>OY969427.1:0-5070229 GCA_963699265.1 uncultured Armatimonadota bacterium | reverse complement strand
GTAGTAGCCAGAGGGATATACAGGTGGTCCGATTTTGCCCGTTAGGACAGGGTTAGAATTGAGATCTGTCGTGCCATCGGGTGGAATCATTTCGCCCGGGATGGCGTCGCCTTGGCCGTCGATGTCCGCCGAAGTTTCGCCCTCAAATTCAATCGCTTTCACGTTAAAATATTTCGACAGATCGACTGGAATGGACTGCGAATCATTTCCGGGTGTCACTGAAACTACCACAGGTAAACTTGCATTTTCGTGGATTTTTTGTCCGAACTCCGAACCCCATGAGCCTTCGTGTGCTCGGATATCCCAGAGTAAGAAGTATCGGCCGGGATGATCAGGCGCTTGAAACTTTGCGGTGACGGCAGTGACCGTGCCTGGCGCGATTGTTTCTTTGATCGGCGTCAGCAATGTACCGTCCGTCGCTGGCGTCCCATCAAAATACGCCCAGTGATATCCAACGCTCCATTGGCCGCTTGCCCAGGTGTGTGTGCCGATATTTGCTATGCCAAGCCGTGCAGTTTGCGTTTCGCCCGTTTTCAGATCGCGCGGGACATCGTTGAGTACAAATGTCTCGCCCGCATCAAGCGGGACGAGCGTGACGCGCTGGATCAGATGGCCTTCCGCGTCGGGGCTGTGGATTGTCCACTTGACCGTGAACCGCGCGCCGGGATCGCCTGTCAGCTTCACAGTCGCCTTGACATCGGCAACTGAGCCGGACGAAATGTCCGCGCCGAGCTTAACTGATCCTGTTTGCGGCTCCGCGCCAGCTTCGTCGGGAGTTGCGGTGTAGTCCAACGTTGTCGTTTGACCGCTCCAGGTTGACGCGCCGTCGTTGCGCACGGAAACGACCACAGGGTAGGTTGCACCTGCCTCAACACGCGTCGATAATGTCGAAGCAACAAATGCCGCCTTGTCAGGCAGCGTTTCGTCCGCTGCGACAATCTTAACGTGAATCGGCATTGCAAGGTCGCCCGCTAGGCTGAACCAGCGGTCTTTGCCCTGGACAAGATCGAACACGAGCGTATAATCGCCAGGCTCGAGCGCGCTGCCGTACTGGTTGCGCGCGGCGATCCCAACGCCGATGGTCGCGCACTGGCCTGGGTAAACATCGGTAATGATCGGAATTTTTGGCGCGCTATCGTCGTACAGACGACCATCGCGGTACCAACGATAACTAAGCGCGTAGTCCTCGCCAAGCCGCCAGGGCAGGGTGCCCGCATTTTCTACACGAATATGCGCGGTATAGAGCGTGTTCGCAGACATTCGCGTCGGGCCGTCGTATTTCAGATAGCGTGCGTGCCACTGCTGGCCGCCGTTCCACTGGAGCGAATAGAGCTTGGTCTGATCGGCGTAGAACTCGCCGTACTGCCGCGATGCGCCGACATCGGTTGCGCGGACATAATCGTTCCAACTGTCCAAAACCACCCAATCCGGCGCGGCCGTAATCGCGCTGGACCACGAATTGTCGTACGTTTGGCCCTGCATCCGGGACTGAATGGGGGTGGTGGTCGCGTCAAACGGCGTGACCACATCCGCGGTTAGCGCAACGTCTGCATTGCCGGATGTTACCGTCCTATTGTCCATCTGCGCGACAAATAGTCTCTGCACCCTCCCCAGCGAAATCCTTGGCGAACTCGTCCTGCAGCGATGCCGCGTCGCTCGCATCCTTCACAACAACAATATATTGCGCCTTGTCGCCCTGAGCGTCCGGCAACATGACCTCCGCGCGAAACTCCGGCGGCACCTGGTTCGAAAAACTGCTTGATGCCGGTGTACGTGTCGCTTGATCCAGAGCCGACGAGACGAAGAGCGAGAAGTGGGTAGTCCTCCTGGTTCGCCTTCATGAGCTGCAGCGCCTGCACCATCGACGCTAGACCGGTGACCGACGACGGATTGTCGGGATCGTAAACCACCAGCATCGCGTCGACACCGGCACGTCTCGCGTCCCGCATCTCGTCCACCTGATACTGGACACTGCCCGCACCAAACCACGAACCAGCGCCGGTCATGGGATCGTTGACAAAGCCGCTGGCCGAGGTGTACTCGGGATGGTAGATCGCGAAAAACAGCGACGACACACGCGTGCGCTGCGGCAATCCTAAGCCCTGACCGGTGTCTAGCTTTGGCCCAGTGGCCGGAATTTGGTCACCGTATGTGGTCGGAAGCTGAGCCTCTTCGGTATTATTGTGCTTGCCTTTTCCGTGCTTTGGCACAGGGTAAGTTGACGGAGGAGTTGCGTCCTGAGGAGCCTCCACTGGGGCTGGCATTTTGCCCACATGCACCATCCCTCCGCCTGGAAGTGCGATATCGTAGTCCGGCACCGTTGCCGTTTCAACCGGCGGCCCTACAGGGGCGGGTGCTGGGGCAGGGGCGGGAGGTGCAGACGGCGCGTTTGGCTCCGTGATTGGTTTGCCGTTCTTGTCAGTAATCGTTGGGGCAGGAGTGGCGTCCATCGCCTGTTGGATCGCTTCGAACGGCGATTCCGTAATGTTCGGCTCTTCGGTCGGCGCTGCCGCAACGACGGTTGGGGCGCCGATCAGAAACCCATCCGCCCGATCCCACTCGCCACTCTTGATCACGCCATCAATCTGCGGGAAATGCGAAACCACGCGAGGGCAGTAAACCTCATCCGGCCCAGAATGGTGCGCCGCGACTCCGTCTGTGAAGATGATCTTAGTCCACTTCTGCGGGTTTTGAACATCCTCCGCGCTCTGAACATCTGGCGAAAGCGATGCCAGGCGTGACGCTGGCTTGTCGAGCGAATCGCGGTCGCGGTTGATGACGTTAAATCCCCAGACAGTTCCAGGCTTGGGAGGGCTAGTCAACCCCAGCTCACGCCATGGGATCGCCATCTCGACTGTATAGCCGATGTCAGTATCGTTGTTGCGGTTGAGTGTGCCGTTGACGGTCGTTGCGTATTTGTAGGTGAATACCAGCTTGGCCTTCGGTTTGCCACTGGGATCGCCGACACTAAAATATGCTCCGGACGCAGCGGACACTGCCATTTGATATGTCCCGGGCGTGCGTGTTTTGCTCCCCCCAGGGCCGAGGGTATCAATAAACACCTCGATATCGTCATCCTGCTGCGGCTGCGAAGTGGGAGTATCGTTTGTCGAGACGACATGCGCATCATTCACCTGAAAACCAGCGTAGAGATAGTAGTCATCCCACGCGGTGAACGAGTCCGTTGAGTGAGCGGGAGCCGCAGAGGCACTTCTAAGTGTTATGCAAGCAGACCAAATAAGGGCGGCGAACAGAATCTGTACAAGGGCGCAACGTCGCGAAATTTTCAGCAAAGAACAAGATCCTTTCCGGCAGGCAGACATCACACTTTAGCTGCCGAATCCCCGCATTATAGCCTAATCGGGATTCAATTGAGAATTTGACGATATCAGGCGCTATGGCGGGTTGGCTGAGTAACTTTTGGATTGGATTTCTGACATTGGCAAGGTAAGGTAATCTATATGCGGTTAGAGCAGTCGTGAAAGAGCGTCAAACTAAATCATGCGCAACAAAAAGCTGTCGGTTCGTCTGATCAGGACGTTGTTGGAACTGGGGACGATATGTGGCATCCTGCTGTGTTTTGGAGGGATCGCACAGGCGAGATCGGCGCGTCACGTGCACCGGCATCTTCAAGTAGTCAGCGAGTCTGAGAGTATGGACGTGATCAACTCGATGTCGACCATCGTGGTCGATAGGCTGTGGGATCGCACGGACTTTTGGTGGCATCTCGGCGATTACCCGAGAATCATCGCGCTTGACCGCACGATTTCCGAAGCGGAGCCGAATTTTCTCGAGCCCTACGCGACTGGAGGATGGCTGATGGAATCGGGCGGTGACCTGAAGGACGCGGAAGCGTACTATCGTCTGGGTGTTAACCGAAATCCAGGCAAATCCTACGCCTACTACCAACTAGGTGCGTTTTACTACAACACCATGCACGATTATGCGCGTTCGGCCGCAGTGTTCGCCCGCTCGACGACATTTGCGGATGCTGGAGATCTTGACTGGAAGATGTATGCGCACAGCTTGGAGCACATCCACAAATTGTCCCAAGCGCTGGCCGTCTGGCAGACGATCAAGAAGAAGTTCCCGCATTCTCCCGCCGTTGAATCAAATCTGATGCGCGTGCAACGTTTGATCGCGGCCAGCAATAACAAGCCATCAGTTCCCGCCGGACCCGTGCAGCAATAGCTTCTGCGTAATTCAGCCGGACATCCATTTATGTTAGACCAGGAAAATGCGACTGATCCCGCGCAGGATGCCTTCGACCGGGTAAAGCCGAAGTTCCGGCGCAACGATCACGTTTCCCCAATCGCGATCATATTCTTGGTCGTGTTTTGGTTTATGCAAAGCAGCTTCGCAGACCGGATCCCAGCACTGCTGCCCCACAAGCACAGCCTAGTCAAGTCCGCGACATCTGGCCCCCAGTCTGCTGCGGGTGATGAGCCGTCCGACGCCACTGTACAAGCGATTCTCCAAATCGATACGCAGGCTAAGGCCTCGTACATTTCAACGGGAGTTAGTCCAGCCAAATCGGCCAGTTCCCCGTTTGCAGCCATTTTGTCTCAGAGCATGACTGGCCAGCGAACAACCGCGCTGAACACGGCGGTCAAACTGCTCGAACAAAACCACGATCAGCCTGCAATTGCGAGACGTGTCATCTTGCTTCGCGCCGAAAACGGCGATCCGAATCCTCTTGGCCCGCTACCGGGCAAAATTCCATTCAGTCCTCTTGATTCATACACACTAGTGGCGGCGGCATCTCCTGCTGCCCGTACGACTTACGCTCCTGAAGTGACTGTTTGGACAGAACTGTATGCAAACACAGCCAAGATTTCGCCCGCTCAAGCCGCTTCACTTACGGCAACAATCGAGTCTATCGCGCGTCTGCGATGGTGGGGAAAGATTGCAGAGCATCAGATATATGTCCGCTCGGGACAGACCGCACTCGCCAACAGCGCGTTGACGGCTGTCCAACGGGAAGCGTCTGAGAGCGTGGTGGGATCAACATTCGTTGGACTTGGCGCTCTACTTGCATTTTTGCTGGGGATTGTTGGAATCATTCTGCTGATCGTTCACAAGACGAGTGGTCAAGCGACTCAATCGGGTCAACCGGGTGCGGCCACCGAACTTGGTATCGGTTCCATTTTTGACGCCGATCGCCCACTCGTGACTGATGAAGACCGCAGACTTGGTGCTGGCGATCTCCTGAACGTTTTTGTGCTTTATCTCATCTTGATGATGACGGTCGGCTTGATCGCATCGCCGATCTTGGAGTCCGCTTTCGGCAAAGGATTTTCGCGTGTTCCAGACGCCGATCGAATGCTCTTTACGATTGGCGCTGAAGCGATTGCAACAGGCGCGTGCGGTTTGATCACGTTGCTGGCGCTGTTTGGCTTGGCGAAGCTGCGTGGTGCACGTGTGTCTGACGAGATTGGCCTGAACAACGGGCGCAATGTCGCCCGTATGATTGGCTTTGGACTGCTCGGCTGGTGCATCTCGCTGCCGCTGCTCCTGGCGTTCGCGTCGCTGTCGAAAGTAGTTTTTCACACCGCGCCGCAGCCGGCCAATCCCGCGATTCCGCTCCTGCTGAGCACGCCGCCTGGGCTTGCAAGCGTGATTCTGTACATTTTGGTCGCCGTAATCGCGCCGTTTTTCGAAGAGACGATGTTTCGCGGCATCTTCTACAACGCCGCGCGTCTTCGCCTTGGCGTCCCAATGGGAATCCTTGCGACCGGACTCGCTTTTGGTCTTTCGCATCAGGTGGGAATTGCCGACCAGATACCGCTGGCCGTTTTAGGCGGTGTCTTTGCCTGGATGGCGGAGACTCGAAAATCGCTACTGCCGTCCATGTTCGCGCACTGCCTGCAGAACTCGTTCGTGTACGCGACTTTGCTCTTCACGCTGCTTACAATCCCTGCCTAACTCTTTAATTATTTGGTTACGATACGAAAAAAGCGGCGGCACTGGACATGCGCAATCCAGTGCCGCCGCTCCGCATGTGACTATTTGGTCGTCATGGGCACCCGGCTGATGCAGCCGGAACTAGCGTCGGATCCGACGCAGTCCGATCCCAATAAATGCCCGCTGCGTTGTAATTAACGCAATTTGCCGCCTGAAAAAACGTGGCATCTGGGGTGAAGCTGGTTCCGGCAATCACATCGGATATCTGCGTAGCCACCGGATAGATGCGGCTGACGGGATACCACTTGACATGCCCGTCGATGAATCCGATATTTGTGCCTTGCGTATGTCTGTCGGTCAGGCCGCCGCTGATGTCGAGCGGGAACGCCGCGTTCACAATGAATCCCAGCGTAAATGGATTGGTTGGCGTGGCAATGGGATTGCCGCTTGGAATGTTTGGCACACTATCCGCGAATGCTGCACTTGCCGCTGGGTACTGGAACGACGCAACCGTGGGAGGAGTGGTGCACGGCGTGGTTAACATGCCCGACGAAAAGAAGGGATCTAAGCAAGCTGCGCTTCCGAAGGGGTCGATCGCCGAATTCAGACCGATAGAGGTCTGAGCGTCGTCCGCAAGATCGTCAACCATGCCATTAGGCTGGTTATACACCGAAAAATCCGGCACTCCCGCCGAGCTCGACGTGATCGCGTACGGTGAAGTAGGGCACGACAAAACGCCGGTTGCCTTCACATAGGGCATCAGCACTCCCGCCCACATCAGATAGGGGGCCTCCTGCGGCGTTTCCACCGAAAGCGGCGTGGGAGGTCCGCTGGACAGATTGAGCTGCTTTACTCTCACGTATATCTCGTCATAGTCCTGAGAGTACTGGACATTGGCGAGCGAAAGCTGTTTGATGTTATTGAGACAAGAAGTTTGACGTGCCTTCTCGCGCGCTGACGCGAAGACAGGGAAGAGAATCGCAGCGAGGATTGAGATGATCGCTATGACGACGAGCAGTTCAATCAACGTGAAACCCTTGCGGACGAGTTTGGTTTGCAACTATTCTGGTTCCTTTCTTAAATCAGACGTGTTTCACAGCAATCTTTTGCTGATAAGACTCGGTTTCCTTCTACCGGGCATCCACCAGTTGAGACGGTCGAATAGCTTTAGCGCCGCCGGGACGAGCAGGGTGCGGACTATCGCGGCATCCACCGCGACTGCGACCGCAAGACCGACGCCCATCTCCTTCATCGAAAGGATATGGCTTAAGCCGAACGCCGCCACTACAACGACTAGCAACAGTCCCGCCGACGTGATGATTCCACCGGTCTTTTCCACACCAATGACAATTGCTGCGGAATTGCTCCCGGTTCGTTCATATTCCTCCTTAATTCTGCTGACGAGAAACACTTCGTAGTCTGTCGCGAGGCCAAATGCGATCGCAAAGATGAGCACCGGCAACGTCGGATCGAGCGAACCGCTCGATGTGAAGTCGAGGGCTCTCTGCAAGTGGCCGTCCTGAAAAATCCAGGTCATCAATCCGAACGCGGCACCGAGCGAAAGCGTATTTAGCACAATCGCCTTGATCGGGATGATCAGACTTGAAAGCATCGCCGTCAGCACGACGAATGTTGCAGTGAAGATCAGCGTCATCGCGAGCGGCAGGTGCGACTTGAGGCTCTGAAGCCGATCTACCAGATCGGCGGTGTCGCCTCCCACCAAAACGCGCGTGCCCGCAGGGGCTTGCATTGCGCGAATTTCCTTGACTAGAGACTGCGTTGATGCATCGGAGACTCCGCCGCTGTAATTCACGGTCAACAGGGTCGAATTGCCGCTCAAATAGCGATCCTTGAGCTCGCGCACACGCGGGTCCGGCTCAGAGTAGAACACGTCCGACGCGTCACTTGCCGACAGAGCGGAACTCACGTCGCTTAGCCCGTCAACAGATTTGACACCATGCAGCGCCTCGAGCTGATCCGAATAGTCGAACAGATTCTGCAACTGATCTTCGTTAATCGGCGATTTGGGCATGGTCAGGATCACTTCAATCGCCGGATTATCGCTGGCCGGAAAATCACGCGCAATTTGGTCAGAAACCTGGCGTGATTGAAAACTGGCAGGCAGGCTGTCGAGACCGGGATCGGCAAACCTAACATGAATAAACGGAATCCCTGCCGCGATCAAGACCCCCAAACTGACAACCAGAACGGCGACCGGTCGCCGCACCACGAATTGCCCTAGCGCGCGCCAGCCGCTGTTGATATCAACTCCGCGCCGATTGATCGGAAGTGGGATCATTAGCGCGTCAATTTTCGGACCGAGCACAGAAAGGATCGCAGGCAAAACAGTCAGCGACGAGATTACGGCGACTGTCACTGCAAGCGCGCCGCCGAGTCCCATGCTACGCAGGAACATCTCTGGGAAAACGAGGATTCCCAGAAGGCTGAGCGCGACAGTGGTTCCGCTTAGGAAAATCGCCGCACCTGCGGTTCCTGACGAGATCGTGATTGCCGCCTCAACGCTTTTGCCGTCGGCTAGTTCGTCGCGGAATCGGCTGATGTAGAGCAGGCTGTAGTCTATTGCGAGGCCGAGGCCAAGCAGCGAAATGATGTTTGCCGCGAAGACTGAGATGTCGATAAACGAGCTGAGAAAGCGCGTGATCGCAAACGCGCCGAGGACGCTGATTGCCCCAATCACAAGCGGCAGCACGGCCGCAATCACACTTCTGAAAACAAGCAGCAGCAATATTCCAAGGAGCGGGAGCGAAATCATGCCTAGTTGGGGAAGGTCTCTTGCAACCTCGTCATTGATTTCGTGATCGGCTACGGCTGGCCCGCCTAGCTGCACTCGAATGACGCTTGATCGGATCAGCGGCTTGATTCGCGTAAGCAAATCACTTTGACTGCCCGGCACGCCGATCACAGCAAAAGTCGCGTGACGGTCACGCGAAAGCAGTGTCGATGAGCCGCTGGAATAGTACGACTCGACGCTAGGCTTTGCCGGATCGGTCTTAACGGCAGCGACGATGCGCTGAAATTCATTCGCGAATTGCGGCTGTGTTGCCAGAAGAGTGGGACTGCTGGCAAGAAGAAGGAACGAAACCCTCGAACGCGGGAAGTCCCTCAGCATCTGGCTCGACTCCACCGCAGATTCAGATGCTGGATCTTCAACGCCGACATCCTTAAGTCCCGCGAAGACATTGACCCCGTACAGAATCCCCACAAACAGAACGATGCATCCCGCAGCGATCCAGAGCCATCGGACTCTGTAAGTTTGACGACCCAGGAGCTGAAACATGAATCTAGATGGTTTCCGCCAGTCAATGATCGACCGCAATTATGCCAAAAATTGTACCCAAAGACATTTCTGAAGCAGCTTGAACACCAGTACAGGAAATGACTGACGTTTTTTGTTTGTTACGGCTAAGGTGTGACTTTTTCAGATTCCCTGCTTGTACCAATTCAATAAGACCCTCCGCGCTACGCGAATCGGGAAGAGCGGGATAAGGCAAATCAAGCGCCTCATTTCTCTCTCTTAGCTCCTCCAGCTGCGGTAGGCGGGGGAGGGCCTTTTAGCATATCCGTTGATGGGGTACAACGAAGTCGTCATGCGTCTCAACCCTCCCGTCTGTGTTTTCGTCGCTATTGTCTTCGTCTCTTGTTTTTCGTCACTTTTGTCTCCTGCCTTTGCCGGTTCGCCGCCGTCTGTGAATATCACCATAGATGACTCCGTGGTCACAACACTGCTCAAATTGATTCAAACGCACGACGACAGCAGTGCGTCGATCGATGCGTGGATCAATCTACCAGGAAATGCGGAACTGCTCAAAATTGGCGCTCTGGAGCACGCACTGACTCGCGATGAGCTTAGGGCGAATGTCAAGGCGGTCATCGATGGCACCGCAACGACCGAAACGCAGCCAAAATACGCGATGGGGCGTCTGATGGTTTCACCGACTTCAGATTATGCCGCGATGATTGACGAGCTGCATAAGCGCGAAGACGGCTGGCTCCAAACATGCCAGGACCGCGACGAGTTGTATTCACCCGACGGGATAACGATCAATCAGACCGTCTATCTCCATCTCGGTGGAGATTGGGACGCGATCAATCGCGATGGCGCCATCTTCATCAACATGCACTTTTTCCACGATTACTTCACGCCGTCGTGGTTTGGCCTGAATTTGCTGATTGCTCACGAGACTTTCCATGCGGTGCAGAACAGGGCGTTTGGCAATGTCGAGTCGACTGACAGTCCGGACTTGGCGTTCTTTACCGCGCTGAGCAAGATTCAGCGTGAAGGGACTGCGCGGCTAGTTGAGGTGGAAACAGACACTGACGGCTATTCGCCTGGGACTTACGGGTTCTATTTTCGAGCCGTGGATAACGAAAGCATACGGCAGTTTGCGGCCGCGTTGCCGATAGTCAACGGCATTACCGACGCGTGCTATCCCGCTTACGACGCTGATCAGTTCGCCAAGACCTTGGCTTCGGGACTTGATAGCGGCGGGCTGTACTATACGATCGGCGAGGGGATGGCTCAGGCAATCGAAAAATATGATGGCCGCAGGCGCCTAATTCAGACCGTCAGCAACGGCCCGCTAGACTTCTTCGATTGCTACGCGCAGGTCGCTAGAAAGCATTCGGACGATCTACCACCGTTGCCTGACGCAACATATCGGCATGTCGAGACGCTTCGCTCGGAACTAAAGAAGGAGCGACTGTCTGTCCCAGCCGAACCGCCGAACTCGAAACCGGCTAATGTCCCCGATCTTCCACTGCAGAAATAATGGTTGCCTGGCTGATTTCGCTGGCCGCCTTAACGAGGCCGTCCATTTCGAGGCTGCCCGCCGGGAGTGCGCTTCTGTGCGCGTAGCGCACGATCCCGCCCGCATCGATTAAGAATGTTGCGCTCTTTTGCAACATTACAAGTGCCTTGCCAAGATTGAATTTCGCGTAGGTGCTGCGATCCGTGTCCGCAAGCACCGGAAACGGCAGCTTAAGGTTCGTCGCCATCTTCTTAGCGTCTTCGAGCGATCCGCCGCCGATCACGAACAGCCTGACGCCCATGGATTTGAAGTCGGATGACCGCTTCGCAAGCGAGGATGCGTGTGCCTGGCAAGTCATGCAGCCAAATTCACGGATGAAATAGAGGCCAACGCTGGCCTTGCCGCGATAGCTTGACAGCTTTATTTTGCCAGTCGAACCGTTTAGATCAAAATCCGGCGCCATATTGCCGACTTCGGCGCCAGTCGGCGCGGGCGCGGTCAGTGTGGACATGTGGAACTTCCTCGTTACCAATCCTATGATACTTGGGCCTATTCTATTTTTACATAAATTCGCTGAAGATGCATGCATTAAGATTTGCCATTTCGGGGCGGCCCCAGTCGAGATCGAAACCGGCGCTTAAGTTGGCCCTGGCTGTCGCGAACTCTTTGCCGATTCAGCTAGTAAATTGTTTGACATGAGTGCTTGACAGCACAACCCGTGCATGTTAGAATGCTCGTGCCTCTACATAGTATGTAGATTGGACACTATACAGTAGTTTTCCGGACCATGCCCGTAACTGAACCCAAAACCGAGCGACGACAGCAACCAAAGTATTCTCAGGTCGCAAGTTCGCTGCGTCAACGGATTATCTCCGGCGATTTGCGGCCCGGTGATCGGCTGCCGTCATACACCGAGGGCAAGGCCCAGGGAATTACTCAGCCCACAATCCAACGCGCGCACTCCATCTTGGAACGAGAAGGCTTGATCTTCCGTGAACCTCGCCGCGGAACGTTTGTTGCCGAGCCAAGCCACCGGGCGCAGCACGTGTCGCGCCAAAGCTCTTCAACCCTCATGCAGCATACAGTGGGAGTGATTAGCAGTGAAGCATTAGGTGCTTCGTCATATCTCCACGAAGAAGGTTGGGCTTATGTCGGCACACTAAGTGTTCTCGAAAGCCTACGCCGCAGCAAGCTGAACGGGCTGATGCTCCCGCCAGAACACGTACAAGCGCGCGATTTGGAGCATCTGCGACGCGATCCGCCGCGCGGTTTTCTGGTGATGGACATTGGCTATAGCGAATCTCAGATGAGCGACCTGGTCCTAAGTCTGCAGGCAACTCATGCACCCGTGGTGGTACTTGGAAATTTTAAGACCGTTGCGAACTGCGATCGATTGTCATCGGATCACTATGCTGGAGCGAAGATGCTGTCTAATTGGCTAATCAAGGATCAGGGTCGCCGACGGATTTTGAATCTCTGGCCCCAGGACTGCGATAAGTACTGGTTCGACGACAAGTGGGTTGGCTACAAACAGGCCATCACGGAAGCTGGCCTTGAGGTGATTCCTCCTGCGTTGGTTTTGGGCCACGACGTCCCTCTTAAGATGACTGAAGCCTGGTTCAACGACCAGGTAAGGATTTTCGCTGGCTGTCTCGTTGAGCACTTGAGCGGAGCGAATCCAGTTGACGCGATCATGGCCTATTCGGACTACGTCGTTCCCATCATCGCCGCGGCATGTCGCCTATTTCGGCTCAAGCCAAATGAAGACGTGGCGATTGTTGGCTATGACAACTACGTTAGGGAATCCCCACTCAGAGCATGGGAGCCCACACTACCAATGGCGACAGTGGAGAAGCAAAACAGACTTTTGGGAAAGGAAATGTCGGAGCTGTTTCTGGCGAGGATTAGCGGGAAGCTGCCCGTTGAACCTCAGGTCGTACTTATCCCGCCGTTACTCATTACCCTTTGAGGATTCAAATCATGCCTAACAGACGGTTCAATACATTTGGAAGTCGTCAGCAAGTCCCAAAGCACACAAGCTTAGCGTTTACTCTCATCGAGCTGCTCGTTGTTATCGCAATTATAGCGATTTTGGCGGCTATTCTGTTTCCCGTATTCTCGTCCGCTCGTGAAAAGGCAAGACAGAGCTCCTGTGCGAGCAACGAAAAGCAGCTCGGCCTGGCCATGCTCCAATACAGCCAGGATTACGATGAAAGCTATTTGAACTCGACGTCGGACTGGACAAGTGAGATATATCCGTACATCAAAGCCTCCGGCGTCTTTGGCTGTCCGTCCGACGTTTCTAAGCCGGGATCCACGCGCGTGCCGCTGTCGTACGCCATCAACTACGCCGTCACGGGCTACTACGGCGCATATGTCGCACACAGTCTGGTGATTTCAAAGTTGTCGGCACCGTCCAGCACGATCATGTTCTTTGAAGGTCAATGTGTGAACGGCTACGGCTGGGATCCCGTCGCTCAGGCAGAATTCGTGGTCAACGCAAGCGGATATGGCCGCAATATTTACGACGCCTATGCGTTCCACATGTACTACATGTACCAGGCGACGGGCATCATGGGGCAGCAGCCGTCGACGAACAACATTTCTCCGCCGTGCAGCGCGGTCACCAACAACAACGAATGCAACCCCCAGGTTGGTGGCCGGCACTCTGGCGGTTCCAACTTTGCTTTGGCGGACGGACACGTAAAATGGCTTCCGCCGACGGAAGTTTCTACTGGCATGTCGGCGGCGGGCCTCGGGTGCAATCAGGATGATCCCAACACCGCCGGCTGTCGATCAAAGCATGTGTCGGGCAACGGTTATTACAACTCTCAGGCTGCAAGTACGGACATCTCTACGTGGGCGGCCACTTTCAGCCCAATCTAATTTACGGAACGAAACACAATTATGAGAATCTTCACCAAACGAACATTTGCAGCGGCATTCGCTACCCTCCTTGCTTGCGTCGCGATTCAACATCCCTTACTCGCGGCTTCAACCAATCTGATAGACGGAGGCGGCTTCGAGCGCGGTCTAGGCGATTGGCAGAACTACGGCACCGCGGCAAGCATCACGCAGACCGACGTCCACAGCGGGCGAGCGGCTGTCGAGATCAATCCGACAGGCGGCGTGATCTATACCGCAACTGGTTTGACGCCCGGCACATCATATACCTTTAGCGGTTATGTAAAGCTAGCGAATCGCGGAGAGCAGGCTCGCCTGACTGTGCAAGGTTATGGCGGGAAAACGGTTTCAACAGGATGCTATGAGGCCGACTACACGCTCAAGAGCATCACCTTTACTGCCGTCAAGCCATCGGCCGACGTTGTCTTCTGGAAGGACGGAGGCTCAGGCGCGGCATTCGGCGACGATTTCGCCCTTGTCTCCGGTTCGACACCACTGGAAATTGCGGCTTCTCCGCATCCTGATTTCAAGCCAGCGGACGCTTCCGCAGGCAGCGGCCTGCTCAGCAACGGCGGCTTTGAGGCCGGAACTTTAGGTGGTTGGCAAAACTACGGCACGGCGGTTTCGGTATCGAGCGATGACGCGCATTCCGGAAAGTTCGCTGCCAAGATCGACGGCAAGGGCGGCTGCATCTATGAGGTTGACGGACTGAAGCCAAACACCTCGTATGAGTTTAGCGCTTGGGCAAAGATCGCTCAGCCCGGTGAGTTTATGCGCCTGACCGTTTCTGGTTACGGTGGGCCAGAAAAAAGCGTTCAGATGAGGTCGTCGGATTACGAGCAGAGCACGCTCGACTTTACGACCGGACCTACAACCACCTCGGCAAGGGTCATTTTTTGGAAAGACGGCGGCACGTCAGCGGCGTATGTCGATGACCTGAGTCTAACGCAGAAGTAGGTAATTAAATGGAAAGCTTGATGAAACGACGATTTGCACAGTTTATGATCGCGGCTGCGATCGCTGGACTGGGACTCTTTGATACGCCAGCCGCGAAAGCCGATCTGCCGATAGGTGCGTCAATGGACGGCATTGACGGAAAGTGGCAGGCTCATATTGGCGGTCAATTCGATGCCATGCAGAGCCTGGGTGTCAATATGGTTCGCACCGGCATGTGGTACGGCCAGGATCCAAAAGACCTTGGACCACTTATAGATCAGTGCATCGCTCATAAAATCCAGCCGATGATTCTCGTCGAATACTACATGCACATGGGCGACCTAAAGCATGGAAAAGCTTCGGTCTACGAATATTGGCATGGACTCGGGCACGACCTAGCGCAGCTCTATGGCCACAAGATACTTGTCTACTCGGCGTTCAACGAGCCGGACATCTATCTGTTCGTCGACGACAAGGGCGCGCACTTCGATGACCCGCGCGGAATCATTCCAGTAAACGACTACTACCAGGCTATGAAGGGCTTTGCCGACGGTATCCATTCGGTTGACAAGACTCTAAAGGTCACGCCAGGAGGTTTCGGAAATCCTTGCTACCACACCGACTACACGCTCGCAGGCTACGGAACCGTACTTGCGCCCTTGTGGAACGATGGCACGCTCGACGGAATTGATCTGCACATTTACGGCACGGACGTAGACCATTGGCGAGTTTCGGAGCAAGGGGCGTTTGACAAAGTCAAAAAGACATTGGGCATCACGCGCGACATTAACTGCTACTGCACCGAACTCAACACGGGAACCAAGCCAGGCGATGACGCGAAGTTTCTCACCTACCTGTGGAACAACCTTGGCGTAGTTGGGAACGGCGGCGACGACAGCGCGCCAAGGACAGGCTACTCCATGCCCTACACGCTGTTCGCGTTGCAGTCGAAGCAGTCCTACGGGCTCGCGGTTAGTCTGCAGCCATCATTTGTGCCAAGTCAGCGGGCGCTGACGATCAAGCTTGTGAAGGACCTGACCAAAGGCGCTAAACTTGATCTGTTGGAGCCGCATACGAGCGGCATCTATACATTAAGCGCGCCAAACAAGCACATTTGGGTTTGGCAAAACTATCTAGCTTATAGCCTTTACTCTGGAACGTCATTGCCATTGACAGGCATTCCGGCGAAGACAACGTCTATCAAAGTCTATCGGTACAACAGCACTCTGGACTCGCCCTACCGGACGATTCCCATTTCGGGGCAATCGCAAATTCAGATCAATGATCTGCCAGAAAATGAAACCTTGATGTTTGTCGGGGATTCCGGTGCCAGAGTAGCGACGAGAGACATCAAGATTTCAGTCGGTGCACCAAACCAGAGCGGCGATGAATCAGTATTGTCCGTGCCCGCATCGTGGCCCTATTCTAAGTCCTTGGGTTTTGGCTTTGCAAGTAGCGGAAATGGGGCCGGTGACGGATCGACGGGAAGCGTATTCCTGATTGACGTACCGAATGGTCGCTACAAAGTCGCGGTGCTGCCGTCCTCGCAAAACACTGCGACGAACGCCGCCGCGTCAACGCAGTTAGCAAGCAGCAACACGTCTTCCAATCTATCAAAGGAGTCGTTTACGGAAAAAGTATCGAGCGGCCAGCTAAGGATCGACTTGCAGAAGTTTCCGACCGCGCTGGTACAGATACGCTCGACGACAAACTAGAATTTTCAGGCTCAAGCTTGCGATAAGATCATGTCGAAGGCACAATAGGTTGTGCCCACACAGTCCCCGCAAGCTTTTGCCGATGCTTTACATGCCTGGCAGCCGTTCTACGCCCTTACTGGCGGCGCGGCTGCCACGCTGCTAGGGCTGCTGTTTGTTGCCATCTCTGTCAACGTTCGGGCCGTGGAGCAGGGCAATAATGGCAATGTCCGCTGGGTTGCGTCGCAAACGCTATACAACCTGTTCTACATCTTTCTACTCTCGCTTCTGATGGTAGCGCCATCCGCTTCGCCAGACACTTCCTGCGGGTATTTAACTTCTGTTGGCGTAAGCGGCGTGGTCTTGGTTACTTTTACAGCGATTCGCGAGGTGCCTCAAGGCACTCTCAAGCGGGACCGAAGCTCGATACGTCGTTTGGCGTTTCCGTTATTTGCCTATGCCGATATGCTCTATAGCGCGTCAATAATCCGCAGCGGCAACACGGCGGCGCTGCAGTGGTTGGTCGGGGCACTTGTGATCTTGGTGCTTGGCGGCATACGCGGATCGTGGGATCTGCTGTTTTTGCTGGGCACGGCAGAGACACCACCAAGACCAATCGAATCCGAAAAGGCCTCGTAATGAATCTGCTTCGCAAATCGTGACCAAATTTGCAATTATCCCAACTGGCTGTGGGTATCCTTATGAGCAATGGCCGAACTGACTCAACCCACGGACTTAAGCAGGTTCAGACTCTCCTCCGAGGAGCGCGAACGGCAGTCGCTGTCCCTTTTCGCGATGCTGTCGTCGAATTCGAGGGGCAGAGTTCGCCCCGAGAACCCTGATCCCATTCGAACGGCGTTTCAACGCGACCGCGACCGGATTTTGCATTCCAAAGCGTTTCGACGCCTAAAGCACAAAACCCAAGTTTTCATCGATCCTGGCACCGATCATTACCGCACGCGCCTCACCCATACGCTTGAAGTCGCTCAGATCGCTCGAACCATCGCGCGGGCATTGCGCCTCAACGAAGACCTCACCGAAGCGATCACGCTCGCGCATGACCTTGGCCACACTCCGTTCGGGCATGGCGGCGAGACCGCGCTTGACGAAGTGCTGAGCGAGTATGTGCCGGGCGCGACGTTTCGCCATTACGAGCAGAGCCTGCGGATCGTCGATATCTTGGAGAAGGATGGCAAGGGTCTTAACCTAACTTGGGAGGTGCGCGACGGCATCCTGGGCCACTCCAAAGGCAGTAAGGACCTTGGGATTGTTTCGGGAGAGCAGATGCCTGACACCCTCGAGGGCATGGTGGTTCGGATTTCCGATCGGATAGCGTACATCAATCACGACATCGACGACGCTTTCCGCGCGGGTGTGATTGGCCCAGCGGATTTGCCAAAGGACGCGATAGATATTCTTGGTGTCACGCACAGCAAACGCATTTCAACGATGGTAACGAATGTTTTGCTCAGCAGCGAAAGCCGGGATTTTGTTGCGATGACCGGCGAGGTATTGAAAGCGACCAACCAGCTCAAGGACTTCATGTTCGAGCGAGTCTACACGATCGACAGGCGCGGCAATGTCGAGATGTCGAAGGCGAAGTTCATGCTGATCCAGCTTTTCAAGCTGTACATGGATCACCCCGAGGCTGCCCGGGTCCGCTTGCCGGGCCAGACAATGATTTTGCGAAGTTAGGTGTGGAAGACCGAGCGCAGCGGGTCACCGACTTCATCGCCGGCATGACCGACCGGTACGCGTCCCAAAAATTTCGCGAGCATTTCCTGCCGGAAGCGTGGAGCAGCTAATACTGCTCACATTTCTTCGATCGTAATGTTGTCGTTGGTGTAGATGCAGATTTCGGCGGCGATGTGCAGCGACTTCTCTGCGATTTCGCGCGCGGTCAAGTCGGTGTTCTCAAACAGGGCTTTGGCCGCCGCCTGCGCGAACGACCCACCGGATCCAATCGCTGCGATACCATCCTCCGGCTCGATGACGTTGCCGTCGCCGGCAATCACAAACATGTGCTCGGCGTTCGCGACAATCATCAGCGCCTCGAATTTCCGCAGCACCCGGTCACTGCGCCAGTCCTTGGCGAAGTCGATGACGGCGCGGGTAAGGTTCCCACCCGCCGCCTCGAGCTTGGCTTCGAAACGGTCGGCCAACGCCTGTGCGTCCGCTGCGCCGCCGGCAAACCCGGCAATAACGCGATTATTGAACATTCGGCGCAGTTTACGCGCCGTGTTCTTGATGATCGTCTTGTCGAGAGACACCTGTCCGTCGCCCGCAAGTGCGACTTTGCCGTCGCGGATGACCCCCAGAATCGTGGTCGATCGAAAATCGTGCTTCATATTTTAGCTTTCTATGCCCGCCCGCTTGACGCGTCGGAACTGAATCATAATAGGGCGCGTTGACAGCTTCGATGGGCGTCGGTATAATCCAGCCCTAGGTTTGAGAAGGATTTCACAAAGTTGGAAACGTCCGGCAAGTCAGGTTCGACCGCAACGCTCGTTTCAAGCGGCATCAAGGTCCTCGACCTACCGGTCGCTCCCTCCGAAAAATCGTCTTATGTTCGCGGCATGTTCGACGCGATCGCTCCCAGATACGACCTGCTCAATTCGCTGCTGTCTCTCGGAATCCATCGCGGATGGCGAAACTTCGCTGCGAGGTGCGCCGCGCTCCAGAATGGCGATAGTGTACTCGATGTGTGTGCGGGAACAGGTGAGCTTGGCAAGGTGCTTCGAGGACATGTTGGCGAGGCTGGCAATGTCGTGTCGGTCGATTTCTCCATGCCGATGCTCAGAGCGGGCGATGCGCGCTACGAGGAGATCGGAAGCGCGCGAGCGCAGGTTGACGCGCTCGAATTGCCGTTTGCAAACAACAGCTTTGATGCGGCGCTAGTCGCGTTCGGACTACGCAATGTCGCAATTCCCGAGCGTGGACTTACCGAGATGGCGCGCGTGGTCAAGCCCGGCGGCAGGGTGGTGGTGCTGGAGTTCTCCCAGCCAAGAGAAGGCTTCTTTTCGACTCTGTTTGAACTTTATTCCAAGACTGTCATGCCTCTTTTGGGAGGAATGGTGAGTGGCAAACGCGAAGCATACGTATATCTTCCAGAATCGGTCGCGCGGTGGCGAACTCGCGACGAAATCGCGTCGATGATGACTGCTGCAGGACTATCGCAAATCCGTTTGCGCGACCTTACCTTAGGCGTCGCCTGTGTGCATGTCGGAACCAAAACTACTTGACTGCTGAATCACCAAACAATTCCATGCAGACCAAAGATGCCACTGCAGTTGCCGTGGCCGAGCAGACGGTTGCGCGGTCCTTTCTGGATTCCATCCAACCGGACCTGAAGGCCGTCGAGGATCTTCTCGAGTCGGAAATTCGCTCAGATGTGCGTGCGGCGTACGAAATTTCCGGCCACACGCTCTCTGCAGGCGGCAAACGGCTACGCCCTAGCGCGGTGGTGCTTTCGGCGCGTGCGGCGCAGCGCGACTTTCCTGAGTCGATGATCTACTCGTCGGCTGCGGCGGTCGAATTGATCCACATGGCGTCGCTGATCCACGATGATGTCGTCGACAGTGCCGATCAAAGGCGTGGACGGCCCACCGCCAACGCCACGTTCGGCAATCAGATTTCCATTCTCGTCGGTGACTATTTGCTCGCGAAAAGCATCTATCTGGCCGCGCGCGAAGGCAACATGGATGTGATACGGATATTTAGCCGCGTCACCGTGGGCTTGAGCGAAGGCGAGGTGCTGCAGATCACGTCGCGCGGCGAGCCAGAGACATCCGAAGAGACGTATTTCGACATCATCCGCCGCAAAACCGCCGGATTTATCGCGGGCTGCTGCGAGGTTGGGCGCTACTTTGGCCGGCGCGGATGTCGCCACCACCGAAGCGCTTTGCGACTACGGAATGAGCCTTGGGATTGCTTTCCAGATCGCAGACGATTTGTTGGATTTCCTCGGCGACGCCAAAGTCACTGGCAAACCACGCTGCTCCGATCTTCGCGAAGGCAAGATGACCCTCCCTCTGATTGCAGCTTATCGCGACCTGCCTAAGACTGAACCGCGCCGGCTGGAGGTCGCCGAATGGGTGGAAAGCCCGCGAGAACTTACTCAGGAACAGGTCGAGAACACCTGCGCGCTAATCGAGGAAAAGGGCGGTTTTGAATACGCCCGCAGGTCAGCGGTGCGCTATGTTGAGGACGCGCAGCGGAAAATTGCGCAAGTGATTCCTCCATCGGCCTATCGAGATTCGCTCAACGCCCTGGCGGAATATGCGCTTGGGCGGAAGATGTAGTTACCAAGTCGAGTGCTCCAAAGATGGGTTCAAAAACTTACTCGCAACCGGCCTCGTACATAACGTTGTGGAACCAAGAACGCTGCAAACTTATGCGCAAGCAAAAGCGGCCGGGCCAACCGCTGAACATGCTTTTCGGAGGGCCACATTTGTCGGAACCCTCCTTTCGCAGATTCGGGGTCAAGACTGGCGACGTTATCTACCCGATAGCTGTTGCTGACGGTTTGCTCTTCATTCTAGGACAGATGCGCGTTACAAGGTTGATATCACTCGAGGAATACATCGAAGAGAACCCGACAATATTCGCTGGGCATCATTCGCAAAATGGCGTCGAGTCTACGTTCGGCAACTGGCAGAGCGCACACCCAGAATTTCGTTATTTAGCACCGACCTGTACAAATGAGGTGGCGCTCGGCGAGGGCTACTTGTTGGAGCAGGCTATGCCGGTCCCCGTCGAAGAACTGGAGAACCTCCGTTTTTGCTCGAAGCGCGGCGTGCGGGGACTCAACAACATTGAGGGCGGGCGCCTAAAGTCAACTTTGAGCATCTCTGGCGCTCACTTTCGGCTAAACGAAGATTCTGCACTTCGATTCGATTCCTTGTCCTCCAAATCGCAAAATAGCTGCGCTTAGCTGCCGCGTTTAAGAGTGAAGGGCATAAGCTAGCGCGACCTGAATGTTCGGCGCTAAATTCACAGGAACCGTGGCTTAAATTCGCGGCATGTTTTCCTCCTTCTGCGAGTATCATTTCTTCCGAAACTCAGCGTACACTTCCCTTCTCGGCTTTTCAGTACCATGCCCCAAAACGACCAGCAAAGCTTGGCCGAAATCCTAAAGAACGCCCTTGCGAAGCCGACCGGCGTGGGGGGCGATCTCGCGCTCACAGCGGCGCTGAGCGGAAAGCATCCGGCGGAGATAGTTAACGCGATGGATAAGCTGTCGCTGCCCGAGACGCTGGCCGTCTTCAACTGGCTTGACAACGAACGTGCTGCAGAAGTCCTCGACGAGCTTGATCCGCAGACCGTCCGATACATCACCGATAACGCTCCCGCCCGGCGCATTGCCGAGTTGCTCGATCACCTGCCCATGGACGACGCCGCGGAAGTGGTTAGCGAATCCGCGCCCGAGCGAGTTGATTCCATGCTCGCCGACCTCCAGCAACTCGCGCCTGACGATGCCAACGAAGTCCGCACCCTGCTTTCATTCCCGGAGGGTTCTGCTGGGCGACTGATGACCAATATGTTCGCGTCTGTCTTCACGCGGGACACGGCCGAAATTGCGATGAACTATATCAAAACGCACGCAGATCGTTTGGAAACGATCAACGAGATTTATGTTCTGGACGACGATGCCAAGCTTGTCGGCGTGATGCCGGTCAAAAGGCTGATCACAGCGTCGCCGTCGACAACCGTCCGCGAGATCATGACGCCTGATCCAGTCAGTGTGTCGCCGCAAACCGATCAACGGCAGGCGGCCATGCTGATCTCCCGTTACGACATGCTGACATTGCCGGTTTCCGACACGCACGGTCACTTGATCGGAATTGTCACCATTGACGACATGATCGATGTGCTGGTCGAGGAGTTCACCGACGACTATCTCAAAACGGTCGGCTCTGACGCAGAGGAGCTTGAGCGCAAAACTCCGGCGCAGATCGCCAAGCTACGAATGCCGTGGATTATGGCGACCATGTTCATCGAACTGATGGCGGGTGTCGTCATCCATGTCTTCGACGCGACTCTGACCAAGTTCATCCTACTCGCCAGCTTCATGCCGATCATCTCGGCGATCAGCGGCAACACGGGTTTGCAATCGGCGGCGATCATTATTCGGGGATTGTCCAGTGGTCAGGTGCAGCTTGATCATTGGAAGACCGCGCTGACGCGTCAAATGACGACAACGCTGCTCTTGAGCCTCGCCTGCGCCAGCAGTCCTCGGAGTGATCGCGTGGGTTTGGGCTCAGCACTTCGTTTTCGGGCTCGTCGTCTTTTTGGGAATGTTCACTGCCGTGAATATCGCGGGGATTGTGGGGACATGCGTTCCGCTGCTGTCGAAGCGCGCGGGCTTCGACCCCGCTCTAACAGCGGGGCCATTCGAAACTGCATTCCAAGACGTGATCGGTATCTCAATCTTCCTGAGTTTGGCAACTGTGCTATTGAGATGGCTGGGGTAGTAATCTAGGTTTTGTTTGACATTCGTCATCAGCAGCAGGTAGAATGAAAGGCTGGAATGTGGGAGTTTTTGCTTGACGAAGGTCGGACTGGTGCAGCTTGGCTGCCCGAAAAATTTTGTTGATGGCGAAGAGATCCTGGGCGCTCTGGTGTCGGAGCGCCCAGAGTCTTGCCAGGTTGTGGGCGATGCCGAGGACGCGGATGTCCTGATCGTCAACACGTGCGCGTTCATCGAGTCCGCCAAAGAGGAGAGCATCAAGGCGATCTTCGATGCTCTTCGGCTCAAGGAGCGCGGCAAGGTCGGGCGCGTGGTTGTCACCGGCTGCCTTGCGCAGCGCTACGGCAGCGAACTCGCAACGCAAATCCCGGAAGTCGATGCGTTTTTGGGCATTGAAAGCGGCCCGCAGATCAGCAACGTCGTCTTCGGTGCGCCGCGCAAGGCGCACAACCTGGTTGAGCTTAATTCGCTGGAGGTGCGTTACCCTCTTGTTCCCGGCCCACGCTTGCGCGCAAACGCCCAGCCCTGGACTGCATACCTGAAGGTTTCCGAAGGTTGCGATCACGGCTGCACATTCTGCTCCATCCCCCTGTTTCGCGGCAAACACCGCTCCAAGCCGATCGAACGCCTGATTGTGGAAGCCCAAAATTTAGTCGATCAGGGCGCGCGTGAGCTTATTCTGATCGCCCAGGACACGACGGCATACGGAATGGATTTGTACCGCGAATTGGCCCTGCCGACCCTGCTTGAAAAACTGTCCGAAATCGAAGATTTGCGCTGGATTCGGCTCCTTTATTGCTACCCAACCATGGTGACGCAACGTCTAATCGACACCATTACCAGCCTTCCAAAAGTTTTGCCGTACATCGATATGCCGCTGCAGCATGCCGACGACGACGTTCTTGCTGCGATGAAGCGCGGTGGTAACCGTGATCTTTATGTTCGACTTTTCGACCGTTTGCGCGCGGCGATGCCGGATATTGCGCTGCGGACAACGTTTATTGTCGGCTTTCCTGGCGAGACCGACCAGGCATTCGACAATTTGATGTCATTTATCCGCGAAGTGCAGTTTGACCGCGTTGGCGTTTTCGAATATTCGCACGAAGAGAACACGCCAGCATTTGATTTGCCGGGCACTTTACCCAAACGGCTCGCAAAGGCGCGACGCGACGCGCTCATGACGGCCCAATCTGAAATCTCAGCGTCGAGAAATGCCGCGTGGGTTGGTCGAAATCTTGAGGTTTTGATTGAGGGCGCATCGGGGCCTTGCACGTATATTGGTCGCAGTTTCCGCGACGCGCCGGAGATCGACGGCAGCGTCCTTGTCGAAAGCGATGAGCCGCTTTTGCCGGGTTCGTTTACAAATGTTCGCATCACGGACGCGCAGACATACGATCTGCGCGGAGCCGCACAATCACTTTCACCACTTACCGTCCATTAGACGTTTTCGCTCCCTGGAGGACTTAAATCCGTTGGCAACCAAATCGGCAGACAAAAAGAAGAGCATCACGACCGCAGCAGTGGCGCATGCGCCTGAAGTGGCCACGAGCCAAAGCGCACTGGAGCGCACCGCGCTTGAATATCTGACCTGGCGTATTCAGCAGTTTCTCGTTTCGTACGGGGAATCCGCACGACTGGGCGATATCGCAAGCGGACTTGCCGAAGATGGTGCGAGCCCTGGCCTGGTTCGGCATGTTTTGGGACAGCATCCGTCGCGGTTCCTCTACGTGGACCGCCGATGGGATGTGCGTACGCGGTTCCTTGATCGCCAGCGTCCTACAAGCAAATTGCTGGAGGAGATTGTCGCGAACTATGAGGCACCGATTGCGGCGTGGGACGCTGCCCATGAGCTTGGCGCGGTAATTGGCCGCAGCCCTGAAGGCACGCGCACCATGGTGGAGCGCTTACTCCGTTCCACCGGCCTTTATGCGCCAATGGTCACCGACCAGGGCGGGCAGATCAAGTACGGTCTGGCATCGTGGCTCCTCGACATTCGCGACGAGTACCTGACCGACAGCGACGTCTTGTTCTACAACTTTCTCTCGCCTGATGCGACAGCACCGTTCGAGAAGATCAAAGTCGATTGGGAGAGCGATCCAGTCTCTGGAGCGTTGTCGATTCTCGCCGCAACGAGCGGTTCACCAAAAACCCTCGACAACCGCCTCTTGCTGTTCCTTGCCTACAAACAGCTCGATGACGATTTTGACGGCGTTGAAATCTACAACGCACTCGCAGGCTCCAGCAAACTGTTCTGGCTTCCCGGACATAGATGGACTGACGAGGCTGGTCTTTCGGCCATCCGCGCTGAGCTTGCCCGGTTGTCGGAGCATATTGCCGAGCTACCCGAGGAAGAGGAGCCGGTCGAGGAGGAGCAAGTCGTCCCGCTCTCCGTCTCAGCGGCCGATCTTGACGAAATGTTTCGCATCATCTCTGGCAGCGAGGTCGCGGTTTCCGCGGCAACATTGCTGCAGGATGTCTACGACAGCTCTCCCGGCGAGCGTACCTATAACCAGGACCTGGAAATCGTGCTAAGTGCGCTGCGCAGCGCCACTAGCAGGTTTCAGTGGGTTGGTTACGACCGCTTCCGCGCCGCGAACTCGCTACCGCCGTACATCGGACAGGTGCCGGAATCGCTGCAATTCCCGATTGTTCCACAGATTCCGAACTCTGACGAAGACCTGCTCGACCAACTCCTTGAGGACGAGGGCTTCGAGCGAGGCTTGGAGCGCGATATCCGCAATCCGGTTGCAATGGATGTCAACGACCAGGACGCTCCCGAAACGGCTATCTGGCCAAATGGCGAATCGGCGGACTCGCGCACGATCCGGCTGGTTCTCAAGGCGCACCACAAGGAGATCGGAACATTCCCGCTCTGCCAAATTCCTTCAGGGTTTATAACGACCGAGCCGACAATTGTCGAGCTCATGTTGCGTGATGCGCGCGGTGTCGAATACCAGGTCTTTGCCGACTACGACACTCAGCTCATCTACGGCATCGGCCTCTTTGACCTGTATTCGACTATCGAATCGGCGTCTGGCGCGGTATTTTCGCTGGAGAAGACGGCGACCGCGGGCGAGTATCGGTTTATAAGCAACGAAGAGACCGACGACAACTTCTACATCACGCCAGAACGCATGGAGCAGCTCCAAAACTATCGCGCCGAAATTGAAGACGGCCCGGCAACTTCGACGCACGATATCGTCCGGTACATCCTTGAGCATTCGAACTCGGCGATGTCCTACCTTGCGCTGCTAGCCGAAGTGAACATAGTGCGCCGTGTGACGCGCCGACAATTGGCGTCGATCCTTAGCGGCTGGGCATCATTCTCGCAGAAGGGCGGCCTCTGGTCGTTCGACGCCAAGAAGGCGAGCCAGGGATTCAACAAGACAAAGCGAAAGTACATGCTCTAGGCCAAATGAAAATGGTTCGCAAAACTGTCTGCCTCCGGAACTATTTCCGGAGGCAGATTTTTTTCGCACAAAAACAGGAATTGCATTTGGCAACAGCGAACCGCCCGTTAAGAACAGCTTTGGAGGATGGATTCGATGAAGAGTTGTGAAGTGCGGCTTGATTTTCCGCTTGAGCGGATCAGTGAGCCTATAGTGACGTATCTCGTGAAAAAATATGATGTTGCGCCAAATGTCCTCGCGGCGGACATAGACGCGTCGAAGGGCGGCTGGCTGGTGCTTGGGCTAATAGGCGAGGAGCAGCGCGTCGGTGATGCGTTGACATGGGTGCAAAGCCAAGGCGTAAAGGTGACGATCCAATGAGCAATAAAATCAAGGTTGGAATGATCGGAGTGGGCGGAATTGCCCAAGGCCATGTGAACCGATTGCTGGCGAATGCTAATGCTGAAATCGTCGCGGTTTGCGATCCGAGTGTAGTCAGCGTCGAGAAAACGATTAAGAATGCTGCTGGAAAGCTGGACAAAGCTGCGCAGTACGAGCAGTACACAGATTTGCTGGAGAAGTCCAAGCCGGACGCCGTCGTCATCTGTTCGCGACACTCCGACCATTTCCAGCAGATCATCGACAGCTTGGATTCAGGCGCGCATGTGCTTACTGAGAAGCCGCTGGTAAATCACGTCGCAGACGCGCTGGTGGTTGTCGAACGGCAAAAGCAGACGGGCAAAGTGGTCGGCATCGCGTACCAGCGGCACACCGATCCCGTTTTTCGATTTATACGGGAAACCATTGCCAGCGGCGAGTTTGGCAAGGTCCAGGCGTTGGCCGTATTGCAGCAACAAGGCTGGAAAAAGGGGACGACCGGCAGTTGGCGTCAGGATCCGGTACTCTCCGGCGGCGGCCAGATCAACGACAGCGGTTCGCACCTGGTCGATATTCTGCTTTGGACAACGGGATTGTCACCTGAACAGGTTGCGGCCAATATTGATTTTCGCGGCGCTCCCGTCGATATCAACAGCGCGATCACAGTCAAGTTCCGTGAGAATGCCGTCGGAACCATCACCATCATGGGTGACGCGCCCGGCTGGTGGGAAGACATCACGATCTGGTGCGACCACGGGTCATTCTATGTCCGCAACGGCGAGGCGCTGAATGTTCAGAAGCCGGACGGTTCGTACTACAAGCCCGACCTTTCTGGAATGCCCGGCGCGGCGGATGTTGACACGAACTTCATCAACGCGATCTTGGGCACAGAGGAGATCGCCGCGCCAGTGATTTGCGGTCTCCGAACTATCGAATTGACCGAGGCAGCCTGGAAGTCGGCAGAGCAGGGCGGGGCGGTGGTGAAGGTAGCGCGTAGCTAAGTCCTCACCACCAAAGCGTCGCCTAGAGTTTCCAAGATTGACTGGTCGCGCCAGTCGGAACCTCCTGGTCGAGAAGTGTTCCTGCAGTTGTTGAACTACCCGGCACTGAAAGGGCCAAACCACTGTTGACGTTCTGCAACAGATAACAGCCGCTTTGAGGTGCAGGCGCAATCAGCCATTGCTGGCTGGTTGCGCCTGTATAGGTTTCCTGGTCGATGGATCCTGACGGCTGGACCGAACCACTGACGACCGAAAGCGCCAAACCGCTAAATGAATTGACCAGTTCGACCACATTATCGCCAAGATTCGTTAATGTCCAAGACTGATTTCCACCCCCGGTTACGGTCCATTGCTGAATCAGTGCGCCGGTCGACTCCGACCATGAAGGATCGTCAATGGCATCTCCGCTGCTGAGATTCAGGATCGGTGCGGTCGAGTTTTGAAATAAGAGCGTTGGAGACTCGACGGACAGCAGGAATGACTGGCTGTGCGTGAGCGACCCGCTTGTCGCCGTAACCGTAATCGTGCAAATACGCGGCTGAGCAGATGCCGACGCAAATATCGTCATCGTCTTGCTGTTTTTGTTTGGTCCATTAACAATTGTTCCTGTCAGTCCCTTTGTCAGTCCAGTGGCCCGAAATGCAATACTGCCCGTGAAACCGTTGATACGGCTGATCGTGATCGTGCTGACCGTGCTGCCATTCTGTAGAACAGTTTGGTGTCCACCACCGACGCTAATTGAGAAATCCGGAACGGCGGTTTTTTGTACGACTACCGAACTGATCGTGTACGCTGGGACGGTGATGGTAAATGAGCTTTGGCCGATCCCGGTAAATGTGCTTGAGCTTATACCTGATGTCGCCCATCCGCTTCCAGCGGGAAAGTTGCCCGTGCCAAAATCGTATCTCGTCCCAGATGACGCGAGGGTGGCATTGGCGACATTCACGTTCACGGTCGCGCTATTTGCAGGATCCTTATTGATAAATTCGAACGCTTCCTTGCCGTCGGTGCGACTGATCGCATGTACCGAAACCAAGCTGTTGTTCGATGTTGACGAGACCAGGGCATCGCCAATTCGCGCAATGGTGCTGTCCATTTGAATACCGTAGTACGATTCCTGAGGCGTATCGTCTGCAATGCCCGACACACCTTCCGCTAGAAAGCCGTTATGCATCTCCAGCCAGTTGAACATTCTGCGCGCCGTTTTCGAACCAAGTGAGATAGTCGTCGGCGGCAAACAATGTTTGCGGCGCGCCGGGGCCAGCTTCTGTGCCCGCGTTCGTTTCGGTGACAAGAATCTGAATGTTGGCCGCATTTGAACCGCAGTATTTCGCTATGTCACTCCGAATTCCGGCAACGGTCGTTGCGATCTGCGCCGACGATGCCAGCGCCTGTGCGGGATCTCCGCCGGGATACCAATGCCAAATCACAAAGTCAATCTTTGATCCGCATTGTGTCAAAAGCTGCTGATTGTAGGACGAATCCGACACCCCAACGCCGCATTTGATGGTCGGATCGACGGCTTTCATTGCGGAGATATAGGCAAGCGCATTCTGGCCGTAAGCTGCCGGGGAAAGTGCGGGCTGATTGGCCCGCATGCCGTTGTAGTATGGGTAGTGCAGATCAAGCTCCCATCCCGGATCGCCAAAATAGCCATTTCCGCCAATTTCGTTGCCAATCTCCCAATACTTGATCTTGAGTCCGCGAGTGACGTTCGCGTAGTTCACCCACGCCGCGGCTTCGTTGGGGTCGCCTCCCGCTGTACCTGCCGCATTCGAGCCGTAGTTCACCGTAATGATGGCACCTGCGTTGATTGGCGCGACATCTTTGTCGATGAAGTTGTCGAACGTGTCGTTGGAATTGATGTAGAAGCTGTATCCGGCCGTGCCTGTGTTGGTTTGCCAGTGGTAGCCGTCCGAGTATGAGCCGCCGGGATAGCGCAGTGCGCCAATACCCGCTGCGTTCAGCTTCGATGGCAAGTCGGACGGCGTGAAGTTGTTGTCGTAGACCGACGTGTGTACGCCGTACCCATAAATCGGAACAGTGGCCAGCGTGCTGCTGAAATCCACCCCGACATTGGCAGCGTCGTTCGATGCAGCGCAAATTGCTGATTGTGCGGCAATAAGCGCAGTGACCACGCATAACAATGACAGGGTATTTGACACACCCATCCTAATTTGGTAGCTGACTGGTTGTCTGTCCATTTTATTCTCCCAGAAGTCTCCGACTTTCAGCGGAGGCCCGTCTCTCAGAAATCTTTACTTGCTCTATCGATAGATTAGCGTTAATTCGCCGTTTCGTCAAGAGGTTAGGGGTGTTTTCGTATAAAATTATTTTCTGGGGAAAGACTCACCAAACACGGATGTCGTCGGGCTTTAGAAGACGCGCGACTGTCCCTCCGGCAAGATGCGTTTTGACGATCTCGGCGACATCTGCAGGGGTTACATGCGCATACCAGACGCCTGCCGGATAGCAAACTACGTTCGGCCCGACTTGGCAGGGAGTCAGGCATCCACTCGGCGTCACTTTGAGGCCGGGCGGATAGCCGCGCGACGCTATCTCGCGAAGAAACGCCTGATAGACCAACGTGCCTCCATTCGGCGCACATGAGGGCAGGGGATTGTCGGCCGGGCGCTCGTTGGTGCAGACGATGAAGTGGTGAATTTGAGGGTCGTCATTCAAAAAGTTGCTCCCGTCCAATGGCGTCAGACATTGACGTAGACTATGGCTGTAAATAGTGCACTTTACCTGGCTTTATCCAAGAAGGAAGAACTTCCCCCTCAACGAAAAACTCCCAAAACTCCAGCACGTTTGGATCAGCGTATTCGCCATGTGCATCGGCCATGTAGCGGATGAACGCGCAAACAGCTTCGCGCTCTTTGCGACTGAGCAGAGAATAAATTTCTACGTGTGCATCGTAGAAACTGCCATAGAGATGATTCGGATCGAGTTGATCAATAATGGTCGATGGCGAATCCGTATCTGGCGAATCATAGTTCTTAACGGCAAAACACAGGCACGCGGGCAGATAGTATCTAAAGCCCTTGCTATCTAGAAAGGACCAAATCCAAGAGAAACACCTAATGTCGTCTTGCGGCACATCTTGCCAGCGCGTGTCGGAGTCCAATTCACGCGCGGCTGCCCGCTGCTCTGTGGTTCCGTAGTCATCTATTACATCAGCCTCATGCAGCGTCACGCCGTCTTCGCGCTGGACGCCATCGAAAGCTTCGGTGATTAAGGTGATTAGCTCTTCGGCGGTCATTTAGACGTTGTTGGGATGCACAGCCTGCACAGCGAATCGCTTGAAGTCAGCGGAGTTGAGAGTCAAAATACGGTCGACACCGTTAAGTAGACACCATGCTGCGAGGCGGCAGTCGTGAACCTGGGTGCCTAAGACGCTGCAAGAAACTAATAACCGCCGATGCTCGTCCCAAAGATTTGAGGGTTCGGGAAGGACTTTGGCAAGTCGTAGTATCGTGGTGAGGCGTACATCTGCATTTGCGATCGACAAACCGTAACCGCCCTTATTCGATGTTGGGCGTGTTAATAAACTCCAAGATTCTCCAAGCACCTGAGAGCCAACCACTAGTCCATCGCCTTTTAGCGCAATATTTGCAATCGCGTTGATGCACGTCGGATGCAAGGCCTCAGACAACATGACTGCCCGAACAGCGACGTTCGTATCCATCAGGTAAAGCATTAAGCTCGGCCGCCGTAGATGCTCTCACGGGAGTCAGCGGCTGGGCCAAGTGTGGCAGTTTCGCCAAGCGCTGCAATCTCCTCCGCGATAGCGTAAACTTCCGCAGCAGTCCGAGCTACAGACGAATGCTTAGTCGCCATCGCAGCCGGCATTTCGATGCCTTCAGATTCCGCTTTCTCGCGTACGACCTGTTCTAGGGCAGAATCGCGGCTAACGCCCATTCGACCGGCAATTTCTCCCAGCAACGCTTGGGTCGTTTCCGAGACTCTCAGTATGTGTCCGTCTTTGTGAGTAGCTTGTGGCATTTCGCAATTCTCCGATCAAAGCTCCAATCATTTCAATTTACCTTATTTCTTTTTGACCGCATCCTCGATAATTTGATAGTCGGCGTCGTTCAGCACATGCACATTGCCCTGCCAGGCAAGCGTCCAGTGCTCGGCTGGCCAGCGCTTGGGGTATTCGAGCAGCGGGACGAGATCGACCATCGGGACATAATCGTCCTTGTCGCGTATGTAGATCGGCTTGACCGGAAATCGAAACGGATACTCCTCGCCTTCGCGGCTGGAAGTCCAGATATGGTCCGAGGACTCGTAATAGGGGCCGGTCACTTCCGAAATGCCGCCGACTGCCTTTACACCGACCATGTAGTACACAATGCGGTCGCCCGCTTTGACCCGCTCGGCCTTCTTGCGGTGACGCGACTTCATGCCTGCAATGTCAAATCCGCGCGCACGCGAAGTTTCAAAGTTGTCTGCGGACGAGACGAGCAGCCAGTTTGTGCGCCCATCTTTGTTGCCCATGTTGTCCACTTTGTCTGCCAAGCTGTCCTCCTTGTCGCAAACTGCACAGTCCGATTTGCCCGTCATTGGCGTAACACAAAAACCTGCGATAAAATGATTATGACACAGCCGGTTACCTCCAGCGCCGCGATAACAAAGCCTGCTCGCTTAGTACATCTCACGCGAATTGTGTCACCCCTTGGCAAGCATAGAATTTTGCGCACCGTGCGCTAAATGTCGGCTGCTTGCCTGCCGATAATTGATTCTGCAAGGAACGCAAAACGGTCAAGTCCTTCGAATGGAGTCGCTCTACTCGATGCCTTTGCTTGTAAGAAACGAATTTCATAACAATTTTCGCTTGGGTCCATTGAGGATTTGGCTCTACGGCGGCTTGCTCTCCGTACTGCTTCTTGTATTCGGCCTCACCTCGATATCCAGTGAAGCATCGACCGACACGACCAGTTCGGCCAGCAGCGTCTTTCAGCGCGCGCAATATCACATTGAAACTACCGCTGTCCAGCGCATCCACGCCACGTTGACCGACCATTACGACCTTCCAAACCTCTATGCCAAAGAGTGGACGATCTACGCTCCCGATGCGCCGGAAACTGGCGACCAGAAATATGTTTTCTCGAAAATGGATGTGCAAGGCCATCAGTGTAAGGTGACCTCTTGGAGCGAGCTTAGCCCGCTGAACCGCACTGTCCTGCAGGCGCAGATGATAGATGACGGCCAGCGCCACGGCGCGGAACTCAGCACGTCCGTAGACTACATCGCAACTCTTTACCGCCGCAATCTTGTGCCAGGTCCGCCCACAACGCCGGTTGAGCAAATTTCTGCGGCGCAGCGTTCGGAGTACACGCGAGACAGCGTGACAATCGACTATAACGATCTTGGTTTCCAAAGCTGGCTCGACACTAATTCGCTCCGAAGAATGCCCAACGAGCGCGACCTCGACTTCGCTCTGCGCGTGTTCGAATTTATCCGCCAGACCTACACGTATGACTATGATTTGGATCAGGATCGCCGCGCGTCCATGATCTGCCAAGTCCGCCAAACAGATTGCGGCGGCTTGTCGCAATTATTTGTCGCCGTGATGCGCGCGAGCGGAGTGCCCGCCCTGGCACTTTGTGGTCGGCTCGCCAAATCTGCCGGCCCGGAAGACCACGGCAACTGCCACGTCAAATCGCAATTCTACGCCGAAGGAATCGGCTGGGTGCCTGTCGAGATGTCGGGTGGAACCTACGACAAGTCCGCGCCCTTTTGGACCTATTTTGGCCGCACGTACGGCGATTTCCTAACCCTTTCGCTGGACAACGACCAGCAGCTCAGCGCGGGACGCTATGGCGTCAAAAACCAGCGCGGTTTGCAGGGCGTTCGATTCTGGGTGTGGGGCGCGAACGGTTCCGATGACGCGGTGACCAGCTCAAGCGATTGGACAGTGGAGCAGCTTCCGCTTACTACGGTCGGTCGTCAGCTCGCCGACGCGCGCGACTAACAATTTCCCAAGAATTACCTCCTAATGCGCCGATCTTCTCATTCTGCCCTCATTTCGATCGTCGCTGCAGCGCTTTGCGCTCTTCTTCTCACAACTCCGTCATCTGCGCAGACCAATGCGCCGTACGGCAAAGCTCCGTATCATATCGAAAATAGGCGCGCTGAAAAGGTTACTGCGGTGCTTGGGGAAAATGATCGCTGTACGGATGCGGCCGCACGGCATTGCTGGGTCTATGTCCCTTATGCTCCTGATCTCGAATCGCAGCGCGATGTCGTCGAAACCATGCAGGTTGTGAACAAGGGTGTGATTGCAACGTCGTACCAGGAGCTGAGCCCGCAGAAGAGGCTCTTGCTGCGCGCAGAGTTCGACGACTCGTCCAGCTTTCTAGATTTGACTTCAATAGCGACGATTAAGGCGACTCTCTACAGCCGCACTTTGGTGCCAGGACCCCCGAAGGAGCGCGTTGACGAACTGACGTCGTTGGAGAGGTTCGAATATACCCAGGCGACCCCCGACCACGACTATAAGTCGCCAACTTTTCAGCAATGGCTCACGGCCAATGGTCTTCGGAGATATCCGAACGAGCGAGACTTGAACTTCGCCCGGCGCGTGTTCGATTGCATTCGCGCGAATTACACTTATCAATTCGATAGGCACCAAAATCGCCATCCTTCGTACATTTGCACCATAAATTGGACGGACTGTTGCGGACTTTCCGACCTGTTTGTTTCTGCGTTAAGGGCAAACGGTATTCCGGCGGTCACGTTACTAGGACATTTGGCTGCCTCCTCCGGACCGAACGACCATGAACAGTGCCATGTCAAGTCGCAGTTCTATGCCGATGGAATTGGATGGGTGCCAGTGGAAATGTCGGGAGCGGTCAGCAACAAAGCCAGGCCGGCGGCAGATTACTTTGGTCACCAAGGCGGAAACTTCATTGCGCTTGCCATGGACTCGGACGTATATTACGACACCGGACTCCGCGGCGTTCAAGAGTACACCGACCTGCAGGATTTTGCTCTTTGGTTCAGAGGCAGCGGGGACTACTCGACAAACAATCGGACAGTGATGTGGGAAGTTGTCGTCAAGCCTGTGTAAGCGAGATATCTGTAAGGGAGGAATTGTAAGGAAGAGCGCAGAATACTCTCCCATGAAGCGTTCCCGATACCTTCTTTTTTCCCGCTGCATCGCACTTCTAGCGATAGTCGCATTGCCAGTCCCATCGTCCGCTCAAATAGCAGCGCCTTACGGCAACGATCCATATCACATCGAATCCGCACCCGTACAGACAGTAACCGCAGTTCTAGCTAACAACGAGCACTGCCCAGCTTCATTCGCGACGCACTGGTGGGTCTATGTTCCGTACGCACCTGAACTCGGATCACAACGAAATGTGACCGAGACAATGGAGATTACGAACAAGGGGATCTTCGGCACCAACTACCACGAACCCGGTCCATTAAGGCGACTGATGCTTAAGGCAGATTTCAATGACAATTCCGGCCCTGTTGATATAACGGCTGTCGCAACGATCAAAGCAGTTCTGTACAGTCGTATGTTAGTACCAGGTCCTCCGATGCTGCCAATATCTATCCTAAGCAGATCGGAGCGAGCCCAATATACAAGGCCAACGCTCGACCACGACTATACAGTCCACACCTTTCAACAGTGGCTCGATATCGCTAGTCTTAGAAAGTCGCCGGCCGAGAGAGATCTGAATTTCGCGAGACGTGTATTCGACTACATTCGGGCAAACTATGACTATAAATACGAGCCAACACAAGACAGACGGCCGTCCCACGTTTGCAACATGAACTGGTCTGATTGCGGCGGCCTGTCTGAATTGTTCGTTTCAGCACTAAGGGCCAACGGCGTTCCGGCCGTTACGCTGCCAGGACATATGGCGTATACGGCAACTCCAAAAGACCTGGCGAACTGCCACGTCAAATCAATCTTCTACGCAACTGGAATAGGCTGGGTACCCGTCGAAATGTCCGGGGGAGCCAGCGACAAGACCGCTCCGGCCGAGAATTACTTCGGCTGCGAGGGCGGGAACTTCATTGCGCTAGCAATGGATACGGACGAATATTGCGATTCAGGGATATGGGGCATTAAGAAGTACCCGGATTTGCAGGATTTCGCCTATTGGTTTAGCGGCGGAGGGGACTTTTCGGCACACATTAGGACTATAACCTGGCGCGTCGCCTCAACGCCAGTGCAGCGCGCGGCGCAATAAGTCGTCCTGGATCCTACCTCTTCTTAAACCACGGCCAAAAGCGCCAGCGCGAAACTGCAGGCGGAGTCGTCGAGGCCATCACCGGTTCCGGTTGAGCTTCGAACTTTAGCGTCCGTTCGGGTGGCGCTTGTTCCACCATATGGGACATGGGCAAAGTCATCTCGATTGTGGGTTCGGACGACTTTGACGGCAACTCGGCACTCACGGAATCTGTTCCAGCAGTACCGTTCATCGAAACATCGGGCGCCACAACCGCGACCTCGCTCCAATCGTCGTCGATATCCAGTACCGGTGTCACGTCGCCTGTAGCAGGTGATGCTTCCGGTATTTCCTCTGACGCAGATTCCGCATCTTCTATCGGTGAGACCACCTCGGATACGGCCTCTTCGTCATCCAAATCCCGCTCGTCGAACTCGGCGTCCGTGTACTCCACCGGCTCGGGCTGACGTGGTGCCTGCAGCGCGAGAAGGGCCTGAGTCCGTGCCAGCGATTGCTGTTCGCGATCCAAAACTGCGCGCAAGTGCTCAATTTCGGCGCGCAAATCGGCGATGCGCATATCCTTTTCGTTTAGGAGTCGTTCGTAGATGATCGCGAGCGACATCTCGGTGGGCTGTGAGCCGCGCGTTGCTTCCGGCTTTGGCGGCGCGCTGGATTCCTCAACCCTCTCCGCGGGCGATTCCACGGACTGAGCGCTATCCTGCGGCGGGGTCGATTCGACTGACGCGCTCACAGTTGCAGCGGCGTTGATGGCGATTTTGAGCTCGTCAATCAGAAGTTCTGGAACGAGCGCGCCGCGTGTCGGGCTGGCAAGATCGATCTGCGCTCCAGGCTTTCTGACCAAGCGCGACGCATACTCCGGTCGCTCGAGCAGTTCACGGACTTCCTGCTTAGTGACACCCACTCGTTCTGCCGTCTCACCAAGTGTAAGTGTCCCCTCAGGTCGCTCGCCATTGCGATCCCGCGACGCCGCCGACGCCCTCGGCCCTACTTTTGCCAGGCGATCCAATGCATCCTGCCGCCGTTTCGAAATGCCTTCAGCCACCATAGTCTGTTGTTTGACCCTCCTAGCGAGGATACCAGGTTTCGGGCCGGATTTTGCAGCCAACCGCAAGCTGGCAATCAATCAGATCGGCAGGGAACGTTAACGGACTACGGGGCGTATTCAAGCACAACGAACGACCCCGGCGCATATGTCCGTCGCCTGCGCTCACCAGGAGCAGTTTCGGGGCTAGGCACAGCTGTAGCCGTAACAGTATAGACGTCGTCCGTTTTTGTATCGAGAGCAATGGTGCGCGCGCCGGATTGGGTCGTGACTGTGCCGAGAATATCGTACTGATCAGGGTTGGTTTCGCGGACTTCGGTAATCGTGCCGTCCTCACCGTTCGGGCTGAAGATCAGACGCTTTTTGACGTCAAACGCGCACGCATCGGGACCGTTGCCGATTGTCGGCGTGGCAAGAACCTGACCAGTGTCGGCGTCCAGCACGACCATTTTTTGGTTGTCGCAAACCGAAAACACGCGTCGATTCCTGCCATCCACCGCCAGGCCCGACGGGCTGTCACCCGGAGCAAGCGGCCACAAATTCATGATTTTCAGCGTCTTCGCGTCGATCTCCACGACTTCGCTTCTGTCTTCCAAATTGTCGTAAATGTGACCTTTGCCGTCAGGTTGCGCGAACTCCGGCCGTCCCGGCAGCGGCTCAGTCGCAATCACGGTGCCGGTCTTGGCGTCGATGGCTGTGAACGTGCTGCTGCGCCCATTGAACGTGAACACGCGCTCGGTGGATGGGTCGAACATGATGCAGTCGGGGCCTTCGCCCGTTGGCACATCGCCGATCTTGGCCAGAGTTTTCGTGTCGAAAATGGTGACCGCATTTGCGCGGCCATTGCTGGTGAAGCCGTGACCATTTTTCGGATCGACTACAATCCCGTGGACGCCGTTGGTGTCGGGAATATCGCCTGCAAGCGTGAACGTCTTGAGATCAACGATCTGCACATGAGTTCCACGCGAAATATAGAGCTTCCGCCCTCCCGCGTCAACAAACAAGTAGTCCCAGCCATCAGCTCCCGGTAGCGAGAGTTTCCGGACCTGATGATAAAGTGGTGTCGCTTTGTATGCGCCGTGACCGGTCGCTGCGCCCGCCGCAGCAATCGACAAAAACAGCCCTACGGCCGCGATGCGTGTGAGCTTCAAACTGATCAATCCTTTCGACTATCCAAATAATTTTGCGTCTCAAATCGCCTGCTTGGGATGCACCTGACCGATTTCGCGGCCGTCAGGTTTGATCCGTAGGTAACCCAGGACGATCTTCGCCACTGCGCTCGGATGCTTTAGGCGAGTAGTGATCTCCAAACGCCTTCGCTCAAAATCCATGCTCTTGATGATCCCGATTTCGGCAAGGTCGCCTTTCGGGCCGATAAGCCCGCACAGCAGATCGTTGAATCTGCCGATCCCTGCCACAGCAACACTCGACGCGTGGAAATGCTGCTCCAGGATACCCGTATTCGAGACTTTTGTCGGAGGCGGGCTGTCGTCCATCACGACTGTAAGAAGGCCGTCGAAGTGCTTTTCCGCATAAAGGCAGGTCCCGCCAAGCGCCATATTGACAAACCTCAGTTGATGAGGTAGTTGCGCTTCGCCGTAAGAAAGGGTGGTGTTCTCAAACACGACGGAGTCCCATTGCAGCATCATGTTCCACGCGCCCTGAAACCGTTCGGCGAATCGAGCGGCGCGCTTGGTCGTGCGCATCGCTGGTGTCTTGCGACCGACCTTCGGATCGACGGGAACGCCAAGAATCTGCAAGTTCGGCACCGAAAGCATGGCGAGCGGCCTGATGATCGGTTCTAGCTCCTCGCCACTTGCAAACGCGAGGATCAGATTTGGCCGGATCAGTCCAATTAAAGAGCGGAGCGCGTTGACGCCCGAGCCAGTCACATACCCTGGCGTATCGATCATGATGCTCACCGGACGCGGATGCATCTGGTCGGTCAGGTTCACCATTTGCGCGGTTTGCGTCACCCATTCCATCGGATTTGCCGCAGGTGACGTTGCGCCGACGAACCCGCCAGCCACAAGGGGAATATTTCCAAGTGAGCGAATCGGCGCGGGGCGCGGATCGGACGGCAGCCAGCCGAGGCCAACCACTCCTGGCGGGCCGATTTCCGATTGACCAATGTCGGAGTTGACTACGGCGACAGGCAGGCGACCTCGAAGTATCAGAATGTTGATGGCCTCCATCGCGAACGTGGTCTTGCCGGTGTCGGACGCACCGATCAGCAACGTCCGGCTGTGCGGCGGCATCTTCGCGATGGTTTCAATAGCTTCTTTGCGCTCGTCCATTTCCGACTTATTATAGCCGCGATGAAGCTAAGCCGGGTGCCTTGGATAGGTGCGGCTTTCTGGCGACAAGCTATAGTGTCCAAGTTCAGGATATTTTGCTCGCATGCTAGAATATTGGGCAAACTAGACGTGAAGCAGGCAGGGTCAGCAGCTCCGAAAGTGGAACGATACGACGGTGCGTTCCTCCCGCATCTGCCGCAGCAAAAGGTGTAATTTCATTTAGATTGTGCGCACAATTATTAGCCGTCAAGTTAAGGAAAAACAAAAATGACACGTGTCCGAGTTAATTGCTTCACCATCTCGCTAGACGGATATGGAGCTGGCCCAAATCAGGACATCGAAAATCCGCTTGGGGTTGGCGGAACAGGCTTGCCGCAGTGGCTTGTCCCGACGCGCACATTTCAAAAGACCGTACTTGGTGCCGAAGGTGGCACTACGGGGATCGACGACGACTTCGCTGCCCTGGGTTTCAAGAATGTGGGCGCATGGATTCTCGGCAGAAATATGTTCGGCCCCATTCGAGGTGCTTGGCCTGACTTAAACTGGAAAGGCTGGTGGGGGGACAGCCCACCGTATCACGTTCCAACTTTCATCTTGACGCATCACGCGCGCCCGCCCATCGAGATGGAAGGCGGAACGACATTTTACTTCATCACAGGCGGAATTACCGAGGCGCTTGATCGAGCGCGCGACGCAGCCAACGGTTTGGATGTTCGCATTGGCGGCGGAGCTAACACTATCCAGCAATATCTTCGTGCAGGCCTCGTCGATGACCTTCATATTGCCATATCGCCGGTTCTGTTGGGAGAGGGGGAGCGACTCTTTGACGGGATTGACATGCGCGCTCTGGGATACGAATGCATTCAGTTCGTTGCGTCGGAGAAAGCCACCCATGTTGTACTCCGGCGCAACGAGCCGGGTGCCCTGGCTAGCTTCGGCGTGCCTGGTGCCATGCTTTAGCTTCCGAGCTAAGCATGTCCTATCGCGCTATGTCAGCGATACTGTGACATTGATCGCTGACGCTCCCCGTTCATTATCCAAAATCTTCAGTTCGTCGCGCAAGAATATTATGGACGCGAGAACCGGCTTCGCAGTTTGAAGCCGCTGTTGTCAACCGGTTACATTTACGGACATGGCTAGCTCGGAGGGGCTGTGAAAGTATTCGAGATTTTCGAAAATACATTCCATTTCGCGTGAGTCCAAAGTCATGTTTTTGGCCAGACTCACCTCGCAGGCGATCCTAGAGAGACGAAAGTTTTCGGGCCAATTTGTGTCGGAATACTTTCACAGCCCCCGGAAGCTAGAACATGGCACCAGATTTGCAGAAACTGGGCAGGGCACCTGGCACCAAATTGTCGCAACATAGAGAGGGCACCCGGCACCAATTAACCGAATTCTAGGCAGGACATTCGGCAATTGAACGGCAAAGGCACGTCGAAGGCGAAGTGAACTGGAGTGGACGCGCGCTATGCTTGGTTAGAGTTTGGGAGCCGGCGGCCAGGAGTCGGCATCGGCCGTTGATGCAGCGGTCCGCATGGAAAAAATGCTGTCCCGACTGGTAATGGTATTGAGAACTGCGATGACGCCAGCAAGGTAGAGCAAATCCTGTACGTATCCTATGTAGCCCATGTCGCGCCAAATTTGATGAGCAAGGTGAATCTGAAATACTGACTGAATATTTGCAATATATCTGTAGACAGCTCCCAGACAGTCGCTTCCGAACATCGGCATTATCCAGCGAGCGTTCCTCTTTCGGCTTTGCGGCGGTAGCCGCCAAAGGATCGTGACCCATATAGCGCACAGGATCGTTTCCCAAATGCCCTTATATAATCCGTAAAGAAACCAGAAATGGCTTGCCATGTTGACTTGCTTGCGTGAGGCTTATTCAAAAGGTGTCTAAATTGAATCAGCTGTTTGCGCTGTAGATTTCCGGAAGTGAAAACAAACTGGGCTGGAAGCCAGTCACCAGGGAAAGCGCCGTAATAGCGAGCTTACGTTAAAGAACGATCGGACCCGCTGCGCCGACCTGCAATCATCGGACCGCATCCGTGAGCACACATCCAGTCGGCGGTCAGGGCATCCGGCAAACCGACCAAACGTCCTACAAGTTAATCTTGAACGTCTTGATCTCGTACGGCGTGTACGAGAAGCTCAACTCATCCCCCGACACAGAAATCTTATCCGCCTTTGCCTCAGCGGTTTCGTTCTCCATCAGGTTTACGGATTTCGCCGATTTGATGTTTCGGAAGAATGTCAATTTTGCCGCGCCGCGCTGGCCAAACGATTCGTACAGGCGCACAATGATCGAATCGTCGTCCTCGGCCTTCTTAATGGTCTCGATCACGATGTTGGCGCTGTCGGTTGATAAGAAAGACCTTCGGTTCGGCAACGTGCCCCCGCCCGGCGCAATCGCGGCCTTGACAGGGACATTCAACTCGTACGCGCGCTGAACCACTCCAGCACTTCGCCAGTCTCCGACATGCGGCATTAAGCTATAGGTGAAGTGGTGTATGCCGATGTCCGCTCCGGGATCGGGGGTTTCCGCTCCCTTCAAGAGGGTCAGGCGCATCACATTGCCCTTGATGTCCCAGCCGTACTTGCTATCCGAAAGCAGTGCGACACCGTAGCCGTGCTCGCCGCCCTCAGAGAGATCGGCCCACTTATGGCCGCAGACCTCAAATCGCGCCCAGTCCCAACTCGTGTTCCAATGAGTTGGCCGCTCGACATTGCCGAACTGGATGTCAAACGTGGCCTTGGGCGAATGGACATTCACCGGGAACGCCGCCTTTAGCAAAGTCGAGCGCTCCTGCCAATCGATCAGGGTGTCGAAATCAATCCGCGACAGATCGCGCCAGACCGACATGCGCTGCGTCACCGTGCTTCTGCGTCCAAATTCGCGCTTGATTTCAATGGACGCGCGAAGCGGGCCGTCTTCGACGACGGTCATCGAACTTTGTTCGGTGACCGCGTACATCTTATCCTGATAAAAAATGTCGATGTCCCATGCATCGTAGGTCAGCGGTCGGTCTTCGAACGACAGCAGCGCGTTGCCTTTGCAGTAGCTGTTCTGATCGATCACCTCTGCGCCAGTCCGCTTATCAAGCAGCGACGTAATCTCGCCGGTCTTCTTGTCGAGTGTGATCTTGAAGTAATCGTTTTCAAGAGAAGTCGGCGTTACGCTCAGTTCACCTTTTGAGGAGGCGGACGCGACTCTGGGTAGTACCGCATAGCCGAGTGATGGGATTTCCGGAAGCGAGACCAGAGTCTGAAGATTTCCCTTGAGGTCGGTCACATCCTGGCCGGACAAACCGTACGATCTTGGGAATGCAGCGGCGTCTGCCCGCGCGAATGAAAGCGGATTATAAACGACCAGTTCGCCGGGATCTGCCGCAACACTCGCGGCAATCGATGTGATCGCGCCGCTAATGGCTTCATCCGCCGCACCCAAGATGGCGGCGTAGTCCTTATCGCTATCTTCGTAAACGGCAGCGATCGATGAACCCGGGATGATGTCGTGGAACTGGTTAAGGAGTGTCAGCTCCCACGCCTTGTTGATCTGCTCCTGGGGATATTCCGCACCGGCTGTGAGCATCGCCAGCGATGAGAGCTGCTCAGCCGTCTGCAGCGCGATCTCGGACCGCCTGTTGAACTGCTTGTTGTCGGCCTGCGACGTGTATGTTCCGCGATGATATTCCAGGTAAAGCTCACCGACCCAGCGCGGCAGCATAGGATTGCCTTCGACCTGCTTTTCCAGCGATTCGAAAAAGTGCTGCGCTGAACTATGCTTGACACGCGGCATGCCCGGAAAACTCTTTAGGCGCTTGGCGGATTCGAGCATCTGCCGGGTGGGCCCGCCGCCGCCGTCGCCGTATCCGAAGATATAAAGCGCAGAGTCGTTGAGGTTCTTCTGTTTGTAGGCGTTCCAAAATTTCACGGTCTGCTCCGGCGTCACGTTAGCGTTATAGTCGCCGCCCGGCGCGAAGTGTGTTAGGACTGACGTGCCGTCAATACCCTCCCACTCGAACGTCTGGTACGGGGGCTTGTTGACCTGGCTCCAGTAGATCTTGATCGTCATGAAGTACTTCATGCCGCTCTTTTTGATGATCTGCGGGATATTTGCCGCGTATCCGAAGACATCTGGAAGCCACAGGACATCATTGTGCTGGCCGAATTCCTTTTCAAAGAAACGCTGGCCAAACAGAAACTGCCGCACAAGCGATTCGCCGGAAACGACGTTGCAGTCGCTTTCGACCCACATCCCGCCGACCGTTTCCCACTGGCCGCGTTTGATCGCGCCTTTGATGCGCTCAAAAACTTCGGGATAGTCTTCCTTGATGTATGCGTATTGCTGGGGCTGCGAGCACGTGAAGACGTAGTCCGGATACAGCTCGGTGAACGTCAATTGCGACGTGAACGTGCGTCCGATCTTCTCACGCGTATGCGCAAGTGGCCATAGCCAAGCGGTGTCGATATGGGCATGACCGACCGCGAGCATGGCAGGCGTCAATGCGGGGTCGGCTTTGTACTTGCCGTAAAGCTCAGACTGGATGAACTTGTGCGCCGAAGCAATGGAAGCATAAAGCTGCTCCGATTTTGCGCCATGCCGAAAGTCCAAAATGTTGAGGGTCTTGTCGAGGACTTCAAACACAATCGTGCTGATCCGCGAGTTTTCGTCGAACGTCTTAAGCGCACCAAATGCCGCGATTAGGTCAAAATACAGCGCTTCCGTGTCGCGGTCGATAATCTGGTATTCCGCAACCGCGAGTGTGACCGGAACTGCCGGCGAAGAGTCGTTCAGCGCATGGCCTATCTCGTTCATCCACGCAGTACGAACGGCACTGACAACCGAGCCGACATACGCTTCTATGCGAATGTCGGACGTTTTGCCGGCTTTGGCATGCTCGTCCAAGAGCAGGTCATGGTGAAAGCGGTCGATCGCCTGCACTGGCTTGCCATCGACATAGACCAGCGACTCGGCGCCAACCGTGCTTCAGCGCGAGGCGCAGGTTGTGGCCGTTCCATGACTCGCGGAACTGTAAACGATGCCCTGCAACGTGAGGGTTTCGTTTTGCGCCTGGATCGTGTCGCCCGCTTTAATCGAAGAATCAGGCTTTCCATCGCGACTTAGGGAAAAGGGTTCGCAGGGAAGACTTTCGCGGACGATGCTGCCGGAAAGGTCGTTGATCAGCCGCTGAATTTTCTCAGCGGTGTAGTGCCAGCTCATGGGCGCTCCTAAAACCCGCTCTCACAAAATCTCCGTTGAGATCAAGGGATGGGTGGTCGAAATAAGTTCTAAGCACGCTGGTTTCGGCGCGCTTCGTGGTGGCAGTTTACCCGAAGGAGGGCTGGGAGGGGAACACGTCATAAGCCCTTTCCCCATGCCCCTTTCCCGTACAGAATAGGAAAGGGGAGCAAAGAACAGAAAAACGTTGATTCTTAGCGGTTCCTTCCCTTCCCGTTGCGGGAGGGGTGGCAATTTGTTGCCGGGCTAGGTCGGTCTCCTACCTGCCTGTATCCACACCCTCTAGAATCGCATGCTTGACCGTGTCCACACCTAGCACTTTCATCTTTTCGAACTCCTTCATCTTCAGTGATGCGCGGTTTCGTGTGCTGATCAGAGCACGCTCGAATCCAAGCCGAGAAGCCTCGCGCAATCGCTTTTCAATATTTGGCACTGCGCGGATTTCGCCAGCGAGGCCGACCTCGCCAATCGATATCGTGCGCGGATCGACCGGCACGTTCTGAATATGCGATGCCGCTGCGAGCGCGACGGCCAAGTCCGCGGCCGGCTCGCCGACACGTACGCCTCCGGCGATGTTGACGAAGACATCCTGATTGGCCAAGCATCAGCCCGGCCCGCTTTTCCAAAACGGCCAAAATCATGTGGACGCGGTTTTGATCCATGCCTGTGACTGACCGCCGGGGATTGGTCAAGTAAGAGGGTGCGACCAGCGCTTGCACCTCGATCAGCAGCGGGCGCGAACCCTCCATTACGGCAGTCACGGCCGATCCGACCGTATGCAGCGGACGCTCGGCGAGAAGAAGCTCGCTAGGATTGGTCACCTCCGTCAACCCAGACTCGCGCATCTCGAAGATGCCAAGCTCGTCGGTTGAGCCGAACCTGTTTTTGTTCGCCCGCAGGATCCGGTACATCGAATGGCGGTCGCCTTCGAATGAAAGCACCGTATCGACCATATGCTCCAGCACCTTTGGGCCTGCAAGCGAACCCTCCTTGGTCACATGGCCGACCAGGAAGATAGGAATGCCTTCGCCCTTGGCGAGATCGGCAAGCGCGCTCGTGCAGGCGCGGACCTGCCAAACACTGCCCGGCGTGCTCTCGACCTCCGGATGGCGCATGGTCTGAATGCTGTCCACGATAATGAAATCAGGACGGGAGGATTCGGACCGTACGGTGGCATCGATCAAGGAGACGTCGGTCTCGTTGTGAAGCATCAGGCCGTGCGAATTGGTGATGCCAAGTCGCTCTGCCCGCCTTTTGATCTGTGGAGCAGACTCTTCGCCCGATATATAGAGTACGGTTCCAGATTGAGAGGCCAAAAACCCGGCCATCTGCGTCAGCAAGGTGGATTTGCCGATCCCGGGATCGCCGCCAATGAGAATCAGGGCGCCACGAACGATCCCTCCGCCAAGCACACGATCGAACTCGCCTATCCCGGTCGAGAATCGGCCCTCCTCGGCTGGCGACGCGACATCCGCAAGATGCTGTGGACGCCTTGCGGCGAGGCTGCTGACAAAGCCGCCCGAGCGCTGCGCGCCCGACGCCGCCGATTTAGACGGCTGCGTGAACATGGTTTCATCCAGCGTTCCCCAGTCGTCGCATGACGGGCATTTGCCCATCCATTTCGGCGTTTCAAACCCGCACGCACGGCAAACATAACGGGTGACAGTTTTGGCCATAGGTGTTGCAATTGTACCAGCGTTAGCGTTTGAAAACGAATATTTGTTCGTACATCTCAATTCGACCAACCGAGGAACGAGAGCGTAGAGAAATCTCTCCTCTCCTCTCTTTGCTAGGACGTTCGCGCAAGAACAGGTGGCACGGGTAGCGATAAGTAAGACAGGCAGGGACACCTGTCCCACTGCAGATAAGCTACTGCTAAATTGAAAGCATACGATGATGATTCGAGTTAACCAGCGTCAGTGCTACAATCTCCGATCATGAGTAACACTCTCCGCGAAGATTTGGATTTGCTGCTCGAACTGCAAAAGATCGATAGCGACCGCGACCGGCTCACTCGGACTCGCGCACACCTCGATAATGGAACTGTGCAGCAGGCGAAGGTTGCCACGGCACTTGCGGCGTTGGAGCAGGCGCGTGCCGAATCTTCGGGCCTTTCTGGATCGCTCAAAGACTCCGAACTTGAGCTTAAGGGTGTTGAGGACAAAGTTAAGCAGTACGAGCAGCGCATGCGCTCGGGGCAGGTCACAAACGCTCGCGAGATCGCCAATGTCGAAAAAGAGCTCAACCAACTTCATCGGCAACGTGCGACGCTCGACACGAAAATACTCGAATTGTTCGACCAAGTAGAAAACGCCAAAGAGCGGCTCAATGAAGCTGAGGCGCGCTCTACGGCTGAACAGAGTGAGTTAATGAGCGTCAAAAACCACTACCGATCCAGCATCGATCGGATTGACGCCGAGACGCGTAACTTAAACGATCGTCGGGCAGCACAAGTGGCACAGATCGGCGATCCTGCACTCTTGAAAAAGTATGAAGCGATCCGGTCGCGCCCGCAAAGCAGCGGTGTCGCGATCGCGCGGGTCGATGACCACCACTGCTCCGCATGTCATAACCAGATTTCGCTAATGGATGCCACCCGCGTAACTGACGCAAAGCAGCTTGTCACCTGCGAAAATTGCGGCAGGCTTCTCGGATAGAAGTTCACGGACTTCGAAAATAACTTTGCGGAACAAAGTCGATTCTGCGTCGTCTTATTGCATAATAGTTTCGCCGCAAGCGATCAGATCTATTCTGCAACAATTCTCCTTTATGCCAAGAAGTTTCTTCAGACGCGCTGCTTACGACCGACCGCTGCTGATTTTCGCCCTGTTGCTGAGCACATTGGCCTCTTTGATCGCTTTGCCAGTCCACGTATTTGCCGATGGTTCGCTCAAGCAAACCCTTACAATTGCAGATGTCAGCCAGCTCGCCGAGCAATCCGACCCTGCGATAACGTCGGCTCGCACAGCCATTTCGGCGAGTCAGGCAAGGGTAGCGCAGGTTGGCGCACAACGTAAATTGCAACTTAGCTTCAATTCCATCGACAGCTTGTCAAACGGCAGCGTCTTTCAGCCGCCGCCTACGCAGGAGACGTTCGGCACCACTGCGAACAGCTTGCTAATCCCACTTCCGAACAACGCCAAGCTAAACGCGCAGCAACAAGCCGCATCAGCGGATTTGGTAACGACACAGGCACAGTTTGAAGTGGCGCAGCGAACCACAATTGCCGAAGTCCAAAATGCCTTCTTTGAACTGTTGCGCGATCAGGCGATTCTGGCGGCATCGCAGCAGACGCTCGCTCAGGCGCAATCGGATGAGGATGCGGCGACTAAAAGATTCCAAGACGGCGCCGGGGCGCAGATCGACATCACTCGCACTCAAGTACCCGTACTGAATGCGCAGGCTGATGTGGCATCGAACCAGACGAAAGTCGATGCGGCGAGGGAGGCACTAAATAATCTGATCGGCAGACCCGCAGATGCGCCGCTTACGATTGTCGAACCGGCATTTTCTGGTGCGACGACAACCTTACCTTCGCCGGATATGGTGCAGCGAGCGGCATCATCGCTATCGCTCAATGCCCGCATCGCGCATGCCCAGCAAAATTCTGCGAAGGCCGCGATTGATCAAGCCCGCACCGCGCGTGCTCCCAGCTTTGGACTATCAGTATCGGATACGCGCAGCAAGGACCTGACCGGATTCTCCCGACTGGATGTCGCACAGATTAGCGTCACAATTCCACTCAGTGACGGCGGTCTAGCAACTCAGCAAGCGGCAGAGGCGAACGCCAATTTGCAGAGTGCGCAGGCAAATTATGTCAAGGCGCAGCGCGAAGCCGCAGCCGAAGCGCTCCAAGCCTTTGAAACCGCTCGAGGTGCCCTGGCAAGACTGACACCCATCGGAGATTCGGTGCGCATCGCGCAAGTCTCCGTCGACAAAACCAGGCAAGGCTACGACGCCGGTCTCTATACGATCCGCGACGTTCTCGATGCGGAGGCCGCCCTCGCGCAAGCGCGTCTTGCCAACATTCAGGCGACCTACGATGCCGAAGCCGCGGAGTATGCGCTCGCACGCACCCTTGGAAAGGATCAGCCGTGAACAAGCGCATTCGCGCCTTAATGCTTTTCGTCGGTACTGCCAGCCTGCTATCGGCTGGTTGCGGACACAAGGACGCAGGTAGTTCCGGCGCGGACTCATCTTCGACCACCGATAAGCTGCCAGTCGTAGAGACGACCGCTGCCCGTGTAGGTCAGATCACAGATTCGATCCAGGCGAGCGGCACGCTGACTCCTCTTCCTGGGCACGAAGCCAAGATCGCGCCGCCGTTTGCCGGACAGCTCCAGGGTGTATACGTTCAACCGAACCAGGATGTAGCGAGAGGGCAGCTAGTTGCGCAGATGTCCACTGCGTCGTTGGAGGGCCAGATCCAGCAGGCGCAGGCGACCATCGCGCAGAATCAGTTGCAGGTTCGCCAAGCGCGCCTAGCCGCGCTCTCGCAGCAATCCAATACGAAGACTTCCATCGCTCAAGCCGAGGCGCAGCTAGCAGGAGATCAAGCCGCGTTGCGCAATGCGACAAGCGCATATAATCGGCAACAGAGACTTTTCAGCGACGGACTTGTTGCCCAAAAGGATGTGGAAGACGCGAACGCCGCGGTCGATAGCGCACAGGCGACGGTGAGTGCGCAGCAAGCCGCTGTCGACGCTGCCAAGGCATCGGTGTTGAACGACGCGTCGAAGCAGCAGGACATCGCCATCGCTCAGCAGCAAGTGCTTTCGGCGGAAGGTGCGTTGCGGACATTAGACGCGCAGGTGCGACTGGCCGCAGTTCACAGCCCAATCCCCGGCCGAGCTGTCGCCGTAACAGCAGCGGCCGGCGAAACTGTGGACCCGAGCGCGACGATCGTCACCGTGGTCGATACAAGCCGCCTGCAATGGATCGCGCAGGTTCCCGCCAGCAGCGCGCGGCGAGTTCACCGAGGTCAAGCAGCAACTTTTGCGCTCGATGCATTTCCAGGACGCGTCTTTCACGGCACAGTGGCAAGCGCCGGAAATCAGATTGATCCGTCCACCGGTGCGATTCCGGTCACGGTGATCCTTCGATGCGACCGGAGCTGCAAATCAATTGCGCGACGACATGATTGCGACTGGCCAGATCGATACTGGCATACGCTCCGCGATCCTGATCCCGAAGCAAGCATTGATTACGGATCCGAACTCAGGCCAGACGAGCGTGTACGTGGTGGACAACACGGGCGTTGCACATGTCCGCAATGTCCGTCTCCTTCAGAGTGGTAGCACGGATGTTAAGGGCATGGAAGAGGTTTCCGGCGGTGTTGACGCGGGCGACATGGTTGCCGTTACGGGCCAGTATGGTCTACCGGATGGCTCTAGGGTTAATGCAGTGAAAGCGAGCGTGCCGCTTGGATCGTCTTAGCAACTGGATCGTTGTCCATCAGCGCGCCTTGATCCTCGCGACGATCCTGCTTGTGCTCGCAGGTGTCTATTGTCTTTTCCAGCTTCCTGTCGCAATCTTTCCAACTCTGACCGTCCCGCGAATCATCGTCACGACCGACGCTGGCGACACGCCGACAAATCTGGTGCTGGCGCAGATCACTAGGCCCCTCGAAAGTTCGCTCGCGGGTGTTCCTGGAGTCACACGAATATTTACCACGACCCAGCGTGGATCGGATGAACTGGATGTGACATTCGCCTGGGGCACGGATATGCAGCCGACTCTGCAAAAGGTGCAGACGGCAATCAATGACGCGAAACCTAATTTTCCGCCGGGCGCGAACGCAACGGCAGAAGTGCTCAACCCATCCGTATTTCCCGTCGTCGGCTATAGCATTTATTCCGATACGATCACGCCCGAACAGCTTAGGCAGCTTGCCATGTATACGCTAAGGCCTCGTCTGATGCGCGTAAAGGGCGTTCGTCAGATTATGGTGCAAGGCGGCGATACGCCTGATTATCTGATTGAACTGCGCCCAACATCGCTGGTTCAGCGCGGCGTCACCATCGATCAAGTCCAACAGGCGCTAGCTCAAACGAACTCAATCGCCTCGGTCGGATCGTTCAGTCACTCCTATCTCGAATATCAGGTTTTGGTTTCAGGACTGCTTAAGAATGCAGACGATGTCCGAAACGTGACGGTGGCAGTCAAAAGCAGAATCCCGATCACAATTGGCGACATCGGCACTGTCACACGCTCCACTGAGCGGCGAACGGTCGAAACAAGCGGCGACGGGCATGACGCCGTTTTGATCAATGTGGTCAAGCAGCCAGAGGGCAACACGGTCGATGTCGCTCAGGGTATTCGGGATACGCTCGCGCAACTCAAGCCAACACTTCCTAAAGGCATTATCTTCTCGCCCTTTTACGATCAGTCCGAGATTGTGCGTGAATCGCAGTCCAGCGTGATCGAAGCGATCAGCGTCGGTGCGGTGCTTGCGCTAGTGGTGCTTCTGCTCTTCTTGAAAGACCTGCGGGCGGCCAGCGTGGTACTTCTTCTGCTGCCGGTCACCCTCCTGATCACGTTCGCCGCGATGCGTCTGCTTGGAATGAGCATGAACATCATGACCCTGGGCGCTGTCGCTATCGCGCTCGGACTTGTGATCGACGACGGCATTGTCGTGGTCGAAAGCATATATCACGAGATCGAACTCGGCCATACGCCATCCGACGCGGTCGCGAATGGCCTGTACAAAACAGGTCCCGCAATGGTCGGCTCGTCGCTGACGACCATCGTCGCATTCTTGCCATTGACACTGTTGAGTGGCGTTACCGGTCAGTTTTTCGGCCCGCTGGCAATCGTGATGACTGCGATGCTGCTCATTTCGCTGCTGCTGTCGGTTCTGCTAGCGCCGCTAGTCGCGCAGCGCGTTTTGCGACGTCATGGAGTGCCCAAAAAGCCGGACGATGATTCCAAGCCTGCGCGGTCCAAGCTGTTCTTTGCCGCTAGTTTGAAGCGCCGCGTCTGGATTCTGGTGGCCCTCATCCCAGTGGCGATCGTTGCATTTGTCGTCTTCGGCAAGCTCCAAACTGGTTTTTTCCCCGAGTTCGACGAGGGCGGATTTATCCTCGACTACATGGCGCCTGCTGGTACTTCCCTCGCCGAGACCGATGTCGCTTGCCGAAAAGTTGGCGCGATCCTCTCATCGGACAACGAGATCGAGGGCTGGTCACGACGAACAGGCTTGCAGCTTGGTTTTGATATTACGCCGGTAAACCAGGGCGACTTTTCGGTCAAGCTCCGAAGCACGGATCGTCGCCCAGTCGATGAGATCATGGCCGACCTGCGCGACAAAATTGGAGCCCAGGTGCCTGAGCTGCAAGTAGATTTCAGTCAGATCCTTCAGGACAATGTCGGAGATATTGCTGGCAGCCCGTCGCCGATACAAGTAAAGGTCTTCGGCCCAGACTTTAACCAGTTGAAGCCGATTGCGCAGCAGATCGAAGATCTCCTCGACAACACGCATGGTGTCGTCGATACCAACAACGGCATAGTCGGTACGGGAATCGAAGTTTCGGTGAATGTCGATACGGCCAGGGCGCAGCGGTACGGCCTTTCGGCGCAGGATGTTCAAAACGCCGCCCGCGCGTCACTTGACGGCATCGAGCCGACGCAGATTCAGGAGGGTGAGCAGAGCGTCCCTGTTCGTATCCTGATCAGCCATCCCGGCCAGGAATTCGACCCAACCCAACTCAGCCAACTGACCATTCAGTCGCCCGTGACGGGCGGTCCCGTGCCGCTGTCGGAACTGGCGACATTCACCACCAACGCTGGCGCAACCCAAATCACGCGTGAAGACCAGCGCCCAATGATCTCCGTCACGGGAGGGCTTTCTGGCAGGGACCTCGGCAGCGCGGTGCGCGATGTTCAGGCGAAAGTCGCAAGGCAGATCAAACTTCCGCCGGGATATTCGGTCGAGTATGGCGGCCAGTATGCCAGTCAGCAGGAGTCGTTCACTCAGCTTGCCTCGGTGCTGCTTGCCGCGCTGCTGCTCGTCACCACGCTCTTGGTCATTCAATTTCGCTCGTTTCGACAGGCGTTCGCATTGTTGATTGCGGCAATCTTGTCGCTTATTGGTGTGGTCGTTGCGCTGGCGATCACGTTGACGCCGCTCAATATCTCCTCAATGACCGGCATGGTGATGATCATCGGCATTGTCACCGAGAACGGGATCGTTTTGTTCGATTCGTTCAACAGACTTGCTAAGGAATCTGGAAGTACAAGTCCGGCCCAAATTCCCGAGATGCTCGCCCGGGCCGGTCAGCAACGGCTCCGGCCGATCTTGATGACTACTGTCGGTGCGATTCTCGCCCTTGCACCCCTAGCGGCGGGTCTTGGCGCAGGCGCGGCCATGCAAAAGCCACTTGCAATCGCGGTGATCGGCGGACTGCTGGTTTCGCCCATCTTCACGCTGATTGTTGCGCCCGCAATCTTTCTGACGCTGGCCCTGATCCCGAACATTCATTGGCGTCACAGCGAACTCCCTCACTCGAATAGCGTCCATACAGAATAATCGACCTGATGTACTGTCGGCGGAATGCTATAATCTGACCATGCAGCTTTTGATCGCGCGTCATGCCGAGACTCAGTGGAATGTGGAGCGCCGCATTCAGGGATGGACCAACAGCACATTGACGGCGCATGGCACGCGGCAGGCACAGGCGCTGGCCGAGCGACTGCGTTCGGTCAAAATCGATGCGATCTATTCCAGTGACGCACTTCGCTCTGTGCGCACGGCGGAGTGTGTTGCACTCTACCAAAACCTTGAAGTAGAGGCGATGACTGACCTGCGCGAAACTGGCTGGGGTGAATGGGAGGGGATGACCGGCGACGAGATTGGCGAGCGTTTCCCTGAACTTTGGCACCGGTTTGTGGCGCGCGGCAAGGAGAACGAGGAGATGGAAGAGTGGGAGACCACGACTCTTGTTCCAGGCGGCGAAAGCGCCAAAGACTGCTCCCAAAGAATAGCCTCCGCCCTCAACAAAATATTGGCGCGGCACACTCGCAGCACGGAACGTGTCATGATTGTCGGTCACGGCGGCTCGCTGCGCTACTTATTTACTGAGGCACTCGGCGTCCGTCCGGGGCTCGGCCGCAGATTCCACCTCGACAACACGTCGCTGAGCGAAATCTGGTTCACGCACGACCATCCGCCGGTGATCCGCGGCCTCAACGACATCAACCACCTCCTCGCGCTCGCCGCGCTCGCAGCATGAAGTCTCAAGCCATTGTCGTTGGCGTGGATGGCGGCGGTACCAAAACCAGCGCCGCGGCTCATTCCGTCGCGCATGGACAGACACATCTCGCAGGCTTAGTTGGCGAGGGCCTTTCTGGACCATGCAACATCGCGTTCATGCCCCTCGCAGACGCACTCGGCAATCTCAAGCAGGCCGTGGCAGCCTGCGGCGCGGCACCAGAGCAGATTGACTCACTCTGTGCTGCGGTCGCCGGTTTCTCCTTCGAATCCCGCCGCATCGATGCCTTACGCGAACTTCAGGCCATCTATCCCAACACCAAAATCCGGCTTGTGCCGGACTATTTCGCTGCTTTTCGCGGTGCACTTCCAGGCGGCGAAGGTATTGTTGTGATCGCTGGGACGGGCTCGGTCGCGTTTGGCGCAAGCAGTGGAAAAGAACATCGTGCCGGCGGTTACGGGTACCTAATCGACGATGCTGGAAGTGGATACGGTGTCGGACGCGAAGCGGTCGCGGCGGTTTTGCAACAGATTGATGGCACTGGGCCGCAGACGTCACTAAGCCAAATGATTTGCGAGGAGCTAAGGGTCAGCAGTTGGGATGGTTTGATTGAAGCAATCTACGGCGGGACTGTGGATCGCGTTCGGATTGCGTCGCTCGCGAAATGCGTCGCTCGAGCGGCTAAAAGAGACGGCGATGAAGTCGCCAACCGAATTTTGATGCGTGCTGGCGGAGCGCTCGCGCGACTCGCTGAGTCGGTCTATCGCAATATTTACACAAGTGAAACCCAGATCGAAATAGCGAGGATCGGCAGCTTATGGGAGGCGGGAAGCCGGCTTACCGACACATTCGAGCGTTCTTGCGTGCGCTTCGCAAAACATGTCCAATTTGTCGAAGCCGCCGACGGCCCGGTCGCTGGCGCAGCCAAAATTGCCGCTGATTTGCTGAACGTCGTTTCGCTAGAAATGAGACCCTAACAGTACCGAAAAGTCCCTCCCACGCTTTTAGCGCTGACGCGTGCCATGCGCATCGATTTTCCTGGCCGTGTCGAATCCATTGGCCAACCAGGCTATAGAGTGCCAATCCAAAGTCCACGGCCCATCAGGCCATGCTCATCGAACTCAGAGGCTAGGCCAGCGTTGGCGAATGCTTCCCGATAATCTTCATGGGTGAACAGCCCTAGCGTGTGCGTCTCTTCGAATCGCTCCAATCCATCTTTGGTTATGATTTGATAGAAGAATTCCAGTGGCGTAATTAGATTTTCTTCACCCTGCGCGATCTTGCCAACATTCATGCGACTGATCTTGATATCTGGTAAGTTGACGTTGAGCGCGTGGATGTGGCCGTCCACAAAGACGTCCGGAGTCAACCACGGCTCGACAATCGCCACGCCGCCAGGTCGCACGTGGTTCGCGAAGCACTTTAGCGCGTTGTTCAGGCTTGTCCGGTTGACCACATATCCGATCGCACTGAACAGGCAGATGACGGCGTCAAACTGCACGCCAAGATCAAAATTCGTCATGTCCGCGATTTGAAAGCTGGATTCCGGGTTTCGCCTACGTGCGATTTCGAGCAAATTGGGATCGAGGTCGATTCCCATGCAGACGAATGTGCTTTTCAGCAGTTCGATATGCTTGCCTGTACCGCAAGCGACGTCTAGGATGGCCTTCGCTTCGCCCTTGGTTTTGGCGTGGATAAGCTCGGCCACCTTGGCGCTCTCCGCAGCGTAATCCTTCCAAGAATAGACCAGGTCGTATAAATCGGCACTGGACGTAAACATTTTCCGAGTCCTTCTGAACAAAGTACCTTTGCCGGGCGTATCAATAAATGGATGCCATGCGTGGGTAGGGCAATTCCACGCTAACCCAAAAACCAAGTCGCAAGCTAAATTTCCATTGGAGACAATATTAACATGTTAAAGAAAACATTTGCAGCCGCCACCATTGCCGCAGCCGTCATCGGTGGCGCGCTATTTAGTCATACGGTATTCGCACAGGACGCATCGACCTCTACCACCACCGCGCCTCCTGCCGCGGGCCATGGTTGGGGCGGGGGACATGGCGGCGGCGGTAAGGCGATGATGGCCAAAATGGAGTCCGCGCTTAACCTGACCGATGCACAAAAGCCGAAGTTCGAAGCGCTAATGTCCAGCAACCGCACGCAGATGCGCGCAATCCGCGAGAACTCGACCCTGACCGACGATCAGAAGAAGGCCCAATCGGAGGCTCTGAGAAAATCGGAAATGACGCAGATGAAATCAATCCTCACACCGGCGCAGATTACCAAGATGAAGGATCTGATGGCTGAGATGAAGGCGCGCCGCGAGAAGATGATGCAGCAGCGCATGCAAGGCGGCGGTACCGAGCCGGGCGGCGATTCCAACGCAGCTCCCGCGCAGTAAACAGCGCCCACCCGTCTCGTTCCTCAACACCCTCCCGAAGCGGGAGGGCAAGGTTCGAGCCGGTCTAAATTCTGTCATTTCGACCGGAGCGAGTCTGCGAGCGAAGCGGAGAAATCTATCCTCACGATTGAGATTTCTCCGCTCCAGTCGTTTCTCCGTTCGGTCGAAATGACAAATCACAGCCCTTTCTGCCCCCAAAAATCCCAGCATTGCCACACGAAAACTGCGGCCCAAAATAGAGTCACCCACGGCGGTTTGGCAAAGCAGTGATAAGTTTTCGCGCCTTTGAAGGCCGCTAGAATGTAAAATATGGTCGCAAGTCCCGACACCGCGAGCAGCGTATAGCGCTGAAAAATCAGCGCAAGCAAGGCTGCCTTGCAGAACGTGAACGCCCATCCCTCGTACCGCTGCGCCTGTTGCTGGCGGTCATATTCGCTCATTAGGTGCTCCAACCTTCGCCATGGCCAGCGGAATTAGATTCGCCTTGGGCAATCTTCCCCGCCGAAAAACGTTGTACTCGCAGAACGATACAGCCTCGCCATTCTCATCGATAATCTTTGTGCAGCACTGATCGATTCGCTTGTGATCGTAGGTGTGCGCGTCCATGAACGGCTTGATGACGATGCGAAAGACACGCTTTCCGAGCTTTTCCGGCTTACCGAAGAGTGGGATCAGATCTCGTACAGATTCGTGCGAAAAAAGGGCGGAGATATCCGCGACTCCCTTTCTGCCTTTTCGTCTCGCGAGGTCAGACAGCAGCCGCCGCGCCGCGCTTCCCACTAGTCCACTGAAACTAATTCGGTCGGCAAAGAGGTCGAGGTATTGCCCGACGTCTAGAATCCGAGGCAGCGGCAGCATTTCCAGTCGGCTTTTATCCAGGAAGCCGTACGTCAGCGCGCAGCAATCGGGATGCGAGCAAGGCAGGCCGACAAAGTCCGTCGGAAGTAACGCACCTTCTGTCTGCTTGTAAAGCGCGGCGATTGCGCCGGTCATGCTCATCCGATCTGTTGGGCGAAAACTTTCGGCGTGATCGTAGCGGCCGTTATCCATAACGGGCTGAATACTGAGGCCGTTGATGTTTTCGTGGCTGAGGCAAAATTTGTACAGGTCACCAAGCTCGTCATCATTGATTTCAGCTTCGACTGTCGCGACGATGGTTACGAACAGCCCTGCCTCCTTAGCCCGCTCGACCGCAAGCCGCTTTTCAGCGAGCAGGTTTCGTCCGTAGAGGCGCGCGTGGACTTCGGGTCGAAAGCTCGATAACGATAGATAAAGCTCAACCTTCTTGCGGCGCCTTTTCAAAATATCTTTGATGGCGTCGCTTTGCGCGAGGCGAAGGCCATTGGTATTAACTAGAATCCGGTCAATGGGATAGCTCAAGACCAGGTCAAGAATTGCCTCAAAGTCTGGATGAATAGTCGGCTCGCCGCCGCTGATCATAAGGACATCGAGTCGCGACTGCTCGCGAGCGAAAAACGAGTCCAGCCGCGACTTCACTTCGCCGACGCTCATAAAATCATGCCCGTGCGCGTCCGCGTAGCAGGTCGGACAGCGCAGATTGCATGCCTGCGTGATTTCGATCAGCAAAATGCAGACCGGCGGCTTGCCGGGGTCGCAGGATTCGCCAGGCCCGCAGCAGCACGCGGCGCTGACTCGTCCGGGGACATATTGACGCAGCCGCAAGTACTCCGTGCTGTCAGAAGCGATCAGCGATTTGCTAATGCCATGCCTCGTGCAGCTCTGCTCGATCCAGATTTGGCCTTCGTTTTCAAACAGGCGTGCTGGAACGTCGCGCAGGCACTCCGGACAGAGGCCGGTGGTGGATTCGGACCAATGACTGCTGGGTGTTTTTTGGGTCATAGTTTGATCAAAGCCCGATCCGACGGTTGCACTCGACGAATGCGCCCATTAGAGCGATGCCGAAAAAGAGAATGCCAACAGTCAATCCGCGTCCAAATGCGCGGTGAAGCGGGTAAGTTCGTCGGATGACTGGCACATAGATTATGCCAAGACAAACAGCCAGGCATAGGCTGAATGATGTAAGAGATCCGAGCACGATGTCCGCCCAAAGTCGGCCCGTGAAAAGCTTACTACCGTCCGCACCAGGATTCGGCCAAGCGGTTATCCGCGAAGGCAATGAGCCTGGCAGCCTCTCGCCGCAATAAGTGCAAATTGTTGCGTTGGGTTGGTTGCTCGCGCCGCATGCTTGGCATTTCTTGGTCATCGAGGTTTGTAAGAACTACAATCACCCGGCAATTTCAAAGATGAGACACATGGAACACGCTGTAAAAGCAATCGCAAACGGCGCCAAGTGCAATGACTACGAATATGACGACTCCTGCAGTCAATCCGTATCCGTACGCAATATGGTCCGGGTAGCGTTTCCGAAACGTCTCGGTTGCGAGTAGTCCAACGCAGAATACGAGTCCAAGAGCGATAGACGTGACAATGCCGAATGCGACATCGAGCGAAACAAATGGCGTGAACAGTTTCCCTTCTCTTAATCACGACGGCGGCTCTGATCCGGCCGGAGGCGGCGGCCAGACGTTGGTCTTCACTACCAGACCGCAATGTTGGCAGTAAGGTGCGCTTTCGGCATTTGCGGTGCCGCAATGTGGACAAGGATTGACCATTTCGTCAGGCATGAAGCCATTTCCCAACCGTGCCCGCACCCATGCAGATGGCGAATGCGCCAAGGAGAATCAGCGCAACGGATGCGCAGCCGAACGCCGCGACCGACCGAAAGCCTGGATACCTGTAGGAGAAGAACAGCCCAAGAATTAGCGCGAACGGCAGGCCGATGATGCTGCATGCCCCGGCGAGCCCGATGCCGATTGCCAGCCAAGTGTCGCCACTGCGGCTCCGCGTGACGTAGAGTTCCGGCGGTAAATGGGAAATACTTGGCAGCGGTGGCACACCTTCGGGATGTGGCGGCCAGACATTGGGATCGTCGGCACGGTAGAGCGACTTGCCACAATAAAAGCACATGCTCCTGCCCGGCTCCGCCTCTTTTCCGCAGTTCGGGCAGAGCTTGGGTTCAGACATGCTGCGTCACCGGAGGGTTTCGAAGAGTAGAGTCGGGCTGCTGTGCATTGAGAAGAACTAGGCGAACGGCAAAATAGGTAAATCCGGCAACACACCCCCACTGCGCGACGGTCAATCCCGCATAAGCCGCAGGCGCTTCCCGAAAAAACTCAATCGCGAACCGCGCGATGCAATAGAGAGTCCCTTGAACGAAAAACAGCATGTTCTCAGGCGGGTTGCGGCGTAGCAGGCGCAATAGAATGAGCAGAATAGCGGCATTTGCAACCGAGTCGTAAATCTGCGCCGGATGCCTCCAGGCACAGTCCTCGTAAACGGCCCACGGCAGACGGGTGGCCATCGCCTTGCCGCTGCAGCAGCCCCCAAAAAAGCAGCCCCATCGCCCGACTACCTCTCCTGCCGAGATCGCAACCGCGAACAGGTCACCGGTGGGTCGCCTGATGCCAAGATAACGCTTCGTCAGTACAACGCATAGATATCCGCACGCGATCCCGCCGAGTACAGTCTTCCCAGGATTGCCAGTGGCGAGGAACTGAACTAGATTTGCGCCAGCAAGCCCGCCAATCAGGCCAGCGGCAAGCAGAGTGAAAATCCCCTCCGTCGCCAAATTCCGCCGTTTCGCCAGCCAAGCGAACGCAGCGATGCCAGTCGCATATCCCAGCACGTAAAAGGCAACCGACAGGAGGTGGTTCATAGTTTCATCTCTTCAGTAGCTTGTGTTTTGCTGGCGAATTTTCCTGCTTTTTGCTCATGGCGACGGCGACACTGCTTGAGTCTTGAGATCATCGACGCGCATTTGCATGCCGGCTGATTTCCTGACAAATATACTGTCAATAATTACGAACATCTGTTTCAATTTTCTTGACATTCAAGTGTGAAATAGTGTAAAATAACAGCAATCTATTGAGAATGTGTGAGGATTTATGGCTGACGACGATAGCATTGTTCCGCCCCATAACAGGCCCGACGACGACCCCATCAACCCGACCGATGCCCCTGACGAGCCCGATGTTCGGGCCGCGCTAGAAGACCCCGTTGGTATCGCCCACAGCATTATAGCGGTCAACATCGAAGAGGAGATGCGCAAGTCCTATTTGGACTATGCGATGTCGGTCATCATCGCCCGCGCGCTGCCCGATGTCCGCGACGGACTCAAGCCTGTGCAGCGGCGCATCCTGATGGCGATGCACGATCTGAACCTCACGCCTGGAGCGCAGCACAGGAAATCGGCCAAGATCGCCGGCGACACCAGCGGCAACTACCACCCTCACGGTGAGGCGGTGGTCTACCCGACCATGGTGCGCATGGCGCAGACTTTTTCGCTGAGATACCCTCTAGTCGATGGTCAGGGCAACTTTGGCAGCATCGACGGCGACCCTCCTGCGGCCATGCGTTATACGGAAGCGCGCATGTCACAGTTTGGTGTCGCGCTGCTCGCCGATCTTGATAAGGACACGGTCGAGTGGACGGACAACTACGATCAGACGCGCCAGGAGCCTATGGTGCTTCCGGCAGGGTTCCCGAACCTACTTTGCAACGGCGGCGAGGGCATCGCAGTCGGCATGGCCACCAAAATTCCGCCGCATAATCTGCGTGAGGTTATCGACGCGCTGTTCCTGCTGATCGAAAAGCCCGAGTCAACAATTGCGGAGCTGATGGAGCACGTAACCGGGCCAGATTTCCCTACGGCGGCGATGATTCTCGGTCAGAAGGGAATTCGCCAGGCGTACGAGACTGGGCGTGGCAGTGTGATCATGCAGGCCAAAACCACAATCGAGACGGCGGACAACGGCAAGAGCAAGATCATAATTCACGAGATTCCGTATCAGGTCAACAAAGCGCGCCTGCAGGAGCAGATCGCAGACCTGGTCAAGCAGAAGAAGATAGACGGCATTGTCGGCATGGACGATTTCTCCGACCGCAAGGGCATCCATATCGAGATTGCCCTTCGCCGTGATGCCTATCCCAAGAAGGTGCTTAACTTTCTGTTGAAGCACACACCGATGCGTTTGACTTTTGGTGTCAACATGCTGGCGCTAGTTAACAACCAGCCGCGCATTCTGAACCTCAAGCAGGCACTCGAATTCTACATCGAGCATCGTCGCGAAGTGATACGTCGCAGGACGCAGTTCGATCTCAACAACGCCAAGCGCCAGGCGCATCTCCTCGAAGGTTTGCAGATTGCGCTGGATGTGCTCGATGAGCTGATCGCCCTTATCCGTCGTTCGCGAACGCCTGAGGCCGCACGGTCCGAAATGATGGAGCGGTTTGCGCTTAGCCAAATTCAGGCCGACGCGGTCCTTGCCATGCAGCTTAGGCGTTTGACTGCCCTCGAGCGCGAGCGCCTGGAGGCGGACTACAAGGACCTGCTCAAGCAGATCGCTTACCTTGAGGATATTCTGGCATCGTTTGCGCGTCTCAACCAGATCATTAAGCAAGAGCTTAAGGTGATGCGCGACAAGCTAGGCGACGAGCGCAAGACCCGGATCATTCCGATGGAGGCCGAGGAGATCGGCGAAGAGGACATGATTCCGGAAGAGGACATGATCATATCGATCACGCGCGACGGCTACATCAAGCGCGTCCCGAAAGACACCTACCCACTGCAAAAACGCGGAGGGCGAGGGCGGATCGGGGCGTCTAAGCGTGAAGAGGACGAGATTCAGCACCTTTTCATCGCGACCACGCATCACTTCATCCTGTTCTTCACGAACAGGGGCCGCGTCTATCGGCTGAAAGCGTACGAAGTGCCACAGACAAGCCGTCAAGCGATGGGCACCGCGATCATCAACCTGATCAATATCGAACCGGGCGAAAAAATCACGGCGTCAATCCCGATGAAGGAGTACAAGGGTGCCGAGGGATATCTGCTGTTCGCAACCGAAAAGGGCGAGGTGAAGCGGACATCGATTACGGAGTTCGCCAATCTCCGCGCTAACGGCCTCATCTGTTTCGATATCGAGGAGAACGATTCGCTCAATTGGGTCGCGCACACCAATGGCGAGCAGGAAGTGATCCTGGTAACGCGCAAAGGCATGTCGATCACGTTCGCAGAAACCGATGTGCCATCACGCGGGCGCGCTGCTGGCGGTGTTCGCGGGATCCGTCTGTCGGCTGCAAAAGAGGACATGGTCGTTGGCATGGGCCTGATCGATCGTGATGCCGACCTGCTAGTGATCGGCGAGTTTGGTGTCGGCAAGCGAACTCCACTCAAAGAATATCGCCCGCAGGGACGAGGCGGCATGGGAATCCGCACAATGGCACTGACCGCGCGTACCGGCGACCTGCTCGACGCGAACGTCGTCACCAGCGAAGACCGACTGCTGATCATGACCCGCAAAGGCGTCACGATCAACATCAATGTCGGCGATGTCCGCGCTACCGGTCGAAACGCTCAGGGGGTCAAAATGATCAACCTCGACGAGGGCGACTCGGTTGCGTCGGTGGAAAAGCTGGGCTTCGATAAGGACGCGGCTGTCATTGACACGGAAGAGGCATAAATTCGCGCCTGGAACAATATTGCAATAAGCGCCGTCTGTATAATTAAGAACGGCTGCTGAAGTTCTAGCGTATCGGCAAAGTTGCCGATAGCCGTTCTTTCTTAGTTTATCGCGCAGTTTCTATAGTTTACTTATTACGGCAGTCGGCCGATCTCTAGGAGATTTTGGTGGCTGCCGTATTTTTATGTTTTTCAAGCTGTGTTATCAGAGATTGTTTTTTTGTAACGGACCGTGGAACATGATTATAAGTTCATTCGTCGTAGAGATGGGGAATAGTTCAGAGCAAATTGCTTAGGGCCAACGAAGGCTCTCCCCATAGACGAAAGTTGTAAAGGAAGAAAGCGATGAAAAAACTTAGCATGATTGCAGCCGCCATCGGACTGTTCATTGTGACAGCAGTCGCCGCGAACGCCGACTCTGGCAATTGGAACAGCCATCCGATCCAGCGGGCGAACCGCCAGGAGTTCCGCAGCGCAGTGGCTAATCGCCGCGCGCACTATGAATTTAACCGTGGCCACTTCCGTGTGGCAAGCCGTCTGGAGCGACGCTCGCGAACACTAGATCGACGTGCGGACCGAACATTCGCTAACCACGGCATTCGCAACGGCTACTAGATTTCGCTGACCATCCGCAGTCATTCTAGCGAATGGTGTGTGAGTTCAACGAGTCTGCACCTTGATCGAAAGTGCCAAGGTGCGGACTTTTCTTGTGAGTGGGACAATGCGTTAGGGGTTTCAAAGCAAGTGGAATAGGGAAGCCCTTGGCAGAAGCGGACAGACACTTAACAGAATCCGGCCGAAGCTGGCAAGGATTTCAGGGAGAATGGGACATGAAGATCAGAATTATCATTGGGGCAGCGCTGTCGCTGTTTGTCACCTGTGCAATTAGTGTGAGTGCGCAATCGAGCGTTCCGAATCACTACGTAAACACCACCAATCCGAACTATTCCAAGCAGCGCACCTATGAGCTGCACCAGACCGGTCAACTGGATGCGCAAGCGAAAGGCTATCAGGCCCGTGCTCGCTGGGAGCGTCAGAAGGGCGACCTCAGCGGTGCGGCGCGGAACGAGGCAGTAGCGCATCGCGACGACTGGCACGCCAGCAGTGTTCGCAGCCACTACGGATACTCACGCGGTGGCTATCGGAACAACGGCTCCGCACGCGGGATACCGTCGCATTATGTTTCAAGCCACAACTCAGCGTATTGGAAGCAGCGGCAGTACCAGCTGAGCCAGACGAGTCGGCTGGACAAGCAGGCTAAAGGAAATCAGGCTCGTGCGCGCTGGGAGCGAGAGCATGGCAACCTCAAGGGCGCTGCGGCTAACGAAGCATGGGCGCATCGCGACGACTGGCACGCCAGCAGTGTCCGCAATCACTACGGCTACAAGGACGGCGGATATAGCAACACGGGTACGACCCACAACTAACCCGCTTCCTGTGCAGTGATTTCACGACTGGCGCAGCGCATATTTGGATGCTCTGCGCCGTTTTGCTGAGTGCCGCATGCAGCGCAGAAAGTTATTGGCTCCTTTGGAACCAAACCTATCGGCCCAACGCTACCTCTTCAGGTCTTATCCTACAAGACCTGCTCAGATTAAGGAGATATTTACCCAATGAAGACGCTCAGCATAGTCGCCGCAGCAGTTTCACTTGCCGTGCTTATGATTGCAAGTGCCGCTTTTGCCGATGACCACAAGATGGACACCACCCGCGTAGTCCATCCGATCACCCGTGGGGCCGTTATGCATCACACCATGATGCACGGCATGTCGATGCACCATTCGATGCATCATCATCGCCATCACCATCATCACTTGCACACGATGATGAAAAAGGGCATGTAGTCGCGCTTCCCCGAATGATGTGAAACCGCGCAACATCATCATGCAAAGTCGGCCCGCACCTTCCGGTCGAAGTGCGGGCCGATCGAAGTCTTATCCGCGTTACATTCCGCGGCGCAGCTCTTTTTCCAACTCCTCGTCTAGGTCTAAATCCAGGTCAAGGTCCGGCATCGATGCCGAGACGACATACCGTTCGGAATCCTCGACAAACTGCGCGACTGCCTCTTCCAGACGCAGTCGCTTAACCTGCTCGCCGATCTCATCGATACGTTTCTGCAATTGAATCTGCTCAGCCGGATTTTTTGTCTCCGCGAGCGCCTCCTTCAAGCTGCGTAGCCGGTCGCCCAGCGCAAACCGAAGTTGCCGCCACTCTTGCGCGCTTACTTCGGGTGGTGATTCGGTTTCTTCTTCGTCGAATCTCATCGCTCTATCGCCAATTTCTAATAGACCTGACCAATTCCGGATGCGAGTCCCTGTCCATACGCGCCGACCCCAAACGGTTGGTATCCCGGCAACGCCTTGAGATGGAACGTAAAGTAGAATGTGTTTCCTGCCGTTAGCCCGCTCGGATTGTCCTCGTACGTCGCAGTCAATTCCCAATCATGCCAAGACCGGGTGATGGCAAGACCCTTGTACGTAAACTGGTTGCTATAGCCGTTATACCCCGCAAGCGCGTTCAGCTTGTAGCCGGACTGTTCGCGTTTATCAAGGATGATGGGAAGGTCGAAGCTGCCGTTGATGGTCGTCAATTTGTGGACCATGGGAACATAGTCGAGCGATGTTTGAAAGCCAAAGCCGTTGTTGTCTTTGACGAACATGGTGTCGCTGACGTCGTACAGCGTTTGGTGATTTAAGTCCGTGGTAGTTTGCAGACGATCTCCGAAATACTTCGATGGATGGAGGTCGGCGATCGCCAGCAAATCCTGCCACGGAGCGGCGGGCAGGCCATTTTGCGATCGGTCACGAAGAAAATCGTACGCGGTGCCGGCCGTGATGGAGTAAGACTTGCTCGGCGCATACTGCAGGTTGAACGTTTCGCTGTTGGTTTGGCCAGTCTGGTCGAAGAAGAATGGCGTAAACCCGTAGGCACGAATGGTTGCGTAGTCTGCGCTAAGCTGAAGATTTCGGTCGTCATATACTTCATTGTAGTGTCCGACAAGCAGGTACCGTGCGCCGTTGTCACCATAGAACGACTGTTGATATCCCCCTTGATAGGTCGTCTTTACCGCGCCGATTTTGCTGTGCTGATTGCCGGTGTCATAGCCGAAGTAGTATTTTGTCGTGTCCGCGCTCGACGCCTGCTCGTCGTATGAGCCGAATCCCGTTTGAATTTGACTGCCTCGGATGAAGCGCGAAAGAACGTCCAACGGATCGCTGCCCGTGCCTGTTGTCGTCAGCATTATCTCCGGCCTGCGCTCCAAGCCGGCATAGCTTGACGACACGCCAAACCCGTTCGAACCGCTTTGCAGGGCGTTGAACAGGTTCGTGAGGATGTCAACCTTCAAACCTGACGGCTGGAAATGCAATGCGAGATTTGTCGCAAGTGTCGATTGCTGGGATGAGCTGTTGCCTGCAAACGCCGGCGACCTAAAGCTGGCATAGTCGATCTTGATTTCGCCCGAACTAGTTGGATTCCACTGCTCCTTCTGGTCGATTGATGTGCCAAGATTGCTGCTCTCGCCAAATCCGTATTTGCTCTGCTCTATGTTTGTACTCAGCGTTGTCGAAGCCGTCTTGGTCACGTGCCTCAACGTGATCGCGTTCGACAGGCTCTGGGAAGAGCCTGTCGAGGACAGGTAAGAGTTGCTTTCGTAAGACGAATTGATCGACAGCAAGAAATCGCCCAGGCTTTGGTGATGGGTCAGTGAGCCAGTGAACTCGGAAAGCCCATCGACATTGTCCTGAAGATGATAGATGCTGAATGTCCCTCCGCCGCCTGGCCCGTGGGCCTGATAGGATTGGTCGAACCCGGTGCCAATGCCCTGCTTTTGGATAAGGTCGAGCCGCAAGATGCCAAGTGCGGCGGTTGTCAGGGCGTACGGGTAGGCGAACTTGGCGAAATAGCCCTCGTACGGATCTTCGCCGACGGTGGGCAGGTAGTTTTGATTCGAATAGCGGTTGTTGAGCGGCAGGATGAGATCGTTGAACTCGATTAGCTTGCGGTTACGGCGATAAAGAATTGCGTGGTGCGCGACCAGATGCTTGCCTGGCACGATGGTCAAATGCGAAACACTGAAGCTGTAGTGAGGATTAGGAAAGTCGCAGGTAGTGAATCCGGCCGACCTGGCGTCGATGATGCCGTTATCCGACGTGAGTGAGTTTGTGTTGACCCGCAGCGGCAACAAAAGTTCGGAACCCGTGAACAAGTTCGGATCGATGACCGCGCGCTCGGCCCCTCTGATCGAATAGGATCCGTTGTGCAGGTTCAATAAGAGCTGCGTATCGGGAGAATCAGTCGTGACAGATGTTAGCTCCTTGCCCGAATCGATATGGACATGGCCGGTGAATGTCGCGGCACCTGTGTTTGTGTCGATCACCGCCTTGTCGGCGTAAAGCGTATAGTCGCGAAAGCCGACGCGCACATTGCCAGTCGCTTCCGCGCGGTGGTTGTCCTCGTCGATGCGCAACAGGTCGGCATTTTCCACCGTTACGACTTCGCCAGCGTGTATAGGCTGAACCAGCGGAGAAGCAGGATTGATGCCCAGCGGCGTGGTCGAACCGGGAGTCGCGTTCGCGATCCCGCCCTTCGATCCCAATGCGCCACTCGCTACTTGCGCGGAGACGACCCGCGGCATTAGCGCAAGGATCGCCAATAGGCCGGCCATCGACACAGTTGTCTTGCACAGTTTCAAGCTTCGTGGATGGTCTCGCTCTAGCCGGGTGAAGTCAATCAGTATACGGTTGACGGTGCCACCGCGTCAAACCGTGCGTGCTTATAGACAACGTCGGGACGAAAGCGTGTCACTCCGTTGTCACCAGTAGATAGATGCCGATCGCGGCAAACAGAATGTCTGGCGCCCATGCCGCTGTAAACGGATCAATGTGGCCCGAAACACCAAACGCTTTGGTCAGAAGCAGCGTATTCCACGCGACAAAAACCATCACAATCGACAGGAAAATGCCGATGAAGGTTCCCGCTCGAGAAAAGCGCAGCGCGAGCGGCGGCGCGCAGATTGCGAATGCTAGACACAAAAACGGCAGCGCTAGCTTGAACTGATAGTCCACTTTCAGTTTGGTCGCATTTTGCCCAGTTTTTTCTAGCAGATCGATCTGCGCCGCAAGCTCGGACATGCTGTAGTTCTCGGACGTGCCCGTGAATCCGACGTTCTCGTCGGCGTTGACCATCGGAATCGGCGCGCGGATGTCCAGGGTCATCGAGGCCGCCCGCGCTTCGAGGCGCGTGAAGCCGTCGGCGTCGAGCGTGTGGATGACGACGTCATTCAAGTGCCAAAGGCCGTGATCGTAGATTGCGGTACGGGCTGTGATGATACGCGGGTAGGGCATCAGACCATTTGGATTCTGAAAAATTGTCACGCCTTGCACATCGAGGACGTCGCTGTTGTGGCCAACCGCCGGCTTCGCCTGCTTGACGAAAAAGCCGTAGTCCTGATACGTGAAGATGCGGTTGGAAACGAGCGACGGCGATTCCGCCAGCGCGTAGCCGATCATCTCGCCCTGCAGCTTGACATACGCCTTCTCCGACGCAGGAACGACCTCGTTGCTGAGCCAAAACGATAACAGGCTTACGAATATGCCAACCGCAAAGATCGGCAAAAAAATGCGCCTAAGCGGCACGCCAGAAACGCGGATGGCAGTCATTTCGCTGTCGCGGGCCAGGCGATTCACCGCGAACGCCGCCGAAATCGCCATTCCGACGGGGAGAGTGAGCACGACCAGCGACGGGATGTTGTATGCCACAAGCCGCGACACCATCGAAAGCGGGATGTTGTTCTTGAGGATCAGATCGACAAGCTGAAAGAGCGTATTGCCGACGAGCATCGAAATGATTGCGAGAATGCCCGTTGCGAACGGGGCGATCATCTCGGAAAGCAGATAGCGGTCAAGGATGCGCACGCTTACATAGTATCACGGGGACGTACGAGGACTGCCGAGAATTCAGATAATCATCCCGACCGGAAGGAGGTACGACTGGAGTGGAGGGAGCACGTAGTTCGCTTAGCCGCCAGCCGTTCGTAATCCATACTACGTTTTCCCTCGCCGACGCTCATTCTTCGCTCTGGTCGGGATGACAGGAAAAGGCACCCTACTTACCAGCCACAAAATCCTCAGCCCGATGGCGCAGATCCAGAAGCGCCGTGTGCAGTCGCACAAACGACTCCACCAGCGATCCATACGCCGAAAAATACTTGTGGACGTCGCCGTCGGACATGGATTTGTCGCTGAGATAGTAAAGGTGGTCACTCGTCTGCATCTTGCGCCAAACGTCGAGGTAGTGCTCATCGTTGGTCGCCAGAATGATCGGCTCGAGCTGCTTGATCTCCTCGAAGCAGAACTGCTGCATCTCGTTGCGTAGCCACGCGCTAGTGTCGCGCTCCTGATCGGCCCACGAGATGGTGCTGAAATCGTTGACATACAGCTCGCCAATTGCGGGAACACGGCTGAGAACGTCGGACGGAGTTGACCATTCCAACTGCGGAAACTTCGCAACCTCCTCCGGCAATTTCCAAAGGAATTCGAAGATGCCTGTATCCGCCCACATGTGCTCGCCAATCGCTTCGTAGTCCATGGCAATGGTCACAGACGGATCAGTGTTTCCGGCCAGCCATCCGGCGAATGTTTCGGCCTTGAGCGGGTAGCCTTCCCAGCCCTTGTTGGAGAAGCGGTAGCCGACATCGTCAGACAGGCGGTAGTTCCGCAGCAGAATGGGCAGACCCGACGGGCTCAAGTAGGGGAAATCGGGCGAACGCCAGCCTGCCATCAGCCAGTTGACGCCCTCTGTGAGGATGCCTTCATAGCCCTTTTCCTTGACCGCCGCCGCGACTCCGTTGTTGTAGAGCATCTCCGTGTTGCGGAAGAACGTTGGCCTGATGCCGAACAGCTCGAAAAGCGTGTCGCTATGCTTGGTGATCTGCTTCTTGAAATCGGTCTTTTCGCCGTCAAACAGCGACGAAAGACTGTGGTAGTAGGTCTCGCCGCAAAACTCGACATGGCCCGTTTCCGCCAGGTCGAAGAACAGATTAATTAGCTCCGGCATGTAGCGCCGCGCCTGTTCTAGCAATGTACCGCTCAAGCCGTACGAAACCTTGAAGGGTTTTTCGTCGTGCTCGAAGCGTTTGACTGCGTCGCGGATCATGGTGGTCGCCGGAATGTAGCAGTTGGCCGCAACTTTTCGAAAGACCTCTTCGTTTAGGCTGTCTTCAAAGTAGAACGACTCCAGGGCTTCCGGCGAAACGGTTTCGCTATCGCGTCGTTGCTGATACGGCTTGAGACGGAACGGCTGATGCGCAAAAAAGTATAGGTTTACGAGAGTCATCTTGGGAAACTGCTTTCAGGCCACGGGACGTTGTGACTGCTGCACTATTCGGCACCCGAAGGGTGAACTCCTCCTATGCCGTATCTGTGCGACGGTATACTTAACCGCGAGTGTACCCTCTTGCGAGATTTCCTCCCGATGCTCTTTCGACGCTTTCTCCATCCCCTGATTTTTCCGATTCTTTCCGGTCTCGCGCTTGCGGCAAGTTTTCCGCCACTCGATTTTTGGCCGCTGGTATTTGTCGCACTGATTCCACTCATATTCGCGATGAAAGACGCTCACCCATCCGCCGCGTTTTGGCGCGGGTTTTTGGCCGGAAGTGTGTACTTTGGCCTATTGCTAAGCTGGGTGGGAACATTCGCCTCGACCAAGATCGGCAATCTTGGGGTCGTCGCTGGTCTTGCACTGGCGCTGGTGCAGGCAGTGTTTGTCGGACTATTCGCCGCGCTTGCGTCCATTTGCCTTCGAAACGTCAAAATTTCCAAGACTGCTGCGCTCATCATAATCCCGGCGATTTGGGTGTTGTGCGAGTTTGTGCGTCAGCTTGGCAGCCTGGGAATGGGGTGGGGGGACCTCGGGTACTCGCAGTGGCGGGATCTGCCTATGCTGCATGTAGCACCGTTTACGGGGATTTGGGGACTCTCCTGGCTGATCGTGGCGGCGAATGTCGCCCTTGCGCAGTGGGACCGACAGTCCGTGCTGATTGCGGCTGGGCTGTTCGCTGGGTTTTGGCTGCTTGGAACCGCAGCGACGGTCCAAGTGCATCCGTTCGCGCCATCTTATCAGGCTGCAGCGCTTCAGGCGAATATCAACCAGGATGTTCCCTGGGACAACAACCGCCCGGCAGATCCCGCGTATTTCGCGATGACCCTGGACACGTTCGACGCCATGTCCACAGAAGCCGCGCAGAAGGACGGCGCGAAACTGGTTGTTCTCGCCGAAACGGCAACCCCAGGTTATCTGACCTACGACGCCTACCTGCGCGAACGCATCGCTGGGATCGCGATCAATAATCAGGTTGCAGTGGTCGCGGGCGGGCGCGAATTTCGCCAACAGACGATGAAGGATCGCAATGTCGCATTTCTCCTCACGCCGCAAATGGGCGACAGGATTGTCGGAGAGTACGCGAAGCAGCAGCTTGTGCCGTTCGGGGAGTTCGTGCCATTCGAGAAGCAGCTCCAGTGGATCTCCGTGCTTAGAGTCGCAAACTTCAACGATGAGTCTGGCGAAGTGGACCAGCAGCCTTTGGATGCAGGACCGCAAATCGGCAAAGTTGGTGTTGGAATCTGCTACGAATCGACCTATCCGCGATTCTTGCGGCGGCAGACCCAGGACGGCGCGAATGTTCTGGTCGTCGTCACTGATGACACCTGGTTTGGGCATACTGCCGCTGCGCGCCAACATCTCGCGATGTCGGCGATTCGATGCGCCGAAACTGATCGCTATATGGTGCGCAGCGCCGCGACTGGGATATCCGCCGTATTCGCACCGGACGGCAAGGAGCTCGCCGAAGCGGGGCTGTTCCGCAGGGCCATTGTCGCGGCAAGCGTGCAGCCGATGCGCGGCGAGACGTTTTTTGTGCGATTTGGGGATTGGTTTGTCTGGTGCTGCGTTGGTGTGACGGCCTTATTCGTGTTGCATTTGATTCGACGCAACCCGGTAAGGGCTGACTTGAAGAAGAAAACTTAGAGGACTGAGGACGATCGATCAGTTATTGATGACAACCGCGATCAAGTCCGCGAAATTGTCCATAAATTGATTCTAAAGCCGAATCATCACAAATGTCGAAAGACGTCCGGGCCAAACGACAAGCTTTTGACTGCGCTGCCCGTCTGCGGCACGATGGATAAGGGTGCGAATGCGTCTCTGCCTATGCCAGCCCCTGCGCAAGTCTAATATTAGAAAAGAGGAAGCACAAATGAAATACCTATGTCTTGGCTACTCGGACGTGGACACGTTCGATCGGGAGCCTCATCCCGAACTGGATGCGCTCATGCCCGAGTGCCTCGCACAATGCAAGGTTATGCGCGCGACCGGGAAGGTTGTGGAAGAGGAAGCTCTCGCGGGCAGAAAGGCAACCAAGTCGATTCGTCCGCGAAATGGGCGGCCGTACGTCACGGATGGGCCGTTTGTCGAAACGAAGGAGCAGATCGGTGCCTTCTTCATTATCGAGGCGGCTGATATTGACGAGGCGGTACGCATCGCTTCGCTTCACCCAGGCGCGCTTTGTGGCGAGAAATTTGGCTTTGGGATCGAAGTACGACCGATTCTGGAGTAATCTGCTCCGCCATTTGCCTGAATTCGACACGCGATTTCGCCGTGGTTGGTGCATACGCTTTGCCAACCGCGGATGAAATCACTCGGACAGAAGCGCCGCGACGAACTCCGCGTCACACGTCAACCCTCCTTATATCCCGTTTATCCCCGCACTTATCTTTGCAGAACACGCGCCGCACTGCCGATAATCTCGATGTATGGCACAAGCGCAGGCGCAAGACATCCTCCAGCCGATCAAGGTTCAAGCCACAGGCGCGCCCGATGAGGTGTTCATCGAGGTTGGCGCACGCGTTGGCGACGGTGGCCGATACCAGATCACCGGCGTAATCGCTGTCGGCGGAATGTCCACCGTATACCGTGCCAAGGACTCCCGCATCGGCGACGAGTGCGCAGTCAAGACCCTCTTTTTGCCGACAGTCGGCGACACGTCCGAGACAGACGCGTTCAAAGCCGAGGCGCAGATTGTGGCCGGCCTTCGGTTCAACGGAATTGTCAATGTCCGCGACTACTTCAACGACTTCCAGTTCGCATACCTAGTGATGGACTACATCGACGGCCAAAATCTGTACGACCAGCATCGCCGCACTGGCCGTTCTGGCGAGGATATCGAAGACCTGCCGATCAGCCCGATTCCTGAGGATCAAGTCGCGATCTATGGCGCAAGGCTCGCGGAGGCGCTGAATTACCTGCACACGCGTGAGCGCGCGATTGTCTACCGCGATCTCAAACCGCACAATATCATGCGGCGGACTTCCGATGGCGCCGTGATTCTGCTCGATTTCGGCATCGCTAGACGATTGCGCGGACGCGAAAAACGCTGCGCCGCCGACGATCTTGGCACGCCAGGCTATGCGGCACCGGAGCAGTACGACGCACAGGGGCAAATTGACGGCCGCACCGACATATTCTCACTCGGCGTAGTCTTGTGCGAACTTGCCACGGGCTTCAATCCACGCGCGCGAAGTGCTCCACGCGTTCCACCGCCAGTGCAAAGCCTGCGCCCCAGTCTGTCGCCGACACTCGCAGCGATCATTCAGAAGTGCCTGGAAGTGGATCCAGTCAACCGGTATCAAACCGCTGGCGAGCTTCGTGCGGAACTCGAAAAATGGCAAAGCGCACCTTCCGCAGTTCGCCGGCTGCAGGATCCCGACAAGATTTGGTCCACACGCACTGTAGGACGCGCGGCGTGCCAGATGCACATTCTTGGCGATTCGCTGTTCTGCGCGGACTCAAGCGGCACGGTCTACGCGTTTGAGATTGCGACAGGCAAGCCGCATGCTCGGCAAGAGCTGCCCGAGAACGATCAAAAAACTCCAAGCCGGTTCCAACTGAGTGTCGGCGGATCCGTGTCTGGCTTGCCGCTGATCACTCTCGCCGCAAACAAGTCGGACTCAGCGCACCTGCATATCTACCGCCTCGGACGGCGCAGCATTGTTCCTCTACGGAAGCTCTCGACTAAAGCGGGCAGGCTGATGTCAACCATTTCGGCTGACGGCCAGCTCGTTGTCGCGTCAACCGATCCCGCTGAGCTGTCTATCTTGACGCCCGACGCAAGGGGCGACTGGGCGAGCGTTCATAGGTTGAAAATGTCCTCGCCAGTCGTGGCAACAGGGATCATCGATAGCGATGCTGTCATTCTCGATGCCCGTGGAGCGCTCTGTCGCGTCGGTAGCGGGGGAAACCTGATTTGGCGAAACGAGATCGCCTCACATTCCGCGCCACGGGTTCTCGGCTGTGATAGTCAGCGAGTCGTCGTCTACGGCAACAAAGATGATGCGTCGGTCGCCTGCTTTGATGCCGCAAGCGGAAAGCAGATGTGGCGAACCGCGTCAGCGGGGCAAAGCCTCTTTCAAGGTGTGTTGTGCAGCGACAGCACTCTGGCAGTGCCGACCCGCGACGCTGGCCTTGCAGTTGTTAGCGTCGAATCAGGAGAACTGATCGAGCGAATTACCGACTTTACGAAGCCGCTCATAGGAGCGGCAGTGGTCGATGGTGATCACGGCCTGATTGCGCTGACGGAATATGGCTACGGCGCCCGCGTCGTGCTGTACGATGTGCCGCGCCGAAGGATCAGCTGGGCTGTTGAGCTTGGCGAGATGGGCGCGGCTGCACCGCCAATTGTGGCCGGCGACACGGTGATCGCGCAGGATATTAGCGGAGCGATACAGGCTTGGTCGCTCAATTTCAGGCGGGGAGCGGCGCGATGACGCTCACCATCACAGGCGGCGATTCGCAACCCTCAATCGAGCAGGGCACGTTTGAGCCGACGACGCTTCGGATTGCCGAGATTAAGCCGGAGTCGCGATATCGTCTCAAGTCGCACCTGAAGTCGCGGAACGATCAGTCCTGCACGGTCTGGCTTGCGACCGACAAGCGACTAGGCAACCTTGTCGTCCTAAATCGATACGATCACGATGCAGGCAGCGAGGCGTTCGAGCATGAGCGGGACATACTGACCCGCGGGTTGCCGTTCATCCCACACCTTGTGGATGTGTTTGTAGATTCGCGCGGCCGCAGAACGATCGTCCGCGAATATATTCCCGGCAAGACCCTCCAGGAAGTGGTTCCGGAGCATAGGGCGTTGCCCGGCCACAAGGCGGTATCGATCGCGGCCCAGCTTTGCGATCTCGTCGAGATTCTAAACTCCTGCAAGCAGGGTGCGATTGGATTTGCCAGTCTGACTGTGGACCAGATCGTGCTCGATGAGGATGGACAGTTATGGGTTGTGGATGCCAGCAGCGCGGCAGACGCAGACGGCGCGCTAACTGCTCGCCAAATCGAAAGCATCGGCCGGATGGCGCTGTATTTGGCAACTGCAACCCGAATTGATGAAACCAAACGACCGAGTGAATGGGGCGTTCCGAAGCCGTTCGCGGAGGTTCTTGCACGGGCCATCAGTACAGATGCCAACGAACGTTACGGATCTGTGCAGTGGTTCGGGCTGGCACTACGCGAACTTGAGACGCTTCTGACCTTACCCGAAACACGCCCTGTTCCTCCATTCCCACGGCCCGTTTTTCATGCCGTCGATCTGGACGAGAGCCCTGTTGCACACGCAATCTCAAACGGCGAAGCGGGCAGCCTCGAGTGGGCAAAACTGGCGGACGCAGCGCTATCGCTGCGCGGCGAACGCAATGTCGGTGGCCTGCACAGCCTGGACTCGCTCGAAATGGACTTCTACACCCACCAAATCGAAGCTGCGCGAAAAGTGGTATCGTCACCCGATCTCTCTGCGGGCGCGATTTTGGCGGACGAAGTTGGCTTGGGCAAGACAATCGAAGCGCTAATTGTCTGTCAGGAACTTCGTGCGACAAAGCTCGCAGAGTCGGTTCTGATTATTGCTTCGCCAAGCGGCGCGCCGCAATGGCTGAGCGAGACGCGAACACGCATACGAAGCAACGCCTTCGAACGCGGATTCCGACTCTACAGCTCGGTGGAAGATGCAGGTTATCCGCTGCTGATCGTTTCGTCGGCAACGATTAAGCAGGAGCGTCATCTAAAGCAGTTTTTGGACAAGCGATATGACTTGGTGATTGTCGATGAGGCGCATCAATGCTGCGGCGGTGACGGCAACCTGAGCGCGCTTGGACGTGCCGTCGATTCTCTTCGGCGAAAACGCCTGCTCCTGCTCAGCGCAACCCCGCTTGGCAATCGATTATGGGACCTGTTTTGTCTGGTCGATCTGATTCGGCCGGGTTATCTTGGAACGCGGCAGGCGTTTGCGTCGGAGTACGTTTCGTCATCCAGCGGCGCATCTCTGAGAGATTTGCGCGCCCGAACAAACACGCTGATGATCCGCCACAAGCGGTCTGATTTGCGCGAAATCGTCACTCCGACCGTCGAATTTGTGACGGCACTTGTTGACCCGCCAGAAGAGGGGAAGTCGGAGATGCACTCGAAGATCAGTGCCGCTTCGGGCCTAATTTCGCAGGCGTGGAAAGATGAACGCGTGGTCGTTTTTGCTCGTTCGACGGCGGCAAGGGCAGCTCTTGCACGTCGAATCCGCAAGGACAATCCCGGCCGAACGGTAGTTGAATTTCAGGGCAATCGGCGCGAAAGCCGGGAGTTTGAGCGACAGTTCAATGATTACGCAGACGCGGTCATCTTATCCGGGGACACTGTCGCCGAAGGCATGAACTGGCAGCGTGCAAGGTGCCTCCTCCATTTTGACGCCCCGTTGTCACCTCTTGCTTGGGAGCAGCGCATTGGCCGTATTTATCGGATCGGCCAAAAGGCATCGAGCCTGGAGATTGTGCATCTCGCCGTCGAGAATAGCTTGGAAGCAGCCATTTTCTCCTTGCTGGGTGAAGATTTAGGCTTGTTCGACCTACCGATCGGGGAGGCAGTTTCGCTGCTTGACTGTCTGGACGATGGCAATAAACGAAATGTCGAGGGACGAATCCGAGGCCTAATGTCTGCGAATCTGTCGGCACGCGCAGCTAAGCTGTCGGAACTGTCCGACGCATTCTGTCAAGCGCGCGACAGATACTCGCAGCAATCGGTCGAGTCGCGCATGCTAGATGACCTCTATTTTGGTTTTCCGGGAGAGTAGCAAATGCCGGTTGATTTGACAGGATTCGTGAACGGCGCGCTAGACGCCCTGGGATCGTCGCGGTCAGAACTTGCGAAAGGCTCCGGCGTCTACCGCGCGGCGTTCGAGCAGCCCGAAACTGCCGCCCTGATGGCGCGTTTTCTTGGCCGCGACCAGAGCGATATTCTGTATACGTTCGATCTGGCACGCTGGGAAGAGGGCACAAAGCTGGAATGCCTGTCCGCACTGTCACCGCTAGTCGAGCGTTTGGGGGCATACGCCTGCGGCTTGGGACGAGTCGCGCATGCGCATATTCCATGCAGTGGCGAATATTCGCCAGTACTCGCCGCACGGTTCAGCGCAAAATTCGTCTGTGACACGGTAAAGCGCAGAAGTAGGTGGCTGGGTGCGCGAATCGGGAGCGAAGAGCAGGTCAAGATACGAGGCAGTGCGCTGGACAACCCAAGCCTGGTCGAAGGCATTCCGGACGGCGCACTGGTCGATCCGCAGGCATCTATCGCAGCGCTGAAGCGTCTTGCCGACATATGGAACCGCGATGTCGCAAAAGAGGCGCTAAAAATTCAGTCTGACCTAGAAACTCGCTATAAAACCGAGGCCGACGACATCGTCAGGTCGCGAAAGGGCGACGCATCCGAACGTGCCTTGCGCCTATTAATGGACAGGTTGCGCCTTAAAGTGGACAGCCGGCTGGATATAGCTGTGGTGGTCTGGATTCCCGCCACGGGCAACAATTAATCCGACAGGCAGGATTTCGGGTGATTTGGGTCGAACAAGCGTCCACGAATGACCCCTCAACCCTCGCATCCCATTTCCGACGCTGTTTCCGATGATGGCGAAACTAGACATGGTGATTTTGCCGCATGGCGCATCTCACTTACTCTATCGCTGGCCGCCTACTTCATTCTGCAATTCTTCTGGATTACCGTGACTCCGCTGCGTGAGCAGTCCCTGCCAAACAGCTTGCCGAACCATTCGACTAAACCGATTTTGCTCGGCACAGGGCCAGATGAAAGCGAGCACTTTCTTTACATTCTTTCGGTGGCAAACAATGGCCAACTTCCGCCTCCGACCATCGAGTGGCGACGGTCGGCGGCCGAATACGTCAGCCACGAAGGCCAGCATCCGCCGCTTTTCTACATCATTGCCGCCGGAATCTATAAGCTGTTTCGTCCGCTCGGCGAATCGGCCGTCTGGTACGCCCTTCGCATTTTCGGCACCATGCTTGGCGCAGTTACGATCGTCGTCATCTCGATCGCAGCGCAGAAGGCGTTCCCCGATCGACCGTTCATTGGGCTAGCGACGCCGCCGTTCCTGGCATTCCTGCCGATCTTTTCGTACATGACGGCGACACTCTCGAATCTCCCGCTGGAAATGGTAATTACGAGTGTCGCGTGGTTGCTGTTGGTCGAGATTGTCCGCGGTAAACGAACTCTTGACTTGCGCAGCGGCCTCATTCTTGGCGCGCTCTTTGGCGTCGCGTTAATTGTCCGGGTTACCACGCTTCTTTGGGCTCCTGCGGTCGCGATGATTCTAATTTGGGCTGCGATGCGGACGCCAAGTGTGGGAACGACGCGTGCATTCGGTGGCGTAGTCGTCTGCGCGCTTGTCGCCGGCATATGTCTGGCGCCCTGGTTGATCCACATGAAGGCAACTTACGGGGCCATGTTTTTTAGATCGGACTACCGGCCATTGCTTTACAACGACAGCCTCTGGCACTGGATCACGAACCCCGACGAGAAAGTGCAGGTGTTCGGAACGGAGCACTTTATGTCGATGCCACCCCGCACAATCGCCCTGTGGTATTGTTCGACATCTTGGTTGCCTTTTTGGCTTGCGCAAGCACTGCCTAACTACAGCGCGATCGCCGGGGCTGTTCAAGCGATTTTCGTCATCATCGACGTTATGGTTGCGGTGCTCCTGTTCCTGAATTGGTCAAATGCCCGTCGAACTGGCGAGGCGAGCGACCCTGCTGGCAGGGTACTGCTTTGGGCGTGCGGCGTGGCGATCGCCGTGTCCGTGCTCAGCGTCTTGCAACAGCAGCTCTTCGTTGACGGGATCATAATCGCGTACGCCGGACGATACACCGTGAGCGTGCTTGCGGCTTCGTCATTGCTTTTTCTCTTCGCGATTTCGACGCGTCTTAAACCAGGCTTGCGTAGCGCAACAGTCGCCACGGTCGCGCTCGCGGTCCTCATGCTGGCTTTCAACATTTGGTCGATTGCCCTGATCCATCAGTTCTATTTGCCGCTGCCGGTTTCTTCACCTGGATAAAATGCGGAAAAAGCGGGGCATAATGAAACGAACGTCGATGTTACAGCATTTTCACGAAACGCAGCGGCTCCATCCCGCGCCCATCATATTAATAGTTGTTTGCGCTGGTTTTGAGGCGGCGCTCGCCCTCACGCTGCACGCTAATATCGGAACGCACATTACCCAATGGGCGATTGTCACGCTCCTACTTGTCACCGCCATCATATTTCGCGAGCTTGCCATTGAAGTCGATTCGCATGAACTCAAGTTCGGATTCGGCCCCGCAACTCGCAAGGTCTACCTGCGAGATATCAGATCGGTCCGACTCGTAGAGGCAAGCTTGATTAACGCGGGAATTGGCATCCATTACCTGTCCGACGGTACTTGGGCGTGGATCGCGCGTAGTGGCCCTGCTGTGCATGTCGGCGTTCATGACTCTCGCAATCCGCGAGTGCGCGGGTACGTCATTTCGACGTCCCATCCGCACGATCTCATCTCCGCCCTCGAAGCAGGTATGCCGAACCGAGCGGTTGACGAACCGTAATGGCCCTCCGACGCCACCTTGTGCCGCTCGCAATTCTTGCCGTCCTTCCAATACTGATGCTGCTCCCGGGCTTGCTTCCGGGCGAAAACCTGCTTCCTGCCCAGATGCTTGGCAACATGCTGCCGTGGCACGCGCTGGCCGGAGTCTATCCCAGCCCCGCGCTGTTCAACCCGCTGCAGTTCGACGGCATCGCGCAGTTTTATCCCTGGCGACTGTTTGCCGCTAATACGCTGAAGGCTGGATCCATCCCGCTCTGGAATCCTTACCAATTCTGCGGAACGCCGTTCTTGGCGAATGACCAATCCGCCGTCCTCTATCCGCTCAATCTCCTCTTCATCGTTTTTCCGGTCGCAAAGGCCTTCGGCGTTAGCGCAGTAGTGCATCTTTTTCTGACTGGATCATTTGTGTACGCTTTTATGATCCGCCGCGTCTCTGTGTTGCCTGCACTGCTAGCGGCAGTCATCTGGCAGCTTTCCGCCTGGCAGATTAGCTGGCTGGCTCTGCCGACATTTCTTTGCACAAGCACTTGGATTCCGCTGGCCCTGTTGCAAGTTGAGCGTTGCGCCGAGCAGCCTATCACGGCTCGTGGAATGACCTTAGGCGCGATCCTTGGAATCATGCTGCTTGCGGGACATTTGCAGGTTGCATTCTACGGACTCTTGATTACGGGCGCTTACGCCTTAACATTCTTGGTGTCCTTCAAATCTACGAGAGCGCAGTTCACGCTCGCATGCCTAAGCGCGCTGGCGATTATGGTGTTGATCAGTGCGCCGCAGATGCTCCCGACCATTGAGCTGGCACGTGTATCTCACCGATCTGGCGCGGCAGCAAGCCTCGCCGGTTACGCGGGTTATGTTCGCCTCGCGATGCCGCTTGCGAGCCTGGTAACGTTGGTCGATCCGTCGTTCTTCGGCAGAAGCATCGACTATTGGGGAGCTACCAATTACGCGGAGAACGCCTGCTTCGTCAGCGTCGTAGGCCTTTTGCTTGCGCTGATGGCAGTAACGCGGCTGTTCAAGGAAAGCAGTCAGGTGCGATTTTTAGCCATCGTTGCCGGAATCGCTCTGCTGCTTGCGCTAGGAACTCCTCTTGACGGCTTGCTCTATTTCGGGATTCCCGGCTTCGGCCAGACCGGATCGCCTGCGCGCGTGCTTGTTCTGTGGACTTTGTGCTGCGCCATTCTCGCCGGACACGGATTTGACGCACTACTGAACGGACGCTGTCCCAAGGCCGCGATTTGGTGGGTTGTTGCGACGGCGATTCTTACGACTATTGGAACAATTTTGTGGCTGGCGAGGCTCAGTCCGAACGCACTTAGCCAGATTGATATTACGGGTCTCGTCGTCTCGGGCGTGCTCTTGCTTGCGGCGATCGGCGTGGTGGTTTGGGCGCACAGCTACGAAAAAGTGCCGCCACTAGCGAGCGGCGTAATTGCATTGGTGTGCGTCGCCGAGCTATTCCGCGCAACATTCGGCTATAACTTGCCTGCGACCGATGCACAGGTCTATCCGGTAACGCCGGCTATCTCATGGCTTCAGTCAAACGCCGACCAGTCGCGAATCCTAGCTGTAAACGATGCCAATGCCGTCTACGAGTCGTCGGCAATCATGCCACCAAACTCGGCGACCGTTTATGGGCTTCTGGATGTCGCGGGTTACGACTCGCTGCAAACTAAGCAGTACAAGGGCTTCCTTAATGAGATGAACGGCGGTGTGGAATCCAGCCCGCGCGAAAACGGCAATATGGCGCTGACACACGAACATGCGGCAGACTCCGCAGATGCGGCACTTGCGGGTGTGCGCTATGTTTTGTCCCCGAAGTTTGGAGCTGCTGACGCTACTGGCGGAATCGACGCCGGAATGAGCGTCTTAGCGCAAAACGCGACGCGCCCCCTCGCTGATGTGGTTGGCAAAAGCGGAATCGTTGAGCCTGCGGAGGTCTCAGATCCGTCGCCAAACAGGGTCGTAGTAGTTTCTCCAGTGGAAGGGGATTTGACTATTTCCGACCAGTGGATTCCAGGTTGGGTGGCGACCGTCAACGGCCGGCCAGCGGAAATCATCGAGACTCCGTCCGTCTTCCGAACGATCCGCAACGTCCCGGCAAGGGCTGTGGTCGAGATGCGCTATCAACCCGATAGCTTCCGAGTCGGGCTCTATCTGGCGGGAATTGCGCTGGCATGCCTGAGCGCATCAGCACTCGCACAATTCATGCGCCGTGCCAAAACGTAGGATAAGATTGCTGCGCGAAACCTAAACTGTCGCCGGCTCCACGGACTGTTTACGTCGATCCAAGTCGGCATATGCCTCTTTTCGGGTGGGATAGACATGAAACAGCGTGTTGAGGCGCGTGATTTCCAGCATACGCGTAACGGCATCGTTGCAGCCGGCGAGCGCCAAAGTTCCGCCCGCGGGACGCAGCACTTTGATTGCCGAGAGTAGAGTTCCGAAGCCACTGCTATCCATAAAGACAACCTGCGACATATCGATTAGCAGATGCTGGTGTCCAGCCGCAATCAGGTCGCTGATCGCTTTCTTGAAAATGGACGCGGTGGAGAGATCAATCTCACCGACGGCGTTAAGGATCGGCGTACCGTTGACGTCTTCCGTGTATGTTGCGAGTGGAACCCTATCCATTCGGTAACTCCTACGTTGCAAAGCGAGTGAACTTGACAAAAAGCAGCGTTTGCATCCTGTCTTTTGCTAAAATACCCAGATTTTCAAAGTCGTAATCGTACGCCTGCCCGTTTATTTTGGCGTTAGCAAAAATATAATACCTTTGTGATCGATCAAAAGATTCCCGGCAAATGTCGGGGATAATGGTCGAACACCTGCAAGACGCTGCAAATTTCTACTTTGGATGCACAAGGAGGGGGACAACGATCAGCATATCGAAGCCGATAGCGATTGCCCAGTGGATGACAAAGCCGTAGAAAAACGACTTCGTTCGGACAGCCAGCCAGCCAAGGAGAAGGCCGCCAAAAAATGCGCCAATGATCTCCTCGATCGGCTTGGACGCAGAGGGAACCACCGACCAATGCAGGAGAGCAAACGGAATCGCCTGCAGCAAAATGGCGCCGTTGTTGCCTAGAAACTTTGCCCGCGCCAGTCCGAATAGCAGGAACCCACGAAAAAAGTACTCCCAGCAAAACAGGTAGAAGCCCATGATGAGCTCGTAATACAGCAGGCCCAGAGGCAGAACTGTCGGAGGTATGGTTGGCGTGACCGGGAAGTCAAACATTGCAAGCTGCTGATTGAGCAGTCCGGAGTAGTGCGATCGGAAGCCCGGCATCAGGGAGGCGACCACAAGTACGGGAATCATCAGCACAATCGCCCACGCCGTGTAATGCAGGCCAAGCTTGCGGTCGCCTCGCGTCATGCCGAAGTGCTGAACGTCATGCTTGAAGAAGAGCATGACCAGCATCAGTGGTATCCACAGGAGCAGGGCGGCGTTGACCAGCCTATAGGTTTCAAAGTTTGGGAAAATCGGATTCGCGAAGAAGAGTAGGGTGCAGATGCAGGCACCGGCGAAAAATGTGACCGAAGCAGCCAACGGATCGGCAGCGGGCGAAGCCGTGGTTTTGGCGACCTTGACGTTTCGAACGCTTGGTTCGGCATCGGCTTCCGCGCGTTTGATCACTTCACTTTTCGAAATGTCGGTCTGGCGCGATTTGGTTGGCATGGTGGTTGACGAATCCGAAATGGCTCCGCGACACTTAGGTTATCGGGAGAGTTTCACCCGCAATTCGCTGTCGCAGTTTGTTGGTACGAAAATGAACTTCGTCGGCGTCGGAATTCAAAAATACTCCGCTGTCATAGAGTATACGTCCATCCACCATGGTCAGGCAAACATCGTCTGCCCGAGTTGCGTAAACCAGGGTAGCGTAGGGATCACTGGACGGACTGGCATGCAGGTTGTCGATCTTCACCGCCGTGATGTCCGCCTGTTTTCCAGAAGTTAACGTTCCAATTCTGTCCTCCCAGCCTAGCGCTCTTGCCCCGCCGAAAGTAGCCATCTCGATCATTTGGCGGGCGGCCAGTTCGACAGATTCGTTCCTCGCGCGCTGCGCAAAAAGTCCGAAGCGCATCTCCTCGAACAGGTCGAGCGTGTTGTTTGAGACTGCGCTGTCTGTGCCGATGCCAATGCGCAGGCATAAGTCCTCGTTGTTTGCCCAACGCGCTAGCGGTGCAATACCAGCCCCAAGCTTCGCATTCGACTTCGGGCAGTGCGCAATGGATGCGCCTGATTGCGCGATCAGCTCATCGTCAGCCTGATCTACATGAACGCAATGCACCAGTAGTGCCGACGGCGTCAGCATTCCGAGGTCATTCAGATAGCGGGTGGGGGAGCAGAGCGGGGATAACCATTCGATTCCACGTCGCTGATACATTTCCGCAAAAGGGCCAGTGCCGTTTTCGATCAGGAGCGATTCGGCAGGAGATTCGGCTAGATGTATGCTGGTTCGCAGATCATTCTCGCCGCAAAAAGCCGCCAATCCCTTGAAAAGCTCGGGCCGAATCGTGTACGGCGCGTGCGGGGAGACGCCAATGCTGACGCGTTCAGACTCGAACTTTCTCAGCGCGCTTAGCTTTTGATCGAGTGCAGCGATTTGCTCGTTGGCTGAGTCGCGTTGATCAATTCCAAAGATCTCCTGATAGACCCGCGCGCGCAGCCCGACATCCCTTGCAACCTCCGCAGTAACGCCAGCATCCGTGTTGTCACCAATGGTTGTAATCCCGGCTGCGATGCATTCAAGCGCGCCATGAGTCGCAGACACCACCCAATCGTCTCGGACGTATCTCGCCTTGACCTCAGTTAGGGTGCGTATCCACGGGAAAAATTCGACGTCCTCCAGGAATCCGCGCAGCATCGTGTATTCGAGGTGCGTGTGGACATTGACCAGACCTGGAAGGATGATCGCGTCGCCAAGATCGCGGACAACGGCATCAGCGCTACGCTCAAACGGCTGTCGTTGCGGCCCGATATAGGCGATTTTGCTGCCCGCAACCTCGATCTCTCCATCTTCAATCGGCGGGCAATCAATCGGCAGAATCCAACGGGCGGTTAAGATGAGGGACGGCATTTTGGTACGGGGATGGTACCTTAGGCAGGAATCGTCTTAGTACGACTGATGGCGTAGGCGGACCCGTTTGACAAACCCATCCGCCTCAACCCATAATAAACGAACCGCGCTTGCTTGGTCTAAGGCGGCCTATTGGAGATTTTTTGATGCTCCAGAGCGCTTCAATAATCAATTCCCATGCAACAAAACGAACACGACCTTCTTTGGCGAAAACGACACACCGCAGCGCATGTCATGGCGCAAGCGGTGCTGGAGATGTTCCCCACGGCGAAATTCGCCATCGGGCCGCCAGTCGAAGACGGCTTCTACTACGATTTCGACCTGCCGCGCAACCTAAATCCCGACGATCTGATCCAGATTGAGTCGCGCATGAAGCGGATCATACGCGATGACCTTCCGCTTGTGCGCTCAGAAAGGCCTCGCGGCGAGGCTAGGGCGTATGAGGCAGAGCTTGGCCAAGAGTACAAGGTGGAGCTGATCGACGACCTGCCCGAAGGCGAGGCGATCTCGTTTTATACGCAGGGGCCGTTCACCGATCTTTGCCGCGGGCCGCATGTCGAAAGCACGGGCCAAATCGGGAAAGCATTCAAGCTCGACAAAATTGCGGGGGCGTACTGGCGCGGCGACGAAAAGCGTCCGATGCTCCAGCGCATTTATGGCATTTTGTTCGATACCAAAGAGGAGCTTGACGCCTATTACGTGCGCCTGGAAGAGGCGAAAAAGCGCGATCACCGTGTCCTCGGCAAGCAGCTTGGCTTGTTCATGAACTCGGCAGTGGTCGGCCCCGGCCTACCGCTGTGGCTTCCGAAGGGCGCGACCATCCGCCGCGTCCTCGAGCGCTACATTACCGACGTCGAGATCGAGAACGGCTATCAGCATGTCTATACTCCCGCAATGGCCAAGACCGACCTCTACAGGATTTCGGGCCATCTGGAGCATTATAAGGACAGCATGTTCCCGGTAATGAAGATCGACAACGAAGAGTTTGTCCTTCGTCCGATGAACTGCCCGCACCACATTCAAATATACAAGAACGAGGCGCACTCGTACCGCGAACTGCCCATCCGCATCGCCGAGCTTGGGACGATGTACCGTTACGAAAAGTCGGGTGAGCTGAGCGGGCTGTCTCGCGTCCGCGCCATGATTCTCAACGACGCGCACATTTTCTGCCGTGAAGATCAGGTCATCGAAGAGGTCAAGGGCGCGGTAAAGTTAGTCGAGCAGGCGTACCGAAAGCTGGGCATCACAGACTACAAGTACCGGCTTAGCCTGCACGATCCGACCAACAAGGAAAAATATGTTGACAATCCCTCGTTGTGGGAGCGTGCAGAAGCCGAACTGCGCCAGGTTTTTGTTGATCTTGACTTGCCATACGTGGAAGGACTTGGCGACGCCGCATTCTATGGGCCAAAAATTGACATTCAGCTTGTAAACGTTCTGGGCAAAGAAGAGACGGTATCGACGATTCAAGTTGACCGTCATCTGCCGGAGAAGTTCGAGCTTGAATACAACGCCGAGGACAGCCATCCGCAGCAGCCGGTCATGATTCATCGAGGGGTCATATCGACAATGGAGCGGATGGTTTCGTTCCTGATAGAGCATTATGCTGGTGCGTTCCCGGTGTGGCTGGCACCCGTGCAGGCGATTATTCTCCCGATTGTTGATCGTCATCACGAATATGCGAACGACGTTTTGGCAAAACTGAAGGCACAAGGCATGCGCGTCGAAGTTGATCTGCGCAACGAAAAGATCGGCAAGAAAATCGCAGAAGCAGAGACGCAGAAAATCCCGTACATGTTGGTCGTAGGCGACCGGGATGCCGCAGCTGGTAACGTGTCTGTCCGCAAGCACGGCGAGGGTGACCTGGGCGCGATTCCGCTGGAGGGGTTCATCGAGCGGGTGAAGGAAGAGACAGCTTAGCTGAAAGAAGAAATTAGCCCATGACTACGACATTGCGGGGAGTTATTAAAGACGGCAAGATTGAACCAATTGAACCTTTGGATTTGATGGACGGCATTGAAGTCGTTATTACAGTGTCGGAGCACCAATCCAACCCAATAGCTGGAAAACGATTTTTGCCAGGGATGTTCAGCCATTGGCCGGAGGTCACCGAGGAGGATATTAAGAAAGCAGAATTCGGCGGGTCGCACCGTATCGCCGAGATGGAAGGGTAATGCCCTACCTACTAGACACGCACACGCTCGTTTGGTACGCACGAGACGACCGTAGGCTGAGCAATAAGGTCAGGAAACTTCTGATACAAAGTTCGGAAGAGTTCTTAGTTTCAAATATGTCTTTGGCCGAAGCCACCATGGTAATGCCAAAGGAGAATGTTAAAGAAGAGTTTGAAAATCTAGTTCATGTGATTGACGCAGACAATAGGTTCAGAATACTTCCGCTAGACCGAGAGGTCGTTCAAGCATCGCTTGAAATCCGAAGCATTGCCGAGTTGCATGATCGTCTCATAATGGCAACCGCGCTTGTTGTGGCTTCGCGGGGGCAACTTTGCTCGCTCATTACGCGCGACGAACTTATTACCGCATCCAAAATAGTTCCAGTGATCTGGTAAAATCACGAACTCGAAGCTCATTGACTAGAGCGATCAAGCGCCCATCAAAAATCCATGCACAAAGCAAAAAGACTCTCTCTTATCCCTCCGTACCTCTTTTCCGAAATTGCCCGACTAAAGGCTCAGGCAATTGCCGCGGGCCGCGATCTGGTCGATCTTGGGATCGGAGACCCTGACCAACCGACGCCTAAGGCGATTGTCGCGAAGCTCGGGGAATTTGCCGAGGACGTGACCACCCACAAGTACGACGAAAGTGCGATGGGTCGTGCCGAGTTTCTAAAATCGGGTGCCAAGTGGTTCCAGAAGCGATTCGGCGTTGAGCTTGATCCTGCCACTGAAATGCTAGAGGTAATCGGCTCGAAAGAGGCGCTGGCACACATGATGTGGGCAACAATCGATGTCGGTGATGTCGCGCTCGTGCCCGATCCAGCCTATACAGTCTGCAAAGTCAATGCGCTCCTTGCAGGCGGGGAGCCTTATGAATTTCCGCTCAGCGCGGAAAACGGTTTTTTGCCGGAGCTGGATAAAATTCCGGGCGACATTGTCAAGCGCGCCAAAGTCATTTATTTGAACTATCCGAATAATCCGACTGGCGCGATCGCGACGCGCGAGTTCTTCGAATACGCCGTCGGCTGGGCACGAGAGACGGACACGCTGATTGTCCATGACTGTGCGTATTCGGAAGTGTGCTTCGACGGATATGTTGCGCCCAGCATTCTCGAAGTTCCGGGCGCAAAGGATGTCGCCATCGAGATGCACTCGATGTCGAAGACGTTCAATATGACCGGCTGGCGCATCGGTTTTGCAGCGGGCAACCCCGATGCGATCAAAGCGCTTGCCACGCTCAAATCCAATATCGACTCCAAACAGTTTGCAGCCATCGCACTCACGGCAGGTTGGGCGCTTGAAAACGCAAGCAACGCCGAAAACCTCGCCTTGATCAAGCATAGGCGCGATGTCCTCGTTGATGGCCTAGGCACCCTGGGCTGGAAAATCGACAAGCCGAAAGCTACGTTCTATGTCTGGGCACCGGTTCCAAAAGGCCACACGAGCATCACGTTTTCAAAACTGCTGCTCGAAGAGGCGGGCGTTCTTGTCATTCCTGGTCTAGGTTATGGCCAACATGGCGACGGCTTTGTCCGAATGTCGTTGACCGTTACCGGCGACAAGCATGGCGAGCGTCTGCAGGAAGCAGTCAGCCGCATAGCCAAACTTGGGCTTGAAATTCTAGATTCTGGCTGTTTGTTTTGTAGGAATTGCGATCGACAATGTTGAACCGGTACGATATTCTCAATACACCGTCCAAGGAGCAAAATTGAACCCTTCACACACGCTCAATCAAGTCGATTCCGTCATCCAACAAAACAGTATTCTCAGGCATCCGTTTTACCAAGCATGGCAGCGTGGCGAGCTCACGCTCGCCGCACTTCAGGACTACGCTGCTCAGTACTATCATCATGTCGCCGCGTTCCCGACGTATTTGTCCGCTCTGCACAGCCACATTGATGATATCGGCACGCGACAAGCGCTGCTCGAAAACCTTATCGACGAGGAACGCGGCGAGTCCAACCATCCGTCGCTCTGGCTTGATTTCGCCGAAGGAGTCGGAATCTCCAAAGGCGAAGTTTTAGCTTCAAAGGCCGAGGCTGAAACCGCGAAGCTGATTTCGACATTCCGATCCCTCTGCGCTGATGGCGATTCTGCCAATGGCCTCGCTGCACTCTACGCTTACGAAAGCCAGATCCCAGAGGTTTCGGCCACCAAAATTGAGGGACTTACTCAATTTTACGGAATCACCGACGCTAAGTGCCTGAAATATTTTGAAGTCCACCGAGCAGCCGATGTCGTGCATTCGGCAGACGAGCGGAAGCTGCTTGCCCGTTCGATCACCGAAGCGAATTGCGCCTCTGTCGTCGAGTCTGCGGAGCACGTGACCACCGCGCTTTGGGACGTTTTGAGCGGCGTTTGCCAGCGGCACAACATTGCGTGCTAATCTCCGGACCTGACCGCACTTTGCCCGGACGCCCAGCGATCCGGGCTGTTGAATTCGTCTATTAACGATATCCATTTGGCAAAATTCGCCTAAATGCCTCAAGAATTCTATTCAACGTCGCGCCGCGAGAAAGCACTTGTCTTTGTCTTGTCCCTTGCTGGCGGTGAAGACGACATTGCGATACGAATGAGCGAACTCAACGAGCTCGTCGCTACCGCTGGCGCGGACGTGATCGGAGAGCAGTACCAAAGCCGGCGTGCGCCCGATATGTTGACGTATGTCGGCACTGGCAAGGCCGAAGAGCTCGCGACTATGGCCAAAGCCACTCAAGCAGACATAGTCATCTTTGACGATGAACTCACCCCCACGCAACTTCGCAATCTCGGCCGCATCATCGACAAGCCGATCATCGACCGCACCCAGCTTATCCTCGACATCTTTGCGCAGCGGGCGCGCACGCGGGAAGGGCGGCTGCAAGTGGAGCTTGCTCAGCTCATCTATCTGCTGCCCCGCCTTTCGGCTCAGTACACCAAGTTCGAACGCCAACAAGGCGGCATCGGCGGGCGCGGCCCGGGCGAAACCAAACTTGAAAGCGACCGCCGCAAAGTACGCGACCGTATTTCCGAGCTTGAACGCGAAATTGACGACATCAAGTCCCAGCGCTTGCAGCAGAGGCAGCTTCGCCGCAAAATGCCTTTTCCCACGTGCGCACTGGTCGGATACACATCGGCAGGCAAATCTACCATCCTCAACCTTCTTTCCGGGGCAGACGTACTTGCCGACGCGAAGCTTTTCGCCACTCTCGACCCAACAACTCGGCGGGTCGTGATTCCAGAAGGTTGGTCTGTGCTGATGACGGACACGGTCGGCTTTATCCGACGACTGCCGCACCAACTTGTAGCGGCGTTCCGCGCGACGCTGGAAGAGGTCGTACAGTCCGATTTCCTGGTTCATGTTGTTGACGTCAGCGCACCGGACTTTGAATCGCAAATGCGCGCCGTCAATGGCGTTCTCGATGAGCTTCAGGTGACGGACAAGCCCATCGTCACCGTGTTCAACAAGGCCGATGCCGCTGCCGATACATACCATCTGCGCGAACTGGTAGTTGCGACACCAAACTCCTGCTACATCAGCGCAACCAAACGTGAAGGCTTGCCGCACCTTATGGATCGGTTTACGGCAACCATCAAGAGCATGCTGGTGCATGTTCAGGCACGGCTTCCATACGATCGCAACGAACTGCTGTCTCAATGCTACGAAAACGGCAAAGTAGGCATGGTGGATTATCAGCCGGACCATATTTTCGTAGAAGCTGATGTGACAAGGGATCTCGCCGGACGGCTGGAGCCGTTCGTTTTGAACGCCGACAGCGCGTTTTACAACGCTCTGAATAGAAAGCCCGCGATCACTTAGGTTCAAATTTTCCGCTGCTTTCGAGCGATTTGACTCGCAACCTCAACGATTGAGTCAAGCACAAGCGGCATTTCGCGGCGAATTTCTTCGTGCGTGAATCTCAAAACGCGATAGCCCAGATGGCGAAGCTGAGCATCCTGTTTCGCGTACGCCCAATGCTTAGGACTGACTCCCGGTTCGCTGACGCTCACAACAAGGTGAAATTCGTGCGCGAAGAAGTCCACGGTCATGTGAGCAATCGGATAGTTCTCGCGGAAGGTGATTTCGGCGAGGTTCTGCGACCGAATCGCGCTCCAAAGAGCTGCGCGGGAGTTAAAGTTGATTGGAGGCGATGAAGCCCCACCGAATGGTCGCCGGACAAATGTCGCTTGAGCAGGCTTAGTTTGTGTTTCCATATTATCTATACTCGCGCGACCTCGCGAAAACCGGAAAGGCGTTTCAAAAATATTTTTTGCCCGCTATATGAGCGCACATTATCGAGGGTAGACCATTCGGTCGGATTGACAAAACGTCTGATTTGTATATACAATTGTATAATATAGGTTCGAAAGTAAACCAAGGATCAATCATAATGTTGAATGAACCAGCGGCACCTAGCCGCAATTTGAGATCAGAGACGATTTCGGCGGACTTTGTGATTGTCGGCGGCGGAATCGCAGGCACCTGCGCAGCGATCACGGCCGCGCGTGCGGGTGCCAAGACCGTCCTCATTCAGGATCGTCCCGTCTTGGGCGGGAACGCGTCGAGCGAGGTGCGCTTGTGGACCCTCGGTGCAACGGCGCACATGGGCGCGCCACAGCGTTGGTCCCGCGAGGGCGGCGTTCTCGACGAGATCATGCTGGAGAACCTTTATCGAAATCCTGAAGGCAACGCGATCGTTTTCGACACCGTGCTTTTGGAGAAGGTCGTAAGCGAGCCTAACATCAGTCTGCTATTAAACGCGGCCGTTTATGAAGTGGACAAGAGCGATGCCGATACCATTTTGAGCGTGACAGCGATCTGTTCACAAAATTCGACGCTCTATAAGGTTTCGGCACCGCTTTTCTGCGATGCGTCTGGCGACGGTATCCTCGGCTTCCTCAGCGGCGCGGCTTTCCGCATGGGCGCGGAAAGCAAAGAAGAGTCTGGCGAAAAGTTCGCACCCAATAAGGCGTATGGTGAGCTGTTGGGCCACTCAATATATTTCTATTCGAAGAATGTGGGACGGCCAGTCAAGTACATCCCGCCGTCGTACGCGCTTGACGACATTAAGAAGATTCCTCGCTATCGGCAATTCAAGTCGGAACATCAGGGTTGCAATCTTTGGTGGATAGAGTGGGGTGGTCGTCTGGACACTGTCCACGAAACCGAAACCATAAAGTGGGAGTTGTGGAAGGTCGTATACGGAGTTTGGAACTACATCAAGAACTCCGGCGCGTTTCCCGACGCTGAGAACCTCACCCTGGAATGGGTCGGCACCATTCCTGGCAAGCGCGAGAGCCGCCGATTTGAGGGAGACTATATGATGCGCCAGCAAGATGTAATCGAGCAGCGCGAACATTACGACGCTGTGGCATTCGGTGGATGGGCGCTCGATCTGCACCCTGCTGACGGCATCTACAGTGATCTGGACGGTTGCACCCATTGGCGTCCACGCGGCGTCTACCAGATTCCATTCCGCAGCATGTACAGCCGCAATGTCAAGAACTTGTTCCTCGCCGGGCGAATCATTAGCGTATCGCATGTTGCGTTTGGCTCGACTCGGGTTATGGCTACCCTTGGCCTGGCTGCGCAGGCGGTCGGAATGGCAGCCGCAATTTGCACGAAAGACGGCTCTCTCCCATCTGACCTGAGCGCGAAAAATCGAATTGGAGAGCTCCAGTTGGAACTCATTCGCAGCGGTCAGCACATTCCGCGAGTCCTCGTGAACGACCCTGACGACCTTGCGCAAACTGCTCGGATTTCAGCAACAAGCAGTTTCAAATTGGATTCCCTCCCGGACGATGGCCCGCTTCAACCCCTCAACAAGTCCTGGGCGCAGATGCTTCCTCTGGTTCCAGGGAAAGCGCCGAAGGTGACATTCACAGTCAATGTCGAGTCAAGAACCACGCTAGAGCTTGAGCTGCGAGCCAGCCTTTGTGCCGACAACCATACCGCGGACAAGATTCTTGCAACAAAGACCGTCGCGCTAGGGGCCGGCAAGAATCAAACCATCCTGGCCGACTTCGACGCGGAAATAGACGAGACGTGCTACGGGTTTTACGCTCTCACAAAGAACGAAGACGTTCGAGTTCACACGTCCGAATCGCGGATTAGTGGCATCCTGTCTGTTACGCTTGACCACCCGCAAGCGCCACCTGCCGACATCGGAGTTGACACATTTGAAATATGGTCGGCGAAGCGTCAACCTAACGGCCAGAATCTGGCGATGAAGTCGATTGAGCCGCCGATCGAAAGTTTCGGGCCAGACAATGCGGTCAATGGCTGGCAAAGGCCGACCAACGCGCCAAACGTTTGGTGTGCGGCACTGGACGATCCAAAACCGTCCATAATGCTTTCGTGGGAAACGCCACAGACAATTTCGCGAATTGAACTGTTTTTCGACGGAGATTACGACCACCCGCTGGAAACGGTCTTGTGGGGCCATCCTGAACGAGCGGTGCCGTTTTGCGTCAAACAGTATGTCGTGCGCGACGGCGATGGAAATGTTCTGGCTGAACGTACGGACAATCACTTGTCGCGAAACACAATCGTGTTCCACGAACCTATTTCAACATCTGACTTAATGATAGAACTAGTGAGCAATCATTCTCAATCGCATCAACAAACGCCCCTCGCCCTGATGCAGATTCGGTGCTACGAGAAGTAATCATGGCGATACTAGATGTCGATTTTTCCGCAAACAATTCGCTCGGCAAGAAGAACGCCATGCGTGTCATCGTGCCGGAAAAGCGGAGCGGGCCGTTTCCCGTCCTATATCTGCTGCACGGCTTGTCGGACAACCATACGGCGTGGACGCAGCAGACGAATATCGTGCGGTACGTTGAGTGGCTTCCGCTCATCATTGTGATGCCGAACGGCGAGCGCGGATGGTACACCGATTCGGCCTGTCAGGAGTTCGGCAAGTATGAGTCGAACATCATCGAAGATGCGATTCCGTTTGTCGACGCGACATTCCGAACCATACCAATGCGCTCTAGCCGTGGAATTGCGGGGCTGAGCATGGGCGGATACGGTGCTGTCAAACTGGCGCTGAAGCATCCTGATTTGTTTTGCGCTACAGTCGGCTACTCTGGAGCCTATGACGTCGTGGCGTTGGCCGAGCCAGACACGGATCGCGCAAGAGAATTGAAAGCGATTCTGGGCAACGAAGGACGACAGATTGGGGAAAGCATTTTTTCGCTTGCCGAAAAACTGAATCCTAGCGATGCTCCAGCGATTCACTTAAGTTGCGGTACGGAAGACGGCCTTATTGAAAATAGCCGCAAGCTACATCGTCATCTCGACGAAGTTGGACTCGCGCACGAGTATTTTGAACATCCCGGCGAACATGACTGGAGGTACTGGAACAGGCATATCCTCGAAGGACTGAATTTCGTCATGCAGGTTTTCGGAATGAGCGAGCGGCTGGATGTCGAAAACTCGGTTTAGCGGCAATTGAATCCGCGCCCTATGAAAGACATCGAGCGTTATCTTAATCATCTCGATTCGCTCGGCGGACCCGAGCCGACATTTAATCCTGTTTCAGGAAACCCTCCCGTCACCTCAATCACCTATGCCGATACACCCCAAAAGGGCTACTTGACCGCGTTCACATACGGCCTGTCGCTTGGTGATCATCCGGTCTGGACTTTTGGCAAGCCAGAACTGATGATCTCAGTTAAATCAAACAATATTGAGTGGGCGACGGCGGCAGCCGCTGTTGCGTTTTCGATGCGCGGGGAGTGTCCGTTCAGCTTGGGCACTACAATCGATGTCGGCGAACCAATCGCGAGCGACTCCGCCATGTCCGCATTTTTCGTGTTTGCTCCGCTGATCTTGGAGCAGAAGTCCACGATTGTTAAACTATCACGCTATAAACTATACATTAACCAGCTCTATCCGATCTACAAGGGCGAGCTCGATATCATCAAGGCGGGCGGATTGGAACCGTTTTTCAAGGATGAGCGGATTGACTTTGCGGATGTAACGCGACGAGATTTTTCGCAAGCATAACTCGCCTTCGGCTCATAAATAGACAAAAAACTCCCGCCGGCTTATGGCGGGAGTTTTTGTGGCAAGTTCCTGACTTAGCCCTCAAATATCTCGGCCGCCTTGTCCCAATTGACAACGGCCCACCAGGCCTTCAGATAATCGGGCCGTACATTCTTGTACTTAAGATAGTACGCGTGCTCCCAGACATCGTTGCCTATGATCGGCGTCAGGCCGTCAGAAACGGGATTGTCCTGATTCGCGGTCGAGACGATGGACAGCGCACCGCTTGCGTCCTTAACCAGCCACACCCATCCCGAGCCAAAGCGCGCGACACCCGCCGCTTGGAACTTCGTCTTGAAGTCCTCAAAGCTGCCGAACGTCGATTCGATCGCGGCTGCTAGCGCACCAGTCGGGCTAGAGCTGCCGCCGGGCGTCATTAGTTCCCAAAACGCCGTGTGGTTGACATGACCGCCACCGTTGTTGCGGACAGCAGTGCGGATATCCTCAGGGACGCTGGCTAGATCCTTGATCAGTTCCAGCGCGGACTTCGAGCCGAACTCAGGATGCTTTTCGATGGCGGCGTTAAGGTTAGTGACATAGGCGTTGTGGTGCTTGTCGTGATGCAGATGCATCGTTTCGGTGTCGATGGTAGGTTCCAGCGCTTCGTACGGATATGGCAAAGGTGGCAGTTCGTAGGCCATTGTGTGTCTCCTTCAGGTCTGTGCGTGAGTCGATATTCTTGCGAATTGAGCCGATTTTTGACCGGCGCATTCGCTGGTGCAAGGGTACCCGACAAAGAGCGAAGGCTGGTCAAATTACTGAGGCAGGGCATCAAATTCCTTGCATGACCGAAAACCTTACGATGGTTTTGACGGGGAGGAAAAAAGATTTCGCCTGCCTTTCCGCTTTTTGCGCCCTGCAGCTAGTAATAGTATTATGAGACTCGATAGCCAGACCAAGAATCGTGCCTTGATAGGGCTACAATACGCCATGTTCGAAGACCCAAATCCATTGTCAAGCCTTCTTCGTCTGGCCTTGTCCTTAGGTGCGAAGCGAGTCGCCGGTTGGTCTTCATGCGAAGAAGAGCGCGTCGTTTCTCTCGATGTCGCTAATGATCCTTTGGCGCTCAGCGAGACGATCAGCCAAATCGATGCTGGCAACGACCCGCTAGGAAATCGCTTCACTTCGCTGCTATCCAATGAGCAGCGACGACCGCTTGGCGCGACGTATACCCCAAAACAGGTTGTCGATTCCATGCTGGATTGGGCCGAATCTGAAGGTGAGCCACAGCGAATCGTTGACCCTGGATGTGGCTCCGCGAGGTTCCTGGTTGCCGCCGCTCGACGGTTTCCCAATGCACAATTAGTTGGGATCGACATTGATCCAGTTGCGACCATTCTAGCCCGAGCGCACATATCTGCTGCCGGATTGGGCGACCGCGCGATGATTTATTTAGGCGACTTCAGGCGCATGTCCCTAAAACACGTGCGTGGGCGAACGCTATTTATTGGGAACCCACCCTATATTCGCCATCACGTGATCGATCCGGTTAGTAAGGCGTGGCTTACTGAATCGGCAAAAAGCGTAGGCATCAAAGTGAGTCAATTGGCAGGTTCCCACATACACTTTTTGTTGGCGACGGCTAAGATTGCGAGTGCTGGCGACCTGGCCGCGTATATTACGTCCGCAGAGTGGCTAGACGTCAACTACGGCGAATTTGCCAGAAAGCTATTTCTGCAGAATCTGGGTGGGACTGGGATACATGTACTAACATCGTCAACCGCGGTATTTCCAGGCACTCAGTCCACAGCGGCAATTTCGACTTATCGGATTGGAACAAGGCCAGAGCAGATTGCATTTCGTAGTGTGGATGATGTTGGTCAGCTTGACCGGTTGCAATCCGCGCGAACGCTGCCCCGTGCAATATTGGAAAATGCGCGAACTTGGTCGATTTTGCTAAAGCCAGCCATTAATCGACGCGCAGGGTTTGTCGAGCTTGGCGAGATATGCGCGGTACACAGAGGACAGGTTACGGGCGCTAATCGCATTTGGATCGCCGGCGAGCATACTGCCTCCCTGCCTTCCTCAGTCCTTTACCCTTCCGTCACCAAAGCGCGTGAATTGATACTCGCCCACGATGTCCTGAAGAATAGCAGAGTCTTGAAATGCGTAGTTGATATTCCCGTGGATTTCAGTGGCTTTGACGGGTCTGACCGCGAATCGATCAATCGGTTTCTTGATTTTGCACGTTCGCAAGGCGCAGACAAGTCCTATGTGGCTCAAAACCGCCGCGCCTGGTGGTCGGTTGGCCTACGCGGACCTGCTCCCATATTGGCGACATACATGGCTCGCCGAAAGCCTGCGTTTGTTGTCAATGAGGCAAAGGCGCGTCATATCAACGTGGCGCATGGCCTCTATCCAAAGATGGAGTTGTCCGCGAACGCCATATCCAAAATCGCGGCTTACCTAACTGCAAATACCAATGTGTCTGGTGGCCGAACATACGCGGGTGGGCTAACCAAATTCGAACCACGCGAAATGGAGCGGATAATGATTCCAGACCCGTCGAATATCAATGACGATTCATGGGGTCAGTTTTGATGGCTGACCGAGACCACCGCGGCTTTGTTAGTCGACCGATTTCGTCGCGAGAAAGGCTAGAAACGGACAGACAGATTGCAATCGAGGCATTCATCACGGAAAGGATGAAAGAGCCTCTCCAAGCCTACGTTGCAGCCTATGATCGAATTGAAAAGTTGGTTACTGCTCTGCTAATTGGCACCGTCGATCTCACCCGCCTGAAAGAAAGCGCCCGAGAGATTCTGAGCAGTCCTGAGATGATTAGCGCACTTAGGTATGTTCCGGGGCCGCCAATTTCCGCTGACGACCTGAAAACACTTGTCTCGCCGCAGGCGCTTCAACCTAAGGCGCTTAGTCTGGATGACGACCTGTCAAGACGCCTAATTGAAACCATTATTGCCGGATTGGATCGGAAGCGATTCCCATGGATAACTGAGCAGAGGCAGCCGACAGACACCGAGCGCTATGCAGCCATTGTAGCGACTACAGCGCTTATGGCTACCCAGCAGTTGGCAACGTCCAGACGAAACGAGGGCAAAGCTGCGCAAGAGATGGGCGTCCGCAATGTTCTGGTCGTTGCAGGACTTAAAGAAGTGCCTGCTCGAACAATAGACACAATGCGGGATGTGCCCAAACCGGGTGAGTTCTGCGGAAACGAGTGTAAGCTCGGCGGCACAAAGGCCGATATGATTGTCGCGCTCTGGGATAACCGCATCCTGCCAATCGAGTGCAAAGTTTCCAACTCCTCAGTCAATTCCTTCAAGCGACTCTATCACGAAGCTGCGGGAAAGGCCGAGAGCTGGATCAAGAATTTCGGAGCTAACCAAGTCGTGCCAGCTGCCGTATTATCTGGCGTCTACTCGCTGGCCAACCTTGAAAGCGCGCAAGGTCGTGGACTTACCATATTCTGGTCGCACCGACTCGACGACTTATCCGAATGGATTGAATCGACGCGACCATGACCTCGCAATCATACGCTTCTCAACGATTCCGGGTTCAGAGGCTCCAGCTCCGGCAGAATGAACAGGCCGTCTTTGCGGATGAGCTTGTCGTCGAAGTAGATTTCGCCGCCGCCGTATTCTGGGCGCTGGATCAGCACCATGTCCCAGTGGACAATGCTGCGGTTGCCGTTGTCAGCCTCGTCGTAGGCGCTGCCGGGCGTGAAGTGGAGTGAGCCAGCAATCTTTTCGTCGAACAGGATGTCCTTCATTGGTTTCATTACGAAAGGGTTGAATCCAAGAGAGAACTCACCGACATAGCGTGCGCCTTCGTCGTTATCCAGGATCGAATTCAGATCTTTGGTCATGCCGCCGGATGCGGTCGCGTCGACAATCTTGCCGTCCTTGAACTCCAGCGAAACGCCTTCGAAGATTTTGCCAGCGTAGGTGGTGGCCGCGTTGAATGTGATTCTACCGTTGACGCTGTCGCGAACCGGCGCAGTGAAGCACTCACCATCGGGAATGTTGAACTGGCCTGTGCAGGGGATGGTGGGGATGTCCTTGATCGAAAAGCGAAGGTCGGTGCCAGGGCCAGCGAATCGCACCTGATCCGTTTTGTCCATCAGCTCTTTAAGAGGCTGTACGGCGCGGTCCATCTTGGCATAGTCGAACGTGCAGACATTAAAGTAGAAGTCCTCGAATGCTTCGGTCGATAGCCCAGCTTCCTGCGCCATCGACGCTGTTGGCCAGCGCAGAACGACCCATTTGGTGTGCTTGATCCTGCGCTCCGTGTGCGTCTTGTGCCACCAGAGCTTGCGGTAGAGCTTCATGTTCTCGTCGGAGACATCTGAGAGTTCGGCGGAATTCCACGCGCCGCGTAGGCCGATGTATGCCTGCATTTGCGACATTCGGGAGGCTTCCAGATCGCCCGTCAATCCCATCTGCTCTTCCGTCGCGGCCTGGTAAAGTGCGCGCAGGACGGCGTTGTGCTTCAACGTCACAAACGGCCGAGCACCTAGCGAATGGATGTACCGCACCAGGCAAGTCACCATTTCATCGGGTGCGTCGTAAGCCTCCACCAACACATTTTCGCCAGCCTGAACGCGGCATGAGTACTTCACCAGGACTTCCGCGAGCTTATCCATTCGTGGGTCGTGCATTTGACTGTCGCTCCTAAAAGGTTGAATTCCGCGATTATACCAGTACCTATGATCTGCGAAACTGTCGGCGCTGGCAGCTTCATTCCCACTCGCCGCTCTATCTGCTGGGTATACTCCAGGCATCCATTTTCACTGCTGTCAGGAGGGTAGGGCGCAACATCATGGCTGATCAGACATCAACAACCACGCAAAAGAGATTTGTCGGCAAAACCGTATTCGTCACCGGAGGCGACGGAGGCCTCGGCTCAGCGATCTGCCGGAAATTTGCGCTGGAGGGCGCTAATATTGCCATTGGATGGTTTGGAAAAACTCCCGATCATGCCAACGCTCTGGTCGCGGAGTTTCAGGCTGACGGAGTGAAGGCGATCGCCGTCCAGGGGAACGTCGCCAATCCCGCCGACATCCAAGCGGACATCCAAACGATCATCGATCAGCTCGGCGGCATCCATATCGCCGTCAACAACGCTGGCTTCGAAAACGCGCACGACTTTCTGGAGATGCCGTACGAGGCGTGGGAGGGAGTGCTTAATGTCAACTTGACGGGGCCATTCCTGGTCGGTCAGGCGGCAGGGCGCTGGATGGCGGCAAACGGCGGTGGCGTGATCGTCAACATTGCCAGTGTCCATGACATCATCCCGTGGGCGACGTTCGCGCACTACTGCGCCAGCAAAGCCGGTCTTTCAATGCTCACTAAGTGTATGGCTGTTGCACTCGCCGACAAGAAGATTCGCGTTGTGACTATTTCGCCAGGCGCAATCGCGACTCCGATCAACCAGGATGTCTGGGGCAATCCTGAGCTTCTGCCGAAGCTACTGGAAAAGATTCCGTGGGGACGTATTGGCCAGCCCGAGGATGTCGCCAACGCGGTCGCCTTCGCGGCAAGCGACGATGCCAGCTACATCACCGGCTCAACGATCTATGTGGATGGTGCTATGACCAATTACCCGGAATTTCAAAAGGGCGCGGTGTAGAGGGGAGACTAATCGGCTGTCGCAAGTTCTCGAGGAGGCTTGATTTTGAACTTTGCGGATGAACGTCTAACTTCCATGAGGTCGTAGCGTGCCTGCAGGTTCATCCAAAACTCAGGCGATACGCTAAAATATTGGCCCCAGCGAAGCGCGGTATCTGGCGAGATGCCGCGCTTTCCGCTAATGATGGCGTTAAGCCTACCGACCGGCGAATGAATATCCGCGCCAACACGGTCTGGTTTCAGACCGAGTGGTTTCATGAAATCGTGAAGGAGTACTTCGCCGGGAGGGACGTTTGGAAGGTCGAAATTTGACATCTTCAGCAACCTAAACAATCTTACTGAGAATTAAGTGGTAATCGACTATCTCGACTTCGTCGGCGCAATTTTCCAAACCATCCCAAATGAAGCAAATTCGCTATTGACTATTGACCCGTATACTGTACTGACCAGCTCGATTTCCCGTTAGCCTCTCAAACCGATTTCCCGGTACAGCCATCAATTCGTTCAAACTTACTGCCGCGTCTAGGACATTAAGCTTCCGGAGCGCAGTCCCTTGTATTTGGGGAGGAAGCCGCTTTGATCCGATTTGTTCGAAGACCTTACGAGTTTCTTCTGAACGAAATGAACGGATCACGCCCCATTATGTACCGTCCGGGAGTTTATGTCAAAAACTGGATGCGTGCGGTTTGGGCGTGCGCATTTTGGTGTGGACCGGCGCTTGAAATTCATGTATTTGCTCTCTGCCTCGAATCCTGTGTGTTACCTCAAGGGTTTTGTGCTCTTTGATTTCAGGCAATCGGTCAGTTCCGTCTAATACGTATAAATCCCCGTGCTCGTACCGGTGCCTGCGGCGGTGGTGACGCTGATGGTTCCGGTCGAGCCCTTGCTCGGCGCCTTGGCTGTGATCTGAGCGGACGAGTTGAGCGTGAACGTCGCGCTGGCGCCGTTGAAGCGGACGAGGGTCGCCCCAGTCAAATTAGTCCGGTGATCACAACCATCGTTCCAGCCTTGCCGCTGGTCGGCGTGAACGACGTGATTGACGGCCCCAAATTGATCGTGAAGGTCAGGGTGTGGGCAGTTTCTTCGTTCCCTGCCTTGTCCACAGACCAGTAGGTTATGGTGTGCGAACCTGAAGTCGCGACCTGGAACGGCGCTGCGTAGGTCTGCAGCGCTCCGCCGTTGACCGTGTAGTAGGTCGCGCAGCCGAAACGCTCCAGTAGTTCAGCGTGTGGTAGCCGTCGCCGCTGATGGTGATAGGGCCGTTGTACGTCTGCTGCGCGCCGCCGTCAAGTGTGTAGTACGTGCTGCCGAGACCGTCGCCGCTCGCTTGAGCCGAAAGCGTCGCGGTGACCCCGCCGCGGTACCAGTTGTTGGCACCAAGCGTCCCCGATAACGTCACCGACGTGGTCGGCGCATAGGTCGCGTTGCCGGTGATTGTGAAATTTCCAAAAGTCGAAGTGTTCAGCGACGAAGAGTGCGTGCAGTCGCAGAGACCGACATAGACAGGATCGGTTATGGCTAGGGTCGTTGATCCAACCTTTGTCCAGGTGACTCCATCCGGCGCTGCGTAGGCGGTCATCGTAGTCCCGTTGCGAACGATCCTCACCCAGTACGGAGCGGTCAGACCCGACAGGCTACTTACTTGGCTAGCGTATCCATCAAATGTAGTGCGCTCATCGTCGGCGATTCCGGCACCTGGTGTCACGACGACATCATCAAATAGGTCTTCCGGGTTCAAGGACGGCGTCACGAGCAGCCCAGCCAGGGCCGTCGCATTTGTGTCCTGCTGTGTTAGGACTTCCGCAGTGGCCGTGAACGGCCCAATGATCGGCGTATAAGCGTACTGGAACTCGCTGACCTGATTCCAAATGTTGTTGCCCGCACTGCTCAGCGTGAATACACCGTTCGCGTAGTACGACGAGCCTGCTAGACTCGTTATCCCAATCTCGCTGTTCGCCCAAGGTGCCGGCAGGCTTGTGGTTACGGTCGTAACTGTGGCCTGCGGGGAGAGCGGCCCCACCACGCCAGCCGAATTGACCGCAGCGACGACATGGTAATACGTCGTGCCGTTCGCAAGCGTAAGATCGTTGTAGCGGGGCGACAATACACCGGTTGCAATCGTGGTATACGGCCCTCCATTAGTGTTCGAGCGGTCAACAATATACGAAGCCGCGCCATTTACACCAGTCCAACCGAGCACGGCTCGCCCATTGCCGGCAAGCGCGTTCAGGACGGTCGGCGCGACCAGATTTGGAGCCGTGTAGCCGGATGGCGGCAAAACGAAGATGGCGTAGTCGCCCACTGGCAGAGTGACCGTCGTGCCCAACGAAAAGACCACGCCGTGGTGCAGCTCCTTGACCGTCCCGGAACCGTTTGGCAGCAAAACTGGAAGCGGAGCGGAGCTGTTGTTGCCTGCAATGAGATATTGGCCGTAACGGACAACCCATCCCGATTCTAAAGCGCCGGAGAGATTCGCGTCGGACTGGGCTGTCGTGCCATCATGCGGCAGATAAATCTGCGCGGCACGGTCGGAAGTCGATGTCGTATCGTGGATGCGTGCGACATTGGACACTAGCCCGAAGGTGCTGTTGTTGAGGTCGTAGTTTCGCTAGTTGGCGTTCATGTAGAAGCGCTCACCGTTGTGGATGAACGCCGTCGCGCCGTTCGTGACGTCGCACCAAGTGAAATCGGGCTGACCCGGCTCACCGGGTAGTGGTGTCAGGCTGGCGGGACTGACTCCGATGAGGCTCTTGATTGTCAACTCGTAGAACGGCGGGTCCTTGATGTATTGCAACAACCCGCCTGCGACATAGCCGTAATTCCCCATTCCGGTAACCGGCTCGTATCCGTATTGCGTTTCGAGATAGGCAGAGCGCAACGCGAACGCATCGTTGATGCCCTGGCTTGGATCCGACGACTCATATCTCGACATTCCGACAAACGAAGTAGCATTGACGTTCGGATTCCACGTATTGCGATACGTGATGAAGTCTTCCTGCGCGATGGTCGGGTGATCCGTGACGACGATTCCGTTTGAGCCGATGGAGGCGTTGTCGAGCATGGACAGGAAGTGATCATAAGAGTCAACGGTCGCGCGGCCCATCGTCAGCATATCTGCGATTGTCTCCTGGTCAGCAGATGTGAGACCGGGATCCTGCTGGGCAATCAGGTAAAACCTCGGCAATTCCGACGGCAACATGCCACCGTAGCGTCCATCAAAGCCCGATGACATCTGCCCGTGGGCCTCGCCAAGACCCGCCTCGGTCAAGCCGTAGTTGATGCCACTGGGATCATCAAGTCCGCGTAGAATGTCTGGATACAGCCCCAGCACCATCTCCGCGTAGGACAGCCCCGTCTCAGGAGCGAGAGCCGGATAGGAAGAGTTCGGGTAGAGGATCTGCAGCTTCTCCAACGCCACCTGCATGGCGTAAAGCTCGATCATCTCAAATGTGTTCTGCGACTCCGCCCCTCCTGTGTTGAGAGTGTAGAAGTTGATCGCATTCGACAGCATGCGCTCGTATGCGGTAGCGCGCTCGTAGGAGCTGCCGTCCAGGTCTGCGTCATAGGTCTTCGTCAAATAGCTCTCGAAGATCGGTGCGGCCTTGGGATCATTGAGCAGACCGATTATCACCCAGCCGAGCGTATACGTGTTGACACCCTGCAAGTCGCCGCCGCCATGCAGGCTTGGCTGACGACCAGTCAATCCCGCGTATGTCCCGGTGACCAGCGGCGTGCTGGTGAGCCCCGGCCAGTCCTGGCCCTGCTGCGGCATCCCTCCGTCGCTGCACTGACTGTAGCTGACGCTGTCCATGGCGTTCACGATTTTCTGGATAAGAGCCGGGTCGTGATAGTCGTCGAGGCCAGTCACGGTCTGGCCGCTGGCGTTTACAAACGGCGGTGTGATGTAGCCGATGTACAGATTGCTAAGCAGCTCGTCGGGAAACGCAGTGTATCCCGGTCCGGGATCGTTATTGCTGGTTTGGTTGCGCCACTGGTCTGGCGTCGCCGAAGGGTTCGCTGCCGCCCAGGTTGAAACGGTCGTGAACAGGTCCAGTCCCCAAGTTTCTACCGGTGCGCCGGTTTGGTCCTGAGGCACCTGACGTGCCAGCACCGACGACCAATACTGACCGGGGCTAAAAATCATGCTGCGGTTGATCTGCAAAATGGAGTACGCTTCGGCAGAGCTCAGCGGTTGCAGAACAGGCGGCGCGGACGGAGTCGGCGCTGCGCCGGTCTGATCTAGCGGATCGGGCGAAAAGTGCGGATCGACATGCGTATAGAGGCTGTAAACGGGTTGCGTCGTTTGACCGGCTGCCAGATAGTGAAAACCGGTGCCGAAATACTTGTCGTAGTAGGAGACGCCATTTAACGTCAGGCTGGCTGTCGTTTGACCCTGAGTCTGTGACAGCGGAATGGGAAACGTGTAGAAAAGGAAGCGGTTCGGAGCTTGCGGCGGACCGCCCTGGTTAACCATGGCCGGAAGCGTTAGGTCGTTCCAGAAGTACAACGAGCACGCGTTGACATCGTTGCCCCAAATCTTAATCGTGAAGTAGTTCTGCAGGTTCGGATCGACCCGCATGGTCACAGTGATAGCCTGAGAACTCGTCAGGTTGTTGACGCCGGTGCCAATAGGCTCACGGTACGTCTGGCCATACGCGCCGATTCCGGCTGTCGGCACGCTGCTGAAACCCGCATCAAAGGCGTGCACCGCCTCAGAACCGGCATTGCCGAGGTTGACGCGGTCGAGGAAATTGGGCGACTGTGCATAGAGGGACTGGTAGCAGCACAAGCACAGCGTGAACAAGGCGATCGACGTCAGTGTTTGGACAATCCGTAGTTTTCTGTTCATAGTGGCGTTTTCTTACGGCGGTCAAGTCGAAGGTTCCGGTTGATGAGGATGTTCGACTTATCGGCAGTCGGTCGCGACGACAGTGAGCAGCTCGATGAGCGTGAATCCTGGACAGTTGCACTTTTTCATGGCTGTACCTTTAAGATAGACTCGGACTTAACTATCGTCCCGATTTCTAGTGTTCCACGACGTACTACAGATGGCAAACGAACCGCATCGCACACCCATAATAACACACTCTGTCAATAATGCAATAGTCTAGACGTACTTTCTAGAAAATCTTTTTCGGCGCCGTAAAGCCAAACGCTGAGAACAGCGGGGCTGGCCGCAGTGCGTGAGGTTCAGCACATCAATTCTGAATCGGTTTTGCGCCGAGAGCCTGGCGACTTGGGTCAACCAAGCAACAACTCTACAAAGACTATGCCAAAGCTATTGAGCTTTGAGCAGAGACTGGCTTAGTTGGGATACAAACCAATGGGCACCTCTTCATAAGTTAGGCAGCCGCGCCGGACGAAATTACGGAAATGCCGGGCTGACATAGTCCCGCCTTGGTTCGCAGGGAGTCCTTGCGTTGACTTTGAACGCCTGCCTGGAGTAACATTCACAGGCGCGGCGGCTATGGTATGACGCGGCGTTGCAAGGAGTACATTTTAGAGTGCAGGCAAAAGTGTTAGTGAGCGACCCGATCGCACGCGAAGGCATCGCGGTGCTGGAGACGGCCGCTCAGGTGGATGTCAAGACGGGACTCAGCCAGGACGAGCTGATCCGCATCATCGGCGATTACGACGCGCTCGCGGTGCGATCCGAGACCAAAGTCACAGCGGCGGTGCTGGAGGCGGCGACCAATCTCAAGATTATTGGCCGCGCCGGTGTCGGAGTCGATAATATCGATGTCGCCAAGGCAACGGAGCGAGGAATCCTAGTCGTCAACTCGCCCGAAGGCAATACGATTGCCGCTGCGGAACTGACCGTCGCCATGCTCCTTGGCCTCGCGCGAAACATTCCGCAGGCCGACGCATCGCTGCGCGCGGGAGAGTGGAAGCGCAGCAAATATGTTGGTGTCGAAGTCTACAAAAAGACGCTGGGTGTCATCGGCCTCGGCAAGATTGGACGTGAAGTCGCGCACCGCCTGCAATCGTTCGGCATGGATGTGATCGCGTACGATCCGTTTGCAACCGAAGAATCGGTTGGCCGCCTCGGGATCGAACTTGTCGATCTGCCGACCCTTTACAAGCGCTCAGACTATATCACCCTCCATGTCCCGAAAACCAAAGAGACCACCGGCATGATCGGCGCGGCAGAGCTTGCATTGATGAAGCCGACTGTGCGAATCGTCAATGTCGCGCGTGGCGGACTTATTGATGAAATTGCTCTCGCCGACGCGCTCAAAGCTGGCAAAATCGCGGGAGCAGCCATCGATGTCTACTCGACCGAGCCTGCGCCAGCGGACAATCCGCTGCTTGGCCTCGCAAATGTTGTCCACACACCGCACCTCGGTGCGTTGACCGAAGAGGCGCAGGTGAATGTCGCGATTGACATTGCCGAGCAAATTGTCGAAGTCTTGGGTGGAAAACCCGCGCGCGCCGCTGTGAACATGCCGTCGATCGGTGCCGAAATGCTCCGCAAGATTCAGCCTTACCTGACTTTGGCTGAGAAGATCGGCTCGCTCCACGCCCAGTTGCACCACGAAACCCCAAGCAAAGTCGAAGTCATCTACAACGGCAACTTCGAAGACATGCCCACCGTCCATTTCACGCGCGCCGTTCTTAAGGGCCTGCTGGATTACAGCGTGCCAGAATCGGTGAACTATGTCAACGCGCCCGGCCTGGCCGAAAAGCGCGGTGTGAAGGTTTACGAAAGCTACCGCGCTGGGAGCGACGACGACTTGTCGTGCGTTTTAACCGTACGCGCCTCGACCACCGCTGGCTACGTTCGCGAAGTTTGCGGCTCGGTGATCGGAAGAGACGCTAGGATCATGTATATCGATGGATATAGAGTCAACGTCGATCCGCATGGCCCAATGATTGTGACAGAGCACACCGACCGTCCGGGAGTCATCGGCAAAGTCGGCACCCTTCTCGGCAACGCGGGGGTCAACATCGCAGGCATGCATGTTGGACGCGAAGGTGCAGGCAAACGCGCCTTGATGATCCTCAAAATCGACGAACCCGTCAACGATTCGCTTCTCCAAGAGATCGTGAAAATCGACGGCATGGAGACCGCCAGGCAGGTTGAGTTGTGAAAACGCCTGTTGCGTGGTTAGCGGATTTTATCGATGTCGATAGTATCGGTGTCGAGCGGCTCGCGGATGTTTTGACCATGGCTGGGCTGGAGGTCGAGGAGATCGACCAGTCCGGCATTGGCCCGGTTTTCGTCACCAAGACCACCCCCAACCGCGGCGACTGGCTGTCGATGACAGGCGTCGCCCGCGAGGCCGCCGCTGCGCTTGCCGCGCACGGCGGAGTCGAACTCAGGGCCAGCAAGCTTGGTCATGGAAACCTCCCAAAACCGTCGCTTAACGTCCCAATCCGCATCGATGTCCCCGACTGGTGCCCGCGCTACGCGGCGATGATTGTCGAGATAAAGCACCCAGGCACGTCGCCAAGCTGGATGCAGGAGCGTCTGACTGCGGCAGGCATGCGGCCTATCAATGCGGTTGTTGATGTGACGAATTACGTCATGCTCGAACTCGGTCAGCCGCTGCATGCGTTCGACCTCGACACCATGGCTGGGCCCGAAATCCTTGTCCGCGCCGCGCGCGAGGGCGAATCCATTGTCACGCTCGACGGAAAGGAGCGCACACTCACGCCGGAAATCATGGTGATTGCCGATCAGGAAAAGGCATCCGCGATTGCGGGACTGATGGGCGGCGAGGGTTCGGAAGTGACGGAATCCACGCGGCGGGTGCTGATCGAATCCGCACACTTCGACCCCATGAAGGTTCGCGCCGCGGCGAAGTCGCTTGGGTTGTCCACCGACGCGTCCTACAGATTTGAACGATTTGTCGATCCAAGCGGAGTTACTCGTGCACTTCTAGCAGCGGTTAAACTAATCGCCGAGCTTACGGACGGCGAGATCATCGACGGCTGTACCGACCTCTATCCCAAACCGATTGTCCCACGCCGCTTGCAACTGCGTGCGAAACGCGCCGAACAGATCCTCGGCATGCCGCTCACCGGTGGCAAAGGTGATGCCGGGCTTAACGTCATGGGCTTCCACTTCGAGCCGGGCGACGATCCCGTTATTGGGCGAACTGTGGTAGTTCCGACTCATCGTCCCGATATTACGCTCGAGATCGACCTGATCGAAGAGCTTGGACGGATGATCGGCTACGAAAATCTGCCGGAAACCCTCCCGCCAGCGAGATCGTCCCACGGCGGCGGCCACGATAGCCCGGAAGGCAAACTGATCGCGCTCTTCCGGAATATTCTGATCGGGCAGGGGCTGACGGAAGTCTTTACGCATACGCTCGCAGCACCATCGGCGTTTGACAATCCCGCGCAATCCAATGCTCGTGTCAAAATCCGTACGGCTTTGTCCGCCGAGTTGTCCGGTTTGCGCCAGAGCCTTGTTCCGAACGTTCTGGAAGTATTTGGGCGCAACGCCCGTCTGCGCATCGCCGACATTTCGATCTTCGAAGTGGGAAAAGTCTTCTCGACTAGCGGCCCCGGAAAGTTCAGCGAAACCCTCCGCGCAGCGGCAGTGGTGCAGGGCGACTATTTCGCCGCACGTGGGATTACCGAGAACGTGTTCGCTGCGTTGAAAATTGATTTTCCAAACGTGTTCGCGACCACCGAGACCGGAATGCACCCTGGAAGATGCGCCGATCTGACCATCGATGGATCGCGCGTCGGCATGATCGCCGAAGTCGTTCCCGATATGCTCGACGAGCATCTCGGCGTTCCTGGCAACCTAGGACGCGTTTCTGCATTCGAGATTGATCTAAGCGCGATTTGCCAATACATCCCGTCCAATATTCGCTACTACCCCGCACCCCGGTTCCCTGAAGTCACCCGCGATCTAGCGATGCTGTTCGATGCCGATGTTCACTACGGAAAAATCGAATCCGTCGCGAAATTGGCCGCCGGAGAGTATCTGGAGTCGGTCGCGCTGGTTTCAGTCTATACGGGAGAGCGTATCGGGGAGGGCAAAAAGAGCGTGGCTATCCGCTTCACATTGCGCGCCGATGACCGCACGCTCACCGATGCCGACGCCGACTCCGCGCTAGTCGCGGCGGAGACGGCGTTGGCGCAGCAGCTTGGCGCACTGAAGCGCTAAGACTTCAGGTCAGCCTTGAACTTTTGGCGGAAATTGGCGATCTCCGGGGCGATCACATACGCGCAGTACGGCTCGTCTGGATGCAGCGCGTAGTAGTTGATGTGGTAGTCTTCGGCGCGGTAAAACGTTGAGAACGGCTCGACTTTCGTTACAATCGGGCTGTCCCAAACGTGCTGCAGGTTCACTTGCTCGATCACGTCCATCGCCTGCTTCTGCTGCTGCGGCGTGCGGTAGAAGATCACGGAGCGGTACTGAGTTCCCGCATCGTTCCCCTGCTGATTAACTGTTGTGGGATTGCGCGCGATCAGGAGGACACGGATCAGTTCTATGTAGGGAATCACGGTCGGATCGAACGTGATATTCACCGACTCGGCATATCCGGTCGTGCCCGTCTCCACATCTTCGTAGCTTGGATTCGCCTTCTTTCCCCCCGCATAACCCGGCATTACTGATATGACGCCCTTCAACTGCTTGTAGATCGCCTCCATGCTCCAAAAGCAGCCAGCGGCCAGAGTCGCGGTTTCGGTTTTGTGGGTTGGCGCTGCGCTTGCAGGCGCTTGGCCTAGCGAAACGCCAAACACCAAAATTGCCAGCGCGCAGATGATTGACTTCTTCATATAGTTCTTCCTCAACGCTTTGTCAAACGCGCAAATGGCCATCCCTCGCACTCCCCATGCGAAAAAAGGCCCAGCGGCCCGAGCGTTCCTAAAATCCTGACTCTTCAAACAAATACAGGCGCAGGCACGAAAATGTTGCCTGCGCCTGCAAAATGTGTCCCACTCAACGATGGTTATCCAAACCACAGCGCCACTTCGGTCGCCGCATTCTCGGGGCTGTCCGAGCCGTGGATCAAATTCTGCTCGATGGAGTTGGCGAAATCGCCGCGGATGGAGCCGGGGACAGCGTCGGTGGGTTTGGTCGCGCCCATCATTTTGCGTGACAGTTCAACAATATTGTCGCCCTCCCAGACCATCGCGACCACTGGTCCTGACGTGATGAAGCTGACGACATCGTTGAAGAACGGCCGCTCGCGATGCACCGCATAGTGCGACTCGGCAAGTTCGCGGGGAGAGGTCAACATCTTTAGTCCGGCGAGTTTGAACCCTTTGCGCTCAAACCGTGCAATAATCTCGCCGACAAGTCCGCGCTGAACTCCGTCGGGCTTGATCATCAAAAAAGTCTTTTCCATATATCTTTTGTGGCTCCGTTTGGTAAAATCGGCATAGTATACCTAGCGGTCGTGCGACGAAAGCTCAATGTGAGTCATAATGAACGCACAGGAGAACCAGCTCATGAAAACCATTTCCAAAACCCTCATGTTGATTTCCGGCCTTATGGTCCTCGGCTCTGTCGCCGTCACGGCAGATCCCGTGACCAAAGCCAAGGCAACGCCTGCCGTACTGGTCTGCCCGGTGACCGGTGACAAGATCGCGTCCATCAAGGACGCCGTCGGCCATTCGACCTACAAAGGCAAGACGTACTATTTCTGCTGCGCGATGTGCAAGCCGCTATTCGACAAGGATCCGGCAAAGTATGTTCATCCTGCAAAAGCCGCGTCTTCGTCGAAATAGTTACACATATTCGCAAAATTGTCCTGCCCGGCGACGCCTAGCCGCCGGGCAGGAAAGTCAAAACCTTTGATCTCCTACAACCCCTATCTTCCTGCAGACGCCCACGAGGCTGTCGACCTCTGGAACAACGATCTCGTCCTCGGGAAGCATTTTCCGCTCGACCTGAAACTCTGGCGGCAAAATGTCGAACAGAGCGCTGCTATCGTGATGCCTGCGACTCTGATCGCGCGTGACAACGACCAGAACGGGCGTGTTGTCGGGATGATCGTCACAAAATCGCCGAAGCACTTAAACTCGATTGTGGTCGCGCCTACGCATCAGCGGCAAGGGATCGGCACCGAGCTTATGCGCCTGTCAGACAAGGCCAACATCGGCGGGAAGGACAAAAAGTGGGTGGTCGGGCAGGATTACGATCACTTTTTCCCAGGCGTGCCCGAGGAGGCCGAGGCTGCGCTGAAGTTCTTGACCAACCTTGGAATGAAGCGCGGCAAAGATTTCATCTTCGATTTGTCGCGCGGCCTGAGCGATTATGCGATCGCTCCGGAAGTAGCGGAACGAATTGCGAAGCTCCCGTCGGAGGGGATTGAACTTGGCCCCTGCCGTCAAGAAGATCTGGCCCCGCTGGTCGATCATATTGCCGCAAACTTTTCACAGCGCTGGCTTGCCAATACGATCTCACGTCTCAATATGGAGACCAATCCTGGCGAGATCATTGTCGCGCGCCGTCCCGCGACTGGCGACGTGATCGGCTTTGCGCACACGTTCAGCAGCAAGTCGCGGTGGGTCGGGCCGTCGATCATGTGGCGTCCGCTGCTCGGCCCGAAATATGGCGGACTAGGTCCTATCGGAGTCGCTAAGGATGAGCGCAAGATAGGTCTTGGTCTCGCGCTTTGCTCGTTCGCCATTCAGTCGGTCAAGGATGGCGGCGCGACACAGATGGCGATAGATTGGACTGTCATCATCAACTTTTACGCCAAGATGGGATTTAAGCCCTGGAAGCGCTATATTGATGTGCGTGAGGCTTGACGCGCTATCTCATAAGTACCATAATTCGGCCTGACAAAAACTCAATGTTGATTCGTTAGGAGCTCCTCTTCATGCTTCAGCCCGACCCGACTCCAGGTGATACGTCCTGGTTTCAGCACGACCGCTTTGGCTTATTTATCCACTGGGGCTTGTATGCTCTTGCCGCGCGGCACGAGTGGGTTAAGAACCAGGAGAAAATCGACGACGCCACCTACGAAAAGTATTTCAAGCACTTCGATCCCGATCTCTACAACCCCAATCTATGGGCGAAGGCCGCGTCGGAAGCAGGCATGAAATACTTCGTGGTAACTACGAAGCATCACGAGGGGTTTTGCCTCTGGGACAGTGCGCTAACCAACTACAAAGCGACCAACACGCCCTACGGCAAAGACGTCCTGCGGCCCATGGTCAACGCGTTCCGCGCCCACAACATGCGCGTAGGCTTTTATCACTCCCTGCTCGACTGGCATCACCCGCACTACGGGATCGATGGGCTTCACCCAATGCGCGACAGCGATTCTGAATTCGCAAAGAACGCCGAGCGAGACATCACCAAGTACACGGAATATCTGCACGGCCAAACGCGCGAACTTCTTTCACAGTTCGGTGATGTTGACGTGCTTTGGTACGATTTTTCGTACGGGCCGTCCGGCAAGTTTCCCGGCAAAGGTAAAGAGGTTTGGGACAGCGAAAACCTGCTCAAGCTGATCCGGTCGTTGCAGCCAAACATCATCGTGAATGATCGCCTGCAAATTGACCAGGACATCAAGACTCCCGAACAGTTCCAACCACGCGAGTGGGTGCATGTGGACGGCAAACCTGTTGTTTGGGAAGCTTGCCAGACTTTCAGCGGTTCGTGGGGCTACCACCGCGACGAGGAGTCATGGAAAACGGTCGATCAACTGGTCAAGATGCTGATCGACAGTGTTAGCAAAGGCGGAAATCTGCTGCTGAATGTCGGGCCGACAGGTCGGGGCGAGTTCGACGAGCGCGCTCTGGATCGTCTTCAAGCAATCGGCGAGTGGATGCGCCGCCACAATCGATCCATCTACGGCTGCACGCAGGCTCCGGCGGAATTTGTTGCGCCGGAAGATACACGCTACACTTACAACCCAAAAACCAACCGCCTCTATTTGCACGTTTTTAGCTGGCCGTACCGCCATATCCATCTCGAAAAGATGGCAAATCGGATCGAATACGCGCAGCTTCTCAACGACGCGTCGGAAGTGAAGCTGCACAAACATGTTCCTGAAGCTGAGTACGGTTCGATGAAGGAGACGCGCGACGCCGATCTGCTCACGATCGAAGTGCCTGTGAAAAAGCCGAACGTTACTGTGCCTGTTATTGAGATATTTTTGAAGTAGGAACCGCATTGCTCACCTAGGCGACCCTCCCCCGCCTCCCGAAGCGGGAGGAGCCCGAAGTCGCGCTGAACTGATCAAGGTTGTTTCTTCGCTCCTCCCGTTTCGGGAGGCGGGGGAGGGTCTTGCGAGGCCCGACTACTGGTTCCCTATGCATCACGTGCCCTTTGTCGCCACGAGAACACTTTTCTTTCACATCTCGCTGCTGCAGCAGGTGCTTTTCTATGCACTGTCGCTAGTCGCCCTTGGCGTTCTCGTTTGGGGCATCTATCGACGCTACAAGATTTGGAAGCAGGGGCAGCCAGTCCCGAAGATCGCCGACTGGATACCCCGCATCCGCATTTTCCTTCAGCAGGCGCTCGAGCACAGGCGCATTGTCCGCAGAAAATACGCCGGGGCGCTGCACCTGGGCATCTTCTACGGCATGCTGGTGCTGTTCATTGGGACATGCATAGTCGCAATCGAACATTGGGGCGAACTAGTCTTCGGGCCGCACTGGTTCTATAAGGGATGGTTTTACCTCGTCTGCAAAATCTTCCTCGATATTGCGGGAGTTTTGCTAATTATCGGTGTGCTGATGGCGCTTGGGCGACGCTACTTCGCGAAACCGGTGTCGGTCGGAAATGCTCCGATCGATCTGCCGTTTCTGCTCTTACTGCTGTTTGCTGGCATTTCGGGATTTCTCCTCGAAGGATCGCGACTTGTGCTTGTCCATCCTCCAATCAGCGTAACTCGATTTGAGCCTGTTGGTGCGCTCGTATCGTCGCTAATGCCAGGGATGACAGTCGCATCCTACGAAATTGTCTGGTGGATCCACGCGTTCATAGTTCTTGGAGTCATTGCGATTCTGCCTTACGGACGGTGGCTGCACCTGTTCACAATCCCGCCAACCATTATCGGCCAGCCGGATCGAGCGATGGGCGTCCTCGCGAATATCTCGATGGAGCAGGTCGAGCAGACCGAGCGGATGGGCTACGCCAACTCTGGCGACCTGACTAGGTGGGAGCTGATGTCGCTCGACGCATGCATGGAGTGCGGACGGTGCACCGACGCCTGCCCCGCAAACAAGGTCGGCAAGGAGCTTAATCCTAAGCAGATTGTGCTCGATCTGCGGCGTATGGCGCAATCTAACAGCGGTCTAACGACCGATGTTATCTCCGACGAATCGTTGTGGGCATGCACGAACTGCCACGCCTGCGTGCGCGAGTGTCCGGCGCTTATTCGCCATGTGGATTTGCTCGATGGCATCCGTCGCTTCCGAGTCGCCGAGGGCCGTCTTGCGGGATCGGCCGCCAAAACCCTTCGGCAACTCGGTAGCCGCGAAAATCCGTGGGGATTGCCGTCCTCGCAGCGCCTCGATTGGGCGAATGGTCTTGACGTGCAAAAGGCGGCTGTTGACGATGGCCGAGAAGTGCTGATGTGGGTTGGATGTGCGGGCGCGTTCGATCCTCGCACACAAAAGATCACCCGCGCATTTGCGGAATTGATGACTCAGGCCGGTGTTAATTTCACCGTGCTTGGCCCAAAGGAACGTTGCACCGGTGACCCCGCAAGACGGATCGGCGACGACTTTTTGTACCAGGAACTCGCGCAGAAAAATATCGAAACGCTCAATTCGATCAATGCGAAAATCGTGGTCACACAGTGTCCGCACTGTTTTCACACGATCAAGAACGAATACCCACAGCTTGGAGGAAATTTCGAAGTTCTGCATCACACGCAGCTCTTGCAACGCCTGGTTGATGAAGGTCGCTTGACGCTGCCGGGCAATTTCGCGGATTCCGTGACTTATCACGATCCGTGCTTTTTGGGTCGAGTCAACGCCGAAACCGAGGCACCGCGCAAGCTGCTTCGCGGCACCATGCAACTGCCACTGGCTGAACCAGAGCGCCGGGAAAGCAAGACGTTTTGCTGCGGCGCGGGTGGGGGACGAATGTGGATGGAAGAGCCTCCGACGCAGCGCCCCGGCGTAGAGCGCGCGAAAGAGCTGATCGCGACAGGTGCGAAAACTGTTGCGACCGGATGCCCGTTCTGCAAGATCATGATCGGCGACAGTGTCGCGCAGGTCGGCGGCGAGGACGCGCCAGCAGTTATGGATATATCCGAGGTGATGATCGCATCATTGGAGAATAGAAGTGGAACCAATGCCGCTTCTGATGTGGCGGGCGAATTGCCCGAATAGCGACGAGTATAATATGACTAAAGTATTCCACGTGGAATAACTGCCAGTTTACTAAGGTTCGAGGATTTGGCCATGGAACACAACGATGTGGCGGTCGGTGGAGCGTTTTTGACGGAAGTGTTGACGGCTGAACAGATTTTCACGCCGGAGCAGCTTAGCAGCGAAGCGCACCTTATGGCGCGGACAATGGACGACTTTATCCGCAAGGAAGTCCTCCCGGTTCAAGACCGGCTCGAATCACATGAGGACGGTTTACTGAAGAGTTTGGTGCAAAAGGCCGGCGCGCTCGGGCTGCTCGCTGGTACAGTGCCAGAGGCCTATGGCGGTCTAGGTTTGGCCAAGTCTGCCTTGACAATCTTGAGCGAAAGGGCGGCACCGAATACGTCGTTCGCCATCAGCATTGGTGTCCAAACTGGCATCGCTCTTTTGCCTCTGCTCTATTTTGGCACTGAGGCACAGAAGCAGAAATACCTCCCGCAACTCGCCATGGGCGAACTTGTCGGAGCGTTTTGCCTCAGCGAGGCTGGATCGGGCTCTGACGCGCTCGCCGCATCCGCTAAGGCGGTCTTGTCCCCCGACGGATCGCACTATCTCATCACCGGCACAAAAATGTGGATCACGAATGCCGAGATTGCGGACTTGTTTACCGTCTTTGCAAAGGTCGATGGTCAGCAATTCACTGCGTTTCTGGTGGAAAGCGGCACGCCCGGACTCAGCCTGGGACGCGAAGAGCACAAGCTGGGAATTCATGGGTCATCGACTCGGCGGGTAATTTTGGACAACTGCCCAGTTCCGGTCGAAAATGTTCTTGGCGAAGTGGGGAAGGGATATCGTCCCGCGCTGTATAGTCTAAATATCGGCCGCTTCAATATAGGGGCCAGCGCGCTGGGCAACGCCAAAGACGTTATGCGAGTCGCTACAGAATACGCCAAGCAGCGGGTGCAGTTTGGCAAGCCGATCGCGGAATTTGGTGCGATCAAGCAGAAGCTTTCCGAGATGGCGGTGCGTCTATTTGTGCTCGAAAGCATGGTCTACCGGACGGCGGGGTATTGGGACAAGCTGTTTGAAGACATCGACTACACGTCCGGTTCGGGCCGCGAACAGCTACGCTCTGCGACTGAGGAGTATGCGATCGAGTGCGCGATCATCAAGTTTTTTGGTACCGAGGCACTCGCATATGTTACCGATGAGGGACTTCAAATCCATGGCGGTTTTGGATTCAGCGAAGAGTTTCCAATGGCGCGCCAGTATCGTGACGCGCGAATTAGTAGGATTTACGAGGGCACCAACGAAATCAACCGGCTGACAGTAGTGGATCAACTGGTTAAGCGGGCAGCAAAGAAAAGGCTCCCGCTGCCGTCGGCAATTGAAGCAGCGAGTCTTGAATTCGGGAAACGTGATCAGGAATTACCTGCGTGCGTCAGGAGATTGCGGGAAGCAGCACTGTTTGTGATTGGTCAAGCATGGCCCGAGCTGTCGGAGCAGTTTGACGACAAGCAGGAGATTGCGATGGCCTTGTCCGACATCTGCGCCGCAGTCTTTGGTGCGGAGAGCGCGATGCTTCGAGCGTCGAAGTTTACCGAAGGCTCGCCACAACGCGATCTTGCCGATGCCGCCGCACAGACGTTTATCCGGGATGCGTCCATGCTGATCACGGACAAGGCGCAGTTCATAATTTCCGCCTTGAACAGCGTCGATGCTGACAAAGCTGTCGCCCGAGTTGCCGAATATGTTTCCGTCGAGACGGCCAATACGTTCAGTTTGCGGCGCAAGATCGCCGAAGCCGTGGTTGCCCGCGGCGGCTACCCGTGGGCGTAATCGCGCCTTGAGAAATTAGTCCCGGCTTAAGACTTCCCTGCAGGTGCCTTAGCCTTCTCGGAAGAGTTGGTTTCCGGAGCCGTCTTCTCCACGGTCTTGGCGAGAGCCTGTGCGTCGGACATTCCATGGCCGCTGACGAGTCGGTCATTAGCCTTGAACTCGTTCAACGAGTATAAGAATGCCGCAATGAGCGCTATGACCAAACCTGCTAAAGTGGCGTATTCTACATACATCATCGGTGCTATTCTCCTTTGTGCGCTGGGACTTCCGTGCCTTTCAGCGCTTTCGAAACAGATACGACAGGATGCACTCGCAGCGTCGACCGCTGCCCAGTGACAAGACTTCGGACAGCTTCCTCGCTGCCGCAAACAACCGCTTCGTAAGTACTTGCTGCGCTCAAGTTCGACGAAACCGTCCCGTCTTCGGACCTAAATGCGACTGCCTGAATTCCGAATCGCTCCCAGTCCCGCACATCATTGCGTTCGATCGGATTAAGCGCGCGGTAACGCCCAGCGGACAATTTCAGATCGCCCACTGTTATTGAACGTAGCGCAGCAGCGTCGGTTGCGGCCATCACGAACGAACTTACCGCAATTTGGGTCGCACTCAAAACCGAATCGATGCCGAACGCGGATGATAGGGTCTGCACGATCTGATCATCATAGACCCGCGCAACCGTCTGAATCTTCGGATTCATCCGCTTTGCCTGCAGGCAGGCTTCCACATTGACCAGGTCGTTACTCGTGCAGGCGATAATTGCATAGGCTTCGGTAATTCCAACGCGGTCGAGCGTTTCGGGCAACCGGGCATCGCCGGCGAGGACAGGTGCTCGGCTGATCACGGAGTCCATAAATTGCGGATTTGGCGCGAGCTCGACCACAGCAACATCCAGGCCGAGTTCGGTCAACGCCAAAGTGACACGGTATCCGACATTGCCCATTCCAATCACGACAATATGGTTAGACATGTTTTCCGCGCGCTTTGCCATCGTGACGTCAAGCCGCTCGGCCATCGCCACCGATGCGAAGTACGAAAAGACAATACCAAGCATTGCGCCGCCCGAAAGCATTACTAGTCCTCCAAACATCTTTACCCAGTCTGGAGCGTCCTTGAGCGTGATGTCCCCGTACCCTGTGGTGGTCAAGGTCGTGATGACAAAATAGATTGCATCGACGAGTCGCAAATGTAGCTCAATCTTGAAGACGACTATAGAGGTCAGAACAATGATCAGCAGAAGTCCGATAAGCTGGGGTAGCCAGGTGAAGCTTTGCCGACGTGGTCGTTTTTTACGGCTTTCTGCAAGACCTGAACCGCGCTGGCTCGGTCGTTTACCCATTCGTCGGCGGTGCTGCCAGCCTGCACCGTAGGCAAGCATCTTCATGCACGATTTCGGCGCGCCAGTGACAATGATTTCATCACCTGGTGCGACAACGCGGGTTGGATTGACGTCCTGGCACGAAAGCCAGTCGCCATTTTGCGTGCGCCAGGCGATGATGTTAACATCCCACGTCTCTTCGAGCGCCTCCAAAGTTTGGCCTTTTAGATAGGATGCTGCAGTGATCGGAACAAAGTTGATCGGAACGACCTCGTCGCCGAGGCGAAGGCTTTCGAGCAGTTCCGCGCCGCACGCAGCGGCAGCGAACGCCGGAGTCGCCAGCGCCGAAACGCTAAATGCGCGCCTGACATTAAGCCCCTGCTCGAACTGGTCCGCAAGACGCGGGTCAAACGCTCGGATGACAACTGGCACCATCGGCGCGACACTTCTCGCACAGACGGTTGAGCGCAGGTTGTCGAGATCTCCTTCAGCCAAGGCGAGCAGGCATTCGGCTTGATCGAGCTGAACGTGCTTCAGTGTTTCGGCGGCACTTTCGGCGGCGGATTTTCTGACGACCACCCCTTCCGGCAAGATGGGCAAAAGTCCTGGAGGGTCGCCGTCGTACATGATCAGCGTGACGCGGGCGTTGGATGCGAGGAGCGACTTTGCCACTCGTGCGGACAGGCGGCTAAGACCACAAATAACAAAGAGCTTTCCCGAAAGCATATTTATTCAGCCGATCAAACCGCATCCCGAAGCAATATAGAGCTATTATAATCAGGAATGCGGGCGCTTGCACTTTTGCTGCGCTCTTGGAGGGCTTTCGATGCCAATATCCGTCGATCTGAGGACAAAAACAGCAATCGTCACAGGCGGGACGCGCGGAATTGGACTGACGATTTCAAAGCGTTTAGCCCAAGCTGGTGCAAGTGTGGCGATGACATATCGCTCTGATGAAACTGCGGCCGCGAACGCTGTTGAACGAGGTGAGCAAAATTGCGGAACTTGGCTCAATAATATTCGCGGTCAAAGGCGATTTGGCGAATGAAGATAGCGCGCGTGGCGCGGTTGGGGAAGCCGTAGAAAAATTAGGCGGTGCTGTTGATTATCTCGTTTTGAACGCGGGCATTGGGGTTTTTGGGCCGCTGGCGGAGAACTCGATGGAGCAATGGCGCGGGCCCTTTGAGACTAACCTATTCGGGCATGTCGCCTTTCTACAAGAAGCGAAGCCTGCTATCCGATTTGGCGGAAGCGTGGTGGTGATATCGTCGGGATCGGCGCACGACCCGCTGGAGGGCCTTTCGGCATACGGCGCGAGCAAGGCCGCACTCAATCAGATGGCGATGGTGCTTGCGCAGGAGTGGGGGCCGAGTGGCATCAGGGTGAATGTCGTTTCTCCCGGTTCCACGGCAAAGGAGCCGGTCGATCAAGCTAATCTGAACGATAAGCAAAAACAACTTGCGGCGCAGATTGCGCTGCGCAGGATCGGGACGGCCGATGATGTCGCGGACGTGGTCTTGTTTTTTGTTAGCGATTTGTCGAGCTTTGTGACGGGACAGTGGGTACGCGTGAATGGGGGGAGAGTTTAGTGCAAAACTATTGATGTTGTGCGACCAGAACAGCTCCAGCACTAACAGAATTAGCTTTCGTTCCGTTTTTCACTGATTTGCCGCCCGCCACCAAGATTTCGCCATCGAGGAAGCTGACTTGAGCTGCATCATGGCTTGCGAACGACAGGTTCGGAAGTGGCGAAAAGCTGTTTGTTGATGAGTCGTAGATGAGCGAAGTTGGCGTAGTCGCAGAGATCGCCGCGTCCCAGCCTCCCGTGATTACGATCCTGCCTTGCGCGTCGGCGGTCGCGTTGTGAGCCATACGTGGCGCTAACGATGGGGAAGAGATTTCGCTGAACCGTCCAGTCGCGGGATCGAAGAGCTCGGCGGTGCTGACGGCCTTGCCGTCTTGCCCTTGTCCGCCGAAGATGAGGACATTGCCGTTTGGCAGCAGGTTTGCGGTTGGTCGGTCTCGCGCGAAGATCAGGTCACTTGCAGTGGCCGAAAACGTTTCGGACTTGGGATCGTAAATCTCCGCGCTGTCCAAGACTTTGGTTTCGTGGGTTCTCAAATCCCAGTGCGTCCCTCCGACGATCAAAATTTCGCCGTTTGCCAGCTTTGCACTAGCGAAGCCGAATCGATCCTGCACCATTTTCCCTCTTGTCCAGCGAAACGTTTCCGAAGTCGGGTCGATAATTTCAGCGGTATCAACTGTATGGCGGGCAGCTAGACTCAGGCCGCCCATCAATAAGATCGATCCATCAGGGAGGGTTGCGGTCTGAAAAAGCTCCCTGTGCTCCAGCATTTTGCCCTTTGCCACCCTGCATGTGCCGTTCTTGGGATCGACGATTTCGGCGATGTTGAGCGAGCCCCAAATGTCGTTGTAACCGCCGGAGATCAGGATCGTTTGATTGGGCAAGACATCGGCTTGGGCAAAATCGCGCGGGTAATTTAGCCGTGCTTTTATATGAACGAAGCGATTGGGTTGTTCGTCGAAGATGTCGATAGATGGAACGCAGCGTTTCTTGGCGTACGAATAGCCGCCCGCGAAAATGGCCGAATTTGCCGTTTGGCAGTAGGCAGTAGGCTGGTGCCCAGCGTCCGTCGGACATTTGGTTTGAGACGGGTTTCCACGAGAGGGTTTGGGAGGGAGAGGGGAGAGTGGCGGCGAAGAAGAAAAGCAGGCAAAGTGCAAGAAAAGAACCTCCCCTAGCCCCTCCTTCCGAAAGGAGCGGAATTTCGCTGAGGTCGAAATGACAATCACGCACCGTCACTTGCCGTTGCCGTTGAGGTGGTTTTTCTTGATGACGATCAGGTCGCGGAGGCGGCGGAGGTGCTCCCAGTCGTAGGCGTCGAGGATTCCGGCAATGTCGTAATGACGCTTGGCCATGCCGTCGTCGGCAAGTTCGGCGGTGTAGATGTCCGCGAGGAGGCTGTGGTAGATGGCGTTGTTTGGGGCGAGCTTGATAGCCTGAGCGAGCGCGGCAGCGGCATCGCCAGGGTGTTTTGAGAGCAGGTAGAGGACGGCGAGGCGCATGTTGTAGTAGGCGTCGTGCGGCGAAAACATGGTCGCCTGCTGCATTTCGCGTATGGCATCGTCAAGGCGCGCCGCCATGAGGTACAGGTCGCTAATCCAGAAGTGGTAAAACGCGTCCCCCGGTGAAAGCTCCACAGCTGCTTCTAGTTCACCTATCGCTTCCGGTAGAAATCCCGATTCGGACAGCGCGTCGCCGAGTTTGTAGTGATAGAACGCGTTGCGTGGGTCGCACTCGATGGCAGTGCGGTATTCGACCATGGCGGCTTGGGTTTTGCCGTATCGTCGATAAAGCTCCGCTAGCGAAAAATGGGGTTGAGCACGTCGTGGGCTTTTGCGGATGGCGCGCCTGTATTGACGTAGTGCGCTTAGGGATTGGTCGGCGTAGACATAGGCGTCACCGAGCGAATTGCGCGCCGCTGCGGATGCATGGTCGTCGCTGGCCGCGAGTTCGACTGCCTTTCGGTAGCGCTGCAGCGCAGTTTCGATGCGTCCGCGCGCGATATGGGCGTCGCCGAGGCGTGTGAAAGCCTCCGGGGTGGGCGTCCTATTTGCCTCGGCTTCCTCCTGGCGTATGGGGTCTTCGCGCTCGAAGGGATCCATTACGCTAAGCCCTTTCCCCCCAGCCCCCTTTCCCATAGGAATAGGAAAGGGGGAGGGAGATTCTTGCGGCGAACGTCATTACCGCTGCATTGCGCGCGCAAGGCGAAATCTATTCCCCTCCTTTCGGAAGGAGGGGATAGGGGAGGTAGAGGACAAGGATTCGTATTTTGGGTTCTAATCGTCATTTCAAAACTGCTTTTGACTGTCCAAAAGTATCGTCACCGGGCCGTCGTTCAAAATCTCCACCAGCATGTCTGCGCCGAACTCGCCGGTTGCGACGTTCAGTCCAAAGCTCGCGAAGCTGGCTGGCAAAGTTCTCGTACAAAGGGATTGCAACCGCAGGATGGGCCGCTTCGATAAATGAGGGGCGCTTGCCCTTGCGGGCATCGCCGTAAAGCGTGAACTGAGAGATGACGAGGCAACTTCCCTGCGCGAGATCACTGACGCTCAAGTTCATTTTACCCGCCTCGTCTGAGAATATTCTAAGCCCCGCAACCTTTTGCGCCATGTACGCAACATCGGCTTTTGTGTCTGTTCCATGTATCCCCAGCAGGATGACCAGCCCTAGGCCGATTTCGCGCCGCTCGCTGCCATTGATCGTCACCGACGCTCTCGTCACCCGCTGTACCACGCATCGCATAAGAGCAAATTCCCTTCCGCACGGCACTTTTCCTGCTGGCAGCATGTTCTTAGCCTAGGTACAATCGAGAGCACGCCACTGGCTGATCAGAAGGGCGGCAATTCAGGAGATTTTTGATGACTGCGACACAGACCGAAAAGCGCTTATTGACGCTTGGGCACAGCCCGGACAGCGATGATGCGTTCATGTTTTACGCCCTGGCGAAGGATAAGATCGACACGGAGGGGCTCGAGTTCGAGCATGTCCTGCGCGATATTCAGACGCTTAACGAGTGGGCGCGAGAAGGCAAGCTAGACACCACGGCCATCTCGCTGCATGCCTATGCCTATGTTCAAGACAAGTATGCTCTCCTTGCGCACGGAGCGAGTGTCGGCGACAAGTACGGCCCCATGGTGGTCGCGCCAAAAGGCAAGGAGCCGAAGGAACTTGAGGGCAAGCGGATCGCCATTCCCGGCAAGATGACGACGGCATATTTGACGTTTCTCATCTACATGGAGGGCAGGCCGTTCGAAGCGGTCGATACCTACTTCCAGGATATCATGGGCGATGTACTTGATGGCAAGGTTGACGCCGGATTGATTATTCATGAGGGGCAGCTCACCTACGATTCGCTGGGGTTGTCGCTGATTGTCGATCTTGGAATCTGGTGGCAGGATAGGACTGGAACGCCGCTTCCGCTGGGAGTCAACAGCATCCGGCGCGATCTCGGCGACGAGCTGATGCACAAGATGTCGCGCGTGATGCGTCGTAGCATCGAATACAGCCTGACTCACCGCGACGAGGCGCTCGAATATGCGCTGACTTTTGCACGCGATATGCCGAGCGAGACGGCGGACACGTTTGTGGGGATGTATGTCAACGATTTGACTCTCGATTTGGGTGAGCGCGGCAAGCGAGGTGTCGAACTGCTGTTGACCGAGGGTGCGGAGCGCGGTCTATTGCCGCCTGTGCAGCATCCGGTGACGTTTATTGATTAACCCCTCCGGCTCGACCCTCGCCACCTCGCCGAAGCGGGAAGGCAAGGTTTGGGGAGCCCTTCACCCCATCCCTCTTCCATAGGAATAGGAAAGGGGCCGCGCGCAGCGTGGTTTTGTTGCGCGCAGCCGAACGGGTTCGATACTAGTGATTTTGTTCCCGCGCACAGCCCTTCACATAAACGGCTCGACCATAACTGACGTTGAGGTTTAAGGTTGCCTGCAAAGCAAGATAATAAGAAGCGCGTGCTGCTGTCCTGGAGTTCGGGAAAGGATTCGGCATTGGCGCTTCATGTACTCAGGCAATCGCCGGACGTAGATGTTGTTGGCCTGCTGACGACTATCAATAGCACCTTTAATCGCGTTGCTATGCATGCCGTGCGAACCGATTTGGTTTGGCAGCAGGCTCAGTCTATTGGCTTACCACTTCTAACTATCCCGCTTGAGTGGCCCTGTTCTAACGACACTTATGAAAGCATGATGTCGCAGGCAATCGTTGACGCGCGTGAGAAGTTCGATATCACTCATGTTGCGTTTGGCGACCTGTTCCTGGAAGACATCCGCGCTTATCGCGAAGAAAAATTGCAAGGTACCGGTCTCACGCCCTTGTTTCCTTTGTGGCTTCGTCCGACCCACGCCTTGGCAAGAGAAATGGTTGACAGCGGGCTACGGGCCATAGTGACTTGTGTTGATCCACGTTGCCTTGATGAATCGTTCGCGGGCCGATTCTTTGACCATTCCCTGCTCGACGAGTTGCCAAGTTCGGTTGATCCATGCGGCGAAAACGGCGAATTCCACACTTTTGCCTTTGCTGGGCCTATGTTTCAAACGCCGATTGCTGTTACTGTGGGGGAGATCGTTAGGCGTGATGGATTCGTATTTGCAGATGTTGTTGGTGAACCAAGCGACGAAAGTTTGATAAATTGAGGAAAACGTGATGAGAATCGTATCGCTATTGCCGTCGGCCACGGAGATCGTTTGCGCGCTCGGGCTAGAGGACAGTCTCGTCGGCGTAACGCACGAATGCGATTTCCCGCCGTCAGTAAAAAGTTTGCCAAAAGTCACGCGAACACTTATCCCGCACGATGCCACTAGCGCCGAAATCGACGCGCTTGTTCGGGAACGCCTAACCGAAAGCACTGCGCTCTATACGTTAGACATGCCGACGCTAGAGCGCCTTAAGCCTGACCTGCTGGTGACTCAGGCCTTGTGCGACGTTTGTGCGGTCGCCGAAGCAGAAGTGATGGATGCGGCCTGCCGTCTGCCCGGAAATCCTAATGTTTTGAACCTTGAGCCGATGTCGCTGGAGGATGTATTCAGAACGTTGCTGATGGTTGGAGAAGCAACGGGAACCGCAGCCAAAGCTCAAGAAGTGGTTGATCGACTTCGTGAGAGAGTGAATGCGGTCGAATGTAAAGCGGGCGCAATACCGCGAGAGCAGCGACCACGGGTTGCATTTATCGAGTGGATCGATCCGATCTTCAATGGCGGTCACTGGAATCCGCAGCTTGTGGAGATGGCGGGCGGGATTGATGTGCTGGGTAGTGTCGGGCAACCATCGCGTACCACTCCATGGCAACGTGTGATTGATAGCCAACCGGAAGTGCTGGTGATCGCCTGCTGCGGCTTTACCGCAGAGCGAGCCCTGAAGGATGTTCCCATTTTGGAACGCCAACCGGGATGGAACGATTTGCCGTGCGTGCAAGATGGCCGAGTCTATATAGCTGACGGCAACGCCTACTTCAGCCGACCAGGCCCACGACTCGTTGAGAGTTTGGATATTATGGCGCATGCAATCCATCCAGACCTATTTGAACCACCCAGTAACGTTGGCTTGATTCGATTGAACGAACGCGTTCTTGCCAACCAGCGTGCATAAGGAACATGATTTTCCGTTCCACGGCCGACAAAAAAGGCCGCTCGCAAATCTCGCGAGCGGCAAACTTGGGGGGATGTGTCGTGGAAACGAGTTTTCACGTCACGCAAGAATAATACTTTGGTCAGGTTAAGGCAATGTTAAGGGAGTGTGAAATTTATGTTAAATTTTTCGCTAACCCTTTCCCCCAACCCGTTTCCATTGGAATAGGAAAGGGGAGGAAGATTGGGATGACAGGCGCGACGTCTGCCCCGCATTAGCATTAATTCCTGGATCGAAACTTGTTGATCGTAGCGGCTCCGATTGATGCAAAGGCTTTGATGCGCTCGTCGCTAGTGGAATAGGCGGGGTTAGGGTTGCCGTCATTATTCACAAATCCTAGCTTGCCGCTTGCAACCAGATATTGATGCGCCGCAATGACGCACGCACCTTCCCAAAAGATGTCCTGGATGTCGTCGGGGATGGCTGTGCCATTCAGGCAGGCGGGTTTGATCGGCAATAAGTCGAGGGTGTTGTGCTCTGTTCCGGCCGTAACGACAAATCCTGCATCTCGGAACGATGTTGCGTATTTGGCCAGGACTTCCGGCGTATTTCGGATGGGAATCAGCTCGGCGGCATGGATGTTGCGGCTTTTCAGTTCGGCGATCAGGGAGTCGATATCGGCTTCGTACGCGCAGATTGGCGAAGCGCCGTCGGCAAGAGTGGGATAGCTGGGAATCCCGCCCAGTGCGATGATCAGATGAAATGCATGATCAAATCCGACAAACGTTTCCGGCACGAACGCAGGCTTGCCGGCCTTAATCAGGAAGGAGCGGATATCGTTTTGGACTCCCGGCGCGCTGTGCGCCGCGGCTTTTGGTTTTGCGCCATATATTTTCTCCAAGAAATCGAGGCGCTCAACGGTCGGGAATACGTTCGAACACTAGCTCCTGAAATGCCATCGCGAGATGGCGCTCCTGCAGATAGATCGATGACAGTGTGCTGCCATGGCGCTTGGCGATTCGCTGTTTAATTGCATCAGCGTCCAAGCTAGTTTCCAGCCCGTTTTCTGCAAAAATAGCACGAAGTTTGTCAGCGATTGCGGCCATGCGGGACGAATCATTGTCTCGGATAGTTTGCAGTAGCCTGACTCGCATTGCTACTAAGCGGGGCAAATTTCGTGATGCCCTTGCCGCAGATGTACATTTTCCCGGGATTGCCGGGATCGTTGATCTTGATCCCAGCCGCTAGAAGATCGTCAATCAGCGCAATGATCTCAAGGCCGAAGAGTGCAAAATATCCGCTTTTCGGCAGCGCGCGCCGCGAAATCCTCGTAGACAGAATAGTCATAGTAGTTGCTTGCGCCGAGGACAGCCACCGATTCCGCAGCCGCCATGTCGACCGCCTGCTGGACGGTATCGAAGGCCGAAAAGTTGGGCGGAAGATGGATGTGGGCGTTGTTTGCGAGTCGATGCGATGCTTCGTTGAGTGAACTACCGAGAGGTTTTTGATGGCACAGCAATCATTGCGGCCAAAGCAGTGGGAGTCATTTAATTACCTGCATTCCAATCGGATTTCAGTCAGGATTATAGCAGTATGATAGGCCAGATCAGCCAATTCTCAAAGCCAAATCGCGCGACCCTTAAGTTCGGGTATAAATGAGTTGTTAGGCGGTAATCGACTTCCTGCGGGCAGTTTGAGTGGGCGATAGTGTCTTTTTGCGTCCTAGGAAAGGCTTCAGCAATGGAATTGACTCTCAGCGAATCCATCACCAATTTTGATCTCTCGTTGCCGGACGAGCCCACTTCCCAACTGCCCAGGCTTGAGCTGCTTCGACTGATGGCGATGTCGAGGGAAGGTGACAGGCGCGAGGGCATTTTGCTTCGTCAGGGCAAGGGCTGGTTTCAGGTCTCCGCGATGGGGCATGAGGCGCTCGCAGCCATCATGTACGCGCTTCGTCCTGACGATTATTTCTTTCCCTACTACCGCGACCGTGCCATGGCGATGGCCAAGGGCATATCGAACTATGACCTCGCACTTGCTTATTTCGCCAAAAAGGCTGCCAAAGGCGGGGGAAGGCAGATGCCGAGCCACTTCAACGATCCCGCCCTGAATATCTTTCCTGTCGCCACTCCCACCGCGTCGCAAAATTTGCCGGCGGTCGGCGCAGCTTGGGCGATGCAGTTATCCGGCAAGGACTCGGTCGTTGTGACCACAGTCGGCGACGCGTCGACGCGCCAGGGCGAGTTCTACGAAGCGCTTGCGTTCGCGATACAGGAGAAGATGCCTGTAATCTTTGTCGTTGAGGACAACAGGTACGGAATCAGTACGCCGACCGAAAAGATGACTCCGCTAAATCTCGGCCTTTTGTCTGAAAGCGTAGTCAGGCGTGTGAACGGGCGCGACGTGGATGCGGTCTATGCGGCATCCGTGGACGCTGTTGCCAAGGCGCGCCGCGGTGACGGGCCGACTCTGTTGTGGTTTGAACTGGACCGACTTTGCTCGCACACGAGCAGCGACGACCAGCGACTCTACCGCTGCGTCGAAGACTTGACTGCCGACATGATGCGCGACCCAATCGACTTACTGGCAAACAAGCTGATCGACAAAGGCGAAATTACGCGCGAAGCGTGGGAGGCGGAGCTTGCGGAGATCGCGACGTTCGTTGCCGACGATTATCGCCGCGCTGAACTGGAGGCCGATCCTGATCCATCGACGGCCAGCCATCACACATTTGGCCCAAGGACTGCTGCACCGCATCTGCCGATCTGCTTTACCGAGCCGCCGTCGATTGTCAGCGCGGTTAACGGAGTGCTGGATCTTGCGCTCTCCGAGAGTGGGAAAGTTGTGGTCTTCGGTGAGGACATTGAGGATCCCAAAGGCGGAGTCTTTGGCGTGACTAAGGGACTTTCCAGCAAATATCCGACGCGAGTTTTCAATGCGCCGCTGGCCGAAGCGACCATTATCGGCACGGCAGTCGGCCTAGCGGCGACGGGATTTACGCCGGTTTTTGAAATTCAGTTCATCGACTTCATCACACCTGCACTTAATCAATTCATGCAGCAAGCGGCGACGTTGCGGTTTCGTTCGAACAACGGATGGCAATGTTCGATGGTGATCTTGGCACCCTATGGTGCGTACCTGCCCGGCGGTTCACTCTGGCATAGCGAAAGCAACGAAGGTATGTGGGCGCATATCCACGGCGTGAATGTCGTCATTCCGAGTACGCCGGAAGACGCTGCCGGCCTTCTATGGACGGCGATTCACGGCAGCGATCCGACCTTGTTCCTATTGCCAAAGCACATTTTTCGGAAGCGCGGACAGGCGCATCAGGAAGTGGACGCGTTGCCACTTGGTAAGGCTGTGGTCAGGCGTACTGGCGAAGATGTGACTCTTGTCAGTTGGGGCAACTGCATGGAGCTTTGCGACGAAGCGATTGCGGCCCTAGGCGATGAGGACATTTCGATCGAGCTGATCGATCTTCGGTGCATCTGCCCGTGCGATTACGAAACTGTTGCGCAGTCGCTGTCGAAGACTGGGCGCTTAGTGGTTGTCCATGAAGACGCCCGCACAACCGGCTTTGGCCAGAGCATCATCAGCGAGATCACTGGACGCGAAGAGTGGTTCAACTACCTCCTTTCCGCGCCCCAGCTAGTTGCGCGCAAGGACACGTACATCGCGTACAATCCGATTCTGGAGTACGCTGTGCTGCCAAGCGTTGAGGATGTTGTGGCGGCGGTGCGGCGGGTGATGAGGTAGCACAAAACGCACTTCAGCCCCGTGCCGTGTTAGGCGCGGGGCTGAAGGTTAGTGCGTAGAAATCGTATTGCGAGGATTGGGCTGAAGTCAGCCGGACCGAGCGCTTAGTTAGACGATTTGACGGCGGCGGTTCGCTTGCTCTTGATGAATACGAGCGTGGCGAGCGCGGCAGCGCCGATGACGAACGGAACAACCGGGGATGGTTCCGGAGTCGGTAGGATCGGGGACGCGTTGGCGACACCCTCAGCCATCAATGCAAGCGAGACTACAGCAGATGCGATTGTGTTGAACTTGGACATTTCTTCGGTTTTCCTCTTCAGCCATTTCGCCGGGTTGGGTACAGATTTGCCGGCGACACTCCACCATATTGCAAAAAGTGGGCCAACTCAGCAGTTTACCGAGCTAAATTCGGCAAAAACGCGCAAATGCACTAGATGGGATAGCCTTTTCGGTCACGAACCTCGTCCGCGAGCATGCGACGCAACTGCATTGGGGTTTCACTGAACTGGATTGGCGCGATTGTCGCCTCAAATATCGAGTCTTCAAGATTCTCCGCAACATATTGGACTGACTTCGAAACGATCGCGTCGTAGCTAATGGCCGCAACTTTGCCGGCGATGAGCGCGTTTTCATAGCGCGGCGAGCCTTCCATTTTTTGCAGCCTGAGCGCGACACTTTCCAAACCGTACGCGGCGCAGACGATATCTGCGACCGCAGCGCCAATCTCCTGCGCGTCGCCGAACCTATCTCCTAGAGACTCGACCGAGTCCGCTAATGACGCAAGGGCCAAACGCTTAGCCTGGTTTGCCGCAAAGAAGATGCGGTCGATGTCGTCCAACTCTTGCTCCGCATCTTGCTGGGCGGAAGTCATCGGCTCGGCTAAGTAGCGTTTGCCAGTTTCAAGGACTGGAAGCCGTCCGGACTTGTCACGGCGCAGGAGGGTGTTGACGATCACGCCGCGGACAATCTCATTAGCACCTTCGCCTATGCGCAGGAGCCGTTGGTCGCGCCAGGCCCGCGCGACAGGAAACTCTTCGGTGTAGCCATAGCCGCCGTGGATTTGGATGGCCTCATCGGCAACCTCGCTGTATGCCTCCGAGCCAAGCACTTTGACGATACTGCACTCCACTGCGAACTCCTCGGATGCGCGATGGTATTGTGCGGGTGCATCGTCGGCGTTAGGAATGATCGGCGCGAACGCGGTTTCCAAGTCACCAGCCAGCCGATAGACCATTGATTCCAGCCCGAATGTCCGCGCGGCCATTTCGGCGAGCTTGTGCTTGACCAGGCCATATTCGCCGATTGGCTGGCCGAATGTCTTGCGCTGCTGGCAGTACTCGGCACAGACTTCCAAAATGTACTTGAGTCCCCCGACTGCTCCTGCTTCTAGCTTGAATCGGCCCATGTTCAGGGCGCAGAACGCCGCGTAATGCCCTTTGCCGATCTCCAGGACGTTTTCGACAGGGACAGGCACGTTGTCTAGAATGACTCGCCTTGTCGATGTTCCGTGCATTCCTAGCTTGTGCTCCTCTTTCCCGAACGAGATGCCTGGGAAGGTTCGCTCGACAAGGAAGACGGTCACTTTACCGTTGACCTTGCCAAAAACTGTGAACAGATCGGCGAATGCAGTGTTCGTGATCCACATTTTGGTACCGCTGACGAGATAGTTTTTGCCGTCATCAGAAAGGACTCCGCGGGTCTGCATCGCTAGCGCATCGGACCCGGAGCCCGCTTCGCTGAGCGCAAAGCTGCCGACCCATTCGCCCATCGCAAGCTTCGGCAGATAGCGCAATTTTTGGTCGTGGTTGCCGAAGTACAGAATGGGAAGGGTTGCGATGACTGTATGTGCCTCGTGAGTGAGCGCGAACGACTGCTGCGGGTTCAGTTTTTCGGCGATTAGCGCGGCGGTGGTCTGCTTCGCGCCTAGCCCGCCATAAATCTCCGGGATATCCGCGCCGAGCAAGCCAAGCGCGCCCGCCTTTTCCATCAGCTGCCTCATGAGTGCATGGTCACCTTGCTCGATTCGCTCGACAAGTGGCATGACCTCTTTGCGAAGGAAATCGGATGCTGTTCTGGCGATCAGGTCATCTTCGGAAGTGAAATCTTCCGGTGTGAAGATATCGTTTGGCGACTGATCGCGAAGAAGGAATTCGCCGCCGGAAATGGGATGAGCGGAAGGCGTAGACTGCATCGTAAAATGCCTTTCTGATCGGATGACTGGATTATAGCAGTTTGGCCCGGCGGAGTGAAGATGTTGTTCGCTTCCCTCCTTTCGGAAGGAGGGACTGAGGGAGGTTCTTCCGGCACACACGCGAGCCTCAGGTTGTCATTTCGACTGTAGCGAGGTACGAGCGGCACGGAGAAATCTCTATGCTTCCATCCTTTCGGCAGACGGGACTGAGGGAGGTTCTTTCTGCGCTCACGCGAGCCATTCGCCTCGATCTTTTCGATGGTTCGGGTTTCGTCTTCGTGTGTCGCCGCGAGGGTTTGTTCCAAGTCTGCGGCGTTCGCTTGCCGCTTGCTCGCCACGCCAGCGTGGTTTTGTTACGCGCTGCCGAACAGGTGCGAACGATAACCATTGGCTCCCGCGCACAGCCCTTGGTATCATCCAGTCACGCTTTCTTCGCCCAATGGCGGAGCTCCTTGCCTCCGCCATAAGAGGAACAAACCCTCGCGGCAACACACCAGGTTCGCGGCCAAAATGAATGAGAAGAAATTCAGACAGTGGCATTACGCGGTGCAAACGCACATGCTGCGGTATTATCCAAAAAGTATCGAATTTTGGGCTTTTGGGAGTACGCATCGTTGCAGCCGCTCGAAACGAGTATCGATCCAGATTCATCAGGGTTCAAGACCAATTCGGAGCATCACCGCGGACTTGCGAAGGATCTGCATGAGCGGATTGCGCAGGCGAAGCTGGGCGGCGGAACGGATGCGGTCGCCAAGCACAAGGCGCGCGGAAAAATGCTGGCGCGCGAGCGTATTGACGCGCTTGTCGATTCCGGGTCACCTTTCCTGGAGTTCTCGACGCTGGCAGCGAACGGCATGTACGATGGGGATGCGCCAGGTGGCGGGATCGTTACGGGAATTGGGGCGGTACATGGAACAGAATGCCTGATTGTTGCCAACGACGCTACTGTCAAGGGTGGCACATACTTCCCAATCACGGCGAAAAAGCACCTGCGCGCGCAGGAGATCGCTGCAGAAAACCGCTTGCCTTGCTTCTACTTGGTCGATTCTGGCGGTGCGTTCCTGCCGTTGCAGGCAGAAGTGTTCCCTGATCGCGACCATTTTGGACGCATCTTTTTCAATCAGGCGCGCATGTCGGCGGCTGGCATTCCGCAGATCGCGTCGGTTATGGGAAGCAGCACGGCGGGCGGGGCGTATGTCCCGGCGATGTCCGATCAGGCGATCATCGTCAAGGGCAACGGCACGATTTTTCTCGCCGGCCCTCCATTGGTGAAGGCAGCGACGGGCGAAATTGTCACCAGCGAAGAGCTTGGCGGTGCGGAAACGCATACCAAAATCAGCGGGGTCGCGGACTATATGGCGGAAAACGACGCCGACGCCATCCGAATTTTGCGCGAGATTGTCGAGAACCTCAACTGGACAAAGACTGTTCCCGCCGACATGCGCGAGCCGGAAAAGCCGATCTACGACGCTGACGAGATATACGGAATTCTGCCAAAGGATTTGCGTCAGCCGTTTGACGTTCGCGAGATCATCGCGCGATTGGTTGACGGTAGCAAGTTCCATGAATTCAAACCATCGTTTGGGCCGACTCTCGTTTGTGGCTTCGCGCATTGGACGGGATTCCCGGTCGGGATTTTGGCGAACAATGGGATTTTGTTCTCGGAATCGTCGCAGAAGGCCGCTCATTTTATAGAGATGTGCTGCCAGAGGCGCATTCCGCTCGTCTTCTTGCAGAACATCACCGGATTCATGGTCGGCAAGCAGTATGAGCAGGGCGGCATCGCCAAGCACGGCGCAAAGATGGTGATGGCGGTTGCGAACGCAGAAGTGCCGAAGTTCACGGTGATCATAGGCGGATCGTTTGGAGCCGGGAACTACGGCATGTGCGGACGCGCTTACGGGCCGCGCCAGCTTTGGATGTGGCCCAATTCGCGGATTTCGGTGATGGGCGGCGAGCAGGCGGCAAGCGTCCTGCTGCAGGTCAAGATGGAGCAGCTTGCCGCGCGCGGCGAGACGATGACCGCAGAGCAGCAGGCCGAATTCAAGCGTCCGATCATCGAAAAGTACGAGCAGGAGGGTAGCCCGTACTACTCCACCGCGCGGATTTGGGACGACGGCATCTTAGACCCTGTGGACACACGGATGGCGGTTGGACTGGGCATTTCGGCGGCGTATAACGCGCCGATTGGCGAGACGAAGTTTGGGGTGTTTAGGATGTAATTCTAAATGGCATGGGACATCATTATCCGGGACTTGCCTACTCGACTTGTTCGAACGGCGGATGTACCTAAAGACTTTATGGCAGCGCCGATCGGCGACCGAGACTACATCTTGGCGAAAATTAGAGAGGTCGTCCCGAATCTGGAGATAATCTCAGATCAGGTTTTTGTGTTGAAATGTAAGGAGTTTTACATTGTTGGGTGGCTATTTCGTGTGCCAAATTCGCCGAGCGACCTGGACTCAATACTACTAGAGGTGAAAACTGGCGGCAAATGCGTGTCAGTCATTGCAGATATACTAGAAAAGACGAACTTGCGAGCGGTTGATACTCTAAGTGAGTCTGGAATCTTTGATCGCGTTGAATCAGCGGTAGCATATTCGAATTACAAAAAATATGTTGGCATTAACCTGCAATCAAAGCAGAAAGAATAAGCTCGACCTCAATTGAAGCGATGATAGCGATTGTGCAAATTGAAGTGTGCAAGGCAGACGTCCCCCGTTCCGGTCGAAATGACAGATATATGAACGAATCCGATAACGAAATCGACTTTTCCGCGTGGCGCACTTTCGAGCATACGGGATGGGAAGCGGCGTCGATCGCGTATGACGAGACGTTTGGTGAAGTGACGCGGACGGCTGCGCCGTGGCTGATCGATGCCGCGAATATCACTCCCGGCGATAACGTGCTCGATGTCGCGACTGGGCCTGGTTATGTGGCTGCGGCAGCGTCGGGGCGCGGCGCGCTGGTCATTGGGGTTGATTTTTCTGAGAAGATGATCGAGCGCGCATGGTGGCGGTTTCCCGGCATACAGTTCCGCACCGCTGATGCGGAAAATTTACCGTTCAGTGACGATTCGTTCGATGCCGTCGTAAATAACTTTGGGCTGCTCCATTTTGGCCAGCCGGAAAGGGCACTGGCGGAGTCGTTTAGGGTGCTAAACGATGGCGGCCGGCTCGCGTTCACGGTCTGGAAATTGGACGACAAGACGCGCGGGTTTGGTTTGATTTACGATGCGATAGAGACGCTCGGAACTATTGATGTTGGCTTGCCGAAGGTCGCGCCGGTAGCTCGGTTTGCTGATCCGTTGGAATGCAAATCCGCGCTGGAGCAAATTGGATTTTCGGAGATCAGATCCGTTCATATTCCGCTGTCTTGGTGGCTTAACGAAGCGGACGACCTTTATGATTCGCTGACACGTGGTGCGGTGCGGACCGCGGCATTGATTAACGGGCAGTCCCATGAGGTACAACAAGCGATACGTCAGCGGTTTCGCGACAAACTCGATCCATTTCGCAAGGGTGATGGATTCGAACTGCCGATGCCGATTTTGTTGACATCGGCTGTCAAGTGCGCATAAGTCTAGAGAAAAGTTCACGAAGAAGTGGACACGAACGGATTCAAGATGAACTACACACGATTGATTTTGGAGCAGAGCGGCCCGGTGGCGTTTGTTACGCTCAACCGCCCCGACGTGCACAACGCGTTCGACGAGACCCTGATCGCCGAAATGATCGACATTTTCAAGGGACTCGTAGCGACGCGTGAGACGCGGGTTGCCGTGTTACAGGGTGCCGGGCAATCGTTCTGCGCGGGTGCGGATCTGGAATGGATGCAGCGGATGGCAAGCTATACTTACGAGGAGAATGTTGCCGACGCGGCGGCGATGCTGGAGATGTTTGAGCAGATCGCGAACGCGCCGTTTGTGACCATCGCGCGCGTCCACGGCGCGGCAATTGGCGGCGGGGTGGGGCTTATAGCAGCATGCGATATCGCGATTGCCGAGAATACCGCGCTGCATGTGCCGTCGAAGCCGAAGCAGTTTGCGCTCAGCGAGGTTCGACTTGGCCTTGCGCCGGCAGTGATCGCACCGTATGTTTTACGGAAGGTCGGCATGGGGCCGTCGCATTTGTACTTTTTGACAGGCAAGCGATTCAATGCCGAAGAGGCGAACCGGATTGGGCTGGTGCAGCAGGTGGTCGAGCCAGGCCAGATTGACAAGGCTATCGGCAAAGTGATCGATGATGTCTTGCAGGCGGGACCACTGGCGGTAGAGGCGACGAAACAGCTAATGCGTGAGATCGACGGCAAATCGCCGCAGGAATCCGCGCCGGCGACCACTCGCGTCATAGCCGCGCTGCGCAGCTCCGACGAAGGCCAGGAAGGCATCAAAGCGTTCCTCGAAAAACGGCGGCCAGCGTTCGCCGTCACTGGCTATGTTCCGCCTGCAACCGCCGCCCCAGCGGCGCGGCCCACGACTCATTGAACGACACGCCACAACCTCCGCCTCGCAAAATCCGGCGGCTGCTGATCGCCAATCGCGGCGAAATTGCCGTTAGGATTATTCGCGCGTGCCGCGAACTTGGAATATCACCGGTTGCGGTGTACTCCGACGCGGATTCTGAATCGCCACATGTCGCGCTGGCCGATTATGCAGTCAATATCGGCCCTGGTGCGGCGAGCGAATCGTACCTGTGTATAGACAAGATTATTGACGCGGCGAAGCAGACGGATTCCAACTCAGTCCATCCGGGCTACGGATTTCTGGCGGAAAACGCCAAGTTTCGCGCGGGCTGCAATAGATGCAGGTTTGATCTGCATCGGTCCCCCTCCTTCCGCAATTGATCTTCTTGGTGACAAAATCGCTGCCAAAAAGCGGGTCTCGGCGGCTGGCGTGCCGGTGGTTCCCGGCTACTACGGCGAGGAACAATCGCCTGAACTGCTTGCTGCGGAAGAAGCGGCGAAGATTGGTGTCCCCCTCCTGATCAAAGCTGCTGCAGGAGGCGGCGGGCGCGGTCAGCGGGTGGTTCGCGATTTGGCACAGTTTCACAGCGCGCTGGCTGAGGCAAAGCGCGAGTCGCTTTCGTCGTTCAGCGATGATCGCGTTTTGCTTGAGCGTTTCTTGGACCGTCCGCGCCATGTCGAGTTCCAGATTTTCGGCGACCAGGCGGGCAATGTCGTTTCGCTTTTTGAGCGGGAATGCTCAGTGCAGCGTCGTCAGCAGAAGATCATCGAGGAGAGCCCGTCGCCCGTGATGACCGAGGTGCTTCGCAGCAAAATGGGCGATGCGGCGGTTGCGGCGGGGCTCGCCGCCGGATATGTCGGTGCGGGCACGGTCGAATTTCTTGTCGATGCGGATGCGGACGGCGAGCCGAGTTTTTACTTCCTAGAAGTTAACACTCGCCTCCAAGTCGAGCATCCCGTAACGGAGCTTGTGACCGGAATTGACCTGGTCAGACTGCAAATTGACGTTGCGGAGGGGCAGCCGCTTGCGTCAACCATGAGCGATTTGTCAATCCGGGGCCATGCGATGGAGTTTCGAATCTATGCGGAGGATCCAGCTACTGGATTCTTGCCATCAATCGGGCCGATTTTGCAATGGATCACGCCGGAGGGGCCGGGGGTACGGGTCGATTCGGGGGTGACACACGGATCGCAAGTATCCCCGTTCTACGACCCCATGCTAGCGAAACTAATTATTTCAGGCGAAAACCGCTCGGAAGTCATTGACCGGGCTAAGGCTGCATTGCGTGAGTTTCATGTGCTGGGCGTCAGAACAAACATCGAATATCTGCTGGCGATCCTTAATCATCCAGAATTTGTTCTCGGCAATCTGACCATCCGGTTTCTTGACGAGCATTTTGCAAACTGGATGCCGGACGAAACTGTTCCTGGGGAGATATTGATGGCTGTTGCCGCGAACTCGTTGGTAGATCATCCTGCGACAACCCCAAATGGAAAGCGCACGCCGATTGGAAACAGCACAACCAATGTACCAAATCCATTTGCGACGACGAGCGGATGGCGCAATGCGCGCTAAACAATTAGACAATACAGGATACTATGCGACCCGAAAAATACGCCGACCAGACCGAAGTGACGGTTTCTCAGCTCATGACTCCCGAATGGGCCAACTTTTTCGGCAATGTTCACGGCGGTCAGGTGCTGCATCTGGTGGACAATGTCGCGTACATCTGTGCTGCCCGATACTGCGGCTCGGTCGCGGTGACTGCGGCGGTTGACCGGGTAGACTTTTACGAGCCAATCCATGTTGGAGAGTTACTGAATCTGGTGGCGAAGATTCATTATGTTGGCCGGACATCGATGGAAGTCGAGGTAAACATCTTTGCCGAGGATATTCCGACTGGGGCTGTCCGTCACACCAATGTCTGCAACTTTACGATGGTTGCGCTCAAGGACGGCGCGCCAATGGAGGTTCCGCGCCTTGTATGCCGGACTCGCGAAGACAAGGCGCACTATATCCAGGCGAAGCTGCGGCGCGAAATGGGCGTCCGCTATCGCGGCGAGCGCGATCAGTTCCTGAAGCAGTATGCGGAGATGAACGACGAAGAGTTGGATAATCTGCTTGCGGAGATGGATGGCTGAGCCCCATCTTCCTACCTACCCCGGCTCGTTCCTCGCCACCCCTCCCGAAGCGGGAAGGGAAGGAAAATGCAACTTAAAGTAACAATTGGCCAGGCTGACATAACATTAGATGTTGAGCCGAAAGTTCAGCGGCTGGCGCGTTGTTGCGGGCGAGTTTGAGTTTGAATTTGCCGATCCCAAAGAGCTGGCGGACGAGATTTTGGAGTTTTCTGTTGTCGGCGATCAGCCGGGCGCGGAGCGACGGATCAGGATGCCGTTTGCACGCGTGGGAAAAACGCTGCTTCTGAGTTATCAAGGGCGTGTATTTACCGTTGCGCCGCAGGCGGTCGGACGAAGGATGGCCAAAAGGGCTGCAGGCGCGTTGACTGCACCGATGATGGGTGTCGTTTCTGCGGTGCTGGTCGAAGAGGGTACACGGGTGAAAGCGCACGATCCAATCATGGTGATCGAGGCCATGAAAGTGATGGCGACGATTGAGGCGCCGTTTGCCGGAACCGTCACAGCCCTCCATTTCCAAAAGGGAGATGTGGTGCCGCACGGGGAAGTCGTGGCAGATATCGATTCCGGTAAGGATGGGACAGAATGAGACCCTCGCGGCTCTTTGCGCAGGCACCAAAAAAGGTGAAGATTGTCGAGGTCGGCCCTCGCGATGGGCTTCAAAATGAGTCTACCATCGTCGCCAGCGGAAGACAAAATACGATTCATCGAAATGCTGACCGACGCCGGGATCAAAGAGATCGAGGTATCGTCGTTCGTCAACCCGAAGCGTGTCCCCCAGCTCGCCGACGCCGGGCCAGTTTTCGCGCAGCTCAATAGGCGTGAAGGCGTGCGCTATTCTGCGCTTGTGCCGAACATCACTGGACTGCAACGCGCAGTGGAAGTCGCGATTCAGGAGATTGCCGTCTTTACTGCGGCGAGCGAGACATTCACGCGTGAGAATATCGGCATGAGCATAGCTGAATCGCTAGCGACATTCGGCGAGATTATCGAAGCGGCCCACGCGATGCGGATGTGGGTGCGCGCTTATGTTTCGACCGCGTTTGTCTGCCCGTACGAAGGCGAAATCGCGCCCATTCAGGTAATGCCGGTGGTGCAGTCACTTTTGGACATGGGAGTTGACGAAATCTCCCTTGGCGATACGATCGGACACGCGACACCCGACATGGTTGCGCATCTCACCGAAGCGCTAGTGCCGATTTTGCCGATGGAAAAGTTTGCGTACCACTTCCACGACACGTTCGAACTCGCGCTTGCGAATGTGACGACGGCCCTTCAGTATGGCGTCGCCACTTTCGACTCGGCTGCGGGCGGGACAGGCGGCTGCCCGTTTGCACCGGGCGCAGCGGGCAATGTAGCGACTGAAGATTTGCTGGTTTTGCTGCATGGCATGGGGATAGAGACTGGCGTCGATCTCGCAAAAGTCGGGCACGCAGCTGAGTTTCTGCAATCGAAGCTGGGGCGGCGATTGACGAGTTCGTATCTATTGAGGCATGGGGCGGTGGAGTGCTGAGCGTCAGAAGCCCTTTCCCTCAACCCCCTTTTCCATAGGATTAGGAAAGGGGAAATGCGCGAAATCATGGGCGAACTTGTCCGATTTACTTCGAAATCAGCGACTCTCCAAATCATCTATTGATTTGGGTATAACGAACGCAGTGGTGGCTTTCTGAACTTCGTCAAATTGGTTTAGCTGCGCAACTTTCGAAAGGCCGAATGCTGCATCTCCTGATTTGACCGCCCATCCCTTTAGAGATTGGCGTTGCATCGCAAACCGCAATGACGCGAGAAAGCGATAGGATCGTTTTATGCCTCAAATTGACATTGCTGAAACCGTTTCCTCCGACGAATCCATATGTCGCTTGCCTCTTTGCCCGATTTGACGAAGCAGTCTAACGGACTATCAAACGGGCACTCTCCATTGCCTTCGTTTCCCGCGTCTCAAATTTTTACGTAACCTCTTGCTGTCCCGCGAAGGCGATCGTCGCGAGGCGATCTTGCTGCGTCAGGGCAAGGGATGGTTTCAGGGGTCGGGAATGGGGCACGAAGCGCTGGGCGTCATGGGCTACCTGCTTCGCGAGGACGATGTCGTTTTCCCCTGCTACCGCGACCGGGCATTGATGCTGGTACGCGGCATTTCGCCGTATCAGATGGCGCTGGATTTCCTTGCGCGCGACGGTGCCAGCTCGCAGGCGCGCAATCTGCCCGGGCATTTCAGTTCTGGCCCATTAAAGGTTTTTTCCATCGCGTCGCCGACGGGCTCGCAATGCCTTCCCGCCGCAGGTGCGGCGTGGGGATTCAAGAACGACGGCGATGGCCGAATCGCGCTGTGCAATATCGGGGACGCATCGACGCGCCAAGGCGAGTTCTACGAAGCGATCTGCTTTGCGGTGCAGGAGAACCTGCCGGTGGTTTTTGTAGTCGAGGACAACCACTATGGCATCAGCACATCGACAGCGAAGCTGCTGCCGTTTCGCCTGAAAATCTTCAACGATGATTTGATCACCCATATCAACGGGCGAGATGCGTTCCAGGTCTATGATACGGTTTCGAGCGCCGTTGAAAAGGCGCGAAGCGGCGGAGGGCCGTCGCTGCTTTGGTGCGAGGTAGATCGCCTAGGGTCGCACACAAGCGCCGACGATCAGCGGGTCTATCGGCCTGTCAGCGAGCTTGAGGAGATGCAGCTGCGCGATCCGATCCGCCTTTATGTGGAGCGTCTGATTGCAGACGGCGACCTCACAGACGATGTATGGAAGCAGATGCAGGAAGAGGTGACGGTCGAGATTGACCAGGTGTATCGCGAGGCGGACAAGGTATCGTTTCCGTCGCCGTCTGGCGTAATGGATCATCTATACGGGCCTGCAATGGAGCACACGCCGATCCCCCTAAAGCCCGAAGGCGAGACAGAGACGATGGTATCGGCGATCAACCGGACATTCCGCGCCGGTCTCGAAACCTACCCGAAGATGGTGATGTTCGGCGAGGACATTGAGGATCCCAAGGGCGGAGTATTTGGATTCACCAAGGGATTGAGCACGGATTTTTCCGGGCGAGTCGTCAATTCGCCCCTTGCCGAGGCCACCATAATCGGAACGGCAGTTGGATTGGCCGCGACCGGCTACCGGCCTGTTTTCGAGCTTCAGTTTGTCGATTTTCTCACTCCAGGGTTCAATCAGCTTGTCAGCCAGGTTGCGACGCTGAGGTGGCGTTCGAAGGGCGAGTGGACCTGTCCGATGGTGCTTTACGCTCCTTACGGTGCGTACTTGCCGGGCGGTGGGATGTGGCACAGCCAAAGCAACGATGGATGGTGGGCGCATATTCCTGGGATTGGAGTCGCGATTCCCGGCACGGCGGAGGACGCGGCTGGCCTGTTTTGGTCAGCGTTCCAATATGAGGATCCATCGCTTATCCTGATCCCTAAGCATATTTTCAGAGCGCGGATGACGGTCAAAGACTACAAGCCAGTGCCGTTCGGCAAGGCGCGGATCGCACGCGAAGGCAGCGATGTGACGGTAGTTACATGGGGAAACTGTCTGGAGATCGCAGCGATCGCGGCAGATCGGATGATGGAGGGCGACGGAGTTTCCGTAGAGATCATCGACCTGAGGACTATTGTGCCGTGCGACTGGGAAACGGTCCAGAAGTCTCTCGCTAAGACGGGTCAACTGGTGGTCATCCACGAGGACATCATCACGTGCGGCTTTGGCCAGGCGGTGATCTCGGAAATGACTAGCCGTGCGGATCGGTTCTACACGCTGCTTTCGCCACCGCAGCTTGTTGCGCGTCCCGATGTGCACGTGCCGTTCTGCCCGTCGCTAGAGCTTGATATTCTGCCGGATGTTGACGATCTGGTCGGCGCAATCCGCCGCACTTTGGAGTGAAACTACTTGTCAACGACCACCACCGATAATGCTGAGATGCAGGAAGTTTTGGTTCCTCAGATGGGGGAAGGCTTGCAGGAGGTGCGTATTATCTCCTTTGCCAAGCATCCTGGGGAGCGAATACGTCGTGACGATATTCTCTATAGCATGGAAACCGATAAGGCGACCATGGAGGTGGAGAGCCCGTATCAGGGGGTGCTAGTTGAGTGGCTTGCCCGTGAGGGTGACGTTCTCAAAATCGGTGCGCCTATTGCAAGGATCACTGATTCTGGCGACGGCGACATCTCTTCTGAAGCGACACCTGAACGCGGCGAATATCCTCAGCCGGCGCCAGTTGACATGCAGACCATGCAAGCTGCCGAGGGAGTTCCTGGCGCTCGGCCACGAAGACTTTCTCCGCTCGCCGCGGCAACCGGTGGCGCGCCATTGATTCCCCCGCGCACCCGCGCGCTGGCCCGTGAACTCGGCATATCGGAAGATGAAATGCGAACGATCCACGCTCCGAGCGGAAAATTAATGCCTGCGGATGTCGAGGCGTACATCGCACTGCGCGAAACGCTTCCCACGGCTAAACCGGCAACTGCAACCAACGGATTCAGCAAGCCCCGCGAGACTGCGCCGTTCATCGAGCGCGAACTTGCGCCGCAGCATCGCGCTTTGGTCATGCGCCTGAAGCGCAGCCAGCAGGTAGTTGTGCCGGCCGTGATGAAGCGCAGCATGGACTGGAGCGTGGTCAAGAAGATTGCCGAAGCGAGGAAGCTGTTTGGCGGCGTTAAGCCGTCCACATTCCAGACGTTCGCGTTTGCCGTCGCGAAGGCGACAATATCGCATCCCAAATTTCGCTCGACCATGCCGACCGACGAAAAAGTGCGCGAATACCCACATGTCAATCTAGGGATTGCGGTTGGAACCCCTCAGGGAAATCTCAATATCGCGGCCGTTCCAAAGGCGGACTCACTCGGCTACGACGATTTTGTCCGCACTGCGCAGACGAATATCGAGAGCGCGCGAAACGGTCGCGATCAAGCGACGGAATCGATCCAACTTTTGCTTACGTACATGCCGGGATACGATATCGAGGATGCGATTCCGCTGCTGGTTTCACCCGCAGTGGCTGTCCTGTTTATCAGTTCGCCCATTCAAGATGGCGGCAAGACGAAAGTCAACTTGTCGCTGACGATCGATCATCGGCTGATCCAAGGACTGGAAGGTGCGGAGTTTTTGAAGACGTTGGTGGAAAAGGCGACGAGCATGGAGACGTGGGCGGGGTAGAAGCCCTTTCCCCCAACCCCTTTCCCATAGGAATAGGAAAGGGGAGTTGGAGAAGAGACAAGCAGTGTGCTACAGAGAGCAAGCAGATTGAATTTTTGCAAGCACTATATCCAGATTTTGCAGAACGTGGTCGTTCGAGAATCGAATGGTTCGGATTCCGTACGCCTCTAGAGCGAGCTGACGATCTGAATCGTGTTCTTGTTGATCGCAATGATGGTCGCCGTCGATTTCGATAGCTAGCTTTTGTTCGGGACAATAGAAGTCCAAGATGAATTGGCCTACTGGATGCTGACGTCGAAATCGGAGTCCAGATAGTCTCCTTTGACGGAGTTGCTGCCAAAGTAATTGCTCGGCGGAAGTGAGCGATTTGCGATTCTGGTCGGCTGCGACTTGAACCGCTATGCTGCAGCGAATGTGCCTAGGTTTGTCGTTGTAAGTTTTCATGTCCATTATATCTACTAGCGCGACATATCGAAAAGCGGAAACTGTTCCTCAAATAATTCTTACTCCCCCTTTCCTATTCCTATGGGAAAGGGGGGTGGGGGGAAAGGGCTTGCGTTCGTGACTTCCGCTTCTCGCTTCCGTCACCTCCTCTCCCAAGGCACAGTCGTCATGCCCGGCGTGTTCAATGCCATCACGGCCAAGCTCGCGCGCGCTGCTGGGTTTGAGGCGCTCTACATGACTGGCGCCGGAGTCACCAACGCGTTGACTGGCATGCCTGACATAGCACTCCTGACCATGACCGAAATGGCGCAGCAGGCGCACTATGTGGCGTCGGCGGTGGATGTTCCGGTGATTGCGGATGCTGACACGGGCTATGGTGAGGCGCTGAATGTTGCGCGCGCAGTTCGGGAGCTGGAAAACGCCGGATTGGCTGGAATCCATCTGGAGGATCAAGTCGCGCCGAAGCGGTGCGGTCATCTTGACGGCAAGCAGGTCATTTCACCGCTGGAGATGGCAAAGAAAATAGGCGCGGCAGTACAAGCGCGTCGCGATCCCGACTTCTTTTTGATTGCGCGTACCGATGCGCGGACTGTCAATGGAATCCAGGATGCCATCGATCGTGCTAATCGGTATGTCGATGCAGGCGCGGACGGAATTTTTCCAGAATCGTTGCAGTCAATCGACGAATTTGAGGAGTTCGCCCGGAAGGTAAAAGCGCCACTGCTGGCCAATATGACGGAGTACGGCAAGACGCCGCTGATCACCGCCGATCAGTTTGCAAATATGGGCTATGCGATGGTCATTTTTCCGATGACGGCGTTTCGTGTCATGATGAAAGCCGCCGAGGAGCTTTACGCGGAGCTGAAAAAGTCCGGCTCGCAGGCAAAATTCATGGACCGGATGCAGACCCGCAAGGAGCTTTACGAGCTTATCGGCTACGCCGAATATCAAGAATTCGATCAGAATATTTCCAGACAGTTCGAGGAGTGAATAGGGTATGGCTACAGAGTATCGCCCGGGTCTTGAAGGCGTGACGGCGGGCATATCGGCGATTTCGGAGGTCGATCCTGAGCGAAATTCGCTCATTTATCGCGGCTACGATGTCCACGACCTTGTCGATCAGTGCTCGTTCGACGAGGTCGCATACCTAATGCTGCACGGCAAGCTGCCGAACGTCCAGGAGTTTGACGAGTTTAACGGGCGCATTCGCGCATTGCGGGAAGTCCCGTCGGACATCTGGAACGTCTACCGAATGTTCGACCACGCCGCGCATCCAATGGACCGTTTGAAGGCCGCGGTCGCCGTGATTGCGGCTAAGGATCCCAATGCCAGCGACATGTCCGAAGCTGCCAGCATTGCACGCGCGGAGCGTCTGTATGCCCAGCTTCCAGTATTAGTTGTGAACGGCAACCGAATCATGCACGATCTGCAGCCGCGTGCGCCGCGCGCCGATCTCGACCACAACGCCAACTTCCTCTATATGCTGAACGGCGAAGAGGGCAGCGAGCTGTTCACCAAGGTGCTGAATGTCACGCAAATTCTCTATGCTGAGCATGGGTTCAATGCGTCTACTTTCTCGTCACGGGTGACAGTGTCAACTTTGTCGGACTTGTACTCAGGTGTTGTTTCCGCGATTGGGACACTCAAAGGACCGCTGCACGGTGGCGCAAACGAGGCCGCAATGGAGATGATGATCGAGATTGACGATCCGTCCAAGGCCCGCGAATGGGTCTTGGATGCCCTCGCGACTAAGAAGAAGATCATGGGCTTTGGGCATCGTGAATACAAAAGGGGCGACACGCGCGCGATCATAGTCAAGAAGTATGTCGAGGAGCTGAGCGAGGCGACCGGAAACCGAAAATGGCTGGAGATTTCGAACACTTTGGAAGAGGAGATGCTAAAGGCGAAGAACCTTTATCCGAATGTCGATTTTCCAGTCGCGAGCGCGTACTATTTGATGGGTATACCCATAGAGCTCTACACGCCGATGTTCGCGATGGCACGCGTTACGGGTTGGAGCGCCAATATTATTGAGCAGCTCGCCAACAATCGGATCATTCGGCCACACAACGAGTACAACGGCCCGACCGGCCTGGAAGTAAAGCCAATTTCCCGGCGAGACTGAGATGTCACCCGAATCAAAGTTTAAAGCGTTGATTGTCCCGGAGTTTGGCAAGCCTGCCGAGCTTCGGGACATCTTGTTAGAGGAGCTACCAAGCGATGGTTTTGATGTGCTGATCAAAGTCTCGTTCTCCAGCCTCAACTACAAGGACGGTCTTGCGATCACGAGCAAAGGGAAGGTTTTGCGGACATTTCCGTGCGTGCCGGGAATCGACATGGCGGGAACAATTGAAAAGTCGGAATCGGAGAAGTTCAAGCCGGGCGACGAAGTGCTGGTAACGGGATGCGGGATTGGCGAAAGTAGCTGGGGCGGCTACTCGCAATACGCACGGGTTAAGAGCGACTGGATTGTTCCTCTGCCGAAAACGCTGACACTAAAGCGGGCGATGGCGATTGGGACGGCGGGATTTACGTCTATGATGGCGGTCATCGCGCTTGAAGAGCGCCGCGTTGCTCCTGAAAGCGGCGATATTTTGGTGACTGGCGCGTCGGGTGGTGTCGGAGGGTTGGCGATTGCAATTTTGGCAAAGTTGGGCTATCGGGTGGTGGCATCAACGGGAAGATTAGAAGAGACCGGCTATCTGAATGCCCTTGGTGCAAGCGAAGTGATCGACCGGAATACCCTGACGATGCCGACCAAGCCGCTTGAAAAAGCACGTTGGGCGGGCGCGATAGACTCTGTCGGCGGCGAAACGTTGTCGCGGATTCTGAGCGAAACGAAGCTTTGGGGCGCGGTGGCATCGTGCGGCCTGGCGGGCGGGGCTGAGTTGAAAACGACGGTGGTGCCGTTTATTCTGCGCGGGATTAGCCTAGTCGGGATTCACTCGGTCGAAACTCCAATGGACAGACGGTTGGAAGCGTGGCGGCGAATAGGAACTGATCTTCCGCTCGACAAATTGGACTCTGTGACACGCGTGGAATCGATGACCGATTTGCCGAGGCTGGCTGACGAGATACTTCTAGGCAAAGTGCGCGGACGCACAGTGATTGATGTCGGACACGCGTAATTGCGGCGTACGGATCAGATCCGTCATCATATGAACGCTATTTTTGCAGATAATGAGGGATAACCTAGACAATGCTAAGTGAACGTAGCGTCAAGGGTGATGCGGTCGTCATCGGCGCGGGCACGATGGGAGGCGGCATTGCGGCACTGCTGGCCGGTGCTGGATGGAACGTGTCGCTATTAGATGTCCCTGGTGAAGGGGCCGATCCAAAGGCGAGAACCGCGGTTGCGCAGGCAGGGCTGGATCGAATCAAGTCCAGCAAGCCGCCTTTGCTCTTTTCATCTGAACACATAAGCCGAATTGCGCCCGGCAATGTCGAAGACCATAAGGGTGCTCTAAAATCGGCCGATTGGATTGTCGAAGCAGTCGCTGAGCGCCTCGAAATTAAGCGCAGAGTGATGGCGCTAATCGAGGAAAATGCGAACGGAGAAGCGCTGATCAGCACAAACACCAGCGGACTTAGTCTGGCCGAAATCACGGAGGGACGGTCGAGCGACTTCAAGCGGCGCTTTCTCGGCACGCACTTCTTCAACCCCCCACGCTATCTCAAGTTGCTCGAGCTGATTACCTTGCCCGATACCGATCCGGACTTGGCTGCCGGATTCACGCGCTTTGCTGAATCCGTGCTCGGCAGGCGAGTGGTCCGCGCCAAGGACACGCCGGGGTTTATCTCGAATCGGCTCGGAATGTGGCATCTCTACGACAGCATCCATCAGGCCGTGGAGCATGGCCTCACTGTTGATGAGGTGGACTACCTCACTGGGCCGCTGATTGGCAGGCCGCGCAGCGCGACGTTTCGGCTCGCGGATATCATCGGTTTTGATGTGATGCAGGATATTGCCACGAGCCAGTTTGCTAGGCTGCCAGAGGATCCCTATCGGGGCAGGCTGACCGCACCCGAAGTGCTTTTGAAGCTAGTGGAGCGCGGCGACAAAGGAGAAAAGAGCGGCGGGGGATTTTACAAGCGGGATGGCAAAAATATTCTGTCGCTGAATTTGGCAACACTGAACTACGAACCTAAGAGAGAGGTCGTTGTTCCCGAAATCGAAGAACTGAAGAAATTGTCGCTGGAGCGGCGTTTCGCGAAAATCCCGCAGTATGTCGATGAACCTTGGGGCAAGTATCTGAACGGCATTTTAACTTCCCTTGACCGCTACGTGCGGCATGTCGCGCCGGATATTGCGGACGATGTCCTTTCGATCGACCGCGTGATGCAGTGGGGATTCAACTGGGAGATGGGGCCGTTCGAAAGCGGTGACATCCTGCGCGATGCGCCGTCGAAGGGGCACGTGCATTATGACGGAAGCGGCAAGGAGCGGCGTTATCGCAAATTCGGCGAGGCGGAGCTTGCCCCAATGCCGAAGGAGCCGGAGTTCATTTCGCTTGCGAAGCTCAAGGCAGAGGGCGCGGTCGTTCTAGAATCGGCAGAAGCTTCACTCATCGATATTGAAGGCGGTGTCTGCTGCCTTGAGTTCCACACCAAGATGAACACGCTTGGGCCGGAGATATCGCAATTCATTCAGGAGGCGATGGATCGCGCAAATCGCGATTTCGTTGCAATGGTAATAGGAAACCAGGGCGCACATTTTTCGGCTGGATTTAATCTAAGGACATTCTTGGACTTCGCCGCATCTGACGACTGGACAGGAATCGACACCCTGCTCAAATCGCTTCAGGACGCATGCCTGCGCCTGAAATATTCTCCGATTCCCGTGGTCGCGGGCCCGTTCGGGTACACGCTAGGCGGTGGCTGCGAAGTTGTGCTGCACTGCACAGCGGTTCAAGCGGCTGCGGAGCTGTACATGGGCCTTCCAGAACCTGAGGTAGGAGTTTTGCCTGCGGGAGGTGGGACGAAAGAAGTGCTCGCACGCTCTATAGCAGATTCGACCGGTGCCGACGATGCGTTTTTCCATGTCGAGAAGGCGTTTGACGCCATTGTCGCGCGAAGTAATTCCGCGAGCGCGTTTGAAGCCGAGAAATTTGGACTTTTGCGCGAGGGGCGAGATGGGATTACGATGAACGCGGATAAGCTGCTTCACGACGCCAAGGAGCGCGCGCTTGGTCTGGCGCATTCGGGATATGCGCCGCCAGCGGTTAAGCCCATCCGTGTTCTTGGCGAGGAGGCGTACGCGCGGTTGAAAATGGGGATACATTGGCACTGGCGATCGGGCATTATTTCGGATCATGATAAAGTGATCGCGGAAAAAATCGCCTGGGTGCTCAGCGGAGGACGGCTGCCGTTCGCGCAGGAGGTCAGCGAGTCATACCTATTACGGTTGGAGCGCGAGGCGTTTATCGAATTGCTCAAGGTGCCGAAGTCGCGCGAACGAATGCACCACACGCTTGAAACTGGCAAGCTGCTTAAGAATTGATCGAGCGGAACGCCGAGGGAGTGCCCGACGTTTAAGACTATAGAAAGACCCACCGTGCTCGTTCCTCGCCACCCTCCCGAAGCGGGAGGGCAAGGTTTAGCAGGCCGTGGTAAGACCCACCCGGCTCGTTCCTCGCCACCCTCCCGAAGCGGGAGGGCAAGGTTTAGCAGGCTGTAGTAAGACCCACCCGGCTTGTTCCTCGCCACCCTCCCGAAGCGGGAGGGCAAGGTTTAGCAGGCTATGGAGCTTAATTGGTCTGAGCTGGATTTGATTGACTAATAAGGATCAACGGTTATGAGAGATGTAGTAATAGTTTCGGCCGCACGAACGGCTATCGGTCGCGCTCCGAAGGGGACGTTGCGATATACGCGGCCTGATGACCTGGCGGCGACCGCAATTTCGGCAGCGATTGAGCGCGCAACCGAGATTAAGCCAGCCGATGTCGAGGATGTCATCTTTGGCTGTGCGATGCCCGAGGCCGAGCAGGGGATGGACATTGCGCGAGTCGCTGCGTTGCGGGCTGGCCTCCCGAATAGTGTCCCTGGACTGACGGTCAACCGCTTCTGCGCGTCGGGCCTGGAGGCGATCGCGATAGCGGGCGCGAAAATCGCAAGTGGACAGGCGGACATTATCATTGCCGGCGGAGCGGAAAGCATGACCATGGTGCAGTTCATGGGGCCGACGACCAAGCCGAACCCGACGTTGATGGACCGCGCGCCGGACACGTATCTGAGCATGGGTCTTTCCACGGAGCGGGTCGCAAAAGAGTTCGGAATTACGCGGGAGATGGCGGACATGTTTTCGCTTGGAAGCCATGAAAAGGCGATTGCCGCGCAGGATGCCGGAAAGTTTTCCGAAGAGATCACGCCAGTCATGGTGGTCACTCAAACGGCCAAGGGCGACGAATATTCGCTTGGCGAAACGGCCTTCATTACTGACGAAGGCCCGCGCCGCGGTACGAGCATGGAAGCGCTCGCGAAGCTCAAGCCTGCATTCATGGAGGGCGGGATCATTACTGCAGGGAACGCGTCGCAGCTTAGCGACGGCGCGGCTGCGTTGGTGATGATGACTCGTGAGAAGGCACTTGAATATGGCCTTAAGCCGCTAGCACGGTTTGTGGGCTATGCAGTTGCTGCGGTTGAACCGGAGCGATTCGGTGTCGCACCTGCATACGCCATTCCTAAGCTCCTTCGAACCTATGGGCATACCATTGATAAAATCGACCTGATCGAGTTCAACGAGGCGTTTGCGGCGCAGACGTTGGCGTCCAACGAGGTGTATCCTCTGCCGATGGAGAGGGTGAATGTCAACGGCGGCGCGATTGCGCTCGGCCATCCTCTCGGAGCGACAGGCGCGCGTCAGACGGTCACACTCCTCCATGAGGCGAAGCGGCGCGGGGCGAAGTATGGGATCGTCACAATGTGCGCCGCTCTTGGCATGGGCGCAGCGGGACTGTTCGAGTTTGAGTAATCCAGAGTTAAGTCAGCCAAAACTCCTGCCGGTTGATCTGCTGCTAGATCTGCTCGGAATCGACTGCCCGTCCGGCGACGAATATTTGATGGCTGATTGGCTGATGGAGTGGATTCCTGCGAATATTCAATCGTGTAAGATTGAACGACTCAGGGATTGCATAGTCGCCTGGAGAGGCGAGCGACCCAACACGTCGATTTTTGCGCATATCGACACGACGGGCTGGACAGTCGGTAATTCCGGCGCCGCGCTCATTCCTATTGGTGGCCCTGCGCCAGCCGCTGGCGATTTGGTGCGGATATCTGGGAGCCGTAGTGGACAAACCGGGGAGCTTCAAGGCACCAAACGTGAGGATTGGAAAGTGATCGGTATGGCCATCCAGCGCGGAGATCGGCTTGTCTACGCGGCTGAGCCAAGGATGGTCGACGGCTACATTCAATCACCCTATCTTGACAATCGCGCTGGCATTTGGGCGGCGTTGAACGCTCTTGCTAATTGCGAAAGTGTCGCAGTCGCGTTCACGACTGGCGAAGAGAGCGGCGGAGGAGGGGCTGCGATCTGCGCGAGATTCCTGTGGGAGAAGTTTAACGTCAATAAGGCGCTGATTTCCGATATAACTTGGGATACAGAGGACGTTCACTGTGGCAGCGGTGTCGCACTGTCTATGCGTGATTCTAAGGTGCCGAGTCAACGATTTGTGAGCGAAGTGGTAGCGCTGGCTGAGAAGAGCGGCATCCCATATCAGCTTGAGGTTGAATCGGAAGGCGGATCGGATGGCGCTATCGTGGAGCGGAGCGGATTTCCAATTGATTGGATGTTCATTGGAGCACCGGAAGAGAGGCCGCATTCATCCACTGAACGCATCGCAATTGCGGATCTCGAGGCGATGGCGAAGATGCTGATTTATCTTGCGGACTCGTTCGCAGCTAAAGAATGAGAAACAGCCTCCGCACTTGATGAAGTGCAGAGGCTGTCAATATTTCAACTACGTTCGAGGCTTATCCAATCAGTTCGTCGAGCTTCTCTTTGTACTTAATCTTTGGAAGCGCGCCGATGATGGTATCCGCCACTTCGCCGTTCTTAAAGAAGATCAGCGTTGGAATCGACTTGACGCCGTAGCGCTCCTCAATCTCGGGCTCGTCGTCGACATTTAGCTTGACGACTTTCGCCTTGCCACCATATTCCTGTGAAAGCTGATCGATCGACGGCCCGATGGCTCGGCATGGCCCGCACCAGGGAGCCCAGAAGTCTACCAACACGGGAACGCCGGACTTGAGAACCTCGGCGTCGAATGTTTCTCCGGTCACATGCGGCGCATGGGCCGATGATTCAGTGGTCGCTGCGGTATTAGACATGGTTGTTCAATTTCTGGACAATCGCTTGCTTCGGAACCGCGCCGACAATCTGCTCAGCAACTTGGCCGCCCTTAAAGATGGTCAACGTCGGAATGCTCTGGACACCGTAGCGCGCCGCGATCTCGGGCTGCTCGTTGACGTTGACTTTGAAGACCTTGGCCTTACCGGCGTATTCGGTCGCGACTTCATCCACTGAAGGTCCTACCATGCGGCACGGGCCGCACCACGGTGCCCAAAAGTCCACCAGCACGGGAATGTCGGACTGAAGAACATCCTTGTCGAAAGTATCCAGCGTAACGGCTGCAGCAGCGCTCATATAAAGCTCCTTAACATCTGTGACTGCCTGTAAGACAGTTCTCGGCCTCTTATACCATTTTCAACAGGGCAAGTCAATTTCGGGTTCCTGACAAGCCCTTTCCTCCATCCCGTTTTCCCATCGGAGTGGGAAAGGGGGTTAGAAGAAGAAAGACAGGTGGGGACGCCTGCCCCACATCCCAATCAATTCGAAGAGCCAAGCGTTTTGGCGATGTCCAACGCGTGGTAAGTAATGATCAGATCGGCTCCGGCACGTTTGATTCCCGTTAATATTTCCGTGGCGACCGCCATTTCATCGATCCAGCCGTTTTGCGCGGCTGCTTTGACCATTGAATATTCGCCGCTGACATTGTACGCGACGACTGGCAGATCGATTTGCTCGCGGACAGCGCGGATGACATCCAGGTAAGCAAGTGCGGGCTTCACCATGATCATGTCCGCGTTTTCGCCTACGTCCATGTCCACTTCGCGAAGCGCCTCGCGCAGATTTCCAGAATCCATTTGATAGGACCGGCGGTCGCCAAACGCCGGCGCGCTCTCGGCGGCCTCGCGAAACGGGCCATAAAACGCGGACGCGTACTTCGCCGAATAGGCCAGGATCGGGATATCGCCAAAACTGTGCTGATCAAGCGATTCCCGGATCACGCCGATGCGGAAATCCATCATGTCGGATGGCGCGATAATGTCCGCGCCTGCCTCTGCGAGGCTGATGGCCGTTTTGGCGAGGAGCGGCAAGGTTTTGTCGTTATCGACAGTTTCGCCGGAAAGGATTCCGCAGTGGCCATGCGACGTGTATTCGCAGAGGCACACATCTGTGATTACGACCAGTTGCGGGAATTCGCGTTTGATTGCGGAGACGGCACGCTGAACGGGAGCGTTAGGATCCCACGCTCCGCTGCCAATTTCGTCTTTGGTTTCGGGAAGGCCAAACAGCAGAACTGACGGAATGCCGAGCGACGAGATCTTATCGCATTCGCGCACTGCCTCGTCAACCGAAAGGTGGAAGACTCCCGGCATCGACGGGATGTCGGCGCGTCTTCCCGAGCCAACTGTCACGAACAGCGGAACTATCAGATCTGTCGTTGCGAGGCGAGTTTCGCGGACCATGCTCCGCAGAGTTGACGTTCGGCGCAGGCGACGGCCACGAAACGCGCCATGGAACGCAAGGTCGTAATCAGTCATCGAACATCCTAATGCTCTTCAGCCAAGCGTAGCACCCGAGGTAGACGAAGAGGCAGCCAAGCTGAATCTGAGAAACTCGCTCGTAAATTCTGTGATAATGATCGAACAAGCGCATCGCGCCGGCATCGCGCGCTTTGTCCATGTCCGGGAAGATGACGAACGCAAGCGAAATGACCGACGCGATCAGGCCGACCAGTAGAACGCAGGCGAACTTGTATGTCGCGAATCGCCTGAGTCTGTTGTCCCGCAGTGACATTCCCACCGCGAGAACCAAAGCGCAGAAGAGGGTCACGATGTTGAAAATTCGCAGACTGTTCCCGACGATTGTGCCCGCGAGTGCTTTTTGAGCGGCGAGATTTCCGGCAAGCTGTGGCACGGCTCCAACGGCTTGAAACGCAACAGGCGCAACCACAGCGCCGATCATCAGCAATCCGCCGAGCCAAATGGAAATTGCCAGAAGCTCTGCGGTGAGGCCAGCAGCACCAATCCGGCTGACCTTCGGCTGCCAAACTTGGTCAGGAGTGAGTTGCGGAGCGGCGGCTGCGGAAGTGGCCTGTGGCGAGTTTGTTGTGGTACTGGACATCGCATTCCCCGTGCGCAAGCGATTAGGTAATCTCTTCCGGTGACGGTTTTAGATTTTGCATAAGCACAAACGCCAAAGACAGCACCACCAGAAGGCCGATCTGCATGCCGACAAACATATAGTACTGATCGAGAATGCCAGCAAAGTTGCTTGCACCAGCAGTTTGAAGGTCTAGCCTTAGATTAATGCAAAAAACAAGCAGCCCGCCTAAAATCGCGGTCAGAACGACAGGCAAGTACTTCATTTTCGCGCGGCCGTTCCACGCGCGGGCCTCAACAAGCGAGGACTGAACGATGAGGAGCAGACAGACCAGCGCAATCATGTTGACCTGGTTGAACAGGCCAATGCTAGCATAGCCGACAATCCGTCCCTGCCAGTCCTCGTGACGTACTAAGAGAGGGACAAATTTCAGCACGCTTGCCAGCACGCCGCTAAAGAAGAACTCGACGACGACTAGCGATCCAAGCCAAATGCCTGTTGCGATCCAGCCTAGAAATCGCGACACGATCAGGACGGTTTGCGGCACATCGCGTCGCAGTGCATCGTAGTCGTATCCATAATCTACCGGTTCTGAGGTTGCGGGCACGGTCGTCTTGGATGCCATCGGACGCGCTTTCATGTGGTCGGCTGATTTTGCTGCGCGCGTTTCCACTTCAGATACGCGTCGATAAAGTCGTCGATTTCGCCGTCCATGACGCGAACAATATCGCCGGTCTCATGGCCGGTACGCAGATCCTTAACGAGAGTGTACGGCTGAAAAACGTAGTTTCGATCCTGCCGGCCGAAGTCGATTCCGTGCTGCACGCCACGGAGCTCGTCGATGCTGGCCTTATTTTGTTGCCTTGCGATTTCAAGTAGCCGTGACTTCAGAATCTTCATCGCCACATCGCGGTTTTGATGCTGCGACCGCTCGTTTTGGACCGCGACGACGATGTTTGTCGGCAGATGCGTGATCCGCACTGCGCTTGATGTCTTGTTGACATGCTGACCGCCCGCTCCTGAAGATCGGTAGTAGTCGATGCGCAAATCCTTGTCGTCAATCGCAACATCCTCAACCTCATCGACTTCGGGAATTACATCAACTCCCGCAAAGCTGGTCTGCCGCTTGTTGTTGGCGTTGAACGGCGACAGGCGCACCAAGCGGTGCACGCCGCGCTCGCTTTGCAGATAGCCGTAGGCGTTGTGGCCGCTGATCATGACCGTGACGCTCTTTACTCCCGCGACATCGCCCTGAACCTCGTCCAAGATTTCGTACTTGAATCCCTTTCGCTCAGCCCAGCGCAAATAGAGCCGAAGCAGCATCTGCGCCCAATCGTTAGCTTCGTCGCCGCCCGCGCCGCTATTGATTTCGATGTATGCATTTGCGGCATCGTGAGGCCCGCTTAGCATCGCTTCGATTTCGAGCCGGTCCAGGTTCGCGGTGATCGACAGAACCTCGCCTGCAACTTCAGCATCGTAGACTGTCGGATCGGCATCGGCCAGGGCCAGTTCCACCAGCAGCTTTGCATCTTCCAGCTTCTGATTGATGCTCAGCCACGGCGCAACGGAATCCTTCAACGTATTGAGTTGCTGCATCTTCTGCTGGGCGGTTGCGGGATCGTCCCAGAACCCGGTTTCGCCCGCCTGGGATTCCAGATCGGCGATGCCGGTCATCTGACCTCGGAGGTCAAAGATGATCCCTCAAATCGTTGTAGCGTGTCTGCAGCATCTCTAACTCGCGGAGCGAGTCTTCAAGCACAAAATCACATCCCTTCAAGAAACTTACAGCAGGAGTGTACCTGATCACCATGCTCGGCGTGGCTTTGTTATGCGCGGCATAACAGGTTGCCCGCATAGCCTTTGGTTCATGCGATCAACCAAAGAAATAAGCTCCGTTCCCCAAAGTCTCTTATCCAAGAGGCGAGAGGAAAGGAGCTTACGATAGCAGGCGGGGATGCATGTCCCGCAAATCAAAGCGTATTCAGGAAGTTCACCAGATCCTGCTGGTCCTGAGGCGAGAAGCCGATGTTGAACCGCTTGTTGTAGAACCCGAGCACATGGTTTAGGTCAGGCGCAGATCCGTCGTGGAAGTAGGGCGCCCGGCCAGCAAGACCGCGCAGCACGGGCACCTTGAACTTACTGATATCGGCCCAATTTCCCGTTGTTAGCGCGAAGCCTGGATCAGTTACCTGGCGTGTCTGCAGCGTCAACGTATTCTCAAATGTATATAGCGGCTGGTCCGGTGTGCGCCTTTGCGGCACCGTCAGGCCGGTATCCATAAACATCGTCGTCGAGCTGTTGCCCATGTCGGGCGTGCTGTGACAACTGGAGCATGAGCCCTGGATTGATGGCTTTTGGATGACGTCGTTGAACCCCGGCACGTTCGAGATCGTAAACAGGCGGTTGTTGAAAATCGTTTGTCCACGCTGGACCGATTGTCGGGCAGCGATCGTCTGCGCGCTTAGGATCGAAGTTGGTGCTGTATTCGCGGACCACGCCGTGTAGAGATCAAACACGTTAGGATTGAACGACGGGCTGGCCGGATTGTTTCCACCAAAAGTAAATGATAGGTCAGCGAGTGGAAAAGGATCGCCGTTCGCGCCACCCTGGTACAGATTTCCGGCATTAATGTCGAATATCTGCGCCGTGTACAATCCCCCTTCGAAATAGAGGATCGCCTCTTTTTGAGCCGTGGTCAGCGCGACTCCAGCCTGCTCGTGCTCAAGAACCGCGTCGGATGCCTGCTGCATGAGATCCTGACTGAACGTGTTGCCGGCGATGGTTTCGCGTCCGTCCCACATGACCGCGCTTAAAAATCGAAGATTGGTCGAGGGCAACGGCCGTCGGAACAGTGACAGCTCGCTGGCGGAGGCGAAGCCGTAGGGATCGTCGACCGCTGAAAGTGTGAACTGAGCATTCGTTGGGATAGGCCGGCCAATGCGGATGACGGCTTTATTGAGCAGTTCGCTGTATGCGGATTGACGTGCGGCGAGGGTCGAGACATCTTCGAGCGGCGAATTGGCCCCGTCGACTAGCGCAAAAATGGGATCGGTGCCCTGGGTCGCATTGAATCGCGCCTGCACCTGTGCGGGCGTGATCGACCACCCTTGGCTTGGCTGATGGCAGCTCGCGCAAGTTCGGCCGTTTGTGCCGAGCGGCATGAAAAACGGGCTGCTGGATGCGATTGATCCATGGACGTTGATGGATGTGATCACGCCGGTTGGATCGGAAAAATTTTGCACCTTGAATGCGTCCATGCCATCTCTACCGCCCGGCGGTGTATAGATAGGCTGCGGCGGTGCTACCTTTGGCGTTTCGTGACGCCCCTGCCAATCATTGATGCTGTGTTTGACCGGTGTGAATGAGACAGCGGATGCCGCAACCGCGGCTGCAAGACTGATTGTAGAAGTGATTAGCAGGACCTGAACTCGTCGTGCGTACATGGGGAGTTCCTCCTTGGACAGATTGGTGTTTCAAGAGCGATTGTCGGTGGAAACCGTCCCCTCGCTTCATCGGTAAAGCGAGGGGACTTTCAGAGAGGGGCAGCTAGTTGTCCGCTGGAGGCGGAGGGCCGTTGCCGTCCATAGCGGGAGGGGGCGCACCAGCATCGCCGCCATCAGGAGGTGGAGGGCCGTTCATTTCGTCCGGCGCGGCACCGCCGCCGCCATCACCTGGGCCACCTTGTGGTCCGCCCCCGCCAAATCCGCCGCGTTGCATTCGACTCGCTCGCATACCCATCGGCCGCTGATTGGCTGCCTTTGCGCTCGCCTGCTGGCTAGGTGTTAGGACATTCCAGATTTCGTTCTGCGCCTTCATGTGGTTCGTCAGAATCTCTTCGATGGCCGGCTGTGCCTTCGTGAATGCCGCTTCGAACGCCGCGGAGTTGACCTCACCCGGACTGTGATTCGCCAAATACGATGACCAGATCGGCTTGATTTCGGCCATTGCGCTGCTGTTTTCGGAGCGCTCGGCTTCCATGATCGTCTTGATTTTCGCCTGCTGAGAATCAGTTAGATCAACAGACGGTGGAACGCCAGGTGCTCCGCCAGGACGCTGTCCACCTTGTCCGCCTTGACCAGCCTGCTTGGCTTCCTTTAGGAAAGTCTTCACCTGCTCCCGCTGCGTATCGGTGAGGACATTCGTGTAGATGTTGGCGAACGTTTTCTGCGCGGCAACGGCCATCTCTTCGATCTTCGGTGAGATTTCGGCCGCAATTTCATGCGCCTTGCCTGAATCGAATGAACTGGCCTGGGTGACGCTATTCAATTTTTCGTGCAGATCACGCATCGACGACATCTGCGAGCGCATGCCCTGCATGTTGTCCATCATGATCGTTCGGATTTGATCCTGCTGATCAGGCGTGATGTCAAGCTGCTGCATGAGTTCGCGGGGCAGCATTCCGCCCGATGCGGTTGCCGGCAGAACCCCTGGCGGCAGACCCATCATGCCACCACCACGCGGGCCGCCCGGCCCGCCAGGGCCGCCAGGGCCGCCAGGGCCGCGCATGGCACCTTGAGGCGGTCCGCCTTGGTCCTGCGCCATTGCTGGAATGCCGCCCATCAATATTGCGGCGGCGGCTATTGCGACCACGCCGCTAGCTAGTTTTCGTATCATCGTCTTGTCTCCTTTAGAGGCTCCGAAAGACAGTTACATTAAGTCTGCTCGAAATCTGTTGAACTCATTCTATCAAATCGGGCGTAAAGGTGTAATAGCGGCGTGTAAATGTTCGTCAAGCACGCGCTTGACATTTCTTTACAATTCTAGAGGAGACTAACGGTGCAAGGCTGGTAAAGTGGATGCAAACGTGACGGCAACTTCCTTTGGTATCGGTGAATGCGTCTCGAAACCCAGCAATTTCAGCCACGCTTTCCCGTGGATTATTTGTCAGCGGTTAGCTGGCTCGCGTATTTTGGCTCTTCAATCGGACCGGGAGCGAACTTCGTGCTATAGATTAATCGCTGATCCGCATCTAGCAAGCTATAAATGGCCGACTGCTGTTTGAAGGTGAGCAAGATCAAGTCCGCCAAACTTGGGTTAACCTTATCGAAAGCCGCTATTAAAGCAATGTGGTCGGATGAAACGCCGCCTCTCGGCTCTTGAGTAGTTAACCTGAATTTCAGTAGGCTCGAAATGTCGATGTAATCTTGGACACGCTCGCTTTCCTGAATCGATTCGACCTTGGCTTCTTCATCGTCCGTCAGACTTAGTTGACTGATGAGTCGTGCATTGCGCATCTTTGGAGTTATTGAAGATATTGGTGGGGGCGGCGGAGGGGGAGGTGGCGCAGGTGCAGGTTGAGCGAGCGCAGATTGTGGGTTGACATTCAGTTGGACATCGTCGGCCTCGACAGTTTTGCGCTGGTCTTCAGTCATCACGTCCTTTACGATCTTTGCCCTGATCGACTGAGCGTTAGCAATGAGGTCGCCAATCTGGGCGGCCTCGTCATTGGCAATTGCTGTCGCTTTGCCGACGTCGGGTGAGACCGTCATCGCTAGACTGTGCAGTTGAATTCTGTCATCGCTAATCTGTTTGAAGAGCTGACGGCGGTTCGTGTTATCAATGATTTCGCCGATATGCTGTCGCTGATCATCAGTGAACGTAATCGCCTTCAACCAGCTATTTGAAACGGGGCTAAAAAGCCAGTCTGGAATGAACAGGAATGGCATTGCCGGGGGGGCTGGTCTCGACGACGGGAGAGCCGGTGGCGGCGGAGGCGGCGGCAACGACTGCGCCATCGACTGCTGCGCAGCAGCAATACACATCGCGACTGCTGCGGTAGAAAGTCCAAAATAGATAGACTGGCGATTCTTCATTACGATTTCCAAGTGCGAAGTTGATCCGTACGATTATACATGCCAAAACTCTTAATCATCGATGACGACCGCGAGCTTTGCGATTTGATCGCCGAGTTTGTCGGGCCGGAGGGGTTTGAGGTCGCGATGCAGCACAACGGCGAGGCTGGCGTCAAGGCGGCGCTGACGGGCGAGTATGCGTTTGTCGTGCTGGATGTCATGCTTCCGGGGCTGGGCGGATTTGAGGCGTTGCGTCGAATCCGGGCGTCGTCGCAGATTCCTGTCCTGATGCTGACGGCGCGAGGGAGCGATATAGATCGGATTCTAGGGCTGGAGTTTGGCGCGGACGACTATTTGCCGAAGCCATTCAATCCGCAGGAGCTGCTGGCCAGAGTGCGTGCGATTTTGCGCCGGTCCGGCTCGCGCGAGCCGGTTAACCCTCAGCCTGATCGTGACGTACTGCGAATCGCCGGACTGTCGGTCGATATCCAGGCACGGCGTGTACAGATGGATGGACGCGAGATTGAATTAACGTCGGTGGAATTTGGCCTGCTTGAAGAGCTTATGCGCGAAGCAGGAAAAGTGGTCTCTCGCGAGCGATTGAGTAAGGCGGCGCTTGGGCGAAAACTGCAACCGTTTGATCGCGCGTTGGACATGCATGTCAGCAATCTGCGCAAAAAGCTGGGCAGGAATCCCGAAATCGCCGACCTTCTGCAGACCATTCGGGGCGCGGGCTACATCTTTGCATTGCCACCAGTGGGCGGCGGGCCGCAATGAAAAGCCTGTTTTGGCGGATATTTTTCAGCTTCTGGGCGCTGCTGATCGTGCTGGCGATTGCGATGCTTGCGGTGAACGCTACGTTTCATCCGCATTTTGGGCTTCAGGACATCGGGATCGTTGGTCCGCCGAATCTTCGGGCGCCGGATGAAAACGCGCCGCCGCAAGACGAGCATCCAGATCAACTTCCGCCTCCCGGCGCTGATAACGGCCCTCCTCCGGATCGTCCTGGGCAGAGAATGCCGCAGGATGACCCCAGCCGCCCGCCAGATTTTGGTGGCGGGCCGCCCGATGACGGCCCTCCGCCGCCAAATGACTCAGGTCGCCCGCCACAAGATAACCGGCCGCCTCGTCCCGCGCAGCGGATCGTACGGATTTTAGATCACTCCGGAAAAGCGGGTGTGAGCCGCTATTTTTCTGACATGGAGACTCGCACGGGAGTGCGCTTCTTTTTGTTCGATTCAAATCTGGATTTGATCGCAGGCCACGCACCGGACGACACAATCAAGAGTCTCGCTGAACGGGCGTTAAACTCGAATCAGATGGAGGTCAGCATTACGCACAGCGGCCTTATGCACGGTGACGCCGAGCATACGCGCGACGGCCGAACGTTCGTGATCGTTGACGAGGCACCGCCTCTGAGAATCGACTATCCGGTCATGATTTTGCGGATCGTCTTGGTCGTGGCAATCGCGTCGCTGGTGTGCTGGTGGCTCTCGCGTCAGATTGTACAGCCATTGCGGCAGCTTCGCAGCGCAGCCGACGATCTTGCGGCCGGGCGTTTGCAGACGCGAGTGGTTCCGACTATTGGTCGTCGGAACGACGAGCTTGGCAGTCTCGCGCAAGGATTTGACTCCATGGCTCAACGTCTCGAAACGATGATCGGCGCACAAAACCGCCTACTTGCCGATGTTTCGCATGAACTGCGTTCGCCGCTCACTAGACTGACCGTGGCGTCAGCGATTGCTCGTCGATCAGCGGACGACAACACGCAAAAATCGCTTGACCGTGTGGACAAGGAAGCCGAGCGCCTTAATGAGATGATCGGTCAGCTAACTAAGCTGTCGAGCTTGGAGATCGAACAAGCACAAACTCCGCGGCAATCGGTTGATTTGGTTCAATTGGTGTCCGAAATCGTAGCCGACAGCGAATTCGAAGCGAAGGCTAACGGAAAGAACGTGGTTCTAAAATTTGTTGCTTCGAATTCTGTCGCGGTCGTTCAGGGCGATCGAGACTTACTGCGCAGTGCAATTGAAAACGTTGTTCGCAATGCTGTGCGCTACACGGCGCCAAACACGGGCGTAGCAGTGGCAATGGTTCTGTCCAAAGACGCTGTAACTATAAAAATTGCAGATCAGGGGCCTGGTGTTCCGGAATCCCAGTTGAAAGATATCTTCCGGCCGTTTTACCGCACGGCCGAAGCGCGCGACCGCGAATCCGGCGGGGTAGGGCTGGGCCTTGCGATTACTGATCGTGCAATTGCAAGGCACGGCGGGAAGGTGGTGGCTAGAAACGCGATGAAGAGCGGGCTGGAAGTGGAGATTGTGATTCCACTGGTGGGGTAGGGCTAGGACGGAAGGACCCTCGCCCCGCCTCCTGAAACGGGCATAGAAGGAGGTTTTGTCCCTCTCCTTTCGGAAGGAGAGGCTAGGTGAGGTAGGAAGCTTTTCGACTCAAAGCCAATGACGTTGAGGCTCGATGTGCAAAGATTACCTTCCCTAGCCCCTCCTTCCGAAAGGAGGGGAACTTGAAGCTCTTTCCGTTTCGCGAGGCGGGGGAGGGTCTTCGAAACGCCGCATTGCTGCCCCTACGATTGGTCCAACCACCTCCGCACGGGATGCACTTCGCCGATCAGCGCGCTGCTTGCTGCCGGACCCCATGTCCCAGCAGCGTACTGCTGCATGGTTGATGCCGGTGCCTTTGCCCAGCCGCGAAGGATTGGCGTGATAAACGACCACTCGGCCTCAACTTCATCATCGCGCGTAAAGAGCGACGCATCGCCAAGCATCGCGTCCATCAGCAGCCGCTCGTACGCGTCGTGGATGCGCGCGCCAAACGAACTTCCGTAGGTGAAGTCGAGATCGACGGGCACGACGGTCGTCTTTTGGCCGGGTGGTTTTGCGCCAAGCCGCATGGAGATGCCTTCGTCAGGCTGAATGCGGATGGTCAGGCGGTTCGGTTCGACGCCTCCGACCGACATGTGCGCGAGCAGAATCTGCGGAATCGCCTTGAACTCGATGATGATCTCAGTAACCCGCTTCGGCATGCGCTTGCCCGCTCGAATATAGAACGGCACGCCAGCCCATCGCCAGTTTTCGATGCCGAGCCGAAGGGCAACAAACGTTTCGGTAAGAGATTTCTCCGCGACACCCGGCTCCTCTTTATAGCCCGGGCACGGCTTGCCATCAGCGTAGCCAGCGGTGTATTGCGCTCGGACGGTAAAGTCGGTGACCTGATCCGGCAAAATCGGCTTGATCGACCGCAGCGCCTTGACTTTTTCGTCGCGAAGGGCGTTCGCGTCCATTGACACCGGTGGTTCCATGGCGACGAGCGTTACAAGCTGCATCGTGTGGCTCTGCACCATGTCCCGCAGCTCGCCCGCGTGGTCAAAATATCCCGCACGCGTCTCGACCCCGACAGTTTCGGCAACGGTAATCTGGACATTGTCGATGTATTTGTTGTTCCAGATCGGCTCAAAGATGGCGTTGGCGAAGCGGAACACAAAGATGTTCTGCACGGTCTCCTTGCCAAGGTAGTGGTCGATGCGATAAATCTGGCTCTCGCGGAACGCTCCTTTCAGCTCTTGGTTCAAGGCCTTAGCAGAGTCAAGGTCGGAGCCGAACGGCTTTTCTACGATGATGCGCACCCATGCGTCTGAGCCGTGCTCGGCATCGCACTTTGTCAGTCCCGATTGATCCAACTGCTTGATGATGGTGGAATAGGTCGGCGGAGGGGTCGCGAGATAAAAGAGGCGATTGCCGCAGACTCCACTCTTCTTATCCATCTCGTTCAGGCGCTCTTTGAGCCATGTGAAGCCGGGCCCATTGTCGAAGTCAGACCGATGAAAAACAATGCGCTGAGAAAATTTCTTCCATGCGGCCGCATTGTCTTTCCAAAGGTCAGGCGCGAATTCCTGAACTGATCCCTTGACGTCATCCCGGAACGACTGATCGGAGTATTGCCGACGCGCAAAGCCAATGATGCGGGTGTGTTCCGGCAGCAGGTTCTGCGCGTCGAGGGAAAACAGAGCAGGTATCAGCTTACGGTGAGTCAGGTCGCCGGTAGCGCCAAATATGACGATGTTGCAGTCGGGCAGGGGACGCTCCGTCAAGATGGTCGGGTCTTTCTTTTCGGCTGGCGCTGGCGCGCACTCAGCCGTGTCCGTAGCCGCAGGTGCCTCTGCTGTTGGTTGTTCCGGTGTGGTCATCTCGTGTAAATTGATCCTATTTTCTCACGTCTGGATGGGGATGTGGCAAATATATAAATTACGCAGTTAGCCGTGGCTATCCGTTCCCATGGTGGCGCCGGAGACGCCCGTTTCGACGGTTGATGCGCCAGAACCAGTGGCGTCGGTGACGCTTTCGTGCATTACGGCATGGCCACCGAACTGATTGCGCAACGACGCGATGACTTTTGCCGAGAACGAATCCGGCTGCCGCGAATGGAATCGCTCGTACAGCGATGCTGTGATCACCGGCGCGGGAACATTATGATCGATAGCCTCTTGAATTGTCCAGCGGCCCTCGCCAGAATCCTCCACGTAACCGCGCACCTTCTCGAGTTTGGGATCGTTCGCGAACGAAAGCGCCAGAAGATCGAGCAGCCACGAGCGCACAACACTGCCGTATCGCCATGCCTCGGCTATTTCGAGCAGGTTCAGATTGTATTCGCTTGCGCCGAGAATCTCAAATCCTTCGCCATAAGCCTGGAGCATTCCGTATTCGATGCCGTTGTGCACCATTTTCGTGTAATGGCCGCTTCCAGACGGCCCGCAGTAGACCAGGCCGCCCTCCGGAGCGAGCGCCTTGAAGATCGGCTCGGACGCGTCGTAAGCCTCTTTAGCGCCGCCGACCATGAGGCAGTAGCCCTCTTTCAGTCCCCAAACGCCACCGGATGTGCCCGCATCGACATAGTAGATGCCACTCGCCTCCAGCTCCTTGCCGCGCCGAACGGTGTCCTTGTAGTAGGAGTTGCCGCCGTCGATGATAATGTCCCCTTTCGACAGTTTCGGCGCGAGAGTCGAGGTGGTCTTGTTGACAGGATCGCCTGCCGGAACCATGATCCAGACAACTTTCGGCGATTGGGTGAATGCGCCAAGCATGTCGTCGAGCGACGGCAGTCCCTTGCCGCCTTTTTGGGACAGCTCCGCCAGTTTGTCGGTAGAGGTATCGAAGCCGAAAACCTCATGGTTTCCCTTTTGCACCAACCGCTGGGCCATGTTCATTCCCATTTTGCCGAGTCCGATGAGTCCTATCTGCATAGAGCGATCCTCCAACTAAAGTCCGCCAAAGCTTGTCATTTTCACAGCGAGTTGTACCCGCACTTTTGCATGGAATTGGGCAAATTTTGGACGCGCGAATTATAATAGGTCAAAATCCACCATGCCCATCACAACACTTGTTGACAATCCGTTCACCGCGCTGTCGTTTATCGCCGCGCCCGCCATCCTCACCAACGCCTCCTCGGTGCTGGCACTTGGAACGAGCAATCGCTTTGCCCGGGCTATAGATCGTGCGAGAACACTGTACAAGCAGATGGAAACGACGGATCCCGGCGCGGACGACGATTGGGACCGTCTTCGTGTTCGCCAGATGGCTCGTCTGCAGAAACGGTTGTTCCTGCTGGTCAATGCATTGACACTGTTCTATACGGCGCTCGGATCATTCGCATCGGCAAGCCTTGTATCGCTATTGGGCGCAGTCTTTGTCGATACGCAGCACCGCGTTTTGTATCACGTGTGCTCCGCGATTGCGTTAGGTGCGGGCGTGGTTGGAGTCGGCAGCTTGGTAGTCGGCTGCACGCTCTTAGTTACCGAAACTCGGTACGCCGTCGCCAACCTGTCCGAAGAGGCGGGAATGATCCGCGACAAATACAAGGACTACGTGATGGAAAGCGACCGCGCGGACTAGCTGCACGCCAGCCGCATTCGCGCCAGACGGACTGCCATGTTCGTCTCACTGTGCTACGCTGCCAAGTTTGTCAGTTTACCTCCGCATTTCCGCTAGAGCATCTTTGCGCTCGATTGCCAAAAATCAATTATTAGATGCCGCCGCAAAATTGCACCAAGACTGAGCATTTTCGAAAAAACCCCCAAAAACGTCCTATCTTTTTCTCCGTTCTCCCCGATATTTACTTAGTGGCTGGACGCTTTCACGTATTTTCCAGTCCATCCTTTCTCATGGAGTCAGCAACCGAATGTTGAAAACAGTACTAATCACGGATGATGCCCTATTCATGCGCGTCACGCTCAAGAACTTTCTGGTAAGCCACGGATTTCAAGTTGTGGGCGAGGCGACGAACGGTCAGGAGGCGATTGACAAATATGCTTCCCTGAAACCTGACTTGGTGTTCATGGACATTACCATGCCGGTCATGGACGGCATTGCAGCAACGCGTGCCATCAAGCTTGGCGATCCGAATGCCCGTGTCATCATGTGCACCGCGATGGGCCAGAAAAACATGGTCATGGAAGCGATCCAGGCAGGCGCCAAGGATTTCATCGTCAAGCCGTTCAAGCCTGAGCGCGTATTGGAAAGCATTGCGAAGCTTTCGGCTTAACGAAAGGGAACAGGTTTTATGAAGGCAGAATACGTCAACCCATTTATCATGGCATCATTTTCCGTTCTGGAGCAGGTCTTAGGCAAGCGACCACAAAAGGGTGAAATGTCGGCGCAGCCCAGTGCGTCTGTGAGCCAGCAGCTCAATGTTGTCTGCGGCGTGACAGGACAAGTCCAAGGAAGTGTCATTTACGGCATGTCACTGACGACTGCCGATAAGATCGCTTCGACAATGCTCGGCCAAAAGATCAAGACGTTCGACGCTCTGGCGGCAAGTGCCATTGGCGAGCTTGGCAACATGATCTCTGGTAACGCACTGCAGTATCTTTCGGAGAGTGGCTGGATCTGCGACATTACGCCGCCCACCATTATGCGCGGCACTAATATCCACATCAGCACGATCTCAATCCCAGCGATCGTGGTTCCTTTGGAAGTTGACGAAGGTCATATTATGTTGACCATAGGCCTCCAGGGACGTAAGTAGTAACGCCGGTAAATGAATTGAATTGCGACGAACAGCTTCGCACGACAAAGGAAAAGCAACCCAATGAATTGGTTTTACAACTTGAAGACAGCTCACAAGATGAGCGTAGGTTTCGGACTTTGCATACTCCTTTCCGTTGGAGTGGGTGCGGTCAGCATTCAGCATATGGCAGCGCTAAACGGCGCCAGCAACACAATTGTTAACGACAGCTTGGTTGGCATCAGCCAGATGGCCAAGATCAGCCAAGATGTGCGCGATTATAGGATCTGGGAATATCGGACTATTGCGGACACTGTGCCAGCCCATGAGAAGGCCGACCAAAACGAAATGGCTGCTGCTGGTGCCGATGTTGACAAAGTTCTCAAAGCCTATACTGCCTCAGCGGGAGGTAACGCCGAGGATTCACAGAACGCCAATAATTTGTCTACCGATTGGCAGGCCAACACCGCTTTGACTGGTCCAATGATCGCGTGCAGCGAGAAAAACACTGAATCTGGCAACGCTGCTGCATCCAAGATGATGTCCGGCAACATGAAAGATCAGTTCGATAAGGTTACCGCAGATCTCGACACAATGACGAAATGGAACATGGATGACGCCAAGCACAACAGCGATGCTGCTCAGACGACATACGTTTCAGGCCGAAATGTGATTCTTGGCATTGTTGTGCTTGCGATTATTCTGGGGCTGGTTATTGGAGCAGTCATCAGCAAGTACATCGTCCGCGTTCTGACCGAACTTTCAGGCCGACTGAGCAGATTAGATTCCATCTGCATCACCAATCTAGGACATGCGGTAGCCGCACTTGAGATTGGCGACCTCACGTGTCCCATTGAAACGGGATCCCTCCCGATCGAACTTAACACAAAGGATGAGTTCGGTGAAATGGCCAGAACGTTCAACAAGTTGCTCGATACTATCAAAGCAACCATCAAGTCGTTTCAGAAATCTCAGGCTGCTTTGAGCACCCTCGTCACAGATCTCAAGGTGACTTCGAGCCAGGTGAACGCTGCAGCCGTTAACCTCGTTGCTACGTCTCAGGAAATTGGCAGCTCGACCGAAGAGATCACGGCCACGATGCAGGAAATTTCCGAGGCATCTGAGCAGTCCGCCCGCGGTGCAAACGAAGTGGCTAGTGGTAGTTCGGCGCAGGCAGCATCGATAAGCGAAGGTGCGGAACTCGTGAAGCAGCTTGCCGACTCAGTTAGAACCGTCGCTAAGGACTCCGAGACTGCCGAACGGGCATCGGAAGAGGCAACCATTGCCGCACAGGCCGGTGTGGATTCGGTTCGAGAGACCGTCGTTGGCATGCTGGCCATTCAGAGCATGATCACTCAGTCAGCCGCTGTGATCGAGACGCTAGGCGAGTCCTCCAAGCAGATCGGCACAATTGTTCAGACCATCGAGGAGATCGCGGATCAGACAAACCTATTGGCGCTCAATGCTGCCATCGAGGCCGCGCGAGCGGGGGATGCAGGACGAGGCTTTGCAGTGGTGGCTGACGAAGTACGCAAACTAGCCGAAAGGTCTAGAGGCGCGACCGAAGAGATTGGCGGCCTTATCCGAACCGTGCAGTCACAGACGGCAAAGGCTGTTTCCGCGATGGAAAGTGGAGTTCGAGAAGTCGAGTCTAGTGCCAAGCTCGCTGAACGTGCCGGTGGCTCGTTGGCGCAGATTCAAAGCGTTGTCGGCGCGGTGTCTGAGCGAGTTCACAGCATCTGCGCCGCCGCCGAGGAGATGTCAGCGGCATCGGACGAGGTTTCACGGGCAATTTCCGAGGTAGCCGCAGTTGTTGAGGAGAGCAGCGCCGCTGCCGAGGAAATGTCGGCGTCGGCGGAAGAGGTTTCCGCTTCAGTTTCCACAGTTGCAAGCACGACTGCGCAACAGGCGGTTGGCATAGAGCAGCTCCTGGCATCGGCATCAGAGCTTTCTGAGGTTGCCACGCAACTGAGCGATCTCATTGCACGATTCAAAGTTGATGAGCACGAAACCTCGGCCATCGCCTCCCAGCGAAGCAACGGTCGGCCAAGACTCGTTCTGCAGAAGGCAGCTTAGCCTTGCCCACTGCCTAATCAACCGAAGGCCCTCCCCAGGAGATTGAAATTATGTCAACTGCAACTTTGGACAAAAGCACCGATTCTGGCACTCGCCGCGACGCAGAAATGCAAATCGTCGCCCTCCACCTCGGAGACGAAATATATGGAATTGAGATTTCGGCCATCAATACGGTCTTGACGCGGCAGACGATTACCGCCGTTCCCAATGTGCCGCATTTCGTCCTCGGCGTGATGAATCTACGCGGCAGAATCCTCCCAGTTCTAGACTTGCGCGCCCGATTTGGTCTGGCGCCACTCGAAAAGGACCGCGAGAAGTTGTCACGCATCGTCATTGTTGAATCGGGCGGTTACACGGCGGGACTTGTTGTGGACTCAGTTTCCGAAGTGTTGAAGCTGTCTGCCGATGCGATCGAACCGCCATCCGCGCTGCTTGGTTCTTCCGATCTTCGCTGCCTGACAGGAATCGGCAGGAGCCCGCAAAACGACACGAAGTCTGCTAATAAGAGCAAGGATTGTCGGCTCATCCTATTGCTCAACGTGGTCGAAACCCTGGCTTCGGTTGCGGCGCTAGCGACATTGCCAGCCGCGGCGTAGTATGCGCCAATCTATTGGCAGTCAAGCGGATCAAGCAGCGCAATTTATGAACAATTCACCTATTACAGTGCTTGTTGTTGACGATTCCGCCTTCATGCGGAAAATGGTCACAGACATTTTGTCTCACGACAGCGAGATTACGGTCGTAGGGCAGGCACGCGACGGCAACGATGCCCTCGCGAAGGCTCAGCAGCTTAAGCCGAATGTCATAACCATGGACATCGAAATGCCAGTGAGGGACGGCATTTCTGCTCTTACTGAGATCATGAAGAGCTATCCGACGCCAGTCGTCATGCTATCGTCGCTTACCCAAGCCGGTGCAGAGGCGACGCTACGATGCCTGGAGCTTGGCGCGGTTGACTTCATTGGCAAACCTTCAGGATCGATCTCGCTTGACATTGCTAAAGTCGCGGAAGAACTGATCGCGAAGGTTAAGGCAGCCGCTACCTCAAGGCTACGCCGAGCCCATCACGCGCTGGTTACGGCCACTCCATCCGTCTATTGTAGGCGACCGCAGCACGAGCCAATCTCGCTGCTTGCAATAGGCTCCTCCACAGGCGGGCCGCAGGCGCTTCAGCAGGTCATACCGATGTTGCCAGCCGATTTGGGAGTTCCGATTGTAGTTGTTCAGCATATGCCGCCTGGATTTACGGCGTCACTTGCGAAGCGATTGGCCACGACGTCGCCGTTTACGGCATCTGAGGCGGTCGAAGGAGATCGTCTGCGGCCAGGCCACATCTTTGTTGCGCCAGGCGGGCGGCATCTTGAGTTTTCTGGGCACGGAATCGCTCACATCACTGACGATCCTCCGGTGCATGGCGTTCGCCCGTCGGTGGACGTGACATTCGCATCCCTCATTAAGGCCTACGGCGCATCTATGCTCGGTGTCATTTTGACGGGCATGGGTCGCGATGGCGCAAGAGCGACAAAACAGCTCTTCGATAAGGGCGGCTTGACCTTGGCAGAAGACGAAAGCTCGTGCGTGGTGTACGGAATGCCTAAGGCCGCCTTCGAAATGGGCGGTGTCAGTTGCATGCTTTCCCTGACGGAGATCGCACCTGCAATTGCACGTGCGTGCCATTCAAGAGCGATAGCGGCTTAGAAAAGAACAATCATGAATTCGACCGACATGTCGCAGTTTCTGGATGTCTTCCTCGACGAGGGCAGGGAGCAGCTAGCGCTACTCGAAGCCAATATTCTGGAGATGGAGCGCGGAAACCACACAACCGAGATGCTGCAAGTGTTGTTCCGCGCCGCACACACGCTCAAGGGTTCAAGCCGTGCCATGGGTTTTCTGGCGATCGGCGACCTCACCCATGAGATGGAAAACATCCTCGACGATTTGCGAAACGACCTACTTGAGGTGTCAACCCCGATAGTGAACGCCCTGCTTGACTGCCTCGACTCACTCGGTGCTCTGATCGACAGCGTTGCATCTGCTGGCACGGATGAGGGAAGCGCGGACGGCAGTATTCCCGAACTGGTGTCGAGACTTAATGCGCTTCGCTCCGAAAGTGAACCGCAAGTCATGAATTCCGCACCAGCTGCTTTCCCGGCGGCGGCGTTCACATTGGCATCGTTCGAACTCGAGTCCGCAACTGCTGCGCTGGATTCCGGCCTTAATGTTTACGAAATCAAAATGGTGTTGTCTGCAGAGTGCGTAATGAAGTCGGTGCGCGTCTGGATGGCTCTTGGTGCGCTAGAGCCACTCGGCAGCATTCTTGCGTCCAATCCTAGCGAAGAGAAGCTGGAGGCAGAAGACTTTGACCTGACTTTCTCGCTGATAATCGCGACCGAGTCAGGCCGAACTGTAATCGAAGCCGCGTTAGCCGGCGTGTCGGAGGTCGATTCCTGCGTCGTGGCCGAGTGGAAAGCGGATTCTGTTCCCACCGCAATCGTACCGCAGCCAGAATTGACTCCCGTGCCGGCTTCTATCGAGGAGAAAGTCGTCGCGGACGTTCCGACGCAAACCGCGCCACTGGCCGAAAAACAGGCCAATGCGCCTGCTGCTGCGCCGCAGTCCCAAACGATTCGTGTCGAGGTTTCCCGCCTTGACAACCTCCTCAACCTTGTCGGCGAGCTAGTCATCGAGCGCTCGCAGGTACGCAGGCTTTGCAGCGACCTCCACGCAAAGTACCCGCGCGACGAGAACGCAGCGCAACTTGTGGAGTCAACACACAGGATCGCACGCGTGACCGCCGAACTGCAGGACCAAATCATGAAGGCACGCATGCTCCCAATCGACGGCGTCTTTCAGCGCATGCCTCGCATGATCCGAGATCTCGCCCAAAAAACAGGTAAAGATGTTCGGTTTGAAATGTCGGGCGGAGAAACGGAGCTTGATAGGACGGTATTGGAGTCACTAGGCGATCCTCTGATCCATTTGCTCCGCAACTCGGTCGATCACGGAGTGGAGACTCCTGAAAGTCGTCTTTCTGCAGGCAAGCCGAAAAACGGTCTAGTCAAGCTGTCGGCTCGCCACGAAGAGAACCATATTGTCATTGAAATCTCTGACGATGGCAAGGGCATGGATCCGGAAAAGCTCAAGCAGTCTGCCATTCGCAAAGGTCTGATTAGCGAGATCCAAGCAAAGGCCATGACCGAGAAGGATGCGCTGAACATCATCTTTGCGTCTGGCTTTTCGACCGCTGAGGCGCTTTCCGACATCTCTGGCCGAGGTGTGGGGATGGACATTGTCAAATCGAGCCTGGAGAAGGTCGGAGGAAGAGTACTGGTTGACAGCACGCTTGGCAAAGGTAGCTGCTTTACGATTCATCTGCCCTTGACCTTGGCAATTGTGCGCGCAGTGCTCGTTGAAGCGGGCGGCGGGATTTACGTCCTTCCTTTAGGGAATGTGGTCGAGATGCTTCGCATCGGCAAAATGGATGGCCAGATTCAGCGTAGGACGCTTGGCGGACAAGCCATCATCAATCTGCGTGGACGTACCATTCCGATAGCCAGCCTGAGCGATTTACTGAGCGGTAGCCACGTAATTGGCGCTGCGAAAAAACCTGGAAAGGACAACTTTGTAGTCATCGTTGGTGTTGGCGAGAGGCAGGTCGGCCTTTGCGTTGACTCTCTGATCGGCGAACAAGAAGTGGTGATTAAGTCTATGGGCATGCTTCTAGGCGACATTGCCGGACTTGCTGGTGCCACGATTCTTGGCGATGGCAAGGTCGCACTCATAGTTGACGCAGCCCGAGTTTCCGAGCGAATGCGTCCTCAAAGTCGGCTTGGAAAGGATGTAGAAGTTGTCTCTTAGCACAGCATATCCAACAACCAAGCCTCTCGCAACGTTTGCAAAGGTTGAGCCATTTGGCGAGGCAGACTTCACCGCGTTTCAACGGGCTGTCGAAACAAAGACTGGCATTCTGCTAAGCGAATACAAGATGGATCAGATGCGGCGACGGATCGCGACCATTGCGGAAAAAGCAGGCTGCTCGTCATTTGGCGCGTATGGCCAACTGATCAACAAAAGCACTGCGGCCTTGACCGAGTTCCATGACAAGATGACTATAAACGTCACGGAACTCTTTCGCAATCCTAATCGCTTTGACGAACTATCACAGCTACTCCTGCCAAATTTGATTAAGTCGCGCGGCGCAATGCCGATTTCCGTTTGGAGTGCAGGGTGTTCGTATGGCGCAGAGGCATACACGCTTGCAGTTCTGATGCATGAGATGGATCCCTTGAAATCCCACAGGATCAAAGGCACGGATCTTGATCTCGCGATCTTGGCCAAAGCGGAACGCCCTTGCTTCAATAAGATGGACATGCAGAACGTGACTCCGGCACGGCGCGACGCTCATTTTCACGAGCTCTGCGGCAGCTACCAACCCAAGTCCCACCTCAAAGACAAGGTACGCTTTGGGCAGCACGACCTGCTGGCCGGTGCATATCCTAACACGGAATATGATCTGATTTTATGCCGCAACGTCGTGATATACTTCACCGATGAGGCCAAAGATCGCATCTTCCGCGGCTTCTTCAAATCGCTCAAGCCGGGCGGGATCCTGTTCGTCGGCGGAACAGAGCGGCTCTCCGACCATAAGAAGGTAGGGTTTGAACTAGTCAAGCCTTTTTTCTACCGAAAGCCTATGTAAGTGATCGTCAGCCAGGGACTTGCCGCTCACTGCCGTTGATCGAAATGTATCTCGGACGAGACCGCCATTGTCTGATACATTTACGATGCTCAAGTATTGCGCATTTTCTTTGGGCATGAATTAGAACTTGCCGAATACGCAGACCACGCTAAAATCTTGAAAATGAGGCTTGACAAGAGATGACCGCTGTATTAGAATGTCTTATAAGTTTGTTATAACCACATTTTAGAGCGTGATTTTTATGCCTACGCCAACTCTACGCGCACATAGAACCCAAACAAAGAGACCACGCGCTTCCGTTCTCACGCTGAGCACGGAGCACGCCGATCCGCTTCACCTGCAGTTGCGCGAACAGCTTCGCAATAAGATCGATTCGGAATACGCCGACGGCGAGTATTTCTTTACCGAACAGGAGCTGATCCGAGAGCTGTCGGTGTCGCGGGTGACTGTCCGGCGCGCCCTAGACGATTTGCGCCGCGAAGGGCTTTTGAAGCGCCAGGCCGGCAAGGGAACGATTGTTGTCAAATCGGCCAATCTTGACAAAGTCGATGTGCCGAATCCGCCAGTTGCAAGCCCCGTTGTTTTTTCGAATTTGGACAGCCGGATCCATACGATCGGAATCATTGTCAGCGGCTTTGCCTCAGAGTACGGCAGCGCTTTAATGGACTCGATCTCTGAGAACTGCGACCGGCGCGAACTTCACCACCAGGTCTACTCGACCAATCTCGGCGCGCGCACCGACAGCGCCCTCGCCAGGATCACTCTCCCGCCGGAGGAGGTGGCGTTCATCTGCTTCCTCGCGCCCTATGAAACGCTCGACGTTACCAACCGTCTAAAGCTGCGCGGGTACCGTTCCATTGCCGTTGATGGGATTCCAAGCGGTTATACGGGGCCGTCGGTCACCACAGATTCGCGTTCGGCAATCCGCATCGGTTTAGAGCACCTTTGGAGTCTCGGTCATGAGCGCATCACCATGCTGGTGAACGAGCCGCTGCGAGACGAAACCGTCACCGACAAGCTGGAGGAGTTCACGCTGGCTATGCGCGAGCGCGGGCTGATCCAAAGCGCAAGGACCGTCCTGTGCGGCACCAAGCACGGCAGCAGTTCGTACGAGGCCGCATACCGGCACATGGATGAAGTTTGGACCTATCGACAGGAGCTTCGTCCGACAGCCATATTTACGGTTTCGGACCCGGTGCCTGGGCTGTTCTGAAGTGGCTAGATGAGCATGGCGTCCGTGTTCCTGACGAGGTTTCCGTCATGGGATTCGAGGACGCGCGGCCAAGTGCCCATGTGTCGCCGCCTTTGACAACGATTGCTCATCCGCTCGAGGCTATTGTTGAACGGGCGGTGAATGTTCTCGCGAGCGGCGAAGATATGTCCGGCCTCAATGAGCAGATTGCTCCAACCCTCGTCGTCCGCAAAAGCGTTGGCCCCGCGCAGGGCTCATAAGAATTCTGCCGCAATGTTCGATTACTAAACACTTATGAATACGGAAAGGGAGATATTCAATCATGTTCGCAAATTACAAAGATCGTAAGAATGCAGGCTTCACACTCATTGAGCTCCTCGTCGTGATCGCCATCATCGCGATTCTGGCAGCTATTTTGTTCCCTGTTTTCGCGTCTGCGCGCGAAAAGGCCCGGCAGACCACTTGTGCGAGCAACCTGAAGCAGCTTGGATTGGCATTTTTGCAGTACGAGCAGGATTATGATGAAATCTTTACCTGCGGAACGGGAGGACCTGGCACGGCAGGCAATCCGACGCCTGCGCCTAATGGAACGGAAGGCTGGGCTTATCCGATCTATCCGTACGTGAAGGCCGTTGCGACATATGCCTGTCCGGACGATCTTTCAGTACCTGGGAATTCGGTAACCACCAAGTGCTCATACTTTTGCAATATATGGCTGTTAGGATACAACTCTGGCTTTGCCTTATATCCGCCGATGAGCGCGTCGCAGCTTAACGCTCCCGCGCTTACTGTAGAGCTGGGCGAATGTTCTGGTAACGCCATGGAAACATATCCGGAGTCGTTAAACTACGGCGACTATTCGGGAACAAGTGACGGGCTAACGTCTCGTCCCAATATTAGTAATGGGCTGACCACAGGAAGTCTTGGTGGTCCTACAGAAACTCAGCTAAGCTGGTGGCTGCCCGGACGCCACACTGGTGGTTCTAATTGGCTTGCCTTTGACGGCCATGTGAAATGGCTAAACGGCAGCCAGGTCAGCCCAGGTCGCTGGGTGCAAAGTGGTGGAGGCAAGACTCTTCCCACGTATTATCAAAACCAGAATTCGCTCAACGCTGCGGGAACTTCAAGCATGAAGGACTCAACCGGACAGACACAGTTCACCATGACGTTCAGCCCATCATAAAGGCCATGCACTTTTCCGTAGCATGATGTCCTTTATCTTCATGCTCAGCACCATTGCGGTAAAACTCGAAAGCGCAATGGTGCTGGGAATTCAGCGCCCCCAGTAAGACATCAACATTGATCACACACTTCCCTTTCCTAGGAGACGATCTTATTGAAACGATTGCAAATTGCAGCTTCAGCCTTAGTCTTTTTCGCTCTAACAACAGTAGTCCTGGCCGATGGGACGTCCACGGTGGTTCCGCTTACGAACACCGACTTCTCATCCCCTGCGGTAGTTGCTCCGGCAAAGTGGATCAATGGCGCAAAGGCACCGGGATGGACTTACGACGGAAACAACCTTGCCGGTGTAGGCGTCGCCGTGGCATTTTGGAACCCCAAACGACCATCATCGTTCTTCTGGAACAGCCCAGACGGCTCGATAACGCAAATTGTGGATGTCTCGAAGTACGCCATTAAGCATGCAGGCGATGTTTTCGTTCTTTCGGCAAATCTTGGCGGTCAGGGAAAAGGTACGATACACGAGACGTCCGAAATTTTGGTTGACGGCAAAAGCGCAACCGCTGTAAAGACGGACATTGTCGATCCGAAAGGACTCGGAACGGCCGCCACAGTCGTGTACGTTGCCAAGGCGCAGGATGTTGGCAAGTCGGTTGGGGTTCGGTTTTCATGGACAAAGCCAGACACGGCTATGCAGGCGGGCCTTAGCGACGTTTCGCTAACCGTTACCCCGAAACAATAACAGAAAGCCATTAATGATCAAATTTGCTGGTCTGGCCGCGATTGCTGTCATCGCGTCGCTGCCGACTGTTGCCATGCTATCACCTTGCCTAGCCCAAACGACTCCTGCTGCGACTACGGTTGCGTTGAATGATCCAAACATTCAGTATGTTGGCCGTTGGGATCGCACCAGCCCGACTCTGTTTCACAGCAATTGGGGCGGCTGTTATCTGCGTACCAGATTTACAGGTACGTCCGTGTCGATTAACCTGGCGGAGGGAACTGATCTGGTAGTCAGCATTGACAACGAGATATTCCGACACGTGGATTCTCCGCAGGGATTGACACCGCTCAACACGGGTCCTCTGAAGCCTGGAGAGCACTCGCTGCTTGTCGGCGCGGCCGGCCAAAACGAAGAGATATCGTTGTTAGGGCTTTCCCTTGATGCGGGATCGTCAACGCTGCCCGATAATGTTCCGCATCGGCCACTGATCGAATTTATCGGCGACTCCATTACGACGGGAACTGGACCAGAGCATATTGGCACGGTCAACTGGGCGTGGAGCACGGCGGAGGCGTTAGGCTGCGACCATGTGCAGATCGCATTCAGCGCGCGCGCACTCACGACCGGCTATGGTTGCGCGGCGGATAAGGCGGCAATGGATGTGCAGTATTTCCGCCTGAAGAATTTCAACCATCTGAAAGACAACCCGCCTGCCGACTGGAATTTCTCCTATACGCCGGATGTTATCGTGATCAACGAGGGCCAAAACGACCAGTGCGGCCAAGAGCCTCCGGCGACTTTCTTGCGCAGCTACATTGGGTTCTTGGGTAAACTGCGCAGCCGGTTCCCGAAGGCGGAGATACTTTGCTTCCGGCCATTCAGTGGCGCATACGGCGACGAGGTGCATCAGGCTATCGATGCGGTGACGGCTGGCGGAGATTCCAACGTGCATTTTGTTGACACGACGGGTTGGCTAACGCGTCCCGATTTTGTTGACGGCACGCATCCGAATTGGGTCGGAAACTTAAAGATCATCGGCCACCTTACGCCAATCATTCGTCCATATCTTCCAGCTGAGTAGGCGTAATCGCTAAGCAAAAAATATGCGCATACAAGCAAAATTGTTTCGAACGGTGATTACGGCGATAATAATGACCGCTGTCGTCGTTTGCGAACCGGCATTTTCAGGACAGACTAAGATGAAAACTGCGGAAGTCGGTGATCCGTCCAAACCTGCGGCGCTTGGCGCGGCCGTCCAGGCGGCATACGACGCGGGGGCGCGTAAGATCATCATCCGCCCAGGCACATACCTCGTACCGAGTAGTGATAATGATGTCATTCTCTTGAGCAACTGGCAAGACGCCACCGTCAGCGCGTATGGCGCGACCATTGTTACCGATCAGCAAAAGTGGCCGACTGCGGCATTTCATCTGCAGCACTGCACGAATGTCAGCGTCGAAGGCCCGCTGCTGTCGCAGACGCATGTCACAGTCTATCAAGGCAAAGTTTCGGCTGTTGGAACAGACAGCAGCGGTGAATTTTATTGCGATTGGTCCCCTGACGCGGGCTATCCTCAAATGCGTCTCGAAAGTGGGAAGGGGCCCGAGATCAACGTTATTGATGCACACACAAGACGGCTCAAAATGGGTCTTGGGGATTACTACAACGTCAAGTGGCAAAGCCAAGGCGGCGACGCATTTCGACTGACGGGCTTCGGCAACACGGCGCCAAACATCTCGGTCGGCGATTGGATCGTTGCTAGGGCTGATGGCGGTACTGCGATCAAGGTGTTTCTGGAGGACTGCGGAAACTGCATGGTCAGGGACGTCTCCATGATGCGCAATGGCTTTGCGCCAATTTTCGAGACTGGCGGCGATGGCGGAAACCATATTCTCCACTGTAAATGGATGCTCGGTCCGCGCCCTGATGGTGCAACGGAAGATCCTTTGGTAACAAACATGGCAGATGGTTTCCATTCGTCAGGAACGCGAGTTGGGCCGGACATCGAAGATTGCGTTATGGAGGGCGTTTTTCTGGACGACTGCTTTGCAATCCACGGCTCGTTTAGCGATGTTGTAACGGTCACGGGCAGTCAGATCGCGTTGAAGGGTCGCGCAAAGTTTGCTGCCGGCGATCCGGTAATCGTCTGTGATCAACATGGCCTGTACGAAAAAGCGACGATCACGGCTGTCCAGGCTGGACCGGATGGACAGTCAGGAACAATCACAACCGACCAGACCCTAGCCGTTCCTGCAGGCTCGAAGGCATTCGACCCTAATTTCTGTGGAGCTGGCTTTAAGATTATTAACTGCCATCTTGGCAGTACTCGTTCGCGCGGCATTTTGGTTAAGGCCGACAACGGCCTGATCAAAGGCAACACGATCGTCGGCTGCATGATGTCCGCCGTCAGCATCGGGCCGGAGTTCTACTGGAACGAGGCAGGTTACGTCGATAACACCGTGGTCACAGGAAACAAGATCATCAATTGCGGCGGAGCGCCTTACGGCGGACCAGCGATTTTCCTGCATGGCGACGGGTCAATCGGAAACAGCAACATCACGATCAGCAACAACAGCATCACAGGCTGTTATCAAGGCGATATCGAGGTGCAGTGGTCGCATGACGTGGAGATCAGCGGCAATTCGTTCGTTGGGGTTAAGAACTGGCCAGCGGGCCGCAAAAAGCATCCGGTGATCTGGATCGCGAACGCCAAAAACGTCAATATCGCAGGATCAAAGGCATCGAATTTGGCATCGTACGATAATCCTCCCGTTTCAACGGGTGATAATGTCACTGGACTCAAGAATGACGATGAGAGTATGTTTGCTCAACATTGATTTCGCAAGGCTTTCCGGCTGACAATTTGCAGCCCGTCACGACATAAATATGACTCATACAATAAAAATACAAAAGCCCGCTGGCAAAAATCAGGACACCACTCTTGATGTTCTGAATGCTCTCCGCACGCTCAAGAACACTACTGGCCCATGCCGGATTGAATTCGAAGCTGGACGCTACGATTTTTGGCCAGACCGAGCGACCGAAGAGTATCTCTTCGTCTCCAACAACGACGAGAGCCTGAAGCGGATGGCGTTCCCAATATTCGGCTTCGATGATCTGGAGATCGACGGACAGGGCTCGGTGTTTATGTTTCACGGACCGATGGTTCCGTTTGCCATTCGAAGTTCGAACAATATTCGCCTCCATAATTTTACAATCGACTGGGCGAGAACATTTCACCAGGAAGCACTCGTGCTTGACTCGCTCCATCATGAAGTCACTGGCAACAGCAGCGTCGATTTCAAGATCGATCAAACTCACTTTCCGTATACGGTTTCCCACGAACAGCTTGTTTTTCTGGGTGAATCGAAAACGACGCGCTACGACGTGGGCAACATTTTGGCGTTTGATGCCGAGCGCAAGGAAACCGCGTTCAAGGTACATGACAACTATGCCGTTGCTCAGTGGCATAGGGTTGAGGAGCTGGCGGCGGGAGTCGTCCGGATGACGGCAAATTTCTCCGACATTCCAAAACCAGGCCAAATTGCCGCGATCGGTGGGGCGGGGCGCTACTCGCCTGCGTTCACAAGTTCGGATGTCGATGGATTAACCATCGAGGATGTCACCCTGCACCATTGCGGCGGCATGGGCGTAATTGCGCAATGCACCAAGGATATTGCCATAAGACGCCTTAAAGTGACTCCCAGCGAGCATGGCGGCTACAGGCGCATGATTTCGGCGACTGCCGATGCGACCCATTTCGTCAACTGCTCCGGCGACCTTTTGCTCGAGGACTGCGTCTTTGAAAATCAGCTTGACGATGCGACGAATGTCCACGGCATCTACGCGCGAATCTCACGCAAAATTGCGGCGGATGAGGTCGAAGTCGAGCTCGTGCATGGCCAACAGCTTGGGATCGATATTGTGCAAGCTGGCGACAGAGTTGAGTTTGTTGCTTGCGAGGATCTGCTGACCTATCACGAAGCGGAGGTCGCGAGCGTTGACCGGCTCAACAAGCAGTTCAGCAAGGTCAAATTTACTCAGCCCATCCCTGACACGGTGAAGGCGAAGGACGTGATCGGATCGCTGACCAAGACGCCTGACAATGTTACGATCCGGGGGTGCTATTCAGGTTCGAATAGGGCGCGCGGGTTTCTGCTCTCGGTTGCGTCGCGCATCATCGTTGAAGGCAACAGATTCCACAGCCCAGGAGCGGCGATCTTGATCGCGGGAGATGCCAACTACTGGTTTGAATCCGGCGCAGTGCGTGATGTGACCATTCGCGACAACCATTTCGACAACTGCCTGTTCGGAAACTGGGGTGGGGCGGTGATCGACATCCATCCTGAAGTCGATAGTGGCCATCGTAAGGGAAACAATTACCACCGAAACATCAGGATCGAAAACAATCGCTTCAATGGATCGGATTTGCGCCTCTTGAAAGCGCATTGTGTCGATGGACTGACCTTCACCGGTAACTCGGTCACGCGCACCGAGGTTTATCCACGGCCCGCAAAGGACGGCAAGCTGATCGACATTTCTGATTGCGCCAATGTGGCGCTCCAGCCTGAGCTGGAACCGAGCCGCATATAGCAGATCAGCGGGGCAAAGAGCCGGGCAGAATGCGGATCTGTTGACCGTCCGATTGCAGCGTATAGCTCGCTGGCAGCAAATATCTTTCAGTTGCAGTAACAGGTGGCCATGTTGCTTGCGAACAGGTAATGCTCTCGGTGATTTGGCCGCCGAAGACAACCAGGAACTGTTCCGGCTCAAGGTTGCGCTGGCACCGAAGAAGCGTCCGCCGCGGCGCGTTGGCCATCACGTACTCCCGAGATGCTGCTCCCGCAATTGCTCCGGTCATAGCGAATGCCAAGACGACGAACATATACGCGAGTGCGTATCCAGGCTGGAACAGCATTTCCAGGCAAATCGTGATACCCAATAGCGCGCCGAATGCTGCTCCAACGACTGCACCCTCCCGAATCGCAAATCCTTCGCCGCAGAATCCCTTTATCACTTCGCGTGTGTCGTGACTTCGGCAGATGATCGCCATTTTGTCGATTGGCAAGCCCGCGTCGCTGCAGGATTGAACTGCCTCTTCTGCGGCGCGGTGAGTCGCAAACACGCCGACAACAATCTCATGACAGTTGTAATTTGACATTACGGTCTCACTTTGCCGGCGACGAAGTTGACGGCACCACTGGCGCAGCCTGCGCCAGCTTCATCGTGTGCTCACCCTTTTGCAAGGCGGCATAGCCCCAGAAAGTCGTTCCAATTAAGATGGCGACTACGAGAAGGCCAAACATCGTGGCGATTCGGCCTCGCAAACCACCCTTGGTCTTGACATCGTAGAGCGGGATCAATACCCAAAGGAACAGGCCAAGCGTAAACAGGATCATCCCAAGCGCTTCTCCCAAACTCCCTGGAACCAGCGCGCCAATCACTTTCAGCACTTGGAAGCTGCTCATGAAATACCACTCGGGGTGGATTCCAGCAGGCGCGGCCTTAAGTGCATCCGCCGCAACTCCCAGCTCCCACGGGAAATACCAGGCGAGAATCGCAATGATGTTCAGCGCCATCAGCCACATGATCAGGTCTTTGATGGCAAAGTTTGGGAAGAACGGAATCGAACGTCGATCGATCTCCGGCTTATCTTCCTCGCTAGGCGGAATGGACATGCCGTGCTTCTGAACGAGCCAAAGATGCAAGGCCAGGATTGCCAGGAAGACCATTGGCAGCACAGAAACATGCAGCGTATAGAACCGTTCGACAGCAAAGTTGCCAACTTGAAGGCCGCCGCGAAGCAGGTTGGCTATATGTATCCCAATGATTGGAATATTTTCGATCATCGCCATGCCGACTTTGGTGGCGAAGAAGCCGAGGTTGTCCATCGGCAGGAGATAGCCGCTGAAGCCAAATCCCAGGCCAAGCAGCAGTAGGATCATGCCCGACCACCAACCGAACTCACGCGGCTTTCGATACGCCTTCATAAAGAAGACCGAGAACATGTGGATTAGGGCCGATGCCAGAAAGAGGGTAGCCGACCAGCTATGGACTGAGCGGATGAAATGACCACATGGCAGGTTGTACGTGATCATTTTGACCGACGAGTAGGAGTTTTGGCCAGGTTGGTAATACACCTCTAGCAATACTCCTGAAACGACCTGAACAATGAAACACAGCAAAGAAATGCCGCCCCAGTAGTACCAAAACGAATACCGGTGCACGGGGACTTTTTTGTGATCCATGAATCCGCGAATCGTGTCCAGGCCAAGTCGTTCGTCTAAGTAGCGTTGCGTGTCGGACATAGGGTTTTCCTTAAACGAGCGTAACTGTGACCTTGCCGGGATCGACTTTGGTGGTGAACTTTGTCAGCGGCCTAGGCGGTGGCCCTCCGACATTCTGACCGGTATGAGGGTTGTACTGACCGCCATGGCACGCGCAGGTGATCAGCGGCGCCGGGGGCTGATAGTGGAGAGTGCATCCGAGGTGCGTGCAGACCGCGCTGAGCGCGACCCATGAATCGTCGGCAAAGTGAATGAGCATCGACGGATTCTCTTTGAACGTAAACATAAGCGTGCTGCTCAGTGGCAGCTTGTCGGCGTCCTTGAGAACGATCGTGTTCAGCGCCGCGTCCGCAATGGCCTTGTTGACCGGCGATTCCAAATACTTATAGATGGGATAGCCGATCGCGGCGGCATAAATGACGCCGACTCCGACGGCCGCCACTTTGACGAATCCGCGCCGCGTGAACGACGAATCGTCGGGCGCGATTGTCGCCGGAACCTTATCAGGATTCTGCTCTTCGTTAACGTTCATGTTGTCTCTGCTTGACAGCCCCCTTAACCGCGAAACATTACTTGGCCGTCGGCGGCTGGCACTTAGAAGCAACCATGCCGCACTTGCACACTGGGCACTTTTTAGCGAGATCTGCCTTCGATTTGACGGTCAATTTCTGGCCGCAGTGGATGCACGCGAACGTTATTGGGAACTTCGCCGCCTTGGTGGTCTTTGGGGCGACCTTGGCGGAAACAGGGGTGCAAATGCTAAGACTGCCGATTAGCGACAGTCCTAAAGCAGAAACGGCGATCAATTTGACGATCCTTGACATGATTTGAAAATCCTCCGATGAAGTTGCGGCCCGTGCGACAGCCGAAGCGAGGCCGCTTATGGAGTCATTATCGTGTATTCGTCGTTCCGCGTCGTCCGCGCTTTGGCGGATTGTCGTTCCATGCCCCAAGAACAGCCAGTTAACCTGCATTTTGCTTAATCCGCCGTTACGCGGATGTATTCAAAATTGCCGAATCCTATAATTGCCTCAGGTTTGGTTTTGTAATTCGCAGAATCGCCTGTAAAGGCTTTGGTGCGAGTTGTGGCTGAGCTCATGATTCCGAGACTTTACAAGAACTCGCGTGTGCCATAGGGGTTGCCGCGACTTTACCAGGAGGCAGGTGAAAACTCTTATGAAACGACAGCAAACGATCGGCGGGATCGCGCTCGGCGCTACGGCGGTTCTGGCGTCGATGGTGGTGATTGGCGGGTTTACTGCGCCAAAGCCCGCGAAGGCACTACCCATATTCACGCGCCGGTACGGCGTGCCTTGCACGACTTGCCATGTAAGCCCGCCAAAGCTCAACAAAACTGGTCTGGCATTTCAAGCAAACCATTTTAACTGGCCTAATGGCAAACCACCTCAGATACATGACGGAACTAGCGCGGTTCCGATTTCAGCCCTGATTTCAAACAACAGATTCTCGGGTCAAGGGACGGAGACCGTGACCGCTTTCCAGACGGCTGAACTCTTTTCTGCGGACGGCTTCAAAGTTGCGCCGAACAAGAACGGTGGGTATTGGCTCGACTATTTTGCGGCCACGAACGACAATGACCGCGCCAGCGACCTCGATGGGGCATGGGTTTCTGTTCCGGTTGCAGGTAACCGTGGGCAATTCGATCTTACTGCTGGCCAATTCTCTCCGCTCGGCTATCAAGTAGATCAGGTCAGCAGCTTATTTAGTGCTCAGCCTGCAGCGATGGACTATGGGTTCGATAACCTTGTGTTCGATGAATCGCAACCAGGCGTAAGACTTGAATACGATGACAACCGGCACAAGATGAGCGCGAACGGCGACTTTGTCGATGTCGGCATTCCCTATAACGGCCACTTGACGTTTAACAAGGATTCGCAGCTAGACGGCCCTCAGGGCGTTTACGTCCACGCCTTTAAGCGAGTCGGCTTCACAACGGCGGGAGTCTTTGTTTACCATCACGACAACTACAATTTCGACTCGGCTATCGGAACACGTAAGATCGGGAATGTGTATCTGCTTGGCGAGGCGGCTGATGGCCATGACATCAATGGCGAGCAGCGCATTCTGTCCGGTCAGGCCGATTATGTCCCGCTGCCGTGGCTGTCGTTCAGCGCACAGTACAACTCGATCACCGGTTCGAACAGCGCAGCGTATCCCGTCTTTTCGATGAGTCTTTACCCCGGCAAGATGTACTGGTTGCGACTTCAGGCTGAGACTGTTCAGCAGCCTGGCGCACGTACCCAAACTCTTGGCCTATACCTTCAGCTGTAAAGTTGTGGCCAAGGCCTGGCCCGCCTCCGATCCCCCGGAGGCGGGCCGTGTTTTTTGCATAGGGAAAGAGAGACAGCGCTTTGCGCGGTTTAGTTGGAGTTGGTTGTCGGCGGGTCGGGGTGATAGCCGTCAGGCAGTGGGCTTGGCTTTTTGGCCCGAGGCAGGCCATCGCGAACAAATTCGCTGACCGTCTTTGTATGCGCCCGGATCAAGAGAACCGCCTGTGGATCGGTGGATGTCTCGTCGACTTCGGTGCCGCCTGGGACGTTCTTCATCACGATCTTGATGTCGCGATGGTGCCTGAAGAGTTCGACGAAAAGCGGGTCAGCAGGTCGGATGTTGTCCCCATTTTCCATCCGCAGCTTCATATCGGCGGAGTGGGTTTGGATCTCTTTGGCGATCTCAGGGTCTTTGCTGCTTGTGATGGTGCAAACGCCGTTAGGGATGTCCCTAACAACATACGAAACCTTGTCGTGATTTCGTAGGAGCGCCATGATCGTCTGCATGTCCTGGGCGAACGGATGCGAGGGCGGCAGCGTTGGCGCTGGTTGTCGAGGAGGCACGGGTGGCACCGTACTTGGGGGCGTGTCGGCAGGCAATGGCGATTGAGCAATCGCCAGCGAACTTAGCTGCACAAAAAAAACGGTCGCCGCCAGACGGCGGCGACCCGGATAGACTTGCTTCACACTACTTTTTTGACTTCTTCTGTGCGTCGTTGTAGCAGCTTAAATTGGTGCCGCCACAAGCGCAGCCGCCGCAATCGCCAGCCCAATCTGACGGCTTGGTTATCGTCAAGGTCATGCCACAGTGCGGACACTTAAACGTGTACGGATATTTGACATCCGGAACAGTCGTCTTGGCCGTTGCGGCTTTCGACGCCGGAATCGGAACTTTGCAAACAGGGTTGTCCGCATTTGCAGTCGCAATCGAAAGCGCTAGGCAGCCCGCGACAAACGCGACTAAGATGGACTTTTTCATCAATTTGATCTCTTTTCAAGGCAAGTGCCGTCCGGCATTTGCAAGCAAAGTTCGGAGCAGCTTATGACTTCATTATAGAGATTGACGCATAAGAGCGAATCCGCGCTTTGGCCGATTTAGGGGAACATCACAAATGCGTTTCTGGGTTCTACTTCGCCCTCCAATTTAACCGTGACTGACTTTTTTCAAAAATGCCTTAAGAATCTGGTTGAACTCGCCGGGTCTCTGCAAGGGAGCAAAGTGGCTTACGGCCGGCAGCATTAACAGTTCTGCGCCAGGGATGGATTTTGCCAGATACTCGGCGTGTTCAGGCTTGATGAACTCATCGTGCTCGCTTTGGACAATTGCGACCCGTACGCGAATCTTGCTTAACTTTTCCGCTGAGTAGTTAGGCTCTGTCTGCATCATGAGACTGACGGCATCCGCAAAGGCGTCGAACTCATCTGGTGTTGCTGATAAGGCTGCGTAGTCTTTTTGGTGGCGAGCGAAGCATCGCTGCACGTTTGGCGTAAATTCGAATTCCTTGGTGCCACTGGGATCCATATTGCATCCAAAAAAGAACACGCCACCGACACGATCAGGATGCTTTAGCCCAAGAATCAGCGCGACACACGCTCCGTCGCTCCAGCCGACAAGTGCTGCCGAGTCTAGATTGAGGTGATCCATTACCGCAAGCACATCAGATGCCATCAGTTCGTACGAGTATGGCCGCGAGTCTCGCGTACTGCGGCCATGACCGCGACTATCGACGACAATGCAGCGGTAACCTGCATTAGCGATGGCCGGAACCTGATTTCCCCAATTGCCGCTGTGGCCCAGCCCACCGTGCAGCAAAATGACAGGCTGGCCCTCTCCGAAAGTGGCGTACCAGATTTGTGCCCCGTCATGCGAGACAAAACCGGATTCGGATGCTATTGGCAGGGCAGGCGCGCCGTTCGCCTCGAAGGTCAAGAGGTCGTCATCGTTCTCGTTCATACCTGTGAAGCGCCTAATTTTGCCGCGACACGCTCTTCGGCGGCTTCGTCTCTCACCTCTTGCGGGAAATCCGTCATTTCAAAAAACGGCCGCACTTCAACAAAGTTGGTGCCATTTCCGGGGATTTTTTGTGCCCACGCTTTTGCCTCATCAATTGACGCCACATTAATGATCCAGAACCCGCCGAGGATCTCCTTCGACTCGGTGAATGGACCGTCCGTGATTGTTGCCTTACCGTTAGGATAGGTCACGCGGAATCCGTTCGACGAGGGCTTTAGGCCGTCAAGAGAAAGAAGCACGCCGGCGTTTCCGAGCTCTTCGTTGTACTTCATCATCTCCGACATCAGTTCGGCGCTCGGCATCACGCCCTCTTCCGCAAAACGCTCCGGGTACATCAGCATCATAAATCTCATCGCGCTCTCCTCAATTTGTCTTAGTGTTTGGTAGCGAACTTTGCGCTCACATTATACAGTCGTTTGAGAAGAAGCGAATTCGACATCGGACGGTGCCTTTGCCAAGACTATTTTTTCTGGAAACCCAATCCACTCAGACTCCCGCAACACAGGAGCCAAGCTGCTGCAAGGCGCGTCACACCCGTGATTCACTTGCCGAGGAGCAGTTTACGGACAAATTGTTCCGTGAACTGTCTAGTCGGAAGGATTGACCGTCCACATCCCCTTCGGAATGCCGACAGTTCCCGCGCCGACTGTCTGCTCAGGGTGATACCACTTTACGTGATAATCTGCGAATAAGTAGTTCCAACCCCCTGAGTGGATGGGCAGATTGCCAGGCACATCCTGATCCTGCGATTTATTGCCCCAATTCGCGACAGACTTGCTAGGCTCGTCTACCCAGTCGCCGTAGCCTGAGAACGTGTTGGTGACTCCGTTGGACTTATCGGGAGCTTCCGCCACGAGAATAGTGCCGACCACGTCCTGGATCTGGTTGATTTGATAAGGCGGAGTGCCGGGAGGCGAGCAATTAAAGCTGGACAACGTCGAGACATTATCCGCCGCAATCCCCAATGCAATTACTCCAGAGGCTCTGCATGTCCGCACCATCGCATAAGTGCGAATTGGATATGTCCCGACAATGCCGGTCGCCGACGTGATATCGTCGGGGCAGTTGAACACGGAGACGTTCGCGCCGCTCGTGCCAATTTTTGTGCTCAGATAGGGGGCGATCAGCCCATCCCAGCCTCGAGCGGGCGGTGTCGGCGTGACATTTTCATAAGAACTGACCGGATAGCGCTCGTCATAGTCCTGATTGTACTGCGCGAACGCCGCGCCTATCTGCTTTAGGTTTGACGTGCAGGTTGTCTGTCGCGCCTTCTCCCTCGCGGTTGCGAAGACGGGAAACAATATCGCAGCTAGGATGGCTATGATGGCTATGACAACGAGCAGCTCGATGAGAGTGAAACCGCCCCGTAATCCAGAACTCTTCTGTTTCATGGTTTTTGTCCTTATGTGTCGTTACTGACGAACTGTGCTTTGACGTTTGATTAATTTCATTGGCAAGATGACCTGTTGAGGCTCCCGATCAGGCTCCTGCATTCGGTTACGAAGAAAACTCCAGGCAATTTCGACCATCTCCTCGAACGGTTGGGCAATCGTAGTTAGCGAAGGATGCTGATACTCAGTCTCGTCGACACCGTCGCTTCCGATTATGGCAATGTCTTCAGGGCATCGTAGGCCAACATCGCGCACCGCCATGCTCGCTGACGTCGCGACCTCGTCGTTCCAGCAGAACAGCCCATCTAACTTGCCACCGGCGATATGCTCAGCGATGCGCTGCCGCGCCTCTCTCCGGTCTACCTTGTCCATCACAATGAATTGGGGTTCGATTGACGCCTCTTCGCAAACCTCCATAAAAGCTCTGTAGCGCACATCCGAAAAATTCTGTGCCCAGTGCACCGTAACCATGGCGATCCGACGGCATCCGACATCGACGAGATGTTTGACCCCCTGCACGGATCCCTCGTAAAGGTCGACTCCCACACAGTCGCACTTTGTGGAGTACGTTGGGCCCATACTGACTACGGGAGTCGCACCTCTTGTCCGCTGAAGAAACAGCTCAATCGCATCGCGCGTATCGTGTCCGATCACTCCGTCCACATGCCAATCGGACAGGTCGCTGCTGACCGGCGGCGGTTGCGCGGAGCTTGTCTGACTAATGATCACCCTTGAGCCGTGCGCGGTTACGTGGCGCATCACAACTCCAGTTACGTTGCTGAAAACGATATTGAACGCATTCGGCAGCCAAAGGGCCACCATGCCGGTTTTGCCGGTAGCCAGCGCGCGTGCCGCGGCATTGGGCTGATACCCCAGGTCCCGCGCGGCGGAGAGCACGCGGGCCTTCGTCTTTTCCGAGATCGTTTTGCCGGAACGGCTATTGATCACGTACGAGACTGTCGCTTGGCTGACTCCTGCCGCCCTTGCAATATCGGTGCTGCTGACACGTTTTATGCTCATCGTTTATACGCATAACCATACTAACATGCAGGGCGGTTTGTGTCAATAGGTCGCGCCGATTTCGGGCCGCCGAGATAACGATTCGTGCTTGGTATGTCAACTTTCTCGTGATAGACGCTGTCCAGCGGGAAGGTAGCGTTCAGGCAGCTACCGCGTCATCACGAAGATGGGATAAAGATCCGGACGCCCGAATGGCTCTGTGCCGACGGGAGTGAGCGTCAGGCCGCGCTTGCGGTAGTCGCCGTCGTTGTCGTTGATAATTGCGCCTAGTGCAAACACAGTACCGGCTTTCAGGTTTAGCGGTACAAGCTCCGCCGCTGGGATAGCGATCTCTAGGTTGTAGCCGTCAGCGGTGCGTTTCCAGGCTCCTTGGGCGGATATTACTTTGCCAGTTTTGGCAAACGCAATCTGCACGTCGGGCGCAACAGTCCGGTCAACTTCGGCTCCGCCCGGTCCGGGCCAAATGGCGAACCCCTGATCGTCGCCGTTGAACCCCAAATCCTGATGCGATGCCGCATCTGCCCAGCTATCGAAAAACACCTGCATTCCGTCGCCGGTGTACGACTCGTTGGCGCTGCCCGCGGGATGGAATACGTCATCGACCACATGCGCCGCGATGTAGAAATTGGACGAGTCCCAACCGGTATAGAAAGTAGCCGATAGGTCTTTCGGACCGCCGTACGGCGCTGGCTTTTGACCATGGGCGATCTGCTGCTCTGACGGCGGGAAGTCCATGGAAAGATTCTTGACCACAGTTCCAACTGCCGTCGGGCCAGTCGGACAGGTCGCCATCGATCGTGGGCGGCTTCGTGAACCGATGGCAACTGGTCAGAGGATAGCGGAAGCGGGTGATCCCGTACTCCGCCGCCATCGGCCGGATGAAAAGATGCCTTGGCAAACAGTCCGCCCGCTGACGCGGACAGCGCGATTGGAAGCGCGAATGTCCTATTGGGCGCGATATCAATCTGCTGGGAATGCGGCGGTGCATTGCCCTCCTGCGAGATGACGAGTTCGCCAGAGACCGGATTGCGGGTGACGTTTTGCAGCATGATTGTCGCATGGATCAAAGAGTCGAACTGCGGCCAGATCCGCAGGCTATTGCCGCCTGTAAGCATCGGAGCGGATTCGACGGCATGCGAAAACTTCGCCTCGGTACCGGCTGGGCCGCGAAGGAAGATGGGGAGCGGGCCTAGTGTCAGCTTGCCGTACGAAAGATTGACATTGTCCCCAACCATATTCCATGCCGAACTGCCCTTCGGCAAGAGCTTGATGTTGAGAGTCGGACCGGTCTTCTCCCCATGGTCGCCCTGAAGGTCGTAGGTCCAAAGCGCGATTACCGGACGCTGCGACCTGTCCTTGAATAGGTAGCTCCTGATGTTGTTGCCCAGCGCGATGTCCCTAACGTACGTGGCGTCTCCCAGCAAGTTACCGAGGGTATTCGGAGCGTAGGCGATAAGGCCAGGCGTGCCGTCTTGATCGATTACCGAATCGCCGCTCAGGTACCAGTCTACGTACTGCTTCAGTCGCCTGTGATATTTGAGACCGACGAGCCATTGACGAATGCAGTAGGCTGTGCTGAGTTTTTCTGCCCAGCCGACGTCGTATGTGAACTGTCCGGCGCGGTATGTATCCGCGCCGAGGGTCTTGTAGACATTGAGACCGTAGGCGGGGATGTTCATGCGCGAAGTCCCTCCGCCCTCCGTGTACCAAACATCGCCGTGATAGCCGTCGCGGTCGAGCATGGTGAACAGCTTCGACGTATCCTCATCAAGGTCTGGATCTTCGGGCCGCTGTCGATAGGGATGGACAGCGATCAGATCCGCCACTTTGAGTCCTCCGGCCTTAATGAACGTGTCCAGCCACCTGATGCCTGTCTGATCGCTCATGCCGGCGGGATCGGGGGAAAGGAGGACCGCGTGAGGATTTGCTCGAAGTATTCCGCGCCTGGCAGCGGCGAGAATCGTCATGTACTTCTTCATCTGATCGACATCGGTGAGCAGCTTTCGCGGGGCTTCGGCGTGGGTGCCGTCGGGCTCGTTAATCAGCTTCCAATAGGTTATGTCCGGATTGGCCGCCGACTTTTTGTAGGCTGCGTCTTCGATCTTCGCAAGGTCATCGTCGGATAGGTGCTGTAGAAAATCGTCCTTTAGATTCCAGCCGAGCATGTGGTCTCCGCCGTCGAAGATCGAGCTTTCGCTTAGTATTCCAAGCTTCTCATAGATCACCTTGTAGGTCGGCGGCTGAGGGTCAAAGTGGATGCAGGAGCCGAGCCCGATCTCGTAGTAGAAGTTGAAACGCCGATCCCAGTCCGATATCCGCGAGTTGACTCCGCCGAATGCGAAAAGTTGGCGGTTGGGATATGGGCTGTGCAAGAGCCGCATACGGCTCAAGCGCGCAAATTCCCTGTCGCGGAAACCGTCAGCCGTAGCGATATCGGTTTCGACGACAGTGATGCCCATTGGCGAATTGTCCGCCCAGGGTTCCGGAATGACAGCGTGGCCAGTCGGATCGAGGGTGAACTTTTCGGTTGATGAGTGTACAGGTTCTCCGAGTGTGCCGGTCGCGTTTACGGTTAGAGTGCCAGTTGCCATTGGCTTGCCAGAAATCTCGATCCGAGCACCGGTCCGCTCCGCGCTGTCGAAGAGATTGTCCCTTCGGTTCGTGACGAACGCAAACTGGTACGGCTTCTCCGCATAGTCGGTTAGTGCTCCGCGCTCGATCTGGACGCAATCCACCCACGCGGTGCAGTCGGACGGCGGCTTGTCGAGGCCAAAGTCCGCCGCGACGACTCCATTTGGTGCCGTAAACGAAACCGAGTATCGTTGCCAGTCAGTCGTGAGCCGAAAATCCTTGAACGGGACAGCAAAAGTTCCCCACTGCGCCGTCTGCACGAGCGAGTTGAGATAGACAAATGTCCGATCCGCCTTTGCGTAGAAGCTTAGTGTGTAGGTATCACCAGCGACCACGGGGATGGCAAATGTCGATAGATGCGCTGGGGATTGACCCGCATCTCCTAATATCTTGAGGCTTCGATGTCCTTCGTATGAGACAGTGTCGTCGACCAGATAGTATTCCTTGAATTTGGATTCTGTGTGCCTCCCAAGCGGGCCGACGCCCCAATAGCGCAAGCCCATTTCGAATCCAGGGTTTTGGACGAGGTTTTTGCAGAGGCCATATTCCGGCATTCGGAGCCTGTCGGACGGGTAGAAATCCACTCCCGCGTATGTCTCAGGCGAGGAATGCGCGGGTTTGGCAACAAGAATGCAGGCGACCGCCATCAATACGCTAATGATAGCGATGAAATGGCGCTGAAACCGAAAAGTCGTACAGTCTACATTGGCCCCGAATCGACTACAAAATTTTGGTGGCATATTGTGAGGTTGAGAAGATGTCCTAAGGTGCTTATGCTCAATCGAATCGTCGCCGCACGGGCTCACCACTGAATTGGTTATACGCATAACCACACTAACATAGCTCGACAGGAATGTCAATAGTCATTTGATCGAGCAGTGTACTGACACTTCTATGCCCCTACACCGAATGCCGCCTTGCGCCTTTCTATTTTTCCGGGAGTCCGCCAACTTCCAAAACTGGGCGAATTTCGACTGATCCGAACTTAGCGCCAGGAATCTTGCCGGCGATCTCAATGGCTTCGTCAAGGTTGACGGCATCAACCATGAAATATCCGCCTAGCTGCTCGCGCGTCTCTGCAAACGGGCCGTCGGTGATCAGCCGCTGACCCTCGCGAACCCTGACCGTGGTGGCCGTTGAAACGGGATGAAGCGGGGCTGCGTCAATGTATTTGCCGGCAGCCTTCAGTTCCCGGGCGTACTTAGCAGAATCGACATAGCACTTCTGAAGCTCGCTATCGGCCACTGGCTCGTCGTCAGAGTAGATTAACAACATATATCGCATGGAATATCTCCAACCTAGTATTTCTAATCACCCGCCAGCAATGGCGCCGATAATCATCAGTGGCTCGGTTCCGGCAACGATTGCGGGCGGCAAGGGCTTGTCCAGTGGCTCATGCGAGATGTCCTCACCGCAGGCAAATACGCGGAGAAGCGGCCGTCGCTTCTCCGTGTAGGGATCGCGGATAGTTCCGCGCAAGGCGGGAAATCTCGCTTCCAACGTGTCGATGACGACGTTCACCGTTGCCGGGCTAGCGTTGATTTCGAGTTCCACGGCATCGCTGACTTTGGCGAGCGTCCGTAGATGGAACGGCAGTTCAACCCGGATCATGGTAGGGTCTGTACCTCGACCGACAATACCGCAGGAAGGTCGTGGACGATTGGCATCCAACTATCCCCCGAGTCTGCTGACACATAAACCTGCCCGCCGGTGGTGCCAAAATAGACGCCGCACGAGTCCAGAGAGTTCGACCGCCATGGCATCACGCAGGACATTCACATAGCAATCCTTTACGGGCAGACCCTTGCCGAGCTCTTCCCATTCGTTTCCGCCAGTCTTGCTTCGGTACACGCGCAGCTTGCCATCTAGCGGGAAATGCTCCGAATCGCTCTTGATCGGGACGACATAGATGGTCTCAGGTTCGTGCGCGTGGACATCAATCGGGAATCCGAAATCAGTCGGAAGATTGCCGCTGACTTCGCGCCAATTGTCGCCAGCGTCGTCGCTGCGCATGATGTCCCAGTGCTTCTGCATGAAGAGAACGTCGGGTCGCGACTTGTGCAGGGCGATTCGATGGACACAGTGGCCGACCTCGCCCTCCGGTTCTGGCATCATTTCGGAGCGTAGGCCTTTGTTGATCGGTTTCCAGGTTACGCCAGCGTCGTCGGATCGGAACGCACCTGCTGCGGAGATGGCGATATAGAGTCGGTTGGTGTTGATGGGATCCTGAATGATCGTGTGCAGGCACATTCCGCCTGCGCCTGGCATCCACATCGGTCCAGTTTTATGGTCGCGAAGGCCGACCATCTCCTCCCAAGTCGCGCCGCCATCCGTGGATTTGAACAACGCCGCATCTTCAACCCCAGCGTAAACTGTATCAACATCAACCAGGGAGGGCTCCAGATGCCAAACGCGTTTGAACTCCCACGGGTGCTGAGTACCGTCGTACCACTGGTGGGTTCCAGTCATAGATCCGTATTTGAACTCGTTGCCGACCGCATTCCATGTTTTGCCGCCGTCGTCCGAGCGCTGGATAAGCTGCCCGAACCATCCGCTCGACTGCGATGCATAGATACGATCAGGATTTAGCGGCGACCCTTTGAGATGGTACATCTCCCAGCCTGCAAAATGCGGGCCCTCGACGGTCCAATCCTTTCGCGCTTCATCGGATGTCAATATAAATGCGCCCTTGCGCGTCCCAGCCAGCACTCGTACTGAACTCATTTTTGTTGTCCCTCTCTAAATTGCCCTCAGACTTGCGGGCGCTTATTTTTTGACTACGGGAATCCAAACTTCGCAAACGTAGTCGTCCGCAGTTACATTGCCTTCAGGATAGACTTCAAGATCGGCGCTGTCGGCGTGAGCGTATCCGCTGGTCGGCATGAACTCGGAAAAGACGCTTTGCCATACGCTCTGAATTGCCTCCGGCAGCTTGCCCCTTGATTCGAATACGGCATATGTCGCGGACGGAATCGGCCGTTCGATCATTCCGTCCGGTGGAGCGCTTGTGGTGTCGGCCGCGATGATGTAGGTGAATTCCTTCATATCAGGCGTGAAGTCCGCGCATATACCAAGCCATTTGTGCGGAAACGCCGTTGCCGATGCGGACAGTCCCATCAGTTTAGCACCGGTACCGTCCGCGCCGCACTGACCCCAAAACTTCGGGATGGGATTGGCGTTGGCGCCATCTTTCATATCGTCCATCTCGACGCGAATCGATTTGCCAACGGCCGTAAATGCGGGCTTTTCTACGATTTTGTAGTCCATTGGTGGTCTCCGTACTTAATTACCTGCCGTCCAAAAAGAACTCATTGCCGTCTGGATCATAGAACCAAGTCGCTTTGTCGCCCCAGGGCATGTCCATCAGCGGGCCCTTAAATTTGACGCCACGCTCGACCAAAGTCGCGTAAGTTGCCTCGATGTCGGTTGCGGCAAACGACATTTGCGTGTGCTTGCTTGGAGGGGTTTTCGCCGGACCCATTTCGGAGGCTTCATACCAGCTTGCCACAGACAGGGCGATTTCCGTGACACCGTCTGGCGGAATGACAGTCAGCCAACGCATCGAAAGTCCCATCGGCATATCCATGCCCACCTTAAAGCCGAGAACGTTGACGTAAAAGTCGAGCGCGGCGTCCTGGTCGGACACCAAAATAGTTGCATTGTGAAGATGTGTGATCATTTTGTCCTCTTTTTGTCAAACTCACTCATTGTCCGTACGTGCCGAAATCGGCTTTCCGAGTCACCATCAATCTATTTGTAGGGAACTGCTTGTGGCCAGCCTTTGGGCGATTTCTCCCATGACTCCTGCCGTCCATAGGGCGTCAAGTCAAGCAGGGCATAGGCATCAGTTACGCCCTCGTTGCCGCGAGCATAGCTTGAATATGTGTGGTAAACGTCCCGCTCCAAGCGGAAAAACACGCTCAGGCCATGCTGCTCGCCCTCCGTGTAGCCGGGCGACATGCCTAGCCGAGTAAGCTCCTTTTCGGTCAGGTAGTTGTATTCAACTGGAAATATGTTTCGATCCATCGTCACATGGTAGTCATAGTTGAAATCGCTGCCAAACGACGAGTACCAGGGCAGATGCCACTTCCGTTTTGATTTGTAATCCAAGAGCTTCTTAAGCGGCGCACGTGAAACTAGAACGAACGCAGTGTCGCGCTCCTGAAGCTTTGAAAGATCGCCAAGCTCATCGACATACTCCGTGCATCCCGAGCAGCCTTTATCCCACTCCGGGTCGAACATGAAGTGGTAGACGATCAGCTGTCGCAGCCCTCCGAATAGGTCAATGAGGCGAACCTCGCCGCGCTCACCGTGAAAGACGTATTCCTTTTCCACCTTGACCATCGGTAATCGGCGACGATCTGCATTGACGGCGTCTTTTTGGCGAGTTAGCGCCTTTTCCTTTTCGACGAGAGTCTTGCGCTCGGCGAGCCATTCCTCTTCAGAAGCAATGGGTGGATGAGGCACCTGCCGCTCACTCATCATCAGAAACCTTCGCCGCAATAAATCGTCTACGGCACTCCGAACCGAACCATTCTATCCATAGGTCGGCTGCTGCGGCCAGCCGGGAGGCGAATCCTCAAAGTCTTCCTGCCTGCCGTACGGCGTGATGTCCAGCAAAAGCGCCACATCTGTCAGCGGCTCGGTTCCTCTTGCATAAGTTGAGTATGTGTGGAATATCTCGCTGTCTACGGTAAAGAACACGCTGATGCCGGGGAGTTCACCCGACGGGGCTTTCCCATTTGGGGACTTGTCGATCAGTTCCTGTTCATTTCGATAGTTGTACTCCACCGGCGCAATATCCTTGTCGAAACTGACGTGGAAGTCGTAGTTGAAATCGCTGCCGAAACGAGGACACCCACGGCACCGTCCAGCCGTGCTTGGCTTTGTATGCTTCAAGTTTTGCGATTGGGGCGCGGGAAACAAGCGTAAATGCGGTGTCTCTTTTGCCGAGCAGGGACATATCGCCCAGCGCATTGACATATCCCGTGCAGCCCATGCACCCTTCTTCCCATCCCGGATCAAACATAAAGTGATAGACGATCAGTTGTCGCTTGCCACCAAACAGGTCGAGGAAACTAATCTTGCCCTCTGTGCCTTCGAACTCGTAAGTCTTCTCCACTTTAACCATTGGCAGACGTCGCCGCTCGGCGCAAATCGAGTCGTATTGACGGGTCAGCGCCTTTTCCCGTTCGAGGAGCGCCTTGCGTTGCGCAATCCATGCTTCCTGAGAGGCAATAGGTGGACGGGGGATTTCTTGTACACTCATCGTCAGAAATCCTTCCCGCAGTTAATCATCCACGGCGTGCCAAACCGATCCACAAACATGGCGAACCGGGACGACCAAAACGTCTCTTGGAGCGGCATAACGATTGTTTTGGCACCATCGGAGAGCTCCGCGTAGAGTCTTTCCGCTTCAGCAGGATCCTCGACGGCGATTGAAGTCGAAAATCCCTGTGGCGTTTCGACATGTTCGCCGAAGCCGTCCGATCCCATCAAGACCTGATCGCCGACATCCAGCCGCACATGCATAATTGCGTCGTCCGGAGCGTAACCCTTCATGGGTGAATCGCCATACGTGTACAGAGCGGTGATCTTGCCGCCGAGGCGTTTGGCGTAGAATTCGAACGCCTCCTTGCAGTTGCCGTTGAAGTTCAAATAGGTGTTTAGTCTCATGATGTCCTCCTAGTTCTCCGCTGTTTCACCAGCCGTTGACGATAATCCTGTCCCCGGACCGGGTTCAAAAGATAGTCGTTTTGCTTGGTGGAAAATCGACAGGATTTGAGGCGACCTCGAAAGTTTTTTCGGGGCAGGCGGATGGAGTGCTATACACGTTGACAGTTTCACTTACTAAGGGCTAAAATCCTTCGATGAACGTCGAATGGTTTGAACAGGCAAAAGCCGACACTCAGGGTGTAATGCACATCTTCAGGGCGCTTGCCGATCCGATGCGTCTCGCAGTGTTTGAATGCATACGCGGATGTGGCGGAGCGGCGGGCTACGATCTCGAATCTGGTTGTTGCGACGGCGGACTGGAAGGTGGCGTGTCTCTTTGCGATATCCGTTGCCGGATGCCTTGCGCCGCCAGCACATTGAGTCATCATCTGAACGCTCTGCGCGATGCTGGCCTGATCGAGACCAAAAAGCAGGGGCGCGTCGTGTACGCCCGTATCCTTCCCGATACTCTTGCGCGGGCTGCGGACTTCTTCACTGCAAACGCGAAGTAAAAGCGATGTTGACTTCTCGAACGACTGGCGGCCATCCGTTCCATTATTTCCTTAGCACCCTGTTATTCTTGATGGCTTTGGGAGGCATCGCAATGCTGATCGCAACGGATGTACTCCATCGCTACAATGCATCAGTGCTTCATCAGCATCTAGACGCTTTCCCGCTGATCATGATTGGGCTGTCGTATATCACGCTTCAGTTCAAGTCGGCTCGGAGAGTTGATATCAAAAGGGTTTTGCTTGGAGTCGCGTTTCTGCTCTGGGGCGGAGAGCAGCTTCTGCCTCCCTCGCAACTTTCAACCTTCATGGACGAAGGTGCCGTTACGATATTTGTGCTTGATCTCAGCGTCATCGTGTGGGGACATCTGAACAAAACAGATGCAAATGGCAGCTTCTAATTTTCTGGCGACAAAAATGTCGCGATGACTGTTAAGGCAAACCTTCGATTCTCATCTCTAAGAACCGCCGTTCAGGGACTTGCTGCGCTAGTTCCAGTGCCCGCTGGTACGAGAGCTTGGCTGCAGAAAGGTTTCCGGCGCGTCGATATAGCTCGCCTCGCGCGGAGTGCGCAAGATAGTATTCAGTAAGTTCGCCGCGAGTAAGTATCGCATCGATGAGCGCCAAACCAGCATCAGGACCGTCCCGCATGGCGATCGCTACCGCGCGGTTGAGCTCGACTATTGGCGAAGGAGTAATTTGGCCCAGAACGTCATATAGCGCGACAATTTGCGGCCAATCGGTGAGCGGTGAACTCGGCGCGCTCGCGTGAACCGCCGCGATCGCGGCTTGGATCGCGTAGGAATCGACACGGCCAGACGACAGTGCGCCTTCCACCAGTTCCATGCCCTCGTCGATAAACGCCCTATTCCACAGTGACCGATTCTGATCTTCGAGCAGGATAATATCGCCCGCCTCGGAAGTCCGTGCGATTCTGCGTGATTCCTGAAGAAGCATCAGCGCAAGTAGTCCAGCGACCTGCGGCTGAGGAACGATTTCGAAGATCAGCCTCCCTAGCCGAATTGCCTCGGCGGAAAGGGCAGGACGGGTCAGCGCGTCTCCCGACGACGCCGAGTAACCCTCGTTGAAGACGAGATAAACGACACGTAGAACTGCATCGAGACGTTCAGGAAAGTCTTCGGAAGAGGGGATTTGGTATGGAATCTTGGCGTCGCGAATCTTGCCTTTGGCGCGAACGATACGCTGTGCGATCGTCGTGGGCGATGCAAGAAAAGCGCGCGCGATCTCCTCAGTAGTGAGTCCGCAAACTTCGCGCAGGGTAAGCGCGATGCTGGCTTCAACCGAAAGAGCGGGATGACAACAGGTGAAGATGAGCCGTAGATGGTCGTCCTTGATCTCCGACTCCGATTCCTCATGCGCGGCCTGCTGCTGTCGATCAAGTTCGTACGCGATCTCGCTGACTCTCGAATCGAACCGCATTTTTCGCCGCAGGGTGTCGATTGCCTTGAAACGACCGGCAGAAATCAACCACGAGCGAGGACTGGCAGGAATGCCGTCACGAGGCCACTGCTCCAGCGCAGCGGCGAAGGCGTCCTGCACCGCCTCTTCCGCGCGATCAAAGTCGCCAAGCAGGCGAATAAGGGTCGCAAGAATAGATCCTGCTTCCGCGCGATAGAGCGAGTCTACAGTTGTTCGTACATGGTTGGCCGAGGTCTTTGTCACGAACTTTTGTTCGACGCGATGGCGGTCGCGTCCTTCTTTCTTTTCTTGAACTGTGTCTTACGGCCTAGGATTTTTCGTCGAAACGATACTCCGACGTGCTCTTGCTGAGTACACTGCAAATACTGGCCCGAGTTGCCAAAGCCACCACTTTCGGAGCAAACGATGAATATTTCACCCCTCGCGGGCAAGCCGCCGCCCGACAATCTGCTGATCGATGTCGATGATCTGATTCGCCAATACTACGACCGCAAGCCGGACTTGTCGGATGCGCGGCAGCGGGTTTCCTTTGGCACAAGCGGCCACCGAGGAACGTCGCTGGAGGGATCGTTTAACGAGGATCATATCCTGGCGATCTCTCAGGCCGTCGCCGAAATTCGCAAGATGAATGGCGTCGATGGCCCGCTCTATCTCGCGAAGGATACGCACGCGGTCAACGGCCCCGCCCACAACACCGCACTGGAGGTCTTAGCGGCGAATGGCGTGCAGGTGATCATCGCCGATAACGACGAATATACGCCGGTTCCGGTGGTTTCGCGGGCCATCCTCGCCTACAACCGCGGCAGAACAACCGGCCTCGCTGACGGTGTAATTGTCACTCCGTCGCACAACCCTCCGCGCGACGGCGGCATCAAATACAACCCCCCGACTGGCGGGCCCGCGGATGTCGATGTGACTCAGTGGATACAAGACCGCGCAAATGCGCTTCTACAGAACGGCAATTCGGAAGTCAAGCGACTGACGTACGAAAAGGCTCTGGCCGCAGAAACCACGCGCAGGGAAAACTTGCTTCAGCCGTATGTCGAAGATTTGGCATCAGTCGTTGACATGGACATCATCCGGTCCTCGGGACTAAAAATCGGTGCCGATCCGCTTGGCGGCGCTAGCGTCCATCTTTGGGATCTGGTCAAGGAGCGATATAAGCTCGATCTGACGGTGGTCAGTCCCGATGTGGATTTCACATTTCGGTTCATGCGCGTTGACGCCGACGGCAAAATCCGCATGGACTGCTCTAGCCCTTACGCGATGGCGGGACTGGTCGAGTTGAAGGACAAGTATCAGATCGCATTCGGTAACGATACCGACGCGGATAGGCACGGAATTGTTGCACGGTCCGTTGGGTTGCTTCCACCGAACCACAATCTTGCGGTTTCGGCGCGGTACTTATTTGGAAATCGACCTGAGTGGAACGCAAACGTGATGGTCGGAAAAACCCTGGTTAGCAGCTTGGTCATCGATCGCGTTGCTAATTCCTGTGGCCATAAGGTTTATGAAGTGCCAGTTGGATTCAAATGGTTTGTTCCCGGCCTGTTCGACGGTTCGCTTGGGTTTGTCGGCGAGGAGTCGGCTGGGGCAACTTTCCTGCGGAAGGATGGCTCCGTCTGGACGACCGATAAGGACGGCCCGGTAATGGATTTGCTGGCCTGCGAAATTACCGCACGGACAGGCAAAGACCCCGGCCAGCATTACGCAGAGATCGAGCAGCAGTTTGGAAAATCTTACTACCGGCGAGAAGATCAGCCATCGACACCGCGCGAGACCGACATCCTCAAGCGCCTGTCGCCGTCGATGATCCATCACACTTCGATTGCTGGCGAATCCATCGAGGCAGTGCTGACCACCGCTCCGGGCAACAATGCGCCGATTGGCGGCCTGAAAGTGGTGACAGCAAATGGCTGGTTTGCCGTCCGCCCTTCGGGAACCGAGCCAGTCTACAAGATATATGCCGAGAGCGTTAAAAGCGAAGAGCATCTCAGCCAGATTATCGACGAGGCTAGGGATGTCGTCGCAAGCGCGGTCGGCGCGCAGGAATAGCCGAGCAATCACAAAACTGCGGCATAATGATGGAAGCGCTCTGTGCAAACGCGAGCGCTTTCTCATTATGCGCCTGCTCTTTTTGCACCTTCTTTTAGCTGCTTTGCTTGTGTCAGCACCAGCGAGAGCGACCACTCTTTATGTTTCGCCTGTTGGCAACGATCATTGGACTGGTTCGAGTCCAAATCCCCAGGCACGCAATTCCGCCGGTCCACTGGCATCTCTGGCCGGTGCGCGGGATGCTATCCGAGTCCTTAAGCAACTGCACAAACTGAGCGGCAAGACCGTTGTCGTCTTCGCGACAGGCACTTACCCAATCTCTTCGCCAGTGATTTTCAGTCCAAGCGACAGCGGCACTGCGAGCAATCCCATCGAATATTGTCCGGCACCGGGCGCAAAGCCGGTTATCTCAGCCGGACGCGTAGTCTCAGGATGGCGACTTGATCGAAGCGGTCTTTGGCGCGCAAGTGTCGCTCCGGGCAGCGAGTTCCAGCAGTTGTGGGTCAACGACCAGCGAGCAACCCTCGCGCGCAGCCCGGATTCGGTACTGGCTTCAAGCGTCCTACGCCAGGAGTGCGCGGATTAGCTCAACTTTGGTGAAGGTCACCATCTTCGGTAAGCCCAAAGATAAGAAGGTTTTTCAGGCGCTAAAATCCGCCGACCTTAGCGACTTAAGGGTGATTACTTATCAAAAATGGCTGGTGGGACGTAGACGGCTCATCGATCTGGACTGCAACCGGGAAGCTCTCACATTCACCACCAACCCCGCCGATGCTGACCAGCTTGAGCAATGGCTACCATTTTACAGCTTTGAAAACTTCAAGGCTGGAATTGATCTGCCTGGAGAGTGGTTTCTGGACAGAGCAGCGGGTGTTGTTTGGTACAAGCCGCGGCCAACCGACGATATCCGAAATGCAGCCGCGATAGTGCCGACTGTGGCAGAAATCCTAGATCTTCGTGGCGATCCACTGAGCATGGCCAGCCCGTTCATGACATAACCTTTCGCGGGTTGTCGTTCCGCTATTCGGACCGTCCTTTTTGGCCTGACGGCGACCCTATGAATCAGGCCGCATCCGATGTCAGTGCGTCGATCATGGCCGACGGAGCGCAGCGGATCACGTTCGATCAATGCGACATTTCTCATGTCGGCACGTACGCGATCTGGTTTCGCAGCGGCTGCCTGGGGAATGTCATTCGGCACTGCCTAATGGAGGACCTAGGGGCTGGCGGCGTCAGAATCGGCCCGGAAGAGTATCCCGCAGATGCTGCCGACCAGTCGTTCGGCAATGTTGTTGATAACAATATCATCCGCGCAGGCGGCAAGTTGTTTCCGTCTGCAGTCGGTATCTGGATCGGCCAAAGCGGCTACAACACGCTCAGTCACAACGACATCTCCGATCTATATTACTCCGGCATATCTGCTGGCTGGACATGGGGATACGGCAAGAGCGCAGCCACGAACAATCTGATTGCCTATAACAATATTCACGATATCGGCCATCGATTGCTGAGCGACATGGGCGGCATCTACACGCTCGGTGTCTCGACGGGAACTGCCATACGCGGAAACGTCGTGCATGATGTCGAATGCTCGCTCTACGGTGCCTACGGCATTTATAGCGACGAGGGCAGTAGCGGGACACTCATCGAAGACAATCTGGTTTACAACTGCATGAGTCCCGGTTTCATTCACCATTACGGACACGATGTCACCGTGCAGAACAACATTTTCGCGTTGAATGGTCCACCCGCACTAGCTAGGCTGATTGTTGAGCCGCAGCACTCGCTGACATTCGAACACAACATCGTCTACATGAGGTCATTCGGCGTACTCAGGGGGACGTTCGGCGATACGCGTGTGACTACGGATCATAATCTGTTCTTCGACGCATCGGGACACGGCGCTCTCTACAGCCTATTTGTCCCAAACGCAGACGGCAACCCAACTTTGGCCGGGCCGATGAACCTGAAAAAATGGCAGGCGTTTGGCAAAGAGCAGGGGACGATAGAAGCGGATCCCCTGTTTGTTGACCTATTTCACGCCGATTTCCGGCTCCGACCCAATTCGCCCGCATTTCGGGTGGGATTTAAGCCGTTCGACTACACCAAGGCTGGCGTGTATGGTGATTCGGCCTGGAAACATCTCGCGCGATCGGTGCGTTACGCCCCGGCATCACCACCGCCCGACGTCCCTCCAGTAGACTGGGTGTTGCACCAAAACTTGGTGGCACGTGAGCCGGGGCAATAAGAAACGCCCCAGTGACGTTCACTGAGGCGTTGGAGGTCAAAAACTATTCGTTGCTTTGAAGGTTGATCGGCTCGTTGACCTGCATGCCGATCTGCGTACCCTTCTTGATCACGACATCTTTTGGCGCAGCGGCCGTATTGATCCGGCTCGCGCCATAACCAGCCGCGCCGCCGAGGACAACAGTGCCCATGTTCACACGGTTGTGGAACAGAAGACCGCCAAGGGCGCCCAACGGCCGCGCCAATACCTACGTCGTTTGCCGCACGCTTGTTGAGATTCGGCTGTTGCGCAATGATCGAGCCGTCTCTCTGAACGGTGACTCCGCTCGTGTCGGCATTGGTCGCTACGGCGCGGATCGGGAAGTACTCGCCATTTGGAAGTTTGATACGGTCAAACGACAGTTGGATGACGCCCGTATTTTGGCCCTGCGTTGGCTGGACATTGACGACATGGCCTAGGATCACAGCGCCATCGGGAACGTTGTAGTTTTTGCCATCCTGGTTTTGGGCAAGGTGCGCCTTGAACTTTTCGCCGTCCCAGGAGCTTGACGAAGACAGCTTAGTATCCATCACAATGGGGAGCACAGCGCCGTTGTTGATGAACGCCTGGCTTTGCCCGTTCGAACTGTTGTAGTTGTAGTTGCCGTTATTGTTGTTGTAGCCGCCGCTGCTATCGTTGCTGTTGTTGTTTCCGTTGCTATATCCGCCGTTATTGTTGTTGCCACCATTGTCCTGAGCGAGAGCTGGGGAGACGGCAGCGATTCCCAGTAGCGCAACAAGCGACGCAGCGGCGAGCACAGCGCGCTTCACAAAGATTGTTTTTGTCGATTTCATTTACAGCCTTCTTTCCGTGACGAAATTCTTTTTGCGGCATCCCGTACCCGGTGCCGGTTCTTCTTGAGTTGTTCCCATGTTAGACAAGAGTTTAAGCACCAAAATCCCTACTTCGGCGCAAGGAACCATATAATTGTACAGAATGTTCTGGCTCACGAGCGGTATTGGGATGCATTTTTTGGTGAGATATTGGGACAATCTCGATTCGAATTCAAATAGGGCAGGTCGTTTGTGAAGCTGAAACTCGACCTTCATCCCATCTTTTCGGAGGGCCGGCATATCGAGACGGCCCTGCAATCCGTCATTGACGAGGCCTGCGAAAAGCGCGCCGCCGAGATCGAAATCATTCCCGGCAAAGGGTCGGGCCAGCTTAAGAAGAGCGTGCTGCGGTTCCTCGACAGGCCGGAAGTCAAGGCGCGTTATCACCGGATTGAAAAGGATTCGGACAACTGGGGCCGTCTGTTTGTCCATTTCCGATGGGACAAAGCTGCCCCTGACAAGAGGCAGGAGACTGTCAAAGAGACAACTCCGGTGCTTTGCTTCTGCTGCAATGGGACAACTAATGCGACAGTGGATCGGGACTCCTTGGCGGATAATCCCGTTGCCGTTTCAACTATCGACTGCCCCGGCTGCGGCTCGCCTAATAGGGTGACGATAAGGGCGGATCGGCGCGGAAACGTGCGTGCCAGTTCGGAGCCGGGTTATGAGTAAGCGTGTTAACCCTCAGCTTCCCGACCTCTCCCACGCCGTCCTCATCGCCTCCAAGGTTTCGTTTGCCTGCGTTTTCATGTCCGCCCAGTTTCCCTCAATGGAAACCCGTTCGTCGTATCCTGCCGCGCGAAGCGACCGGAAGTATTCGGTTAGTTGTGGGACATCCGCCATCTGCGGCGCGCGGCGACCCTCCAATGTGGCCACATGCACATGGGCGAGCATTTTGCCAGCGTCGGTTGTCTCGGAAAATGACTGGCCGTCCTTTTCGACATGATATTGGTCGCTCAGGACTTTGACCGCCGGGTGATTGGCTCGGCCAGCGATGTCCATGGCCTCTGCGACGCTATTTAGGATGTTGCACTCCGCACTGTTCAGCGGCTCAATTGCGATCACAACTCCGTTTGCGGCTGAGTAATCGCCGGCGCGCTTGAGAAAGTCAACGATTTGCGCCTCTGCAATTTCGCGCGGGAAACCGGCCGGCAAATTGCGTGCTGCGCCGCTTCCGAAGACGACCACTTTTCCACCTAACATGGCGGCACGCTTGAACGCCGCTTCGAAATAGGCGTCTTGGCGCGGAATATCAATCGTTTCCTCCGGCCCAGTCACTCTCAGGTCTCCAGGCAACAGGCCGTTGAATGCCTCCGACTTGAGTCCTGAGGCCCTTAAGCTGCTCCTGAATTGCAGGAATTACGGCCGCCTCGTCCTCAAACGGCTTCAATCCTCCAGAAACCGAAAGCTCAATATAGTCGAATCCGGCATCCTTTATGATCTGGGCGTTTTCCGGCCCAGTGCACACACCAAATCGCATGAATCAGTCCATCCTCAAAATCATATTTCGACGTAAATTGTCTACAATGCCATTATGCTTACCCCCGACAAATACCTTCTTGAACATCGCCAGCGCACGCTTGACGACCTTGTCACCCTCCTCAGCTTTCCGACAATCTCCGCCGACAGCGCCTACGCCGCAGATATGAAGGCTGCTGCCAACTGGATTGTAGAGCGTCTAACCCGCGCCGGATTTGAGAACGCGCGCCTCAATCCGCCGACATCGCATCCGATCATCTATGCCGAGCGGTATTACTCCCCTGACGCAGTGACCGTCCTCATTTACGGTCACTACGATGTTCAGCCAGCGGTGCCGCTCGATCTTTGGAACACGCCGCCGTTTGAGCCGGAGATTCGCGACGGGCGAATCTACGCGCGCGGCGCAACCGACATGAAGAATAATTTGCTGCTGCCGGTGATCGCGTTAGAAGCGATGATCGCTTCGGGCGCGCCCCCAAAGATCAACATCAAACTATTGTTGGAGGGTCAGGAGGAGATCGGTAGCCCGGATTTGCAGACATTTGTCGCCGCCAACAAAGACTTGCATCGCCTGCGACATGATCCTGAGCGCGGACAGCATGCAGTGGCGCGAGGATACGCCTGCGATCTGGCTTGGATGTTCGCGGGATGGTCGCCATGCAGGTCGATCTGACCGGCCCTAGGACATGACCTGCACTCCGGCATGATGGGCGGCGCAGTGCAGAATCCGATTCATGCGCTGGTGGAGCTTCTGGCGTCCCTGCACGACAAACACGGTCATGTTTTGGTTGACGGCTTCTACGACGATGTCCAGGTTCTAACGCAAGCCGAGCGCGACGCCATTGCTGAGGTGCCGTTCGACGAGGCCGAGTTCAAGGCCGAATCCGGCCTGCCAGACGTTTTTGGCGAACCTGGATTTTCAATCAACGAGCGCTTGTGGACGCGCCCGACTCTGGAGATCAACGGCATCTGGGGCGGCTACACCGGAGAGGGCCCAAAGACCGTCATTCCCGCGCATGCGCATGCGAAGATCACCTGCCGACTTGGTCGCAAACCAGGAGCCGAATGATATCCTGAACCTGGTCAAGAAGCATATCGAGACCCATTGCCCGGTGGGAGCGAAGGTCGAGGTCGTTCCGCACCGCGCCGCTGCACGCGCGTACAGCGTCTCCGCACGGACGCCGGGCAACCTTGCTGCGGCGGAGGTGCTGGAGTCGATCTACGGCAAAAGGCCGCTGAATGTCCGAACTGGCGGCTCCGTGCCGATCTACGACGATTTCAAGACCGCGCTTGGCGCGGACACTGTCATGTTCGGCTTCAGCCTCGACGACGAGCTGCTGCACAGTCCCAACGAGTTCACGCGTCTCGCCAGCTTCGAGAAGGGGCAGATGGGGTATGTGCGGCTGTTTGAGAGGTTGGGAGGCTGAATCAGTTATTGCCGACTTCGCCGATACACGGCGGGCGTCGCGCCCGCAATTTCCTTGAACTGCCGCGTGAAGAAATAGACATCGGAATAGCCAGTCTGTTCTGCGATGGCTTTGATCGGCAAATCCGTTTCGGCCAAGAGCCGCTTCGCGGCTGACACGCGCGAAACGATGGTGAACGTATGCACACTCATGCCGACGGACTGCTTGAATTTTCGCCTCAGTGTGCTCAGTCCCATGCCGACTGAACTTGCGATCTGGTTGTAATCTGGCTCATCAGCAAGCGACCGCAATATTCTGTCGGTGACAACCTCCATCCATTTCTTATCATCGCTCTCTGTCAACGAAGCGTCCCTTTGCGCAGCCAGGTCGATCAGAAGACCTTCCAACAAATTCCTTGCCCGCATGGAGCTGATCCGGTCAAGTTTCATACTGCATGTGATCAGTTGATCGAACCGCTTGATGAAACCGGCGACGTCAGGGCAGGGCTGTGGGCGATCAAGCAGCAGTCCGTCGGCAAGCCACTGCGTTGCCAGTGGACCTTGAAAGCCAACGTAGCGATGCTCCCAGGAATCAAAACCATTTCCCGGCCAATAGCGCATCCGCGGCCCTGTGTTTGCGCACCAAAGCCAACTACCGGTCAGATCGTGGCGTTCCTCTTCGAAATACACTTCGACTCCGCCCCACGCCATAAACTGCAGCGAGTAGTAGCCCGTGAAGTACCGATCAATTCGGGCGCGACAATCCGGAACGTGACCCGCGTGTAGAACGGTCAGATCTTGTAACGGCATGCGAGCAAATTATGCAAAGCATTGAGCAATTCCTCTATTGATTGCAACAATTTGTGCTGCTATGATCGCCTTAGACTAATTTGAGTTGCGAGAGTATATTATGACAATTGTACAGGAACGCGTAAAGCAAGAGGTAGATGTGCTCACCGACGAGCAGGTTGCCCGCTACTACGTCGATGGCTATATCGTCGTTCGCGGACTTGTACCGAGAGATTCGATTGAGCGCGTTTTACAGGCAGCGCAAAGAGTCTCGGTAAGCGACGATGCAAAAGGATGGCAGCCTGCCGTATTTGACCACGCGAATCCTCAGAAGGACGCGGATATCCATGCGCTCCTAACTCAGCCCAATATCGTCACCGCAGCCGAGCAGATTTTCGAAGCGCCTGCCAGGGTGTACTACGGCATGCTGGCGATAGTCCCGGCGCACGGCGGCAACGGCCTGCCGTGGCATCAGGACAACCAGTACACACAGGCTCTTGGCCGCGCCCTTAATGTTTTCATCGCGCTATGCGAGATTACGCCCGACAAGGCGATTCTATGGGTGGCGCCGGGGTCGCACCGGTTTGGGGTGCAGCCCTCGAAGCAGAACAATTCCACCGCGCCCGGCCACCGGGAGGCGGTAACCGAACCGGAGGGCGGGATGCCGCTGCCGACAATGCAACCCGGCGATGTCTGCATTTTCGACCGCAACACGTACCATCGCAGCCTCACAAACGAGACCGATTCGCACCGGTACGCGTACGCAGCGCAGTATGTCGAGGAGAAGACCCGCTGGGCGACGACAGGTGAGCGCGATTTGACTCGAATGCTTGCGACAGACCTAGATAAAACCTGGCAGTCTTAGACATTTCGCCTATACTGCCCTCCAACTTCGTAGAGCGCTTTGGTGATTTGGCCGAGCGAGCAGTGGCGGACAGTTTCCATGAGTTCGGCGAAGATGTTGCCGCCGGATGTGGCCACCGATTTCAGGCGGTCGAGCATCATCGGCGCGGTTTCGGCGTGGGCAGATTGGAACGCGCGCAGGTTGTCCACTTGCTGCTGTTTTTCGGCGGTTGACGCACGCTCGAGATCGATACGCGGAAGTGCGGCATGTGCATTCGGATCGACGTACGTGTTCACCCCAACAATCGGCATCTCGCCAGAGTGCTTAAGCTGCTCGTAAATGAGGGATTCGTCCTGAATCTTGCCGCGCTGGTATTGCGTCTCCATCGCTCCAAGGACCCCGCCGCGATCGTTGATGCGCGTAAACTCCTGGAGCACAGCCTCCTCCACCAATTCCGTTAGCTGTTCAATCGCAAACGATCCCGACAGCAGATTCTCGCACTTCTGCATGCCGAACTCCTGGGTGATGATCAGTTGGACGGCCATGGCGCGGCGCAGGGACTCTTCCGTTGGGGTGGTGATCGCCTCGTCGTAGGCGTTGGTGTGCAGCGAATTACAGTTGTCCTCGAGCGCGAGGATGGCCTGGAGGGTGGTGCGGATATCGTTGAACTGAATCTCCTGAGCATGTAGCGAGCGGCCCGAAGTCTGGATGTGATATTTCAGCTTCTGCGAACGCTCGCTGGCACCATATTTCTCGCGCATGGTGACGGCCCAGATTCGCCGCGCGACACGTCCAATGACCGCGTATTCGGGATCCATGCCATTACTGAAGAAGAACGATAGATTCGGCGCGAAATCGTCGATCTGCATTCCGCGCGCCAGATAGTATTCGACGTAGGTGAATGCGTTTGCCAAGGTGAATGCAAGCTGCGAGATTGGGTTCGCACCCGCTTCGGCGATGTGAAAACCGGAAATCGAAACGGAGTAGTAGTTGCGGATTTTGTTGTCCACAAAAAACTGCTGGATATCGCCCATCATGCGCAGAGAAAACTCCGTCGTGAAGATGCACTCGTTCTGCGCCTGATCCTCTTTTAGGATGTCCGCCTGGACAGTGCCGCGAACGGACTGCAGCGCCTGCGCTTTGATTTGCGCTCTCTCGTCGTCGGTCGCCGTGCGGCCCTTTTCGCGCTCGAATTTTTCGATCTGCTGATCAATCGCGGTATTCAGGAACATCGCCAGAATCATTGGCGCGGGGCCGTTGATGGTGATCGAAACGCTGGTATTCGGCGCGCATAAGTCAAATCCAGCGTACAGCTTCTTGACATCGTCCAGCGTGCAGACATTTACGCCAGATTCGCCGACACGACCAAAGATATCGGGCCTCTCGTCGGGATCGTCACCGTACAGCGTGACCGGATCGAACGCCGTTGAAAGGCGCTTGGCTGTATCGCTTTCGCTAAGATAGTGGAAGCGGCGGTTGGTGCGCTCAGGGGTTCCAATTCCGGCGAACTGACGCTTTGGATCCTCGCCCTGACGTCGTAGCGCGAAGACACCATTCGTGAACGGAAACTCGCCGGGGACATTTTCCAGCTTCAGCCAGCGCAGTTGGTCGCCCCAATCTTCGAACCGGGGTAGGGCAATCTTCGGAATGCGCGTACCGGAAATTGATCTTGTGACTAAAGATTGGCGTAGTTCTGTGTCGCGGCTGCGTGTAATCAGCTCGTCCTTCGAATACAGCTCAAAATAGTCCGCGTATTTTCCGAGGACATTGTCAGAGCGGGTTGACAAGTGCACCTCGATGTCGGCGATGGCTGAATCGATATCGAATGCCGACTTGCCCGTCGTCGCCAATATCTCCTTTGCGCCATGTAGGCGGTAGAGCGAGCTAGCGGCGACGGCTTGTGCATCGACAGCTTTTCGGTAGTTGCGGACGGTAGTGACGATCTCGCCCAAATAACCGACTCGTTCGCCGGGAATGATTTTGGCAGGCGCAGCGTCGGTGTTAGGAAATGTCGGGACGTCAAAGTCAAGATTGAGCTTTTGGACAATGGTTTCGATCAGAGCCGCGGCGAGACGATCCGTGCCCGGATCGTTAAAGCGGCTTGCGACCGTGCCGAACACCGGCATCTGGTCGGGGGTTTCGTCGAAGCGCTTGTGGTTGCGCTGATACTGCTTGCGGACATCTCGCAGCGCATCTTCAGAGCCGCGACGATCAAATTTATTGATGACAACAAGATCGGCAAAGTCCAGCATGTCGATCTTTTCGAGCTGCGACGGCGCGCCGAACTCGGCGGTCATGACATAAATTGATACATCCACCAATTCGCTGATCGCTGAATCGCCCTGTCCGATGCCGGGGGTTTCGACGAAGATCAGGTTGTATCCCGATGAGCGCAGGATTTTGACGGCCTCTGGGAGCGCTTCTGGAATCTCCGATTTCGCGCCACGGGTTGCCATCGAGCGCATGTAGACGTGCGGATGCTGCGCCTGATTCATGCGGATCCGGTCGCCAAGAAGCGCGCCGCCGGTTTTGCGGCGAGTTGGATCGACGGAAATCACGGCGAACGTCTTGTCGGGATAGGCTGCAATGAAGCGGCGTAGAAGCTCATCGGTAAGTGTCGATTTTCCTGCGCCGCCAGTGCCAGTGATGCCGATGACGGGGAAGCGACCTACCCCGGCTCGTTCCTCGCCACCCCTCCCGAAGCGGGAAGGGAAGGATTTGTCACCAACCTTTCGGAAGGAGGGGTTAGGGGTGATTTCGGCAACGCTTATCGCCCTCGCAACCGCGAGGCTGCGCTCTTTGTCCAAACGTTGAAGGATCGGCATCTTGACCGCAGGCCATCCCTCGCCTCTCATTTGATCGAAAACTTTTTTGGCTCGTTCCTGCAGACCGCCCCCGACGTCTAGATCAGCTACCGGAAAATCCGCCTCCCGCATCATGTGGTTGATGATGCCTTGCAGTCCCAGGCGCATGCCGTCCTCGGGTGTGTAGATTTTGGTGATGCCGTAGGCTTCGAGGGCCGCGATTTCGTCGGTGGTGATCGTTCCGCCGCCTCCGCCGAAGACCTTGATATGACCGCAGCCGCGCTCTTTGAGCAGGTCGATCATGTAGCGGAAGAACTCCATGTGGCCGCCCTGGTACGAACTGACGGCGATGCCCTGGACATCCTCCTGAATCGCACAGGTGACTATCTCTTCGACTGAGCGGCTGTGGCCAAGGTGGATGACCTCTGCGCCGGACGATTGCAGGAGGCGACGAAAGAGATTGATGGCCGCATCGTGACCATCGAAGAGGGAGGCTGCGGTGACGAACCGGACCGCGTTGCGCGGCCGGTAGATGTCGGTCTTCATACGCTTATGATCTCCGTTGATCATCAAAATGGCGATTAGTTAATCAAGTCATATTACCTTTATGCAGTGCCTTCCGCCGCTTTTTCCAGCATCGCAATGTCGAGCTTGACCATGGTCATCATGGCATCGAAAACGCGCTTGACCTTCGCTGGATCGGGATCGCCCATTAGCTCGACGAATCGCCGAGGAACAATCTGCCAGCTTAGGCCAAATTTGTCCTTCAGCCATCCGCACTGAACCTCTTCGCCGCCCTCGCTGAGCTTGCTCCAATAGTAGTTGACCTCCGCCTGATCCTTGCAATCGACGGAAAATGAGAACGCTTCCGTCAGCTTGAAATGCGGCCCGCCATTCAGCGCGAGCACTTTCTGCCCGTCCAGTTCAAAGCTGACCACGACGACCTTTTCATCCGGCTCATAGGCGCTTGACACCTTTGAGTTCGGAAAGATGGAAACGTAAAACTCGGCGGCTTCCAAAGACTGATTGTCGAACCACAAAAACGGTGTAACTGTTGGCATGTGAACCTCCCCAAAGGGCTAGTAAAGTTGCTGCGGATTACCGAACGGTTTTACCCCAACGCGGACTATACTGTTGCTTAATTTGCGGAGAGTTGCAGTTGCAAGGGAGAGAAAAATGACGAAAATCGCGTTGATCACGGGCGGAAGCAGAGGACTTGGGAAAAGCATGGCGCTGAGCCTAGCGTCGAAGGGCCGGGATGTGATTCTGACTTACAATAGCAAAAAGGCCGAGGCTGAAGACGTTGTGGCGCAGATTGAGGCGAAGGGTCAAAAAGCGGCTACATTGCAGCTTGATGTGTCGAACATAAAGTCATTTGGCATGTTCGCGGCGCAAGTCAAGGATCTTCTCGCAACCAAATGGGAGCGCGACAATTTCGATTTTCTGGTCAATAATGCGGGAGTAGGGCTACATGTTCCATTTGCTGAGACGACCGAAGATCAGTTCGACCTGATGATGAACGTCCACTTTAAGAGCGTCTTTTTCCTCACGCAGAAGCTCTTGCCAACCATCGCCGACGGTGGCCGCATTATCAATATTTCCAGTGGGTTGGCGCGATTCTCGTTTCCAGGATCGTCGGCGTATGGGTCGATGAAAGGCGCGGTCGAAGTGCTCACACGCTACATGGCGAAGGAGCTTGGGCCGCGAGGTATTGCCGCTAACGTGGTCGCGCCAGGTGCGATCGAGACGGATTTCAGCGACGGCGCGGTTAGGAACAACCCGCAGCTTCAGGCAATGATCGCGTCGCAAACGGCGCTTGGGCGAGTCGGCCAAGCCAACGACATTGGCGGCGTGGTGGCGTTGCTTCTCGACGATGAAAACCGATGGATCAATGGCCAGCGTATCGAAGTGACCGGCGGGATGCTACTTTAAGCGAGTGCGAACAGCTCTTACATATCGCTGAAAGGCTTGCCGTTCAATGTCATTGATGACGACAGAGTGTGTGCTCGGTTGATTCGCCATTGGCCCTTATATTTCACCCAATGGTCTCGCTCGATGTAGTCGATGACGGTTGTGTCGAGAAACTGAGTTTTCGGATTGATGTTGGTCATGATGGCGTGCTGATGAAGAGTCACCGTGACTCCGTCGGGCTGCACCACCACCTTCTGAATATCTGTGGTGCCTGTTGACGACTGCGCGTTAACGATCATGTCGTGCGTCATCTTGTCCATGCTGCGGAACGAATAGGTCTTGCCGTTTGGTTCGATGCCGATGGCATCCGGCGTATAGCTACGGAAAATCGGATTTGGGTCGTGCTGCTCCGCACCCTGGTTCATTGCAGCGTACGCTGCGGCAATCTCGGGCGGAGCCGTGGCGGAGCTTCCGGATTGCGCGAAAGCGGTAATCGGAAAGAAGAGAGCAGCAATGCAGAGTGTGAGGCGTGATGTAAGTGGTCGCATGGCAGCATTTTACTCAAAAGTTGCCGGATTTTCTTCGCTTGCCGCAAATACGTGCTTTGCGTCGAAATGAGACTGGGTCAACCCCAAATCTAACCCTGGCAACCAAGCAGATTTCAATCGAAGTCTCAGCCATAATGACCGCAATACGACCGGCCCGGATGGTCAAGTCGAGTCAACCCATTTTAAGGAGTAAGTCACTAATGCCCGAATCAGTTCTTGTCACCGGGGCCACCGGAAACGTCGGACATCAGGTCGTTCAATTGCTATTAAAGGAAGGCAACTATCGGGTAATGGCGGGAGTTCGCAACCTCGAAAAGGCGAAATACCTTGAGGATGAAGGCGCGCATTTGGTCGAGATGAACCTCAATGATGAGGCATCGGTTGATCGCGCAGTTGCCGGCGCGGACCGGGTTTTTCTGCTCACGCCATTTGATGAAAGCCAGGTGCTTCAGGGCGCGCGGGTGGTTGCAGCTGCCGAGGCCGCCAAGATCAAGCGGATTGTCAACATGGCCGCGATTGGCACCGAGTCCGAGCCGGGGATTACGCTCACTAGAATGCACAGGTCCATCGAGCTTTCGGTTGCGGGTTCGCAGATAGATTACGTGCTGCTGCGTCCGAATGGATTCATGCAGAATTTCGAGCGGTATGCAGGGAGCATTAAGTCAGGCGGTGTGTTCTATGAGCCATTAGGCGACGCGAAAGTCAGCTTTATCGACACCGCTGATATTGCGGCGTGCGCTGTCCGGGCGATTTCGGAACCGTCGGATCAGTTTAGCGGCCATGCCTTCGAACTGACTGGCCCGGAGGCACTTTCGGACGAGGATGTTGCGAACATCCTGTCCGATGTTCTCGAAAAAGACGTCGAGTTCATGAACATCCCCGATCAGGCGGCTGCCGATGCCATGCGCGGCATGGGTATGCCGAATCTGCTGGTGAGCGCATTGATCGAACTGTATGAGCTCTATAGGGCAGGGGGGGCATCGCACGTAACGAACAACGTCGAACTGTTGACAGGTCGGCCCGCGACTTCGTTTGAGGACTACGCGCGGCGAAACATCGCTAAGTACCAATAGGCCGTGCCGGACGATCATCAATCAGCGAATCAAGAGCTTGCCGACAGCCTACTAACCTGGTACCGCGCTAACCGGCGCGACTTGCCCTGGCGTCGCCGCCAGGACGACCCTTACGCCGTCTGGATCTCCGAGATCATGCTCCAGCAGACGACGGTAAGCGCCGTCGTCGGCTTCTACAACCGTTGGATGGAGCGGTTCCCAAACGTGTTCAAGCTAGCGGACGCTCCGTTGGACGATGTGCTTCTGCTGTGGGCTGGGCTCGGCTATTATGCTCGTGCGCGCAACATCAAGAAGACGGCAGAGATTGTTGTGCGCGAGTTTGGCGGCGTTTTCCCGTCGTCGGTGGATGAACTGATTAATTTGCCCGGTATAGGACGCTACACGGCAGGCGCGATCTCGTCAATCGCATTCAACCAAAACGCTCCCATTCTTGACGTTAATGTAACGCGCGTGCTTTGCCGTGTCAACGGACTTTTGGGTGAGACAAAATCGCCCATAATGCAAAGCGATCTTTGGCGGCTGGCCACTGAGATCATCCCGGATGGACGGGCGCGCGACTTCAATCAGGCGATGATGGAGCTTGGCGCGACTATCTGTTCGCCGAAAGCGCCGAACTGCGAATCGTGTCCGATATTTGAAAACTGCCGCGCCATGCAGTCGGGAACGCCGGAAAAGTTTCCGGGCGAACCTATGGCGAAAAGCTGGACAGCCGCCGTGCATGTGGCCGTCGCGGTGTCGCGGGAAGACGGAAAATTGCTGATCGTCAGGCGGCCTGAAACAGGCGTGTGGGCCGGTCTTTGGGAACTGCCCAGAATCGTCGTAGCGGACGGCGAGACGAACGATGACGCCGCAACTAGGGCATTGGACGAGATTGCGGGAGTTGTCTGTTCTGACGTTCTGCCGTTCGGCACCGTTAAGCATGTCGTGATGGACACTAAGATCGTCCTGCACGGTTACGCAGCAAACGAATGCGGCGCAGAGAGTTCACTTACTGATCCGGGAGTTCAAACTGCTTGGATTTACCCCGAGCGGATAAGCGACCTGGCGGTGTCGTCGCCTCAGCAAAAACTGATTGGCTTGTGGATGAAGTCGAGGCAACAGGCGGCGCTGGAGTTTTGAGGCAATTCTGGGTGGCATGATTGGGCTTTCAGGCCCAGCCATGTCCTGAAGCGCTTCGTGTTCTATCCAGCAAACGTTTGAAACACTGGCCCATGAAAACATGCCTGGCCCTGAGAGGCCAAGCATGCCACCCGTATCCACAGTTGGCAAATATGGACATCGCACTCGCAATTGTCGTTGATGAATCGCGCCAAAATGTTTTGATCCATAAGCGTGCGCCGGACGTCCATCTTGCAAACCTGTGGGAGTTTCCCGGCGGAAAGATTGAGTTAGGCGAATCGCCCGAAAATGCGGCCATCCGCGAAACGAAAGAAGAAGCTGGACTGGCAGTCAGGGCTATTGAAGTTTGGGATCAGGTTTCATTTGCCTATGCTGAACGCACAGTTACCCTTCATCCATTTTTATGCCAGCCGCTAAGCGCAGGCGAGCCGCGCGGGGGTTGGATTTGGGTTCAAATCGCACATATTGCAAGTTACGAGTTTCCCGCAGCGAACCGAGCACTCGTAGAACAGCTCATTAAATTCGCCAAGATGGGCCAGTAAATCTGGCGCAGGTATACTCAATTCAGTATGAAACTCCTGCTTGCTCGTCCGCGCGGATTCTGTGCGGGTGTTGACCGCGCCATAGATGCAGTCGAAAAAACGCTAGAAGTATTTGGCGCGCCAGTCTATGTCCGGCACGAAATTGTCCACAACGATGTCGTTGTTGCCGACCTTCGTGCGAAGGGCGCGATCTTTACGGACGATCTCGACGAAGTGCCGGAAGGCAGTGTCCTGGTATTTTCCGCGCATGGCGTTTCCCCGGCTGTCCGAGAGCACGCGGTAGCGCGTAACTTACGGGTCATCGATGCGACCTGTCCGCTGGTCACCAAGATTCATCTGGAAGTCCACAAATACCTCAATCGCGGCTACGGAATCTTTTTCATTGGTCATCGCGGCCATGTCGAGACTGAAGGCACACTCGGGGAAGCTCCGGGACAGTTGCACCTCGTCACTCATGTCGACGAGGTGGCCGCTTTAGTTGAGCCGGTCGAAGACAGGCTGACCTATCTCACCCAGACCACCCTCAGTGTTGATGAAACAGCCGATATCGTCGCGGCATTAAAGGCGCGCTTTCCCCGTCTCGAAAATCCGCCGACCGACGATATCTGCTACGCTACGCAAAATCGCCAAGACGCTATTAAGGTGATCGCGCCACAGTCGGATGTCGTTTTCGTGATCGGGTCTAACTCCAGCTCAAATACCCGGTCGCTTCGCCAAGTTGCCGAATCGCTTGGCACCCCCGCTTTTTTGATCGGCAAACCCAGCGACATTTCCGACCAAATGCTCGACGGCGCCGAGGTCATCGGACTGACTAGTGGGGCGTCCGCGCCAGAGTCACAGGTGACCGAAATTGTTGAACAATTGAAACGCCGAGGGGTCACAGACGTCCGAGAAATCGTTCTACGCGACGAAAATGTATCATTTACTGCCCCGCGTGAGCTAATTGGCCTCACAATGGCCTAATGCGATGGCATAGTTTTTGCAATTATATAGAGGTATGCGCCCGCAATCTCGCTCGGCGCAACAACTTCGCACTGCAAAATCTGCCGGCATAACGGCACTCTCCGGAGAGTAGTATAAACCGATGAATATCTGCGTAATTGGTGTTGGTTATGTTGGCCTGGTCACGGGCGTCGTCTTTGCCGACCTCGGCAACGATGTCGTCTGCGTCGACAAGCTCGAAGATAAGGTCAATAAGCTGAAGTCCGGCGTCATGCCGATCTACGAGCCTGGACTCGAAGAGATGGTCGCGCGCAACGTTGAGGACGATCGCCTCAAGTTTACGACAGACCTCGATTCAGCCGTCAAGCAGGCCGAGGTGATCTTTATCGCCGTCGGAACCCCTCCTGGGGACGACGGCTCGACCGATCTCAGCTATGTCGATTCGGCGGCTCTTGGCATCGCGAAGTCGATGAACGGCTACAAAGTGGTCGTCAACAAGTCCACCGTACCGGTCGGCACAGGCGAGCGTGTTCGCAAGATTATTGAAGAGAACATCACCCAGCCGATTTTGTTTGATGTTGTTTCGAATCCGGAATTCCTGCGCGAAGGTTCTGCCATCTCCGATTCGCTCAATCCGGACCGCATTGTCATCGGAGCGCCTAGCCGCAAGGTCGCCATGAAGCTGCTGGAGCTTTACGCTCCGCTGGAGCGTCCAATGATCGTGACGGATGTCGCGTCTGCGGAGATCATCAAGTACGCGTCGAACGCGTTCCTGGCCACCAAAATCAGCTTTGCCAACGCGATTGCGAACCTCTGCGACGCCGCTGGTGCGGACATCGCGGATGTCACCAAGGGCATGGGCCTCGATCAGCGGATCGGACCTGCGTTTCTGAATGCCGGAATCGGCTACGGCGGCTCGTGCTTCCCCAAGGATACGCGCTCGTTGATCCATACCGCGGAAACGCTTGGTGTGAACTTGGAGCTTGTTCGTGCGGTCGTTTCGACCAATGATAAGCAGCCAAATGTCTTTGTCGAGAAGATCCGCAAGGGACTCGGCGGTGTAATCAAGGGCAAGACGATTGGCGTGCTGGGCCTAGCGTTCAAGGGCAACACCGACGACCTGCGCGACTCCAAGGCGCTCGATATTGTCAACGCGCTTGTCGCCGAAGGCGCGACTGTGCGAGCATACGATCCGGTCGCAATGGAGCATGCGCAGAAGTTGCTGCCAAATATTGTATACTGCAAGAACTCGTACGACGCTGCTGAAGGTGCCGATGCCCTCGCGGTGGTTACGGAGTGGAATGAGTTCAAGCTCCTCAACTTCGACCGTGTTGCTAAGCATCTGAAGGGAAGTGTTGTCTTCGACGGACGCAATCTTTACGATCCGAAGCGCATCGAATCGCATGGCCTCAGCTATGTTGGTGTGGGCCGCTCGGCGGGAAAGTCTGCGCAGGCGGAGACGATTGAACTGACATCGACTTTGACTCTTAAAGGCGCCGAAGCCCAGAACATCACGGATGGTATGGACAGGGTCGTGGCGTAATTAGCCGTTTATGCCCAACTCCATTTCTGACAGTGTCTCCCCACCCTCACCGACGCGGGCGGATTCGCCTTTGCCGCTGCCTGTTCAGGCTGTGAGCGATGTGAATCCGCCCGTGATCGACTCTGAAGTAAACGACAGTTCGCACAGTTCTTCCGACGACAAGTCGGGCCTTTTTCACCACAAGGGCCTGCGTCAATTCGTCAAGTTCTGCATCGTCGGCGCGAGCAGCACGATCGTAACGTTTGTAGTACTCAACTTGTGCTACCGATACTTTCACCTTCCCCTTTTCACCTCGCTGACCGCTGCATTTTTGCTTAGCGTCATGAATGGTTTCTTCTGGAATCGGAAGTGGACGTTCAAGCATGCGCGAGGAAATTCAGCACGAGATCAATCGGTAAAGTTTCTCGCCGTTAACACTGTTGGCTATTTTCTCAACACGTCAATCGTAGTCCTAGTGGTTGCGCACTTTGCGACGAGCCGTGGCATCCTGGCGTCCGGTCCTGAGTTCCGCTTGATACTCTTCAACATTTTGTCCGGTGAGGGCAAACAGCATTACGCACCGGCGTTGATTAACGGTGCGCAACTCTTTGCGATTGTCATCGTGGTCTGGTGGAACTTCTTCGCCAATCGCCGCTGGACGTTCAAACATTAGGCCAAGCCTAGGTTGCTGCGCGCGGCGATACCGGGTTCAGAATATAGGGCATTCCTCAGCGCGGGCATCGCTTGGATGGGCCGGTCAGTACTGATCGTCCAGGGGTAGACTGCATTACCTTCTTCGCAGGTGTATAATCCTGCAATATGAGCGTCACTGAGCGTCCCGTAGTACTGTCCCTCGACATCCCCGGCATCAAGAAGCACCTCTCCGGCAAGGTGCGGGAGGTGTTCGATCTTGGCGATAAGCTGCTGATTGTCGCGACGGACCGCATCTCCGCGTTCGACGTCATTCTTCCGACCGGAATTCCAGATAAGGGGAGGGTACTGACACAGATTTCCCTTTATTGGTTTGACCGCCTATCGGAAATGATCCCAAACCATGTGATTACCGCGGATATCGACAAAGTTGTCGGCGAATTGACAGCGAACGGCGCATCGATTGACTCCAGCTTGCGCGCTCAGCTTGATGGCCGCTCGATGCTAGTAAGAAAGACGGACGCCCTGCCTATAGAGTGCGTTGCGCGTGGATATATCTCTGGCTCGCTCTGGAAAGAGTACAAGCAATACCCCGCGCACGGTGGCGAGGTGATTGTGCATGGGAACCGATTGCCGGTCGGACTCCGAGAATCGGACAAGCTGCCGGAACCGATTTTCACGCCTGCGGTCAAGGCGCATAGCGGCCACGACGAGAACATTTCCACCGAGCGGGCCGAAGAGACGCTTGGCAGCGACCTAGTCAAGCAGCTTCATGATGTTACGCTCTTGATCTACCAACGGGCGTCCGAAGAGGCGCGCAAGAACGGCATCATCATCGCCGATACCAAGTTTGAATTTGGACTCTTGAAAGGCGAGCTGGTCTGGATCGACGAGGCATTGACACCTGATTCGTCAAGGTTTTGGGACGAAAACCTCTACAAGCCTGGACAGGCACAGGCCTCGTTCGACAAGCAGTTCGTACGCGATTATCTCGAAACGCTCGACTGGCCGAAGACATATCCAGGGCCGGAGTTGCCGGACGACGTGGTAGAGAAGACGGCTGAGAAGTATCGAGAGGCGTATCGGAGGGTGACGGGCTCTCGTAGGCCAATTGGCGGATGAACGTTGAATTGATCGCGATTGCGGTCTTTCACGTGAGTTTTGTGGCCGGTTTCGTTGGCCTTTTCGTTTTTCAAGGCATTATTCGGCTGTTTCTTCGCCAGCAATCGAGCCCGGAGTCAAGATATTTTCCGCTCCTTCAAGCTGTTTACTATTTCGACAATCCTTGCGATGGAACCCGTGGCAGCTTTATGTTTCCTGGATCAAGAGGGGAGTCTGCCGCCTGCGAACTCGGCTTTCGAGGAATGCTGGGCTGGAAGATGTTCCTAGTCTTCTGGCTGTGGCGAATCTCTTTCGTAAGTTTCGTGATCGGTGTCTTCGGTACGATCATAACGAGCCAAGCAAAAACTTAGAAATGACGTAGATATTCATTGACAAAAACCCAGCCAAGACCGCACTCCTTGGTGGCAGCGGAAGGACTGCTAAAGCACCATCAGCGTGCGGAGAATATCCTCAACGAGCGCCATAGTGGAGTTTTGCACTAAACCAAGCCGTCTAATTAGCCGAGCGTCCGAAACTGAGCGGACATCCTCGCATTTGACGAAGCTTAGCGTAGATAGACCACCTTCGGGAGGTGTGACAGGTACGTGAAATCTAATCCCTTTGGATTTGCTGGTGATGGGACACACAATCACTAGCCCGGCGGGACCTGCATTGAAAATGTCCGCCGATACCACAAGCGCTGGCCGCGTACCCGCTTGCTCATGGCCAAGTGTAGGATCAAGGTTCAGAAGCCATACCTCGCCGCGTAAAGGTGCCTGTTGGGTCGCAGTCATTCGCTATCCAGCCCATCCACCAATGTTGCCTCCCACAATTTTCGCTCTTCGGCTTCTTCGTGCCATCCCATCGTATCTGACTTTAGCCTGTCGTAGTCGGAGTTTGCTTGAATTAGAAAGTCTCGCCTTCGATACTCTTCAATCATCGCTTCGATTGCCGCTTGAAGCGAAATGCCTCTGTTCATCGCAATTTCTTTAATGGTTTTGTGCGCAGTTTCGCTAACCCTTAACATGCTCATTTAGTGTTCCTCTAAGAAAATAATACCTGTTGTAAACTGATTTGTATACAATGTGATATAGATAGGCGATACAACTTAACGATCTAAATTGAGTTCTTGATGCTGGCTAAGGTACTCTGGACAAATGAAATACATCTTCCTGGTCCCTGATGGCATGGCGGACAAGCCGTTGCCGGATTTAGATGGTCAAACTCCCTGGCAAGCGGCGAAGACGCCGAATTGGGACAAGTTGGCGTCGAAGTCGCTGGTCGGCAGCATATTGACAGTCCCAGAGGGCATGTATCCAGGCAGCGATGCCGCTAACATGTCCCTTCTCGGCTACGATCCCAAGCAGTATTATACGGGTCGCGGGCCGGTCGAGGCGGTCGCGATGGGAGTGCCGCTAGGGCCGCGCGATGCGGCGTACCGGTGCTCCCTAGTCACCTGCGACGGCACCACGCTCATTGACTACTCCAGCGGGCATATTTCAACCGAAGAATCTCGCCCGCTGATCGAGATGATCGACAAAAAGCTGGGCAGCGAGCGGATCAAGTTCTATCCTGGCGTCGGTTATCGGCATATCATGGCGTGGCGCGATGGCGAAATTGATGTCAAAACCACCCCTCCGCACGACATTCAGGGCAAGCCCATCGACGAATATCTGCCCGAAGGCAGCGCGGAGGGCAGACTGCGGGAGATGATGTTTGATTCGCTCGAGCTGCTCTCGAAGCACGAGATCAACCGCCAGCGAATCGACGAAGGCAAGAATCCCGCGAACATGATCTGGCTATGGGGTCAGGGATTTACGCCTAACTTGCCGGGATTCTTCCGGACATTTGGGAAACAAGGCGCAGTCATTACCGCTGTCGATGTAGTTCGCGGACTGGCAGTTGCCAGCGGCCTGAAAATCATCGAAGTGCCGGGCGCGACCGGATGGATCGACACGAACTACGCGGGCAAGGCGCAGTACGCCATTGACGCGCTTAAATCTGGACTGGATTTCGTCTATGTCCACATTGAGTCGCCCGACGAGTCCGGCCATGCGGGAAATATCGACTATAAAATCCAGTCCATTCAGGATATCGACGCGAAAGTGGTTGGGCCGCTCATCGAAGGCATGCAGAAGGTGGATCACATCCGCATGGCGATCGCGCCCGACCACAAGACCCCAATCGCGCTCAAGACGCACGAGGAGGGTCCGGTGCCATTCCTGCTTTACGATTCCCAGGAGTCTCGTTCGAACAATATTCCTTTCGATGAGCGCGCCGTGGAGGAGGGGAAGACGTTTATCGAGGATGGGACTGAGCTTATTCGGATGCTGTTTAGTAAGTAAGACCTCTCCGTCTCGTTCCTCGCCACCTCCCCGAAACGGGGAGGCAAGGTTGATGTAGCTTATATTACGTCATTCGTCGTCAACAGGCAAAATTGCATCTTCACGCGTGATTAGGCCCTCGGTTTCGAGCTTGGTCTCCAGCGCGGCGGCGATGGCATGAGGATCGGTGGACTCCTGCATACGCTCCGCTTCGGGGTCGTGCCGGTTTTGAACGCTGGGAATATCCCTCCGCAGTTCTTCCAATAGGCTGATCAGCTTGGTGATTTTCGCTTCAGAGAGCAAATTGATCTGCAAATCGATTTGGCCGCGTCGCTCGGAAAGGCGAGCCTGACGATTCTGAACAATTAGGACCGTGATCGCAACCAAAAAGCTTCCAACGCTAGCAAAGCCCTGCAGCCACGGAAACGGCGGCGCATCGAAAACCCTCCCGTGAGTCATCAGACCCAAAGTATTTCCGACAATCCAGACAATGGACAAGATCAGGATGAAATAGAAGAAAAACGGCCGTCCGACCCACGCGGTCCACCGTTCGATGAGCCGTTGATGTGTGCTGACATTGCCTTCCACCTTTGAGTGCAAGGAAACGATCGCTTCTACAGTGTCGGAAATAGGGTCTATCTCGGCAGAGTCGAGTGTTTGCCTGGACGCATGCCCTGAAGGTTGCTTCATCTTTCGGTCTTAACCAAACTGCAACAACTCCTTGCGGTTACGCATGAACGCGGTTCACCGAGTCAAGCAACTCTTTGAGCGCTACAGCCAGACCGCCGGGGTGGGAAAAGATTGCCGAGCCTGCGATTAGTACGGTCGCGCCGGCATCCACGACTGATGGTGCGGTCGCAGGACTAATGCCGCCGTCTACAGCGATTTCGAAGTCGAATCCTCGTTTGGTTCGGATTTCGTCAAGCTGGGCAATTTTCTCGGACATGCGCGGGATAAACTTTTGGCCGCCGTAGCCAGGGTTGACAGTCATCACCAGAACCCGGTCGATGTCGCCAAGCACCCATTCCGCATGTCCAATCGGTGTGGCAGGGTTGAGCGCGACACCGACTTTCATCCCCGCGTCCCTGACTTGATGCACCAACCTGTCCAAATGATAAGTCGACTCTGGATGGACAGTCAGCATGGACGCGCCCGCCTCTGCGAGCTGCTCGACATACTGCTCAGTGTGCTCGACCATCAGGTGAATATCGTAGAATGCACTTGTTACGGGGCGAAGGGCGTGGACAAGTTCTGGTCCGAAGGTGAGGTTCGGGACAAAATGACCGTCCATGATGTCGAAATGCAGGCTGGTCGCTCCTGCATCGACGAGGTTTCTTGCCGCTTCTGCGAACCTGCCGAAGTTTGAGGGCAAGAGCGACGGACTTAGACTAATCGGCCTGTTTGTCAAATTATTTGCTCCGAATATAAGCGTCTATTTGGTCGTCTGCCGAACCAGCTTGCCGTCAATGAAGATGCGGAAGATCACCTTGTTGCCAAATGCGGTAATAGTGTCGTCGACGGTATCTCCGCGATATTGGTCTTCATCGTAGACAATGTTTGTTCCGGTGGTGTCCTGCACTTCGATCTGAACATTGTGCCGGCCGCCAGTGCGGGGCACTTCAAAACGAATGTCAAACTGCCTTTGCTTTGGCGCGCCGGGAGCGGACGAGATCGACGGCTGCTCTGGCGGCAGCGCGCCACTGGACGAATCGATTGCCGAATCCGGCGACGAATTGTCCGGCGCAACCGCCGCGCCGGGGCTAGCCGACGCGCGCACCATCTGGCTTGGCGCGGATTCGCCGTTGTTGTTGACTGCGGTGATCGTATAGACGTGGGTGCCGTCTTGGCCGATGTTGACGTCAGAATAGGTCGTTTGAGGCAGCGCGGACGCGATTTTGTTGCCGTCGCGATACACGTTGTAAGTTGCTGCGGATGAAACATCGTCCCAGGACAGATCAATCTCGCCAGGGACGGTCGCTGTTGCCGACAGATTGGTCGGCGGCGCAGGCGGATTTGGGCCCTTGCTGACGACTAAGTTTATCGCGGTGTCGCGCGAGACTTTTGAGCCGGCGGCAGGGATCTGTGAAGTGACGATGCCTTTCGGATCGACATCTCTGTAGTCATAAGTGATCGACCCCGCGGGCAATCCGCTATCGCGAAGTACGCCTTGGGCCTTCACGAGTGTCATTTGGCTAAGATCGGGAACATCGGTCAGACGAGGGCCATCGCTCACATAAACGTTGACATCTTTGCCCGCCTTTATGCTTCGTCCAGCAGTCGGATCCTGCTGGTAGATCGCGCCAAGAGGCCAAGTGTCGGAGTAGTCGTGGCCTTCTTCAACCAAAGTGAAGTGATCTGAGTCGGCGAGCTTCTGTGCGTCAGTCTGCTGCTTGCCAATCAAATTGGGGACGGTAATGTCGGATGGAACACCTCCGAGCATGACCGCGATATAGGCACACGCAAAGATGATTCCGAGGATGACTGCAACGCCAAGAGTGATGAAGATTCCGCGCCAAATGCGCTGGCCAGTCGTTCGGACGGCAGGCGCGTAATCTTCGTAATCGTCTTGGTCGGTCGCTCTTTCGCGCGCCGTCCTAGGCCTCGGTTCGGTTGGTTTTGCAGCCATAGTCTCCCGCTGGTCTTCTCTTACAATCTTCTCCGCGGCCCTCGTCATTGGGCCAAGCGGGCGCAGGTCAGGTTCTACGTCATCCTGTGGCTTTGAAGCCGTCGGAATCGCCGTAGCGTTTGGCACGGCCGGCTGATCCGTCATGGGCGACCAATTCATTGGCTTGCCCGTTCGCAAATCCTCCCGCACCGTCTGCAGATCCGCGAGCAGCGACGCCAGCGAGACATACGATTTTGACCGCGAATCGGTCGTTGATTTGCGGACAATGCCGTCCACTGCAGGCGGAATCCCAGTGTTGATCGAGCGCGGCGAGAGCGGCGCGGCAAGGTCACGCTGCGGTGCAGTCGCGGTTAGCATCTCGTACAGAAGCTTGCCGATCGAGGCAACTGGGTTGTCTTTGGAGATTGGTTCGCCGGCGGCAGCCTTTATTGCCGCGCCAAGTGCATAGTCTGCAACTTTGACCGTACCTTCGGGCGTCAGCAGAATCGTCTCCGGCAATAGGTTTCCATGCGTGACGCCAACCGACTCCGCACGGATCAACGCTTGCGTCGTTGAAATTGCAATATCCAGGCTAACTGCGAGGCTGAATGGCGCGACCCTGCGTATTCGTTCGCGCAGAGAAATTCCTCTGGCAAACTCGGTGACGGCATACAGTCCGTCAGGTGCGTCTTGGTTGCCTCTTAGCTCTGCGAGTCCAAAATGCGTCAGGATATTGGGGTTAATCGGTAGCGACGCGTATGCGCTTGACGCCTCTCTGACTGTGCTGGTGTCGGCGACCTTTGGAATCAAGCGCAGTAGCACTACTCGGGCCAGGGAGTCGCCCGCCGCATTGATCTCACGCGCCTTGAATGCCGCCGTGGCGAAGTCGCCTACGGCAGTAGGTAGCGTTTCGATGACTTCTAGGTTTTCGCGTAGCGTGCTTTCCATCGGGTTCAAGGTGCAGCTTACTTGATCTTCGCGGGCGCGGTGGGCAGTCTCTTTGCCGGATTGTCAGTCTTGGAAGCCATCGACCGACTGGCCCTCAATGCCGCAACGCAGACCGCAATTATCAGCATGATGGCATAAATGGCTGCAAGGTTGGATGTGTATAGCCCAAGAGGAGGCAAGGGCAGGTACGGCGCGTAGTAGACCAAGACCACGAATATTGACCAAAACAGAACGAGCCAATGCTGCCAGTGCTTCATGCCGATATAGCCCACGAATTAGCCTTCGCCGAGTTCGCGCTGACGATGAAGCGCGGCGCGTACAACGTCGTCTGGTACATAATGCCCGCTTGTCGCTATGCCCAAACTTTCCAGGAGCACGAACCGGGCCGAGCCGGCGACCGACTTCTTGTCATGCTGTGTCAGTTGGATAATATCGTTGATGTAGAGGCGCTCGTCGAGCCGAACCGGAAAATCGGCCCGCTTAAGAATGCCGATTAGAGCGGCGGTTACATCAGGACTGGTCACGCCCATCTCCTCGCCAATCAAGCATGCAGATACCATACCGATCGCGATGGCTTCACCGTGCCGATAAATTCTATATCGAGTCAGCGCCTCAAGAGCATGTCCAACGGTATGTCCAAAGTTCAAAATGGCGCGCAAGCCCGTGTCGCGCTCGTCCTGCTCGACCACGCGCGCTTTAATTTTGCACGAATGCGCGATGGCGGTTTCGAGGTAGGACGAAGTTAGACGCAATAAAGGTCCAATTTCCGCCGAAACATTTTCAAAAAAGCCTACATCGGCAATCGCGCCGTACTTTATGATCTCCGCGAGACCCGAACGACGCTCACGGAAGGGGAGGGTCTTGAGGGTTTCGGGATCGATGACGACGAGTTTCGGCTGGTAAAAGGCACCGATGGCGTTCTTAGCGTCTCGGTAGTTCACCCCGACCTTGCCGCCGACGCTGCTGTCCACCTGCGCAAGCAGCGTGGTCGGTAGCTGAACATAATCGATTCCGCGCTGATAAGTGGACGCAACATATCCCGCGACATCGCCAATCACGCCGCCACCCGCGGCAAGAATGATGGTCTGTCGGTCGGCCTTCGAAGCGTATAACTTGTCATACACGCGGCGGACCGTATTCAGCGTCTTGTAGGTTTCGCCCGCAACTAGACTGACAGGCAAAACGTTGAACCTTGCATGTTCCAGGCTCTCATAGATCGCCTTACCTAGATAGTAGTCGACCTTTGGATTGAGTAGAACGGCCACGATTCTGCCATCCGCCTCATCGCTGCCAAGAATCGCCTGCGCCATTTCGCGACCAAGACTGGTCAAGCAGCCGCGCTGTACGATGATATCGTAAGCACGTTTATCCAGCTTGACTCGGACAGTCTTTCGAGGGCCTGGCAGCGCAACCGGCACATACACCGGCGCCTTCCGCCTTGGTCTACCGTTTTTCGAGCCGTTCTGTTCGCTTGGCGGAACTCCAATTGTTCTCTTTCGACCACGCTTCGGCTTTACCGGCGATTCATCAACAATGATCATAATTCTAGGTTACGTTTTCGAGGGTTTGACTTGGCGCAGCATCCGCTGCCTATACATGCTGGACGGCGGCTCGTATCCGGATTGCTGCTTCATCAACAGACGAAGCATCGTCGCTCCAAATTTCTGTCTGGGCAATGGCGCCGTAGTGCGACTCACGTATATCCAAAAGTTGCTGAATATGGTCTTCCAGGTCGTCCGCATGACCATGCAGCATCGGCCTTCGGTCGATTACTGGCCGGCACCGATGGGCAATTGTGTCGACCCTGGCACGCAGCCAAACGACATAGCCGATTTGGCCAAGCAATCGGCGATTTGTATCGATTAGCGGAACGCCGCCTCCTGTTGAAAGCACATAGCGTCTCGGAAATCTGCGGACTCCCGCGAAGTCAGGCGACACTTCCGCGACCATTTCGCTCAAAAGCTTTGTCTCTGCTTCGCGAAACGCCTCTTCGCCGTGCCTTGCAAAGTATTCCGGAATCGAATGCCCAAACTGCTTCTGAAGCTCGCGATCCATGTCGATGAACGGGGCATCCATGCGCCGGCCAAGTGCGCGTCCGATCGTCGATTTACCCGTCGCCATGAACCCAATGAGTACTACATTCATAGCGTTACTTGGAAGCGGCTACGCTGTCGCCATCGGCGTCTCTTGAGTCCGAGCGCGAACCGTGTCAAGATAACCATGGTAGTTGTACTTCATCTCAGCAACGCTGTCCGCGCCAAATTTTTCGCAGAATGCTTGCGCGATCACGATGGCAACCATCGCCTCACCCACAACTGCAGCAGCGGGCACCGCGCAAACATCGGAACGCTCGGCGAATGCAGGCACGCCCTCTTTTGTTTCCAAATTTACCGACGGAAGCTGCTTCATCAGGGTCGCAATGGGCTTCATGACCGCGCGGACTAGGATCGGCTCACCGTTTGTGATGCCGCCCTCCGTTCCGCCAGCGTTGTTGGATCCTCGGAGGAACTGTGCGTCATCGCCGCCTTGATAGAAAAACGCGTCATGCACCTGCGAACCAGGAATATTCGCCGCCTCAAAACCAATGCCGATTTCGACGCCTTTGATCGCTTGGATGCTCATCAACGCTTGTGCCAGACGGCCATCAATGCGCTTGTCCCAATGGCTGTAGGTGCCGAGTCCGACTGGTGCGCCGAGCACGACGACTTCAAAAACCCCGCCGAGGGTGTCGCCACGGTATTTGGCGTCGTCGATCGCCTTGATGATCGTCTCTTCGGAAGCTGAGTCGGCTACGCCGACTTGCGATGCGGCGATGAGTTCGTCGAGCTTGCGTAGGTCGATGTTGTCAACACTAGCCTTAACGCCACCGATGTTGACCACGTGCGACGCGACCGTGATCCCAAACTCAGCAAGCAGAACACGCGCCAGCGCACCAAGCGCAACTTGAGTGGCCGTGTTACGGGCCGACGCACGCTCAAGGACATTGCGCAAGTCGCGGTGGCCGTATTTCATCATGCCGGCATAGTCGGCATGGCCGGGACGCGGAACTGTGATCGGCGCGACGGGCGGCTCTTCGCCATCCTCCAGCGGCTCGATCTGCATCTTGCGGGTCCAGTTGGACCAGTCTCGGTTGCGAACCACCATTGTAATCGGCGTGCCGAGAGTCTCGCCAAAGCGGATGCCGGATAGGAACTCGACCGTGTCGCTTTCAATTTTCTGGCGCGCACCACGCCCGTAGCCACCTTGACGGCGCTTGAGCTGAATATTGATCGGCTCTGCGCTGAGCTTTAGGCCGGCGGGAATCCCTTCGACAATTGTGGTGAGCGCCGGGCCGTGGGACTCTCCGGCGGTGAGGAAACGGAACAAAAGCGAATGACCTTCCTTAGATGATCGCAGCACTTCGGAGCGAATTGGACAGCAACGGTGCTTATCCAATGCGAGAAATGCGAAAAAGTATGGCTCATTATACTTAGGAGGGCCGGGGATTGTCTATGAGGAAGCAGCCCTTTCCCCCCGGGCCCTTTCCCATAGGAATAGGAAAGGGGAGCATCATGTCCACAGCTCACGGTGACTTGACAAACAGGCGTTCGATTATGTAGACTTGGGTGGTGGTTGCCACTTCACTAGACACGAAATTGTCGCTCGATTCGACGCTCGCCGAAGCCAAACTCGCGAGCGCGGCGCAGGCAGAAGCCTTCGCGAAGGCAGTCAAGATCAACACCATCGGCGATTTGCTGCGGCACTATCCGCTGCGTTACGAAGACCGCACTCATTTTAAGCCCATAGCCGAGGTGCGTCACGGTGAGATGGTGACAATTAGCGGTGAGGTCACGGCCGCAAGCAGCGCGATGACAAGGTCTAGGCTTTCCATCACCAAGATCGGCATCCGTGACGAATCCGGCACTGCAACTCTGGTCTTTTTCAATCAATGGTTCCTCAAGAAGCAGTTCGAAAAGCTCAAAGGGCAAAAGATCGTCGCCTACGGCCGCGCAACTCGTCTGACAACGGGTCGCTCAATTGAGCTCTCCGAAGTTGAGTGGGAGCTTGTTGGTGAAGACGGGGAATTGGAGTCGATTACGACAAACCGGATCGTCCCGATCTATCCGCTTGGCGAAGGAATTAAGCAAAAGAGAGTCCGCAACACGGTCTGGAAAGCACTAAGTCTATCGCTTGTTGAACGAGACTTTGCCGCGATGGAGTATTGGCAGAACATGGATTGTTCAGCACGCTATCAGGCTGTGCGCCAGATGCATTTTCCCGATTCGTGGGGCAGTTTGGACGCCGCCCGAGATCGCCTGATTTTCGAAGAGTTCTTCAGCTTTCAACTTTACCTGGCATCACGCAAGAGAGAGTCCCGCGCCGAAGTCGGGATTGCGTTCACAAATCCGCAAGCGGCAATCGATGAGCTGATTGCTACTCTGCCGTTTACATTAACTGAAGCGCAGTTGCGTGTCATCGCCGATATCGCGGAGGACATGCAGGCGCAGAGTCCGATGAATCGGCTGATCCAAGGCGATGTTGGCTCAGGTAAGACGGTTGTTGCGATGGCGGCGATCTTGATTGCCGTCCGAAACGGCTACCAAGCAGCGCTGATGGCACCGACGGAAATCCTTGCGGAGCAGCACTACGTGAGCGTCAAAAAGCTGTTTCAGGCACTTGACATTCCAATTGCCCTGCTCACGGGCAGTGTAAAGCCAAACGAAAAGGCCGACCGAATGCAGTGCGTCGCCGATGGCATCTATCCTGTCGTGATCGGCACGCATGCGCTGATCGAAGAGAACGTCACGTTTGCGAACTTGGGGCTTGCCATTATCGATGAGCAGCACCGGTTTGGAGTCCTGCAGCGGGCGACGCTGCGCAATAAAGGAGCGGCGAATTGTTCGCCGGATGTCCTTGTGATGACCGCGACACCTATCCCACGAACGCTCACGCTGACCGTCTATGGCGATCTGGACGTCAGCATCATAGACTCGCTTCCGCCTGGACGAAAGCCGATCAAGACCCACTGGAAAAGGCACGACGATCGCGATCTGGTTTACGAGACGCTGCACAAGATGCTGCAGCAGGGGCGACAGGCGTACGTCATCTGCCCGCTGGTCGAGGAGAGCGAAAAGCTGCAGGCGCGCGCGGCGACGGAGCTTGCGCAGCACCTTGCAACGGAGGTTTTTCCTGACTTTTCGGTGGGACTTGTCCATGGCCAGATGAAATCGTCGGAGAAAGACGAAGCTATGGCGCGGTTTCGATCGGGCGAAACCAAACTGCTCGTCTCGACCACGGTGATTGAGGTGGGAGTGGACGTGCCGAACGCATCGATTATCGTCATTGAGGACGCCGAGCGGTTTGGCTTAGCGCAACTTCATCAATTGCGCGGACGGGTGGGGAGGGGGGATACGCAGTCGTACTGCCTGCTGATTGCAAGTCCCAAGACCGAGGCTGGCGAAGCGCGAATGGCGATCATGGCACGCTCCTGCGATGGATTCGAAATTGCGGAGGAAGATCTAAAGCTGCGCGGGCCGGGCGATTTTTATGGAACTAGGCAATCCGGGGCGGAATTGCTGCCGTTTGTGGACGTGGTTCGCGATGTCCGAATTCTGCACGATGCGCGTGAAGCGGCGTTTCGAGTGATCGACGCTGATCCTAATCTATCAGACCCAGCGAACATCATGCTGAAAGCATTAGTGGCGCAAAAACGTCAATTAATCACCGGGATCGGAGCGACAAACTAAGTCAGACCCCTCCGGCTCGCGGACTCGCCACCTCCCCGAACAGGGAAGGCAAGGTTAAGGATTTTCCCATCCCGCTTTGATCGCAACTCAAATCATCGCTTCGTCAAGCGCCTCGAAATAGGCGATCTGCTGAAACTCGCGGTAGCGCGCGCGAATCTCAGCATCTGTTAGCGTGCGCATTCGGTTGAGCGAAAAATCCTCTACATTGAACGACGCCATCACGGAGCCATAGATGGTTGCGCGGCGAAGAGTTGCGGCGGAGACATCGTCCTGCTTGGCGACATATCCGATAAATCCGCCCGCGAACGAATCCCCTGCGCCGGTGGGATCCTTGATCTCCTCGAGTGGGTAGCTTGGCGCGGAAAAGTGCTGATCGCCCGTGAAGAGTAGCGCGCCGTGCTCGCCCTTCTTGATGATGACCGTCTTCGGCCCGACCCTAAGAATCTCTTTTGCCGCCTGAACAGTGGACATCTTGCCGGTGAGTTGACGAGCCTCGGCATCGTTGAGGAATGCGATATCGACCCGCTTCAGCACTTCCCACAGCGCATCCGTCTTACCGGAAATCCAGAAATTCATGGTATCGCAGACGGTTAACGTCGGGATTCTCGACTTGATCGAGCACCTGCAACTGAAGCTCGGGATCAATGTTGGCAAGAAACACGTACTTTGCGCTTCGGTAGGAATCGGGCAGGGTAGGTCGAAAGTCAGCAAACACATTGAGCTGAGTGTCGAGCGTGTGGGCAATGTTGAGGTCGAAATCGTAGTAGCCAGCCCAGCGAAACGTCTTGCCTCCCTCCACCGTCTGCACGCCGGCGAGATCAATTCCGCGAGACGACAGAAATGTCAGGTGCTCCTTCGGGAAGTCGCTGCCAACCACTCCGACAAGCTGGACCGGCGCAAAAAACGACGCCGCGACGCTAGAATAGTCGGCTGCGCCGCCAAGAGCGTCAACCACTTCACCGACAGGCGTGCGCACATTGTCGAGCGCCATGGAGCCGACAATCAAAACGGATGAACTCATGATTTTGATGCTTCCGAGGGCGGGAAATAGGGTGGTGCAGCATGCTGGAATCGAACCAGCGGCCTTCTGCTCCGGAGGCAGACGCTCTATCCCCTGAGCTAATGCTGCACGTATAGACGGGAGGATTTTACCCGAACTTCCCGCAATCGGCGATCACACCAGTAGACTTTGAGCAAATTCGCTCCAGACGAAAATTTAAAAGTTAAGTGCACAAAAATCTTGTGAAGACTGGAGGATTATTTATTTTGTCTATCGAAAGACTTAATGATTTGCTATCGAACTCACTGCAATGAATCTCCTCGGAGCAAGCTCCGAGGTATCTTGGGACATGATTCCAGATTGCGCCTGAGAGCGCCTTATGACAAAAAGGGTACGCGGCTAGCTGCGAGGTATTGACATCCTGCTGAAATAAAGATTATCCGAAAAGGAAAGTAAACATAACATGAGGGCCAAAGCGAAACGTCACATTGAGGCATTACCAAATTCTTCATCAACCACCGCGGTCTCCGCTGGCATTACTCTCTATCGGCACGGACACACCCTGACTGTCGAGGTTCGCCGTAGCTTGCCTGATGCCTGGATTAACTTCATAAGACAAATGCTCGCTTCAGCTTCCGCGTGGTCGCAAATAGGAGTTCTGGTTCAAAGACCAACAACATCTGGTCGAAGAGTATCTACGTCATTGGTGCGCAGGCGAATAAAATCGTACGCTTTGCATCCCGTAAAGATCATCAGGTCTGAAAACTCCATATTGTCTCTATCAATTGCTCGTTCAAGTAGCAAACTAGATGTGCTAATATTCGATATCTTAACGACACTATCTGCCTCGTTGCCTGCATCTGCAAATGAGTTGACGGGGGTCATTTTCGTCAATGACGAGATTGATATTGCAGTTGTCGATCGACTGGCCACCGTCATAACTTTTGCCGATGACGAAGTTGATACCGTAATCGGTAATCCGCATCCGACCTTTAACGACGATCAAGGGCTGGTTAGCGCTGGCCTGGGTACGTCGCTCCTAGTAGCGGCGGGTGAACTATTTCTCGGAGAAGCTGCCCTGATAGCGATCGCCGGGGTGGCAACGGATGCAGTGATCGATGTGATTGGCGATTTTCTTGGCAGTATATTTAGCTTCCCACCTGGCCCTGACAATCCTTCGGGCGGTGTGCCTGGCGACGGCGGTGTGCCTGGCGACGGCGGTGTGCCTGGTAACGGCGGTGTGCCTGGTAACGGTGGGGGTGGGGACGGCGGAGATGGGGGCGGGGACGGCGGAGATGGAGGCGGGGACGGCGGAGATGGAGGCGGGGACGGCGGAGATGGAGGCGGGGACGGCGGAGATGGGGGCGATTAAAATTTTGAAGGTGCCCTCGAAATCACAGGCATTGCTTTACTTAAGCGATGCCAACCCTTTGAGGAGAAAAATATGGCAGATCCAGTCTTACCCTATGCGGGAAGTGCATCGGCGCCAGGCGTCGTGTTTGATATCAACAATAGCAACGCTGGGGGAACGGGCATACGCGGCGAAGCTCAAGGGTTCGATCCCTGGCTTCTTGCCATCGGCGTAGAAGGCGTGAGCACAAGCGGCGGAATTGGCGTCAGTGGCTACTCGCCTGGCAACGATCGAAGTTTGGATTCGGGGATCGGAGTTTTGGGCAAAGCAGAATACGGCGGTAGCGGCGTGGTTGGGATTGCTGAAGGCACGACCCTCCTAATGCCAGGTGAAGACCCAGACGACGGAGGTCCGGGAATTGGAGTTACAGGAAACAGTGACAACGGTGGTATCGGCGTGGAAGGCGTAGCTGTCGGGCTCACTTTCGATGGTCGTGGAGGCCGGGGCGTCTTTGGCGCGACCAATCATGGAGGCATAGGTGTACTCGGCAAATCAGGGGGCGTAGATGGCGACGGAGTACCCGGTCAGGGTGTTTTCGGCTCTAGCCAGACGGGTGTTGGCGTGTATGGACAGACCACCAGTGGTTTCGCGATGGCAGCTGAAGGAGATGCAGTCCAATCGCGGAGTATGGGCGGGTGGATTAAAGCCATGGTTTATCTCGCCGCCTCCGATCCGACATCCAGTGTTCGCACAATTCAAAGATGCTTCAATTCGCAACGAGCACTAACTTCAAACAATCCCGGAGATTGCGGATTTCAAGAGCATAGACTAGACAGCGGCGTATACGTAATTGATTTTGGATTCACTGTAGATGACCGATATGTCTCGGTTACTGCAGAATCAAGTCCTAGTGGAACCAACCCACTGAATCCAAGCACCAGGATCCCTTCATATGACCCGTTTACAACAAATTTCGTGATCGCAAACTGTTCGTTCTTTTCGGCATCGGAAGTTATGGTAGTCACATATGTCCCTGTCATGGACTACGTCAATCAGAGAGTAGCTGGCTTCTTACCTACCGATTGCAATTTTTTCTTAAGTGTATTCTAATTAGCGAAACGCCAATCCTATTAGAACTGGTGCAATCTCAGACTGATGTTTGTGCACAGCGTGTCGGCGAACGCGCTGATGGCAAAATCGATAACTATTCGATCTTTCGCGGCCTCTACGACGACTTTGACGCGCTGCCGCAGAACATCATCGCAAACGATGACGACGATCCTGCGGCAGTAGCGCGAATCATAGCGGACGAACTGTCCAGCTTAAAGTTTCGAATAACCGGATGAAGCGGAAGCGCTGCAGTCCTACGGCGTATGATAGCCCCCCGCGATCCAGCCCGCCGTAGCTGCCTTCGTCCTGAGACTCACCGCCGCTGGAGGTGCTGTAGTACGCAGTCGCCTGATCGTTGATTCCGCCGCTGACGGTTGAACAGAGCGAGCTTGACGTGTTGTAATGGCCGCCGCTGACCACGCTGAATTCGCCGTCCGCCTGGTTGCCGTCGCCACCATTGACGCAAGACCATCCGCCGTCAATTTCATTCGCTGCGCCGGCAATCAGGCCACCCCATCCTGTGTAGCTGTTGTAGATTCCGAGCACGAGATTATGGCTACCATTTCGTGTGTTGCTGCTCGACTCGTTATATCCAACAATCAGATTTCCAAGACCGTTGGTGACGGCATCGTTGTTTTCGTCGAAGGGATCTCCCGGATTGCCATCGCTGGCACCCAGGCCGTTGACGATGTGCAGATTGACACCTGTGAGAGTTAATTCCGTCGCAGTGCCGACTCCGTCGGAAAGCGAGAACAGATTCGTAATCTTATTGGACGTGGTGACGGAAGTGTTTAACGACGCGACTGACGTCTGAAGATTGGTGACCTTGGTCAATAAGCCGGGAACAGTGGCCAAATACGGCTGGAGGTCGTTTGTGGTAGTCGTGGTGAGATTCGAGCCACCCTCGACAACGGAGTTCGTGGTAGCCGCCGTGTTCTGATAGCCACCAACGACCACGGACTGGTTGCCGACTGCGGCATTGTACTGTCCGCCAAAAATGCAGGAGTAGGGGCCCTTTAGCGTGTTGGTCGAGCCGCAGACGAATCCTCCGTATCCAAAATAGTTCTGCTTGTCGCCCAGGATAATGTTATGACTGCCGGTTCGCTTATCTCCTGCGCCGCCGCGGGTCGCGTTGTAACCGACAATCAGGTTGCCGAGGCCGTTCGTAGTGGCATTTGTTGCGCCGGATCCGCTCTGAATATGCAGGTTGTAGCCGGTCAAATAGACATCCGTCCCGCTGACGACAAATGGCCCAAAAGTCGATGTTGCATGTGGTGTTGAGACGCGCACGGCTTCCAATTTCGCGATTCTGTCCTGTTGCTGCGCGACGATCCTTTCGAGCGCCATGATCGACTTTTGCTGCTCCGCGAACTGCTTCTGCAATTGGAGCATCCCGGCGTCGGTCTTGATGTTGGACGCGGACGCGGGAGATATAAGAGCGCCGAGCAGCAGAATCGCGGCCAGCAGTGTTGTCTTAAAAGCAATTTGCTGAAAAATCGTCAGAAACGTGGTTCGCATAGCGTGTCGCCTTTCTTCAAAAGAGCCTGGGGTCGGGACAAGTCGAATGCTTGCTTGATCAGATTTTATCTGACTTCGGCCGGATGGTCAATGCTTGCTTGCAGGTGTCACGAGTAGAGGAGGCACTGCTGGATTCGATTCGGCCAGTCGTTGCAGGAGTCTTCCGAAATTCCAACAATATCGTCCAGCTCACAGCCTCGTTCGATTGCCTCAAACACGCTGTGGTTTGCAAGCAGCTTTTGAATTCCGGCAGGTTCGAAGTCGCCTGGATGGACGTTGCGCAACGCGACAATGAGCGCCAAGCCAAGGCGGACACTGTTCAGACGTTTGCAATCAATTATCTGGATTTGAATTCCCTGACAGAGTTCATTTTCGAACTTGCTGAAGGCAGGAGTGAATGTCTGGTGGGCGACTGTCGCACCGTCTACGCCTAGATCATTGATCGCCGATACCCAGTTGTCGCTGTTAATCCATGGTGCGCCAACAGTCAAAAACGGCGTGTCGGTACCTCGACCGACAGAGACGTTTGTTTGCTCCAGCAGGCAGACTCCCGGATAAACAATGGCAGTCTCCAGCGAGCGCATCGCAGGCGACGGATTGATCCACGGGACGCCGGTTTCGTCCCACCACATTCTGCGTTGCCACCCCTCCATTTTGATCACGCGGAGGGTTTCGGACATGCCGCGTTCATGTGCGACGAGAGTTGCAAGTTCGCCCAATGTCAGTCCGTGGCGGATGGGAATCGTATGGCACGCAACGAACGACAGCAAGTCCTCGTCCGCAAGCGGGCCTTCGACATTTGACCCCGTTATTGGATTTGGCCGATCCAGCAAAAAAAGCGGAATTTTGGCTTCGTGGGCTGCTTCGAGGCACAGAATCAGAGTTGACGCGTAAGTGTAGAACCGCGCTCCGACATCCTGTATTTCGAAGACTAGCGCATCTAAACCATTGAGCATTTCTGGTGTTGGCTTGCGGCTAACGCCATAGAGGGAAAAAATCGGAAGGCCAGTCGCCGCATCCACATCGTCGCCGATATCCTCGCGATCTTCGCGCCCAAAAGCACCGTGCTCCGGGCTGAACAGCTTCTCGAGATGAACGCCAGATGCATTTTGGAGGGCAACGTGTGTGAAAGTTCCGTCGCTCAGCCGTGACGTGTGGTTGCCGACAAAGCCGATATGTAGGCCATGCAAATCCGAAAAGTTTCGAGATTCGATAACGTCGGAGCCGGTACGGACGGTAGAATTTGCTGAAAGCGTCATTGGTGCTCAGTTTACCATGACAAGATGGTAAGCAGCGGCTCGGCCAAATCCCCCCTGCTCTCGGCTTACTTTACATAATATGCATTATCGGAACCAGTTTCGGGGAAAGAGGGGCGCTCAGGGGACTGAACGCCAAAATAAAAGGTGACCGGCTGAATACAATTTGAAATGCGCAAGTGCACATTCGGAATCGGCTACAGACGACCACCAACTTTCAAGACCAGTATATCACACCTGGTCAACCCCTAGCAACAAGAATAAAACAGCCTCCCCACTTGCCCATTTCGGTTTGTTCATCCGTCGCCTTTGCATAGCAATGTAAAGGAGTCGGTTCATGTCGAAGTCAGTATCATCTTCTGCAAACACTCGCGCAGCAGAGCCGGAGTGGGGCGTCCTTGCCTCCCTTGTCGGCCATGCGCCCGCGCCGTCTGCGTCCGTCTCGCCGGGAATCTGGCCGTGTCCGGGGCTTCCGGCAGACACACCCCCGTTTAGTAATACGGGGGTGGAAAATACATCGGCTGATGTCAGGCGATCTCCGGTGTCGTTTATAGACGGAATTTCCCTGACCTTCCATTACGATTCGTGCGACTCAATAGGTGAGGACGGAATGCAGAGTCGTCTTGCCGAAGTATGGGACATATTCGGTGCGCGTGATTGCTGGATGCCGTGCTCTGTTCCGAGGGGTAAGGCGAACTACGCATGTGCGCTCGTGCAGGATAGCGTGGTAGTTGCCTGGAACAATGACCGTCCTGAGATGGGAATCCACGTCACCGCAATGGGCAAGGGATGTGCGGCAATTGCAAACCGGCCTAATTTTCCCGGTTGGCAGACGTTCTTGCGTGAATTGCTTGACTGGGAGGGCGCGAAGATTTCCCGCCTTGACCTTGCCATCGATGACGCTCCCGGCCTGTTCGCGAAACTGCCTGGAATCCAGGCGATGGACGCTCATTTGCGCAAGGGTTTTGGTACGATGGCTGCGGAAAACTGGGAGCTTCGTCTTCCTGGGAAGGCGAACAAGGGCATGACTCTTGAGATTGGATCGCGGGTCTCGGACACGTTCATCCGCTGCTACGACAAGGGCCACGAGCAGCGTTCTCGCGGCGTTAAGTGCGATCTTGACTGGGTTCGCGTCGAACTTGAACTCAAGCGGAAGCGTGCTCAGGCTGCGGCTCGTCTTATCGCCGATGTCGGCGTGTCATGCATACCCGGTCTTTTGCGCTACTCGCTCGATTTCAAGGAGGATTCGGCGGACTCGAACATGAGTCGGCGCGGGTCGGTTTCTTGGTGGGCCGAGTTTCTCGATGGCGCTGAGTCCATTCAGCTTGTCATCCAGCAGCCCATACGCTCAATTCCCAAGTTGCTCACTCACCTTTCTAGTCAGTACGGGCCTTCGATCCACGCGCTCATGTGCGCGGCGCGGGGTGAGGTTGATTGGATACGGCATATTTCGGTCAAGGGCATGGAACGGTTGAGATCGAAGCACACTAAAATGTTGAAGGAGTTTGAGCGTGGCGGCCAAAGCTTCGATTTTCTTGTTGCCTCGGCTTGCTGACGGCTAACATCTGTCACATTGGTAAATGTGGCGTATATTTATAAAATATATGTTGTCGGCGGCGCTTATGTATTGCGGACTCTGCGTTTGTGTGCTAGAATTTAGGCGTATTCCGCAAGTCAAGCAGTTTTTATCGCTATAACGCTTGCGGATTATCTGCCCGGTGTAGATGTGGAAGCCTTCACCGGGCGGATCAACTGTACCGCTGAGCCGTGTTGCTTGTCAACCGCGCTTTGTGGTCGGGCTTTAGGGTCGTTGTTGATCCGTCATATCGTTTCCGGGCCGCGCTTCCAATTTACAGGTTGCGCGGCCTTCGTCGTCTTTACGGGAGTTATTTATGTTTGGAACTATCGAGGTTAAGATCATCGGCACGGAGCCGCGCCGCTTTAAGAGCAAGGCAGGCGAGGATATGGAGTTTCCTTCTATCCAGGTCATGGTCATGGAACTGAAGAATTTTGATGCCGACGATCTGGCCGTGTCCATGCTTAAGGAGCATGTCGGTAAAACGATGGCGATGCCGGTCGAGATTTCCCGGCGTGGATCGTTTGTTGACTACCGTGTCTCTGGTGCCTCTCTTAAGAGTAAGTCGTAGATGGCTCAGGCTGCGCCATCCCTGGATCGCGCCGCACATCTCGTCCGCGTCGGTTGCGGTCTTGAGTTGATCTTCGGCTGGCCGGTGCGGGAGGTCTATTCCTTCCTTATTGCAATCGACGTGTGCGCAGGTGTTTCGTATGCGCTGTGTGTTGCCCGTTCCCGCGAGTCTCAGAAAGGTTTGTCCGATGTCCCCAAAGCACCCGCCGCCTGATTCTGCTCTGGTCTTTGGAATGGGCCTGTTCTGCGGATTCTGTATGGTCATGCTTGCTCCGGCAGATGGAGGTGGTTCAGTTGCTGTCCTTTCTTTCGCGGCTGGTGTGGGTCTTTGTGCGGTTGCTGGAGTTTGTCGGGGCGTTGCTTCGGCTGTTCATGCATCGCTAGAGCGAAGGCAGGACTCGCCTCGTTGAATGCACAGGATGCAACTGTCCAGGGAATTTTGCAGTACGTCCAGGACTATTCGGGCAACATGGCTCCGGGCTTTGCCGCTTATGCCCGATTTGAGGAAGTCGCGACCTGTCTTTTGATCGCCATGCTTGCCATGTGCATGGTCGTCTTGCTTTCCAGGGGAAGGCCCAGGGAGTAGCGTTAATGGCCATCTGGACGGCTGCTTGCTGGCTTTTTGTGACGTGGGGCTTTGTCGAGTACCTTTTCTCGGTGGTTACCACGTGGATCAGGTCGTCTATCACGGCCTCGTGAGGGGTTTTTGTTGACCTACGATCTTAACACGTTTAATTCGCTTATGGCCGATTTGTCCTCGGCCCTCGGCCTCGGCTTTCTAGTCGGTATCGTTTGCTTTTTCGTCTATTCGGCTCCGGTCTTCAGGTTTAGGAGGTAGTCCAGGTGTTCCGTTTGTCTCGGTCTTATGTTGCGGTGGTTGCCATTTGTCTGCTGGCGCTCTCGTGTCCCGCGTTCGCGCAGCGAGGCACGAGTCTGACCTCCCTTTCGGCAAGTTCCAGCACGAGTCAGGGCGGTGGGGGGAATCATACCAGCTCGACCTATATCGGTGGTTCTGTGAACGGCTACGTTCCGCAGTTCGATGCCGGGCCGCTTCTCACTGAGGCTGCTGGCTACATTTCCGGGATCGTCACTGGGTGGCTTTTGCCGATTGGCGGCATTTTGCTTGCGTTTTCATTGTTTGCCCTTGTTGCTGGCCAGATCGTCGGTCGGATGCGCCGGTGTCGTGCTTGGATCGCCGACAATGACGCGGAGGGTTCCGGGGCCAACTTTTGGAATTTCGACAGGTGATTGTTTTTTGCGGCATCGTTGCCGCTTCCGGTCTGGCTCCGACGCGGGCCAGTGATTGATAGAATGTATGCCTGGTAGGGAGGTGAATCAATGAAGGTTTTTCTAAATTCTGTTGTCGCGTATGCCCGTAAGTATGGGGCTTCGCTGTTCTGTCTGTTTGTCGGTCTGACGGCCCTTTTTGGTCTTGGTGGGGTGGCCAATGCCGCGACTTCGCCGACCATGATCGGTGGTTCGACCAACGGCTACGTTCCGGCGTTTGATGCTGGCCCTCTGCTTACGGAGGTGGTTAGCTACATCGGCGGCATCATCACGAACTACGGTCTTCCGATTGTTGGTATCGTGCTGGCGTTCGCGTTCTTCGGTCTCGTCGCCTCGTGGATCGGAAAGGGCATCAAGAAGGCCAAGGGGATGGCCTAGGCTCTCCCTTTGCCCTGCCCCTTAGTTGCGCCGGGTCGCCTCACATTGGTGGCCCGGTGCTTTATCGGAGTCCGAATGCTTAGGCTGTTCAGCATCGAAAATAGGTCTCGGTTTGTGTACTGCTGGCTTTGGTTCCACTGCATTGCGACGGCGCTCTGGCAGTTGCCGTTCGACTGGCGTCTTCATCAGGCGATCGCTCCTGTTGTCAACAACTACGGTCGTCTGACCGGCACTTGGCAAAATTGGTTGTACTTTGCCCCTGATCCTGGTCAGCAGGATACTGTCCTCATCGTCCGTGGGTGCGGTGACGACACGTTGAAGTCTTGCTCAGATGTCTGGTCGTCCCCGGTTCCTCGTCGCCGGACGATGCTTGAGCGTTTCTTTGATCACCGATGGGTGAGGTACTGTGACAACGTTATCGGTTGGGTTCCTGGATATTGGAGTCTTTGCTATTATGCGTTCAGACACGACGGCAACAGAAACTACAGGCACTACAGACTATTCGAGCGGTGGCGGCTGTCGGGCGACGTACTGGAAGGAAAGGCTGGATTCCAATACGCTGAACTCTGGGACTGGGAGCCGTCCGTCTCCCTGGGAGCTGCTCGGCGGCTGGACGCAATGGCGGGATTTCGTCGTTGACCTTCGTTTGAGCGACGGAATCGGTCGCGTTCCTTCAAAGCCGTGGAACAGGCTTGTTCTCGCCGATGGCCTGGTCTATGCGAAGGTGCTGTTTTGCCTGATCTGCGTCATTGACGTTGTTCAGCTTTGGCCGGATCGCCGGGAATGGTTCCTTCCTGGTGGCGTGGATAGTGCGACGGGCGCGTCCGATTACTTCTGGTGCCTGGGTCGGCTTGGAATACTTGGCCTTTATCCCAACCTCGCTACCGTGGATTGGTTCCTGGTGTCTATGGCGGTCGCGGCTTCGCTTTTCTGTCTTGGAGTCGGTGGCCGGTCTGTTGGAATCTGGCTTTGGCTTTGCTGCTGTACGGTTCCGCACCGCGCCGGTTTGATCATGGAGGGCGAGGACACGGTTCTCAACGTTCTCGCGTTCATGTTCGCCTTTGGACCGCGCATCGTGCCGTTTACGTTCGATTGGCATCAGCGCCGCTTCGCGTGGTCGTGTCCGCTCATTCCGGTGTGGTTCTACTGGCTCTGGTCGTTTCAGATCGGTTGCGCGTATCTCAGCACCTCAATCGGCAAGGCTAGTGGTAGCGAGTGGATTAGTGGCCGCGCCGTCTCGCTGGTCATGAGCATGGACAAGTTCGGCGTTTATCCCCTGCCCTTTTCCCTGACTCCGTTGGGATCGTGCGTCTACACCTGGGGAACGCTGTTTACCGAGTTCATGATCGGGGTCTGCTATTTCGTCCCGAGCTGGCGGTCTAGGGCGGCCCTGGCGGGTGTTTGTCTGCATCTCGGCATGGGTGCTTTCATGTCCTTGGGCTTCTTTCCGCTTGCGATGGTTGCCCTTCTTTTTGGATGGATGAGGGTAGGTGATCTCATTGAATGGATCGAACTGGGGCGAAAAGCTGTTGGTCGCATTGCTCTTTTGTCTCACCTGGATGGCCGTAGTCGCGGTGATGTGGGCTTGGCTGGGTCAGTTGTTCTAATGCTGATTTTTTGCCTCGCGCATCCGCGATGTGTTTTTGCCGACGGCTGTCAGCCCTTTGACCATGATTCCTCGTACTATGCTCGGATCGACGCGCTTCAGGCGCAGGCTGACAGCGACTCGGATCGGTATAAGCTCTCCGCGCATCAGCTTGATCCGCGCCTTGTTGCTTATTACGATGCTCATCCGGGCTGCCCTGCCTATCTTGGCGATCTTCACAATGGCGGTGTGCGCTCCTGGTACGCTGCCCGTCCGCTTTCGAACCCAAGTTTGGCGGTTGGCCCGTGCAATCCTGGAGATCCGTTTGGCCGTCTCTCTGCGGTCATCGCTGACTACCAGGTTCCTATCGACGTTGCTTCCGGCAATGACCGCATGCGTTCTCTTGGTGTGCATCCTGTTGTTACTTCCTGCTGCGCGGTCGCTGTCGCTCCTCCCAAGCCGGTGGTTGCGTATGGCTACGATCGTTCGGGAAACACGGTCGAATATGTCGATGGCCGTGTCGTCTATCATGGCGATAATGGTCGCGTCTGGAAGGCTGCCGCTTGCTTTGGTCTCGCGCTGGTCTTTCTTGGCGTGATTCTCATATCGCTCGGCAGGAGGAAGCTGGCCGTTGCGTAGCGCTTTCGCATCAGTTCTTGTTTTGATTTCCCTGGTGGCTTTTTCCGTCCGCTCATGGTCGCAGTCTTCGGTATACACCGGCACGGGTGGCCGATTCACTCCGCATGTCGCTGCAACGTCTCACGAAGCGCTTTTCCATTTCAACGGCTGGACGATCTACAATTCTCAGGGCGTGATTCTTTGGTCGAACACTGATCCGGGCGGGTGGAACATAGTTGAGCTTGGCGGCAATGTCAATACGGACAATTTTTCGGCTCAGACATCCTGCTTTGAGATAACCGTCGATCAGAACGCCGCCCAAAATGGTGCGACCTACTACTTCAGCTACTACAGTGGTTTGGATATTGTCACCAGCGAGTGGGAGTCGACGTTCAGCACGCAGTTGACGTGTCAGCCATCGTATAATTGCACTTATTGGGATTCCTCTTTTGACGCGGTTCAGCCGGATTCTCAGCCTGACACCGTTGATATCGAGGAGACGCACGCCAATATCGGCGATGGCTACTCGATTCCTGGCGTTACCATAGATCATTGGTTCTATGCGTGGGGTTGGCAGGACACTTCGGGTACTTGGCAGACCGGTGGCTCTGGTACGTGCGCCCAGGGCGGCTCCTTTGCGATGGATTGGAGCATGCCCCCGCTTGAAAACGGTACGGGCTACACTGCCTATTGGCGGTTTGAGTGCTTCCCGGTTGACGCGGCTGGCAACACTTACACGAATTACAACGAGGGCGGCGTTTTTTCGATTCAGCTTCCTTTCTGGTGCAACGTTGCCGGAACGTATATCGTCCCTAATCCTCCGAATCCGGTCGTGGCGACCTCGACCGGCCCCTCCGGGTCGTCCTCGACGCTGGGCAATGTGCAGACGACTGAGCCGGATACTAACCCGACGACTAACCCGACCACTAACCCGACGACCAACCCGACCACTAATCCGACGACTAATCCGACGACTAACCCGACGACTAACCCGACCACTAACCCGACGACTAACCCGACGACTAACCCGACGACGAATCCGACGACGAACCCGACGACGAATCCGACGACGAATCCAGTTACGAGTTCCCAGCCCAGCAGCAATACAAACGCGACTCAGGACACTTCCGACACTGTCCCGACCACTACGCCTAGCAGCAATCCAACTACTATCGCTACTAATCCGTCGTCCCTGGCCACGTCTCAGAACACGAGCGTCACCACTATTACTCACGGCTCCCAGTACTCCAATCCGGCGTCTCAGCCCGTAACTCAGTCGAATAGCAGGGGTTCAGGCGGCGTTGTCACGGGGCATGGAACGTTGGCCGTGCAGTCGGCGAGCATGCCGTCAACGTCCCACGCTACGGCTCAGCCTTCCGGCTCGGTTCCCAACACGAATCCTCCGTCCGGGGGCGGCCCAAACTCGAACTCTTCTGGCCATAACGTTTTTTCGGGGCCTCAGTCCAACAGTGGATCGACCGGCACGGCTCCCTGCTCGCCTTCCATCTCCGGCCCCGGTGCGGTCTGCGAGTCTGGTACCGCAACGTACTCTGTCGGTTGTCTTGGGTCGCTCGGCGTTGTGTGGTCTAACGCTAACACGCAGGATTCGATCAGTCAGTCGGGCGTTCTTACGGCCGGCTCTGGTTCCGCGTCCGACACGGTTTACGCGACTCTGAGCGACGGCAATGTTCTCACGGTCAACATAACTGTCGGCCCGTGCACGTCGGGCACAACGGGAACGGGCGGCTTTCCCGATCAGGGCTGTGGGGCCGGATCGGGCTTTCCCGTCATGTCTTTCGATCCTAACCCGCTGAACTGGCCCGGTGAGATATTGAACTACATCGCTCAGATAGGAATCTGGCTGATCGTTCCTCAGCAATGCGTCTGGGAGGGTGTCATGGCAGATTTTCAGAGCGCGTTCAACCGCGGGCTTTTCGGCATTCCTGGCGAGATCGAGAGCGCATTGCAGGAGGCGCAGTCCTGTGCGGGCATGCAGGGTTACGACTTTCAGTTCTACACGTTTGACGATTTCGCCGATGGTGGCTGCCCTGTCGCTGGTTCTTCGCCTGTGGCCGGGCCGTTCTCTCATCCGTCCGCTTCAGCGTTCATCCATCCCAGCAGCCAGTACATTCCGTTCGGCATGCGTCAGGACGATTCTACAAGCGTCTGGCCCGATGCCGTGCCGAAGTCCATTGACCTTACGCTCTACGCTCAGGCTATCCGCTGGGCGCGAAACACCGAGCTAGTTCTCATGTGGTCGTTCTTCCTGTGGGGCTTGGCTCAGAACGTCCGCACCTGGCTCATGGGTAGGGGAATCTAGGAATGATCATCGCTCTTCTCTTGGAGGCGTTGGATTGGATTATAACCAACATTGTGGCGCTTCTTCCCGATCCGAATCTGCATCTTTCGGGCAACGGCTACATTCAGACCGTTCTAACGTATGTCTTCAGTCTGAACAACTATCTGCCGATTACGGACGGTTTTGTGCCGATCATGGCCGCGTCTCTTACCATCGGTTCTATTGCGTTCATCTATCAGATCGTAAAGAAGATCATCAACTGGGGGCGCGGTGCTGGTGGATAATCAGGATTTCTACGCAGAGGTTCTTCACGGTGACGGCTCCGGGCTTTTCTCCGGCTTCGTGTTCGGGACGATCTTCGGTTTCTCTATGTGCGTGCTGTTCTGCGTTGCGGTGACATCGTTTCTTGGCCCTGAGTCGATTGCGTTTCTTCTAAGGAGTTTTTGATATGGGTGGCGTGATCACGGGCATTCTTGGCCCTCCGCGAACGGGCAAGTCAACCTTCGCATGCATATTGGCCGAAGATGCCCTCAAGCATTCGGGTATGGATGTGGCGGCCAATTTTCCGATGCCGGGTTTGCCCGGTGTCGGCTACTTCGAAACCTTTGACGATCTCAAGAAGCTTCATAACACCGTTGCCTTTGTGGACGAGTTCCCTACCTGGTTTGGTCGTCGCGATCATGCCAAGACCGGGGACGCCGAACTTAGTCAGTTCCGTCAAGGAGGCAAGATGGGCATCATTCTCTACTGGATCGCGCATGGTTTGCAGGATGCCGAAACCAAGGTTGCCGAGACTTTGACCCAGGAGGTGTGGAAGGTCAAGCGTCTGTTTGGCCCCGACCGCTGGGGAAAGCCTTCCCAGCTCGAGGATCTCATCGGCTGCTGGGCGGTTGCCTGTCTCTACGATGTAGAGCTGGTCGATACGCCTACGAAGCGCGTTTGCAAGGACCGCAAGTTCTACCGTCTCGATAAGCATTGGCACAAGTTCGATTCGGCGCATATCGTCGGCTCTCGCAGCGGGCAAGGCACGCGCAGGGGACTGGCAAGGCAGCTTGCGCCGCAGCCAGGCACCGCGCTTGCCGCAAGTTTGCCAGTTCGCGACGTTGCAAAGTTCTCGGACGGTTCGCCGATGACGGCGGCGGTTCTTGACACGATCCGTAACACATCGCGCATTGAACGGTTCGACGGCTCTATTGTCGAGTACGTGTCCGACCAGAGCAGGATGAAGCGCGTGGTTGACGAGGTGCTCGGCGGCGATTCCGATTGGGCGATGCAGTTCGGCGAGAATGTCTGAGCGTATGCCGCGTTTGGGAGGGCAGTGTCGTGGACTTCGTTAATTTTTGTTTTTTCGTTGGTGGTATGGCTTTCGCGCTGGTGGTTGTTGCCATGAGCATCAATGATCTCCGCCGGGAGGTTAAGTGTTTGCGTGGTGATATTTCATCGACCGAGCGTGCACTTATTCGCATGGTGCGCAGAGGATGTGTTCGGCCTGATGGTCAAAGTGAGTGCTGAGGATAGCCGGTTGATTTCGTTTGGTCGAGGTTGGTCATGATCGAAAAGTTTGCGTGCGCCGGTCTCTACGTCGGTATGTTGTTCGATGTTGTTAAGGCGTGCGCCCTGGCCGTTTCGTCTTTCGAGTTTGCGGTCAGGGCGTGGGCATCGTCTATAGGGCGCTATTTGGCGTGGTCGTAAGGGGCTTTGTCGGGCCGCGTTGATGGCTCTCGGCGGCCCTGGTCTTGATCGTCGTTAGAACGTCTGGCAGTGTATTTCGTCCTGCGTGGTCGTAATGGGCGTTATCGGGAGTGTCCTGAGCGTGAACACTTCGTTGCCGGCGTTGATGTAGTAGTCTCGGCCTGGCGTCCGCGCGGCCAGTTCGAAGGCGTATGCGATCTGCGCCCATGCGGGTCGTTGCGCTATTCCATTTGTCGTAAGTTCGTCGTGGATCGCGCTCTTCATGGTCGCGATGTCGTCGTCCGTTTCGGCTATGATCGTCTTGTCGCTTCGGATTAGCCTGTATTTGTAGTCGGTCATCTTGGTGTTGTCCTTTCGTTCGTGTTTGCCGTTGGAGGGGGCATTCGGAAACGGCCTCCAACAGTCTCGGAATTCGGGGCGAAGCGAGCGGGAGTCACAGGCTGCGAAGCACGGCGTAGCCGCCTGGCCTTGACTCCTTTAGCGAGTCTTAGCCGATGATCTTTTGGTTGGAGGCCGCTTTTCGACGGGGGAGGTTTCGTTATGATCAATTCCGATCAGGCTGGCTGTCTTGGTTCCGGCTGCTTTGTCGTCTGGACTTTTGCAGGCGTGGCCACGTTGCTGATCTTCTGGCGCTGGGTCTTCACGAGCCGTCTGTTCCGGCGTGGGGACAAGGATGAGCTTTAGCCCCATCTAGCCGCTATTTCGCCGTTTATTTGCAATTTGAGTCAAGCAAGGATACTATGGTCTCACCGCTATGTCAGATGATAAGCAGGTTCTTTCGGCGTATGCAAGCCAGAGGCGCTACTACCGCCGCGCGTGCCTTGCGAAGCGCAGGTTCGAAGGTCTTGAGGAAACGCTACTCTCTCTGGCTGCATGTCTCAGGCTGGCGGGTGTGGACGTTCCCGAAATCGGCGACAAGGACTTTTACCGCAAGGTGGCCGCACTTGTTCTGTCGAGAAACCGGAAGATTGTGGAGCACATGTTCGGGAAGTCGCATGTCGAGCGGTCGGTCAGGGAAATGCTTCTTCTCGCAGATAGTAAGCAATAATACGAGCAGTATGTTACTTCGTATGCATTATCGGAACCAACTATGAGCTTGGGGGAGTGGTTTACCAGCGGTAGATGGTTCGACTGGCTTAAACGCGTGAGGAGTTAACGGATCGAACTACGCCCGTCCTGCGAAGTCCAGTTCACGTTCGATCTGCTTGATCGCTTCGCGGCATTTGGACAGGATGCCCTTGGGGCTGTTTGCGATTTTGCGGAGGAAGTATACGTAGGACGCGACTCCGACCAACGCCGCGGCAAGGGCTGTGGCTACCGCGATGATGACGACCTGCGCTTTGGTCTGTGAGTCTGCCGGTGTTTTCAAATGCTCAGAAACAGTGACTTCGTTGTCCATGGTTAAGCCCGATTCCGAATCGATCTCATCTTATAGCTCGTATCTCTGCTCATCGTCGTCTTCCGTTTCGACTACCGCGAAAATTCTCTTGATAAACGTTATCAGCTCGATCGGGTTGAACGGCTTGGTCAAGTAGCATTCGACGCCAGCCTGCCAACCTCGCAGAACGTCCTGATCCTGTGTGCGCGCAGTTAGCATGATCACCGGAATATCGGCCGTCATGGGATGCTTTTTCAGCTCCTCGAGCACCTCGAAGCCGGTCATCTCCGGCATCATGAGGTCGAGGACAATCAGGTCTGGCTGGTGCAGTGAAACCTTTTCAAGGCATTCACGGCCGTTGTAGGCGGTGATTACTTCGTAGCCTTGCCGCTCCAAGTTGACCTGGATCAAGCGGACGATGTTTTTTTCATCGTCGCACGTCAGGATCTTCTTGCGCAACGGCAGTTCGCTTTCAAGTTCTTTGATCAGCGACATTGGTCCAAAATCCGTAATGCCAAGTTCCAATTTTCAGGTACCTCTCAAGTTGAGTACGTAATTCGCCGGTGAACGGTTCGCCAAAAATATCGAATTGCGGCATCGGGCGAAGTGACATCTGGAGGAGGACTGCGCTCGAAGACCGCCGGAGCGCGCTACCTAATCTCTTTATGCCATATTCCGCATCCACAATATCACACTTCGCAACCGTTTCGAAGCAATCGACCGGTAAGTTCCGTCGCCCCTCATCCGAACCGGCATGGATAACTCGACGCTTGATACCAGTATCGGTATTCATACCCAATTGCTTTAGCGCAAAAGCGACGGGCTCGATCAATAAATTGTACACGGACATCACGCTGGTCGACTTAACGCCGATGACAGCAAGGTCCGCATTCGAAGCCGCTATCGAGATTGTCAGGTCGTCGCCGTGAACGACCGCCCGCCCGCCAGTCGGCCTGCGAAACGCTGGCAGAGCAGGGTAGGTCGCCCTAACCGACTCCTCCGACTGCAATCTGCCGAATGTCACAGCCGACGTGCGCCATCTGTACAGCCTGACCGTCGAGCGCTCCGTCCCCTGCCCTACACGTGTAAAAATAGCTTCGTCGAACGGCATTTGCTGGTCGGAATCGATTGGGTCCGCGTCAAGACCGATCCAATTCCAGCACAAAGGTTCCAATTGGCGGTCTATTTTGCCGGTTCCCATCGCAGGTTTGGTTGACGCGCCGCGGTGGCTTCATCCAGGCGGCGTACCGGCGTGTTGTGGGGTGCGTCATGCAGGAGTTCGGGCGAATCTGTGGCCTCTTGAACAATGGCGCGCATGGCGGCGCAAAACGAGTCCAGGGTTTCGCGGGACTCGGTCTCGGTCGGCTCGATCATCAGCGCTTCCGGCGCGATCAGCGGGAAATAGATTGTTGGTGGATGGTAGCCGTAGTCCATCAGACGCTTCGCGATGTCGTACGCCTTGATGCCGGTCTCCTTGACGATCTTCTTGGCCGACAATACGATCTCATGCATGCAAATCTCATCGTAAGCTGGCGGAATGACGTCTTGAAGCTGAGCCTTAACATAGTTCGCGTTGAGAACGGCGTTCTCCGAAATCTGCTTCAGATTTTCGCGCCCGTAGTACAAGATCAGCAGGTAGGCGCGCATGATCGCCATAAACGAGCCGTGGTACGACGCGATTTTTCCGATTGTTTGCGGGATGTCGTAGTGCTGATAGAGCGAACCATCCGCCTTTTTGCGCACGACTGGCACGGGCAGGAACGGCTCTAGAATGCGCTTGACAGCAACCGGCCCCGAACCCGGCCCTCCCCCACCATGCGGAGACGAGAACGTCTTGTGAAGGTTGTAATGCATGACGTCAAAGCCCATATCGCCTGGCCGTGCGCGTCCGACAAGTGCGTTCATGTTTGCGCCATCGCAGTACATCAGCCCGCCTGCTTCGTGGATGAGTCTGGAAATCTCGGCTATGCTGCCTTCGAACAGACCCAGCGTGTTGGGATTGGTCAACATTAGCCCGGCGGTGCGCTCGTTGATGAGCGATTTCAAATGCTCTAGATCAACACGGCCGTGCGAGTCTGACTTCACCGAAACGGTTTTGTAGCCACAGCGCGCTGCCGACGCTGGGTTTGTGCCGTGCGCCGCTTCTGGTACCAGAATCGTGTCTTTGATTTCGTCTAGGCCACGATCCTGGTGATAAGCTTTGATCAACATTAGCCCCAAAAGCTCACCATGCGCGCCTGCCGCTGGCTGCAGGCTGACCGCGTCCATGCCGGCAATTTCGGCCAGGATGTTCTGCATGTCGAAGAGCACCTCAAGTGCGCCTTGGGCGAGTTCATCGGACGTGTACGGATGCAACCTGGCGAAACCGGAGAGGCGCGCGGCGTCCTCGTGCAGTTTGGGGTTGTACTTCATTGTGCATGAACCAAGCGGATAGAAGCCGCTGTCGATGGAATATGTCCGCTGCGAGAGGTTGGTGTAGTGACGGATCACCGACGGCTCTGAAAGCTCCGGAAGCGGCAAGTCGCCGCGTAGTTGGCCCTCCGGAAGCAGGTCGGAGAGCAGCTTTTCGGGGACATCTAGTTCAGGCAACTCCACCGCGCATCGGCCAGGTCGGCTCTCCTCAAACAGCAGCGGTACTTCGGCTTGATAGGACATTTCCGCCATTCCTTTCATTTTTCGCGGTGCGTTTGGGTCGCGCCGACGCGGTATAGATCGCGGCAAGCGCGTCAACGAGCTGATCGATTTCAGCTTTGGTGCGGCGTTCGGTGACCGCAATCAGCATCTCGCACTCCCCTACGGCATATCCGCCGATAATTCCACGTTCGAAAAGCTGGCGGTTCACCTCCTTCGCTTCAATTGGGGTAACGATCGAAAACTCCTTGAAGAATTTGGCGTTGGAGTATGTCAGCGAAAAGCCATCGAGACGTTCGATCTGCTCCGAAGCGTAGTGCGCCTTTTGCAGGCAAAGCTCGGCGACCTTACGCATTCCCTTCTTGCCCATGGTTGCGAGATAGACGGTCGCAGCGAGCGCGTACAGCGCGACATTTGTGCAGATGTTTGACGTCGCACGTTCGCGGCGGATGTCCTGCTCACGCGTGCGTAGGGTCATGACATACGCTTTGCGCCCCTCGATGTCTTTGGTCGCACCGACAATCCGTCCTGGCAGGCGGCGCATGTACTCTTTTTTGCAGGCGAACAGGCCGAGCAGCGGCCCTCCATAGCCCATCGTGCAGCCAAGCGACTGCCCCTCCCCTAGCGCAATATCGACGCCGTATTCGCCTGGAGGTGTGAGCAGTCCAAGGCTGATTGGATCAACACAGGCGACAAACAGCGCGCCGTGCGCACGCGCAAGATCACCGATGGCGTGCATGTCTTCCAGGTTACCGTAGAAATTAGGATGTTGGACCAGGATCGCCGCGACATCGTCTGTCACAAGCGTCTTTAGCGCCTCTATGTCCCCTGCCCCTTCTGGCGTTGGCGCAAGGACAAGCTGGATATCCATGTGCCGCAGGTAAGTTTCGATGGTGTCAATGTAGGACGGCTGCAACGAATCGAGCACGACTACCTTCTTCCGCCCCTTGAGATCCGCAGCCATGATAGCGGCTTCCGCGAAGCCAGTCGCAGCATCGTACATTGAAGCGTTCGCGATATCCATGCCGTAAAGTTCGGCGATCAGCGTCTGGAATTCGTAGATGCTCTGTAGCGTTCCCTGCGACACTTCCGGCTGATAGGGCGTGTAGGACGTGTAGAACTCGCTACGCCCTGTGATCGCACCAACCGTTGGCGGAACATAGTGATCGTAGACGCCCGCGCCCAGGAAGCACGGGTAGTCGTCGGCGTTGGCATTTTTCTTGGCCAGCGCTTGGTAGTGTTTGGTGAGGCTAATTTGATCTAACTTGGCCGGAATATTCAGCTCCCGCAGCACTTGAAGGTCAAGCGGGATGGGGGCAAATAGATCGTCAATTGAGCCCACGCCGATTTTTTGCAGCATCAATCTGCGGTCATCGTCGGTGGTTGCGATGTAGGACATTTCTAACAGTGGTTCCTATCGAATGAATAAGTGGTGCGGCACTGCCGCGCGGGTTTGATAACTAAGCTTCGATGAGTTCGTTGTATGCGGCCTCGTCGAGAAGCCCGCCAACGTCGTCAGGGTTTTTGACACGGATTTTAACCATCCAACCCTCGCCGTACGGGTCGGCATTGACCGTTTCAGGGGCGGAGTTTAGCGCATCGTTGACGGCGATCACTTCCCCGGCGACTGGCGCGTACAGCTCAGAGACAGCCTTGATGCTTTCGATCTCGCCAAACTTGTCGTCGTGTTGGAGAATCCGGCCGACTTCCGGAAGCTGGACGAGCGCGACATCGCCTAGCTCTTCCTCGGCGTGCTTAGTGATGCCCACGACGGCGCTATCGCCCTCGATCCGCACCCACTCGTGCGTTTTGGTGTATTTGAGATTTGATGTGTCCGCCATTTTGTCTCCGCTCTTAGTTATGCTTTCTAATTTTGGTCAAACGCCGTTCCGATAGAACGGCAGCTTGACGAGTCTTGCCGGCACGCGCCGTCCGCGAATATCCACAAGGAGATCAGTGCCGAGTGTTGATGCTTCAACACGCAGGCGCGCCATAGCAATCCCGCAGCCCGCCATGGGCGATAGCGTCCCGCTGGTCACGACCCCAATCGGCCCTTCGACATCGGGAAGAAACAGTGCGCAGCCTTCACGCGGGATGGAGTTCGGCGGATCAACCATCTTGATTCCGACAATCGTCTCGGCGACTCCTGCGGCAAGCTGCTTTTCGAGCGATGACCGGCCGATGAACTCTCCCTTGAGCATTTTCGTAGCCCAGTATGTCCCTGACTCCGCGGGCGTATGCATCTCATCAAGCTCGTGGCCGTAAAGCGGATAGGCAGCCTCCAGGCGCAGCACATCGCGCGCACCTAAGCCGCATGGGACAGCCTCAAGTTCGAAAAACCTCTGCCAGATTTCAGGCGCATTCTCCCACGGCATGAACAGTTCAAAGCCATCCTCGCCCGTATATCCGGTGCGGGAGTATAGGACCGGAATGCCATCTTCTTCCGCGCGGAGAAACTGAAACCGCTTGAGGGATGCAATCGGGGCTGCGGTGGTTTTGGCGACCATTGCGACCGCTTCTGGCCCCTGGACGGCAATCAGGGCCGTCAGATCGGAAAGGTCAACGATTTTGACGGCGAAATTCGCAGCGTTGTCCTGTATCCAGGCCAAGTCCTTGTCGTGGCAGGAAGCGTTAACGACTACGATGAAGTTTTCCGCTGCGATGCGGTAGACGATGATGTCGTCAAGTACGCCCGCCTCTAAGTTGAGAAGCATGGAGTATTGGGCGTCGCCATCCGCAAGTTTAGCGACATTGTTCGTTGTGATGTATTGGAGAAACGCGAGCGCGCCTTCGCCTGTGACCATCACTTCGCCCATGTGGGAAACGTCGAAGAGACCAGCATTCGTGCGGCAGGCCCGAACTTCGCCGACCGTGCCGATCGGATACGAGACGGGCATATCCCAGCCAGCAAACGGGACCATGCGCGCCTTTAGCGCAACATGGATTGAATGAAGCGACGTGGTCTTGCTCACCTAGGGATTATACCTAATTGCCGTTCACCGCGCCCGCCAGCCAGTAGAACTAAGCATCGTCAAGAGGGTGACGACATGACGCAGGTAATCGCTGGCAGGATGACGTTCAATCGGGTTGTTCTAAGCATCATTCAGACGCTGGAGGCTTAAAGCCCGGGGTCGGCGGGATGGGTGCCCCGCCAGAAACCGACTGAGCCGAGTCCGGCACAATCGGCTGCATTTCCTGTGATTCGCGCAGATACATTTTGGAGTGCGCGTAGTCAAATGTAACGACGAACCCCGACAACAACGGCTCACCGATACGGCCATCATAGGGCACGTTGCTCGCATCTTCGGGCAAAACGAGCGCCGGAAGCGGCCCAACAAACGTAAGATCCTTGTTATTTCCGAATGCGATGGACTTCATATCGAAAACGTCTGCACTCGACGGGCCACTGCTGGCGCCAGTCGGGACGGAACCCACTTTTTCAAAGTTTGTAGGTACGGCGTGTGATTGAGCAAAGGTGGGCATAAGCTCGGCTGGATATGCGGAGCCGCAGTTGACCTGCATTTCCGTCGGCACGCCACCAAGCTTGCAATAGACAATTGGATAACCAAAGACTCCAATGGTGAGATCAACCGCTTTGTCGCCTCGGTTTGCCTTGAACTGATCAGGCTGATAAAGTCGGAGCACGTTGTGCCGAAAATCAATCTCAACAACATAGGCATTGAAAAGTGGCGCACCAATGTAACCATCCAGCGGCAAGGAACTTGGAGCAACGGTCGTTATTGGATTGTCGAGCTCGAAGCTGCCGAGGGTCATCTTCCCGATCTTGGCTTGCATTGCGGTTGCATCGTTTGTGCCAGCCGCGGCGGTGGCCGATGTTGTCTGAATGTTGGCAGAATCGATCACCTTTTGCGAGAGCATCAATGTCTGGGCGCCGCTATCAAGTGCGAGCGAATAAGGACCTTTGCCGTCTAGCATCACCTGAACGATGATCTTGTTGTTAACGACTTTGAAGGGAATCGCATCATTCCCCGAAGCTGCTTTGACAGATGCACTTGACATTGCGAGGCAGAGAATCGCGTACGCGATCACCGCCAAAACTTGGATTTTTCGTGACATGGTTTCCGATTGTAGCATAATGTTTGGACCTTCCAACTTTGCAAAATCCCCTTGCTTCCTACCCCTGAAAAGGCATCGTTCACTCGTCCCACACGCGTACTTGAGTCCAAGTGAGTAAATTGCGGAGGCGGTCGCATCAAGGGACGCAGATGCTACAATCTGTCCGACTTTACAAGTATGACACGCAAATATATCTGCACTTACGCCGCTACTATGGTATTCGCCTTCTCGTCAGCGTTCCGCGCATTTGGTGACGCGGCGCCGACGAGTATAACCGTACCCATTAAGGTTGTCAACAGCAAGATCATTGTGGACGTAATGATTGATGGTCACGGCCCACACTCGCTTGGCATCGATAGCGGAGCTGAGACTGTGATGTTATCTCAAAAAGTTGTTGATGCTGACAAGATGGCGACCACGAGCGGAACGATTGAACTTGCCGGCACCGACGGTGCCTATAAGCCGGTTTCGCAGACAACTATTGGGAAGCTCACGATCGGCACTTTCGAAGTCGATAATCCCGTTACTACAGTGGCGCCCTCCGACATTTCCGTGGACGGCTACATTGGAGCGCCTTTGTTCAACACCTACACAGTTCAGATCGACTTTGGGAACAACACCCTGTCTCTATTTACTCCGGACTCGTTCAAACCTACGCCAGAGGATCAGGAGATCGTGATTATGCTCGGCAAGCATCGATACCCAGTCCTCAAAGGTGAAATTGGAGGGTTTGAGGCAAACCTGCAAGTGGACAGCGGATCCGCTTTTCCCGCTGAATTGCTGCCGAACTTTGCCGCCGCGCACGATGTCACAAAGAACTTCGTCAAGATTGGTTCGGTTGAATCCAAATCGGTAGGCGGGCCAATGAGTTCAGATGTTTACGATCTAAAGTCGCTTTGGCTCGGCTCTGACCACAGCCTGCAATACAACGGTGTCCTGCCTACGCTTGTTTTGCCGACGGACTCTACCGATACGCAGTTCGACGGGCGAATTGGCGAACCAATGCTCGCTTCGTTTGTGGTCACCTTCGATTACGCACACTCGAAGATGTATCTGCGAAAATCGACCCCTGCTGCGACAAGTACGCCGAGTACGCCAGCAGTTGCAAGTCCAAGCACGACTTCAGTTCCAGCCCCGACTCAACCTAATTCACCTTCTGCCGACCAGTCAAAATGAATGCAGGCCCTGAAGTCGGCGTGAGCAAATGAAAAATCAGCTGCGCGGGCCGGGCTTCTTTTTCTGCCCGACGCAACGCAGCCGATCACTCGATAGACAGGTTTAGCTAATCGCGACGTAAAGGCGAGGGAGTCGATTTTGCGTCCTGCGTTTCCGCCATCACGGTCACGTGCGCGGGCTCAATGGTGTCCTCTGTCATGGAGTCCATCCCCGTGTCGCGCTTGGAACTGAGAATCGCGAAAATCAGCGCGGCTGCTGTGACCAAAATGACTGGTCCCCTCAGCGACCAAGACATCGTGTCCAGCGAAACGATCAGGCTGCCGATCAGGACGCCAACTAGGTTCATCACCTTGATCAGCGGATTAAGTGCTGGGCCAGCGGTGTCCTTGAATGGATCGCCAACCGTGTCGCCAATGACAGCGGCCTTGTGCGCGTCGGTGCCTTTGCCTCCAAGCAGACCGTCCTCTATCTTCTTCTTGGCGTTGTCCCACGCTCCGCCGCTATTGGCCAGAAAAACTGCCATGAGTTGGCCAGTTACGATCGCACCGGCGAGATAGCCGCCGAGTGCGAGCGGTCCGAGGGCGAATCCGATCAGGATCGGAAGGCAGATAGCCAAGATGCCGGGGCTGAGCAATTCGCGCTGCGCTGCTGCAGTTGAAATCGCGACGCAGCGAGCGTAGTCGGGAGTTTGAGTTCCCTGCATGATGCCGGGCATCTCGCGGAACTGTCGCCGCACCTCCAGCACCAAGCCAATCGCAGCCCGCGACACCGCTTTGATCGCGAACGACGAGAACAGGAACGGTGCTGCACCGCCAATTAGCAGGCCGATGAACACCTGCGGATCATCGAGGCGCAAACCGTGTTGCGCCAAGTTGGTCTCGCCGACGTATGTACGGAAGAGCGCGACAGCGGCAATGACGGCCGTTGCAATGGCGAAGCCCTTGGTCAAAGCTTTAGTCGTATTTCCCGCCATGTCGAGCCGCGCGACTACTTTGTCGCCAGACATCTTTCCTGGGGTTGCACCATTGAGCGCGTTCTTATCATTAAGGACGCCCGACATCTCGAAAATGCCGTTGGCGTTGTCGGAGATCGGGCCGAACGTGTCCATCGCCAGGATGTATCCGGTAGTGGTCAAGAGGCCAAGACCAGCAAGAGCGATGCCATATGCCGCCATCAGTGGATCGAACTTGAAGATCACAAGTGCGGCAAACAGCGCTACCGCAATCGAAACAGCGCCCCAAGTCGCGCTTTCCAGACCAAGCGAAAACCCGGAAAGCAAAAGAGTGGCTGGGCCTGTGCGCGCTGCATTTGCCGTTTCAGTGACTGGGGTTTTGTCCGTTCCCGTGAAATACTCGGTAAGGTAAGTGATCGCAATTGCAAGGATGACACCCAGCAGCGAGCACGCAAAGAACCGCCAGGACTCGAAATGGAGGCCGTCGATATCGACCCCGTCCTTGAACTGCGGCATGACGACCATGATCGCAGCGCCAAAGCCGATGGTCGCAAGGATTGCCGTGGTCCAAAGACCGCGCGTAATCGAAACCATTGCATCACTGTTTACGTCATCGTTGCCGCGCATGGTCGCGATGCCGATCACTGATGCAAAAATGCCGATGCCGTGAATCACTAGCGGGAGCATCACCATGCCCATCTGCACAGCCTGGCTCGCCCCAGCCGCTCCGGCAGTCGCACCCAAAATAATTGAGGCAACCAATGTGACTATATAGGATTCAAAAACGTCCGCGGCCATGCCCGCGCAGTCGCCAACATTGTCACCAACGTTGTCCGCAATGGTCGCCGGGTTGCGAGGATCGTCCTCGGGAATGCTGTGCTCGACCTTGCCGACGAGGTCTGCGCCAACATCGGCGGCTTTCGTGAAGATGCCGCCACCAACGCGCATAAACAGCGCCGCGAGCGATCCGCCAAAGCCAAAGCCGACGAGCACCTTCATCGCGTCGCCTTTGTATATCAGGAAAATCACCGCCGCGCCAAGAAGGCCGAGGCCAACCGTCATCATTCCAGCGACCGCGCCAGACTGAAACGCCATCTCCAGCGCCTTTTTATAGGATGTCAACGCGGCAAACGCGGTGCGCTGATTGCCCGATGTCGCCATGTTCATGCCCACAAATCCGGCGACATACGAACAAAAGACGCCAACGATAAAGAATAGGGCGACTCCGAGGCAGACGGTCGTGGAATATCCAGGCTGGCTCTTGTATAGGAAGAAAAGGCCAATGCACAGCACAAGTACGAACGGTAGCATGGCAATAATCTGCTTGCGCAGGTACGCCATAGCGCCGTCGCGGATCGCCTGACCGACCTTCTGCATCGCCGCCGTGCCCGACGACGCATGGGAGACCTTATAGCGAATAAAGAATCCGTAGAGCAAGGCCACTACGGAAGCGATAAGCACAAAAAGCAACGGGGCGTTGGCGCTGCTGTCGTACGGGATGGATCGTCCCTCACCCGCAGCAGATGCCGAAGCGGTCTGCGACAACGATGTCAGCAGGCCGAAAATGGCGACTGCGCCAACCCTGCCGGAAAGTTTCTGAACGAGGCTCAAGTAAATCTCCTCCATATCGCCGCGGGGAGCGCGAGAAAGCGCGTGGCGGCTTCGTTCCAAGCATTATAATAAAGCGAAAGCAGTTTTGTCAACCAAGCAGGGCATATTCGTAAACAACTACTAGGCAACGCTTGCAGTCAATTTCCATAAACGAAACAATACGAAAGCAAATATCAGCAATTTGATGCTTGGCCGCATGGCACCAAGTCAGCATGAAATTGAGTTCGACTAAGAATATGATAGAATGTGAAAGATGAAAAACCTTTCCCTTTGTACCGTTGTCTTAGCCGCATCTTTGTTGATATCGGCGATCCCGTCACTTGCTGCTCCGCCAAATGGTATTCCCAATTTCGGCATTGTTGACCCCGGTCTTTACCGCGGTGCAGTGCCGACAAACGCGGGCCTCGCGGATCTGAAGAAAATGGGTGTCCAAACCGTCATTGACCTGCGGATATCCCCTAAACACGTCAAGGCGGAATCGGAAGTCGTGAAGCAGCTTGGGATGACGTTTGTCAACTTGCCGATGGGGAGCGATCCGCCAACGCCGAAGGAGAAGCAGACGTTTCTGGCGATTGTCGCGCAGGCAAAGCAGCATCCGGTTTTTGTCCATTGCCAGTACGGCGCGGACCGTACAGGGGCTATGATCGGACTGTACCGCCGCATTGACGACCACTGGACGTTCGACCGAGCCTATGCCGAGATGCGCCATTACGGATTTAAGCCGTACTATATAAAGCTGGCATCAACTGTCAAGAATGCGAACGCCGGATAGTGGACGGAGGCTTTCGCCTCTTGAGCAAGTAGCAAAGCGCATCGACCTAAAAGTGGTCGATGCGCTTTGTCATTCGTACGAGCCCTTCAAAAGTGCTGTCCAGCCGCTCTACTGCGTCTTCGGTGGAATCTGGATCGCGCTTGAACGTTCGGCAGCGTAACTGTTCGGGTGAAGAGCCGCATCGGCCTCAATTGAGGCTTCGGATGGCGAGACATCCTGGCCCGTTTGCACCGTGTTAAGCACGCCAGCCGGGAAAATGACCAAGAGGAAGGTCATCACGGCAGACAATACGAGCGCGATATTCGTCCCAGCAGACCACGAAAGAGTCCCGATTTGACGTCCCTCTTCCGGCTCGACCATCCACATGTTGACGACGATCATCAGGTAGTAGAACACGCCTACAACACTAGCGAGCAGGCCGACAATACTTAGCCCAACCAAATGCGCATGGATAGCCGCCTCAAAAATGTAGAGCTTTCCAAAGAAGCCTGCAGCAGGAGGAATCCCGGCAAGCGAGAACATGAAGATGCTCATTAGCACCGCGGCAAATGGATGCTGCCTGCCGAGGCCCCGTAGATCGACAATCTGGCTGCGATCTTGACCTTGCCTGGCAAGCAGAATTAGTACGCCAAACGCACCGAGGTTCATAAACGTGTAGACCAACATGTAGTAGAGCACCGCCGCCCTACCCTCCGCGTTGGCAGCCAGAACTCCCACCAAAATATAGCCCGCATGAGCGATGCTGGAGTACGCAAGCATGCGCTTGACGTCGCGCTGCCAGACCGCAACAACGTTGCCCACGATCATGGTCGCAGCCGCAAGAATCCAAACAACGTCATGCCAAATGACGCTGACCGGTAGGACCACCACCATGACGCGGATCAGCGCGGCGAATGCGCCCGCTTTCGCGCCGGCGGACATGAATGCCGTCACCGAAGTCGGCGCGCCCTGATAGACATCCGGAGTCCACGAGTGGAACGGAACAATCGCCGCCTTGAAGCAGAGTCCGACCAACAAGAACGCGATCCCAGCGACTGTGTAGGGGCTTGTTAGCGAGAATGCAGCGTTAGCTGTCGTCTGCAGTTCAAGTGCAGATGTTGAAAGTAGGGTCGTCCCCGTTCCACCGTAGAAAAGTGCGATGCCGTATAGGAAAAATCCCGATGAGAACGCGCCGAGCAGAAAATATTTGACGGCAGCTTCCTCGGATCGCTCCTCGGTACGCGCGAATCCAGACAAAATATACAGCGCAATCGACAATATCTCGAGTGCGACAAAAATGGTAATCAATTCGCGGGCTGCGGCCATCAGCATCGCGCCACTCGCGGAGAACAGCATCAGTGCGTAGTATTCGCCGTAATTGATGCCCTTCTGCTGAATGTACTTTTCCGAAAGGAGCACGCCCAGTGCGGTCACGATCAAGATCACAAACTGGAACAGGAGCGCGAAGTTGTCGCCGACAATTGTTCCATTGAATCCGGTCTCGTCCTTGCCCCACAAATTAATTGTACTGAACATCGTTAGAACGATGCCAAGTATGGACAGGCCGATCAGCGGACCTTTGCGATCCTTTGGCAAGAACAGGTTGACGATCAGTACCACCATGCCAGTGACGACAATGGCCAAGAAGGGCGAGATAACGTTGATATCGTTAGGTTGCATAATGTGTGACTAAATAAGTGAGGTCCTAGCGATGCGCCAGTTGCACGACTCCATCGCTTTTGACCGGCAATGAAGCCACGGCCGGCGCGCCTAACGTGCCAGCCCCGCCAATCGGTGAAGGCGCGATGATAGGGACTCCGACCTGCGCAAGGATCGTCGTGACAGGCGTGTTGATCTTGTCCTCAAACGGTTTTGGATAGACGCCAAGCCAGATGATGATCAGAATGAGCGGCACGAGAACCCATTTTTCCAGCGGCCGGATATCACGCATTTCGGCGACTTCCGGCTTGACGATTGGACCGGTCATAACACGCTGATACATCCAAAGCATGTAGACGGCCGACCAGATCGCGGCGGTTGTCGCAATTCCAGCCGCCCACGGATGCGTTTGGAACGATCCGATCAGCATCAAAAACTCGCCGGTGAATCCAGATGTGCCGGGTAACGCGATTGCGGAAAGTGTCGCCATCACAAAGAGTGCGCCCAGGTACGGCATGACCTTCCAGACGCCGCCATAATCGGCGATCGCGTAGCTTCCACCGCGCCGGACAGCGATCAGCGAGACGATGATGAACAGCGCACCGGTGGTCAGGGTGTGGCTAAACATTTGGATAACGCTGCCGCTGATTCCCGCTGCAGTTAGGCCAAAGATGGCGAGCATGATCACGCCGATGTGCGAAACCGATGAGTATGCCAGCAGCCGCTTCATATCCGTCTGCACGGATGCGGTCAGCGCGGCGACAATCACGCCGATGACAGCAAGCGCAACGATCACAGGCGCGCACTCCTGAACGGCATGTGGGAAGAGCGGCAAACAGAAGCGAATGAAGCCGTAAAGGCCCATCTTCAGCGCAACGAGAATGACAGTCGCTCCGGTTGGCGCTTCGGTGTACGCGTCAGGCACCCACGTATGGAACGGCCACAGCGGTGCCTTTACCGCAAACGCCGCGAAGAATCCGCCAAAAAGCAGCATTTCCACCGGCAGTCCGTGCCCCGGGAGCGACCAGAGATAAGTCGGGAGCAGCCCCTGAAGCGTCTGCAAGTCGAACGTTCCGACCATGAAGTACATCGAAATGATCGAAACAAGCATCAGCATCGAGCCGACCATCGTGTACAGGAAAAATTTGAGCGTCGCATAGACGCGCTTTTCGCCGCCCCACATTCCAATCAGGAAATAGAGCGGTATCAGCATCGCTTCGTAGAAGATGTAGAACAGCACCAGGTTGAGGCCGGTGAATGTCCCCAAGATGGCCGTCTCTTCCAGCAGGAGCAGGAAGTAGAACATCTTGGTGCGCTCTTTGATCTGGCGCTGAGAAATGCCGACGACAAATGGGAAGATGACCGTCGTCATCAGCACCATCAGTACGCCGATGCCATCAACACCGAGATTGTAGTTGATGTGCAGGCCAGGCGCCCACTGTCCCATCTCCTTGAACTGGAACTGATCTGTTCCACCCGAGTGGTAGCCAAAGTAGACCAAGAGCGAGACCAGAAACGTCGCCAGAGTTCCGGCGAGCGCGATCCCTCCGTGCGCGCTTGCCTTTTCCTTATCAACGAAAAGCAGCACGAACCCGAAAACGAGCGGCAGGAATATAACGATACTGAGCAGATGCGGTATTTGCATGATTAAGATTTCGTTGATGCGCGCAGCCTAGGGCGTCTCGATCCTATGGTAGCCAAGGTAGCAGGCAATTACGACAAACAGCACTCCGATAACCATCGAGAACGCGTAGTTGCGGACATATCCGGTCTGAAGCGTCCTGGCAGCAGCGCCGACTTGTCCAGTGACCCAGGCAACGCCATTTACGATGCCATCTACAATGCGCAGGTCAAGGATCGTATAGAGCAGGTTGGAAATGAATCTGCCCCCGACCGTGAACACGTAATAGTAGAGTTCGTCCACGTAGTACTTGTTCAGCACCAGCATATAGACCCATGCTTTCGGTTTATCTCCAGCGGGAATGAGCAGATCACGACCATCCTTGGCTTTATAAGCGAAGTAGGAATAAGCCAAAAAGATGATCGCAATTGCAGAAGAAATTCCCAGGAGGCCAAGCGCTCCGAACATAAGTGGCTCACGCTCAGGAAGAGCGCCCGTAGCAGGCGCTAGGAACGCAAATAGCGGCGCAGTCGTATGAGTGATTGAGGACGGCAGACCCACATACCCTCCGGCAAGCGCTCCGATTCCCAAGATGATGAGCGGAACTGTCATGGAAGTCGATGCTTCGTGCGTATGCGCTGCGTCGTCGGTCTTGGCCGTGCCGTAGAAAGTCTTGTACATCAAGCGCATCATGTAGAACGCGGTCAACGCAGCGGTGATCGCCCCAACTAGCCAGATGACCATGCTGACCCCGGCCGTTTGGGCCAGAATCTCGTCCTTCGAAAAGAATCCTGAAAAAAGCGGAATACCGGCAATTGCGAAGGTCGAAACCCACATGGTTGCATGGGTCACTGGCAACTTGGTGCGCAGCGCTCCCATGTTGCGGACATCTTGCGGATCATCCCGATCAGGGCCAAGCGGGTTCGAAACTTTGGTGTCGTGCTCAGCATGAGCATCGTCGTGGCCATGCGCAGCCTCATGCCTTGCATGGATCGCGTGCTCCATGGCGTGGATGACAGCGCCGGAGCCAAGGAAAAGACATGCCTTGAAGAACGCATGCGTCATCACATGGAACATGCCAGCGGCAAAAGCGCCAACTCCGCAAGCGGCGAACATATAGCCAAGTTGCGAAACTGTCGAGTACGCCAGGATGCGCTTGATATCGTTTTGCACAAGGCCAATAGTCGCGGCGAAAAGTGCCGTCGCGATTCCAATTGCAGCAACCCAGGACATCGCGAGCGGCGACAGCTCAAACAGGCTGTGCAGACGTGAGACGAGATAGACTCCGGCAGTCACCATTGTTGCGGCATGAATGAGCGCGGAGACCGGCGTCGGGCCTTCCATCGCATCAGGCAACCACGTGTACAGCGGAATCTGAGCGGATTTGCCCGTACAGCCCCAGAAGATCATCAAACAAATCGTTGATATCGCAGCGGCGATTGCGGGCGACGCCGCGAGCAGCGATCCAAGCGTCGGCGCGACATCCAGAATTCCAGGAACACCGGCATTGCCCTGGTGGAAATCAAGCGTTCCAAAGTACTTGAACGCGAGGAACATGCCGATTAGCACGCCAACGTCGCCAACACGGTTGACCACCATCGCCTTAAGCGCGGCGGCGGCGGCAGAATGCTTCTCGAAGAAGAAACCGATCAGCAGATACGAGCAGAGACCGACACCCTCCCAACCGACAAACATCATCAGCATGTTGTTTCCCATGACAAGCAGCAGCATGAAGAAGATAAACAGGTTGAGGTAGGTGAAGAAGCGCGAGTAGCCATTGTCTGCGGCCATATACCCCATCGAGTACATGTGAATCAGGCCGCCGATTCCCGTGATGATCAGCAGCATGAGGCTGGTTAAGGGATCGATCAGAGTTTCCCAGTTGATCGTCAGCGGAGCGACCCCGCCGAAGCCAGGTACTACAAGCCACGGAGCCAGGTAGCTAATATACGGACCTGCATCGCTTCGCACAGTGCCGAAAACGATAAGAGCGACGATGAATGACGCAAAGACGGCTCCAGTCGCGATCAGGCCAGACCAGAACTTCGGCAGCTTCGTTCCGAAGACGCCATTGATAAGGAAGCCGATCAGCGGGAAAAGCGGAATCAGCCACGGATTGATAGGAAGCTCATGCATAGTGAATCGTTAACCCCGCATTACATCCATTTCGTCGATGTTGATGCTGGTACGGTTTCGGAAAATCGATACGATAATGCCCAGTCCCACGGCCACCTCGGCAGCGGCGACTGCCATCACGAAGATAACCATCATCTGCCCCGACATGTCCGCTTGTCCTGCGACCAATGGATGGTAGCGCGAGAACGCCACGAAAGTCAGGTTGACCGCGTTGAGCATCAGCTCGATGCACATGAAAATGATGATCGGGTTGCGCTTGATCAAAACGCCGGTCGCACCAATGGTGAAAAGAACCGCGCTCAGGACCAAGTAGTCGTTAAGTGGTATCGATTGAATCATACGAGTTAGTCTGAAAAAGGTCAGTAGGCCGAGTTGTCAGGAAAGCCGTTTCTTCGCAAGGACAACTGCGCCGATTGCCGCGATCAATAGCAGCACAGACACGGCCTCAAACGGAAATATCCACTGCGGCGAAAACAGGTTGATTCCAACCTCGAACGCGCCCGTCATGCCTGCCAGCAATGGCACGGAACTGCTTGGAAGTGCCAAAATCCCCGAAGCGATTACGATGATCAGGACGATTCCTGCGCCGACTGCAAGGAAATTTTGCGGTTTGAGCGCGTTCTTAACCGGTTCCGGCGTGCCCAGGTTCAAGAGCATGATCACGAATATGAAAAGCACCATAATGGCGCCCGCATAAACGATTACCTGCACGGCTGCGATGAAGGTCGCATGCAGCTCCAGGAACAAAACGGCAACACTGAACAAAACGCCGACCAGGTTGAGCGCGCAGCGCACCGGGTTGTTCATCACCACCAGTGAAACAGCGCACACCACCGAAATGGCGGCCAGAATTGCGAAAAGAACGAGTTGACCAGTCATAAATCCGTTTGCCTACCAAAAAATCCGAAGCGCTAAGATCTCAGCGCTAGCCTGCGGTCGGGTCGGGAACAAGGAGCATCTCTTTTGTATAGATGAGGTCTTTGCGCTCGTCATCGGCCAGTTCGAAGATGTCCTTCAGCTGAATCGCCTGCACCGGGCACGCCTCTTCGCAGTAGCCGCAGAAGATGCATCGGATCATGTTGATCTCATACTCTTCCGCAAATCGCTCGCCTGGCGAAACTCGGTTTTCAGGCGTGTTTTCGGCGGCTTTCACGTGGATTGCGTTGGCAGGACAGGCACCCGCACACAGCGAGCAGCCGATGCACTTCTCCATGCCGTTATCGTAGCGGTTGAGGACGTGACGCCAGCGTGCACGACGCGACAGCGGCCTGCGCACTTCCGGATATTCGATCGTCACGCGATCTTTGAGCGTGTAGCTGTTCGTGATCGCCATGCCCTTGAGCGGCGCGGCGACCTCTTGTCCAAGCGATTTGATATCTTCCCAGAGACTCATAATTAAACTTTATCCTGACCGGTTGCTGCCGCAGCTTCCGATTCCGTCGAAGCTTCGCTAAGCGCCTCTTGCAGCATGGTTTGATCTAGCACCGGCCGACTCGAGCCGCCAGCAATTCCGGCTGATCCCGCTTCGCCGACTACTATATACGGTTGCGCGGAAGAGTATAGCCTAATTTCGCCGGCACGGCGCGTCTTGGACGTAAACAGTTTCGACCGAATCGTGCTTGCGGATGCCATTAGGCCCACTACAAAGCAGACCACCCACAACCCGACTCCCACCGGCCATCCATACGCCATTGCGACCGCAACGCACAGAATGTTGACTAGCGCGATTGGCAAAAGGCCTTTCCATCCAAACTCCATCAGCATGTCGTAACGGAGCCGAGGAAGTGTCGCTCGCAGCCAGACAAAGAAGTATAAGCCGCAGATGATTTTGAAAACGACCCAGAACGGTCCAATCAAAGAGTTCACCACGAAAGTTAGCCAGTCGATGTTCCAAGCGTGATAGGGGTTTACGATCCAGCTCGGCAGTTGGTCAAAGTACGGCAGCGGCGAAAAATAGCCGCCGAAAAAGAGCGTCGTGCCGATTGCGCTGACGACGACCATGTTCGCGTATTCGCCCATGAAGAACATCGCGAACTTCATCGACGTGTACTCGATATGGTAGCCCGCGATCAGTTCGGTCTCGGCTTCCGGCAGGTCAAACGGTGCCCGGTTTGTTTCAGCGACCGACGAAATGATGTAGATGATTGCGGCCGTCAGCCCTAATGGGCCGTACTGGATAAAATGCCAGTGCAGCAGACCACCACGCTGATCGGCCACGATATCCTGCATACCAAGCGAACCGGTGAGCAGCACGACTGTGATGATCGATAGGCCCATCGCAAGCTCGTACGAGATCATTTGCGCAGACGAGCGCAGACCGCCAAGGAGCGCATACTTGTTGTTCGACGACCACCCGGCCAGAACGATTCCATAGACACCCAGCGAGCTCATTGCAAGCACATACAAGATGCCGATGTTGGCATTCGGCGCGCTCGCGCCCCAAAATTTGCTGCTGCTCCACGGCACGACACCAGCCGTCACAAGCGCAGGAATTAGCATGACAATCGGCGCAAGGACATAAAGCGTCTTGTCAACCTTGTCCGGAACGATGTCCTCCTTCATGAGGAGCTTGACGCCATCAGCGATGGTTTGCAGCAGTCCACCCGGCCCAACACGGTTTGGCCCTTGGCGCTGCTGCATGAAGCCAAGCAGACGGCGCTCGAACCATACAAGCGGCGGAACAAGCAGCAGGATAAACATGATGCTGATCAGCACGCGTAATAGGATTCGCAAAAGATCCCAATACCACGCGAGATCGGCATGCGCCACGCCCGGATAGTTTATGAAGCTAGCAAAGATTTCATTCATGCGTTAAGTTAAAGTTTATGCGACCGATCTTAAACACAGCTATACAGCTACGATCCAACCGGAGCGACCGCCAGCGCAATCTCGGTCGCGACATCGGGCGCATCGAAGTACGCCACCGGCTTGCCGTACAGCGACAACAGCTCAGCAAAAATTTGCCAGTCTGGTTTGCTCTGGCCAATCGGCGGAATTGCCTGCTTGAATGCCTGAACGCGCCCTTCGATATTGGTGAAGTGGCCGTTCTTTTCAATGAACGAGCACGCAGGCAGAATGACATCCGCGTATTTCGCGGTCTCGTTGACAAACAGATCCTGCACAACTAGGAAAGGAACGCGGTTCAGCGCAGCCGCGACCTTTTCGGTATCGGCGTAGTGCTTAATCGGATCAATTCCTGTCACATAAAGTGCCTTGATTTTGCCGGACGAAGCAGCGTCAAATATTTCCGAGGTTCCAAGTCCGGCGCTCGCGGGAACCGGACCACCCCAAAGAGTTTCAAATCGGGGACGCGCGCCATTTGTGACTAGCTGCTGCGCAGGCAATTTATCCGGCAGGACGCCCATGTTGATCAGGCCCCAGGAGTTGTTGTCCGGGAGCAGGATATTGACTTTCGCACCCGAACCCTTCGCGCTGTCGATCAGCTTCTGGGCATCGTCAATTCCGAGCGCGTTTGATGCCAGTATGATCGTTCCTTCGCCTGCCTTGATCGCGTCAGTAACGGCCGAATCGGCACTCGATGCAACATACTGATAGGTTGCGCCGCCCTTCGAAATCGCCTTGTATATCCACAGCCACAGAACGGGCAGGTACTCTTTTGGCTCAAAGCCTATCGCGATAATCCGCTTCGCTTTGCCGATGTCGGCAATTGTGGACTGCATAGGATGGATCGGAAATGTGGTCAGTCGATGATCGATGTTGTTCGATCCAAGGCCGAAGCGGAAAAACTTCTGGAAAAGATAGGCGTCCTCATTGGAGAGATGCGTTCCGGCCAGCCCAGCAACTCCGCTGCCATCGTCTCCCGCTGCGCTCTTGAATGCGTCCGCGACTACGGACAACGCCTCGTCCCACTCCGCAGGCATCATCCGGCCAGCGCGCTTAATTAGCGGCGTCTTGATGCGCTCCTTCGACGTGACCCAATACTGCTCGAACTTGCCGGTGTCGCATGTCCACTCTTCGTTGACTGAATCATTTTCGCGCGCATTGATCCGAATCAGCTCGTCGCGCCGGGTCTGCACAGCGATATTGCAGCCGACTCCGCACATGCTGCAGATGCTGTCCTGCGAGTGAATCTCCCAAGGACGCGCAGAAAATCGATAGGTTTTAGACAGAAGCGCGCCAACCGGGCAAAGCTCAACCGTGTTTCCGCTGAATTTGGACTGAAAACCTGTTGCCGAGAACGGCGAAATGATCGACGTGTTCCCGCGGCTTTCAATTGCAAGTTCGCTGTCGCCAGCGATCTCTGCGCAGAATCTGCGTGCAGCGCGCGCATTGAATGCAGCGCTCACGGTCAAGAACGACATAGTCAGAAATCGGCACGGGCTTAGGGAAGTGGCGCTTCTCGTCGATGAACCGTGTGACACCGGGGCCGTACTGGAACGTCATGTTCTGCAGCGGGCACTCGCCGCCTCGGTCGCAGATCGGGCAGTCGAGCGGATGGTTGATCAGCAGAAACTCCAGCATCGCCTGCTGCGCCGTCTTAATTTCCGGCGAGACCGTGTCCACGACCATGCCTTCGGCGACAGGCACCGTGCACGCCGTCTGAATCTTGTTCATCTTCTCGATCCTGACCAGGCACGCGCGGCATGCCCCGGCGGGAGTCAATCGAGGATGATGACAGAAATAGGGAATATCGACGCCCGCCTGGAACGCCGCCGTAATGACCAGCGTCCCTTTTGGCACCGAGACCTTCTTGCCGTCGATGGTCAGGTTTACCAATTCCACTACGGGCGGTGCGATTTCAGTTGTTTGTGCTTCAGGCATAAATGATGTGGTTCGAGATCAAAATCGGAATCTAATGCGCGCCAACCGGCAAGGGCGCGAAAATCCTGCGAGACAGCGACTCTTTCGGGATCAGCGCCTCGTATTCGTTGCGGAAGAAACGCATCGCGCCAGCGTTGCCGTTGCTGCCCGCAATTGGCCACGCGGCGGCTTCGCCAAGCGGGCAGAACGATCGTCCGGCGATATTGTTGCAGATGTCGAGCAGCAGATCGATATCTTCCATTCGCCCGCCGCCGGCCATGATCCGGTCGTGAATCTTAACAAGCCAGTTGGTGCCCTCGCGGCACGGCGTGCATTTCCCGCACGATTCGTGCGCGTAGAAGTGCATCAGACGTGTCATCAGCGCGGGAACACTGACCGTTTCGTTGAAAAAGATCAGACCGCCCGATCCCAGTCCCGTTCCCGCCGACATCATGTTTTCGTAATCCATCGGCAGATCCAGGAACTTGTCGGTTGCGGGCAGGAGCGGCATCGACGATCCGCCGGGAATGAAAAACTTGAGCGGGATGCCGTCCTTTGGGCCACCTGCGTCTTCCAAAATCTGCCGGATCGGCGTGCCCAGCGCGAACTCGTAGTTTCCCGGCTTGTTGACATGCCCGGAAACCGTAAAGATTTTCGTACCTTTGCTCTTTTCAGTGCCATACTTGGCATATTCGGCTGCGCCCATGGTCAGAATCGGAACACACGCCGTAACAGTCTCCACATTGTTGACAACCGACGGACAGTCCCATACGCCCTTGATCATCGGCAGCGGAGCGGACGGCGGCTTGTGGCGCGGCATTCCGCGCTCGCCCATGAGACTGCTCATGAGCGCAGTCTCTTCGCCGCACTCGTAGCTGCCCGCGCCCATGTGGACATGGATGTCGAGATCGTAATCCGTGCCGAAAATCTTCTTGCCTAGAAATCCCTTGGCGTAAGCCTGCTCAATGGCGGCGCGGCAGGATTTACCCGGTTCCATGTATTCACCGCGGATGTAGATGTAGCACGTGTTGGAGCGGGTCGCCCAGGACGCGATGATGCATCCCTCGATGAACATGTGCGGCAGCTTGTTCATCAGCTCGCGGTCTTTGGCTGTTCCTGGCTCGCCCTCATCGGCGTTGATGATAAAATAGTGCGGCTGATCCCAGTTCTTGGGAAAAGCATTCCATTTGATGTGAGTTGGAAAGCCCGCGCCGCCGCGGCCACGTAGCCCGGAGATTTTGACCTGCTCGATCAGCTCGTCCTGAGTCATGCCGAGAGCGATTTTCGCGGCCTTGTAGCCCTCATATTTTATGTAGACGTCGATGTCGTTGTAGTTTTCGACATCGGCATCCTTCAGGATAAGTCTTGTTTCCGGCATTCGGTCTTTGCTCCCTGCACGCTTCACAATCGCGAATGATGCAGTCTTACGGTCACTAATTTACAGTTTCGCGAGTTCATCAATGACCTTGTCCGTCTTTTCCGGGGTCATGTTTTCGTAATACTTGTCGCCGATCATAAAGCAAGGCGCATTGGCGCAGGCGCCCAGACACTCCGCGCCGCTGATGGTGAACTTCTTGTCAGGCGTCGTCTCGCCCTTCGAAACGCCCAGTTTGTGCGCAATATGATCGATCAGGTCATCGGCGCCAACGACCATGCAGGCGATGTTGTGGCAGACTTCAATATGAAACTTGCCGATGGGCGCCTTGTTGTACATGGTGTAGAACGTGGCCACACCTTCAACCTCCGCCGCCGACATATCGAGGTAGCCAGCAACCTCCGCCATCGCCTCGGCCGGAAGCCATCCACCGTACTGCTCCTGCGCAAGCCAAAGTGCGGGCAACAGCGCCGCCTTCTTGGTCGGATACTTTGCAACGATCTTATCGAGAGTAGTTTTTGCTTCTTCAGAGAACATAACTGTTAACTATTTGTGGCGCGGCCTTTTATTGATCAGATGGCCCGCTGCATCCAACGTTGCTTTGCAGGCGGTGCAAAGTATGCATTCGACGATCATGTTGCCGATTGTGCCAAGAATTTCCAAAAGGCAACCCATTTTGGCTTAGCGAATACGGTCATCTCCGCGCTGATCCAGCCTTTCTGTTACGTCAGCAAGAAATTGCTTCACAAGAAATTGCTCCGAATCGTCTTGTTGATTCTCGTAATTGCCGTATTCCGGCTGTCTTATTTCCGACGGCAGTATGTCGTTGGACTCCTCAAAAGCGTTCAATAGATCTACTGCAAAGGAGAATAGATCGCCCATGGACTTTGTTTCTTTGCAGCAGCCTAGTGATCAATGTCCCCCAGCACAATGTCAATCGACCCGATGATCGCAACCAGGTCCGCGATCATAAGACCTTTGGCCATTTGCGGGAGTGCCTGCAAGTTCTTGGTCGACGGCCCGTTGATCTTGACCCGATACGGGATGCTGCTGCCGTCGCTGTAGACGTAGTAGCCCTTCTCACCTCGGCCCGACTCGCAGGCGGCATACGCTTCCCCGACCGGAGGGTGATACCCTTCCGTAAACAGTTTAAAGTGATGGATGAGCGACTCCATCGACGTGTCCAGTTCCGCGCGCGGCGGCGGCGCGACCTTTCGGTCGCTTGTCATCACCGGCCCGCTCGGAATATTCTTGAGCGCCTGCTGCAAAATCCGAACACTCTGCCGCATCTCCTCGACACGCACCAAATAGCGGTCATATACATCGCCATTGTTGCCGACGGGAATGTCGAAATCGAACTCGTCGTAGCCGATGTAAGGATTCGATTTCCGCAAATCCCATGCGACGCCTGATCCGCGTATGCTGGGGCCGGACATGCCAAATGCGATTGCATTCTCCGCAGAAATCTTTCCAATGCCTGTCAAGCGCTCGATCCAAATTGGGTTCTTGGTCAGCAGATTCGAGTACTCGTCGATCTTGAGCGGAAACTTGTTGACGAAATTTTGCGTGCGCTCGATCCAGCCCATCGGGGCGTCGCCGCGAAGGCCGCCGGGGCAAATCCACGACGTCATCATGCGGACGCCAGACATCAGCTCTTTCAGATCAAGCACCTGATCGCGCTCCCGCCAGGTGTAGAAAAAGACGGTCATCGCGCCGATGTCGAGCGCATGGGTGCCAAGCCAGAGGCAGTGGCTGGCGATGCGCTCGAGCTCGTTGAGGATCAATCGAAGCCGGGTCGCGCGCTCAGGAATATCGATTCCGAGCAGCTTTTCGACTGCCAGCGAATACGCCGTATTGTTGATCAGGTTCGAAAGATAGTCTTCGCGGTCGGTGCACACCAACGCCTTGTAGTAGGTCAGGTTCTCCATCGTCTTTTCGATGCCCGTATGGAGATAGCCGATATGGGGCGTGATGTTGACAATGGATTCGCCGTCAAGCTCGACCACGAGGCGCAGAACACCGTGGGTCGATGGGTGCTGCGGGCCCATGTTGACGACCATGTAGTCGCGGTCATTCTGCTCGGCCTGATCCATCGTTTCGATGGTAATCCCGCGCGGCGCCTTGTAATCGGCCGACAGCGGCGACGGCTTGGTTTGAAGCTCTTGTAGAGGTGTTGGCATACTAAATCTTAAACGTCAACAGAATCCGAAAGGCACGAACTCGCTAGCTGTGTGTTCCGCCGCCCGAGCGTTCCTTGACGTTGAACGAGAACTCCACCGTTTCACCGCCAAGCGGGAAATCCTTGCGCAGCGGATGCCCGATCCAATCGTCCGGCATCTGAATCCGGCGCAAATCCGAATGATAGTTGAAAACGATACCCATCAGATCGTAGACTTCGCGCTCCAGCCAGTTGGCCGCGGGCCAAACGCTTTCGACCGTGTCAATACGCGGATCGGGATATTCGACCTGCGCCTTGACCCGAAATCGCTTGAACGTTGAGAGCGAATATAGGTTGTAGACGACCTCAAATCGCGGAGCATCGTTTCCCTTGATCTTGAGCAGATCGACTGCGGTCAAATCCGAAAGGAAATTGTAGCGCAAGCTGGGATCGTCGCGCAGCGCCTTCAAAATCGCAACAATATTGGCTTTCTTGACCCATACCGTGCTCTCGTCGCGGAACTTGCGGCTGTTGACGATCTCGCTTGGAAACTGTGCCTCCAGCAGCGCCATCTCCGGCGACCCGTCGGAATCCAAGAGCATCCAATCGTCAGGCCGCTTGATCTGCGATTCCCGCAGCATCAGGTCGGTCGGAGTCAGGCCAAGTCTAACGTCAAAATCAACCATTCTTTTTCACATCAATGATTCCAGCATCAGGCTATGAACCCAACGCCTGTCATTTATTCTAAATATCAACCTGCAAGAGGCTTGTTTTCGGACGACGTACTGAAAGTGCTATCGTCGATCCCCAAAGTGCTCACGGTCGATCTTCTTTTGAAGCTGCATGATGCCGTAGATGAGGGCGTCGGGATTCGGCGGGCAACCAGGAACATAGATGTTGACCGGAACAATATTGTCCACTCCCTGCAGGATAGCATAGTTGTTGAACACGCCGGAGCACGATGCGCAGTCGCCCATCGAGATCACCCACTTCGGCTCTGGCATCTGGTCATACACGCGACGAAGGATGGGCGCCATCTTCTTCGAAACCCGTCCCGAGACAATCATCAGATCCGCCTGACGCGGCGAGGCGCGAAACGCCTCCGAACCGAACCGGGCCAGGTCATATCGCGAGTTTGTCGCCGCCATCATTTCAATGGCGCAACATGCAAGGCCAAAAGTCGCTGGCCAGACCGAGTTGCGGCGCGCCCAGTTCACCGCCTTGTTCAGGCTGACTGTGAGGACACCAAGATTTTGTTCTACTCCCAATCTAGCGCCCCTTTCTTCCAAACATAAAAGTAGCCGACAAACAGGATCGCGATGAACACGATCATTTCGGTCAGTTCGAAACCCTGCGAAATCACCTTGCTCTTGAACGTGATCGCCCAAGGATACAGAAACACTGTCTCGATATCAAAGATGATAAAGAGCATCGCAACGAGATAGAACTTGACTGGAAACCGCTCGCGCGCATTGCCGATCGGATTGACGCCGCATTCGTACGGCATCAGCTTTTCGGGTGTGAGGTGCTTTGGGCCAAGGAACCAGGACAGCACGACCAGCAGTGACGCGATGAACGCGCCTAGCAATAGCAAAACGAGCAGCGGGAGATAGTCGCCGAGAGTGGAATTTGTGCCGAATGTTGATGCAATAGCTGCTTGCACTGGCATAGTTAAAGTCGATTCCCTCCGCGCCGGATTAGGAGCAGTTTACTCGAGTCCCAGCATTTATGCCAGGTCGCTTGCCCCTCGCCAGCGAACTGCGTGAATTATGTCACAAAGTCTTCCGGCCTGTCAACGACAGCCAAAACCATTTTGCAGCAATTCCTGACCACCTGCATTTTCATGCAACAGGGCTTCATTACGCAAGCGATTATATCCGCATTTCGAGCCGCTGGAATAGGTTAGTCATGCCCGTCCTAACCTTAGTGGTGCTATCTTGCGTCCAGCCGAGGATAGAAACGAAAATTGGTCAAAATTCGGCCAGATTGTGGACAGGCATCAGGTCGGCGAACACGGTATGATAAGTCTGTGCTGAGAGCGATATCGCGCAACCGAATAGGAAAGCACCTAGTCATCCTAGTGGTCTTCATGAGCATGGTTGGGCCGGTTGGCTCGTCATGGATGACGCCAAGCAAGTCTCCGACTGAGGTCGTTAGTGCCGCTCCACAGCTTGCGGAGTTACCAACCTGCTGCAAATGCTGCCACGGAGTGTGTCATTGCCGCATGCGCGGCATGATGATGCCAGGATGCACAATGAAAATGCCCGGCAGCGAATCTGGACAGGCTTGCCAGTGCGCCTTGCATCATGCGCCTCGCCCTACTTCTGCACTCGCAGGTTTGCAGAAGCAGCTTGCGCCCAGAATATTTGCCGAGCGGATGTCCACCGGTTCTGGCGCTTCCGCTGATGCCACCGCTTTTTTCACTGATGATGTCTCCGTCAAGTACAACAGTTCGGACGCACCCGACCAACCACCACGCATCCTCCTGTGATTTGATCCCCTAAGCTTCTGGCCGATCTTCGTCGCGCGTAATAGCGAATTGACGACGGCTAGTTCACACGATCAGAAGGAGAATCTTAATGTTACGAAAGAATGCGCGCGCGGGGTTCACGCTCATCGAGCTGCTCGTCGTGATCGCCATCATATCCATTCTCGCTGCGATCCTATTTCCCGTGTTCGCAAAGGCAAGAGAAAAGGCGCGGCAAACTACCTGCGCCAGCAATATGAGGCAGATTGGTATTGCGTTGTTGGCGTATGTTCAGGACTATGATGAACGCTACCCCGAGGAGCATCCCGCATGTCCCGATCCTGCAATCGGAACATCCGCCACAACCCCGCCAGGCGACTTCGATGCGTCGCTGGAGGGAACAGACTACGGCTCGCCGTTTGATAAGATTCTGCCCTACACAGGATCGAATAACGCGACCAATCAGAAGATATATCAATGCCCCAGCGATCTAGACCCAACAGGCAAGCTCGTTTTGGACACCTCGACGCCGCCGAACTGCATCGCTCAAAGTGCCATAACCGGGCCGCCGACCCTGCCCGATCCACCGCCAGGGGGTTATGTGACATCGTATCTTGTCAACGCGTTTTTCCTGTTTGGCGCAACGCAAAATCAGATACCGTTTCCAACGAACTCGATCTACATCGTCGAGCGAAACGATGCGTTCTGCGATGTCCATATCCATCCGTGGCTTGGCGAAATCTACGACGCTCCGGGATCAACAGGGATGGTGAATGGCAACATCCCGTATCCGTCGTATATAACCAGCCCCGACGGATTCTTTGCGGTCGCCAGCAATAGGCACACGCAAGGTGCAAACTACATCTTCGCGGATGGTCACGTGAAGTGGGAACCTTACGCGGTCACCGTCACGAGCACGCAAGGACAGGTGTACCTGGGCCAGTATGAGGCCATCCCAGGCAAGCCGTGTGCAGTTACGACCGGTTGCTAGAGGGGCTATTCAGACGCATAGGTCGCCGTGTAGAGGTTAGGACGAACCTCACCGCTCACGGCGACCTGCTGCATAATTGGCTGGGAAGAATCGGCTGCGGTCTGAGGCGAGTAGATTTGCATGCAGTTGCGGCCGCTTTCGCAGCCGGCTAACTTGGCTATTGGTACAGATTGATTTGTAACAAGAATGCCGGTGAAGTTGCTTTCGGTACCGGGCGACTGCGGGAATAGGACGACAACCCTACCGCCTTTGAAATGGGTGACGTATGCGACACCGTTCACGGCCTGCGACGAGTAGTACCACGGCAGCTTCAGCCAGCCTGGATACTGCTCCTTCAACTTGCCGTGCTCAATCCCGCTAAGCACCATGAACGGCACGACCTGTTCCGAAGCCGTGTTGATGCCGACAACGATGAGCAGTATCAGCAGAACCGCTGCAACGCGACCCGCCGAAGTGGAGAAGAACTTTTTCAGCATAATGTTGTGACCACATACTCCAGAAGCGCAGTGCGCGTCCACTTATGAGATGACCTGACGTAACACCAACGTTCATCAGGTCGAAAAGGATACGGAGCTACCCAACCAAGTATCTATTCCACCCCAAAATACTTCGCGTCGGGATGATGGATGATGATCGCGGACGTGCTCTGTTCCGGCTCCATCATGAACTCCTCCGACAGCGCAACGTCCACGCGTTCCGGATTCAAGAGCGCGAACAACTTGGTCTGATCCTCAAGGTTCGGGCAGGCGGGGTAGCCAAACGAGTACCTGCTGCCTTGATAGCCATGCGCAAAGAGCTTAGCGACATCCGGATTATCTCTGCCCGCGATCCCAAGCTCCTTCCGAATACGCTTGTGCCAGTATTCCGCAAGCGCCTCCGCAGTCTCGACACTGAGTCCGTGCAAATACAGATAATCGCGGTAGTCGCCCGCAGCCATCAGCTCTTTTTCGATTTTGGAGGCGCATCGCCCAATAGTCACTAAATGGAATGCGACCGTGTCCCGTTTGCCCGACGAAGCTGGCGCAAAATAGTCCGCAAGACATAAATGCCGCGAATCCTTGATCTGACGCGGGAACGTGAATCGCTCAATTTCCCGGTCGTGCTCAACCGCATCGTAGACGACGAGCGAATTGCCGTCGCTGTTTGCAGGGAAGTAGCCGTAGACCACATCCGCGCGCATTAAGTTTTCGTCAAGCGCTCGTTTCTTCCAAGCCTCGAACAGCGGAACAACTTCGGACTGCGTGAACGCCGCGTACTCGTCCGGCGTCCGCTTGCCGCGCCGAAACTGCCAGTGCCCGCGGAAGAGCATGTTTTTATTGATGTAAGGGAAAACATCGTTCAAGTCAATGCCCTTGACGACTTTCGTCCCCCAAAACGGCGGCGTGGGAATCTGGACATCGCGCGATACGGACGGTTCCGTTAAATAGGTGTACGCTGCTTCCGGGACGAAATTCCAGACGTTCGAGCGGCGCTCCTGCTCGGCATCAATGGCTGCATCGTCTTCAGGGACAATTTCTGCTGGCGCTTCTGCTTTTTCCGGTAGCGGCGCATAGCCCTTTATGCCGTCCATCAGCCGCAGACCATCGAACGCATCTTGCGCATAGAAGACACGGCCGTTGTAGATTTTCGTCAGATCCTGCTCGACATATTTGCGTGTCAACGCAGCGCCGCCGAGAATCACAGGGAAGTGCGAAAGACCGCGCTCGTTGAGCTCCTCAAGGTCTTCCTTCATCACGACCGTGCTTTTCACGAGAGGCCTGAAAGACCGATCGCATCGGCACCGATGCGTTGCGCCGCTTCGATCACGTTTTGAATCGGCTGCTTGATGCCGATGTTTTCGACCGTGTAGCCGTTGTTGGTCAGGATGATATCGACCAGGTTTTTGCCGATATCATGCACATCTCCTTTGACCGTCGCAAGCACGATCCGCCCTTTGCCGCCGGTTTCGGCCTTCTCCATATACGGTTCAAGATAGGCGACGGCCTTTTTCATCACCTCGGCGGATTGGAGAACGAACGGCAACTGCATCTGACCGGTACCGAACAGCTCGCCGACAGTTTTCATGCCAGCAAGGAGATGCGTGTTGATGATCTCGATCGCGGAATAATTTTCAAGCGCGATATCAAGCGCTTCGGTGAGCTTCATCTTTTCGCCATCAATAATATGCTGGCGCAAGCGCTCCTCAATCGGCAAACTTGCAAGCCTGCTCCCTTGGTCTGCTTTTTTCAGCTTGCCCGCGTCGCCCTCAAAGAGCGCCATCAGCACCTGCAGCGGATCGTATCCTTCGGAGCGCTCGTCGAAGATGAGCCTACGTGCGGCTTCCGCCTGCTCGGCTGGAATCCGGCTTAGCGGTAGAATCTTGGACGCGTTGATGATTGCGGCATCCAGCCCGGCTTCCTTGGCGTAGTGCAGAAAGACGGAGTTGAGCACCTGGCGCGCCGCAGGAGCAAGGCCAAATGAGCAGTTCGAAACGCCAAGTATAGTCCGAACGCGCGGCATCTCAGCCTTGATTTGTCGGATCGCTTCGATTGTGGCGATGCCGTCCTTGCGGTACTCCTCTTGCCCGGTTGAAAGCGGAAAAGTCAGCGTATCGAAGAACAGATCCTCCGGCGAAAGTCCGTATTCGTCAACTGCCGCGTGGTAAAGGCGGCGCGCTACGCGCAGCTTGCCCTCGACATCGTGCGGTTGGCCCGATTCTTCGATGGTCAAACAGACCACCCCTGCCCCATATTTGCGGCATACCGGCAAGACTTTGGCGACCTTCTTTACCGCCGTCCTCAAAGTTGATCGAGTTGACCAGGCATTTGCCGGGAAGACGTTTTAGGGCCTCCTCGTAGACGCGCTCGTCGCCAGAATCGCTATCCACCATAACTGGAATGCGCAATAACCCGGCGATCTTATCGGCGATCGGTTTGACATCCTCAACCCTGTCGCGTCCGACATAATCGACACACAGGTCGAGCATGTGCGCCCCTTCGCGCTCTTGGTCGCGGGCCATCGCTTCGATGCCGTCGAGATCGTTTGCGAGCAACAGATCGCGGAACTTTTTGCTTCCGGTGGCGTTAGTGCGCTCACCGACAATCATGACACTCAGTTCTTGATCATACGGCTGAGCGATGTAGAGCGACGATGCTGCTGGCACATGTTCCACATTGCGGATCGCGGGCTTTGTCCCCCAAACCGCATCGACCACGCCCTTCAGATGCGCCGTGGTCGTCCCGCAGCACCCGCCAACAATATTGACGCCGTACTCAGTTACGAACCTGTTCTGCCAATGCTTCAGCTCTTCGGGCGTAAGCGGAAAACACGATTTGCCGCTCGCATCGCGTTCGGGGAGTCCCGCATTCGGGAGAACCGACAGATACTTGCTGCAATATCGTGAAAGTGTCCGTACATGGTCGTGCATCAAGTCTGGGCCAGTGGCGCAGTTGATTCCGATCACATCGACCGGTAGCATTTCCAATGTCGTTATCGCTGCTAGCATTTCAGTGCCGAGCAGAAGGGTGCCGAATGTCTCGACCGTAACTTGCGCCATCAGCGGAACTCGCCGACCCGCTTCGCGCGTGGCATCGTAGCAGGCGATTACGGCGCATTTGCACTGCAGGATGTCGAAGCATGTCTCAACCAGAAGGACGTCCGCACCGCCGTCGATCAACGCGCGCGCTTGATGTTTGTAAGCGGCGTACATTTCGTCGAAGGGCATCGAATTGAAGCCTTCCTTACGGATGACGGTCTTAGTTCCTGGACCAAGGCTGCCTACTACGAAGCGCGGCCGATCTCGCGTCGAAAAGTCGTTGCAGACGCCGCGTGCAACTTGTGCCGCCTTGAAGTTGATCTCGTACGCCTTTTCGGCGAGGCCGTGTTCGGCCAACATGTAGTCGGCACCGTTGAACGTATCCGTTTCGACCGCGTCGCATCCGATCTCAAGGAACGACGCGTGCAGTTCGGCGACCGCCGACGGCTTGGATAGCAGCAGCGCTTCGGTACAGTCAGGATAGCCGCCAAAATCGTCCGGAGAGAGCTTGCCGTCAGCTTGCATCGAAAGAATTGTCGCACCCATGGAGCCGTCGAAAACAACAACGCGCTCGCCTAAAACTTGTAAGAAATCTGCTGACATCAGACCAAGATTGTAGCATATTGGCTGCCGGTGGCCCGGAAATGACGAGAAGAGCCGCAAATCCGGTTTGACACCGAGTATTTATACAGATATAATGCATCGGCGCTGGCTGGGAGCAAAAACCATCAATCCCGCTGGCGAAACGGATTTTACCGGACACGTAAAACCATCGAAGGAGCACACGTTTTCATGGAGAAGAACACTCTGCGCGCCCGGATTATCGGCGCGATTCTAGGACTGACCACGGCCGCCGCGCTGTGGACAATGGCTGCGCCATCCGTACACGCTGACGGGACAGATAGCGGCAACACCGGGGCAATCCGCGGCGGAGTCTTTTTGCCGCTCAACGACTCGAGCCGAAAAGCCTTCGGCCAAGTTTATGGCAACGGCGGCATCGACTACATCTTCCAGTCTCACAACCTGCAGGATCGCAGCATGTTTTCGGTGGACTTCATTCAGGGCCAGCAGCACGGCAACACCATTCAGATGATCCCGGTGACCATCGGCGAGCAGTACATCCAGGGTCCCCACGCAAATGGAGTCCGTCCGTTTTACGAAGTCGGAGCTGGAGCGTACTTTACGCATGTGAAGCATCCCGGCGACCTCGATTTTAACGGAAGCGACACGCACAACGCAGTCACTTACGGTGGCTATGCCGGTGTCGGACTCGACTTAACTTCGAACTTCTTTGTTGACGCCCGATACCACCTCGTGCAGCCCATTAAGAACACCAACTTCGAGGGTGTTCAGTTCAGTCTCGGCGTTCGATTCTAATTTTATGCTCCAGGGCCTGACAGACACGCACTGTCACCTGAACCATGCGGATTTCGACGCGGACCTGGGCGAAACCATTGCCCGCGCCCGTGAGGCAGGACTGACGCGGCTGCTTGTGATCGGTTACGATCTTGCAAGCAGCCGCGCTGCTTTGCGTATTGCGCTTGACCATCCCGATGTTCAGGCAGCAATCGGAATCCATCCGGAAACCGCGGGCGAATGGTCGGACGAAGTTCGCGGCGAACTCACGCAAACCGCTCTTGACCATCCCCAAAAAGTCATCGGAATCGGCGAAATCGGTCTTGACTACCACTGGGAATCGATCCCTCGGGACGACCAGAAGCGTGTATTTGTCGATCAGCTTGATCTGGCGTTCGAGCTTTCGCTGCCCGTTGTGGTGCATTGCCGCGATGCATATGCCGACGTCATCGACATCTTCGAATCCCGCCCCGCCCCTGCGCGCGCCGTCCTTCACTGCTTCACTGGAACTGCGAGTGAAGCACACCGCGCGATTGACTTAGGTCTGTATCTTGGCGTTGGCGGCATTCTGACCTATAAAAAAAGTGCCGAGTTGCGGGACCTTTTCGCAACCCTCCCCCTCGACCGAATCCTCATCGAAACTGACGCGCCCTACCTTGCGCCGCAGAAGTGGCGCGGCAAGCGCAACGAGCCAGCATATGTCGTTTCTGTAGCGCATTTGCTCGCTGAAATTAGGGGTGCTTCTGGCAAGGAGATCGCGGACGCGACCACGGCGAATGCGCAGAGGTTGTTTGGAGCAGCGAATGCGTGATTTCGCTAGTCAACGACACGATACACCGTCAACTCCGCATTCGAGTACACCGGCGTCATCAATTCCGGCATATTCGAAAAATTCGCGAATTTGATCGTTTCGCCGTTCGGCTGCGAGTGCGACAGGCCGTTGAGCTGGTTTGGAAAAACCAGGTATCGGCATTTTGTCTCGCGTAGGTAGGCAACCCTCTCGTTCATCGGAACTTCCGCGCGCACAAAGTCCTGGAATCTCGCATACTTGTCTGCAAAACTGGGCGTCTCGCTCCAATGGCTCGCGTACGTGTACCGGTCGCAGTCGCCGGGAATGAAGATTGTGAACTCTGGGTAGCCGAGAATGGCATCGTCCGGCGACGTGTTCGCCCGAATCCACGTCAGCGTGTCGGCCTCGTCCTTCGTAATGAACGGTGATAGCCGCGTCTCGCTTGAATCTTCGGTGATATGGCGCAGGTCGCGCGTGACATACAGAAGCGTAGACGGCAGGCTTAGCACCACTGCCGCTGCCACCGCGATTATCTGCATCGGCTTCGATTTCAATCCGCGAACCGCCAGCGACAATCCGTATCCTGCAAGAAGGCAGATCGGAATGTCCGTCCCCATCATCATCTTGCGCTGGAACGAGCAGTGCGGCGCGTACGCCACCGCGAAAGCTCCGACTACCCAGCAGACGGTCAAAATCGCCGCGCTGTGATCGTAGAACGAGTCCCGCAGCACCTTCATCTTGGTCGCCAGAATGTGCACAACAGCGCCGAACGCCAGCAAGAATATCACACCATAGCCGAGGACGTAGTACCGAAACGGCGGCGATAGGGTCGGGTCGAGGACGCGCGCGTGGAACGCTGGGTCCACTTGATACATATAGAGCTGGTAGGCCACCGTCGGAATGGTCAGCAGCCCGCAGACGACCGCCTGCAACCAGGCGCTGGTGTTGAACTTGCGGTGAGCGATGCCGTCAGCAATCAAAAATAGCAACCACGCAGCGCCAACATGCAGGATGTCGTACGAGTGGATATTGCCGAGGATGGCCGCGCAAAGCCCCGCACAGACCGCATAGCGCATTAGCCCAGTTCGCCGGGCGACACTCAGCAGATACATGATCGCGACAATCAGGATCATGCCAAAAACAAACAGTGCCGAAAAGTTGATGCTTTGGAACGTGAACACCTCCGGCTGCCACGTATCGACCGGCATGTTGCCGGGATTCTTGTCCGCCCATTTCGGCCAAAACATCCAGCCGAAACCACTGCCGAGGCATGCGAATGCCAGCGCGGAAAGACGCGCGAAGGCGTTATGCGGCATCAAAACGCGATACAGACGGTTTATCAACGCAAGTAAAGCGATCGAGCCGACGATGCGGCAGATGTTGAGCGTGACAGGAATCGGGAGCGTTGTCAGCCTTGCTAGGCCGCCCATCGCCAGCATCAGCAGATTGAACTGGATCGGGTGTTGAAGGGTGGTTGTAAAGAGGTTGCGGATGAAGAAATGGCCATCGGCAGCTTGGCGTGCCCAAGAGAAATAGACGCAGTTGTCGTCGATGTTGTACGCCGCACCGACATACTGCATCTCAGGGCGGCTGATCGCGTAGCCGAAAATGGCGGTGGCCGAGGCTAACAGAACGGTGATTGCGAAGAGATAGACGACAAATCTGCGCTCTCCCTTCGCTTCAGTTACGGGAAAGAGGTTGGCAACAGTGGGCGTGCGGTCTATGGCGTCTGAAGCCGTTTCGTCCGCCAAATCACTCGACCTCGGCATCGATATTGAACCAGGCGAGAGCGTTTTGGTGCGTGATTCGTTTGCGATCAAGCTCGCTGATAAGCGCGGCATCGTTCAGCATACTGAGGAACAGCGACGGGTCGGCATAAGGCTGTCCGGAGCCGAACATCAGCTTGCGGGGGGAAACGACGCTTGCGGCGAACGAGTACTTGTCGGCGTCGAGTGTCCCGGACATGTCGAGTGCGACATTGGGATGGCTTCGCGCGAGTGCGACGGCATAGCGCCAGTCGTGGCCCGCCATGTTGAGCAGAATGAACTTCATCTGGTTGAACTCCGTCGCGATGTCGCGCGCCGCGTTGACACCCTCGCGGTCTTCGACATAGATGAGCATGGGCTTTGCGAAACGTCGCTGGGCGTTCAGAATATCGCGCGCCTCCGAAAGCAAAACGGGATTTCCGCTCTGACCAGGGAACATGATCGCGCCCACAAACGCGTGCTTTGCGAGATAGATCCGCTGCTCCTGAATGCTTTCATCGGGATAGGCGGGATTTAGCGTCACGAGGCCAAAGATGCCAGATTCATCGTCGACGATTGTCCTCAGTTGGTGGTTGCCTTCGATGAAATCGCAGTGGCGCGCGCGGGCGGAAACAAGCGCGAGAGCGTCGATTCCGTACCGCTCCATCGAAGCCTGCACAGCACCGACAGAGTCAAGGCCGGCAAACATCGACGACGGGCCGTAATAAGCATGCGCATCAAATAGAGGCATGGTTATCTCGCAAAGTCACTCTAGCCTAATATCCGCTCGGCGTTCCCGCCCAGCACCAGCGCCTTTTCGGACTGCGACAGGCTCGATCCGTTGACATAGCTCAGCGCCGCGCCGATTGACATGGCCGACGCGCCGGAACCAAAAACAATGCGCTCGATGCCAACTAAATCGCGGATCGCAGGGAGGCTGTCCGAAGCCGCAAGGGCATGAGTTTCGAGCACCAGCGCGGGACAATCCCGCATGGCGGCGATGCATTCGGCGAGCGTATCACGCGATGCGCCCTCCAGAACGATTGCCCGCAACGATCCGGCAGCGTTTGCGGCACGTGCAATCTGGGTGGCGTCTCCACGCCGCGAAGCGGAAACCATGACCGGAAGCGAAGTGGTCGCGAGCGCCTTCAGCGACTGCGTGAACGGGGCGAAGTCGGTCGGCCAATCCTGCTCAGCCGGAAAAAAGCGCACCATTCGGAACGGCCCCGAGGCGATCTCGGCAATCGTGGCCGCGGGGTCGAGAGCGGTTGCGGGATTGAGCACGGCCACCGGGATTAGCTTTCCGGGCGCACTTGCTGCAGCGGCCAAAGTGTCCAGATTGCCCTCGCGGTCGTTGAAGTAGATCCCAACTGTACTGCACGTGCACCCCGAAGTGACTCCGGCTGCGCCAAACTCGGCAAGCAACATATCATACGTGCTGGCACGATGCCGCGCTGGATATGCGCCGAACTGCGTGTTAAGATCGATAATCGCCATGGTAATAGTGACTAAGCGAACATTCCGATTGCGCGGTCGAATCTGCGAAGGAGCCGCTCGCGACCAAGAACGGACATGGTCTCAAAGAGGCCAGGACCTGTTGTTCGGCCCGTGACTGCCACTCGAACTGGGTGGATCACCTCCCCGCCCTTCACTTGAAACGCTTCGATGACCTCGCGGACAACCTGCTCAAGCGATTCGGCAGAGACATCGGAAAGTCCTGCAATTTTTTCGCGCACAGCCGTCAGCCGTTCAGCGACTGCAGGGTTCGTGAACCATTTGGCGACTGCTTTCTCGTCGAAGACGTACTTGTCGTCAGGCAGCAAAAAAAAGTCTGCGAGCACAGGCGCTTCGGCCAAAGTCTTCATGCGCTCCTGCTCCAGCGCGATCACTTCGCCGATATAACGATGCTCGTCTGGTGTCGGTTTCGTGGGCGCTAGTCCCGCCGCGACCAAGAACGGCAGACAGCGCTCGGCCAGATCATGCTTGCCAAGAGCACGAATGTAAACCCCGTTGTACCACAGGAGCTTCTCTTCGTTGAAGATCGCAGGATGGCCGATCAGACCATCAATCCCGAACTCGCTGATGATCTCTTCGCGCGTGTACAGGTCTTTGCCATCCGGCGGCGACCATCCAAGCAGTGCCAGGAAGTTGAAAACCGCTTCGGGCAGAAATCCGCCCTTTTCGTAATTGAGAAACTCTGCCGCCGCTTCGCGTTTCGAGAGCTTCTTGCGGTTCGCGCCTAAAATGCTGGTGACATGGACATAATTCGGCGGAGTCCAGCCGAACGCCTCGAAAATCAGGATATGCAGCGGCGCGCTTGGCAGCCATTCTTCGCCGCGAATTACGTGCGTGATCTCCATCAGGTGATCGTCGACAATAGCGGCGAGATGGTAAGTTGGGAAGCCGTCGGATTTGAGCAGAATCTGATCCTGCAGAATCCGATTCTCCCAAGTCTGCTCGCCAAAAACAAGGTCGTGCCAGCTTACCGAACCTTCGCGCGGGACAGCAAACCGAACCGTGAACGGCAGTCCTTCGCGCTCGTTTCGGTCCTTGTCCTCTTGGGGAAGAAAGCGGCATTTGCGGTCGTAGCCGGTCGGCAGACCGCGCTCTTCCTGCGACTGGCGTAGCGCTTCTAGACGCTCGTAGGTGCACCAGCATTTGTATCCCCAGCCGGTGTCAAGCAAGTCCTGCGCGAGTTTGGCGTAGATTTCGAGACGGTCGGACTGATAGTAAGGTGCATTCGGGCCACCAATATCAGGGCCTTCGTCCCACTCGATGCCGAGCCACTTCAGCGCGCGCATTTGCTCTTCGACGGAACCTTCGACAAGCCGATTTCGGTCGGTGTCTTCAATACGCAGAAGAAATTTTCCGCCGTGATGCCTAGCCAAAAGCCAGCTAAAAAGCGCCGTGCGGATATTGCCGATATGAGGCATTCCGGTCGGCGACGGCGCGTACCTGGTGCGGACTTCAACGCCGCGTTCAATCACCACTCAGTGTCTACTCACTTCCAGAAAAGTTGGCCGACGCCAGCGATTTTGCTGGCGAACGGATTTGGCTAGGATTGTACCATTGCAGAGGTAAAGCAGTGCGTGCATTGAATGAATCCTGTCATCCCGACCAGAAGGAGGAACGACTGGAGCGGAGGGAACACGTAGTTCGCTTAGCGGTATGCCAATAATTAAACGAGCTACGTGTTCCCTCCACTTCGCTCATTCTTCGCTGCGGTCGGGATGACGGATGACGCATACGCAGCATCCTGCTCATCGTAGATATGGCCCATCTTGGCCTGCTTTGTGGCGAGATAGCGGTGGTTGTTTTCGTTGGGCGTGATGACGAGCGGTATGCGCTCGACGATCTCCAGGCCATAACCCTCAATGCCTGCGCGTTTGGCGGGATTGTTGGTCATTAGGCGCATGCGCTTGACACCCAGGTTGACCAAAACCTGTGCGCCGAGGCCGTAATCGCGCAGATCGGGCTTGAATCCAAGCTGAATATTCGCTTCGACCGTGTCCGCTCCGCGGTCTTGAAGTTCGTATGCGCGAATCTTGTTGACCAGGCCGATTCCCCTGCCCTCCTGCTCGATATAAAGCAGATTGCCGCGCCCCTCTTTCGAGATTCGTTCCAAAGCCATTCTGCAACTGGTCACCACAATCGCAGCGAAGGCTGGCGAGAAGATCGCCGGTAACGCACGACGAATGTATCCGCACCAGAATATCGTTGCCATCGCCGACCTCGCCCATGACAAACGCCACATACGGCGTCGGATCAACATCGCTCTCGTACGCATAGACGGTAAAATCGCCGTATTTTGTGGGCAACGATGCAGTCGAGACTCTCTGAATCAGCTTCTCGGTGCGTCTTCGGAACTTGATCAGCTCCGCGATGGTGACCAGTTTAAGGTCGAACTTATCCGCGAGATTGCGAAGCTGCGGTAAGCGCGCCATCTCGCCATCGTCCTCCATGATCTCGCAAATGACTCCAACCGGCGACATCCCCGCAAGACGCATTAGGTTGACGGCCGCTTCTGTATGACCTGCGCGTTTAAGGACGCCTCCTTTGCGGGCCATTAGCGGATTGACATGACCTGGGCGGTTGAAATCTTCGGCAGTCGATTTCGGGTCGGCTAACTTGTGGATGGTCAGAGCGCGATCGGCTGCGGACGAGCCTGTGGTGGTGCCGTGGGTGGCGTTGACCGTCACCGTAAATGCGGTCCGCATCGATTCCGTGTTCTCGCGCACCATCAGGTCGAGACCAAGATGGCGCATGCGCTCCTCGGGCATCGGGACGGTGATGATTCCCGACGCGTGCCGAGTCATCAGCGTGATCGCTTCCGGCGTGATCTTCTCGGCAGCGAGGACAAAGTCGCCCTCGTTCTCCCGATCTTCGTCGTCGACCAGGATGATCATCTTACCGGCCTGAAGGTCGTCGATGGCCTCCTCGATCGTGTTGAACATGTGCGGTGTCGTTTCGTGGTGCGTAATCATCATTGATTCTAGCGTACCTCTTGTGGGCCAGATATGGAAACAGGCACGTCGAAAGCATTCTCAACGTGCCTGTCCGAAACGTGACATCGACGGCTTACCAGCACATCGCGCAGCTTCACGTCCGGCCCGCAGAGCATCTCAATGACCTATGCCTACAACCCCGACGGCAGCAGGGCGTCGGTCACGGGGCAGTCGCCTAGCGGGAACACGTACACGTGGACGGACGCGTTCACCTACACATACGACGCCGACGGGCGCATGAATGGCCTCACAAATCCCCACGGCGACAGCTTCTCCTGGACGTACTACGGCAACGACTGGCTGAGCAGCCAGGTCAGCGACTACCTGTCGGGATCGACGCAGAACCTGATCGTCAACGCGGGCTACACCTACAACGCGCGCGGCCTGACGACCGACCTGAAAAACCACAACGGCAGCACCGTCTACTCCGAGTTCTCCACCAGCGGCACCGCCGACACGCAGTACGACGCGTCCGAAAACCGCATCACATGGTCGAGCTCCTACCCCGGCCCCACGGCCTACGGCGGAAGCACGACCTACGGCTACGACTTCAAGGACGAGGTGACGTCGGAGGCGACGACCCGCAACGGCGGATCGGGAACGCCCGCCGCCAACACGTTCGACAGCGCAGGCAACATCACGTCTCTGCGCGGCGGCGCAACACAGCCCTACAACTCCGGCAACCAGAACGATTCAAGCGGATATTACTACGACGAAAACGGTAATCCGACGACGTACCCGTACGCATCGACTACGGCGACATTGACATTTGACCTCGAAAACCGGATGACCGGCTACGCCACTTCCGCATCGTACACCTACGACGCCGACGGCATGGAGGCGTCGAGCACGCACGGCGGCGCGACGACCTACTACGTCTACGACACCGACGGCAGCCCGCTCTTCGAAATCGGCACGGGCGCGGCGCAGCTGGCGGTCAACGCGTTTGGCGCCAACGGGCTGCTGTCGCGCAGCCTGTACAGCGGCAACGCGTTTTCGAGCGAGATCTATTACGCGTTCGACATGCAGGGCAACACGGTGGACGAGTTCTCCCAGTCCGGGACGGCGACGGCGACGATGTTCTACGACGCGTTCGGCAAGCGCACGCAGAACGGCACCGGGGGGACGGACCCTACGCCTACTTCGGCGCGCAGTGGGGATACAGGACGGACCCCGCCACCGCCTCGACTACAGGACTCGAGCTGCTGACCCACAGGTGGTACGATACGACGACGGGAAGGTTCGTGACGAGAGATCCGATCGGGTATGTCGGAGGGATTGATTTATATGCTTATGCCGGAAACAATCCTCCGGTTCGTATTGATCCGACTGGATGGTTTATTGGCGGAGTTTCGCCGGCGATCATTCAACAGATCGACACGGAGATTGCGCCTGAGGTCACCGCAGGCGAGGATGTAGAGTTGGCGGGCGGCGGGCCAGAAGACCCTGTCGCAGATATCGTTGCATTAACCATCGTCGGAGTCGGGGCAGGATTGGCAGGCGGCAATGCCATTGGCGACGACCTCTTCCCTCCAACATTGGGATTTCCTCCAGTGCCAGGCGGGCTGGGTGGCCCGGGGTTCATCAACGCGAAGCCGTCGAAAACAAGTCAGAAGGAGAGGGCGACGAACGCGCCCTCATGGTCATTTCGCTATCCCCGCCGAGAGCCGGGCCAGACCTGCGAGGATTGGGCGACCGAAGTCATGAATGAGCAATACGGTGCCGGAAATTGGTCTAAGGGGCCGAATACGGAATTTAGCAAGATCAAAAAGGAATGCGAGAGAAATCAGAAGCCAAAATGCTGATGTTCAACTAATTCGAAGCTTTATCTTATGGCGCTTGGTTTCGATGGCGATATCGACTTCGACCAATACATGATCGTCGCTGAGGGTGACGATTCGCTCAGCGTTCCGATCCAGCATGAAGGCCATTTCCCTGTGGTTATTGACAGCGATCTCCTGCCGAGCCTCCTCAAGCTGGGTGGCGAAGATTACGTGAGCCTAGGACCCGTACCGGACGAGGTAGTAATATACCCTGACATAACTGAGGTGCTGGATGCCCTCCAGAACAACAAGATCGAAAACTATGGCAAGCTAGTGACGTTTATCAACTTCTATTTTGATCTTGCGCTCGCCACTCCGCTCAAACCAACGCGCAAGATGCAGAGAATCCTCTATAGCACAGGCGACTTCACAGTGTACGAGGACGACATTTTTGCGCTACTTAGGAAGAAGAAAATCAGCAAACGGCTCGCTATAGACACGGTCCTAACGCTCTACGGTACCGTGCAAGCACATATTCGAATCTACCAAAAGGAGCACTTCGAAAAGCTAGGATTGCTGGACGTAAGTTAGCGCATCAAGTACGCATACTTGCCAGCTGCATCGGAATGAGGCGTCGAGCACGAACGGCGGCGTTACGACCTACTACGTCTACGACACCGACGGCAGTCCGCTGTTCGAAATCGGAACGGGCGGCATCCTGAACTATGCGAACACGTTCGGCGCGGACGGGCTGCTGTCCCGCAGCACGTACAGTGGCAATGCCTTCTCAAGCGAGATATACTACGCGTTCGACATGCAGGGCAACACGGTGGACGAGTTCTCCCAGTCCGGGACGGCTACTGCGACGATGTTCTACGACGCATTCGGAAAGCGCACGAAGAACGGTACAGGCGGGACGGACCCTACGCCTACTTCGGCGCGCAGTGGGGCTACAGGACCGACCCGACGAGTGGGCTCGAACTGCTTACGCATAGGTGGTACGACACGACGACGGGGAGGTTCTTGACCAGGGATCCGATCGGTTTTTGGGGAGGCCCGAATCGTTACCAGTATGTGTGGAATGACCCACTTGACCACTTCGACCCAATTGGATTTAGCCCATTAAGCTCCATTGATCCGCCGTTCTTATGGGGAGCAATCGCTGGCGGCATCGCCGTGGCAGTTATCATCATCGCTGCACCAGAGGTTGCTATACCCATAATTACACCAGCACTTCTCAGCGGCGGCGTCAGCGGAGCTGTAGCCGGGGGCGTTGTAGGTGGGGTCATTGGAGGCATCGTGGGAGGAGTGGTTGCAGGGACTTCGGGGGGTAGTCCTGTCGTTGGCGCCATTGAAGGCGGACTTGGAGGTGCTGGCGCCGGTGGTGGTCTAGGCTATATAGCTGGACCAGGCGGCTCTTCAGGTGCTGGTGAATCTCAGGGGCCAAGCACACCAATGTGGCCCCCAGCACCGAAATTTCCTGGTGGGCAACCCCCGTCAGTCATATCCTGCCCTGTCAGTTGGGGACGCTAAGAGTTGCGTGTCTTTGGCGAAGACTGCCTATTATGAAACTAGACTGGCCAGATCAGCTATGTCGTGAGCAAATATGAACGTCATAACGCCGCAATGGATTTACGAAGTTGGTGGCCGAGACCTTTTGATCATTCCAGCCGCGCTTCTCGCGGCGGCCATCATGCGGAAAGGCCAACTATCTTACCTAAGGACGCACTCTCGGAGCAGCTATCGACTCTACTGCGTGGCTGCTATAGCGGAGGCTATCTGGGTGGGATTCTACACGAGATTAGGGCTAAACGTACAGCGTGATAGGGTAGTGATTCTGTATTTTACCGTATGTTTCGCAATAATTTGCATCTTATTAGAAATTATTGATGTCGGATTGAGAATGAAGAGACGTAGAGGACAAATGCCGTAATTCACAATTGACGACAAGTTCCCCCGGCGGGCAGGGGGAACGCGACGATGTTCTACGACGCGTTCGGTAAGCGGACAAAGAACGGGACTGGCGGCATCGATCCCTGCGCCTACTTCGGCGCGCAGAGGGGCTACAGGACCGACCCGACGAGTGGGCTCGAACTGCTTACGCATAGGTGGTACGACACGACGACGGGGAGGTTCCTGACCAGGGATCCGATCGGATATATGGGCGGCACGAACCTCTACCGTTACGCCGCCAACAGCCCGACGGACTACGTCGATCCGAGCGGTTTTCAGGGTGTCTCCGACGGACCATCCAGTGAAGGACCATCCGACGAAACTACGCAAGCCAAGTGTGAAATCAATCCAGCGGGCTGTTCGACTGCCGAGTGCCCCGAAAACATTGGTGGGAGCGCAGGAGGAGGCGGAGACGGAAGTCCCGATACCGGGCCGCCCTTTGGCGGTATAGATTTCGGGCCAGCAGGTGGTAATCCGCCAGGAAATGGTTTCGCCGGTACACCTGTCACGCGTGAAATGAACCCCGGCGAGGTTTCGCAAAGATTTGGGCCGCCGACGGGAAGGTTCGTCGCACCGCCTGGAACCACGCCATCGCAAGTCTCTCTACCACCCAACCAGGACATATCACCCACTTATTGGACACCTACTGAAACCATAACCGGCGTTCAGACAGGTCCAGCAATGCCGTGGCCACCCTTTGGCGGCTCAGGCGGCGGGATTCAAGACATGTTACCAAACCCTATCAATGGTCTTCCGATGGTGCAGGTGCCACCTGGTTCCGTAATCATTACGCCTGGGCCGAATGGCACGACAATATTTACTGGCGCGCCACCACACTGGTGACTATGCAATAATTCACTGAGAAAAGGTTCACGCAGCCTCTGGCGCTGCATGTACAGGAAATTGTGGAAAATTTAGAAGAAATTAGGAATGTTATCGAGGAATTGGCTGCAATAATAGGAGCATCAGGCCAAGAGCTACCGACCTACGGCTACTCGCAGGGTGATGCAAGGCCACATCTTGAGTTGGACGAGAGCCGGTATCATTACGTCATTTCTGAAAGAGGCAATGAGTATATAAGGGTCTCTTCAAAAGATCTCGACGAAATCTTATACCGCGTATTTGATTTTGCCACGGCTGAACTCGGAAGAAAATATCAGATGCAGCACTTCCGTTACGGACAAGACCCGCGCAAACAGATATTCGCTAAGCAATTGGAACTGCTGAGTATGCTCTCAGAAGATTGGGCTGCCAGGACAAAAGAAAACCAGCAAGAACAGATCAAGAAACTACCTTTTGACGATTTTGGACTAGAGCGCGCAATGCTGACGAAGGCATTCCGAGACAAAGGATATTCGCAAGAAGAGGCGTGGGGCTTAGCTCAACAGGAATATCCACTGCCTTCGTTTTAACTTAGTGGATGATGATAGATTCTGTTATCGACAGGATGACGGCAGTACTGGATAGATTGCACCAATACGCAACGGAACGCAATTTCGGCTTGCACACAACGTCATTTGATGGCGGTAACTGCTGGCTGCAATTTGAAAATGCAGGCTTTACGGTCTATCTTGTTGTAGTGCCGCTACGGCTGGACAATGACGACTGCACCATATCTGTACATGCAATTCCCATTGGGCTGCGTACATCGGTATGCGCACATACAGGTGGTACGTTCAGGCAAGACATAACGTCAACAGAACTTTACAACCTGCTCGACGCAGCCGTAAAGCAGATTCGGGGCTGCATAGATGACATCATGGAGGAGGGATTTGAGTCTTATTTTGCGCAGAAGATTGCAAACGGTAACCGAGATGAGATAGTTAAAGCAATTCGGGCGCTGACTCAGATTCCTACAGAATCGAGCATTCAATTAGTTGTTTCGCAAGCGTTAGCCAAAGATCCGTATGTAAGAATGACGGTCGCAGAACAAATTGGACGAGACTTGCGGAGGGAAAGCATTGCGACAGAAGTGCTGCACCAGCTTATGGCAGACGACGACGACTGGGTGAGAGCTGCAGCTGAAAAGGCCCTTTCCCAGATCGAGAATGTGCATTAACGTAAGACTGCCGGGTGCCCTGGCTAGGTTCAGTGTGTCTGGTGCCGGGTGCCCCGCCTAGGCTCCCCAATTTGGTGCCATGCCTTAGCTTCCGGGGGCTGTGAAAGTATTCAGTCAAAAATTGACCCGAAAATTTTCGTCACTCTAGGATCGCCTGTGAGGTGGGTCTGGCCAAAAAAACGACTTTGAACTCACGCGAAATTGAGCGTTTTTCCGAAAGTCTCGAATACTTTCACAGCCCCTCCGAGCTAAGCATGTCCCAAAACGCAATGGCTGAAATTGTCGGCATCAAGGCTCGAACCGGGCGTAGCATGAATAGTATTTTAACAAGGTGGATGCAATGTTTTGAAGGCGAAATAACGAACCGAAGCGCGCCGCGTCACGACATCGTCGACGTACCGCTTCAAGACATGCGTAGCTCGGAAGCTACGGCATGGCACCAGATTCGCCGCAGCTAGCAAGGGCATCCTGGCGAGATACCTTAGCTCAGTTCGGCGTGCGTGATTGTCTCTTTAGGAAAATTGCCAAGCGGATTGGTTTCGTAGTCCGAATCGCGGCTGGAGCCGATGGGCGTGACACTGATTCGGCCTTCGTTCTGAACGTTCAGCATGCGCTCGACATACTTGCCGACAATGTCGGTCTCGATATTGACCGGATCGCCAGCGCGCTTGTTGCTGAGGTTTGTGTGCTCCCACGTATGCGGGATAATGCTAACGGAGAATGTTCGGTCCTCGGCGTCGACTACGGTAAGGGAGATGCCGTCAACCGTGATGCTGCCTTTGCCGACGATGTACTTCATGAGGTTGCGCGGGACATCGATGTAGATCACGAAGGAATTGTCTACCTGCCGGATTGACGCAATGCTGCCGGTGCCATCAACATGTCCCTGCACAATGTGGCCGCCAAAGCGGCCATTGGCGGGCATGGATTGCTCAAGGTTGACCGTATCACCAACGGCAAGATGGCCAAGGGAGGTGCGCCGCATGGTCTCATAGACGGCGTCAAAGCCAAGTGAGGATTCGGTCGCCTCGATCACGGTCAAACAGACGCCGTTGATCGAAATGCTGTCACCGATTCGGGTATCGTCAAGTACGTTCGCACCCGCAGAAATCGTGAGTCGCGCATGCTCGTCAGCGCGCTCGATGGAAACTACCGCTCCGATTGCCTCGATAATTCCAGTAAACATGTTTAATTATACCACTTGGTCAAATTTACAATCCCAGACCGTGTCCATTCCTGACCTTCGCGAATGCTCCGACTTGACGCTCTCCCTAGTTGGAGCGGTAATCTGCGATCCGAATGCTAATTCGGAGAGTGGAACCGGCTCACGTTCGACCATTTTCGGGCCAAATGTCGTAATCCAGCGATCCACAAGTCCCGCTTTCAATAAGCTTGTGTCCAGCATCATCCCCGCCTCTACTAGAACACTCACGACCGACATTTGCGTTCCCAAAATGGCCAACAGTTCGGCCAAATCGAGCTTACCGTCGGCTCCCAAACTGCATGCGATCAGTTTAGCGCCTGCCTGGCTAAACTTACGTATATGTTCGGCATCTTTTGATGCGTGCGCGATATACGTTAGACCGTCCTGCGCCCCGAGTTTCATCACATTCGAATCGAGCGGCGTGGACAGGTTGGTATCCACTACAATTCGCAATGGCTGCCGGCATACGGGCCGATGTTTAAGCCGGGCAGTTAAACGAGGATCATCCGCACGAATCGTGCCAATTCCAACGAGGATTGCTTGATTTCGCATGCGAAGCTGGCGATGCACCCATCGACGCGTGATTTCGGATGTGATCCAGGGTGACTCGCCAGGCGGCATCGCCGTTTTCCCCTCTGCCGTCATGGCGATTTTGACCGTGACATACGGCAACCCGGTCGTTCGGTGCTTGATAAATGCCTCGTTAAGATCGCGTGCGGCAGTTTCGCAAACACCAACGTCAACATCAATGCCCGCATTCCGCAGCCACTCAATTCCCCGCCCTGATACGCGCGCGTCAGGATCAGTGATGGCGACAACCACGCGCTTTACTCCGGCTTGGATCAATGCATCGGCGCACGGTGGTGTGCGGCCAAAGTGGGAACAGGGCTCGAGGGTGACGTAGGCTGTCGCACCACGTGCAGCGTGACCGGCGGCTTGAAGTGCGTTGATTTCGGCGTGCGGTTCGCCGGGGAAGTGGTGGTAGCCCTCCCCTAGTTTTGTGCCGTCCGCGCCGACAATGACGCAGCCAACCATGGGATTTGGGTGAGTCTGCTTGCCGAGCACGGCAAGACGCAGCGCGCGCCGCATCCAGCGCTCATCAGCACGCACGCTTGGCGATTCTAAGAGCATAACTGTGTCGTGCGGAGATTCACGAATTGCCGTTTCGGTGCGGCAATTCCGCGCGCTCTTCAGCCTTCGCCATTGCCTGTACTGCGTCCTCGAGCGCTTCGCGCCGTTCGGCCGCCAGCCGATCGGCGGCTGCCTGTTTGAGCGTGACGCGCATTTCACGCACCGCTACAATTGGCATGATCAGCACCATCAGCACAATCACCGCCCAGTACGTAATCTCGACCGCGGCCAGGTGCTTGCTGATATGGCCGTTGGGAAGATAAGTTCCAAGAAATGCTCCCGCGAGAACGATGAGCAGCGCGGCAAACGTTACCGCGCGCCGCACCTTTTGTCCCTTGGTCAGTTCCCCAAAAAGCTGGGGCTGCTTCCAGCGGCTGAACTCGACGTTCCCGAAAATCACGGCGACTACGAAAAGAGCCGCAGATAGGATTCGCATTTTGCTGTCAGGTGGCAATGACGATTGTCCGCAGTTCTTGGCGTGTCAGCTTGCTTGAGCTTTCTTGATCGCGTCGATTAACGGCGCTTCGCCCGCGTCGCTGTCTGCGAAACCTCGGAAGACAATCTTGCCATCTTTACCGATCACATACTGCGTAGGGATGCCGCTCACAGCGTACATCGACGACGCGATGCTCGAATCTTCCTTGTCCGCAGCAGGGTCCATCAGGAACGTCATGGCCCAAGTGCTGTGCGCAGGCACCCACTTGTCGAACGCTGCCTTAGTGTCCCAGGTGCAGATCGGCATAAACACCACGCCCTGCGGCTGATATTGGGCCGCGAGCTTATCTGTGTCTGGCAACGTCTTCTTGCAGGGCCCGCACCAGGTTGCCCAAAAGTCTAGAACAACCACTTTACCGGCATAATCAGTCAACTTGACCGGCGTGCCGTCGGGCTTAGTCACCGTGAAGTCAGGAGCGACGGTTCCCGGCGACGCTGGCGTTTCGTAAGGAGTGCCATTCTGCATGTTCACAAAAGCGTATTGAGTTTGCGGCAATGCGGAATGCGAAAGCTTAAGTGAACGATAGGTGATGGTTTCAATCGGTGTAGTCGCGCCACTTGCGCTGACAGCCTCCGACGACGATTGATACAGCATGCCGGTGATCGGATCGATCACGGTATGGTAGATGCGAACACCATGCGCCCCGGTCAACTTTTGTGCCACGTCTATATATGTGTGATTGCCAATCTTGACGTCGGCCGTCCTCACATCCACTTTGCGCTTGGTGCCATCGGGCAGTTTGTCATCACCGATGTAGAAATCGGACGGATAAAACATTTCGCTGGAGTCCAGTGCCGAGCGTCCTCCCGCACCAAGTACGGACTGGATAAAATAGAAGACCTCCGGCGTGTTTGGCTCGAATCCATCTTTCGGTGCAGTTTCTTGAGAATACTTCGCCAGGCCAGCCGAAAACACAGTGTATTTGGTCCCGTCGCACGAGATTGTCGCCGGCAACGCTGCGTCGCGCGCACTCCCTGGCGCAGCGCTCACATTGACTTCGATCAGGTTCGGCTTTTGAACTCGTCCAGAAACTATATAAGAGTTGGCCTTTCCGCCGAGCTTTGGCGAGGTCGTCACAATTGCTGTGAACTGCATCGTTGTCGTTGCGTTGGCAATCTTGTTTAGCTTTTCTAGCTGCGCGATTCCCGCAGAAGATGTTGACTGCGCATTCGCAAATTGCCCGATGACGCCAGACAGCAGCACCATAGAAACGGTCGCAAGAATTTGTAGTTTTTTCATTATATGGCCCTTCTCATTGTCGTCAAATCGACTTAGGATGCGGCAAGCGCTTTGTCGATAGCGGCTTGCAAAGTCAACTCGTTCGGGTCGGTGGATTCGTCGTAGCCTACGAACGAGGACACTATTTTGCCGTCCTTACCGATCACAAACTGAGATGGAATCCCGTTGACACCGTACTGCGCTACCCAAACATTAGTGTCGCTCTCGCCGGCGGGATCAAAGAGAAATGTCATCGTTAGGCTCTTATGCTGCGGAAGCCACGCTGTAAAATTGGCTTTAGTGTCCCAAACGCAAACGGGCAGAAAGACGACACTTTTCGCTTGGTACTTTTTGAACACCTGCTCGGTGTGCGGCAGTGAGATTTGACACGGCCCGCACCAGGTCGCCCAGCAATCTACCACAACCACCTTGCCAGCGTAATCGCTGAGTTTAACAGGCTTGCCATCTGCAGTTTGAACGGTAAAATCGGGCGCGGCAGTTCCGGCGGCAAGCAGTTTCGACGCGGCCGGCTCGCTAGGAGTCGCTGGTGGAACGTACGCTGTCGCAGTCGTAGGCGGTGTTATCGTGAACGACGCGCCGCTGGCAGGTTGCGCGAGCAAATTAAACGAAGCGTACTCTTCGCGCTGCAGCTCGGTCAACTTGTCTGCGCTTGGCCCAACGGACAGGGACATCAGAACCGGCTTGTTGCTGGCCTTGTCGACCAACGTCTTGACCATCATGTCGAACGACCGCGCGTCGCCGGTTTTCGACGTGAACGCGACATGCTGCAACGTTGCGATCACAGGGAGGCCGTTATATGTCGTGCTTGATTGCGAGAGCGTGATTTTTTGAGTTGCTCCTGGGAAGTTGGGCAACGATTTGCTGACATCCATGTCCGCGTATAAGAAGTTTGAGACGCCGGCCAAAAAAGCCTGCGTGAGAGCATTCCCGAACTCGTTTTGCAAAAATGCGCCGAATGTCGGATCGCTAGACTTGAGTTCGCCCGCGGCAACCTTCGCCTTGACAAAATGGCCGGAGGTCGGCGAATAGGCATAGAGGGTCGTGCCGTCGCAGATCATCGTTCCTACAGGTTTGCCGTCTTGAACGCCGTTGAGGTCGACTTTGTTTGGGCGTTCGGCGAATCCAGTAATCCTATAGGTCTGCTTCGTTTGGCCATCGAAGAGCGTGAAGGTAGAGTCGATGCTGCAGTCCGACGACGCCTTGATTGTCTTTTCGACCATGCCAAGCGTGTGGTGGACGAGATCGGCGCTTTGCGCAGAAGAAGCCGGCGCAGGTGAAACGGCGACTTTGGGGATTGGCTTAGCCGACTGATCCGCTAGGCATTGTGACAACGCAGACAACACGATGCAGGCAGCAACGCCGACGACGAGCAGGCGATTAAATTTATTCATAAGAGCGGTCCTAGCATCCGTGCGACTTTGCAGAGGCGAATCATCAGTTCAATTGCGTTTAGGGTACCTGATGAATTTACGATAAAAGCCAGAGCAAAGTGCTGGCTGTGTCCCAAAACCAAATTTTGACCCTTGCTATCATTTAAGGTACACTAGCTAGCGTCCGCTGCGACATGCACCGGGCGATGTTTGTATGCATGGCGGGGTAGCTCAGCTGGTTAGAGCGACGGATTCATAACCCGTAGGTCGGGGGTTCAAGTCCCCCTCCCGCTACCAAATTTCCCTCAATCACATTCCAGACTGTCTGCTCAAGACCTGAAGGCGCGTCGAGCGGCAAGGTCTCTGTGCCGTTCGGCGCGCCTACAGGTTGGCCGTGCCTCAGTCGAAGGCCTACCACTTTTTTCCCAGCGAGGCCATGTCTGCTGTCATTAGGTCATCCGGCGTCATTGCGATCTTAAGGCTGACGTCGGCATCGAACGTCAAAAACCACGGCTCGGCAAGGGCCGGGATACTCGACGCTTCCGGAACATTCACAATGATTGTTGCGCCACGCATGCCGTCGTGGTCGCCGAAATAGGCCGCTTCCGGCTTGTTCGACTCCAATATGGACTGCATCTTGCTCCCGATCGACCCATCGCGAACGAACGAGCTGAACGGTTCGTTTGGAAATATGACGGTCATCATCATTCTCATTGATTTTGCTCCTCCATAGAGCCTCCGAAGTTAGATCGATCTAGGATTCAGGAGCAGCTAAGTGTATTCCTTCTCTTCCCTAAAACCTTGGTTACTGGCAACGTCCCTGCTGAGCGTTGTCCCGGTACAATTTCGCCATGGAAATCCGCGAAATTTCTCCGGCCGAGATGACTTCCATTTTGCCGCTGATCGCAGGGCAAAATCCTTCGATTCCGCGTGACGAGCTTGAGCTGCGATTAAGAACCATGTTGACCAGAGAGTACCGATGTATCGGAGCGTTTCTCGACGAAAAACTGATTGGCGTGGCGGGTTTTTGGACAGGGTGTCGGCTGTGGTGCGGCCGGTACATCGATGCGGACAATGTGGTTGTAGATCCAGCCTATCGGAACCTAGGTGTTGGCGCAAAGCTAATGGCGTGGATTCATGACGAAGGCAAGCGAATCAACGCCGACGTCGCTGTTCTCGACTCCTATGTGACCTTCACCGACGCTCACCGCTTCTACGAGCGGCTTGGCTACGAAAAGCTTGGCTACCACTTTGTCTTGGTGCTGAAGAAGTAGCCAAATCGATGCTTCGCACCACCCTTGCTAGGCCGCCTCTTTGGCTGCCCGCGTCCTTCGCTTGGGAGCTGGAGCGGACTCAGTTTCCGCTGGTTTGGCTGACGACGCTCTAGTCGGCCTCGGCTTGGTTCCGTTGGACTCTGGGGCGGTCTTCGCGCCTTTTTCCGTCCGTTCGATGCTCGCCTTTAGGAACGCCATCAAATCCAGAACTTGTGTCGGCTGCTGAACTTTTTCGTCCTCGTGAACAACTTCCTTTCCCTCGACCTTTTCGTTGATCAGTTCTAGCAGCGCTTCTTTATATGTGTCCTTGTACTTTTCCGGCTCGAATTTCGTGGTCATGTGGTCGATAAGCATCGTCGCCATTTCCAATTCGCGTTTGCCGACAGCCGCGGCGGCAGGGGGAGCATCAACGGCGCGGAGCTCGTCGGCGAAATGCATGGTGTCGAGCATCAGCATGTTGCCGTCCACCCTAACTGCCGCAAGGCGCTCGCGTGTCCGTATAACCACACGCGCAATCCCCACTTTTCCGCTCGACTGCAACGCCTCGCGCAGCAGCGCATACGGCGCGTCGCTCTTTTTTCCCGGCAGCAGATAGTAAGGCTTCTCGAAAAATTTTGGGTCGATTTCGTTGGCTTCGACAAAGTCGTCGATAACGATTCTGTCGGTGCCCTCGACCTTGATCTTTTCGAGTTCTTCGTCGGTCAGTTCGACATACTGGCCCTTTTCGTATTCGTAGCCTTTGACAATATCCTTGTAGTCCACAGGCTTGTTATCGACGTCGCAGACACGCTGATTTCTGATTCTTCCGTGATCGCCTTTGTGGAGCAAGTGCAGATGCAGATCGTCCGCCGCCTCTGTCGCGGGATACAGGCCAACTGGAATGTTGACAAGTCCAAAGCTGATCATGCCGTTCCAAATCGGTCTCATAGTTGTCTCCTGACTGCCCGCCGCTTCGTGATTGCGCCTGGCAGCGCAGCTCCATCCGCGAGCGCTGCCATTGCCGGGCCAAGCTCCTGATGTTTGGTCAACACAGGCGCGTGCAAATCACCCATATAGGGGATTCTGTCCAGAATCGTGTGAATGGTAAAAGATTGTGGCGTTAGCGATTGCGTCACTTCGTCCCATTTGAGCGGCGTGGACACAGTCGGGGTCTTTTCTGCTCGCACAGAATACGGCGCGACAACCGTCTTCCCCACGCCATTTTGAACACAATCCAAATATACCTGCGACTCGCCGCGCTTCTTGATACGCCGTTCGAGGGTGACAAGATCGGGAACTCGCTGCTTGGTCAACTCCCCGACCAGCCGTGCAAATCCGACAACCTGCTCGGATGGATAGATCGGCGTGATGGGGACGCATATATGCAGGCCGCTTGCGCCCGACGTTTTCGGGTAGCCTTCGAGTCCGATGCCATGTAGAACTTCCCGGATCGCGTGCGCAACTGTAATCATTGCGCTCAAGTCAGTTCCAGGATCAAGGTCAAATATGATCCGGTCTGGATAATCAGGCGCGTCCAGGCGGATGTTCCATACATGCAACGGGATCGTACCGAGGTTGATCAGATACAGAAGCTGCGCGAGATTGTCACAAACGGCGTAGCAAACCGTTCCATCGTGCTCTTGAACCGCATATGTCCGAATGAATGACGGTGCGTGATCGTCGACATTATGCTGGAAAAAGCTTTGGCCGGTCACACCGTTTGGATAGCGCTGCACCACTAGCGGACGATTGGTTAGATGTGGCAACAGGACTTTGGCGACAGCAGCGTAGTAGCGCAGCAAATCGCGTTTCGTGTCGCCCGTGGTGGGCCAGAACTGCTTGCCGAGGTTTGTAAGTTTGACATTGTGCCGCGAAACACGAACCGTTCCGCCGCTGATGGTGGAACCTTCGGACAGCATCTCTCCCAACGTACCCGAGGCGTCCTCAAGCTCGGCAGCCGTCTTACCTTCGGTCTTAGCGGCTCCGACAATTTTAGGCGCCAGCACCTCGCGGTCAAAAAACTCGCTCGAAAGCACACATTCCTCGGGCAATCGGTCCAGTCTGATATTCAGAAAGACGGGGTGCCGAAGTTGGCCGTCCCTTGTAATCTCTGCATATTTCACCTCGCAGACGATCTCCGGTTTCACCCAATTCGCCTTGCCATTGACCGATATTTCCGTGCCGAATGGCGAAGTCTTTCGAGCGAGCGGCTCCATCTGACTGGCTATCCTCGCCATTGTCGCCTGATTAAAGCCAGTCCCAACGTGGCCGATAAATGCCAGATTATCACCCTGGTAAGCGCCGAGAAGCAGCGCACCAAACGGCCGGCCAGCCGACGGTGACTGGGTGAATCCACAGATCACGGCATCCATTGTCTGGTGGATTTTGATTTTCGCCCACGCTTCGGAGCGCGCCTGGATGTACGGGCTTTCGCTACGCTTGGCAATGACGCCTTCCATTCCGGCTGAGCGAAGCTGTTCGAACAACGCCCTGCCATCGCCCACAACGTGATCGGAAAACCGAACCGGGCCACCCTCGACGATCAGACTTGCCAGCAGTTTGCGGCGCTCAACTAGCGGCGACGCGGTCAAATCCTGTCCATCGCAATGAAGTACATCAAATGCCATGAACAGGATCGCGGCTTCGGATACTTCCTTCTTTCTAGCGCGGCTTTGAGGCTTTCCCCACCCTTTATATCGATTTTGAAGGGCTTGAAAAACGGGCCGTCCATCAAGCCCAAGCGCGACTATTTCACCATCAGCGATCAGACTGCCGCACGCGAACCACTGACTTAGCTCGGCAAGCTCGGGAAATGAGGAGTCTAGCGGCAACTTGTTTCGGGAAATCAATTCTGATTTGCCGTCGGAAGCAAACAGTATGGCGCGATAACCGTCCCACTTGATCTCAAACTGCCAGGCGGGATCGGAGAATGGTTCGGAAAGTGTCCTCGATGCCAGCATCGGGCTGATTTCTTGCGGCGAAGGCATCCGTGGCTGTGGTACCGACCCCGCAACAGTAATCGGCCTTGTCATCTCTGCATCGGGCGATTTGACCGGGCGGCTATGCGTTTCTGTGGTTCCTCTGCTCTTGATGAATAACCACTGGCCCTTCTGGTCGTCGGTACGGACAAGATCGTACTTTCCGGCCAGGCGCGACCCATGCAGCATTACTTCGATTTTGCCCTGGAGCACCGCCTCTGCAAGATCGCCCTCACCGAAAATCTCAAACCAGCCTGAGTCCCAGATGGAAACGTCCCCGGCACCATAGTTTCCTTTGGGGATCGTGCCGTTGAAGTCGATGTAGTCGAGGGGATGGTCTTCCGTTTGGACAGCTAGGCGGCGTTCTTTGAAATCTGCCGGCGGGCCTTTGGGCACGGCCCACGATTTCAGGACACCATCCATTTCTAATCGAAAATCATAGTGAAGATGGCTGGCGTGGTGTTCCTGGACAACGAAGCGCGGCTTCTCAACACTCCTGACATGGCTCGAGTGAATTTCGCCTGGCGGCTCAGCCGTTTGCGTAAAGTCCCGCTTCTGGTTGTAGGTTTCCAGGGCCATTGGGAGAAATCTCGACTAGACGTGGCAAGCGCTAGACTTGGTAATTACCCAAAATTTCTGGCGCAAGTGTCGGCCACGCCATAACGGAACAAGGAGGCCGGGAAATACTGGCGAAAATGCGGGAGTTCCATTTGGCTCTTGATGCCGAACCCTAACTTAAGATGGCATGACAGGTCGAACCGAGGTGGCACCAAACGATGCACTGCCTGAATCTACAACTAGACCAATTGCGCCGCATGGTGCCAGCTTGGTCAATTCGCCATGAAGGGTGACGTTGCCAACTTTCGCGTCGATTTTCCCGCCGGAGGTTGACACGCTCACGGCAACCGCTTCGTTCCAAGTCCAGTTGAACATTGCCTCTTCCATTACGATCGTACTGGAGTCAAACTGTTCGACTAGCGCAACGCGGTTGCCGGGCAGAAGAGTGACGGCAACGAAGCGTCGAAGGCCTTGAACGTATATCGCCACACCGGCTCTATCGAACAGATGCGGCACGATCGTGGTCGTAACAGCGTAGTCGGTCCAATTTGTCCCGCCCTGCTGCACGAGTCCCTGTCCACGGTTCTTGACAACTCGCATCCTCTTGACACTTTTCGATTGCTCGATCCACAGCGTATCTGCCGACGAAACCCACGCTTGTTGATGAGATCCTCCTTCGGCAGGGTACTTGCATTCGACCGTCGGCACGCCATCCCACGTTAGCCAGTCAAGGTCAACAAAACCCGTTTGAGACATGCTGTCTATCTCTATACCAACCGCGGCATAGGGATGGCCACCGGTATCTGGAACAACAAACTCTAGAATTCGAGATTCTCCCGGTTCAAATTTGGCGAAGTCGGAATGGAAGTAAATCACGCGATCGGGATCAATCTCCGACACCGCAACAAGGCGTGCGGCCACAGTTCCCAATAGGTCTTTGCACGCTGTCAAATCCGCAGTGATTGCCTGACCGGGATAGAGTGTTGGGCAGCCAACACAGGCGTAGCCTGGCGCGGATCTGTCTGTGGAGAGTGGGAGGGTTGGTGTCGTTGCCGACACGAGGCCGCCGTCAAACGAAATACGTAGCTTGCCACTAGGATTTGACAGGCTCCTGTTTCCATCATGGATGCGAAATCCTTGAACCGAGCCGAGCCGACTGAAGTGAAACCTAGCTCCACTCTTTGGACGAGCCGCTGATAGGCCCGCTAGTCTACGTGCGCCATAGGTGAGATGGTCTGACTCACGAACGGCATCGGTCACAGAAAGGCTCCCAACGCCACATGGAAGATAGAGTCTGTCGGCAACTGGGCCGCGCCAATCGGGGCCGTTTTCGAACGCCATCAGTCCACTCCGAATGCCCAAAAGACAGCCGACATTGCCGGAATTGCAGTCCGTATCGTATCCGCAGGTGTTCACTATCATCAGCGACCGGTGAAAATCACCCTTGCCATGAAGCAGCGCAAGCACAATCAAGGAACAATTTGGGACGACATGGCACATTCCAGGAAATTTGTCGTAGCCATATTTTTCGATGACCTGCCGTAGCGTTGCGCGCCAATCATCGCCATTAGACTCCACCCATTCGCGAATGTCGCGAATGACCGCGGCAATTGTGCAATCAGCGGGAACTAAACCGTACGCTGAGGAGAGCAGTGTGTTAATATCCGGCTCAACAAACGCCAATGCGTCCATCGCGGCGATAACCTGCGCAGCGTAGATCGCCTCGCCATCATGCGAAACAGAGCCAGCACGCCGCGCAAAATCGGCGGCCATTACAGGATCGCCGGCGCAAAGCATTCCCCAGCCATCTACAAATATCTCCGCGCCAATCTGCTCTGCGACAGTCTTTCCATTGAGCGCTATGCTTCCGCTCTGCGGAGCGCTTACACCCGACTTGAGGCGCAGATAAGCCGTATGCTCGCTGGATGTTCCCAGCCCGCCCCACCATAGGATTGTTTTGTCCTCAATGATGGTGTTCAGCCACCAGTCCCCGATCTGTGCAGGGCTAAGGTTGGGGTCGTAGCCATTTTCGGAAAGTCCACGAGCGAAGATGAATGTGCCTGTAATATCATCGTCTGTTTCGACAATTTGGATGCCATCTTCAGCGTGGACGTGGTAGGCTAGCTCGCCATGTTCGCGCTCGATGCGTTCGTTCGACCATCCCTCGACTGGACGTCCATGATAAACGCCAATGATCTTGCCGAGGACTCCTGCATAAACCTTCTCGTCGAACAACGCGGACTGTAGAAGCGCATTGCGATCAGTCATGGTAAGTTGGGGCCTTTGATAAAGCTGACATCTGCCGAAGTATACTTATTTCGCTCGCGATTTCTGCGGAACTAACTGTGCGCGAATTTTCCGCCGCTGCCTATAAATGCTGCTTCAACACATGATCGGCTGAGGAGAATCCAATGGACAAAGCCACTTATCTATGTGCCGCACCGTATGCTAAAGATTCGACAAACTTGCCCGTCGCGAGTGTCGATGAGGCCGTGCCCTTCTACGAGAAGTTTATGGGCTTTCAAGCGACCGTCACCACAGATCAGCCGGTGCGACGAGTTCTGCTCCAGCGCGATGCCGTCGAGATTGGACTCGCGGAAAATGGCGGCGATCCAGCGCAGGAAGGCTGCTTTTTCGAAGTTGACGACGTGCAGGCGGCATTTGACGAACTCAAGGCAAATGGCGTCGCTTTAGGTGAGCCGAATTTCCGAGTTGACAAGCACGGTGAAACCACTTACAGGGTCTTTTTTATCATCGCTCCTGATGGCCTGTGCTATTGCATAGGACAAAGGCTGCCATAGCCTCCGAGAAGTGGGCGAGATTCGTCAGAAAAAACTGCGGCAGAGTTGCTGGCACACTTCTTGCAAAAGTTGTGATGCAGAAGTAGTAAATCTATGGAAAATTCCGCAGCACTGTCGTCCTCGCCCGCCGTCGTCACGTCGCACAGCAAAAACAACTTCGATTTTTTGCGTTTTCTGCTTGCGGCATTGGTGATTCTCGCCCATTCGTTTGCGCTCTACAATTTGGGAGGGCAAGAGCCGCTCAGCAGGTTGACTGGTGGCCAAGAGGATTTCGGAGGCCTGGCGGTTGACGGATTTTTCGCGATTAGCGGCTTCTTGATTACGGCAAGCTGGCTTCGTAGCCGCGGTTTCGTTGACTACCTGAAGAAGCGCGTGCTTCGCATCTACCCAGGCTTCGTCGTTGCGTCGCTGGTCTGCGGTTTGATCGTGGCCCCGATGGCTTTCGACGGCGGCGCTGGCGCATACTTCCATGCGCTGCGTAAAGGGCCGTTCATCCTCCACACGCTTTTGCTCGACAAGCTCGTACTGCCAGACGTCTTTGTGCACAATCCCTTGCCCGGCCAGGTGAACGGCTCTCTCTGGACGATCAAGATCGAGTTCGAGTGCTACTTGATGACCGCAGCGCTTGGCCTTGCGACCTTGCTGCGCCGACGCGTCGTTCCGTTGTTGTTGCTGGTCATGGCTAGCGCTGTATTGCTAATCAACAGTCTCCAGCTACCGCATCTGCATCAATCGCCCGACTCGACCTTAATCACGCATATTCGTTTTGTGGACTACTTCCTGGCAGGAATGGTCTACTTTCTGTACCGCGATCGAATCGTCTATCGTCCTGGTTGGCTTGTCGCCGCCATTGCCGCGCTGGCGGCAGCTAGTCTTTCGCATCTGCTAGTCCCGCTGATGCCGATTCCGTTCACATATCTTTTGATGTACTGTGCATTCAGCCCGGCGATCACGCTTCACAATTGGGGCAAACACGCGGATCTGTCTTACGGCGTCTACCTCTACGCATGGCCGGTGCAGCAGCTCTTGGTGCAGCGCTTTCAGGGCGCGTTGACACCGTACACACTCACACTCGCCGCGTTGCCGCTGACCGTGATCTGCGCAACCGCCAGTTGGTATCTGGTCGAGAAGCCGTCTTTGAGTCTTAAGCCGAAGCAGGCCAGACCACTGCCAGTACCAAGCGAACAAGCCGAAGTGCCTCCCACCGACGGTGCCAAAATTGATGCTGTTCCAACCAACGCATGCGCTTGATATGCCACAATGCGCATAGCGTATGCGATCCCATCCCCGTATCTTATTGACGACCTTTGGCTCGTTCGGCGACCTCCATCCGTTCATCGCAGTGGCGCTGGAATTGAAGCGACGCGGATGCGAACCAGTTATCGGCACAAGCGCAGCCTATCGCGAAAAAATTGAATCCGCGGGGATCGAGTTCGCCAGCATCCGTCCGGACATGCCGTCAAAGGACAAGGCGCGGGAGGTGATGCGACGCGCCATGGATAAGCATACAGGTACGCAGGTGGTCATCCGCGAACTGATGATCGGCAATCTGCGCGATAGCTACGAGGATACGGTTAAGGCTTCAAAGGGCGTTGATGCGATCGTTTCCCACGCACTGACCTATTCTTCGCCAATTGTAGCGGAGCAGTTTTCGATACCCTGGGCGTATGTGGGCCTTCAGCCAGTCATCTTCTTTTCGGCATACGACCCGTCGGTGTTCCCTGAAGCGCCGTGGCTACGCAACCTCAAGCACCTCGGCCCAAAGTTCTTTCGAGGTTTGATGGATCTTGGCTTTTCTCGTTTGGCGCATTGGGCAGATCCAATTGCCGATCTGCGCCGCGAACTCGGTCTGCCGAAAAGCCTGAAAAATCCGATCTATCTTGGTCAGTATTCGCCTTTCTTGAATCTGGCCCTGTTCTCCAAGGCACTGGCTGCGCCGCAGCCGGACTGGCCGGCGCACACGGTTCAGACCGGATTTGCGTTCTACGACCATTACGATAAATCGCAGCAGCCGATGACCAAGGAGCTGAAGCGGTTTCTGGACAGCGGCGATCCGCCAGTGGTCTTTACGCTCGGGACGGCCGCAGTCCGCGACGCAGGGAGATTCTATCACGAGAGCGTTCTGGCAACTCGGAAGCTCGGATTACGCGCCGTCCTTCTGACCGGCGCGGAGACTGGCAACGATATCGGTCTTAACCTCGAAAAAGAGGAGATTGCCGTGCCTTACGCGCCTTACTCCGAACTGCTTCCAAGGGCTCTGGTCAACGTTCACCAGGGCGGAGTGGGCACCACCGGACAGGCGATGCGCGCGGGCAAACCAATGCTGATCATGCCGTACGCCCATGACCAGCCCGACAATGCTGCCCGCTTGACGCGACTCGGCGTAGCAAGAAATATCTCCAGATCTCGATATAACGGCAATTCTGCCAGCGTTGAAATCAGCAGGCTTGTCGCCGACAATAGCTATGTCAATAACGCGGAACAGGTGGCAAGGATCGTTGACGCGGAGTCTGGGGCAGCATGCGCAGCCGATGCCTTAGTCTGCCTCCTCCATAAGTAAATGTCAGCTAAAAGCGATTATTGGCAATCTTAAGGAAGTAACTGTACAATGGATCATGCGGCCCAGCGTCGCCTGGAACTTTTTGGCCCTAAATATCGCTAATAAACCTACGGCAAGTCAGGCAAGGACAGTGTCCATCCCGCCATTTTATCGATCTTAGTTGCCGCCCTCACGAAAATGAACAATGCAGTCCAAAAATATGCCGTCTATCTAAGCGCCTGCGCGCTATTCATTGCATCGCTTTCGGCGTCGGCATCCCCCACGCCTCAGGTCAAACCGTTTGTTGCGCCACGAGTCAATACCGCAGTCGTATCGTCGCTTGCCTACTACAAGAACGCCGTGAACGCCGCGTCACAGCCGGATACGGCAAGCGAAATCGATCAGTATAGGGGATTGCTTCCGACAAAATACATCGACGATCCCAACGGCCCGGAGATCTACAAGTCCAACGCCGAACTTCGTGCGCGGGACGCGTTCGAAGAGCAGCAGGGGGTTCATCTAGCCAAGATTCTGAAGGGCAATCCTGACGACAAGACGATCGCGCTGACATTCGACGATGGCCCGCACGCCAAGTACACGCTCCAGCTTCTTGCGCTACTCAAGAACCTGGATGTCCATGCGACGTTTTTCGTGGTCGGAAAACAGGTCGCGAAGTTCCCGACTCTGGTTCAGCTCGAAGTCCTAGAGGGCCACGAGATCGGCAACCACACGTTCGATCATGTCAACCTGACCGAAATCCCGCCCGCTCAGATTCCGTACGAGCTCGATGAATGCGACAATATTTTGAGGCATACAATCGGGACATCATCGCGCTTTTTCAGACCGCCCGGTGGCGACTACAACGCAGCCGTCATACAGGCGGCGACGCAGCGTGGTTACATCACGACTCTTTGGACAGATGATCCCGGCGACTTCAACCACATCCCGTCGGATGTGATCCTAAAGCGGCTTCTCGATCATCTGCATCCTGGCGGAATCATCCTTCTGCATGACGGCATTCCGCAGACGATGGAGATGCTGCCGGCGTTTGTCACCGAAGCCAGACGGCGCGGGTATACGTTCGTGACCATGAGCGAACTCGCGTCCGAGCCGGGCGTCATCCAGTAGTTCCGAAATACTTTCGTTGAGCGCCGAGGCCATCTGGTCGCGGCGCTATTTCGTGTCAGGGCGATAGTCACGCTGGCCGGATTTGGGGTTGAACCATACACGCATCGTCTGCCCGCTTCCTGGGTCAACATAGCGCTCATCCGTCGGTTCCCACCCTAGTTGGCTTTTGTCGATGTTGGGTCTATATCGGTACCGTTCAAAAACGATCGCCAGAATGATGATGGCGAAGTCGATTCCGAGCACTGCCAGCGACCGGTTAACATGACCAGGGCTGGCCATTGCCACTCCCACGGCCGCCACTATGCCGCCGCCAGCAATCAATAGGATCGACGCGGACAATCTGGAAAGCTTGGGCTGCATCTTCGGCTACTCCAGCACGACAGCAGTGCCGTACGCGACTATTTCCGACATGCTCTGCCCGATCTCGGACGAATCGTAGCGCATCATTACGACAGCATTCGCGCCCATGATCGTCGCGTTTTGCACCATCCGGTCGAGTGCATGCTTGCGTGCCTCTTCGAGAAGTTGCGTAAACTCCGTAATTTCGCCGCCAACAATCGAGCGCAGCCCTGCAACAATATCGCCGCCAAGTCCGCGAGCACGGACCACCAGTCCAAAAACTTGACCTTTCACTTCAACTACATTTCTGCCATGCACATTTTCAGTCGTCACAACAATCATTCTCTGATCTCCTCTTGATTAGTACCGACACCTAACTTCGAAATCGGTTGCACTACCGGGCATATTGCTGTCTGGACTCGTCACTTTAAGGTAATCTCACGCCATCACACAAAGGAGTTTCTTGCGATGAACGTAGGCGTGGTTGGCCTTGGAATCATGGGGACGGCGATGACCAGGCGTCTGATTGCAGCAGGTCACGAGGTCACGGTTTGGAACCGAACGCGTGAAAAGGCGACGCCGCTTGTCGATTTAGGCGCTGTGATGGTTGATTCGCCTGCGGAAGTTGCGAAGCGTTCGGACGTGGTGATCACGATGGTGACAAATCCCAATGCTGTTCGAGACGTCGCTCTCGGCGAAAGTGGCATCTTGCAGTCACTTTCGAGCCAAGCCGTGCATTGTGAAATGAGCACAGTATTGCCGTCGTCGGCTAAAGCTATGGCAGAAGAGTACGCTGGCAAAGGAAAGCGTTTCGTCCAGGCCCCAGTACTGGGAAGCAAAACGCAGATTGAGCAATCGACTCTGCTCGTAGTTGCCGGCGGCGATCACGAAGCGGTCGAACTGGGGCGCAAGGCTTGGAAGGCATTTTCAACTCACGACTGGGAGTTCGATCGAGTGGAACAGGCATCCGGGCTGAAGCTGGCCGCGAACATGCTCATTGCGCAGATGATTATGGGGCTTGGCCAAACGCTTATCTTAGCCAAAAAGTTCGATATCGACCCACGAATCATGCTGGACGTCATCGACCATTCCGCCCTGGCATCGCCAATGTATAGGTCGAAAGGCAAATCCATTGTTGAAGGCAACTTCGCACCAAATTTTGTCGTGTCAAACCTTCTGAAGGACTTGACGCTCGCGACCGACACCGCAAATGAAATGGACTTGAAACTGCCGTTTGCCGAACTGGCCAAGCAGATATTTGCGCAGGCGGCCGAAGACGGCTACGCGAACCAAGACTATTCCGCCGTGGTCAAGACCCTTGCCGAGCAGGCTGGCGTCCAGATCACTCCTTAGTGGGAAGCGGTGGACGGCCCTCGCTGTATGTGTGCACTCGGCCCGTGTTCGGCCCCTTTAGCTGAGGCAGCGTTATCGGGCCGTCCTGTTTGGTGTAGCCAGAAGGAACTTGAAAAAGGTCATCTGGGAGTGCGCCCTCCGTCACAGACAAGACATCGAACGTGGTTGTCGTTTTTGTGGGTACAGGAGCCGGTGAAGCGTCATCCGGTTTGTTGGGGTACGAAGTCGTGACGGTCAGCTCGGAATGCAGCGGGAGTTGGTGATTCTTGTCGAGCTGCTCGACAAAATCCCCAATAAACGGCGCTCCGCCCCAAACCATCTGCAAAACGATGGGCAGGATAATTTCGTGCCGCTCCTTTGGGAGAGTCACCGCGTGCGTCTCCCAAAGTGAGCCGGAAATGTCGAGCATCGGCAAGCGCATTCCAATTGTGCCGCGACCGTGCTCTCCGTGGCCTCTCTCGCCATGGCCACCTTCGCCACCGTCCCCATATGCACTTGAATCGCGATTCAATCCTGCCCCATTGCTGCCGCCAAAACCTTCACCGCCCCGGCCTGGTCCTTCATGTTGCACGCTCTCGTAGATTGCTTCGCCGGTAACATTTGTTTGCAGTGCAAGGTTGCTAAAGTATATGGCGGCATCGATAGACTTATCTAGAGTCATGTCTTCCGTGATCGACACCCACTTCGACATGCTTTCTGGCAACACGTTCGCTATGTCCTCAAATGACTTGATTGATTCGCGCCGATAGGTCTTCGTGGCGGGATCGAGTTGGTAGAGTGAATCCGAATCGTTATTGAAAATTAGGACTGATCCTATCGATGATTCCATGCGCGATTTGCCGCCCTGAAAGTAGATTGTCAACTTGACCGGAAATGACGGCAGCGGATCGGTGTTGTCGGGATCAACTGGTATTCCAGTGACGTTCATCTGAGTTGCGATGGTCAAATCCGCCAGCACAGGCTGCGTCAATGTGCCGTAGCAACAGCATAGCGCCACGCACAACGCCCAGGCACGCCACGAGCAAATTCGGCAGACTATTTTGTTCGTCATTTTCATGATTCTAAAGTTAATATGATCCTGGTAACTTGACTGAAAATTGCCCTAAAGATATCGCGTGGCTCAACCGATTAAAGAGTGTTGACCTAACGGCAACTATACCAGCGACTAGCCGCAGGAGTCCCAAGATGGCTGTTTCAAGCATATTTTCGCAGAATACAAATCTGCTCGCATCGTCGGCACCTACCGACCTATCATCGCTCGTGTCCGACTCGACCGACGCCAGCACGAATGTCGCGACGTCAGGTTCAACGGATAGCACAAATATTTCCAAGCCGGGCCAGCTCTTTAAGCAACTTGCGGAACTGGCTAAAACCGACCCGACTAAATTTAAGCAGGTTACCGCTCAAATCGCAGCCCAATTGAAGCAGGCGGCATCGCAGAGCAGCGGACAGGCCGCCAACTTCTTGAACAATCTCGCCAGCAAGTTCGAAACTGCTTCGAAAACCGGTAGCGCGGCTGGCCTAGCGCCGCATCACCATCACCATGGTGGCGGCGGAGGCAGCAACCCTGGCAGCATCACGGCGAACCCGTTGACCAACAACAGCACATCGTCGTCCACTAGCTCGATCAGCGCTGCTTTCCAATCGGCAATCAGCTCGTATTCGTTGCAATCAGCCAACCCGGCTGATCAGATCGACAACATTATTGAGTCCGCGCTGAGCGGCACGACATCGACCAACTCCTAGTCGCGATAGTACGGTCTGAAATCTGAAAATTACATGAGGCGCGAGAATACTGCGCCACTCGGCCAAACTAGCCGGGCGAAACACTCACCGTTTCGTCCGGCTTTTTGCGTCTGGCCCTTGCGCATCTTTGGTCATTTCTTAACTCGTGCAGGATTTTGGAAAATTACTGTCTAAGCAGCTATTACGTAATGGCCGCGAACTATTGACGCCTATACTACTGACCTGCGCTTCGGCGCGGAGTTGCGTCATCCTACAGGAATAATCACAATGAGCGACGAATCACGTACATCCAACCCAGGTAGTAATGTCCCTCCAAGGAATCCCAGCGGGGCACCAGACATGCCGTTCGACCCAATCAGCAATGGCACGCCAGCTCAATCTCAGCGCCAGCGAATGGCGAGACCCGTGGTTGATGAGAGCGAAAACGTACCTCCTCCCGCGCCCTGGGAATCGGCACCAAATACTTACCAGCCGCCAGTAGTCAATTCCGGCGCGCGTTATGCGGAATACGGCACTGGCCCGGGTTCTGTGACCGGAATCGCGCCTTCAAACGTTTTCCACGATCCGGCTCAGGAGTTCACCACCGAAGACCCAAGCGCTGTTGCGCGAAAAATGCTGAAGTGCGTCGGAATCGCGGCTGTCGCGGCAGTTGTCGGACTGTTGATCTACTGGATTGTCCCGGCAAATGTTCCCGCGCCAAAACGTTCAGCAAATATGTCGCGCCCGACCAGAGGTTCGAATGCGATGCTCCCGCTGGCTGGACGGTAACCTCGATCGGCGATAAGTCGAACGAAACTGGCCGACTCACCCACCGGCGGCGCACTGTTTAAGAACAGTGCGGCAAAAGTGGACATTACGACAAGTACGGTTGCCGAACTCAAAAACCAAATATTCTTTCATCCAGTGCCGCACTTCCGCCTGGATTCTCGCAGGATCCGACAGATTCGCTGTTCGACATGTCGAAATGGCGCGCGAAATCGCCGCTCAAGAACTATACCGAAATGCCCATTGCTGACATTTCAACGGGACTGGGCGATGCGAAAGTCGCCGAATTCACGGGCGTTGGCGGTCTTCTCGGACTTGGCGGGCCAATTCATGGGTACCGCGCGTGTGTCAGTACGGACGACACGACGTATGTTATTATCGCACAATGCCCCGAAAAGCAGTGGACGACGCTTCGGCCAGCATTTGAGCGAGTGATTGAGAGCATGTTACCTGTTGGGGGATGCCGTCCCCGGACTCGTCAACCCTGACCTCAACACCGCCCCGGCAACTGCCACGCCACCAACTCGACTCCGGTTGGGCCGAACCCAGCGGGTGGTACAGCATACGGCTATGGCGGTGGGGATACTCCGCCTTCATCCGCGGCAACCCCTAGCGACAGCGGCGATTCATCGCCGCAGTAGATCGTAATCGTCAACACCAAGAGATAACCTTGTATCAGGAGCTTTTCCATGTTCAAAGTCGGACTCCCATGCTTTTTGATCGCTACTGTCACGGCTATCTCTGTCTTCACGCCCCATGTTTTGCGCGCCGATGTGTCAAGCACACCTAGTGCGGCATTACCCGTGCCAAGTGCTGCCGTAGCCGCCGTGACCGCCCAGGCTGACGCGGATGTTAAGGCAGAGAAGTTTGAGGACGCAGTGAAGTTGTTAAGTGCCGCCCTCGTTGGTACGACTACGCAAGAGGACCACAGACAGATAGAACAACACTGGCTGGTCGCGGAACACCAATGGGGTAACAGTCTTTATGCCGCAACAAAAAACGTCGATGCGATTGCCCACTTTCAAACCTCGTTGAGGTTGGCAACGGAAATCGGCGATCAGACTGATGAGGCAAAAGCACTAATGGGTACTGCAGCCGTATTTGAATCGCTCGGCCAGTACAACAAAGCATTGACGTACGATAACAAAGCAATCGGGCTTGCTCACTTGACCGGAAATGACACTCTTTTGGCGAAAATCCTCGGAAATGTTGGGGTCATTTATTTGGACATTGGACAAAACGGCAATGCATTGGATTCCGACAAGAAGGCACTGTCTACAGCGAGGAAAGCAGGCGATTCGGCGACCCTAAAGCACTCCCTCGGCAACTTAGGATGGGTCTACGAAAACCTTGGCCAATGGGATAAAGCGCTTGACTACTGTAAAGAGTTACTTTTCCTCGCTACGGACACGGGCGATAAGCGGTTTGTTGAGGAAGCTCTTGGAAACATCGGCATTATATACAAGAATCTTGGTCAGATGGACAAGGCCCTGAACTACGACGAGCAGTCTTTATCGCTGGCCACGGTTATTACCGATCAATGGCAGGTTGAGCATGACCTGTGCAACATGGGCGTCGTCTATACTGACCTTGGCCAATATGATAAAGCTCTGAGCTGTGGGCAGCAGTCTGCTGTTCTTGCGGAGCGGATAGGCGATATGCGAACTGTTGAGCGAAATCAGACAAATATTGGAACCGTATATTCTTATCTTGGCGAGTACGACAATGCTCTCGACTATGATCAAAGGGCTCTAGCTCTCGCCACGAAAATTGGAGACCTGCAATCAGAAGAGCGTGATCTTTCCGACATTGGCGGTGTGCATTGCCGAGCTGGCCGATTCGGCGAGGCGCTGAAATTTCAGAAGCAGTCTCTTGCTACAGCGATAACCCTTGGCGATTTGCAGACCGAGGAGCAGGATCTCTGCGCGAGATCGGAGCAAGCGATCTTAATCTTGGCCAACTTGCAAAATCGCTTGCGGACGATCAGTCGGCCCTCGCGCTCGCCACCAAAATCGGCGAGGTGAGGGACGAGGAAATATGCATGGCCAACATCGGCAATTTCTACGAAAAGCAAGGCAAATATGTTGTCGCCGTAGAGGAAGAAGCAAGAGCGCTGATTCTGCAGCAAAGGATTGGGGATCGCCAGTTCGAGGGCGATACCCTCGGAGACATGATGTCCGATGAGCAAGGAATGAAGCACGCTACCCTCGCTATCTACTACGGCAAGCAGTCCGTCAACACCTATCAAGCAATCCGCGCCAATATCGCGAAGCTTGACGCCGTGTCCCAAAAATCCTATCTCGCTACTATCGAGAATACGTACCGCGAACTTGCCGACCTCCTGATCTCGCAAGGCCGTCTTTCCGAAGCTCAGCAAGTGCTCGGACTGCTCAAGGAACAGGAGTTTTTTCAGTACATCCATCCCGATTTGCAGGAATCTCCGGACAAAGCATTGCGACTCGATCGCGCCGAGATGACCCCACGCGAGGCGAAGTGGGACGCGAGTATCGTCGAGGCGTCACAGGAGCTAGCGCATATCAGCGAGCTAATGGCCCCGCTGCAGAACGAGCAATGCCCTCCGAAAGAGGATCAGGCGAAGCTCGCAATTCTGCAGAAGCAGCTTGATGCGGCGACGGCGCGATACAAGAGGATCGAGAGCGAAACAGAAGCCGATTTCGCCGGCGTTGTAGGCCCCGAGGATAAGATCAAAAATACGGCGGAGGCGGAAGATGTCGCCAAACGCTTGACTCCTGGCGAAGCACTGATCTACACCATCGTCGGCGATACAAACGTCACGGAGATAGTCGTCACACCTCCAACAAACGGTAAGCCCTCAGTGACGGTCGTCCGTCAATCGAAACCAATATCATCGACGCAGCTCTATAAGGACGTTACCGCGTTTCGCGCCGTCCTTACTGATCCCGCAGTGGATCCGCGCCCGCTCGGTAGAAAGCTATATGACCTGCTAATCGCCCCAATTAAGCCAGACGTGGACAACGCGAACGCAAAAACCTTGCTTTTCACCCTCGACGACGCCCTGCGCTACATTCCCATCGCCGCGCTGGTCGATCCTAGTGAACAGTACGTCGTACAGACCTACAAAACCGAAGCGGTCTCCCTACTAGATGACAGTGTCGCGCAGTCTGCTCTAAGCCCTGGTCAGGTGCTTGGTCTCGGCACTTCTGTGGCGCACACGATAGGTGAAGACACGTTCCCTGCGCTTCCGGGTGTTGCGGAGGAGCTTACGGATATCGTCCGTCAGACGGGCGAAATGACAGGAGTCGTGCCTGGCGAACGCCTCCTCGACGACGACTTCACGCAGTCTGCAATGGAGAAGGGATTGTCCTCACGCCGGTTCGGGATGGTGCATGTCGCCAGCCACTTTGCGATTGGCCTCACCGACACCAGCTCCTACTTGTTGCTCGGCGACGGCACCCAGGAGTACGTCTCCGACATGCGCAAGGTGCCGGATCGGTTCGCGGGAGTTGACCTGCTCACGCTTTCGGCGTGCGATACCAACGAGGACATCGCCACGCACGACGGCCATGAGATTGACGGCTTCGGAGCGCTGATGCAGCAGATGGGCGCAAGGAATGTAATCGCCAGCCTTTGGCCAGTATCGGACGCCGTTACGCCAGCGCTGATGCGCGCACTGTACGCTTATGGCCAAAACCATCCTGAAGCGTCCCCTGCCGAGGCGCTGAGGTACGCACAACTTTCGCTACTGACGGGCTCGATGCAGACCGCCGCGTCGGAAGCACGACGCGGCCCAGCCAGCCGCGGTTTCAGAGAGATGGCACGTCCAGCGGATGCCAGCGAACCACCGTACAAGCCTGACCCAAAGGCACCCTATGCGCACCCATACTATTGGGCTCCGTTCGTGCTGATCGGAGACTGGAAATGAACCTCCAGATTTGATATTTGAAGTGCAGTCTCGGCACATAAATGCCGAGACCGCGCATCGTCGATCAATCCTTGTAGGGATCAACCTCGTTCTCGCCCGCCATGGCGACTCCAATTGGCGTCAGCGTGTGCAGAATCTTCACCGAGTTACTATGAAATCCGAGCACTTCCGGCAGGCGCTTGTAGCAGTGCGGCGACTCGTCCGTGCCCGCGCCGCGCAGTTCGACTCCCGCCTTGGTCACCCACCCCATCATCATCTGACGAGACACTGAACCAGGGCTAATTACCTGCCCAGTCTTGCGGTTGATCTTGCCGCGCGCTGCGGTGCGGCTCATCACCCTGCCCGCCCCGTGGACAGTCGAGTAGAGCGAGTCCTTGCCTTCGTCGGACTCGACCCCTTCGAGGATCACGGAAATGTCGCCCATCGACCCTCCGACGAATCCCTTCTGGCCGGGAAACGCCGGCGTCGCCCCCTTGCGTACGACCCACAGATCGCGGCCACCGTGCGTTTCGCGCCAAGCGAAGTTGTGGTGGTTATGCACCTCCTCAACGATCTTCGCCTTCAGGATTTTCGCGACTGTCGCACAGACCCAGTCGCGGCCCGCGTACGCGTACCGACCCGCAAGTCGCATGCACTCCAGATAGTCCGCTCCCAGGTTTGAGCGCGCGTCCAGCACTAGCGGCTCGACATCCATGCCATCCTTCGCGCCGCCCTTTTCCAGGAAGTATGTCGCCGTGCGGTGACCCAAACCACGCGAGCCGAAGTGCACTCCGACCCAGACGCGGTCGAGCTCGTCGATAAAGATATCGACATAGTGGTTGCCGCTGCCGATGGTCCCTAGCTGGTTCTGCGCCATCTGCTTCATGGAGCGCAGCGGCTGGAGCTTCCACGCCTCGTCGTCGAACAGCTCATGATCGATGCGGGTTTCGTTGTTACGTCCTATGCCGAACTCCAGCTTCTCCCAGACCTCGTCCATGATCTTCTTGATCTTGGACTTGACCAGGCGTACGTCGGCGTCGAGGCGTACGGCCTTGTTGCCGCACGCGATGTCGAAGCCAACGCCCGACGGGCTGATGGCGTCCTCGTACGCGACCACGCCACCGATCGGAACAGCATAACCCTTGTGATGGTCGCCCATAAGCGCCACATGCGCCGCCGTCTTGGCACAGGTTTTGATCTGGCTGAGCGCACCCGGGTCTACTGGTTCGCCCCAGATAGGAATGTTGTCGATAATCTGCATTGGTTTGTCCTCAAAATCGCAAAAAAGAAAAAGGCCTCCGCGCCGTGTTAGGTTGCAGAGGCCTTTTCAATCTTCGGTTGACTTGTATCTCAGTGTTTTGGCTGATCTCCAAAAAATCTTAGAATTGATGCAGGCCTCGCAAAGCCTTGGCAGACGCACGTGACGACACGATCCGCGCAAATAGCTTGGCTATCTGCGGAACTTGTACGGTTCGTTTGATGCTGGTATCGGGTCGTCATGCCGTTTTCTTTCGCGAAGGACATTCTAGCACGGCCTCTTTACGTCTGTCAACAGGCAATTTTTCAGGCCGCTACGTGCTCATGCTGCTTGACACCGCGCTTCCAAACGGGGCGCGATGATTCATATGTAGTAATGTCAGGCTCGTTTGTGAGAGTTAAACCTATATCGTCAAGGCCGTTGAGCAGGCAGTGCTTGCGGAACGGATCGACATCGAAATGCGCCCAAAAGCCCTCGCCATCGGTGACGGTCTGGCTGACAAGATCGACGTTCAGCTTATAACCTAGATTCGATTTTGCTTTGGAGAGGAGCGCATCGACCTGCTCCTGCGGCAAAATCACCGGAAGCATGCCGTTCTTGAAGCAGTTGTTGAAGAAAATATCGGCATAGGACGACGAAATGATCGCCCGAAAGCCGTACTGCTCCAACGCCCACGGCGCGTGTTCGCGCGACGATCCGCAGCCGAAGTTTTTGTTGGCGATTAAGATCACCGCGCACTGCAACGCAGGCGAATTTAGCTCAAAGTCTGGGTTGGGAGTTTTGCCATCGGCTAGATAACGCCAGTCGAAGAACAGAAACTCGCCAAATCCCCTGCGCTCGATGCGCTTCAGGAACTGCTTCGGGATGATGGCGTCAGTGTCAACATTCGCGCGGTCGAGCGGTGCCGCGATGCCGGCGAGGGTGGTGAATTTTTCCATATTGTAAGCCTCTCAGCACTGTTATTGGTCCAACAACTGGTGAACAGTATCTTGCGTCTCGGTTACCAGGTGGAGTGGAACATCCATAGATGGCAATCCGTGCACAATCCTATTTCTGAGCGCCCTCGCTTGCTTTAGCGTTTCGTACTGGGTAGGCGATAGTTTCCCCTGCTCGTAAAGGTGCGCCAACATTGTCAGACTATCCGGCGGGCGATTCATCGAAGTAGCTTCAAGTCCCAAGTTCCTAAGTACCGCTTCTAGCGCAATCCAAGCGGACACCAAAGCAAGTTCAGACCGCGCTTCGCTAAGTAAGCTCTTGCTCTCACGTAACCGAACTTCTACCTGCTCATTAGAATAAGCAGATGTTTCCACGGCACGTGATTGCTGAGTCGGAAGGTAGACGTCGAGTCTCCAGCCTGGCAATTTATCAATTTGTTCCTTAAGTTCTGCAAGTTTGTTCAGTTTCGGTTCGTGCATGACTCCGGTGACCTCAACCAGAACTCGCTCGCCATTTTTTTCGGCTACAAAGTCTGGCGTGAAATGTCGAAGCGGTTCTGGCAGAACGGTACTTTTCGGACTTAGAATTTCATATCCAGCTGTTTCATAGAAGCGCATCGCTTCCTCTTCAGCCAGTGAGCTTGCTCGTGAATTAGCACTGAGTATTCGCATTTTAGTCATTCCTCGCTATACGCACGTAAATGAATTCCTCCGCTTGGTTTCGGATCGCTTGTGCTACAACCGGTTCTGCTGAAATTGCGACCAAGCCATTTGCTAGATCAAATCGTTCTGCAATGATTCTATCTACGACTTGATCATCTTCCCAGATTACCTGTTCCTTCGTTTGGTCGGCTGTACTGCCCAAACCGTCCAAAGTAGGCTTTATCAAGTTGTCCAGATCGCTAATTGACGGCACATTGGTGAAAAAATGGTTGATGGTTGCCTCAATTCCTCGGTCGTTAGCTGGTATAAGCTCGTATTCTAGCGGCAATGCTGCCTTGGCGACTTGACCTACCAATTGAACCCATGCCTGATAGTTCCTAGCAGGTTTGCCACCACGTGCTTTCCAGGTCACGGTTGCAGGCGGCCCGAGCACAACGAACTGTACTATCGTACTTGTTTCCCGGTCTACCATCGAATTTATTTGCTTATTCCCAATCCCTAATATCCACAAGATGCCCGGCTACCGCGGCGGCGGCGGCCATTTGCGGGCTGACCAGGTGCGTCCGTCCGCCCTTGCCTTGGCGACCTTCGAAGTTCCGGTTGGATGTCGATGCGCAACGCTCGCCTGGTTGCAAAATGTCGGGGTTCATGCCGAGGCACATTGAGCAACCCGCTTCGCGCCATTCAAAGCCGGCGTCCTTGAAGATGCGGTCTAGCCCCTCGCGCTCCGCCTGCTCCTTCACCAAAACCGAGCCGGGTACCACCATTGCCCGCAGCGAATCCTTGACATGCTTGCCCTTCAGGACACCCGCCGCTGCTCGCAGATCCTCGATCCGGCCATTCGTGCACGATCCAATGAATACCGTGTCCAGCGCGATCTCCTGAAGTGGCGTGTTCGGCGCGAGACCCATATACTCCAGCGCAAGGGTCGTCGATTTTCGGTTGGATTCGTCGTCAATCTGCGCCGGATCGGGAACTCGCCCAGTAATCGGCGAAACCATCCCAGGGCTGGTGCCCCAAGAGACGTAGGGCGGGATGTCGTCGGCGTGGAGAGTGACCGTGGTGTCGAACGTCGCGCCCTCGTCGGTGGGCAGTTCGCGCCATGCTGCAACGGCAGCGTCCAACTCCGCACCTTTAGGCGAGAACTCCCTGCCCTTCACATATGCAAACGTCTTTTCGTCCGGCGCGATCATTCCCGCGCGCGCGCCCGCTTCGATGCTCATGTTGCAAACGGTCATGCGGCCCTCCATCGAGAGCGCGCGGATCACTTCGCCGGTGTACTCGACAGCGTAGCCAGTCGCGCCGTCGGTGCCGATCTTACCGATGATCGCGAGAATGACATCCTTTGCAGTGACTCCCAGACCTAGTTTGCCATCGACCCGAATCTCCATTGTTCTAGGCTTAGCTTGTATCAAAGTTTGCGTCGCAAGCACATGCTCGACTTCGCTGGTGCCGATGCCGAACGCAAGCGCGCCAAACGCCCCATGCGTGCTGGTGTGGCTATCGCCGCAAACGATGGTCATGCCGGGCTGAGTAAGTCCAAGCTCAGGCCCAATCACATGAACAATTCCCTGACGACGGCTATGAATATCGTAAAGCGTGATTCCGAACTCCGCGCAGTTCGCCGAAAGCGTCTCCATCTGCTTCTTGGAGATTGGATCGGCAATGGGGAGGGAGCGGTCAGTGGTCGGGACATTGTGATCCATTGTCGCGACGGTCAGCTCCGGCCGTCGCACTTTTCGGCCCGACAGCCTAAGTCCCTCGAATGCCTGCGGTGAGGTCACTTCGTGGACGAGATGCAGGTCGATATAGATGAGCGCGGGCTTTCCCGTCTCTTCGCGGACGACATGCGCGTCCCAAATCTTCTCGAACATCGTTTTTGGCATTTTTCTATTGTCCTTGCGCGGCTTCGTTGCGCCCGTTGCAAACTTCTTTATGAATGCTATTTTAGCACTTCCTTTGGAGGGAAAACTCCTCATGCACTGCTGAGATGTTACTCCGTTCACTGCTATAATGCAAATGAGAATATTGCATCATATTCATCACAATCGCGCATGGATCAATAAGCAAAATGGAACTAAGGGAACTTGAAGCGTTTGCAACGTCGGCCAGGCTACGCAGCTTCAGCCGCGCTGCGGAAGAGTTGTCGCTGACTCAACCCGCAATTACGCGCCAGATCGGCGCATTGGAAAGGAGCGTAAAGGCGAAGTTGTTTGACCGTCTGGCGCGGCATGTCGAGCTAACATCGGCTGGACTGACTCTGCTTCCTTACGCCCAAGAGATTTTGCGCGCTGCAAGCGAGGCCGCATTGGCAGTTGGCGAAGTGGCGTCCGGCACTTCCGGCCAGCTTTCGATTGCTGCCAGCAGCACAGCGGCAACATATCTACTTCCGCCGCTTTTGAAGAAGTTCGTTGAACATTATCCGGGAGTCAAGCTGAGCGTATTTACGGGATCGTCGGCTCGAGTCGCGGATATGGTGGAATCAAACTCGGTCGATATAGGCATTGTGATGGACAACCAGCAAAGGGCAAGCATAACGCGAGTCGAATTTGCACACTACGCCACCCCATTGGTCGTGTACGCTTCTCATCCGCTGGCGCTGGTGCACTCCAAACCTTTGTCGCTGTCCGAGTTAGACGGAGTTCCTCTGATCGTGATGCATCGAGGGACAACACTTAGAGCCTATGTCGATGGCATTTTTTCTGCTGCAGGAATGAAACTTGCGATCTCCATGGAGTTGGACAATGTCGAGGCGATCAAGCAGATGGTCGCGGCTGGACTGGGAATCGCAATTTTGCCTGATGTCGGCGTTTCAACACCTAGCTCTTCCACTCCGCTGGTGGCTCTCTCCATCGAAGATGTCGCCCAAACTCAAAGCATCGCGGCGATCCATCGCAGCGATAAGTTCGTGACGACATCGATGCGGGCGATGATCGAGATTTTAGCGTCTGGGCTTTCGCCTGCTACACATCAGAATCCATAGTCAGCACCACTTTTCCAGTGCCGCCATTAGCCACTAACTCATACGCCTCGGCGGAGGATTCGAGCGGGAGAGTGCGCCCAATGCTCACCGAGAATGCGCCGTGCTCGAAGCCGGGTCGGAGGTGTTCCAGGTAGGGGGCGCAGTCGGACGTCGAAAGCTCCAGCGTATCTAGGCCGAACCAGCGCATCTCCTTCTTGTAGAACTGCACGAGGTCAAACGATACCCGCCGCTCGCCTGTCGCGCTGATACAGACCATTCGTCCGCCGTGGGTCAAGGAATGAACGCCAGGCTCAAACGTCGCTCCACCGACGGCGTTGAGTACGACCTGCACGCCCTTACCGCCGGTACGCTCCAAGACCCGCTCGTGCAAAGTTTCGCTTGGGCCGGTAATCGCGCCTTCTTCATCGGAACAGCTGATTCGATCCGTCGAGCGTTTGGAGAAGAGTACGTTCGCGCCTATCCATTTGGCGATCTGGCGAGCCGCGCAGCCGACCGCTCCCGACCCGCCGATGACCAGGATCGTCTCATTGGGCTGTAATCCGGCAAGCTCTGCGACTGCCTTATACGCAGTGATGTACGGCACACCTACTGCCGCAGCTTCTTCAAATTTCAAGTGTTCCGGCTTTGCGCTGATCGAGCCGCTAGGAACGACTACATATTCAGCGTGAGTGCCATCGCGGGTGATTCCGAGATCACCACCCGTCCCCCAGACTTCAAGGCCCTCCTTGCCAGGCAATCCAGATTCGACAACTCCAGCGTAATCGCGACCTGGCGTGCGCGGTAGGAGGCTGTCCGCGACAAGTCCTGCGGCGTACTTAACATCGCTTGGATTGACACCCGCCGCCATGACGCGGACTAGCACTTCGCCGTCGCGCGGTTCTGGCCTGTCGATATCAATAACTCGAAGTTCTGATGGTGGGCCAAATTTATCCAATCGAAGAGCGCGCATCTGAAGTACCTCCGGATACTTTGTATGGTATCCGAAACGCGGCTGAGTTATGCGCTACGATTTAAGCAATACCTTCTCGTTTTCAAAAAGGCGGACGCTGAGCAAGATTGCAAGTCCTGCATAAACGGCCGAGGCGACGAATGCAGTCGCGATGAACGGCAAGTTGGTCACGCCTGATAGCGTTTGCTTAATCACCATCGTCGAATTGAGGATGGGAACGAGCGCCATCCAGAGCGGCGTGTCGCTCGGCGCGAACATCGAGACCATTGCCGGCATCAGCACTAAAATGATCAGCGGGCTTTGATACGCCTGCACCTCCTTTTGAGTCCGCGCATAGGTAGACAGTGCGATGAGAATTCCCGCGAAGAGCAACGCGAGCGGAATCTGCGCAAGCAGCATAGTGACCACGGCTTTTGGCGTCACCGAAAAGCCGGCCATGGTCTGACCCGGAACCATCTGGATCATGTGGAGCGCAAACGGCACGACCAGACCAACAATCGATAAAATCCCGCTGGCAAGGCAGACAAAGCCGACAGCCATAAATTTACCAGTTGCGATGTCACGCCGGGAAGCAGGCGAAACCAGGAGCGTTTCGAGTGTTCCGCGCTCCTTTTCGCCAGCAACCTGATCGCTCGCCGCGTACATGCCGCCGCTGAACGCCGTTATGGTTACGACATACGGCAAGAAGAGCGCGAGCATGAACATGGCCACGCTGCCGCCGCCCTTGATCGGAGTTTCTTCGGAAACAATTGGCGTGCCAAACTCTTGAGTCAAACCGGCCTTTTGAAGTCGCATCGTGCGCAGCCGATCCGAGACCATTTTTAGGGTTGCATCGATTCGGTCTCCAGCAGATTGTGAGACATCGTTGCCTTCGTCCTCAAGGACAGTGACATGCACGGTGCGGTTGGCCGTAAGCGCAGCATCGCTATCTGCTGGGATGACGACAGCCGCGCGAAGCTTGTGTTTGGCAATTAGCGAGTCGGCACTTTCGCGCGAGATAATCGTCCACGACGTTTTTGGAGTCCGTCGAACTGCCTGAGCAAGCTGCGTGTTTGCGCCACTATCGACTAAACCAACAGCATAAACCGTATTCGCTTCCGATTTTTGCTGGCCACTCACAAGCTGGCTCGATCCCCAGATGAGCAAAGGGGTAATCAGCAGCGGCGAAATGAACGCTGCGAACATGGTTCGCCGGTCGCGCAGTATCTCGCGCCACTCCTTGCGGAAAATCATGCCCGCAAGACCCTTTGCTGGCGCGTGCGGAGCAATCGATGTTGAGGGTGTTGGTTTTTCTGCCAATGCCATTATTCGGTCTCCCCAATGACGCTCAGGAAAACATCCTGCAGCGTGATCTTGCCCGTCTGCTTACGAAGCTCTTCGATGGTGCCTTCCGTGACCAGCTTGCCGTTGTGAACGACTCCAATCCGGTCGCAGAGCGCTTCAACTTCGCTGAGAATATGCGTTGAGAATATGACTGTTCGGCCCTCGTCACGGCAGCGCCGGATGAAGCGGACAATAGTGCGTGAGGCCAAAATATCAAGGCCATTGGTAGGTTCGTCGAAAATCAAAACTGGAGGCTCATGGATAATTGTCCGCGCAATCGACACACGCTGCTTCTGGCCGGTCGAAAGCTTCTCGCAGCGCGCCTCGGCAAAATCGTTCATGTCCAATTCATCGAAGATTGTCTTGATGCGCGCCTTGACTTCGGAGTTGGAAAGCCCGTAAAGTGCGCCAAAATAACCGACCATCTCCCTTGCGGTCATACGCTCATACAGCGCAGTAGAACCAGACATATAGCCGATGCTTGCGCGGACAAGCTGCGCATCACGAATGACATCATGCCCATCAACCTTGGCGTCGCCGCTCGTTGGCGTCAAAATGGTTGCGAGCATCCGCATTAGCGTCGTCTTGCCAGCACCGTTCGGTCCCAGTAGGCCATATATTTCGCCCGGATGACACGTCAGCGAGATTCCTTGAACAGCGCGAACCTCGCCACGCTTGCCATCGACAAATGTCTTGCACAAATTGTGCGCTTCAATCATGCTATAGCCTCTCAGTAGGTAATGCGATAAGACAAAACGCTGCCCGAATTGGCATCCTAGGAATCAGTGTTTTGACGGTAGACACTTAACTATCCATTTTGTTACATCGTAAACGCCTCTGCAACGCCACACTGTTGAGGGAGAGCAATTGATCACCAAAATATATGATCAGAATGCAGGACTAACCTTAGCGAACATCGAAACAACGCCGGATTGTCTAAGCTGCCGCGCGAAAGGTCCACGGCTAGGCCAACTCTATTGAAACCACTGAGGAACTTACTGTAATGCCATTTAAATGGGGAATTATCGGGCTTGGCAGTATCGCCAAGCAGTTTGCGACAGGTTTGAAAGCGATTGAAGACGCGCAGCTAGTCGCGGTCGGTTCGAGGTCGCTGGACAAGGCGAAAGCGTTCGCTTCTGAATTCGGCGCAACCACAGCCTATGGCTCGTATGAAGAGGTCGCGTCTGATCCGATTGTCGATGCCATCTACATCGCGACACCGCATTCGGAGCATCAGGCCGGCGCGGAGCTTTGCATTAACGCTGGAAAGCCCACACTGGTCGAGAAGCCGTTCACGATCAACGCTGACCAAGCGCGTAAGGTAATCGAGCTTGCGCGCGACAAAAATGTATTCTTAATGGAGGCGATGTGGACGCGCTTTATTCCTGCCATGGTCAAGACACGGGAACTGATCAAATCCGGTGCGATCGGTAATGTCCAGTTAATTCAGGCCGATTTTGGTTTTGCGGGCGGATTCAATCCAGAAAGCCGCCTGTTCAATCCCGCCCTCGGCGGCGGCGCGCTGCTCGATGTCGGCGTCTATCCTATTTCACTCGCGTCTTCGATTCTAGGCAAGCCAGACCGCATCGGCGGCTTTGCCAAGCTAGGCGAAACCGGTGTTGACGAAGTTTCGACCATGATGCTAGGCTATCCAAACGGCGCGCTTGCAGCGCTTACTACCGCCGTCCGGGCGAATACGCCGCAGCAGGCTTGGATCATCGGCGATAGCGGCACGATTCATATCCACACACCATGGTGGAAGCCAAGTTCGCTGACCCTTCGCGCTAAAGGCAAAGAGGATGAAACGTTTGATCTACCGCTTGCCGGAAACGGCTACAACTACGAGGCAGTCGAGGTCTCAGAGTGCGTCGCCGCGGGAAAAACCCAGAGCGACGTCATACCACTTGACGAAACGTTGTCCATTATGGAAACCATGGATGAACTTCGCCGTCAATGGGGTGTAAAATATCCGATGGAGTAGTAGATTATCGTTAAATCATGCACAATATTGCTTGGAAGGAATAATTGAGGATGAAATATGGCAAGTTGCCGGGAGTTGATAAGAAGATATCCCGGATTGTTCAGGGGACTGCTTCGTTCAAAGTGGACGATCCCGATTCGTGCTACCAGTTGATGGACCTCGCGATGGAGAATGGCATCAACGCATTCGACCACGCCCATTGCTATGGGCGAGAAAAAGAAAAGATTATGGGCGACTGGCTGTGCTCGCGTGGAGTTCGCGACGAAGTAGTCATTCTCGCCAAAGGTGCGCATCCGTACGGCTACGACCGAGTTACGCCAGAAGATATTGCCTCCGACATTAAAGAGAGCATGGAGACGATGGGTGTTGATTATTTCGACCTGTATGTTCTCCATCGCGACGATCCCAAGCTCCCAGTCGGCCCTATTGTAGAGACGCTGACGGAACATAGCCGCGCGGGACGGATAGGTGCGTTCGGCGGCTCAAACTGGACGCACCAAAGAATTGCGGAGGCAAACGCCTACGCGAAGGAGCACGACCTGATCCCGTTCACGATCAGCAGCCCCAACTTCAGCCTGGCCGAGCAGGTGGTTGAGCCCTGGGGCAACTGCATCTCGATTGGCGGACCTGGCCACGGTGATGCGCAGCGATACTATGCAGACCACAAGGACGAAGTCGCAATCTTTTCCTGGTCAAGTCTTGCGGGAGGATTCTTCTCAGGCCAAATCACAAGGGACAACTCCAAAGAGATTGTTGAACAGGGCGGTTTGATGTCGCTTGCTGTTAAGTGCTACGCATATGAGCAAAATTTCGAGCGCTACGACCGCGCCGCGGAACTTGCGGAGAAGAAGGGCTTGACCGTCCCAGAGGTTGCGCTGGCGTATGTGATGAACTCACCTATGAATGTCTTCGCATTGACCTTCTCGGCAAATGAAGACCAGTTTAAGTCGAACGTCGGTGCCGTAGATATCGAGCTGACCCCCGCGGAGAGAAGCTGGCTAAACTTGGACGCGGATACGCTCTAGTTCTCAGCGCTGTGGCCACCTCATCAGTTGGCTGGCCACAGCGTTTAGATCGGGAATGTTCGATAGCCTGGCATGCGAAGCATCGAGTCGATGATGGCAAGGATCGAGCTGATCACAAAGTCGCCGATGACCAGACCAATAAAGAACGGTAGTGCGGTACGGTAACTCTTCATTCCGCCATACTTGAGGATGAGTTTTTTGACCAGCCAACCGACGAAAATCGGACACCATATCCAGCCGATGTCGGTCTGCGCGACCACATAGCCGATGGGATGGAACGGCCACCAAACAAACCGTGTGCGCAGAACGCTTAGAATAACCGTTGTCACGAAGCCGCCGATTGCCCAATCAATGCGTTGCTGGTCGGCGGGGAGCGGGTTTGTCAACCATCCTTGCAACTGATCGAAGCCGTAGTGGCCGTTGCCGGTGCGCCACGGGTCAACCATCGCCGATGCAGCCCCGTAGTGGTAGTAGATCGCAAGGCACGAAATCCAGGACGAAAGTGAAGCGACGACAATCGCCGTTAGCACGCCGACCGTGAAGTGGCGTGGATTGATGCGGCCATTTGGATCGCTCGACGCGTCTGCCAGCTTCATCGCTTCAAGGTGCGTTGGTAGGACGCACGTCCTGAAATCCGCATCGAACCATCGCAGCGTTTCGAGGCCGACAAGCGATTCGGTCGAAAAGTTCTGTACGCCGCCCAAATTCACCATAGCGCCATGAACAAGATCGTTAGGCCCCCCACCCCATGGCAAACCGGATTCTGCCCGGATGCGCGCATAAGCAAGCGCAAACAGCAGGAACATTCCGAGGAAAATGGCGGCGAGATACAGCGGCAGACCTATCACGACAATGAAGCCAAGAAGGATTGCCACGGATGCAAAAAGGCCAATGTATGCCGTGCGGTAGCTCATCGGCTCGTCAGTGTCGGTGTACTTGCTGCCATTTTCGTTCGCAGTCGATCCCCCGAATGCGCACCTCCACGCCTTGCGCAGGTGCGGCCACGCGAAATAGATCGAAATCAGGGCTAAGGCTAAAAAGCCGCCGATCGCCTGCTCGTTGTTATAGGGAATTCGCGAAACGGATGGCGGCGCACCAGCCTCTTTGAAGCCAAGCGCCGCGGACATTACCGACTCCAGCTTATTGAAGAAGTAGAAGAACCAAATCGAAAAGGAAACTTCCAGCGAGAGCAAAAACGCGAGTCCGACCGCAAGTGGATAGAAGGCGAGCTGGAGCTGGCCAATGGCGTTCCACGGCGAAGTCGTGAAGTCTTGCCCTATATTGAACGCTGGCTCACCCGGCTTAATCGGGATGTAGGGTATGGCCGACGAGACAGTATAGTGCAGCGTTGCCAGCACCTCGACTACCGTGGCAAGCGCAGCGCCTGTCCAAAACAGCCGATTGCGCCAGATCGGCGAATCGCCGCCATTTTGCGTGATTTCAAGAGGAATAATCACGATCGGAAATAGCAATCGTTCGCTTTCGACCCACTGACGTCGAATCAGCGTCAACATGCAGTAGAACGCAAATAGCAGAACGAACGTGAAGCAGGTCCAAGCTATGATCGGCGTTGCCCACCCCGCCATATGCTCCGCCGTGAAGAAATTGGCATGGCCCAAATAGTAGGGAGTGATGACCTCCTGGCGATTTGCTGCATAAAGCCACGGACGAATGTAGTGCCGCCAGCTTTCCCAATGGTTTTGGGCCGTTGTGAAATAGAATACGCCAGCCGATTGGTTGACCAGAAACTGCACCATTCCAAGCCCGCTGATGGGGATGGACGTGGAATTGATCACGTAGATCAGGAGCAACTCGCTTTGGTTGAACGCCCACTTAGGCGCGAACCGCTTAAGGACAAGGTTTAAAGCGATCACGACAAGCAAAATCGTCACAACGGACATAATCAGCGACATCGCGACCATGTCGGCTGCGCGGGTGATGATTTCCGTATATTCGACCCAGTAGACACATACCGGGCAGAGGACGAGTCCAACCAAGAACGCTCGCCAGGGAAAGCGGCGACTGAGAACTGCGGCTGGCAATGCTTCGCGCGTTGGATCGGCATCGCTGGCATCTGGAGATTGTGCGGAAACTTGGGAGCCGTTTAGTTTTGTGGGCATAAGTTCTTCAGCAGCATCGGTGAAATCGTGACCTACAATTAGCGATGTAAGTCGCTTTTCCTTCTCTTGACGTTGCTTTTTTACTACTTCGCTGGCGCAGGAGACGTGTCCTGTCCCAAGATGGATGCGCTAAGATCGTTGCCGTCCACTGCCAACGTGCTGGCTGGCGGCACCGACCCGTTGACCATTATGTGCGGCGAAGTCTTTCGGCTAAGGTCCACGTCCGCATAGAGCGTCGTCGAGCTGGAACCGGGATTGGCAATAGAGGCCGAGACAGTCCAGTCCGTGCTGGTGACGATATCGTTGATAACCGCCGCGTTTAAGCGCTTGATCAGGGCTGCGACTTCCGCCGCACTCTGGCAGTGCGTCGCCAATACCAATAGTCCGACTTTGACGGAACGGCTGGCCAAAATTTTCGGCTCGCCCGCGTAATGATAGATCACAAGTCGCGCCGCACCAAGCCTCAATCCGACCGGATCAGCCTTCAGCGAAATGAGCGGCTTCTCCTTGCGATATCCCGTCGCATGAAATAGCCGGATGGCCACGGTGGCAGCGCCTTGCCGGACCACCACAACCGAGCCGACTTTGCCCGGGATGGTGAACTCGTCGGTGGTCAACGGCTTGGTGCCGTCTATGCGCAGATCATCAGCGTGCAGCGGCAGGATAACGCTGGTGGAGAAGGTACCTGTGGCTGTATGCGGTGTCGATAGGTTCAGCAGCGCCAGCAGCGATCCTTTGTACTGGGCGCAAGCCGGATGCAAGAAAAGGTGCTCGGGTTTGGCATGGCCGACCGCATCACGGGTCTTAGTTTGGCCGTAGGGCTCATCGTCATCTGTCGGCGATACCGTGATCGACGGCAACGTGGATTTCGACGCGAATTCGATATTGATCAGCTTGTCTTGTGGGCCATAGTCGCCGCTGCAGCTTCCTACGGCAAAGTCGGATGTGACGAAGTTGGTGCGGTTGAAAATCAGCCCGTTGTAGCCCCAGGTGTTAGTCACAGTCTTGTTTGGCTTGGACGCAAGCACAAGCAGAACAGAGGTGGGCATGTAGCCGCCCGGCTCAAAATTGTCTAGGACGATGGCAAGCTGCGCCCCAAAGGTGTTGACCTTTGGCGGCTGCGATCTTAGGCCAGCCAGAAACAGATAGAAATCCATCTCCCCTGCATCGTCAAGGAAGTTGTAGTCGCGGCTGTGCGCACCGGCAAGAGTCTGCGTCCCGGGAAAATAGTTGGCGCAGATATCTGTCCAAAAGTACTGAAGCGCGGTTTTGAAATTGGCCTTACCGGCGGCATCTGACGCATAGCGGTAACCCAGCCCCAGCGAATTGAGATCGACGGCGTAGTATGTCGGACTGTCGAACTCGTGGATTCCAGATTTTCGCGTGTAAGAGAGCCATTGGTCAAGATCGGCGTAGCCTTCGGCAGCAGCCGAAGAATCACCAACCGCTTCTCCGCAAAGAATCAACGACTCCAGCTTCATAAGATAGATATTGGTATAGCCTAGCTTGACATCGCGTTTGCGAAGCGCTGCTATCCCGGCCTCGATGTGAGGTTTTAGATCATCCTTGAAGGACGGCGTCAGCTTATCGCCATAGCCGATCAAAACGGGGCCAACGGCCTGCATGCAGAATACGGTAGAGTTGTTGTCGTTGACCGTAGGGTTGCCGATCTCCCACGGAACGGTTCCATAATTTGGCGATTTCGGATCCATATTCTGAGAGTCGAACGCGACCTTCAAGAGTTGCTGCACTTGCGATGAGTTCATCTTCAAGAGCATCGACCCAAATGCCGCGTCGGGCAATTCGCGCGTCGCTATGAGTGGTTGCGCGACCGACGACCGCGCAACATCATCCGCGACCGAATGCGCGACCAGCCCCTCGATTGGTGTCAACCGGTTTACCGTCGTCGGCATGGGGCTATTGACATACGGGCTCTGGGCAAAAGAAGCCGGAAGGCATGCCGAAGCAACCGCGAGAGCGAAGAAAGTAAAAAATGCAATGGTTTTTGACATAAATTGGTGTTAGGGGCGCGTGTCCTTTCGGGACTTGATCCGCCACCAAAAGTTCGGCCAGCGGGGTCCAAACTTGAGCGAAAACGGCGGCACATAATGCATGCTCACTCTTGGTAGGCGCATGACATCGTCGCTTTGCCGAACGCGGCCAAACTGGGTCGTCACGCCAGCCGCGTAGCCTACGTCCCGCGCATAATCCACGACAGCCTCGTCGACACTTCCATAAGGGTAACAGATCACGTTGACTGAGCGCTGCAGATGCTGCTCTAGTTCATTTTTGCATACGCGCAGCTCTTCTTTAGTCCTTTCCGGTGAAATATCGGCAAGATGAGGGTGACTGACCGTGTGCGCCTGCAGGGAAACGCCCTCCCATTTTGAAATTTCGACTATTTCGGACCAGCTCATAAGCGGCGAAGTGTCAAACCCTTCTTCCGTCACCCAGTCATTGACGCCGCCGATCCTGCCAGAAACCAAAAAGACCGTGTAAGGGACATGGCGTTCCATTAGGAACGAATGCGCGCTTTCAAGGACGCTGCGATAGCCGTCGTCAAATGTGACCACGAACGGGTTCTTCGGCAACGCACACGCGTCATCAATTGCGCTGAGGAGTGTGTGAAATGAAACAGGATTGTAGCCTGCCCTAAGTAAGCCGGTTATCTGCAGCTTGAACTGCTTTTCGGTGACATACAAGTGATCATATTTTGGCTCGCGCGGTCGCTCGTAGATGTCATGGTATGTGAGTATGTTGATGAGAGGCCATTCGGTGATTGTTGAACGGTTTTCCAATTCTGCTTTTGCAAGGCTCTCGGCATTTTCGCTGGGTACGCGGCCTAAGCTAGTTTAGCACGGCTGCGCAATCTTGGCGAGAAAAAACCGCCCGGCAAGGAGATATCTCATTGCCGGGCGGTCATTAGCAGGTCCTAGCTTGGACGCTGCGGCTAGCAGCTAGCAGTCGCCGCCACCGCCGCCGCCTTTGCCGCCCTTACCGCCCTTACCACCTTTTCCGCCCTTGCCACCTTTTCCGCCCTTAGAGCCGTGGCTACCGCCATGTCCATGGCCTTTGCCCTTTCCGCCCTTGCCTTGGCCGTGGCCCTTACCATGGTGACCATGGTGATGTCCCGCCTTAGGAGGATGGTGTCCGCCATGGTGTGCATGGAACTTGCCGAGCGGTAGGCGATACTTTCGGCCATGCTTCAAGCCAGTCAGTCCAGACCCTACGTATACTATCTTCGTATGGTGCGAGACATGTCCGGCACGATGCGCTTTCTTAAAGCCGAGCGGATCGTAACCGTCGATCGGATTGCCTTCTGCGTACTCGTAGAGGTTTGTACCACCTGCGGTTCCGATTGGGTCCTTAGTGACGAACCGAGCTAGACCAGGATCGTAGTAGCGGTGTGTGATCCAAACCAGGCCAGTCGAGTTGTCGGTGTAGTAGCCGAACTCAGCGCCGTAGCCGAACGGATCGGTTATGGTTCCGGTTGAGGTACCGACTCCATAAGAGTCATAGACACTGGCTGTCGAACACTGCGCCCGTTGAGGTCAAACGCTGCGCCACATTGCCGGCTGGGTCGAACAGGTAGAAAATGCTCCCCGTTCCAACACGGCGCGACACTAGTTGATCTTCGGCGAACGAGTTCACCGCCGTAACTGCGCCGCTCGAGTTAAGCTCGACGACCGGCAGGCGGCCATCGTACAGGAAGTACGTTACCACTCCGCTGACCGTAGTCGAGGCGCGGTAGCTGTCTCCGTTATACGTCGCAGCGAACACCTTCGACGGAATGGCAGTCAATCGGTTCTCTTCGTCGTACGTCAGACCGCTGACTCCAGCATAGGTCGTCGGGTTGCCGTTGGCATCGTAGACGAAACCGGAATCGGCAATCTCGTTGTTGGTGTTGTACGTATGTGTGACGCCGCGGACTGTCGTTGGGTTGCCCGCCGCATCGTAAGCGTAAGCATACGTGTGGCTTCCGCCGCGAGTTGTCGCCTCCTGCGTCATCTCGTCGGTGGAGTTGTACGTGTAGTTGGTCGTACCTGCGAGAGTCGTGGAACCGGCGGACGTTACCGTCATGGCCAGGTTGTTTCCGATGCCATCGTAGGTCATGCTCCCGAAGTCTGAAAGCACCGTGCTACTGGAGTTCGTATGCTTCAGATCGGTCAGGAAGTCGCGAGCGTTGTACGTGTACGTTGTAGTCACGCCATTCGCCAGCACGCGAGTTGCCGTGGTGTCGTCGGCGTTGTACGTCCAGCTCGTCGTCTCCGAGTACGGGTTCTGCATGCTGGTCAGGCGACCGTTCCCATCATAGAGATAGGTGAAGTTGCCCGCAGGCGTCGTCATCGTCTTAACGCTGGAGTCGTTGTTGAACGCATACCCCATCGACTTGGCTGTGCCAATACCAGTGTAGTCGGTCGCAACGTTCGTCACGTTATTGTCGTCATCATATGTATACGTGTTGGTGCCCGTGCTATCGGTCATGGTCGACCTGCGCTCATAGGCGTCATACGTATAGCTGACGTTCTTACCAGTGTCTGCCGGATATGTCACACCCGTTAGGTGGTTCATTGGATCGGCATACGTGAAGTTCGTCACGATTCCACGGGCGTCCGTTCGGCTGAGCGGATTGCCGACAGCATCATAGGACGTGTAGTTGATAGTTTGGCCACCGGGATACTTGATCGACGCAAGGAACCCAGCCGAGTTATACGTGTAGGTCGTAGCGTTGCTGTTGCCGTCCGCGACCGACGCTGTCCGGTAAAGCGCATCGTACGTGTACTCCTTGGCAAGCTGGTTGCCAGTTTGACCAAGTAGTTCGCCTTCCGGTCCGTAGACGTTATCTTCCGTACGAGCCGTATGACCATTCTCATCAACAGTCGTGACCGTCATGAGCGGACCACCCGTGTAGAGGTAGCCGTTTGTAGTAGTCGTACGACCGGTTCCCGCCCCAGTGTTTGGAAGCTCTGTCGCAACCAACTGGTCAGCGAGATTGTACGTTCGATCGGTTTCGCGCCCACGTTCGTCAACATACGACTTTTCATTCGCCCGCGAATCATACCGGAGGTGCTGGACATTGCCAAGCTGATCCGTGATCGTAATGGGCTCGCCGATGGCCGCACCCTGAGTGTACGAACCGTCGGTCGTGTAGTTGTAGGTAAGCGTTCGAGACGAAACCGCGTTGTTACCTGGGATGACCTCGGTCAAGACATCGCCATACAGGTTGTATGTGAAGGATGTTGTGACCGTGCTCGTCGATCCGACAGTGCCAGGGGCCGGCTTAGTGACCGTCTTAACCAGGCCGCTTGGCTCGAAGTACGTGTATGTAATGGGCGACTTGTTGCCCGATACGAACTTAGTAACCTCACCAAGCCCGAAGTTCGTGTAGCTGACTGTAGCCGTTCCAACCGTGCCGGCCGGAGACGTATGAGTCAGCACGTTGCCAAACTGATCGTATGTGAACAGTGTCGTCTTGGAATCGCCATCCGTCACCGAGGACGGCAGGAGCGGATCGTTCGGATCGCTGTAAACATTCGTCAGTACGGTTTGGCCCGCACCGTTCTGAACGGTAGTTGTCCCTTCGTTGGCGTTGAAGCCAACGATGTAGCTATACACGGGGTTGTTGGCCGCGTCGGTAATTGCTACCTTCGTATAGTTGCTGTTCGAAGAAGGATTACCGTTCTGATCGACCTGAGTGTAGGTGTGCGTAATGCCGTTGGCATCGACTACGCTATCGACAAAGACCGTCGTTGGCTCGTAGTTGATGGTTGCCGTTGACAATCCACTCCCAGTCGGGGACGGAACGCTAATTGTGTGCAGATACGGGGTCTGCTCAGCGCCTTCGCCGTTCGAGCTTAAGTAGTAGCCGAGGTTGTATCGATCACTCGGTGAGAGAGTGTGTGCCGCAGATATCTGCGAAACATGGTCAACTTGCTGATAAGACTGCGGATAACCAAGCGGAACATTTGCCGTCTGGTAGAAGCCGCAGTGATAGTAGACTGTTCGGCCGTAGAAATCCGTGACGTTCGAGATGTTTCCCGTGCCGTCATTGGTGCGCTTAATGGTAAGCAGAGTGATCTTATCGACTGAGTCGCTGATCGTGCTCAGCAGCGGCCATCCGCGGCTATCTACCGGCGCAGTGTAGTTGAATGAGATGTACTTCCCGTTTCGGTCAACGATCCTTGCGAGCAGGTAGCACGCAGGCGCTGAAACAAATCCGGTCGTCACCCACTCTGAGCGGTCGGGCCAAGTGATGACGAAGTACGGCGTCGGCAGACTCGCGCTGTAGTTCCAGGTAACGAGAACTGCTTCGCCGGGCTGAGTCGTACACTGAACGACAGGTGTCGTAGCATTCGGTACCGACGGCGCGTTGAAGTAGATTCGCGTGCCGTTCGGCAAGAAGATGAACTTCTCTTCGTTCGTGCCGGTTCCGGATGCGGTCGGGCCGTTCGGGTCGTAGACACCAACCTCATACGTGTCGGTCCAGCCTACACCAAAGTCATTGAACTGGTACGCAGACTCGTTGTAGCCGCCGCGCATGCTGTCGTACTCGCGGGACCAGGTCACGCTAGGGCCGTAAGCATTGTAGACAACCAGATCGGGAGAAGGCTTGTACTCCTCTTGTCCAGTGGCTAGATTGACAGGATCGCCTGACGTGGAGCCATACTCAGCACCGTCGCCGGAATCGTCGCTGTCGTCCATGCCGTCATCGCCGTCGCCGTCATCACCGTCGTCGTCGCCGTCGTCGCCGCCATCCTCGCCGTCGCCACCGCCGCACGGATCGCCGTCGCCATCGCCGTCACCGTCACCATCGCCGTCTCCATCACCGTCGCCATCGCCGTCACCGTCACCATCGCCGTCTCCATCACCGTCGCCGTCTCCGTCGCCATCACCGTCGCCGTCCCCATCACCGTCTCCGTCCCCATCACCGTCGCCATCCCCGTCGCCATCTCCATCACCGTCACCATCGCCGTCTCCATCACCGTCGCCATCTCCATCTCCATCACCGTCGCCGTCACCATCGCCGTCACCGTCGCCGCCTCCATCGCCATCGCCACCACCGCCAGGGCCCGCACCATCACTTGGGCAGCTTGACCCGGCAGAACACGGGGGCGCCTCCGGCTTCGCGCCGCAGTAGGTGCCGCTGTCGCCTTCATAGCTGACGACAACATGCTTCAGAAGGTTGGATAGTGCCAATGTTGGGAGCAGTTTTGAGATGCCGAGGCCGCTCAAAGATCCCGCCGAAGCAACCTGAACTTGTAGGTTCGGCTTCGATGGATCGAAGTTCGCCAAGATCGGGGCGTATTGCTTATGTCCGCCTTGCAGGATCAGCGCCTCGGACATCACTTTATCCCAGTCACTGCCCGGCTTGGTAACAACAGCATATCGACCCGGCTCGAGCATGTTCCACTGCTTCCAGGTCAGATCGACCTGGCCGCCAGGCCAATTGCCGCAGTCGGAGCAGAGGTAAGAAACACCGTGCTTGTCGGCCTTGACGACCGCCACGAAGTGGTCATGCTCGATGAACGCGATCAGCGGCTTCGGAAGAAGCACTAGACCGGCGTTATCGGCATGGACAGGCCGAATGTCTACGCCAAGCTTCTTGCCGCCAGCCATCAAGTCCGCCAGACTGCTGCCCTCGCCCGTCACGCGGCACGCTGAATGAAGCGTCGCGCGGTCGGACGGCAGACCGAGAGACTGAAGCGCGGTTGCGACTGCAGCAACACCGCACTCAGGGTCGAGCTTCGAAGGCTCAGGAATACCCATTCGGGCGCGGTCACTGTGGTATCCAGAGCACGCAACCGAGTGGCGCCACCACATTGCACAGATTCGTCGATCAAGACCGATTGTGGTAGTAGGATTGGCGACAAGCAGGTCGTGGAACGCGTTCGTCGCTTCGAAGTAAGCGCCCTCATAGAACAGAGCAAACGCAGAGTCGAATTCTGCAAGCGTGTTCAGGGTTGCGCCCTTTGGACCTTGCTTCGCGAGCAGATCCTGGGCAACCTTGAAGTGCCACATTGCCTGCTCCGGCTGCTCGTCATGGGCCAGTGCGTATTCGCCAAGACCGATCTGCGCCTGAGCGACCTGCATTGCGGACGCAGAGCCGTGAACTTGCGTCTTCCAAAGCGTGATAAGCTCAGCCGGGATCGGATGCGCGAGCCGACCAGCGTCGTTGAGAATCGTTCCCGGCAGACCCGGCGCGCCATATTGCGACAGGATCGAAGTCGAAGCCGAAAGTTGGCCCGGATGATAGGCTGCATCGACAATCTGCGGCACGTTCGAGAATCGCGCCGGCATGGTCGGATTGTTGATGGACGCCGAGTTCGGAGCATTGTTGAACGCAGCCCGGACTCCGCCAGCATGCGCAATATCGCCATAAATCGTCGAGACGATTGTCAGCTCGATAGTGATAGACTTCGTGACGCCTCCCGAAACGCCATTGACTGTGATCGGATAGACGCCAGGAGTCGCTGTCGAAGCAACGTCGAATGTCAACGTGCTTCCGCTAGTGGTCGCGCTGGCCGGATAGAATCCGTAGGTAACGTTCGCAGGAACACCTGTGGCCGTCAGAGCAATGGAGCTGTCGAATCCGTTGACTCCCTCGACGGCGATCGATACGACATCATCCGTGCCAGTCTGGATCGTGATGACATCAGGAACCGGCGACAACAGGAAGTCACCATTGCCAGCTGCGGGCGGTGTGGCGGACGCTTCATTCGAAAGCGGGCTTTGTCCGCTGGGACCGTTAGCGGCCATCTTGTAATAGTACGTCGTTCCGTTGGTCACACCCGTGTCGCTGTACGAGTAGAACTGCGGACTTTGATACGGCTGGATATTGAACGCGTACGGCGTCTCGGCACCGGCTGTCGTTCCTCGGAAGAGCGTATAGGTGGACGCGCCGCCGACTGTGCTGAACGAGACTGTCACGCTGCCGCTGTGTCCTGTCGCGGCGATGGTGGGCGTATCCGTATTCGCCCCGCCAGGAGTGGCGTATGCCGCGTTGCTCGCGCTGCCCAAGCCGTAAGCGGTGTTTGCATAGACGTAGAAGATGTACTGTATGCCGTTGGTCAGTCCGCTAATGGTTGCCGTATTGCCTGAAACTCCAGTATCGGCAGGGGCTGCCATAAGCGATTGGCCATTGATGGCATACTGAATGAAGTAGCTGGTCGCACCTGGCACCGAGCTCCAGTTAAGTACCGCAGAGCCGCTTGCCGGCATCGCGGTTAGGTTTGGTCCGCCCACTCGAACGCTGCCGCCCTGAACTTCGGCCTGGTTCGAAAGCGCGCCCTGTCCGTCTCCGTTGTATGCGGCCACCCAGTAGTAGTAGGTCACACCGGAAACGATGTTGCTGTCATTGTAGTAGCCCTGGCTTCCGTTGCCAATCGTGACATACGGTGCCTTGCCAGGATTTCCGGCTGTAGTCGAGCGGAAGACATCGTATCCGGCAGCGCCAGGCACGAGGTTCCAACTGAACGAGTTGTAGTAGCCGTACGACTGGCAGACTGCGCCCACTGGCGCAGGCAGCAGGCCGAAGTTCGGAGTTGCCGTCGCCGTATTGCTGCCGAGGCCGTAGCCGTAGCCGTTTGCTGCCACGACGTAGTAGTAGTACGTGACGCCGTTGGTCACGGCTGTATCTGTGACGTTGTAATTGGAGTACTTGGTCTTGAGCGTAGTCCAGTGCGAATTGTCGGTGCTCTTGTAGATGTCGAACCAAGTAGCTCCCACGACAGAAGTCCAGTAGAGCGACACGCTGCCGTTTGCCGGGCTCGCATAAAGGCTCGGTGCAGGAATCTGTTGCGCACCGGTCTTGGCACCCGCTTCATCCGAAAATGCGCTCTCACCTGTGCCGTTGACGGCTGTCACCTTGAAGTAATAGACCGTGTTGGCATTGAGGTTGGTGAGCGTAATGTACGCACTGGTGTCGCCCGAAGAGTATGGCGCGCTGCCTTCACCGTTGCTCGATGTGCCAACGTATATGTTGTAGTAGCTCGCGCCGATTGACGGATTCCACTGCAGATACACGCTCTGGTTCGTGTTAGCTGGAATCGCCGCCACAAGACCAGTCGGCTTCGGCAACTGGGTCGTACCGACTATCGCATAAGCATGGTTGCTGACAGCGCCTTCCGTGCTTGCCGTCTTTCCGAAGACTTCGTAGTAGTACTGAGTGCCAACGGCCGGAGTTGGATTGCCAGTCGATGGCGCGTCGGTATAGGTCAGTCCGCTGATGTTGGTCGCAAGCGGATAGAATGTGTTGTTGTCGGTGCTGCGGTACAGATCATATGCAGTTGCACCTGTCGGCGCCGACCAGTCAAGGACGATCGAAGACGACGTCGCGTCCGCCTTAAGCGTAGGAGCAGGAGGACCTGCCGCGCCCGGAACGCCGGTAGCTTCGTTCGACTTGGCACTCTCGGCAGCAGTGAAGACTGCTGTCACTTCATAGTAATACTTTGTGCCGAAGTTCAGACCAGAATCATAATCGTAATAGTTCGTCACGCCTGTCGTAACAGGCGTCGATCCTTCGCCACCGGACGTCGTGCTCCTGTAGACATTATAGGAGCTTGCGCCAGGGACCGGTGTCCAGTAGAGCAGCAGTTCGCCTGCGTTGTAATCTTGGACCACCAGGTTGGTGGGCACCGTCGGCGTACCACTCGTGGCTGCGGTCGAAAGTGTGTTGCTTCCACCGCTAAGACCGCGACTGTCTTGCGCCTCAACGACGTAGTATTCGGTTACGCCATTCACTGCCGTCGAATCGGTATAGGAAGTGGACGAAAGTCCGGTCGCGAGGACGTAGTAGCTGGAGTTGTTGTCTGAACGGAAGACGTCATACGTGACCGTTCCCGTACCAGTAACGGAAGACCAGGTCAACGCTATCTGATGATTGCCCGGCGTTGCACTGAGCAGAGTCGGAGCTGTAATGATCGTTGAACCGGGAGTTGCCGTCGCCACATTCGAGAATGCGCTGTAGCCGATGTAATTGGCGGCGGCGATCTTGAAGTAGTACAGCGTTCCAGATGTCAGGCCACCAATAGAACCGGTAACGCTGTTCTGGCCGAACGTCGCGAACGACGGACTGGTAAACGAGGACGACGTGCTGTAGTACATCACGTAGCCCTGGTTGCCGATGACATTCGTCCAGTTGAAGTAGACTGTTGTACTGCCAGTCACTCCGATGGAGGCCGTTAGTGTTGGTGTTGGCAATACCGTCCCGCCAGCTGTAACAGTAACACTGTTCGAGCTGTAGCCGAGCCCAGTTTTGTCGTATGCGTTCACGGAATATACATACGACACGCCATTTGAAAGCTGGCTATCCTTGTATGTCGTTGTAGATACGCCCGACGCGATAACGCTGTACGGCTGGCCTGGAATCTGGCGAGAGATCAGATACAGAACTTGACCATTCGTGCCGGTAACAGGAGTCCAGTTAAGGGTTACCTGGTAGGCAGCAGGCGTACCGGTCAAATAGGGCGCGGCGAGCCGGCTTGCGCCGCCCGTAACCGACACCTCAGCCGATTTTGCGCTTTCGCCACCTGCACTGACGCCGGTTACCTCATAGAAATAGGAGGTTCCGCTGGTGATGCTGGAGTCATTGTAGTACAGTCCACTTCCACTGTTGTTATTGGTACCGGTCACATAGGGGACTGTGCCCTCGCCGCCCGAAGTCGTGGATCGGTAGATATTGAACGAGGTTGCTCCCGTGTCATAATTCCAGTTCAGGTTGTTGTACGAACCTAATGGAGCAACATACACGCCCGTCGGAACCGGCGGGGCAACTCCGCTCGGAATGGCCGAAACGGTGTTACTATTCGGGCCACGGCCATCGGTATTGAACGCAGCAACGATGTAGTAGTAGAGTTCGCCATTCGTCAAACTCGTGTCCGTATACGTTGGCGTACCATACGTGGCAATAAGCGTGTAGCTGCTGCCGTTATTGGTGCTGCGGAAGATGTAGTATCCGGTTGCGCCAGTGACGGCGGGCCAAGTCAGTTTTGCCGTGGTTGAGCCCGGAGTGACACTGACGATGGGCGCGGTCAAGTCCGTCGTGTTCGGCGTAGCGCTTGCCTCTACTGACTGGGGGCCTACGCCTCCGTTATTGTAGGCTGAGACGCGGTAGTAGTACGTTGTTCCGTTTGTTACTCCGGTGTCTTGATAATTAGTCGTGCCGTAATAGGTGATGGTGGCGTATGGGACGTTGCCCTCGCCATTATGCGTCGTACTTCGATATACGTAGTAGCCCGTTATTCCAGACGCCTGATTCCAATAGACTTCATTATTTCCGTTGCCAGGAATGGCATCGGTACCTGTCACCGCGGCAGGCAGAGGAGTGCCTGCTACACCAATGACCTGGTTGCTACCTGTTCCCTCACCATCGACATTGGCCGCCGTAACCTCGTAGTAGTAGGTCGTGCCGACATCGAGCGACGTGTCCGTGTAAGTCGTGGTTGGAATGCTGTTATGGATGCACTGGAAGTTTGAGCCGTTGTTTACACTGCGATAAACGTGGTAGGAAGTCGCGCCTGTAATCGCGCCCCACGATAACGTAATCGATGTCGTCGAACAAGTATCTACAAGAACCGGCGATGGGAGTCTGGCGACACCCGGCTGCGCACTCGCCTCACTCGATGGCGCGGATTCGCCCTGGAAGTTGACGGCGGTGACGTAAAAATAGTAAGTAGTGCCGTTAGTTAGCCCGCTGATTGTGGTCGTGTACTGCGCCTGATACGTTGACGTGACGCCTGTGGCCACCGCCGGCGAGGTTTCGCCGCCGCTGGTCAAGCCCTCATACACGTTGTAGGACGTTGCGTCGGGCGCGCCATTCCAATACAGGATAACGCTACCGCTTCCAGCAACGGCTACAAGGCCGTCGGGCGAGAAGCTCTGCGCGTTAGCTGCAGTGGGATTGGAGGAGAGTGTGGCGAGAAGGACGGCTACAAGTCCAAGCGTCCAAGCTGCGCACGAGCGAACGACCAGGCGTGAAAACATATTTACAGGGAACATGGCTATCTCCGGCTCAATGAGTTACTGCGAAGCAACGCAAACGGCATGCCAAACAATGCAAATTGCTGGTACACCGGATGTCAAAGACCACAAAACCCGCATCGTTACGGGTACTGGTTTTCTGCGTTCAAATCGAGATTAACGTACGAAGACTGTCCTTGCGGGGCAGGTGCTTACGGTCCGGACAGCAACCGTAAAGCGAGTAGTCGGTACAACTTTGAGCGACGTCACTGAGGATATGGCGAACCTTGCCTATCCTAGCGAGTACAAGCATAGCACCGCAGACTTTTACTGTCAATATATTTCGAAAGATTCCGTAACAAATGACAGGGTATTTTTAGTAAATTTGAGTGCTGGCAGGTTTTGGTGAATACGCGTCGAACATAGTGACAATATCTGTTAGCAATAACGAGGAGACTCAGTGTTGAAAATTGAACTTTGGCCGGAGCAAATGATCGTTTCGGAGAGCCAGCTTCAGGCGACAATTTCTTACCATGCGCCCACGACCACTCCGACCGGGTCCGCGGTGGTCGTCTGCCCCGGCGGAGGCTACACAATGCTTGCCGACCATGAGGCGTTTCCTGTGGCGGAGTGGTTGAACGGGCTCGGGATCGCCGCATTCATCTTACGTTATCGATTGGCTCCAAACCGACATCCGGCGATGCACGACGACGTTTCTCGCGCTATCCGAACAGTCCGCAGTGTCGCGCAGGCGCCTGAGTTCGACCCAAACAAAATCGGCATTTTAGGCTTTTCTGCTGGCGGTCACCTCGCCGCATCTGCAGCAACCATCTTCGACGAGGGCAAGTCAAATTCGCTCGACCCTGTGGAGACATACTCGTCGCGCCCTGACCTGGCGATACTAATCTATCCGGTTATCGACCTATCAGGCACTTACGGTCACACTGGCTCCGCCAACAACCTACTTGGCGAGGGCCACGATCCTGAACTGGCAAACAGCCTGTCTTTGCACAAGCGCGTCACCCCAACAACGTGCCCATCGTTCCTTGTTCACAGCGTTAACGACAAAGCTGTTCCAGTTGAAAACAGCCTTATGTTCGCAATGTCGTTGAGCAAAAACAAGATTCCCTTCGAGTTGCATGTCTATGAGCATGGTGGCCACGGCTACGGCCTTGCGCCTAACGATCCGTCGCTTTCCAAATGGAAGGATCTTTGCGCGGACTGGCTTAAGCGCCATGATTTTGGCTGAGTCAGCCATGAGCGATTGTCGCGCATTGAACTTCAATTGAGAATAATTGGGCCAATTTGCGGCCATATGACGTGCAGGCTTGGCGATTCGGGGCTACAATAGCGTCAACTCATGGATAAACTTGTTGTATTCTGCGCTCAGTACCTTGTCGTGCTGGCGCCTCTGGCGGTAGTCGTTTGCTGGTTCCTTCTAGACAATAAGCTGCGCCGTGTCCTTTTCCTCAGAGCAATTTGCGTCGGTGGATTCGCAACCGCATTTGCCAAAATCGGAGGCGATCTCTACTTCGACAAACGACCGTTCGTCGTAATGCACGTCAAGCCGCTGATCGATCATATCGCTGACAATGGTTTTCCTTCGGACCACACCCTCGTAGCATTTGGCTGCGCCTTCCTGATCTGGCCGTTCTCGAGGCCGCTTTCCGTCTTCGCGGGCGTGGTCGGGCTTTTGGTCGCCTGGGCTAGAGTTGTGAGCCTGTTGCACTCGCCGCTTGACATCGCAGGCAGCATCGTCTTTGCCGTGCTTGCCACGCTCTTGGCTAAAATCTTGGTGCGCCGAGTTGAGCCAGGACGTCGGCACCCAACCGGACGTGTTCCTGGCGCTCCCGCGGATCCCATACGCAGGCCAAAGACATCGTCCGCAACAAAAAGTTTATAAGTGGGTAAACTTGTGTTTCTACCGCTTATATGGTAAAATGGATTCGTGACTTGGTTTCTGAACTGCTCGAAGATTGTGCGCGAGAACAGGCACAGAAATCTTAGGTACGTCTTTGTCGATCGTCGAGTGAAGATTCGCGATTGGTCGGGCTAGGTGCAATCCTGGCCGAACATTCTTGGAGACCGCTTGACGCCGAATTAGCGCAGGGACATTAGGACACTTTACAGCCGCAGAGAAAAAATATGATTCACGACCGAACGAAAGAGTACATCGAACGCAGCCTGCTTGAGCAGCTTGTCATGCTGCTGGTAATTATCGCGCCGTTCATCGCAACGGTCTATGCGCTCACCCATTTTTGGAACCATGGAGTCACCTGGAAAGAACCAGTAATGATGGTGTTCTTCTACTGGCTGACCGGCATGGGAATCACCATCGGATATCACCGTCTCCTGACGCACCGCAGCTTTCAGGCGCATCCGGCCGTGCGGTTCTTTTGGCTAATGGCCGGCGTGATGGCGTTCGAAGGCACCCCGCAAAGCTGGGCAGCGCTTCACCTGATGCACCACAAGCATTCCGACCATGAGAACGATCCTCATAGCCCGATGGAGGGCTTTTGGCACGCACATGTCGGCTGGCTGACCTGCAACTTTAAAGAATCACGCTGGAAATACGGCACATGGATGGACAAGGATCCGATGATCCAGTTCATGAACAAAACGACGCCGGTCTGGATGACGTTGCGGCTGTTGATCCCCTATTTGATTGACGGCTGGCGCGGATTCATTTGGGGCGGGCTTGTTGCGGTTTTCCTGACTCACCACGTCACCTGGTCGGTCAACTCCGCGAGCCATGTGTGGGGACAGCGGCCGTTCAAGACCACCGATACGAGCACAAACCTTTGGTGGGTTGGAATCTTTGCCTTTGGCGAGGGCTGGCACAACAACCACCACGCTTATATGTGGTCGGCGCGTCACGGCTTGTTCAAGGGGCAGTTCGACATATCCTACATCACGATTCGCGCGACCGAAAAGCTCGGCAAGCTGCTGGGATTTCCACTCGTCTGGAATGTGCTCGTGCCTACGGAGGAAGACATTGCCAAAAGACTCGCCCGCCAGGAGCGCGAAGAAGACCTTGCTGCCTTGGAGTCCGAAGGTCCGCCAATGGACGATCTCGATCCCGCGCAAGCGAAAGAGCATGCATTTTCCGCTTAGATTTTGCAATGAGCCTGTTTCCGACTTAGGAAACGGGCTTATTTTTTTTGCGCCTTGTATTTTGGTCAAAACCTGGTATAGTGGTTACGAAGCCGGGGATCGTCCCGGTGGCCTTCCCGTTTTTGCATCAGTCAATCCCATCGCTGTGATCTCCGGCCCCCTTTTTTCTTCACCAGATTTGAAGACGCCGATCGAGCCTCGCATTCGTTGGATAGCATTGCACAAGACATTAAGAGGCTATCTATCGAAGCTGCTGCCTTTAGCACGTTTCAGACGGCAGGCAGCGTTCGAGTCAATCTGAAAGGGGCCAATTTCATGGCAACCAAACTTTACGTAGGCAACCTTAGCTACCAGACCAGCGACAGCGATCTGAGCCAGCTATTCGCAGAATTCGGCAATGTCACCAGCGCCCAAGTCGTCGTTGACCGCTACAGCGGCCAGTCGCGCGGCTTTGGTTTTGTTGAGATGTTAACCGAAGACGAGGCCCAAAAGGCCATCGGCGGCATGAACGGCCGCAATGTCGGCGGTCGCCCGCTGACTGTCAACGAGTCCCGCCCGCGAGATGATCGTGGCGGCTCAGGCGGTGGCGGCGGCGGTGGCTATCGCAGCGGCGGCGGAAGCAGCAGCGGTGGTGGTGGCCGAAGCAGCGGCGGCGGCGGTGGTCGCAGCAGCAGCGGTGGCGGCGGCGGAAGCCGCTGGTAATCCAGCGTAGGTTTAGGCCCGGTCAACACACAATGTTGGCCGGGCCTAACTTTTGCCCCACCTTCCCACTTCGTGGATCCCTTCTTCCCGCAGCGGGAGGAGAAGTTTCGGCCCGCGGCAATATCGGAAAGCCCCTTTCCTATTCCTATCCGAAGGGGTTGGGAAAAGGGATCTACTTCTTATCCGGCACGAATGTCAACGCCGCAGAATTCATGCAGTACCGAAGTCCCGTCGGCTTAGGGCCGTCGTCGAACACATGTCCAAGATGCGAGCCGCAGCGGCTGCAGATCACTTCGTCGCGCTCCATTCCGAAGCTGTCGTCCTTCCGGATAATAATCATGTTCTTGTTCACGGGAGCATAAAAGCTGGGCCAGCCAGTACCGCTGTCAAACTTTGTCTTTGACGAAAACAGCTCCTGACCGCATCCCGCGCAATAATACGTTCCTGCTTCATGGTTATTCCAATATTTGCCCGAGTAAGCAAGCTCCGTACCGGAATTGCGCAGAACGTCGTACTGTTGGTCCGTCAGAATTTTGTGCCATTCCGCGTCCGTATGTGTTACTTTGAACTGTTTAGACGTCGGCGGCGGTGTTGACTTGTCGTCGGCATGGGTCAGTCCGTATGCACTCACCGCCAAAATTAAGCCAAACATTAGGGCCGCCGTATTGGCTGAACTTGCGAAGCACCGTCGAATCGCCAGTCGCGCTGTGTTAACAATATTCTTCATGGTTACATTCGTCTCCAAACGAGATTCTAATGCAAACTATTACAGGTTGACGCGCGGCTTTTGTTGCGGATTGAACTGCGAAGATTGATGAACCGAAAACAGATTGCGAAGAGAACAGGGCTGATTATCGGCGGCGTGGTTGTCGCTACAGCCGTGGTGCTCAGCGTCGAAGTCTACTCGGCAATCCACGAGCCAATTGCGCCGTTCGAAAATCCAAGTCGCGCACCAGTCATTCTCGGCCAAAGTGGCCCTCCACTGCGCTATCTGGTTCTCGGGGACAGCACGGCAGCAGGACAAGGCGCGAAATATGAACACGGCATCGCAATACGGACGGCGGACTATCTAGCCAACAGTCATACGGTCACCATGATAAACCTCGGCGTTTCGGGCGCAACTGTCGTCGATGTCGTACGTCAGCAGCTTCCCGAAGCGCTTGGGTTGCGGCCAGACATTGTGCTTCTGTCTGTAGGCTCGAACGACGTGACTCACTTTACCAGCTTCGAAGCGGTAGCTAGTGACCTGACCAAAATCCTCAGCTCTCTGGCAAGTCTGCCGACCCATCCAAAAATCATCGTAACTGGCTCCGCTGACCTTGGCTCGGTCCCTCGATTCGGCCAGCCCCTTCGCAGCATCGCCGGGTATCGCACGGTCCAATACAACGCCGTATTCGAGCGTGTCTGCAAATCGCATGAAGCGATTTGGGCCGATCTCAGCGCACGCACCAGCAAGGCGTTCCGCACAGACCAAACACTGTTCGCGTCCGACCGATTCCATCCCAACGATCGCGGCTACAAAGTGTGGAGTGACGTTCTGGTCGCCACAATGCGTTCAAACGGCATCGGCAAACGAGTAAAATGAATGCAGGAATGCGCTGACGATCCTGCACACGGCCAATTCCTACGTTTTATGGTATCTGTAACACCCAAGTTATTCAGCTCGTTTCGCGATTACACGTTTGCTAAGTTCACCGCTGACCTGATCGCTGGAATCACCGTTGGTCTGGTCGCCTTACCGCTTTCGCTCGCCTTTGCGATATCGTCGGGCGTGGCACCGCAAGCGGGCTTATACACCGCGTGCATTGCTGGTTTCCTCATCTCGGCTCTCGGCGGCTCCAAGGTGCAGATCGGCGGTCCCACAGGCGCGTTTGTGGTCGTAGTCTTTGGAATTGTTCAAAAGTACGGCATCGAAGGCCTAATCATCTGCACCGTATTGGCTGGCGTACTTCTAGTAATTCTTGGCCTCAGCGGGATGGGTAGCGCGGTCAAATTTATCCCCAGGCCAGTTGTGTTGGGGTTTACCAATGGCATCGCCGTTCTAATCGCAAGCACGCAGCTACGTGACCTGTTCGGTCTGAAAATCGACCATGTGCCAGGAGCTTTCCTGCCTAGGATGATCGCGATCGCGGAGCACATTGGGACGATTTCTCCGGTTGCGATCGCGCTCGGGGCAGGAACCCTCTTCGTCATCATCTGCTGCTCCAAGTTTTTCAGACGGATTCCCGGCGCGATTGCCGCGATGGTTGTTGGGACAACACTTGTCTTCGCACTTCATCTGCCTGTGGAGACCATCGGCACTCGATTTGGCGGCATCCCCAGCGGATTTCCGCGTTTCGTTCCCATCCACGTCAATCTGGACTTGATGACGACACTCGCAATTCCCGCGCTGACAGTCGCCATGCTCGGCGCAATTGAGTCGCTGATGTCCGCTGTTGTCGCAGACCGGATGACTGGTGACCGGCACAATCCAAATGCAGAGCTTGTAGCGCAAGGAATCGCGAACATCGTATCGCCGCTGTTCGGCGGCCTACCCGCAACGGGAGCAATCGCGCGCACCGCAACCAATGTACGTTCAGGCGCGCAAACACCAGTCGCGGGCATGGTACACGCGCTTGTCGTGCTGTTCGTTCTAGTTTTCGCGGCAAAGACCGCCAGCTTTGTGCCGCTGGCCGTACTTGCAGCAATCTTGCTTTCAGTGGCCTACAACATGGGAGAGTGGTCGGAGATTCCGTTGCTGCTGCATTCGACACGCGCCGATGTCTGTGTATGGGGGATCACGTTCGCGCTCACCGTTTTCGCTGATCTGACCGTCGCAGTCGAAGTAGGCATGATCCTCGCCGCGCTCCTGTACATTCAGCGTGTTTCAAATACAACGACAGTTTCACGCGTGACGCCGTCCTATGTCGAAGAGGCCCGGATTCATACGCTGCAGGACAAGACAATCCCTGATTACGTCGCGATTTTCCGCATCCACGGTCCGTTCCTTTTTGGCGCTACCGACAAGATCGAGGAGATTTTATCGTCCGTCGGCAGTTTGCCCGATATTGTTGTGCTGCGACTTAGGAATATGACCGCAATTGATGCTACGGGCTTGGCGGCGCTGGAGGATTTGGCGGACAAGCTGCATGCTTCTGGCCGCGTATTGATCCTGTGCGGCGCGCGTGAGCAACCGGCACATCTGATGGAGCGAGCGGATTTTGCAAGGCACGTTGGCGTCGCCAACATGTGCCACAGCGTGCAAGACGCGATCCGCCGGTCGCAAGAGATTCGCGCAGAAAATTTGGTGACGGCTGCTGCTTAGGTCTTGACTAGTCCGTAAGGTCCGCCTGGGTCCATAATTTTGTCGGGATCGCATCTTCGTCGCCGCTCGTTCTGCTATCATGTTAGACTAACACCTCCCGCTGTACGAAGGACTCACAATCTCGACCATGACTCCACGCCGCAACCTCTCGTCCGACCAATTTGTTTTGGCGACAATGCTTCTATTCGCGCTTTGTCTAAGTCTAGCAAATCAGGCAATCGCAAACGCAGGTACCGCATTCCGATTTGCGACCACACAAGGCCCGCTCCCGAAAATCGCCTATCCGCGGCACTACGTCATCAATCTGGAACCTGACATTACGACGCGCAACATTCAAGGCTCCGAGACTGTCAACGTTGACATCCTTCAGCCCACCAAATCGCTCTACCTGAACGTCCGCAATATGCAGGTCAGTTCAGCAGAACTTACGAGCGTCTCGCCCTGCGTCCCGTTGGCGATTCACCTCGATACAAGCAAAGAGATATTGACCCTGACGGCGAAAGCCAGTCTCAAGCCGGGACCGATCACAATTGCGGTCTCGTTCACGGGCCACATTGTGGATGCCCCGACCGGCTTGTACCGCGTAAAGTACTCCTCTAACGGCCAGACAAAATACATGCTGGCCTCGCAATTGGAATCAACAGACGCCCGCCGCGTGTTTCCTTGCTGGGACGAACCCGTCTACCGCGCCACCTACCAGATCAACGCGACCTTTCCCGCGGGCACTGCCGCCTATTCGAATATGCCTGCATCGACGGTAGCCACAGTTGGTAAATGGACCACCTACCATTTTGAGCCAACTCCGCCGATGGCAAGCTACCTGAACGCACTCTGCGCCGGCGACCTTCAATCAACTCATCGAATGATCGACGGCACGGACGTTGAGGTGGTCTGCACACGAGGCAAGCTGGCCACGGCAAATTACGCCTTGGATGTCGAGGGACAGTGCCTGCCCTACTACAACAGCTACTTCGGGCAGAAATTTCCGCTGCCGAAGCTCGATCTTGTCGCTGTTCCAGGCGGATTTCCTGGTGCGATGGAGAATTGGGGCTGCATTCTCTTCGACGAAGATTTTCTCCTTTACGACTCCGCTAAGGTTGGAATCGCCCGTAAGCAGGAGATATACGCGTTCATCGCGCACGAAACCGCCCATCAGTGGTTTGGCGACCTAGTCACTATGGCGTGGTGGAACGATATCTGGCTCAACGAGGGCTTCGCGTCCTGGATGGAGACCAAAGTACCTGCGAAGTTCAACCCCGATTGGAATAGCTGGCGTGACGCGCGAGCCGAAGAGTACAGGACCATGGACGAGGATTCGGTGCCCTCCACGCATCCCGTAGTACAACCACTGAGCGATCCCAATCAGATCGAGGACGCGTTCGACGACATCACCTATATCAAAGGCGAAGCCGTTATCAGGATGCTTGAAAGCTACCTTGGCGAAGACACCTTCCGCGACGGTATCCGCATCTACATGGCCAAGCACAAATATTCAAATGCTACATCCACCGACCTTTGGAACGCGCTCGCGAAGTCGTCCGGCAAACCAATTGAAGAAATTGCGTCGAGCTGGATCAATCAGCCCGGTTTTCCGCTTGTGGGTGCATCGGTTTCCTGCAGCGGCACGTCGCAGACACTGACCCTGACACAAAGCCGATTCTACTTTGATCCCGCGAAATCGAGCAACCAGACCTGGCAGATACCGGTAACGATCTCAGACCAGACCAATCCTAATAGGTCCATCAACGTTGTAATGTCGGCCAATACGCTTTCAATACCGGCCGGAAATTGCGGCGACACGATCATTGTGGGTCACGGCGCAACGGGCTACTATAGGGTTCAATACGACAATTCGATGTTGACGTCGCTGGAAAAAACTGCGTCTTCCGTTTCGCCCGACGATCGGCTAAGCATGCTTTCGGATCAGTGGGCGCTTGTAAGTTCAAACAAATCGCATGCATCGGACTATCTCGCGCTCGTTCAGGCACTCCCGAGTGACCGAACCTATCAAGAATGGCGCTCGATTGGCGGGGCATTCGATGCGATCACGACCGCCGAGCGCGGAGATCCCGACAAGCCAAAATTCCAATCCTTTGTGCGCTCGCAATTCGAGCCGGTGTTTCTACGGCTCGGCTGGACGGACAAACCCAGCGATTCTGCAGATGATCAAAAGCTGCGAGATTTGGCGGTCACGCAGCTCGGTTATGCTGGCGATCCGCAGATCATCGCCGACGCAAAGACCAAATTCGCGGCGTATGTTGCGGATCCGAAGTCGCTGGACGCACGAGAGCTACGGCAAATCGCTGGGATTGTTGGCAGCAACGCCGACCAGACCACATACGACGAACTGCACAAGCTCGCAAAATCAACAACCGACCGCTCTCTTCGGTTCACGCTCTATCGTGCCATGTTCGCGGCGCATGCCCCAGAACTTGCCGAGCAAAATCTGCAGTTAGCTATGAGCGGCGAAGTGCAGGGCTTTCTGGCGGAAGAGGACGCGGCAATCGTCGCGAAAACGGCGCAGCAGCCCGATCTGGCGTGGCAATTCATTAAGAAAAACTATGTAGCGCTGTCGCGAAATACCGATTCGTTCGCCCGGATGGACTTTGTACCGCGCTTCTTCAAGTCATTCGACGACATGAAGTACGCACAGATGCTGCAAGACTTTGCAAAGACCAACTTGCCTGCCGATGCCCAGCCGCTTGTAGCCAAAGCCGTGGACAGCATTAAGAACAACGCGCAGTTCAAGACTGAACAGATTCCGTCGGTTGATTCGTGGTTGGCATCGCAACAGACGAATCAGCACGCTTAGGGCCCCTCCGGCTCGTTCCTCACCACCTCCCCGAAGCGGGAAGGCAAGGTCGAGAGGAGGATAGTACGCAGGGCCAAATCGACACAAAAGAAGAGCCTTTGGATGATCCGAAATCGGAACTGTCCAAAGGCTTTTTCTGCTGTTGATTTGTGAATTTTAAATGTGGCAGGACTCGAGACCGCGTTTCGCCAGATACTGCTGGTGGTACTCCTCGGCTCGATAGAACTCGGATGCAGGCGTGATTTCCGTGACGATCGGCCTACGGAACTTGCCGGATTCGTTTAACTTCCGCTTCGATTCTTCCGCAATCACGCGCTGACCATCCGAATGCGTAAAGATCGCGGAGCGATACTGCGTCCCAACATCCGGCCCTTGGCGGTTTAGCTGAGTGGGATCGTGCGACTCCCAGAACACATCCAATAGTTGGACGTAGCTGATCTTCGCTGGATCAAACTTGACCTGAACCACCTCAGCGTGGCCCGTGCTGTCGGTGCATACATCCTCATAGGTAGGATTCTTGATCGTCCCGCCAAGATAGCCAACCGCCGTCTCCTCGACTCCATCCAGCTTACGGAACGTCGATTCAACGCCCCAAAAGCATCCCGCGCCAAAAGTTGCTGTCTCTAGCATGAAAATTTCCCTCCGCAATGTTAAACAGTGCCGCGAAAGCAATGGTTCGCGACAGTGATGACGGTGGATTATGCATGATAACGAGTGGAAGATGAATGCTTGTCATTTCGACCGAAGCGAGGTACGACCGGAGCGGAGAAATCTGTCCTCAATCTACCACGCCGAAATCTGCTCCATCTTTGGATTTGCAGACCGGATCAGCGATAGCCTTTTCTCTCTGCGCCATCGCTTAATCTGCTTCTCTCTGCTGATGGCGTCGAGAACTGAACTATACGGTTCGGCGTACACAAGCATCCATATATGATACTTACTTGTAAAGCTTGCCATCGTCGCCGAATCGTGCTGCTTGTTTCTCCGTGCAAGTTTCGAACTGACTCCGATGTAGAGTGTTCCGCTGGCGTTAGTCAGAATGTAGACCTAGTAAGTTTTGTTGTGCATTTCGATTCTCCCCTATAGCTATTACTAGCAGGAGAAGCTCAAAAGCGGAAAGGAAGTAAGAAAGTTTTCTCCGCGCCCTCGTTCCTCGGTTGGTCGAAATGACATGCTGCCATCCACCCTCCCCGGTATAATGTCCCAAATCAATGATGAAGCGACTTTCCACACGTACTTTCCATCCCAGCCTCGAACAGTTCCGCGAAAAATCCAGTCAGGGAAACCTGATCCCCGTCTGGACGGAGGTGTTGGCCGACACGGAAACTCCCGTATCGGCGTTCTACAAGATCGCGTCAGGGCGCGAGCACGCGTTTTTGCTCGAAAGCGTCGAAGGCGGAGAGCACCTCGCGCGGTACTCGTTCCTGGGCACCGATCCGCAACTCATCTTCCGCAGTCGGGGCAACGAAGCTTCCATTCACGAACCGGGCAAGCCTGATCGAACGATTTCGCTCGAGGCGGGAACACGCGACCCATTGCATGTTCTCAAAGACATCCTGCACCGCTACAAGTACGTATCGACCCCTGAGCTACCGCAGTTTGTCGGCGGCGCGGTCGGAATGATCGGCTACGACACCGTGCGGTTCTTTGAGGATTTGCCCGACTCCAAGGCGCCCGACGAGTCGGCGACCGACGACTGCATCTTCCTGATCACCGATTCGCTGCTGATCTTCGACCATGTCCGGCACCGTGTCCTCGCCCTCTGTAACGCCAGCGTCGAATCAATGGACGACGCCGACGACGCTTACTACTCCGCTACAAATAAAGTCGAAGACCTGATCGAAAAGCTGCTCCATGGCACAGGTAGGCCGCGCCCGACCACGAACACGTTCGCGACGCCAATCAAGCCGGAGCCGTTCGTCAGCAACATGACGCAGGAAGAGTACGAGTCGAAAGTCCTGCAGGCGAAGGAGTACGTCTACGCTGGCGACAGCTTCCAAATCCAGTTTTCACGGCGCTTGTCCAAGCGGCTAACCGCCGATCCGTTTGATGTCTACCGTGCGCTTCGGTCGATCAACCCTTCGCCGTATATGTTTTATCTCGTCTTTGGCGATGTCAAGCTGATCGGCGCGTCGCCGGAGATTTTGGTAACGGAGGTCGACCGCACTGTGACCATCCGGCCGATCGCAGGAACCCGTCCGCGCACCGGCGATCCGCGCCAGGATGATGCTCTCGCAGCCGAACTGCTGGCCGACGAAAAGGAGCGCGCGGAGCATGTCATGCTGGTTGATCTTGGCCGCAACGATGTCGGGCGAGTCGCCAAATTCGGCACGGTACGAGTAGAGCAGTTGATGGTGATCGAAAAATATTCGCATGTCATGCATATCGTGAGCGACGTTAAGGGCGAACTGCGCGACGATCTCGACCAGTTCGATGTGCTGCGGGCTTCGTTCCCCGCCGGTACCTTGACCGGCGCGCCGAAGGTTCGCACAATGGAGATTATCGACGAGCTTGAGCCGTCGCGACGCGGCTTCTACGGCGGCGGCATCGGCTATTTTTCGTTCTCCGGCAACATGGACACCTGCATCACCATCCGCACCGCCATGGTCAAAGGCGACCGCATCTATATACAAGCTGCAGGCGGCATAGTCGCGGACTCCGTCCCGGCGTACGAATACCGAGAAACGGCCGCGAAGATGCGCGCTCTGGTCAACGCCGTCGAATGGGCCGAGCGGGGGTTGGAGTAGAAGTTAGACAGCTCGGCATTTTCCGTCATCCCGAGTGGAGCGAGGCACGAGCGAAACCGAGGGAACACGTAGTTCGTATGACTCTCATCCTATTGGCTAACGAACTATGTGGTCCTAACGGTTCGCCGGTTCTCTTGTTCGTTTAGAATGACCGTGATTCTTGTGGAAAATGTCTTGCAAACTGAAAAAGTGCTGATTGCCGTTCCCGATGCGCTGAAGTCCTTCCTCTTGAAGGAATATCTCAAGTTTCTCGCGCCTATTTATGCGCTTCTGGTGTGCCTTATTGTTTATATCCCGACCATTCATCACGGGTATAATTGGTCGCATCGTGTTCAATACGCTGTAGGGAAAGAGCTGCTGTTAATTGCCATTTTCCCGGCGCTGTTTTGCGGCAACTTCCTTGTCGAAATGGAATTACTCTCTTGACGGCGAAACGATGACAATGCTCATGTGGTTCGACAGTCCCGGCAAGGCAAGCTGGATGAGCATTGATTTGAACAAGGATGGCATTGCTAGCATAGGTCGAGCCGAATGGCGCGGCCCTCCCATGCTGAAATTGCGGCTGAGAAGTATTAAGGGACGTCCGTCCCGTCGCGATTACGTCATAATCTACAGCACCGACCAGGCCGCTGAAGTGGAAGCTAAGATCGTCCCCGCGCTCGTACGTTCTCTGAACGCATCTACGTAACGCAAAAAATCTCGCGCCAAATCGCAACCGGTTTGCCCGGTCGTCCAGAGTGAATCGAAGTACGAGCGGAATCGAGGGAACACGTAGTTCGTTGACCGACAAGCTAGGTGATTCACGAACTATGTGTTCCTTCCACTTCGCTCATTCTTCGCTTCGGTCAGGATGACGGATAATCGACATCAGATTCAGCCACTTCTATTTTTGGCCGTTAAGAGCGATCCGTAACCACAGGAGACCAATCATGCCGTCAACCACTCACGACCTCACCATCGACAAAACGCTCAACCCGGAGCTTGCGCTGCTGCTCTCCATGCTCGACGATGCCACTAAAGACTGGCGCGAAGAAGTCGGGCCGCTGGACGAAGATACAATCGTCTGGCAGGTCGTCAAAGGCGGCTACAGCATTGGCGGATTGCTGTTGCACATGGCGGATTGCGAAACCTATTGGTTTGAGAACGTTGCCGCCGGGCGCGAACCCGACGATTACGACCCCATCCTCATTCTTGCGCGGGATTCTGATCAATACGAAGGACAATGGCCGGACGCGCCGCGAAAGCCCCTCTCCTATTACTATGAGCATTTGCGACAAGGTCCGCGAGCGTACGCGCAAGACCATTGCCGAACTTGCTGATCCGAACCGCATCTGCGCCGATCCTCGTGGCAGAGATTTTACGCTCCGCTGGGTAATGAACCATGCGATCGCCCACGAATCCTATTCCGGCGGCCAGATTGTGATGCTGAGCGAGCTTTACAAGCGGATGAAATAGGCTCAGCAGCTACGGGTACAATCCACAGCGTCACTCGCGGAGCGCATCGCGGCCTCCGATCAAAACCTACACGACTTTAAGTCCAACGAAAGGCGAAAATGCCGTGGAAACGATCGAAGAGCGCGGAACCGTTGCGCCGCACCAACCTGCCGCACAAGATGTTCAGCCGCGCCTCAGCCTAGCAGAGATTGAACGCGAACTCTACGAGATTTGGAAGCGCGATGGCCAGCATTTCGAGGAGTACGTTTGCGAATTCCTCGGAACGGCGATCCTCATGTTCGGCATCGTTGGGTTTGTCGCGCTGATGTTCGCGCCATCTTCGCCCGTTCCTCATCTAATCCCATTTCCCTACGCGCGCCTGTTTCTGGCCGGACTGTGCATCGGCACGACCGGCGGACTTGTCGCGATTTCGCCGCTCGGCCGACTTTCTGGCGCGCACATCAACCCCTCCGTTTCGCTTGGATTCTGGCTACTGGGAAAAATGCACGGCAAGGACATGCTGGGATATGTCGTCGCCCAGATGCTGGGAGCGGTGTTGGGGGCGTTTGCCGCCAAGGGAGCGCTCACCGTCGCAGCCACTCAGGTGAACCAAGCGGTGCTTGGCCCTGGGCCGGGGATCGGAGTCCCAGTCTGCTTCGCCGCCGAGTTCGCGGCGACTGTCGCGCTTTGCTGGGTGATTTTCTATTGCGTCAGTGTCCCAAAGCTGATGCACTACACGCCAATATTCGTGGCGATTTCTGCGGGGGTTCTTGTGATGGCGGACGGCCACGTTTCCGGCGCAGGAATGAATCCCGCGCGCTGGTTCGGGCCTGCGGTCGATACGAACACCTGGGCACTCTGGTGGCTCTATTCCATTGGCCCGCTAGTTGCTGGCCTACTGGCTGCATGGCTACGTAAAGTCACAGCCAGCCCGCATCATGCAATGCCGTCTACGGCGAAACTGTTCCACGACGGGCGTTACCGCTCAATCTTTAAGCACGACAAGGCCCATTCCACCCCGCCAACATTGCCAAACGCAACCCGGATCTAGGCTTCCTTGAGATCGAGTTCAATCTGAACCGCTGGCGTCTTTGGCTTCGGAACATAGAAAGAAGGTTTCGAGTGGCCGAAGCTGAACATCGGCAACTCCGCAACCGCTCGCCGCAGCCTCGTTTCCCATCCGCTGTGGATTGCCGACAGATCGGGATCTCCATCGTTGAACCGGCGTTGACGCAGGATGGTCAGCTCATCGTTGCGATAGACGGTCAGGTCAATCGGCGCACCGACGGTCACATTCGAGCGGATGGTTGCATCCATTGATAGGAGCGCGTACTTAGCCGCTTCATCTAAGCTCGTGCCGTCATACGCGACCCCTCTGTCCAAGATCGGCTTGCCATACTTTGACTCGCCGATCTGCAGGAAGCACGAATCCTTGGTCGCGCGCAGCGGGTTTCCCTGCGGATAGACAATATAAAGTCCGGGACGTTCACCCTTCACCTGGCCGCCCAGGATGATGTTGACATTGAATTTCAGGTTATCCTTGCGCAGCGATGCGCCGTCGATCGTTCCGACTTTGCGGATCACTTCGCCGATCACCCGTGACGCATCGTAAAGCGACTCCGCCGCAGCAAGGCCCTGCCCTTCATCAAACTCCTGCCGCAAAATCGTCATCACCGACTGGGACAGCGACAAGTTCCCACTCGTGAGAAGCACGAAAACGCTCTTGCCTTCGATCACGAACGAGTACATCTTACGGCTAACATTCACCTGGTCGTAACCAGCATTGGTTCGCGAGTCTGACATCATCACCAGACCATCGCGCGTCATTATTCCCAAGCAATAAGTCATGGAGATATTGTACAACCTACTGACAATGGTTCACTCAATTATGACTGAACCAAAGAAACATCTACCTGAAGTGACTTGGTAAATCCTGGCCCGTAGATGGTGCACCAGGCGCAATCGGCAGCGTCGCGACCCACGGCAACCATTACCAGAGCCGGCCGCGGCTGCAGTTCGGTGGCGTCAAAGATCACCCAGCGCCCATCAATATATGCCTGAAAGAACGCGTGGAAGTCGGGCGGCTGCAAGCCGAGGCAATATCCAGAAACGTACCTAGCAGGAATATTGAGCGCGCGGCACAGCGAAATCGCCAGATGCGCGAAATCGCGGCAAACGCCGCGTCGCTCAATCAGCGTTTCGATGACATCCGTGCTCGCGTCGGACGTTCCGTACTGGTAAGTGACATGGCCATTGATCCATTCGCAGATCGCGAGAACGCGCGCGTAGCCTGGCTTCTGATAGCCGAACGTGTCCGACGCCAGCTTCAGCAGCTTGTCGGACGGGCAGTACCGCGATGGGAGTAGATAGTGAAGTGCGTCAACCGGCAGCTCCAGCGGCGAAATCTCAATCGGTGCAATCAGTTCCGAGTGCCGACCCTCCGGCACTTCGACGGTCGCTTCATAGATGATCTGATTCTCGCCTTGCTTCAGCTCGAAGCGGCGACACAAATTGCGGTAGAGATCCTCGAACGTGATCGGGTCTTGGTCAGGGAACGGATTGATGGTGACGTTGAACGCCTCAACATTTTGGAAGCCTGGCCTGTCAGCAGCCTCGATCTGAAGAATGGCGGGGACGTTCGTCGGGCAGTCGATAATGGCGTCAACTTTAATCTGCAAGCGCATGGTGGTGGTACGAGGGCCTTTCAGTGGAGTATTATGGCAGAGACGAACACGATTCGGCCGCCCGGCAACTATGCTCTCTAGTACATATTGCTGTTTCCAAATCCAGCCACTTTTCAACCGTAAAATGAATTGAATAGAGTGAATACCACAAATGAATTACGAAGTAATCCTTAGCGAAGAAAAACCGCAATTAATTGCGGCAACGCGCGCGAAAGCTACCGGGCCGACAATTGGAGCGCGCCTTACCGGCGGCTTAAGCGTGGTTTGGGAGTTCATCCGAAGTAAGCAAATCGCGCACAAAGGGATCAACGTCGTCATATACAACAACTACGAGGGCGTAGCGTCTGGCGACGAGTTTGATCTTATTTGCGGAGTTTTGGTCGAAGGCGATTTTCAGGGATCGGACGATGTCTTTGCGTCAACCACGCCCGCTGGGCGAGCGGCTGCGACCACGCACGTCGGTCCATACTCGAAGCTGGACGAGGCGCACAAAGCGGTGCTAGTCTGGTGCAAGGCAAACGGACATTCCCTAGCAGGAACGAAATGGGAGGTCTATGGCCACTGGACGCCAAACGAGGCCGAGCTCACGACCGAGGTCTTCTATTTGCTCAAGTAGTCCGTCTGGAAGTGAGTTAATCTAGTCCTTACGCGCAGCCGCCATGATTCCCAAGGTCAGGCCAAGCACGACATATATGCTAAAGATAGCCTTCCCGCTTATCTTTTTCTCTATTCCAGGTGTGAATCGTTTGGGAACCAGGTGATAATCAACCACATACGCGCCCGCTGCGGTTGCCAGCCCAGTCGCAACCGAGGTCGGAAACTTACTTTTCCGAAACAGCGCCTGATAGATAACGCCCCACGCGACCATCGCCGAGCAGTTGAGCGCTATTCCTAATAGGGAATCTCGAGGATTGAAGCTGTCGCCAAACTGCTTGGCGTCGCCGTCAACCATGTGGCAGATGGCATTGAATGGCGCAAACGGCTCACCAGCTTCGATTTGTGAGGCGGACATCATTGCAGCCGTTGTGGTGAGCGTCATCGCGAGGCCGTCTTCGATGCCTCGGCTTAGAATCTTTTGGATCACGTGGTGTACTTCCTGACTATTGGGTGTACACGCTCAACAGCTTCGCTAGACCTATCGTTCCGACACTAGTCTGAAACGGTGAAAAGAAACACGACTCCGCCGAGGCTGACACGATCGCCAGACCTCAGCGTCAGACGTTCGCTAGTGCGCAAAGGCCGGCCATTAACGATTGTCGTCCCCCTTCCAGAGATGTCCTGTATAAAGTAACGATCGGTACCCGTATCCGCCGTGAGTTTCGCCTGCTGAGTGCTGACCGTAGGCTCAGACAACACTATATCGCAGGTCAAACCACGGCCGATGAGTGCTTCCGAGCCGATCTTATGCTCTTCGCTGCCGGTCGCGCGCGTAAGACGTGCCTGTCTCGACCTTGTGGGCGGAACTGGAGTTTCGCTGTCTTCCGGCATGACTGTTTCCATCGGCGGGTCGGCGACTGCTTGTTGCGCAGCCGGAACCTCGGGCTGTCGAAGCTCGGATTCCCGTTGAAACTGCAACTGCGTCTGCCCGATCTCGATGATATCGCCGTGTCGGAGGGCCGTATTCACCGGGACCAGTTTGCCGTTTACAAACGTTCCGTTCGTGCTGGCGAGGTCATAAAGCGTCGCGCCGTGATCCGGTTCAAGCTCGATGCGGATGTGGCGTTTGGATACCTGGCCGTCGCCCGAAATGATCAGATCGTTGCCACCGTGACGCGACCTGCCGATTGTGAATACCGGCTTGTTGATAGTAACTACGCTTTGCCGACCATCAATCGATGCGACCACCAGCGCGGCCCAGGCGGTCGGTTGGCGATGAACCGTTAAGTCCTCGTCATCAAGTGAAACTGCTTCGATGGTTGGCGCATCCTCGATCTTGTTGAGGTCCAGTTCGGCCGCTGTGATCATCCGCGTCCTGTCTTCGGAGGCTTTTTCCGACGGTGCGACTGGCGCCTGCGCGGGTTTCGGCGCTGCTGCTTCGCGCTCGAAGCGGGCGCGGACATACAGCTTATCCTCGCCCTCCATCGGTTCAGCAATCTCCTCGATGGTGAAGTCAAGCGGGCCCCGCGTAAAGTAGTTCTTATGCGCCATATACCGCTCAAGCGCGGTTGTGAGCTCCTCTTCGTCGAGCAGGGACAGAAGATAGTCTCGCTCGTCAACATGGATCACGGAAATCTCGACGATGTACTTGTTCGGCACATACACCTTGCCGTCGAGTCCCTCAGAACGGAATTCCTCCATCGCGTCGATGATCTTGTAGAGGACGTCTTTAGGCGTCAGTTCGGTGTCGTCGTTGAGCCCGAATGCCGTCTGGTACCACTTGCCAAATTTTTGCTGAAAACGATCAAGCCATTCCATTAGCTTTTCGGTCGCCTCCTCGGAAAATCCTGAAAACCTTGCCGAAAATTGAGTCGATTATGCCGCGTGCAGTATCGAGCTCCGGCATGTGAAGCCCGTTAGCCACATATACGAAAATGGTAGCACCAATTGCTCCCGTTATGATGGCCTGTAGTCCGGCGGTTAAATGATCCCCAAAAATTGTGGCCATCAACCCAATCAGCGTTCTAGCGCCAACTGAAACAACACACATCGCGGCCGACGCGATCATGGTCTTTGTCGCCGACGCCAGAAGCGGAATGCCTGCGATTTTACGCAAGCGAAGGTCAAGACAGACGAGCAGCACGACCATATGCAGAGTAGCCGCAATGCTCGTCGCCGCGGCAAGTCCGGCGACACCCCAAGTGGTGTCGTTGACGACGAACCAGTTCATTGCAATGAACACTACCGTCATAATAGAACCCGACATCACAGGCGTCCGCGAATCCTGCATCGAGTAGAACGCGCGCGTCAAAATGGCTTGCGCCGACCACGCAAAAATGCCGACTGCATAGAAGCGCAGTGGCGCTGCAGTTCTCACGGAGTCCAACGCTGAAAAATGGCCGTGCTGAAACAGGAGCACAACAATCGGCTCTGCCAGGACGTACATGAGGACGGATGCGGGGACGGTCAGGAAGAGAATCGTTCGCAATCCCTTGACGATAGTGCGTCTCAGCGGCGGCATGTTTTTCGCTGCTGCCATCGACGATAGCGACGGCAAGATTGCCACACCGATCGCCTGGGCGAAAATTCCGATGGGGATAAGCATCAGCCGGTTCGCGTACTGCATTGCGGTCTGTGACCCAAGTGAAAGCTCCGAGCCGAAGTAGCTGTTGATGATCTGATCGACGTTCGGCAGGCTCACGCCAAAAATGATCGGCCAAAGCATCTTCCAAACTTTGCGTGCGCCAGGGTGCCAAACATTCAGGCTCGGCTTGAAGTTCATGCCCAGACGTACGACATAGACATACTGCAGCGCAAAGTTGCCCACAATAGCGCCGCCGAGTGCGCCCCACATCAACGCGCTGATGTCGTGATGCATGAATGGCGCAAGCACGACCGCGCCAAAGATGATCCCGAGGTTGTAGATGCTTGGGCCGATCGCGGGGATCAGAAACTGGCCGCGCGCATTGAGAGTGCCCATCAACAAGCCGCCGAGTAGAAAGAATATTTGCGCTGGAAGCACAATCCGCGTCAGGCGAGTTGCCAGCTCTAGGCGCACAGATTCAAAGCCCGGGTTCATCAGGTGAACTAGCTGCGGGGCGAAAATCTCCATCGCACATACGAGCACCAGCGAAACTACCAGTGTCGTTGTGGCGACGATGGAAAACGTTCGCCACGCGGCCTTGTCGTTTTCGCGGTGCAGATACTCACTAAAGACGGGAATAAAGGTTGACGACAGCGCCCCGCCAGCGAGCAGATACATCAGCAGGTCGGGGATTTTGAACGCGGCATTGTAGGCGTCGGTGCTGACACTGATGCCGAATTCATGCGCGATCACCATGTCGCGCAAAAGGCCCAGAAGCCGCGAGACAAGCACGAAGAACATCATCGTACCGGCGGCTTTAGCCACGCTACCCGCGCGGCGCGGAGTGGAGTTCGTTGGCGACGCGGGGGCGGGAGCGCGAACAGTCATATCTACTGAGTATAACGCTGGCCTAGGTAGGGTGTCAAGCCAAGCGCATTCAGCGAGCCAATGTCAACCCGACCGGAATGAGGGACGAATTCAGTAGAGGGAACCTGCCCTTGTGAAAGCGCTCCCCATGCGAAAAATGGCCCTTCGGCCATAGAGCGTTCCTAAATCTCGTGTTTCTAACGATGGTACACTCACGACTATTAACAAGTTTTTCGGATATGGAGACTTCAGCAGTGACTGCTCAAAACAACGTTCTATCTCGTATCGAAACAATAATCGCGCCCTACGTCGAGCGCGGCGAAGTCGTGGGTGTGGTCGCTGCCGTTACCGACAAGGACGATGTCGTCGCGATGACGACTGCCGGATTTGCCGACCTCGGCGAGCGCAATCCGATGCAGCAAGACAACTTGTTCTGGATCGCATCTCAAACGAAACCCATCACTGCGACAGCGGTGATGATGCTCGTTGACGACGGCAAAGTCAACCTAGATGATCCCATCACGAAATTTTTGCCCGAATTCGAGGCGCAGTGGCTTGTCGAAGAGCAGACCGAGGATCGGATGGTGCTTAAGCGGCCCAGCAAACCCGTGACTCTTCGGAATATGCTTTGCCACATCAGCGGAATGGTGTTCCGATCGGAGGTTGAGCAGCCGACATTAGATGGCCTTGCGCCGATCCCTAAAATCCTTAGCTACGCCAACACCCCGCTAAAATCTGAGCCGGGCGAGCGCTATGAATATTCCAACATGGGTTTCAATACCGCAGGCAGGATCATCGAGGTGGTCACCGGAAAGACTTACGCAGAGTTCCTCGATGAGCGACTATTCGGGCCGCTTGGCATGACCGACACAACGTTTTGGCCAAAAGGCTCTCAATTAGCACGGATCGCGAAAGCATACAAACCGAACGAAGAGCAAACCAAGCTCGTCGAATTTCAGACCCCGCAACTCTCCTACCCGCTCGACAATCCAGCACGACAGCCTATGCCAGGCGGCGGCCTGTTTTCAACGGCAATCGATTGCGCCAAGTTTTGCCAGCTAATGCTCAATCGCGGCAAGTTCGGCGAGGAACAGCTTTTGTCGGAACATTCATTTTCGGAAATGACACGCAGGCAGACACCAACGCATCTCGAGCAGTCCTACGGGATAGGCTTCTCGATCGGCGAAGATCGGTTCTCCCACGGCGGCGCGCTGTCGTCCGACATGTCTATCTTTCCCAAGCTGGGAGTCGCTACCATTTACCTGATCCAGCACGGAGGATTCTTGGGCAACGGCGCCGAGTGCCGAGGCACCTTTCAGGACGCATTGATCGACGCGTACAGCTAGGCGTCGGCGGCCATTTCCAGCAGCAGTCCAAAGCGCACACCGCGAAGACTGAGCATGAATTCCGACTTGTCGAATCGTCGCAGAATTTCGCGGATGATCAAGATGCCGGCGATAATGACGTCTGCTCTTTTAGGATCAAGTCCCGGAACGGTGCGACGCTCGTCGAGCGTCATTGCAGAGAGCTTTGCGAGTAAGTCGTCAAGATGCTCGGAAGTAACAACGCATGCCTGGACATCGTTCGCGTCGGGGTAAAGCATGGTCGCGGCCGTGGTCGCCGTGCCGCCGATGCCAATAATACGCGCCACGTTTCCGGCTTCAAACGCCGCCATGTCTTGACGAATAAGTGCGATAGCCGCTTCAGTTTCTGCAGGCGAAGGAGGGTCGCTTGCGATCACGCGCTCGGTAGTGCGTACTGCGCCAATGTTGAGGCTTCGAAAGCGCTCCATGCGGCCGGGTTTTCCAATAATCAGCTCCGTGCTACCTCCGCCGACGTCAAAGGCAAGCAGACCACCGTCAGAGGAATTCCCAACCACCCGTCCGTCCGATGTCGCACCCGCAAACGAAAGCTGCGCTTCGCGGTCACCTGAGATCACTTCGACCTCACTCCCGATAATTTGGCTCGCCTCGAGGACAAACTCCTTGCCATTGTCGGCGTCCCGCATCGCGCTTGTTCCGCCTGCGCGGATTTTGGTTGCGCCAAGCTCCCGCGCCTCAGCGACGAACCGATTTATCGCGTCGAGAGTCGCACGCATGGACTCGTCGCTGAGCCGATGAGTGGCATCCACGCCTTTGCCTAAGCGCGTGATTTCGGATCGCTCTGCAACACTGGTGACTGCGCCTCGCGAGACGTCGGCGACGGTCATTTTCGTGCTGTTCGTTCCAATGTCTATGGCTGCGAAACGCGGCATTGTATGATCCTTGCGTCGGTCGCCTGACCGTCCTCTAATGTGATCTGCGCGTAGGATGGCCGACCGTACGAGCGGCCAATACAGCCTGGATTGACAAACAGGACATCCCCTGCCCGCTTTGTGAACGCCGAATGCGTATGGCCCACCACGACGACCTTGATCTTGCCGTCAATCTGCTGCGCGATCTCCTCCAGCCGGGAGATGGCTGTAAAAGCGAGCAGGCCCTCCTTATCGCCAGTCGGCGCATAGTGGGAGATTGAAAACCTGACTCCGGCGATATCGACGGCAATCTCCGGCGGCAGCTCTAAAATCCAGTCTCTGGCGCTGCCAGTCAGATCGTCACTGGCATCCTTCAGCGCGCTGAACTTGTCTGGCCGGATGCGGCCCCATTTCTGGCGAAATTTTCGCTTCCTTCTTTGGAAATTTCGCGACGTTGTAGTCGTAGTTGCCGCCGACGCTCAGAACATTGCGCTTAGGGTCGCGGACAAAATCGATGCAGGCCATCGTATCTGGGCCGTACGCCACGGTGTCGCCAGCGTTCAAGACGATATTTGCATCGAGCCCGCGCCGCTCAATGTCCTGCCAAACGGCCTTGAGCGCGCGAAAATCGCCGTGGATATCACTGATCGCCGCTATCTGCACTGATGCTTGCTGGTCTCTCTTCGACTGTAGTTTTCGTCTCGGCCTTGGTCCGCTTTCTCTTGGTCGTCGCTGGCGCGGCGGAACCGTTCGATGGACTTGAAGTTGTTTCCTCAAGCGGCGGCAATCCAAGCGTCCCGATCAGCAGCATGAGGCGCTGGACATAGCCTTCCTTCTGCTCGGTCCAATAGGCTAGGAACTGATCGTAGATGCGTTTTCGCTCCTCGGTTTCCTGTTCAATTAGCTTGGCCAGTCCGACTCGTATCTCTGGTCGGCGATGCTCGTGCGCCTGCAGAAACTCCGAAAGCAGCGGTACACGCACATCGCGGTCATGGATTTCGCCGATGAGCTCCTGGATTTTCTTAGTCTTGTCGAGCAGCGAGGCGAGCTCCTTGTTATCGGCGCCTTCGGTGTATGGCAAGAAAAGCTCCATCGTGTAGCGCAGCCGTTTTGCGGCAATCCGCATGTTGTGAAGCTCGGCGACCCGTTCAACATCATGCACATGACGCGCAAAAATCAGCATCTCGGCAAGCCTGATGTGCAGGAACAGTGGGCCATTTTCCCCGACGCTACCTGAGGGATCGATTGTGAGGAGTGGGAACGCTCTAGCCATAAATTTGCTTCTAGCTTGACTCCATGGCGACGCTTTCAAGATCCGCCGCAACCTGCTCGAGGTCCACTTTTCTCATCGCTTTATCCAATGCAACCTGCAGCTTCGCGCGTTCGCCCTCCAGATGGTCGATATAATGCTGCAGACCCACACGCTCCGCTTCACGGGTAGGTTCGAGCGAATCGAGGACCGACTTAAGATGCTCGATCAATACGTCCGTGTCGCGCGCAGGGCCGAGGGCGTCGGTTAGCGTTGACATCGCCCGCTCGACGCGGGCAAACTGTTTGGCGGGAAAAGCGTCCTCGTATACAGACAATGCCGCGCGCAAACGACGAGTGCCGACCCGCAGGTCGTGAATCGCCTCAACATCATGCCCGCTGAGTGAGCCATCCCAATTGGCGTGAATCTCGCCCATTGCCTTGCGGACCGCAATCGCAGCAGCTTGATGGAACGGCGCGGTAAGCCCAATAGGTACCTCTTCTGCAGGCAAACTCGCTTCTGGTCGCAGGTTGTCGCTCACTTCCAAAATGTCTGCCATCGGTGCGTATCTTTCACAGGGATTCTTCGGCGGAATGAAACCATAGTAGCCAGTGCGCGTCCTGTTTGTCAAGCGCGGTATGATCGCTATATGATTGCACTACTCACGGACTTTGGCCTAGATGACATTTATGTTGGCGTGATGAAATCAGTCATTCGGGGCATTGCGCCGGAAGCGAAGATTGTGGATTTGACCCATTCCGTCGCACCGCAAAACATCGCTCAAGGCAGTTTTCTTCTGCGTGGTGCTTGGGATTATCTGCCGTATGGGGCGATTGTTGTAGCTGTTGTCGATCCTGGCGTCGGCACGGAGCGCCGCCCGATAGCCGCGAGGTCGCGAAGCAGAATATTTGTTGGACCTGACAATGGCTTGATCGGCAATCTGTCGATTGATGAAGCGGTCGAACTCGCCAATGTTAAATTCCATCTAAAAAAGCGGAGAGGAGCAACGTTCCATGGGAGAGACATTTTTGCGCCGGTCGCCGCGCATATTGAACATGGTTTTAGTCTTCTGAAACTTGGCCCTGAAATCGACACTCAGTCCCTGGTGAGACTGAAGCCTGGAAACCAAGTTGCTGCGGCGGGCGAAGCCATCGGCGAAGTCGTAGTTGTTGACCGTTTCGGCAACTTGATCACCGACATCGACGGAAATGCGTTCGGCGCGATTGCACATGGCCAGCCCACACTCGTGGTAGAAATGGATGGTCAGCCATTGGGTGCGCGCGTAGTTGAATCCTACGGATATGGCGAGCCAAACGAACTGTTGTTGGTCGTCAGCAGCTTTGGCACCGTCGAACTCGCGCTCCGAAACGGCAGTGCAGCGTCGTCGCTGCAAAGTGCGCATATCGGAGCGCGAGTGCGCATTCTGAGTCCCTAAGAGGGAATTAGGCTTTTCTGGGCTTGCGTGTCGATGCGACTAGCGCGGCGATCGCGATGCCAAGGAAGCCAAACGTCAGAGCAGATCCACTTGCTGGCTCAGGGGTGGTCATGCCGCCCGTGGTTGTGCCCGACGTCGTACCGGAAGTCGTGCCAGACGTGGTTCCAGAAGTCGTGCCCGAGGTTGTACCGGAAGTCGTGCCAGAAGTAGTACCAGAAGTCGTTCCAGAAGTGGTTCCAGAAGTGGTTCCGGAGGTCGTCCCCGACGTGGTGCCCGATGTCGTACCTGAAGTGGTGCCTGACGTAGTGCCACCAGTTGTGCCGTTCGGCCCGCTGTGATGGCCACCGATCGTTGGGATCAGCGCGATGGGAATAAGCGGCAGAAGAGGCGAAATACTCGCCGCGCCACCCGTAATCAGAACGTGCGTACCAGACATCGGCGCGGTCAACACCGGAACCTTAGGCTGATAGACAGCGGTTTCCGCTGGGACAACCTCTTCAGGTGCCTGCGCAGGAACAAGGGTCTCGACGCTCGGCGACACTTTCGTAATCACTTCCGGAACTTTTTTCGTGACGGTGTTTGTCACGGGCAGGAACTTCGCCAGCGGATTACCGCAGACCCATTTCATGACCGGCTCGCCGTTGCGCAGGGCAAAGACCTTCGTACCGACGACGAATTTTTCCTTGGCCGGATACAGAAGGCCGTTCGGGCGAACACAGTAGCAAGTGTAGTAGCCAGTCTTCGTGATGTAGCTTTCGACAATGTTCTGCTTGAGGTATGCAATCAGCTTGTCTGGCGCGATGTGAAACTGGCGGGCATAGTTGTTGCGAATCTGCGGGTCGCTTGAGATCTGATCGATCAACTGGCTGACGGAATAGACCTTGGTCTTTAGAAACGAGTCCGGCGGAGTGGGTACGCCCTTGGCCGCATTCGCGGCAAGATTGGCAGTCGAAAGAATAATGATGGCAAAGAGCGCAATTGCAGCCGCTTTTATGTTGACAGGGGTTTTCATGTTGGGTTCCTTTGAATGGTTGGTGTAGTTTCGAGTACTGCATTGAGGGTGTGCGCTAGGGCGCAAACCCGATATTTCGAGTAAGCCGATCTAAACAACCAATCGGGCTGCTATAAGAATTTCAGCGGATATCGCTACGGAGCGGCCACTTCCAATTTGGCGTAGGACGGCGGGCCGTATTTGCCCTGGTCGTCGATGCCCCAGACCCAAAGGTAGGTGGTTCCCGGCAACAGACCAGGAGCCGTATCCGTGCGAGGTTGCAGGCGGATCCGCGTCGTATCGACTGCGTATGCCTTTTCTTGCGTGACGATCGAACGATCGCCGCTAACGAGTTTGTAGACGAACTTGTGGACGCCAGTCCCAGGCGTGGTCGTGACAGATGCTACAACCGGATCCTTAAATGGAGTCCCTGCCATGGTATCCACTACCGCCTGTGTAGAGGTGTCAACCAGTTTGATCGATACCTTCGCGTCCGGATTCAGGGTCGTATTCTGGAGCATCACTGGCATGGTAGGAACCTGCACAACATCTGAGGGCGCGTCGTTTCCCAGAGGAACGTTGACGACTGTGTTTCCCTGAAGAATCTGCTGCTGGCCCTTGACCTCCTGGATCGGAGTCGTTGTTGGCGCGTCCGAAAGGATTGCAGGCGGAGTGGTGATCAGGAAGTTCAGCGTTTTCGAAACAAACTGTGGCGAGGTTGGCTTCGCGCCAGTCACCTGAGCCCACGCTTCGAGCATGTGATACCCGGTGCCGATCTTGGTCGCGTCGAGCGTAGTATTCCAGGGAGCCTGAGTAACGTCGGCCACTTGGACATTGTCCAGGCGCACCTTGATCTCTTGAAGGGTGTTAGTGCCAGTCGCGACGAAAACGTCGATCTTGACCTTATCGCCGGTGTAGATTGGCAGATCATTTGTCCAGTAGCTAGCCGCACCGGGAATCGTATATTGCCGCATCTGGCCGTCGGACATATAGGGCTCGAGCATCAAAGTCATGTCGGGGCTGGACACGACAGTCATCGTTTTTTGATCGGCATGTGCTGCTCCGCACATGATCAGCAGGGATACTGCAAGTGCAAGGGCCTTGAAGTTGTGTTTCATATTAGTCATTGATTATTTCTAAGAATTATCCCGAACACGAGATAGTCGCCTTCAAATTGACAGGGCAAAATGCATCCGAAATACTGCCAGCTTCTTTATAAACGTACGATTATTGTACGTGTTTTGACGATGCTTCAAAACATTTTGGCCAGTCAAGTGATGAAAGCCAGTAGGATTACATATCAGTAAGCGACTTTATGTATGTAGTTCGACATAGAATTCTAGCACGATTAACTCGCTAACGAGCCTTCACCGTGAGAATCCATATATTTTTGCAACCAGTGACTATCGGCTGACTCAGTACAACTTTCAATCACGACCGTCGTTCCCGACTGTCCTGTCTTCAGTGAAAGTCGGTCCGCCAAACGCAGCATCAACCAGAATCCATGACCAAGAGAGCCGGCAGTGGTAAAGCCTCTCTCGAGGGTAGCCCGCGGCAGTCTGTCCACGCTGATGCCGCTACCCTCATCCTCGATCCACACCTGAAGGCATCCGTCACCTTCTGATCCCCAGGCGATCTTTGCCCTGCCGTTTCGTGCGTGCCGGATGGCATTTGATGCCGCCTCGCCGATTGCGACTTCAAGATCTGCAACGCGCTCCGCATCAATACCCGCCGCTTGCGCAATTTGGGTGGCACGCTTGCGCAACTTCGCGACTCCATCAGATTGGGTTAGATCAAAAGTCTCGCTGTCATTATCCAGCTTTTCTGGCAAGTCTGCGACAGTATCGCACAACCTAAGCCGGCCTTCGGTCACGCTGGAGAGGACATCTCGCAGGAAAACCTTCTGCTGACGCTCGGCCTCTTGCTGCGCATCTTCGGCGCGGATGCGGTCCGTGACATCGAGCACCAGCGATAAAACTAGGCGCTCACCTGACGACGCCCGTATGGAAGAGTTGTACCACTCGCAATAAATGACTGCTTGGTCGCTTCGAATGTTCCGGTTTCTTGAATAGTTTCCCAAAAAAACTTTGTCTTGCAGCTCTTTCATTAGTTTCGACACTTGCGGTATGTCGTCGGCGTAAATCATATTCAGCTCGGAAGGGGTTTTCCCGATTGCCTCCGCCACAGTCCAGCCGAATATCTTTTCCGCCTGTTTGGACCACGCTCGGATGCGGAAGGATTCATCCCACTCGATCACGCCAAGCGGCGTATTTTCGAGGTGAAGGTTGAGGCGCTCTTCTGCTTCATTGAGCCGCTTTTCGGCGAGCAGCTTCTCCGAGCGGTCGTTGAGGAAAAGCATTGTCCGGGTTTCGCCCTCGATGTCCATCCTAACGATGCGCGCTTCAACTTCGATCTCCGCGCCGTCTCGCCTCAGGCCACGGTAAATTTCAGAGGGCAACGATTCGCCAGGCTTTCGATTGAAAAGCGCGTCCATGACCTTGTCGCGATGATCTGAGTGGAAACGAATTGAGATCGGAGTGCCGACAATGTCGTCCGCCGACTCAAATCCAAACGCCTTAACATACGCCCCATTCACATAGATGTGCCGGTCATTGTCGACAACGCTGATCGCGTCCCCGCAGCTTTCAAACAGTGTGCGGAAATTTTGCAGCCGTTCATCAGACGAATTCCGCATGGGATTTGTGTCGGATTTTTCCGCGAAAACGCTGACGGTGGCGACAATAGCGCCGCTCTCGCTCAAAATCGGCGACATCTTGAAGCTGAGAGCTCGCGGATTTGGCCCGACATTTACGGAAATCTCGCCCTGCTGAGGTTTACTCGACGACGCAATCGCGCTCTGCGCAGTTTGCAGTTCCGGGGCTGAATATAGGCTCTTGATGCCTGAATACGGCTCACTGCCAGGTGCGTCAAGCGCAAGGCAACTATCCGAGAACGCGATCGCTTCACCCGAAAATTCAGTGACCACAACGTATTCCGAAACGCTCTTCAGGAGCGCCGGAAAAACGAGTGAACTAATTTCGGCAGCAACTTGCAATGGACTGAGGTTGGAAGGATGTCCGCTGATTTGTTCGTTCATTGAGCAAAAAAGAAATTCTTTCGGCGAGAAACGTCCTTCAATAGCTCATGCGTATACTGAGCAAGTCCGCAGTGAAACGGACATTGATGCAGCAGTAAGCAAAATCGAGGTCGTGAGATCCCATATTTATGAACGTAGTACCCACTTAAGCCTGCCTGCCACACAACATTTGCCGATAACAGGTCATAGTTTTTCAACTCCCGCAATTTTGCCGGGAACAACTCTCCAGCAAAAGACAATGGTGAGTTCGCAGCATTTGACTCCTTGACGCAGACGGCAAGCCCTATTAAGATGAGATTGACTGGACTGTTCGCCGCTTCAACGACAACGCACCCGTGAAGGACAATACGACTGTGCCGTTCCAGAGATGCCTGCCGATTCTGACGACTGTCTTCGCAACTCTTGCCTTTCTGAGCATCGCGGGGAGTGCCTGCGCTGACGACACGCCCACCGCAACCGCTGTTGTGCAGACCACTCAGAAGGTGCCAGGCGGCGGAGTAATCGCTCACAATGCAATCGTTTCACGTACTCGCCTGAACCCAGCGCAAATTCTGCATCTTTCGTTCGAGCTTCCATCGCCCAACGCAGCCGATCTGGAGCTGACGGTGCAGGCGCAATACACGCCGGGATCGCCGAAATTCCATCAGTGGCTGACTCCAAAGCAGTTCGGCGAGCGGTTCGGCGCAAGCGACGACGATTTGCAGGCGGTTGAGAACTGGGCTGCGGCAAACGGCATGACCGTTACAAAAGTTTGGGACAACCACCTCTTCCTCTCGGTTGACACGACGGTCGCGCAGGCCGAGCAATCGATGAACATCCACCTAGCCCACTTTGCCTATCGCCCCAACTATCCCGGCGCTAAGATTGTGGACGTTTTTGCGCCAAGCGACGAACCTTCGCTGCCGTCCGCAATCGCCTCGAAAATCTGCTTCGTTGGAGGCCTGACCGACGCGATTAGGCCCGTGAAGTCAGTCATATCTATCACGCCAACGAGCTTAAAGGCGAACGTTGTGGAAGGAAGAAGTACTCCTCTGACTGTGCCGCTTGAGCCTTCAAGTCTAGCTCGCATCTACGATATTGACCGGCTGCAGCCCCAGGCTGGAAGCTCGACCGGTTATCGCATTGGCATCTATTCGCCTACACTCTACCACCAATCAGATATCGACACCTACCTAAGCGAATATAGCCTCACGGCTCCATCCCCAATCGAGACCTGGCCCGGTGCGCCAACCGATTCCAGCAAGCGCGCAGCAGATTACACCGGCTCCGACGAAGCCGCGCTCGATATCGAGACGATTCTTGGCCTGGCACAAGGTGCGCAGGTGACATTATACGAGGCGAACGGATCCGGAAATGTGACCACCGACCAGTTCAACCAGATGGCCCAGGACAATCTCCCAGTAATCTCGTCAAGCTGGGTCTTTTCCGAGGACGCCAACTTTATCCAGGGCTACGACGAACTAGAGACGATCCTCCAACAGATGTCCGCGCAGGGTCAGGCGTTTTTTGCATCCAGCGGCGACATGGGAGCTTACGGCAATGGCGGCACAACGCTCAATGTCGGCTTTCCCGCTAGTAGTGCCTTTGCCACCGGAGTTGGGGGCACCACGTTGCCCTACTCCGACAACGGTTATTGGGACTACGAAACCGCCTGGAGCGGATCTGGTGGCGGGGTTAGCCAGTTCTTTGCACGGCCAAGCTGGCAGACTGGGCCAAACGTCATCAACTCGGACAGCAACGGCATGCGCCAAATCCCCGATGTTGCTTCGATTGCCGACCTGCCTGGAGTCCGGATATTCGCAAATGGAGCATGGGTAATTGACGGAGGAACTAGTCTTGGGCCACCGACGTGGGCGGCAGGTGCCATGCTGCTTTCGAGCGCATTGAGTCAGCGTTTCGGTAACATGGCCCCACAGCTATATCAGTTTGCAAACGATCCAAACACTTACCACGGCATATTCCATGACATCGACATGGGATCGAACCAGGTCTACAATGCCGGTCCCGGATATGACTTTGTGACGGGGCTCGGCTCGGTGGATTTCTATGAACTGTTTCTGTATCTCAGCCCGACACCTCCAATCGAAACTGTTCCGCACGGCCTGGAGATGGTGTCTGTGCCATACGAATTCGGGTCAACGCCGCTTGGCAGCATATTTGACATGGCATCGCCGGTCGCGCAATACAACGCCACGTCCGGAGCATATGATGTATCGTCAACCGATCCGTCGCTGACCATCCATGCTGGTAACGGCTACTGGATACGCGCGCACGATCCCCTGAATATTTTCACAGCAGGCACTCCAACTCCGGTGGGCAATTTCACGTATACGCCCAAGGTGGGCTGGAACATGCTTGGCGATCCTTTTGCGATAGGGATAAACCTGCAGCACGCCATATTTGTCGGTTCCGATGGCACGCACTACTCGTTTGCGGGGGCTGCAAAGGCGGGATTGGTCGCACCTGGTCTTTACAGCTACAACTACGAGCTGGGCAGGTATGAGCTGACCTCGCCGACCGGCACATTAGAGCCGTACGTTGGCTACTGGATCGATGTCTACGAGCCGTGCACGATTCTATTCCCATCCACCGGATAATCGAGAATGGTCCTAATTTCGGGGCTGCTTTGCGACCTGCACCGCACGGGGCTGATTCGAGTATCGCTGAAGATCGTCGAGCTCGTCGCCTAGAATCTTCAGACTGGATTTTGCGTCCTCAGACGAACTCAAATACTCCAAGTCATCGAACTGCGACTGGACAGTAGTCAATTTGTCCTTCGTGGCGCGAATACCGTCCCACAGCCGCGATTCGGCCTGACGGCGATCCTCCGACTTGCCGCTCGCCGCATCGTGCTCGTCCTCGGCCTCCATCGCGCTGAGCTTTTCTCGATCAGCTTCCATAGCCGCACCTACGGCCTGCTGCATTCCCGCGTACCGCTCCCAATAAGGCGCAACCATCGCTCTTCGCTTCAGCGCGTCGGCGTGCGTCGCTGCGTCGGCGACCTGCATATCGTGGGTGGTGATTTGCGGAGGATATAAGGAAACCGGAGTTCCTTGCTGGATCGCCTGATTGACGCCAAGTGATGGAGGCTGCGACGGCAGGGGCGTATCAATCTGGAGCGACGACGACGATGATGCCTTTGGCAGAGCTAGTTTTGGGGACGGCCCTGCGACCGGCACTGCAGCCGAACCGGCAAGAGCGTTGTCATCTGGCTGCATCTTGATGGCGATGACGACAACCAGTAGCACAACAATTGCCGCCGCCGCAATGAACAGCCGAATAGTGCGCGTGCGCTTTGCCGATTCGATCGGAGTCGTGCGCAACCGCGGCGTCGCAACAACTGATGCTTGGCTAAACACTTCGGCGATTTTCGGATCGAGATTGATCGTCTTGGCCGCGCCGATCGGGACATCTCCCGCAGTGAACGTCCATGCCTCTTCGGATCCATCGCGACCTTCGTCGGCAACTGGTGCCTCAAACGTGTGCTCAAATGGAACGGCATCGCTTAGGCGTCGGTCGCGGCTGGCATCGTAGGCGGCCTTGCGTTCAGGCGAAGATAGAAACTCGTACGCCTCATTGTATCGCTTTAGTTGCTCGCCATACCATTCGTCGCCAGCGTTGCGGTCGGGATGGAAGACCTTGACAAGCTTGCGATACTGGTCCTGCACGTCTTTGATCGTACTTGCCGGCGGCAAATTCAATATGGCGTAGTAGTCTGGTTGTCGACTATGCATTCTGGGACATTGTGGCTGCAGTTAGATTGGTATTCCCGCTAGCACGTCTCTTGCCTTCGTGTTTGTTCTGTCAGCGTTGAGAACTTCAAAAAGTTTCGCCGCAGCACCCGGCGACGTTCCGGTAAGCGCGTCGAAAAAATACATTGCTCAATTAGGACTTCATCGATATCGTCACGGTCGGGACTGCTGCCGAGCACCGCTTGTGCCGTATCGAGGCACGTTTTCGCTTCACGTAGATCATCGGATGTTGCACTGTCATTATGCAGTATGATCGACGCCAGCATCAAGTTTATGTGCGCACTGTTGGGCTACAACTTAAGTGCGGCGCGCGTTTCTGTCTCCGCATCACTACTGAATTTGTCGAGTCGCTCCAGCGTTCGGGCGCGAAACAGATGAATTTGGGCCTTATCCGTAGTTTTTGACGCGCTGTCCAGAACTGTCAGTAGATCATCGTATCGCCTGTCTTCGCACATAATTTGGGCGAGTTCCAGGAGCCCCTTGGAGCACACGGGATGCCGGTAAAGGTAAAGATCGCCTTCGCCTCAAGAACATCCGACAGGCACATCAATGCTTTCGGATCGGTGGGAGCCGCCGCAACAGCTTGCCCAGCTGTGGACCGGGCGTCGTCTAGCTTCCCCGACCCAACAAGCGCTTCGGCTAAACGGCAGACGGTCTTAATGTCGGATGGATTCGCCTTCGCGGTCGCGGTGAGCGGCTCAAAGGGAACGAGAACGGTAATGCGCTTGGCCTTATTTTCGACAGCGAAAGAGGGCAGCGCTGCAGCCAGCACGAGGGCAAGCGCAAGCGAAATTGCAGAAACGTCTAATGTGGATTTCTCGAGCATGATAAGTACGAAAAACGAAATCTAGCGGGTAGAGGCACCCAATTGTGATTCAAGAACAGTTTAGCACGATTTGTGCGGGGATGCCATGTCGATGGACCGATGGCTGAAGATGCGCGGTGGAGCTGAGGGGACTCGAACTTGTGACCGATTCGTCAGTTCAGCCCTTGACATTCACCTCACTCAGAGTAAGCTTGTTGGTCTCATCGTCGGGCCGTTGCGTGTCCGTTGATGCTCGCATTTTCGAGCCAGAGCAAAGCGATACAATGCAATATGCGACAACCATCATAAGAAAGGCGTTTGTCTGCACAAGAGCGTGATCCTTTACCTGCGCCGCCGCTGCATACGGGATGGCGCAGATCACGGCGCAAAAATAGCAAATTGCGGCCGTGAAAATGTCGTTTCGACTCCCTTTGACTAGTAGGCCGTATAGACCTAGGGCTACCACAAGACAGAGCACAAATGCACCTTCAGAAATGCTTGGTTCAAGCATCGTTGCGATTGCCGTTAGGACATCCGCTCTGCATTGCCATGCTTCAAACCAAACGCCCGCAGCGAGCATCGTCAGACCGATCACAATGGCAATTAGTGCAGATACTATTCTTCGTGCAAATAGCACGGCCCCGCAAAGACACCCAAGCGCAGTCACGACCCATCCGCCATGCAGCGTCCTGATTAGCACCGTGACCGGAGATCCTACCGACATTTCGAATCGGTCAAGCCATGCCGTGTCCCGGCCGTCAACATAGCCGCCTGGCAGGTGCATCAAAACCCGCGATCCTGCTAGCACCAGACCAACTACGACGGACGCCCAAACAGCCGGAGCGAGAACAAAGCGCAGTTCTTTTCGTGCGACAACCATCGCAAGGCATAGGGGAAATGCAAGCCAGCCGCTTTCCTTGAAAAGGATTGCAACGACGATGCAGCCAAGTGCAACGTAATACCTCCGTCCAGCGACGAAAAGCATCGCAGCATAGACGAACATGCCGCACCACAAATCGGGCTGGTCCTTCCACAACGTCAGAAGCTCGGTGCTGTAGTATTGACGACTCAGCGGCAGAATGCCCATCTCGCCAAAGTCGTTGTGACAAATCGTCAGCGGTCCGCCAATCAGTGCCATGGCGACGAGCGCGCCGCTCCGTCGGCGAGTCAAGGCAAGAATGACCGCATACAGCAGGCACAAGTTGACTACCTGCAACCCAAAATTGAGCGTAAACCACAGAGACCAATGTGCCCCGAACGTTTGCTGCTCGATCCAGAAAGCCGTCAAAGAGAGCGGGCGCCAAAACTTCGTGCTGCCCATGTACGCGGTATGCCAATAGATGGACGTCTGGGCGAAATTGTGGGCGCGACCAATGGATGTCAGTATCAGCGGAACGTTCAACATGGTCGCCGTAGGTGACGGCTGCGCTATACGATTCGCGGTCAGCAGAAAATACCAGCGGCCATGCCACCGAGACCAGCTCGTAGAGGCACCAGCACGCTACGGCAACATAGGCGATAGCGGTCAGATTGAAGTGCTTGTTTGCTTGCTCGGAAGTTGAGTGCAGACTGTTTGGCGTTTCCGCAGCCTGGTTGTCGAGCACAGCCATGTCGCTCATTCTACCTTTGACGATAGCGCTAGGAGTCCCGCGGCGCGGACACACTGTCGAGCTTCGAGCGGAGTGACTGATTTGCGTGGAACCGTTGGAAATCTTGCTGCGGTGAGTGGGCGCGGAACTATTGTTCCGCTAGAAGACAAGGTTGCGTGGTGGAGCTGAGGGGATTCGAACCCCTGACCTCTTCAATGCGAACAACCGTTCGGCATTGCCGTTTCGACGCGCTCATTCACGCTCAGACGGCTAGCACAAGTGCCGTATATATTCGGAAATAAAGAAGTGAGACAAAAATGATTGCGAACAGCCGTTCGTATTTCACGTAAACTTCTGGTATATTTGGCCTGTGAAAACTAAAGATGTGGTTGCCTACGGAACAAGACGTGTCGTTGAGATTCTCCGTAAAAAGCTAGGCAACATCGACGCGCTGACAATTGACGACCTAAAGGCGATCTGCAAGTACGACTTCGGGGTACCCGTGCGCTCGATCAACGGGCCGCTTGATTTCTACGGCCAGGTTGACGGCGAATACGACGGCTTCAAAACCCGGATCATCATTAACTCCGCTCATTCGATACGCACTCAGCGGCGCGTCATAATCCACGAGCTTGCTGAGATAATCGTCAGGCGCGATATGCCTGCCACTTGGGATCGCGCCTTCAACGTCTATTTCTATGTGGCCAATGATCTGCTGCATGAAGTCTCGCGCATGACCGAAAGAAGGATGTATTAGCTGCTCTCCCCTTCCGTTGAGTCAAGCTCTTCAATCAGCTTGTTTACGATCCGCTGACTTCGTGGTGACAAGTCCTTGTACCGGGCAAAGAATCTCCCCTGCTCTTCCAAATCCTTTTCTTGCTGATAATCGGCCTCGATCTCAACGGCAAGATCAGACTTGATATCGATTCGACCTAGCGCCGCGTGGAGTCTTACGGCTGGCACGTCGAGAGCCTTTGCCAGCGATTTGACATTTTCGTCGGATGGTCGCGTTGCGCCATTCTTAGGGTGAAAGTACGATCTTTCAATGTCCGACAGAAATTGCGGAGACATCCCTGCTTCGGCGGCAAGTTTGCGCTGGCTCCAACCCTTTTCCGTGCGCAGTTGGCGGATTAATGCGCCTAACGTAACGTCCTCATCCATTGACGGATATTGTACGTTATTTACGAATATGAACTACGCAAGTAAAATTGCCATATTGTTCGTAGTTCGCAGATTGCAAAATCCGCATTTTACGTATATAATGCGCCTATGAGCATTAAACGCCATCCGAGGGTTAAGTTTCGTTTGACCGAGATTTGCAAAGAGCAGAATCTTACGGTCAAGGCTCTTTCGGAGCGCAGCGGCATTTCGACGGGCTGCATCGGGGATTTGCGCGTCGGTAGGAACAGCCTGCCGAACGACGAAACGCTTGTGAAGTTATGCGATGCGCTTCACGTTCAGCCCGGAGAGCTAATAGAACTGCTTCCCGCAACTTTGTCCCACAGTTCGTAATATACGGTTGACATATACGTATAATACGTATATAATAGATATATGCCTAACGCAAAAACAAAACTGATCTTCGAGGGAGAGTTCGCAAGACTGCTTGCGGGCCTCACTTTGAGCATGGTTGCGAGGCGGGTAGGCAAGTCGAGCGGACATGTCCGTTCGTGCGAACTGTACGGGTGCTGCTACGGGACGGCACGCGCACTGTCGGCAACCACGGGCGCGAGGATGGAAGCATATCTGCGGCCCAAGAAAATAGCGATCCCGATGACCGAATATCTGGCACTTGCAGAAGCCGCCAGCGAGAATGAGAGCCGATCATCCCACCGAGCGAGGGTTACCGCCCGAACCGGTTCACAAAAGAAAGGACAAAGCCGGGTCAAGTCCGCTGACTGCCGCGAGATTACCGTCCCGCAGCGCAGACTTGACCCGGCTCAGGTCACCTAACCAATGACACAAGAAATTATGACGACGCCAACACAGGGTGTCAACAGCAACGGCGCGAACGAAGTGGTGCTAGCCTCAACGGGCGAAGTGGCTGACCGCGCAGTGATCTTCACCGATCCGCGCGAAATGCTCATACCGCGCAATCAGCAGGAACTTGGCAAGCTGGCTCAGGCGTTTTCGAGATCGGGCATGTACGCGGCTGAGAACAAGCAGCTCACTCCTGAGCAGTGCGTCGTGATTATCCTCACGGGAATCGATCTTGGCCTTACGCCGACACAGGCGATGCGCGGAATCAAGGTCATCAAGGGCCAACCTGCACCGAGCGCTGACACGCTTGTTGCCTGCGTCCGAAGGCGAAAGGACGTGTGCAAGTACATCCAGGTTTTGGAATCCACAACCAAGATCGTTCGCATGGCGGGAATGCGGCTTGACGACTCGCAGCTTGACGACTTGCAGCCTACTATCGCGCAGTTCACCATCGAGGACGCGGCGGCGGCTGGCCTGGTCAACGCGCCGGGAGGCATGTACCAGAAGTACCCGGAACAAATGCTCTATGCCCGGTGCGCCGTCAAGCTCATTCGGCGACTCTGGCCGGACGTTGCTCTTGGCCTCTACACGCCCGACGAACTCAAATCCGGTGTAGTCACCGAGGAAGAAGCGGAAATCTCCGCATCTGTCGAGCCTATCCGACAGATAACGCATGAGACCGTTGCTGACGCGCCCAAGAATCCATTGCCCGTCGAAGCCGCCAATACTCAGCCCGTCGCCGCTCAACCATCCGAGCCTGCCGCAGACGAGAACCAAGTCAAGATGCGCGTCGATCTTAACGCACGGATTCGGGCGTTGGAGTCAAACGATCAGTTCGGCTACAAGTCGTTCTCTCAAAAGATGTTCGGAACGCTCGAAACCAAGAAGCTGACGATTGAGCAGATGACGACGGCCAACCGTGCGCTTGATGCGCTTAGAGACGATCCGTTCACGAGTCTTGTCACCCTGGCTGACGAGTGGGCCGCAGTCGAGCAGAAGGGGCATGGTGATTCCTAATGTCGAGGCAACTTGCGCTAGGCTTGGCTTCGCGGACTGAGGAGCGCTTTCGGGCGTTCCACAGCCGCCATCCCGAAATCTATAGCTCCCTCTGCGATAAGGCGCGTCTGCTCAAAGGACGCGGCCACACGTTTTACAGCATCAACGCGCTCATCAGCATTGTCCGCTTTCATGCCGATGTGCGAACGGACATGTCCGCTCGATACAAGATCGGCAACGACTATGCGCCCCACTATGCGAGGCTCATCATGGCGCAGGAGAAGGATTTGGCCGGGTTTTTCAAGACGAACGCACTGAAAGGCGAGGCAAGAATCTAATGGCGGATTTTCGCATGGACGTGGCTGCTGGGCCTTTGGAGGGGCGGACTTGATGAGCGTCAAGGCAACCGACTTTAGAATCTCCATTGGCTACGTAAACCATCCCAAGATTAGACTTCTCAAAGCCGAGCTTGGAGCCGACGCCGTTCTTTGCCATTTGGCTTTGATCGACTATTGCGCGACCAACAAGCCCAACGGCCTGCTTCACGGAATGTCGATCAAGCTCATAGAGGCCGCTTCGGGCTGGCAGGGCGAAAAGGGCGCATTCGTCGCCGCGCTTTCGTCATACGACATAAACCTGCTGGATCACGACAATGATGGCTATTCAATGCACGACTGGGAGGATCACCAGCCGTGGGTTGCCGGTTCGGAGGATCGATCCGAAAAGGCGCGAAAGGCAGGCAAGGCGTCAGGCGAAGCGAGAAGCAAGCGCAACGGAAACGAGGGCGAGTTCGGCGGAGACCCAACGGATGGTGAACTAAACGAACTAGATGTTCAATCTAGTTCAACGGGTGGTTCAACTCAATCCGAACGGCCAGTTGACGACTTGGCAACGCCAAGCGAACCCCTCTCCTCTCCTCTCCTTTCCGTCTCCTCTCCTAGCCTAACCGATACCTCTCCTAGCCCATCGGAAGAGAGAAAAGCGGAGAGCTTAGCTGACAGCGCAAATACCGCGCGTGGGAAGCCGTTTGCGCCAAAGCACCGTCCTTCGGAGTTCAGGGAGTTCTATGCGGCATATCCACGCGCCGACGATCCAGGCGATGCTGTCAGGGCGTGGGACTCGATGCGGCCAGACGACGGCGACATCGAGGCCATGGCGAGGTGCCTAGCCCGGTTTGGCGGGAAGCGGCTTGGGCGCGAACTGGCTTCGCGGTGCAAATCGCCCGGTGCTTGGCTGAGGGCTAGACGCTGGGAATCGACCGATCCGTTTCCGGGGCTGACAATCGCCGGGAAGTCCACCCGCAGCCCGATGGCAGTCAACGGATCGGGCTGGAACGATGGGCTTATCGAGCGTTCGGAGATCATCGAGGGCCAGATCAATTCGTTCAGGGAATCGCTTGCGAGGGAGGCATTGGCATGACGCAAAAATCACGGCTAATCTCGATGATCTCCACGCTAAAGGCGGCAAGTTGCGACACCTGGACACCGACGCACACCCAGGCGTTCGATCTCGGTCTTGACGGCGTTCCCGAAGGCGACTGTCTCATGCTGACCAAGGCGATCCTTCGTCGTTTCGAGTGGCGACCATCCATTGCGGAAGTTATGAACCTTCACGCGGAACTGACGGCGATCACCGATCCTGAGACTTGGGCCGACGATCTTGCGAAGCTGCGAAAGCTCGTAGGCAAATACGGCGATTCGGGCGCAGCGCACCCGTCTTTTCCCGACGCTTGGCCCACGATCAGATCGTTTGGCGCACCGCCTGAGTTCGTCGCAATGGGGACAGCCGCGCAACGGACAGTTTCGGCTCTTGGCGGCTGGATCGTCTTTGCACGTTACTTCGACTGGTCAGACTCCAGCGACAGGGCGCAGTTCCGGGACATCTACAAGGCGGCGTCGATCAGCGCAACGGACGCGGCTTTGAAGGCGATTCGGCTTGAATACCGGGCCAAGAGTCGGCCCACGCTCAACGCCCCGGAATATGACCAAGAACCGGACATGTCCGATGGTTCGCAGGAAATCAGCCGCGATCAAGCCGCGTCGATCATGGGGCGATTCGGCCAAATGGCGCAGACTGCGAAAACGCTATGAGCAGCAAACGGCATGTGAGGCGTTCGCAGTGCGGCGAAAAGGTCAAGCACATTTCGGCCTCAGCCGCGTTCGCTGCGATCCGCGCCTTACGCCGCGATAAGGGCGAAGTCGGCCTCACCTACTACGAGTGCCATGTATGCGGATGCTGGCACGTCGGCCATAGGCCGAAACACATTGCAAGCTACCAACCCGGCCTGAATGCGCCGGAAAAAGACACGGACGAAAGGAAACCTAACCAATGAGCATAATCTCACCGGACACCGTTACCGCGGTCAACCCGACTATCGATCTTGCGCCAAACGCAGCTCAGCCTGAGACGGCCAGCGACGGGCAAGTCCTGTTCTACCAGGATTTCACCAAGGAGCAGAACGTCAGCAGGTGGGCCAAGGGAATACCCGGATCATCGTCGGCCTGGTCTAACAACACCTGGCTAGACAATTCGGCAAACAACTTTGGGCCGAACGGCCTGTCGATCACATGCAAAAAGTGGCAGAACTCAACGTTCTACTGGGGCAACGCGCTTCATTTGCCTACGCCGTTTGCCGTGCCTGAAAACGGGGAGCTTATCATCGAGGCCAAATGCTCTTTGATCGTACCGAGCGGCTATTCCGCCTGCTTCTGGGCCAAGAGCTATGTCCCCGGCGACATGACCGAGTACGACATTTTCGAATCGACTTGGCAGACCGGGTACCACGCTTCGGTTCACCAGAGCCAAGCAAACGGCGATTTTGCGCTTCTTGCCAGCCAGTTTGAGCAGCTCGACATATCGCAGGAGTTCATCTACACCGCCAAGATCAACGCGACTAGCGCAACGTTCCTCTGCAACGAGCAGCCTATAGGTACGCCGATACTGGCGAAGCTCGATCAGCCGTTGACAGTCCTGCTCAACTGCTGGTCTGCCTGCCAGCAGCCTCCCGCGTTAGGCTCGGAGGCGGTATTCACCGTCGCCTACGTGAAAGTGACGCAGGTGACGAATTGAGACTACGCGCCATTTGCCGATATTGCCGACGCAGGATCATGGCCGGGATCGTGTTCGAATCACCGTCCGATCTCGCGTGTGCGGCCATTGTTCTCTTTTCAGCCGGAGTCGTTACGGGCTTCTCGCTGATGTCCGCCATTGGGGAGGCGTTGAGCAAATAGCATGGCTGAAACAACGAATATCTCATGGTGCGACAGCACCTTCAACCCCTGGATCGGATGCACGAAAGTCAGTGCCGGTTGCGATCACTGCTACGCGGAAACGCTGATGGACAAACGATATCAGCGCGTGAAGTGGGGCCACGGAAACCCGCGCAGTCTGGCTTCCGATAGCTATTGGCGGCAACCGCTGCAATGGCAAAAGGAAGCGGAGAAGTCCGGCGTTAGGCGCAGAGTTTTTTGCGCCTCGCTTGCGGACGTGTTCGACAACGAGGTTCCTACCGAGTGGCGCGTCAGGCTATTTGGTCTGATCCGGCAAACGCCGATGCTCGATTGGCTTTTGCTTACCAAGCGGCCAGCGGCGGTGCAAAAACAAATTGAGGCGGCGCGGAGTTTCGTTTGGCAAAATCGTGAAAATTTTGAGATGGGATTGTGGCTGTGGCTTGCGGACTGGTATTCCGGTGATCCCGCGCCATCCAACGTCTGGCTTGGCACATCCTGCGAGGATCAGCAGACCGCCGATATTCGCATACCCGCGCTGCTCAAAGTTCCGGCTGTGGTTCGGTTTCTGAGCTGCGAGCCGCTATTGGGGCCAATCGACTTTACGCCTATTTTGTCGCTCAAATACGAGGGTGACAACAAACGGTTTTGGGTGATTGTCGGCGGCGAATCCGGCAACGGCGCGAGGCCCATGTACAGCAATTGGGCGCGTTCGTTGCGCGATCAATGCAAAGAGGCCGGAGTTCCATTCTTTTTCAAGCAGCGGGGCGAGTGGGTTGAGTACGCCGACTTCAACACCTACAAGCGCGTCGGCAAAAAGGCTGCTGGCGACTTGCTTGACGGCGTTCAGCATCACGCATTCCCGGAGGTGTCCCTGTGATCCTGTCACCTTCACCATCGTCGTTAATACAGATCGACACCTACTGTGTCAAGTGCGGGATACCGATGCAGGCCATTGTTCCGCGAGGCACCGAGCTTAGGCCGCGTATTTGCCATCTGTGCGAAATGGCGAAGCAGCCCAAGGAACAAGCGGAGGTGTCCGCGTGAGACTCAGATCTCTAAAGCCTACCGAGTCCGACATTCAGGCGACGATTGTAGCTGCATTGAGGCAGTGCGGCTACATCGTCATGGAAACCGGCAAATCACGGGCGCAGGTTCCGTGCAAGACTTGCGGCTCAAAAAACTACGCCACTGGCTGGCAGGGCAACACGCCCGGTATCGCCGATGTAATCGTCTCTCACGTCGATTGGCCTAAGAACGTCTGGCACATGCTGGAAATCAAGAAACCAGGCGGCAAGCGTCGTCAGGAACAGATCGACTTGGCTCTATATGGCGCAAGCATCTTTGTTGAAAGCGTCTATGCCGCTCTCGCGGAAGTTTGCAGGTTCGAACACAAGACGCTGAAATTGACGATCAACCAACGGCTCTTTGACGTGTCTCAGCAGTTTTGGGACAAAGAAACCGAGTCGATGATTGCAAACGCGAGACAGGGGGTGTCCAGCTAATGTGGCTGTTCACACCGAAAGGATTCATCAGCGTCGTTCAGCACCGAAGTGATCCGCGAACGTTGCTAGTCCGCGCACGTTCCAAAGAGCATCTTGAAACCCTGTTTCCAAAACTAGCTAATTCGATCATCGAAACGGCAATGGCCGATTATCCCTTTCGATTGCCAGTGAGCAAGAACCGATTCAAGGAGTTTGCACAAGAGTTGATCGAGACGCTTGACTACGACAATTTCAAGAGCGCGATCAAGGAAGAGACGTATCACGACGCTTGCCTGCGAGTCTGGAGCGACATGCGTCGATATCAAACGGAGGTGTCCGAATGAGGCGAAAAGACCCGAACGGTTTTGAGGGACGTTGCCCGGTATGCGGTGGCCCGGTTCTTATGAGACGCGCAGGCTATTCGCCGACGCAGCTTTCATGGAAGGGCAAGTGCTGGAAAAACCATGAGATCACGCTGACCGCCGATCTTGATACCGAGGATACCAAGGAGCTAACTAAACCGGAGGTGTCCGAATGAACCTGCGTTGCCCAAAATGCCGCAAGTTCATAGCTGAGATCAAGACACCGGGCGTGGCCGCTTTGCGTGTGCATTGCGGCTGTGGCCGCGATCTCGTCATTATACTGGATCACAAGGTCACCAACGTATTTCTGCTTGCGCCGGAACCAAAACTAAACCCATGCCTAAAACCAGCGCAATAGACGCGCCGCCGATCATCAATCAGCAATATGAGCTTGTGCCGATCACCGAGCTAAAAAGGCACCCGCGCAATGCACGGTCAGGCGATGTTGGCGCGATCCACCAGAGCATCGAGGCCAACGGGTTTTTCGGTGCCTGCGTCGTTCAGCGATCCACGCGCTATGTCTTGGCTGGCAATCACCGGCTCATTGCGGCTAACGAGGCTGGCATAGCCGAGATACCCGTCATCTGGATCGACTGCGATGACGACCGGGCATTGCGGATTCTGCTTGCAGACAACAAGACTAGCGACGATGCTAACTACGACAGCAACAAGCTAGCCGATCTGCTCACCGAGCTTGCAACGTCATCGGATGGTCTGACCGGTACAGGCTACAGCGGCGACGAACTTGACGATCTGCTAAAGGACTTGGGGCGAATGCCGGGTATGCCGCAGACTCAGAACGATACGACCAACCCGGTTGTTCCTTCGGCGACATGCCCTCATTGCGGAAAGGCGATCAGCCTTAAAACATGAGCGATGAACCGCTACAGCCCTGGGAACGCCAACCTGACGAATCGCAGAAAGCGTATGAGGCATTTTGTCTCTACCGCGATCTTGATGTAAAAGTTCGTTCCCGGCTGAAAGCCTATAGGAGTAAGCCGGGTTTTGAACAGGCTCAGGCAATTTCTGGGACGTGGCAGGGCTGGAGCGACAAATACACCTGGGTTGAGCGAGTCCGCGCCTACGACGTTTACCGGGAGCGCGAGGCCAGAAAGATCAAGGAGGCCGCTCATAACGTCGCGCTGGAGGCATATCGAAATCGTCAGGTTACGCTGAGCCAAGCGGGTATGCAGGCGGCGATCAGATTGCTCGAAAAATCCGTCGCGAGGCTCATAACGCTGGATGCTTCGGACATAAAACCTGGTCAACTGCCAGCGTTTTTTCGTGCAGCCGCGCATGTGGCGGAGGTGTCCGGCAATGCGGAAGCGACCGCGCTAGGGTTGGATGAACTCAGCGCATTATTGGAGGACAACAATGCAAGCGACTGAGCAGACAAATCAAACGCCTCTGCCTAACCCGTTCATTATCTCGAAACTGTCAGGTTACCAAAAGTATGAACTTATAGACTCGCGGAACGGGAAGATTGTCGTTAAGAACATCACAGGTTTGTCACGAGCCGAAAAACTTGCCGAAAAATGGGGGCGGTTGGTCATTGAGTGGTTTCAACACTAACAAGGCAGGGCAGGCGTTCGGCTGTCGGCAAAACGCCGCTGGTGCAACGCGCACGGCAAAGATCGACTCCCGCGCCGTCGCTGATGGTATCGGAGCAGTCCGCCGCTAGAGATTCGCTGATCGAGTTTGCCTGTGCGGTTGACCGGGCCGCTGAGAAGGAGTATCGAGCCAAGCACCTTGCGTATGTAGCAGCGAAATTAGAAGCAGTCGAGCGCGGAGAGATCAAGCGACTCATCATAGAGTTGCCCGTCCGTCACTGGAAAAGCTCGCTAGGATCAGAGAAGTTTCCGGCCTGGTTTTTGGGCCGAAACTACCAGAAGGAGATTATTGCAACTTCATATGGCGAGGAGTTGCCGTTGCAGTTCAGCGCGACCGTTCGGGACACGATCAACAGCAACGCCTACCGCGAGGTATTTGCTGGCGTTAGGCTAAAGCGCAACAGCAAGCGTCAGGATCGCTGGGCGTTGGAAGGCGCGTTCCGGATGTCGTACCGGGCCGCTGGAGTGGCGGCGCGATCACCGGCATGGGCGCGGACTTGCTCATTATTGACGACCCTGTTAAGGACGAACAGGCCGTCGCAACCGAGGATGCACGGAAAAAGCTATTTGACTGGTATCGCACAAAAGTCCGAACGCGCCTAAATCCGGGTGCGGCAATCGTCATCATCATGTCCCGCTGGCATGAGGATGATCTGATCGGCAGCTCGTAGCCGCTCAGGAGGAAGGCGGCGAAAAGTGGGAACGTGTCAGGCTTCCCGCTCTCGCAGAAGAAGATGACCCGCTAGGGCGCGATGTTGGCGAACCGCTCTGGCCGGAGCGCTACGACCTGGCGGCGTTGGAAGTGCTGAGATCGGCTGTCGGCGGCAGAGGGTGGGCCGCGCTCTATCAGCAGACTCCGAAGCCTGACGGCGGGTTTATCTTAGATAGCGGCAAATTGAAGCGTATCGAGCTTCACAAGATTTGCCTACCGGGGATGCAGCGAAGCGCAGAGCATGAGATCGTCGTCTCGCGGCTGGTCAGATATTGGGACTTGGCGTTCAGTGAGGCAAAGGGTGCGGATGCTATGGCAGGGGTTTTGTGCGGCATAGATCAGCACAAGAGGTTCATCATCCTGCACGTTTTGCACTTGCGGGGCCGCTGGCCCATAAACAAGGTCAAGCTGATAGATCAGTGCTTGATCGATTCGCCCGGAGTAGTCCAGATTGTCGAGAGCAACGGCACCCAGCTTGGCTACGCGCAGGACGTTAAAGACGACATTCGGATGCGAACTAGACAAGTAAGGGGCTTCGATCCCGGTCAGGCAGGCAACAAGCAGACACGTGCTTCGATGTGGGGCAGTCGGTTAGACGACGGGATTATTTATGCGGCCACAGGGCCGCACTTGCAGATGACGTGTTCGCAGATAGATTCGTTCGGCGCTAAAGGGGCGCATGACGACATTGTTGACGGAATAAGCGGCTGTTGGGCCGCGCTATACGTGTCCGGACCATCCGGCATTATCTCGGTTTAGGAGGCAGATTATGGATGAAAAGACTAACGACGAATTATTAGCGGAGTTTCTTGACTTGTGCAGCCAACAACACGAAATACGTTTGAGGCTCGTTTTTGCGCAGATGGAAACGCAGGAAGCAAGAGCGCGTGAGCACAAAATCGATCAAGAATATCAAGCCCTAGAAACTACAATTCGCAACGCCTCTCACGAATATATCGAGAAGATGCGCAAAAGAGGTGCTCCAATTCAATGATAACCGACGCTCTCAAAGACATCCCGCCTGTCGATCTGCTGGCGGCTCCAATATCCACGCTCATGTACAAGATGTGGCAGGGGCGAAACCTTGACTACCGCAAGATAGACAAGTACATGGCAGGCGATCACGATTTGTCGTTTGCCACAGCCAAGTTCAGCAATGCGTTTGGCAACCTATTCAGGGAGCACTCCAAAATAACTTTCCCCGCATAGTCAACGCGCTGGCAGACTATCTGCAATATGAAAGCGTCGCGTGCGATGACGACGCGCAGGCCGAGGCGTTGACTAACTGGCTCGATGTGCAGGTGTTCCCGGTATTGCTTTGCCAGGTCAACTGGGACGCTTACAAATACGGCAACGCCTATGTAGCGACCGGGCTAGACGACGAAAACAACATGCGGATATACCGCCAAGACTCCAGGCAATGCGCCGTCATGTACGATCCTGTTCAGCCGGATAGGATCATGACCGCGTTCAAGCTCTGGCAAGACCCGATCAGCGGCTTGATTATGCTCAACATCGTCACGCGCTGGGCGACGTACCACTTTTCGTGTCCGAAGTCCAAGAGTGTCCCGAAACTGGCGAGCTTCGTTCCCTACGAGGAGGACGGCGCACCCGCCGTTGTAGATCACGCCGTGCAGGGGATTTGCCCGTTTTGGCATTTCCCGAACGACTCCGACGCAGCCGGTCAAGGCTCTTCGGCTTTGCGCGACTGTTTCCTTTGCAGGACACTCTCAACAAAACGAAATGCGATAGGCTTGTAGCGCAGGAGTTCCAGGCGTTTAGGCAACGTTGGGCCACAGGGATCGAGTATGAAGTCGATCCAACCACGGGGCAGCTGAAACCGCCTGTCGTTCCCGGCATAGATCGGCTATCGACTTCACCCAACTCGGAAGCCAAGTTCGGCGAGTTTGAGCCGATAGACCTCACGCAATTTCTCAACGCGGCCAAGAGCGACCGCGAAGCGATTGCGTCAGTGACAGGCATACCCGCGTGGCATCTTGTCAGCATGACCGGAGATTTCCCTAGCGGCGAATCGCTCAAAACCGCCGAAATGCCGCTTTTGCAGCGCACCAGAGATCGGCAACTCGCGTTTGGAGCTACTTGGCAAAGCCTGTTCCGGTATTGGTTCATCGCGCAGAACAAACGCCTCCCAAGAACATCAAGCTCAACTGGACGGACATGACTCCGCGAGATCAGTTGGCCGAAGGTCAAGGCGATCAGGCTGAGGCGTTGGCCGCGCAGACTTGGAACACGCTTGGCGTTCCCAAGAAGCAGCTGTTGCTGGAGAAAGGCTATACGCAGGATCAGATTGACCAATTCGAATCAGATATGCAGGAAGAGCACGAAACGGACGCTCAGAACGCAGCAGACGCGCTTGCAAAGCAGGTCAATACCGCGAACATAGTCACTGGCGGCGGCAATGGCGCTAACGGCAAGCAGCCGATCAAGAATTAGGGGGGGCGTCGAAATGGCGGAGTATCCCGATAAAAGCAAAATCAATATTCGCAGCACAGGCAACCCCGAAGAAGATCAGCGCATTATAGAGCGGAATCATAGAGACCTCCGCAGGATCATCGAAGGCATTCGCCCCAACAATTGCGGCCCGATACAGAAAAACATGAACGGCAAATCGGGATCGCATTGTCCCAAGTGCGGATTTACCACGAACTATATTTATGCCTAGTGATCTGCAAGCGATCCACGATCAGTTCATGGCCGCGCTCAACGCGCAGGACGCAGCCGCGTCTCAGCAGATGTTGGATGTGTGGTCAAAGGCTTGGCTGCACATCCAGGCCGCGATCCAGCAGCTTGACGCGAGGATCGAGAAGGCGAAGCAGCTTGGTCAATTTTCGCCTTCGTGGGCCTATCAGCAGGGCCGACTAGACGACGTTGAGCAGACGGTCAAAAACCAGATCGAAAACCTAGTTGCTACGGCAACGCAACTCACGCTCAACAATCAGGAACATGCGATCACGCAAGGTCAGGCTTTCGCGGAACAGTCCGCCATTGCACAGCTTGGCGGGATCGCGCAGATGGCGACGGTTGGCGTAAGATGGGGAAGGCTGAACCCCGAAGCGGTCAAAGACCTCACAGGCTATCTCGCTCACGGATCGCCATTGACCGCGCTGCTCGATCAGTTGCCACAGCAGGCGGGCTACGGCTGTCAGACAGGCACTTGTGAACGGGATCGCGCTGGGCCAGAGTCCGCGAGTCACAGCAGCCGCGATCCGGCGCGAAGCGGCAGTGCCATTGATTCGAGCCGAGCGCATTGCGCGAACAGAGACGATGAGGGCGTACAACCGCGTCTCTTCGCTCGATGCAGGCCAACACGAGCATTATTGACGGTTGGATTTGGCTGTGTTCGCTCTCAAAAAGGACATGTGCTATTTGCCTCGCTATGAACGGAACTTGGCATCCTGTCGATGAAATGATGGCATCACACGTAAGTTGCCGCTGTGTAATGGCCCCAAAGACAAATTCATGGCAGGAAATCCTAGACGATCCCGATGCTGATATACCGGACACCTCCGTTGATGTTAGCGAAAACGCGGGTTGGGATTTCTATCAGGCTCAAAACGTGGCGACACAGAACTACATGGTTGGGCCGGGGAAACGCAAATTGCTGGCCGCGCTCAACGAGGATGGAATAGAGAATCCCCTGCCCCTTTTGGTTGGGTATCGCGTCGATCCGCAGTGGGGGCCGGAACGGTTTGAGAAGCCGCTGAAAGAATTGTTGCCTCTTTTGGAGCAATAGATTGACAATATCCGAAATCTAAGATAATATCCTAACCAGCAGACGCGCTAGATGCGCGGAAGCAAGCGCCTTCGAGCTTAAACGCTCTCGCACAGGACAAATCCAGTGCGGGGGCGTTTTTTGTGCCTCCCTCACACCAAGAACAGGAGTTCCAGGTGAACTTTTTCAGGCGCGGCTTCTACTTCTCACCGGATGAACCGGCAGGAGGCGCAGCCCCACCAGCAGGAGGCGGTCAGGCACCCCCATCCGGCGAAAACCAACCCAAGACCTACGATGAGGCTTATGTCACGAAACTTCGCAATGAGGCGGCTGAACACCGCGTCAAGTCGAAGGATTACGAAACGAAGCTGAAAGCTATCGAGGACTCGCAGAAGACCGAACTGCAAAATGCCGAAGATCGGGCCGCTGCTGCTGAGGCTGAGCGGGATCGGGCCAAGAGCGAAAACGGAACGCGCACCTGACGACCTACCGGGACGCGGCGACGGAAGCCGGGGCCAAAAACCCCGCAACGGTCGCAAAGCTGCTTGCACTCGAAACCATCAAGGGCGCGGAGTTGGGAACGCCTGACGAAAAGGAAGTTGCCGCCAAGCTGGAAGCCTTGAAAAAGAGCGATCCCGACTTGTTCAAACCCGTTGGGCCAAGCGGACGCGATGCTAGCGCAGGAACAGGCGCAGGCGCAGGCAAGGCCAACGGAAACGAATGGCTTAGATCAGTTATGGAGCGGCGGTGATTGTGCGGACTTCTCCGTGCAACTCACGGAGATAAAACAAAATGGCTTCGTTCAATCAGTCGGTCGGTCGGGGCAATGCGGCGGCGCTCATGCCCGAAGAGTTTTCGGATGCGATTCTGGAGCGTCTTGAATATTCGAGCGCGGCCATGCGGCTATTTTCCCCGGTCAAAATGAGCCGCAAGCAGACGAGAATGCCCGTGCTTGCGTCCGTTGCGATGGCCTACTTCGTCAATGGAAACACCGGAAACGACACGGGGCTAATTGCCACAACTACGGCGAAATGGGACAACAAGTATCTCAACGCTGAGGAATTGGCCGTCATCGTGCCGTTCCCCAAGGCTGTTCTTGACGACTCCGAGTACGATGTATACTCGCGGATGCAGAACCAATGCGAGCAGGCGATTGCCCGTCGTTCGATGCAGCCGTGTTTTTCGGCATCAACAAGCCGATCAGCTGGGGGCCGTCGATCTTCGGCGGAATCAATAGCTCTCTCGTTGCTGTCGGATCGAACGCGGCTACTGCCCCGAAAGTCACCAAGGGTACGGCTGCTACAGCATCTGGAGGCGTTGCTGAGGACATCAACTCCACATTCGAGTTCGTTGAAAACTCAGGCTTTCCCGTAAACATGATGGTAGCTTCGCCTACGTTCAAGGCACCGCTTCGCCGATCCCGCGACACGCTGGGGCAGCGGCTTTTGGACGTGCAGGTCGGCCCCGCGACGGCAACGCAGGACGGTCTGGTAAAGACTTCCGGCTATACCGTCAACGGTGTCGATGTGACGTTCGGGCGAGACGGCCTGGATGGCCTTCGTTACCGGAACGCCGCTCATGCTGCTGGGCGACAAGACCGAGGGAATTGTCGGAACGCGGCAGGATATCGAAGTTACGATGCTCGATCAGGCCGTCATTCAGGACAATACCGGCGCGATCATCTACAACCTGGCGCAGCAGGAAATGGTTGCGGTCAAACTCGTCATGCGGGGCGCGTGGGAAGTCGCCAACACCATCAACTGGCTCCAGCAGACGGAATCGGCAAGGTCTCCCGTTTGCGGCTCTCGTCTCTGCGTAAATGCTTTGGAGTTTCGGACTGTTCGCGGCCTAATGCGCGAATGAGGACTTGGATAAAGATATGGCAACTACACCTACAACTTCGCAGCTTACGGTCAAGAGCGGGATCGCCGTGGCGGACATCACCGTGCCTGCTGTGGCTTCGCTGACGACCGACACGATCTATACATGCTTCACCGCGCCGTTTGCGGGTGCGATCTCGGCTGTCTCGTTTCGCCCTCTGAGCAATCTCTCTGGCGTTGCGACCAACAACCGGACATTCTCGCTCTACAACAACACCGGCACCGCTGAGATCGCGGAGCTTACCACGGCGGCGGGAGTGAACCTGCTTGCTGGGGATTTCATCGGCGCTTACGCTTGATGGGACGCTCGCAGTAAACGCAGGCGACGTGATCTACGTCAAGAGCACCCACAACGGAACCGGTCAGGCCGATCCGGGGAGGCGAATACGTCATCACCCTTATAGGAACGACTAACCAGGTTGTGGGACAGCCCTACTACGAGGTTCCGAGCGAAACTGTGATTGGCGCGGACGAACTGCATCTTGGCGGCGCGTCCCTCTAGTCGAAAGGCTGGGCCGCGAAAGGTGTCAGGTCTGGACGCGGCCTAGATTGTACAGCCAATGCCAACCGCCTATCAGCCGATGGTTGCGGTGCCTGCGAACTATCAGCAGGCATTGGCTGACGACTTCGAAGGCACCGAGCTTGACGGTCAGGTCTGGACAGACCACTACAGCTACGGCGACTTTGGCGGCAGAGTCCACGGATCGGAGCTTGAATACTACGCGGCAGATCTACTGGTGCTCGGCAACGGCGCGTTGACATTGACAGTTTCGGCGGACACGTCCGGGCCTGGGGGAGCTCCAGGCAACCCGGCTGGACTGCCCTACCTGTCGGGCATGATCGCTAGCGACGGAATCACCAATCCGCCTTGGAAGTTCGCGTTGCCGCAGGTTGGATCGCTCTTTGTCTGGCGGTTCAAGCTGTACCGTAACACCGGAGGATTTTGGAACGCCTTTTGGCTCAAGTCGGGGAACGGATCGACACGGGTTGAGTTCGATCACGAGATTTATACGGGCGACACGCTTGTAATAACGCCGCACTACTGGATCAACGGAGTCGATCTTGGGCCGGGGCCATACAGCTACCCCATCCCCGATTCGATCAGCAGCGGCGACGAAGTTGAGGTTGCGTGGCAGTTCGACAGCGATCAGAACGGCCCGTATGCGACGGCGTTCTTCAACGGCGCAGGAGTGCGAAGTTGGCGAAATAGCGGGGCTTGCCCTCAGCTTATCTCGCCAAACAATCTGCTCTACATTTTGACGAACGCGCAGGTTGGCCCACCAGGTTCGGGCAATGTTCCCGATCCGGGCGTCCTGCCTGCAAAGGCGATTGTGCTGAGCAACATATCGGCGTATGCGGCATTGCCGCTGTCGGCGCAGCTTTCGGGCAACCCGCTGCTGTCGGCAAACGATCTTAGGGCGCAGCTCTGGTGGCAGCAGTGGGCGAACATCCAGCGAAACCAAGGCGCGTTGCTGGAAAAGCTGGCAGGAAACGGGGACGCGGCGGCGGCTAACTACGATGGATGGACACCGCTGCTGAGAAAAGACTATCTGATCGACGCGCCGGAAGAGCCGTTGCCTGATCCGAAGAAGATTTGGAACAACTCGGAGCCTTTGTAGATGAGCCTGTCGCCGATACTGGCACCAACGCAGAATCAGATCGTGACGGCTGCAAATGCTGCGGCCTTGCAGGAGCTTTCCCTGCTTTGCAAGGCAACCGTGTGGCCCACGCTTTCGGGCGACGATCTGAACTACATCTTGACGCAGGCGACACGCGCGGACTTGTACGGACGCGCACCAAGCGATCCTAACTGGGTGCCGACATACAACGTGCCTTTCGGCGCAATGCGCGGTTGGGAGCTAAAGGCGGGATACGTCGCCACGGCATACGACACGGGGGATGGTCAGGTCAAGTTCAACCGCTCTCAGGCTCTAAAGGGCTGCGAGCAGATGGTGAAGATGTTTCAGCGCAGATGCACGGCGACGATCACGACGATTGCGCCTCAGCGTTCGCCCATTACGCCGATCCCGGCATTCCCGGTTGGCCCTGCCTTCCAACCTACGGAATATGAGCAAGGCAACACCTAAGATCAGGAGATCAGAAAACTATGTCGCTTTTTCAAACTATGGTTGCCAGCATCGAGCGCGGCTTCGAGTCTGCTGAGAAGTCAAGCATCATCGCCAACGTCGATCAGGAGATCAAGGGGATTCTCGCTTCGGAGGTTCCTCAGACCGAAGCGGAGGCCGTTGCGCTCGTAAATCAGAAGGTGCCGACGATCATCAACAACGTCAAGGCGAAGATCAGCAATCCTTTGCTTCGCGGCCTGATCTCGGTCGATGAGAAGCCAATCGAGAACTACATCGAGGGCGCAATCGATGGCCTGGTATCCACCGGCTTGACGCAGGTTGAGGCCAAGCTCGGCGTGAGCGTTTCGGAAGCCGGTGCGACCACAGCGGATCAGGTTGACGACGCCAATCCGACGATCAACTTGGCTGGCTAACTCCTATGCCGCTTGATGCACTCGAACTCGCGGAGGTGAGGGCGGAAGCGTACCGGATGGTGCTGTCGCAGTCCGCTCAAATCCTCCGCAACGTCGATCAGACGGCGGCTAGCGACAATCTGGGCGGCGGTGGATCGCTTGGCGATTTCGAGCCTTTTGGACTGCCCGTAATGTGCAGGCTCAAAGTCCACAGGCCAAAAGTCGAGGAAGTTGTCGCCGGACAAGTCCGCTCGTTGACATTGTACGAGACGCGGTTCCCGGTTGGGACGGACTTGCTTGCAAGCGACCGCGTACAGGTGCTTACGGGCGACTATCCCGGCCTGTATTCGGTGTCCTCAGTCGAGGAGGGCCAGTCGGAAATGGTTTTTCTTTATTGCTGGCTGGAGTCAGTCGAGCCTTAGACTATGGCCGCACCAACGCTTGACTACACGGCAGCTGTTCAGTGGTGGATAGGACTGCTAAAGGCAAGCCCGGACTTGGCGAATCTTGTTCAGGGCAAGGTCTACCGGAATCTGATACCGCAGGGCGTTCCAATGCCAGCGGTCAAGGTGGATCTCATTACAGCGCATGACACGCGCTACTACACCGGGCAACGGGCTTTGACGGTCGCGACGATCCAGACGGTGGGGATCACGCAGGGTGACGATCTTCAATCTGGCGCATTGATCGCAGCGGCGATAGACGCGGCTGTTGACGGCCAGATCAGCCAGAACGGGCAATTGGTCGCAAAGGCTGACCGTGAAATGATAGTCGATTTTTCGCACTCTGTTGTGGGCGAGAGGTTCAACATGCAGGGCGGCAGATACCGAGTCGTTTTCTACCTGCCTCCGCAGGGATTGACCTACTAAAATTATGGCAGTCTTCGAAGTATCCGGCGCGGGAATATCGGCGGCAAACGGCATCTACTACCCTGCGGGAGTGAATGAGGATGGCGTACCGTCCTACACAAACGGGACGTACTTTCTTTACGCCTACACCGGAACAGCGGCTTGGAACATTGCCAGCGTCAACGGCGAAAATCCCGGATCGGGAACGATCAACTACTATTCGACAGCGGCAGGCTCAACCCCGGCGCTTGGCCTCTACACCGTTGGAGCGTCGGCACCGTCTGGATCGGCACCCGCGCCAACTGTTAGCTTTCCCGTTCCAACGTGGGATTTCGACATTCTTGACGGCGATACGCAGATTCTTCACGGCAACCCGGACACGTCCGGTGTTGAAGTTCTCTACTACAAGCTGTATTCGTCGGCCACATCGGGCGGATCGACCACCGAGCTTTACGAGGCTGACACGCCGGACTTCAACCTGCCGGCACCCGCCACAACGACCTACTACAAGTTTTCCGCCGGACACGTAGGTGGAATTGAGGGCAATCTATCAACCGCGCTGGCGGTCAACCCGGCACAGGAGACCGAAATGGGAAGAGCAACTGTATTTCAGAGGAGAACACTGGCAGCGGCTTCGATCCTTGGAACTCTACCGGGAACACCGGTTGTCTTCACACTGCCAAGCGTCATCTGCGAAGTCAAGCCGATGCAGCAAAACAAGACTTTCATGGGACGCGGCTACAAGGGTGCGCTTGGCAAGACACGAGGTTAGTTTTTTTCGGAGCTAAGTTTGTCCGGGCCGCTTGGCTATGATGAAATGGCGTTCCTCATGCAGTCGCATTTGGCAACGTCGTCACCCGCAGCAGTAGCAGTTACGTCCCGGGTCTGCTTCGACAATCGGCAAAAACCTGGTCTATTCTCGCCACCGCGACGGCACAGGACGTTCCGCGAACCTTCACCGTGCAGGTAGGTACCGCAGTTGCCGGAGCCGCGCAGATCGCGGGCGCATTCATTTCCGATCTCTCGATCAAGGTCACTGACGGCGAGGCGACGTTCACGGCGACGATGAAGGGCTTTGCGGCGGTGGACTCAATCGGCTACACAGGGAGCTATCCGTATCTAGGAACGGCGACGGACATCATCACCTATCCTATACACGAAAGCAACGGATCGGAATCTACTTTGGCGCAGCCCTCAACTCGCTTGCCCTGCTCTCGCATCTGATTGGAGGGCGAGCTTCAGACAGCAAGGATCGCTGGAAACCCGCGTTTTTCCGCGATCCAACCAAGCCTAGCTTTAGCGGCATTGTGAGGGAAACCCGAAAATGTCGGGCAAGCTGACCGTCGAACAAGATCGCAGGCGGCAACCCTGCTGGCAATGGCAAGGGCCGATGCCGCGATTCGCGCCGCTAGCCAGACGTCACTTGCTCTGCAATCCACCGGGCCGCAGATTGACAGAACCGCCAGTCCCGTAATTAACTACAGCATTGCGCTGGAATGGCCGATATATGTCATCAAGTCGCCAAGCCGAACCGACAAGAGCGACGTTTACGCAGGCGGGTTCAACTTAAAAGTTTCGAACGACGCGACAATCGGGGTTATGACCTCCGTAATCAATAGCCAAGTTTTGGCTATGTAATTGGCCGACAAATCCAAGAAGCACTTAGGGCCTACCAACTCGCCCCACTTCAAGCACAGGAAACCCAATGATCTCTCTCAGCGAACTCTCCGCCGAAGTCTCGGAACCTATCGAGGTGAACGTAGGCACCGACGAAAACCCCAAGATCGTAACCATCATATATCGCCCTTTCGCAACTACGCCGGACTTGGGGGATAGATTCGGACGGCGCAGCTTTCACAGATTGGAAGCGTGTACCGGTTGATGCTTCTGGATGTGCTCGAATCGTGGGACATACAAGGCACGTTGCCGGTGATCGGACTGGATTTGCCAGCGGACGCAAGCGAAGCCGATATCAAAAAGGTTCAGGCTGAAAACAAAATGCGGACTACTCCGCACTTCTCCGATCACGCATGAATCGCTGTCACTTGTGCCGATCAGCGTCCTCGAAAAGATCGTCATGACCGTCAAGGAGGCGCAATCGCGAAAAAGCCGACGTTGAAAACCTCGCCCTCCAGCCGCGGGGAGTCAGGCGCGGTACCCTACCGACGTGGTACAGGCTAATCCGTGGGTCGGCTTCTTGGGTGTTGCGCCGTGGGACTTGGCGCAGCGGCCCATATCCTGGCGCGACTATGCCGAATGCTCGATGGCGGCGGAAAGCAAGGCGGGATGCTGCAAAACGCGCTGAGGGTCTTGGCGCAGATGCTACAGGGGCTTTGATCCTTAACAAGAAGATCGTTGAAATGAGCGAAGAAGAGCAGGCGCAAAAATTGGCGCGTCAACTGGCTATGCAAAACATGGCGTGGGTGGCTCTGAACTTTCACTGTCAGGTTTTCGACTCTCTGCACCCAGTGAACGACAAAGACGAAAAGGTTTACGCAACCGACAGGATGCTCCAATGGATGCGTGAATACCGCGATATCACGGAGGAATAGGCCATGAAGATTACACCAGTCCGGTTTTGGCTCTCCTCATAGGAATCGCCTGCGTTTTTCTTTTGGGGCATTGACGCCCGGTTAAAGCCGCGACCGCACCCGTTCCTGCAATGACGTTGCAGTATCCGACTCCAGCGCCATTGCCAGCAAACGGCGTGTGGCAGGAGTCCATAGGCTACGACTGCGTAAACGGCGATCTTAGCCTAATCAGCGTCAATGTCGAGATAGACCAAGACCTTCCGGCTTTTTCACAGTACGGCTATCTAGGCATGACGGTAGGCGATCTATCGTGCCAATCGCTCGATCCGACTGGCACGATCAGCCGATCTTCGGATTCGACAGCCTGCAAGCGGCGGAATACTCCGGCGCAAACATAGCGGGTATGGAGGTCTCGCTGGCCACGCCAAGCCTGACTTCGCCAAGTTCGCCGATAGCGGCGCATCCGGTGTTCCAGTGGATTTCCTATGCGCCAAAGGCGACTTCGACTCTGAAATGCACTTTGACGATCCCGCCGAACTATGCTGCATCCAATGTATCCAGCGACACGGGGCGTTTGCGTTCAAGCCGCAAATCACGGCAACGACCGTGACCGTCTGGTTTGCCGAACCTGGCCGCGATCCGGCTGATATCAACCCCAATTTCACTGAGCGCGAGTTCAGCTTTTCGATGGTTCCGACATAAGCAAATGTCCGCAGTCAACTTTAAAATGACCTACAACGGCGGGGCCGCGCAATACAGCGCGGCCCTTCGTGCTAAGCTCTCAGCAGTTGTCAAGAAGACGGCTAGGGACGTTCACGCGCAGGCGGTTGTGGAGATCACACAGGGGGAGGATTTCGGGCGTATCTACTCTCATCATGGGGTGAAGCACCAGGCTAGCGCACCTGACGAGGCACCGGCAAGCGACACGGGCAACCTCATAAACAGCATCACGGTGACAGACGACAGCGACCTTCAATCGACTATAGAAGTCGGCGCGGAGTACGGCCTGTACCTCGAAATGGGAACGCGCGAATGTGCCGAGGCCCTTTCTGTCCCCTGCGATAACATCAGTCGAGCCAGCGTTCATAGCGGCTTGCGAGAAAGCGATTGAATCGGCATGAGCGACATAGGACTTTCAGGATCGGTAGCCATTTACGTTGACCCCGCGCAGGCCGCACTCGTAGACCTCGAAACAGCCGCGCAGGAAACGGCGGCGGCGATCACGGCAATGGGTGACGAGGGAAGCGCGGCAGTCGAAAAGCTGATCGCTTCAATGGCGGGGCTAAGCGATTCGGCGGACATTGCAGCGGCGAAAATCTCAGCCGCGTCGTCTGCCCTTGTCAGGAACATGGGCGGGATCGACAGTTCGACGGGCAAGGTCAAGGCTCTCAACGAGACTTTAGGCAATACCGCGGCGATCATTACTTTGGTTGCCGCTGGAACCATGACCACGGCTGCTGGCCTAGACTACATGCTTGCGCATACGGCCGCAAATGCCGGTCTGTCCAACGACGAACTCCAGCAGATGCGCGAGGCAGTCCTAAGTCTCGGCAAGGAAACAGGCCAGTCGTTCGAGGGCTTGGCGCAAGGCTACATGAAAATCCACAACTTTGGATTTCAGGGAGCCGAGGCGATCAACGTTTTGACCGTCGCCAACAAGAGCGCAATCGGAACCGGCGCGGACGTTGCCGACACAGCGGAAGTGCTTGCCAAAGCCCTGCACGAGTACGGCATGAACGCTTCGCAGGCAGCCGAAGCCATGAACACGATGCACCTCATGTCTCAGCGCGGAAACATGACGCTGGAGCAATTCGACAGCGCAATGGGACAGGCAATCGGAGTCGCAGCCAACTTGGGCGTCCTGGCAGACGTGTCCGCTGCTGAGGCCGCTTTGACTCAGCACGGCTTTGATGCAGCCGAGGGCGCAACCCAGCTAAAGAGCATCATGGAGCACATCGTCAACCCGATTGGCGACACCGAGAAGAAGATCATTGCTCTGTCCAAAGCATCGAAGGAGTGGATTTAGTTGGTGACTTCACCAAGGCGGGGTTGCAGGCAAAAGGCTTGTCTGGAGTCATAACCGATCTTGGCAAAGCCGTTGGGATGACCAAGAGCGACACCGAAGTTTTGGCGAACGCTCAAAAATCAGGACTGATCGCGGCGATGGCCGAAATGAATCCCGCGTCGGCTCAGTACAAGGCCGATCTTGACATGCTGAACGCGGCCACGGGTGGTTATATTCCAAAAGATCATGCAGGCGATACCTGCCCTTCGCGGTGGATTTGGCGCAATGATCTTGGCCGGAACTGGCGCTAAGGACTATGCAGCCGATCTATCTCTTGCAAATGAGACGATGGCAGGCAAGCTCGATCCAACGACGCGCGATTTCAACAGAACGATGCAGACGGCGGCGCAGCAGTTTGCGATCCTGACTAGGAATGTCGAATACGACGCGGCGGCTGTCGGCGAAAAGCTGTTGCCAGCGGTCATGCACATGCTACCGGCGATGAAGGACATTGCAGACGACACCGCAGTTGCCCTCACATGGTTTTCAAAACTGCCTGAGCCGATTCAGCAGGCAACCTATGTAATGGTGGGACTCACGGCGGCGAACTTTCTGCTCGGCGGCGCGTTGGGGGCGGAACTGGTATCGGGCTAATATCTCTGATCGGAGAACTCCCCATATTCACCGGAGCGCAGGTTGCGGCGACTGTCGCAACGACTGGCGAAACGGTAGCGGCCAACGCCGAAACAGGCGCAATGGCTAGGCTTGCGGCTTCGCTTTGGGCTGCATCGGAGGCGACTGTCGGGTTTACCGTCGCTGGAGGCGCGGACATCACTGTCGAAGGTGGAATAACACGGCGACTGCCGCATTGTCGGGCTGGTTTACGACTCTGGCGGGAAGCATCACGTTTGCGACCGGCGCATTGGGAAGTTTTTTGCTTGCGGCTGCACCGCTTGGGATTGTTGTTGGCGCACTGGCCGGAGTTGGCGATCTGGCGTACAACATTGCCGATCAGCAGAATAAAGCGTCAGACGCTGAGCAGCGCGGCGATGCAATGCCGGACATTTCCGCATATGTTGACAAGGAGGCGAAGCTACGCGCCGACGAACGCGCTCACCCGCAGGATCGCGGCAAAGACGAGCAGCAGATGTCCATGATCCAGGCGATCGTTGAACAAGGTGCTTGGACACAAGGAAAAAACTGCATCCGTAATTCCTGACGGACACCCAAATGCACAGCCCCATGCAGCGGTTCACCATGATTCGATCACGGCTGACGGCGCACCTGGAAAAGACAAGTCCGGCAAAAGCGGCGACAAAACCCAAGACATATCCGACGCGACAAAAGAGATTGCGACCGCAGTAACAGGGCTTGACATTCCCACGCCTCGGATTCTGGGCGAACTGACAAGCGGATCGAAGGAGGCTGAAATTGCGCTAAAGCTGCTAACTGGCGGGATCACCGGCGCAAGCATGGCGCAGAAGGCGTACATCATTGCGCTGGCCGAAGCTGACGACCGAATCACGGCAGGCAAAGCTAAAGTCGGCGACTATTCGAGGCAGATTGCCGATCTCCGCAAAGAGCAGATTCTAGGCACGGATGCGACCGACGCGCAAAAGCTGGCCTACGACTTCAACCGTGAGGGGATGCTGCAATACATCGACTATTCCTCTAAGATGACGGCGGCTGAACGCGAGAAGATCAAGGCCGAAAACGAGCACATAACGACGATCCGGTATACGATGACGGCTCAGCGTGAGAACATCTTGGCACTCACCCAGGAAAACGCCGCGACGGACATTCTGACGGCTGCAAAGAACAAGCTGGCAGAAGCGACCATGAGCGCAACGCAGGCGGCAATCGTCGGCATGGCCGGATCGGTTGCAAGCTACAACGCTCTTTCACCCGCGCAAAAAGGCGTTCTTGCTCTGACCGAAACTCAGATTGAGCAGGCGAACGAAGTCAAGTCGGCATACACGTCGAATCTTGGGGTGCTTGACGACTATATCCGCAAGGCGCGTGAAGCTAGGGACGCAGCGCAGGGTGGGCCTCAGTCGTTCTCTCAGCAGGCGGAAACGTCCATAAGCAAGCTGCAATCGTCGCCGATGTACGATCCGAACGATGCTGTGACCAAGCAGAAGATAGCGGCCACACGCGCGGCGGCAAGCGCACTTGACGACGAAGCGGCGATCACCGACATAGCCAAGTGGGGCCGCGCTTGGCAGGACACTCTAGGGGAACTGTCCGCTAGAATGGCCGGAACATACAGCATTGGCGAATCGGCTTTCGACGCGTGGAAGCGGGATAATTTGGCTGGTCTAGCGAGTGTCAAGGCCGCGCTTGGCGACAATTATCAGGCTTGGGAGGATTCTGCGAAGGCGCATTCGAGCAGAGCGCTTTATTGCAGAAAACGGCGAAACGTTGACGACTTTAGAACAGAAGGCGGCTGATCTTCGGCATGAAATGGAGATCATGTCTGAAACCGATCCCTTCAGAAAGTGGCAGCTTCTTCTCAAAACGAGACTTTGACCCGCTTGCAAAGGACAAGTCCGGCAACATCGGATCGTTCACAAACCGTAGCGCCCCATCGACACAGCAGCAGCAGCAATTGTTCACTAGCCAACAGAACCTTACAATCGAAGCAGCTTGGCGGCGACATGGAATCTGTTTTCAGCCAAGCCTTTCAAAGCAGCTACAGCAAGGGCATCAAGGGATTCTTTATGTCCTTTGAGCAAGGCATAGACAAGAGCCTCTACGATTGGGGCGTTAAGTTTCTCAGTTCGGAGTTCTACAACTACGTCATGAAAATGGTCAGTCAGATGGCCGGAATACACGGGCCGCAAAGCGGCGGAACGGATGTAGGTCAGACGATCGCCTCGACTTTGACCCCGATCATCCGCGCTACAGGAGTGCTGTCTGCGTCGTCAATCTCCTCAACGCTTCGCTCACGGGCTCAGGACGCGACCAGCGGATTCGACGCGATAGGCACGGCTGCATCGGGCTTTGCCTCTGGCGGCGTTTTTGATGGCGGTGGGCCTATCATGGTGGGAGAGGAAGGGCCGGACATATTGCACCGATTCCTTAGCGGTGGACGTGTCCTATCGCATTTGGAGCACCGATGATAGCGATATCGGGCAGGGGCAACGTCAGCAACAGTTCACACATTACGTCTCATCAGCACATCAGTAACAACGACGCGCCTAGCTTTAGGCGTTCGTCGGCTCAGATCGCGGCGGATCAGCGCAGGGTGATGCGAAATTTATGATTGACGCGCTAGACAACCGGGCGTATAATATCGGCAGGGCTCGAGCTAACACCACGGCGGATCCCTTTCGCCTTCGAGCCTTAGAAAGCTCCTGCACAGGCCCCATGCCTATGCAGGGGCTTTTTTGCGTCTCAACCAAAATGGCGTTCCACAACATACGGCTCGATCCCGTCGATTCCTACGGCGCAACCGGTGGGCCTGAAACCAACATACAGATTCAGTCGCCCTCTGGCGGCTACGAGTCTCGGATCGACTTTTGGGGCGCGGATCGGGGCCGCTGGGATTTTGCCTTCGATCTCATAGAGCTTTACCAGGTGACAGGTCTTCTTGCGTTCTTCAAGGCCAGGCGCGGCCCACTCTTCTCCTTCAAGTTTCAGGCACCCAACGACTTTCAGGCCATCAATCAGCCGCTTGTCACCCCAACGTCCGGGCTGACGATGCAGCTTCAAGCTACCTATGCCTGACTAGGTAAACCCAATCGTCAGGACGGTCACGAAGATAGCGACCGATCTACAGGCTGTCATGCTCAACAAGAACGGATCGCCCTACACCACGTTTACCGTCGATCCCACTACCGGGATCGTCACGCTCACGGCGGACACGTTCCCATCCGACGACGTTTTCGCCTGGTCTGGTCTGTACGACACCATCGTACGGTTCGACATGCAGCAGTTCAAAGGCACGGAAGCCGACTTCAACGAAGGCGCTTGGGACGGAATCAGCGTTGTTGAAGTATGGGGTGAAGGCTAGATGCCGATTGTCGACCCCTACAACCCGTTTAGCGGCTACATAACCCCGGACGCGGATCAGCCGGATGGCAGCGGCGGAACCAAGCTGCTCGGGCAACCAGCATGAGGATTGGCAATCTGCGCACACCCCCACCAGCGCAATATCATCCGACATGCCGGCCCACGCGAGCAGGCGGATCGCTCGACGCTCTGCGTGTGCCTGCTTCTCTACGCGCTCGGACGGTCTTGTTCTTGGCCTGACAAGCTCCAAAGTCGGGTTCGACTATTCGGGCGTTTCGTACCTGCCCGATTCGGCGATAGCGGCCTCCGCTGCGAGGCAGACCACGGACACCTCCGCAGACAACGCCGAAGTTGACGGAATACTCCAGTCCGACGCGACGATCGAAACCGAGGTCAGGGGCGGGGTGGCGGGGATAGGTAAATACCAGCTGTTCCTAGTCAACTACGACGATCTGTCAATGGGATCGGTCATCGTTTCGGCTGGCAGGCTGGGAGTTGTCACCCTCAACGACGGCTCATTCAAGTTTGAGCTTTTGTCATGGCGCAACCTGCTTAAGCAAAACGTCCATGTCAGCTACTTCGCAGATGTGCAGAGTGCGGGTGCTCGGCGACTCTCAGTGCAAGGTAAGTTTGTCGGGCCGCGTCCATTCGGTCACTGCATCCGCTCTTTCTGACGACTGGCTCACGGTCACGACCAACGACACTCAGGCCAGCGGCTACTACGTCTATGGCGTTGCCGAAGGCACAAGCGGCGCAAACAGCAACGTGCAGCGTCAGATCGTGTCGAACTCCAGCGGTTCGATAGTCCTTGCCGAACCGTTCCCGTCCGTGATTAGCTCCGGCGACACTTTTTCACTAACCCAAGGTTGCGACCGAAACTGGCTTACTTGCAGAACGCTTTTCGAATACGATCAACTTCACCGAAGCCGTCGTTTTGGGATACGACAATGCGCTCCAAGTGGGGTACGAATTGATCGAACTAAGCGAAGATCATCCGAGTACTCCGACCTGTATTGAAATCCGCCTACGGGCTGATTGGGCCGCCGTTCATCACGGGGCGCGCCTGGCTGGTGTCGGCGTCGATTGCAGCGGCCTTCTGTGCTGTGTGGGAAAGGACATGGGATTCGATTTTGTCGACATGAAATGCTACAGCCCGGTCAATGCGTTTGCCGTCATGGTCACGGAGTTCAACGCGCAGCTTACCCCTGTCGATACTATCTGCATCGGCGACGTGATGCTCTTCAAGGCTAGGCTGGCCCCGGGCATTGCGGAATCTACGTAGCAATTCAGATGATCCACGCGCACTATAGGCGCGGAGTAGTCCGCGAATCGCTCAGCGAATATTGGCTCAGTCAATCGTCCGGGCATACAGGATGGTCTGCCACGCAGGTAGCGGCCTCAGTTGCGGGACTCGCTATAGGCTCATTGGTTGGACAGCCGACTCTTGGGCTGGCCGTGGGATCAACGCTTGGCGGACTGTCGCGCCTAACCCCAACAAGGCTCGATCCGCCGACGTTAGGGTTGGACTTTCCCAGTACGGCCGGTCATGCCGCTGTGCTACGGAACTGTCCGGCTGGCCGGGACGATGATCTACTCGAATCAGTTGCAGGCGCATTGGGGCGGCAAGAAGGGCGGCGGGGGCAAGGGCAAAGGCGGGGCCAGCGACATCACCGGGACATGCGTTTGCGCTTCGGCTGCACCACGCGCCGCAAGGGGCTGGTCTTCACGATGCAGACCGTCTGGGCGGCAAGCAGGTCGTCTATTCAACAGTCGATTCAGGCGGGACAACACCTATTGCGCACTACGGCGAACGTCGCAACGGAGAGTCCACCGCCTCTCGATGAATATGATGACATGCCTTCGAACGTGCAGGCCGGATACATCCAGGCTTGCCAGTCGGCACAAACCAAAGTTTTCTAGTACCGGCCTCGATCCTGCACTCTACGACGGCTGGGAAGATCAGGCGATAACAGTTCCCTTGAGGCGGTTGTCGGCGGCGATCACCCCGGCCTATAGGGGTGTGTGCTACCTAGTCCTTGACGACATGACTTGTCGAAGGAGGGCAACTCGCGCCCAAGCATCGAAGTTCAGGCAGTCTTTCCATCAACACTTTGGCCGGGATCATACAGGACTTGTGCCTACGCGCCGGAATCCCAAGCGATGCTCTGAACACGGATTCATTTACGGCCGCAAACGGAGTTGTGACAGGCTACATAGCCGATCAGACTTCCCTCAGCGAAGCGATAGCGCCATTGCTCCAGGCGTTTCTATGATCTTGTCGAGATCGACGGGCTTATCAATTTAATCCCTCGCGGTCAAGCCCCAATAGCTAGTTTCCTGGTTAACGACATTGGCGCAAAATCCGTGCCGATGGGCGGTCAGGATACGCAGGAACCACGGATCAGCGAACCTCGCGCCGACGAATTGGACTTGCCAAGCTATATAGAAATCACTATTTTGACGCGGATCGCGACTGCCAGAAGGGATTGCAGAATGCGCGAAGGATAACCGCTCAGCACTACAATAAAATCTCCGTCGATTTCCCGATCACGATTACGGCGACGGAGGCGCGTACCATCGAGAGCAGCTTCTTGCCGCTGCATGGGCGAACGCGCTTCGCGGACACCTCCGTTTCATACGAGTATGCCTGGCTCTCCCCTTCGAACGTGGTTGTCTCTCCGGCTGGGGTCAGATACCGGATAACGGAGATAGACGCGGGTGTTCCCGATGTCCTAAAGCTGTCGCTTGTTCGCGACTCCGAAGCGATGATGGTTGCCGCTGGGGTTGGAACAACACTTCAACGACTTCGGCTCCCGTTACCGTGGTTCCCACTCTCTTTCAGGCGTGGTCTGGCACCGAGCTAACCGACTCCGACGCGCTCTCTCCGGGATTCTATGTCACCGCCACGGGTCAACCCGGCTGGACAGGCGCAGGCATTTGGTACAGCAGCGACGGCGGAACAAGCTGGGTGCAGTCCGGCACAGTCGCAACGCCTTCGGTGCTTGGCGCGAACGTCACGACGCTTGGCGCAGCGGCCAACGATACAAGCTGGGACACGGCCAGCTCAACCGTGGTGCAGTGCATCCAGCCCGGATCGCTTGCCAGCAACACCAACGCCGCTGTCTTGGCCGGGGCGAACCTGTGCAGACTAGGCGCTGAATATCTGGCCTTCTCGGTCGCAACGCTTGGCGCAAACGCTGGACGCTACACCCTCAGCGATCTAAGACGCGGGATTAGATCGACACCGTTCATAGCGCACTCGATTGGCGATGCGTTCACGACATTGAACGGAGTTGTCCGGGTGCAGGTTCCGGCCAGTCTGATAGGTGAGACGATCCTGGTAGCCTGCGTCTCGCGGGTCAGAGCATAAGCGACGTTGATGCGAACGCTCAGAGCGTAACCATAGCGGCTCCAAACGCGCCCTATGCCGGGGCGATCACCACGCTTCAAAACGAGATCGACAGCATTCGGCCCGTGCCTTACTACAGGGTCAAGGGCTACGTCAATTCGGCCAGGAACGACGGCGACACGCTTGACAGCAGCTACTTCGACGGCGGGGCAAATCAGCCAGCGGGAACCACGGAGCAGGCTTGGACTCGCCTCGCGGACGGCCCCGGTGGATCGTTCCTTCTGCAAGGATCGGTCAACTGGGCCTTGTGGGGCGCGATAGGCATAACCAACACCACAGGCGCGGCGGTGACGTTCAACTGGAGCGTTCCCTACGAGGACGACTACGTAAAGATCGTGTTCGACGGCACGACGGAGTTCTCAAAGACCGTCACCGACAGCGGCAGCACCAACAACTCAGGCACTATCACCGTTCCGGCAAACTCATCGAAAGAGCTAGACCTGTTCTACTTCAACAGGCAGGGCGCAGGCGTAACCGACGCAAGCAACCCCGGAATCTTCGCGGTTTTGATCGACGCTTTCGAACACGCAGGCTTGCAGTTCTACGACACGTTGCTTGGGCCGGGATCGGGCATGTACGCGGGAACGGTCGCAAGCGACGGCACTCCCGGCCCTGCTGGGCCGACTGGCGCGACAGGCGCAACCGGCGCGGCTGGAGCAAGAGGATCGCTTTGGTATGAAGGCTCAGGCGCACCAGGAACCATTCAGCTGCTTGCCAACGATCTCTATTTGAACACGGCGACAGGCGACGTTTACCAATATACGACCGTTTGGGGATCGCCTGTCAGCAACATCAAAGGGGCTACAGGCGCAACCGGCGACAGGTGCGACCGGGCCAACTGGCCCGACAGGGCCATCTGGATCAAACGGCACGAACTGGGACAAAACGGAACTGGCGGCTCTCTTTGGGGACACCGGATCGGGAGTACTGGAACAATATCAAGGGCCATCGTCAGGTGACTGATACCTGAATACTGCCAACGGCGCGGTCTACCAGTACAGCGGATCATCATGGAGCGTCATAGCCAACATAACCGGGCCTACTGGCGCAAACCTGGGGATCATCTGGCGCGTCGATCAACTTCGCTGACGGCGAAGTGCCAACCGTCTCAGGCTCCACGCTCACCTTCGCGCATACGATCATAACGGGATCGCTGAAACTTTACCAAAACGGCCAGCGGCTTTACCTCACGACCGATTACACCGTCTCAGGCGCGGTCGCAACGCTTGTCAACTCGCCCGCTGGCACGGACACCTTCATAGGAGATTACAGGTATGAGCATGAGAAAACTTTGCTTGATTTTCGTTGCGCTTTTGCTATCGAGATCGCCTCGTTTGGACTTGTCAGGGCCGCTACCCAGCTTAACGGCGCAGAGCAGATATTCCGCCGGATCGGTGCCGCTGTCGAAGCTCAGCCAATCGAGCGCGACCACGGGGCAGCTTGCGGAGTGGAACGGCTCGCATGGGTGCCGTACTCGCTTCTGTACGTTTCGTCGGTAAACTCGCTGACTGGCGCGATAACGCTCGCGGCAGGAACGAACGTCACGCTTACGCCAAGCGGCAACACAATCACTATCGCGGCTAGTGGCGGCGGAGGCGGCAGCGGAACGGTCAACAGCGGCACGAGCGGCCAGGTCGCGTACTACGCTTCGACAGGTACGGCGGTATCGGGCGAATCGAATGTGACCGTCGCGCAGGGCGGCACCGGCAACACCACATATAGCGACGGTCAGCTTCTGATCGGCGACACGTCCACGACAGGGCTTGACAAGGCGACGTTGACGGCAGGCTCGAACGTGACGATCACGAACGGGCATGGAAGCATCACGATTGCGGCGACTGCCGGAAGTGCGGTCAACGTCGTAACATCGCTTCCGACAGCGACGAGCGGCAACCGTGGCAATCTTTACCTTTTGGAAGCAAGCGGCTCGGTTGGAAGTACGACCAAGTTGACGCCGCCTGTAAGCATGTTCGCAACCGCACCGGCCAACCTCGCAACCGCAGCATTTCAACTAAATGAAGGTACCGGAACAACGACGCAGGAGGCGGCAAACTCTAAAACAGGAACACTCACATCAGGGTCTACATGGGGGACAGGGGATGCTGGTGCGGATGTGGCAGTCAACGGAACCGGCACAGGCATTACATTCGCGGACACCGATCTTAGATCGGGCGGCGGCAACTGCGAATTGATGATGCGCTTCAAAACCACGTCTACCGGAACTGTCCGCCTGTTTACTTATGGCAATGTTAACCCGAATCAGGGCATAGACTTTGCCGTATCATCGAACAAGCTCTACCTAGATCAAAAGACGACTGCGGCAACAGGTACGGCAGTCGTCAATGACGGAAACTGGCACACGGTTTTTCTCACCTATAACGGTTCCACGTGGTCTGCATATCTCGATGGTTCAACTAGCGCCGATCTCACTCTATCATGCACGATGGCGACTTCATTGACCGGTACGGCGGCGATAGGAGCTTATAACATCGGCTCGTCCGATCCGTATCCACTGAATGGCTCAATCGACTTCTTCTACTTCTTCAACACGCAGTTGACGACGGGGCAAAGAAGCAATTTGTACAGCAATCCCTATTCGATGTTCTACACAGGTGGGATTAACGACACGTTCTACATCTCGTCGCTCCAGGCTGGAGTTTGGACGATGCAGCAGATTAATTTGCCTTAGTACGGCGCGACTGCCCGAATCGGCGCAGCGGCTTGTCGATTAGCGTGATAGAACAAGCAAAGTCACCAGCGCAATCGACGTGGGGAATACCCACGGCAACGTTTCGTAGCATTGCGGGATAGAGTGCAAAGCATGACGGGAATATGAACCAAATACAGTGGGTAGCTTAGATCACCTAAGTAGTTCAGCGGCTTGATCGAGAACTTAGGCAAGCGCACGAATCGAGCAACTCCGATCAATGCTGCTGTTCCGGCTACGGTCAAAATGCCGTGGCGGGTCAAACCCGAATTGTCGCACAGTACGATTGCAGCAAGAACCGAACCAATAAAGATCGTGTAGCGCGGCGGGACTGTCTTTATGGCGGTAGTAGAGAAATCCTGCAATCCAGAGCCAACAAAGCATCAGTAAGCGGCAGGCCGTCTTTCAGTCCCCAATACGCCCATTGGGAGATCGGCTTGAAGTGCGGGCGCAATATCGAACAGGAGAGCAGAGGCGGCAACTATTCCGGCAAGAAATCCGGTGGACATTTTGCGGAAACCAAGTGCGAGGATGTATAGAATCCACTCCACGCTCAGGCTCCATGCAACTCCCGCAAGTCCGATGGTAGCGAATCCCACGCCCTGCACTAGCAGAAGATCGAGAATCAGGCTTTTGAAGTCCGTCGCACCGCCGATGGAGCCGGTTGCGCAGGTGAAAGGATTGCCCCAAAGCCAGATCGGAACCATGCCGAGAACCAGTGCGCCGATATAGACCGGGTAGATTCGCCAAAAGCGGCGGCGCATGTAGTCGCGCCAATCTGTATGCTGGCTGAGGGAGTGGGCTATCGAATAGCCGGAGATCAGGAAAAATCCGAGCACCGCTTCGCTCGCGCCGAACGTCTGCAATGTCCGCGTTAGATCGGTCGAATAGGCGACGAAACCTAGATGCTGGCTAACCACAATCGACGCCAGCACGCAGCGCAGGCCAGCCAAAACAGCCCATTGGTCGCCGTTCTCTTTCGCTGGAGGCGGCGCATACCTTAGCGGCGCGGGTATAACGTTCATCTAATTTTCCTTATCCTAGCATAAAACGTGCCGTGCATTGACGGCCTAAAGCAACCTGGTGTACAATCAGTTCGTTCGCGGCCCTATTGCCGCAATCGCCATTCGAGCCGTCCAAGCTCGCGCACAGGCTTTTTGCCTTGCGCGGGCTTTTTTGTCGCCGCTTCAAATCACCAACATGCCTGAGATACCAGACAACGAATCGTTCAAGTCAATCGACACGGCCAGCATCAGCGTTGGCCTCCTGCTAGGCTCCATTGACGACATCCGCAAGACCGGCTACATGACCCATGCCACAGTCACCGAGATAAAGGATAAGATAGCCGAACACAACGAGCGGTTCATCAAGATCGAAAAGCGTCTGGAAAGCCTCGAAACCAAGCGCAGCGAAGGCAGCGATGCAAGGCGCTGGTGGGCTTTGGCGTCGATCATGGTCATTTCGTCGTTCAAAGATCAGATCATCAACTTTATCCAGCATATGTTCAAGTAAGCGCCATGATGAAGCTATCAACCAACTTTTCGGGATCGCGGGTGTTCGGCGCAATCGCGCTTGGCGTGTCCGTCTCGCAGGCGGTCATATACGGCGCGGTCACGAACGGCCTGCACGTAAACCCCAAGGTTGTTTCCGTCATCGGCGTCCTCACCACGGCCATTGCTTGGCTCTCCAGGTCGCCGTTCGCCCACACGCTCGGTCTTGACGCGGGTGCAAACTCACCAACCCCTAATTCACAACAAAAAGCGGACGTGTCCGCCGAAACAAACACGCCAAAGGAAGGCTAACAGGCCATGTCAACCTCACCCAACATCGAAGGCCCGGTGACGCTCAACGTTCTTTCGTTCACCGGACTCAACGGCTGCCAGATGCAGTGGCGCGCAGGCGACACCCAGCCTCAAATAAAATTGCAGCTGCTTGGCGGCGGCGTTGCCCTCAACTTGGCTAGCGCAGTCGTCACCATCAACTTTTTTGCACCGGGCAACCCCAGCTACATTCAAAGCTCGGTGATGACTCTCGCGGGTGACAACGAGACGTTGACCTACGAGCGGCAACCATCCGACTTCACGACCATCAACCCCGGCACGTACTATTTTGCGGTCACGGTCGCATACACGGACGGCACGGGCTTTACCGCGCCGGACAATGGCGAGGCGATATTGCAGGTAGAGCCTCAGTTCTAGGAGGGCATTATGAAGGCTACGTTTTTGGCTCACGCGCTCCCAGCGGTCTTGGCGTTCGAGGGCGGATTCAGCGATGATCCGGCTGATGCTGGAGGGCCAACGAATCTAGGCATCACGCAGGGCGAATATGATAGGCACAGGCAGCTTTGCGGAGAGCCGCTTCAAAGCGTCAAGTTCATAACGCAGATCGAGGCGCAGCACATCTACCAGGATAATTATTGGAACGTCATTCAGGGCGACGATCTGCCGTTCCCGATTGATTGGATCACCTTCGACGCGGCTGTAAACATGGGGACGGGAACGGCTGCAAAGATGCTGGAGGAAGCTCTAAATCTGCCTGTCAACTTCGCTGTGGGCGCGTCCGTGGTGGCAGCGGCGCAAAAGGCGTGCGAAACCATGCCGGGTACACATTCGCTCAAAGAAGCGGAGTTGTCCGAACGAATCGCGCTGTATCACAGCATCGTTGGATACACGCGGGGGATTCAAAATTTTTGAATGGGTGGTTGCGGAGGGTGGCGGAGTTATTAGAGGACGCTCAAGCTAGCTAGAAAAAGCCCCTCGGTCGCAATGACCGAGGGGCTTCTTTATTTACTTTGGCACTGACAACACAGGAGACGAGGCATCAATCCATTCCCAAAGTCCCTGTTGCCCTCGCGTGGGTATTGGTTGATCTAGTAGCTTGATATCGCGAAGCATCCAGCCATATCTACCAGTAGCAAAGTCGCCAAACTCCAACTCATATTGAGAGCAGGGATACCAGTTGCCGCTAGGCTCAAATTGAACAAGCCGATGATTCCTTGACCTACTGACGGAAACGAACTTCACGCAGCGGATCAATTGCGCGGTCGCAATAACTGAGCCTAGCGGCAAAGGCGGATGATTCTCAAAGATCGTTCTAAAAGGTTCGGTGACTACCATTTCTTCAAGTTCGTCATCCCAATGCTTTCCGGCGTGGATTGCGATTGGCCCTCTGTAGCTAACAGGGAATGACCGGGTTTCAATCGTCTTATTGCCGTGGGCTATTAGACTAGCCCACGGCTGGTGAATTGTTATCGCCTTCATAGCGTTATGCAGCCTCCTCAAAGCTGATTTGTCGGATCGGCTTGTCTATCACCTGCTCATCGAGCCGTGCAATAAGCTCTGCAAATGCGCCGGATATGTCCGCTCGTAGGGTTGCATCACCCTTCATCGCGCCGGTCTCGCGTCCTGCGATCTTGGCCTTGGCCTCCGCGATCACGGCGGCTAGATCGGTGTCGCCGCTTACGTTTTTATCACTGAGCAGATCGAGCGTGGTCATCCACGAATCGAGCATCGGTTTACGCATGACTTTGGATTTGCCGTTTTCGTCTGGGGTGAGTCTGTCGGCGACGGCGGCTAGGAGATCGCGCGTCTGCTGTGCGATGATCGCCCTGCTGTCCTCGATGGCTTCCTGCATCCGCCTCTGCAACTTCTCCTTCTCACGCTTGAATATGTCCTGCTTGAACTGCTTTAGACCTTCGGGCGCGGCAAGAGTCTGGTACTCTAATGGATTTTCAGCCGTTCCCGGATCGTCTTTTCGGTTGGATAGTCTGCCTCGTTGAACAGAGTGCCTAGCTTCTCTTTGGACTCGCCTATGCGCTGTTCCAAAGCGTCGATCAGCCTGTCAACGAGTTCGCCGATCTGCTCGACGGCCAGTTCCAACCGCTCCTCGACGGCTGGCAGATGCTTGTAGGACATCAGGTACATCCCGGCGCGGAACTGCCCCTTGGTGGGAAGCTCACGCGTCTCGATGAAGTCCCTAAGCGAGTGGTGATACTGCTTGATTTCGTCTAGCTCAGGGCAGTCGAACAGCTTCTTGTTCACCCTGAGCATTTCCGGGTCAGTGTCGGGATCGAACTCGAACTCGCGAACGACGGCTACGGCGGTGCTCGGCACCTTCTTAGAGTTGCTCAACGTGCCTAGACGCAGATCGAGCACAAAGAAAAGGCTGGCCGGATTCGGCGCGGCTGGCGCGTCCGATGTGTTTTGGATTTCTAAAGTCATTTGTTAGGTTTCCTTTCGTAATAGGATTATCTTTTAGACGGCCAAGAACGTACTCGCGAGTTGCCTTCGCAAACTCAGGCTTTATGCCTAATAGCCTTGCAACTTCCGTCATTTCAGCCCCGGCGAACATAAAGCCAACGGCTGCATCATCTTTGCTTTGCTTGTCATAGTCAATCATCGTCTTGACAATCTTGCTGTCTCAACACAAGCACTTCGGCGATTGCCTTTTTCGGTATGCAGTCTTTTGCATCGCTCATATGATGTTTGCCTCCAGCCATTCGATTTCGGCTTGCAGTGCTTGAGATCCCAACGGGAATGGGCCAAGCGTGGGGCCGTTCACTGGCGATAGATCGGCAGTCCAGCCGCCTTCGCATGGCTCGACATGCGATGCTCGGCTGATCGACGCTTGGCCCTCGCTGAGCAGCGGGGCCAGCGTCAGAGTAGATTGCGCGGACGTGTCCGATAGTACTAACGCTGGTCGCATTGCGAACCTCGTTGACCTCGCGCTCGTTGTATTCGTGCGTCTTGATATCGCTGATCCGCTTGCCAAGCGCATTCTCGATATTCTCAGTGAGCTTCCCAGCCGGGGCCACGTGTCCCACAACCTTGACTTCGGTTTCGCCGCTCGGTGAAACTTCGATGATGATTTTTTCGTTCATTTTTTGTGCTTTAGCCATCCTTCGCCGGGGAGTCGATCAACGTCCCGGCCTCCTGACCGCTTGCAGAACTACAGTGCCATCTTGTTTTCTGGCCTCCGTGACCGCGTAGCCCTGTGCCTTGACCTTTTCTTGGCGACGTTCACCGCGTAGCGTTGGACTAGCTTTTCGGCGTTCTTGCCAACCACGTCTTCCAGGCCGAGCCCGTGATTCCAGAAGTCCCACAGAAGCACGTATCCAGGCTTGCCGTCCTTGCGCCTGGTTATGCCGACTTCGTAGGGCGGCGCACCGTACTTGTGCGTCCCACTGCCAACAGTGAACGTCCGGTGTGCATCGCCAAGCGAAAGAGCGTGTTCGCACTTGCCTAGCTCGGCTTCCGTAAATCCGGCCGGAAGCGGTAATCGCCGACGCTGTAGCCGTACCAGCGATAGGTTTTCTGATTCTCGCGGAACTCCAGGCCCAAATCCTTGGCCGCTTGCTTTAGCGCGGCCAAGTCCTTGATCTGGATTTCGATTGTCGCTACATGACTCATTGGTGAGTCACCTCCAGTTCAAGTTTTCGCGCACCGGGCGGCCTTGCCATTCCGGCTGATTCGTTGACATGACGTAGGGCGATCTCGTTGGACTGCCAACGCCCACTAGCTCGCCGACGAGCTCGTTCATCGCTTCGGGATTCGAGCCGATCGGATGACGCGCTCGGCGGCTTGAAGGATGTTGCAATTCAAGCGGCTGGCTATGTTGCAGCAAGCCCGAATCTCAGCACCCGTCCAGTCTTTGTCGTTGACGAACAGCGAGTCCGCGCCGTCGTAAGTTTGGAGGCCGTAACGCTTCTTCTGGATGTTCCAGATGATGTGACGCTCGTTTTCACTTGGCAGATCGACAAAGTAGATTCCGAGTTCGGCCACACGGCGCATTAGCTCTTGGGGAACATCGTCAGGCAGGGAGTTTGCAGCGGCCACTATGATCGCGCCGTTGACACCTGCCAAAGCGTGGATCGTGCGGAACACTCCGCGAATCTTGGCTTGGCTCTCGCCCATCAAGGAGCCTTTCGCCTCCCCAAGATCGACCTCCAGGAGCGGTACGTCATTTTGCGCCGCCAACGCCTTTGCGAAGATGGTGTTGTGTGTAACCGTGAAGTCGCCAAGCAGATACAGGTGATCGCCGTCCAGAACGAAGCCATAATAATCCCCCTTCCCTATCGGCAGAATCTTAATGCCGACGCTCAGCACGTCTTTATTGATTTGCCGCGCGGGTGCCTTTTTTCGCTCAACCTTAACCGGGATTTGGTCAACATCGCCTGAAATGTTGGCCCTGTAATAAGTGCCTTCGTGTACATTGAAAGCGCTTACTTTTTTCTCGCGCTTGTAGGCGGCGAAACCAAGGGATCGGGCAAGCCAAATTACCTGATCGAGCAGGTATTCACTCTTGAACGTCATTTTCGTCCCGCCGCTGTTAAGGCAACCGTCCGTGTCGATGATTCCGGAACAACTCCAGGCGGACTTTTCGACTGTTGATAAGGTAGTCACTTGGCAGATGCTTATTGGCAATCAGCCTGTAGCTGTTCAGCCCTAAGAGGAACTTGTTTTTACCGTGGCACTCGGTGCCTGTAAATCCGCTCGTAATGCTGTAGGTAGTTGCCAGCCCTGAGTTTTGGTGGTTGATCGCTTTCAACTCAAGTTCGTTGGCAAAGGCGTATGAAGCCAATGCGTTAAAAACTTCAACGTCGGGCGTTGTAACCATCGGATGATGATTTTGCCCGTCGCCGATCCAAACGCCAAGAATGTACGGGTCAATTTCTACGGACTTCTCCGCAAAATCGACTCCGACTCTATAACCCTTCGCGTGATCTCGGAACGTCTGCGAAGATTTGAGATAGTCCAGAACGCCAATATTGACGATCTCGCCTTTCCGCTTTCCAGAGCAAGCTACGTTCATTTTCAGCGAAAGAATGTGATCCTCGTTGACGACGTAGGACATGCCTTTTGTCGGAAACACTCGATAAAGGTTTCCATAACCACGCGCCGTGCTAAGCACCTTGCGAGGCTTGCTGTCTGGCCCCATTAGAAGCTCTCCAGGCTCAACATTCTGAACCATCTTTGTTGAGCCGTCGAACATCATAATCGGCGTGTTTTTACCGTGGCACTTGCCAGTCCCCGGAGGGCCAACAAGAGTGATTCCAGGGTATTCATGTTCTGCTATCTCCCTTAGCACGACTGAAAAAGCGTCCTTGTCAACGCCGTTGTCACCCGAAGCGCCCATGATCCCGCTGGCCACTTCTCTATCTCGTCAATAAAGACGACCACGCCGGGGCGTTTGTCGGGATTGGCGAAAAGTCCTTTGCCAAGCGATTTGAGCGAGTCAAGACCGCCTATCGAATCGAAACCAGAGCCGCCATATGAGAACCGAAGTCCGGGAGTCTGCTCGACTGCTCGGCGCTTGCGATCCCAAAGCGATGCTAGGTAGATCCCGTCCTTCGTCAGGGCAAATGCGGCGCACTGCTCGGCGGCGAAGGCTGAGAGTCCGCGCAGCGCAGTAACGCAACGTGAGAGGATTTCGGGAGTCGGCTGTTTGACATTTCCAGCCGAATAGATGTTTTGGACAATGTCCTCGATCTCCTTATCGTCAGGCAGGGGATCGTCGTACATCATCACGTCCTGGCTAAGCTCGGCTGGCAGGTTGATGTGCGGCCCAATGAGGCAGAGCGTCCTGCCATCGGACTTGAACTGATCCCGCAGGTTCCAGATGGCCTGTATGACCGGGCCGTTTTCGAGTTCGCGGCTTGCGCCGAACATGACGACGCAGCCATTTGATGGTAGGCGGGGCAATAGCTCCAGCATTGCGACCGGGTTTTGAGTGACTTGGCCGAAGTCCTTTGGGTCAACGTCCGCTATCTGAACTAGAAAGCTCAGAGCAACGATGTTTGTCTTTTCCCTTGCAGGATCGCCGGATCGGAGGCCGCGAATGGTATCCCATACCAAAAGAGGCTGATCGAGGGGCGTTGCCGCAGCGATCTCTCTCAGCGTTCCGGCAGGATCGGCGGTGGACACCCCGATGATCGGAGTGCCTACGCGCCGCGCCGTCGCAACCTGCCTGCGTATCGGTGAATAGTTGTCATTGGTTAATTTCCTGTCTAAGCTAGCCGAAGTCGGTAAACGTCGGGCTACTTTCGGACTTTGATCTGCTTTCGGACTTTGATCTGCTTTGGATTTTGTCGGGAAGGTCAAGGTAGGTCACTCCAGCCGGGATCACCAAGCCCTCAGCCGATGTCAGCGAACTAAGGTCAAGGTAGGTCACTCCAGCCGGGATCACCAAGCCCTCAGCCGATGTCAGCGAACGAAGGTCAAGGCAGGTCACTCCAGCCGGGATCACCAAGCCCTCAGCCGATGTCAGCGAACGAAGGTCAAGGGTGGCCACTCCAGCCGGGATCACCAAGCCCTCAGCCGATGTCAGCGAACGAAGGTCAAGGGTGGCCACTCCAGCCGGGATCACCAAGCCCTCAGCCGATGTCAGCGAACGAAGGTCAAGGGTGGCCACTCCAGCCGGGATCACCAAGCCCTCAGCCGATGTCAGCGAACGAAGGTCAAGGGTGGCCACTCCAGCCGGGATCACCAAGCCCTCAGCCGATGTCAGCGAACCAAGGTCAAGGGAGTACTTGCCGTTGCCCTTATCAGAAATGTAGCCGCCTAGCCGCTTGGCGATCACGTCCAAATATTCGGGTTGATTGAAATACTCGCGGTGCGAATCGTCGCCAGCAAGATATGCGGCCAATTTGCGGTAGTGCGCCTCGCCTGCGTCCTGCTGTGCCTTCGTAAAGTCGCCGCCATGAGTCCGCGCAAGATGCTCCCACTTGGGAAAATCGCCTTGACCGTCCCACTCCAGTTCGACAAACCGGTTCTTGCCCCGAAACTCGGAGGTCACGTCGTTTTCCGTCCAGCCTGCGGCTGCCACGGCGTTTGAATGGCTGTTGCCTGGGACATGGGCTATTGCGCCGTCCCGCCTGACTACAATCGAATGAAAATCGCACATTGGTAATTGAATCCTCTCTGGCTGTCAAATGTAATTGGTTAGGTAACTGTCACTTTTTGACTTCAAAGACGTGCCAGACGAACGGGCCGTCAAAGATGGTGTCGATGTGGCGCAGGTTTGCGTCGTCAAAATCATGGCCCGTGCCGACGATCCTTAATTCGAGCATGGACTTCGCTTCGATGCTCGGATCGACAATGGCCCACAGGTTGGCCGCTCCAACTCCGGCTGTTGCGACCTTGATGATCCTCGCTCCAACCGGTAATGCTAGCCGAACGTCATCAAGAATCGGGAATGGGTATTTGTAGACTCGCTTCATATTTGCGTGTCCTTTCTTTGTCATTGGTTAGGTGACTTAGGGGCAAGTCGCCCTGCCCCGCTGGGAATGATTATTTGATCTGACCGGCTGGCATGTTTTTTTGAAGTTCTTCGGCGTTTCGAACATACCAACGAAAATCAGTCCAGGCAAGACTGTTGATGCCTTCTTGGGCTTCGGTGAGCGCGTCAATGTAGGCCAGCGTCACTCTGTCGGCGCAGTCTTTTTGCAGATCGAACCGCAAGGCTGTTAGCGCGTATCCGATCTTTTCGTCTAGCTCTGTCAATTTGGCTTTTAATGCGTCTATTTCGGTTAAGCAATACTCCGATGCTGTTAGCGTTGTCTGTAGCATTAGGTTAGGTGTCCTTTCTAAATGTAAAGTTTGTTGGTTCGTATCGTGCGCCCACGTTCGATTCGGGGCATTCTGCTTATCGACGGTTTCACTCGGCGGATCGGGTCGATAGACGTGTCTGCGTCGTTTCGGCCCTACTACCCGGCTGGCAGAGCGGCTTTATCCGTTGCGTTGGCGGGGCTTCCCGGTCAATGTCCGTAAGGAGTAGTCCGTGCGAACAAAGATAGTATACGCTATCTACGTATTAGTGTCAATGCTATTGACCGCAATCTACGAATCTTTTTTCGGAGGTGTCCGGCGCAACATCAAGAACTATATGGCGTGAAAAACTCAATATTCCTGGCCGCGTCGATTGTCGGTCTTTTGATCTTGGCCCCGGTGCATAGCGATCCCTCCAAACACACGGTCATTTATAAGCGCGGCGAATATCCAACACGTCCCGCATGGATGACGCAAAAGCAATGGAACAGCTATGTCGATTGGGAAAGCGGTGCGATAGATCAACAGCAGGCACCGATGCGCCAAATGACGGTTCGTGTGACTAAAACGCTACGCGCAATATTTGGCCGACGTGTTTCGGATGTTACAGTTATTGATGGATCAGGCGCAGCTTCACCAGTCAAAGGGTGGATTGTAATGGTTGATCTCTATGCTTCAAACCACACGCAAGCAGTTGGATATTCGAACGAAGCCATTGAAGTAGTGTTCGAGCATTTTCCGTCAGTCGCACGAGTTATGGCGACGGGGGTGAAGCGCAATCAGGAGGCTTGGTTTTGCATCCAGCAGGATCGCGGCCAAGCCCCTGACATGCTGCAAAACTGAATCTACTTCCTTCGCCTTAGATTGTCCATCGGGCTTGCCATGACGTGCTGATCGGCCAAGTCCGTCTGAGCCAGCGCGACGTACTTCTGCGTCATCTTTAGATCGGTGTGGCCCAACAGAGCTTGCAGCGCAAAGCTGTTGCCGCCATTTCGAAGGAACTGCACCGCGAACGTATGACGGAACGTGTGGGGGCTGCACCTGACGCCGGTAATGCCAGCGTCCCTCCCTAGCCTTGTGACAAGAGCTTGTACGCCGTCCCGCGTCAATGCCGATCCGCTGAGGTTCCCGGCGTGGGACACGAAAACAGGCGCGTCATCGTCGGCCCCGTCGTGCCGTCCGCGCAGGTATCTCCAGAGCGCCATCGAAGTTTCCTTGCCGAATCTCACCAGGCGGTATTTCCGGCCCTTCCCAAGCACCTTGACCGTCTTGTTGGTCTTGTCAACTTCGCCAATCTTGATCGAAATGAGTTCGGACACGCGAACGCCGGTATCGAGCAGGAACATCGCCATTGCGGTGTCACGTTCGGGGTATGCGCTCTCCTTTGCGGCCAGCAAAAGCGACTCAAGCTGCTTGACGGAAAACGGCTCGATTGACGAAGCTGAGCGCGTGTTGGGCTTTGTCACCCGATCAAGCGGAGAGACGGCCAGCAGGCTTTCCGCAACGCACCAGTTGAAGAAGCTCTGGAGGTAGATGTAGTACGTGTGGAGGGTGCTTGCGCGGATCGGCCTAGCTTCGACGTTCCGAATCTTGCCGGGAGTCTCGTTGCCCCACCGTCCGCCGCTGGAGTTGGCCGCATATGCGAAGTAGCTCCGCATTGCGATGTGGTCAAGCGTGTCGATCTTGTGGCAGGCGATCCACCATTGCAGACGACGCATTACCCCGATCCGGTTGCGCGTCGTGTTTTGGGACAGCCGCCGATATTCGCCGTCAAGCAGCCATCCGTCGATCAGCTTTTGCAGATCGGCGGTTTTTATGGCCGCAGGGCCGTTAAATGTCGGGCGGACTACTCCGCCGTTTGCTACCCGTTTTTTGGAATAAACAGGTCTGGTTATGTTTTGCGTCATGTTCGTGCCTTTCTTGTGAATGGCACTTGGACGCCGCTATAGCGAGAAATGAGTGAAAACAGGGCAAAAGTTACCGCTTTTGCCCTGTTTTGCGCGTTTTTGGTGGAGCTGAGGGGATTCGAACCCCTGACCTCTTCAATGCGAATGAAGCGCTCTACCAGCTGAGCCACAGCCCCACGCGACGGTTAATATACCGCGTGCGGGGCCGGATGTCAAGTTCTGGGCCGGACGTCTCGGCGCCCCGCACGGTCATTCCAACCTACCTAGCACCATTTGAACGGAGAAAACTTGCTGCTTCCCTCCGTTCGGAAGGAGCGATTGAGGGAGGTTCTTAATCGCGCTCATTCAAGGTTCGCGTATCGAACTTGGCAATGATTTGGGTATTGGTTTTCGTGTGTCGCTTTGAGGCTCAATGGAATGAAAAGCATCGCCCACTGTCCGAATGGCATGACTCCGTGCAAGAAATGTATTCTGCTCAGCCCATCAAGAAGGGTCATTTATAAGCTCATCTGTACAGAGGCCGAAAATATCGAACAGTTCGTATTTTTTTCGCGCATTACTTGACAACGATTGACAAGCATGTGTATACTGCTGGTAATAAATACGAACATCTGTTGCCGAATAGATGTTTTGAATTTTAACTATCGAGGAGTGAAAACATGCCGCGTCCTGTATCAGCGCGCCAGCGGTCGATCTTGACCTACATCAAGCAGCATATCGAGGATCACGGCTATCCGCCGACTGTCCGCGAAATTGGCGAAGCGGTGAGTCTGTCGTCGTCGAGCACCGTCCATGCGCACCTCAAGGCGCTTGAAGAGAAGGGCATGATTCAGCGCGAAGCGGTCTTGACGCGAGCGATCAAGGTGATGTCGGGATCGTCAGGCTCTGAGCGCGGCATTAACGGCAGTTCCACGCAATCCAAGCACCGCACCATTCCGATGGACCCCAGGCAGAGCATGATGATGGCAAACATCATCAACTGTCCGATCGTTGGAACGGTCGCGGCTGGTCGTCCCATGCTCGCCATCGAGGACATCGAGGACTATTTCCCCCTGCCTGCTGATTTTGTCGGTCCCGACGGATTTATGCTGCGCGTACGCGGCGACAGCATGATTGACGACGGTATTCACGACGGAGACTATGTGGTGGTGCGTCGTCAGCAGAACGCCGACAATGGCGACACCGTGGTCGCGATGATCGACAGCGAGGCGACCGTCAAGCGCTTTTACCGCGAGAAGCGCCGGATTCGGCTTCAGCCTGCCAACGAGCGCCTTTCGCCGATTTATGCGGATTCTCCGGAGGTTTTGGGGAAGGTTGTGGGGGTGGTAAGGCGGATGAATTAGCTTCACGTTTCGAATCAGCTTACCGTGGCCACCTGCTAGGTGCCAAGCTGCACCGCCTTATATAGTTATGCGTGCCTCGCCCAACCATTCAACGACCCATGGATGCTGCAAGATATCTGGGCAGACGGGGTATCCACTTCACTCAGGTAGTCGCCCCTAAGAATCCGCTCGTTGCTTCCACACTATTTTCACACAACCTGGTAAAAATTCTCGTTCTCAAATCCTAAAATCGCACGATAAAGATGTATCTAGGGCAAAGTTTTCCTCATAGCTTATGACGGACAGGCTACTGCTCATAGCAGACAGACTCCTATCGAGCGGTAGATTTGATCCTAGAGGACTTCCCCACAAACTTAATAGCCTTCCAGCAGCAGTTCGCATCCGATCAGGACTGCCTCCGCTACGTCCGTAGACAACGATGGGGCAACGAGAAGGGATTCGCCTGCCCAAAGTGCAAGCATGACAAGTGCTGGGAGGGACGCACCCGCAACCTGCTGTACTGCTCGTCCTGCGGACATCAGGCCAGCATCACCGCTGGAACAGTCTACCACAGCACACGCAAGTCGCTCTGCAAGTGGTTCATGGCGATGTATCTCATTTCATCAAGCAAGCAGGGAATGTCTGCAAAGGAACTCCAGCGCCAGCTTGGGCTAGGATCATATCAGACTGCATGGGCATGGCTGCACAAGCTGCGGGCTTGCATAGTCGATCCCAACCGCCAGCCACTCAAAGGCGAAGTCGAAGTTGACGAAACCTATATCGGCGGCATCGCTCCGGAGTCTGCGAAGGGGCGCTCGGTCATAAAGAAGACCGCCGTAATCTGCTCCGTCGAGAAGGATGGGCGCAGATGCGGGCGGGTGAGGTTGGGGATCATTGCGAATGCGACTAAGGAAAAGCTCACCGCTTTTCTTGACGGAAAGCTGGAGCCTGAGACGACTGTCCACACTGACGGCTGGCGTGGCTACTCTGATCTGGAGCGTTCGGGTTATGCCCATATCCGAACCGTTGCTCACGGCAAGGAGGCGCACATCCATCTGCCCCGTGTTCACCGCATCTTCTCGCTATTGAAGCGGTGGCTCTTGGGTACGCATCAGGGTGCGGTGAGCCGCAAGCATCTCCAGGCATATCTTGACGAGTACGTGTTCCGATTCAATAGGCGGAATGCGAAGAACATCTGCCACATCTTCCAGCGTTTGTCGGAAGGCGTGGTTCGGGAGCAGTGTCGCCCGTACTGGCAGCTTGTCGGGCGCTCGAAGGGCACCGTGTCCATGCGTCAGCACGTTTCGCTACATAACCTGGTTTTCGACAAGAAATACTACACACGGGAAGAGATTATGGAAATGTACCCCAACGCCTGATAGCCTTGGGGTACATGCGACGACCTAAGCAGTAGCAGCCAAAGCGTAATTGTTCACGGTCACAGTAGCAGTAGTTTCTTCGGCAACAATCGCATCGATGCTGATCGTGATGCTGTAGTTGAGCGCATGCACCACTTTCAAAAGCCGCTCGACAGAAATATCATCAAGCCGACCGTTCATCAGCGCAGACACCTTTGGTTGAGTCCAGCCCGTAAGCGTGGCAACCTGAGTCTGGGTGAGCTTTCTGCTTCGGATCAGTTTGACAATATTGATTGCCAAATCCGCTTTGATTGCGAGCTCGTTGGCGTCCGGCAATCCCAAATCGGCAAAAACATTATCTTTCATTTCTTTTGATCCTTACCCTTCATTTCTTGCATATATTCTTTGTGGATTTGCTTAGCCTCCGCATGGCGGCGCATAATCAACTCCCTATCCCGCTGCGGAATTGCAACCCCGGATGAAGAATGCTTGACCATCACGTGAAGCACATAAACGTGTGATGAGAGATTGGCGACATAGTAGACCCGGTAGTCGTTATCTGTCCCCCACTCACGAATTTCATCGATGGCTCCACTAAATGTTTTGACGGAACCGGGTCTTAGTCCTGCTTGGACGTACCGTAGTGCAAATCCGAAATCCCGCTTTATGGATGTTGGATAGCTCGACAGTAATTCCTTGGTGTCCGGAAACCAGTAAATGTCCTTATCTGCCATGCAGGTGTTATACCTGATCGAATATAATTATGCAATAACAGAGCGAAATTTCTTCCGAGCTTACTCGCCATTTGATTTGATACAATGCCTAAATTTCTTGTCCGTTCTACCAGATGCACGCTGAAATTCATCACGCAAGCTAAGCGTGCGACCCTTCAACGTGTCATCACCGAATACGCTGTTGTTGTCAACCAGTTCATCGAAATGTTCTGGTCGGACGGCATTCCTGCCAAGAAGGATTTGACCGCCTCAGTCTACAGTAAGGCAACATCCTGGCTCTCGCCCACAATGAAGCAGATTGCATCCAGAGAAGCTGTGGACATGATCACGGCTTCCAAGGAACGGGACGGCGACGATGCCGTCATGCCTGTCCACAAAGCCAAAAAGATGCAGCTCACCCAACAAGTTGTCAAGCTTGGAGATGCAGTAACAGCAGAATTCGGCCATCGGGTACATGCCGCCAGAAGAGTTCGAGGCGGCACAGAAAATCAAAACAGCCACACCCTAACTCGTTGTCTCAAAACAGGGGTGCAGTCCACTGTCCGAAGAGAGTTGTACTCGCCTTTGGACGGTTCCGCCTCATTACACATCTCAAAAATGCAGACGATGTGGCTTCACCTGTCGGGGCAATCGGAATGGAGAGGACTTCTTGTGCCTGGAGTGTAGCTACGCAGGCAATGCAGACTTGAATGCTGCCGAGAATATCCTCGACCGATTGACTATGGGAATCTACGGCTCCCATTACGAAGGAATATATCATTCCAGCGTGTCCACGCTCAGTTCGGGTACATTATCTTGTGCTTGCACCTGAGTGAAGTGGATACCCCGTCTGGGCAGTATTTATTGACGAGCGCTATAAATTGGTCAAGAAGGTCGTTCACCTCTTTTGAGATTTCGTCAACGTTTGTTTTGGTGGTTGCGAAAATTGTCCCACCTAAGTACTCGTAACGTCTAGATGTGATTGTAATATCCGAACCAGAACTTTCTAGGTTGAGAATAATTTCGGTACCCTGCTCATAAAAGCCCAAACTAAGTGCGTCGATCCGCTCCGATTTAAGCCATTTCACCAATCTTGGCATGTCTTCTAAGAGAAAGATCATGTCCCAATCAAGGGCAAAGGGCCAGTCGTCTATTCCAAGCCCAGTCACGCGGAATACGCCAACACCGATATAGTCAAGGTATTTGCAAATATCGTAGAGAACGCTGTTGACGGTGTCGTCTTCGGGATGATATTTTCTATGCTTGAACTTCTTTGTCCGACGCCGGTTGCGAGCAAGTTCGTTCAGCGTGAGCGCTATCATCGTCAATCATTCCCCGAACAATCGAATGCTGTAATTAACTACCTAACCGCGACAATCATGCAGGTGTCGTCGCGAATCTGGCCGCGTGTTCGGTTTTCGACGTCGCCCATGATCCGGTTGACCAGCGAAGTCGCCTTGTCACCCGGGTCACGCTGCTGCAATATCTTGCACAGGCCGTCTACTTTAAGAAATTCAGTGGTCGATGAGCCTGAATCGGTAACTCCATCCGTGAAGATCACCAGTGCGTCGTGACTGTTCAAGTTCGCGCTTCGTTCTTCGAAGTCAAACTCTTCGGTGACGCCCAGTGGCAAGCCTGTGTTGTCAAGCTGTTCGACTCCGTCTCCGTTACGATGGATCAAAGCCGGTTCATGCCCGCAGGAGACATACGTCAGCAGTCCCGTGGTCGCATGATAGAGCGCCACAAAGAGTGTCGTGAACCCGGTCAGTAACTGGTGTTTGGTAAGGACGCTGTTGAGACTGGAAACGGCTGCGTAGGGCGATCCCTTCGTGTAGAGCAGGCAGCGCAGCATATTCCGGACCACGGCCACCTGCACGGCAGCCGCAAGCCCCTTCCCGCTGACATCTCCGACCACCAGCGCAAATCTGTCTTCGTCTATTTCAAAAATGTCGAAAAAGTCGCCGCCGACGCTGGCTTCGCTGAGTGCGGGACGATAGTGCGCGGCAATGTCCAGGCCCGGAATGCCACTCGGCGTGCCGGGCAGCAGCGCCTCCTGCAGCACGGACGCTGTCGTGCGCTCGCGCATTCGCACCCTCGCCGCTTCAATCGAAACGTAGGTTTGCCTTGCAACGGCCGTGACGAACGTTATCTCTTCGTCAGTCCAAACCCGAGGATGGTCGCACGCGACGGTCAGAACGGCGATCAGCTCCTTTTCGACAATGAGCGGGATGCTCGCCGCTGATATGATCTTGCTTTGCGCAAAGAGCGCCTTTGTTTTTTCGGAGAAACTTTCGCGCGCAATGTCCTGGAAGATCAGAGGATCCTTCATCGCAAAGATTTTCTTGAAATCCTCGCCTAGGTCCTCAACGCTAAAGTCGCCAGCAATCGACTCCAGTCCCTCGGCGTGCCAATCGCCGCTAATATGCACCGCTCCCGCAGACTGATCGTAGATCACGAAATAGCACCGCTGAGCGTCCAGCGCAATGCCAAGCTCGCGAGCGGTTTCATTCTGAATCTCCTCCGCATTCGCGACATCGCGCAGCTTCGCGCCAATTCGATTTAACAGAGTTTCTCGCGCAGCTTGCACTCTTGCTTCAGCGAGGAGTTCAGCATTGCGCTTGAGCGCATCGACGCCAAAGATGACAATAAATCCTACCAGCGCGATCAGGCTGAGTTCGGCAATATTGCGAGGATCCGTGGAGGCACCCGCGGATGTGTGGCGCGACAAAAAGCCGCCGACAGATGCAAGCGACAGAGCAAGCGTGAAGTACCCCGGAGTGCGTCCCCCGATCGCCGTAACCGCCGCAATCGCAACAATAAAAGCGATGCCGTAGGGCCTTACTTGCGTTGTGTGGGTCAGATGCATTAGTAGACTTTGCAACCCAGCCACAGCGACTGTTGTGAGAAATACGAATACCGGCGCAAGGATGTACCCGGTTAGCGGCGCAAACGGCTTCAACTGTTTAATATGCATTGCGAAATTTCGAACCGACTGCAAACAAAAATGCTTCCGTTATGGCAAATGCGTTCAACAGTAGCTATTATTAGCCGCATAGCTACCGGAAGCGTACCAGACAGACAATAACTTAGTCAATCGTTGTCAACCGCCTATTTTCGTCCAAATGCTTCGTTATCACGCGAGAGCGTTTCATAAGAGATGTTTTTTGACTTCATTCGGCCACAACAGGAAGTGATGGTCTCAAAGGTACCATTCTTTCCTGACTGATGCGAATTCAAGGATACACACGAAATGCCCGTAATTGAGTCCGAAGCGCGGATCAGAGCGTCCCGCAGCTTGGTCTACAAAATCGCCAAAGACGTGGAATCATTCCCGTCGTTTATGCCGGACGTCGAAAGTGTCGAAGTGCTCGAGCGCAGCGACGAAGGCGGCACGACACTGACACGATGGGTTGGTCTTGTTCCGGAGTTCAAGCAGAAGATCCGCTGGACCGAAGAAGATGTCTGGAACGCCGCCGACTTCACCTGCATTTTCCACCAAACCGAAGGCGAATATCAGGTCTACGAAGGTGAATGGCGGTTCACCGAAGACGGCAGCGAGACAGTTTTTCACTCGTCGCTGAACTATGAACTCGAAATCCCATTGATTGGCGCGCTGCTCAAGACCCTCATTGCCAAAAAGATGCGGGACAACATCGACAAAATCTTGGCGGCGATCAAAGAGCGTGCGGAGCAGCAGGCGACCGCGTAGTCGCCGCGCTGTCACGCGTTGCCGGGTAATTTGAGTCGCTAGTGTTGCTCGATGCGTCGCGGGACGTGTCCGCGTCCGTCTGCAGGTAGTCTGAAGTCAGGTCGGTGATTTCGATGCCCGAGTAGTAGTGGTTGAGAATTTCATCGTAGGTGGCGTGCTGCTCCTTAGCCATGGCAACTGCGCCGTTCTGGCACATTCCGAGGCCATGTCCCCAACCTCGTCCCGTAAAGATGCAATTGCCCAGCGAATCGATTTTGATCGAAAACAGCGTGCTGCGCAGACGATCATAGCCAAGCACTTTGCGTAGCTGACTGCCGGTCAGAGATTGATTAATGCCGCGGGCGTCAGTTACAACAACTGTGACGACCCGCCCGCTACCATCGGTTGACGCAACTCGAAGCGAAGCGACTTTTACAGGGCTGGAATCTTTTGGCGACAGCAGGACGGCGAGATCGTTGAGCGGGAGGGAAAGCGTCCACGGCGCGGCGGCGGCGCAATCGGCGTCTACAACGGGCCTTAAATAGGGCTCGGTTCCCGCTGCAGTCATTCCGCCGCAGTCTGTCGCGTAGACTGCGTCAATCGGGATGCCGTCAAACGTTAGGATTTTCCCGGCGGTATCGTTGACAGCCGTCCTGCAGCGCCAGTTTTCGGCATCGACGCCAAGATAGTTCTGGCAGCGGGTGGTATCGTCAAGATCCGCGCTGCCGCCGTCGGAAACGCACTTACCAAAGTTTTTTACCGCGTAAGTGCGCGCAGCGATTGCCTGCGCCTTAACCGCTTCGAGCGGTGCAGAGGAGCCAATTTCGGGGCCGACGACGCCCTTAAGATAGTCCTCCAGGGGTAGAGTATCGATCACCCGCAGGGTCGCATCCTGCAAGCCCGCGATGGTCACAGTCCCACGATAGTGCCGCGGCTTGGCGGTCAAGTCCCGCGCGATGCCGATGGACGCATCCGGCTGCGTAGTCGCTTCGGAAATCTCAATTGCCTGATCGGGAAAAATGCTGCACAGGCCCGCGGACAGAGCAACCGCCTGCTTCGTTCCAACCGTGCCCGGAGCGAGCGCTTCGACGGTGAGCGTTCTGCCAGCAGCAAGTGTCATGTACGGCTTCCGAGTGCCTTCGGAATCCGTCAAGACGATGCGGCAGGTGGCGTTCGGAGTGACAACAACTGATCCCGCACCGGACAGCAGTTTGGCGAGATGGACACGCACCAACGGGCTGAATACCGTTGCCTGTGCAGAGGCAGTGATCGGCGCACCAAACACGAGCACCGCTACGCCAATCGAAAGTGCGAACCTGGCAAAGTTTGATGCTGGCCTGTTAAGAACGCTAATGCTGCGGCGGAAAAAGTTACTTTGCGCTTTGGCTGTCGGTGTCACGCACATATTGTTCCAGGGTTTTGCCGACAGCTTCCAGTGATTTTCTGGAGCATTTGTCTGGCGTATCCTGAAGCGTGTGCCAGTAGGCGTAGTTGAAGTCGATAATGTCGATTGATGGAACATGCAGACCGCGAGCTAAAGGGATTTGGTCGTCGTTGATCGCTTCACCAACAGACTGCTGAAAAATGGCGCCTTCGCCAGCAGACGCTGCCGAAGACCAAACCGCGTCCACCAGCTTAGGATACTGCGAGTCCGACCATCCCTCGCGCTCGAGCACGACATCTTTTTGTCCAACCATATCGAGCAGGATCGACTGATCCGGGCGCAGCGGGCCGGGATTGTCCGCGAAGTAGCGCGAGCCCAGATACATCCGATCTTCACCGGGACCCCAATCTTCACCGTCCCAAAATGCGAGGACGATACCGCATTTTGGGTGCTCATTGTGGAGCGCCTTCGCAAGCTGAATCAACACGGCGACGCCCGACGCCCCGTCGTCTGCGCCCGGAATCGGCTTGTTACGGTTGGCCAGTTCGAAGTCGTTATCGGCGGTCGGGCGAGTGTCCCAATGTGCGCTGATCATGATCCGCGGCTTGCCGTTAGGATTGATGACGCCGAAAATGTTGGTCAACTTAAGATTGACGTGCCGCGACGGGTCGCTGTAAGGGAAATTTTGCGTAGTCACCGCATCGCAATACGGCTTCATCGCCTGAATGATGTAGTTCTTGCACTTTTCGTGCGCGGGCAGGCGGGGGTCCCGCGGGCCAAATGCGCATTGGTTCTTGAGATCGGTCATGGCCGCGTCGCCGTCGAAATAGTAGCCATCGCTTGACGGCTCGGCAACTGGAGCAGGTTGTCCTGGGGCTTGGGCAGAAGAGCCTCTACATCCACTAAGTAGCGCGAACGCTAAGATGATGATCGAGCAGCGAAGTGCGGCTCTAGTGAGTGCGGCTCTTTTTGTCAACCGGATATTCGTCCTTGCCCTGAGTAACTAAGCGGCTGGTGCGCCGACGCATAATTCGCCACGACAGTCGTGATCGGCTTGTGCGTATCAGAAGCGGCACCTGCCTTGTCGAAAATCGCAAAATATCCCAGCGCGCCCTCCGAAAGATACTCCGGCATTGCGACTGTGTAAGTTCCCTGCGGTTTGATTGTTTCCCCGCGCGAAGTTGTCGCCGAAACGACACGAGCATTTCCGCTTTTCGCCGGATCGTACCGTACGGTCAGGCCTGAAACCTGAAGAAAGCCGTCAAAAGGTGACGGTGCACGAGACGATCCGTGAGCCAGCGCGGCGATCACTTGCGCGCCGGAAAGGTTCATGGTGACGACAGTGTCGCTAGGATCGGACGCTGCACGAAGAGATTGAGTCAATTCGTCCGTCGTCGACTTCCCTGCCGGGATCAAAACGGGCCTTGTCTCTGCCGCCGGCGAGATTGCAAAGTCCGCGCCGGGAGCCGCGTCCAAAATGCTGTCTGTCACCAGATCACCAAAACTGGATTCGCCGGACGTTGCGTCGCGTGAGTCGAGCGGCGACGAAAGCGAAATCGGCGCAGCAAATAGCGTCGCCGGAAAGACTACCATCGCAACGGCCAACAACGCCAATAGAGGACGAAACTTATTAGCCGAACCCTTCGAATCCATCATCTGCCGCCAATCTGAGCGTGTCGCTCGCGGAACCTAAGAGCCCCCTCCGTCTCGCGGACTGGACACCTCCCCGAAACGGGAAGGCAAGGTTCATGAAAAAATTGATTGTTAGAACTGCCGAAGGAAACGAAGGTCGTTCTCCGTGAATAGGCGCAGATCGTCGATTCCGTGGGCCAGCATTGGCATTCGCTCGATCCCGCAACCCCACGCAAATCCCGTGAACTCCTCGCTGTCGATTCCCATGCTTTCAAGGATGTTCGGATGGACCATGCCCGCGCCACCGAGCTCCAGCCAGCGGTCGCCCCATTTGATCGCCATCTCCACTCCCGGCTCGACGAACGGAAAATAGTCGGGACGGAAACGGACGATCACGTCGTCTCCAAATATTTGACGGGCGAACTCAGCGAATGTTCCCTTGAGGTCGGCGAGGGTCAGCCCGCGATCGACCGCCAGGATGTCCACTTGATGAAAGGTATGCGAATGTGTGGCATCGACCGCCTCGTACCGATAGCATTTGCCAACAATGGCGCTGCGGATCGGCGGCTTCTGATGTTCCATCACATGTGCTTGGAACGCGGTGGTCTGGGTGCGCAGAAGATGCGTGTCGTCGATGTAGAACGACATCTGCTCATCGAAGGCGGGATGGTCGGGCGGGTAGTTGAGGGTTTCGAAGTTGTAGTGATAATGCTCGATATCGGGCGAATCCACAAACTCGTATCCCATGCCGATCAGCACGCTTTTCACGCGGTCAATGGTGCGGGTCATGATATGCTGTCGGCCGAGCGGTCTGCGCGTGCCTGGGAGGGTGACATCGACAGCATCTGCAGCAAGCCGCTTGGCGCGCTCCCCGGATGCTAGAGCATTACGCTTTTCGGCGATCACCACTTCAAGCGAGGCTTTTGCGGCGTTGACCGCTGCACCAAATTCAGGCTTTTCTTCGTTCGGAAGTGATCCGATGAGGCGAAGTAGGCCGGTCAACTTGCCCTTGCGGCCAAGATATTCGGTGTCAACCTGCGCGATGGCCTCAAGCGACGAAGCCCCGGCGAGCGCATCACGCGCTTCTACTGCGACATGATCAAGCTGCTCGCGGGGCGACATCAGTGGTATTCCAATCGTCTTGAATGCTTAGGCAATCGCCAGCGACTTCACCAGTGCGGTGAAGGACGCGCCGTCATTAACGGCCATGTCGGCGAGCACCTTGCGGTCTAGCGCGTTGCCGGTCTTAATCATCGCGGCGATGAACTGGCTGTAGCGGACACCCTCGGCTCGGCAGGCGGCGTTGATTCGCGCGATCCACAGGCGGCGAAACTCGCGCTTCTTATTGCGGCGGTCGCGGTAGGCGTAGTTTCCCGCCTTCATCACCGCTTCGTTCGCCGTCTTGAACAGTCGGCTCTTGCCACCGAAATAGCCGGCGGCTTCCTTCAAAATCTTATGATGCCGCTTGTGGGTCATCATCCCACGCTTTACACGTGCCATTCTCTAAATCTCCCCTACTGAAACTGGATCGGCGACAACGCCGCAACAACTAGTGTGAAACTACTTACCGCTGGATTCCGTTCGGAATGAGCCGCTTGACCCTGTGCTTCATGGTGGGTGCAAGCTGGCCTTCCTGCGCCAAACGTCGCGAGCGCGACGCTCCCTTGCTGATCATCAGGTGGTTGCGGCGCGAATGGCCGTGCATGAGCTTACCGGTGCCGGTTTGCTTGAAGCGCTTGGCGGCCGTTTTGCTGGTCTTAATTTTCGGCATTGATCTCTGTGACTCCTAAAACATGCACATGAGCGCCGCAATAATTGAGGCGCTCATGCTAAAAGCGGTCAGCCAAATCGGCAAAGTGCCGAGGCGCGACTAATTCATCGAATGTTATACCATGCTAATGCAACCCCTGCAACCTTGCAGGCATGCACATTAACTCGGAGCAACTGTTGCTTCCGGTGCAGAGGCCGCAGCGGGCGCGGGCGCTGCAGCAGCGGGAGGCGCGCTGGCGCCATTTGCAGGTGCCGTCGCGGCCGATCCGTTCGCCGGAGCAGTTGCGGCAGCTTGCGGCGGACGCGGAACATTTGGAACGGCAGGCCTGGGCTTGACTCCTGAGCTCGACTTCGGGCTTAGAATCATGGTCATCTGGCGGCCTTCCATCGCAGGCGGCTTTTCGACATTCGCGCCAATCGCCGTCGCAGACGCTATGATTTTGTCCATTTGCTGGCGACCAAACTCGGGGTGCGTAATTTCGCGTCCCTTGAACGCTACCGTCACCTTGACTTTGTCGCCTTCCTGCAAAAACTTAATCGCGCTGCGGACCTTAACATCAAAATCGTGCTCGTCGATATGAGGGAACATCTTTATTCCCTTGAGATCGGACTGCTTGTGCTTTTTGGCCGCTTCTCGCTCTTTTTTCGACGTTTCGTACTTGAACTTGCCGTAGTCAATGATCTTGCACACCGGCGGCTGCGCCTGCGACGCGACCTCGATCAAGTCCATGCCCTTTTGTCGCGCAATCGCCAGCGCCTCGCGAGTCGGCATAATGCCAAGCTGCGTTTCCCCGTCAATGACGCGAACTTCGGGGTAACGGATCCGCTCATTCATGTTGACGCGCGGTTCTCGAAAGTCTCTTCTAAAGTCTCTGTTGTTGATCTATTTCTCCTATGCTTAGCGAACTCGCAGAGTGGTTACACCCAATTATCGCTATTTTCCTTGGTGAATTATAGCTGTTAGGACTGAATTTGTCAATAAATTTGGGCTCAGAACACAGGCGAAATCGAGCGCAATAGACTGCTGCATAGTTTGCCGCAATCCATCACGCACCGACATTGGCTCGCAACGAATACATCGCCAGAGGCAAATCCGCTGATTATTTTGGTGGGGAAGCGGTAAGCGAAGCTGTCGAAACAGTTGGACTTGGTGTGACGGCGACATCTTGGGTCAGCACAACTGAAAACTGCTGGCCGGTGTCGATGTTAGCATCGCCACCGCGCGTAAGTGCGCCAACAATTAAGCCCGATCCAATTCCTGCCGCGAGGCCAGCGCCCAAAGCGCTGGACTGATGATGCTTACCTGATGTGAAGAAGCCATCGCTCACGAAAGACGTGTCCTCGTAGACAATCACCCCTACGACGCCGCCGACAATGACGCTGCTCAGAACTGCACCTCCAGATGCATCCCTCCCATTCACAGTCATGGAATCGTCAATTTTTGTCGGCACCGAGGTTCCGTCCGGCATCGTGATTGAGTCGCAAGTGATCTGAATCTGGCCCGCGCGTCCAAATGATCCGCCAGAGCGCGCGCTAACCACTTTTCCCTCAGCCTTGCTGCCTGCTGGAATGGCGATTGTCTGCCCCACAACGACGTCACGGTAGACGCGAAAAACGATGCTTTGGCCAGCTTGAGCGGCAGATGATCTGAGGTGCTCTACGATGACCACCGGTACGCGCGTGCCAGCCGGAACAGCGGTTGGTAGTGCCGAGACGAGGGACTGTGTTGCCGCTACATTCTGCGCGCGGACGGCCGATGCCGTTGTGAAGCTGATCAACAATAGCACCGCGATCATCTTCAATGCGCAACTCTGACAATTGCGATGAGTTCTCATGGGGATCCTCTCAGCGGTTTAGATGGCGCGACCGGCATACGCGCCAAACTGCTTGATTAGCAGTAAGAGAGCATTATGATAAGATATATTCCTGCTCGCTTCATCCTAAAAGGATGATAATGAAGCGTTCCAACTTCCAGACCGTGGCAGCATCAGAGGAAAAATGAACCTATCGCACCATGTTCTGCGCAAACAAGACTGCGCTGAATGCCATTCGATACTTGAACGCGATCCCTACGTTTCGGACCAGCTTTGGGATCAATTACCTCAGATTTGGCAAGAGCTCATTCGACAAGGTTCGATCAACTCAACCGTCATACGGGATCTGCATCGTCCAATTGGGAGTCAAGTAGTCCATTTCGGTGCCTCCGTTTTTGTATCAGGCGAGCTATTCAGTGAGCTACTCAGTTCTCCGCCAATAAGCCTGACCGAGGCAGTCTTGAGCGAGAAAAACCGCGCCGCACATGTTCTGTCGCGCAATCAAATCGGCCGAGCGAACGCGCGCGGCGATCTGAATGTCGTGGTAATCAATTCTGGACTTAAGTTGATTGGAATGAGTGAAGCCGAAGCACGCTCACTTATGGCGCTCGGCCCCGAAACATTTCTGCGTGTTCACGGTGGCTTTCAGATCAAGCAGGTAGTGATCGAGCCGCCTGAAGAGCTGTCCAAGCAGTTTATGTTGTCGAGCGGCTTTGTAGAGCGAGCCTTCCCGCCTAGTGGAAAGCAAAGGCCAAGCCTTGTCGGACTCTCACGCGTTGAAGCAAAAGCCGACTTAGGAACCTATGCCGCGCGGATTTTCGTTTTTCAGCCGCCGCGCATCATCTTCAGCGAGCGTGAGCAGGAGCTTCTGGCGTGCGCCCTGGACGGTTGCACGGATGAGGAAAGTGCGGAAGTCCTTTCCCTGTCGCTGGCTACTGTCAAGACACGATGGAAGCAGATTTATCAAAGAGTTACGCTCGCCGATCCTACTTTGCTGCCCGAAAATGATATTTGTCCTGGCCAATCTCAGGTTCGCCGTGGATCCGAAAAACGGCGTCATCTTGTTTCCTACTTGCGACTCCATCCTGAAGAGCTTCGACCGTACATGGCTTGACGCCGGATGTCATCCATTGATAGCCGGCCTATACGGTATCGACTGTCTTCTCTTTGCACCCTACTTCGTGTTTCTTTTCACAGATATCTCACTTTGCTAGCAATAGTGACAAAATGGGAATCATAAGACGTGTCGTGGAACGCTGCGATCTGGGCTAACGGCATTCCGTACCACGGACGAACGTCAAACGATCACTATCGAAAGGCTGGTGCAAACATGCAAGCGACTCTCGATGCGCCGCAGACACATAAGTTCCGCGGCTCGATCCCTGAAAACTACGACAGTCTTCTGGGCGATGTCTTCTTCCGTCCGTACGCGACTGATTTGATCAACCGGATCCCGCCACTGCCGCCGCGCAACGCTAAAGTCCTTGAGATCGCATGCGGCACCGGCGCGCTGACCAATTTGCTTCGCAAGGCCTTGCCGCCGGGCGTTCATCTGGTCGCGAGCGACGTCAGCGACTCCATGCTCGACCACGCCCAGGAGCTGCTCGGGCCAAATCTGGACATAGAATGGCGAGTCGAGGATGCCACGAACCTGTCGTTCCCGGACAGGTACTTTGAGGCAGTGATCTGCCAGTTCGGGACCATGTTCTTCGACGACAAAAAGCGAGCGTTCGACGAAATCAACCGGGTTCTGGTGCACGGCGGAAAGTTCATCTTCAACGTTTGGGACTCGATCGAATGCAACGACCTCGCCGCCATCGCCAAGAAAACGGTCGGTTCGTTCTTCGACGGCCATGACGCTCCTGGTTTCTATGACGTTCCGTTCGGATTTCACAACCATGACCAAATTCGCTCGCTGCTGCATCATTCGGGGTTTGTGAGTGTCGAGGTAGCGACGGTTAACAAACTATGTGAAGCGGCGACAGCGTTGCAGGCGGCGCGCGGACTGATCGAGGGCACGCCCATGATCCTAGCGCTCGAGGAAAAAGGTGTCTCCGATCCGACACCGATGATCGAGAAGCTACGTGACGAAATAGCGAGCTTATATGGCGGCGAACCAGTCAAGTGCCGCATGCAGGCGATTGTCTGCCGCGCGCAGAAGAGATAGATCGCGAGGCCAAAACTAGGATTGCAACAGCCACGAAAATCATGCAGTATTTTCGTGGCTGTTTGTCGAATAGGCCAATAAGAACTGTACTCGACATCTTCCGGAAGGAATTTCTGTAAAATGGCTGCTTCGACTTTTCCACCACCTCTACTCGAAATCATCATCTATCAGGTCGGCAATGTGTTCTCAAGATACGTCCAAAATGATCCGCAACAAGTCGCGGCCATCTTGCAGACGATTCAGCAGCCGCATAGGTTTTTCGACCAGCCGTTTCACCAGATACAAGGCGAGCACTCTTTTGCGGTCTATCGGAGCAATCAAATTGTTAGAGTCAACTTCCTTATGGACAATGCTCCTGATTTGCCGTTTCTTGGAGGCGCAACAGCGGTCCGCGAGGTGACGCAGGATATTTTCGAGCGTCGGTTTGATGCGGAGGAATATGCAAAACTCCGAGCGGACGTTTGGAACTCCCCGGCCAGACCGCAGATTGGCTTTGTACACCTCGAAGCGCCAAACATGAGCCCGATTATCTGGGAAGTCTTGATGATGTCGCAAGCGATGAGCGACTATGATGTGATGCCGTTCATTAACAACCTTCTGAAGTCCGGCGGTCTATGGGCACATAGGATCGACCGGGGACTCATGTTGATCAATCCATCTAACATTAGCTGCGTAACATTTCTGCCCGGCCCTCCGATCACGCCCGGCAGCGCGTGGCAGGCGAAACGCTTGGAGGGCTGATGTGTGCCGCTCGCCTGTTGCCAAAGAAAGCCGTCCCCCGCCTCCCGAAACGGGCGGAGCCAAGATACGATTAATCAACTGACGATCGTTTTGGAACCCTGTCTTGCTCCTCCCGCTTCAGGAGGTTGGGAGGGTCGTCCTCGCTCAACGCATTGCCTCTTCACCACGCGGGTAAACTACCTGCGTGCCTCTTCTTGAAGTCAAAAACCTGGTCAAGCAGTTTCCCGTGCGAAATCACTTTGTCCGCGCGGTTGACGATGTCAGCTTGACTGTCGATGCTGGCGAAACCCTCGGATTGGTCGGCGAATCCGGATGCGGGAAAACGACCCTTTCGCGATGCATTTTGCGGCTTGAGCAGCCAACTTCAGGACAGGTTATCTTTGAGGGGCGCGACCTCAGCCATCTCAATACCGAGGCGCTGAGGCAGCTCCGACGGCATGCACAGATCGTTTTTCAGGATCCCTTCGCGTCGCTCGATCCGCGGTGGACCATCGGAAGGACAGTTGCCGAGCCGCTTGTCGTCCACAACATTGTTGCCGCAAAAGAGCGCGGCACGGAGGTCGAACGGTTGCTGACCAGCGTCGGCCTGCCTGCATCTGCTGTTTCGCGTTACCCGCATGAGTTTTCGGGTGGCCAGCGCCAGAGGGTGGGAATCGCGCGTGCGCTTGCGCTACAGCCAAGATTTCTCATTGCCGATGAACCTGTGTCGGCGCTCGACGTGTCGGTGCGCGCCCAAATCCTCAATCTGCTCAAGGCGGCGCAACAGGAGCGAAAACTAGGCATGCTGTTCATCGCGCACGATCTTGGCGCGGTGCGGCAAGTAAGCCATCGGATCGCCGTGATGTACCTCGGCAAGGTCATGGAGGAGGGCTTGACCGACGAGCTTTTCGAAAACCCGCGCCATCCATACACGCGGACTTTGCTCGCTGCGATCCCGTCAATCAAGAGAATCGGCGCCAAGCATGAGACGGGCGATTCTGCAAAGTCGGGAGATCTGCCCTCCCCTTCGAACCTGCCAACCGGCTGCCGATTTCGGACGCGGTGCTCGTTCGCGCAGGAGATCTGTGCAAATGAGGCACCGCCCGATGTAGCGGTCTCCCCAGGACATCGCAGCGCCTGCCATTTCGCGCTGGAATTGCCGCAGTTCGACCTCGTCAAGTCCACGGAAATGCACTTAGGACAGGCAAGCTCACTCGCCGGGAGCGCGGCCCGGTGAACAGACTTGCGAACCAACTCTCCGGATTCATTGAACCATTTGCCGCCGACCGAGTCGTCATGCGCCAGCGGTGGACCGACCTGCTGTTCCTGCACTGGCCGATCGATCCAACACAAATTCAGCCCCATCTACCGGACGGTCTGCTAGTGGACACGTTCGATGGCAGCGCCTATATCGCGCTGGTGCCGTTCAAAATGTGGGACATTCACCCCACGGGCACCGTACCCGTTCCGGGCGTTTCGAACCTGCTGGAATGCAATGTGCGGACATATGTCCGGCAGGAAAACGGCGACGCGCCTGGCGTATGGTTTTTCAGCCTAGATGCGAGCAATTTGATCGCGGTCGCTGTCGCGCGCAGTATTTGGCGGCTGCCCTATTTTTTCGCGGCAATGGGGCAGTTCGAGTCGCGTTTGCGCGATGAAAAAGGTCGGTGGACGCGCCGCATCAGTTACTCATCGACTAGGCGGCATCCTGGAGCCACAACAGGCGGTTGTGCCGTACGCTATGAGCCTTTCGGCCAGATACGTACGGCGCAAACTGGCTCGCTCGAGGAGTTCATGATCGAGAGGTACACCCTTTATTCGAATAAGAACGGTGTTCTTTACAGCGGACGCGTGCAGCACATGCCCTACCAGTTTCAAGCCGCGCGCCTGCTCAAATTGGACGAAAGCTTGATTGCGGCGGCTGGAATTGAGCGTCCCGAAGAGGCGCCAATTGTTCACTACGCACGCAATGTGGTTGTGGACATCTATCCTCTGCGAAGCGTTGCGGGCATCGAAAGTGCGCCGCAGTACGTGACTCCCAGGTTGACAGGACAACCCGCATGATTGCCTCTATCCTGTTCGTCATTTCCTATCTGATCGGTTCGATCCCGTTCGGCCTGTATATTGGCAAAATCTTCTGTAGCGTCGACCTGCGCGAGGTCGGCAGCGGCAATATTGGGGCAACTAATGCTTGGCGCGTTCTCGGCTGGCAATACGGCCTGCCCATTTTCATCTTGGATTTGGCGAAGGGCCTTGTACCGGTCTTGATCGCTCGATTCGGAGTTGTCACACAAGCTGATGTCTACGCGCAGGATGACAACACGGGCTATCATCTCGCCAATCATGGCGCATTGCAGCATGGCCTTTCCGGCTGGGGCATCGTTGCCTGCGGCATCGCCGCCATCCTGGGCCACAACTTTTCGCCGTTTCTGAAATTCAAAGGCGGCAAAGGGGTTGCAACCAGCCTCGGGGTATGCATAGGCATGTCGTGGGAAGCGGGAATTGCTGGATTCGCGGTTTGGGGAGTGCTGGTGCTGCTGACTCGGTATGTTTCCATTGGATCGATTGTTGGAACCGCGGTTGGCTCCATCGGAATTTGGCTCAACAATGGCAAGTCGCTGCCGTTCGGCCTGTTCGGAATCATCGCGACGCTGTTTGTCGCGGTAAAGCATAAGGCCAACATCCAGCGATTATTAAACGGAATCGAGCCTAAAGTGGATTTTGGTAGGAAGCACCGGGAAGAGTCCAACGAGTCTGCGGAGAGCCAAGAAAAATGACGAAGCCGCGATTGATTTTGGCCTCTGGCTCTCCCCGTCGCCGCGAATTGCTCGAGCGGCTGGGGTTGAAGTTCGATACAGTGACCAGCCATGTCGATGAGGAAGATGTGGTCGCCCGCGCACGGCCAAACCATCCCGAAGAGATGGTCATGCTCCTCGCTGAAGCTAAAGCCCGCGAAGTTGCGCGGCATGTCAAAGACGAAGCAATCGTCCTCGGCGCGGACACCATTGTCTGGCTGGACCGTGCGGCCCTGAACAAGCCGAAAGACGAAGCCGATGCCGTGAGGATGCTCCTTTCGCTTGCTGGACGCACGCATCAAGTCTACACTGGCGTGGCCATAGTCCCAACGGGCGCGTGTGTCCTACGGCCGGCGATTACCGGCTATGAAGTCTCTGATGTCTCGTTCCACGCGATCTCGCAAGCTGCGGTTGAGGCGTATGTCGCGACCGGCGAACCAATGGACAAGGCCGGTGGATACGGCATCCAAGATGCGAGTCATGGTGCAAGATTGGTCAAGTCTGTTAGAGGAGACTATTACAATGTGGTCGGCCTGCCACTTGCCAAATTGCGCGAACTGGTCTTGCCATTGATTCCAGACTTTCCCTTTGTGCCAGACCAGCCAAGGATGAATTTCGAACTTCTTGATCGTTAACAACAATGACATCACTTGCCATAATCATCAATCTCAACAGCAACTGGCGTTTCCGCGCTGCCGCAACACCCGACATCGCCGCCCATAACCAGCTCCCCTGGCTACCCGCTCAGGTGCCCGGCCATGTCCATCTAGACCTCACGCGCAACGGCATTATCGCGGATCCGCTTGGGCGTATGCATGAGTACGGCTCGTTCTGGATCGATGACCGCGACTGGGAGTACGAATCTACTTTCCATCTGGACACGCTGCCGCAGGGCGATCTTTTTATTCGGTTTAACGGCCTCGATACTTTTGCCGAAATCTCTCTGAACGGTGCGCCCCTCCTTTCAACCGATAACATGTACATGCCGCACGAAGTTGCCGTCGGCCGTAATCTTCGCGCGGGCCCCGGCGAGGCGGGCGACAATCACCTGCACATCGTGTTTCGGTCGGCGCGCCGAATTGGCAACGAGCGGCTTGAGGCGTTCTGCGCCGAATCGGGCGAGCAGGTGCCCAAGCACTGGGACTCGTTCTCGGCCCGAGCATTTGTCCGCAAGGCGGAGTATATGTTCGGGTGGGATTGGGGCCCGACTTTGCTTTCGTGCGGTATTTGGAAGTCTATCCAACTCGTGAGCATCCCGGTCGGGCGATTCGGAGATTGGAAAACTACGACTCAATTCAATGACGATGGCAGCGCAACGGTAGGGCTAGAACTTGAAGTTTACCGCGCGAGTGGTGCGCTGGATGCGCCGCTGACGCTTAGGCTAGCAATACCTGAGGTGAAATCGTACGGTAGTGAGCCGTTCGCAGACACCCTTCCCACGCCAATCAAAGTTGCTGTTCCCACTGGTGCAAAGCATTGCACTGTTTGCGCTGAGATCGTCATCACAAATCCGCGTCGGTGGTTTGCCGCGGGTCAGGCGGACGGCTACCCGCCGCTCTACGCCGTCGAAATGAGTGTCGAAACAGAAACCGGCGAGATTGCATGTTCGAAATCAGTTAAGATCGGTCTGCGCACCATCGAGCTGGTCCAAGAGCCAGACGCCGACGGCAACGGCAAAGGTTTCAAGTTCCGCGTCAACGGCCACGACATCTTCGCGAAAGGTGCGAACTGGATTCCGGAGGATTCGTTCCCGTCGCGCCTCACGCACGACTGGCCCGGCGATCCGCTCGCACCAGAGGGCGACAACAGAGTCGCCCGCTGCGTGAAAATGGCGCACGACGCCGGTATGAACATGCTCCGCGTCTGGGGTGGCGGCCTGTACGAGTCGGAGCATTTCTACGATCTGTGCGATGCGCTTGGCCTACTTGTCTGGCAGGATTTCCCCTATGCGTGCTCGCTTTATGGCGATACGCCGACGTATTTGGAGGCATCGCGATTCGAAGCTGCTGCGGCCGTTCGGCGATTGCGCAACCGCGCATCGCTTGCGCTTTGGTGCGGCAACAACGAAAACGATCAGTTCTTCGAGCACGACGGCAGCGATCCCAAACGGAACCGATACATCGGTCGCGCGCTTTATCACGAAGTCCTGCCCGCAATTGTCGAGGTCGAGGATGGAGTCACGCCGTACTGGCCATCTTCGCCGTTTGGAGGGCCGGAGGCAAACAGCGAGGACTTCGGCGATTGCCACAACTGGGACGTTTGGCATGGCCGCGGCGACTGGATGCACTACACCGAAAACCGGTCGCGCTTCTGCTCCGAGTTCGGGTTTGCTTCGTCGTGCGGCTTAAAGGCTTGGGATTCAGCTTTGACAGCGGAAGATCGCGATCCGTACGGCGCCCAAGTTCGCTGGCATGAAAAAACCCGAAAAGGCTACGATACCTACATCGGCTACATCGAAAAGCACTTTCCACGGCCCGCGGATTTGACTGATCTCGTCTACTACAGCCAGATCAATCAGGCGGAAGCGCTGAAGTATGGAATTGAGCATTACAGGCGTAACAAGGGGCGATGCTGGGGCACGCTCTTCTGGCAACTCAACGATTGTTGGCCCGTGCAATCGTGGGCGATTGTAGATAGCGAGCTGGAAAAGAAAGCCGCGTACTACTGGTGCAAGAAGTTCTACGCACCTGTCCTAGTGTCGCTTGTGCGAGAAGGCAATTGGGTGACGCCGCATGTTGTCAGCGATCTGCATAACCCAGTTTCTGGCACGTTGTCGATTCGCCTTCTGGACTTTGACGGCAAGTCATTGTCCGAATACTCGGATCAGATCACGGTTCCTGCCAATTCGGCCGTTGTTGGTGAGCCGTTCGACATTTCGGCCTCTGCAAATTGCGAGAAGTTGACACTTGTTCAAGCGTCGTTCGACCACGGCGAAGTCGCGCAAAATACTCTTCTTCTTGCCGAACCAAAAGAACTAACTTTGAGCGAAAACTTGGTTTCGTGGACGCTGAGCGACGAAAGCAAATCCACATTCACTCTTGAACTCACCGCCGAGTCCTTCGCGCCCTACGTCTGGCTGCGCCGATGCGACAACGAACCACTGGACATCGACGACAATTTCTTCCACATGCTGCCAGGACACCGAACTTTGACCGTCCAAAAAGCGCCGGGAATCGAAACTGCGAAGGAATTGGAAGAACTGCTCCATATTCGTTGGCTGGGAAAAGCGGAGTAGGACAGATTTCTCCCCTACGCTCCGTCGTTGCTTCGGTCGGTATAACGGATGTGGCGATCGCTAACGAGAAGGCGAAACTACGTGGGTGTGTCACAATGCGCGAATGCTTGCCAAACGATCACTTGCGGTGCTCAAAGAGGGAATCGAAGAGGGACTGTTTTCGGGAGTCGGCTACGCTCTTGTCAGCAAACGCGCACCTGGGGGAGTCGGAACTCTTGGCCGGATATCGTTCGATCCAGAATCAACCCGCATCGAGCGCGATGTCCTGTTCGATGTGGCGTCGCTGACCAAGCCGCTTGCGACTGCGCCGCTGATTCTCCAGCTAATTGAATCCGGCGCGCTATGGCTTTCGGGTGACATTGGCAAAATTCTCGACGCGCCCAATTTGTCGGGCGTGACTGTCTTTCATCTGCTCACCCACACGTCAGGATTGCCTGCGATTCCGCCAGGAGATGGCGATCCACTTGCAGCGTCTCTTGCATGTCATCCCGGGACGACACCTGGTTCCAAGTATCTCTACTCCGACACCGGTTACATTTTGCTGGGCCATATTTTCAACGTCGTTTCCAAAACCACGCTTGCCCACGGGTTCAAGGAGCAAATTGCAGCACCTCTTCATCTCGAAGACAGCGGATTTCTGCCGGACACGGACACCTATTACATCGCCCAGACGTCCGAGGGCGACGAATCTGGTGCAGTGCACGATCCCAGGGTAAAGCAGATGGGCGGGGTTGCGGGACATGCGGGACTGTTCGCATCGACTGGCGATATTGCAGCCTATGCGCGGGCATTGCTTGGAACAGGGAAGGCGCTGATGTCTGCCGAATCCTTGACTCTTATGTTCGAAGATCAGCTTGCGCCCGATGTTGGTTTCGAATCGCTCGGATGGTTTCGTCGAGGCAACGAAATGATGCCTGATGTTGCGGGATTCTCGGCGGAAAGTGTTGGCCATTCAGGATTTACTGGCTGCTTTATCTGGCTCGATCGTCCCAATCAGGTCGCTGCGTGCCTGCTGACAAACCGAGTCCTAAATGCTGCCGAGGGCTCCGAGCGGTTCCTTGAACTGCGCCGAAGATGGCTTTCAGCTGCCGCGCAAGACCTGGGAGTCTAACTTAACGGATGGGAGGGTTGCAGTTTTGCTGCGATCGGCTGGAGGTGCGCGTAGCGCATGCCGGTGCGGTCCACGATCAACCTCGAAAAGAGGCTGGCCGCTTCGATATAGACACCGTCCGGGCGCTTTGCGCCAAACAACGAAAGCGGGATTGATGCTTCCATGGTATTGCCCGACCACGCCGCCTTCATCCCATGCTGCTCGAACACGGCAATCCCTTGGCTGACATTTTGCGGGCAGAAGCTGAGCGTGACGCCATTGTCGTGGGTCTTTCCAGTTGCGTCGAACCCGCGCATGTAGAGGTTGTAGTTGATTTGCTGCGAAAGCGGCCGAACGGTGTCGACACGGACGTAGAGGTTCTTATCGTCGGCGCACGCGTAGACAGTGCGCAGGTCGGCGCTCGACTGAAAGTCCCGTAAGACCGTATCGCCGACTGGATCGCAATCGATCGGCCTGGTGGTTGGCCAACCGCGTACGTCGCCATTCAGATTTATTTGGCTCGGCGCAATCTCCGGCACATCCGCAACGAACGTATCGAGCTGGCCAAACAGTTCGTTAGGACGAACAAACGAGCTGAGAAAGCGCCCCATCATCTCCTGCTGACTGCCGTAGCGCAAAAGCGCAACGTGCTTGTGCGACGTTTGATCGCGATCCATTGCCAGGCTGGACCAGAACGTGTCGAGGTGTGTCATCTCGGACGGTGGCGCAAGCGCAACCTTGTCGTTCAACCCTTGCGGCACTGGCCAGTCACCCCGATGGACCAGAAAATAATGGACATGCACCGATTGCGCCGCAAGGTCGCCTTTTGCCGCGAGCTGCGTTAGCGCGACATTCAGAAATCCAGGCGCGGCAGAATGGTCAGGGTGATCGTCGCTGGGATGGGTGACGTATATATCGGTCGGCTTACATTTTTCGATTACGCTAGCGAGATCGTTCGTCACGGATTCGCCGCAGAAAACCGATCCAGGATGGTACGCGTCGGGATAGGGCACCGTGTTTCTCTTCGAATAAGGAGACGTGTACGCTTCCGAACTCTGCCAGTGCGCTCGGAAAATCGGCAATAGTCCTTGATCGGGATAGCCCAGGAACGTAATGTCGCTGGCTGGTAGGCCAAGTGAACCAAGCGCGCCTCGGGCCTCTTCTTCGCGCATCAGCCCGTAGCGCACATAGTCGGAAGGGCTGACGCGGAATACCTTGTAGTAGCGCGCGACTCCAACACGGAATGCATCGCCGTCGGTCAAAAAGACGACATGGATTGGGACATGGTTGCGCAGCGCGTCTTGGACAAGTCCGGCCGCGCCGAGCGTTTCGTCATCGGGATGCGGCGAAACGATTAGGATTGATTGGCCGGGAGCGGGCGCAACTGCGGAGGGAAATTTGACGGTATCAATCGCGCGGTTGCGTGCATATATCTTGAACGCGTTCGTCGCGCAAAAGAGGCTGAGGCACAAAAGAGGCACCAAAACGAGCATTTGGAATGCCCTGCGCCACTTCGGAGTGTTTTCATTTGGCAAGAGTGCAAAAGGCAAATTAGCTGTGAGGCCTCAAAGATTTCTGTATAGAGACTACTACGTGCTGAAGGGCGGTTAGAGTTGCCGCAGGAAATGGCGGAACGGGTGGGATTCGAACCCACGAACGCAGTTGACTACGTTACACGATTTCCAGTCGTGCTCCTTAGACCAGCTCGGACACCGTTCCACGCCCAGCCGCCTGGCGAGACGACGCTAGCCCAACAGACGACTCTGGATTTTACACCGAGAGGCACGGTAATGTCAAATGTGAAGCGCGCAATTGTAGGGGCTAACCAAGCGAGCTTGCGAGTGCGGTTCGCCCTTCCCGTGCTGTTTGAGCTCATGGTCTCCGTTCACTCAAGCGGTGCGCAACGCCAATTTGCCCAAGCGAAGTATGTGCCCGTGAACGTCATTTCGACTGAAACGGGAAACGAGTGAAATGGAGAAATCTCCCAACTTCCCTCCTTTCATAAGGAGGGATTGAGGGAGGTTCCAAGTGCGCTAACCCGAGCCAAGCGCCTCGATCTTCGCGAGAGTCTTGGGCCTCTTGTTCGTGTCCGGGCTTCGAGTTTCGGTTCAATGTCAGCGGACAACGTTTCTTCTGCTTTTCAGTAAACTCATCTCGCTTGCGTTCACCGAAGCCTCGCCGCCGGACACTTTTCAGCGGGTGAAATGCTTTAGCTCTTTGTCCAGGACACTATAGATAGCTTTCTGTGCAAGGCCCGGTTGTTATGATGGATTATAATGAACCTCAGACTACTGTAAACTTTGGAGCGCCGTAAAAGCAGCATTGAAATCATCATTAAACAAAAGCCAGAAGAAGGAAATTTGGATTGCATTACTGGCAACTTTTCTGATCGCTGTGGCCTTCTGGTACAACGGCAACCTACCTCCAAAAATTGTCATTCCACCCGCACCGCGACCACCGGTTCCCAATGGATTTGATTATTTCGCCAAGGCGTTTGCGCTCGAGCGGGACCAAGACAAAGTCGCAAGTGCATTAACTCCCAACAAAGATCTGCTACCAGACCTTTCGAATAGCATAAAGGGACTTTCCGACGATCAGGCCAGGAAAATCTTGCAGGAGAACGAGCGGACGCTGTCAGCTCTGCGGCAAGGGCTTAACTACGATTACGCGTCACCGCCGCTGACTTCAATAGAGCAGAAGCTACCCTACCTCGCGCAAGACCGAAGCATGGCGAGGCTTCTGAGTTTTGACGCGCGCTTGGCTGCCAAGCAAGGAAAATGGACCGACGCAATTAGCGATTGCCTGGACTGTTTCGCCCTAAGCAACAAGCTCCAAACTCGCGGCCCAATTATAGGTACCTATGTGTCGATTGCGATTCGGTCCATCGGAAGACCCATTTTTTGGCTCGCCGTGAATCACCTGAACTCCAACCAGTGCATCGCCGAAGTTCGCCGCGTCGAGCAATTGGAGGCGGAAGAGACGCCGCTGTCCGAGCAGTTGATGCTCGAAGAAGCCGCAGGCGAGGCGATGGTCAAAGAAATGTGCGAAAGCCCAGATGCGATTGCGACATCGTCATCCTCCAAAAGCACTTGGCAGCAACGTTTGGAGCTGAACTTTCTCTTTACCTTCAGGCCCAAAAGGGCTAGCTATGAGTTGTATCGGAAACATATGAAGCAAGCGTCGGAAATGACCAACCAGCCATACGCCGTTGCTCAAAAATTCGTGAAAATTCCGCATCCTCCCGATCTTATTCTGCTCGTGGAGCCTGACCTTTCTAAGGCTCTATTTTGGGAGGCGCGGGATCAAGCGTTCGACAGACTCCTTTTGACCAGCATGGCTCTGCGCGCATACGAACTCGACCACGCGGGAAAATATCCGGATTCTCTTGGAGAGCTAGTACCGAACTATCTGAACGCCGTCCCGTTGGACCCATTCGCAAATGGGATTGGCGTTCCTCTTGTGTACCGGCAAAAGGGCTCAGGTTACTTGCTATATAGCGTAGGCCCGGATGGTGTAGATGACGGCGGCAGACCCCTCGAATCCAAAGACTCTTACGGCAGACTGACGCCCGACCTATGCGGAAGCGACGATAAAGGCGACTTGGTCGCAGGAATCAATCGGGAGTAGGCGTTTCTTTATCGATTACTTTAATTCCGCCCACCGCTCCAAATACTTGAGCGTCGTGGTGACGAACTGCGCGTGCGACCAGGTCAGCGGCGCGACTGAAAGTGGCTGATAAGTTACGGGATGAATCTGCTCCGGCAGGATTCCCGTCGGCAATGCGCAGACGGCAGCCCATTCCACCAAATCAATCGCGGCGCGTAGCTCGTCGCGGGACTTAGCCGTCGCAATCATCCAGTCGGCCAGCCAAAGGGTGCAAATGATCCACGGATTGCCAGGCACCTGCTTGGAATCGCCTGCCCCTTCGACGCGAAAATAGTAGTCGTTTTCGTAGCGAGCGAGGCCGCCGATACCGACCTTCACCCACAACGCGCGCCCAATTGCACCCATCGTCGACGCCACCTTGGGATGGTCAGCCGCAAAAACGCCGTAGGCGAACAGCGCGAACATGCTGCTATCGACAGTCATGTCTTTGACCAGTTTGCCGGTCTTCGGACTGATGGTCAACGTTCGGACAAACCGCTCCTCGCCCTCATCCCAAAAATGCTCCTCTATCGCGGCCTGAATTTCCGCTGCGCTTTTTTCGAAGTACTTTGCGTTCTTCAAGTCGCCCATGGTTGACGCAAGCTCGCCAGCGAATTTGAGTGCACCGATTGTGGCCGCAGTGGTGTACAGATGGACGCCGCGCCGCTCCTCCCAAATGTCCCACGACGGTAGCGGCAGGTTCGTTTTGGGATCTCGGTGGCTGGCTAAGAATCGCGCGCCGGGAAGGATCAGCTTTTCGAAAATCTCTTTGGATTCCTCCGTTTTTGCTGCTCTAAGACAGCGCTGCGACGCCGCCCAAACCACGAGCGCGGTGCCATCTTCCTGGATCGGTACCTCGCTGCCGCCGCCTTCGACAACCCACGGATGCCACGACGCGCCCATGGTGCCGTCCGGGCAATACTTGTGCATAAGCGCGCGCGCTTCGCCCATTGGGGTTTCTATCACCATTGGCGTCTTGGTCAATGCTTCGATGCAAAACTGATAAAACGGAGTTGTTACTTCGCTGAGACCAATTTTATCGAGCGGATGGGCAGCCAGGGCGCCATCACGCGGCCAGACATAGGCGTAGTGTGCGCGCGCTGTTCGCATGATGTCAGTGTCGGTCGAAGCGAGGATCGCGCCGCGCTTGTCGATCTGGCTTCGCATAATGAGCAGTGATCTGCGGTAAAGCGCCTGGACACGCTCCGGCAGATTTTCCAGGCCATCCGGCTCTTTTCCGATCCAGGAACGGGTAATCGACTCGCAATCGTCTTGGATGGCGTCGAGACCCATTGTCAGAAAATGATGGTGGAGCGCAACGACAGAATCCAGATCGGTGGCGACGGCAATCCACGAGCGCAAACGCTGCTTGCTTTCATGCGCTAAGTCAAGATCAAAGCCGATGACGCTGTCCACGCTTCCCTGCGCAATCGCGTTGCCTGACAATTCGCCATCCTCCGCGTCACGCCAGGTACCCTCCGCACCACCAAACTCCTTGATCCCGCAAGCGTAATGCGCGATGCCGGACTTGCTGTCGAGCGCGGTAACTCCTTCCCCGACCCATCCAGAAGCAAGGATATAGCGGTCTCGCTTGTAGTGAATCATTGCGTGGGCGTCAGGATGAAAAAACGCGGTGTCGCCAATGTCGCTTTCGTCGATGCGCAGATCGAACGCGAAAAATATGCGGACTTTACGATCCGCTTTCCAGAGATTGGTGACGGTGATTCGGTTGAAGAAGACGTTGCTGGTTGGGCTGACTCCGTGCCGAAACCGGATGCTGAGGCCCAGGCGATTGAGACGGGCGGTGCAGTCGCTGACAAGCGTGTCGGTGGTGTAGCGGATTTCGCGCTGCCACTCGTCGCCGATCCACGCAAAGCCGACATCTGCGGTCCAGATGCCGACCCGGCATCGATACCCGCCGACATGATTCAACTGCCCGACATAGGGATAATAGAGATCGCGTATATTGAGGTGATTGTCGAGATTGACAAGCATCTCTCCGTTGCCAAACACTAAGTCTCTCGGCATAACGGTGAATAGTTTACCACCACCATGCGCAGCAAGGTCTTTAACGCGCTGCCTGACAGGATCGAACCACGAGGCTTCGCTCCCGCGCACAGTCCAGTCGCTCGCTTCGCGGATTTTTGTAGCCGAAAGGTCACGCTTCGCATCGCCGGTATAATCACGAGCAATCTACTTTAGTTTTCAGAGCGAAACACGATGAAGCCGCAACGCATCGAGCCAAAACCCGGTCAGGAATCCGTTTGGGACTATCCAAGGCCGCCCAAAGTTCGACCCGGTCGAACGTCATGCCCGCGTCTATTTCAACGAAAAGATGATCGCCGACACGCACAATCCGATCCGAATACTGGAGACCAGCCATCCGCCGGTCTACTACATCCCGCTTGAGGACATCGTCGCTACGCACTTGTCACGCACAAGCCGAAGGACATTCTGCGAGTTCAAGGGACAAGCTGCGTACTTTGATGTGAGCGTAGACGGCAAGACCGCGAACAACGCCGCCTGGTACTATCCGTCACCAACCTCTGGATATATCGCACTGGCAAACCACGTCGCGTTCTATCCAAGCCGCATGGACGCCTGCTTCATCGACGATGAGCAGGTGCGCGCGCAGGACGGCGACTTCTACGGCGGTTGGATCACGGACGAAATCGTCGGGCCTTTTAAAGGTGCCGCCGATACATGGGCGTGGTGACTATAATCTGCGAAAGGTTTGCTCATCGATCTTTCTCCCCTTGCCCATTCCTATGGGAGAGGGGTTGGGGGTGAGGGCGTGCTGGGGGTGAGGGTCACCTATGATCAAACTCGACCAAATCTCAAAATCCTATCGCGGCAACAACGCTCTCTTGTCCACCACAAAGGAGTTTGCGAGCGGCAAAACATCAGTTTTGATCGGCCCGAGCGGCTGCGGCAAATCGACATTGCTGCGCATCATCGTCGGACTTGTCACGCCCGACAGCGGCACGGTCACTGTGGATGGCGCACTTGCCACGCCAGAAAATCTGTTGATCATCCGCCAGAAAATCGGCTACATGATTCAGGAGGGCGGACTGTTTCCGCATCTAACCGCAGCGGAAAACGCATCGCTTCTGGCCGACTATCTCAAGAAACCCGCCAGCGAAACGAAGTCACGTATCGACGAGCTGTGTGCCTTGACTCAACTACCCGCGTCTGCGCTGGAAAAATTTCCGTCTGAGCTTTCCGGTGGACAACGCCAGCGCGTCGCGCTCATCCGCGCCCTAATGCTCGATCCGCCAACCCTCCTGCTCGACGAGCCGCTTGGCGCGCTCGATCCCATCACACGCTACGAACTGCAGCGAGACCTCAAGGAGATTTTCGCCAGACTGCATAAGACGGTCGTCATGGTAACGCACGATTTGTCGGAGGCGGCGTTCCTCGGCGACGACATTTCGCTCATGCGCGAGGGACATATCGTCCAATCCGGCACGCTCGAAACGCTCTCAAAGTCGCCGAGCGAACCGTACGTCACCGAATTCCTCAACGCCCAACGCGGCCCAGCGGTGGTGCCATGAAACCAATTCAAGCAAAACTTGGACGTCGTCTTCCCAAGAGCGGTGATCGCGGGATCACCATTGCCTGCATGGAACAAGTGTCGCAGCGCGCTACAAGTCCATGCCGCGCATGCCCTCTTTCCTATTCCTATGGGAAAGGGGGCTGGGGGAAAGGGCTTCTCTGGGCGTTTTTGATTGCGCTGCTAGTTACTTCAGTCGCCCACGCCGAACCACCCCTCACCGTCGGCTCAAAACGCTTCACCGAATCCTATATCCTCGCGGAAATCATTAAGCAGTCCGCAACCAAAGCGAGCGGCGCGCAGGCGATACACAAACAGGGGCTGGGAAACACGGGTATCGTCTTTGCCGCGCTCAAGAACGGCGACATCGACATCTATCCCGAGTACACAGGTACGATCTCTTCCGATCTTCTGAAGCTCACTGGCCCGCAAGAGCTTCCCACGCTCAACTCAAAGCTCGCGCCGATGGGACTCGCGGTTGGCGTTCCGCTTGGCTTCAACGATACCTACGCGCTCGCAATGCGTGCAGACACAGCGAGCAAGCTGGGAATCACGTCAATTTCCGACATCGCCAAACATCCTGAACTCAAGCTCGGCCTCTCTGCCGAGTTCTTGAAACGTGCAGACGGTTGGCCAGGACTCAAGGCCGCTTACGGTTTGCCGTTCAGTTCGCCACAGGGCCTTGACCATGGCCTAGCCTATCGCGCGATTGAGCAGGGCGACATCGACGTCACCGACGCCTACTCCACCGACGCCGCCATCGAAAAGTATAAGTTGCGCGTATTAACTGACGACAAGCATTACTTCCCGGAGTACGATGCCGTCCTGCTGTACCGCACCGACTTGCCATCAAAGCATCCGCTCGCATGGGCCGCATTGCAAAAGCTGAAAGGCAAGATCAGCGCGGACGCGATGGTCAAAATGAACGCCGACGCAGACTTGCGCGCCGAGCCGTACGCCCAGATCGCCAGCAATTTCGTGTCGGGAACACCATCCCTTGAGACGGGCGGTTCACACGAAACGTTAATGTCGGCGATTTTCGCGCCCGATCTCGGCGCGCTCACGGTGCAGCATTTCGAGCTCGTCTTTGTGTCGCTGCTCGCGGCATGCCTAATCGGCATTCCGCTGGGGATTTGGTCGTTTCAAACGCGGCAGGCAGGCAACCTGATCTTGCCGGTTGTGAGCGTCATTCAGACAATCCCCTCGCCCGCGCTGTTCGTCTTCCTGATCCCGATTTTCCACATTGGCAACGGCCCCGCATTGGTTGCGCTCTTCCTCTATTCGCTGCTGCCGATTGTGCGGAACACGTTCACAGGCCTTTTAGACATCTCGCCAGCCCTGCGCGAATCCGCCGAAGCGCTTGGTTTGCCGCTTTCGGTCCGCCTGACGAAAATCGAACTGCCCCTCGCGACCCGTTCCATCCTCGGTGGCATCAAGACTGCGGCTGTGATCAACGTCGGCACGGCGACCATCGCTGCATTTGTCGGCGCAGGCGGCTACGGCCAACGCATTTCGCAGGGCTTCGCTAACGACGACATGCTCACCATGCTCGCCGGCGCAATCCCCGCCGCCGTCATGGCGCTAGTGGTGCAGGGAGGATTCGAGCTGCTGGACCGGGCTTTGGTTCCGAGGGGGTTGGGGAAAGCGTAGTTTAAAAGTGCTAGCGGGCGAAAGCTGCATTTACAGGATATTTGTTTAGCGACGGAGAAATAGCGTCCAGAAAGTTTCGGAGGAAGGCGATTGCCCGGCTACCACATTAAAGACCCGTCAACACTATCAGACCTCGAAATCGAAATCATCGAGAAGGCTAGTCTTCGCACCCTATTCCAAGCCGCAGTTGACATAGGATTTGATGCATTTGACATATTCTTGACAAGCCCCGATGAAGCCCAGAATGTCGCTGAGGATATCGCGCGCGAAATGATGGACAAGCTCGGCGGCTATCATATCAACACTCGCATCTTAGGAAATGTGGATTATCGCAAAGCCCGGTACGTAATCCTTCCCGATCTACAAATTAGACAGGCCCTTTTTGTGGAAAGCAAAGCCGAAAAGGAGCAAACGAGTGCTCGGCTGCAAATGTCTGAAACCTCGCTGACTGTGAATCAGATCAAGGCCGGAAGTACGATTGCCGTTCAAGGCCAGATACCATCTATTTCGCGATATCAGGCTGTGCCCTACCTCTCAACGACTTTAGTGGCGCATTTCCACTATGAGGACCAAGGAAGTACGCATGTCCTCAAGGCACTCGTGTTAGCTGCACTGCCGAACGGTAAATTGCAGCACATTTATAACCCAGATGCTCAACACACTATTTGGCGTGCTGGTCCCCATTCGGATGCGCGCGGAGAAACCTTTCGTGTACGTCTTGCCTTCAGTCTCCTGGAAAACATAACGCCTTGGAGAGTGCAGCGGGTAACATACGATGCAGGCACGAAACAAATTGACTACAACTGGAAGGGATAATGAGACTCACTCCAAACGGCGTTTATCTCGGTGATGCGCGAAAGCTTGAAGAGCATGTGGAGCACGAATCCGTGGCGCTTAGCGTATGGTCACCGCCGTATCACGTCGGCAAAGCATACGAGAGCGACATGTCCTTCTTTGACTGGAAAAACCTTCTTCGACGTACTATCGGAGGCCACCAGAGCGTCTTAAGGCCCGGAGGATTCCTAGCGATCAACATTGCAGATATTCTCTGCTTTAAGGATCCAAACATGCCGCGTATCATGGCGGATAATGTATCGAGGCGCAAGCGCAGCGACATCACCAGGGAACAAGTCGTACGGACGTGGGCAGAATACCCAAGCTACACTCGCAGCCAACTTGCAACCATCATGGGATGCAGTGAGCAAACTATTGACCGCCGACTCAATGGCAACAACATCCGAGGCGGCAAGTACGAATCTCAGACTAGAGTGAAGATTGTTGGCGGCCTAATTGAAGAGTACGCAGCGGATGCTGGCTTATACCTTTACGACCGTCGCGTTTGGGTAAAGGATGCCGCCTGGGAAAATAGCAAATGGCATACAGTGAGCTATCGTGCCGTAGACGAATTCGAGTATATTTATATATTCTGGAAACCTGGCCCGACCATTATAAATAGAGACAGGTTGTCAAAAGACGAATGGAAGGCTTGGGGATCGCGAGCGGTCTGGACCTTTCCTTCAGTACGAGCAAATGACGACCACGAGGCAAAATTCCCAATTGAACTTCCGCGCCGCGTTATACGTCTCCTTACAGAACCGGGGGATTTGGTATTGGACTGCTTCGTTGGAAGCGGGACGTCAGCGGCAGCCGCCATTCAAGAACGTCGTCAGTTTATTGGAATAGACAATTGCGAGAAGTACGTCAAACTGGCTTCAAGTACTTTGAAGATGGCAATGAACGAGATTATCGGGAATCTCTCCTTAGATTACGAGCCTGCCCGATTGCCAATCGCAGTTGAGAACGCCCCAGTTTCGCTACAGCTTCGGATTGAAGCTGAATCAGGATTTTTCGAGCACAACTGTTAACCGAGATTTGAGGATGTAAGATGGTCGCTCGTTTGCAGTTTCTATTAAATCCTTGCTTTCCAGACTTCAACCCTACGCCACCATCCCCTTGAACTCGTCCTCGGTCAGCACCTTGACGCCCAGTTGCTTTGCCTTGTCCAGCTTGGAGCCTGCGTTGTCGCCGGCGACCACATAGCTCGTCTGCTTCGAAACCGACGACGATGCTCGGCCGCCACGCTGCTTGACCATCGCCTCGGCCTCATCGCGCGGCATAGTCAGCGAGCCTGTGAACACAAAAATCTGTCCCGCGAACTGATCCGAAACTTTCGCATCTGTCCCTGCTTGCGGCATGACTCCCGCCGCGTCGAGTTTCTTGAGCAGTTCGGCAGCGTCTTCTTCACCGAAAAACTCTACGACGCTCTCCGCGGTGGTCAGCCCAATCTCGTGGACAGCGTTAAGTTGATCGACCGTCGCGCTTTTCAGAGCTTCTACGCTCCCAAACGCCTGCGCCAGCACCTCGGCCGTATGCTCCCCGACATGCCGTATTCCGAGAGCGTAAATATAGCGCGCGAGGCTCGGCTGCTTGCTGTTTTCGATGGCCGTGACGATATTTTCCGCCGATTTGTCGCCCATCCTCTCGAGCGCGGCAAGCTGCTCCTTCTTGAGACTGTAGAGATCGCCCGCGTCCTTGATCAGATCAGCGTCGAGAAGAGCAAGCACCAGCTTATCGCCAACCCCCTCGATATCCATTGCGCCACGCGAAACAAAATGCAGGATTCGTTGCGACTGCTGCGCGGGGCAGCCGTTGCGGTTCGGGCAGCGCGAAACCGCTTCGCCCTCAGGCTTGACCACCGGCGTTCCGCAGGCAGGACAGATCGGCGGCATTCGAAACTGCCTCGCGTCCGCTGGACGCTCCGCGATCACCACCGAAACGATCTCCGGGATTACGTCGCCCGCCTTCTGGATCAAAACCGTGTCGCCGATACGCACATCTTTTCGGTTGATCTCGTCCTGATTGTGCAGAGTCGCGCGCTGCACCACCGACGCTGGCGGCAGGGTCACCGGATCGACAATTGCGACCGGCGTCAGCGCACCGGTGCGTCCAACTTGCACAATGATATCGCGAATCTTCGTCTTCGACTGCTGCGCAGGAAACTTGTACGCGATCGCCCAGCGCGGATTTCGGTCCAGGGCTCCCAAATCCTGCTGTAGAGCAAAGTCGCAGACTTTCACCACAATACCGTCAATGTCGTACGGCAGATCGGCCTTCTTAGTTGACCACTCTTCGATGAACTTTAGCACGGCGTCAATGCCGTCGCAGCGGCGGAAATGCGGATTAACCCGCAATCCCCACTGCTTAAGTTTGTCCAACAATTCGGCTTGATCTTTAGCAAATCTGCTGGTTGAGTAGCCAATCGTATAGAAAAAGGTCGCCAAATTGCGCGAAGCCGTAATCTTGGGATCAAGCTGCCGGATGCTGCCTGCGGCGGCATTGCGGGGGTTTGCGAATGTCGGCTTGCCCTCGCGTTCGCGGTCCACGTTCACCCGCGCAAACTCCGAATGCAGCATATAGACTTCGCCGCGAATCTCGATCAGGTTGGGGAAATCCTCGCCGTGCAGGCGAAGAGGTACTGTCCGAATCGTGCGAATATTCAGCGTCACATCCTCGCCCGTGATTCCATCGCCGCGCGTTGATGCAGACTTCATTGAGCCGTGCTCGTACGTAATCGATACCGCTAGACCATCGATCTTCAATTCGCAAAGGTAGATCACCGGATCGCCACCGGATTCTTCCATGCCCAGGTGCCTGCGAACACGCAAGTCGAACGAGCGAAGATCGTCCTCATCAAACGCGTTCGCGAGCGACAGCATCGGCGTGCGGTGCGTGACGGTCGGAAAGTCCGAAGCTGGCGATGCCCCTACCCGCTGGGTCGGCGAATCCGCCGTAATGATTTCAGGATGACTGGTTTCGAGCGCGGTAAGCTCTTTGAGCGCCTGGTCGTATTCGGCATCGGAAAGCGTCGGCTGGTCGAGGATGTAATACTCGTAGTTGGCGTGGTGCAGTTTGTCGCGGAGCTGCTGGGCGTGCTTGGAGGCGACTTGCATCTGGTCGGACATAAGCTGGAAGGCTCCTGGATCGCTGGCGTCGATGCCTGCGATACTATTGGAATAGGTCAAGTTGGACGGAACGCTCACCCGGCGACCATGAGACCGATGGCCTATCGCGCAGAGCGATGTCGAGTACGAATGGACAACGTGTCTGCAGCTTGAGCGTCGCGCGTGCGTAGTTCATGGCAAGTTTCGGCAGGTTGTTAGTCTTGCTGAGATGGGCGAGCCACATCGCGCAAGGGCCTTTGTCAATCAAATGATCCACCAAGAGTCCTACGGCGGTTTCGTTCGAAAGGTGCCCCCGATCCGACAGAATTCGGCGCTTCAGGATATCCGGATATGGCCCAGTTTTGAGACGATAAACGTCATGATTGGCTTCCAAGATCAGCAGATCGGCGTTTCGCACACCTGCACGGATAGCCGGAGTGATACAGCCCGCGTCGGTGATCTGGCTGACTTTGTACCCACCTGACAGGACATTGACACCCACTGGATCCGCGGCATCGTGCGGCACCGGGAACGTCTCCACCGTGATTTCACCGAATTTCATTGAGTCGCCGGTGTCAAGGATTTCGAACGACACTTCGGCCTTCGCGCCCATCACGCTGTCTAGCGTCCGTTCATTGGCAACAAGGGGTATGCCGAACTTTCGCGCCATGGGATAGGCACTTTTGGCATGGTCGGTGTGCTCGTGGGTGAGGACGATCGCGCAAAGCATCTCCGGACGCACCCCGTGCAGCGCGAGCGCATCCTTCATGCCTTGCATGGTGAGGCCAGCGTTGACCAGGAGGAACGTTGACGCCCCGGCCGTAACGTGCTTTACAAGCATGGAGTTGCCGGAGGAGCCGCTGGCAAGCGCATGAACGGAGAACGTCATGCTGCATTCTACCATAGCGCTCGGTGAGGGTCAACGCACGTTTGTTCGGTTAATATTGATCAATCATAGTAGCGCACTTGTATGGGGTACAAGTGGTCGCAGGTTCATTCCGCCTTGACAAATTCTCCGTCCACGAAGTAACATATCGTCCTGTATCGGGGTGTAGCGCAGCTTGGTAGCGCACTTGTATGGGGTACAAGTGGTCGCAGGTTCAAATCCTGTCACCCCGACCAATTTCCGGTATTGAGGCCTTGCACATGCGACGCATGCAAGGCCCTAATTTTTCATTTTATTGCTGCAATAGTGCTTCATGCCTGTATTTTTGCACGCCGCACGAGCCTCCACTGTCCAAACATTACCGTAATTAAGCCAGTCTGCGACAGGCTTAACGGCTATTTGAAGTGTCTTGGAGGACGTACTCGAATGAAAAACGCACAGCCCAGCGTTTCCAAATTGGTGGCAGCAGCTTTGGCTGCTATTTTTCTGTCCCAGCTTGCGCTCTGCTCGCCGGTTCGCGCGGCTGACGTCATCACGACATTTGTCCTTACCAACGTGATGTTCAGCGACGGCACCTTCGCAACAGGCACATACACGTACGACTTCACGAGGAAGAAAAAGGTGAGCGCGACCATTTACGCGGAGGGCGCAACGTTTGGCACCTCGCAAGTCGCCCTGGGAAGCAAATCGTTTGTCGGCACGATCGACAACAGCGTATCCTACGACTTTGAGCTTGTCCTCGCGACGCCGATTTCCTCAACAGCGCCGTCGGCGATTGTAATTAACCCTGCGCAGTCGTACATCAATTTCGACACCACGAATAATCCTGGGGGCATTCAGGCAAACTTTCCGGTCACCGGGGGGACAATTGTTCCGGCGTCCTTGCTTCCCATGACGACCTCGTCGCTCTCTGGAACACCCGGCAAGCTGGCCAACTGGTACTGGTCGCCCGTAACAGTCACGCTTACCGCGAAGGCAACCGCAAACCCAATCGCCTACACGTACTACACGATGGATGGCGGTGCAAAAACCATCTACACGGGTCCGCTGTCGGTATCTACTCCCGGTGCGCATAAGCTGGTCTACTGGAGCGTGGACAACAAGGGCAGTTCCGAATATCCGACCACGATTTACGTCAAGGTTGATCTCTCGCCTCCGGTCACCACGCCGTCCATCGCAAACTCAACGCTTACCCTTACGCCAACCGACGATGCCTCCGGCGTTGCCGCGACCTACTACACTATCGACGGCGGAGCGCAAACCACCTACACCGCTCCGATCTTCAACCCTGTTCTCGGCAGCCACACGGTAGTTTTCTGGTCAACCGACAACTCCGGCCGCGTCGAAGCGCAAAATACGATCACGCTGGTGACAGTTGATACCGTCCCACCAACAGCGCCGACAAATCTTGTCGTAACTGGTGTGACCGCAAGTTCCATTAGCCTAGGGTGGACGGCTTCGACTGACAGCGCTGACGGCGTCGCATACTACAACGTCTACGAAACTATCGGTCACTCTGGCAGGGGCGGCGGGTACACAACGTATCTTAGAGGCTCATCACCGACAAACTCAATCACAATAGGGGGACTTGCTGAAGGCTCGAGTCACAACTACACGGTGTATGCATTCGACGCAGCGGGAAACAAATCGGGAGCGTCAAACACGGTCTATACAACATCCGGCTCGGTTCCAACCGCAACGTGGTCGGGTCAGGCGGGAGAGCTTGGGCCTTACGGCATTCCCGGTACTGGCTGGGGTGTATTGCCGCCCGGCGGCGCATCGGCATTTTCTCCAATGACGCTATACGTCACTGGTAATCCCGCGCCAACATGCACAATCGTCGGCGGACCGGCAGGCATGACTGTCGACTCGAACTTCAATGTGATCTGGCCGAGCCCGTCCGGTACTCCCGGCACCTACACGGCGACAGTCCATGCGGCAAACAGTGTCGGATCGTCTGATTGGGCATTCACATACCAAATACTGGCGGGCGGTACGGACGTATTCGCGCCGGTCGCACCAGTTGCACCAACGGCATCCAATCTGATACCCACCGGCTGCCTTCTCAACTGGCCAGCGACCACGGATAATGTCGCCGTCACGGGATACCGCGTAGATGTCTACTGCAATGGCCTGGTGCCATACCCTTCGTCGTACTACTCAACCGGCAACGCGACCACATTGACACTCACAGGCATGCCTACAGACGGTCTACTGTACGTGCGGCTCTATGCGTTCGATTCTGCTGGGAATGTCAGCGCCGGAAGTCCGTACCTCGTTCAGCAGCTTCCGTAGCTGCCAATTAGTCGCCTTAGCCGCTGGTCAATATTTTTTGACCAGCGGCTTTTTTGTTGCGTGAGGTCGTGAACGGCAATTGGACTTATGGCGTAGGGTAATGTGTACTCACGCCTTCCCAACTTTCGCGGGTTCTCACAATCATGCATGAAAGGACACCTATTCCCTGTCGGCTCTTCAATTTGGCGACTGTACTGACTGTCGCGGTGTGGGTTCTTCTTGCGCGGCAATCTCTTGCAGACTCGGTCATTGTCGACGGCAGCATGCGCACGACTGCGGATCTAACCGACAAGTTTGTCCTTCATGTGCCGGAGGCGTGCGGCGACCTGCTTGTCCGCATTCCAGTCCCGTCAGATGCGTCCGCTCTAAAAAATCGGCTGGGAAGCAATCCGAAAGTGGCCGATGTCAGCGTCACAACTACTCTCCCCACCCTCACAACGTCCGACGGCACTGACTTGTTCGGCAACCGCTATAAAGTGCTCACTTGCGGCCCAGTTGTGGCCGGCGACTATCTGGTGGAAGCAAAATTCAGCCAGATCGATATCTCGACCGACCTCGATGCGCCTCTGAGCGACACGTCTTTTCCCGAAAGTTCCGATGCGGCGATCGCGGCTCCCTATTTGGTCGCGTCGCCCGGAGCGCAGTCGGATTCACCCGCGATCCGTACCTTGTCCAGGCAGATCACGGCAGGAGCGCATTCGCAGGCAGACGCCGCATCTGCAATCAGCTTGTGGCTGATGCGAAACATTCACTATGGCGTCAATACCGAAAACGGCAAGATCGACGCGGTCAGTGTTTTGCATAGCCGAACGTCGCTCTGCGACGGCCTTGCGAACCTCTTTATCGCCCTCGCGCGCGCTTCAGATATTCCTGCGCGCTTCATCGGCGGCTACACGCTTGGCGGACGCATCGAATATCCCACTTCCGCTGACAGATCCAGCATGCTGACATCCCATTCGATGGTTCTCGCACATGCGTGGGTGGAAGTCTGGTATCCGGGGAGCGGCTGGGTGCCGTACGAGCCTCAGCAAACTGCGGCGTTCATCGACACCCATCATATGCGTGTCTGGGCCGCGCCAGACGCGCAGTCTGACCTGCCGTTTTTGAGCTGGCATGGTCGGCACTCTCACACAATGCCGATTAGCTTTGTCGAAGAGGAGAATGTTGCGAACGTTTTGGACGACTTCGATCTGAAGTATATCGAGGGTGAAGCGATCCCAGGCGAACCTGCGTTGATCGAGCGCAAAACCGATCGCAGCGGGGTGTAGGACTTTTCTTAACCGTCACTCCGACCAGACTTAGCGCTGCTTTAACTGTCATAAAAATCGGCCAAGCGCCGTGCGCGGGCACCAAACATATGGCACTGTACTCGTTTGGCAGCGCGTAAACGGTCAAGGCTGAGCCTTGCTTAACGATGCATCAGATACTGTCCCGCGATAGACACAAAATAGATGCCCAGATAGGCGGCGATGGCAATCCTAAGTGCTTTGGTGATGAACTTGTGGTATGTTTTCCGAAAGACGATGCAGACAATCGCAAGCGGAACAAAGCTCCACATTTTGGCGATGCAGAAATCGGCAGTGCTGCGCTTCAGCCAGTACGCCAGTAGCGGATTGGATTCGGACGCGATTCCGTGCTGGTACCAATAAATTGTCGAGAGCATGTCTGCGAGGCAAACGACAAAGAATAGGCTCAGCTCGGGGATTGGAACCGAGTCGGCCTTCAGGCGTGCGGCGGTTGAAGTGATTTTAGCTGGTTGGGGTACGGCAGTGGAAACAGCTTCGGCACGAATAGTTGTTTCAGTGGCCATGTGGAGAGATTGTATTCAATTTCTTACGAAAACTTTACCCGTCAATTCACCAGTTATTTTATGGTTTCGGTTTTAGGTTCGACCAGCTTCACCAGCCAGATGCTCACGAAGAACAAAAGCACCAGCGGCACCGCCATCACGATCATGGAGAATGGATCGTTGGACGGCGTGATGATCATCGCTGCGGTCGTGATGCCAACCACGATATAGCGCCAGTATTTCGTCAGCATCTTGGCGCGAATGATCCCAAATTTGCCCAGCGCCATCATGATCACCGGCAACTGGAACACAAGCCCGAACGCGATGATCATCTTGACGAGAAACAGCACATAAGCCTGCGGGTCTTGTAGCAAAATTGCATTCGGAAAATCAGCTAAATACAGCAGGAACCAGTGGATCGCTGACGGCATGATTAGGTATGCCAGCGACGCGCCGAGCACGAACAGAAAAACGGTGAATGGCGCAATGAACTGCACCAAGCGACGTTCGCTTGCTGTCAGCGCGGGCAGAACAAATCCCCAAATCTCAAGCGTCATCAGAGGGACGGCGATCACCAGTCCTCCGATCATGCTGAGCTGAAGGCGCAAGAAGAACGGTTCCGCAAAGTTGTGGAACACGAAACCTCCGGCGAGTGTGCGCTCGTCGGGAGGCCGTTTCATTGCGATTTCGTGAAGTGCGGTGTTGATTGGCTCGACGACAGCATGAAAAACTGCCGGGAAGAGGTTGTACATCACAACCATCCCCAGCAGTATGTAGACCGCCGAACGAATTAGGCGCGAACGGAGTTCACCGAGATGCTCCGTTAGCTCCTGACGATGTTCTTCCGGCGTAACCTCTTCGTGCTTGCCCTCGACTTTAGGATTCAGCGTTACCAAACCAAATAGCTTTCTTGACGACTTCCGCGGGCAACGCGATCACATTCACGGTTCTCGCAACTAGGATGAACTGATGCCTGTAAAGACCATCCGGTCAGTGATGTTAAGCGTCACTGGCACCTGCTGCGAATCTTGCGTGTGAACCTGGGTGAGCGGGTTCATCCCAGGTGCGCCCGGCTGATTCGGCATCATGGGATTCGGAATGTTGCCACTTAGATCTCCGCCCTGCTGCCGCATTGCGCCATTTGTAGGCACAAACGGATTGTTCCCATTATCGCCAGGACTTGACTCAGCCCCACTGCCAAGCGCGGCGAACTGAGTGGAGCTCATATTCGACGAAATGTCTGCACTTGAAACGATGCGCACGACAAATCCGGCCTCGTAGGGCAAACCAGACCGTGCGGACGATGTGAACATTCCCCGCTTCAACTGGCGGCACATTGGACGACGCGATCAGGTTGAAGCGCCCCATTCCGTCGTACGTCTCCGTGATCTTCGCGGTGGGATAGCCGTCCTGCCACTCAAAACCATCAAGATGCGCCGTTCCACGAAGGAATGTCGGCTCATCAGACGCCCACTCGATTGCAGCCCAAAGATGCGTCTGCCAAGAATCCCCCGTGTTGACGCGTTGACTTGGCAACTCAGGAACGCAAAATCCGAAATGATTTCCGTTGCCGATCGGCTTGTTGTCCGTGAGCAGCGCACCGAATTTGTCTACGGTCCAGTATTTGGACGACAACTTATAGACTTGAGCCAGGTCTTCCGGGTTTGCTGCAGCCCCGAACGTGATCTGGCCCGAGCCGTTGACATCGTCGCGTAGGAGAATCTCACCGTTGGAAATATCCTCAACCGAGCGGTCAAGTTTCACGTCTGCGCTTTGAATTTTTGTTTTTTGACCGCCGTCCGTCTGGACGACATCCACATGACGATTGTAGGAGATCGTTTCGTTGGGACGCCACTTGTACATCAAATGGACACCGTCCGGTAGCGACGAAATCTTGTTCGCGACTTTGACCGTCGAAGTGGCCTCGGCAATCAAGTTGCTGTCATGGTCGTAAAGATCGACTACGACGGTGTGGCTGCCGTCGGGAGTGGTCTGCTCCTGATCGGGCTTGTCAGGCGTGGTGAAAGGATTCTTGGTGTCCCAGGAAAAGATTTTATCGCCCTCTTCCGGCGCTGCAGGTGCCGCACGAAATGCGCCGTCAATGGTGACGGTTGCATAGGCCGACTGATCGAGTTCGTTTCTGGGGACACGAATCGGAACCGTTTCGCGGACGGTTGCATTGTTCAACGGCTGCTTGAGCGTGAACGAATTTGTGTCCGCCATTGCCTTGCTCGGCGGTGCCGCAACTGCAATAAGTGCAGATCCGCAGGCCGCCAAGAAAAGGGCAAAATTGACAGACGAAAACGGACGAATCCATGTCCTGCTAAACGCGTTCATTCAGATACCTCGCTTGTGACTTGGCCCGTCCCAATGCGGCTGCCGTGCCGAATTGGGATCGTCCCAAATTTCGTATTCTACTTTGAAGCCGAGTTTCCCTGCTGGGAATCGTCGGCCGGCGCTGGCGCCTGCGTCTGGCTACCACCGGTCTGGCTGCTTGGCGGCGGCTGCTGGACGATTTTCGTTCCCTTCGGCAATGTGAAGAGATCGTCATCCACTGGAACGTCCAGCTTTATGTTGTCTATGGAAGTCGTACGTGTCACATTTTCGTTCGGATCGACATAAACTGTTTTGAGCACGAACGGGAACTTGGCCGACTTCGACAGCCACATGGTCACCTTCGCGCCACCCTGCAACGTGCGACTGTAAGTGGTGCAGTCGTAGCCGTTTACATTTGCATCGCCAGTCTTGTCGGCACCGTCAAGCATGTCCGATGTCTGGCTCTTAAGCTCTTCGAGCGCGCCTGTCTGCTTCTCCTTGACATCGATTCGCAGAGCAACGCTTTGCGACGGCACGTACCGATAGAAACTTTGGCCATCGTCAATGTCGTCAAACTCGATGAATTTTTCGGGATCTTCGCTTTCGCGCCTGTAGCGGTCGCCCTTAAAGGTGACCCGATCCGTTAACTTCATGGAATAACGCGGGGACGTAATGCTGGAAATTTGGTCGAACTCGCCGGTCTTTGGCAATCCCTTGAGGCTGCTGTCGGCGGCGAAGGAAGGAGTTGCGATCACTGCACCAATCAATACGGCATTGATGCAGAGGTTGGTGGTATTTCTTGAAGTCATTCTTTATCGATGGAGTCTATTTCGCAATAGCTTAATGCATTTGTCGGACAGTACGCCGCGACTTGAGTGGCTTTTCGACTAGCTTGCTTACGACTAATTGTTCCGCATTTTCGGCGTGTACAAAATGACATCGCGCTTTGACTGGGCAGTCAATGCAGCGCGGACGCTGCGCATGGCAAATCTGCCGCCCATGCTCGATCAGGTGGACATGAAATGAATACGCATTTTCTGCCGGCAATAGTGCCAGGAGCTCATTGTGGGCTTGGTCCGCGCTGGTCTTCGGACCGATCAAGCCAATCCGCTTCGAAACTCGGTGGACATGCGTGTCAACCGGAATCACCGGTTGACCCAAATTGAAGCATAAAATGCAGGCTGCCGTCTTTGGTCCGACCCCATTGAAGCTCTTCAAAAACTCCAGCTTCTCAGAATCGCTGCTCGAACCTCTTAGCACATCCAGAGTATGGCCGCCTGTGCGCTCGTATACGTCCTGTAAGAGATTCTTGATGCGCCGCGCCTTCACATCCGCGAGGCCGCCCTGCCGAATCGCATCCGCGATCGCGCTCTCCTGCGCATTGCGCACTCGGCTCCAATCCCCTTCGAACGTCTTCTTCAGCGATTGGTAAGCTCGCCCGGAATTCAAATCCGACGTATGCTGGCTCAAGACAGTCGCAATCAACGCGCCCATCAAATCGGAATCGTAGGCATCCGGATTATAAGGACGCGTACCGAAATGCTCCGTCAGGCGTTCCTCGACCCACTGAGCCTTCTCGCGCAGCGACTCGCTCGGAATACTTTCGCCGCCCTCTCCCAAACTCACCGCTTTCAGCACGATCTATTATAACATGTCGCTGGTAATACGACGGGGATAGGGTAATTTCATGCATGGTGAGGCAGTCGGTTCTGACAAAACTAAAGAATTTAGGAACGCTCTATGACCGCTGGGCCATTTTTCGCATGCAGATTGCGGCGTCTCGGCATCGTCTCAACTTACTCCCCTTTCCTATTCCTATGGGAAAGGGGCTGGGGAAAGGGCTTCCTATCCCGCCGAAAGCCCCGCCTGAACCTGGTCAAACTGACCGATCTCCTGCAGCGTTTTCGTCAGCGTCTCTGTCTGCAGCATCAAGCTGTCGATTTCACCGATCACCTGGTCCGGGTTTCGCGTGCTGACTTCGTCGTTGATCAGGCCGAATGTGTCCTCGATCAGTTGCACCTGCAGGTCGAGATTAACAATCGCCTTGCCCATCTGCGCGACATGATCGTTGCGGCGCGACAGGACATCCGCGCGCTTCTGCTTCAGCTCTTTCAGTGCGGGATCGGTTTCAGATTCGGGATTGAGTTGATTAAGCTGCGCATTGAACTTCAACTGAATCTGGTTGACCGCCCAAGTCACCCAGTTGTCGGGCGACAAATCCGAGCCCGGCTTACGCTTGGGAACATTGCCTGCCAGTGGCTCTGGAGATGCGTAGTACTGCTGGTCGTAGTTGCGGACTTTTGTATATTGAGGCGGAATATAGCCTGGCCGAGAGTCAAAGATTGGTTGAGGCCGTGCCCCGTCATTTACGCTCAATTGATCGATCAAATCGGAGAGATACGTGCGGAACGTTGTTTCGGTGGCGCAAAAGTCCAAGAATTGCAATAGGAGCTGATCGAGCTTGTCCAGCATCTCCGGCTTGAACGAGACCTGGCTGCGCACCTTGGTATCGATCTGCGCTCGGGCGATTTCGAGACGACGAAACCGGCTCTGCAGATCGGGCCGAAGAGTGCTAAGAACTTGATCGCGACGCACCTGCCATGCGAGGCTTGTCTTGGACTGTCCGCGATTCGTGAGACGGTCGCGATACCATTTCGTCTCCGGCACAAAAAGCAGATACGCCGCCTCAACCACAATCCCGCACAGCACCGGCAGCGGGTTGTTGACCGCAAGCGATGTCGCTGCCAGAGTCGCAAAACCGATCAGGTTTGCCGGCTCTTTCAGCGCTTCTGTGTACGGGTTTGTTCTTGCCATATCTAACAGATGCTACCCGATTCGCCAATCTTCGCTACTGCACGGGCATGTGTGCGACATGGAGTCGCCACTGGAACGCGGCATCGTTCAACGCCGCGTACGGCGGCATCTCGATGGCCTTATGGTAGCTTGCCTGGAATCCTTGCGACGCGTGCTGTTCCAAAACCGAATCGAGAGACAGCGAGCCGTTCGACGAATACGGCCGCATATCGTATTTTAGCCCGTCCTGCAACGAATCTTGCGACGCAAGCTGCTGCATGAACAGTTGCGCTCCCTGCGCCTGATCCGGCGTCACCCAATCCGCCTGGAGCGTTCCGACCATCTCGTCGGAAATGATCGTCGGATTGGGATAGATCACGACGAGATCGGGATTCGCGCTTGCCGCCGAGAGCGCGGCGGATTCGTACGCGGTGATGAAATCGCGGCTGGTAGGATCGTCGGCATAGGCGTTCACTAGAGGCTGTGATCCAGTTTTCGCAGGCTGATCGTAAAGCAATCCCTTTTCGATGTCCGTAAGGTACGTCAAGAAACCAGGATCCGTTGCGAGCTGTTCCAACGGCTTAGAGCTGTCGGAATGATCTGCATACTCGCTCAGAATCAGTCCGAGCGTGAGCATGCCGCTGTTCGCGACAAGCGGATCGGCATGTGAAAACTTGATACTTCCCCACGGCGCGTGTTTCCGGCCGATGCTGTACAGCCTAATCGTGCTCCACGGCATCGGGGACGTGAATATTTGACTAAGATACGCGGCCTTCTCCTTCGTTGTCAGAACTACAAGTGGTGTGCGCAAAAAGACGCGGCACGTGTTGATATCGTCGGGATCGATGTACGCTTTGCTGTCGTGCTCAGCCGTGTATGCGGCGAGGCGCGAAATCCAGATCGGGCTGCTGGGACTGAACAGCACCGGTTTTGTCTTGCCGTTGATGATGTCCTGCATCCCCTGACGTGACTCCGCGTACTGAAGCGTGATATGGTACTTTCCGCTCTGATCTTTGTTGAACTCATCCACCTGATCTTGCAGCCAACCTGCTTTGGAGGGGGTTGTGAGCAGCAATAGGTCCGTGCCACCGGCGCCGGCGCCTCCGGGAGTCGTGGCCGGAATCAGGCTCTTTAGTCCCGTGAACGAAATCGAGCCATGGCTTTGGTAAAGGTTGTACGCGCCGACGACCAGACCGACAATAATGATGAACGCAATCAGGCGTCCGAGGTTAGCAATTTTCATAGATTCGGATCCAAGCCGTTAGACCCGCAAAGGGCGATAGAGTTGCCGAACGTGCCTGCCAAATGCAAAACAGCGGCTGCAGGTATCGCTCGATCCTACAGCCGCCGTTTGATGAATTAGCGCGAAAACCTGTCTCTCGCTCAGACTATTTCTTGAAGAAGTCGGCGTTTTTCTGTGCGTATTCTTTCCACTGTGCCGGGAGCTCATCCTCCATAAAGATGGCATCCACCGGGCACTCCGGTTCGCAAAGACCGCAGTCGATGCACTCGTTCGGATCGATCAGCAACATGTCGCCGGCATCATGAATGCAGTCTACCGGGCACACGGCCACACACGACTTGTCCTTGACTCCAATACACGGCTCAGCAATCACATAAGGCATTTGAAAGGGCTCCTCCTAAGGGACTCGACGCATTATACTCAACAAGAGCGTCGATTTCAATGCATATCATGTTTGTTTGGTTCGATGGGATTATGTAGGGCAGGCGTCCCCGCCTATGATCTTCTTTCCTCGCCTTGCTGAGTGAAGTAGCCGTTGTGGCTAGAGAACCCCTCCCATATTGCACCACCGCACGGGAAGGGCGAACCGCACTCGCAAGCTCGCTTGGTTAGCCCCTACAGGTCGCTCCCCTGTCCTATTCCTATGGGAAAGGGGCTTGGGGGAAAGGGCTTCTCACACTTCCACCGTCTCCCTGCCCCTGCGCCCCGGTTGATCAGGCTCCGGCTCCCGCTGCGTCCGCTCGGAAAGATTAGCCTTGGTTCGTTTTGCGTACTTTCGGCCCCAGTTCACATAAGATTCCACCATTTGAAAGTCGCGCTCCGCCGATCCGTTACGCTCGCTTTGAACCACAGGCACGAGCGCATCGCCGGCATCCGCGTAGCGCACGGCGAGATGTGCTTCTGAGATTCGTTCGAGCGCCTTCGCCCCGTCCAAAGCTTTCACGAGCGAGGGCACAAAATTGCCAGCCTTCGCGACTGGCCCATCTTCGCCTTCGGCAAACGTCTTTCCGCAGCGAGCGACAAATTCACGCGTCGTCTCATACGGATGCTGCACCAGCCGCCATGCCCCTAGAAGTTCGAGTGCGGCAGACCATCGCTCCGTCACAGCAAGGCGCGTCTCTGCAATCTCCTGCTCTGAAAGCGTGCCAGCGTCATCTGCAGAGGCTGGGGAAGAAAGCCTCTTACGCCCGCGCCGCGCCGGAAAAAACCGATCGACCACTTCCACTTTGATGACGTAGGCCGCACAAAGTACAACAATCGTCACCAATACGACCGGCAAAGGCCCGTTTAGGATCAAGAAGTTTCGAATCTTCGTGAGAAACGCCGCCAGAAAATTCCCGCGTGACGCATCGTTCTTTTTGTCCGAATCGACCTGAACGCCGCTGGTGGGATCGAACGTATACCATCCATAACCCGCAAAATAGACCTCGCACCAGGCATGCTTGTCCTTCAGGCGAACGTCAAACCCGCCGTCTGAGCGTCGCACACCCGGCGCGAATCCAGTCACCACGCGCGCGGGAAGACCAGCAAATCGGCAAAGCAGTGCCATCGACGATGCGTATAAATCGCAATAGCCGCGGCGCGAAGTGAACAGGAAATACGTGACGGGATCGCGTCCGGGCGGCACTGCGCCAACATCCAGACTGTAGATGGCGCACTGGCTGACCCATGTGCGAATCGCCTCAGCACGGTCGAACGCGTTTTGTCTGTTGGGCGGAAGGTCTGCGACAATGTTTTCGGCAGTCTCGGCGAGCAATTGCGTATCGTCGCTGGACAGGCTGTCGCCTCGCTGATCGATGTATAGAGAGCGGATTTGAGGGCTGACACGCCGCACGGAAGCGTGCCGCATACCGGCAATATCTTCTCTTTCCTGCAAAGAAATGATGCGATACGTGAACGCGCTCGCCGGATGGTCGAGTCCAATCTGGCCGTCCTCGCAGCGAACAAGCTGCGAACGAAGCGTCCTGCGAGACATCAATCTCTAGTGGATACTGAGGAGAATAGATCGTGTTGGTCAACCCGCCGAGCACCTCGACGCTGCTGGAAAGCTGTGTGGTCGCGGTTCTCTGCTCAGGCGCATCGATCGGAGAAACCGGCAACCGAAACTCCTCCGCGTACCTACTGCTGTCCAGGATGACAGGCTGCAATGGAATCTGGTTGTCCGCCATCGTGCTGATCCAGCCCGACGACGTGTATTTGTCGTACGTACGCCCGCGCCAGTAGTGCTCCTGCTGATCGCTGGGATAGACCCGCATGACGGTCTCTTCCGATGCTGAAAATCCACTGCCTGTGCCGATCGCAAACGATGGATCGTCAAAGAAGTTGTCGGTCGAAGTTGGAGCGTCCGCACCATGCGCGCCAAAGTCAACCAATCCACGCAGCGCGGACGCCAGAGACAGATGCGAGCCGACCGCACGCAGCGGCACCACCAAGAGCATTCCCGCAAACAGAGCGAGCAAGCCGCACGTGGCGGACATCACCAGTTGCGTGTTCAGTAGCCGCCACTCAGAGTCCTGCGAATCCTGCTCCATCCGCCCCCATGTGCGGTGGAGGAGATAGTTTTGATGGATGAGGAGAAAGATGGTCGAGATCACATAGACAAGGAAGAACAGGACGAGGTCAACGTTGACATCGTACGCCGCTACCAGACCGATCATCGCGATGGACAAGATGGACGATCCCACCACCTTGCGGTCGTCAACCAATGTCCAAGAGTAAATTACGGCCAGCCATTCGAGAATGACTGCCATCTGCAAGTCGCCCTGATTTTGGCTAACTGGAACCAGCGCGGAGATACTGATAGCACCGGTAACCACGCGAAAAATTAGATAGGCGGCGACAAACAGTGCGAGACCATTGAGGAGTTTAGCCGGAACACGGTACCAACGGCACGCAAACGAAAACGCGAAGCCGAAAATCGACAGCGCAAACGACGTCACCGCGAGCTCATCAACACCCAATACCGAGTTGATCGACGCCAGCGCGGCAAGGGTTGCGATCAGCGCACTGACATACAGCGGCGGACTGAGCGCATCATCTTCGAAAATGTCCGCTGGCTCCTGCACGGGCGCATCGATTTTCGCTGAAGGTTCGCCGCTAGCCATAGGTCGGCCCTCCCAGCAAGGAGATAAGGTTCGTGTTGACGCTCACCTGATACTCGAAACCGGTATCAGATCGAGTGCCGCCACCGAAGCTCGAGGTAAAGTCGATCTCCCCAACGTATTTTCCGCCTTTTCGCTCGGTTGCCGCGCTGTGGAACGAATCCTTGTCGAGCCAAAACGTGTGCAGCGATGCCGACAGTGGCGGCTGAGTCCACTGCTGAAGCGCCGAGCGCAGGGCAGTGTCGTCCGACCTTCGAGGCGTAATTATGACCGCGATTGCGCCGGCTGAAATCTCCGGCGCACAATATTTCAATTGCTGCTCCAGGCTAACTTCGCCGTCAGCTTCGATACGCGCGAACCGGTCGAGCATCAGCGCCAGCTCCTCGTTGCCAGTAAGCTCGAGCATCCGCTCGGAATGCAGGCCCGTGGACGAAATATTCACTTTGCTGCCCTGCCGCAGGGCCGTCGCGGCAACAGCAGTCGCTATCTTGACGCCATACTCGAACGCGCTGAGCTTGCCGACGCCTGAATCCTCATACGCGTTGCCGTCGCGGTCAAGAATCAGCACAACGTCGCTTGCGTAGCCTTGTGTGTACTCGGTGACCGCCAGAGTGCCAGTTCGCGCGGTCGTTTTCCAGTTGATGCGGCGCAGCTCGTCACCTGGGCGATATTCGCGAACGCCGGTGAAATCCGTGCCGTTACCACGACTTCTGGCATCCTCCTCGTCGCGCCAGCCCGTCGCCGCTCCGCTAGAAAGCAGTGAAGGGCTGACTGGCAAAATCTCCGGATAGACCAGGATTTCCGCGTAGGACTCCACTTTCTGGTAAAGCTCGCTGAATCCAAACGCGTCGGTCGCTTGAATGAGCAGGGGGCCGATCTTATGCTGGCCGCGCTTCTGCGGCTCGATCAGATACTTGATCCTGCCAGCCTCGCCGGGCCAGAGTTTGACCAGGAATACACTATCCGCCTCCGGGCTGCCTGCGTAGCGGACAAACCGAGGAAGCGTGTCGATCGCGCGCAGGTAAAACTTCGGAAAGTGGCCCTCATTTCGGACGGTCACAGTGATCAGCGAACGGCCATTTTCATCGGCTGTTTCCGGCGAAACTCGCTCGCAAACCAGGCCGCGCATCAGGACTTTGTTAAGGAGCCAGCCCGCAACTGGTACCAACGCCAGAATCACTGCCATCAAGTACATCTGGGGCGCACCAAGCAGCATGGCGACGATCAGCAGAAAGACGGCCGCTGTCCCAAAGCCGAGCTTCTTAAGTTGGTTTTCGATCAACATGCAGGTTGATTGCTATCTTCGAGGGACGCGCTTGCGGCACCCAAATTTTATTACGAGGCGTCGGGCGTGGGAGTTTCCATTAGAATCTCGTCGATTACCTTACTGGGATCGGCGAACTTCAGGCGGGCTTCGGGACGAAGGATCATGCGGTGACCTAGAACCGGAATCGCAAGCTCCTTGATATCGTCTGCGAGCACGTACGTGCGCCCGCGTAACGCCGCCAGTGCCTGCGAGGAGTGCATCAGAGCAAGCGAACCGCGCGGGCTAGCGCCAAGCTGCACCTGCGGATGACTGCGAGTCGCCGAAACGACATCGACGATGTAGTGTCTCAGCGCTGCGGCGACATAGATTTCGCGCGCCTGCACCTGTAGGTCGATGATATGCTGGCTACTGAGCACCGGATGAACATGCTCCACTCCCAGCGAGCTTGGCGTCATGCTCAGGATCAATGCCTCCTCGTCCTTTTTGGGATAGCCAAGGCGCATACGCACCAAGAAACGATCGAGCTGCGCCTCGGGCAACGGAAACGTTCCCTGTGCCTCGATGTTGTTTTCCGTGGCGATGACCAAGAACGGGTGCGGCAGAATGTGCGTGACACCATCCGCCGTGATCTGGCCCTCCTCCATGCACTCGAGGAGCGACGATTGCGTCTTGGGGGTGGCGCGGTTGATCTCGTCGGCCAGGATGACATTCGCAAAGATTGGCCCTTCGCGAAATTCAAAGGCACCGTTCTTTTGGTTGTAGACGGAAGTACCGGTAATGTCCGACGGAAGCAGATCCGGAGTAAACTGAACGCGGCGAAATGTGCATCCGAGCGCCTTTGCCAGACTTTTTGCGAGAGTCGTCTTGCCGACACCTGGGATGTCTTCGATCAGAACATGGCCGCCGCAGACGATTGCAACCATAGCCAGTTCAACCGCGCTGCGCTTACCGATGATTACTTTCTCGACTTCCGCGACGACTCGGCCCACTCCCTCGGCAATCGCCATTACATCCAGTGAATTTCCCACTCGTTCGCCGTTCCTCTCAGCTACACCGCTACCATTCAAAACAGCGCCCGCGCTGATTGCGTTTCCTGTGTCTAGCGTCAAACTTTTTGCTCCCTTGCTTGTTCAGGCACGCCAACACCCGCGCCTATTTCCCGCGAATGGGCTGATGCATGCCAAAGATCGGCGGTCGTTACTATGCATACCGCTGCAATCCGTATGATGTTACGACATTACTTCATTGAACGGCATAAAACCTTCTTTTTCAAGCGGTTCGCAACGATATAGGCCAAAATGGGTGGGATTTCGCTCTGGTATAATTCGCGCAGTGGAATATCTTTCACAGCTAATCTCGCGTCCCGTTGTCAACGCAGCCGGAGAACTTCTCGGACGAATCTCCGAAGTGATCGTCAGCCCCGCCGAGCCGTATCCAATCGTTGCCGCGATACAGGTTCGCACGGAAGACGGCGCGCTTTTCCTGCCTTACTCCGAATTGTCTATGGACTCCAGTGATAGATCGTTCAAACTTCGCGATTCGCTGGCAAAAGTTCGACCGTACATGCCCCAACCCGAGGATTTTTCGCTCTGTCGCGACGTTCTCGACAAGCAAATTGTCGATGTACACGACTACAGAGTCGTCCGAGTCAACGATATCCGCCTGGTAGCGTTGCCTGGCAAAAACCAGCTTGCACTACTGGGAGTTGATATCGGGCTGAGCGGAATCATGCGGCGTCTTGGAATTGAGCCGGCGATGAACAGCCTGCAGAAGCTATTCGGCAAGAAGGCCGACGACTCGCAATTCATACGATGGGACGATGTCGGCTCCCTTCCGGAGCATAACGCAGGAGAGCCGCTGCGGCTCAAGTTCAGCCGCGACAAACTATCGCAACTTCACCCCGCCGATATAGGCGACATCCTCAACCAGCTCGATCCTGCCGAGCGCAATGATGTCCTCAGCCAGCTTGATGTCGAAACCGCCGCCGACGCACTTGCCGAAGCGGAGGACGATGTGCAGATCAAAACCCTGCAGACGCTAGACGAAGAGCGCGCCGCTGATATTCTCGAGGAGATGCCCGCCGATGAGGCCGCCGACGTTTTGGGCGATCTCGACAAGGCGCGACGTGACGAGCTTTTGGAGCATATGGATCAGGAGGAGCGGGAAGACGTCACCGAGCTTTTGTCTTATGGTGACGAATCCGCTGGTGGCATGATGACGAACGAGTTTGTCGCCATCGCCGAGCACCTCTCCGCTGCAGAAACCATCGAACACATCCGAGAAAAGCAGCCTGACGCAGAGACGATCTACTATATCTACGTTGTGGACGACGACGAGCACCTCACCGGAATTATCTCGTTGCGCGATCTGATCGTTGCTCAGCCGCAGACCATAGTTTCGGAGTTCATGATCCGAAAGGTGGTTTCAGTCCAAGTTGATGCGGGTCTGCAGGAGATCGCGCATCAGTTCGAACGCTACAAGCTGCTTGCGATTCCCGTCATTGACCACGAGCAGAGGCTTGCGGGGATCATCACCGTCAACGATACTCTTGAGCAGATTTTGCCGGACAACTGGCGCAAACGGCCAACACGTAGGCCCGATCGGGTCGAAGCGGAAGAGGCGGCTTAACATGAAGCACGAATTTATGGCCAACCAGATCGAAATCGGCGACGACGATGCCGAGGAAGTCTATTCGGTTCAGTTCACCGAGACTGGCGAGGGACAGGGGCCACCACCTAATTATTTGCTTTTGCAGCGATCCGTCGCTGGGATTGGTGACAAGGAGTTTGCGGAGCCGTATATCGAACTGAACGATCCCAGCAACGGCCGCTTCGCTGAGGTAGTCGAATCCGGCGAACTGCTCCCGACCTATTTTCATCTGCTGCTGAAGAAGCGAAGCGGAATCTTTGCTAACCCTAATAATCCAGTAGAGCCAGTGTCGGAAATCGTCGTGCGCTTCGATGCCGACGGCCCTCTGCTCCGCAAGCTCCGCTACGCCCTCAGTCTGGTAATTTCCGACGGCTTCAAGTGGCAGTCGCTGGCCTAGCCATCTGCGGCATCGGGGTGTAGTGCGGGGATGCTTTCTGGGTGGCATGCTTGCGACTGAGCAATGCAGCGGGCCAGGAAGTGCGAAATGTAGCAAGCATGTCTTTGTCTGGGCTCACCAACCTGGTAGAGAAAGTGCACCCGATCCCCTAGCTCTTCGCTTGCGTAATCGCAATCTTAAGCGCCTGCAGCTCCATTGCTTCGACCTCGCTGACGATAGGGTCGGCGCGGCCAGCAGAGCGCGAGACGGCTACAAATTCGACGGGATCGGAATCCGGATAGACCGAAGTCAGCTCCTTCGGCGCCTTTTTGCCGACACGGTTCCACCAGTAGATACTGTTGCTGAAATCCCCTTCACGCCTGTGGATAATGGCGTGCAGCGTGTCCGCCAGCGCGTAGCCCTCGAATTCCTGCGCAATGTGATGCGCTTGATCGAGGTCATTGGCGATCAGGTTGACAGCCTGAAGCAGCCTCTCTTTTCGGGTTGCAGTTTCTGACAAGGGTTTTTGCTCCACAGAATTCACCGGCTAGTTCGGCTCACACCCACACTATTCCTGCAATTTGTACGCCGAATGCGAAATTATTGCGGCATAGCCCTTGAGCCTGGATCGGCTTGTGCCTGCAAAGCATTAGCCTGAGCCCGCGCGGCGACCGCATCATGAGGACGTCCCTCGATGCCCAGCACATTCGCCAGGTTTTCCCACCCCGGAATATACCTCGGCTGATCTGTCACCGCGGTGCGAAAGTCTTGGACAGCGTCCGAATAATTTCCCTCATTTGCCGCGATGATGCCCAAATTGTTCCACGCCGGCGCCGACTTTGGACTGAGCCGCAGGACTTCGCGGAACTCCGCTGCAGCTCGATCGTCCTGTCCTTTGCTCATCCAGTAGTTGCCCGCCTCGCCATGCGCCCAGAACGAATCCTGGTTGATCCTGAGTGTGTCCTGCGCCAGGAGGAACCGATTCTTGTAGAGTCCAGCCTGGACATAGGTCATCGTACCGAGGATGCAAATGATGGCAACGCATAGTGGGACGACTGCAATTTTTGGCCCGCCTTTTGCCCGCGCCATCAGCCATGCTGCGCCTGCAGCAAAGAGCGTAATTGGTCCAAGCATGGCAATGTATTGCAAGTGATCCGAAACCATCGATGACTTGAAAAACGCCATCGGCACAAAGCCCAGCACCGGCAACAGCGCGACGAAGAAGAATGTGTAGGCGTATGCAACCATTCGCACCATGGCAATCCTGGCAGTAGCCCATAAAGCAAGCCCTCCGACAATCATGAAACAAGTCGGAATGTACGACGTGAGTTGGGACGTGTTAATGCTCAACTTCGGATAGACCATTGCAAGCGGCGACGGCCAGATTAGCTTTTCGAGATAGAACCAGAAGCTGTATCCCACGCTAGCGAGTCGATAGGCCAAAGGGTCGGGTGTGACGTTCAAAGGATGTATTGAGCCGTGAATCTGGTAATACACCGTGGTCACGCTGAAAATGCCCGCAAGAGCAAAGAATGGCACGGTCGCCAGGCTGTTACTTCGAAACTTGGCAGAATCATCGACATCGGTCTTCTTTCGCCAGACTAGATGCAAGAGCAAAACAAGCGGGAGAATCACGACCGACGATTTCGCCAACAGTGCCAGAGCAAAGAGTGAGATACTCGCCGCATACGCCCCAGCCTTGCGCTGATTCGCCTCCAGCCAATCCACGAAATAGATCAAGCTCAGCAAAAACAGCGGCATCGACAGCATGTTCTTGCGCTCTGCAATCCACGCGACCGAACGCGCCGTCACAGGGTGGCACGCAAAGATCGCCGCCGCAAAATAGGCACCGGGAACTTTCAGCTTTTCTAGCAAGCGCCAGAACAGAATTACCGAAATTGCATGCAGGAGTATGTTGACCGCATGATAGCCCGCTGGGTTCAAACCCCATAGACGCCACTCGACCCAGAAAGTGTCCGACATCAGCGGCAGGTAGTCCGGTGTTGAGGTCGTCGCCCAGAATTTCCACCAGCCGTTCGGGTCTTTGATCAGCGGATTGTTAGTGAGGAGAAGGTCGTCGTCGAGGAGAAACCCGCCATGAAACGCAGGCAGATAGACGGTCAGGACCAGTGCTACAAGAGATGCGCTCACGAGAATGTCGTGCAGACCGTGGCGAGCCGCATTCGGTTCCGTTGCTGCCGTGTCCGCATCAGCCAGCGCGCTCATGACAGCCAGACGGCCGCAATTGTTGCGGCAAGCATTGCAAGACCAATCACGCCGGAATAGACGGTCATCACAAACCAGTACTTAAGCAAAGTCTTAAACCAGTGCTGCTTGTAGACGACGATCATCGACGCGTAAAGGTAAATCGCGGTGATCGGCAGCATCCACGCCGCGATGTGCTCTGGTAAGAGAAGCATCAAAGCAAATGCGACAAACACAAATGTGTGGTCGTGCAGCGCAAATGCCAAATGCTCTACATAGTACCGGCGAGTCCGAACGTAAAGCGGATACATGATTAGCGCGAAGATGGGCAGGACGAAAAAGACGGTTTTTGGCAGCAGATCAAGAAACGTCTTCTTCAACGCTTCATTGTCGCCGAGAGCCCGATAAAGATGTTCAAATAGATGGCGATAAAACGGCGGATATTTGTGCGGGTAGGCTGGGTTGTCCTGCAGCGCATCGAACGCCTGGACGCTGGTTGGAAGCTCGTTAAAATACAGATGCTGGTGGTTTATTTTGTTGTCGCCACCCGATCCTGAAAAAAGCATCGGCGTCTTTTGCCAGTTGGGCGATGCCGCCAGCTTGACTACATTGGTGTCGTAGCTGGTTCCTTGCTTTTGAAGGAGAGAGATTGCACCGTCAACGGAGTTATCGCTGGCATCTTTCTCCTTATCAACGCTGATCTTGATCGGACTATGGCTCGTAGTCGTTGTTGTTGATGTATCCACTTGAATGATCTTAGCGTTGTCAGTGTGGGTTGCAAGCAGCAGAAAAAAAAGGACGCTGACCGTCAAGAACATCTTAAACGGGGACAAATAGCTGACACGTTTGCCGTTATTGTATTCGTTTGTGAGGAAGCCGGGACGAAATAAAAGAGGAATTAGGGTGCGGAAAAGCTTGGAATCCCATTGCAGGAACTCCCCCATCACGTCATGCACCATCGGCATTAGCGCGGTGCGATGATCCTCGGCTTCCTGACCGCAATTGGAGCAGAAATTGCCGTTAATTGGCTGACCGCAGTTGAGGCAATTTATGGGTTTTGGGGGACGTAGACGTTTCGGACGCGGAATCGCCGCAAGCCTTTCCGGCAATGCGTTCGCAATATTATCCGGAATTTTAAAGCGTACGCCCATACGTGGTGAGATTCTTCGTTTACGAATTCAAAGAGGCACCTTGAATTCTGGCCAGATTGTTCCCCTCCTTTCGGAAGGAGGAGTTAGGGGAGGTTCTTCGATCTCTAGGAGAAGCCCTACCTCACCTCGCCTCTCCTTCCGAAAGTAGAGGAACCTGAAGGACGCCGCGAATCTTAAACCTTGCCTTCCCGCCTCGGGGGAGGTGGCGAGGAACGAGCCGGAGGGGGCTATTTCCTTCTCAGCAATCCATACTCAACCGATTCCGCCAATGCCCGCCAGCTCGCCTCGATCACATTCGTAGAGACGCCAACCGTGCTCCATGTCACCGGCTTCTCATGGAACTCGTGCCGATGCTCGGTGCTCTCGACAATAGTCCGTACACGCGCGGCAGTCCCCTCTTTTTGGTTGAGCACGCGCACCTTGAAATCGGTCAGCGAGATCGACGCGAGATCGGGATAGTGATGCGTCAGCGCCTTTCGGAGCGCGGCATCAAGTGCGTTCACGGGTCCGTCACCCTCCGCGACTGTCAGGTGCTCTATACCGTCCACATCGATTTTGAGCGTCGCTTCCGTGATCGGCTCCAAATCGTCGCCCCGCTTTTCGACAATCACGCGGTACCCGCGCAACGTAAACAACGGCGAATACTCGCCCATCGCTTTTTTGACCAGCAGCTCGAACGACGCCTCCGCCCCCTCGAACGAATACCCCTCGTGCTCGAGCTTGGCGACCCGCTCCAAAATCTGCCGCGTCTCCGGGCTGCCTTTGGTCAAGCCACCCGAAGTTTTTTGCGCCTTTTCAAGAACTGTTGCGGACCCTGATAGTTCAGACACCAAAATGCGCCTTTCGTTGCCGACGGCCGCAGGATCAATGTGCTCGTACGTTTTGGGGTGCTTGCGGATGCCGTTGACATGGAGGCCCGCCTTATGTGCGAACGCCGATCTACCCACATACGCCGCATTCGTCTTCGGCGTGACATTGCTGATCTCGTCTATAAAAGCGCTTACATCGCTCAACTCCGCTACACTCTCCGCGCCACGCATGACCTCGTAGCCCATTTTGAGGCCAAGGGCGGGAATGATGCTGGTGAGATTTGCGTTGCCGGTGCGTTCGCCATAGCCGTTCATCGTGCCCTGCACCTGCATCGCGCCCGCTTCGATGGCCACAAGCGAATTCGCGACCCCGCACTCGGAATCGTTGTGCGTGTGGATGCCAATAGCGACTCGCGGCAACGCTTCTATCACCTCTTTGACAATCCGCTGAATCTGACTTGGCAATGTGCCGCCGTTGGTGTCGCACAGGACGCACATGTTGACACCCGCATCCGCCGCGGCGCGCAGGCAATTAAGCGTATAGCGCGAGTCTTCGTTGTAGCCGTCAAAGAAGTGCTCGGCGTCAAATAGGACTGTCTTGCCGTGCGCCTTGAGGAAGAGGGCCGTGTCGGCGATCATGCGCAGGTTTTCGTCTAGGTCGATCCGCAGCGCTTCGCTGACCTGAAAATTCCAGCTTTTGCCCACGAACGTCACCACGGGCGTATCTGCCGCGATCAGCGGATGCAGCATGGGATCGTCCGCCGCGACTTTGCCTGGGCGACGCGTACTGCCGAACGCCGCCAGCTTGGCGTGGGTCAGGGTTTCGCTGCGCATGCGCTCGAAGAACTCAATATCCTTCGGATTGCTTCCCGGCCAGCCGCCCTCGATAAAATCGACCCCGAATTCGTCTAGCCGCAGCGCGATCTTGACTTTGTCCTCAACACTGAACGATATCCCCTCCCCTTGTGAACCATCGCGGAGGGTCGTGTCGTAGATCTGAATACGTTTCAAACTGTTTGTTGCCCCAGTGTTCGCGCCTTAGCGAACTGTCATTGCCGATAGGTCGATGATGGCACCGACGCGTTTTAGGAAATCAATGCCTATTAAACCATCTATTACAAATCCGTAGTCCATCGCGCCAAGCTCTATATCGAAGCCCTCGACATAGAAGTGAGCAAGAGATAGCCGTTTAATGCGCTTGATAAAAACTGATTCGGTTCCACCTACTCCACGGACGTTTCTGAGTTTATCAAACAAGTCCGAACGAAGGCCGATCTCTAATAGTTTAACTTCAGAGAACACGCACCCTTCGGAACCCGTATCAAGGACGGTTCGATCCAATGTTATGGTTTGATTACCGTACGTAACGGAAACAGTAACGAAAGGCAAACCATCCTCGAGTCGGATTGTGGGAGTTAGAAGCGAATTCCGAGCCATCGCCTCTCCGTGATGTCTAATTCAGGTCTAACAGTATTGACAACATAATACTCTCGCATGGGTTCTTGGTGGTGAAGTTCACGATAACGTGCCCTCGCCGTAACCGAATCTTCAAATTTTTCGACGATCGCGACATTCTCGACAATTCGACGATCCTCTTCAGTCCTTGCGTTCACCGCCTCAATAAGCAGCCACTGATTCGGATAATGCTCGCGAATATCTTGCCACTGCATTGTCCTATCCTCCAATTGACCGGAAGTGCAACTCACTCTTTCGATTGCTTGCTCTTAATATGCTTCCACGCCAATTCCAATGCCATTTCGAGCGCGGAATCGTCCACCTTGTCCAACAATACGTTGGTGCTGCCCTTCTTGCCCCAAGCCCCTTTGACGGGTCGGAATACATCTGGGTCTGACTGAACTAGGCTGTCCTGCTCTTCTGGGCTGATATTCACAACGCCCCATTCGACGCTAGGATAGTGAAGCGAGGCGAAAACCCTGTCATTGACGCGAAAATCTGGGTGGCCGAAGTGCGATTTTTCGACGACATCCGGCAGGCTGAGCGCTATCCGGCGAAACGATTCGGTGCCCATCTTTGTAACCTACAACGCCACTTCGCCCTCTTCGCCGGTTCTAATCCTGACTGCACGCTCGATGCTGGACAAGAAAATCTTGCCGTCGCCAACCTCGCCTGTCTGCGCCGCGCTCTGGACAAGTTCGATGACCGACTCCGCCTGCTCGTCGCGCACAACAATTTCCAGCTTCATCTTTGGCAGCAGGTTGACGATATAGGTGTTGCCCCGATATCGCTCGGTGTGCCCGCGCTGCGCGCCGTATCCACGCACATCCGTCACCGTCATTCCGACAATTCCCAGCTCATCGAGCGCCTGCTTGACTTCATCCAGCTTGGTCGGACGAATGATGGCTTCGATTTTTTTCATTGCTGCCCTCATGCGCATCCCCTCTGTCACCGGAAAGCGTCAAGGGTGATCAGGTCATTTCGACCGTAGCGAAGAATGAGCGGAGTGGAGAAAACACGTAGTTCGTCCATTGGTATTGGCTGGCAAACGAACTACGTGTTCCCTCCACTCCATTCGTTCCTCATTTCGGTCGGGATGACGGAGCGATCTCATCGATGAGGATGTATTCCCCTTTGCCCATTCCAGTGGTGGAGAGCTGGAGTTAGGCCTCACTTTTCCAAATATTCTACCACCAGCCCTCCCATTTCGGCGCAGGAAACGACCTTGGTGTCGCTCGGGCGGGCGATGTCCACGGTGCGGTATCCGTCGCCGATGACGCGCTCGACGGCCAAGTCAATCGCGCTCGCGGCGTCGTTTGCCCCGAGCGAATGGCGCAGGAGCATTGCGCCGGAAAGGATGGTCGCAAGCGGGTTCGCCTTGCCTGTTCCAGCGATGTCTGGCGCGCTGCCGTGCGACGGCTCGTAAAGTCCCGCGCCGCGAGAGCCCAGCGAGGCAGACGGCAGCATCCCCAGCGAGCCGGTGATTTCAGCGGCTTCGTCGGAGAGGATGTCGCCAAACAGGTTTTCGGTCAGTATTACGTCGAACGATTTCGGGTTTTTGACTAGCTGCATCGCGGCGGCATCGACCAGCACATGGTTCAGCCTCACTTCGGGGTACTGCTTCGCCACTTCAATGACAGTATCGCGCCAAAGCCGCGAGGTTTCTAGGACATTCGCCTTATCGACGCTGGTCACCATTTTTCGCGGACGCTTCTGCGCCGCCTTGAACGCGATATGTGCGATGCGCTCGACTTCGGCAACCGTGTACCGGCAGGTATCCACAGCCTCGCCATTCGCATAGCTTTTCGGCTGGCCAAAATAAAGGCCACCCGTCAACTCGCGGACCACCAGAATATCGAACCCGCCCTCAACCTTGTCCGCGCGCAACGGGCAGGCATCGGCCAGGGCAGCATACAAAACGGCTGGGCGCAAATTGGCGAAAAGCCCCAGATGCTTGCGCAGTGGAAGCAACGCACCACGCTCGGGACGCAAATTCGGGTCGGGAATGGCATCGTACTTCGGCCCTCCGACCGCGCCCAAATACACCGCGTTAGCGCGCTTGCAAAGCTCAAGCGTCTCCGGCGGCAACGGATGCCCGGTCGCATCGAACGCTGCCCCGCCAACCAACGCTTCGTTCAGTGTCAGCTCGATGCCAAACTTCTTGGCGGCAGCACTCAGAACGCGAACGCCCTGCTCCATGATCTCCGGCCCAATCCCGTCCCCTGCCAAAATGGCGATCAATGCCATAACTCATCTTCTCCGTTGAACTAAAATTGCTGACCAACAGCCTTACATTCTAAGCATTCGCCACACGTGAAAACATAAAAACTGGCCGTATCATGCCACCAGTACCTCACACCATCGGGCCTTTCGCCGCAGATGGTATTGTCGTCTAGCTGGCCGACGAAGAACATTGGCTTTCCACAGCAAGAAGGAATTTCCTCGCTTTGGATCCAGAGCGGAACGCGAAAAGTCTTATAGTCTCCTTCAGAACGCCTACGAATTACGGTAGCAGGAAGATTGGTCAAAAGCTGAATGACGACCTTGTCATATTCTTCTAGCCACGTTACAACGGTTGAGTCTATCTCGCTTATCCGAGCCAGCGCGTAGCCATCTTTTTGCCCCAGAAGTTCCGCCTTGCCAACCGAAAAAGGGCCTTCAGGTTTGTCCGCGTCTCTGGGAATCCGAATGGCAACAATTTCATTCATTTGCTTTCCGCCGATTGCTGCAGTTAAATGTTGGGGGGCCGAGTTAACTCCAATTATTCCACGTGGAATGAATCTCCTCGGAGCAAGCTCCGAGGTATCTACGGATTTGTTTCGTGCAGCAGGTCTAGAATAGCTCAAGCTGCTCGGTTTTGATAGGCTCAATATGAATCTGCCTGTATTCGGACTGTCTGTTTTGTCGAGCGATGTAGTCGCTGACCGTCGATTCGTTGCCGTGGTGGCCCACCGTGTTGATGTAGAACCCGCTGGACCAGAACGAGCCGCCCCAAAGCTGCTTCTTCACGCCCGGACAACGCGCAAACACCTCCCTTGCCGTGATGCTCTTCACGATCTGGGCGATTTGAGACGGACTCACCGTCGGCACGGACTGAATCAGAAAATGCACATGGTCGCGGTCGCTCCCGACCTCCAGAAACGAAATCTCGTAGCGGTTGCTGATGTCGAAGCAGACGCTTCGCAGCACGCCGTCAACATCCAAGTCCACCACGGCACGGCGGTACTTGGTAGGACAGACCAGATGGTACAGAAGAAGAGAGACGTTGTGGCTCTTGTGAATATGCTCGCTCATCCGAACATATCATGACACTAACGCGCTCCTTCCAGTCATATAAGGGTACGCAGCAAGCTGCGAGGTATTGACATCCTGTTGGAATAAAAGTTAAATCGCACTCCTCGCCTTCAGCTCCATATATCGATTAATTAAGTCCGCGCTGAGCGTTGTTGGTGGGCTGTCGACAGACCAGACGCCGCGACGCTTCAAAATATTAATCGCCTGCTTGCGCTCCTGCAACGCCTGCATCGCGACCGCCTTTTGATAGACCTCTGCGCCAGTTTCGGGCATCAAAGCTGCGGAGGCCGTGATGTTCGGGTCGGAGACGGTGACGCAAACCGTGCGGTGCAGCCGTTCGACCGCAGTCAGGGAGTTCAACACGCCAGCCGAAGAGTCCGCGTCAATGAGGTCAGTAAATAGAACAAATAGAGAGCGCCGTCGCCATCGCGTGCTGAGATCGGTGAACGCCGCCGCGTAGTCGCTTTCGGTCATTCGCGCGGAAACGTTGTACAGCGCGCCCATGATCCGGTAAAGTTGACCTCGACTTTTGGCGGGAGGCAAAAAGATGCGTGTTTCGGCGTCGAAAACGAATAGGCCGACCTTATCGTCGTTGCTCGCCGCTACGTAGGCGAGCATCAGCGCGGTATTGATGACGTAGTCCAGCTTCGACATCTTCTGGATTGGCTGGAGCATGTTGCGGCCTGTGTCGATCGCGAGGATGATGTTTTGGGAGCGTTCGGCTTCGTATTGGCGCGTGATCAGCTTGTTGCGCCGCGCAGTCGCCGACCAGTCGATTTTGCGGTACTCGTCGCCTGTGACATATTCGCGCAGGCTCTCAAACTCGCTGCCAACCCCGCGCTGCCGAATGTTCTTGATGCCAAGCTGCAACAAGAGTCCTTTGCGCGCGAGAAGATCGAACTTTTCGGTCTCGTGCAGGTTTGGATAGACCTTGACCGCTTCGGGCTTTTTGAACGTCACCGCTTTTGCAATTAGCCCGAAGACGCCAGGATACATTAAGCTGATATTGCCGAACTCGAAGTCGCCTTTTGAGCGAGGGCGCAACGCGTACACGAATTTCTGCTCTCGAGGAGATTTTCCTGAAAATCGCAACACTTGCGTTGTTTTGCCCTCGACGTCGAACTCCAGCGGCGGCTCGTCCCTAATGGTTACAAGATGCGGCATGGCGACTCGCTCGCCGATAAATCGCGCGATCACAACTACTTTGTTCGATGCACCCAGTGAAAAGTGGTCTGGAAGCTCGCGCGTTAGCTCCCAGGAGTTTTTCGGGTCTGCGGTCATCAGTTGATCGGCGAGAACGAACGCAAGCAGCAAGACGTCGAAAATAACGCCCGCGAGCGCGAAATATTCGGAAAGTCCGCTCAGCAAAAAGAAGATCATGCCGCCCGCAAAGAGGCCAGCAAGACGCCAGGTAAACCGCATAGGGGTATTGTACCGGAGAACAAGAAGCCCTTTCTCCCAACCCTTTCCCATAAGAATAGGAAAGGGGAGTAGGAGTTGGTCAACTAGTTTTTGGGGCAGGCGTCCCCGCCTGTCATCTTGAACAGTACGAAGGTTAGCAAAAGAAGACAGGCGGGGACGCCCGTCCTACAGGTTACGTGATGAGACTCGCAATCCCTCTGTCGATCGCATCCAACAGCTTTCGGTGGATTTCGGGGTTCGAGGCGGCGCAGATGGTTTGGAGGTTGGACTCCGATGTGTCCAGAAGTGACACTTCCGTGAACGGCTGACCGTAGGCGTTGGTCACAACTGCACCTGCTTCCGACGCGATCAGAGCGGCGGCGGCGATATCATATGTGAACAGCGAGACGATTTTGCCGTTGCCAGCCGCAACCCATGTGTCGCGTGTCTGCGGATAGTCGCGTAGGATACGGTTCGCGATGTCAAGCACGCCGCCGAGTTGTCCTGTAATTAGTCGTGTCAGTGAGAAAGCGGTCGAATTGAAGACGAAACAGCCGCCCTTCATGCCAGCCGTATCGACAATTTCCGCCATACACGGCGCGAGATATTGGAAAGGACGCGCGACGACTTCAAACGACAGCGGCGTTTCGCGGATCTCCTTGGCCGGCAGAAGTCTCGGTGCATTTCGCCGTCCAGCGCCATTGATCCACTCAACTCCTTCGCCGCGCTCGGCGAAAAACAGGTCGTTTAGCTTAAGCTCTGCGACGCACCCGTAGCGCACGTCCTTCATTTTCGGCGTATCAGTGTAGTCCGCCCAAGCGACGGAAACGACGCAGGTCTCGAATCCGGCGACTGCTGGCCGCGTGCCATCAATGGGGTCAATCACCAAAACGGCCTCTGGTGATTCCCCAAACTCCATCAGCCCCTTGTCCTCGGAGTAGTACGCGATGGAAAGCTTTTCCCGCTCTACAAATTCGAGGATCGCCTCTTCCGCGATGTCGTCGATGGCGAAGGTCGCATCGCCGCTCACGGCCGTGCCGGTGACCCTCCGGCTTTGCAGCGCGCCAAGATGCGGACGCACCGTATCTCGGATGTGCATGGTTAAGTCAATGACGGTTTGTTTTGGATTGTTCGGCATGCGAAATTATGTACGATGCGTAAGAGGATTCATCGAATGGCCTAACCCGTGTCGCAAAGATGATCCCGTTCTTAAGTCAAGCGACTGGGTATGCTATAATTTCTGTCAAATGCCTGAAGATGTTGCTGCCTATTTGTCGTCGAAAGTCGGAGAGTACCGCATTCTATCCGCGCCGCTTGAGCGCGCCGCGCGTGAGATGGAGTACGCGCATCAGCTTCTGCGGTCAAAAGTCGAGAGCGAGATTGCCGAAGAGGTGCCGGTTTTAGGCGCGCTCGCGAATATTCTGGACATTTCGATCCTCGACATCATTTTAGCGCCGGATCGCTATCGATTTATAGCAGAGGCGCTTGAGAACGCCAACATGTCCACTCAGGATGTCGTTCAGCAACTGCGCGCGCTTGGCCCACCACCCAAAACGGAAGACTTGGCCGTACTCGGACTGCCTGCATAAGCTCGGTGCGCTGTTGTTGCTGCGTGAGCACTGTGTTATAATTCCGGCATGCTTTCGCGCGAGGGGTTCGGCGCTCCGCCAATCGCAGTCGTAGTCAATCCAACTGCAGGCAGAGGGGCGGCGCTTCGCGCGTTGCCGCTGATCCAATCGGCTCTTAAAGAACGCGGCAAATCAGCAGAGTATTTTCAAACGTCTGAGCGCGGGCACGCCGAGGAGCTTGCAAAACTTGCCATAGAGTCGGGATCGCGACTGATTGTCGCAGTCGGCGGCGACGGGACTCTGCATGAAGTCACCAATGCAATCCTAAAATCCGGTCGCGATGACGTGACTCTCGGGTTGATCCCATTTGGCACGGGCAACGACTTCGCTCGCGGCGTCGGTTTGGGCGGCGACTTAACGCATGTTATCACCGCGCTTGTGGATGGAGTGCGGCACCGGATCGATATCGGTGAAATCGTCGGCGTTGGGCTGAACGGAACCCGAAACTTTTTGGTCGCTGCTGGTGTCGGATTCGTAGCGGATACGGCGAAAACGGTCAACGAAGGCATCCGCGGCTTGACTGGGCCCGCAGCCTATATTTACGGCGCGATCAGAACGCTGAGGCATTTCACTCCGATAGAGTTGAGCATGTCTTTAGACGGCGCGCCTGCGCAACAGCTTGCCGCGATGCTGCTGTCGATCTCCAATGTCGCAACAACAGGCGGCGGAATCAGAATCGCGCCAAAAGCTTTACCGGACGACGGCCTCTTAGATTTGTGTCTGGTCGCTAAAATTTCAAAATTTAAGCTCATGCAGAAACTTCCTGGCGCGTTTTTGGGTAAACATGTCGGGGATCCATCGGTAACGATGCTTCGAGCAAAGACAATCGACATCAAAACGTCTGTTCCTGTTCAGCTATGGATCGACGGTGAAGTGATGGGCATGACCCCAGCGCGCGTTCAGATTAGAGAAGCGGCACTCCCCATGATGCTGCCAGATAGCTACGTTCGGACTCGAGGAAATTAGTTTTGGCTCAGGATACAGCCGCGCTTAAGGCGGGCAGACTAAAATCGAAAACGGTTGAGCCGCTGCCAGAGAGTGTTGACGTGCCCGCCCAAGCTCGGTCCGAGCCGGAGACACTTGACTCGCACGAGGGTCCGGCATCCCAAAGGACTTTGCTTCAACGTATCCTGACCGGCTTCGGCGCCGCGCTGATCATTATTGCCCTCATCTTCATTCCGCGTTACCACGGTCTGCCATTCGTTCTTTCGCTGTCGCTCATATCGATTCTGGGCGCAAGCGAGTTTTACAACGCCGTGCGCAGACAGGGTGCTGAGCCAAGCGACGTGCTTGGATTCGCGGCATGTATCGTTTTTCAATTCATTGCGTGGCGCAGCAACGGCAACAGTCTCGATCCCGTCCTTCCGGGCTTCCTAACCATTTTGGTGCTCGCAAGCATGCTGGTGGAATTGGTCAAGCCGAAACAGAAGCCGATCCTTAATATCGGCGCGACTCTGCTTGGCGCAATCTATTGCGGCTGGCTGTTCAGCTTCCTGAGCCTGCTCCACGGCGTGAATATCCTGGTCAAGGCGCCAATTGTCAACACGACTCAAGGTGAATGGCTGGTGCTGTTTGTGGTCGCTGTGACATCGTTTGGGGATGTCGGAGGGTTCATCTTTGGTAGCCTGATTGGTCGGCACAAACTTGCGCCAAATATCAGTCCATCAAAGAGCTGGGAGGGTGCAGCGGGAAGCATTCTGATAGCGACAGGTGTCGCGATAGCGATCGGGTACTGGATTCACCTCAACATGGGTCTCGCTATCGCCATGGGAGTGATCCTTGCGATTGTGGGGCTAACGGGCGACCTCTGCGAGTCGGCTCTCAAGAGGGAACTTGGCGTGAAGGACTTCGGCGTAATCCTGCCGGGACATGGCGGCTTGCTCGACCGCATCGACAGCCTGCTATTTACTGCGCCCGTTGCGTACTACTGCTTTATGTTCTTTTTGCACGCTCGCCATTGATCTACCAGACGCACGGAAAGTGACCTTCGGCGCAAACTTGACGGCAGTGGCGTTGGATTCCGCACCTCGCAGCGGCTGGGAGGGCGGATTGGAGCGGTATTTGATCCAGAACGCGGCCATCTGCTTGTACATCCGCGCCCGCGCCCAAGCTCCTCGGACAAACCCTAGCTTTTCTTCCTTCATGGGATGCGTTACGCCACGCATCATGACCGTTGTCACGTTGCGGCCAAAATGTTTGACGTAAAACGTGATCGCCATCTCGATCCCGTAGCCGACCCGGTCCAGGTCGGGGATCTGCAGGAACAGGTCGCGTCGGATGGCGCGCTGCCCGCTGATGTACGGCACCAATTTCTGAGCGAGGTCGGTCAGCCCGCGCCCTCCACGAAACTGGCCAACAGCCATGTCTGCCTCGCCGCGTACCACTGGGCCAACCAGTGCGCAAACATGCGCTGGCGTAAGGTTGATCAGATCGCCGTCAAGGAATAGCAATACGTCGCTGCCTTCGGCGAGCTTTGCGCCGGTGAGCATCGCGCCGCCCTTGCCACAATTCGACGGCAGATCGTGCACATGCACATTGTGGTAGCGACGAGCAACCGATGATGTCTGATCGGCAGAGCCGTCATTCACCACCACCACGCGGCTGACAAAATCCGCAGCAAGAACGGATTCGAGCACGCGGCCGATGCGCTGCTCTTCGTTGTGCGCAGGTATAACGACAGTTACTGACGGCATCTCGCGCGGCGCGAGATGATCGTCATGCATCGCATCTCCCTCCGGAGAAGAATACATACCCTCGGCAGAGGGGCGACTCTGTGACGACGAAAATGGTGACCGGCGTGGTTGGGTTGGCAATTGTGGTTTTACTCGAGGACTGCGCCTCATACTACTTTAGTTTTTGGCCCGAGCGGTTCAGTGCGCGAATATCATCGTCCAAACGGGGTATCCGGCTTTTCGGCAGCGGATGCGAATCAGACCATGATACCTGATCCTGTGCATGAGGCACGGACTCGATCATTTGCAGAAATCTGACCATAGCTGATGGATCATACCCAGCGATTGACGTCAGTCTAACCGCAAACTTGTCAGCGTCGAACTCCTCGTCACGAGTATAGCTCAAGCGGCCGAGCTGCAAGTCAATATTAGTCAGCTCCTCATATTTTCCTTCGGAGACCATGTCGGTAACAGTCGTATCGCCAAGTGCGGCCTGCAACTGCTGCGCGTCATGTCCGAGCGCCACATGACCTGCTTCATGGGCGAGCACCGATGCCATTTCGTCGGAATCGTTGCCGATTAGCGCGAGTAAACCGCTAGAAACAAAAACGTGACCGTCAGGCAAACTGGTCGCAAACTGGTCGTCAGAGTCGACCGCTTCAAAAACACAGTCCGCACCGCCAACCATTTTCAACTTTTCTGCAGCTACGATGGGCGCAACTTTGGTAAACGTCGAAACTCCAGGCTCGTCGGTGGTCGCCGGATGGTACTGCGCTTGCAACTGCTGGGCTGCCCGCTCGCCTATGAGCTGAGCTTGACGCGGTGTCAGCTTGGTCCCGAACGAAGGCGTGTCGCACCCTGTTAACAATAGCGCCGGTGCCACAAATGCTCCGCAGACAAGCGCAACATGTAACGCGAACTGCCGAAAAGAGCTGTTACGATTTGTTTCGCCTCCTGAATTTCTGGGCGAAGAGTTCTGCCGCTCAATCAATATGCCTTCCCATCCGGACCAATGGTTACGCCCGGCGATTTCGGTGTCAAAGCGCCTGGTGCCAAGTTGGGATCGTTAGGATAGACACCGCCATTTGCACGCAATATCTTGATCAGGTCAAGTGCCCGCAAGCTGCGATTCTTGTTAATAGGATGGTCCTCAGCATAGGCATCGGTTGCGCCGGAATCCTTATCGAGCTGCTCAAGCTTCTTGAATAGTCGAATCGCGCCGTTAGGATCATAGCCAGCGTCGTACGCGAACATCAATCCATATTTGTCCGCCTGGTACTCGTCCTCGCGGCTGTAGTGAAGCTGTTCCAGCTCGTAAGCTGCGCCCGCGGCATTGTAAAGGTTGTAGTTGTTGGTCGTGATTCCAAGCAACTCGACAAGGCTCCCTTTTATTCCGGAATCGGACATCTGCTTGAGAACATGGCGCATGACGGCGTGGGTAGATTCGTGGCCAATCACACATGCGAGGGCATCGTCGTCGCCCTGCAGCTTGTCGAGAAGGCCTGTGTAGATGTAAAGATGGCCACCTGAGATGGAGAACGCATTCACCTCCGGGCTGTCAATAATTTTGATCGTGAAAACTAGATCCGGCCGCATCCGCTGCGCTTGCGCAAAAATCGGCTGCGCAACTGCCTGGACGCGGGTGTTGTCTGCTGCATCCTGATCGAGCTTGACCTGAGAGTCGACCGCCTGTGCTTGCTGATTGCCGATGTTGCGCTCGTCGTCGCTGTTGTAGATGTTGTGGAACTGCTCATCTCTGCAGCCGGATCCGAGCGCTATTAAGCCGAAGAGAAACAGACAAACTAGTGACAACTTGACCGGTTTCATTGCATTGCGCCTTTCCCCAAAACCTCGGACGGAACGTGCAGTCCAGATAATTTGCGGGCTATTGCTTGTCGAAATCGCTCCACAACGACTGTGCTTTCTTCTCCGTCGCCTGGAGTTGCGTGCGGAGAGAATCGACTGTCTGACGCGAACTGCTCGACGCCTCATCGGTGGCGCGGGTTAGCGCAAGGTTGGCAAATTTAGTCTGTTTGACCGCGTCAGCGAAGTTGCCCTTTGCAACCGCCTCTTCGGCGAGATGGACATGTTCACGGGAAATGTTTACCCAATCTACGGGGTTATTCTGACCGTTTTCTGCCGATTTTGGGTAATTATCTGTTCCTTCCAGTTCACGTTGAACTTCCAGATTGCGTGGCCCTCGCACCGACGCGGCGGCTATCTGCGCGCTAAGGTCAGCGTTCTCTTTTTGCAGGTTGACGACGCGCACATAGAGATAGCCGCTAAGGCCGATCAAGATGAGTATTAGAAGTCGGGCCAGTACTTTGCCCATACGCTAGTTTTACCTACTGCCAAGCCCCTCCGGCTCGCACACCCCTCCGTCTCGTTCCTCGCCGCCTCCCCGAAACGGGAAGCCAAGGTCTAAGAGAGCCTACGAGTTCAGTCCGACTCTGTCGCTTAGTCAGCGTTTTCAGCCGTATCAGCTCGTTTTGGTCTCCGCACCACCCCGTCGGCGAAGATCGCTTTTGCCTTTGTCTCGACGGCGAACTCAAGCCTGTGAATATTGCGCGCGGTCACAAGTGCCGACGAGTCGCGCTTTGCGATTAGGCGGCGAATATTGGTGCGAAAGTTTCCGTTAGTCCACCGCTGCTTGTATTCCTCGTTGCCCCGCAAAAAATCGAATGTCGGGAAGCCCTCCAGAGCAGAAATCTTAATCGCATTCGCAATCAAAATACTTCCCAGACTATAGCGTGCATATTCGGGTTCGAACCCGCCCTGATAGTAGCATGTGCGGTCGTTGAAGGCGAACGCATAGAGCGCCGCCTGCACCTCTTCGTCAAGCAACAATACGTGCAGCCTAAGCCAGCCCCTCTTCAGCAGCTTCTTGCCGACGGCAACATGGAACGCGCGGACCTTCGTACTCGTAAATACGCCGGGCAGCCAGCGACGGTTCCATCGGCGCTGATGCAGTTCGAAAAGGTTCTCGAACGCGTCCGCGAGCTCCTCTTCACGCTCAACAACAATATCGTCTACTTGAAACGTGCGCCGAAGCGTTCTATCATAATAACCGATATTACCGCGCATTTTCTTAGAATATGTCTTTGTGAGCGTCTCCCACCGCATTTCGGGCGTGACTTTCTGGTCTAGCTCCAAATATGGGCATGGTTCAAGCGGAAAATCCTCGTAGGTGAGGCCAATTGCAGTGGTCGGCGGAAATTGTCGGAGAAGAGCGCAGTTGCGCAGTTCACGGAGGTCAAGAACTGACCAATCTGTTCGAAGGGCGAGAAATTTGAAGCCCTCGACGGCGACTTCCTCTTCGCGACCCGGCAGCGCGATCGCATCGCCATAGTCGCTCACTCCAACACCCATAAACGATAGCCGCTTGATCGGCACGCCATGCCAGCCAGAGAGCATCAGGGGAAATAAGCCGACAAGCTGGCCGCGTGATTCGCCAGATGATTCGCGCAGGGTTACGATGTAAAGCGAACGCCCCCTAGCACGACCAATTGTGGTCCACCATGTGACCAGCCATTCAGCGGTTTGGAAGACGGTTGCAGTGCGGCACGAAGCTGCCAGCTCACTCCACTCCTCTACGAGCCGATCTTGGGGAGAGAGCTGCGTTATTACCTCGGCGCTTAGCATGGGATGGCAAAGATAATAGCATAAATACCGGGTACGAGTAAATGTGAAGGAGCGGCGTATGACCCCGGAGAATGAATCAACGCATAACTGGCCCAACGGTAGGAGCACCAATTGATCAACCTTTTGACTTCTGATATTTCTCTACATGAGCTGACCACGGTGTTGGAAAGTCGCCCTCCGCTGTTGCCAAAGCTTGGAGATCCTTGTTGGCGACGTGCCGCGAGAAATCCGCTAGCAACGCAAGTAATTGCCAGCGCTGAACAAGTGCGCGATCAGCAACTGCCAGAACTGACGGACGATCTTTATGGTGACTTTCATCGAACGGGACTTAGGCTGAACTTCGAGCGCGTCTACTTTGAACGCCGCCGCAGGCTCGCGTTGACCGCGATCACGCTTCTGCTGGTTGAAGAGCACGCTGGCGCAAAGTGGATTGAATCGCTTATTTCGAAGCTTACGGACATTTTTGAGGAAGAGTCATGGGCACTTCCAGCCCATGTAACTGTCCCTAGCGGCAAAGACCCGACCGTGATCGACCTCTTTGCGGCGGAAACAGCCAACATACTTGCGGAGATGGTGACGGTCTTTGACACCGTTTTGCCGAACGAATTAGTCGGTGACATCAGGATACGCCTCCGTGACCAGATATTCGAACGCTACGTGCGCGACCACGCCACTCTCGGTTTCCCAACTTACGCAAATAACTGGAACGCGGTCTGTCATCAAGGCGTCCTCGGCGCTGCACTCGGCATCGAAGAGGATTCAGAGCTCGTCGCGCGTATGTTTCTCACGGCGAAGGACTACCTGCCAATTTTCTTAGGAGGATTTCCATCAGACGGCGGCTGCAGCGAGGGACCCGGCTATTGGGGGTACGGATTCGGTTGGTTCAGCGTCTTAAACGAACAGATCGAGACTGCCACCAATGGCGCTGTCTCGCTTTTTGACGGCGACCAACATATCCGCGCAATCGCGAACTATCCGGTCGGAGTGGTGATGAAGAACGGTTATGTCGTTAACTTCGCAGATGCGGCCGCTCGAATGAGATTCAATCCGCGCCTGCTGCAATATTTGGGTGAGCGGCTTGAGAACAGCATGTTGATGGACGTGGCCGCCGACTCTTACGACGACCTAAGAGCGCACGGATTCACTCTCGGCGACGAGCGGTGCGATTTTTTCTATCTTTGCCGGTTGTTTCGAGACATGCCGCTGGAACTGCCTTCGAACCACAATATCTTGACTGACTCGTATTTCCCCGACCTTGCTGTCGCGTGCGTTCATCGAACGGACGCCCAGGGCCGTCTGTGGGAGTTGGCTGTTAAGGGTGGTACAAACGCGGAACACCACAACCACAACGATTGCGGCAGCTTCATATTGCATATTGATGGCCATCCAATTGCTATGGAGATCGGAGCCCCAGAGTACACGAAGGAGTTTTTCGGGCCGACACGTTATGAATTTCTAGCGGCACGGTCGTTCGGACATTCAGTTCCGGTTGTGAATGGCTACGAGCAAGCCGCAGGTTCGGAGTATGTGTCCACGATGCAGCCATCTCTCGCGAACGACCACCGAGCGGAGTTTTTGATCGATCTTACAAATTGCTATCCTCGCGAAGCGCAATGCAGAAGCCTTCAACGGAGGATCGAATTGGACTTAACTCAGGGCACCTGCACGGTAACAGATCGGTTTGAACTGATTCGTGCGGTTTCGTTCGAAACGGCGATCATCTGCGAGTCGGATGTTGCACTTGATGGCGTGAACGCTGTCATCCGAGCGGACGATATGGACATGTGCGTTTCGCCGGACGAGGTCAGCCAGATCAAGCAAGTCAATAGGCTGTCATTCAATGACCATGAGGGCCACGAGAAATGGATCAACAGGATCGTCTTAGAGCCGAGGACGATGTCGGATAGTGGAAGCGTTGGGTATTCGTTCACGGTGCGCTAGAGTCTGGACCACTAAGGCGCGCGCAGGCCTCGGTAGCCTCGTGCGCCGAAGAATTGGTCAGCGCTCACGCGAGCGGTACGCCTCGCTCATGCGGGTGACTTCGGATTCCTGCTTCGTGGTTTGGGGTCAAAAAGAACGTTAACGGCGGGTGATGACTGCGCCGAAATTTTCTTCCGCTGGCGGTTTGATCGCGTCTGAGCTTGCGAAGACCGGGCAAACCGCCAGCCTCGAAAAAAAGCCCAGCGGCTTGAGCGTTCCTAAATCTTATCCCCCTACGCCCCAACCATTTTGCTCACCAGCACGTGGGCATCAGCGGTCAGGATGTCGTCCGGAACGCGGGCGCCGGTAGTGACATAGGCGAGTGGGAGCTGGGTTTTGGCCTGGAGGTTCATGACGAAGCCCAGGCACTGCGTGTCGACAGTCTCATCGAGCTTGCTGAGGATAAAGGCGCTGGGCGCAGCGACTTTGCTGAACCGCGCGACAACATTTTCGAAGTTAGCCGCGGAAAGCGTGGATGGGACGACCAGATACGTGGTCAAGTCCATGATGCTGCGCAGTGATGCGGCCATTTCGGCGAGTGGGAGCGCTTCGGAGGGTGAGCGACCTGGAGTGTCGATTAGGACAACCTGGGTGTTTTGTTCGGCGAATTCGGCGATATATTGTTCGAGTTCCGCTTTGTCGTACGCGACTTTGACCGGCACGCGCAGGATTTCACCGTAGGTTTGAAGTTGGTGGCTGGCGGCGACCCGCTGGGTGTCGAGCGTGATCATGGCGACCGAAACGCCGTCTTTGAGTGAAAGATGCGCGGCCAGTTTGGCGACGGTGGTCGTCTTTCCCACTCCGGTCGGGCCAAGAAGCGCGGCGACCTGCATGGTTCCGGCGGTGGGGGTCAGCGCTTTACCGGTCAAGAATCGACGCACGAGAAGTTCATGCAGATGAGATGCCGCACGTGACGTGTCCAGGCCGCTTGGCATGTCTTCGCGTAGCCGTCGGATGAGTCCTTCGGCAAGGCTGGCGGAGTGAAGCTTGTCGAACAGAGACGCATAGGTATCGTGATGCGGCGGAGTGACTTCGGCTTCTGTTTCCTGATGTATTTCGGGATCGATTGTTTCTACGGGCAGTTTGTACCGGAAAAAAGATGACAGCCCGTTACCATTTTCGGTTTTCGGTTGCGCTTTCGGCGCGGCTTGTGGCTTGATTTCGGCGGTCGCATTTGCGGCGCGTTTGGCGACTGTCTGCACCGTTTCGGCGAGCGCGGCAATCTGTTTTTCGATACGTGTGAGGCGCTCGTCGGAGTCCGCGAGAACTATTTGCGGCCGAGGTGCGATGCCGGTGCTTCCTCCAGATTGACTTGCAAGACGCTGCTCGGTCGCTTTCTCCATCAGTTCCGCTGCTTCGGCCAAGCTCAATTTGCCGCCTGACAATGGCAGTCTTGGCGCGGGTTTCGCAGCCATTGCTTCGGGCATGGCTGGCTCTGGATCATCCAAAAGTGATTCGCGTTTGTTGGTAAATTTGTCGACCACCATGCTGACATCGCTCGCGGCGACGACTTCGTGCAGGCGCGGCCCGAACTTGCCGAAAATGGGACGAACTGTCCGGCTCTGCAGGATCACTGCGTCGCGTCCCATGTCCGCCTTGATCAGTTGAAAGCACTCTTCGGCAGTTTTACCACGATAGTTTTTGACGTTCATTTATTCTTTTTCCGTTAATTAGGCGAGCGTTACATTTCCAAGCGTGCGGACTTCAATATCTGGGACAATTTCGTTGTACGAAAGGACAATCAGTTGCGGCATGGTGCGTTCGGTTAGGCGGCGCAACGGCAGGCGCAACGGCTGCATGCATAGTAGAATTGGCGTGTGACCCAATGCGACCAAGCGGTCAGTCTGCGCGGTAATTACGGCCATCAGTTTGCGGCTGGTATTGGGATCGATCATGATCTGGTTGAGACCCGGCTGAACTTTCTCCTGAAGGTCCTGCTCCAGACTGGGATCGAGGGTGACGCATTGCAGGATTTGGGTACTGTCGTCGGCGAACTGCTTGCAAATCGAGCGCGCCATTGACATTCGTACCATTTCGGCGAGCATATCAGTGTCTTTAGTGCGGCTCGCGTTGTCGGCCAATGTCTCCAGAATCGTGACCAGGTTTCGCACCGAAATGCGCTCTCGCAGAAGCTGCTGGAGCACCTTTTGGACCTCGCCAATGGACATCATGCTCGGAATCAGCTCTTCTACAACGGCCGGCGATGTCTTCTTCACGTTGTCAATCAGCGCCTGCGAATCCTGGCGATTGAGCACTTCCCAGGCGTGCGACCGGATCATTTCGGTGATGTGCGTCGCCATCACGGCAGAAGGTTCGACGACCGTGTATCCGGCCATTTCGGCACGTTCGCGCATTCGCTGCGGAATCCATTGCGCAGGTAGTCCAAACGCAGGCTCCTTGGCCGCGATTCCATCCGTGATCGGATCGAGTACGGATCCGGGATCCATGATCATGATCGAATTCGGCATCACCATGCCCGCGCCAACGACCGCGCCTTTGAGCTTGAACGAGTAGTCGTTCGCCTTGAGTTGCAGATTGTCCCGTATGCGGACGCTCGGAATGATAATGCCGAGGTCGGTGGCAGTTTGGCGCCGGATCATCGTGATCCTGTCAAGCAGATCTCCACCGCTATTTGCATCTACCAGCACCATCAGACCGTAGCCGATTTCAAGCTCCAGGACATCTACTGTCAGCAGCGGCATGACGCTTTCTGGAGTCGCGGTGAGCGGCTTCGCCGCGGCTTGCTGCGCGGCGACCTTTGTCTGCTCTTCGGCCTTACGCGATCCCTGGATGATCGTATATGCCGAAAAACCCATGATCGACGAAACCAGCAGAGTTTGGAATGGCGGAAAGCCCAAAGGGATAAAGAACAAAAGCAAAACGGAGGCGATGATCAGGACACGCGGCGAACCGAAAATCTGCGAGACGACATCCTTGCTCATGCCGGTTTCCGACGCAGCGCGGGTCACCATCAAACCGGAGGCGGTCGAAATGAGAAGAGCGGGAATCTGGGCGACCAGGCCCTCCCCGACTGTCACTAGCGTGTAGGTTTTGAGCGTCGTGAGTACGTCGGTTTTGCCGTTGACCACCCCCATCAGGAAGCCGCCGATGATGTTCAGAAAGACGATTACGATCGCAGCAACGGCGTCGCCACGCACAAATTTGGACGCCCCGTCCATTGCGCCGTAAAAGTCCGCCTCTGCGCCAATCACCCGGCGACGCGATTTTGCCGTCGCCTGGTCAATCAAGCCGGCGTTAAGGTCGGCGTCGATGGCCATCTGCTTGCCCGGCATCGCATCGAGCGTGAAGCGCGCGGCGACCTCCGCGACTCGGCCTGCACCAGCTGTAATTACGACAAATTGGACAATCACCAAGATCGCAAAGACGATGATTCCGACTACGTAGTTACCACCGAGCACGACCTGGCCGAACGCGTTGATGACTGCGCCCGCATGCCCGCCGTTGCCGAGGATCAGCTTCATCGCCGAAATTTCGAGTGCAAGGCGATAAAGGGTTGTGACAAGCAAAAGCGAGGGGAAGATGCTGAACTCCAGCGGCTCTTTCGCGTAGATCGCGGTCAGCAGGATCAGGACGGCGCCGGAGATGTTGATCAGCAGACAGAAGTCGAGCATCCACTCCGGCATCGGCAGGATGAGCATCGCGATAATGGCGATGATTCCGATGGGAAGCGCGATGTCGCTTTGCTGCTGCAGTTTGCCGATCAGTCCGGCAAAGCTGGACTGCGGCGCGGCGGCGTTGTTGGAAGGAAAATTGACTGCCATAATTTCGTAAATGCAGGGGGCCGCTCAAACAACTCGGCCCCCTACAGACGATCTTATGCCATGTCCAAAACGGTGTTATCAGGGAAATTTTCTACGGCAGCCTAAAGATTAGGACATGTGCTGCCGACAATGCCCTCCCCTTCGTCTCGTTCCTCGCCACCTCCCCGAAGAGGGAAGGCATGGAAGAGCCCTCCGGCTCGTTTCTCGCCACCTCCCCGAAGCGGGAAGGCAAGGTTTAAGAGAGACTACACTAGCGCCAGTGCGTGCATCCCGGAATCGACGAAGAGCACGTCCGCCGTGATGCCGCGCGCCAGATCAGACGCGAGAAATGCGGCCATGTCGCCGATCTCGTCGATGGTGGTGTTGTGACGAAGTGGCGCGATGTGTGGGACATTGCGGTACATGTCGGTGAATCCGGCGATCCCGCGCGCTGAAAGGGTCATGGTCGCGCCCGCGCTGATGGCGTTGACGCGAATGCCCTGCTCGCCGAGATCGGCCGCGAGATAACGGACAGACGATTCCAGTGCAGCCTTGGCGACACCCATAACGTTGTAGTTCGGCACCACCTTTTCGCCGCCCAAATAGGTCAGCGTGATGATGCTACCGCCGCTGGTCATCAAGGGCGCGGCGGCCTTCGCCGCTGCGACAAGGGTGAACACGGAGATATTCATCGCATGGAGGAAACCGTCGCGGGACGTGTCCACAAACTTGCCGGTCAGATCTTCGCGTTTGGCGTTGGCGACCCCGTGGACAACAATGTCGAGGCGTCCCATCTCCGCACTTAGCGTTTCGTGCAGCGCAGCGATCTGGGCATCGTCGCCGAGGTCGCAGGAGCCAAGAACGACCGATTCGGGATTCGGCAATGTCGCCGCCAGCTTACGGACATCCTTTTCCTCGCGCTCGCCTAAATAGGCCAACGCAATCCGTGCACCCTCCCTCGCCATCGACTGCGCGCAACCCCACATGATCGAGCGCTCGTTGCGAACGCCGTAGATCAGCGCGTTCTTTCCTTCAAGCAACATTAAGTTTATTCTCCTAGGAGGGAGTGTAATTTGTAGGGAGGGGGGTTGTCAACCTTCGTTGACGTCATTTCATTGTAGGGGCTAACCAAGCGAGCTTGCGAGTGCGGTTCGCCCTTCCCGTGTGGCAAAATTGCGTGGTTGACGCTCACGCGAGCCAAGACAGCAGACCCTCCCCCGCCTCCCGAAGCGGGAGGAGCTAATTTTCAGAAAGGCAAAGAATTCGAGTCAGAGGGCGTCTCTGGCTCCTCCCGCTTCAGGAGGCAGGGGAGGGTCTGCCGGCAGAGCTCTTTGCCTCCGTCATAAGAGGAACAAACCCGCGCGGCAACACACCGGGTTCGAGGCCAAAATGAGTGGATCAAACTAGACCGCAGCAAACGCTTGAATATTGAGCTGCTCAATGCTTGGAACGGGCAAACCCTCTTGCTGCATCAGTTTGATATGCGACTTCAGAGCGAGTCGGAAGTTTGCAATCGTATCTTCTCTGGTAGATCCGGAAGCTGCCACGACACCAATTTCATCCGGCGTGCACGCGCACCAGTTCGATCGCCCCTGTTCCAATATTACATTTAGAATGCTATTGATCATCGTAATGGCTCTTATCATGCTGGCATGATCGTACCTTGGCCCGCCTATCGCGATATTGCATCCCTCAGCTTACCGACGAGGCTTGATTTCCCGCTACAAATACGACACCATTGCAGGCATATCCTTCGAAAGTCTCGGAGCGCCAACTTTGCCTGAAACCGATATCGTCGTCAACCAAGACCGGCTAGTCAACTTCTTTTTGGAGCTTGCTCGCCAGAACACGCCGCCGAAGCATGAAACGGCGGCGATGAAGGTGGCCGAAAAATGGCTGGATGAGCTTGGGTTCGAATACTTCTACGACGACGCTCATATTCCGCTTGGGGCCGAGACTGGGAATTTAATCGCGTTCAAGAAGGGAACGGTCAACGGCGCACCGACGATCTTCTTTTCATCGCATTTTGATACGGTCGAAGCGACACCCGGGCTGGAACCGATCATCACGGGCGACAAAATCCACAGCGATGGAAATACCATTGTTGGAGCAGACGACAAAGCCGGATTGGCATCGATATTCGAGGCGATGTATGTCGTGAAGGAGCGGAATATTCCGCATGGCGATATTCAACTGCTTCTAACGATTTGCGAAGAGATCGGCCTCCAAGGGGCTAAGTTTCTTGATCCAAAGTTGATCAAAGCTGACTACGGCTTTGTGCTGGATTGCGGCCCACCCATCGGTTCCGCGATCTATTTGGCGCCTTATCAGGACGAGATGGAGGTCACGATCCATGGCATTCCAGCGCATGCAGGAGCAGAGCCGGAGAACGGTGTTTCGGCCATTCGCATTGCGGCACTTGCGATTTCACGGATGAAGCTGGGACGAATTGACCCGGAGACGACCGCGAATGTCGGAATCATCCAAGGCGGCACGGCGACAAACATTATCACGCCGGAAGTCTATCTCAAGTGTGAGTCCAGATCAAGAAACCTTGCGAAGCTGGAGAAGCTGACCGAGTCGATGCGCGAAACATTCGAAGCAGCAGCGGCGGAGCTTGGCGGCACAGTGGAGTTTGTGCAGGAGCGACAGTACAACGGATACGAGCTTGGTCTCGACGATCCCGTCATGAAGATTGTCGAACAGGCGACCGAGGCCATCGGGCTGGATTATTTCCCGCGGGTCACGGGGGGCGGCGCGGATGCCAACTACTTTAACGAGTTCGGTGTCCCGACTGCGGTGATCGCCTGCGCGATGATCAATATCCATCGCCATGATGAGTACGCCAACATCTCGGACATGGTGCTTTCGGCGAAGCAGTGTGTGAGCATTGTGCAGACGGCAGCGGCGACGCGGAAGTAGCCATGCGATGATGAGCCGTCGCAAAGCGGTCGTGGTTTCGGTGGACAATAGCCGCATTGAGGACGGTATCCAAAAGCTCGCGACCGAGCTTGGCCCGGCGATCAACTTCACCGAGTTTGCCGACCTGCTGGAAATTGGGAATACGGTTCTGGTCAACTGCACCGCAACCGATTTGAAACTCGGCACTGGCGGCTATGATTTCGTCATCGCACGGCTCGACCCTCCTCCATCCGATACGCCGTCTGCAAATCGCGAAAACGGTCACCTGCTCAATTCGCGCTACACACCATGCCAGTTGACCGAACATCATGTCGAAGAGACGGTGGGATTCAATGAAGCGACATCCTCTGGGCTGTTGGGCATGCCGGTCGTGGTCTGCGAACTCCATTCGATGATCGCGCCCGTGGCAATGGCGATAAGTTTGGCCAATTTGACTTCAGCCTACGTTATGACCGATTCTGCCGCGCTGCACCTGGGAATGAGCGATCTCGTTGCGCAGTTGCGGGGGAAAGATTTTCTTGGAACATGCTACGCGACTGGACAAGCTACAGCGGGACCGCGATCTAATAAGGCAGTTTCGGTACACGGCGCCCTGCTTCACGCTAGGCATTTGGCCAGCCCAGGTGCGGACGTTGTAGTTGTTGCGCCTGGGCCGGGACAAACTGGAACCGGGACGAAGTACGGCTTTAGCGGTGTGGAGCAGGCATCGATTTTGGACACGGTTGCCGCGCTAGATGGAACGCCGATTCTATGCGTTAGGGCCAGTTCCGGCGACGGGCGGGAACGTCATCAAGGAGTTAGCCATCACACGTTGACGATCTTGGAGCTTGTGCGATCCAGATGTGTTATAGCACTGACTGAAAATATTCAGATTTCACCAGAAATGGCCGCAAAAAACGATTTACGTTACATATCTCGCGCACAGACGCAGGGCGCGATCGACTCGCTTCGAGATAGCGAAATCAATGTGACAACTATGGGTCGAATGGTCGATACCGATCCTCTGTTTTTCCACTCGGCCGCAGCGGCGGGTATCATTGCGGCGCAAATCGCAGGCGGGATCAAGGACAAAGATAATGGCTGAAGTGACGCTTTCGTCGGAGAATATCTATCACGGCAAAGTGATCGATGTGCGCAAGGACACCGTGCGTTTCGAGAACGGCGATGTTGGGACACGAGATATCGTGGTGCACAGGGGCGCGTCGGCGATGGTTCCTCTGACAGATGACAACCATGTCCTGATGGTTCGCCAGTGGCGCACGCCAGCTGGGCGAGAACTGCTTGAAATCCCAGCCGGTTCGCTCAACGAAGGCGAAAACCCGGAGATTTGCGCGCACCGTGAGCTGATCGAAGAGACTCAGTTTCAGGCAGGAAAAATGGAAAAATTGTTCTCGATGTATGCCGCGCCAGGCTACTCCACCGAGGTTCTCCACATCTTTCTGGCGACGGAGTTGATCCCTGAAAAAGGAGTTGGCGATGTGGACGAGTTTATCGAAGTCGAAAAAGTCCCCTTAGCCGATGCGATCAAAATGATCGAACGCGGCCAGATCGAAGACGCCAAGACAATCGCCGGACTGCTGGCTGTCAGTCGACAATTTGGGGTTTAGGACACTGAGCAGCTCTCCGCGTCATCTTGAGGACAAGGAACCGTGTCGTAGTTAGAAAGATAACCAGCTAGTTCCTCGAGCGCGTCTCTATTGACACCACATACCATGAACTTGCCCCGACGCTCCATGTTAATCAAGCCAGCGTTCCGTAGCTCTTTAAGATGAAAGGAAATTGTGGAAGTGAATCGCTCGCCGCCTGTGATATGGCAGCAAATATCGCCGACGGTTGGGCCATCAGCATAGCTAACCTCACCGGACTTTGAAACGTTGACCACTCGGCAGCAGTCAAACAAGTATTCAAAAATCTTGAGTCTAGTGGGATCACCGAGGGCCTTGAACGCATTGGAGCGAGCAGCAAGGTCTAATGAGCTTATCACGCTAGCATTATACTGCAAACCAATTTGCGATACGTGCGGTGCAATGTTAAGTTTATGTTAAGAAATCGACCGCCATATGCGGAAGCACATGGCGGTCGAATCGACTCAGATTGCAGCTAGAGACTATTATTGACTTCGCAGGCCAATAAATACCATTCGTTTGAAGCAGATTTAGGCTACCTAGTTCACAGTAACTTTGGTACCGCTGCCATCGCCACAATAGACATTATTGTCGTTGACTCCTGCCATGCTTTGCGCATATGCATGAGTGCCCCAGAGCCACTGCTTGCAGTTAAGCGTATTCTGGATTTGCGCCCACTTCACATGTCCGTCAAGGAATGCAAAGTTGTCGCCATTAGTGTGGCGTCCTGAACCGACATAAAGAGCTCTGTCATATGTGCCAGCCGTCGTGGCTCCTGCCACCGTAGCTGGGATCGTTGGAGCTACAGCATAAAGTGTCGCCATGATACCTGGCGTCACTCCAAGGATGTAGTTGCCGGACATATCGCTATTTGTATCGTAAGGCGCGGTTGCACTCGGTGCTCCTGTGGGTGACGAAGCAACGCAGAACATATTCGTAGGTCGGTGTGACTTGTTGGTGACGCCGCCGTTGCCGGTGCCCGATGCGGCTGCCGGATAGTTGCCGAACTCGGCCAACTCAATAGTAGCGGCGCTGGAATCTACTTTTGACAGGTTAACAGTTAACTGAAGCGTGCTTCCGCCGAGCGAGTATCCTGCAACACCGCCGCGAGGTCGTGGGAAGACGGCCTCGTTAAGACAATAGTCAACCCTCGGTGCCTGAACGTCGTTGATCGCACTGTTCAGCGGTGCGAACTGTCCAGCCGGAGTTGGATACTGCGAGGGGATGAAGTTCGTTGGGACCAAGCCGCCGTTCGGATCGCTTGGGCAAACAAAGACGGCGTACGCCTTAATGTAGGGATTCAGAAGTCCTGATACGCTCATGATGCCGGTAGCATCGCATCCGAGCGCCGGGGCGGCACCGCCGCCGGGCGTATTGCAGGCGGTTCCCGTTTGGGACATGCCGTAGGTGTACGCCTGCGGATACGTTTCATCGTAGTCCTGGACGTACTGCACCATTGCGAGTGCAATCTGCTTCATGTTGCTCGCGCAAGTGGACTGTCGAGCCTTTTCGCGCGCACTGGCGAAAACTGGGAATAGAATAGCCGCAAGAATCGCGATAATCGCTATCACGACGAGCAGTTCGATAAGTGTAAAGCCTCGTTTAGAGGTCCGTTGCATGATATTCTCCTTAATATGTGGGTCAATGCGAAATACGGTGCGTCTGCCAAAGGTGATCCATGCGTACATGGCTTCGAGCGACAGTGCTCGGCAGCGGCCTTAATCTCTGTCGCACCCTAAGGATAGCAGGCAAGCTATTAACCGAATGTTATCTAAACATTAAGACTGTTAAGAATATATTAAGAAGAGTAAAATGATTTTGGTGTCCAAGTAATTCAAATTAGCGACGGAGCACGATTTGAACAGCGCTCCAACAAAAATGTCGGCAGGTTCGTGCGGCAAGATTATGCGCAGATTGAGTTAGAACTGAAACTTGTATCCCGCACCATGGATGGTACAGATATGGCGGGGCGAGGTGGGGTCAGTCTCGATCTTCTTGCGGAGATTGAAAAGGTGAACATTCACTGGACGGCTCAGATAGTCCTGGTCGGTAAATCCGGTGGTTTCTTGCGCAATTCTCGCAAGCGCATTGTTTGTGAATAGATGGCCCGGCTTCGACGCCATAGCGTAGAGTATTTGAAATTCCACCCTCGAAAACGGCTTCAACTCTCCCTTAACGCGAACTTCATAAGATAGAGGGTCAATTACAATATTCTCTCCGATAATTTTTGCGCGCGTGGTTGAAGACGTCGGAGTCTCCATTTCATCTTGAGGATGCAGTTTGGCAAAAAAATCCTCAATTGAAAATGGGGCACGAATCAAGTCATCCGCGCCGCACCGCAAGTATTCGAGGCGCACATTATCTGAGTCCCTACTTGGCAAAACGAGTATTCGCTTACGGTACACCTCTCTAACCTGGGTGCAGAACTCGGCACTCATCGCTCCTGGGATGAAGTCGTCCACCAACAGCACATCCGGTTTCAAAGAGACGGCGAGCCGAATGGCCTTCTCACCGGCGGGAACCTGACGGACTTTGAAGCCTGCCTGAAGAAGTTGATTGTATACCGCAGTGCCAGTTGAATGATTACCCTGAATTAATAGAACCTTGCGACTATCCTTAGGGTGCTTGCAGTCGGGCGTCAACTGTTGAATGGCTGGCAGCAGCGTTACGGACGGTACTTTATTGAACGCATTCATATATTTATCTATGTCGAACTATCGATATTTTCTTGCTTTTTGCCTTGGTGTTAGGATTAAGGGTCAGTCGTCACGAGACAGTATTAACTGATGTTTGCGCTGCGGAATCGCGATCGTTAACAGTTGAACCTACAAATTTGAAGCCCACCGACCGTACGGTCACGAAATATTTTTGTGCCGTTGGATCAGGCTCTAATAATCTTCTGAGCTCGCGCACGTGCACATCGACGGTCTTAATATCGCACCCGCAATCGACATTCGTCGTTGCCCTTGATTGATCAATGGTGCCGTCTGTCCCGCAATCCTTCTCCCAAACTTGCCGCATCAGATCGAACCGTGAGTAAACTCGGCCGGGATTTTCGGCGAAGAACCGCAGTAGTCGAAATTGCATGGGCGTGATTGTTAGCACATTGCCGTTTGCAATCACTTCAAATCGACTAGGATCAATAGTGAAGTGGTCTATCCGGAGCGGATTGGAAGTATGATCTCCACAAAGTCGGCGGCGATTCGTTGCAATACGCTTTACCCTGAGCAGAAACTCGGAATTCGCAAATGGTCTTGAAATGTAGTCTGTTGCACCAGCCGAAAATGCTGCTAGGCGGTGTTCATCATCGAGCCGAGAAGTCATGATCGCGATAGATACGTCGTTACGCTCCCGGATTCGCCTGCAAACCTCGATGCTGTTTAACGTGACGTCGTTCAGATCGAGAATGACGACTCCGGCATCTGCTGTTTCGACAAGCTTAAGAGCCTCTTTCCCGGTAACGGCCGTACTTATCATAAAACCGCCTCGAAGGAGGTTGTATGATGTTATTTCAAGCGTACTTTGATCGTCGATTGCAACTATCGCTCTTACCAAGTAATTGCCTCCGTTATCGGCATAGCGACTTACAGCTAGTCATCGGTTTCTGACCTAAGATCATCAAGAAGGCGCTTCACCTTGATTTCAATCTGGTCTCGAATTGCACGAACCGTTTCGATGGGCTTACCAGCAGGGTCTTCAATTGCCCAATCCTCAGCCACTTCTAGAAAGCGGCGCGGGCAGTTTTCGGGGTCCACGCCACAATGCATAGTGATTATCTTCTGTGCATTGTTCAACATGCCACGGCATAATTTGCTTCGGCTGCTGGCCTGTCAGCGAAATGCCGATTTCGTTCATCGCTTCAATAACAGTAGGGTTAATCACCTTTCCGCAAACAGTTCCGGCTGAGATTGCCCGCACAGAAAGGTTGCGTTCCTGAGCCCACTGGTTTACCATCGCCTCCGCGATTTGCGATCGGCCCGAATTGTGAAAACATACAAATAGGACGGTCTTCATTTGCCAGCTCCCCTTCATGCGTCACAAATATTTGAGGTTTCGGACGCTCAAGCAGGATCTTGTTCTCAATATTCTTTGAGTCAACCGCAGCGATCTAGGCAATCAAAGCCGTGCTATTCCACTACATAACTATATATGTCGAAGTATAATAGTGTAGCACTCTGGTCTCAATCATGTCAACGATGTTGTTGGAAGCATGCTCGGTAATTTTCTTGGCCCGGGTTGGCCTGGATTTGGTTCTGAATTAACTCGGCCGGGGCATGGTTGCCGTGCTTGTATTTGCTAGCACAAACAAGTTGACGCCGATTCGAAAATTAGCCTAGCTTCCCCGATAATCTAATACGATGAGCCACTTCATAGGCACTCACAAGCCAATAGATAATGAATCCCCCTCCTCTTGCGCACTTCAAGAAGCACTTCAGGCACTTGGAGATCCGACGAGCCTACGTATTTTTGAGTCGCTGCGCAGTTGCGGCGGCGCTATGAAGTTGGAGACCGACGGAAAGATACGTCGCTTCGAGGATGAAGAGCTTCAGGACGCGTGCTGCGAGTTGGCAGGAATCCCCAAAGTGACGCCTTCCGTTTTGCATCACCTGGAGCGTCTGGTCAATGCCGGAATTCTCAATTTAGCACAAGCGGGTAAAATTGCTATCTATAGTGTGAACGACGAGAGGTTAAGCGCCGTAGCGTCGTACCTCGTGAGGCAGCCGCACAAGGTTAATGAGGATTGCTGCGACTAAGCGGTCGTCGCAGCGAGGCGAAGACGCAAAGACAATCGCCGGACTGCTGGCGGTGAGCCAGCGTCAGTCTAAATGAATGTCAGAGCCAAAATTCTTTCGACACTTTTGTCCACCGTTTTCCTATGGATCGCAATCGGTGTGGTGCTGGTCTACGACCACAACACGACTGCGGCAAACCCCAACCTTACGGCCATCCAGAGACACAAACACCAAGTAGACCTATACGCGATTGCGGCAACGTTCGTGGTCTTTAACGCCGGGATGTCGATCCTGCGGATCGGGCAAATTCAGCGGCAAGCGGAACGATCCGGCCTAAGCTAAGACAGTTAGGAAGGTCTAGGCCAACCCTTCAATGCAAATCCGCCGCCGACAGCGATACCTCCCCTGTCCCAGAGTTGTTGGTCCACAGGATAGTTAGAGTTTGCCCGGAGCTGGCAGCCGAGTAGGTAAGCGTGTATTGTGCGTCCCAATAGCCCGTTGTTGTTGGAATCGTGATCGAGTAGCTTGGCGCGGAACCGTCGGATAGGAGCGCAGAAAGCTGTCCGCCAGCGTTGCCGCCGCCAACATAAATCGTGAGGGTTCGCTGCGTGCTGCTGGCTGGAACGGTAAACGAGAATCCGCTGCCAGTACCGGCGACATCCACTCCGCCCTTGTTTGCCGACGCCGAAGCGGTCGGAGTGCCGTCGCTCCATGCCATCGAACGTGGATCGGATATCAGAACCGTAGGCTTGCCCGTACCGACGCTTGTGTACGAGGAGATCATGCTTCCACCCGATGCCTTCCGGTTGACACCAGGCAGTCCGCTGCCCCAGTGAATCCAATCGACAGTTCCCTCGTTGGTCAGGTTGACCGACAAAGGGCCAGGAGTTGCGACAATTCCCGAAAGCAAACCTCCTGAACCGCCGCTTGCTGGGTTGATCGTGATGACCGACGAGGCACTGACACTACCTATAGATGCGGTAACTGTCGCTGAGCCTGCCGCAATCGGCGCGGTGTAGATTCCAGACGAGTTGATCATTCCCCCGCCGCTCGTAACACTCCATGTTGTCGTGGGTGCGGGCGAAATCAACACACCGAACTGATCTTTTGCCGCCGACGTCATTTGCAGGAGGTGGGCCGCGACAACACTTCCCGGAGAGGGCGCGATGTATGCCTTGCTTGGCGTCGCGGCAACCGTAACGGCAACCGACGACGTGACGGTTTGGCCTGAAGGATTAGATACGGTCACGGTAAAAACATAAGAGCCAGGCGCGCTGAACGTTGCAACCGAAGACTTCGCCGCGTTGGTGCCGTTCGACGAGAAGCTGACAGCGGCCGGACCAGTTACCGACCACGTATAGGTAAGGTTGGACTCACCCTGAACATACGCGCCTAGGACAGTTAGCGTGGTTGATTTAGCGACTACGGTTGCCGGACTTGCCGCCGCAGGTGCGGCGATTGTAGGAGGCGTATCAAGAAGTTCGACGTAGTCGATATTGTAGCCGGACGCGTCGCAATCGATTTCCAGCGTCGTTTGGCCAGACGCTGTGACTGGGATATTGTTTAACGTCAGCGTAGTCCAACTATACCAGCCATTAGTAGACGGAAGATTGATCTCCCCGGCAATGCTTACCCCGCCGACAAGCACGCGCATCATTCCGCCATATCCGGCGTAGCGAATATTGAGCTTGTAAGTTCCCGGAATCACCTTAACGGTGTAGCGCTCGAAATCGCCGACGTTGATGTCCCCGATCATGTAACCGGTGCCAATGCTGTCTCCGGAGTAAGTGGTGCCGACGTCATCGTTGCGGAAGGTCCAAAATGGAGTGTAGCCGTAGGAAGTCTTGAATGCATATCCTTGCGCACCGAGATCGTAGTTAACGCAATCGATGTGGCCCGGAACAGTCGCCCCGGAGATGTATGGCAAATTGGTTTGGTAGTTGTCGCGCGTCAGGGAATCGAGCACATCCTTTTGCACGACAACGTTCGACGCGCTCATGTCCGACGCCTCGTTCATCATGATGGTAAACGCATTTGCCGGCGGCGTGCCGTAGGCTCCGTTGGAGACATACGTTGCGACAGTGCCCCAATTCGGATCGCTCGAAGCTTTTGCGATGCACCGGACTGCGCCCGGTTTTTTGTATGTCCAGAAGATTGTCCCACCGGTAAATCCAGCGTAACCCTGCTTCCAGACCTCCATAATGGTGTTGTCGTCGGTGTTGTCGTTCTCGCCGTATTCACCCATGATGAACGGCATGTCGTAAGTCGTGCAATACTGCCACGCGCGATATATCGAACCGCCCGGCGCGTCGGCCGCTATCGTGTAGCCTTGCGGCTGAGTCTGGTAGAAATGAGCGGAAATCTCCTGATTGGAGTCAATCGGGCTGGCAAGATACCAGTTGCCCGGGCTGCCGAGGTCGGAATAGACGTTGGATTCGGTTACGATGACATGGTTCGTGTCGTAGGTCCGGATGGCGTCGCGAATCTGCTGGTAGGTTGGGCGATAGGACGAGTTAAGGTATCCCGGTGGCTCGTTCAGAAGGTCGTACCCGAGAATGCACGTCTGACCAGAATAGCGCGCGGCGACAGTCTGCCAAGCGGCCTTAATGGTGTCGAGGTTGGCGTTATCGGTGCTGTAGTTCGAAACCCAGCAGTTCGATGGATAGATGTGCATGTCCGGCATCATGACGATGCCAGCGGCACTACACCAGGACACGAGATCGTCCATGTACGTCAGGCCGCGGGGCGCGCCAGCCGGGAGGGTTGACGGATATGCGCCTTCGTCCACGAAATCGCCGTTTGAATCGAGGAAATCTGCATAGTTCAGCGGAACGCGCAGGGCATTGAAACCCTCCGACTTGATCGTCTGAATATCGGCTTGCGTGATGTAGTTGTTGAGCCACGACGTGTACCAGGTGTTGTAATTCGCCGCGCTTCCCGCAGCCTTGTCAAAATACGCCTGCATGGAATCGCCCTGATCGGATTCGAGCTCGATGCCGTTGACGATAGCGTTGTTGGAGAATGCGATCGCGATATTGCCGCTGGTGTCGGCGGCCGTGTAGTATTGACGGACAATGCCGATGTACTCGCCCCCCGCCGCAGCGAAGACATCGAAATTGGAGAGAACGGTCGTGCCGTTGACGGCGACATTGAAGAGACGCTGGCCCGCCGCAGTCTTCCAGTTTTCAGCAAAGTGCAGGCGGACGACGTAGCTGGCATTCGGCGTGAGGCCGGAGATTGCATAGCTGAACGTGCCTGAGCGCGCGGACTGATAGACGGACATCGGCGCGGGACTAGTGACACCGCTGATATTGATCGAATTGCTTATGGGGCCGAGGACGGTTCCGCTGGAGAAGAGTGAATCGGCAAGCCAGCTTCCGCTCGCTGCGCCGCCGGAGTTGACTTGCAGAAACAGGTTGTTGGACGTACCCATCATGTACGCCTCCTGTTCCATCCAGTTGCCAAGATTGACGCCGTTCGGTCGGAACGATGAACCTTGAAGGTTTAAGCTAGTAGGAGTCGAGACTAAAAAGCCATCGTTTGAATCCGCTTCGATCCCGCTGACAATGGCGTTATTTGCAAAACTGATCGTGATTGCTCCGCTGGAGCTTGCTTGCGTGGGGAAATTCTCGGCGATGGCGATGTTCTTGCCGCCAGAAACAGCGTAGACATCGAAATTCGTTAGAACCTGCGTCGTGCCGATGGTCACATTGAACTGGCGCTGGCCTACGGCGGTGGCCCAATTCTCGCAGAAATGCAAACGGATAATGTAGTTGGTGTTGGGGCTCAGGCCAGTAATGGTGTAGGAGAACGTGCCATTTCGTGCCGACTGGTAGACAGTTTGCGGCGCGGCGTTCACGATTTCCGCGCTACCGACCGTGGCCGCGACGGGCCCGAGCGCGGTTCCGCCCGAGAACGATCGGTCGGAGAGCCAGCTTCCCGATCCAGAACTGCCCGCGGCGATGCGGACGATTGGCGTCTGTGCCAGGCAAGCCGGGCCGACGAGAAGGATCCAGACACTGCAAAATGCAACGGCCAAAAAGGGTAATCGACTCACGCTTGACCTCGTTTCAAGTTTTCGACATTTTTTCGGATTTGCCTTGCCCGGAATTCAGGCTGGCACAACTGGCTCGCTCAGGAGCTAATCCGCATTAGTAGAACTGGTATATTGCAATTACGAAAACGTTTTTGGTGAGGCGCGTGTCTTTTGGCGCGCCTTCAGATTATCACGTTCATTCAATTTAGTCAAGGTCCCCGCGTCCCGGCAAAAAGCGTTTTTTTCGGGATCGTGGCTATGGGTTTTTGGCGTAAGACCATCCACGCATCAGCCTTGAGGCGTTCATTGCTTGGCCGTTAAGCAAGTGAAATTTGGGTGGACTAGCGCTCGGTTCGACCGCTTTTGGGGCACAATACGCCATTAAACTAGAATTGCGTTTGGGCTACAGTCAAATATGAAACTTGGAGTCAGCATGTGGTCGTACTTCCGTGTCTGGAAGAACGAAGGGATGGATATACCTGCATTTATCCAAACGGCGAAGGAGCTAGGAGTAGACGGAGTCGAGCTTCTTGATTTTTTTTGGAAAGACAGGGACGCGGAACTGCCTGGAGTCGAAGCGGCGCTTGCTTCGACCGGCTTGCCCGTCGGTGTTTATAGCGTGGCGAACAATTTTGTGAACGCCGACCAGAATGTCCGCGATCAAAGTCTCAAAAAGATTACGGATGGTGTGGACATGGCACAGCATTTCGGTGCAAAGGTCGTGCGCGTTTTCGCCGGCAATCCTATTGAGGGAGTCTCGTTCGAACTAGCGTTCGACTGGATCGTTGAGGGGCTCAGCGAAGCTGCCGACTATGCCGAGCCTCGCGGGATCACGCTTGCGCTCGAAAACCACGGTCTGCTAGCAGGAAAAAGCGAGCAGGTGCTCAAGATACTGAGGACGGTTAACAGCCCGGCGCTCAAGGCCAATCCGGACACCGGCAACTTTCTACTCGTGCACCAAGCGCCGCATGACGCTGTCAACGCCCTCGCAACCGAAGCGGCAATGGTCCATTTCAAGGACTTTGCCGAGGTGCCGAGTGACTATGCGGGGCACGCTTATGTCTCTAGCGATGGGCTTAAGTTCAGAGGGACCGCCCTTGGCGAGGGGGATGTCGCGCTGGTGGACTGTGTCCGGGAGCTTGGCAACGCCGGATTCAACGGCTGGTTGAATATTGAGTATGAAGGCGAAGAGCCCGCAGCAACGGCGATGCCAAAGAGCGTCGCTTACGCAAATAAGATTCTCGGACGGTAATCTCAAAACACTATCCTAAGGGTTATAAAAACGTTTTATGAATCCAATGAAAATCGTAGTCATGGGCGGCGACCAAACGGGTCAAGAGCTGCTTGCCGAATCGCTGCGTGTTCTCGAGCCGAATGTCACCAGTTGCCCGGTCGAACTGTTGCACTATGACTTGAGCCTGGAAAACCGACGCGCCACCAACAACGGCGTGGTACATCAGGCCGCAACTGCAATGCGCGAAACGGGCTTCGGCATCAAGGCGGCGACGGTCACGCCGGAAATCAAGGGCGATGTCGGCTCGCCAAATGCGATCTTGCGGCAGGAGATTGACGGCAAGGTGATTGTGCGTACCGGGCGCAGACTGCCTGGTGTGCTGCCTGTAGCGGGAGTTCACGCGCCGATGTCGGTCGTGCGAATGGCCGTCGACGACGCGTACGGCGCGAAGGAGTGGCGCGAAAATGCCGAGGACGGCGACGAGATCGCCTATCGCACGGAGCACATTTCGCGCAGCACATGCAAGGCTGTCGCGGAGTTTTCGTTCCGGCAGGCGCGCAAGATGGGCGCCCGCGTCTTTGGCGGGCCGAAATACACGGTTTCACCGGTCTATGAAGGCATGTTCAAGGAGGAGATGGACGCCGCGGCAAAGCGCTACCCGGATGTCCGTTATGAGCCGCAGCTTATCGACGCCACTTACGCATTGCTGCTTTCGCGTGCGTCTGAGCCGCTGGTGATCCCCGCGCTCAACCGCGACGGCGACTGCCTCAGCGACTTAGTGCTCGCGCTCTATGGCAGCATCGCTGGAAGCGAATCGCTGCTTTTAGGTTTTGGCGAAGATTTCGCGCCGAGTGTCGTCATGACCGAAGCCCCGCATGGCACCGCGCCTGCCCTGTTCGGTAAAAATGTTGCCAACCCGCTCGCGATGATTCTCGCGGCCGCGTCGATCCTGTCGTTCGGCCAGACGCCCGAATCGCACCGAGCGTCGCGCGCGATTTACGAGGCGGCGTTTGAGGCTGTCCACGACGGCATCCGCACGTCCGACCTTGGCGGGGCGTCAACGACAACCGAGTTTACCGATGCGGTAATTTCGCGCGTTCAGGGCAAGATTGAGGTGTGGCAGGCGTTGGGGGAGAGGTAAGATTAAACCGAGGGGGGTTAGAGTATGGTACAGAGTTCTCCGATTGCAACAATTCGAGGCACGTGGGACGAAGTTCTCGCACGCAGGAATGAAATCCCTGACGGTGCTGTCATCGAGCTCCAGGTGTTCGGGCCAACGGTCGATGGCACAGCAGAAGTCGGTGATTTTGGCGGCCGTAGTGCATATGACGTGATAAAGGAGATCGGCTTTGTCGAAGGACCGTCCGATCTTGCGACAAACCCCGTATACATGGAGAGTTTTGGCGTCAACGACGGTCAGAAAGAGGCCAAACTGTGATTCTTGCGATACAGGAGTGATTGTCGCGAGCATTGTTTCCTCAGAAAGAAGCCACGGCGAAGTTGCAAAAGTTCTGTCAGGCATCAAGACGCGCCTTGTAACTACATGGCCGTGTGTGACCGAGGCTATGCACCTTCTCGGTCGGATCTCCATCACAGCCCGGCAGAGACTTTATGGGCAAATCGAGAACAGAATATATGATCTGGCTTAACTATCAGATGCAGATGCAATAAGAGCCGTGCATCTGATGCAAAGCTACGCGGATGCTCCGATGGATTTTGCGGACGCGTCTTTGGTCGTAGCGGCAGAAAATCTCGGACTTGCTCAGATTTTGACTTTGGACAAGCACTTTTACGCTTATCAAATCAACGGCAAAACGCCGTTCGAAGTTCTTCCCTAGCTCCTGCAGAGTCACATTCCAAACAGATCGTCTACCGGCATCGACCATCCCGGTACTGCGTGTTCGGCGTCGGCTTCCTCACCTCTGCGATAAATGGCAGGATTCTCCGGATCGCTTGCCTTATAGACCTTAACCACTTCGTCTGACAACAAGTCCACGTCCCAGACAACCCGCGTTCCAGCCAGAAAATAGTCGTGGCGCTTGCGGGAAATCGCCAGTTCGACGGCAGCGCCATAATCGCCTTCACTGCCGACTTCCGCCGCAAAGTCAGGTGGCTTAGAATAGAACTTCATTCCACTTGCCGGACCCGTGTAGTAGGCCGCGTCGGGGCTGAACGATTGGCGATTCGGCAGGTTGACCAAAAACGCCTAGTTGTCGCCAACTTCTCGGCCGATTTTTGTCTTGCGCACATATTCGCGCAAACTGGCGCAAATTTCATCCCCTGCGTATCCCGGCCCGCCACCAGCCGGACTCATGATCAGCAACTCTCCGTCAACAAGTTCTGCCTTGCCGCTAGCAGCATAAAGATCGTCGATTGTCGCGCGCAGTTTTGGTTTCCATTGATCATTCACCGTAGCCGTAGTTTAGCACCTGTAGAACAATTTCGATAGACTGCGCCTAACCAAACGCAGCACACCGGATCCCAAAGTTTGTTTGATCTGTCATTTGGTTGAGAATAACTCGAAAAGTCGCGACATTTACGATAATTTGTCGAAATATTTTGCCGTAAGCAGGAAAACGCTCGAATATGGCGAAAGGCGCACCATTATTGGAGGAATCCGCATGAACCCGCAAGGTCCGAACGATCCGTCACAGCCGCCCTACAACAACTACCCCGGCCCCGCGCCGCAGCCGTATGGCTATCAACCTGGCGGGCCGGGCGGCCCCGGCGGTTCCTACCCTGTCGAAGTCAAAGGAACCATGATCCTAATCCTCGGCATCTTAAGTCTTGTTTGCTGCGGAATAGTCTGCGGTCCAATCGCCTGGGTCATGGGGAACAACGCAATGCAAGCCATCGATAGCGGCCAAGCCGATCCCGCACAACGCTCCAACGCATCCATTGGTAGGATCCTGGGCATGATCGGAACAGCGCTCGGCATCATTGGCATCATTTACTACAGCTTCTTCGGCTCGCGAATGATGCATCACGTTTAGCCGACGCAGTTAGGGTCGGGCCGCACGGCGTTAGTCTTTGTCTGTCTTTGCGAGCGTTTGTTGCCGCCTCGAACAAGACAAGTCCCGTCGCCACTGCGACATTCAGCGAATCGACACCCGAATGCATCGGAATCTTAACCGACGAGTCGCATCTGTCAAGTGCCGCGTGGGAAAGTCCCTTCTTCTCGCCTCCGATCAGGATTACGCAGCGACCGGGATAGACGAGATCGCGGTAGTCAGTTGGCGACGAGGGTGACGTAGCAATCATCGCCGCGTCCTGCTTTTTGCACCAGTCCGCTAGGGCAACGAGACTTGACCGAATGAGGGAGACTTTGTGCAGGGCCCCCATGGTGGCGCGGACACAAACAGGATCGTAGGGGTCCGTTCGTGGATCGAGTAGAACGATGCCCGAAGATCCTGCAGCAGCACACGTACGGATGATGCTGCCGAGGTTACCCGGCGAGCCGATCTCTTCTACCGCAAGATAGATGCCATCTGGGACAGTTTTGGGAAGCTGCTGCCAGCGTTGATGCTGAATTGAGAGGATGCCGTCCGGTTCGGCGGCCATTGAAAATCTGTAATATTGCGCTGAGTCGATGCGAAGGCACGGGATGGTGCGCTTGGCCAGTCCACCTATCCACGTCAGCTTGGCGGCGTTTTGGACAACCTCTGGGCAATAGAGCACGCAATCTACACTGGCACCACTTTCTACCGACTGGCGCAAAAAACGAAAGCCTTCAGCTACGAACTTCTTTGCGCGGCTCCGATAGTCAGAGCGCTGCAACTGCCTGATTTCCTCAAAGATCGACTCGATGCGATTGTCATAATGGGCCATTCCTTTCTTGCCGGATATCTGAGCGCCGGCTACGCTGCTTAGAAGTAATGCAAAACCCGGCGCTGCAGTACAAGCCAGCGCCGGGACAATGAGTTTGATGCGGTCGAACCGTGTTGGCTTCGAACTATTCCGTTGCTATAGTCTGATCGACCTGCTGGCTGGTCGGAACGACCTTGACGAACGTCTCGGCGCCAGTCCAAACCGCGTGAATCATGTGCTCGATCCGGCTGGCCTCGGAGTGCTGGTCGCTGTTGCTCAGCTCGTAGACATAGATTTGCAGCATCTCCTGGATGTTCTGCTTGTCCTTCTCGCTGATATCGAGCACGGCGACTTTCGCACCGCGTCCGATGCGCCGCTGGACAGCCGCGCGGTCAAAGTTCTTTTCGGGCGTCAGTTTGACATAGACCTGGCCACCGGTCATGCCAGCGCACATCCACGGACCGGGATCGCCGAGCACAAGCGCACGGCCGCTGGTCATGTATTCGAACGCAAACCCCTTGATATTGGCGCGTGCACCAAGACAGCCAAGGGTATCGTCGATCGTTTCTTTGATTTCGCCGCCAACAACGACTGTTGCGCCGGAGAGCCGAATCCCGCAGCGCGAATCGGCGTCGCCCTGGATGATGAACGTCCCGCCAATCGCGCCGTAGCCGAAACCCTTGCCAACAGAGCCGTTGACACGGTACCCGGCATCATTGAGGCCCTTCATGATGACAATCCTGCCACCTAGCGCACCCTTGCCGACACCATCCTGCGCGCCTCCCTGAACGCGAACATTCACGGCGGGCGAATTGAACGCGCCGAGACCGTTGCCAGGGATGACATTCTGGAACAGCAGATCGGCGCCATTTTGGCTCGACAAGCTGCCGCCGACCTCGCCTCGCGCAATTGCACCAGAAAGGTGCGTCCCGATTTCTCGGTCGGTCGGATCGGCACGGTCGTCTTCGAATAGGATTGCGTCGTATCCGAGGTTCGACTGCTCGGTAACGAGCGATGAAATCATTTTGGTCGCGTAGGACAGCGGGCGTCGAATACGCTTGCGGGCTCTTAGCGGCGCGTTGCCATTCCCATTCCCATTTCCATTCCCATTCGCTTCTGCACCATCTACCGGAGGTTTTTTGGCGGACGTTTCGAACGCGAACATCGGCAACACTGGCGCGACTAGCTCGAAACAGTCGATCAAATCCTTGCCGCGGTTTTGCACAAGCAGATCAGATTGGCCGACCATCTCCTGAGTGCTCATGAAGCCTAGTTTGGCGGTGAGGTCGCGCACCTCTTCACCGATCGCGCCGAACAGGCGGCAGAGCGCCTCGACCGCCGAGTCGGCTTCGCGCGGCACAAACCGCTTCAGGCCGTGCGCAATCGCGCTCTCCTGCGTCTCGATTTGGGTGGCGATCCCGACATGACAGGTATCGAGCTGGCATCCGTGGCAAACGGTGCAGCCGACTGCGACCATGGTCAACGTCCCGAAGCCGCAGCGGTTGGCGCCGAGAAGGATCATCTTGACTATATCCTCGCCCGTCTTCATGCCGCCGTCGCACCAGATTTCGACCTCGTCGCGCACTCCAGCCTGAGTCAGCGCGCGATGTGCCTCCTTGACCCCGATTTCGACCGGCAGCCCCACAAACTTCAGCGCATGCGAACGCGCCGCGCCCGTGCCGCCATCATAGCCCGACAGCGTGATGATGTCCGCGCCAGCCTTAGCGATGCCGAGCGCGATTGTCCCAATGTTCGGAACGACTGGTACCTTCACCGAAACCTTGGCGTTAGGGTTCGCGGTGTGAAGCTCTTCGATAATCTGCGCCAGGTCTTCGATGCTGTAGATGTCGTGGTTGTTCGAAGGCGAAATCAGATCTACGCCCGGCGTGGCATGGCGTGCGGCGGCGACTTTCACCGAAACCTTCTTGCCGGGAAGGTGACCACCCTCCCCTGGTTTTGCACCCTGCCCGATTTTGATCTCAATGTAATCGGACGCATTCAGCATTTCGATGCTGACTCCGAACCGCCCGGAAGCCACTTGCTGGCCCCGGTTGTGACGGTACTTGCCGTACATATCGAAGATTTCGCCGCCCTCACCGTTCAGGCAGACAATATTCAGACGACGCGCCGCCTCGGCGTAAGAGCGGAATGCCACCTCGCCCTGTGAGCCGAACGACATCGAGGACAGCTCAATCGGCAAATCGTGCCGATCTACCTTTGTGCTAACCAGACTGCGATCAATGGGCGTACGCGACTCAAGTTTCAGGTCGAGCAGATGACGCAACGAGATCGGCGTTGCAGTCTCGACTTCCTTGACACGGTTTGCGTAGTCCTCGTACGGCGCTTTGCCGGCAGCGACATTGCCCGCGAACTTCCAAACTTTCGGGTAGAAGCGCATGTCTTCCCGCTTCTTGATTGGCGCTTCGGCGCGAGCTAGTTCGTAGCGCGTTTGCGCGAGTTCGTCGAATTTGGCGAATGTCAGACCGGCCTCGGTAGATCCACAGAAGTTCCGCATCTCGATCAGGCGAGCGACCTCATAGCTGAGACCAATGGACGCGAAAATGCGCCCGTAGCCGCGAAGATCGTGCGTTCCCATCGTTGAAATGACCTTTTCGAGGCCTTTCTGCAAGGCGGAAACCAGATTGTAAAGACGCTTGCCTAGCTCTTCCGGCGTCGACTCCGCCGGCGCACTTTCGACTGCCTGCTGCAGCATCAGCGACGGGGCGACCGCGTCTGCCCCCGAACCGATGGCGAAAATCACATCGTGCAGATTACGAAGGCCCCCGGAGCGCAGAACCAGGCTACAGGCACGCCGCAGCGAAGTCGGCTCCTCGCCAGCGCCAATCACGGTCACACCTGGGTCATCTTCTGCCCGGAGCGCCTGGTCAACCGCGATCAGCGCAAGGTGCGGATCGAACGGAAGCTGGCCGTCTTCATATGCGCCGGTGTCGTCAAGCAGCAAAATCGCCGCGCCTGCCTTGGCTGCTTCGACGGCCCTTGTCTTAAGCTCATCGAGCGCATCCTCGGTCTTAAGCGAGCTTGAATAGGTAAGCGGAATGCTTGCAAAACCGGTCGGCCCATAGTACGCGCTGAGACCTTCCAGCGTGACCGTGCGAAGCTTCGCCGCAACTTCTTCGACTGCGCCAAAACTAAGTGCGGGTGCAAGCTCGAACGCGCAAGGAATCACGGGTACGTCAAGTTCCAGCGCGCGACGAGTTGCGGCTGGCTGCTCACGAAGATGTGGGCGACCGCCCAAAATCACGCGGGTTGAGAAGTGCTCAACTTCCCGTTCGCGATCCATTGCGGGATTGGTGACGACCGCGACCGCCTCCTTGAAATAGTCGGAGAGCGACTGCTTATCTGGCGACAATGCGGCGAGCGGGCCATCGTAGCCGAGGGAATTGATTGGTTCGTTGCCCGTCTTGCAGAGAGCTTCGACATAATCCACATCCTGAGATGCCCAATGGAACGCTGTGAGGCGATTGGCAGCATTCGGCAGCGATACTGGCTTGATTAGGTGCTCCGGGCTGGAATTGCCATCACCAACGGCTGGGCGCGGCTCGTCGCCGACAACGAGAATACGTCCCATTTTCGACAGGTCGAAACGTCGCTGCGAACGCTCATACGCCGCACGCTGGAGCTTGTGGTAGGGCAGAACTTCGGTCGCGACGCCGCGCTTGATCTGCATGGCGATCTTTTCGCCCGGCGCAAGCGGCTTGGGATCGCTAAGAATAACTTGGAACGGCAACACGCCTGGTTCCGATGAGAACACGTACTCCGTACCGCTTTCGGCAAACCAAAGCGGCCTCAGACCGAGCGCGTCAACTCCAAACACTGCCTCGTCGCCACATCTTGTCACGATCGCCGCTGGCCCTTGTGCCAGCGGTCCCAGCACCCATCGGTAGAATCGGTAGAGTGCCCGAAGATCGTCGGTCATATTGTCAACTTCGTCAGCCATGGGCGGAAAGACTATTTCCATTGCCTCGATCAGTGACAGGCCGTGATGCATAATCAGGCCATGAATCGCACGGTCGAGATCTTGGCTGTCGGAGCCGTCATGCGTAATATCAATGCCGAGCATCTGCGCTTCGCGGCGCAATTTGTCGATCGTGTTAATTTCGCCATTGTGGCCAAGAAGCGCGAACGGCTGCACGCGCTCGAAGTTCGACAGCGTGTTGGTCGAGTAGCGCGAATGGCCAAGTGCGACGGCAGTAACGTAATCCGGCGAGCCAAGCTGCGGATAGTAGTGGTCGAGGATGTCCGCATTGCCGTGGACTTTGTAGACGACGGAGTGCGTCGAAAGCGAAACCACATGAACCGGCGTGTCGGACTCAATTTGAAGCTGCGCGTCGAACAGCAGCCGCTCGCCGCCGAGGGGATCTGAAGTGGCCTGGAATAGGCTGGTCAATCCGGCAACCTGCCAAAACTCGGGCTCGTTGGATCGTGCGATCTTGCCAAGCGCGTCATGCCGTACGTCGCCCGTGTCCTCGAGCAGGATTTCGCAGCCGTGCTTGATCAAGACGGCGCGAACCGAGTCTTTAATATCGGCACTTTGAGCAGCAAGTCGGCGCGGGATAAAGAAGTGCCCGACGAAAAACCGCGGATCGTCGGCCAGATCGGGCGCGAACTCTGTCTCTTCGGCAAGCCCTTGAGCCCATAAGATTCGCGGGATATCGGTGAGCACGCCGCAGCCATCGCCTTCGCCATCGACTCCGCCCGAGCGGTGACCCATTTTTTCAAGGGCGTTGATCGCGCGTTTGACTGTGCCATGCGACGGGGTACCGTCTTTGCGAATGTACGCGACAATCGCGCACGCGTCGTGCTCGTCGTTTTCTCGGTAATTCAGCACTGTCTTAGTCCTTTGCATAATCGTTATCGCACACCATGATGCGATGACCGAATTCCAAAAATCTAAGCTCGAATGAGAGCCTGTGGCGCACTCAAGCACTTAGATTAGGATTGCTCCGGTGACGGCGCTGTCCCGCGATACAACCAGGTTGTGGGAAGTTATTTTACCACTCTCAATTGCTCCGTTGCTATAGGATCGGGTCTAGTTTATATAAAATTTTGCGAACGCACATCGAAGCGAAATTCTGGCGATAATGCGTTTATCCGCGAACTTCCCGTCCATTTTTGCTGTTCAATCAAAATCCAACATCGTTGTTAAGAAGGAGATCCTATGACTAGCACATTGACAGCGCCCAACGCAGCCACGTCCGGCACTTTTGTTATTGGCGGGGACATGACAGTCAACCGCCTTGGATTCGGCGCGATGCGAATCACGGGCGAAGGAATTTGGGGCGAGCCGAAAAATCCTGATGAAGCAAAGCGCGTTTTGCGCCGCGCGGTCGAGCTTGGCGTCAATTTGATCGACACCGCCGACGCGTACGGCCCCGAGGTATCGGAAAGGCTGATTGCCGAAGCACTCTATCCGTACACGGACGGCCTCGTCATCGCGACGAAGGCTGGACTGACGCGGCAAGGTCCGAACCAATGGGCGCCAGTCGGACGTGCTGAATATCTGCGCCAGTGCTGCGAAATGAGCCTGCGCCGCTTGAAACTGGATCGAATCGACCTATTCCAATTGCACCGAATCGATCCTAAAGTACCCGCCGAGGAGCAGTTCACCGAACTTAGGAAGCTGCAGGACGAAGGTAAAGTGCGTCACATCGGCCTATCTGAGGTATCGATCAAGGACATCGAAGCGGCAAGCAAATTCTTCCCGGTGGTCAGCATCCAAAACCAGTACAACCTAGCTGACCGAAAATCGGAGGACGCCCTTAACTACTGCGGTGAGAACAACATCGGATTCATCCCGTGGTTTCCGGTCGCAGGCGGCGATTTGGTCAAACCGGGCGGTATTCTGGATCAGGCGGCGAAACGCCACAATGCCACTGTTGCCCAGCTTGCTCTTGCATGGCTGCTTAAGCGGTCGAAGGTAATGCTGCCAATTCCGGGAACATCGTCAGTCTCGCATCTGGAGGAGAACATTGCGTCAGCGGATGTGCAGTTGACGGACGAGGAATTCGAAGAGCTATCAAAGCTGGGAGATAAGCCCTTTCCCCATCCCCTTTCCCATAGGAATAGGAAAGGGGCAAGATTGTAAGTTCGGCCTTAATGAGGAACGAATGCGGCGGAGAATCTGTCTGGTCCCTCTCCTTTCGGAAGGAGAGGTTAGGTGAGGTAGGCAGCCTATCGGGGCGATCTATCCTTCGCTGGGTTTGTAGGCTTCAAGATTACCTCCCCTAGCCCCTCCTTCCGAAAGGAGGGGAACTTCACCGCCCCGGCTGCTGCACCAGCTCGACCTTCACTTTGCGTCCACGCAGCTTTGTCCTACGAAGCGCTTCTACGACACGTTCGCTGACATCAGCCGGAATATCCACGTACGCGGTACGATCCAAAATGTCAATCGCGCCGATAGTCTTGCCTTCGATATTAGCCTCGTTGGAGATTGCGCCAACAAGGTCGCGCGGGCGCAGGCCATCTTGGCGTCCCATTCCGATAAACAGCCTCGTCATACCGGCTTCCGGTAGCTCTGACGAGACCGCGATCTCCTCTTCACCGACAGCCTGCCCACCACCCTGACTCTGCCAAAGCATGTGCAGCGCCGCGGCAGCAATCTCTTCGGCACCGAAATCGGCTGTCAGTGCCTGAACTGTTTCCATGTGGCCGTCGAAGCCGCCCGCATCAAGCGCTTCCCGCACCGATTGGCGAAAAACGTCGCGCTTGCGAGCGGCGATGTCGGCAATTGTTGGAATGCGCGCAGGTTTGATGACGGCGCCGATCATTTGCTCGATGAACTTAAGCTGACGTCGTTCGCGGCCTTCTACGAGAGTGATCGCGTCGCCGGAGCGCCCTGCCCTGCCCGTTCGCCCGATCCGGTGGATGTACTGCTCGACATCCCAAGGGATATCGTAGTTGATGACATGCGTCACTGTCTCGATGTCCAAACCTCGTGCGGCGACATCTGTGGCGACCAGCAGATCGGCTTGACCGTCGCGGAAGCGGCGCATAGTCCGGTCGCGCTCAGGCTGGGTCATTTCGCCGTGGATGGCGTCGGCGTTGTAACCACGCAGACGCAACGCTTCTGCGACATCGTTGGTCTCCTGGCGAGTGCGGCAAAAAACAATGGTTGGCCCAGGCGACTCCATGTCGAGAACCCGCGCGAGGGCATCCAACTTTTTGCCAGGAGGCACGTCGTAGTAGGTTTGGTTCGTAGTTTCGACCGTGCGGCGCTTGACATCGATCGCGACATGCTCCGGGTTGTGCATGAATCGTTTGGTAAGCTGCGCGACACGCGGCGGCATGGTTGCGGAGAAAAACGCGATTTGACGCGGCTCCGGGATTTCGCTCAGGATGGACTCGACATCCTCAAGGAACCCAAGAGCAAGCATCTCGTCGGCCTCGTCGAGCACGCAAAATTGAACGCTGCTCAACACAAGCGAGCCGCGGCGCAGATGGTCGAGGATTCGTCCGGGTGTCCCGACCACCACCTGCGGCCCGGCGCTGAGCGCGCGGAACTGGCGGTCAATGGGTTGACCACCATAGACCGGCACGACACGCATTCCCGTGTGCTTGGCAAGGTTGTGAATTCCGCCGGCGACCTGGATTGCAAGTTCGCGGGTCGGCTCAAGCACGAGCGCTTGGATGGACTTGTTGCTTGGGTCCATCTTTTCGATCAGCGGCAGGCCGAATGCGGCTGTCTTGCCGGTTCCCGTTTGCGCCTGGCCGATCAGGTCATGGCCGCGCAAGAGGAGCGGGATTGAGCGCGCTTGTATGGGAGTCGGCGATTCGAAGCCGAGATCGGTGATGGCGTGGAGGATCGGTTCGGATAGACCAAGCTCGTCGAAACGAAGAGGCTCCGCAACAATCTCTTCGACTTCTACGATCTCCACTTTTGGACCCGCTTTGGGCGAATCTTCGGCCACGCTCTTGCGCTGAAACGGCGGCTTTGAGTCGCCAGGGCGGCGTTCGCCCTTACGCTCATGCGGCTGCTTGAACTCGATGCCGCGCGGAGTCGAACGCTTTGCTCGCTCCACCGGCGCTCCGGGTTTCGGTGTAATTTTATTTCGCTTTGCCATCTTGGGTAACAATATTCGCTTTCAAAATAAAGTGCGGCGCGCTGAGTGCGCGCCATGCAAGCGGAGAGTATACCTGGAATCGTGCTGGCAACTACGTTGCTCAAGCCGCTTCGCGCAGCCTTACCGCTTCCCAATTGCCAGCAAAAAAGCGCGTCATTTCTTTACAATCGCACTTCAATGTCCCTATTATAGCATCGCGCCCCGGACCTGATCAGGGCGCGAACCATGTGTTTATTTCGATGAATGTAATCAGGACCGACAGGGAATTTTCGCTTATTGTCCCGGTCGCGCATTTTGAAGTCAGCAGCCAGACGGCGCTGGCCGCGCAACTATTCCCTCCGCAACGTGTCTATTAGCACATGACTAACTTTACCCGTGCTCGCCAAACGGTTCTCTGTGCGTTATTCGCCTTATGCTTATTAGCTACGATGGGCTCCGCTGCGTGGTGCCGCGGTGGAGGCGCAGGTGGCGGACATGGCGGTGGCGGAGGACACAGCTTTGGCGGAGGTGGCCACTACGGGGGCTACGGGAGTTATAGCGGGCGCTACGGCAGATACTATGGCGGCCCGCCAGCGACCGGCTACTATTCCTACGGTCATGGCGCCTATATCTGGCACCCGTATCACTATCACTACTATCCGGGATTCGGGTATGTGACGGACTCCGATATCTGGTGCTTTTGGACGGTTGTGGGCATCTCTGCCGTGTGGCTGATCTACAAACTCGCCATGCTTGCGCTGTCGCAGAAGTCGCTCGTCGCCATCACGCTGGTCTTGCGCAATGGCCAAATGTACACGTTGACGCTCAAATCGCTGGTAAAGCGATCCAGGTTCGATACGCAGGAGGACCGCAACTCCGCCGCGCACGCGCTTCTGGAGCAGATCGCCGACGTTGACGTTTTCGCGGGATATGTGCATGTTCTGGAGCGCTCCAGCAGCGCGGTCAGCCTTGGCGACACGGCCGAAAGCATTTGGCGACAGGAGATGGACATCGCGGAAGTCAAGCCGGATGTGATGAACATCGCGTCGCCGACGAATAAATTCCAGGCCGACTTTGGCGATCCGTTCGCTCAGGTAACGGAAGCAAACGGCTTCTGCCTGGTCAGCATTCTCGTTTCGGCGCAAGGCATTGGGTTGTATACAACCGAAGAGCGCGGGGCCGTAATCAACGAACTTCATCGTCTGCACTCGACAACGATCGACGCGCTCTATTTCTACTACACGCCGTCGGCGGGCGAGTCCATGCCGCAAAGCGAAGCGATTGGCGTGTTGGAGAAATTGGTGATGGTGGCGTGAGGCATGCCATCGACTTTGCGAGCCAAAGACCAGTGCCATGAAAATTGCAAAAAAGTCTCTAGGCTACACTTGTTTGGTTCGTAGCCTTCGGTGAAGATCTCGGACATACAGCGCAATCGCAATACTTGTCCCTAGCAAAAAGAATATTCCTCCGAGCGCATCTTGGCCACCAAAATGGTCGGAAATCACGGCGAGAACGTCGGCAAAACTAAATGGCTGGCGAGGTGGCCCGGGATCGTGCCATTTGTCCCAAAAATGGGGATCAGTATCGGGATGACGACCTGCCTTCAGCAGCGGCATCATGTATGCTAGACGCTTGGCTTGCCAGTCGTCAGCTTCTTTGCGTAGTGAGGTGTAGATGCCTCGATCTTCCTCATTTTGAATCCTTTGGTTCGCTAGAAATATTGAGTTAGTATCAGGTATCAGGAAGGAGTGGCCATTTCGGATGAGATCCGATGTTCTGAGCGAAGCAAGGTCTTCGAGGTGACTTTGGTTGTGATGTCTAAATACTTGTGACAAAGCTTCAAAGGTGTCTGGGCTTTCCCAAGCGCCGCCCAACATAACTAACCCGCTGAGACCGCGCGCGACGTCGGCTGTGTGCTCATAGCGGAGGTCGAGCCTTTCGTGAAGGGGAACTGGACCGGAGGAATACCAAGAGGGCCTCGGTTCATTGGGATCAATCACCCAATCCATCACCATCAACTGATACTTCTCGCGTCCAAGGTGCGCATTGGGCTTGATCTGGACTGCCCTCGCGATCAGAACTCTCGCCGCTTTGACCTCGCCGATTTCGCTGCGTTTCGCACCTCTATGAACCCACTGATGCACCATCGATGTGCCCATGTTGGCGTAGTAGCAGATACCACTGCTCCTTGAGATCGGGATTGTTCGGATCGTACGCCAGCAGATGGGCATTTTTCTTCGTCATCCATGCGATCGCCTGGTCTTCCTGGCCAAGGCGATCATAGGCTACGGCAATGTCATCGTAGTCGGGAAGCAAATTGGGATTCGCCGCGAGCTCTTTGGTCTCGCGATCAATGCGCATCTGGTAGTAAAGCGGAGGGTTGCGTTCGAAGCGGCCCGTAATGATCTGGACAACATCCGGCAGCTTGTTGAACTCTTCGCGGGCTGTATCTCGGTCGTTGAGGCAGGCGTGTGCGGGATGACCTATTGGCAAAGCACAGATAAAGATGAGAAAAACGAACGGTTTTACGCATCGCATAATAAGCACTTAGACGCTTACTTATGGATATCCTTCAACGACAGCCTAGCGTATCGCGAATGCTGCTTTTTGTTAGGCGGTGGCCCCAGCCAGCTCTCGATCCGCGGAGCTGCTTTTTGAGTTTTCAGAACTCGCTTCGCCATTCCTCAATTCATGCTCGCCATTCTTCAAAAACCGCTGCACACGTCCTAGCGCCAGCAGCCCCTTGCCTTCCAGCATCGGCTTGAGATACTGGCCGGTATAGGATTTCGCCGTTGCGGCGATCTTTTCGGGTGGGCCGACGGCGACAATTGTTCCGCCCTTGTCCCCACCTTCGGGGCCGAGGTCGATCACCCAGTCGGCGGTCTTAATGACGTCCAAGTTGTGCTCGATCACGAGCACGGTGTTCCCGCTCGACGCCAGCCGCTGCAGCAGCGCGATCAGCTTCTTAATATCGGCGAAGTGCAGGCCGGTGGTCGGCTCGTCTAGGATGTACATCGTTTTGCCGGTCGCTCGCTTGGACAGCTCCGACGCCAGCTTGATCCGCTGCGCCTCGCCGCCGGAAAGCTGGGTCGCAGGTTGACCAAGCCGGATATAATCGAGGCCGACATCGTGGATGGTTCGCAGCTTGCGGGTAATCGCCGGAATGTTCTCGAAAAACTCGACCGCCTGCCCCACAGTCATCTCCAAAATGTCGGCGATGTTCTTGTCCTTATATTTCACTTCCAGCGTTTCGCGGTTATAGCGCTTGCCGCGACAGACTTCGCACGGGACGTAAACATCGGGCAGGAAGTGCATCTCGATTTTGATGATGCCGTCGCCCTTGCACGCCTCGCAGCGTCCGCCCTTGACATTGAACGAGAACCGGCCCGCCTGATAGCCGCGCATGCGGGAGTCGGCCGTTTTCGAAAACAGGTCGCGGATCATATCGAAAACGCCGGTGTAGGTCGCGGGATTAGAGCGCGGCGTGCGTCCGATCGGGCTCTGGTCGATATCGACAATCTTATCCACCTGGGCAATGCCTTCGACACTGTCGTGCGGCTCCCAAACCGGATGGGAGCGATTGATGGCGTTCATGAGGCGCGGATAGAGCGTATCCTGGATCAGAGTCGATTTGCCTGATCCCGATACGCCAGTGACGCACACAAACATCCCCAGCGGAATATCGACATCGACATTTTTCAGGTTGTGCCCGCGCGCGCCGCGAATCTTGATGACCCGCTCGCCAGGTACACGCCGATCCTTAGGAACTTCAATGACCTCGCGGCCCGATAGGTACTGCCCGGTAACGCTTCGTTCGCTGGCCAGAATATCCTCAAGCGGCCCCTGCGCAACCACCTCGCCGCCGTGTTCGCCCGCGCCCGGTCCCATATCGACAATCCAGTCAGCGCACGCCATCATCTCCTCGTCGTGCTCGACTACGAGGATGGTGTTGCCAAGATCGCGCAGGCGAATGAGGGTGTCAATGAGGCGCGTATTGTCGCGCTGATGCAGACCAATGCTTGGCTCATCGAGAACATATAGAACACCCTGCAAGCCTGATCCAATCTGAGTCGCCAATCGGATACGTTGCGCTTCGCCGCCGGCGAGTGTTGCCGCGCCGCGGTCGAGGGTCAGGTAGTTGAGGCCGACATTGAGGAGAAATCCTAGTCGCGCCTGAATCTCCTTATTGATCTGCTTGGCGATGGTCTGCTGGCGGACTGTCAGCTTCAGCCCACTGAACCACTCTGCCGCCTTTTCGATACTCATTTCGGCAATGTCGGCGATGTTTTTCTTGGCGATCAGCACAGATAGCGCGGCAGGCTTGAGACGTTTACCCTTGCATGCGGGACAAGGTTTATCCGTCTGGTATTGTCTGAGCCAGTCCTTGACACCGTCGCTTTCCGTCTCGCTCCAGCGCTTCTCGAGCATGCCGGAGATGCCTTTGAAATCGGAGTTGAACTGCCGGTTGCGCCCAAAACGGTTGCGGACAGTCACCGTGACACTGCCCTCGACACCGTACATCAGCTTGTGCTTGGCATCGTCAGAAAGGTCGCGGTACGGAACATCCATCGAAAATCCAAACCGTTCGGCGACACCCTCCACCAATAAACCGACCCATTCGTGGCTGAATCCCGCCCCGTTTTCTTTGGAGTATGGCGCGATCGCGCCTTTGCGAATCGACAAGCTCTCATCGGGAACGATCCGTGCCGGATCGAATTCCGTCTTAACGCCCAAACCGTGGCACTCGGGGCATGCGCCGAACGGCGAGTTGAACGAAAATGTGCGCGGCGCGATCTCCTCGATGCTGATGCCGCAGTAAGTGCAGGCGAAATTTTCCGAGAAGAGCATCTCCTGCTCGCCGGGTCCTACATCGACCGCGACACTCCCCTGCCCCTTTTTCAGCGCAGACTCCAGCGAATCGGCAAGCCTGCGTTCGATACCCGGCTTGACAACAAGTCGATCCAGCACCACTTCAATCGTGTGCTTCTTGTTTTTGTCGAGGGTGAGGTCTTCGCTGGTTTCGTGCATCTCGCCATCAATGCGGACACGCGGAAAACCCTCCTTCGACAAGTCCGCCAGCTCCTTCTTATATTCGCCTTTGCGCCCCCGGACAATCGGCGACAGCACCTGGATTTTCGAACCTTCGTCGAGCGACATGATCGTGTTGACCATCTGCTCGACCGTCTGCGACGAGATCGCGCGCCCGCAGCTTGGGCAATGTGGCGTCCCAACACGCGCAAACAAGAGGCGTAGGTAGTCGTAAATCTCGGTGACGGTGGCGACAGTTGAGCGTGGGTTTTTCGACGTGCTTTTTTGATCGATGGAGACTGCTGGCGAAAGGCCGTCGATGCGCTCGACATCCGGCTTTTCCATCAGTCCTAGGAATTGGCGCGCGTACGCCGATAGGCTTTCAACATACCGGCGCTGACCCTCCGCGTAGATCGTATCGAACGCGAGCGACGATTTTCCGGAGCCTGACAGCCCGGTAATGACGACCAGCTTGTCGCGCGGAATTACCACATCGACATTTTTCAGGTTGTTCTGATTCGCTCCGTGTATGCTGATGAAGTCAGGCATGCGTTCGATCTCTTTCTCTTCGGGATTGGTGGCTAAACTGTGAACGGGCGTTCGGTAAAACGCCAAGTAATTATAGCGTCAATAGCCACAAAAAACATCGGGCGACTTGCTGAACTATCCAGCAAGTCGCCCAGAGGCTCATAAATTACAACACAATCTTTAGAGAAAATAGTTCCCATCAACCAGGGACATCGTTAAGATCACTTTCGCTTCGGTTTGTTGAGCTGATTTCGCGTGCCCGAGAGAAACTCCCGCAGCCACGCTGAGTCGTCAAGCTTTTCCTCCGATACCACAATCGCTGGTTTGGCACCTGGATACGGCGATGCGCGCTCCAGGTCCGCTGCGAATGTGTCGCCAAATGGCGTGGACTTGATGAACAGCCGGTTTTCGTTGATCTGCCCGATCATGACCTCGTCCACATAGATGCCGTATTCGCCAAACATCGGCTTTATCCGCGCTTCCGCCACGGAGCTGACTGCGGCAAAGATTCGATCTACAGTCTGTTTGTCTGATGCCATACGCGCGGACTCTAAATGGGTTTATTCGGTTGAAACGCGGGGGTCGTTGCTGAGCTTGACATCCGACGGCGCGGCAAATGAACCGTCGCGCCTCGCTACCAATGCTGCTGGGATGAAAGGAACCAAGATAAGGACGCACGCCGTGAATCCTGCATTCAGCAATAACATCGAATTGAACGTGATGTGCAGGACCTTCGCCGCTGTCGCCCCCAGGTAGTCGGAGCCGAACAGCGCAAAGTTTCTGACAGCCATCATCAGGGAGAATCCCAGCCCTTCGCCGCCTTTCGGCGTGGCGCGTGCCGCTAAGTCGTAGACGGGCACGACGGCGAGCACGGTCATAAATGCGTTCAGCGGGTCGATGATGAGCGCAGCCGCATAGCTGTGGTACAGGAAATAGATCAAGGTGCTGATTACGTTAGAGATGATGCCCCCGACGAGCAGAAATCTCAAGTTGAAGAACCGGCAGAGGATGCCATACGCAAACGCACCTGCAATTGCGGTTGCTCCCTGCAGGCTCTGGAGAGTACCTAGCTGCTGAGGAGTGAAGTGCAGCGTATCAATCTGGTACACGCCTAGAATAGAGCCGAAGCCTGGCGCGAGGAAAATGAGGGCCATCATCAATGCCGCGCTGAGGAGCTGCTTCGAGGAGACGAGTATTCTTAGCTGACCGCCCGCTCGCTGCCAAACTTGGGAATCGAGTTTAGCAGTCGGGCGCTCTTTGAGCATAAAGTACGCGGCTATAAACAGGATTGCCATCATCGACGCGCCGACGTAGCCAGTCAAGTGAAACGACTTTGTCGCCAAGTATCCGCCAGCAAAGCCAACCAAGACAGAGCCAACGTTTTGAATACCTTCGCGAATTGCGCTTAGGCCGCCAGTGGCCGCCTTCTTCTGTCCATATTCAACCAGCAACGCGCCCATTGCCGTGCTGGCAAATACCATGAACGTGTTTAGCCCAACCGCAGCCCACAAAAGACCCTTATATGTTGCCGATGAGTAGCCGACCACAATCCACCAAAGGATGCTTACGCCTGATGCCACCAGCATGTAGCTTCGACGGCGGGTGCCGAACATCGGAATGCCGTCGATAATCAGTCCCGCTATAGGCTTAAGGTTCCAAGCGAACGCGGACGCGAGGCTAAAGTACGACAGCGCCTGCGCATCCATGTGCATCTTCTTGACGATCAGAAACTTGATCGGGATGAAGCCAATGACTTGCGTTTGACCAAAAGTGGTGAAGAACGCGGCCAGCGCAATCATGATGACAAGCTGGTTGTTAAATACCAATGCGCTTGTTGGTCCGAGAGTCGTGGTTTGATCGATTGGATCCGCGTAGTGCCTGGGAGTGACAAACTCCTCTTTCGGCTCTTCGGTCGTACTCATAGGTTTATCCCCCGTCGGTCTGTTGCAATTTTGCCGCGAACCGCTCCATCGCATCGCGTTCGAATCGATAGAAGTACCATTCCGACATATGTATAGCACCTATTTTATCGTAGAACTGCTGCGCATTGACATTCCAGTCGAGACAGGTCCACTCCATGCGTCCGCAACCCCGCTGAATTGCTTCCGCGGAAAGATGGTGCATCAGGGCGAGACCGATGCCAGAGCGGCGCGCTTCGGGAAGTACAAATAGGTCTTCAAGATAGAGTGTTGGCTGGCAGAGGAATGACGAGTACGTCTCGAAAAAGATCGCATAAGCTGAGGGTTCATCTTCGCCGACTCCGGCTAACAGTGCCCAAAAACGAGGAGGGTTTCGCTCGAAACCGTCGTGAACGAAGCGTCTGCGGGCGGCGGCGTCGGGAGGGGTCAGATGTTCGAATTCCGCGAGACGATCTATAAGGGTGAGGAGTCGCTCGACATCGTCCGCCGACTTGACCTGGCGAATATAGGGTTCAAAAGACATTCAATGATGGTACCCAACGCCCATTCTTGCTGGCCATAACCCGTGCGCCGTGCCACAACACTTTGCCCTCCTTGGTATACTAATGTGGTCAAATTTTTTGCTGATAGAGGACATGTTTGTAGAGTGGTTGGTGGGCACCGAAGCCGCAAGTTTAGATGACCGCCGTCAGCTTTGCAGATTCCACAACAATGTTCGACAAACTGAGGAATTTTCTGATGAACGAGAACGATGACGAGACGACTCACTCCGATGAAGCAACTGCCGAGGAGCAAAAGCAGTCGGCTGCAGTTGAGATGCCTGCGGATCAGGTAGAGCAGAGCCGCGAGGAGGTTTTGCTCAGCGAGCCAGCCGACGCCAACTCGGCCCTTCGCACTGAACTAGATGCCGCCGAAGCGCGGGCCATGCGCGCCTACGCCGATCTGGACAACTACAAAAAGCGCTTCGACCGTGAAATCGCTAGGCAGCGCGATACTGAGCGGGAGCGGTTTCTCAACGAAGTATTGCTGATCGCCGACAATCTGCGCCGCGCTTTGAATGTCAAGGGCGCGGAAAACTCGCCCTACCGCGAGGGTCTGCTGACGGTGATGCGCCAGATCGACAACATGCTCAAGGGCTTTGGGGTCGAGCCGATCGCTGCCGAGCAAGGGATGGCGATGGATCCCAATATCCACGAGGCGATCACAACGATGAATGTCGCAGGAGCGCCGCACGAGTCGATCTTGGAGCTGGTCGAGCCGGGCTACATGATGGGCGAGCGTGTTCTAAGACCCGCGCGCGTAGTGGTCGCGACTAGCGCAGACGATTGATCGCTGCATACTCCCGCTCAAGAATCCATGCTAAATGCAGTCCAGATTGGCGCGGGAAATATTGGCCGTGGCTTTCTCGGTCAGATCTACGCCGATAGCGGCTACGCGGTCACGTTCATCGACACCAACCTGGCCCTCGTCGCGGAAATCAATCGTCGAGGTGAGTACCCGCTACGGCTGGTGGACTATGCGGGCGAAGTTCGCGATTTGATCATTCGAAATGTTCGGGCGATCTCACCGATCACGGAGAATGGCCGCATGCGAGCTGCAGAAGCAATCGCAAGCTCCGACATCTGCGGAACTTCTGTTGGGCGTCGGTGTCTTGCCGAAGATCGCCGACCTTCTCGCATTAGGCATCACTTCCCGCGCCCAGTCGAATCCAAAGCCGCTTGACATACTCCTCTGCGAGAATCAGCATCACTGCAGCGAGTATTTTCGAGAATTGGTCTCACCCCTCCTGCTCCCAAGTGCCAAGGATTTCTTCGACAACAAAGTTGGCTTGGTTGAAACCACTATAGGCCGGATGGTGCCTGCACCTACCGCGACCTTGATAGCTGAGGACCCACTCTTCGTCTTGGCCGAGCCTTACATGGAACTGCCCGTTGCAAAGGGCATGTTTAAAGGCCCAATTCCAGACCTTGTTGGACTGCTTCCGGTCGAAAACTTTCAAGCGTATGAACATCGCAAGCTGTTTATGCATAACGCTGGACACGCGGCACTTGCGTATTTAGGCTACGAGAAAGGTTTGAGCTTCATCTGGGAATGCGCGCAGGACGGTGAAGTGCGCCAAATTTGCGATGAGGCGATGCGTGAAGTCGCCGCGGCCATGGTGCTGGCGTTTCCGGGAGTCGAAGGAATGGATCGGCTTTCGCTGGCGCTTTTTTCTGCGGACTTGATGAAACGGTTCGAAAACAAAGCCCTTGGCGACACGGTTCAGCGGGTCGCAGCCGACCCCATGCGGAAATTGCGATCCAACGATCGACTGATCGGCGCGGCCAAATTCTGCGAAGAATATGCTGTGGCTCCGCACGCCTTGGCGAAAGTCATTGCGTCAGCTCTGCAGTACGACTATGCTGGCGACGAATCGGCAACTAGGCTGCAAGCCCTTCGCCTACATGACGGCGACCGCAAGGTGCTGGAGACGGTGTGTGGGGTGGAAGAAGGCAGCAAATTATTGAGTTTGGTTTTTGCGGAGATCAAGAAGCCCTTTCCCCCAACCCCTTTCCCATGGGAATAGGAAAGGAGAGAAAGAATTCAAGGAATCACATTTCGGAGTGAAAGCTCCTCCCGCTGCGGGAAGGTGGGGTCACTCCGTATACTTGATCGCCCTCACATCGTGCACCGTCACTAGACCCGACTTGATCATCGAGTCAAGCACGGCGAGCGCCTCGTCGATCTTTTCGCGACGATCAACTGCCTCGATAACGACTGGCAATTTCGAGAACAGCACCTCGAACCGCGCCGTGTGCAGCCTGTGATGTGAACCGAATCCCTCCATGCCGTGGATGACGGTCACGCCGGCAACACCTAGCTTATTGAGCTCGTCAACAATCGCTGGGTATAAAAGGCCGGTGCGCCACTTGTCCTCTTCGCCGACGAAAATCGTTAGCACCTGCGCTTCGATTTCTTGCCGCATAGTCGTCACCTCTAGCCTTTCGCAACATGCCCCATTGCCGTGGCGATCATGTACGCCAGTCGAATACCAAACCAGACGCAACCGTAGCCGACAATTACGCTGCCCACCAAATTCATCAGGGCCTGCCACGACGATCCCAATTGAGCGGTCTCATACTCGAATGTGCTGAACGTCGTGTAGGCGCCGATAAAGCCGATAGTTACAAGCGGACGCCAATTCGGACTGTGTAGCACGCGAATCGAAAGCAAGGTCGCAAGCAGACCAAGCAGGAACGAACCTGACGCGTTGATGACAAATGTACCCCAGGGAAAGGCAGAGAACGGCAGGCGCTGCTGCACCCACGAGCCGACACCATAGCGGGCAACCGCGCCGAGCGCACCGCCCAATGCAATCAGTCCAATCTGAAATAAATTCATATGCAGTTAGCCTTCCACGAAAAATGGCTCCTACAACAAAGCGCGCGTACGCATTCGTTGTAGGAGCCATTAGTCGTTTGATTATCGAAACATTTGACGGTTCAGGGCGCAACTTGCGTCCTCGGCGGGTTCCATCACCGGTCTTCACGTTTATTGTAACACAGCCAATTGCTGCTGAGCTAATGATCGGCTAACCAGCGCCCGAAAAACCCAGCAAAAACCCCTGAGAATTGCATGCCGCTTTGCCAATAATTCACTTGAGCAATACTCGCGTTCGCGGCCTTGCTGCCGTTTGCCAATCAATTCAACCAAAATCACATGACAAGTATCGACGCATTAACAACCAGCCAACTCACCAAGCTGTATCCGATTTCCCGCTCCACCAGCAAGCGTGTCGCGGTTGACCAGCTTGACCTAGCCGTCAAAGAGGGCGAAATATTCGGCTTTCTTGGGCCGAACGGTGCCGGAAAGACCACCACTATCAAGATGCTGTTGTCGTTCATCCGGCCCAGCAGCGGTGACGCGTGGATTTTCGGCAAATCTGTTGAGGACGAATCCGCCAGGGCTATGGTTGGCTATGTCCCCGAACAGCCTTATTTCCCAAAATTCTTGACTTGCCTCGAGCTGGTCAAGGAGCATGGCATATTGTCTGGCCTCACAGGACGTAAAGCGATGGAGCGCGCAAAGGAGTGCCTGACCATTGTCAAGATGGATCATGTCAAGCATACGCCGCTCTCGCAGCTTTCCAAGGGAATGACGCAGCGGGTCGGACTTGCCTGCGCGATTGTCGGCGAGCCGAAACTGCTGATTCTCGACGAGCCGTCATCCGGTCTCGATCCCGTGGGCCGCCGCGAACTGCGCGAAATGTTGACAGACTTCAAAGCCGAGGGCAAGACGATCTTTGTGTCGTCACATCTGCTGTCCGAAATGGAATCAGTATGTGATCGGGTTGGCGTAATCGCGAACGGCAAGCTCGTCGCGTGCGGCGCACCAGAGGACATTGTGGAAGCGCGCGATCAGATGCTAGTCGAATATGGCGGTGCGCCGTCTGACGATATCATCCGCCATCAAGTCAGCGCTTGGGGTGGTCAGATGGACGAAAGCTGCCCAGGCGAGATTTCGACGACAGGTGAAGATACGCGTAGGGCGTTGGTGCCATCCGGAATTCTCTACAACGTCATCCGCTTGCTCCAGCAACGTGAAGCCAAACTGCATGCAGTGACACCGCAGCGCGAAACGCTGGAAGAGGCGTTCCTGCGCCTCGTAAAAGGAGCTGGCGAATGAGCGCAATTACTATCAGACAGATTTCTGCCATTGCCCGCATCACCATGTTGGAAGGCGCGCGTAAGCACATCTTTCACGTTCTGATGCTTTTCGCATTGACACTCATCGCGATCTCGACCGCGCTCGGCGTGTTCGACCACAACATTCAGATCAAGGTTGTGAAGGACCTATGTGTCGTTGCCATCATGGTTTCAAGCGGAATCATCGCGATCACGCTGAGCGTTTCCGGCCTGCCAATGGAGATCGAAAACAAGACGGTCTATCCGGTGATGGCTAAGCCGATTGCGCGGTGGCAGTTTGTGCTTGGCAAGTACATGGGGACGATGGGCACGGTTCTGATCGGCATGATCATCCTATCGATCACGCTTGCAGGGATATTGCAGGTATTTTCCGGCCACATCGACATCGGAGTTGCCATGGTAATGCCGTATCTGTTGCTGGAGTCGGCGATCTTGGCTGCGGTGGGAGTCTGCTTGTCAACAGTTTGCACGCCGCCGCTTGCTTGGTTCCTGTCGCTGGTCATCTATGTGGTCGGAAACAGCAAGTTTGTGATGTACTCGTTCATCACAGGACGAGATCACAGCTTCCTTGGACAAGCGCTGGCCACTATGCTGTATCAAATCCTGCCGAATCTTGAGTGCTTTAACTTCAAGGATTCCCTTGTCCACAACATTCCTGTTTCGCCGATCTATCTGGCTCAAACGGCGGTCTACGGCCTGCTATACACCGCGTCCTTGCTGACACTATCGTCGATCAGTTTCGGCAGGCGGGAGCTGTAAGCATGAAGCGAACGGTTTATCACGCAGCTTTTTTCATGTTCGCGATGCTCTTGTTCGCAGTAATCCCAACCAGCAGAACAACTGCGAATCCGCTTGGCGCTACGGTACAGGTCGTCTCGGCGAGCACGGCGGGCGATGCCGAGCATGCCAGACCCGAAGTCGTGGTCAAAGATGACGATGGCGATGACGACGACAAGGATGAGCTGCTCTATCACTGGCAGAATGTCAAATATGTCAATGACGAGCACCGCGGGATCGCGTACACATGCATCTTCCTCAGCCTGGTCGCAATAGCCAGCATCTTGAAAGGTCCGCGGCGCAATTTGAAATATACAGTCAAGGATAGTCCGGCGAATCGGCGAATTGCGTTTCGTGGGGTGGGCCTGTTTGTCCTGCTGTTCGCACTTTCCGGGGCAACCGATTACAGCATGACCAAACCCGGGGTCGCCAACGGTTATCTAGCGGATGCCAGCGGCGACCGGCCATCGACTGAGGCGCTCGCGCATGCGGCGGGCGAGTTCCGAATTGCCGCGGCAAACATCATCTGGATGAAGGTCGTCGATCATTACCATCATCAGTACATGGCGCAGGGCGGAAACTGGGCGCAGAACAAGGATGTCCTGCCGCTCATTCAGATGATTACCGCGCTCGACCCGCACTTTATCCAGGCGTACGATGTCGGCATGCTGATCCTCTGCGAAATGAAAGATTACGATAAAGCCGGGGATTTTCTCAAACAGGGTCTGACCGCCAACCCAAACTCATGGGAGCTTCAGTACGACATGGCGATGAAGTACGCTTGGTATCAGCGCGATCCTGTGGACGCACTGCCCTACGCGAAAAACGCGCTTAACGATGCCCAGGATCCGTTCGACCAGCGCCGCCTAAAGATGCTGTGCCACACGCTGCGCTGGCAGATCGCGCATCCAAAGGGATTTACGCCGCCGGTTCAAGAGCTGCCAAAAACCAATGCCGCGGTCGCGGCGGCCAAAGCACAGGCGTAGCAATTAGCCTTGCAGTCCGGTTAATTCAGCAACTCGTAGCGCGTGTTTCGGCGCTTCGGAACAAATCCCGCGTCGGCGATGAGCCGCTCGATCTCCTCGATGGAGACCGCGAAGACACACCCCGCAGCGGAGACGACGTTCTCTTCCATCATTGTCTGCCCGAAATCATCGACTCCGTAGCGCAGCGAAATCTGCCCGATTCGCGGGCCTTGAGTGACCCACGATGCCTGAATATGCTGGAAATTGTCGAGCATGATCCGGGCAATCGCGATGGTGCGAAGATAGTCGAACGCGGGCGCACGTGTTCCGCCAAGCTCGGTGCCGTCGGGCTGGTAGCTCCATGCAGCGAACGCCGTGAATCCCCGGGTTTCGTCCTGAAGCTCGCGCAGCTTCGTGAAATGCTCCACTCGATCTTCCACCGTATCGACACTGCCGTACATCATGGTCGCAGTCGAGCGTAGCCCTACCTTGTGCGCTACACGCATGCAGTCCAGCCACTCCTCGGCAGTGTCCTTAAACTTGGAAATATGCTGGCGGACCCGGTCAGTCAAGATTTCGGCGCCGCCGCCAGGAATCGAGCTAAGGCCGGCGTTCTTGAGCCGAGTTAGCGTCTCTTCCATCGACAGCTTCGAGATATTCTTGATGTAGATCAGCTCGGCGGGCGAAAAAGCGTGCCGGATGACGCCCGGAAATTTGTCGCGGATGGAGCTGAGCAGGTCTTCGTAATATTCGATCTTCAGTTTGGGATTTAGTCCGCCCTGCATCAAAATTTCGACGCCATCAACGTCAACCAGTTCCTGAATCTTTTGGAATATCGTCTCTTTGGATAGGACATAACCCTCCTCGTGACCTGGAACCCGGTAGAAGTTGCAGAAGCTGCAGCGCACCCAGCAGACATTGGTGTAGTTGATGTTGCGCGCGATCACGTAGCTGACAATTGGCTCCGGATTCTTCTTCCAACGGACATAGTCAGCCAGCTCCGCAAGCTCGACAATATTGTTGTGGTGGAAAAGACGCACACCATCGTCGAATGAAATCCGTTCTCCGTTATAGACCTTGTCAACGATATCGTCGATGTTGGTGTCGCGGGTAACCTGCGTGGGCCGGTCTAGAACAAGTGGTGTTGCCATGATTTTAATGCCGTTTGCTTCTGCGTTGCTCGGTTAATACACCGTGCATAATTTCACAATGTTGTAATTATCTTACCTTCAGCATGAATGGGTGTCAATTGCACGACTTCATAGGACTATGCCCTGTCATACCGACCGGAAGGAGGCACGGCTGGAGTGGAGGGAACAGGTAGTTCGTAGACCCGCCCGGCACATTTAGCGAACTACGTGTTCCCTCCACTTCGCTCATTCTTCGCTGCGGTCGGGATGACGGAATACGCCTACGCGACACACTCCCCATGCGAAATAATGCCCGGCGGCCTTAGAGCGTTCCTAGAACTGATCTCTCACTCTTCAACCTCAGGTTTGGCTAACGTGAGTATAATTGCAAATTAGGATTCAGACTCAACGATTATGGCTAACCGCGCGTGCCCATCATGCAGTGAAATTATTCCGGCAGAAGTTGACTACTGCCCATTCTGCGGCAATTCAACTCGCGAGGGCATGGACTTAGACAAGCCCATCGGCGAAGACCCCTCGCGACTGCCGGAGGACTTGAGCGTTGCCGTCAGTAACGCCCAGCATCGCCAGTGCCCCAATTGCCGTCAGGTAATTCCAGCGGACGTTGACTACTGCCCGTTTTGCGGCAACTCGACTCATGAGGTAGTGCGACAGAGATCCACTTGAAGAGGCGGTCGATGCCGCGGTTCGCGCTCCAATCACCAACACCGCATATATCTGCCTGATGTGCCATCTCGAACCTGCGACCAATGGCGACTACTGTCAAACTTGCCGCGATCGCCTGGATCAGCGTCCGGACGAATGGGAAGCCAAGAAGGTGCAGTCCACCAAAACGTTATTGATCGTTGCGTCCGTCGTGGTCGTGCTGCTGATCGCGGTCGCGATTGCGTTCACGCATGCGCACCGGTAATTGAATTCCGAAGCTGCGACTACGAACCGCCCTTTTCGCTACGCATTTTGGCGAGATCGGCACGCGCCTGCTTGCTGATTTCCGCTAGGCGAGCGTCCCAAATGTGGCGATATTTTCGCAGCTCGACAACTATCGCCTCGGCAACAGCCAGATTGCGAAACCACTTATGGTTGCCCGGAACGACATACCACGGCGCGAAGTCGGTCGCGGTCTTTTCAAGCACATCGGCATAGGCGTTTTGGTAATCGTCCCAGAATTTTCGCTCCTGCCAATCTCCCACCGAAAGCTTCCAGCCTTTTGTCTCATCCTCTTCACGCGCCAGCAGGCGCTCCTTCTGCTCGTCTTTGGAGATGTTGAGGAAAAACTTCATGACGATCGTGTCGGATGATGTCAGCAGATGCTCGAAATGATTAATCTGCTCGTAGCGATGTTTCCAGACCTTCTCCGGCACAATTTCATGGACACGAACCACCAGCACATCCTCGTAGTGCGACCGGTTGAAGATCGTCAGAATGCCCTTTTGAGGCACTTTTTCATGGATTCGCCATAGGAAGTCATGTGCTGTTTCCAGCGGAGTTGGCACTTTGAACGCCGCTACGGAGCATGAGAGTGGATTGACTGCCTCAAATACGTGGCTGATGGTGCCGTCCTTGCCCGATGTGTCCATGCCCTGCAAGACGATTAGCACCGAGTGTGTTGCTGCCGCGTACAGGAGCTCCTGCAACTCGGCAAGTTCCGCACCAAGCTTCGCGGACATTTCCTGCGCAACATCGTGCGTAATGCCGCCGTGGCTGGACGGATCGAAATCCGACAATTTGATGGATTTAGCGGGCTTGTCTAGCTTGTGTGCGTAGGTCATTCGTATCTTCCGCCAAGATGCTTGGCCAAAAACCGCTCTGCAGCAGCATAGAATTTCAGGCGATTTTCCGGCTTGGCAAAGCCGTGGCCCTCGTCCTCAAATACAAGGTACTCGTGATCGATCCCCTTCTCGACCAGTGCCGCGACAATCTGATCCGCCTCGGCCTTTTTGACGCGGGGGTCGTTTGCACCCTGCGCAATCAGCAGCGGGATTTTGATGGCATCGACTCTAAAAAGCGGCGAGCGTGATTTCAGGAACTCCTCGTCCGTGTCTGGATTTCCGACTCGCTCATGGAACACGGCGATCATGGTTTCCCAGTAAGGCGGGATGGACTTGATCAGCGTAATCAGGCTGCTTGGGCCAACAATATCGACTGCGCAGCAAAACAGATCCGGTGTAAAGGTCGCGCCCACAAGCGCGGAGTAGCCGCCGTAAGATCCGCCGTAGATCGCCACTTTGGCCGGGTCCGCAATGCCTTGATCTACAGCCCAATGGACGGCATCGACAAGATCGTCGTGCATCTTTCCTGCCCATTCGCGGTTGCCGGCGTTGAGAAAGTCCTTGCCATAGCCAGTCGAGCCCCGATAGTTGACCTGCAGGGACGCGTAGCCGCGGTTGGTAAACCACTGCGCCTCTGTATTCAAGCCCCAGCTATCGCGCGCCCATGGGCCACCATGGACATTCAGCACCAGCGGCAACGATTTCGGCTCGATTCCGGCCGGAAGCGACAGATAGGCATGGATAGTCAGGCCATCGCGCGACTGAAACTCGACTGGCTCCATGTGCGAAAGCGTGTAGTTGTCGATCTCAGGTTTCGCCGAGAACAGGTATCGCGCCGTTTTGGATTCACGGTCGTAATGATAATAAGCGGTCGTGCGCGTGTCGCTGTGGAACAAAACCACCCAGGCTTTGTCATCGCGGTCGCGGCTGACCAGACTCACATCGCCTGCCTGCACCTTGGTCAGTGTGTCGAAGTCGGCAGCAACATGCGGGTCAAAAAATGTCCACTCCGTCTTGTCGCGGTTGAATGTAAGCGCCTGCAGCGCGTGAGTGTCAGGATGAAGCATCACGAATCCGGCGTCATATTGCGGATCCTCGGCAATAACTTCTGAGGCTCCGTTGACCAGGGTGCGAATGGTCAGTCGGCCTGCGTTCGCACCTGCTGAGTTGACGATAAACATCGACTGGCCGTCTTTGGTAAAGCTGACTGGGCGACTGTTCAGAGCGTCTTCCGGTGCCCAAGTTTGTATAAGCTTCCACGGCGAATCTTCGGCATCTGAGTCGCGGACAAGCAACTGCGAACTGCCGTCTGGAGTCATTGCGGAGGCTGCGCGCAGTCGAAAATCGGCATCGGTCAGCCACCCGACTACGTTGCCGGGATTGGCGGCAATCTTGGTCAACTCGCCAGTACTCAGATGGAGGCGGTAGACATCATGAAGGCGTACATCGTCGCGGTTCATCGCGATCAGAACCTGATCGGGAAAATCCTTGTGCGTGTCAACCACGCGGACTTGGACATTTTCAAACGGCGTCAAGTCTCGCGTGATTTTCGTCTCAAGATCGACCGCGAAGAGTCGCCAGTTTTCGTTGCCACCTGCGTCCTGAAGGTACAGGATTTGCCTGCTGTCCTGCGCCCAGAAATAGACTCTAACACCGCGATCCGTATCGCTTGTAATCGGAACAAAGGTAGACAGGTCTGCGCCAACGTCGCCCGCCCAGACGTTGAGCACGTCATCAACAGGCGCAAGGAACGCAAGCTTTTTGGCGTCTGGCGAGATCTTCGGCGAACTTCTTACCGGGTTGCCGAACAAAAGCTGCCGAGGAATAAGCGGAGTGGTGAAAGCGGGTTCAGGTGATTCCATAGGTTACGAAACTCGGTTGAACGCGTGCCCGGTTCCTCAAGTCACCCGAGCTCTTTTGCCCCGTGCTCAATCGTCTGCTCGACAATTCCCTTGAGCTGAATCGAATCCGGTGCGACGATACGGACCTTGGCCGTCGATTTATCGTGTCGCGTCCGGCCAATGTTGATCTCCTCGATCTCATACTCTGCCCCACTGCCAACGATGATATCCAGCACTTTGGGCAAGATCAGGCTATCGAGAATATGCCCGTCCATGGTGATAGTTGCTTCAGGCATCTTCAAAGTTTCTCCTCTTTCAGACCGTTGACACGGCACAATCGGCGTACAATCGGTTACCGACATCCCAAACTCCATGACTTTGTGCGTAGTTTACCGCGACAGGCGTATAATTCCCTCAACATCCTCTTTCAAACCGCAACGCACACCTTTGCGCGTGAATCGAAACTGTCTATGGAAACCTACAGCATCTGGACCGAGGGACTGACCAAGACCTTCGATGCCGGACGCAAAGCAAATCCGCCCGTGATTATGGCCGTCGATCATGTTGATCTGAGGGTCGCTCCTGGAGAGTTCTACGGATTTTTGGGGCCAAACGGCGCAGGAAAATCCACCACGATCAAGATGCTCACCGGACTTCTTCGGCCCACGTCCGGCGTCATCCGCGTGGCCGGTTTCGACATGGCGCAATATCCGCTCGACGTCAAGCGTGTCATTGGTGTCCTCCCGGAAGACCTCAACCTCTATGAACGGCTCACGGCGATGGAGTTTCTGATGTTCGCCGCGCAAATGTACGGCATTTCAAAGGTCGAAGCAAGGAAGCGTACCAATGAGCTTCTGCACCTGATCGAGATGGAAGAGGCCGGATCGAAACTGATCGTCGATTTTTCGATGGGAATGAAAAAGAAGGTCGCCCTCGCCGGAGCCATGATTCATGCGCCGCGAGTCTTGTTTCTCGACGAGCCGTTCAACGGCATCGACGCCATCTCTGCCCGCTCGATTCGAGATGTCCTTCATCGGATGACACAGCTTGGCACGACCATCTTCTTTTCGTCGCATGTCATGGAGGTGGTCGAGAAGCTATGCACGCGAATCGCGATCATAACGGGCGGGAAAATTGTCGCGGAAGGGACGATGGACATGCTGCGAGTCAAGGCGGACACGCCGGAGGGCTCGCTTGAGGACATTTTTGTCCGTTTAGTGAAAGGCGCGACACACGAACCAACGAGCGAATCTAGCTCGCTGGGCGGTGCGGACGATTTCTCTTGGCTAAATGCGGGCAAGCATGACCGCAGCGCGGCAGCGGAACAAGAGGCGCCATGAACGCTACCTCACTATCGGCCGCCAAGCCGCAAAGCACCTTTATGTTGCTTCTTTGGCTGAAATGGACCCTCCTCTGGCGCGGCTACTCGCGGCAAAAGCTACGCCTCGTCAGTGCCGCAATTCTAATTCTTCTGCTGGTGCCGCTGAGCATCGGATTCGCCGTGGCATGCTTCCTTTTTGGACATGATCACGCCTACATCGTCCCATTTTTATGCAAAGCCGTGCTTGGCGCTACGTATGTCATTTGGCTAATCACTCCCCTCCTCGGTTTTCCGCTCAACGAATCTTACGACCCTGGAAAACTGTTCGTCTATCCGGTACCGCTCCGCGAAATCTTCGCGGCAAGCGTGGTTGGCGGGCTGTTCGAGCTGAGCACCTTGACCGCACTGCCGGTCTTTATTGCGCTGTTCTTGCTCTTTTCGACTTCGTTTCTGGCTAGCGTTTTGAGCGCTCTGGCATTGCTGCTGTTCCTCTTTCACACGATCGCGCTCGCGCAGCTCGTGATGCTGTCGCTTGTCGGGTTCCTACGGAGCCGGAGGTTTCGCGATATCACGATCGTCATGTTTCCGCTGCTGGCGATGTCGTTCTACATTTTCCAACAGACGGCGATTCGGCACATAGGCGATGTCGATTTCTTCAACTTTGTGAAATGGCCAATCTGGAATGTGATAACGTTTTTCCCGCCGGGATGGACCGCAAATGCCGCCACCGACGCCGAGTTTGGCGACTACGGCGGCTCACTGATGTACCTGGGACTGCTTGCTGTCGTGACTGCGCTTCCCATCCTTGGCGCGGCAGCGGTAATGCGCAACCTCTATCTAGGCGATCGAGGGCCCCTAACTAAAGCCGTGCCCTCGAAATCCTTGTCAAGTCCAGTTCCTGCCGTCGCGCAGGACGATTCAGGCAAGAGGCAGCCTGCATGGATTGCTGGCAACGCCGACATATTCGCGCTGGCGCAAAAGGAATTCACCTACCTGCTCCGCGAACCGCAGTACAAGGCACTGGCAGTAAACACGCTTTACACGGTTGTGATGGTTTTCTTCGTCTATGGAATGCGGATGGGCACTACGCTTTCGCCGAGCTCTTACGGCACGGACGGCGACGGCGCGGGTCAGTTGCAGTCATCCTTCGGGCACATTTTTGATGTTATCGCTGCCTTTACGTTGCCGTCAGTCGTTTTGCTTGGGGCGACGCCACTTGTGTTCAATATTTTTGGCGGCGATGCGAGTGCGATCACCGTCTTGTTTTCGTTTCCGATTAAGCGTTTGCGGCTGATTTTCGCCAAAAACGTTGCCTACTTCCCCGTTGTCGTGCTTCTCGGTGTGCTTGCGGTTGTCGCTGGCGCACTTCTGTTTAGACGGACAGAGTTTGAGCTACTTGAAATAGTCTGGATCATTCTGGCAACACCGGTGATTATTGGCGGAGGAAATTTGATGTCGATATGGCTGCCACATAAGATGATGGTGCGCGGCCAGCGATTTGGGCGTGGTGGGCAGGTGTCGTTTGGTCAAGGGCCAACGGGGTGCGCATATCCGTTTCTATATCTTGCATGCTTCTTCCTGATCATGCTCACGGTCTTTCCAGTGGCGGCGTTGATTGTTGCGCCGATTCTGTTTGACGCGGGCAACCTGCTGTGGATCACTATTCCCCTCGCTGCCGTGTATTCTGGGGCCGTCTACTGCGGCTCCACTCTGCTTGCTGCCGGAATGCTCGAGCGGCGTGAACCGGAAATCGTCCGCGAGCTTGTGCCGGAAGAGTAAAATAGAGCAAGCAAGCGCCGCCAAGGAGATTTTGATATTTTGCGTGTCCTAATGTGTCCCCCTGAAATTCTTCGATGTCACCTACGAGATCAACGCATGGATGCGTGTAACCACCCGCCCGGACACGTCCCTCGCGCAGAAGCAGTGGGAAAACCTGCGTAAGATTCTGGCGGAAGACGTCGGTGCGCAGATCGAGATTGTCGCACCCCAGCAGGGCTGGCCTGACATGGTCTTCACGGCCAATGCGGGACTGGTGTGGGGCAAAAAGATGATTCCGTCGCGGTTCCGATTTGCCGAACGACAGGGCGAAGTGCCGCACTTCAATCAGTGGTTTGCGGACAACGGCTACGACATTATCGAGATTCCCGAAGAGATAAAGGGATCTTTCGAGGGAGAAGGCGACGCGCTGTTCTACGGCGATACGCTGCTGGCTGGATATCGCCAGCGTAGCGATGCCGGAATTTACGGCGAGCTTGCCGCCATGATCGGTAAGGCTGTTCTGCCGCTGGAACTGGTCAACACGCGGTGGTACCACATCGACACCTGCCTCATCCCGTTGCGCAGTGATCTCCTCGCCTACTATCCGCCCGCGTTCGACGAATACGCTCAGCGAGTCCTCGCCAATCTGCCTGGCGAAAAAATCCACCTAACCGAGCACGATGCGTTGCGCTTCGGCGGCAACGCGGTGGTCGTTGAAAACCGAATTGCCATGAACTCCGGCTGCGACACCCTCCAGGCCGCGCTGGAAGCGCGCGGATTTCAGGTTTTCCCGACAGATTTGTCCGAGTTCCTCAAGTCCGGCGGCGCTGCGAAGTGCCTCACTCTCCTGCTTGAGCATCCGGGCCTGGAAGCGGCATGACCACGATTATCCCTTGGCGACGATGTCGAATACCATCCCGAATGGATCGGTGAAGTACCCGGCCTCGTTTCCGGTTTCGGACACTGTGCAGCCGTGCGATAACAGATAGTCGCGGACTTCGGCTTTACTGGAATCGGCATCGTAAGATGGCACGAACGATTTCGGCTGGCGGCCCAGCATCACGAAGATGCGGAACGACCCCGCGTCAAACCCCAGGCAGCCTTCCATTTCGGGAAGCTCAGCAAGACCGAGCGTTCCGTGATAGAACTTCCTAGCCTGCTCCAGGTCACTAACATAGACGGCGAATTCGCCATTGCCTGTAAAGTTGATCGACATGGCTTACTCCTGGGGTTTCACGGAAACAAACCAATTTTACTGAGAAAGATGGTGGTGCGGGACAAATACCGGTACTTCGACCATCAGCGTGTCCTTGTCGGTGACTTTGGTCTCAAGCAAGTTCAGCGACGACTTTGGCGGGCCGGACACTACCGCGCCATCGACATCAAACTTGCCGCCGTGGCACGGACACTCAAAATCCTTGTTCGCAGCGACGAATGCGACGACGCAGCCTCTGTGGGTGCAACGAGCGGAGATCGCCTGGAACGGCGTTGCAGCTACCGTAGTCGTGCGAACAAAGATCACCTCCCTTTTGCCGTCAGGCGGCATGACCACCCTGGTCCAATCACTGGTGAACTGCGATTTTGGTCCAACATCGACAAATGACGTCGTTGGGGCTGCCGGAGCGTCATCGGCGTGGGAGATAGCGGGAATCATTACTATGGAGGCCGCGGTCAGGACAATGGTGCGGATAAACCCTCTGCGCGAGACGCCATCGGCGTCGGGCTCGGTCTGAATCTTGATGAGGTCGGTCATGTGTTCGCTTTCTTAGGGAAAAGATTGGATGCCGTCGCTGAATTATACGTTGCTGCGGCGTTAAGTGTTCACTGTCGGAAGCTCTGCAGACGATCTTTTTGCGTCCGTCGGCAACCTACCTAGTTTGCGCAGGAAGTTACGCCGTGACTCCTCTGCGCGGTAAAGCGCATAATGCGCCGCGCCGAAGTAGGTGCGGATCAGAGAAGGAAAATCATGATTGAACTCGTCGTCTTCGAATCGGTCGCTTAGCCCGCCGCCTTCGTAGTCGGCGACGACAATGTCCATCCAAAGTTTTCCGATCCGGTCGTCGCCGAATGCCTTGATGTTGATGACGTTGTCGGCTCGAGTTTTGTATTTCAAATCAAATTTGCCGACAAGTTCAAAAACGTCTCGTGAGGTGAAGATCGCCTGATGGCAGATATTGATCTTTCGCCTCAGCCTGGCCGGGGTAACTTCGCCGACGATCCGTTGCTGCGACGTTGCCGCGAAAACATCGCCATAAAGAAGAGTTGGGCCACTTGTCTGCGCATGCTCTGCAATCTGTTCTAGAACTCCCGGTCGCAGCGAGTCTCCCGCACCAATAAAGTAGAGAAATCGACCCTTCGAACGCGCGATGCCCCTGTTCATGGCGTCGTAAACGCCGTTATCCGTCTGGCTGACGACCTGGATTTTATCTCCGAAATTCCGCGCAATGTCGGACGTATTGTCCGTGCTTGCGCCGTCAACGACGAGGCACTCGAACAACGGCGCGGACTGCGCAAGAATCGAATCTAGCGTATGGGCTAGCTTATCGGCAGAGTTGTAGGTCGGAACAATGATCGAAAACAAGGGATCGGGCATAAGAAACGTGTCCTTGGCGTATTATGCACGAGACCTACCCCGGCGACAAGTCGCCACCCTTTCCGAACCGGGAAGGAGCGGATTTTGTGGGACAGGCGTTCCGACCTTTCTTCTTAGCTCTTCCGCCCCTTTCCTATTCCTGTGGGACAGGGGCTGGGGGAAAGGGCTTCGTACTACAACCCTGCATACCAGTCATATCCCATCTCGGCCCAATAGTCGGCGGGGCGCTTATTTGTGAACGTGATCGTCCCCAGCCACTTGATGTTCTTGATGCCGTATTTGGTCGGAATCGCCAGGCGCAATGGCGCTCCATGCTCTGGTGTGAGCGGCTGGCCGTTCATTTCGTAGCAGAGGAGGGTTTGCGGATGCATTGCCGCTTCACGCTCCAGGCCGATGTAGTAGTCATAATCGCCGGTGAATGTCTCCATGCCGATATATTCCGTCATGACGGCCGGTCCGTAAGCGGCCACAAAGTCCGCCAGGCGCGCTCCCGTCCAATGGACTACTCTGCTCCAACCCTCAACACAGTGATGCTCGACAATCTCGTCGTACTTTGGTAACGCCTTAATATCGTGCATGGTGAGCGATATCGATCCGTCGTCGTTCAGCTTGTCCTCAATTTTCTTGCCGCCGACCACGTTCAAAGACCAGTCCGCTGCGGTGGTGGTCAATGGATTGCCATCATTGATATCGGTAACCAGTGGTTCGGTCGCCCATGATTTGGGAAAGCTTGGAGACAGGCCCTTGTCCTTGAAGACCGCCCGAGCGACTTTTTCGTTGAAGCGAAGTGTGTTTCTAAGCGGCCAGTGCACCTCGTTGTTGTCTTCGCTCTTCAGCAGCCATGTCCATCCCGACATTGCCGCCACAACTGCCGCTGCGCCCCAGACAAAGCTGCGTCTGGATATCCGGCGAATGCGCTTCTCTGCCTCTTCATCAGTCAATATGTCTGGGACTGCGGGTTTCGTTTCGGAAGGCGCAGTTTTCTTTGTCTCTTCTGACATGATTTATGCCACCTTTCCAGCCGCCGGATCGGGCGCGTTGACAGACACCACTTCGTAGCCCGTCACCATCGAGCGAAAATTGTTCCACCCAGCCCGGATCACCTGCGAAATGTGAATCAGGAAAAACAGGACGAATCCAATCATCAGCCAAAAATGCTCGAAGCGCGCAGGGACATATCCTCCAAGCATTTGTGTCAGCCAGCCAAGCTGTGCGGGCTTGTAGATCGCCAGGCCGGTGAGGGTCGATAGCAGCCCCATGACAATGACCGATGTGTACGCGATCTGCTGGGCACCGTTGAACTTGCGCCGCGGTGGCTCATTCTTCGAAATCTTGAGGTCGTACAGGACGACCTGAATCGCTTCCTTAAACGACTCCTTATTCGGGATCAGATACCGCCATTCGCCTGAGATTGCCGTGTAAAGCACATACGCGATGCCGTTGATGACGAAAAACCACATGAAGAAAAAGTGCAGCGCCATTCCATCGGGCAAGCGATGCTCGATTGTCAGAAAATCGGAATACCACTTGTTGTCATATTTGGGATCCGTAAAGAACCCGTGATAGAAGCCGTCGGGCAAAAAATGAATGCGACTGATGCCTTGATCCGAGTCCTGCATATTTCGAATGTAGAACAGCGTGTGGCCGAAGATCGTGATCGTGTTGACGTCGTTAGCCCAATAGATCAGTATGCCGGTCCAGATCATCAGACCTAGCACGGGGAAATTGATCCAGTGGTTCCAGCGAATCGCGAGCGGATGTTTCGCTTCTATGATTTTCGGCATTCAGTCCAGCCTCCAGATCGGTAAATCAGCTAGCGAATAGTACAGACGATGCGGCGAAAAATATGCGGCTGACACTGACGCAAGAAGGGCTATTGCGCGGACGCGACTTTAGAACCAGTGGTGCGATCCATCCGTCCAGCGAAGTCGGCCGCAGTGACCACGCCAGTGACTCGTGTCCCGGGGAGTTCGCGGCCATTTGAGTCCAGAAACAGTACTACCGGTAGCTGAACAATATTGTACTGCTTTTCGAGCGCGCTATTGGCTGGGGAGTAGAAGTTGGTGAGGTCGGCGCGTAAGGTGGTGAACGTCGCGAGCTTTGGCGCAACCTGCGGATCAGTGAAAACTTTGCGCTCCAATTCGTGGCAGTTCGTACACCATGTCGCCGTGAAGTCAATAATAACAGGCCGCTGGGCCGAACGTGCGCCAGCGAGAGCAGCGTCGGAATAGGACGCCCATGCTACCGAATTCGTCTTCGGCGAGGGCGTTGAAGACGGTTTGGCGAGCTGTTCACCCTTGCTCATAAACTCCGCAAACTGCGCGACACTGCTGGCACTTCCGCCAAGCTGGGCGACAGTCTGTCCTGACGGCGATATGACAGCGTAGAGCGGCAGCGCGACAGTGCCGAATTTGGCCTGCTGGAACGCCTGGTTTGCGGGGCCGTCCTTCCCGCCGTCCGTGTAGAGACGCACACGCACAAAGTTGTCTGCGAGTGCCTCCTTCACTGGCGACTTGGTGAAGATGTTTTGCTCGACATAGCGGCAGTTCGTACACGTGTAGCCGGTGAAGTCTATAAAGATCGGTTTGCCGCTGGATTTTGCCTGCGCGAGCGCATCGCTGTAGCTGGTCAGCCAGGTCGGCTCGTCAGAAGCGGAGTTCCTTGCGAGCGCGGATGGCGGCCCGTAGCCGTCAGGCGGGAGGTAGGCGAGGACAAGGCCATTGACCGGCCTTCCGGTTAACGAGTACAGGCAATAGACTCCAACAAGGCCGAATAGTCCCGCAGACAACCAGCGACCGGGCGTGATTTTCGTCGGCTCCTCTGGATAAGCGGCCACGCGCAGCAGTCCCAACAAATAGAGTGCGCCGGCGATCGCGATCACGGCCCACAGCGCGAGAATTACTGGGCGAGTCAAAATCCCCGCCTGCCAGACCAGATCGGCTTTGCTGAAGTACGTCAGCGCGTACGCAAGCTCGACAAAACCGAGCGCTGCCTTGAAGCGGGTTAGCCAACCGCCGCTTTTTGGCAGCTTGGAAAGCAATGTCGGAAACAGCGCGAGCGCAAAAAATGGCAGCGCAAGAGCAAGCGCAAAAAAGAGCATGCCGACTAGAGGGCGTGTCCATGCGTGAGCATCGCTTGCTGAAGCCGCCGCAACCAAAATCGACCCAATAAACGGCGCGGTGCACGTAAACGCCGCGAACACAAAAGCGAGTCCCATCAGCAAAACGCTGCCGATGCCTGAGCCGGAACGCGTCGGGCTGGCAAATCGCGCCAATCCTTGCGGAAGCTGGATGAGGAACGACTCGAAAAAGCTGAATGCAAACACCACGAAAAGCACGCCGAAGAACAGATTGAACCACGGATTGGCCGCGATCTTGTTCGCGCCTGCCGCTCCGAAAATCAGCGAGCTGACGACGCCGAGGAGCATGAAGGATAAAATGATCCCGCCCGCATAGGTCGCCGCAAGCGCAATCAAGCGGCGCTGATCGCCACCGACCTGTTTGGTGAAAAACCCGAACGTGACGGGAATGAGCGGAAAAACGCACGGTGTCAGCAGCGCAAGCAGTCCCGCAATGAACGCGGCCGCGCAAAATGGAAGCAGGCCAGCGGGAGCGGTGCTGCCCATCATAAGGGGCTTAGCGGAAACAGAAGCCGTGGACTGAACAACGGGAGAGCTTTGCGAATTGCGGGCGAATCGGCCCATCAACAACATTCAGAGTGAATGGCAGGTAGACCGACTTCGGCGGCAGACATGTGCTGTCATTGCACGTCTGGTACGTCATCGTGAGCGCATTGGGATATTTGCCGGCTTGATCGGCCAGCGGAACACGAATCGGTACAGTGAACGTAGCACTATTCTGATGGAACGCCACCTGCTTGCCGAAATTGGGGTTGTTTTCGACAGTTGGCGTATTTTCGGAGGGAGCGCCCGCTAGGACGATTTTCTCATCCCTGATGCTAAAGGAAGTCGGCGTCGGCCCTGGAGGTGGTGTTGGAACGAGCGAATAGAGGTGCCAACCGGGATCGATCTTCGCGGTGACGGTCGCAATGACGACCTCGCCGGGGTGCGGATCGGTCGGAGCTAGGGAAACGCGGAGGGAAACTGGATTCGATGGGCTGCACGTTGCAGGCGATGCCCAAAGTGCGGCAGTGGTGACAACGACGGCAAGTGCAATGAAGCGCGCAAGTGACATGGCGGATGCGGCCTGATGCCGCCAAACGGTTGGAATACTACTTGACCGCAATCGACGAAAGGATCGTACTCGTCTTTGGCGGATAGCATGAGGTTGCATTGCAGCCCTGATAGGTCAATGTCCCGCCGATCTTCGCCGTCCCTTTGTGCGCTGTTTTGTCAACCGTAAATGGAATGGATACCGTAACCGTCCCCGTGTATACTGGCGATGGCTTGGTTTCGCCGGCCATGGTCATCATCACATCCGTCGGGAATTTCGGGGACAAGAAATGGAACGACGGGGTCGTGCTCGGAGCAAAAGAGGTCGGGATCACGTCAGGATCGGTTGGCTTCGCCGCCTGGATATGAAAGCCGGGCTTGACAGCGATGCGTATGATCAACTTGCCACCGGATCCCGGCGCAACTGTGGCCGGCGAAACCGACGAGCTGACGATGGCGTACTGCGGTCCGCCGAATCCTTGAGCCATTGCGGTCGTCGAAATCGCGACCGAGAAAAAAATGGCCGCGGCGACTTCGACGCGTATTTTACGAAGCATGCTTTATGAGTTCTCTTTCAATAATTTATCAAGCGTCTTTGGCAGGTCGGTGGCCGTATCAGGGTCGAATCCTTCATCTTGGGCGCGAATTCGCCCAGATTCGTCGATAATTACGATATGCGGAATGCCATTGACGCCATATTTCCTAGCCATATCCTGAGTTGAGTCGATTAGACAGGGAAAACCTATATTTCCGTTTTGCGCCTCGAACGCCTTGACTTCGTCAGCGCTGGCGTCGGAATTGACGCCGTAAAACTGGACTCCCTTGTCCTTATATTGTTGATAAACTTGCGCTAGCTGCGGCAGCTCCATTTTGCACGGCCCGCACCATGTTGCCCAGAAGTCGAGGAGGACAAGCCCCCTGCCGCGGGCAGCGGTCAGGGTTACGTTCTGGCCGTCGATGTCCTTCGCGGCGAAATCTGGAGCCGTCTGGGCGTTGCTTGCAGCCAACACAGCGAACGGAGTGTTGGAATCGTCGTCGTCGCCGCCTGCACTAGCCGCCGTGCCGGACTGATTCACCAGGCTGTAAAACACGACGACCGCAAAGATCGCCGCAATGGCCACTAGGATGTCTCGACCCGAAAATGAACGCATCGTTGTTCCTTATACAGCCGTCGGAAGACTAATCGTTCCGCCGCTGACACAGTGCCTCTTAGCACCATAATGATTATAGGACAAAGGAGGGTTGATTTTTCGTTTTTTCGTTCATCCCGTCACTTTTGGCTGCCCAATCAGCTTCCTGGCGGCTCGCCAAGATTCCAAATAATCATAAACTCGCCAGCGGACACTCCGGTGCTGGCTGCCAAGATACTCAAGCATCAGCCCCTCGCTGAACTGTGCGTCCTCCCAGACATTGTCCCCAAACTGGCTGACGATTTCGTCCGTGACGGCGGCAATGTCGCTCGCCGTGATCTCTCGCGCTCGATCCCGCTCGGCAGACGGCTCGACCGTACACATAATTTGATCGGCGTTTTCATCGATCCTGCCCTTTACAATGAGCCCTCCGGCACCATTGACGGGTGTCGCCTGCGCCTGATGTTCCAGCGCGCGGCAGCGGCGCAAGAATGCCAGTGGCTCCGTGCTCGTTGTCGTGATCCGCGCTGCTAGATCGATCACTTTCAGACCGTAATCCTCACCAATACGCTCCTTTTCGAGCCGGTTGACAAAAACGTGGTCGGGATCAACTGCGTCGACTAAGATCATATCTGCATGATCTATGGTGGCGTTCGGCGCAAACTCAGGCAATTGCAGAACAAAAACCGCAACATATCCAAGTTTGGCCAGCCGCTCGACATTGCCGTAGCGAGTTAACAAAATCCGCGCCGCCTGACTGCCGTAATCGATTCCTAGTGAGCGCGAGTTGTCGATTCCGGCGCCCACCAGCGGATTGCCGCCGTCATGCGCTACGTTGGTTGCGCAATAGAGATCGCCTGCATGGATGTAGACTCGGATGGTCGCACCGTACAGCTTCGGCTCGGCAATGCACTCCGCGCCGCCGAAAGCAGCGCGCGCAAACTGTAAATCCGACACCAGAGCCAGTCGATTGCCGGTGTAATCGGAAGTCGGCAACGAGCGGGGATAGCCGCGAAAGACCTGCTTGGTGTCTGGCCAGAAAATCGTTCCTCGTAGAGCAAACGCGATCTCGTCCAAACGATCGGCTTGGATGAAGATTATAGGATCGGTTTCGCTTGCTTGGTGGAAATGTTTCGCGCTGATGCCGAAAAAGTCAGCGAGGGTAGACGGTTTGAACTGTACGACGTCCGAAGCGCAACGTCTAAGCAGAGAGGCGATGTCGCTCATGACCTGGCCTTAATCTGCTCAATTGCCCAGGCGGCGTGCTCGCGGACTACTGGTTCTGGATCGGAGTCGCGCGCCCACTCCAGCGCGGGCAAAGCGCGCCGATCTCCGATGTTGCCGAGCGCGACACAAACATTCCGCAGCAGGCCTCGCCGCTTGGTTCTCCTGATCGGGCTGCGCGCGAATCGCTTGCGAAAGTCGTCGTCGGTTAAGTTGAGAAGCGGGATAAGATCAGGTGACGTTAGGTCAGCGCGCGGCTGCATGGCGGGATCATCGCTGACAACGGCGAATTTATTCCAGGGACAAGCGGCAAGGCAATCGTCGCAGCCGTAGATCCGGTTGCCAATGAGCGGTCGCAATTCGACTGGAATCGACCCCTTCAGTTCGATAGTCAGGTAGGAGATGCAGCGTCGCGCATCAAGTTTGTACGGCGCGGTGATTGCGCCAGTTGGACAAGCTGGAATGCAGCGCGAGCAAGTGCCGCAGTGTGTCGTCTCCGGCTTATCTGGCACAAGTTCGATGTCAAGAATGATCTCGCCAAGAAAGAACCAGTTGCCTAGATTCCGGTTGATGAGATTGGTGTGTTTGCCGATCCAGCCAATTCCCGCGCGCATGGCAAGGTCGCGCTCGGTGACCGGCCCTGTGTCGCAATAGACTTTGCCGGACACGTCGGGGCGCGCCTCTTGGACGAAGCGCAGGAGCTCGCCGAGCCGTGCCCACATCGTTTCGTGGTAGTCGTCGAATCGCGCATAGCGAGCGACTTCGCCGACGAGGCGATCACGCTCGATTTGCGGAGTTTCTTGCGCAGAGTAGTTTAGCCCGACAACAATCACTGACTTGGCGCCCGGCAAGACCGTCTCTAGCGACCCGCGCTTGTCGGCCTGTCTGGCAAGGTAATCCATTTCGCCGTGCTGGCCGCCTGCGATCCAATTTTCGAAATCGGCGTGATGGTCCGGAGGGTCTGCTGAGGTGATGCCGCAAAAGGCAAAGCCAAGTCGCGACGCTTCATCTTTGATAAGCGATTCGAGCGACGGCGAATCAAGGTTCTCTTTGACGACCGGCAGTGCAATCGCCGCGCTCACAGCGGCGTCCTGCCCATGTATCCGTCGTCGATCTCGTGCCAGAAATGGATGTCTAGCTCTGACATCTCGTAGCAGAGAAACACTTCGCGGGCCCCATCGCCATTCAGATAGTGCGGAAAGTCGATCAGTCCTCGCTCAAGGTCCTTAATCTGGATCCCAAGCCCTACAATATGATCGATATGCTTCTGGATGCGGATAATCAGAGGATTGTTGCCCTGCACCACCGGCCCCTTGCCGTTGCCGCGCGCAATCTTGACCCGCTGCTCGCCGGTTTCTTGTTGCTCCCTGCGTATCTGCGCAACCAGTTCACGCACTTCCGTAAGCCGGGTGCGGATGTCGGGGAGAAGCTCGCGCGCTTCATCGATAGAAAAATGTACTTTGAACCGGGGCATCGCAAGATCATTATGGCGCAAGTTGCGGCATGATGCTTCGTTGTCATGCCGATTACAGTCCACAAACGGGCAGCGTATTGCATTTGCTGCGTTCCGCGCTCTATCCGAACAAAATTGTCGGCGGCATTTACTTCTGGTAAACTCTCCCCATGAACTCCTTTGATGTGATCGTCATTGGTGCTGGTCATGCGGGCATTGAGGCTGCGCTGGCGTCGGCGAGGCTCGGCTGCAGCACGGCTGTTCTGACGATCAACCTCGACAATGTCGGCCTGATGCCGTGTAACTGCTCCATCGGAGGGCCGGCGAAAGGGCATGTCGTCCGCGAGGTCGATGCGCTTGGTGGCCAGATGGCGCTCACTACCGACGAAACCCTCACCCACATCCGCATGCTCAACACCGGCAAGGGTCCTGCCCGTGCAGGCGCTACGAGCGCAGTGCGACAAGAAGATGTATCAGCGTGTGATGAAAAGCGCGCTGGAATCCGCGCAGAATGTCCACTACAAGCAGGCGATGGTCGAGCGGCTGATTGTCGAAAACGGCAAGGTTGTTGGTGTGCAAACCCAGACTGGGGTCGAGATTCGCGCGGGCGCAGTCGTGATTACGACCGGGACATTCCTCAAAGGGCTGTTGCACATCGGCGATGTGCGCATTGCTGCTGGGCGCGCGGGCGAGTTTCCCTCCATCAGCCTTCCGGACAACCTACGCGAACTGGGATTTCCAACCGTCCGCCTTAAGACAGGAACCACCCCGCGAATCGACAAAAACACGGTAGATTTCTCGAAGACTGAGCCGCAGGAGTCGGAGCCGGATGTGCCGCCATTTTCGTTCATGAACGACAAGGTCAACATTCCTGGCCTCCTTCCCTCTTGGCTGACCTACACCAACGAGCAGACCAAGTCGATCATCCAGGAAAACCTGCATCGCAGCGCGATGTATGGCGGACATATCGAGGGCTCGGCCCGCGCTACTGCCCGTCGATCGAGGACAAGATCGTCAAGTTCGCGCAGCGCGACAGCCACCAGGTGTTTCTCGAACAGGAGGGCTGGGATACGAACGAGCTATATGTCCAGGGCATGTCCACCAGCATGCCGGAAGATGTCCAGGTCGAGTTCCTGCACACCATTCCCGGCCTTGAGCATTGCCGTATGACGCGTGCCGGATATGCGGTTGAGTACGATTCAGTCCCACCGACCGAGCTGACCCATGCGCTTATGACCAAGCGAATCAGCGGCCTATTCCTCGCGGGACAGATCAACGGAACGTCGGGCTATGAAGAGGCCGCGGGACAAGGACTGATCGCGGGTGCGAATGCCGCCCTGCACGTGCAAAGCCGTGAACCTTTTGTGCTGCGACGGCGCGATTCGTATATTGGTGTCATGATCGACGATCTTGTGACCAAGGGCGCGGACGAGCCTTACCGCTTGCTTACATCGAGAGCAGAATATCGCCTGATCTTGCGACAAGACAACGCCGATCTGCGCCTCACCGAAATGGGCAGAAAAATCGGTTTGGTGGACGATTACCGCTGGGATCGTTTCCAGAAGAAATGCGGCAAGATCAAAGCCGAAGAAACGCGACTTGGCAACAATTACATGGGGCCAGCCGATACCGAACGGCTTGCGGAGCGCTTTATTAGACCGGTCGCTCAAAAGACAACGCTGCTTGATCTCTTGAAGAGGCCAGAAGTCAACTACGACGACCTGAACGCTCTGGGAGTGGGCGGTGCGCCGCGCGAAGTCGCCGAGCAGATCGAAATCGGGGTCAAATACTCGGGCTATATTCTTCGACAAATTGAGCAGGTTGAGCAAGGAACGCGGCGCGAGGATGTTGCCATTCCTGAGGAGATCGACTTCCTGGCGATCCGCTCGATGTCCACAGAAGGCCGCGAAAAGATGCATAAGGTGCGACCCGTTTCGCTTGGCCAAGCAGCGCGGATACCGGGAGTTACGGCATCGGATGTTTCCGTTCTGAGCGTATATGTCGAGCAGCGACGAAGAATGGCCGAGCGCGCCAAGGTCGGCATCTAGCTCTTGATCTTCGCGTGAACCGCACGAAACATCCCGACAGACGCGGCTTCAGCACCATCCGCGCCGCGACCCTCGTAGACTACTGGCTCACCAGACGAGAATCCCACCGGAATCACACCTGTCCAGATCGGCAAATCGATATCGGACGAGTCGTCGATTGGACCGCCGGTACGTATTTTGGCTGAGACTTCGGTCATCGGGAGGGCGAGTACGGAAGTGGCGTTCAGCTCGACTTTCGTGGTTTCACGAACCTCCTCCCAGCGACCCGGTAGAAGATGGTTCGTGATTACGGCCAGCGCCTCGATCTTTTCGGCTGGATCAGTGACAATGCTCGCTTGGCCACTCACCATCACGCTGCGGTAGTTCATGGAGTGGTGAAACGCGGACTTCGCGACAACCATGCCGTCGATGAGGGTCACGGTGACGCAAACGTCGATCCCCTGCCCCAGCGCATTAAGTGTGCGGCTAATGGCGGAGCCGTGCAGGAAGATGGTTTCGTCCTTGCGCCCATACGCCGTCGGGATGACGAACTGATGGCCGTCAACTGCGAATCCGACGTGGCAAACGAGGCCCTCATCGAGAATCGCAAAGACGGTTTCTTTGTCGTAGACGCCTCGTTTCGGCAGTCGGCGCAGCGTTGTGCGCTCAGTCTTGGGGAATTGGTCGGACACGGGAAACCTCCTTGTTTGGTGCAAAAAGTGTACCCGCGCCCGTTACAGCCGAACTACGCCTGATTAGTTGCGCTCCGGCTTCGGCTTGACGAGATCATCGCCGTCGAGCAGTCGGTCGAGGTCGTCGCCGTCGCGCCGGTCACGCGCCACCCGTCCGTACTTGCCGCGCCGAAGGTTACCCAGGCCGTCGCTGCTGCCGTACTTGCCAATCGCGGGCGTGCTGGCGGACTTTCCGTCCGCATGACCGTTGCCACGGCCATCTCCATCTTTGCCGTCTCGCGTTCGAAGCGCAGTCGATGCGCTGTCTAGCGTCCTTGCCGAACTGCCCGCCGCCACCGTAGGAGTCGCCGAATCGCCAAATCCGTCCGGCCCACCAAGGGTGTCGATCCCAAATTCTGCATCCGGAACTCGGTGGCTGTCGGCGTAGGCGCGCATCCTGCCACTGATCCAGTTCGTCAAGTTGTCATAAAGGACATACGCGCTAGGCACCACAAGCAGAGTCAGCGCCAGCGACAGAATGATTCCGCCCTCAACAACGACGCCGACCGACTGCCTGAACTGCGCGCCGCGTCCCAAGGCGAGAGCGGTCGGAAGAGTCGAAGCCACAATAGTCAGGGTCGTCATCATAATCGGCCTCAGCCTGACTGGCCCCGCGATCATGATGGCGTCTTCGCGCGTGTATCCTCTTGCGCGGACTGTATTGGTGTAGTCGACAAGGAGAATGGCGTTTTTGTTGACAATCGCGTTCAGCAAGACAACACCCAGCAGCGAAATGATGCTGATCTGTTCGTGCGCGATCCACAGCGCAATCATCGCGCCTGCCCACGCCTGCGGCAACGCAAACATGATGCTGAGCGGATACGCTAGATTGTTGAACAGCGCCGCCATCAGCATATAAGTGAGGATGACTCCCAAAAGGAACGCCGAGATGATGTATCCCTGCTCCTGCTGCAAACGCTGCGTTTCGCCACCGAATGTTGCAGATACCTGCTGCAAATGCATCGCCTTGATCTTCGGCAAGATGGCGTACGAGATTTTTCCGACCGAGTAACCGGTCAGTACATACGCCGTCACCTGGATTTCTCGCTGGCGGTTGAGACGTGTTAGCTGTACGGGACCGGTGCCAATCGTGATGTCGGCGATGTCACCGAGCCGGATCGGGTTGCCGTTCGAATAGGCGACGATCACATCGGCTACCTGTTGGGGTGTGCTGCGGAACTGCTGCGCCAACTCGACACGAATGTTGTACTGTTCGCCGTCTGCAGGGTCGCGGTACTGGACGCTGATATCTCCGGCGATCGACGAAGCGAGCGCATTCGCGACGGTCTCTAGGCTAAGGCCGTACTCAGGCGCCTTCGTTCGGTCTAGGCGCACTTGAACCTCCGGCTGGCTTGATTGGAATGACGTGTTAACGTTGTACGTCCCAGGCGTCGCCCTGATCAAGGCCATCACTCGATTAGCCGCGTCAACTAGCTTCGACTGATCCGGTCCGCTTAGGTTGATCGCGAGCGGTGCCCCACTCCCAAATCCGCTGATATTCGCCGGCAGAACACGTGCACCGACAATATGGGCACATTTTTGTTTCAGTTCCTTAGCGACATCGACATCGGCGACATTACGCAGGTGGTCATGTTTCCAAAATGTGATGGTGTCGAGGAAGCTCTTGCGATCCCACAAAGTCAGGTCAACGTGAGCGTATTGCGTACCCGTGATGTTGAGACCTGGGCCCGAACTGCCAATCGTAGTCAACACATATTCCGTGTCCCACGCAAGATCCTTGTTAGTCTTGATGATGTTTTCGACTTGATCTGTAATCCTCTGCGTGTATGCGACCGAACTTCCGGCGGGACCTTCGACCGTTACAGTGACACGGCCTTGGTCCTGGTCAGGTGCATAGCGGAAGCCTAGCTGCGAACCGACCGTTACGAATACGACAACAATAAGGGCCAATGAGCCCAAAACCGCGACCCACGGGTGCCGAATCGACCATCCCAGCACACGCTCGTACCACTTCTCTATGCGCATAAAGACACTATCGAAGCGAACAGCGAACTTGCCAGTCGAACTCTAGGCTTTCGCCCTTGCGATACCAGCGCGCCGCAAGCATCGGAGTCAGCGTAAACGACACGAACAGCGAGAAAAGCGTCGCGAACGCCACCGTAATTCCAAAGCTGCGGTAGAGCAGACCGGTTAGGCCGCCCATGAAGGCAATCGGTAAGAAGACAACCAGGTTGACAGACGTTAAGACAATAGCGGCAAGGCCAATTTCGGTTCGGCCATTGATTGCTGCGACAATAGGTTCCTCTCCAAGCTGTAGGTGACGGTTTATATTTTCGAGGACGACGATGGAGTCATCGACGAGAATGCCGACCGCCAGCGACAAACCTAGCAGCGAGTAGGAGTTCAGCGTAAAGCCGAGCGCCCAGAGGGGAACAAAGGTCGCGATCATCGATGTCGGGATCGCGATGGCAACGATTAGAGTTCCGCGGGCATTGTGCAGGAACGCGTAAACAACCAGAATCGCCAGGATCGCACCAAGGAAGAGGGATGTGACGACATCCGCGAGGTTGGACGACACCTGGACGGACTGGTCGTTGGAAATCGTGAAGTGTATATTCGCGGGCAGGTCGATCGCAATTGCCTTAAGCTCTTCTTTGCAGCTTTTGATCGCGTTCAGCGTGTTTCCGTCGGTCGTCTTGAGAACGGTAATCTGGACAGCGGGCTTGCCGTCCAGGAACGACGCAGATGTGGGTTGAGCGGTGGTGTCGTAGACGTTCGCTACATCCGACAGATAGAACGTTTTCGACCCTGTCGAACCTGACGACGTCGCCCCACCACCCAAATCTGCCTGATTGACTACGGCGCTGCTTGTATTTCCCGCGCTTCCCTGCGTCGCTCCGCCACCACCAGATGAACCGCCGCTCGAGCCAACGGTGAGGCGCAAAGCCCGAATCTCGTCAACGCTTGCAAACTCACCAATCAGCCGCACATCGTAGTATTGCGGACCAGTTTCAATGAAGCCGCTAGCAACGTTGATATTCGCGCCGCCGATTGCATTGACAATATCCGGTACCGACACCCCGTATGCGGCGAGCCGGTTCGGATCAAGGTCAACGTGAATTTCACGGGTGGTCACGCTCGAAACGTCAACTTCGCCAACGTCAGTCGCCTGCTCGAGAGCAGGCTGAACAATGTTGGTTGCCATCGTCTGAAGCTGCTGCTGCGAGTACTGATCGCTTTGCATCGCGATGCCGAGGACGGGTTGGCCGTTGGTGTTTGCTTGACGAACGGACGGCGAACTTGCTGCGACTGGTAGCCTCGAGCGAATAGCATCAACCTTCTGGATCACCTGCGCGTCGGCGGTGTCGAGGTCGGTGCCGAAGTAGAACTGGATTCGGACAAGCGACTGCCCCTGCTCCGAAGTCGAATCGATCTCTTCGATGCCGCTGACACCCGCGATCGAATCCTCGATCGGTTTGGTGATTAGGGTTTCCATCTCCTGCGGATCGGTGCCTGCGTACTGCGTGCTGATCGAAATCGTCGGGAATTCGATGTCGGGGTTTAGCTCGGCAGGAAGTTGGAAGTAGCCGATGAGGCCGATGGTCAAGAACGCCGCCACCAGCATAAGGATGGCGATCGGGCGATGAATCGCGATTCGTGTTAAACCCATATTACATACTCATGGCGATGCGCACCGGTTGGATGATCCCGCGAATCAAGAAGCCGATGCGCCTAGCTTGGGCCTGTACATATGTGCGAAACGAGGCCCCGAAAAAACAAGAGTCACCGGTTTATTATCGAATTCAGTTCTGAAGATCGTATGAAGCACAAAATCTCTGAAACTTATAGCATCCAGCAACGCAGATGAAACCGCAATGAATCCGCGACGTGCGCGTTCCAGTATGCCCAGTCATGCTCGCCTGGAAACTCATGATATTCGTATGGGATTTGCTGCATACGAAAAGCGTCGGTGAGATGGCGGCTGGCATAGAACAAGAAATCGTCCTGACCGCAATCGAGATAGAGCGACGGGCCATGATAACACAGCTCGCTGGACTCGGTGTCAACGGTTTGGTAGCGCTGCGCCTGAAAAAAGATGTCGTGATCGCGGCGTTTTCGTTCACCAGCCGAGTCCACGCCGTAGAGCTTGTCCGCCAGTTCCCACTTGATGCCGACTTCCGTGGTGGCGCGGGATGTCAGCACCGCACCGCTATGGCTGGCCGCCGAGCCGAACAGATCAGCACGTCGAAGAGCGAGCAGGAGCGCCCCGTACCCGCCCATAGACAGGCCGGTAACGCCTCGTCCTCTCGCCGACGTGATCGTTGGGAACCGCTTGTCGATATCGGGCAAAAGCTCGCCGCACAGAAACGTTTCCATGAGATCCACTTCGCTATCGATGTAGAAGCTGTCGCCCGCCGACGGCATCACCACCACAATCGGCAGACCCGCAACAAGCTCAGCGATCCGCGAATTGGACGGCCACGACAGATAATCACCGCCCATGCCGTGCAGCATCATGAGCGAATAGCAGCGGCCCTCGGCTGTCAGCATGTCCGGCGGGAAAATCGCTACAGGCTGGGTGCGGCCAAGCGCCTTGCTGCTGAGGGTGATTGTTTCAAGCTGAGGCATGAAGGGATTATAGCCACGGAGTGTTCGAATCTGATTGTGGGGGCTAACCAAGCGAGCTTGCGAGTGCGGTTCGCCCTTCCCGGTTGAATACGTTTCCATGGTCTGCCTCAACGCCAGAACCGGCCCTTGCCCATAGGAATAGGACGAGCGCAAGACTTCATAAAGACAGGCGGGGACGCCCGTCCTACAAATTCTTCCCTTCCCGGTTCGGGAGTGGTGGCAACTTGTTGCCGGGGTAGGTTGCCGTCGCCATTGACACGCCGACCAGCACGGCGATATAATTCACCGTTCATTCGGCACCTGCCAGCCGAACAACTCCCTCCTCGTGCCGAAGTGGTGGAATGGCAGACACGGCGGTCTCAAAAACCGTTGGGGCAACCCGTGCGGGTTCGACTCCCGCCTTCGGCACCAAGAATTTTCAGGATTTTAGGAACGCTCAAGCCGCTGGGCTTTTTTCATGGCTGGCGGTTTCGTCGGTTCTCGCAAGCTCGAACGCGACGGAACCGCCAGCGGAATTGCTTGTCATTTCAACCGAAGAAACGAGCCTAAGCGAGTTTCGAAGTTGAGAAATCTCTCTTTGCTATGCTCAACCTTGCGGCTTGGTAAGTCGCTCAATTGGTATCATGTGAATCAGGGGATGCCGCTTGAAATGCACGAGCAAACACGCAATCGCACCAAACTCAATCGCAAGCTCTGACACAAACCAGTAACCAATTTGTCGAGATCCTTGAACCGAATTTTGGTCAACGTGTGGCACAACAAATTCGCCGAAGCTCACTAATCCGCAAAGTGCGACGGCCACTAACGCAAATCCAGCTTTTGCCCAAAGCGAATTTCGCATGGCCGCGCGGTTTGCCTTAGCGCCCAGCTTCAGCGCTAACGGAGTCGGATTTTGCCTGTCTGCTAAAAAGAGGCAAATGGGAACAACAACGAACATAGTTATTAGCAGCGCATCGTCGCATAGGTCCAGAATATGGCGTATCTGAGCAGAACCGGCTGAGCTGGGCGTCGCGTCTAAACGCGCCAAATGATCCGACTGAATCCACGTAAAGCAAGCTATCAAGAGGGCAATGACAAGCGCCGCACACATCGCAATGCCAGGTTTCGATCTTAGAAATGCCTTGGCGAACGCTTCGCGGCATTTATTTGTGTCAAGCATCCCATCCTTAACATACGGCAGCAGTTCGGGTGCAATTTCGCTCTGGTACGCGTCCATCTTCCCTAACCTTCTCTCAACTTCTTCTCAAAGAAGATAATCGCAGGCGTGAACCTGTAGCCGAGGCGCGCGTTCACTGCGAGCATTCCGGCGTTGAACTCAGAGTTGTTGGTCGCCATTTCGGGATAGCCGTTGGCTTTGCAAAACTCCATCGTTCGTAGCTTCAAGGCTGTTGCGATGCCCATTCTCCGAAAGTTACGTCCAACTCCGGTCATGATGGTGTGCAGCCGTCGAGGGGATTCGTTGTGCGCGGCAGCGGTCATTCCCGCGAATTGTCCGGCGGAATCGACGGCGACGAATAGGGCTTCTTTCAGTACTCCCGGGCCGCCTAGAAATCCCTTCCGCCACTCCTCCAAAGGCGACGGCGTAAATGGCTCTGGGAACGGTATGTCCTGAGAAAACTCGTTATTGAGCGCGTGCAATTTCGCATCGCGAGCTGGATCGCCGGCAAGCTCGTTGTAGGGCTTGATCACAATGCCTTTGGCGGCTAAGTCAGATTCGTACGACGCGTATGGCGTCATGTCGAATTCCTGGACATCAAGAAGCGAGCGACTGAGCCGCATTGTTTCACTGAACCCACGCTTGGCGAGAAACTGAACGCCGTGGGGGAGATCCTCGCGAGAACCCGCCGAAAGTGTCAAGGGGTCAAGTGGCGAAAGCGCTTCGAGAACAAGGTCGTACAGCTTCGAGCCGACACCGTTGCGCTGGAATTCTGGCCGAACGGCCAATGTCAGCCAGAACTTATCTGGGTGGTACGACATCGGGCGCTGATTGTATTCAGCCGTGGCAACAGGATTTCCGGCTTGGTCCGCGACAATCCAGCGTTGTCGTTTCAGACGTGGATCTGGCAGTGAATCGAAGTGGCGCAGAAGTTCGCCGGCGAACAGATACTCGCCGAACGCACCGTAAAGGCATGCGTTAACTGCCGGATAGTCGCGCTCAGGCTCGAAAAACCGATAGGTGAATCCGTTCACTCGGCCTCCAGACTATTTTGCCGCCAGATCGCCGACCTGGATTCCACGAAGGGCATCTCGGAATGCGGCTAGTTGAGCATCTTTGTTGCCGCGATGCGAAATCGCCTCGGTTTTGGCGACCTCTTCGTTGGTGATGCGAAGGACACGATGCAGGAACTCGAAGTAGTTCTGCAGTTCGCGGTCATAGCGCGGCAGAAATGCGATGCGAATGCGGTCGATCATGACATGCGCTGGCGGCTTGATATTGTTTGGCAGAGCTGCGTACGCGATGTTGAACTCGTCAGTCCATTTGGTGTTCGGCTCATCGTTAAGCAGAACATCGAACTCGATGGCTTCGTGGCTGTCTTCGGACTCGGCCAGGCTGTCCAGGTCGATGCCGGTGATGGCGATGATTTTGGTTTGTTTGATCATTGAATTTCCTACCTACCCCGGCGACAAGTCGCCACCCCTCCCGAAGCGGGAAGGGAAGGATTCATGTCATTTCGACCACGCGAGGTACGAGCACGCGGAGAAATCTCTCTTCACTCCTGAAATGCGCCGAAAGATTTCTCCGCTACGTTCGTTCCTCACTCCGGTCGATATGTCAGCAATATTCCTCCGCTGGCGGTTTCGTCGTGTTCGAGCTTGCGAGAACCGACGAAACCGCCAGCATCGAAAAAAGCCCAGTGGCTTGAGCGTTCCTAAATCTTTCTCCGATCTTCTCAGTTATACCGCCGCCGGCGACCAATTCATCGTCGGCAGCGGAGTTTTTGGCGGGCTGTCGAGCCGAGGGATGGATCCCAGCAGGCTCTTGGTATAGGGATGCTCCGGATTGCGAAAGAGTTCATCCACTGGCTTGCTTTCGAGAATTTTACCTTTGTACATGACGATCACAAAGTCGCAGACCTCGGCGACAATGCCCAAGTTGTGGGTGATCAGCATCAGCGCCATGCTGCGCGATTGGCGCATGTTTTTCAGCAGGTCTAGGATACGAGCCTGCATGGTGACATCCAGCGCGGTGGTCGGCTCGTCGGCGATGAGCAGTTTGGGGTTACAGCTAAGGGCGATTGCGATCATGACACGCTGACGCATGCCGCCGCTCATCTGGTGCGGGTAAGAGTCGACTCGGCTTTCGGGAGTGGGAATTCCGACATCGCGCAGCGCCTTGATCGCAGCTTGACGTGCCTGCTCGCCGCGAAGTCCTTGGTGCAGCTTGACCGCCTCACCAATTTGATAGCCCACAGTGTAGAGTGGATCGAGACTAGTCATCGGCTCTTGGAAGATCATGCCGATGTCGTTGCCGCGCAGCTCGCGCATCTGCGATTCTGAGATACTGCGTAAGATCCTTGCCGTCGAACAAGATTTGCCCGCTAACAATGCGACCGGGCTTTGAGACGAGGCGCATTACCGAAAGTGCCGTCACTGATTTGCCGCTACCGGACTCGCCAACAATCCCGATTGCGGAGCTGGGCGCGATGTCGAACGAGATGCCGTCAACGGCTTTGACCCGGCCATCGTCGGTGGCGAACTGGGTGACGAGGTTGCGGACAGACAGGAGCGGTGTGGGCATATTATCTCGTTTTGGGGTCGAGCGCGTCCCGCAGGCCGTCGCCGAGGAAGTTGAACGCAAGTGTTGTGATGAAGATCAGGAGGCCGGGGATAAGAAGCCACAGACGCTCCTCAAGGGAGCTTAAGTCCTGCGCTGCGGACAGCATGTTTCCCCAACTCGCCATCGGCTCGCGAATTCCAAGCCCAAGAAACGACAATCCCGCTTCAGACAAAATATAGCCCGGAATCGAAAGTGTGGCCGCGACAATCGCGAACGTGAATGTCGATGGGACAACATGGCGAATGATGATTTTGAATGTCGGAACGCCCAACGCACGCGCGGCTTCGACGTATTCCCGCTCCCTTACGGATAGCACCATTCCGCGTATAATTCGGGCCATTCCGGCAAATCCAACGAGCGACAAAATTACGATAATCAGAATGTAGACAACTACCGGGTTGAGGTTGGCCGGCAACGCGGCGGCAAGCGCGAGGAGCAGATAGAAGCTGGGAACACTCATCAAAATCTCGCAGAGACGCATGATGATGTCGTCCGTCACTCCGCCAGCATAGCCACTGATGCACCCCACCATAATGCCGAGAAATAGCGTGATTGCGATTCCGATCAAACCAACAGAGAGCGAAATCTGCGCGGCAAATAGCAGGCGGCTAAAGTAGTCGCGACCGAACTGATCCGTGCCCATCAAGTATAGACGTTCACCGTTCGCTAAGCCGAATAGATGCACGTTCGTTGGAATCAGACCCCAAAACTTGTAGGGCACGCCGTGGACGAAAAAGTGCAGCGGCTCGGGCTTCGAGAGATCGTCCGTGTAGATAAAATCGTGGAACGTGTCGAAGTGGAATGTTTGCGCATAAACAGTAGGCGCGGGGTTCCAGTGGACAGCGACAGGTGGGCGGAATGCCGACAATGCGTCCTGAGAACTGTAATCATAAGGCGCGATGAACTGCGCCAGCAGCGCGCATCCATATAGAAAGGCCAAGACCACTAGCGAGACCATGGCCAACTTGTTTTTCGCCAATTTGCGCCAAGCCAGCTCAGAGGGCGTCAGGCCGGTAAGCGATTTGATCGCAACGGCTGCGCGCCCGGTTAGCATGTCCCTTTCAGCGCGAAGATCGGCTTTGCTCGGACCGTTAGTCGTTGCCGGCGGCGAGAGCGCGCCCGGCATATCTTCCAGCGGACTAAGCGTTTGGCCGGTTGCTCGTTCTTCGTTGCTATCAGTCGTTGCCATATGGTATCGCTAGCTCAACCTAATTCGAGGATCAGTTACGGCAAGCAGGATGTCCGCGACCAGGTTTCCTACAATGAGAAACACCGCTCCCATGACAAACGACGCCATAGCGACATAAAGATCCTGAGATTGTACAGCGGTCAAGATCAATCGTCCGAGACCCGGCCAGTTCAACACAAACTCCACCAACGCCGCGCCGCTAAGCAGACCCGAAAGATCATAGCCAAAGATGGTAATTAGCGGATTGATGGCATTCCGCACGCCGTGACGCCAGATGACCAGACTTTCTTTGAGTCCCCTCGCCCTCGCGGCAAGGATGAAATTCTCGTTTAGGACATCCAGAAGGCTGCCGCGCATCTGGCGCATGATTCCCGAGACATCCTGTACGCCAAGAACGATAGTCGGCAGAATCAAATGCTCGCCGGTGTCGAGAAATCGACCAACAAAAGACATGGAATCGTGATTAGGACTTGTCATGCCGCCAGTGGGAAGCCATCCCGTCTTCTGCGCCCAGAGGGCAGCGAGCAGAGCGAGGAAGAACCCTGGCATCGACACTCCCGAAAACGCGATGATCGACACCATACGGTCAACAAATCCGTTGCGATGACGCGCCGCGTATACTCCCAACGGGATGCCGATCGCCCACGAAAAGACCATCGTCGTAAGGGCAAGCAGCAATGTCGCCAACGCAAACTGACCGATCAGCTCAAACACCGGTACGTGGTATGCAAACGAATAGCCGAAGTTGCCATGGAAAGCGTTTCTAATCCAAAGCCAATATTGAACATACCACGCTTTATCGAGGCCGAAATCATGGCGCAATCGGTCGATTGTCGCCGGTCGTACCTGCGGATTCAGCGCCATCGACGTCAAAAAATCGCCGGGCGCGAGCTTCATGACGCCGAACGAGATCAACGTAATGCCGATTGTCAGAGGGATTAGCTGCAGCAGCCGCCGCAAGATATATATTGCCATAGCTCAGAACGGCCTCAATCGAGAAACGTGTGTGTCGTAAAGCTCTTCCATGTTCCACAGAATCGCCCCCGCGCCACCGCTGCTCGCCACAGGTTTGACGTTGCCATAGTGATTTCGCATTGCAATGAACGCATGCGGATTGACCAGGTAGATCATGGGCTGTTCGTCGGCCACCACTTCCTGCCAATCGTTATAGTATTTCTTCCGTCCCGCGAGTGTGGTCTGTTCCGCACCTTGAGTAAAGTCATCATCAATGCGCTTTTCCCAGTCCGTCGCGGTCGGGTTTTCCTTTGGATACCAGAGATGCACGGAGCTAGCCGGACGCCATAGGTCGGCACCATCATTGGGCTCCGGCCCTCCTCCAAATCCCATGACTACAGCCTGCCAGTCATACGGTGCTGCGGAAACCTTCGTGTCCAAATTGTTGAACGTTACCGGTGCCATCGCGACATCAAGACCGATATTGCGCCAATCGTTCATTAGGATCGTCGTCATCGCGACGCCAGAAGGGCTTTCAACACTGGTCAAGATCGAAAATTTAACTGGCGCGCCCTTATACTCCAGCATCCCGTTCGCCCCAGGAGTCAGTCCAATACCCAATAGCATCTGCTTGGCGAGTTGCGGATTATAGGGATATGTGTGGATATGCGGATCGTAGAAGTTCAGGTTGGCCGCAGTTTCGGGGCCATAGAGCGGCACCGCGAGGCCAAGATCGATGTTGTTGCACATCGTTTGGCGATCGACAGCGTAGGAGCATGCCTGCCTGAACGTCTTGTTTTGAAATAGTTCAAGGAGCTGAGGCGCGTTCTTCATCGTGGAGCGCGGGTTCTCGTTGAACGAGCAGAATCCCGTTGAGTAGGTTGGCCCAGTATCGACGACGGTGTAGTTGTCGCGCTGTGCATACCGCGCGACGCTAGGATATTGCCTCGTCTGGATATCAATCTCGTCGCTTCCTCCAGCGCGGAAGTTTAGCAATGCCGAATTAAGATCGGGAACAATTCCCCACGTGAACGTATCAAGGTATGGCAGATGCTGGCCTTTTGCACCGTATCGCCAAAAGTACGGATTACGCTTGAAGACGACCCGCTGATTAGCGACGTACTTTGCCATCACATACGGTCCCGAACTCACTAGTTCGGAGGGCGGCGTGTCGATACCCCATGCGGAATTGAACTGACCATCTCGGTAGATTTTCTCCAGAGAGTGCTTCGGCATGATCAGGAAGCCGAACATCTCCTCAGCGGGCGCCCATTTCTCCGGCAGAGTGAACTGCACGGTTCGTTCGTCAATTTTCTTGTACTTGAACGGTTCCAGTTTTGTCTTGCCGTTTGGCAAATGTACTGCGACCAACATGCCTTCTTTGTAGAGAGTCTCAATGTTTGGATCGTTGAGTACGTCTAGCGTGAAGATGACATCGTCCGCTGTTATCGGGACACCATCGCTCCATTTTATGCCGGGCTTGAGCGTGTATGTGAAGACAAGTCCGTTGTTGCTTATCTTTGGCATGTACGCTAGTCGGCTTTCAAACTTCAGCGTGTAGCTGTCCAGGGTTTCCAAGCAGTCGTACAGTATTCCGCTTACATCAGCGGAGGTTTGATCCTCCGCTACCCACTGATTGAACGTCTTGGGATCCCCTGCGTTCACGGTGGATAGATTGCCGCCATAAAATCCTGGCTGCAGCGGCGGCTCAACCCTGTGATCAGCGTAGTAAACGAGCGCGGGATCATGCCCAAAGCGGCTGTGCGTCGAGCAACCTGCAAGAAAAATCGCGGAAACGGCTAGACACAGCGCGGCGAGTTTTCGGTTCATCGGTTCAACCTCCCGGACCGCTTTGGCGGTGCCGGTTAAGTTCTGGTCCGTCCAGTGGCATGCGGCGAAATGGGGACGCGTTGCGCCAAGACGCTTCGCATAATCAACCATCGGCGGCATCTGCACACGGCACATCTCCATGGTGTGCGGGCAGCGGCCCGCATAAGGACAGCCGATTTCGGTTGGCGTGTAGTTGATGTCAGCCTCTTCAAGCGCCTTAACCTTGACCGCACGTCTTGCCTTGTCTGGATTCGGCTCGGGGATTGCGGCGAGCAGCTCTTGCGTATAGGGCTGCAGTGGGTTCTTGAAGAGGGCGTCGGAGTCGGCCACTTCCAACAAGCGGCCGGCATACATCACGGCGATCCGATCCGCAAGAACGCGCACCACGCTCAAATCGTGCGAGATGAACAGCATGGTCAGGCCTAGGCGCTGCTGCAAGTCGAGTAGCAGGTTGACAATTTCTGCTTGAGTCGAGACGTCGAGGGCTGAAACAGGTTCGTCCGCCACCAAAAACCGAGGCTCGACCGCGAGGGCGCGGGCGATTCCGATACGCTGACGTTGGCCGCCGGAAAACTCGTGCGGATAGCGGTTTCTGACATCGGCAGGAAGTTGGACGAGTTCAAGGAGGCGGCAAACTTCGGCGTCGCGCTGATCGCGTCCATTGATGCCTCGCAGTTCGAGAGCCTCGCCGATGATGCGCCCGACGGTCATTCTCGGATTGAACGCACCGTAGGGATCCTGGAAAACAATCTGCATTTCGCGCCGCAAAGAACGCATTTCGGAATGAGATAGTTCGAAGACTTCCTGGCCGTCGAAGCTGCAACTGCCCTCAGTCGCTTCGATGAGACGTAGGATCAGTCTGCCCGTGGTGCTCTTGCCGCTGCCGGACTCGCCGACCAGACCGAGGGTCTCGCCCTTGCTGATCGAAAAACTGACATTCTCCACAGCCCGCACAACGCCCCGTGATCGCCCAAGCATTCCGCCCTGGGTCGGAAAATGCTTGACTAGGTCACGGACTTCAAGTAACGGAGCGGTGCCGACATCTGTCGCTGTTGCCAATGCGCGTCCTTTGAACGGCCATAAGACAGGCCGTAATGAGCGATATTTTAGCAAGTTCTAGCCGAATAGTAAAGCCGCTCGGCGGAAAACTTAACTACGCGTGTAATCACGCGGATCGTTCCGACATAAGCAACATTGCGGAGGATCGGCGAGAGGACGCTCTGTCGCCGATGCAGGTAAAACAGATGGTACCTCAGGGGAGGTTCCCAGTAAGTCCCCTCGCCCTCTGGATCGGTTGGCCCTTAGTTCCGTGAGGAGAGAAGCTTTCGATCCCTCCCATTTCGAAACGGCGCACCTTAGGCCCACCGGTCAATGCCCATTAGATGAGGCGGACGGGCACACTTCTATAAGAGAAAGCAGTCTTGTACAACACTCTTTGACAAACCTCTTGACACACTCCTGCTTTTGTTGTAACATTGGACGCAACAGGATCGCGCACGTTTAATCGCTGTGTGCTGCACAACAGTAGAACGGAACCCTAGCATTTTCAGTACCAGCCACGGTGCGACAAATCCACTAATCGCTGAGCAACGAAAAAATGTGTACGTAGGAGAAACCAAGGCACACCACGACGGCGGCAAGCATGGAGCGTTAGTAGTATTAATCGCTTCTATTGCCATTATCGCCTCTATTCCGTACCCTGTTTATGGCTTGGCAAGTGAAGATGTCCGGCAGCGAGAAATCTAATATCGGCTAGACATACCCTAGCACTTGGGACCGCGCATATTGAATACTGGTGCCAATGTTAGCGGTAGAGTAGCCGAGAGCCAAGTTGACAGCAAAATATAGTGAGGTCAAAGCGACAATTACAATCTAGATGTTCAATTCAATCGAGCATCATCAGTGCCGCGCCCGACACAACCAGAAAGACACGAAAAAGGAAACGAAGATGAATCTGAATCGATGTCGAACGTCAGCCCAGTATCTATTCGCCTCTGCGGGAATAGCGATCGCGCTTCTTGCTGTGGCGGCCACTCCGTCAAACGCCGTGCCGGTAATTTTCAACGCCAGCGAAACCGCCAAACCTGGCGACATCATCTACGCCCAAGGCGCATGGGGCGCTGGCGCCACCATCAACTACGAACTGATCACTGGCTCGACAACGCCGTCGTTCAGCGCGTCCACTCCGCTCACGGTTACAACAGAAGGCTCAACATCTCAAACCTCCGCTCCTGGTGAAGCGTGCATCGCGGCCAAAGTTCCGGCCACAGCCGCTGCTGGTCTGTACGCGATTTGGGTCACTGACGGCAGCGGTACAAGCTCCGGCGTGCAGTATATGAACCGAGCACACGGCGTTCAGCTGGAATGTCCCGCGATAGCGCCAGGATGGCAGTTCCGCATCTTCGGACGCAACCTTTTGGAATCTGGTGCCACTGCTTCGGTCACTTTTGCAGATCAAGCTTCGCCCTACACGGCGTACACGGGTACGGTCACCACATCGGGCAGCGACGGCAACGTCCTGTGGGTCACCGCACCAACCACCCTCACTGTAAATCACTACTACACGGTGACCGTTAACAACGGATACGCGGGTGCTAGCGGCAACGCGGCCGTCGAGCCTGACAATGTTTCGCAGACCGGAGTCTTGGTCCAGTGGCCGCAGGAGACGAGTACGCCGAGCACCACAATTGCATCGGGTTCGTTTAGCTGGAGCCTAAATGTGCCTTGGCAGGCCGACTACCTGACGCTCAGTAGTCATGTCTATAACGCGAAAACAACGTACGGGGCTACCGGCAACGGCACAACCAACGATGCGCCGGCGATTCAGGCGGCGATCAATGCCGCTTCGAACGCAGGCGGTGGCACGGTGTATATTCCTTCGGGCACCTACCGCCTCGATTTCTATTCCGGTGGCAACTCGACGAACCACGGAATCCTCTGGCTGCCGTCCAAGGTTGTTCTTATCGGCGACGGGCCTGGCCACTCGATTCTTAAATTTGGCTACGAAGCGGCCCCGAGCGGGGTCTACAATTGCGCAATCAATCGGCCCGGTTCGGCCACGACCGGCCTTATAAACCTCGAACTCGACAACATGGAGACCGCGAATCCAGGAGTCTGGCACATTCGCCCGACTGACGGGTATGGCAACGAGTTCTTTGTGCAGGACTGCACGATCAATGCGGCGACTGCACAGGCAGTCGGCATGACAGGCGGCCAGTACGGCTTGGTCGCAAACTCCGCGATCAATGTCACAAACCTGAGTGAATCCCACTCGTGTTTCAACGGGGAAGCGAATCTCACACTGTACAAAAACAACTACACGTACAACGTTGGCCGAAGCTGGAGCGGTGGCATTCACGACCTGATCGTCGACAGCAATACCATCACCAGATCAGCCACATCTCCTAGCCAATCGGGATACGAAGCGGGCTTTGCTGACTGGTGGGGCGATCATGTGGTTTTCGTCAGCAACTTGTTCCAGGTCGGAAACACAAACACGGACATCGAATACAACGATGGCGAACAGATCCTTACAGAGCAAGACGGCGGCGGTTACCGCGCAACTGGGTCGGTCACGTCGGCCACTTCCACCACTTTGACAGACTCGAGCGCAAACTACGGCAGCGGAACGGCAAACTGCTTCAGCATTGGCAGTATTGGAGCGCCATGGGCGAACGCGAATTCCTATATGGTGGCTATCGTCAGCGGCCCAGGAACCGGTCAGTGGCGATACATCACAAGCAACACCGCGACAACCGTCACGCTTGGTTCGCCTTGGGCGGTGGTTCCGACTGCGGGTAGTCACTATACTATCGTGAATTGGTCAGCGAACGAGTGGCTCGTCAAGAATAACACGTTCAACAACAATCACCTCGGCCTGCTCTACTACTCGTCGTCAACCAATTGCGTCACCATCGGCAACACATTCACCAATGACGACGGCATCCTGTGGATCGCGTACCAGAATATCGGTGGCGGCGGCTCGACTGCCAATGTTTTCCACGTGCAGTGGGCGCATCAGGCATACAATAATATGATTGGCGTCTCAGGAACTCCGACCTATACCTGGCCGTCGGTCTTCACGATCATGCAGGATATTGTCGATCCCTCTGCGACGGTCTTTGGGACCGGCATCCTAGGGATGGAGATGCGAGGCAACTCCCTCACAGCGCACAGTACAAACCTTGAGGGCGGTGAAGGTTTCCTGGGCGAGCAATACGAAAACATGCTAGTCGATGAAGACAATTGGCCGCGCTATGCGCCAGTGGACACGTCGAACATCGGTATCCTGGGAACGATCTTCCAGAATAACAAAGCCTACAACCAAGTCGCCAGCTACACGAATCCAAATACGAACTCAACGATGCCCAATGGCGCCTATTGGGTTGGCACCGGTACTTATGCGACCACAATCGATGATCCGTACAACTCGAATGTCGGTGCGGAAATTTATGATCAGACCGGCGGCATTCCGGGTAGCGGACTTCTTGCTGCCTATCCGACTTCCGGGGCTGGAATCGACTATCAGTTCGAATACGGTGCCCTCTCTGGCCCTGCCCCGATCTCGGTCGGAACCGATTCGGCTGCTTCAGCGGGTGCATATGTTGGTGGCCTCAATGGCACGACAGATGCCGTGACGGTCAGCAATGTTGACGGCGACCAAGGGGGCTATCACGTGCTTACGTTCACATATGCCACTAACGGCGCGACTGCGGACACGCTGTATGTCAATTCAAATCTCGTCGGTGACTACAGCATACCGAGCACCGGCGCTTGGACCGGCACCGCGGCATGGAAAACGGTCAGCGTGCCGGTACTGCTGAATCCAGGCACGTCGAACACCGTAGAGGTCTACCGTGGACCGACAGACGGCGCAATAAACCTCGACAAGTTCAATGTGCAGGGATACGCGGCCACCAAATATGAGTTCGAAAACGGAACTCTTCTAGGCGGCGGCCAAATAGCCGTCGGCACAGACTCCTACGCATCTAACGGCGAGTACGTCGGCGGATTGAACGGTACAGGAAACGCCGTATCGTATGCCAATGTGAACGGTAACCTCGGAGGACCGCACAACCTGCAGATCACCTATGCAACGCCATCTGCGGCGCATGACAGCCTGTACGTTAATGGTACGCTGATCACCGACATCAGCTTCCCGGCAACGTCGGGATGGGGCGGTTCCGCATCGGCGTGGCAGACCATTACTGTGCCAGTTTCGATCAACTTGAACGCCGGTACGACGAACACAATCGAGGTTTATCGTAACTCCACGGACACTTCGATAAACTTGGACAAATTCACAATCTATTAGCGGCATGCAAATCCGTCGGAAGTCACCATGCCTCGCGAGCGATCCCTGCCGGATCGCTGGCGGGGCCTTTTCCTTTTTCTTGATTCTATGTCGCTAACGCGAGGCAGGTCGCTGCAGGGCAAGAAAGATTTCACCGTGACTTTCGTACGTCAGTTCGGTGTAAACGACAATCGACCTTGTTCGCCCGACGCTTGACTTCCTGACGTTAAGTGGGGTAAAGTTGATCGGCAATTTTTCCTGAGAGACCGCATTTCGCCGCTTCCTCTTTTAGCGTGCTTTTGCTTCTGCTCCAGACATCGAGGTCTTCCCTACTATGGCATCTACGCGTCAGATACGTTCGCGTATCCGAGTCGCTAAGAACATCCAGCAGATCACCAAGGCCATGAAAATGGTCGCCGCAGCCCGGTTGCGGCGCGCCCAAGAGGCGGTAGAGGCGGCCAGACCGTACTCCAAGGCGATTCGTGATGTGATGGCTCGCCTCGCAGCTAGCGTTGACGGCAATGTTCAGCATCCCCTCCTCCGTCAGTCCACGGGCGCGCCACGAAAGATCGGCGTCGTCTTAGTCGCGGGCGAGCGCGGACTGTGCGGGTCTTTCAACTCCAACGCCATCCGGCGCGCCTCCGAAGCCATCAAGGGGTTCGATGTCGCGGATGTTCGCATGGTCAGTGTTGGCAAGCGCGGCGCGAACTTTTTCCGCAGGCGCGGCTACACGATTGTCGCCGAGCATCCGCTTCCCGCTACGGGAGCATCGTTTGCAGGGTCGCAGGCCATAGCAAAGGCCGCGATGGACATGTTCGAAAGCGGCCAAGTGGACATTGTCTATCTCGTCTACACGCAGTTTGTTTCCGCGATGACCCAGCGTCCGCAGACCCTTCAGCTTCTGCCGATCGCGCCGCCCGAGGGCGGAAAAGTGGCAAGCGACCCTAACGCGGGCGAGATCATCTTCGAGCCATCCGCCGAGGAGATTCTTGCGGACATGCTGCCCCGCTATGTAGATACGCTGGTTTTTCAATCCATTCTTGAGTCGGCGGCATCGTTCTTTGGTGCGCAGATGACCTCGATGTCGTCCGCGACCGACAACGCCGGCAAGATGATCTCTGGCCTCACACTTGTTCTCAACCGTGCGCGTCAAGCGGCCATCACCAAGGAGATCGCCGAAATCGTCGGCGGCGCGGACGCGCTCAAGGGATAACGCACTCATTTCAGATTAGAACCTTAGGGAGTTTCTTAAACAATGTCAGTTGGAAAAATCGTACAGATTCAGGGTCCGGTTGTCAACGCGGAATTTCAGCCCAAAGAGCTGCCATCGCTGTTGAACGCGCTCACCATTGAGGATTCGTCGCGCAACATCAAGTTGACCGTCGAAGTCGCGCAGCACCTTGGCAACGATGTCGTCCGCTGCATCGCGATGTCGTCCACAGATGGCCTTGTCCGCGGCATGGATGTGACCGACATGGGCGGTCCGATCTCGGTTCCGGTCGGCACAGTCACGCTGGGACGTGTCTTCAACCTCCTTGGCGCGCCGATCGATCAGAAGGGCGACCTGCCTGAAGGTACGCTCCGCAATCCAATCCACCGCGCTGCGCCGACATTCGAAGATCAGGCGCCATCGGTGGAAGTCCTTGAAACCGGCATGAAGGTCATCGACCTGCTGTGTCCGTTCCTTCGTGGTGGAAAGATCGGTCTATTCGGTGGCGCAGGAGTCGGCAAGACTGTTACCATGCAGGAGCTGATCCGAAACATCGCGACTGAGCACGGCGGCGTTTCTGTGTTCGCCGGAGTTGGCGAGCGAACGCGCGAAGGCAACGACCTTTGGCTAGAAATGGGCGAAGCGGTCTACACCGACGCGCAGGGCAATAAAGCTGTCGTCCTTGACAAGACCGCGATGGTCTTCGGCCAGATGAACGAGCCGCCCGGCGCGCGGATGCGGGTCGCGCTTTCCGGCCTGACTATGGCCGAATACTTCCGCGACGAGCAGGGCCAGGACGTGCTGCTGTTCATCGACAACATTTTCCGGTTTGTTCAGGCTGGCTCGGAAGTCTCTGCACTACTGGGACGAATGCCGAGCGCGGTCGGCTACCAGCCCACCCTCGCCGCCGAAATGGGCGACCTACAGGAGCGGATCACGTTGACAAAGAAGGGCTCTGTGACTTCCGTCCAAGCAATTTACGTACCCGCCGACGACCCGACCGATCCGGCCCCGGCAACGACATTCGCGTTCCTTGACGCCACTGTCTATCTTGACCGCGGCATCACCGCCAAGGGCATCTACCCGGCGGTAGACCCGCTGGTTTCGACATCCCGAATCCTCGACCCAAACATCGTCGGCCAGGAGCACTATGAGGTCGCGCGCGGTGTGCAGCAGATTTTGCAGCGCTACAAGGAGCTGCAGGACATCATCGCCATCCTCGGAATCGACGAGCTTTCCGACGAGGACAAACTGGTCGTCTCACGGGCACGCCGAATCGAGCGATTCCTGGGCCAGCCGATGTTTGTCGCGACTCAGTTCACTGGTCTCGATGGCCGCTACATGACGATCAAAGACACGGTGAAATCGTTCGGCGCAATCCTGTCCGGCGAGTACGACGACTTGCCCGAGCAGGCGTTCTACAATGTCGGCACCATCGAAGAGGCCGTCGAAAAAGCCGCCAAGTTGCAAGCTTAGAAGCCCTCACCCCCTCCCCTCTCCCATAGGAATGGGCGAGGGGAGTCGGAAATGAGCAAAACATTTAGCTGTGCGCGGGCACGAAGCTGGCGATAGAGTAGCCGTGCAGTAGCGCGCAACAAAACAATGCCGCGCATTGCCCTTCGCCCATTCCTATGGGAGAAGGGTTGGGATGAGGGCTTCCGGGGATGAGTGCCCGATGCATGTCGCGATAATTTTGATAGAACGATAATCATGGCAAACACGTATAAACTTCAAGTGATTGCGCCCGAGCGGACAATGCTTTCGGAAGATGTTCAGGAGACCATCGCGCCAGGCGCTGATGGCTATCTGGGCGTCCTTGCGGGCCATGCGCCACTGATGACCAGCCTGCTTCCCGGCGAGGTCAAAGTGACGTTGGCAGACGGGCGCACCACCAGCCATATTGTCATCAAAGGCGGCTTTATGGAGGTCAGCAAGGCGGGAGTGGTAGTCTTGGCTGACTCTGCGGAGCGTGCCGACGAGATTGATCTCACGCGTGCCGAGCAGGATCTTCAGCACGCACAGAAAATGATGTCTGAACTGGCACCTGGCTCGCCTGAAGCGCGCGCTGCCATCGTGCAGTCGAATCATGCCGAGGCGCGAGTTCGCGCAGGACGCGAACGAAGGTGACCCTGCCCATGCGCAACGTCGCGCTTCCGCAAATGCAATTTTTGAAAAAGCGAGTCGCCGCCAGATGTATTTTGGCGGCGTCTTTGTTTTTATGCCTGCCTGCTGCCAACCACGCAGCGACGCCGCAAGTCCCCCCTCAGCTCTGGTACGGAATCTATCTGCTGAACCAGCCGGTCGGCGGATCGTACATGGCGACTTCCACCGCGCCGTACGAAGGCAAGGCAAGCACGCTTTCCGTTTCGCAGACCAAGACATCATTCAACCTGGCCGGGACTAAAGTCAGTCAGGAAGTGGACAGCAAGGACTGGTCTGATCCGACAACCGGAAAACCGCTTTACGAGGAGGTCGTGATCACATCGGGTGGTCATAACACCACCGTAACGGCGCACTTCACCGATACGGCTGTGACGGCGGAATTGGATTCCGGGGGATCGAAAGAGACGCGCGTTCTGAACGTTCCATCGGACGCCATCCTCCTCGCCGACGATCCCACCATGGCCCCTCCCGAAACGAGCAAAGGCAAAAAGGTCATGTATTTTGATCCCGCCACAATTGCTCTTGAAGAGGTCACGACTGCACCCGCATCTGGTCCGCAGCCGACAAACGGAGATAAACGCATAGTTGTCACCACTCCAACCGGCTCCGTGACGGTTGAGCAAGCACCTGACGGCGCGCCGGAGCGGGTGGATATGCCAGGCGGCTTGTACATGCAGCGGGAAACGGCCGACAAAGTTGCGGCATACATGGATACCGATCATGCGCCCACGATCAATGTGCCAGGCACGGCTAACTCCGAGGAAGCGCCACCAGACCTTGCCATCGTGACAAGCGTCGAGCCGGTAGGCATGCCGCTGCTCGCACATCCAAGCCTGACGGAATTAGTTGTAACGCAGCCAGGGCATGCGCCGGCCCATTTTTCCATCAGGGCCATTGATCCAAATCCAGTGCCAACCGACACCCTTGCGATGGTCGCAAACCGTAAGGATTTGGCTCCATACTTAGCCAATTCGGTCTATCTTGGACTCGATAACGACGCGATCCGCAGCCAGGCGCAAGAAATAGTCGGCGGGAAGATAATTCTTTACGATATTGCGGTACAACTTCAAAAGTGGGTTCACGACAGCATGATGCCCACGGCAACGATGGGTCTTCCCCGCAGCGCAACGGATATCTTAGGTGACAAACGGGGCGTTTGTCGGGACTACGCTTTGCTGTATACAGCCCTGGCGCGAAGCGCTGGGCTTCCGACTAGGCTTTGCGCCGGACTAGTTGGGTTTCGAGGGCGCTTTTATTATCACGCGTGGGCTGAGTCGTACGTCGGCGGGAAGATCGGCTGGATGCCTTTCGACCCTACCCTTCTCCGGCAACCGGTCGATGCATCCCATATTCCCTTGGTCAAAGGTGACCCGGCCAGTCTTTATGATCTTGTCGGCAAGATCGGCAATTTGAAAGTCAATATCATTCGTTGTGAGCCCTAAGCGAACGCGCATTATTTCATATTTGCGTTCGCGGATGGCATTCATAGAATTTTTGCACAATAAGAAAGTGGGATAACCCATGACGGATAATGTTACACATCCGCGAGGCGATAATGCCGCGCACATCGAACCGGTAGACCCGGATGATCGCTTTTCTGCCGAGAATATCTGGCGCTTCATCGTTGTCGGCCTCCTTGCAATCCTCGGACTCACAGTAGGGTATCAGATCGGGATCGCACTTGTTGACTCTGTGATGGGCATCGACCCGGACAGCGCGAGCCCGTTCATACGGAACCTGTACCTCGTTCTGCAAACTCCCCGAAACGCCCTTGCCGATGAGATGGCGCTTAGTGTTATTGGTGGCCTGATCGGATTCCTTGTCGGTTCGTCAGCATTCAATCGCATTGCCGGAATTGTCGAAAATGTACAAGGGATGCGCAGTAATGAAAAGATCGCGCTCTTCCTGGGCGTACTTTCAGGTCTTTTGTTAACTGTTCTAATGACTCCCTTGCTGCTCGGTATTCCAAAGATCGGCTGGCTTCTTACCGCATTCATGGGCGTGCTCTTTGTCTATTTTTGCACGGCCGGAACACTCAGCATGAAGGAGAGTTTCAGATTCTCCGGGCGTGCTGAAGATGGCGGTTATCAGCCAAACGTGGGTGAGCCGACATCCAGCCAGGTCAAAATTCTCGACACCAATGTTATTATTGATGGCCGTGTTTCCGATGTCTGCCGAACAGGCTTTATTGAAGGAACGATCTACGTCCCAGGATTCGTTCTCGACGAGCTCCAGCATATCGCCGACAGTTCCGACTCACTGAAGCGAGCGCGCGGACGGCGCGGTCTGGATATCCTCAATAGCATGCGCAGCGAATTGCCGCTGCAGGTGCGCACGCTGGACATCAAGGCGGAGTATCCTCCGAACGAAGAAGTCGATTCAAAGCTGGTGCGTCTCGCCAAGAAAATCGGCGGCGCGATTGTCACGAATGACTTCAATCTGAACAAGGTCGCCGAGCTGCAGGGTGTCCCGGTCCTCAATATCAACGAGCTTGCCAACGCGCTCAAGCCTGTTGTCCTTCCCGGCGAAGAGATGCATGTCGCCGTAATTAAGGAAGGAAAAGAGATGAACCAGGGAATTGGGTATCTTGATGACGGTACAATGATTGTTATTGAAGGCGCGCGAAGGCGGATTGGCGACACGCTCGAAGTGGTGGTTTCCAGTGTTCTGCAGACAGTTGCGGGCAAGATGATTTTCGCCACGATCAAAACACATGACGAAGGATACGACTCCGAAAACGGAGAAGGATCAGAGTCGGGTTCACGCTCTTATTCCAGCGGCCGGCCGCGGCGGCCGTTTCGGGACCGCTGAGAACAAGGTATTCGCGGAGCTTGCGGGCGAGCCGGTAATTAGCCGAACGCTCAGGGCCTTCGCGGAAAGAGCGGACACAGTGACAATAGTCGGCCGGGCTGAAGAGCTAAGCCGTCTCGAAATGTCTTGCGGCTGGTATGAAAGACCGGTTCAGTACGTTGCTGGAGGCGAAACGCGCCAGCAATCGGTACTGGCCGGTCTTCGTGCTTTGGATGCTGGCCAAAACGACATCGTTCTCGTCCACGATGGTGCGCGCCCCCTTGTTTCGTCGGATATCATCGATAGATGCATCGCGGACGTAGTCGAACACGGCTGCGCGATCGCCGCCATCCCAATTACAGACACCATAAAAGCATCCGACCCGCACGCGTTTGTCGAAGATACTCGTGACCGAACCGGCCTTTGGGCCGCGCAGACGCCACAGGGAGCGCGTTATGGATTGTTGATCGATGCCCTCGAAACTGCGGAACACGCAGGTTTCTCTGGCACCGATGAGGCCTCTGCACTGGAGATGTACGGCCACAACCGTGTAAAACTCGTACTTGGTAGCCGGGAAAATATCAAGATCACAACTCAGGATGACTTGAAGTTCGCGGAAAGGATTTTTATGAAGCCTGCGCGCGACACCATCCGGGTCGGAACCGGCTACGACATTCACAGATTCTCCCCGGATCGCAAGCTTGTCCTCGGCGGAGTCGAAATTCCGAGCGAGCGTGGCCTGCTCGGCCACTCCGACGCCGATGTTGTTCTGCATGCCATTTGCGATGCGCTCCTCGGTGCCGCCGCACTGCCTGATATCGGCCACCTCTTTCCCAACAATGATCCAAAATATGCTGGAATCAGCAGTCTCAAGCTGCTGACCGAGGTCTGCGAACGGCTCTCTACCGCCGGATACGCGGTCGGAAATGTGGACTGCTGCGTGATCGCTGAACAGCCGAAAATATCCATATACGCGCAAGAGATGCGGAAAAACATCGCTTCCGCGCTTGGGACGACAGTCGATAGGATTTCCATCAAGGCGACGACCAACGAAGGTCTCGGATCTTTAGGTGCGGGTGAGGGAATCGCCTGCCACGCTACCGCCGCAATCGCGCCGGCGAGGTAGTGTTCGAAAAACGGCTCGAAAGGAGACGGGCCAGTTAGGCGCTAATCGAATACGATCAGTTTTGGAAGGAAGAGAAAATGTCGATTGCAATTAATGTCAAAGGCAAGAATATCGAGGTGACCGACGGTCTGCGGGACTACACCGAGAAGCGCTTGTCGAAGCTCGAAAAGTTTATCCCCGGCCTGCGTGAGGCCACGGTGCGCGAATGTGTAGAGCGGAACATGCACCGCATTGAAGTCACGCTTGAAGGCGACGGCCTGCTGCTTCGCGGCGAAGAGCGCACGGATAACATGTACTCTGCGGTTGACCTCGTGCTGGACAAGCTCGAACAGCGCGTGAAAAAGTACAAGGCGCGCACGTCGCATCTCGCTCGCCACGGCCACGACAGGAGCCTGCGCACGAATGTCGCGACGAACGATGATGTTCCCTTCGACGACATGCTGGCCACCAACACTGAGCTAGACCCCGCTCCCGCGCATATTGTCCGCGAAAAGCGCGTCACCATGAAGCCGATGACGCGCGAGGACGCAACCCAGATGATGGAACTGATCGACCACGACTTCTACGTCTTCATCGACGCGCCCACCGACCAGGTGCATGTGGTCTACCGGCGCAAAGACGGCAACTTCGGCCTGATCGTACCGAAGACGTAATTTAATTTTGGTCGGGATGACTTATCCGTCATCCCGACCGGAGTGAGGAACGAACGAAGTGGAGGGAACACGTAGTTTCTGGAGAACTCTGGAATTGTGTGTGCACTGATCAGCGGTTTAGCGCTCCGTCGGTCGTCCGGAACAGATTGGTCGCTAAGGTAATGAAGTCTAACTGTGGTCTACAAAATTCTTTCGCACGGACAAGAAATTGGTCAGTCCGACTTAGAGCATTCAGATTCGTAAATGGGCATCCTGATTGGTGCATTTTGCGCTTCGGCTGGCTACGAAAGAGTTAGGGACACGTTTCTCCTGTTCGTGCAGGCAGAAAATCATGGCGGTGCCGCTGACGAAGTAGGTATCCAGCAATACTACGCCGAACGCGATGGCCTCGAGCTAACGCTAACGACCGAGTCTGGTCACGAGCTGCCAACAAACCGGATACATATCGTCAACTATTTTGCCGAGATCGGTGAGATAGAAGTGACCATTCAAACCGATCTATCGCAAGTCTATAATAGAGACGTCTTCTAGATCAAGGTGCCGTATACGAACTACGTGTTCCCTCCATTCCGTTCGTTCCTCACTCCAGTCGGGATGACAGACAATCCCACCTAGTCTTTTGTCGATCACGAGCACTTTCGTTCTAAACCCACTCCCCTTGCGGTTATAGCGCACAATATCGGCAATGCGCAAGCAGTTGCACCTTGCGCTCAGTGCTCACCGCCCAGCCGTCGTCGTGCTTGATCTTGCCAGAGTAGCGCATTGCAGCCTCAACTGACCAGCGAAGCGATTAGGATCACCGCTAAGCGTCCAAGCAATCTGCAGATGCTGCCCGGCCGAGGCCGCGCGGTAGTGCAGCGTATATACTCCACCAAAGCCGTCGGGAACTGGCGACCACGGTTTCGCTAGGTTACCGTCGAAGTTCTGGCTGACGTAGTCCGGGGACGACGAATCGGACAAGTGTGCGGTGAATGTCCCCGCTGCGCCATTAATGCCACTGACATAGACCCTTAGCGTGCGCTCCGACGTATCCGCAGGAACAGCGAATGTGTAACCACTACCAAGCCCGTTTAACCACAATCCCGCGTGAGAGTCGTTAACTTGTGCAACCGGACTCCCACCAGTCCAAGCGACGCTCATGGCGCAGCCTGGCGTTGCGCTCATATATCCGGACCCGACTTCGTTCAACGCGCCGATGGCGTTATCGCCGGTGCTCTTCCGCGTGACAGCAGATTTGTCCGACAATCCCCAATGGACCCAATCCTCGGTTCCTTCGACATTCAAATCAGTGCGATAGGGTATGGGATCCGCGGCACCCGACAGCATTCCCGCATAATCCCCTCCAACGATGAACGACCGATCCACATTGTTGTTAGTCTTGCTTTTCTCATCTGAAACGCGGTCGATGTCGTCAACTTGTACATGCAGGACATGCATTCCCGGAGTTGCTTTCCACGTGTTCCCCCCGCGACCTCCATTCGCCGAAAGCACGATCGATTGTCCGGGTGCAAGGGGTGTGCCATCGGTTGTTCCATAGGTGGTGTATTGACCGTCAACGAAAAATGTTAGGCCGGAAACCGTGTCTGCAGGTGTTGGGCCGTCGCCAACATTCTTCAGGGTCGCCTGAAAAACTACCGGATCGCCAGGTTTTGCTTGAGGGATGACAACATCAGAGCAGATCAAGTCAGGGCGCTTGTCCGGCGTAGTCACTACCACAGAAGAGAGCGGGGACATGTTACCACCTGCATCGAACGCCTGAACCGAATATGTGTAGCCTAGACCCGGCATCACCCAGGACGATTCATCTGAAAAGCTCAAATTCGTGGTGGAAGTAAGAAACTCGCCGTTACGATACACGAAGTATCCGGCGATGCGCTTGACAATGCTAGATGCGTTCCAGGAGATTTTGATGGAGTTGGGAGCGCCCGTGCCTGAAAGGTTTCTAACAGGCTTGACCGGCGCAGCGGAAGTGTTCCGCGCAGGCACGATGCGCAAGATAGCTACGGAGGCAGGGACGTTGATCATTACCGTATTGGCGGACAACTTTGGCAGGCTCGCGTCATAACTTCCGGCGTCGTTCTGCGTTAGGAGGGTGACGGTTCGCAACGGTGCGCGAAAGTGGATCGTAAGTGGCACGGCTGGGTTGACAATATCGGTCCGGCTGTCAGGATTGAACTCTGGAACTTCATTCCAAATCAGAAGCAGATATTCTCCATTATGCTTCTGCAGCGTCACCGTATGCACGGTGGCAGGCGCACCCTGAATCGAGAACAGGAGAGCCTTGGGAACGATATCGCATCCGACCCAGCGGTGAGTTGAACCGTTCCAGGTGGAGTCCTTGATTTCGGACATGAAATTTTTCAACGCAAAATACGATGGCCGCTTAGTCGTCTGGTCAGATTCGAGAAGTCCGTACCCGTCGGCGTTGTGAATCGCAAAGAGGTAGGCTCGCTTGATGCCATGGCGGAAATACTCCGCTAGGAGCATCGGAATGCTGAGCGCCTGAGCGCGCAGGGAACCTGTGAGGAACGTTCCGTTGGACTTGTCCGTCTCCACGTTATAGCCGCACTCTGTCGGCATAAATGGCTTAATGACAGATCCGGTTGGCAAGATGTTGTTGAAACGGGTTTCGTTCATCTCAATGCTGGACGATGGAATGTTGTATCCCTGATACGAGTGCATGTTTGCGAAGTCGAACGAACTGCAAGGCTTCGCCAAATGATAGTCCGTAAAGATTGCGGTAAATGCGATCACGCCAATATTTTTTGTAGCGTCATCAGCCTTGATTGCCTTGTACGCATCATTCATGAACAACGTTCCGGCAGCTTCGTCCGTCGTTCCACCGTATTTCAAATTCAGGTCCTGCGGCGGAAATTTGTTATTGACTTCGTTAGGCCCTTCGATCATGTCGATGCTGCCGGGTTCGTATTGCTTGAGCGTTCCGATAAGTTTGTCGGCCGGAAAATTGTGGTGTGGATCAATCAGCACGGTTGCCTGCACTCCGAATCGATCATACGCTTGACTGACCAACTGCGGCTGATTAGGCAATGTCAACTCATTTTTAAGTCCCGTTCGGTAGTGCCTAATTCCGAGGTCGGTGAAGAACGAAAGCGGGTACTTCGTTCCTGCGCCCGCATAAGGCCCTGAGGCTAAATAGGTTTCGAACGGGCTCGCGCTGATGCCCACGAAGTCGGTGAACTGATCGGCGCGAAAAGCTGGCTGAAGCGACTGCGTTGACGGATCCGCGTCGGACACAGACAAAATGAGGAGAAATAGTGCGACAGTCGAAGCACATGCCGCAGTGACATTGATCAGTTTTAGTTTCATAAGTGGATTCATGGATTGCGATGATTTCTAACATCGCCAAGGTGCGTACAGTTGAGCAGGTTCGTGTGTAAGGGTGTTCTAGATGACTGGCTGGCTACACTCGACATTGAACTGCCTTGATAAGCTAGGCCGATGAAATTCAATGCGAGTGCGAATTGCCGTATGCAATCGACGACGCCCGCGAAATGACCTTGCAGGCAATGCGTAGACGGTGGTTCGAGCGATCGCCATTGGCAAGACGCAGCGCCATCAAAGCAGCTTCGTTCCCCAATTGCTCCAGTGGAAAGCGGACGCTCGAAATGCCATTCTGTCGTGCAATCGGGTTGTCGTCGAAGCTGACCAGCGCAAAATCGTCCCCGCATCTGAGACCACGTACGAGGCTTTCGTTCAAAATGCCGATGCTGACATGGTCGTTTGCGCCGATGATTGCCGTATAGCGCGCTTTGCTGTCGATTAATCTGCCAGCCAGCAGAGCTCCCACGTCTTCAGCGTCCTTGAATGCTGCGGCGTCAAACCACTCGTCCACATCTGGACGCTGAATCGTGAGGAAATCCGATGGCAGCCCGTTTGCCCGCATGGCATCGAGGATGCCCTGTATTCTTTGCTCCTGCCACGCAAACGTAAACGGTGCGACGAAGGCGATCCGCTCGTGTCCATTTTCCAAGAGGTGCTCGGCAGCGTTCCTTCCAGCGATCCGATTGTCCGTCCAGACGTGGCTGACAGGCCATTCGCGCGATGAAGACGAGATGACGACAACGGGCATATCGAGGTATTTTGCCTTTTCGAGAGCGGCGTCAAGGAGTGGACGCTTGTTGTCGTGATACGCAACGATGATCATCGCGACGATGCCAGCTTCCCTAAACTGGTCGACCGCGACCTCCAGCGGGTCGCGGCGATCGTCCGCGCGCATCGGCTTAAGATAGCAGACCTGATTTCCGAGCGGACAGACGCGGTCCTCGAGCGCATGTATGATCATGTAGGCGAACCAGTCCGAGCTGGGATCCATTGTCAGTGCGTCGCTAACCGTACTGACCACGCCTATCTTGAACCCGACGGACGACGCGTTATGACGCGGTGACTGAGCAACAATCGGCCTTCGTTCCGCCGTAATGCCAGGCAACGTGTCAGCCACATACGTGCCTCGCCTGGATTCCGAGCGCACGGTGCCGTCCGCGAGCAGGCATTTGATAGCCTTGTCGAGCGTGGTGGGCGCAACTCTCAGCTCTTCGCAGAGCGCCCTGCGACCCGGCAGAAGACTGCCAGGCGAGTAGACCCCTCCCCTGATCCGCGAGCGGAGGACATCTTCGACGTGGGCGCCCAACGAATGGCTCCGGCTGCCAACTCGAAATTTCTTGGTTGAAGTTTCCATAATGAATTCTTGAATCTGTCACGAAAAGCGATACAGAGACATTGTAGTTGATGTTTATGCAGTTCGTCAAGCCCTTCGCGCAATTCGTCTCGCAGAAAGCGATTTTTGCTCTTTTCGTGCTTAAGTACATTGTCATGAACTATTACCAAAAACTTTTTCTGTACCGCTATTGACAGAATCAGGAGGACATGTTAGAATCCAACTGTTACGCAAATCGTTACAGATATCAAACGAGGGACGTTTCAATTTTCGACTGCATTTGAAATGCAGAGTAGCCATACTAGAATAGGAGATATGCATATTATGAGACGAAACCGCACTACAGGGTTCACACTGATTGAACTGCTCGTTGTCATCGCCATCATAGCGATACTCGCAGCGATACTTTTCCCGGTGTTCGCCAGTGCCCGCGAAAAGGGACGCCAAACTGCGTGTGCCAGTAACGAAAAGCAGCTTGGGATTGCGTTCGTGCAGTATATTCAGGACTATGACGAAGTCTATCCGATGTACAACGTCTCGGGTGTGAACAAGGGCGAAGGATGGGCAGGCATGACGTACCCCTATGTCAAGGCGACCGGCGTCTATAATTGCCCAGACGATTTGACGAAGCCGACGGCAGGAACGTACGTTGTGTCGTACGCATACAACGAGGACCTTGCAATCGGTGGCGTTACCTATGGAAACCTAGGCATCTCAGGCAACTCCGCCAAACTGGCATCGCCTACGATGACCGTGCTTCTGTACGAGTGGCAATCCAATCCCTACGATTTTGTGAACACGCCCGCAGAGACCTACTCAATGGGAACCAACGGGATCAACGACACCGATGGAACTATTGGCGGCGGCTTTGCAACGGGAATCATGTGCGGAAACATTGCGAACCGCGGAAACAATGTCACTTGGTACAAGGCTCCGCGTCATACAAACCAGGCGAATTATCTCATGGCCGACGGTCATGTCAAGTGGCTGCCGGGCGACTTTGTTTCAACGGGATACTCGGCAGTAAACGCTACTGATCCGCAGAAATACAACGGCAGCTGGAACGGCACCCTGGCGGCAGGCACTCAGTATGGCCAGCCGTTTGCGGCGACATTCTCTCCCATTTAGATCAAATCCGGCTGCTCACCAACAGTCTTATGCACAGGAGAACGAAGTCCCGCGAGCCGCTAAGCTCGCGGGACTTCGAGGTTTTGAAGGACAACCGAGCGCGCTGAGCGGTGTATCGGGATTACTCAACCGCACACCCTCAAACATTACGGCCGCGCATCCCCGACAAATCACTACTCAGCAACAGCCTCCCTCTTGCGTCCATAGCGCATAATATCGGCAATGCGCGTGCCTTTGCCCGCGCGACGAACTTATCAAGACAGGAGATCAGGAAATGCGAGTTGGAATGTTGACTGGCGGCGGAGATTGCCCGGGACTGAACCCGGCTATCCGTGGGGCGACCATGCGGCTGCTGGATTACGGCCATGAAGTGGTGGGATTTGTGCGAGGGTGGAAGGGACTGGTCGAAGGCGCGACGACTCCGCTGACCCTCGATGTGGTCGAGCCGATCATCTCCGAGGGCGGAACGATTCTGCGCTCATCGAGGACGAATCCGTTCAAGCCCGGCAATGAAGCCCAGCGCGACGCTGTCCTCGAAAACCTCAAGAAGTTCGATATCGACGCCCTCATCGCAATCGGGGGCGACGATACGCTCGGCGTCGCATCGAAGCTATACCACCTGCACGGAATCAAAGCGGTCGGCGTCCCCAAAACGATGGATAATGACCTCAGCCTTACGGACTACACGTTCGGCTTCGACTCCGCGGCAAACGTCGCGCTTGAGGCGATCGATCGCCTTCGTGACACCGCCAAATCGCACGAGCGGTTCATTGTCGTCGAGGTCATGGGACGGCACGCTGGATGGGTCGCGCTTTATTCGGCCGTCGCTGGTGGTGCAGATTACGTGCTGCTGCCGGAGGTTCCGGTTGACTACGAAGCGATGTGCAACCATATTAAGCAGGTTAAGGCGCGCGGCAAAAACTGGGGCCTGATTGTGGTTTCGGAGGGTGCGGAAATCCCGGTGGACGAAGAGGTCGAAGCAGAAACCGACGCGTTCGGCCACAAATTCCTGAAAGACCTCGCAGTTGGCCCGACAGTCGCCAAGGAGATCCAGCGGCGCACTGGATTTGAAGTGCGCGATGTCGTTCTAGGACATACAGTCCGGGGTGGTCACCCTACCCTATTCGACCGCATGCTGGGGACACGTGTCGGGATCAAGGCGGCGGAGCTTGTTCAAGCGGGCGATTTCGGCAAGATGGTCGCGTTGCAGGGCAACGAAGTTTTAGGCGTCCCAATCCAGGAAGCCGTCGGCAAGCAGAAGCTCGTGCCAATGGAACTTTACGAAGAGCTGAAGACGACGTTCAATAAATAGAATCCTCCACTCGGGAAGGCCGCAGATTGCGGCCTTCTCTTCAATTTAATTCGGCCAAATCCCCTATGCCCCTAGAACTTGAGATCGAGCAGTTCCGCACCGGCGTCAATCGCGTCAAGGCGGAAGTCGCCAAAGTCATCGTCGGCCAGGAGGCGATTGTCGAAGGAATCATTGTCGTTCTCATTGCCGGCGGCCATGTGCTGCTGGAGGGTGTGCCAGGGCTAGGCAAGACGCTAATGATCCGCACGCTGGCCTCGGCGGTAGATCTGAAGTTCTCGCGCATCCAGTTCACGCCAGACCTAATGCCTGCCGATATCACTGGAACGACCGTACTCAACTCAGAAAGCGATAGCGCCACTGCAAGGCGCTTCGTTTTTGAGCCGGGCCCCGTCTTTGCGCAGTTCGTCCTTGCCGACGAGATCAACCGAGCGACGCCAAAGACCCAGTCCGCCCTCCTAGAAGCCATGCAGGAGCAAAGCGTCACTGTCGGCAACACGCAGCATGCGCTGCCGTCGCCGTTTTGCGTGCTTGCCACCCAAAACCCGCTTGAAATGGAAGGCACTTATCCTCTTCCCGAAGCGCAACTAGACAGATTCATGTTGAAATTAGTCGTGCCCTTCCCGACTGCGGCGGAGATGTCAACAATTTTGGATCGAACAACGGGCGCGGCGTCGGCGTCTGTTTTGAAGGTGGTCGAACTCGTCGGCGATCCTAAAAATGCGTTCAATCGCCCGTGATGTGCCGATTGCAACCCATGTGCGCGATTTTGCCGTTAAGTTGGTCGAAGCGACACATCAAAAAACGGCGGACGGTGCGGGAAGATATATTCGGTACGGAGCGTCGCCGCGCGCCGCGCAGTCGATGGTGCTGGCAGCAAAGATCAACGCGCTCCTCGCTGGGCGGTACAATGTGTCAGTTAGATGATATCCGCAAGTTTGCTGCCCCGGCGCTACGTCACCGGGTAGCCCTGAGCTTCGAGGCCGAAGCGGAGGGCATTGGGGTAGAGGACGTCATCTCACGAATTGCAGATTCCGTCCAGAAACAAGTGACGTCACCGGCCAAGCTGACTGCCTGATTCGCAAGATTCGCTCTCTGGAATAAGCCATGCGCCTCGAAGAGTTCAAGAAACGGGTGAAGAACGCGTTTGGGGACGATTTGCAAAACGCGACCCCGGCGAACGTCCGCGAATTCCTCGACGGCCTTCAACAGGAAATATGGCGCGCGCAACGTGCCGACCAGCGCGCTCGCGAGCACAGCCTCCACCCTCCCATCGAAATTCCGTCAACCACCGCGGGCATCACGTGGGAATCGCTAATCCGCGAGTTTTTCCTGCAATCGCTAGAGGTTGAGCACGAGCAGGCGATCATGATGCTCTGGATTTTCGCGTTCGACCTCGCCTATTCGGGAATTGAAGATCTTCACGCGGAGAAGTTCAATCGGCTGTTTCAGGACATGGCGGAGTGAAAGCACTAAATGCGGATCACGTTGCTGCAAGAGGTGCAATTTAGTAGGGACGGTGGAGGGACAAAGCGGAAATCATCTTGTAGTGCTTTGCATTTCTCGTGCAAAGAGTGAGGTTGTGGTGAATCGCCGTTGCCGCCTCGAGAGAATCCGGTATCTGAAGTGAGTCGCTTAAAAAGTATGCTGTCATCTGACTGTAGGCTATCGCAGATGTTTCGGCGGACAACTCCAAAATGATCATTGATTCGACGGCGCTTTTGACGACTGACAACTCAGTCTTGTTGCGGCATCCCGCTACCAGTTCCATTGCGGTAATCGCACTCATCCGGATCGGGCCAAGAGATCTTCGTTGCGATAGAAAATCGATGGCGGGGGCATATCCCCTTGCGGCATCAATGAATATGTCCGAGTCAATCAAATAGTCTGATTGCGGCTCTGCCAATTAGATCGCTCCTTGTCCACCCAGCCAACCGCATCTCTCATGTCCTCGCGGTCGCTCCAGATTCCTAAAAACGCCTCGAACGGATCAGTTTGACTCTGCACGACAATTTTGCCTCCCTGCTGCTGGTCGAAAGACACACTGACCTCCATGCCATCAGGAAGTTCAAGGGGGGTGGGGAGTACGACCTGACCTGACATCACCTTCGCTTTAACCGTAGAAACCATAGTTAGTGCCTTCTTTACCCGCAGGCGCAGAAATCGAGCCAGCGCTTGCAATCTGCCAAGAATTCCAACTCATTCGTGTGCGACTACCTCAAATACGGCGGACGCAGCGTGCCAAAGTTCAACTGAAAACCTGGCAGAAGATCGGGAACCTCGAACGTATCATAACGAGTCACCAACTGCTCAGTGCCGTCCTGCCGATGGATTCTCAGCACCCAATCAATCGGATCAAAATCGATAACCACAAGCACACCATAGTCAATCCATGTCCGAGCGCGCTCGGACATATCTGACTTCGATGAACTTGGTGATCGAGTCTCAATCACGAGATCGGGAACGACAGGCACGTATCCATGCGACCAGTCTGCGGAAGCTCGATGCTTGGATACAAACCCAAAGTCCGGTGCGAGCACCGTATCGGGATTTCGCTCAACCAAAAATCCCCTTTCCGGACGCGAAGCATGCGCCGAGGTGGTGTTGGATGACGAACACTGAGATGAACGACGGTACCGACATCGAAGCGTAACCGTCCGCTCCGCCGCGTGGAGGGGTCATCTCAACAAGTTTTCCGCTTTGCAGCTCGTAGCGATCTGAATCCTGCATAACGAAAAGATCGTCGGTAGTAATTTCGGCTAGCCCAATGTGCGGTGATAGGCCCATAACGTTTCGTCCTGGGAGGAATTCTACCTGGATGTTGCCGTCAAGCCATCACTCCAGCATCCCAAACCGGTCGTTTGCGGCTTTCGGCAGCTTCTTGGTTTCGACAGCGGCGGCATTCGCAACAGCCGTGACGGTCGGCGCGGGCGCAGGTGCGGCTTGACGACTAAAATTGTCGGCGAATGCCAAGTAGCGCGCCGCATCTGCATGATCTGGCAGAATGGCGAGCGTGTTGCGAAACCAAAATCCTGCCTCGTGGTAGCGCTTGTTGATATAGTGGCGCATGCCGGTCGTGTATGCCTTTAGCCCCTTGGCGTGATCCAAGCGCCTGATAATTGCAGGTTCGCCGGGTCGCAGTGCCAGCACACGTTCAAGCTGATCAATCGCGTCGGTAAATCGCTCCTCATGGAACGCCGCATCGGCATCCTTCAACAGCAGCAGGGAAAGCTGGTCGGTCGCGGACCGAAGCGCGTGCCTGATCTCCGTCTGGCTGCGATCGATCTGCAGCGCCTCGACATATTTCGCCATCGCCGCTTCATGTTGGTTGTCATGCACTAGCTCAAGCGCGTCGGTGGCCAACGATTCGGCAAGCAAGCGAGCGAGCGCGTTGCGGCGGATGGTCAGCTTTTCATCGTGCGGCAGAAGTTCGAGCGCGCTTTCGACTTTCGCGAGAGACTCGTGCGAGATTGAACGTGTCTCGGACATGACCGACTCGCGCAGGTTCCAAGAGATGTCGTCGTACAGTGCTCCCGCTTCGATTAACGCCGGCTCAATGTGAAAAATCTCGTGAACGAGCGACAACGCCTTCGGGAAATTGCGTGCATGATAGGCCCGATTTGCCTGAACCAGCAGTTCAGACGCAGAGTCGCGCGGCATTCCCGCCGACATCGAGACGGTAGCCTTGCCAGCAACTTTATCGACCCTCATTAAGATGAGGTCGCCATTGCGGCAGGAGATCGAAGCAAAATTGCCAGAAGGCGATATCGCGGCCCCGGTTGCGGCAGACGTCAGCTTTTCCTCGAATAGGATGACGCCGGTTGACCCTTTAAGGACGATATACGAACTATGCGACGTTTGCGCAAAATCGTCGAGTGTATTGGAGCAGCAAAAGACCGTCGATCCCTCGCCATCAACGCACAAAATATTGCCGCTGAGGTTCGTCTTTAGAGGCATCTGTCCGACGGGCGCACTGATACGCCACGTGATAGAACCATCCGCAAATTCGTGCCGTTTGAGCGCACCAGACGAATCAATCGCAAAAACATTCCCCGTCTGATCGAGCGCCATAGACAGGACGGCGTGCTCATCTGTTGCGCTATAGACCCAAACGACGCGCTTCTGGCGGTTGATCAGGGTGATGTTGCCGTTTTTTTGGCCGACAGCCACATAGTTGCCGTCGCAAGAGATTGCCGTACATGCGACAGGATCGCTCCACGCCTTTGACCAAAAGGGCTTGACTGAATCTTCCGCTTCCAGATAGGTTACCGAGAAGCTAGTGGATGCCCGGTCTTGGGTCAAGACAACGGCCGAATGTTTAGGATCGCTTCCGGCCGATTTGAGGTCGAGGAACAGATCGCCGTGGCGTGCCTGCAGCGACGAACGGCGCACCAGGCTACGATCCTGACGTACGAAATAGACATCGTTTTCGGTCAGGACATATGCACAGTCGCCCTCCGGTGGGCACTCCGCCCGCTGGACTGTTTCGAGAGTGAATCCCGCGCGCTTGGTCTCTTCCGGGCCGTTCGCGCCACCTTGTTGGAGATATATTAAGCGATATGTGCGGAACGCCACCGGGTCGCGCGTGAGGAAGCCGATGGCGCCGTTGTCGGCCACAGAATGCGCTCCGATGCCGAGGCTGCCTTCATAGTGACGTATCCAGTCGAGGTTTACTGCGCCGCCGGTTTGTGCCATCTCAATCAAAAACAGCCCCTCATTACATTCTGGGGCGCTCATTCTGTGTGGTTTCAACTGCCCGAAAAAAATTGCGGACACGTAACTACGGCCAGCATTAACGTCTTAGCCCGTCGGGCTCGTTTGCAAGAGCGGGCGGGTTCTCTGCGGACGCTAGCTTCGCTGGCAAGACTTGTCGAACCTGATTCAGCCGGTTCGCCGTCCCCATGCTCTCACGCGGCAGCGAAAACCCAAACGTGCTCCCGCGATTGTACTCGCTTTTCACCCAAAGCTCACCGCCGTGGCGCTCCACAATATGCTTAACAATCGCCAGACCAAGACCTGTTCCGCCACTCGCGCGGCTGCGCGCCTTATCGGTTCGATAAAACCGCTCAAATAGCCGTGGCAAATCCTGCTGAAGAATGCCGATCCCGGTATCGGACACCTCAACTGTGACCCGGCCCTTGCGAAGGTGCGCTCTGATCTCAATTATTCCGCCCCGTGGCGTATATTTAATCGCATTGTCGAGGAGATTGACCAGGACTTGCGCGACTTCATCCCGGTCGCACAGAACCAGCAGGGGCCGTTCGATATCGACGGCAAGCGACAAGCCGGCCCTGCTTCGCTGGCTGGCGAGACGCATGACGACGTCGTCGATCAAGGTAGACAAGTCCGTTTCGGATTTCAAGACGGGACGACCCTCAACTTGCGACAGGTCTAGGAGATCCTCAGCCAATCGGACAAGCCGGTTAGCCTCGTGCACGATGGTATCTAGGAAGTGGCGAGCGACCTCGACATCGTCGATGGCGCCATCGCGCAAAGTCTCGGCCATCGCCATGATCGAGCTGAGCGGTGTGCGTAGCTCGTGGGATACGTTTGCGACAAAATCGCGGCGCACGGTTTCGAGCCGCCTGAGATCGGTGATGTCGCGCAAGACCAGCAACATAACCGGTCTTGGCGGTGTGCCTGAGTTGTGGGATTCCTGCGTCGAACCCACCCGGCTGATGAGCACCTGCATCGTACGAGTCCGAGGATAACGTAGCTGAACTTCGCCCGCGACCGGCAAGGACTTGTCGTCAGCCCTGATTGCTGAACGGAGCAAATTGTCTAGATCGGCGGATTGGCTTAGGCTGAGAAGAGTTTGTGGTTCGGCTGACGGAAATAAGTCGCGGCCACCCTTGTTGAGCGCGGAGCATATGCCGTTGTGGTCAACACTCAGAATCGCATCTTCGACAACTGAGAGGATCGATTCCAGCTTGCCGCTAGACTCTCTTTCAACCGATTCGCTCTGCTCAGCGCGCTTTCTGAGGTCTTCAGAGAGTTCGTCGAACTCTGCGGCCTTCTTGGAACTGCGCCTAAGAAGCACAATCTGCGACACGGCAAGCGAGGCGATAAGAGTTGCCGCGACCGCAAAATCGATCACCAGGGCTGAGTGTGTAATCTCGTGCACAATGAATAAACGAGGCTGATTCGATTCAATCGACTATCGGATTGAACTTGTATCCAATACCACGAACTGTAATCAAGCGCTCAGGTTTCGCGGGATTCTTCTCAATCTTCTCACGAAGCCACCGTATGTGGACGTTCAACCGTTCGCTCGTCAACATAGCAGTCCTCGCCCCAAATTCGGTTTAAGACAGTCTGTCGATCAAAGACCTGCCCGCGATTGGTCGCAAGCATGAACAGAACGTCAAATTCTTTTCGCGAGAGCTCGACACGCCGTTCGCCGACAGCAACCTCGCGCCGGTTGGCGTCCATCAGCAGGTCACCCACAGTGAGGATGCCTTCGGTTCGTACTGGCAACGGCTGTCCCCGCTCGACCATAGTCAGCGCCGGTGCCTGAGCCGTCACGGCTGCTGGCTCCTTGGGCTTCGGAAGCGACAGATCGGTTCGGCGGCGAAGCAGCGCTTTAATGCGAGCCATCAGCTCCCGCATGCTGAATGGTTTGACCACATAGTCGTCAGCACCGGCGTCAAAGCCGCTGATCCGGTCCTCTTCGGCAGCGCGCGCAGTCAGAAATAATACGGGAACGCCAGCGTGAAGAGTTCTGAGCTGTCGGCAAAGATCGTAGCCGTTGCCGCTCGGCAGCATGATATCGAGTATGACCAGATCCGGACGCTGTCTTCGAGCGGCAAGGACACACTCGTCGGCATCGAATGCCCGCATGGTGTCGTAACCCTCTTTGCGGAGGTTGTAGTCGATTGCTTCGACAATCGGCCGCTCATCGTCAACAACGAGAATAGTCGCCATTTTGAACGGGTTTCCTACTTAGCCACGTCTCGCCGTTTCATCCCGCACATTGTACCTTGCGAGCGTTGCCCGAACTTTAGGTACACTGCCTCCGTATTCCAGCGAACGAGCGCCCAATTTCGTCCTCGTTCGCCGCAGGAACCAACACTTTGGAATTCCAACTCAGCCACTCGATTTTGTCCCGCCGGGGAATCGGCGTCCTACGTCTGCGCCAAATGGACGCCGCGCCGCAACCGAACGTCATCCTGCTTCACGGGCTTTCAAGCTCGAAGGAGGGCGTGATGACAACGATGTACCATCTCGCGAACTCGGGCTTTGACGTCATCGCGCCTGACTTGTACTTGCACGGCGACAGGCCCGAATCGTCGCGACGGCTGGAGCTTCTGGAAACCGCGTTTTTGTTTACGATGCGGAACATCATTTACGAAACAGCGGCGGATATTCCGATCGTCTGCCAGGAGCTTGGGATTGACATGGCGACATCCGGCATGGTCGGAATTTCTGGCGGTGGGTTAGTCGCACACGCGATGGCGATCCAGAAGCCACAGTTTAAAGCGCTGGCAGCCGTCATTACGAGTCCAAACTGGCTCAAGGCCGATCCGAGCAGGCAAATCTCGCCATTTTCCCCAGAAGGCATGATCCTCTCTCCAATCAGTCCATCCAGTCATCCAAACTCCTACCCACCTCTAGCGCTCTGCATGCTCAACAGCGATGTTGACGACCTCATTTCTTGCACCGGCTCAGTCGAACTCTACGAGAAGCTGGGACCGATTTACGCGCGCCAGCAAATTCGGGACCGCCTAATGCTGAAGATATACAATGGTGCCGGCCACCAGTTCACGGATGAAATGCTGGCCGACACCATCGCTTGGCTAAAGAAGTGGCTGGTTGACTGATTCGGCACTCAGCAAGCCAAGAGCCGACCGCATAGAGTATACTTTCCTTCAAATGAGTCAGCCGCCCCGCACAAACAGAGTCGCTCCGTTCGAGCGTGTTCCCCTCGCCCAATTAGACCCTGGCAACCATCTTGACGGCTATCTTGTGGCTGTGCGCAGCGCGAGTGTCAAGGTCGTCGGCACCGGAAAGTCGCTGCTGGAGGTCAAGATCGGGGACTCGTCGGGCCATCGGATCGCCAAACGTTGGGAGCCCGACGAGGACATGGTCTCGGACATTTCTGGGGCTGCATTTATCGAGCTCTGGGGCGATGTCGAATCGTCCGAACGCTACGCGGGTGAAATCAAGATCGCAAAGTATCGATGCGTCCCTACGCCTAGCGATGTCTCCGATTTTATTGAGAAGCCAAACGAGTCCAACAGGCATTATCAACGACGCTTTTCTGATCTCATCAAAACCGTCGGCGATCCAGAGCTGAACGCTGTCCTACGCAAGATGTTCGGCGGGGAATCCGATCTCTGGCGAAAGTTCAAGCGCGCCTATGCGGCGGGGAACATGCACCACGCGTTCGCTGGCGGCCTTTTGGAGCATACGGTTGAAGTAGCTGAGCTGGCATCAAGGTGCAGCGAGGTCATCAAGGGACTAGACCGCGATCTGCTGGTGACCGGAGCACTGCTGCACGATATCGGCAAGATGGAGGAGATGGATCACGAGCTGCGCGCTGGTGAATACACCGATGATGGCTGCCTGATCGGTCATCTCGTCCTGGGTTCGGTTATGGTTGCCCAGGCAATTGACCAGATCAATTCGGAAGCTGAATCGAAAACGAAGATCGGCATCAAGACCAAGCGCGCGCTTATGCATCTCATTTTGTCGCACCACGGCCTGCCCGAACATGGCGCCGCGCGAAGGCCGTCCGTGGCGGAAGCTTACCTGCTCTATCTTTGCGACAACATGAGCGCAAAGGCAAATCAGTTCATCGAGTTTACGGCAAACAGCAGCGCGCCTGTGACTGCGTTCAACAAGTCGCTGGATGCGTACATCTATGTCGCTGAGTTGCGCGACAGAAAAGCAGACGACCATGCGGCGAATGCTGCAAATTTCGGGGACTTTCTCGAACTCGACCCCGAACCGAAAAACACGAAGTTCGTCACCGCCGTTTCGCTACCTGTCCTCGGCAGAGTTGCGGCTGGTAGTCCCGACGAAAAAAATGTTGCGGAAGCTTCGGAGTATCGGAAAGTGGTTCCGCCGCCAGCGGGCGCGGACTTCCTGCTCTATGTCGTTGGGGACAGTATGATCGACGCCGGGATCAACGAGGGCGACCTGCTGTTTGTCAAACGCGACGAAAACCCTCCCGATGGCGAGATTGTCGTTGCCCATATCTCCGGCGAAGGACAGACGGTCAAGCGGCTACGCCTTCAACCCGCCAACGGACTCGATCAACCGCACCTCGAACCGGCCAATGCAAAGTACAGCCCGATTTTGATCGATAGCAGCACTGTCCTGCAGGGCAAAGTTACCGGCCTTGTCCGCGATTTCTAATCGCATCCTCGCTAAGCGCATCCTATCTCCTATGGACAAGCAGATCACGTTTCGGCTGATTTTGATCCTTGCGGTGTATGCAGTGCTGACATTTGCCGCAAAGAAGCGCTGGTTGCATCCGCCGGAGGTTGCGTGGATCGGTGGCGCTATGATCTTCAGCGCGTCCGGCGTTCTGTTTTACACGGTTCTGCCGTTTGTCGTAGTCCGATATCCGGTGCACTGGCAAGCGCTGGCGCTCACGGGTGCGTTGATCCTGCCCGTGCTTATTGCGCTCGTCTTCACGCTCTCGTACATGGTAAGGCGCATGAAAAAAGAGGACGCTGCCGCCGAGGCGACCGCTGTGGAAAAGATTGACACTAAACCAGCGAAGAAATCGAAAGCATAGCGGCTAGATTTTTGAGTGGTCGCGATGCCACGCCGACGAGGGATCGGGAACGGACTGATGCTGAAGCATCTCGCCGGCCTTGGGAAGCCGCACGTATCCTAGCGCAGCAGCAATGGAGATCGTGACCCAGCGGGCTTCGGGAACGGGCACTGATGCGATCTGCGCAAACTCTTCTGCAACCTCCATAATCGCCGCCGTTGGGGAAACAGCGGTCGAGTAATAGAGCTTATCGGCGACATTGGCGCGAATCCCTTGGATCAGAAGCTCCGCTTCCTGCACAAAGTGGCCGCACATGGTGCGGATCAGCGGCGTGGCCCGTTCCGGATCGCCCCAGTGAAATCCCCCAAGATTCTCTACATATGTTACGAAGCGGGTTTGGACTTGCGGGCTTAAGTAGTGCGCGGTTTCCATGCAGAACCTTAGAACAAAGACAGTACAGCAACGAGTGACGGGAGTTGATGAGTGTATTTTACTCAATCAACCTGCAATTCAAACGGTTCCCGCACCATTGCCGACCGTCAAATCCTAACTTACTGCTGTAAATCCTCGCTCTAGACCTGCGGGCTCAGTCCACGCGACTTGCATGTTGGTCACTTCCGCAGTTGACGGGCCGTGACGCAACTCTGCCAGGAAGTCGGTAATGGTCTGCTCCTCGCCTTCCGCGATCACTTCGACCCCACCGTCGTATGAATTCCGAACTGTACCAACCAGACTGAGACGATGCGCTACTTGAACGACAAAATATCGAAATCCGACGCCCTGCACATGGCCCGAAACCATCGCCTGCACACGTTTGACTGCCATCCGATCTTTGCCCCCTTGTTACGTTTGCGCGAGACCTTCATTCGACAATGGTCGCCGCGTCAACAACAAATTTGATTTAGAACCATTTTGGCACAAAACGCCGAAATGCCCGGAGATTTTACTAAAATCGCCGGGCATCTTCTTTGGCCTACTTGGCGCGAAGGATCGTCGCCTTGGTAATACGATCGCCAACCTGGATTTTGGCGGCGTTGTCCAGTCCCTTGATCACCATGCCGAAAACGGCGTAGTTGCCGTCAAGGTGGTGGCATGGACTCGTGCAAATATAAAACTGGCTGCTTGCCGAATCGTTTTCGGATGACCGCGCCATCGCAACCGCACCAGCGTTGTGAGTCAAGGGGTTGCTTACGCCGTTGTTCGGGAATTCACCCTTGATCGTCTTGGCCGAGCCGCCCTGCCCCAAACTTGGATCGCCAGGCTGGGCGTTGCGGGAGTTCGGATCACCGCCCTGCACAATGTGCTCCGGGTCGGTCGGATCACCTAGGTCGGTGACTCGGTGGAACATCAGGCCATTGTAGAAGCCCGACTTCACCAGGCTCAAAAAATTGGCGCAACTGATCGGAGCGTCTTTTGGGAACAGCTTGATCAAAATCGGACCCTTGGTCGTCACCATTTTGACGATAGGGCCTGTACTCACAGACTTAGCGGCTGGCGGCGTGGCGCGCGCAACCGATGGCGTCGCAACAGCGCACACGAAAAACAAGGCGCTTGCAAGCAAGGTTAAGGTCGACATTCGGCGCGCTTGGCCGAAAGGAAATGCGAAACAATCCATCAAAAACAATCTCCTTAGCAAACGTGTTCGAAAACTGATAACAGTATGTACGTTCGCAACGCGTCCGGCGCTCCCAATCAGCCAAAAAAGTGCTGCCAATTTCGGGATTGCTTCGCTCGGTCGCTCGGAGAAAGTATTCGACGGCGGAGGATAGAATTCCTCTAAGCCTACTCTTTTGCCCAGTAGATCGTGTTGCAGGCCGGGCACTGGCCCATCCGGTAGATCGTTGACCCGCCGTTGTCGTTGAACATGCAGCGATGAGTAAAAACCTGGATCGGCGCCGAAGTACGCAAGCCCGACCAACGAGACCCTATTCGCCGATGTTCCGCACACGCACAGGCAACCGTTTGACCGCTTGCTTGACCCTCTACTAGCGCCGGCATCGCGCTCCAATAGCAATCGAGTGGTTTGGCAAAGCCCAGCGTCGTGCAGGCAAGGATGATGTGGTACGGCGGGAGATCGACACTCACCATGTCCGCGTCGAGGTCGGCGATAGGCGAAACTGCGCTTTCAGGAGCGCTTTCATTGGAATTCATGGACGGTTCAAATTATCCTCCGGCGTTTGGCGTTCTAGCAGACTGCCCCTCTTCGAGCTGCAATTGCGCGCCAGTGCGCTTGAGTCATGATTTATTTTATCGTAAAGAACTTAGGAACGCTCAAGCCGCTGGGCTTTTTTTCGCTGCAGGCGGAAGGAAATTCCAGTTCTGAAGTCCCGCCGTCTAAGCTGAAGACGGCGAACGCGGTGCGTTGCCCCGAGGGGTTGTTCCTTTAAGGCGGAGGCGAGGAGCTCCGCGCGAATCACCCTCCCCCGGCCGCCGCAACGAAAGGACAGGGTCCTAGCGTGTTCGGGACAGGGCTGCAACGCCGGAAGCAGTTCGGCGGCAAGGTTCCGACACACGGAAGGGAGATGAGTTCGTCGCCAAGCCCCTCCAACTTTAATCCCTGACATTGGGTCGGAGCCTGAAGCCGAAATGGTGCAGGCGCGAACCTGACCGACTTCCCACAGACGTAGGATGTTTCGCCAGGCATAGTGTGGACAGACCCTTGTGTGAGCCGAACATGGTTTACACTTTGAACCGACGACATCCTTTACACTTCCTGGTTTTCGGGAGGTGGGGGAGGGTCTGGGGCGCGCTACAAAACCATGCCTCGCATGGCGCGGCAGGTATAATCCTCAGTATCCTTCGAAATTGTTCGAGAAATTCAGGACTTTAACAAAAATGATCAATCGTGATGTGCTCCCAAATGGAGTGCGAATCGTCACCGAAAGCATCGACTATGTCCAGTCGGCGTCAATCGGGGTGTGGGTGGGAGTCGGGGCGCGCGACGAGAGCGACGACCTTCGCGGCATCTCGCATGTCATCGAGCACATGCTGTTCAAAGGGACCAAGAAGCGCACGGCTCAGCAGATTGCCGATGAGATCGACACCGTCGGCGGTTATCTGAACGCGTTTACCGATAAGGAGTACACCTGCTACTACAGCAAAGTGCTCTCCGAATACATCGATGTCGCCGTGGATGTTCTTTCCGATATGTTCCTAAATTCCGTGATCGATCCGGTAGAGCTAAAGCGCGAGCAGAATGTCATCCTCGAGGAGATCAAGCGCCACGAAGACCAGCCTGACGACCTCGTCCACGACGTTTTCTTTCAACTGATGTGGCCGCATCACGTCCTCGGGAAGCCAGTCATTGGAACAAGCGAAACGGTAGCATCGTTCACGAACCAGCACCTCTTTGGCTACATGCACAAGCGCTACACGCCGGACACGATTGTTGTTTCGGCCGCCGGAAACCTCGAGCACAAGCAGATTGTCGAGATGGTCGCTGCACGTTTCGGCGACCTAAAGGGCAGCCGCGCAGACTGGCGCGAGCCGAACACGACTCCCGATTTCCAGGTCGCGACTAAGCTCGTGAATAAGCCCGTTGAGCAGGTCCACGTGGTCATGGGTGTTCCTGGGTTCGATCAGCTTGATGACAGGCGCTACACCGTTTCTCTGCTCGATACCGTGCTCGGTGGCGGGATGTCCAGCCGCCTGTTCCAGGAAATTCGGGAGAAGCGAGGGCTTGCATACTCCGTCGGTTCGTACTCGGTTGGCTACCGTGAGGGCGGAATCTTTGGCGTTTATGCGGGAACCAGTCCCGACACTGCGGGCGAAGTGGTCTCAATTGTCGAGGAAGAGTTTGCCAAGGTGGTGGAGCATAACATCGCCGACAATGAGCTGATCCGCGCTAAGAATCAGATTCGCGGGAGTTTGGTGATGTCGCAGGAGAGCATGAGCAGCCGCATGATGCGCATGGGCAAGAACGAGCTGGTGCATGATCGAGTCATCCCGCTCGATGAAATCATGGCGAAAGTGCAGGCAATCGACCTGGAGTCTGTTCACAATGTCGCCAAGACGTTGTTTGGGACGGGCACATATACGATGGCGCAGGTGGGACCGTTCGAGGAGCAAACCGTGGATGCAAGCTGATCGGGAGCCGCTGCGGGTAGTTGTCAGCGGCGCGCACGGCAGAATGGGCCAAGAGGTGGTCAAGGCCGTGACTGGCGCTGCGGATATGGCCTTAGTCGGCACAGTTGACGCGGGCGGCGACCTCGCAGCCGTCTTGACTGATACTGGAGCGCAGGCGATGGTTGACTTTACCGTGCCGTCAGCCGTGCTTGCTAACGTGATCACGGCGCTTGAGTGCAAAGTCGTTCCTATAGTCGGCACCACGGGAATCACTCCCGATGGCATGTCAAAAATCCGCGCGAAATGTCGTGAAATGGCGACAGGCGCGCTGATCGCACCAAATTTTGCCATCGGCGCTGTGCTGATGATGCGGTTCGCGAAGGAAGCGGCTCGGTGGATGCCAGACGCCGAAATTGTCGAAATGCACCACGAAAAGAAGATCGACGCTCCTTCCGGCACGGCATTACTAACGGCCAAATTGATCGCGGAGGGACGGGACAAGAACGGACCTATGCCAGCGGCTGCTGAAGCAAAAGGCTTGACTGGTGCGCGCGGCGCAGTGGGTGAAGGCAATGTCCCGATACATTCGGTGCGATTGCCGGGCTATGTCGCGTCACAGTTTGTGACTTTTGGTGGGCTGGGTCAGACGCTTACCATCCGCCATGACACGCTTGACAGGTCGTCCTTTATGCCAGGCGTACTGATCGCACTGCGGAGTGTGGAGCGCATTCGCGCGGCTAGAGATGTCATGTATGGCCTGGAAGAGTTGCTTTCAGATTAGTCGATATGCTTTGAAAACCTTTTGTGATTGATGTCGTCGGAGCCCATTTCGGCGACTGTGTCCGCAACATCCGGTAGACCGTTGCCGAGCATCCCCTCGTATTGCGGATTAAACCGTTCCACATCTTGCGCCTGATCGTACAAAGCCAAGATTGCATCGCTCCTCTTATTGTCCTGAGACACAGCGATCACGTCGGCAATCCCGGCAGAGACAAAGGGTGTCGCGAACGACGTCCCCGACCAAGTCGCGTATCCCCCATCGTAGTAGGTGCTACGAATGCCCGTTCCTGGCGCAACCAGATCCACTTCACGTCCATAGTCCGAATAGCTCGACTTGACCATGTTGGTCTCGATGGACGCGACTGAAACCACGCCTGGCGAGCTTGCGGGATAGTTGCTGATTTCGGCCCCGTCGTTGCCAGCGGCGGCGACAAAGGTCACTCCCTGCTGCTCATAGCCCTGAATCTCGTTATCAAGCATGGGTGAGTCTACTGGGGAGCCAAAGCTCATGTTTATGACATTTGCTCCGTGTTTAGCCGCCCAGTCTATTCCCGCCATGACATCAAATAGGGTTCCAAATCCGTCGGCACTTAGCACGCGCACGGGCATGATGCCGGCACCTGGCGCCACCATGGCAATAATGCCGGCGATCATAGTGCCGTGGCCGGCAGCTTCGTTGGTAATGCCGTCCGGCAGGTCGAGCGGCAGACGGCTCGGGCTCATCGTATCATATCCTGAGACAACGTGGCCCAAGAGGGCCGGGTGCGTCATATTGACGCCGGTATCAAGCACCGCAACTGTCACGCCTGTACCGTCACCGGACTTGCTTGAAGGCGCGTTCACCATCTCATACGCTTGCTGATTTACATAGGCACCAGGATCTGGGCCTTTATCGAATGCGAAGTGGAACTGCGATCCTGTAAACTCGGTCACGCTCGTGACTAAGTTCGGCTCAACATCCGTAACGAGGGGACTTGCCGCTAGCTGCGTCTGGAAGGCCGCATCCGTGGTGCCGGCAGGAGTTTGCAGCATGACAATCGATCCGCCACACGCATGCGTAATGATGGAGGTCTGATACTGCGCAGCTACACTTTCGGCCGTTTGACCCGGCGCGAGGTGCACCAACAATTCGCCCGGGACGACTTGAGAACTAGTTGATTGAGCGCAGACAGGCAACGCCGCTAAGAGCACTAAGGCTAGCGAAACAGCCGCAGCACCGTTTACTCTTGAGAAGATTATCCGTCGGATTGCAGGATTCATTTAGTGTCGCCCCTATTGCCCGTAGATCACAAACGGTGCCCAGTGAAACGGATTAGGAAACTGCTGTCGCACGCTTATCTGAGCTTCACGCATCGCTGCTCCGTGTGACTTTCCTGACTGTACAAGTTTGTAGAACTTCTCCATCAAAAAGCTGGTAGATTCGTCGTCGGCAGGCCACAGACTGAGCACCAGGGACTGCGCTCCAGCAACAAGAAATCCGCGGACCAGACCGAACATTTCGTCACCAGAGTCGATCTTTACCGCACCTGTGCGACAAGCCGAAAGAGTGGCAAGCTCGCAGGATAATTTCATTTCGTACAGATCGCGAGCAAGCAACCAGCCATCGCTAAACCGAAGACCCGAAAACATCGGATTGTCGGTACGGAACAGGGCGTGTGTCGCCAAATGGATCCATGTGCTTGCCGGCGCGAATTTCCGAAAATTCTCCAACGTTGCGTTAGCTCCGCAAAATGAGATCGGATTTGCTGCCGTCTGCTCCAGCCTCGAAATCTCGACCGCGATATTCGGCAGATCGGCTGACGGCAAACCCATCAGCAGCGACATTGCACCTGTCTTGTTCGAATTTGTTGGCGAATCCTGGTCTAGCTCCCGCCGCGCCGCCAGTTCCTTCCAGATTTGCGCACTTGGCGCGTAGACGATCTCGAACTTGTCCACCATGCTGCATCGAGCATCGTGGAACGCTTGGAATGGAAGCCCATGAAGTCCGGCATGCGGCACGATGATCAGTCGATCGGTTGAAAGCTGCGGCTCCAGCGGCCTGACCAGTAGATCGTAAAGTCTACCGAGTACGCCGTTGATCGCTTTTTCGGCCTCTACATGGTTCTGTCCAAGATAATCCGTGAGTATCTCAGCACGATGTAGATGGTAATTTAGCCTGCGTACAACGTGACTGATATCAGAGCTGGAGGCAATTGCCTGGATCGCAAAAACACGCTTTTTCGTGACGACGAATGCGCAAACGACATTCCCCGCTACATAATACTCAATTAGGGTTTGGTTGTCACCCAGGTAATTTTGCAGGGAATCGACAGAAAGCACGAACGAATTTTTTTCGACAACTGCATGCTTGACGTCGCCCACAGCTACCAAATCAGCTTCGATCAGGGCTTGGCGGTAGTCTCTTTCCGCCCTCAAGAGATCGCCGGAGTTCGCCGTCGCCATGCGCTGGCCAGCATCGTCGAACGTGTTAGAACGATGATACGCACGCATGAGGTCGGTCCGCAGAGTGCTAAGACGGCTGCGCAAGCTTGACGACTTCTCTACTGTGGAGCGGCTGATGCCGGTCTGAATTTTCTCAAGTAATAGTCTAGATTTCGAACGCTCCACATACTCAAGCGCTTCGAGCACATCGCGCTTTCTGCCTCGGTCCAAAAGCGAATCTACCAAAGACTCGTAAACCGGCATCTTATCACGGAGAAATGCGGTGTGCATCTCCTCCGTCGCGACGAGCGAGCGCATGGATTCAAGCGCGAGGGCCGATGTACGAAAGTGGCGGATCGCCCGCACTTTCTCGCCGTGCTTCGCGTACCAGTTCCCAAGCGAATGCTCGGCACGGCAATGCAGCCATTTTCGGCCAAAGCTGACCGCATCGCGGCTGCATCTGCGCATCGCCCGCGTCCTGTCTTTGCCCTCGGAAAGGTCGATATCGCTTGCCAGAAATCCGGCTTCCAGCGACCAGCCCTCCATCCCAGCAGCTTTCATCTGCCTTGCCGCCCGTTTTGCTTCCGCCTTCGACTCGATGAGTTTTCCCGAGATCCGCAAAATCTCCGCGCGTACATAACGCGTATAGGCAACCTGCAGCGCGTTTTTCTGCCTTAGAAACATCTCCTCTGCAAGGCGAGCGGCGTCGAACGATTCCTCAACACGATCCATTTTGCTCAGAACAACCGCCTTGCCGAGTAGAGCCTTTGCACGCTCGTAGGGCAGCGAAACGGCCTCAAGGCTGTTAATCGCACGGTCGTAACTTTCGAGCGCTTCGGGAAGTAAATTGAGGTCACGGTAGACATCCGAGGCATCGGCATCGCATTTCGCCGTTTCGAGGGCTGCGCCAGATGCTGAAAAAACTCCACGGGCGTGGTCGAGGAGCGCAATCGCGCGCGAATGCTGACCTGAAGTGTAGCTGAGGTAGCCCTCGTTCGCATCCAGCATGGCCGCTGCGCTCTCGACGCCATTTTCTGAAAAACGAATTCGCGCGCTTCCGAGAAGCTCGATGGCCTCGTCAATACGGTTCAACAGAACTAATATGTTCGAGCAGTTCGCTTCGATTCGGGCAATAGCAAGAGAATCGCCGCCGTCGCGCAAGACGAGCAACGCGCGCTCGTAACACTCTAGGGCTTGGTGGTGCTCGTCGCGCCGGAAGTGCAGGTTGCCGAGGTTGACAATCGCTTTGGCCGCCTCGCCGGGTTGACCAAGGTTGGTCAGCGTCACTTCCAGCTCCTTCGCGAGCGTGACCGCGTCTTCATTCAGGCCAATCATCCCGAGTGAATCGATCGCGCCAAGCCGCACCTGCGCCGCGAGTAGCGAATTGCCAGCTTTGGCGGCATTGGCCGACGATTCCGTCAGCACGGCTACTGCCTCCGCATGTTGGCCCAGGATTCTTAGCGCCTGCCCCTTTGTGCGCAGTGCGTTCGCAATGGACAGGAAATCGCCGCGCAATTCACAGACTTTGACCGCCGCGTCCGCGCCTGAAATTGCCGTTTCGGGACTTGCGCGCAGCCGCGTCTGCAGTATGCCGAGGGCAAAAGGGACAAAATCCGGGGAGTCGGCCGCCTGCTTCAAAAGATCGGAATCGTCTCGCCCGACCCGGACGCTCTGCTCGATCGACGCAAGGAGATGGTCTGAATCCATGTCGTTAATCAGAGCCACTGGGCGGCTCGACCGGATTTACTGCGGGCACAACAAGCATCTTCTCGTCCAGTCGAATCTCGATTTTATAGGGAACATTGGGTGTCGATTCGAAGTGGAACTCACCGTCCTCAATTTCGGCTTCGATCATTTGGCCTGCGTTCGGAAGAAGCATCGCGGCTTTCGGCACCAGCACATCTCCGCTTTGTGAGGTGAACACCTGCCCGATCACATGCATCTCACGTGGGTTCGTGTACTGCTCCGCAATGTCGATCTTGTATTCGGGACTGGTAAACAAGCGGCGCACCATCGGTTCGGCAAGAACGCCGCGAGCGCCGGTAGCAGTCGCGGATTGCCAGCGCGAGTCGAACGTAAGGCGGGCGAGCACCGTTTCGACGACTCCTGCGAACTGCTTTCGGCGATAGATGTCGCGGGCATTCCGAACCATCGCCTCCGGCGCGTGCTTCAGAGGATCGGCGGACAACACAGGTTTTACACGATTCAGTAACGCCATTGCATTGGTGCAGGATTCGCAACAGGTTTCAAGATGCGATCGAACTAGCTCCGAATCGACTTGGGACGCTTTTGCATCGTTGAAGTCGGAGACCAGTTCAAACGATATTTCGCAAGGCTTCATCGGTATTGACACAAACATTTGAACGCTGACATGTGCTATAGAGTTCAGATGTTTCCTGAAAAATACGTGCTAGAAGCCGACCGTCTCTAAAATCCTTCGGAGTTGCTGTAAGCAGCGCGCACGCGTTGGCCCAATACTGCCAATCGGAATAGACAGTTTGGCCGCGATCTCGGCATAGCTTTGCTCCTCGGACGAGTACAGGGCACGCAATAGCTCCCGGCATTTATCTCCAAGTTGTTCAAGAGCAAGTTGCACCAGATAGGCATCTTCCGTCGCCATTGCAGATCCTTCGGGATTGTCGGAGGGATTGAGTGTAGGCGTGGTCTCCAAAACGGAAAAACCTTCGTCACCAGCTTCAAGAGATGCAGAGTAGTCGCGCTTACGCGCGGCTCGCCACGCTTCACGCTTCGTTACCGAAAGCAGCCAGCTCGCCAGTCGCGTTTGGTCGCGGAGGCTGCCCAAGTATTCGTAGAGGCTGACGCATACCACCTGGAAAACATCTCCAGCTTCGGTCTCGGTCGCACCGTGCCTGAGTGCGCATGTATAGATTAGGGATTCGTAGCGCTCCACCAGAGCGTCCCAGGCGAACGAGTGACCGTTTAGGCACTCAGCGATCAAGTCGCGATCTACCACCGAGTCGGGCACTTTGCCCATTCGTCTGGCCGCTCGAAGTTGATAAAAGCAGCGCTGCTTTGGTGAAATCGACATGCTAAGGTTTGGAGATCACTTGCGTTCCGCCAGCAATTGGTCTTGCATGGAAGCAGGCAAGAAGCAAGCAGGGTCATGTGTTGGCAGTCTTAATGATACGCGAAGACGGCAAGTTTGTGAAGAGGGAACAATGCCGGGAACGGACGCCTTTGGGCTGAAGAGTTTCAAACGAAGTTTGCAAAACCGCGCTTAGGTACTCGAGGCTTCGCTATGGCGCGGGCTGAACTGTCTCGGCGCTTGGAATGTCCGTCTCGCTCGTCGAGTTGACAGTCTCGCTCCAAAGCAGCGTGCGGATTGTCGTTGCTGCACTTAGCGCAAGCGCGTCTGGCGTGGGAGTGGGCGTCACTGCTGCGGCCTTCTCATCGGCTTCCGTGAATTGGTAGAGCGGCTGGCCGCGCGCGATGAGTGTGGGACCGTCGGCCTTCACTTCGTAGAGCTGCAGGTTGCTGTCGAGGAGCTTGTTGAGCGCAGCAGCAGCGGCGGCGGCCTGATCATGGTTCGCGATATCCGTCTGGAAAATAGTGTTTTTTCCAATCGTCACAACACTAAATTTCCCGGCATCCGCCACGGACGCGATCATCGATCCGCTCGCACGGCGGAGCGCAGCCGGGTTGACGTTCACGCCTAAGACCTTAAGCTCGGCACGTGCAGCAATGAGGCGATCGGACGTTAAGGGATGGTCGCGCAGAAACCCGAGTTCAATATCCGGGCTGCGGTCCTCAACCGCTTTCAAGCGCTGCAATAGTGCGAGCATCCCGACAGGATCGTAGCCCGCCTTTTGCATGAAAATCATGCCAGTGTGGTCGGCATCCTCCTCGGCGGATTCGCTAAAGTGATTGTTCAGGATCGCCTGCTGGGTGTATTCGGCCCCTTGAGCCAAGTTGCCGATATCCTGAACTGGAACATGCGCCAGCACCGCGACGAGCGCGCCGAGGGCCAGTTGCGAAGTCATTTTCTCCTGCTCATGCTCCAGCATGGAAACATGATGATGCGCCGCGTGGGCGGTTTCGTGGCCAAGGACTCCCGCAATTTCGTCGTCGCTAGTCAGCAGGTCGAGCAGGCCCTTGTAGATGTAGATATGGCCGCCAGGGAGCGAGAACGCGTTGACCTCTTTTTCGTCGATGATTGTATACGTGTACTTGAACGGATAGACCTGACTGTTGCCGAAACCTGCGGGAACCTTGGTCTGATCCGCAATCGCGGCGATTTTTGCGCCGATTGACGACACCCTATCAATCAGCGCCTTGTCCGTCGAAAATTTGGCATGCTTAGCAATGTCGTCGGCAGCTTCCTTGCCCTCTTTTTCCTCGCGCTGCTGCTCCTTTTGGTCAGGAGTCTGGTCTGTTGCACGAGCAGGAGAGGTGGCGAGCGAAATCGACAGCAGGGAGAGAAGCATCGCCACGAAGCAAAATGAGGTTGAAAACTGTTTGCGGTTCATATATTGCACACAACTAAAGACGTAACTTCGGCTCTCTTTGTTGCATATATACATTGGCGCGGGAAAATGAAAGCTAGGTGAAGACCGCTCTGTCCCTAAGACTCGGCACCTGTTCGAATTGAGCGGCAGGATTTAGCGAAAAAGAGACGGTTGGGAGGCCTTATAGTCCCAATGCCCCTAGCAGATCATCTCGGCGTGAACCCACTTCGATCAATTTGCCCGCGGTTTTGATCGCGCGGTCGGGGTCTTTCAGGCCATGACCCGTGAGGATAGCGACGGCCGTGGTCGGTTTAGTGAAGTAGCCTAGACCAGCCAGCTTGATTAGGCCCGCAATTGGAGCGGCGCACGCGGGTTCAGCAAAGACACCTTCTAGCGCGGCTGATCGCTTGTAGGCATCGAGGATTTCATCGTCCGTGACCTTGTCGATCATGCCTCCGGACTCGTCGCGCGCGGCTTCTGCGCCCTTCCAAGACGCGGGGTTACCGATCCGAATCGCGGTCGCAATGGTCTGCGGGTGCGCGATGGGATGTCCATCGACTATCGGCGCGGCACCAGCGGCCTGAAATCCAAACATTTTGGGCAATCTATCGATCTTGCCCGCCGCCAAGTACTCCTTGTAGCCCTTCCAATAGGCGGTGATATTGCCCGCGTTGCCGACCGGTATGGCATGAATATCGGGAGCAAAGCCGAGGTCATCGACAATCTCGAATGCACCCGTTTTTTGGCCGTCGATACGGTGTGGGTTGACACTGTTCACGAGCGTGATCGGATATTCCGCGCAGATTTCGCGGACCAGGCGCAGGGCGTCGTCAAAGTTGCCGTCGATCGCCAGCACTTTTGCCCCGTGGATCAATGCCTGGGAAAGCTTTCCCAGTGCGACCTCGCCTTTCGGTAGGAGCACAATACATTCAATCCCTGCGCGCGCCGAATACGCCGCGGCAGCGGCGGACGTGTTGCCCGTTCGACGCACACATCACGGCTTTCGCGCCGTCTTCGACGGCCTTCGTGATCGCCATGGTCATGCCACGATCCTTGAACGATCCCGTCGGATTCATTCCCTCGAACTTGAGATAAAGCGTGAGGTTTGGATCGATGCTGGCGGCCAGACGCGGTGCTTCGATCAACGGCGTGCGGCCTTCGAGGAGGGTGATGAGCTTCGTGGATGGCGTTACCGGCAAAAAATCCCGGTAGCGGTCGATGATTCCGTTGTACATAGCCGTCCTAGCAACTACTCCCACGTGCGTCGGAGGGTAAATTCTTCGGCGTCTTCGAGCCCGACATAACGCTCCGCGCCGATGCTCGCAAATAGGTTTGCCTGACGCGCACCGAACTCATTATCGGTTGTCAGATAGAGATCGTTCACAAATACTGTTGATATCTGAGCGATCACAAGCATGCACCTGCTTGGCGCAAGGCTATGGACTGCAACTAGGTCGCATCCCAGTGACGCGGGCGACTCGACAATTCGCCCCGCCCGATATGTTCCGAACTCTGCTCTGGTGACGCCAATGCGCCCGTATTCGTCAACATCACCCGAATGGGAATTGGCAGCCTCGACCGTCGCATTTGCCTGCCATCGACTCACCAAGTTTACCACCAGCTGACCGGTTGCCTCGATATTGCGCAGCGTATCTTTCTTCGTTGCCTTGCGTTCACCGAATGACACAGCAATCATCGGAGGGTAGGTTGCCACCAGGGATAGTGAACTGTAGGGCGCGAGATTGATGTGTCCCGACAGATCCGTAGTGCCGATGATAACGACGGGGCGCGGGGCGATCAAGCTCGAATAGAGGCCCGATGCGATCGAGCGGGGAATTTCGGCCGCCTCGTAGAGCATCTAGTTTTCGACCCTTATCCAGTTGTTGACCCGGCGAATGATCGGCAATCGGCCCAGGAGGTCAAGTGCACAGCGAAGATTGTGCTCGATGGTCTTGTGCGTCAGCAGCACCAGCTCGGCGTCGCCGTCGCCCGCAGGATGCTGCTCGACAGTTTCTATGCTGACATCAAAATCGCCAAAAACCCCGGCAATGCTTGCCAAAACGCGCGGCCTGTCCAAGACTGTCAGCCGCACATAGTAGTTCGTGATCAGCGTATCCATCGGAAGCGTTGGAGCATGCTTGAAGCACGTGCAGCCTAGCCTGCCAGTTGCGCCAATTCGAAGATTCCGGCCAATTTCTATGATGTCGCCCACAACCGCCGAACCTGTTGGCCCGCTACCTGCGCCTCGCCCGTAAAACATGACGTCGCCGACCGAGTCGCCTCGCACAAAGACTGCGTTATAGACGTCGTTTACGCTCGCCAAAGGATGTGTTTTCCGAAGCAACGCTGGATGGACGCGCACCCGCACTCCGGCCTCGTCCGCAGTCCCCACTCCCAAAAGCTTGATCGTGAAGCCAAGCAGCTCGGCATTCTGAAAATCGCGCTTTGAAATACGGGTGATTCCCTCGGCCGTGACACTCGCTACGTCTACCCGCGTATTGAACGCGATGCTTGACAATATTGCGATCTTGTACTGCGCGTCCCATCCCTCGACATCGCTCGCCGGATCGGCTTCCGCATACCCGCGCGCCTGCGCCTCAGCCAAAACCTCGGCGAAGTCCGCGCCCTCGCGCGCCATTTTGGTGAGGATGTAGTTGGTTGTGCCGTTGACTATCCCGACAATCTCCGAAATTTTGTTGCCCGCGAGCGCCTGCTTAAGTGGCTGAATGATCGGGATTCCGCCTGCCACACTCCCCTCGAACAGGAAATCCAGACCCTTTTCTTCGGCGAGCACCATCAAGTCGTGGCCGGTTTTGGCGATCATCTCCTTGTTTGCGGTGACAACGCTCTTGCCGCTCTCGAGGGCTCGCTGCACATAGCTGCGTGCAGGCTCAACTCCGCCCATAAGCTCGCAGACAATGTCGATTTTGGGATTGTCGAGAACATCGGCGACATTTTCCGTAATCACGCCATTGGGCAGCTCGACCATGCGCGGCTTTTTTGCGTCTCTAACAGCGACCCGCCGGATGTTAAACGTTGCGCCAACCTTCGATGCGATATCGTCGCGATTGTCCAGCAACGCCTTCACTGCACCTCCGCCGACAGTGCCCAGCCCAATAAATCCAATGTTGATCGACTCTTTTTTGGACACGGTTTACGCAGGCTCCAGATACATCAGCGGCTGATTTAATTGAACGAGGACGCCATTGTCGACTAAAACGTCGGTCACTCTACCTGACACTTCGCTGGGAATTTCGCTGAAGACCTTCATCGCTTCGATCAAGCCAATCGTTTGCCCGACTCGCACCATGTCCCCCACCCGCACGAACGGAGGCTCTCCCGGCGCTGGCGACTGATAGTAGATCCCGACCATTGGCGACTCGACCGCAATCCCTTTATGTGCTTTCGGTGCTGACAGAAGCTGCGGGGCGACTTCCGGCGCAGGTCGTTGGGGCATCGGCGCAAGCGCATATTGCGGAACGACAGTTGAATCCTCAGTCGGCCCCGCCTGGATTGTGATTGAAACTCCGTCGCGAAGGGACAATGTCAGTTCGGAGAGACGATTGTCGCTAACGATCTTCAGCAATTGCCTAATCGATTCAAGATCGCTGGATGATAGACTGACACTCAATCGTGAAACTCCTAAAGGAAAATGCGGGGAAGCAGGACGGCCTGCACAATCCGGTCATTTTAGCATTGTGCTGATACGGGTGTCAAGGCAAGGGCCCTCACCCCTACCCCTCTCCGATCGGAATGGGCGAGGGGTGGGAGAAGGATTGGTTCAACCTTACGTGCACTACAAGCATTTTGGTTTTTTATCGATACCGACGCGTCGTCTATTCTCCGTGTTCGGCGGCAAGGCTTCGGCGTGCGGAAGCGAGAAGTTGTCATCGCCAGGCCAATCCGGGGTTGTCCGCTGACATCGAGCCGAGCCTGGAAGCCGGATACGCAGAAGTAGCGGCACGCCGAATGCCAGACCTGCTCTTCACTACCGTTTAGACAACCCGCCTGCGTCCATTCTTCGTGTTCGGGGGCAAGGCTTCGGCGAGCGGAAGCGAGAAGCTGCTAATGTCAAGCCAGCCTAGCGTCGTCCGCTGACATCGAGCCGAGCCTGGAAGCCGGATACGAAGGAAGCACCAGTGTCTTCGGCGTATTTCGTCATGGGCAGTTCCTAGTCTTTTCGTTCAAGCCAACCCTGAGCGCCAATTCTTCGTGTTCGGCGGCAAGGATTCGGCCAGCGGAAGCGAGAAGTTGTCATCGCCAAGCCAATCCGGGGTTGTCCGCTGACATCGAGCCGAGCCTGGAAGCCGGATACGAAGAAGTAGCGGCACGCCGAATGCCAGACCTGCTCTTCACTACCGTTTAGACAACCCGCCTGCATCCATTCTTCGTGTTCCGGGGCAAGGCTCGGCGAGCGGAAGCGAGAAGCTGTTAATGTCAAGCCAGCCTAGCGTCGTCCGCTGACATCGAGCCGAGCCTGGAAGCCGAATACGAAGAAAGCACCCACGTTGTCGATGCGCACCTCCTCCGATGCGCTCTGGTTCGTAGCACCTATTACTATATAGTTCCGCCTGTGCTAAACTATGCGCATGAGTTTGGATGACCTACGGAAGCAAATCGACTCGCTCGATCAGGAGCTCGTTCGGCTGTTGAACCATCGCGCTGAGTTGTCAATAGAAGTTGGGCGACAAAAAACCGAACTTGCAAGTACACGCTGGTTTGCGCCGGAGCGTGAAAGGGAAGTTTTCGAGCAGCTCGACCTACTTCTTATTCAGGCTGGCGGCGCATTGCCCCACGACGCCCTCCACGCGATTTACCGCGAAATTCTATCATCCTCCCGTGCGCTACAGCGTCCCATGGCGATCGCGTATTGGGGGACGCCAGGAACCTACACCCACATCGCCGCGACCAACAAGTTCGGCTCGTCGTCTTTATTTACTTCTTGCGACACCATCCTTGAGGTCTTTGATACTGTCGAGCACGAACGTGCCGACTACGGCGTCATTCCGGTGGAAAACAGCACGGAGGGGATTGTCCACTACACGCTCGATTCGCTGCAGCTTACTTCGCTGCACGTTTGCGCCGAGGTGTACGTCCGCATCGTTCACAACCTAGTCACGCATGCAACGGACCTCGCTCAAATTGAGCGCGTCTACACTGGCCCGCAGCCGCTAGCACAATGCCGTCAATGGCTCAGCCAGCATCTGCCGAAGGTCGAATTTGTGGAAGTTCTCCCGACGACAAGAGCCGTCGAGCGGGCGCTAACTGATGCAAATGGTGCGGCAATCGCTTCATCGCTTGCGGCCCAGCTTCGGGACATCCCCATTTTAGTCGAACATATCGAGGACGATCCCCGCAATACGACCCGCTTCCTTGTAGTCGGACACAATGACCCTCCGCCTACGGGTCGTGACAAGACAAGTGTCATCTTTGCCGTGCGCAACGAGCCTGGCGGCCTTGCGCGCGGTTTGCGCAACTTCGAGGAGGAGGGCGTCAACCTGACCATGATCACGTCGCGCCCCGCCAAGCATACGCCGTGGGAATATGTGCAGTATGTCGACATGCAGGGACATATTTCCGAACCGAAGGTGAAGCAGGCAATTGCGCGCCTCAAAGAGCAGTGCCTTTCGGTGCAGATGCTCGGCTCGTACCCGGAGGCATGATGGCGACCATCCCTTTTGTGAAAATGCACGGAATCGGCAACGATTTCGTTGTCGTGAGCGCGGATGCGATTGCCGGACTTAAACCCGAAAAGCTGGCGACGGTGCTGTGCGATCGCCACTTTGGAGTCGGTTCGGATGGCCTCCTGATTATCGGCAAAGCCGAAGCACCAGCATCGTTTTCGTTCCGGATGCACAACCCGGACGGCAGCCCCGACATGTGCGGCAACGGCCTTCGATGCGCCGTCCTTTACGCCCATCATCTCGGTCTAGTCCCGCTTTCGGAAGATATGCTCGCGGTAGAAACCATTGACGGCCTGCTTCAGGGTCATCTCAGCAGCCTATCGCCAGACGGCAATTCTGCCGTCGCTCGCGTTGAGATGGCGGTTCCACGTCTTTCGCCAAAGGAGATTCCGTACATTGGCCCGACAAACAAATCCGTATTGATCGATCTGCGGATTGCAACTGAAGCGGGTGATATTGCCGTCACGTGTGTCAACACAGGCAGTACGCACTCTGTCGCCTTTGTCGATGAACTGCCTGACGACAAAACATTTTTCTCGATTAGCCCACTGATCGAAAACCATCCCTACTTCCCTGAACGGACGAGCCTTATGTGGGCGAAACAAACTGGCGAAGCGGCGTTTTCAATTCGCATATGGGAACGGGCCGCTGGCGAAACGCTCGGCTGCGGAACTGGTGCGTGTGCAGTCGCGGTCGCGGCGATTGTTAAGGGACTCGCAAAGTACGGCGATAGGATTGAGGTTACATCGAAAGGTGGAACCTTGAGCATAGAATGGTCAAGTCCCGACAGTCCCGTATGGCTCACCGGACCAGCAAAGTGGGTATATGCGGGGGAGTTTGAAATTGGCGACTGAATCCCGCGCACACCCCTCCGGCTCGCGGACTCGCCACCTCCCCGAAGCGGGAAGGCAAGGTTTCAGAGCGAACTCCCAGGTTCCCATACGCTGGGACAAATCGCTCTATTACCGAATGGCAGAGATGGGTTGGTTCGAAGGCAAGCGAGTTGAGCTGATTCGTGGCGAAATTTTGACCAAACCGCGCACTAGCCCTAGGCATGTGGTAGGAGCGGCGATCATAGTAAGGGCGTTTATACACGCACTTAACGATGAGTTTGCCGTTTACGCGCCGGGGATATTGGAGCTTAGCGCGGATACGGTCCCAGAGCCGGACATCGCCGTCGTCCGTGCGAAATACGATGATTTCATCGACTCTTATCCGATCAAAGCCGACCTCGTAGTCGAGGTATCGGACAGTTCGCTCAGATACGATAGAACGACAAAAACGGGGATCTATGCTGCTGCGGTCATTCCAGAATATTGGATCATCAATCTGATCAAAAATGTTGTCGAAGTGCGTCGCGATCCGGTCCAAGCGGAAGCGACCTACGGGGATATGAGGGTTTACGTTGCCGGAGAATACATCTCGCCGCTGGCAAAGCCGGAAGCAAGAATTTTGGTTGACGATCTCCTGCCAGCCGACAAACGGCGAAAGCGACCGACTTCTTAGTTAACTGGCTCGTCGTTCGCACCGACACGCCGGATTTCGAGGACGTCGCTAAGGCGGTGCAGACGCACCATGACGTGATTGATGTGGTCGGCATTGATCGCGTCGAACGATATCTGCATTACCGCCGTGTGAGTCGTCAGGTTTGAGCGCGTGCGGATCGCCTGGATATTTGTCCTAAGCTCCGCAAACAGCTTTCCGACATCTTCCAACAAGCCAACACGGTCCAGCAGTTCGACTTTGATATCCGTCAGGAACTTCTCCGGAGGCTCGCCCTCGACAGTTTTCGGCTGCCAGTCCACTTCCATCATGCGGCCCGGCTCGGTCTGGTAGTAGTGCGCGACATTCGTGCAATCGACACGGTGCAGCGCGATGCCCTTTCCGCGCGTGTTGTATCCGACCACTTCGTCACCGGGAACTGGCGCGCAACACTTTGCACGCACAATCGCAACCGCATCAAGATCGCCGCCGATCTGGAGTTTGCCCGTGTTGCCTGATTTACGCGTGGTGACCACCGCCGGAATCTTGTCCTTGGTACGGTCAGGCAGCAGCGCCTTAAGCTTCTGGACAATGGTTCCTGCAGGGACATCGCCGTAGCCGATCGCGGCGTAGAGGTCTTCGTCGGTCTGGAAATTGTTGTAGCTCGACTCCCTGACCTTGAGGAAGTGCTCGACTGATGCGAGCGCGTGGAAATCGAGATGCAGCCTGTCGGCCTCTTTTTGGACAAGCTCGCGGCCACGAGCGACATTCTGCGCATAGCGCAGCCTGCGGAAATAGTGCTTGATTTTGGAGCGGGCATGCGAAGTTGTGGTGAATCCAAGCCAGTCCAGCGACGGTGTCGCGTTCGGCCGGCTCATGATCTCGACAATATCGCCGTTGCTAAAGCGATAGGAAAGCGGAACGAGTTTGCCGTTCACCTTCGCACCAACACAATGCTGACCGAGATCGGAGTGGATACGATATGCAGCGTTGACTGGCCCCGCGCCTGCCGGAAAGTCCAAAACATCGCCGCGCGGTGTAAATACAAAAACCTGATCAGTAAAGAGATCGTCAACGACTGAGCGAAGGAACTCCCCCGCATCCTTCGCGTCCGACTGCCAGTCGAAGAGCTGCTGGCGCAGGAAGGTCATTTTGCGCTCAAAGCCCTTGTCCTGCGCCTTGCCCTCTTTGTACTGCCAATGCGCCGCAATGCCAAAGTCGGCGGTGCTGTGCATTTCTCGGGTGCGTATCTGGATTTCGAGAGGTTCGCCGGTCGGGCCGACAACTTTGGTGTGGAGGGACTGGTAGCCGTTGGACTTAGGCTTAGCGATGTAATCGTCAAATTGGCCGGGGATCGGCATCCAGAGGTCGTGGACAATTCCGAGTGCGTGGTAACAGTCGGCAACGGTGGGAACAACAACTCGAAGGGCGATCAGATCATAGATTTCGGAAAAATCGACTTCCTTTTTCCGCAGCTTGTTGTAGATCGAATAGAGGTGCTTTGGGCGTCCGTTGATATCGCCTTTGATCTTCTCTTCCTGCAAGCCGCCTGCCGAGAATCTCAATCGCGATCTGTATATCTTTTTCACGCTCGACTCTGGTCCGCGAAACACGTTCCGAAATCTCGTTGTAGGCGTCTGGATCAAAATATTTGAACGCGAGGTCTTCAAGCTGCCACTTCACACTCCACATTCCGAGTCGATGCGCGAGCGGGGCGAAAATTTGCAGTGTCTCCTGCGCGACCTTCTTCTGCCTAGCCGGGGGAAGAGAACCGAGTGTCCGCATGTTATGCAGGCGGTCGGCCAGCTTGATAATCATCACGCGAAGGTCGCGCGCCATCGCCAGAAGGATTTTACGTAGGTTTGCCGCTGAGCGCGAAATTTCGTGGTGCTGCTTTTTCGACGATGAATCCGCCGGAGTAGGAGCAATCGGCGTCATGATTTCCGGCATCATCAGGAGGTCTTTGCCACCACCGGGCGAATTTTGGCGCGCTTCAAAGTCGGCCAGCTTCAGCTTAGTAACACCGTCCACAAGCTGCGCGATCTCTTCGCCGAACTGGCCCGCGATCTCGTCACGGGTGACGCCGCAGTCCTCGACCACATCATGCAATAGCGACGCTACCAGCACCTTAGCGGTCATCTGAAGTTCGGTGAGGATAAGGGCGACGGCGAGGGGATGTAGGATGTAGGGCTCGCCACTTCGCCTGATCTGCCCCAGGTGCTTGGCGTAGGCGAACTCGAATGCTCGACGAATCAGTGCGATGTCGAGGTCGGGATCATAGGAGGAAGCCTGACGAATCAGCAGGTCATACTGCTCTTGGACGACGGGATCGATCTGCCACTCGGCTGGGAATGCGACCGGTTGACACGATACTTCCGGCCTTCTCGAGCTGTCGTCCGCATGATTCTTACCTGGCTTCTGCTCCACTTTACCCGCCTGAGCGGGCATCAATACTGCTGCGGAATCAGACACGTCTTGGTCACGTTCTCCTTACAGTCTCTCCATCGAAACAGCTAGTCACTATTATTATTACACGAACGGTCTACTTTTATATAAACCATTAGTAGAGAGCGTTCGTTCCGGACAGAATGTTCCCTGAAAATTTGCGCAACTCCATCGTCGTCGGCTGGCGGCGCATGAGTTGGGAACTGCGCGAGGATCTCAGCGCGGCCGTTCGCCATCGCGTAGGGATGACCGGCCCATTCGAGCATTGACATATCGTTGTAGTTGTCGCCGAACGCTGCTACCTCGTTCTGGGCAATCCCTAATTCCGATGCGACCGCGTTTAGCGCGGCGCCTTTGTTTGCGGACGAATCCATAAATTCCAGGTATTCGTTGTCGGTTTTCATTACGGTGACCTGTCCGGCAAAGTGAACTTGCATCGGTTGCCGCAGCTTATCGAGCACTTCTTCATGATCGACAATGATCAGCTTAGTAGGACACTTGCCTTGAAACTGTCGCAAATCGCCGACAATTTCGGCGACACTGCCCGTTCTTGATCGGTACAAGTCTGTCCAACGATCATGCTTAGAATTGTACAAGACGTCGTTCAGGTAGTAGTTTAGATGCAGACCATTCGCGCGGCAGTAATTAACGAGGTAGTCTGCGGCATCGACTTGAAGGGGACGCTCGAATAACAGATCGCCCGCGACAGTGCGAACCATGGCACCGTTGTAGGAGATGACAAAGGTACCGGGAGACATGTCGAGCATGTGAGCGTACTTTACCGTCGCCGAGTGCATGCGTCCGCTGGCCAGAACTACTCTAATTCCGCTGTCGACCGCTGTCCGCACAGCGCGATTGTTTCGCTCGCTAATGGTTTTGTCAGTTCGGAGGAGGGTGCCGTCAAGGTCGAGGGCGATGAGTTTGATTGTGGAGTTGTGCATGGTCGGGGCTAGTTTACCATGCGGGGATTGATCGCGGTCAGCAGCGTCGTTCGCGTGATGGCTTAAAACAGAGTTGCTTTCGGTTCGCTCAGGGCCGATTTCGCCTTCTCTTTTGCGGCGGTTAGGTCGTCAATCAGGGTCTTTCGGGCACTGTCGAATGCTTCGCCCTCCTGCCTCAAGATATAGGCGGGGTGCAGCGCAGCCATGGCGTACCGCACATATTTGCTTTCGAACCACTGTCCGCGCTCCCGTGTGATCCTGAAATCCTTGTGGATGATCGCATTGGCAGACGGCGCTCCCAGGCACAAAATGACTCGCGGTTCGATGACTGCAATCTGCTTGTCCAGCCAGAGCGTTACACACGTCGCCACTTCGACCGGCATCGGAGGGCGATTCTTGACCGAACGGCCTTCGACGATACATGCGCGGCATTTGACCACATTCGTGATATAGACGTGCTCGCGCTTCATGCCTGCCTCGCGAAGGCACTCGTCGAGCAGCTTGCCCGCGCGTCCCACGAACGGCAGGCCGGTGGCGTCTTCGTTCGCGCCAGGTCCCTCGCCGACCAGCATCAGGGGACTGCCCGGATTGCCGACGCCAAACACCACTTTAGTCCGAGTCAAATACAGATCGCAGGCGGTACATGCGGATGCGGGCTTTGCCAATTCTTCAATCTGCAAGCGCTTCTCTTCTTTCGTCACCCGGTTTCTCCCGTGCACCGCGCTGTGTGCCTATTTCCAAGCGGCGCGTATCTTTGCGTAAGAATTTTCCAAGCTGTCAGGCAGCACTTTGGTCTCGCCGATCACCGGCATAAAATTGGCGTCACCGCTCCAGCGCGGGACAATGTGCTGGTGCAAATGACCGGCAATTCCCGCCCCTGCCACTTTTCCCAGGTTCATACCCATGTTGAAACCATCAGGATGAAACGCTGCTTCGAGAGCGACCAGAGACCGTTGCCCGAGCCGGTCGATTTCGGCGAGCTGCTCCGCAGTCAGTGCTTCGAATTTCGAAGTGTGCTCGTACGGCGCGATCATCAAGTGGCCGTTGTTGTACGGAAAGATGTTCATAAGCACGAACGCAAGCTCGCCACGAAAGATGATCAGGTTTTTGACGTCGTCATGCTCACGCGGCTTGTCGCAGAAGATGCAGCCGGTCGATCCAGCAGTGACTGACGTAAAGGCCCCATCGCCTTCGATGCTTTTGTCAATATACGCCATGCGCCACGGTGCCCAAAGTCGATCCACGTCTCTATGCCTCTTTTCTTGACACGGATTATACAACGTCGGAGCATCGTCGTTTGCAGGATATTTGAGCTACAGCGCGAACTTAACTTGCAGCGGCGACGATTTACCGGCGCCGATGGGAGATTTATTTTATGGCGGGAATACGAAGTGTAATTTCAACTCTGGACATGTCCGGCCAAGAGGTCATGGGGCCGGATGTCGTGCTCTGGCACTATCCCAACAACGATATCGTCAACGGTTCGCTTCTCACGGTCGAGAGCAATCATTTCTGCGTACTAAAGTCGCGCGGTGCAATCCTGAACGTTTATGAGACCGGTCAGTATCCCATCGATACGCCGCAGAAAGTGCTGTTTGGGTCGATTCAGCAAGCGTTTTACGGTGGTCAAAGCCCGTGGCAATATGAGGCACTCTATGTCAACAGGGCGAAGCTGGTGGTGAGCACTTCTGGCTTAGCGCTCTCGAGCGAAATGGCGGAGATGGCATACGATGTCGATTACTACATACACATCGACTCGACCGACGACGCGCTAAAGCTCGTGCAGCACATGCCGTATGTGGGCCACACGTTGACGACAAAAGCCATCAACGAATATGCCGGGCCGGTAGTCGAGCAGGCGATCAACCAGATCATTCAGGTTACCCCGTTTGAACAGGTCAACGAGAAGATTCATGAGCTCACGCAGCTTGTGTATACGCACTTGCAGGAGTTCTTGGCGATCTACGGCATCACGCTGAACACGGTCAAGGTGCTTGTTCGTCCGCGCGACGAGCGGATGCGCGCGCTGATCTCGCTAAAGGCGTTCGGGCTGAGCGAGATCGATTCGATACGATACTACACGGCGATGATCATGGCTGAGCGCGGCTTGATCAGCGCGCCGAATATGGCGGTCGGCGCGCCGTTTACGATCGGAAGCGTGACGCCAATCATGAATGTCGACGCAATCACGCATACGCCTCCGGCACCGCCTGCGGCAAGCAATCCACAATGAGCGCAAACCGTCCTGCAACCAACCCGATTCAGCAGCAGCTTCAACTGCTGCTGGGAGGGTATGGATACAACTTCTACTCGGATATCAATAAATCGCGCGCCGATGATTTGCTGGTGCGTCAGCACGCGGGATCGCTGTTGCAGGCCGCGACCAAAAGCCTGGCCGAACGGGAGCAGGAGTACAGGCGCAAGTTCGTCCCGCCGAGCACGAGGGAGAATCCCTATCCGTCCACTGAAGCGCTTACGGGCCTTGCTGAAATAACACGATTGAAGGAGAAGGTGGAGGATGTCGAGACCCGGTTGCGCAGTCTGCCGGTTCCTACGCAGGACAAAATCTGGTGGCGCGTTCGTGACGAGGCGACGGTGCTTGATCTCCTGCTCAGTTACGACAGGCTTATGATCGATCAGGCGATCCTGATAGCCCAGGCGGCCGCGCAATTGACCGCGCAATCGTGGTCAAACGACAAAACGGCCGCACGGAAAACTCTCGAAGCTCCAATCGGCGACCTGGAAGACACAATCCGTAAACGTCAGAATCTCCTGCAAATGAATTGATGCATTTCGGAGGCGGTGTCCAACGCGGTGGGCGTTATGCACTTCCGAAATGCATCGGTTTCAAAGCGCTAGTTTGGGCTACGCCATTTCCGGCCAGACCGGTATGAATCTCGAACTACGCTGCCCTGCGAAGTTCAATATCTGCTGAAATCATCACGTCGACTATCTGATTCAGAGTGTCGGTTGCCTGAGAGTGCTCGACCTGGCAAGTACCAGCCGCGCGATGGCCGCCGCCGCCAAATCGCCGCATCACCTTGCCAACATCGCACTTCGATGTCCGGTTTATGATGCTGTGCCCGCAGGCATAGACGCAGTTTTGGTTGTGAAAACCATTGACGATCCAGATCGAAATGTTCTGATCAGGATTCATCGCGTAGACCAGGAATCGATTGCCGCAAGGAATCGGGTTGACATCTCGCATGTCGGTCACGATGACATTCGCGTAGATCGAAGTCCGCTCCGCTACAACGCGCTTGAACAGCGTCTCCTGGTCGAAATAGCGCACGACCCGCTCCTGGACATCTGGCATCGCCAGAATCTCGTCAATGGAGTGCTCACGGCATGCCGCAACGAGATCGTACATGAGTTGATAGTTGCTGATCCGATAATCGTTGTACCGACCCAGACCAGTGCGCGCGTCCATGATGAACGATAGCAGATCCCAACCTTTCGGATTGAGGATCTCGTCGGCTGTAAAGTTAGCCGAATCCGCCTTGTTGACCGCGGCCATCAGTTCGCCGTCATCGCCAAACCGGCCGTGGCCGCCATAGAAATCGTACACGACCCTCGCCGCGCTTGGCGCGACGCGGCACTCTCCCTTGAATTCGATGTTGTCAACCACGCGCTCGACTTCAGTCGAATGGTGGTCAAACCAAAGCCCGCATCCAGGGACGAAGGGCACATTGGTCAGGATGTCCTTCGCGGAAACCTCGAATTTGCCATCCTGAAGATCCTTCGGATGGACAAACTTTATTTCATCGATCTGCTCGACTTGAGTCAGCAAGACGGCGCAGACAAGGCCGTCGAAATCGGAACGGGTGACAAGACGCATAGAAGTCTCCTATCTATGGTCTATTTTCGGCTAAGTTGGCGCGGGGATTTAGGGGTCATAAGCAAAAATGTAAAATTGTGCTTGGCTGCTACGCATCGTTTTCGCATTTGTTTTGCGTATCATACGAAGATGCACTTTTGACGAAGTGGACTCGGCTGAGGGCCTTTGTTGCGCTCGCAGGACACTTATGACAAATCTAAAGGGCGAAAAACCGCTCGGACAGAAAGTATATGGGTCGATTCCGCACCTTCCTGGGAGCAGAATGGGTTCTGGCGACCACTCATGCCATCCCGGTCAGGAGCGAATCTGCATTATCAAAGTGCGTGACAAACATGATACTATTCTCGTCAGCGAAAAGCTGGACGGTTCCAATGTTGGTGTCGCAAACATTGGCGGCAAAATTCTGCCCATGACTCGCGCTGGCTATAGCGCGTACGATTCCCCGTACGAACAGCATAGGCTTTTCGGCGACTGGGTTTACGAGCGAATAGACAGGTTCGAAGCGCTACTCAAGCCGGGCGAACGCGTGGTTGGCGAGTGGTTGGCTCTTTGTCACGGCACGCGCTACGACCTCAAGCATGAGCCTTTTGTCGCGTTTGACCTGTTCTCCGATAACGAACGCCTAACCTACGCGGAAGCGAGCGAGCAGCTCAATGCATGTGACTTTGTGATGCCCATGCTGGTCAGCAACGGACCGCCAATCAGCATTGAGAACGCGATGAAGCTGGTGCAAACTTCCAGGCATGGAGCGGTCGATCCGGTCGAAGGGGCTGTTTGGCGGGTCGAACGGTATGACCTTGCACGTAAGCGAGTGGTCGTAGACTTCCTAGCGAAGTTTGTCAAGCACGACAAGCAGGACGGCCTATACCTTAGCGGTATTGGCGACAACACGGTGGATGTCTGGAACTGGCATCCTTACAAACCGACATGGAAAGACACGAGATCCTCTTCAACTTAAAGTCGTAGCTGAAGAGGAGTTTGCTCGCGTCATCCGATCCTCTCCCGCACATATCCCGCCAGTTCCGAAACTTTGATCCTAATTTGGCTCATGGTGTCGCGGTCGCGGACCGTCACAGTGTCCTTCAAAGCCTCACTGTCGTCGCCCCTGCCCTTGCCAAGCGTGTCGAAGTCGACCGTGACGCAAAACGGTGTCCCGACCTCATCCTGCCGGCGGTACAGCTTGCCAATCGCAGCGGTGTCGTCGTAAACAGCGCGCATGTCGCCTGACTTCTGCAGCATGTCCTTGATGGACTTCGCCATCGACACAATCTCGGGATCGTTTTTCTTGAGCGGCAGAATCGCCACTTTGATCGGCGCAAGCGCAGGCTTTAGCTTCAGGACGATGCGTGTCTCGCCGTTTTCGAGCGTCTCTTCGTTGTACGCTTCGCTGAGCGCAGCGAGAACTCCTCGGTCTACACCCGCCGAAGGCTCAATCACGTACGGTACGAGGTGCTTGTTCGTGTTGTGATCGAAATAGGTCAGCTTCTCGGTGGAGTGCTCGTTCTCGATCACGCTTGCATTCAGCCCCAACTTTGCCTGCTCCTTGGAATGCGAACCAAGGTCAAAGTCCGTTCGGTTAGCGATGCCCTCCAGCTCCTCAACACCGATCGGGAACTTGTACATCAGATCGACCGTGCGCTTGGAATAGTGCGCCAGTTCGCCCTTCGGCACTTCGTAGAGCGTAATCTTTTCGCGATCCAGCCCGACCTCGTTCACCCACCAATCGACATGGTCCTCGATGAACGTGTCGTGGACAGCCTCGTCGCTGCCCGGCATGACAAAGTACTCGATCTCCATCTGCTCGAATTCACGCACGCGGAAGATGAAGTTGCGCGGCGTGATCTCGTTGCGGAACGACTTCCCGATCTGCGCGATGCCGAACGGCAGCTTGCGGTTGGTGGAATTGAGAACGTTCGAAAAGTTGACGAACATGCCCTGGGCCGTCTCCGGCCGCAGGTATGCGAACGAATCAGGGTCCGCAACAGGGCCAACCTGAGTCTTGAACATCATGTTGAACGCCCGCGGCTCGGTCAGTTCACCTTCGCACTGCCCCGGACGCACCTTCGGATGCAGCAGACAGTTCGCTTCGCCCAGCTTGTCGGCGCGGAATCGCCCCTTGCACGTCTTGCAATCGACCAAGCGGATCGACAAACGTCTCCTCATGCCCGGAATACTTCCAGACGAGTTTGTTCATTAGGATGGACGTGTCCACGCCCTCCATATCGTCGCGCTCGTAGACGTTGTGCTTCCACCACAGCTTCTTAAGATTGTTCTTCAGCTCGACGCCAAGGGGGCCGTAATCGAATGTCCCCTGCAAGCCTCCGTAGATTTCGCTGCCCGGGAAAATAAAGCCGCGCCTCTTGCAAAGCGAAACAATCTGCTCCATCGATTCTGCTGCCATAAACCGTCACTTCCTGTACGGGCTACGCCCTGCAAATGGCATTCAAATCAACTCACGGTCGCAGCGATCTGAAATGCCACTCAGCAACGTTCCTATTTTTTGTTTTGCAGTTCGAGCTCGCGGCGTAACCTCTCGCGCTCTTCCTTTTCCCGTTGGTTCTGAAGTTCCTGCCGAATTCGTTCAGCGCGCTTCTGCACGTCGCGCTGCTGTTCAGTCTGATCCGTTGTTGCTTTCAGCATTTTCGCCTCCAAAACTTTGTTCTATTAACACATCGCCGCTACCTCTTACTATAATGTATCGCGATAGCCAATAGTTCATTCCACCATGTACTTCAAGGTCCACTTTGTGAGTATTTGCTCTCTCTGACGGAGCGACAACGAGAAATTGATCATGTGCGGCCTCACCTGCCTCCAAGAATTCGTGATCCTGAAATATCAAGAACGTGCCTTGGTGGATCCACGGAACTGAGACATACTCCTCCACAGGCGGATTTGAGTTCCACGAATATAGCGCTATTGCTGTGGAGTCCTTGACGATGTCAATCCGCGAAGCACCAATATTCTTTATCGATGCGTTTACCGTCAAGTAAGATATGTTGTCTCGCTCTGCCTCAGTCACCGCTAACGAAAGCTCAAGCCTGCCCCGATAGATTCGTCCCTTGAAAAACCGATAATAGGCTGCGATGCCTCCTACAATGATCGCGACCATTTCGGTGAGCTTATCCCATTTGTCGATATCCATCCAAAAAGCGCTAATAACCGAGACTATGACATTGGAATGATGAGCGACATGTGCTGCGGTTTGCCCTAAAGGGATTAGGTTTCCTCTGAAAACGCGATTTTATAGTTCGAATCCCACTGCCTTCAGCACCGCGAGGGCCAGCACCATGCTGCCGTGTGGATTCGGGTGGACCCTGTCGCCTGCGAAGATGCCAGGATATAAGTTTGTCGTGGCCTTGTCGAACGCCGCCTGGGTATCCACAAAAACCGCATCGTGCTTCTGCGCAATTCGCTTGACGATCGCGCCGTACTCGTCCATGCGCGCGCGCATCGGCTCGCTTTTGTTCGGCTCGATGTAGAACGGCGTCATCAGAATTAAACCTGCCAGGCGCGGGCGTGTCAACGCGACAAGTTCGGTGAGAACCAACTCGTATTCTTCTGGCTGGACGGCGTTCTGCGGATTTTTGGGGCTATCAAATTGGCGCCAAACATCGTTGGTGCCAATCATGATCGACAGCCAGTTCGGCTTGAGATCAAGGACATCAGTCTGCCAACGCGATTTCAGGTCCCGCACTGTATTGCCGCTTATGCCCGTGTTGAGAACTTTGATGAGGTGATCGGGATACGCCGCGCCGAGCAGCGAATCGACAAAGTAGACGTATCCATTGCCCAACCCTCCGCCCTCGCCAACTGGACGGGCGCGGCCCGCATCGGTGATCGAATCCCCAATCATCACAAAAGTACTTCGCTTTTCAATCTTCATGGACGAAGAGCTCCTTCAATAGCTCGGCGGACGATATCGTCGCGCTCGGCGACGACGCCTGCTTGTTGGGGAAATTGTACCATGCGAGGACACTGACCTACCGCTGCACCAAGTTGCCGCACATCCCGCAACGGGATGAAAAGAACTTGTAGGACGGGCGTCCCCGCCTGTCTATCAGTATTCTCTTTTTGGCCGCGAACCTGGTGTTTTGACGCGAAGGTTTGTACCTCTTATGGCGGAGGCAATCCAGGGCGACGGCAAGTTGTTACGCCTTCCGAAACGCTAAGGAAAAGAATCGCAGGACGGGCGAAATTGTTTTCGCCCTGTCTCTTGCTCCCCTTTCCTATTCTTATGGGAAAGGGGTTGGGGGAAAGGGCTTCCTATCGCGGCGAGACACGAAAGCCAACACCAAAACCATCGGAAAGATCTAAGCGCAAGGCTCGCGTGAGCGCACAGCATTTCTCGCCGCCAACCGGGAAGGGCGAACCGCACTCGCAAGCTCGCTTGGTTAGCCCCTACGCGGAAAATCGAAATCGGTTACAGCAGCTCCGAAAGATCTGCGTTGCCGATCGGAACAGCCGACACTTTCCGCTTGATGCGGGCTAGGGCGTTGTTGACGCTCTTTGTCTTGCAGGCCAGTTCGCAGGCGATCTCGCGGTACGATTTGCCCATCTGATAGCCGGACAGCACACGCCACTCGAACTCGCTCAGCACGGTCTGAAGAGTTTCGTGGAGGATTTTGGTGTCCTCGTGCTTCAGCACCATCTCTTCCGGGTCGAACAGTCCGCTGCCGGGGAGGATGTCGCTGAGGTTCCAGTCGGACGTGGTGTCGTCGGATGGGGATTCCAGCGACAGCGACGTATTCAGCGGCATCTGCTTCTGGCGGGTCGCTGTCTTGATCGCCGTGATGATGTGGCGCGTGATGCAGACTTTCGCAAACGCTGGGAAAGATATCGCGCGGTCAGAGCGGAAATCGATTACCGCCTGCCATAGGCCGATCATGCCAACTTGCAGGAGATCCTCTTTTTCGGCTCCTACTAAGAAGTATGATTTGACCTTTGTGCGGACGAGGTTCCTGTACTTGTAGAGCAGGAACTCGGCGGCGGCGTCCTCGCCGCGCTGCGCGCGATGAACCACATCATAATCGGAAAATTCGGCATAACGAAGCTGGGATTGTCTTAAGCGTTCAGATACTTCACCGCTCAAAAGTGAAGTGATCACTCGGCGCCTCCTAATGCGGACGAATGCGAGGGGGCCGCCGAATCCAACGGCTCTTTGACCACCTCGACCCTGAGGTTGCTGATAATGACAGCGAGAATGACCAAAACGACGGTCGCCGCTGCAGTCGCGGGATTGATCGGAATTTCCTTGATCATACGGCCACCCAAGTTGAAGCGCAGAGCCTTGACGCGGCTCTGACCAACGATTTTTTGAACTTCGCCCAACAAGTCCGCGCCAAGCGAAAAGAAGTTTGTTGCGGGTGACAGTGTCTCGGATGCCGACGATGCGGAGGTTGCCTGGTAACTCATTACGCCACAAGCCTTTCGTTCACAAGCACAAGCAGTCGCCGCATTATATCAAAAAGCCAATTTGACCGTCAAGTAGACTTGCGGGCCAATTTGTTATTATTTTGACGGGCTGCTTGCGTAGGACAGTGATAGCCGGAATGAGAAGGGTTTAAACGCGGCGAAAGTAGGTCGAAATGCCCGCATCGAAAGTGAACGGAATACAATTCAAATGCCCAATCAGGCAAGCTAACCGGCTACAATGCATTGGGCGACGTTATTGGTGATGTGGAGTGCACTATGAATACGAAGTTAACTCTAGGCGTTCGGTGGACTGCGTTTCTTTTCGCCTTGGTCGCGTACGGATCGTTTCAACCACGTCCCGCCGCCGCCGAGCCGTATGGACCACCAAACCATGCGCCGGGAGACGCTTCCGTGCCTTACCAGCCACCAACCTACGCTTGGCGAGTTCAGTACGCGCTTAACCGTTTCGGTGACGTCGGCTATGCAACGCTTACAGGGCCTACCCGTCCAGTTGCGGCGATGGAATTTTTCGCGCTACACTTGAGCTTCACCTGCACAAAAAGCACCGGCAAGCCGTTCTATCAGCCGAAATGGAGCAAACGGCTTCCTCCAGGCATAATGGCAATCTTTGATGAAAACCATAAGTTCTTGGGCAATGCCGACGAGCCGCCATTTGGAATTCGCGGACTTGGGGAGGACTATTGGAGCCCAGTACCTGCTGGCACTACGATAGATACCGATGATCCTATCCGGCTTTATTACCCTGGCACATACTACATCCAAGCGATCTACTTTAACGGTTTCGCGAACAGCGACCCCAACAAACTTCACGCTCGGCTAGACCAGAAGGAGCTGTTCCGCTCGAACCAGATTAAGGTTGTCGTAGGGCCTGCGCTTCCGACCGAGCCGTCGTTTCATTGGCGCGACGAATATCCGCTAAGTGTCGGCGATTTCAAGGGGCATACTATTCTCACCCCATCTAGCACAACCATTGAGTCTGGAGCGACATTTTCGCTTGACCTGTGCTTCGTCAACACGGGGCTCAACCAGCGCTTTTACAACCCATGGTGGACACGACGCGCACGCGCACCCGGGGCGATCGCGGTGTTCAACAGCGATCATACTTATTACAGCGATATCGGCAACTTCGTCGCGCCCGGCGACCAAGATTTCGAGCCTGGAGAGCTGACATTCGTCCCAACGGGCAACTATATCGGTGCAACTGTCAACTGGCTCAGTCTACTCAAGCGTCCTGGTCCACCGGAGACGTTTTACATTCAGGTCATCTATTTTAACGGCTACATCGACCACGTGCCAGGAACGGCCATGTCGCAGCTCGAATACGGCGAACTCTTCCGCTCAAACATCGTGAAGGTCACTTTGATCGATCCTGCGCCGCCGCAGAAGGCGGCCTCAGCGTCCATTCCGGTCGGTGTGTATGTTGGCCCGGTGCCGGATGCGGAGCAGGCGGCTTATGTGCAAGACGGTCCTGCACAGCCGATAGTGGCGTTTGCCTCTGACTCCAAAACAGGCAGTCCTTCTAGGCATAACTTTTCAACGGGCGCAGGAAGCTATTCAAGCGTTCTCTGGCCGGAAATTAGTTACAACTTGCGCCCGCAGCCGGCAACGCCACCGCCCGCTTGGATGCCGGTCGCAAGCCGATCGCATAAATAGGCTGATGGTTTGAAAACGTGGGTGCTTAGTTCGTAGCGACTTTTCGGACGCTTGGGCCACCAGTCATGGAGTACATCGTATCCATCACGCTGTGGTAGGTCGTGAAGTTGAGCACTTCGGGACCGATCGCGCTGGACGCGACGATGCTGGGCTGGCTTGTCGTAATCGACAGAATATCGAAGCTGCGAACAATCCCGTGGGCCAGCATGACGCCGACAAACACTCCGGCAGCGACCCCCATCAGGTGGTCGAACATGCCGAGGTTCAGCAGAAGTGCGCCGTGAATAAAGTGCGAAAGGACAAGCGCTAGGACAGCGTAAATGCCGAAGCACATGCCGTAGCACGCTGCCTCGTTGGCACCGGCGCCGCTGACAAGATGCAGGTTCGCGGCGAGAGGCTGGTATGAAACGGCCGCCAAGAAGAGTGCGCCAAATAGCGCCAGCGCGTCGAAGCCGGCGCGCCCAAATCCCCGAAACCCTTCAATGATCACTGCCGCCATGATCAATCCGCCAAGCACGATATCGAGACCGCTCATTTAGCATCTCCTTGCCGCAATAGCCGCTGACGACCCTCATCGCTTTTGCCACAAAACGGGCCGAGTCGTCATAGACACGGCTATCCTCGATTATCGGTGAAATACGCCGGAAGCTTTAGATTTGCAACGCTGCATCCCAGGAAAGACCCTCCCCCGCTTCCCGAAGCGGGAGGAGCCAGAATACGTTGCTGCAACCAATCATCGTCTTCTCTTAGCTCCTCCCGTCTCGGGAGGCGCGGGAGGGTCTGGTACAATCGTCGGTCGGAAGAAGCTCGCCGGGTGGTCGCTGCGCCTACGGGCGTAGAGGAAAGTCCGGACTCCGCAGGGCAATGATGCCGGCTAACGGCCGGGCGGGGCGACCCGACGGAAAGTGCCACAGAAACATACCGCCGCGCATCCGTGCGCGGTAAGGGCGAAATGGTGCGGTAAGAGCGCACCGGGCGTCTGGAAACAGACGCGCCGGGTAAACCCCATCTGGAGCAAGGCCGACAAGGCGCGGGTCGAGGCTGCCCGCCGAGTGGGCGCAGAAGGCGGCAACGCAATCTGCAAACCGCCGCGTCTGGTGAGGCCGCATGAGGTCGTCGGCAACGCCGGCCCAAGATAGATGACCACACAAACACAGAATCCGGCTTACAGGTTAGCTTCTTCCGACACATTCCGCCATGCTTAAGTTTCTCCCGAATTCATCCGAAATCGCCTGTACCCTCTTCGACCTCGATGGCACCCTTGTAAAGACGCACATCGACTTTGCGCGAATGCGTGACGAAATCCGAAAACTGGCTGAATCACACGGCGTCAGACCAGAAATCCTCGATGGCAAGGACATTCTCGAAATGGTGGAGGCGTCGGCTGAAGTGTTAACGAACAGTGGTACAGGCTTTCGCCAAAGAGCATTTTCGCTTCTTGAACAGATCGAAGTCGAAGGTTGCGCGAATCCAACTGAGATCGATGGGGCAACCGAACTGCTTAGTTTTCTGACCCGCGCTGAGATTAAGACGGGAGTGGTGACGCGAAACTGCCGCGCGGTCTCTGTTCCACTCCTGGAAAAATTTGATCTGCGATACGATGTTCTATTAACGCGTGATGACGTGTCCCGCACCAAGCCCGATCCCGACCATCTGCACGCGGCCATGAAGATACTAAGTGTTTCGCCGCATAATACGGTTATGATCGGCGACCACTTTCTGGATATCCGCGCCGGGGTCAACGCTGGCTGTGTAGCTACGGTCGGAGTCTTGGGTGACCGCGAACCTAGATGGCTTGATCCTGCGCCGCCAACCTCAATTGTCCGCGATCTGCGCGAAGCACGTCCACTTTTTACGGCCTAGAATTTCCATGCTTTCCGTGTGCATTGTCAACTGGAATACGAAGACGTTCCTAAGGGAGTGCCTCGCGTCGATCGACGCTTATCCGCCGGAAGGCGAGGATATCGAAGTCATCGTTGTGGACAACGCCTCATCCGACGGCAGCGCGGCGATGGTCGCGGAAGAGTTTCCCGAAGTCATTTTGCTCGCGCAATCCGAAAACTTGGGCTATGCCGACGCCAACAATATCGCCCTGAGGCGCGCCCTCGGCGACGTCTTGCTTCTGCTCAATCCCGATGTGCGCGTGAATCAAACCACATTCACAAACTCTCTCAAGTTCCTGTTCGAGATGCCGCGAGCAGGCGCGATAAGCGTCTTGTTTCGCAATCCTAACGGCACTATTCAACCGAGTCTGCGTGGATTTCCGACTCCGTTTGCGCTGTTTTTCGAGCTTTCGGGGCTAAGACGCCTGAATCCGTCGAGCAAAACGCTTGGCGCGTATTTCATGAGCTGGTTCAAATACGACAGTGTTGTCGAGGCGGACCAGCCGATGGGGACATTTCTAATGATCCCTCGCACGGCATACGAATCGGTTGGTGAACTCGATTCGGACTTCCCGATTTTCTTCAATGAAGTAGATTGGTGTTATCGCGCCAAGCAACTTGGCTGGAAAATCTACTTTACGCCCGACGCTGAGATTGTCCACTACGGAGGGCAGGGTACGAGCAAGGCGCCAAAGCGGTCCATGGTGCGCGAATCGCATCGATCGCTGATACAGTTTTACGAAAAACACTACGCCGCGAATATGCCGCCTGAGGCCCTCCACCTGATCATCTGTGCCATTCGCGCCAGTTGTGCGCTACAATCCATTCTGGCGCGCAGCTAATCAGGCGCTAAATCTTCCAAACCGAATACCATCCTCCTCCCGAATGCCTGACATCGCCGTCATCGTGGTCAATTGGAACGCCCGCCAGGACCTCCAGCACTGCCTCACCTGCCTTTTTGCCGAACCAGCGCCATCGGTCAGCTTTGGCGTGTACGTGGTTGACAACGCATCGTCGGATGGCAGCGCGGACATGGTCGCCGAAAAGTTCCCGCAGACAAATCTCGTTCGAAATCCCGACAACCGCGGATTTTCGAAGGCGAACAATCAGGCAATTACAGCAGCGATAGAAGCCGGTTTTCGATATGCGTACTTGTTGAACTCAGACGCATTCGTCGAATCTCCTGTGGTGCTCGACGAGATCGTCAAATTCGGCGACGAGCGGGGAAAAGTCGGCATTTTCGGCACCAAAGTGCTGAATCCCGATGGATCGCTGCAATACTCCTGCAGGCGATTTCCGACCGTGCGCGCTGGATTTTTCCGCAACACGCTGCTTGGCCGTCTTTTTCCAAACAACAAGTGGGCGCATCAATATCTGATGGAGGATGTCGATCACACACAGCCGCGCTCAGTTGACTGGGTTTCGGGTTGCTCAATGGTGATCAAGACCGAACTGGTCAAGCAGATTGGCGCGCTCGACGAGCAGTTTTTCATGTACTGCGAGGATGTCGATATCTGCAAACGCGCATGGGATGCAGGTTGGGAAGTCTGGTACTGCCCCAGGGCGGTCGTGACCCACAAGATCGGCGCAAGCAGCGACAAAAACGCCGAGAAGATGATCTGGGAATTTCACCGTTCCTGGGAGCTCTATGACGAGAAGCACACGCCGGGTTTTCGCCCGATTCGGCGCGCTGCAGTCAAGACTGGCCTGTGGGTGCGCGCAGCCTTTCGTATTCTGAACCGGCGTCGCGCTGACATCGTTCGTTGGTGGCAAGCGAAGGGCGGTCGAGAGTGACGCTCTTACAGCTACTGCCTACCCTGCTAGTCGCTGCTGCCGCCATTATCGCTCCCCTCTTGGCGGGCATACCCGGTGACGAGGTCTGGACTAATCTTTGCCTTGCACTTGGACTGCTTGCGGCTGCAATTGCCTTTGGTTTCGTTGCGCGGAACGTCGGCAATCAATCAGACCGTTACCCGTGGGCATTTGCCGCACCGCTGTTTTTTCTGATCGTCGGCGCTATCTCTGTACTTGCTAATCTGCATGGCGAACACGCTGACGTGATGTTCAAGGGACTAGCTTATTGGTTCGGATTGCTGTGCATAACTGGTTCCGCTGGCTGGGCATCTCTTAATCGAGTTTCGCGGTATGCCATCGTATTGTCCGTCATATTTGCAGCGACTGTCGCCAGTGCAATCGGTGTTCAAGACTATCTGGTGACGGTGTTTCGAAATCACATTCCGAACTGGCGCGAATTCGGGACATCGACGCCTGACTACTTTGCAGCCTATCTTCTCCTGACCATACCGCTGACTCTCGCCGTGTTTCTCGGAGCACCATCTGGTGAAGGTAAGCGCGCAAGCTGGCTCTATGCGCTTGCACTCGTGTTGCAGCTTGCCGTTTTGCCAACAACGGGATCGCGTTTCGCCCTTGTCAGCATCACCGTCGGGCTGGTCGTCTTTGTCGCCCTCGTACTCTTTGCCCGAAAGTCAGGCACGCTGACGCTCGAACCCTCCTTCCGCAAGCGTGCCACAACGCTTGTTGGAGCATGCTTCGTCGGCGCAGTCGTCTTCGCAGCTCCGCTTCTCCATCGCCTGAGCGCGGGAGCGATGAGGGATCAGGAACATTCCGGCGAGTTTCGAATCTGGACATGGCGTGGGGCGTTGAAGCTGGCCGAACAGCATATCCTCCTTGGAGCTGGGCCGGGAATGTTCACCTACACCTATCCAAAGGTCGCCTTGGTCAGCTTCACCCGCGTCGCGCACAGCGGTTATTTGCAATTTTTAGACGAGTTTGGCCTGCTAGGACTTCTCGTGTTGTGTCTGATTTTGACTTCAGTACTTAGCCGCGGAATCAGAGCGGCCACGCACGTTTCAGCATCTCAAGATTTAGGCAATGAAGCGACGTTGCAGGTGTTCGCAGCAACCGACGACCGCTTGCTGCTTTGTGGCTTGGTCGCTGGGCTTCTGGCCGGATTTCTGCAAAACTTTATCGATTCCGATTGGAATTTAACCATTTTCGCAGTGACGTTGTTCGTGCTGGCTGGCGTAGTTCACGGTACTGGCACGGCCATGCTGAATTATCCGCCCCATCAAAATCCCGCGCCGCCACGAACGATAAGACTTATCGCAATCTTAGGTGCCGCGGCCGCGCTAGTCTCGTGCGTCATTTGTCTCGTCTGGACCGCAGCCGCAGGTGCCGCTAAGACTGGCGATTTCGCCAAAGCGGTTTCTCTTGATCCGCTCGACGCCACCTATCACTCCGACTACGCCTGGAAATCGCTGATTCCGCTTGGGCAAGTGTCGCAGGCAGAAAGCGAACTTAGCCGCGCCATTTCGCTTGGCCCGGATTCGGTGTTCTACTACCGCAGAAGCGAGCTGTACGACCAATCGAACAGACCTCAGCTTGCGCTTGCGGATATTAGGACGGGTCTTACCCTCGATCCGAATTCCCTCGAGCTGCTTAATCGCGGCGCAGAAGTCAGCGAGGAGCTAGGCGATCATGATGGTGCGATGTCTTTCTATCGAAAGATTGCCGATCTTGGCGCTGGCTTGTACGGCAATGTCCGACCGATCACGGAGATTGTCGAATATCGCTACGCTCTGGCCGACGGTGCGCTCGGAATCGACGCCGCCAAGACGAACAATCCCTCCGCCATGGACTACCTGACACGCGCCGAAACGATTCTGGAGACCTATTGCGACGAGGGTGGATCGACCAACGCCATGCGCGCGGCGGAGGTCGGCGAAGGTGGGCCGCAGCTTGATCAGAAGCTGCAAGCGGTCTACGGCAGCGTGATGACGGCAATTGTTCGGATCAATCAGCACGAAGGGAAAACTGCCGAGGCCGCTGCTGCCCAGGCAAAAGCCCTGTCGTACTACCCGCGATTCATCCACGATAATGCGTCAATCGGCGGAACGCCAGGTGCCGGCGGTTAGGTATAATTTTTATATGCTGACTCACGGTATCGAATTCTGACGGAGTTTCTAATGACTATCACACTCAACCTTACACCCGAAGAAGAGGCGAAGCTGACCCAAAGAGCCGTGGAGGCCGGCAACGGCGACCCGGCAGATTATGTCAAGGCCCTGGTGGTTCAAGACACGTATTTGGCAGGGCGTACTTTGCTTGACCGGCTAAATGAACTTGGCGTGGTTGGTTCAGTCAGCAGTACCCCTCGCGCGGACGGCAAATCATGGTCAGAGATCGAGGCGCCGTGTGATCCTAGTTGATTCCGGATTTATCGTTGCGTTAGTAGACAATCGGGACAAGTTTCACGCGCAGGCTGTTAAGGCAACTTCGACAATAACCGTAAACATGATTACAACCGAGGCATGCCTAACCGAGATCCTATATCTTGCCGGAACTGCAAACGGTCCCGTTGGCCACGAAAAGGTTTGGCGAATGATCGAGTACGGTACTCTGGTCGTTCTTCGATGCGCTTCGAATGGGCCGCTGAGAGCTAAGAATTACATGGAAAGTTTTCTAGATCAGCCATGCGATTATGCCGACGCAACGTTACTTCTTGCTGCCGAAGACTCCAAGGTTCGAAATATACTTACATTCGATTCGCACTTTTATGCTTACCGCCTCCATTCCGGCGAGCACCTAATCGTAGTAAACTAGAAATAAGATGACCATCTACCTAGATCACGCAGCTACCACACCCGTACGCCCCGAAGTCCGTCAGGCGATGGAGCCGTTCCTCGGAGTCGAGCGATTCGGCAATCCGTCGTCCATCCACGCCGTTGGCCAGGCGGCCAAGTCGGCGCTCGACGATGCTCGCGACACCATAGCAAATGCAATTGGTGCGGAGCATTCCGAGATCACGTTCACCAGCGGCGGCACAGAGGCCGATAATCTGGCCCTCGTTGGGATCATGCTCGCAAACAAGCACCGCGGCAACCATTTGATTACAACGGCAATTGAGCACGATGCGGTCCTCAATTCGGCGAAGTTTTTGAAGTCCGTCGGCTTTGATATTACGATTTTGCCGGTGGATGAGTTTGGCCGAGTTGATCCGAAAGATGTTCAGGACGCCATTACCGAGCGAACGATCCTTGTTTCAGTGATGCATGCCAACAACGAGATCGGCACCATCCAGCCTGTCGAGCAGATTGGCGAGATTTGCCGCAAGGCTCGTGTCTATCTGCATATCGACGCCGTCCAGACTTTCGGACAGTTGCCGCTGAACGTCCGCGCGTTCAATGTCGATGCGCTGACACTGTCATCGCACAAGATTTACGGCCCAATGGGAATTGGCGCCCTGTATGTGCGGTCGGGAACGCCGATTGATCCGATTGTACATGGGGGTGGTCAGGAGCGCGGCAGGCGATGCGGGACGGAGAATGTTCCCGGCATTGTCGGCTTTGGCGCTGCGGTGAAGTGCTTGATTCGAGAGCGCGACGCCACCGCGAAGCGGATGACCGTTCTGCGGGACAATTTCCTAGGCCGCGCGTTTGACGCAATCCCCGAGCTCAAGCTCAACGGTCACCCTACCGGTCGCCTGCCAAATAACATCAACATCAGCCTGCCGGGAATCGAAGGCGAGGCAATGCTGCTGAACCTCGACCTTGCGGGAGTGTGCGCTTCGTCAGGTTCGGCGTGCTCGTCGGGCAGTATTGAACCGTCACATGTGCTGACCGCCATGGGGTTGCCGATGGATCGCATCCGGTCATCGATTCGCCTTACTTTGGGACGGACGACGAGCGAAGAAGAGCTTGATCGAGCGTTGGATATTTTGGTGCGCACGACCCGTCGGCTGCAAGAGATGACAGGCTACTCGCTCGCCGCTGCCTGAGGGTTTGACCGGTCTAAGCTGCGATGGGCAAAGCTTCGTCGTCCTGCTCATCGGCGTCAAAGACGGATACTGCTTTCCGCTCGTCTGTTCGAAGTAGCACGAAAGCAAGCCCCGCTGCCATCGCCAGAAGAATCGCGGCCAACTTCGCGGAGAGTCCCCAAGCGACCGGCATGCGGATGGTAAGATCGTGTCCGCCAGCCGGAACAGTCACCACGATCCGCATCCATTGATCCGTGCCAACCTTCAGCGGTTTGCCGTCAAGGGCCGCTGCAATTCCAGGGCGATCACTAAGCCCGACAACGACCTGCTGGGCCTGATCTAGCGACGACACGTCCACATCCGCTCCCGCCCCCGACAACTTCACCGGCAAAGCGCTCTTTGACCGACCCATCACAAATGCAAACGGATCGGCCCCTTCAGTGGGAAAGAGCGATACTGGCCCGTATTTGTAGGCGGCTATGTGGCCCGCGACGTACCTGGCATAGAACGGATTCCCGCGCGTGTAGACCCGCTCCGAGCCGTAAATGAGAGCGTTCGGCCCCGGCTTTGGCGTGCAGAAAACGATCCACTTGATCCCGTACGCGCGCGCCATCTCAAACGGATGGTCGCTCATCAACTGGTTCGTCGCCACCGAGCTGGACAAAACCGCAACTGCCGGATCGTAGCCGCCATAAGCGGGGATTCGATATTCCGTGGGCCAATCGTTGTTGAGGCTCAGAAAAAATCCCTTTTGCACGGAGTGAAAGGGTGCTATCGACAGCACGCGTAGCGGATATGGATCGGTCTTAAGCAAACTCGCCATCTGTGCGGGCATCTTGGGATAAGGAGTGTCGCCGAACGTGTAGAATGTGGACTTCGACATGTCCACATGCCAGCAAAGCAAAAGAACGCTCGCTGCTACCAGCGCACACTCTACGTGCAAGGATTTTGATTGTCGATTCAAGTACCGTTCGACCGCAAGAGCGCCACCCATCATCGCGAACAGGTTGAAGAACGGGATAAACTTGAACGGATCCTCCATCTTGTCAAACAGCGGCAGCTTGGCCAGCAGCGGCCAGAAAGGCCCCTGAGTTCCGAAGCAAAACCCCAACGCGATCAGCGCAAGTAAGGGCCAGGAGTGATCCCAAATTGCCTGTTTCCGGTTCGGCGAAGCTATGCCAAAAACCAAACCCCATACTCCAGTGACCAGCGCAGCACCGACCAAAATGGTCGAGCAGTAGTAAAGCTCCCCGACAAGCTCGTAGTTGGTGCTCCCCCAGAACATCGCCCCAAGGCCAGATGTGATCTCCGGCGAAATGTTGGCGGGTAGGAACATGTTGACTAGATTCGTCGCGATCAACCTAGGCCCCTCGGGCACATCACGGTGCCAACCGGACGTGTTCTGGTGGAATGACACAAGAATCGGCGCAGCCATCGCAAGCGCAATCAGCATCACTGGGACACAAAGCAAAGCTCGCTGCCAGACAATTTTGCCGCACGCTAGCGCAACAGCTACCCAAATAAGGGCAAAGATCATCGCGTAAGCAAACAGTTGCGCAAATCCGGAATTGAGATAGAGGCCAAGCGTGAATCCAGCGCCAACCACCCATTTCCAGGAGACATTTTTTTCCTGTAAGCCGAGCAAAAAGAGAAAGCAAAGAGGAAGGTAGGTTGTAGTTGGCTCCGGAATGCACCACGATCGACCGCAAATCAGCGAAAAGCCGGAGACGCTGAACGATACCGCGCTCAGCGCGGCAATTGACGGCCGAGCCCCGAGTTTACGCGCCAGCAGCCAAGTCGCGCCATAGCCAAGCAAAATGTGCAGGATGCAAAAGGCATCGAGAAGCGTGTTCGTGTTGCGGCAAACATACTTTGCGAACAGATAGGAGATATAAAGCGGCGGATAAGTCCCGCACGAGTAGCCGACCGTCATCTGCGGCGCGCCAAGGAACTGATAAGGATTGTACGCAGGATAGTCGCCGTGTAAGAAGGTCTCGCAGTTGAGCTTAAACCCGCCGAGCGTTCCGGCCAAACTGTCGTCCTGGGCGAAGTAGAACGGCTGCCTGATCTCCAGGAAGATCAGCGCGCCTAGAATGAAGGCTAATCCTGCCAGAAAGCAGACCCAGCCGTTGACGCGCAAACGCTGATCGTTTGCCGGTTTTTCGGGGTGGTTGCTTTCGGATAGATGGATCGCCTGCGGAAGTGACATACGCACTTCATATCGGCAGATCTACTGGGTGACTTGAGGAGTACTCAGCGAAGTCACCCGGCTGGCGGCCTTGATCGGGAGGCGCTGATGCAGGAAGACGGTCAGCGAAGCGTAGATTCCAAGAGGCGATGGAGTATGCCCCTCGCCCGCATACCAATCTATCGACTTCGGCTGGCCCGCGCGGTCATAAAGATTTTGCGCGGCAGGCGGCGGGACGATCTGATCAGAGGCACCATTTTCCATGAGAATGGGGCGCGGCGCGATGCGTGCTACATAATTGATCGGATCGACAGAGGCCAGTTCGCCGTCAAGACGCTGCATATCCGCCGAGCGAATGATCGTGGTGTAATCCGCGCCGCCAAAAATCACTTTGTGCTCGGCTTGGAACGATAGGATGGCGGGCAGACCGCCCCCAGCCGAAATCAGCGCGACGCTCTTGATTCTCGGATCGACACCTGCAAGATCGACTCCGATAAACCCTCCAAGCGAAAGTCCAATTAGCCCAAAATTGCTCGAATCGATATCCTTGCGTGACTGCAAGTAATCCAGGCCGCGCCGCAAATCGACGACGCTCTGCACAAAGTCCGTGCGCACATAGTCCGCGATCTGGTCGGCATTCTCGAACTTCGGCATTGCCCGATATCGCTGCCCTGCCCCCGGCAGATCGATCAGCAGTGACGCATACCCGTCCTCCGCCGCAATCCGCGCGAGCGGCTGCATCACTTCCTTACGACCCCCAAGACCGTGAATAATCAGCAAGCATGGTGCTGGATGCGCGGGGCTGGCGTTAAGCGGCAAAATCAACAGCGCGGGAACGCGATCATTCTCAAATCCGGCGTAGCTAAGCTTGATAAAGCGGCATTCGTCGAATCTTCCCGATCCGACATAGACCGGACTGAGTGCGACTGCCGAGTCGTACGTAAATGGGGATCGGTCGCTACGCGCTGCGCCACAAGCAGCAACGCTAACTGCCAAAGTCAGTGCTAATTGTAGAAGGCCGAGGAACCGTTTCATTTATTATGGCCAAGAAGCAGCCGATCTGCATGGTACCCGGCTTACCTATCGATTAAACGGATGGCGTCATAAGTCGGAAATTACTCGTCAGCCAGCAAACAATGGCTGCTGTCGCCTCTTAATTGGTTTCATCGCAATAGCACAACCCCCGCTCCGCTCCCAATTGCTTTTTTTTGGCCGCATGGCCAATGTGTCCTCGATCCTGTCAGTTGGGAACGCTTTCCGGCGCGGATCGGTAATACTGCTAATGGCTTTCAGCGCAAGCGGTGCAGCCGACTTGGAACAAAATGCCGGAAACCTGGTATTCTTTCCCTAGTCTGTGCGCCGCTTTATGCCGCTCACCGTGAAATTTCCCAGTGGGTTCAGAAGCCCTACTTTCGTACACAGGAACGCATGACCTTGATTTTCTTTCGCTCGACTCCCTCCTTGAAGCTGATCGGTTCCGCAGCGATAATGGCTGCAACCCTCATTTGGAACAGCGCACAACCGGCGCAGGCAGCCGGAAATGCAATCGCCAAGCTGTCCGCCGCACCTGCAGCCGCTGGCGATTCGTTCCGACATGATCTTGACCATGCCCGCGCCAGTGTCTATCCCGCACTTGTAAACATTGCGGTAGTCGCGCGCTATTTCCAGGGCGGGCGTGCGCAGCGAAGCCCGGCAGCAGGAAGCGGCGTCATCATCAGCCCGGATGGCTATGTCCTCACCAATTTCCATGTCGCCGGACATACGACCCGCATTACCTGTACAACCAGTGACGGCGTTTCGTACCGTGCGGATGTCGTTGGTCACGATCCGCTAGCGGATATCAGCGTCCTGAAGCTGGAGGTGCCAAAAGGCGGCGGTCCCCTCGCCTATGCGAAGCTCGGAAACTCAGACAAAATGCAGGTCGGCGACTTTGTGCTCGCGATGGGCAACCCTCTACTGCTCTCGTCATCGATGACTCTCGGTATCGTTTCCAATTCAAAGCGCGTCTTCACGGACTTCACCGGAACTCAAATCGAAGACCAAAATCTCGAAACCGGAGAACGCACCGGTACATTTACCAGGTGGATACAGCACGACGCACTCATTCTTCCGGGAAACTCCGGTGGCCCGCTGGTCAATCTTAAGGGCGAAGTGATCGGCATCAACGAGCTTGGTGGCGATGGTGTTGGTTTTGCGATCCCGTCGAATATCGCGCGCCAGGTGTTTGAGCAGGTCATCAAGTACGGCGAGGTGCGTCGCGGCTGGCTTGGCGTTGACATACTGCCGGTGCAGAAGCTGGGACGAACCAGCGGCGCACTGGTGTCGTCGGTCGCGCCCAATTCCCCTGCCGATAAGGCTGGAATTCAGCCAGGCTCGATTATCACGTCGATTGACGGCAAACCGGTCAATGTCGTGTTTTTCGAACAAGTTCCTCTTTTCTACCAGCAGATCGCCGCGCACGCGCAGGGCGAAAAAATGGCGGTTACGCTCCTTTATGACAGCAAATCGGAAACCAAAACCGCAACCCTCAATTGGATGGATCCGTACCTCGGCGACGAAGAGGACTTTCCCGCTGCCGGCTTGACCGTGCGCGGCATCACGCCCGCAATGGCGCAAGAGGAGTACTTGCCGGGCACGAGCGGAGTGGAAGTCACGGGAGTACGCGCGGGATATCCGTTTGAGACTGCTCAGCCTAACATTGAGGAAGGCGACATCATCACCAGCCTGAACGGCCATGCGATTTCAGACGAGGACTCGTTCAAGAACATTTTGGTTGCTGCCACTAAGTCCAGTCAGCCCGGCGACAAAGCGCTGGTGGAGTACCGCCGCGACAGCGAACAGATGGTCACCACCGTCACGCTCAATCATCCACAAACAGATTCGGGCGGCGGCGAACTCCCACATGCCTGGCTCGGAATCAAAACTCAGGTGGTCGAACCCGACATTGCTGCCGCCCTCGGAAATTCGGACTTGAAGGGCTTTCGCGTCACCGAAGTTTATCCTTACACCGAAGCCAATAAGGCCGGACTGAAGGTCGGCGACATCATCACAAAATTGAATGACAGCGTCATGGACGCATCGCGCCCGCAGGACTCCGACGACCTGCATCAAGCGGTCGAAGCGCTCGATGTGGGCGACACTGCGCAGCTTACGGTCATGCGCGGCGGTGGCTCCATAATTATCCCGGTCAAACTAGAAGCGTCTCCGGAGTCCGCTGCCGAGGCGAAAAGCCTGTCGCAGAAGGAGCTTGAGTTTTCCGTGCGTGATATCAACGCCATCGACCGATACGAGCACCACTGGTCGCCGAGCCAAACCGGGGTGCTGGTCACGGAGACCACCATGGGCGGCTATGCGAACATCGCAGGACTTCGCGCTGATGACCTGATCGCTTCCATCGACGGCACGTCGATCACTAAAGTTGACGATATCAAAGCGACCATGTCCAACGCGCTCAAGACCAAGCCGCACAGCATCGAGATTTTTGTGCGTAGACAGGCATCGACGCAGTTCGTGTTCATCGAACCTGACTGGTCAAAGATCACCGTATTGACCGAATCGCAGGATTGATGCCCCCTTCTCGCAGCAACTAGCACTACTCAAGGAGCCTATTTTGACAATTTTTCGAACCCGCAAGCTCACTCTGGCCGCTGGGATTTCCGCGCTTGCGCTTCTCGGTAGCTTCACCGCTTTTCCCGCAAAGGCCGATCCGACCGGCGATGCGATGGCTGCAGTGACCGCCAAACTTGCGCCAGCAGTCGTGTCGATTCGGGCCGTCATACATGCTGAGATGAAGGCCCGCGGTCAGTCGAACGATATGGACTTTGTGGCAACGCTTTACGGTGTCGTAGTTTCGCCGGACGGCTTGATCATGGCCACGAACGGCTACTTTTCGAGTGAGCGCCTCAAGAACGCCATGGGTGTCCCGCCCGACGATACCGAAGCGGACATCAAGGTCAATCCGACCGACCTCAAGATCACCATTGGCGACGAGATTACGGAATACAACGGCACCATCGCCGCGTCCGACTCGAATCTCGGACTCGCGTTTATCCAGATTCGCGACCTCAAGGGCCGCACTCTGCCGTTTGTCAACTTCGCCAATGTCGCGCCTGCGCCAAATGTCGGCGATGTCACCATTTCCGCAATGCGCCTCGGGAAAGAATTTGACTATGCCCCATTCGCGGTTGAGGATAGGATCGCCGGAACGATCACCAAGCCGCGAAAGGCGTATGTTCCGGAAGGGGAAGCGGGCGGACTTGCCATGCCGATTTACGATGCCTCCGGGCAGATCATTGGCGTCCTAAGTTCGTTTGAGATGCAGCCTTCGACTAATGGTGCCGACCGTATGGGAGCAGCGGTTTCGGGGCTTTTGCGGGATGACTTGGCGGATTACCACACGCAGTTTATCCTGCCGGGAACGATCATCGCGCCATTAATTGGTGAGGCGAAGACCCGTGCGGCAGACCTCCCGCCATTTGTGCCACCGACGCCTAAGCCCGCCGTGGTCCCGACCACGCCAGCTAAACCCAGCGGTGCGCCAGCGACTCCCGCTAAGCCCGGCGCGTCGGATGTCATCACCAAGTAGTCTCATATGAGCGTTGCCGGACCAGTCAACCGGCAACGCTCCGCATGATCGCCTGCAACCGGTTGTAATCGGCGCCAAGCATGGCGGCGACAGTTGTTCCCGCCAAGCGCAAATACGCGGGGTCGCCGTCGCGCGCCGAAAGTCCGCTACGCAAAATTGCCGCAACCAGCTCCTCGATAGGCACGTCCGAGCCGCCTGGCACTCGCCCAGACGACAACATTGGCTGAAGGAACTGCAAGTCGGCAGTGATCGCGAGAATCTCCGCCGAAGTGCATGCGTAAACGCGGCGATGCAGACGCGGCGGCTTGGGCGGAAGATAGCGCCTCAAATGTCCCTTGTCGTCCGTAAATCCAATCAGCGCTCCATCAAATTCCGTAGTCAGCAGCTCAAAAATCTGGGGCTGCTCGTGGCGAATCTGTTCCGGGTCATCGTAGCCAAGGGCCATCGGCCGTCGTCCGGCATCGAGCGCGGTCATGCGCGCATGTGTTACTACGGCAAGCGTCCATCCGGCGTCCATAACCACTGGCTTCTTCGGCACACCCATATTCTCAAACGGGTCCGCTTCATCATCCACCATTTCGGACGAGACCGGGCTGCTATCAATTGATCCCGGCGCTTGGCCGATCTTGACGAACGATCCGAAGTCCGGTGGGTCGATCAGGCACGGGGGATCGCTGCGCCTCGGATTGAAGCACTGTGCACAAAACGATGTCGACGTTACTTCGACAATCTCGCCAAGAAAGTGATGACTTTGACTAACAGATGTACTCATAGGGCGCGAGTATAATCGTAGCACAAATCCAACCGACCAGAACTCTCGCCATGCATCTGCCGGAGCTGTCCCAAAATGATCCCTCTAAAGGACAACAACCCAACCGCTTCATTTCCTATCGTCACCGTCCTGCTGATCGCGCTGAATGTGTACATCTTCTTTTTTCAGCCGCTCGCCTACAAGCCGATTTTCGAAATGATCCCGGCGGACATAGTTACGCGCCATGCGCAATCGGGCGTGTTGCATATATCTCCAGACGGCTCCACGCATTTCACGTCCGCACCGCCAGAAGCGGTCAACCGCTTGCCCCTCGACTCGCACACAGACATCCCGATCTATCCAACGATTGAGCCAACTTGGCTTACTATTTTCACTGCGATGTTTTTGCATGCGAACTTTCTGCATCTTGCTGGAAACATGCTGTTCCTTTGGATATTTGGCAACAATGTCGAGGATGCAATGGGCAGACTACGCTACCTGATCTTCTATTTGGTCTGCGGTCTCGTAGCTGCGCTGGCGCAGATTTCGGTTGATCCGTATTCGCTGATCCCAACTCTCGGTGCGTCGGGGGCAATCGCGGGCGTGCTCGGCGCGTACATCGTCCTTTATCCCGGGGCTAGAGTCCTAACCATGTTTTGGATCATCATTTTGCCGATCTTTCGCGAGATTTCGGCTTTTTGGGTGATTGGGATTTGGATTGCCTTGCAGATCATTGAAGGCGTTTCGGGGCTTGGAGGGATGGCGAATGGCGGAGTCGCCTACTTTGCGCACATTGGCGGCTTCTTCTCAGGTCTCATCATGATTCAGCTTATGGGCGGACGAAAACTTGGCCAGCGGCAAATTCGTGCTGCTAGCTATTCGAAGTACTCGTTCTGACCTCACTGCAGCGGAATGGTTGGTAGGCCTTTGTTCAGGAGCCACCAGATCATGCCGATGCACATCAGCAGCGCAATGACGAGTCCATAGAGCCGCGCCATAAATGGTCGATTGCGAAACATTTCCAATTGCCTATTGACAAGCACTTTCCGTCATCCCGACCGGAAGGAGGAACGACTGGAGTGGAGGGAACACGTAGTTCGCCTTACGCAAACATTATCGTCAAGCGAACCACCTGCTCCCTCCATTTCGCTCATTCTTCGCTCCGGTCGGGATGATGGACTAACTTGCAGCGTTCCTAAATCCTACCCGCCCATCTTCTCATTAAGTGCCCAGTACATGCGCGACTGCATACCGTGGGTTTTGACATTGCCGATACTTTCGCTCTGGTCGAACGTTTTACTGTCAAACGATGCCAGATCCTCGTTGTACAGAGCCCAGTCAGATTTCCGTCCGAGCACAGTTAACCCGCCCTTGTAGAATTTGAGATGCACTTCGCCGGTGACACGGCGCTGTATTGTCTCGATAAACGCCTCCAAATCCTCCTTGAGCGGGTCGAACCAGAGGCCTTGATAGGCGAGCTCGCCCCATTTTTGATCGACCATCACTTTAAACGCCCGCTCAGCAGCGGTCGCGATCAGGCCTTCGAGTGCGGCGTGGGCTTTGAGCAGGAAAACCGCGGCGGGGCACTCGTAGTTTTCGCGCACCTTGAGCCCCAGCATGCGGTCCTCCATGATATCGACACGTCCGACGCCATGTCTGCCCGCAATCTCCTTAACCAACTTGACCAGATCAAGCGGCGGGAGGTTCTGACCATCCAGCGAAACTGGGATACCCTCCGTGAAGCCGATGGTGACAATTTGCGCCTCGTTTGGTGCGTTATCGGGGCTGCTTGTCCACTGGAAAATCTCCTCCGGGGGCGCAAAATCTGGCTCTTCAAGACGCCCGCCCTCGATGGAGCGGCCCCAAAGATTTTCATCGATGCTCCAGATTTTGTCGGTGCTCACCGAGATCGGCAGGTTGCGGTCCTTGGCGTACTGTATCTCCTCCGAGCGTGTGTAGTTGTGCTCGCGCATCGGTGCGATGATCGGGACATCGGGCATCAAAGTCCGCATGACATATTCGAGGCGGAACTGATCGTTGCCCTTGCCGGTGCAGCCATGGCAGAACGCGTCCACGCCTGTCTTCTTCGCAATCTCGACCGCCTTGAGCGCAATGAGCGGTCGCGCAATAGCCGTTGAAAGCGGATAGCCCTGGTAGTCGCCGTTGGCCTTGACCGCCGGCCAGCAATAATCGGTCACAAACTCGGCCTTCGCATCAACAGTATAGTGCTCACAGCCCATCGCCCGCGCGCGCGTCTCTGCGCTTTCAATATCTTCCGCAGGCTGGCCGACATCGACCGTCACCGTGACGATCCGCTCGAACCCGTACTCCTCCCGCATCATCGGGATACAGACGGAGGTATCGAGACCCCCTGAATAAACTAAAACGACTGTTTTTGGCATGCTCTTTCCTTTTCAGAACGCTCTGTCGCCGCTGGGCGATTTTTCGCGTTTTTTGTCGCAGGCGCCGTGCGCTTACGCTACTCTCCTACAAAACCAAACTCAGCACCGCCTTTTGCGCGTGCAAACGATTTTCTGCTTGATCAAATACAACCGAGTTCGGCCCGTCGAGCACGTCCGCAGTGATCTCTTCACCGCGGTGCGCCGGGAGGCAGTGCAGGATGAGCGCGTCGGACTTGGCCAGTGCAACCAACGCCGCGTTCACCTGATACGGCGCAAAGGCCTTCTTGCGCTTGGCGGTCTCGTCCTCCTGACCCATCGATGTCCAGACATCGGTGTAGATCGCATCGGCACCGTCCACGGCTTCTTTTGGATCCTCGTGGATCAGGATCGCGCCGCCGGTCGTTTTGGCGTCGGCAGTCGCCTGAGCGGTGATGTCTTCAGCAGGTTCGTACCCTTCGGGCAGCCGATCGCGACCGTAACGCCCAGTTTCGCGCCAAGCAGCATAAGCGAGTGGGCGACATTGTTGCCGTCTCCGATGTACGCCAGCTTGCGGCCTTTGAGTTCGCCGTTCCAGCGCTCGATCAAGGTCTGAAAATCGGCCAACGCTTGGCAGGGATGCTCGCGGTCGCATAGGCCGTTGACAACTGGGATTGACGCATTGTCCGCCAGCTCAACCAGCGTCTGGTGATCGAAAACCCGACCCATGATGCCATCGACCCACCGCTCCAGGTTGCGCGCGACATCCGGGATCGCCTCGCGGACACCCAGTTTGCCTTCAAGATAGATTGCGCTTCCGCCAAGCTGGGTCATGCCCGCTTCGAACGTCACCCGAGTGCGCAAACTCGGCTTCTCGAACAGCATGGCCAACGTCTGGCCCTTTGAGAACAGCGTCTGGGTCTCGTCGAATTTGTTGAGCTTCAGTTTCGCGGCGACATCCAGCATTAACTGCAATTCATCCGACGTGAAATCGGCAATCGACAGCAAGTCGCGCCCGCGCAACCGCTGCTCGCCCAGGATGTCGTACAGCTCCGACCGCCCCCTCGGTGGGGGTTGCATGCGTTGAGGGTAGTTCAGTTGGGTGGTCATAAGTGTCTATTGATTGCAAATACTGGCATTTTCCGTCATCCCGACCGTAGCGAGGAACGAGCGGAGTGGAGGGAACACGTAGTTTCCTGCGCTACCGGGTCAGGTGAGCAGTTGCTGGCAAGTCCCTGCAGCTCTTTCCCTCTTTAGTAACCTCGTATTCCGCCCGAGCTTGACTACGTGTTCCCTCCGCTACGTCCAGTCGCTACTGCTCCCGTACTCCGGTCGGGATGACAGAGTTCGCCCAAGCCGCCGCTCCGTCATCCCGACCGAAGCGAGGAACGAGCGGAGTGGAGGGAACACGTAGTTTTCTGCGTTACGGGGCGAGGTGAGAAGTTGCAGCCCGGTCACTGCAGCTCTGTCCCGCTTCTACTAACCTCGGATTCCGCCCGAGCTTGACTACGTGTTCCCTCCGCTGCGTCCAGTCGCTACCGCTCCCGTACTCCGGTCGGGATGACAGAATTCGCCCAGACCGCCGCTCCGTCATCCCGACCGAAGCGAGGAACGAGCGGAGTGGAGGGAACACGTAGTTTCCTGCGCTGCCGGTTCAGGTGAGCAGTTGCTGCCATGTCACTGCAGCTCTGTCGCGCTTCACTAACCTCATATTCCGTCCGAGCTTGACTACGTGTTCCCTCCGCTACGTCCAGTCGCTACCGCTCCCGTACTCCGGTCGGGATGACAGAATTCGCCCAAGCCGCCGCTCCGTCATCCCGACCGAAGCGAGGTACGAGCGGAGTGGAGGGAACACGTAGTTCGCTATTTTTCATCCCAGCTTTCCGCTTTTGGGCACCTCGTACGAGTAAGGATTATATGTACATTTATATCTTAACGAACGCCCACGGCACGCTCTATATCGGCGTGACTTCCGACTTGCCTTCGCGCCTTCAATCCCATGCGGACACGTCATCGAATACGTTTGCTCACAGATACAACTGCGATCGGCTGATTTACACAGAGCATCACGAAAACGCTGAAGATGCCATTGCTCGCGAGAAGCAACTGAAAACTTGGCGTAGGGCGAAGAAAGTCAGGCTGATTGCCACCGTCAACCCACATTGGAAAACCATAGACATTGGCTGAACTCTCGAGCATCTTGACTACGTGTTCCCTCCACTACGCTCATTCTTCGCTTCGGTCGGGATGACGGACAAAACCTGCGCCGTCGCTGCCCTAAACACCTCTTCCAAATCCCAGCGGCATCTTTTATCGGCTCGCCCAGGATGTCATACTGCTCCGACCGCCCCCTCGGTGACGGCTGCATGCGTTGAGGGTGGTTAAGTTGAGTCGTCATGCTTTATTCGCCTTTGAATGCTGCCACACGCACTGCTTTTCAATCGGGCCAGCGTCCAAATCCAAAATCTTAAAGACCAATCCCTTGCCAGATCGGCGACCAATTAACGCTTCGACTTCCATTGATCCGTTCGACATGTAGGCGATCGGAACGTACGTGTCGCACAAGACTTGGACCAATTTGATACGCGACAGATTTGCGTTCGGTTCAACATACTGCATTTCTGGATCATCTAGAAAAACGTTCTTGGCTGGCGCAGCACTTGCGAGCGCATCAATGAACTCGGAATTACCGTCCATTGGCGGTAGGTGATCGTTATGGCTAGCGATGTACATGTTCATTGCCTTCCCAATCGAGTCAAGCCTCATGGACGCTGGCAAAACAATCAATTCCGGATTGCGCGTCTTTGGTGCGTAGGCAACCGCAAGTACTACAAACACCAACAAACTGCCAACACCAGCCGCCGCAAGAAGGATCGCGAAGCCCTTCGCTAGCTGACTCAACCATTTTGGAAACTGATGCATCTGAGTCAGCTTTATCTAGTGAAATTACAAACGACCACAACTAATCGAAATGCCGGAATCTGCATATTCCCAACCATCGCTCGATCTTCATGCCTGTCCTTACCTGGCATCGGTCATATCGATATGGCAAATGGCGATCGCCACTGACCACGTTAACAGAAATAGCCAGAATGGAACTATGTTCAATACGATTCCGATTAACCGCTGCTTAAGGTCATGTCGCGGCCAAATTATAGTCAATCCCATCCCCACTATGAAAAGCATAAACGCGAAGAATCGGGCATTGTAGTACGCGCTTTCTGCGACCTCCGCAGTCCGCCGCAACACAACGTTGATTACCAAAGCCTGCATCAACGCGTTTGAAAACAAGCCTACCCAAATTCCAGGTGTCCATAATTCGAAGTTGCGCCAACGTCGAGGATAGACCTTACCGAGCCAGGGGGCCTTTACCGATATCTTCGAAGATTGAATGGTTGGCTTCTCCATAGCTGAACGCAGTCTGGACGACAATGTGCTCGACCCAGCATAACCGAGACCTGCCGAATTCCGCTCATCACCCCGGCGACGCTAGTAACTGTCGGAGCAGATTCTACTGTAATTCCGTCAGCGCTTGTCCCAATTGGCTCGCTCAACGACGGCATCCCAGACGCCATCGAGGCCCGGCCTAATGAAAGCTGCGGATACTCGTGCCTGGGCTAGTAGCCGAAGTAAACGTCCTGACTCTCCGACTGGCAGCGTAAACTTCACCATCCGCGTTTCTGGCAGTCAACGCGAAATTGTAACGTCGATAGGTTCAGCGACGTCCAACTCGTGCGGTATTACATCCCGGTCGGACCTATGCAGTAGAAATGTCCCGCCTTGCGCGTGAAGGTTTGGATTACCGTAAGTTGATGCGGTCACAACTTGCAGTTCAGCGTCCGAACTGACCCTAGACAATTCTCTAAGTGGATCACCATCAATTGCCCACACGCCGATATGAGTTGCGTCCGTTGGCCGCCGTTTATCGTCAGCCGCCTCCGATGCCGCGAAATAAGCAGCAGCAAACGGATTGAACGTAAAATCAAGAAGCCTCGTCGGCACACGATAATGCTGGGCCAAGGCCATCAATGACAGAAGTTCTGTGGGTGGCCAGCTCTTCAGTTGATAATAGCCATGGCCAGCATGGTGAGCCCACCTTTCCAAGTCTCGCCTCAGGAATTGCCCGTCTTCTGGAATTGATAGACCAAGTGCGTCGGCACCCAGAAAGAATTGCCAAAGGGAAAAGGCCTCAGCAGTGATTTTGTCAAGGTTTGACTTTACGTCAGAAATTTTCTCGATGCGGTTATATATACATATTTTAGGCGAGCCTTCCGAAGCTTGCCATTCCGTTCTAAGAACTGTCGGAAGCAACTTCCATCGTGCATTTGCATGGCCACGGTAGATGATCCGAGAGTAATGGCTGAGTTGCTGAGAACCGTCTTCGTGTTGCCGCGTAAGGGGCAGATTTACGTTCTCTGCGTGCCAGGGTGAAATCGCGTCAAGAAAGTCCCCCGCATCGGACAGTTCAATTTCGATCACTTTACCCATCAGCCCACCACTGCCTTAAACGCCTCTTCCAAAATCCCCACTGCCTCTTCGATCTGCTCACGCGTCACGATCAGGGGCGGGAGCAGGCGGAGGGTGGTGTCGCCGGTGGCGTTGATGACAAGCCCTAGCTTCAACGCCTCCGATACCACCTTCTTGGCAGTCGGTTCACGCAACTCGATCCCGACCATCAAGCCGATGCAGCGAACTTCGGTGATGTGTCCGGCAAGTTCGAACATCAGTCGGCGATGCAGATATTCGCCGCGTGCAGCGGCGTTGTTGACCAGGTTTTCGCTGCGGATCACATCGATTACCGCTAGCGCTGACGCGCACGCGACAGCGTTCCCGGCGAATGTGCTCCCGTGATCGCCAGGAACCAAAGTAGTCGCGGCATCGCCGCGCGCGATGCACGCGCCAATCGGCAAGCCGCCGCCAAGCGCTTTCGCCGACGTGATGATATCCGGCGTCACCTTAAAATATTGGTACGCCCACCACTCGCCGGTGCGCCCCATGCCCGTCTGAATCTCGTCGAAGATGAGCATCGCGCCGAAATGGTCGCAGAGCGTCCGCGCGTGTTTTAGATACTCGCGATCTGCGGGATACACCCCACCCTCCCCTTGGATCGGCTCGAGCATCACGGCGCAGACAGTGTCGTCCATCGCGTCTTGGAGGGCCTCGAGATCGTTGAACGGAACGTACACAAAATCCGGTACTACCGGCGCGAATGCTGCCTGATATTTCGGCTGCGCGGTCGCGGATAACGCGCCATAGGTGCGGCCATGGAACGAGTTCGTCGCCGTGATGATCTTCGTCCGGTTTTGGCCGTCCCGCTTGCCGTGCTTTCGCGCGACTTTAATCGCGGCCTCGTTGGCCTCCGCGCCGGAGTTGCAGAAGAACATCGCTTCGAAGTCGCCGTTTGTCGTCGCGATCAGCTCGTTTGCCAGCTTCTCCTGCGGCTCTGTATGGAACAGGTTCGACGTGTGCATCAGAGTCGCGCACTGCTTCTGGATCGCCGCGACGACTTTCGGATGGCAATGCCCGACACCGTTCACCGCAATTCCCGCCAGAAAATCGAGGTAGCGTTTGCCGTCCGCGTCCCACAGGTACATGCCCTCGCCGCGCACGAACGTGACTGGGAAACGCGCGTAAGTGTGCATGATGTGGGCGTCATATTGTAGTTCGGTTGACGTGCTCATGTGCAATATACCTCGACGGGAAGGGCGAACCGCACTCGCAAGCTCGCTTGGTTAGCACCTACAGTTAGCCCATCAAATTTCGATCATGGGACGATCATCGTCCCAATTCCCTCATCCGTAAACATTTCGACCAGCAACGAATGCGGGTGTCGGCCATCGATGATATGCGCACGCTCGACCCCGCCCGATAGCGCGGTGATGCACGCCGACAGCTTCGGGATCATGCCCTTCTGCGCCGCGCCGCTGGAAATGAGGCTTTTCGCCTCCTTGATGTTCATCTCGTTGATCAGCGAATCCTTATCCGAAAAGTCGCGGAAAATGCCCTCGACATCGGTCATCAAGATCAGCTTGCAGGCACCGACTGCAGCGGCAATCTCGCCAGCGGCGGTGTCGGCGTTGACGTTGTACGACTCGCCCTTTTCCCCCGTTGCAACGCTCGAAATCACAGGAATATAGCCTGCGCCCGACAATGTCGCCAGGATTTCGGGCTGGATTTTCTTAATCCGACCGACAAAGCCAATATCGCCCTGCGCGGTCTCGCGCTCCGCAACAATCAGGTCGGCATCCTTGCCGCTGATTCCAACGGCTTTCGCGCCCTGGCTGTTAAGATGGCTGACAATGGATTTGTTCGTTTTGCCGGTCAGAACCATCTCGACAATCTCCATGGTCTCGGCGTCCGTGACACGCAGTCCGCCCACAAACTGCGGCTCCTTGCCCATCTTGGACATCGCCTCGCTGATCTCCGGGCCGCCGCCATGCACGAGGATCGGCTGAATGCCGACGTAGTGCATCAGCGTGATGTCCTGCATGACCGCCGATTTGAGCGCGTCGTCGAGCATGGCATTGCCCCCATATTTGACGACGACTGTTTTGCCGTAGAAGCGCTTGATGTACGGCAGCGATTCGATGAGTGTTTCTGCGTGTGTCATAAGACCTACCCCGGCGACAAGTCGCCATCCGACCAACCTACCCCGGCTAGCTTTTGAAGCATGCGGCCAACCTACCCCGGCGACAAGTCGCCACCCCTCCCGCAACGGGAAGGGAAGGAAAATATTTGCGTTAACGCTTTCCACTTTTCGATGCGTCGCGCGAGTATATAAAGCATGAAGAATTTAAATCCTGCCTATTCGCCACTAAGTCAAAATCGACCTACCGTCAAGAACGAACTCGCCACGAAAATGAGAGTAGATTCCACAGAAGCCGAGCGTAGGCTTTGGTGGCATATCAAAGGCAATAGAGTCAACGGCCTGCATTTCCGTCGGCAACAACCAATCCTTGGTTTTATCGCAGACTTCTACTGCCATAGAGTCAAACTTGTCATCGAAGTTGATGGTCCCATCCATTCCAGTCAAATTGACTATGACGGCGAGCGAGACTGGATTTTACGCTCAAACGGCTTTTCCATTCTACGTTTGAGCAATGATCAAATAATGGACGACATGAACCTAGTGCTCGACAAAATTGCATCTCTTTGTCCTTCCCTTCCCGCTGCGGGAGGGGTGGCGACTTGTCGCCGGGGTAGGTCGGGTAGGTCTCACGTATGATACTCCGCGTTGATCTTCACATAATCGTAGCTGAAATCGCACGTCCAGACCGTGGCGGATTCGCCGCCCTCCTGATGCAGGTCAATTTCGATTGTGATCTCTTTTTTGTTCATCGCGTCACTGACGATATAGCCGTTGAAATCGGTTGGCTTGCCCGCCTCATACAGTCGATACCCCGCCAGCGAAACGTCGACGGTCAGAGGGTCAAACTGCACGCCGGCGCGCCCAATTGCGGCCAGAATGCGTCCCCAGTTGGGATCGTTGCCAAAGAGCGCGGTCTTGACTAAATTGGAGTTGGCGACCGTCTTCGCGACACTGCGCGCGAACGACATCCGCTGCTCCGGAGTCAACTCCTGCTCGCTGGCGGCGAACGCATCCACCAGCGCCTTTGGCGGTGCGACTCCCTTGACCTTCACCTCGACCAGTTTTGTTGCGCCCTCGCCGTCACGCGCGATCTCCTTGGCAAGGTGCAGACAAAGGTTGTAAAGCGCAGTTTCGAAGACAGTTGCATCCAGAGTGTCGATCCCGATGATCGGCTCGTTGCCAGCCATTCCGCTCGCCAGTGCGATGACCATGTCATTGGTGCTGGTGTCTCCATCGACCGTGATTGAATTGAACGTGTGCCAGACGCAGCGCGCGAGCATCTCCTGAAGGATGACAGGTTCAATCGCGGCATCGGTCGTAATAAAACCAAGCATGGTCGCCATGTTGGGCGCGATCATGCCGGAGCCTTTGGCGACAGCACCGATTCTGGCCTTGACTCCACTAGCGAGATCGAACTCGACCGCGAACGACTTCTGGAACGTGTCCGTCGTCATGATGCCTTCGGCCGCGTCGGTGGAGTGGTTGCCGTGAAGCACAGCGCACGCGGCTTCGATGCCGCTTTCAAGCTTGTCCATCGGCAGCCGAACGCCGATCACGCCAGTGGACGCGTTCAAAATCTTTGCCGGTTCGAGTCCAAGTTGGTAAGCGGCCACCTGCACCATGCGGCGTGCATCGGCAAGGCCCTGGTCGCCATTGCACGCGTTGGCGTTGCCGCTGTTGACCACAATCGCGCGTGCCGTGCCGCTCGCGACGACTTCCTGATTCATCGTGACACAGTGCGCCTTGACAATATTCTGCGTGAAAACACCCGCGACAGCGGCGTCGGTGTCGCAGTGGATCACGGCGACATCGTTGCGCTTGCGCTTGATCCCGCAATGAACGCCCGCCGCTTTGAAGCCCTTTGGCGCGACGACGCCGAGCTTTGCGTCGAGCACCCGCATATCGCTTCTGTAACCGCTCTGCATACTCATGGCCACATCCCTGGCATAGTCAGCCCCGCGGTCTCGTCGAATCCGCACATGATGTTCATATTTTGTATCGCTTGCCCCGCTGCGCCTTTGACCAGGTTGTCTTCCGCAGAAACGATCGTTAGCAAATTCATACGAGAGTCTGCGGCTAAGCCGATCAGGACATTGTTCGTCCCTTGCGTATGCTTAGTGGCCGGAAATTTTCCGGGTGGCATCATGTGGACGAATGGCTCGTTGGCGTACGCCTCGGCGTACACCCCGCAGATCTTCGACGCGTCAACACCTGCAGCTATTGGTGCGACAACTGTTGTAAGAATGCCGCGAGTGATTGGAATCAAATGCGGCGTGAACGATACCTGCACAAAGTGCTGCGCGATATCCGAGAGTACTTGCTCGATCTCCGGCGTGTGACGGTGTGTTCCGCCGACACCATACGCGGATGCAGACTCGTTCAGCTCGGGAAAATGATAGGTCAAATTGTGCTTAGATCGTCCCGCGCCGGAAACGCCGGACATGCTGTTGATAATTATTGATCGCTCGTCAATCAGCTTGTGCTTGATCGCGGGCATGAGCGCGAGGATGACGGAAGTTGGGAAACACCCAGGATTCGCGATCAGCGATGCTCCGCGAATCCTTTCCCGGTTGATCTCGGGTAATCCATAGACGGCTTGACCTTGCACCTCGTCTGCGGCTGGCTCCATCTTGTACCACTGGCGATATGTATCGGGATCGCACAGCCGAAAATCCGCCGAAATATCGATCAGCTTTTTTCCTGTGGCAAGAATTTCAGCCGCATTCTCCGACGCCCAGCCGCCTTCCTGTGCTGCGAAAAGGATATCGCATAGATCGATTGCGCGTGTTAAGTCAGGCGCTTCGCAGACCAAATCACCGAAACCGCGAAAACCGGGCAAAACATCCGCCAGCGGCATGCCCGCACCGCTATTTGAGCTTACATAGGCGAGCTGCGCGTTCGGATGCACACCCAACAGCCTCGCAAGCTCGCCCCCCGCATAACCGGCGACTCCGATAATCCCTACTTTTACACTATTCACATTCATTACTACTTTTAGGCGACTGCCGATTCAACCCTTGCCCGAAAATTTTGGCGACAAAAAAACCGCCGGTCAGTTGGACTTGCGGAAGGTCTCAACATGACTGCGGTGCTTCGCTCGCTGATTTCTAGGTTGAAATTGCAACTTGCAGCCGCGCGTCATCGTGAGGGCCTTCCGGTCCTAGATGAGTTGCACGCTGCGTTACCGTTATGGTATCGTCTACGCTTCCTAGCGCGCCTGCAACTCATCGAACCTGGTACGACGAGCGCGGCGACGCTCCGTGATTTTCAGAGCGGATTGCATTGCTGAGCAATATACCAGCGCTGTGTTGCTGTTGTCAAGCGTTTTTTATCAGTGGTATCGGGACCGTTTGAATATGAACTTTGATCGACTCTTCCGCCTCACGCAATTTCAGTCTCAAAGGGCAAAGATAGCAGGCTGATCCGCTGCGTTGAGCCTCGGTATTATCGGCTAAACAGCTTCCAGTGCCCCTCGGAGATGACTTCGACGGTTCCGTCAACGACTTTTATGGCAGACTCATCGTCCATCGCGTAGCCTGGTACCGATAACTTGGCTGCCCACTCTTCCGCCGTGGCCATGGTATTTTCCGGACATTTCGGGTTGTCGAGGTGCGGAAACATTGAAAAGTTAACAATTCCCAGCGCTTTATCTTCACCGCTAGGCGGCTTCCATTCCATGAACTCCTCCCCGATTTGAGGAGCCATGACCATGCTGCCGCCGCTCACTCCAACATAGACCGTATCCTGTAGCGACGGAAAGAGGTCTACAAGTCCCGACTCCCGCATCCAGTGGCTCAGGTAGAGGGCGTCTCCGCCTCCAACTAGCAGGACATCAGTCTCCTGGACCGCCGGAATCCAGTACTCTTGAGCAATACTAGGCAAGGCGGTGAGCTCCAGCACCCCCATCGACTTCCATCCCAGTTCGACCAATGGCGTGGAAGCTGATCCGGTGATGATCTTCCAAGCCATGCTCATGCCAACTCGCTTGCCATAGATTGCGGTGGGAATGCAAAGGGCGCTGCACTCGGCAATCGGCTTGCCCAGCAGATCGACGAGCGTGTCGTGGATGCCCTTGTTGCTGACGCCGCCAGCAGTGAGAAGTAGTTTCATTCTGCGCCTTCTAAGTCGTTGTACCTGGGACATTATACTTCCACACTATGTCACAAGGCCATACAAGCGCCTAACCAAGAACCGCCTAGGAGACATAGCGCGACTGGCTGAGATCTTCGCGCTGGCGAACTACAAATCGTTAACGCAACGCTGTCCCACCGCCCAATCAGTCGCCCAAATCGGAATGGCCAGTGGACACATCGACTGCTTCATCGTGGGAGTAACTAACATCGCCATCCTTACGATCCAAGATCGCTTTTGGCAGAAGAGGAATCGCAAGGAGAGTGATGAGCGTCGTGATGCCATTGATCCACACTAGCTTTGGAAACGAAAGGTGAAAATGATCGCTCAGCCACGAGCCGAGGATATTCGCTACTTGGACAGCAATATTGTACGCGCTCATCATGAGCGCGTAGGCCATCGCCTCACAACCCAGCGGCGTTGCTTGCGCGGCTAGATCAAGAGTCATCACATTGACGTACCCGGCGGAAATCCCATTGACAGTCTCCACAAATTCCGCCTGGTGGGCGTTGTGGTAATGGAGATAGAGGAACGACGACAGCCCCGAGATAACGATGCTGCTGATGATCATTCCCTTGAGATCAACTTTACGGCAAATCGGAGCATATAGCAGCGAGCCGGCGATGCCACCAATCCCACTAAACACGGCGAGATTCCCGATGAACTGACCGCTGAAATTGAGAGTGTCTGTCTGATAGTAGAAGAGTGGAGTATTGAACCCAGGTGCGAACGTGATCAAGAAAGTAAACAGAGCCGCGAGCAAGAGCGTCTTGGAACTAAATGCGGTCTTAAGTTGTCTTCCCGCTTCGATCCACACGCCCTTTTCAACCTTTCGCGTTCGGTTTTTCGCGCAAAATCAGGAACGTGGCCACAGCGAGCGACACGCATAAGCCGGCGCAAACTCCGCATGTCCAGCCGAATGCCTTGTCCGCGAAAAAACCGCCTAGCGGACCGGCTGCAAGTGACGCTATGTTCATTACCGAGCTGCGCACTGAGCTCAGGAGGCCAGTCGCCCCGGCGCTTCTTCCCTGCTCCACAAGCAGTGCGCCAACAACAGTGCTGCACAAAACAATCAGAGCGTTGATCGCCGTATCCGTCCAGAGAAACGGCCCATAGCGGTGCGGCACAAACGAAAACGCGGCCCATAACCCTCCGGCAATTAGGCTACCGATGATGAGATACCAGCGCCGACGAGTCCCAAACAACGGAAAACTGTCCGATAACAGTCCCGTGATGGGCTTTAAGTACCAAGCGAAGCCAGTGATCGCGAAGAAGACCGCCATTACGGTTTCGCTCACATGCATCTGGTTCTTTAATAAGAACTGAAGCGGTATTTGAGCGAGATACTGATCGTTACCGAATGACGTAACGAATATGCCGAGGCCAATTAGCAGAGGAAGATTGCGGTGACGGACCTGTGGCGAAGAGGCATCGTCGGGCTCCAGAATTTCGGGGTTGATTTGCGAGGCCGGGGGCAGCGTTGCAGCCAATGAGTGTCACTTTCTAGGCACGGCTTGGTCACGGTCTAGTTTTATTGTACACTCGAACTATTCGCGTCGCCAAGTCGTTCCTTGGGGACGGTCCTCGAGAACAATTCCCAGGGCCTTAAGATCGTCGCGGATTTGGTCGGACAGGGCGTACAGCTTAGCAGAACGTGCGGCTTTCCTCCACTCAATCGCGCGCTCAACAAACTCGCCGATATCCGCGCCGCTCGACGACTCTGACTGCTCATCCGCTGTCAATGAGAAGCCCAAAATATCCAGCATTTTGCGAACAGATGCCGTGAGCGGGCCAATCCGCGCGGCACTGGGAGAAGAAGCGGCCAGTTCCCGGTTAAGTTCAGCCACCGCTTCGAAAATCACGCCGATCGCCTGCGCGGTGTTAAAATCGTCATTCATCGCCGACGCGAACCGCTCCAAAATCGCGGCATCTGGCTCGGCCGATGACGTTACTGTCTGCTCTGCGACGGTCAAGGCCGTTTTTAACCGTTCGTAAGATTTTTTCGACTCCGCCAGACGCTCCGGCATGTAGTCAATTGGGCTGCGATAGTGCGTGGACAGAAGGTAAAGGCGGACAACATCGCTCGAATATTCGCTGAGGATTTCGCGGATCGTGAAGTAGTTGCCTAGCGACTTCGACATCTTGGTGCCGGCAGTGTTGACCGGACCCCAATGAGTCCAGTAGCGCGCAAACGGCTCGTCGCCCGTGGACGCTTCGCTTTGCGCAATCTCGTTTTCGTGATGCGGAAAGATGAGGTCGATGCCCCCGGCGTGAATATCGAAGTGGTTGCCTAAGAATTTCAGCGAAAGCGCCGAGCATTCGATGTGCCAACCAGGTCGTCCCGGCCCCCACGGGCTGGGCCACGCAGGTTCGCCTGGTTTAGCCGATTTCCAAAGCGCAAAGTCCATCGGGTCGCGCTTGTTCGGATCGACCTCGATCCGCGCGCCCGCCTCCATCTCATCGACCGAACGCCGCGACAGCTTGCCATAGTTCTTCGAGCTCTTGACGGAGAAAAAAACATCGCCGTTTTCGGTCGCGTATGCGTGGCCGGATTTGACCAACTCTTCGACCAAGTTGACAATTGCCTGCATATTTTCTGTAACGGAGACAAACTGAACTGGCGCAACACCAAGGCTGTTCCAGTCCTCGAGGTAGGCCGCAGCATATCGCGCCGCAAGCTGCGCGGGCGGGACATTTTCTTCGTGGGACTTACGGATGATCTTGTCGTCGATGTCCGTGAAGTTCTGCACCATCCGGACATCATAGCCGAGGTGAGTCAGCCAGCGTCGGATGGCGTCGAACGCCACCGCGCCGCGCATATGACCCAGATGCGCCGGGCCTTGCGGAGTGAGGCCGCAAGCGTAGATGCCGATCTTGCCTTCGTCACGCGGCGAAAAAAGCTCTTTCGTGCGGGTGAGCGTGTTGTAAATTAGAAAGGAGGGTGGACTGGACATGGGAGATGTGAAGGGAATTGTACCATGCGCTAAGACCCTCCCCTGCCTCCCGAAACGGGCGGAGCTAAGAAACGCACACCTAACGCCTCTTAAATTCCCTTCTGGCTCCTTCCGTTTCGGGAGGCGGGGGAGGGTCTTATCCGGGAAGATGGCTCCTACTGCGCCGCCAAAATATCTGCAGAAGACGGCCCGGCTGGCTTGGGGGTTGGAAGCGGCTTGAACGGGTCGCACATGTGCTCGAAGTCGCTGATGAGACCGTCGTCGTCTTGACTCAGCTCTTCGTGACCATGGCTAACCGCGTGAGCGTGCAACTTCTCTTCCAGAAAACAGACGCGCGATTTGGTCGTCTCTAGCTCTTCCAAGATGCGCCGCATCAGTTCTCCCATGGGGTCAGCGGAGCCGAGGGCCATATCCATTACCTGCGCTGTGGTGCGCTCCGAGATATGGATACCATCCTGCGACAAAATCCGCGCGGGATTGCCGACAGCGGTCGATCCTGCAGGTAAATCGTGCGTGACAACCGCATTCGCGCCAATGCGGGAGCCGTCGCCGACCGTAATGTTGCCCAGAACCTTGGCACCCATGCCGATGAGGACATTGTTACCGACGGTTGGATGACGCTTGACCTTCTCGAGCGACGTGCCACCTAGAGTCACCTGGTGATACATCAAGACATCGTCGCCGACGATCGCCGTCTCGCCGATGACCACTCCCATGCCGTGGTCGATGAAAAAGCGTCGGCCAATGGTCGCGCCAGGGTGGATTTCAATGCCAGTGACAAACCTGCTCCACTGAGATACGTAGCGGGCGAGCGTTTTGAAGTTCAGCTTCCAAAGCAGATGCGCAAAGCGATGGTAGATCACCGCCCAAAGGCCCGCGTACGTGATGACTTCCAGAAAATTCCTGGCCGCGGGGTCTTTTCGATATATAGTTTTGACATCTTCACGCAGGGTTGCGAACATCGTTTGTCGTCACCAGTTAAGCAAGTCAGTCAAAATTTTAGCACAACCGTGCAATCGCAAGGTGAATGCTTAACAGTTCAGTGGGCGAAACATGTTCCCCGGACTTCTAATTTATCTTCGGATGTGCTGCGAAAAACTTCCAGATCGTGTCTGGTGCCCATTTGGGAAACCAGTGTATCCCGTCCGCGACCGAAATCAATACGGCGTCGGTTTTGTTAGTTCCGCCGGTGTAACTGGATGTAACAATATTGCCATCTTTACTTGTGGTCGCGGTCGGAGTCAAGTTACAATGATCGGCCTTAGCCCAATCGTTGATATACGTTGGCGGAGGAACGTCCCAGCCACCGCTGTAGGGAACGATATCGTCCTTTTCGCCGTGTATTGCAATGATCGAGATGGGTGTTTTCGGCACCCACGGCGCAAATAGATCCTCGCGCTGTGGCCCTTCCGAACCCGAAACCGGGCCAATTGCGGCCAGAACGTCCGACATCTCGGCCCCAACTCGAAACGACATCATTCCGCCGCTGGAAAATCCGGTGAAGTAGATTCGGTTGCTGTCGATTTTGTAGGTCTTTTGCATCAGCGCAAGCAGGGTCCGGAAGAACGCCATGTCATCGTAAGTTACATAGTCGTGCATATAGCCGACATTCCATGCGGCGGGATCGCCGAGCGCCTGAGGGTAGACGACTACAAATCCATTCTTGTCGGCGACATTGTCCCAGCCCTCTCGACGCTCGGCCATCGCCGCCGTGCCGCCTCGGCCATGCAGCGCAAAAACAAGCGGGACGGCAGTGTCGCCTTTGTAGCTAGGCGGAACATGGACGAAAAACGTCCTGCTGACACCGTTGACATCAATCGTCTGCTCGCTGCCGATGTTGGCGGCGAAGAGGTTGGAGCCAAACCGCGCGGAGGGCCATGTGTGGATCACCGCGAAGATCACTGGCGCTAAAATGACGATTGCCAAAACTAAAGCAAACTTGACTCTTTTCATCGTCGTCACTCCTTCGGAAGCGAATGCTTGCTCAAGAACTTCCAGATCGTTTCGGTCGCCCATGATGGATATTCATGGCCGCCGTCGAACGAATACAGCGTTACGTCCGACCCCGCGTTTCCGCCCATGTAGGACGTCACTGTAGCGGTCGGCGATTTTAACCTGGTGATCGTCGGTTCTGGTTTGCAGTTGTCCGCAGCGGCCCATCCAGCGGCATCTTCGGGCGGCGAGACGTTCCAGCCGTTCTTGTACGGGACGTCCTTGTCATGGATTCCGTTGATGGCTATTACGCTGATGGGATTGAAAGGTTTCAGCCCATGCGCCTCTTTTGTGCCGCTGGTTGCACCGACCACGCCTATTGCAGCGACTCTGTCCGAGAGCTGGGCGGCCAATTTGTACGCCATCATGCCCCCATCTCCGTAGCCGACTATGTAGATGCGGTAGATGTTTACAATTCCGGCCTCTTCCAACGCTGAAACAATCTGAGTGACTAAAAAAGAATCATTGATACGTGGGTCAACCTTGTAGTGTGGTGGCAAGAAGCCAAAGTTCCAAGCACTAGCGGGTTCAGGGTCGGGAACGGCGAGAACAAAATTATAATGATCTGCGAGCTTTTTCCAGGCATGGCTAAAGCCAACTTGGTCAGCCGGGCCGCCGGGTCGAAGAAAAATTACAAGGGGAAGCGACGCTTTGGTTTTCTGAAAACGATTTGGCTGATAAATAAGGCAATGGCGCTCTGTTCCATCCACCGTAATGCCGTTGCTTTCGATGTTTTGCAGGGTGACGTTGGCACCCGCTGCATTCGAATAGGATAGCGAGCTTGCCAATAGAAGAATCGCCGTCGCTGCAAGCACACCGTTGAAATGGCGCCGGCGCGGCGAAGATACCTCCCCTAGCCCCTCCTTCCGAAAGGAGGGGAACAGAAATGCCAAAGGACGGTGGCTAGCTCTTCGCAATCGCATAGAATGCCTCTTCAATGGCCGTGGCCGCTTCTTCCAAATCTTCGTCCGAATGGGCCGTGCTGAGGAATGCCGCCTCGAATTGCGAGGGCGCGAGCAAAATGCCGTGTCCGTAGATTTCCGCGAAGAACTTCGAGTAAAGTGCGCGGTCGGACGTTAGCGCGGTGGGAAAATCCGTCACGGGCTTGTCGGTGAAGAACATTGTCGCAATGGAGCCGATGGTATTCGTGGTGATTTTGACTCCTGCGCGCTGCGCGGCTTCGGCGTTGCGCGCGCAAAAATTGGTCATGCGTTCGGCGAGATCGCAGTAGATGACGGGGTTGGCGTTTAGCTCACCGAGCGCAGCTAATCCTGCGGCGACTGCCAGAGGATTGCCGCTGAGAGTTCCGGCCTGATAGACCGGGCCAGTGGGCGCGACGAAATCCATTATGTCAGAACGACCGCCGTACGCCGCCAGCGGCAAGCCGCCGCCGGCAATTTTACCCACCGTGGTCATGTCCGGCGTGATCTTGAAAATCTCCTGCGCGCCACCCGATGCAAGGCGAAAGCCCGATATAATCTCGTCGAAAATGAGCACGGAATTTGTCTTGGTAGTCCATTCGCGCAGCGCGTCAAGAAATCCGATTGCTGGCAAAACTACGCCCATATTCGCCGCGACCGGCTCAACAATTACCGCCGCGATCTCGTTGCCCTGCTCCTGCATCAGTTCGACCACTTGATCGGTATCGTTATATGGCAGCACGATCGTATCGCGCGTGAGATTCGCAGGCACGCCCGAAGAGTCCGGCAGGCTGAGTGTCGCAACGCCCGAACCAGCTTTGGCGAGAAGGCCGTCGCTATGGCCGTGGTAGCATCCCTCAAATTTGACGATCTTGTCTCGCCCAGTGAATCCCCGCGCAACCCGGATCGCGCTCATCACGGCTTCCGTGCCGGAGTTGACCAGGCGCACCTTTTCGAACGAGGGCACCATCGCGCACATCAATTCGGCGAGCTCCACTTCGGCCCGGGTGGTCGCGCCGTAAGTCGTTCCGCGCTGAGCTGCGTCGGTGATCGCGTTGACCACGAACTCTGGCGCGTGGCCAAAAATGAGCGGCCCGTAGGACATGACAAAGTCGATGTAGCTGTTTCCATCGACGTCCCAAATCCGGCTGCCCTGCCCTCGTTCGGCAAAGAGCGGCAATCTACCGACCGATTTGAACGACCGAACCGGCGAATTCACACCGCCTGGCACACGCTGTACTGCACGGTGGTATAACTGCTCTGAAACGCCATATTCGCGCGGATTCTGCATAGCGAAAAGTATACCTTGCGGAACTTTGCGACGACTTGACCCGCTTTACCATCAAACACCGTTATGGGTATCAACGGACCGAGCAGAAACACGGCACCAACGCAATCGCCCGCTGACGGGCAAAGTGCAGGAGTCGGTGCAGCAGAGTCCCAGCCCACCGGAACAAACCGTTTGGAAAATCCACGCGCCGCTGCAATGGCGGCCAAAGCGCAGGTAATCGCAGAAGATCGGGCGCTGATTATGCGTTGCCAACGCGGCGACGCCAGCGCGTTCAACGACCTGATCGTCAAGTACGAAAAGGTCGTGTACAACTTCGCCTATCGCCTCACCCAAAACTACGACGACGCCAACGATATCGCGCAGGACGCATTCATACGTGCCTACAACGCTATCCAATCGTTCCGAGGCGACTCCGCCTTCTCCACCTGGATTTTCCGCATCACGACGAACGTTTTTCTCGACGAGCGCAAGCGCCGCAAGTCCCATCCGCAGCAATCCCTTGACGAATATGTGACCGGCGAAGAGGGCAACCGCGAGGGAATGCAGGTTGAAGACACCGCTCCGACGCCATCAGAGATTGTCGAAACAAAGGAGCGTCAGCAGATCGTCGCGCAGGCGATACAGGATTTGCCTGAGTATCAGCGCGCCATGGTCGTACTTTATCACGTCCAGCAAAAGTCGTACGAAGAGATCGCTGAAATCATGAAACTGCCGATCGGAACGGTGAAATCGAGATTAAATCGAGCACGACTCGCGCTCAAAGAAAAACTTTCGTCCATGCAGGAACTTTTTCAACGATAGTTTCGTCAAACCGCTGAGGCAGGATACGACCATGCAGTGCGAACGGGCAGAAGAACTATATTCAGACTATATTGAGGAGACGCTCAGCCCGGCAATGCGCCAGGTTTTCGAGCAGCACCTCAGCTCGTGCTCGTCCTGCGCCAAGGATGTCGAGGAGCTTCGCGGCGTCTTTGCGATGCTCAGCGAAGACCTTCCAATGGTCGAAGTGCCGCCTGGCTTTCGTGCGAATATATTGAACGCCATCCGTGAGCAGCCGGTCCATGCATCTATGCTGGACCGGCTGCGTAGCTGGGTTTTCGACACGGGCGGCGGTACGAACCGCGCGCCTGCTATGGTGTCTGCGGCAGCGGCGGTCATTCTCGCGGTCGGTGTTGGCAGCTTTATGCATTCGCACCCAACGACAACCGCTGCGCCGCCTCCAAGCGTGAACCAAGCCGGATTGTCGCCCTGGGAAGCGGATGGCGTCTCGGTGCAGGATCAGAACGGCATTCTGCAGAAGATTAAGACGTACTCGTCAACCGATGGCAACACGTACCATGTGTTCGGACTACACCTTGCTGGCGGAGGCCAGCCCGTGAACGCCGATGTCTATGTGCTTCAGTCGATTGCCGCGCTTTCTGGCGGTGCCGCACTGAACGATTCGCAGAATGCGACTAGCATCTGGTCGGGCAGTGTCGAGCCGGGCACGACCGTGCAAGTACCAGTCGCGGTATCGTCGAGCGTGCCTGCCGGTTCCAGCATGAGTGTCTTGGTAAACTGGACCGATGCTGCCGGAGCGCACAGCGAAGTGGGAATTGTCCCGCTGAGTGCACCTGCTGCGGGTCAACGGCTTGTCGTCGATGCGGGAGAGCCGATGTACCAGGCGCTGCAGGCGGTTTCGGTCGGCTACAACACGCCACTGATCGTTGATGCCGATGTCGCCCCGCAACTTTCGACTCCGGTAGTCAAGGGACTGGACAGCACCGACACGACGGTCAACGATGCCCTTGGCGATCTGATCTATCCGGCAAACATGACATTCCGCCAGCAGACGGACAACACGTATTTCGTCGATAGCGACTAGGCCGCAAGGTCAAATAGAATCGTATAGCTCTGTTCAACTTTATTTGAACAGAGCTATACTTTTGCCTTTCCTTAGAAGTGATAGGCACTGTATATCAAATCCCGGCAGTCCGAGCAGTAACCAGGGCGTGGTGCTCGTCCAATCATATCTGTGTCAGCGGGGCGAGGCGAGATAAGCCTTTAAGGAATCTCAAGAAGCCGACCAACACTGGTGAAAAGTCTTAGCTTCATTGGTGTTGTGCAGCGGTCGCTAGGCCGCATCGCACTGCTCCTCAGCCGCCTCCAACCTAAGTCTGGAGGAGCAGCGTCGATCCTTCGCAGGTCGCCCCGCCGCGGAAATTCGCACTAGATGCACATCCGCGGCGGGGCGATTTGAATTGCCCCACCTTCGCACTCCGTTGGTCCCTTCCTCCCGCAGCGGGAGGACAAGGCTTGAATTTTTTTGTGGGGCAGGCTTCCCCGCCTGTCTCTCGTTCTTCCCTCCCTAACTTACACACGCACGGCTGCCTTCCCGCCCTCCATCTTCGAACTCCCACCCAGGCAGGGCGAACCGCGCTCGCAAGCTCGTTTGGTTAGCCCCTACAAGTCCGCAGAATATTTCTATGGCTGGGAACAAAATCCCTAAGAAATCTTGTTACATCTATTGACAATGGTACACTCAAGAAATATAATGTGCTTGCCGAAGAAATAGGGTATATTTCAGTCGAGTTACATCGCAATTGTCCGCGGCGATCGCCGCAATCAACAAAATTTTCGCAACGTTAGATCAAAGGTGAGGAACCAACTGTTATGGCAAAAAGTGTAGGCATAGACCTCGGAACAACCAACTCGTGCATCGCTTTCCTGGAAGGTGGCGAGCCGAAGGTGATTCCGAATGCGGAGGGTTCAAACACCACTCCGAGTATAGTCGGATTTTCAAAGTCCGGTGAGCGGCTAGTGGGGCAGCCGGCCAAGCGGCAGGCGATTGTAAACCCCGACCGCACGATTATCTCTATCAAGCGCAAGATTGGTACAAACGATAAGGTCAACATCGACGGCAAAGGATATTCGCCGGAAGAGATTTCGGCAATGATCCTGCAGAAGTTGAAGGCCGACGCGGAAGCGTTCTTGGGCGAAAAAGTCGACAAGGCCGTAATTACGGTTCCAGCGTACTTTAACGACGCCCAGCGAACCGCAACCAAAAACGCTGGCCAGATCGCTGGCCTGGAAGTTCTGCGCATCATCAACGAGCCTACGGCCGCATCGCTGGCATATGGTCTCGACAAAAAGAAGAACGAAACCATCCTGGTCTACGACCTCGGCGGCGGTACATTCGATGTAAGTGTCCTCGATGTAGGTGATGGCCTCTTTGAGGTTCGGTCAACCGCTGGCGACACGCGTCTAGGCGGTGACGACTGGGACCTGCGAGTAGTCGATTGGGTCGCCGAAGAGTTCCGAAAGGCCGAGGGCATCGACCTGCGCAAGGACAAGCAGGCGATGCAGCGCATGCGAGAAGCGGCGGAGAAGGCGAAGATCGAGCTGTCATCGCGCCTTGAGACTGACATCAGCCTGCCGTTCATCACGGCGGACGCGAATGGCCCGAAGCATCTAGAACTGCGCCTGACCCGCGCGAAATTTGAGGAGCTGACGCACGATCTGCTGGAGCGCACCCGGGAGCCGTTCAACCGCGCTCTCAAGGATGCTGGAATCACCGCGTCGGATATCGATGAGATCGTTCTCGTTGGCGGTTCGACCCGTATGCCGATGGTGCAAAACCTGGTCACGGAGCTTGGCGGCGGCAAGGAGCCGAACCGCACGGTCAACCCGGACGAAGTAGTCGCGGTCGGCGCGGCGATCCAGGCTGGCGTTTTGGGCGGCGAAGTCAAGGATGTTGTCCTGCTGGATGTCACCCCGCTTTCGCTGGGAATCCAGACACTGGGCGATGTGATGACCGTCCTGATCCCGCGCAATACGACCATCCCGTACCATAAGGATGAGGTGTTCTCGACGGCTGCGGATGGTCAGACTGCGGTTGATGTCGTCGTGTATCAAGGCGAGAGGTCGATTGCATCGCAGAACAAGATGCTGGGACGATTCCAGCTTACGGACATTCCGCCTGCGCCGCGTGGTATTCCGCAGATTCAGGTTGGATTCGATATCGACGCGAACGGCATTGTCAACGTGATGGCGACCGACAAGGCGACTGGCCGTGAGCAGCGGATCACGATCAGCGGCACCGGCGCGCTCAGCAAGGACGAGGTCGAGAAGATGGTCCGCGATGCCGAGGCGCATGCCGCCGAGGATGCCGCCCAGCGCGAAAAGGCCGAAGTCATGAACGCTGCCGACGCGGAGATATACAAGATCGACCGTGTCCTGAAGGATCTGGGCGATAAGGCATCGGCCGAGGACAAAGGCCGCGTAGAATCGGCAAAAACAGACCTCAAGGCTTCGATGGAGTCTGGCGACTTGGAGAAGATCAAGGCGGAGACGTCGAACTTGCAGCAAGCATCGTACAAGCTCAGCGAAGCGCTGTACGCGAATGCCGCAAGCAACAACGGCGCGTCGTCGAATGGCGCGTCGAGCAACGGAACCGACGCTGGCCACGACTACCAGCCCGGTGCCGAGCCGCCTCAGGCCGAAAAGCACGAGGATGTGATCGACGCTGAGTTCAAGAGCGAATAGTTTGATCGCCGCGCGGCGCTGAATATAGCGTCGTGCGGCGTCCAACAGCAAAGTTTTGGCGAGGACAAGCGCCCGCTAAAAATAGAAAACACAAATCCAATCACAAGGAGACTTAAACACAAATGGCAAACATAGTGCGATATGACCCTTTTGACGAGCTTACCCGGCTTCAGAGGGACATGACCAGGCTGTTCGATGAGGCGGTCGTTTCTCCCATGCGAGGCCGCCAGGATAACGGAAATGGCGGCACCAATGGCGGATCGCTCAAGGCTTGGGCACCGTCGGTGGACATTCGCGACGACCAGAACGAGATCGTCGTGCATGCCGAGCTTCCAGGAGTCAAGCAGGAAGATATCGATATTGAAGTTTCGGGCGACACGATGACGATTCGCGGCGAGCGCAAGTTCGAGGATGTCGAAAATAGGAAGAACTACGTGCGTGTCGAGCGCGCGTACGGCAGCTTCCAGCGGACATTCACCATCGGTGTTCCCGTCCAGAGCGACAAAATTTCGGCGGGCTTCAAGGACGGTGTACTGACTGTTCGCCTGCCCAAGTCGGAAGAGGTCAAGCCGAAAAAGGTGCAGGTTACGGCGTCCTAGTCCGGTAGGCGAAGATCGTGAAGTAGATTAGAGGATACAGGATTGGCCAAGCGGGGCAAAACATTCTCGCTTGGCCAACCCGCTATTAGGCGCGGTCTTAACGATCAGGCTGGACGACTCGCGCATTCAAGTCTTTCCCGACACCACCATCCGTTCCCACCACAAACACGGGTGCGCCAGCCGCGAGCGCTTCAACTTCCGGCGTGGAGTCGTCAAGATCGATGGTCTTCAACCGCGATGCTGAAAACATTTGCAACTTACTTTTTGGGCCAGCCACACCCATTGCGGCAATCTGGAACGTACCTGTTACCGAGTCGTATGGTATTAACACGGTGCCGAAAAGCAGCGTTTCATGCGCTTGTATCAGGGGCCGCGTCGTCCCTACGGGCTGAATGACGGCTGGCAGCGGCTTATTGGCAAGCTCCGCTCTAGCCTCCTCGCGAGACTGCGCAATCGCCTTGTCTACGGCCTTGGCGATCTCGGATTCGTCCAGACAAGTGCCTGCGTCTACGACCTTGCCATCAGTATCGATAATATATGTTGAAGGGATGGCGTTGACCAGGTAGTTGGTGGAGATGCCTTTGCCTCGATCTTGAACTGGGTCGAGTGCGTAGTGAAAGGTGTATTGCGGATGGCCGGGTATCCAGTGGTTGGCATCGTCCGGCGTATCCCAAACGCATAACGCGAGCACCTCGACATCCTTACTAGAATAGCGTGAACGAATCTCCTGCAGATGTGGCATGGATGCATTGCATGGCCCGCACCAAGTGGCCCAGAAGTCGAGCACGACCACTTTTCCGCGCAGGCCGGAGAGATGCATCGTCCCTCCGGTATAGGACTGGGCCGTGAAGTCGGGAGCCAGGCTGCCGGATGACAGCAGAGTAAAATCGGTATCTCGCGCGAGGACTGGCGACAAGACGGCGGCAAGCAGGCAAGTGCATATGCTCAGTTTAAGCAGAGTACGGAACATTGTGAATCCTCCGTTTGAGTTCGCGAAAGTGTAAGTAGGACATCAATACTTTATGAAAACACTTCAAGTATACCAGGGCAAACGCTAAGACAAGATTGATCTGACGACGCGATCGGTGTACGCTTTAGCTTGACACGTGAAACCTATATTCTGTATGAAGGGCTAAAATCAATTGAGTCTAATGGAATCAATGCGATCGATCTGTTGTTATAATATTGGCAAAAGATAAACCTATGGCTGGCGAATACAAAGACTACTACAAGATTATAGGCGTTCCCAAAACCGCCGACGATAAAGAGATCAAGGCGGCGTACCGAAAGCTTGCCCGCAAGTACCACCCGGATGTAAACCAGAGCGACAAAACCGCCGAGGCGAAGTTCAAGGAGCTTCAGGAGGCGTACGAGGTGCTGTCCGACAAGGACAAGCGCACGAAATACGACCAGTACGGCGATCAGTGGAAGGCGTTCTCACAGGGCGGTCCTGGAGTTGCGCCAGGCCAAGGCGGTGCGGTCAATGTCGACTTTGGCAGCTTCGGCGGTCTGGATGATCTCTTCTCGTCGCTTTTTGGCGGCGATCCGCGAATGGGCGGAGCCGGAGCCCAAGGAGCGAATTTTGGCGGTGGGTTTCGCCCGCAACAGGCCAGCCGCGGGCGCGGCCAAGCGCACGATGTCGAGTACGCCATCGATATCAGCTTCGAGGAAGCGTATCGCGGCACAAGCCGGACGTTCACCGTCAATTTGTCGGAAGCATGTAACCGCTGCCACGGCAACGGCACTGTGCCGGTAAGGGGCAAGACGTGCAGCATGTGCGGCGGATCCGGCAAGGCACGTGGAAGAAGTCTCTTCGGCAGCGGTGTTTGTCCGCAATGCGGTGGGTCGGGCGAAGCGCAGGAGCCTTGTCCGGAGTGCGGCGGTGTTGGGACGATTGAGCGCCAGAAGCGGCTAAGCGACATCAAGATTCCCGCAGGAGTCAAGACGGGGCAGCGAATCCGCCTTGCTGGCCAGGGAGCAAACGGTGCGGATTTGTATCTCAAGGTGACTGTTCGCCCTGATTCGCGATACGAACGCGACGGTGATGATATCACCACCAGCTTCACTGTCCCCTACACTGTCGCGGCACTCGGTGGAGAGGCATCGGTGGAGACGCCGGACGGACGCAAGGTCTTGAACATCCCGCCAGGAACACAAAGTGGGCAGAAGTTTCGGCTTACCGGCATTGGCATGCAGCAACTCAAGGGAGGCACGCGAGGCAACCTTTATGCCCGCGCCGAGATTACGGTGCCAAAGGTGCTCTCACCGCGTGAAAAGGAATTGCTTTCGGAGATTGCAAGACTGCGAAAGGATGAAGTGACGGTAGGAAGATAGACTCCTCCGGATCGTTCCACGCCACCCATTCGGCTTCGCTCAGGGCAGGCTCTCCTCGAAACGGGAAGGCAAGGTTTCAGGTTCCCCTCCTTTCGGAAGGAGGGGCTAGGGGCGGTTCTCTTCGCGGCCGTCCCTCTTTGGTTAGTCATATGAATCGCAAGACCAAATATAATTCGGGCAACTTTGGCTCAGGTTCATCCGACGCAACTGGCGCATCGACTCGTCCTACACGCAGCCGTGACGAAGCTATCTACACGATCAGCATCGCCGCGCGACTGGTGCGGCCGATGCGTGCTTCGCGCCCCGATGACAAACCTATCCACGCACAAACCCTCCGAACATACGAGCGTGAAGGCTTGGTAAAGCCGAAGCGCGTTGGTCGCAACCGTCTCTATTCCGACCGCGACATCGAGCGGCTACAGCTTATTCAGCACTACACGCAGGAGCTTGGAGTCAACCTTGCCGGGGTCGAGATCATTTTGGACTTGACCGAGCGTCTTCGCGAAATCGAAGAGGAACTCGAGCGGCTGAGAGCGCAGTAGTGTTGGGTGGCATGCTTGTGGGCGTCGTCACGCAAGCATGTCTTTTGTTGACCGGTCCTCGTGAACCATGAAGCGAGTTTTTTTCCAATCCCCGTCTCGCACAGGTGAATGCTTAGCAAGATATTTGTTCCATAGACGGCAATCCCAGTGCAGCGCCGAGCAAGAGTATCGTCCTAGTTCTGCTTGCAACTGAAGACTGGAAACTAAAGCGCAATTAAAGACGATCGTTGACGGTTGAGCCGTATCCACAGGCAAGACACGCTTGCAGGCTGGGGCCCACAAGCATGACACCCAACTGACCCAAACCTGCATTCTTGCGGGTACAACAACCCCAATCTTTCAGCCTCAACTCAGCAGATAGATCGGTAACGTCACGCAATTATGGCAAATGATGACAGCCCAAGTGGCCCGGTTTTTTCATCCGACGATCAGGACAATCGGCCAAAGAATCGGTCGCGGCGAGGTTGGATTTTCGGCTTGATCGGCACTGGTCTTGCGGCAATCATCGGCGCATTCGCCTGGACAAAATACGCGACCGTCAACACCGACAGTTACATCAATTACGTTCCTGGAAAGGATTCGAGCGGAGTTAAGGTGGCTGTCGGTAAGGTCGATCAGTTTTCAAAGGCAGCCGCGCCGGTTGCGGTGACAATCAACGGTCGGCCCGCATTTGTCGATTTTCACAAGAGCCGGACTGTCCTTTCGGCGATCTGCCCGCACAATGGCTGCCCGGTGAACTGGGATTCGTCCAAGGGCCAATATGTCTGCCCGTGCCACGGGAGCGCGTTTGCGGAGGATGGGGCGGTGGTCAAGGGGCCGTCAACTCAGTCGCTGCATCCATATCAGGTGGATGTCGAGGATGGGACTGTCTATGCGCTGGCGTAGTGCGGTATTGATGTTTACCGCTGCCGCGCTAATTGCGTGCGGCTGCAGCAGAAAGACGAGCGGGCCGCAGCATCAGATGCGCGATGTTGATGGCATGATCGTGCAGGTTTCCGTGCGTCAAGGGTTGCCACAGGACGCAAGCGGCATGCCTGGCGCAATCGCTGGCGACAACACGCTGATCGTCACCCTGACGGACGACAAAACCAACGTTCCGATCAACGCCACCGTCTCTGCGGCTGCTTCAACCACCCTGGTCGGCGAGCAACGTCCGGAATCAGGCCGCGCACAGGGCAACGGCGTCTATTTTGTTCCGATACGGTTTGGGGTTCCCGACACGTACGATATTGATGTAAGTGTCCAGCGGACGGGGATGCCGCAGAGCGACGCGACGTTCAAGATTACGGCGGATTGAGAACAGACAGAACCTCTCCGTCTCGCAGACTCGACACCCGTTCGACTTCGCTCAGGGCAGGCTCTCCCCGAAACGGGAAGGCAAGGTAAAGGATTTCGTTCGTTAAAGGAGATTGACCGATGGTTTCGATGGATATTGTTTACGAGGGAAATACGAAATGCGAGGCGACGCACGAGTCTGGCGCGGTCGTTGGAACGGTTGCGCCAAAAGACATTGGGGGTGATGGCGATCTCTTCAGCCCGACCGATCTCGTTGGCGCGGCGCTGGGAACGTGCATTCTGACGACGGTCGCCATGTGGGCGCAGCGCAACGGCATGGATTTGACGAACGCAACGGCGCATGTCACCAAGGAGATGCGCACCGAAGCGCCTCGACGTATCGCGCGCCTCGTCACAACAATCACCATTCCCGCTGGCGCCATCCACGAAGACCAGCGCGAACGCGCCGAGCAGATCGCCCACTCCTGCCCCGTCCACAAGAGTCTGCATCCGGAGATTGAACTGCCGATTGAGTTTGTGTACGAGTAGATGACTGCCCAAATTCGCCTTACTAGCCGTGGAAATTGTCCGTCGTGGAATTATTTGAAGCAAACAGCGAATTAGCAAAACGAGTCTATTTTTGGTGTAAACAGCGGGCCATTTCCGAGGTTGAGAACGATTTCGTGAATGTTAGACTCTGCGACTGTTTCCGAATTCGCTGCTATATCGCTTGGTTGCAATCGATGGAACCGTCCGACAGCATAGAGGCGGCTCTGGCAATGGTGCGTCGGCTGAGAAGATTCACGGCTACGCAGCTGGGTGAGGCGCGCGAGCAAGAAAGCGGCATCTCTAAGCGTCTTAGTGAATTTGACGGCTAGCCGTCCACGGACAATGGAAGACTATGAATTGCACTTCTATATAAAAGGCGAGGTAACGCGCAAGCAGATTGGTAAATATATTAGGGATTTGGTTCTTGCAAAAGGCCATAACAATGTAGAAAAGTGGGCAGGTGGTGAGTTTAATTGGACTGTTGAAATCGGAGACTGGGAACTCAGCACTTCCGTAGACCAGTTCAGCAGCGGATACACGTTCCGAACAAGCTCGTCCCTGACGCGAAAGGATTACAAACACGAAGATTCCTATTCCGTGGCTGCTCTTAGGGCCGAGCTAACACATCTCGACTTCTTGGAAAGCCTAGGAATTGAATTGACTGTTTGGCCCGCGCGCACGCAGGTGGCCTTGGAATCATCAGCCGAAAAAATGCTTAAGCTGAACTCAATCGTCGAGGATTCAATTCCAGAACTGGTAGCTAGTCTCGGAATCGATGACTAATTAGCTACTCATACCTAAAAATCGTGTCGCCAATCTTGATTGTGTCGCCGCGCCAAAGCTGTTTGGGGTGATGCGGTTCGAGCTGGATTTCGCTTACAAAGGTTCCGTTGGCGCTCTTCAAGTCCTCGATGACATGTCTTCCCGCGTGGAGCATGATCGTGGCGTGATGGCGCGAGACGGCGGGATCGTTGGTGAGGGGAATGTCGCGGTCAGGTGCTCGTCCGATGGACAGCTCGCGCGGCCCCGCAAGCGCGAATATCTGACCGTAATAAGGCCCCTGGACGACAGACAGCCGGGTTCCGGTCAGACCATCCTCAGCAACTGTGTGCTTGGCTGCAACAGCGCCTACTTCCGCTGGCTTGAGCGGTTCGGCGGCTGCCGTTTTTGCAAACGCCGCAGCCGGGATTTTGTCCGCTCCGTTTCGTTTTGCGTGCGCTAGGCCCACCTTCGGCTCGGCCACTTTTTCCAACACAGGCTTTTCCGCCGACGACTTTGTGTAGAATCCAAGCACCCGGTCGCCGATTTCGATCTTTTCGCCGCCGACAATCAGTGTGTCGGTTTTGATCGGCTTGCCATCGATTTTGACCAAAGCAAGTTCGCCGTCGACTGCCACCGGCCTCAGCCTTGCGAGCGACGGGCCAACTTCGATAAGAAAGTGGGTCGGCGCGATATCACGGTTTCCAAACAGGCTGATATCGGCAAGTTCGCTTCGCCCGATGGTAGTCCAGGTCTTTTCGAGGCGATACTCTTTACCTTCCCCTCGCCCGTGCTCAATCCTGATCCAGGCGTGCTTGAAGATATAAGGGATAAGTTCAACGAAAAATCCGATCGCTGCACCCACAAAAACAAACCCGCACAAGCGGGCAAGAGCGGGGTTGGACGTTTCCAGTTCCAGCGCCTCAAAGACACCTCCGCCGACAAATCCGCCTAGAAACCCGCCGACCGCACCTAGTGACGCCGCTCGCGCGGACATCCGCGTGATGCCCTGCGCCCCTCCGATCGCGAGGCCGATGATCGCCCACGACATCGCCCGGGCAAGTGCGCCTTCAAGAATTTGCGACTGGGTAAGCGATGTTTGCGAAGGAAGAAGCGCGGAGTATACCCATTGCGCGATCACAATTCCTATCATGCCGCCGACGACGCCCGACACCGCGCCGAGCGAAAGCGTTCGCATGCGCGCGGCTTTGGAATCGACTGTCGGCCAACCGGCGAGCGCGACCGATACGGCAATGGTCAGTCCGTAGACCCCGCCGAGTGCCGCCTGCAGCCATGCGGCAGTTCGAGCCGGGGGGCTGTCAACCCCGCTCAAAATAAGATGGAACCAACCCGTTTCCTGGATCAGTAGCCACGCAACTAGCCCAGCAGCGGCTCCCGCGATCAGACCCAAAATTGTGCGTCGTTGCATCGACAAGGGCGTATTTCCAGCAGTGGAGTGTTCACTTGGGCGTGCGCTGCCGTCGACTCTCAACCGCGCAACGCGGAGACAACATCGAAAAGTTGACGGGCGCGGTGCAGATTGGCCTGGACATCGGTGCCGGTCACACGGTGCCGAAACATCGTTTCGACCTCGATAATTCGAAACCCTTTTTTCGCGGCTGCAATCGTGAGGCCGACTTCGACACCAAAGCCGCCCGCAAAAGATGACCCAATCGCTTCGATCACTTCGCGGCGAATTGCGCGTTGACCGGAGAGCGGCTGCTCCAAATCCAGTCCCGTTTTGCGCTTGATTCCGCTTCTCGCAAGACCGACAACAATTCCCAGCCCGCCGCCAGTTTGGCCAAGCGCTACCAGTTCGGGGTCGGGCGGCAGCTTGCCGATGGTCATGTCCGCCACACTGTGTTCCAGTGGAACGATCAATTTGACAAACTCGGTGGCGGAGTCGCCCAAATCTGCATCGAGAAACAAAAATGCCTGCGCGTCTTTCGGCGCACTCTTGATGCCTTCGACAAGTGCGCCCCCTTTTCCTGCTCGCCTCGCGAGACGAACGACAGTCGCGCCAGCCGCCTCGGCGATGGCGGAAGTGCGGTCGGTTGACGCGTCATCAACAACGATAATCGATGTAAGCTCCGACCGGGAGTTTAGGGCATTGAGTGTTCGCCCAATTCGCTCAGCTTCGTTGCGGGCCGGAATAATTGCGCAGTAGTTCAACATAGTGGTTACCGGCGAGACGTAGACACTGGACTTGACTGCGTGTCGGAGTCGTCGGAACTTTCCAGAGATTGCGGCAGCAGACGGGTCGCCGTCTGCTTGACGCCATACTCGGCGGTCTCGCCGCTGAGTGCGAATGGCAAATCGAGCGCTCCAAGCGGCAAGTCGATGCAATCCACGGTCGCGATGCCGCTCGCGCTAAAATCTGTAAAGGACGAAGCAACTGCATATTCGGGTTCGCAGCCGACGACGTCCAGTTGAGGCGTCGCAGATGAGTCCGTCAGCAGTGAGACAAGCTCGCGGGTTGAGGACTCGTCAATGTCCGACTGTTCGCCCCCTACCACGACCACTTCGCTGACTGGATTGCCGTAGTCGCCGCTGCTGTCGATCAGTCCGTCCTGAATCAGGACATTGACCTGAGTGTCGATATCGGCTCGCGATCCCGTCCCGACACGTAGCGACGCTACAAGCGGATGCAGGATTGTCGCCAGCGAATCGGTTGCTGCCGGAGCCTTCAGCTCGCGGACAATTCCCGCACGCTGGTCGTTGTCCAGGACGGTCAATCGATCGGTGATGACCGTCACTGAGGAGACTGTCCCGCCGGCAGCCTCAATTGCACTCTTGGCGCTCACTGCAGCGTCGGAGTAGTCACCTGTCCGAATGATTGCGATGCGCTTTCCAGACAGTTTTCCGGCGACCAATCGTGGCACCAGAGTCAGCATCGCCTCCTGGTCCTTGCGCAAGAGATTTTGGTCGTGCTCGCTGTCTTTGAGGACACCATCGAGCTTGGCGCTAAGTTCCTGAATCGTGTTGGTCTGATGCTTGATCATGGCGGTGCCGAAGTTGCTGGTCGAACCGATCCAGATGCCAATGCCCAACATCAGGAACATGGCGGCAAGCGACGCAATATGATAGCGGAAATCAAGCATGGAGTCCAGACCGAGACGGGAATTCGACGAAGCGTCGGCGGATTAAAGATTCGCGTTGTTAGTGCAATTTCAGATGCGTCAGCAGATGAGACAAGTTTACCAGAGTAAGACGCCACCAAAGATGGGTGGAGCGCGCGACCACCAGTCCCATCGGCGAATGCAACAGTAGGGTGACCATTACGAACGCGGCAGATAGGAGCAGCGCGGCCATCTCGGTGACTCCGACCTGCCGGTGGTGCAGGCGCGAAACGCCGCGGGCATCGACAAGGCGCGAACCGACTTTCAGTCTGGTCAGGAAAGTGCTCGCCATGCCTGCGCGTCCCTTGTCGAGGAAGTCCTCGAGGTTGGAGTGGGTGCCAACTGCCACGATCAACTCAGCGCCCTTTTCGTACGCCAATACCATTGCCGCGTCCTCGCTGGTGCCAGAAACTCGGTAGACTTCAGACGGCAAATTGAGAGCTTGAAGTCGCTCGGAACCGGGCGCATCGACATTGCGTGAATAGCCATGGACAACCAGTTTTGCGCCGGAGAGCAACGCCCGATCGCTGACACTGTCCATGTCGCCGAGGATGATGTTCGGCTTGAATCCTGCGTCCAGGAGCGCGTCGGCACCGCCGTCGACACCAATCAGAATCGGGCGCACATCGCGCATATAGCCCCTGATCGACGCGAGGTCTTCCTTGTACCCCTCCCCTCGCACGACGATCACGACATGGCGCTTCTCCATCGACGCAACGCCCGTTAGGGCTGGGATCGCTGCGGGATCGAAAATCTCCTCGGCCTCGTTGTGGATGTAATGGAGGGTGTTGTCGGCAAACCGTTGAATCTCGACACCGATATTCGCGCGCGCCTTTTCAGCTTCGGATTTGAGCCGGTTTCGATCCCATCGCTCGGCTACATCTTCGTAGACGAGGCCGTTATGCTTGATCGACCCGTCGGAATAGAGCGCAAGCGAGCCTTCGGAAAACTTGTCGAACAGTTCCGGCTTGAGCAGGTGAAAAAGCGGGATTCCGGCGGCGACTATGATTGCCGGGCCGCGATTGGGATAACGTCCGCTCATGGGCGCGCGCGCGTCAAGCACGGCTGCGGGCCGCTTTTCGACAAGCGCCTGACCCGCGATGGTGTCAACATCAAGATGGTCAATCAGCGCGATTTGGCCGACCTTAAGTCGCTTAACCATCTCCTTGGTGCGACGGCCGCCGCAAACCGGCCCACTCGCGACCGCGACGCGTTGTGCGGTCGCCGCCACTGAAGGCGCAGCCAATCTGGCTTTGACGGTCGAGTTGGACGTTGCCATGCGGGATTATAGCATGGTGTAAGGAAAGGAAGGCCACGGGGCGTAGTGATGCGATTCTCGCAGTTGCGGTGCGCGCTCGGCATATTGGCTACCCTAAGTGGGTGACCCGTATCGCACGAACATTATTGCTACGCCCGCGCAAGCGCACGCCACGCCTGCTGCAACGGTGACAATGGCCGCAATCACGCCACCCGCTTCCGTTCCCCAGAACCATTGGTCGAAGTATCCCTGGGTCCAGTCGGTCGAAACGTCAACGAGGGTTTCAGCGAGAAAGCGCCAATTGCGCACGATTAGGAGTCCAGCCGCGATCAGTGCGAGTCCAAGCACGATCTTGCCAAATTCAGAAAAGATAATGTGAAGAAGAATACTCATAGCCAGATGAATGCCCAGACACTTAACTCAGCAATTGGTTGCGACGGGCGACCATTGCTCGGGGTTGGCTTGCAATTCACGTCGGCCTAACCGGAAAATACACCGTATACGCCTCATCTCGGATGTCGCTCAGAGGAATGAAGCGGAAGCCGCAGTCTTGGCCAATAGTTCGGTAGTAGCCGGTGTTCCACCATCCGTGGTGCCGTTCGCGGTCGGGCGTGAGCATGGTTTCGGGGTCTGAAATGTCACCGACGAGGGTGCGCTCCTCACCGACGAGTCCCGCGAGGACAATGGGGCCGTCCATGAACGCAATCAAGTTTGGCATGTCGGGCAGCGGCTCAGTCGTCAGTCTTGTGGGCAAAATCAAGTGGATTGAATCAGTTGTCCAAACGCGGGAAATGACAGCAAAGCCGTCTGCCATAGATTTACCACCTAACGGTTTCCCGTTTACTTCGATTGAAGGGTCGCCAGCAACCCACCACGGAATTCTGAGTTTAAGGGTAAAGTCGGTCGGCTGGTCGCAGTTGAGCTTAAGTCGGTAGATGTAGCACTTCGGGCGAATTACGGGCCCGGGCGTGTTATGGACATGCTGTATTGCCATGTGGCCGTCATGCCAAAATGCTTGGCCGACACTGAGCCCGTCGCGCGCGTCCTGCTCGATTGTCAGTTCGATTTTTGTTTCTAATATCTCGAACGTTGAGCGCGACGGGATGAACTGGCTGACGACGATCTCCCCCTCACCGCTGTACACAATGGCCCGATTATACGTCGCGTGCGCCTGCATGAGTGTCCCATGGCAGCACCAGAAATCGTCCGTCGGCGAGCCCCACTTCTTGGTGCTTCCCGCTGCGAGGGGCAGGAAGTAGCTGACCATGCCGGTATCGGGGTTTTGCTGGGACAGGATCGCGTTGAGGAAGTTGCGTTCCCAGTAGTCGGCATATTGGGCTTCGCCAGTCCATCGGAATAGGTAGTCGGCGAGGCGCATCATGTTGTATACGGTGCAGTGCTCGTGCGGGCTTTGCAAACGTGCCGACAGGCTGTGCGGCGGCGGCCAAACCTCGCCGTTTGACCCTCCGCCAGTGCAAAATGTGCCCCGCTCGGTCACCGCACTTCTCCAAAACGCCTCGACAATCGCCCGCCAACGCTGGTCGCCGGTCACTTCCCACGCCCGCGCCGCGCCCAGGATTTCGGGAATCTGCGTGTTGGCGTGCTTGTTCGTGAGCACGTCTTTGCCTGCAATCAGCGGGTCGAATAAGCGCCGCCGGTCGTACTTTCGGATCAGGTCGGCATGCTTTTCATCGCCGGTTAGCCCATACAGCTCGGCCCAGACTTCGAGCATTCCGCCGGTTTCCCAGTCAAGGATATCGTCCATCTGATCCTGGCTGAGCGGCTCCGTCCAGCGGTGGAACCAGTCGGCCATGCGCTCCACAATGCACAGCACTTCTGCATTTCCGGCGACCGTGTGCATCTCCAGCAGGCCCCAAAGCAGCTTGTGCAGCGTGTATTGGGGCGCCCAAACTGCCTCGCCCTTGACGATCTTGTGCAGGAAGCGCTCGGGAAAAGGCCCCACCCACTCGCCGCCATTTGCGATTTGACAGCGTCCTAGCTCGGTAACAATGTGCTGCGCTTTCGCCGCTAGTTCGACATCGTTTGTCTGCACCGAAATGTGCGCAGCAGTAGAGAGCCAGTGCCCTAGAATATGGCCACGAAGCTCGCAGGTGATCGATTCCCATCCCCAATGCCAGCTTGACGGGCCGTCCGCGGTCTTCGCGCCAAGCGTCGTGCCGACCGAACCCGAGTAGCTCCAAAGCCCGGCTTCGAACAGGTATGGCCGCAGGAGATTTTCCGACGAGAGGCTTGTCACATAGGCGCGATTGCGCTCAAACCGCTGCCGAAATGGGCTGGGCAGGAGAGTCGATTGTATCGCGGTGAGGGATGATAGGGTAGTTGACATCAGATCTCATTCATGCAAACGAGCAACTGGACATCGGTTATTTGTCAGGTGCCAGAAAAATTATACTCCCGGCAATACGACGCGGAATTTACTTTAGGTACATTTGCTCGATCGTCAGTGACTTTCCGACGAAAGCGGCCCGTCGTTATGGGATAATGATCTGAGAGTTGCTGGACTGCGGCAGACCCGTCCGTTGCCCCTGCTTGCTTCCCAAAGCCCCAACAATTTTCTTAAGCAACAACATGCAGCGCATTGCGCACTTACCTTTTATCCTAACCTACGTTACCAACGCCCACGCCCGGAGTTTTCATGCCGATGTTCACTGATTTCATTCGCAGTTTCGCTAGCCGATTTTCCCGAGACATGGGGGTCAACCTGGGAACTGCGAACACACTTGTGCACGTTCATGGGCGCGGAATTCTGCTGCGGGAGCCGTCTGTTGTGGCCATCGACACCACCAACAACCGCGTCGTAGAAGTTGGCGAGGAGGCCAAGCGGATGCTTGGCCGCACGCCAGGCTTTATCGTCGCGACACGGCCTCTGAAGGACGGAGTCATCGCCGACTTCGAGCAGACCGAGCGCATGCTGCGCTATTTTATCGAAAAGGTGCATCGCCGCAAGACTCTTGTCCATCCGCATATTGTTGTTGGAATCCCAAGTGGAATCACCGAAGTCGAGCGTCGCGCTGTCGTGGAGGCCACCAAGAAGGCCGGCGCACGCGAAGCGTATCTGATCGAGGAGCCGATGGCGGCGGCGATTGGCGCGGGACTGCCGGTAAACGAGCCTGTCGGTTCGATGATTGTCAACATCGGCGGAGGCACCAGCGAAGTGGCCGTAATTTCGCTCGGCGGTATCGTCACTTCCCGCTCGATCCGCATCGCAGGCGACGAGATCGATGAAGCCATTGTCGCGTACATCCGAAACAAGTTCAACCTATTCATTGGCGACCGTACTGCCGAGGAGACCAAGATCGCGATTGGTTCGGCCTATCCGCTTGAGCAGGAGCTGACATTGCATGTACGAGGTAGGGACCTTGTCACTGGCCTTCCCAAGCAGATCACAGTCACGAGCGCTGAAATCCGCGAGGCGATCCACGAACCAGTCATGGCGATTGTTGAGACGGTCAAAACCACCCTCGAAGATACCCCGCCAGAGCTGGCAGCGGACATCATGGACTATGGCATCACCCTTGCTGGCGGCGGCGCGCTGCTACGCGGAATTGACAAACTGATTGCGCGCGAAACCGGCATGCCGGTGCACATCGCCGACGATCCCCTATCTTGTGTCGCGCTTGGAACTGGCAAATGTGTCGATGGTGTTCACAACAACCCCGCACTTAGACGAGTATTGATGACCGAGGCGCGGCTTGGTATGGGATATTAGAGGAAAAACATAGCAATCCGATGAATATGGTTTCCAACAGTTAAAGCTCGCAGACTCGACTGAACGTCCAATGTTGGAAGTCATCGGAGAAAACCATGTTAAGCAGGGAACTACGGCGAACCATCGCAGGATTCGCCACTCTTTTTGCAGCTTGCTCGGGAATCGTCCCAGCGTCCGCGCAAAGCTACTCAATTAGCGAAACAATCAACACGCCCGGCTCCTACGGCATGTTTTCGTCCATGCTGGATACAAGTGGCGCTGTCGTCGGCGCATACTCCGACGGCCAGTACGACCGGCCATTTGTATATTCCGGCGGCACACTGACTACGCTCACCCCGGTCGCGAACGCGCGCGGTAAGGCGTACGGAATCAACGACGTGGGCGTCGTCGTAGGATTCTATAAGACCAGTCTCAACCTCGCGAACGCTTTTATCTACTCTGGCGGTCACTACACGTTGATTCCGCCAATCAGCGGCAACGTTTCACTGCTCGCTTGGATCAACGACGACGGCATTTCCACGGGCTACTCCGATGTAAACAATGCTGCTGCAACGCACGCAATTGTGGTGGGCAACAACGTCGTCCACGACATCGGCGTCCTCTCTGGTGGAACGAACAGCTACGGCCAGTATATTTCGTCGAGCGGCTATGTCACCGGCTACGGCGATGTTTCGGGCGGCAATACGCATCCATTCCTATACACGGGATCGGGTAGTCTTATTGATCTAGGCGTACCGACAGGCTACACGCAAGCATACGGCGACGCCGTCAATGCAAGTGGGACGGTAGCGGTTTCTCCCGCGCCGAACACCTCCGGCGTTTCCGATGGGTTCCTGTACAGCGCCGGCCACTACACGGACATGGGCCTGCTGGCGGGTTATCCGCTTGATACGATTCCCTATGCAATCAACGACAGTGGAGTGGTTGTCGGCGAGGCGGACGACAACAGCGGCGACTCGCACGCATTCATTTACCAAAATGGAGTGCTCACTGACCTTAATACGCTGATCCCGACCAACTCGGGCTGGGAGCTTCAATCGGCTAACGGCATCACAAATTCTGGCCTCATCTGCGGAAGCGGCCTGTACACGTCGGGAGGAGTGACGGTCCCGGCTGGCTTTGTTCTTACCCCTGCAGCTACGACCGGGCATCGATTTGACTTTAACCAGGATGGCGACGCCGACCTGCTGTTCCAAAATTCGAATGGTCAGACATTGGTTTGGTACATGAACGGCCAGGCGGTGAAGTCATTTGGTTCGACGTTCACCACCGTCGCGCCGCCGTGGCACATCCAGGCGGTCGCGGACATTAACGCGGACGGACATCCCGACCTGCTGTGGTGGAACTCGTCCACTGGCGAATGCCTCTTCTGGGAGATGACCGGCGCGCTAGGGACGACTGTACTGCAGTATGAGTCCTCGTTCGCATCGATCTCGGACACGAGCTGGCATCCCGTTTCGATGGTGGACTTCGATGGCGACGGCCACCCAGACATCCTGTGGGAGAATTTTTCCACTGGTCAACTGCTCGTTTGGTATATGAATGGTAACACGATCAAGAAGTACGGATCGGCGTTCACGACCCTCCCCGCCAACTGGATCGTCGCCGGGACCGCGGACTTTAACCTGGACGGTCATCCCGACCTGCTTCTGGAGAACACCAAGACAGGGCAAGTCCTCGTCTGGTATTTGACTGGCGCGACGGGGACAACAATCTTGTCGTACGGGAAGACGTTCGCGACGCTGTCCGATACCAACTGGAGTGTTGTGTCGACCGGGGACATGAACGGCGACGGCCATCCAGACCTCACCTGGCACAACAAGTCCACAGGTGCGACGGATGTCTGGTTGATGGGCGGCTCACTCGGTACGGCAATCGGTTCCTACGGCGGAAATATCGGCTCAGTGCCGACCACATGGAGCGTAGTGGGAGTGCACTAGCGATGGAATGATGGGTGGCATGCTTGTGGGCTCCGTCCCGCAACATGTCTTATACTGCTGTGGGGCGGGCGTCCCCGCCTGTCATTTTGTAGGACGGGCGTCATCGCCTGTCTTTGAAGGCAAGAGACAGGCGGGGACGCCTGCCCCACAGAAACAAAATCATGCCACCCTCTTACCGAATGACAGGCGGGGACGCCCGTCGTACAAGCTAATGCCTAAAGTGCCGCTGGCCAGCAAAGACCATCGCGATATTGTAGCTGTCGGCCATCGCGATGGATTCATCGTCCTTTTTTGAACCGCCCGGCTGAATGATCGCCGTAATTCCTGCTTCGCCCGCGGCTTCGGGGCCGTCGGCGAAGGGGAAGAACGCGTCCGACGCCAAGACTGCGCCTTTCGCCCGGTCTCCCGCTTGGCCAACCGCGAGGCGGACACTCTGCACGCGGTTCATCTGGCCGCAGCCAACTCCTAGAAGCTGCGCGCCACTCGCTACGGTGATCGCGTTGGATTTAACATAAGCGACGACTGTCCAAGCGAATAGCAGTCCCTTCAGCTCCTCCTCCGTCGGGCCGCGACGCGTAGCAACGGTCAGGTCGCTGGCGCTGATTGAGATGCTGTCGCGCGTCTGCGCAAGCAGTCCGGCCGCGACCCGCTTGTAGTCCCATTCATCCGCGCCGATGCCTCTAACGCGGTTTGGAAGCTCAAGCAGGATCAGGTTTTGGCCCCACTTCTTCTTTTCGGTGAGAATTTCGAATGCGTCCTCGTCGTATCCAGGCGCGACAATTGCCTCGAAGAACGTATTGGGTCCGGTGATCGCTTCGGCAGTTGCCGCGTCGATGGGCTTAGTGACGGCCAGAATCCCGCCAAACGCTGAGATCGGATCGCCCGCCCGCGCCTTGCGGAACGCCTCCTCGAGCGAAGACGCTAGGGCTGCGCCGCATGGATTTGTATGCTTAATAATGCACGCGAACGCTCCGCGATCCCCGTCCGCGAACTCCTGCGCTAGTTCGTAAGCCCCGTTCAGGTCGTAGATATTGTTGAACGAAAGCTCCTTGCCGTGCCGCTTAATGGCCTTGGGAATTCCAAGCAAGCGCTGGCCATCTTCGGCGTAGAAAGCGGCCTTCTGATGCGGGTTTTCGCCGTAGCGCAAGTCCTGAATCTTGCGGAATGCGAGCGGAAGCTGTTGCGGGTAGCCCTCATCAGGAGGGTTGAGATACCCTGCGATCAACGCATCGTAGCAGGCCGTATGCGCGAACGCCTTTGCCGCCAAGCGGTCGCGAGTATCCTGAGTTAGGCCGCCATCTTCCCGCCGCATCTCATTAATCACATCGCCATAGTCCTGCGGCGAGACTACGACTGCAACCGACGCATGGTTCTTGGCCGCAGACCGGATCATCGAAGGACCGCCGATGTCTATATTTTCGATTGCCTCTTCACGGGTCACATCTCGCCGGGCAATCGTCGCGGCAAACGGATAAAGGTTGACGACAACAAGGTCGATTGGTTCGATCCCGTGCGCCTCGATGGTCTGCATGTGTTCGGGATTGGATCGGACCGCGAGCAAGCCGCCGTGGATGACTGGGTGGAGGGTCTTGACTCGTCCGTCGAGCATTTCCGGGAACTTGGTGACCTCGGAGATGCCTGTGACCGGAATCTGCGCGTTTGCCAACGAGTTCATCGTTCCGCCGGTCGAGATGATTTCGACTCCCATCTCGACGAGCGCGATTGCAAACTCGTTGAGACCGTCTTTGTCCGATACGCTGATGAGCGCTCGCTTTATCTTCATTCCGATAAGTCTCCTCAATCCATCTTGGAAAAGCAATGCAAGGTGCGAAAAAACGCGCAAATGCCGGCGACCGCGCCTAAGCGCGCGCCGGCAAGCACTCTCCGAAGTTTAGCACCGTGGGTTGGAGGTTGTCAACGACGGAATCCGTCCGCGACGTTCTTGCCCCACAACCTTATCTTGCTGCTGCCCGCCGCGACGATGACCCCCGTTCAAATTCTTACGTAACGCCAACATTCTCAAGAAATTTGGTGAAAAAGGGAGGATTTTCCGCGGGTCCTCCGTAATGCAAACTCCAGTAATCGATTCAAATGTAGTTCGCGGTTGAATGAGGCGGTCAAAAAGGAAGATATTAGGAGAATTTAGATGAAATTTTTGAAAGCGACTACCGGCGCGGTTGGCATAATCGCTGCGGTACTTGGCCTATTTTCGGGTTCGGCGCTATTTGCACAGACGTACAATGTGACGCCGATCGTCATCAACGGTTCGGAGCAAACGTTTATCGCGAATGCGAATTCGAATGGAACGGCTGTGGGCTCGTGGTTCGACGGAACGCACTATAACTCGTTCATGTACAGTAATGGTACCGTCACATCACTGACGCCCGATTCCGATTCACATGGCCAGGGACAATGCGTCAACAGCTCAGGCACCATCGTGGGATTTTATAACTTAAACGGCTACCAAAAAGCCTATGTTGACAAGAACGGTACCTACACTCTGATACCTCCGATTAACGGCAACAACTCTGTGCTTAACTATATCAACGACTCTGGAGTCGCATGCGGCTATGCCGAAGTTAGCAGCGGCACCCAGACGCGGGCAATTACGGTCACAAATGGAGTTACTACTGACCTCGGAATATTGGCTGGTGGCACCTACAGCGCTGCAACTGTGATCAGTTCGAACGGCCTGGTCTGCGGTTTCGGCAACGTCACTGGCGGTGCTTATCACTCGTTCATCTGGAGCTCGGCGCATGGCATGGTTGACATTGGACTGCCACCTGACTCAACTAACGCTCAGGCGGCTGGAATTAACTCAAGTGGCGATGCGGCAGTGCTCTCCTTTGCGAACAATGAGCCGGTTGCGGGTTACTACTACAACGGCAGCACCTACACTGCCCTCGGCACTATTCCTAACTTCACCAGTGGCACGATCCCGGAATCAATCAACGACAGTGGCGTTATGGTCGGCCAAGCCTATAATACCGGTGGCGCAGACAGCCATGCTTTCATCTGGGCTAACGGAGTCACTACGGATCTCAACACTCTTATCCCTGCGAACTCTGGCTGGGAACTCCAGCAGGCTAACTCCATCACGAATTCCGGCGTAATTTCCGGATTCGGAATGTACACGGCTCCTGGAACTTCGACCGCGGTTAGCGCCGGGTTCATTCTGTTTCCGTCTACTTCTGGCCATCGCTTCGACTTCAACGGCGATGGTAAAGACGACCTGCTGTTCCAGAACTCCAACGGTCAGACTCTCGTTTGGGACATGAACGGACAGGCGATCAAGACCACTGGGGCGACGTTCACCACCGTTGCGCCGCCGTGGCACACAGCGGCCGTTGCGGATATCAACGCCGACGGCCATCCCGACCTGCTCTGGTGGAACTCCTCGACAGGCGAGTGCCTCTTCTGGGAGATGACCGGCGCGCTCGGAACTACGGTGCTGCAGTATGAATCGTCGTTCGCGTCGATCGCGGACACGCACTGGCATCCCGTTTCCATGGCGGACTTCGACGGCGACGGCCACCCCGACATCCTCTGGGAAAACTTTTCGACCCGCCAACTCTTGATCTGGTACATGAACGGCAACACGATCAAGAAGTACGGATCGGCGTTCACGACCCTCCCCGCTAACTGGATCATCGCAGGCACCGCTGACTTCAACCAGGACGGTCACCCCGACCTGCTTCTGGAGAATACAAAGACCGGGCAAGTCCTCGTATGGTATCTGACCGGCGCGCTCGGAACGACCATACTGTCGTACGGCTCGACCTTCGCGACGGTTTCCGATCTGAACTTCAGCGTCGTCTCGACCGGCGACATGAACGGCGACGGTCATCCCGACCTGACCTGGCATGACAAGTCAACCGGAGCGACCGAAGTCTGGCTGATGGGCGGCTCGCTAGGAACGACCGTCAGCTCCTACGGCGGCAACATCGGCTCAGTTCCGACCACCTGGAGCATCGTCGGAGTGCATTAGGGATGGAAAGATGGGTGGCATGCTTGTGGGAGTCATCCCGCAAGCATGTCTGAATGTGGGGCGGGCGTCCCCGCCTGTCATTTTGTAGGGCGGGCGTCCCTGCCTGTCATTTTGTAGGACGGGCGTCTCGCCTGTCTTTGAAGGCAAGAGACAGGCGGGGACGCCTGCCCCACAAAATTACATGCCACCCGTCGTTCCCTACACTCTCCGCAGCACTTGCCCTGCCCTAGCGCCGGTGTGGCGACCATGGTCAACGGTTAATTGGCCATTAACGAACACATAATCGATCCCGGCAGGAAACTGGTGTGGGTTTTCGAACGTTGCCAAGTCCTCGACAGTTTCGGGCTTGAAGACGACAATGTCTGCCTTCGTGCCTGCGGCCAGTCTGCCGCGATCTGTCATACGCAGGCGCTGAGCGGGCAGGCTGGTCATACGGCGAATGGCATCGGATAGCGAAAGCACGCCGCGATCGCGGACATACCGACCCAGGACGCGCGGGAATGTTCCGTAGGAACGCGGATGCGGACGCTCAGGCGCCCCTGGTGCGGTCGCGACACCGTCACTGCCGATCATCGTGTGCGAGTCGCGCAGTACAATCTCCACGTCCTCCTCTGATATCGCAAAGTGGGCGGCGGCGACGAATGAATTCTCCGCAACCAGCAGTTCAATCGCGGCGCGAACCGGTGTTGTTCCCGCCTCCTTGCCCAACTGCGTAAGGGTTAAGCCCTGGACTTCTGGTCTACCCCGCGCGATGCCAATTTGAATGAGATCGTAATCCAGACCCATTGCGTCGATGTCGCTTTCGATTCGTGCACGCTGGGCATCGTCGGCGAGGCGCGCCTGAATCTCGTCCGGCGTGCCACCACGTGCCCATTGCGGCAACAAAATTACGCTCAAACCGGTCATAAATGCAGTATACGGATATTGATCGGTAAGAACATCCAAGCCTGCATCTCGCGCAGATTGCATTCGCAAGAGGGTCTTTTTGACCTTCCCCCAATTCGCCTTCCCCTCAGACTTATGGTGGGAAAGCTGAACGGCAATGCCGGTTCGCTCGCCAATTTGGATCGTCTCCTCGACTGATTCCAGCAAAGTGTCGCCCTCATTGCGCAGGTGCGACGCGTAGAATCCCCCCGCGTCCTTCGCGATCTGCGCAAGTGCCGCGATCTCGTCCGCGTCTGCGAACCCTCCCGGCAGGTATTCCAGACCAGTGCTGAGCCCGACAGCGCCGTCGTCCATCGCCTTGCTGAGCAAGTCTTGCATGGCAGCTAATTCGGCGCTAGTTGGCGGTCGCTCATCAAAGCCCATCACTAGCTTGCGAATGGTTCCATGACCGGCAAGTGTTGCAATGTTTGTGCTCACCCCCTGAGCGTCAAGCCGCTCAAGATAGGACGACATCCGCTTCCAATCGGCAACCACTCCCTCGCGTTCGAGCCACGCTTTTTCCATTTGGAAGGACTGGTTGCTGCCGTCCATCAGACTCGCAGACATGCCGCAATTACCGGTGAGTTCGGTGGTGACCCCCTGGTGGATGGATGAGGTCATGTCGCGCTGCGAAAGCGCGGTCAAGTCGGAGTGGGTGTGGATGTCAATGAAGCCCGGAGCGACGGCCAGTCCAGTAACGTCGATTCGACGCGCCGTCGCAATCTTAGTGGCAAGATCGGGCGCAACTGCAACTATGTTGACACCGAGTACAGCGATGTCGGCGCGAACTCCGGGCGCGCCGGTTCCGTCGTAGACAGTGCCGCCGGTGAGTACGAAATCTGCTCTAAGCGAGGAGTGGGTCTGATCCGGCGAAATAGGGTCGTTCATTGCCGATTATAGCGCAAACGAAAGCCCTTTCCCCAGGCGTCTTTCCCATAGGAATAGGAAAGGGGTGGAAGAGTTAAGGCGACGGGCGGGGACGCACGTCCTACACATGCCTACACTGGCACCGTCTCTGCAGTGCTGGGGTCACGACGAGGCACTTTTGCCGAGGCGTCGGCGCCGTCGCGCTGTTGAAAGTTGCTATCGGCGAGCAGTGTTAGGACACGTACGGCCTCAGCGACCGACCACGCTTGCGCGATGCACCCGTTTGGCGCATGGGGAAAATCACCATCAAAAATTTCGCCGAGGGAGCCGTATCCGTAATCAGGCAGACTCTTTAGCAGTGGATCGAGAAGTCGCTTCGCCGCTTCGCGGTCGCCAAACACTTTGTAGTGAGCCTCGACAAACGGCCCAAGCAGCCACGGCCAAACGGTTCCTTGGTGATACGCACCGTCTCGCCTAAGCTGGTCACCTGGGCCATAGGTTCCAATGTACGCAGGATTGGCTGGACTTAGGGTTCGCAGACCAAAATCCGTGTACAACGTTTCCAGCACCTTGTTCACCATAAGCTTGGCGAACTCGCTAGTGGGATCGATAAGCGAATGGCGGAGAGATATCGCGAAGAGCTGGTTGGGACGAAGACTTGCGTCTGGCTCGGTCGCGCCTGGTACGTCAACGACATCGTACAGCGAGCTCTCGATCGGATTGATAAACTTTTCGGTGAATGATTTTTGCAGATGGTCTGCCTGAGTGTTTGCCTCTTTGGCATCCTTCGCCCGTCCGGCACGATGATAAATTTCCGCAGCAATTCGAAGGGTGTTGTAGAAGAGCGCCTGGATTTCGACCGGCTTGCCGATTCGGGGAGTCACAACCCAGTCGCCGACTTTGGCGTCCATCCAGGTGAGCTGGACGCCCGGTTCGCCCGCAAAGAGAAGGCCGTCCAGCGGATCGACATGGATGCCGTGCAACGTGCCTTGGCGGTGCGCTTCAAGGATCTGATCGATTGTCGGCAGCAGGTCCTTGGTCAGAAAATCCCAGTCGCCCGATGTCTTCGCGTATTCGTGAGCGGCATAGACAAACCAGAGGGTTGCGTCGACGGTGTTGAACTCCGCGCCGTCTCCGTTGTCTGTGAAGCGGTTTGGAATCAGGCCCTGCTTGACAGTCCCGGCAAACGCTGCCAGTATTTCCCGAGCGATTTTGGCTCGGCCCGTGGCCAGACATAGGCCGGGCAGCGAGATGAACGTGTCCCGCCCCCAATCGGTGAACCAGTGGTATCCGGCAATGACGGTCGAGCGGCTGACGCGCGGTGACGACTCTATTACAAACTGATCCGCTGCGCGAAGTAGGTCGCGTAAGGGTTCATTGTCATGACCATGCGGGGCGAGACCTCCGCCAGTTTCGAGCAAAGTGAGGCGCTCGATCTCGGAGTTGAGCATTGCCATGGGATCGCCGACGGGCATCTCCTCAGTCGTGGCAAAAAAAGTGGCCGATTTTCCGGGAGCAAGAACTCCGTCGAAACGGCCAGGACAGTACAGGTCTTCGGTGAAGTCGAGACCTCGCTCCTGCTCACGCTCGTGCTCGTAGTTGTAGAACCACCCCGCCTCGGTGGTAAACGGAAATGCATGCTGCGGGAAAGTACCGAATCGAACGGCAAGTGCACCGTCATATGCCTTGAATGTCAGCGGCTCAGACGAGTTGTCGGTAAGCTGAGCCGTGAAACCGTCCCACCGATGCTGCTCCGTGTGGTAGTCCTTGTAGTCCATAAACGGCACGAACGAGACGCGGACTGGCTCAGGCGCCTTCAGCAGCGTGTAGTGGACGATCACGGTGTTGTGACCGTGCGGCATCCAAATCTGCTTCTGAAGCATGACCGTGTGCTCGTGAACGGAAAAGACAAACGTAAGCACGGGATCGCAACTTACCTTGACCAGATGGCGGTAGCCTTGCGGATAGATGACAGAGGGGTATTTGTTAGAGCTGAGAAAGTAGGCCTGATCTTCGATTCGAATCTCTTCTTCTAGCTTGGAAAGGACAACGACTCGGCCAAGCGGCGGCTGCGCTGCTGCTACGAGTAGGCCATGGTAGCGCCGGGTGTTCGCTCCTGCGATGCTGGCGGACGCATACCCGCCAATGCCATTGGTCACCAGCCACTCTTGACGACTAGCAAGATCCCAGTTTTGGAGGACTTCGGGCGCAATAGTTAATGAGGACACAGGTTAGGCTGCTCGATTCTTTGTGAACGCCTCCAGCCGTCGAATAGTATCCACCGCAGATCTTCGCCTCTGTACCGCCTGTTGAACTTTGAGGCAGAGCAGCTCATACACATCAAGGCCGGGCATGTTTTTTTCTACGTAGTCAAACGCTCCGCGCTTCATGCACTCCACTGCGTTGGTCACATTTCCGTATGCTGTAAGCACGACCACTTCTGTAAAGACATCGCGCGCCATTGCACCTTCGAGGATTCGCAGTCCGGAATCGGAATCTTCCATGCTCATATCTGTGATGACAATATCAAAAGACTTGGTTGCTTTGACAAGGGCGTCAAGCCCGCCAGCCTCGCTGTCAGCGGTTTGGACTCCGTAGCCCTCGCGCTCCAATCGCCTCTTCACCGCCTCACGAACCTCTTGTTCGTCGTCGACAACCAGGATATGACACATAGCGCAGGTATACCTGATAGGTTTGCTGCAAGTCAAGGTGAAACGGACTGTGGACACGACGGCTAAGACCGCTGCGAGATGTGAGAAGTAAAGCTGTGTCATCCCGACCGGAAGGAGGCACGACTGGAGCGGAGGGAACACGTAGTTCGCTAACCCTCTTGGCGGCGTTTACGAACTACGTGTTCCCTCCACTTCGCTCATTCTTCGCTCCGGTCGGGATGACGCAGATAGTATCCAGCGCGTTTTCTGCCGCTATTTAATCACGGCGAGATCACCTGGCGTTCTTCGGTGTCAGCAAGAGCCCATTAATCGCAGGGCCGTAAAGCGAGCCCGGCGACGGAGCTAGACGAACCGTGAGCAGGTTGTTAGTGATGCTAACGGGGAATCTGAGGTCGATGGACGTACCGGCATTGCCAGCCGTACCGATGATGTCAAACGCGCGGTTCATGGTGACGCCGTTAACGACGATGTCGAACATTCTTTGTCCGGGTTTTGCGAGGCCGATTTCTGCAAACATCAAGGACAGAAAATAAGAGCCATTTGGGGCGGGCACCGAGTAGGTAATCGGCTCGTAACGAGCCCCAACGCGCCAAGTGCTGTAAACTCCCGATTGTCTACCACCGAGTGTGCCCGACTCCGTAAGCTGCTTGGTTCCACCGAAGCCTACAGTGTCCGCATCAAACGGATAGCGAGCTTGCATGTTTGGCTTTGACGAACCGCAATCGATTCCGGCGTATGGTTTCGCCGTTACCGTCTGTGACCAGGGACTCTGAAGATGACTGTTTGCGACAACGGCGCAAACCCGGTACACATACGTGGCTCCGCCAATGGCCGTCGTGTCGTCAAAGGCGCTTTCGGTGATGGATTTTGGCGTTATGGTGGAAAAGCTGTTCGATGAGGCTGTGCGCCGCTGCACTAGATATCCGGTCGATCCATACACAGGATTCCAGTCCAGTTTGACACGCCAAAAATAGGGTGCGACAGATACGGTTCTGATCTGTGTCAAAACACCGAGAGGCGCACACCATTCCGACTGCCCGCCGGCAGCCACCGCGCGGACGCGATAATAATACAAGCCTCCAGCTTGCGGAGCGTTGGTGTCGAACGCCGGCCGGTCATAGAATATGTTGCCGCCGACATTGCCGCCGACTTTGATCCAGGAAACACCATCCTGGCTTCGCTCAATCGTATAGCTTGAGGCGCCATTGACACTTCGCCAGGAGATCACTACCTCTGAACCAGTGGTACACGAGGCGGTTGCAACCGGCGTATCGAGAGTTGCGTCGGAACTATCGGCTAGACTGATCCTTGAGTTTAGTGTCAACAAGATTAGCAAGAACGCGATCTGAAATAAGCGACTGGAGCGTGTTATCATCTTTGACAATTGAGGCATTGGGTGCATCCTGAACGGCATTTCTATACAATCGACTGATAAGCGATTGCCTGGTATCTTCGACTGTTCCGCTTTGTCATTGTTGCGCGAAAACCTCCAGAAACGTCAAGCTGATTTGCCAAAGTATAATAGACAGGGCAAACGACGGCTCAGCCCTCCCCTCCATGTCCACTCCGAAACCATCTGCAGTCCATCAAGAACCATCGGTTGGGAGCTTAGCGGCATTTCGTCTTAACCACAACTTAACAGCAAGTCTGTTGCTGGCCGCGATTGTGTGTGCTTTATTCGCGCCAATCCTGCGCCACGATTTTGTCGGCTGGGATGACAGAGAAAACATCTACACTAATCAGTACCTTCTCAAGCCGTCGCTCGCAAACACTGAAGCGTTGTGGACACATGCATACAAAGGACTTTACCTGCCACTGACCGGATCACTGATGGCAGGCATAGCGAGTATTGCTCAAACGCACCCTCAAGATGCTGCGACCGCTATCTCGCCGATCCTGCTGAACCCTCACTATTTCCATTTTGCGAGCCTATTGGTTCACCTCGCCAATAGCCTGCTCGTCTTTGCAATCTTCTTTCGCTTGACCAAATCGACTTGGCCGTCGTTCTTTGGCGCGCTTCTTTTTGCGATCCACCCGCTTCAGGTCGAAACCGTCGCCTGGGCAAGCGGGTTTGATCGACCTACTTGCGCATTGTTTGGCTTCGCGTCGCTTCTGTGTTATATCGAGAGCGTCCAAAAACAGCAGCCAGAGTCCTGGCGACTTGATACCTGGATGGGCTTGGCACTTGCTCTTGGCTTACTGGCGGATTTTGCCAAGCCGGTCGCGATCGTTCTGCCTCTCGTTGCCTTTGTAATCGACGCCTTTCTTTTGCGCGCGACTGCAAGGAGGCGGATCGGGCTATGCGCCGCGTGGCTGGTTGCAGGAACACCGATCATCCTCATCTCACAGTGGGCGACTGCGAGTGGACCCGCGATGAATCAGCCAACTGTTTTGTTTTGGCAGAGGTTCGTAATCGCAGGCGATGCGCTTTTGTTCTACATTGGCAAGCTGGTGCTTCCGTTACGCCTGGCGATCGACTACGGCCGAACACCGACTGTCGTTCTGGCACACTGGTGGGCATATGCGAACTTCGCCGCAGCAATCCTTTTGACCATCAGCCTATTTGCGTTGTTGCGCAAGGGCCGCTTTCCATGGATAACTGTTGGTCTGTTGGTATGGCTAATCAACCTGGTACCAGTTCTTGGCCTGGTAAGCTATCCTTTTCAACGCTTTTCCAACGTTTCCGATAGGTACGTTTATTTGGCCATGCTGGGGCCGTCGCTCATTGTCGCGTTCGCGCTTAACCAAGTCAAGAATTGGCGGCCGGTGCTAACTGCCAGCTTGGCCGCTGTTTCGTGCATCTACGCACTCTCATCGGCACGTCAAGTGACTTATTGGCGCAATACCGAGACTCTAATGCTTCACTGCCTTTCGGTCAATCCCCGCAGCGATGCTGCGTGCAATAATTTGAGCGTCTACTATCACGAAAGCGGCCGGAACGATCTCGCGGTTACTGCCGCCAAGCAGGCTCTTTCAATCAATCCACACCAGGAATTTGCCCATTTCAACCTCGGACAAGCACTTTGGGCGCTCGGCGATAAGAATGACGCCATCATCCAATATCTAGCGCAGAACATTGTAAATCCAAACAATGCGGCGTGTCATTTCAACCTTGCCAATGCCTATGCAGAATCGGGACGACTGCTAGACGCAATTACGCAGTATCGCCTAGCGATTGCCTTGCAGCCCGATCTGACCGACGCTCATGTAGGATTAGGTGCCGCGTATGGTGAGGCGGGCAGGCTCGATCTCGCGACTTTGGAGTTTGAAGCTGCACTGAAGATAGACCCCTCTAATGCCGCAGCGCAGCGCGATCTGGCACTAGCACAAGGCGCGGGCACGCGCTAAAGCTTCTGGTACGCGATTATTTCGGGGTCTTTGGCGTAGGTCTTGTCGCGCGGGACGACATACTCGACGACACCGTCGCACATCATGTAGTAGGTCAGGCCGCCGGTGTCGGTGAGGCCGATCTGCTTGTGCGTATCGAACTCGGCCTTGTATCCATCGTATTCCGTCGATGAACCACGCTTCACGAACGCCATCCAGTGGCCAAGCTCATGAACCAGAATAGAGCCGCGCGCGGCTGGAGTCGTAGCGGTGAAGAATCGTGGGGCGAGAACGATAGCCAGGGGCTGATGCGGATGGGCATCGTCAGGCATAGTATATGCGAACGGCGTCCCGCCTGATGCTTCCGCTTCCTTCAGCCAAGGATCGTCAGCAACTGCCGGGCGAATTCGCCCTTGAGCGATAAGCTGGCCGCAAAGCGCGTCGTAGGGAACGACCTTCTTGGTGTGGATGAGTGCAGAAGCTTCGTTGATCGTTCGAGCTTCGTCCGCGGTCGCCGCACGACCAGGCAACGTCTGCGCACAAGCGCCTACAGCCGCCCATCCTACACTCAGCAAAGTCGCAAGGAGCACGAGTAAGTTTGACACTGTATTCAGACCGCGCCTATAATGTTTTGCCGTGAGCATCAGCATCCTTCAAAAAGCGGAACAGGTCTGGCACAAGTGGCGCCCAGACATTATTGTCGGCCTCGCCGGGATCAATCTGCTTGCTATTTTTACTTCGCTTGGATTCCGTAACGACGTCCTTCACCCCATTGTAATCTATTTCGAGCTGATGAGTGCGGCGTTTGGCTTTTTTGCATACGCCGCCTGGACAGTCCAGCATCGAACTCCTGCACATAACCGCTCGCTGATGGTGCTGATACTCGTTTTTGGAGCGCTGTTTCGGCTGGTTCTTGTCCACGGATTCCCCAGCCTGTCCACCGACATCTACCGCTATGTTTGGGACGGGCGCTTGACCTGCCACTGGATCAATCCCTACCGCTGGTCGCCATGGGACACGCGTCTCGCAGCGTACCGCGACATCGGCATCTGGCAGCCGATGGAGTATAAGGCGTATCAGACGGTCTACATGCCGGTTTCACAGCTCGTTTTCGCGATCAACTATGCTCTCTTCCGCGAGAATCTCATCGGCTTTAAGTTCGTCTATACTCTGATCGATATCGCGACCATGCCGATCATCGCGCTGCTACTTGGCCGTCTCGGCAAGGATCCTGCGCGCGTGATCTGGTACGCCTGGTGCCCGCTGCCTATTGTCGAGATTGGACTGGCCGGCCACCAGGACGGTGTGGGCGTCCTGTGCCTGATGATCGCTCTGATTATGCTGATCGACCGAAAAATCGTCTGGTCGGCGATTTGGCTTGCTGCGGCAGGATTGACAAAAGGCTTTGCGCTGCTGCTTCTCCCGCTGCTAATTCGGTTTGCCGGTAAGCGTCTGGCGACACCAATCGCGCTTGCGCTGATCTATTTAGGACTGCCACTGTGGGTCTACTTGCCCGAATTTCTTCATGGCATGGAGCAATATCTGAACTATGTCCATGTCAACGCGGGCCTCTTTTCGCTGGTGGATTGGCTTGTAGCGCATTTCAATGGCTACCACTATTGGATCACGTCGAAGTTGAGCGACATCGCCATTCTCGCGACGGTCGGATGGTCTGTTTGGTCTAAACCGGCGACATTTGAGGAGCTGATACGGCGCGCGATCATCGTGATTGCGGTCTGCCTGCTGGTGGTTCCAACACTGTTTCCGTGGTATTTGGTCTGGCTGCTGCCGCTCGTCGTGCTTTATGGCAGAGCGCCTTCGGGAGCGTTTTTGTTGCTTGGACTGATGGTGAATCTCGTCTACGTCTACTATTTCAACCGCGAAGTGTACGTGTGGTTGCCGCTGGTCGAATATCTGCCGTTTTACGCGGTTTTGATCTGGGAAATCCGAAGCGGCTATTGGCGCGCGGCGACATCGGACGCGGCCGGAGTCGGTGCAGTTGAGGAACCGTCGGAAAAGCCTGGTCCAGAGCTAAGCGTGACATCGGAACCTGCGCGCGCGGCTGGTGTCGAGGCGACATGAAACAGGTGGACAGCGCGTGCGGCAACAAGCGAGCCGACTATGGTCATCATCAGAAGCGCGCCAAGCTTGAGAATGAACTGCACCGCAGCCGCGCTCATCTGACCAAAATCCACCGTGTCTGCCGAACCCGAAGAGACCGCTCCTGACGGATGCGGCTTTGGCAGAACAAGGCCAGGGATGGGGTGAGTCAACATGCCGTAAGCGTATGTAAACGCCACGATGAGAAATGCAACGCCGATAAGTAGGGTGATCAGCGCCGTCGCTTGCCCCGTTCGGTGAAATCCTGTCACTTACAAACTCCCCGCATGAAAGTCTATTGTACACCAGGGAATGACTGTAGTCCGCGAACCATCTCCATGGACGCAACCTACATACGACCGTAGCCCCCGCAGTATTGTTCCATTCGATACTACGACAATGCAGGCGCAATTGTTCGCGAGGCAATAATGGCATTTGCCGATTCGAGAGATTTCTGGTAAGTTTAAATTATGTTAGCAGCAAGTTTTGGTCGGTGTCTGGGTTGCGTCGTCGCAGCCTCGCTGATCCTCCTTTCGAACTGTACGTCGTCACGGGCCGACCTCCAGATTATCGGTGGGAGCGACTCGCAGCAACGCAGTCTTCAGAAAACTTACGAGAAAAACCTGGCATCCTACGTGCCGCGCGACACGGTCATTCATGTCGATCTTGTCGGAGCCGAAGCCATGTTGGACATTGTGCGCTCGCAGCCCGGTAATCAAGGTCGAAGTATGCAGGACGAGAAATCTGTAGACTCCAGCGCAACCTCAGACGACGATATCGACGGCATCTACATTGACGAAGACCCGCAAACTATCGCTCTCCTGAAGGATGGCCCGTCTGGCAATTTACAGATGACTTTCGCGCATGAGTTCGGGCATCTGGTATGGGTTCACATTCTCACGGATAAGCAGCGAGACCAATTCTGCCGTATCTACGGCGGTGAGGACAAAGCGGACCTTATTACCGAATATGCCGCCGACAGCCCCGAGGAGGGGTTCGCAGAAGCATTCTCGTTCTATGCTTTGAAGCGCAGCAAGTTGGCCGATAAGGATCCGGAGGAATATCGCTACTTGGCGCAAATTCTCCCACAGGGCGCTACGCTTCAACCTTAAAGAGTGCGTTAAGCGTATAATTTCCCGTGCTTCACACCCTGATCGATCCGCCTGATAAGTCGCCAAGCAACCAATTTATCTGCCGAGCGGTTTTGCCAGATGAGACCGGCGAAATGCTCGGTCTGATGTGCCGGTGCTTCTCTCTCGATTTTGCCGCCGCAAAACCCATTTTTTTTTCCGACCCATTTTTCAATTTGGACTGGAAGCGCGCCCTATTCGACTCCACGACCGGCGAAATGCGCGCGTGCCTCACTATCGTGCCAACTACGGTGCGCATAGGCGTCAACGTGGACGCGACTTTGACCATGGCGGGCATCGCTGGAGTCTGCACCGATACGGAGCATCGCGGCAAAGGCTATGCACGGGCGTTGCTCGCGGACACCATCCAATGGCTTGGCACTTCGACGGATTTCTACGCCGCCTGCCTAACTGCTGAGCATCCGAAGCTGTACGAGTCGCTGGGCTGGGTTAGATGCAGCAAAGGCGTCAAGTGGAATGTCCATAACTGCCGGACACTGCCTTCGTTCGACGAAGGGCGCGATGTCAGAATCCTATCCTCCGCCGCCGCAGAAACTCTTGCGCCGCGCTTGCACGAACTCTACTCGCGGTCGCGAAACGGCAGTCGCGCGGGTTCGTTCGTTCGCGACGAGCGGCGCTGGCGCTGCATCGAACGTCTCACAAACGGACGAAAGGTTGCCGTTTATCAAGGTGGGGAAAGCATCGAGGCGTACCTGGCCTTTGACGTGCGCAATGCAAGCGACGAGCGCATTGGATTTATCCACGAGATGGTCGCGTTGAACGACAGTGGCCGCCGCGCGCTGATTGGTTTCTTGGCATCGGGCAAGGCAGGCGAAAAATTGCAGGGCCAATGCCGCGACTCCGATCTGGTCGATTTCGGGCTACTCGATGTTCCAGGGCTGGTCGTCGAAACCGTCCCGAATATCTACATTCAGCCGACAAACATTGCAAAGCTCAAAGCACTGTTCGAGCGCCACGGCTTGATCGTAGAGGATACTCCAGACTCCGTATCAATTTATACGAAAATCGAGCCATATCTCGCGCTACCAGACATTTTCTGAAAGCCGCCCATGCGCATTGTTGCGATGTCGGACATTCACTCAAACTTTTCGGCATTCGATCCCGCGAAAATGCCCGACGCTGACGCCTGCCTCATCGCTGGCGACATCACCGAGTACGGTCACAAGCGCGTCCACGAACATGACCGCGAGCTTGCCGATGCGAAGGATTGGTTGGCATCGCTTGGCGAGCGTTTTCCGACCTACGTCATCCCTGGCAATCACGACATACGCGTGACCAACGCGGACTTTGAAGGCATCCTGAATGTCCATCCGATTTTGGATCGTAGGGCGCGTGTCGGCGACTGTTCGGTTTACGGCGTTAGTCTTTGCCCCTGCTACTTTTTCCCGCGCATGGCAACGATGTTTGATTACATGACCGTCGATCGCTTCGAAGAACAAGCGGTATACGGTTTCGATCCGGTGGACATTGTTCTTTCTCACTGCCCTCCTTACGGCGTACTTGATCGCCTTTCGCCAAAAGAGATGGTCGTCGGCCAGGGCCCCAATATCGGTTCGGAGGAGCTGCTGCGCTACATCGAGCGCAACGCGCCGAAATTGGTGATCTGCGGGCATGTCCACGGCGACGCTGGCGACATGATGGTTGGAGGAACGAGGGTTGTGAATGTGGCGAAGATGTGGAAAGTGGTGGAGGTCTAGAGCGAGGCTCAGTGCAGTCTCGTTGCTTTTCTAACCCTAGCTATTCAAGCGCGCCGCTTTTCCTCGACAAGAACGAGGCTACAGAAACCTTGTCGAAACGGGCCATAAATCCGTAACCCTTCGGGCGAGTACGAGAAGGAGATTCTGCGTCAATTCTCTCCGCTAAGACTTGGTGCGCAAACTGCTCAGGTGTCATGTTGTGCTGCGAGGCGATTGAGACAAGTTTGGACTGAGTTTCGCTGTCAATTTCAATAGTTAACGGCATTTTTGTCTACCCCACCGTAATCATACCATCCACCTCAAGAGCTTTTCCATGCCTTATATTGCGATGCACTCGAAACCACCGATCTGACCCCTTCATATTCTTGACGCGCGTTGTTACAATCCAAATAGTACGTTGCGATTTTTGAATGAACGGCTGCAATGAACGTCGCAGCACCAACCATAAACGGCCTGCGCAGGCAACTACGACAAACCGCCTGCGCCTGCCCAACAGAAAAACCAAGGATAACAACCACTCATGAACAGCTTTAACAGCCGTGGAACACTGAATGTCAGCGGCAAAGACTATACGATCTTTCGATTGAACTCCCTCGTTCAGGCAGGCAAATGCGGCGACCTGTCCCGGCTACCGTTCTCAATTAAGGTGCTGCTCGAAAACCTCCTGCGCACCGAGGACGGCATGTCGGTCACCGCCGACGACATCGTGGCCGTAGCGGGATGGACGCCGAATTCCACGCTCGACACCGAAATTGCCATGACCCCTGCCCGCGTGCTACTGCAGGACTTCACGGGAGTTCCGGCAATGGTCGATCTTGCGGCAATGCGCGACGCGATGGCGCGTCTCGGCGACGATCCCGCGAAGATCAATCCTCTTCAGCCTGTCGAGCTGGTGATTGACCACTCGGTGCAGGTCGATGCGTTCGGCACAGGCATGGCGCTGGAGATCAACGCTGAGAAGGAGTTCGAACGCAACCGTGAGCGGTACGCGTTCTTGCGCTGGGGCCAGACCGCGTTCAAGAATTTCAAGGCCGTGCCGCCGGACACGGGGATTGTCCATCAGGTTAACTTGGAGTATTTGGCGCGGGTCGTTTTCACGCGCGACGAGAACGGCGAGACCATTGCCTATCCCGATTCGCTGGTCGGCACAGACTCGCACACAACCATGATCAACGGCCTCGGCGTGCTCGGCTGGGGTGTCGGTGGAATTGAGGCAGAGGCGGCCATGCTTGGCCAGCCGCTTTCGATGCTGGTTCCGAAAGTTGTCGGATTTCGCCTGACCGGTCAACTACCGGAGGGATCGACCGCGACCGACCTCGTGCTGACCGTCACTCAGATGCTGCGCAGCAAAGGGGTGGTCGGGAAATTTGTCGAGTTCTATGGGCCGGGCTTGTCCACCCTTCCCCTCGCCGACCGTGCCACTATCGCCAACATGGCACCGGAATACGGAGCCACCTGCGGCATTTTCCCGGTCGATGCAGAAACGCTGCGTTACATGAAGATCACAGGCCGTTCGCAAGAGCTGCTCGATCTGGTCGAGGCTTACATGAAGGAACAGGGCATGTGGCATACCGCCGACGCGCCTGAGCCGCTGTTCAGCGACACGTCTAGAGCTAGACCTTGCGACCGTGGTTCCAAGCGTTGCCGGACCGAAGCGTCCGCAGGATCGCGTCTTGCTAACCGAGGCCAAATCGTCGTTCGAGGACGCGCTGTCGGTCATCTTGAATCCTGGTGGGCCAGTCAACCCTCCGAAGCAGGTCATTCGCTGGGAAACGGAGGGTGGCAATCCAACTTCGGTAGGAGTCGAGGACGAAAACCAGCCATCGGGTGTCCGAATGACGCTTGAAGAGGCCGAGCACTACCTGAATCACGGCTCGATCGTCATCGCCGCAATCACAAGCTGCACGAACACGTCGAACCCGTCGGTCATGGTCGCCGCCGGACTGCTCGCCAAAAAAGCGGCGGCGTTTGGCCTGATGACCAAGCCGTGGGTCAAGACTTCGCTTGCGCCGGGATCGAAAGTCGTCACCGAATACCTCAACAAAGCGGGACTGTCGCCTTATCTCGACCGCCTGCGATTCCAGACAGTCGGCTACGGCTGCACCACCTGCATCGGCAACTCTGGCCCATTGCCGACTCCCGTCTCGACCGCGATTGAAGAAGGCAGCCTGGTCGCCGTCGCCGTGCTGTCGGGCAACCGCAATTTCGAAGGACGCATCAACTCGGAGGTGAAGGCGAACTATCTGATGTCGCCGCCGCTGGTGGTTGCGTATGCGATTGCCGGACGCATGGATATTGACCTCTACAACGAGCCGCTTGGCCGTCAAAAGGACGGCACGCCAGTATTCCTGCGGGATGTCTGGCCTACGCAGAAGGAGATCGCCGAAACTCTGGAATCGTCGATCGATGCCGAAATGTTCGCCAAAACCTACGGGGATGTGTTCGAGGGCAGTGACGAGTGGCGCGCCCTGCCTATCCCGACGGGCGAGCTGTTTACCTGGGAGCCGGATTCGACCTATGTCAAGAATCCGCCCTATTTCACGAACATGTCGCGTCACGGCGCCGGACACCATCGACGAAATCACCGGCGCGAAAGTGCTGCTCATGCTCGGAAACTCCATCACCACTGACCATATTTCTCCTGCAGGATCAATCAAGGAGAAGTCGCCTGCTGGCCAATACCTGATCGAGCATGGAGTCCATGTGAATGATTTCAACTCGTACGGATCGCGTCGCGGCAACCACGAGGTGATGATGCGCGGAACATTCGCGAATGTTCGCCTGCGCAACCAGCTTGCGCCAGGGACGGAGGGCGGCTTTACGACGTATCTGCCGACGGGCGACGTGATGCCGATCTTCAACGCGTCGATGAAGTATCAATCGGAAAATATTCCGCTGATCATTCTCGCAGGCAAGGAGTACGGATCGGGATCGAGCCGCGACTGGGCCGCGAAGGGGCCCCGGCTGCTGGGAGTTCGTGCGGTGATCGCCGAAAGCTATGAGCGGATTCACCGTTCGAATCTGGTCGGCATGGGCATTTTGCCGCTTGCAATTCCACAGCGAAGAGAACGCGGAAATCCTCGGCCTTAGTGGGCATGAAACGTTCGATATTCTTGGCCTAGCAGACGCGTACTCCGGCGATTTTGCGACCGGCAAAAAGGTGACAGTGCGCGCGTCGCGCGAGCAAGGCGCGCCGATCGAGTTCTCGGCGACTGTGCGAATCGATACCGAGCAGGAGCTGTTGTACTACAAGAACGGCGGCATTCTTCAGTACGTTCTGCGCGGACTTCTAAGCGATCAGCCGGACACGGAGATTATGTCAAAGGGTGTGGCAACGATGGGCGCGGAGTAGTTAGGATTCGGGTTAATAGAGGCGCTGGCCAAATTGGCCAGCGCTTCTTTTGCGCTAAGGCAACGGATGAATCGGCGTGACGTAGGTGGGGCCGGAGGGCGGAAAAGGACTTTTCGTTTCAATGCCAAAAAGTTCGCGAACGGATGGTCTGGCGAGCGTGGTCAGGGCGAAGACGCCGAGGATGGTTCCGATCGGGACATTCAATGAGCCGATTGCGGCGACAATCTGAATGCCCAAATGCGATTTCCGCAGCGCCGTCCATTTGCCCGCCGCAATGCAGAAGCCGCCGTAAATCCAGCAGATCAACATCATAAATGATCCGATAAACACAAACACATATCCCGGGTTGAACGGCGCTTCAATTGGTGGTGCGCCAGGCTTTGTTGACGGTGTGTTCCACATGCTTGGATCGTGGAAAAACATTGCGCCCATGCCAATGTAGAAAATGAAAAAGAGCGAAAAGACGAGCGTGACGGCGCCCATGATGTAGAACGAAGTCGAGAGGAACGCGAGGTGCCCCTCATCCTTAACGCGCTGCATCGCCTGGTGAAATTGCGGAGATTGAAGAAATTCCTCCCATGCTGGGTTCTCTGGGTTTAACATAGCGCTAGTATCCACGTTTGCGTGCACAAAGAAACTTAGGTGTTCGCTTCGCCTCTTCAAACTCCCATCGATATCGGAACGGCCACACCTCAATATCGCCGAACTCCCGCTCTCTTCGCTCAATCTCTGGCTTGAGCCGACGACCGATCCAGCCAAACGTTAGCAAGTTGAGAATCTTCTGAAAAAATGACAATCTGCCAAAAAAGCCATCAGGCCATTCATACCGCTGGCCTGTCTGAAGAAACAGAATGCATCGCGCCCATGCGCGGCGCGCGTCACCCTCGATTTTCCATTCGCCTCGCATCCGAACAGTGCGAAAATCGTCGTAGCAGCACCAAACGGCGCACCAAATGGGCAAGAGCGCAGCGTCGCCATTCAAGTCTTCTGCCTCAGTGGTCGTCTCAAACTGGTTAACGGTAGTGACGCCAGCGCCGAAATGCCGCATTTGCTCCGCGAGCAATTTGCGTGTTGCCGTATCAATCTTGTTCGTTTTCCGTTTCATTGACCCTCCGGCCCCGCCTTGGTCGCATCAAACGGCTTGAATCCCATCGCAGTCGCGGACGAATCAGTCGCAATCCTAAAATTGGGGTTATCTCTGTTCAGAGACGCAAATTTTGGATCGGCAATAATCGAATGCTTGTCATGCCCAACCTTTTGCCACTCAGCTAACGTCATTCCGACGGGTTCTTCCGGGATTCCGGCGACGTACGGATTGTCGGACGTATTCCAAAGCAGATTGTGGTCGCTGACTCATACTTCCTTGTGGCCACGGATTACCCTTGGCGGAGTGGAAGAATGCGGGGCCGTCGCTGATTAGAATGTTGCGCTCTAAGATGAATGCCGCGTGCTTTTCGAACACACCCCACTTGATCGCGCACAGGTCGCCGAACGCAAAGATGTTGTTCCGCACGATATTTTCGCGCCCGTAATGCTGCGCGAATGGCGCTTCGGTGAAGCGATAGCAAAGATTGTTTTCGACCAGGATTTCTGAGCTGCCCTCGTCCAAATAGATTCCGCTGCCTCCGTAGCGGCTCGCTTTGATGTCATGGATATGGTTGCCGCGGATGACCGTTCCTGGCTGAACCCCAAGCGTATAGATCGCGCCGAAGTCGCTTAGCCAGCCCTTCCCGAGATCATGGATGTGGTTGTCTTCGATCTTATATGTTCTCGGGAAATATTCTCGCCATATCCCCACACCCAACCGCAGGAAATGCCGGTGTAGTAAAGATCATGAATATGGTTTCGAGTGATTAAGTTGCAGGAAGAGTGCCCTGAGAAAGATCCCGACTGCACTGTGAAAAATGCGGCCGCAATCGTGGATATGGTTGTCTTGTGATTATATGAAACCGATTTTGTTGAGAAGTTCAGCGCCAGAATCGTCACGGACCAGTGAGTTTGATGCCTCCAGCACCAAGGTCAGTAAACTCGCAGCCCATTGACAATACTGCTCTGATACAGCCTTCCCCGAGCTGCAATCCATACCAGCCCAAATTTCGAAACTGGCAATCTGTGAAGACACATACCTTTTACTCCTTGACCACCGAAATTGCCGCGGGACGTTGTACGAAGCCTGGACACCGCTCGACGCCCTAACCGCATCACCCACCGTACATTGAAGCCAATCAGTGTTCTCAAATGTTAGGCCACCGAACTGCAATTCGTACAAGAGCATGCCCGTTTGCCATCTGGTCCGCCTTAAACAGCATAAGTTGCGTCAGCCGCGGCGCAATGACCAGTGTCGATTCCGGCCTCTCACCCTCAATTGGGATATACGATAGAACGCCACTTATCCGATCTAGATACCATTCGCCTGGATCGGTCAATGCTTCGGCGACATTGTCAACGTAATATTTGGAGTAGCTTTTATCGAAATCGTTGGAGAGTGCGAAGATGGAGCGATATTCGAAAGTTACTTCGCGGGTTTCGGGATCGTAAGACTGTATCGGCAATCTATCTTCCACCCAAAAATGCAGCGCGACAATCTCGACATCATTCAGATTCGACCACGTCTGCATTTCGCCCGGTTTTGCGATGAAGCGATGCTGCCCAAGCTGCCAATTGTCGCCAAAGTTCCAATCCGGCAGACTTTCGATCCAGAGCCACTCGGGATTTTCGACATTGGTTTTGGGATAACGAGCGCGGCTGCGCGGCTTGCGATTGACAAACAGTTCCCGGAAATACCAATCGCCGCTTTTCACTTCAGGAATTTCGACGCGCCAGATTTCGCGGCTGTTTTGGGATTCTACGCGCCAACCCGGTAATGGCAACGCCGCCGTCGATGATCGGCTCTTCACCCGGATAGGCATAGTACATGCCGGAGGTGTTATCGAGCGGGGTGAAGACAATCGGCTCAGTCTGCGGGTAGCGCCCGCCACGAAGCCAGACCTTGTGGTAGTGTTTTCATAGCGGTCGCTCACGCACGGCATCTTTTGCACGCGTAAACGTCTCAAACGGCCCATCGGTGCCATCCTCGCTGGGATCGGCGAGCGAGCCTGACCAGTTGTCGTTGCCAAGTGGCGAGACATAGCGGTCGTTCGGCGTAAATGGCGGGTAATCCATGCGCGATATATTCGCCGGTTAGAGGGAAACTTCCTGGTACTCGCCTTCGCAGGGAGGGCCATCGGTGAGCAGCATGGTCTTGGAGTCGAGGTCCATGATGACCGACGTCACCGTAATATAGTGCTTCTGCATAGGCTCCTGCGGCGCGCGGTGGCGGCAGATGCCGTACGGCCAGCGCAGATGATCGCGCAGCATCTCCTGAAGCGCGGGGATGGTGACAGGCTTGGGAGTCTCGGCTAACAGCTCGTTCATGCGGTCGCATCGTCCCACCGAGAATTTTCGACGCGGATTCGGCGCTTCCACGACACCAAGCGAATCGGGATCGAGGAAGTTGTTGGTGTGGACCAGGCGACCATTCTCGCACGACAGACGACGCAGCTTTTCCGGCCCTGCTTCGAGATCGGCAACCTGATCGGGTGTTCCGGCCATCAGGAAGTTGGTCGTGCAGGCGCGCGGCTCGCCCGCGATGACATTGACGGCACCCTCAAACGATTTCGCCCGAAGCATTTCGTAGCAGCGAACGTGAACGGGCTTGCGCAGGGTTGACCAGTCGTCGTCGAGCGTGGTCATGCCGTTGATCGTGATTCCAATTCCGCGGCTGCTCACGCCGATCTTCCCGCCGGCGATTCCCGCCTCGGTGAACGACATCGTCCGCGATCCGTCAGCCTCGGTCGTCTTCAGTACCGCGCCCTGCACTTCGGGTATCCAATCCCAGTTTTGTCCAAGCCATAAGTGGCCGTTGTCGGTTTCCGACGGCATCAGCGCGAACGCGGTACAGCCGTCAGGCTCAACCGGATTCGCTGCGCTGTTCACTCCGCCGACGCCGAACTGATAATACAGGAGTTCGTAGCGAACATTGAGCATGGCGATGTCGAGGATACTTCGTTGTGAGCCTTCCGCAATCGCCACTATCGAATCATAATATTGCTGATTCTGATCTCGGATCGCATGAAGATACAGCCGTGCCATTTCGCGTGACTTATCGCGGCTGAGCAGAGCTTCTCGTTCCAGCCTTTCGTAGTAGACCTCGATGTTGTGGTCGATACGCGTCTTGAGCAGTCGTCCATGCTCGAATCCTTGTTCCGTCGGGCTTCCGGACAGTTCGACAACAGGCAGTGTCATTCTGATTTCGCCTCTTCCATTTCTCTGAGCTTTTTCACAAAGTGGACCGTCGCTGGCTGCTTTTCGAATCCGAGCAGCTCGTTGATCGAGAGCATGCCGCGATTGGTGGTGGCGTTCTCCGTATGGATTTTCTGCACACCAACCGATTTCGCATACCGTACGGCAGCCAATTTGAGTGCGAGCGCGATCCCGCGCCTGCGGTATTCGCGCAGAACGCCGGTCAAACCAGTGCCAAGCGCGTTTCCCTTAGCTCTCTTCCACAAAACGCTCATGCCGACATATTTATCGCCATCAACGGCCACAAAGAACGCTTCGGGCAGAAACTGCGGGTGCTCCAGCATGCTGTTGCAGTAGTACTCGAAGTCGAACGGCGTGAACTCATCCGGCGACGGGACATCGGCCGACGCGGCCATGTCCAGGGCATGCACGCGACGCAGACAGTCCGGATCTTCCTGACGAAGCTGGGCAAGCGACTTAATGACGATGCCCTCACCCAGGAGTTTTCTCGCCGGATCCTCGATTTTGGACAAATCGCACGAGGCAACATCAAGAACCGATTCCCAGTCGCGCATTGCCTCTACGAATTCATGCTTGGCTGCAAACCGCAGTCCGGCAGGCTCGTCCTCCTCGACGAACGCAAATAGCGAAACGGGTTTTCGCGGCTCAATATCTCTTACCACGGCATCCCACAGCATAGCTCCGATTCCTGCGCGTCGATCCTCTGGCAGGACTCGCACTTGCACGAAATACTTGTCCGGATGATACATCCAGACCATGTTGCTGTAGATCGCATAGCCGACCGGTTTGCCGTCCCTTTCAGCCATAAACCGCTTGCGGAAGTATTTGTCCTCACGCTTGCTGTCCTCGAAGCGCATCGCCTCGGCTGACATATCGGCACGCGGACTCGAGATACTCGCGATTTCGGCCATCGCTTCGAAATCTGGGTCTTCAAATTCCCGCAACCGCACCGTTGTCATATGGTTAGTCCTTGAAACCGTCATTACCTCAATGTCCAGCAACTTATTGCTATCGATTTGCTAGCAAACATTTTAGCACCGAAGAGCAATGTTGCGGCTGGTTCGGTCCGACATTCCAAACCAAGTCGGAGAACGGGAGTGCGGCACCTCCTTTCAGACTAGCGTTCAAATAGTTTGTTCTGCTCAATAATATCTTCGACGGACGCGACAAGCGGGACACATGCCCCACCCAATTCAACGACCACAGTCTTGAAAACACTCGACATTAGCACACGAATTAGGTCAGCAAGCAGAACACATGTCTGCACCTGTTTCACACAAAAACAGCAATGGGCTTGCAATTTGGCGTTTCCGGGGAATATAATGTCCGCATGCTAACAAATCATATCTTCATGCCTATTTTACATAAGCGCCTACGTAAACAGTCTTCCCAGCAATCAACCTTCTTCGCTATCGCTATCTAGACTACATTTATGTCCACAATTCGCGATGTGGCTGCGGCGGCCGGAGTGTCGCCTGCGACTGTGTCCTATGTAGTCAATAACGGTCCTCGGCCAGTAAAAGATTCCACCAGGCTGCGGGTTCTTCGCGCCATGAAGGACTTGGGCTATTTTCCGAACGCCGTTGCACGCGGATTGCAAGGCAAACGCATGAATACCGTCGGCGTCGTGATCCCGCACACTCCCGCCGCAGTAATCCTCGATGACTACTATGCGATGGTGCTCGAGGGCATTGTTTCTGGTTCCGTTGTCCTTCACCAAACTATCATGCTATTTGCAGGGGATTATTGGGCCGATCCGTTTAGAAGCATCCCTGTGCTTGGAGATGGTAGGTGCGACGGCCTGATTGTCCTGGTGCCGCAGCTCGCCGACGAACTCGTCCGCCTGATAGCCGAGCGCGGAATACCGCTAGTGGTGGTCGGCGAGCGGACGAGCGACCCCAGCCTATCCAGCGTTGAAAGCGATCATAACGAGTCGCTACGGCTGCTTGTGGGCCACATTGCATCGCTGGGTCATCGCCGCATCGCTTTCATCAACGGCGGCTATGCTCACGGATCTTCGCACGACCGCGTCGCTGCATTTCTCGAAGCAATGGAGCACGCTGGTATCGAAATACTGGCCGGCTCTTTTTTGAACGGCGAATACAGCCGCGAGTCCGGATATGGCATGTGCCGTCAGCTAATGCTTAACAAAGAGATTCAGCGCCCTACCGCAATTATTTGCGCGAGCGATTCGCTTGCTCTGGGGACATTGGAGGCGCTGCGAGAACTTGGAGTTGCAGTACCGGAGGCGATTTCGGTCGTGGGAATCGACGATGTCGTTGCCGCAAGATCCTCGGTCCCCCAGCTAACGACAGTCAGTCACAACCTGAAAGAGCAGGGTGAGCGGGCAGTCAGCATGCTTGTCGGACAAGTTGAACGACGGTCTCCCACGGTAACAAAGTGGATACAGTATGGCCAACTGATTGTGCGTGGTTCAACAGCGCCGCCGCATGACAACGCGTAGCCCGCTGAATCAAACACTTGGAATAGGCCGCTAGCCCTTAGTCCTTCTGTAAACACGCCGCGCGGCTTCGCGGGTCACGCTCCAAATCGACCGCGAAGAGCACGTCAGCTCCTGAACGAGCGTGTCGCTGGTAGCGCCCCATCGATCTTTCCACATGGTTGGATAGGGAAGGAAGTTCAAAGCAGTGATTCCGCGTCCGATCGCTTCCTGAATAACGCGCTGCTCGATGATCGTAATCGGGCTATAGTCGTAGTAGTCGGGATCGAAGCCTGAGTAGTACAGCGTCATCGTCTGCTTGAACTCCAAAAACGCCTGCGCGGCCACGATTAGACCGTTGACCTCCATTAAACCGACATAGGCTCGGCCCTCTTTTGCCAGCTCCGACATGATCTCTCTCAGGAACCAAAGCTGCTCATGATTGGGCAGATGATTCCAGTGCGCGGTTCCTCGGGTCGCTTGCGCACGCAAGGAATGGAGGCGAACCAACTGATCGACTGCTTCGTGCATCTCATCAGGACGCCGCATGAATCGAACCGACCAGTTCATCCCCTGCTTGTCAAGTCGCCTCGGATAGTACGGCAGGTTGTCCTTCATCGAGCGGCTCAGGGACTTGCGGTACTCGTGCCAGCTTACGGGTAGCAGCACTATTTCCGGCCCCGATGTTTGCGACAGTCCCCAAACTCGTTTGGACATCAGTGGCCTGAGAAGAGGCTCTGTCAATATCGGATTCGATACCGGCGAAACGAGCTTCACGCGCAGGGAGTCCCATTTGGCTGGAAAGTTGCGAGCAGTCGCGTAGTTGATGATGGACAATATGCCGGATTGCTCATGGCACTTGCGCAGCAGGATTGCCGGCTCCTCTGTCATCGCTTCGCCGCGGCCGACATCCCCAATTAGGCGTAGGCGGTTGATGCCAAGCGGCTCTCCGTCCTTTCGCTCTAGGTAAAGCGGCGCGACAGCGAGCCATCTTCCGTCGCCGTGCTTTACGACTACGACGATCAGCCTGGTCGACGAGGGGTTGGTTGGAGATTTGATCCCGAAATGCCGCCACCAAGTACAGGCCCATTGCCAAGAAGCATAGATCGAAGGATACGATGCGTGCTCATGTAGCTCCTTCCAAGGAGCTTCCAATGCGAGCAGGCCCTGGTAGCTATCGATATGATTGCATTCTATCGTGGAGTTGTTCTGGGCTGTTTCGGTAACCGTTGGGACTACAGGAGCGTCACGGTGTTCAACATTGGCTGAAAGGGCGCTAGCCCGGGTGACTAATGTATCTTCGGCCATAGTTCCTATCTGTTACACGAAGGGCATAGCGTACTCTCTATGCCTGTAGCGGACGACTTGCAGGCAAGCCTGCAAAAAAACCAGCCGTCGTGCCAATCCCTCGATGTCCTTCGTGCGGCAAAGGAACGGGGCGCAAGGTAAATTGTCTCGATGATGCACATTACTGCAAGTCTCGTGCCAACTAAACTCTTAACGCGCTCTTTTCCATCTCATCTAATGGGTCTCAAGAGTTCGCCAAACATTGCGAACACGAACCGCTGTATTATGGCCTTGTTTATTATTTTGCCAAGCTCGAAAGGAAAGAGAGGCGAAAGTGTGCAAAATACTGGAAAATCTTAAGTTATGTCCTCATTGCTAAATGTCAGATGTTAAAGCGACGTCCTAGAAGGATGGTTCCATGAATCAAACTTATCACAACAATCAATATGAATCCGAGGAGCTTGAAGAGCCAAAATCAAGCAAAGCTGGCATATTTATCGGACTGGCATTCTGCGTAATCGCCGCGGTTGTACTTGGATTAATCCTAAAGGCGGCGCGACCCGCGATCGTTTCCGTGCCGACTGCGTACACGACGTTCAATGCGTCTGACGGCGCGTTCTCCATTCAGCAGCCCGTCGGCTGGGACAGCAGCGGCTCGGCATCTGGCGCGATCGACAGCGGCGCTCTGTTCAAAAGCGGCGCGGCCAAAATCGATGTCACCGCCGACCTTGCTGGCTCGCTGATGGGCGACATGGCGCAGGCGCAAAACAACCAGATGGAGAATCTGGGTTCGGCGGCGGGGGTCAATTTGCCTCCGCCCCCACCGCCAGTTGAAAAAGTCCATATGATGGGCAAACAGGCGATGGAGGACAAATACAAGGATTACAACGAAGGTGACATGAAGCCTTTCGTCACCAAGATCGGTGCGGGGCGAGTGTCGGAATTCACAGCCGATGGCGGCATGTTCCTCGGAAAGTTGCACGGCTACCGCGCGACTGTCCTCAGCAACGAGCGCCGCATCACGATTATCACGCTTTGCCCTGAGGCCAACTGGGCCGCGTTGCAGCCAGCGTTCCAGCAGATCATTTTGAGTATAGATCGCGGTAAATCGCAATAGGGACTTGCCCGAAAACTCAGATCGCGCGCATGCAGCCGAGTCGCTCGTGTTACACTTTCCTCATGAGCGTAGTCTGGCAATGGTAGAGCCCGCGAAAAGCACAACGCCGCACGACGGTCTGCCTGCCCCGAACCAATCGATCACCGATAAACCACTTCCGCAAGGCTTGACCGTGCGGGCTGTCGCCATCGGCATCATCATGGTGCTGCTAACCGTCTGGCTAGTCACCTACGCAGAGCTAGTGAGCGGCCAGATCATGATCGGCTACTTGCAGGCACCGCCCGTCGCCGTGTTTCTGCTGCTGGTTGTGACGGGCGCAAATTTGGCAGTCCGAAAAGTCAATCCGAATCGCGCGCTGGCGGCGCCGGAGATGGCGACCATCTACGCGATGATGGTTCCCGCCGCGATGGTCGCATCACACGGGATGCTGCAGCGTATTTTGCCGGTCGCGGTTGCCGGCAACTATTTCGCCAGCAAGTCAAACGCTTGGGCCACCACCTATTTTCCGCACACGCCGGCCGCGCTTGTGATCTGGAATCCACACGGCCCCGCGAAGCAAGCTGTCGCGACATCGTTTTATGACAGCCTCAAACGCGGCGGCTCCGTGCCGTGGGGCGCCTGGATCCGTCCTCTCGCTTCCTGGATCGGCCTTTTCGCAATGGTTTATGGCGCGTTTCTTGCGATGGCTGCCATCCTGCGGAAGCAATGGGTTGACAACGAGCGGCTGACTTTTCCCCTTGTTCAATTGCCTCTCGAGCTAATCGACAACCGGTCGCAGATGTCGGGCGAGCCTGGGGGCCAGGCAAGCGTCATGAGCGTCGGCGCGTTTTTCACTTCGCCGCTGGCATGGTTGGGATTCGCCGTTCCGTTCACCGTCTTCGCGATCAACGGATTCCACCACATCTGGCCGACAATCCCGCAAATCCCGCTGATGTTCCCGCTGAATTCGCTGCTGACCACCCCGCCATGGCATGACATCAGCTACTTCACGTGCAACATCTCGTTCGCCGCCATCGGCTTTTTCTTCCTGCTGCCAACTGAAATCCTATTCAGCATGTGGTTCTTCTTCTTGCTCGGCAAAGTGCAGGAGATCGCGTTTTCGGCCGCAGGCAATAAGCTGGGCAGCTCGCCGCATGCCGACGCGGAGCTGATGATCGGCGCGCAGGCAGAGGGGGCATGGATTGCACTGGCATTCGCCTATTTCGCGCTCGCAAAGCCGCACCTCAAAGCAGTGTGGAGAGCGGTGATTTCGCGAAAGGCGGTCGATAAGGGTGAAGGCGAAATGCTGTCTTATCGGAGCGCTTTCTGGTTGCTGGTGGTCTGCTGCGTGGGAATTGTGTTGTGGTGCGTCCGCATGGGGATGTCTGCTTGGCTCGCGATGATGGTCTTTGGTCTATATATTTTCGTGCAGGCTTTGATCATGGCGCGGTCAACCGCAGAGGGCGGTATGATCATGACGGAGGGCTGCTGGACACCCTCGGACATCATCGGCCTTGGTATACCTATGCATAGCTTAGGGCCGTCAAACTTGACCATATTATCCTACATCGATGCCACTTTCACGCGTGACCTGCGCAGTATTCTGCTGACTGCGCTGCTGGACATGCAGAAGCTCGCGGACGCTGTTCAGCTCAAACTCAGATCGCTTCGCGGCGCGTTGTTGACAGCATTGGTGGTAGCCGTTGTCTTTGGATGCGTCCTTCAAATCTGGCTACCGTACCACAAAGGCGCGAACGCGATGTACCCCTACATGTACACCAGCAACCCCACGCAGTTCTTTCAGGAGTATGCTCCGGCCATGAAGCCCGGCCCTCCGCCGCCATCGTACGGGGCATTGTGGTACGCGATCATAGGGGCAGGCGTAACGGTTGCGCTGACTTTGCTGCGCGCTCGCGTCGGATGGTGGCCGTTGCATCCGCTTGGTTACGCCCTGACGGGATCATGGACGGTGGTCGTCTTCTGGATGTCGATGCTGATTGCGTGGGTGATCAAATCGTCGATTCTTCACTACGGCGGCATCAAGCTGTATCGGCGGATTCGTCCGCTGTTCATTGGGATGATCCTGGGCGAGCTCTCGGCGGCAGCCGTTTGGACATTGGTTTCGGCGGTATCGCCCATTAGCGCGCCGCAGTTTCCGTGGCCCTAACTGCCAGGAACGAATGCCCTACCCTCGAAGGTAGAATAAGCTCAAGGAAACCTTTCAGCATGTCTTTTCGAACCTCTGCCCCCGATCCGTTCGACAATGTGCGTCGAAGTCTTTCGCGCACAGGCGCACCACTGACTGCAAGCATTATCGTGGTTTGCTCTGTGCTGTTCCTGGTGAACTGCTTTAGTCGTGGTAGTCTGGGCGGATCGCTCGGCTGCTTTTTGAAAGGCTCAACAGTCAAATCCATCTGGGGATTAGTTACCTATCCCTTTGTTCGCGAAAAGTATAACGACTTTGTTGGAGTGGTTTTTTCATGTATTTGGTTGTGGTTTATGGGAAGTAGCCTAGAGCGAGCATGGGGAACGCGGACATTTGGATTTGTGGCCTTTGGCGTTGTCGTCTTGACCGCAGTTTCCATCTGGCTAGGTACTGCCATACTGCATTATGAATATTCGATTTTCGGGCTCTGGCTGCCGCTTGCTGCCCTTACAGTTGCTTGGGCGACAATCGATCCCAATCAAACAGTCCGTCTCAACATGATACTGCCGGTGCCAGCTTGGGCCTTGGCGGTGTTTACCGTCGGAGTCATTTATTTTGAGGATTTCGGTGGAGCATTCGTACTTGGTCTTTTCGGTCTCCTCACACCTTTAGTCGCATACCTCTTCGTCCGCGGCGGATACGCGACGGGCTATAAAAGCCGAGGCTATATTGCTCGCGGGCCGGATCTGCGAATGAGCACGAGTTCGCGGTCGCGGTCGCTCGACGGCTCCCGCTCGCGCACCGGGCCGATGTCCTGGTGGCAGGACTGGCAGGAGCGGCGAAAACTCAAGCGCTTGCTGAAAAACAGCGGATTTTCGGATCGCGATCCGAAGAGGTAGCACCAAATTGATGCTTGACGGAGATAACTAATGACTCTAAATATCGACTTTGAGCCTAGAATCGAAGCTTGGCTCAAAGAGCAAGCGATTCAGCGTGGATTGACACCGGAAGACATTGTCCGAACGGTGATGGAGGCATGGCTTCCTGCTCCAATCCCTCACCGATTTAAATCGCCGCAAGAGCAGATCGCCGCGCTGGATAAAATTGCAAAATCGTTTGGAGAACACCCACCACTACCTGACGAGGCGTTTGACAGGGACAGCATCTACAAGGATGAGCTATAAATGCTTTATCTTTTGGACACTAATGTAGCTTGGAGGCGATTTGAAACGACAGATCCAAAACATTCAATCATAAAGTCAACCATCGATTCGATCCTGAGCCGCGGAGAAACGTGCTATGTTACTGCACAAATCCTAGTTGAATTCCGCGCAATAGCAACAAGACCAATAGCTACAAATGGACGCGGGATGACTCCAACAATGGCAAGTACGTTAGCGACAAAGATTGAGTCGAGTTTTGCATTCCTGCCGGACTGCCCAAGCATTTACCCACAATGGAAACTGCTTGTTGATAAGTACAGCGTCTCCGGTAAGCAAGTCCACGATGCCCGGCTGGTAGCCGTAATGCTTGTCTACGGCGTCACGCATCTCCTCACACTCAACGCCAAAGATTTTCAGCGTTTTGCGGAAATTACCGTCGTTTCGCCGTAGGTGCTGTCGGCTGCTCAAAGCGTTTAGCGTCTCAAATACTCCCACGCCCTGACCACCCCAATGATCGTCACCGCGTCGGTAATCTGTCCGTCCATGCACATTTTGAACGCTTCCGCAAGAGCAAGTCGGCATACGTTGATCACTTCGTCGCCGTCGGGACTTGCGTTGCCGAGGCTCAAATTGCGGGCCAGATAGACGAAACCAGTTTCATTCGTCACGGAATTAGAAAGGTCGAAGGCGCCGAGATCAGTCCATTCGTCCGCGGTGATGCCGGTCTCTTCGACCAGTTCACGTTTCGCCGAAATCAGCGGGTCAATATGCTTCGGGCCGCCGCCTTCCGGAATCTCCCACGAGTAGCGTCCGAGCGGATAACGCCACTGGCCCACGAGGAATGTGTCACCATCGTCTGTGACCGGCACGACGCCTAGCGCGTAGTTCGCGAACTCAACCACGCCGTAGATGCCCGGTTTGTCGTCCGGCCGCAGAACCTGATCCTCGCGAACCCGAACCCACGGATTCACATATACCTCGCGGCTGCCCAGGGTCGTCCACGGGCTGATAAGCTCTGATTCTTCGGCTATATCGACGTCCTCCGGCGGATAAAGCCGTAGATAAACAGTGCGATCGCAACGAAGATAACGATATGGATCAGCCAGCCGAGCAGATGCAGTACGATGCCTGCAATCCAGATCGCGACCAGCACTGCGCCGATTGTAAAGAGAATGTTGATAATGTTCATTTCAGTTAGCCTCCTGCTTGCCTGACACAGAACCCCTCCATTAGTTGCGTCGCTACTCTTGCTGCAACTTAGGATCGATGGCCATAACCGTGTACGGATGGACAGTCGCGACGCCCGCGATATGGCCCAGTCGCTCGACCGTTTCTTCGGTGGTTCGGTTGTCGGCTTCGAACGTGAGCAGCACATGGCTTAAGCCTGTCGTGATCTCCAGCGAAACGCCTTCGTCGTGACAGGCGGCCGCGATCGACGCGACCAGTCCCACGCGCTCGTCGGTCTCAAGCAGCAAAACCCGTCTTGGGTGAGCCACCTCAAGCAGCCCGGATTCGTCAGTATTGGCTGTCATTTGATTTCCGTTAGACTCCTAATGTCCATGAAAAAGATACCGATGCGACGCAAGATAGAAACCAATGACGATGGCCAGCACGATCAGAATGGCGTACATCATCGCGAAAACCTCTTCGCGCTTCAGCGTGAAATAGCGCCAGTTTGCCGCAAGGACCGCTATGCCCATCGGCACGAGCGCGGCCACGGGAAAGCCGATCATTATCACCTCCGCCATGGCGATAGTCAGCAGCGCGAACATCCACCAAAACGTGCCGCGCATGTTCATTTCAAAGCGCTGCACGACGGCGAAGAAAAATGCGATAAACAGCGCGTCGCCCGGCCCGATCATCGCAAGCATATGCAGGCCATGCATGGTCGGCACGTGCACCGAAACGTTCGCAACTACGTCGGGCGCATTGCGCACAACCGAGTTCGTAAAGCCCACGCTGGTCATCGCGCCGATATAGTCGATCGGCATGGCGACAAGCGCGACGGGCAACAGTACGTTCTTTTCGCGAACGATGCGTGAAAGCAAAACGCCAAGCGCAGTCAGACCGATGGTCAGACACGTGCCGAACAGGATCGGCGAACAGTAGACAACTGCAACTCCAAGTAGCCCGAAACGTATCGCGTAGTGGTCAAAAACAAATGTCGCCGCCCAAATCGCAATTGCGCCGACGACATATTTGACCGATGTCTTGGGAGACCAGCGCAGTCCGACCAGCGCCTGCGCGAGCCAGACCTGAAGCAGCATGAACAGCGCGGTCGGCCCGACATGGAATACCGTTAGCCGGTACAACAGCTCCAGCTTCGAATGCACGTGCCGCGCATGGTAAGGTACCAGCGGCAGGACAAAGTCGAATGCCAAGTAGCAGAGCACCGCAAGCAGAGCGATCCGCACAGCCCGTTTTGCAGCATCATCGCTTTCAAATCCGGGCTGAGCAGGCGTAGCCGGGACGGCAATGCTTTCGTCAAGTGGCGCGGCCGGAGGCGTCGACGCCTCCGGAACATCAGGTTCAGTCATCAATTAAACGTGCCTATAGAGCAGCTCTTCAATCGCGGCGATTTTGTCGAGCCGAACAATTTCCGAACGAAGCGCCGAAACGCCATGAAAGCCCTTGAAATAGTGCGTGATCTGGCCGCGCATTTCGCGCACCGCGCGGTCTTCGCCGACATGCGGATCGGCGGCAAGAGTTTTCAGATGCGTCAGCGCAACATCGACCCGCTCCCGTAAACTTGGCGGCGCAAGATGCTCGCCAGTCTCAAGGAAATGCCGCGTGTCCGCAAATATCCACGGGTTGCCCATCGCGGCGCGGCCAATCATGACCGCGTCACAGCCGGTTTCAGCGAACATACGCTGCGCGTCTTCGGGCGATTCGACATCGCCATTGCCGATCACCGGGATCGTGACGACATCCTTGACGCGGCGTATCACCGACCAATCGGCCGTTCCAGTAAAACCTTGCGACGCGAACCGCGCGTGCACGGCAATCGCCTTCGCGCCCGCATCCTGCGCGCGCTGGGCAAAGTCAATGGCCGTAGTCTGGCTGCGCTCCCAGCCTGAACGCACTTTGACCGTCACAGGGATTTTGACCGCGTCCACCATCGCCTTGACGACATTCGCGGCGAGACAGACATCCTTCATCAGCGCTGCGCCCGCGCCCGTTTTTGCAACTTTAGGCACCCAGCAGCCCATGTTGAGATCGACAATATCCGCGCCGAACTCTTCGGCGATCTGCGCTGCCTCCGCCATCATGGCCGGATCGCCGCCGAAAAGCTGCACCGAAACAGGTCGCTCTGAGTCCTTCCAATCGAACATACCGAACGTTTTTGCGTTGCGGTAGTGGATCGCGTGCGACGAAAGCAGTTCGGTGACGACCAGTCCCGCGCCGTGATCGCGGCAAATCTGACGGAACGAGTGATTGGTAACGCCGGCCATCGGCGCGAGCACAAGCGGCGTTGCGATGGAAATCGGCCCAATCTGGAGCGGCTTAAGCGCGGTTTTGGCGGAAACTGCGGACATAGGTTTGTATTATACCGCGCGAGCCAGGACATGTTCCGAACGTCACAATCCCTCGGAAACTGCCTCAGCGGTCGGCTTTCGGCTCGTTCGCGCAAGCACGAACCCAAGCGAAGAGAGCACCATGAGACCGCCCAGCAGCATTACCAAAGTCACGACTTCGTGCAGCAAAACCACCGCCAACGACGCAGCTATGACAGGCTCGGCAAGGATCGAGAACGCGACCACATGGGCCTGAAAGTACTTGAGTGCGTCGTTGATCAGCGTATGGCCAATGATCTGCGGGACAATTGTCAACAGCGCGATCGCTTCCCAAACAGGGAGTGAGTAATGGAGCGTGGGATGGCCGATCGTGAACGCGGCGACCCAAAGAATGATGGCTGCGACCGCGTATGTGCTGGCGACAATCCTGGACGACGGCAAATGCTGCAAGCCGTCGATTGCCAGCAGATACACGGCAAACAGTGCGCCCCCAGCCAGCCCGTAGAGATCGCCGGTGATCGCACGGGTCGAAATCTGACCGCCGGGATGCACAACAAGAGCTATTCCAAGAAGCGCTAACATGAACGAGACCCAGAAATCGAGCTTTGCGGCTCTTTTTCCCAGCCCAATTTGACCAATTGCTGCCCAAACGGGAGTCGTGCAGACCAGCAAAGTCGCAACGGACACTGTTGTCATATCGAGCGACGTGAACCAAACCACAAAATGCAGCGCGAGGACGAGGCCCGCAAGTGCAAGCCGTGCTCGTTCGGAAAGTTTCAGGACAACCAGCTCCGTGCTGGAGCGGCGCTGAAATCCCTGCAATACCAAAAAGAAGATTGCTGCTGCGCCCATGCGCCAGGCAGCCAGCATTAAAGGCGTGGATTCGGCAAGTGCGCGGTGTGCAATCAGGCCGGAAACACTGACGCTCAGGACTCCAATAGTCAGCAGAATCAGCGGCAGTTGACTGGGTTTCGCCCCGGTCAAGAAGCGTCTCCGGCAGTATAGGCACTATTGCGGCGGTAGATGAGAGCAAGGCCGTCGAGCGTCAGGAACGGATCGACATGGGTGATTGTCTCGCTTGCCTCGGTTATCGTCGCCGACAGATTACCGCCAGTGACAATCACAGGGCAGTTCGGAGCATTCATTTCGGCCTGAAATCGGCGCACCATGCCATCGATCAGTGAAACTGCGCCAAAGACCATGCCCGATTGCAGCGCATTGACCGTATTATTCGCCAATGCTGTCGGCGGAATCTTCGCCTCAACGCGGTAAAGCCTCGCCGCACGCTCGTACATCGCGTCCCACGCCAGACCGAGGCCGGGGAAAATCGCGCCGCCAAGATAGACATTGGGAGGGCCGATGGCGTTGAATGTGGTTCCCGTGCCAAGATCGATGAAGATGAGCGGCGCAGGGCCGTAACGAGCAAGGGCCATAGCGGCATCAACCAGCCGATCCGCGCCGACATCACCTGGCGGTTGATAGCCGACTTCGACACCAAGGTCCAGATCGGACGAAACCAGCAGTGGCTCTGTGGAAAAGAAATTCCGGCAAAGGCGGACGATATCGCCGGTAAGTGGAGGGACGACCGACGACAGCACGCAGCCGTCCACCACCCCGAAATCGAAGCCGCCAATTGTGAACAGATTCTTCAGGAGAGCGGCAAACTCATCGGCTGTGCGCGGCGGACGAGTCCGAATGCGCCAATCCGAGAGCCGCTTTTCGCCATCGTAGAGCGCGAACGTTACATTGGTATTGCCGGCGTCGATGGCGAGCAGCATGGTGAGGAATTATACCTGCCCGCCACCTTCCCGCTTCGCGGGCCCGTTCCACCCGCAGCGGGCGGAGCCAAAGCCACTGAACAAGAAACAGACCCTCCCCCGCCTCCCGAAACGGGAGGAGCCAGATGAAGAAAAGCCGAACGGATTGGGCTTCTAAATCTTAACTCCTCCCGCTTCGGGAGGCGGGGGAGGGTCTGTTGTGGTCCTTATCCGCCCGATGCGACCGGCAGAACATAGATCGGATACGGAACGTAGGTCAGGCCGCCTTTGTTCACGGCGGCGAGATAGTATTCGTAGAGGGTGCCGTTCGTGAGGGCCGTGTCCGTGTACTTTGTTTTTGTCGTTGAGGCAATCAGAACGAGTTCCCCAGTCGGACTGATCCTGTACAGGAAATAGCCCTTAGCATGCGGTGTCGTATCCCAGCTGAGAACAGCGTCCATGTTGCCGCCATATCCGGTGAAACCATTCGGTGCGGGTGGAGGATTAGTGACGCCGTTCGACTGCGACGCGAGATCGCCGACAAGCTGTTCGCCGTCAAACGAGCCGAAGCCTGTCACATTGTCGTAGCCGAATCCCGCGTTGAATCCCGGAATTCCGTAGAGCGAGGTATTGCCGTTGTCGCCATCGATCACGTCGTGCAGGTCAAAGTATGACAGGAAGCCGGTGCCGATCTCGTAGAGCGACGGGTTTGCCAGACCTAGAGTCGGCAGTCCCACACCGTGACGCACCTGATTGACCAGCGCACCATAGGCGCCCCAGATCGGCGACGCCACACTCGTTCCACCAATTGCAGTCCAGCCGCCATAGGAGGTTGAGTAGATGTTGACGCCGGTGAACGGATCTCCGACCGCCGCAATGTCCGGGACATTTCGATAAGTAGACGAGCCACCGTTCGTGGTTGCAATTGAACTGCCATCGACAACCTGGTAGGACGGAATCGACCAGACGGAGCTGACTCCTCCGCCAGTCGCGCCGCCTCCGATGCCAAGTGCGTTCCAAGTCAGTTCGCCCAGGTATTGCTGGTAGATGTTTTCGTAGAGAGTCGTTCCACCAACTCCAGTGACGAGCGGTTGGGATGACGGGTCGAGGACATTCAGGCCATCGCCAGTGTCTCCATAAGCGCCGTTGTCGCCAGCAGAGGCGAAGACGCCCTGTCCTTGGGCTGCGAGCTGCGTGAAGAAGATATTTTCCGCCGCTATCTGCTGAGTGCCTTGCAGCACTTCGTCAAGACCGTAAGAGATGCTGATCGATTTTGCTTTGTTGTCGTCAGCCATCGCAGCTAGCGAGTTGAGAAGCGAAGGCGCAAACGGAGGTGCAGCCTCATAAACATAGACCTTGCTAGCGTATGGGGCGATCGCGCACATCATGTCGATATCTAGAGCAGCCTCCGCGGCGACACCAAGGTCCGAAACACCGCCGCCGTAGCCGTCAACGGGCCGGACGACGACCGGTGTGTCGGGCAGGTTGTTGTAGGTCTTATATTGCTGGATATCATAGTCAAAGAACCCGCCCTCCTCGTAGACTGCGACATCTTGACCTTGCCCCTGGTAGGGTGGCCCAGGCATGTCGTAGCCTTTGTTAAGGTCGCTGGCCGTGTACGCACCGTTGTGCCCGGTGCCATAGCCGAACTGCGGCGAAGCGACACCCTGCTCAAGACCGCGAGAGTATTTCAACTCGGGTGTAAGCGGAATGCTCAGCGGCTTGAGGGTAGCGTAGTTCGAGAGTCCAATGATCGCCGTAAGCATGCCCGCGATGTTGGCGGGGATGGTCGGGTTGACTGCCGGTGCAAAATACGCCTTTTGGTTAGAATCGACGTAGTTGTTAAGCGTGACGCCGAAAGCGGCGTTAATCTGCGCGGCAGATCCGTAGACTGTCAACAGACAATGGTTTACGCTAGTTTGACCGTAGTAGAGGCCATTGTTTCTCGCCCACGTGAAGATGGTGTCGTAGTTGGTCACAGAAGCGCCGAACTGTGAGGCGAATTGAGCGGGCGTTAGATACTGCCCGTAGGTCGGATCGCTGGGGTTGTAAAGGCGGCTAACAAGAGTCGCCGCACCAGTGGGATTACTGAGCGGGAGGACGAGGTCAACATAGATTTCCTGGTTTGCCGGCACTTTGCCGGTGAGAGTCGAAGTCGCTTCCGCGGCTGGGACACTGCCAGGAAACACGATGCCGGGAATGCTTGTTGCAAAGGCGGCCACAACCGCCAAAGCGTTCAAGAGTACGGCCAACAGGACGACAGAGGTTCGAAAAGTGAACCGTGAGCGACGTTGCATGATCAATCTCCTTGCGATGATGTTCAAAGTGAGAGCGCATAGCGCTCCGCGCAACTTCCTGAAAAGACAGCCGTGATCGAGTTATCTAGGCGGTTGCCACCTTTCTATGAACGAGAATACAGCGCTTCGTCCAACGTGAGATTTCGTGAGGAATTGAGCGGACTAAGACCCGACTTTGCAGGATTTCAGCGACCCGCTTTTTGTAGCCTGATAATATCACTGGCATTGCTGAGGTGTCAACAAGTATTTGGCTAACTTTGTTAATTGATTTGGAAAAAATTTGAGCGTATCAGGCTCATATAAAGCTTGATGGCTGACGCGTGCGCCCTATTGCCAAAACTGGTAGGTCGGGGTCTGTGTTGGGATGCACCAGATGTTGAGGAGACTGGCGGGGATAAACTGGCCGCGGATCAGTCCGATGACGAACGGCTGCGTGGTTGCCATCGCCTTCGCGGGCTTTTCTGCATCGGCCGGTTGCCCGGCATCCGATTTAATGTCTGATTGCTGCGCTGCGGAGGACAGGTGTTCCATTGAGTTGAGCCAAGTTGTACCGTGATTGCACAGCGTCGCCAAAGTTACCTAATAATGCTAGTTTTTGACCTGATATTCAAGGTTTGATGCAGGCAAACTAGTTTACAATCTCGAAACTCGAAATCATTGGAGATGGGAAGGCGCGATGCAACTTGGTGCGAATTCAGTTTTGTTCGGCGGATATGACCTCGAAACCGCATTTCGGTGTATCGCGATGGCCGGATACGAAGGGATCGAACTTTCGGCGATCAACGGGATGAGCGAGCATCTTGTCCTCGATCGATGGCGCGAAATCGCGCCTGAAATCGCGCGGCTGGCCAAAGTCTACGACCTTAAACTGACTGCAATGGAGCAGCCGTCGCAGGACTTGCAAGTTATGGAGGCCGCGATTCAGGCGGCGGCGGAGATCGGCATTCCTATTGTCAATTGCGGGCCTGGAGGGACGAGCGGCGACGATGATAGCCTCAATCGGGCAATTGACTCACTTGGAATGCTTGCGGACTTGGCGGGTCGCTATGGCGTGACCCTGTGCGTCAAGGCTCATGTCGGCGCTGCGATCTACAACACGCCGACCACACTTCAGGTGATGGAGGCGATCTCGTCGCCCCATTTCGGCATCGATATGGACCCATCCCACATCTACCGCGCGGGTGAAAATCCAGTCGAAGCCCTCAAAGCCGTAGTTTCTCGCGTGAAGCATGTCCACATACGCGACTGCAAGGGCAGGCAGCAGGGGCCGGGCAAACCAGAGATGCAGGCAAATGGCCGTGGTGATATTGATTTGCTCGGCTATGTGCGTGTTCTGAGCGACAGCGGCTACCAAGGCCCGGTGAATCTTGAGATAATCGGCGCTAAAGAGTATCCGCTTGAGCATTGCTGCGTCATCGCCGCCGAGTCGCGCGGTTATCTGAACGCCTGCCTTAAGACATTCCCCGAGCCGGGCGATTCGCTCTCCACGCCCGATTCCGCCGGTTAAGAGATACTTCCTACGACGAAAGATAACACACCCATGTCATCAAGCAATCAAAAACCCAACATCATTCTCATCGGCATCGACTCTTTGCGCGCCGACCACATGGGGGTTTATGGCTATCATCGCAACACGACACCCCATATCGCCAAATTCGCCGAATCCGCGACGCTCTTTGTAGAACAACTTCAGCCCGCATATTCCGACCACAAGCGGCTACGCGAACATGCTTACCGGAACTGACTGCTTCCGGACGGGAATTGTCGCGCTGCGGCATAAGGGCGATATGAACCCGGCTGTGCGACCGATTCAGACCATCCTAAAGGACGAGGGCTACACGACGATTTGTGTCGGCTTCGATTCACCTTCCGCGCGCAACTTCGACAACTATCTGAAGTTTGAAGGATGGGGGGCTGGCCCAGATGGTTTTTCGCACAAGGCGGAAAATCTGAACGCCGTCACCATCCCGGAATTGGAGCGCCTTGCCGCGCAGGATCAGCCGTTTTTCCTCTTTATGCGCCACATGGATCCGCATTCGCCTTACCTGCCTCCCCCACCCTATGACAGGATGTTCTACCACGGCGACGCGTGTGATCCGTCGGTCAGCACGATGAAGCCCGTGATGGAATTCAAACCGTTCTCCGACTATTTCTCCTCGTGGATGCCGGAGGGGATCACGGACATCTCCTACGAAGTGGCGCAGTACGACGGCGCGGTCGCATACATGGACGCCTGCATTCAGAACATTTTCACGGCCATTGACCATCTCAATCTCACCGACAACACGATCGTGAGTCGTCACCGCCGACCATGGCGAAACGCTCGATGAGCACGAGTGCTGGTTCGACCATCACGGGACTTACGACAATGTCCTGCATGTCCCGCTAATCATCCGCTACCCAGGCAAGTTGCCTGCGGGTAAGCGAATCACGGGCTACACGCAGTTGACCGACATCGTGCCGACGCTGATCGAACTTGCGCAGATCGAATGCCTCGACAAATTCGACGGCAGCAGTTTGGTGCCGCTCGCGAATGGCGACGAAATTACGCACAAATCAGAGTTCTACTTTACGGAGTGCACCTGGATGCGCAAGCATGGATGGCGAACGCCAGAATGGAAACTCATTGTCGCGCTGGAACCGGATTTCCATTACAAGCCGCCGGTCGAGCTTTACAATCTAGTCGCCGACCCGCTCGAGAACAACAATCTCGCAGATTCGGAGCCGGAGCTGCTTCAGTTCCTAAAGAGCCGCCTGGACTCGTGGATCGCCAAGCGCGAAGCCGAAACCGGAAATCCTGCACCGATTTACAACCAGCCGGATTGGCACGGCCATGAGGGAATCGACTATTTCACCATCTTCCGAACAGGCATACGAAACGCTGCATATCGGAACGCCGAAAGTCGCCCAAAGCTTGCAGGCAAAGCCCGAAGAAGTAGAAGAGAAGGAATAGACGAAAATGGCACTCAAAATTGGCCTTGTGGGTCTTGGCGGGATTGGCAATGCGCATGCGGAAAGCTACAAGAACGGATGAGCCTGGCGATCTAGTAGCGGTGTGCGACGTGGTAAAGGAGAAGGCGGACACGTTTGCCGAGAAGTTCGGCGTGAGGCCGTACTATAGTGTCAAGGATATGCTCGCAAACGAGGACATCGATATTGTCGATGTCGCCACCAGCGGCTACGAAAACGGGAGCTGGCATTTCGAGCCGACCATCGAGGCGTTGGGCGCGGGAAAGCATGTGCTTTGCGAAAAGCCGCTCTCGAACGATATTGCCGAGTGCCGCGAAATGGTCAAGTTTGCGGCGGAAAAAAACCTGTATCTCGGCTGCAACCTTAACCATTATTTCACCGACACAGCGCGTCGCGCCAAGCAGTACATGGACGACGACCAGATCGGCGAAACCGCATACATGCTGTTCAAGATGGGGTTCAATGGCGGCGAGTTCACGTACGGTGGCAAGGGCACGGATCGGTTCAATTCGCCTTATGCGCACATGAAGGCGTTCTTGACGCATCCGTTTAGCGTCATGCGCTACTTCTGTGGCGAAATCACTCACATACAGTCGTTTTCGACCAAGCCAGGCTATCGCAAAAACAAGAGCGACCTGCTGCTGTCGATCAATAGCGTGCATGTGAAATTCGCAAACGATACCGCTGGCTACCTGATCAGCCATCGAGGCGACGCTGTATGGGGGCTTGGCGGTTGGTGGAGCTGTGAAGTCGCAGGCAGCAAGGGGACGTTTTGCATCGAAAACTGCGTCGAGAAGCTCACCTACTGGGCCGCACCAAAGCCAAACGAAAAGACCGAGCCGATCGTGATGAACACCGGCATCACGGATTTCGGCGCCACATTTCCAGACCGCATCCATGCGTTTTTGGAGGATGTGACGAGTAAAGTCCATCCGGAGCGCATCCGGGCATCGGGCCGCGACGCGCTCGCTACTATGGAATATATCTTTGCCGTGATCGAATCGGTCGAAAGCGGCGGTGCGTTAGTTCGCCCTCACCCGTTGCCTGCCATTCACGGCGATCCGTTGACGCAAAAGATATGAGATTGGAAGTACTCCGTCGATGAAGATACGTGTGGCCGTAGTTGGCCTCGGCCCAATTGGAAACCTGCACTGCCGCATCTATGCGGCGGACGAACTTGTCGAGCTGGTAGGAGTCTGCGACCGGACAGCGGAGAAAGCGGACGCGGCTGCGAGAATGTTTGGCGTCCGTGCGTTCACCGACGTCCTGACAATGCTAGAAGCGGTCAAGCCGGACGTCGTCAGTGTCGCGACAGGAGGTTTTGAATATTCGAGCGACCATTACGAGCCGACCATCGAGGCGCTGAAGTTTGGTTGCCATGTCCTGTGCGAAAAGCCGATCAGCAACGATATCGCCAAGGCGCGCGAAATGGTAGAAGTCGCGGCCAGCATGGATCGCTGTTTTGCGATCGACTTCAACCACCGCTTCACACCAGCCGCGTATGCCGCGAAAAAATGGCTCGATGACGGCGAGCTTGGCCACTTGCTCTTCTGCAATATGGCCATTTGGATCGGCAGGTTCGGCGAGTTCGAAACTAAAAATTATCATCTTAATGCGCTAAATCCCCATTCCGTCAACATGATGGTCTGGCTGTGCGGGCCGATCTCCGCCGTGCAGTGCTTTGCGACGGTTGCGCCTGGCCGCAATATATGGTCGAACGGCGTCGATCAATATCCAGTTCGAATCCGGCGCGGTGGGGCATTTGACTTCCAGCTACGATATTGCCAGGGCGCACACGGTCGAGCGGTGCGAGGTCGCGGGTGTCAGTGGACGGTTTGTGATTGACGACATGTGGCAGAAGGCGACCCTGTTTCCGGCGGATTCACACGAGCAGCGCGTCTTCGCCAACCCAGTTTTTGGGGGTTATCGCGATTTCGAGGACACGTTTCGAGAGCGGCTGCGCTGTTTTATCCGTCAGATCGCGGCAGGTGCAAAGCCGGACGAAATTGATGGCACGGGCGCAGACGGCCTTTACGCGCAGAGGATTATCCATGCCGCGATCCGGTCGCTTGACGAAGGAAACCGAACGGTCCGCGTCGATGAAATCTGAATCTGAAGCCGGTTAGAATGTCGGTGCTTGCTCGGTGAGCGTTTTACGGAAATCGCGCGGGCTTTGACCGAAAAAAGAACGAAACGCGCGCGAGTAGTAGTTGCTGTCCTGGAAACCAACGCGGAATGCGACTTCCGTCACGCGGTGATCCCCGGATCGCAGCAGATCGACAGAGCGGTTGATACGTTCGCGGATCAGGTACTCGATAGGCGACACGCCGAGGGCTTTGGTGAATTCTCGGGTGAGGGTGCGGCGCGACATGAGGCTGACACGGGCAAGATCGTCCAAAGTCATCTGTTCGGCGTAGTGCTGGTGAATGTATCCGACTACGCTCCCGATTCGCACAAGCGACTGCGCTGCGGGATTGACCATTTGCGAATAGGCGCGGCAAAGGTCAGAGACGATCAGCATGAACTGCGCGACGGCGGCAAACTGCCATCCTGGCGATTGCGTACGGTGCTCGATCAAAAGTTCATTAACGCGATCGCTAATCTTGTCTAGCTGTTCAGGCGTGAGGCGAAGGCGGCTTTCGAACCGATGCGGATGGCGTTGCGCAGGTTCAAGAGTAAATAAGGCGTGGTAGCCGGGAAGCTGATCGACATCTCGCAGAATAAGTGCGAGCTGATCCATGCGGAACAAAATATTGACAAGGTCAAGCGCAATCGTATCGCTGTAGCCATGCGCCTGATCTTGATGCAGGACGAATACATCTCCCGCACTGATCACATACTCCCCGCCTGGCGAGATATGTGTTGCGGAGCCGTTCAAAATGATCACGAGCTCCGAAAAATCGTGCGTGTGGATATTCGTGCTGCCGTGGTTTCTCATCTGCAGCACTTCGATTGGTAGGTGCTGGAAATATCCTGAGTTTTTGGAATGAATGGTGAACATAAGCCGATTTCATCAACCGCGAACAGAAATTCCTTACCATGTTAGCCCGATAATGCGGTTTATTCGATGTTAATCAAGAAAAATTTGATCAGCACACGGGGATTGAGTAGATCATGATGATTACGGTGATTGGGCGCGGGCACTCAGGCACACGCGCCATGTCGCATACTCTTTATGCGAGCGGTGTGGATATGGGCGGGACAATCAATCCGTCCGGCGACCTTGTTCCGGCGCACGATCTCTACGAAGCGTGCGCTCTGATGGCGCGCCATGTGGTGCATCATGGCAGTCTCAATTGGGACTTTTCGGCCCTCCATACGATGCCGATCGACCCGGCATTCACGCGCCTGGTGGAGTCGTATCTTGCGTCAGTCCTTAGCAGCAAGCAGCCACACAAGGGCTGGAAGCTGCCGGAAACAACGCTTATTCTGCCCTGGATTGTGCGACTGTTTCCTGACATCCACTACATCTATTGGGTACGCGATCCGCGCGACAGTATCCTCGGCCAACATCTGACCGACGACCTTGACCGCTTCGGCATCCCGCACGATCCGACCGACGACGTCTTCGCCCGCCGTGCGATCAGTTGGCAATATCAGTACGAGATTATGCGCAGCACGCCAGCACCGGCGCGAAGGATCGATGTCCGATTTGAGGATTTCGTATTGAAACAGCCGGAAACGCTCGCAAGACTGCAGGAATTTCTAGGGATTCCGCTGGCGAAGATCATCGTCCGCAAGGACGCCGTCGGCCGCTGGCGCAGTGCCCCCAACGATTCTCACTTCGACTTCTTCCCGAAAGAGGCATTGTATGAGGAAGACTAGGAACGCCGTCTAGTTATTCGAACTTGCAATGTGAAGCGGGGCGCAAGTCGATTCTCTTGCGACCAAGGTAGGCGTCACGACTGTGGTGTGCGTGTTCGCGGGCGGCGGATTCTGGGTCAAGAGAGTAAGTGCAAACCTGATCTGCTGATCGACACACTGATCGACCGTCGTGAGTTGCGGCGTCATGTAGAGATCATCCGGAAGATTATCGTATCCCACTATTGAGACGTCGCCAGGAACGGAAATCCCCGCGCGCGAAAGGACGTTGATCAGCTTGACCGCAAATCGGTCGTTCCATGCGCAAAGACCTGTGGGATGATCTTCGGCTCCGAAATATTCGACTACCATTCGCGGATTGCTGCTCCACGATTCGACCACGCTGTTGTAAATTGGGACAATCGTCACTCCTAGCCCGGCGTGGTTGGCGTCGGCGACCGCGAGAATTAGTCCCTCCCAGCGCGGCCCGACCTTATAGTTTTCGTCAATCATGGCGTAGGCTAGACGCCGGTGGCCGAGATCAATCAGGTGTTTCGCGGCAACATATGCGCCGTGGACATTATCTACATGAACACACGGCACCACGACGGACCGTCCGATCAGAGCCGGGTCGGCGATCGCGACCACCCTGTGACCGGCAAGCCCAAGTCGCTCCGCTAGGGGCCAAAGACTTGTCGACAGGCACAGATAGACTTCGCCGTTGCCAGCGGGTTGCGCAGGCGTGTAGCCTGCACGAGCCTCCGTCCTGGTCGGATGATAGACGACTTTCAGTCCTCGCGCCTCGCATCGACTGAGCATCAGATCGCCAAAATAGGCAAAAAATGCATTGTCCGGGGGCGCGACGACGATAATTGTGTGTGACTCCGCGCTTGTCTTAACCGGGTCAATGCGCGAGGTTTCGACCAGATCGACGGCATTCGGAATGAATGTGCCTGCGCCGACACGGCGAATAATCCGCCCAGATCGATGCAACTGGTTGAGGACGTCAAGCACGACTGACGCGGACGCGTCAAGTTCCTTCATCAGCTCCGTATGCGACGGCACCTGATCGCCGGGATGGAGACGGCTGCAGATCTCCTCGAGCTCCGTCTTGACACGGGATATCTCTATCCTCGTCGACGACCTGCGAGTCCGCTGAACAGTCATCTTGGGTTCAGTAGTTACACCGCCCAATTTAGGTTCCGGAAGGGTGGATGCGGTAACTCTCATGTTAGCAAATAATCCGTCTCTTTCTATACCATATCCTAGCACGAATCGGGCGACTACGCAAGTAGCTTGTCAATATTATTTTAACTTTTTATCGCGAATAACGTTGTGTGTCAGAGGTGGCGGCAACTCATGGTTCCGAAAAGTCCGCTCGCACCGCGGATCATCTCCACAGCCCGCTTGCAAAGCCGCTTTATCCGCAACACCCAGGGTGCCTGCAGCGCCCACTCGCTGTTACGGCAGACTGCAATCACACGGTGACGTTCTGGTCTGTCGATACGCCGGGTAACGCCGAGTCCGCGCACACGTTGACCATCGACATCGACGCGACCGCGCCGACGCTCACCTTCGGCACCGCTACCCTCGCGCCAAACTCTGCGGGTTGGAACAACTCGGCCTTCACGCTTCCGTACACGACGTCCGGCGTCGCGGCCGCAACCCCCGGCTCTCCCCTGACGTTCTCCGCGCAAGGCTCATCGTAGACGTAGACTGTGACCGTCAACGACGTCGCCGGGAACACGGCGTCGTTCACGCCGACAAGCGGAGTCGCGGGCAACTCGGTCGTGATTACCGGAACGAACTTCACCGGCGCAACCTACGTCCGCTTCAACGGTGCGAGCACTTCGTTCGCTGTCAACTCGGCGACCGAGATCACTGCAACCGTTCCGAGCAAGGGATCGACAGGAACGATCAGCGTCTCGAACAAGATCGGGACCGGCACGAGCGCGGGCAACTTCACTTACGGCAAGCCGCGTGCGATCTCTTCATTTACGCCTACCCGCGGAATCGCCGGTTCCACGGTCACGATCACCGGCATGAACTTCACCGGCGCGACCTACGTGCGCTTCAATGGCGCTAGCACGTTGTTCACCGTCGTTTCGGCGACGAAAATAACGGCGACCGTGCCGTCGCTCGGTACCAGCGGAACGCCACCCAGCGCGGTGAGTGTTGATCCCCATGCGTTCAATATCTTCACGGCTTCGTCGGCATAGGCCGCGTTTCCGGTGGCTTGCCATTCCAGCGCATTTTGATACGCTGCCGCGGCATGATTCATCAGAAGCGAGTAGTTTTCAGCGTGGACACCGTCATTGCCGCGATAGATGATCGGAACTGCGTTCGGTGTCCAAGTCAGTTGCGCTTGAGGATTGCCGATCACAATGTTCCAACTGTCGATCCACGGATGCGCGCTTACCTGCACCTCCGTTGCCATGCGCGTTAAGTCCGCCCGGCGTGCCGCTCAGGAACATACTCCACACGGCCGCCAAGCCTGGTTGGGTGATAGATCAGCTTCAGGCCACGTGCCTCGCAGCGGGCAAGCATCAGATCGCTGAAATAGGAAAAAAACGAATTATCGGGCTCGGCAATCACGACGATCGTGTGCGGCTCAGACTCAGCCTTGCTGGCATCCACGCTCTCAGCGCCACTATGTGAGCCGGAAGTCGGAATGAACGTCCCAACACCGGCGCGCCGGACAATCCGGCCGGAACGGTGCAGTTGATTGAAGACTTCAAGGCCAACCCACGCGCAAAAATGAGCTACCCGCCAGACTACCTTGCGTGATCAAGTTACGACTGCTTAGGCCAGTTGGAAGACGTTGACAAAAACGTGGCGAAAAAATCGCTGGTTCTCAGCGCAGTCCGTTTCAGCCAGGGGCGTCGGGGCGGGACGATTGAAAGCAGGCAGGGCGAGGGATGTTGCAGTGCGTTGGGAGCCTCATTCGGAGTCGGTTTTACGGGTCGAGGGGGAGTTCAATCGTTGAGCGGATAAGAGAGACTAACCCGTCTGAGTAGCAAAGATGCTCGCCCGCGCCACATGCGACTTGCAGCGCGGGCGAAGCTTGGTTTGCCAAATGTTAAGCCTTGCCGTACCAGGCGGATCCTATCGATAGCTCATCGTACCGACAAAACCCTTGGTGCCATCCATCATGTCAGTGGAAGCGGCGTTGCCCCAAGACGCACCATCTTCACCAGCGCATCCGGCTACGGAGTTAGCGTTGTTGTCTTGGTCGCAACCAAGCTTACCGGCCGTCTCACCAGCAGAGATATATCCGGGCTTGGTCCACTTAACATGGCCGTCCCAGAAGATGAAATTGGAGCCGTTAGTGTGACGGCCATTCGGAAAGGCCACGTCGATCTTGCCGCCCGCACTGCGTGTTGGATTGCCCATTGCTCCTGTGGAATAGCCACCCTGCCCCGCAGAAATATTTGATCTTAGGCCACTGTCGGTCTTTCCAGTGTTTCCGCCATTTCCCCCATTTCCCGACCAGGAGTCTATCTCATTCGGACTTGTTAGGTCGTTGATGGCGCATCCGGTGACCTCAAAAATTGCGACCGTCACGGTCGGGGCGTTGAACTTGGCGATTGTCTTAGTGGACATGTTGTTAGACAGCGCATAATCGTTTGCCGCGTACGAGACGACATAAGGATTCGCGGTTGTTGGAGCAGTCAAATCATCAGGACAAGCATAGACGGCCGTCAACTTTACATACGAGTATATTTTGCCGGCCCATCCGCCGTAGTAGTTGCCAACCGAATGGTTCCACCACGGTGTCAACTCGTCGTAGTCCTGCACATACTGCAGCAAGGCCAGCCCAAGCTGCTTTTCGTTGCTGGCGCAGGTCGTCTGACGTGCCTTTTCGCGAGCGCTGGCAAACACCGGGAACAAGATAGCGGCCAGAATCGCTATGATGGCGATGACGACGAGTAGCTCAATTAAGGTAAAACCCTTCCTGTCATGTGTGCGAGTTGTCATTTGCTTTGATCCTTTGCAAAATGTGATGGAGCTGAAGTGGACTCTCTGACGATTAAAGTTGGCGTCACAACGATCGTATGCGCAACGGACGGCGCCTCTGGCTGAGTCAACAGTTGCAACGCAAGTCTTATCTGCTGGTCTACGCCTTGATCCATGGTTGTGAGTTGAGGCGACATGCTAACGTCGTCTGGCAGATTGTCGTATCCGACGATTGACACGTCCCTCGGCACCGAGACGCCAGCCCGCGATAAAATATTGATCATTTTCATGGCGGTGCGGTCGTTCCAGACGCACAAGCCGGTCGCACCGTCGGAACGGTTGAAGTACTCGACAGCCGAATTCGGCACGGCTATCCACGAATCAAAGACATCGCCATATAATGGAACGTACTTTACGTCGATTCCAGCATGATTCGCATCAGAAATCGCAAGCCTTATCCCTTCCCAACGCGAACCGACCGCATGTTGCTCGGTATCCATCGGGTATGAGATCCGCCGGTGTCCGAGTTCGATGAGGTGATTCGCGGCAATGTATCCTCCCTGGACGTTGTCGGCATGGATGCACGGCACAATTGGCTGCCTGCCAAGCAGACTCGGATCAGCGATCGCAACAACCCTGTGACCTTGGTCGGCCAGACGTTCGGCAAGTGGCAGGAAACTCGAGGACATGCAGAGATAGACCTCTCCACTTCCGCAAGGCCGGTCTACGACATAGTCCGCTACCGACTCAGCCAGAGTTGGGTGAAAAACCACCTTCAGCCCATAGGCTTGGCTGCGACGCAACATCAGGCTGCCGAAGTGCGCGAAGAAACCGTTGTCCGGCGGCGCAATAACGATGATGGTATGCAGGCCAGAGTCAGTACCAATCGGCCTCGTTTCCGTCGCGTGTGCATTATCTGAGCGAGTTGGGATGAACGTCCCTGCTCCAGCGCGCCGAATGATCCGCCCGGATCGCTGCAACTGATTCAGAGCGTCGAGGACTACCGATGTCGATGCGTTCAGGCTGCGCATGAAGTGCGAATGCGATGGCACCTGCTCGCCAGGCTGCATCTGGTCGCATATCTGCTCGATGGCCTCTTTGACACGGATGATCTCCAATCGCGTCGATGTGCGCCGCGTCGGCTGAGCGCCCCGCTGACGAACAGCGATGCCCCTTGCTGGACTAGATTCGAGTAACTTGGGCGCGGTAGTTGTCATAGACGGTAGTTCTTTCAACCTGATCAACACCTCAATCATAGCAGGCCATCGCGAATCGCGCAAGTACCTTTTTGGAGTTATTTTGGAATTATTTTGGACTGTTACGGGAATTTGAAGGCGAAAGTAAAAAGCATGCTCGGCCGTGACGCGTTACATGCCACCCCTTTATCGGTCGCTAGCCTCAAAACGTGTCGCTGGATTGCTACAATTGTCTCAATCTGCGCCAGTCAGGTGAATGAGGTGCTTGTTGAAATCGAATGTAAAGTCAACACGCTATCAAAATAATGTTGACAAGGTACTTGCCGGGAGACCAGCGATGTGATATGATGTCGCTCGGTTGCTCTTTGTGTGCTTCCCGTTCCCCTAGTATGCACAAACAGACCGTCTGAATGAACCAATATTCACGCAGAGAGATTATCATCGCCGGTGTCGGCGCGGCCGCAGCGATTGCGACGGTGGCCGCACTTCCTGGTTGCGCCCACAGCGAGCCGGCGACAGGTGCCTGCTTAGGTGAACGCGTGATTTTCAATCGCGGCTACAGATTCACGCTCGGCGATACCGCGAATGCCGAAGCAGCGGGATTCGACGATAAGGACTGGGCCGACGTCGACCTGCCGCACAGCTTCAGCACTCCATACTGGGCGAAAAACACGTTCTACGTGGGATATGGGTGGTACCGCAAACGCTTCCACGTTGGACCGGAGTGGGCCGGTCGGCACCTGTCGCTGGAAATCGAAGCGGCGTTTCAGGATGCCGAAGTCTTTGTCAACGGCGTCAAGGCTGGAAGCCATCAGGGTGGCTACACTGCGTTCGCCGTTGACTTGACCGCGTTTGTGAAACCGGGCGACAACCTGTTTGCCGTGCGTCTCAACAACCTTTGGAATCCCGAGCTAGCTCCGCGAGCCGGCGAGCATCAATTCTCCGGCGGCATCTATCGAAACGTTTGGCTACGCGTGAGCGATCCTGTTCATATTCCAATGTCTGGCTCATGGGTTACGACCCCCCAAGTATCGGCGCAATCAGCAGTCGTGCATGTTCAGACCCAAATACTCAATGCGGGCGACCGCAACGCGGATGTTTTGACGACCATCGAAATCGCCGACCCAAAGGGAACCGTAGTCGGGAGAAGCTCGAAGAAAATATCGGTATCAGCGGGATCGACCGCCGCAGCCGAGCAAACGCTTCCCGCAATTGCCGACCCGCAGTTGTGGCACCCGGATCATCCACATCTATACAAAGTCACCACGACAGTTTTTCGAAACGGCGTTGCCATCGACAGTCTCGTCCAGAGGATCGGCCTGCGTTGGTTTTCGTTTACGGCGGACAAGGGATTTTTCTTGAATGGGGCTCACTATCTGCTCCGTGGAGTCAATGTTCACCAGGATCACGCGGGCTGGGGCGATGCCACCAGTGATGCCGCGAGCCGCCGTGATGTGCAGATGGTCAAGGACGCCGGATTCACTTTCATTCGCGGATCGCACTATCCGCATGCGCCCGCATTCTACCGTGCGTGCGACGAGCTCGGCATCCTCCTGTGGTCGGAGCTGAACTTCTGGGGAATCGGCGGCGGGCATAGAGAAGGATCGTGGTTTTCCAGTGCGTACCCGTCGGATGCCGCGCATGCCCCTGCTTTCGAAGCGAGCTGCAAGCAGCAGCTTGCCGAGATGATCACGCAGCACAGGAACAGCCCGTCGGTGGTTGTCTGGAGCATGTGCAACGAAGTTTTCTTCTCCGATGCTTCCGTCATGCCGAATGTCAAGCAGTTGTTGCTGTCGCTCGTCGCACTGTCCCACGAGCTTGATCCGCATCGACCCGCCGGGATCGGCGGCTGTCAGCGAGGCGAAATCGATAAGCTTGGCGACATTGCGGGATACAACGGCGACGGCGCAACGCTCTATTTGGATCCGGGAGTCGCTAGCCTCGTCAGCGAATATGGCTCCTGCGGCGGCGAGCGGCCCGGAGCGTACGATCCCTGCTGGGGAGACACGGCTGGCCAACCTGACTTTCCGTGGCGATCAGGCAAGGCACTGTGGTGCATGTTCGATCATGGAAGTAACGCGAACATCGGTGACCTGGGCTGCGTCAACTATTTCCGCCTTCCAAAACGCAGGTGGTACTGGTACCGCAACGCCAATCGCGGCATCGCGCCTCCCGCATGGCCGGAAGACGGCACTCCTGCGCGGCTAGGTCTTTCGGCAGACAAGACGACGATCGAGGGGGATGGAACTGACGACTGCCTGCTGACCGTCACCGTCCTCGACGCGCAGGGCAAGCACATCAGCAACAGCCCGCCGGTAACCCTCAAAATTAAGTCCGGGCCGGGCCTGTTCCCGACCGGTCCTGAGATTCCGTTCGCGAACGGCACAGACATCCCGATCATCGATGGTCAAGCGGCAATTGAACTGCACTCTCATTTCGCGGGCGCAACGCTCATTGAGGCGACTTCGCCCGGCCTATTGCCAGCAAATCTTGTCATCAACACGGTCGGCGCGCCGAAATACGATCCCAGCGCCCGAAAGCCTGTTCCCATAGTTCTCAACGAACCCAAATCTGGCAGTGCCTTGCCCGCACCAGCAGCAGGGGATCTGGCCCTTTTGCGCCCGACGCTTGCAAGTAGCCAGGAATCCAAAAACATATCGTCGTACGGCAACGACGGGAATCAGTCCACGCGATGGTGCGCCATCAGCGGCGCGGCAGGAGCATGGTGGCAAGTGGATTTGGAGAATATCGACATCGTCACGAAGACCGTAATCACGTTCGAGCGGGCGGTCAACTACCGGTATACCATCGCCTTATCGATGGACGGCACATCGTGGACGACCGTCGTCAATCAATCGCAATCCACAAGTTCCGATCAAATGCGAACGGACAACTTTCCGAAAAACGCCAAAGGTCGCTATCTGAAGATTACCTACACTGGACTGCCAGCCGGCACATACGCAAGCCATTATGAACTTGCCGTTTATGGCGCACCTGTGCATTAGCGAATCGTTGCCGTCCCCATAGAGTTATCAAAAAGTATCAGGATCACAAAATCTATGAACACAAAGACCATTCGAAAGTCTCTCCTGCTGAGCCTCCTTTGCTTCATGATTTCAGGAATTTGCACGATGAGCCCTGCGTCAGCGCAGACGGCGTTTATTCATCCCGGCGGACTGCAGACGATAGCCGACCTCGACCGAATGAAGGCGAAGGTCGCGGCAGGTGAGCATCCGTGGATCGATAGCTGGAATGCCATGTGCCAGAACGACAAGGCACAGTTCACCTACCGGGATGGGGCAATCGCGGACAATGAGCCGCAACCGCCAGCGCGCGTCCGCAGACGCCAATGCGGCGTATTTCAACACCATCCGCTGGTACATCTCCGGCGACACCCGCTATGCCGACTGTGCGGTCCGCATCTGCAACGACTGGTCCGCCAAGCAGGGCACCACAGCAAGGGGCGTTCGACTGGGGACTGACGGGCATTCCGATCTACGAGTTCGCGCTGGTCGGCGAGACGCTGCGAATCTACCCCGGATGGGCGCCTGATGATTTTGCTCGCTTCAAGAACATGATGGAGACGTACCTGTATCCTCTTTCGCACGATTTTCTCACCGGGCACAACAACTCGCCGATCACGCACTACTGGGCAAATTGGGACCTGTGCAACATGGACGCGGTTCTCGCGATCGGAGTACTCTGTGACGACCACGCGAAGTACGACGAGGCGATCGAATACTTCAAGCACGGCGCGGGAAACGGCAGCATCGAGCATGCTGTGCCCTTCATATACCCTGGTGGATTGGCTCAATGGCAGGAGATGGGACGCGATCAGGAGCATACGCAGCTTGGCATTGGAATGATGGCGATGTTCTGCCAGGTCGCCTGGAATCAGGGACTGGACCTATTTTCGTACGACAACAACCGCCTCCTTGCGGGCGCGGAATATATTGCTCGCTACAACTTGTGGAAGCCGGTGCCGTATACGCCCTACACCAACGAAGACCATGTCAACCAGTACTGGCCGTCCGCCCTACTGGATGCGGGTCGCGGCCGGCTGCAGCGTCCGATCTGGGAGCTGCTCTACAACCACTACGTTGTTCTCAAAGGGCTGAACGCACCCGATCTGACTGAAATGGCGTCGTCTACCGCTCCGAAGGCATTCAGCACGACGACAACTTCGGCTTTGGCACGCTCATCTACACGCTCGACGCAAAGAAGTCGACCTACCCTCCCGCCGCCGCGCCGCCGTCACCGGTTGGGCTTACCGCCAGCCTGGATTGGTATCGTTCTGCTCAACTGGTCACCCTGCAAGGCGCGGACGGATTTGTCGTGTCGCGGGCAACGGCGCCTGACGGCCCGTTCACAGAACTGAGCATACCGAGGCACATTTCCCCTTTACTGGGACAATGCCGTTGCCGGAACTAATTACTACTACCGGGTCGCGGCACGCAATGTCAAGGCGAATAGCAGGCTCTCAGACGTCGCGATTGCCACGCCGCGGCCGCCATGTGAACGGGTTGCCCGATGGTTGGACCAAGCCGATATTGGCGATTGCGCCTAAAAGGAACCGCCAGTCACGCGCCGGTCCACGGTGTCACAATTGGCATGACGGGTAGTGGCTTCCGGTATCGGTGTGGACATCGACATCTATGACGGATTCTCGTTAGTATACAAGAAGGCAACCGGCGACTTCACGTTCACAGTTCGGCGGATCAGTTTCAATTCGCCCTGGTCCTTCACGAACGGAATCATGATTCGCGAAACGTTGGATCACGAATCGAAAACGGCGGCGGTTGTGACTGGCGACCTAGGATTGCGAGAGACGCGGTTTGGGGCGCGTTCAAGCCGCGGGTATCCGTTCCACTGGCAATATGGCAGTGGGTATGCTGGTGGTCGCATGTGGTTCCGGCTAAAGCGAAAGGGAAATCAGTTCACGGCTACCAGTCGCCTGACGGAATCAAGTGGTTTCAGGTTGGAACGCCCGTAACGGTGCGCATGGCGGATGACGTGTTTGTCGGCATGGCTGTAAGTTCGGACTCCGATAAGGTTAACAACGCTGCATTTGACAATGTGAGCATCAGTCCCAGCAAATGACCGTAGCGGAACTCCAGCACAGTCTCCATTAAGGGTGAAAAGAAAGTCCTTAGCAGGACAGTTTTGCGCTTGAGACATGTTCACGGGGACCGGGATATACGCCAATTGCAAAAAGGAATCAGCAACATAAACATGGATTCGCCAATTGGGAAGGTCGCGTCAAAGCCTTTGTTTCGAGACCCCGTATACGATGGTGCGGCCGACCCGATCGTCATTTGGAACCGACGCGAGCAAACGTGGCTGATGCTTTACACTAATCGGCGAGCGTCCATGCCAGACTTGCCGGGCGTTTCGTGGGTCCATGGTTCACAGATTGGCATTGCGGAATCGCGTGATTGCGGAGCGACATGGAGATATCTCGGAACAGCCGAAATGGACTACGCCGACGGAAGCAACACGTTCTGGGCTCCTGACGTCATCTATCAAGATGGCGTATATCACATGTATCTGACCTACGTTCCCGGAATTCACATGGAATGGGTCGGGACTCGTCGCATCGATCATCTCGTGAGTGCAGATTTGCTGAAGTGGGAGTATCAGTCCACGCTGCAACTTGCATCGCAGAGAGTCATTGATGCCTCAGTAATTCGCTTGCCTGATGGAAATTGGCGCCTTTTTTACAACAACGAGAGTGATCACAAGTCGGTCTACTTTGCAGATAGCTCCGACCTTTACAATTGGCGAGACGGTGGCAAGGTTCTCGACCACCGTCCTGGCGAAGGTCCCAAGGTGTTTTGGTGGCGGGATCGATATTGGATGGTTCTTGACCACTGGTGCGGCCTCGGCGTGTACCATTCTTCCGACACACTGCGTTGGACGGCGCAGGAAGAGCGCATCTTGGATATCCCTGGCCACGGCATTGATGACATGGTCATCGGACTCCATGCCGATGTCGTGGTTAGTAACGACCGTGCTTACCTATTTTATTTCACTCACCCGGGACGCCAGGGCATCGACGCGGACAAAGATGCGTACGAGCAGCGACGCAGTTCAATTCAAGTCGTCGAGCTGAAGTTCGAGGATGGTCAGATCAGAGCGCACCGCGATGAGCCAACTCTTATCGCCCTATGGCCTCCAACAGATCCAATATAAGTATTGAAATTGCTGCCAGCGGACGGGAATGGAATGAAGTCGCTGGTGAACAAATAAGTAAGAAGGAAATCTGAATGAACGCGCCAACACTGCCGCAAGCGGCCATGGGCGAGACATTAGCAAGAGGGCAATCCGCAGGAGCAACGAGGTAGTTACCACGACTGCTGGATTGTCAAGAATTTCAGTCGTCGGGTGCCTCCGATAGTACACCGATGGGCGACTCACGTTTCGCGCCGTGACCGCTCCGGCCAACGTGGGCGTCAAATGCTGCATTCGACAACGTGAGCATCGTTGCTGGTTGACAACTCTTATGAAGATAATCATTCTCGCTTTCGCTAGTTTAGTCTTGCTGACGGCAACCGCTTTGCCTTCTTTTGCTGGCCTCTGGCAGTATTCCGCTACGGTGGACTCCGTCACGAACAAGGAAATTCACGACCATCCCCGCGCCTACCTCTGGATACCGCCGAACTGCAAGCATGTCAAAGCGGTAGTCGTTGCTCAGCATAACCTCCTCGAAGAGAGTATCCTCCTAAATCCACACTTTCGTGATACGCTCGAGAAACTGGATATGGCGGAAGTGTGGGTGGTTCCGAACATCGACTTCGTGTTCGATTTCCACAATGGTGCTGGGGACGGCTTCGACGACATGATGAGGTCGCTGGCAACAGAATCCGGCTATGACGAGCTCGCCACTGCGCCGATTGTCCCGCTCGGCCATTCAGCGGCGGCAAGCTATCCGTGGAACTTCGCCGCCTGGGCCCCGCAGCGTACACTTGCGATCCTATCTGTTCATGGCGACACGCCCGAGTCGAACCTTACCGGAAGCGGTCGTCCAAATCCTGATTGGGGCACAAGCACTATCGACGGTATCCCCGGCCTATTTGTCATGGGGCAATACGAATGGCTCGATACGCGGACTCAGCCAGGGCTGGATTACGTCGCCAAGCATCCGCAGACGCCGCTTGCGATGCTTCCGGATATCGGCCACGGGCATTTCGACACGTCGGACGAGCAGGTTGCCTTTCTTTCGCTGTTCCTGCGCAAGGCGGCGCAATATCGTTTGCCCGAAAACGGCACATCCAATGGCACGGTTGCGCTGAAGCCGGTCGATCCATCGAAAGGCTGGCTGGTTGACCGCTGGGAGCCGGCAACTGGCCGAAAGTTCCCATCCGCACCGTATGATAAGTTCACCGGAGACCGCGCAAATGCGTTCTGGTGCTTCGACAAGGAGATGGCTCAGGCGACCGAAAACTACGGAAAGGGGCGAGTGCTCGATCCCGACAAATCGATCATCTATGTCCAGGACGGCAAGGTGCTTGGCAATACGGCAGGCGCGGCTGGCGTGCTTCCGCACCCCAAGTTCGAGACCGATGCCGATGGCCGGACGCTCCATTTTTCTGCGTATGAGGTGAGCGGCACTGTAGCCGCCCGAACGGATTGGAATGACGCCGAAGCGGAATCTGTCGGCGCTAAGCAGCTCACGCCAAAACCGCTCTGCGGCCCTATCGCCGAAGTCGATGCAGGCACCTACAGGCTGGAGTTTGATCAGTCCGGCTTCAACAGCGCATACCGGTCGTTTAATGTCTTCTTCTCCACCAAAATCCCAAATGACGACCCGGTCATGGTCAAGTCGCAGCCTGGCGGAATGTTCATTCCTCACTTGACCGATGGATCCGACAACGTGATCCCATTTCCGGCGCTTCCGGATGTCACCAGGCTCAAACCGATTACTCTAAGTGCCACAGCATCGTCTGGCATGCCGGTCGCGTACTACGTCGATTCGGGCCCGGCGTTCATCGACGGGAACCTGCTCAAGTTCACCGCCATTCCCCCGAGGAGCAAGTTCCCAATTCTGGCACGAGTGGTCGCTTGGCAATGGGGACGAAGTTCCGCACCAGCGGTGAAGTCGGCCGCGCCGGTAGTCGAGGAATTCAGAATTCTCCGATAGTGGAGAATGGATCACGCCAAGTCGAAGTTGCCTACGTGCATCTGAGATACGCCATGGCGATGGAATCTGCGCTGGCTGTGACCCATATCCAGTGCGTGGAAAAAACGGCAGGCAAGTCGTAGTGCCTATAGCCTTGGGCGGCAAGCCACTCGACGATCTATGCTTTGCGGGTGAAGGCTATTCCGACCAGAACTCGATTGTTTTGGGCGGTAAAACAGGACTGATCGCCGAACCACGCAGTTTACCTATCGGCATGTCGCGAGCGGAGACCGTGTACCGATGCCCTTCGTACAGCGCATCTCGGCCGGTCGAAATGTTGAATTGGAATGGGCTGGCCAGGCGGTTTGTCAGCACGAGGACAAGTTTCCCGCGAGGGGTCAGAAAAGCAAGGATGCGGTTGTCTTTGCGAACCGTGCCCTCGTCAACCTCGATCCGCTGGGAGTCCCACGGCATGTATTTTAGGAACCAGGCAATTCCGTTGAAGTTTTGCTGGTTGTAGTCCCAATGTCCCTTCTGAACCCCCGGGAAATGCGAGAAGTTGTCGTCGTCCGGGGGTCGCCAATATCCCAGCGAGTACCCGGACGCCTCCGAGTTGTAAGTTGGCTTCAACGCATGCAGCCAGTACTAGGCCGGCGCATTCTCAAATACCAGCCAGTTCATTACCGACTGCGCCGTGTTTATGGCCAGTATGGCCAGTCAGAGGCATATCGTCCGGGCAAACGAAAACCGCGTTGGACTTCACATAAGGCATGATCTGCGGCGCCCAACCGGCGCCGTGATCCGCGTAGGCCACCCCCAATTCGGTTCCGCAGGGATAGCATTCATCATAGTCCTGGACATACTGCAGCATGGCAAGCCCGATCTGCTTCTCGTTGGAGGCACATGCGGTTTGCCGTCCCTTTTCCCTGGCCGTCGCGAAGACTGGAAAGAGGATTGCAGTAAGAATGCTGATGATGGCTATAACGACTAGTAGCTCGATCAGAGTGAATCCACCGAGACTATGGTGGTGCCGAGGAGATTGGGTCTTGCATATCTGCTGATAAGTGGTGTTCATCCGGTTCCCCTTTTTCTCTCGCTGAGCAGCAATCAAGTATTTGATCGCCTTCATTATAGTGTGTTCGCGACATCCTGTCAAGCAAATAACAGGTGATATTTTTGACACGACTGCTTTGCAAAACGTGCCGCGAATCCGTCGGATGGTATGGCTATTTATCTGTTCCTGAAACATTTGCCGCGACCGAGATGCCCTGCTCTTTGCCGGATAGAGTCTTGATCGCGTCGTCGGAGTCCAGCACGACCTTTTCATACGGGCCAGGCGAAGCCAGCTTATTGCCTGCGATCAGCACATTTTCGCAATTGCGGATGAAGACCAATGAAGCCTGGTTGATTCCGTACGCGGAACCGGTATCAGGAAGCGATGCGCCGTGCGGCCCGAAGAATCGATTATGCAGGATTTTGACCCCGCTCACCCCTGCAACCGAAATATTCACGCCATTGACATTTTCGAACGTGTTGTCCTCGATATCGATGTTCCGATAGGCACCTGCCTGCGCGAAAGCGCTCTTACCATGGATACTTGCGCTTGCGGAGGCGCTGAAAGCGCCTGCCTGTGCCGACCAGGGCATGTGGCAAAAGTTGTCTGCGCCTATGATCGTATTGTGTCGGAAGACGATGTTCTCGATGCCGTAGGCATTCGCTTCAGGGTCAACGACCACTTTGTGGCCATCCACGATGGTATTGCCCTCGATGAGGCCGTTGCACGCCTTGATCAGCACACGGCCGGAGCTGTGCAGATAGTTGTTGCGAAAGATAAACCCATTTCCTTGACGATCCGGGCAGTAGACTGGCGTCCCGACTGCGAGCGCGAAGTCCTTCTCCAATGTGACCATTTGGACGGTCTTGTGATCCATCCACCAGGGTGTCCATGACGGGGCCTTGTCCAGCTTGTCGATCGTCGCGGGATCAAGACCAGAGTCCTCAATTGGCACACGCTGGCATGCGACCACCTTCATCGGTGCGGTTGCTAAGGAGAGGCGAATGTGATCGCCGGCGTGCAGATCGATTGCTCCGGTGAGCACGACCTTTGGACCTTGCGACTTCACGACCAAGAATGAGGTTGAACTGATCGCTCCAACTGTCATCGCCGCAGCTCTCGATCGTACAGTTCTCGACATCCGGCCCGTGCGCAACCTCGGTATGCAGGATGCCATCCCACGAAGTCGTCAGTAGGCGTGGCCGTGTCGCGCCCGGCGGCGGAGGGCCAGGAATGATGCGGTAGTCCAACAGCCTTGTTCCACCCGCTCCTGCGTGTTCGACAAATCCCATGCCCGGCGCGCAATATTCGGTGATGTTCCTGAATACCATCCCGCCACGGCAGTCGTCGAGCGCGACTCCATGACATGCGCCGCCCGGCTCGTTGCCGTCATTCAGAGACGCCAGCGAACCAACCGGAGCAGCATCGCCGATACCCTTCAATGTGACACGAACCACATCAGGTTGCACCATTTCTGCCCTTGTTCCCCACAGAAACGGCATTCCGTGAGCCCGGAAAAGTGTCTTTGGATCGACCACATCGATTCTGGAGAACGGCATCCGAGGGTAACCGGCGTCGAGTGTCACATCGATCCAGTTTTTGCCGGGATCGACTGCAGTGACAACTCCCTGCGTGAAAGTCAGCGGATCATAATCGATGGTTATGCCGTCAAGCTCAACATTGCGGCAACTGTCCATCTCAATCGCCCTTGTACGCATTGTGCAGATCATCGTCACGCCGGTCGCGACAATCTTCAGATTTTCGGCGTTTGAAATCTGCAGGACACTTGTGTCGCCGGGTGCCGGTCCTCCGCGATAGACTCCCGGTGGGATCACGACCTCAGAAGCGTGCGCCGCGACAGCGTGACCCAAGATGGTGCGCAGATCCGACATGGGATGGTCCGGCGCTGCGTCGGCCAAACGGGGCAGAGAAAGAAAAAATAGCGCAACCAGCCCCATCGCTGCCTTTCGGCCCGCCGTTGTGAATTTACAGTTAGACATAAAAATCTCCCGGAAGCGCGTGAATGCGCATGATCTTGCACGAGCTCTAATGCGGATATTGCGATACTTTAATACTTGACTGAGTTGACTGAATGAACTGCAGGTCGGCCTCAGAGAAGCGCGATCAAATACTTGATTGCGAAAGTATAGTGCAGAATCAGAGTTGTGTCAAGTGGAGAATTGATCGATTAATTGCCATGCCAACTCGGCGATTTGGCCGTCCGGTCACAGTTGCGACCATTTGCCGCAGCAATCAAGTAGTATAATACTGGAATGAGGGCAAAATCCGCTGAAAAAGTGTCTCGTCCCAATTTGGCGGATGTTGCCAGGAATGCAGGAGTTTCACCGAGCACGGTATCGCTTGTCCTTGCCGGTAAAGCCAAGGAGCGCTACATATCGGACGAAGTGATTTTAAGGGTCCAACGTGCCGCGGCACTGCTCGACTATTCGCCCAACATGCTTATCCGCTCGATGCAGCGCGGGCGAACGAACATCCTCAGCTTCTACAACTGCTTCCGATACGGGCAAATCGCGACAGACCTCTATACGGTCGGCCTGTTCAGCGCCACGGCTCAGGCTGCCGGCGATCACGGATGCAATTTACTGCTCTTCTGCGACTTTTCGCTGACTCCTGACGAGACGTATCACGCGCTGAAGGGCGGACATTCGGATGGAGTCATCATTTTTGCTCCACAGCCGAACGATCCTCTACTGCCTTTTCTTCGCAGCTCCAGGTTGCCAGCAATACTTCTGAACAGCGAGGACGAGGAGGGCGCGCTTTCCAGTGTCAAGGACGATATGGCTAGCGGCATACACATGGTGGCGAAGCAATTGATCAACCTGGGTCACAAAAATGTTGCCATGTTGACGCAAGCCGGGACAATGAATTCGGATGGTCCCAAGCGTGTCGCTCTGCTAAGCACTCTGCTGGCTGAGGCGGGCATTGCTGTGCCCGACGAACGGATTGTTCCGGTCACGTTTGCTCCAACCGATGTTCTGGGAGCGATCAAACATATCCGGGACAACATGAAGGAAGTGACCGCCGTTTTTTGCTGGGACGACTATGTCGGCTATCTCGCTCTTGATGCTTGCGACGACCTCGGCGTTTCGGTGCCTGATCAACTCTCCCTGATCGGCTATGACGGCATAGCGTGGCCCTCGCGCTCGCGGCACACACTGACGTCGGTGGATGTGGACCTTGTCAAACTTGGTCAAGTGGCTGTTGATACTCTTGCCAAACTCGCCTACGGCGAAGAGAGCGGCCCCATCAACATTACATTGCCTGTGACCTTCACAAATGGCACCACCGTGGCGCCCGCGATTGGCGTCTGATTTACACATTTTCCGAAAATCCCCCTTGACAGGCAAATGCTACCGTGCTAAGATAATCGCGTAATCAAGTATTTGATTATGACTTAGTCCCACTGTGGAGGTCGGAAATGTCTAAAATGCCTCAATCCATTGCCTTAATGCCACAAGCCGAGCAAAAGTCCTGCGCCGGTTTCACTCTGATCGAGCTTCTAGTAGTCATCGCCATCATTTCAATTTTGGCTGCAATTCTTTTCCCCGTGTTCGCCACTGCCCGAGAGAAGGCGCGTCAAACAAGCTGCGCGTCCAACGAAAAGCAGCTTGCGCTTGCTGCACTTCAATATGTGCAGGATTTCGACGAGCTCTACCCTTATGGAAATCAGTCAACCAACTACCGAGGCATGGGATGGGCTGGTCAGCTCTATCCCTATGTCAAGTCCACCAGCGTTTACATCTGCCCGGACGATCCGACCACGGGCGGGACAAGCACCTATCCAAACATAATCTCGTACGCATTGAACCAATCGATATCGCTATACGTGAGTACCTGTTCAAACCCGATGAAAGCGCCTCAAATCAGCGCATTTACATCCCCAGCGAAGACCATCCTTCTTATCGAGGTTCAAGGGGCATACTGGAACTCGCAGGCCGATGCCCAGCCCTCTTGGGCGGGCAACTGGTATTCGCCGACCGTCGATGGACTCACCGGCAACGGAAACATCTCCCCTCAAAGCGAAGCACCGTCCGGCACATCGCTCCTATACGCTACTGGCGTCTTTGACGGACTGGCAAATCATGGCGAAACAGTAAGCTATCCTGCCTACATGCCTGTGAATGGCGCAAGACACACCGCGGGCTCGAACTACGCGTTTGGCGACGGCCACGTCAAGTGGCTGCGATCCGCGCAGATTTCTGACGGTCTTGCGGCACCGTCGTCAACGACGCTTGCAGAATACTTTACATTCAACCCGTGCTACAACTCTTCTGGCACAGACACGCTTGGAGTGGGCACGGAAACGGCGGTGGCTACATTCAGCCCGCGATAATTTCCGTCCAAAATCTTTGACATGGTTACCCGGATTACAGGCGCATACGATCTGACAGACTGAGAACTAAGAATGAATACTACGTTAGCTTCACTCCCTGCGGCCCCTGCCGCGAGACCCGCCCGCTCGGAGGAATGGATCAATTGCGACTGGCACTTTCGGAAAATTAACGGTAGCCAAACTGCAGATTTTCAAGCACTAGACGGTCGGCATCTTAAATGGGAGTCGGTGAATTTGCCCCATGTTGCGCGCATCGAGGCGTTTGACGAACACCGTCCGTGGCAAGGAATCTGCTGGTACACGAAGACGATTGCGCCGGACACGTCATGGAGAGGCAAGCGTGTCGTGATCCAGTTCGGAGCTGCTATGCAGATCGCGGAGGTTTGGGTGAACGGCAATTTACGTATCCGCCATCTCGGCGGCTACCTTCCGTTCACGGTCAACATCACAAACGAAGCAAGACTTGGCAGCGACATCAACGTTGCGGTTAGGCTAGACAATCGGGACACCGACGAAGTGCCGCCTGGCAAACCGACCGCGGATATGGATTTCACCTATCCGGGCGGGCTCTATCGAGGCGTCAAGTTGATCGTCACGGATCCGGTGCACATAACTGATCCAGTTGAGGCGAACATCGTTGCCGGCGGCGGCCTTTTCGTCACCTATTCGGATGTATCCAAAGCCAGCGCGACAGTTAAGGTGAAAGCGCACGTCGCTAACCATGGCCACGGTCTAGCGCGACACTGCCGCGTTGCGCTTGATCTGATCGACAACGATGGTGGCTCAGTGGCAGGGGTAGTTTCGGAGCCGGTCATGATCACGTCGGTTTCCGGACATCATTTTGAACTTTCGATGCAAGTCGAAAACCCGCGTTTGTGGCATCCGGACACTCCCAATTTGTACACGCTACGCGCCACTGTTTCGTGTGGAAATGCAGTCGTTGACGAGACTTCCACGCGCATCGGCATCCGGACGTTTTCGCTCGGCAAGCGGCTGCTTATCAATGGCAAGGAGTTCCGCATTCAGGGATCGAACAGGCATCAGGAGTATCCGTACATTGAGTACGCGCTGTCGCCCAATGCGGCCAGGCGCGATGCCAAGCTGATCAAGGATGGCGGCTTCAACTTCATTCGATTGAGCCACTACCCGCAAGACCCAGCGTTTCTGGATGCATGCGACGAGCTTGGCATTTTGGTACAGGCGGCAATTCCCGGATGGCAAATTTTCCACTACAACGAATCGTTCATCAACGGTAGCTTCGAGAACATCCGCGAGATGATACGGCGTGATCGAAACCATCCGTCAGTTGTTTCTTGGGAGCCGAACCTCAATGAGTCGCACGGTGATCATCAGGATTGGCTGGAGACAGCCTATCAGATCGCCCACGAGGAGTTGCCCGGCGATCAATGCTTCACATTCGGCGACGCCTATCCCGATTCGTGGCGCGGCTGGGACGTGAAGGAGTTTATCCGCGAATACGGCGACTGGGGATTCGGCGGCAACGAGAGCACGTCGCGGCATACGCGCGGTGAAGGCGACGCCGTGCTGTTGCAGCAAGCGTGGAACTTTCAGTGGTGCCACAACGATAACTGGCGCGCCTGGTCCGATCCGCAAAGGACGTTCTATGGCGATGCTACCTGGTGCATGTTCGACTACAACCGTGGGTACTTTTGGAAGCAAGAGCAGTCCGGTATGATGGACATTTTCCGGCTGCCGAAATTCGTCTACTACTTCTTCCAGAGCCAGCGCGATCCGTCGATAGTCCGTAACGATATTGAAAGCGGCCCGATGGTGTTCGTCGCGTCGGATTGGACAAAGCGGCCGTCTTCAACGAAGGTCATCGTCTACTCCAACTGTGATGAGGTCTGCCTTGCGATTAACGGCGAAGTCTTTGCGACGCAAAAACCGGATTCTGGCCCTGACACAAAGTACAGCGATTGGGACGCGAACATCGCAGCGACAGTCGGACAACGCTACGATGCCACTGGCGGCAATCCGTTTGACGGCGGCAACGCGCGCAATCTTGATCGTCCGCCGTTCACGTTTTTCGACGTTCCTTATCGTGCGGGAGTCGTTGAGGCAACCGGCTATATTGGCGGAATCCCTGTTGCAAAGCACGGCGTGCGCACGCCGGAGACGCCGGAAAAGTTGTCCGTCGAGTTTGACACGCAGGGCGTGGGCCTTTGCGCCGACGGTGCGGACGCAATCTTTGTGCGGATCAACGTCATCGACAAGTTCGGAACCGATCTGTCCTATAAACGAGCTTCCGGGGCTTGACAATTGAATGTCACCGGGCCAGCCCGTTTGATTGGTACGGATCCAATCCATCTCGAGGCAGGAGTCGCCAGCGTCTTGCTGCAAGCGGACAACACGCCTGGTTTGATTACTGTGACGGCTCGACCGAATGAGATGGTTTCTAGTTCCACAACAATTGCTTCCTACCCGGCAGAATGAATCTAAAGTCCGCGCGCAATGCCTCAATCTCTTCGGAAAGGTTTCACCACAAGTTCATGCGAACATTTTTCCTAGCGGCAGCATTGCTAGCCGTCGCTTTGTCGCTGCCTTTCGACTGCCATGCTCAGGCAAACGCGTCACCTCGCGAGCGGATATTACTCGATTCAGGATGGCGATTCCATCTGGCCGGATCGGCAATGTTCAAGAACAGTTTGCCAATTGCTCATTGGCGCTACCAGCTTGATCCGAACGCACCGGCTTATTCCGCAACAGTCGCATCAAGCGTGGTTGACACGACAGGCAGCGATTGGCACGACGCAGAAGCAGGCGATGATGTATTTGATCACAAGCCAGGATATGCGTGGTTTCGGGCATCGCTCCCGGCTTTCGCCGGCCCAGGACGCACGCTCGCGATCCAGGTCAGACGACAACGCCGACGTCTATCTGAACGGTGTCCATCTGTTGCACCACGAAGGCTGGTCGGACCAGTTCATGGTGCTCGCTGGATTCGGCGTGGAAGGCGGATGGCCCGAACATCATCGCAGTTCTTGTCAAAACAACGGCGGCGCCGGCGGGCTGCTTAGGCGAACCTGCAATCGGAACCAATCCTGCCGATATCGGAAATCCACTTTCCGCCGCGTTATAACGATTCGAAGTGGCGCACAGTGCATCTTCCGCACGATTATGTTATCGAGGGCACGTTCACAAAAGGCGGGATACCAGCCACGGATCCTTGCCGACGCCAAAGGCGTGGTATCGTAAAACGTTCACGCTTCCAGCATCCGACAAAGGCAAGAGTGTCTTTATCGATTTTGATGGCGTCTACCGCGATAGCATCGTCTATCTCAACGGGCAAAAGCTCGGCGAACACCTCGAGCGGCTATACGCCGTTTCGATACGACATTAGCGACATCGCCCATTTTGGCGCGTCGAATGTGCTAGCCGTGTCGGTCGATCCGTCCCATCCGGAGGGCTGGTGGTACGAAGGCGGCGGCATTTACAGACATGTCTGGCTGAATGTCGAAAACAAAGTACATATCGCGCATTGGGGTACGTACGTGACGTTCGAACCTTCTCGAACCGGTCTCCGGCAAGCCAGTATCACCCGCAATGCTGACCATCCAAACGACCATCGAGGCTCCAGCGCAGATGGTCGGCCATCCAGGCTATCGGATCGCATATCAGATTTTCGATGATGCCGGTAAGACCGTCACCGTGGCGAGTGCTGCGGCTCCTCTGGCATCTGAAAATCCTATGATCGAAGTGCAGACGACGGTAGCTCATCCGCTGCTATGGTCGCTCGAATCGCCGCACTTGTACAAGCTGCATGCCGAGCTCTTGCATGGACAGCAGGTGGTCGACTCCGACGACACAACGTTCGGCATCCGCACCATCCGTTTCGACGCCGACACTGGTTTCTATCTCAACGGCAAACCGGTCAAGATCAAGGGGACATGCAACCACCAGGATTTTGCCGGCGTTGGAATTGCTGTCCCGGACAGCCTGGAGTACTGGAGGGTCGCAAACCTCAAGGCGATGGGCAGCAATGGCTGGCGCACATCGCACAACGCTCCCACCGAGTCGCTGCTCGACGCCTGCGACAAAGAAGGCATGCTGGTCATGGACGAAAACCGGCATCTTGGCGACACAGAAGACGCGAAATCTTCGGGCAATACGCCGTATTCCGATCTGTCCGAACTGACTACGATGATCCTGCGCGACCGCAACCATCCAAGCATCATCATGTGGTCGATGTGCAACGAAGAATTCGGGATTCAAGCGACTGTGCATGGCGCGAAAGTCTTCGCGGCCATGCGCGATCGTGTCCTGCAGTACGACACCACGAGGCCCATCACCTGCGCGATGAACGGTGGCTATGAATCGGCAGTGGGGATAACGTCTGTCGAAGACTTGCAGGGCATCAACTATAATCCCGGAGCGTACACTTGGTTCCATAAGGCCCATCCAGCTATGGCGATTTTCGGCAGCGAGACGGCGAGTACGGTCAGTACACGCGGAGTCTATGCGACAGATAAGTTTTCCAATAGTCCAGGGCACTTTCGAAGGCGACGAAGCGAATGGCTGGGTCAGCGCCTATGACGCCAACGCGCCTAACTGGGCGCAGCGCGCGGAGACATCATGGAAACCGCAGTTTGACGCACCCTATGTCGCCGGCGGCTTCGCATGGACGGGTTTCGACTACAAAGGCGAGCCGACGCCGTTTGGATGGCCGGACATCAACTCCAACTTCGGCATCCTGGACGAGTGCGGATTTCCAAAGGACGCATTATTACTACTATCAGTCCTGGTGGACGAGCAAGCCGGTCGTCCACATTCTGCCGCACTGGAACTGGCCTGGTAAGGAGGGTCAGCGATCCCGGTCTGGGTCTACAGCAACGCAGATCATGTCGAGCTGTCGCTAAACGGCACCAGTTTCGGCAGTCAGCAGATGCCCCTAAACGGCCACCTTTCGTGGAGCGTGCCCTACGCGCCTGGGACTTTGGTCGCCAAAGGCTATGACAGCGCAGGAAAGCTGATCGGTAGCGAAACATTCGCCACCACTGGCGCGCCATCGAGGCTGCGCCTAGTCGCTAGGCGCACGAATCTTGCAGCCGATGGCGAGGATGTTATTCCGGTTGAGGTTGACGTGGTCGATGCGGCAGGTCGGATCGTTCCAACGGCAAACAACCGCGTATCGTTCACTGTTACCGGAGATGGATCGATTGCCGGCGTCGGCAACGGCAACCCCGCGGATCACGACCCCGACAAGGCGAACTTCCGTAGCGCATTTAACGGCAGGTGCCTGGTTGTTGTCGGTGCCGGCGAGAAACCGGGTTCGTTACGGCTCAATGCTGTCTCGCCCGGGCTGACCACGGCAACCCTCACCATGACCGTATCCAGCACTGCGAGCGAGACTAGCCTATAGACGTCGCAAGCCGCGAGAGTCCCGGGACTAAGAGTTGCAATGCGATTCAAAGACATTAATCTGATCTATTTCGCGGTCATCTTGGCGCTCTCGCCAGCTGCGTTGCTTGCCGATGTCAGCGCGTCTCTCTCTGTCAACTCACAAAAAGCCGGAGGTTCGACTGTTGATTTTGTGCCGCCTGTCCATTGGGACTTAAGCGATTGCTCGGCGATCGCTATAGACGCGACGAATCCCGGCAGTGAGTCGGCAAGGGTCACGATCAGAGTCATAGGCACCCACGGCAGCTCTATCAACCAACCAGTCTGCGTTGCTCATGTAATGGCTGCGGCTGAAAAGACGACCCATATCGTGATCGACTTATCCGCGCAAACACCCACGTTGCCGGGGGTGACTGGAACAGTGTACGAGCCCGGGCCGACCGTGCACTCAACGTTTTCGACCTCCGGCTCGGCTAAATTTGATCGTGTCGAGTCGATAAACCTCACCATCGACCCTTCGTCCCCTGCCACCACGCTGTATTTCGATCACATCTGTGCTCTTCCTGTCGGAACGAGCTTCGCACCACCATCGGATATTAGCGGGATCGCCGACAAGTACGGACAGTTCGCCTGGGACGATTGGCCTGGGAAACTTCACTCAGATGCGGACTTTACCGAGCGCAAAGCAGCCGAAACGAAGGATCTGAAGTCGTCGCCTGTACCGGCGGACCGCGATCGGTTCGGCGGATGGGCAAATGGACCGACACTTGAACATAGCAAATATTTCACAACTGCCAAATATGACGGCAAATGGACCCTCGTAGATCCTGACGGCCATCTCTTTTTGTCTCTGGGAATTGATTGCGTTGCTCCAGCGTCGCCCACCGTAATTACCGGCCGTGAAAATCTCTTTGCATGGCTGCCATCCCAAAGTGATCCGCTTGCTGCAACGGTCACCTCTGTCATCACAAAGAGCGGGGCAAAGGAAACGCACGTCGATCTTCTCAAAGCCAACTTGATGCGCAAATTTAGGGTGAATTGGCTTGACGACTGGCGCTCCGAAGCACAGCGCCGGCTACCGTCCTGGGGATTCAATACTATCGGGAACTGGTCACATTCCGGATTCTATTCGCATTCGCGTGTTCCGTACGTGGCGACCATTTCGATTGGCGGCAACCACGTGAAAATTGATGGGCTAATCCATGATCCGTGGGATCCGCAGTTCGAAATCGACACCGAGTCCGCGGTGCGCGCAACAACGGCGAAAGTCGAGGGCGATCCGTGGTGCATCGGCTATTTTGTTGACAACGAGTTGACTTGGGGATGGAACGGTAGCCTAGCAACGTCTGCCCTACACATGGACGCTGTTTCATCAGCGACCAAGCGGGCTTTTATTGCCATTCTACAGGCGAAGTACCCAAGCATCGATGCCCTCAACAGCGCCTGGGGAACCAATATCGACTCGTGGGCTACGCTTGGAAAGCCCTACACGCCGCCAGCATCAAGTGCTAATGCAATGGCCGCTGACATGTCGGCGTTCCGCACCGCGCACGCGGAAAAGTATTTTACCGTCGTGCGGGATGCGCTAAAGGCAAACGATCCCGACCATCTCTACTTAGGTTGCCGCTTCGCTAGCAGTTCGCCAGAAGCAGTCGCCGCGTGCAGCAAGATTTGCGATGTGGTTAGCTTCAATGTCTATATGCGCCGGATTAACACATCCCAATGGAACGACTGGCTACGCGGAGTAGATAAGCCAGTGCTGATCGGCGAATTCCATTTTGGTGCGCTCGACAGAGGGTTGTTCCGAGTGGGTATGCAAGGCGCAACAGATCAGGCGCAACGCGCACAATGCTTCAGGGAGTATGTTGGTGACGTGATTAAGGACCCGCACTTTGTCGGCTGCCATTGGTTTTGCTATTACGATGAGCCTCTGCTGGGCCGGTTTGACGGTGAAAACTTCAACATTGGCTTTGTGGACGTTACCGACACGCCTTATCCTGAAATGGTTGCGGCGGCGCGCCAGGCTCTTGCTCATCCTTATTCCGAGCGATGGAAAACCGATCCGCAATAATTGTCGCGATCTATCGCGCTTTTGACGAGTTGGGCATCGAGCACATGATCGCTTTCAGTTCCTAAACTCCTTGACTGACCAAACCGTCTTCAATTGCATGGGCTTGAGACGCGCATCTGCCTGTTCCACGTAGGCGGGCGCTGCGACCACTTCGGACACGGATCCCACGGCTGCTCTGGATTTTCCTCAATGATCCGCTTGACAGGCAACTCGTCTTCCACTATAGTTACAATAGTAACCTCAGTAAGTGACAATTGTAACCGCCTCCGATTATTGCTAATTTTTCATGCGAAAACGAACAATCAGCAGTGTGGATGTCGCTGAACGTGCCGGTGTTTCCCGCGCTACCGTGTCCTACGTTTTGAACGGCAGGTCCGACAAGACGATTCAGGACGCTACACGCGACCGAGTTCTTCGCGCGGCCGAGGAGTTGCGGTACCGAGCGAACCGATTGTCTCATGGAGTTCTTCGCGGGAAGACGGGCCTGGTCGGCGTCGTCGTTCCAAGCCTGGAACTGAGCTATTTCAGTGCTTTGGCGCAAGGCGTCTTCGAAGAATGCGCCGCCCATGATCTCCAGCCGTTAATTGTAATGGCCAAGGACGACATCGAGTTCGAGTCGCGCCAAATTCAGCGTCTTCTGGAGTACCGCGTTGACGGTCTGGTCTGCATCGCATACAACTGGCAGCAGTCGCGGATGGAGCATTGGCTCGACGAAAGCCTGGAAAAGAGCATTCCGTGCATCATTCTGGACGACAGGCTGCACGCCGACGTGGTGGACTGCGTTGTGAGCGACGACGTGGCCGGGGCTGAAATGGCCGTCAACCATCTGCTGCGTCTAGGCCATACAAGAATTGGGCATTTAGGCGGGCGAGTTACAACGACGACCGGCAGAGATCGGCGAATCGGCTATACGAACGCGCTCAATTTTGCGGGCATTCGTGTTCAAGAGGAACTGATCGTTGGGGACGATTACAACGAAGGCGAGGCGGCAAAATGGTTGAACGTGCTGTTGAAACTTCCAACACCGCCAAGTGCGATTTTCGCGGCGAACGATGAGATCGCCTTAGGCGCGCTTGCAGAGGTGCGGCGTCTAAATTTGAGAGTGCCTGGCGATTTGTCGATTGTTGGCTATGGCGATCTATCGGAAGCGCGCGGACACGGTCTCTCGACTGTTGCGCAGCATCCAATCGAAATGGGTCGGGCATCTGGCGCAAGGTTGTGGAGACGCATTAGCGACCCGAACCTAAAAGCCGAAGTGTTGATTCAGCCGGTTGAGTTAGCAGCGCGAACCACGACAGGCTCCGCAAGAGACAAGATTTAGAGCGGTCCGCAGCATGGTCGCTCGCTCATGTTCAGCCCTGAACGCGATGGCTGCGCAAAATCGTTTGTAATGGGACAAACGCATCCTAAAACCGTTGGAGCAAAAATATGCAAATCGTTCACCGAACATTGTCGAGTCCGATCGCGCGCTTGGCCTCTCTGGCCTTATTACTGGCAGGTGCCACAGTCGCGCCCGTACGTTCTCAGTCGTTAGTCAACCCTGGCTTTGAGGGCGCGTTCAAGACCGTCGCTGCCCCCGCACCAGGTTCTCCCGAGCAGATCAGCGGCGCGATTGGCGCAGGTTGGAACGACAACACGGACTGGACTCCCGCGACCATCCATTATGCGAAAGATGCGACAGTCGTCCATTCCGGCATGGCGTCGCAGGAGATTATTGCCGACAGCGGGTTCGCGCAGTTCGCGCAGTACATTACATTCACGAAAAGCGGAGACTATAAAGCTGGCATATGGTTGAAAGCCAAGTCGCCGACGTGGGTGACGGTAATGATCCGCGAAGGCGGCGCACCATACAAGGCGTTCGCTTCTGCCTCCGTCAAGATCGATACGACCTGGACGAACGTTACCTGCAGCGGGGTGGTTGATCCTGGAGGTGCCGGTCTGTTCGTAATCATTGGCGGCCGCGGAACAGCGGCCGAGCCGGGAGCAACTATCTGGCTGGACGATGCCACACTGGCGCCAGCCACGCAGAGCGCTGAACTGCTGATTCCCGCTCAAATTCCAATTCCAGCGGCTTATTTCGGGATGAACGCGAACCACATGGGTGATCGGCCAGGCTATGCCTGGCCGGCACTCGCGTTCGGAACGTTTCGCTCGTGGGACTCGGGCATTATCTGGCCGAACATCGAAACGGCATCTGGAGTCTTTGACTGGTCGCTCATGGACAGCAAGCTGGCTGCTGCACAACGCCACGGGGCGCAGTTTTTGTTTACGATGGGCCTCACACCGAGATGGGCAGCGCCTTCGTCGCCCAATACGTACTCTGGTGTGGCTAGAGTGCCCGACAACATCAAAGACTACAGTGAATTTCTGACCGCAGTAGCGACACGATACAAAGGCAAAGTGCATGCGTACGAACCGTGGAACGAGCCAGATGGCGAGGGTTTTTTTCACGGCTCACCGGCTCAGATCGCGATGCTTGAGCGCGAGATGGCGTCTGCCATAAAGCCAATTGATCCCTCCGCAATTATTTGCACGGCGCCGATTTCCAGCATCTCCCAAATCCACTGGTTCGACGAATACCTTGCCGCTGGTGGCGGGAAGCACGCCGATGTGATCGCTTATCATCTCTACACAGATAGGCCGGAGGACGATATTCAGTCGGTTCAGCTGATCCGTTCGGTGTTGCGCACACATGGGATCGGCTCCAAGCCCATTTGGAACACCGAAAGCGGCCTGCAGATTGAGGGCACAACCGCGCAGCATTCCGCAGCATTCGTCGCGAGAGTGTTGATTGTCGATTGGGCTGCGGGTATCAGCAGATCGTTTTGGTACGCCTACGACAACACGTCCTACTACGGCTTGGACGTGTTGAACCCCGACCACACGACAAATCCTGCGGAGCTTTCTCCATCAGGTGTCGCCTATAAGCTCGTCCGAAATTGGCTCCTAGGTTCCGTGATGAAATCCTGCGCGCGCGACATTAATGGAACCTGGGTCGCGGCACTTAAGCGCCGAACCGGAAATTCCGGCTGGATCGTGTGGAATCCCGGCGGCGACATGCGTTTTCGCATTCCATCAGCATGGTCGGCAAGAGCGGTGACCAACTTGGCGGGAACCACTGCGACACTGTCATCGGCGGTAGTTTCAGTATCCGAGTCTCCAATTTTTCTTACGCGATAGTACACATGCAAGGTGCAGGGCGGAGTTCCGAGAAGAGGGGGTAAGTGGGCGCGAAAAAATCATCTTGCTTACCTACTTGCGTGAATTTCCGAAGAGTAGTATACTTTCCGTACCGGTTCGGAAATACTTATGCCTACCACCGTACAAACCCGTCGAGTTACGTTAAATGATGTCGCCCGCCACGCTGGCGTGGCGAAGTCAACCGCGTCTGCCGTGATCAACGATAAGGGTGGGAAGTATGCCGTTTCGCCAGATAAGCAAGATGCTGTGCTGCGCGCGATCAAGGCGCTCGAGTTCGAGGTGAATCCACACGCACGTAAACTGGTCATGGGTAGAGACCTGAACACTATTGGTCTGTTTACGTTGGACCTAGATGCTGGCGTGGGGATGTTCACGTTGCGTCATGTACAGTATTTGCTAGTGCAGGCGGGGTACGACGTTCCGATCTACTCTGCCGGCGGCTTCGATGTCGGCAATACAGAGGCGCGGCGCAATCTGATTGCAATGCTGCGCTTGCAGCGGCCGTTAGCGATCGTTACTGCTTCGGCGAGCGAAGAGCTTCTTCCAGAACTGGAGAGGTTTCAGGCGGAAGGCGGATTTCTCGTCGCATATGCAGATAAAATGCCTGATTTTTGCGATCGAGTCGTTTTCGATACGGCAGTCAATACATACACGGCCACCAAGCATCTTCTGGATTTGGGACACCGCAAAATCGGTCTATTCATTGACGGCAGCTCACCGGTAAAGGCTCGACCTCGCTACGCTGGCTTTGAGCGAGCAATGGCAGAGCACAATGCGGAAATACGGGACGACTGGCTTGTGCGCAGCGGGGACTTCCTCAGCCACACCATTCAAGAGGGCGGCGGAGAGATTCTAGCTAAGGAGTTTCTAACCTGGCGCGAGAGACCGACAGCGATGTGCATTGTGAACGACAATTCGGCTGCGGCGTTCATCTCTATCATATCCAAGCACGGAATACGCGTACCCGACGACCTTTCGGTAGTTGGCCACGACGACCTAGCCGTCGCCCGCATATTTTCGCCGAGCATCACGACGGTCGTTCATCCGGTCGAAGAGATCGCTACCAAGGCAGGAGAACTTTTATTGTCGCGGATACGCGGTGAGTATTCCGGCCCGCCACGCAAAGAGGTAGTCCAAGGGGACTTGATTGCCCGTGAAAGTTCTCGCGCACTGTAGCGTTGGTAGAGATTGAAACGACGAATGGAAAGGGAAACTATGAAAACGAATTCGAACTCATCAACCAAGCAAGCATTTACTCTGATCGAGCTGCTCGTCGTTATAGCGATCATAGCCATACTTGCAGCCATATTGTTCCCCGTGTTTGCCAGCGCCCGCGAAAAGGCGCGTCAGACGACGTGCGCCAGCAACGAAAAGCAGCTTGCCCTTGCGTTCGTTCAGTACACGGCCGACTTCGATGAGATGACTCCGCAGGGTGTTGTGAATAATCCGACCGGCTCGGGCGGCGGCGGCGGCGACAACTGGGTTCTTGAGATGTACCCTTATGTCAAGAGCACAGCCGTGTGGGCATGTCCAGATGACCCAACTGTGAGAACTCCGGCGCAGATTGCAGCGGGCGATTTCGTCCTTTCTTATGCAATTAACTTCAACTTTGGAGTCGATCACGGCACGAATAGCCCGAATACGGGCCTCTTGTCGATCGCGAAGTTCACAGCCCCGACGCAGACAGTGCTTTACACGGAAATCACGGGCGAAAACAACTGCAACTTCAATACGCCCGCAAACATTGGCGCTGTCTCCACTATGGGATCCGGAAACGGTAACTACGATTTTTGCCTGCCGAGCGGCGACTGCGGGACTCCGCACTCGCAAGGCGTCAGATACGGCACCGGCCACTTCATCAATACGTTGCCGGCGGACTACACGGCGGCGGATTTTGTGCCTGCACCTTATCATACTGGCGGCTCCAACTTTGCATTCTGTGATGGGCATGTGAAGTGGATGCTTGGAGGTCAGGTTTCGGAAGGCTACACTGCGCCGCATTCCCAGGTATGCGGCATCCAAAATGAAGTATGGTACGCGCAGAGCACGGATGCGACAGGTTGTGGAAGCCTGCAAGCTGCGGTAACGTACAGCCCCATTTAGCAAGACAGGCTTATCCTGACCCAAGATGTCGGCGAATGGCGTTCATTTCCAAGCGCCGACGTCTTGTGCTCAACCGCTAACCATTACCTTCGATGCTCCGAAAAGGATCTGCCTTGCCTTTCCCCTTTCGAATGCCTTCCCGCCTGAGTCTTGCCTTCCTCTTGCCACTCCTGCTGCTCGGACACGCAAGAATCGCGGCGGCGTCTCCAAGCCAGGACTCCGGCCTGACCCTCCTGAGGTCATACGATCTCCTTAAAGCCGCCCATCCAAGCGCAATTTTGGATTCTGCCTACTGCAATAGACCCGACCTAGTATACGATCTTGCGATGACCGTAACCGCTGGATGGGACAGCGATAAGGACACGGATCAACACGCACTTTTTACACTTGGGCGAAACATGACCGGAAAGGCACAGCCCAACTCCATTTCGGTGATGGTGTGGGCAGGCAACACAGTCTTTGCGCGGCTGACATCGTCGGATATGAGCGACCATGCCCAGGTGATATCCACCAAACAGACCATAAAACCGGGCCAGACTTATACGGTCCATGTCCGCTGGACTACTGACACGGTTTCTCTAGATTGGGATGGGGTCCATATTGGCGATGGCAAGATGGCCAGTGGCATGGTGTGGCCTGTCGGATGCCCCTACTTTGTCGGCTGCGAGGACGTTGGCACCAGCCCGTGGTCTGGCCAGATCGACAGCGCGGAGCTTCAGGTGCTGCAAGCCCGAATCAGCGCTGAAATTGACGGCGGGCGCGCTGCCGGATACTTTGTTGGTCCAACTTCGCATAAGCTCAAAATTGCGTTCCGTAGCGCGGATGGCGGGACAGTTATGACGCAGCTCAGCCTAACGGATATCGAAGGAAGGACGGTTGTTGATCAACTTACGCCTACTTCACAATCGGACCGGCTTGCGACATTCGAGCTGCCCAAGCTACGTTACGGCTGGTATACGGCCGAAGTCGAACTCAAGAGTGCAGATTCGCATCTTGAATTGACACGATCGCTTGTGATTACGCCCGCCCTGACCGCGCTCGATCCCGCGGACGTTTCTCCATTTGGCATCGCGACAGAGGATATTAGCGACAGGCCAGCGCTCGCCGAGTCGGAAATGGCGAGAATTTCTGCGATCGGGATTCGCTGGCTGCGGGTGTGGGTGCCCTGGACGGACATCGAACGCACACGCGGTGTTTATGACTTTAGCAAGCTCGACGCCATAGTTGCGCGCGCGGCTAGTCATGGTCTCACCATTTATCCGTGCCTCATGGGTGGTTCCGAGCCGTGGCAGACTTACGCATCAGTCGAAAAAGCGCCGTGGTACCTGATGTCCCGGTACTGCTATATGCCGCGCAGCCTTGTTGATTGGTCGTCCTATGTCACCCAGTTTGCCAGACACTACCATGGCAAGATCCAAGACTATCAAGTCTGGAACGAGCCCGATGCCCGCAACGGATTTTTCCCCTTCGATCCGGCTGACTATGCCCAGGTCGTTAAGGTGGCATCAGATGCCATACATTCCGTCGATTCGCGCAACGAAGTCGCGTTAGGTGGCCTTTGTGCGGCGTACGGTGACGGGCTAATAAACTCATCCAGCCATACCGGCAAAAACAGCGCATGGGGACTGGCCGAGTTTTACGCGCAAAAACCCCAGCCTAGCTACGACATCATGGATTGCCACTTCTACACGGTCAACACGCCGCAGCAGACTTGGGACGGCGATCCGAAAATCGTTACGAGGCTGCGTGTGGCGATGCAAGAAAATGGCGATGGCGCGAAGCCTTTATGGAATAGCGAAACGAGCTTTCTGACCGGCATTCCGGGGAAGATCGGCGGATGGGCGTCGGTTCCTCTTCTGTCCGGGCAAGATCAGGCCGCCAGGTTGATTCAGATGCATGTGCAGTCGCTTTCGGTCGGAATCGCGCATACCTTTTGGTACAGCCTTCGCGGTGCATGCGGCCTGATCAATGATGATTTCTCTCCCCTGCCCTCCTATGCGGCGCATGTTGAACTGGTCCGCAATTTGACCGGCATGCGCTTTATGGAGACATTGAACTCAAACGACACGACGCGTGCTTATGTCTTTGCGAGCGGGAATCACCGGCTGACAATCGCCTGGACAACAGCAGGGACATCGAATGCCAGCTTGGACTCACTTTTGCCGGGTTGCGCAAACCGGACGGTCGTCAACATGATGGGAAATACGGTCGGGACGCCTGGATCAGGAATGGTCACTATTTCTACCATTCCCATTTACATCAAGGGCGACGCCATCACAACGCACAAAGGTTGAAACTACGCCGTGCTTGAGAATTTCACCTTTCATCAGAAAGCTTCCTTGATCCTATGAATCCGAACAAAGAACCGTACGATCCGTTCGCATGGTCGAGTCGCCCTTACGGTCGCGTATTCAATAACCTGACAATTTCGGATACGCCGGAAGGTTACCTGGAGATTGCCGAAATCACCGGTGCCGCACTGATGGACACCGCGGCAAAATCCGGCGCGCTCACCGCGATCTTCGATAGCCGCAACCAGTGGTACGCGCTGCACGACACGCCGTTCTGTTGGAAGCATCCCGGACTAGGATCGCGGGATATAGTCGCGGAGCTAATCGAGGCTGGCAAAGAACGGGGCGTTCAGTACGTGCCGTACATTCCCGTTGACTGCGACATGCGTGCGTTTCAGGAGCATCCAGAATGGCGCAACGTCGCCGCAGACGGCACCGTCACGGATTCTGTGTTTCCGCGCATGTGCGAAAACTCGCCGTTTCGCGACTTCATGGCTGGTTACATCATTGACCTACTGTCACGTTACGACATCAACGGACTGTGGTTCGACGGCCTTGGAGTCCATAAATCGTGCTACTGCAAGTACTGCCGCGAGGGGTTTGCAGGACACGCAGGGATGGATGCGCCAACGTCCGAGATTTCGGATCCAGAATCGTGGAAGGTATGGGTGCAGTACAAGCACAATGCGACCGAAATGGCCTTCAAGACCTTTTTCGATGCCGCGAACTCAATACGACCCGGGATTCCGATCCACACTGCATGGGAATCCGGCATCCGAACCTCAGCGCAGTCTTGGGTTGAAGCGTACTGGAAATGGCCGACGCCGTATCTTCAGATGATCCGCAACGATTCCGGCAAAGTGGGCGAATTTTACGTTCTCACGGTTCAGTACGCTCCAAGCTTTCCAATTACGCTCTCCACCGCCGAGATTCGCGACCGAGCGATGTGCAGCTTTGCCAACGGCACCATTCCGAACTTCACCCTTACAACCATCCCGGAACGAATCGCGCAAATAAACGACGAGCTAGCGCAGCGCGCACCGTGGTTTGTCAATGCCGAGCCAGTTCCGTATGTCGCTGTCGCGCAATCGGAGCGGTCCCGGCAGCTTTGCGAGAAAGACCCGTACAAGGATGGTCCGGACTTTACGTTGTACGGGACGGTGATGGCGCTGCTCGAGGAGAAAATTCCTCAGTCGTGCCTCTCCGAATACAACCTGCTGCACAACGACCTGTCCGAATACGCCGCCATCGTGCTGCCCGATGTTGGGATTATCACCGATGAAGTCTGCGTCAGACTTCGCTCCTATGTACAACAGGGCGGAGGGCTTGTCGCTAGCGGCCGCACCAGCCTCTACGCTGACGACGGCACGCAGCTTCCTGATTTTCGCCTTGCGGATCTGTTTGGAGTCCACTTTCAAGGGGAGTTGCCCTCGAAGCTCGCTTTGCCGGATTGGCTCTCAGGGCACGACGGCAGCGGCGCTCCGAACAGCATAGGCTGCAACTTCATGAAGCTCGAGGATCATCCCATCACGAACGATCCTCTCATCCGCGAATCTTACTCTCATGAGGTGATTCCCGCGTTTCGGCGCGGCAAGCCACGGCAGGCGCAGCTTGCATTTCCCGGTCCGATGTTTTGCGTAAGGCCGGACAGTGGAGTCAGCTCTGTGCTGAGCGAGGAATTTCAGAATCCCGGCCAAAGCTGGCCGCTTATTTCCACGCGCGAATACGGCAAGGGGCGAGTGGTGTACATGGCGTCCGATCTAGGATTTCAGTACGCCAGTCACTGGACTTATCCGTTTGTTCGTCGCCTCCAAACCAACGCCGTTCGATGGGCGACTGGCGACAGCGTGCCGCCAGTCGTCATCGAAAGTCTGCTACAGGTGCACGCGACACTCTACCGTCAGAAAAGTCCGGAACGACTGGTCGTGCATCTGCTCAACTCGCCGTCGCCACAGGGCTACCCGCCGATGACGCGCCAGAGTTGGGGTCAACATTCGCAAAGGCATGGCCCTATCGACGCCCCCGAGCGCGACATTTACTTCACTCCGTTCGGGCGAATGCGCGAAGACCTTGCTCCTGTTCATGACATCAAGGTCTGTCTGCGCGGGACTTTCAAGCGTGTTTACAGTGCGCCTCAAAATATCGACTTGCCGACAGAGGTCGTCAATGGCTATACGCAAGTCACTGTCCCGCAACTCGACGTTCACTTAATGGTCGTGGCAGAACCATAAACTACGGGCCGGATGATCAAGCAATCTCCAAACGCTTGGCGATCGCTAGGAAGCGCTACGACAATGATTAGAAGAATTCGACTTGCCTTATGGTTCCAATTCGTCGGGGCTGCTTGTTTAGCTGCATTGCTGATGCTCTTTGCATGTCGGGCTGACGCTCAAAACATCCTCTCCAACCCTGGTTTCGAAAGCACTTACCTGGCAGTCTCGCCAACATCGCCGGGCAACTGCACGGGCTACGTCGCGAGTAGCTGGTATGACAACACCGGTTGGGACGCGGCGGCATCGGTCGTCTATTCGCATGACACCAGCACATTCTATGCGGGATCGTCTAGTCAGAAGGTTGTGGTGAATGGCGGATTTTCCCAGTTGCAGCAGAATTTGACTTTTCAGGCTGGGCGATATTCCGCGACGATCTATGTCAAGGCGCTGACTCCCACTTGGGTGAGCATCGGCCTAAGAGAGCTTGGATCGCCGTACACCTACTATGGCGTAACCAGTTTCAGGGCAACAAGCACCTGGAGCCCCGTAACTGTCACCGGAATCACGCCCTCGGTCGCAGGAACTCTGGTCGCGAGCACGGGTGCGCCAGGCACGGTCTGGTTCGATTCCGCTTCGGCCATTTTTCAAGGCGTCAATCCAACCCCGACTGCGCTTACACCTCCTGCCGGTTCTGTGCCGCTCACCTATTTTGGCGTTACCCCACTGCATCTTGCCATCGAAGGAGGCACCATACCGTGGCCCTCGATCAGCTTCGGAACTGTGCGCCAGCATGATGCAGCGCCGAGTTGGGCACAAGCAGAGCCTAGCAACGGCACGTTCTCCTGGAGCGCATTGGACGCGTTCGTAAGCGCCGCGGCAGCGAACGGTCAGCAGGTCATCTACTGCTTTTCACAGACTCCTACCTGGGCCACAACAGACACTAACATCGACCAATATGGATACAAAGGCGGCGATGGTGTGCCGTCGAACATCAGCTATTGGACAACTTTTGTCTCTGCGCTGGTAACACGCTACAAAGGCAAAATTGCGGCCTACGAGATATGGAACGAGCCGAATTCAGGATTCTGGGACGGCAATCAGGCGCAGCTTGAACATTTGGAGCAAACAGCAGCTCCCATCATACGCTCGACGGATCCGAGCGCCCTTGTTTTGTCTCCCGCGATCACCATAGCGGAAAACCCCTCAGACTTGAGCTACTACGAACTCTACCTAGAGGCGGGAGGAGGCGCTAATTCCGACGTGATGTCGTGCCATCTCTACGATCCGAGTCCAGAAGACGACCTGCAATGCGTACCCGCATTGAAATCGCTACTTGCGACCTACGGCTTTGCCGGTAAGCCGCTTTGGAATACGGAAACCGCATGGGGCTACGCAGGTGTGGGGACTGGCAACGGTCAGCAGGCCATGGCTCAAACGGTGGAGTTTCTTCCGAGGGAATATATTCTAGAATGGGCACTGGGCATCTCGAATTTTGACTGGTACGGTTGGAGCGACATAAGCAACGTCGGCGTTCGTCAAGACGGAAGCGGCAATTGGACCGTGCTCACGGGCGGGGCAATCGCGTATCAGCAGGTCGAGTCCTGGTTGAACGCAGCGGCGATGAACAGTTGCAGCATGGACGGCAACGGGAACTGGGTCGCTGCAATCACGAGCCCCAGCGGCTATACCGGTGAAATCGTTTGGAACAACGACCAGACGTTCAACTATCCCGTTCCAACGGGCGCGAGCTACGAGTACGATGTGGCAGGCGACCATACGTCTCTGGCCGGAATTTCAACAGTGAGCGTTGGTGCAAGTCCCGTCTTGATTGAAGTTCCTCCGGTCACCCCAGCTCCCGTCGTTTCGCCATCCAGCGGTAGCTATGTCGGTTCGGTGAACGTTACGATTACGGATTCGCTCACTGCGGCGGCAATTCGGTACACGACCGACGGCACCGATCCGGCGACTAGTTCGACTGCCAAAGCCTACCCATCCGGCGGTTTCGCTCTCAATGCATCGGCTACAGTTACCGCCGTAGCTACGGCGAATGAGTACGCGAACAGCAGCGAAGCGTTCGACAACCTTCACTATTACTCCATTGGTCCCGCCATCAACTACCACGACATTAAGCGGCACTTCGGGCAGCAATGGATGGTACGCGTCTTCGGTAACACTAACACTTGCCGCAACAGCGGGATCGTTCCCAATCGCGGCCACCTACTACACGGTTGATGGTAGTCAGCAGCAGACATACTCTGCGCCATTTTCCGTAACCGGCGACGGAATCCACACAATCACCTATTGGTCAGTCGATACGGCCAGTAACACCGAATCGACCAACTCGCAGACGATTAAGATCGACGCGACCCCTCCAACTCTGGTCTTCGGCTCGCCGACTCCCGCCGCGAACGCCGCCGGCTGGAACAACTCTACAGTTTCTATTCCGTATACGGCTTCAGACGCGACGTCCGGCGTGGCGACCGCGATTCCAGGCTCACCGCTGACGTTCTCGGCTACAGCCAAGAACCAGAAGCAGACTGTGACAGTGTCCGACGTGGCTGGTAATGCCGCAACATTCGCCAGCCCGTCGGTCAATATTGACCTCACCGCGCCAACCACAACCGCATCTGGGGCAACTTCAGGCTCAACGTACTCCGGGCCAGTGACATTGGTCCTGACCGCGTCCGACAACCTTTCCGGTGTGGCCGCGACCTACTACGAGCTTGACGGCGGCGCTCTAACTGCCTACGCATCGGCTATCACTGTCAAGACGATTTCGTCGCACACATTAGTATACTGGTCGGTAGACGCAGCGGGAAACATCGAAGGCGGCCATTCGCTCTCGTTCTCGATTATCGCCGCCCCGAAGCTGTCGAGCACCGCGGTGTCGCCGACGACCGTCGTTTGGGGAACTCCTGTCACAGGAACGGTCAAGATCAGCACTGCCGCACCCACTGCCGGAGTCACTGTAGCGCTTTCGAGCAGTAACCCTTCAGTCGCAAGTGTGCACTCAACTGTGACTATCCCGGCCGGAGCGACTAGCGCGACATTCGCTGTCACCAGCTACAACACTTTAGCGGCGACGTCGGTAACGATCACGGCAAGCTATCTGACCGTCACGAAAACGGCCAAGCTGACGGTCAAGGCCGCCAATGTTCCCCTTCAGATTAATTGCGGCGGCGCTGCGGTCAGTCCGTTCGGGGCGGATGGGGACTTCTCGGGCGGCAGCACCGCAACCACAACGCACTCCATATCGACTGCGGGCGTCACTAATCCCGCGCCGATGGCGGTCTACCAGACCATCCGTTATGGCAACTCCTTCAAGTACACCTTCACGGGCCTTTCACCCGGGGCTGCTTACACACTGCGGCTTCACTTTGCAGAGTCTGCATATTCGCAAGCAGGCAAACGGGTGTTCAATGTGTCCGCGAACGGCTCATCGCTTCTTACGAGCTACGATATCTTCGCCGCTGTAGGCGAGTTCCAGGCGACCGTGCAGCAGTTCACGGTAACTGCCAACTCAACCGGCAAGATCGTGGTGTCGTTCAGCAAGGTCAACGGATCAGCCGCAGTAAGCGGAATTGAGCTCCACTAGCGAATAATAGGACCTCCAATCTGCGTTTCGTCTAATACGTATACGTCCCCGTGCTGGTACCCGTGCCTGCGGCGGTGGTGACGCTGATCGTTCCGGTCGAGCCCTTGCTGGGTGCCTTCGCGGTGATCTGCGTGGACGAGTTGAGCGTGAACGTCGCGCTGGCCCCGTTGAAGCGCACGAGGGTCGCTCCCGTGAAGTTCGTGCCGGTGATCGTCACCATCGTCCCCGCAACGCCGCTTGTCGGCGTGAAAGACGTTACGACCGGCAGGTAGAGGTACGTGAACGTCGCCGTGCTCGTGGCCGTGCCGGAGGGAGTCGTCACGCTGATCGTTCCGGTCGATCCCAGAGACGGCACCGTCGCCGTGATCTTGGTCCCGGAGACCACGGTGAACGTCGTGCTGGCGCCGTTGAAGCGCACGTATGTCGCGCCGGTGAGGTTCGTTCCCGTGATGGTGACGGTCGATCCGGAGATCCCGCTCGTCGGAGTGAACGAGGTGACCGTCGGAGGGGTGACGTAGGTGAATGTCCCCGCGCTCGTGCCTGTTCCCGCTGGGGTGGTCACGGAGATCGTCCCCGTGCTGCCCTTCGTCGGCACGGTCGCCGTGATCTGGGTCGCCGAGTTGACGGTGAACGTCGTGCTCGCGCCGCTGAAGCGCACGTAGGTCGCGCCGGTGAAGTTCGTCCCGGTGATGACGACCGTCGAGCCCGCCGCGCCGCTGGTCGGCGTGAACGACGCGATGGTCGGCGGATAGAGATAGGTGAACGACGTCGCGCTGGTCGCCGTGCCGGTGGGCGTCGTCACGCTGAGCGTGCCGGTCGATCCCAATGTGGGCACCGTCGCCGTGATCTTGGTCGACGACGCCACGGTGAACGTGGTGCTGGCGCCGTTGAACCGGACGTAGGTCGCGCCGGTGAAGCCCGTTCCGGTGATGGTGACGGTCGATCCAGCAATCCCGCTTGTCGGCGTGAACGAGGTGATTGTCGGCGGCTTGCCGTACGTGAAGACTCCCGAACTCGTGCCGGTGCCTGCGGGGGTGGTCACCGCAATAGTGCCGGTCGAGCCCTTCGAGGGGACGGTCGCGGTGATCTGGGTAGCCGAGTTGACCGTGAACGATGTGCTCGCCCCGTTGAAGCGGACGTAGGTCGCGCCGGTGAAGTTCGTGCCCGTGATGACGACGGAATTGCCCGCGACCCCGCTCATCGGCGTGAAGGACGTGATGACGGGAGCCAGATTGATCGTGAAGGCCAGCGTGTGGGAAGGCTCAACGTTGCCTGCGTTGTCCACCGACCAGTACGTGAGCGTGTGCGCTCCTGCGGTCGAGACCGTGAACGGCGCGGAGTAAGTTTCCTGCGCGCCGGCATCCACAGTGTAGTAGGTCGCGGCGACTCCCGACAGGTTGTCGGTCGCGGACAATGTGATCGTGACGGGGCCGGTGTACGTCGAGCCTGACGACGCGCCCGTTTCCGTAGTCGCAGGAGCGGGCGCGTCGATGCTGACGGCGGGGCTGGTGAACGTGGCCGTGTTCCCGGCTACGTCGGTCACCGTCACAGTCTGCGTCTGGCCAGAGCCCTGCGCGGAGAACGCCAGCGGCGATGCGGGAGTCGCGGTCGAGACGCCCGAGGTTGTGTCGGCGGTTGTGTATGGAATGGAGACTGAAGTGTTGTTCCAGCCGTTCGCGTTTGCGGCGGGGCTTGGCGAACCGAACACGAGCGTCGGCGCGGTCGCGTCGATCTTGATCGTCAGGCTGTGCGCGGTTTCGGTGTTTCCGGCGGTGTCCACCGACCAAAATGTGACCGTGTGGGTTCCGTCGGGCGCGACCGTGAACGGCGCGGAGTAGGTCTGCTGCGCGCCGCCGTCGAGCGTGTAGTTTGTGGATGCGATCGGCAGCGTCCCGGCCGTCGCGGTCAATGTGACCGTCACCGAGGATCGGTACCAGCCCGCGTTGCCGGGCGTTCCGGCGAGCGACGAAGTCGTCGTTGGAAGCGCAACGGTCGTGCCAAGCATGTGGGCAGTCTCGACATTTCCGGCCTTGTCCACCGACCAGTATGTGATCGCGTGGCTTCCCGGCGCGTTTACCGCAAACGGAATCGTGTACGTCTGCTGCGCACCCGAATCGACCGTGTAGTACGTCGAACCGACCCCCGACAGGTTGTCCGTTGCGGAGAGCGTGATTGTCGCTCCGGAGACGGTCGATGCGGTCACCGGCGCGGTCAGGTCGATATTGACCGACGGGCTGGCAAACGCTGCGGAGTTTCCAGCCACGTCGGACACTGTTACATTCTGAGATTGGCCCGCACCCTCGGTCGTGAACGTCAGCGGAGATCCCGGTGCCGAAGTCGCGACGCGGGACGTCGCGTCGGATGCCGTGTACGGCACCGAGACGGAAGTGTTGTTCCAGCCGTTGGCGTTCGGAGCGGGTGTGGGAGTGCCGAACACGAGCGTCGGCGCGGTCGCGTCGATCATGATCGTCAGGCTGTGCGCGGATTCGGCGTTGCCTGCCGAATCGGCGCTCCAGTAGGTGATCGTGTGCGTTCCGTCGCCCGAGACGCTGAACGGCGCGGAATAGGTCTGCTGCGCGCCGCCGTCGATGGTGTAGAAGGTCGAGGCGACTCCCGACCCGCCAACATTGTCCGTCGCGGAGAGCGCAATCTGAACTGCCGTTGTGTACCATCCGTTCGAGCCCGTGGTGCCTGCCGGTACAGCGGTCGTAGTCGGCGCGATCATGTCGATCGGCACGGTGAGGGTCTTTGTCGTTTCCGTGTTCCCTGCCGCATCGACGCTCCAGTAGGTCACGGTATGCACCTGCGAGCCGGAAAGCGTAAATGGTTCCGTATATGTCAGTTGAGCACCGCCATCAACCGTGTAATAAGTCGTGGTAGTAAACGCCGGATCTGTCGCGGACAGTGCCACTTCCACTGGCGAAACGTACCAGCCGTTCAGTCCGGCAGTACCGGAGACGGTCGCGGTCGTCACCGGAACTGCGGTGGTTCCCGATACCGACACATTGTCGAACGTGTAGGTGTCCAGCACCGAGTTGTTCTCGGCACAGCCAGCAAGGCCGACGTACGCTGTGTTCGGAAAGCCGGAGATGGTAACGGAGTTGGCAGTTGTCCAGGTGACGCCGTCGGGAGATACCAAGCCGGTGAAGGTCGAACCTGAGCGCTGAAGCTGGAACCACTCAATCGGCGCGGTAGCACCTGTGCTGTAGCTGTTGCCCGCACTTGCGCCGACGCCAGTCCTGTACTCGAAGTTTGTATTGTGACCGAGATTGATGTTTACATCGGCAAACTCTGCGTTGGACGCGAGCGACGACCGAAACATGATCAATATCTTGCCGCCCTGCTGAGTGACGGCGCGGGCGATGATTGTCGAATTGCCGGTCACGGTCAGATAGCAGAAGTTGAAGCTGTCGGACGTGGTCCAGACCTGCGCGCCGGAGGCAAGCAGCGTAAACGTGCCGAGCGAATAGGTCGCAGAACCTGCGGGGCCTACGGTGCCAATGTTGACGTCCGTCCAAGCGGAAGGAACGTGTCCAGGGAACTGCGCAGTCACGGTTGCCGAAATTGCGCTGGTGCCGCCGGCGTTCGTTGCGGTCAAGACGTAGTAGTAGACCTGACCGGCTGTGCCAGTGGCATCTGCGTAGTTGGTGATCGTAACGCCAGTGGCGATCTGCGAGAACGGCCCAAGTGCGCCCGTCGCGCGGTAGACATTGTATGTCGCTGCGCCCCATGTCGGACTCCAACTCACTGTCACCTGACCTGACACTGTCGTGGTCGACAAGCCGGTTGGAGCAAGCGGCACCGTGATCGCGCTCGCCTCGGCGCTGTTGAAGCTCTCCTGCCCAGCAACCTGCGCCGAAACGACGTAGTAATACTGCTGACCTGCAACAAGGCCGGTGTCGCTGTATGCTGTCGAACTCAGACCCGACGCGATCATGGCGTAAGGCCCGCCCTGAAGCACCGCACGCTTCACATTATAGCTTGACGCGCCACCCTCTGGCTGCCACGACAGGTTGATCTGGCTGGTCGACGCCGTGTTCGCGGTCAGTCCAACTGGCGCGGCGGCAGGCAGGAACGTCGTCGCGGTAACTTCGGCGCTGTATGCCCCAACGCCGCCATCGTTGACGCCGGTAACAACATAGTAGTACGGCGTGCCAGGACTCAGCAGACCATCGGCATAGCTGTTTGCGGTGACACCCATGGCAATCGTCGTATACGGGCCGCCGCTAACGGTCGAGCGCAGAACGTTGTACGTTACCGCTGCGTTGTTTACGTTCCAACTTAGGTTGATCTGGCTGGACGAAACCGCCGTCGCGCCAGGTCCCGTGGATGCCGCAGGCGCGCTAGGAACGGCACCCGCCGCAAGCGCGGCGATCTGGTTGGCGGTCAACGCTCCATGATAGATGCGGAAATCGTCAACAGAGCCTGGCAGGTACGGGTCTGCGGTGTACTGCGAATGTCCGATGTAGCTGTTCGGCGTCGGGCCGAGCTGATCCGGGCTAAAGACCATGGTTGAGTCGGTCGCGACCGCGTTGCCGTTGACGTACAGCGTTCCGACACTGCCCGTGATCGTGACCGCGACATGCGTCCAAACGCCAGTTGGTATCGGAGTCGGATCATCGATTACGTCTTGAACCCAATCGGAGGAAAGCGTGATGGCGAACCGAGTCGTCTTCGCGTTGCTCATCGGCGTCAGAAATATGTACCGCATCGGGCCATTATCGCCAAAGTCGAAGACACGCGCCCAGGTTGGGCTGCTCGTCAGCTTCACCCAGCCAGCAACCGTAATGTCAGTGAATCCAGTGGTCGTACCCGGCAAAACGTCCACGTACTGGTTTGTGCCGTTAAGCGCAAGCGCGCCGCCGAGAACGCCGGTCGTCCAGGTGGGCGAATTGTATAACTGCCCGTAGAATCCTGCGCCACTCGAATCTGATGCGATCGAACCGCTGCCGTCGTCAAATTTGAGATACGTCTCCAGCCATGTGCCAACAATCCCCGATACCGGCTGCGAGTTTGCAGTTTCGCCCGTTGGAGCGATCGCAGAGACTTCATAATAATAGGTTGTGCCAGGCGAGACGTCGCTGTCAACGTAGTATGTTCCGTTCGTGGCAAGGACATTTGCGACGGTGACGAATGGCCCCGCGCTCGACTCGGCGCGCTTGACATTGTAGCTGGTGGCGTAGGCCGTACCCCACCAGGACAACGTAACGCTGGATGCCGAAACTGTCGTTGACAGGCCGCTTGGAATCGCACCCGCAGGGATGGGATCAAGATAGTTTGTAAGGGTGCCGAAGCCGAGCTGATCGAAGCCCCCGCTTGCGGATCCGAAATTTCCGCCGCCGCCTTCAGGGCGAACCAATGAGGCGAACTGCGTCGTATACGGCGCGTAAAGGCCCTTGATATTGACGTAGTGGTTGTAGATCAAGTCCCAAGCTGGACGCTGCGTTCCCTGACTGGCCGCAGAGATTGTTGGGTTGGTCTGTAGGCTGTTGGCATAGACGACGTACGGGACGGCGTTGAACAGGTTGTACTTGGCGATGTATTCGCAGACAGCCAGCACTTTGTTGTTCTCGTAGCCCCAGAGATCGTCGCCTTGATTCCACGCCATTTGGCAGACAGAACCGAGGAGAGCCGCGTCTAGGGTCGCGTGGCCCTGGTCGCGTCCAGCTTCCTGCCCCTCGCCGAGGTATCCGGGAAACATGTAGTAGCAGGTGTGATCGATGTTGCCGTTGCCGATGCCGCTCTTGAAGTAGGTGACCGCCGTCTCGTAGATGCTGCGGTTGTCGCAGAGGACGCCAATCGCCATCATCGACGCCATGTTGCACAGGTCCCAGTTCGCCCAGTAGTGGGTGTTGTCGGTGTTGTTGTGGCGGATCAGAAAATCGCTGTTGATCGGATAGAACACGGTCATCATCATGTTCTGGAACGTGGCAAAATCCGCAGGCGCCCATCCGCTGTACGTCCGCATGATCTCGGCTGCACTCGCCATCTCGTAGCCGTAGATGCCCGCGGCCAAGTCCGCATTGCTGTCGCCGCTGATTTCGGTGAGCGTCGAACCCCAGGCGTTCAAAATTCGGATGGATTGGTCGGCGTACGCCGTGTTTCCGGTTACTTTCCACCTGATGGCGGACTAGTACGCGGCCGCGGCATCGTAATACAGTTGGGAATAGTTTTGCGGATAGTTTCCGCCGCGGTAGATGATCGGAGCGGGATTGGGCGTCCAGGTGGTCTGCGACTCCGGATTGTTGATCAGGATGTTCCAACTGTTGACCCAGGGATGCTCATTCGCAGCGACTTTCGCGGCCATGCGCGTGAAGTCTGCATTGGTTTCCAGAAGGCCAGGATGGACGAAGGCCTGTGCCTGCACGATCCGGCTCGATCCAAATAAGCTAATCGCAACGACAAGTGAAGCGATTACTAAGCGTGAGGCACTAACAACAGTACGCAGCGGTGGCGTCAGCATGGGTCGATCTCCGTTTCGATCTTGCGTTCGGGAACAAATTGGTCAGGGTCAAATGACGTTCGGTCGGGCTGTTTAGGCGAACAGATAATCTGCTAAGGCATTCAGGCGAGCAGCTTGAGCATTTCGCGGGTAACGCTATGGTGAAGCGGCTGGCCCGCGATGAAGCGGTCGAACTCACGTATGCACAGGTCGGCCATGCGGTGGACCTCATCTCCAATGGTTCCGGCGATATGGCTTGTGATGTATGCGTTAGGCAGCTCGGTGAGCGGGCTATCGATGCCCGGCGGTTCGGGATGGGTCACATCAAGCAGCGCGGTCAGGTCTGGCCGGTCTGTGAGCAGGCTGACGAGCGCTGGCTCGTCAACAGTTCGTCCGCGGCCGGTGTTGATGAATGTCGCGTCGGGCCTCATCAGCCGAAGCGCATCAGCCGAAATCATTTTTTCGGTTTCGGGCTTGTCGGCGAGGTGATTTGAGACAACGTAGCCGCGCGTAAATGCCTCTGCGATGCTTTCCACTTTTTCGACACCAAGCGCGAGCGCGCTCGATTCATCGAGGAACGGATCCCATACGATGACATGCACGTCATAAGGCCGCAGCAGCTCGACGACCATTCGTCCAATCGCGCCGGCACCGAGGAGCGCGACCGTTTCTCCATAGGCGCCCTTGCCGCGATGGGCCGCAGTATAACTCGCCTTGGAAAGATCGTATTCTCGCAGGTTGCGGAAATAGCCCTTCATCGCGAGAATGGCTTGCGCGACTGTGAACTGCGCAACCGACACGGCGTTTGCACGCCAAGCGCTGACAATGGTCACGCCGCGCTCAAGCAATGGGCCAGCGAAGTTGCCGACCGTCCCAGCCGCATAAAATACCGCCTGAAGGTGTGGCAAATGTTCGTCGATCTGCTCGACTGTAAGGCTCGGCATGCCCCAAGTTGAAAAAAGCACGTTAACACCGGAGGTTTCGACTAGGTTACTGAGCAACGATTCCGGTTCGATCACCGGATCGGGTTGAACAAGGTGTATTCGCCTTGATATAGCTTCAGTACGTTCGGCACCGTAGACATAATCAACCGTACTGTGGGGCGCGAGGAATGCGGCGGTGAGTCCAGAGTTTTTCATCGTGCTTGGGGTGTTGTCAAGAATCTGTCGCACGACCAAAATAGTTGCCAACAGATTAACATATGACTTGAGAGTTGTCAATATCCGTGTTGAGTGATTCGGTCGTAGGGAGCGACCTGCGCTCGCCAAAACGAACGATTTGATTCGCCCGCGCTGCATGCGACTTGCAGCGCGGACGAAACTTGGTGCATTGAACGAAGTGGACGTTTCCCTCCAGGAGAAGTCCTATCTGTAACTAAAGGTCGCGATAAAGCCCTTCGTGCCGCCCATCATATCGGTTAACGCCGCGTTGCCCCAACTTGCACCGTCCTCTCCGGCGCATCCGGCTACTGAGTTGTTATTGTTGTCCTGATCGCAGCCCAGCTTACCTGCCGTCTCGCCGGCAGACACGTATCCAGGCTGGGTCCATTTTACATGGCCATCCCAAAAGATGAAGTTAGAGCCGTTCGTGTGCCTGCCGTTTGGGAAGGCAGGGTCGAACTTTCCCGCACTGTTGCGTGCCGGATTACCCATGTCGCCGGTATCGTAGTTGTCGGCGGCCGTGTTCGGCCACCGCATGCCGCTATCCGTCTTGCCGGTGTTGCCGCCGTTGCCGCCGTCGCCGACCCAGGAGTCGATTTCATTGGGGTTGGTTAAATCGCTTATTACACATCCCGTCACTTCGAAAACAGCCACCGTAGAGGATGGAGCGTTGAACTTGGAGATCGTCTTCGTTGATAGGCTGTTGCTGAGCGACCAGTCATTGCACGCATAGGATATCTCGTAGCTTCCTGCTGGAGCAGTAGCGATATCGTCGGGACAGGTATAGACCGCCGTCGCCTTGACATAGGAATACAGTTTTCCGGCCCAGCCTCCTCGATCCGTTCCAACAGAGTGATCCCAATACGGCGTGGACTCATCATAGTCCTGTATGTACTGCAGCATGGCCAGCCCAAGCTGTTTTTCGTTGCTGGCGCAGGTGGTCTGCCGCGCCTTTTCCCGCGCAGATGCGAACACAGGGAAAAGTATCGCAGCCAAAATTGCGATGATAGCGATAACAACGAGTAGTTCCATAAGCGTAAATCCGGTGCGGAAGCCCTTGCGCGAATTCATTTATTTGTCCTTTTGAAGCTGCCGGCATGCTAATACCAGCGTCTGCGGTTTGGATTGGATGTGATAGCGGCAGTACGAGATCAAAGTCATTCAGTGGAGCTATCATATCAAATCTTTGATAATTGCGCAAGTAGTTTGCCGATATTATTTGCATTTATTTTTCAAAATAATTGACGTGTGAAAGACTGTCCTCCGGACGAGCGGAATCGCATTGGTGCTGCTATGGCGCTTCGAATGAGCGAGGACTGGGACGCGTCTGGTATTCGGTGACACTCTGGCGGTCGCGAGCCAATGATTCATCTATAGCACGACCTTGAAATGGGCCAACAGAGCCGAAATTATAAAATGCACATAAAGTATGAAAACTACTTGTCCTCTCGAACTTGCTGTGTTATGATGTCGTCTATCTAAACATCGGGCAAGACAAGATTAGCGGGTCATTGCCTGCCGACAAGCCTTAGAGTGGGTCATCGAGCCAGATGGCGTCTTGGGATTCGCAAATGGAGATTTCTTATAGCATGGCAGCAATACGACTCATAGTGACGGTACGACTAGCTTTGATTATCGCCCTCATCCTTGCGCTTGCGCTTCCGAGGGCAGCGTTCTCAGCAGAAGAGCCCTTTATACACCCGGGCCTATTGCACAGCGGCCAGGATTTCGCCCGCATGAAGGCGATGGTGGCGCAAGGCGCCCAGCCGTGGACAGCGGACTGGCAGCTCCTGATCGCCAATAAGCATGCGCAACTAAGCTGGAAACCGCGGCCGGAGCCGATCGTATACCGCGGCAAGAATCCGAACCATGCGCAAAACTACGCTCCTTTGTTTAACGATATCGCGGCGGCCTACCAGTGCGCGCTGCGATGGAAGGTCTCGGGGGACACCGCCTACGCGGACAAGGCCGTGCAGGTACTCAACGCCTGGTCGTCAACGTTGACCGAGATCAACGGGAGCAGCGACAAGTTCCTAGCGTCCGGCATATACGGCTATGAAATCGCCAATGCAGCAGAGATCATGCGCGACTACCCCGGATGGGCGCCCGCGGACTTTGCACGTTTTCAGTCCATGATGGTCAACGTTTTCTATCCGATGAACCATGACTTCCTGACGCGGCACAATGGAGCGAAGATTGACCACTACTGGGCCAACTGGGACCTCGCAAATACGGCGTCCATGCTGGCGATTGGAGTGCTTGCCGATCGTCGGGACATCTACAACGAGGCGGTCGAATACTTCAAGCATGGCGCAGGCAACGGTTCGATCGAGCACGCAGTTTGGGTGCTCTATCCCGGCGGCTTGGGACAGTTTCAGGAGAGCGGGCGCGACCAGGGCCACTCGACTCTTTGCATCGCGCTCATGGGCGCGATTTGCCAGATGGCATGGAACCAGGGCGACGACCTCTTCGGCTACGACGACAACCGTTTCCTAAAAGGCGCGGAGTATGTCGCGGACTACAACCTGGGAAACGATGTCCCTTACACGCCGTATTCGGACAGCCTTGCTACTCAACCGGTCATTTCTGCTGCGGGAAGAGGTGGGTTGCGACCTATTTGGGAGCTCATCTACAATCACTACGTGGTTCTAAAGGGCTTATCCGCGCCGTTTGTGACGCAGATGGCTGCGAAGGTCAGGCCCGAGGGTGGTGGCGGCGACTTCGGCCCCAACAGCGGTGGCTTCGACCAATTGGGATACGGCACGCTGACTTACACGCTCAAAAAGTAGGTCGGGGCAAGAGTGGTTAGCTGGCCAAATCGACGTATTCAAAGTAGTCGATGTCCACCCAGGCTGTTCTTTGATCGAAGTCCTGCGCTGTAATGCCCACGACCGATCCCGTCATTCCCCCGACCAGGCAATAATCGTCGGAGAGCTTGCTTGCGTCGAGGATAGGGCCGAGATTCAGCCACAAATTGCCATCAAGAGAATACGAGAATTGCAGTGTGTTGCCATGGACGATCGCCCGAAGGTGAATACGCGATGACCCATGAATCGCCATACGGTTGTCGCGGTATTCCGTCCTCGTGCCACGATCGGACGCCATGACGCCAAAACATTTCGAATGGAGTGAGACGCTCCAGTAGACACGCAAATAGTAATAGGTGGCGTCGTCGTAAAAGCAGACGAGTCCAGCCATTTGCTGAAAGTTCTTAGGCTCAAACTCAACGCATGTCTCGGCCCGATAGTCAAATGATGTCACGCGCTTTGCGACTAAGCTTACCTCGTTCAGCGACGAAAGAGATTCGCGCCCGCGCAAGCGCAGATATCCTGGCCGCTCGGTAAGCGTCGCCCATGATTCGTCCACGGGGACCCGCAGCGACATCCAGTCTAGACTGAGCTTTGCATTGTCGAAGTCATCTCTCGAAGGCGGCGAGGTGCACGCTGCTTCCGGTAGATGCGGTTCGGTGACATATTCCTGCGCGAGCCGTCCTTTGCCATCAAGGGTAAGCCAGCCAGCCTCCGTCCAGCGCACCCTTTGGAGCGCCGTTTCGCGTCCTAGTGGGCATCTCAATTCCGGTAGGAGCGGTCGCGAGCATAGGTGAGCGATATACATCTCGCCAGCGGGTGTTTCGACCAATGAACCGTGTCCTGACTTTTGGAGAGTGGATTCCGGGTTGAATAGAAACGGCTTTCTGTAGTCGAGATGCTCGATTCCATTGTAGTGCTGCGCGGTTAACGTAATGATGGGGTTGTGCGGGCAAGGTTCGTACGGGCCTGATATGTCCGCAGAGCGAGCAACGTTCACCGAGTGCCCATATCCAGTGCCGCCCTCTGCAGTAATAAGGTAATACGTGCCATTTCGTTTGTAGATGTGCGGGCCTTCGACGCAGCCAAGAAACCTGCTGTGGTAGATATCGTGTCGTTCGCCGATCATGCGCTGCTCTTCGGCTGAATATTCCTGCCAGGCGATGAAGCCGGGATGCTCGTAGCCGTCCCTAAAGTCCCAAATGAGCTAAACGACCCACTTTCGTCCGTCCTCGCCGTGAAAAAACGAGGGGTCGAAACCGCTGCTGTTAAGATAAATGGGATCCGACCACGGGCCAGTGATGGATTCGGCCGTGACGAGGTAGTTATCGAGGTCAAACATATAGCCTGTTAGGCTGTTGACCACGGTATAGCACAGGTAGAAAAGCCGATTCGGCTCGTCGTACGTCAGGCAAAGTGCCCACACGCCATCGGAGGGCTTTGTTCTTTTCAGGTTCAGTTGGCTTGGCCTGGTCAGCGCATGACCAAGCAATGTCCAATGCTTGAGGTCGCGCGAGTGGCGGATGCGTATGCCTGGAAGCCACTCAAATGTGGATGTCGCGATGAAGTAGTCCTCATCGACCCTCAGGATCGACGGATCAGGATGAAAACCACGTAGTATCGGATTGTGGATCATAGGGTTACCAAACGATCAAGAGCCAATCCTTTAGCTCTCGGTGTCTAGTTGCCAATCAGCAGGACTACGGCACTTTTGGGGCCGACCGTAACCGGACCGGTAACCGTTCGCGATTCGCCCGTGGTCAGGTCCGTCACCGAATGCCCGCCCGCCGGAATATCTAGGCTGTAGCTCTTGGCAGAGTTCGTGTTCACTCCGATGACGTAATCGCCGTAGACCAGCGAGTAGAAGTCGGCTCGACCCAGGAACGGGCCCCAATCCCCATATGCGGGAATTTGGGCGTCCGTTGGACGAGCTTCTATCGGCATCTTCTCGCCCGCCCAGGCCTGATGAATTGTTGGTCCCGGCGGCGGCTTGCCGACGCTCCGCATCGAGTCGATCCAGTCGGGACGCACGTACTCTTGGCCGCTGGGAGTGTATTCGTACTGGCTCTGCGCGGTGACGATCCGTTCAATTTCGGGAGTCAGTTCGTGGATGCGCACGACTCCGTTGATGGCGTTCTCGGCGCGGTAGTAGAAGTTGAAATAGAGCCTTCGGTCTCCATGCTTGACGACCACGACGGCATCATCCGGATCCGACCAAACGAAATCGGGCTGGCCGTCGGTCATCGGAAGACGGTACTTACTGGACGGCAGTTTGGACACGACCGCATAGTCGTCGACCGCATCCAGCAGTCCCGCAATGTTCAGGGGATCATTGTTCTTTAAGCGACTTGCCAGCAAAGCGAAGTACTGGTTGTCCTCAAGTTCCTGCTGGGCCATGCCGACGATTTCCGGGTCGAGCGTGAGGGCAGCGACCTCCATCGGTTCGGTTTCGCGGGAGCCATGCGACCCGCCGTACGCGACATCGCCTGGGTAGTGGCCGTTTCTGTTGTCGGTGATCGCCTCCAGAACCATCGCCTTGTATCCGTCGCTGTCTGCGAGCGGGTAGCGGAAGTAGGCGCGGGCGCGATTCATCTTCACAAGCTGAGCGCGAATCTTTGTATCACCGGTGAGCCGCACCATATCGCTCATAAAGTGCAGAATGGTCTCGCCGTAGCCCGCGACAAAGCCAAGTTCGCGCGAAAGGCCCTTCGGTGTGACGTCATAATAGCTGTTGCCGTAGGGCTTTTCGCTGAAAGCGCCATCCGGTTGATCCGTGCCTCCGCCCGATTTTCCGCTGGTGACACTTCCAGTCCACGGCTCGATGCCCACGGCTTGATACAGGTAGCCAAGCACGGTGGCTTTTGGCAGCGCCCGCGTCGGATCGAGCAGCCGCAAGCCCTCGTTCGCATAGTAAATGAACTCATCCACGATCATCGACTGGTTGGTATAGGACCGGCGGTGAGCCTGCCAGTATTCAACACTATCGTAGAGCGTGTCGGCCCACGCCTGACGTCGGGTTACTGCCTTTCCGTCCGCTAAAGTGATCGTCTGACCAAGGTCTCCAGCTGCCGCGAGGTCCGGGTAGACCTTCATCACGGCCTCGCCAAGCGGACCCGCACCGGGCCAGTCCGAACCAACAAACCCGGGATCACGGCTCTGCAAAATCGCGTACGCGTCGCCTTCCGAGACGATCTTTTTGAACGCCTGCGAATCGTGATAGACGCTGCACCACTTGGTGGTGTACGCCTTCGCCAAGAATGCGATGATGCCGGCATGATCCTTTGGAACGGTCTTGTCGATCTTGGAAGGCACTGACGCGAGATGCGTTGCGTATGTGTTCACCCGCTCGCGGACCAAATCCATCGTCTCAGGTCCAGGAGCTGGACGCGTTGGCGCGGCCGGAGCGACGCCCTGCTGCTCGCCTGCCGGTGGATCAAAATGGGGACTCGTACCGCAATACACCGCGTAAATGCCGCGCGAAGGTACCGTGAACTGCTTCTGACGCTCCTCGAATGTTGTCCCGTACGGCCAGACTATCCCAATTGCTTCAAGCGTCAGCGAGATGGTTGTTTTCCCGTTCGTCAGGCTAGGCGGCAGCGGCAGGGTGGTGTAGACGAACCGTCCCGGGTAGAGCGGGACGTCGTCGGTCTGGTTGACAATGTCATGGTCGCCTTGGTCGCGGTATCCGATCATCAGCCCGTCGCTGAACAGAATCAGCCGCCCTAACTGCTGACCTTTGTCCGATCCCCAAAACTTGAACGTGACGTAGTTCAGTGCGGCCGGATCGACCTTCAGGTTGAACGTGACTTGGCCGCCTTGCCACGAAACGGGACTTTGCGGAAGCAGGCGGCGAGCCGGCTGGTTGAGTCCGCCGGTCACAATGTCGCTCGACTCGGCGACAGCGCCGTGTGCGCTCTCGGAATCCAAATTGCCAAAATAGACGGTGTCAAGGAGCGATGCGGTTGCTCTAGGTGAAGTCACAAGGTTAAGCCCGACAACGACTGCCAAAAAAAGGGCCGGCAGCGGCGCGATTTTCAAGTACATAAAGTCCAATTCTCTCGGATGAGTTTTGTTTGGCCACAATTGCAGCCAAACACGTCAGTCCTATTTAAGATTGCAATAATTGCAAAAGAAGCACCTGCAACCGTTACGGCTTTACGATGCTCTAGGTTGCGACACCGAATTGCGGACGACGAGATTGGGAATCGTCATTTGCGTTGCCGGCTGACCAGCGGTCTTCGGCATCAGCACCATCCTGATCGCTGCGCTGAGAAGCTGCGGAACGCCGGAGTCCACCGTGGTCAGCGGCGGTGTCAGCCTCGCGGAGATGCCCGAGTTGTCGTATCCAATGATCGAGACGTCTTCTGGCACCCGAATGTTCGCCCGTTGCAGGACTCCCAGCAACATCGACGCAACAAAGTCGTTCCATGCGATGATCGCGGTGGGACCGTCAGGCTTCAGGATGTCTTCGCGCGCGAGCGACGGCTCAGCCTCCCACTCCTCAAGGCGCGGCAGTTCGATCATGGTCTCCGCAATTGCGATGCCCATTCTCTTGGCCTCGTCGACGGCGCGCCGGTACCCGAGCCAGCGCGGCTTGCGCAGCTCCGACGCTAGGTAGACTGGAAGCGCGATCCTGCGGTGCCCCTTTTCGATCAGGTGGCGCATAACAAGGTAGCCGCCAGCCTCGTGATCGTTGCAGACGCAGGGAACGTCGGACACCTCATCAATATCCGGCGCGCCGACGATCACCGCCCGGTTGCCGGTCAGCATCAGCGCCTTGGCGAGCGGCGCGAGATGGTGGCCAAAGAGAATGAAGCCAGCGGCGGAGCCAAGAATCGGACGAAGCTGCGTAATTGCGCCGTCCTGCGACCTCAACAGTTGATAGACGATCTCGTAGTCGCGGCTGTCGGCATGGGAATAGAGCTGCGACAGGCACTCGTCGAAGAATCCATGATCCGGCTTTGCGATCACGACAATGGTCTTCGACGCCGCGTCCGGCCCCGACAAGGAGATCGGCTGCATTCCGCCAGGATTGCCGACATAGGTGCCGGATCCGTGCCGCCGGACGATGCGTCCGCGCTGCTTGAGCACACTAAGCGCGCTTAGCACCGCACGCTCGGTGGCGTTGAACTGTCGCATCAGCTCGGTGTGGGTCGGAATGCGCGCGCCGGACGACTCCCGGTCGCACATCTCCTCGAGCGCCTTCAGCACGCGGGCCTCCTCCTGACGGCGAAGCGACCAGTCCACCGACGAGTTCGTCCGGCGAGTTTGCTTGACTAATGCGGTAGTGCTCATGGGTTTGTTTTTCAATTATAGCACTCTTTGACCAAAATGCAATAGCTTAGGCATAGTCTTTGTAATGTCACGAAAACTGTGTGGACAAGAGCGAGTTAGTCTGAACAAGGCTGTGATTGCACGGATAACTTGAGGGCGTGTTTTTGGCAATCGGCACTATAAGGCTTTAGAGGCCCTTCGATCCGCACACAACGCTCGTAACTCACGAAAACCTTGGCATCCGCTGATGATCGACCTATGTCTTCGGCGGGGCGGTCGAGTTGCGAACGATAAGGTGAGGGATGGTCATTTGAATCTTTGCTGGTTCGACATCGCGCGGCAGTTGTATGGTTCGAATCGCAACTCCAAGAAGCTGCGCAACTCCAGAATCTATCGTCGTCAAGCGCGGGGTCGATCGATCAGCGATACTTGCATTGTCGTAACCGATTACGGAAATGTCTTCTGGAATTCGGAACTTCGCCCGCTGCAATATGCTGAGCATCCTAGCCGCGGTGAAATCATTCCACGCCACCAGCGCAGTTGGCGCATCCGATCCTTCAAGGTCCCTTCGAGCCATGGCAGGATCGGCGTCCCAGGCTTCGAGTTGCCCTAAGTCGATTATCGTATCTTTAACTGCAAGTCCGCCTTTGCGCAAGTCGTCAAGAGCTCGCCTAGTCCCTAGCCGCCGTGGGCTTCGCATCTCGATTTCGTAGTTGTACTGAAATCCAATTCTTCTATGACCAAGATCAACGAAGTGTTTCACCGCAAGGTAACCGCCCGCCTCCTGGTCGTTGCAAACGCAGGGTGCATCAACTGCTGGACTAGGATCCGGCGCACCAATAATGACGACTCGGTTCCCGGCCGCCCGCAGCGATTTGGCGAGAGGAGCCAAGTACGTACCAAATAATATGAAACCGGCCGCCGACCCCAGCACCGCCTCGAAAGACTCCATATCCTCGTCTTGGGATCGCAGTAACTGATAAACGAGGCTGTATTCGCTGTTGTCGGCGTGCGAGTAAAGCTGCGACATGCAGTCATCGAAAAAGCCATGATCCGGCCTTGCGATGGCGACGATCGTTCTAGAGGCCGCACGCGGACTCATAGAGGTTGTAGCGGCGATTGATTCCGACCGTCCGACGTACGTTCCTGAGCCGCGCTTGCGCACGATGCGGCCGCGCCGTTTGAGTTCGTCAAGCGCCAAGTGACAGACCGTTCGCGAGCGTTAAATTGCCGCATCAGCTCGGACTGCGTCGGAATGCGAGCGCCAGGCTGCTCGCGGTCGCAAAGGGTCTCAATCTGCTTGAGGACATGCACCTCTTCCTGCCGCCTGCTTGTCCACGCCAATGCGGAGTCGGTAGGTCGAGACAGCTCTCTTAAAGTTCCATTGTTCGTCATTACTGCAAGGAGCCGGAACGTACGCGCTCGGCTGGGTCATCATTAAGATGCTCAACGATCCCACCGCCGTGCCGGTATTCGAGAACTATCGCTCGCAAACGTACGATGCGGACCTCGACGGCAGCAGCTGGATCCGGGCCAACGCCTACGAGCGCATGCTATACAACAATTCGGCGTGGATGAAGGCCAATAACGGCGGCACCGAATCGCAAGACATGTTCGAAATGCTCGGCTACTACGCCGAACAGATCGCGCTTGCGCAGCTTCAGGCCTGGTATCCGGACTCAAGTTTCCCGGCCGATAGTCAGTACGTCGCGCTGAGCGAAATCGAGCAGTTGATGGGCATCATTCCCGACACCCTCGGCGGCGCTACATCCATAGCTGGTTGGGACAACTACGGTATCACACCCGCCGGCCTCGGCGAAGCTAGGGGACTGCTCTCCTGCGGCTACGACGGACAGTATGGGTGCTACCTGCCACAGATGTCGGTTTGGTTCTATGATCTGGCGAAATCCGACAATCGCCTGACCACGCCGGACGAGCAGGCGATTGTCGAACAGATCGGACGAAAATTCCTTGACGACGCGTGAGGCGTTCAATCAGTTTGTCTCGCCTATGATCAATCCGGTGATCGGCGCGAACGATATGACGGAAGTAGCCCAAGTGTTGACCGCCCAGGAAGATTTCATCTCTTCTCGCAATACGTGGAATCCAAATTGCGACGCCGCCGCACCAATGTATACGACCGAATATATGGCATCGGATCCATCGATCGGGCTTAACGATCCGCTCGCAGTGCGCTGCGCCTATCTTGAAGCGATCCATGGGATTACGCCCATCAAGTGGGGAAACACCGGCGCCTCGTGGCCCACGATGTATACGCTCAACACGTTGCCAAATTGCGAAAGCAGCATTTGGAGCCTTGTCGGAGTGGCGCCGACATCGATGCAACCCTTGCCAGGGGAGGCTGACCAACCCGACTACACTTGGTGCGCCGTCAACACCGGCTCTGTTGCCTTCGTCCATAGCGGCGAGCGCTTCTACATGAATGCAGACTGGCAGAACTACGAAAATGTGGGTTACGGCGGCGTCAGCAATATTGCGCGCATCGACGACGCGGTTTCAGGCGATCCAGTCGCGGCGGAGTTCTACATGCCGTACAACTCGGCAACCGTTCAATCCGACGGCAACGTCACCGGATCGCTGCTCCAAGGCTGGGTGGTGCGGTTCGGGCAATGGCTGCTGGCGGGCAATAATAGTGGAGCGGCCATATCAGTCAAGCTCCCGCCTGGCAATGGCACCGCACTCGACATTCATCACAACCTCAGCTATCCGCTCGGCTCATCAGTGACTTTGCAAATTGGCGACTACGCGATCTTCCGTTTGCCTGTTTCGGGATATGCTGCGCCTGCGCTGCTTGCTCCGACATCCTTGACGGCCTACGCTGGCAACGCCCGCGCAACATTGCTTTGGACCGGCGTCACGGGTGCGGCTTCTTACAATATCTACCGTGCACAGAGCGCATCGGGTCCGTTTTCTTTGGTTGCTACCGGCGTTAGCCAAGCCAGCTACAACGACACGACGCCATCTAACGGCGGTACCTACTACTATGAGACTGCCGCAGTGAGCGCCAGCGGCACGACGGGACCGATGTCGCCTGTGTCTGCGGTCGTTTTGCCGGCAGCCACCTTGCCTGCGCCGTGGACGGACAACGACATTGGGAGCGTGCTCGCCCCTGGATCGGCCTCGTACTCCAAAGGCGTATTCACGGTGAACGCCAACGGCTACGGCATCGGTGGGGCGTCGAGCTACTGCCACTACGTATACACCCCCGTGACCGGCCCGTTCACCGCGACAATTCGCGTCGTGTCGGAAACGGATGCCAATGTTTGGTCTCAGGCGGGTCTGCTAGTGACTCCGTCGCTCAATCCGTCTGACGAATTTATCGACAACTTCGTTTCGCCTAGCAATGGCATCTCCATGCAGGGGCGAAACACGGCCGATTGGAACTGGATCATCAAAACGATCAGTGGGCTGACCGCGCCGTACTGGCTGCGCATTGTCCGCAATGGATCGACCTTTACGGGATACTGCTCGCCAGACGGCTCGACATGGACTTTCCTCGGCACGCAGCAAATGACCATGTCTGCTACTGCCTATATCGGCATCTGCGGGTGCGCCCACGTTTCTGGTACGACGATCATGACGTCTACCTACGATAACTTCAGCGTAACTGGCAGTACAACCTACCTACCACGCACGACCGTTTCGCTTTCCGGTTCACAATCCAAGAACAATTGGTATTCTGGCCCTGTTACGGCAACGCTTGCCGCGCAGGGTAATGGCTATCCGGTCAGCGCGACGTACTACACGCTGGACTCCGGCTCAGAGCAACCGTACAACGGGCCGATTTCGATCAGCGGCGACGGTGTGCATGTACTGGACTATTGGAGCGTGGACGCCAATGGGGATGTCGAAGCGACGAACTATCAAACAGTCGGCATTGATTCGACGCCACCGACATCCACGGGTTCAGCGTCCGCGAATCTGATCACATTGACTGCAACCGATAACGTCTCAGAGGCCACAACCTACTATTCGATCGACGGTGGCGCTTATCAAGGTTGCGCGGCCCCGTTCAATGTCACAACTGCCGGATCGCACACGATATCGTACTACGCGGTTGATGAGGCGGGGAATGTCGGCGCCACTAATACACTAACCGTGAGCGCGACTCCGCCGCACACAACCGCGACGCTGACTGGCGCGCTTGCTGGCGGCGTCATGTACAACAGCAATGTCGTCTTCGCCTTGTCGGCTACGGGTGCAAATCCGATCGCCGCGACCTACTACTCGGTTGACGGCACGGCACCTGTTAAGTACACGTCGCCTTTCACTGTTCCTGGGTGGGGCACGCACACCGTAATTTACTGGAGCGTGGATTCGGCTGGAAATGTCGAGGCGCAGAATATCCAGACGGTCAACATGCTGCCGGGATCAAATCTGCCCGCGCCATGGCTGGATATGGAACATCGGCAATTGCGGCCATCCCGGCTCGGCCAACTACAGCAGTGCCAACGGGCAGTTCCTTGTGCAAGGCTCAGGAACCGACATTTGGGGAACTTACGACGCGTTCCACTTTGTCTATCTGACGCTCTCCGGCAACTTCACCATTTCGGCGCGTGTCGCCTCCGAGACGAACACGTCGAACTGGGCGAAATACGGGGTGATGGTTCGCCAATCCCTTGCCGCTGGTTCGGGCTTTGTCGATATGCTGATCACGCCCGGTAACGGCGCGGCGTTCATGCACCGCGGCGCGACGGGAGCTTTGGCATGGTCGAACTCGTCATCGACCGTAGCCGCGCCGCAATATGTCAAGCTGGTCCGCAGCGGATCGACATTCACCGGCTACTATTCGCCCAACGGCGTAACGTGGACTCAGGAGGGATCGTTCACGTATGCTATGACGGATCCGGTTGTCGTTGGCCTTGCCGCAAGCGCGGTCAATAACGCGGCGATTGGCACGGCGCTCTTCGATCATGTGGTGATCAGCACATCAGACACGACGCCACCCGTCACCACGGCTACCGTTAGTGGAAAGTCCGGCAACAACGGCTGGTATGTGTCGCCGGTACAGGTGACTTTGTCTACCACGGATGCAGGAAGCGGCGTATTTGGAACCTACTACACCCTAGATGTCGGCGCGACTCAGACTTACACCTCGCCGTTCATGATCACGCCGGACGGGACGCACACGGTCACCTACTGGTCGGTTGACGATTCGGACAACGTCGAGACGGCGCATACGCTGACGGTCAACATCGACGCGACTCCTCCTACGCCGACGTTCGGCTATCCCACGCCCGCCGCCAACGCGAACGGCTGGAACAACACTTCGGTTTCGGTGCCCTACACGGCAACCGACGCGACGTCCGGCGTCGCCATAGCGACGCCTGGCAGTCTGGTGACCTTCTCGTCCGAGGCCGCAACCCAGACGCAGAGGGTCACCGTGACGGATTTTGCCGGCGCGACCTACGTCCGGTTCAACGGCGCCAGCACGACGTTCACCGTCAACTCGGCGACCCAGATCACGGCGACGGTGCCGACAAAGGGCAGCACGGGGACGATTTCCGTGACCACCCCAGCGGGTACGGGCACGAGCGCGGGGACGTTCACCTACGTCACCCCGCCGACGATCACGTCGTTCACTCCGACCAGCGGGATCGCTGGAAGCACCGTCACCATCACGGGAACGAACCTCACCGGCGCGACATACGTCCGGTTCAACGGCGCGAGCACCTCGTTCACCGTGGTCTCCGGGACCAAGATCACGGCGACGGTGCCGTCACTGGGATCGACCGGAACGATCAGCGTGACCACGCCCTCCGGGACGGCCACGAGCACGGCAACATTCACGTACCTCTACCTGCCGGTAATAACGTCGTTCACGCCGACAAGCGGCGTTGCGGGGACGATGGTGACGATCACCGGCACGAACTTCACGGGAGCGACCCTCGTGCGGTTCAATGGCGCCAGCGCGACGTTCACGCTCAACTCGTCCACGCAGATCACCGCGAAGGCACCCAGCAAGGGCTCGACCGGAACCATCAGCGTCACCACCAGCGCGGGCACAGGGACGAGCACGGGGACGTATACGTATTAGACAAAACTGTCTAACTGTGGACGGCGTCCGACAACTAGACATGCCGGCGGCAGCTTCGCCGCGTAGGTTGCGTCAAAGGAGAAGCGTATCCGGACGATTCGAACCGCTTTCGAAATCGTCGTCTTCGAGGTGAACGACATGGAGGTCTATTTCGGTGGCGAATCGGTGCAAAACATAACGATGTTCTGTAGAGCGTCGGAACAGGGGTGCGACTGGCGACTAGTTTAAGTTAAAGTAGCCCTATTTTGCCGGTTCTGCCAACCCTGAGGTCCCGTCCCTTGTAGACGTTCGTCGCCGAAATGGCCGAAATCGACGTCAGCCTGTCCTCGTAATCCCAGTTGTAGGTGGTCGTCTGTCCGCCGGTGATCATGCTCAGGCGGTTGCCGTTGGGGTTGGCGTCGTACGTGTACGAAAAGTTGTAGGCGTTCGGCCCTGTGCGGATTTCGCTCGTAAGCTGGTGGCGCCATCGTAAATATGGTTCGTAGCACGCCTAAGAGGCTCAGATTTCTACTCCACCCTAATGGCAGCCATTCCCGCCATCGGGAACTCACTCGCGCGATGGTTGTAGTGGGGCCGATCCAAGAAGTACGTATACTGCAGTTTCTTAAGCTTCGTCATAGGATCGAGATCGCCGTCCACGATATTCGTGTCGTAATCGAATATCAGGTCTACGAGATCCTTTAGGTCTCCAACTGGAGACAATGACTCAATCTGGCCGCACTTAGAGAATTGTAATCGCTTCAGCCTCGTTAGGGGACGGACAGGCTCTATTGAGCCGATTTTGCGGCAGGCCTCGATGTCTACAATCTCCAGTCGGGGGCATTTCGCCAGAGCCGAGATGTCCGTAAGCTTTGTCAGGTAATACAGGGCTATGACCCTCAAATGCGGGAGGTTTTCGATGCCGTCGAGGCTAGCGACCGGCGAACTGCTCACTTCAAGAAAGTCGAGGCCCTGAAGTTCGGACAGGATCGTCAGGTCCTTGACGCGGAGCGATCCCACATTGAGATATCGCAGCGACGTGCACTTCACAAGAGACTTCATGCCCGTCGTGTAGTCTAGGCTCAGCTTCTCAAGTCGTCGCAACCCCGAGAAGTCGATCCCTTTGTAGGTTGTAGCACTTAGATAGAGCGATCTAAGGTTCGAAAGACCGTTAATCGGCGAGACGTCGTCTAGCCAGTATGAAGCTATCAACAAGTACTTAAGATCGGGCAGCTTTTTCAGGAACGTGATGTCGTTTCCAACAAATCCACGAGCATAGTTGATCCAAAGACCGGTGACTTTGTTTTCTTCAATCACGGGCAGCAGGTCATCGGACCAAGGTCCTTCTAGAACGAGGGTTGTTCCATATTCATCGGCACTTAACGAATAGCCGAGTTCGCTCATATGCTGGTCTCCTACCGAATTCGAGAAAAATGCTTCGTGCTTCGGAATTCTCTAGTATTTGCTCATCAAATGCTGGCGTGCAGCGCCAATCGGATTTCGTATGTTGGCGAGATTTTTAACACCGCCAGCGGCGGTAATCGCGCGCTGCTCATGGACTTCCCGTTCCGCCTTGCATGATCCGGGCAGTTCCTTGAGTACCTTCACCGATCCAGGCTCGACGCGGCTGCCGTGCTGCTCAATGCGCTTGGCTATGTTTTCGGACTGTCCGATGTAAGTCTTACCTGATTTCGCTTCCGTGAAGCTGTATACCTCAGGACCTTTCGGCAGGGCTTCCCCAGCCACGGCCTTTTACACCGCTTCAGCGCCAACCTTTTCGGCACCCTCAACGGCAAGCGTCTCGACCTCATGGGCCACAGCACCTGCGCCGTCGGTGCAGAAAGTGCCGATAATGCTCGCTCCAGCCAGGATCAGGTATCCCCCCTCCTTCAAACGACTTCCATGGCCAGCATCGGCATTTCCGGCTTCCGTGCCAGCCTTTTCTACGTCTCCATTTGCGACCCCTCCATCAACTATCTGCCCGAGATCGCATATCATGCTTCCGGGTCGTTTCTGCCATGCCTCGCCGACGTTGTCCCAGCCATTTTCGTCGCCGCATCCCCTAGACCAGCCGCCCCCGCTTTCCATGGGCGACTCCCCACTGGGATCCACCGCATTGACCGGCTCGTTTCCACAGTAGGCATAATCGTTGTCGCCTGCGTGGTTCGGGTCGCGGCTGAGGAACCGTCCTATGCTGGGGTCGTAGAACCGATGCCCTAGGAGCATCAGGCCGGTGTCCGAGTCGGTTTCGTAACCTGACTTCGCGTCGAAGCCGAACGGGAGCGTTGTCGTGCCCGTGCGGTTGACCAGGCAGCCGAACCCGTCGAAGACCTGCGTGTCGGTGACGTTCTCGGCGGCGTTCATCGTGAAGGTGTTGCTGCCGAGCCTATCGAGGACGTACCAGCTGGTCGCACCGGTCGAGGTAAGCGTCTGGCACAGCCCCTCGGTGTATACGTCGGGGCCGTCGCGGAGCACGGGACTCGCGGGGTCGGCGCCGTCGCAGGTGTAGTAGTAGGGTGTTACCGCTGGTGGTAGTTCTTCCTACCCTGAGGTCGAGCCCGTTGTAAATGTTCGTTGAAGAGGTTCCCGAAATCGAAGTCAGCCTATCCTCGTAGTCCCAGTTGTAGGTGGTGGTCGCGCCGCCCATCGTCATCGTCAGGCGGTTGCCGCTCGCGTCGTACGTGAACGACTTCGTGGACGTCAGCTTGTCGCCCGCGTCGTAGCTGTAGGTGTCGGTGACTCCGCGCAGCGTCTTGGTCAGCCTGTTCGCGTTGCGATATCCGTACTATTACGCTACTTCTTCTCGGTGTCTAAAACAACGTCCGAAAAACCGCGCGTTGGAAGATAGTTCGAAACCCATTCGTCTGCTGGATCAAATGCGGCGCACCCGTCGTGTTCGAACATCGCCATACCATCAAATGGCGTTTTACCGTTAGTGCATACTCCCCAGTCGGTGGACAGAGGGACTGCATCGTGTAGCGGCAAATAATATCGACAACCGCCGCATTGATCTGCGTACCATGAATCTGGACGATCTATGTCGGGATCGTCGGAGGGTTTGACATTATTTCGCCGCTTTATCCAACGCAGATGCGTTTCGTCCATGTGCATCTCATCAAAAAAATACGGTTTTCGTTCTGTGCTCATAATTGACTTTAATCCAGTTCGCTTCAAAGATGGCGTACGATCTGATTATAGATCTGTTCTGCGCTTCTCACCGCATTTCCGCCAGTCACCGGTATAACCAGATGAGATGGAAAGTCCCTAAAGTTCTTCGTAATTACTTTCGCGCCTTGGCTCTGAAGCCATGGGATTATCTGTGGATCCTTTACACCGTTCAAACCAGCCCTCTGGGTTGAAATGGCATTATGGCCTTTACTTTCTAGCATTTGAGCCAAAGATTTCGGAAGATTCTCGTCAACTAGCAATAAAGGTTTGTGTGCCCTCCCGAGTGCAGATGCCGCTCCTGAAGCGCCTTCTTCTGCAGCCTTCACCACTCCATTTGCAACCTTGACGTCCTGAGCCTCGCCGGTGGGCGCGAAGGTGCCCAAGGCGTTTCCAACCGATTTCGCCGCGCCTACGGCCGTGTCCTTTGCGCCCTGGCTCCCAAGAGTCTGAGCGGTTGCGGTCGTCGTATACTGACTGTCGGCTGCGGGAGAATCGTCGTTGGTGTCGGGAAGGGTCTTCTGGGGCGCCTCGCTGGGTTGATCCTTTTTGCCGTCATCATCGCTCTGGCCCATGAACGAGTTCATAAGCGACCTGAACGGATTGCCCCTTGATTCGGCCTCTCCGCTCGGATCCACCGCATTTACCGGCTCGTTGTCGCAATACGCGTAGTCGTTGTCGCCGTCGTGGATCGGGTCGCGGCTAAGGAAGCGTCCGATGCTGGGGTCGTAGAACCTGTGACCGAGCAGCATCAGGCCGGTGTCGGAGTCCGTCTCGTAGCCCGACTTCCCATCGAAGCCGAACGGGAGCGTTGTCGTGCCCGTGCGGTTCACTAGGCAGCCGAAGCCGTCGAAGACCTGGGCGTCGGTGACGCTCTCGGCGGCGTTCATGGTGCGGGTGTTGCTGCCGAGGCGGTCGAGGACGTACCAGCTCGTCGCTCCGGTCGAGGTCAGCGTCTGGCACAGGCCCTGGGTGTAGACGTCGGGGCCGTCGCGCAGCACCGGGCTTGCCGGATCAGCGCCGTCGCAGGTGTAGTAGTAGGGCGTGCCGGTCGTGCTCGTCCGTCCAACCCGCAGGTCGCACCCGTTGTATACGTTCGCAGAGGACGTGCCCGAGATGCCGGTCAGCCTGTCCTCGTAGTCCCAGCTGTAGGTGGTCGTCTGTCCGCCCGTCGTCATCGTCAGGCGGTTGCCGTCGGCGTCGTACGTGAACGACTTCGTGGACGTGGACGTCAGCTTGTCGCCCACGTCGTAGACGTAGGTGTCGGTGGTCGCCGTGCCGCCGTTCACCGACGACGTCTTTGTCAGCCTGTTGGCGTTGTGGTCGTAGGTGTACGACGCGGAGTAGGTGCTCGAACTGCCCGTCCGTATCTCGCTCGTGAGCTGGTCCGCGCCGTCGTAGACGTAGCTGGTGGTCGAGCCGTCGAAGTCCGTCCTGGTCTTGACCGTGCCGTTCGGCCAGTACGCGTACGTGTCGCCGGCAAGCTGCGTGCCGGTGTTCGACACCGTCGCCTCGGCGGTCACTTCATCAAGGTCGTTGTAGCTGTACGACACCACCGCGCCGTTCGCGTCGGTCTGCTTCGTCAAATGGTCGCCCGCGTCGTAGACGTAGCCCGTCGATCCTCCGTATGGGGGCGTGACGCTCAGCAGCAGCCCGGAATTGTCGTACGCGTAGTTCCAGAAGTAGGTGTTCGACAGAGCGCGCTGCGTGCAGCGGCCCGCCGTGTCGTAGGCGTAGTTCACCGTGCCGTTGGGCTGGGCAAGCGACGTGACCCGGTTGTCGGCATCGTAGCCCCAGGTGGTCGTGCCTGTGCCGTCCGTCATCGAGACCCGCTGGACTGCACAGCTGTAGGTGAACTTGGTGGGAGCGCCCGATGGGTAGTCCACTTCTGCAAGGCGATCGGTCGTCGTATACCGGTACCTGATCGTGTGGCCGTTCGCGTCGGTGTGCGAAATCTTTCGTCCGCCGCCGTCGTACGTGGACGTCTCGGTGGTGCCGTCGGGCGCGGTCGTGACCAAGATCTCGTTGCGCGGCGAGTAGGCGAAGTAGCTGACGTGGCCGTTGCCGTCCGCGCTGTACGACAGCAGGCCGTACTGCGCCTCGCCGACGTTCGGGCCTTCGGTCTCCGTCTGGTCGTAGGTGCTGGTGGTGACGTCGCCGCGACCGTTCGTGTGCGAGATCACCCGGTTCTCCGGATCGTAGGCGCTGCGGGAGACGTTGCCGCTGGGGTCGGTGACGCTCAGGACGTTGTCGTTGGCGTCGCCGGTTGTCAACCGTGTAGGCCGTCACCTGGCCAAGGCCGTCGGTCACGGTCAAGATTCAAAAGATTCCGAAATTAGCTAATCATCGTGACCTAACCGGCGTGTCGGCATGACCGTCTATGATAGCTATTCTACCAGGACAAATATGTATCGGCTCCCGTCTGCCTGAGAGCAGAATACGGGACAGCAACACCTTGACGTCGACCATCAGGAGCGATCAAGAAAATACAGGGACTTTCATTCCCACTAGGATAGGGACCGACCACGGCAATTGATCTCCCTGTTGGACTGAACACTGCGTTTGCAATTGCACTATAGCGACACGACCAGATAGTTTTGCAGGAAGTATGAGGCCAAGTATATTTTAACAATTTATTACCAAACGAATTATCCCCGTTTATCGCTATCATTGAATTTCCGTCTGGTGACCAGTGAGGAAACATACCGTGACCAAGCCTCTTCAGTTGAGTTCCAGTATCGTTTACGATCCATAGATCCTCATATTTACTTCCTGTGTTGGCATCGAAAGTGTCTTTCCCCTTGACTGAAAAGCATATTTGGTGTGTGTCTGGTGAAATAGCAATTGCGTCAATGTCTGAATTAAAACGCTTGTTACTGACGAGCAAAGTTTGGTGTCCGTCCTTAAGATTGACAATGACCAGGCCTTTGCTTGATTGGTATGAGATCAAACTTTCATTCTTAGACCAATCAAATATGTAGCTAGTCATTTGGCTACATATGCCGGTCAATCCTTTGGAAAGACGGGCTTTAGAATCTAAATACAGCATGGTTTGACCTGGATCGAATCTATACAGTAGTAGTTCGGTCTCATTGTAAGAAGAAGCAAGTACAAACCGATGATTACCTGACCACTCGAACATTTGAATACCCTGTAGCGCGATTGCTACGTCTTTATTTTTGTCTCCTATCTTCAATATTTGAATATATGATCTTTTTGCATCAAGATTACAGGAATAAAGCAGTGGTGGAGTTGACGCTGCATAAGCAATAGGATTAATTGCTGCTAATAGTATCTGGACCAGACCGGCTATTAACAAGACTCCACTAATACAATTTTTAGACAACATAGTTATTTACCAATTTTCCCCAAATACTCTCGTAGGTCGCCCATAAAGAGTATAACGACATTTCGTACATTGCTTTCACTTGTGTATTGCTTACCTTCGCGCCCAATAATCAAAGAAGCTTAAATATCCAGCACTGTAAGTTTTTCTCTCCGGTATATGCTGACCAAGGGATGCTTCGTCTATCGTGTAATTCGCTTTACCTTTTTTGTCTACGGTTTTTCCTATATAGATTGCAACGTGATTACGACCCTTTGAGTGAACTACTAGCACGTCACCAGGATTAGGGCCTCCCGATCCCGGCTTTCCATAAGTCCAACCGCTCTTCTTGCCCGTAATGTGCTTTTCAATCTCACCGCTGCCAACGATTGGAAACGATGGGTCAATTCCTGTCGAGCGAATCACGTGGCTTACGAATCGACCGCAGTCCGTTTTGTCGATTTTCTCAATCTTTGCATATTCATTTGGATTTGCAACCAAGTCATCAGCCTTTTTGATAATATCATTTGCCCCAGGTTTTGCTGCCGCTGTACTGTTTACCGCACCAGCCGCGCTCCCAACCGCCTGATCAGTTCCGGTGTCGTTTATTCCTAGAGCATTGTTGGAGGCCATATCTTCTTCTAAGCCGGGATCTTTCTGATCTCCCTCTTTGGCGTTCTCGAATGCCGTTTCATCATTGTCCTCCTTTGCCTCGTCCGTCATGCCCTCATTCTTGAGCCCAGCAAAAGGGGGAGCGATGGGTTCCCCTAGATGCTCCCCGCTCGGATCAACGGCCGTGATCGGGTTGTTTTCGCAATATGCGTAGTCGTTGTCGCCTGCGTGGATCGGATCTCTTGAGAGGAACCGTCCTATGCTGGGGTCGTAGAACCTGTGGCCCAGCAGCATCAGTCCAGTGTCGGAGTCGGTCTGGTAGCCGGATTTGGCGTCGAAGCCGAAGGGGAGCGTTGTCGTGCCCGTGCGGTTGACGATGCAGCCGAAGCCGTCGAAGACCTGGGTGTCGGTGACATTCTCCGCGGCGTTCATCGTGCGGGTGTTGCTGCCGAGGCGGTCGAGGACGTACCAGCTGGTCGCTCCGGTCGAGGTCAGCGTCTGGCACAGGCCCTGGGTGTAGACGTCGGGGCCGTCGCGCAGCACCGGGCTTGCGGGGTCTGCGCCGTCGCAGGTGTAGTAGCTGGCCGCTCCGGTAAGGCTTGTCCGGTCGACCCTCAAATCCAGGCCGTTGTAGACGTTCGCCGCTGTCGTGCCGGAGCCGGAGACCGACGTCAGCCTGTCCTCGTAGTCCCAGCTGTAGGTGGTCGTCTGTCCGCCGGTTGTCATGGTCAGGCGGTTGCCGTTGGCGTCGTACGTGAACGACTTCGTAGACGTGGACGTCACCTTGTCGCCTACATCGTAGGTTTAGGTGTCCTTGACTCCGTTGAGCGTCTTGGTCAGGCGGTTGGCGTTGTGGTCGTAGGTGTAGGCGACGGAGTACGCGTTTGGCCCGGTTCTTGTCTCGGAGGTCAGCTGGTCCGCGCCGTCGTAGACGTAGTTCGTGGACGAGCCGTCGAAGTCCGTCCTGGTCTTGACAGTGCCGTTCGGCCAGTACGCGTACGTGTCGCAAGCCAGCTGCGTGCCGGTGCTCGACACCGTGGCCTCGGCGGTCACCTCGTCGAGGTCGTTGTAGCCGTAGGTCACCACCGCGCCGTTCGCGTCGTCCTGGGTGGTCAGCCGTCTAACTTTAACAAACAGGCGAAAACACACGTGGACTTAATTCGCTAGGAAAGTTTGTTCCCTCCCCAATTAGGAAGATAGCCAGCGCTATCGGGGGGGATAACGTGGATCCGCTACTGCATTGGCAACTTGTTCAAGACAAAGAACCGCCTCCAATAAGATTCTCAGCCCGCCATTTAGCATGCTGTCTGCGTGCGTCCACAAGATTGCTACCTTTTTGGTGTCCAAGCGTCACGAGCCCCTCCGAAAGATTGTCAACAAAAGCATCCCAATTTTTCGCGAACATCTCAATGTCCTCCGGCCCGGGCAATTCTACTGCGGCTCTCGCAAGGAAGCTTTGCTTATCAGTTACGTCAGTCCCATCCAGCTCTAACACCACAAAACCGCTTTCAACCAACTTCTCCTTAACCTCGGCAAGCACCGACTGGTTGACGACGTTTATCAAACCTGGCCGGGAATCTGCGTTTGCCATGACATTATCCTCTTTTGAATTAACAGGCCGCTGAATTCTTTAGCATCATCACCGCCAGAATTTTACTACGAAGCAATCACCGAATCTGATGGAAAGCTTGGTAGTGATCATTGGTATAGTATGCGCTTCCGTTCGACGTGCTTGTGACAATGCGGCGTGGTCCGCGACCCGCGGTTCCTGGCGGAGGCGCGACGTCATGTTCAAGAGATCTACCCCACGCCCTTGCTAGGTTACGTTTATTTGGTGCCATGCTCTAACTTCCGAGTTAGGCATGTCCTTCAACGCAACGGCTGAGGCAACGGCCATCATGCAGCGAAACCGGACCTGAATTTGACGTGCTCGCGCACTAAGAACCTAAGAAATTGGAGACGAAGCAGGGTATAGGCGCGAAGAATGACACTACAAGGCTGGTGTAGCGCAAATAGGCATGCCTAACCCGGCGGTTAGAGCATGGCACCGGCGGCGCAGCAGCTAGCATGGGCAACAGGCAATCAAAGTCTCGATTACTTTATCACGTAACCGACGGCAGGGCAAGCGAAGCAGACGTGTCTTTCTAACTTGGACAATCAGCCAAAGAAGAAGACCCGCTTTCTGATCCTACTGGGCGTTTCTTAAGAACATCTCGATGATTTGTACAGTTTCGGAGCAAGGGTGTACTTGGCGGTTATTAGCATAACGCGACAGCCAATTGCGGCTTCCTGGCTTATAAGCGCGTAGCAGTCGTGGCAGGACTAGCGGAAATGTATGCATTGACCGGGATGCTGATCTTGTTGCTATCGCCAAGCGAAACAATCACGGTGCCGCTGTGCAAACCCGAAGGGCAGTCGCCCTTGACGCTCACCAAGAGGTATCGTTGAATTCCAGCACCCTGCTCCGCCGACATCGGTTTAGTCAGCTTTACGTCGATCCAGGGTGCGTCGGTGGTTGCGCTTGCGCCGTCAACTGCGGCACTTGGCCCATTGAGTTCCACTTGTGCAGTCGGTGTCGTTCCTGCGGCAATCCTGCCGAAGCTGAGCGAATCGGGGAGTGCGTTGGCGGGGCCGACCACAGTTCCAACCAACATCGCCCGCGCTTGAAGCGCACCGCCGCTCGTCTCGTCCCCGTTCCTCACCTGTATAATAATGTCGCCGAGCATCGGCCCGATTGGTGCGGATTTTTGGATGGCAACCGTGTAGTTTATTCGTTCAAAGTTCCCGTCAGCAACGGCGGGGGTTGACGTTTTTTCCACACGGATATCCGGGCTGGACGAAATCACGATTGGTTCTTCGCCAGTCGCCAGTAGCCGCTTATCTACCGAAAGGGTAACGGTCTGAGAAGGCGCGCTACCACTATCGAAGCGCCCAAGTTTCACCACGACGGGTTCGATATCTACCGTCTTGGCGATTTCAAAGTGCATCTCAACCGCTGTATCAGACGGCGCGCTCGAGGTGCCGGTGCTGTACTGGATGGTGACAGTCTTGACGAACTTGCCCGGAACGGCGCTGTCAAGCGCCACGGTCACACGGAGGGTTTTGACTTCTCCCGGCGCGAAATCCAGCGGCAGCGGCTGAAAGTCTGCCGTACCCGATCCGGCGAACGTGGCCGAAGTGCATTTGCACGAGGGATACAACCCTGTAACCGAAACGGCACTTGTCGAAGCGTTCCGCAGGACAAAATCGGCCGCGAGCATATGGACGCTGACGGGATCGACGGCTCCAAAATCCCGCTCGGCTTGGCCATTTGGCCCTAGAACGACATTTTCCCCGCTCACCGCAATCTGCGGATGGCTTGCGGCAAGCGTTGCCGAAATACTTGTGGACGCAGAAACAAGCGAGCAGCTGACGACCCAAACTGAGACCAAAGCTATCGCCGATCCAATGACTTTTTTCATCAACTTTTCCGCCATACTCAGGAATGTTTTTCGGCGTAGGTGCAATCGATCTTACTGAGAAAGTGTACCACGCGACATCTGCATGGGCAAGCTTTGCCCGACGGCCCCAGCACATACTGGAAGCTCGAAACGACCGCGCCGCCCTTCGTGTTCGCGATCCCGGTGAGGCGGTTGAGCGAATCGCACGTGTAGACCGTTCCGACGCCGTTGGCCCGCGAAAGACCCTTCCTGTTCCCGGCATCGTCGTAGCCGTAGGAGGCGATGACTGTGCCTTGCGTTTCATCCTCGACCGAGGCTGCATGGACGGAAACGAGCCGCTCGTCCGCGTCGTAGTCGCAGGTCATCGTGCCCGAGGCGGTCGTCTGAGTCTTTTTGTTGCCCGCGGCGTCGTAGGTGTACGAAACCGACGACGTGATTCCGCCAGTGCCCGAATTGGAGTTGGTCACCGAGGACGTTCTTCCCAGATCGTCGTAGGCGTAGGTGGTGGTGACGGCGGATATGTCCAGCACTCCCGCATATGGGTCGCGCCAGAAACTGCTCACGTGTTGCGTTTGGACCAGTCGTTGATATAAGAGGCGACACATGCCACCTGCCATTCACTCGTCTATCGTAGAGGCGCACTGCAAGCCCGTCTAGCTAGACTTATATGCTTTCGGCGTTCTAAACCAGAGTTCATAATAAGCATTTTGTTCTTCAATGGTGACTGGCTTAACATCCGGACCTGTATCAAAAATATAAACCATATCTTTGCGAAGAGCAGGCTCACCCATCGTGTGTTTGTATGCCATGTCGCCGTGCCCCATGTCGAGGCTCATTCCAGAGGGTTTAACGTCTACGCTTGTCCCATAGCACACAAGGATGCAGCCCCGCCGCTCCATTTGCATCCGCACCTCTAATAATGCACTCCAATATGTATCTCCAGTTCCCTTTATATTGAAATCTTCGCTTGGTAGTCTTACAGAAACATCGAGAAACGGCCGCGCGCCATCAATCGCCGAGACCACTGCAAACCCTACCGTTCCGTCAGCGCATCTTACATCAATCTTTGCTAAATCTGATCTCAATTTCCACCTCCGAAATTTGGATTGCTGATGAACTGATTTGACCTAACGCCTTTGATAACAGGATAAGCTCCTTCAATTTCCCCAGATACAACGCCACCAGGAATCAGTATTTCTTTCTGTTCGGGATAATAGTTTATTGCGTCCTCTCCCAAGAATTCGTTGACGTTTATGCAGGGACGATTGGTTGATATCTTAAGGACGTAACCGAGGGCTCTTGTGCTGTTATTGCTTGCAAAATCGGTGGCGATTACAGGGTCGCTGCTTGTGTGAATGTAGCCACTATTGGCACTGTTAGAAGATATAACCTGACGAACATTCAGGTTATTGCCCTTGGTCGCTAGACCATTTTCAAAAACGTCTTCTAAGTCAACGGCAGGGACGCCACGATACACTGTTATACCATCTGCTAGTGATGCTGAGCCGCCAAAGCTCGAAAGTAAACTGGTTCCTCCTGCCTCAAGCAACCCGATGGCCTCAGCAAAGAGGCTACTTGCTAAAGTACTAGGGCCGCCTGGCAGAGCCCCAGCAGCATTAGCAAACTGTTGGCCGAATTGGGGATTTATTACTCCGTACGCCAACGCACCGACGGTTGCTACTTGGCCAAGCAAACTTATTGTTGGACCATACTGTATTGCAGCAACAATAAGCGCTCCGCCTATCGAACTCAGCGTTTCTACGAAATCATTGCCGCCAGGGTCGCTGAAGTTAACTCCGTCGTCGCCAGCGTACAGATATTTATGTAGTGATATCGGCTCTTCGTCGTCTCCGACGTATGAATCCTGGCTCTCGAACTCGCCTCTTGCCGGATCCATGTACCGCGCCCGGAGGTAGTAGAGTCCTGTCGCGTCCTGCTGCTGGCCGTCGTAGAGGAAGGAGCTTAGGCCGGTGGTGTTGCTTCCGGCGAGGAGGTTGCCGAACGCGTCGTAGGAGTCGCTGTCGGCGACGTTGCCAGACGCGTCGGTGAGGTTGCGTACGCTCCCCAGCCCGTCGTAGAGGTAGTAGTACTCGCCCGACGCGCGGTCCAGTCGGACCATGTCGTCGCCATAGTCGTATCTCGCCGTCAGGCTGCCCGAGCCGTCGCGCTCCTCGACCACGTCGCCAAAGCCGCTGTCGGGGTCGAGCGTGTAGTTGGTCGTGGTTGTCGTGGCAGAAGTGAATTTCGTGGGGATCGTCAGGACGTTCTGCTGCACCCGCAGGCCGTCAGGGGTGTAGAGGTAGGTGCCGATGGGGTAGCCTGACGCGTCGTCGTCGACTTCGGTCAGTTTGCTCTCCCAGTCCCAGTTGTAGTCGTGCACACCGTCGAAGGTAATGTTGCCGTCGTGGTCGTAGGAATATCCGCCCGACGTTACCCTATCATTGGAATCGTACGTGAAGCTTTGTACAACGACGCCATTGACCGATTTGCTCATCCGGTTCCCGACCGGATCGTAGGCGTACTGCACGTCGCCCACCGCCGCACCGGTCTCCTCGGTCAGCCTGCCGTCCGCGTCATAGGCATAGGTTGTAACCGCTCCCGTATTGTCGGTCACCGAAACGCGCTTGCCCGACGGCCCCAACACATACTGGAAGCTCGACACCACCGCGCCGCCCTTCGTGTTAGCTATCCCTGTCAGGCGGTTGAGCGAATCGTACGTGTAGACCGTTCCGACGCCGTTGGCGCGGCTCAGACCCTTGCGGTTCCCGGCATTGTCGTAGCCGTAGGAGGCGATGATCGACGAGTCGGTATCGTCCGCCCCCTGATGGACCGCCTTCAGCCGCCCGTCTTGGTCGTAGTCGTAGGTGAGCGTTCCACTGCCTGTGGTCTGCGTCTTCTTGTTGCCCGCCGCATCGTAGGTGTACGAAACCTGCGAAGTTATCCCGCCTGCGCCTGAATTGGAATTGGTCACCGACGAAGTGCGGCCGAGATCATCGTACGCGTAGGTGGTGGTGACCGTGGAGGTGAGCGTGCCGCCGTGGATGCCGACGCTGTACGCGTACTTCGTCTTCCGCGCCACGCTGCCGTCGGCGTTGTACGAGATCGCGAGGACCGAATTCTGACCGCCGTGGCCATAGGGAACGGCCTTTCCGGTCAGCCTGCCCGCCGCATCGTACGACATCGAGACGGTCTGACCGTTGAAGTCGGTCTCCGACGCGAGGCTGCCGTCGGCGTTGTACGCCAGCGCGTTGGTGCCGCCGGAGGGAAGCGTCTTCTGGATCAGGTGCCCCTTGACGTCGTACGCGAAGCTGGTGACGTGGTGATTGGCGTCGGTCTGCGAAACCTTCTCGCCAAGCTCGTCGTAGGCATACGTCTCGACGTGCGTCGGGCCCATCGGCGACGTGACGGTGAGCAGCCGTCCCAGCGCATCGTACGTGAAGCTCGTCGTCAAATCCGCCTGGTCGGTGGACGACACCCGCCTGCCGAGGTCGTCGTAGGCCGTAGTGCTCGACGTCCCGTCCGCGTAGTTCGTCGTCAGCAGCTTGCCCGCGTTGTCGTAGACGTACGACGTCACGTTGCCGTTCGCGTCGGTGGACGTAAGCTCGCGCCCGTCGTCGTCGTACGTCGCCTGCTCGACCACATGCCCCAGCGCGTCGGTCGTGGACGTCTTGCGGCCAAGGTCGTCGTAGAAATACCGGGTCGTGTGGCCGTTCGCGTCGGTCTCGGCAGTCGTCTCGCCGTCGGGATCGAACGTTGACGCCGTCGTCACCGCCGTTCCCGCCGTCCCGTGCTCGGTGGACGACAGCAGCCGGTCGAGCGAGTCGTATGCGTACGTCGTCGCCCTTCCCGCCCGGTCGGTCGAGCTGGTGCGGCGGCTGCCGAGGTCGTAGGTCACGCGGGACGTTGTCCCGTCGGGATACGCCGTCTGGGTCAGGCGACTCTGCGAGTCGTAGACGTACGCGGTGACCCGGCCCAGCGCATCCACCGTGTGGTCCACCTTGCCGAGATCGTTGTAGACCGTCACGCTGGTCGAGCCGTCGGGCGCGGTCGTTTGGACGAGGCGCCCCTGGCCGTCGTACGCGAACTGCGCGGTGATCGTGTCCACGCCGCCGGTGAGCGCGTCCGAGCGCGTCGTCGTCTGGCTGAGCTTGTTGCCCATCACGTCGTACGCGAACGAGGTCGAATGGCCCAGCGCGTCGGTGACCGAGGTGACGTCGCCGTACGCATCGTAGCCGTAGCCGGTCGTGTGACCGAGCGCATCCTTTGTGGTCGCGACCGTGCCGTCGGGGTTGTACGTGAACGCCGTTACGTGCCCGAGCACGTCCGTGGTCGAGGTCAGGTTGCCGTACGCGTCGTAGGCGTTCGCGGCGGTGATGTTTCCTAGCGCGTCCTTCGTGGTCAGAAGCTGCGCGAACGCGTTGTACTTAGAACTCGTGGTGACGTAGTCCAGGTTGCCCGTCGGCGTAGGCAGGTGCAGACGCTGAACGCCGGTCAGATTGCCCGAATTGGGATCGTAGGCGTAGAGGGACGTGCGGCCCATCGGATCGGTCACCTGCGTCGCCTTGTCGGGATTGTTGTTCGGGTCGTGGAACTGGCTCGTGGTGGTGTACGCCGCGCCGACGCTGCCGTCCGAATTCAGCAGATCCTGCGTCTTGGTCAGGACGTTGCCGTAGGAATCATAGGTGAGCACCGACTCGTGCGCCGGATGGACGAGATCCGAGGCGGTGAAGTCCTCGATCGTCTCCGTCTTGACGGACAGGTCGTACGAATACGTCGTCTTGTTGCCGTACGAATCCGTGGTCGCGGCAAGACGCCCGGTTGCCGGATCGTAGCTGTTCTCGATCGGCTCCGCGCCGTTCGGACCGGTGATGCCGGTCAAATTGTGGAGCGCATCGTAGCTGAACGACGTCGTGCTGCCTGCGCGGTCGCTGACAGACGCGAGAGCATTCGCACCAAAATAAAGGAAACAGATTGCCGCAAGAATTGTCGGAGTCAATGTCTGCCGGATGAAGGAAATTGAATGATCTTTAGATGTCAAGTCCATCGATCATTTTCGGCAATGCGGCGAGCGCATATTGAGCCTGCGCTATGACAGGCTGGACGATCTCGTCAAGGTTAGAATAGTACGCGAAACCCCACGCCGTCTGAGAAAAACCCAGGCACTCCGCTAGCGCAACGACGAAAGGCATCAGCAGCGAATTGTCTCGTACGTTGCCAATTTCGGCATCAATCCTGTAGACTTGTTGCCTCAGTCTCAGCTCCGGCTCCCACCGACCTCCAAAATCCATGCTGATCCCGAATGACCAGTCTCCGAGGTTCCTGGCAATAAACCATTGAGCGCTTGAAAGTCGAGTTGCTCTTAGTCCAAGTTCGCCTGCGAGTGCCCTAGCCAGCTTCGGCCTGAACAATTTCAGATCGTCTTTGCTATGTGCCAGCTTTCCGTCCAATATGGCTATTCTTGGGAACGCTTCCCCAGACCATGTGCAACCATGCCGCCAAGCCTCGAATGCTTGGCGATCATCTGCCGTAAGGATCGGACCCTTCAAATAGACGAAATTGTTCTTCACCCTTGCACTGGCCAAACTTAGCTGATCCGATAGTGAAAGCGTGGAAAGGTATGCAAAGGCATGGCTGGTTGCGTCGTTTCGCTGCATCCTCATCATAGGGTAGTCCGCAAGAGTTTCTCGCTCGCACTCCGCTAGGGACCAGTTTAAGAGCCGGTCAACAAATAAGTTCCGCGCTTCCCTAAGTTCCATGTTAGAGCCCTGCCAATGCGGCTTCCTCGGGATCGGCTGCTTCACCTATGTTGACCAAGGCGGGGATTTGCTCTGTGGTGGCGATGCTTTCAGCAGCTTGCCCGAGTTCTTGCAGTTGACCAATGAAGTTTATGTCGCTGATGATGCCAGCTCCAGTTGTGGATGCCACTTCGCCCGCCGCGACGCCCGCACCAGCGAGAGAAATCTGGCTTATGGCAAACTGTGCAAAGAGCGAGATTTCAAGAGCCGCGGTCACGGTGTTCGGGTCTATCACTTGATAAAGTATGACCCCAAATGACGGCGGGAGCACAATCGCGACATCTCCATTGCTGAGCGGCATCAGGAATTTCGGCGTGTAGACCTGAAAGTCGCCGGGAACCCACACCGGAGGCGATGGATATGTCCCGCCTAGGGTGGGATCGTAGGCGTTCAGACCATATCCGTAGGAGATGATCTTGTTTATACCGTCCAGGTAAGAGGTCACGGGCTTGATCTCATAGAAAGCCTTTTGATCCGATGAATAAGACGAAGAATATGATGAGGGTGAAAAGTCAACCAGATCGGGACGACGCCTATTCCACGGGTAAGGCAAGTAGCCGGTTCGGCCTGCATAACCAGGATAGGCTGCTCCGTATATCTGGTAGAACGTTTTATCCGACAGCCTCGACGAGCTTCCCGTGACGAAATCCAGGCCGATTTTGCGGTGCACTTCGTTTCCGACGTCATAGGCGGCTGCGCCTCCCTGATCTGCTTCATCCGTCGGGTCATCAAAGGCATACAGATAGCGATGCAGTGTCGCAGGCGTCTCATCATCACCCCCGAACGGATCCTGGCTCGCGAACTCCCCTCTGGTCGGGTCCATGTACCGTGCCCGGAGGTAGTACAGCCCCGTCGCGTCCTGTTCCTGCGCATCGTAGAGGTACGAGTTTACAGTGGAACCAGTCTGCGTCAGCAAGTTCCCAAACGCATCGTACGAATATGTGTCCGTGACGTTTCCGCTGTTGTCCGAGAGATCGCGGGTAGAGCCGTGGCCGTCGAAGAGATACCACGACGTGCCCGTGCTGCGCTGCATGTTGATGAGATCGTCCCCATAATCGTACCTCGCCGTCAGATTCCCCGAACCGTCCCTTTCCTCCACCACGTCGCCGAAGCCGGAGTCCAGGTCGAGAGCTCTGTTCAAGAACGTTGACAGCTAAGATGGGTCGCCGCGTTCACCAGCTCAACGTAATTCAACGATACTGTAAGGGGGGTCTTACATTGCGCTATATATGTCTACCAGCCTGTAGGACACCAGCCTTTCTCTTCTGTCAAAATTGAATCTCGCCTGTATTCCTACCGAGCAAAAGAACCCGCAGTTAGTCCAGCGCATTATAGCGACTACACCAGGCTTTGTGCCACCGGTTGCGGAGTATTGGACCCGAGACTCATCAAGAAATCGTGTCACGTCGCGGACGCTCGAGCCTAACGGTAAGTGTTCCGCAATAGTGCTGGAAATAGAAGCGCGAGATCGGGCTAATGCAGAACGGCTCTGTGAAGCCCAAAGCTCACACGTTGCGACGGTAACGACAAGTGTAATTACTACTCCTAGAACTATTCTTTTTGACATTCGGCTCAATTCAGTGTTAGTACTGGCCCGTTCCCATTATCCAGTCCAATTGGAGGCACAAAGGTCTTAATTATTTGTTGCGCCACCCATGTCGCTCGTGCGAGGTTTTGTGATGCAATAGGGCTATACCAGGGCTCCCACAGGTCGTTATTCCAACCAGGAGCTGGCACTGGCGGCTGCGCCTCAAACCCAAGAACCTCTATTAAGTCATGTGCGACAGTATTTGAATTTCGGTCAGCCTCATACGGAATCTTTGCGCTATTGATAAGCTCCTTTTCGGGTGCCAACTTGTTGAGATAATAGCTCGCAGGTAGGCCATCATCAATCACCTTTACGGTTGGTAACGTATTGGTTGTCCAGTCGGTCCCACCTTTCACGTAATTGTCGATAGTGACCGTTATGGGGCTTCCCCAAGGCCAGGTGGCTGATGGGCCTCCTCGCGCCAGATATTGGGTGTGGGCTTTGTTGATATCCGTTATTATTATGAATGCGTGGTTCGGAAAACCAGCGTGCAGTTTTGGCGACTCATCCATAGCGTGATAGAATCTGACTTCGACTTTCGCGGCGCCCGACGGATCGCCGTTCATTACTGGATCAACGCTTCCGTATACGTATCGAGGAAGTGATAGCATGTCTTCGTCGTAGCCCTCAAACGGATCCTGGCTCTCAAATTCCCCCCTTTGAGGATCCATGTACCTCGCGCGGAGATAATACAGCCCCGTAGCGTCCTGCTCCTGCGCGTCGTACAGGTAGGAGTTTACCGTACTTCCGGATTGCGCGATTAGATTTCCCCACGCGTCATATGCGTAGGTGTCCGTGACGTTTCCGCTGTTGTCCGAGAGATCGCGGGTAGAGCCGTGGCCGTCGAAGAGATACCACGACGTGCCCGTGCTGCGCTGCATGTTGATGAGATCGTCCCCATAATCGTACCTCGCCGTCAGATTCCCCGAACCGTCCCTTTCCTCCACCACGTCGCCGAAGCCGGAGTCGGGGTCAAGCGTGTAGTTCGTCGTCGCAGTCGGCGTGGTCTGCTGGATTCGCAGGCCGTCGGCGGTGTAGAGGTACGTCGTGTACGCGCCGCCGTTCCCGTAGTCCAAATCGCCCGTCAGCCTGCCGTTCCAGTCCCACGTGTTCTTGTGCACGCCGTCGTAGAGCAGGTTCCCGTTGACGTCGTAGCTGTACTGGTTGCCGGACACCGCCTCCTGGATCACCCGGTCGTTCTGGTCGTACGTGAAGCTTTGCACGACAACGCCGTTGACCGTCTTGCTCATCCTATTCCCGACGGGATCGTAGGCGTAGAGCACGTCGCCAACTGCGGCGCTGGTCTCCTCCGTCAGCCTTCCGTCCGCATCGTACGCGTAAGTTGTCGTCGCGCCCGTGCTGTCGGTCACCGAGATGCGCTTGCCCGACGGCCCCAGCACATACTGCCAAGACGACACAACCGCGCCATTTTTCGTATTCGCGATGCCGGTCAGACGGTTGAGCGAATCGTAGGTGTACACCGTGCCGACGCCGTTCGCCCTGGCCAGACCCTTGCGGTTCCCGGCGTAGTCGTAGGCGTAGGAGGCGATGACAGTTGCTTGCGTTTCGTCCCCATTTTGCGCAGCGTGGACGGCTGCGAGCCGCCCGTCCTGGTCGTAGTCGTAGGTGAGCGTTCCACTGCCTGTGGTCTGCGTCTTCTTGTTGCCCGCAGCGTCGTAGGTGTACGAAACCTGCGACGTGATCCCGCCCGTGCCGGAGTTGCTATTCGTCACCGAGGACGTGCGGCAGAGATCGTCGTACGCGTAGGTGGTGGTGACCGTGGAGGTGAGCGTGCCGCCGTGGATGCCGACGCCGTACGCGTACTTCGTCTTCTGCGCCACGTTGCCATCGGCGTTGTACGAGATCGACAGGACGTTTTCGCTTCCGCCGTGACCGTAGGGCACCGTCTTGCCGGTCAGCCGTCCCGCCGCGTCGTAGCTCATCGAGACCGTGCGGCCGTTGAAGTCGGTTTCGGAGGCGAGGCTGCCGTCGGCATTGTAGGCCAGGGCGTTGGTGTCGCCCGAAGGCAGGGACTTCTGGATCAGATGGCCCTTGACGTCGTACGCGAAGCTCGTCGTATTTCCGTTCGCGTCGGTCTGCGAAATCTTCTCGCCGAGCTCGTCGTAGGCGTACGTCTCGACGTGCGTCGGTCCCATCGGCGACGTCACCGTGAGCAGCCGTCCCAGCGCGTCGTAGGAGAACAGCGTCGCCAGGCCCGCCTGGTCGGTGGACGAAACCCGCCTGCCGAGATCGTCGTACGCCGTGCCGCTCGACGTGCCGTCGGCGTAGTCCGTGGTCAGCAGCCTGCCCGCGTTGTCGTAGACGTAGGACGTGACGTTGCCGTTCGCGTCGGTCGAAGTCAGCTCGCGGCCGTCGTCGTCGTACGTCGCCTGCTCCACGACATGGCCCGTGGCGTCGGTCGTGGACACCTTGCGCCCGAGGTCATCGTAGAAATACCGGGTCGTGTGGCCGTTCGCGTCGGTTTCGGCCGTCGTCTCGCCGTCGGGATCGAACGCCGACGCCGTGGTCACCGCCGAACCCGCGGTGCCGTGCTCGGTGGACGACAGCAGCCGGTCGAGCGAGTCGTATGCGTACGTCGTCGCCCTTCCCGCCCGGTCGGTCGAGCTGGTGCGCCGGCTGCCGAGGTCGTAGGTCACGCGGGACGTTGTCCCGTCGGGATACGTCGTCTGGGTCAGGCGACTCTGCGAGTCGTAGACGTACGCGGTGACCCGGCCCAGCGCATCCACCGTGTGGTCCACCTTGCCGAGATCGTTGCAGACCGTCACGCTGGTCGAGCCGTCGGGCGCGGTCGTTTGGACGAGGCGCCCCTGGCCGTCGTACGCGAACTGCGTGGTGATCGTGTCCACGCCGCCGGTGAGCACGTCCGAGCGCGTCGTCGTCTGGGACGTCTTGTTCCCCATGACGTCGTACGTGAACGAGGTCGGATGTCCCAGCGCGTCGGTGACCGAGGTGACGGCGCCGTACGCGTCGTAGCCGTAGCTTGTCGTGTGGCCCAGCGCGTCGGTCGTCGTCGCGACGGTGCCGTCCTGGTTGTACGTGAACGCCGTTACGTGCCCGAGCACGTCGGTGGCCCTCGTCAGGTTGCCGTACGCGTCGTAGGCGTTCGCGGCGGTGATGTTTCCTAGCGCGTCCTTCGTGGTCAGAAGCTGCGCGAACGCGTTGTACTTAGAACTCGTGGTGACGTAGTCCAGGTTGCCCGTCGGCGTAGGCAGGTGCAGACGCTGAACGCCGGTCAGATTGCCCGAATTGGGATCGTAGGTAAGTATCAAGAGCTTAATGGAGTTGTGGTGCCCAGTTATTTGGGACGCTAGCTAGTTTCCCTGGTCAACAAGAGCTCCTGAGCGCTGCGAAATCTTTCAATGCACATTGTGAGCGCTGCCTCAACGGCGACTAGATCCTCTTCAGATACGAGCCTCATTTCCATCCTGAAAACACCTAACCATGCGGGCAGACTGGTTACAAAATGGTTACGCGTTTCGGTAGAGTAATATATCCAATCGGGATGCTCTCGCAGGCTCAAGCAGAAGGTCGCTCTATTCGATTTAAACGTCAGGCTAAAGCCGATAAAAGCGCCATTCACCGGAACTGTCACGTTCCACTCGTTTGTGCCGACTTTTTGTGTACTAGCATCCTTAGATCGAGCTTTAAGTAGGTTTAGAAGTCTCTTGCGGGCTGTAGTACGCAACTCCGAGCTGGTCTTTAGGAAAAGGTCACCATACCGTCCGCCTTTCGTAATACCAATGTAGCGGATTCGAAAATCGTCCCAATTGCGTATTTCGGCCATTTCGTCTTCGGACAAATTTTCGCCGAGAGAGACCAACGCTAGCGGGTGCGCTCGCCTTACTAGAGCTAATCCGAGCTCCAATTTTCGAGAATATTCCAGATTTGAGGCATACTCCAAATATGCGTCACACCAACCGTTTCTAAGCAATGAAAGTGCAGGATATCCGTTCCTGACTTCGAACTCCGCATCAGCCAAGCACCAATTAAAAAAAACAGTGGGTTGCATTAGTGCCCCGTAGCCGTCAGAAGTGTCGATCATATCTCTTGTTGTTCTATCGCTTTCAAATATAGATGTTGACAAAGATAGCATATCTCTCTTAGTCGACGCTGTTGCCTCTTCATATCGCAATCGCCAATGCGTCTTCGCCAACCTCCGTAACAAATATTGTGTTCATGCCTTGCGCAACTACAGCCGTGATTGCTTCCCCTACAGTTACACCACCTGCGTCTGCGGCATATGCACCACCGGTGTTGAAAACTATGTTTTGCATCACCGGGGCTGCTTGCATTAGTAGATTCTCTGACGCTTCCGCTTCGACAAGCACGCTATCATCTTCCCCGGCTTCAGCCAATCCATCATACTGGCCTAATAGACTAGTAGCCCACATAAATTCTTCTTCATAATCATTGCTGCGCTTATCCAGTCGAATGTACGGAACGATTCCCGTGACTGGTGGCAGGACGACGATGACAGCATTATCGAAAGGATATGGTAGATTGTCAATAATCGGCAGATTCGTTGCTGGATTTACGTAGGCGTATTCGCCTGCCCCACGTCGCCACGTTGGCGATCCGCCGCCCGGCCCCGGACAAATGACGCCTGAGCAAAGCGAGTTCATTGTTGAAATGTACAGATCCAACTGTGCCCAGCCCTCCACAAAACCAAAATAGTTGAACGGTTTGATCTCGTACATAAATTTGTCGGAGGGGTTGTGCACGTCGGACAGGTCGGGCTTGTACAGAGTCAGATTTGGAATGCGATTTATTCCAAGAAGTTGGGCTATGGTTGTCTCATCACCGTATCGATCTGGACCTTTACTAACGAAATCATCAGAAATTACGTCGTGAATTGCCGATCCTAGGTCCGCTACGTAGTTCAACATGCCGCCGGGGTCGATTCGGTTGATGCCATCATCGCTTGCATACAGATATCGTTGTAGGCTCATCGGCTCTTCATCAATCCCTCCAAACGGATCCTGGCTCTCGAACTCTCCTCTCGTAGGGTCCATGTACCTCGCGCGAAGGTAGTACAGTCCGGTTGGGTCCATCTGCTGGCCGTCATAGAGGAAGCTGCTGAGGCCGGTCGTGTTGCTTCCCGTGAGGAGATTCCCGAAGGCGTCGTACGAATCCGAGTCAATCGTATTTCCGCTTGCATCCGTGAGGTTCCGCACGCTCCCCAGCCCGTCGTAGAGGTAGTAGTACTCCCCCGACGAGCGGTCGAGGCGCACCATGTCGTCGCCGTAGTCGTAGCGGACGTTCAGGTTGCCCGACGCGTCACGCTCCTCAATGACGTCGCCGAAGCCGGAGTCCGGGTCGAGGGTGTAGTTGGTCGTGGTGGTCGTGGCCGAGGTGAATTTCGTCGGGATGGTCAGGACGTTTTGCTGCACGCGCAGGCCGTCGGCGGTGTAGAGGTAGCTTGCCGAGACGCCAGTGGCGTAGGCCAAATCGCCCGTCAGCCTGCCGTCCCAGTCCCACTGGTTCTTGTGCACGCCGTCGTAGCCGAGATTGCCGTCCGCGTCGTAAAGGTACTGGCTGCCGGACACCGCCTCCTGGATCACCCGGTCGTTTGCGTCGTAGCTGAACGACTGCACGACGACGCCGTTGACCGTCTTCGACATCCGGTTGCCGACCGGATCGTAGGCGTACTGCACGTCGCCCACCGCAGCGCTGGTTTCCTCGGTTAGCCTGCCGTCGCCGTCGTAGGCGTACGTCGTGGTGGCTCCGGTGTTGTCGGTGACAGAAACCCGCTTGCCGCTTGGCCCCAGCACATACTGGAAGCTCGAAACGACGGCTCCATTTTTCGTATTTGCGATCCCCGTGAGCCGGTTGAGCGCATCGTACGTGTAGATGGTGCCGACCCGCTCGCTCTGGCCAACCCCTTGCGGTTTCCCGCAGCATCATAGGCGTAGGACGCGATGATGGTTCCCGGCGTGCTGGCAAATCTCCTATCGGTCCGAAGCAATTACATTTTGCTTCATTAACCGAGCAGTCACGGGGACTGCGCGAGGTACATTGACTTGTATAACTCGATCTCAGCTTTGCCAGCGTATTTGATCGCTAAATCCTTATTAATGACATGAAATTTGTCATGTTGCTTGAAATCTTCAAAGAGCTGCGCCGCTCTCAAATCGTCGCCCAGGTCCCGATGGGAGATCGCTAAACCAAAGTACGCCATTGGAATGTCCTTTCGGATTGCCAAAGCACGTTCGAATGCAGCTATTGCGGACTGATATTTCGACAGCGCGATCCAGCAATAGCCCAAGCCCACGTATGCCAGCGGGTCCTTGTCCGGCAGCAGCAGGCCGTCGGAGTAGCACTGGATGGCTTTGCTCGGCTGATTGTGACTGCGCATGAGATCGCCCATCCAAACGTATATCCTTGCCATATTGGGATACGCCAAGCTCGCTAAGTGGTATGCCTGAAGTGCACCGTGAACGTCTCCGTCATCTTCCAATCTACGAGCTAAGGCCCAATGCGCTTCGCCCATAGTAGGACTCAATTCACCTGCCCTACGCAAATGGTATATTTCCTCCGGTCGCGCTCCGTCTATGTCTGCAAGTGCTAATGCAAGCTTATAGTGTGCACTTGCGTTAGCGTCGTTTGCCTCTAGCGAACGTCTTAGAAAATCAACTTTCGCCGATGATTCCCTAGTGTATTGCCCGATAACTTCAAGTACTTCTGAATTATCAGGGTCGTTATCTAGCGCAGCGTGAAGCAAGGCAAGACCCTCGTCTCTTCGGCCTGTGTGTAACAAGAATTTTACGTTCGTAAGATCGAGTTGCATTGTTTGATAGCGTTCCTGTTGCAAATTAGTGAGGCACAAACGTCCCAGCTACCGACGGGCCTTCGGTGATGAAGTTTGAAACGTTGTCCGTAAGAAACACGATGTTATCACCGCCGCTACCGCGAACGCTTGGAAATCTGATGCAGTCATAACCGAGACTTCTAGCTGTGTCGCCTATGCTCTGTGTAACGACGTTGCTGGCACCCGCGCCACCATCAAAAATATAATTCTGAATGTCTGAGGGGAAATGCGACCAGACTTGCTGGTCTTCGAGGTCAAGCACATTGCTCCCCTGAACGGACATTTCCGCATACTGAACTGGGTGTTGGTAGAAAGTAGCCTCTCCCTCAAGTGTCTGTACATCTTGCGCCGTATAGTACGCAGCGTTTCCAGCTGAATTGTATCTTCCGGCCGACTGGGTTGCGTATTCGAAATCGGAATATTCTTCTCCAATATAGTGGTAAACAGTTGCGGAAATTCCTCGCTGGGCAGTGTATTTGGCTACATCTTGTACAGCCTGTTCGGCCGCCTCGATTTCGGCAGGCGTCGCCGAAGCTGGCGACGGCCCTGCGCCATTTAGAGCGTTTGCCGCAGCGTTAACCTGATCAGGTGCAGCTACGCTGGCCACAGCTACGGCTACAAAGCCGAGAGCCTGCAACTGCGTGCTGTACATGCCTGCCGCGATGCCTATCGACAGCAACAGGTCATCTATTCCACCGATGTCGTTACCGCTGAAGTCATGTAGGTCAACCGGATCGTTGGCCGCATACAGGTACCGATGCAGGCTCATCGGCTCCTGATCACGTCCCTGGAACGGATCCTGGCTCTCGAATTCCCCTCTCGTCGGATCCATGTACCGTGCGCGGAGGTAGTAGAGGCCGGTCGCGTCCTGCTGCTGGCCGTCGTAGAGGAAGGAGCTGAGGCCTGTGGTGTTGCCTCCGGCGAGGAGGTTGCCGAACGCGTCGTAGGAGTCGGTGTCGGCGACGTTGCCAGAGGAGTCGGTGAGGTCGCGGACAGACCCCAGCCCGTCGTAGAGGTAGTAGTACTCGCCGCTGGAGCGGTCGAGGCGCACCATGTCGTCCCCGTAGTCGTACCTGACCACGAGGTTGCCCGACGCATCCCTCTCCTCCACCACGTCGCCGAAGCCGGAGTCGGGGTCGAGCGTGTAGTTCGTCGTGGTGGTCGTGGCCGAAGTGAACTTGGTCGGGATGGTCAGGACGTTCTGCTGCACCCGCAGACCGTCGGCGGTGTAGAGGTAGGTGCCGATGGGGTAGCCCGACGCGTCGTCGTCAACCTCGGTCAGCTTGTTGTCCCAGTCCCAGTCGTAGTCGCGGACGCCGTCGAAGGTGACGTCGCCGTCAGGATCGTAGCCGTACTGGACGCCGGACACGGCCTCCTGGGTCACCCGGTCATTGACGTCGTACGTGAAGCTCTGCGCGACAACGCCGTTGACCGTCTTCGTCATCCGGTTGCCGACGAGGTCGTAGGCGTAGAGCACGTCCCCTACAGCAGCGCTGGTTTCCTCAACCAATCGACCATCGCCATCGTACGCGTACGTGGTCGTCGCGCCGGTGTTGTCGGTCACAGAAACGCGCTTGCCCGACGGCCCCAGCAGGTACTGCCAGCTCGACACCACCGCGCCGCCCTTCGTGTTCGCGATCCCGGTGAGGCGGTTGAGTGAATCGTACGTGTAGAGCGTGCCGACTCCATTGGCTCTGGACAATCCCTTCCGGTTGCCCGCGTTGTCGTAGGCGTAGGAGGCGATGATCGACGAGTCGGTATCGTCCGCCCCCTGATGGACCGCCTTAAGCCGCCCGTCTTGGTCGTAGTCGTAGGTGAGCGTTCCACTGCCTGTGGTCTGCGTCTTCTTGTTGCCCGCCGCATCGTAGGTGTACGAAACCTGCGAAGTTATCCCGCCTGCGCCTGAATTGGAATTGGTCACCGACGAAGTGCGGCCGAGATCATCGTACGCGTAGGTGGTGGTGACCGTGGAGGTGAGCGTGCCGCCGTGGATGCCGACGCCGTACGCGTACTTCGTCTTCTGCGCCACGCTGCCGTCCGCGTTGTAGGAGATCGCGAGGACCGAATTCTGACCCCCGTGACCGTAAGGTATCGTCTTCCCGGTCAGCCGTCCCGCGGTGTCGTAGCTCATCGAGACCGTGCGGCCGTTGAAGTCGGTCTCCGATTGAAGGCTGCCGTCCGGGTTGTAGGCCAGGGCGTTGGTGTCGCCCGACGGCAGCGTCTTCTGGATCAGGTGCCCCTTGACGTCGTACGCGAAGCTCGTGACGTTGCCGTTCGCGTCCATCTGCGACACCTTCTCGCCGAGCTCGTCGTACGCGTACGTCTCGGTCGCCCGCGTGCCGACGACGGCCCCTCCCTTAATGATGGGTACCGGCCCCATCGGCGAAGTCACCGTCAGCAGCCTGCCCAGCGCGTCGTAGGAGAACAGCGTCGTCAGGTCCGCCTGGTCGGTGGACGAAACCCGCCTGCCGAGATCGTCGTACGCCGTGCCGCTCGACGTGCCGTCGGCGTAGTCCGTGGTCAGCAGCCTGCCCGCGTTGTCGTAGACGTAGCTGGTCACGTTGCCGTTTGCGTCGGTGGACGTAAGCTCGCGGCCGTCGTCGTCGTAGGTCGCCTGCTCGACGGCATGGCCCAGCGCGTCGGTCGTGGACGTCTTGCGCCCGAGGTCGTCGTAGAAATACCGGGTCGTGTGGCCGTTCGCGTCGGTTTCGGCCGTCGTCTCGCCGTCGGGATCGAACGTTGACGCCGTCGTCACCGCCGAACCCGCCGTGCCGTGCTCGGTGGACGACAGCAGCCGGTCGAGCGAGTCGTAGGCGTACGTCGTCACCCTCCCCGCCCGGTCGGTCGAGCTGGTGCGGCGGCTGCCGAGGTCGTAGGTGACCGTTGACGTGGTGCCGTCGGGATACGTCGTCTGGGTCAGGCGACTCTGCGCATCGTAGACGTACGCCGTGGCGCGGCCCAGCGCATCCACCGTATGGTCCACTTTGCCGAAGCCGTTGTAGACCGTCTGGCTCGTCGAGCCGTCGGGCGCGGTCGTCTGCACCAGGCGTCCCTGGTCGTCGTACGCGAACTGCGTGACGATCGTGTCCACGCCGCCGGTGTAGGCGTCCGAGCGCGTCGTCGTCTGGGCCGTCTTGTTCCCCATGACGTCGTACGTGAACGAGGTCGGATGGCCCAGCGCGTCGGTCACGGGCGTAACGGTGAGAAGCCAAATGATGCCAACCGTAGAGACGATTGCGCGAGGCCTAACGATTTTGCTGGATGACGTCTGCGGAACTCCCGTCGAGAGCAGTCTCAGTAATCAAATACTGGTGAGAGAATGAAACTTCATGCTCTGGTACTGCAATCTGTTTCGCCAATGATTTCACGGTGAGCCGGGCACCGCTAGAAACCCGTTTTATCCACATACATGAAGACTAGAATGTCCTGCTGTGTAGAGGCACGCCACGAATTAGACAAACCGCACATTGTCGCTTATGATAGACTGAATGCATCGAATAACGGCGAGATAAAGCACAAACTTTATCCTAAACGAGAACGGATCGTCAGAATCGATGATCACCTCATCAATGCTAACATTTGCATTTGTTACAGGACTTCGACCATCCAAACCTACTATCGCAGCCGAAAAACAGGCCTCCCTGGCTAGGAACTCAAACTCTAGGGCCTTGGCGACCGACGGCAAGACATTTATTCGAAGTGCTGCAGAATTTACCTGAATTACTGGAACGGGCGCATTGGAAATCGGAGACAAGTTGATACGAACTGCAACTTTGATATTTCGCCGCGAAATGGACGCGTTGCCCTCACGATTGGCTAATAGCTCGCAGTTTCGTAGTTCGAAGACCTTCCGGCCATTGCCCACAGCCATAGCGGCATCACCTGACCGCGTCCGTGCTAGAAAGGAATCAAGCTGCCCAATGTCATCGAAATATGCAATGGAATCTTCATGAGAAGACGCTGCACCCACAGATGCCTGAGACATCGCTAAAGGTAACTTATCGATAATTCCTGGTGGGAAAATCAATATGTCCACCTCGCGGTCGTTGAGAAAGTAAGACCTCTTAGTTGCGCTATCCTTGAAGTCGCTTCTTCGCTTACCAAAAAGCGACAATGCGGCGCAATACTTACGGCTCTGTATCACCGTTGTCGATTCCGGATACTGGGAACTGATCTGCATATTGCTCCAATATTTGTGACGTGTACCTATCCGTAGGATTGATCCCCATTGCGGTTTCGCTACCGACAACCCTAGCATGTGCAATCTCAACAGCCTGTTCGAAATCCAACCCTTCGGTAGATTGGAGGTTGTCAACAAGGTCGATTTCTGCCAACTCATGACGACCCCAGTTTATTACAGCCTGATCCTGCGAACCAGAACGGAATAGCGCAAGCATGTCCTGATCTGGTTGGTATATTGGATCCGTTATACTCTCCCCGTACAGTGCCGGAAACTTCATGAGATGCGCTTCGATAGCGGTTGCGGCGGACGCGCGACTAGAAGTAAAGCCAAACAAGAAATCGCGATTGATGGTCAGCGTCGCATTTGGCTCAATACTTTGGATGTTATTGTAGTAATCAAGACTGGTTTTCGCGCCGTAAATGGAGGCAATTATAAGTGCCGTTGCTGCTATTTTCTGAGAAGACGAGGCGCTAGGATTCGTAAAAGTACTATAGGCTATCAAACCGCTGGAGAACAACCCACTGATTGAAAGGCCTATTCCTACAGCTGGTACAGCAACCGCAATCGGAGCGAGGACAGCTCCAAAGGCTGCTCCTTCGACGACCGAACTTACAGTCACAGTCCTGTTCAAGGCATAATCACCGACAGCACTACTGATTCCGCCTATCGTTGCACCAATTGCCATTGTCACTAGCAAGTCGCCTAATGGATCACAACCAGACGGGTCTATCATGTCCACTGGATCGTTGGCCCCATACAAATACCTATGCAGACTAATCGGCTGCTGATCCCGTCCTTCAAACGGATCCTGGCTCTCGAATTCCCCTCTCGCCGGGTCCATGTACCGTGCGCGGAGGTAGTAGAGGCCGGTCGCGTCCTGCTGCTGGCCGTCGTAGAGGAAGGAGCTGAGGCCGGTGGTGTTGCTTCCGGTGAGGAGGTTTCCGAAGGCGTCGTAGGAGTCGGTGTCGGCGACGTTGCCGCTTGCGTCGGTGAGGTCGCGCACAGACCCCAAGCCGTCGTAGAGGTAGTACTCGCCGCCGGTGCGGTCATCGTCTCCGACACGTCGCCGCTAGCGTCGTCTGTGCCGCTACCGTTGTGAACAATTACCACTTAAGGAAACGTCTTGTGCACACTGTGGACAACCTCGTCTGGTCGAGGTCTAAGTCCTTGCAAATGGCGGGGCGCATTGTTTTGAAAGTGTTTTGAAAAAATGTTTCGATATTGTCGTGGAAACGTCTTGTGTTTCGATTTGGATCGTGTTATAATCGGTCAATAGCGGAGTGTTGTGGAAATGGGCGAATATGACGAGCGCAATAGCTAACAAAAGTATCGCGATGAGCCCGAGACTTCGGGGTCATAAGCGGGCGGCTGCGGTAGTCCTTCTGAACCGTATCGAGAAGCTATGCGATGAAACGGGCTCAGGCAATCGGCTGCCCAGCCTGGTCGAGCTGATGGAACAGTACGAAGCATCGCAGCATTCGGTGACAGTCGCGCTCGAGCGCTTGGAACGTCAGGGGCGACTGGTCCGTCGCCGAGGTGCTGGCACATTTGTAACCGGGGAGCCGGGCGGCGCCCGGCGGCATCGGGAGAGCGCACTACGCGATCGCGCACAATTGTGGTCATTGAGAGACCCGACCGTTCTGTGTTCGACCGCTGTATCGACGTCCTTTATGACCACGTTGCGGCCAGGAAGCTAGATTTAGCTTGCCGTTTTGTTGGCGACGAGCGCGAGTCGCTCCTCGATCCCGACTCCTTCGGCAGGCCCCTAGGTATCCTGGTGTTTGGTGGCCACCTCGCGCCGCTTGCGCGTAATCTTCAGTCCAAGGGACACCGGGTGGCCCTGATTGGGACGCCGCCGACGGGCGGTGAGTACGGAGTACCGAACGTCTACGGCAATCAGGAGTTCGGCGGCTACCTTCTTGCAAAGCATCTCTTGGACTTGGGGCATCGTCGCTTCGCGCTTCCCGAGATCCCGTCCGCGACATCGGTGACGATGCGCGCACGAGGTCAGCGGAGGGCGTTCGCGGAGGCGGAGAAGCGGGGTGAAACTATCTCTTGCAGTGTTTTCAACGATGCGGATCTCGCTTCTTGGGTGGCGGATTTCCAGTCGCTGAGAGAATATTTCCGACGTCCCGGCGCTCCAACTGCATTGCTGGCCTGGAACGATACAAGGGCGAGTAGCCTCATTACATTGTTGTCGCGAGCCGGAATTATGGTGCCGGATGAGGTTTCCATTACAGGATATGACAACATATCGAAACAAGACGCTCTTCCGCCTCTGCTTACGACGGTTGAAACCATGCTCGATTCTCAGGTCGGGGCGGCTGTGGACTTGCTGGCCGCCAACGGCCCAGTGCAGGAGTCTTTCCAGTCGGTTTACGCACCGTCGCTAGTAGTTCGAGAGACGACCTGCCGGCCAAAGACGGAATAACGGCTCAGATTTAGTCCTAGAAGTACTTGCCGTAGCTTGAACCTGAACGTTGTAAGCGGTGACCTGTTGATTGAACATATTTCGATTCGACTAACCAAAGACTTTCGCAAGAAGGCGGAGGGTAACATGAAAACACTAAGAGCGTTTACACTTATTGAATTACTTGTTGTTATCGCTATCATTTCGATTTTGGTAGCGATTCTTTTTCCCGTGTTTGCTACTGCGAGGGAAAAGGCGCGTCAATCGGCATGCGCGAATAACGAAAAACAGATCGGGCTCGCGTTGCTCCAGTACACTCAAGACTACGATGAGTCGCCTCCTTATTGGAACCATAGTGTGGGCACAGACTACGGCGGTTGGGCGGGGCAAATGTACCCGTATATAAAGTCAACAGCCGTGTTCTCGTGCCCCGACGACCTGTATATCGCGACGGCCCCCAAAACCACAGTTTCTTACGCTGCAAACGCGTACGCCTTGAATAACAGTTCGCTGAGACATTCTACGTCGCAATATATCGCTCCAGCAGTCACGGTGGCGTTCTTTGAGGTTACCGGCTGTGAGGCCCAGGTGACCAACTCCGGCGAAACCGACTCATGGGTTGGTGACGGCGGCAACGGCGGCAATTCCGGCAAGACGGATTCGGGACTGCGCACGCCCGCCCTTCCTAATGGCAATGGGTACAGCACTGGCACGATGGGGAATCCGCCGCGAAACGGCACGCTTGGAAAGACCGACCTCCTTTTCCCAAATGGCCGGCACAGCGTAGGTTCGAATTTCATTTTCCTTGACGGTCACGTCAAATGGGCGAAGGCCAACCTGATTTCGGCTGGCGAGACGGCTGGTTCGAGTGGATGCGATCAAGACAACAATGCCAACTCCGCCGCTGGCTGCGCCGGCCCTGATGGCTCTACTTGGGGCAATGCGGCCGGCACCGACATGATCGGCGGCACAAAAGGCTTTGCAGGCACATTCAGCTACCGATAGATCGGGTCGCAGGCTTGGGAGGAACGGCGGAGTGGTAAGGCAGTTCACTGTCTTCTCGAAGCTGGTCACGTGAAAATGATTCCCGGCGAGAATGCTCGCGTCGCTAACAACGGCCCCGGTCTGGGTGGCGTTACGAATGAGAACTTACCATTTCTCGTGGCCGCCTAGTCGGGGACACGGTGTTGCACAGGTCACCTTCAATCCTCGATAAGGGTGGCAGTTCAGAGCATCCAGAGTGTGGTTAGCTTAAGCAATGACACGCTCGCAACTCGATATTCAATCATTTTCAGCATGTACTAAATGTCATTTTCCAAGCTTCGACTCCTATCGCGCAGCAAGCAGGTAGGAGTCGATTAAATCATGTCGCTCCCAATTCGCTAATCAGATGGCCCGCATCGCAAGGCGCGATCCGTCCAAATGTCTTGTGTCATAAGGCCCGCTTTACCATCAGGAAAATCGACCATTCCACGATCACGTACGCGCTTCGCTAGAAATACAGGCAAATGAATAAGCGATTTGGTATTCGCTTTGTCGTCATGACGGTGCTGCTAGGCTTGGTGCCTGCCCAGTCGGCGCTGTAAACGGCGAACGCGGATTCGTTAACGTCTAGCGCATGTGTGGCGCCACTATTACAGCATAAGGTCGGTCGCTGCTGACGATAAAGGCTCGGCGAGATTGAGAAAAATAACAATGGTCAACCTATTACGTGGTGTTCGGGCCTCCTTGGCTTTATTTGGTTTAGCTGCAATGTTCCTTTACACTTTACCAGCGAACGCGGACAAGCCGTTTATACATCCGGGCGGCTTACAGACCATGGGAGATCTGAACCGCATAAAGGCGAAGGTCGCTGCGGGTGAGCATCCGTGGATCGACAGTTGGAACGAGCTTGTAAAGCACCCGAAGGTGCAGGCAACGTACGCTGCGCTCCCTTTCGAGGATATGGATACCAACCGGCAGCGCGCATCCTCCGATGCAAATGCGGCCTACATGTTGACAATCCGGTGGTATGTGACAGGCGACAATCAATATGCTGATGCCGCTGTGCGCATCTGCAATGACTGGTCGGCAAAGGTTGGCCAAGTAGACCACAGCTTCGAAGGCGGCTTGATGGGAATTCCCGCCTACGAGTTCGCCGTCGCGGGCGAAACGTTGCGAATCTATCCAGGCTGGGCTCCGAAAGACTTCGCGCGGTTCAAGAACATGATGGAGACTTATGTTTATCCGTCTTGTCATGAGTTCCTTGTCAGGCACGACGATACGCCGATCACGCACTACTGGGCAAACTGGGACCTGTGCAATATGATCGCGATCGAGGCGATCGGCGTGCTGTGCGACGATAGGGCTAAGTTCGCTGAGGCGATCGAATACTTCAAGAACGGCGCGGGCAACGGCAGCATCAAGCACGCGATCCCGTTCGTCTATCCCGGCGGATTGGCGCAGTGGCAAGAGAGTGGTCGCGACCAGGAGCATACGCAGCTCGGGGTGGGCATGATGGCGATGTTCTGCCAGATCGCCTGGAACCAGGGTCTCGACCTCTACTCTTACGACGACAATCGTCTGCTCAAAGCTGCCGAATACGTGGCGCGGTACAACCTTTTCGAACCCGTGCCCTACACCCCGTACAACAACGACGACCATGTCAACCAGTACTGGCACTCCGATCTCTATGGCCTTGGTGGTGGCCGGGGACGGTTGCAGCGGCCGATCTGGGAGTTGCTCTACAATCACTATTGCGTTCTCGAAGGGCTAAAGTCGCCGGGCCTCGAAGCGATGGCCGCGCTGTACCGGCCCGAGGCGATGATCCACGACGACAACTTCGGCTTCGGTACGTTGATCTACACGCTCGACGCCAAACGCTCACCGTATCCTCCGGCTGCGGTGCCACCTGTTCCTACGGGCCTTGCGACGGATCCCGGACTCGGCAATATTCTGCTGACCTCGTCGCCGTGTAAGACCGCCGACGGTTTCATCGTTTCGCGGGCAACGTCAACAGACGGCCCGTTTACCGAGGTTGGAAACTACCGCGGCACGTTCCCGACTTTCTGGGACAGCAAAGTTGAGGCGGGCACAACCTACTACTATCGTGTCGCATCTAGGAACGCGGCGGGAGTATCGGCAGTATCGGAAGTGGTGAGCGCGACCGCGGTACCGGGACTTCAAGATGGGCTGCCAGATGGCTGGGCTCAGACAGATCTGGGTACCTGCGCGGTGAAGGGAACAACGACCCATGGCGATATTCACGGGGGAACCATCGGCATGACCGGTTCGGGATCCGAAGGTATCGGGGCTGGCAGCGATATCTATGACGGCTTCTCGTTCGTCTACAAGCGGCACACCGGTGACTTTACCTTCACGGCTCGACAGCTAAGCGCTGGTGGCGATGGTGCCTGGCCTTCGCGGAGAGGGTTGATGGCACGGGAAGTCCTAAATAAGTTCTCGAAAGCGGTTGCGATCGTTGTCGGCGACCTCGGTAACCGGGAAGCGCGCTTCGGCGGCCGGACAGCCCTCGGATATCCGTTTTCTTGGCAATACGGAAACGGCTACTCAAGCGGTACGACTTGGTTCCGAATAAAGCGAACCGGCGATCAGTTCACCGGCTACCAGTCGCTCGACGGTGTTACTTGGTACCAGGTCGGAAGTCCGACTACGGTTCGCATGGCAAGCGATGTCTACGTTGGCCTCGCGGTCAGTAGCGACAACGACAAGGCCAACAACGCGACGTTCGACAACGTAACGATCAAGGAAGGATCCCGATGAACCGCCTTTCGACAGCAACAATGCTTACGGTCTTGTTCGCGTTATCGGCCGTCTTCGACGCGCTGACTCCTGCGGCCGCAGGCTTGTGGCAGTACTCGGCGACGATCGACTCGGTTACTAGCGGGGAGATCCACGATCACCCGCGCGCCTATCTCTGGGTACCGCCAAAGTGCCAACAGGTGCGTGCGGTGATCGTCGCCCAACACAATTTGCTTGAAGAGAGCATTCTGCTGAACCCCAAGTTTCGACAGGAGTTGGAAATGCTGAATGTTGCCGAAGTGTGGATCATGCCTAACATCGACTTTACCTTCGACTTCCACAAAGGAGCCGGGGATGCGTTCGACGACATGATGAAAACTCTGGCGGCTAAGTCAGGTTACACGGAGCTGGTGTATGCCCCGGTCATACCAATTGGTCATTCCGCTGCCGCGAGCTACCCCTGGAACTTCGCGGCGTGGGCACCGCAACGCACTCTTGCGGCGCTCTCAGTCCATGGCGATACGCCTCGCACAAACCTGACCGGGAACGGTGCGAAATATCCGGATTGGGGCAACGTCACCCTAGATGGGATCCCTGGTCTGTTTACGATGGGGCAGTTTCAATGGTGGGATAAGCGCACGCAGCCTGGTCTTGACTACGTTGCCGCGCATCCCGGAACTCCGCTTGCGATGCTGCCGGACATCGGTCATGGCCATTTCGACACATCGGATGCTCAGGTGCGATTCCTCGCGATGTTCGTCCGAAAGGCCGTCGAATACCGTATGCCAAAGAACTCTCCGGTTGATGGACCCGTTGCGCTAAAACCAGTCGACCCGAAGCTGGGCTGGCTCGTCAACCTCTGGTCGCCGGACACGGGACGCAAGTTCGCTGCGGCTCCGTACGCGGATTACAAGGGCGACCGTGCCAACGCATTTTGGTGCTTTGACGAGGAGATGGCGAAGGCGACGGAGGCTTACGGAGCGGGTAGAACGCTGACCGCCAATCGCTCCATTATCTACGTCCAGGCCGGGAAGGTCATGGCACCGTCCAACGGCCTGTTCCGACCAAAGCTCGCGACGGACGAAGATGGCAGGACATTTCGGTTCAGCTCGTACGTGGTCGACGGGACAATTGCGCCTGACACCGATTGGACCGACGATCTCGCCAAATCGACCCAAGCCAAGCAATTAACGCCTAACGTCTTGTGCGGGCCGATTGCACATGTGGACGACAACAAATACCGTATCGAGTTCGATCAGTCGGGCTTTGCCAGCGCGTACAGATCCTACAACGCGTTCATTTCGACCATGGTTCCGACAGATTGGAAGGAGGTGGTCAGGCCGCAGGCTGCAGGGATATTTGTTGCGCACAACACAATCGGAGCGAATAACGTAATCACGTTTCCCGCTCTCGCCGACGTCTCCCACCGCCGACCTATCAAACTGTCAGCGACCGCGTCCTCGGGCTTGCCAGTTGCGTACTACGTTGACTCGGGCCCGGCGATCATTGAGGGGAACTCGTTGAAGTTCACTCCCATCCCTCCGCGTAGCATATTCCCAGTGGAAGTTCGCGTTGTGGCGTGGCAATGGGGAAGAGCAGGGGCGTCGCCGGTGAAATCTGCCGAGCCGGTTTATGTCGCATTCCATATTACGAAAGCCGTGTAGCTGCCAATCGGCTAGATCAATAAACCTCAGAATGAATACTTTAGGAATGCCAACGATAAAACGACTCGCGCGATTGGCGACTTGCGCCGTAGCCCTCTTATCAATGCTGGGCGCATGCACGGTGTCACGAGCTGAGGCGGTGGCATCGACGCCCACACCGACCGACCGTGTCCAGATTCACGAAACAATCACTAACGGGTTTGTACATCCGGGAATTGGCCTCACGAAAGCAATCCTTGACGATGCCAGAGAACAGGTTATGGCGAAACGCGAACCCTGGTATTCGGGATTCCAGCAGTTGGCAGCCGACCCGAACGCGGCAACGAAGATATCGATAAGAAATCAAAGCCGCACAGACCCCAACAAGCCGGACAGTGTCGCGTTTGACAATCCCGGCTTTCAGTGGCGACTGGGCATTGACGGAGACACGGCATACAAGCAGACATTAATGTACTACTTCACTGGCGACAAGACCTATCGTGTCAACGCCATGAACATCATTCGCATCTGGTCCCAGCTTGACCCCGCCAAATTCCGCGAATATCCCGATGCCCACATACATGCGCCCTACCCAGTCAAATCGTTAATCGCCGCTGCGGAACTTCTGCGTTACACAAGCACGGACGATCCCGCCCTAACATGGACAGATACCGACACGTCGAACTTCGAGAGCAACTTCATTAATCCCGCAATCCATACATTCTTTGACGGCAATGGTTGGTTCATGAATCAGGCCGGTTATCCTCTGGCGGCGTCGATGGCGGGTTTCATCTTCACAAATGATCGGGCCTCTTATTCTAAGCGTGTCGAGTGGTTTACCGTTGACAAAACGGCTCCCAACAAAGGATGCTGCTTTTCGATCAAGGACCTTGCGCGACTGGTTGACACCGATGCCACGACCGGGATCAAGGTAGCCCATCCTCAGGTTCAGCTCGTGGAAATGGGGCGCGATCAAGCTCACGCAGGCGATGATGCCGAAATATTCACCAACATTGCGCGATTGATGTACGCGCAGAACACAAGAGTGGACCCGGTATCAGGCGAGATATCAACGGCGAATGACGCTGTCGGCGCCTACGAGTTTTTCGGTGGCCGCATCCTGGCAGCGGATGACTATTTCTGCCGCTTCATGCTTGGTTATGACACGCCGTGGATCGCCGTCGCGTACAGCATCGGTCCCGACGGCAAGGCCGTCGCAGTCTACCCCCGAATCGCCGATAACTATCGCGGCCGCATAAGGGAGCTCGAAATTTGGGATTTGTACTATTACTACACGTACACCAAGCACATGGACGTCGCCAAGATAGCCCCGTACTACTACGAAGCATTCAGCAAACGCATCGTTAGCTCGAACACGGAGTGGCTGTACATTCCCAAGTACGCCACAGGGGAAGCGGCCAAAATTCCGCCGACGGTACAGGAGCCAGATGCAGTCGAAGTCGTTCGGCGGTTGACGTGCCTGGGCAAAAACGTCAACGTCAGAATTGAAGGCGACAACGCGTTCCTCCGGGCAACCCCGTCCTCGCCTGACGCCAAGTTCGCGTTTCTGAGTTGCGCGACGGACAGTAAGACAGTGGCGCTAAGTGTCAGAACGACCGGCACAGCATCCATGGCGATGTCCGGATTCGAAAAGCCGTGGCTGCTTCCAAACACGCAGGGAAAGTGGCGGACTGTTTCCTATACAATGGGCAAGCTCGAACACTTTCCGAATATCGTCTTTGCTTCCATCACAGGCACTCCGAAGACAACTGTCGATATCGACACGCTTTATCGCAATCCCGGTACGACAGCGCTACCTCCCACGTTCAAATCGGGTCAGACCGTGCTGCGCGCAGTTGCGTATGCTGGCGCGCCGATCACTTTGGATTTCAGCGCTATGAGCGCTGACGGGAGGAGTGCGGTCACATACACCAGCCTGGACAAGCCGAGCGGCAGCGCACTGGATCCGACTACAGGAACATTCGCATGGAAGCCCGCAAAAGCCGGCGAGTATTGGTTCATCGTACAGGCGGCATCAGGCGAGATGGTCGCGCCATGTGCAGAACAGATCGATGTCGCGACCGATAGGCTCGCAGCGATTAAGCTCGCCCAGGCTGGATTCGATCCTCGCGCGAGCTATGTCTCAGCAACGCTTAAGCGCTATGAGGCAAGCAGCGATGACGTAGCCTCCTCCGCGAAAACTGCAAGCGATGTCGAGTTCGTTCAGAAGCTGTCGCAGATGCAGAAAGCAACCAAAGCGCTTGAGCTGCTTACTCCGTTGCTGCCGGATGGCAGTATGGACTATACCAAAGTGGTGCAGACGTTGACGGCGGGCGATTGGCTAGGTGTGCTTGCCGACGGTAACTGCGACACGTGGGTGAGTGCGGATGCCACCAAGGGGAGGAATCTCACGTTCGATTTTGGGCCGAACTTCACGTTCTCTGCGACAGCCTTCGCAATTCAAGGGCGGCTCAATTTCGAGGACCGCATTGCTGACACGAAAGTCTTCGGGTCAAACGACGGCTCAAACTGGACCGAATTGACTCCGCAAGCCTGTGGGGCTGCCACTGAGCTGACCAGAATGGAAGTTGCCGAACGGTTTGCCACCTCGACATTTCGATACTTTCGCCTGCAAAAGCAGGGGGGCAGTCTGTTCGAGCCATCTGAGCTGCGCATCTTCGGTCACCGGCAGGAAGTTATCACCGCGTCAAACGGGCCAAACCCTTAGGTGGCCTTAAAAAAGAAAGCACTGTCTCAAGTGCGGGAATTTTGCTGTCGGTGAATACGGCGCGATACCTGGGGTGACGAAACTCGCACACCCTGCTCAAAGGATCATTACAATGTCAATCATGTCCAGCTTTAAGGGCTCCGCAATAATATCCGTGTTTATTCTGGTCGCCTTTCCCGTCGTGGAACCAGCACTGGCAGCCCAAAACGAGGGCCAACAGACAACGGCGGCGTCGATGCCCGCTTCTGAATCGGCTATCAACGTTCACGAGCCGCTGGTATCGCAGGTTGCTGCGACTCCGCCAATGGGATGGAACAGCTACGACTGTTTCGGGACGAGCATTACTGAAGACGAGGCCATCGCAAGCGCTAAAGCCATGCAGGAGAAGCTTCTCGCTCACGGATGGCGGTATTTTGTCATCGACGCGCGCTGGTATGACGACGTTTCATCGTACGACGATCGAAACTTTAACAAGGACCGGGCTGGGGCGAAGCTAGCCAGCGACCAATATGGGCGATTAATGCCGTCAGTCGCAAGGTTTCCGTCCGCGGCGGGCGGTGTTGGTTTCAAGCCGCTGATAGATCAGATCCATAAGATGGGCATGAAGTTCGGATTTCATATGATGCGGGGCATACCTCGGCAGAGTGTCGCCAATAACACGCCTATTGCGGGCAGTTCTTTTACCGCCGCGGACGCTGCCAATACACAAAGCACATGCGGTTGGTGTCCAGATATGTACGGCGTCAAGGACAATCCAGCAGGTCAAGCGTGGTACGACTCGATGATTGCCCTGTACGCATCATGGGGCCTTGACTTGATCAAAGTGGATGACCTTTCGTCGCCGTACAGTGACAAAGAGATTGAGATGATACACAGGGCGATCCTAAAGTCTGGGCGGCCCATTGTCTTCAGCACTTCGGCAGGCGAGACGCCGCTGTGGAGGGCGGACCACATTATGGCAAACGCCAACATGTGGCGCATAAGTGGTGATTTTTGGGATGACTGGTCAAAGTTAAGGCACAATTTTGACTTGCTTTCGTCGTGGTCGGGATGTGCAGGACACGGTCACTGGCCCGATGCCGATATGATCCCTTTTGGCCATATTGCAGAGAAATGCACCATAGACGGAACCGACCGACAGTCTCGCTTTACGTACGATGAGCAGAAGACGCTTATGTCTCTGTGGTGCATCGCGCGGTCACCCCTGATCCTCGGCGCTGACATGAGGGATATCAACGCTCGAACCCTTGGCCTGCTTACGAACGATGAGGTGCTCGAAGTGAACAAGTCTAGTTTCGACAATCACCAGGTGCTTCATGAGAACGGTTTGATCGTTTGGAGTGCGGGAGTTACGGGGTCTCGCGATCGCTATGTTGCGGTATTCAATGTTAATGGAGGAAGCAGGGAGAACCCCGATTATGCGCCAATTGACGTTTCAATCCCGCTCACGGGTTTCGGGTTTCTCGGGCCCGTCAATGTGCGCGATCTGTGGCTGCAAAAGGAGATCGGCACATCGACCACTGGTCTAAAGATTAGCCTAGCTCCGCACTGTGCCGAGCTGTATCGGTTGTCTCCGCGGTAAGGATCCGCAGAACCTGTCCGAGGGCCAAAGCGTTTGCGTGCAGTTCAATCACATTCATATGTCACTTTCAATCCCTGCTTTGTTCCTAACGTGTTTGTTCCTCGCTACTCTTGTGCCTCTTGCGGCCGCTTCTACGGATTGGGGCGATCTCGGCAACGGCCGTTACCAAAACCCAATCGTCCCCGGCGACTTTAGCGATACGGACGCGATCCGGGTGGGCGACGATTACTACGCAATATCATCGACGATGCAGTTCTCTCCTGGCATGGTCATTTTGCACTCGAAGGATGTAGTCAACTGGGAGATCATCGGTCACGCGGCCGACGATTTGACGAGAATCAGTCCTGATCTCAATTGGAACAAGATGAATCGCTACGGAAGAGGCATCTGGGCAGGATCGATCCGCCATTATAAAGGACGCTTTTGGATCTACTTCGGAACGCCGGACGAAGGTTTCTTCATGACCTCCTCGGTTAGTGCGGCTGGCCCGTGGGAACCGCTGACTCAAGTCTGGGCTGCCGCCGGATGGGACGACTGCTGCTCGTTTTGCGATGATGACGGTCAGGTTTACCTTGTGGCAACCCGGTTTAGCCCGGATCCGGCGGATGGCAAGACCTATAAGATTCACCTTTTCAAGATGACGCCGGATGGCAAGAACCTAGTGCCCGAATCGGACAGGATCATCTACCAGGCGGCTGGAAGCGAAGCGAACAAGCTCTACAAAATCGACGGAGTGTACTTTCACTTCTTCAGCGAGGTACGCCCTGAAGGCCGAGTTTGCATGATGCAGCGAACTAGGGACCTGAACGGCACGTGGGAGGAACGGCAGCTTAACCACGTTGACGGCAAAGTAGATCGGGAGCCCAATCAAGGCGGACTTCTGCAAGTGTCGCAAGACAAGTGGATGTTTCTGACTCACATGGGGCATGGCGATTGGGAGGGCCGGCCCATGTGTCTGCTGCCGGTGACGTGGATCGACGATTGGCCGATTATCGGCGAACCAGGCGAAGACAAGATCGGGCGAATGGTTTGGTCGGGCGAAGTTCCGATCAAGAGCGGGCCGAAGCTGTCGATCGCAACGAGTGACGATTTCAGATCGCGCCAACTCAAGCCGCAGTGGGAGTGGAACTACCAGCCGCGCGCCGATAAGTGGTCGCTGACCTCAAGACCCGGCTGGCTGCGGCTGAACGCATTTCAACCCATTCGTCCTGAAGACGAGCACAACATTCTTCTCCGTGCAGCCAATACGATCACACAGCGGAGCTACCGAACGTCGAGTAATTCGGTAACGGTTAAGCTCGATATTAGCAATATGGCGAACGGTCAGGTCGCTGGCCTTACCCACTTAAGTACGGGCGACTGGTCAATTCTAGGGATTAAGCAGACCAACGATATCAGGACGATCATCTATGACCGCGGTAACGTCACCACCTCGCTTGGCGTTGTTGTGAACTCCATCATCTGGCTGCGCTCAGTGTGGGACAGCGACGGTCTCGCTCAGTACTACTACAGCATGGACGGGCAATCGTACCTGCCTGCAGGAGATGCTTCCCGCCTGACGTGGAGCAGCTACAGAGGAGATCGGATCGGACTTTTCACTTACAACGTTCTGACCGACTCGGGATGGATCGATGCAACAGACTTTGAATACGATTACGCATCCCACGCAAAGTAACCATATCTTCAAAAAGAGATAGCTTGATGAAATCCAATACACTGCGTTCAACGTTGCTAGTCCAAGCCGCGCTCGCTTGCAGTGCGGTCGGCATATCCGGGCAAGCGACCGCACTCGCCGACACACCGCCTGCCATCGAATCGATTCACGCTAGTGGCCCGCTCGATTTCGGCAAGGCGCTGATTCCGGACATGCTAGCCGATCCTAGCATCGTTGATATCGACGGCACTTTTTACTGCTATGCGACCACTGACGGTTGGGGGCAGGGATTGCGTACCTCGGGAACTCCGGTGGTTTGGACGTCGAAGGATTTCCTCAACTGGAGCTTTGAAGGCTCCAGCTTTCCACCCGATTTCGACATGAAGTACTGGGCGCCAAGCAGCCTGGTCCGACGCAATGGCCGCTACTATTCGTTCCCAACACTAGACGGCCAGATCACGGAGGTTGTTGCCGATTCACCGCTTGGTCCCTTCCTCGCGCCGGATGGCTCGCATGTGACGAAAGTACATCATCACGTTTATCCGATCAATCCCGCGACAATCGACGCCGAGGTTTTTGTTGACGATGATGGGCAGGCTTACATGGTCTGGCAACTGAGGCATATCGTCAAGCTTAAGCCCGACCTGCTCTCGCCCGACGGGCCGACGATGGTCATCGCCACCAAGCGCCTAGGATATTCCGAAGGACCATATCTGACGAAGCGCAACGGTATCTATTACTACTTCTACACACTCGGAGGCGCGGAGGGCTATCAGTACGCTTATATGATGAGCCGTATTTCACCGATGGGGCCGTGGGAAGGTCCCGCCGACGATATCATAGCGACCTCCGATCCCGCGCAAAAGGTAAGCGGACCTGGCCACGGCTGCTTTTTCCATCCGCAAGGTAGCGATCGGTGGTATTTTGCGTACCTTGAATTCGGTCGCGGCAGCACCACGCGGCAGGTCTACGCCAACGAGATGTTCTTCAACGCCGACGGAACCATCCAACCAATCAAGCTGACAAAGTCAGGCGTTGGCCTACTCCGTCCGGATACGGAAAAGCTGCCCAACCTGGCGATCGGTTGCGCTGCAGTCGCGTCGTCAGTTCGCGCTCCGTACAAGGTGAGACCGGAGCATGATCCAACACTTGATCGGACCGAAACCTACGAGCCGGCCAATGCCGTAGACGACCTTAACGGCACCCGTTGGCTTGCCGATCAGAGCGACAAGACGCCCTGGTTGCAAGTAGACCTTGGCGCGCCGCGAGTTGTCGAGCGCACCGAAGCGTATTTCGTGAAGCCAGCCGCTGGCCATGCCTATAAGCTGGAGTATTCAGTCGATGGCGCGCATTGGTTCAAATACGGCGGTCACGACGACATCCAAATACGTTCGCCTCATAAGGATGAGAAGTCCGTGCGTGCGCGTTATTTTAGGGTGACAATCTTGCAGGGAGAGCCGGGCTTGTGGGAGTTCCGCGTTTACGGTCAGGATCATGCGACGGATACCGGGGTGCGGCCCCGCCAACGTTAAGCATTAGTTGGAGTTGAAATGAGACCTCTTACCCGAAGACAATTTGTAAACATAATCGCGACTGCCGGCACCGCCGGCATAATTTCGCCACACGCAACAATGCGTGCGCTCGCCGCGGCCGGTTCAGCCGAGACTCCGAGCACCAGTGGAAGATCAAGCGAGAAGTCGAGGTGGTCGGAGGGCGAATCGTGTTCTGCGACATGCAGATCGAAAACACTTCTGAGGTAATCTCTTCTTTGGAGTATCCGGCAACTTTGCCCAGTATGAGCGCAAGCTAATTCGGCAGCGGACGATGAAAGGTAGAGCCAAACGAATTGAATCCGGCCAACAGCCTTCCGCGCGCATAGCCCATACGGCTATCACATCGTAACGCACGCGGATGTTACGCGCGGAGCTTACGACGCAGCCATGCTTGGCAGGCACGTTATCGTTGAGCCGGAGGCTTTTGCCGTCAGATACATTTTCGAGGCATATGTTTCCGGCACTGTAAGTCTATCCGGCATGTGCCGCGAGCTTTATCTCCGAGGATTCAAGCCGCGCCGCGCTTCCTTATGGCGGGTCGCGACTGTGAAAGAGATGCTGATGAATCCGGCATACAAGGGTCAGCCCGCAAGCGGCAGGTACCGCTACGAGACGGACGAGTCCCGCATCGGCCAGATCGGCAGGAACTGCCGCGCCACCAAGACCCCAAGGGCGTTATCCCACCTTCCGAAAGCCGCCTGGGTGATGTTGGAGGCTCCCGCAATTGCGACCGTGGAAACCTGGGAGCAGGCGAGGACGTCATGCACGGAAACCGGGCGCGGCTGAGCGGTAACCCGCGACGGATTTACCTCCTTTCCGGCCTGCCTGTCTGTCCTGTCTGCGGCAACAGAATGGCACTCACAAGAAAGACGTACGCCTCCGGCACGCGCAGGTTCTACGACTGCTCGGAGTATCAAAACTCCGTCCTGTGCGCTGGCGAGAAGCGCTGCAGCCGAAGAACTTTGCCGTCGAGAAGATTGAGGACGCAGTCGTCAGGGCGATCATGGACGCAGTCGCACGACCGGAAGTTGTACAAGCCGCAATGCAAGCGTACAAGGAGCCGTTGCGCCTGACCGACCTTGATCCAAGAGCAGAACTGGTAAGGCTGGACAACTTGCTAACGGAGCTTGTTGAGCAGGAGCAGGCGATCATTACCGCGCAGGTTGCAGGCATCCGCTCCGGAGCTTCGCCGAATGCTTACGCCGCCGCTTTTGCGGACTTGGCCGGGCAGCGCAAGGACTTTGAAGATCGGCGCGGCCAACTCGCGTCTTTGATCAGAAGGCCGCCGATCAAAGCAAATCCCCACAACGCCGACTTCGATCTTCAGGTCATGGCCGACATCGAAACTGCGTTGAAGTCCGATCTTGTTCCGAAGGAAGATCGCCGCCGTCTAGTCAGAACAGTAGTTGAAAGGGTCGTCTGCAAGGAGGATGGAGCGGAAGTCTACTTCGGCGGGGAAACTGTACAAAACATCTCGATGATTTGTACAGTTTCGGAAGATGGCTGCAGTTGGAGAATGGTACCTTAGTTCTCGATCTAGCCGAAGTCGCAGTACTGGCGCTGGCTGACGTTGCCGGACACGTCGAAGGTGTAGTTGGTGAAGCTCGGAACCTGGCCAAGGCCTGCGGAGTACGCCGCGCCGTCGACCGACGCGCCCGGCGTGTAGCGCGTGCGCCAGCCGTCGGGCCTGCAAGGTTCGCCGCGAGACAGCTCCCGCTGCCGTCGTACTCGGCGATGGGCACCGTGCCGTTGTAGGGCTCGGCAAACGGAACGATGTGGCAATGCACATACCTTAGATAAACCTTAGGGATTATGCAAGCCATACACCGGATGGAAACTAAGCCCCTTAAATTTGCTTTCCTTAAGTTTTCGGTGTGTATCGATACCAACTAAAATTAATGGACTTTTCCCGTTTCCACCGCCAAAAAGAAGATCTGTCCGGAAGAAGCCGTCCGCTAGCGCTTCCCGCACCTGTATGTAAGTTGGATGAGCGGGCACAACACTGTCAAAGTTACCGCAATGGGCGCATAATTGTTCAAATCGTAAAGTGTGTCTGGAAACATCGAACCTCACTTCTTTGGTAGCGAGCAGATGGTAATGCTGCATGTCCCGATCAAATGGAACGAATTTCAGATCTGCATAACCTAGGTGATCGGAGAAGTCCTTGAAACTTTGATTAACAATTGTCTGTCCGTCGTATGTGGACGCCACGGCTGTCTTGGATGATGTGCTGAGTTCCGGGGCGTATACTGCTCTAAACCGCTTTTTTGTTACGTAGTCCGGATTTGTAGAGAAGAAATCTGTTCGATAGTGACAGACTGGGCATCGAGCAACGCGCGGGTCTGACTCGTCCCACATCCACGTGTTGTTATCGTTTCCCGAAAGGCTAAAACCAACCAGGGTTTCATCGGTTCGAATTGGCATTTGTCATTCCTTAGGAAATGCTTTTGTCAGAACTAAGCATTAGTCGCCTCCGATTTCGGGATCATTGCTAACCTCTCCAGCGGCCTGCATTGCTTTCAGAAACCGAGTTGCTTCGATATCCCGCTCCGCCTTTTCTAGTTTCTCTGCCTCTTCCAAGTCCTCAATTTCTTGCGCAGTCATTTGATTTTGATTAAGCGCAATATTGTTGGCCCTGCAATAAGCTCGGACCCTCGTGTCTGGCCGCTGATTCGCATGCTGACTGAAGAAATCGTCAGCTGCCTGCTTATACTTTGCTCCAACTGTTCGATAAAACTTACCCATAGCATCTTGTCGCTGTTGAGGCGTGAAATTTTGCCTTATCACTGCTCCATTGTTATTAACGCGTGGCTGCATATCGTCGCCACTCGCATTCGTCTGCCTCTTGAGAAAAACACTAAGATCGCGATGCAGGGCCTAGTGTTCGGCAAGCGTCATTCTAGTCAGAGGTTGGTTTCTTGCGCCGCCCATGAATTGTGGGTCGGAGTGATGAAACGGGTTTAATGGGTCGTCTCCGCTCGGATCGCTCCTGTTCACCGGATCATTCCCACAAAACGCATACAGGTTGATCCCGCCCGCGTAGCCGATGGGGTCTCTGTTCAGCCATCTTGCCCCGCTCGGCTGGTAGTACCGGTGGCCGCAGAGGACGAGGCCGGTGGCCGCGTCGCTGTAGTAGCCCCACTGCCCGCCGAACCCGCTGACGCCAGTGTACGGCGCAAGCTCCCCGGCTACGGTGCCGAACGGTTGGTAGACCAGCGTGTCGTCGACCGGCCAGTTGTAGGGGAAGTCGTTGCCTGCGGATGTCTGGTGCTGCGCCAGGTTCCCGGACGGGTCGTACGTGTACAGCTCCATCGACGGGTACGTGTTGGGAGGGTTGCTTGTCCCCGTCGCGTAGACGCTTCCGGGGTAGTAGCGCGAGCGCCATCCGTCCGGGCCGGAGAGGTTGACCGCCTGGCAGACGCCGCTGCCGTCGAACTCCATCAGCGGCGTCGTATTGCTGTACGGGTCGGCGTACAGGAAGTACCGCTTGCCGCCAGCGAGCGAGTCGTCCGTCTCCCAGGCGCGCATGCCGTCGTGGTAGTAGCCCGCCGAGTACGCGGTGCCGGGCGAGGTCAGGTGGTTCTCCGGGTCGTAGGTCAGGCCCGAAAGCTGCCCGCCAGGACTGCCCCACGTCGTCGGGTTGCCGTCGCCCAGCGAGATAATCACGATGTCGCGCAACCGATCAGGCATTCAGCCTAAACAGAATTCGTCCACACACTCCCGAAATTTACCCCCGCCCAATTTATATGGGAAGGGGGATAGGTGGACTGGGCCATAATCATGCATTGATTCGCCGTGGCGAAACCCAAGCTACCAATCCGTTGGAGGCGCGAAGTAAACTCAAACTAAGCATGGCCCGCCTTCGTCATCTTGCCCTTGTCGGCCGCACTAGCGTTCGCGGTTGCCTCTTCGCGGTCAGAATCCATTTCATTGATCGACTTGGAGTGAACTCGCGCAGCGCCTTCGGTTGAGCGCAGGCGTACTCGGGTGCCGTTCGCAACAGCCTCGTCAAGTCGCCTTGCCGCCTTTTGCACTTCGCCGCTCGCGCGATATTGCGGCAGCCACTGAGCTTGAGCTACGACCATTTCGTCGGTCATTTGCCAGACTTCTTCGGGATTGCAGACCGCACCCACGAGCGGGTCATGCAGCATAGCCTGCTTGAGAAGAGTTATGTTCCCGGAGACCGCCGCTTCAACACTCATTTGCTGGACACGTATGCTGGACGAGCATGTTGCAGCGCAAGCTAGCGGCAGGTCGCCGACGACCGGCATGTTGATGCCGTTGCGGTCAACATAACCAGGGATCTCGACAATGCATCCGTTCGGCAGGTTGGTAATATGACCTTGGTTTACAATGTTGAAGTGGCCGCGATATGGCCTACCTGTTTCGAGGCTCTCAATTATATACGAGCCATGCTCTTCACTGCGTTGCTCCGCAGTGTACTGCAGTGGATCACCCTTAATCCAGTTCGGGAAATCGTGCTCGAACCAGCGCCGCCCTTCCGTGCACACGCGAAGATAACCGCCGGTTTCGCCGTAGACCCAGCTTGAAAGGTCGATCCAGTTTACAATTTCATCGGTGCGCTTGCGATACCAAGGTAGATATTCAGACAGATGGCCATTTGACTCGGTGCTATAGTCGCCGAAGCGCTTGAGGACATCGATTCGCACTTTTTCGGTGCGGGGAAATTCCGGATGGCCCTGGAATAGTTCCAGCATCTTTGGAATGAGGTCTATGCCGCGCCATTGCGCCTTGATGAACCAGGTCTGGTGGTTGATTCCGGCGCAGACGACATCTACGTCGCGCTTCGGAATGGTTTCATCCTGACCTAAAAGGCCCTCCCTTTTAGCCCAATGCTCCGTACAATTCACGATTTGGCTATGTGCGCCCTGAACGCCGTGGCAGAGGCCGACGGTTTTCACACCGCCATACTTGTTGCACGCCCAGGTATTCATCGCCATTGGGTTCGAATAGTTGATAAAGAGCGCGTTCGGTTTCGCCACCTCCCGGATGTCCTTGCAGAAATCCAGCTGTGCCGCAATGGTGCGCTGAGCGTACATGACTCCGCCTGCGCAAATAGTGTCGCCGACGCACTGATCGACGCCATACTTCAGAGGAATATCGATATCGGTGGCGAACGCTTCTAGTCCACCCTGGCGAACAGCACAAATGACATAGTCGGCATCCGTGATCGCCGCCCTGCGATCCGTTGTCGCCGTGACGCTCGCCGGGACGCCATTGCCCTCGATATCGTGGCGGCAAAGCTGTGCCACCATATCGAGGTTGTGCTCGCTGATATCCGTCAAGGCAAACTGCGTGTCCTGCAGTTCGGGGACAGTCAAGATGTCGGCAATCAATCGCCGCGTAAATCCGATACTCCCCGCGCCAATGAAGGCAATTTTCTTCGGTGTTTTCATGAAGTGTTCCTTCTAATTGCTAATCAGCTAAACGTGAATAGCACGAACAAGGTATTATAGGCTCAACTTCTTCCTCGATCAAGGCATTTATGTGCAAACCATAGTCGATTTGTGAGACGATCCCAAAAGCCATGAATGACTCGCTATCTATGCTTTTAAGCCGGTTGGAGGACGCAACTCACGCGAAACGCAGCGTAGCTAGTTTGATGCCGTCGCCTATGACATTGATTGCGGGACTGGAACGACAAGACCAACCCAATAACTACCATTGGGACGGCCTGAAGCGCGCGTGCAACCCGTCCCAGCCCGCCGCCATTTTTCAATACACTCTTTCTGGCGAGGGTGCTCTTTCGCGGGACGGCGATACATATTCCATACCCTCTGAAAGTGCCTTCTTAGTGCGCGTGCCGTCGGCGCATCAATACTTTTTCCCGCCCAATGCAAGTCAGCCATGGCAGTTTTTCTTCCTCTATTTCGACCACCCATACATCGTCGAGCGCCTGTGGGCTGCATCGAACAAACTCCCACCGGTGTTGACGATTTCCGCCAGCAGTGTTTTAATCAGCCGTGCGGTAAACGTATTTGAACTGGTTATGCAGGGACTCATCCGCGATCATCTTGCCTACGAACTATCGCTCTTTGAGTTTATGATCGAGTTTGAGCGATACACATCTAGCGTGCGCTATCCGGCGGTCGAGCGCGACCGTTTGCTAGGCGAGCTCAGAGAGCACGTTTTGAGGAATATTGGTCAACGCACCGTAGTCGCCGAAGTCGCCCAAACGTACAACATGAGCCGTAGCGCGTTCTCGCACCGCTTCCGAAAAGCGACAGGGATGACTCCCGCGCTTTTTTCAACTAAGGTGCGCTTGGAGGAAGCGGTGAATCGTTTGCTACATTCCAATCAGACGCTCGAAGCTGTCGCAGAGTGGACTGGCTTCGGAGACGCCACTCACTTCTGCAAAGTTTTCCGACGTCATTACCGTGTCAGCCCTGGAGAGTATCGGAAGCGGTTGGGTGTGTTGACAGTCAAAGAAAGGTGATCAGGGTAAATTGTCCAGCAAATGGTTGGCCGAGACACAGAGGACTCGCCGGATGGCAAATTCTCGAATGGTGGTTCTTTCTCGACAATGCTGACCCGGTACCTGCCCGTGAGTTCCAGGCTACGCCGCTAAAGTTTCAATTATCTTTTCGACGAACTCCGCCAGTCCTGCAAATCGGCACAAGAGAAGCAGCTAGGGACGTTCATCGGCGCACGCGTTAGGATCGCAACGACAACGTATCCGAAACTGGCGACCAATAAAGCCCAAAATCGGACTTGAAATTGTCTAGCAAGGCAGCACTCTAGTTCTCAGTCATTAAGTTGAATGTTTAAGTGCCCATTTGCGATTTGAAATGGCGAACATTGCTTTCGCGGGTCCCGGTCAACTATCGGTGCTGACCGACCGCGACCAATCCCAATATCTCGAAATGACAGTAGGAGACAGTTTTGGAATACAACAAGCGCATCAACCACGAACTCGTAGAGCTTCCAAAAGGCGAAATTAATCGCATCCTTCGCCGAGGCAAACTGCAAATTGAGTTTGCGCGCGCTTTTGCAGGACTATATCCTGATCGGTTGGAAAGTTGGACGCAACTGATCGACGCTGCCAGCAACTTGCTGGACAATGTTGATGCTCGCGGGGAGATTGCTGCGCTGTCGGAAGCACTCGCTCAAGTCGAAGGGATGTTGCATGAAATCGGCGAATTGGCTAAGTCCTATAAGCTGCATTGTGTTGGCCATGGCCATATCGACATGAACTGGATGTGGAGTTGGTCTGAAACAGTCGCCACGACCCACGATACGTTCGCGTCCATTCTCCATCTGATGAAAAAGTACCCGGATCTGACTTATTCCCAAGGTCAAGCGTCGGTATATGCGCTCATGGAGCGCTACCATCCGGACATGTTCGCCGAAATCCGCCAGCGTGTTGCGGAGGGCCGCTGGGAAGTGAGCGCGGCGCACTGGGTCGAAGGCGACAAGAACATTTCATCGGCTGAAAGCCTGTGCCGGCATCTACAATACACACGCGATTATTTTCAGGAACGGTTTGGCCTATCTCCGGTGGATCAGCCGGTGGACTGGGAACCGGACACGTTCGGACATGCGAACACGTTGCCCGCCATACTTAGCCAGGGCGCTGTGAAGTACTACTACTCCTGCCGAACTGGCGGCGGCTACGACCACGTTCGCATAGGCGATAACCGCCCAGCGTTATTCTATTGGGAGGCTCCAAATGGGGCTAGGGTGCTGGTAAACCGGGAAATCACCTGGTACGGCAGTTACTACTACATCACCGAGAACATCGCCTTACCGCTGGTCGATTTTGTACGCGAAACGGGTCTGCACTCTTGGCTGAACATCTTTGGTATGGGCAACCATGGCGGCGGCCCTACCCAGTTCGAGATTGGACACATTCAAGAACTGAAAACTTGGCCCATCTATCCAACAATCGAGTTTAGTACGGCAAAACGTTATTTCGAGTCGATCCAAGGGGAGATCGAATCTACCGCGAAGCAGATCCCAGTGATTGCCCACGAGCTGAATTTCGAGTTCACTGGCTGTTACACATCCCAAAGCCTGATCAAGCAAGCAAATCGTTTCGGGGAAAACTATCTTCTTGAAGCCGAAGCTATGGCTATCATTGCTAGCCGAATATTTGGCGCAGCGTATCCTTCGGAGGTGTTGCGTGAAGCGTGGCTAAAGGTTTTATTTAGCCAGTTTCACGACATTCTGCCCGGCTCTGGCGTAAGGCAGACTCGCGAATATGCCGGCGCAGAGTTTCAGGAAGTCGGTGCCATCACCGGCGCGATCAAGCGCAATACAATTAAATCCATAACAGGGCGCATCAATACGGCAGTGCTACTGCCGAGCACATGGGCTGGCGAACTAGAAAGAAGCTGCGCCCTTGAACCAGGATTTGGCGCCTCGTTCGAAGCCGGGGCGGGACTGGGCGCCGCTACTTCGGGAATTTCCAGTTCCGGCAGCTACGGAGACCGGTTCAGACCGTTCGTCGTTTTTAATCCCTGCACATGGGTTCGCTCGGAGAATGTTGTTGCCACGATATACGACGCCAAGTTCGACCCCAACAACGTTGTCGTCCTGTCGGACGATGGGGTATTGCAGCGAGTGCTAAACCTGGGAGAAGGAGTCGGCACGGCGTGGGGACACGCGCGCAACGTATACGGATTCAGGGCCCAAGACATTCCTGCGCTTGGTTATAGGACGTTTCTAATATGCGACGCGACCAGCATTTCGAATGAAGACCGCAAGCATATCGCTTTACAGGACATTCGCACGCTAGTCAGCGACAGAGTGGAAACTCCCACCATGCGCATGCAGTTATCACGCGTGCATGGGGGAGTGATGGAGCTAGTGGATAAGCGCAACGGCGCTCAGATTCTGCCAAAGTGTTACGTCACTCCGCTCGGGTCGTTCGAGTTTATTAACGAGAAGCCGTGGATGATGACTTCATGGATCCTTGGAACTGAGGATCGAGCGCCGTTACCCTTGAATGCGGGAACTATCGAGTGGACCGGGCGGGCTCACATCCTCGACCACAGCTCACAGCTTGGCTCTGCGACTGCTGGACTTGTGGCCAGCCAGCGGCTAAACGTTCCTGGTACAGGCAGCGCGGTATCGCTTCGCATGTCTATAAGCGAACACGAGCCGAGGCTGGATTTTACAGCGGAAATCGATTGGCGAGAAATCGGTAGCGACGCACGCGGCGTTCCTGGATTGATCGTTTCGATACCACTCGGCCTGACCAACATTTCAGCCCTATACGAAACGCCGTTTGGCAGTGTCGGTAGGGATCTGACAAACGGCGAGGAGGTACCTTCGCTTCGCTACGCGTACGTTGAAGGAATGGCCAGAAACTCTGACGGCAATGAAGTGTTTTCGGGCATCACGCTGCTGCAGGACTGCAAGTACGGCCACTCAATTATCGGCAATGATGTTGATGGCTATGCCCTTCGGCTGCGGATCATTCGCTCGAGTTTCGAGCCGGATCATGCGCCCGAAGTTGCCATTACGACTGTTCGCTACGCCATCGTACTGCATGATGCGCCTGTTGACCCTGCCGCCCTTGCCAGACTCGGCGCTGAGATGAATCATCCGTTTATGGTTATTCCAGCAGGCGTTCACGAAGGGGACTTGCCCACTTCAAGAGGATTTGCACGTGTGGAGACTCCCGAGGTGATGCTTACGGCAATCAAGAAGGCAGAGCATTCGGACGGTGTCGTGATCAGACTGGCCGAGTTGACCGGAAAATCCGTCAAAGCAAGAGTGATGCTTGATCGACAATTCGCGGAAGGTCTGACTAGCGCCACTCCCGTCGATCTGCTGGAGCGTCCTATCGGCGATCCCATTCCTTTCAGGGATGGGCACGTCACGGCTCCCGTTAACGCATACTCGTTCATCACGCTTCTGTTGAGCTGATTCTCGTGAACGGTGGAGGGGCTATGTCGTCATACGTTTAGGTCACAAGCGTTTCTGTGGATCGCCTATCGCGCTGTGATCTTAACGTCGTGCACAAATTCGTTATGCGACAGTTTCAGCTCGTCAAGCGATTTTATGGGCTGCCCCTTGAATCGGATGTTGTCGAACAGTACGTCATTGATGGCGTGATCGTTGTCGTAGCCAGCGAACACTGATGGTGCCAGCGTAGTGCCAGATACTGAGATGTCCTTGTACGTAACTCCATTTACATGGCCGCGGTCCATATCGTGGGACCAGTAGTCTTTCACGATGTTGCAAAAGGCAAGCTTGTTTCGGCAATCGGCAATCCGAATGTTATCGAAGCGGATGTTCGACATTGTTCCCGAATCGGAGATGTTAGTGGTCAGACTGCAGATGCCAAGATCATGGATGATGTCGCAGTCTTGAAACGTTACGTTTGATACGTTTGCCCTTGTTTCGCAGCCGATGCCGAGGGCGTGTGCTACTTCGTTCCAGATCACGGCGCCAGTGACGCGTATCTCGGACGTGGGCTGGCAGGGCGGCGGGAAAACCGTCTTTATACAGATTTCGTCATCCCACACCCTAAAGAACCCGCCGTTCACCTCCGCGTCGTGCGTGTTGCAAAGGTCGATGCCGTCCGAATTCTCACCAGCGGCAATGACCTTGACGTTATTAATCTCTACGTGCTCGGAGCGCAAAACCTTAATGTTCCAGTTGGAGGAACTCAATATTGTGATTCCTTCGACTTTGACGTTGGTGCAGCCGTCGAAAAGCAACGTGTTGCGGGCCTGCCATGGAAGCCGGCCCATATCGAGAAGGCCGTGACCGCAGACGGTAACGTTTTTCGCTCCCGTCGCGATTAAGAAATCCCTGTAGGTCTTCTGGCCCCGCCAGCCATGCGCGTTGATGGGTACCTCATCGGGGGGAATGATCGCGCGAACAATGGCCCCGCCAGCGAGATAGAGAGTCTGATTGTCCTTTAGGTCTAGGGTTGAAACTTCGTGAACACCGGGACCAAAGTAAATTAGATTAGGATCGTTCGACCTAGGTACCGAAGCATCAATTGGGTTTCCGAAAACGTGCAGCACGCTGTCTAAAGTGCCGTTGATTTCGACAGTGACATTACGTGGGCGATCTAAGTGAAAGACAATCGAACTGCCGTTGATCTGTGATTTAATGGCATAGCTCGCTGGCAGAATTGCCACGGTTTGCACGGGCCGGGTCGAAACAGCGCATACCGTAATCTGGCCTGACATGTCGAAACTTGCAAAGCTTGCAGAACCGCCACTGTTCGTTCGGACCGTGTCCACAAACACGGGCTTGGAGTCGGCGGTTACGGCCCAGTGAGTGGACGCAGACTCGCCTGCTGGCAGCGGATAAGTGAGAACGCGCGCAGAGGCGGAACTGCACACGGCAGCCAGTACTATGAGGAGTGACGTGATCCTGAGTATGTTCAGCTTCATAATCCACAGGCGTCTACACGTTACCGCTAGAGCTGCAACCGCCAGGTCATGCCATGACCCTACCGCCGTCGATAACAAGGTTTTGTCCCGTAACGCCGCATGCAGCAGAACTCAGCAGGAAAAGCGCAGCAGGGGTAACGTCCTCAGGCAGCATCAACCGTTTCAGCGCCTGAATCTCAATCAGTTCCTCTCGATCCTGCTCGGTGACATGCTCTCGTAGCTGCTTTTCGGTCATAATCCAACCGGGGCTGAGCATGTTGACACGAATGCCATCTCGTCCGAATTCACGTGCGAGCGAACGCGTAAAGCCCAAAATTGCACTCTTGGTGGCGTTGTACAGCGTAAAAGGCTCCAGACCAACCATAAAGTTCGTGGTGCCGACATTGACAATTGCTTTGCCGCTGCCAGCGCGGAGCATACCGAGGAACGCATGCGTAGTGAGCAGATAGGACCGCGTATTGATGTTCCACATTCGGTCACATTCTTCGAGAGTGAGATCCTCGAACTTGATGCGATCATCGACCGCGACGTTGTTGATGAGGAAGTCAACATGTCCCGCTTCGGCACGCACTAAATCGGCAAACGCCTGAACCTGTGCCGGTTCCCCGAGATCAGCCGCAACAAAGTGGGCAAATGGGCCAAGCTCAGCTTGGACCGCGTCACCACGCGCCGCATTTCTTGCACAGAAATAAACATGACATTCCGCCGAAGCTAATGCACGGCAGAAGTCCTTACCGAGTCCATCGCTTCCACCGGTGACCACCGCCACCTTTCCGGAGAATTCATCCATCCCGAACATAGCGCCACCTCTTAAGGATTGATAATTACCTTGTTGCGCTCAGGGCTTCCCATTGCTTCAAGCGCCTTGTCTATATCGCGCAAGCTGAATCGATGCGATATCACCTTTTCCGGATCGACCATGCCGCGCTCGATCAGGCGAATGGCGCGCTCCATCGCAAGGGGAGTTGTGCTGAAGCTTGAGTCCATCCGTGCCTCAAGAAAATGCATCAGGCCTCCGTCAAGCTCGAATTTTTCGTGGGTCGTAATGCCAAAAATGTTCCAACGCGTGCCGCGCCTGAGCAGGCTGACCATAGTCTCGACGGCTTGGATCGGACCCGCAGCCTCGATCACGAAGTCAGGGCCTTTGGGCAGGATATCGTAAACGGAAGCCTTTACATCGCACTTTGTCGGATTGATCAAATGTGTTGCGCCGAGGCCTTTGGCGACAGAAAGCGCATAGTCGCTCGTGTCAATTGCGATGAGGCGCCCTGCGCCCGCTGCTTTTGCGACCATCAGGCAGTACATGCCGATGCTGCCTACTCCAATCACCACTACATCGTCGGCGACCGCCATTTCCGAGTACTGAACGACACCCTTCCATGCTCCGCTCACTGGCTCTGTTTGGCAGGCAGCGTCAAAGCTGATCGACGCAGGCTTCTTGAAGAGTGATGTCGCTCCCGTCACTGTATACTCGGCGAAGCTGCCAGGCCGAACATCGTCCGGGCCGTCGCCGCCAGTTGTGTAGGAATGCTCGCAGTAGTGTGTTCGCCCAAGGCGGCAGTTGTGGCAGAAGCCGCAATGGCCGCTAGGCATGATGATGACTTCATCACCCTCTTTGAAATGTGTCACATTTTCGCCAACCGCCTCGACGACACCCGCCGGCTCATGTCCGGGTACAAGTGGAAACTTGACGTTTTTTCGGACACCGCGGATCGCCTTAAAATCTGTGGCGCAGAAGCCGCATGACTTGATGCGCACAAGTGCTTCGCCAGCACGTGGCTTCGGAATCGGAATATCTTCGAGTACAAGATTGTTGAAATCCTTTAGGACTGCTGCGAGCATGGGCATCTCCTATGTTGCCAAAAGGCGGTCGAATTGCGACATTGTAACTGAAATAGCCAGCAAGGGCAATAGATTTGCAACAATCTGTGCATGTTCTGTGCTTAAAGACTCTCTCCTGCTTCAATCAACACTCCGGGCAACTGTACAAATAAGTCCTGAGATTGCCGGGTTCGCAGGCGGATTTCGCCGAAAAATGTCGCTTTTTCTCTGCATAAATCTCGCAAATGCCCTATTGACATGGTGCCACGTCAGTGATATGATAGGGACACAGGATATGGTCATAACAGGATAGGCGGTCGTCAATTGCCCTTTGCGTATTAATGGCTACTCTACCCGTATGGTGAGGCAGTAAAGTGACCACACTTCCTTAATGTCGTCAGTAATCCATTTGGTATTTTCAAAGAAGATCAGAGGTGAATCATGCAATTATCTAGGTTCTGTTCGAGTCGAAAAGGCTTTACGCTGATTGAGCTCCTCGTCGTCATCGCAATCATCGCAATTTTGGCCGCTATATTGTTCCCCGTCTTTGCAACGGCCCGCGAAAGGCTCGCCAAACATCGTGCGCAAGCAACGAAAAGCAGCTCGGGCTCTCATTTGTTCAGTATTATCAGGACTACGACGAAAAGCTTCCATGCGGTATCGCGTCCTCGATACCTGGCGGCGCCAGCCAGGAAGTCAACTGGCCAGCGCAGTTATATCCCTATGTCAAAGCAAATGGCATTTACGTTTGCCCGGACGACAATTCAAAGGTAACTGCTCCGGTAGCTGGACACAACTACGGCGTGGTCAGCTACGCAGCGAACGCAAACCTAAGCACCTCTGGACCGCCAAACTACTTCCCGAACACTGGGTTCCCGCTCTCAAAGTTCAATAGCCCGGCAGTGACAATGCTCCTCCTCGAAGTGAGCGAAACCAACGCTGAAACGACGGACTTGGCAACATCGAACTCAGCAGGCGGATGGTGCACTTTTGGAGACGACCTGGGCGGAGTTCGGTATAACGATACTGCTTCTGAGCCGACGGCGTGTATGGCCACAGGACAATTTGCCGACCTTACCACAACCTCGAATCCCCAGTTTGTCTGCCCAGCGCCTCGACATAACAACGGTTCCAACTATCTTCTATGCGATGGTCATGTTAAGTGGCTTCCCGGCAGCAAAGTATCTGCTGGCGGCACGAACGCAAGTGGAAATCTGTCCGATCCGGGCAGCGGCCCATCCGCATTTCCGACAGCGGCAGCAACTGGCTACTCGGCAGTGGCGATTACTTTCTCACCGTTCTAATGGTGCCCGATTGGGTTACAATTGGCCGCTGCAGCGAATCTCTAGGCCTGAAGCCAGTTCGCGCAGCGGTTTTTTGTGGACAACTTGATGAGTGAATTTGCGAAAGTAACAATTGACGGCAAGCGTGGTTTGCGCCAATCCATTGTAAACGACATCTCGGCAAGGATCGAGCGGCGCGCCCTTTTGCCTGGCGATAGGTTGCCGTCCGTGCTCCAGCTCAGCCGCAGCTATGACGTTAGCCATGTCACCATCCGATCGGCTATCCTTGAGCTTGGACGACGCGGATATGTCATCAGCCGCGCACGTTCTGGAAACTATGTCGCAGCTCAACCGGTAAGTAATCCGGCGACGCTCGGCCGCCAGTCGCATGTTCCAACGGATACGCTGAGGGCCGATAGTGCACCGCCGATCCTAATCGGAACACTGGCCGTTTCCTACCAAGCTACTCCTGCCGATGCGCAGCCTGACGACCACCATGCCCACTGGGTTTGGTCCGTGCTGCGCGGATTTGAACAGGCTGCCGGCAAATATAACGCGGTTACGCGCTACTTGAACTTGCCCGATCCCACCAGATTGCATCTTGACTTTCCGAAATTTATTGGAGCGTTGCGCGAAGAAAAAATCGCCGGACTTCTCATTGCAGATGTCCATGATTCGCCAGGTTTTGCTGAAGAGGTGATGCAGCTTGCGGCTATTGAGCGCCTGCCCATTGTCTACGTTTCGTCAGGCAAAACTTGCGCTCCGCCGATCCATGTCTACAACGACAACGTGGTTGGCGGAGAGATGGCCGCCAAGCATCTGCTTTCGCGCGGATTTCAGAGGCTGGTCTTTGTATCCCACGTGGACGCCGTTTGGGCAACCGAACGCTACAACGGTGTTGTCAAAGCGTGGCGAAAGTTTGGTGCATTTCCCACGGAGCAGGTCGCTTTTTGGCCAAGCTTAGATGACCGATGCCATGTTATTGAGATCATGCTAGGTGAGATGAAGCCCGCCGTGGTGGACGCGATCAGGGCCAGCGTCTCTACATTTGACGGACGCATTGGAATTGTTGCTTCAAACGATCCCGTCGCGCGATTGGTGCATGATCTCCTACGTGAGCGGGGCTTAATTATTGGCAAGGATTACGGGCTAGTCGGGTTCGATGACGAGCCGCCAACGAGGGCAGCTTCATATTACTAGTCTGTACCCCCGGTTCGAAACGCTTGGGATCGAAGCAGCAAACCTCCTGAAGCGCGCGCTCGCGGGCGAAATTAGCGCCGCCTCTGTTGCTATCCCACCAGATTTGATGCCGCGCCTCTCATAAAGTGGCGCCAAAGGAAATATTGCGATGCCTGTTCGACCACTGTCTACTAATAGCCCGGGTTTTTACAACCACCGACCTGCTAATTGTCTGCGCGATTGTTGCGGCCGTTGGCGCGATTTTGCTTCCAGTCTTCGGAACTATGAAGAACCGGGCGGACATTGACTCCTGTGCGCATAACGAAAAGCAGCTTGCGGCAGCGATGCAAAGCTACGCTCAAGATTATGACCAGTCGTTGCCCTGCGGCATCAACAGTTCCAGTCCTAAGGGCGCGATCCAACTCGTTAACTGGGCGTCGCAGATTTATCCTTATGTCAAGGACGCATCGGCATATAAATGTCCTTCCGACAAGTCTGTCGCGGAGCCAGCGTCCGACGGCCACGAGTTCCATGTGGACTCCTATGCCGCCAACTCCAACCTCAGCACGTCAGGGCCGCCGAATTACGATGCCAATACTGGATTTAAGCTGAGCAAAATCGCCAGCAAGTCAGCAACGGTGTTGTTCTGCGAAGTGTCCGACTCGAAACCCGAGCGTACGGATTTCGCCAATATCCATACGCCAATCGCGTACGGAACCTTTGGAACCGCCTCGAATGGCGTTCAGTTTAGCGACACCTCTAAATGCGATTCTGCGCGGCTCGTCACGGGAGTGTTCGGTGATTCAGGAGCTACTGAGGGCACGGCGCCGTTCGGCGAACTTCGGCACGCGGGCGGCTCAAACTACGCATTTATCGATGGCCATGTTCACTTTTTCGCTGCTGGCGATGTATCAGCGGGCTACGGAAACTCGAATGGCGGTGCCGACTGCGGGGCGGGAACGGGTGCGAGCACTTTGAATCCGGTTGCCGCTGCCGCCGGGTGTCCGTCCTTCAAGGCTACATTCAGCACCAACTAGATCGGACTTCCAACGAATTGGCAAACCGATCCGTTATAGGTGCGGCATGCGCGATTGTCTTAGTGGCAATCGCCTTGATCGACATACCGCTAGCATATGCAGATGCGCCTGTAAAAGTCAATGATCACGTTCCAGCAGGATTCGGTCTGAACTTGCAATTCGGATGGACACCACCGCTTAATTTTTTCCCATACTCTAAGGAAGAGACGCGGCAGGTGCAAGCCGTCGGGCCGTCATGGGTCAGGCATGAGTTTTTCCTATTTGGATGCCAGACCATAAGTCCAGGTGTTTATAGCTGGTCCACGTACGATGCCCTCGTTCGCTCACTACCCGGCACAAATTTCTTCTTCATTGCTTGGAATCACTGGGATCATCCTCCGGCAACCGATGCCGAGCGTGCGCAGTTCGCCGACTGGCTTGTGCAGTCTGCCCGCCATTTTAGAACCACGTTTCCAGATCGTAAGTTCATTTTTGACCTCTGGAACGAGCCTAATACGACAGCATGGAAACGCGACGATATCAAGGATTACTCGGGATACATTGCGCTCGCGCTTACGACGGGCAAGGCGATGAAGGCGGCCGGGCTAGATTCCATGTTCACTGGACCGTCTGCGTCGGGAGTTTCAAGCGAAGAGATACCGTTCCTGACTGTGTGCTGTAGGGCCGGACTACTAAACTATTGGTCAGGGCTTACAGTTCATCCTTACCGGGTTACCGATCCGGAAAGTGCGGCAACACAGTTTCGTCAGATTAGAACGCTGATACGAAAATTTGGGCCTGCCGGCAAGACAATCCCGATCATCGCCGGGGAATGGGGTTACTCGGCGCTCCCGAATCGAAGTGGATCCGAGCTTCAGCAGGCGCAATACGATGTTCGTATGCAGATGTCTAATTTGGCTGAAGGGGTGCCGCTCACGATCCTATATGAATGGCATCATGTTGCTCATACCCCTCCTCCACCCAATGCGGCCAGTTTGCCACCCGACCCCGAATACTACTATGAGATTGTCAACAAAGATCGCAGCGCCAGGCTTGCGGAGCTAGCAATGCAGGCATTCACCAGATGCCTTTCGGGATACAGATTTAATAAGCGTCTGGCAGTTGGCAGCGTGTCGGACTATGTTCTGCTCTTTGATCGAAGTTCAGGCGATGAAGCGATTGTCGCATGGACGACGTCTGCCAACGATCACGTTGTGACCATCCCTGTAAGTACCGGACCGTTCAAAGAGATTTCGATGGCCGGCGTGACCTTGCCGGACGGTGCCGCGGATCGTGCTGGCTTAACGGTTTCGCTGACCGGCAGTCCCGTTTACCTATTCCCGCGCAGGCCCAATGAACTGCTCGAGCTCGCGGCCGCTTGGCAGCGCGCTCCACTTGACACGATCACTGGTCTGAATGCCCCTAACGTGGGGCTTTCGTTCACAAATCCACTTGATCGCAAGATTAAGGTCGAGAACGCTAGCCAGGTTCAAACACTGAGTGCACACGCCGAAACGTTGCTTTCGTTTGGAATTGACCCTCGACGCGAGGCGATTCCGGGCCCGCAAATCATTACGATGCGTTTTCCGGGCGAAGGCGCGGTGAGCCAATTTGTCAACGCGTTCGATCCGGATATGCCGCTAGAGGCGAGCATCTTGCCACCTGCAACTGGGAGGCTGTTTGTTCGCCTAGACAACCCGTCTGGCGAACCGCTCAGCGTAGTAGCTCAAGCGCAAGTAGACGTCAATGGGAAGCGCGTTTCCATTGACGCTCCGCTTAAGTTGAGCAAGGGCCAAGTCTCGGCGATCGTCGACTTTCAAACGCCAAAATCGCTCGATTCTAGTAACGCGAATGGCGTAAGGGTTTCGTTTGCATTGAAAAATAGCTCGGCCAAGGCGCTTTTGCGAACGAGTTCAACGCTCGTCCCCGTTCAACTGCCACTCTCGGAGTCGTTTCCAGCCGAAGTTGAGGGAAGCAAAGTTACTGGCACTTCGGTCCTCCTGAGCACTTCTGCTGCAGCTAGCAGCGACCCATACTCCATCGGCAATGCACTTAAAATTGATTACCACATTGAGCCACAACAGCCGGGTAAGCCGGACAGTTGGAGCCTGGTGTCTGTGCATTACGGCGCGGGCAATGGCGTGTCACTCAATGGCAAGCCTACTGCCCTAGGCCTATGGGTCTACGGGGATCATTCGAACGAAGATATTAGCCTGCGTATTGTTGACTCGACCGGCCAAAGCTTTGCGCCGACCGGTGTGCCAGTTGACTGGTCTGGTTGGCGCTACGTCACAATTCCGATCAATCATGACCAGTTTGGCTTCTGGTGGGCAAGGCATTTTGGCGGTGCTAACGATAGCATCATCCACTACCCTGTTTCGTGGCAAATTCTTGCGCAGGTTGAAAATCCAACCGACAAATCCGTAACCGGCTCGATTAAGATCGCTAGACCGACAGTTATCTATTAGAAGGACAGAAACCATGTCATTGCATTACGGCGTTGCCTACTATCCGGAACAGTGGCAGCCAAGCGATTGGGAGCGCGAGACTGCGCTTATGGCGGAGGCGGGTATCAACCTCGCCCGAATCTGCGAGTTTGCCTGGCACCGGATGGAATCAGCACCGGGAGAATATCACTGGGACTGGCTGGATCAGGTGATGGCACTTCTCGCGAATAGCAAGATTGACATAGTCCTGTGCACGCCATCGGCAGCCCCGCCCAATTGGATCATAAGTGCATCACCTGATGTCTTGCCGATTGATATCAACCGCACCCGCCGGGCACGCGGCGGGCGTAGGCACTATTGCCCGAACAATCCTGAATATCGTGAGCACAGCCGCCGGATCGCTGCTGCACTAGCGGAGCGCTACGGTAAAGACCCGGCGATAATGGCGTGGCAAATCGACAACGAGTTTGGACAGGAAAACACCGCGCGGTGCTACTGCGACATTTGTGCTGAATCGTTCCGTAACTGGCTTGGTGCGCGATATGAGTCCATCGATGATATCAACCGTCGCTGGGGCTCTGTTTTCTGGTCGCAGCAATACGGCGGTTTCGACGAGATAGACCCTCCGCATCAAGGTGTAAACATTGAGGCACCAAACCTTCATACGATGTTTCGGCATAATCCAACACTCATCTTGGAGTACGAGCGGTTTTCGTCGGACTCATTCGTATCGTTTCAACGAGTGCAAATTGAGGCCATTCGGGCAAGCTCTACTAAACCAATCACGCACAATAACACGGGCATCTACCTCAATAAGATCGACTTTCAAGCGCTCACGAAAGAGCTCGATTGCGCGACGGTAGACGTTTACCCTTCGGTTCTATCCGATGAATTTCGTCGGAACGTCCGCAACCTACGCGTTCGTCCGAGGCTTAAAGGATGCGCCGTTCATGACCTTGGAGCTGACATCCGGCGGCTCGGTCTCGAGCTGGTCGGACGGCGCTTCGCCCGATGTCACGCCGGGGGGCCTTCGGCTGTTCGCCTGGCAGTCTTTTGCCGCAGGAGCTAATGCAGTTGCGCACTTTTCCTGGCGGACATTTCCCAAAGGTGCGGAGCAGCTTGAATCGGCGATTTTGCCGCTAGATGGAGTTCCTGGCCGTAAGTATTTTGAGATGAAGGAGGCAGGGGCCGAGTTCGCACGGATCGGTCCGCTTATTGAGCAGACCAAGGTTGCAAGCGAAGTCGGGATAGTTTGGAGCTATGACAGCCTCTGGGCTCTTGCGGTGAAGCCCATTTCCCGGGACATGAGTTATCCCACAGTCGTTCATGCTCTTTACCAGGCGGCAACAGCGAGTGGCGAGATTGCCGATATCATCGCTCCAAATGCGGACTTGAGGCAATATAAAGCCATTATTTTGCCCGCGATGGTTGTGATGGATTCTACGTTCGCATCGCGGATCGCGGACTACGTACGCAGTGGCGGCACTGTCATCGCCACGTTCCTGACAGCGACTAAAGATTCGGACAACTGCGGCTACACGGATGGTCCCCGACCGGCGCACATGACCGAGATCTTTGGCGCAAAGGTAGTTGAGTCGGACATCGCGACGGAGCGATCCGTCGGCACAGTCGAAGTTGCGGTCGTGGATAAGGTGCGCACTACGGCGACATCTGGCTGGGTTGACCAGCTCGAACTCCTCGGCGCGCGGGCAATTGCTACTGTGCGAGGCGGCTGGCGCGACGGTCAGACCGTGGCGTCGATGAATAATTTCGGCAACGGGGCTGCCTACTACCTCGGAACACTGCTCGACAGCGAGTCGCTCGCGAATGTGGTTGGCAGCACGTTGCAGCAAGCTAATGTTCGAAGCGCGCCCTTCGCGCTACCAAAAGGAGTCGAATATATTCGCCGAGACGGCGGGGATGTTGAGCTTGAAATTCTGATCAACTGGAACTGGTCGCCCTTAACAATCGCGCTGTCGGAACCACGATTCGAGTATATCTCCGGCTCCAGTGTCGCTGACTCAATCGTCATTGCTCCGCGCGACATCGCTATACTAGGAAATCGGCAATGATGTTCCGATGCATTTTCATCGCGTCGTTTTTTCTCCCTCTACTAGCGACAGTACCAGCTTCCTGTGCGTTGCCGTTCACACCGCTTCGACCAGACTCTGTCCGCGTTCCCGTCGTCAATTCGCCGCACGCACACGGCGGCATAATCATCAAGCTTTCTGATTATCTGCACCAAAATGGCCATCCCGTATCTGCTTGGCAGGCGATGAAGCTCGCACTCGACGCATGCCGCAACAAGCATGCTTCGACATTGGATATTGGTAAGGGCTCCTATGTGTTCAACGATCCCGACATATTGACTAGCAAAGCGGAAGCCAATGTCGTTATTGACGGCTTGTCGGATTTAACGATTGACGGCCACGGTGCCGAACTCGACTTTCATCATATTCTCAGCGGCTTTCAGATTAGTCACTGCAAAAGAGTAATGATCAAAAACTTATCGGTTGACTGGAACGTGCCTCTCGCGGTTCCTGGGCACATCATACGTGATGCCGAGGGCCGCAAGGCCGTACAAGTCGATCCTGGCTACTTTTACGATCCGGATGGCAAAGTCGCATCCGTTTCCAACTTTGATGTTGCCCACATGCGCTGGGATAAATCAATTGACTTCGAGTGCTACACGCCCGCCAAAGTTGAAATTACGCCGGAGACTCGCAGCTACTATATTCAGGAGATTCGGAACTACGATCCTGCAATCGGAGCGGGCTGCGTCATTCGCTATCACACCTACGATGGCTGGGTATTTTGCGTGACGCCAACTTCTAGCGATATTACGTTCGAACATGTCAACCTATATGCGTCCCCTGGTATCGGCTGGTACTGCCTGGGCAATCGTGGCTACAAGCTTTCGTATTGCAATATAGAGGTCAAACCCGGAACAAACAGGCCAATTTCGCTGATGTCGGACGGAATTCAGTGCCGCAACACCATTGGAGATATCATCCTTGACCACTGCAATTTCAGCGGCCAAGGCGACGATGCCGTCAATCTCGACAACTCTTGGATCACTATCTCTAGTCAACCGGATAAGCGCACGTTGCAACTGCAAACATGGGCTTCGGCATTTTGGACGGAAGTCGTGTCGCGAGGAGGCAAAGCACTGGAGCCGGGAGACAAGATATCGTTTTGGTCGAAAAAAGATTTGGCCAAGTTGGGAGATGCGATGGTCGTCAAAAAAGTGGACGACAAAAGCGGCCATTGGATTGTTACAGTTGATCGCGATTTGCCCGCCGGAGCGACGTTAGGCGCGGTCGTCCGCTGCGATTTTCAAGTTACGAGCGGTTTTTCGATCACAAACTGCCATTTTCACAATAGTCGTGCACGCGGAATGGTCGTTCAAGTACAGGATGGCGTGATCGAAAATAATACTGTCGATCACACCTGCGGCTCCGCTGTACAGCTAACTTGCGACACAAACTGGTGGGAAGAGGGCTACGGTGTGCACAATGTGGTCGTTCGCGGCAATACGTTCCGGTCGTGCAACTTTGTGAAATGGGAGCGAACTCACAGTGGACGCCACCTGGCGTGTCTAAGCATTTCCAGCAACACGCTCGACGGAGTCAGCCCATTTCCACAACAGACCAATCTTCTAATCGACAACAACACAATCGACGATACCCCCGGTCTCGCAATTCAGGTCACATCAGCGCAAAATGTCGTAGTCAGCCGAAACACTATTTCGAACGCGAATCTCGAGCCATTCGGAGATGCTGGCACGGACAGCAAGCTTACTCCACACGGCGCGATTTTTGTGGCATATTCCAGCAACGTTGTCGTCGCAAATAACCGATTGATGTCATCGGCAGATGCCTATGATCATGGTGTCGGTGTGGACGTAGCATCGACCAAAGACATTGTCGTGAAGGATAACGACGAACGATAAATCAGACGCGCTTTTATTACGCTACATAAGGAAACTCATTTGCTTCGAATAATTTGCCTATTTTTGCTTTTTGCATCGACATGTTCCGCATCCATCACATACGCTGCTCCGCTGCCAGCACCTCACGACGGCTCGCTACAGGACAATCAGGTCCGACTTGTAGGCCGCTGGGACCGACGCAACCCGGGAGTTTCTAACAGCTATTTCGCGGGTGGGTATCTGCGTGCAGTGTTCACTGGCACAAACGTGAAAATCAAGCTAGCTTCGCCCTGCAAGCTAATGGTTGGCATTGACGGCGAACCGTCAAGGGAGGTTGACACGTCCGGACCCGGGCTAACGGATTTGAACGACACCCCGTTGCGCGCTGGCACACATAAGCTCGTCGTTGCCGTTGCCATCCATGACAATCAAATGGCCTACCAAGGACTCGTACTCGATCCCGGTGCGACTACTAAACCAGTATCGCCGCGTCCCGTTATTGAGTTCATCGGTGACTCTATCACGGCGGGAGGCGGAGATGGCTGGCGTGCCACTCAAACGGCCGCGTGGCTTACGGCCGAAGCACTCCAGTGCGATCACCGGCAGATCGCGGTCAGCGGAATGTCTGTTGCAAGTGGGTTTGGCTACACGCCTGACAAAACCGGTATGGATGTCCAATATTTCCGTCTCAAGGACGAGGACCATCAGGCACCAGACATCTGGACTTTTGACGAAACTCAGCCTGTGATCATCGTAATCAACTTAGGTACTAACGATGCGCACAATACGCCAACCGACCTATTTGTGAACACATACACAAGGTTCGTCAGATCGGTGCGCGCCGTTCATCACGATTCAAAAATCGTCGTCCAGGTGCCGTTCGGAGGTTATTGGCGCAGCCAGCTCCATGACATCGTGCAAGACATAAACGCTTCAGGCGACCACAACGTGATATTTCTTGATACAAACGGGTGGCTAACCCTGCCCGACGACTACCTGACAGACGGCGTTCACCCCACGGGCCCTGGCCATATCAAAGCGTCGAAATTGATGGTGCCTGTCTTGAGAAGGTTACTCGCCCAAAACTAGCCGAAAGCGCGCACGGAAATCTTCCCCGAACCACATCGGGAAGTTAGTGCCCCAAACATTGTTGTGAAGATTGACGTAGCTGCCGTCGCCTGAGAGCTTACCTTTAGGATCGAAGTCCAAAAACTTGGGACTGCCGGGTGCGACCAGCGGCGCACCGGGATTTTGAAGCACGAGCATGCTTACACCGGATGCGATGTGTGTCTCCTCGACTGCGTGCAGTGTTGTGTTGCCGCCATCGCCGACGTCGCAAACGTTTATCGATTCGGTCATCTTAATTATGGTAGTTCGTTGTAGGTCGAGTTTGACCGGGCAGAACGCGAACCACGATGCCTCCGGCTTTCTTATGGCGGGTCGCGACCGTCAAGGAAATGCTGATGAATCCTGCATACAAGAGCCAGCCCGCAAGCGGCAGGTACCGGTATAAGACGGATGAGTCCCGCATCGGCCAGATCGGCAGGAACTGCCGCGCCACCAAGACCCCAAGGGCGTTATCCCACCTTCCGGAAGCCGCCTGGGTGATGTTGGAGGCTCCCGCAATTACGACCGTGGAAACCTGGGAGCAGGCGAGGACGTCATGCACGGAAACCGGGCGCGGTTGAGCGGTAACCCGCGACGGATTTACCTCCTTTCCGGCCTGCCTGTCTGTCCTGTCTGCGGCAACAGAATGGCACTCACAAGAAAGACGTACGCCTCCGGCACGCGCAGGTATTACGTTTGCTCGAAATATCAAAACGCCGTCCTGTGCGCGGGAGAAAAGCGGTGCAGCCCAAAGAGCTTCGCCGTCGAGAAGATTGAGGACGCAGTCGTCCGGGCGATCATGGACGCTGTGGAACGTCCTGATGTTGTCCGCGCGGCTAGGCAGGCGTACAAAGAGCCGATAAGCCGGACCGAGCTTGATCCAAGGGCTGAGCTGGTACGGCTTGACGATGTGCTTAGGGAGCTTGATGACCAGGAGCAGGCTTTGATCAGGGCGCAGGTAGCAGGTATCCGCGCAGGAGCTTCGCCGAACGCTTACGCCGCCGCCTTTGCGGACTTGGCCGGACGGCGCAAGGACTTCGAGGATCGGCGCGGTCAGCTGGCGTCCATCATTCGAAGGCCGCCAACCCAGGCGAATCCCAGCAACAAGGACTTCGACCTTCAGGTCATTGCCGACATCGACATGGCGCTGAAGTCTGACCTGGTTCCAAAAGAAGATCGCCGCCGCCTAATCAGAACTGTAGTCGAGAAGGTCGTCTGTAGGGAAGATGGAGCGGAAGTCTACTTCGGCGGGGAAACTGTACAAAACATCTCCGTTACCCAGAATTCGCCGGTTTGGGGATTACGGTAGATGCCGACTCCAACTTTGGTGTAAAGGGCCTGCAGCACGTTGGCGCGGTGGCCGGGAGAATGCATGAACGCGTCGTGCGCCTCGAAGGCCGAAGCCTCGTCGGAGTCCGTTACAGAGCGGTAGTAGATGTTTTCACCGACCATGGCGTAGTCCGGGCGCGCTTGAAGCGCTGCGATATACCGGTCCATCGGAGTTACCGGTCCAGGAGCGGGAGCATAGTGATCGAAATAGCCCCGAACGCACATGTCTTCCGAGTGCTTGCGCGCAACATCGATCAAGAGCGGATCAAGCGTTAGCGTCTGCTCGCCGACAGCTTCGCGCTCCTGGTTGATCAGGTCGAACAACTTCAGTTCCGGAGTGGTGACATAATTTGAAGACTCAGAGACTTCCTGATTCCTACGTGGCAGTTCAAAATTCGCGGGCGTCGCCGGAGACATCGCGATGAGCGGTATTGGACTTGCCGAAGGGCTGGCGACGGTCGCCGCTTGACCCGCATAGTCGCGTACAGCCTGCTTTGCAGGACTGCGATGTGCCGCCACTGATACTGTCGTCCTCGTGTCGCTTTGATCCGAGTTGATCGGAACCCCCGACGTGTGGCTGAAAACCGAAAGAATCAATGCGATTGCAGTTAGCGGCGAATTCATCCTGAAAGCCTCTCGTTAATCCTGTGTCCACAGGAATTATCGGAAAGGCATTTCGCCGTCTGTAGCTGCTATTGACATTCAAATGCCAGTAACTGCGCTGGTTTTGTGCGCGAATTGCGAGTAACATCGCAGCAAATTTCGCCCGGTAGATGTAATAGACGAGCTCCGCGGCCACCCAATCTAGGTCGCAGCAACATCGCCTATGGCGGCAGCCAGCGTCTCCAGCATCCACTCCGCCTGGTCGTCGCTGATGATGAGCGGTGGTGTGAGCTCGATTACGTCGCCTGAGTCGCCAGCGGTCAAGACAATCAAACCGCGCTGGAGGCACTTAGTCATGGTCAACGCTGCAACTTCCTGCGACTGCATCGACAGCCCCAGCATCAGGCCACGCCCACGCGCTTCGACAACAAGACCGGGGAACTGTCCGGCGATCTGCGTTAAGACTGTTAATATGTCCGCGCCAACCGACGCGGATCGCTCCACCAGCCCCTCACGCTCAATCACGCCAATTGCTGCCAGCGCTCCCGCGCAGGCAAGAGGGTGTCCAAGAAATGTTGACGTGTGCATGGCCTCTCCACAGGACTTCGGCCATGCCTTTTCGATCAAGTCGGACGATCCGATGCAGGCTGAAATCGGCATCCCGCCGCCCATCGCCTTGCCGACGCATATGATGTCCGGAACAACTTTGTCCCATTCGCACGCGAACATTTTGCCCGTCCGTCCAAATCCCGTATAGATTTCGTCGAGAATTAGTAGGACACCAAACTCGGAACATTGCTCATGCAACCATGCCAGCCAGCCGTCTTCAGGAATTCTAATCCCTCCCCTGCCCTGCACGGGCTCAACGAGAACAGCACCAAACTTTCCCGACGATAGCAACGACTCGATCTCGCCCCTTTCGCCGAACGGCACGTGCGTGGTAAATCTGCCGCGTTGCTCCTCAAATCTGTTTCGGAAAAAAGGCCGCGCAGTTGGGTCCAACGCCCCGTACGAAAGACCGTGGTAGCCGCCATGGAACGCCGCGACGCCGGGTTTACGTGTGGCGAGAAACGCTGTCTTCAGCGCCGCTTCAACCGCTTCTGAGCCGCTTTGACCAAGAATGATGCGCGGATTTGGGATTGGCGAAACGTCGGCAAGCTTTTCGAGGAGTTCGACCTTGACCCGGCTAGGGTGCACATCGCCCATCCCGTGGATCAGGTTCTCGGCTTGACTCGAAACCGCCGAAACGACACCAGGATGCGTGTGGCCAACCGACAGTGCGCCGAAGGAGGATGTGGCGTCGAGGTAGCTGTTTCCGTCAACATCGACGACGATGCAGCCGTGGGCTCGTTCCCAGAAAATGGGAAAGTCGTCGGAAAGGTAGGTCGTGTCAGGCGACTCCACGCGCGAAAGCCGCGCCGCCAACTCTCGAGAGCGCGGACCGGGGACCTTAGTTAGTATCTTTGGAAGCTCTGCCACTCCCTAATTATGGAGGAGGTGCGGCTGAAATTCGTGCGGCTTGCAACTTCGATTAAACTGAGCGGTCTGTCTCAACCTGCAGCTTGATCTCGCGAAGGATCGTTGCGACATCCTCGCAGCGTTCCTGAGTGCCGGAATACGCGATGGCACGGCCCGAGTAGTGGATCTCGTCGGTGACCTGTTTCGCCTTTTCAATCGAGCATCCGGTCGCCTTCTGAACCTGAAATATCACCTCGTCAAACGTGTGCCAGTCGTCATTATAAATAATCACCACGAATGGGCCAGTCGTGCTGTTGGAATTCAAAATGCGCTCCCACTCTTTAGGAGTGGGGAGTACTAACGTGGTTTCATCGAGCGTTGTTGACATTTTCCTCAAAAATCCTTTTGTGATCAGGTCAGGCGGGCAGGCTTATGAAGTAAAATAGTTCGTGTCGTTCTTGCTGAGCACTTACGCTACAGTATTCCCACAATCTCTAGAAATTCCTCCCTATTTCTTGACAGTGACAGCAAATTAAAGTAATCTAGCGCTTGGTATCATTTCGCCATGAATGTTGTTATACTCGGCTGCGGTCGCGTTGGTGCGACTCTTGCACGCCATTTGATCAATGAAGGCCATAAAGTCTCCGTAATCGACCTGAGTAGCGACGCGTTTCGTCGGCTCGGGCCAAAGTTCAAGGGCCTCAAGGTCATCGGCACGGGCCTCGATCAGGATATTCTGCGCAAGGCAGGGATCGAGTCCGCGGACGCGTTCATTGCCGTCACGCAAGGCGACAATTCCAACATCATGGCTGCGCAAATAGCGCGCGAAGTCTTCAAAATTAAGCGTGTTTTGACACGCCTTTATGATCCGATTCGCTCGGAGGCCTACAAAGAGCTCGGAATCGAAACCCTTTGCACGACCACACTGGTCTCCGGCCTTTTTCACCAAGCACTGCTCAACGAACCCGCACTTGCCGAGCATCGGGAATATCTCGAATCAATCGATCAGCAGATGCGCGAGCACATGGACTAATCACCGATGTATTGCATTGTTGTCGGCGCCGGCAAGGTCGGCTACTATCTCACAAAACGTCTGCACCAAGAGGGCCACGAAGTCCTTCTAATGGAGAAGGACAAGCGGCGCTGGGGCATCCTGACGGAAGAGCTTGGCGACATCGTCATGATGGGCGACGGCTGCGAAGTACGCGTCATGTCGGAAGCCGGATTTGGCCGAGCAGACTGCATTGTCGCTGTTACGGGTGATGATGAGGACAATCTGGTGATTTGCCAGATGGCCAAGCGACAATTTACCGTGCCGCGGACCTTAGCGAGAGTCAACAATCCGGTCAACGAAGCGCTTTTTCAGCGCCTTGGCATCGACACCACTGTTTCCAGCACGTCACTCATCTTCAATCTAATCGACCAGCAGATCGAACCCGGTCAAGTCATTCCGCTGGGGGCGTTGAAAAAGGGAAACATAGAGGTCGTCGCAATTTCGGTCAGCGAGCGCTCTCCGGTGTTGAATAAGGGTGTCAAGGAGCTTCAGATGCCGCCAAATGCGCTGATCATCTCGGTTGTCCGAGGTGAAAACGGCTTGCTCCCGTCCGACAATCTGCGGTTCATGGCGGGCGACTCCGTAATCGCTCTGGTATCGGCGGACGCCGAACCGCTGGTTCACGCGATCTTTACCGAAGAGTCCTAGCGGGACGGTCACCCAACAAGAGGCACTCCCGCAAAATGTGGAAACGCGTCATTGGTAGCATCATCGGCCTCATGGTCGTCGTTGGGCTCGCCGGATTTTTCCTGGCGACACGCACGTCAACCATCCCTCCTTCGATCTCGACGCCCGCTCCGCCCGCCGAGCAGGCTGCCGCTGAGAACCGAATTAAGTCAGCTCTAAAATCGCCTGCCCCTTCCACGCCCACGGCACAGACCGCAGCACCAAGCTCAACCGCCTCAACGATGCGGTCAGTCAAATTCGACGAGGCAGACCTGAACACGGTTTTGACCAGCGACCCTCAAATCAAATCGAAAATGGCGGCCGAGCATGTGAAGGCTGTCCAGATCGCGTTCAAGGATCCCGACATTGTCGAGGTTCGCGGCTGGATGGACATGCAGGGCGCAACCAGGCAGATCACCGTGAACGGAGTCCTCTCGCCAGACGGATCCGGCGGAGTGTCGTTCAAGACCACAGACACGCAGGTCGGGATGCTGCCCCTGCCCTCCGGAATTACGCAAGACCAGATCAACCACTTTGCAGCGGAATTCCTCGCCCAAGCAACGCCCCAGTTACCGATCAAGGTTCAGTCCCTGTCCGTCGATGGTGGCAAACTCGTGCTCACAGGCACCAATAAATAGCAGGCGCCAACTCTAGCTGATCAGCGAATCGGCCGCGCGTGCAAGCTGGAAGTCGTTAGCTGTTAACCCGCCAGCGTCATGTGTCGTGAGCTGCACCTTGACTTTGTTGTACCGAATATCCATATCCGGGTGATGGTTCATGTTCTCCGCAGCGACCGCAAGCGCGTCCACGAACTTGATTGCAGCGACGAAGTCCCCGAACACGAACAGCTTAGCCAAGATATCCGACTCCACCTTCCAGCCAGTCAGTGCCGATGTCTCAGCATTGATCTCGTCTTGTGTTAATTTTTGAAGTCTCATCGGTCACATCCTTTCGTACAAACAAACTACCGGCTCAACTGTCTGGCCAACTGCAGATTATCCGCGGCCGATTTGTCATTGGGATTGATTTGAAGCGCAGTTTGGAACTCCTTAATACCCGCTGCAACCATGCCTTGCTGGGCCAAACTTAAACCAAGCGCATCATGGTATATCGCTTCGTCCGGCGCCAATGAGGCTGCGGCCTGATATTGAACCATGGCATCGTGCAATCTCCCATCCGCGAGATAGCTGTTTCCGAGATTATAATGCGCAAATGACATTGATGGGTTGACACGGACAGCGCTCTCGTAACTGCGCTCCGCTTCGTAGCGCCTTCCTGTTCTTGAGTACGCGGATCCCAAATTGAAATATGCAGTCTGCTGATTGGGATTGATTCGTATCGCCTCGTTAAGGAGTTCGATCGCCTTCTGAGTGTTTCCCACATTGAGATAGTAGTAACCCAAATTGGCTATCGACAAATCGCTTTTCGGATTGATCGATATCGCATGTTCGAAAAGCGATGGTGAGTCCCTCCAATACTTGACTTGATGCATCGAAATCATACCGAGAGCGAGGATTACCGCCAAGCCACCCGCTAAAGCCGTCCTGACTGCCAACACTCCCTTAAACTTGGCGAATGCAAACGCTACGGTTATGGATACTCCCAGCATCCCAATGTACACATATCTGTCGGCCACGTTCGAATAGTTCTGGAACGGAAATGCTACCAGGCCCGATACTGGCGCTATGTTCAAGACGAATATAAGCAGTCCTCCCCAAACCCACGGCAACGTGTGTCGAAGGCGCCAACCAGCAAATAAGAGAGCCGCGACAGCCAGCGAGTCCGCAATCCCCCACCAACTGTGTAGGATTACGTCTGCACGACGCCCATAGTCGATAGCAAGCCCCGACGGAAAGATCAGCTTGAAGAAATAAAATGCAACCGAGTCGCCATAGAGCTCAAATCGTTGCAAAATCGGTACCGAAAACGCGGCTACGGACGCCCCCGCTGCCCATTGGCTTATGGCGATGACGGGCAACGTAAGTGCTTGCCACAGCGCGAGCGGCCTGATCACATCGCGCAAGGAGTGCCCGATCAAAACAGTTTCGAGAATCAGGATGGTCGCGGGCAACATGATCGCGACTGGCTTGCATAGCAGCGCCAGCAATCCGATCGAAAGGGAGAAGGCGAGAAGTGTGGTTGTTCGGCCGGATCTCTTAGCCGGCAAGACGGCTGGTTGGGTTCGAGCAGTTAGGTAGAGGAGGATGCTGGTGAACGAAAATGTCCCGCAAAGTACGCGGTCCAAACCACAAACCCACGCAACACTTTCGACCTGAAGTGGGTGGATGGACCATACCAGCGCTCCAAGCAGTGATCCTGGTCGATTGCCACTCAGCTTCAAGAGTATCGCAAGAACGAGACAGCTATTGATGATATGTAGCGCGACATTTATAAGGTGAAAAGGTAATGGATCAAGATCACCTCCCATCGATGGAGATGCAACTCCCGCACCATGATGAACCGCAAGGCGACTGACAATGCCCAATAGCGTGTAGGTGATCGGAAGAAAATCGCCGTTATAGGAACGGGTCCAGAAATGCGCTATATTTAGAATCGTTGCCGGATGGAAAAACTGGTTGCGGGCAACTTTCCAGTCATCGTCCCAGTAAACAAAGTCAGCAAAAATGGAGCGGAAATACGTTGCCATCGCGCACGCGACGACAGCTAAATACAAGGCAAAAAGTCTTAGCGACGGTTGTCTTTGAGCGGCAGGCACCTTGTTGTCCGATTGGGCTATATTCGAAACGGAGTTGCTCGATCGAAGATCATCCATTGACATCATTGTGGCATGCGTTCGCGATTTCACTTTGTTCATGCGCGCAAAGAGCCATACGACCAGTCGTGTCCTTCTAAGAGAAAACTGACCTACACAAATTAGCGTACAGAGCGAAGGAGGCGACGCACAAAAAATCACCCGTCCTCTGCGACTTGTGGTCGCCGGGGACGGGTGACTGCGTTGTTCGGTCCGCCGAGTGATCGGCGGAGTCCGCTACGCCAGGACTAGCCTAGTTGTAGCTGAACGTGCCGGACAGGTAGGTGGTCGGGCAGCCCGTGTTCGCCGCAGGGGCGCTGGCCGCAGGAGCAACACCGAGGTTGCCGCAGTTGTTGGCCGTCGCGTTGTTGAGGCCGGCCGAGATGTTGTTCGGGGTCGACCACTTGATGTGGCTGTCCGCGTACAGGTAGTTCGCGCCGTTGGTGTGCCAGCCGAGGCCGCCGTAGCCCTGGTCGAAGTTGTTCGACGCGGTGGCGCTGGCGCCGCCGTTCAGGTTGCCCGTCTCATACTGGGCCGTGGCAGGAAGAATCTGGCCCGGGGTCGTCGCGGTGTTCAGACCGTTGCCGGCGGCGGACAGCGAGTCGAGGGCCGAGTTCGGAGCGCCCTGGACACCGCTGACCTCGAACGCGAGGATCGTGCGGGCCGGGGAGTTGAACGCGGCGATCTTCAGCGCGTTCGAAAGGTTCGAGTTCATGCCGTAGCTGACCGGAACCTGCGCCGTGGTCTGGTTCGACGTGCCGGAGTCGTCAGGGCACTTGTAGACGCCGTTCGCCTTGATGTAGCCGTAGATCTGCGACGCCCAGCCGATCGGGAACGAGGAGCCGTTGTTGCCGACCGGGAGGCACTCGTCGTAGTCTTGGACGTACTGGGCGAAGCCGAGGCCGATCTGTCGCTCGTTGGAAGCGCAGCTGGTCTGGCGCGCCTTCTCACGAGCCTTGGCGAAAACCGGGAAAAGAATGGCCGCCAGAATCGCGATGATGGCGATAACGACGAGCAGTTCAATAAGCGTGAAGCCCTTGCGGGTGGTACTATTCGAAATCATTAAGAAACCCTCCAGTGAGAATAAGTTCGGACGCAAGCGTACCGGAGGATAGAGCGCAGAATTAAGAGACTAAGTAGTTGAACTTACATGGTGGTGCCGCAGACAACCTTCGTCTGCGCTTCGAGATGACAGTGCGCTTAGCGTATCGAACTGCATCAATTCTATCAAAGCGTTTCACTTCTGTCAAGTGGCCGCAAAACAATTTTTATATGTTTTCTGGCAAATCAATAACATTTACCAGTAAAGACCAGGAAAGAATCAAATTTGCCAGCTTTTTGCTCGCAAGAATTGACAATGCTACTCGCAAATTTACATGTCAGTTTTTATCTTTATGAATTCAATGCCGAGGCGTCCAACTTCTCGAATTCGCCCCACCTCATTGGCGGCATGAAAAACTCGCGCCTGCATTAAACGGGCGCGAGTTGAAATGAGAATTGCGATTGGAAGCTGTTACGCGGACGCCAGCATCGGTCTGACATTGCCGCCGCCGAGGATGGCGCTGACAGTTGAGTCGATTCGGCTTGCGACCTCGGAAGCCGAATGCTCGTCACGACGAATGCAAAGAGGCGTGCGTAGAGAGTAGTGCTCGCTTAGCAAAATCACCTGGCGGGCGGTTCGCATTTCTCGGTTAATCAAGATCGGCGCGAGTAGATTCACTGTCGAATCATTGGGACGGTCGCGCGGAATCGTAACGATCGCCCAAAACTTGGCCTGGTCTTTGATGCTGGAGATTTGAAGCTCACGAAGCACGCCGCCCGGAACCTTCGGCGCGTAATCCGCGCTGACCTGCCATGGGCTGATTACCGGAAACGCGAGAGCGCCGTCCTCGATGCTCTGCATCCAGCGGAATGGGCTAACCCCGCCCTCTGCGCTGGTGTGCGGCAGAAAGACGAATCGGCGCGACTGCTCAAATCCGGGCAGCCCGTCGGCGAAGAGAACCGTGTCGTCCTCCACTACTGTTACATTTCCAAAACGAGTCGTATTGATTTGCATTCCTTACCTCTAAATATATTACTGAGCAATACCGCTCGAGTCTGATTCATCCATGAAATTCTTTACAAGTATTGCGCGAGACTTAAGCTCAGCGCCTTTTGCGTCGCGACAAGCGACGCCTGATAGACATTCTGCGCAACCTGCAGCGACGCGAATGTCGATGCCAAGTCCACGTCTTCGACGCTGCTCAAATTGTTTTGATAGGTAGCCTGCGTCGTGCTAAGCCGGGTCAACGTGTCCGATATCTGGTTGACCTTCGAGCCGATTACAGCCCTAGACTGACTGATCCCGGAAAGCGACGAGTCTATCGCAGGCAAGTCTGTGTTTGAGATCGCGTTCGCGTTGTTTGTTGTGATGTCGGTCTTGAGCTGCTCCAGTGCTGAAAATACGGGGCCGAAGACCTGCTCACCATTGACATTGGTTGTAATGACGTTATTGTCGCCGATCGTCGCTGTCAGGTTTCCGTTGTCGCCATGATAAGCATGAGTCGCGTCTCCAGGCGTAAACGGATTGGTCTGCGTCTGAGTACCGGCAAATAACTTTTCCCCAGCGAAGTCGCTATTAGCGATGGTCGTGATCTGGTCTATGACCGACTGGATTTGACTCGCATAGGCTGCGCTGCTGTCGGCGTTCTGCGTCGCGCCGTTCGCCGCAGCCACTGCAATTGTTCGAGCCTGCTGGACCAACGTCGTCACCGAATTGAGCTGCGAGTCCGCGTCGGACATAAATGACGTGGCCGAGTTGGCGTCCGTCTGGTACTGGTTGATGTTGACTAGAATAGCGCGGATGGTCAGCGCTTGGTTTGTGCCGGACGGATCGTCGGATGGCTGGAGGATCTTCTTGCCAGTTGCGAGCTGCTGTTGAATCGTCTGGTACGAAGATGAACTCGTATCAACGTTGCTCGTGAGCTGATTCAGTAATAGTCCTTCAGTAACTCGCATTTTTTTCCTGGCTTGCTAAGTCTTAGCTACTCGGCACCATGCTGATCAAAGAATCCAACATGCTGCTTTGAGTCGTTATGATTTTGGTCGCCGCCTGATACATCCGCTGATATTCGATCATCTTGGTCAATTCGTCGTCCTGGTTGACACCTACGATGGACTGCTGTTGATTGACTAGCTGCGTTTTTGCCGCCTGCGCAGTGGTCAAGTTCGTATTGACGCTACTGCCGTCGGCGCCAATCGCCGTCACCATCGTCGTATAAAAGCCCTGCATGGTCTGACCAGTCAACGGACCGGTCGTCATTGTAGCCGTCGCAAGCGCAGCAATCGCGGTAGCAGTACTGGAGTCGCCAGGTGCGGGAGTCGTTCCCGGCGGATTCGTCGCACCAGCAACCGCGAGCTTCTGCGGATTGTTCAGCAGGACGGAGTTCACAGCAATGTTGCTCGCATTCGTCCCCGTGAAGAAGTTCAATCCTGTAGTGCCGTCGGATGCCGTTCCCTGGCTGTGAATTTGGTTCACGCTTGTGATCAGTTGGCTCGCGAGTTGATCGAGATTGGTCTGATAGCCTTTCAAGTTCGTTTGCGTCGTCGTCAGGCCGGCCATTTCTCCAGACTGCAAGTCTCCGTTCGACTGCAAGGCCGATAAGCTCACCGTGTTGCTGCTAACGCCCTGCACCAAGCTGGTAGCGCCAATGGATACATTGATAGAGCCATTCGCGTCCGTGCTGGTCGTAATGTTTGCTAGTCCGGATACCTGACTGATCAATAGATCGCGCTGGTCCATTAGCTGGTTCGGCGACGCGCCCTGCGCGGTCAACTGTTGAATCGCGACATTCAGTTGTGCGATTTGAGTGCCTAAATTATTGACGGTGCTGAGATCGTTTTTGAGCTGCGCAGTGATCTGAGTGTTCGCAGAGTTTAGCGACTGCTGGGCACCCTGGATCATTTGCGCCGCGGCAGCTCCGGCCTGAATGGCGGATGCTTTGACACCGTTGTCTTGAGGATTGTTTTCCACCGAAGCAAATGCACCGAAGAATGCGCCCAGTGTGGTGTTGATCGTATTGTTGGACGGTTCGTTGAATGCGCTCTGTATCTGGTTCAGCCAGTTTTGCTGTGCGGATAGCGAGCTCTGCTGGGAATTCGAATTATTGACTTGAACGGTCAAAAAGGCGTCTGACGCGCGCTGGATCGAGCCGCTGGAAACACCGCTTCCGATCTGGCCAGGTGTCGTGGGCGACGCTACGCTGTTGTCGTATGAAGGATCGCCCTCCTGCAGGTTGACGCTCTCGAGCGAATATCCCGCAGTGTTGGCGTTAGAGATGTTATTACCTGTAACATCCTGGCCAATCTGCGACGCATCGAGCGCGCTGGATCCTATATCGAATGAATAAAATGTTCCAATTGACGGCATGACTTTGTAATGTTATCAGGCTCAGTGCTTATCATCGCACTTAAGCGATCTGGTTAAGCAGCCTGTTTCCGTTCGACGCGGCCGACGTACCCGTCCGAGCGTAATGAGAGCTTTTTCTGGCCGAACTCATAATTAGATCAAGCTCGAATTCGACAAATTTAAGTTCGTTTGCAATCAGCGGCCGGATTTCTTCTGAAAGCGCTTTGAGCCGGTTCGCCAAAATTCGAATCGTTTCGATTAGGTTATGAGCCTTCGTTTGCTCGGCTTGCGGCCAGTCCCGCACGGCAGCGAAGATATCTACTTCGCTTTGCGGCAACTGCGCGAATCGGTCTGCCTGATGCAGCTCCATCTGAACCAGCAGAGCTTCCTGCTGAAATTGCAGCAGTTGAAATTCGGCGCGGTCAACTGCGATCAAGGCAGCCTTCTGCCGTTCCAAAATCTGCTCGTTGCGCGTCAAAAGTGCGACTTCCACATGCAGCAGTCTGAGCGCCTCTAGGCGTTGCTGATTACTCATCTTCATTGTCGGCTTTTCCTCGGCGATTCTTGAGCGGAATCAACGGCGCGGCTTTCGGCGTCAGGCTGATCGGCTCGACTTTCCCCGCATCTTCTGCAGGCGCATTCGCTTGGTGCTTTAGGAGTTGCGTATACATCTGCTCTGCGAGGCTATTCGACCCTCCATGCTGAGCCATGTCCTGAGCGATGTGGTCATCCATCATCGACTGAAATATGTCCTGCTGGTTTGAATCGTCGCCGAGCAGTGAATCGGGCGGCACCGTCTTTCGCATCTCCTTAAGCATAAGCGAAAAGAACTGCCCTTCGAACTCGACACACTCCTTCTTGAGTTTGGAGTTCGTATCCGGGGCCGTTGTCGGCAGACCCTTGCCAATGGGAAGTGGGTTGACCATGACGCTTATTCGATCTCCAGGTCGGCATGCAGCGCGCCGGATTCTTTCATCGCCTGCAGGATTGCAATTAGATCACGCGGCGTGACCCCAAGCGCGTTGAGAGCTTTAACAACCTTGTCAATAGTTGGGCTCTCTGGAATTGGGACCAAGAACTTCGATCCCTCGGAAACCTCTATGCTCTTGCGGGGCACCACTACAGTTTTGCCGCCGCTCAACGGATCCGGCTGCGAGACTGCTGTATTATCCGTTACCTGTATAGTCAGATTTCCATGGGCAATTGCGCAGGCCGAGACGGTGACGTCGCCTCCAAGCACGACCGTCCCGGTGCGCTCATTGATCACGATCTTGGCGGGAACATCCGGGTTGACCGAAATGTTTTCGAGAGCCGCGATCAGTGAAATCGTATCAACGTTCGAATCTGCTGAAATGGAAATGGTGGACGCATCCGTTGCGTGCGCGCCGGTCGCTCCCTGCGGAAGCTGAGCGTTAATTGCGCTGGCGACACGCGCCGCGGTCGTAAAGTCGGGATTGTCCAGCGTCACTTCGACCCCGCCGCCATGGGTGAGTGTCGTGGGGACATCCGCCTCGACAATCGCGCCAGCCGGTATTCGTCCCGCGGTGACATGGTTCTGCGTGACGCTGCCTGCCCCACTGCCTGAGCTAAACCCACCCACCGAGACGCTGCCCTGCGCAACCGCATAAACATTGCCGTTTGCGGCCTGGAGGGGCGTCTGCAAGAGAGTTCCGCCCTGCAGCGACGCCGAATCGCCGAGGCTCGAAACCGTTACATCGATCGTTCCACCGTTCTTTGCAAACGCGGGAAGATCGGCCGTGACCATCACTGCGGCGACATTTTTCAGTCTAAGGCTTGTCTGCGGGACATTGACGCCAAATTTCTGCAGCATCGACGCGACCGACTGAAGCGTGAACGCCACCTGCTGGCTGTCGCCTGTTCCGGCGAGGCCTACTACCAGGCCATAGCCGACCAGTTGGTTGCCTCGAACACCCTGGACATTTGCGATGTCCTTCAGCCGAGCGGCCGAAACGGGCGCGGCGAGCAAACTGACTAAGCCAAGCGATGCGACTAGAGCGGTTGTATTGATGATCTTCATGATGTTAGTTTGAAATTGACAAGTCTAAAAGAGATATCTAAAGATGCGACTGATCAGACCGTCGTGCTGAATTTCGCTGACCGGCCCCTTGCCGGAGTACTTGATCAATGCGTCGGCAACCTGCGGCGATTGCACTGAATTGAGTGGCGAGATGTCGGCGGGACGAACTACGCCAGAAAGCGTGATTGTCTGCGCTTCAGCGTTCGTGCCGATTGTCCGGGAACCCTCGACGACCATGTTGCCGTTCGGCAACACCGTCTTAACCGTGACGGCAATGGTGGCGCTTAAATTGTCTGCGCGGGTGGTTCCTGCGTTCGCTGCGCTCGAAAGGTTTCCCGATAGACCCAAGTTCTTGATCAGGTGTAGGAACGGCCCGAAGCCTGGCCCGTATGCCGCACTGTCCGTTTTCGTTTGGTTTGTCGTCGCGGTTGAAGAGCCGGTTGCCGTCTCCGCAATCACAACCGTCAGGATGTCACCAACCGCGTGCGCTTTGGCATCAGCGAAATAGTTGATCGCCGGCCTTGCTGTCCCGGCGCTGCTTCCTGACGAGTCAGTGCTGTAGAGCGAATCCGCGCTTGCCCCGCACGAACAGATCAGAATCGAAATTAGAATGGCGTAGCGAGTAAGGGTTTTCATTGTGGTAATCATTCCGCAAGCTGTACCAAGCCTGCATCGATAATTGTTGCGCTGAAATTTCGGGTCGCGTCGTCGCGGCGAACAGAGATCGTCTCACCAACCGCGCCGCTCGTCACTGCGAACCCCTTCGCACGAACGACAACTGGGCCGTTGACAAAGACGATAGTCACCGGATCGCCCGCCTTGACTGAAATCTGCGGCTTGTCGGATTTGACCGGCTGAGACTGCGATCCGGCGGATGGCGCAACGTCCACGGCGTTGTCCGACGAGACCGACGTCTCGGGTGCCCCTTCAATATCAATCGATTGCGGATCGTATCCCGCCTGCCGGAGCTTCAGGCGAATGTCGCCACGGCCGATCGTCCTCGTCGAGCCAAGCATTGGAGACCTGCCGACAACCGCCGACGCAAGCAGAGCACTGGATTTGCACTTCGCTGGCGCGGGTGTGATGTCGGCGATATCGCCGAGGGTGAAGAAATCGCCCTGCACCTGCGCGCTTGCGCGGATGACGACTTTCGGAGCAGCATTGTCGGCAGCAAACGCCATGCCAACGCTTACGCAGAAAATCAAAGCAGAAATGAGAATGATGGATCGGATTTTCATGTCGTTAACTCTTCAAAAAACTAGAGCCTACTGCTTGAGGCCGCTTGCCGTCTGCAGCATCTGGTCGGACGTCTGAATCGCCTTGGAGTTGACTTCATAGGCGCGCTGTGCGACGATCATATTGACCATCTCGTTGACGATCTGCACGTTGGACATTTCGAGCGTGCCTTGCGCAAGCGATCCGAAGCCGGCTTGGCTAGCCTTGCCGTCTTGCGGACTGCCCGACGCTGGCGTCATCTTGAAGACATTTCCGCCGACATTAGTCAGGCCCGCCGGGTTGATGAAGTTCGTAAGACCGATCGTTCCAACCGTTGTCGGCGTGCTCTGAGTGCCGCTCATGACCGATACAGTTCCGTCAACGCCAATGCTGACACTCGATGCATCCGCGGGGATAACGATCTCCGGCTGCAGGGCATAGCCGCTGGCATTGACCAGCTTGCCCTGGCTGTCCATGCTGAACGAGCCGTCGCGAGTGTATCCATCGCTGCCGTCTGGCATCAAGACTTTGAAAAAGCCGTTGCCCTGGATCGCGACATCGTATGGGTTGCCTGTGTTTTGGAGCTGGCCCTCGTCGAACAGCGTCTCCGTCGAGGCGGGGCGAACACCGAGGCCCACCTGCAAGCCCGTTGGAAGCTGAGCGCCGTCGGACACGACAGACCCAGCGGGCCGGATCTCCTGGTAGATAAGGTCCTGAAAATTGGCGCGGCTGCTTTTGAAGCCAGCGGTATTGACGTTCGCCAAGTTATTGGAGATGACGTCCATATTGAGCTGCTGGGCCATCATTCCGGTCGCCGATGTAAAGAGTGCTCGCATCATAATGCGTTGCTTCCTTTCGCTCCCCTTCCCGATTCTTCAGACCGGTCGAAGGGTATTTGCTTTCGGCTTCCGTCTACAGCAGTCAATCTGCAAACAGTCCAGCCGTGTGAGTTTAGAGTTATAAGATCAAATCAGTCCTATTGGACTTTGCTGACATCGCTAGCCACCTGGCCCTGCATGTCGTCGGAGCTCTTCAGCGCCTTTTGGTCGGCCTCGTAGGTGCGCTGGCAGGCAAGCATCGTGACCATCTGCTTGATGACGCTTACATTGGAATCTTCAAGATAGCCCGATTCGATTAGACTTGTCGGGCTGCTGGCCGGGTCGATAGTCTTTGCGGGGCTGGCCAAAGTCAGCAGGTTGTCGCCGATTTTCGTGGGATTGTCTGCGTTGGTCACTGAAAACAGTCCAATCGTGTCGACCGACTTGCCGTTGACGGTGATCACTCCGCTGTTGGAGATGTTGAGGACGTTGCCTTGCGGAACGCTGATAGGGCGGCTGGTGCTATCGAGCACAGGTAGCCCCGTTCCGACTTGCACAAGCTGGCCCTGCGATGTCAGCGTAAGAGCGCCGTCGCGAGAATAATCGATCCCGCTAGGCGTCTGAACACCCAGGAAAGCACTACCACGCAACGCCACATCAAGCGTGTTTCCGGTTGGCCGGATGGGGCCGTCGGAGAGGTCGGTGGAAATCTTGTCGAGGGCAGCGCCGTTGCCGAGAGTGCCAATCGTGCCGCCGTCGGAGACATTGGCGATCAGCGTGTCGTAGTACGACTTGAAGGACGGGATGTCTTGCTTGTAGCCAACCGTACTGGCGTTGGCGATGTTCTGCGCGATCACTTGCTGCGCATCTTCATCGGCAAGCATGGCGGTTGCGGCCGTGTATATTCCGCGGGTCATGTGTTGAGCTCCTCCGCTGACTTTCGGCGATTCATAGCCTACTTGTTCTTAGTTCGGATGACCGTTGAGCTCCAAGCGTGATTTTCAATCACTGTCCGGCAAATCACTTAAGGATTAGCCGAGCGCTCCGTCAACGGTTTCGTATGCTTGATTAATCGGAAGCCCTGCGGTATATCTTTAGGGTGGTTTTGAAAGACAGGTAACTTTGCTTAATCTCTCGCAGTTTTCACCTCGATTGGCGCGCATTACGATCTATCCGATCAAGTCGTTTGACGGCATTGCGCTCGATGAAGCGCAGTTCACTACGCGAGGCGGACTTGTGAACGACCGTCGTTGGAAATTGATCGACGGCGCTGGCATCATCATCGACGGCAAGCGTCGCAAAAAAATCCATCTGCTGCGCGCTGGCTTCGAGCTTGATTCGATGACAGTCACTTTGCGGGACACTGCCACGAACGCAGAGGCCTGCTTCCATCTTGAAGACGAACTCGAAGCACTGGCGGCATGGCTCAGCAAGTTTTTCGATACCAACGTAACGATTCTCGAAAACCGCGACGGAGGCTTTCCCGACGACGTGACGCGGCCAGGCCCGACCATAATCTCGACGGCTACTCTGGAATGCGTCGCCGAGTGGTTCGGTGGCTTGGAGGTCGAGGAGGTACGTCGCCGGTTTCGCGCCAATTTGGAGGTTGACGGAGTGCCTGCGTTCTGGGAGGACAGTCTATTCCGCGAAGATGAAGCCGATGGTGGCGAGCGGTTTCAAATCGGCGACGTCGTGCTTGAGGGCCTAAACCCTTGCAAACGATGCGTTGTTCCGACGCGCGATTCCCGAAGCGCCGAAGAACTCGCGGATTTTGCCGTCACCTTCATGCAAAAACGCCGCGAGGCAATGCCCCAATGGGCAGCGTCCAACCGTTTTCATGACTTTGCATTTCGCCTGTCCACAAATACACGAATGGCTGAGCTGGGAGGCGGCATCATTTCGGTTGGAGCACTTGCTAGTGTGCTGTAAAGGGGACCGAAGCCGATGATTTGGATCAGTGTTTACTTTGCCTCAAGCAGATAGGTGCCATTTTTCTTTTTCTTCCGTATTTTCGCCTAAAATTTGGACGCTGCCAAGCCGATCATTAACCATACGATATGGTGGAACTATGGGAGTTCCAGGCCAGACCGTCAGGCATCAGCGACCATGCGATTAGGCATTTCAAACAACAGTTTCGACCCCTCATCAACTAAACCGCAACGCGGCGCTTGGTACACGAAGTTTCTCCTCAAAGACTCCCTCGTCTACGCGGCCGCGCTGTGTGTTTCACTGTTTGCCGCAATTGCGATCGGGCTGCTGCAGCACCAATCCACTTTGCACCGGGAGTCGCAGCTAACACTGGAACAGATTCGCTGTGCCGCGCTGGAGCTTGACGAAAATCAGCAGGCCGCACTTTCGCATCCCGAAAACTTGTCCAAGATGGCAGAACATCAAAATCTGATGATGCAGCTGTCCCAGAATTTGGTCAACAAATACTCCGCGTTGTCGTCAAATGCGGTCGAGACGAAGATGCTGCGCCGTAGCTACTACCACTACGCCCACGGTCTCAACTCCGTCTTTTCAAGCTTGCAAAGAGGCGACACCTTCGGTGCCCACGTCCTTTCCGAAACGGTCGCCTCACTGCGCTTCCGCACCCTAATGCAGGCGATCAACAACGCGAATGTCGTCTCGGACGATGCCGCAGAACGAAGCAACCTTTTCGCGACCATCGGGACGGGAGTCGGACTGATCGGCTCTGCGGTCGCAATCTCGTTCCTGTTCAGCCTATTTTCGCGCACGCAGCGGGATTTCGCCGCGCTTTCTTTCGAAGCGGATCAGCGCGCACTACGCAAAAGCGAGCAGCGGTTTCGTTCGCTCGTCTCCAACGCGAGCGACATCATCCTGATCCTGGACCGCGGCGGAAAAATCAGCTATCTCAGCCCTGCTGGCGAACAGCTTTGGCAGGACATGTGGTTCGACCTGTCCCAGTCGTCGGTGTTTGACGTTACCTGTGAAGAGGATCGTGACCGACTTCGTGAGCTTCTCTGGGCTGTTTCGGGCAATAGCGGCGAGATCGTCACTGATGAGATACGCCTGCTGAAGTGCCCAACTGATCTGCGCCATTTCGAAGTCATCTTGAACAACTGCTCTTCAGTTCCGGGAATTGAAGGCGTTGTCATGACTTGCCACGACATCAGCGAGCGACGCACTTTGCTCGAGCAGTTGTCGTTCCAGGCGTACCACGACTCGCTCACGGGTCTGCCAAACCGACTGCTCTTCATGCATCGCCTGGAGCGCGCTGTCAACCGCGCCGAGCGCAGCCACGGTCTGACTGGCATCCTTTTCCTTGACCTCGACAACTTCAAGATCATAAACGACAGCCTCGGCCACCAAATTGGCGACCAGCTACTGATTGCCGTAGCGGAGCGTCTTCAGAGCTGCGTCCGCGAAAAAGATACTGTAGCAAGGCTTGGCGGCGACGAGTTCACCATTGTGATGGAGAATGTCCATTCGAACCAGGACGTGTTGCTTGCTGTGGAGCGCATCCGCGCGCGACTAGCCGAGCCTGTCGAGATCGACGGTCGGCAGGTCGTCGCGGATATCAGCATCGGCATCGTTATCAGCGAAGGGGGCCAAGATCAGCCGCAGGATCTGATGAAGAACGCCGATACCGCGATGTACCAGGCGAAGATTGCGGGCAAGGGCCAGTACGTTGTATTTGATCGGAGCATGAAGCATCTGGCCATCGAGCGGCTTGATATGGAAACGGATATGCGTCGCGCTATCGAAAAGGGCGAGTTTCGCGTCCATTTTCAGCCAATCTTGCGCATTTCCGACGGTAGCGTCGCTGAACTGGAAGCGCTTGTCCGATGGGAGCATCCCACCCGCGGAATGATTTCGCCGGCGATGTTCATACCTCTGGCTGAAGAGACCGGACTGATCGTGCCGCTTGGCACGTGGGTCATGCGGGAATCATGCAGACAGCTTGTCCGCTGGCATGAGGAGTTCCCCGCGCTAAAATCAATGGGCATTAGCGTCAACTTGTCCGGGCGCCAACTGGTAGATTCTGGATTAGTGGACTCCGTTCAGCGAGTCATCCGAGAGACGGGCTTGGATAGCCGCCTGATCAAGCTGGAAATCACCGAGAGCATCATGATGCAGGACATCCCGCTCACGATTTTGCGTCTGCGCGAACTCTACGAACTAGGCGTTCGGCTCGCGGTTGACGATTTCGGGACCGGGTACTCGTCGCTGTGCTATCTTAACGATTTTCCAGTCGACACGCTTAAGATCGACCGGGCGTTTGTGCAGCGCCTCGGCCAGCAGCCGGAGGATCAGGCGATTGTTGAGGCGATCATTACGCTTGGCAAGAACCTGTCCATGCATGTCACCAGCGAAGGCATTGAAACTGACGAGCAGCTTCAAATCCTTCGCGACCTGCAGTGCGACCTGGGCCAGGGCTTCCTATTCTCGAAGCCTCTTGACGTCCTGCGGATGGACAAATACCTTGCCAGCGCGGCCAGCGAGATTGAAGAACAGTCGCCAAACCGTCGCGGCAGCGACACCCGCAAACTTCTCCGCGCCGCTTGACACCCTGCCCTAATCTGCTATAATCTGCCTGTCCAAGTTTTGGCAACTTTACGAAAGGAGCGTGAACCCATAATGGCAAACACAAACACCACCACAACCACTGTTTCCGTCGCTATCGCAGCGATGCTGGAAATCACGCGCTCCTTTTCAAGTTCGCCCGTTTAGATCAATAGTGATAAGCTAACTATTGCTTGACGGCCCGCCTCTTGGAAAAGACGCGGGCCGTTCTGCTGTCTTTGCCTCCGTTTCCTCGCATGCTGCGACTCTCTCCGCACCCGTCACAACGCCGACGCCCACGCGCTGGCTCATCAGCATTAAGGAAACTACCAGAGGCAATGCCAAAGCAAGCAAAGCTGCCTCCCACTTTGGAGCAGCTCATTGAAGAAAGTTGGATCGACGACGTTGTTAGCGTCGTCAAGAGCGGAAAAGAGGCGACCGTATATTGTTGTCGCGCAGACACCACGTTGGGCCGCGATTATGTCGCCGTGAAAGTCTACAAATCGCGCGAAAACCGAGGGTTTAAGAACGACTCGCAATATCAAGAGGGTCGCGTGATTCTCGGTGGACGATTGCGGCGAGCGGTCCAAAAGAAGACGAAATTTGGTCGAGAAGTGCAGGGCGCGCTTTGGCGCGGCTACGAATACGAATACCTACAGACATTGCACGCGGCGGGCGCGAACGTTCCGGAACCTCTCGCTTGCGCAGGCGAGGCGCTGATCATGGAGTACATCGGCGATGGCTCACTTCCCGGCAAACCGCTGCATTCGGTTGACTTGGATTCGTCAGCCGCGCAGGATGCCTGCCGCCTGATCATGAACAATATCGCCCTTTGGCTCAGGTGCGACATCATTCACGGCGACCTGTCCCCATTCAATGTCCTGCACACGTCTAAAGGCGTAACAGTCATCGACTTCCCGCAGGCGGCCGATCCGCGTTTCAACCCGCACGCACGCGACATGCTGCAGCGCGACATTGAAAACATGGCGGACTATTTCGACTCTTATGGGATCGAGATCGATTCGGCCCGCTATGCCCAGCACCTCTGGAGCCAGTGGAAGCTGGCGCGACTGTGACACAAAACGCGGGCCGTCAGGCGCTTACCTTAGTCCCTTAGCCAATTTGGCTTCGGAACTGCTGCGAGCGGCTGACGGCCCGCACTGAGTCACTTTCTGTGCCAACAAGTCGGCGCAATATTCCCAGCCTAATGTCATAATAATGCTGACGCCAACTTTTGGCCGTCCATTTGACCCGAAAACTATCCCATGAACGAAACCTTAACCCTCCCGAAGCCGACCGAAGGCGCTTCCACCGAGCTCATGAAGCTCGTCCATGATGTCGCGGGCAGTGCCGTGCAAATTGCGGATTGGCGCGATTTTCTGACCATCCTTACAACGACGACGACAGCCGGAATCGAAGCCGACCGTGGCTTTCTGGCACTTGTCAACGCCGACAGCGGCGAGCTGTACATCCATGCCGTCGCGGGACAGGGATGGACCGAAGAGCGCCGCAAGCAGCGGCTGCAGATCGCGTCAAAGGGATCCGTTGGATGGAAGCGTGCAGCCAGCCCGCCGGTCGAGCGCCGAATCGGCATCACGTTCCACGCCGCCACCACTGGTGAGACCTACGTCACCGCGGACGTTTCGCTTGACCCCTATCACTCAGGCTTTTTCGAGGACATTATCAGCGAAATCGCCGTGCCAATCCGCGATGGCAACGGCATCATTCTCGGCGTGATCAATTTTCAGTCGGTTAATTCCGGCTACTTTACACCGGAGCGGGTCTGGAGCCTGGAGACAATTGCCGATATTGCCGCGACTCGCGTAGTAATGGCACGATATCAGGCGCGTCAAACCGCGATTGTCGATTTCGGCAAAGACCTTTATGAGACGATCGACACTTCGGCTCTACTCAGCCGCGTAGTGGATGTTGCAGCGGATGTCCTGCGCTTCGAAGACTGCTCATTGTTCATGCTTGAGCGCGAGCGCAACGAGTTTGTCCTGCAGGCGACTCGCGGACCACTCAAGGATCAGATTGGGACAGCGGCCTATCCAATCGGCGAAGGGCTGACAGGATGGGTCGGAAAAACCGGCAAATCCGTGCGCACCGGTTCGCCGAGCAACGATCCCCGATGGAAGGGACGATTCGAGGAGATGCCCGCGTCGGAAACCGGCGCATATTTGGCGGTTCCAGTTTTTGGCAGGAACTCCATTTTGGGGGTACTGCGCGTTCTGCGCAAGCGGTCGTCCGCGCCCTGGTTTCGCAGCGATTTCAACGACGACGACGAAAATGTCCTCTGGACCATTGCGTCGCAGCTTGGCAGCGCAGTCGAAAATAACCGCATGCTCGACCGTCTCATGACCACGGAGCGCATGGCCGCGTGGGGCGAGATGTCCGCGCGGGCCGCACATATGATCGGAAACCGGACATTTGCCGTCAAGGGCGATCTCAACGAACTTGAATACCTGCTCTCGGAACCCGCTGATCGCCGTGAGGATTTTCAGGAGCTGGCTGGATCGATTCGCAACGGAATATCGCGCTTAGAGGAGATCTTGCAGGAGTTCCGGGACTTTGTCCGCGCGACACAACTGACACTTGCCGAACAGAACATCAACGATGTCATTCGACAATGCCTGGACGAGACATTTCCCAAGCGCAGCAAGACTAAACTGCATGTCGAATTCGACGAAACCCTCCCATTGGTGCCGACAGACGCCGCCAGATTAAAGAGGGGATTTTCGGAACTGATCGAAAATTCAATCTCTTTCATGCCCGAAGGCGGTGCGCTCACAATTCGCACGTATCCGATGGACGGCGATATCGCGCAACAGCTTTGCGGCCTCACCAGATCTCGAAAATATGTCTGCGTCGAGTTTTCGGACTCTGGCCCGGGCGTTCCCGAGATTCAGAAGTCCAAAATTTTCACCCCGTTCTACACGACACGCGCTAAGGGCATGGGGCTAGGGCTGTCGATTGTCAAGGGGATCGTCGACGCCCACCATGGTGCGATTGTGGAGGCCGGGCAACCGGCTGAAGGCGCCCGCTTCCTAATTGTGCTGCCGAGCAAATCGCAGTCTACAAAAACGCAGACCGCTCCTAAGAATGTTGGCTAAAGGATACATCAATGAAGACTTTGCTTGGATGCGCCTTCGCGCTGCTAGTACTTGCCGCAACGCTGACTGGACCAACGCGTTCGTTCGCCGCAGATTCAGGCGGATCCTGGATGTTCATTGCGTACGGCGACACGCGAAGCCACCCCGAAATCCACCGTCAGATCATAACTTATATTCTCAGTCTAAAGCCCGAATTTGTTATCCAATCAGGGGACTTGGTCGCTGTTGGGACCGATAAATCGCAGTGGGACGAGTTCAATGGAATTCTTCAGCCGTTGCGCGATGCTCACATCGCCTACTATCCAGCGCGCGGCAACCACGACATCGGCGACTACTATATCAAGGAAGTGACCGAACCGTATTTATCGGGAAATGGCTACTACTACTCGTTCGTGCGGCACGGCATCAAGTTCATCGCGCTTGACAACTTCCAAGATTTCGACAAAGGCAGCGACGAGAACAAATGGCTCGTCGGACAGCTTGAGGAGAGCCAGAAGAAGCATCAGACCGTGATTCCGTTTTTCCACGAGTCGGCATTCTCCGTTGGATTGCACGGTAGCAATCTGGACTGTCAGCGGATTTTGCACCCACTCTTTGTAAAATACGGAGTCAAGCTAGTGATTGCCGGTCACGATCACCTCTACTACCGCACGAAGCGCGACGGCGTGACGTATGTCGTCACTGGAGGCGGCGGTGCGCCACTATACACTGACGAGCATAAGGAGCTTGGCATTCCCGGCGACGTATATGTCAGTGCGCATCACATCGTGCGGCTCGATGTCACTTCGGCGCAAATCCATCTCACCGCGCTTGAACCGGACGGGACTGTGATTGATAACTTTACGGTGGATCGGTAGTTCCCAAGCCGCGATCGAGGCGAATGGCTCGCATGAGCGCCGTAAGAGCCTCCCTCAATCCCTCCTTGGGAAAGGAAGGAAGCAGAGAGATTTCTCCGCGTGCTCGTTCCTCGCGTGGTCGAAATGACAGTGGCCGGCCGGCCGAAAGGCGAACAAAAGAAATTATCTAGCGGCTGCCGTGGTTTCGATGAGGTTGTAAAGGTCTTGGGGCCGCTCGAAAATGAAGTCAGGATGTTCGGCGCGGAGCGCTTCGGCGGGCGCTGCGCCCCAAAGCACGGCCGCTATCCTCACACCGGCCGCTTTTCCTGACCGCATGTCATGGACACTGTCACCGATGAATACGGCCTCTTGCGGATCGGCAATGTTCAGCTTTTCCAGCGCGAGCAAAACCGGGCGCGGATGCGGCTTGTAGTAGGGCGCAACCTGATCCGCGCCAATAATCGCGTCGCAGTAGGCTGAAATCCCCAGCCGTGGCAGCGTATGCGCCAACTCGACGTCGTTCTTCGATGTCACCAGGGCGGTTTTCAATCCTCGACGCTTGGCTTCGATCAGGACAGCAATCGCATCGGAAACGGGATGCTCCTGATTGCGCTGCCGTTCATAGTTGCGAATCACCGCCTCTTTCATCGCCTCGACAGTGGTGCCAAACTCTCGCGGATCGCCAAACATAACCATTTGCTCATCGACCGGAATTCCGATCATCGAGCGGAGCTGCCCAACAGGAATTTCACGTCCGAGGAACTGACGAAAGACCTGACCCAGCGAATTTACTATGATCGCAGTCGTGTCAATCAGCGTTCCGTCAACGTCCCAAAGGAGCGCGGTTGTCCTGACGTTTGTTGTCATTATGGGGGCTTCGGCTAAAATTGACATCGCTTCTGTGGGTTGTCTCGACTTATGTTGATGCAAGCAACGTGCCAAGTTTGCAAGCATCATTGAATTCCGCGTATTTCAGCACAAAATAGACCGAAATCGCGGCAATTCGCTCTCACCTCGTACAATTACCAGGTATTTCTGCTCGTGTCAGTTTCGAATTTGCGTCCCTGTTAAGCGCAATGACAAGCGTGCAAGCAACATCATTCACCGCGCAATCAAGGCGCCTTGCACCTGTACCACGTTCGCCAAGAAGTGCCGTACGGTATACTTGGATATCCGAAGTTTCGATTTCCTTGACGAAAACAATGGCGTTCATCGACAAATTAAGAGCGGGCATTCCGACCATATCGTGCGAGTTCTTCCCTCCCAAGAACACCTCCGGCTGGAGCACTCTCTACTCGACAATGGGCAGCATCGCGCGCCTCTCGCCGGACTATGTGTCGGTGACGTACGGCGCGGGTGGTTCGACCCGTGAGATGACCATCGACTTGGTCCGGCGCATCGAAAAAGAGCTGGGGATCGAAGCCGTCGCGCATCTGACCTGCGTCGGACACTCAAAATCCGAGATTGAGCAGATTTTGGCGAAACTCAAAGCGAACGGAGTCCATAACCTAATGGCGCTGCGCGGCGATCCGCCAAAGGGCGCGGCCTCGTTCGAGCCGCATCCTGAAGGATTCTCGCACGGCTGCGAGCTGGTCGAGCTCGCCAGGGAAGCGACCGGCTTTTGCATCGGCTGCGCCTATTATCCTGAAAAGCATATCGAGGCGGAAACGCTCGACAAAGACATCGACTATCTCAAGCTCAAGCAAGACCTAGGCGCGGATTTCGCCGTGTCGCAGATCTTCTTCGACAACGACAGCTACTATCGTTACCGCGACTTTGCAACAGGCAAGGGTGTTACCTTGCCGCTCGTCGCTGACATTTTACCGGTTACTTCACGTTCACAGGCCAACCGCATCGCGCAGATGTGCGGGACGGTTGTCCCCTCTTCGCTCTCGAACATCTTGGACCATGGAGATGACGACAATGTCACCGAACGGGGAACCGAGTTTGCTATCGCTCAATCGGAAGACCTACTTCGCAACGGTTGCCCCGGAATTCATCTCTGCACGTTCAACAAGTCAAACTCGTCCGTCCAGATCATAAAGGCGCTGCGGGCGAAGGGTTGGTTTGCGATGAAGTAGGCATTCGTTCTTCATCAGTAGCGGTTCACATTTCCCGCCATCTGGGATACCATAACCACATGGCTAGGCGCGAAAAAACCGACTTCTGCGACGCATGTTATGCCCCGTGGTATCCCCGCATCATGGACGAGGATGGCGAGGCGATGGAAAACATCTGCGACGATTGCGAAGAGCTAATGGACGAGGACCCCGCTGGCATGCGCGAGGCGGATGAGCGTCCGCCAATCTGCATGTGCGGCGTTACTATGGTGCTGATGGACGACGAGGATCCCGACAGCGGTTTTGTCTGTGAGAATCCTAACTGCACATTCTACGGCCAGGAGCAGGGATAACTCGCTGTAAAACCTTACGCTCCCAGATGCCCAAGCCAGACACCAATGAAGTAGGTGACTGCGCCTTCGACCGCACCAACAGCGGTCATTTCCAAACCGCTGCTCCACCAGGATCGCACCGTGATCAACGTCTTTGCCGCGCCGACAGCGAAATGCGCGATAAGCGAAATTACTGCGGCAGCAATGACTGCGGGGATTCCCTGCATGAAAAAGAAGGGAATGATCGGTATAAACGCGCCGACGGCGGTCGAAACCGACCCAGAAACAGCCGACGTGATCGGATTGCTCAGCGCCTCCTCGGTCAGGTTGAGCTCCTCTGCCGCGAGGGTTTTTAGGAACAGCGCAGAATCTTTCGAGAGGTGCTCTGCCATTCGCCGCGAGTCGTCTTCCGGAAAGCCCTTGACCTGATAGATCAGGGTCATCTCTTCAAGGCTCTCTTCGGGCGTATCCTCGATCTGGTCTTGCTTGCGCTGGACTTCCGCTTCGTAAATTTCGCGCTCACTTTTTGCAGCTAGGTATGCGCCCGAACCCATCGACAACGCGCTCGCAACCATCCCTGCTAGCCCCGCGAGCAGAACAAAATGTGCGTTGCCCAAAGTCGCTCCAGAGACGCCGGAGACAATGCCGAAGATCGCGCCAAGGCCGTCGTTGACACCGTAGATGGCGTCGCCAATCCAACTTGCCGGCGATTTTGTCCCGCGCTTCGCGCGCAACTCTTCCAGAGCTTTTTGCGGGTCGCGCGGTTTGAGGACATCTAGGACGGAATGCGGCTCTTGCGTCGGGCGCTCGAGTTCGCGCAGTTTGCGAGAATGCCTCCGCTCGTCCTTAATCAGATCACTTAAGATCGCAACACTGGGTTCGTCGCCAAGCTCCTTTAGCTGGCGGCCGTACTTGGCAACATCCTGACGCTCAGTCAGCTCAATGCGGCGCAGGGTCGCCATCGTTCCGCCGACCCGGTTCGCAAAGCTGTCGGCAGTTCCAGTAGGGTGACCGTGATAGACAGGCACCGGCGCGCCAAGTTCGCGAAGGCGATTCGCCCACCGCTCGGCATGATGGCGCTCAGACTCCGCCATCTCCATGAGGGTCGCTTTGCGGCGAGGGTCGTTTTCGCGCTCGGCCAACGTCCGGTAGGTCGCTTCGCCCTCCTTCTCCTCCTGCCAGTTTGACTCTAGGGCTTTGATCACCTTAGGATTGACCGGCCCGTGAGAAGGCTCAGTTTCGTTTCGCTCTTGTACGCTCATCGTAATTCGATAGTTTCAGACTGCTACTGCGCCGCGGTTCATGACGATCTCGTACGAGCAGCCGTGCGATGTCGGCAGCATCTTGTCCGCGTTGCACAGGCCGCGCGGATTGAAGACCTCGCGAAGCGACTGCATAAGGGTTAGTGTCGATTCCGGGAACAGCATTGGCATGAACTCCCGCTTTTCCACGCCAATCCCATGCTCGCCCGTAAGCGACCCTCCGACATTCATGCAGAGCTCTAAAATCTCCCGGTTCGCTTCAATAACCCGTTCGACCTCCGCTGGATCGCGCTCGTCAAAAAGCACCACGGGGTGCAGATTGCCGTCGCCCGCGTGGAAAACGTTTGCGATCATTAGATCGTATCGCTTGCCGATATTGTAAATCTCCGCCAGCACTTCCGGCAGTTTGGAACGCGGAATGACCCCGTCCTGCGTGACACACGACGGCTTCAATCGTCCCAACGTGCCCACTGCCTTTTTCCGCGACGCCCACAATTCGGCGCGTTGCTTCGGATCAGTCGCGCTGCGGACCTCGTTCGCGTCATTCACCAGGCAAATGGCGCGAATTTCGTCCGCCTGTCGGTCGAGTCCGGCATTGGGGCCGTCGATTTCAATGATGAGAATCGCGGCGGCATCGAGAGGAAAACCGAAGTGGAACGCTTCCTCAACCGTCTTGAGGATCACGGAATCCATCAACTCCAGCGCGCCCGGAACGATCCCCGCGTTCATGATGTCGCCAACACTCTGGGTTGCCGCAGCAATGGTCGGAAAAACAGCAAGCAACGTTCGGACACCTTCAGGAAGCGGAGTCAGGCGGACAGTTGCTTCCGTGATGACACCAAGCGTTCCCTCCGCGCCGCAGAAAATGCCGAGCAGGTCGTAGCCGGGAGTCTCCTCGGTCGCATCACCGATCTCCAGAATTTCGCCGTTCGGCAAAACGACCGTCAACCCTATCAGGTGATTCGATGTCACCCCATATTTGAGCGTGTGCGGACCGCCAGCGTTGTTCGCGATGTTTCCGCCGAGCGTGGATACGCCTTGCGACGACGGGTCCGGCGCATAGTGAAAACCCTCCGCTGCGACCGCTTTGCTAAGCTGGGTATTGACCACTCCTGCCTGCGCCTTAATCCGACGGTTGCGGATATCGATGGAGAGGATACGGTTGAGCCGCGAAACTCCGATCAGCACCCCGCCGGGCAGAAGAGTCCCGCCGGACTTACCCGTCCCCGCGCCGCGCGGCGCAAACGGTATGGCGTGCTTGTTGCACAGCCTAACCACCGCCGCAACCTCTTCGGTGCTTTTCGGCAGCGCAGTACACAGCGGCGCGCCGCGCTCGAGCGTGTAAGCGTCGCAGTTGTACGTCAGCCGCTCGGATTCGCGCCACAAAACAGCATCTTCGCCGAGGATTTCGATCAACTGAGAGACTATTGGATGAATTTCAATCACGGCTTATTATGAACATTTTGCAATGGAAACTGATAGGGGCGAGGCGCAGTCGGTTCCCCTCCTTTCGGTGTTAGGTTTCAGGACATTATGAACAGGTACTTTTGAACTGCGGCACCAGGTTGTTTGGGCATGCGGTAGTCTACTAGCGACTAAACAAGAAGGTACCGACATGCCCACCTATCATTCTAATGCAAAAACCAACCATCACATACGAAATCTCATACAGGACAACCCCGACGGCGAGACGTACCGGCAGTTCGCCGAGCGGCTGCGGGTCAGCGTCGCCACCGTCCACAAGTGGAGGCGGCGGGGCGTCACCCACCGGCACGTCAACGACCGCAGCAGCCGGCCGCTGCATTCAAGAACCGCGTTCAGCCCCTCGGAGGAGGAGCTCATCGTCCATCTGCGCACCAGCGCCGAGCTTGCTCTCGACGATCTTCTCGACAACGTCCAGGCGCACATCCCGCACGCCACGCGCTCGAGCGTATTCCGCCTGCTCGTCCGCAGGGGCGAAAACCGGCTCCCCGGCGGCGGCAAGGACGGCGGCGGGCAGGACGAACATGCCGCAGCCAGGCCCTGCTTCGACGACGAGGCTGCGCGCACGCCCGGCTTCCTTCACATCGACAGCTTCACCCTGCGCGGCCCGCAGCACTGCTTCGTCGCCGTGGACCGCGCCACGCGCATGGTCTTCCTGCACGTCTACGACAGGCACGACTCCGCCGCCGCCTGCGACTTCCTGCGCCGGTGCCGCGCGTTCTTCGAGTTCGCCATCCACACCGTCCTCACCGACAACGGCGGCGAGTACACGCTCAAGGGATGCGCTCCCGAAAAGCACGCGCACGGGCTCAGGCGACCGTTCGACGACCTGTGCGCCGAGCACGGCATACGCCACAGGACGACCAGACCCTACCGTCCGCAGACCAACGGACTTGCGGAACGCACCAACGGCCTGGTCAAGGAGGGCGTCATCAAAGGCAGGCGCTACATCGAACGCGAGGCCAGAACAGCCGCCCTGTTCGGATGGTGCAGGCACTACAATCTCAGCAGGAGGAACAGGCGCATACCCATCGGCACGATGACGCCCTTTCAGGCAGTCCTCAAATGGTATGCGACGAACCCGGAACTGTTTCCAAGAGGAGCACCGGATGCACAACACCTCACCAGCAATCTTCTCTGTTCACAACCTCCCGGAACTTGACACTTTCGGAAGGAGGGGTTAGGGGAGGTAACTCCTTCGCCCTGTCTACGCGCCCGCGAATACAAGCCCTTTCCCCCGGCCCCTTTCCCGTAGGAATAGGAAAGGGGAGCAAGAATTAGGATGGCAGGCGGGGACGCCTGCCCCACAACCTGTCCCACAAATCCTTCCCTTCCCGCTGCGGGAGGGGTGGCGACTTGTCGCCGGGGTAGGTTAGCGCAGGGCATAGACGTATCTGCCTACTCATTATATAATCGTTCACAACCTTGCCTTCCCACTTCGGCGCGCGGCGAGGAACAAGCCGGAAAGGTCATACCATGCCCAACGAAATCGCGACAATTGAAGCCTACATTTCTTCTCAACCAGAATCAGCGCAAGTTGCGCTCTCCGACGTCTGTCGCGCCATCTGCAGTGCCCTCCCGGATGCCGACGGGGTCATCACGTACAACATGCCGACGTTCAAGCTCGATGGCAAAATGATCCTGCACTTTGCTGGTTGGAAAAAGCACTACTCGATTTATCCCGCTTCCGAGGCGCTAGTCGCGAAATTCAAGGAGGAACTCGCGCCGTACAAAGTCGTCAACGCCACGATTCAGTTTCCGTACACCAAAGCAGTGCCAACTGAGTTAATCGAGAAAATCGCCGAGTATCGAATCACCGAAGTCGCCGAGCGGGAGAACATAAAGTTGGCCCGAATTTGAACCCCTGGCCGCAAAATCGCGTCAATAGGTGCAAAGGTGGCATAAACTCGATATGAAACGATCTTCGCTGATCCCCTCCGCAATGGCGCTTGCCGCATGTTCCGCGTTCGCCGCGACTTCGGTCCTCTTTTCGCACAGCTTGAGCACGAGCGTCTTGGCCGACGCCAACCAGACACCAAAAGAGCTATTCGCCGAAAAGTGCTCCGCCTGCCACAACGCGCCAAACCCCGAAGCCGAGGCGATGACCGCAAATCAGTGGCAAAATACCGTCAACCGAATGCTCAATGCGCACCAGGCGAGCCAAAGCATTTCGCCCGGTCAGGCGCAAACCATCCTCACGTATCTGGACACGTTCGCGGTCAAGCCCGGAACTGGCGGAGGAAATCGCGGGGGACGAGGCGGAGGGCCAAACGGCGGTGACGGCGATGTTTGGACAACCGACCCGGTCTATTCGCATGTGTATCGGTTTCGGGACTCGTCGATTATCGCGCCGTTCCGCACCGTCGCCGGAAAATGGAGCGTGACTGACTCAGCAACTGGCCCTCAACTTGTCGGCGCGCCCCAGATGGGCAGCACGCATCCGGCGATCCTGGTCGCCCCCACCCCTGCCCCGCACGGCAATCTTCAGATCGAGGCGGAGTTTAGGCCGGGGACGGACACGTCGGCAGGAGCGGTCAAGCCCGCATCGTTTGGCGTGACGTTTGATACCGTCAACGCCGACAACTACTACGCCGCCGAATACGACGACTCGACCCAGCAGCTTAACATTTTGCATGTCCAGAACGGCCAGAGCACCACAGTGCAGTCCGTCGCCGTTTCTGGTGGACTCACGGCAACTCCCGACGGCTGGCACAAAATCCGCGTCAACCTGGTCGGTGGCCGCGCTAAAGTCTGGCTGGACTACAAGAAACTCATGGACACGGTTCTGCCCGCCGCCCCAGGCAACGGCGGCGTCGGCCTCTACGCCAGCTCTCGCGTCGCCGCAAGATCGCTGATCCTGGACGTCTACGCGCCGCCTACGCCTACGCTGGCGCCGCTGGGGTAAGTGCGGTCCTTCTACATTGCGCGAACTATTCATCAGTCGTTAGGCTTTAGTTAGAAGCAACGCTCTAAGCTGGTTTGTGAACTTTATGCACTGAGCCCTGGTAGTACGATCAAGATGCAACGAGGAGTCCAGCATTAAAGCCGTTTGCATAATCGATTCAATAATCTCCTTTCGCGCCGATCTCCAGATTGTGTCCTCTTTCAATACTGCATGAATCAGCTTGACGCGCGAATGTAAATCGCCTCGCTCTGTCAGTGGTTCGACAAGCATCTGCTTGAGCAACTGCAAATCCGCCTTGACATGTGAGTAGATTGCCGATACGGCAATGATGGTCTCCATTGCTGTAGACCGCATCCAGTATGGAAGCAAGGCTGCATCGATTGTAAGTAGTCGGGATGCAATCTCAGCCGTTGCCTTAAGCGTTTCATGCAAGGTGAAAAACGCGAAGTTTTCGCGAGGACCGACTGCCTGATCGCGGATGTAGCGATCGAGATGCATCCACGAAACGGCCTCCTGATAGTCTAGGTACGGCCTGCATGCTTGTACGTACCGCTGGTCGTAGCTGTCCCATTCTTGCTGTTCGAGTTCTGCTGTGGTGGACATGTCCTGTTTCGTTGCGGGTTCTACCGGCGGTCAAAAACCACGACGAGATATTCGAAATGTGAGCTTGCCTTAACCGGAGACTCAGGACTGGCCATCGCCTCGTATTGTTGTTTGTAGTCAGCTGGCCACCATTTCGAGTCTTCGTTCAGTGCGTCCGCCGGTTTTTTCAGAACGACTATCGCCGAGATGTTAACATTACCCTTGGCCGTCTTTGCGTGGACCGAATATGTCCAGGTTGATCCATACTGGTAGGGTCGAAGCTTGACTTGCGGATTGAACGAACCGGCAGGAAGAGGAAAATCTTTAGGAAAGTTGTCCGGCCAATGCTTCAGCGTCTGTTCTTGGCCTGCCGAATAGAACATCACAACGACCAACCGCGGAGTTGGTACGGTGTAGAGGTTTACCAAGGCGACATTTCCTGAAGGACGCAATGCCGGTGGAAGTTTGAAAGTAATGGGGAGCTTTTCGGACCCTGCCCGAACCAGATCGTCTCCCGAAAACTCGAGCTTTTCCCATCGAAAGCTATTAGCAGATATTCTAGCATCGGTTTGCACGGTATTGTCAGACAGTAATATGTCTGGTAGTCCAAAAATCGTAAGGAGTGTGCAAAAAAAGCACAGCGTATTACTATTCGACATTGGTATTTTTCTGCCCTGGTCTAAATTCAAGGATTGTCAACAATGGCAAATTGTTTTATAGTAGCGCAGTTCGGACTTTAGCCACGCCCTTGAGAAATAATCCCACCCGGGAAGGGCGAACCGCGTCTCGTTCCTCGTCTTGGTTAGCCCCTACAAATTTTGGCCTAGCCGAGCCTCGTCTTCCCCCGCAAATACGGCCCGAGCACCTCCGGCAGTTCGACCGTGCCGTCTGCCCGTTGGTACGTTTCCAGCAACGCGGCGACGATGCGTGGGAGGGCGGTGCCGGAGCCGTTGAGCAGGTGGACGAACTGCGGCTTTGCGCCGGGTTCGGCGGGGCGGTAGCGGATGTTGCCGCGCCGTCCCTGGAAATCGGTGCCGTTGGACACCGAAGATACCTCTAGCCAGCGGTCCACACCTGGTGCGTTGACCTCTATGTCGTAGGTTTTGGCCATGGCGAACGACACGTCCTTTGCCGCCAAAGTCAGCACGCGGTAGGTCAGCCCAAGCGCGGAAACGACATCGATCGCATCCTGCAGCATGTTCTCAAGCTCAGCGAACGATGTCTCGGCAGTTGTCAACTTCACCATCTCCACCTTATCGAACTGATGGACACGCAGAAGTCCCCGCGTGTCCTTGCCCGCTGCGCCCGCCTCGCGCCGCCAACAGGGCGAATAAGCGACATAGTTGAGCGGCAGCGCGGCCTCGTCGAGGATTTCGCCGCGGTGGATATTTACCAGCGCAGGCTCGGCGGTGGGAAGGGCGTAGAGATCGTCCTCGGCGTCGTGGTACATCTCCGGCGTGAACTTCACAATATGGCCCGACGCGGTGATGCTCTCGCGGTTCAAAAAATAGGGCGTCGACCACTCCGTGTAGCCGTGTTTCTGTACGTGCATGTCGAGCATGAACTGGATCAGGCCGCGCTCGAGCAACGCGCCGTCGCCCTTGTACAGCACAAAGCCGCTGCCCGCGAGCTTAACGCCGCGCGAAAAGTCGATCAGTCCCAGGCTTTCGGCGATCTCCCAGTGCGGCTTAGGCGCGAAGTCGAACTGCTTGATTTCGCCGACAACTGGGCCGATGATATTGTCCTCTTCGCCTCCGGGGGGAACGCTTTCGTCGAGCAGATTTGGCAACTTGCCGAGGATCATGTTCAAATCTTCGTCCTTCGTCCGAACATAAGTCTCAATCGATTCGATTTCGGACTTGAGCGTGCGGACAGCCTCCTGGATTAGCTTGGCGTCGTCGCGCTTGCCAGCCTGCATGAGTGCGCCGATCTCCTTGCTTTTGGCGTTGACCTCCGCCTTGATCTCCTCCATCTTGGTCAGCGACGCCCGGTATGCGGTGTCGAGCTCGAGGATGGCGTCCACTTGGCGGGCATCGTCTTCGTTGCGTAACGCAAGTCGAGCGCGGACGGCATCGGGTTCGGTTCGGATTAGCTTAATATCGAGCATTTTTTCTCCATCGTGGAACAAAAATCGTTGCAGCAATCACTGCTTGTGAATGACCAATTGTACCTACAGGGCGTGAACTGCGACAGAAAACTGCCAGCCAGCCAGGCAATTGTTGCACTCGAAACAGTGGGTTGGTACGCGGGTACAATTAAGGCGCTTCCTCGCTCAACCGGTTTTCAACGCGCAACCAATCTCCCAATCCGTTAACACCAATGATTTTGCAAGCCGATTCGTCGGTCAAAACTGAAGACGAGCTCAAATCGCAGTCCGCTCCTACCGAAGACCACTGGAGCATTTTGGCGGGACTGCGGTTCGCGCTGGCGTCGGTGGTGGTCGCGTATCACTTCTACGCCCATTTGCGGGTTTCCGACTGGTTTACGAGTTTGCGCAGCTTCAGCGCGTATGCGGCGGTTTTCGGCTTTTTCATCATCAGCGGGTACAGCATCGCTCACAGCATTACGGCCAAGCGCGAGGGATTCTTGTGGCGCAGGGCGCAGCGCATCTTCCCGACCTATCTTGCTGCGCTGGCGATCAGCCTGGTACCGTTTTATCTGTTCAACCTGCATGTAGTCACACCCGGAAACTCGCATGTGGCCGCACCCTTGTGGCCGGAAGTGGTTGCATCGCTCTTTATGATGCAGGGATTTTTCGGGCCAATCATGCTAAACGACGGCCCAATCTGGAGTCTTGCGATCGAGTGGTGGTATTACGTCGCCGCACCGCTCTTCATACGTTTCGAGAAACGAATCATCCTGTCGCTCTTAGCAATTTCCGCGCTCTTCTATTTTGGCGGCTCAGTACCCGTCCTAAGCGGCGTGCAGAACCTCGGCGCAATCACGACGTTGACGACCTACTTGTGGCCATGGCTGCTCGGCTGGTGCCTTTACAGATATCGGGGCGACAAATGGCTGCTGCCGTTCTGCATCATTTGCGGCCCATTATTCATGCTGTTTAAGGACCCTCCCGGCGGCTTCCTCGCGCCGTTAACCGTCAGCGCCACAGCCCTTCTGATCTATTTCAGCAAAGATTGGCGCCTGCCGGCCAAACCTATGTCGGTTGTCCTGAAGTATCTCGGTGAACTAAGCTATCCGCTCTATTTGATCCACATGCCCGTGCTTTACTACGTCTACTTGCTGACCCATCGGACAAACCCAGTGCTTTATCTTTTTTGTGCAATTTTAGCGTCAATCGCCGTATATCACCTTGTTGAAAAGCCGCTGCGGAGCAAGAAGCGGATGGCTGTTCATAAGGTCAATGCAAAGCCCATTCCGGCGACAATGTGAGGCCCAGAAAAGAGAGATTTCTGCGCGTGCTCGTGCCTCGCGTGGTCGAAATGACAGTTTCCAGCACTTGTTTGCGTTAACATATCCGTTTGCATTCCGAATTCGGTCGCTGTATACTTTGAGGGTTCGCGTGGCCGCACGCGCCGATGCTTTTTGAGGTAAATGATGGCTGATCTTCCGCCCCGCCGAGTTGTCCCGCAATCGCCCGCTAATCCGTACGCTGAGAACGACCGAATCGCCCGTCCCGAAGCGCAGCGTGGTCGCCGACCGCGCAAGCCTCAACGCAGATCGACTTTTGGCAGACTGATTGGTTTCGCGTGTTTACTGATTCTAGCCGCACTGGGATCTTATGCCGGCTACCTTTACAAGCATAGTTCGAGCGTACGGCGCTACACGCCTCTTATCATTGGCTCGACTGTAGCGTCTGAATTTCCCGACGTCAATTCTATCAACCTCATGATCATTGGGCGCGACTACGATTATAACAATCAGGATCACGTGATCAAAACCCACGCCCGATCCGACATGCTGATGGTGGCGCACATCGATTTCGTGAACCGAACAATGAAGATGCTGTCCATTCCGCGCGACACGGCGGCGATGATTCCCGGCCATGGCATCACCAAAATCAACGCAGCGCACGCGTTCGGCGGCCCAAGCCTCGCAGCCGCGACCATTGAACAGAACTTCGCGATTAAGCCCGACCACTACATTGCCCTGGACTTCGACGGCTTTCAGGAGGCGATCAACCTGCTTGGTGGTGTCGATTGCACGGTCGACCGAAAGATGGACTACGACGACAACTGGGGCCATCTGCACATCCATCTGAATCCCGGTATCCAGCACCTTAACGGCGAACAGGCGATGGATTTCGTGCGGTTTCGGCATGCCGACAGCGACCTCGTTCGAACACAGCGCCAGCAGGCCCTCCTAGCGCAGCTAAAGGGCAAAGTCGAGCAGCCGCAAACGCTCGCTATTCTGCCGGAACTGCTCGATACGGTCGACAAGCACGTAGACAGTGATCTCACCGATGGCCAAAAAGTAGCCTTGGCTAAGTTTGTTCAAACCCTCCCGAAGGACAATGTCCAGATGGCGACACTTCCGTCCATCGAAGGGGCGCGGCTGGTGGAGACGAACTACGTCCAGGCAGCGCCGATTGTGAAAGACTGGTTCGGCGTTGACTTGCCGCGTCCGGTTGGTGCGGCACGGCGGATCGCCCGCCACTTTCATCGCCGCAGAGCGCCAATTGGGCAACCTATTGACATCACCTGAGCCGGTCGAGCCTCGCAAAATCCCAATCCTTCTTGTCGTGCGCCCGGCTGAAGGCGGGATTCGGACACATGTCATTGAACTGATTCGGCGAGTCGACCGTGCACAGTTTTCCCTAACGGTCGCTGCGCCTCAGGCGTTCCTGGCCAATCTACCGCCCGACCTGCCGGAATACGCCTCATGTTCGCTTCCGCTACTTGCGAAAACGTCACCCAACGACCTCATCTGCGCATCGCGAATCGCAGGCGTCGCTGGTCGGACTAGATTTGTCGTGCACGCTCACGGCATGCGGGCATCGTTTGTGAGCGCACTCGCCCGTAAGATTGCCGATTTTCCCTTAGTGGTTACCCTGCATAATATTCCTCCGCGAGGAAGAGTCGAGCACGTGGCGGTCAACTTCGTGCGATCCAGTGCGGATGTACTCGTGACTGTTTCGGAAGCGATTGCGGACGGCGTTGGCGGTGCAACTGTAATTCCTAACGGTGTTGATCTGACGCACTTTGCGGGACTTGATCGTTCCTCCGCGCGTCTGAGGCTTAATCTTTCGGAGAGCGAATTTGTGGTCGGCTGCGTCGCCCGACTTTCGCCGGAAAAGGGTGTCGATCTGCTTCTTCGGGCGGCCGCAATGCTTCCGAACATCAAGTTTATTGTTGCCGGGGATGGTCCGCAGCGGAACCGGTTGACAGCGTCGGCTCCAGCCAACGTCCGTATGCTCGGACATGTGCCCGACACACGCTTAATCTATGCAGCCTCCGACATCATCGCGATCCCATCCCGGTCTGAGGGCCAAGGAATTGTTGCGCTGGAAGCCATGGCAAGTGGGACTGCAGTTGTTGCATCGAACGTCGGTGGGCTAACAGAAACGATCGAGAACAATAAGACAGGATTACTTTTTGCGCCCGAAAATCCCTCGGCATTGGCAGCAGCAATTTCAGCATTAAGCGACGGCTCGCTTCGCGGTGAGCTAGCGGCAAACGCACTCGCTTGGATTCAGCAAAATGGTGACATTGATTTGCGCGTTAGGCAGATTGAGGACGTTTACGAGCGGATCGCAGAAAGCCCTTTCCCCCAACCCCTTTCCCATAGGAATAGGAAAGGGGAGAAAAAAGAAGACAATCGATGAAAACACACTCTCATCTCTCCCTTCCCGCTGCGGGAGGCGTGGCGAGGAACGAGCCGGGGTAGGTCTATTGCGCCGAGTCCAAAATCGCCTGCGCTTTCGCGATCTGCGCAAGAACAGCTTCCTTCGCAGTCCCGCCAGGCACATTTCTGCGCTCGACACTCGCTTCGACCGATGCTATATCTTCTGGAGCGCCTTCGAAGAGCTGCGAAAATGCAGTCAACTCCGCCGATGTGAGCTTCTCCAAACCCACCCCAGTGCGGACACACTCGCCGACAATCTTCCCAACTACCTCGTGGGCATCGCGGAACGGCAACCCTTTAGTCACTAGATAGTCGGCGAGATCGGTGGCTGTTGAAAAGTCGCCTTCAAGCGACTTGGCCATGCGAACTTTTTCGAATTGAATATCGTTCAGCACCACCAGCAAAGCACTGAGGCATGCCTTGGCGGTATCGACCGCGTCGAACAGCGCTTCCTTGTCCTCCTGCATATCCTTGTTGTACGCCAGAGGAAGGCCCTTCATCGTGGTCAGAAGGCTCATCAAGTCGCCGAATACCCTGCCCGCTTTGCCTCGGATCAATTCCGGAACATCGGGGTTTTTCTTTTGCGGCATAATCGAACTGCCGGTCGTGACTGCGTCGCCCATCACAGCAAATCCAAACTCGGGGCTGCTCCACAAAATCAGCTCCTCGCTGAATCGGGACAGGTGAACCATTAGCACTGCACAGGCTTGGATCATATCAAGCGCGAAATCGCGGTCGGAAACGGCGTCCAGGCTGTTAGGCGAGATTTCGGCGAACCCCAACTTGCTCGCAACTAGTTGGCGATCTATCGGAAAGGTCGTCCCGGCAAGCGCTCCGGAACCGAGGGGCAACGTGTCCGCCATTTCCGACGCCCGTCGAAATCTTATCTTATCGCGCTCCATCATCCAAAAGTAGGCCATAAAATGATGACCCAGGCGAATTGGCTGCGCGTGCTGCAGGTGAGTCAATCCTGGCAATATATGATCAATATTTTCTGCCGAAAGTTGTACTAACCTTAACTGAACATGAACAATGATTTGTTCAATTTCCGCTGTCTCGCTCTTCACCCAAAGTCGCAAATCGGTGGCGACCTGATCGTTGCGCGAGCGAGCAGTATGCAATTTTCCAGCAACTGGCCCGATCTTGGCGCGCAGCAACGTCTCCACATTCATGTGGATATCTTCAGCGGCTTCGGTGAGGATGGAGGGATCGTTTTCGATGTCGTCTTTGACGAGTTTTAGGCCGTTGACGATCTTCGCCGCCTCGTCAGCACCGATAATTCCGGTTGCGCCAAGCATCTCCGCATGCGCGATGCTGCCTTCTATATCCACGGCGTAGAGCCGTTGATCAAACAGGATGCTGGCGTTGAACCGGCTGATGGTCCTGTCGATATCCGACTCGAACCGTCCGCCCCAGAGCTTTTCGCTCATTTTGTCTTTGCCTTTGTCTTTGCCTTTGTGGTCAAGGCTTCCGAGAACGCCTTCATTTTGGCCTCAAAATCTTGGGAGCATTCGAAAATGTCATTTAGCACGTTGACTGGCACGTCCGCGACGGTCTTCATCTGTATGCAGCTCTTGCCGGTCAGCAGCTTCTTAAGCGTAGCGCCATGCTTGTCCTGAAGCTCTTTTGACGCGTAATATGGCATCAGGTGAAGCGTCGTTTTACCAGATTTCACCGGCCCCAAGGCGTACACAAACGCACCCGCAGGCAGGTTATAGGTGAGCAAACCGCCGAGCCACCGCTCCTCGTTGACTATTTCAACGAGCGTCGGATTGGACTCTAGAATCAATGGCCGGATCAGTCGTATGATCGCGACCTGATCCGGTGTCAGTGCTGCTAGATATTCGCTAAGTTCGGACTCGGAAAGCATGAGCCCTTTCCCCCTTTCCGATAGGAATAGGAAACGGAGTAATAAGTTATTTCGACCAACCGAGGAGCAGGGCGCGGAGAAATCTCTCAGTGCACTCTCTGGCAGAACAGAGAGATTTCTCCACTTCGCTCGTTCCTCGCGCCGGTCGAAATGACAAGTAATCTCACCCCACATCGTCAATGGAACCTTGTATTCCGCTGGCGGTTTGGCCGCGTTCGAGCCTAAGCGAGAACCGGCCAAACCGCCAGCTTCGAAAAAAAGCCCAGCGGCTTGAGCGTTCCTAAGTCCTACCTCGGAGTCGCGCCGGACATGATCACCACGGCACGGTCAGGGTGCAGATGCGCCTTGGCAGCGGCATGAACCTGCTCCAGGCTGACCGAGTTGATGATCGAGACGTAGCGATTCGGATAATCGAGGCCGAGGTTGTACTCTTCTGCTGCGGTTAGCAGTTGAGCAACACCTAGATTCGTTTCGAGTCGTGACGGGAATGCGCCTGAGAGGTAGACTTTCGCTTGGCGAAGCTCCTCCGGTGTTGCGCCTTCTGCTACATAATCCGCCGTAATCTTCTTCATTTCGTCGAGTGCGCGATACGCGTTGGACGGGTTTGTGCCAGCAAAAGCCTGCCACGGCCCCGCACCGTTTTCGGCATCGAAGTACGAATAGATCGTGTAGCTGAGGCCGTCCACATCACGGATTTGATGACCAAGCCGTGCTCCGAAGACACTGCCGCCGAGGACATAGTTCGCAAGGTAAGTTGCATAGTAGTCCTTGTCAGTTCGCTTCAGTTCGCCTGGGAATCCGAAGATGATGCTGGTTTGGGGAGCGCTTGGGATCGCGATTAGGGATGGCGCTGCGGCTGTTGCCGGTAGCGGAACATCCGGGATAACGATCTGCGGCGCGGGCGTGGACGGCGCCTGCCAGGCGCCAAACGCGTTTGCGACCACAGAGACCGCCTGGTTAGGCGTGACATCTCCCACGATCACCAGAACGGTGTTGTCCGGCCGATAATGCTTGCTGTAGAAGTCCTGCAAGCCATCGCGCGTGATCGCCTTGACATCCGCCTCCTGCTCATCCAGAGATGGCTCCCAATATGGGTGCCCCTTTGGATAGATCGCCTGCGAGAACGCGATGTCCGCGAGAGTGCCTGCACCACCCGTGCCGCCGGTATCCTGACGCGCCTGTTCCAGACCCGAATAGGTCTCGCCAATCAGCTTGGTCAACTCATCTTGTGGGAATGTGGGATTAATGAGCTCGTCTGAGAGTGTTGAAACCATTAGTGGGAAGTCGTGCGTTAGAGACTGCCCGCTTAGTTCGGTGACTTCCTTGCCCGGTTCAATTCCAACCTGCGCGCCGACCGCGTCAAGCTGCTGTGCTAGTTGAAGAAACGATTTGGTGGTCGTTCCTCGCGGCAGCATTGCTGCCGTCATACTCGAAGTTCCGTAGCTCTTGGGGCTGTCGAAGATGCTTCCCGCCTTAACATAGCCCGAGAGCGCGACGGTCGTATTCGCATGATTCTCCTGCACGATTAGCGTGAGGCCGTTCGGCAAGACAGTCTTGTAGGGCTTTTCGGTGGTGGCAACAGGCTTTAAATTGTCGAGGCCATACTCCTTGGCGAATTTGGCGAACGCTGCCGCTTGCTGCTCGCTGTTTTGACGGCTGCCGAAATGCTCTCCCGACGGAGGCGGCGGAAGTGTCTTGCCAGGGGGAAGCGGGGTAGGATCGAAGATGGCCACCGTGCGGTTGTCGGTTGTGAAGAGCCTCTTGGCAACATCCTGGATCTGTGCCGGAGTGACATTATGAATCCGCTTCAGGTAATCGTCCTGATAATGAAATCCGCGCGGCGAAATACAGGCGTATTGGATCAAGTCCTCGGCTTGCGACGACACGCTGTCATGGCTGAAGATATACTGTGCGTCGATTTGCGCAATCGCTTGATCGACTTCCGCTTGGCTAGGCGGCGCGTTTTGCAGCTTGGCGATCTCGGTCTCCAGGCCCTGTTCGACCTTGTCATTCGTGACACCGCTTTGGGGATGGGCGTCGAAGACCATTAGGAACGGATCCTTTTGATCGGAGTCGCCTGCACTGGCGTCTGACGCAATCCCTGTGGTGACCAATGCCTGATAAAGCCGTGCACTTTGACCACCGCTCAGGATCGCGCTCATGACATCTAGCGCATAGTGATCCGACGTGCCCAAACCAGGCTCATGGAAACCGATCAAAACCTCACCGGTGGTGCCTGCGCGCCGCAATGTCGCGCGGCGCTCACCCTCTTGCGTAGGCTCCGGCGTAATGTGGTGCGTTAGGAGCTTGCCTGCGGGATACACGCCAAAATACTTCTGCACCATGGCGATTGCCTGCTTGGTCTTGAAGTCGCCGACCATGCACAGAACGGCATTATTGGGCATGTAGTGCGCGCGGTAATAGTTGTAGATTACAGTGCGATTATGCTGGACAGCCTCGACGTCCTTGGTGAAGCCAATTGCGGGCCATCGGTATGGATGTGCACTGAATGCAACCGGCAACAGCTCGAAGCAGTACAGCTCGTAGCCAGGATTGTTGGTGTCGCCCTCGAGTTCCGAGCGAACGACGGTCATCTCCGACGCGAGGTCAGCAGGTCGGAATGCCGAGTGCTCCATGCGATCTGCTTCGAGACGTAGCATGGAGTCAAGGCGATTGGACGCAACCAGCTCAAAATATGATGTGTAGTCCTGGCCGGTTTCGGCATTGTTGCGGGCACCCGCTTGCCGCTCCAAGTAGTCGATTGCGCCCGCGGGAAGTTCGGTCGTGCCCTTGAACATCATGTGCTCGAGGATGTGCGAAAGACCCGTTGTCCCTGAAACCTCGTCGCGTGAGCCGACCTTATAGCCGACATCGATTTCAACCACGGGCGAAGCGTGGGACTCTTTTGTGAGGATGGTCAGGCCGTTCGCGATGTGCGTCTCGGTCACTTGCTGCGTAGCATCGTAAGACTGCGAGACGATCGCGCCGTAGTCTGGGGACGCCGCTGGCGGTGCGGCCGACAAGCGCGCGGAAAATCCTGCCGCAACAGTCGCCGCGACGGCAATGATTGCGAAAAATCGCTTCATGGATGTTAAGTGTGCTCCTGTTATTCCAACGAGGAAAAGTTGGCACATTGTGAACGGAAACTGGCGGAATTGCAACTACATTTGTAGTTACGGGGGGTTGGAGAGAAGGTATCGCCTAAAATATTAGAGGTGGATTTCCGTCATCCCGACCAAAGTGAGGAACGAGCGGCGTGGAGGGGATCACGTAGTTCGCTTACCATCCAGCTCTTCGCTGATCGAACTACGTGTTTTCTCCAATCCGCTCATACTTCGCTACGGTCGAAATGACCGAATGGCGTCCGCAGCCGAACACTACTTCGGCCTTCGCGAAATCTCGTATGCCACGGCAAGATATTCGAGCACGTCGGCGTAATTCACGGCCGATGCTTCGCGCGGGGGAACGATATGCAGGCGGGACATCAGGGGTACCGCGATGCTCATCGCTGCCTGTTGCTGAGAGTTCCAATCGATCAGGGAGCGGCGGCGTTCAGTGAAGTGGCGCACCGCCTGATACTCTTCGGGAGTCAAGCGATCTGCTTCACGTTGCATGAGCGCGAGAGCGTCGCGGTCGAGGTGTTCCGGCTGCAAGCGAGTGGCCTGGAGCAAATTGATCAAATTCTGCGGTGCGCGCTGCTTGACCACCATGGTTCCACCGACCAGATCGCCCAGACGTTGATAGCGCGGCGAAATCAGAATAGATATCATTCCGGCCGAATAGACAACCGGCAGGAAATCCACAATCCGCATTAGGTTGCGCAAGACCACGCTCCAGACATCCACCGGATATCCGCCTTCGCGAATGACGCGCAGTCCCATGTAGCGCTTTCCTGGCGTCTGGCCGTTCCATTTGAGCTCGTAGTAGATGTAATAGCCGAACAGAACCAGAAACAGCAGAATGATCATGCCGGCGGTCGCAAATCCGGTGGCTTCCGTTAATATCTTCTGCATCAGCCGCCAATGCTGCCCGCGCGCAACCACAAGCAGCAAAAGGTCCAGCAGCAAAAACGCAATCAGAACAGAGCCGTAGATCAGTCCTTGAAGGAGGGTGTCGAAAAAGTTCGCGCAAAACCGCGTCCCCAGCCCAGCCAGCTCATACTCGAGCGCGATATTTTCGGGCGTGTTGATCAGGACTTCGCGAGACATGCGGTTAGGTACAATTCAGAATCTGTAAGAAAAGTTGCAGGCGAGCGGTTTCAGAAAGAGATCGGCCTTTATGTTTGATGAGCGCATGTTCGTAACTAGGAAGCAGCAGCAGTGGCAGGATTTGACCGTCATCTTGGAACGCGCCAAGATTCAAGGCCTCAAGGCACTGCCGCCGACTGATCTTGCGCGACTCGGCTCGCTCTACCGACGAACGGCTGCGGATCTTGCCTATTCACGGACTCAGCACGCCACGCAGGAGCTGGTTTTCTACCTTAACGAACTTGTCGGCCAGGGCCACGGCATATTGTACCAGCACACCAGCGAAGCGACCCCAGCAAACGCAGTGCTTGATTTCTTCCGATACGATTTTCCGGCAGTGATGCGCAAGCGGATGCCTTTCGTCGCGGCAGCGTTTCTGATTACGCTTCTTGCCATCTTTATAGCGTACCGGATGGTTCTGGATAATCCCGCCGACTCGAAGTTCTTCATCTCGGCCGATATGCAGGACTCTGTCGATGCGTGGAAAAAGGGATTTGCGGACAACGGGACGATTTCAGCCGGCGAAGGCGCGGCATTCGCGGCGTTTCTGATGACCCACAACCTAAGCGTTGGCATCGGCGCATTCGTCACTGGTATGACCGTGATTATGCCGCCCTACCTGCTCTTTGAAAACGGCGCGATGATGGGCGCATTGATCGCAGAGGTCAAGCCAACCGGCTACTTGGTTTCGATGTGGGCAGGACTGTTGCCGCACGGCATCTGTGAACTGGGCGCGATCTTTATATGCGGAGGCGCTGGGATGCTGCTGGCGTGGTCGTTCATCGCGCCTGGGCCGTATCGACGCAGAGACGCGCTCCTTCTCAACGCCAAGGACGCGGTCAAAATGGTCATCGGCACGATTCCGATGTTTATCATCGCGGGAATTATAGAGGGGAATGTCTCGCATTCGGCTCTGCCTCACTTCCTGAAGTTCTCGCTGGCGGCGGTGCAGTTGATCGGACTGGGCTTCTATATTTACGGGGCGAAGGATGATCGTGTGGTTGCAGCCTAGGCGGCGAATGGGCTACTGGCTGGAGGACGAAAAGATGAGCATAGTTGTTAACTTGACGCAAATCGAAGAAGAGCGGCTGGCCGCAGCGGCGAGGGCAAAGGGGCTGGAGCCAGAGGAGTTGGCGCGGATCTACCTGAGCGAGCAACTCACCGATAAGGACATTCAGGCGCGCGTTAATGCCAAGCTGCGAGAACTCCAGGAACAGGACCGGATCCAGCTTCGGCCCGACCGGACGCTAGCTGACTTACGTGCAGAGTGGGACTTGGAGGACGCTGCCATGACAGACGAAGAACGGGAAGAGACGTCGGAACTATGGAAGAAATTTGCGGAAGGGATAAACGCCACGAGGAAAGAGCTTGGAATGAGGCTACTGTAGGTGGTCATCATACTCGACACATATCCTACAAGCTGCGCTTCTAAAGAACCCGACAAAGTTCCGACATTTTCCGACCAATGCAGCACGTGGATTGCCGCGTGTGAACTTAGAGGACATCGAATACTGGTTACTGCAATCGCGTACTTCGAGGTTCTGCGAGAACTTGAGATGAGGACAGCGACTATGCAAATCGAACGTTTGAAAAACTATTGCCTCAGACCATCGAGGTTTCTTTCGCTAGCGACAGAAGACTTAGAACTAGCTGCCTCACTTTGGGGTCAGTCTCGCCGAGCAGGGAAACCAACGTCCGATCAAAAAGCGCTGGATGTGGACGTGATTTCGGCAGCGCAGGCTTTGAGTCTAGGTTTGCCAGCAACCGAGTACATCATTGCAACCACAAATCCAGGGCATCAATCCCGGTTCCTTCCATGCGACTCATGGCAGAACATTCGCCTATGAGCTTAACAGCCAAATCGCTTACGCCGTCACCTCGACCCCGGCCCGCCGCGGCAGCTCATGGATGACGTTCGCCTCGCGCCGCTCCTCCGCCCGCTGGCGAATCCGCTCGATCTCACCGCTCGTCACTTCGCGCTCAAATGAACGATATCCCGCCAGCTTGAATCCATGCTTTACTGCGAGTGCCTGAACCTGATCCACTTGAGCACGAGAAACGGTCTTTCCCAACGTGAACGATTCGTAGCGATTCTCGAGCGCAAGCAACATTGTTTCGGACATGCAGGCGTAGGCGGTCTTCGGCGGGAAGCCAAAATTGAAGCGGAAATCAACATCCTTCCCCGGTACGGCGACCACCCCACCCTCGATAACGAGCACGTCGTCGCGCTCTTTGGCGACTCGCAACGAAACGTCGCGCGGCCTGGCAACGTCGGTCACAACGCATCCAGTCTTGAGGTGCTCCGGCTGAATCACGACGTCAATCGCGGAAGTGACCGTGACGACGACATCGGCGTTTTCTAGCCCAGTCGCGATATCCGTTGTGCAGCATGTTTTGGCGCGAAGAAGCGGATCGAACTCGGAAACCGTCTCTTCAAGCCGCGCCATATCTCGGCCAATGACAGCAAGTTCCCGGGCTTCAGTGCCCAAAATCTCCGCGCAAACTCGGCCAATGGACCCCGTCGCGCCTACAACAGCAACCTTGGCATTTTGCAGGTCGATATCCATGCGGCGCGCACCGTCGATGGTTGCCTCGATTGCGGTTGCGACCGTATATGAGTTGCCGGTCGTGACAGCTATGTCGAGGTTTTTGGCAATCGTGACGCCGCCGTCGCCGACAATCGACGTGAACGCACCCAGCCCGATAATCCCCGCGCCCAGGCTTTCCGCGATCTTGCCGCACTCGATCAGGCGCTTGTAGACGAAATCGATGGGAAGGGTCGTCATTTGCCGAGGAGTCAGCGGGCAAACAATAAACCAGCCCTCGGCCTCAGCGCCGGTCGCGCTGCGAATGCCTGTGATGTGCGAAGCGACTTGCGGCGACTTATACTTGATGATCCATTCGACGGCGGACTCGGGCAGGTACTTGAGGGCGCGATACTTGGGGTGCCGTGCAACATCGCGCCGGGCGTCAATTGGGTGAATGATGAAGGCGAACTTTTGCAAAATCGGTCAGTGTCCGTGGCGCAGCGCGCCATCAAAACAGGTCAGGCGACAACAGCTTCCTTGCTGACGGCCGTCAAATCTTCTACTCTTGGCTTCCAGCCAAGCTCCTGCAGCATGCTCATGTACTCTGCAGGCTTGATCTCTGATGCTGGCTTACCGGACAACGCGACCAACACGCCTTCCATGACATTTGTTCCAAATGTGCGCCCGTCAAACTCAGGCGTAGTCGTAATCAGCAACTTGACGCCGCGCTTTTTCAGCTCTTCTTTGTCCTGCGCAGTCGTGGTGTTGGTCAGGATGATCTTACCCGAGAGATTGTCCGGCATGTGCCGCCGGATAAGCAAAAAGTCGCCGGCAATGATATCCGCCCACTCGTAAAACTGAGACCATTTTGGCACGATTTCGTTCTGGCTGCTGCCAGTCGGATAGAACCAGGTGAACGGAAGGTTGACAATCACCGGCAAAATGACGTTCGCGAGAGCCTGGAGGGCTGGGAACGATTTGATCGGAATGCCCATCCCTAAGCTGAACATAAAATCGCCATAAACGACCGGGCCACCGATCTTAGCGAGCGCTTGAGCCATCCCGAAGCGGTCAACGGCACAGACCATCAGTGTCTTGGAGTTGCGGAAGTTGACGATTCCTTTTTGCTGGAGGAACGAGACAGTTTCGCGTTCGAGGGTGTTTTTGAGTCCGCTGCCATCCACGATCGGCGTTTTTTTCGCCGTTTGAATCATGTCGCGAATGTCTTTGAACGTGTATCGCTTCTCGCCGGAATAGATGTAGAGGTCTGTGCCGCCGAGGCCAAAGACATCCACTTGACCGTCAAGCTCGGCCAACTTTTTGCTGTAGGCGGCCATATCGCCATCAACACCAACCCGCTCGATGGAAAAATCTTGGCCTAAAAAACGGGCCGTGACCGACTTATCTCGCGTTGTGGAACCGAGGCTGACACTAACGATACGCTTCAAATGAGATCCCTTCAGCGCAAATTATCGTCGCGCACGTGCCACTTCGGCCGCACAATTGAGGCTCGCGCGGCTATTCGAGCAGACGTTTTGTGTTATAATGAAGTCCTACGCGGGCCGTTTGCCACTGCTCAAAGCCTTATCGAGCAGTCGAACAAGCTCAACTAATGTTCGACGTACGATCTCAGATTATAACAGATTCGGCACCAACGCGCAACGTGACGCGCCGAACCCGCGAACCCGAAGAGCAATTACCACGAGCGCTCACTCCGGGAATTTCGATTTACCCGCGCCTGAACTACAGGCCGCAAAGTGAAAGGGGCTGACAATCCACTCTATGGATGCGCTCAAAATTGTTATCGCTGACGACGAGCCGATCATTAGGCTCGATCTGAAAAAGACGCTAGAGAACATGGGCCACGAAGTGGTCGGCGAAGCCGGTGACGGCGCGCGCGCGATCGAGATGGCGCGCACGCTTAAGCCGGACATCATCATTTTGGACATCAAGATGCCCGAAATGGATGGAATCGACGCGGCGAAAATCGTCACTACCGAAGGCATCGCTCCTGTGCTTCTATTGACGGCCTATTCCCAAAAGGATCTGGTTGACCGAGCCAAGGACGCGGGCGTGTTTGCGTACCTGGTTAAACCGTTCAAAGAGGCCGACCTGATGCCGGCGATCGAGATCGCGATCTCGCGCTACGAAGAGTTCATGGACCTCGAGACCGAGGTCACTGACCTTGAGAACAAGCTCGAGACCCGCAAAGCGGTTGACCGCGCCAAAGGCATACTGATGGATCAGTACGGTCTTAAGGAGCAGGAGGCGTTCCGGCGCATCCAAGTCCAGAGCATGAATACGCGCAAGTCGATGCGTGAAATCGCAGAAGCGATCATCCTCGCGCACAGCGTGTAGACCTAAGTGACCCTCCCCCGCCTCACGAAACGGGAGCCATCTTGTTCCCCTCCTTTCGGAAGGAGGGGCAAGGGGAGGTATTCTTGTGAAGCGCGTTTTGCCCGTGGGGTTGTTCGGTCCGAAGCGCTCCCTACCTCACCTAACCTCTCCTTCCCAAAGGAGAGCGATGGATTTAACCCAGGAACCGTTTGTATGTCTGGCTCCTCCCGTTTCGGAAGGTTGGGAGGGTCTTACGGTCGCCGCGGCTTGATCGGCTGTAGAATCTTCCGCCGTTCTGGCGTCAATCGACCCAGCAATTCATCCGAGTATTGGTAGCCATACCGCGTAGATCCCCAGGAAACCCCATAGCGGTAGATCACAACCCTTCGCTCGCCGGGATTGGTTCGCGAGCTCGCCCCGTGCGATAGCCCGTCACAGAAAAGCAGCGCGTCGCCTTTGTTGAGGTGCACTTCAACTGCGCCATCCATTGTGTCCATGGGATCGCCAAACGACGTGTTGACCTTGCCCGACGGATGCGGCAGATTCGATTTGTGACTTCCAGGAATGACCATAGTCCCGCCATCGCCGGGACCGACATCCGTCAGTGCGAGAAGGATGTTCACCTGACCGCAACGCCAAACGCCGTCCTTGAACCGGTACTGCCCGCGCACAGCGCCGCGATACCCTCCCGAGTGCACCGGAAAAAACCCTCCCGATCGGCGAATCGACGCAAAGCATTCATCGATAAACAGACCATCGACATATGAATCGGTTTCACCGCAGTAGCGATGGACAAGGTCGATCCAGGACGGATTGTCGATCAGCCGCTCGAACGGCTCCCCACCCTCCACGATGTTTTGCAGCTCGATTCCCGCAGCGCCGTTGTTGTCGAATCGTTGCACATTGCCGTGCCACTCGCCCCACTCAAGCGCAGGAAACTGATCAAGCGCTCGGTTCAAATCCGCGATGTGACTCAGATCAACCGCATTGCGCAGGATGACGTAGCCGCGGAGATCGAAATAGTAGTCTTTCAGCGCTGCCTCGTATTCGCTTGATTTAGCCGCTGATTGCGGCCGCTCCAAAGTTGCGTTAGTCATGATGATAGTGACTCCTCCTGAAAACTGATCCCAGTATAGCAATCATTTTTCAGAGTTACTTCCGCTATTTGACGCATTATGTCCGGGATCATAAGATTGCGCCTCGTGCGCTTTGGGAGGAATGTTCCATATCGCAGCACGGTTCAGAGCGCATGTGGGTAGAATCGGTTAAGACTCATTTTTAGGAGAAACGGACATGTCCCAACCCACGCCGACCCAGATCGACGCCTATATTGCGCAGCTTTTCGGGCACCAGCACGACAACACGTCGTTCGCGCTCGCGCTTCGCGAAATGGAGGAGGCAAAAGTGCCAAGCATCAATGTCTCCGCGAGCGAAGGGATGGTGCTGCACGCGTTGACACGCGCTGTGAACGCGAAACGAGTTCTTGAAATCGGTGCGCTTGGAGGGTATTCCGGGCTTTGGATTTCGTCCGCGCTGCCTGAGGACGGCAAGCTCATCACGTTGGAGATCAACGAGAAACACGCAGGCGTCGCCAAGGCGAACTTTGAGCGGGCAGGCTTGGGTTCAAAAACGGAGATTCGGCTGGGGCCGGCCCTTGCAACGATGGAGGGGATGGTTGCAAACGGCGAAGGCGAGTTCGACATCACGTTCATCGATGCCGACAAGGACGGCTATTCCGCCTACCTTGACTATGCGATCAAGTTGACCCGCGTCGGCGGGCTAATTCTGTCCGACAACACGCTCAGTCACAACGCGCTCGATCCAACTGCCGACACGGGCATCACGCGCTTCAACAAGAAGCTGTCGCAGACGGAGGGTTTGATTTCTGCGACCATCCCAACCATGCGCGATGATATCGACGGCCTGACCATGTCGGTGGTGGTGAGCAAATAAGGGAACTAACTCATGTCTAGCTGCGCGTGTCAAGGCTATCGATCACGCTCTGGGAGCCGCGCTGAAGGCCGGAAGCGGTCTTCTTGAGCCAATTTTCGACATCGACTCCGCCGAATGTCCCGAGCGCGATGCGTCCGCCGTTGCGCTTGTATGCCTCATAGAGCGCCCATACTAGGGCAGCTCCGCCAAGCAAAACAATCGACAAAATCGCTGACTGACGAATTTCATCTTTTTCTGAAAGGTTGCGGTCGAGCATTGCTGAAGTTCCGAGAAATTCGCGATCAGTTTTCGCGAGTAGCGGCAGTCAGTTCAAACAATTTGCCCATTGCTTGAGCTTTTTCCATGATCGGTTCAGTGATCGTCTCGCCTGCGCGGATCAACGGGAAGCCAGGAAAGCCGAAAACATCTCTAAGCGACTTACGACCGAGGATCGGAGCGATATAGCCCGCCTCGCGACGAGTTGCAGATACGGGGACTTTGTCTTTGATTTCAGGCATTTGTGTAAAGTAGTCAGATTAATGATTTACTGGACTAGGCCGCGGCTGGGATTTCGTCGATTCGGTAAACGAGCTTCATGATCGTGTCGAATCGCACGAGACGCAGAACTCGCTCCGGTTGTTTCGACTGGGTGATCACAAGGAACAGTGTTCGGGATTCGGACGCAAGTCGTTTCCGCGCCTCAACTAGCAGAGCAAGGCCCGCACTATCGATGAACTCGACCTGAGTCAGGTCAACAACCACACGTTCGCCCTTTTTCTGATCCACATGCTGAAGAAGAACATCTCTGAGCTGGCCAACAGTAGTCAGATCAAGTTCACCAATGACCGCAATCACTGGGCCAACACCCGTCTCCTGCTCGTTGACGGTTAATTCCGCTGTCTTCATAGTTGACAGTCCTCACCCTACAGATCAAAAATGAGATTGGATGGACGGTTTTCGTCCCAATATGCCGACAAAATGAAATGCTGAAGCATTCGGACATCCAGACTAAATTGAGTCTTAATGATTATGCTCCAAAAAGCTACATAATTCCTGTAAAATCTACGCGGTTTTGCAGGAACCTAAATTAAGCTGCGCAAGACATCGTGGCCATCTTCGCGCCAGGTGAATGGGGGAAGTTGAAGCGATCCTTGACTGCAGATGTAGGATACCCCATACGAGTCAAGCTCTAACTTGAATTGCTCATATTCGCACGAATTTGCAGTCCCAACGCTAGCGCCCTGGATTCTTCCACGACAGGATTCCAATAGCTGCCCTACATGCGTGCGATCAAGCGGGCGAATCCAGATGCAACCAGGAGGGCCAGCGAGTTCAATGCCCCGCTCGGAACACAATGCGACAGTCCACGCCAGATCGCTTGCCTGGTAAATTTGCGTGGTATATTGCATGCGTGCGATGTCGGTAAACTCGCGGATCGAAGCTGCCTGCGCCATGGTGCGCTTCGGAAATCGCGCGGCAATTTCGCCGAGCGCCGCTGCGAGAGCCTGGGCGACGCGTTCGCATTCAGCGCGGTCGCCTTCCACAAGAACACATTGCGGTGACAGACAACCCTGCTGGTCATTGATCCACATGTCTGACGCTGTTCCGGCGACCGACTCCAGCGGCGCGCCCTTGAGAAAAAATGCCAGCGAGATTTTGCTGCCAAAGCCCAGGAACCGTTTTTGCGGAGGCGTGAGCGAGCGAATGGATCGAACAGTTTCGTCAGAGCCGTAAACCAGCACAGTGTCTGCAGCTTCGCAAAGCGCGGTGGTGCAGCCAAGATTCTGCTTCGGCCATGTTCGAAGAGCGATTAGTTGCGAAATGTCGGGGTCAATCCTTGCTACTTGGTTGACAAACTCTTCCGACCAGGCGGCAACTGTGGACGCAGCGTACGGCAGCCGAACAATCGAACCGGCCTGCACCAGCAGCGCTCTTGCCACAGAAGTCCAGGCGAGCAGCGGCGTGTTGGACGCGACAAAATGCGCAACGACCTTGGGGCCGATCGCCCGCTCAACTCCTTCGTCTATTATCAGCGCTTGAAGCTCAGCAGCGCGCCACGATTTAAGCAGGGCCCCGAGACTAAGCCAAGTGGCATCAAACTGAGGAGCTTGTTCTATCCGCTTGGAGAGAACAGCTTGCGGATCGTTAAGCAGGCGGCTGGCTAGCTCATCAAGGCAGTGAACGACACGGGCTTGAAGACCGCTAGGCGATTCACGCATCAAGCGCTCTCTTGTCTCGAGCAGCTTCTTCGCAGCCAGCTTTACGGTTGACGGCTCTGCGCCCATCGCTCCTCCACGCTCAGGGAGCATCCGCGCAGCTCCGCGCCAGACGCTCGGCCAAGCAGCTCAAACGCTCCATTCTCGAGTCGCCGCGCCGTATCCTGGGTCTGAATGATGCAGACGCTGTTCCAATTCGCAAGATCGTAGTGGCGCAAGACCCCTTCGTCGGCGTCCTGCTCGGTCAATGGATCAATAATGCGTGCACGCATCCAGTGACTTCCCGTAAATCCCGATGCCGGCGTTCCGTAATACTGCGACGCCATCTCGCTCATGCCGTATTCCGCAAAGGCGTGAGGCGGCGCAACTCCCAGGCGCATTGCAATCAACGCGTAAAGCTCCTCGCGCGAAACCTGACGGGTTCGGCCCTTGAATCCTCCGGTTTCAATGACGATTGAGCCGGACGGCAACACAATTTGTTCTGTCAACTCATCAAATAACTCTAGCAATGCGAACGCTGTCCCGAAAACGCAGATTGGCTCCCCCTCCATGCTTGCGCGCTTCAAGCGGTGCCTTAGCGAACCGTGATCGCCCCAAAAAAACTCTTTCGCGCCAAGATCGCCCAGCATATAGGACAGTGAGGAGTTAGGCGCTTTCTCCGGCGGCGGCATCAGTGCCAAAATGGGAAGGTGCGCCGGAGCCACTCGGCGGAAGCCGTTGGTTAGGCTGATCGAATAAAGATCGAGCCCAGTTTGATCGAGATAATTCTTGCTTGTCTGACCCTCTGTCGTGCCGGAAGAGTGAAATGTTCGCACGATTTCGTCAAGTGGAGCGCAAGATAAAGTCGCGATTTTGAACGCTCGCGCAGGCACGGCGGGAATGTCCATCCAGGATAGACATGTCGCAGGCGTTATGCCCAGGCTGTCGCAAAATGCACGGAAAGCGTCGTTGAACTCGTACTGGCGAGCGAACAGCCGCAAAATCAATGCTTCAAAGCCGCCTGCATTTTCGTCGTTGATAAACGCTGCAATATCGCGCGCGAGCGGATTTGTAAGGTCGTACATGTCGAAGAGATTGTACACCTTCCTCATTCCGCAGTGGCTGATCTTTGTAGGGGCGAACCGCAGTCGCTAGCTCCTTTGGTTAGCCCCTACGATTAGGCAGAGGTATACTGATTTCCGCACCATTTACACTTCGCCGCGCCAAATATGTCCGACCTCTCTCCCAACAGCAAGAACGGATCGAAGTCCGAAGCACCGCCTTCCAAATCCCACAAGGCACCCCTGTCACCCGAGGATCGACAGATGCATGTCCGTCTCGGACTGCTGACTCTCGCTGTTCTCATCAACATGCTGGGATTCAGCATCATCATTCCGCTGATCCCTTCGTTCGTTGCTAACGGTCTTCACCTGACCGGCTCAGCGGCGCAAATCGATCCCAACGTGGGCAGGCTTGGTGCGTGGCTAATTGCCGCCTATGCCGCGATGCAATTCCTGTTTGCGCCGATCTGGGGACGGCTGTCGGACCGAATCGGCCGCAAACCGATCTTGATCGGCTCGCTGATCGGCGACGCAGTTTTCTACACAATGTTCGCGTTTGCGCAACATTCCATCGTTCTGCTGTTCACCGCGCGACTGCTCGCGGGCATTTTTTCGTCGGCATCGATCAGCGTCGCGCAGGCGTATGTTGCGGATGTCACACCGCCTCATCTGCGCGCCATGGGACTTGGTTATCTTGGCGCGGCGTTCGGCGTCGGATTTATCCTCGGCCCGGCGTTCGGAGGCTGGCTGGGCAAAGTCAATCTCGGCTTGCCGCTGTACGTCGCCGCTGCGCTGGCGATTATCAATGCAATTTACATCGCCCGAGTTCTTCCCGAGCCACGCACTCCTGAGCAGCGCGCGGCGATCCAGTCCAGCGCAAAATCAAACAGGTTTGCTGCCATGTTCAGCGCCGTCACCGGGCCTCTTGGCTTCTTGTTCCTGCTGACATTTCTGGTGACATTTGCATTTTCACAGCTTGAGGGCACATTTACCGCATACCTAATGCAGCGGTTCGGCTACGGTCAGGCGAATGCGCCGGCAGTCGCTGGTTCCGTGTTCGCTTACACTGGTGTTATCTTGGTGCTGATCCAAGGCGGCGCGATCCGACCGCTCTCAAAGCGGTTCGGCGAAACGAGCCTTGTTTTGGTCGGAGTGACGCTCATGGCGATTGGCTTCTTGACACTTCCGCTAGCGCACAGCCTAATTGCGCTCATGCTTGGCCCGCTGATTCCGATTTCTGCAGGCGCGGCGCTGAACAATCCGTCGCTGCGTTCGCTGATCTCGCGCAAGTCCAGCGCCGACATCCAGGGCGGCACGCTTGGCCTCTCAGCATCGTTCGACAGCTTGGCGCGCTGCCTCGGCCCGGCAACTGCTGGCGAACTGTACAAAGCGGTGGGCGAAACCGCGCCGTACTGGTGCGCCGGAGTGCTGATGACACTTGCGCTGGCGTGGGCGCTGACACACCGAACAAGGATGGCCGCGCCGCCAATTGCTCGCGCAGCCCTCCGAAAGCGCGACCACGAGCGCACCAGGCAGAGCGTCCGCCGGATCGGAAGCATAGTTCACTAACCGCGTGTCACTTTTTCGCACAACGGACTGTCGAAATGTGCAGGTACTCCCTTGCCGAACAGATTCCACATCCATCCAACTTTCGCATCTAATATTGCGCTCCGCCTTGCTCGCCGACACTTTTCTTGCTGGCCTGCTCCGGCTGCAATACGATGCCGGGCGTTGTTGGCGAGAGCATACAAAAGCGTTTGCCGACTCTACTCGGCCCCGCTGACCAGTATGACGTCCATGTGGACGGCAATATCATCGACACGCTGCGCGGCAAGATCGATTCGATTGAGGTTCAAGGGAAAAATGTTGCGCTTAGCCCGTCGCTGCATGTCGCCGAATTCGATGCCAAGGCGAGCGATATCCATGTCAACACTCGTACCGAGGCCATCGAGAGCATCGCGACAACCAGCTTTGAAATTGGACTCAGCCAGGCGAATATCGACAACTATCTGCAAACGGAGCGGAGCAAAGAATATGACAAGGGCGCACGCATAATCCTCAACGACCATGACATCACCTACTCGAACAAGCTGCGGGCGTTCGGATTCATTACGACCTCCTACCAGGTGACCGGTATATTGGTTTCACGCCTGGGCAGGCCAAATCAGATGGATTTTATTCCCAGCAAAGCATCGGTCGCGCGCCTCGGCCTACCGATCAAGTTGGTGAGATTTGCAATTGACCGCGCAAATCCGGTTGTCGACTTGACCACAATGAAGTATCCGGTGTCGATTACGAGCGCAAAGGTCAGCGGGAACGTCCTTCACCTCAGCGGGACGGTCAACTTGGCCGAACTCCTCGCGGCTGCCAATACGGCCACGGCAAACGCGAACGCCGACAATTCACCTGCTCATGGATAATCTTGCGACACCCCCTCCCCCTTCCGGCCCACGTCAACGCCTCATCGTCGGCCTCGGAAATCCCGGTAAGCAGTACGAAAGAACGCGCCACAATATCGGCTTCGACGCTATTGACCGTTTCGCCAGAGTGCATGCAATGCCGTTCGGCGTAGTATCGCGTGGGGCACAAGTCGCCGAGGGCCGTATCGGCGACACGCGCCTAACCCTCCTCAAACCGATGACATACATGAATCTTTCGGGCGAACCGCTGACAACGTTCCTCCGAAACAGGCCGCATGACATCAGCGAAATTATCGTTGTCGTGGACGACATTCATATCCCGCTCGGCAAAATCCGGATCAGGCCGTCAGGATCGGAAGGTGGACACAATGGCCTCAAAAGCGTCGCCGCGCACCTGCACACGCGAGACTATTCGCGCATCCGCATCGGCGTGTCAGAGCCAAACGACACCGCGCATCAGATAGACTACGTGCTGTCGCGGTTTTCCAAGTCGGAGGAGAAAGAGCTTGACGAGGTGCTGGACCGAGTCGTCTCCGCGCTCGATTTGTGGATCGATAGCGGCACAGAAGCGGCGATGAACCGGTTTAATGGCGGCTAAGGACTCACTCCCCTAGACCCTCCCTCCGAAACGCGGTGAACTACCCACCCCACGGAAATTGGGGTGCATTCAACTTAGTGATTGCGGCAAAGATCGCCCAGAATGCGCCGCTGCCAAACTCTCCCAGAATCAAGCCGAGGAAGAATGGCCGCGCACGTCGATAAAGGTTTGATCCGCCATACCTCAGCATCAGCGACTTGATCACCCACATCAGGAAGATCGGGAACCAGATGACGATCATTGTCCAGGTCGGCGCGAGCGCATAGCCCAGCGGATTCAGAGGGAAGCCGATGAATCGGGCGCGCAAGAACGCCAGCACGGCAGTGACCGCTATGCCGACGGCGAACCAGATTTTTGCCTCCGGGAACGGCGTCTCCGTACCGGTAAGTGTCGAATGCGCGTCGCCAAAAGCCCAGCCCGTGTTTGAGTATCCGTAGTTGTATAGGTTGACCGCGCCGTGCTCGTAGCTCAGCGACAAATGGACATACGAGCCTATCACCATGGACACCAGAATTGCCAGAAAAATAGCCGGAAGCAGCGTCCGCCGACGCATCTTGACATCGCCTGCCATCTTTTGATCGTCCATAAAGAGCGCAAGAAACAGTCCACGCATGTCCCTAAAGAAGACGGCGTTGAGCATCGAAATGATCGCCCAGTTCGTCGGCCCCCATGAAATCTTGCTCCAGAACATCCCCACGACGTCGCTTGGGCGAAATGACGTTTCGGTCATGAGCATGCCTGCCTCAGAGACACTGCGAGTGAGAACCGTCGCCGTGATGAAAATGTAGATTGCCCAGATGCAGATGGCAAGCAGTGGCGAGAGTCCCGCCCAAATGCTCCACAAAATGATCCCAACAAAGCCCGCTAGAAGGCCCAGGACAGCAGTACGCCGCGGCAGCAACTCGTCTTCGTCATCTAATTTGGCCGATCCCGTACGCATGCTCTGAAAGGCATCCAAGAATGCTGCTCTAAAGTAGTGTCGTCCGCCGTACGCAAATAGTGCCGCAAGCATGAAATATGACCCGGCGGCCTGAAAGCCAATGTAGGCGCGGGTTGGATACGATGGCATGCCTACGGGAACAATTCCCATGGCTGAGCAGACAATATCGCCGACGCGTGTAAGCGCAAAAAAGAACCACAAGCTGAACAGCAGATCGGATGGCAGCAGGTACGCGAATCCGAGCGCCGCGAACGACATGTAGATCGAAACGTTGTAAATATTGTTAAACGGTGGCGTCAAGATATGGTCGGTCAGCCCACCAAATATCAGCGGAATCTCCGGGACGGTAGGGAACGATTGATGAAGGCCGTTGATAAGATAAATGACCGTTGGAATTGCAACCCCAGCCCAAGTTAAGGGATTCTTGAAGATGCTTCCCGTCTGTTCGTCCTCCATTAAACTGATCGGCAAGACCGTCTGGGGGAAGCTGAGGCGCTCGCCTTCCTCCCACTGCTTGCGCAATACGGCAGCCAGACACAAAAATGTCCAGATGATTAAAGCAAACAGCGTAAACCATGTGATAAGCGAGGGTATCCAATAGACCCAAGGAATCTGTAGATTGTGGCCACCTTCAAAGAACTCCTTTGCCGAAGGTTGCATGCGAGTGATGCCGGGATCAAACGCCAATAGCGCTTGCCGCAGGTGCACGCTGAACATGTCGGCGTAATCATTTTGCGCGGTCGAGAAGTAGTTGAGATAGACTAGCGACGGAATCAGTCGTTCAAGCAGACCGCGCGCCACGACAAAAACTCCGACAAACAGCATGACATAGATGATCAGCATGTCCGCTGCGTTCAGCCATTTGAGCAGGCCAACGCGCTTTAGTCCATTGATGAGCAGATATGCAAACAGAAAACCGCCAAACGCTCCGGGCGCAAAATGAAGCGTACCTAGTTCAAGTTGTTTGCCGACGAGATCTGTATAAGGAACGACATACGCCATGCCGGCGACTAGCAGCATTCCGATGAGGATGGAGCCGAAATGAACGCGCGTGTGGGGGACAGGCGCTGGAAGCGCGGCGGCTGCTTCATTGTCGGAATCCGTGTGGGTATCAATGACATTCATAATGGAAAGGGAGCGATGCGAAGCTATGTTCGACAAGCCGCGTGCGAATTCATCCCTATTTTAGCGGATGAAAAGGGATTCGTCTACAAGCCCTTTCCCCTAACCCAATAAGACCCTCCCCCGCCTCCCGAAGCGAGAGGAGCTTAACAGTAAATAAATAACCTCTGGGACTCGTATGGCTCCTCCCGCTTCGGGAGGCGGGGGAGGGTCTTGGCTTGGCAACGTCCCTACTGCTGCTGTGCGCTGAACGCCCGCCCCAGGCCCAAAAACTTACGAACTACGGATCGCACCAGCGGCTGGCGGTCTTCCGGCTTGTCTGTGACCACTTGAACAACACAGAGAGCCATCTCGTCGGTTGTCTGTTCGCCGAGCCGCACTTCCTTTGGCGGAGAGTTGGGGTTGTAGGGATTGTCGGCCGAGTTGTCGTACCTGGCGGTCATCTCCAGCCGCGTTCCTGCCGGAAGATCGACAGGTGTCTTGTAACGATATTGATCCTGCCAGTTGAAATTCCAGTTCTTGACCCAGACAAGAGGCTTGACCGTCCCATCGGGCAAATAGGCCGTTGTCTTCATTTCGCGGCCAAGCAGGTGCATGTGCGGAATGATCCCGATCGCTTTGCAATCGACGGGCAGAGTGAAGTCGGCGCTTAGCGTATAGTTGGATTCGCCAGGGGGAATGTCGATGTGCGGTTGCCAGAGCGGGATATTGGCTGCGATGGCCTTGACATCGCCCTTGGCAAAATAGATTCCGATCTTGGACTGATCGATTTCCGGCTTGCCGGTCGGATGATAGTGAATCTGCAGCACAACGTCCGATCCGCCAGCCATGTAATCCGCGATGCCTTCTGGCTGAAAATGCGGGAATGCGCCGGGTGCCCATCCTCCTATAACGCCGGTCGGGACGAATCCTGGCCCTCCAAAGCTCCTAAACCCCGCGCCGGGATCGTTCGGATCGAGCTTGGTTACTGCCTGGTGACGGCGATCGAGGTAGACGATGCAGTGGTGTACAACCTTGGTGTCGCCAGCGCGGAACTCCATCGCCGTGACATACCGGTCGTCCAATATGCCCGTCGGAAGTACGAAGCACTGATAGATGTCCGGGCCGCCAGCCGGGATATGGTACGGTTTTGACATTTGCAGGACAAGATCGGGCGTGCCCAGTGTCCAGCCATCGGCGAACTTTGGCGCAGGCGGCAGGTCAGCTAGATTTCCCTCCGGTTCGCCCTCGTCAACCCACTTTTGCAGCTTGGCGATCTGATCGTCAGTCAGGCGGCGGACACAGTCAAAGTCGCCGTATCCCTCTGCAGCGTGCCACGGCGGCATAACACGCTTTCCTGTAACGATTGCGAGCATCTGCGCATGGTCTTTGGCGGACTGATAGTCCGTCAATGCAAACGGCGCGACCTGGCCCTCGCGATGACAAGTGACACACTGCGAATTCAGAATTGGCGCGATGTCGCGGGAATACGTAACAGTTGCCATGTTCTTAGACGCACGCGCTGGAATTTTGCCATGCGCAATCGTCGCGCGGGACGGCATCGTCGGCCAAACTACGGTCAGCGCGACGATTAGAACTAGACCTGCGGACGCGAGCAATAAACGCTGGACACTGTTTCGTGAACGTGACATTTCACCATTATACGTCGCGAACGCATTGCTTGTTTCAATGGCTACTTTATCCTAAGACGGGTCTCCAAGAAAATGGCAAAAAATATTTTCTTGACATCGCCAATTTTCGGGAACATAATTTGACTAGAAAACGATTCTAGTCAGGATTCACAACGAAGTTGGAATCAGCGCGCTTGCCGCGATGGCGTCAGAATGGTGGATATTAGATGGCTCGTGAACCAAAAGAGTCCGTACGGGGGAAAATACTGAGTGCCGCAAAGGAGCGATTCTGGCGGTTTGGTATCAAGAAGACCACAATCGACGAGATAGCGGCCGATGCGGATGTCGGCAAAGGCTCCGTATATCTACATTTTGAAAGCAAGGAAGAGATTGCACTTGCCATTCTTTTGGAATATAAGCATGAGATATTCGTCGAGCAGGAAGCAGTCGCCGCTGATACCTCACGAATAGTGGTGGAGCGCATCAAGGATGTTCTGCGCTTGCCCGTGCTCAAGGCGCAGGAACACTGCATCATGTCGCCGATGGTCATGGAGATGATCCATGCGATCAAGCCGCAGTTTTCGACACGCTTTAAGGAAATCACCGAAAAAGAGAATCAGCTCATCGCCAAAATGATTACCGAGGCGAACGCGACCGGTGAGATGCATGTTGAAGAACCATACGAATCGGCCCGGATAATAAAGCTGCTCTCAATGGTCTTTATGCCGTCGTCGCCTAGCTTCGCACTCGTTCGTGATTCCCGCGAGGAGATCGGACGAATGGTCGATTTAATTTACAAGGGACTGAAATAACTAGAACCCATGCCCAAAACAGATCACACAAAGTTTCTTGCTCCACTTACCACACTGATATTGGTCGCGCTAGGGTGCGTTTGTGGACCGACATTTGCCCAGACGCCCGTGTCGTCATCGCCGCCCGCTGCTGCCACGCCAGTCGCGACCGTTGCAACGACTCAGCAGACAAACGTACCGACCTTCAATCTGCAACAGACCATTCAAGCCGCGCTAGCAAGCAGTACCGCTTTAGCGATTGCCAACAAGACGCTGGAACGCGATGCCGCCGCCATCGATGCATCCGCGTCCCAAGCCCGGCCACAACTCGGCGCGAGCGGCATCTACACGCACCTTGACTCACCGATCAAGATTGCATTTGGAGCGCAGACAATCGTTGTTCAACCGGACAATACGCAGACGATCACAGGGCAAGCGACCCTACCAATTGATATCACGGGCGCGATCCGTGAAACGACCGATGCCAGCCGCCTGCAGTATCTCGCCGACCGGTTCGACCGGGACAGCGTGTTCAATAACCGCGTACTCTTTGCGCAGACGTCCTACTTCACCCTCCTGCGCGCAGAGCATCAAGTGGATGTAGCACAGTCGGCGCTTCAAAATGCGCAGACGCAGGAAACCATCGCGCAGCAGCAGTTTCAAGGAGGCGTCGGTCAACGCATCGACTATCTCCGTGCACAGACACAGGTTGCGACCGCGCAGCAGAATCTGCTGGCGGCAAAGAACAGCCTGCAGAATGAGCAGAACGCGTTCAACGATCTGCTTGGCCGTCCGCTGAACGCACCGGTGGAAGCCGTTGACGCAGCGGGTGTTTCGACGGGACTTGCAGTCGAGGTCAACGCAAATGACATGTCCAGCGTTGACGCTGGCACGGGCACATTGTACGTCCCAGCGTTATCTCCAACCGTCTCGCTCGACAATGGCCTCCAGATCGCGCAACAAACGCGTCCGGAGCTTCTCGCCGATGAAGTGATCAAGCAGGCCGACGAAAAGCAGATACAGATCGCGCGAACCGCGCTGTACCCGAAGCTTTCGCTGTCGGCAGTTGGCGACTACTATCCGGTAACGGACTTTCAGGCACCACGGCACAGTCTGGGAATCTTCAGCGCAACCCTGACCATCCCGCTGTACGATGGCGGCCTCACAAGAGACCGAGTCAAAGAGGCGCGCGCAACCGCACAATCGGCCGCACTGCTGCTTGGATCGGACAAGACGGATGTTGAGCTGGCAGTTCGTCAGGCTTACACGAATCTGATCACGGCCGCTCAGGATATTTCGGCCGCCAACTCCGCCCTGCAAGAGGCGGTCGCGGCAAGAAGGCTGGCCCAAATCCGCTATGCAAACGGTGTTGGGCTGTATCTCGAAGTCACTGATGCGGAGTCCGCGTTAACTCAAGCGGAAACCCAGCAGGTGAATGCTGTATACGACTATCTTACGGCGCGTGCTCAATATGACAACGCGATCGGCAAACCAAACCTTCAGCCGCAACTTTAGCGCGGCCCAATCGATAATTGGCCGCAAGGCATACTTAACTTAGAAACAATTTGATCGACGCTCTCTCAGTTTCAGAAAAAGGACACGGTGTAAACCATGGCGCAAGATGATCGAACAACTACCACTCCCCCTCAGACCGGTGCGCCGGCTGACGGAGCGGACGCGGCTCGGGCTTACGGCAACGGCAATGCCAAGCCTCAAAATGGAAACGGTAATGGCGGCCCGGCCGCTGCCCCTCAGCAGGCCCAGCCGGAAACAGAACCCGCAAAGCCTCCAGTGACGCGCAGCCCGATTTTTTGGGTTGTGCTGATCATCGTGCTCGTCTTTGGCGGAATTTGGGGATTCAACTTTTGGGTGTATTCTCAGAACCATGTCAGCACAGACGACGCGTACGTTACAGGCGACCTGGTAAATGTCAGCCCGATCATATCTGGAACTCTATCCCAGCTAAACGTGGAAGAGGGCGATCAGGTCAAGGCAGGGCAAATTATCGCAAAGCTCGATGACTCCGGCCCTCGTGCCAATTACGATCAGGCGGTCGCCGCGTACCAAGCGGCAGAGTCGCAAGTGCCGCAGGCGCGAACCAATCTTTCGTATGAAGCGGCGAATGTCACCGCGCAAATCCAGCAGGCGCAGGCGGCGTTGAACGCACAGATCGCCAAGACTCAGCAGTCGCAATCTCAAGTCGGACTGCTTTCCGAAACCACCAAGGCCCAGGTCTTGCAGGCGCAGGCTCAGGAAGCAGCGGCACTTGCGCAGGCACAAACTGCGCAGGCTCAGGCTGCCAGCGCCCGGCAGGCGATAACAGTCTCCCAGTCAGCTGCCTCCGCTGCCGCTCAGCAGGTCAATGTCGCCCAGGCGAACTACACCAGGGCGCAGCGTGATGCTGTCCGCTACACGAATCTCTATGGTCAAAACGGTCAGGTCGCGGCGGTCACCGCGCAGCAGCTCGATCAGGCTGTGGCAACGTCAAACTCCGCTGAAGCGCAGCTCCAGGCGTCGCGAGACCAAGCAGCGCAGGCGCAGTCACAAGTCGATCAGTATCGCGCCCAGGCCGCTGCAGCGGACGCGACCTACAACGCCGCCATGAAGCAGTACTACGCCGCGGCGCAATCGGTCAAGATCGCGCAGGCGAACACGATCCAGGTGCCTGTGCAGCAATTTGGAGTGGCAAACAACGCCGCTGTCGCCAATCAGAACCGCGCGGAATTGTCCGCAGCGCAGGCAAATGAACAGCAGGTCTCGCTGCGACGTCAAATGGTGCTAACCGCACAAGCGCAGGCAATCCAGGCACAGGCGGCTGTCGATGCTGCGAAAGTCACCTTAGATGACTGCACAATTGCGGCACCTAGTGACGGCACCGTGGTCAAGAAAGCGGTCAATGTCGGCGACGCGCTCACTCCCGGCCAGACCATCGCGACCATCACGCGCGGCAATAACGTCTGGATTTCGGCAAACTTCAAAGAGACTCAGCTTCAGAATGTTCAGCCGGGCCAGCCTGCGGAGATTTCTGTGGACGCGTTCCCAGGACTAACCTTTGAGGGCAAGGTGCAGAGTGTCAACGAGGCCAGTGGCAACACGACATCGCTTCTGCCCGCCGACAACGCGACCGGCAACTTCACTAAGGTTGTTCAGCGTATCCCTGTGAAGATCATTCTGGTTCCAGCCGATCAAAACAATGGAAAGCACGAAGCGACTGCTAAGGACATAGAGGACTTGCGCCAGGGCATGTCGGTCGTCGCAACGATCGATGTCAGCAGCGGCCGTCACAATAACTAGCTGCTGCGATTGGCCCGTCTAAACCAACAGTTTCGGCGGGCCAACGCTTAGCAATCACGGGATTGTCGAAGACAATCGGAGTTTAATCACTCTAACGCTTCGACGCTCGGCGCGGCGTTGCGATGAGGAATTTTCAATGGAAGTAAATAAGATTGTTCGATTGGGCGGAAGCGCGATAGGCGTTGCGCTGTTGGCAGTGTCGTTAGCAGTGGGTTCGGTCAAAGCACAATCAACGCCGTCAATCACAGATTTTCGGGTGCCGTCCACGCTGACGCATCTTTCAGCGACTGTCGTTCCAGTGAAGGCAGACGAGACCGTGCTAAACAAGATCGGCAAAGGATTTGCCTATGCCTATAAAGTGACTAGCGCATCTTTCGATTTCACCGCTCCTGACCGCCTGGTGTACAAGGCGCGTGCAGGATCGTTCTCCGCTACGCAGATTTATACGAATTCAACGCGCCGTACCGACTATGGGTTTATCCATCAGACAAGCGATATCAGCAAGGATGTGACGCGCCGCAAGACCATCTTCGACCTCGGTCTGTTGCCCCAGAACTACCTTGAAACGATGCAGTCAGCGTATGTTGGAGAGCAGACGGTCGATGGCGTGCCGTGCGAGGTCTTTGTGCTTCGCTACATTACGGATCGGCCCGACGACAACCGACGCTTCGAAGTCTGGGTGTCCAAGGACAAGCACTATGTCGTGCAAAAGACGGTCTGGAATGGCGGCAACGAGCAGCATGAAACGATCAAGTACAAGAACCCGGTCGAAGCTATGCCTGGAGTTTGGGTGCCGACAGTCGCCGAAGCGTATGACAAGGAAGGCGAGCTAGGCGGAGTTGCCGAGCAGCGGGATATTAAGGCGGATTAGACAAACGAGAGAAGCCCTCTAGAACGCTACTCCCGATTCGCGCGTATGTTCGCGGAATAGCCCAATCAGTTTTGTGGTCATCTCGCCTGCGCGTCGCGATCCGATCACCCGTTCGTCCAGCTCGATGGCAGGTATCACCTCAGCACCGGTGCCGGTGAGGAAGCACTCGTCGGCGGTGTAGACGTCATATTGCGTCAACATCGTTTCTTCAACCGGGATGCCGTTCTTGCGCGCGAGCATGATGACCGTGTCCCGCGTAATCCCTTGCAGACCACACGAGTGCGGCGGCGGAGTCTTCACAACGCCATGTCGGATCACAAAGATATTGTCGCCGGTGCATTCACAAACATAACCTTGCTGGTTAAGCATCACCGCTTCGCCAGCGTTTAGACGATTCGCCTCAAGCTTGGCCTGAATGCTGTTGGTATACTTCCCCGTGACCTTTATGCGCGGATCGATCATCTGCGGCGATGGCAACCGCGTCGAAGCCGTGATCATGGTCAGCCCAGTCTCATAAAATTCGGCGGGGTAGAGGCGTAATTGCTCGTTGGTAATGTAGACATTCGCCGGGCCGGGAACATGCCTGGGATCGAGGCCAAGGCCCGTTCCGCGCGTGACTGTGAGGCGGATATAGCCGTTCTGATGATCATTGGACTTGCACAGCTCGAGCACTGAATCGCGCATGGTTTCGACCGGAACGGGAATCTCGATCATCAGCGCCTTGCACGAATGATAGAGCCGCTCGAGATGCTCGTCAAGCTTGAAGACCTTGCCAAAATACGAGCGAATTCCCTCGAAAACTCCGTCGCCGTAAAGTAGGCTGTGGTCGTAGAGAGGCGCCATCGCCTCTTCCTTGTTTAGCAATTTGCCGTTGATATGAACGTAATGTGCGCTCATCGCCGTTTCAATCTCCCTTAACGTAACCTTACCCGAAAACTAGCTTTCCTCAGGAATATCCAAAATTCGGCGCTCAACCAGTTCGCAAATCGCGTGCAGAATGAGCAGGTGACACTCCTGTACCCGCGCCGTAGTCATGCTTGGCACGATCAGTTCAAACTGGCCCAGACCTTTGCATGGCCCACCGGTCTTGCCGAGAATGGCGACGGTGACGAGGCCGCGCTTGTTGCCTTCTTCGAGCGCGCGGACAATGTTTCGGCTGTTGCCGCTGCTAGTGAACACAACCAGGACGTCGCCTTTGTTGCCTAGGCTCGTTATTTGGCGCGCGAAAATCTCGTCATAGCCGTAGTCGTTGCCGATGCAGGTTAGCAGCGGGCCGTCAACGGCTAGGCAAATTCCGGGCAGCGAATGCCGCTCCCGCGAATACCGCCCAGTGAATTCCTCGGCAAAGTGCGCCGCCTCGGCCGCTGAACCGCCATTGCCGCATGCCAAAACCTTGCCGCCCTCCTCGAAGCAGGTGACAATTTTGTCGGCGATTTGCCGAACGATTGGTTCGTACGCCGCCAGCTTTTCCAGAACACTGGCAAGTTCTGCACACTCCGAAGCTAGCATAATGCCCTCCTTAGAAATGTCGCCGGATGCACGACTTCCACTCCCCGTCCACGCAATCCCGACGCGATCCAGGCCATGCAGCCCGGATTGCCGGTGACCACCGTACTGGCGCCGGTGTCGAGAATATTGGCTATCTTGCGCGCCTGCAAGCGAGTCGCCATCTCCGGCTCCGTTAAATTGTAGATTCCCGCGCTTCCGCAGCAAACCTCGGATTCCGGCAGATCGACAACGTCAAGCCCAGGAACAAGCGCGAGCAGCTTGCGCGGCGGGTGCGTAATCCGCTGTGCCTGCGCGAGGTGACATGCGTCGTGATAGGTTACTTTGTCGTTAACCGTCTTCAGTGGCGCAGTCCAACCAAGATCGTCCAAAAATTCGCAGATGTCCTTACATTTTGCCGCAAGCGCAACTGCTTTTGCCGAATAGGTCGGATCGTCCGCCAATAGCTCGCCGTACTCCTTGAGCGTGCTTCCACAGCCTGCGCTGTTAATGACAATGGCGTCAAGGCCCTCAGCGGGCCCGAACGCGTTAACGAATTTTCGCGCCAGCGCCTTTGCCTCGCTCTCAAATCCATTGTGCAGATGCAACGCGCCGCAGCAGCCCTGTTTTTGGTTGACCAGGACTTCGCAGCCGTTCGCTGCAAGGATCGCCGCCGTATCCGAATTGACATCGCCGTACATCACCCTCATCACACACCCAGTCAGCATCCCCACCCTCGCCCGCCGTGTTCCAACCGCCGGAATGACCGCAGGCAAAGGCGCGGTTGGCGGTGGGCTGACGAGGTTCATTTCGGCCGGCTCTTCGCTGGGATCGCCCTGCAGCATACGGGACATCACGGATGGCATCCCGCCTGTGATCTTCGATGCCGCCAGAGTCAGGCGCATTTTAACTGGATCGGTGAGCGAGTCGAGCAGCAGGCGACGCGCGGCAAGTTGCGGCTTGGGGCGGTGCTCGTTCATTTGAACGCGCGCCGTCTCGATCAGGCTACCATACGGAACACCAGATGGACACGCCGGCTCGCACGCCCTGCAGCCGAGGCAAAGGTCAAGGTGACGCCTCAAGGCCGGGGAATCGGCGTCTGATTTGCCTTCGTGGAGGGCGCGCATCATGACGATTCGCCCGCGCGGGCTATCGGCTTCGCTGCCAGTTTCGAGGTAGGTAGGGCATGCGTTCAGGCAGAATCCGCAGTGGACACAGGTGAGGAGATCGCGCTCATGCTTCGTTGCATCGACGGTCATTGCTAATCTGCTTTAATTTACCGCGCCCGGTGCGCTTGCGGGAGTGGTGCGCAGCGACGCAAGGTAGGCATTGACCGCGCCGGCCAATTTGTCCTGCGCCACCAAAATCTCTTCGATGGCTTCGCGTACCGCACCGCTCCCGCCCGGACGACTGGTCACATAATCCGCACGGTCGCGCAAAATGCGGGAGCCGTCGCCGGTCGCGATTTTGACCCCGGCCTGCGCAAATGCTGGAAGATCATTGATGTCGTCGCCAATATACGCGATCTGGCTGTCGATCAGTTCAAGGTCGATCTTTAGCTTAGCGACTACTTCCGCCTTGTTAGAGACGCCCTGAAAAACGCGGTTAACACGCAGTTCGCGCATCCGCTTTGTCACAGCGGGACTCTTACGCCCCGACAAAATCACTACCTCAATCCCAGCTTCCTGGGCGAGCCGGATGCCAAGGCCGTCCGAGATGTGGAATCGCTTGGTTTCCGAACCCTCCGAATCGATGTAGACCGATCCATCGGTGAGCGTCCCATCGACGTCCATAACAATGCAGCGCACGTCTTTCATAGTGATGTTGCAATCCCCGCTCGGACCAGGTCTTTGAGAGTCAGCATGCCTACAGGCTTCACCGTCTGTTCATCGACAACCGGCGCTTCGCCCACTGTTGCGCCGGGATCGGGATGAAACTCCTCGAGTTTGACCAAGCCTTCCGCAGCCAAGATATCCGCAGTGACATAGCCCGGAGTTCGGTTCATCAGCATTGACACTGGCTGATCCAGCGAGTTGCGGTCGGCAAGGACACGCCTTCGGAAGTCGCCGTCGGTAACGATTCCAACCATCTTACCCAATGTGTTGACCACAATCGCCGCACCGGCGTGCGCGCGCTGAATTGCGAAACTGACTTCCATCAACGTCATCGTTTCCGGCGCGATCGCAACATCGTCGCCGGTTCGCATCACATCTTTCACTCGCAGGATAAGCCGCCTCCCAAGCGACCCTGCCGGATGGATAAGTGCGTAGTCGCTACGCGTAAAATTCTTCGCCTGCATGACAACAAGCGCGAGCGCGTCGCTAAGGCCAAGCATGACCGTCGTGCTTGTGGTCGGAGCAAGGTTCATCGGACAGGCCTCGCGCTCGACGCTCACGTCCAAAACGATTTTCGATGCCCGTCCCAATGTCGATTTTGATCGCGACGTGAACGCCACTATCGGCGCTCCGAGTCGTCCTATCGCGGGCAATATGGCGATCAGCTCGTCCGTCTCGCCGCTATACGAAAACGCGACCACGACATCCTCACGCGACAGAACACCCAAATCGCCGTGCAGCCCTTCAGCGGGATGCAAAAACAGCGACGGCGACCCCGTGCTGGACAACGTCCCGGCCATCTTGCGGCCTATCGCGCCGCTTTTGCCCATGCCCGTAACCACAATCCGGCCACGGCAGTTGACCAGCAGACCGGCGGCTTCGCCGAGCGCGTCCTCGCTCAGCCGATCGGCGCAAAGGCTCAGGGCGGTCGCCTCTTCGGTCAGCACGCGTCTCGCTTCTGCGAGCAACGCCGCGCGGTTGACCAGATCCAACTGCTGCGCCGGTGGAGTAATTGCTTCGTTCAACAGGGCCGCTCCAACCGCGCCGCTTTCGGCAATGTTTTCGAACGCATTGAAACGAGATGGTACCACACGTCAAATGCCTACGGACTTGTCGAGAGTAGTGTGCGTTGTTGCGGCTGATAATGGATCTGATGCCGAGGTTCACAAAGCGCTCACGCGAGCCTTGGCCCTCGATCTTGGCGATGGTTTGGGTATTCGTTTTCGTGTGTCGCCGCGAGTGTTTGTTCCAAGTCTCCGGCGTTCGGGGCGGAAGGGATAAGGGAATGAGATATGATCGTTCATTGACACTGGAGGACTAATGTCCAGTCAATGTCTTCGCTTCACATGGCGTCAAAGAGGACTTGAAACGGTTGAGGCGGAAACTGACATCATGAAGCTATTTGGACCAGATGGTGCAAATACTAACAGTCCCGCGGATTGGATCAGCGAAATCAAGCGGCTGGGCTACGAGGTAGGGTGCGTCCCATTATCGCCGGACTGCAGCGACGCGGAGCTTGATGCCTATCTTAACGCCGCAAAGCAGTCGAATATTGTGATCGGCGAAGTAGGTGCGTGGTCGAACCCGATTGATCCCGATTCGGGAAAAGCCCGGGCTGCAATTGCGCATTGCAAGGAGCGTTTGGCGTGGGCGGAACGGATCGGTGCGCGGTGCTGTGTCAATATCGCCGGATCGCGAAATCTTAATCAATGGGACGGCCCACATCCCGATAATTTTTCGCAGGCAACGTTCGACCTCATTGTAGAGACCACACGCGAGATCATCGACGCGGTGAACCCGACGCGTACATTCTACACGCTTGAAACAATGCCCTGGATATTCCCGTCATCGCCTGACGAATATCTCGATCTGCTTCGAGAAATTGATCGCCCTGGCTTTGCTGTACATCTTGACCCGGTGAACATGATCAACTGTCCGGCAAGAGCGTACAACACAGGCAACTTTCTCCGCGAGTGCTTCGCCAAGCTCGGGCCTTACATCAAGGCCTGCCATGCGAAGGACATTGTCCTGCGCAATGATCTTACGCTGCACATTGACGAATGCCTACCCGGAACCGGACTACTTGACTACGATGTTTTCCTCTGCGAATTGGCCAAACTGGACCAAAACACGGTCATCGGCCTAGAGCACCTCTCGAACGCAGAGTATCCTGTAGCGGCGCATTACATTCGCGAAGTCCAAAGGCGCAATGACCTAGTTTAGGTGTGATGAAGAAGATCGGCGATGGTGCACCAACAGCAGTGTCTGCAAAAATACCATGCCGCTCGCGTCTACTTCGGAAACACCAGCTTCGCAGTCGTACGCCCGTTTTCGGGACCAAGCGTAAAGACCGCGTTCAAATCACCGCGCGCGAGCGAATCCACAATTTGGAGGCCGAGCGACGTGCTTTTCTTGATGTCGTACTCTGAAGTGAGCACCTTGCCATCGTTGGTGATAATCAGTTCGATTTGACGCGTCTGCTCATGCAGCGTCACCTCAATAGAGCCCTGATCATAGCCCTCGCTGAATCCGTGCTCGATTGCGTTTTGAACGATCTCGTTGATGATCAGCGCAAGGCTGGTCGCCTGCGACGATGCGAGCAGAATATCCGGCCCCTCCACACGCATGTCGATATGCTTGTTTGGCGCGATGATGCTTTGCTTGTTGGCGGTCAAAATGCTTTCGGCGATCTGGCGGACGCTCACAATGTCCAAATCTTCGCGCGAAAGCAGTTCGTGGACAGCGGAAATCGCCAGGATGCGGTTCAAACTTTCCGTCAGCACCTGCTCGACACTACGCTCGCGGGCATAGTGGAGCTGTAGGCGCAGAAGAGATGCGACTTGCTGAAGGTTGTTCTTGACCCGATGATGCATCTCCTGAATAATCGCCGAGCGCACCATCAGCTTTGCATGATCAATCGCGATGGCAGCGTGATTGCCGAGCGCCTCAAGAAACGAAATCTCCTCCTCGGTAAAGCGGTGCGGCTTGTCGGTGTAGCAGCAAAGGACGCCGATGGTCTTGTTCTTGACCTGAAGCGGGATTGCGGCCAGCGCGGCCATCCCCTCTTTGCGTGCGATCTCAGGATATTTATAGTCCTTCGCGCTGCGCACGTCCACTTCGCAGATGGTTCTGCCCTCTTGAACCGACCGTCCCGCGATACTTTCGCCGACTTTTATGTTTGGCTTGCGGATATACTCTTTGCTCTTGGACTGTGTCGCCTTGATGACCAGTTCACCCTTGTCCTCATCGACCAGCATGAGGGTCGTAATCTTGAACTTCATCGTTTTCGCAGTCGCGGCGACGATCAGTTGCAAAATCTCTTCGAGATAAAGATCCGACGTGATCGTCTTGGAGACCTCGGAGAGTGTCGAAAGCTGTGACGCGCGCTTTTCCATCTTGCGGTACTGGCGCGAGTTTTCGACTGCCCCGGCAATCTGGGAGGCAATCGACTGCAAAAGGCGCACCTGAGTCTGCGTGTACTCATGCGGCTTTTGCGTGCGGACATTAATCACGCCGATGACGTCGCCGCGATAGAGCAGCGGCACCGAAAGCATGCTTTCGTACTTTTCTTCGTGCAGCTCCGGAACAAATTTGAAGCGCTTGTCGCGATAAGCATCGCGGCCGACAGCCGCCGCCTCCTTCGTCATTGCGACCCAGCCCGCCAGCCCTTCACCCACCTTTAGCCGCACCTTTCCGACCATGTCGCGCGAACTCGTATCGTCAACAGCGCGCAGCAGAAGCTCGTCGCGGGCGTCGTTAAGCAGGTACACCTGCGACGAGTCGGTCGCAGTCACCTGGACGGCAATTCCGGCGACAATTCGCAGCATCTCCTCAAGATCAAACAGCGCGCCAAGCGCTTCGCCAACACGCCGGAGCGCCTCTGCCTCAGCGTTGCGCGCATCGTAGTTGTGTTCAATCTCATGGACGCGATCGTATAGCGCTAAGAGCTCCGCCTCGCGCGCGATAAGAATGCGCTCAAGCTGCTCGACTCGCATAGCGTTGGCCGTGCCCGAACGTTCCGTGGGCAATGGCCGGCGACTGATCAGACCGCGCCGAGAATAGCCCATGCCGTTGTTCGATATCGCATCGGGGCTGGCGGCACTGCGCTTGTGCTTCGTGACAGCGGTGAGCGACGGTGGGAAGGATAGTTTTCGACGAGGTAGCAAGAGATGGCCTTTCAAGACCGCGAGGTTTCTCTCGCGGATTTCAAACAATCAAGATTCGGAACCCGTGAACTCCGCTAGACTAATACCTGCGCGGAAGAGTTCGGCGCGGCGTTCCAGGATGAATTCAAATTCAGCTTCGAGGAGCGGATCCCAAGTGTAGTAGGAGTCGGCTAGCTGTTCCGGCTGAACCAGGATGAACCCATCCGACTCGCTGCCATCGGGAATCTTGTCGAAATTCACAATGTCGGCGATCAGTACGGGCGAATAGCGGACGACTGACGGAGTACTGCGGCTCTTGGTGACAGTGCAACCGACGAGTTTGCGCCTGACCGGATGCAGCCTGCCACCGGTCTCCTCGTAGACTTCGCGCTCGGCGGTCTGATCAATCGTTTCACCAGCCTCGATTCTCCCGCTCGGAACCGTTGGTCCGCGTCCGCGAATATCGGCGAGCACCAAGTTGTCCCCGAAAAAGCAGTGGACTATCACCGCGTAGAGCTTGCCGGCGCTCGCCTCCGGCAAGATTTCACCGGCAACAAATGTCGCATCAACATCCCATGCAGACCAATAGACCGTGGGAAAACCGAACTCCGCACCAAGGGAAGCCATAATCAACGAACCGATCCGGAAACGACTAACGCAAACGAATTCCGAGCAAAACTGATAACTGATGCTAATTGTTATACCCCACCGTCGCCTTGCGACCCAAACGGAACCAACTAGTCTGGCGTACCGTTTTCTTGCTAGATTGTGAAATAATGAACGAAGTACCTCACCATGCAATTTGCAACCTACAACAGCCTCCAGGATTTTATTCGCCTGCTTGATCAGCGCGGCGAGCTGAAGCGGATCAAACATTCCGTCAGCGCAGACCTGGAGATTACCGAAGTCGCCAATAGAGTTATGAAATCGCCCGGTGGCGGCAAAGCGCTCCTTTTTGAGAATGTCCCAGGCTACAAAATGCCAGTGGCCATCAACCTTTTCGGGTCGCGCGAGCGGATGGCATGGGCGCTTGGCACGGAAAATCTCGACGATCTCGCCGCAGAAATACAGGCACTGGTCAAGCTGCCGGGAAACATGCCCAAAGGACTGTCCGGCGCGCTCAGCCTGGCGCCAAAACTGCTGCCCCTGGCAAATCTTGCGCCAAAAATGGTCTCGTCAGCGCCTTGTCAGGAGATTGTCAAGCGCGGCGACGATGCATCTCTCGACGAAATCCCCATCCTCAAATGCTGGCCCGATGATGGAGGGCCGTTTATCACGCTACCGCTGGTCTTCACAAAAGAGGCTGGGACGGGCAAACGCAATGTTGGCATGTACCGGATCCAAAAGTACGATGCCCACACGACCGGCATGCACTGGCAACGCCATAAGGTGGGCAGCAGGCATTACGCTGAGTACGAAAGCCAGTGCAAGCACATTCCTGTCGCGATTGTGCTTGGCGGCGATCCGGTCGTCACCTACGCTGCTACGGCACCCCTACCCGACGATATCGACGAGCTCATATTTGCCGCCTATATCCGCAAACGTCCCATCGAGTTGGTGAAGTGCGTTTCGGTCGATCTGGAAGTGCCAGCCGACGCGGAGATCGTGATCGAGGGGATTGTCCCGGCAAACGAGCGACGCCGCGAAGGGCCGTTCGGCGACCACACCGGCTACTATTCCCTCGCCGACGATTTTCCCGTCTTCAAAGTGACCGCGATCACGACGCGCAAGAATCCCGTCTACCCGGCAACCATTGTCGGTCCTCCTCCGATGGAGGACGCGTGGCTGGGCAAGGCGACCGAGCGACTATTTTTGCCGCTTATCAAGATGGTCCTTCCTGAGATTATCGACTACAACCTACCTGTCGAAGGCGCGTTCCACAATCTCGCCTTAGTCCGAATTAAGAAGCGCTACCCAGGCCACGCGTACAAGGTGATGAGCGCACTTTGGGGCCTCGGCCAGATGATGTTCACCAAGGTGATCATCGTGGTAGACGAGGATGTGGACGTTCAAAGTCCGGCGGAAGTGGTTTGGCGGACCCTTGCCAATATCGATCCGCAGCGTGATGTACTCTTTTCGCGCGGGCCGATGGACGTGCTAGACCATGCCTCTATCGGGCCGTCGTTCGGGTCAAAAATGGGGATCGACGCAACTCGCAAATGGCCCGAGGAGGGTTTCACGCGCGAATGGCCCGACGTGATCGAGATGTCGAAAGAAGTCAAGCAGAAGATCGACAGGATTTGGAAGGATTTGGGGATTTAAGACCTACCCCGGAGACAAGTCGCCACCCCTCCCGGGCCGTCTTGCGGCAAGGACCTCGACACTTGACTATATGCATCCAACAGAGTCAATCATACAAGGGGCTGGGGGAAAAGGCTTTTGGCCGTCCCAATCCATCTGCATTTCCAGCCGGGAACCGCGAACCGCACTCGCAAGCTCGCTTGGCTAGGCCAGACCAGAACCTCCCCTAACCGCTCCTTCCGAATGGAGGCGAACAGAAAAAACCGGGCGGCGCTTTCGCGCCACCCGGTTTTTCCAATTTGACTCCGCCCCGTGTACAGGGCATTGTCTTAACTGTGAATCGACTTAGAACTTGACCGAGAACTGGGTAAGCGCAACGCCACCCTTTGAGTCGCCAGCCGGATCGAATCCGGTGTTCTTGTCCTTGTAGTCGATGATCTGGTAGAGCAGCTTGAGCGAAGCGCTCTGGCTGAACGAGTGGCCAACACCCAGGGTGATGTACTGCTCGGTCGGCTTGCCAGCGGCGGTCAGCAGATGCTGATCGTTCTTCAGGTCGTACTGAACCCACTCATATCCAAGGTCGACGTTGCTCGAGCTGCTCAGTCCATACTTGACGCCGACCTGATACTGGTCGAGCTTGTCGTTCTTGCCGAGCGGGCTGGTGTTGCCAACGTTGTACTGGCCCTGGAAGAAGTTGCCGTTACCCACCAAGCTAATGTCGGGAGTAATCGCGTAGGACGCGCTTACGATTCCGCCATGAACGTTGGTCGGGTTGGTCCACGATCCGAGCCGACCCCAGTAGCCAGGAGCGGCGAAGTTCGTGTAGATGTCCTTATAACCACCCTTGACAACAAGCGGGCCAAAGGTGTAGCCGAGCTCACCGTAGTACGCTTCGTCGCCCTTGGTCGAGTTGACGTTGCCAAATCGGCTGTCGAGGCCGGTCGGGCTGACGGCAACCTCACCATCGAGGGTAAGGCCGGACTTCTTCACAAACGGCAGGGTGCCGCTGAAGTCTGCGCCGTAGACACTCAGGTTGTTATAGGGCTTGTTCTTATACGGATCGATGTTGCTCGGAGCACCATAAGGGCCGACGAGCGGTCCCGCATCACCAGTCGTTCGGGCGATGAGGCCCGTGACGCCAACAACGAACGTGTCAGGCGTACCAACAGTGATTCGTGCACCCGCGCTCTGATCGATTGCATTCGCCGGGAAGGTGTTGCCACCCGCGCCGTAGAATGCTGTCACGCTACCAGGTCGGTGAGCGCCAGACGCCGCGAAGATGTTCGGACCGCCGTCAAGCACTGCATTGTCGATAGGCGCGTTCTTACCAGCATAGAGCTGGACATGAGCCGGGCCTGCACCGAATCCGAGCTTAAGACCGTCAACGCCAACATCACCACTGTTCGTTTCCGGCAGGTTGGTGTAAACGTCCGGGTCGATTGCCTTGAGGGTGAACGGTGTGAACTGCTCACCAACACGGCCAATCTGAGCCTCAGCGCCTGACATGCCGCCAAACGACACAGGAGCGTCGATGTAGGCTTGGTAGATGCTGAACGTATCGGCAACAGGCGTAGTATTCTCGTCGCGTAGCGGATCGAGGCTCTCGTAGCTGCCAAGCGAGCTTAGGTAGTTGCCAGCATCAATCTTGACAATCGCGTGGGTGTTGTCACTCACGCGGCCATCGATGCTCAACAGGAAGTCGTGGTAGACGTTGATGTTGCTGAACAGGCTCTTATCGCCCTTAGTGCCGATACGATAGCCGTTCTGGTCAAGCGGCGTGTTGTCCGTGCTGCTGTCGCTGATGTTAGATCGGCCGATGACATTAAATTCACCGTTGATCTTGACACGCCTTTGCTCCTCTTCGACAACCGCGAGTCGCTGCTCGTCGGCATCCAATCGCTTGTTGATCGCCGCAACATCCGCACCAAGCTTCTCAAGTTCCGGCTGGAACTCGTTGACTAGGGCACGAAGGGCATCCAGAGCAGCCTGCTGCTGCTGAAGGCGATTGTTGACATCGTTCTGGAACGCCTGGAAGTCGCCGGTTTTGACAAACTGGCTGGTGTCGATCTGATTCTGAACCATCGGGAGCAGTCGGGCGATCGCAACGGCAAACTCGTAACGAGTCATCGCGCGGCGTCCGCCGTAGGTTCCGTCCGGGTAGCCGATAACGATACCGGCTTTCTGAAGGGTATTGACTGCCGAGTAGGCCCAGTGGTCTGCCGGCACGTCAGCAAACGGGCCGCTAGCAGCGCCCGTAGTCGCAGGGGCCGCTGCTTGCGCAAAGGCCTGAGTTGAAATTCCTAGTGTAGCGCCGAACAGCACCGTAGCGCCGGCTGCCAACGTAAGGATCTTATTCATTCTATTCTCCTTGAAGTTACGTAATTGAGCGATGCCAAGGAGTCACACTGTCAGAATTGCGGGGTGGAAATTGCTGAGATTGTTAAACATTGCGACCGAAAGTATCCTAGTTGCCTTTTCAGCAGCTTTGCTCAACATCACCAGCAGACTATTGCCACGATCACTTTTCGTCGGTATGGTTCTTGGAAACGCTTTTCTCTTCCCTTTGCAGCACTCTCGGTCTTCAAGTCGGTACACCCCCCTTCGTACCCGAGCACTACTTTATCCGAGGGAAATCAAAACTTGCCGCACAAGATTATGGTTGAGTGCAACAATCGGCACACTTATACCCACATCCAGCAAATAAGACAAGTCGTTCAAGCCATTGTTACAGTTTTTTTATGTAATTTGCAAAAAATCTTTCGCAAGAATCTCTGCGACCACATCATCGTAGGGTTTATCCGGGCTTCGAAGGCTCTTCGGGACTAGCAATTGCCATCCTGTCGGGCGATGCGTTTCTATATATTGCCTGCGCGCCCGCTGAGAAGAGTTCTTCTCATCCACCAAAACCACCCTAAAATCCGGAAACTCTTCGTCAATGGCCTTGCGAAGCGTCCGGCTTTGAGTTCCGTCACCCATCAAAATAGTGCTGACGGCTGTATAGTTCCGCAAAAAACTGCGAATTTCAATAGTAAGGCGTTCCGATGGCACAATTTGCCGGTCATGCACCGTGAACGGCGCGTAGCTGACCACAACGACACCGCATTTGCTGCGGCCAGGATCGACTGCAATGAGCCACTGCTGCTCGTCACCCAAAGCGCTATCTGTTGGCACGACTATCCTCCACTAACGGACTGGGCGCCAGTGGAGGCTTGACGAACGGTGAAGAGCAGATGCACCTGATCCGCCGAATAGGTATCTTGCGCAGCCGTCGCTGTGACTATTGCCGAGTCGGGAATTTTGCGCACCTCCTCTACAATGTGATAAAGGTCGGCGAGGGTCACATCCCCAATCTGAATCTCGTGCACCTGCGGATCGACAACGGGAATGATCCCCGCCTGGATGGCGGCAGGGCGAACGCTGCGGACCAAAAACTTTTGCAACGACGCAAGGATCGCTGCTGTGTCGCCGTCAGTCGGGCTGATGGTCGTCTCACCAAGAACCGTACCCTTCTTAATGGCAAGACGGTTTGAATAGGGGTTGAGCGTGACGATAGCCTGCTCGCCAGCGAAAGCGTTGCCGAACGCAGTCGCGACGACCACAACAGAACCGTTGCCGCTGTCAAATGAGTGGATTTGGTCGGCTAGAGCGGCAATGCTTTCGCTTTCGTCGGCAAAATGCGGCTTGACGCCGCCGTCATTGCCACGATCAGTCAAAATTGCAACGGTTGCGACCTCGACCGCGCGCCCACTGCCACCACGAACTGCACCCCTTTCCATCGCTTGGGAACTAAGCTGAGCAATAAACGATGTGATCTCCTGCCGAATCGAGGAAACAGGCTGGCCCGCCCAGACCACCGTCCGCCCGATCTCGGCACCGTTTCTGTAAATGAGTTCGCTTTGCCGCTTGGAGACAAGTCGCGGCCCAACCGAGCGCTCTACCGCCGACAAATTTGCCTCGACCTGCTTGTTGCGGGCCTCGAGCTGCGCGCTGACTAGTTTTGCCTGCGCAAGCGAAACATTTGCCTGAGCGAGCGCGTTGTGCGTTTGTGCGAGTTGCGCTGTCGCGGTCTGGAGCTGCGCCTGTCTGTTTGTTAGCGCTTGCTGGGTCTGTAGATTTGCTAGCTTTGCGGCCGTAAGTTGGGAATTGACTTGCTCAAGCTGGGACGCGGCAAGTGTTCGGCGCTGCTCGGCGGCAGCGGCATCGGTGCGCGCTTGCACTGCGGAGTCAAGGGCGGTTTGCGCCTGGAGCTGGAGGGTCTTGTTTTCGTGACTGAGCTCGCGGTTGTGGCGCAGGATGTCCGCACCGCGACTGATCGCGATGTAAAAACCGTGGTTGGCAAGCAGAAGAATGCCAAATGTGAGTAGTGCAATGAGCGCTCCCGCGATGACTGTCAGCAGGCGGGCGGAGTCACGCGGCCTCAGCTTGCCGACAGTCAGACGCTTTTTCCCCAGAGTTAGACCGAGCCAGTCGGCCAGGTACGCGATTCCTCCACCCACCAGCACCAATATGAAAACCGCGAACGCTAGCGAACTGTTCATGTATCTCCTAAACCTAGTGTGACGACGAAAACTCCAGAGACTTTACGTTTCCGCTGACGCTTGCACCATTATTCGCCAAAACAGCAATAAATGCCTAGATATTTCTATGTGGGTGGGAGGAAATGTTTGGAGGGTGCTGCAGGATAGGCTGTGGGGCAGTTTGTGGGGCAGGCGTCCCCGCCTGTCATTTGGATTTTGTATGGGCAGTTTGTAGGACGGGCGTCCCCGCCTGTCATCTGAACATTGTGGAGCAGTTTGTAGGACGGGCGTCCCCGCCTGTCATCCTAATTGGCTGCACTCGACATACTTGAGTCGAACTGACAGGCGGGTACGCCCGTCCTACAATCACGTCGTCGCACGCGAAATCAGCCACCCGGCAAGGATTATGCCTAAGACGTTTGGAAGGAATGCGGCGGCGAACGGGTCGATGCGCCCGTGCATTCCCAAAATGTCGAGATACTTGAAAAGGGCATAGTACGACAAAATGATCAGCGCGCCGTATCCTAGCGCGGCACTGCGGGACGGTGTCCGTTGCGGATTCAAGCCCAGGGGCGCGCCAACCATGGCGAAGATGAAGCTTGCGCACGGCAGCGCGATCTTCTCCCACATGCTCACTTCCGCCTCGCGCAGATTGTCTGTCGCGCGAACGCCAGAGCGTTTCAACAGATCGATCTGCTTCGAAAGCTGCGCGAATGTCAGGTCATCTGGGCTTTGCTCCAGAAACGCGATCGTTTCGGGCCCCTGGTTGATATCGCGGGTGTCAAGCGTCGCAGCGGTCAGAACCGTGCCTGCGCGCTGGATTTGAACGTTGATCAGTTGCCAATTAGAACCACCTTGCCACTGTGCGGCGTCGGCATAGATCGTTGCAACCGGGCGTTCCGTGGCCGGATCGAACTCGATGATGGTCACATTCTTCATCTGCTGGCGGACTTGATCGTAGCCACCTTCCACCCATGCAAGCGCCTGCACCTTGCCGTCCTTGTACCTAAGCGGCGGCAGGTTGAACGGCTCCGATGTCTGTTGAACATCATGGATGACATTTCGCTTGAAATAGTCGATTTGGTGGGTCGCGGCGGGAACGACCGAGTTGTTGATGATCAGGCCAACGATGCTTACCACCGCGCCTACCGCCGCTGTCGGCCTAAGCATGCGGTAGAACGAAGTCCCTGTTGCGAATACTGCAACCGCTTCGCTATCCGCTGAAAACCGCGTGAATCCGGCAATGACGGCGATCAGCATGGCCATCGGGAACGACAGCACCAGCATCGGCGGCAGATAGAGGCCAACAATCTGCAGAACGATCCAAAGCGGAACTCCGCGCGCAAGATAGTTGACCGCAGCAAGAAGAGGACCGCCTGCGATCCAGATAAATCCGGCAAAGAGAACCACGCCGAGGTAAAACGCGGGCAGGATTTCGTTGACTATATGGCGATCAAGGATTTTCATAGCCGACTACTTTGCTCGCCTGCGCAGCCAATCGTCGGAGCCGAGGTCTTCGCCGAGGTAAAACTTGCGGGCAATAGGATCGTCCCAAAGTTCAATCGATGAGCCGCTGGTCTTGATTGTGCCTTCCGACAATATATAGGCGCGGTCGGTGATTGCGAGGGTCGCCTGCACATTGTGATCGGTGATAAGGACGCCAATCCCGCGCTGCTTGAGTTCGGCAATGATCTTCTGCAGATCGGAGATTGCCAGGGGATCTACTCCGGTGAAGGGCTCGTCGAGCAGGATAAATTTCGGTTGGATGGCAAGCACGCGCGCGATTTCGACACGGCGACGTTCGCCTCCAGAAAGGAGGGCCGCGATACTACTGCGGCGTTCGGTCAAGCCCATTTCGCCTAGAAGCGAATTGGTGCGCTCGTCCTGTACTTGCTGGCTGAGCGGTTTGCCATCTTCTCCTACCGCCATCTCCAAGACGGCGCGGATATTGTCTTCGGCCGTAAGCCTGCGAAAGACGGAATTTTCCTGCGCGAGGTAGCCGATGCCTCGACGAGCGCGGGCATACATCGGCATCGTGGTGATATCGTCGCTACCGAGCAAAACAGTGCCGGACTGCGGTTTGATCAGCCCGACCACCATATAGAATGTCGTGGTCTTTCCGGCACCATTTGGCCCGAGCAGACCGACAATCTCGCCTTGCGAAATCTCGATGGAGACGTCATTGACGACCGTTCGGCCCTTGTAGACCTTGATTAGGTTGTGCGCCTGAAGCTGCATGGTGAAATCGAATTCGTGGACTAGGCGGCGCTACTGCTGCGGCGTGAAGATAACGTGTACATGGTTGGTCTTAATGATCGGATAGTCGGGGCCGGTGCCGAGCTGAATGGTTGCCGAATCGCCGGTTTGTACTAGAGGGCCAACCGTGTAAGCCGACGTGACGCTTGTCTTGACATTGCCCGTGAGATCGATAATGTTCGTTTTTGGATTGTAAACGGCCTTGTCCGAAGTCACCGTGTAGGACCTGCCGGTCGCAAGCTGATTGATATGTGCGCGGACGTGTCCAGTCGCAACCACGGTGGAGAGCGAATTTGACGATTTGGCGAGATTTGCGCGAAGCTCATCCGCATCGATGGTCGCGCCGCTCGCCGATCGCAGGTGAGCATTGGTGTAGTAGATCACGCCCTGCCCCGCCGTGCTGCTGTCGGCATCGATCTCCACTTTGCCGACTTGCGCTGCGATCCCTCCGTTAGATTGCGCGATGGCGACGGCACTCGCACCAGCGTGCAGCAAAATCGTCGCAGTCAGCAAAAATATCGGTCTATAGGGTTTCAACATTAGAATTGATGAGCTCTGCATGTCTAACGAATAATGCTATTTGCCGCTGAGTGTCGCGTGGACTTTGGCCGAATGATCCTGCGGCGCCGGCATTGTGATGGCCTTAAGTTTCGTGTCCGCCTGGAACGATGGCCCAGTCTGCGTAAAATTGCCCTTTCGGAAGACGACGTTGCCTCTTCCAACAAGAATATTCGTGTCTGAGTGCCAAACAATCTGATTGCAGCGTACCACCGTTCCCTGTTGGGTCAAGGATTTTAGGATCACCCCTCCCGACGCAGTGACGACCCTGCTCGACTGATCGGCACGCACGAGTGGTGCGGTGAGCGAGTTTGCTGGTTGGCCATTTTGATAGAGTACGCCAGCCACATTGTGCATCGTTCCGACCACATCACCTGCGCTTTGGCCGGACTGGGCATCCATCGACTTGGCATTGGCCTTCCACAGAATCATGCCCGTTTTGGGATCGGAGTAGGTAAGAGTGGTTGCGCTTGCATTCGCAGCAATGTTGCCAGCAGGATTGATGACCTTTGTGGGAGCAGCGAGCGCTAAAAATGGTTGCAACACTAGCAAAACGAGGGTTATCCACGCAATCAACAAACTGGCGATGGTTCGCCGGAAGCAGTTGTCAATATGTTTTGAAGGCGGGCATGGCGCGGGTCTTAAAGTCATCGGTAAAGATTAGAAGATTTTACCATGCGAATGTTTCAGCCGGATTAAGACCCTCCGCAGAACACCCCTCCCCCGCCTCTTGAAACGGGAGGAGCAAGACTTGCCCCATTCGTAAATCGTTGCTCGTGTTGAAGCAGGAGGGACCGGCAAAATCGGTCATGGCCAGATGGTGAAGTTGCATTTCCAGTTCCTCTCCTTTCGGAAGGAGAGGTTAGTTGAGGTAGGAGGCGCGTGGCAATTTACCTGCCTTGGTCACTCAGACAGTTGCAGAATGTACCTCCCCTAACCCCTCCTTCCGAAAGGAGGGGAACAGAAAGCCAATCCGACGTCGGGCTAAAGCGGCCCATGGATTGCAAACGTCGAACGCGCTTGCCCAACAAGAGTGTATAATCCTTGGACATGAAACTGGTGATTTTGCGTGCCGCCCTTCTCTGCCTGACAGTGCTTTCCCTGTCGCCGACGCTCCTTTTTGCTCAGACAACGCCGCCTTCAAACTCGCCGAAGGCCATTGTCGCGACGCCTAACGCAGCGCCGATGCCGGCTGCGGAGCGAGCGTCGCTGCTAGCGTTCAACCAGGCCATCAAGAGCTTCAAAGCGGGCCATCTCAATCTTGCCATCACGCAGCTTCGCAGCTACCTCAATGCGAAGCCGGCGGATGCGAGTGCGCGGGCGTTGCTTGGCTATCTGGAGCTTCACCAGGGACAAGACATCACACAGGCGACGGCAGACCTGCGCACGGCGATCAAGCTCGACCCGACCAACACGACGACTCGCAGCAACTATGCGAGCGCGCTGATGCAGCAGAAGCGCTATGCGGACGCTGTTCCGCAGCTTAAACTGGTGGCGTTGTCAAGGCCCGACGACATGATGGCGCAAGCTCGGTTGGCAGGCGCGTTGTCTCAGACCGGCGATTACCAATCTGCGCTGCCGATCTACAAAAAGCTGGTCGCCGATCCAGCCGCGCCGACTCCGATTGTCAAGAACTACGCCCTCATCCTCGCCCGCACAAACCACTACGCTGACGCGGCGAAAGAGTACGACAAATGCGCCAGCATGGATCCGACGGACGCGGGCGCATGGACCAGCGCGGGACTGCTCTACGCGAAGACCGGCGACCAAACTGACGCAGCGCGTTGCCTCGCCGAAGCGATCAAACTCGGCCCGACAGATCCGTTCCGCACGCGGTTCATGTATGCGAGCGCGCTGGCTGACACCGGCCACGTAGACGAAGCCGTGAAGCAGTTCAAGTACGCGACCGTTCTGAAACCCGACGAATTCGCCGCATGGTACAACCTCGGCCTGCTGCAGGCGCGAACGAACCAGACCACCGACGCTATCGCGTCCCTTCGCCAGGCCAACGAGCTGAAGCCAAACACGGAAACAGTCCTGGTCAATCTTGCAATGCAGCTAATCAAATCGGGACAAGGAGCGGACGCGATCGACGAGCTCGCTCCCGCAGTCAAGGCCAACCCAACATCCGAGCGGATGCTGGTCGCCCTCGGCGCAGCGTACGGCGAAACTGGTCAGTATGACAACTGCGAGGCGCAATGGAAAGCTGCTGTCGCCCTCGAGCCGCTGGACTACGTGACGCGCGCGCACCTGGCTTCGGTCTATACCCAGCGCGGGAAATGGGCGGACGCGCTCACGCAGTATGACGCTCTCGCAGCAGCCGCACCAAAAAGCGACTCATTGCAAAATCAGCGCGGCGAGGCACTCTTGGTTTTGAAGCGATACCCGGAAGCGATTTCCGCGCTGCAAACTGCAGTCGAACTCAACCCGAAAAACTCAGCTGCGTGGAATAACCTCGGCGCGGCACACGAGCATCTGAATCAGCTTTCCGCCGCGATAGCCGATTACAAAAAGGCGTCGGAAGTTGATCCAGGTTTGGTTGAAGCACAGAAAAACTATGCGCGGCTGACATCAGTCCCAACGACACCGCCAGCGCCCAAGACTGGAGCAACAACCCCCGCCGCGACGACTCAGCCGGACGCGAATCCGATTCTAGCGCCGGGTGCGACTAACCTTCCCGCCGAAAAAACCACCCCATGACGCCAATCAAGCGCATCGGAATCGTCGCAAACCTCGGCAAACCAGCCGCAATTGAGGTGGCACACGCGGCTATCTCGGCACTGGAAGGCCGCGCCGAACTGTTTATCCAGCAAACTCTTGCCGAACGGCTGGAAATTGAAGACTACATCTCCGACGATTCCGAAGTGATCACTGCCGATGCGGTATTGGTCTTCGGAGGCGACGGCACTGTCCTTGCGACCAGCCGTCTTTGCGGGCCGTACGGCACTCCCATGCTCGGCATCAACCTCGGCCGCTTCGGGTTCCTCAACGAGGTCGGCCCCGAGATGATCGTCCCGGTAATAGAACATCTCCTGCACGGCCGCTACGAAATCGAAGAGCGCTTCATGCTGGAAGCACAGATCATGCGTGATGGTCAGCCTGCCGAGGCCGATGTCGCCCTCAATGAACTGGTCATTGGGCACGGCAACTTGGCGCGTGTGCTTCACCTGACAATGTCGATCAACGGCAACTATGTCACAACATACGCCGCAGATGGAATCATCGTCGCTACACCAACTGGCTCAACAGCCTATTCGCTCTCCGCGGGCGGCCCGCTGGTGCATCCTTCCCTGAGTGTCATCTTGATCACGCCCGTCTGCCCGCACACTCTGACAACGCGCGCGCTCATCATTCCCGACACGCATGAGGTCGATGTGACTGTCCAGCCAGATCGTATGGACGGCGACGGCATCCGGGTCACCGTGGACGGCCAGCGATCCCTCCCTATGGGCATTGACGACGTCCTTCACCTGCGCAAGGCGGCGTTCCCCGCCCGCCTCATCACGCACGTCGGCGGAGCAACGTTTTACGATAAGCTGCAAACCAAGCTGCGCTGGGGCGAGCGGGTTACGTATTAAGATTTTAGGAATGCTCAAGCCGCTGGGCTTTTTTCACTGCGGGCGGTTTGCGCTGTTCTCGCTTAGGCTCGAACACGCCCAAACCGCCCGCGGAAGAAAATTCCAATGCCGGCATTCCAGGTTGTGGGGCAGGCGTCTCGCCTGTCTTCCTAACTCTAGGTAGTGCCCAGATGACAGGCGGGGACGCCTGCCACACAAGGGACTGACTCATTCATGCTCCCCTCGCCTATTCCTATGGGAGAGGGGATCGGCGTGAGCGCAGCACTGACTCTTCATCCGCTTTTCATTTCTGTGATCGAAGATATATCTACAGGAGAATGCTGCGGTTCGACGGACATCCTCAAAACTTATGAGAATACTGCTGGTTGAAGATGAAAAAGCGCTCGCTGATGTGATCCGGCTCGGTCTTGAGCAGGCAGGCTACACGGTCGAAACCGTTTATGACGGCGCATCCGCGCTCGAAATCGGAACCGAGCGGCAGTTCGGCGCGATTGTCCTCGACATCATGCTGCCCAAACTCAGCGGCATTCAGGTTTGCGAAGAGCTCCGGCTTCGGCGGATCACCACGCCAATCCTCATGCTAACCGCCCGCGACTCGATCAAGGATCGTGTCAAAGGTCTGGAAGTCGGTGCGGACGACTACCTGATCAAGCCGTTTGATTTTAGCGAATTGCGCGCCCGTGTGGAAGCGCTGTTGCGGCGCGATAAGCTCAATAAGGCGCAGATCATCCGAGTTTCTGATCTGGAAATCGACACTAAAAACCGGCTGGTCAAACGCGCGGGCCATGACATCGCCTTGACACCGCGCGAATACACGCTCCTAGAAGCACTAGCGCGCCGGGAGGGCCAGGTACTGACGAGGGATACCATCCTCGAAAATGTATGGCTCGACGAAGAGAGCTTGTCGAATACGGTCGATGTCTATATCGGCACCCTCCGCAAGAAAGTTGACGCAAATAGTTCTGTTAAGCTGATTCACACGTCGCACGGGCTGGGATACATGCTCAAAGTGCTGGACGAGGCACGCGTCTGATGGAAAATCGATTTGCACTTGGCATGCATTCGGTGCGTACTCGTCTGGTGCTGCTGAATGTCGCCGTCCTCGCGCTCACGCTGCTCATCCTCGGCGTCGCCGTGCGGTACACGCTGCAAGTCAATCTTTCGGCGGAAATGGATCGCGGCATAGTCCGCTTCTCCAACCGCTTACTGGATAGTATTCCGGTTGATCGACTTATAGCAGACAGCAAAGCGCAGGGCAAACCGATTGAGTTCCCACCTGCGCCGCCGGGGCACTCGTACCAAGCCGATCGAAACGGACCGTTCGGCGAGTTTGGCCCAGCATTTTTCGACCCCATGGGCAGGCCGATAGTTCGAAGCAACACGTTGACGCCGTGGGACCGAACCGCATTCGCGCAATGCTTGAATGATGACGACAAAGTGTGGTCGACGAAAGTTCTCGACAAGCAGGAGATGCGCATCCTTACAGCGCCCGTTAAGGAGAATGGACAGATCGTCGCCGTGCTGCAGATTGCGCGGCCAACATCGTTCGTGAGCGATCAGATCGGGCGTGTCACCGGCACGCTGCTTACGCTCGCGCCAATCGCGCTGATCTTTGCTACGATTTTGGGGCTATTTTTGGTAGGTCGGGCGCTCCAGCCTGTTCGTTTGATCACCCAGGCCGCCGCAACAATCGAGGCGCAAAACCTTGACGGGCGGCTGGATGTCACTGGGCGCGACGAGTTTTCCGAGCTAGCAGACACGTTCAACAGCATGCTAGGGCGTCTGCAGAGCGCATTTGTTAAGCTCGAGGCATCGTACGAGCAGCAGCGGCGATTTACCGCCGACGCATCGCATGAGCTGCGCACGCCTCTGTCGATCATCAAGGCGAACACCAGCCTGGCGCTGTCGTCGCCCCGCCCGGCCGAACAGTACCATGCCGCAATCGAAGCGATTGACTCTGCGGCTGACCGCAGCAACGCGCTAATTCGTGACCTCATGTTTATGGCGCGCGCCGATGCCGACGCCGTCGAATTCGAGCTTACGCCGATCCCAATCGACCGCGCAGTCGAAGCGGCGGTCGAAATTGTTGGCGAGACTGACGGCGCACGAATTCAGCTAGAATTGGCGGCAAAATCGCTTGGCGCACGTGCCGACGAAGACGCGATCATCCGAGTCGTAGTTAATCTCCTGCAAAACGCAAAACGCTACACCGCGCCGGACGGTGTCATTCGAGTCGTTTGTGAGCAAAATGATCGCTGGACTACAATTAAGGTAATCGATCCGGGGGAAGGCATCCCGGCAGAGAGTCTGCCGCATGTTTTCGAACGCTTTTACCGTGTCGATCCGTCGCGCTCGCGCCATCAGGGAGGGACGGGCCTTGGCCTCGCCATCTGTAAGGCGATTGTTGACGCGCACGACGGCACCATCGAAGTCGAGAGCAAGTTAGGTGTGGGAACAACAGTGACAGTAGCGCTGCCAGCGGCAAAGGTCGCGGCACCGCAACGTCAGGTGACAGTAGCTGCGTAAAGACCCTCCCCCGCCTCCCGAAACGGGAGGAGCCAACGAAGGAAAGACCACCAGAAAAGTGTCGATTTTGAACTATCTGGCTCCTCCCGCTTCGGGAGGCGGGGGAGGGTCCTTACGCCGTCTCCATCGGGTCCGTGTAAAACGCCGCCTTCTGCTTCCACTTGTAATAGTAAAGCGGAATTACGCCGATCGCGATGGAGCCAATGCTAACGATGTTCGTAAATCGGTCAAACGTCGTCATGCTGATCACCCCCACAACCAGCAAAAACACGGCCGACAGCATGGGCCACACACCCTTGGCAATCAGTCCAAGAACATCGCCCTTGAATGTCTTCCGATAAAACCAGGCGCAGGCTATCCCAGCAAGGCCATAGTAAAATACGACTTGTAGGCCAATTGCGTTGATGAGGCTCGTGGTCAACGCTCCGACACTTGGGCTGAATGTGGACAGCAGGAAAAGCACCAAACCCAAGGCGGAGATTGTCAGACTACCAAGCCACGGTGTTTTGTATATAGGATGAACTTCCCCGAAAGATGCGCCGATAACACGGTCGCGGCCCATTGCGTAAAGCGTCCGGCTCGATTGCAGCATGCTTGTCTCCAGCACGGCCATCGCACTGAACACCACCGCAACCACGACAACGCCGCCCCACGGTTTCGGCAGTACTAGGTCGCCTAACATGGGAAGCACATTTGCCTTGTTCGCCATGATCGTTTGGATTGGCAGGCTCATCTGCAGAACGCATTGTCCTACCAGAAACAGGACGCAGATGCCCAACACACCCCACAACGCGCCGCGTCCGGGATTTCGGTTGCGATCCGTCGTCTCTTCCGAAAGGTTTGCCGAAATGTCCCATCCCCAATAATAGAACGCGGCGACCAGCATTCCCTCGATAAATGTATGGAAGTCGTGAAACGAAGTCGGCGAAAACCAATGCCACGAAAATGCTTGCGCGGGATGGTGTCCATACTTCATCACCGCGCCGATCATCAGCGCAAGCACGCCTATGATCTCCACAACGGTCATCGCACGCTGAAATTTCGCAACCAAGCTGATGCCCAAAAAGAGCGGCAGCGCAACCGCGATATACCAACCAACCCCGATCAGAGTCGAGTCGAGGATATTGTTCTCAAGCTGCGGTGCGACGACATGCAGCGTGTTGGAGCCAAGTACAACAGAGCCGGAAACCAGAAAAAGCGTATTGGAAACCATCAGCGCCCAGCCGGACATGAATCCGAGATCGGGATTGATGCTGCGTCCCACCCAAGTGTAGGTTGCGCCTGCATCACTGCGCCAGCGGTTGAGGTACATGAACGCGAATGTCACCCCGAACATAGTAATCGCAGCAAACAGCAGCGCGGCTGGCCCGGCAAGCGCGACTGCGCCGATGAGAGTTCCTGTGGTGGAAGTGAGAGAGTAGGCGGGAGCGGTTCCCGCTACTGAGACAATGATGGCATCGAGTAGCGAGAGAGCGTTCTGCTTTAACGAACTTGGCATGCGGGATCTATTCGGCATGGACTGCCAATATTCCGCACCGGTCGCGAAAATGCGTGCGTATTCCTAAAAGTTATTGTGGCTTGGGGCGATCATTAAGGCTAAACCCGCTCAAACAACTCGTCAAGGGAGCGCAAAGAGCAAGCGTGCGTGACCTGGTTCTTGCCGTGGGCTTTGGAGCGGTACATTGCCTGATCCGCGCCGCTGATGAGATCCGCGCTGGACTCGTCGCCGATGCGCAGCGAATTGACCCCGAAGCTGGCCGTGACTTCGCGAAGCGGCCAGTCGTAGCTCTCGATCATCGCGCGGCAACGCTCTGCGATCACCAACGCGCCATCTTGGCTGGTTTGGGGCAAAATGACGACAAACTCTTCTCCGCCGTATCGTGCAACAACATCCGAAGCGCGCGTGCACTCTTGTAGCAATTTAGCAACAGTCTTGAGGACAAGGTCGCCAGCCGGGTGGCCATACGTGTCGTTGTAGTTTTTGAACTGGTCAACGTCCAAGATGAATATGGATAGCGGCGTGTTGTACCGGATCGCACGCTTGAACTCTTCGAGTAGCCGCTCCTGAAAGACGCGGTGGTTCTTCAGCCCGGTCAGGCCGTCCAGCATCGCGAGCGCTTCGAGCTGCTTGTTGACCGCTTCCAGCTTGATCTGCTGTTGCTTGAGCGCCTGATTCTTTTCGTTGATCTGCCGCATCTGCTCTTCGATCTGCGCCTCGTACTGCTTACGCTCGGTGATATCGCGGACAATTGCGGCAAGGCCAATCGGATCCAGGTCTGAATTCCGAATCAAGGAATACGTGATCGAGACATTCAGAGGGGTCTTATCCTTGCGGCTGCGGATGCATTCAAGAGACTCGGCCGAATATCCCTCCACCAAACGCTTGACGATTGTGCGCAGCGCCGCAGGTTCGTCGGGCGGCGCAAGGATGGACGAGACGCTGCCCACAATTTCGTCGGCCGTGTATCCAAAGAGCCGCTCGGCGCCCGGATTCCAGTTGACGATCACTCCGTCGAGGGTCGCTCCGATAATGCCGTCCGGGGACGAGTCCACGATTGCGGCGAGGCGCGCATTTGCTTCAAACGCGGCCTTGCGTTCGCTGATGTCGGTAAAAGTCATCACCGCGGCCGACGCCTGCTCTTCATTGCCGATAAACAGCGGCGATGCGCTGACGGATAGCCAGGTGACTGTTCCATCGTATCGCTCAATTCCAAGCGTGATGTCGCTCTGCGGCACGCCTGTTTCGATCGCGACCGTGTCCGGCATTCTGTCTAGGGAATATTCTGTGCGGTCTTGGTTGACGACAGTCCATTCGGCGCTGTCGCGATCGGGGTGAAAGAGCTTTTCTACTGGGAAGCGGAGAATTTTCTCAACACTGCTGTTAGCGATCTGGATGCGCCCGTCACGGTCGCGCAGCACCATGGCCTCGTGCATGGCGCCGATTACCGACCTGAACCGCTGCTCGCTTTCGTGGAGCAAGTCTTGACGCCGACCCGCGCTTGCGAACTTGACCGCGAAAACAGTGCCCGACAACGCTGTCAAAACCACGGCAGCGACAGTCACTGCGATATAGGCCTGGGGAGCGTCTCCAAACAATCGACGACCCGCATAGGCAACCGCGATCACAACCGACGTCGAAACCAGCACGGTAATAGTTGCTTTGACCAAAATCTGCCCTCTTTTGGGCACAGAGTCGGTCGCACCACCATGGATAAGAGAAGTTTGAGAAGTATTCATGTGATACAGGAGTTATCGGCATTCCTCTGCAAAAAATGAAGAATGAAGTTGCCGGATGCAGGAAATTGACGAAATTCGCCAAGATCGGTGAGCCAAGAAACATTACTCGCCTAATCCAAATTGCCATAACGGGCAATCAAAACGATTAGAACGACAAGAATCGTTTCTAAGTCGCTGTGAACGAAAGTAATCGGCGGAAGATCACTGGCGGTACCGGCTGTATTCCGCGCCGTGACCATGCCTCACGCCCTCTTATTCATAGCAAGAAGGTACTATCTGACCTGAAATTTGAACCGCATTTGCAGGAGATTTTACGATGTCAACCATCCCCGTTGGGATTCAACTCTATACACTGCGCGACGATCTTGGCAAGGATCTTGAAGGGACGCTCAGGCGCGTCTCGGAGATTGGTTACAAGTATGTCGAGCTGGCAGGATTTGGCGGCAAGACGGCTAAAGAGTACAAGCAACTGCTCGATGAGTATGGTCTCAAGGCGACCAGCGCGCATGTCGGCATCGATGCGATGCAGGGTGACGGTCTGACCAAACTCGTGGAGGATTACGGCGCGCTTGGCTGCAAGCTGCTTGTCGTGCCGTTCCTTGGCGGTGAATGGCGCAGCGGCGCACAGGGCTATGCGCACACGGCAGAAGTCCTCAACGAAATCGGATCGCGACTGCACACCGAAGGCGTCCAGCTTGGCTATCACAACCATGATTTTGAGTTCAAGGAGTCGTTCGATGGCAAGACGGGCCTCTCAATTCTGATGGACGAAACCGATCCGGACTTGCTGAAGCTCGAGCTCGATACCTATTGGGCCCTGTTTGCTGGCTTTGATCCGGTTGAGGTGATAAACCAGTATTCGGGACGCCTGCCACGCCTGCATATAAAGGATATGGACAAGGACGATCGGTCGTTCGCCCCAGTTGGTACAGGTCAGCTTCCTCTCGATGCGATTCTTGCAGCGGCTCCCAAGGCTGGGGTCGAATACCTAATCGTTGAGCAGGACAACGCGACGAAGCAGACACCCCTTGAGGCCGTCACGATCTCGTACGCAAAAATGAAGGCCAAGGGCTACGCGTGAGCGGCGCAGCCGGGTTTGAGCTTTTCGCGCTGTTTGGGAGTTCGGCGATTGCCGGACTCCTCGGCGCGATTACCGGTCTCGGCGGCGGTGTGATCTTGGTGCCGTTCCTAACGCTTGTCCTTCATATTGACTTGCGCTACGCAATCGGCGCAAGCATCGTCTCCGTGATTGCGACCTCCAGCGCGGCAGGCGCCACCTATGTGCGGGAGGGGTTCACCAATCTCCGCCTCGCCATGTTCCTGGAAATCGCGACGACGCTCGGCGCGGTTGCTGGCGCGTTTAGCGCCATATTCCTTCCCACGCAGCTCATTACAACAATTTTTGGCGTCGTGTTGATCGTTTCCGGCGCCTTGGCGTTCAAACCAAAGCTGCCATCGGAGCGGTTGTCCGATGTTCAGGCGAGCCCGTTCGCGAAGCGAATGCAGCTAACGGGAACGTTCCCCAGAGCCGATGGCACCATTGTCCATTATGGCCTAACAAATGTCTTCGGCGGATTTTCGCTCATGGCCATGGCCGGCGCGTTGTCGGGAATTCTGGGAATTGGCTCTGGCGGCTTTAAGGTGCTGGCAATGGACAACCTAATGCACGTTCCGTTGAAAGTCTCGACAACCACGAGCAATTTCATGATCGGCGTAACTGCAGCCGCATCAGCAGGCATCTATTTCGTGCGCGGTTACGTCGAGCCGCGGATTGCAGGGCCTGTGATGCTAGGCGTAATGCTTGGCGCGAGCGTCGGGACGAAGCTCCTGATGAGGTGGAAAAGTGCATCGGTGAGATTGGTCTTTGCTGTTCTGCTGATCTTTTTAGGCTGCTATTTGGCATGGGCCGGGTGCGTGCACCGCGTCTAGGTTGAAACAGATGTCCACCAGTGTATCCAAAATCGATTTGGCGGACGAACAGGCGCGGCTCGCTCTGCTTATCGGCGTGTCGCTGCGTGCAGGACTCGGGATCGCCGCAACTCTGGTGGTTTTGGGGATGGTACTTCTCTTGTTCGAAGGCGGTCCGCCAACGGACTTTCACCTATTCAGCGGTCACGCGTCGGTCGGCGCGCATGGGGTCGTCGCCGTTATCGCTCATCGTCAGCACCGACGACTAGGCGCGGACGTGATCGATCTCGGGCTATTTGTGCTAATCTTGACTCCGGTGGTGCGAGTAGCAATGTCTCTGCTGGTCTTTGTGAGGGAGAAAGACTGGCTCTATGCGGGAATCACAACCATCGTTTTTGCGATTCTGATTTGCAGCCTGCTCAGCGGATAGATTGAGGAAATTTGATCGCATATGGCCAACGCAGCTTTTGTCTACACCGATGATTTTATAGCTTACAAGTTCTCCGACCAGCATCCTCTGCGGCAGTATCGCTTGCAGATGGTGGATAGGCTGATTGCGGCATACGGGTTATATGAACGAGGCGAGTGCGGCCGAGTGACGCCAAACCCAGCCGAGCCGTCGGCACTAGCGCGCGTCCATTCGCCCGATTATCTCGATGCCATGCGAAAACTGAGCCAAGGCGACGATGTCGAAAATGCCGATGCGTACGGCTTTGGCCCGGGAGACAACCCTCCGTTCCGAGGAATGTGGGAGGCATCGCTGCTGTATGTCGGCGCGACCGTTGACGCGGCGAACCTTGTGCTGGACGGCAAAAATCGCTATGCGTTCAACTCGTCCGGCGGACTGCATCACGCCTTTCGTGGTCGCGCGACGGGCTTTTGCCTCCTGAACGACAACGCAGTGGCTGCCTACATGGCGCTCGATCGAGGTATGCGGGTAGCGTACATCGATATCGACGCGCACCACGGCGACGGCACGCAGGCGCTGTTCTTCGATAATCCCAACGTACTGACTGTATCGATCCACGAAACCGGACGGACACTCTTTCCGGGCACGGGATTTGTAAACGAGACCGGAGTCGACGCGGGAGAATGCTACAGCATCAATGTTCCGATGGCGCCGTGGTCAACGGACGAGCACTATGCCTATGCGTTCGATAATGCCATTCAACCTATTGTCCGCGCGTATGATCCAGATTTCATCATTCTGAATGTTGGCGCGGATGGGCATTGGGCAGATCCGCTGGCGCATCTGCAGTTAACGTCTCGCGGATGGATCGATCTTGTGGACCGTGTACTCGCCTTTGACCGACCCACTCTGGCACTCGGCGGCGGCGGATATAACGTCAAGACCGTCGCCCGCATCTGGACTCTTCTACAGTCCCGGCTCAGCGGCGTGACGCTTCCCGACGACATTCCCGAAGAGTACGCCGCACAATACGGGATCGACAGGCTCCACGACGCAGAAAAGCCAGTCATTTCGGACGAGCAGCGTAGCGAAGCGTGGACAGCAGTGCGGGAGAGCGTTGCTGAGTTGAGGGTGTTGGTGGGGAAGAGGTATGGGCTGAAATAGGGCATAATACAACTATGGTCAGTCTAGAGATCAAAATAAAACCGAGTATTGGAGCTAAACTCGCAGCCTTGGCGACAGACAATGGCATGAGCGAAAACGACTATGCATCGATGAGGCTCGAAAAGCTCATAGAGCAAGAGTTGAACGTCGATAATCGTCCACTTTGGGAAAAGCTGGTAGAGGTCGGCGAGAGATCGGCAGGATCAAAGCTACCGTCCGACTTTGCTATCAACCACGACCACTATGTCCACGGTGCGCCAAAACTTGAGTCATGAAAAAGTGTTTCGCCGATACCGGTTATTGGATTGCACTAATCAATTCAGACGATGTACTTCATGGCAAGGCAAAGAGCATTTCGGAAGGGCTTGCGCAAATCGAGATAGTCACAACCAGCCTCGTTTTGGTCGAGGTGTTGGACGGTCTTTCGACACGGGGTGAGCACAAAAGAAGACTTGGCCAAAGTTTCGTAGAATTACTTCAGGCGGATCGAGGCACAACCGTGCTTGAAGCAACAGACGACTTCTTCGCCGATGCTTTTCAACTGTGGTGCCAACGCACAGACAAGAATTGGACTCTCACAGACTGCTCCTCGTTTGCTACGATGTCCAAACTAAGTATCGCTGACGCACTCGCATACGATCACCATTTCATTCAGGCTGGCTTCAACGCGATGTTGCGCAACGTTTAGTTCGCAAAGCCTCTTCTCCTCCTATTTCTGCCAGGTATACTCCCCCTAGACCATCGGTCCACATATTTTCACCAGCAAGGAAGATTTCATCATGCCATTTCTGACCCTTTTGCGGCACGGCGAGTCGCAGTGGAACCTCGAAAATCGATTCACCGGATGGGTGGATGTCCCGCTCAGTCCTAAGGGCGAGGAGGAGGCCAGGCGCGCTGGCGAGCTTCTCAAGGAAGTCCCGATCGACAAGGTCTACACGTCGGTTTTGCAGCGAGCGATCAACACGGCAAACATCGCTCTGGCCGTTCGCGGCGGTGGTGATCTGCCGGTCGAGCGCGACAAGGCGCTCAACGAGCGCATGTACGGCGACCTGCAAGGGCTAAACAAAGCGGAAACCGCCGAAAAGTTTGGGGCTGAGCAGGTACACATCTGGCGTCGTTCATATGACGTTCCGCCGCCCAACGGCGAAAGCCTCAAGGACACCGCCGCGCGCACCCTACCCTATTTCGAGGAGCACATCCTGCCGGATATCAAGAAGGGATTGAATGTCCTTGTTGCAGCCCACGGCAACTCCCTCCGCTCTATCGTCATGTTCCTCGACAAGATGACGAAGGAAGAGGTCTTGGAATTGAACATCCCCACTGGAGTTCCGCTCGTCTATGAACTCGATACAGACGGCAATGTCCTCAGCAAGAAGTACCTGACCGAATAGTGGAAGTCATTAGCGCTATCGCAGAGCTCCGGGCGATTGTCAATGAAGCCCGCCTCAGCCGAAAAACGGTGGGATTCGTTCCGACCATGGGCGCTCTCCACGAAGGGCACCGCTCCCTGCTGCGCCGCGCGAAGGCCGAAAACGACATCGCGATCATGTCGCTTTTCGTCAACCCAACGCAGTTCACCGAGGTAGAGGATTTCGAAAAATACCCGCGCGATCCTTCGAGGGATGAAGCAGTTGCGTCCGAAGATGGCGTGGATTATGTCTTCGAGCCGACCATGGCCGAGATGTATCCTAAAGGCTTCGATACCGTCGTGGTAGTTCGCGCGTTATCCGACAAGCTGGAGGGCGCGAGTCGGCCGGGCCATTTTACAGGTGTCGCGACTGTTGTCAGCAAGCTGCTTCTGATCGCTCAGGCAGATCGCACGTACTTCGGCCGCAAGGACTACCAGCAGCTTCGTATCGTCTCGCGCCTCGCCGAAGACCTCAACATCCCCACCGAAATTATAGGTTGCGATACCGTCCGCGAAGCCGACGGCCTTGCGATGTCGTCGCGCAATGTGCGCCTAAACCCCGATCAGCGCAGAGCGGCGCGCGTTCTGTCCCGCGCGCTGGCCGACTCCCAGGAGATCGCCGACAGCGGAGTTCACGACGCTTTCCGCATCGCAGCATTCATTGCCGCCGAAATCTCCGCCGAGCCTCTGGCGAAGCTAGACTACGCGGTGATCGTTGACCCTGATGAACTCAAAGAGGTCGACACCATCGACCAAGGCGCAGTCGCGCTCGTCGCCGCCCGCTTCGGCAAGGTACGGCTGATCGACAACCGTGAACTGTTTCCCGCACCGGGCACGCCAGTCAGCCGGTAGACTTCATAACTTATTTCGCCGCCAGAATATCCACCTTCTCAATCTGCGGCGCACCATCAAACAAGTCCGGCGCTTTTTGCATCAGCGCCGCGGCGATGGGACCACTGAGGTGCGCCTCGCGACCGCTTTCGGCCGCAAACGCGTCAAATATGCCGAACTCCGATTGATTAATTCGGATCGCGTACCAGACCACGGTGCCGGGCTCGTCCATCGCCATCGGTAGCGCCGACTTCAGAAACTCCGCCACTTCTTCTTCTTTGCCCGGCTTCGCCGTCATACGTGCCAAGAGTCCCAATGTAACCATGTTTATGCCTCCTTTGACGTTGCAACCAACCGCTTTTACCCGCGTTGCGTTCCACCTAAGCCTGCAAAATCGTTAAGTAGACCCCAGCAAAATTGCGGCATAGTAAGCCGGGTTGCCAAAAATTGGCACTTGTACCGATAAGCTGCGCGGCTATCTGGCATGATTTTGCCTTTTAGCGGACACTGCTTGGCCACGACGCCACTTTTGCCCGCTTGCTCATGGATGGAGAACTTGAATGTTGAACGTGGAACGTAGAATCTTTCTGGTTGTTGCTCTTGCCACAACTTATTCGGCCGCTTTCCTTGGGCAATCGCCGTCCCAGGCTAGCATCCTGGTTCCTCAGTATTCGGCGCATATCATTGCGCCATTTGAATCGCATCCACAGGACGAGCCATATCAGAGCAACCTCAACGGGGATGTGTTCATCAACGACCAGCATGAAATTGCGTTCTATACATTCTCCAATAGCGGGATTCACCGCGCGACTTTCCTGGACAACGGATCAATCAAGTATTCCGGATGGCTTGGCAGCATCAACGATAACGACAGTTGGCCGATTGCGATGAACAACATCGGCGAAGTTGCAGGGGAATCCTACGCGGACACTGCTGTTGGCACAACTGAGCATGTGTTCTTTTGGTCCTGGCCGACGCAAGCTGTCGATATCGGAACGCTCTACGGTGGTGAAACGGATCCGCATTGGGCGGTCGTCACGGCGATCAGTCCGACCAGCGAAATGATCGGCGAAACAGAAGCAGCGGATGGTTCAACCCACGGGTATCTGTGGACTCCCGGTGCGACTGACGGCATGCCTGGAAATCCGCAGATGACGGACCTCGGCAAGTTCATACCGATGTCCATCAATACAGCAGGCCAGATTGCAGGCGCGTCTACGGACGCAAGCGGCAACCAGTGGGCTGCGATTTACGAGGATGGCACGGTTACGCTGCTGCCTGCCTCGATAACGGTTTCGCAGCCAGTCTCCATCAACGATGCGGGACAGGTTACTGGAACGCGATTCCTTTGGACTCCCAATTCACCCAATGGAGTGACTGGCCAATTAACCAGCGAGCCTCCGTCCGCGTCACCATCGAGTTCTGGATCGCTCCAGAATCGCCGGACCCTGCTCAGCGAAAATGGTCTCGTCGCAGAAGACACACTACAGAGCGTGCCGGGGGACGGATCGAACGTTTATGAAGAGCACGGCTGCGCATGGCCTACTCTCAGCCTTGGTACTTCGACTACGCAAGACCTTGGCGCGCTTCACGCCAACGCCGTCACCCAATCGACGACTGCTGGCCTAAGCGAAAGCACCGTGCAGGCGATTAGCAGTGTTGGCGATGTCACTGGCTCGTCAGTCTATGACGATAGTGGCGACAGCCATGCCGTAGTTTATCGAGATGCGCTGTTGTACGACTTGAACAGCCACATTGACCCAACTACGCCTCTGGCCGCGCCACTCGTAAACACGTTTGCAATTAACCGACCCGGTGACATCCTCGCCGAAGACAATAACCACAATATTGTGCTGCTTCAGCCAGAGGCGCCCGTAGTGTCGACATTGCCTCCCACGGCGTCGTTCGTTTGGCCGGCCTCGGTTCTTACTGATAGCGCAGACACGGACCTTGTCATCAATGGCTCAAATTTCTCCCCCGGCTGCGAGGTCTTGTGGAAAAACACCCCGATGCAGATATTGTCAAGCTCGGAGACGATGATTCGGTTTCGGGTGCCTCATATTCAGCTCTTCTATCCCGCCGTTATTCCAATATCCGTGATGAATTCCGACGGTACGAGGGGAAGCTCGATTAACTTCACCATAGTCTACACCCAGCCGCTACCGACCATTTTGTACACAAGTCCAAGCCCGTTGGTTGCCAGCTATAAGGGCTATGCAATTACTTTTGGCGGGTCGTCGCTATTTACCGACACAGCATTCACGCTGAACGGCCAAAGTGTCGCCATTCAGTCTGTCGGTCCAAGCGGATCATCGGCGACCGTAGTCGTCCCAGACTCGCTTGCTCCTTACCTCAATGGCACTGTCAACGTCACCGCTCAAAATCCAGGCGAAGCGGTTCAACACTTTACGATTGTGGTGCAGGGTCCGCAGCCCACTATTACGGGACTTAGCCCGGCTACTACTCCCCAATTTTCACCATCATCTCCGATGCTCATTGGAACAGGATTCTATCCGGGCGACGCCGTGACAATCAATGGGAACGAGGGCGGAGCGACATACATTTCGGGAACTCAGATGCAGTTAGTTATGCCAATTTCGTTGCTGGACACTGCGGGCAATTATAGGGTCACGCTGACTCCGCCTGGTCCGAACACGTCACCCGTAAGCACAACTCTGACTATCACGCCCGAGCCAAATCCAGCTCCGACAATTTCCAATACCAATCCCTACTTGCAGCAAGTCGATCCAGCGGTTCCAGTTAGCATACAAGTATTCGGCGGTCCATTTATTGCAAGCACGGCAACCTTCGATGGAGTGAGCTGTAGTGTCTACGCGAACTCTACAAAATCCATAACGATTGAGGTGCCCGCAAGCGAGTTTGCCGTAGCCCACACTGCGACAATATCGGTCACCAATGCCGCGCCAGGCGGAGGAACTGCATCGATTTCGTTTCCGGTGGTTGCGCCGAGTACGAATGTTCCGCAGATCAATTTAATTACTCCGGGCACGGTAACCGCCGCAACTCCCATATCTCTGACAATTCAGGGCGTAAATTTCGTACCTCAGTCGGTCGTATACCTTGCTGGCCAAGCAGTACCGACGACGTATAATTCTTTCTCGCAACTGACGGCAACTCCGGTCATCGCTCAGATTCCCTACTCGGAAACGGCACCGGTCACGGTCGTAAATCCAACAGCCAATGGCGGAACTTCGTCACCGTACACCCTCTCTATCGATGAGCGTTACCCTATCGTCTCTACTTGCTCACCCACGTCCGTAATGTCAGGTTCGGCCGGATTCATACTTACAGTCAATGGATCGAATTTTCAGCCGGGAAGCGTGGTCTACCTTGGGCCGACAACAGCCTTATCTACTACGGTGGTTTCGTCTTCTCACTTGACAGCCAGCGTGCCCGCAAGCGCTCTAACCGTTTCGGGTTTTTTCCAGATCATCGTGAAGGATGTAGACGGAACCACCAATCAAAGCCCGGCCGCGCTGACCATCATAGACCCTCAGCCCCGACTGAACGACATCTATCCAACGAGCCTTAGCCAAAAATATACGGAATATATCGTGACTCTTAACGGCGACGGGTTCGCGCCAGACGCCACCGTTTCGGCAAACGGGCCAATCCTCTGTGGAAAATTGACGTACGTTTCGCCTACGCAGATCAAACTGCCGATCTTCGTGTCCGCAACGCCGCCGGGAACGTACCTGTTTACGGTCACTCAGGACGGCCTAAGTACGGGGACAGCGCCGTTGGTCATACAGAGTGCGCTGCCGACGCTTACTTCCATTTCACCAACCGCTGCACAGGTCAAATCGCTGAATATTCAGCTCACGGTAAACGGCACGGAGTTCAATCAACAAAGCATCGTTGAATGGAATGGGCAGCCGCTCGTAACGCAGTATGTTAGCGCAACAAAGTTGACTGCCTTGCTAGGAACGTATTTCCTTACTAGCCCACAGCAAGCCCAGGTGACAGTCGTAAATCCGTCGCCCGGCGGAGGAACTTCGCACGCAGCAACGTTCAACGTCACCGCGCCGCTGTGAGATCGAAAGAGGCTACGGCGTAATCACGCCCTTGTCTTCGACCACCCGGATGAAGAGGTCCTCAAGCGATTCGCGCTGTGGGATGAGACTAAGGAGCTTGCCGCCGTTTTGGACGACCACCCGCGCGAGTTCAGGGATGGCGGCCTCGTCGGGGACAAGGATGGTGAGCCTGTCGCCGTCAACATTGATTGTCGATGGCGATAGGCTTTGCAAGTCGCGAAGGATTTCTGGTGTCAGGTCGCCGACACGCAGTTCGACTTCCAGAGTTGCGCCGAGGAGGGTGTCTACCGTCCCTTGACGCACCACCCTCCCCTGCTTGATGATCGCCACCTGGTCGCAAGTCATCTCGATCTCCGAGAGCAGATGAGAGTTCAGGAAGATCGTTTTTCCCTCGGATTTGAGATCGGAAAGCAGGTTGCGGACATCGCGCCTGCCTAGCGGATCGAGCGCGGATGTCGGCTCGTCGAGAATGACAAGCTGTGGATCATTGATGATCGCCTGCGCCAGGCCGACCCTCTGCTGCATCCCTTTCGAGAACTCCCGAATCTTGCTTTTCCGGCGCGACGACAAACCCACGCGCTCCAGTGCCTCGCCAGCGGCTTTCGCGCGTTTGGCCGGACTCATTCCGTAGAGCTTGCCGTGCAAATCGAGAAACTCTTCGGCAGTCAAAAACTCGTGAAACTGAAACTTTTCGGGCAGAAAGCCAAGTGCGCGTCGGGCGTCGATGTCGCCAATCGGCATGCCGAGAAGCATTCCGTGGCCGCTGGTTGGGTAGACATTGCCGAGCAGCATGTTGATCGTTGTGGTCTTTCCGGCACCATTCGGGCCCAAGAAGCCAAAAATCTGTCCGCGAGGGACGGTCAATGTCAAATCGGCGACGGCCACAAATTTGCCGCCATCGCCCCGCGACGGATACTCCTTGCGCAGATGCTCGGTGAGGATGGCGGAACTAGAAGCGGACTGAACATCGGAAGGGGCGGTTTCTGGATCGGAAGGCACGCGGGGATTATACGGTAAAATGCGGTGGAGGGTCAATCACGACCGCCTTCAATCCATGAGCGTCTTAACAACATCTTTGTCTGAGCAAACATATCTCGGCGCCACCCCTGATCCCGCATCCGCGACGCGCGCCGCCATGGACGTTTCCAAAGCCGGGCAAATCCCGCTCGTCGAGATTTTCTACTCCCTGCAAGGCGAGGGACTTCGCACCGGACAGGCAACTGTTTTCATACGAACGGCCGGATGCAACTGCGACTGCTGGTTTTGCGATACGGATTTTCGGGTCAAGCGAACTGCCGATTTGGATGAGATTGCCCGCGAAGTAGGCGAAATCGGCGGGGATTGCCGATGGGTTTGCCTCACGGGCGGTGAACCGACCATCCTTGACCTAAAGCCGCTGTGCGATAAACTTCATGCTAGTGGCTATCAAATTCAAGTGGAAACCAATGGTTCGCGTCCGCAGCCAAATTGGCTGCTCGACCATATTACAGTCTCGCCGAAAGTTCGCCAGGGCGCGCGGCTTGACCCGTGGTATTTTGAACATGCCAGCGAGTTCAAGCATGTCGTTGACGATGATGTTGATCTCGAAAACGCCATTGCCGTCAGCAAACGTCACGACAAGCCTGTGTTTCTTCAACCTAACTCGCTCAACCCTCGTTCGGCGCAGTTGTGCATCGAAGCCGTGAAGGCCATGCCAGCGCGGTTTCGCTTGTCCCTTCAAACTCACAAGCTCCTAGACATCCGATAGCCTCTCTGGGTGGCATGCTTGGCGTCTCAGCGCCAGGCATGTCCTACTGCTTCGCGATCCAAACAGCATAAGTATTACGCATATACTTTTATTTCTGATTGATTTTTTCTTTTCATATATTGTTTCATATGAACTACTTTATCATTGCGCGTGGCGTTCTTGGAGCCGCTCTCTTCCAGTGCGGTACAATAGCTATCTATGTCTCTTACCGATCTTAAAACCAAGCGGACGACGCAAGACCACATCCGCAACTTCTGCATCATCGCCCACATCGACCACGGCAAATCGACGCTCGCCGACAGGATTCTCGAGTTCACGGGTGCGGTCACCAAGCGCGATATGCAGGCGCAGCTACTGGATTCGATGGACTTGGAGCGCGAGCGCGGCATTACCATTAAAATGGCGTCGGTGCGGCTGTCGTACACGAGTCTTGCCGGCCAGGAGTACGAGCTTAATCTGATCGACACGCCGGGGCATGTTGACTTCACCTACGAAGTTTCGCGCAGCCTTGCGGCATGCGAGGGTGCGATTTTGGTGGTTGACGCGGCACAGGGAGTCGAGGCGCAGACGGTCGCCAATGTCAACCTGGCGATGGCGAACAACCTTGAGCTGGTGCCAGTCATCAACAAGATCGACCTGCCCGCCGCCGATCCTGATCGTGTTGCTGACGAGATTGAGGAGCTGCTTGCAATCGACGCGTCCGAGGCCGTTCGTGCGTCCGCCAAGGAGGGTATTGGCACTCGCGAAATCCTCGAAGCGGTGGTAAAGCTTGTTCCGCCGCCATCAGGCGATCCCGAAAAGCCGCTGCGCGCCTTGATCTACGACTCGCACTTCGACGCCTACCTTGGCGTGGTCGCGTACATCCGGGTCTTCGACGGCGAGGTTTCACCCGGCACCGAAGTCCGCATGATGGCGACCGGGAAATCGTTCGAAGTCACCGGCACCGGCATCTTCGCGCCGCGAATGAAGCCAACAGACCGGCTCACGGCGGGAGAAGTCGGCTACATGGTTGCCAGCATCAAGACCGTCGGCGACTGCCGTGTCGGCGATACGGTGACCCTAGCTGACGGCGGCGCTACCGAGGCGCTGCAGGGTTACAAAGAGGCCAAGCCGATGGTCTTTTGCGGCCTCTATCCCATCGATTCGAACCAATATCAGGACTTGAAAGAGGCGCTTGGCAAGCTGCAGCTCAACGATGCCGCGCTCACATTCGAGCCTGAATCGTCGGCCGCACTTGGCCTCGGATTCCGATGCGGATTTTTGGGACTGCTCCACCTCGACATCATCCAGGAGCGGCTTGAGCGCGAGTTCAACCTGTCGCTGATTGCGACCGCTCCAAGCGTGATCTACCGGGTTCATGTCACCAACGGTGACATCGTTCAGATCGACAATCCGGCCAATCTGCCGCCGCCTCAGTCGATTACCGCGATCGAGGAGCCGATAGTGATGGCGACCATCATTGTCCCGAAAATCTATGTGGGTACGGTCATGGACCTTGCGCGCGAGCGGCGCGGCAAGTTCGAGAAGATGGAGCATCCCACGCCAGATCGCGTCGTCCTGCACTACCGTCTACCGCTCAATGAAATCCTAATGGACCTGTTTGACCAGCTCAAATCGCGTACAAAAGGCTACGCATCGTTCGACTATGAGTTCGACGGATACGAGGAGAGCAAGCTGGTCAAACTGGACATTAATCTGAATGGCGATCCTGTGGATGCGCTGTCGTTCATCACGCACCGCGACAAATCATACTCGCGGGGAAAGCAGATTGTTGAAAAGTTGAAGGAAGTCATCCCGCGCCAAATGTTTGAGGTGAAGATTCAGGCGGCAATCGGCGCGAAGGTGATCGCGTCGGAGCAGATCAGCGCGATGCGCAAAAACGTCCTCGCAAAATGCTACGGCGGCGACATCACCCGAAAGCGCAAGCTGCTGGAGAAGCAAAAAGAGGGCAAAAAGCGCATGAAGGCCATCGGCAGCGTCGAAATCCCGCAAGAGGCGTTCATGAGCGTGCTGACGATTGGGGAGTAGAAACGATGAATCAAACCATAGAACTTGATCCGGCAATTGCACATCGCGATCCGGAGATCATGAGTGGAGTGCTGTGCTTCACAGGCACACGCGTACCTGTACGGAATCTATTCGATTTTTTGGAGGGAGGGGATAGCATTGACAAGTTTCTCCATAGTTTCCCGACAGTTAAAAGAGAGCAAGTGATTCAGTTTTTGGAATCTTGTGCAGAAACTGTTAACGCCGATGTCTTCGACGAGGAGTTGGTGGCACGGTGAAGGTGCTGCTGGACGAATGCGTAACCGACGATCTCGTCTCAGACTTGCGTTCGAACGGCATTGTTGTCGAAACGGTCGAGGATAGAGGCTGGAAGGGAATTAAGAATGGCAAGCTGTTGAATCTGGCCCAAGCAGAGTACGACGTCTTTGTTTCAATTGACCGTGGCATTCCGTTCCAGCAGAATTATCGAAAATATGATCTCGCCTTCGTGATTGTGCGGATACCCGACAGCCGAACAGAAACAGTCCGCCAGTTTGCGCGGGAAATCAGAGTTGCCATTCCAAATTGCAAACCCGGCGAGGTCATCTGGATTCCTGAGCCACCTAAGAACTGGCCGACAAGAATAACGCCATCGGCAGCGTCGAAATCCCGCAAGAGGCATTCATGAGCGTGCTGATGATTGGGGAGCAACAAAATGGAAACTACTGCTAATCTTGATCCAGCAATTGCACATCGCGATCCCGAAACAATGGGAGGCGTGCTTTGCTTCACAGGAACTCGAGTCCCGGTGCGCATTCTGTTCGATTTCTTGGAGAACGGAGATAATGTAGAACGATTCCTCCGTAACTACCCTAGAGTTCGCCGCGAGCAAGTTCTTGCCATATTGGAATTGTCCGCTGATTCGATAGCCGGTTCGCTTGAAAGCAAGGCGCTGACGAACGCATGAAAGTGCTTTTAGACGAATGCTTTCCGGATGAGCTCGCCCCAGAGTTCGTCGGAGTAGACGTTTCTACCGTTGAGCAAAATGGCTGGCTTAGCACTAAGAATGGCGATCTGCTTCGTCTCGCGGAAGGCAGCTACGATGTATTTGTGTCGATTGACCAAGGAATTCCGTTTCAGCAAAATTACCGCCGATATGCGATGGCATTCATCATTGTGCGGGTGCCGAATAATTCCGTAGAAACGATTCGGACACTTATTGGCGACATAATTTCATCCTTGCCAACTGCAAAGGTCGGCGAAATTTGTTGGATACCAGAGCCGCCGAAGAACTGGCCGACAGAATAACGTCGTCGGCAACGTCGAAATCCCGCACGAGGCAACTATGAGCGCGCTACCAAATGGGGAGTAGAAACGATGGCATCAGTCAAAATTCAATCGTCTGAAATATCCATAGAGCGAGAAGTGTTTAGCGGTGCGCCTGTGTTCCGTTTCTCGCGGCTTCCCTTGCGCACACTTTTCGACTATCTTGAAGGCGGTCATTCGGTCTCCGAATTCCTTAATGAATACCCGTGGATGAAAGAAGCGCAGGTTTGCACGCTCTTTAAGGATAGAAGCGATTCCCTGCAAGAAATTGCTGACGCTCACTATAAGCACTTAAAGTAAGCTTAAGATATTAGGGATCAGCCTGGCCGTCGAGTAAATTCCTTGTCCACCCTCCTTAAAATTGTTTTCGCCCCGTGGGGCGCGTCGGATTACGGCGATGATGTCTGGCTGATCGAAAACGCCATCGTGTTTTCGTTGCAGTCCATCCTGGACATTCTCCCGCCTGTCGGTGATGCCCAGCATGCCGACCTTTATGGCCAGCTAGGCGGCGACAAGGTGCGGACGACTCCCGTCGCGGCCTACACCGAAGGGCAACTGCGCCAGCTTGCCGTGCGAGCACCAGAAGATGTCGATGCCATTGTCGATGGTCTTTTGACAATCACGCGCGATCCGGATACAAACGCCCTCTCGTCGATCCAGATCGCGCCGCGAGTCTTCCTGAAACAATCCGGCGAAATCGAGTTGCCGGATGCGTTTGTGTTCGATGCTTTCGCCGTTCATCGAGATGCGCGGGACAAGGCGGTAGTCAGAGATCCTCTGGCGTTTTTCGAAATGATTTCGGCGCTGGCGGAGGCGATCCTCGCTCCGCTGGGAGTCGAACTGCCGTCCTACATTGACGGCGACCGCCTGATGATCACGCCGTCGTGGGAGGCGTTCACGCTGTTCATCAAGGCGAAGCGTCTGGCGCGCTCGGTCGAGGAGAAGCGCGGATACTACAAGCAGGCGTTACGAGCGGATCCGCAATTTTACTGGGCGCTGTTCAACGAAGGCCAAATCCTGAAAAGCCAGCGAGATTTTGCAACGGCGAGCGCGATACTTCATGGACGCAATCAAAGCCGCGCATGGCGATCCGGCTCTGCTCGGCGATACCTATTTCGAAATCGGGCTATGTTCGGTTTCCCTGGGTGATCCCAAGACTGCGCGCAATTTCTGGGATCAGGCGCTAATCTATGCGCCGGGAAATCCGACACTTTTGGTCAATATAGCAGGCACCTACGAGCAGGAATCGAACTTCGACAAGGCGCTAGACCTGCACAAAAGCGCACTCGAAATCGATCCAGCGTATCACAAGGCGATTGTCAGCGCGGGTCGGCTTGAGGCGACGCTTGGAAATATCGATTCGGCCATTCGCTACTACCAAAAAGCGCTCGAACTTCGCCCAGACGATGCCCTCCGGCACGCGATCCTTGGCGGATGCTATCTGGCGCTGGAGAACAACGCATTGGCGCGCAAGCATCTCGCGATAGCGTCTGAGCTAGACCCTCCCGGTGCGCAGCTTGCTCCGGTCGAACGGCTCCGATGAATTAGACGAAAAGCCCGCGCCGGGTGAATATGCCAGGCGGGAACTCGCCAAGCTGGACGAGTTTGAGCGGTCGAAGAGGAAAAGGTGGTGGTAAGACCGTCGCGCCGTCGGTCCAAAAGACCCTCCCCCGCCTCCCGAAACGGGAGGAGCGAGGCCTAATTGCTTTTCTGTCCCTCTCCTTTCGGAAGGAGAGGTTAGGTGAGGTAGGCAGCGCACAGGAGCGATCCATACTTCCTTCGCTGAGTATGCAAGCGTCAAGATTACCTCCCCTAGCCCCTCCTTCCGAAAGGAGGGGAACCGGAGAGCTCCTCCCGTTTCGGGAGGCTGGGAGGGTCCAGAATCATCCAACTTTGATTCGAGGACGAGTGCCTGAACGCTCGCGAGGATTGCGGTGCCGAACGTGCCGTTGTTCCTCCTGGTCGGGGGATGTTTGTCCGGGCTTTGACCCCGGTTTCTTGTAGCTTCCAGATTTCTGGTGAGCGGCCGCAATTTCGGCCCCGATCAGCAGAATCACCATCGAATAGTATATCCAGAGCACGAACAGGATCATGTCCGCGAGGCCACCATAGAGCGACGCATTCGGCTTTAGAATGTACGACGCGATCCCCTTCTTTGCGACTTCCCACAACACGCTGGCGATTAGTCCGCCGACAAATGCCGACTTCCAGTTAACGTCCGTGCTGGGCAAATACTTGTAGATGACGACATAAAGGAGCGCGTTGAGCAGAATTGCAACTAGCTCGAAAAAGAACGTCACCATCCAAAATGGAACCGGAAGCGTATCGAGCGATCGGCAGCTCGAAATGGGCGACCGCACTAGGTGCCGCTGAAAGAAACAACGTCAGCGTGGTCAGAACACCGCCCGCCACCAGTAAGCCAAGCGCGACAGCACGCAATCCCAGCCACGATCGCTTCTCCTTAACCTCGAAGGCGGCGTTCATCGCAGTGGACGCATTGACGAAAATCTGCATCGATGTCCAAATCAACGTCAAGAAGCCGATAATTCCGGCGATCTTTCGGCCGTTGACAATCTGCTGCACTTGGCCACCGACATCCAGCCTCTGGTTGAAAAAATGACGTAGCTCGCTCTGTGCGCCGCCGCTTGGAACCATGCCGCTGACCAAATGCTTGACCATGTCTTGTGCCTGCATCGGGTCGATAAAGAATCCGAGCACGGCCACGCCTGTTAGAATGAGGGGTGCAAAGGACAGCAACATGAAAAACGCAAGGCCCGCCGCAAACAGTCCGCCATTGTCCTCGTTGAAACGCCGAACGACCTCCGCAGGCTTGCAAAACCACGGCGACTCATTTATTTTGCGTAAGACTGCTCTAAACGTCATGTTTGCTGTACCGAATCCGCAATCCGTCTAATGGCCGACTCTTAAGGATAAAAGTCGAGGGTCACGATGTTGGGCTCGGATTGCTGTCCCGCCGCATCCACAGTAACGACGGTCATCTTTACGCGCGTATCGCGATCATGGTCGAACAGGGCTTGGACATTGACCGGCATGTCGTCAATCTTCCACTCGCCCTTATTGTTGGCGCGTGCTGACACCGTCAGGAGGGTTCCGCCGAACGGTAGCGCGCCGCCTGCACTTCGCGTTTGATAGGTAACCGTGCAAACCACCAGCAATCCCGCAGGCGCCTTTCCGGCCGCTTCGAAGTCGCCTTTATAGCTATCGAACGGCCCGGGAATTGTGATCATCGGCATCTCAGGCTTGCCAGCCGTCACGGTTATGGGATGATCGACCTCCGCAAAAAATTTGGTGCCAATTGACGGCGCGTACGAAATCGTAAGCGGCGCAGACGCGACACTGTCGCCTGCGCGCGGTGTGAACTTACCCTGATAAACTCCCGGCTGAATCTCAGAGAGCGGAATATTTGCGTGTAGCGGCTTAAGTACGGCACTTACCTTTGCGCCAGGAAGTGCATTGACGGTGATGTTGAGGGGATCTCCGGCAAGCAAAGTCAAGGCATTGTCTACCTTGACAGAGTGGATGGGCGAATCCTGCGCAGGGACAATCGTGAACTTCCAGATGTCCTGGACTGCGTTGCCCGCCAAGTCCACTGCCTTGACAAACAGGTCGTGGTCGCCAGGTGGGATTGGCGTGGCAGGTTGATATGAGATTGCCAGCGGCGTGATCTGGCACTTTGACGTGATATCAACCCCATCGAGCTGCATCTGCACCCTGCCTAGGTCCACACCAACGCCGAGACCATCATCGTAGCCGCAATACAGGATCGTTGGGCTGCCGGACAAGTGGTCGCCTTCGTCCGGAACGCGATTCACCAGTTTCGGTGCCGTGTGATCAACCGAAATCGGCGTTTTCGCGCAAAGAATCGGCGCTTCGAAGCCGCCCTTGGAGGTCAAGTCGCCAAACACCGACGCACCAACGACCTCCGGCGTCTTGTCCGTGATCTGGTAGTCGCCCACGTAAGTTCCAGGCGCTGTCTCCTTCATCACAACACGATCAACGACCATCGGAATCGAAAAGAACGCCTTGCCGCCGGGAGATCCCGTTAGTGTCGCGCGAACCGTATTTCCGGCGGCAAGCGGCCCGCTCGCATCGATGGTGAACGACGTCACGATTACGCCGATCTGTACGGCGGGCGCTGCCGACGGCGGGGATGGCGGCAAGACTTGAACCGGAGGACCAGTCGGCGGGGTGTCGTCAGCCAGGGCCAGCGCGCCCTGCGCCAAAAACAGGCCGCAAAAAAGAGCGAAAATCGGGCGAATCAGTTGTGTCATTAGGTTGATCTCAATCCAACGGCGCAAACGGCTCCCTTGACGCTTCGCCGCGCTCCGCATCTTAACTAGTCTGAAGATTCCAAGCGGCCTAACCATAATTCTCAAATAGGGTTTAGAGAGATGTTTACCACTCCGCGTGCTGCGCTTTGGACGCGCTGCCTTGCGGCGCCCCTAGTCTCGACCCACAAGCTTAACATGGACTCGGCCTGAAAAACGGCCAATCGGCCGGAAAGAGCCACCTGCTAGCTCACTGCAAGAAGCGATTGCTCCGCAAGTAACAGTTTGTTGCGATTCCGAGCAGTCAAACCTGGAGAAATTAGCAGGTTCTTCCGAATATTACCAAAGCAACGCGCAAAGCGCAGTCCGGCATCAACTGCAAGTCCGCCGGAGGGAGACATTGACTATGCTCGGTATACCACAAGCATTCCGGAAAGAAACGGTCGTGGGCGTCAACATCGGAAGTCGATTAATGAAAATCTGCTTAGCTGAGCAGACTGGCGCCGACCGCTGGCGTGTTACACGCACATCTTTTACCGAAACCCCCGCGAATGCGGTGCGCGATGGCGTGATCGTCGATCGCGCCGCAACCGCCGCCGCGCTCAGAGAGCTGATCCGCACGGCCAACCTAGGGCATGTCACCGGCGCGAATGCCGCAATTTCTGGCTCTAGCGTAATTGTACGCCATGTCCGGATGCCGCGCATGAACGAGCATATGTTGCGCAAGTCGATCCGGTACGAAGCGTCGAAGCACATCTCCACATCCATCGAAGACAGCATCGTGGAATTTGAAATTATCGGGCTCGTCGAAGGCGAAAGCGACAAGATGAATGTCATGCTCGTCGCCGCTCCCAACGAGATGATCAACTCGCGGCTCGACACGCTGATCATGGCGGGTCTTGAGCCGGTTGCGATCGACGTCGAGGCGTTCGCTGTGCAGCGCGCCCTGCTCGAGATGGGCGGTTCAGCCGACGCTTCGAACAGCACGGTTGCCCTGCTCGACATCGGCGCGACGTCTACGGACGTCACGATCATCACGCACGGCCATTTTGCGCTTACCCGCAACATTCCGATCGCTGGCGATCACTTCACGAACGCCATCAAGAACGCGCGTCGCTGCACGTTCGAAGAGGCCGAAGAGCTGAAGACCAAAGTCAACATGGCGACTCTGTTGTCGCCCGACGCCGATCCTGAGAGCCAGCAGCTTGCGCGCATCGTGCAGTCTACCCTGGACGAGCTCCTGCGAGAAGTTCGACGGTCGGTCAACTATTATCAGTCTCAAGTTGCCGAAGGCAGCCTGATCTTGCCGATCGATCCACGTCAGATGATCGTCGTTGGCGAGACCGAAGAGGCCGCAAGTGCGCGGCGCAGTCAGCCGGGCCAAGTTAGCAAGCTCGCCATCACTGGTGGGAGCGCGCTTCTCAAGGGCCTCGATGCCTACATGGAAGTTCGCCTCGGCACCAAGGTCGACCATTTCAATATTTTCGACAACATCTCGATCGACAGCACGATGCTTGCGCCGACGTTTATCGAGGCACATCACTCGATTTTTGCTCTTAGCACCGGCCTTGCGGTCAAGGATCCCGAGTCCGGAATGTCGTCAAGGGGTCGGTCGAAACAGTCGGCGAAGAGAGCCGCCTAGTCGCGACGGGAAAACCGCCAGCCAGGTTGTGCGCCCCAGTGGCGCCGTATGGACTGAGGGAGAACGCTTATGCCTTCGATTAATATGATAGCTTCGCGACGCGAAGAGAAGCGCCGCTTTCAAAAGTATACGCAGAAACTCGTGTACGCGATCATCGGCGAGGTCGGCATCGTAGTGCTGCTAGCCTCGTTCATGGCCGTAAAACTTGTTCAGGTACGAGGACAGATCAGCGACCTTAATGGCCAGATTGCAACGCTACAGCCGAAGGTCGAGCAGATCAAGAAGCTGGAGGCGCAGACCGCGTTGCTTAAGCCTAAAGTCGGCACGCTTAACGAAGCGCGCAACAACACGCTTTACTGGTACACGGCGATGCAGACAGTCGTTGCCAGCCTGCCTTCTGAGACCTGGCTGACATCGCTTGCGACGTCCGGCGATCCGACTCCGATCAAGCCAGCGGCCGGAGCCACCGGCCCAGCGGCCGCGCCTACATCGAGTGCGGGCCTGTCGTTTAACGGCGTGGCCACATCGCCCGATGAAATCGGACTGGCGATGATGCGCATGAACCAGTTTCAGAACATCAATAACGTCACTCTGGACGTAGTCAACGTCTCGGCGGCATCTGCGAAGGGACCACAGACGCTCACATTCTCAATGGCGGTCGCGCTTAAGCCGAACGTCACCGGGGACATGCCTGCGCCAAACTTCCAAACAACGCCGCCTCCGGCTCTGCCGACGATTGTGGTGCCGACACCTGCTCCGATCCGCCAAGCAAACGCGGCTCCCGTTCCGGTTAGCACCATTGCAGGAGGAAACACCCATGTTGAAAAGTCCTAGTCTAGCAACAGATATGGGGCCAGGATCGGTCTCGATGGCAACAGGCGCCAACGCCTCGACGGATGTCGTTTCGAAGCGCCTCACCCAAAGCATGGCCGGGATCGCCGCGATCCTTCTCGTCGTGGCTGGCGGCGTGCTTTACCTGCTGAACAATTCGATTCAGTCCGCGACCAAAGAGGAAGCGGACAAGGCGGCTCAGGTCGGCAGTGCGCAGCAAGTGGCAGAAAAGTATCAGGCCACTCTGACCGACTATAACGCCACCTGCTCGCAGCTTCAGTTTGTCGAGAAGTCGATTGCGCCGAATGCGTACATTCCGACACTGGTTCCGCAGATTGAGCACCTTGCGCAGTCGTACGACCTGAACGTTTCGGCGATTCGTCCAGGCCCGGTCAGTGCGGCTCCTGCGCCTGCAGCATCAACGGATCCGAGCGCTCCGGCTGCGCCGCCCTATCAGACAATGTCCCTCGGTCTAACGCTTTCGGGCTCGTACACGCAGATCATGAAGTTCATGTACAGCCTGACAAAGTTTCCGAAGATCATAACGGTCAAGAGCCTGTCGCTCTCGCCGGCTGGTAGCGCGCCGACTGTAAACGGCAAGCCGCAGACCAACCTCAGCGCAAATATCGCAATGGCTGCTTATGTCTTCGTTCCAGATCCGAACGATGCGCTACCGGTAGCAACGACCACGCCGCCAGCGCCGGATTCGTTCTCGGAGGTACACAAGCAGCAGCAGGATCTGTTGAACGACTCGATCAACCGCCCGATTGCCGCCGCGCAAACGGTGCAGAGCGATTCGCAGCAACGCGTCAACAGTTCCGGATTCCAGTCCCAGCCCGGACCGGCAGTCCCGCAAACCACTCTTGGGAAGGGGGCGCACTAGAATGGCCAACGTTACATATGACAAAAAGCAACTGCCACAGGTGATTGGCCTCGGCGTGCTTTCGGTGGGTATTTTCGGATACTTTACCGCCAAGCTCATCACGCCGCCTGCAGCGCAAGCATCAGCGCCGCAGCCTGCAGCTACGACGCCAACAGCAGCAACCGCGACCACGACTGACGCTTCGGCGTCAGCCGGTGCCGCTGGCCAGCCAACCGACGGCGAAGTCGCCACAGCGCTCATTGGTGCGACCGCACCCAGCGATGAGATGCGCGATCCGTTTGTCGCCTATACCAGCCCGGCACCTCCTGCGGTTCCTGCTCTAGCAGCGACGCCTGGATCGCCGACACCTGGCGTGCCAAGCGTACCTGGTCTTCCTGGTGCTGGCGATGTCGCTCCGCTCAATCCTGGTCCAGTGGACGGCGGTTGGACAGTATACGGCGTGGTTTGCTCGGACGCCGATCCGTCAGCGGCACTTGCGATCTTCCGTCGCGGCGACGAGCGACGATATGTCCGACTCGGCACGCTTGTCGATGACGACACCCGCTTGATCGGTATCGACCGAGGCGGAGTTACGGTACTGCGATTCGGTAACCGCGTCCGACTCGGTCTTGGCGGCCCTACACCGGAGTCTAAGCCTCCGGCGGTGGTTTCAGGATCGACAACCGCTCCGATCACCGTGCCAGCTATCGCGACGGCGGGAAGCCAGTCATCTGGTTCGCTTGCCGATGCGGTCAAGGCAGCGCTAACGAATTCAGCCGGTTCGGCTAATACCAGCAACACTCCGGCGGCTGCACCCGCCGCGCCATCAGCAACAACTCCGGCTCCGACCTTGCCGGCAGGAACTCGACCTATCTGAAAGTCAACATGTCAGCAAGAGCCTAGTTAGTTGCGCCCTGGCGTCGGATAGATGCCCTCGGCACAGCCAAACAGATTTGCCCTGCTCTGAGGAGTAAACAATGCAAGCAGTAACCTTCAAAACTACAGGCCGAAATGGCCGATCATGGAACTTGGCGACAAGCCGCGCACTGACTGTAGCGTGCGGGATTGTCCTCGCTCTCGGAAGCGGAATCGACCGCGAATGCCGCGCAGTCTTCGACCAAAGCGAAGGCGCAGACGGTCCGGACGCACGTTGCCGGTCAAGTCGATCAGACGAGCAACGATGTCACGCTCGACTTTGTCGCGGCGGACATCAACGACGTCCTGAAGGCTCTCGCGGTCCAGACTGGCGCCAATATCGTCTCCAGCGCAGACGTCAGGGGAACCATCACCGTCTCTCTGGCGCATGTCACCTTGGAGCAGGCGCTGGACATGGTTGCGCGACTGTCTGGCTATCAATATGCCAAGGCTAACAATGCCTACATTATCGGCACGCCAGCGGGCATCGCGTCCTTTGCAGCGCCGGCGTTGAACAATGCGGAGCCGCCGCTCACGGAAGTCGTCACCACGCACTACGCAAGCATGGACGACATTACCAGTCTGGTCAAGCTGCGCTACCCGGATCTGCAGGTTTCGACCGGCACGGCGATATCTGGCACCAAGGTCGGCTCTAGCGAAAACGCGGTCGTCCTGAGCGGCCCGACCTCGGAAGTTACCGCGGCGAAGCAGCTCATCGACAGCTTTGAGTCGAACCTAGCGGCGCGAGTTGCTGAAGAGACGACCCAGATTTACACCGTCCACTACGCCTCCGAAGGCGACTTGATCAACATTGTCAACTCCCTCGTACCGAGCGTCGTAATCACGCCTGGCCCTGGTCTTGGCTTCCAGACGTCCGCTCCAAGCGCTTCGTCGGCTTCCGCGAGTAGTTCGGCTTCGCCGGTTAGCTCCGGTGGCGGAGGCGGTGCAGCTCCTTCGGCTACGGGTTCGTCCAGTGCATCTTCGACCGGCTCGTCTACCCTCCTTCTGACCGGCACGCAGCCGACATCCAGAAGGCCCTGGATCTCGCTCGCCAAGATCGACACCAAGCCCGTTCAGTTGATGTTTGAAACGAAAGTGACGGAAATCAACGATCAGGATGAGAAGGACATCGGCCTCAACTGGAACTTCGACTGGCGCGAGCGTGAAGCATTGGCGAACTCGCTCCAGCTGGATATACGGTCGGCGCGCCGCTCAACCCGGTGTCGTATCCCGGCAACATCTCAAAGTTCGGCGAATTTGGACGGTCTCCGCTGCATCAATGCCGCGACTGTAAGCCTCGACGCACTATTCACGATCGGGCCGCGCCAAGCTGCTCTCTGACCCGACTATCGGCGCAATTGACGGCTACCCGGCGTCAGTCTTTATTGGCGACACGGTCAACTACGTTCAGTCGATTACGTCTTCGACGACCGGCCAGAACGTCACGACCGCGAGTGTTCAGGTAGGTGTCATCCTTCGTGTCACCGGCAAAACGTCGCCTGACGGCTACATCACGCTGAACATCCATCCCGAAGTCAGCACGATCGCATCGTACACTGCCGTTCCTGGTGGTGGTCAGTTGCCTGACATCGCGACCCGCTATGCCGACACCACCATCCGCGTCAAGGACGGCGAAACGATCGCTATTGGTGGTCTGATTCAACAGCAAGACCTGGTGAACATCAGCAAGGTTCCGTTCTTTGGCGATCTGCCGTTCTTCGGGAACTTCTTCAAGGACACGAAGCACAACATCACCAAGAACGAGGTCGTGTTCTTCCTGAAAACCTCGGTAATGAAGGAGAGCTAATCTACCGAAACTAGAGTAGGCCGGTACGAATTACAGGGCTCGGAATTAGATCAACGAGCCCTGTAGGCGACGGAGAGCTAGACCAGGAAGACTAATCCATGCAAGCCACCACTATCGGTGACATCTTTGTAGAGAACGGACTGATCACCCGCGAACAGCTAGTCGAGGCGCTCGACAAGCAGCGACAACTCAAAACGCATAAGATGCTGGGCGATCTCCTCGTCCAGATGGGATTCATCTCCGAAAAAGATCGGGTCAAATCCCTTGGCGAGCAGTGGGGAGTCGGGTATGTCGATCTCGCGGAAGTCGAGATTGCGCCCGACGTTCTAAAGAGAGTCACCCAAGAGCTCGCACGACGCTTCAAGGTCGTTCCCCTTGAGAAGAAGGATGGCAAGCTCATCCTGGCGATGAAGAATCCGCTGGATATCTTCGCCATTGATGAGATTCGCCTGATAACCGGTCTGGAAGTTGAGCCGGTGATCGCGTCCGAAGAGGACATCCTCAACGCGATCAACACGCACTACCAGGTCAACTCCAACGTTTCCGACACCGTCACCGAGGTCATGAAAGACCTCGAAGAGGCGTCGATCACGATTACCGACGGCGACACCGACGACGACAGTTTCTCCATCGAGCAGCTCAAAGAGCTTTCTGGTGAGGCGCCGGTAGTACGCCTCGCAAATATTATCATCTCCAAGGCAATCAACGAGAAGGCGAGCGATATCCATATCGAGCCTTCCAAAGAGAACATCCGCATTCGATATCGCACCGACGGCATCCTGACCGACGCGATGATTCTGCCGAAGCGTGCGCAGGCACCGCTGATCTCCCGCTTCAAAATCATGGCGGAAATGGACATCGCGGAGAAGCGCGCACCGCAGGACGGACGTATTTCGGCAAATGTCGAAGGCAAGCCGTATGACTTCCGCGTATCGACCCTCCCCGCCGTCTTTGGCGAGAAGATCGTTATGCGTATTCTCGACAAGTCGAACATCAAAGTCGGATTGAATAAGCTCGGCTTCCTGCCGTACACGTTCGAAATGTTCGAGTCAATGATCAGCCGGACATACGGCATCATCCTCGTGACCGGCCCAACCGGATCAGGCAAATCGACGACGTTATATTCGGCGCTCAACAAGCTCAACAGCGGCGAGAAGAACATCCTTACCATCGAAGACCCTGTCGAGTACGAACTCCCGGGAATCACGCAATCGATGGTGAATGTCCGCGCCAACATGACTTTCGCGAGCGCCCTGCGCGCTATGTTGCGTCAGGATCCGAACATCATCATGGTCGGCGAAATTCGCGACTCGGAAACTGCGCTGATCGCCATCGAGGCAGCTCTTACAGGTCACCTGGTGCTCTCGACCTTGCATACCAATGACGCCCCCGGCGCGGTCGCCCGTCTCCTGGATATGGGTGTGGAATCGTTCCTCATCGCGTCGTCTGTTGTCGGCGTGCTCGCGCAGCGCCTATTGAGAACAATTTGCGTCAAGTGCAAGGAGCCCTACACGCCGCCGAAGGACGCCATAAAGCGCCTCGGCATGAACGTCGATCTGCTGGACAAAAGCGATGTGACGTTCTACCGCGGCAAAGGCTGCGATGCTTGCAAGGGCACGGGCTACAAGGGCCGAATTGGCGTCTACGAACTTATGCCGGTCACGGACAAAGTGCGCGAGTTGATCCTCGCGCGTGCGTCATCCTATGCGATCCGCGAAGCGGCCAACGAGGCCGGGATGCAATCGCTCAAGGACGACGCCATGGAAAAAATTCTGCTCGGAATCACAACGTTAGAGGAGTCACTCCGTGTCATCTACGCCGGCTAGAAATCTTAATAGTGTCAATGCGGCAGTCGCTGGTTCGACCGCCTTCCGCATCGTTTCGACCGACGGCACCCTCGACGAGAACGAGATCGACCACAAGCCATCGTCGCCGATGGACTGGAGCATCGACGAGATTCTGGACGAGGCAGGCGATCTCGCCGCCCTGCCCCATGTCGTTCTAAAATTGATCCAAATGACGGGCGACTCGTCCGTGACCGCGAGCGACCTCGAGAAAGTCATTTTAACGGATCAGGCTGTCGCTGCGCGTGTTCTTGCCCTTGCGAATTCGGCATATTTCGGCCTTCCACGCAAAATATTCTTCGTGCGCGAAGCTGTCGTATTCCTGGGCTTTAAGACAGTTCGCAATTTGGCCATGACGGTCAACGCGATCAATATGTTTCTCGGACGAACAGACACGCTTTCGATCGCCCGCGCGCAGCTTTGGCATCACTCGCTGAACGTTGCGTTGGCATCCCGCATGCTCGCCGAGCATTTGAATCGGACTGGGTCGACGAACGTGAATTCCGAGCAGGCGTTCACCGCCGGACTCCTCCACGACATCGGCAAAATGGTGCTCGATCTGGCGCTTCCCGACCGCTATATGGCCGCGTTAAAGCTGATCAACGACCGTGGTTTGCGCCTGTACGATATCGAAGACAAGATTTTCCCGTTCCGTCACGGCGAAGTTGGCGCAGCATTGGCAACGAAATGGAACCTACCGGCCGCGCTATGCGATGCGATCAAACACCATCACGATCCCGAGGCAGCGGAAGTGGACGTTCAGCTTGTCGCCGTCATCGCGCTGGCCAACGAGCTCACCGATTATTGCAGCAAACTAGTTGATGGCCCGGAAGAGATTGCCGAGACCGCGCCTGCCATGCACGGCGCATCTTGCGAAATCCTTCACATCTCGCCAGAGCAGCTTCCAGACCTCATCATGGGCTGCCAGACCGAGTTCGAAAAGGGCATGGCCCTTCATAGCTGCGTCTAAATTCGCTGCGCAAATACGACTTTTTTGGAGTAGGACCTTATGCCGCTTGAAGCGACAAAACCCGACGACGATGACCTGCTTGGACCGCTCGACAGCGATCTCGCACCAAAGCTCAAAACGAGCGATCCCGAGGATTTCCTGTCGTCAAGACTGGGCGAGACGGACAATGCGTACGAGTCCTTAATGGCGGCGCGCGAAAAAGTCGAAATCGAGCCTGAGCCCGCGAAGCCTGCATTGAAGGCGTCGAGCGCTATTCCCGGTCTTAAGCTGACTGTCGCCCGCAGCATATCCGGGAATCTGAGTGCCGACGACTCCGATTCGCCAGCCCCAAGCGGACTAAAAATTCTGGCCGACGCAAGCGCCAACGATTCCGGATCGCAATCAAGCGTGCAAACTCCCCCGCGCTTCGTGGTCGCAAAGAAGGAAGACAATCGTGATGAAGCGCTATCCCCTTTAAACGGCGCTCCGAGTCCGGCAAAACGCAACACCAGGGTTTTGGGTGATATCGACGAGCCGCAGGCACACGTCACCACCCGGTTGAGCGGCGACGATTATCAGGTAGAAGATGTCCCGGCGCAGTCGCTGGTTGACGTTCACATCGACGATCTTCTCCGTGCCGCGTCAAACAGCAACGGATCCGACCTGCATCTAACCGTCAACCTGCCGCCGATGGTGCGGCGAGACGGTAAGATCGTACCACTGCCCTACGAAGCAGCGACTCACCGCGACATACAGCGGCTCATCTATGACATTTTGACCACGGAACAGATCGAAAAGTTCGAGCGCTCGAAAGAGCTAGATTTCTCCTATGGTGTGAAAGGCCTTGGCCGCTACCGTTTCAATGTCTACAAGCAGCGCAGCTCTGTTGGCGCCGCCATGCGCGTCATTCCGAGCGTCATTCCGTCGCTCGAATCACTGCGCCTGCCGCCGGTGTTGCGCGAACTAACCCGTCGTCACTCCGGCCTCATCCTGGTCACTGGCCCGACAGGTTCCGGCAAGTCGACCACAATCGCCTCTATGCTGGACGTTATCAACATCGAGCGTGAAGTGCACATCATGACCATCGAGGATCCCATTGAGTACCTCCATGCGCACAAAACGGCGATGGTCAACCAGCGTGAACTCGGCACCGATACGGATTCGTTCAACAACGCCCTCCGTGCCGTCCTCCGCGAAGACCCGGATGTGATCCTAGTCGGTGAAATGCGAGATTTGGAGACGATTGCCGCCGCGCTGACATTAGCCGAAACAGGCCACTTGGTGTTCGCGACACTGCACACCCGCTGCGCTCCGGCCACAATCGACCGTATCGTCGATGTTTTCCCGGCCCACCAGCAGGAGCAGATCCGCATTCAGCTTTCCACTTCGCTGGAGGCGGTCGTCTCTCAGCAGCTTATCCCGCGCATCGGCGGCGGACGAGTCGCCAGCATCGAGATCATGGTCGCGACCAGCGCACTGCGCAACCTGATCCGCGAAGGCAAGACCTACCAGATGTACAGCGTAATCGAAACCGGCGCGCAATACGGAATGCAGGCGATGGACAAAATCCTGGCCGACCTGGTTCGCTCGAACTTCATCAGCCACGACGACGCGTTCACCCGCGCCATCGATCGGGAAAATTTCTCAAGATTGCTGAAGAATATATAAGATTTTCTAGGAACGCTCTGTGGCCTCTGGGCCATTTTTCACAGGCAGAGCTCTAGGCGGAAGTTTGTCTCGCAAGCCAAACACGGGCCAATTGCAGGATTTCTGCATTTTGAGCGTAGACTCGGTCTGAGTGCCCAAAACCAATCGCTTCATGCTCTTCAACTGGGAAGCCGAGGTGCCTTAACGTCGCCGCCCCGCGCTGACTCCCTGCCTTGCCATCGTCTTCGCTTCCGTACGTGATGAAGTGCGGACGGCCAGCGACTCGCGAGACGCTCGATGTGTCCCCGCTCCGTAAACGGCGGCCCGTCCATGTGGCTGTGCGGCATGAACCCAGCCCAGAGTCGTGCGATGGCATCGTCGCGCAGCCCAATATAGCTGCACGCAATAGCCCCGCGCGAAAAACCCATGAGGAAAATGGCGCTGGGATCGCCGCCAAACTCCGCGCAAATTCGAGGAATGTTCAATTTGCAGTATTCGGCGGTCGCGTCCTCGTCACCCCACCACTGAGTTTGGTTGCGCGTGTGCGTGGAGTTCACAAACGGCAGGGCAATCCATAGGAAACCCCCGCCATCAGACACGTCGTAGCCCAATCGGCAGTCGGCAACTTCGCCTGAAGATTCGTTCCAGCGGTTCGGCGGAAATTCCACAAGAACCGGATATTGATTGCCTGGCGTCCAATCGACTGGAAGGTAGAGGGAGTGGTGTACGTCCGTGCCAGCATATTTAGGCGTCGTCACGCAGACTCGCGTGCCCGGCGACGGACGGCCATCGGTCAATTGAGGCGGATTCAAGTTTTCTGAGCTCCCAATACATCGGCAGATCGAGCTAGCCATTCGGATATCAACGTCGCTCCGCCGACAACTTAGTTTTCCCGCTTAGTGAACCAAATCCTGCTGTCAGCAATAGGGCAAAGTTGTACCAGATGGTGGAGCAGGCGTCCCCGCCTGTCATCCGAAACCGCTTCTAAGGAAGAGGCAGACAGGCGGGGACGCCCGCCCTCACAAACCTCCGATTCTTCTTTGCATTTCTGGTTCAATGCAAAAGCGCGCCTCAGTCCCACGCTGATCGCGGGAACAAAACCTCCCATATCGAACCTTTTAGGCAGCGCGCCAAAAAGCCATGCTTCGCATGGTTGACAGAACCTGCAACGTTTGCTATCCTCAGCCGCGTATAGACGAGCAACCAGCCAGCAAAATGTTGAGCTTGCCGCCGAAATTCGGCACATTTTATGAGTTCAAACAAGAGTTCACAAGTTCAAACGGTCGGAACAATCAATCGCCTGATCGCAGCCAGCGTGCAGCGTAATCCGGACAAGGCGGCGCTTGTTTCCAAAGTTGACAAGCAGTGGAAACCACTGACATTTCGCGAAGTCGAGACCAAGCTGCGGCTGTTTTCCCTCGGTCTGCGCGCACTGGGAGTGCAGCGTGGTGATTGTGTCGCGGTGCTGTCTGAAAACCGGCCAGAATGGGCCATCGCAGACCTTGCGATTCTGTCGATGGGTTGTGTCACAGTTCCGATCTACCCTACCCTTCCGCCAGCGCAAGTGATCTATCTTCTGACCAATAGCGGCGCAACGGCCCTGGTCGCAAGCGACGCCAAGCAGCTTCAGAAAGCGCAAGTGGGTGGCACGCCCCTGCCTGGATTGAAGGCGCTGATCACGATGGAGGAGAGCAGCGCGAAGGGCGACATCGTTTCATTCGATCATGTGCTTAAGCTTGGCGAGACGCAGGGATCAACGCTGACTCCGACGTTCGAAAAGCTTCGGGATAGCGTCCAGCCAGACGATCTGGCTAGCCTGGTTTACACATCGGGCACCACTGGAGACCCAAAGGGCGCGATGCTGACTCAAGGGAATCTGTTCGCAGCAACACAGATCGCCGAAGCGCATTTGCCGTTTCCCGTTAAGGACGAGATTTTTCTATCGTTTTTGCCTCTTTGCCACGTTTTTGAGCGTGTTACGTACTATCTCGCGCTTGGTGCGGGCGCGACCACCTACTATGCCGAGAGCCTTTTCAAGGTTCAGGAAAACATGATGGAGGTCAAGCCAACCCTGATGCAGAGTGTGCCGCGGCTATACGAAGCGATCTACGAACGGTCGATGGACGGGATCGCAAAGGCACCAGAGTCGCGGCAGAAGATGATCCACTGGGGACTTGAAGTCGGTAACGCGCACTCAAAGCGAGTGAATGAGGGGAAGTTTATCAGCCCGTTGCTGGCGATCCAGCATCTGATCGCGGATCGGCTTGTATTGGAGAAGGTTCGCGAACGGTTCGGCGGCCGGTTCCGATTCCTCGTTTCAGGCGGCGCGCCGCTGACTCGTCAGACGGCCGAGTTTTTCCAGGCTGTGGGCATTCCCATTCTGGAGGGCTACGGCCTTACCGAAACCACCGCGGCAACGACACTAAATCCTTATCACCGCGCCAAAATCGGAACGGTCGGCAAAGCAATATCGGGTGTAACAGTCAAGCTCGCAAGTGATGGTGAAATTCTAATAACCGGCCCGACAGTCATGAAGGGCTATTGGGGCCATGAAGAGGCGACGGCGGAGGTGATCGACTCGGACGGATGGTTCCATTCAGGCGATATTGGCGAAATCGACAGAGACGGATACGTCAAAATCACCGACCGCAAGAAGGACATCCTCGTCCTAGGCAACGGCAAGAAAGTCGCGCCACAGCCGATCGAAAACAAGCTGAAAATGTCGCCGCTGATCTCGGAGATTGTCCTGCTGGGTGACAGCGCGGGAACAGTCAGCGCACTTGTTTTCCCGAACTACGAGCGCCTCGGGAAGTGGGCGAAGGACAAGGGACTCGCCGAAACTGACGCAGCTTCCCTCGCATCTAACGCCGACGCACGCAAAGCGATCAAAGCCGAGATCGATTCGCTCTCAACCGACTTGGCCGAGTTCGAAAAAATCCGCAAGATCGCGCTGATCGAAAAGCCGCTCTCGATTGAAAACGGAGAGCTCACACCCACGCTCAAAGTAAAGCGAAAAGTTGTCCGCGAAAAGTACGGCCACCTGCTGGACTGATCACAAGTATGTCCAGCGCAATTCAAGCTCCCGCTGAAGCCACCCAAGCGAACATTTCATCGTCCTGGGCAACCACCCCGCTCCGCTACTTTCTGATCAGCATCTACTGGCTGCCGATCTCGCTGTTTTGGGGGATGATGCTCAATCCGATCCTGCCCGCACGAGTTGCGGACTTCGCGGGAACGTTCGATCAGGGCGCATATCTCGGAAAGATCGCCGTCATCGGCGCACTGACATCTGCCTTGATCCAGCTGTTCATCGGCCCAATTAGCGACCATTGCCGCGCAAAATGGGGGCGTCGACGGCCATTTTTGCTGATCGGAACGCTCGGCGGGATTGCCGGGATGCTGTCGTTCGCCTGGTCGCACTCGTTTGTCGTGCTGACCTTGTCGTACTTCATCATCCAGCTTTTCCTGAACATCGCCAACGGCCCGTATCAAGCCTTAATTCCCGATCATGTACCGCCCGCGCATCAGGGGATGGCGTCGGCGTGGATGGGAATCATGCGGCTGATCGGCGAGGCTGGCGGCCCGATTCTGTCTGGCATCCTACTTGATGCCGCGAACAAGGCCGCCGATCCTGTCCATGCCCGGTTTTTCGCAGTCGAAAAGCTGCTGTTCATGGATGTGGCTCTGTTCGCAGTTTGTGTCATCCCGGCGCTGTTCCTTGTCCCCGACGAGCCCGCTCCTCCCGGTGAATCATGGGAACAAGGTCTCGCCAAGCTGTTCCAGTGGGACATTCGCGGCAACGCCAGCTTCTTTTGGCTGCTCGCCTCACGAACAGTCTACAACGTCGGATTTTATGTCGCCCTGCTCTATCTGACCTACTATGTTCGCGACAGCCTGCATTTCGGCAAAGCGTACGCCGGGCCGAACATGATCATCATGATCTGCGCCATCGGCGGGGCACTCCTCTCCACCCTCCCCGCTGGTGGCCTCGCCGACCGCAAAAGCAAAAAGTGGCTGGTGTATGTTTCCTGCGGATTTAGTGCCATAGCGACTCTTGCATTCGCGCTTGCGCCAAGCTACCCGTTCGCCATAGGGGCCGCGCTCGCGTTTGGGGTCGGTTGGGGACTGTTTTGCGCGGTCAACTGGGCGCTCTGCTGCAATGTCCTGCCCGAAGGCGGTGGCGCAGCGAAATTCATGGCCATCTGGAGCCTTTCCGCAACACTGCCCCAAGTGGCCGCGCCAGCATTTGGCCCCGTCGCCGACGCCATCAACCGCTCCATCGGACTCGGCGCAGGCTGGCGCGCGGCAATGATCATAGCTGCGTTAAGTGTGGTCGGAGGGGCGACATTGATGAAGAATGTCGTGGAGAAGAAGATTTAGGAACGCTCTAGCCGCTGGGCTTTTTTCGCTGTTGGCGGTTTGACCGGTCTTCGCAAGCTCAGACACGGACAAACCGCCAACGGAAGAAAACTCAGTGTAGTCCTGAATTCCCACGATTTTCTCCGTCTTTTTCCCCTTTCATATTCCTATGGGAAAGGGGCCAGTGGAAAGGGCTTGCCTCGTCCCCCGAACCCGGTGTGTTGCCGCGAGGGTTTGTTCGTCTTATGGCGGAGGCAAGGAGCTCGGCGCGACCTACCCCGGCTCGTTCCTCGCCACCCCTCCCGCAGCGGGAAGGAAAGGAATTGTGGGGCAGACGTCCACGCCTGTCGTGGAGACTTCTGCTCCCCTCGCCTGCTTGTGGGACACGTTTGGGGGTGAGGGAACGTTCGCGGCGACACACGAAGACAAAAACCCAAACCGTCGCCACGATCGAGGCGCATGGCTCGCGTGAGCGCAGAATCAGCCTGCCGCCATCCGCTTCCAGACACAAACCTAACCTTGCCTTCCCGTTGCGGGGAGAGCCTGCCCTGAGCGGAGCCGAATGGCTGGCGAGGAACGTGCCGGAGGCATCTTAGGAATGATCCTCCATATCGCCCCAAATTGTCTGCAAGTAGTCCATCTGCGCCACGTGATTCACCGTGTGGTACTGCGCATATCCGATGAAAACCGCCATCGGCATCTGCGCAAATCCCATGTCGGCCATGCCAGAAAGGGAGTCAGGAGTCAACTTCTCCATCGCCTCAAGAACGCCGCAAATGGAGGATGTGACAAGATCAACCGCCGCCTCCCGACTTGCGATTTTCGGCTCGCCTGATCGATGTACCGTGATAAGCTCCTCAAACGACGTAAATGTCTGCTTCTCGCCGCGGATGACTGAGGCGAAAAACTGGTTTGCTATTCCGATATGCGCCATCAACGCAAGCGAATGACGCGCGGTTGATGAAGGCGACCAAGTGAGCTTGTTGTCGGGGATGGCTGCGAACGTGTCTAGCGTGCGGGTCTGCGCGCGCTCAAGGCTGCTTTTTGCGGCAGCAATTGCGTCATGCATGGTGGAAATCCTCCTGATCTATCTTGTGACGGTGCATTTTACCGGTTTGTTTCCCAGTATCAGACAATTTGGCGCTGTACTTAAAAATACGAGGCATTATTTGTCGGCCCAGTGCATTAGCAGCCCCATGAGCGATAGAAAGACGTTCTATCGCTCATAAATATGGCAAAATATGAGCGATAGAAATGAGGACTATCAATCATGCGATGGAACTGGCAGCAACAAGACTGGCCAAATTTTACTTGGGACGGCGGGCGCCTGAGCAAAGCAGAGCACCTATTTCTGGTCGGGGGCGGCGTGCTCCTGGGAAGCATGAATCATCTCGCAATCGAGGATCAAAGCCAGCTTGTTGTAGAACTCATGAGTGCCGAGGCGCTAACTACATCGGAAATCGAAGGGGAGATACTGGATCGCGCCAGTGTTCAGTCGTCTATAAGAAGGCAGCTTGGCCTTGCCACCGACGAGCGACGGATCAAGCCCGGTGAACAGGGAATTGCCGAGATGATGGTCAATCTATACCAGACTTGGGATTCGCCTTTGTCGCATGAAGACTTGTTTAACTGGCACCGCATGGTGACAAGCGGACGTTATGACCTCAAGGACAGAGCTCGATACAGAACTGGCGCGGAAGCAATGCAAGTCGTCTCGGGTTCACTTGTGTCCCCAACTGTTCATTTTGAAGCACCGCCTTCTCCGATGGTTGCGTCGGAGATGTCAAGATTCCTAAACTGGTTTAACGAGACGATTGCGCAAAGTGAGTGTTCGCTTCCGGCCCTAACAAGAGCTGGCATTGCCCATCTCTATTTTGTTAGCATTCATCCATTTGAAGATGGCAATGGTCGCATTGGTAGGGCAATCTCGGAAAAATCGCTCGCGCAGAGTCTAGGACAACCTCTGATCGTATCGCTCGCCCCTACCATACTTGCGCGGCGAAGCAGTTACTATGATGTTTTGGAGACTTCCAATAAGCGCAATGAAGTGACCAGTTGGCTTGCATGGTTCGCAGGCATCGCAATTGAAGCGCAGCGACGGACTCTTTCGCAAATCGAGTTCGTCATAGGCAAAGCAAAGCTGCTCGAGCGATTAGCCGGTGCGATAAATCCAAGGCAGCACAAAGTTTTGATGCGCTTGTTTCGAGAAGGTCCTGAGGGCTTCAGGGGCGGCCTAAGTGCGAGCAATTACAGGACAATAACGGGAGCATCACCGGCGACCGCAACTCGCGATTTAGCGGATTTGGCAGACAAAGGCGCAGTCATGAGAACCGGCGATCAGAAGTATGCTCGTTATCATCTGAATGTACCGTCGAAGCCAGTCGGTAGCGTAGTCATTAGAGAAGACGGGGAGGTCTTAGAGACGTACTAAAGAAAACGGGAGATTTCTTCGATAAGATCAGCCGTCACTAAAGAGTGCTTTAATAACGCATGTCTAGCCGTGCCCAAAAACTGTGCGAACGCCTTGTCGATGCCATCTATCTAAAGGACATCGAGTCATTCCGCCAACTTCTCTTGGCTGGTGCGAACCCAAACTCCCGCGATCTGGAGCACCGTGCAACTCCTCTTCACAACGCCGCCGAGCACGGCACACTTGATATCGTCGAACTTCTGATCAGCGTCGGCGCCGATCTGAACTTGCACGACGAAGTACGAGACCAAGCCAGCCCGCTCGCATACGCGTGCAAGTCGGGCCATATAGCGATTGTCCAAAAATTGTTGGATGCTGGCGCGACTGTGGACGATCGCGACCAATACGGCCAGACGCCGTTGATGAAGGCCAGCGAACGCGGACATTGGGAGACTATCGAACTGTTGGCAAAGCATGGCGCAGACATCCATGCAGTTGATGAGTCCGGCCAGACGCCATTGCATTTCGCCGCAAGGTCCGGACACGTTCGCGCTGTAGATGCACTCCTAAAGTTGGGAGCATCGGCTACTGCCCGGGACAATGGTGGCGAGACGCCTTGGGAAAGTTCAGCTCATCTTGGCTACTCTACTTTGCTCGAGCAACTTTACTATGCCGAGGTTAGGGAAAATGACTTGAATTAGCCAAGCAGTGCGGCTATGGAGGCTTTTCGAAAGTGCTATAATGATACTAATTGGCCAATCAGTATCATTATTTTGTTCTAATGATACTTCAGTGTCATTAGAATCCTCAAATTATGCAGCCTGAGCAGTTTTCAAGTCGTACTCGCCGATTCGTCCGTAAGTCACATACAGGATATTGGTACTTCAGTCCGCCTCCCCTTCCACCTGAACTCGACCTTGATTGGAATATCGCGCGATTGCTATCCGAGGCCGACCGAGCGGTCAGCAGCTTAGCCGGTCTCGCCGAAAATCTTCCCAATCCAAAGTTGCTTGCTGCACCATTTATACGACAAGAAGCCGTAATGTCGAGCCGGATTGAAGGAACTCATGCATCGCTCTCGGAGCTCTTCTTTTTCGAAGCGGCTGGCGTTGCGGAGCGCGGTAGCGATGTTCAGGAGGTTGCGAACTATGTCCGTGCGCTTGAACATGCTTTCAATCGATTGGACACGTTGCCCCTAAGCGGTCGTCTTCTGCGTGAAATGCACGAAATCCTGATGACCGGTGTAAGGGGCCAACATCTCACGCCTGGTCTTTTTCGCACATCACAAAACTGGATTGGCCCATCCGGTTGCACGTTGGACAACGCCCCGTATGTTCCTCCTCATCCGCACGAAATGGTGGAAGCAATCAGTGACCTGGAAAAATTCATTCACAGCGAAAGCGGCTTCCCGCCGCTTATTCGCATCGCATTGCTTCACTATCAGTTCGAGGCAATTCACCCATTCTTGGACGGCAACGGCAGAATTGGACGTCTGCTGATATCACTAATGCTATTCTTGGAGGGACTATTGCCACAACCGATCCTTAACATAAGCGCCTACATCGAAACACATCGCTCCGAATACTATGACAAACTATTAGCAGTCACAGTTGACGGTGACTGGACTGGCTGGATTAAGTACTTCTTGATTGCCATAAGCTCCCAGGCAGAGACTGCGAAGTCGAAAGCGGTCCAGATCGCTGACTTAAGACACAGTTATCGCAGTCAGCTTCTCGCGAGCAACAGTCCGCCGAGCGTTCTTCAACTTCTAGAACTACTGTTTACCTCACCCGCAGTAAGCATCACGCAAGCTGCTAACCATTTGGGTTCAACTCGCCGAACCGCACAATTAGGCTTGCAGAGGCTTGAGGCGGCTGGTTTTGTAGCAGAAGCGACAGGCAACAAGCGATACAGAATATTTCTAGCGTGCGAAATTCTTCGGATATTGGAGTCGTAGTTGCCGTCATGGGCAAAGCATCTTAAATCCGATGGCCGTAACTCTCATCTCGATTCTCCACTCCGCTATCAGCGCTTGCGACAAGTGCGTTGTTGCAGGTTATCTCGCGTCAGCCTCTCCGCGTAGCTTTGGCAACGCACCTGCGGATTTCATGGTCATTGGTCAAGCGCCAAGCCTAACGGATAGGAATTCCGGCGGCGCTCTCTATGTCGGCCCGGCAGGACTCAAGCTGCGAGGATGGCTGCGTGAGGCTGGTTTTAGCGAGGGCGACTTCGGTACCACCGTATATATGACCGCTTTAACCAAGTGCTTTCCGGGCAGATTGCCGGGAAATTCGAAGGATCGGGCGCCATCTCGCGCAGAGCTTAAACTCTGCCGGACATGGCTGGATGAAGAGATTTTGCTCGTTCGGCCTAAAATCGTCGTGTTATTCGGTAAAATGGCGATTGGCGAGTTTGTTGATCGGGATTTATCCCTTGAAGAGTGTGTCGGGCGGGCGTACCGCAGAGATGGCGTCATCTATGTCCCCCTGCCGCACTCGTCGGGAGCCAGCACGTGGCTCAACAATCCCGCGCACAAAGAACAGGTGGTACGTGCCATCGCTCTGATCCGGGCGCTAAGAACAGCCACCATCCAAAATTACCCCATTGACCAGGAGCTAATCATCGAGTTATGAGTTATCAAACCATCCCCGCGCACGGCGGCACGTTAGTGAACCGCGTCGCGTCGCCCGAGCATAAAGAAAAGCTCGTCGCGGAAGCCGAAAGCCTAAAGAAGATCACGCTGAACGAGCGCCAAGTGTCCGATGTCGAGATGCTTGCAATAGGCGCGTTCTCGCCCCTCACCGGATTTCTGACAAAAGGCGACTACGATGGCGTAGTCGAAAAGATGCGTCTCGCGGACGGCACAGTCTGGTCGATACCGGTCACGTTGGCCGTTGACGATGCCACTGCGGCCTCGGTCACAGTTGGCGAAAAAGTCGCATTAGTCGATGAAGCAGGGACGCTTCTCGCTGTCCTGACAGTCGAGGAAAAGTTCGGCTACGACAAGGCGAACGAAGCCGCCAAAGTCTACCGCACGACCGACGAGGCCCATCCCGGAGTTGCCGCCGTCTACGCGCAAGGCGACACGCTGCTTGGCGGGCCAATCGATGTGGTCAATGTTCCAGCCCATGAAGATTTCCTACCATATCGTCTGACACCGGCGCAAACTCGTCAATATTTCGCCGAACAGGGTTGGAAAACCGTCGTCGGCTTCCAGACGCGCAATCCAGTCCACCGCGCGCATGAGTATATTCAGAAGGTTGCGCTGGAGGGTGTCGATGGACTGCTCCTGCATCCACTTGTCGGCGCGACCAAGAGCGACGATATTCCGGCGGATGTCCGCATGAAGTGCTACGAAGTCTTGCTGGAAGGCTACTATCCTAAGGACCGAACGTTGCTGTCGGTGAACCCGGCAGCGATGCGATACGCAGGCCCACGCGAGGCGATTTTCCATGCGCTGATCCGCAAAAACTTCGGCTGCACGCATTTTATTGTTGGCCGCGACCATGCCGGTGTCGGGACTTATTACGGCACCTTCGACGCCCAGCATATTTTCGACGAGTTCGAACCGTCTGAAATCGGAATCACGCCTCTGAAGTATGAGCACACGTTCTACTGCAAGTCGTGCGAAAACATGGCATCGGTGAAGACCTGCCCGCACGACAAGTCGAACCATGTCATTCTAAGCGGCACAAAAGTCCGCGAGATGCTGCGCGCTGGAGAAATCCCGCCGATCGAGTTCACTCGGCCTGAAGTGGCGAAAGTGCTGATCGATTCGATGAAGTAGAAGCGGCTACAATGTTCGAAACGAAATCCCCTCGTACACATGGTTGTGCGGGGGGATTATTCTTGCGGAAGATTACTCGGCTAGATGACCGCTGAGCTGTCGTTCGCCGATGGCGGTCAGCAGATCAACACATCGACTCGCCCCGAGCAGGCTCGCCTTGCCCATCGATGTGTGGATATTTTCGGCGGGCAACGCGACGGAGAGGGTCGGCGCAAGCGGCACAAAGAGAATGGTCTGACTCCCGCTGCGAGCGGCGGAAAGGTGCAGCTTGACGCCTTCGTTTATCAGTTGCGTTGCGACCTTAATCCCAAATGAGGGGTCGATAAAATTCTTACCCTCGAATATTCGAATGGCCGGCAGGTCGAGGTCGGCATCGCCGAGGTTTAGGAGATTGGGGACATCGGCGTTCACGACGAGCTCCAGATTGGGCGCGTAACGCGACAGAAATGTCACGGCCTTGCGCGCGACATCCATCGCACACTCCTCCGCCATGACAAACAGTGCGCCGACAGCCGGATTGTCCAGCTTGCGCGCGGCTTCGCAGACAGCGTACGCGGTCACGCGCGGATCGACAGCTTTTGCGTAAATGTACTGATCGTCGAAGCGGGTCTCCTGCTTGAATGTCCAACCGGTTCGGTATTGCAGGATTTTGTCGCCGCTGAAAACCAATCGAAACTCTTCGTCAACCTCGATGGCTTGCGCGTCAATTGGAAATGCCTCGCGTTCATGCTGGATGAGATAATCGAAACCCTGAAGTACCGCACCAGCAAGATAAACGAACGGATTATCGGTGCCCCAAAACCGGCCATCGAACGTTCCCTCCTTGCGCTGGCCATAGATGCAGCCGCCAACCTCGTCCATATGCGTGACAAAAACAACGCGAAGCTGCCCGGGCGACGCTCCCGCCTTCTGAAACAGGCAAAACCCATCGCTCGCCAGCGCCCGCTGATACTCCTCGCCAAATCGGCCCGACAGGATATTGATGACTGGCCCGCATGCCGTGCCAATCGACGGCGCTTCGGTGAGGGATTTTAGGAATGTGAGGTCGGCGGTGATGGAAGTCATATGTTGAAGACGGAAACTAACGGCACTTCTTTTCCAAAGGACAATACAAGCTAATTAGATGATTGTGCGATGGCTTTTTGTAAATGTGACCTGGTGGATCAATTATGTTGCGATTCTTTATGTCGTGTATCTGATCATTGTCCTTCGTGCAAACGACGCGAACATCCGTGGCCAGCATTAATGCCAAATTGTGATAGTCTTTCGATTTTGGGTTAGCGGCGAGTATAGGCGGATACCGCTCTAACAGCTTCGCGTCATCTACCCTTAGGGTTTTGCCCGCGTTGTCCAAAGTGCGCAAAGCCTCGGCTGCCTTCTGATTCCTCTTCAGTTCGTGGAACAGACGCCCACCATAAATGACCCGAACAGATTTGTTGTTAAACAACTTGTTGCGAAGAGACTTGAAATCAGCCGAATGCGCTGGCTCATCGGGCTGCTCGACCAGCACCAGCCCGCAGACATCCGTGTCGATAATAATACACAACTACTTTGGGCCCCGCCCTAGTAGATTCATTGTTTCGTCGATAAAGAATTGACGGTATGTGCGAGGAGCGTTCAAAATATTGCCCATTTCGTCAAGCTCCATAGGATAGACGGTTGATCCATTCTTACCGCGCTCAAAATACAAAAACTGGACAAGTTCTGGAGCAATTTTGCCCGCGGCAACTTCCTGACGCGTTCGGTCAAGGATTTGGTCGCTGTGAGTTTCGATAACGAAATGCTGATTGAACTCTGAGGTCATCTTGACAAAAAATGAACCTAGCGCGGCCTGTGCCTTGGGATGAAGATGAACTTCCGGCTGTTGCAGAAGAAGCCTAGCTCTCGTATCAGAGGCAATGCTACGTACTAGAATTGGCAGCACCTGGCTCACTCCATATCCAACATCAATCAGGTTTGTAGAGCGACCACCCGTGCGCACCATCACCTGAACTGGATCGCCAGGCGTGGGACCTAATCTTTTGACAACTACTCTTTGATAAAGGCCCGATTCAATTCCAAATCGGTTAAGGAGGTCAAGCAGTCGCTCCTCGACGATGGAATTCTCTTTCCCTAATTGAATCTCATCCAAAACGAAAGGCACATCATAGCCATCAATGCTGTTTTCTGTCCCAATCTCGTCGTAAGTTCTCTGGGGCTTTGTCCTAATGGGCGATAATGAGCGGCTTGGCATAGGATATTCGTGTAGCGTTCTATTGCCAGAAATGCGGGTAAATGCCAATATGTCGAACTCACCGGGATTCGTAATTTCCCCTTCTATCAAGATAGCCTCGAATAGGCTCCTTGCATAAGTGCGCTTGGGCAAATTCCTGAGATAAAGTGAGACGTTCTCCTTGGTCGAGTTTTGGCTGATCGGAGAAAATTGAACGTTTGCTGAGTAACCGATGCTTTCGGTGGCCTTCCTTAGCGTCAGGTCGCCCCCTGCTGTCTGCTCGAAATATCCCGAAAGCCTTGGGTGACCAAGATGGTTCTCATACGATGCTTCGGCCCCTCCAAGATATCCTCCGTGCGGCGCTTTGTTTCGCCTGTCGTTTCGCGCAACGACATAGCCGAGCGTGAACGTGGGTCTGCGTTCAGTCCTCGGTATTGCGGTCGCCATTGTCTCAAAGTTTCCGAGACTATACGGCGGCTCGTTGAAAGAAGGCCTCTCCGGAAATCCCGACGCATCGCTCACCACCGACAGCGCAGCCATCATGCTCGTTTTGCCGGAGCTGTTTTCGCCGATTAAAAAAGTCAGCGGACGGATCGGTATCTCGTGGCGTCCGGCGAAGGATCGGAAATTTTCTAGAATGAGTTTCAATGGAGTTTTATCAGATCGAAGCTAAATCAACCCAAACGCCGTCAGCGACCGATCCACAATCTCGCGCTCTTCGGCGGTCGCAGGGACGAGTGGGAGGCGGACGTGGTCGCTCGTTAGGACACCCATCCTCTGCATCGCGTACTTGACTGGCACGGGGTTGGTCGTGCAGAAAAGGGCCTTAGTCAGTGGCAAAGTCGAAAGATGGATACCCGCGGCAGCCTGCAAGTCGCAGTTGAAGAACGCCGAGTGCATCTGTCTTAGCGCCTTGCCCGCGACGTGCGAGATCACCGAAACGACCCCGACCGAGCCGAGGGCGAGCATCGGGAGGGTGACGCCATCGTCGCCGCTATAAATCTGAAATCCAGCAGGCGCGGTGCGTGCGATCTCGCCGATCTGCTCCATGTCTTTGCTCGCTTCTTTAACCGCGACGATGTTTGGGCATTCTCGCGCGCAGCGAACCGTGGTTGCAGCGGTCATGTTCAGCGATGTTCGCGGCGGAACGTTATACAGCATGATCGGCAAGCTAGTTTCGCGCGCAATCGCGCTGAAGTGCTGAAACAAACCCTCCTGCGACGGCTTGTTGTAATAGGGGGTAATCAGCAGGTGCCCGTCTACGCCGATCTCCTGTGCCTGCTTCGCAAGGCGGATGGAATCTGCCGTATTGTTCGTCCCAACCCCAGCGATGATCTTCGCGCGACCCTCAGCGTGCTTCTTGACCAAGGTGAACATCTTCACTTTTTCATCGCGCGAAAGTGTCGCCGACTCGCCGGTTGTGCCGCAAACGACCAGCGTTTCAGTGCCGTTTTCGACAAGATGGTCGATCAGGCGCACGATCTGCCTTTCGTCAATCTGCAGGTTGTCGTCGAACGGAGTCACCATAGCCGTGGCGACATGGCCAAAAATAGGATCCGGAAAGGAGGATTGTGCTGACATTTGTGTGGTACTGCCTTAATTTAGATTTGCGGCTTGCTGCCTGCGAAGTAGCCCGCGCTCGATCAGAGCTTCGGCGATCTGAACGGCATTTGTCGCCGCTCCCTTGCGCAGATTGTCCGATACTACCCAGAAAACCAGCCCGTTCGGGTTGTCCAGGTCTTGGCGGACTCGTCCAATGTAGGTCAAATCGGAATTTGCACTGGCGACAGGTGTCGGCCAAGCGTTGGCCGGATCGGTCGATGACAAGGCGGGATTGTCGATCACCTTGACGCCAGGGAATTTCGCCCAGAGCGCACGCGCTTCGTCAGGCGTAATCGGCTTTTCCGTCTCGATGTACACCGATTCCGAGTGCCCGATCACGACCGGCACGCGCGCGGTGATCATCGGCGTGATCTTGATGCTTGGATTGCCTAGAATCTTCTGCGTCTCGCTAACCAGCTTCATCTCTTCGGATGTGTAGAAATTTTCGTCGAAGCCACCGATTTGTGGGATGACGTTGGCGTGGATCGCGACAGGAAACTGCTTCACTGGCTGCGGATGGCCACCTTCAGCAACGGACTTGTTCTGTGCGATCAGTTCCGTCACTGCCGCGCCGCCCGCGCCAGACACGGCTTGATAGGTGCTAATCAGCAGTCGTTTCACGCGCACCGCATCATGGATCGGCTTCAGTGCCATGACTAGCTGTGCGGTTGAGCAGTTGGGATTGGCGATAATGCCATTGTGTTTGACGAGAGTATCGCCGTTCACTTCTGGAACGACCAGAGGGACATCGGGGCGCATTCGGAAATCGGCGCCGTTGTCGATCACAACCGCACCGCGCTTGATGGCGTCCTCGGCAAAGGTTACGGCCGCGCCCTTTTCACCCTCTGTTCCGGCGAAGAGCGCGATATCAATACCCTCGAACGCTTCCGTTGTCGTCGGCTCAACTTCGTAAGCTCTGCCATCGACATACACCGTTCTCGCCGATCGGGCCAAAACTTTGATACGTTTGGCGGGAAACTTGCGCTCCGCGAGCACCCGCAACATCATTTCACCGACTGCGCCGACGCCAACAACGGCGACGTTTGCTTCAAACTGCCCAGACATTAACAACTCCCGTACCTATTAACAGGTCACAAATTATGCCGCTTCGGCGCGGCGGATCAATTCCGACTCATGCGCGGAGACGGGCCGCGCTAGAACTGGCGCTGCGCTTTTGTCGCGCAAAACGCGCGCGATCTGCTCGCTCAGATAGTCGAACGCCACCGAAAGCTCGGCTGCGTCGCCACCCAGATGGAAGTGCATCGCATTTTCGGCAATCTTTCCGGACACCAAGATGAGCGGAATGCGCGCCATATCCTCTTCGGATTTGAACGCCTTCAACAACTCATGCAAACCGTCACTAGCTGCGTCCTTGTCGTTCAAATCGATAAGGATCGCAGCAGGGCGATGCTGGATCGCCATAGCCACCGCGCTTCCGGAATCGTGCGCGACTATGAGCGAAATCTTGGCGCGCAACAGTTGCTCCCTGATGGTCGCCGTTTCGTTCTCGTCCATGCTGTCCAGCAGCGAAACCGACAGCACCGACAATTCGCGCCCTCGCCCGAAATGCTCGCGCAGAGATTTTACCAGCAACTGGGTGTTTAACGGTTTCCGCAGAAACGAAAATGGGCCAAGCGACAAGGACCCGTGGACGGGATCTCCCACCATCGAGTAGCCAATTATCGGCAGAGCAGTGGTTGCCGGGTCTTCGTACAATGCGCGCTGAATTTGAAACCCAACCATGTCGCGCATCATCATGTCGAGCAAAATGACGTCTGGCCGATGTACTCGGGCGCGCTGCATCGCGTCGGCGACATTGTCAACCGTAATTACGCCGTAACCGAGGCGGTGCAAGGAGTGCTCAAGATGCTCACGGACAAAGATGTCGTCGTCGATCATCAGCACCAAGCCGAGGCCGCGGTCGAGCACCACAGCGGGCTTCGATTCTGGCGTCGGCTCGGATGGTTGGCGCACGGCAATCGCCATAAGGCCATCGATCTCTGTTTCGCGGTCGATGGCGATGTTTTCCACCATCTTGGCATCAATGTACAGAGGTAATGTGAAATAGAAACGACTCCCCTTTCCGGGCTCGCTCTCCACCCAAACTGCCCCGCCGAGCAGTTCGATCATCGTCTTGACAATGGCCAGACCCAGTCCCGTACCGCCCGCTTCGCGGGTGAGAGAGTTGTCGGCTCGGAAAAACTTTTGGAACAGCTTCTTCTGATCTTCGGGCGATATTCCGACTCCGCTATCCGCAACGCATGTCGTGATGCTGGCGTCGCCAGTCACTTCCATCGAGATTTTGACCCAGCCGCCTGACGGTGTGTACTTGATCGCGTTGCTGAGGAGGTTCGCCATAACCTGCGTGATCTTGTCGGCATCACCACGCACCGCTGGCCAGTACGCCGGCAGGCTGGCATCCAGCGAAATCTGCTTCTCGTCGGCCGATGCCTTCATCAGGCGCAAAACATCGTGCACGATCCTTTCGAAATCGACCCGCTCCATTTTGATGTCTATGCGCCCCGACTCAAGTCGGGAGATGTCGAGTATGTCATTGATGAGGTTGTTGAGGCGGTTGGCGCTGCCTTGAATAATGCCCAGGAACTCGCGCTGCAGCTCCGTCACGTCGCCAGTCTGTCCCGAAAGCATGAGGTCGGTGTAGCCCTTGATCGCGGTCAGCGGGGTCCGCAATTCATGCGAGACAACGGATATGAACTCCGTCTTCATCTTGTCAACTTCGGTTTCGCGGGTGATGTCATGGAGCGCGAGGATTCGTCCCGTGACCTCGCGGTGTTCGTCGCGAACTGGCGCCGTGTAGACCTGGATGAACCGCCGCTCGGTGCCCAGGACTTCGATGACTTCCTCCGTGACGCCGACGGGATGGGTGAGGTCCGCCTGAGTGAATGAGCCCAGCCTTCCCATCAGGCGCTCAGGATGCGCCAGTTTGCTGGTCAGCAGCTTCTGCGCCTCGGTTACGGGCTGGTAAAGTAGATTTTCGGGACGCGCGCCAAGCATTTCGCAGAACCGGCGGTTAACTAGAGCGAACCGGCCGTCGCGGTCGAGCAGTGCGATGCCGTCATTGGTGGCGTTAAGCACCGTCTCCATGCGCCGGTTGAGATCGGCTAGCGCCATGTTCTGCTGACGTTGGGTCGATTCGCGGCTCGCGATTACCTTGCTCATGTGGTTGAACGCACGCGCAAGGTCGGTAAACTCGTCCTCGTCACCGTCACTCGGCAGGATTTCGAAATGACCCTGCTCCAGCCTCTCCGCACCACGCCTAAGCTGGCTTAAACGCATGAACGACCGTCGACTGAGGACGCGTCCAACTAGCGCGGCAATGACGAAGACGGGAATCAAATACGCGACAAAATAGATCGCGTCGGTCGTCCCGTGCTTGAGCTTTTCGAAAAGCACGCCGCCGACCAGAAGCACGCCAAGCGGCGCGACCAGACCGACCTGGAGACGCTGGGCTATTTTTTGTTCGCTATGCGCAGTTGCGGAAGGATTTTCGCCTGGCAATCGTCAAGTTTCCTTGTAGGGCATCGTCGCCCTCCCAAAACAAAAAGCTGAGTTATACTGATGGATTATCCGCAAATCGAGCTAGATCGCAAATACCCAAACCCAAGACTCTTTTGAGCATAGCATTTTCGCTAGGCCATAACATGTTTTCGGCAGTTCTGCGGTCAATCCCAAGCACTTTGCCCAGATTAATCACACGTACCCTATGAAGTGTATCGTAGTCATTCCAACCTATAACGAATCCGACAACATTCGCTCCATTTCAAGCGCCGTTTTGGCCCAATCCACCGCCGATCTGCTGATTGTGGACGACAACTCGCCCGATGGCACCGGCCAGGTCGCCGACGAACTGGCGGCCGCAAGCAAGGGACGCATGCTTGTACTCCATCGCGAAAAGAAGAGCGGATTGGGTCGCGCGTATGTCGAAGCGTACGGATGGTGCCTGAATGAAGGCTATGAAGCGATCGGGCAGATGGATGCCGACCTTTCCCACGATCCCAAGTCGCTGCCCGACCTGTTCCAAGCCGTAACCGACGGCGCGGATGTTGTGCTGGGCTCGCGCTACCTCAACGGCATTTCCGTCATCAACTGGCCCCTGCGTCGTATTCTGCTGTCACTTGGCGCAAACGAATATGTCCGCGCGATCACCCGCGTCCCCGTTCATGATGGCACCAGCGGCTTCCGCGTGTACACGTCGCGCGCGTTGCGGGCAATGAATATCGCGACCATCCAGTCGAGCGGCTACTCGTTCCAGGTCGAGATGACCTACCGCGCCTTCCTTTGTGGATGTAAGATTGTCGAAGTGCCGATCATCTTTACCGAACGACGCCTTGGCAAATCAAAAATGTCGCAAGGCGTAATCGTCGAATCCGCGCTGATGCCCTGGCGACTGACGATGCGGAAGGGAAAGCTGATGAAGGAGCTGGGGAGGGTTGAGTGAAACTGAAGGACGCAAAATATGGGTAGCCGTCGGGTACACAATATGCAATAATGTTTTGGTACGGATTTCATATGTCAAGACAGACCGCAGCTAAATCAGAAACACGGCTTTCGATTCGAGCGGACAGCAGTCAAAAAAGCCTTCTCCATCGAGCGGCAGTTGCCAGGCACATGAACGTGAGCCAATTCGTCCTCGACGTGTCTTTGCGTGAGGCAGAGCAAATCGTTAACGAGCAAGGTCGAATTGCACTGACTGAAGACGACTTCGACTGGCTGGTCAAACTCTTGGATGAACCGCCTATGCCCAAGCCCAGGCTTCGTCAAGCACTTGCTCAAAAGCCAGTCTGGAATGCCTGAGTTTTCACCTCCAACTCCTCTAAGTATCGATCACGACACATCTAATTTTGCGTGTGGAAAAGAGCCGCTTGACGACTATCTGAAGCTTCACGCCTTCGCCAAGCAAAACGCAAAGCTTTCTCGAACTTACGTCTTAACTAAGGGACCATTCGTCGTCGCCTACTACACGCTGGCTCATGTATCCGTGACACAAACCGATACACCGAAGAAATTCGGAAGAGGCATGCCGAACAGCATCCCAGCTATCCTGATGGCCAGACTCGCAGTCGATCAAAGTGTTCAAGGCCGCGGACTGGGCAGATCGATGTTTTGTGACGCCCTCCGGCGTACTTGGACCGTTATGAACGACGGACCAGCACCGGTGCGCCTGTTCGTTGTGGACGCGAAAGACGAAGAAGCCAAGAGGTTTTATGAGCGTTTTGACATGGTCGCATCTCCCCATAATCCCATGCGTCTTTTCCTACTCTATAAAGACCTCGTCCCAATTTTCGAAGCATTTGATTCAGTAGGCGCCTAGTTTATCCACGCAAATCGTCCACTTGGTGGTTGAATTTTCTCCACCAAGTGGTGAAATTGCAATCATTTTTACCATAAGGCAGATATAGGCAATGCGATCATGCGGTCACCAAACGATAGCTGATGTGTGCCACTATACATCACTGCCCCACGAACAAAGCGATCACCAGCCTTGTCTCTTAGCAGCTCAAGGCCCCTAAAATCGGAGTGCGAGACAGTCGAAGATAACTTCACTTCGACACCTACGACTTCACCGGAAGGCAATTCCAGCACGATATCCACCTCGATTCCTGCTTGCGTTCGAAAATGAAACAGACGTGGCTTGCAGTTGCTCCACCCTAGAATTTTTTGTAATTCCATCACTACAAATGACTCCAAGAGCTGCCCAAATAGAATACCGTTGGCCAGAAGTCTCGCTTTATTAGCACCAAGCAGGCTTGACGCAAGGCCAGTATCGCAGATGTGTATTTTGGGGGAACGCACCAGCCTCAATCCGAAGTTTGGAGACCATGCTCTGATCTCAACAAAAAAATAGATTATCCTGAGCAGAGCGAGATACCGCGTTAACGACGTTCCAGGAATGCCAAGAAGTCTTGAAATATCTGAATAGTTAGCAATAGAAGCAGAGCGCGCTGCAAGCAGTGCGAGCAGTGACGGAAGTTCTGTCAAGCCGGCGATGTTCGAAATGTCCCGAAGATCTCGTAGCAATATGTTGGAAACATGGGAACTGAACCATGCCGCTCGGCGAGATTCGCTGCGACTCAGGGCTTCAGGGAATCCTCCGGCAACGATCCTTGATGCAAGCTCCTCGCGCATGACTTCTTGATAGGTGAAACTAAGTCGATGTTCATCGAATAAGGCGTCAACTAGGTTGAAATCCTTTGCACTTGAATGCCCGGCGCGAGAATTGCTGCTTTCTACCTCGATCTGTGCTAACGGCCATAGCGTGAGTATTTCCATGCGGCCAGCGAGCGATTCTGAGAGCCGCGGAAGCAAGAGCACATTTGCCGAACCAGTCAGTAGGAATCTGCCGGGTGTTCTGTCTCGGTCAACTGACGCCTTAATGGAACGAAAAATCTCAGGCGCAATCTGCACCTCATCTAGTACTACGCGTGTCGGTAGGTTTGCAACGAATCCATCGGCATCTTTTGAGACGGCGCTTCTAACAGTTGCATCATCGAAGGTTAAATATGTTCGTGGATCGCCAGCAAGGCTCTTTACCAGAGTAGACTTGCCAGTTTGTCTTGCTCCAACGATCATTACGACGGGTGTGTCGGCAAGAGCCTCCACAACGCCAGGTTCGATGTTCCGCGCATACATAAACCGATTATAACACGTAATTTCTCCACTTTGCGGTGAAATTTTCACCATCTGATGGTGAAATTACCTTAATCTCGGAGCCTACTTTCATAGGCGGTACGCTGCGCCACTCTCTTCGGGAACCCCAAACCCATCCCTGCCATTAATAGCAACAGCCGATAAACGACGATACGCTTAGAATAGACAAGCTTTCCGATGGCGCACTCTCCTTGCGAAAAAAGGCCTAGCGGCCTGAGCGTTCTGAAATTCTAATTCGTCGGAAAAGTCCAGATGATTCTCGAACCAAACGACATACGCAGTCAAGCGCGCCTGAAGGCACTAAAAGCCACAGCTCTGCTCGACAGCTCGGCGGAAGAGGCGTTCGATCGGTTTACCCGTCTCGCCGCCCGACTGCTGGCGACTCCCGTCGCGCTGATCTCGCTCGTAGATGCGGACCGCCAGTTCTTCAAGAGCGCCGTAGGTCTTCCTGAACCGTGGGCGTCGGCGCGAGAGACACCGCTGTCGCATTCGTTCTGCAAGCACACTGTGACCAGCGGGAAGGCGTTGATCGTCAACGATGCCAGGCAGCATCCGTTGGTGCGCGACAATCAGGCGATCAAGGATTTGGGTGTAGTGGCATATGCTGGTGCGCCGCTGACAACGTCCGATGGCTACAACTTAGGCGCGTTCTGCGCGATCGACAACCACGCGCGACAATGGAGTCCCGACGACGTCCAGTCCTTGCGCGATCTTGCAGCATTGGTGATGCGTGAAATCGAACTCACTACCACGCTCAAAACAGTGGAGGAACTCATCGAAACCAATAAAACGCTCGACACCGAACGATTTGCCATCCTCGATGCAACCGGCGACGGAGTTTACGGCGTGGATCACAAAGGAACTTGCACCTACGCCAACACGGCAGCCTGCAAAATGCTTGGCTTTGCCAGAGAGGATCTCGTCGGCAATGATCCTCACGCCCTCATGCACCACACCAGGCCAGACGGCAGCCTCTTCCCACGCCAGCAATGCCCAATCTACGCGGTGACTCGAACCGGAATGCCTCATCACAGCGACCAGGACGTCTTTTGGAAGAAAAGCGGCAAAAAAGTTTGGGTGCGCTATTCTGCGGTACCGATTGTCATTGAGGGCAAAGTGCACGGTGTGGTTGTGAGCTTTTCAGATATCAGTGCGCGATTGGAAAAGGAGACATTGCGCAGCGATCTGAGCAAGACTATTCTCCGCGAGCTAGAAATGCCGATCAACGAGCTGCGCGCCTCGTTGCGCCAGCTTTCCGCCGATCCGAGACCTATCGATCGTAAGTCGATCGCAGCTGCAAACCATTGCCTTATTGAGCTCCAAGCCAAGCTGAACGATTTCGAGATGCTCAACAAGCAGCCGAGGCCGACGCGGTAGAATTCGAAAAGAGACTCAAAGCTTTAGGGGACTTCGCGTTTGCCATCTGTTACCAACGCTAAAGGAAAATTAGACAACCAAGCCGAGCTTTCCACTCAAAGGATCGAGGCGTTCAGTGATGGCGTCTTCGCGATTGCGATCACCCTGCTAATCTTGAATATAGGAGTGCCCCATGTTCATGGTCAAGCGCGGCTGGGCCTCGAAATCTGGAAGTTGTGGCCTTCCTACTTTGCGTACTTGGTCAGTTTCATCATGGTTGGGATTTACTGGTCCAACCATCATTATGTCTACCAGCTATATAAGCGCGTTGACCACCAGTTCCTGCTGCTGAACGTCTTTTTCCTGTTGTGCATTTCGTTCTTGCCGTTCCCGACGGCGGTTCTCGCGGAATATATGACCGATCTGCCGAATCGGCAACCAGCGGCGTCGTTTTACTCATTCGGTCTGCTTCTACCTGCACTATCCTGGGGCTTAGTGTGGATGTATGCCAGCAAAGATAATCGCCTCTTAGATGAAACCCTCGATCCGAAATTCGTCAAGTTGTTGTCGCGCCAATACATGTTTTCCACGGGACTATTCTTGGCTGCGTTCGCAATTAGCTTTTCGACACCCGTGATCGCCCTGTGCATCAATGTTGGCCTGACTGTTCTGTATATGCTCCCACCAAAGCGGCCTGTCTATCTAACGTGAAGTCGCTATGGGGCCGATGGAGCATCTTTATACGTGAATTGCCGTACAATATGGATGCGTCCGCGCGATTTATCTCCCACTGTTACTAAACAATTGCGCTTACGATTCCGAAACTAACATTGGGCTGGGAGATTATCAGCGTCGTTGATTTCTAATGCCTTAGGTCAGTTCTTAAGCCATACTCCGTGTTGGCTCTGAAAGACTAAAGTGTTTGTTGACCGGTTGCGCGTCACCGGCCCAGCATTTTCTTGGCAGCAGAGAAATTAACAGTCATGCCGATTCAAAAGCAGCACGCCCGCTGCCAACCAACTAGCGCTTCTCTTAAGCAGCAGCCAGTGCTCGCAATGGTCAACCAATCCCCGTTCGCCATCTCGGCCGACAGCTATCGCCTTGCATTCGAAGCCGTTCCGCAACCGATGTGGATTTACGATCCCGATACTCTGCGGTTTCTGGCCGTCAACGATGCCGCCGTCTTTCATTACGGATACTCCCGCGAAGAATTTCTTTCGATGACAATTGCCGACATTCGGCCAGAAGAAGACATCGAAAAGCTCGAGCGTGTCGTCCAGCGAAACAAGCACGCGCAGCGGGTTAACTCGGGCTTGTGGACGCACCGGAAAAAGGACGGCACGCAGATTATTGTCGAGGTTAGATCCAGTCCGATGGATCTTGGACACGGCAGGCTGGGGCGCGCCGTGATGGCCACCGATGTGACGGCTCGACTTGATGCCGAGAAGGCGCTCGAAGAGAGCGAACGACGATTTCGGGAGCTTTTTGAGCACGCGACTGTCGGAGTATTTCAAACCTCGGTGGACGGGCGCTATATACGCGTGAATCCCGCACTCTCACGAATGTACGGATACGACTCGCCGCAGCAGCTTAGCGATCTCATTTCGGACATCTCAACATCGATCTATGCCGAACCTGAGCGTCGCGATCAGTTCATGCACGAAATGGAAACCAAGGGAATTGTCCACGAATTTGAGTCCGAAATCTTCACAGCAACGGGCGACAAGATCTGGATTTCCGAGAATGCACGCGCGGTCAAAGATTTGACGGGCAAGATCATCTACTATGAAGGCTTTGTTGAAAACGTCACCGAGCGCAAGGCGATCGAAGCGGAAAGGGAGCGCCTGCTGGCAGACGCGCTCGAGCGTGCCGATTCGTGTCCGTTGACTGGCTTGCTAAATCACCGCGCGTTCCACAAGCGGCTGGGCGAAGAGGCTGACCGCGCGCAACGCATGAACCGGTCGATGGCGATTGCCGTGCTCGATCTCGACAACTTCAAGTTCTTTAACGACGCCTACGGGCACGCGGCAGGCGATAGCGTCCTGCTGAAAGTGGCCTCAAACCTGAGGGCATGCTGCCGGACATACGACATACTCGCGCGCTTCGGCGGCGACGAGTTTGCGGTGATCATGCCGGACGTTACGCCTGATTTCGCCGATAGTTTTGCGGATCGCGTTCAGGCAGTTATGGATCAATGCGGTTTCCAACCCGAAGGCTACGACATGACCATCCCGCTGGGCATCAGTGTCGGCCTGTCGCTTTTTCCCAACGAGTCTGCGTCTCGCCTGGAAGCTCTCGAGCTCGCGGACGCTCGTCTACGAAGGATCAAATCCGGCGCAATCGACGAAAACCTGACCGACCGCCTTCGCTCAAACTATTCGCACTCCATCACAGGTTTTTCCGTCCTCGATGCGCTTGTGACTGCCGTTGACAACAAGGATCGCTACACGCGGCGGCATTCCGAGGACGTCGTCCTCTACTGCTTGATGATCGCCAAGCAGCTCGATCTTGACGAGTCTATTCAGGAGTGCCTGCAGATCGGCGCTCTGTTGCATGATGTGGGCAAAATCGGCGTGCCGGATCATATTTTGCGCAAGCCGGGGAGTTTGACAGCGGCGGAACACGAGGCGATTCGTCAGCACCCGACCATGGGCGCGATGATTGTCTCGGCTGTGCCGGGATTTGCGTTGACAATCGATGCGATCCGCCATCATCATGAACGCTGGGATGGTCACGGCTATCCTGATGGCCTGGCTGGCGAAGCGACGCCGTTCACTGCCCGAATCATGGCCGTCGCCGACGCCTACTCCGCAATGACCACCAGCCGGCCGTATCGTCAGGGCATGAAGCCGGAGGACGCGCTGGAGATCCTACGCGCGGGTGCAGGTACCCAATGGGATCCGCTGTGCGTCGATGCGTTTTTGGCGGTTTGGGAGCCGGTACGGGTTTAGGCGAACTTTGTAGCTGTGATGCGTGTTAAGGAGTTTCATTCTAACCCCCTTCAGAAGGAAATCCTTGAAACTAGAAATCATCATTGCCAGTACGCGTCCCGGCCGGATCGGCGATCAGGTCGGGAAATGGTTTGCGGATTTTGCGTCTGCGCATAGCGAATTCGAAGTCGCAATCGCCGATCTCGCAGACTTCAACCTTCCCGTATTTGACGAGCCCAGCCATCCTAGCCGCGGCAACTACGCACATGAGCACACGAAGGCATGGAGCGCACGAATCGGAGCGGCGGATGCGTTCGTGATCGTCACGCCCGAGTACAACTACTCGATGCCTCCGTCGCTCTTGAACGCAATCGATTATCTGCACCACGAGTGGAAATACAAGCCGGTCGGCTTTGTCGGCTACGGCGGCAGCGGCGCAGTGCGCGCGATTCAAGCCGAAAAGGCGATGCTGGTGAACCTCAGCGTCATGCCGATCGCGCCGATGGTCAACTTTATTGGCCTCTTCGCTCCCCTCAAGGAACAGTTCCAGCCGGAAGAAAAATACGAGCAAGCGGCACAAACGATGCTGGTCGAGTTGCATCGGTGGGCGAAGGCGTTGGTGGTGCTTCGGCAGGAGTAGGTTTGATTGTGGTGCAGGCGTCCCCGCCTGCAGGATCTGAAATTCAGTGGGTCGTCCGACCGGGGTTGGAAAAGACACAGGTGAGACGCCTGCGCCACATCGCAAAGTCCCAACCTTACTTCCACGCCTTATATGTCTCGGCGTCGAGCTTGACTTGATCAACGGTTGCCGTTAGGTTTAGACCGCTTCCAGACGATCCGATCCAGTGCATCTGACCTGTGTTTAGCGAGACCTCAGTCGGTTGACCCATAACCGTGTCGGCATCGCGGCGGGCATTGTAGAGTGTCACTGGGCCAGCATCGAGCGCTGCCTGGGTCATTTTGGACTGCATGTATCCGAGGACGTAAACACCTCCGTTTTCTTTGACCAGAGTCCACGGCGAATTCAATGGGTTCAGACCATCCGTAACGACGATTTGGCCCTTCCCATGCGTTTCGACGAGCTTTTCCAAATTGGCGGTGTCACATGTGACGGGATGATTGTCCGGCACCTGCGCTAGGGTTTCGCTGATTGGTGGTGAGAGAATCTTGGCGCGGTCAGCCATTCGTGCGCTCCAGATCGCCGGTGCGGCCGTGAAGACAATGACTGTAATCGAAAAAACCGCAGCCGCTGCCATCTTTTTGATGGATGTTCCGGCGAACGGCTTATCATAGAACTTCTTGTTGAGTCCTGCCGCCTCAAGCATGGGTTCCGACGCTTGTTTTAGCCTTTGCGCTTCTACCTCTCGCAAAATCTCTTCGGGGCTGGCGTCGATGCCGAGCTCGCGGACAATTTCCGCCACGCCCACCGTCTCGGCGATCCGCTTGCGCTCCTGCGCCTTACGCTCTTCAATTGCCCTGATGGCAGCGCTCAACTCTTCAGGCGTGACGCGGCCATCATGGCTTGAACCATGGACGTTAACTGAGCCGTTATTTGGTTCGCTTTCAAGCTGGTTCTTTAGCATGTCGCATTGCCTTCAATCCTATTATGTCACGACTCAAGCGAATGGTTCCTAGGCAAGGTTCGAATTTTGGGCAGATGGCTGCAATTCAGGGCACACTGAAAAGCAAAACAAAATCATTCGAAACTATTTCCCTAATGTTTGAAGGAAAGAGCGCAGGCATTCGATAATAGCCCATCGTGTTTCGCAGCGACTGCGGACTGCCGTTTCAAACCAATTGACTTTAAGAGGCTACAAATCTTATGACTACAGTTATTCCTGTCAACCGCTTGCGCGGCTCACTAGCGAAAATCGGAATCAGGCCAACAATCGATGGGCGATTCGGCGGCGTCCGCGAGTCGCTCGAGGAAACGACCATGGCACAGGCACGCGCAACGGCCAAGCTCATTACCGAAAATGTCCGGCACGCGAGCGGACACGCCGTCGAATGTGTCATTGCCGACACCTGCATCGGCGGAGTTTCTGAATCTGCGAAATGCGCGGAAAAGTTTGCGCGCGAAGGAGTCGGCGTGTCGATCACTGTCACTCCCTGCTGGTGCTATGGATCGGAAACGATGGACATGGACCCGTACACGCCGAAGGCGATCTGGGGATTCAATGGCACCGAACGTCCGGGCGCGGTGTACCTAGCCGCAGTGCTGTCCGCGCACAGTCAAAAGGGCATCCCTGCGTTCAGCATTTACGGGCACGATGTACAGGATCTCGGCGACCAAGAAATTCCCGAAGATGTCCGCGAAAAGCTGCTTCAGTTCGCGCGTGCCGGACTTGCCGCTGCGACCATGCGCGGGACGTCCTATCTTGGCATGGGCGGGACATCCATGGGGATCGCGGGATCGATTGTGAGTGCCGACCTGCTGCAGGACTACTTCGGGATGCGGTCGGAAACGATCGACATGACCGAGTTCCTCCGCCGGATCGACAAGGGCATTTACGATCACGGCGGAGTACGCTAAAGCGTTTGCCTGGGTCAAAGAAAACTGCCCCGAGGGCAAGGACTGGAACAGCGCCGACAAGAAACGAAGCCGCGAGCACCTCGATTGGGAGTGGGAAACCGTCGTCAAGATGGCACTGATCGCGCGCGACCTCATGATCGGAAATCCCAAACTCGCGGAAATGGGATTCATGGAAGAGGCGGAGGGGCATAACGCGATCGCGTCCGGCTTCCAGGGCCAACGCCAATGGACAGATTATCAGCCCAATGGCGACTTCCTGGAGGCGATCCTGAGCACGTCCTTCGACTGGAACGGCATTCGACAGCCCTTCATTGTCGCCACGGAAAACGACCACCTCAACGGCCTTTCCATGCTGCTAGGCCATCTTCTTACTGGCACGGCGCAGCTTTTTGCGGATGTCCGCACGTATTGGAGTCCGGATGCGGTAAAGCGCGTCAGCGGCCATACGCTCGACGGGCTCGCTGCGGGCGGAATCCTGCACCTGATCAACTCCGGTCCCGCCGCGCTCGACTGGACGGGTGAAGCGACGAAAGAAGGCAAGCCTGCCGTCAAGCCGTTCTGGGACATGACAGATGCTGATGTACAGGCATGCCTCAGGGCCACGAAATGGTGCCCGTCGGACACTCCGTATTTCCCTGGCGGCGGGTGGTCCACAGATTTCACCACCAAGGGCGGAATTCCATCGACCATGTTCCGCCTCAATCTGGTCAAGGGACTTGGGCCGGTTCTGCAGATCGCGGAGGGTTACACGGTCGACCTGCCAGAGGCCGTGCATACGATCCTCGACTCGCGCACCAACCCGACTTGGCCAACCACCTGGTTTGTTCCAAATGTCACGGGCTCCGGCGCATTTGCCGACGTATATTCCGTCATGGCGAACTGGGGCGCAAACCACGGCGCGATCTCATACGGCCATATCGGTTCGGACCTGATTTCGCTGGCGTCGATCCTGCGCATTCCCGTCGATATGCATAACGTTGCCGAAGGGCGGATTTTCCGTCCAAGCTCCTGGTCGCGTTTCGGCACACTTGATCCGCAAGGCGCAGACTACCGCGCCTGCTCAACTTACGGCCCATTGTACGGATAGCCAGGAGCACGGCAGTACGCGGGATTCGAACGTCATTCATCGAACCTGTCAGGCAGCGCTCAGTCAACTCATGCCGCACATGGGTTGACTGAAACTCTGCCATTTTGGGTACCCTAACGCCGAGAGTTGGTGCGGATTCCCTTCCGACTTTTCTGATGCAGCAGACCTACAACGGAGATTCACATTCTATGGCAACCAGAGAAATTCAGCGTGAAGAGTGGTCACAATTTTTCAACAACTTCAGCAAGCAGCACGAAAACAACTTGGCCTCGGTTTCTGAGTTCAGTGAGGAGATCGGAGCGCAGGAAGTCCTGCATGACGCAGTTTTTGGCGGCATTTCGGCCGACGAAAAGGACGGTGAAAACGACATCGTCCTAATGCTTGGGATCGAAAAGGACAACCATGTGGAGCGAATTATCAATTCGCCGTCGAAGGTCTGGCTGAGGGAAGCAGAAAGCCCGAGCTCCAGTGAATGGATCGATATTGAGCGCGCCGATGGCATGAAAGTCGTGATGGAAGTGCATCCGGTGCCCGAACTTGCCGCGGTATAAAGACGGGGTGAAGTGACCAACGAACTTGCCAGCAGCGCTTTTCGACTGGCAAGTTCGTGTCTGATATCGCTTAAGAGTCGAAAAGCGGCTCCTGGCGGTTCTTGTCCTGTTCCATTACAACGGTCGTTCCCTCAGGACCGGTAAGGAGCCACAGCCGATCGATAGTCTGCATCATCATTTTCATGCCATGCCCAAGCGTTCCAGCGGTAGTAAATCCACGCTCCAGCACAGCCCGAGGCATGGATTGCATAGAAATACCCGTACCGTTGTCAGAAATCCAAATCTGGATGGGGCCATTTTTGTCAGAGCAAACACTTGCCAGTCCTCCACCAGCATGAACAACCGCGTTCATTGCCGCTTCGCTAGCTGCAATTGCCAAATCCTGGACTCTATCTACCGTATATCCCATTCGATCGCAAACAGACCGGATCAGCTTTCGTAGCTCGCTCATGCCGCCATTTATGGATTGTTCAAGTGCTGTATCGCAAGACCCGATTTTCTGCGGAAGCTCAGCCTGATCCCAGCAAAGGGTGAAACGTTTTTCGGATACGGCGTAAAGCATATCGCTAAGGAATCGGCGCTGCTGCTCATTGCTGTCTTGAAGTGCCTTCAGAAGCTCAGTCTTTTCGCGCTCTGCTCGCTCTGCATCTATGCGCGCCCTCCGCTCTTGATGCAGCATTTGCTCCCGTTCGATCTCCGCGTGCTTGCGGTCGGTGATATCGGTAAGCATCCCGAGAGCGCCCTTATATTCGCCGTTCGCGTCAAAAATTGGATTGGTAGAGACGATGGCCCAGAGGTCCGAACCGTCCTTCGTTCGATACAGGAAGTCGTGCGACTCGTCGATACCGTCACGGCGACGCTGGATGTTGTCTAAAGCGAGGGCCTCTCCGCGCTCATCCATAAAGTCGAACAGCGTACAACCAATCATGTCGCAGGCTTCGTAGCCCAGCATGGTCGCCATCTGATTGTTGACAAACGTCGTATCGTTGTGCTCATCGATGATCCATACCCCCTCACGCGCGGTCTCGACAATGCGGCGATACCTCGCCTCGCTTTCTTGAAGCGCGATCTGCTCCTCTGTACGACGTGTCGTATCCTTCACGAGTGTAATGAGACCTACGATCTGACCGCCAATACTGAGAGGGATGCAGGAGACGCGCACGTGCGTGCGATGACCGTCGCGTCCAAGCTTGAGCGCGAACAGCTCAATGTCTACGTTCGGCACACCTACAATGGCCTGATCGACCAGGGGCTTCATGGTCTCCCATGCAGAAGTTCCCAGCACCTCCTCCATCGTTCGCCCTAGATGGTCTTCCCGCGTGACGCGATTGAGCTCGGCCAGTTCACTGTTGATTCGGCGATAGCGGTACTCTCTGTCAATGAAACCAAATCCAGCAGGTCCGGCTGCTAATACGGACTCAAGCAGCGACAAAGATTCGTTAAGATTCATGACGATCCTTATTCTTGACTAACGAGCCAGAATCCAACTTAAGGTGTTTAACCGACCATCAGTTGGAAACCATTCATAAAGGTGCAAATGAGCAACCAAGCACATATTTTTCAATCATTCAATAATGCAGTATTACCATCACACGTGCACTTATGATAGCGTTTTCTGGAGCAAAATCGAACGATGAGTAAAAAGCAACAATGGAATTTATGGCTTAGGTGGCATGCTTGGCCTCTCAGGGCCAGGCATGTCTTTCGGCGTCTAGCCCTACCCACAAGACATGCCTGGCCCTGAGAGGCCAAGCATGCCACCAGTTTCCCTTGCCTTACCATGCGTCTTGGGGTATAATCCGACGTTGCATGGCTAATAACGCCAAGCAAGCTGCATGCGTCCGTAGCTCAGCGGATTAGAGCGAAAGGTTGCGGACCTTTAGGTCGGGGGTTCGAGTCCCTCCGGACGCACCATTTTTCCACTGGACTGAGGCCGGGGCGAGAACCAATCACAGGATTTCTTGCCTCGGCTTACCTATTTGGAGTCAATCCCATGAAAGCCCTCGTCCTCGAGCGCGCAAAACAGCTTTCTATTCGCGACATCGACATTCCCGAAACAATTGGCCCGCGCGATGTCCGTATCAAAATCAGCACGGTGGGCATTTGCGGCTCGGATGTACATTACTACGAGTTTGGCAGCATTGGGCCGTTTGTGGTCAAAGAGCCGATGGTACTGGGGCACGAGGCCGCGGGAACGGTCGTCGAAGTTGGTTCGGAAGTTTCGACGCTAAGAGTCGGCGACAGAGTGTGCATGGAACCGGGAATCCCAGACCCAAACAGCCGCGCGTCCCGCGAAGGCAAATACAATCTCGACCCCGCTGTGCGGTTCTGGGCCACTCCGCCAATTCATGGAGTTTTGCGACCAACGGTCGTGCATCCTGCTGACTTCACGTTCAAGCTGCCCGACAACATCAGCTTTGACGAGGGAGCCATGGTGGAGCCGCTTGCAGTCGGCATGCATGCAGCCAACAAAGCTCATATTAAGCCGGGCGATATCGCGGTCGTCATCGGAGCTGGCCCAATTGGAATGGTGACTGTTCTTTCCGCGCTAGCCGGCGGATGCAGCTCGGTGATCCTCGCCGACACGCAGCAGCCCAAACTAGATATCGGCGCGCGGCTTGGCTCGGTGATCGCGGTGAATGTGGCCAAAGAAGACCTAAAGTCCGTAGTTCTTTCCCAAACTGACGGTTGGGGCGCAGATGTTGTCTTCGAATGCAGCGGCAACGCGCGCGCCGCCGCCGGTGTCTTCGACACCCTCTGCCCCGGTGGATGCGTCGTGATGATCGGAATGCCCGCTGCGCCCATCGCATACGATGTGGTCGCCGCGCAAATCAAGGAAGCGCGAGTCGAGCACGTCTTTCGCTATGCGCATGTCTATCCACGCGCACTATCGCTGATGGGAGCGGGGAAAATTGATGTCAAACCGCTAATCACGGACACGTTCCGGTTTGAAGAGAGTATCAAAGCATTCGATTTTGCTCTGCACATGCCCGCAACTTCGGTGAAGGCGCAGATTGTGGTGGAAGATTAGGAGTTTAGGAACGCTCAAGCCGCTGGGCTTTTTTTCCCAGTCGGCATCAGAATGGATTTTGCTTCAAGCAAAATCCATTCTGATGCCGACGCAGGATTTATTTGCGGGCGTTTTCCGCTTCGATGAGCTTTTTGATGTCGTGGCCAAGAACCGTCATGCCGTCGATGTTCGCATCCTCGATGACAACACCCGACATGTTGACGTCGTGAAATTTGGCATCCTTGAAGCTGATGTTTTCAAAACTGGCACCGCTAAGGTTCACATCGTTGAATTTGGCGTTGCGCATATCTGCACTGTGAATATCCGTTCCGTGCATGACCACGTCAACAAAGTTGAATCGCATGAAAAATCCTCGCTTTTTACCCGATGATGGTATTGTATGCTCAGTTAGCAAATAGTTATGCAACTAAGAGTCAAAACCATTCTTAAGGCCGTCTTACTATTGACAGTAGCGCTAATCCTGCTTCCCGGCTGCGGCGATTTCGAAGCGCGGCCCGACTCGGATCAGGACTACGACTACACACCCACCCCCGATGTGCACCTCGTCCCAAAGCAATCGCCGGGCGAGCCTACGTCCCAGATTGACGATCCCCTTGCTAAAGGCGGCGATCCCATGGCGGGTAACGGCGATCCGATGACCAATTACGACCGGCAGCAGGGAGCAGACCCGCTAAACTCAAACGGCGATCCGATGCAGCAAGCTGGCAAAACGCAATACTGGTATTGGGTTACCGGAAAAATTCCGACCGGCTCGCTAGACATTGCAGTTGATGGGGTTTCCATCGGAAGGTACTCAGTTTCGATCGACAAGGAGATCACACCGTTCGTTCACCCGGGTGAAAACTCCCTGACCTTCACCAAGATCGCATCCGGCTCACCCGTTTCGGCGCACTTGCAAGTAATCTATTCGCAGCAGGAACCCGGCGCACCTCCGGTTTTGACTTACGACGCGTCGCCGCCACTGACTTCTACTGTCGGTGCCGGAACGTCTTCCGACCTTAACGCCACTGGCCTTCATGCGCCAGCATTGGTGCCGTTTGGAGACAAATCGAGTGCAAGCCCAACATCTCAGTCCGACACGGTCACATTCGAAGTTCATTGAGCCTTAGCCCTCGGCAGAAGCAAGCACCTTTCGCGGCAGCAGCAGGTCGCCTTCCGGCTGTGCTAAGGCAACCAGCTCGCCCGACTCATCCACCAGCCGCACCCATTCCGCCCTTTCGGCTTCTCCGATGGGAACACTTTTGCCGTGCAGCACATCCGCGCGCTCTTCTGCCGTCAGTCTTCTCAACGGCAAAAAGCTAACCGCGTCCGCAGAGGGGATCAGGCGCTTAGCGACGACCTGAGCGTCAAGCTGATCCAACGTGATCGCATCTTCGACCACAAAATCGCCGATACTGAGTCGCCGAAGTTCTGTCATGTGGCCTCCCACGCCGAGCTTCGCGCCAAGGTCGGCGCAAATCGTGCGTACATACGTCCCCTTGCCGCACGCCACTACGAATTCGCCAGTCGCATTTTCGCCGGGATGGAAGTCGAGCAGATCAATTCTGTGAATGGCGATTGTACGCGCGGCGCGCTCGACCTCAATCCCTTGACGCGCAAGGTCGTAAAGCCGCTTGCCTTCGTGGTGGAGCGCGGAAACCATTGGTGGCACCTGTTGGATGTCGCCGGTCAGCGACGAAAGCACGCTGAGAACAGCCTCCTCCGTGATGGCTGATGCGTCGGATTGGGACAAGATTGCGCCGGACGAATCCTCCGTCAACGTCGTGGTTCCGAGCTGAAACCGCGCTTGATAAACCTTGCCACGGTCCGCCAGCATGTCCGCCAGCCGAGTTGCCGAACCGATGCAGACAATCAGCAGCCCGGTGGCGTCCGGGTCGAGAGTTCCTGCATGACCGACTTTGACCTTTTGTGGGCGAAAGGCGCGACGAACTATGCCGACGACATCATGCGACGTCATTCCCGGCGATTTGTCAATGAGGAGAATGCCAGCGAGGGGCAAATTATCCGTTTCCATCTGCCATCTCGGAAAATTCGAGTGCGTCTAGAATTGAATTAGATGCAAACAGCGGATTCCACGATGATTCGCTAATTTGTGTAAGAATTTGGTTCGCTACCAGATAGTTGATGACTTTTTTCGCAGTGGGAGCGGATACGCCCAAGATTCTTCTTGCTCGGCCGTACGTAATGTATGGATTGTCGAGCAGCGGATCAATTAGTTGGAGCGCTCGCGGCAGTTCCTTCGCGGTCTGGAGAAAGCCTTCGCGGATTTCCAAGAGACGCTTTGTTTGCCTGACAGCTGACGTTCCTGTTTCTACAACGCCTTGTAAGAAAAATCTAAGCCATCCGTCCCAGTCACCACTGGTCCTGACACGTTGCAAACAATTATAATAATCAGAGCGGTGTTTTTCGAAGAAGGCCGATAAATAGAGAAGCGGTTGCGATAAGGTTTCTGACGAAACCAAATAGAGAATGATCAATAAGCGACCAACTCGGCCGTTTCCATCATTGAACGGATGGATCGTTTCGAACTGTTGATGGAGCAATGCGCAGCGTATCAATTGCGGCTTAGGAACGATATCATCGTTTGCAAACCTTTCCCATTGGTCAAGTGCTTGAACCATATATGGAACTGCCGGTGGTACAAACATCGCGGAGTTGAGTGTGTCGCCAGGCCGGCCTATGAAATTTTGTATCCGCCGAAACTCGCCGGGTTGCGCGGATTCGCCACGGACATCCTGCATTAAACGGCTGTGGACCTCTCGAACCAATCGAAGACTAAACGGAAGCTCTCTCAAAAGCTCAATTCCTAGCCGAAGTGCCGCAACATAATTTTGTACTTCATGCAAGTCGGCGTTGGCAGGTCGGTTATCAATAGAGGTAAGATCGTCCTTTAGAAGATCGTAGAGTTTAGTCTGCGTGCCCTCAATTCTGGATGAATAAACCGCTTCTTGTCTCAAGTAAGGCGAAACCAGAAGCAGTGGATTCGGAAGCAGCCGCCCAGTGCCTGATAGTTCACCGAGAATCGAATCTGCACGTGACAGCAGCTCCACCAATTCATCAGAATAGACGATTTTCGGTGGCAGCGAGTGCGGAACAAACGCGTACGCACCAGATTCAATAGGCACGAGCCTACCTGAAGCTGTAGTTTCAAAAAGCTGGGGATTCACACGCCTAGTGTGCAATATCAGGTCTGGTTTATCAAGCTAATTGAAAGAAATTCGGCTTTTTCTTTCAATTGACTATTCTCAAATGAAAAAAACTTTCATTTGAAGGTCTCAGGACGCGTCAACCACCACCTGGCACGCCGTAACCAGCGCCACTTCGGCGTCGGCAAGAGTACCGGTGAACGAGCACCCCGCTGCCATACGGTGGCCGCCTCCGCCAAACTGCGCGGCGATCTTGGCGACATCGCGGCCCTCACAGGATCGTAGCGAGATGCGGATGACGCCCGGCTTTGTCTCGCGAAATAGCAGCGCGATCTCAGTCCCGCGTATCGCACGGACATAGTTGATAAAGCCTTCCGTGTCCTCATCGGTCGCGCCTGTGTCCAAGAAGTCCTGCTGCGCGACATGCGCCCAGGAGATTTTCCCATCGGGCGTGTGCTGAAGCGAAGTCAGGCTAAGGCCCATCAGCCGAGTTGCGGAAAACTGCCGGTTATCGAAGACCTGCTCCGCAATGAGGGCTGGCGATGCGCCAGCCTCGATCAACGTCGCCGCGATTCTGAGCGTGCGGGGCGTCACGTTCATGAACCGAAATGAGCCTGTATCGGTGATTACTCCCGTGAGCAGGCATTTTGCGATGTCGGGCGTGATCGGCGTATCGATTTCGGCGATGAGGTCGAAAACGATCTCGGCCGTCGCGGCAGCGCGGGAGTTGAGCAGTTTCACGTTGCCAAAGGCCCCCTCGCCCACATGATGGTCGATATCCATTTGAATAGCCGCGCCCATCACAATCGACACGATCTCCTTGCCGACCCTACTCAGGTCGCCGCTATCAAGAACGATTGCAAGGTCGAAGTCCGAGCGGTCCGTCGTCTGCAGGACGTTATCGTGACCCGGCAAAAATCGATAGATTTCAGGAACACCATCGCGCGAGATCAGGGTGACATCCTTGGCCGGATATTTGTCCTTGATCGCCAGGCCGAGCGCGATGAGCGAGCCCAGCGCATCGCCATCAGGATTGATGTGGCAAGCCATGACAATTTTTTGCGCTGCTGCAATTGCAGCCGAAGCCGCGCTTAGATCGGTGCCGTCGAGAGTCGTTGGGCCGGGGTGGTTGCCGCTGGGTGGTGCGTCCAAATCTTCGGGCAATGTCGGGATGTTCTCGTCTGATAGCATGAATATTTAGTCCCGCCTGTCCATGAACGGGACTTGGAATGACCGCACTTGGTTGTTAGGCCGCCGGTTTTGCGGTTACCGGCTCTTCTTCCATCGGGATGCCAAGCGATTCGCCCTGCTGCGCGGCATCGTCGATCAATGTCGCGATCTTCGTGCCGCGCTCCAGGCTTTCATCGTATCGAAAATGCAGTTCCGGTACACTTTTGAACGCTTTCGTGTGGCCAAGTTCGCTGCGCAAGACGCCAGATGCCCCGCGAAGCGCATTGAGCGCATCCTTTCGAACCTTTTCGTCCCCAAAGACGCTCACATATACAGTCGCGTACTTCAAATCCGCCGAAACATCCACATCCACGATGGACAGCAGACCGGCCGTAAGTCGCGGATCGCGCAGCTCTCGACGGATAACCTCCGAAAGCTCGGCACGAATCGTTTCACCCAATCGCACTTTTCGAGTTGCGGGCATGATCTTAACCTTTCAAACTTGCCAAGTCCCTGATTTTGCAGCTGCCTCTTCGTTGAAGCAGACCTGTCCAGAAGGACAAACAACCTACAGCATCTCCCGCTCAATACCAATCACATCGCACATCGGTTCCGCTTCGATCATGTGCGTAACTTTTTCGAGCACTTGATCGGCATGAGCCTGCTCGTTGGAAACGACGACAAACGCCAATGTCGCGCGCTGCCATTTGTCAAGTTCGCCCACTTCGGCTGCGGAAACATTGATCTTGTCGCGAATACGCGTGATCAGACTGCGAACCACTTGGCGCTTGTCCTTCAACGATTCCGAGCCTGGAATATCGATTTCGACCGTCAGCGCGCCAATGTGCATAGCCCCACCTTCCCACCTACCCCGGCTCGTTCCTCGCCACCCCTCCCGAAGCGGGAAGGGAAAGACTAGGAAATGCGTCAATTTCTTTACCTTCCCGTTTCGGGAGGGTCGAAACATGTTTCGGGGTAGGGCGGGCCTGCCTAAATCGACCTAATCACGCGGCGAATCTCGAACACTTCCATGATGTCCCCGATCTCCGGCATGTAGCCATTTGCGACAATGCCGCACTCGTAGCCAGCAGCCACTTCACGGGCATCGTCCTTTTCACGGCGCAATGTGGTGACCTTTCCCTCAAATACAAGCACCTTGTTTCGCCGCACGCGGACATTCGATCCGCGAGTAATCTTGCCATCCTGAACATATGATCCTGCGATGACCCCGCCAGCCTTCGGCAGTTTGAAGACCGCGCGCACTTCGACCGTTCCAAGTGGCGCCTCCTCATATACTGGCTCCAGCAGACCGCCCATGGCGAGGCGGATATCGTCGATCAACGCATAGATGATCTGATACTCTTTGATCTCGACGTGCTCTTTTTCGGCCAGCCTACGGGTTGCGTTATCGGCTTTGACGTTAAAGCCGATGCAGAGCGCGCCCGACGCCGATGCTAGAAGCACATCCGTCTCCCCAATCGGCCCCACTCCGGTGTCGATGAACTTCACCTTCACTTCCGGATGGTCGATGCCTTCCAAAGACTGCTTAATCGCCTCGACACTGCCCTGCACATCGCCCTTCAGGATCAAGTTGAGTTCCTTGACGGTACCCTCCTTGTACGATTTGACAATGTCTTCAAGAGTAATGCGAGTGGTCGCACCAAGGCGCGTATCGCGTTCCGTGGTGGCCTGCTCCGAAGCGCGTTGACGAGCAATCTTTTCGTTCTTGACAACTTCCAGGCGGTCACCAGCGACCGGCACCGAGTTCAATCCGAGGATTTCAACCGGCGTGGACGGAGTCGCACGCTCGACACGCTGGCCGCGGTCGTTGATCATCGCACGGATACGCCCGAAAGACGATCCCGCGACCACTGCATCACCGGATCTCAGCGTGCCCTGCTCGACCAAAACAGTAGCAACAACGCCACGTCCCTTGTCAAGCTGGCCTTCGACTACAGCAGCAACAGCGTTTGCGTTCGGGTCTGCCTTTGGCTCGACTTCCGCATCCGCGACAAGCAGGATAGTTTCGAGCAGCTTATCAAGACCGGTTCTCTTCAGTGCCGAAACTTCAACGGTCTGCACGTCGCCGCCGTAGTCTTCTGTGACTACATCATGCTCGGTCAATTGGATCAGGACGCGCTGAGGATTTGCACCCTCCTTATCCATCTTGTTGAGCGCAACCACAATCGGGACGCCGGCCTGCTTGGCATGGCTGATCGCCTCGATTGTTTGCGGCATGATGCCATCGTCGGCAGCAACCACAATCACCGCGATATCGGTAACCTGTGTTCCACGTGCGCGCATTGCCGTAAATGCTGCGTGGCCGGGAGTGTCCAGGAACGTGATCTTGCGCATCTGACCTTCGTTGTCGGGATCGGGCACTTCGACTTGATACGCGCCGATGTGCTGCGTGATGCCGCCAAACTCGCCGCCGACGACATTGGCGTTGCGGATGGCGTCAAGAAGCGTGGTCTTGCCGTGATCGACATGGCCCATGATCGTGACCACTGGTGGCCGTGATACTGGTCCGCCCGCGCCCTTGATCTTGATGCGCGGCGCATTCGGCGCACCCGCTGGAGCATCCGCGCCAATTGCGGACTTGACCGGCGGCACAGACGCTCCGCCTGCAGCGGCGGGGGTGGGTGTTGACGACTGGACTACAGTGACGGTGTAGCCAAAAACTTTTCCGAGCCTAGTTGTAACTTCAGGGCTCAGCTTTTGATTGAGTGCGGCAAGTACTCCCAGCGCCATCAGCTTTCGCTGAATATCGGCGGCAGGCACTCCAAGGAGTTCCGAAAATTCTTTAAGTGTAACTACGGAAGGTATCTCGACCTTCTTGAGTTCTGTTTCGACGGGCATTCCAATCACCTTCTTTTCTTGGGACGTGCAGCGCGGCATCTATTTTGCACATGGCCGCAATCCGTGGCTCACGTCCGCATTTGCATTAAAGCGTAGCCATAGGCTTACTCCTCGTTGTTTCGACATTACCACGCGAGGCGTGGCTTGTTATGCGCTACCTGACAAGTTCTACACATAGGGCAATGTGCCCGCGCACAACGCCTCATGCAGGTCAATTTCAGTACCCCCCGTTCGAATGGAGGGGTTAGGTTCTGTCATTTCGACCGACGCGAGGAACGAGCATAGTGGAGAAATCTCTCGGCGTCTTTCGGGCCAACGAGAGATTTCTCCGCTACCATCGTTCCTCAGTTCGGTCGAAATGACAATTACGTCCCACCTCACCTAGCCTCTCCTTCAGAAAGGAGAGGAACCAGAAGTGCAGTCCTTGCAAAGATCACTTAAATCCCGTTATGATGCGGGACTTTCACTCAGCAAATTTTCCTTCTTCACTAGGCCCTTTAATTCAACAAAAATTTCGGGCAAAACACTCCCGGCAGGCACCGATAGCGCCCGTTCGAACCGCTTCTGCTTGCTCGCCAGGTCAATGCAAGTTGCCTGCGCGCAGACATACGCGCCTCGTCCGGATTTCTTTCCGGTCGGATCCACCACGACTGCGCCGCCGTCCTTTTCAGGTAGTCGAACGACACGCAGTAAGGCTCTCTTGTCCGATGTCTGTCTGCAAACTACGCATGACCGAATCGGCAGGTGCCGCGTCTTTTTCGCAGGTGAAACTGCTTCCGAGCTTGCAGTCATAATCTTACCAAATTCAGGCGGCGAACCGAAATTCGGCTCGCCGCCAAAGGTTGGGCTTGCTATTCCGCGTCGAAGTCTCGAAGCATGTCGGCAGTTATCGTGACGTCCTCGTCGTAGGTCACAAAGTCGCCGCTTTCGCCTTCCGGAATTGACAGGATCGATGCCGCCTCGCCGCTTGGACTTGCGGTCGCAACAGTTTGCGTCTTTGCTGCACCCGCTGCGACTCCTTCGCCCGGCAAGCTTGCTCCGCCTGGCCCTTCGGCATTCTCAAATAGCGCGCGCGCCGCCTGCGACTCGGACCGGATATCGATACGCCATCCGGTCAAACGAGCCGCGAGGCGCACATTTTGGCCGCTCTTGCCAATCGCGAGGGACAATTGATTGTCCGGCACAAGCACGTAACACGACTTCTTTTCTTCGTTCACCACTACAGATGCCACCTTGGCAGGTGACAGCGACTCCGCTACAAACTGCGACACATTCTCGCTCCAGCGGATGATGTCGATCTTTTCGTCGTAAAGCTCGTTGACGACCGCCTGTACGCGTCCGCCGCGATGGCCGACGCATGCGCCCACGGGATCGATCTTGTCGTCCTCGGCGTTGACGGCGATCTTTGAGCGAGCGCCGGCTTCGCGGGCGACACTTTTGATCTGGACCGTACCGTCGGCGATCTCTGGGACTTCCAGTTCGAACAGCCGCCGAATCAGGCTGGGATGGCTACGCGACACAACAACGCTCGGTCCTCGCCCTAGCCGCCTGACTTCCAGCAGATAGACCTTGATTCTGTCGTTAAACCGGTACGGCTCGCCGGGCACCTGTTCCTGGTACGGAAGGAGCGCCTCCAGCTTGCCGATGTTGATGAAGACATTGTTGCCCTCTTTGCGCTGGACAATCCCCGTCGCAACTTCGCCGATCTTGGTGTTGTACTCTTCGAACACCTTTTCGCGCTCGGTCTCGCGGATCTCCTGCATCATCACCTGACGGGCAGTCTGCGCGGCAATCCTGCCGAGGCTTTCCGGGCTGACTTCAATCTGGATGAAATCGCCAAGCTGCGCGTCGGGCTTGTACTTTTGCCGGGCAACTGCGACAGTCATCTCCGCGTGCTCGTTCTCGACATCCTCGACCACCTGCTTATCGACCTTCACTTTGAAGGCGGATTTGCTGTTGGGAGTTTGGTCGATGTGGACGACCACTTCGCCGGCGATATTGAAATGCTTCTTGTAGGCCTTCCCTAGCGCGAGTTCGAGGGTGCGCTGGAGGGTCTCAAGCGGGATCTCTTTTTCCTTTTCAATGGCACGAAGCTCATCTAAAAAATTGCCGTTCATCGCGCGTTATTCTCCGAAACGTTGGTACAAAACTACAATACGAAAGATCAGCCCTGCCATGTCACTAATTATTGGGCCAGTAATATTGCCAAAAGCCTTAGACGAACAAAGAGCGGGTGCGAACCCGCTCTTCGGACAAGGGCTATGTCTTCAGGTAATTTATTATAGCACAACGGGGTTGCGAGGGGGAAGAGGGGTGGACAACAAGGCTGCACGTGCATAACGGGATTACGGTTTCACTGACTAGAAAATAGATTTACGCTACTCCTACATTCTTTACTAGCCGTCACATAAGATGCCTCGTTCGGGTTCACCCAATATAACCTATTCTACAAACTCCAGCAGGACTCAGGCCACCTCCCCTCGAAACAACCCCTCAATCCAACTTTTCGATCTGAGGAACTTCCGTTATGCCTGATCTCTGGATACTTGCCGGTCAATCGAATATGGAGGGCTGCGGCCTTTTGTCGACTCCGCACGAGGAGCTTCGGAAGAAAATGTCCGCTGCTTCGTTCATGGCGACCGTTGGGAGGTGGCCAAGGAGCCGCTCCACTGGATGATTGAGGCGGTCGATCCAGTTCATTGGCGTCATCTCGGCGATGTCGACTTGCCCGCAGCACGAGCGGAGTATCGTCGCACACGCAAGCAAGGCACCGGGCTAGGGCTGACATTCGCCAAGCACATTGCCGCCAAGACAGGGAACAAGATCGACCTGCTGCCGGTCGCGCACGGCGGCACATCGATGCAGCAATGGAGCCCGGCGCTCAAGCATCTTGGCAGCGAATCCCTTTATGGAGCAATGTTGCGCCGCACCAAGCTCGCGCTCGAAACAAGTCCAGAGTCTGTGCTGAGAGGCGTTCTTTGGTATCAGGGGGAAAGCGACTGCAATCCTGCCGATGCGCTCCTTTACACAGAACGCATGAAAGCGCTGATCTCTTCATGGCGCGCCGACCTCGACGCTCCGGAACTGCCGTTCTATATCGTCCAGCTTGGAGTCATGGCGCATCCGGACAATCGGACTCTAATGAAGAACCCCTCCGAATGGAGCGCGCAGCAAATGGCGTGGACAAGCATCCGCGATCAGCAGCGACTTTTGCCGAGCGTTGTTCCAAACACGGCGGTTGTTCCCGCCATTGACCTAAGTATCGACGACGGCATCCACATTGGAACCGAGGCGCTGAAAGTGTTGGGTAAGCGGATGGCGGACGTCGCGTTAGCCAAAGTCTATGGCGTTGAAGCTCCCTCCACAATCGACATACTATCGGTGAGCGTGTTCGACAAGACCAGTTTGCGGGTGAAGCTTAGCGGCGTCAATGGCGGCTTGCGAATCTCCCGATCCGCTTGGGCGAATTCCTGGGTTTGGAATGGTGGTCAACGGCGTCTTTGAACCAAACTGGTTCTACAAGACGAAAGTCAATCCGGCCGATAGTCGTGAAGTGCTGCTCATTTCGGCCCAGGAACTGCCGGTTGACGCGCAACTCGTCTACGGCTACGGTTTCAATCCGTTCTGCCAGCTTGCGGACGAGGCGGGAATGGCGGTCCCGGCATTTGGCCCTGTGAATATTGCCTAGTATATTTGCCGGAAATAAGGATGATTACGCCGGAAATTCCAAGGCGGCGAATAATCAAGGAGGAATAGCAGCTACGCGTTTTGAACAATTAGCAGATTCGACCAATCTAAGAAACGTTGCCAGTCAGCATATCTATCGTAAGGCAAGCTAGCTTATTGTTGAGCTTGCCGAAAGGTTAAACCATGTACCGACGATTTGCAATGTCGATTTTCGGCGCCATCCTCGCCACATTTTTGGCTACCCCCTCGGCGCACCGCGCCTTGGCCGCATTGCCCACGATCGACACGCTGCACACGTTTAACGAGTTCGGCGATGGCTGGCAACCGGATGCGACTAGCGGCCGACTGCTGCTTGGATCCGATGGCAACTTCTATGGAACGACCACTCTAGGCGGCCCAAACAACGACGGTACGATTTACCGGATCACTCCGTCGGGCGTTTTCACCACTTTGTATTCATTCACCTATTCGGCCGACGGTGTCGATGGCGTGAATCCAGCTTGCACTCTGATTGAAGAATCCTACTCCCACTATCTTTACGGCATCACGACTTACGGTGGGATGGATAACGCAGGAACAATTTTCAAGATTGCTATGGACGGCACGAACTACTCTCAGATCTACTCATTCATATCCAACGATTATGAATACCCGCCACCTAAATACCCGGAGGGCGGTCTTGTCGAAGGACCAGGCCACGTGCTTTACGGCATGGCATCTGGCGGCGGCGCAAATTTTGAAGGCGCATTCTATAAGATCAATGCAGACGGTCAAGCATTCAAGGATATTTACGACATATCGGGGAGCCGTTACGGAGGAACTAGCTTTGTAACTGCGCCAATTTTAGTCAACAACACTCTCTACGAATGCTGTCTGGGACTCCAAGACTCCGCATATGACCAATTTTCATGCATTGACTCGATCCAAATGGACGGCACAGGCTTCAATGTCATTCAGGGTAATGCCGGTGGGCCAACGGGTCTCTGCTATGGTGGCGACGGCTACTTCTACTGGACTGCAGGCGCAGCTGGACAACGGTTGCCTGGCGGAATTTTTAGAATGCCGATCACAGGCGGTGCCATTACCGAGCTTTATACGTTCGACCCATCGGTTGATGGTGCAAGTCTGAGCTGCACGTTGTGTACCGACGGCCAAGGAAATTTCTACGGAAGCACCCCAATCGGGCCAAATACTGAGGGATTGATCTTCAAGTACAACGTGCCGACTTCCACCTACACTATTCTATCGACGCTTAATACTGGAACGACTGCGGTAACGACTGGAAGTCCCGGCCCAATCATCGGCGCAGATGGCAACCTATACGGCACTCAGTCCGTAGGCGGAATTGCCAACTACGGCACGATCTACAGGCAGTCTACGACTCCTGCCCCCGCCCAAATCATCTATCAGTTCGGCAACGGACTATTCGACGGCTCAGTCGCCAACGCTCCGCTCGTTGTGAACCCTGACCATTCCATTGTCGGTAGCACCAATTCCGGCGGAGTTTTTGGTTCGGGGACAATCTACAAGCTAAGTTCCAACGGAGCATACAGCGTTGTTGACGAATTCGACGATTCGACTTCGACAAATCCTTACGGCCCGGTCGGAGGGTTCACACCGGGATCAGCAGGACAGCTATTCGGACTTGTTCAGTACGGAGGCAGTAGCGAGTGCGGCGAACTGTACGCCCTTCTTTCGGACAACTCCATTCAACCAGTCTTTAGCTTTCAGGGAGCGTACGGCAGAGATCCCATTGGCAATCCCGTCATCGGTTCTGACGGGTATTTCTATTGCGTCACGAACAATGGTGGCATAGATAACGCCGGTACGCTCGACAGGATTACGCCCGATGGTTCGCATGTCCAGTTGGTACACATGTTTACGGGCATGGCTGACGGCGAAACACCCACCGGGCTGATTGGGTCTTCCGACGGCAACCTCTACGGGACATGCTATTACGGCGGATCGGTGGGCGATCAATTGATTAACAACGGGGTCATCTTCAAGTATCAGCTTTCGACTGGCAAGTTCAGTATCTTGCATACGTTCGTCAGCACGGACGGCGCGCATCCAGGGCCGCTGATGGAAGCAAGTGATGGAATGCTTTACGGAATGAACGCGGGCTACCAGGGAAACAGCGGCGCAATCTATAAAATCGCAAAGACCGCAGGGGACACGTTCCATGTGATGGATCTCTTCGATGGAACCACCCGCGGCGGATGGACCATCAGGCGCGCTCATCCAAGGATCGACCGGTCTACTATATGGAGTCGCTAGCCTAGGTGGAACATACGACGGCGGCACGATATTCCAAGTCGGGACCGAAGGCGCAAACTCGTTCTTCGTGCTGGCAAACCTGTCGCCGACTGGAACGACCGGATATATGCCGGTGGGGCCGCTGACAGAAGGTGTGGACGGCAACTTGTACGGGGTTACGATACAAGGCGGAACACCCGCGCCGCACGACAGCTCCGACGAGCTTGAGGGCACGGTTTTCCGCCTAAACCTGTATTCTCCCATCATCACGAGCTTCGCGCCTGCGTCAGGAAGCGTGGGACAGGCAATCACGATCAATGGGGCCAATTTCGCAGGAGTGTCGTCGGTCAGTTTCAACGGGGTGAGCGCAACGCCGACATCGTTCTCAACGACCACCATTAACGTAGTTGTTCCGTCGGGAGCGACAAGCGGGCCGGTGCAAGTAACGGAGGTGCTAACCGGCACAACGCATACCGTCTATTCGTCTCAGCCGTTTACGGTGACGCCTTAGGGAGCAACAAATCGCTGCGCCGAGATTAGGATTAATTGATCGGCCGCCATGGCCGAGTCCGCCAGCGCCTTGGCCATGGCGTGCTCGCCCGTAGCGGACATTATCCAGTCCTCATCCTTGGAATTGGTCAGGACGCACATCTCGACTAGCAAGACCGGCTCCTTTGCGAACACGGAGCCGGTCAGCGCGCCCTGTTTGCCGCCGACGCGAGTTAACGTGTCCGGGTGCAGGCCGCGATCCGGAAACACGCCGGACAAATCGCTGCGCATTGTGTCGTGGAATGTTTCGGCGGCGATTTTGCTGGTGCCAAAACGCCGGCGCTCGGCCCCCTAACGCCATGCGATATTCCAGCGCGATCAGGAAAATAGACAGCATATCCTGAACCTGGTGCTCCGCCATCGCAGTGCAATCGCACTAGCAGCGACGCGCGGGCGTTGTTCGCGATGGTCGCCCGGTTGATGTTGGTGACAAACTGCGATTCGCTGGATTTCGTCATCACAACATGCACGCCCTGCGCTTCGAGCAGTTTCTTGACATCGTTCGCCTCGACCCAGGCGACATGCATCTCGGAAACATGCCGTCCGGCTGTGCCGCGACCGACTTCGGACGGATGGCCAGGGTCGATGCAAATTGTGATTGGAGGAGTTGAACCGCCGTCAGCACCGACAGGGGCAAAGCTAAGAAGGCAGACAAGGGCTGCAATTGCTAGTACCGCAAGTGGTCGAATCTTGTGACTAAAGTTCAAATGTACTTCTCTTGCACCTTCCTTACCTTCCCGTTTCGGGAGGGTCGCGACTTGTCGCGGGGTAGGTCGGACTGTGCCGTTTCGGGAGGGTCGCAACGCGCTGTGGGTAGGTCTTAGGTAGGCTTGGCCTTGTCCGCCAGTTTCCGCGTCGTCGCCTTGATGCGCTTGATTCGCGACGGGTCGGCGATTCCGGTTCCGAACGAGGCCATCTGGTGCTCGAGATCGGCAGCAAGTTCGGTTTCACCCAGTTTTTGTAGCTCACGGGTAGCCGCGCCCAGCTTTTGACGCGCGCCTTCGATATCGCCGCGCTCTTGCGCGCGCTGCGCCTCGCGCTCCAGTTTGTAGACCGTAAATCGGTCTACGAAGTCCTGTACTTCAGCATTGCGCTGGGCAATGAGCGTCGGGTCGTCGCTGAACCTTTGGCTCAGCTTGGCGGTCGCGGACTGCTCGGCCGAGAGCGATCCCGTGTCGGATGTCTCCTGCCAAGTCAACGTGATATTGGCCAGCGGATGCTCGCCGGCGCTGAGCAATGCCGGCGCCATCTGAAACAGCAGGCAAGTGATATGATCGCTTTGAAGGTCGCCAATTCGGGCGCGCAAAACAGCGCCGTTGGTGTCCATTTCATCGAAGATGCTCATCGACGGACTGACCATGTAGACATCCTGCACCATCGCCCCGCCCTGCCCTTCGGCTTCGATATGGACTCGGTGCAGCGAGCTTGCCTTCATGACCGTCAGTTCGCTCAGAAGCTTTCCGGTGATTTCGTCGCTTGTGGCCGCGTAGTAATAGTCGCCGCGCGACGTGTCCGCGACCCGCATCAGGAACTCTTCGTCGAACTCGTCGCCGATTCCAATCGTGCTGATGGCAAAGCCGTTCAGCTTCACCTCTTCGAGGGCTTCAAATGTTTCGCGGCGATCCTGAACAATGCCGTCCGACAAGACCAAGATTCGATTGACCGCGGAGTCCTTTGCCATCTGCGACATCTGCGAACCAGCCTGATTGATCGCAAACGCCATGTGTGTCCCAGTGCCGATATCGTAGGGAAGGCGCTGCTCGAGGAGATCGTCCAGCGCGTTGAGGCAGTAGTCGGGGCGAGTCACCCAGTCCGCCTGCGTGAAGACCGTGTAGGTTTGATCGGCGAACGCGATTACGCTGACATTGTCGCCCGACTCGAGCTTGGCGAGAAGCTGCTTGATCGCTTCCACGGCTAGGGTCATCGGCTTGCGGACAACGCTCTGCATCTCGTTGAGCGTCTGCCCTCCCCAATAGACGGCATCGCGATCATCGGCCGTGCCGCGATCGAGCTCATCGCGCGACATCGCCAGGCTCATCCAATATTCGCGCTCCTCCGGCGAAAGCTGGAAGTTGAACATCGTGCCCGACGAGTCCACGATCAGGACCAGATTGAGGCTTGAGCGACCTCCGAAGGGGTTTGCCATGGCCTGCGTACCCATGGGGTCAATCTTGAGCAATGCGTAGACCGGATCCTCTTCGTAATGCGACGTTGGCACATACGGCTTGTTGGTCTGGGCGGACAATGTAACTCGACTAGGCATCGAAAAAATTAACTCCTATGAGCGATAACCACGAGCGAAGCGGCCACTATCATTATGGCCACGCTCGACCTGCTAAATGCGCAAACTGCGCGACGAATTGCTGCGGACTGCCGCTACGTGCGCGGGCTTTGCAGGGAGAACAACGCACAATTTCGGCGCAAGTACCAATCATTATCCATAGAGGAGTATGCGCTTTTTCGACTGCACCGGTAGATGCTCAAGAAAGTCGATAAGTGAACCAGATTTGCACACTGATTTACGTTTATCGCGCGTCGTTCAAAATCCTCCATATCTGACACTTTTCATTGACTTTGGCATTTCGCTGCGGTATCCTGCCCCATGAGCAATGAATTAGCTACAAATGTAGCCACGTCCGCCAGCGGGATCAGCTGGAACCTCTCCGACCTGTTTTCCTCGCCCGACGATCCGCGTATCGAGCAGACATTGACGTCCTGCATGAGCCGCGCGGTCAAGTTCCAAGAGACCTACCAAGGCAAAATTAATACGCCTGATTTGACCGCCGCAACCCTTGTCGCGGCCATCAAGGAGTATGAATCGATCTCGCAGGAGCTTGCCAAGCCGCATGTCTATGCCAGCCTGCGGTTCTCCGCCGATACAAGCGATCCGGCCAATGGCGCGTTCTTGCAAAAGATGATGGAGAAGGACACGGAGATTTCCATCCCGGTCATCTTCTTTTCCCTCGATATCTGCAAAATCCCGGACGAAGTCCTTACTCCTCTCCTCTCCGATCCCGAACTCGCAAAGTACGGCCACTTCTTGGAAACCACCCGTGCGTTCCGAGATCACATGCTTTCGGAAACCGAAGAGACTCTCCTCGAAGAGACAGCGAACACAGGCGCGCGCGCATTTCGCAGGCTGTTCGAAGAGATCACGTCGAAACTGAAGTTTCAGTACAAGGGGCAGGAGCTGTCTCAATCGGAACTGCTGGCCAAGCTGTACGAGGCGGATCGCGAGGAGCGCCGAATGTCGGCGGAGTCGTTCAGCGCGGGTTTGAACACGGTCGCACCGACATTGGCATTCATTTCGAACACGCTAATGCAGGACAAGAATGTCAAGGATCGCTTGCGCAAGTATAAGACTGCGGAACAGTCGCGGCACCTGTCAAACGAGCTTTCCGCTGAAACGGTCGAGCTTGTCGCGACCACTTGCGAGAATAACTACAGCCTGGTCAATCGGTACTATAAGATCAAGCGCGATGTCCTCGGCCTCGACAAGCTGACCCACTATGACCGATACGCGCCCTTGTTCGAAAGCGACCGCAAGGTGGTGTGGAACGATGCTCGCGCGCTGATTTTGGAGGCGTTCGACGCGTTTTCGCCGGTCATGAGTGCCGCCGCGCAGGATTTCTTCGACAAGGAGTGGATCGATGCCGCGCCGCGCCCCGGCAAGCGTGGAGGGGCGTTCTGCGCATACGCCACTCCCGATGTCCATCCCTTCATTTTGATGTCGTATCTGGAGCGCAGCCGCGATGTCATGACCCTCGCGCATGAGCTTGGTCATGGTGTGCATTCGTATGTTTCACGCGGCCAAACGTACTTCAATTTCCACGGAACCCTGCCGATGGCCGAGCTAGCGAGCACGTTTGGCGAGATGCTGGTCTTTGAAAACCTGCAGAAGGACGCCGACGCCAAAGAGCGCCTCGCACTGCTGGCCGGCAAGATCGAAGACTCGTTCGCGACCATTTTCCGCCAGGCGACCATGTACCGATTTGAGCAAGCACTGCACAAGCATCGCCGCGAAAAGGGCGAACTAACGCTACAGGATTTCGGCGGATATTGGCAGACCGCGATCCAGAATATGTTCGGCGATTCGCTGGAGCTTGGCGACGAGCACAAGGTCTGGTGGTCGTACATCAGCCACTTTATCGGCTCGCCGTTCTACGTTTACGCGTACTCGTTCGGCGAACTGCTCGTCCTTTCGCTCTACAAAATGTACAAGAAGGAGGGCGCGACGTTCCCCGAAAAGTACCTCAGTGTCCTACGCGCGGGCGGGAGCCTCAGCCCTCAGCAGCTCATGGACAAGGTGGGAGTGAAGCTCGATGACGCTACGTTCTGGCAAGGCGGCATGGACGTTCTCGCGGCCGAAATCGCAGAGTTCGAGGGATTGTGGAAGGATTATAAGGCTACTAAGTAAAGGGCCTTTTTCGGTTCCCCTCCTTTCGGAAGGAGGGGTTCACTCCATAGCTCCTCAACCCTCTTCGACACGGCTTAGCCAAAGCGCTAGCTAACCCTGCACGCAAACGCGAACTTCACGCCGACTTCTTCGCCTTGGCTCTTGTCTTTTTCGGCTGCTCGGATGTCGCCTCTGCGCCCAGCAGTTCGGTGATGAACCGGTTGAACGCTGGTGCTTGCTCATCCTGCGGCAAAAGTCCCGCCTTATCAAAAACGGTCAGTTCGGCATGCGGGTTGGCGGCTAGGAACGGCTCTGCATCCGAAAGTGGTGTCTGCTGCGCCTCTCGTCCCCAGACAATCCGGATGTTTTCTTGCGGGAGATTCGGGAACGTGTCCTCGATATCATGGTTAAGTTCGCCGGAAATGAACGACAGCGGCGCGTACTGCGATCCGTATTGATGCGCAGCGGTCGAGTAGTGATCGATCATTTCGTCGGTGACATACGAGGGGTCAAAATAGATATTGGCCTGAAGATAACTACGAAGACCCGCGCGCGACGTGATCGCGTTATAGAGGCTCGTTCCGACAATCGGCGCGGTAACGGTGCGAAATTTGACTTCCTGCATGGCGGAATCGTCCTCGTCGGCCAGGTTGCGAAATCCCGTTGGACACACCAGAACCAAAGTCTCAATCAGATCGGGCAGCGCTGCCGCGGCTTCGACAGCATAGGCGGCGGCAAGCGACGATGCCACCACTATGCACGGTTTGCCAACGACTTCCTTGATGAAGTCGCGCAGGAGTTCGATAAATAGACCGTCGCTGTAGCGGATGTGCGGCTTGTCGCTGAGGCCAAAGCCAAGCCAGTCCATCGCGATCACGTCCGAGTGCTCACCGATGGCATCGAAATTCTTGCGCCATTCGTAGATGCTCGCAGCAGCGTAGATGCCGTGCAGAAATAGAACGGGCCGGTCGCCTCTTCCCTGCCGCGTGTAGAAAACATCGCCCTCACGCCACGGCCAGAAACGCCCTTCTCCTCCCAGCGGATTGCCAAGCGCTTTCGCGCGCGAAAAGATGGCGTTGTTGATCAGTGCCGGACCGGCTATGAGCGCGCCAGCAAGCAGCGCCCGCTTCAGCATTTTGTTCATGGAATCAGTGCTCCTTCAAGCGCGGTTAGCGCAAAAATCTAGTGGCCGGACAGCGCAGCTACATCGGCGTGCAGCGAATCATTGCGCGGCCCTATGACGCTATATTGCGCCACTGCCGTTCGAACTTCCTGCTGCAAATACGGCGGGGCATGCTGTTTTGCCGCAAACGATGCCGCAAATGTCAACGTTGCCGTATGCGACGACGTTGCCTGCATCGAAGTAAGCGCGAAAACCTGGTCGCCGGACGTATAAGTGGCGTGATAGATCGCGATGTTGGTGCCGGGCAATGTCTGATCCACGTCCTCCTCAGAGCGCATGGATCCTGCCAGTTTTCGTGGGATGATGGTGTCGAAGTCGGCAGGAAGTCCGGAAGAAGGCTGCGTAACCGAAACTGAATGACTGTCGGCAGCAGTATATCTGGCTTGCCTGTGAGCAGCGGAAATGATAAAGATCGCGGCGATGATAACAGTCGCTAGCAAAATCAAAGCCACGCCAAAGCACGCGCCAAACGACTGTTCACGAAACTGTTCGTCATCCGCCGCTTTGAGCCGAAGGATTTCAGGATCGCTGGCGCGCTTTTCCTGCTCGGCGATTAGGGCAATGGCGTCGTCGTCGCTTAGTACTTCCAGGCGCGCAAAACATTGCGGGCATGTTTGCGACGAAAGGTCCTGATAAAACGCGCCGCAGCGCGGGCAGAGCTTGGGAATTTTAGAACGACTAGCGGAAGTGGATGTCAAGTGGAATTAAATCGAATGACTTACGCGACAAATCTGAGCGAACCTGGTGCGGGGGGCCTGCGATCTTGCCGCATTGAAGAAGTGCCGGTTTCATTCTGGTGCTCCAATACCGGAGTATCGATGTATTTGAAAATCAAAGCGCATTCATACACGACCACAACGACATAGAGTGCGCACCCTCCCAAGATAACTGCCCGCGCTCGCTGAATGTTCACCAGCGCAATTACTTCGCAGATCACGATCAGAAGAATTACCATGATGAACTTGAAAAGCGCAAAGCCGCTCAGGCCGAAATTGTGCAAGACCCATAGCGCGACGCCGTTTGCCTCCTCTCCTTCGTGCTTGAAAATCCAGCCTGTGAGAAACAGGTCGAACATATTGAGGAGCAGAAACCCGAAATACTCCTGCGCCAGCACAAGGTCTTTTTTCGCGAACATATTTTCCCTTCAGATACACGGTCAACAACTGCCAGTAATTAACTTTGCGAAAATCCGCCAACTTCTCTTGAGCGCCCTAGGTCAAACTGAGTGCCGGCGCAAGCATTTCGCGCGCGTGCTCAATAACTGTTGCCGAGACACGTGAGCCGCCGAGCATGCGCGCAACCTCTTCGACTCGTCCCTCGGAATCTAGCGGCGTGATATGCACAGTCGTCCGCCCCTGCTCCACCCTCTTTTCAATATAGTAGTGCGCGGCGGCTGGCTGCGACGCGATCTGCGGCAAGTGCGTGATGCAAAAGACCTGCGCATTTTGCGACAGTGCTGCCAGTTTCTGCGCGATGGTCGCGGCGGTTCGTCCGCCGACTCCGACATCGATCTCGTCAAAGATGAGCGTCGGCACGTACGCTGCCCGTGATAGTACCGATTTTAGTGCCAGCATGATACGCGAAAGTTCTCCGCCGGATGCAACTTTCGCCAGCGCTTTGAGCGGCTCGCCCGGGTTTGGCGAAATCACAAACTCGACTTTGTCCACACCTTTTGACGAAACCGGCTGACTTTCGACCGCAACTTCAAATTGAGCCTGCGGCATGCCAAGGTCGCGCAGCTCGGAAAGGATTTGATCGCCAAATTGCTTGCTTGCCTTGCGACGTACGTCCGACAGTCCGGTCGCAGCCAAGCCTAGGTCGCGCTCCGTTCGTTCCAATTCTTTGGTCAGTTCCGCTTCCCGCGCCTCGCTGTTTTCCAGCAGATCGAGTTTCAAGATTAGCTCAGCATTGTAGCTAAGAATCTCTTCGATCGTCTCGCCGTACTTGCGCTTCAATGTGCGGATCAGATTGAGGCGCTCCTCGATCTGTTCCAATCGGTCAGGATTAAACTCGATGCTGTCACGGTACGAACGCAGCGAATGCCGGGCATCGTCAGCAGCAATGAGCGCTTCGTTTAGCTGCACTAACATCGCGTCCAGTCCAGAATCGAGCGCGGCTGCGCGCTGAGCGCTTGCCACGGCGGTGTTCAGACCCTCCAGTGCGATATTGCTGAGCGCATTGTACGCTTCTTCCGCCAGCGCGAAGAGCTTTTCGGCGTTCATCAGCTTGAGACGCTCTGCTGCCATCTCCTCTTCTTCGCCATGCATGAGATTAGCGCTGTCGATCTCCTCCTGCTGAAACCTGTAAAGATCGAGATTACGGGCGCGTTCCTTGGCGGACTCCTGAAGGGTGTGCAGATTGTGACGGATTGAGCCTACTAACGCGAAAAGCCGCTCGACTTCGCCGCGCTGCTTAAGCGCATCAGCTCCGAGCCAGCTATCCAGCAGGTCAAGGTGACGGTCGCTCGCGAGCAGGGTTTGGTGTTCGTGCTGACCGTGAATGTCGATGAGGCCGTCGGTCGCCTCACGCAACGCCGCAACTGGCATCAAGCGGCCATTGATCCTGCAAGCGTTTTTCGATGAACGTGTCAGTTCGCGGCTGACGACCAGCGTGTCCAGGTTGTCGTCGTCCACCAATCCTTCTTGCTCGAGGAACGCGCGGATATGCTTCGGTGATCCAGTCAGATCAAATATTGCTTCGACAGTGCATTTGTCGGCTCCAGTGCGGATTATATCGCTGCCCGACGCCCGCTCGCCAAGAACGAGACCGAGCGCATCTATGACGATGCTCTTACCCGCGCCTGTTTCGCCGGTGAGCAGGTTGAGGCCGCGCGGAAAACTGAGCGCGATGTGATCGATCAACGCGAAATTGCGGATGGAGAGTTCCTGAAGCATGGCTCACTTCTATTTTACCGGGCAATGGCGCGTTAGCAGTCAGAAGCCAATTGTCACATGGCTACAACCCGATCTCGGCACAACTAGACCCTCCCCCGCTTCCCGCTTCGGGAGGCGGGGGAGGGTCTAGAGGGTATAATTTTTTGCATGCTGGAAGACCTAACCCCGCGACAGATTGTCACGGAGCTTGATAAATATATCATTGGGCAGCACGATGCCAAGCGCGCCGTCGCCATCGCCTTACGCAATCGATACCGACGCCGACTGCTGCGCCCCGAACTACGCGACGAAGTCATCCCCAAGAACATCCTGATGATTGGCCCGACCGGTGTCGGCAAGACGGAAATCGCGAGAAGGCTGGCGTCGCTCGCGCACGCGCCATTCATCAAAGTCGAGGCGACCAAGTTTACCGAAGTCGGCTATGTCGGACGGGATGTTAACTCCATGGTACGGGATCTCCTGCAAGTTTCGATTCGGCTGGTCGAAAAGGAGAAGGAGGAGGAGGTCAAGGACTCCGCCCACGAACGCGCTATAGATCGTATCGTGGACATTTTGCAGCCGGTGCCGCGGTCGAAGATGAAAAAGGTCGTTGATGGTGCCGTGCAGCAGGGCGAATCGTTCGCTGACATGATCAATCAGCTTTTCCGCAATAGCGGCACGCCCGGCACGGCAAGGGTAATCGCGGTACCTCGCGAGCATGACGCGACTCAAGGCAATTCGGAAACGACAACGCCAGACGCTCCTGAGGAGACCGACGAGTACGCACAGAAGCGCCAAGAGCAGACGGAACGCATCCGAGCGCGCCTACGCGAACAGATCGCGAGTGGCGCACGCGACAGCGATATTGTCGAGATCGAAGTCGAGGACAGCTCGCCGCCTCCGATCCTGCAGGTCTTTGGAGGTCCAGGCGGACCGGGTGATTCCGGCGGTGGCGAGTCGGATATGCAGAATATCCTCGGTTCTCTAATGCCGAAAAAGCGCAAGAAACGCTCCACTACGATCTCGGAAGCTAAAGAGATTTTGACCGCAGAAGAGGCGCACGGCCTGATCGACCATGACTTGGTGATCCGCGAAGCGATTAACCGCGCTGAGCAGTCGGGCATTATTTTTGTAGATGAGATGGACAAGATCGCCGGGCGCGGCGGCGAAGGCGGCCGCGGGCCGGATGTCTCGCGCGAAGGTGTTCAGCGGGACATCCTCCCCATCATCGAAGGTTCTACGGTTCAGACTAAACATGGCCCTGTACGAACGGATTACATGCTGTTCATCGCGGCAGGCGCGTTTCACCTGAGTAAACCCTCCGACCTCATTCCGGAACTTCAGGGTCGCCTGCCGATCCGAGTTGAGCTGGAGAGCCTAACCCAAGCCGACTTCGAACGTATTTTGATTGAACCGCAGAACGCTTTGGTCAAGCAGTACACCGAACTGATGGCCACGGAAGGAGTCATGCTCGAATTCCTGCCGGACGCCATTTCCGAAATTGCACGCATCGCCGCGCTGGTCAACTCGCAAATGGAAAATATTGGCGCGCGACGTCTGCACACGATTATGGAGCGTTTGCTGGACGAGCTTTCGTTCGAAGCGCCCTACGGCGAAACCAAATCCGTCACCATTGACCGCGAGTATGTAAGCGCGCGTCTCGAATCCATTGTAAAAGACGAGGACCTTAGCCGATATATTCTTTAGCACGTGGCCGCTTGCTAGTCGCAATAAATTGGAACAGCACGCAATCATAGTCGAAGGGGAATCGATCGAAGCTGCAGTCGCCCAGGCCGCGGCGTATCTCGACTGCATGCACCAGGAGGTTGCCTACGCATCCCTGCCTGTGCATGAGAGTGGCGCTGTCAAGATAGCGGCCGCGTCCCTCGGCGAATCGGCCGACGGTCCCGGCATCCCAATCTCATCGCAGACGGCGCAGCATGTGCCCCCGGAATGGACATTTGCCTTCCTTGCCCGTTTGCCTAGCCCGGAGTATCTGGCAGCGCTTCAAGTCGCAATTTCGGAGGCCACGGCAGAGTATCTGGCATCCTTGAAATCAGAGCCGATGTCCCTTGAGCCTGTGAAACAGATTGACGGCGATGTTTCGATCAGTACCGGCAACATACAGCACTTTGGCGATGTCATTATTCACGGGAATGCCCTGCGAGGTACCAGGGTTAGCGCGCGGGGCAAATTAATGATCAATGGCTACACGGAGTCGCATTCATCGTTGCGCGCTGGCGGCGATCTGACAGTTACGGGCGGAATTTTAGGGACGGCGCGGTCGATTCGGGGTGATGTCTCCTGCCGCTATGCGCAGGCCGCTAAGATCAGCGGTGAAAACGTACGCATAGTTGAGCATTCTGTGCAGAGCCAGATTAGTGCCGCGAACGAAGTCGATGTCGGCGACGTCATCCTCGGCGGCACGGTCTACGGACAGCAACGCGTCTATGCGCGGGTAGTCGGTTCGGCAAGACAGGTCGCCACCAAGGTCACCTGCGGGCCTAGCCGCCGACTTCACGAGCTTGCGAACATTGCGCAGGCGCGAATCGAAAAGGTTGGCGAACAGATGCGTGAGCGTCAGACCTTCATCGACGCGATTATGAGCGCGGAAACCAGCGGGAAGCCGCAGTCGGTCGATTCGCGTCTGAAGCTGCTCCGGGAGAGCGTAGACCTTGTTGCTCAAAAGCTGCTAACTGCTATCTATGTCGGTACGCGCAGCAGGTTGCACGCTCTGGCGGCGTCTGGCAGCGAAAAACCCATGGTGAAGATCAGCGACCGGATATTTCCAAACTGCTACGTCGAGATCGATGAAACGGGCTATGAAGTGCGCGCCGAAACACAGTTCGCAACGATTTGGAAGGATCCCGAGACCGGAAAGGTCACGCTGACGCCTTATGAGTGAGAATTCCGAAATTCGAGTCAACATCCTCTTCTTCGCCCATTTCAGCGATCTAGCCGGCCATGCGAACGAAGTCATCGCATTGCCTACTGGCTCGACTGTCGGCGACTTGACCAGCCTGCTGGCAGCGCGCGACCGCAAGCTGAGCGATCTGATCGGCTATGGCCGCGCGTCCGTCAATGCCGACTGGGCGACGCCGAATACGATCTTGTCCGACGGCGATGAAGTTGCGTTTATGCCGCCGATGAGCGGAGGGTAATTCCAGGTATGGGCTATTCCGTACTCACCAGCGAACCGCTCGACATTGAAGATTTGACCGCCCGAGTTCGCTCAAACAAGAATGGGGCGTATGTCACATTTGTTGGCGATGTCCGCGATCATGATTCCGGCAAACGGGTAAAAGCGCTGGAGTACACGGCGTACAATCCGCTGGCGGTAAAGCGGTTTGCGGAACTGATTGCCGAGGCGGAAGATAAGTGGCCAGTGGAATGCGCGCTAGCGCATCGGATTGGACCGGTGGGAATCGGAGAGGCGAGCGTGATTGTTGTGGTTGGGTCGGCTCACCGAGGGGATGCTTTCGACGCCTGCCGGTGGATCATCGACACGCTCAAGACAACCGCTCCAATCTGGAAGCGCGAAACATACGAAGATGGCAGCCAGTATTGGATAGAGGGCGATAAGCAAGTGAGCGCGGAGACAGGCGATCAACGATGATCGATTTGCGGGATAAAACTGAAGCGGGCAGGATGCCGCAGGAGCCCAGCGGTGTATACCTCACCGACATGCGCCCTTCCGATGTTGCAGACGTCACCGCGCTCGAACGGCGCTGCTATACGCTGCCGTGGAGTCCGAACGCGTACGTGACCGAAATCGGCAATCCAAGCGCGCACTACGTGATCGCGCGACGAAATGATACACATGAGGTGATCGGCTACGGCGGAATCTGGGTCGTGATGGACGAGGTCCATATCACAACACTCGCGGTTGACCCAATCATGCGCGGTCGAAAAATCGGCGAGCGGCTACTAATTGAACTCATGTTCGAAGGAGTCAAGCGCGGCGCACTGCGGGCGACCTTGGAAGTGCGCCAGAACAACCACATCGCGCACAACCTCTATCTTAAGTTTGAGTTTCACGACGTTGCGATCCGACGCTCATACTACTCCGACAACGGCGAAAACGCGATCATCATGTGGGCCGAGGGCGTAGCCACACCACGCTATTTGCGCGCGCTTGCCTTGCGAAAACGCGAACTCGCGCAAGAGGACGCTGGCGGCGAAAACCGGAAGGGCGGGAACCGTTCGTGAGCGGAACCCTGATCCTCGGCATCGAGACCAGTTGCGATGAGACCAGCGCCGCGGTCGTCGAAAATGGACGAACCATTCGCTCGAATATCATCGCGTCGCAGGCCGATCTGCACGCGGCAACCGGCGGCGTAGTCCCGGAGATTGCGTCGCGCGAGCATGTTGCGAAGATCAATCTGATCATTGCGGAAGCGCTTCGGGAGGCAAACTGTGACTTTTCGTCTATCGACGCTGTCGCCGTGGCAAACCGTCCCGGCCTGCTCGGCGCGCTGCTGGTCGGGGTCACCGCCGCTAAGGCGATTTCATTTGCCGCCGGTAAGCCGCTGATTGGTGTGCATCACATTGAGGCGCATATCTATGCGAATTTCCTAACCGGCGCCAACATGAAAATTTCCAGCCATCTGCCTAGTGGCGTCGGGCGGACATTCGGAGATTTTTCTGATTCGCGGGCATGCCGACTACGAGATTCTGGGGCGCACGCGCGACGATGCTGCGGGGGAAGCGTTCGACAAGTCCGCGCGCATCCTGGGCCTCGGCTATCCTGGCGGCGCGCAGATCGACAAGCTCGCGCAACTTGGCAACCCTAAGGCGATTGAACTGCCGCGCGCTTGGCTCGATCCGGGATCGCTGGATTTCTCGTTCAGCGGGCTAAAGACGTCGGTTGCTAACGCCGCCCGAAAGGGTTTGGGCGATCACCCGATCGAGGACTGGGCCGCATCGTTGCAGCAGGCGATTGTCGATGTGCTCGTTCGCAAAACAATGGACGCCGCGAAACGCACGGGTGCAGTTTACGTCATGGCGGCGGGCGGCGTTGCCGCGAATTCCGGCTTGAAGTCGGCGCTTACGGCGGCGTGCGAGAGCGCAGGATTACCGTTGACCATCCCGCCGCCGGTACTCTGCACCGACAACGCCGCCATGATCGCATGTGCCGCCCACTACCATTTGGCTGCGGGCAAAGTAGACGATCTGAGCCTCGACACCATGCCGACCGAGCGGCTCGCCTAGACGGTTCGTGTTTGTATTAGGAGGGATTTGCGAGCTATTTGAGGATAATGAATGTATGTCTGGATTTGAAGTTGGTTTGGTTTCTGTGACGTTTAGGCATCTGTCACCTGAGCAGATCGTTGAGCTGGTTTCTGAAGCGGGTCTGAAATCAATTGAATGGGGCGGCGATATTCACGTTCCGCACGGGGACACTGCCAAAGCGGCTGAAGTTGCCAAACTTACGGCGGACTCTGGATTGAAAGTCGCGGCTTACGGGTCATACTACCGTGTAGGCAATAACGACGGCCAAAGTTTCGACGCGGTACTTGATTCCGCCGTTGCACTTGGAGCGCCGGTCATACGGGTCTGGGCGGGAAATCGCGGTTCAGTCGATGCCGACGAAGATTACCGGGAAATCGTCGCGAATGATACGAATGATATCTGCGAGCGCGCATCGCTCGCGGGCATTACGGTCGCGTACGAGTTCCACGGGGGTACCTTAACCGATACGGCAGAGTCGGCCGTTTCGCTTCTAAGACGGGTCGATCATCGAAAGTTGCGCTGCTTGTGGCAGCCAAACGGCCCAGAAAGTGTCGAAGAGCGTCTCGCTGGCTTGAAGTTGGTGCTGCCGTGGCTCGAAAATGTTCATCTGTTCCATTGGACGGCTGCCGGGCGTAGACCGCTCAGCGACGGCGAGAGTGCCTGGCGCATCTATGCCGATTGCATATACTCAGCCGGTCGAAAGCCTGCAATGCTGCTGGAATTTGTGCGTGACGACTCGACCGAGCAGTTTCGAGCCGACGCTGGCACAGCTTTACGCTGGTTCAGTAATTAAGGAAAAGGACACCCGATACTCATGCCTGCTAATCGGCCCCAAACAAAGGCGGCCATTTTTTGCGAGTCCGCAGATCTCTTCGGCAAGGTCTATGGTAAAGGCCGCCTGGAGAAGCTGCGGGAGCTTGTCGATCTTTACGATGAACGGATCACGTTCGCAAACTTCGCCGAGCATGCGCGACATCTGCACGATGTGGAAGTCATCTTTTCGACGTGGGGAATGGTGCGTCCAGACGCGTCGTGGCTCGACTCCATGCCCAATCTCAAAGCCGTCTTTTATGCTGCTGGTTCGGTGCAAGGCTTTGCGCGCCCGCTGCTTGAGCGCGGAATATTGGTTGTGAACACGTCTGCGGCCAATGCCGTGCCCGTGGCCGAATTCACGCTTGCACAGATCCTGCTGGCGAACAAGCGATACTTTTTGAACAGCCGCAAGTATGTTGCGCCCGAAAAGTACCACAACAATGAGGGCGGTCGCGGCAATTTTGGCGAAACGGTCGCGCTTTTAGGCGCCGGACAGATTGGCTGGCGTGTGATCAACCTGCTAAAGGGATTCAACCTGCGAGTCGTTGTCTTCGACCCGTTCATGCCCGACAGCATCGCCGCTGAGCACAATATCGAGCGAGTCTCGCTTGACGATGCGTTCGCACAGGGCTACGTCGTTTCGAACCATCTCGCCAACTTGCCGGAAACACGCGGCATGTTGAACGGCAAGCTGTTTTCCTCGATGCGCCAGAATGCGACGTTCATCAATACCGGACGCGGCGCAACCGTCAATGAGCCGGAAATGATCGAAGTTTTCACCGCTCGCCCCGACCTGACAGCCCTCTTGGACGTGACCGATCCCGAGCCACCGGTGAGTGGATCACCGCTGTATAAGCTGCCGAACGTGTTCTTGTCCACCCATATCGCGGGTTCTAACGGCGACGAAGTGCTGCGCATGGCGGATTACGTCATGGACGAGTTCCTTCTCTGGCAGGACGGCAAGCCGCTGAACTACGCCGTGACGCTGGAAATGCTCAAGACGATGGCGTAAGTGCACTAATGAAATAGACAAAAAGCCATGACGTTTTGCTAATCCGCAAATCAGCAAAACCCCATGGCTTTTTTCGACTTGTCTGCGAGCTACGCGTTAATGTCGTTCAAGCTCGGGCTGGTGATAGAGGCTGGCGAGTAGGTCAGCTTTTGCGTAAATCCAGCCTGGAGCGCCGCGCCAGCATTGATGTACGGATTGAGCACGGCCCCGGCTTGACTAATATTCGTCAAACCAAATGTGCGAGCAAACGCGATGTCGTTGGTCGGCATCACGGGCTCTGGTGTCCCAGGAAGTCCCGTAGTTGCCGTCAGGTTGAGGTCGGTTGCGATGACGCGGGCAAGCGAGCGATGCTCCTGCTCGTTCGCCATGATACGCGCCGCAAGCAGCCGCAGAGCGGTCGTCGATAGTTGCTGAACCCCCAGCAGATACGCGGCGATGAACGCATCCTCAAATGTCACTAAGGTATTCATCGTGGTTTGCGGATCGGTGAACATCTTGGTCGGATAGTAGAACGTCGTTATCGACGAGCCCGTACCCGTTGCTGCGGAGAGCGTGTTGAGGTGAATCTGCTCCTCCTGCAACGCTGCCCGAAGGTACGCTTGGTCGGCGCTGTTCCCGTTAAGCGTCGTGTAGATCGGGCCAGCGATGATGGCCGCATAGGTTGTAACCGCCAGAGCTTCGGCGATCTTGGCGGTTTCGATGATGTTGGTGTCGTTGGACGCTACCGGCGGCGGCGTGGTCGCAACGGCTGAGCTTGAACTTCCGCCGCATCCTGCGAGCAGAGCGGCACCTGCCAGACCGATGCCTACTGCGCTGGCGGTGCTGAGAAACGAGCGGCGATCAATGCCGGACTTGACAATTTCGGATGACATTTTTAGTGACCCCTTTCGACCAACAGTCCGCTTGCGCGTAAAGTCGGCACCTGCTGAGTTGATTTGCAGATTAGTATGGGATTTGAATTTTCGCCTGACCAGACTAAAAACTATCCAATTTTTGTCCAATTAAAGGCCGAGGGCGTGCCGCAGAGCCTGACGGAGTCCGTGCAAGACCCTCCCCCGCCTCCCGAAGCGGGAGGAGCCATGCTCAGCATTTTAGTTGCGCGCTGCCGCAAGAGTACGGGTCATAGCGGTTCATGCAAGCGAACGCCAAACAACTCCCTCCCTTCCCGCTGCGGGAGGGGTGGCGAGGAACGAGCCGGGGTAGGTTCGGCTCCAACCGGTTCGGGAGGCAGGGAAGGGTCTTGCACTGGTGGTGTTCCAATGAAATGGATTTTGTTGTATAATTTTAGGTAGAAAAAGGTTGACTGGCAGGAGCTAGTGAGCGCAGATTATGGTTCGGCCAAACACGTCGATTTCTAAGGGTTCCAAGCGGACGCAGCTCGAGCCAAACTCGTTGAGCGGCGGCTTTCATCGAGCCGGACCTGCCCCAATCCCATACCGAGCCACCAATAACGACAACCGTATTCTTGTCGCCTTCTTTATCGTGATCGCTTGCGTTTTGACGTACTTCGGAATCAGCTCGCACCGGACTACTAGCCGGTCGATCGATCAATCCAGCCTCGTCGCCCAAAAATTTGTCGCCGATCTTGCCTCACAAAATTACACAGGTGCGACATCGCTGTTGTCGATACAGGGGAAGTCGATCAATCCTCCCGAATCGATGCAAAGCCTGATGGACAGCGAAGAGACGCGGCATGGTGCTTGGAAGGGCGCGACCCAGATCGGCCTTCAGGAGAAGTTCATCTACGGCATCGAAACCTGCAAGCTCGTCTACCGGGTCAATTTTGCCGAGCATGTCACCCGCCTGCGAATACTTCTCACCCACAACTACGAGGGCTGGCAAGTCGATTCGTTCTCATTCGACAGCTAAGTCGCACGATTTTCTGAAAATTCTCCTGTTGGCAGGGATTTGCTCCCAATTTGGTGAACACTTGCGCCATGATTACTGCTGTAGTCATGGCGCGCCCAATTTTGGCGCTCCACTTTAGGCACACTACTTCACGAAAAGGACATCCAAGCCACTTGATCCGCCAAATTGCCGTTATTGCCGCAGCGTTCGCATTCGTTCTGGCTGTCTGCTCGACTAGCTTCGCACAATCTTCGCCATTTGCCGTGCATGCCGCCCCACCAGTCACGGCGCATCAGGTTCTTCCCGGACTCGATCCAACCACAATCGACACATCGGTCAAACCCTGCGACGATTTTTACGACTACGCCAACGGCCTCTGGACAAAGCGCAACTCCATTCCGCCAGACCGGTCCGAATGGTCAATCAACACAGAGGCGGAGAAGCGCAACGAGATCACGCTCAAGCAGATTTTGGTGGCCGACGGCAAAATGATGGCGAGTCCGGCGACCACACCAGATCAGAAGGTAGGTGCGTTCTACCGGTCCGGCATGAACACCGCGCAGATCGACGCGCAGGGAGTGAAGCCGCTAGCGCCGGAATTCGCACGGATCGCGCGAGTGCATGATGTCCCGACGTTACAGGACGAAATTGCACGTCTTCACCGGTTGGGCGCAAATGTCGGCTTCGCATTTTATGTCGGTGCCGATGCCAAAAACAGCAAGCAGCAGATTCCGCAGCTTTATCAAGGCGGCCTTGGAATGCCCGACCGGGACTATTACTTCAAGAACGATCCCGACACCAAGCGCGTTCGAGCGGCGTACATTGCGCATGTCCAAAAAGTCTTCGAACTGATGGGCGATGTTCCCGCCAAAGCTGCCAACGAGAAGTCGGTGGCGATGGCGATCGAAACTCGTCTCGCGAAGGCTTCAATGACTCAAGTTCAGCAGGAGGATCCTGTCGCGATCTATCACAAGATGCCGCTGAATCAGCTTGACCAGCTTACGCCAGGAATGAGCTGGGCGCGCTATTTCAGGCATATCGGCATTCAAAACACGGCGCAGTACGAGATCAATATCGGCCAGCCGAAGTTCATTACCGAATTTGGCTACATGGCCAGGCAGGTTCCGATGACCGACTGGCGGACATATATGCGCTGGCAGCTTATTGCCGCCGCGTCGCCGTATCTTTCGTCTAAGTTCGAGACGGAGGACTTTGCGTTCAACCGAACCGTGCTGTTTGGGGCGAAAAAGCCGAGGCCGCGCTGGAACCGCGTGGAGCAGGTGATCGACGGCGAGATCGGCGAGGCGCTGGGTCAGGCCTATGTTGAGCGGACATTTAGCCCGGAAGCCAAGGAAAAGGCGAAGCAGATCATTGTCAATGTGAAGTCCGCACTGCGCAGCCAGCTTGCGTCGCTGACTTGGATGAGCGAAGCGACACGTGAGCATGCCGTGGCGAAGTGCGACAAAATCTTGATCAACGCGGGCTACCCGGACAAATGGCGCGACTACTCGAAGCTCAAAATCGACGACAAATGCTATGTCTTGAACGTTTTCCGGGCAAACGAGTTCGAGTTTGACCGCGACCTCAAGAAGCTAGGAAAACCGGTTGACCGCACCGAATGGATGATGACCCCGCCCACGCTCAACGACTACTACGATCCGAGCACGAACACGGTCAACTTCCCGGCCGCGTCGCTGCAGTCGCCGTTCTTCGATCCTTCGTTTGATGACGCGGTCAACTACGGGTCGCTTGGCGCGACAGTCGGACATGAACTGACTCACGGTTTCGACAACAGCGGGCGCAAATTCGACGGCAACGGCAACCTGCTCAATTGGTGGACTCCAGACGACGAAAAGAACTTCGACGCCAAGGCAGCGACGATTGTAAAGCAATACAGCGCATTTGTTCCAATTGGGACGACCCACATCAACGGTCAGCAGACCCTTCCCGAAAACATCGCCGACATTGGCGGATTGAAAGTCGCCTATATTGCACTCGAAAAGTCGCTGGTCGGCAAGCCGCGGACTCTAATCGACGGATACACGCCGGAGCAGCGATTCTTCATCGCCTACGCGCAAAGCTGGCGCGGAATGGAGCGGCCGGAGGTGCTCGAAGAGCAGCTTGCCACGGACTCACACTCGCCGAACTTTTACCGCGTCAATGGCCCCGTAGCCGATCTGCCGGAGTTTTACGAGGCGTTTGGCTGTCCTGTGCCGGACTCGTCGAAAAATGCGGGAGTGTGGTAAGTTGTCATTTCGACCGAAAGGAGGAACGACTGGAGTGGAGAAATCTCTCGGTCCGTTTTCAAATGCAATTCGGACAGATTTCTCCACTTCGCTCGTTCCTCGCGCCAGTCGAAATGACAAGAGCCACCCCCTAAACCCTCCTTCCGGTAGGAGTGGAACAGACAAACCGCAAGCATTCGCAAGCATCTGAGCAAATCCGCAAGTCAAAACGTGAAGGAATGTGGCATTTGAGAGTAGAATAATCCATTAAGTGCATCTTGCGGGCCAGAGTTGGCCCGAAAATTCATCGAGTTTGGGAGACTCTCAACAATGTCCATTAGCACCATCGAGGAATATCAGGCGGGGACGCAGGCGGTTCCTGACAGCTTCAAGCGCTGGCACCTGCGCGGCGCGGGTCTCGAAAGCCTTTCCGAAGAGGAGGTCGGGCTGCCGCAAATCCAGCCGGACGAGCTTCTCGTCCGCCACGATGCCTGCGGAATCTGCTTCTCCGACATCAAGATCATCAACCTCGGCCCAAACCATCCCCGCCTGATCGGTCGCGATATGGTGAACGATCCTGTCGTCATGGGTCATGAAGTTGCCCTGACGATTGTCAAAGTCGGCGACGCCATCGCGGACAAATTCAAGGTCGGCGAGCGGTTCATTGTCCAGGCTGATGTCTACTATAAGGGCGCAAACCTCGCGTACGGCTATATTCTCAAAGGCGGAATGGCGCAGTATGGGGTGGTCGGCGAAGAGGTTTTGCGCGGCGACGAGGGCAGCTACCTACTGCCACTCAAGGACGACACCGGCTATGTCGAGGCCGCGCTGGTCGAGCCCTGGGCGTGCGTTGTGGCCGCATATGAGTATCCGTTTCGCAAATCTCTAAAATCCGGTGGTGCTTTGCTAGTGGTCGGAGTCGGCAGCGAAGTTAACCGCTCTGGGCTAGAAGATTTTATTCAATCTTGCGGCGCACAACCGAGCAACGTAGAGGTTGTGGATGTCTTTGGCGATGTTGCGACCACAATTTCCGAGCATGTAGGTGAGCGCAAGTTTGACGACATTGTCGTGACCGGATCACCCACGGCAGCGGACATTACTGCGATCTCCGCGCATCTCAACAAACTTGGGGTGATGAACTTGGCCGTCACAGATCTTCCCGAGGGCTCCGTTACGCTCGATATCGGGCGCATTCATTACGATCAACTGCTTTATGTCGGCGGAGTTTCGCAAAACGGCGTGGCCGGAGCGGCAAGCGCCTATTCCGCTAACGCACGCGGCGATCTGAAATCTGGCGGGACGACCTGGTTCATCGGCGCAGGTGGCCCAATGGGGCAGATGCACGTCCAGCGTGCGGTTATGAGCGACAACCCTCCCGGCGTGATCGTCGTCAGCGATGTCAGCGACGAGCGACTCGCGCGGATTACCGACCGCTTCGGCGAGCAGGCAAAGGCGCGCGGAGTCAATATCGTTCTCGTCAACCCACAGGCTCTCGGCGACGAAGGCTACAAGGCGAAGCTGAACGAGATTGGGCCGTTCGATGATATTGTCTGCATGGTGCCGGTTGCGTCAGTGGTTGCGGAAACCGCGCCGTATCTGGCAGAGGACGGTATCTACAACATCTTTGCCGGTGTCGCCAAAGGTGTGACCGCTGATCTCGACCTTGCGACGATTCTGCGCAAGCGGCAGCGGTTTGTGGGCACGTCAGGCTCAAGCATCGCCGACCTGCAGCATACGCTAGACCTGGTTGAATCCGACAAGCTGTCAACGAACTCGTCGCTGGCCGCGATCGGCGGGCTGAACGCGTTCCGCGACGGCCTCAGCGCTGTCAAGGCGGGCGCATTCCCCGGCAAAACGGTCATCTTCCCTCACATCGAAGACCTACCGCTGACCTCCCTCGACGAACTTAAAGACCGTCTTCCCAACGTCTATGCGAAATTGCAGGACGGCAAGTTTTGGACGAAAGAGGCCGAGGAAGAGCTGCTGAAGGAGGGTCTGGCCCAATGACACTTTCTAACCGTGTGGCAATAGTAACTGGCGCAGCACAAGGGTTAGGCGAGGCGATTGCGCTGCGACTGGCGAGGGAGGGTTGCCAAGTGACCCTCGCAGACATTAACCTCGAAAAGACTGAAGCGGCGGCGGAGCGGATCGCAAAGGAGGTCGGAGTCGGGACTCTGGCGGTGCAGACGAACGTTGCCGACGAGCAGTCGGTCGCAAACATGGTCGCGATGACGGTCGAAAAATTCGGCAAGCTCGACGTGATGATTTCCAATGCAGGAATTCTAAGACAGGCGACATCACGGAGATGCCGCTGGCGGACTGGCAGCGAGTCATCGATGTCAATTTGACCGGCTATTTCCTTTGCGCGCAGGCTGCAGCGCGGGTAATGGTGCCGAACAGATCGGGCAACATCATCCAGATCAACTCCAAGTCCGGCAAGAAGGGCAGCTTCCGCAACTCGGCGTACGCATCGTCGAAGTTCGGCGGCATTGGCCTCACCCAAAGCATCGCGCTCGACCTCGCGCCGCACAATATCCGTGTCAACGCCATCTGCCCCGGCAACCTCCTCGACGGCACCCTCTGGCAGCAAAGCCTCTACGACCAATACGCCAAAACCCAAGGGCTGACGCCCGAGGACATCCGCAAGAAGTACGAATCGCAGGTTCCTCTCGGCCGTGGCTGCACATATGAAGATGTGGCCAATGTCGTTGTGTTCATGGCAAGCGACGAGTCGTCGTACATGACCGGCCAGGCAATCAACGTCACCGGCGGACAGGAGATGCGGTAAAATTGTCCTTTATGAAGGTCTTAAGCAAATGGAGGACATGTGGGTTTTCTTGTAAGTGTGAAGGTTGCCGAGCCTATCGAGTCTCTAACATCGCTACTCAAGGCGGCTCAATGTAGACTTTATGACGGCTTAGAGCTTGGATCGGCCGGAGTAGAGCACTCAACCGCTGCTATATATTTGCTCGGATATGTTGCCGAAATCCTTCTCAAGGCAGCATGCCTTCGCGTCAACAGTTTCGACCCTCGAGCAAATGCGTTTGCAGAGTTACGTCTGCTTCAACTTGCGCACTTTCAACCAAAAACCAATCTGCACGACCTTGGCCAATTATTTGCGACCCTAATGACTTTGCGTGCACTTGCCGGGATTCCGTCAGATGCAGTAAGAGATGGCACTATTCGAAAAAATGTTTTGGTTATTGCATCTCATTGGAACGAGTCGTTGCGATATACAGGCCAAATTGCAACGAAGGTCGAAGTAAGCGAGGTGTTCGAGTCCACATTTTGGCTTTACAAGAATTTTCGCGTGCTTTGGAGAACTTAAATGGCAATTAGAAGAATTCCGGTCGAGGGGACGACGCCGCACCCAGAATTGGCGGAACAATTATCTCAGGAGTTGCGTAGCGAATCGCCCGAAACGGATCACGATGCTCCGCTTATCATTGAAGAAGCTGTACCTAACAGCGGGACCATCTTCGTAACCGTGATCTGGGATGCATGGAACAGCCTAAGCGGAGAAGATCGGGGTGCAGTAATACTTGATGCTTACGAAAGATACGGTGGACTGTCTGCTCGGCAATCGGTCAGCGTCGCATTGGGACTAACACGCGCCGAAGCAATCAAGCTGAATGTCATGCCAGAAGCCGTGGCCGCCTGACGGTTATCGTCGATGCAGATCTCGTGCGCAAAGTTAATCAATTCGCCCAATTCTCACGCAGGATACTTAAACACATTTAGCGAAATAGTTGCCCTAGGTTGGTCGATTGCAGGCTAGGTTCGGGCCGGCAGGTTAGTAAGGCTAGGCGCAACTATGGATGATCGACAGCATTTTGACGCAATATTTAAAGTAGTCCGGTCGATTCCGCCGGGCAAGGTGATGTCCTACGGGCAGGTGGGGAACGAGGCGGGCGGAGTTTCCGCACGAACGGTCGGCTGGGCGCTCGCAAACGCCCTGGATGGCGATGTCCCGTGGCAACGCGTAATTGGCGCGGATGGGCACCTGCCTATCCAGAAGCGAAACGGGCAACTCGCCGATCTTCAGCGCAAAATGCTGGAGCGAGAGGGCGTGGTCTTCCTTGAGTCCGGCTTTGTCGATATGAGCGCGCACCAAGTTGGCGGTTCCCGCAAGCCGAAAAAAGCCGGAGCGCAGCCGTCGCTAATGCTCAATCTCGGCCCGTAGCGCGTTAAACTTCGAGGACGATCGGGAGGATCATTGGCCTACGCTGCGTTTTCTTATACAGCAGCTTGCCAATGATATTGCGCATATCGCCGGAAGTGACGCTGTGGTCGACTTCGACTCCGGTTGCGCGACCATCAAAATACTCGGTAATCCGTTCCTTGATCTCGTTGACCAAATCCTCGGACTCGTCCATGTAGACAAAGCCGCGCGAGATCACCTCCGGCCCGACCACAAGCTCGCTGGTCTCCATGTCCAATCCAACCATGAGCACAAGGAACCCGTCGCTGCCGAGATGCTGGCGGTCGCGCAAAACGACTTCGGATACATCTCCCACGCCAGTCCCGTCAATCAGCACGCTGCCCGACTGCGGCACACGTCCAACAACTTTGACGTTGTCCTCGTCGACTTCGATGATGTCGCCGATCTCGCAGCGGACAATATCCTCTTTCGGCCAGCCCATCTGCTCGGCCATCGCCGCGTAGCGCGCGAGCATCCTGTATTCGCCGTGAACCGGCATGACATAGCGCGGGTTGACCATATTCAGCATGAGGCGCAGCTCTTCGGAGTAGGCGTGACCGGAGACGTGCACCGGGGCTATATGTTCGTAGATGACATTCGCGCCGCGCTGGAACAGATGATCGATGGTGCGTCCGACAACCTCCTCGTTTCCAGGGATCGCCGTCGCGCTGACAATGACGGTATCGCCATCGGCGATCTTGATGAAGCGGTGGTCGTCGACCGCCATGCGCGAAAGGCTGGACATCGGCTCGCCCTGCGCGCCCGTGGTGACGATCGTTAGCTTCTCGGGCGCCATGTTCTCGATCTCGTCGGACTTGACGCGGATGCCCGCCGGAATCTTAAGGTAGCCAAGCTGCTGCGCTGCCTCCATGTTGCGCTCCATCGAACGTCCCAGAAGGGCAATCTTTCGTCCGTATTTAACCGAGAAGTCGATCGCCTGTTGCACGCGGTGAACGTTGGACGCGAAGCACGCAATGATGATCCGCTTCTTCGCCTCGCGGAAGACCTTGTCGAACGTGTCCCCGACAATGCGCTCCGATGGGACAAACCCGGGACGCTCGACGTTGGTGCTGTCGGAAAGCAGAATCAGAACGCCATCTTCGCCGATCCGGGACAGTCGCGCAATGTCGAAAAGCTGGCCGTCAATGGGAGTCTGGTCGAACTTGAAGTCGCCGGTGTGCACCAATGTTCCCGCGGGCGTGTGTATTGCGAGCGCAACCGCATCGGGGATCGAGTGCGCCACGCGGATCGGCTCGACCTCGAAGTTGTTCCCAATGACTGTCGGCGTGTCGTAAACGAACTCCTTCAGGATTGCGCTGCCGAGCACTTTGTACTCCTGCAGCTTGTGCTTGGTGAATCCGAGGGTGAGACGAGTCCCGTAAACCGGCGTTTTCGGAATCTGCTTGAGCACCCAGGATAGGGCGCCGATATGGTCCTCGTGGCCGTGGGTCAGCAGAATCGCCTTGACCTTGTCCTTATTTTCGACGAGGTAAGAGACGTCGGGAATGACAAGGTCAACGCCCATCATCTCGGCGTTGGGGAACGCTAGTCCGCAGTCGATAACGACAATCTCGTCTCCGCAGACGATTGCCGTCATGTTCTTTCCAATCTCACCAATCCCGCCTAGCGGTATGATTTGGAGCTTGTCTGTGTCTGGCATGTGTGAGTTTTGCTATGCTTTCGGTCGAAATGGGGATGGGCCGCATGTCCGGCGACTGCGCCGGTTGGGCATGATGCATGAGAGGATACCCGAATTTGCACGCCGAATGGGTCAAATACTGCGACACAGCGACTTAAGGACAAGGCGATATCGTCTGGCCTTCTTATGAAACATCCTGTGCACTCAAATCAATTCCCCGCTTCTCTTTCCCAATGGCAGTTATGCCTGCAACCCCAACCAGCCCGACTGCAACCACCAGCGCCAGAGCGAGTCCGAAATTGCCGTTGAACGTGTGCTCACCGAGGCCTGTTTCAAGCTGGCCGTTGACGGATGCGATCAGGTTTCCGCACTGGTACGCGAAGCCGATGAAGGTGCCGCGCAACGCCGCGGGTGCCATCTCGGACAGATGCGCGGGAATGACGCCCCACGCACCCTGAACTAGCACCTGCATCAAAAATGCCCCTGCCGCAAGCGCAATGGCTCCGTGAGCAAACGCCCAAAGCGGAATGACCGGCAGCGCGATCAGCGCGGCGGTAATGATGGCCCTTCGCCTTCCGATCTTCTCCGACAGCGATCCAAAGTAGATGCCGCCGAGGATCGCGCCGATATTGTATACGATCGCGATGGTGCTGACAGTGCGCACGTTGAAATGATGCTGCGCCTGCAGAAACGTCGGATAGATGTCCTGGGTGCCGTGCGACATGAAGTTGAACGCGGTCATTAGGAGCACCATGTACGCGAACAGTCCGAAATTGCGGGCGATGAGCGCATTCATGGGTGGCGCAAATGCGCCAGGTGCTTTTTCCGCCTTCGACTGTTCCTGCCAGACAGGCGACTCCTTCACCTTAGCGCGGATGAAGATCGTTAGCAGCGCGGGCAGCGCTCCAATGATGAACAGACCACGCCAGCCCACGTAAGGAAACGCGAGACCAAAGACCACCGCAGCGATCAGATAGCCAGCGCTATAGCCGACCTGTAGCAGACCAGAAAGAGGGCCACGGCATTCCGCCGGTGCAGTTTCGAGCGCAAGCGACGCCCCTAATCCCCATTCACCACCCATCCCGATGCCGAAAAGCGCACGAATAATCAGAAAGGCGGTGAGTGTCGGCGCAAAGCCCGTCGCGAACTCCAAGACGCTGTACAGGATGATGTCGATCATCAGCGGAATTCGTCGCCCAAAACGATCCGCGGCGATGCCGAAAATCAGCGCGCCGATGGGCCGACATGCCAGGGTCAGAGTCAGCGCAAGCGCAATGTGAGTCTTGTCAGTGTGAAAGTAAGCGGCGACGGATTTGATCACAAAAACCAGGATGAAGAAGTCGAAGGCATCGAGCGCCCATCCCAAAAACGCCGCCACAAACGCGCTGCGCTGGTCTGCGTTGAGGATTCGCCAAGCGGAAAAGATCGTCATTGTGCTGGCAATATACCCGGCAGTTCGCCTAAAGAGGGACTCAGAAATCAGGCTCGAACCTTGATGCGAGATGTCCTAGAGGCTAAAGCAAAAAAATCCCCTGCCAGTTTCCTGGCAGGGGCAATAGGCTGCATGACATTACTTGAGAGTTAGTTTTCGCCGTTGATAGCGACTTGCGAGAGTTCGGCCGCGGTGCTGGATTCGGTTACGTTTCCATTGCTCGACCAAAATGCCGTTCCCCAGATGACGTTGCTGGCAAGCAGCGTGTTCGTTGACGAGATCGCATTGGTTCCCCAAATGACGTTCGTTCCAGCGACGCTGGTGCCCCAGATCACGTTGGTGCCCCAAATCACGTTAGAACCGGCGACTTGGTTCTGCAACGTAACGTTACCATTACAGCTCTTTGCCAACTTCGGGCTGAACGCCTGGGTTTTATTGGTGAACGTGCAGCTGAGAGCGTTGAGAACGTTTACGTAGCCCGCTCCGTACGTGCAAGGATCGCCCTGACCGGTTGTAGGATTGGTCCATTTGTCGGCAGACATCATCAAGCGGGCCTTGATGGTATCGGGGGTCAGGCTTGGATTTGCTTGCAGCAAGATCGCGACGGCACCCGATACGACAGGTGTCGCCATCGACGTTCCCGATAGGCAGAAGTACGAAGTTGAGTCAACGGCTTTCCCGCCAACCATGTAGGTCGAGTCCAGCACGCCATTGGTCGCGTCGTATTGCTGATCGAGGTAGCTGCCAGGAACATTCAGCGAGATGATCCGGTTTCCTGGCGCGACAAGATCTGGCTTGCTGATATTGTCAATGCGCGTCGGCCCGCGGCTGGAGTATGTCGCGATTCGGTCATCGGCTCGATTGCTGTCTTCACTTTTCATTGCACCGACGGTGATCACCAAAGGATCGTTGCCGGGGCATTCGATGGAGCCATATGCCGTGCCCCAACCCTCGTTGGAAGCGCCGGCAGTCTGATTGACATTCAACCGACCATCATTTCCGGCTGCGCAGACGACAACGATCCCGGCGTTCCAAGCGGCTTCAACAGCCTGGCACAAGGGATCCTGCGTGTAGGATTCGCCAACCGGATGACCGAGCGAGATGTTCAGGACGCGGATGTTCTTGCTGACGTGATTGTTGACCACCCATTGGATGCCCGAGATCACGTTGCTGACGCTGCCCGAACCTGTGCCATCCAGCACCTTGACGTTGATGATGTTCGCTCCAGGCGCTTCGCCATAGAACGACTCCGTGCAGTTCGACCATGAATCGTATCCATCGCCGGCGATAATTCCCGCGACATGAGTTCCATGACCGCAGGTGTCGTCGGTGGTGCCGCTGCTGAAATTGACAGCGGTAGTGATTCGTGACGTTGTGTTGCTTGGGATCTGGCACAAATCATCCGAGGGATGAACGCCGGAGTCCAGTACAGCAACGTTTACGCCCGTTCCGAGGTAGCCGTACTTCTGGTACTGCGCGACATCCATGGAGCTGGTTGTTGTAAACACATCGTCCTTTACCACGCCTGCATCTTGCGAAACATGGACGATAAAAGGCAGGGCGACAACCTTTGAAAGATTGCGCTCGGGAACTGAAAATGCAATCGAGCCGATGATCGATAGATTGCGGTAGATCGTGCAATTCAGTGCGTGAAGCTTCTGACTCTCGCCTGCAGACAGTGGAGCGTTGAGTTTCGCGATGACTCGGATGGTCGAGTTAGAATTGCGGTTATAAAGGTGTGACGCGACATAGTCGTCGGTGGTTGCGTTCAGCGGGTGAGCGCTGGATGCAATCGGAACGAGCAATAGCTCCACTAGGAAGCAGACAGACATGGCGAGAACACGCATGGGCTGCGATGCTGTTCGAAGATGACCGACAGGCAGATGAGTATCCACGCGGGATTCGTAGCCGAACCGTGCGGACACCGACGTTTGATCACACATAGCTGCGTCGAGTTGCACTCTGAGGGTGCTGAGAGAATCGTGCATTCTTTTGCTCCTTTGATCGCGTTTCGACAACCCGGCTGCCAGCTCAAAATTGAGGGAAGGCCCGTGGCTTTGCGTCGCGCACTTTCGTAGCGCTATGCCATTTTCGATCACGAAGCAATTTTTGTCTGAGGTGCGAAAGCGTTGCGGCTTCAGAACCTACAATATGATTCTGCCAACCTGGAGGGGCGTACACACTGAACGAACTACCGGAAAATGCGTGCGACAGTCAAAACTTGGTGGAGCGCGGATTTAGGCTGCGCGGCGAGAACGGTCATCGACAATTAGTGGGGGATGCGGTCCGCTTTGGCCACGACCTGCAAGGGTGGTGAGCTTGTGCTCGCTCTTGTTTTCGTACATTCGCATGTCGGCGGCGGAAGTGAGTGCAGCGAAATCCTCGCCATCTGCGGGGAAGCAGGAGTATCCCACGCTCACTCCAAGTCTTAAGTCTCCAAGCTTTTCGTGATGCAGCATGGGATCATAGTCCTCAACGGCCTGCTGCACCCGGTTCATCAGGCGTTCCGCTTCTGCCGGGCCAGAGCCAGCCAGGAGCATCAAGAACTCGTCGCCGCCATAACGCGCCACGATGTTGACTTTGCGTACCAACCCCTTAAAGATGGCCGCAAGGTCGCGAAGCACATGGTCGCCTTTTTGGTGACCAAAGTTGTCGTTGATGGGCTTGAAACTGTCGATATCAAGGCACAGGAGGGCGAATTTGTCGGTTGTGCGGTCGGCACTTGTGCAGAGGTCGGCAACCGCCTCGGAAATGTATCTCAGGTTATGCAAGCCGGTCAATGGATCAGTGTTGGCGTTGCTGCGCGTACGGTCAAAAAGGATACCGTTATAGATCGCCATTGCGGAGCGCTCAGCAATCAGCTCCAATAGCTGCCGGTCGGCGGCTTCGAACGCGTGCTCCTGCGGATGGTAAAGGTTGATCGTTCCAAGAGGTTCGCCTTTGTGTGCGATCGGGACTATCAGCGAGGACCGCAGATCGGTCCAAGCCGCCATGATCGGCGTGGTCAGCAGGAGATCGTCCTTGTCGTATTCTCCCATGTGCGATTCTCCGCTAAGGAGCACCTGGAATGAAACGCTCTGCGAGTTGTAGGCTCGGCCCGTTTCGAAAAACCCTTTGTTCACACCGACAGACGTTCGTATTTCAAGCTCACTGGAGTCGGGATCCTTCAGCAGGAATAGACATGCTGTTCCAGTCAAGATGGCCTCCAGCTTGCGCGCAAGGATATCAAGCGTCTCGCGTAAACCAAGACTAGTGGACAAGGTCTGTGCAACTTCGTACAACGCCCAGAGCTCGGACGAGGCACGCTGGATTGCCTGCGCGGCCTGCGCTGCTTTCGGGGTGGTTAGGCCGAGCGCCTTGCCGGAGATGTCCGCCGCGCTTTCGAGTTCGGCTGCGATGGTGAAGTCGGCCCTGACACCATCTATGATCGAGCAGAAAGCGATGACCACGCGCGGATCAAATTTGACGCCAGCGTGGAGCCTCAGGTAGTCAACCGCTCGCTCATGAGTCCACTTAGATCTGTACGAGCGTTCGGAGGTCAGCGCATCGTAGACGTCGGCTACCGACAATATGCGCGCGGTGAGCGGAATGTCCTCGCCCTTTAGTCCTGCCGGATATCCTGTCCCGTCCCAGCTTTCGTGATGATGCTTGACAACCGGCAACACTGGCCATGGAAATTCCACAGGGTCGAGAATGGCCGCGCCAATTTCCGGATGGAGTTTGATTTTTTCGAATTCTTCATCGGTCAGGCGTCCTGGTTTCAGTAGGACGTACTCCGGCACGCCGAGCTTACCGATGTCGTGGAGCAGTGCGCCGGTGTTCAGCCCCTCGAGTTCCGAGCCTTCGAGGCCGATCTCCTTTGCTGTCGCCACAGCATAGTGCTGAACGCGCAGAATGTGCTGGTGCGTATATTGGTCTTTTGCCGCAATTGCAAGCGCCAGACTCTTAATGGTGGCGAGATAAAGATCGGCGAGCTTGGCTTTGCCGCTTTCAAGCTCCTCGATATGCTGCACTTTTTCCACCGCCTTGCTGGAGTAAACAGCGTAGGAGTGATACGTGATATAGGCAATCGGTGCACCGAAAAGTAGGACACTTGCGACATTGTCGCCAAGCCACCACATCAGCAGGAAGCTCGCGCTAGCCGCGGCAAAATAGCTCGGGCCAGTTGAAAGGAACGTTTCCTTCCAAATCGCGAGAGGTTTACCGCTTGTACAAAGACCGATGATGGTTGCGACGGAGAGCGTGTTGACTAAGAAGTAGGACAAACAAGACGCCGAGATCGCTGAAAATGAGTGGACGTCGTACGTCAGCCGTCCTTGGTTGAGGTCAACCAATAGAAGCGACGCCACCCATGCGTCAATGATGGAGACGGAAAGATTGAATGCAAGCTGGTGCAGCGGCTGACGCTTGGGGAAAAGACCGTTCGAAAGGCTGACCGCACTACCCACTAAAAGGCCGGCAAGGGGACCGAGATGCAGGATGGCCATGAATGTAATGGCGAATCCTAGAGATAGCGAGCCTGCTTCTGCGGCGGCCACATTTCGTGTGAGGTGGATTTTCTTGCCGCCTGCCGCAAGGCCAAGAACGACAAACAGCAGCGTCTCCCACGGACTGCGCCCCGCTGACGGAGGGTCAACCAGGAGCATTGAAACAACACAGAAGGTGGCAACGAAGTAGACCGACCACAAAAATAATTTGGCGCCGAGCGGCAGATCACGCATGGAAATTGGTAGTAAGTGCAGAAAGCCGTCGAGAGACGCGATTGTCCAGTAAGATTATCGGCGCGACATTTCCAAATCTTAACCGACTCATCAGCATTCGTTTGCAAATTCAGTCGAAATATCTTTCAATATCGACTGATCTGAGTTGGACAAACCACGCGCCAAAGTCCTGTGCTATCGTAACGCCAACTTCACTTACCATCTTCCAGACACCGCATGTGAGAATGACCTTTATGCAATCGATCAAGCCACTCGCGACGTTGACCGTCGCCGCTTTATTATCGCTGCTGATACTTTCGGCGCCACTGTTGGCCCAAACTGCCGACGTCCTCAAACAACACAACGACCTTGCGTTGACCGGCCAAAACCTTTGGGAGACCGCTCTTACGCCCGCGAATGTTAATCCTGCGCAGTTCGGCCTCCTCTACACGCTGAATGTCGATGCCGAAATGTACGCGCAGCCGCTCTATGTCGCGGGGATGTCCATTCCGGGAAAGGGTCGGCATAATGTCCTGTTCGTCGCAACACAGCACGACAGTGTTTATGCTCTCGACGCCGACGGTGTCCTACCCTCCGGCGATCCAATCGTATACTGGCACGACTCGTTCATCAATCCTCCCGCAGTCAATACGCTCCCCGGCAACGGCGACACCCACCCAGAAATCGGAATCATGAGCACGCCGACCATCGATCTCGACTCGGCCACCCTTTATGTTGTGATCCGCACGCGCGAAACCGACGCAGCTACCGGCGCAGTGACATATCACCAGAAGCTCCACGCACTGGACATCCAGACCGGCGCTGAACGGCAGTTCTTCGACAAGTCCGGCAAGCAGACCTCCGATTTCCCTGTTGACATTACCGGACATGTACCTGGGCTAAGCGCCGGGGACAAAGATGGAATTGTGCAGTTTGACGAGCTGCACGAAAATCAGCGAGCATCGCTGGTGCTCAACGCAGGCCATCTCTACATCGCGTGGGGTTCGCACATAGATTGGCTGCCTTATCATGGATGGATCATGGAATACGACGCGCGCACCGGCATCCGAATCGGCATGTTTATGACATCGCCGAACTTGGCCGTCGATTACTCGTCCGATCCGAAGCATGAAGACCACGGCGGCGAACACGACGGCTCTGGCATCTGGCAGAGCGGCTGCGCGCCGTCGATTGATGAAAAGGGGAATGTCTACTTCACCGACGGCAACGGGCCATTCAACCTGCTCTATGCCGACTACGGAGAGGCGTACATTAAGCTGACTGCGGGACTGAAGCTGTCCGACTACTTCGTGCCGTTTAACCATGTCCAACTAGATGACTGGGACGCCGACATCGGCACAAGCGGGGTACTGCTGCTACCGGACTCAGCGGGCAGCGCCGAACACCCTCATCTTCTGCTAGGCGGAGGAAAAGCCGGCGAAATGTATCTGGTTGACCGCGACAATATGGGCCGGAATCAACCGACCGCTGACGCTGTAGTTCAGGTATTTAGAGACGTTCTGAACGGTGATGGCCACTCGAGCGGCGGCGGTGGTCTATTCAGCGGAGCGGCATATTTTAATGGCAATGTCTACTTTGTGCGCGTTTCGGACGGTGTTCGTCAGGTTCCTATCGCAAACGGCCAACTCGATCTGCAGCACGCAATCAGCAACCGCACGCGCATTTATGGGTTTCCCGGTTCGACGCCCAGCATTTCGGCAAACGGCTCACAAGATGGCATCTTGTGGACGGAGGAGTGCTTCGATCCCACTGGCGGCAACGCGCCCGACCATGCCCCGCAGCGACATCTTATCCTGCACGCCTACGATGCCAGCGATGTCAGTAAGGAGCTGTTTTCAGCCGGGTTGGACAACCCAAACCTGGTGAACTACGTCAAGTTTACAGTCCCGACCGTGACAAACGGACATGTATATGTCGATTCCATCGGCAAGGTGCTGGTTTACGGATTGCTTCATCCCGATGAACCGGAGGATGTGACCAAACAGGTCAGTATTAACCAAAGCACGCTTACTTTCGCTGGGCCAGGGGGAACATTCACAAAGTACATAAACGTCTCGAATCTAGGTTCAAAGCCGATCCGGGGCCCATTCTCGATCTTGCTGACTAACCTCACGCCCGGAGTCTCGCTGAAGCTGAACGGAAGCGACGGAACCACATCCTATTCGGATCAGAAAGGAGTCTGGTACGCCAACTTTGTGGCAGACACCCTGCCTCCGAGGGAGGCGGAAACGGTTACGCTGACGTTTACTGGCGCTAAGAACGTGCGCGATGTGCGGTTCACTCCGGCGGTGATTGCAGGCCCCGGCCCACGCTAGCAACAAAAAGCAAACGCCACCCTTCGGTACCGGAGGGTGGCGTCCACGCTAACAGACAATCAAATTAGAGTGCGCTAAGTCGCAACTACTTCACGCGGAGGATTTGTCGGCTCCGGCAGAACGCTGATGCGCCGCTTGGCCTTTGTTCCACCTTCGAACTTCACGTAGCCGTCCTTGAGAGCGAACAGCGTGTGATCCTTGCCCATGCCGACATTTAGTCCGGCATCGAACTTGGTGCCGCGCTGACGAACCAGGATAAACCCGGCCTTCACCTGTTCGCCGCCGTGCTCTTTCACGCCAAGCATTTTAGGATTGCTGTCTCGGCCGTTTCGGGACGACCCAACGCCTTTTTTGTGCGCCATTAATAATTCCTACTTTCCTGAGGTAATTGCGCCAATTTTCAGCTTCGTCATGTCCTGACGATGCCCATAGTGATGGCGAACATTCTTCTTGGCCTTGTATGTAAAGCCGTTGATTTTCGGGCCCTTGAGCTGGCCAATAATCGACGCGGAGACCGATGCGCCTGTCACCAGCGGTGCACCGAACGTCGGCTCATCTACGCCGCCCAACGCGAGTACTTCCTCGAAAGTTACGGCAGTTCCGGCATCGCCTTCGAGCCGGCTAACCAGGAGGGTATCGTTTTCCTGCACCCGGTACTGTTTTCCACAAACACGAACAATTGCGTACATAAATTCTTAATCCTTCAGAGGGTAAAGCGGCTCATAGTATACACCACGTGGAGCGCGCATGTCAAGCAAACTGCAATAATGTGCATGATCAAATAATTCATGGAATATAACAGCGAAACGTAAGTTTGCGTTGACACTGCAAAAAACCGAATGCTATACTCATAGCCTGTTCCAGTGGCCGAAACGTTGCGGAGTCTGGGGATCGACCCCTCAACAAACCCAAGTAAGGAGCGGTACTTAATGGCAAATGTTGCCTTGAATCTTGGTTTTTACAATTACGTTCTGACGGACAAAATTGTCGCACTCGTAAATTCCGAATCTGCACCAATGCGCCGGGTCATACAGGAGTATCGTAAGTCCGGTAGACTTATCGATGCCACACAGGGGCGCAAAACCAAGAGCGTCATCTTTCTCGAAGGGGGCCAAGTGGCAACGTCCGCTCTGCCGCAGGACGTTCTGGTTCGACGGATGCTCGCCGACAGTGGCACAGCCAGTGAAGCACCGACAGCAGAGGAGTCCGCGCCGGAAGAAAACGGCCATAATGATTAGTGGTCAGTCCACATCTGAGCTTGCGCCAGGCGGTCCCGGCCTTCTGTATGTTGTTTCGGGACCTTCGGCGGTCGGCAAAGATACGATCCTAAGCGAGTTGCTGGCAAGCCCCAATCAACTGTCTTATCCAGTTCGCCGCTGCGTCACAGCGACCACGCGCGCGCCTCGGCCAGGCGAGCAGGAGGGACTGGACTACCACTTCCTCACGGTCTCCGAGTTTCATCACATGGCGGAAGCCGATGGGTTTCTTGAGTACGCCAACGTCTTTGGGAACTGGTACGGCACGCCGAGCGCGTGGGTTGCGGAGCAGCGTCAAGCCGGGATTGACGTTATTCTGAAGATCGACGTACAGGGCGCGCTGACGGTTCAGCAAAAGGCGACCGATTCCATTCTCGTGTTTTTTGCGCCTCCGTCGCTTGCCGAGCTCGAGCGCAGGTTGGTTGCACGCGGCACCGAAACGGAAGAGCAGATCGCCCGCCGCCTGCTTGACGCGCGCAACGAAATGGCGCAGATGGGCCACTATCAATACAAAATTGTGAACGATGTCCTCGAGGACGCCGTCGCCGACCTCCGCGCAATCTTCCGCGCCGAACACTGCCGGTTGCGGTAGGGGCTCAGGGTGGCATGCTTGGCGTCTGAGCGCCAGGCATGTCTTTTGGCCTTCGCTCAAAAGCAGAGGACATGCCTGGCCCTGAGAGGCCAAGCATGCCACCGGTCAATCCACACCTAATGCACTCCCACGATGTTCCAGCTTGTTGGTACCGTAGCGAAGCTTGTACCGTAGTAATTCACTTCCGTTCCAGTCGGTCCGCCCATAAGCCAGATGAGGACTTGTCCGCTGCGGTCGTTGTACCAAGTGATGTCGGGGTGGCCATCAGCATTTAAATCGCCTGTGCTAACCACTTTCCAGGTCGTGTCGGCAATCGTTTTAAACGTCGCGCCATAGCTCAACAGGGTTGTGCCGCTCGCTCCAGTGAAATACCAAACAAGTAGCTGGCCCGTCTTATTGTTTTCCAGCAAGATGTCGGGATGACCGTCCTGATTGAAATCGGCGGTTCCGGCGACGATCCAGTGGGCAGGAAGGGTTATGAATGGCGAGCCGTATTTTTTGACCTCGCCGCCGTTCATATACCAGACCAGCAACTGGCCAGTCGAGAAGTTCTCCCACAAAATGTCCGGCGAGCCATCGTTGTCGAAGTCAGCCATCGAAACCGGATGCCAATCGGTGTCGGCGACCGTCGCAAACGTTGGCAGAGCCAGCAGGAGATCGGTGCCTAGTTGCCCACCCATTTCCCAAAATAGACACTGGCCTGTACTACTGTTCCACCAGAGCAGATCCGGCTGGCTGTCGGCGTTGATGTCGGCAACCGCTGCGGTATGCCACGGCGGCGCAAGTGTCGCAAAAGTGTGGCCGTACGTTGGCGCCTGGCCAACCATGTCCCAGACGAGCGTCTGGCCAATGCTGTTTTGGAAGAGTAGATCGTCATAGCCGTCGTCGTTGAAGTCAAACCGATTCGGCCGTACGGCCATCCTAAAGACTGTCCCTCGCGAGTTTTCTGCAACGCCACCAGCAGTCGTCCCATAGTAGCTTCCATCGGTGTATCTAACGAGAGAGCCGTACGGCGCCTCGCCGTCAGCGGTAACTCCCGAATCGGGGAAGCTATGCAAAATGGTGACGTGCCCCTCTGGCGTAATCTTGTAGACAGTGCCGCCGAGCCGGAAACCGCCAAAAAAAGTGGTTCCATAGAAACTTCCGTCTGCAGCTTGCAGGAGCGAGCTGAGCGGCTGTGAACCATCATTGGCGACTGTTCCATCCCCAAAACTGTGCAGGACGGTCAGTACGCCCGAGGGCGTGACCTTAAAGACGGTGCCGTTGTTTGGCGATGCGCCTCCGAGCTGGGTGGTGCCGTAAAAATCGCCATCGCTCGCCTGAATCAGCGCCGCTTGCGGCTCCGCTCCGTCATTCATCACTGACCCATCAGAGAATGAATGTAGGATCGTGACCATGCCGCTAGGCGTCATTTTGAAGACTGTCCTCTGCATCCCTGCGCCGCCGAACGTAGTAGTGCCGTAGAAGTTGCCGTCTTCGGCCTCAATGATGCTGGTGAGCGGCACATGCCCATCGTTTGCGACCGATCCGTCGCCAAACGAGTGAAGTATCGCTACGCTCCCAGTGGGCGTCATTTTGAAGACCGTGCCGTACGTGGCTGAACCGCCCACTTGCGACGTTCCTTAGAAATTGCCGTCGCTGCCTAAGACGAGCGAAGAATCCGGATTCTTTGCATCCCCAACGACAGTGCCATCACCGAATGAGTGAAGAATCGTCACCACGCCGGCAGTCGTGACTTTGTAAACCGTCCCGAAGCCCGCCGATCCGCCATCCGTCGTCGTGCCGTAAAGACTTCCGTCCGTGTATTGGCAGACAGTCGCATAGGGGTGCGAGCCGTCATTGGCGACGCTGCCGTCTCCGAAGGAATGCAAAATCGTCTCGGTGCCGCTTGGGGTCATTTGAAACACCGTACCGTTGCCGCCCCTTCCGCCGCTATTCGTTGTCCCGTAAAGATTGCCGTCCGAACCGACAATCACGGGGCGATAGGGGTTCATGCCGTCGTTCGACGAGTTGAACTGGTGCGAAATGGCAACAACTCCATGCTGAGCAAGGACTGGTAAACACGCACAGCACAAAAAGAGTAAAAGCAGAATCACCAACGACGCTTGTAATCGCCGCGCGACCTTGTCGTTGTTGTATCCGACTCTTAGAGGAGAGCGCTTTTGTTGGCCAAGGTGTTCATGCATCGCGACTAATTCCCGTGAAGTCCTACCAAGAGCTGTTGGAATAACGAAGCTTCTAAATTCGCCAGTGCGGTCGCGATGAGCCAAAGAAATGATTTCGAGCGCCAGCCCGGGAGCATGTTTACTCTTTGGGATGCGGGGCAGGCGTCCCCGGCTTTCATCTTTTCCGTCATCTCGACCGAAGCGAAGAATGAGCGTAGTGGAAGGAACACGTAGTTCGGTTATCCAGTAGCTTTATGCAAAGCGAAGTACGTGTTTTCGTTTGTGCGGCAGGCGTCCCCGCCTGCCGATTCTGGGTGGCATGATTGAGCTGTCAGGCCCAGCCATGTCCTGCAGCCTGGAGCCGAGAACAAATGACATGCCTGGCCCTAAGAGGCCAAGCATGCCACCCATCATTCCATCCCTTAATGCACGCCGACGATGCTCCAGGTGGTCGGGACTGAGCCGATGTTGCCGCCGTAGGAGCTCACGGTCGTTCCCAGTGAGCCGCCCATCAGCCAGACTTCGGTTGCCCCGGTGGACTTGTCGTGCCATGTAAGGTCGGGATGGCCGTCGCCGTTCATGTCGCCGGTCGAGACGACGCTGAAGTTCGTGTCGCTGACGGTCGCGAAGGTCGAGCCGTAGGTCAGGATGGTCGTGCCGAGCGCGCCGGTCAGGTACCAAACTAGAACTTGCCCGGTCTTGGTATTCTCCAGAAGCAGGTCGGGATGGCCGTCCAGATTGAAGTCCGCCGTACCCGCAATGATCCAGTTGGCAGGCAGGGTCGCGAACGCCGATCCGTACTTCTTGATCGTGTTGCCGTTCATGTACCAGATCAGGAGCTGACCAGTCGAGAAGTTTTCCCAGAGGATGTCCGGGTGACCGTCGCCGTCGAAGTCCGCCATCGAGACCGGATGCCAATGGGTGTCGGAGATCGATGCGAACGACGGCTCATATTGCAGCACCGTCGTCCCCAAAGTTCCCGTCATCTCCCAGAACAGGCACTGGCCCGTCGACGAGTTCCACCAGAGCAGGTCGGGATGGCCGTCGGCGTTAATATCCGCAACGGCCGCTGTATGCCACGGCGGCGCAACGGTGGTGAACGTCGCCCCAGTGGTCTTGATCGCCTGTCCGTTCATGTCCCAAACGAGAGTCTGACCGTTGGAGTTCTGGAACAGCAGGTCGTCGTCGCCGTCGCCATTGAAGTCGAACCGGTGCGCGGCCGTCGTGGTTCCGGCGGCAAGCCTAAAGACTGTTCCGCCCGTAGAGGTGCCCGTTCCAACCTTTGTCGTTCCGTAGAAACTGGCGTCGGAGTATTGAAATAGCGAAGCTTCAGGAGTCTCGCCATCGTTTGTAACTGTGCCGTCGCCAAAAGAGTGAAGGATCGTCAGCGCGCCCGTTGTCGTCAGCTCAAAGGCAGCACCTTTGTTCGCGGAGCCTCCGAGTGTCGTGGTGCCGTAGAAATTACCATCTATGCCCTGTATGAGCGCTGCGGCTGGCACTTTGCCGTCATTGGTGACCGTTCCATCGCCGAAAGTGTGCAGAATGGTGACGACTCCAGCAGTCGTAATCTCAAAAACAGTCCCGTCTGCGTTCGTATCGTTATCAATAGTTGTCCCGTAGAAATTATCATCTGCGCCTAAGATCAGGGGAGCTTCAGGCGCTGCACCATCGTTTGTCACTGTTCCATCGCCGAAGGTGTGCAACAGCTTTACCGTTCCATTCGGCGAAATTCGGTACACGACTCCCCTGCCCCCGGTGCCGCCTGCAAACGTCGTGCCGTAGTAGTTTCCTGCAGCACCTGCGACTAGTCCGGCCATGGGCTCCTCTCCATCGCCGGCGACGGTCCCATCGCCGAACGAATGCAGCAGAGTATATGTCCCAGCCAATGTCGTCTTAAAGGCTGTCCCTTCAGATGCAGAACCACCTGCGGCGGTTGTTCCGTACAGATCGCCGTCCGAACCTTGGATGAGTGTAGAGTAAGGTGTTGCACCGTCATTGGTGACGCTTCCATCGCTAAACGAGTGGACAATGGTCACCGCTCCGCCTGGCTTCATCTGGAAGATCGCACCCTTTCCCGCCGATCCCCCTGCGGAAGTGGTGCCGTAGAAATTTCCATCATTTGCCAGCAACAGGCCAGCCTCAGGCGTTGCGCCGTCATTCGTGACCGTTCCGTCGCCAAATGAGTGCAATATCGTGACAGTGCCTGTCGGCGTCATCTCGAAGATGGTGCCCTTGCTCGCTGAGCCTCCGGCCGAAGTCGTGCTGTAGAAGTTGCCGTTTGCCCCCAAAATGAGCGGTGCGACGGGATAGTTGCCGTTGGTAAACGAGTGCTCAATGGAATCTACCGTGTTCGCGCATACTGGCCTCGCGCCAAGCGTGATCAGTCCGAACAGGCAGATGGCGACACTGGCAATAGCTGAAAATGCAATGGAGCTTCTGAGGCGCAAACAGCGCGGAGCGAGTGGGGAAGTCATGGTATTTTTTGTCCTTTTGGGATCGTTATTACTTCAGTTGGCAAGAGTTGCCGCGTTGCAGTCGATGGGGGGTTCCGTCCCAGCCACTCAGCCTCACTCCGTTGCAAAAAGCGCGTTAGTCCAACTTCGCGGAAAGTCGATGCGCTTCAGGTCACATCATTCGATAGAGCGAGCAGTTTATCCTCCTTGACAGCGCCACGGGTAAAATCACCCTATGCCTAACATTGTTCTTGGCGTTTCGGGAAGCATTGCGGCTTACAAGGGCGCCGAGATCGCGAGCCAACTTGTCAAGCTCGGATATGACGTCTACCCAGTCTTGACCGAAAGCGCAGCGAAGTTCATCTCGCCTGCGGTCTTTCGCGCGCTCACCGAGAAGCCATGTCCGGTGGACACATTCGACGAGCCCTTCCCGGGCGAAATAGCCCATATCCACCTCGGCAAGATCGCGGACTTAGTGCTCATTGCGCCGACGTCGATGGACATCATCGCCAAGCTCGCGAATGGCCTCGCCGGCGACATGCTGACAAACACAGTCAGCGCGACGCTCGCGCCAGTGCTCCTTGCTCCCGGCATGAATACCAACATGTGGAACCATCCAGCGACGCAAGCGAACCTATCCACGCTTACATCGTACGGCTACCAGTTTGTCGATCCAGTCAGCGGGCGGCTCGCTTGCCGCACAGAGGGACTCGGCAAGATGGCCGAACCGGACATGATTGTCCAAGCTGCAATCGAGTTGTTGACTCGCGGCAAGCTGCTTACCGGAAAGCGCATTTTGATTACAGCAGGGCCGACACGCGAGGCGATCGATCCCGTACGCTACATCAGCAACCGAAGTTCGGGCAAAATGGGCTACGCGATTGCTGAAGCTGCGCTCAGCTTTGGCGCGGAAGTGACACTAATTTCCGGCCCAGTCGCGCTCAAGGCACCAACGCATGCGAAGACGATCCATGTGGTGAGCGCAAAGGAGATGCACGAGGCGGCGATGCGCGAATTTGTGACGGCCGATATCGTGTTCGCGGCGGCTGCGGTAGCCGATTATAGGCCCACTGAGGCAAGTGCCGGCAAAATTAAGAAGACTTCCGGCGAGCTCAATTTGCAGCTTACACGCACTACGGACATACTTGCGGAAATGGGAGTCTCGAAGCGGCCACACCAAATACTGGTTGGTTTTGCGGCCGAGACTAGCGATGTCGAGCGTTACGCTCTACAAAAACTCAAGTCAAAGCATCTGGATTTTGTGGTTGCAAACGATGTATCTGCAAATGGTGCCGGATTTGATGTCGACACCAACATCGCTACGCTACTTAGCAAGGATGGGCACCGCAAGCAGTTGCCGCTAATGACTAAGCGACAACTGGCGGAGAGTTTGTTGGAGATCATCTTCGAAAAGGAGTTTGCGTGATTGGCTGAAGGATTCGATTACGAGTTTGACACCGATATAAATCGGATCGACTTCGAGAAAGTGGGCAAGTGGCTGGCGTCCAGTTACTGGTCGCCGGGGATTTCGCTCGATAAAGTGAGGCGCGCAGCGGAGCATTCGTCGCTCGTCATTGGCTGCTACTCGGCATCCGGTGAACAGGTCGGCTATATGCGCGTGATCTCCGACCGGACGACGTTTGCCTGGCTCTGCGACGTCTATGTCGATCCGGATTTTCGCGGCAAGGAGATTGGAACCCGGATGGTCGAGTTCGCCAAGCGGCATCCCGAGCATCAGGGCTTGCGCAAGTGGCTGCTCGGGACCGTGGACGCGCATGGGGTATACGCCAAAATCGGCTTTACCGCACCGCCGCACCCCGAACGGCTGATGATCTATGTCCCCGCCGACGCACCAAAGACGTGCTGACGTAACACTAGTCGCAGTTCTAGCAGATCACGCCGCGCGCTGCTTTTTCTCCGTGCCCAATGGGATGCTCACCGATCCAGCGCTCGTCAATAGGCTCCGACGCAAGCTGATAGCGTGTGTCCGAAGATAGACGCACGCGGTTGGAGTCATTGTCCAGGCTGCCATGCACGGTGTACATGGTGAATGTCAGCAGATCACCCATCTGAAACTCGGCCGACAGCCAGCGCCCGCCTAACCTTTTGCGTATGCTTGCAGGATTGTCGGTCAGCTTGCCGCTCCGGCCGATATTGCCGCCTTGCCCCATTCCCTCATATTTTTCGCGCCGGTTTGTGCACCACGCATCGACATCTTTTCGACCATAAGTGTTTTTCAACCTGCCGTTAAGGTGCGACTTCTCGAGCACCATCAGACCACCGACGTCCCAGGTCACATCACCAAGTGGCGTCCATGCGGTGTAGACATTGGTCGTCCCGCGTCCCATGTAGACAATGTCGCAGTGCGGCGCGGTCGCGGCGCCCGGACCCACAGTGCGCATCCAGGTGTAGTCATAGTGGCGCACTTCGCCGCCCAGGAGCCCGCGGTAGAAGTCCATCATCCTGCCTGAGTAAAGCAGATTGAGCAGAGGAGCGTTTCCGAGGGCAAGCTCCGGCATGAAGTAGGTCTTGCGGGCACCAGCAACGGTATCGAAGGGATCGTAGGCGGGATCCAGATGTCCGGACTTCGCCAGTCGCGCAACAATCTCCCGGCGCGCTTCGATCACCTCATTGCGGTTCAAATAGCCAGGCAAAAACAGATAGCCGTCCTCGGCCAATCTCTCCTGCAGAGCAGCGTAATCACCAAACAGATCGTCCGACCGCCGCAGTTCGCCGAATGCGTCCGGCGACATGTCAAGCGCAACTCCCGATGCCGCAAGTTGTGGTATCTGGTATCTGGCCGCGCTGCGATCTCCCGCCTCAATTGTTCCGACCATTGGTAGTACTCCTCAATCTCCGCACTCTTAGGCTTCCATTATAAGCCGCACCGGGTCTTAGAACAATGGGGAATCTGGTAGACTTCTTGTGTATTTTGGGCCTCATCACAATGATCATCGATCAATCTAGACTGCTGATTGGGTCAGCGATCGAGACGCCTATCGGCTCCATCTTCTCGGCGGGCGTAATCCGTGGAGGAGCCGGTGTCTCTATGTCGCGCATGCGTGTGCTTGGAAAATTTGCGCTTGTGCTCCTTGTGGAGGGTTTGGGCCGATACGCAGATGCGAACGGCAAACGCACGCGCGTAGTTACGGGAGACACGATCACAATTTTCCCTGAAGTCCCGCACGGATACGGCCCGGGACGAGGAGAGTCGTGGAGCGAGGTGTATGTTGTCTTTGGCGGGGGCGTCTTCGACAGCATGCGCGAAACTGGTCTGATCCGCACAAGTGAGCCGGTAGTCCATAATCCCGCTGCCGAAGTCGCGTACCGGCGGATTCTCGGCCTATTCGCAGAACATCCGGGCCACGACCTTGCTCAGGACACCGCGACCATCTACAAATTCGCGGCACTATTCTCAGAATTCACGGTTCGTTCATTGCAACCGCAGGGACAAGAGACATGGGTTGGTTTAGCAAAGCATCTCCTATCGTCAGATTTGGATAAGGAATTGCCGCTGATCCAAGTGGCCGAACACTGCGGCCATTCCTACGAGCTGTTCCGAAAGCGCTTCCAAGCCCTGGTTGGCGCTTCGCCGGGGCGATATCGATCCGACTGCAAAATGGACGCCGCCAAGCACCTCTTGCGAAACACGACTCTTACCGGCGCCCAGATTGCAGCACAACTTGGGTTTTGCGACGAGTTCCAGTTCAGCAAGCGGTTCAAGCAGCGGTTTGGCCACAGCCCGCGCGCTTGTAGAATGATGCCTTCCGCGGCGCATCCTGTTGAGCCGAGACTTGACTAGGCTGAGTAAAATAACTTCTAGATTTGGTCACTTTGCAACTACCGCTATTCACGCGGAAATAACATTGGCCAGGCGAGGGAGACACATGCCGCAAGAATCGATGGATTTTGAGACCGACCTTGGAGTCAGGTCTCCGCACAATATCATCAGCGCAGAGACGCGCAAGCCTGTTAAGGACCGGTGTCCCGGATGCGGTTGGGGGTTCGTCAACTCGGGCTGGCAGCATGAAGGTGGACAGCTGCTGTGTCGCCGCTGCGGCTACTCGTCGAAGCTCGGGCATAAGGGCAAGCTGCCGAACCGCGCAAAGGTGCTCAGCCCAATGGAAGCAGCAGGAATTGTTGGCGTCAGCCGTAGAACAATCTACACATGGATCATTAACGGTTGGCTGCGTGGCCACCGGATCGGCGGCCGGTGGTTTGTCACTGCGCCGGATCTCGACCTATTCACAAAAGCGTGCAAAGGCGCGACCGGAAAACCCATGCCACAGCTCTGGGAAAAGGAGCTGGCAGAACTTTGGGCTAAGGAATAGTCGGGCAGCATCGTCGCTGACGGCTTACGCATGCCATTTCGGACCACGCAGCACTTCAATCCTCTTAAGAATCGCCTCTGCAAAGAATTTCGTATACCCACGAATTAATTTCAGAAGGATAAGCTATACACTTGTCGAATAGGCGAGCGTGAACGCATGACCAGTGTGTTTGCCAAGCCGGACATTCGGACCAGACGAGCCGCATCAAATCTGGACACCATATCAAGTTGTAAGACCTAAACTCGATTGGAGCCACCAATGAAGCATAGCTTCTGCAGATTTCGACGCGGCGCGTTTGCAATTGCGGCATTCGTGTCCGCTATCTTCGCCCAATCTCTTTTCTCCACTTCAGCTATCGCCCAGACAGACGGCAAAACTCCGTGGGGCACCGTCGTCGCGGCTCCGGACGGCACCCTCTAGGTTCTCCACAGTTTCGGCAACTGACGCTTCGGTCGAATAAAGACTCAATTCGATCGATCAACCACGGTTTAGGAAAGGCAATAACCAGTGATCAATAAGTTCAACATTGTTCAGCGCGTAATCTCAATTCTTGCGGCTTGCTCCGCAAGTTTCTTTGTGGCATTTGCCTCTTTGCCAGTGCAGGCTCAAAACGACGGCACAAGTCCAGAGGGCGCAGTCGTTCAGGGATCGGACGCTATGATCTACGGCGTGACTGGCTATGGCGCCAAATTTGGCGATGGCTGTGTCTACAAGATTGGCACCGACGGAAGCGCATACCAGGTTCTGCGAAGTTTCGGGTCGAGTAGTGTTGACGCGATGAATCCATTGGCAGGGTTGATCCTAGGTTCGGATCATCTTCTTTATGGCACCACACAGTATGGCGGTGAATTCGCATTCGGTGGGTCGGTCTACCAGATCGCCACGGATGATAGCACGTACCGGGTCATACGGAGCCTGGGCGCAACGGACATTGACGGCAACAACCCAGATGCGCCGGTCTTCCAAGGCACAGATGGCATTTTGTATGGAACGTGCAATCAAGGCGGTAAGACAGGATATGGAACTGTGTTCAAGGTCGGCACGGACGGATCGGGTTATAAGACCCTGCACAGCTTCCCGGTCAACGGGGCTGACGGTGCAGCGCCGCAGGCCGGCGTAATCGAAGCAAATGACGGATTTCTCTACGGCACGACCGGTCAAGGTGGCAGTGCCTCGCAGGGTGCGGGCGGGACGGTCTATAAGATCGCACGGGACGGCAGCGGATACAAGGTGATTTACTCCTTTGGAACAGTAAGCAACGATGGTGCGGGTCCGTTCTGCGGTCTGGTTCAGGCGAGTGATAATTTTCTTTATGGTGCTACGCTCTCTGGGGGCAAATTTGGAGACGGAACGATCTTCAAAATCGCGACTGACGGAAGCGGATATAGGATTGTCTATAATTTCGGCACGGCCGAAGAGGACGGAACGAGCCCGCTGACCCTCATCATAGGCACCGACGGCCGGCTTTACGGAACGACTGTCCGCGGTGGAAAGTTCAACGATGGCACGGTCTACGGGATCGGGCTTGACGCCACAGGCTACAGAGTGCTGCACAGTTTCGGTAACAGCAGCAATGATGGCATGGTGCTTGTGTCGCCTGTTTTCGAGGCCTCAGATGGAGTGCTTTACGGCACAACGCTGGAGGGCGGCAAATTCGGTGACGGAACTCTGTTCAAGATAACATTAACTGGCAGTGACTATCAGGTGCTCCACAGTTTCGGAAACTGACAACCAGATATAAATGCTTCTTCTTTTTTCGTTTGAATCCAAAATGAAAGGGCGAAACAGTGAAGTCATGCAACGGAAGCAGGTCTTGGCGGATTGTCGCTATCGCAGGCTTGCTCGCGGGTCAGGTCGTCAATGGGAAGGCAGTCCATGCCCAGGCCGACGGCAATAGTCCCGTGGGCGGTCTTATTCAAGCATCAGACAGCCTTCTGTACGGCACAACCGAATTTGGCGCAAAGTTCAATGACGGCTGCGTTTACAAGATAGCCATGGACGGAACTGGATATGGAGTCGTGAGGAGCTTCGGATCCAGCAGCGCGGACGCAATGGAACCCGAAGCCAGCGTAATCCAGGCGACCGACGGACTTCTTTATGGCACCACGGCCTTTGGCGGCAAAACAAATGGCAGTACGTTTTTTCATATCGCGCTTGACGGTTCCACGTACAGCGTAATCCACAGCCTGGGCGATTCCATATATGACGGCACCTCTGCGCTAACGCCCGTGATCGAGGGAACCGACTCCTACTTGTATGGCACTTGCGTTCAAGGAGGCAAGTACTTTGAAGGCACAATCTACATATTGTCCAGGGATGGATCGTATTATCAGACCCTGCACAGTTTCGACGAGAACCCCGGCGATGGAGAAGCACCGTCCGACTGCTTAGTTGAGGCATCGGACGGAAATCTCTACGGTGTCACGCCACAAACCAAGTTGACCGGTCGGGGAACGATCTATAAGATCGCACTTGACGGGACTGGATACAAGAGCATCTACTACTTCGGATCGGTTCCGAGCGATGGGAACGGCTCCGAAGGAGCATTGATTCAGGCGTCAAACGGCTATCTCTACGGAACCAGCCCGACTGGCGGCAAGTTCGACGATGGCGTGATCTTCAGACTGGCTACGGATGGATCCGGCTACAAGATCGTCTACAGCTTTGGATCGATCGAGGACGACGGCACTGTTCCGGAATGTGCGTTAGTGGAAGGCCCTCAACATCGCCTCTACGACACGACATTTAGCGGCGGGAAGTATAAGCTAGGGCTTGTCTTTGGAATCAACCTGGACGGCTCGAACTATACACCGATGCACAGCTTCGGGACAAGTTTCGTTGATGGACTTGAGCCGATGAGCGGCCTTTGCCTGGCGTCTGACGGCAACCTCTACGGGACAGCCTACACCGGCGGCAAATACAACGAGGGCCTCGTCTATAGCATTGCCCCCGATGGCAGCAACTACCGGGCGCTGCACAGCTTCACAAGCTAGATAATGGGCCTTCGGTGGGGCAACCTGCAGAGGCCAATCTGGCTAGTTGGGCACGTTGTGGTCGAGCTCGTTTAGCCATGCGGTCGCTTCGGAGTCGCTTGGCGCTCGCCAATCTCCGCGCGGAGACAGTGACCCACCCGATCCCACTTTGGGGCCGTTTGGAATGCAGGAGCGCTTGAACTGGCTCGTTTGGAAGAACCGGAACAGAAATCCTCGCAGCCACTTCTTGATCGTCGCTAAGTCGTATTGATTGCGCTTTTCGAGGTCGATGAAGTCGGGCCATGCGCCGACCTCCCTATCGCCCCACGCTTGATGGCTCAAGTACGCGACCTTGCTTGGCAGATATCCATAGCGCGAAATGTAGTAGAGGTTGAAATCCTGCAGCTCGTACGGTCCGATTTTCTCCTCGGTGCTCTGTAGCGGTGCCGCGTTTCCCTTCTTGTCGACTGTCTGCGGGATAAGTTCCGGCGAGATTTCCGTCGCGAGAATCGAAACAAGCGTTTGGTTCGTCGAATCGTCGAACTGCCCTGACGAAACCACCCAACGGATCAGGTACTGAATCAGCGTTTTTGGGACGGACACGTTCACATTGTAGTGCGACATATGGTCCCCAACACCGTAGGTCGCCCACCCCAACGCTAGTTCGCTTAGGTCGCCCGTGCCAAGCACAAGACCGTTGTGCAGGTTTGCGATTCGGAACAGGTGCGACGTGCGCTCGCCAGCCTGCACATTCTCGAATGTGATGTCGTAGACCGGCTCGCCCTCCGCAAACGGATGGCCGATGTCCTTCAACATCTGAATGCACGACGGCCGGATATCCAGCTCCGACGCCGTGACTTTCAGCGCGGCCATAAGCGCGCGGGCGTTTTTCAGTGTTGCGTCGCTTGTCGCAAAGCCAGGCATCGTATACGCAAGGATGTTCCTACGGTGATATCCGAGCAGATCCATGGTTTTCGCGGCGACAATCAGGGCATGCGTCGAATCCAGACCGCCGGAAATACCAATGACGACCTTCTCGATGCGGGTGCTCTCGAGCCGCTTCATTAGGCCATGCACCTGGATGTTGTATGCCTCGTAGCAGCGCTCGTCGCGCTTCGCCGGATCGTCGGGAACGTATGGGAACCGCTCGACCGTGCGCATCAAATGCGTCTGCGCCTCGACCTGTGGGGTCTCGAACTCGAAGTCAATGGATCGCATGGCCGCAAGCTTTTCGCGGTATTCGCCCGCCAGATCATTGAAGCTCGACAGCCGCATCCGCTCTTGTGCCAGTCGGTCAAGATCGACGTCCGCCGCGATGATCTCCTCGTGCGTCGAAAAGCGCTTGGACTCGGCCAGCAGATCGTTCGCCTCATAGATGAGCGCGTGTCCATCCCAAGCGAGGTCAGTGGTCGACTCGCCCGGCCCGGCTGCGGAGTAGAGATATGCCGACACGCATCTGCCCGACTGCGCCGCGCAAAGACTCTTGCGATAATCAGCCTTGCCGATCGTGATATTGGACGCGGAAAGGTTAGCCAGCACAGTTGCGCCTGCCATTGCGCCGAACGAGCTTGGCGGGATGGGAGTCCACACATCCTCGCAGATTTCGACGGACAGGGCAAAATGCGGAATGTTGGTCGCGCGAAAGACTAAGTCAGTGCCGAAAGGCACTTGTTGCCAGAGAATATCGAACTCGCGGCCAATCGCATCGCGTCCGGATGTGAATTGCCGCTTTTCATAGAACTCTCGGTAATTCGGCAGATAGCTCTTCGGGACAATCCCCAAAATGCGCCCGCGATAAAGCACGACGGCGCAGTTGAACAACTTGTCCTCAAACCTTAGAGCCGCTCCAACCAGCAGGATTGGATTGAGATCGCGGCTGGCGTCGAGCACTGCCTGAACGGCGTCGATCGTCGCCGCCAGGAGCGCATCTTGATGGAACAGATCGTCGGACGTGTAGGAGGTCAGGCCAAGTTCGGGAAACAGCGCAACTGCGGCACCAAGTTCGCTCGCGCGTTTCGCCAGCTCAATCGTGCGTGCGGCGTTATAGGCGGGATCCGCAACTTTGACGAACGGAACACAAACGCTTGCGCGGACAAATCCATGCGAATAGATCGACTCAAACGGGCCATTCATATTGCAGTTATAGCCGATTAGCCCTTCAATATTGCTAGAATTCCCGTTTTTCCGAGCAAATCAGCCGGGTACACTCGCTGAATGTCACCATTAGAAGTTCTTCTGTACGTTTACGCGGCGCTGCTGCTGTTGGGCGGAATTTACGGCTTTGCGAAGGCCAAGTCGTCCACATCGCTCATTGCGGGAGTAGTCTCAGCCATAGTCGCCGTGGGCGCAGCGTATCTACTGCCCCATCATCCGCGAATCGGCAGCGGTCTTGCGGGGCTAGTCTCGGTCGTGCTTGGAGTTGTTTTTGTCCGCCGCTATCAACAGACAAAGAAGCCGATGCCTGCAATGCCGATTATCGCAATGAGCGCTATCGTTCTGGTTGCAGCGGCGATGAAACTTCTGCAAAGTCACCCTTTAGCGGGACATTAGGAAGGGCGCCGGATTCGACTAGAACTGAATCTGCTCTAGATTGAAACGGAAGCGGTGGAGCATGGTCGACCATGAGATGACGAGATCACGCCCGCCAATTCGCTGCGCAAACGATAAGTCGGTGTCTTGAAAGCCATATCCAGCAAAGCGGCTGACATAGTTGTCTAAGGAGAACTTAAGGCTCTTGGAAACACGGTATCCGAGATCGCTTGATATGGTGGAATCACTGTTGGGCAAACCGTATGTCGAGTTGATTGATGCGGTCCAGCGCTGATCGAGCGATCCGGTCAGGAATCCGAGCGAGAGGTTCTGCTGATCTGCTGACGAATAGAGGTTGGAGAGACCGGGATTGATCGCCACTCCCGTGGTTACCTGCTGCTGGCCAAAGACAGGCCGGTGGTTGAAGCCGTAAGTAAAGACAGCATTCGTCGTTGGTCCAAGCTGGGTGGTGCTGGTGAGATTGGCCGAGTAGTTCAGGGCCGCGAAGTGTTCCTCGTAGCTGTACGACTGCTCGACCGTCATGCTGTCCGTTACCGTGGTCTTCCGCATTGGCGTGATCGATGGCGTATCAAACCGCAGACCGACGTTGCGGTTTGCTGAACTGTACTTTGTGCTGCCGCCATCGTAATCGAACACGCTGTTGGTCTGGGCGTAAGAGAAGAACTCCGTGTACCGCAAGCCAAATTTTTGCTGGCCCAAGAGCGTATGCGAAACGCTCTGCAGGTTAAAGTTCGAGGAATTCGATGTCCCGCCAGTTCCCCCAGACAATAGGTCGGTTCGGGTCATCGAAAGGTCTGCCGAATAATGCGTGAAGTCGTGCCGAATTGTGGCGGACGAGTATAAGCTCTTATGCGCGGGCGAGTCGAAGTAGAAGTAAGTCTGCGAACCATCCCTGAGCGTCTGGGACTGCGTCCAGCGCAATCCGAACTGGCCGCTCATGAGATTATTGACCTTGAAATCGCCGACTTGCGAAGCGCCGTGGGTATACGTGTGGTCGTAATCGAGCGCAAGCTGTGATCGCCCGGCTTGAAATGTTCCGGCTTGAACAGCGGCTTCCTGGCTTCTGAGCGAAAAGGTCCCGGATGATGTAGGTGTCAGGGACGCATAGTAGGGCACGTCGAGAAATACGCCGTCGGTGCCGTAGCCGAGCACCTGCTGTCCAAAGAGCTGATCAGTGGACAGCGGCATCACCTGGTTTGGCATCGACACCAGTTTTTTGCTGTCAACATAGATCGTTGCGCGTGCAAGCTGAATCTGGACGCCCGGATTCACCGACACGCCTGCCGCAGTGATGAGTACGTGTCCTGCCGACAGATCCTTGAAGTCATAATCCGTTTCCGGAGTACTGAGCGGTCGTTGCGGAATCGGAGTCGCGGCAAGAGTTGTGCCATCGACATTCATTTCGGAAATCGCGCGCCGCCCGGTTTTGTTTTCAATCAGCGCCGTCCCCTGATGCGCGTCGAGATAGTATAAAATCTCCGCAGCTTGGACCGGTGCCTGCTGACTGCGGTGCAACGTGGCTTTTCGCGCACGTACCGTATTGCCGCTTAGATCGATTTGCATGGCGTCGGCATCAATCGACAGGCCGCGAAACGTCAGGTGTACGCCACCGTTCTTGCCTGCGGCATCGATGGTTTTACAGTCGGCCGAATAGGCAAGGTAATCCCGGCTGTTGACGCGAATCCAGTTTGCAGCTACATCGTCCGTGTTCGCGATGCCCTTATCCGCAGTAAACTCAACCGTGGTCTCGCCGTTTGCTCCTCCCTGAGGACCAATGAAGCTGACCGAAACCACAGAGTGTCCGGCAATTGGGCTGCTGGTGAGCGTCGTGCGGGCAACGCCCCCTATAGATTGCGAGGCATCGGGCTCGACCGTGCCTGAAGTTGCGCTGAAATGGACGATTGTGCCGTCGGGGATCGAGCTACCCGAAATATCGGAAAGCGTGACGGTGATTGTTGTACGGCTCTTACCGTCGGCAAGCAGAATGCTAGGGTTCGCGGTGACGGTCACACCTGGCGTTAACGCAAGTACCACTTTGGCGCAGGATAGCAGCGTGAGTGCGACAGCGAATATGGCAGCGGGACAGGCATACTGCCCTGCTGCCATAATTTCCCCAAATCCTTTTGACCGGATAAAAGTGAACATTGTCGCTTAAAGGTCGCGGCATGAAAACCAGCAGAAGCACCAGTTGATTAGAACGGAGCGGTAGGCGGCGAACTGGAGCCGCTTGATGACGACCCCGTGCTGCCTACAGTGGTCGATGAATTGGACGGATTTGAGCCACCGTTATGTCGGGTGTTGTTTACGATAACCGCAGTCATTGCAGCCAAGATCGCAACGACCAGTGTCGTGCCAACAGCTCCGGAGTTGACCGATTTGGTATTAGGCACGTGGCCGCTGTTTCCATAGCCCGTGGTGCCCATGGCAGCGACTGCCTGCCCGGCTGCATTTTGAACAGCGCGGTTAAGTACGGCCTCGGCACCTTCACTTTCGCCCGCCGGAACTGCGTTGCCGGTGATGGCGATAGTGCGAGCAGAAGCACCTGAATCCGTAAAGTAGAGATTGCCGCTGAAGGTCAGGCTGACGGCATGCGTAGTCGCATCCTCTTTGTACGAATCAATTTCACCAAGGAAGAAGCCGTCCGTACCCATCAGGCGCGCGATTTTTTGTGCGGTAGTCGGATCGGTTACCGGCATCTTGACATCGTCCTGAGTCAACGTGTTGTCGATTGTCAGTGCGCGCTGAACCGACGACAAGTGCACGTTGAACGATGTTGCCTGGTATGCCCCAAGCGCATTGATGCGGAGCTTGATGGCATCGGTTAGTTCGTTCGCTGCTATGTCGGCATCTGCTCCAGCACCGGTTGCACTGTTGGCGACCGGGAATAGGGCAATCGTCTTAATGCCCGGAACTCCGCCCGTCATATGCTTACCTGCGGCAAAAGTGACTGAGCTTGTCCCCGCCATTAGAGCGGAAACAAGTCCAATCAGCATGGGTGTTAGCGCGAGAAATTTACGGAGCGTGATGTTTTCGCTGCTGTTCATAGTTTATGCATCATCCTTGGTCGGCCCGCAGTTGTCCAAACTCAGCTGCGGGCATTGATAACGAGTTTAGATCCGACCTGGCCTATGGCGGTAGGTTGCTGGTGCTGCTCATGTCGGTTGTTGCCGAGTAGAGGTAGCTTCCGCCACCAGAAAAGTACGACGGATTCGGATCGACTGTCTGGTTGACAACAGGCCCGGGACTATCGTTCGAATAGCGCTCACCAATCCTGAAGTACAGCACCGTCGTATTCGGGAACGCGGTCGCAAGATCTGTGTGCGGGGTGGTCAACGTTTCCGTGGACTGCGTATTTGGGATGGTCGGCACGACAAGCGTCACCTTCTTTGCGAAGTTTTGCGTGTTGGAAACATCCACGACATACGCGTCGGCACCAAAGTTCGATGTGAAGGAGAAGACGCTGCTAGTGAAGTTCGAGTTGATCTGCCGCGCGGCGGTCCGGCCATTATACTGGACATTGTTCAGCGAATTGCCGCTGGCCGTCTGTCCCGTGCTGTCAATCGGAATGAGCGCGGTAGCGTAACCCGATCCGGAATTTCCACCTTGAAGTGCGGTCTCTTCGTATCCCGTTGTCAACGCGCCGCCGAACGCATCTTGAACTTGATAGACTGCCGTCACATGATAGGTCTGAGGAACGCCAATGGGAACGCCAGGCAGCGGAGTAGTGGTCGTTCCGCTCAAAGTGAACGACCCGATGTTGCCGATCAATACTGGCCCGTTGATGCCGCCCGAAGTTGTGCCCGAAGTCGAAGTCGAACCGGAAGTCGAAGTCGAGCCAGACGTTGTCGATGTCGTACCTGAAGTCGAAGTCGAACCGGAAGTCGAAGTCGAGGCACTAATCGGACTAGTCACGAACGGAAACGTAATCGATTGGATTGTTTCGCCCGTATCGATGTATCGCCGAATTTGGAATCCAACCGACGCGGCTGGCCCAACACTGAAGTGAACTACATTGGTGGAACCTGAAGTCGTTCCCGTAGTCGTAGACGTTGTGCCTCCCGTCGTTCCCGATGTCGTACCAACCTGGCCGGTGAACGAGCTTGGCGAAATGTTTGAGTCCCGATAGATATTGAACGCCAGAACCGATCGTGGATTAATGTTGCCTGTTGACCACTGAATCAGGTTTCCATACGACTCCGGAAGCGGATTGCTCAAGTCTGAGGAATAAGGCAATCCTGCGGACGGGCCGTAGACAGACTGGGCCGTAACCTGACCGACGGATCCTCCGCCAAGTGCGCCGGTCGAGCTGCCTCGGTTTACCAGCGACACGATCAACGCTGCCGCCAAAACGGCAAGAATCACGCCGCCGACACCGCTAAGGCTGTTACCTTTGTCGGCCTGGATGACGCCGCCGGACGAGATCGTGCCATTAGTGACGACATTGCCGTTATGAACGGAGTATCCGGGAAGGCTGTAGATCGCCTGGCAGCGGTCACCAGGGCGGATGCCCAAGCCTTGATCGATGATACGTGCAGTCGAGTCGTCTGGTTCAACAGTAGCGACCTGTATTCGACCGACTTCCGCTCCTTCGCGGCGAACGACCATGTTCATGCCGGGTGCGATTCCATCACGGGCACCGAGGTTCAGAAGAACAGTGTCCGGGCCCTGGTTGTTGAGTACTGTCGGCTGGGGAAGGTTGTAGGAGATGATTTGCTTCACCGCAGCATACGCCGCTTTCGAGATGGCCTCGTTTACCAGCACGTCATCGTCGGGCGAAGGGCCGTTGCGCTGGGTCGAAGTTCCCTCCGAGAGGGCTCCGTTGACCAATTCGCCGGTGGTTGTATCAGTGACCCGCACCGCGCAAACCGTCGTAATTTGATCGGTCTTCTTGTTCCGGCTTATCGCTACAACATCGCCTGAAACGACCGCATCAGCATTGATCTGCTTGCCCAAGCGAAGGATATCTACGCTATCAAGCGGCGGCTGAATGCCGAGCGTAGACAGGCCGTCATTGATATCGCTGCGTGGGATGACGTTAAACCGATTGGAGCGGCCGAGTTCGAGCACAAGTGCGTCGCCCGCCTCTCTGCCAATATCTGCGCCTCCGTAGCCACTCTGGTTATCGAAATCCAATACGGCCCAGAACGGCGACCGCGTGACCTGCTGCGCCTTTGCCACACTAGACAGCGCAAAGGTCAGATAGACCGATGTGAGCGCCGTCAATACGGATAGCAAAATGCTCAGCGGACGTGCATACCAACGATTTTTGATTTGTTCCACTCTGACAGAGTCCTCCTATGACTAGGTCGGATCAGGTCGGCATTGCCGAACGGACGAGATTTGTTGACCATGCTCTCTAACTGATTCTATATCTGCTGCGCAGGCGTTGACTGCTTGCGAAGCAGCGAATGTTCTTCAATACTGACGGTAGCCGAACGTGGCTACGGGGCCGTCAGCGTTATGGTAACCGGCGAGTAGGCCTGTATCCAGTAGCCGACCCACGGCGACAGTGCGTTTACGCCGCTGCTATCCGAAACCGACTGATAGCTCGTGCTGACAGTTGAGTCGTAAGTATACAGCGATGGACCGATTAGCTGAACTGTCTGGCCGGTAGCCTGAATCCAAGAGTACTGCGCGCCTGTTTGATCGTGTACGACGATTGAGTCAAGCGGGATGGTGCCCGAAGTGAACGGATAGCCGATCATTGTCCAACCAACGGAGAGCGACAGCGAGACGTTTCCGCTTGCTGGTGTTCCTGCTAGGAGCAGCCCTGTCGTCTGCGGGAATCTGATCCAGTAACCTTGACCCAAGTGGAACGTATTGGCTGGCGATGTTGGCGTAACCACATACAGTGATTGGAGTGGTTGCCACGCGGCCATCTTCGGATTAGGGTAGCCCAATATCTGGCTGAGCGTGAGGCCGCTTCCCGCATACTCATACGGTACCGAAATCATCTTCAGCCCAGCGGTGAACGTGTGGATCGCCGTGACCGCAAAGTTCACCTGAAGATCGCCCGTATCGGCAGTTACCGTTTGCGCTGGCTGCGCGGGGAATCCGTTCCCAGAGAGCGCCACCTTGTAGGTGTCGAATGCGAGTCCGGCAACCGTGTAGTTGGCCGGTTTGCCAAGCGGATCGGTGAATGTCGTTGCACTGGTCGTCGTCGTATAAGTGACTCCGGCCCGCGTCGTACTCGTGACGGTGATTGTCGCTCCACCAATCGCCGTGCCGTTCGCGGCTTGCGAAACCAGGCCATAGATCGTCGCAGTCGGAGGCAGCGACAAGGCGATGTTCACGTGGCTGGTCGTGTTGACTACCGTTGTCACCGCTGCACTGTTTGAGGCGTACCCAGTCTTAGAGGCTGTAACCGTATACTTGCCCGGCGTCACGTTCAAGAACGCGTAGAGGCCATTGGCATTGGTCGTCGTAGTCACCGCAACTCCAGTGGTTGGAGCGACCGGAGTAAGGACGACGGTGGCGGCATTGATTCCCGCTCCGGTGATCGCGCTGGTGATGTTGCCGCGAATTGTCGAAACTGGTGCGGGATTGAGCAGGAAGTTCTCGGTGAGCGTTTCAGCAGCCGAAATGGTGACGGTCACCGCCGACGCTATAAAGCCGCTCGCGGCCGCTGTCAGGGTGTAGGTGCCGGGCGTGACTGACGGAATAGTATATGCGCCGTTCGCATTCGTCGTTTCAACAATTGGCGTAAATGTGGATGGGCTCGGCTGCGAAAGCGTCACGGTTGCGCCAGGGATTGCGAGCAGCGTCGCCGCCGCCTTGACCGTTCCCGAAATCAGCCCCGGACTCGCGCCCAGAAGCACGGTCACAAGCGTGTTCTGGCCAGTCGTGACGACTGCAGTAACCGTACCCGCGCCATAACCATTAGCGGACGCCGTCACGTTGTAGTCTCCAGCCAACGCTGGAGATTGCGTGAACTTGCCGTCGGTTCCTGTCGTTCCAGTGTAGGTCGGCGTGCCGGTCAACGTCTCGACCGCCTTCACGACCGCACCCGCAATTGGATTTAAGGTGACCGCGTCCACCACCGTCACGGTGAGGCTGCCAGGCAGCGCTGGAGCGACTTGAATGGCAATATACGCCTTGTCGCCGCCGTGTACGTCTATGGCCGAGAATGTTGGGTGCTGAAAGCTGGTTCCTGCCTTATAGGCGTTTACGTTATAGCGGCCTGCCGGGACGCCGGCGATGGAGAAGTTGCCAAATGCATCAGTCAGGCCGGTAAAAGTGATCGGGCTTGCCGGCGGATTGACAAAACCGCCCTTGTCTTGGAGTACGAGCTCGACCTCGGCACTGGACACTGCAGCACCGCCCTGAGTGTTGGTCAACGTTCCCGTGATCGTTCCTGTGCGCAAGAAGCAGACTACGTTGTGCATGAGGTCGGTGCGTTGATTGTCAATCGCAAAAACTACAGGAGGGGCTTGCAACCATCCGGCAGGCGTGACGTCCTGCAGCGAATAAACTTGCTGGGACATCGACTCAAGCCCAAACGAGGAGTAGGCCGATATGCCGTAACCATAATTCGCGTTCTTAGGACCAGGGAAGACCGTATAGACAAGGCCGTCGTTTGCGCCACTACCTATAAGCTCTTGGTACTCGGAGGGGATCGGCGCGATCGGACCGTTGGCAGATCCTGGCGTTCCGATAGGAGTGAAGCCGTCGATGAAGCCCTCGTTCTGCTCCAAGCCGCCGTCGTCAAGGCTGGCATCGCTACGCTCGTTGGTAATTCCAATGAGGCCTAGTGGATCGAACGCAAGGTTCAATAGCTGGCTTGCAGGAGGGCCGTAGGACCAGTTAGGGACGGTGTCCTGGGGGCCAGGGGTCATATGCTTAAAGTTCGCATGCCCCACTGTGCTGGCAGGCGGGTAGTTCGCTCCTTCGTTGTTAATGAAGGCGTCATACGAAATGTAGTCTGTCTGTTTGCCGCCACCGGTAAGCGTTAGCGATGAATTGCCGGTAGCGAGGTCGTCCTGAGAGAATGTCGCGTTCAGGACGTTGGCGTAGAAGTTGTTTGTCTCTGAACCATTTTGCGTCAGCGCGTATCCCACATCAATTCCGCAGACGTACAGGCGACCGCCTTCTTGAACAAAACTGGTCAATGCCGTTTGAGTCGTTGGATCCGCTATGGTTCCATTGTCGGCGAATTCATCGCCGGCGAACGGCGAATCCCAAATGACGCAGCTAGGCGCTGCGAGCACCGACTTGGCGGTTGCACCAGTGACGAAAACGTCCGCAGGCTGCTGAACCACCTGAGGGGCGTACTCGTTCAGAATGCTGCTCGGAATCGGCCCCCGGCAGAGGATTCTCCAAATATCGTAGGTTTGGGACGGTGCCACGAGAGCCGAAGTCGAGTAGTCATAGTCGTAAGTCTGGTTCGTAGGCACGAACAGCGCCGACTGTAGCGTCGAACTGTCTCCAACGGTGAGGCCAAATTGCTCTCCGTCGAAGTATGAGTTCACGCCGAGCGTATTGGCGTAATAAGGTGCATAACTTCCCGTTTCGCGGCGGTGCATCAGCGTGTTGAGTTGTGGGGCAGTTCCGGCGGTGTCCCAGCCAACTGACGGCAGCGCCGCAAGCGCACCGTTATTGTCGAGATAGTTAACATCGATATCCGTCAGATACGATTCTGCGCCGAAGTAGTTGATCGGCTTATTGACGGGACCGAACGAGCCGAAGCGGCCATGATTGAAGAACTTCTGGGGCAGCATGTAGTCGTTGACTAGCAGGATGCCTCCTGGACTGGTGTGCGCTTGGAAAGTTGCCGTGGTGAAACCCCAGACGTTGTCGTAGATCTCCCAGTTTTGCGCTCCAATGTTGGCGTTGTCGAAAGCGATGACGTCAACATAATAGTCGCTCGGCAGCGTCGGCGTCTGCCAAGTCGCTTCGTACAGTATCCCGCCATTCTCGTCATAGAGTGGATCGGTCGTTGCGACGGGCGTCATGGGCAACCACAGCGTTCCTCCGCCTGCGCCAGCATTAATCGAGGTGGCATCTTCCTGGAACGTATCGTCATTCCCTGCGAGATAAGGCGGAATTAGAAAGTTGGCAGCATTGGTCGCATCGACCTGACCGCCCGTGCCTGCCATGATTGCCTGGCAGTCGAATTCCTGGCCGAAGGCGTCGAAGTTGCCATGCTCTATACATGTAATCGGGTTGACCGCAGGTGGAATCACGGATTCGGTAGCTGTCAGCGGAGTGATAGCAAGAGTAGCGTTAGGTGTCGTCGCGTTAAGGTTTTTTCCCAACACGCCCAAAACTTGAACGATCTGCCCATCCTGAAATTGAAGGACGTCGCCAACAAGCTGGTTGCCGCCACCTGAGATAGCGTTGTCGTCAAGGCCTTGCGGAAAATTTATTGTTATTTGTGTGCTAACCGCGGCTGTTGTAGCAGCCAGTTCTGCTTGGCCCGATCCTGCCGTGTAGAACATATTTCCGGTATCGATGTTCTCACCTGCGAGCGACGGAAAGAAGCCGAATGAATCTGTCTCACCGAGCCCAGAATGGAAGTTTGGATCGACACTAAAAACCTTATGCTCGAGGCCGTTGACGCCAGTTGCCGTCTGCTGATATTTGCTGTTCGGATCCTTGATCTGAAGATAGACCTGACCCACACCCGTCTCACGATCCGACACGCGAACAACGAACCGGGCGGTTTGACCGGCGGGAACATAGCGTGTTTGGTTGGTCGTCCGGATATTTACGCCATCTGCATGCGCATCAACAAGTGCGGTGCCAAGAACCAGAGTGGAGTTCGCGTTGTTGATGAGCGAAATGATCCCCTGCTCCTGTTTCGCACCGGAGTCGATCAAGATATGATAGCCGGTCTTGAATCCTGCCGTGCTTGCCACGGGGATGGTGGTCGCTCCGGCTGCGGTGGCCGCCGATAGTGTTGTGCTCACATCCGTAACTGTCGCTTCGACATGCACAATCTCGCTGTCGCTGTAGCGCAGCAGCGAAGGAGGCGTCACATCGGCAACAGAAGAGCCCAATATCTCATCGCCGCCGTTTGCGACTTTTGTATTGGTCGGATTGTTGTCTGGTGCCGGAAACGCGGCGGAGTCGGCGTTTATTACCGGATTGTCGAATAGATTGTTGACCAGGAACCTGTCGGAGAAATACAGCACCTGATGATAGCGGTTGTAGGCGGAGACGGCGGGCTCAAAATTGGAATACGCGCCGCTCTTAGTTGTTGGGGCTGCAGGCGGAACTGGATCACTGGTCGAAAGATTGATTGCTGTGCCGCCGGGCTCTTCGCCGGTGATGCATGGCCCAGTCGAAGCGGGCGTCACGGGCAAATTCCAGATGTTGTAGTTACCGTTGTTTCGGTCACTCGAGAAGAAAATGTAGCTGCCAGGATTCACGACAAGATCTGTCGGCTGCGCGTATGCCCATGCGGGTTGAATCGCGTTGCTGGCCATCGTCGTGAGCTGAACAATATCCGATCCGCCGAGACGGCAGACGTAAATCTGGCGCATGGCCGCGATGCCGTTGCTGACAAGCGGCGGATTGCCCGCGCCACCGACGGAATAGCCCGACGCGCTGGAGTCAAACGCAACGAGTGAGGAGACTGGCGAAAGCGCTGGATTCTCCTCATCTGCTGTTCCGCCCGTCAGTTCCGTCAGAGTGGCGCTAGAGACAATGTACGTGTAGATGTGGTACGGGACGTTGCTGGCAGTACGCGCGGCAAACGCGACCACATCGCCCGAGTAGGACGGCCGCTCGCAGTCGAGCACGCCACCGGGAATGATCTGCGACGCCGACGACGACAGGATTTGCAAACTGCCCGTGGCGGAAGTGGTAATCTGCGCGACATCGAGCGAATACGGGCCCGTCCCTCCGGTTGTTTGGCAATAGGCAATCTGCGAATCGCTCGCAAGCGCGGGCCACCGCTCGTTGTTAGAGTCATTGGTGAGCTGAACAAGCGTCGTCGGGTCGCCGGTCGAGCTGATCGCGAAGAGGTGATACAGCCCGTCCGCGGTACGCTTCGACGAAAAGACAATGAAGCTCTCTGAAGGTGCCCAGGCGGGGTCAACATTGATAAAGCCGTCGTCGCCTGCCGGCAGCGTGGTCGTATTTCCAGTTGCGTTCTCGTTCGGCAACGTGTAGTCGGTGGTCTGAACAGGCGACGTCACTGTCACAGGGTTCACGATTTCCGGATGAGCGACGCCGCGACGCGGAACGATGCGCGTCTTCGACAACGGCGTATTGAGCTGGTCGTCGATGGTGCCGACGTGGTGGTCGCGTGCTTCAAGAAGCACATGCGCCATGATCGCCTTCGGCTTGATGTTACTGATGGTTGGCGTCGCCAGTCGCGAAACAGCCGCTTTCGGTGTCGTCGCAAATGCAGAACCATCCGCAAAAGCAGAAGCATTCACCGTCGCAACACATGCCAAAGCAAGCAGGAGCATGGCGACGGGGAATTTAATACGAAAAAAACTGAGGGCTACAATCATTGAATGGTCTTTCTTCAACGAGAGACTCCTTGAAGGTGTTTCAATCCCGCAAGCGAAATCGGTCCGGTTGTATCTGACGCGCTGGCAAGCGATTGGCTTCATTATAAGGCCACTCGCTAATCGTTCTTGTGCTACTACTGCCAAGTGAATGGAAACCAGAGTTTGGTAGAGCGCTCTAAAATCGGGTGTTCGCGACGCAAGTGAGAAGTCTCACATCCCTGTCGTTCGATCTCCAGGTGGTACGTTGGCGCCGTGGATCGGCACGGCCAGTATAACATACTCGTATTCATTACGCAAGTTTGACAGGTATCGATATTTTCCCTCGATTCATTACGTGCAGTCGCCTGAAATGGGCATTTGCTGCCTCTTCATTGCGCCGGTACCCGACTTAATCAGCAGGATGGTCAGCGCCGCCGAAATTGTTAGCAACACGGCGCTTGCAGCAAATGGCGCGATGTGCGCCACATGGACATCCGATGACGCATGACTGTACAGCCATCCACCAAGAAACGCGCCAAGAAACATGCCGATCCCCTGCGCCGTGCTGACCGCCCCTACAATTGTTGCCCGCTGCGACTCAGCCCCCATGCACGTCAGAAGCGCCATCCAGGCCGGGAACGCAATCACGAATCCGATTCCTAGCAGAGAACCGCCGAAGATAAGACCAATGTCCCGCAGGTGCGCCGAAGGAAAAAGCAGGACGATAGTCCACATTCCGACAGCAGCAATCAAAAATCCTCCTCGGACAGACTGAACTTTGCCAAATTTATCGCTTAAATGTCCAAGCGGCACCGCGAGAGCGCCGATAATCACCGCTGGCCACAACACAAGCAGCCCAAAATCCGTTTCGGTGACGCCCAGCTCGTCAAGCGCGAATATCTTGATCAGAAGTGCGATGGATCCAATGCCCAGGAACGTCACCACCGCGATAAGCATCAGATGCGGGACAATTTTGACCGTGTCGATAAAGGTTTGCCATGTGACTTTTTCGGTGGCTGCATGAACGTCATGGTGCTCTTCGACGCCAAGTTTGCGATCGGTCGCACGGTCACGCAACGCGATCAGCGCAACGATCGTGGCGATCGCGAACAAGATGCTGGCGAGATAAAACGACGGATGGTACTGCGCGGGCGCGTCGATCGTGAAGTTGTACGGCCCCAATCCAACGTGGGACGGATGAATGGTCAAGCCATGAAAATGGTGGCCATGCTCATGTATCCGGTTATGCATGTTGTGTCGGAAGTTGGAATAAACGCCGTGCATCTGATAACCGAGCGTCGCTTTGCCCGACAGGACCGGCCCGAACGTGTCGTTCACCCATCCTCCGGCCAAAAAACCAAACGCCAGCCCCATGATGTACATGACGTTGAGCAGGCTCATAGCCGACGTGCGGTTTTCTTCCTCCACATGGTCACCAATGTAGGCAAACATGGCGGGCCAAAGGGCCGCCGCGCCGAGGCCGTCAAGCAGGCGCAAGAATCCAAAGAGCACAAGCAGAACGGGAACGACATGCCCGACAGGGTAGACTGTTGCGGCGAGGACAAGGGGGGTGAAAATCGAGATCGCCGGGCCAATCACCATCAGCGGCTTGCGGCCAAACTTGTCAGCCAGAAGGCCAAGCGGACTCTTAAAGAGTACTTCGCTGATGAAGAAGGGCGTCATCACGGTCGTGTAGATGACGGTGTCAAGCTGCAGGCCCTGCTTGAAATACACGGGCAGAGCGGAGTTGTTCATGATGCCGAGTCCAAGCTCGGCAAATGCTGAGATGAACGCCACCGGCAGCGTAATCGCCAGCCAGCTTCGCTTGTTTTTCGGCTGTTGCGGATTGCTGGGGCTGGCTCCGCTCGGGGCTGGGCCGGAGACGATTTCAAGCTCCGGCTTCGACGCAGCCGCTGATTTTTCGGGTTCAATCACGAGAAATTAACATGCTCCAGCGCAATGCCACAACACAAATCAGAAGACAATCTCTCGTCGCTGCTCAGATGACGCGTATATCGCGTCCAGAATTCGGGAAACCATCAAACCCTGCTCGCCAGGGACCTCCACCGGCGTATCGTCGATGATCGCCTGCACGAATGAGCGTATCTCTGCCTCGTGCGTTCCGACATTCGGAAGGAAGGCCAACTGAGTGTCGGTAAGCGTTCCAGACTCCTCACGAAAAATCTTGGTGTTGGCCTGGTTGAACGGATCCACGGTCGCGCCACCCTCTGTGCCAATGATATCCGTACGCATCACGTCCTTTTCGATGTTTGCGATAAATGACGATTCCAGCACAAGCGTTGCACCATTCTTGAACTTGACCAGTCCTACGGCAAAATCTTCGACCGTGTACTTTTTCGGATCCCACTGACCCATCAATCCCAGAACACCTTCGCGCGTCCCAAACTTCGTGTAGCTGGTTCCGGACACCGACGCAGGTTCTGGATAACCCATCAGCCAAAGAGTCAGGTCGAGAATGTGGACGCCGATATCGATGAGCGGTCCGCCGCCCTGCTTGTCCTTTTGGGTAAACACGCCCCACCCCGGCACGCCGCGTCGCCGGAGTGCCTGAGCGCGCGCGTAATAGATATCGCCGATTTTGCCGTCCTTGATGAACCGTTTGACGGACTGTGGAACACTTCCGAAGCGGACATTCAGAGCCACTTGCAGCTTCTTTTTGTTGCGATGGGCCGCGTCGACCATCTCCTGGCCCTCAACTGCGTTCAATGCGATCGGCTTTTCGACAAGCACGTGCTTGCCGGCGTTAAGCGCATCGATGGTCGGCTGTTTATGCAGAAAATTGGGGGTGCAGATGTTGACAGCGTCGATTTCCTTTAGTTGCAGCATCTCTTTGTAGTCTGCGAACTGGTTCGGCACCGCGAACTTTTCCGCCGCGGCTTTTGCAGTTTCGGGATTCGCATCGGACACTGCGAGGATCTTCACCTTGCCCTCGTCGCGGAGTTTTGCGTAGGCGGGCAGGTGCACGCCCTGGGCAATTCCGCCGCTACCGATGATCGCAATTCCAATGGGTTCTTGCTTCGACATGGACTAGTCAACCTCTTAAATTCGAGATTTCCAGAACGCTCGGGCGGCTAGGCCGTTTTTTCATAGCTTGGCGATCATGTCCTTTTGCTTGGGGCAAAAGGACATGATCGCCAAGCGGAAAACTGCGTTTAGATTTCGGCTTCCTCATTATAACGTCAAATTGAAGGTAACGGCGCTGCACATGGCGAAGGATGATCGCATTAAGTCACTAGGATGGAGATTGGTAGACGACATGCGATTCTTTCTTGCAGCGATCTCATTGTGCTCATTGATTGCAGTACCTGCAGTTGCGCAACTGCAAACCCCGCCGAAGCCTGCAGAAAATTCAGTATGGCTTGATAGCCTCAATATTGCCGCGATTCAACAGGATTATGGAACTCCGCACGTCGCCAAAACAGTTAACGGCAACCCGCTGACATTAGGCGGAATTATCTACCCGCATGGCGTCGGTACTCACGCCAATAGCATTTGCGCGGTCGATCTTCATGGCGATGCGAAGTCGTTCGAAGCGATTGTTGGAGTCGATGACGAGCGTACAGGGCAGGGCGCAGTCGAATTTGACATTCTTGTGGACGGCAAGCTCTCATATAAAACGCCCGTCATGCACGGAGGCGACAAACCACAGACGGTTCACGTTGCGCTCGACGGCGCTCAAAAGTTGACACTGCTTGCCAATGCCGTTGGCGGTACCATCGACAACGACCACGCCGACTGGGCGAACGCGTTCATCGCCCTCCAGCCGGGTGCGAGTACACAGCCAATCATTGTTTCCACTGCGGACAATTCACCCGCTAGATTGATCATTCCGCCGATCAGCAAAGCTCCGGAAATTCACGGCGCCCGCATTATCGGCACGACTCCCGGCCGGCCGTTCCTGTTCCTCATCCCCGCAACCGGTACAGGCCCGCTTCGCTATTCTGCTACTCCGCTTCCAAGAGGCTTGACGCTTGACTCAACTACCGGAATCATTTCCGGCGAGATCGCCAAGCCCGGAAAACATATCGTTGCGCTGAAGGTTTCCGGACCGTTCGGTGAAACGAGCCGCAGCCTGACTATTGTCGGCGCCCCAGACTCGCTCGCGCTGACACCGCCCATGGGCTGGAATTCGTGGAACTCATGGGCAGGCAATATCGACGATGCCAAGATGCGGGCCACGGCGGACGTGATGATTTCTTCGGGACTAGCCGCGCACGGCTACCAATATGTCAACATCGACGACACCTGGGAAGGCAAGCGGGATGCTGCCGGAAACATCCAGGGCAACGAAAAGTTCCCTGACATGCACGCGATGACGGCCTACATTCACGCCAAAGGCCTGAAGGCAGGCATATACTCCTCGCCAGGGCCAAAAACCTGCGCGGGTTATGAAGCCTGCTATCAACATGAGGATCAGGACGCGGCCACATATGCCGCGTGGGGATTTGACTACCTAAAATATGACTGGTGCTCATACGGCGAAATCGCCAAGGACGATCACTCGCTACCCGTGCTTGAAAAGCCGTATGCGGTGATGCGATCCGCGCTCGACAAAACGGACCGCGACATTGTCTACAGCCTTTGTCAGTACGGGATGGGTGATGTCTGGAAGTGGGGCGCGGACCCGTCGATTGGCGGTAACTGCTGGCGAACCACCGGCGACATCAACGACCATTGGGCCAGCCTGCACGGAATATACGAAAGTCAAAATGGCCACGAAGTATTCGCCGGACCGGGACATTGGAACGACCCCGACATGCTGGTGGTTGGTCAAGTTGGCTGGGGCAACCCGCACCCGTCGCATTTGACTCAAAACGAGCAGATTCTTCATATCAGCATGTGGTGCCTTCTCTCCGCGCCACTGTTGATCGGTTGCGACCTCTCCAAGCTGGATCCGTTCACGCTCGCGCTCCTCACCAACGACGAAGCCATCGACATTGACCAAGACCCACTCGGCAAGGCCGCACGAAAGTTGCCAAACATTGAAAAGGGTGAAGTCTGGACACGGCCTTTATACGACGGGACAATCGCGGTCGGGCTGGTCAATCCATCGCCTTACCCGCAGACGGTCACGGTCACCTGGAGTGATCTTGGCCTCTCGCATCCCCAGATCGTTCGCGACCTCTGGCTGCATAAGAACGTGGGACGGTTCGAAAGTAGCTATTCGGTAGAAGTGCCGACGCATGGTGCGGTGCTGCTGAGGCTGACTCAGGCGAGGTGATTTCCGTTCCCCTCCTTTCGGAAGGAGGGGTTAAGTTCTCTCATTTGGACCGGCGCGAGGTACGAGCAAAGTGGAGAAATCTTTCAGCGCCGTTCAGGAATTATGAGAGATTTCTCCACTCCCTTCGTGCCTCAGTACGGTCGAAATGACAATAGTTCCTACCTCAACTAACCTCTCCTTCCGAAAGGAGAGGGACCGGAATTAGCACCAATCCTACCTTGCCTTCCCGTTTCGGGGAGGTGTCGAGGAACGAGACGGAGGGGTCTTACTTATCCTGAAGCGCCGCCACTCCCGGCAGCTCCTTGCCTTCCAAGAACTCCAGCGATGCGCCGCCGCCAGTCGAAATGTGCGTGATCTTGTCCGCAAAACCCAGCTTTTCGACGGCAGCAGCCGAATCGCCGCCGCCGACAATCGTGGTCGCGCTGCTGTCCGCAAGAGCCTGCGCGACGCCCTTGGTGCCTGTCGCAAACTGGTCGAATTCGAAGATACCCATCGGGCCGTTCCAGATCACCAGCTTCGCGCCATGGATGATCTTGCCGAAATCGGCAACAGTCTCAGGGCCGATATCAACACCCTCCCAATCCGCGGGAATCGCATCCACTGAGACAGTTTTCGTCTGGATGGTCGCGATATCGACGTTGAACGGGTTTCCGCTTGCGGCGGTGACATCGACCGGCAATTTAATTTTGTCAGGGTTTTCAGCCAGCACTTTCTTGGCGAATTCGAGGTTGGTCGAATCGAGAAGCGAATTTCCGATCTCCTTGCCCTGCGCCTTCAGGAACGTGTACGCCATTCCGCCGCCGATGATCAATGTATCGACTTTCGCCAGCAGATTCGTGATGACCGCAATCTTGTCCTTGACCTTCGCGCCGCCGAGGATGGCGACAAACGGACGCTCCGGATTCTCCAGCGCGCCGCCTAGATAGTCCAGCTCCTTCTTCATGAGATAGCCCGCGACGGCAGGCTTTCCCTCAGACTCCAGAACCTTGGCAATGCCTTCTGTGGACGCATGCGCGCGGTGCGCGGCACCGAATGCGTCGTTGACATACACGTCAGCCAAAGCGGCAAGCTGCTTCGCAAAGCCGGGATCGTTGGCCTCTTCTTCGGCGTGGAAGCGCAGGTTTTCGAGCAGGGCGACATCGCCGTCCTTGAGGCTGTCAACCACTTTTTCAGCCTCGGTCCCGACACAGTCCGCCGCGAGCGCAACAGGCTTGCCGATCAGCTCGGAGAGACGAACGGCCGCAGGTTTGAGCGTGTATTTGGGATTTGGCGCGCCCTTCGGACGTCCGAGATGCGATGCCAAAATCACCTTCGCATGCCGCGCGATCAGGGCCTCGATGGTTGGGAGCGCAGCCTTGATTCGTCGGTCGTCCGTGATCGCACCGGTGTCGTCCTGGGGAACATTAAAATCGACGCGCACGAACACGCGCTTGCCGCTGACATCGACATCATCGATGGTCTTCTTGCCGAAACTCATGGTCACACCTCACAAATGGGAAAATCGGGGGGAGTGTACCTGAAAGTGTAGAACGGGCGTCCCCGCCTGTCTTCGGAATTTGGTTCATTTCGGTGCGTACAGGGCAACGACTACGCCAGCCAGAGATTTCTGACTCCCAGGGGCATCACTACACCATCGCCGGGAAGGGCGAACCGCGCTCGCAAGCTCGTTTGGTTAGCCCTTACAGTGACAGGCGGGGACGCCTGTCCTACAACTACTGCCCTACTTCGCCGCTGCCTTCACTGCCCAAATTGGTCGGGACATGCACTCCCGGTGCGCCCATGACGCCGGTTTGGCCGGGCTGCTGTTGAGGAGAAGCGGGCGCGGGCGGTGCGGGAGGCTGCGCGCCGGGTTGAGGGAAAGTGCCGTACTGCGCGAACGGTTGGTTGACCGGAACCGCAGGTGCGGGAGGCGCAGCGTGAACGGGAAGGCCGTAGTGGCAGGGGGCGTTGATCATCTCGTCGGTCAAACCCTCTGACTTGAGGGATTCGAGATCGGGCGCAGGCCGGTTGTGCTCCTGGCGGTACATCATCGCGGCCTGAGTGACCTGCTGCATATAGGCGAGGCACGCGGTATCGTCGGCGCGGTCAAGTGGGGTCGCAGGCCCTTCCCGTTCGCCTTTAGAATCGACCGGGGAGCGTCCCGCGATGCGCGGATACAATACACTGCCAAGAACCGCGAGAATCAGGATGACGACGAGTAGGCTGATCAATCCGGCCTGGCCGGACTGGGTCTTGCGTCGAACGATTTGGATGGGGCGCGCTTCGTTCATCATCTTAATATTCTCCCACAATTACGCGTTTATGCCAATCAGCCTAAATAGTGGCTGACCGTATTCGACCGGCATGCCGTCCTCGGCAAAGGCGGATTCAACTTCCCCCGAAAACTCCGCGCGAACCTCGTTCATCAGCTTCATCGATTCAATGTAGCCGACAATCTGTCCTTTGGTGACTGCCTGCTCCACTTCGATTGCAGGCTTGGCCGCGCGAAAAACACCGACACGGTTCGCAGTGATCTCCTGCGTGCTGCGATCCGCGGCGACCGATTCATTTAGCTCGTTCTCTTCCAGCCGCACCGCCGTCGCTTGCAGCCCCGATGAGGCTTGATCGCCCTGCTCAAAGCCGCCCGTATACGCGTACGATGCCGCCCGCCCAGCATTTCGCTTAATTGAAATCAGCGCGCCGTCGGGGCCATTGATCGTCAGCGCGCAGATGCCGTCAGCATCGTCGAGCAGCGAAATCAGCTCCTGCAGGTTGTCAAAGGTTGTCATAATCCTGAAATACCCACCCGTCTCGCAAGCTCGCCACCCTCCCGAAGCGGGAGGGCAATGTTTCAGACTTTAGAGCGCCGATGCTCGATCCCCACTCTTCCAAACCCAATTTTGGGTTGCCTAGTTTTCTATCTCTTAACCTTGCCCTTCCGCTTCGGGAGGGTGGCGAGGCACGAGCCGGGTGGGTCTCAAATCTTCAACGTAAAGCAGAAATATTCTACCAGTTGCAGCAGCTTCGACAGTACGACAATCGAAAGAAACGCCAGGACAAACCATGCGATCGTCGTTGCATTGCTTGGATCGACCGTGAGAACACCGTGATCGCCGACGTTCAACGAGAAGTGACCCAGGATCGAATTAAACTGATTAAAGAGATTTGAAACGAGATCGACCAAGGGGCCGTTGAACAGGAATAGCCCGCCGAAAACAAACACAAACACAATCGCGGCCAGCAGCTTGTACTTCTGTTCCTGATGGGTGTTATAGATGACGCATTCCCGGCACCGCTGCGCTTTTTCGGCTTTGGACAGTTCGACCCTTGCAGTCATGCCAACCAGCGGGTTGCCGGTATGCGGCAGCGCCCGTCCCTCCAGCTTTGCCATCGCGGTTGCAACAGCCGCTTTGTAGTCGCCCGCAGACGCCAGCACCGCGATGGTTTCGTCGCACATGCAGCCCATCTTGTATCGCCAGCAAGGTGCCCTTTTCTTGATGTACACCGGGCACTTGCTTCGGATCGAGTCGCGGCAATACGGCATGTTGTAGCAGTAGCCGAGGAACATGTTGCGCCGTTTGTTCCCAGTTGAGGCCTGCTGCTTGGCGACGCCCTGGCCGTAACGCAGCCCAGCACGCCTGGTTTGCGCCTGGTACAGTCCGTTGACCATCCGCCGGATCAGGTCCCAGCCGGTCAAAACAATGCCGGGAATGCCAGGGAGAAACGTCAGACCCTTGAGGAACGTAAGCACCTGATCTGTTGTCGCAGGCTCAGGCGTGGATTTGGTCATCTGAAGGAAAAACGAGGATAGGTACGGCAGCGCAAAATCCAGAATTAGTGCAACCCCAACCAGCCAGTATCCTGCCGCCTCCTCGTCGTAGAAGAGAAACAGGACGCTCAGAACCATGATAATTAGCGAGCCGAAGACAACATTTTCGACCTTCAGAAGGTTCTGTACAATTCGGACACGGTCGGCATGCGGATATTGGTGGAGAAAGTTTGGCTCGGCCAGCATGCCAGACCAAATTCCCCACATTAGGTAGCTGATTCCGATGACAAGAACGAAGATCGCGATTCCGTAGATCGTCTTCACCGCGCCGTCCGCGGGAAGTTCGGGACGCTGGCTGGACTGGAAGAAGAAGCCCCCTGGCCCGCTGTTGGGAGTGCCAGGCAGATTTCCGGCAGGACGTCCCGCAACGGCAGGCGCAGGAGTTTGTTGGCGGAAGACATCGGACGCGCGCCCGGTCGGCCCAGGCGGCAAATCTATCGGGATCGGTTTTTCCGCCCCAGTATCGTCGGAAAGGTCGTACGGCATCGGCTAAATCCCCTGCTGCTCAGCTGACTAAAGCAGTGCCGTTGATTGCGACTTGCGGCACCAAAGATGATCAATCGCTAAGCTCAACATGCGTCCATTCGGACATGTGCCGCATGCTGAATCGATTGCGCAAAAAAGTTCATGCGCAAACAAATGGCTGGTTCCAGCCTACTTGACACGCTCGAGGTACTGGTCAGTCCGGGTGTCGATCTTGATCTTGTCCCCCGGCTTGACGAAAAACGGAACGTTGACCACCGCGCCAGTCTCAACCGTTGCGGGTTTTGACCCGCCTGATGCGGTGTCGCCCTTTTCGCTGGAGGCCGTCTCGGTCACTTCCAGCTCGACGAATGTCGGCACTTCGACGCCAATGATCTCGTCTTTGTGCGTCATGACGACGACATCCATGTTCTCTTTTAGATACTTGACTCCGTCGCCAATCTGTTCCTTACTGATGGGAATCTGCTCAAACGTTTCCTTGTCCATGACATGGTAATCCGTGCCGTCGGTATAGAGGTACTGCAGCGGCCTGCGGTCCAAAACCGCCTGCTCCATGCGCTCGCCGGCTCGGAACGTCTTGTCGAAGACCTTCCCGTTCTTTACGTTGCGCAGCGTGGTGCGCACAAACGCGCCGCCCTTGCCGGGCTTGACATGCTGAAACTCAACGATGGTGAGGATATCGTTATCCTGAATGATCGAAATGCCGTTGCGAAAATCGCTCGTATCCATAAATAGTGCGGTTCCTTACTGACAGCATTATAGCATAGGTCTGCGGTCAGTGTGCATGCCCGGCAAATTCTTTGCAGGCCTGCGAGTTAATAACTCACATTTTCGCGCGATAGCCGCTGTTTTCATACGAATGCAAATGGGATTGGAAATTAGAATTGCGAGGAAATTTTGGACGCGCCGTATGGATTGTTTAGACGATGCGAGAGCGGGAGGGGTTCAAAATGGCTGTGAGGTTGTTTGGCAGCTTCGGCGGAGCAACTAGGAAAAACTCCCCTCAGCAATATTCGCCGAGGGGAGTGCATTTTCCTAACGATTCAATTGTCAGCCTATCGCGCCGAGCCGGCGAAATCGTTGACTCGGCCTGCGGGCACGGCCTCTTCGATCACTTCACGCTTCGGCATTCGCGCCTTGAGTCCGATCTGGACAAGCTGCGCTTCGGCCGCCGACGCGCTCTCGATCATCGGCGTCTCCGGGCTGCTGACCTCATGCCACTCCGATTCCGGCATGATGGTCTTTGGCAGAAGCGGTGTATAGGCCGCAGTCTTTTGATAGTGCTTCTTGATCAGGTTGTGGCCGTACATGCGAAACAGCGGAGTCAGCGTGTTGCCTTCGAGCAGCGGCTTGACAATCTGGACCGGCGAATAGACCCGCTCCATGGCTTTGAATGTCTCGACCTGAAGCTCGTACGCCGACATCTGCTTCGGATGGAAGACGGTATGGTGCGCGTCGTACCGGCTCCAGTCGTAGTCAAAGATTCGTCCCTGCTCGTGCAGCGACTTGAAGTAACGAGTTCCGGGCAGTGGCGTCAGGATCATGAACTGAACCGTGCTGATCTTATTCTTGATTGCGAAATCGGCGGTCTTTCGGATCGAGTCGACCGTGTCGCCGTCCGCGCCAAACACGAACATGCCGTGCGCGAGGATGCCGTACTCCTTGAGAATCGCAATCGCCTCGATGATCTGCTCGACCGACTGGCGCTTGTTGTACTCCTTGAGCGTTTCAGGATTGACCGACTCCAGGCCCATGTAGAGCATGAAGCAGTTTGTGCGCTTCATCAGCTCAAGCAGTTCGCGGTCGCGTACGATCTCAGTGGCGCGCACCTGGGCCGTCCAGCCATCGGGAACGCAGTCCGCGCGGATCATGCCTTCCAAAAGCTCTTTAGTGCGCTTGTTATGAGCATTGAAGTTGTCGTCGTAGAAGAAGACCTGCTTTCGGCCCTCCGCACGGTACTTCTTGAGCAGTTCGTAGGTTTGCTCGTGCTCGGTGTAGCGCATTCGCTGGCTGAACATTTCGATCACGGAGCAAAACGTGCAGTCGAACGGGCACCCGCGCGATGTCACCACCGGAGCGATCTGAATCTTTTCGTGCCCCTTGATCAGATTGAGCTCGGGGAACGGCAGCTCGTCGATATTCTGGAACGTTTTTCGGTAGTCGATTTTTTCGGCGAAGTTTTCACGAAGCTTGGTACCTAAAATCTGCGGCAGCTTGTGCTCTTCGTAGTTTTCAATCGACGCCATCAACTCCACAAACACCTGCTCGGCCTCGCCTTTGATGACGAAATCGGCGTGCTCCGCGCCCTCTTCGGCCATGAAGGTCACATGCACACCACCGAGGCACGTGATCGCGCCCGGCTTGCCGTTCTTGCGGACTTCATCGCAGATTTTGTATGCGGCGGGGGCGGTCGACGTGGTCGTCGAAACGCCGACAAAATCGGCGCTCAGGACATCCTTCATATCGATCGGCGCCATATCCTCGCAGTAGATGGTGACATCGTCATAGCCGAGGCTATGCTTGGCAATCGCACCAAGAAGGGGCAGACCAAGACGAGGCAGCGCGACACGGCTGTACACATGGTAGCCGGGCGGCTTTGGTTCGATTAGGACAATTTTCTGAAATTCTTCGTTTCATAGATAGCTTTCAATTTTTCGAGTACGGACATTTGCAGCCACATAATCGGGATGCAACAAGTCGTATTGTTTTGGTGTATGTCTAGGATTTCTAAAGCGAAACGTTGCCAAAATAGGCAGCGTCAGACGCTAAGCCGCAAGCGGATGAAAGCCGCGAGGTGGGGGAAGTTGCAAGCGTAGACGTATAAACGTGCATCGCTGCGATATCGTAGGTGCAGCGCGCAACGCCTGCGCCATCATCGCGTAGCTGCTAAGCTTGGCGATCAAAAACATCTCGGCTGCCGAAGCGATTCTACAAAGATTTTGGACACCAGACTTTGCGCTGCGAATCCATCCGGCCATGCGGAGCGCGGTCAGGACGAGGAAGACAAGGGCGTAAAGCTGGCGCGTGGCCGCGAGACCGGTTGTTTGCGAAATGCGCTGGAGAGTTTCAAAAAGAGAGGCAAGATAGCTGCCGCCGCTATCCGCGCAGTCCTGCGCGGCATGCACCCACAGGTCGAACTTGCGTTCGGCGATCTCGGAAAAGTACGACCGGCGCGCTTCGAGGAGGGTGAGGGCAGCGTCGGTGCGGCCCATTTTCGAAGCAACTGACGTTGCGGACTCGGTCAAAGCAGTCCAGCAGCGGTCAACAAAGTCGCTTTCGAGCAGACCTAGGATGAGTTGTATTCGGTTCGACGGAAAAGCAAGTATCAAATCAGCCTGTACCGTGATTCCGGTTGATTACGCATTGGGGCAAATACTAAATACCCAATCGCTGGCAAGTCGGAAACATCTGTCTGAACCCTTAACGGTCAGCTCGGCGTCGAAGAGCTTGAATCCTTACGACCTCGTAATATTGGCAGTGTAGCACACGATGGTGAAGTTAGGCGATCTTACGGTACATTTTTCGCGCGATTTGGTCACGGGAAGTCCAGCTAGATCGAAACCGACTCGATCTTTTCGCGCAATTCCGCGGCCTTTTCTTCGGCAAGAGTATCGTTGATAAACGCTCCCGCGCCCGCTTCGGAACCCGCCAGATACTTTAGCTTGTCCTTGGTGCGGTTCGGCGGATAAAACTCGATGTGGAACGCGTACAGCCCCGAGTAGTCCTCTCCATCATGCGGTGCCTGATGCATCGCCATTATATAAGGGAGCGAAAAGTCGAAGAGCTTGTCGAATCCCGACAGCACCTGCTTCAGGATTCTCGCGAGCGACGCCCGCTCCCACGCAGTGAGCGCATCTAACCCGGTCGCGCCCTGACGACGAGCGGTGATATGGGTCTCGAACGGATATCGCGCAAAAAATGGGATGTATGCGGCGAAATCGTCGTTGACCGCGACTCTCCTTCGCCCGTCTGCGATTTCCGACTGCACCACATCGATCACCAGATTTTTGCCCGTCACCGCGAAATGCTTGCGGCATTCGGAGATTTCGGTCGCGATTATCGGCGGGACAAACGGATAGGCGTAAATCTGGCCGTGTGGGTGCGCGAGGGTGACGCCGATTTCCTTGCCCTTGTTCTCAAAGATGAAGACCTGCTTGATGTCGCTGCGCGCGCCCAAGACCCGGGTGCGGTCGGTCCAGACATCGACTAGCCTTGCGATGCGCTCCAGCGGCTGCTGCGCGAGGGTGGAATCATGATCCGACGTGTAGCAGACCACCTCGCACGCACCCTCTGACGGACGGATCGGCTCCAGCGCAGTCGCCTCGATGGCTGGTTCTGGCGGATTGCGCTGCAGCGACGGAAACTTGTTGTCGAACACGACAATGTCATATTCCGGCGCCGGTACTTCAGTCGGAAACTTGCCGGGTTTAGTAGGACACAGCGGGCAGAAATCCTTGGGCGGGAAGAATGTCCGGTCTTGCCGATGTGTCGCGGTGATCACCCACTGTCCTAGTAGGGGATGCCATCGTAGCTCAGACATGGGCGGTGTTGTCCTTGCTTTCTATACTAGGCTGGGCGGTTGACGAGTCCGCCGCAGGCGGCTCGGCCTCCTCAGCGTCCGGATTGATCGGCTGCTCTTCGCCCGGCGTATTGTAAAACTCCAGAAACCGGCCATCGGGCTTGGTGATTGTCCGCCGCACCAGACCCTCCGGCGTTGTCGTCTGTTCCATGACCGCAAGTGTAGCCAATTGCGGCGGAGGGTGTCAAGGAGATTGCGCTACGCGTATTGTCCAAAATTGTAGGGGCTAACCAAACGAGCTTGCGAGCGCGGTTCGCCCTTCCCGGCAGTGACTCGCAACATGGTTGACGCTCATGCCGCCCTTGGCGAATGTCATTTCGACCGCGGTTGAGCACGAACGTAGCGACGAAATCCGTCCGTCTCCCTCCTTTCGGAAGGAGGGACTAAGGGAGGTTCTTCCTGCGCTCACGCGAGCCGCGCGCCTCGATCTTGCCGATGGTTTGGGTTTTGTCTTCGTGTGTCGCCGCAAGCAGGTTTGTTCCAAGTCTCCGGCGTTTGCTTGCCGCTTGCTCGCCACGCCAGCGTGGTTTTCTTACGCGTTGCCTGACAGGTGCGAAGGATAACAATTGGCTCCCGCGCTCAGCCGTTGGTGTCATCCAGTCACGCTTTCCTCGGCCCAATAGCGGAGCTCCTTGCCTCCGCCATAAGAGGAACAAACCCTCGCGGCAACACACCGGGTTCGGGGCGAAAAATGCCGATTGCTATTGGTATCAGGAAACATTTTCGGCTCTGCTCGATCGCCTCCTCATCGCCCAACACCACCCCCAATAGCACCAAAATTCCCGTTCCCCAAATCGGCGCGAATGTCAGCGCGTACGCTGTTGCGGTGCAGATTCGCCCTAGCTCTTCCGTAAATCCCGACCGTGCCAGCGACATCGACGAGTCGAAGCGCTGCTTGAGCGCGACCGTCCGGTGCGGCGCAGGTGGCAGTGAGTTGGGCTCGAACAGCTCGACAAAAACCAGGCTGCGGCCAGCGCGCAGGCGCATGTTGTCCTGTTCCTGCAACAGGTCCTGCTCGTCGGTGCCAGCACGGAACAGGCGATCCTGGATGTAGAGAATGTCGCTGCCGCGCAGACGCCGCACGCCGTTAAGCACCGAGCCCAGCCGATCCTGATGTATCTCAAGCTGCGAAACGCGACGGGTGTCCGAATCGAATTCAGGCTGCTGATCTTCTGCATCGACACTTTCGGAATACAGCGTGCCGAGAGGAAGCAGCTTGGTGCGAAGAGCGTCCAACTGATCCGACGAGACTCGCATCCGAATCCAGCCGTGCTTTCGCCCCTTTGGGTTGACAAACGTCTTCGAGTCGAGCAGTTCCCCACCGTTTTCGAGCGCGATCCGATCGGCGTTTTCGACCGACGCGTCGTAGCTCTGCACCTTCAGCGCCATCGCCGAATTGCGCGAAACAAGCGACGAAGTATGGCCCGGCGGCGCTTCGGAGTGCACCGAAGCGGGATCGGCATAGCACAGCCCGAAGCAAGCAATCCACAATACAGCTAGCACTACCAATTTTCGAAGCATCTTACGCCTCCAGTGACGCGGTCAATCTGCGTTCGCAACTGCATAGACCGCGAATCGAACGACTCTGCTTCAAATTGCTCAGGCAACTGCTGCCAGCCGCTGCGCCTCTTGCTCGCGCATCCGCTGCTGTATACGAACTCGCTCCGGCACCACTTTTTCACGCGGCGCAGTCGCCACAAAATTCGAGACGCTCGACACCCAGCCCGTGCAGAATCGCCAACTCGACCGGCGAGAAATCCGCCGGATTTTCGCGGTTGAAGTTCATCGGCTCGATCAAGTGAATCGGGCGGATTGGTCAAAAATCGGGGAACGCGAAGCATGTTCTGCGATCCTGCGTGAAGCATATAAGGATGCATGAGCACCACGTCGCCGCACTTTCCGGTGAACTCGCGGATATCAGTGCACCGCTTGATCATCTGCATGAACGGCGTGTCGTTCGGCAAAACGCCCTCCGGATGATCTGCGAAGTAACGTGCTACGACGGAGACTGAATCGCACGCGCCGAATGTCGCCCCGCCCTGATGGTCGATGTCCGACCAGACGACGAGCGTTAACAGTCCCTGCTCGGGACTATCCAGAAAATGACGGAAAAAGTCGCCGTCCTTGTGCCAACCGCCCTGATCCTGCGATGGCGGATTCCACGGCTTATCCGCGCCATCGTTGAGATTGACGATAAACCCGTCGCCAAAAACAAATGGCTGCTGCATACGTTCCGCGCCGCCGCAAAGCTCGCAAGCAGCGGCGTACGCGGTTGGCGCGAACTCCTCGACCGGGAAGACCTTGGTCGTCGGCATATGAATCCGGCCCTTTGTCCAGGTCGATTGGTCGCACGGATCATAGCCAAGGCGCTTCCACGCTTGCTCGATCAGCGGCGCAGCCTGCTCCCGCGTAAAGCAGTTGTGAAGGGTGACAAACCCATAATTGATGAAATTGTCGATTTGGTCGTTGGTGAGGACGGACATGGACTTGCTCCTGACGTGAAAATCGCTAATATGTATTCCTTTGCACGATGCCTCGCTCAATTCCTGCTTTGACTGCGCGGAAATATTCACACCTTAACCTTGTACGCGGGAACTAAGCGTATCTTCAGGAACCGGTCCGGTGGCGCGGAGCAAAACCATGCTGGCATGGTAAAATCCACTCCATGCCCACCGCCGCGTTTGCCAACCTTGGCTGCAAAGTCAATCAGTACGAGACCGATAAGATGATTGACTCGTTTGTCGAGCGCGGCTTTGAGATCGCCGATTTCGATTCGCCGGCGGATGTTTATGTCATCAACACGTGCTCCGTCACCAGCGCGGCGGATCGCAAGTCGCGCTACATGGCGCGGCGTGCCGCGCGTCAAAAGGAGGGCGCGAAAGTCATCCTGACCGGCTGTTTCGCGCAGCTTGCGCTCGACACAAATGAGCAGGTCGAAGGCGCATCGCTGCTTGTCCCAAACCGCGAAAAAATGCGAGTCGCCGCACATACCCTCGACACGTTTCCAGACCTGATGGGATATACGGCCTCGCCCGCAAATTATGTGGAGCCGTCCCCAATTGCCGTGTTCCCGGAGCAGGCGGGATTATTTCGCTTGACAAGATGGCGCGACCAAAGCGTCACGCGCATACGCGTTCGACTCTCAAAGTGCAGGACGGCTGCGTTCACTTTTGCGCGTTCTGCTCAATTCCGTACACGCGAAATACGATGGCGTCGCGGCCGCTAACCGATGTGGTCGCCGAAGCGAGAGCTGATGGTCGAGCAGGGCGCAAAGGAGATCGTGGTAACGGGAGTTTGTGTCGGCGCATATCTCGACGAAACGTGCGGCGCTCGTCTGCCGGAACTGATGGCCGCCGTCGCGCAGGTCGACGGTATTCGGCGCGTACGGCTCTCGTCGCTGCAGCCTATCGAAACCGATGATGCACTGATCGATGTCCTCGCCGCACATCCGACCATCTGCCCGCATCTGCACCTTTCGCTCCAATCGGGCGACGATTACGTTTTGCGCCGGATGCAACGGCCGTACGACACCGCCTACTACCGCGATCTTGTGCGCGTCGCCTGCGTAGCCGCATCCCAAATATTGCGATCACGACCGACATCATCGTCGGATTTCCTGGCGAAACAGGCGCGCTGTTCGAGAACACGTTGCGGTTCGCCAGGAGATCGGCTTTTCACGGACGCATGTTTTCAAATATTCGCCGCGTGAGAGGACATTCGCGGATCGCGAGTTTAAGGATGATGTCCAGGACGACGAAAAGGATCGTCGGCACAAGGAATTGACCGAAGTCTGCCGCCAAACGCAAGTTGCATTCGCGCGAACGCACATTGGAAAAACAGTCAACATCTTGTTGAAAGTCGTGGAAAATCGGAGGGGATGGTCGCGGGCTATACGGACACCTATGTACGCGTCCACGCGGCTGGCGAGCGGAATTTGACCGGCCAAATGGTCCCTGTTCACGTCTCAGAAATTACCCGCGACGGCGACGCAATCGGCAAAATCGCCACTCAGGGAGCCAACGAATGAGCGAAAACTGCATCTTCTGCAAGCTGGCACGACATGAGATTCCTGCCAATGCGGTAATCGAGGACGACGACGTTTTTGTCTTCCACGACCTCAATCCGCAAGCACCCGTGCATATTCTGGTCATCCCAAAGACGCACATCGCTAACCTCGCGGCCACTTCCGAATCCGACTCAGCGCTACTCGGCAAGCTCCTGCGCGCAGCGGCGCAGTCGGCAGAAAAGCTGGGCATCGCAGAATCGGGATACCGCATCGTCGCCAATGTCGGCGAGCACGGCGGGCAGTCGGTGGATCACCTGCACATCCACGTCCTCGGCGGACGGGAAATGGATTGGCCGCCGGGGTAGCGAACCAACCTGGTTAAGCTCACAGACTTTGCTCCAAAGTCTTCATCCGCCCCGAACCCGGTGTATTGCCGCGAGGGTTTGTTCCTCTTATGGCGGAGGCCAGGAGCTCGGCTTTGGGCGAGGCGACTCCGAAGCGAAGAATGAGCGGAGGACAAAGACCGAGCAAGCCGCAAGCGAACGCCGGAGACTTGGAACAAACACTTGCGGCGACACACGAAAGCCAATACCCGAATCGCCGATAAGATCGGGGCGCATGGCTCGCGTGAGCGCAATAAGAACCTCCCTCAATCCCTCCTTCCGAAAGGAGGGAAGCAGAGAGATTTCTCCACGTGCTCGTTCCTCGCGTGGTCGAAATGACAAGAAACGCGCCTGCAAAGAGTTCACGACATCGGCCAAGCCAGCCCTTGCGAGGCGAACGGGCGCGCTTCTACGCCCATCTTCGTGATTGAGACAACGACGGGAAGGATATTCGTCACGGCGGGCGAGTTCGTCGTCGATCATGCGAGCAATTTCTGGGAACGCATGGCTTTGAGTTGACAAACGAACCAACTGCTCGCTGGACTGGCCGCGAAGTAAACGGCGGTATAGGACGCGATGATAGCGAAACATAGTATGATGGTTTTCCTTACGAGAACGGGTTCGGCATGTCCGTTTTCACACCCTGGCGCGCCTGTTTCGAGCGCCGATAGCGTAAATACAGGCCGTCAACAAACACTTCAAAAAGCCAATACGTGGCCCACAACGCCCCTGCAAACCCAATGATCAGCAGCAAAATCAACGGGTGCAATATCGTCCCGATCGAAGTTGCAATCACCATTTTCGGATGGTAAAGGATGTCCCACGAGTTGAACCGCTTGATCAGTCCAAGATAGACCGCCAGTGCGCACAGGCCGAAAAATACGACCTTGCCCCACATCGGCGTTCTGAACAGTCGGTCGATCGGCCAGATCGATGCCGAAAACGTCAAAACCCCGACGCCCGAATACATCACGTAAAACACCGACAGTGCCAGAAATTTCAACATCGCGTGGCTGTCATGCGCAGCCGTATGGATGAAATCCGGGTTGTACGCGATGTACTCGATAAAATGCCGCCACTCCGTGATCAGGTAGCAGGTGTTGGGCAGGAACGCGACCCATAGCAGAGTGAGCGGCACCCAAACCCACCAAACCTTTCGTAGAGTGGGCATGTACCTGTATAGAAACGCCATCCCGATCGCGAGTGCGACCGGCACGAACGCCAAGAACAGGTTCCAAACGATATGCGACGGATCCTGCAAGCGGCTATTTCGCCCCCGGCATGGCGCTCGCAGTTTTGACGATCTTTTCCAGCGCGCTCAAGTACATCCTAAAGGCCTCCCTGCCCTTTTCCGTCGGCGCATAGGTCGTGTGCGGCTTCTTTCGCACGAACTCCTTGCGGACGGTGATATAGCCAGCGTCCTCTAGCTTGGTGATATGGATGCTCAGGTTGCCGTCGGTCAGGCCCAGCGTCTCCTTAAGCAGGCGAAAATCTGCCTCGTCGCTCGCGACAAGAGTTGAACATCACGCCTAGCCGCACTTTTTGGTGAATGACCTCGTCGAGCGAATCCAACGTCTGCTGCAGCGGCGCAAGCACCACGGTTTCGTTCTCAGTTGTTTGTATAATTGTGGCCATCGGAGACTGAATCTCTACCAATCGCCTCGAGCGACGCCCGTGTAAATGCCATAGATGATATGAAAGCCACCGAACGCGATCGCCATCATCGCAAGCGCGTACGACTGCGGCAAAAACAAAGACAGTGCGCCCGCGAGAACGAATGCCCACCCCAAAAAGCTAACCGGCCGCACAGAAAACTGGCCCACCGAGCAGATCGCGAGTCCGTACGCAAGCATCCAGTAAGGCCAGATTTCGTGGACTCGGCCGTGGGTCACGAAAAACATGGTCAGCAGGAATCCGGCCGTAAACCCTGGAGCGGCCGCGCCTGCCATGTGTGTGCCCAGCTTAGAAAAGACCTGCTTGCCGACCGCAGCCGCGCGTCGCTTGGTTACGAGCATGTCGGTCGTGATGGAGACTATCAGGATGACGGTCCAGGTCAACGCCAGCTCAGCGACAGCAGCGGTCGGATTGGACGCAGCACCTCGCTCGATCACGAACCTGGTTAGCGCGACGCCGATCACGGCCCAAATACCAACTAGAATCCCGGAAATGCCAGATAAAGCTGGAGTGCTTAGTGGAGCGCTCCATCATCTCGCGGATCATGCGCAGGTTTTCGTACGCCTCTTCAACCCGCTCCGGTTTCGCAGGCATCGGCTCGCCCCGCTCAAAAATGTCGCTATCCGTGACCAGCATAAAGTCGGCTCCTTAGACTTCTTTGTTGCGCAAAGTCCTTTTGAAGAAGTTTACTCAATATTGTCGGGAAAGTCAATGAATACCGAAGTGTGATCGCTCTCCACATATGATAATCTCTGCAGTAGCGCTAGATCATCAGACGAACCTCTCAACCTCCCGCAACGGGAGGAGCCCGAGCGCAGGAAGCAGGTCGTTACTGCATTTTTCATCTCTTAGCTCCTCCCGTTTCGGGAGGCGGGGGAGGATCCGCATATGGCGTTGACTTTCCGACCATCCCCGTGCTATTCTCAGGCTAAATTCGCCGGACAATGCGATCCCAGCGTCCAACATTATGAGCGACACCCAACGACCCTCCGAGCAGCCTTCGCTTGGCACCTTTACCTTCATGCTGCACTCGCACATCCCGTATGTGCTGTCGCACGGAATCTCGCCCCACGGCACCGACTGGCTGGCCGAAGCGGCTGTCGAAACTTATCTGCCGCTGCTTGACGTCTGCAACACGCTTGTATCCGAAGGCATTTCTCCTCGGATTACGGTGGGACTGACACCCGTTTTGGTTGAGCAGCTCGCCGACGAAAGCTTCAAGGACGAGCTGTCGGGCTACCTGAAGCAGCGCATTGAGCAGGCACAGGCCGATCAGGAGGAGTTCCGCAAAGACGGCAGCTACCACCAGGCATATCTCGCCCGCTACTGGGAGGACTGGTACAGCAAAGGCCTGCGCGACTTTGAGGAAGTGCATAGGCGCGATATCATCGCTGGATTCAAAAGGTTGCAGGACGCCGGCCATATCGAGATCATCACGTCAAGCGCGACCCACGGTTACTGTCCGCTGCTGTCAGAGGACACCACCGTCCAAGCGCAAGTAAAGATAGGTGTCGAAACCTATCAGCGCCATTTTGACCGTCAACCGCGCGGTTACTGGCTACCGGAGTGCGCCTATCGTCCGCGCTACGAATGGTCGATCCCGCCGCTGATTCCGGGCGAAAAGTCCGGCAAACCGTACCTGCGCAAGGGTGTCGAGGAATTTCTGGCGGAAAACGGCATTGAATACTTTTTCGCCGACTCGCACCTTCTTAAAGGTGGGCCAGGCACGGGCGTTTACGCGGATCAGGTTCGATGCGCTCGCAAAACTATGGGCACAGTTTGAAAAGCAGTATCAGCCGGAGAAGCAGGCATTTTCACCGTACTATTCATATGTAGTAAATTCGTCTGGACATGAACTTTCTAAAGTGAGCGTGTTCGCGCGTGATCCCGCCACTGGTGTCCAAGTTTGGAGCGGTGAACATGGATATCCTGGCGACGAGTGGTATCTCGAGTTCCACAAGAAGCATGTCTCGCCTGGCGCTAAGTCGCTCGGCCTTCGATACTGGCGTATATCCCAAGACAAGGCCGACCTCGGCGCCAAAGGGCTCTACGAACCGCACAAATCCGAAGAGCAGATCCAAGGTCACGCCGACCATTTTGTCAATCTCATTCGCGAAACCCTAATCAAGCAGGCGCCTGGTGGCCAGGGCATCATCTGCTCGACCTACGATACAGAACTGTTCGGCCACTGGTGGTTCGAAGGCCCTCGCTTTATGTACCATGTCATCAAGCGACTGGCTACCTGGCACAAGGACATCAACCGCGCCACCTGCGGCGAATATCTCGATGCTCAGCCCGACAACAATGTCCACGTCTCCCTCCCTGAAGGCTCCTGGGGTGAGGGCGGATTTCACTACATCTGGCTGAACGAAGAGACCGCGTGGGCTTGGGAGATGATCTATGACGCCGAACGCACGATGAAAGCACTCGCCGCCACTTACGAAAACGACACCCGACTCACCCGCCTGCTCGATCAAGCCGCTCGGGAGCTGCTCCTGCTAAGCGCGTCAGACTGGCCGTTCCTCATCACAACGGGCGGCGCAAAAGACTACGCCGAAATCCGTATCCGCAACCACTACGACAACTTCCGTGCCATCGCGGGGCTGATTGTCCGCACGGCCGAGCGCGGCATAGACATGGGTGTCGGAGACTGGAAAAACATCGCCGAATGCGAACAACGTGATCGCATCTTTGAAACGATCACCCTCCCCTGGTTCGCCGCCGTCGAACATCCAGCCGTGTGAGACTCAGGATTTAGGAACGCTCAAGCCGCTGGGCTTTTTTTCGCAGCTGGCGGTTTGTCCTGTCTTCGCAAGCTCAGACACGGACAAACCGCCAGCGAAAGAAATTCTCATTCCTAGCGTTTCCAGGGGATATGTTTGTGGGGCAGGCGTCCCGCCTGTCTTCTAAACTCTTGCTCCCAGCGAAGATTCTTGTGGGTGAGGGGCAAGAGGATGAGGATTCTTACCGCACCTTCTTAAATCGCACCGGTCGCGGTGGAGGACTGTCAGGATGATAAGGAGGGAACGCGCCTTCATCCTCCTCAACGACCTGGTGATCATGGTTTGTTTGATGCTGCGGTACGTCGATCAGCTGGCTTGGTTCATCCAAAATCTCTTCGAAAACCGCTACAGCGCTGGATTGCACTTCCGCTACTTCAGCAGGAAAATCCGTAGCAGACTTTCGCGGCGCAACCTGCTCCGGAGAGTCGGCAAAGCGCTCTGACCCTCGCGCGATGCCTGGTCCGCCGGTCGCAAGCTGATCCGGCGAAAACTTCATGGCCCGGTCGCGGCCCGCACGCTTCGAGGCAAATAGAGCGGTGTCGGCACGCTCGAAGAGGTCAGATGGGGAAGTGGCGTCCGTTGGATAGTTGGCCACTCCAATGCTCGCGCTGACGCTGAAGCCGATATTGGTGTGGATATCCTCGAGCGTACGCCGAAGCCGCTGTGCAACCGCCAGCGCGACATCGCCCGTTGTGGCAGGCATCAGCCACACAAACTCATCACCGCCAAGACGCGCCACGACATCGTTCTCACGCGCTTGTATCTCAAGGTGGCGGGCGATTTGCCGAAGCACCCGGTCGCCGACAGTATGCCCCTGGGTATCGTTGATCGTCTTGAAGTAGTCGATATCGATGATCGCAAGCGAAACGACATCAGACCGGCGCTTAGCGTAGCCGATCTTTTGACGCAGCGCCGACTCGAAGTAGGAGCGGTTGTAAAGTTTGGTGAGGGGGTCTTTGCGGGACGAATCCAGAATCTGCTCGAGCTGGCGATTCAGGCGAAGCAGCGTCTCGCGAACGGAACTGTGTGCCATCGGTGCAGGCTGGAGGCCGTCCGCAAGCAGGCTGTTGGCAGTGCCCAAAACAAACAGGCAGGACTCTTCTCCCGCAGCGACACACGAGGTTTCGATACAGCTAATGTCAACTCCATCCTCGGTGTCGACATCGCCCTCATCGTCTAGCTCTTCCACAATCGCGCTCTGCGCCAGGAAGTGCATGGTGCCAGCAAGCAGGCCGCGGACAAAGTCGCAGACCGCCGTCGGGCGTGTTCCGCTCTCGCGGTAAATCCAGCCCTCGAGACTACCCTCTACAGCCACTCGTGCGAATCGCTGATCAAAGCGCACTTCGGCTGCACGAAATTGACCATAGCCGGCGGTGCTTATTAAGCCAAGCGCACGATGGAAACCAGCCTCGTCGGCGGTAAGCTCACCGCTGTCCCTGCCAGCCGTGATAAAGCGCTCCGCGCTGGCGAATCCGGCGCGCTGCACCATTTCCGCCTCAGCCTCAGGTCCAAGCTCTTGGGCCATCTGCTCGCGAAGCGAAAAGAAGCCGCCCATGGCTTCCATCAGAAAGACGCGCGACTCGCCTAGCCCGATCCAGCCTGTCCTTTGGAGCGAAATTAATGGAGTTGTGAAAAACGCAGAAGACGACAATATGTCAGTTCCCTACGGCGCGCATTGCCCTTGGTTGATCACAAACAACTATCAAAATAAGGGGAAATTTCGAGTACCTAGCCGTAACACAGTGATTTTGATTTAGACTTAGTGCAAAAGTTCAGATTTGCCACGCATGTTAGTGCGACGTCTAACCGCATGGCTTAGTTCATTCCATATATTTATGAAAATATGCAAGCAAGCGACCATCAAAGATAGTGCATGGCCTGTGCCAACTCGCCGAGTTTCGCTAAACTATACTGGACATAAAGTCGAATATAGGATGCCTAAGATGATAAAATGGTGAATTTACCTGCCAACAGTAGAAAAACGCAGATTCTGCATCGTGCGAAGTTGCATTACGGTAAAACCAATCAGCAGCGACCCCATCATCCACGCGGCTGCGGTCGCATAGCCGAAGCGAAGGTATAGGAACGCATTTTCCCATATTTCATAACCGATTGTGTGAGTAGCATATAGCGGGCCGCCGCCAGTCATCGCCATGATGCGGTCTGTAATCTGAAATGCCGCCACAACTGCGCCGACAAGCTGAATGATGACAAGCGGCTTAAGCTGCGGCAAAGTAATTCGCCAGATTTTGGCCCAGACGGACGCGCCGTCCAGATCGGCCGCTTCGTAAAACTCGGTCGGAACAGACTTAAGCGCAGCCAAGTATATGATGCACCCTGGCCCAGCGGATGCCCAAATGCCTGGAAGCACGACACCTAATAGCGCCCATTTCGGATCGCCCAGCCAGTTCTGAGCAGGCAGATGAAAGACTCCGATGATCTGGTTCATTAAGCCGTTCGGAGTTGCGTCCTCAAAAATCGCCCAAAGGATGCTGACAACCAAACTGGCCGTGATCGCCGGAAGATAGAACAGGAAGCGGAAAAACAGCGTCCCGCGCGGGAGTTCGTTGAGAAGCACAGCCAGAAGGATTGGTATGAAAAACCCGATCCCGATCGTATAGATGGTGAACAAGATGGCGTTGAGGATGCCGATCCAAAACGTGTACGACATCGAAACGTCGATGAAATTATCGAGGCCAACCCAGTGCGTCGGCAGGACCAGGCGGTAATCCTGAAACGCCATGGTCAAAGCGCGCGCTAGGGGCAAATAGGCCCAGAGGAGTGTGCTAATCAGCGCAGGTGCCATGAATAGCCACGCAAGTGGGGCTGTTCGACGTCGAGTAGTCGGGATGGCGATTTTCTCACTTCCGGTTGTGCTCAAATCGGCACGGAAGACGGAAAGCTGCTTGGAGACTGCGCGTACGCTTATAGTAGACGCGAAAACAATCAGGCATCCAAAAATTGTCCACGCAATCGCGCGCCGCTTTGCCATAACTCGCGGCGGTGTGTATCCGATCAGTTTGTCGTCGACCTGGTGCGCGGCATCGGCCAGGAGCAAGTTCGGGTTGGCGCTTGGATTCAGCGTGATCGCCTGCAGCGGCTGGCCGAGGAGCTGATAGACTGTCTGCATGTTCGCGCCGTACGGCTCGGGATGGCCATGCTCGAAGAGTGTCCGGTTGGCTTCGAGCCACGACTTGGACTGGCCGGCGGCTTCGTCGGCATAGCCGTACTTAATCAGCGAAAGCGGATTGATCAGGTTGCCCAGCCCCGCTTCGACATACGCCTGCGTGCGGATGCGGTTGGCCTCGTCGCTGGCCATAAACTTGATGAATTGCCAGGCGGCATCGCGCACGGCATTCGATTTGATCTGCGACGACAGCGCCCACATCGCGGCGTTGATCTCGTTCGCAGTCTGCCCAGACGGCCCCTTCGGCATCGCGGCAATTCCGATCAGCGCGGGATTGATCGCGGTCGCGTCCGACGTGTTCGCGATGACGTTCGACTGATAACCGAACCACATCGCAACTTTGCCACGCGCGCGGTCGTTGGCATACTCCGATGATCCCTGCCCAGCAACTCCGATGTAGGTCTTGCCGTCGATCGGGCTTTTGTACGGATCGCAGACCAGGTGCTTATAGAACTCCAGCGCTGTCGCGCCTTGTGGGCTGTCGAACGCCGCCGTCCACTGACCCTTTGCGTCGCGTGTCGTCACTTCGCCGCCCGCCTGCCAAAGCAGATTGATCCACCAATACGCCTGATCGCCAGCGCCCTTCGGCCATTCGAACCCCCAGATTCCCTTTGGCTGGTTGGTGATTCTTCGGCAGTCGTCGTAGAACTCATTCCAGTTCGCTGGCGGCGTGTCGGGGTCGATCCCTGCCTGCTTGAACATGTCCTTTCGATAGTAGAGCGCCTGTACAAACTGGGCGTAAGGCAGCGCGTACACGTGGTTGTCCACCGTGATGACCTGACGGATCATCGGATGGACTTTGGCAAGTAGCGACGGATCGGCTTTAAGATAGGGATCGAGCGGGCTCAAAAAGCCCTGCTGAATATAGTTCTCCATCGTTCGAAAGTTGACATAGACCACGTCGGGGGCTGTCCCGCCAGCGAACGCCATCAACAGATTGCTCTCTGCGGCAGGGCCCTTGATCTGCAGGCCATTTGCGTTGACGAGTTGAATATTGGGATGCTCGCGTTCAAATGCTTCGATCACCGCGCGATCTGCGCGGGTTTTCGGATCTGCGGCATTCTTGTCGGGGATGGTGAAATCGAGCGAGCCACCGACACGCACTGTTACAATCGGATTGCCGTGGCCAACAGTCGGAACTAGAGTGAAGACCGCAATCAAACTCAGAAATGCAATGCCGTGAGATCGCCATCGCACCATTTGTCCATTTTTTTTGTTCAAACTATTACACAAAGCCAATATATGAAAAATAAAGATTTGCATAGAGCGCAGCGCGATCATACTTTCAGCGGTTGTCGGATACGAAATTTTGCACGAGACGTAATTGCGTCAGAACAGTTGACCATTGAGTCCGCAACTTATTCTACAGCGACGTGTCCATCTAGTTGGTACAATTCAGCACTTGGAATGCAAATTCGCTCCTGGTACGTATCCAACCTTATGAATACACGAATCATTCTTTCCTTCATTGCTGTCACGGCTCTCTTTGGCGCGTCTGCCGCTGCCGCGCTTGCCAGCCCGATGTCCGACGGCAACGCCGCCTACAAGGCAAAGGACTACAACACTGCTTTAACCGATTACCAGCAGGCGGTCGCGCAAACTAGCGGCGCCGACCAGGCCAAAGCGTACTATAAAGAGGGCCTGACGTACCACCATCTGAACCAGAACGACAAGGCACTTGCAGCGTACAACCAGGCGAAGGCCGACGATCCGTCGCTATCGTTCGCGTCGTCCGCCGATAAGTTCAATCAGATGGTTTCGGATGCAGGCGGGTCGTCAGCCGCGACAGGCGCGCCTGCGCAAACATCCGGCACCTTCAACACGGCCACGACGACATCCAACTCCGCGCCGTCCTCTGATCCCGTCGCGGTCGCCTTGGCCAGCCAGTCTGTCTATGTAGCGCCGCAGCTTGCAAACCAGGTCAGCGCAACCGCGCTGCAGCAGGCGGCAGCGTCCAAAGATGACATCCTGCCCATCAAGATTGCCGTGCTTGACAGAGTCCCTAGCGGCTACAATGGCACAGTCGCCTACGCGGAGGCGCTCCATACGTACCTTAACCTCGGCAAAGGCGGCCTGATCGTCGTCGCCGCGCATGGCCACGGCGCGGGTGTTGCCGATATTTCGAGTTCGCTGACACAAGCCCAGGAACGCCAGCTCGCGCAGAAATATGTAGCGCAAATCGGCTCCAGCGACTATGTCGGCGGCATAACAAACCTTGCGAACGACCTTGCAAATACAGCCTATACAGCGAATCACGCGGTGAGCGATATGTTGTGGATTATTTTCCTCGTAGTTGTTGTGATCATTTCTGCGATGATCATTTTTGCAGGTCAGCGCAAGAAAGTCCAGATCGGACAGATGCGCGGCCCGCTTGAGGCAGAAAAGGGCAATGTGCTCGCCGGCATCGAATATATCGACAACTATATTGATGTCCTGCCGAAAAACAACGCCGACTCCGACCAGGTACGCGCGTTCCGTCAAGCTGCGGCAGCGAAGCTGGATCAAGCTTCAAAAATTATGGTGCGATCCACCGAGTTATCCGATCTGAACCGCGCTCAATATCTGCTCGACCAGGCGCAGACGGACGTGCAAAACGGCCGTCGATATCTCGACCGCGCAACCGGAGGCACCGGAAACATTCCCGGCGATTCCGCCGTTCGACCCGTGCCCCTTCCCGCAACTCAGCAGCAGGTGCAAAGTGTCGCCCCGGAGCAGCGCGGCGTGTCGTTCTTTAGTTCCCGCCCTGCACCTATCGGCGGTTTGGTGCCGGTGACGTTGACCGTCGACGGTCAGTCCAAGACCGTTATGGCGACGCCGGAAGAGGCAGATATGGTGCGCCGGGGACAAATACCGGCGATCCGTTCGTTCAATGTTGGCGGCCAACCGATCCCGTGGTACGCGTACCAATCCTACGACCCCTACAACGACTACTGGACGTACCAGAATAATGGCTGGCGCGGTGTCGCTGGCGGCGCGATTGCCGGCTTTATCGGGGCAGAACTGCTAAATGACATTTTCGCACCTCGGCCCTATTGGGGTGGCGGCTGGTACTCGCCGTATGCGTACGGCCCTGGTTGGGACTCGTACGGCGGCTGGAACGACTACGGCTGGAACGGTGGCGGCTGGAACAATGGTTGGGGTGGCGGCGGCTGGGGCGCGGAGAATGCGTACGATCAGGGTCTTATGCAGGGCGAGCGGGATCAGCAAATGAACGATTACGCGATGCAGGATCAGTACACGCAGCCGTCTTACGACCCCAACGCCAGCGCAGGGGCATCGTTCATGGGCGGCGGCGGCAGCGGGTACGACACCTCGGACTACGGCAACTCCGGCGGCGGCTCCGGCTTCATGGGCGGCGACGGGTCGTGAACGATGATTCTTTGTAAGGGCTAACCAAGCGAGCTTGCGAGTGCGGTTCGCCCTTCCCGGCTTCGTGCCGCACATGGTATCCGTCTTCACTCCACTTGGCATGATTTACGAATCTGCGTAAGGGCTAACCAAGCGAGCTTGCGAGTGCGGTTCGCCCTTCCCGGCTTCGTGCCGCACATGGTATCTGTCATCGCCCCATTTGGCGGGATTTTCTTCAATGTATTTGCGTATCCGCGCTAGGTCAGGTTCATTTCTTACGACATGTTCGTAATAATTCCGATGCCACACTGCTTTTTCGATACCATGTTCCGCCCGGATCTTCTTTGTGACGGACGACTTCATCTGTGCAACAAAACTGGCCACAGATCCTGACCTGATTTTCTCACCTACTTCGTCCATTGGCGCGAGCACTTTTGTCTGACGCAAATCCCGATCAATCGAAGGCAACAGATGCACATGGTTTGGCATGATCACGTACTGATCGACCCAGGCATATCTTGAAGCATCCGCGTATCTCTTCAGTTCGACGTTGACAGCCGTGCCAATTAAGCTCAAAATAACCGAGCAGTCCGCAATGTTCCCCAGAATAGGAACTCGGCGAGCAGTTAGTAAAGTAATGAAATAGATTCCGTTAGACCTGTAGTCGAACTGCGGCAATCGAACCGACCGACGCTCGCCGCTTGCCAGCGTTCCATTAAGCTCACGCGAATAGTCCATAACTCTATTACTCGCACGAGGATTGAAAAAGCGGAAAGCTTGTTCAAAAATATTTACGGGAAGGGCGAACCGCAGTCGCAAGCTCCTTTGGTTAGCCCTTACGAATCGGAATCGCATGGCCATCATGCGGTCATCTTCCTCCACGGCTGGGGGGCGTGCAAGGAGATGTGGCGGCTTGTGTTTCGGTCGCCGCTGAGTGACCGCTATCGACTCATCGCCCTTGACCTTCCCGGCACCGGCGGATCGGAGATCGGCCTTGCGTTCACCACGGTCGCACTGGCCGATTGGGTGGCTGAAGAGGTAGCGAAACTCGGTATTGAACGGTTTTCCATTGTCGGTCATTCGATGGGCGGCAATGTCGCCGTGCATCTGGCACACCGATATCCGAACAGCGTAGCCAGCCTTACTCTGGTCGATGCCGCCCTCTTTTCGGACCGGATGGTTCTTGCGAACTGGTATCTTATTCCCATTGCTGGTCAAGCGATCTTGTCGGGCGCACGCAATCTGGCTGGGATTGCCGGTTGGGTGGAAAGCAAGTTGGCACCGGTCGATTCGCCGGGCTGGGGACGCGGCTATGCGCGGCGTTCGGGCTACCTGAAGTTCAACAACAGCTTGCCGGGATTGCAGGCGCAGCTTGCGGGTCTGTTATCCAGTCCAGCGGATATCGCTACTTTGCCGCGCGATTTGCCTGTCCTAATGATCCACGGAGCGAAGGATTCCACGGTTCCGGTCGGCTGGGCGCATGAAGCGGCCAGCCTGCGCCCGCACAACCTCCGGCTGATTGTCTACCAAGACGCGCTCCACTGCCCGATGGACACCCATACCAGCGATTTCGTCCATGATCTCACGGAGTTCCTCGACGCTGCAACAGCTCACGAACATCACGCAAACGATTCGGCCCTAGTTTCGCCTTCGAGCTCGGCGGACGATGCCACCGCGAACTCTCCCGCAATATAATCGAGGATCACTGGGCAAGGCGCGCGGTCGTACAGCTCGCGGGCCAGATTAATCGGGACTCCGCGCACAGTATCTGGCCGCGCCCCAAGCACCAGCAAGTTGGCATCATTCTGCGCGACAAACTTCAGCAGCGTATCGGCGATCTCGCGGCCACGTTGAACGTCCGTCGAAGCCGTGCAGCCATACTCGCGGACAAGATGCGCGCCGCTATCAAGCACATTGTCCGCCAACGCCTCCTCGCCGGGCATAGACGCCGCCAGCGAAAACGCGCGCGGAACCTCCATCACATAGACGAGCATGATCTGCACGTCGCTATGGCCGTACGCCATACGGCACGCTGTCCGCAAAGCACGCTGCGAAAATGGCGCGCCCGTGGCAGGAACGACGATCTTGCGAAAGAGCGGCAGCAGTTGCACCGCCCTCTTTGGACCGGCAGACGGAACATTCGGGCGTGCGAAGGTTTTGGACCACATGAGGGAATAGTACCCTGTGGACATTCCCTCAACTTGCCGCGCAGGTATACTCTTCCAAAGGCATTTTTCGCATGGCAATTACCGCAGAAGAAGTTCTCAAGGCGCTCGGCACCGTTCAAGACCCCGACCTTCACCGCGACCTGGTGACGCTCAAAATGATCAAGGACATTCGCATCGAGGGCGCGGATGTCTGGTTCACGGTGGATCTGACCACCCCCGCATGTCCGCTGAAGGACAAGATCGAAGACGATTGCCGCGAGGCGGTCGGTAAGCTGGACGGAATCGGTGAAATCAGTATCACGTTCACCGCGACTGTCCGCCCGCAGGCGCAGCGCGGCGTCCAGCAGGTACCGCTCCCGAATGTCAAAAACATCATCGCCATCGCAAGCGGCAAGGGAGGGGTCGGCAAATCGACCGTCTCGGCCAATGTCGCCTGCGCGCTCGCTCAGACCGGTGCGAAAGTCGGTCTTCTCGACGCCGATATTTACGGCCCATCGATCCCGCTGATCATGGGTGTTCGCGATGCCGAGATTGATGTCGACGAGTCCCGCGAATTGCTTATCCCTGTCATGCGCTATGGTGTCGAGATCGTTTCGATGGGATTTTTGACCCGCAGTACAGCGGCCGTGATTTGGCGCGGCCCGATGGTTTCGAAAGCCGTCCAGCAATTCCTACGCGACGTGCGCTGGGGCGAACTGGACTATCTCGTGGTCGATCTTCCGCCCGGCACCGGCGATGCCCAGCTCACCCTTTCGCAGGCTATCCCGCTGACTGGCGCGGTGGTCGTGATGACGCCTCAGGACGCTGCCGCCGCGGTTGCGGTCAAGGCGATTGGAATGTTTAGGCGTCTCGACGTTCCGATCCTCGGCATTGTTGAGAACATGTCCTACTTCATCTGCCCCACGTGCGACTCTCGCCACGACATCTTTTCGCATGGCGGGGGACGTCAGGCCGCCGACGCGCTGGAAACCCCATTTCTCGGCGAAATTCCGCTCCAGCAGGAGATTCGCGCCGAATCCGACGAAGGCACGCCGACGGTTGTCATCTCGCCCGACTCGCCCGCCGCCGACGCGTTCCGCCGCGTCGCCGAAGCCGTCGCCCAACAGGTCAGCATCGCGGTACGTAAAGCGCCTGTGCCGCTGGAAATGGCGAAGTAAGAGGGTGGACAGGTTGTATTTTGAACCTGCATCCTTGGTTTATTTCACCAGGATTCTTTTCGACCACGAGACGAGGCCATTCGTGCTCTTAGCCCCTGTGTGCACCTTATTCTTTCTCCTGCTTGGCATCGTCGTCGCCGAATTTGTTCCTAGCATACTTGCAAGAAAAAACTTCGCAGGCAAAAGAGTCGGCGTGATCGGAGGGATGGCAATAACGATTGGCATCGGATGGGCGGCTTGGAAATACCTGAGCGACTATCTCGCGGTTCACTCGGATCCCGGTGGTGAGCAAGGGCCAACACTTTCTTTTTTGGTTGCCGTTGTCGGATTCGGCGTTCTAGGCCTGATCGATGATCTTTTTGGCGACAGAACAGCCAGAGGCTTTCGCGGCCACGTCAGCGCGCTATTTCGCGATCATAGGGTCACCACAGGACTTATTAAGGTCGTCGGGGGACTGCTAATTAGCTGGGTCGCTGCGACGGTGATTATGGGTCCGGACGTCAATCCTGAAAGCATATTAGATTGCTTCACCGATCCCAGAAGCTGGTTTAGTCTAGACGGCACTTGGGTGATCCCACGAGCGTTGCTAATCGCCTCGTTCGCCAATTCAATAAATTTGCTAGATACGCGACCAGGCAGGTCTCTCGCGGCAGGCATAATTTTATCATTGGTTGCTGTTGTGCTACTCGTCTTTGGCGGGCATTGGGGATTCGGCGGATGTGTCGTAATGCTCCTTACCTCCGCCATTGTCGTCTACCCATTTGATAGTTTGGGCAAAATCATGCTAGGTGATGCTGGTTCAAACGCCACAGGCGCAGGGTTGGGAGTTTGCGCGATAACTCTGTTGAACGGAGTAGGCGTGCTAATACTTCTGATGCTCCTCCTCGCCTTCCAACTCTGGTGTGAGAAGCATTCCCTGACCGCGTTCATCGAATCCAAGCCGCTCTTACGCGCTATCGATCGAAAGATCGGCGTCCGGGAGTAGGCGTCGCGCGCCGGCGTAGATCGACGACCAGTCGGCATTGAGGCATGGAGTCACAATCACCCCTCGCCCATTGCCCGCAGCGTGGATGAAGCTGCCGTCGCCGATGGCGATCCCCACATGAACAATGTTCCGCTCAGCGGACTCCTCCCGGCTTCGGAAAAACAGCAAATCCCCCGCCGAAAGCGCTGACGACTCCAGCGAGTTAGCCTCCTTGACCGGCGCGAACCGTTTGTCGTCGAATTGCATATAAGCGTCGCGCAGGAGCATGATTCCGCCGATCTTGTAGCAGAGCTGGGTGAGGCCGGAGCAGTCGATTCCAAACGGAGTTGAACCGCCCCAAAGATAGGGGGTTCCGATAAACCGCAGCGACGACGCAACAATCGCATCCAGAAGATGCGGGATCAGCTTGGCGCGGTCATGCTGTCCGAGGCCCGCTTGCGACCCTCCAGGAAAGTTGCGCAGGCTGATGTCGTGCTCATACGACGAGCTCAGATTGGCGCGATGCGTGTATCCCGTAACACCGGTCGGCAAGAGGATTGGAACGAAATCTCGTCCTGATGCATGCCGATCCATTACAACAGGCGTTGCAACGGTGAGCTTGGTCAAAATTTGAGACGACGCGCTCGGCGACGAGTGCACATCGGCGATCAGCGGCGCAATCGTCGTATGCGGGTAGTCGCTCAGATCGCGCTCCTCGCCGATCAAAAATTGCGACCTCATCCATCCCTCGTAGCGATCTTCGCCGACGACGCGCGAAAAATCGCCGTCCGTCGCCCGCACACGAACGTGCACGCCCATAACAAGCTGGCTGATCAATCCCGACGAAGAATCAGGTGCGGCATTCAGCGCCACGATATTGTGTCCGACGATTTTGGTTGCGTGTTGATCCGTCATAAGTACCTACTAACTATTATGCGCGTGGGTGACACACATTCAATTATCACCAATGCGCAAAAAACAAAACATGCCCATCGCCATTGAAAGCGACAGGCATGTTTCACGATTTGCTGATCCTTACGGATGCTCGAACGTGATCTCCGTGTGCTCCCCGACTCTGATACGATCGCCGTTATGAAGCATGACCGGCGTATGCGGCGGCAGGTCCTGGCCATTGAGCTTGGTACCGTTCGTGCTTTCCATGTCTTCAATGTAGTACTCGCTGCCCTGTGGAAAGACATGGGCGTGTCGGCGCGAAATGGCATCGTCCCATTCGACCGCGACTTCCGGCTCATACCCGCTGTTCGGATCCAGTCGGCCGATGATCATGTCGCCCGTGCCAAGATCGTAGTTCGCGGTGAACGCCCCCAAACGCACCACTAGACGCGGAACGGATGTTGCAACGGGCGTTGCCGGCATCGGAGGCGGTGTCGCCGGCAAGGGTTCGGGCTTGACGATACCGGCTGGAGGCGGCATAAACTCGGCCGTCGCGAGAGTCCGGTCTTCTTCGACAACGGGCTCAATCGGCTCTTCGACATGCCCAAGCGCAATTGGCTCGGCTGGAGCTTCTTCCTCTTCGATAAACTCAGCCTCAACCGGCGCGTGGACGCCATTACCGTTGCTAAGAGCATGCGCGGCATCCGAGGTAAGCGGCTCCGAATGCAGCACTATTGGCTCGAGCTCAATACCATCAGCGCCTTCGAGCAGTTCATCCTCTTCGGCTGGCTTGAATTCGTCGCCAAACTCGGTCAGGCCATGTCCGGAAGTCGAAAGCGGTGCGGTAATCTCCGAGAGATCCCATTCCGAAGCGACCAGAGTGGGCTCGGATTCGGCCCCTGGCTCGGCATCGAAGTCGATCGGCTCTCGTTCGGCCTCGATCGGCGGCATTTCGAATTCGGAAAGCTCGTCGGTCTCTTCCTCAGCGACCGGGCTGAACGTATCCAGTTCCGTCTCAGGCTCTTCGACATTGCGGATCGGAACGTCGAACGACGATGCGGGCGCTGCCGCACCGATTTCGAGCTTGTCGGCTGGCTTGTAGGGGGCGAACGCGTCAAGCGACCACTCTTCGTCTTCGCTGGAACCCGATCCGTTGGACGCAGACTTGGAGGTCGCGCTGCCGACCGCTGCAGGTTCCTTCGCCGCGTGGAGGGCCGCGATAGCATCGTCCGCGGCGTTCATCTTGCTGGCGAAAAAGTCGTCATCCGCTTGAACAGTGGTTTGCGATGCGACGGAGGCAACTGGCAATCCTGAGGCGTCAGCAGGCGCTGCCCCCTCAGGCGCTTCGTCAGTTTTCGTCTTCTTGAGTTTCCAAGCCATGATGGCGAGCGCTCCTTAAGTTGCCTTACCTATATCGCGGACACGCCCATGCATGCAACAGATCGGGTCTGCGTTTTGTGCTGGATGAATTTCTGATGAGAACATACCGGCTAGGACCATCAATCCGCTTAGCCTGTTTGTCTTCCGGTGCATCTGGCAGCTTAGGGTCGAGTTGATGACAGCGCAATTTCGGCCAGTCTAAGCGTCTTATAGTATTATGGCAGCGTCGCCACAATAATAAAAGGCATCGAAACGTGGTGCAGCAACAAACGGACACTTTACGGGTCTGTCTCATTTGCCGCTGAGTCGCCGTTATGATAGCATGCGAGACTGCAAGTGTCAAGATTTTCCGCATGATCCAGGCAATCGGAAGCGGGTATATCTTGAGAATGGGCGAACGATTGGCGAGATTTTCTCGTTATCTTGATATGCAGTACAATTACATTTTTCCGCCATTTTTCCATGTCAACTAACAATCGCTTCGATTTTCTGGAGCTAGGCGCAGACGGTGAGCCAAGCAAGCCTTCGGATACGAACGCCGAAGGTGCGTCAGAAGCTAAACAGAACTCGCCGAAAGAGCGCGCAATTCGCCCGACGCGATCGGCGCGGGGAAGTTCGCCCACGCGTCAGACACCTTACGAGCCAATACTCGGTGCTGACGATCAGGAGCGCCGCGCTCTTAACCCCAGGTTGACAACAATCCGCGAAGAAGCAAAGCCGCGCGCCGAGCGCCGCTATGACGCCGCCAAAGGCTACATCGAAATTTGCGCCGTCGAGGTCTTTGGGACACGCGGCGGCACGGCGGGGCAATTCAACTTTCCGGCAGGGATTGCCGTCGATTTTTCAGGGATCCTGTTTGTCGCCGATGTCTACAATCACCGTGTCCAGCGGATCACGCCCGACGGAGGAGTCTCAATCATTGGAACGCGCGGGTCAGGGCGCACGCAATTTCTCGCTCCCAGTGCCGTTGCGGTCGATCCCGAACGGTCGTTCTATGTGGTCGAACAGGGAAACAACCGCGTTCAGAAATTCCGCAGCGACGGTGTCTTGGAGCTTGTTTTTGGACGAGAAGGCGGCAAGCCCGGCGAATTTCGCGCGCCCATGGGGATTTTCGTTTCGCCGGCAAGTCGGGAGATTTTGGTGGCCGATACCGGCAATGGCCGTGTGCAGCGGTTCAATCCGGGCGGGCAGTATCTTGGTTCACTCGGCGCGCCAGGCTCGATTCACCCTCCGCTTGCCAATCCGCAGGCGGTGACATGCGATCAGGCAGGGAACATCTATGTCGCAGATTCGCCTGCGAACCGGATCGCGCGCTATGATCCGCTGGGCCGGTTCCTGGGCCATTTCGGCGGTCCTACCAGCTCAAAGAGTGTCGCACACGCGCCGGAACTGCGGCTGAACGAGCCCCACGCCCTCGCATGCGATCTACGTGGGGACCTGTACATCGCCGACGGCACGACAGGCCCAGGCCGAATTGTGGTCATCAGCACTCAAACCGGCGCAGTGCGCGCGATTGTGGAGGATCCCGGCCGAGGTCTTGGGCCAATGTCCCGTCCAGGCGGTGTCGCCCTCAGCCAGCGGTATCAGAGCAGCTACAACGACGGCATACCTCGTACCGACATGTATCTCGCGGACACCATGAATCACAGGATTGTACGGTTTACGTGCTCGTGAAGCCCTTTTCTCCAACCCCCTTTCCCATAGGAATAGGAAAGGGGGCCATGCTAGGCATGGATTTGTTACGCGCCCCACCCTCTAAACGCGAGGCGAAACGACTTGCGCACGCGTACAGCCGCTGCTAGATGGCGCTCGACCGGCAAAACTTCAATCCCAGGTAATAGGAAGACAGGCGGGGACGTCTGCCCCACAACAATATCAACCTGCTTCTCCTTGCGACTGTAAGAAGTCGGCGAGCTGTGCGAGAGTAGGGCTGGCAGCGTTGCGTACATAGTAGCCGGATGTTCCGACCGCAGCGGTTAGCGACTGGTCGGCAGGAAGGCCAAGCAGCTTGCCGAGGCAGAAGCCCGCGTTGAAATGGTCGCCCGCACCGGTCGAGATTTTGGGATCGTCGGTGAATGGCCCGTCGACATCGCCTTGAATCTCCCCGGCCGAAGCCGCGACGGCATAGGCGCGTGGATGAACCACCACCGTGTCGATTGGCAGCGCCGCGCTGATCGCAGTCGCGGCATCCCTGACATCGTGACGAGCATGTCCTGAAATGTCCGTGCCGAGGGCGGCGGCAACGCGCATCGCCTCCTTTTCATTCAGACCCAGGATGGTCGGGCCGAATTTTTGGAATTTCGACAGTAACCTACATGCTGCTGCAACGGCCTCGTCGGAATGCTTTTCGGGATCCGCAAGGTCGATGAAAAATGTTCCGGACGCGCCGGTTTCCGCGAGAAGCGTGAGCGCCTGCTCCCATATGTCGTTCATTTGCGGCATCATCGTCCAGTTGACCAGTCCCACCAAGTTGGACTTGCTCACTAGCCGCTTGATCTCGTCCTCGCCGATTCTATCGACCATGCGCTGCCAATCGATCTGCCCAAGCGTGCCGTGCTTGCCCATCATCAGCTTGCCATCTTCGAACTCGAGAGCGTCGGTGTGGCCCGGTTCGCCGAGGCTAATTAGCGTCGCGCGCTCGGCCATTTCGGCAAACGCCGGGTGAATGCCCCCTTCACCAAATGGCCCTACCGCGGTCACGTCGAGGCCGAGCGACGCCAGCGCGTTGGCCATGATCGGGCCGTTGCCGCCCAGCTTGACCAGCTCGACAACAAGCTCCACATTTGTCCCAAGCCCCGCCGCGCTCGCAATGCGGGCACCGAGATCGCTCAGCCGCTCGACCGCCGAGAACTCCGTAGGCGATGTGCGTTTGTTGACAACGCGGATGATCTCGTCGACAAAGGCGTTGACACCGATCATGGCGGTGAGTTTTTCGCCGCTGTCGGCTGCAGCGTTCAGGCTGGCTGCGGTGCGGAGCGTTAGCTCTTGTTGCATAGTGGTTGATTCCTGGTTGTTAAAGTAATTGGTTTCGGTTAACTTGAAGCTTTACGGCTCGCTCGCAATCCGCTCGACGATCTTGTCCTGCACCGCGCCCATCGCTCGCGCGGGCATCAGGTGGTTGTTCATCAAAATCACAAACGCCATCAGCTTGCCGCCTTTGGTGGTGACATAACCGGACAGCGACCGACAGTTGCGCACCGTACCCGTCTTAACATGCGCATTTCCAGCGGCCAGCGTGCCTTTCATACGGGTGTCTGCCGTCCCATCGACTCCGACAATGCTCATGGCGTCGTAGAAAGTCGAAAAATTTGGTTGGGATGCCTCGTAGAGCAGAAGAGTCATGATCGCGCTCGGCTTCACATAATCGATCCGACTGACTCCCGATCCATCCACAAAGTGATGCGTATCCGGGCCAATGCCGATGGAGGCGAAGAACTTGTCCTCGATGTCACGACCTTCGCTGTTGCTGCCGGGATGACCAGGCTTCGCCGCCTCGAGTCTAACTAGCATCTCCGCAATCAGATTGTCGCTCGGCTTGAGCATTTTTGCGAGCATGACATTCATCGGCACGGATGAGTGGCTGGCAAGCACATCGGCACCAGGCGGCGTAGAGCCCATCGAAGGACTTCCGTTGACCTGAATTCCATGCGTCGTGAGATGCTCTGTGAGGATTGTCGCCGCGAACAACGGCGGCTTGGGGACAGTTACTCTGCCGTCGGTATCGTCGTTATTGGGGTCAGGTGTCTGGCCGACCGGAATCGAGCCAGTCAAGGTGACATGCGTGTCGTCCAATGCGCGATCAATATTGATGACAACCGGGCTGCCTTTGTCCCTGTGACGACATTGTCCGCTATCGACATATATGATGACTTACGGATCGACATCAAACGTCGTCGGATCTCCCGCATTTTCGCCGCCATGGAGCGTGATTGTCGCGATGCCTTCGTTCACTTCCAGCGCCCAAATTTGAGGCGAATAGTAGCTCAGGAGCGAATCCATCTGCCAGCCGTCGCCATAGATTTCACCCGTGAATAGCGACGCATCCGCGATAATCACCACCGCTGATATGCTTTACTCCCTTGTCCCAGATAGCTTATACGAGGCGAAATCTGTCCAATTTCGCTGCGGGCAGTAGCGGATCGCCGCCGCCGCGCAGGTAGATGTTGCCTGTGATTGTGCCGGACGAGTCAGGCTTACTATCTGCCAAAATGTCGGTCGTTTCGGTCTTATCCGGGCCAAGCAAGGCGAGTGCGGCCGCGGCAGTGAACAGCTTGCGATTCGACGCGGGGATCATCAGCGTGTCTGCGTTCTGCTGTAAACCCGCTTGCCGGTATGCGCATCAGCGATAACCACACCGTCGATTCCGCCTTTAAGTTGCGGATCGGACAAGATCGCCTTCAAATCGCCTGCTAGATCGGCATTGATCGGCGGGGACAAAACGATAGTCAACGCAAAAACGGCAACGCAGGCTGTTGCGAATAGTCGATTGATCATAGAGCGATTGTGACAGGCTGGCCGGAAATTATGCTTTCGATTGCCGCTGCCGCGATTTGGACTGCGGCACGTGCATCGTCGAGGGTGATGTCGGGCTGCCTTCCCGAAAGCACGCAATCTGCGAAATGCCGAATTTCGCGGCAGTATGGATCGTCGCTCGCTGCCATCGGGCTTTCAGGGACGGCAACGCCTGCTACGGCCGCCCCATCTGTTTGACGCGACGCGATCGAAAGAGGCGCGACCAATGCGCTGTCGTGCTCCAGCATACCGCCATCGCCGCAGATTTCGAACGTCGTCCGAAAGCCTCCCGTGTGCGCCCACGATCCGGTTACATGCGAAAGTGCGCCGCTGACATGATGCAACGTCACAAGCGCATAGTCAATCTTCCCGCGATGCTCAGCCGACGCGTATAACCCCTTCGCAAAAACACGATCAACAGGGCCGAATGTCCATAGCAGCCAGTCGAAATCATGGATGATCATGTCCATGATGACGCCGCCGCTCAAGGCAGGGTCGGCGTACCAGTTATTCCAACCACCCTTAGGAAATCCCGCCAGCCGCGCAGTGCGGATCGCGGCAGGAATCCCAATCGCGCCCGAATCGACCTGCGCCTTCGCCAACGCAAACTCGGGGAAGTAGCGCACCACGTGAGCGACCATCATGACCACCTTCGCTTGACTCGCCGCCGCAATGATCTCGTCGCAGTCCGCGACTGTCCTGGCCATCGGCTTTTCAAGCAACAGGTGCTTTCCCGCTGCCAGCGCCGACAGCGCAAGCGTCTTGTGCGTAGGTGTGGGAGTGCAAATATCCACCACATTGACATGGTCACCCTCCGCCGCAAGAAGTTCGTCAAGCGAACCGTAAATCGCTGCGCCCTCAGCGCAAGCGAGGTCTTGCGCAGTAGCCGCGTCGTGTGTCGCGATTGCGACGAGCTTCGCCTCAGGGATGCCCGCCCAGTGCCGGGCGTGCGTCTTTGCCATGTTACCGCTGCCAACGATTGCGAGTGAAATCCCGCTTACATGCGCCATGTTTTCACTTTCCAAACTTGACTCCTCAAAAGGTGCCGTTAATGCATGGATACCGCCTAATGCGATGGATTGTAGCCCATCATAAAACCCTGTATCCTTGGATTGTTACAATAACCCGACATTCGACGCGAAAATCAAAGAAAAATATTTTGTTATGAATGAAGGAATTATGGCGGAATATATGAAATAATTGTGAAAGTCCGGTCTTGACCAACCGTACTTGCCAAACAGGCGAATGTCGCGCAAGTCGCGACGTGATGTGGCACCCTCAGTGGCAGCCAAGAACCATCAATAGATTTGCACAAGACATGATTCAGTTACCGCAACAAATCATGAGACATAAGCGCAGCGTTGCTTCGCCCATTCGTCGCCCTCATCTGTTCAAACCGCGACCATCGTTCCCTCGCCTAGAAAGCTCTCTCTTAGATCACCTTATCGAATCCATTCCGATTGGATTTGCGTTCATCGATCTCGAATTCCGCTACCTGCGAATCAGCCAACGATTCGCTGAAATCACGGGATCGCCGGTCGAGTCGCACATCGGACGGACAGTTCCGGAGGTGGTAAGCGCGGGCCAATGGCGCTTGCTTGAGCCGTGCCTTCGTCAGGCGTTCGAGGGCAGTTCCACTTTGGACCGCAGAATCGTTACGGTTCTTCCGTCTTCGCCGCAGACGATCAGCCACCTGGTGCTCTCGTGCTACCCGATTTGGGATAAGGGCGAAATCTGCGGCGCGGGCCTCGCGATTGAAGACATCACCCATCAGGTAAAGGAAGAGCGCGAACGGATGCGACTGGCTGCGCAGATTCAGGAAGCGGGAGCCGAACGACGCTCGTTCCTTACTGAGATGCTTACGGCGCTGACCGAAGGCAAGCTCAGACTGTGCGAATCCGCTGCCGATTTGCCGCAGCCACTCAACGATCTCGGCCCTGCAACCTGCATCGACCGCGATACGCTGTCGATGATCCGGCACAGGGTCATGGACGCTGCGTTGTGGTTGGGTTTCTCTGAGCTTCGGCGTGCCGATTTTGTGCTAGCGGTTGGGGAAGCATTGGACAATGTCCTCGTGCATGCGGGAACCGGAACGGCGCAGGTTTTAGTTAACAAGGAAAAGGGCACGTTGCAGGTGCGAATTGTGGATTCCGGAAAAGGAATCGAGGAGAGCGATCTTCACAGAGCGGCGCTGGAGCGCGGCTACACCACGGCAGGCACGCTCGGGCACGGCTTTTTTCTTATTCTCAACACGTGCGATCGCACATGGCTTCTCACCGGCCCGACTGGCACCACTCTAGTCCTGGAACAGGATCGCGAAGAGCCACTGCCGGACTGGTTATTGATGCGATAGACCACGATGTCCACAAGATAGAAAATTGGCCGCGAATCCTGGTTTGTAGTCGCGGCCAAATTGCGTTTTGTCGTCAGCAGGCGACCTAATTGACGTTGAACGTGACCGACGGCACTACTGTGCCTGGCCCGCTGCAGTTTGTCGCCGCCGCGTGGACAATGCCGGATGGATAGCTCCCGCAACTAGTCCCGGTGCCACTGACGTCACCTGGGGAGACCTGCGTCGGGTTCAGCCACTTAATGTGACCGTCGGCCATTCCGTAGTTTGAACCGCCCCCGTGGATGCCTGTCTGCGACGTATATTTTGCGCTCGTAAACGTGTCCCCGCTAAAAACTCCGGTCGAGTACGTGGGCGACGATAGCGGACTCGACGCACAGTGAAGCTGCGCGGCACCATTTCCACTTGCCGTGTAGAGATCGCCAAAACTTGTCGCCACCACGCCAGGGCCTGCCTGGACATCTGCGACGCTATTGCCGATCTCGAATACAATCACCGACCGGGCTGGCTCGATCAACTGGTCGAGGCTCAGTCCGTCGCCAGTCGCGCTTGGCTTTAGATTGTTTTCGTTCAGATTTTCATTCAATGCGAACGACACCACAGAATTTGCTAGCTGCGGTTTTGTAGTGTCGTCCAGGCAGGTGTAGACTCCCGGCGCCTTGACATAATCGTAAATCTGTCCGCCCCAGCCTACGCAAGTCGTATCGTTGTAGATTCCGCCAGGATAGGTCTCATCATACTCTTGAGAATATTCTGACAGTGCCAGACAGATGTTCTTTTCGTTTTCGAGACATACGTTCTGCCGACCCTTTTCGCGCGCCCGTGCGAAAACAGGAAACAAGATTGCTGCGAGAATGGAGATAATGGCGATAACAACAAGAAGCTCTATCAGAGTGAAACCCGAGCGTGTAAGCAAAGTCGCCGCCGACTTACGTCGGTTCTTGCACGGAGATTTGGCATTGGAAATGCGCGGCATTTTTCGTCAACCTCCTTATGTCAGTTAATGTTCTATTTCAGTCAAAAATAAGAGGAAAATGATCTTATAGTGCTGCCAGTTTATCACGTCGTTTCGGTTTTCACAAGATGCTAATTCGTGCATTAAGGGACAATCGCGTCGCTATACCATAGAAAATGCCTGTAGCAAAAATACTTGTTTTCCTGGTTCAATGCGTGTTCCAGGAGCTTTGAGCTTAGTCGCCATATTCTCGCGTGATATTTCGCGGCGACTGCCAGCTATGGCGACATATTCCCATGGACGAGCAAGGCATTTCCGGAAAGAGAACGGGCCACGACACTGCCGTGGATTCGCGACCCGTTCGTCTGCGTTTACCGACGGCGACCTAGTTGACGTTAAATGTCGCGGACGGCTGCATGGTGCCCGCGCCGCTGCAGTTGGTGGCGGCTGCTTGAGTGACGCCGTAGGGATAGGTGCCACAATTTGAACCCGTTGGCGTCGCGTCACCCGGCGAAACCTGAGTCGGCATCAGCCACTTGCAATGGCCGTCCGACATTCCGTAATTTGATCCGCCGCCGTGTATCCCGGAGACAGTCGTGTATTTTGCACTGGAAAAGAAGTCGCCGCTAAACACTCCGGTCGAATATGTCGGCGCAGACAACGGGCTCGACTCGCAGTGGAGCAGGCCAGCGCCGTTTCCACTCGCCGTATAAAGGTCGCCAGTGCCGCTTGCCACGACGCCCGGGCCGGCCTGCACATTGGAAACGCTGTTACCCACTTCAAAGACAATGACAGTGCGATCCGGCTGAATTAACTGATTCATGGCGAGACCATCGCCTGTTTTACCAGCAGTTAACGTCGCTTCATTGAGATTGTCGTTCATTGCGAATGACACCACCGTGTAGGGCGGCTGAGGGCGTGTATTGTCGTCAATGCAGACATACGCGCCAGACGCTTGCAGATAACTGTAAACCTGACCGCCCCAGCCAACGTACGTCGAATCGTTATAAACTCCGCCAGGATACGTTTCGTCGAACTCCTGACAATATTGGCATAGCGCAAGGCAGATATTCTTTTCGTTCTCAAGGCAAGCGTTCTGACGCCCCTTTTCGCGAGCCCGTGCGAATACGGGAAATAGAATCGCTGCGAGAATTGAGATAATAGCGATCACAACAAGCAGTTCGACCATTGTAAAGCCCGCTTGTGTTGACTTGGACTTTTTCGGCTCGGTTCGGATATTCAACAGATAAGTCGTTTCGGAAACGCGCGACAACTTGTTATCCCCCTTAGATCAATTGGTGGTTGTTTGGAATGAAAAAACGCGAAAATGATCTCGCAAGACTACCAGGCGAACGCGGCACAGTACGTTGAGCACGATGCCATTTGGTGCAATTATCGGCAATATCCGCACGATGCGATAGAAAATCGTGCTTGCTGATTGCCAGAAAATCGAATAACTGGCACAGTTGCCAGCATTGTGGAGGGTCAAGAGCACGGCGTTGGCGTTAGGAGAACGTCTAAAGCGCTGCGGAGGCGTTTTCGGAGATGACCATATCTTCAGCAATGGGGATAGCAGGCTTTTGAACGCGCGGCGCGTTAGTGCCCGACTTGGCGGAGAGCTTAGCCGATCTGTGGTCGATAAATCGACGCTCCACCAGGAGATAAAAGCCGTATGCGGTTGCGAGGATAATCGGCATGGCGATAAGCCAGTTGAACGCCAGCACCATCCGTGGATCGACTAGCCACTTTTTGCAGACTGACTGAAGAATCATCAGAGTCGGCCAGTGGATCAGATAGAGGCTGTACGAAAACATCCCCAGCGTCAGGGCGAACCGGCTTTCAAACAGGTTGATCAGGCGATTGGGCTTGTCAGGTGCAGCGATTTTCGCCTGAGCGCACCCGATGATGACACTGATCGCAGCGAGACCGCAAAGCGGGTCAAGCCACTGCCGCTCGAGGCTAGGGGCGGGAGTCAGCTGATAGGCGACCCCAAAAGCAACGGTAAAGATGCCTCCCAGGGTCGACCACGGCAGATTGCGCAGCCACATTTGGCGCTGGTCGGTCTTTGAAAGATTGATCACCGCGCCCATCATGCCGACTGCGAACATTCCCGCGAACCACGGGCAGCTCCAGTCAAAATTCTTCCCCGCAGGCAATAAGAAGTGCGGCAGATAACCCAGGATCAGGCCAGTGGCTATCATTGGCAAAACACCCGCTTTGCGCCAAATCGGCAAAAAGACGAACGGCATCAGAAAATAGATTTGCCACTCAACGGGAACGCTCCACATTGGGTGATTGAGCGTGTTCATCCATGCGAGGCTTAGGTTGTGAAAAAGGAAGATGTGCGAGATGATCTGCATCTTCGGAACAGGATCGCCGTGATGCTTCGCAGAGTAAAGCGCAAGAGCGACCGAAACCGCGAGTGCCACGTAGTACGGCGGCAAGATTCGCAATGCGCGGCGCGTAAAGTACCGCTTCAAGCCGCCGCGCAACTGGCCGTCGGACGATGTCGCGACTGGCATCATCAGGCAGTAGCCTGAGAGCACGATGAAAATGACCACCGCGAAATGACCGATATCGCGCATGTGGTCGATCCACTGCAGCGACTTTGGCAAGTCGTAGACGTAAAGATGACCCAGCACCACATACAGCGCAGCAAGTCCTCGAATTCCGTCAAGGAAGTCGAAGCGCGCATTGGCTGGACTATTGGATGTTGGCGAAGTCGTGTTCAAAGGCGGTTTCGATTAATTGTCGTCAGATTCGGCTCCGTTCAACAGGGAACGTTGACCTGGTGCATTTGACAGGTACTGCAAAAGTGCAAATAGTATGCCATGACAGATTTTATTAGATGGCGCTTCCCCTTGGCTCGGGAACCCGATTTTTTGTTGCGAGGGTTTGTTCCTCTTATGGCGGGCAACGTGCCCTGGCGACAAGTCGCCACCCCTCACGAAGCAGGTGGGGAAGGATTTGTGGGACAGGCGTTCGCGCTGCCGTCCGAAATTCTGCTCCCCTCGCCTACTTGTGGGAGAGCGACGTTGAGCCCCTTACCGACCTGGCGACGGAGCCCGACGACGAAATGAATGAGCGGGACAGCATGTTGGTATGTCACGGCGAATCCGCATGGTTGCCACCCGTTGAGCCAATCCAAAGTATTTCCAAGCGGTTTCCAAAGCTGGAATTCGAGCTCCACTATGACGAATCAAACCATCTTCTCAGCGGAAATGTGGACTTCAAAGGCTGAGTAAGACTGGACTCGTCGCGAGACATGGGCGTTGCTGAATAGCATGGCGACGACGTTCCGACTTGCGTTCGCCTAATTAAAAATTGGACGAGCTAACAAGAGTTTGTGCGTTTTGACGTACAGCGGATCCACGGCTTTTCAGCCGAAGTCAGGAAACTAAATACGCTGGTAGCTTTGCAGCGTCCATGCAGCGGCGATGTTATTTGCTTTTGAGCTCGCAAGAAAGACAATATTTGCGGCGAGGAGCCATATGATCTTACTTTGTTGTGACATCTCGCAAGACATATGCGTTCAAATTACCAAGACTGGATATGTCCTCATAAATTGAGATTTTTTTGGCGTCCGCCGTAAAATGGCCGGTGACTGCAACATTGTCGCCCTCTTTGAACGACTTTGAGTTATTGCCCGAAAAGTCGGCTTTGTCGCCAAATCGGATTGTGCGGCTCGATTCCTGAGTGTCCGTGCGGTCATCCAACGCGAAGAGCTGAATTTCGTAGTTATGTCCGGGAACGAGGCCTGCGACGGCAATTTCCCGCGGGCTGTTGCCGTCGTAGTCGAACGAGTCCAGCACCGAATTGAATTTCGGATCGCCCGTATCGCCGCTAAAACCGCCCGACGCCGTGCCATTGCCACTAGCGATTGCGAGGCCGTCTGAGTCGCTAGCTGCTCCGACTTTTCGTGTGTCGAACGTTATCTTTTCAGCACCCACCGTGACGGTAACTGGGTTTGAGCCCCAGTATCCCGCATGAACGAGGGTGCCATGCGTGTCGATCACGCTCGTGGATTTGATCGGGGCAGGATCGTCCCACGTGACTTGCGGCGCCGCATACGCGGCTTGTGCGGTCAAAAATAGGCAGCAAGCAGCGGTAGTTGTAAAGATCATCGATTCCTTCATTGGTTTTTTCCTTCTCGCGGATAGACTTTGGCGGTATCGTTGCTGATGTCAAGAACTGCTTGATGACGGACTGCGACACCAACGCAAATTGAGTGTACCGTCAATACTTGACGTGCATATCGATACAGCCTATAATGATTTTATTAGTTAATACGCTTAACGTCAAGCAAATTAGCTAATCATTTTCTGAAATGACGACTATTTCCTTGAACTAAAATGTGTTCCGACTAAATGCCTATGAATCGCCGAAACTTTTTGAAGAAGACAGCCGCGATTGCGGCCACCATCGCCATTCCTTACGCCGCGCCAAGACACGCAAAAGCCGCAATCCTGAACAAGTCCGTCCCGCCGCTCCCTCCCGCAGGGCCTGTTCCTGGACCATTTCAACCAAGCTGGGATTCGCTTGCGCAGTATAGTTGTCCGGAATGGTTTCGCGACGCCAAGTTCGGCATCTGGGCTCATTGGTCCGCCCAATGTGTCCCTGAGCAAGGCGATTGGTACGCACGCGGCATGTATGAGCAGGAGAATCCCGAACCGTGGAGCGCGGGCCAATACGATTATCAGTGCAAACACTACGGGCATCCGTCAAAGGTCGGCTTTAAGGACGTTGACCACCTGTGGCATGCCGAGAATTGGCAACCGGACCGGCTGATCGATCTTTATCACCGCGCTGGAGCGCAGTACTTTGTCGCGCTCGCCAATCATCACGACAACTTCGACACTTGGAATTCGAAATATCAGCCGTGGAACTCAGTCAACATCGGCCCCAAGAAGGACATTATAGGGATATGGAAGAACGCCGCCCGTAGCCGCGGCATGCATTTTGGCGTGACCGTCCACGCGGGACGCACTTGGGGCTGGTTCGATGTGTCCCATGGTGCCGACAAACATGGTCCTCTTGCCGGAGTGCCTTACGATGGCAATCGCACGCTCGCGGACGGGGTCGGCACGTGGTGGGAAGGTTACGATCCCGCGGAACTGTACGGGCCGGCCGGTGCCGCCAGAACTGACGAAGCGGAAGCTCGTTACGAGTTGAAGCTATATAACCGTGTCATGGACCTCCTTGATCAGCACCATCCTGATCTATTGTATTTTGACGACTGGGAGCCACCGACACGCTACAGCCTCCAGATCGCCGCGAACTACTATAACAAAAGCATACAGTGGAATAACGGCAACAACCAAGCGGTGCTGACCTGCAAGAACCCGGCGGGTCATGTCAAGCGGTCTATGGTCTTGGATTACGAGCGGGGTAGTAGTAGCCATATTGCGGGATATCCTTGGCAAACGGACACGTGCATTGGTTCCTGGCATTACAAACGATCCCTCTACGAGAACCACCAATACAAAACACCGAACGAGGTTGTTCGCATGATGGTCGACATCATTTCGAAGAACGGAACGTTCCTGCTGAACATCCCACTGCGCGGAGACGGCACAATCGATCCGGATGAAGAGGCATTTTTGGCTGGCTTTACCAAATGGATGGATGTCAACCGCGAGTCAATTTTTGCGACTCGTCCCTGGAAAATCTCCGGCGAAGGTCCAAATTCGGGGGGCTCAGGAGGAGCGTTTAGTGAGGGCGGGACAAACGCGCTTAGAGAGCACGACTTCCGGTTTGTCACTAAGGGCAACACGCTTTACGCGACCTCGTTTGCCTGGCCTACTAGCGGCAAATTCGTCATACAGACGTTGGCGTCTGGCGCTGCGGGAATCGTTGGAGATGTTATCGCCGTAACAATGCTGGGTGTCCCCGGCATTTTGAAAGCCCAGCGAACCAGCGCTGGTCTCGAAGTGAACGTCCCCGACAATCCGCCGTGCGACCATGCTTGGGCTTTGCGAATTGAAGGTCTGAATCTTTCGGCGTCTGATCCCTCGTTGCAGCATCCACCTTCCACGATTTCGTCCACGACCGGTAGTGCGATCACGCTTCTGGCAAAGGACGCTCAGCTCAATGGCAGCCTCTCTTTGCAAGGCAGCGGATCGACTCAAAATGTCGGCTTCTGGGACGATCCCACCGATTCGCTGAGCTGGCGAGTACAGTTCGACAAGGCTGGAACTTACCGCGTGGACATAAGAGCAGCAGCGCATACGGGCGCAACTCGGCCCGAAATTGACGTCAATGGAGCACAAACTCTTGCTGTTGACGTACCCGACACGGGGGATTGGAACACGTTCCAGACGCTTCATGCTGGCTCGATCACCATCGCTTCACCCGGCGTGCACACCGTCACAGTTCGACCTGCAAACCGCGCCACTTGGCAGCCCATGAATTTGGCGGAAGTCGATCTTACGCCCGCCTAATACTCACGCATAAAGCACAAAACAATGATTGTTCATGTCCCAAATCGCAGACTATTGAACCTGGCTCTGATAGGTTTTCTTTCGGTGCTGGCCCTGTGTCCAACCCGGCCGGTGAAAGCTTCGTCCGACGATCCTCCTGCGCCCTTCGGCTCGGTCCCGTCGCGACAACAGCTTGCATGGCAAAAGAAGGAGATGGTTGCGTTCACGCACTTCAACATGAACACATTCACCGACCGGGAGTGGGGAATAGGCCACGAAGATCCCGCCAACTTCAATCCAGCCGCGCTGGACTGCAGTCAGTGGATTCGAGTGCTAAAGGCCGCAGGTTTCAAAGAGGTCATCCTCACTGCAAAGCACCATGACGGTTTCTGCCTTTGGCCGAGCGCCTATACCGATCATAGTGTCAAAAGCAGCCCGTGGAAGGGCGGCAAGGGCGATGTGGTCAAGGAGTTTTCGGACGCTTGCGCGGCGCAAGGAGTGAGCTGCGGCCTCTATCTGTCGCCTTGGGATCGCACATCCGCGCTTTATGGCGACTCGCCAAAATACAACGCTTACTATGTCAATCAGCTTACTGAGTTGCTGACGCATTACGGCGACATATCGGAAGTCTGGTTTGACGGCGCCAACGGCGAGGGCCCGAACGGCAAGAAGCAGGTCTATGATTGGGATCGTTTCTTCGCAACTGTCGATAAATATGCGCCAAATGCGGTCGTGTTTGGCGGCAGCCCGACCTCAGGCACTGGTATCCGCTGGTCCGGCAACGAAGCGGGCTATGGTACACGCACCGACTGGAATCACGACGGCAACAATCCCAACGCAGCCGGCTGGTTTCCGGAAGAGTGCGATACGTCCATTCGCCCCGGTTGGTATTATCATCCCGATCAAGATACACAGATAAAGTCTGTCAACAAGTTGCTTGATATCTATTACGGCTCGGTCGGACGAGGCGGTGTGCTGCTCCTCAACGTTCCGCCGGATCGACGCGGACTGATAAGCGATGGCGATGTTGCCCGTCTCAGCGAGTTTCACGCCGCGCTGCAATCCATCTTTTCCACAAACCTGGCCGCTGGCAAGTCGGTCACAGCGACAAATGTACGCGGTAAGAGTGCAGATTTTGCTGCGGCCAATTTGACCAGCAGCGACTACGACCATTATTGGGCCACCGACGACGTGGCGCACGCCGCGTCGTTCACGGTGGACTTGAAGCAGCCAACGGCCTTCAACAATATCGTTTTGCAGGAGTACATACCGCTTGGCCAGCGTGTCGCTGAGTTCACAGTCGATGCGCTTGTGGACGGTCAATGGCAGCAAGTCGGCGAAGGCACGACGATCGGTTACAAACGTATCTTGTGGATACCGCGTGTAACGGCCAGCAAAGTCCGAGTCAATATCACCAAGAGCCTGGCCTGCCCAGTCATTACTAAATTTGCGCTTTACAACGGGCCAAGAGATGCTTCGGTCGAGCCAGTCTCGCTGATTGCGTTCAAACCGGCGACTGCTTCCAACGTTCATGGCAACCAAACCGAGTTTGGCGCGGATAAAGCTGTCGATGACGATCTCGAAACCCGTTGGGCTACTGATGACGGCACATCGGATTGCTGGCTGCAGGTGGATGCCAAAGAACCGAGCACAATGGGCAAACTAAAATTGTCCGAGTGGGCGCCGCGCATTCAGCAGTTTCAGCTCGAGTACAAATTGCAGGAGAGCGACCCGTGGAGCGTTGCCATGGTTGGGACTTCGGTGGGCGACTCGTATTCGCGTAATTTCCCTCCTGTTAAAGCCCGGTTCGTTCGCCTGCACATCCTCAAAGCATCCGACGCACCGACGCTCTGGGAATTTGGAGTGTACGCGCCGGACGCATCGCAACTGACAGCAGAGCATTCATTATTAGAAGCCAAGGTGGCAACTGCATCCAATGTTCATTCCAACGATCCAAATTTTGGGGCAGATAAGGCCGTCGATGGAGATGTCACAAGTCGGTGGGCTACCGACGACGGCACGTCGGAGTGCTGGCTACAAGTTGACGTTGGCTCGCCGGCAAGGATTGGTCGGGTAGGAATTATGGAATTTGACCCGCGAATTCAGAAGTTCCAAATCGAGTACAAGGTCGCGCAAGCCGACCAGTGGCAGATAGCCTACTCCGGCAACTCAGCGGGGACTAACTTCAGCGCGGATTTTCCCACCGTGACCGCGAGGTTTGTCCGTCTGCACGTCTTAAGCACCTCCGCTGCACCGACCATTTACGAGTTCCAGGCGTTCGCTCCAAAGTGAACTTCTGCTTTCTGATCAAGGACAGCTCTACAGACACAACTTAAGCATTGGCACTTGACAGCTAAGGCGTATTATGATAAGGTAATGAGGTTACTAATACGTTTAGCGATAGGCGGTTGTATGTAGTAAACTGCCACATTTTCGAATTGGAAAGGATAACAAACCATGAAAAGCAAACATGGCTTTACACTCATTGAACTGCTCGTTGTTATAGCTATCATCGCCATTCTTGCTGCGATCTTGTTCCCGGTCTTCGCTTCCGCAAGGGAAAAGGCCCGCCAGACCAGCTGCGCCTCCAATCTGAAGCAGCTCGGATTGGCATTTGTTCAGTACAACCAGGACTACGATGAATTCTATCCATGCAACATCGGCGTTGGCGGTTACAACGGTAACGGCTGGGCAGGATCAGTCTTCCCCTACGTCAAGGCAACTGGCGTTTTTGCGTGTCCGGACGACTCGACCCAGCCGTCATCTGGCGACACGATCATTTCGTATGCAGAAAACTACAACTTCTTCCCTGGTTGCAATCCTCCGAGCGGCCCGCAGACCAATGTCGCGATCAGCAGTGCAAAGTTGAATGCGCCGTCTGTTACGGTGCTGGTCTTCGAAGTGCAGAACATCAAGGACGACCTTGGAAATCTCGGGATCAATTTCAATCCAAACGCCACGTACCAGGCGTCAAGCCACGAGCCGTTCGAATACCATAGCCCATCGGGCACAGCAGGTTGCGACAATAGCGGCTCGGTGCGATCCTTTGGAAACTCTGGTGTCTATGCAACCGGCGTCGTTGCTTCGGCCACTGCCCTTAAGCTTATCGGTAGCGGCACCGGCGTCCACACTAGCGGAGCCAACTACCTAGGTGCGGACGGCCATGTTAAGTGGCTTACGGGCCAGCAGCTCTCAAGCGGCTACACGGCATCTGCTGCAGGTAACGCCCAGGGTGGTGCTGAGAATCCGTTCCAGGCTTGCGGAAACGCATCGGGAACGTCGGCACTGTTGAACTTCTACAACAAGCCTGTTGCGATGACATTCAGCCCCACCTAAGCATTTTCAATCAAAAAGCGTCCTCTGCGAACATTTAGTCGCAGAGGACGCTTTTTGTTTTCTAGGCCTGCAGAGTAATTTGCGCTATGACGATTCCCGAGCGATGAACTTGGATTCGAACGGCTGATACTGTATCGGCAGTGAACTGTCCAACATCCTGGCATGCAGAAATTCCCAAGCGACCCGACTCATTTCCGCATGTGGATGGGATATTGTGCTGAGTGACGGTGTCAGCACGCTTGCCTGCGCGATATCGTCGCAGCCCACGATTGAAACCTGTCCTGGAACGGAAACGCCGAGTTCGTTCATTGCTCTTATCGATGCCACAGCGAGGTCGTCATTGTAGCAAAGAAGCGCATCAAAGGGCGGCTGCGCTGCGCTAGTCCAGTTATCAATGACTGAATTCCTGGCGCTTTCAAAGGTTTGGTGCTTTATGACGATAATGTTAGCGCTCAGGCTATTATCGGCAACAAACTTCAAGTACTCTTGAAGTCGCGGGCCACCACCGACACTGTGGCTACCTTCGTCGATCATCAAAGCAATTTTGCGGCGTCCGCGATCGTAGAGATGGTTAAGCGCATCACGCACAGCGGCCGACATATCTAGGGCGACACAATCCACGTGCGCAGTGAAATGACTTCCAAAGCTAACTATCGGTGTGCCGCCGAACGCATGGGTAGCAAAATAGTCCACCGTTTCGGGAATGTCGATGGCAATCAGTCCATCGACGGACATGCCGGGGAATGTCTGCATGATCGACGACGTATCGTGGATGGTCGCGTTCCTGGAGAACACCATCGTGTAATCGCTGGTCGTTATCTGCCTGTCAAACAGATGCACAAGCTGCATGTAGTAGGACGAGTGCAGCGCCTTCAGCCACACGCCAACAATGTCAGTGCGCCCCTTGGCTAGTGCGCGTGCCATCTGGTTGGGCCGGTATCCAAGTTCTTTAGCCGCTTCGAACACGCGCGCCTTGGTCTCCTCTGAAATCAACAAGCTTTGACGCTTATTTAATACGAAGGACACCGTGGTTTGGGAAACATTGGCCCTTTTTGCAATGTCACGCATCGTCACCATTCGCGCGTGCTGACGAGTCGGAATAATCATCTTTCTATCTTACCGAGCCCTTTTTAACAAATTGGATCAAGAATCCGCTTCGTGACCATATTTGCTCGGCAGCTACTCAACTCCGAGAAATGTCTGAAGCCGTCTCAGTCAAAAGACATAATGCACATTCGCGAAGTGATCGTCCCGATGCAAACGTTTTCGTAAAGCGGATTACGTAACTTTCTCCCAAGCCTATCATATAACGGCGGCATTGTCAATGCTGCAGCTTTTTCGCCGAAGATGACAAGGAGTCTCGCCTCGCAAGCCAACAGCCTTCCGAGAGAGCGGTGCGATCCTGCCGATTACGAATGCTTGACAACAATTGACGTTGGTGCTATGATTTGGTGAGCTAATTCGATTTACTTATTCGTATTAGCACAGGCGGTGCCTGCTGAGTTCGACCAAAGGAGGTTTGATTATCATGAAGAATCGGTCAGGGTTCACACTTATTGAGCTGCTCGTCGTTATCGCTATAATTGCCATTCTTGCAGCTATACTGTTTCCCGTATTCGCGTCTGCCCGTGAAAAAGCCAGGCAGACAAGCTGCTCGTCCAATTTGAAGCAGCTTGGCCTCGCGTTTACGCAGTATGTTCAGGACTACGACGAGACCATGCCGGCAACTGTCTACAGCGTTCCGCAAGGATGGGCATGCCGAATTTATCCGTACGTTAAGGCAACCAAGGTTTTTAGCTGCCCGGACGATCCCACTACGACTGCCGTCGCGTCCGCAGTGCCTGTCTCATATGCGACAAATGTGAATGCAAGACTTGGCACCACAGGAAACCCTGCAGTTTCGCTAGCCAAATATACTTCGCCTTCGCTCACCGTTCTGCTTTATGAAATCCAGGGCTGCCCGGTCAACGTATCGGATCCAACCGAGGGCACTGGAGCGACATGGTCCACGGCCCCCGCAAGTGGTTACTTGTCTCCGTCGGGATATGGCAACCAGGGCTATCCCAGCTCGTCCAAATGGGGCGGTGGTCAAGGAACGACATATGACGTCATTGGTCCAGATCCAGGCGGAACAGCCGGTTTGGAAGCTGAGATTGCGGTTCATACGCAAGGTTCGAATTTCCTCGCCGCCGATTCGCATGTTAAGTGGATCAGAGCCACTTTGGTATCACCCGGATCAAACGCCACTAACCCAAACAATCCTCAAGGCGGCGGTGTTGCAGCGGGTACGTCGAGCATGGCGCTAACATCTGCGGCTGGTGCAACTCAAGCCGCGATCACATTCAGCATCAACTAGACGTTAATTCTGCCAATGACCAATAGCGTATTCGCGATTAATTGATCGACTCGAAGCCTTCGAATGATATGTTCGAAGGCTTCACTATATGGTTCCTTACCGTAAATGAATCATAATGTCATGCTAACCTTCGCCCATTAGGTTAGTTACGCCAATAACATCCACATGTCCATTCATATCTCCCCTTCTGCCGTTCAACGCATTTGCGCCGCTCGCATAGTGTTAGCGGCGGCCTTCGCTGCATTGTTGACTCTTTATAGCTTGCTGATCAGTCCCGTGTACGCTAACGACGGCATTTTCTCGCCCGCTCCTTCGGCGGCAAAGGCGATCTCATTTGACGGGCGCGGGTTTCTCATCAATGGGCAACGGACTTTCATCACGTCTGGAAGCCTTCATTATGCGCGAGTTCCGAGGGCGCTCTGGCGCGATCGCTTGCTGCGCATGAAGGCGGCAGGGTTCAACACGGTTCAGACCTATGTCTTTTGGAACTTTCATGAACCTAAGGAGAACGAATGGGACTTTTCTGGAGACAAGGACCTTGATGCGTTTCTGAAGCTCGTGCGTGACCTCGGAATGTACTGCACCGTACGTGTTGGGCCGTATGCGTGCGCAGAGTGGGACAGCGGCGGCTACCCAGTCTGGCTGCGCTTCAAGCCGGGTGTTCTGGCGCGGCAGGATAATCCGCAGTTTCTAGCAGAAGTTGACAAGTGGTACGACAAGGTCTTGCCCATCGTCGTTGCAAACCAGATCAATCGAGGCGGTTCGGTGATATTCGTCCAACTGGAGAACGAATATGGCGATGGCTGGGGCACGGACGACCACAACAGCTATCTACGGCATCTTCGTGCAAAGGCGCTTTCCCTTGGCGTAGAAGTTCCGTACTTTTTCAGTGGGCTGCACCACGGATCAGACCCAGCGGGCGACCACTCTTGGGACAGCACTGGCCGCAGCAATCCCTGGTATACCACCGAGTTTTGGCCCGGTTGGTACAACGATTATGGACCACTTTCTCCCAACGATCTTCGGCGATTCGATCGCGGAACATGGAAAATCATCGCTTACGGCGGCAATGGCTACAACTACTATATGCTCCACGGCGGCACGAACTTCGCGAGCTGGAACAACAACGAGGATGCGTCCAGCTACGACTACTCCGGCGCAATTGGTCAGGCTGGCGATTTGCGGCCCGTCTACTATAGGTTCAAGAAAGCGGCCTGGTTCGCGCGCAGCTTTCCAAGCGTTCTCGAGAACAGCCACGATTCCACCTCGGACTTTGCGTCGTCCTCAACAAACTCAACCATTAAGATTACAGCGCGGACTAGTCCCACCGGAACAATCGTATTTTACGACAATCCGGACAACACGGATCGGTCTGTGGCCATCAAACCGGGTGTGACCATAAACCTGGCTGCCGGCGAGATCGCCCCCGTTGTTGAGAATTATGCGCTTGCGCCCGGCGTGCGGCTTGGCATGGCGGCGCACGTGCTCAGGTCGTACACAGATGGCACAACAACTACCCTGGTTGTTTACGGTGATCGGGGACCAACAGGCGTTGTGGACTTGTCGGCCGACGGCGCCGGCTTCCGCGAGCATTACGGCAGTGGTTGGATCATCAATGGCGAGTCTGCCAAACTAACGCATGTGTTCGGCGACAGCAGCCCAGAAGTCGAGTCGATTTCCTGCGGCTCTAGCACAATCCGCATCGTTGAGGTCGCAGGCAAGGCGTCAGACTTCACATGGTATCCGACCGTCAACGGTCAAACGTATCTGGTAGTCGGTCCAGAATATGTTCGAGGCGCACAATTGGTCGGAGACAAGCTCGTTGTTTATGCTGAGAAGAGCAAGATGGCCGTCGCTGACTCTTGGGTTTTGACGCCTACAGGCGACACGCCTAAGCTACTTAAGGAAAAAGAAGAGATCAGCGCGGAAACAATTCCGGCCGTACCTACTCTCGCAAATTGGAATTTCGCTCAAGCTTCTGGATCATCGATCGCACTCGACGACTCGCATTGGATGCGCTCGACCGATCCCCAGCCCATGGGCGCAGACGGCGACTATGGTGCCTACGCCTGGTATCGCACGACTCTCAATGTTGCGCAGGACGGAGATTACAAAATCAGTTTTCAGGCGGCGCGCGATCAATTGCAGGCATTTGTTGATGGCAATCCCATGGCAGAAAGCAGCACATCCAATAACGGCTTTGCCGCGCACCTAATTGCTGGAAACCATTCGATTGCTGTATTTGCTTCAAGCTACGGCCGAGACAAGCTGTTTGGCTATACGGGTTCGCTTGCGAAAATCGACTCGAAGGGCCTGAGTGGATCTGCGACGATTGAAGACGCGTCGTCAACGTCTGAGACAATCTCTGCATGGAAGGCGATCTCGTTGCCGCAAGACGGACTGAGCGGTGACGATCCGCCAGCCCCAGACAACCCGCACTGGCAGGACACAAAGGTCGGAGCAGACTATTTCAATAACCAAAAGGGCGACGCTTGGTTTAGCACGACACTACCTGATTCAAACGGTACCGGCCATCGCGTTGCGCATTTCGAGAGTGTCGATGACAACGGCGTTGTTTTTCTGAACGGCAAAAAGTTAATGCGTCACGAAGGCTGGAGCGATCCATTTGATGTCGATCTAGACTCTGCCTGGAACCCCGGTGGACCGAACATCCTAGACGTCCTGGTTGAAAACACCGACGGTGCAGGCGGGATCATGAAGCCAGTTTCGTTTGCATGCCATGTGAACGAGACTTCGGTCGCGGGTTGGAAGATGAAGGGCGGCATCGAAGAACCAGCGGCAATTGCGAACTGGGCAAAGAATGCCCCGAACTCAGTTGGCCTGCCGACGTTTTATCGAACCACATTTACGATGCCGGCAGCAAACACGTCGCGGTACATACCGGTTTTGAGAGTAGTGCCGACAGGCCTTCACGGAGGGTTTATCTGGGTGAACGGTCACAATTTAGGCAGATATCCAGAAAAGCTGCATGTTGATGGCCTGTATGTACCGCCATGCTGGCTAAAATCAGGCTTGAACGACTTGGTTATCTTCGACGAGTACTGCAACTCACCGGACAGCGTGCATCTCACTTTCGAGGCGGCTGCGGGACGCACGGCGCTCACTCTGTCGGAATGAGCCCTCTTTACGGGAAGTCATTCCGACTGGAGTGTCACCTAACCGTGCTTAACAATCTGCACGGCATTGATGATCGCGCGCAGATATTGATCGTTTGCCTTGACAGGGGACGCCGTGAGAGTCATCGATGAACCGGTGATATTATGGAATACGACATAGTTGCCAGTGCCGCCGTCCTTGGCTTCGGCATAGGTGCCGTCGAACGCACTTGAGTCGGTCGCTAGGGTGGACTTGGCACCAATTGCGTACTTTGCCACGCGCTGATCGCCAGGATAGTCGCCGTTATAGTAAACATAGACATCGTAAGTGGCGAACGGGATATCCTTAATCGTGACCGTTGGAATGGTCGCGGCATCTGTCGATTCCGTCGAATCGATGTAGCCGTCCATGAGTTTGTAGTCCGGACCTTTACTGGTGTCCGACCCGCTTGTCCAAACTTCGGACGAAGTAAACTTGACCGTGGTTGCAACTTTGCTCCCATCATCCGCAGTCAGTGTGTTCACCGATCCAGATGCGCCAGTGGCGTTGTTCCAGTGACTCTGGGCAACATCGGATGCACCGACTTTCTCAGACGCATCTAACGCAACGCCTGCGGTGTCCGGTCTGCCTCCCACAAACTTGATGCCGATTTTGCCTTGCGCATCCGCCAAAGAACATGCGCCGACTAGCAGGGCGGCCACGAGAACCTGCACTATCATTGCTCTAAATTTCAATTTGGATTTCTCCTCCCATTTCGTTTCGTTTTCTTTCGACACTTTGCCAAGATATTATCCGCAAACGTGAAATCGGACACGTTACCTTAACGAAAAGCAGGAGTTGGATGCAGCCCGGTGCAATCCAACTCCTGCCAATGCTGAGCTTAGCCTCAGGAATTCTGCGATCCGACTATTTTGCAGAGAATGTCAGGGTAACCGGAGTAACCCCATCATCGAGAAGCATGCTGCCAGTCCCTGCTGCAATACCGTCTGTTGATCCATTGGAAACAGTCTGCTTAGTAATAGCAGTTGTTGCGTTGTCACCACCTGAAACTTTCGAGCCACTCAGGAACTTAACATGGCCATCGGCTGCCAGCCAGTTTGAATTGTTCGTGTGCCGACCGCCTGAGGTGGAAATCTGATTCAGGCCATTGTAGTTGCCGATAGGCCCGGTTGCGTAGACGGGAAAGCCCCCCCAACCCATCGAATTGCCGTTGTTGATTCCGTTCCGGTTCCAGTAGCTGCCAAGTCCCGCTGGCGCATACGGCCCACCGCAGTATGAGGCAGTTTCATTCACCGGGTTCCAGCCGCCAATCCATGTCCCGTTTCCTGTGCTGGATGGGCAAGCGCCGGCAGGATTCGTGATGGCCTTGGCAATCTCGAAAAGCTGAACCGTTAGCGCTGGCGAGCCAAGACTTGCGAGGGACGACGCGACGCACGTGCTGTTGCTGGTGTTCGACACGCATGTCAGATTCGCATTTACTCCGTAAGACAGGAGCGTAAATCCGGCGAACTGATAACCGTTCGTGGGACCAGACGGGGATCCTACAAAGTTGTCGTCCGGGCAAGAGTACGCTCCAGTAGACTTGACGTAACTGTATACGTTCCCAGCCCAGCCATAACCGTATGTCCCTGCCGTTGGATACAGTTCGTCGTAGTCTTGTTCGTACTGCGCAAACGCAAGCCCAAGCTGCTTGAGATTACTTGCGCATGTGGTTTGCCTTGCCTTCTCGCGGGCTTGTGCGAACACTGGGAACAAAATAGCTGCCAAAATTGCTATGATTGCTATAACAACGAGTAGCTCAATTAGGGTAAATCCCTTGTTACTTTTCATATTGCATCACCTATGTACTAGATTGACTAACGACGCGATCTTAATTCGATATTCATAATGCGTATTAGTACGCTTATTCTAGCACATCGGCTGTAGTTGTCAAGTATCTGCGGACTTCCTTCGTAGCGTATCCTAGTCAATTTTTGCTTGACACAAACCGCCATTGCTGATTGGTCGCTCTAGAAACGTCCCATTGAACAATCCGTGTGCCGTCATCCGTGCGGCCACCATAAAGATCCAACGCCAGACCGCTGTGTTTGTTGATCAGAATAAATGCACCGCCGCCAAGCTCCTGGACTTTCCATATGGCATTATCGCGCCCGTGCAGCGGCCATTGGTCGATATCGGCATCCTTGTCTGTGCGCTCACCATAGACTTCGAGCGCGAGACCGCTATTGACATTTGTGAGTGTGATAAAGTCGTCGCCAACATTGTCAACTTTCCATAACTGATTTGGTTCGCCGGATGGTTTGTAGCCAAGCACCACGGCTTGCTGGTCCTTCGACCCGCCCTTCACTCCGGCCGCCGTTCCTGAAGCGCAGTTGACCAGGCTGTATATGCCGTTCGGGATGGCATACGCGCTTCCGCGCACCACACGAAATGCAATTGCGCTGTCCGAAGCACGCACGACGCCGTTCTTCGTAGATGTCAGATGCAGATATATCTCGCCCGGCGCATTGGGCGCTCGGAACGTGACATCTTGAACAACATAGTCACCCAGCGGAATCTGGAAATTCTTTTTGCCCCGCGCCAGCTCGGGTCCGTCAGGACTACCCGCATGCGCGCTCCAGCCGAGGTCCACAGTACCGCCGGAAAACTCATCGTTGAACACGGCGATGTGGCGCGTAATCAATGATCCTGCAGAGATTTTGGGCAACAGCACAGGCCAGTCGCCATGATCGTCACTGCCCATGTTTGAAGTTTCAAAATCGACATCGCAAACGGCAAGCGGATTATATTTGGACTCCATCAATTCGAGATGTTTGTTGTGCCACGGATCGGTAATAGAGGGCAAAATGTCCATGTCGCCGCCCATGTTCTTGATCTTTTTTTCGCAAATTTCGGTTGAAGGACTCTCTCCAGGGATAAAGTTTGGCCATGCGTTGTTGAGCGTATAGTTACGGATATCGGCATTATTTTTCAACCGGCGCTGCAAGGTTCCGGTTGCCATCCAGGCAAATCCTTGCAACGTATTGTCTGCTGGCCAGATGGCCTCTCCCTCGCCAAATGGTCGGTCAGGCTGCGGCTTGGCCCCCGACGATGGAAGTCCACCAATGCCGTTGACGTAGTGCTGCATAAAGATGAACTGTGGACCAGGATCTCCGCAGCCGTCTGCGATGACGGGACGGGTGCCGTCAACTTGATTGATTGCGGGAACAGCTTCCGCAATGGGATCGCCCCACTCATTAGCCGCGCTCCAAATGATGGTCGAGGGATGATTGCGGTCGCGCAAAACCAGTTCACGATCCATGTTGAGCATGTTGTCATGACCGCCCTGGAAATCTTCACCGCCTTCGGAGCCTCTAAGCGGCGATTCTTCAATCAGCATCAGTCCCATCTCGTCGCACGTATCCAGCATGTAGGGTGTTGCCGGAATTTGGTGAATACGCATGACATTGAAGTTGAGATGCTCGAGGTTATCGACTGCTTTTGGCCAGCCTGGGTTGGTTGCTGAAGGTGCGCCGAACCCCGGCTTGATCCCGTAGGCATCGATGCCGAAATTGGCCTCCTGAAGATTGTCGCCGCGAAGGTTGCATCGAATGCCATTTAGATAGTAATGCGTCCCATGGGCGGCAAACTGACGGAAGCCGAAGCGGGCCGTCGAAGTGTCCAGAGTTTGTCCGTTTTTCGTTAAGTGAACGGTAAGAATATGCAGCTTTGCCCGGTAGCCAGACTTGTACGGGACATTCGGCCACCAATAGCTTGTCGGGCCTAACTTCCACGCGACCGGCGCAATAGCGACGGACACTTTGGATTGCGCCGCTACGGTGACGAGCTGAGCTGTGATTCGCGGGTATGCAAATGGCGCGCTGTTCCACGACGAAAGGCTGCCGGTCAACTGGACATTGGCTGATAGATTGGTCGAATTGGTGATTTGAACGGTGGTGCGCAGCGTCCTTGATTCAACACTAGGCTGGACGAAGATATCGCTGACACGAATGGCGGGAACAACCCTCAAATGTACGCCGCGCAGAATCCCATCCTCAAGTGTCGAACACCAAGTTGCGCCCTCAGGGACGATGTATTTGCCGTTGCGCTTGAACTTAGCTCTCCCAGCCACATCGACCACCAATAATGCTGGTTTGCCAGAGATGACATCGTCCGTGATGTCGGCCGTCACCGGCACCCAGCCATCCACGTGATTCGCAACTTCGGTAAGATGTGAAGCGTCTGAACCGACTTGCACCCTGCCGCCAAAGTTGATCGCATCAAAGTCGAGCAGCACGCGCTGATTGGCCGAAAAGTTTGGTATGGAAATTACCGCTTTGTAGGTGCCGGCGTCGCACGAATAGCCTTGAGTTTTCCAGCCCCCATCGGGGACGCGGATCGGGCTCCAGGCGCCATTTTCTGGCTGAAACTGCCAAGCGACTCCGGCGGAGGTAGATAGGTCAATGGTACGATCGGCATTGACGGGCAAAACTTGATCCGAAAATAACAAGCAAATGGAAGCAGCAAGAACTGCCTTAAGAAATCGATGAGTCAATGGTAGATCCTAACGGTAGAAACGAGATTTGGTAGGCGATGTCGGGCACTGGGAAATGATTGACGAGTAAATAAAGGTGCCAGCGTCTTTATACTTTATTTCAGTATATAGAGGCTGGCTGAGTGTCGGGCTAAATTAACCGAGCTAGTTGATTGTCACCGCGACATCATCAATATCAGCCCATTGGCCCGCACTGCCCACTGAATAGATGCCCACTTCGCAGGTGCCGCTGGTAATGCTGACATTGGGTATCGTCACCTTCGTCCACGTTATAGAAGCCGGGATGTTCGCGGTCTGCACATTTCCGCTTGAGTCATAGTATTTTAGTTGCACTTGCTCCGTCGACTGCCCGCCGCTGCTCTTCACCCAAGCGGACACAGTGTACGTCCCGATAGGCAAATTGTTGATGTCCTGGTAGGTGTAGAGTTGGTAGCTGCCGGCCGTTGAGCCGTGCACCAAATACCAACTGCCGGTGTGTCCACCGCCGACATTGCTGGTTGCGACTTGGCCAGTCGGAGCCCAGTTGTTCCAATATTGTGGATCGCTCACCACCGCTACGTCCGCTTCGAAGCCCGGGTTGACTAAGTTGCCTTCATCGAGAAATCCCGCTACAGGCCAGCTCGTCTTGCAATTCGACGCATTGACTGATGTGCAGTAATTATAGATGTACGTGTCGGCTTGCTGGTTTGTAAATGTCGGTGTTGGTTGGGAAGCGTTGCCGGCCCAGTACGAATCCAGTTCGTTCCAATATGAGTTCACCAAGTCAAATCCTTGTCCGGCAGTCGGACTTGGCCACGGATAGTACACCACGCCTCCCGAGTTGGACTTCTTCCAGCACCAGAAGATTGTGCCTGCCGAGATTCCGTAATCGGTGGGATCCGTGGAGCGGCGATTAAGATCTTGCTGCATCTGCAGGAAACTGTTCTGGCTGTAGCCCATTTCGCCGCAAACTAGCGGAACACCAGCAATGCTGGCCAGCTTCTTTTGGTGCGGGATTGTCCAAAGATACGCCGGCGACGATCCGCTGTAGTCTGAACCATCCGGGCCATTGTCTTGACTGGCAGTGTACGCATCAGGAAGGGTTCCGCCATATCGATGAAACTCAAGTGCAAGATTGCCCGCGGGATCGGTGATGGTCAGCTTGCTTGTGTTTAGTCCTGTGTTCGGATCGTAGAACAGGCAGTCGAGGCGATCATCCCACGGATACCCTTCGAGGAAGATCGTGTGGTTCGAATCAACTTGGCGAATTGCAGTCACGAGAGCTTGCTGAACATAGACGATGGTCTGATTGAGGGTCGAATCGAGCGTATAGCTGCCGTCGGCGCTGTCCGGCTCATTCCAAAGGTCATACCCGCCAACATAAGCGTTGGTGGCATAGCGCGAAGCAATCGCTTGCCAAAGCGCCTCCTCTGAGTTGAGGCTTTGCTGGCTGTCCGTGATCCCGAACAAAAACATGTGCATGTCGAGAATCGCGTACACATGATAGGTATTGCACCAATTCAGAAGCTTGTCGAGATATTGAAAGCCAACAGCCGGCGTGGTCGTATCGACGTTGATGAGCTGTGCCGATCCGTTGGTAGTGTGGACCGTGCCGAACAGGCGGCAATCCATGTTAACGCGAACGCAGTTTAGGCCGAGGCTCGCCATGTTGGCAATGTCCGCTTTCGTGATGACATTGTTGCACCAAGCCTGCTGATTACCCGCCAGACCATGGGTTGCGGCCGTTCCATACGCAAACGCGTCGCAGATAACTTGCGTATTCGAGCTAAGCGGATCCTTAGTGCTGCTGACCTGCACCGTCATGGTATGCGTTCCGGTTTTGAGTCCCTTAACCGTGTAAAGAGGCTCGTTGTAGTACGGGATTGCGTTGTAGCAATCTATGGACGCCTTCAACTTGCCGTCAATGTAGACGTTTGCATAACCTAAATCGGACCGTTTGTAGCCGAAGAACTCCGCTTGGTTACCGGTGAACGTAAATGTCGCCGACGAGCCGACGGTGGTCGACCAGTGCTGAGAGTTCATATAGCCCGGATTGCCACCGTAGTTTGAGATCAGATTCCAACCGGACGAGTATGTTACGCTTGAATCCGTATCGTCGACCTTGATCCAATCCCCCGTCGTCTGACCAATCTGGCCGGCAATGGAGTGCATATACGGCACGTCTGCGCCAGGTTGATTCCATGTTCCGCTCAGACTAACGCCGTCTGTCCAAAACGGATCCGTGAAGCTAAACGATTCTAGATTTGCACCGGCAAGAAGGATTTTGCTTCCATTGCCGTCAACGAGCTGTGTGCCCGACGTGTGGAGATAGCCTCCGCGTGCCTGCGCCGCCGTGGCAAGATTAGCAATGAACACAAGCGCAATGGCCATCGCCGGAAGGGAAACTCTCGGAACAACGCTCCAGACAATCGACTGCTTTAACTTCATCGTTTTGTTGTCCTTTTTCATAGCACCATGGTTTGACCCTTGAAGCCAAACGGTTAACGGGTATCGCCAGAATCTCGTTAGCGGCCGCGGATGTCCATACATTCGCAACACATAATACGCATTAGTGAGAAACAGCATAGCACGGTTGAAGGTGCTTGTCAAGGAAATTTGCTGTGTTGACCCACTACGGTAGCTAAAGATGTTGAAAGCCGCGCGCAAACGACATTTTGCTGGACTACCGCTTTACACAATGCGTATTAGCATGTTAGAATTGCAGACGTTTCCGCGTCAGAAAGACCTGTTATGCGACAAATCATTGATTTCTTAGCCCTAGTCGGAATTTGCATGTTCGCCTTATCTGCGCGTCCGACGGCGGCTCTGTGCGACGAAACCGGATTGGTTCTGAGCAACAGCGAACCGACCTTTTCGGCAAAGCCAATCCCCGCTCTTGATCTTACCGATTCTGTAACGCTTGAGGCCTGGGTCAAGGCAGCGCCGATGTCCGATGCCGGCGGGCGCATTCTCGACAAGACCCTACCCAACTCGCAAGTCGGCTACATGCTGGACACCTACCCGGGCAATTCACTTCGCATGATTACCGAGTTCGGACAGTGCCGCTACGACGCCCACCTCACATCCGATCACTGGACCTATGTTGTCGGCGTGTACAGCGCATCGCAGAAGATTATGCGCCTTTATGTCGATGGCAAAGCCGTCCCGGTGCAGTACGTAACGAACGGTTTCCCCCAAACAGCAGATTCATCGAAACTACCGTTTCCAGCAATGACCCCCTCCCCTGCTCCGCTGATGGTCGGAAGCGATCCACAGGGCGGCAGTAGGTTTCAAGGATCGATTTTGCGCGCATCGGTCATCGCCGCGCCGCTGTCTGCCGACGAGATCGCGCGCCGGTTTCAAGCAGGGCCGACCGCCGCACCGCAGACAGACAGCGTCCTAGGGAGCTGGTATTTTGGAGGTACACTTGGCCGGACGCTTAAGCCACTTATCGGAACAATAGTCCTAAAACGATCAGGAACCGAGACATTGACTGGCGAAGCATCCGCGCCCAGTGAGCCGCTTTCACTGTGGTACCGCGAACCCTCCTCGCAGTGGATCGAAGCGCTGCCGATCGGCAACGGTAAAATCGGCGCAATGGTCTTTGGCGGAATCTCGACCGAACGGATCGCGCTGAACGATGGCACGCTCTGGTCTGGCGAACCTCAAGACGGCAATCCAAAGCACGATCCTGATCTCCTTGCAAAGGTGCGCGATGCCGTCTTTCGCGGCGATTATGGCGAGGCAGATCGGCTGGCACCTGGTTTCCAAGGCCCTTGGACACAGACCTACCTGCCGCTTGGAAACCTCAACATCGAATTCGATCTGTCCAATTCGGCAATCGAAAACTATCGGCGCGATCTCAACCTGACATCCGGCGTCGCGACAACCGAGTTTACGCAGGACGGCATTACCTACGTGCGGAAGGCGTTTGTGAGCTATCCGGACCATGTCCTGGTCTACCAGATCACAGCATCTAAGCCTGGGGCGCTCAATTTTGTACTTTCGTTGGACAGCCCGCTCCGCAGCGCAATGGGGACTCGCGGCAATGACATGTGTGTGCTGACTGGTCAAGCACCGTCGAATGTTGAGCCGCACTACTCCAATCGACTTCCGAATCCGATCCAAGATTCGATCAACGGTCGCTCTGTCGGCATGAAGTTCCAGGCCGACGCTCTCGTATCCGCAACTAGCGGCAAAGTTGCATCGGACGACCAAGGCGTGCATATTGAAGGAGCTACCAGCGCAACAATTTTGGTTTCCACTGGAACGGGCTTTAACGGTTTCGACAAGTCGCCGACGCTTGAGGGCCGAAATCCTGCTGAACTTGCTGATTCGCAGATTCAGGCCGCGTCAAAGAAGACTTATGGCGAACTGCTGACAGCGCATCTGCAGGACTTTCAAACCAAGTTTGACCGCGTGGAGCTGAATGTTGGATCCGCTACCACGGCTAATCTGCCGACAGATGAGCGTCTAAAGCAATTCCGCACTACGGATGACCCGCAGTTCGCCGCTCTCGTTTTCCAGTTTGGACGTTATCTGCTGCTGAGCTGTTCTCGTGAAGGTGGTCAGCCGGCCACACTTCAAGGAATATGGAACGAGGCAGTCCGTCCGCCTTGGAGCTCAAATTACACCATAAACGTCAATACGGAGATGAACTACTGGCCGGCCGAGGTCTGCAATCTGCCCGAAACGTTCGCGCCAGTGCCGCCGTGGATGCATGGCTTAGCAATCAACGGTGCTCGAACTGCTTCGGAGGACTACGGCCTTCCAGGCTGGTGCGCGCACCACAACTCCGATCTGTGGGCAGTAACGTGGCCGGTTGGTTCTGGCAACGGCTGGCCCGGATATGCCAACTGGCCGATGGGCGGAGCTTGGATGTGCGAAAGCCTGTGGGAGCACTACGCATTCAGCCAGGACAAGACCTATTTACGAAAAGTTGCATACCCAATCATGCGCGGCGCAGCCGAATTCTGCCTTGCTTGGCTCGTTCCTGACGGCAAAGGGCACTTAGTGACCAACCCCTCAACATCGCCAGAGCATTCGTTCCACGACGCCGCCGGAAAAGACCACGCGGTCAGCATGGCGTCAACCATGGACATATCTCTAACGCGTGACCTTTTTAACCACTGCATCGCTGCCTCCGAAGTTCTTGGTGAAGATGCAGCATTTGCGGATTCATTAAAGCAAGCTCTCGCAAAGCTTTATCCCTATCAGGTCAACTCGGCAGGACGGTTGCAGGAGTGGTTTCAAGATTTTACGCCCGGCGAAGTGCATCATCGCCACCTTTCATTCTTGGTCGGGCTCTATCCCGGCGACGAGATCGACGAGTACAAAACTCCAGACATATACGCAGCGGCGGAAAAGGCGTTGGAGTATCGGGGCGACAGCGGCACGGGCTGGTCGCTTGCGTGGAAAATCAGTCTATGGGCGCGCTTGCATGACGGCGATCACGGCTACCTATTTGTGCGGGATCTTCTTTCGCTGCAAGGCACAGAGTTCAACGGCGGCGCGGGGCTTTGTCCTAACCTATTCGATTCCTGCCCGCCGTTCCAGATCGACGGCAACTTTGGATACACCGCTGGAATTGCTGAAATGCTTCTGCAGAGCAATAACGATTGTCTGCAATTTCTGCCCGCCCTCCCATTGAAATGGCCGACCGGATACGTAACTGGTTTACGGGCGAGAGGCGGCTTCACGGTGAGCGAATCTTGGCAAGATCACAACTTGGTGAAGGCGACCATCCGTTCGATTGCGGGTTCGGACTGTAACATTAGGTCAAAGATCGCTTTGGATGTGTTTGACGTCACAGGAGCAAAAAAGCGGATCAAGGAGCACTCAAACGGGTCGGGCCAGATCAAATTTGAGACGATCCAAGGTCATCTTTACGAAGTCAGACCGCTTTGACTAACGTTTCAGCCCATGTTCGTTTCTTTCTAACCTGTTTTTTCGCCGCATCCCTGTGCTGGGTTCTAGATTTGTGCCTCAGCCGGTCGGGCGTGACGGCAACGATCATCACAGCAACAATGATGATCTCCTCAACATAAGCTGGCCAACCGCTCGTTCACGAAGGCCACGCACGTGGAGCTTCCTATAAAGATCTCCGTTGCTGGCGGTGTGACGGTCGGAGGGCGCATCGATCTCGTCAAGCGGCTCGACGCCGGTGAGGAGGCGATCGTCGACTTAAGTAGAGGCGACGCGCGTCAACCTCCGCAGGGCGGGCGACGCAATCCGTTCCGGCAAGCTGCCGCGTCTGAAGGTATAGGGCGACGCCTGCGGGAGATGAGACTTCCGTGGCATCTGCCGAAATGGTGCTAAGTAGAATGGTGATCAGGCCGAAATCATCGCGGCATAGTTCTTTGTTGCATGGTATAGACCACCTCAATTACTGTGCCAGGGCATACACGTGGGGAGAGGGGCTGGGAGTGAGGGGCTTCATCTTGCCGCGGTACATGAAAACAAAATTCCAAAACCACCGAAAAGCTCGAATTGCGAGACTCGCGTGATCGCAGAAATGCTGCGCAAAGAAAGATTTCTCCGTTACGATCGTGCCTCATTCCCGTCAAAATGACAAGGGTCAACATTGACTTTCGCCGCCCGAAAACGGTAAAATATCGCGAAACCTCCGGAGGAAATATTTGGAAGCGACGATAGTTTTAGGGGGCTACAAGAAGGCCCGCCGGGTCTATGGTTTCGATGAAGTTGCCCTAACTCCGTCCAGCCTGCAGATCGATCCGCGCGATGTCGATACGGGTTGGAGCGTGGGACGACACCGCTTTAAGATTCCCGTGATTGCGGCTGCGCTGGACGCTGCCGTTAGCCCAAAAGTGGCCGCCGAGATGACTAGACTCGGCGGTTTTGCTGTTTTAAATCTCGACGGATTGCAGACGCGTTACGAAGATGCCGACGCCGCGTTGCAGGCGATTGCCGATGCCAGCGCCGACAACATCATTGAGTTTATTCAGAACATGTACCGCGAGCCAGTCAAACCGGCTCTGATCGAGAAACGGATCCGAGAGATCAAGGCGCTCGGCGGAATCGCAGCGGTTTCGTCTGTGCCGCCAAATGCTCCAGAGTTTGGCCGGATCGCTGTCGAGGCCGGAGCAGATATCTACGTGGTCGCGAGCACGGTGACGACGCTCCGCTTCGAATCGAGCCAGGTTGAGCCGACCGATCTGCGTAAGTTTTGTTCCGATTCGCCAATTCCCGTAATTGTCGGCAACACAGTCAGCTACGAAGCGGCGACTGAACTCATGGATGCCGGCGCGGCCGCGATCCTGGTAGGTGTTGGCCCCGGTGCCATCTGCACGACTCGGCGCGTGCTGGGATTGGGCGTACCTCAAGTGACTGCCATTGCCGATTGCGCAGCTGCGCGCGACGACTATGCTAAAGGGTGCGGCCGCTATGTTCCCATCATCGCCGACGGCGGCATGCGCACCGGCGGCGATATCGCCAAGGCTGTCGCCAGTGGGGCGGATGCAGTCATGCTAGGATCGTCGATAGCAGCGAGCGCAGAGGCGCCGGCACCCGGATGCTCCTGGGGTATGGCCACGTCCAGCGCTGACCTGCCGCGCGGCACACGTATTCAAACGAAGATCATGGGGACCCTTCAGGAGATCCTGCTTGGTCCGGCGCATAAGGACGACGGCACCATGAACCTTGTCGGCGCTCTGCGGATGGCGATGTCCAACTGCGGCGCACGCAATATTGCCGAAATGCAGCAGGCGGAACTTGTAATCGCACCGTCGCTCCAGACAGAGGGCAAGTCGCAGCAGCGCGCGCAGGGTGTAGGACAGGGACGGTGAAGATAGGTGGCGACGTGGAAAGAACTAAGTGACGAAAATATTGAGGCGGCTAGGTCGCTTTTGCAAGGCGGCTACTTTCGTAGCAGTGTGAACCGCGCATACTACTCCGCTTACTGTTCTGCAACGAGTAGGATTGTTGAGAAAACGGTCACCTTCGGAAGGCGCAGAAATCCAGCTCACGAAAACGTGACTAGACTGATCAACGGAGTTCTTGACCTAAAGCCTTTTGATAAATGAACTATTATGAGTCGTTACCGGACCATTTTAGCTCTTCGGACGGATGCGGATTATCGACCGTTCCGCACGATCGATGCAAGTATTGCACGGGATTGTATTCGACACGCTGAAGCGATCAGAAAACTTCTAGGAAGTAACTAAACGGGTAAAGAGATGAAAACCGCCACCTCTGAAGAAGTAATTCAAACTGCAAAACATTACTTGGCAGATAAGCATCCTGGCGGTGCAAACCTAGCCGTTTTGCCATCAGGAGTAACACAGCGAGACACTTGGTGGTACGTTGATGTCCAGCCTGACCATGAGCCAGCAAAGTTATTCGAGTATTACGAAGCCTTGGCAGAGGCAGAGGTTGACATCGAGCAAAACGAAGACCTAACGGTATTCTTCCAGCCAGTACCTGCTAAAGAACCAGAAGCTGAAACAGTCGTATAAGGCAAGAGAGCATCTTTGGAACCCACGTCAGACTCAGCCCCGTATAGCGGCGAAATCGTCATCGTCATGGACTTTGGCGCGCAATACACGCAGCTCATTGCGCGGCGTGTGCGCGAGTGCAACGTCTATTGCGAGATCGTCCCTTACGATACGCCGGTCGATAAGATCATTGCCAAGAATCCCATTGGCCTAATCTTCAGCGGCGGGCCTTCTAGCGTCTACGAATCGCAGTCGCCACATATTGACCGCGCATACTACGGCCTTGGCTTTCCTATCTTAGGTATCTGCTACGGCATGCAGGCGATGGCGCAGGATTTGGGCGGTGTGGTATCAGGTGCTGACCGCAAGGAGTTCGGCAAGACACGGCTTGAAGTCCTGGATCCGTCCGTCCTGTTCGCGGGGTTGAACCCGGAGCTGGTCTGCTGGATGAGCCACGGCGACACGGTCGAGGCACCGCCGCCTGGGTTCAAAGTGCTTGCGAGCACGGACAACTGCCCGGTTGCGGCGATGGCCGACGAGGCCGCACGGTTCTACGCCGTTCAGTTCCATCCAGAGGTTGTGCATACGCCCTGGGGCACCGACATCATCCGCAACTTCCTGAAGATCGTCTGCGGCGCGGAGGGTCGCTGGACCATGGAATCGTTCATCGATTCCCAGGTGCGCGAAATCCGCAAGATTGTCGGGGATAAACAGGTCGTCTGCGGTCTTTCCGGCGGAATTGATTCTAGCGCGGTCGCTGCACTTGTCCACAAGGCGATAGGCGATCAGCTCACATGCATATTTGTCAACCATGGCCTTTTGCGCAAAAAGGAGGCGGAGCAGGTCCGCGACAATTTCGCCAAAGCGTTCAATATCAAGCTGATCTATGTCGATGCCGAGGATCGTTTCCTTAACCGGCTCGCCGGGGTTTCCGATCCCGAGCGTAAGCGCAAGATCATCGGCGAGGAGTTTGTACGCGTTTTTGAAGAGCAGGCGTGCAACCTCAAGGACGCCGAGTTCCTGGCCCAGGGCACGCTCTACCCCGATGTGATCGAAAGCGGCACCAAGAACGCCGCCAAGATCAAGACGCATCACAATGTCGGCGGCCTTCCGGAGGATATGAACTTCAAGCTGCTCGAGCCGATGAAGTTCCTGTTCAAAGACGAGGTCCGCGGCGTCGCCGAGGAGCTTGGCCTGCCGACTGACATGGTCTGGCGGCAACCGTTCCCCGGGCCTGGCCTCGCGATCCGCATCACGGGCGAAGTGACGCGCGAGCGTCTCGCCATCCTCAAGGAAGCCGACTGGATCGTGATCGACGAGATCAAGCGTGCTGGCCTATACCGTAAGGTCTGGCAATCATTCGCCGTCCTGACACCCGGCACCAGCAGCGTTGGGGTCATGGGCGATCAGCGAACATACGAATTCCCCATTGTCCTGCGCGCGGTGACGTCCGAAGACGCCATGACCGCCGACTGGGCGCGCCTCCCCTACGAAGTCCTCGACCGCATCTCCAACCGCATCGTCAACGAAGTAAAGGGCGTCAACCGGGTCGTGTACGATATCACCTCCAAGCCGCCCAGCACGATTGAGTGGGAGTAGGCATTGCTTATGTGATTTCTACGCATATTGCGTAATAATGTACGCAATATGCGTAGAGCCTCATTGCTTGATCCCGTCATAACACCTATTCGCCAGTCGATACTCTCTGCCATTCTGCTTGGCGATAATCGGGCTTGGTATCTGGCTGAATTGGCCCGTTACATAAATGTCCAGCCGTCGAGTTTGCAGCGTGATCTGGCCAGTCTTGCCGAGTCTGGTTTTTTGGTGCGTGAACAGGACGGGAATCGTGTGATTTACTATGATAACAAAAACCATCCTCTGTATCCAGAATTGAAAGCGCTGTTCGCTAAGGCTAGCGGCCCAATTGCTGATTTGCGGAACCTAATCGAAGCGTCAGATGAAGGCATTCTTTTCGCTTTCATTTATGGCTCCTATGCCCGGGATGCTAAAACTGCGGTAAGCGACGTGGACCTTATGATCCTCGGCTCCGTCGACCAGGTCAAATTCGCAGCGGATTTGAGGCTCGTCGAACGTCGGTACAATATACCTATCAACGCGACCATCTACTCGTCAGACGAATTCCGAAGGAAGTTGAACGCAGGAAGCCACTTCCTGAACGAGGTATTCGCCGGATCAAAAGTTTTCTTGGAAGGAACAGAGAATGAGTTGACAGATTTTACTCGCAAGCTACCGAGTGAAGCCGCACGATCACTAGCAAGCAAGAGCTTGACGAATCTGCGCGGGGCAATTGGTCGCGACCTAGCCGATGCCGCCATCACCAATTTGTCGTCTGATAGGCGATTTGCCACCGCTTACAACGCGGCGCTGCTTACTGCATAAATGGCGATCGTATGCGCCGGATATCGCACCGGCGGAGATGGACATCACCAGACAACCTTCGAAGGAGCCGAACTTGCGCTCGGTCGATCAGTCTATTTTGCAATAGCTTATTTCGATGCGTGCCGACGCAAGAGAAACCTGGTGGACTACGACTGTTCGGAGGTGACATCTGAAACCGAAGCCCAGAACACCCGTAGCGAGGTAAATCGCTTTGCGCAGGTAGTCGAAGATTGGATAGACGCGAACCATCCGCAGTTTAGTAGGTAACTGTCTATGGCGGCTTGGCGTCGAGAAGCACTAAAGTTATTTCCTTTTGTCCGAACGATGCAATCCGAGATAGGGTCGGTAAAAGAGCTCTGGCTGACGGTAAGCGACAAGTTGGTCACGGCGCATCGCGAAGGTCAGACTGATCAGGAACTGGTCGCCGCTTCTTTCGAGTTCGCAGAATGGTGCCTGCGACATGGCACCAACGAAGACGCCACTAGCGCAGTGCAATATTTCTACGAAGCACTGATCGAGCGCGCGCATGATGCTATCCACGAAGACGCGGATCTGCGGCTATCTCGGAAGTTTGTGTCGTTGCGAGGTTGGAAATATTTCCTGCGATATCGAGTTAGGGCCAAGGAGTTTGCCGATTACACATGTCAGCAATATGAAGCCGAGATGAAGGTGGCAAAGAGGTCGATGCTGCTCCTGACGGCTAAAGCAAAAGCTCATGCCAAATCAGTCGGACGTAGAGCAAGAGCGAAGAGCCAATTAAGCGTCGGCTAGTACCCATCCACACGCCTACTCGCTATTTCGAAGCTCCTTCTGCGCAAGACCAAACCACGGCGTAAATGTCTCCGGTGCCGTTGACAGCTCTGCATCGATCTGTTCGTCAGTTACCCATCGCCATTCGTCGACCTCATCGGGATCGGGACACGGGCTGTCATCGGTAACGCCCTGGAAAACATGGTCTACTTCCTGTTCAGTGAGCTGGCTGTAAGGATCGGTTGCCGAGTAAACAAACGTGCCGACTTCCTTCAGCGCGACACATATGCCCATCTCTTGCCAAAGCCGGATTCCCACCGTGACGCCCAGCGGTTCCCCGGGAACGGCATGGCCGCAGCACGTGTTTGTCCATAGCCCGCCAAAGTGGTATTTCGTGCGTGCTCTGCGCTGCAGAAGTAGACGGCCTGTCGAATCTCGGACGAAGATCGAAAACGCACGGTGCAGCGTGCCGCCGTCCAAATGGGCCTGCATTCGGTCAATGGTTTCGATGGGGTTGTCGCTCGAATCAACTACGACGACGACCTGCGGATTCTCGCGGCCGTATAATTGGGTCAACTGCGTTTCGCTGTAAGCTTCCTCGGTGTAAATCATGTTCTCTGTCCAGCGTGCTCTAAGAATTAGCCGCCCCCGATTTTGGATATATCTTCTTGGCCCTTACCTGCTTGGTGTTACCGCTGCAAACCCTACGCTAAGCCTGCCCCGCTTGGTGCTGCTCTTGCTGTTTGCTCTGTACTTCACGTTTCCTGCGAATTTCATGGTCTATGGCGTCAATGACATCTGCGATTACGATACCGACGTCCTCAATCCCAAAAAGCGCGATTACGAATCGCTGGTCCTGCCATCGGAGCGAACGACCCTGCTCAAGGTGGTTGCCTTCTCTTTGGCACCGTTTGTCCCGCTGCTGCTCTTTTGCGCTACACCTCTGGCAATTGGATCGCTAGCGGCCTTTGTTTTTCTGTCCGTTTACTACTCAGCGCCGCCGATTCGCGCAAAGGCACGGCCAGCGGTTGACTCCCTCTTCAACGTTCTCTACGCGATGCCCGGATTTTTCGGCTGGGCTATCGCTGGCGGCATTGGCCTAAAGCTATTGATACTGATCGCTGCAATCGCATGGACTGCGGCCATGCACGCTTTTTCCGCGGTGCCGGATATCGAATCCGACCGTCAGGCTGGGCTCAGAACGATCTCGACCGCCCTGGGCGAGCGGGCAACCGTGATGCTTTGTCTTGCTCTCTATGCGCTGTCCGCTGCGATTGGATACGTTTATTTAGGCACTGTCGCCATCGCACTCGGCACTGTTTATGTTGCCGTGATGGTCATCACGTTGCTTGGCAGCTCCAAACATCGCGTTATGGACATTTACCGAATATTCCCCGCGATCAACACGGCGGCTGGTGCCGTCATCTTTGCAACCATCTTCTTCTCAAAGCACTTCAAGGTGTGATCGGCTGTCGTCACCGACAATCCGCTTGTACGCCAGCTCCGCGCTGATCAGGCAAATTGGCATGCCGATCCCTGGATTGGTGTCCGCGCCGACATAGTAAAGCCCTTTGACCTTCTTGCTGCGGTTGCTTGGACGCATGAAGGCCGTCTGATTCAGCGTATGTGCCAGCCCAAGCGCCGACCCGCCAAAATGGTTGTAGCGCTCGCGAAAATCGGAACCGACGAAACGACGCATTGTCAGTACGCGGGACTCAATATTGTCGATACCGAGTTGCGCCGAGACAGTCCGCAAAGTTTGACGTGTGTATTGATTCAGAATGTCTTCAGATTCGGGCAAGTTGGTCGCTATCGGCACGAGGACAAACAGATTCTCGCAGCCTTCACGCGCGACCTTAGGATCGGAAACGCTCGGCGCGCAAACGTAAATTGAGGGATCGGCCGGCCATCGTGGATGGTCGAAAATCTCATCAAAATGCGCTCGCCAATCTCTTGCGAAAATCAGGTTGTGGTGCTGAATTCCTGGGACTTTGCCAGAAAGTCCAAGATACAAAATGAACGCAGACGGCGCCAACGTGCGGGTGTGCCAGTAGCGCTCCGAATAGGAGCGGGATTCTGGTGGCAAAAGTCGTGTCTCGGTGTGGTGAACTCCAGCATCAGACACGACCAGATCGAACTGCCGTGCCTCGCCACTCTTAAGCTTAACGCCCTTTACCCGCCCTCCCCGCACCATAATCTCACTTATCGGCGCACTGGTGCGATATTCTACGCCGTGCTTGCGTCCAATCGCGACCAACGACTGCGCGATCGTGTAAATACCGCCCATCGGATAGAACACGCCCATATTGAAGTCGATATGGCTCATGATGTTGTAGAGAGCTGGCGTTTCGTATGGCGAACTCCCTAGAAACACGAGTTGGTATTCGACCAATTTCTGCACCAAATCGCGCTGGAAGTACCGCGACACATAGTCGTGCATTTTGGTGAATATCGGCATCGATTTGCCCGACTCGCGCATTTCTGGGCAAATGAAGTCGAGGACAGAATCGCAGTTTTTGTACAGGACAGCGTCCGTTGCCGTCTTGTATTGAATTGCCGACTGGCTGAGATAGTCTCTGAGGCGAACCGCCGATCCCGGCTCTAGCCGCTCAAACGTGCGCGAGTCGCGCTCGATGTCGGAGTACATCAGAACGTCTTCGCCTTTGTCCTTGAAGACAACGCGGTACGACGGGGATAACCTTTGCAGGTCGAGATGGTCGGAAATCTGTTCTCCGAGCAGGGAAAAGAAGCTTTCAAACACGTCGGGCATCAGATACCACGACGGCCCCATGTCGAACCGGAAGCCCGCGTCGTCAAACGTGTTGCAGACTCCGCCGAGGACATCGTTTTTTTCAAAAACGGTGACTCCAAATCCGGCCCTGCCCAGCAGTGCTGCCGAAGCAAGTCCGGAAATCCCACTGCCGATGATCGCGACGCGCTCCTTGTTCTTGCCTGTGTAGGTGTCGCGCATTATCGAATCATCGTTTGAACGGTGAGAACAAGCTTTTCCAGCGAGTTCGTTTTGGCGCGCCCAGTGAAGACATTCCAGTTCTGGCTCTTGAGCTTGCCGAGAATGGCGCTGTAGAGAACGGATGCAATTTGAACGGGTCGCCTCGCATCAGGATTGATCATCTGTATGCCGATATCTGCGTCCCGGTACAACGCTTGCGCTCGTCTAGCCTGAAACTCCATCATCTCCGCCCAGCATTTTGAATAGCGACGTGCCGCGATATCGTCGATTCGAAGACCGAACATATCCAGGTCTTCCAAGGGCAGGTAGACACGACCGTAGTCGTGGAAGTCCTCATCGACGTCGCGTAAGAAGTTTGTTAGCTGCATCGCCACACCCAAATTGGCCAAATGCGGCAGTGCCGACCGATCGGACGCGCCGATCACATAGGACATCATCAAGCCCACCGATGCCGCTGACCCCTTCATATATTCCGCAAGATCGTCATACGTGCTGTACCGCGTTCGGGTCAAATCCATTTTCATCGCTTCTAGAAAGCATTCTGAATGCGCTTCGGGAATGCCATATTTCCGGCACGTGTAGGCTGCTGCCTGCAGAACTGGATACGCGGACTCGCAGTGTCGCAAAGCCGACCACCACTCTGCCTCAAACTCGGCCATCTGACGCTGCGCTCTTTGCAAGCCGTCCGATGTGACGATATCAGGCGCGTCCACGATGTCATCTGCTAAGCGGAAAAACGCGTACAAAGCGTGGGTCGCGCACCGTTTCCTTGCGGGGAACATCTGCGTCGCCCAATAGTAGCTTTTGCCATGAATGCGATTTATCTCGCGAGCTTGGCGGAATCCAAGTTCGAGTTGTGCGTCTAAGTCCATCTCTTAAAGTAGTTCCCCTACTAGGGGCGGTTGGTTCGTTTGAATCTATGAGCCGTAACAGCACGCGACGGAAAAAAGTTCGCTACTTATCGCATCCCAGCGTTCTTACCGGTTCGTACTTATGTTGGCGCAAACTTGCAAAATCCCCCGACATAATGGCGGGGGATATCCTAGCGTAGAGACTTGCCGTCTTCACAACGCCCTCGATTTCGAATCGTCTGGCGGAAGTCACAAGGGGCAGGATCAAGTGACGATGCCGCCCGATTGCGCTTGCTCGCCGCACAAAATCGACATCCTCGCCGATGTGCAAGGACTCATCAAACCGGCCAACCGTTTCGAACACCCTGCGCGGAGTGGCAATGCAAACACCTGCCCCGGAATTGTAGCGGAGTTGGGAAAGGTAAAACAGCGAGTTCAGCGCACCATAAATCAGGTGAATATCCGGCCGCAGCGTTTTGGGTACGAACCACGGGCACGCGACCGCAAAGTTAGACCGCTGATATGCACGCACCATTTTTCGCACAAAGGTTTTGGGAGGCGCCGTGTCCGCATCAAGAAATATCAGGAGCTCTCCGTCGGCAGCCGTCGCACCTAAGTTGCGCTGCGCGCTTACGCCGCGCACGCCGCTCAACAAATTGACGCGGTCAAATCGGCGCACAATATCAGCCGTCTCGTCGGTTAACTGGCCGTCAACGACAAGAATTTCCAAATCTCCAGCGAAGTCTTGCGCGATCAGCCGCTCGATCAGGCCGCCAATCAACGCAGCCTCGTTCAACGCAGGCACAACAACGCTCACGCTAATCATGCTTGCTACAACAGGCACGGCGCCCTTTGTGTTCCGGCACGTAGACCATTGACCACGCGCATTACGCGGCGATCATTGATCCCAGCGCTAAATTAGTTCAGCCTGGAATTCTGCAGATCAATTCCATGTGTCTGCAAGTCCACTTGTCCGGATTTTTGAAGAATCTCGTGTGCCCGCATGGATTCGTCGGAGCTGCCGTGCACCACCACAAGAAACTCCCCCGCTTGCAGCCGGTCTTGGTACTTGATCGCCTGATCGCGAGGAATGCCAGCCACGACCAGACCCTCAATGAGAGCGCCAATTCCTGCGCCTCCGACGGCACCGGCGATCATTCCGGAGATCGGCCCAATCGCCATCAAACCGCCGACCACGGGAAATACGAAGAAGCCGAACGCACCAAGCATTAGCCCGAAGAGGCCGCCAAACCAAGCGCCCTGGCTCGCTCCCTGCAATGCCCCATCCGCAGGCCGGAAGAAGCCCTGTACGTCTTCCACGGGCTCATAATGCCGACCTATGATGGAGATTCTTTGCATGGGGATGCCATCGCTTGCCAATGCGCGGACGGCATTCTCCGCATCCGAGTGCCTGAGATAGCTTGCGACAATCGTCTGGTCGGAAGCGACTTTTTCGTCAAATAATGTGCTGTTCATAGCTTGTGTGTCCTTCTGAAATCGCTTAAAGTTCTGCACCGACCAGCGGGGACGACCCATTGGTTGATGACGATCCATTCGTCAGCAGTATTTCTGGGCTTATAGGAGTGATGGGTGCGGGAGGGGTGCCCTGTTGCCCAATTCCCATCGTCAGCGCCGTGAGTCCTGCCAATCCGCCAAGTTGCATGGATTCGACAGCCGTACTTGGGACGATCACGATCGTCGAGTTCTGCTTTAGTCCCTCATAGAGCATATTCATCGCTCTGAGGTGGAACGCTACGGGATTGTTGGCGTACGTTTTTGAGGCCTCACCGAACTTCTCGGCAACCTGCCTCTCGGAGTCACCTAGAATGACACGGGCCTGGCGTTCTCGCTCTGCTTGCGCCTGCATCGACATAGCGTTCTCAAGCGATGCGGGGATCAGTACGTCCTTGACTTCAACTGAGATTACGGTAATGCCCCACGGCTCTGTGCGTACGTCAATGATCGTCTGAAGCTGAGCGCTGATTCGGTCGCGGCCCTCCAGCATATCGGCGAGCATGGTCTTGCCGATAACGTCGCGCAGGGCCGTCTGGCAGGCGCACCCGATACTGGTCTGGTAGTCGGCGACATCAAGCGCCGCCTTTTGCGGTTCTACGACCTTCCAGAACAGTACGGCATCCACATCAACTGGAACCGTGTCTTTCGTCAACGTCTTTTCCGCTTTGAATGACATCGTGATGACTCGAGTGTCGATCCAATAAACGATCGCGTCGACCATTGGGATGATGAAAACAGTCCCGGACCTTTCAGAGCTTGGAACCGTCCAAGTCGCAAGACCACGGCTTTGTCCCATTGATTTGCAACCTGAATTGACGAAGATACGATCCACGCGATCAGGAAACTGGCAACCGAGATGACAATCGACAGCGTACTTGCTGCCATGCCATGCAGACTGAACGAAACGCCTAATCCGATCGAAAGAATGACGACGAATACTAGAATCTGCAAAGGGCCGAAAAGTCTCATGGGTGTGCCTTAATGGCGCGCCCGGTTACGTAGGAGTTGAGGGGAGTGTATTTCCGGGAGAACAACACTTTGGAGTATCTTACTGAAGACACTCCTTAACGTGCTCAAGTTACCCGTCTGAGCGACGCGCAAAACACACCGAACCAAGTTAGCGGCAAGCGAATGGCTTGTTTTGGGTCAGAATAAACTTAGTCAGTAATATGGACGACTCCACCTTCCTCTCGCAATTCAAATCCTGCACCCTGCCGCGCGAGCAGTGGACGCATCGGGCGCATGTCAAGGTCGCGTTCTTGACGCTGCGCGACCATCCGTTTGACGAAGCATTGATTGAGGTTCGCAATAGGATCAAGGCATACAATGCGGCGTCTGGTGTCGAGGAGAGTCCCACAAGCGGCTACAACGAAACCACTACTCGCGCGTTCCTTCACTTGGTTGCGGCGACAATGAGCGCATACGGCGAGGCGCTTCCCACGCCCGATGCCGACTCGTTCTGCGACACCCATCCTCAACTAATGCACAGATCGGTACTGCGCCTGTTCTATTCGCCGGAGCAACGGATGCGTCCAGAGGCAAGGGCAACGTTCGTCGAGCCTGACCTTTGCGCGCTGCCTGTGATTCGCAAACAGAGGCATCAAACGCTACAATAGCATTCAGCCGACACCAAATCCATGCCCCTTTTTTCCCGGTTCACAAAAGGCCAGCTCCCACTTGCGCGCGTCGAGGCGTTGAGCGATGGTGTATTTGCGGTTGCGCTGACACTGCTCGTGCTCGATTTGAACGTTCCGCAACTTGCACATGCGTCGAGCGCCGCTGAGCTTTGGGAGCGGCTGCGCGAGCAGCTACCACGCTTTCTAAGCTGGCTGATCAGCTTCGTGATTGTCAGCAAATTTTGGCTGAACCATCACTATATTTTCAGCCGTGCAAAATATGCCAACTATGCGCTCGTATGGCTCAACTCGATCTTCTTGATGTTTCAGTCGCTGGTGCCGTTTCCGACTGCGATGATGGGCGAATATCCGACAAACCATCTTGCAGTCAGCTTTTTTGGGATCGTGATGGCGATCAACACGGTGCTTTACATGACGCTGCAGTCATACATCGAAAAGCATCTACTTAAGCCGGAATTTGTGGACGAGGTCGATCCTCATGGGATGCAGAAGGCGCTGGTCGGACCGCTGTTCTATCTGCTTGGCGCGGCAGTTGCGTGGATTTATACGCCAGTGGCGTTTGTTTTCTACATCGTGACGCCGATGTTCTACATCATGCCGCCCGATCCTGTGAAGCGAAATGGTGCTTAGCGATTACTTTTGCCTCGGCGCATGTTCCGAGATCAGCGCAATTAGGCTGTTTTCGTCAGCTTCCGAATTGATTGGCACCCGCACCCATCCCGTCGGTAGACTGACATCCGCGAACATCCCGGCCTCGTCCTCGTGAAAGTGCAGGAACGCCTTCGCGCCGCAATAAAAGACGCCAGTCTTCTTCTCCGTTAGACCTGGAACTTCCCGCACTCTAGCCAGGAACGGCTCAATCAGCCCCAGCGCCATCGGACCAGCGTGCTTCACGCCTCGCTGCCCCCGGCCAAAGTCGAAGCATCCAACTTGGAGGCGATCCCTTTGTCAAGCATCCAGACGACTTCGCCGCTCTCTGGCGCGACACCGCTCGACGGCAGCCGCGATGGATCAGGCTCGCCCTCCAAAACCTCGCGCATGCGCTCCGCCTTGTTTTCGCCGGTCGCAATAAAGAGTACAAGACGGGCGTTATTGATGACAGGCAGCGTGATGGTCAGCCTATCAACCCACGGCGCAAGACCGGCATGCGACGCCACCACCAATTTGTCGGTGACGGTCACTGCGCCCAGATTCGGGAAAAGCGATGCCGTGTGACCATCCGGCCCCATGCCAAGCTGAATCAGGTCGAAGCGCGGCAGCTCGCCGTCGCCAAGTTGAAAGAAATCCTTCATCGCCTGTGCGTAGGCTGCAGCCCCGGCCGTAGGAGTCGCCTCCTTATAGGGAATCGCGAAAAAATGATGGCCTGGAAGGTCGGGCTGAAGATCAAGCAGCGAGGATTTAATCAAGCCGTAATTGCTGTAAGGATTGGTCGGCTCAACAAACCGGTCGTCAACCGACCAGACGAACACTTTCGACCAATCTATGCCTTTTTCGGCCGCAAGAAGCTCGAACGTCCTGCGCACGGTCGATCCCCCAGAGAGCGCAACCGTAAAGCGACCACGCGCTGCTATCGCCTTTCGCGCGGTTTCTGCCTTCAAGTTTGCCGTCGCGGATGCCATCTGCTCGCCATTGTCGAACACGTTGATAACTCGTTTCATGTGCAGGATTTATACCCGAACGCGACACGCGCGCTGCAAGTTCTCGATGCGCAAAATACGGGTAAAGTCAGAGCGTGCCAATCCCTGACATAGCCCATGAGACCAGCCGAGCGGCCATTAGCACTAGTCCGGCGGCCGACCATATGGTTGCGATTATCAATCCCTTGTCTTGCCCAAACGGTTTCGACGCAATGAAGGCCGAAATCGCAAGCGCGCTTGAGGGCCTCGGCCGCGATTGCACGTTCTACGAAACTTGCGAATCCGAAGCGGCGCTGGAGATCGCAAAGCGTGCAATTGCCGAAGGCGCAGACTTGCTTCTCGCGGTTGGGGGCGACGGCACGATCATGCAGGTCATCAACTCCGTCATCGGCGCCGAAATTCCCGTCGGCATCGTCCCGGCGGGCACGGGCAATTTGCTTGCGACAAACCTCGGAATCCCGCTATCCGTCGCTGAGGCGGTCGAAGTCGCGGTCAACGGAACGGCGAAAAGAATCGACCTCGTTTCGGTCAATGGCGGCGAAAAATACTTCGCGGTTATGGGAGGACTAGGGTGGGACGCTGAAATCATGCGCGAGACTTCCCGCGAGTTTAAGCAGCAACTGGGACGATTCGCCTACATTTGGACGGCAATCAAGGACATTCGCCATCGAAGGTTTCGAGTGCGCATTTCGCTCGACGATGGCAAAGCTATTCACGCGATTGTCAAGACCGTGCTGGTCGCAAACATGGGCCAAATCGCGGCCGGCGTTTCGCTATTTCCAGATGCCGACCCAACTGACGGCATCCTAGGGGTCGGAGTTCTGAAGGCCTCGGACATGTTCGGCATTTTCCGGCTAATCTATCACACGCTGCGAAGGAAACCGCAGGAAAGCCCATCGTTCGACGCCTACACTGCACGCTCGATTCGGGTCGTCGCCCATAGACCCAAACCACTGGAACTCGATGGAGACGACATGGGCGACTCAACGGGCTTTACGGCAGAAATTGTGCCGCAGGCAGCGACGGTGATGGTGCCGAGAATGTGATTGGATGCTCTAATCTGGCACCCCGCCTCCCGAAAGCCACCCTCCCCCGCCTCCCGAAAGCCACCCTCCCCCGCCTCCCGAAACGGGAGGAGCCAGAATGCTGAAATCTGCGAGAATCACCGTTGTTCTCCTCTCCAGGCTCCTCCCGTTTCGGGAGGCGGGGGAGGGTCTGTGCTATCATTCGTCAATCATTATGATCATACGTCTGACCGCCTATTCCCTGTTGATATCCTTCGCAACGACCTTATTGGCTTCTCCAATCCTCGCCCAGTCCCTCCCCCGCGGATTTCTTGGCGTCAATACCGCGACTTGGGATCCGAATCTGGATACTCCACGCGTGGCCACGCTTCTTAAAGCGGCCGGAGTTCATGCGCTCAGGTTTCCCGGAGGGTCAACCTCGGACGATTTCGATTGGACCAAACCCGGCGGTACATCCACCGCACAGTTCGGCCATCTCGCGGCAGCGCTCCATGCCGACGCCACCATCACCACGAATTACGGCGACGGATCGCCCCAGATGGCGGCGGCATGGGTTGCGTACTGCAACGCTCGGTCCACCAACACGCTCGACCTAGGCACCGACGCATCTGGGCGCGATTGGAAAACGGCTGGTTTCTGGGCGCATGTTCGTGGGGACAGTCCCAACCCGAACGGCGATGACGGCCTCAACCATCTGCGCGCGCACCATCCCGCGCCGTACAACTTCCGCAACTGGGAGATCGGCAACGAGTGCTTCGGCTCGTGGGAGAACGATGTCCGAACGCCAAAACACGACCCGTCGGACTACGCGCGATTCGCCATAGCGGCAATGACGCTTATGCGCAAGGTCGATCCGAAGATTCGCATCGGGGTGGTCGTCACGGAACCCGGCAAAGGAGTGGACTGTCAGGAGAGCGTGCTAGACCCTCGGACGCACCAATCGACGTCCGAATGGACTCCGATCGTTTTATCGGCTCTCGCGACGCACCATGTGCGGCCGGACTTTGTCGCCTGGCACCACTATGCGCAGGATCCGTTCAAGGAGAGCGATCAGGGTTTGCTTGCCGACACGAAACAGTGGCCATCGATTGTCGGACAGCTTCGCGCAGAGATCGACGAATACTTTCCAACCGGCCCGAAAGTCGGAATCGCATGCACCGAATGCAACTCCGTGAGCTTCAATCCTGGCCCGCAGACAGTCAGCGCGGTAAACGCGACCTACTACACCCAGGCCGCGAATGCCGCCCTTGCAAGCGGCGTAGAGAGCTTCTACTGGTGGGACCTGCACAACGGCCCGAACCACCGAAAAGGCGAGCCAGCAGCGGCGTACGGCGATTATGGGATTCTCGGTTCAGGCGATGGGCAGGATGTGCCTTATCCGGTTTATGAGGCGATGGAGGCATTTGCAAAGGCACATTCGGGTTCCTCTCCTTTCGGAAGGAGGGGCTAGGGGAGGTACGTCTGAAGATTTTTCGCGCTTCCCTTCCGGAATTTGGTCTTAGATGCGAGTTATATAAGATGTGAAAGGACATTATCATGGCTCAACATTTCAACTTATGCTCGCAGAACCTGCTGGGTTTCAGGTTTAGACTGCAATTTGGTGTCAACCAGTACATTTTGGACTTCTATTGTCCGTCAACTCGACTTTGCATTGGGCTTGACGGTGACAGTCATGGCGATTTAAGGCGAGTTCGATGTGATTCGGGAAGAACGAGAGCACTGAATCACTGAGGAATTACGGTTCTTCGATTTACTAATAATGATGTCTATACGAGAGTTGAAGGGGTGCTTGTGGAAATCTCTCGTGCATTGAAATTCCAAGAGAACCTCCCCTAGCCCCTCCTTCACAAAGGAGGGGAATCAAACCGGCAGCGGCGGAAAGATCGACGCGGGCACAAACTTGGTCTCGGTTGCCGCAGTATCGGCCGGGCCGTCCTGCTGCGCCCGGGCATCGAGAAGATACTGCTGCGACGAAAAGCTTTTGTGGCCCTTCACGGCGTGGATGCGCTCCCAGCTTCCGTCAGAGTTCAGCGTCCACGCCTTTGCCGTATCCCTCAACGCAACTTCCAGAATCCCATCGCGAATGTACGCTAGGATGGTCTGATCTTCGATTGGAAACAGGACTTCGACCCTACGGTCCAGGTTGCGCTGCATCAGATCCGCGCTGCCAACATACAACGACGGAGGGTCTTGCTGTCCATTGTGGAAATAGTACGCCCGGCTATGCTCAAGGAAGCGGCCGACAATTGAGATGACACGGATATTCTTCGACAAGTCATCCACACCGGGACGCAAGCAGCAAATTCCGCGTACGATTAGGTCGATCTTGACACCGGCGTTCGACGCCTCGTAAAGCGCATCAATCATTTCCGGATCGACTAGAGCGTTCATCTTGAAAATTAGACGGCCTGGCAGACCCTGCTTGGCGCACTCCGCCTCTTGCGCGATGCGCTGCAGTAGCCCTTCGCGCATATTGACAGGGGCAACCAGCAGTTTGCGGTACTTCATCTGACGAGAATAACCAGTCAGCAGATTGAACAGCTCGGAGACGTCGGCGGCTAGGTCTTCATTAGCGGTCAGCAGCGAAAAATCGGTGTAGATTCGCGCTGTCGTGGGATTGTAGTTGCCCGTCCCAAGATGCAGGTAGCGCTTCAAACCGCCCGGCTCTTTGCGCACGACCAGCGCCATTTTACAGTGCGTCTTTAGGCCGATCAGCCCATAGACGACATGCACCCCACTGTCTTCCAGGGATCGCGCCCACTCAATGTTGTTCTCTTCGTCGAAGCGCGCCTTGAGCTCCACTAGGACCGCGACCTGGGTATCGTCGTCGCGTGCCTCAGCCAAAGCGCGGACAATTGGCGAGCGGCTGCCAACCCGGTACAGAGTCTGCTTCATCGCGCGAACATCCTTGTCGTGCGCGGCGGCTTCGATAAACGCGATCACGGGCCGGAACGAGTCGTACGGATGGTGCAGCAGAATATCATGCTGCGAAATCGCGCCGAAAATCTCCTCGGCGTTGCGCGTTTCGACCCCATCCTGCAATTCCGGCGGGACGCGCGTCACCAGCGGAGGGTCCTTCAGCTCCGGCATATCGACTTTCAGCAAGTCCATCACATCTGACAAGCCCATTGGCGCGGTCAAATCGGAGACATCGTCGGGCGAGACTAGCAGATTGCTGATCAAGAGATCGCGCAGCGGCGCGGGCATGGTTGATTGGACTTCGAGACGGGCAACGGCGCCGAAATGACGTTGCCGCAGCCCCTCCTCGATTGTCCGCAATAGGTCAGAGGCCTCGTCCTCCTGGATTTCGATGTCAGCGTTTCGGGTGACACGGAACGGATGGCTTTCGATCACTTCCAGACCCGAAAAGAGCGTATCTAGGTTCGCCGCAACCACCTGTTCAATCCATACGAAACCGAATTTTGGCGAGGGCTTCGCGCCGTTTGCTTTTTCGACTGGTTTTGCGGTCTTGAACGGCACCAACCGCGGCAGCGACCCGGGAATCTTCATACGCGCGTAGCGCTCGCCCTGAACGGGATCCTTGACGGTGACCGCGAGATTCAGGCTGAGATTGGAAATGTGCGGGAACGGATGGCCGGGATCGATCGCGAGCGGGGTCAAAATTGGGAAAATCTCACGCTCGAAATACTCGCGCAATTCCAAGACCTGGTCGCTATTCAACTCGGAAAAATCGCAAACCAGAATTCCTTCGCTGTTGATCGCAGGCAGAAGTTCGTTGAGCCAGTAGCGATCAATCGCCGCCTGCATATCGCGGCAGCGCGCACGGACGAGGTTGAGCTGTTCGACTGCTGTAAGGCCGTCGGGGGACGCGTCCGCGCCCTGCCCAGCATGCGCCTTCTGCTGCAAACCTGAAACGCGGATCATCACGAACTCGTCGAGGTTCGACGACGCAATCGCCAGAAACTTCACCCGCTCCAGCAGCGGATGCGAATCCAGCTTCGCCTCCTCAAAGACGCGCTGATTAAATTCCAACCACGAAAGCTCGCGGTTGATGTATTTAGCTGCGGATAGAGAAAAATTGCTCATCGAAATACTAAGCTGCCGTTCGCGCGCTCTTCGTCATCCCAATCATCACCGCCGTCGTCACCGCAAATACGCCTGCCATCCCGATGACAGCCCAGTCGCCGAGCGGCCAGACAATCCCCATCCCCTCGCCTGTCCAAAGTGTTCCGAGACTTGTCAGCATGACGCCGACGATCATCTTAAGCGCGTTCTCAGGAATCTTGCTGAGCGGTGTTCGCAATGCCAGCCCTAAAATCACAACGGCCAGCAGCGCAATTCCCGCCCCCGCAGTTGCCGCAGCGAGTTTTCGCGCCGTCGAGCCAACTGCCACTACAATGAAGACAACCTCGATTCCTTCTATCAGGACACCGTTGAATGCCGTCGCTGCAGCGGCAAGATCGATCCCGAAGCGCTGCTTGTCGGATTGGCGGCCGAGTGCATTAACCTCGTCTTGGAAAATTTGCGCCTCGTCATGCATTGCAATCCAGCCGCTCGCGCGCAAAATGGCCTTCTTTAGCCAGCGCATTCCGAACAGAATAAGCAAAATGCCGATTGCGATCTGCAGTGGCTTAAGATCGATGTGGCCAAGGGCTGGGCCGAATATGCCGACGATCAGAGCGAGGACAGCAACGCCCGCAATCGTCCCCGCAATGGCTGTTCTTGGGCCACGTACAACGGACACGGCAAGCACGATTGTGAGCGCCTCTACCATCTCCACGAACGATGCAAGGCTCGTTGAGATAATCGTTGGCCAACTTTGGGGAGAAACTAAAAAATTTGGGTAATCCACTCTAATGATTTGCGGAAAAATACCGTATTAATTCATATAGGGATCGATGATGATTCCCCGACAATGTATGTATGGAGATAACGACGATGTGGGCTTGTATTTTTGGCTATGCGGCCATTGCAGTTTCGTTCTACCTGTATATTACCCGGACGGCTCAAATCGAGCCGGAGAGCGACGTGGAGTCGCTGGGTAGCACGACAGGCCTCGGCGGACGCCCGAGCGTCAACACCGGCATTACGCGCAAAGCCGCCTAAGCCAGTTCACAATTTTATGGAGTTGACCGACTAGGTCGAACGGTCAGCCCTATATCCTGCTTCCAAACGATCAGTCAAGCAATCAAGACGTAATGCCCGGAACCTGCCGCTAACCCTAGCGACTGGTTCCGGGCAATTTTCGTTTCCGATTGCGAAGATGGTGTTACGCGCGGGTGTACAACACTGCAGCAATGATGCTGACGACAAACCACGCGACCGAGATATAGATCGTGTACGTGCGTATCTGCTCGTCCATTCCGGGCTTGCCCTTGAACGACGAGGTCACTTGACCGCCGATCGTGCCGGTCAGGCCCTCGCTTTTCGTGGTCTGTGCCATGACGATCAAAATGAGCGCTACGCTAAGCAGCGACTGAATGACCATTGCTGCCCCTTTGACAATTTCCAATGAACCGATTACTCCTTTGCCGTTGAAACTGTGGTCGCCGGCGTCTTTGTTTCAGACGCGACTTCCAGCGGCTTGCTGTCTTCCATCACGGGCGGCGCGGACGGCCGCACTTCCGGCTCGTTCAAGTCGGACGTAGCCTTTTTGAACTCTTTGAGCGCCTCGCCCGCCGACTTTCCAAATCCCGCGAGCTTGCTTCCGCCAAAGAGCAGAACAACTACGCCAGCGATGATCGCAAGCTCGACCGGATTACCGAAACCAAAAATATTTGCGAGTATCAACATATCTCTACTCCAATTCGGCGAACTTCACTGCCGCTCGCTCAAATACCGGCACCTGCCGCGTCGTGACCATTTGTCTCGTGCGGAGTGGCCGCTACCTTGCCTTGTACTGACCCTACGTTAACGGTGGACCGCGGTGTTTCCGCATCGTGCTTAGGCAAACCGGCACCGTCCAATTGATCGTATGGCAGCATCAGTTCTTTGCGCTCTTCGGCCTCTTTGACCGTTTGCGCGACTGCGGGATGCAATTCGCCATTTCCCGGGACTTTATTGCCCCAAAACTCATCGGGCTTGATAGCTGATCTCACATCTGTGTGAATGTCGCCGACCGAATCCGTGATGCTGCTGACGGCCTTGCGCACCTCGCGCATCATCGTCCCGATTTGGCGCGCGAACTCAGGCATTCGCTTTGGCCCCAGCACAACCAGGGCGACCGCCGCGATGATCATGATATCTGGAGCACTTACAAATCCGGGCAGCAGCACGTCGATACCCAAAATCAGGCACACCCTTCGAGCATAAGACAGCCCAGTCGATTATGCCACCTTCTCGATAACGATTCTACCAGAAACTTCGTCAATCTGGCCCTTGGTCGCATATCCTGCACCCGCGCTCAGCGTGTTTGCCGCGCCGCACGCCGATGCCAGTCGCAATGCGGCCTCAATTCCGCCAGACGGATCATGGCTAAGCGAATACACCAAGCCCGCAGCAAACGAATCTCCACTCCCGACCGCGCTGACCATATTCTCCAGAGGCGGCAATGTCGCGCGAAATACGCCGTCGCCATCGCAGATTACCGCGCCCTTCGCGCCACCAGTCACTACGCCAATGCCAAGTCCGTAGGTTTCTCGCAACTTTCGCACAGCACCCGCAGAATCAGCTTCCCAATTATTAATGACGATTCGCGCTTCACTAAGTTCGTTTGCGTTGGGCTTTGCCACATCCGGTTTAGCCGCGAGACCTAGTTTGAACGCCTCGCCACTGGTATCGAGAAGCGTCTTTGCTCCAATTAACTTTGCGAATTCGACAATCTTTGAATAGGTGTCACTAGGGAAACCCGGCGGCAAACTGCCGGAAAGAACGATCCAGTCGCCTTGGCTGGTCAGTTTCTCCAGGTTTTCGATCAACGCTTCTTGATGAGTTCTACCCAGATTCGGCCCAAGCTCATTGAGGACGGTCTGCTCGCCGGAAACGGGATCGAGAATCACGATTGCAAGGCGCGTCTCTTCAGGACTTATGTCAATGAAGTCCGACGGAATCTGCTCGGCTTCCAGTCCTTCCTGGATCGCCCGCCCAATCGGTCCGCCAAGAAAACCCGTGGCAACCACATCCGCGCCCAGCGTCTTCAGCACGCGCGCGACATTGATTCCCTTACCGCCGGGGCTGGTCAAAAAGCTCTGCGGTCGCTGCACCTCGCCGACCACAAAACCAGGAACAACATAGTTCTTGTCCAATGCCGGGTTTGGCGTGACGGTGATGATTCGTGTCATGGAACAGCTATGGGGCAGACGTCCCGGCCTGTCAAGTTAAGTGCAGTGACAGGCGGGACGTCTGCCCCACTCAAAATCCCAACCGACCAGATGCGACCAACCTTAGCGCTTGCTGAACTGGAACGCTCGGCGGGCGCGCTTGCGGCCGTACTTCTTGCTTTCCTTGACACGCGGGTCGCGGGTAAGCAGGCCGAGCTTGCGCAGGATGGGCCGAAGGTTCGGATCGGCTTCGATCAACGCCTTCGAAATGCCGTGACGAAGCGCGCCAGCCTGACCGGAGATCCCTCCGCCAAGCGCAGTCGCCTTGACATCGAATCGCCCCGTCGTGTCGGTGACGTTAAACGGCTGCTGCACCATGCTCTCGAGCACGGCGCGGCCGAAGTAGTCGCCGGCAGTCTTTTCGTTGACCGTGATATTGCCGGACCCGGGAACGAGCCACACTTTTGCGGTCGCGTTCTTTCGATGTCCAGTCCCATAATAGGAAACGGCTTTAGTAATCGCCATGATCTAAGTAACCTCTATTGTCCCTTCCACTCAACCGGGTTTTGGGCGGTGTGCGGATGCTCCGCGCCGCTGTAAACCTTCAGCTTCTTCAGCATGTGCGCGCCAAGCGTGTTGTGCGGCAGCATGCCCTTGACAACGCGCAGCATCGCGTTCTCCGGCGACTTCTCGATCTCGCGAAGTCGCGCGATCGACCGGATGCCACCGGGATACAGCGTGTGATGGTAGACCGGCTCAAGCGCCTTGCTGTTGCCAGTCAGGCGGACTTTGGCGGCGTTGATGACCACCACGTGGTCGCCACAATCGACATGCGGCGTAAACTGCGGCTTATGCTTACCGCGTAAGAGGCGCGCAATATCAGCGGCGAGACGTCCCATCGGAACGCCGGTCGCGTCGATGACAAACCAGGCTCGGCTGGCCTCCATATCTTTAGGTTTTGCGCTAAAAGTCTTAATCACGGTCAAGTTATCCTTCCTCGTCAAACTCTGCGGCGGAACTCGCCGCATCCGCGGCTGCAGCCGCATAATCCACTTTCAATAGACACAATCCACGTGCGGCAATCGTCGCAGATGGATTTTTCGTCCGATCCTTCGAATCTAAAATTGCTTGGAGATCGTTTGGCGATAGCGCGCCGCGACCAACATCCACCAAACTCCCGACCAAATTACGAACCATCGACCGCAAGAACGCGTTCGCCGTACAGCGCACCACAATCATACTGCCGCCGCTTGCCCGCCGCACTTGCAGCTTCTCGAGCCTGCGCACCGTAGTCGATCCCGGATCGCCTCCGGAGTTCGCGAAAGAACTAAAATCGTGCACTCCTACCAGCGCGTTCGCCGCGTCCCGCATCGCCCCAACATTCAGTTCGCGAGGCTCATGCAAACTGTAGCGGTTCCACAACGCCGGCCGCTGGGTCCGATTATGTATCAGATAGACATAACTCCGTCTGATCGCCGAAAAGCGCGCATGGAATCCGCTTTCGACATCACTCCCGCAACTTACCGCAACATCCTTGGGCAAAACGCCGTTGAGTGCCGATACTAGCCGCTCCGTCATTAGTCTTGTCGCCGAGTCAAAATGAATGACCTGACCCAAAGCATGGACACCGCTGTCTGTTCGTCCGGCTCCGACCACGTTTGGCATTTCGCCCGTAATCGTCGCAATCGCCTGACTAAGTGTCTCCTGCACGGTTCGGGAGCCAGACGCCTGCGTCTGGAATCCCGCGAAATCCGTGCCGTCGTACTCAATCGTCAGGCAAATTCTGCGCATAGGTCACGTTGGACAAACAGCGCAAATCGGCCTAGTAGGTCTTGTCGACGCGCACGGTTCCGATCTTCTCCGGAAGCACTGGCCGTCCGAAATCGCGATCCGTCGCCAGTTCAAGCATCACAATCGGGGCCGCATCGCCACGCCGCTGACCGATTTTCGTCAAACGAGTGTAGCCGCCCGGCGTATCCTTAAATTCCGGCGAGATCACGGTGAACAGATGCCGTACCAACGTTTCGTCGGTCAGGTACCGGTTCACTTGACGCCGCGAATGCAGCGTGTCAGTCTTGCCGCGCGTAATGAGCCGCTCCGCGATGATCCGAACATCCTTGGCGCGGGTTTCGGTCGTCTGTATGCGCTGATAGATGAACAGAGCGCGCACAAGTCCCTTCAACAGGGCCCGGCGCTGATCGCTCGGCAATCCAAATTTCCGTCCGCCTACTCGGTGTCGCATGTCCTAAACTTTCCTTTTCAATCCGTAGCCGAAAATCGCAAATAATATTCAGCCCGAACCAAGAATCTATCTCTCAATCCTGCTCCTCCCGTTTCGGGAGGTTGGGAGGGTCTTAAGGGGCTGGGACGCCCGTCCCACAAAAATCCTAAACCTTGCCCTCCCGCTTCGGGAGGGTGGCGAGGAACGAGACGGGTGGGTCTTACGCCTCTTCTTCGGCCTCGTCCTCTTCTTCAGTTTCAGCGTCGGCTACGGCCTCGTCCTCTTCGTCCTCGTCGTCAGCCGAGTCGTACTCGCTTGGGCCGCCGGTATCGCCCTTAAGATTTAGGCCAAGCAGTCCAAGCTTCTCTTTGACTTCCGTGAGCGACTTCTTGCCAAAGTTGCGAATCTGCATCAGATCGCCTTCGCTCATCTGCGCAAGTTCGCCGATGGTGAGCACGTTCGCCTTCTTAAGGCAGTTGTACGTTCGCACCGAGAAGTCCAGCTCCTCGATCCGCGCGTCGGGCGCGCCGTTGGCGAGTCCGCCGCGACGTCCGTCGCCATCGATAATCCCTGCTGTAAGCACACGGCCAAGCGGCGCAGCCACAAACTGGTGGAAGAACTGCTCAAGCGTATGCGCGGCCATCCCAAGCGATTCCGCCGGCGAAATGGTGCCGTTTGTCCAGATTTCTAGAACCAATCGGTCAAAGTCAGTCTTGAAGCCGACGCGGGTCGCTTCGACGACATAAGAGACCTTGCGCACCGGTGTAAACGCCGCACCGATCGGAATGACCCCGATCAGCTGCCGCGACTTGTCCTGCTTCTCCGGCAGCACATAGCCCTTGCCAATATCGACAGTAAGTTCGATCGAAAGCCGAGCGTTCTCGTCGGATACCGTCGCCAAATATAGCTCCGGGTTCATCAGCTCCATGTCGGGCGGGCAATGCACGTCCGCGCCAGTGACCGTTCCTTGCCCATGCACATCAATATGCGCGATTCGCGGCTCCGGCTTGGTGCCATTGTTCAGCGATACCGACGAGCCGTCGTCGTGGACTTTGAATGCAAGGTTCTTAATGTTGAGCAGAAGCTCTGTGGTGTCTTCCTTAACACCGGTAATGGTCGAAAACTCATGCAGAACGCCGTCGATCTTGACGGTTGTGACGGCTGCGCCGGGAATCGAAGACAGCAGCACGCGGCGCAGCGAGTTGCCGAGCGTTACGCCATAGCCCCTGTCGAGCGGCTCAACCACAAACTTGGCGTAGTCTTCATTTTGTTCAAGCGCCTTGATTTCCGGAAAGGTGATCGTTTCAGTCATGGATCCTCTAAGATTATCTGTTACCGGACACGACTCTCGTCGTATCACGCACGTAACGTCGGTTTGGCTCATGCGCCTCAACGGACAGCGTTCGTCCGGATGCGCATGAGCCGACATGGTCGTAACTCAGAACTACTTAACGGGAATAGAATTCAACGATAAGCTGCTCTTCAACTTCAGAATCAATCTGCTCGCGAGTTGGCGCGGCCAGAATCTTTCCATTCAGGTTATTGGAGTTGAACTGCAGCCACTCCGGTATCCGTCGTCCCATGCCGCGAAGCGAGTCGAGCATCGGAGGCAGCTTGCGGCTGCTCTCATGGACATCGACAACATCTCCTGGCCGCAATATGTAGGACGGAATATTGACACGGCGACCGTTGATCATAAAGTGACCATGGCAGACAAGCTGCCTGGCCTGAGCGCGCGATGCGGCAAGGTTCAAGCGGTACACCACGTTGTCCAACCTCAGCTCCAGAAGCTGGAGCAGGTTCTCGCCCGTAACACCGCGTCGCCGCTCGGCCTCTGCCAAATAGTTGCGGAACGGCTTCTCGAGCACGCGGTAGATACGCTTGGTCTTCTGCTTTTCGCGAAGCTGGTGGGCGTATTCCGTGACCTTCTTTCGCTCGGAGCCGGGGCCATGCTGGCCGGGCGGCACATTGCGGCGCTCGATCGCGCACTTCTTGCTATAGCATCGTGAGCCCTTCAAAAAGAGCTTCATGCCCTCGCGCCGGCACTGGCGACACTTGGGATCGTGATTGGCAGCCATCTCTATCGTTTCCTTAGAATCTCGCTGGAGTCCAAATCAATGGACAGCCCCGTTGCATGAATCATTGCATGGAGGCATAAAATGATGAATCAAACGCGAATTGACCGGCGCGTCAGACGCGGCGTCGCTTGGGCGGGCGGCATCCATTATGCGGCAGCGGCGTGACATCCTTGATGAGGGTCACTTCGATGCCGACCTGCTGGAGTGCGCGAATTGCGGTTTCGCGGCCTGCGCCTGGTCCCTTGACCATGACTTCGACGCGGCGCAGTCCATGCTCCATCGCCTTGCGAGCAGCGTTCTCAGCGGCAAGCTGCGCGGCGAACGGGGTGCTCTTGCGGGAACCCTTGAAGCCGACCTTCCCGGCGCTTGCCCAGGAGATCAGATCGCCACGAGTATCGGTGATCGAAACAATCGTGTTGTTGAACGTCGATTGAACGTGAACGATGCCTTGGGCAATATTCTTGAACTCGCGCGGCTTTTGGCTGCGGGTATTGGTTTGATTTGTCTGTTGTTTGCGCGCCATGGATTACTTCTTCCCAACCTTCTTTTTACCGGCGATCGGCCGACGCTTGCCGCGAAGTGTGCGGGCGTTGCTCTTGGTCTTTTGACCACGAACCGGCAGATGCCGCATGTGGCGAATTCCGCGATAGCAGCGCAGCTCCTTCAAGCGGCGGATGCTCATATCGAGCTGACGGCGAAGATCGCCTTCGACGCGGTAGTCGCGCTCGATTGTTTCGCGAAGACGGTTGGTTTCCGTTTCGGTAAGATCGCGGACGCGGGTGTCAGGACTGACGCCCGTGTCGGCCAGGATCTTGCGGCTGCTGGTTAAGCCCAGCCCGAAGATAGATAGGAGTGCGTACTCCACGCGCTTGTCGCGCGGTAGGTCAATGCCTGCAATACGTGCCAACGAATAAGCTCCTTCGCGGCGCCGATGGATGTCTCGGTCGCCAATCCTCCGGTTGAACGAATCAACGCGAAGTTTACATTTGACTTTTGGTCAAACTTCTCGGTCCAGACTCAATTGTCTGGTTGATCCCAACAATGCGGCGAACTTGCCTTGCCGCAAACTTTTCAACAACGTCTCGCTGTGAACTCTTTTCAACCTTGCCTTCCCGTTTCGGGGAGGTGGCGAGGAACGAGCCGGAGGGGTCTTTCTACCTCCCCTAGCCCCTCCTTCCGAAAGGAGGGGAACCAAATGGCTCCTCCCGTTTCGGGAGGCGGAGGAGAGTCTTACCCCTGCCTCTGCTTGTGCTTCGGGTTCTTGCAGATCACGCGCACAACTCCCTCGCGCTTGATCACCTTGCACTTCTCACAAATTTTCTTAACGGATGCACGAACCTTCATCGAACAATCTCCCTCACGCCGCAACCCAATTTCGCATGATCGCTGGCGCTTCCCTAACCGGGAATCTACTTATATCGGTACTGGATTCGGCCGCGTGTCAGGTCGTACGGCGACATCTCGACACGCACCCGGTCTCCCGGCAGAATCTTAATAAAGTGAAGGCGCATCTTCCCCGACACCTGTGCCAGGATGACATGCTCTCCTTCAAGCTTTACGCGGAACATGGCATTAGGGAGGGTTTCGAGAACGACCCCCTCCACCTCAATGGCCTTTTCCTTTTCGTAAGTCTGTTTCTCTTTCGGCTCCGGCCTTGGACGAGGAGCGCCACCGTTCGAACCGGTTCGTCCACGTCCACTGCCTCCGCCGCGGTAACCACCGCCGCCTCTTGGGCCTGGCATAGGCTTGTTATTTCTCCTGTGGCGTCAGGTCGGTCAAAATGTCGGGACCATCCGCCGTAATCGCAACCGTGTGTTCAAAGTGCGCAGACAATGATCTGTCCGCGCTGATAATCGTCCAATCGTCGCCTGGAACATGCTTGACATCCGCCGAGCGCATATTGATCATTGGCTCGATGCAGATCGTCATGCCGTTCCGCAAAACTTCGCCTTTGTTCCGTGCACCGTAGTTCGGCACCTGCGGCTCTTCGTGCGGCTTTCGGCCAATCCCGTGTCCGACCAAGCTGCGGACCACCCCGTAGCGACTTCGCTCCGCGTGCCGCTGCACCGCGTTCGAAACATTCCCGATAAACGCGCCCGCCTTCGCCTCCGCAATGCCTTTATAAAGCGCCTCGCGAGTGACGACTAGCAGGTTCTTTGCCGCAAGCGAAACGTCGCCAACCGGTACCGTGATGGCCGCGTCGGCGTACCATCCCTCGATCCCCGCGCCGAAATCAAGCGTAATAATGTCTCCCGATTTCAGCCTGCGCTTGGCCGACGGCAGCCCGTGGACTACCTCTTCGTTCACCGAAAGACATGTATAATACTTGTACGGCACCTCGCTGAACGGCGGCTTGTAGCCGTAGAACGCCGACACCGCGCCGCGCTTTTTGACAATCTCCGCTGCGATTTCGTCAAGTTCGAGTGTGGTCGTCTCGTTCGGAACAATCGCGTCGCGCATCGCTAGCAGCACTTCGGCTACAACACGTCCGGCGCGGCGCATCATCTCGATCTGTTCCGGACTTTTCAGACTAACCATCCGGGTATTATACCCCTGCCGTCAACCCCCTCGCCTCAGGGCGAAGTTCTTGCGGCGATCCGCGGCCCTTCGGCCTAGCGAATAAATCCTTCGTAGTGGCGCATCAAGAGCTGGGCTTCGATGGCCTGCATCGTGTCCAGCGCGACACCGACGACAATCAGCAAAGATGTTCCACCCACAAGGGTGAACGAGTTGCCCGTGTTTGTCCACGCCGGAATCCAGTACTGCAGGAGCGCGACCAGCGCCAAGAAAAGCGCGCCAGCGAACGTGATTCTGGTCATAACTTTATCAAGGTACTCTTCGGTCGGCTTGCCTGGGCGAATCCCCGGAATAAACGAACCGTACTTCTTCAAGTCCTGAGCGATATGCGGGATGTCCATCATCACCGCCGTCCAGAAATAGGTGAAGAACACGATAATCGCCGCGTAGATGATCGCGGTGAAAACATTCTTGCCCGGAGATGCCCAGTCCGACGCCTCATGAAGCCACAGACCAATCGGCGCGCTTCCCAAATGGGTGTTAATCGGGACATACGTCGCCAAAGTCAGCGGCAGAAGCTGGATCGAAACCGCAAAAATGATCGGGATGACGCCCGCCGAATTGACCCTGAACGGCAAATACGAAGTGCCGCCTTGAGTCATCTTGTTGCCGACGATGCGTCGCACATGCTGAATTGGCACGCGACGCTGACCGAGAGTCATGTAGACAATTCCGACTACCGTCCCAAAGAACGCGACCACCAGCAAAAGCACTTGAAGCGGCGAAACCGATCCGCCGGTCACCTGCGCGGCAACCTGGCCAATCTGGAACGGCAACCGCACCATGATTCCACAGAAGATGATCAGCGAGACACCATTTCCGATGCCGCGTTCGGTGATCAGCTCCCCAAGCCACATCAGGAACGATGTTCCGGCCACTAGCGACAGCACCATCGGCGTTACCGACAGGAACGACGGCGTAATGATGTGTTGCGATGTCAGCAGGAACATCATGCCGATTGACTGCAAGAACGCAAGCCCAACAGTAAGGTAGCGCGTGATCTGCGCGATCTTGCGGCGGCCCGATTCGCCCTCTCGGCTAAGCTCCTGCCACTGCGGGATAGCGAACGTCAGGAGTTGCATGATGATGCTTGCGTTGATGTAGGGAATGATTCCCATCGCAAACACCGTGAACTGCTTAAGCGCGCCGCCCGAGAAAACGTCGACTAGGTTCAGTAGTCCGCCGCCCTTGCCGCCGGCGCTGAAGAAGCTGTTGAGCGCAGCGTGGTTGATTCCCGGAATCGGGATGTGCAAGCCAACCACATAGATCAAGAACATGTAGAAGTTGAACGAAATCCGGCGGCGAAGCTCCGGGATATTCCAGGCGGCAATGAGCGACTCAACAAACGTGTTTTGCGCCTGTTTGCTCGCTCCGCCGCTTGGCTTGCCGCCCCCACCAGGAATGTCCGATGGTCGATTGATACGTCTTGTCGTCGCCATGTTTGTGTTTCGTACGTCTACAGGAGGCCGCGCGGCCTAACTACTTCGCAATCTCTTTCGAATTGGAGGCAAAGTGGTCCAGTTTCACTGTCTCGGCTGTCCCGCCGAGCGCGACGATTTTGTCCGCTGCGCTCTTCGAAAACTGGTGCGCCGTGACGGTGAGCTTTTTGGTCAGTTCGCCGCTGCCAAGAATCTTGACGCCGCTCTTAAAGTCATTGACGATGTGCTTTGCCTTGAGCGTCTCGGGCGAAACGACGTCGCCGTTCTCAAACTTTTCGAGATCGCCGAGGTTGACCACGGCGTACTCTTTCTTGTTGTGCTGCGTGAAGCCGCGGAAGTGCGGAAGTCGTCGGTGCAGAGGAGTCTGGCCACCTTCAAATCCCGGCCGGATATGTCCACGCGCCTTGTCGCCCTTATGGCCACGTCCGCAGGTCTTGCCTGTTCCCGAGCCGATGCCGCGTCCAACGCGCTTTCGCGCCAGATGCTGGCCCTCGTTCGGTTGTATGTCAGTCAAATTCATGTTCGTAAACTATCCTTTGGCTTACGCCGCTGCGGACGCCTGTGCGCCACTTCCACCATCTTCCGCGATGGTTTCCACATGCAATACGTGCTTAATCTTGAAAACCATTCCCCGAATTGGTTCGGAGTCGGGCTGAATTACAGTCGATCCGATTTTGCCCAGGCCGAGCGCATTTGCGGTGAGCCGCTGGCTTTTCTCGTAGCCGATCAGGCTTCGCTTGAGAGTGATCTTAAGCATCTGGTGTAGCCTTTCGAGTAGATTTCTTGGGAGCGGGTGCTGGCTCAGCAGTCGCTTCCGATGCAGATGTCTCCGCAGCCGCCTCTAACGTCCGGAGCAGCCTCCGTCTTCCACGACGGGCGCAGCCTCAGCAACTAGCGTTTCTTCAACAACAGGTGCCTCAGTCTCTGCAACCGGCGCAGCTTCCAAAACAGGCGAGGTCTCCGCAACAATTTCCGCAATTGCCGCTGGCTCTTGCGCCACTTCAACTGCAGCGACCGGCGCGGCACCGTTCAACAGATGTTCCGTGCTGGACGGCACGAATCCGATATCGATTCCGGACGCTGCCGCGGTCTGCTTGGAAATAATCTCCAGAATGTCCTTACCACGAAGCCGGGCAATGTTAGTTGCTCGCTTCAATCGGCGCAGTGCATCTAGAGTAGCCCAAGCACCATTGATCGGGTTGCTCGAACCCAGGCTCTTCGCGAGGACGTCGCGGACACCCGCCGCTTCCAAGATTGCACGCACCGATCCACCAGCAACAACGCCGGTACCTGGCGATGCGGGCCGCAGCATCACTTCCGCCGCAGCAACACGCGAAACGATCTCGTGCGGGATGGTCGATCCGACCATCGGAACCTGAACAATATTTTTCTTAGCCGCCTCAACGCCTTTGCGGATCGCATCCGGAATGGCGCGCGCCTTGCCGATGCCCGCGCCGACATGGCCGTCGCCATCGCCGACTACAATTAGAACGCTCCACGACATGGTGCGTCCGCCCTTGTGGGTCTTCTGCACTTTGTTGGTGCGAACGACCTGCTCTTTGAGATCCAGCGTATCGGGATTAATCAGTGCCATAGTTTCGTTTTTCTTTAGCTCTTAGAAGTCGAGCCCGCCCTCGCGCGCCGCGTCAGCCAGGGCCGCAATTCGGCCATGATAGAGATATCCGCCGCGGTCAAAGACCGCCTTTTCGATTCCCGCAGCCTTGCCGCGCTCCGCAACCGCCTTGCCGACAACCTTGGCCGCGTCGAGATTTCCGCCGGTCTTGAGGCCGAGCGCCTTCTCGACTGAAGATGCCGACGCCAAGGTCTTGCCCGCAACATCGTCGATGAGCTGCGCATAGATATGGTTCGTGCTTCGGTAGACGTTCAGGCGCGGCCGCTCCGGACTGCCGTTGACCTTCTTGCGGACTCTAATATGTCGTTTGCGACGCGTTGCGTCTTTGTTCATCAATGCCATTTTGTTTGAGTTTCCTCTTGACCCGCTCTATGCCTAACGCAACGACGTTAGCGATGCGAGATAATATTTTGCTTGCCTTGCACACAAGCTCATTCCCCCAACCTTGCCCTCCCGCTTCGGGAGGGTGGCGAAGAATGAGCCGGGTCGGTCTTTACTTCTTCTTGCCGCCCTTGCCGCCAGCCTTGCCCGACTTGCCAGCCTTGCGCCGGATCAGTTCACCCTGATAACGGATGCCCTTGCCCTTGTAGGGCTCCGGCGGACGAAGCTTTCGGATAACCGCGGCCTGCTGGCCGATTGCCTCTTTGTCCATCCCGGTGATGGCAACAAACGGACGGCGGGTCGCAGGATCCTGACCCGTCTCAAACGAAACCCCAGGAAGCGGCTCGATCAGGACAGGGTGCGAAAAACCGAGCGCGAGGGTCAGGTTGTTGCCATCCTTACCTGCGCGATAGCCGACACCTTCGATCTCTAGAACACGCCGAAATCCGGTCGAAACGCCGGTCACCATGTTGCTGACCAGCGTGCGGGTCAAGCCATGCAAGGCGCGGTGACGATCCTCGTCGGTCGGCCGCTTCACTTCCAGATGGCCGTTGGTTTGTTCGATGGTCATGTCTGGATGCAGACGACGCACGAGCGTTCCTTTCGGACCCTTGACTGTCACTTCGCCATCGGCTGCCGACGTAATAATTACACCAGCGGGCACGGGAATGGGAAGTTTACCAATTCTTGACATGATTGACTCCTTACCAGACGTACGCCAGCACTTCGCCGCCGACTCCAAGTCTGCGCGCCTGCCGGTCCGTCATAATTCCGTGCGATGTGCTGATGATTGCAATGCCAAGTCCGCGCAGAACGCGGGGCAACTTGTCCCGACCGGCGTAGACGCGCAGTCCGGGTTTGCTGATGCGTCGAAGATCGGTGATGACCTTCTCGCGGTTGCGCGCACCGTACTTGAGGGTGATCTTGATCTTGTCCTGGATAGGAGCGGAGACCATCTCGTAGGACTTGATGTAGCCCTCCTCTTGCAGGATTCGGGCAACCTCGACCTTGATTTTCGAGGACTCGACTTCAAGCGAGTCGTGTGCCGCGCTGTTCGCGTTGCGGATTCGTGTTAATAGGTCCCCAATGGGGTCCGATACTGGCATTCAATTTCCTCCATCAGCCGGAAGCGTGATCGCTCCCCGATATGGGCTGCAGACTTAACTATTCTTCATCGACCGAGTCATCCATGATCGACTCGTATTCAAACGGTGTGAGCGTGAAAATTGCGGTTAGCTCACGCTGCTCTTCCTTTGTAAGGTTTTCGCGAAGCACGGACCGGAGCTCTTGCTGGCGTTGCACCTGATCCTTGTCCTCGAAACCTTCCCAGAGAACCCACCCGCCGAGCGCTCCGCTCGCAGGAATTATTCGTAGATTCGGCAATGAGTTCGGAAAGTTTGCGGCAATGACTTGCTCAGCCCGTTCCTTTACTCCGGCCATTTCACATCTCCTAATTCAACAATCTCGATTGCGGCGTTGAGTAGCAAAAAGCTGCTCGATTGAAGTAGATCGCCGACTAATCCACGCTGAAGCCTGTTTTCTAACAAAAACCGGGTCAATGTTTCGGAGCTCTATATCTATAGTCATTACGCCATCTACGAGCGACCTCAGCCAGATTACTCGCGATTTGAGATGACCGCATTTTTGGAACGATACGATCGTAGCCTGACTGCTCGTACCACGCCAAAAGGTTGTGCCGTCCATCAAATGCTCTTTGCTTCTTAAATCCATACGCCCGAAATATGCATTCCACGGCAAGACCGGATACGTAGTGCGAAAGCAGATACTTTCCACTTTCATGCAGACTTTCGGCTGAGTCGATATGCTCCAGCGCGGCAGCCCTGTACTGTTCAGCGCTGAATTGCAATCCGAACTCCTACCAGCTCGCCTTGGTCACTCCAGGGATATGTCCCTTGTGCGCGAGCTCGCGGAAGCAGATGCGGCAAAGTCCGTACTCCTTGAAAACCGCGCGCGGCCGGCCGCAGATTCTGCAGCGCGTGTAGCCGCGTACCTTAAACTTAGGCTTCTTATTCGCCTTTTCGATCAGTGACTTTTTGGCCAATCTCTTCGGTCTCCTGCTTCATGTCCTGGCCCGCGCAACTCGGCGCGGGCCGGACTCAAATCTGAATCAATGCTCTACGTGTATGCTGAAGCCGTTTGCTTTGGCCTCATCAATTACTTGCTGCGCGATCATCGGCGGCGCTTCCTCGTAATGCGAAGCCTCCGCGTGGAACGATCCCCGCCCATGGGTCAGCGACCTTAAATCGATCGCGTACCGCAACATCTCGTACTCCGGCACAGTCGCCTTTACCACCTGCATCGCAGGGGCTCGGCTCTCGTCCGCAGGCTTCCGGTCCATCCCAAGCACTCTTCCGCGCCGCGAGTTGATGTCGCCAATGACATCGCCCATATACTCTTCGGGCACGGTCACGGTCACATTCATCACCAGCTCCAGCAGAACTGGGTGCGCCATCATGGCCGCATTTTGGAACGCCAAGCTCCCAGCGATCTTGAATGCCGCTTCCGACGAGTCCACATCGTGGTACTTGCCGTCGTAGACAGTCACCCGCACATCGACCACCGGATTTCCGGAAAGCACTCCGCGCGCCATCGCTTCCTGAATACCTTTGTCAACCGCCGGTATGAACTGCCTCGGGATCGACCCGCCGACAATATGATCTACAAACTCGTATCCTGCGCCGCGCTCTCTTGGCTCGATCTCGATCCAGCAATCGCCGAACTGCCCGCGCCCGCCGGTCTGCTTCTTGTGCTTGCCCTCGGCTTTGGCGTGGCCCGTAACTGTCTCCAGGAACGGTACATGCGGCGATTTGGTTACGACATGCGCGCCAAAACGGCCAAGACGCTCAACCAGCATGTCGATGTGCGCCTCGCCGGTACCGATCAATAACGTTTCGCCCATGTGCTGATCGCGCCTGAGCGCGAATGTCGGGTTCTCTTCCTCAAGCCGGTGCAGCGCAGCACCCAGCTTGTCCTCGTCAAGTTTTGTTTTCGCCGAAATCGCCAGTGTAAAGACCGGCTCCGGAAAATCGATCGGACACAGCTCAATCGGTCGCTGCTTTTCGCAGAGCGTGTCCGAAGTCCGCGTTTCAGCCAGCTTCGGAACGACCACAATGTCGCCCGCGCCTGCCTCCATCACTGCGGTCTGCTGCTTTCCGCGCATCGCATAGAGTTGGCCGATCCGCTCTTCCTTGCCGGTGCGTGAGTTCCAAACGGCGGTATCGGATTTTAGAACTCCTGAGTATACCCGAAGATAGGTTAGTTTACCAACATACGGATCGGCAATGGTCTTAAAAACTTGTGCGCAAAGCGGCCCGTCTTCCTTGCAAACTGGACTTGCTTCGGTACCGTTTTGCGGATTCTTGCCCTTGCACGATGGCCGTTCCGCTGGTATTGGGAACTCGGCGCAGATTAAGTCCAGCAACACCCGGACGCCCATATCCTTAAGCGCCGCTCCGCAGAGCACCGGGACAACCTTCCCAGCCGCCATCCCTTCGTGCAGTCCGCGCTCAATCTCCTCGTTGGTCAGCTCTTCGCCGCCCAGATACTTTTCCAGTAGCTCGTCATCGCTCTCGGCGGCCGATTCGATCAGCTGCTCCCGGTACATTGCAACGGCATCCGCCATATCGGCCGGAATTCCTTCGGGGTGATCGATCTTTTCGCCTGCCTCGAACGCGTACGCCTTCAGATGGACTAGATCAACAACTCCGTGGAACGACGGCCCACTTCCGATGGGAAGCTCTGCGGGCGCGATCGCCTTACCGTAACGATTGCGGAGACTGTCGAGAAGGCGACTAAAATCCGCATTCTCCTTGTCCATCTTGTTGACGAAAACAGCTCTAGCGATTCCTTCGCGCTTAGCGTAGTCCCACGCATTCTCGAAGCCGACATCGACTCCCTGCGCCTGCGCTGCAGACACAAAAATCGCGCCGTCAACGGCGCGCATCGCTCCTGCAACTTCACCGACGAAATCTGCATAGCCGGGCGCATCAACCAGGTTGATCTTGGTCCCGTTCCACTCGCAGTTTGCGAGGCTTGCGTGGATGCTGGTCTTGCGCCGAATCTCTTCCGGATCGAAATCGGAAACCGTGTTGCCATCCTCAACTCGCCCCTGGCGATCAATCGCACCGGCGACATAAAGGATGGCCTCAAGAAGAGTCGTCTTGCCTGCGCCTCCATGCGCGACAAGGGCAATGTTGCGGATATTCTCGCACGCGTATCGTTTCATTTTGAATCCCCTTCCAAGCGCTAGCTTAGTTTTTTGGTCCCCCGGCAACTCTGGCCGGGAATGGGGCCTTAATGGACAATACGCGACGGACGCAGCGTATTACTCTATAAAATTGTCAAAGTTCAAGAAATTATTTGCAGGCTGATTTCAGCGCGGCAAATCCTAGCCCGGTCGGCCAGAAACTACTTCGCGATGGTCGCGACACCATGCTCGTTGCGCTCGCCGCGGAACGGTAGGCCGAGATTCTTGAGCAGTGCGCGGGCTTCGGCATCGGTATCTGCGGTGGTAACAATAATCACGTCCATGCCGCGAATCTTGTCGATCTTGTCGTAGACAATCTCCGGGAAGATGAGCTGCTCTTTGAGGCCCATGGCAAAATTGCCACGACCGTCAAAGCTGTTTGGATTGATTCCTCCGAAGTCGCGGACACGGGGAAGCGCAATATTGAACAGCCGGTCCAAAAATTCGTACATCTTAGGCCCGCGCAGTGTCACCTTGGCACCGATTCGCGCACCTTCGCGCAGGCGGAAGTTCGCGACGGACTTCTTGGCGCGCGTGACTACCGGACGCTGTCCTGTGATGGTCGTCATGTCGCTCACCGCATGGTCCAGCAGCTTCGAATCGCCACCGGTCTGACCGGCCGCGCCAACTCCCATGTTGATCACGACCTTTTCGAGGCGCGGCACCTGCATGATGTTCTTGTAGCCAAATTCCTTCTGCAGCGCAGGAATAACCTCTTTGGCAAACTTTTCTTTAAGTCTCGGTGTCATTTCTTCTATCTTTTTCTGGCCGATTTCCGACCGGCCCGACAGAAGGGCTTTTGTGCCCATTCTCAATCTGAAATACTAGTCGATCTTCTTGTCGCAAGCCTTGCACGACCGGAAGCGCTCGCCCGACGGACTCACCTTGATCTGAATACGGGTCGGCTTGGCGCAGTTCGGGCAAACCAGCATGACTTTAGAAGAATAGATCGGGGCGTTGACTTCGATCCGGCCCGACTCCTGCTGCTTGGCGGACGGCGAAACGTTCTGCTGCGGGCGCGGGCGCTGATGCTTGACGACCGTGTTGATGCCCTCGACAACGAGGCGCGACGGGCGCGGCTTTTTGGGATCGGGATCCGGCGCAACCGAGCGCAGGACCTTACCCTCTTTGCCTTTATCCTTGCCGGTGATCACGCGAACCGTGTCGCCCCGGCGAATTTTTGATCCGGTATGACTGGCCATCTAACTATAAAACCTCCGGCGCGAGGGAGACGATTTTCATCGCTCCGCCAAACTTTGCCTCGCGCATCTCACGGGCGATCGGGCCGAAGACGCGTGTTCCGCGCGGCTCCAGATTGTTGGTCAAAACCACCGCCGCATTCTCATCAAAACGTAGGGTCGATCCGTCTTGGCGATTGATCGCGTCCTTGGTGCGGACAACGACAGCCTTGATGACATCGCCCTTCTTGACATTGGCGCCTGGCGTCGCGGATTTGACCGCGCCGACAATGACGTCGCCGACGTGCGCATAGTGGGCGTTCGATCCCTTGAGCACGCGGATGCAAAGGATTTCACGTGCGCCGCTGTTGTCCGCTGCTTTAAGCCTGGTGTATGGTTGTATCATTTCAGTTCGCTAGCTCGGCAACGCCGAACAAATCCTTTTACTTGGCGCGCTCGACAATGGTGCGTAGTCGCCAGCACTTGTCTTTCGACAATGGGCGCGTCTCAATGATCTCGACAGTGTCACCGGCGTGTGCGCTGTTCTCTTCGTCGTGCGCCTTAAGCTTAGTGGTCCGCTTGACAATGCGTCCGTAGAGCGGATGGCGAACAAGGTTCGAGATCATGACGACGATAGTCTTGTCCATCTTGTCGCTTGTGACTATGCCTGTTCGGACTTTTCTTCTGTTGCGCGCTTCCGCTGTTTCAGCAGTTTCGGTGTTTGTTTCAGTTGCCATCGTTCAGTTATCCTACTTTGCGGCTTGCTTCTCGGCAAGTTCGCGCTGGCGCAATATGGTCATGACCCGTGCGATCTCTTTGCGATTCGTGCGGATCGCCTTGACGTTTTCGACCGGCTTGCTGATCCGCTGTCGCATGATCGTATAGATGTTGCGGCGAGCGGCTTCAACGGTCGTCTTCAAATCGGCCTCTGGCAGCCGCTTCAGCTCTTCGAGTCGAGCTTTCACTGTCTTATGATCAGCCATTGTTGTCCTCAAGTACGCCCGATCCAAGGTCAGGCATTTTCGGCGACGCATCGACCGGTTTGTTGTGGTCGAGGTTCGTATTTTCGACAGCCTCTTCAAGCTCCGCACCGACTGCGTGCTTGGCAAGGGCTTCCTGCTCGCGCCGTGTGATGAACTTGACATCGATTGGCAGCTTATGCGCGGCAAGGCGCATCGCCTCTTTGGCCAGGTCTTCCGCGACTCCGGCCATTTCGAATAGAATGCGCCCTGGCTTGACTACCGCGACCCAGCCCTCCGGCGCACCCTTGCCGGATCCCATTCGGGTTTCGGCTGGCTTCTTCGTGTAAGGCTTGTCCGGGAAGACCCGAATCCAAATTTTTCCGCCGCGCTTGATGTGGCGCGTCATGGCGATACGAGCGGCCTCGATCTGGTTGCTGGTCATCCAGCACTGCTCCTGAGCCTGCAGCGCGAAATCGCCGAAGTCGATATGCGTACCGCCCGAAGCCCGTCCGGTACGGCGACCGCGATGAACGCGGCGGTACTTTACCTTCTTAGGCATTAACATGAGTCAATTTCTCCAAAACGCGGCCAAGATGGCCTCAGCAAAACTCTACGAATAAAGAGTCATGCAACACTAACGAACCAGTAAAAACTTTAAATTCCGAACCTTGCCCTCCCGCTTCGGGAGGGTGGCGAGGAACGAGCCGGGTGGGTCTTCAGAGAGCTACCTCCCCTAGCCCCTCCTTGCGAAAGGAGGGGAACCCGAAACCTTGCCCTCCCGCTTCGGGAGGGTGGCGAGGGACGAGCCGGGTGGGTCTTACCTGCGACCGCCACCACCGCCAAATCCACCGCCGCCTCGGCCACCGCCGCCGCCAAATCCACCGCCGCCGCGTCCGCCACCAGCTCCGCCGCGTCCGCCGCCACCACCGCCGCCGCGACCGCCACGTCCACGTCCGCCGCCCTGGCGCTGATCGCCGCCAAAGCCTTCGTCAGACTGGAGCCTTCGCTGCTGCTGCTGCTGGAGCGCAATGTCCGCGGTCGAAAGTCGCTTCTGGCCCGGCAGAATGTCGCCCTTGTAGATCCAAACCTTGATGCCGATGTTGCCGTAAGTCGTCGGCGCTTCGGCGAAACCGTAATCGATATCCGCGCGCAGAGTCTGGAGCGGAATCTTGCCCAACCGGTCGCTCTCTTTTCGCGCCATTTCGGAGCCAGCGAGTCGGCCAGAGCAGAGGATGCGGATTCCCTTGGCCCCGAGCTTCATTGCCCTGGTGACCGCCTGACGCATCGCGCGCTTGTACGCAATTCGTTTTGTGATCTGCTGCGCAACACTTTCCGCGACAAGCTGCGCATCGAGCTCAGGATGCCGAATTTCGGAGACGTTGATCAGGACATCCTTCTTCTTCGTCAGCTTCGCGAGGACACCCGCAAGATCGTCGATGCCTTTTCCGGCGCGCCCAATGATCATGCCCGGCTTAGCCGTGTGCAGAAGTACTTGCAGCTTATCCGGCCAGCGCTCGATCTCGACCCGCGAAATCGCAGCGTTGGCGAGTTCGCGGCGGGTTTTGATCGCCTTTCGCACTTTGAAGTCTTCAACCAGCGCGTCGGCATAGCCCTTGTCGAGATACCACTTGCTGTCCCAGTCCCTAATGACTCCGACTCGGAAGCCGACTGGATTGATTTTTTGACCCACTCTAATGTCTCCCTGAACTGCGCCGATTCGGCGCTTGCGAGCTAATCAGAACTATTCTTGATTCGGCTCGGCAGCTTCCCCTGAATTCGCTTCCGCTTGAATATCCGATGTTGCGGAACCATCCTGCTCCGGTGCTTCGGACTCGCTGACCGGCGTCGCTTCCTCAGGCGCTGCGACCACTTCCGGCTCTGCAACCGCGGTCTGCTCAACAACCGGCGTCGCATTAACTGGCGTAATCTCTTCCACACCGCCGACTGGCGCCGTCGACTCGGCGACCACGGCAGGTGCCGGAACAGCTTTCGGCTTCGGCGCAGGCGGCGGAGTCTTGGCCTTCGGCTTGCCCTGAGGCCGCTTCTTTTGGATCGGCGCGGGCATTTCGGTCAAAATGACCGTCAAATGGCTGGTGCGCTTCAAAATTCGATACGCACGCCCCTGAGCGCGTGGTCGCACTCGCTTTAGGGTCGGGCCACCATCAGCGATAAAGTTTGCAATCTTAAGCTCTTCCGGCAACGCGCCCCATCCGTCCTGGGCGTTGGCAGCTGCCGACTTCAAGACCTTCGAAAGCGGCTCCGACGCAATGTTCGGAATAAACCGAAGCAGCGCCAGCGCTTCAGAAACCCGCTTGCCCTTAATTGTCTCGATCACAAAACGCGCTTTGCGGGCCGAGCAGCGTATAAATTTCGCGACGGCGCGAGCCTCTGCGACCACTTCAATGTTGACAGCGCGCTCTTCGCCAATCTGCTCCTTGATCGCGGAACTGATGTCGTTAGACTCCATGCGCAGGATCGCAGGGCGGCTAGTATGCAGGACGATATTGACAGCACCGTCCTTGCCCTTGGCGACCTTCAGCCGAGTCACCGGCGTGTGGCGCTTTTCCGTGCCGCGCAGATATTCATTAACCGTTTTGTGGAACAGGCGATCTCGTGATGCCGTGTTCATCGGACGTTCCATGGTTTTAATCCATCCCTACCTAAAAATCTTAAGTCGCTGTCACTCTTGCAATCTGCAGGAGCGGCGACAATACTGCGCATTCCTAACGAACGCGGCTTCGAGTGTCCTTCGAACCGGCGTGACCCTTAAACGTGCGGGTTAGCGCGAACTCGCCTAGCTTGTGGCCGACCATATTCTCCGTGATGAACACCGGAATATGCTTTCGTCCGTCGTGGACAGCCAGCGTATGCCCAATCATCTGCGGGAAGATGGTGGAGCGGCGCGACCAGGTCTTCAGGATGCGCTTTTCGTTCCGAGCGTTCATTTCGTCGATACGCTTCAACAATTTGGGGTCAGCGTAAGGACCCTTTTTTAGAGATCGTGCCATAGGTTTCTTATCTGTTCAATTCGCCCTGCTAGGACATAAAACATCATCAAAGCGGACTGCCCTTAGACTCTGAAACCTTGCCTTCCCGTTTCGGGGAGGTGGCGAGGAACGAGCCGGAGGGGGATTAGTCTACTTGGTTCGTCCTCCACGACGACGAATGCGATACTTGTCGGTTAACTTGTTGCGACGAGTTCGGAATCCAAGCGCGAGAACGCCAGTAGCAGACACTGGGCCGCCCTTTCGCCCGATCGGCGACTTGGCCTCACCACCACCGTGTGGATGGTCGCGTGGCGACATGACAACTCCTCGGTTGTGCATGTAGATGCCCTTCCAGCGCAGCTTTCCAGCCTTGCCGTGCTTGATGTTCTCATGCTCAAGGTTCGCAACCTGGCCGATTGTCGCGCGGCATTCCAGAAGAATCTTCCGCATTTCGGTCGATGGCATGCGGATGGTCGCGTACTTGCCTTCTTTGGCCTGCAGCGACGCGACTCCACCAGCGGTACGGACTAGCTTGCCGCCACGTCCCGGAACCAACTCAAGGTTGTGTATCTGAGTTCCGACCGGGATCGCATGAAGGGGCATCGAGTTGCCCGGCTTGATGTCGGAGCCGACTCCTGCCTGGACCGTATCGCCGACCTTCAGACCGACCGGCCACAGAATATATCGCTTGTCGCCATCGGCATAGTGAATCAGACAGATGCGCGCAGATCGATTGGGATCATACTCGACGCTGGCCACTTTGCCGGGGACGCCGTCCTTGTCCCGCTTGAAGTCGATGATGCGGTACATCGTCTTGTTACCGCCAGCCGTATTGACTGCGGTGCGGCGACCGTTGTGGTTTCGACCGCCGGAGTGCGGGATCGGCACCAGCAGCGACTTCTCCGGCTTGTCGGTCGTAAGCTCAGAATAGTCAAAGACCGTTCGGAATCGTCGGCTTGGCGTTGTAGGTTTATATCGCTTTACAGGCATGAGTTTTAGTTACACTCCCTCGACAAGCTCGATCTGCTGACCCTCTTTGAGCGTCACAATGGCCTTTTTGTAGCCTGCGGCAAACCCCTTGTTCGCGCGCTTGAAGAAGCGGCCACGCCGGTTCTTTCCATGCGCGGCGACGGTGTTGACGCTGACCACATTGATCGTGTTCTTGATATCTTTTTGAATCTGCTCGACAGCCCACGCGATTTCGTACTTGTTGGCGTTCTTCGAGACTTCAAAGACGAACTTGCCGTCGTTGGAGCCGAGGACGCTCTTTTCCGTCACGATAGGCCGGATGATGATTTCGTAAGGACTCTTAGTCGTAATGCTCATGGTTTTGCTTAGGCCTCCGCTTCCGCAGGCTCAGCCTCGTTCTCAAGCTCGCCACCCCATGCGGCCTCGATCTTGTCGAGGGCGTCCTTGGTGATTAGGACAGTTTCAGCAATAAGCACGTCGCGAGTCGAGAACGCTGGTGCGAACCGGACTTCAATCTTGGGAATGTTGCGGAACGACTTGTGAACGACGGCGTTGTGCTCGGCCAGAATAATCAGGACTCGCTTACCGGTAAGTTCTAGTGCCTTGATCATGTTCGCCGCAGTCTTGGTGCTGATCGTATCGAACGAGATCGAATCAACCACCACTATCAAGTTTTCAGCCGCTTTTGACGATAGCGCAGCCGAAATCGCCGCGCGCCGCATCTTCTTCGGCAGGCTGTTGTGCATGTCGCGTGGTCTAGGCCCAAGCGCGATACCGCCATGACGGTAGTGCGGTGCGGAGGTCATACCCTGGCGCGCGCGTCCTGTGCCCTTTTGCTTGTACGGCTTGCGGGTGGTGTGATGCACCTCGGCGCGGGTCTTGGTCTTTTTCGTATCTTGACGGCTGTTGACCGCTTCGGTCAAAACCGCCTGATGGAGCAGGCCCTTGTTCACCGTCTTGGAGAACAGCTTAGCGCTACCTGTCGCGGTTCCGCTCGACGAGCCGTCCGCCTTCTTAACTTGAAATGTTGTTGACATATACTTTTACTCCCTGCCCTAGCGGATAAAGCGCTGGACAAGCACCAGGCCGCCGTTCGCGCCTGGAATCGCGCCCTTTACAAGCAGGAGATTTTTTTCCGGATCGACCCGGACTACTTTAAGACCTTGCTGCGTGACTTGCTCAGAGCCCATGTGGCCCGGCTTTTTGTTGCCCTTGAACGTTCGCGCGGCGTCGGTCGCGCCGGAAGACTGCGGCTTGCGGTGGATCATCGAGCCATGCGTCATGTCGGCGCCATGAAAATGGTATCGCTTGACAACGCCCGCAAATCCCTTGCCCTTGGAGACGCCCGTTACCGAGACCTTCTCGCCTTCAGCGAAAATGTCGGCCTTGAACGTATCTCCGGTCTGGTGGGATTCGCCCTCGGCGAGGCGCAGCTCGGTCAGATGACGAGCAGGCTCGACGCCATGGGCGCGGAAATGTCCACGAAGGGGTTCATTGAGGCGGCTGTCCTTGGGGGTGCCAAAGCCAATCTGGATGCTGGAATAGCCATCCTTTTCGACCGTTTTGACCTGCGTAACAACGCAGGGCCCAGCCTCAATTACGGTGACGGGCGTGACGCGACCGTCAGCCTCAAATATCTGGGTCATCCCCAGCTTTGTGCCTAAAATGGCAGCCGGCATATCTTCCTCCACGGCGCACCTGGGGAGCCTAACGGCCTTCCTTGCGTGACGCGGGTTCTCTAACAAACTAACGCGGACTTCAAAAACATCCGCAAACGACGAAACAGTTTACCCTATGCTTGCAATGGATTGCAAGGACACAAAACTAAATTACGCTGCATTTTCCTGATAAGCCGCAATTTCGAGGGGCGTAAGCGTCAAAATCATGCCAATGGACGGCCGTGAATCTTTAGGGATTCTGGCATCCAGCGCGTCCCAAAGCATGTCTTGCCGATCAATCTGACTCTTCTCTTCGAATCCAGCCCAAATCACGCGGCCTGTTATTCGATGAGAATAAGGATCGATCTCCAAATCGGACGTGTCGATTCCCAAAAAGGACTCCTGCAGCGTTTTGATCACTTCTTCCATTTAACACCTGCAAATGTAACTATCAATATTGACGAATCCACCATGTGGCGGGTCAACTCCTTAACGAAATCGCCCTTAATCCCGCGGTCTCGTTTGATCGATTTCAGGTGAGCAGCGAGCAGTTCATAAGAATGATAGCGTTGTGAGTTATGCCACTGAGCAGTAACAACACCAAACGCACTGGCTAACCGTCGCAGTTGCGAATCCGGCACATAGGTATCGAAATGCGCCTTCTGGTACCAAAAGCTTAAGTCATGACGAGCATCAAATGGCTCATTTGCCCGCATCGCGAATGCACGAAATGCAGATTCAACGGCTAATCCCGCAACATAGTGCGCCAAAGGATAATTCTTATTATCCCTGTACAGAAAAAGTGCCGACTGTGCGTTTTCCGTAGCTGCGCTAATGTAGGATTCGGCAGTAACATTCACGCAAAAAGCCCAGCCTACAGCTTGATTTCGATATCCACGCCACTCGGCAGATCAAGGCTGGCAAGAGCGTCGATGGTCTTTGGACCGGGATCGAGGATGTCGATCAACCGCTTGTGGGTGCGTCGCTCGAAATGCTCCATCGATTCCTTGTCGATTGTCGGGCCGCGCAGAACGCAAACTCTCTGTATCTCGGTCGGCAATAGAACTGGCCCCGAAATTCTTGCCCCTGAGCGGCGCACGGTCTCGACGATCTTTTCGGCGGACTGATCAAGCAGACGGTGGTCAAAGGCGCGAAGCCTAATTCGGACTTTATCACGACGCATAACTAGCTATCCCTCTATTTCCGGCAATATGCCGGTTACCAATGTGCAGTTGAAAACTATAAAAGCGCGAATGTCGCAAAGTTTGCAACTTCAACGCTGTGCGCGGGCCCGGGCCGCCATTTGGCGAACCCATCCCCGCACGCCGCTTCCCACCAAGAACCTCCCCTAGCCCCTCCTTCGGAAAGGAGGGGAACCTTGCCCTCCCGTTTCGGGAGGGTGGCGAGGAACGAGCCGGGTGGATCTTACTCTATGACCTTCGACACCACCCCCGCGCCGACGGTGTGGCCGCCCTCGCGGATGGCGAACCGCAGGCCCTCCTCCATCGCGATCGGGTTGATCAGCTCCGCGCTGATCTTGATGTTGTCGCCGGGCATCACCATCTCGACGCCTTCGGGCAGACCGAGGTTGCCGGTGACGTCCGTCGTGCGGAAGTAGAACTGAGGGCGGTAGCCCGTGAAGAACGGCGTGTGCCGACCGCCCTCCTCCTTGCTCAGGATGTAGACCTCGGCCTCGAACTTCGTGTGAGGCTTGATCGAGCCCGGCTTGGCCAAAACCTGACCGCGCTCGATGTCCTTGCGCTCAACTCCGCGCAGCAGGATGCCGGCGTTGTCGCCCGCCTGGACCGTGTCCAGAGTCTTGCGGAACATCTCCATGCTCGTGGCGACCGTGTTCTTGGTCGCGCGAAGACCGACGATCTCGATCTGCTCGCCCGCCTTCAGGACTCCGCGCTCGACCTTGCCCGTCGCGACCGTGCCGCGACCGGTGATCGTCATCGTGTCCTCGACCGGCATCAGGAACGGCTTGTCGGTGTCGCGCACAGGGGCCGGAATGTAGCTGTCGACCGCCTCCATCAATTTCAGCACCGCAGGCTCGCCGATCTCCGACTGGTCGCCCTCCAGAGCCTTCACCGCAGAGCCGACGATGATCGGGGCGTTGTCGCCGTCGAACTCGTACTTGCTCAGCAGCTCCCGCACCTCCAGCTCCACCAGCTCGATCAGCTCCGCGTCGTCCACCATGTCCGCCTTGTTCAGGAAGACCACGATCGCAGGGACGCCGACCTGTCTGGCGAGCAGGATATGCTCGCGGGTCTGCGGCATCGGGCCGTCGGCGGCGGACACCACCAGGATCGCGCCGTCCATCTGCGCGGCGCCGGTGATCATGTTCTTGATGTAGTCGGCGTGGCCCGGGCAGTCGACGTGCGCGTAGTGCCGCGTGTCCGTCTCGTACTCCACGTGCGCCGTGTTGATCGTGATGCCGCGCTCGCGCTCCTCGGGGGCCGCGTCGATGTCGCCGTACGCCTTCTTCTGCGCAAAGCCCTTCTTCGACAGCACCGACGTGATCGCCGCCGTCAAACTCGTCTTGCCGTGGTTAACGTGGCCGATCGTGCCAACGTTCACGTGCGTCTTGCTGCGGTCAAACTTCTGTTTCGCCATTTCGTTTGGTTCTCCTTAGAACAAATTCGCAAATAATCTGCTTGCGTCCCATTCGGTATTCATTGAAGTGCCGTCTCACCGCATGGGGAAACTGGCAGCTTCTTTAGTCCACACCGGGCCGGGACGCAAATCCTAGGGCCAGGGCGGAAACTTTCGGGCAGCCAAGCTGCCAATATTTTCAGAACCGTTAGTATACTCAGCCGCAACACCAATTCGATCACGATCCAATGTTGCGGCCCAGTCATTCCGTCTACTGCGCGCGTGTCGAGCCACGACCCTGAGTCTTGGCAATCAGCTCCTCGGCGATGTTGCGCGGCACTTCCTCGTAGTGCGACGGCTCCATCGTATAGGACGCCCGTCCTTGGCTCATGCTGCGGAGCGACCCGACATATCCGAACATCTCGGCAAGCGGAACCTGCGCCTTAATGATCTGGTTGCCGGTTCCGACCTCCTGCTCCATGCCGAGCACTTGGCCTCGGCGCGAGTTAAGGTCGCCGATGACATCGCCCATGTTGCCTTCCGGCGTAACGACTTCCACCTTCATGATCGGCTCCTTCAGGATGATGCCGGCCTTGCGGGCTGCTTCCTGAAAGGTCATCGACCCGGCGAAGTTAAAGGCCATTTCGGACGAGTCTACTTCGTGATAGGAACCGTCCAAAACGGTGACTTTTATGTCCACCATTGGATAGCCAGCCAGAACTCCACGGGCCATAGCGCCCTTGACACCCATTTCGATTGGATTAATGAACTCTTTCGGAATCGAGCCACCAACGGTCTTGTTGACAAACTCGTATCCCTTACCCGGTTCCAGCGGCTCGACTTCGAGTTCGCAGTCACCATACTGGCCCTTACCACCGGTTTGACGCTTGTACGTTTCGCGCGCCTTGGCTTTGCCCTTGACTGTCTCGCGGTATGCTACCTGCGGCCTGCCCTGGTTCGCCTCGACCTTGTGCTCGCGCATCAGGCGGTTGACGATAATCTCCAGGTGCAGTTCGCCCATTCCGGCAATGATGGTCTGCGCCGTCTCTTCGTCGGTGTGGACACGGAAACTGGGGTCTTCGGAGGCCAGCTTGGCCAGACCAATTCCCATCTTCTCCTGATCGGCTTTCGTCTTCGGCTCCAGCGAAACCGAAATGACCGGCTCCGGGAAGTTGATCGACTCCAGCAGGATGTGATCCTTTTCGCCGGCAAGCGTGTCGCCCGTCGTCGCCGTCGTAATGCCAACAGCTGCGGCAATTTCGCCCGAGTAGACCTCGTCGACGTCCTCGCGCTTGTTGGCGTGCATACGGACGATGCGTCCGACGCGCTCCTTTTTGTCCTTGTTGACAATCAGGATCGTGTCGCCCTTCTTGACCGTGCCCGAGTAGACCCGGAAGAATGTCAGCAGGCCGTACGGATCGGTAACAATCTTGAACGCCAGCGCCGAAAATGGCGCCGAGTCGGATGGCTCGCGCGTCTCTTCCTCGCCCGTGTACTTGTCAACGCCCTTCGCAGCGCCCTTGTCGAGCGGCGACGGCATGAAGCGAACGACAGCATCCAGCAGCGGCTGAACACCCTTGTTCTTGTACGCTGAGCCGCACAGGATCGGAACGATCTTCATCTCGATCGTGCCCTTGCGGATGGCGGCATAAAGCTCGTCCGGCGTGATCTCTTCGCCCTCAAGATACTTTTCGGTCAGTTCATCATCGCACTCCGCGACCCGCTCGACCATGGTTTCGCGGTACTTCTGCGAAATCTCCAGCAAGTCGGCAGGGATGTCGGTGATCTCGTAGCTTTCGCCCTTATCGTCTTTGTAGACGTTTGCCTTCATGGTGACAAGATCGATGACTCCAACAAAGTCCGTTTCAGCACCGATCGGCACCTGCAGAATTACCGCAGGCGCGCCAAGGCGATCTCGGATCGTCCCGACCGCGCGGAAGAAGTCCGCACCGATGCGGTCCATCTTGTTGACGAAGCACATGCGCGGAACTTTATAGCGGGTCGCCTGACGCCAGACTGTTTCGGACTGCGGCTGAACACCCGCGACCGCATCGAACAGTGCAACGACGCCGTCGAGCACACGAAGACTTCGCTCGACTTCAATGGTGAAGTTGACGTGGCCTGGCGTGTCGATGATGTTGATCCTGTGCGTCTGCTTGCGCGCCTTGCCGGTCTCGTCGGACTCCAGTCCCCAGAAGCACGTCGTCGCGGCGGACGTGATCGTAATTCCGCGCTCTTGCTCCTGCGCCATCCAGTCCATCGTAGCCGCGCCTTCGTGCACTTCGCCGATCTTGTACGTTCGGCCGGTGTAATACAGGATGCGCTCGGTACACGTCGTCTTGCCAGCGTCGATATGCGCGGCGATTCCAATATTTCTAACCTTGTCTAACGGATAGTCACGTGCCATTGATTCGTCTCAATCTTTCTCAAATATGCGCTTAACAATTGCGCTGATCAACCCCCGAAGCCGGCTTGGACTCGGGGGTGGTCAATTTCCGCTAAAATTCATTCTGGGACTGGCTGCACTTCCGGTCAGGATGTTGACCGGACCCGCCGAGTTACCAGCGGTAGTGCGAGAAGGCCTTGTTCGCTTCGGCCATCTTATGCTTCTCTTCACGCGAGCGGACTGCAGAACCAGAATTGTTCGCGGCGTCGAGAAACTCAGCCGACAGACGGTCGATCATGGTCTTGCCGTTGCGCTTGCGGGCCGCATTCACCAGCCACCGGATCGCCAGCGTCACCTTGCGGTCGGCGCGAACTTCCATCGGAACCTGGTAGGTGGCACCACCGACGCGGCGAGGGCGAACCTCAACCTGCGGCATCACATTTCGAACAGCCTGATCGAAGATTTCGATCCCGCGTCGGCCCGCTTTGGCCTCGCAGGCTTCGAGCGAATGGTAGAAGATCGACTCTGCGACGCTCTTCTTGCCATCGACCATCATTCGGTTGATGAACCGTGTCACCAGCCTGTTGTTGAAAAGCGGATCCGGCATGATCGGACGCTTGCGAACTGGACCTTTACGAGGCATATCTTTATCGTGTCCCCACTGGGCCTTAAGCTTGGCCCTGTCGTCGAATTTTGGCTATCTCAGCCTATCGTCAAAAATTATTCGCGCTGACTACTTCTTCTTAAGCGGCTGCGGCTTCTTGGTTCCGTACTTGCTGCGGCTGGTCTTGCGGTCTTTGGTGCCAGCCGAGTCGAGTGTGCCGCGAACAATATGGTATCGGACACCGGGAAGGTCCTTGACGCGTCCGCCGCGGATCATCACAACCGAGTGCTCCTGCAAGTTGTGGCCGATGCCGGGGATATACGCGGTGACTTCGATGCCGTTGGTGAGCCGGACGCGGGCGATTTTGCGCAGGGCCGAGTTCGGTTTCTTGGGAGACACAGTTCGGACGACGAGGCAGACGCCGCGCTTCTGGGGGTTGCCCTTGAGAGCGGGTGCCTTGCTCTTTTTCAAAATCCGCGCGCGCCCTTTGCGCACTAACTGGCTGATAGTCGGCATAGTTTCCTCTTCATTTTGCGATGTCGCGATGCGTCAAAACGCTCGCGCTGGCATCGCCCGCCAATCTTCTTTTCTAATGCAAAAACGTTCGGAATGGCCTACAAATTGGCCAGATTACACGCAAAAACGCCCCTCCGAAACCCTGCGGCCTAACTGTTTCGCCGCGAACTGGGTTGGGGGCGCTCTCCTACAGACAATCCATTTCAGATGCTGTTTCGAATGCTAGTTGCTGGCTCGCGGGATGTTTTAAGCTTCCCGCTTTTTCCTAAGACCAGTCCCCCTTAAGAGTGCGTAAATTGTTACTTGCGTGCCCGCCTGAACTCAGCTCTGCTACGAACTAATCCGGGCGAACAATTCGCTATTATACTTGCGGGCAACCCTTTTGTCAAGCAAAACGGCTCCGCAAAACCGGACTTTAAGCCGCGCGAGCAACCTTGCCCGCCTTGATGCACTTGGTGCAGACCTTCAGCTTGCTGGGCGTACCGTTGACGACGGTCTTGACGCTCTGCAGGTTCGGCTTGAAGACATGCTGCGTGCGCGGCGCGCGAAGTGCCCACGATCCTGAGTGAATGTGACGGATATTCCGCCCGTACTGCGGCCCCTTGCCGCAGACTGCACATGAAGTAGCCATACCAAAAACTCCCCTCGGCAATGAATGCCCGTATACTATAGCACAATTGGAGGAGAATTCAACATTGCTGCAAGTTTCGTATTCGTCTGGGCTAACCTTCGGAACTTGCTAGTGCGGTTCGCCCTTCCCGTCATGGTGCGGCAGGTGGCGCGCTTACGCGGGGTCATCCTACTTAATCTCTACGGCCGTATTTGTATTCCGATAGGTACAATCCGACTATGTATTCCTACTTACGCTACCTCATTATAACGACGCTGGTGATCCTGGTGATTTCTGCCCCATGCTTCGCCTTCGATGAAGACAACCACGAGCAAATTAATGGTACAGCTCTCCACTTCCGGGTTCGAGGGACAGACAAGTCGAATCCGTATCTATTGCTAATTCCAGATGGGCCAGGTGGATCAATTGCCCCGTACTTTACCTGGGGCGCGTCGCTTGAGCAGTCCTTAAATGTCGTTTATCTCGATCCTCGCGGCGGCGGCGAATCGCAACACTACCCTATTGCCGACCTCAATAATCCAACGTCTTCTGAAATAGTCGGACTAACCATGGCGAATCTGGTCGCCGACATCGATGCGGTGAGAACGGCAATCGGCGTCAAACAGTGGTATGTGCTTGGTCATGGGTTTGGCGCAATGGTCGGGTTGGAATATGCGTCCGCGCATCCAAAAGACGTACTCGGACTGATCGTCATGAATGGGGAGCTTTATGGCAGCGCCGTCAAGAAGATGCTGGCCGTATCCGATTTCGCGCCAGAGACTTCGGTTGCGCTCGAGCGCAACGATCGCATTTACGAGCGTGACGACAGATTGCTCCTAGGCGAGGCGCAGTTCCCCGCGCAGTTCATTGTCGGCGGCAACGACCAATCGTTGACCCTGCGCGAGGCAAACAAAGAATCGCGCGCGGCTCCTGATTCAGACTTTTGCTTTTTTCAGAATGCCGGGCATTGTCCGCTTGTGGGCCAAGACTCCATTGCAGTGTCGACGGATATACTGCGCTTTTGCGCTTCCGCAAAGCTAGAATCTACGGACGGAATGGACCGTGCGGCTATCGTGGCGAGGATCGGCCAGATTGACTCGCAAGACTCTGCGACCAACAAAACTGCAGTCATCGCAGATTTCAAGAGTCACTGGAAATGGCGCGGCAACAGATATCAAGCTTAGCCGATCTACGGGAAATGCGGAGCTGGACCGAGACATTTTTACCTGGCTTACTTCTCTGAAGTTCACCCCAGCGACTCTCGACGGAAAAAATGTCGCCTCGCGCGTGAAAATGAACCTAGCTCATAGCGATCCAACGCCGCTGGCAAGCAAGAATTAATATACCAAAGAAATGGCCAGCATGATAATCGCTCAACTCACCGCGCCTCACATGCCTCATTCACCGCATTGGCGCAGTCCGCGACATCCCGGTTGATTGGGCATTCCCAAAAAACTTCGAATCACAACCTTGCCCTCGATGGCTGTGGTAATATTGAGTTTATCCAGCCAAGCCAGATTTCGCGCGTCACTTAGTAATTTGGACCATGCCTGCAACAACGCCCGATCTCTTCGAGGAACAAACATTCTCGCCGGTCAATCCAAGCTTTCCGGGCACGTTGCGTCCAAAAATCCTTGACCTATTCTGCTGTGCGGGTGGTGCCGGCATGGGCTATTACAGGGCTGGTTTCGATGTCTTTGGCGTGGACATCAAACCGCAGCCTAACTACCCGTTCGAGTTTCTTCAAGCAGATGCCTTGTCTCTTGGTGAGGAGTTTATCAGGCGGTTCGACGCGATTCACGCATCCCCTCCCTGCCAATCCTATTCGGATCTTGCAAAGCGCAATGGCAACTCTGACGCATGGCCGCGGCTAGTAGAACCCGTGCGGGAGATGCTCAAGCGCTCAGGATTGCCATACGTAATTGAGAATGTCGAAGGAGCACCGCTCCTCAGCCCGGTGACACTGTGTGGAACGATGTTCCCCGGGCTGCGCGTCTTACGACACAGGCTTTTTGAAGCAAACTTCCTGATTCTTGCACCGCCGCATGGAGCTCATCCAAAGGTTCACACGTTCGATAAGCGCAAATCACATTACGGCAAAACTAACGATATGCTTGATTTTGTCCAGGTAACCGGTGGTGGCAACTGCACGATTGCGGCAGCCCGCGACGCGATGGGCATCGATTGGATGACCAAAAACGAAATGAATGAAGCCATTCCTCCGGCATATACGCAGTTTATCGGCCAGCAGTTGATGGCGTACTTAGTTGAATCAAGTCGTTTGGAAGGGCTAGACCGAATCAATGCGTAAGACAGGATCAAAGGAGCGCATCCGCCAATATCTTCCTTGAAAATATCGGGAAAGTCCTGTCATCATCTGAGATTCAGAATGCGGCAGGACCTGGGTGTCGCCGAATGGGCGCGTAGAGTTCGCGAACTGCGAGAGGACGAAGGATGGCCGATCCTTACGCATAACGACAGTGCCGAACTGAAACCTGGGCAATATCTAATCAAAGATGCGCCTCCTGATAAAAGTGACGTGTCATTCGCTCGCGGGATTTCCGCGAAGCTACGAGCCGAAGTGCTTGACCGCAACGGCTTTACGTGCCAGATGTGCGGTCTGACTCCCGGCGACACTGATCCTGCTACCGGTCGTAAGGTCAGACTTCATCTTGGTCACATCAAAGACAAGAGCCTGGGCGGAATAGATGAGCTTTCGAATCTACGTGCGCTATGTTCGACATGCAACCAGGGCGCTAAGAACATCACCAGCGAAAAACCTACGACTATATGGTTGCTAGGTCAGATTAGGCGGGCTGGTCAAGAAGAGCAAAAGGCCGTTTACGAATGGCTCAGGAAAAAGTTTGGCGATTAGCCGCTGCCTCGCACGCCGTCTTCACAGCCATCGCGCAGTCCGCAACATCGCGCTTAATTTGGCACTCCCAAAAGACAAGCACCAGCCAGCCGCGTTCGGTGAGGGCGGAAACGTCTAAGAGGTCGCGGGCGAGGTTGCGCTCGAACTTCTTGTTCCAAAATTCCTGATTGGATTTTGGCGTGCTTGCAAGTTTGCATCCTGCGTGACGATGCCAGAAGCAGCCATGCACGAATACCGCAACTTTGAACTTTGGGAGTACCAAATCGGGTGTGCCTGGCAGGTCGCGTCGATGCAGACGGAATCGCAGACCGAGCGCGTGAACCTGGCGTCGCAACGCGATCTCCGGGGATGTATTGCGCGACCGAATCCGCGCCATAATTGCGCTGCGCTCTTCGGGTGTGATACGGTCAGGCATCCGACGAACAGCCTAGATCATCGACCAACACTTATCTCCCTGCCCCCACTCCCGCCCCAGCCCCCACACTCACCGGCAGCTCCAGCGCGAACTTTGACATCTTCACGTTATCCGGGATTGGAATGGGGTATTCGCCGTTGAAGCAGGCGAGGCAGAAGAGGTCTAAAATTATAAACTTACGCTAACACTGAGTTCAACACGTCCAAGCACTCCTGAACTTTATCCGCCCGCATCACGCCGACTTTCCGAACAATCCTAGCCTCGACAACAGTGTTGAGATATGTCGGCCTAACGTAGCTTTTCTTAAGTAGGACGCCTGCAGAAATATCACTTGGCTCCAAGTCTATAATGAGCTTAGTCGTTGATGGCTGAGTAGTAATCATACACAGCAGATAGTCTGTTTTCGAACCCCATGACCAGGATGCCAAAACTAAAGCGGGCCGTATTTTTTCGCCCGAACTTGACGAAAAAGGAAATGGAACCGTGACTACCTCACCTCGCGTAAATGCGCCCAAGCTTCATCCTCCCCTGGAGCGTCCCAAAACTGGGCAAAGGCCTCATCACTCAATCCCATTGTTTCAAACGCTGGACTTGGTAGAACGATGGAGCGAGGACGACCCTTGCTCTTAACTCCCTGAGGCTGAGTCCGCTTACGGTATGCTTCTAAAGCATCACGAGCAATAAGCTTTCTTGTACCGTAAGCAGTACAATCTAGCCTGCCCTTGCTAATGGCTATCCTGATTGCGCCATCGGTTACATTCAACTCCCTGGCAGCTTCTTTCACAGAGAGAAGTTGTATAGTTTCCATAAAAGAGATTCTGCCGCATTGCCTGCGCATTGTCAATAGCTTTGTAAAAAAGCTATCGCCCCGCACCCGCCCCTACTCCAACTGGCCCTCAGCCCCCACACTCACCGGCAGCTCGAGCGCGAACTTGGACATCTTCACCTTGTCGGGGATTGCAATGGGGTATTCGCCGTTGAAGCAGGCGAGGCAGAAGCGGTCGCGGGAGAGGCCGATGGCGCGGGACAGGCCGTTGATGCTGAGGTAGCCCAGCGAGGTTGCACCGATGAGGTCGCGAATTTCGCTCACAGACTGATGCGCGGCGACAAGCTGCGCCTGGTCGGCCATGTCGATGCCGTAGAAGCAGGGGTGCGTGATCGGCGGCGCGGTGATGCGGACATGCACCTCCGACGCGCCCGCCTCCAGCAGAATCTTCACGATCTGGCCGGTGGTGGTGCCGCGGACGATGCTGTCGTCGACCATGACGACCCGTTTGCCCGCAAGCGCCTCCTTGATCGGCATTAGCTTCATCTTGACACCCAGTTCGCGCATGCGCTGATCGGGCTGGATGAATGTCCGCTGAATATAGCGATTCTTGATAATGCCCTCGCCGAACGGAATCCCCGACTGCTCGGCAAATCCGATCGCCGCCGGAGTGCCTGTGTCCGGGATGGGGATGACAATATCCGCGCCGCCGGGAACAGGATGCTCGCGGGCGAGTTCACGGCCCATTGCACGGCGCACCTGGTGAAGCTCGCGGCCAAACAGCACCGAATCCGGGCGCGCAAAATAGATGAACTCGAACATGCAGGTCGCGTACCGCGCCATCTGCAAACCCTGCCGCGCGCGCAGTCCCGTGCGGTCAATCGTGACGATCTCGCCAGGTGCGACTTCGCGGATGAACTCCGCGCCTACCGTATTTAATGCGCACGTCTCGGACGCCAGAACGTAATGTCCACCGTCAAGCTGGCCAATCGACAAGGGCCGGACGCCGTACGGACAGCGGACACCGATCAGCGCGTTCTCGGTCAAAATGACGAGCGAATAGGCACCTTTGAGCCGCGCCATTGTCCGGGCAACCGCCTCTTCCAGGCTCTCGGTGTCCTGAAACGCGATCAGACGTGCGATGACTTCGCTATCGTTAGTGGTTTCGAACGGTACGCCCGCAGCTTCGAGTTCTTGACGCAGTTCGGTGGCGTTAACTAGGTTGCCGTTGTGGCCGACGGCCAATGTTCCCCCACCCCACACGCAGTGGAGCGGCTGAGCGTTGCGCAGAACCGATGAGCCCGTCGTGGAATAACGCGTGTGGCCGATGGCGATGTGGCCGGGAAGGGTGGCGAGGACATCCTCGTTGAAAATTTGCGCGACAAGGCCCATGTCCTTGTGCATGCGGAGGGTCTTGCCGTCGGAGGTCGCGATGCCCGCCGACTCCTGGCCGCGATGCTGAAGGGCAAAGAGGCCGAAGTATGTGATGCGTGCGACATCCTGGCCCGGCGCATAGACGCCGAAGCAGCCGCACTCCTCTTTGGGTGTGTCCGCGTCCATTTCAGCATCGAAAGGATTTTGCGCGCGCGCTAGTTCGTCTTCTTCGGCAAACGCCATGAGAACCGTTCCCCCAAGACATTAGTATACCGTGGGATTGACGAAGCGAAGCGCGACATGAACCGCGCATAGTGCGTGCCCAAAATCTTCCCCCGCCGCGAATCAGACTTCCATACCTGACTTGGGCACTAAACGGATGTGTATCCTCCAACAGTTGTCACATTTGTTGCGGAATCACACTACTTAGTAGCAAAAACAACCGCATGGAAGTTGCCGTCGCTGAACACGGTCGTTTCGCTGCCAGCTACAAGTGCCCCGTTGGTTATCTGAAAACGCGCAAGCTCGGCAGGATGCTGTTGATCGTCAATATTGACATATAGAAAGCGTCCAAGCGGGTCGACGATTACGCTGTACGGTGTCCCCGTCACGGCAACTGATGGAACAGACAGAGGAGCAAGCAGGCCCGAACTGCTTACGCTAAATTGTTCGATCCTGTTGTTGGTGGAATCGGCAATATAGGCATATTTGCCATTAGAGCCAATGGTAATTGTTCCGCCGGCACTAGTTGTTTGTACGGAACCTGGAGAATTAGCAGTTACGTTTCCATTGGACTGAACAACGCCCTCATAAACGATCCCGTTAGAGCCTGCTCCGTAGGCGAATTTTCCTGTGGGGCTAAAACTTGTGTACGGAATTGATAATGTCGCGGGGCTGTTAGCTGTGAGCGTGCCGGACGAAAGCTTGAAAATCTGTATGCTTGTTGAGTCTCCGATATAGGCATAAGGGCCGCCGGGATCCAAAATAAGCGGCGATGCTAGAAATGGTGCAGCTCCGAGATCGGCTGTGGATGAGAGCGTCAATGCGCCGGTACTTTGATTGATGCTGTAAATGGAGGCGGACGCTTCGCCAGAGGAGGGAACGTTTGTGGCGATTGCGTATTTGCCGCTGCTGTTAACGCCTATCCCAAATGGACTACTGGAATCTAGCGTAGTGCCCACTGCCGACAGCATGCCCGTGTTGCCAATTGTAAAAACCGAAATAGAAGCCTGTTGATTCAGGAAGGAATTGCCCTGATTTGGAACATAAAGAAATCTTTGTTGTGGGTCCACTGTAATCCCAGCCGGTTGTGCGCCGACGGTCTCATCGCTCCCGCTCGATGCAAGTGAACCATCAGCGCCGACTTTATAGGTGGAAACGACGCTCGTCCCCGAATCGAGGACATACGCGTAGAGTTGACCAGCTCCACCACCGGTGGGAGTAGGGATGCTTCCACCACCACCGCCGCCTCCACAGCTCGACAGAAACATGCAGCTCGATGCGGCTAGCACACCAGCACTCATTGCGCGCAACATTGCAGCAGGTCGATTGGTAAACATTTCCTATCCTCCATGAGCCGTTTGAGTAATTCGAAGGTCGCTACTTTGAGAGGGCTTGAGAAGTATCAAAGCTAGGCTCTCACGAGCCAGAATAGAGACAACAGGCGAGAACGAAAGTCAGTTGCTTGGCCAGCAAGCGTTTTCCTCCTTTTAGTCGAAATATTTTTTGAAACAAACTTCTCATAGAAATTATAAGATAAGGGACTTTTGGGAGCGCTAACAAAAGTTCAGGGTTAGGATGCAAAATGTACGATATTTGCAAATGGAGGTGTCGCCCCCATTGCCTCATCAGCTAGGCCGATCTAGCAGACACCGCATGTCATCGCGGACAACGAGCAGCTTTCCCGCAATGCGAGCCCTACCCTCTTTTGTCTTACAAAAGGCAAAGCCCTCCCGACTGTTTATGGGGAGGGCTGAATGTGATGCTAGGTTGCCTTATTGGGTATGCGCGGCGCGGAGATCGGGGGCGGAAACCGTGCCGTTCGGCTCGGAGCGCATCGAGAATATGCCGTCGAACGCATGCCGGACGCTGCTGAACACAATGAGCCAGAGGATAAGCGCGATCGTGCCGGGAGGCAGTCCTTGAGGTGCCATCAGCGCGTGGAAAAGCAGGATGTTGACGATCACGGGCCCAAGAGGCACAAGAGCGAGTGGAACGAACCTATTGGTCAGAAGCAATATGCCGCCAATGAGCTGTACCAGGAACACTGCGACCATATAGTGGGACTGCGACATAACGATCATGTACTCTCCCGCAAGCCCGGTCGGCATCTGCATCGGCAGAAAGTGCAGAAATCCGTTCAGTCCGAATACTGTAAACATCAGCCCAAGCAAAATGCGGGCGATCGTCGCTGCTATTTTCATATGTGACTATCTCAACCTCCGTCAAAGTCTAATGACATGATTATGTTCGCTTAACTTGATTTTGTCAAGCGCATAGCAAAATATACAGCAAAGCAATCATTTGTGGTATACTTGGCTTCAAACGTCCGCAGTTATGGTGGTTATTCCGCAAAAATGCTGCGCATGCTAAGCGTGGGTTGCTAGGATAAGGTTAGAGTATGGCGAACGATGCTTCGATATCTGAACAAGACGGTCACACGGTGAAGTCGTGCGCCTCAATCCCTCCGTTTGTGCGGGGCGCCTTGCTGCTGCAGGAGAAGTGGGTCCTTTTGATCGTCTACTCGCTGACAGGCGGCCCAGTGGGCTTCAGCGATCTTATGCGACGAGGGAACGTCAACACCACGACATTGACGCAACGTCTGAACCTACTGGAGAAAACCGGCATCATAACAAAGACCGTCCTATCGACAATGCCGCCGCGCACGAGCTACGATCTGACGGATAAGGGGCGGGCATTGCAGCCGGTCCTCGACGCGATCACCGAATGGAGCGCAGTGCATCTTGCTGGAGATGTGCCGTGCAGCGAACTCAGCCGCGACTGCTCGGAATGAGGCCATTTGGACGCGTATGAGGCACCCGCTGTTTGAAGTGCAGCGAAGATCATCAAGACGCTGTCCCGTGTCTACAGATGCATCGCCCAGGTGAAACGCAGCATACGAGAAAATAGATATAGACCCCGTGCGGTAGATAGAGAATCTCATAGGACACCGCGCTTGTGCCGCGGGTCTGCACAGCCAGGGCCAATCCTTGTACAGCCAATGGTCGCGTGCTTCGGCGTTGCGTAGCTCTCAGCTTGCAACCAACTGAATGGAACCGATTCAAGGAGATCGCTTCTACTTCCGCTTCCGCTTGGGCGCTACCCCAGATGTTTTACTCGCTCTGGGGTTACTGTCTGCGTCAGTTCTTCCGTTGCGTGCTCCAAAATTAGGACATCGAAGTTGAAGGCTTGGAGGCGAACAGACTAAGTTCCTACTAAGGCCACATGCCTCCACCTTTGTACAATATATGTTTACATAGTGTACCAATTCGCTTGACAATCTGCCGATACTTTGATAGTATGTCTGAAGATCGGGTCTGCGACGGACCACCCGACCGCATTTATTTCAAATTAGACCAGAGAGGTGAAGATGAAACGAGGTTTTACACTCATTGAGCTGCTCGTAGTGATAGCGATCATAGCCATACTAGCAGCCATTCTTTTTCCAGTGTTCGCGACTGCGCGCGAGAAGGCGCGGCAGACGTCTTGCGCGAGCAACGAAAAGCAGCTCGGCCTCGCGATCATTCAATACAATCAGGATTACGACGAGTGCTATCCGGCCATGGACATCAACAGCCAGGGTTGGGCAACTCCGGTGTATCCCTATGTTAAGGCGACGGCTGTATATCAGTGTCCTGACGACCCATCAGTTCCGCAGGCCGGTTTCGCAGCGTGCTCCTACTCCATGAACTTCAACCTTGCTACGCCAGAGACAATCTCTGGAAGCACCGCGACAATACCTTCGATTCCAGGAAACTCTGGAATATCGGTCGGCAAGTTGAACGCGCCCGCATCGACTGTTCTCCTGTGTGAAATGCAGACTTACATCAACTTGACGCTTCCCGCTGCTACCTGGGGAGCCGACCAGTCATCGCTGTCCACAATGGACCGAACATTTTGGTCTAGTGGCGGCTTCGGTTATCCAGGCGGTCGAAATGGAAAGTATGCCACCGGCGAACCTACCGGCCAGCCGATCGACTTGATTATTCCTCAGGCATTTCACAATGGCGGCGCCAACTATCTTGCATGCGACGGACATGTGAAGTATCTGCTGGCCGGCAAGATATCAACCGGTTTCGACGCGGCCACGCCGGGTGCGGAACAGTTTGTGCCTAACAACAATCAAGCGTTCGCGTCAGGGACTTCCTGCATGGACTCGGCGACGAACCCGGGAACTTCCTCAACAGCTTCCTGCGCACAGCAAGGATCAGCGACCTTGACATTCAGCCCCGTCTAAACGGTAGTTCTGACCTAAAAGACAACGTGGCCGCGACTCTTCACGGGAATGAGTCGCGGCCATTAATTTTTTGTCGGGCCAGCGCCGGAGGAAGCAGCAAAGGATGTTGCACTGACCGTTTCACAGAGAGCGGCAAGCTCAACACGTGGGTTACTCCTGTGTCTGTGCAACAAACATTAACATACTGTGACAATATGCTTGACAAGCGGCTAATTGTCTGATAGTATGGGTACAGGTTTCGAGCTCTGAAGGTCGAGTTGCGAACCGCCCGTAATATTTCAACTTTCGACAAGCGAGGAAACGATGAAAAAAGGATTTACGCTCATTGAGCTGCTCGTGGTAATAGCCATTATCGCGATTCTGGCAGCGATTCTGTTCCCGGTGTTCGCAACGGCGCGTGAAAAGGCCCGGCAAACGTCGTGTGCAAGCAACTTAAAACAGCTTGGACTGGCTTTTGTTCAATACAACCAGGACAACGACGAGTTTTACGGCATACCAGACAACAACAGCGAGGGCTGGGCGACGGCAATTTATCCTTACGTGAAGGCGGCCGGCGTCTATGTTTGCCCAGACGATCCGCTTAGCGGGAATGGTGGCAACAGCGGTACCAACGTGGAGATCTCCTACACGATGAACTTCGATCTTGAGGTTCCGATGGTCAACACAACCAACTCTGCCAACTTTCCTCCCGCGATTAATCCCGGGATGGCAATTGCGAAGTTGAACGCGCCGGCATCGACAGTTCTGCTGTGCGAGATCCAGGGAGCAAACGGTCAGCCTCTGCCTGCGACGAGCTGGGGCAGCGACCTGTCGCCGCTATCTACGATGGAACAAAGATTCTGGGGCGGTCAGCCCGGCGGACAGCAGGGATTGTACGCAACTGGTAACCCGGCGGCGGAGACGCTTCAACTGATCAAACTGAAGACGGGTATTCACAACGGCGGGGCCAACTACCTTGCCTGCGACGGACATGTGAAATATCTACTGCCTGTAAAGATTTCGCCAGGGTTTACTGCGGCACTTCCGAGCTCAGAGCAGATCTACGGCAATGGCGGAGGCGGTCAGACATTCGCCTCCGGAACAGCGTGCATGGATAGTGCAACGCCGCCTGCAAACGTTGGAACGGCACCGTGTGCGGTTCCAAACTCGGCGACGATGACTTTCAGCCCGATCTAGCGCAGATTCTAATCTAGGCAAGAAATGGCCGCGATTCTCAATCGGCGAGAATCGCGGCCATTTTATTTGCGATCGCAACTGCTGCCAACTTGAAGAAAGTGCTTCTTGCAGAGACTAGTTCACTGGCAGCACGGATTCGGGATTCAGCCCATGAATCCGCTGTGCAATAGATTTTTACATACTGTACCATTATGCTTGACAAGACCACGATATTCTGCTAGGATAATGATGGAATCGAGCTAAGACTTGCAGCCCGATCGTACTAATTTACTCTTGACTTGGAGATTACGATGAAACGAGGATTTACGCTGATTGAGCTGCTTGTGGTTATAGCCATCATCGCCATTCTTGCGGCGATTTTGTTCCCGGTGTTCGCGTCGGCGAGAGAAAAGGCAAGGCAGACATCCTGCGCCAGCAACCTGAAACAACTCGGCCTAGCCTTTGTTCAATATAACCAGGACAACGACGAACACTACAGCATAAACGACGGTGCCAGCGTCGGGTGGGCGACTCAAATATACCCATACGTTAAGGCTGTTGGTGTTTTTGAGTGTCCGGACGACCCGCTCACTCCTTCGGGGACCAATGCGGAGATTTCGTATACAATGAATTGGAACCTTGCGTATGCGCAGAATAACACGACGAATACGATGAACGCCATTGGAAGCGGTCTGGCGATTGCGAAGCTGAACGCGCCGGCATCGACAGTCCTATTGTGCGAGATTCAGGGAGCCTACAACCAGGCCTTACCTGCGGCATCTTGGGGTGCCGACAATTCGCCTCTTTCCACGATGGATCAAAGATTCTACGGTGGCCAACCAGGCAATGACCAGGGATTGTACGCGACTGGCAACCCCGCGGCTGAGACACTCAAACTGATCAAGCCGGGAACTGTGCACAACGGCGGCGCCAACTATCTAGCCTGCGATGGCCACGTGAAGTATCTTTTGCCCGTGAAGATTTCGCCAGGGTTCAGTGCGGCCACTCCCGGCGCCGAGCAGATCTACGGCAACGGCGGCGGAGGACAGACATTTGCCTCCGGAACGGCATGTATGGACAGCGCAACCCCGCCTGCGAACGTAGGATCCGCGCCTTGCGCGGTCCAAAGCTCGGCGACGTTGACGTTCAGTCCCACCTAATCGAGACAGCTTACGGGCTAAAGACAATACGGCCGCGATCCTCAATTAGAGAGGATCGCGGCCATTTCGTTCCTGTACACGTTCAAAGTCCCCGCGGCATGTTTATCACTGGTACTAGACTGACCGATTGACGTTGGACCGAAACTCCAGCGGCATCCCTCTCGTCAAATCAGCAATGACCGGCGGGCGTTGCATGGAGAACGCGGATGGCTCCAAAGTCTGCTCTGTGATCTCATTCCCACAATAATACCGGAACCGAAACGTGTGCGTGCCTCGGTCGGCGATGACCGCTCGTATTGCCGACGCGATGTCAACAGGCTCATGATGCGCCATTGCGGGACTTCGAAGGAGGGTTAGGCGGACTCGGTCGGGCGAACCGTCGATGCCGTAAACGTCCGGCGCGACAATCCCAAGACTTGGCCCGCTTAGCTGCCTGATGAGCGTCCAGTCTCGTAATGGGCGCTCCGCGCCGCTGTTCGGTCTCACTAGTGCACCTCCCATGACGCCATCGATGCGATCTTCTTCGAATCCCCCGTTCGACCTGATCGCGAGCTTAAGCATTTTATGCTTCTCGCGAAAATTCACGTTCAAAATCCATTCGGCATATGGCTCGCCCGCATAAACTCGCCACTCCGAGCGCAGCTCGCTGTCCCCAATCGTGCCGTCAGCCACGAGCGACGCCATTATAGGTCCGCTGTCAACGATGACTGGTTCTGTCCAACTTGCCTTGCTGACGATTTCGTCCGAAAAGCCGATGACGCCGTGACTCCAAGTATCGCTGCGGTCGTCATTGAGATGGAGTTCGAAGGTCGGCCAAGCTGCGCCATCCATGGCCTGTGGGCCATCCCGGGAGACCGCAATGCCAGCGTCGTTGCTGATTTTTCCCTCTGCCGCGAATACACTGGGCTGAAAAGTCACATCTCCGCAGTTGCGCTGAATGCGAAGCGCGTTCAGTTCATTAGGCCCGAGCGAGCTATGGAAAAGCAGGCGTGTGAAGCCGCCGTTTGTTCCGAACCGGGCAAATGCTTCGGATTCGATTACTTGGAATGGAACCCGGTTGCCGCTCGAATCGAGCAAGACGCAATCCGGTAGCCAGGGCTGCCACCAATCCACCCATGGCTCAAATTCAACGTAGCCAGCGTATGGAGCTGACGAAGCATTATAGAGCACTACCCGCTGCAGTTCGTTGTCAGGAAGCTCATTCATCCTGCGGCGCAGCCCATGCTGCAGTATTTCGTCTGCGACCATAGAGGCCGCGCCAATCTGATCAAGGACAATCGGATACGCACTGGGGATACTCGTGCCGCCGAACGTGTCATGGAAGTGGTTGAAGCAGACCCGCTTCCATGCTTCAGCAATCGCTGGGGCGTCTTCGGCTCGTGCCACGACTTCGGCTTGCGCAAGGAGATGCTCAGCGCGCCGCACGGCTGTCTTTACAGACCGAATCACCGAGTAGCAGCCGACGGCATGGGGCTGCAGCTCTCCGGTGACGACAGGCAGCTTGTCAATATCCGCTCGGACGGCATCGAAAAATCGGCCCGGCGAGGAAAACTGCATCTGCCAGCCTGGGACAACACCAGCATGCTGTCGGCACCACTCGATCTGCTGCTGGGTCGGGCCGCCGCCATGGTCGCCAATCCCGACAAAGCATAGCGCATGGTCAATACCGGCAGGAACGCCGGAGACGCAGCGGTGCACGTAATCTAGCGAGACCTCCGTGTTTGTCTGATATCCGTGAATGCGGGCGGTAAGAACTTCGGGACCATCAGAATATCCGCGCCATCGAAAGATTGACGCGGGCAGAGCCATCTCCGACGGGCCGGGGCGCATCATGATGTAGCTGTCCTGGCCAGCGTCCGTCATGAGCTTAGGCAATCCGGCGGCATGGCCAAACGAATCGACGTTATAGCCATATCGTGGAAAGACACCAAACTTCTTCTCGAAGTACTCCTTACCCAGCCTGATCTGCCAGCGCATCGCCCATTCGCTAGGAAGGTTGCAATCGGGCTGTATCCACCAGCCGCCAACGATTTCCCAACGTTTCGCTTCAATATGCTGCCGAATCCGGTCAAAAAGCTTTGGATCGACTCGCTCGAACTGGTCGTAGACCCATGCTTCTCCGCGAGAAAAGATAATGTCGGGATTTTGGTCAAGGCGATCGCACGCGCTGCGGCACGTTGCGATCGCCTCGTCCAAACCCGCCTGCCAAGGCCAAAGCCAGATCGGATCGAGGTGAGCGTTCAAGATGACATGAATGGTCTTCATATGGTGTTGGCCGCGCAAAATCGGTGGAGATTAGGCCGCTTCCACCAACTCCGCATCGTCGATATAGACTTTTGGAGTGACAAGCGTTGCATTGTCTTCTAGCGTTAAATGGACAAGCATCGCATCGACACCTGTCGGTGCTAGATACGGCCCCTTGACATCGTAGTTGTTCCAGCGATCATCGTGCAGCAAGTTCCAGCCGCCAACTGGGCCTAGCAGATTGTTCACCAGGATCCCGCGCACGGGGCCTTCCCACTCGATGTATGTCTGGAAAGCGCAGTATCCACGCTGCGCTCCGGGATGGTCATTTGCGTTGGGATAATCTACGACGTGGTAATGAAGCCGCAGGTCATACCTCTTGCCCGGCGACACGACCACCCGCTGCCTCACCTCGACCCGTGCACCACCCTTCCCGCCGTTCACGGAGCGAAAGAACTCGTCCTTTTCCGACGCAGGCCGATTGATATCGGCATCCGCATAGCTGTTCGGCACTGTCGCCTCGAGCTCAAGCGAATGCGATCCCGTGTACGCAAAGTCGCTTGAAATCTCGGCCGTCGCGCCAGCCCTGCTCGACTGTATCGCCCACCCGTCATCGGGCGATGTCGCCAGCGGGTCTTCAAAGTCGCCGTTTTTGAGCAGGTTGACTCCCAGCGGAAGCTCGATATCGCCCCACTCGCCTGGCTGAAGGGTCGCCTCGGTAGTCAGGTCGGCGGTCATCGCCGTGTGTTTGTTATAGTAGTACAAGCGCAGCGACCGGTCTGAACCCGTCTCGTCTGCATAGATCACACCGACATCGCCCTTGAGCGTTTCAACCGCGCCCCCGCCAAGCCCAATGTCCTTGAGCGGCACCGATGCCTCCAGCGTGTAACCGCCAGCAGTGCGATGGTAGGCAATCTTCGCGCTTGGCAGACGAACGATCTGATCGATCGTGGTTGCCATGAGGTGAACTGGGTTTGCTGTTCCGGGCACCACGGGCCGATACAGAACGGCAACAGGCTGGCCCTGATAGATGCTGAACAACAGGCGCTCGTCGCCTTCGGCAGGCCCGAAGTGAGGCTTGAACTCGCCCACATGCAGCATCAGGTTGACGCAGTCTCCCGAAATGAACATCGTCCGCCAGTCTGTCCCCTTGTTGACAAACTTTGCGCCGTGGACATCGTATGCTAGGTATAGCGTATCAGCATCGCGAGTCAGGGCAACATGTGCCGACCGGTTGCGAGAGCCGATGAGTGCGACACCGCCGCGCATGTCCCAATCGGAAAGGTCGCCGTCGATTTTCGGCGCGCTCTTAACATAGGTCACATGGATTACCGGCTGCGGAAGTGGTGCCGGTGTTGAGGCCAGAATCTGAGCCCTTGCCTGAGAAGATCGCAATGCTGCTTCCGTAACAGTGATCGTGCCGGTGAAGCGGTGCAGTTGATCAAGTCCAACAATCTTGTCGATATGGAACGTGTCCTTGCCGCCGTTGACTATGTACGCCGTTCCGTCTGGGCCTTGGAAATAGCGCTTGTAGGATTCGTCCCATGTCGCAGTCGGGCCTAGCTGCGTATCGTCAAGCAGGCTGGAGACATACAGGCCGTCGCTTGTAAAGAGGTAGGGCTTGAAGTTTCCATGCCAGAGCCAACTGCCGATAATGTCTTCTCCGTGAGGCTCTGTAAACTCTCCAATTATGGAGTTCGCCAAAATATCGTCGGGCTGCTGCTGCTTCGTTTCGGCAATGCCCCAGAGCCAATTGCTGTTCTGGTCATAGACATCGATGCCGTCCTTGTCGTTGCCTTCGTAGCCATAGCCTCGGCAAAGATAGACATGGTCGAAGTTGTCAACGTAAACGGCTTGCTCGCCTCCATCGGAATCCGGTCGTACAACTGCGGGTTTTAGAGACGCGACACTATAGACTGGAACACCATTTGGCAACCAGCTCTGAATCGGAAACTTGCCGATTATCGTTTTGCCTCCGACATGCCCGCACCCATACACCGAACCATCAGCCCCAACTCCGTAAGCCCAGTAGGTCTGTCATTCCGGGAACTGTTCCTGGAATATACGAGTTTCCAGGGCCTAAGGCCGCGGTTGGAGCCCACTCCATTTCGTCTTCTTGAACTTCACCGTCGCCGTTTTTGTTGACCCAAACGAAGTTTTGGCTGGAGTGTCCTTTGAAGAACGGTGGGAAGTAGTTTTGAATGTAATGGGTGCCGAGATTGCTGTCGAAAATGCCAATGTCGGTGCCATCGTGCGATCTTGGCCAGAAGAGGTCGCCCATTGCAGCGACCGGCTTGAAGAGGTCGTCATCCTTTCGAAGCACTGTCACACACCAACCGTTGCTTTCAAAATAGTACTGCTTGCCATCATGCGTGATGATACGCGGCGATGGCTGTCCCGTCATGGCGCCGACCGTGAACGGCTCGAATTGGCTCATTCGGCGCAACGCTGTAGCGACAGGCGTCCAGGTCTTGCGCGCGTAGTCAACATGGAAGATGGTGTTCAGGCCAAAGATTGACGAGATGTCCGTCGGATCGGCCCAGAAAAGGCCGCCGCCGCCATACGCCGTTGGCCCAAGATAATCGCGAACGAGGTTTCCGGTCGATGTGTCCCAAACGCTAATTCGCGGCGGCGACGTATCGTCTTCCGCGACCCACAACTTGCCGTCGTTGGTCACCGCGACACCGTGCGGCACCAGCATGCCGCTGGGATCCCACTTGCCGATCCACGGTCTGCCGCCTGGCTTTCCAATGGCGCGAATGAGGGTGCCCTGCGGCGAAAACTCCTTGACCTGAAACGACGTGCCCCAGTCGCTAACATAGATATTGCCAGCCGTGTCGGTCGTAAGGTGCGCTGGCGCTACTAGATCGTGATTAATCACAACCGTGTAATTTTTCGCGGTCGGGTCAATGCTGACCACCTTGCCCTCGCTGACCGCAAGCACCTTACCGTCAGCCAGCGCATGAAGGCCCACTGGCTGAGGCACCGTGAGAGTGTCAACCTGCTTTCCAGTCGCGGCGTCGAGCACGAGTATTTGGTTTTCGCTCATCATTGAGACATAAAGCCGGTCTCCGGAAGCGGCGACTCCGACGGCGTCTGTTGGTTCCCCAAGATCGTCCGTGGCGTAGCGGGGCTGTCCGCCGTATGTGGCGGGCGAGAACGTCTTGTTGACTCGCAGATCCCAGAGTCCAGCCATCTTATCGACGAAGGGCCAGGTCGCGATGGTCAGATCAGGTTTTTGGGAGCTAAATTGAGCAGGTGCGCCAGTGGTAGTGTCGAGGCAGATCATGAATGCCTGCTCAACCGGGACATCCTTATTCGAGCCGTCCGTAGCCTTGACAAACTCCGGCCCCGAAAAGAGCGCATAGAGGTATTGGCCGTGAAGTGCCAGAGCAACGCTTCGGGGATAGCTGAATCCCTCGCCGAAGCCCCACATCCGCTTGCCATCTGGGCCTACTTTTATGATCGCGCTGCCTTTCTCGGAACCGGGAGTGGCGAGATAGACGTTTGTTCCGTCGGTCGCGACACCCTGCGGAGTCATCTCGTCGCTCAACCAGTCGCCGGTACCGTCAGCGGTGGGCCAAGGCGGCGTGCCGGGATTTCCTATGCTGATCAATGGCTGCGCATATATCGGAGGGTGATAGATGCCTTTGATTTGGTAGGTGCCTGGCGAAACGAACGCGCCGTACTGATCCCGTCCATCCCAAAACTCCGTATTTAGGCCAGCGCGTCGATGAACATCTTTAGCCAGGGCGCGTATTAAATGCCCCTGCTGATCGAAAACGCCGACCGTGACATCCGCTTCATTTGGCAGGTGGTAGGAATACGCGATGCCGCCGCTCGACGCCAGACTCGCGCTTGCCATCACTGTGAACTGTGGATTTAGCCCCGCCCACCAGATCTGGAATGAACCTTTCCAGCTATCTCCTGGATTTGGCGCGGATCCATTTGGCAGCAGACTCCAAGGGATCGCTATTTCTTGTGTGTAGCCCTGGCTGTCAGGGTCGCGAACAAACGTCTCTTTCGCGCCCTGATCCAACAGGTATGGTTTGCTCAGGTCGATGCCGTCAGCAGTTAAGGCGGGCTTCTTGTTGACAGAATCGTACCAGCCGCAAAGATTTACCGTGTGCTTGCCATCGTTCAGACGAATCTGGAGGCAGTCGCCGCCTGCAAAACCAGCCTGGGTCGCTTCGGGCTGGGTGTTGAACGGGCCGTCTACAGACTTGACATGCGCCGCGAGATACAGATAGAACGCATCGTAGGACGCGGCGATTTTGGCGCTGTACCGATTTCCGAGATAGCCTGGAAGCGCGGCGATGGTTTGAAACTGCACTGGATTCCACTCGGAAAGTCGGCCATCGACTGCCACCGGCGCTGCTGCTTTCGGAACGTACAATTCTGTCGCGCCGGACGCTTCAGGCGACATCTGGGTCGTATTGTCGTGGGGCTGGTCGACAAAGTGGAGCGCACCCCAGTCGTTTGGATTGGGCAGATAGCCACCACGCGTAAACAGCTGGGAGGGGGCAGTCAAAAAGCAGTCGGTCAGGTGCGTGTTGTCGTGCCGAGCCTGCGTGGGCAGGTCGCTGAGCACATCGGCCGTCAGGTCCGGCCACTGCAGGTCGGCCACCAACGTCAAGGTCGTTGGCGCAGTTAGCGATGCGGTCAAATAGGTCCACGGTATGCGGATTTCTTGTGTTGCGCCACCATCTTTGTACGTTTTGAGCACGCTTTTCGCGGCGCCGACAGGAAGGGTGCGCCAGCTATCCTGCTCGCTCAGGCGCGACTCAAAGATGCCGCCGGTTGCGCCGGCATTTGTCGTAATCCGAATGTGCGCGATGCGGTCGGTGTTGATATTGAAATCGACGACGCTGGCATGGGAAAGCGATTCAAGCCCTTTCCAGGTTAAAGCAATGTAAAGCGCTTTTGAATCATACGCCATTTGCACATCCGCCGAGTCGCCGCTCTCGCGCAGGTGCGCGAGCCCTGGTGAATCCGATTTGATCATCGCAGGATCAATCGGAATGTACATAACGGGACGCGTCTCGGGCCAGTCCGACGTGTCGCCGTCGATCGTAATCGGCGCACGAGCGTAGGGAATTGACGTTAGCGGAATGGTGCGAATCCCGCCTGCGTTGGCAGCCAACGAAGCGAGCGCGAGCATCAGCAGTGCAATCCCTAAAGGGAGGCTGTTCAAACGGGAAATGACATTTTTGTTCATGAGTTGTCTTTTTCGGTGAAAGGTTTGTACTAGATGGATTCTAGTGCAGCGATAGTTGCTACTACAACGAGCAACCTGTGAAATGCTCTTTCATTCCTTATCGCCCGTGGCTGTGAGATTCAAATACTGGCGTATTGCGTTGATTGGCACAAAATGATACACTGTGTGCAAGTATGTTGACTACAGACATGATACGATTGTTCAATTAAAATGTCAACAGGTGGAGCATGCCTGCTTAGCCAAAATACTCTTGTGCCGGTGCAAGCGGCCTTATCCGGCTGTTTCTTGTGACCTGCTGCCGCAGTAACGATCCGATAACGCCCTTTCCACCTGAAATGTGAATCTAATGACTCAAACTCTTGACCGATGCCGTCTCATGGTTTGCGCTGCTCTATCATGCGTTTTTGCATTTGCGCTGTGTGAAACTGCTCATGCTGGCGGCGTTCATGGCATCGCGCTGACATCAATCCCAGAGGTCCGAACTCCGCTCGTTATTGACGGCCACCTTTCCGACTGGCCGGATTTGCACCCTGTCGTCTTTACACCGCTAGATCCTGGCCTCGCGAAGGATCAGACGCCCGCCATGGCGCAGTTGCGCAGCCACTCATACAGCGCCACTGTCCAAGCCGCTTACGATCAAAGGGCGCTCTATTTTGGCATCGTCTGGACGGGACTGCCGCGTATAGCGCAGTCGGGAGAGCTCCAGCTTTCTATCCAGACTGATCGGATGGTGCATATTCAGATCGCGCCATCGTTCTCTGGATGGGTGCCAAATGTTCTGGCTAAAATGTCCGCCGACTCCCCGTGGCGCAGCATCGGCACGTATGGTGCTAAGTCGGCCAGCGTTCACCATCCCGACGGCACCACCAGCCAGGAGATCCGAATCCCTTGGACAGTCTTGACGGCATCCTCTCAGCCTACCACAAGTCTTGCGCTCGCAATCGACATGCAGTGGCCCAGTCTGACAGCATCGTTCATGCGGCAGCTTCCCACGCAGGTGCGGCACGACAACACCCTTTTGACGGACTGTTTCCTCACGTCACCGAAAGCGCTGTTCACGCGCGAGCCATCGCTCGGCAACCCGGCCGACTGGGGCTCGCTCATTTTTTCGGATGGTCCGCACACAAACGCGACTCGATTCAGCGCTCTCAGGACTGGCGCGACAGAGACTTACGTCTCGAAAGTAAGTGCGCCGCTGCCGGTTACGGGTAGCCTTGCCGGATGGGAGTCATCGCAGTTTCAGACCGCTGCCTTTGCACCTGGTTTTTTAGGCGATCGTTACAGCGCGAAAATTGGGACGGCATACGATTCCAACGTCCTCTATGTTGGGATGCACGCCAAGGCATTGGGCGGGCCTTTGAACAAGATGGCTGAAGCGACCAAAGCTGGGTACGCGGGGGGCGACTGCCTGCAGATCCGGTTCAACGATGGCAAGCAGACCGTCAACCTTTGCGCGTGGTACGACTCGGTCAACAAAAAGGCCGCATTGACCGAGGACGGCCAAGACGCCAAGAGTCCGTCGCTACTCGCGCAAGGCGCGCAGGAGGCATTCGCAACTGATCGAGATGGCACCGGCTATACGCAGGTCATCGCGATCCCATGGAAAGAGCTGCCGCCGGGCTGAGCGCCGAACGCTGGCGATACATGGAAAGCAACTTTTCAGGTTTGGTGGGCCGGACTCGATCGTGAGTTCACCGCGTTTGCGGAGCCAACACTTGCCGTTGGCGGGGGCATCGCGTGCCCATATAATCTGCCGAAGGAGGCAAACGTTACGGTGGCCGTGTTCGACACGCAGGGCCATCTCATTCGCACGTTGGTCAAAGACTCCCATAGACGAGCCGGACGAAATACCGATTACTGGGACGGTATCGATCAGTTCGGCAATCCCGTCAGCCCCGGCAACTATGTTCTGAAAGGTTTGTACCATCCCCCAATTGAGACCAAGCCCGTGATCTCCATCGACAACCCCGGCACGCCGCCGTGGCCCAACGCCGACGGCACCGGCGACTGGCTTAGCGACGAGGCCGCGCCGCAAGCAGCGGTGACCGACGGCAAAAACGTCTACTTAGCCGCACCTGGGGTCATGAGCAGTCCGGTCTCTGCGGTCGCTCGCGTCAGGACAACGGCAACGACGAAAATCAGCATTACCAGCTCGAAAATCGCGAGTGCGGGTGACAAGCCCAAATGCCACAGCCACATAGTAGCCAGAACAATGCTCCCGAACAGCCCAAAGAACGCCGTGCGGTAGGGGAGCAGCTCGTTGGAGTCGTCAACAATGTCTTGGCCTGTGACGTTGCCCCAAATCCGCTTGAGATGACCGCGCGCAATCCACAGAAAATAGCCCACCAGCGTAAAGTAGGCACCCACGGTCTGAAAGGCAACGAAGATCGGCAGCGGATACATCGACATGTAGGGAACGGCGATATCGTGCTCAAGCAAGACCACCAGCTCCACGCGTGACAGGATGAAAAAGAACCACAACGAAAACAGCACATCCGTGGGCAGCAGAAAAAAGAAGCCGATGGCAGCAAATGAAATGATGAAGTAGAACCAGTTGGCGGCGGCGCTCCAGGGCATGGTGTTGACGTAGTCGGTCAACTGGTAAATCAACTTAATGTCGGGCACGGCCGGCCAAATCATGTGAGCGGCTTTCACGGCGTAGACCACTGTCGGAATTCCCACGCCAAGCCACAAGAATCCGTTTCGGAAAAACTGGCCGGTAGTTTCGTCGGCGGCGATTTCCAGCGGCAATTGTGCGAGTGGAAATGCGAGTTTTTCGTTATCGACCCATTGCCTCCTCAGGAGCGCAGTAAGACAGAGGAACGCGATCAGGACGAACGCGATCAGTAGCCCCCAGTTAAGGATCGGCGCGATCCACGACATCCACGGCACCAGCTCGCCATGGCCGAGTTTTTGGTAGTAGCTGTCTACTATATGTTGCCGGTGCGGATCGCTTGGATCATACGCTACCATCCCGTGCTGGATATTTGTATCTAGTTTTCCGTGCCAATCGTTGGCGCTGTTTGCGAAATAGCGCGGCATGACCAGCAGTGGCACCAGCTTTTGGACGACGCCGTGCGACGACACCATTGCTGCGACAAGCGACATGCAGTAAATGACAAGTATATCGGAGGAATCAAGCGCCCATCGCGCCCGCAGCAGCTTAACGATGCGGTTTATGGCGACGATAAGTAGCAAAAAGCCGAGCGACGCCGGAGGAAATTGCAGGTAACCGATGTGGATTGTCGATAGCACGACTTCGGCTTGAGTTACAAGTAGAGCGGTAAGGGCCGCGCCAAGCGTACCGATGACGAGCGCTGGCCCTTTGATATGCTCGTTTTTTGGGAGGGCTACGTCGGCGATGTCGGTGTCGGAGCTTTCAGCGAGTTGCGCCATCGTTGGACTCTCTTTTCAACCCTCTGCACGCCGTTGCCGTTCGACACAGTAACGTTACTTTCCGAGCACCGAAGTGAGCCAGCGCCAGGCGTATCGATCGAAAAAGGGCGACCAGTCGTGCGCCAGATTGGGTAGAGCGACCATCTCTTTTGGTACGTTTAGGCGTCGATAGATCGCAAAAACGCCAGTCGGAGGGGAACAGTCGTCGATAAGGCCAGCATTCATGAGGACAGGACAGGCGACAAGCGGCGCGAAATTTGCGCTGTCGTAATAGGCTTCGATCCGGCCTTGGTCGTCCTGGATCAAGTCGTCCTGTCGAAAAGGTGACGCGCCCGCGTCGCCGAGCTTGTTGCACCGTTCAACCCACTGCAGCCAAGGACGATAGGCATAATGCGCAATACCGGGTACAGCAGCCCGAATCTGCTTGTTCAATGCGGCGACGACGACCGACAATCGGCCGCCCTGGCTGCCGCCAGTTACCGCGATTCGGTCGGGATCCACGCCGGGTAGGTGGGCAAGTACTCGGGACGCTTGAACTGCGTTCAAGTAGACATCGTAATGCCGATAGTCTTGTGGTGTTGTGTAGGTAGGCTCAGGCAATGCGTCGTATTTGGTGTCGTCAACCTTGTTTCCGTGAACTTGGATATCCAGCGCGGCATACCCATGGCGAGCATGCTCCACCGGCGCGGGCCTCGGATCGTTACCAGCGCCGGGCAAAACGAGAAGACCGGGAAATGGGCCAGGACCAACAGGCTTTGCAAACCATCCGTAGACCCGCGCCCCATTCCAAGACATGAAATCGACTTTGCTGACTTCGACGGAATTGAAGCGGACGCCTTCTGGATCGTAATTTTCCGGAAGAGCAGCTTTGGCGCGATTATATTGATTGATTTCGGCCCCGGCAAGGTTGAACTGATGCTGGATTTGCAGGGAAGGTTGCGGATCCGGTAACGAGTCGAGCGCGATGCTCCAAAACTCCTCGAAGTCGGTCGGCATGCTGTTCACAAGCGGCTCATCCATAACCCGCCAGCCAAACGTCGTGTGGCCCTTAATTTCGTCGGTTTCGGATAGCTTCACGACAACGTGCAAGTTAAAAAAGCCGGGTGCGTGGTTCTCCATATCCAACGCAATTAGGAAGCTATTGTCGGCGCGAGAGCTTGATGCGCCGGTCGCGAGAGGCTTGACGAGCAGGTTTCGACAGAGTTTCCACTCCAAAGACATCGCCCGCTTCAACGGCTGGCAGGTGATCTCTACATGACCTCGCGTGAATAGAAAGTCGGATTGCGCGCACGCGTAAAACGCCATTTCTAGAGAACGAGGCTGTGACGGCTCACACCGATATGGTACGGCGAGATTGACTAGCATAGCTCTGCTTCCCTAAAGCCTACAGCAATGTCACGGTTCGTGACAGGTGAATTGGTTTGCGCTAGACCGGAAGCTCCGGCCTAGCGCAATTATGCCTGCTTAAGCGACCTAAGTGGTGCGCGGCACCATTGTCAGCTGATCGTAATCTTATCGATGCTCACATTCTTGTCGCCCGTTTGGCGGGCGAAAGCGATCGTATTGAGCGTGTTCGCGTTGAGCGCAAAGGATTGCGTCACCGTACTCCAAGCGGTTTTACCGTGCAGCGCGCCGGTCGAGGGGAAGCTGACCAGCACAGGTGTTGCCCCATTGACCGACATATGCAGCGACGAGGCGCTGTTGGCCGCATATGTAATGGTTAACGTGTGCGTTCCGCCCGTTTCGCCGTCGAGACCAGCAAGCGCTACCGAAGCGCCAGCGGCGGTGAAGTCGCCGACATATTCGCCTCCTGAGGCATACGTGTCGGTAAGTACTGCGGCTGCTCCTGTCAATGTTCCATATTCGGCTTGGTAATCTATGGCACTGCCCTCGGCTGTCACGGAATTGTAGTTGAAGCCGTTGGTGTCATACACCGGCGCGCCGACATTCTCGAAGATCGGGTCGGCGATCGTCGTGTCGTACACTCCGGCGCTGAGCCAGTACGCGCTGCCTGTGCATGTCACTGGCGTTCCCATCCAGTTCTGCGTGTCGTATGTCCCGGTTTGGTTTACGGAAGTGTTGTCCTGCATGATCGATCCTAATACAGCACAATTCTGGCTGTCATACACCGATGGCCGCGGGAAGACAAACCAGCCGAAGTCGGAGCCAGGCGTCGGATCGAACTCCTGCGTCGTGCAGTTGAGATAATTTTCAGCCGGGAACGTGTGCTGGCCAGGAACGTCCGCGTCCGGCAAAATTTCGTCCATGCCGCAGTTGGGAATGTCCGCTGTCATGGAGTTGTGCCGGCATTCGTATCCAAGGATGCCGGTGCCTAAAACGGTCGCATTGTCGTTTTCGATATCGAATCTAGAGCTCAGAGTGATGGGAATGTACTGCTGAGGATTTACAACGTCGGAAAGAGTGTTGTTGTAGACCTGCTCATCCCACTGCATCTCAATCACCTGCGGCGCGGTGAGGTTATCTCCGCCCCCGCCGGCACCGTAACCCAAAGCACCCTGCGTGCAAACCAATGTTATGCCGTCGTCGTTTGTCAATGTGTTGTTGACGATCACATTATTTGCCGAATTGCCGTTGAAAATAATGCCTCGGACATTGTTGGTCAACGTATTGCCGTCGACTAGCCACTCTGTCGCGGTCCAGCCCTCTACTTCATACTGGCTGCCTGCGGCAGGGGGGACGGGCCAGGGCTGAACGGTAGTAAGGGTAGTAGCCGTGTTGGAAGCAATGTACTCCCACTCGCCCGTCTCTGGCCCGCTCACAATCTGCACGGCCGTCGCGTTCGCAAGAGCGATTTCTCCCGTGCCGCCTTCCTCCAAACCGTTAGCTGGCCAGGATTTCGTCGCGTCGGTCAAGGTCGTGGAGGTCGAAGAACTAAGCGAACCGCAATCTTGGTAGCTCCCGCCCTGGTATTCGCATAGGATCTGCTCGCCATCATTTGCGTTGGTGTTAGGCGCATTGCCAGCGCCGACCTGGAACGTGTTGTTCAGAAACACAATCCGGTTGCCGAATATGTCGAACGCGCCAGCGGGCGACTGGTTGTACGATGATATGGAACAGGTGCGCGTGATCGTGTTGTTCATGAACAGGTCGTCGGACGTCCCTCCGCCGGGACCAGCCCACGTACGTGCGCAGTTGTAGTTAATCGCGTTGTGGTTGAAGATCACGCCCGCCTCGCCATGGAAGTTCATTTGGCCCGTGTTGTTGCCTGTCTCATTGTTAGTGCTGTCCTGAAGAAGCAGGAACTGCGGACCGTCATTATCGAACGAAGGCGCGGTGCCCATTTCGAGGTCGCAGTTCTCGATAAAGAACTCGCTGCCCCAACCCGTCTCGGGACGCTCCCCATACGATGAGCCGACATTGCTGAGGCCGAGGTCAAGGAATCCGGTTGTGGACGTACCCGACTTGCGGAACAGACAGTTCTCCGAATTCGTCGGCGGCGTGCTGTACCCGTAGGATAAAATCGTGCTGATCGGACCTGCGCCCATCAGAACGACGTTGCCTGGCCAGTTCATGATGCCAGTTTGGCTGAGCATTATAATCGAACGCATAGTTGCCAGCAGGCAAATACACCACCCCGCCGCCAGCGGTTGAGGCAGCGTTCATCGCATTCTGCAAATTACCAGCATTTGCTTGTGCAGCCGCCTCGGTCGTGAAGCCACCCGCAGTTACGGAATACGGGGCCAGCGATGCGTTGATGACGTTGTTGCAAAACTTAAGGTAGTCAGCTTGCCATGGAACGTTCAGGTTCCACGGCACCGGCGTGCCTGCGATCGTCGTGACAGGGTCTGGTGCACTGGCCCATTGAACCGTCGTGCCCTCTTCAACGACGCTTGCACCAAGCTTTCCACCAGATCCGCTACTTACCTTTACCGTGTAAGGATCGCCCACGGCAACGGTGCTGGGAGCGGAAACCTGCATGTAGTAGCTAGTGCTGTTGACGGGATAGACCGTGCCGACATAGGACTTGTTGGTTTTCGTATCCACAAACGTCACGGCCGGGCTATATTTAGCCAGGATCATGTTGCGCCCGAATACGTAGAACGGGAAGTTTGGAGCGATTTCGGAGAATTCGCAATGCGTGCCGTGCGCCTGGTTGATGTAGGCCTGAGGGACGGTGGTCCAACCCGTGCCATCGTTAAGCCAAACCGCCCACAGCCCGATCCTTGCGCTGTAGGGAATTCGCACCGAGACATAGCTGCCTGTGTTGTGTGCGTTGTTGGAATTGGTGCAGATGGGTGTCAGGTGCGTGGCGTTAGCTTCACTTTCTGCGCCATTCGTATCGATAAACTCGTATGCGACCTGGATCGTACTGCCCCAAGTGCCCTCGAAGTAGACGACGTCGCCGGGCTGCGCCGTCTCGGTATGATTGAGCACGACGGGTACAGCGAAGGCTGGGGCCAAAGCGAATAGAATCAATGCGGCGACACACGCGATTGAAAGGATGGTTTGTGGTTGCCACGTCTTCACGGACATGATTGGGATTCTCTCTTTCTCCATTTTTGCCTGACACAATCAAGTCAAGGCGGTTGCCGAGCTTGATGTGAACGATCGAATAGGCCAAAAGCCAGCCGCGTCTGGTGCGCCGATCGCCGCCGACAAGCGGCATTGATTCTTGCCGCTTGGATAGCGACCATAACTAACACGACCAGACGTGCGGTGTAGATGAGGTGTTTATAATTGCGAGATGTCATCCGGCCCAGCACAGAAAGTGGACGCGGCCAACCACGGGTTTCCCTGTTCGGTCTAGCAGAGCTTTATGGCGGCACGGCTAGTATTATACTCAGTGTGCAACCACGTTTACCATAAGCATGATAGCACGTTTCGGTGTGCAAGTCAAGACGTTTAATATCTGGCATTCTTCGGCTTAAGACAAACCAAACGGCGAGTAAGATTTAGGATTGTGAGAGTTCTTGGCAGGCGCGTGCGCGAGGGATGGGCGGTGCGAAACCAGGTGATTACCGCACCCTAAGTAGAGGCTGATGCACGGCCTTGGAGGCGGTTAGAAGTGCGTGAGGTTCGGGCGAGTCTTGGCAAGAGTGACTTGAGTCCCTCAGGACTTTGGCATGCTGGACGCCCGCACGACCAGCCGCGATTTGAGGACAACTGAAGAAATTTCGTGCTGTCCGAGCATCGCTGCTGCTGCGACTCGAGCTGCCTCGCGGCCCATTGCGGCGCAAGGCGTATGCATCGTAGACAGGCCCATTGACTGGGATTCGGGGCCGTCGTCGAAGCCGATGATCCGATAGTCAACACCTGGCTTCATTCCTAGTTCCTCCGCAGCCGTCATAAAGCCCAGCGCATCCTCGTCGTTGACCGCAACAACGCCGTCAATGACGGCATTTCCGTTTAAGACCTTGCGCGCAAACTGATACGCCGTCGGCACATGCGGATGCTCGTCGTGCACTAATGCCACGACAACATCAACATCGCCTTTTCCGACACGTTCCGTCAACGCGACTCCGGGCACGTTCGAATGGGCGACTGCGAGTCGCACACCCTCCAGTCGCGTTTGAACCCAGTCTGCGTGGTAGGGCGCAAAGAACAGTATGTGCCTGCAGCCTGCACTAAGCAGGTGAGTTGTCGCTTGGTATGCAGCCTGCTTGTTGTCATACATGATCATTATGCAACCTGGCCCAAAGCTTTTTGAGCCGACGACAATCAGATCGCCTTTCGATTCACGAAACATTTCAATCAGCTCTGTCGCGTTGGCTAATAGTGCGCTTTCGTGGATCACGACGACGCCTGGATTCTCGCGGATGACACCATGCACGAGCCGTCAACAAGACTCTGCGTCTTCTTCTATCAAATCGCTAGTAGCATGTTGCGTGCGCCGTTGCATTGCAAATCGATTGTAAAATCTCGATTCCACACCCAGTTGAGATAATGTATGTTCGGCCTCGTGCACCGTGATATACGGCCATGGATTGGCAATATCCGCAGTGGAACCGGGTCGGATGTCTGCAACCAGCGCGACATGGCCAGTGGCAGGCTCTGAAACACTACTGCCATGAGCCCCATGTCTAGTCCCGCGCAAGGCAGCCGGTTCGTCGGTGATTTCAGGCTCTGGATCACCAAAGACATAGGTACCGCGCTTTGCATTGACACGCAGAATGCCCTCGGACACCATATCCGCGACGGCCTTTTGCACCGTAGGAACCGAAACTTGAAACTCGTCGGCAAGTGCGCGGCGACTGGGTATCATCGCGCCCTTGGTCCAGTCGCCCTGATGGATTCGACGACGCAGTTCGGTCTGAAGATTGCGATATACTGGATCGCGATTCAATAGGTGTTTTTTGGTCAACATCTTGATCTTTCCTTTGTCGAATATGATTGCACAGACCAGGACAAGTGTACATTACTGACAAGCGCAAATTCAATGTGCAGACACGGCCAGCGGAGCCAAGTGCGACGCGTTGCCTGGTAAATCGGTCCGAAACGGGAAACAGGGCAGACCAGCCTTATTGTACAGACTGCTGGCAGGAAACCCAGCCCAATCGTAGCGCACTGCAAGAGGATGTGGCACGGCATCGGTTGAGACAACAACAGCTTCGCCGTCGATCTTTGCCTCAGCCGGTACAAATTGGCCGTCAGCCCCTGCTATTTCGAACGCCTTTAACGGCAGATTATCTTTTGCGACCAGTCCACCGGCGATGTGCGAAAACGATAATCGGATCGAATTTCCATCGATCTTCATTGATTGGTAGACCGGCCCGGAATACTCGATATCCTCGCCGTAAGTCTTGGCGAGCGCGACTAGGGCGAGGCGGTGACCTACATCCTGCTTGTCGGTGGGATGAACATTGTTGAGGTCGCCGATATCAATAGCCGTGGCAATGCCGCTATTAGGCACGGTCTGCGCTGTCTCCCACTGCGCCTCGCGCAGATCGGGAAACTCGACCGGTCGATGCCCGGCCAGCTGCACGATGTAGAACGGAAAGTCGCCCTCGTTCCAACGGGATCGCCAATCTCCAATCATCAGGGGAAGCAGCTTGCGGTACTGCTCCGCTCGGCCAGAGTTCGCTTCGCCTTGATACCAGATCGCCCCCTTTATGTTGAACGGCGTAAGCGGATTGATCATGCCGTTGTACAGAACAGCCGGGTTGGTTGCGCTGCGTGTGTAGTCCTCAGGATAAGGTGTTGCTTGCGCGAGAGACACGCTGATTTTGTACTTCCATGCACCCGCAAGCGAAATCGGGCTAGTACCCGAAACGTCCATGTGCATGTCTTCCTGCTTGCCATAGATGCCGCCGCCTCCAGCTACGTTGAAAACGCGGACGGCAATGACGCTTCGACCGGCGACCAGCAAATTTGCCGGAACCGGATATTCGCGGGGCGCTTGCCAACCTATGGTCGCGCCAACTTGAACGCCGTTCACGAAGGTCGTGTCGTTATCATCGACTGGTCCTAAGTGCAGAACCGCAGATTTCCCCGCCACGTCAGCGGGCAAATCCACTTCTTTGCGATACCAAACTAGACCAAGAAAGTTCGCCAGATTGGGCGAATCAGCCCCACCCCAATATTGCGGCAGAGGCATCGACTTCCAGTCCGAATCTGTATATGCCAGATCAGCCCAGTTTGGCGCGGCCACGATTCCAGGGTCGTTTTGCCTGTTCCAACTGTCCATGATTGGCGTGAAGTCGTAGCCAGGCACTTCGGTCTTATCGAGACCGGCAAGCTGCGGAGCAAAATCCGGCATTGTTTTGAGGGCCTGTTCGCTCGTCCAGGATTCGGCAGGTGTTCCACCCCAGTTTGACTCGATCAAGCCGATCGGAACATTCAGTTTCTGGTTGAGCTCGCGTCCAAAGAAATAACCGACGGCGCTGAATCCGCTCCAACCACCCTGAACCACTGTTTCCGGCGCGCATGTCACCCACTGTCCAGACGCAACCTTCTGCGGTGTGACCGCAATCGAATGCCCGACCATGAATAGACGTATTTGCGGATGGTCGGCGTTGGCGATTTCGGCCTGTGCATTCTTCGTGTTTCCGATCCCAAACTCCATGTTCGACTGGCCGGAGCAGAGCCAGACATCGCCGACGAGCACGTTCTTGAATGTTTCCGACTGCGGGCCAGTTACAGTCAATTCGTACGGGCCGCCGACCGGCAGCAGCGGAAGTACCGCAAGCCATTCACCACCAGAATTCGCTGTAGTCTTCGCGGACTTGCCGGCGACTGTCACCACAATTTTGCTTCCGGGCGCGGACCAGCCCCAAACGCGGTCCGGCGTGCCGCGCTGCAAGACCATGTTGTCTGTGAACAGCGGTGAAACAAAGGGCAGCGAAGTGTTGTCCGCACGACAGCCGGAGGCGTATGCAGTCGCGCACACGCAGAAGGCAAATACCAGGAATTTAGCGTTCATGTTGACCTTCCAATTTCTTCGCACACAACGCCCACGTCCGCAACGGTCATTTGACCGTCGCTTATGTTTACCAGCGCCGTGGTCCCACCTGATAGGCGGACATACTTGTCGTTGATACGAAAGACCGCATCGATCTGCCGCCTCTCGCGCGCAATCACAACCAAGACCTTCCCACGAGTGCCTTCAAATAGCCGCCACATGACGCTGTCCGAAAAACATGCAATGTCGGGCTGAATCCATTCCGAAATCAGGTTGAGGAGTGTTTCCCGCGGATCGACATCAGTCAAATAGACCACTCGGCCATCCGACGCACTTACGCCGTGTGGCTCTCCCTCAATCGAAACCATCGGGCTGGTCGTGTAGGCTTCTAGCGAAATGGTGCAGTCAAGGAAATCCGCCCGGTGGTTCGGGAGGGTATACCTCGCGTCGAGCGCAACCTTATAATCAGAATATCCGAGCGGCTCACTCAAGCCGACAAGCTCTGCGAACTCGCCTGCGATGTCTCTTCCCTCAACTGTCAAACTGGGCGGTGGCCCCACGAACACAATATGACCGCCCGCCGAAGCCAGCTTCTTGCACATTTGCCAAACTGATTCAAGGATCACAACAGCATATGGCATCACCAGCGCGCGATAGCGGCCAAGACCCGTGACGTGCGTGTCGCTTACGATTTGCGCCGATTCAATTAGTCGGCTGTCGATAAAGTCAAACGGCGCGCTGCGGTCAATGGACAGTGTAGCAAGATTCATCTCGCACGTCTTATGTGCGTTCGCCATGTGAGGATCGTTCAACCCACAGACCCCCTCCCAACCGTGCCAGACTGCGACATCGACAACGGGCCGAAATCCGTACAGTTTCTCCTGGACAGCATCGTGGGCGCGCATCGCCACTTTGGTCGCGTCCCAAGTGTAATGGTGAGGGTAGAGGCACGTATCGCCATTGTCGCCGTACCAGATATTGAACCAGGTCAGATCGAAAAGCGACATGAGCCGTGCGTTGAACTCGACCTGGGAGTTGGTCGGTTTCGCATGCCAGGTGTTGAGTTCTGTTTCACCGCTCGCAGTCAGCCGGCCAATGGACGAACCAAGCACATAGGCGTAGCAGACCGACTTTTCGTCCCACCACCAGCAATCGGTATAACCGGCGTCCTGAGAATCGGCTAGGCGGAAATAATCCACTGCACCTGCGCGGTAGTCGTTGATGCCGCCTTCGCCTTGCCAAGTATGATGCGTTCCAAGCAGCAAATTCGCACCAAATACTTCGCGCGACTTTGCGACAAGCGCTTCCTGCGCCTGCGCGACACCCTCGTTGAGGGTCGCATAGTAGTCGAGCCGCACTTTTACAGCTTCGGGCGTCATTTCAGCTGAATCCAGCAGATACAAGCGATCCGCCAGAGCGTAGCCGTTTCGCTCAGAAAACGCTTGCGCAAACCACTTGCCATATCGGTAGGATTCCCATGATCCGCCGATTGCCGGCTCATCCCAGCCCATGCCGTCTAGCGGAATGCCTCGATAGCGCTCGATCAGATCGTCGAAATATTCGCGGGTTCCCGGTGCCCAAAAATCGATCAGAGCCGTATCGGCAAACCGGGCATACAGGATCAACTCTCCGTCGGCATGCCCAGGAACGCTTCCGGTGAGACGGCATTTTCGCCGTTCCGAGACGGCCTTTCCCTCGACATAATCCTGCCTAAGACGCGTGTCGCCTTCCCGATACGTCTCTATCTCCCAGTCCAGATTTACGGCTAGGCCATCAATAGGCACTATGCCGCCGTCCGTCATGACAAACGCCGCCTCAATGCCTTCCCACGCGGCCATGTGCGCGTCAACGTGAGGCGCAAAAACCACAATTTTGAACTTGCCATTGATGATCTTGCCCGATCCCCGCACAAGCCGCGTAGACATCGCGTCGGGAAACTGCCTTCCTAAATCTCCGGCGAGAGGCCGTGCGTGCGGCTCGCAATCCAGCGCGATGCGCAGTCCGCGAGCGTGGCCAGCGTCAACAGCATGCGCGACCGCGACGACCACCTTCGGAGACCGATGCGTGAAGTTGGTGTTGCGGAGCATGATCCGAACGAACGCGTAGCTTGCATCTGCGAGCTCGGTCATCGCCGTGTCAAATCGTGTTGGATCAAGGATGCTTGGCTCGCTGAGCCAGTACCCCATGGATTGTCCGCGCCGGATGGTGCCCTGATGGTTTGGTCGTGTCAACTTAAAGGACGGCCTTTCAACGACTTGGCGCGGTTTACCGGACGAGGGCAGCTTGCTTATTAGCCAAGGGACTGATCGACGTCGCAATTGAGATTTCGAGCATGGTCGCTTTGCCGGCGCGAAGGGGCAACAGCGCCTTGCCACGTTTTGACGATGCGTCGTAGTGGCAGCGGACATTTTGTCCGTCCACAATTATTTTCGGCTGAGATGGCGACGCAAAGTGCATCCAGACATCGCTCGATCCCGTTAAATCACAGCGCAAGTAGTCTTTGGTTGACTCCGGATATCTTTCGATTGATGCTCCATGCAAAGTGAGTATGACGGGATGGGCCGGCAGGTTTGCGGTTCGTTTATAGACAATCGTCGTTTCCCCATCCCTGCTCAGAAGCGAGCGAGGCACTTTGCAGGTGCCGTAAACCGGAACGCCATTTACCGTAAGCATGTCTGGAAATTGCCCGCTCCCTTCGCATGAAAACTTCAATGTTTTTCCACGATAATGATAGCCCGTGATTCCGATCTTCCGCTCCAGGCCAGGGCCAAGCGTGATCCCACCAAGATCGATTGCGACTCCTGCCAGGCTTTGAATGATCGCCATGTACCAGCTTTTTGCGGAGAACGGCTGCTTGCCGCCAGGCGCGTCAGGAGTTCCGCTGTCGTTCACTGTCTGAACCGAATAGGCTTCTGGAACCGTAAGCTGTCTCCAAAACCACTCGATCTCGTCTATCCACTCGGTCAAAACCCGCTGCTCACCAGCGTACGCCATGCACATCGTGTCGAACACGTCTGTAATCGGCCATGTCTGACCAAGCTGGTTGCGATCTCCGTTGAACGCCGAGTCCCAGCGTGGATATGGCAGAAATCCGCGTGGGGTCGCATGGTTGTCCCGAATAAATGTCGCGCAATCCTGCAAATTTTCGCTGGCAAGATCGTACGAAAACGGCGTTTGCCACAGGATCGCGTGGGACGGATAGCACTTGCGGTGTTCGAGCGTAACCGAGTCTACAGAGTCTACGAAGTAGCGCTTTTCTTCGTCCCAAAACGTGGGGATGAATTTCTCTTCGAGGTTGCGGCTCACAAGTCGCGCGCGTTCCGCAGTCTTGGTATCTGTGGCGTGATGGGCCAGCACTTCCATCGCGCGTGCAGCCTGGTAAAGGATTGAGTTGTTGAAAACGCTGCAGTCGTTGCCAGTGTGGCCAGCGTAGACTGGAAAATCCGGCCAGAGCGCCGGGCCTGTTCCGAGTCCGATCGCATTGACAGTTTCACATGCGGTATCAAATACCTTGCGAGCGAACGGATAGACCTCGCGTACGAACGACGAATCGTCAACGTAAGCGAGATATCCATAGAGCATGATGATATACAGACATTGTGCCGATGGCGCCTGAGGAATCCGCAAATGCAGATCACGTGAGAACTGATGCGCGATACCGCGTCTAGCATCTGCCGTATCCCGATAGAACCGAAGCGCGTCGCGTACAAATTTGCTGTGGCCGGAAACCAAGTACGCTTCGGAACACATCACGGTGTCCCATCCCCAAACCCAGTAGTGCATCGACGCAGCCCGCATCGCGCCGGGCTTATCTTCGACCATTAGGGTTTCTGAGATGCCTGGCGCGTTTGTGAAATAGGAATTCAGAAGCGGGCTTGACGTACACAGCCGCGGCATGTCGCCTGTCCGCTCTTCGTGCCGCTCTTCCTTTTCTCGTCCTAGTTTAGTAAGACTGGGCCGAAGCGTTGCAATCCTGTCCGCCAAATTCTGCCGGTTCGATGCGAACAGCAACGCGGCCGCGTGGCATCCTTCGGTAAAGGAATCGCTGTACAAGTTGTAACGATCTACGCGCTCGTCGATGAGCAGCTTGCCGTCGCCGAAAAGTGCGATCGACGTCTCGCCCTCCTGGATGCCGACAGTCGCCAGCGGTAGACCAACCTGACCGGGGATAGTCTCAAGCTGCTTGATTTCCGCTTGCCACGCGTCGTCTTTCCACCTGTCGCGCGCGAACGTGGTCAGCGCATTCAAATCTTCGTTCGCCGACCACTCAGACCAGGTACGGACTACATTTCCCCGCGACGACTTTCGGGTGTTTCCGTGATGTTCGAAGTGCAATCGGATGGGCAGATAGTTGCGATTCTGGAGAACGTTCAGGCTAAATAGGACAGCGTCATTCAGAAGCGTAAGTCGGTGGCAGACATCCACTCCGAGCTCAGGTACGGAAAAGAAGGAGGAATAGCCGAACGGGAAATGGCACGTATCATGAAGCTCCAAATTATAGGGACGGTCATCGATCTGGATTTGAAAGCGAAAAAGCCTTGCGTATGAGGACGCAGCGTCCGCTTCAAAGAATATCGGCGCTGCCGACTCGGGTGCGATTCCATAGTAAGCGATCTGGTGAAGTCCTCCCCAGCGTGTTACAGAGACACCTACCCGCCCCGATCCATAAGTCAGATAAGGAACTCCCAGCCCGTTCTTGACTCGCGGCAGGGCACATTCCCAATCGATGGCCTCAGTCGTTAACATATTTCTTACCCCTTCGGCCACCTTTACATTTTTCACACAGTCATCGAAAAATGGCTTCTCTGTGATACACTGTTGCACAGATAATACAACAATCGGCTGGCGTTGTCAACCTGCTCATCTTTTCGGTATCCTGTGAGGTGCGTTCATTGTCACAACAAAATAATAAATTGGCAGTACTTGCCACCATTGCGGTGATCTGTGTTTCATTAACCTACACAATGCGTGTCGGAATCTTGAGTGCGGCCGCGACCGCCGATCAAACCCCGTCAACGACTGTGTCTACCACGCCTCGCGACATCATCTACACTCAGCAAGGCACTCCGGAGCACATGAACCTCGTGACCTGTGCCGCATCCGCGTCACCGGCGCCTGCGGTTATCTGCATTCACGGCGGTGGTTGGACGTACGGCAGCCGCGCCGACATGGACGCAGCGCTCGCATTTCTTCAGGCTCAAGGGTATGTCGGTTGTTCAATCGATTATCGGCTTGCGCCTGCGGACAAATTCCCGGCCCAAATTGAGGACTGCAAATGCGCCGTCCGATACCTGCGAGCGCATGCGTCGGAGCTAAATATTGATCCCAGGCACATTGGTGTGATCGGCCTTTCCGCAGGCGCTCATCTGGCGTTGCTGCTCGGCATGACACCCAACGTTGCAAAGTTTGAAGGAACCGGCGGCTGGGCCGGACAATCTAGCGCAGTTCAATGTGTTGTGGATATGGAGGGGCCTACTGACTTTAGAGGAGTATTTGAAGGCGCGATCAGTCCGCAGATGCGTCAGCTCGGCGAGGCGGTGTTTGGCGCTCCGCTTGAAAATCATCGTCAGGATATCATTGACGCAAGCCCGATGACTTATGTCAAGAGCGGCGAACCGCCAATGCTGATCATGCACGGCGACCAGGACACGCTCGTTCCGCTGTCGCAAAGTCAGGAGCTATGCGACAAGCTCAAGGCAGACGGCGACGACGTGACACTGAAAATTCTGCCGGGTGTAAGCCATGGTGGATTGGATCACTTTGCCTCACCTGAAAATATCGAGATCACTAAGGAGTTTTTGGCGAGAACGCTGAAAGCGCGGTAGCAAGGCATCTCTCGCTATAGGAGCACGCTCCAAGTGGCGCCCACTGGTAGGGGGCCCTCCGCACCGCTCCGTGTCCGGAAATTCCATCGTATGACCACCCCGAAAGTGTCTAGCGCGTTTTCATGAAAACCGTCCATATCATTTTCAATTCTCACATCGATCCAATCTGGCTCTGGCCGTGGCAGAGCGGATTGGACGAAGTGCTGGCAACCTGCAGGAGCGCCTGCGACCGGCTTGATGCGCACCCCGATCTCACGTTCACGCGCGGCGAGGCGTGGGTCTACGACGAAATCGAGCGCATCGATCCACAGCTTTTCGCACGCATGCGGGCGCACATCGAGGTGGGCCGCTGGGAGGTGGTCGGCGGATGGTGGATTCAGCCCGACTGCAACCAGCCAAGCGATTTCGGTATAGAAAAGCAGATTGAGATTGGGAAACGCTACTTCGAACGCTCACTGAGGCAGTTCCCGCGTATCGCATACAATGTTGATAGCTTCGGCCATAGCGCGTTTCTATCCAGTCTGATGCACGCGGCGGGGCAGGATCGCTACATCATGATGCGCCCGCAGCAGATCGAATGCGCGCTTCCAGCGAACGTCTTCCGCTGGCGCGCTCAAGAGGGCGCGCCGGAGGTCGTGACTTACCGGATTGTCAAGGAGTACAACCTGGGCACCGACCTCAAGGAGTCCAAGGTGCGAGACGCCTACTCGGAGCTCCCGCCGGGCATTGACGACGCCATGCTGTTTTTTGGCTTCGGCGACCATGGCGGTGGCCCAACCGAGCGGCAGATCCAATGGCTGCGCGAACATCAGAACGCGTTCGAGGGCGTGGACATCGTCTTTTCGTCCCCATCGCGGTATTTTGATACCATCTGGTCCAAGCGCGATTCGCTTCCTCTAGTTACCGGCGAGCTTCAGCAGCATGCGATCGGCTGCTATTCGGTCTACCGCCCCATAAAGACTGCCGTTCGAAAAGCGGAGCATCTTGTCCGTCAAGCAGAGCTGTTTTACCAGTCCGATCCGAGTGTCTGCCCGCCCGATACCCCTACCCAGCTTGAGGAAGCCTGGAAGCGCATCTGCTTCAATCACTTCCATGATACGCTCGGGGGCTCTTGCTTGCCAAGCGCATACGAGATGCCGCTTGCGCAACTTGGCTACGCGCAAAACGTCGCGGACAACCTCCTGCAAGAAGGCCTGCGCCGAAAGATAAACCTGCTTCCCGACGATCCTCTTCAGCGGATTGTTCTGTACAACGCTTCCGACCGCGAGTACAACGGGCCGATTGAGTTCACACCGTGGATCGACTGGAAACAGTGGCTACCGACTTGGTCCCTGATCGACGAAACCGGCAATCCGATGCCGGTACAGCTGCTTGCCGCTGAAACGCAATATGGCGACATGCCAAATATCCTAACTGAGCTAGATATCGCACCACAAACCATGCGCGTTTTGCGGATCAATACAGGCGTTGACCATTAAAAATTTGCCGGCTGCGCACGGCACAGCGGAGCTTCTATCGACTGATTCAGGCATATTGGTATCAGATTCGGAACTAACGCTCACGAGTGGTTTGACCCTCCCTCTTCCTGACCTCGATCTTTACGCGGACGAATCTGATACGTGGTCGCACGGACTGGATCGCTACCCTGAAGAGCATGTTGCGAAAGCGCAGTGGGACAAGCCAAAAGTCTTTGACACTGGCCCACTCATGGCATCTTGGATTCGATTGGGCACAATCGGACAAAGCAAACTTTCCGCTGAGTGGCGCGTCTACTCCAATGGATTTGCTGAACTGAAGCTTAAGGTGGACTGGCGAGAGCAGCATAAGCTCCTAAAGCTTGTCCAACCGTTGCGCGGTAAAGCTGTGCGCCGAACGGACGGCGTGCTTGGTGGCTGGATCGAGCGGCTCTTTGACGGGCGCGAATTGCCGTTGCGCGACGGCATGCTCATTGAAGTCCAAACGGAGGGCGATACTGCTGCCGCCTGGCGATTAGGCATTGTCGCGCCTGACGTTTACGCCGCCGACGCTACACCGAGCAGGCTACGCTTTACGCTTTTGCGCAGTGCAGTCATGGCCCATCACGAGCCTGTGATCAATTCCATCCAGCGGCGCGTGTTTAGCGATCAAGGAGACCATACATTTACGTTCCGATATTTCGTTGGCGCGGAAGCAGACACGGCCCTTTTGGATATGCACGCGACCGCAATGCAGCGGCCGTTAATCATGGCCGACCTAACCCGCGGCATGCCGCTTCGACTTTATGATTTGCCCTTAGTTCCTCAAGCGTAAATTAACAAAGATGATTCCAACTACTATTCAACTAACGACGTCTGAAAACTACTCCAATTCGCCTGCACTGACCGACCACCGTCGATCCCCGAAATACAGCGGCAACCGCCTGCTTCAAGTTTCCATGCCGATGGGCGGCATTGGCGCCGGAAGCATCTGTTTGTCAGGTAACGGAGCACTACAAAATTTTGCACTTCGCCAGAAGCCGAATACGACGGCCCTGCCGGATGGCCATGGAGTCACCGATGGTGTTTTCGCCATAGTCCACGTCAAGGGCGCTGAACCTGTGACTCGACTTGTCGAAGGGCCAATCCCTGTGGAGAAGCTTTACGACCAGGGTCTACAGGCTCAAGGCTACCGAAAGGGCGGCCACGAAGGCCTGCCACGCTTTGCTGAGTGCGAATTTCAGGGCGAATATCCCTTCGGATGCGTTCGTCTTCGCGACGACAAGCTTCCAATTTCGGCAACGGTGACAGGCTGGAATCCGTTCATCCCAGGCGACGACGTAAGTTCGGGCATCCCTGCCGCCATTTTGGAATACGAGATCGAAAACCATTCCGAGGAAACAGTAGAGATCGAACTATCCTTTCACGCATCCCACCTCGCTGTAGGTGCGCAGGGTTGGAAAGGTGCAAGGTCGAAGGCCATTGACCGAGGCGTCGTATTTACGAATACGGAGGGTCGATTCGACGAATCGTTCGGCTCGGCAACGATTACGTCCCTCGCTCACGATGCCAAAGTGAAGGGCAGTTGGTTCCGTGGCGGATGGTTCGACGCAATCGCCATGATCTGGAACGAAATATCGGCCGGCAAGTTCCGGGAGATCAGTGGCACTGGCGACAAGGAAGATGATGGCAGCCGTGTCGGAGGATCGCTCCTTGTGCCTGTGACAATTGCACCGGGCGAAAGTGTTACGATCCCGTTCGCTGTTACCTGGCATTTCCCGAACTCCAACCAGGTAGTTGGTCTTGACCAAAGCGCTTGCGGTACGGACTGCGACTGCGACACGGTTCAGGTCGGTCCACGCTGGCGACCGTTCTATGCGGGTGTTTGGAAAGATTCCACCGCTGTCGCAAACCACGTTGCCGCCGAATATGAATCGCTTCGCGCTAGGACGCTCGCGTTCAAGGATGCTTTGTACTCTTCGACTCTGCCGTCGGTTGCGCTCGACGCCATTGCCAGCAATCTTGCCATTCTTAAGTCACCGACAGTTTTGCGGCAGGAAAACGGCAATGTTTGGGCGTGGGAGGGTTGCTTCACCTCGTCCGGTTGCTGCCACGGATCGTGCACGCACGTATGGAACTATGCTCAGGCGATGCCGCACCTGTTCCCAAAGCTCGAACGGACGCTTCGCGAACAGGAGATGGAGCGCTCGATGAACGACATCGGGCATGTCAATTTCCGGTCTGCGCTTCCCGATGGCCCCACCTCCCATGACTACCATCCAGCGGCTGATGGTCAGCTTGGCGGAGTCATGAAGATCTACCGCGAATGGCAGATCAGCGGCGACTCGGCTTGGCTTGCGAGGATGTATCCTCTTGCGAAGCGAAGCCTGGACTTTTGCATCGACCGCTGGGACCCTGAGCGCAAAGGCGGTCTATTTGAGCCGCACCATAACACGTACGACATCGAATTCTGGGGGCCGGACGGAATGTGCGGAAGTGTTTATGTCGGCGCGCTTTCGGCCCTGTCCGCAATGGCCGCCGCGCTGGGAATCCCTGAAGATGAAGCGACGTACAAAAAACATGCTCAAGCGGCGGCAGCATATACCGACGAGGATCTCTTCAACGGCGAATACTACCAGCAGAACGTTCAGTGGAGAGGCCTGCGCGATCAATGGTTCGAAAAAAACCTGGATACCGCCGACCTTAGCGAGGAGACTCGCGAGCTTTATCGCGTCGAAGGGCCAAAATATCAGTACGGCGCAGGCTGCCTATCGGACGGCATTATTGGCCACTGGATGTCAACGATCTATGGCATCGAAACTCCGCTCGACCTGGCCAAAGTCGGATCAACTCTAGATTCGATCTATCGGTACAATTTCAAGAGCGACCTGAGCGAGCATGCCTGCACGCAGCGGCCTGGCTACGCGACCGGGCGAGAAGCCGGACTTGTCCTTTGCACCTGGCCGAAGGGCGGCAAGCCGTCGCTGCCGTTTGTCTATAGTGATGAAGTTTGGACAGGAATCGAGTACCAGGTTGCATCGCACTTGATCGAAATGGGACGCGTGAAGGAAGGCCTGACGATAGTCGCTGCTGCCCGAAGCCGCTACGACGGCCATGTCCGAAACCCTTACGACGAATATGAGTGCGGATCGTACTACGCGCGCGCCATGGCCAGCTATTCGCTGCTCGCCTCGCTTTCGGGATTCCGCTACTCCGCCGTTGACAAAACGCTTTGGTTTGGCCCGCGTCTCGACACTTCGCCGTTTACGTCGTTCTTCTGCAACCGCAACAGGCTTTGGAACGATCACCCTATCTCAGAATGAGCTTTCGATAAGTATGGTTGAGGGCACGCTCGGCGTCAACAAGCTTGTCTTGAAACGGGCAGATTCCGAGAAGCTTATTAACTGGAATGTCACTGCGGCGGCGGGGACACCTCAACGGACCATCGCAATCGCAGTCTGATTATAAATAGATCGTCGCGAAAGTATTCTGTCAAGAGATCGGCTAAATGGCAGCCGATACCTTGACCGAATATTCTTGTCCGTACTTTACTGTTGCGGCGCGAGCGAAAACTCCACATCATCGACGTATGCTGTAGGCGTCGAATTGGCATGGTTATCGACGAGGCTAATCTCCAGCGTAGCCGACGTGGCACCTTGGGGAGCCGTGTACGGCACAGTGACGCCGCCGACATTGAAGCGACCGTCGAACACTGTATTCCAAGCGATATTCGGAATCCTGCCAGTTCGTGATCCACTCCCGACCGTTGGCACGGCCGTCGGCACCAATCCACTCCATCCACGTTTCGAGGGCCACATATCCACGGTTCGGACCGGGATCCTTGTTTTCTCCGCCAGGGAAGCCTTCCGTATGTAAGTGGAACCGCAGGTTGTACTTCATACCGCCGACGACAGGGAAGTTCTGACGGACTTCCACGAACCCGCCGCCTTTGCCACCGTTCCCAGACCGAACAAACGCGTCGTAGTCCGGTAGCTTGAAGGAGTCTGGCGTGTAGTCAACCGGCGTAGTTACCCGCAAGCGAAGCGAGTGGTTGCCGCTGTAAGACACGTCGCCGTTAATGTCTGCACTCCCGCCGTTTTTGGAATCAGAGACAAACCAACCTTGATCCACTTTCGTCGCCAAGGGCTCCTCAAAATCGCCGTTCTTGATCGGGTTTTGGCCGAGTGGCATTTCGATTTCGCCCCAGTTTCCCGGTTGGAGAGTGGCTTCGGTGGTTAGGTCCGCAGTCATCGACGTGTCGTGGTTGTAGTAATAGAGGCGCAAAGATCGGTTTGCCCCAGTCTCGTCAGCATAAACGACGCCAACATCGCCCCGTTCGATAGTCCCTTGAGCAGGGTCGATACCAAGGTCCGACAGCGGAACCGATGCTTCGAGCGTATACCCGTCAGCAGATCGTTGAATGCCGATTTTGGCGGACGGAAGCTTGACAATCTGATCGATGGTCGCGCCCATTAGCCTCGTCGGCGCGGTCGTCCCGGACACCACTGGCTTGTACAGCACTGCGATTGGTTGCCCCTGGAACACGCTGAGGAGCAACCGCTCGTCCCCTTCAGCTGGCGAAAAGTGAGCGGCATATGCACTGGCGTGGAACATGAAGTCGTCACAGTCGCCGGTAATGAACAGCGTCTGCCAGTTTCCGCCCTTGTTGACCATTTTCGCGCCGGTTACGTCGAACGCAAGATACAGGTTTTGCGCATCATGTGCAACCGCGATCTTAGCCGAACGCCCCTTCGTGCCATGTACCGCGACGCCACTATCCATGTTCCAGTCAGACAAGTCCCCGTCAATTACGGGTGCCTTGTCGAGCCACTTCATATGGATGATCGGTTGGGGCAATGGTGGCGGCACGTTGGCGCTTGCGGTCATCGCAGCTTGCGATATCTTTAGATCGGCAGACGTTACCGTGAGCGGCTCCGCTGAAGCGGTGAATTTGGTCTAAACCAATGATCTTGTCGATATGGTAAGCGTCGTTAACGCCGTCCATAATGTACGCACTGCCGTCGGGCGCCTGGAAGTAGTCCTTATAGGACTCGTCCCAGGTTGCGGTTGGCCCCAAGCGCGTATCGTCCAGGAGACTGCTGACATAGAGACCATCCTCGGTAAACACATATGGCTTGAAGTTTGCGTGCCAAAGCCAAGTCGCCAACAGATGCTCGTTGCCCGGCTCATGAATGTCGGCGATCACATTGTCAGCCAGAATATCGTCAGCCTGCTGAGCACCTTGCGGTGCCGCGATGGTCCATAGATGGTTGCCGTCGTGGTCGTAGCAGTCTTCAGTGCGAACCGGCTTCGGGCCTTCATATGGCCTCGTCAGCAAAATTCGATTGTTATCGGTCACAAAGACACCCTGAATCCCAAGCTCGCTCGGTTCCAGGATGATCTCCTTGGCTGAGGAAGCATCATAATTCGGATTGCCGTTCGGCAGCCACGATTGCAACTCGACTCTTGTCAATATATTGCGGTCAACACAAAAGCCCGGCATATACAGCGCGCCATCCGGACCGAATCCAAATCCCCAGCCACTTGTCCATTCCGGCTCGAGCCCCGGCGCCCATTTGTCAAAGCGAAAAATGGTGTGAATCCATTGAACTTCGTCTGCTTGGACTTCCCCATCGCCATTCTTGTTGACCCATATGAAGTCGTCGCCACTGTGGCCCGCGAAGAAGCTGGGATAGTAATTCTTGATATTGTGCGTGCCAATATCACTGTCCCAGACGTGCAGGCTGGTGGCTTCGTTGGCTGTCCAGCGCCCCAGACATCCAGCAGCGGCAACGGGAGTCAGACGGTCACCATCGCGGCGCATTACGACCATGCCGTAGGTACCATACGTCCAATAAACGAACTGCTTGCCGTCGTGAACGATAGTTCTGCAGCCAGGCTGACCGCCAAACATGCCATTAGGCGTAAAAGGTTCTGTCATGCTCATGCGGCGAAATGGAGTCGAAACAGGCGTCCAGGTCTTTTTTGCGTAGTCGACATGGAACAGGGTGCCTTCCGCGAGCACTGTGGACGTATCGCTCGGATCTACCCAGAAGTTGGCACCGCCGCCGTATGGCGATGGCCCGATGTAGTCGCGGATAAACGCTCCGGTGGCCGCATCCCAAACGCTGATCCTGTTTGGCGAAGCATCGTCCTCGGCCACCCAGAGCTTGCCATTGTTGGTGACGGCGATTCCTCGCGGCAACAGCATCCCATTCGGATTCCAAGCACCGATCCACGGACGCCCGCCCTTGACACCGATTGCGCGAATTAGCCGACTGCCATCGGGCGAAAACACCTTGACCTGGAACGAGTCTGCCCAATCGCTGACATAGATATTTCCTGCAGCATCTGTGGTAACGTCATGCGGCGCGGCAAGGTCGTGGTTGATCGTGACAGTTGACGTCTTGCTGGAGGGATCGATGGTCACAATTTGACCATCGCTGACCGCCAAAATCTTGCCATTCGGCAGCGTATGAAGCCCAACGGGGTGCGTAATTTGGATTGTGTCCAACTGTTGGCCGGTCGTTCGCATCCAGGACCAATATCTGATTTTGCTCGATCATCGATACGTAAAGGCGAGTGGGAGTTGCAGCTAGACCAACTGCGTCCGACACCTCTCCAACATCGTTGGCGAAATAGCGCGGTTGGCCCTCGTAGTTGAGCGGGTTGAACGACTTATGGACACGCAAGTCCCACAGGCCAGCGACCCGATCAATATAGGGATAGGTCGCGACCCTGAGTGTCGGCTTTTCGGTGCTGAACAGTGCGGTCGTACCGGTGTTCTTATCGATGCAAATCAGGTCGCCACGACCAATCACGTCTTTGCCCACCGTAAGCGGGCCGGAATAGAGCACGTAAAGGTAGTTTCCACGCAGCGTAAGCGAAACGCAACGTGGATTTTCGCCGATGCTAAAGCCCCAAATCCGCTTGCCGCTGGCATCTACCGCGATGACCGAGCTGCCTTTCTCGCAACCGGGCGCGGCCAGATAGACATTGGTTCCGTCAGTCACTGCCGCCTGAGGCGCAGCTTCGTCGCTGAGCCAATCTCCTTTGCCGTCTGCTGTCGGCCATGGCGGAGTGCCCGGATTTCCGATGCTGATCGCGTGCTGAACGGAGATAGGTGGATGGTAAAGCCCTCGGACTTCGTATCGTCCCGGCGACACGACCTTGCCAAATTGATCTTCACCGTTCCAGAAGTCCGTGTTAGCGCCAGTGCGGCGGTGAGCATCTTTGACAAGAGTCTGGACGAGATGCCCCTGTGTGTCGTAGATGCCGAGCGACACATTTGCCTCTTTGGGCAGCTTATATGTATAGGCGATGCCTCCGCCGGACGCAAGCGTTGGATTGGCGATTGCCGTAAACTGCGGCTCAAGGCCCGACCACCAAACTTGGAACGTCCCTTTCCACATGTCGCCAACATTCGGCGCAGCACCAGCAGGCAGGACGCTCCACGGAATTGCAATCTCCTGAGTATAGCCTTGGCAGTCGGCATCCGCTAGGAACGCCTCTTTGGCTCCTTGCTGACGTAGGTACGGGTTTTTCAGATCTCCGCCATCTGCGGTCAACGCTGGCGAATGGCGAACTGAGTCGTACCAGGCGCACAAGTTGACCGTGTTTTTTCCATCGTTGAGGCGAATCTGCAAAGCATCGCCGCCAGCGAAGCCCGACTGGCGTGCTTCGGCTTCCGTATTGTATGGACCGCCTGGTGAATGAACATGCGCCACGATATAGAAAAACTCGTCGTCGAAAGCCGTAGCGATCTTCGCACTGTAGCGGTCGCCCAGGAGGCCTGGCGCAAAGACAATCGACTGGAACTGTCCCGCTTGCCAGCCTGATAGTCGACCATTGATGTCGATGGGAGCAGTCAGTTTCGGGACCGTCGTCTCCGTCGCGCCTGTAGCCATCACGGAGTATTTCGTATCGTTGGCTTCAGCCGATTGAACAAAGCGCAGAACACCCCAGTCTGCCGGATCGCCCAGATACACATCGCCACCAAGAATCTTGCCGGGTGAAGTCAAAAAGCACGCGGTTAGGTGGGTGTTAGGATTCAGCACTTCTTGTGGAAGGCGGCCAATGAACGGCTCGGTCAGATTCGGCCATTCCAAATCGAATGCCATCGTCAGCATTGAGGATGGCACGCCTGAGGACGTCAGATACGCCCAGGGAATTCGAATTTCCTGGGTCACCGTACCGTCAGGATCGAACGCCGTCTTCGATACCGCTCCCCCATTGGCGGAGATATTGTGCCAAACGTCTCCCCCGCTGGCCATCTCCTCAACCGGTTCCGATCCGGCGACGCCGGACTCCGGAATTCGGATGGTAACTGTTCGATCCGAAACAATATGCAGCTGCATAAACTGGCCAGCTTCATTCTTAGAAAGGCCAGTCCAGACGATCCCGATAAAGAGAGCCTTCCCGCTATAGCATGCCTGTATGTCAGCAAAATCGGGATGCCTCCGCAACGCATCGAGCGCAGGAGAGCCAGACTTCGCTAAACCAGGCGCAATCGGAACATATTCCACAGGCCGCACGTCCGGCCAATCGGAAAGGTTTCCATCTATTGTGATCGGCGACCGGGCCATGGGAAGCGAGGTTATGGATATGGAATGAACGCCGCCGGCGTGCGCCACACTAGTCGGTGAAAGTGCCAAGGCGCAGATGGCTGCGAAGAGAATGCTACAAAATCTCTGTCGAAAGTTCATTGTGTTGATTTCTATTCCAAGCTTATTGATTTGCTGGCAATTGTTGAGCGAAGTTTATTCAAAATAATATTGGCAGCGGGACGATCCGCTGCCAAAGTGTCAATACGATCAAGTTGTACGAGCATGTTGAGGCGTCGTGCTCGAACAAGCCAATTTAGTTAGGATTGAACGTAAGCACGTGCGGGGCTACAAGCTTACTTGACGGGTCCTCTGTGCTACTGGTCACCCTGACGTAGGGAGAGTTGCTCGAAACCGTGTCGTTGCCGTAGGTGAACGGATTCGTTGTAGTGCCGGGCGCGATGTCGCCAATCGGCAGGAACTTGACATGGCCGTCGGCACCGAGATAGTTCAAGCTATCGTTTGCGTCTTGGCTGTGACGCGCGTTGCCCGGATCAGCCGCGATCGCAGTTCCCGTTCCCTGCTCGCCCGCAATATAGGCGTGGCCGTTAGAGTTGCCCGTGTCATAGCCGAAAATGCCTGACGTAGAGCAACCGCGGCTACCGTTCTGGTCACACGTAAAGCTGTTCGTGCTGCACGACGGGTCGCAGTTGTTGCCTGGCCGCTCGAACAGCATCACGGTCAACGCTGGCGCTACATTGAGCGCCAGTGTCGTGTTGTAGAGAGCTGCGTTGAAGGAATAGGACATGTTCGGCACATTGGCCACGGGTGCAACAGTATCGTCGGGACAGTCATAAACTGCTGTTGCCTTGACGTACGGATAAATCATTCCCGCCCAACCGTCGCCGTAATAATTGCCTGCGGCATACAGGATTGGCGGAAGCTTCTCGTTATTGTCCTGCTCATATTGAATCATCGCGAGGCCAAGTTGCCTCAGGTTGGACGAGCAGGTCGTTTGACGCGCCTTTTCCCGTGCCTTTGCAAACACGGGGAAAAGTATCGCGGCGAGAATGGCTATGATGGCTATGACGACGAGCAGCTCTATGAGGGTGAAGCCAGCTGATCGCTTTGTGCTTGTTGACATTTCGTTCTCCGTTGACCGCCTGCAGCTTGTCTAATTGGCTGCGTGGTATTCATTAAGACTCTACCTCAATTCAAGCGTGACGTTGCTGTTTTATTCATTGGATCCATTGCGGTGGCCGCTAGAATTGCATGCGCTTTCTGGCTAGCGGCGACCGCAGACTCGGAACCGGGCTAATTGGGATTGAACGTCAGCACATGCGGAGCCACAAGCTTGCTTGACGGGTCTTCTGTGCTATTTGATACTCTCACATACGGCGAATTGCTCGAAACCGTATCGTTGCCGTACGCGGTAGGATCGGTGGTCGTGCCCGGCGCGATGTCGCCAATCGGAAGAAACTTGACATGGCCGTCTGCTGCAAGATAGTTCAAGCTGTCGTTGCTATCCTGGCTATGTCGGGCGTTGCCGGGATCGGCTGCGACTGCAGTTCCAGTACCCTGCTCGCCTGTGATATATTGGTGCCCGTTCCAGTTTCCAGTATCGTAACCAAAGATGCCTGAACCCGCGCAGCCGCCGGATCCGGCAATGTCGCTCGTGGTCACGTTGCAGGCCGTCCCTGGTGCCTCGAAGAGAAGCACTGTCGAGGCTGGCGCTACATCAAGCGCTAAGGTGGTGTTCCAAAGTGCAGCATTAAAGGCGTAAGCCACGTTCGGGCCAGGGCTGAGCGTATCGTCAGGGCAGTCATAGACTGCCAACGCCTTAACGTAGGGATAGACAGCCCCACCCCATCCATCGCCGTAGTAGTTGCCAGCGGCATACAGGATCGTCGGAAGCTTCTCGTTGTTGTCCTGCTCGTATTGCAGTATGGCCAGGCCAAGCTGCCTCTCATTGGACGAGCAGGTCGTTTGACGCGCCTTTTCACGCGCCTTTGCAAACACAGGGAAAAGTATCGCGGCGAGAATGGCGATAATTGCTATGACGACGAGCAGCTCTATGAGGGTGAACCCTTGGGAGCGCGTGCGAATGAGTTTCAAATCAATAGTCTCCTTATGACTTCTGTGTACAACAGCATATTAGTTCCTGTGGGCGGATGACGCCCGCACAACGAGACGCGACCTCAGAACAATCGCGCCGAAATCTTCTTGGCCTTGCAATCTTTTCGCGACTACGTAGGCGGCTTCTCGGCCCATCCCTACACAAGGCGGGTGAAGTGTCGATAATCCCAACGCATGCGACTCGGCACTGTCGTCGAATCCGATAATCGAATAATCAATTCCCATGCGCAAACCAATCTCCGAAGCTGCTTGAACAAAGCCGAAAGCAGCGTCGTCGTTGACTGCAACAACGCCGTCCACATCTGGTGCCGATCTCAAGATTTTCTTAGCAAAATCGTACGACACGGCCACATGGGGATGCGAATCTCGGGACGTCCGGATAACCTCCTCAAGGGCGTGGTCGCCAATTGCCTCGACTAGCTCTACAGACCCTGGCCGAGTGGTAAAAATTGCACTTCGAACGCCCGCTAACCGCGATTGAACCCAATCCGTTTGCCCTGCGGAAAAAAACAAAATCCGGCGGCATCCCGTTTCAATTAAATGGCTCCCAGCTTGAAAGCCCGCATTTTCTAGGTCGTATGAGACGCTCACGCACTTCGGACCAAAGCTACGCGAGCCTATGGCTACTGTGAACAGCCCCGCGTCGATTGCCTCGTCGATCAAACTTCGCTGACCTGGGTGAAGAACGGATTCATGCAGCACGACTGCAGCCGGGCGGCACTCCGCGATCGCCTTTATCAACTCCGCATCAGTCTTAGTGTTTTGCCGGCTCTCTATGTGCGCACCGGCGCTTCCTAAAGTTGGATCGGCCGCGAAACGATTGAAAAAACGCGATGCGATCCCCATCTGCGACAGAGCCAGCTCTGCCTCGTTGACCGTCACGAACGACCAACCGTGCGCGAACCCAAAACCTTCATTGGGCCGGATGTCGCCAACAAGTGCAACAGGCCCTTGAGCAACGGCGACTGGTGTTGGCGACTTGCTTATAGGAGCGAACTCGAAGACCTCTGATGGTTCGGGAGTCGGATCACCGAAAACATAAGTGCCACGCTTAGCATTGACACGCAGGAGCCCTTCGGACACCATATCTGAGATAGCTTTTTGCACAGTGGGAACAGAGACAGCAAATTCGTCCGCAAGTGCGCGGCGGCTAGGAATCAACCCGCCCTTGGCCCATTCACCGCCGTGAATGCGCTTCTTTAGTTCGCGTTGAAGACTGCGGTATACCGGTACTCTGTCGATGACGACTGCCTTTTTCGACATTTGATCATTCTCTGTGCACTAATATTGCACAACTTATCTTAACACACGCAATCTTCTGTGTCAATAGGCGTTGCACAGCGACTTTGCACTGGATTTATGGCACGCAAAAATATGCTTGGCCGCCTGGAATTGGGTTTGCCAGACGGGTGCCGAGACCACTCAGTATGCGGACCATTCGAGTTCCAGGATTTGATGAGGATGGTTTGGAGTGCTTGGAGGCAGCGCATCAGCGCCGCATTGTTAAAGGCGTTGTCGGATGACGTGGTGGAGAAACCAGAAAACCTTCGTGGTTAAGGCGAATCGGCCTTCAAGGGTTGGGGGAGAATGCTGCGTGATTTCGCAACAAAGGATCGATCTTACGAATCAGAAATTTGCCGCGCTAAGACACTCTTGACTTTTTGCTTAGCACGGCTGGGCCGATCTCGCCAAAGATCGAACTGAAACTGGAGCGGGAGACGAGATTCGAACTCGCGACCTCCTCGTTGGCAACGAGGAGCTCTACCACTGAGCTACTCCCGCAGGTGGGTTGTCTTGTTCGGGCCACGCACAGGTTCGCCGAACAGATGGAAAGTATACACTCCGCCGATATCAATGTCAAGGCGCATTGCCTAAACTTTGGTGGGCGAGGGGGGATTTGAACCCCCACTCCCGAAGGAACTGGTTCCTAAGACCAGCGCGTCTACCGTTCCGCCACTCGCCCGCGACCGAAATTATACCATCAATCTGCCTGAGCTGGCAAACCTCCGCGTACCTCAATCGCAACCAATGCAGGTACAATATTTTGAGCGACGGCATTCCTTTCTTCACTTTCTGCCCGCATAATCTGTATTTCGAACTGTCTTTTCCGTGTGTTTTTCTCATGCCAATTGAACCTGTTGATCCCGACGAAAATATTGATGCAGAGGAGTCGGGCGAGCTGACATTCCTCACCGCCGAAGAGCGCGACAAGAAATCCGGTAAGACGAAAGGGCCGGTATTTTCGTTGGACCTGCCCGAATTTGACGATGCCGATGACGTCTTTCCCTTAGCGGACGATTTAGAGCCGATCCACGCCGTCCCTGCTGTAATCGACTTCGACAGCCCCCTCCCGGAACTAGCGCCGGGACGGGTGTCCATCGATCTCGATGAGACACCCGCGGTCGGTGGTACCACTATTGGACGCATGGACCTCGGCGACCTTATACGTGATTTCGAGGCGTCCAGGTCTCGCCCGGCAAAGCCGCAGGCTGAGCCGCGGCATTCCGTTGAATCGCATGCTCCACCCGCTGCGAACGGCGAACTCTCTGAGATCGAACGGCTGCGTGCGCAACTCGAAACCGAGCGCAACAATGTCCGACGCGCGCATGCAGACCTGATCAACCTGCGCCGCAAGGGCGAAAAAGATCGCGACCGCGCCGTGCAGGAGGCGAACGAACGCATGATCAAGCAGGTGCTGCCGATCATCGACGATTTCGAACGCAGCTTAGTCGCCGCCAAAGAAACCGAAACGGTAGATCAGCTTGTTGAAGGGGTAGAGGCGATTCTTCGCAACTTCGACAAATTTCTCCACGGTTACGATATCGTGCCTATTGAGACTGTCGGCCAAATGTTCGACCCTGACCTTCACGAAGCGATGGGTATTGCAGAGATTGCCGAGGGCGACGAGATGGCCGAAGACACCATTGTCGAAGAGATGCGTCGCGGCTTCACGTCCGATGGACGCCTGTTGCGCGCCGCAATGGTGCGGGTGGCGCGCCGATCTTCACCCACGGATGAGCCGCGGGCACAGACGGAATCGGAAGAGCAATCTTAGCCAAATTTCAGTCGAGCTGCGCCGGAAGTCTCACGGCCTAGATTTTCGCGACTATGTTCAACATCCGCCGATTCCGCCCTCTCGGACTTGCCGACCTCTTTGACGAAGCGTTCGACCTTTACAAGTCGAACTTTCTTCTGTTTCTAGGTGCGTCGGCTATCTTTACAGTGCCGCTGCAGATCGCGATCATCGCGGTGGTCAATCCCGCTCTTGAAAATTTCCTGCACATGGCCAGCAGCACGAGTCCTGATTTCGATCAGATTATGACGATGATGAGTCAGGCAGTCTCAGTCTTGCTCATTGGCAGCACGCTGAACTTGATCGCTGTCGCAATCGTGGGAACGGGGCTGGTTTACATCATCTCGGAGCGGTATCACAATCGGCCCGTGACGATCATTCAGGGCTATCTAGCGGCGTTGCGCAGGTCGCTCCCGGTAGTGTTCACCGTGATTTTGGTGACGGCCATCATCTCCCTTGGCTCATTTGCGTGCCTGATCCCGGGCATGTATTTTTCGTGCCGGTATCTGCTGGCGTCGCAAGTCGCCGTGCTCGAAAAGGCCAACTCGCCGTTCGCGATTCTTCGCCGCAGCTACAAGTTGACCGAGAACGGCTTCTGGCGCTGCGCGGGATGCCTCTCTCTGCTAAGCCTGATCCACTTTGTGATGACTTGGGCAGCACAGGCACCACTAGAGTTCGTGCTGGCCTACCTGCCAATCGACTCGTTGCCGTTCTTGCCAGCCTTGGCAGCGAACAAAGCAATCGCCAGCGAAATCGCCGCATCGTTCGCCACATTGATCGTTTCGCCTTATAGCTTTACGCTGCTCACATTGATGTATTTTGACTTCCGGATTCGACAAGAAGGCTACGACATGGTCGTGATCGCGGAGCAGCTTGGCATGGGCGACGATTCGAATGCATCCCACCCAAGCGCTAAGGCACCGGGCCAAGTCGCAAAGCGGCGCTTTTGGCAGCGTCCACAGAAGGGGCAGTCCGCCGCATGAGACGGGTCAACTTCAAGATTAGCGGTATCTTGATCGCGTTAGCGCTTCTTCTCAGCGCTGCCGCTAAATTCGCCTACTGCCAGTCACTGACAGTAGAACAGTATTCGGCAGCGCTTACCAGAGTCCAAAATGACGCTGACAGCGCCTCCAACGGAACACGATCTGCCGGTTTGGCGGCTATCAACGACATTGCGCCGGTTGTGCGGTGCACGGTGCGATCAGGTAGCTATGAACTCTTCTTTGTGGACAACCGTGCGCTGCTTTCACAGATGAACGCCGCGCAGGCGATCAAAGATCAGGACGACTACACCAACCGGTGGGATGAGATCGGCGACCAGGTCTATACGATCCTGCAGGCCATTTCTAAGGACTATAAGCCAGTGGACAGCGCGGACGCCCAACGTTCCGCCGAAGCCGTTTTGTCCGGCGTGGATTTTTCCTCGCAGCCGCTACCGCCGAAATCGGGCTGGGAGAAGTTTGGCGAGTGGTTTGAGAATCTGCTGAAGAAGCTGCATCTTCGCCCGATCAGTGGAGGGCCGACTGGCACGATCAGCCCAATTGTTCCCGAAGTCATCCTGATCGTTATTATCGTCCTGGCCGTCGGGGCAGCGATCTATTTCATCGCACAATTGATCATCAGCAGGCAGGGAAGCATCGGACGACTCAGCAGCGATTCTGGCATCGCCCTAACTCTTGAAGAAAAAGAGCTTGTCGCTACCCATAACTACAATCGCCTCCGCGAGCTTGCGCAAGCGGCGGCAGAAACTGGCGACTACCGGTCCGCGCTTCGGCTTATGTTCCTTGCCGTGCTTGTCATGCTTGATTTCGAGGGCGCAATCAGGCTGGATCGATCCAAAACGAACTGGGAATATATCCGTGCGCTTTCAAACGAGCGCGAACTTCAAAAGCTGCTCCAGCCGTTTGCGGCTGAGTTTGACCGCATCTGGTACGGTCAACGTCCCGCATCTCAGGGTCAATACGAAAATGCGCTGACGCGATACGACGATGTTCGCGCGCTACTTGAAAGGCGAGCAGCTGACGCGGCAGCCGCAGCGTCGCAAAATTCTTCGAGGAGACCTGCTTCGGCGCACAAATAGGCGACCAGCCTGAGTCTTGCGCTATTTCACCATGCGAACCTCCCCGCTCAAACAGGACGTGACCGGTTTTGTCGTACTGCTGGCGTTTTTTGCGCTGGCGGCTTTTGCGCTGTTTTCATCGTCCACCACGTTCAACCACGGTAAACAGACGGTTTCGTTGGAATACTTCAAGGATCCGTCGGTCAACAACGACCGTGGCAGCGGGAGCAAGGGTCTGTTCGACTGGACACGCAAGCTGGGCTACAAGCCGCAGGTCTGGCGTCACGATTTCAATAAACTGCCGAACGACGCCGATGTCCTGATCTGCATCGCACCGAATGCTCCGCCAATCGACCTTTCGGCAACTGCTCCAGCTAGTCGGTCAACTGAAGACACGCCGTCAGACGATCAACCGAAACAAAACCTTCTCACGGGAGCGGAGGGAACTGCGGTCGAGAAGTGGCTGTCGAAGGGACATACATTGATTCTAGCCGCATCCAGCTTGCCGACTTTGTCGCAAACGGAGGCGTTGAGCTCCGCAAAGGACAAGTCGTCGGGCGACGACGACCAGACCACGTTCGCATCCGAGCTTGGAATCGATATGCAGTCCGCTTTGAAGGACGACACCAAGAGGGACTTCGCGCCTCTGCAGCCAGGAAAATGGACAAACGGGGTGGTTTCGATCAGGATTCACGGCGGAAGCCGGCTGAAGCGTGACTTCGACGATGGTGTCGTTTTGATGGGCGATTACGCTCACATACCAGGCTCGCCCGCAATTCCTGCGAAACCGGCTGTAACTTATAAGGTGGCCCATCCCAAAATGCCAGGCGGTCCCAAGACGGTCACTGTCGCGGCGATACCTGCTCGTCCAGGCAAGCCCGCGTCGTTATTGCCCCAACCTGTCGTCATGATCGTTTCGGTCGGAAGCGGACGTCTAATCGCAATCTCCGACGACTTTTTCTTTTGCAACAATAACCTATGCCGCTCCAACAATGCTACCCTCACGTACAATCTCATCGCAAACAGCGCAAAGCCGGGCGCGACCATCCTCTTTGATGAGTACCACCGCGACTATGGCGGCCAAGCCGCTAGCTTCTGGGACGCGCTGGGACGACCGGTGCAGTTTGCCAGCCTGCAGCTCGCTTTGTTCCTGATTGTCGCTCTTCTGGTACTATCGCCACGACTGGGCCGCGTTACACCGCTAGAAGGTGCCGATGTGCGGACATCCGCCGAGTACGTGACGTCGCTCGCGGGACTTTATCAGAATGCGGAAGCGACCAAAACGGCGCTCGAAACGGTCTACAGACAGTTTCTGCGTGAATTTTGCCAGCGGTTTGGCGTGCCTCCCTCCGTCACGCTGGATACGCTCGCAGACATTGCCGCGCGGCGTGGGCGTGTGAATGGCGCGGACATGCGCAAGGTTTTGATCGCCTGCGAACGCGCGCTGGAGAGCAAACAACTTTCGGAACGGGATTTGATCGCACTGGTGCGCGCGCTGGAGCGCTTCAGAAAGGAACTCGGTATTGGCTGACGAAGAGATTGTAACTGGAGCGCAAATAGGCGATGAGCCTACTGCGTTAACGGCGGCGCAAAACGGTGCGGCCGAAGCTGCGCCCGTCGGAGGCGACTCGCTCGGCGAACCGCTCACAAGCAGCACGGTCGAGCCCATGACAAACGAACCACCGGTCGTGGAACCCGTGCTGGAAACGATCCCGGTCGAAGCTCCGGCAGCGCCTATTACCGCAGCATCGTTTGAGTCGTCCGAGTTCACCGAAGTCGCCGCGCTCACCGAGAAGATCTACGCCGAAGTGCACAAGGCGGTTGTCGGCCAGACCGAGGTTCTCGAGGCTGCGGTTGCTGGACTGCTGGCGAACGGCCACGTCCTGCTCGAGGGCGTTCCTGGGACGGCCAAAACCCTCCTCGTTCGCGCGCTGGCGGCATCTATAGCGACAGAATACGGCCGCATTCAGTTTACGCCTGACCTGATGCCGTCCGATGTCACCGGAACCCGCATCTACGACATGCAGAAGGGCGAGTTCTATTTCCGAAAAGGGCCTGTATTTACGGGACTGCTTCTTGCCGACGAAATCAACCGAACGCCGCCGAAAACTCAGGCCGCGCTGCTCGAGGCGATGCAGGAGCGCCAGGTGACCATAGACGGCGAGCCGTTTGCCCTGCCTCCGCTCTTCATGGTCTTTGCCACACAAAACCCAGTCGAATTCGAAGGTACTTACGTTCTGCCGGAAGCGCAGCTTGACCGATTTCTGCTCAAGGTTCGTGTCGCATATCCGAGCCAGGACGACGAACAGGTCGTGCTTCGCCGCTACCACACCGGCTTTGACGCCGCCGAACTTGGGACCGCCGCAATTGTTCCCGTTGCCACGACAGAGGAGATCATTCGCTGCCGCGCGACCATTGCCAAGGTGAAAGTGGAGGACGCGCTCTTCAAATACATCACGGGACTGGTCGCATCAACAAGGAGCCACCGACAGATTGTGCTCGGCGCTAGCCCGCGCGCGTCGATCGCGCTTCTGCAGGTCAGCAAGGCGCTGGCGGCGATGCGTGGGCGCGACTTCTGCATTCCCGACGACATCAAATCCATCGCCCCCGCCGTGCTGCGCCATCGCCTGATTTTGCGCCCCGACGCTGAGATCGAAGGCATCACGGCCGATCAGGTGGTCGAGGACATTCTGGATCAACTGGAAGTGCCGAGGTAAGATCCTACTCATTTTTGTTGGGGCAAACCAAGCGAGCTTGCGAGAGCGGTTCGCCCTTCCCGACTGGCCAAACATCATGCTGCGGGTCAAGTTAGCCTTTTCCCCGCTCGCTATTCCATCGGACTAGGAAAGTGGAGGGATAGGTCAGGAAGACGGGCGGGGACGCCTGCCCCACAACTCCTTCCCTTCCCACCGCGGGAAGCTGGTCGGGCTTCTACCTCGCAATTACCACCATCAGCGCGACATCATCGGCGAGGCCGGGGTTGTCATCGACGGTTGCGTTCTCCGGATTAAGCGCTCCGGCATATTCCAGAACGTCTTGATAAAGCTCGTACGCCAGGTCAGTAGCGGCATCGCCATGTTCGTGAGTTTGGGTTACGCTCCGCTCTTCATTTCGCAGCATCGCCAACCGACGCGATTGCGCGATTTTCGCGACTGCATCCCAACCCAGCAGATCGAAACTTCCCGGCTCGCGCGCCTCGGTCATGCCATCCGTGAACATCACCAAGCAGTCGCCGCTTCTAAACTCAACAATCTCTTCTTCGAAATCGACCTCCGCGGCGACCCCTACGACCAGTCCGGTGGAGCGCATCCCCTCGATCCGATTGTCCGCGCGGATAATTACCGGAGGCTCATGGCCAGCATTGCAGTACGAAATCCGCTCTGTTGCCGGATCGTAAATGCCGTAGAAAAGGGAAACGAACGCATCGAACTGCTCATCATTGGTCAGCGCCCGATTGACACGCTTTACCACATTCCGAGGATCGTAGTCGCCCTCAGTAGCGAATGCCCTCATTGTCGTGGTCACAAAGGCCGTCTGCGCGGCGGCCTCGACTCCGTGCCCGGCGACGTCGCCGATGACCAGGCCGACAGACCCATTCGGTAGTGGGATGGCGTCGTAGAAGTCGCCGCCCATCTGCATCTCCTGAATGGCCGGCTGATAAAACGGACCCAGCGTCAGTTTGCCATCCGCAGCGAAAGCCGGAATGATCGGCAGCAGCTTCCGCTGAAATTGCTCCGTCAACATGCGGATGTGGTCGCGATCCGCCTTCAGTTCCGTCGCCCTTTTGTCAAGCTCAGTCGCTCGCTGGCGGGTTCTGGTCAACTGCTCAACGATCCGTTCCAACTGTTCGGTCTGCTTGCGAAGACTTGCCGAAACTGCTTCTTCGCTTTTCTTCGCGTCCTCAACCGCTGCTCTGGCCGCAATTTCGCGTTTATACAGGTCGCTGATTCGTCGATAGGCGTTGACCCGGTTGCGCTCCAGACGCCGCTGGATATCGATCGTACGGTACGCTAGAATGCTCGCAGGCACCTGTGCGCCCGCGATCATCAGGATATGGTTGAGCGCGGTTTTGTGATCCCAGCCGTGAGTCGGAGGGTACATGTTGTGCCAGCGCACGGCGAAAAGATTGAGGATAATAGTCGCTATCGAAACGCCAAGCACCCAGCGCACACGCTGCAGGGTCAATGTCAAGAAGATGACGATGACATAGAGCGACGTGACGTTGAAGTCGTCCGCAAACTTGATATCCAGAAGGAACAGCGCGATCAGCGAGGCAACGATCAGCACCTTGATGGGCAGAGCGCGTCCCGCTGGCTCCGGCTCCCCTAAATCGACTCCTAGATACTGACGCTCCACTTCCGCGGAGCGCGCATCACTTGACTGGAACGAAAGCGCGGATGGTATCTTTGGACTGGGATAGTTGAGCTTATCGCCATCCTCGTCCGTGGCACCAATGTCCGCACCGGTTTGCATATCGTTGGAGATCGGCATAGTGCTGTTAGGGTACCGCAAAAGCTCATCCGTTGACTGCTGGAGAATATTACCAGACTCATTGTGGGGCGGGCGTCCCCGCCCGTCAGTCGCAAGGGTCGAACTCGATTTCATTATAGATAAGACGCTTATTGCTAAGCTTGCGGTTCCCTAAAAAGCGACAAGAATGGAACTTTTTGGCGCATTTTTGAGCTATGCATATTGGCGCTTGCCTGAACGCGCCCCCAAGGAGAAATAGTTATCATGACGAACATGTCACCACGCCGCATCGTTGCCGCGCTCGCGCTAGCCGCCAGCTTTATGACCGCCGGACTTCCGGTCGTCGCCAACGCCCAGACCGCGCCCGCGCCAACCGCGGTTCACAAAAAGAACATCATCCAGAAGCATCCCTACGCCACCGGCTTCGTTGCTGGCGTCGCGACTCACCACGCGCTGAAGGTAATGGCGGCACGCGACAAGGCCCGCGGCAAGAAGCTGAACTGGGCCGAGCGCCATCCCACCCTGAGCGCCATCGGCGTCGGCGCCGTCACCACGCACGAGATCAAGAAGCACACGCCGAAGGACACGATGACGACCCACTAGTCTCGTCCTAGCGAAAGAGATAAAGCCCATACGCAACTGTTCGCGTATGGGCTTTTTTTAATATCAATGAAATTGATTCGCCAAACCGTTGTGCTGTTATTCGCGTTAGCCGCGTTGACATCGCGCTGCTACGCCAGCGGAGAAATCGTATATTCGGCCAGGTATTACAATCCGCCGGGAGTGCGCGGCAACTCACATTATCACATTTATACAATTGATCCCGATGGGCGACATCGGAGGCAGTTGACGTTTGGAAGTCAAGATGATTATTTCCCAGTATGGTCGCCGGATGGGATGAGGATTGCATTTACACGTACATTGGCAAACTCAGGCAACTCCTTACTGATGGTTTGCTCGGCAAACGGAACCCACTTGGCGGTGCTCGCGAAGCGTTCGGCTTTCGGTGACGTCGAGTGGGAATCGACAAAATCATTGAAGTTTGTGTCATACGAGGGAAACAAGAGTTACACGGAAGCAATCTCGCTCAAGGGGCGCGTCCAGAGTCGCGAAGCCGAACAGGATGACGACAGCACTAAGACCGTTAGCATTGTCCCTGGACAAGAAATACGGCGTTGAAGATGGAGTTGACTTTATTCGGTCCACGCACGTGTTCGACGCTAAGACAGGTTTGACTATCTTTTCATCGCCGGATACTGCCTTCTCGTGGCTTAGTGGGGACCGACTGATCGGCATCAAAGTAGCAGACGATAACAAAAGTTTCGCATGGCAAATTGTTGATGTCCATGGACACGTGATTAGCTCAAAGCCGCTAAAGCTAATTGCGCTTCCTGACAGTTCGGCTGAATTTGGCCCAGACGGCTACCCGCCGGAAATAGATCGAATCACCGCAAATCCCGCTATTAACGGCGATTATTTGTGCTACTCGCATTGGCACACTACCGGCTATGGCGATGGCGACTACGTTTACGACCTCAATTTGAAAGCTGGAACGATGACTTACATTGCCTGCCCACAGTTTATGGCCTGGTCGCCAAGCGGGAAAGAATTTTGCTGCATGTCCTATACGACCACCAGCCGCTACTCGCGACGAAGCGACGGCTCTTACAGAATGGTTTGGACACAACCGCTGGAGGTCGTGAACGTGAAGACATTTGCGGTCACTGTCATTCAGGGCGGCTTGGTTTCGATTTGCAGCGCGGACTGGAGGAGATGAGAGCGTGTTGCCTGGTGCCATGGCCAGCCTGGGCTGATCTGGTGCCATGCTTCAACTTCCGAGTTAAGCATGTCTTAGTAGGCTGGGAGGAGTAGTTGGTGGCGCAGATCAGCCCGGTGGTTCGCTAGAGCAGGCTGATTTCTGATTTCCACCCAAAGACATGCTTGCTTCATTCCGCTCTTCGTAGCCCAGCGTTTCGCTTTGTCGCAAGCATGCCACCCAGAAAAAATCCCGCCGCTCCGGGTGGAACGGCGGGATTTTTGTTTCATTGACTAGCTCCGGATATCGACCGGGCCCATGCGGCGCAGCTTCTTCAGTGCACGTAGCTCTATCTGTCGGACACGCTCCCGCGTAACCGCGAACCGCTGCCCAACCTCTTCGAGCGTATGCGCGTAGCCGTCCTCGAGACCGAAGCGCAGGCGGACAACGTCGCGCTCGCGCTGAGTCAGCTTTTCCAGGACAGCGTCAAGCTGTTCGCGCCGGATCAGATTCACTGCGGCATCGCCAGGCGAGCTGGACGTGTTTGCGGCCTGAATGAAGTCCGCAAGCTGCGCGGAGTCCTTCTCGCCAACCGGCGTCTCCAGGCTCAGCGGCTCGCTTGCGATCCGCATGATCTCGTTGACACGCTCGACTCCGACACCCATCTCCTCAGCAAGCTCTTCCTGAGTTGGCTCGCGGCTAAGCTGCTGGCGCAGCATGCCCGACGTGCGGACGAGCTTGTGGATCGTCTCGGCAACGTAAACCGGGATGCGGATCGTTCGCCCCTGGTTGATGACCGCACGCGCGATGGCGCGGCGGATCCACCAGGTCGCATACGTGCTGAACCGGTAGCCCTTCGTATAGTCGAACTTCTCGACCGCACGGATCAAGCCGATATTGCCTTCCTGAATCAGGTCGGCCAGCGAGATGCCCGGAACGCTGTATCGACGCGCAATGCTGACCACCAGTCGAAGATTCGCCTCGGTGAGAACATCCTTCGCCTTCTGATCGCCACGAGCAACACGCTTGGCAAGCTCGATCTCTTCGTTCGCCGTTAGAAGGCGGGTGCTGCGCGTTTTGCGCATCCACATCTGAAGAGTCTCGTCCTTGGCAGGCTCCGCCGCGACACGGCTGATCGGCGACGACGCGTCCGCGCTCGTTACCGGCCTTCCCTCGTGCCCATCGCCATCCGCAACCTCGCCGTCTTCGTTGAGGCCAGAATGCATCTCCTCTTCTTCCGCGGCGTCCAGATCGAGAAGCCCGATGGCCTGCTCGCCAAGCGGCGAATCCATCTCATGCTTGTCGTCCATGCTATCGTCACGGGACGTGAGCGCGGTCAAGCGCTGCTCCTCGGGATCAAAGCTGATCGCCGTGGCCGCTTCGTTCAAAAATTCGTCGCCATCACCTAGTCGTCTATCTTTTACCAAAATACCTGCCATATGATCGATCCCCCTGATGAATCACCAAACACGCACCATTTGTTCCAGAGTAATTTATTACAATATCCAATACTTCCTTTATATAAACAAAAAGTTCCAATTGGATGTTCCTGCTTTTGGATATTAACTGCCGAAATTCCTCTTTTGCCGAAAAGTGATTTTTTAGATTAATTTGCAGCCTGACTGCTTCGTTCTCTCTCCTAGCTCGGCCCGACGGGCCGCATTCAGTGACTGCAATGAAAGTAACTATCACATTTATATAAAACTTTTGGACATTTGTCAAATTTTTCGGCGACTTTTTTCTTATGCAACACGAATTTCCGCCCAGTCCATCTCCGTGTCGGTCGCGTCAAGTGACTTAGAGTCCAGCAGGCCGATAAATACTTCAACAATCCCGCCGTCCCACTGATGCCCCGCCCCACCGAGCAACTGCGCCTTTGCGCGCACTTCGGTAAGCGCACTCCGATAGGGACGCTGCGACGTCATCGTATCGAACGCGTCCGCTACCGCTAAAATACGCGCGCCGATGGGAATTTGTTCACCAGCAAGGCCGTCCGGATAACCAGTGCCGTCAAAATGCTCTGTGTGATGCCGAATTACGGGAATCAGTTGCGGCGTGACCAGACCGTTATGAACCTGTTGCTGCGGAAATAACGACTGCGAACGTATTTGGCGCAGTTCGTCGCCGCTGAGACTGCTGGGCCGGTTCAGCAGCAGGTCGGGAACAGCCGCTTTGCCGATGTCATGAATCATGGCCGCGCGCTTCAGAAGGCGCAGTTCGTCGCGGCCGAGTCCCATCTTGATCCCGATCATTTCGCAGTAGCGCGCCACTCGTTCGCCGTGTGCCTGCGCGTAGCTTAGCTTTCCCTCGATCATGCGCGACATCGCATAGAGGATGGTTTCGACCTCCTCCAACTCGTCATGCAGCATTTTGATCCGCAGGAGCGACTTAACGCGCAGCAGAAGTTCACTGCGGTGAAACGGCTTGGCCACGACATCATCCGCGCCAGCGTCGAGCGCGCGGCTGCGGTCCATGCTTGTTGCACCTGCCTGCGGCGTGATTAGCAGCAGTGGCACGGAGGAGGCGTTACCGTGGGATTTGATGTCTTTGCAGATCGGGAAGAGATCGTCGCCGGTGATGGCGAGGTCCAGGATGATCAAGTCAACACCCAGGAACGCTCGCGCCATGTCCGCGGGATCGGCAGACATCAGCACCTCAAACTCCGGCTCCGCCCGCAGGATCGCCTCGATCAGGGCGCGGTTCATCGGCGCGTCGGTGACGATCATAATGCGCCGCCGTGTTCGCGGCCAAAGCTTTGCACTATCGATCGCACTGGATCTCAAAGCCGGTTTTGTCTTGGTTAATTTCATTTTGTGTTCGCGCGGCCTTCGGTCGAGCCCTGCGTTAAGACTGTCAAGAGACATTGTTGCCATCATGCGACTGCCGAAAATAGCAAGTATTCGCATCAAAAGCGCGTCAGGACTTCTTTCGATTATTGGATGACTGAGCCTGCAAGTCTATCAATATGCCCCAGCATCGACACCAGGAAAAATATTTTTTCTCTGCCTTTCCGGAATTTCGAGGCTGGTGCGAGTAAATAATAGAGGGGTAAGTCTGGTTGCCATTTATGAAGTATGCAGAAGAGAATTTTTACTCACTGGCGCAGGTGCTCGAAACTGTGGGAGCTGCAGTTCAGAAATCCATGCCGGATCGGTTTTGGGTTGTGGCGGAGATCGCGTCTGTCAGTCACCGCAATCATGTCTATATCGAACTGATTGAGAAGGATCGCAGCACAGGCAAGGTCGTCGCCAAGGTTTCTAGCGCAGTTTGGGCTGGGAGCGTTGCCTCAGTGATCCGGCCGTTTACGGCGGCGACCGGCAAAACGCTGGAGGCGGGCATGAGCCTGCTTCTGTGCGTTTCCGTGCGGTTTACGTCTGTCTACGGGCTGAACCTCAATATCCATGCCATTGACGGCGACTTCACACTCGGCGAGATGGCCAGGCAAAAGCGGGAAACAATAGATCGCCTCAACAAGGAAGGGCTGCTGGACTGCAATAAAGCTCTCGATTTCCCTCTAGTGCCGCAGCGTATTGCAATTGTCTCTTCTGCCTCGGCGGCGGGATACGGCGACTTTGTCCATCAGCTTGAAAACAACCGGCAAGGTTACTACTTTACGCACACGCTATTCGAGGCGGCAATGCAGGGTGACGGCGCCGAACAGAGCATCATCAAAGCCCTGCGCTCAGCGGCGATGCGATCCCACGAGTTCGATCTGCTCCTGCTGATTCGAGGAGGCGGCTCGAAAGTCGACCTGCACTACTTTGACGGCTACGCGCTTGCACGCGAACTCGCCATCTTCCCACTGCCCGTCATCACAGGGATCGGCCACGAGCGCGACGAGTCCGTTGCCGACATGGTCGCGTCCGTCTGCTGCAAGACACCGACTGCGGTCGCGGAGTTCTGCATTCGCTGCGTTTCCGAGTTCGACAATGCGCTTCAGGAACTGCAAAACCGCATCATGCGCGGGGCGACTACGCGGCTCGAAACATGCCGAAATCTCGTCGAAACGGCCATGCACAAGATGCGCTTTGGGACCGTATCGCTCGTCGCGGGACATCGGCAGGAGCTCAACATGCTGCAGGAGGGTGTCCGGACCGGCAGCCTGCATCGGCTCGAGCGCGAGACGGGATTTATAGACCGCACTGCAGAAAAGATTAGGCTGCTCGATCCGGTTAACGTCCTGAAGCGGGGCTACAGTTTGGTCTATAAGGAGGGTACGTTGGTCAAAACCATCGGCGCTGTGGCGATAGGCGACAAGCTGGATATTCGTGTGTCGGACGGAAGTCTGACAGCAGTTGTGGACGAGATTTCGATTGCAAAGGAGGGCGATACGCCAGATGCTTTATAAAGATGCGATGAGCGAACTGCAGAAAATTGTAAGACAAGTGGAAAGCGCTGAAGTGGACGTTGACGAGCTGGCAACGGCCGTGAGGGACGCTAACCGATTGGTTTCGATCTGCCGCCAAAAGCTCAAAAGCGCTGAGACAGAAGTCGCAAGAGCGCTTGAGGACGTAGGGAAATCGGAGCCCGTAGAAGCCTAAAGCGCAAGAGTGTACTGAGGGAGGAAATTAGCGCGGCCGTGCGCAATAGACTTGGTATTAACCGCACCAGTCGGTTCACATTATCCGACATGATTCTCAGAAATGATGCTCCAGTCACCTAGCCACAAACTTCGAATCGCCATTTTGTCGCGCGCTCACATGCACGCGGGGTCATACGCGTCCGCGCTCGCGAAGCATCCCGGCGTAGATTTTGTCGGCGTTTGGGACGAAGACGAAGACGCCGGCACTAAGTTCGCGGCACGGCACGGCGTGCCGTTTTTCGAGGATTCTGCCTCTCTTCTCGACCAGGTGCCGGACGGTGTGATTGTGACCTCGGAGAACGTTTTTCATAGGGGTCTTGTTGAGGCAGCGGCAAGTGCCGGCGTTCGCGCCATCCTGTGCGAAAAGCCGATCGCGACGACGCTTTCCGACGCGCAGGCGATGGTCGATCTGTGCACCGAAAAAGGCGTGCGACTCGCAACCGCCTTTCCATGCCGCTTTTCCGCGCCGTTCCAGCGGCTTAACTCGGCAGTCAAGTCCGGAAAGCTGGGCGAAATTTTGGCCATTCGAGCGACAAATCACGGTGTTTGCCCATTCGGATGGTTTGTCGAACCGGAAAAGTCCGGCGGTGGCGCGATCATCGATCATACCGTGCATGTCGCCGATCTCAACCGAGTGCTCCTCGGCTCAGAAGCAGTGGAAGTCTACGCAGAGCGCGGAAACAACATGTACCACCAGGCTTGGGAAGATTGCGGCTTCTTGACCATCACCTATGCCAATGGCACGTTCTGCACGCTCGACAGCTCGTGGTCTCGCCCGAAAAAAAGCTTTCCGACCTGGGGCGATGTCACTATGGAGATGATTGGGACAGGCGGGGTCGCGAACCTGGACATGTTCAGTCAGGCGACCACGCTTCATTCCGAAGCCACTGCGAATATTCGCTATCTAGGTTGGGGCAGCGAAATGGACGCAGGGATGGTTAACGAATTTCTCCTGCTGGCATCTGGGCAGGAAACGGATAAGATCGCGACGGGGGTCAACGGGCTTCGCGCGCTGGAGGTCGCGCTCGCCGCGTACGAGTCGATACGCATCGGACTTCCCGTAAGAATTGACGAATTTGGGCGCAATTGAAGATTGTGGGCGTTGAAAGCGTCGTAAATTGAAGAAGCGTAGTGGGCGCGTATTTTCACAACATATCGCTTCTGCAGATTCTCGTTTAGGGACGCGGGCGGCAAGTGGGACGTTCGCCCACCAAAGCGTATTCGCGGTATAATGAGACGATCCTGGAAGCCTGACGATCGTCGTGCCGCTACGCGCGCTGAATAAGGCCAATCACGGACAAGTTTCGGTTTCCCGCTATGCCTCTCTCAAATCTACCTTTCTGCGGAACAGAGTGCAAATGATGGATCAGCGTCGAAAATCCGCAGCCTCAGAGTGTTCGTTTCGGCACAATTCCAAGACTATATCCATCTTAAGGAAGAGTTTATGACGACGTATTCGACCAGTCCCGCGCAACGCAATTGGCGCGCGATTTGGGTGTCAATGAGCCTCGCGGTGGGCATTGCAGCCCTCGTAGCCTCTGCGGCCGCCTTCGGGCAGACCGCGCCAACTGCGGGTGTTGCCGCAGCGGCTGGCGCATCTCATTCTACCGATGTGACGACATACCGCGGAGGCCCAGAACGCACAGGATTTGTGAACGCAACCGTCACCCTTCCCTTAAGTGTCGCCTGGCAAAACACTACTGCTGCCGAAGACGGAAACCCATCGACGCCGGTGATCCATGACGGCGTCCTGTTCTTTGGTGCGGGATCGTCGGTGTACGCGGTTGACGCGGCCGATGGGTCGATCAAATGGCAATTTCCGAAGTCGGGTGGTGCCTCCACGGGCACATTCAAGTGTCCTGCCGCCGTAGCCGACGGCAAGGTGTTTATTGGCAACGACGATTCGAAACTGTACGTAATTGACGAAAAGACCGGCGAGGGACTCTGGTCGGTATCGACGCATGGGGCGGTTCGCACGGCGCCGGTCGTCGACGGTGGCACGGTATTCTTTGGATCGATCGACGGCGGCGTATACGCAATTCGCGAGGACAATCAGCAGCCACTTTGGGGCGGAGTTTTTAAGACCACGGGACCGGTGAGTTGCCCGATCATCGTCTCACAGTCAGACATCTATTTTGTCGACAGCAATAACTCGGTCTACTGCGCGTCCGAACCAACAGGACGCCTAATATGGTCCGAAAAGTTCGATAATTCGGTCTCGGATGCACCACCCCTTCTGGCCGGAACGACACTTTATTTGGGGAGCGACCGCAACGTCTTGGCGTTGTCCACTCGAAGCGGAGCGGTCAAATGGGAAACGGAGCTTCCTTCGATCATTACTGCACCGCCCTGCATGATGCCTGATGGCGATCTTGTCTATGTTCCTGCCTCGGACGGCAATCTTTACGCACTGAATCCACGGGGCCAAATAAAGTGGTCCACAAAAATGGACTATGTCACAAGCGCGGCTCCGACATTGACCAAAAACTTGCTGCTCGTTACCAACAAATCAGGCGTGATTCAGGGATTTGATCCTGAAAGCGGCAAGATTAAGTGGGCGTTTTCGCTTCACGGCATCGCGCCGCCGTATCCGATACAGTTCACCGACAAAGGGCAGATCGGATCAAGCGTTCTCGCAACAGCGGACGCTGTTTACTCCATTGACAATGCGGGCACGGTGACCGCCTTCCGTTCCAACGCGCCCGACAACGTGCCACCGGTTGCGGTACTGGCGGCGCCTTCCACAGACGTTCCTGTCGCAGGAGCGCAAGTGCCTTATCAGATATACGTTTCCGACGCTGGATCGGGAATCGATCCAAGTTCGCTCAGCCTGCAAGTGGACGGCACTGCCCTCCCGGTGGAATACATGCCAGGCTCCGATCAGATACGGCTTAAGCAGTCGTCTGAAGGGCAACTGTTCGGCACACTGCCTGTTAAGATTGCGACTTTGGTCAATGGGCCGCACCATTTGCTCTTGACGGTTTCCGACTGGCGGGGTAACACGCTGAAGAAGTCGTGGTACTTCACGGTTGATTCTTCGCTGAATCCGCCTGGAAGCGCGCCGCCGTCGGGCACGGTCGCGCCGATCGACAATGGCGATGACGCGAGCGCCGATAACAGCAGCGGCAGCACCGATTCGTCTATGGCGTCAGCCCCGTCGGCCGGAGTATCGGCGACGCCAAGTCAGGCCTCGGGGAATTCAGGAACGGAAACTAAGCCGTCGGGAACGTCCGGAGGCAGCTCATCCGGTTCCGGTTCGGCGAGCAGTCCAGCGCCGGTTCATGCTCCCGCGCCAACGCCTGCACCGGCTCCCACTCCAGCACCAAGTCCGAGTCCGAGTCCGAGTCCCTCCCCGACACCAGGGCAGAGTCCGCAGCCGACTCCGACGCCGACCCCAATTCCAACACCGCCGCAGACAGGTGGAAGCGCCCTGCCGCCTCCGCCGCCCATCTAATCAAAAATCTAGAAGGCATCACTAAGTCCGGCCCAGCATACGATGCTGGGCCGGATGTTTTGTCGTCAAAAATATTTTCAATAACCCTTTCCGCTTTTGGCACCCTCGCGCGAGTATCTAATATATGAAATCTCGCAAATCTGTTGTCGCAGCGCCCGTCCAAAGTCTCGATGACCGGACCAGCGCCTGGATTCGAATAAGCAAAGCTGAATTGCCCCCTCTGAAACTGACTGCATTGCTGGAACACGCTGGGAACGATCCCGTCCGCATGCTGGCTGCTGGAAAGCGAGCGTGGATGTCCGCCGGACTGATCGACACCCTCGCACTGAGATTGGAGGACTGGGCCAAGGCAGATGTCAGCGCCGATCTGAAGAAGCTCGATACATGCGGAGCAAGCATCGTCTGCATATTTGACCCTGACTATCCGCAACGGTTAAAGGAACTGCCCGATGCTCCGCCGATGCTATACGTCCGTGGAACGCTTCATAGCGACGATCAATTTTCCATCGCTATTGTGGGATCGCGTCGCGCGACAGCATATGGCTTGTCGATTGCCGAAAGCTTCTCCAGGCAACTAACAGCTAATGGACTGTGCGTTGTTTCTGGCGGTGCGCGCGGAGTAGATTCCTTCGCACATCGGGGTGCGCTGGATGCAGGTGGACGGACGATCGCCGTTGTCGGAACCGGTCTTGACATTGCCTATCCGTCCGAAAACCGCCGATTGTACGATGAAATTGTCACTAGCGGCCAAGGCGCGATCATTTCCGAATATCCGTTTGGCGCGACCGCCGAGCCTTGGCATTTTCCGGAACGCAACCGGCTCATCGCCGGAATATCCATTGGAACCCTTGTGATCGAAAGCCCGGTGGACAGCGGCGCGATGATCACGGCCCGAGATGCGGCTGATCAAGGCCGTGAAGTCTTTGCCGTGCCAGGACCAATTGAGCTTGGGCTAAATTCCGGATGCCACAAGCTGATTCAGGAGGGTGCCAAGCTAACGCAATGTGTTGATGACATCCTTGATGAGATCGGCATTCTAAGGCTGCGTTCGGGCGACGAGGAGATGCTCAGGCAGGGGCTGCTGCCCGTGCCGACCGGCCATGTTGACCCGGAGCATCGCCTGGTGCTGGATCAACTTTCGCTTCAATCACGGCATGTTGACCAGCTCGCACTGGGATGCGGTCTTCCGGCAGGCAATGTCATAGGCATTTTGACTATGCTCGAACTGCGCGGCCTGGCACGTCGCGTTCCTGGCAACGCTTTTGTCCGTGTGCTGTAGAGAACAGATTTAAGATCGCTCAAGCCGCTGGGCTATTTTTCGCAGCCGGGTGCATAGCCCTTCGTTTACAGCAAGTGAGGCAGCGCGCAACAAACCACGCTTCGCATGGCGGCCCGATCGTTCCTAAATCAGGGGGCTTTTCGGTAAAGCACACGGAACCGGCGAACTGGCGGCTCTTCGTGGTCGAGAAAGTCCTCGAACTGGACTTCGGTGAGCGGAGCTTCTGTTAATACGGTGAGTTCAGCGCGAGTGAGCGGCCAAGGCAGGCTGCCCGGAGGATCAGTTTCTTCGCGGCCACGGCAGATCAGGAGAAGAATGCCGCCCGGAGAAAGCAATTTAGGAAGGGTTTCGAGAGCCCGTCCACGGGAACCGTCCTGGAGAGCTTGAAGCGTGTAGCACTCGTAAACAAAGTCGAATGCGTCCATGAATTCCTTGGGAGGATCAAGCAGATCGGCGACTTTGTACGTCACCGCAGATCCGATAAATCTATCGCGGCACCAGTCCACCGCCGTCCGCGAAATGTCGAACGCGGTGACTTTGCAGCCCCAGTCGGCAAGCTCTTCCGCATCGTCGCCCAGGCCGCAGCCAACGACGAGCGTGCGTAGTTCGACCGGCGGATGCATGTGCTCGGTGAGCCAGTCGATCAGAAGTGGATTTGGCGCGAGGTTTGCCCAGGGAACCGATGCGAAGTCGCCAGCCGCGCGCTTGTAGAGGGCATCGAACCAGCCGGTGTCGTCGTGGCGTGCGACAAACTCCGCCGCTAGCTCGCGCGCTCTCGCGCGGGCCTCTTCTCTATTGCTGGCATGGTCGATTGGTTCAGCCATGGGACAAACAAAAAGACCGAACAGCGTAGACGCATAAGTGCGGCTTTGGCTGTTCGGTCGGACGCGCTCATTGATGGCTATTTTTTGCCAGTAAATATCTTGATCAGCTTCTGCACCGGATCGTAATACTCATCGACAACACGCTCCTTCATCGGGATGATCGCATTGTCGGTGATGTGGATATCCTCCGGGCAGACTTCCGAACAGCACTTGGTGATATTACAGTAACCCAGCCCAAACTCCTCCTTCAAGAGAGGTATTCGATTAACCGTGTCCAGAGGATGCATTTCGAGGCTCGCCATGCGCGCGAAAAATCGCGGCCCAGCGAAATTCTTCTTAATCCCGTGCTCCCGGATCACATGGCAAACATCCTGGCAGAGGAAGCATTCGATGCACTTGCGGAATTCCTGCGCGCGGTTGACGTCCTCCTGCTGCATTTTCCACTCGACATTCGGCGCAGGCGTAAACGGCGGGATTTTCTTGTTGATCTCGTAGTTCCATGAGACGTCGGTGACCAAATCCTTGATCACCGGAAACGATTTCATAGGGCGAACGGTCACTGGCACGGTGGTATCAATGGAGTCAAGTCGTGTTTTGCACATCAGGCGAGGTCGGCCGTTGACTTCCGCCGAGCACGAGCCGCACTTTGCTGCCTTGCAGTTCCAGCGGATGGCTAGATCAGGCGCAGGCCCCTGCTGGATGCGAAACATCGCATCCAGAACAACCATTCCCGGTTCAATCGGAACGTTGTACTCGACCTCTTCGCCGCCAGCGCTGTCGCCGCGAAAAACCTTGAATGTAGCGTCAGACATAACCTAATTTTCTCCGCACCTAAGACTGGCGTTTATCGCGCCATATCTTGCATTACTCTTTGCCAGCGATAGCGAGACGCGCCTTTTTGTTCTCTTCGCGCTTCGGCTGCAGGGCCTTTTGCTCGTCGAGTACAGCCTTGAGTTCGTCAGGCATCTGCGCGACCGGAACTCCTTCCACTTTCATGGTTCCGTCCGCTTGATGTGTTACGACCGAGTTGAACTTGCCCTCTTCGGGATCGGTGGCCGGGAAATCGAGGCGGCTATGCGCGCCCCGACTCTCTTTCCGACGCTCGGCGGAAAGCGCAATTGCCTCCGAAACGATCAGCAGATTCTTGAGGTCACGGGTCATGTGCCAGCCCGGATTGAACCGCCTGTCGCCGCTGACTTTGAGCGCCGCTGCGCGCTTGGACAGCGCGCGAACGTTCGCTAGTCCCGCCTGCAGATCTTCTTCGACCCGGAAGATGCCTACGTTCGCCTGCATCGAGTCATTGAGTTCTCGCTGCATCTGGAACGGATTCTCGCCCGACGTTCGCTGGAACGGATCGACCAGCTCCTGTATCGCAGCATCGACCTGCGTCTGGTCGATCTTCACGTCACCGTTTTCCTTCGCAAACTGCGCCGCGTATAGTCCGGCGCGACGGCCAAAAACGAGCAGGTCTGAGAGCGAATTGCCGCCGAGACGGTTTCCGCCATGCATTCCGCCCGACGATTCCCCTGCGGCGAACAGTCCCGGCACCTTGCTCATCTGCGTATCAGGATCGACTTGGACACCGCCCATCACATAATGCGTGGTCGGCCCGACCTCCATTGGTTGCTTGGTGATATCGACATCCGCCAGCTCCTTGAACTGATGGTACATCGACGGCAGTTTGCGCTTGACCGTTTCGGGATTCTTGTGCGAAACATCGAGGTAGCAGCCGCCGTGCGGAGTGCCGCGACCTTCGCGGACTTCTGTGTAAATCGCGCGCGCGACCACGTCGCGCGTGGAAAGCTCCATGCGGTCGGGATCGTACTTGGTCATGATCCGCTCGTTGTTTTTGTTGGTCAGGATGCCGCCCTCGCCGCGCACGGCCTCGGTGACAAGCAGTCCCATCACTCCAGGCGGCCAAACCATCCCGGTCGGATGGAACTGGACAAATTCCATGTCTATCAGATCGGCACCGGCTTCGTAAGCCAGCGCGTGGCCATCACCCGTATACTCCCAAGAGTTGGACGTGATCTTGTACGCCTTGCCGATTCCACCGGTCGCAAGAACGACGGTTTTGGCGGTGAACAGGACGAATCGTCCGTCGGTGCGGAAGTATCCAAACGCGCCTGATACGCGGTCGCCATCCTTAATCAAGCGGCTGATCGTGCACTCCATGAAGACATCGATGCCCGAATGGACACCCTTGTCCTGCAGTGTTCGGATGATTTCCAGGCCGGTGCGATCGCCGACATGCGCAAGGCGTCGGAACTGATGGCCACCGAAATCGCGCTGCAGCATCTCGCCGGATGGAGTTCGGTCAAACAGCGCGCCCCAGTGCTCAAGTTCGTGGACCCGGTCCGGCGCCTCTTTGGCGTGGATTTCCGCCATGCGCCAGTGGTTCATGAACTTCCCGCCGTTCATGGTGTCGTAAAAGTGCGTTTGCCAGGAGTCGTCACCGTCAACATTTCCCATCGCCGCCGCGACACCGCCCTCGGCCATGACCGTGTGGGCCTTGCCAAGCAGGCTTTTGCAGACAAGCCCGACTTTGCTGCCCTGCGCCGACGCTTCGATTGCGGCCCGTAAGACCCGCACCGCCCGCGCCGACGACAAGCACATCATATTCGTGCTGTTCGTAGGTTTCCGTCGTCGCCATATGTTTTTCTTCCCAAGAGCCGTACGGCTCGTTTCTCGCAACCTTCCCGAAACGGCAAGGCAAAGTAGGAACGTCCGCCAGCTTGTCCATCAATCATAAACTGAAGTCAGAAACGGCTTCACCGCCCATTTCTAGAACAGCTTATCGACGTGCAAAACTCCCATGCCAATCAATCGGATGTACAGATCGGTCGCGCAGACCGAAATCAGCGATGCCCACGCCCATTGCTGATGTTTGCCGTTGAAGACAGTCACGGCATTCCACAGGCTGGTTTGAGCGGGGCTGCATGAGAAGCAGTCGTTGCGACCTCCGACAAGATGGCGCACAGAGTGGCATCCTAAGGTGTATCCACTAAGCAGGCACACGTTGATCAGCATCACGATAGACCCAACGCCCACTCCAAACGAACCGCCCCAGTCGAACGCCTTGACCGCGTCCATCCATAGGAAAAACAGGGCGACAATCGCCAGGTACATGAAGTATCGATGCAGATTCTGGATGGTAAACGGAAGCTGGGTTTCGCCGCAGTACGATTTGCGGGACTCGCCGACGGCGCAGCCGGGCGGATCGGCAAAGAACGCACGGTAATACGCCTTGCGGTAGTAATAGCAGGTTCCGCGAAAGCCAAGGATGGCGATCAGCGCGACTGTACCGGCAGGCAAGAACACGGGATGATGATGCCAGGTCAGAAATTCCGGCGAATTGAACGGGGACAGATAAGGTGTGCCAATTGGGGTGTAGGCATGCTCCTCGTCGAGCTAGGTTAAAGGGCTTTTGAAACGCGGCCCACGTAGCATAGATCCCAAAAACAGCAGGCCGCCGCTGACTGAAATCCACTCGACCCACCACGGGTCCGTACGCTGCGTCTTACCTAATCCACCAGGCTCACCTGGCCGCTCGGACGGCGCAACCGCAGTGCTGCGCCCCGATACGGGTACATCGGCCATGAAAAAACGCCTCCTAAAACTGCCTTAATAATACTTGATTTTATGCACGCTTCGATAGGCTTTTCGGCGGATTATGCCGACTTTGTGACGATTTTCACGAAGTCAGCGTCTACGCATCGGTCAATGACCGGCGTCTTGCCGTCCCTCAAATCCTCTAAGCCGCTGCAGGTTGACCGCGTGCATCGTCTCGGAATCGGGCGTCTCAATAATGATCGGGGATGCCGTCCATTCGCGAGATCGGTGACAAGTGACCGAAAGCCTTCAAAACCTATCTCGCCTTCGCCGATGTGAGCGTGACGGTCGACTTTGCTGCCAAGCGGTTTTTGGGCGTCGTTAGCGTGGACGACTTTCAGCTTATCCTTGCCGATATTCGCCTCAAGCTCGGTCATAGTCGCTTCGTATGCTTCTGGCGTGCGGATATCGTAGCCAGCGACGAAAATGTGGCAGGTATCCATGCAGATGACGAGCCGACCCTGATCCGTGACTTCGTTGAAGATGACCGGAAAGTGCTCGAACTTCGCGCCAAGGCCCGTGCCTTGCCCCGCTGTGGTTTCCAACGCGACCTTTGCTGAATAACCGGGAAGCTCGTCGTGCAGCCAGTTGAGGCTTTCGGACAACCGCTTAAGGCCGACCTCTTCGCCCTCGCCCATATGCGCGCCCATATGCGTAACCAGATATTTGATCCCCAGCGCCTGTGCGCGCTCCAGTTCGGCCCGAAACGCCGCCCGCGACTTTTCGCGAATCTCACCCTCCGGCGCGGCCAAATTGATCAGGTAGGAGTCATGCGCGACGGTGTATTCGATCTCGCTCGTTGCGCAACAATCGCGAAAACAGAGCGTTGCCTCGTCGGTCAGTTTGGACGATCTCCATTGACGCGGGCTAGACGTGAATAGCTGCACCGACTCGCAGCCAATCTCCTTACCAGACTTGATAGAGAGATGGAGTCCGCCAGCTGTTGGCATATGCGCACCGAGAAGCGGGCCGGAGTGTTGGGCAGGTTGTGATGGCATGGTTAATTGATGTGAATTGGCGCTATTCATTGTCATTTCGACCGACGCGAGGCACGAACGGAGCGGAGAAATCTGTCCTTGCATACGTCAGTCAGTACTCAAGAAAGATTTCTCCGCTACAAACCTCGCTTAGGCTCGTTTTTTCGGTCGAAATGACATCTGCCGGCTTCAAACTATGACGATATTCGCGTACGCTGCCGCTTTTTCCTCTTGGCTGGCAGTCATAACAGAAAGTCCTACGCTAGCAATCTATATAAACCAGCTCTGGTGCGAAGTGCTTTTTCGCCTCCGCGCATGTCAACGACGAACGACTTCGTGTCCAAAATCTTGCCGCGCTCCACAGAGACGATGACATAGATGTAGACCTCGAACGCGGCGTCCAAATCCGTCGCTGAGGTGCGTCGCCGGACAATCGGGATGCGAGTGGTAGAACCCGATTACTGCCAAATTTTCGCTGCGCGCCTGACGCTCCAGTTGAAGCACCTGACGCCCATCAATCAAAAAACGCCGCTCCGGGCTGTCCGGTTCCGAGTTCTCCACGACAACCACGCGCTGAACTGTCTTGTCGCCGTTCTCGGCCATTTTCCCAAGGAGCGCGCCACAGCACTCGTCGGGATAGATGTCGAGAGCATGCGCGTGAATTTCATCCAGATACGGACCAGGGATGGTAATAGACAAAGTTTTTGGCCCCCTTTCGGCCAACAGGTTCGACAGGTATGATAGCAGCATCGACGTGAAAAAAGACACCCAAAGCGTGGAATCGAAGGTAGCCGCGACCATCGCGAGCCGTAAGCTGATCGACAAAGATAGCCTCGTTCTGGTCGCCGTCTCAGGAGGGCCGGACTCGACCGTGCTGCTGCTCGCGCTCCACAGGCTTGGCTATAAGCTGCATGTAGGCCATGTAAACCATGGTCTGCGCGCGGAATCTGTGAACGAGGCGGAGCATGTACGGCAATTTTGCGAACGATTGGGCGTGCCGATCACTGTTGCTGCGGTCGATGTCGCTGGCAAGCGCGCGGCACATGGCGGCGGTATTCAGGAGGTCGCGAGACGGCTGCGTTACGAGTTCCTTGAGCGCACGGCAACTGATATTGGCGCAGCTGTTATCGCGACGGGTCACAACAAGGATGATAGAGTCGAGACCGTCATGCTCAACATCATCCGCGGAACCGGGATGGGTGGCCTGCGCGGAATTCCGTACAAACGCGGCAAAATTGTGCGCCCCCTGCTGGATGTCAGCCGTGCGGAAATTGAGGCGTATTGCTTGGAAAATGGGATCCATCCCGTGCGGGATCCGTCGAACGATTCAAGCAAATATTCGCGCAACGAAGTCCGCAACTTCCTCATCCCGTATCTCAAGGATCGCTTCAACGCACATGCCGATGACGCGATTCTGCGCCTTTCGGAAATCGCGGCGGACGAGGATGAGTATCTTGATGGGCTGGCGAGGCAATGGGTCGTCGGAAGCAAAAAGCTTGATCAGATCGAACTTGCAAAGGAATCAATCGCTCTACAGCGCCGAATCTTGCAAATTTGGTTGACGGAAGTTTGCCGCTGCGAAGATATTACTCAAGAACACATCGAAGCAATCAGGTCGAAAATCCCGTGGTTCAACGCCGTCACATTTCCGGGCAACGTTCGCATAATTGGAGACGTTTACCGCGAACTTGCTCCGTGGTCAAGCCATGACTACGAGGAGCGGACCGGCGAGGTGCCGATACCAGTCACCGTACCCGGTACATTAGTCTTCGGTAAATGGATGGTCGAGGCGTACGGCAGCTTGCCTCAGGGACTGACGGCCACTGTCAGAACATGGCGCGATGGCGACCGCATGTGGTTCCCATTCGGGCGGAAGAAGCTGTCGGATATCTTCAACGAAGCAAAGTGGCCGCGAGAAAGAAGGTGGCTGACGCCGCTACTGGTTGACAGTGAAACTAACGAGGTGTTGGCGATTGCGAATCTGAAGGTATCGCCGATGTGCCCAGAGTTGAAGTTTACGGCTGCGAAAAGCCCTTTCCCCCAACCCCCTTTCCCATCGGAATAGGAAAGGGGAAGATTAGTCGGAGAATTGTCTCTAGCAAGTTTCCCTCCTTTCGGAAGGAGGGATTAAGAGAGGTAGTCTTTAGGCGCCGCGACAATTTGCATTAGGTTGTAAACCGAGCCGGGAAGGGCGAACCGCCCTCGCAAGCTTGCTTGGTTAGCGCCTACAATTTTTGTCTACAAAAGACAAAAGGTCTCTGGCAGCAAATCGCTGATCGATTCGATTACAACCTCGCCGGACACGGTCGCCGATAGGATGACGATTGGGTTGTCGGCCTGCGAGAACTCGGCTATCACCTGTGGACATGCGCCGCACGGCCGAGCCGGGTTGTTGCAGTTGGTCACGACTGCAACGGCCACGAATTCGATTTTGCCGTCGGCGACGGCGGAAAAGATGGCGTTGCGCTCGGCGCAGACGGTCAGGCCGTACGACGCGTTCTCCACGTTGCAGCCCCGGTACATTGTGCCGTCCGACGCGAGTGCTGCCGCGCCAACGCGGAAATTAGAGTACGGTGCATACGCGTTGGCCATCGCCTCGCGCGCCGCTGCGATCAGCTCGTCTTGGACGGACCGCGCGATCTCGACATGGTCACGGTCATGCTCGGTTAGTTGCATAGTGCCCCCCAACCTTCAAATAGTGCGATAATTCGGCCATTAATATAGGCAACAGTTAACGCGAACGGTTAGTTCTGTCGTCAACGAGATTTGAGGTTCGCGATTGTTGCACCCGCTCCACCTTCTTCGGCATCTGCCATCGCGTAACCTTCTACCAACGGGTTTGCTTTTAGCTGTTCCTGCACGACTCGGCGAAGCGCACCGGTGCCTTTGCCGTGTACGATGCGAACACGATCCAGACCAGCGGCGTTTGCATCGTACAGGTAACGATCCAGCGACTCAGCGGCCTCGTCGGCACGCTGGCCAAGCAAATTAAGTTGCTGCGAAACCGCAGATGCCGCATCGACTCCGCTTCCCGCCATCACCCGCGTCCGCACGATCGGCCGCGCGGATTTTCGCTCAGGCTGCAAAAGGCGCAGCGATTCCGGCTCGACCATGAGGCGGAGCGAGCCGACCTGCACGGCGACTTTTTCGCGTCCATCGACATCATCGATTAAGTTGCCGACCAAACCGAGCGGAGTGACTCGCACCCTATCGCCCGCCCGCATGGCGCGGCTGCTGTCCTCAGCTTCAATCACCTCGACCAGCGCCGTTTCTGCAGGAAGATCGAGCGTCTGATCGACCTCCCGAACGGTTTCCTGCTCGATGTCGTCGATCAATCGACGAGCAGCTTCGGCTTGCGCAAGCTCTTTTTGTTCACGGATTTCGCGTAGGAGCGCGCTCGCCTTTTCCTGCGCATTCCGGACAACAGCCCGCGCCTCGGCAACACCTGCTCACGAATCTCACGCCGCGTCTTTTCAAATTTTGCAAGCTCGGTTTCCGCACGCGACCGCAAAATTTCGGCATCGCTCCTGGCGCGCTCCGCTTCGCCGCGGTCGTTCAACGCCTGCCTACGCGCAGTTTCAAGCTCCTCCATCATCTCGACTGAGCTGTCCCCGCCGACTAGATTTTCACGCGCATGCGCAATAATTTCTGGCGGAATGCCCAATTTGCTCGCGATCGCGTGAGCGTTCGATGAGCCAGGCACTCCCTGAATGACACGGTAGGTAGGCCGCAATAGTCGTCAAGTCGAACTCCACGCTCGCGTTTTGGACACCGTCCGTCGTAAACGCGTAGGTCTTCAGCTCCCCATAATGGCTCGTTGCGATGACGCGCGCTCCGCGCTCGCGGAAGTGCTCCAGCAACGCGATCGCAAGCGCGGCCCCTTCACCCGGATCGGTTCCCGCGCCGACTTCGTCCAGCAAAACCAGCGCATTGGGACGCAGATTGGCGATAAAGCGGCCAATTGTTGTGATATGCCCGCTGAATGTCGAAAGCGATTGCGCGATGGACTGCTCGTCGCCGATATCCGCCCAGACCTGCTCGAAGCAGTTGACCTCAGCGAACGATGCCGGAAGATGCATGCCTGACTGCGCTATCAGAGTCATCAGTCCGACCGTTTTCAAGCGTTGCTGTTTTGCCACCGGTATTTGGGCCGGTGATCAGAACAAGCTGGTTTTCGGGTTCACCCAGCGTGATATCGATGGCGACGACACGTTCGGGATCAATCAGCGGGTGACGAGCCGATAGCAGGCGCACTGCCCCGCGTTTGTTCCATTCCGGCTGAATGGCGCGCTGACGTGCGGCTAGTTTGGCGCGAGACGCGATGAAGTCTAGCGAGGCAAGTGCAGCAACCGTAGTCATCAGCGGGCCGCTTTGTTTTGACACACGGTCGCTCAGTTCCGCTAGAATGCGCACGACTTCGCGCCGGTCGGCGGCATCTAGCTCGCGAACTTCGTTGCCAATTTCGACGACCGGTGCGGGCTCAATAAAGAGCGTTGCGCCGCTCGCCGACGTGTCGTGCACAATCCCGCCGAACGATCCCCTGTGCTCGGCCCTCACCGCGAGACACGAGCGATCTCCGCGCTGCACGATCACCGGATCCTGCAGCATTGCGCGCTGCGGGCCAGAGATATAGGCATTGAGGCGGTCGGTGAGACGCTGCTCCGTCGAGCGCCTGCGCGAGCGAATCCGCGCAAGCTCGGGGGACGCGTTGTCCAGAACTCCTCCGCCTGGCGCAATCGCGCGGCGAATGGCGTTCTCAATGTCCACAAATTGCCCGATCCGGTCGGCGTAGGGCATCAGCGTCGGAATCATTTCGACGCCTGCCTTTTGCAGGAACGACTTCAGTTGCCGCCCCGCTTCGGCTGTTCCAGCGACATCCATCAGCTCGCTCGGCTCCAAAAGACCGCCGATGCTGGCACGCTGCAGAACGGGACGAATGTCGGTAATCCCGCCCAGGGGAATATTTCCCTTGCGCAGCATCAGTTCGCGCGCTTCGGACGTCTCCTGCTGCATGCGTTCGGCAAGGCGAAGCTCAGAAGTCGGCCGAACAGAGAGCGCAAGTTCGCGCCCGAGCGAGCACGCAGTCTCCTCGGCGAGCAGCACCAAAACCTTATCAAATTCCAACGTGCGTTAGCGCATGCTCGTCCATGCTGGAATTCTACCCGTGTAGCGCGATTTGGCGAAGATAGCCCGATGTTGGCTTTCCATGTCATTTCGACCACGCGAGGAACGAGCACGCGGACAAATCTCTCTTTCTCGCGCATTCCGGATGGAGGGATTGCGAGAGGTTCTGCGTGCGCTCCCGCGAGCCCTGCGCCTCGATCTTATCGAATTTCTGGGCTTTCTTATTCGTGTGTCGCCGCGAGAGGTTTGTTCCAAGTCTCCGGCGTTCGCTTGCCGCTTGCTCGGTCTTCGTCCTCCGGTCGTTCCTCCCTTCGGAGTCGCCTCGTCGCGCGGAGCTCCTTGCCTCCGCCATAAGAGGAACAAACCCTCGTGGCAACACACCAGGTTCGGGTCGGCGTGGAAAAGTAATGAGAATTAGGTCAGATTTAGACCTTGCGGTACAATCGCGCGAACCATGGCCGTTCCCGCTCCCGCAACAGACTGTCGAAAAGCGTCATTTTGGCTTGGGCGCTTGGCATCACAGCACTTGCCGCAATCTTCCATCTCTTGTATGCCGCGCAGCACGATCTCTTGCAGGACGAGGCGTATTACTGGCAGTGGTCGCGGCATTTATCGGTCGGCTATTACGACAACACGCCTCTGATGGCGTATGTAATTCGCGCGTGCACGTCGGTTTTTGGCACGAATGAATTCGGCGTGCGATTCGGCGCGGTCGCCTGCTCCGCTATTGCGACATTATTCCTTTATCTTCTCGCGATGGAGCTTTTCGGTTCGGCAGTCGGGCTGGCAACCGTGGTCATTGCAACGGTCAATCCGCTCTTCGGCGCGGGCGCGTTCATCATGACGCAGGATCCCGTGCAGCTTTGCATGTGGTCGATTTGCGCGTGGATCACGTGGCGCGCGCTGCACGCGGAAAATGGCTCGAAAAGCATGGGGATGGTGGATTTTGTCAGGCATCTTCGCAGGTCTGACGGCGATGGCCAAGCTCAACGGCCTGTTGATCTTGCCGTCTGTTCTGCTGTTTGCTTTGATCGAGCCGACCTGCCAGCATTGGCTGCGCAGGCCGCAGCCGTATATCGCGGCAATCATCGCGCTGGCAATTTTTTCGCCGTTCATTTGGTGGAATCACACGCACGGGAACGCATTCTGGATCCACATCAACGCTATGGGCAGCCGCACGGAGCACCACGCGTGGAAATTTACGCTGAAATACTTCGGCGATTTCCTAGGCGCACAGGCTGGTCTGCTTTCGCCACTCATCTTCCTGACTTATCTTTGGTCTCTGTTCAAAGCCGCGCGCGCGCCGAACACATCGCCCGCGCTTCGCTACTGTTGGAGCTTGAGCGTGGTGGTTTTCGCCGTGACCATTTTGGTCTCGCTCAAAAGCCGGGTTGAGGGGAACTGGGCGGTCGCGTCCTATCTCACAGGACTGATTTTGGTCGCAAATTATATGGTGATGGCATGGCAAGAGCCCAAAATCCGCGCTTGGCATCTGACGTCGGTCGGCCTAGCAGCGGTGATGACCATCCTAATCTTCGCGACGACATTCACATCCGCGACTCCACGTATCAAATTTCTCGACAAGCGCACCGACGAGCTGTACGGCTGGCGGGATGCAGCGAATAAGGTTGAAACGGTTCGCCAGTCTATGGGTGGCGATCCGTTCATTTTCGGAATCAACTACCGGATACCGTCGGAGATGGCGTTTTACCTGCCTAGTCATCCGCAGACGTATTCGCTGTTCCTGCATGACCGGGCCAACGAGTACATGTTTTGGGAGGATGAGCGCAATCTAATCGGGAGGAACGCGATCATGGTCAATGATGCCCTCACGCCCGACCATTTGGACGATTGCCAGGCCGTTTTCCAGCACGTCGTAGTCGCGCAGCCGATTCTAATCTATCGCGCACCCTACAAGACGCCGATTCGCACCCTGCAGGTATTCCGCTGCTATGGCTTCAAGGGCTACTCCAGGCAGCAATGGCAGGATGGATGGTAGCCTCTTTCAGATTGGGATTAAACGTATGCATAACATTCAATTACTGGCAACAACAATATCGCTCGCCTTACTTTGTTCCCTGACAACCCCCGCCGGTGCGGCCTCGAGATCGGGCGACGACCTCACGCCGCGGTTCGCGCCAGGCACGCGAATACTGTTCCAGGGCGACTCGATTACCGACGGGGGGCGTGGACGATCCGAGGATCCGAACCACATCTTGGGGCAGGATTATGCGTACATCATCGCGGCAACCTGCGGCGCACATTTTCCTGATAGCGCGTGGGTGTTTCTGAACCGCGGCATTAGCGGCAATAAAGTGACCGATTTGGCCGCACGATGGCAGACCGACGCGCTCGATCTAAAGCCTGATATCCTGAGCGTCCTGGTCGGCGTCAACGACGCGGGAAGCGTGGTCAACTCATCGGAGAATAAAGTCGGTGCCGCAGAGTACGAGCGTGTCTACGATCAAATTTTGGCGCAGGCGGTTGCGGCGAATCCGAACGTCAAACTGGTCCTTTGCGAGCCATTCGTCGCGCCCGTCGGACACTACCTCGAGCATCCGACCGAATGGAGCACTGAAATTAAGCTGCGTCAGGCAGTGGTGGATCAGCTCGCGGCGAAGTATCACGCGCCAGTTGTGAGGTTTCAGGACATGTTCGACGCCGCCATCACAAAACATCCTAACGTCCCGATCACGTACTGGATTTGGGACGGTATCCATCCCACGTACGCGGGTCATCAGCTTATGGCTGAAGAGTGGCTGCGGACCGTGAATCGGTTCTACTACGGCGGGAAATGAGGCGCGAAACAAGCTGGACGGAGCGTCGGCGCGGTACTATCGAGTCAACCAGCAGGCGGGGATGCCTGCGCCAGATTGACTTGCACGTGAAATATCGGCTATTCCTCACCAAGGATCGCTGCAAGATCGCGCGCTCCGTGCACTATGCGGTGCACAACAATTTCCTCATTCCTTACGGTGTAGTAAATTACGTAGTTTGGAAATTCTGCTATAGTCCAAGCATGCAAGTGGCGTATCTTGTTTGTCGATAAATGGCATCGACGTCCTATGGACGGAAATTCTCGCAGTCACGAGTATGCCTTTTGCACTGACAGGTAGAATCGCCATTTCCAGTGCGTCTCTATTGGGAAAGGTCCAGCACTCCTGACGAAACAGAGGAAGCTCCGGGAATTACTGCTGTCGATAGACAGCGCATGGCCGTGTTCGTATCTAGTCCAAGTTTGTTAGTGGGAGATCGCTTGACGTTGCCGGAAGGTGGCGTGGCGAAAATCATTCGCATTCACTCATTTTCAGATTCTAAACTTTGCTCGTTGGAGGAAGGTGCGGAGTGAGATTCGTCTGAATCCGGCGACGACTGACTTGCCGCTTTTAGGAATTGTGAAAGCGCAGAGAAGACGATGAAAATGGAGCCGAACACAATTGCAAAATCTACGATTGGATCGTTGAAGGGGTGAAAATGGTTTGCTAATGCTGTTGCAGCTAGGCTCAGCAAAGTTGGGATCAACGTGTCCCTAGCCGCAATGCCGTATTTACGAGCACTTAGAGCGGCAACTTTACCCCCAGAATATGCAAATCCGGCAATTTGCCTGGTCGCCTCTTCGTTAATTATGAGTTCAGACAGTGTGTAGAACGTTAGCGACAAGACAAAAATCAAAGAGGCAGTGCTAGAGTCAATACCTGAGATTCGGCGAGAGAATAGTCCGGTGTTCAAATAATCGGCGCATGTGTAAAGCGACATCATTAGGCCGTAGCACACTGCCATAAAAACGATGAGCCGCCTAAAACTTTTGTCAGGTATGTCGGAGAATGTTGTTCTTGCAAACGAAATCGCAGCCAGAACGTACGAGCATTCAAACATCTGGCGAATCGTGCGCTGATGGTCCGCACCTTTGACCATGCGCTGCAATATTAAGTCCAGCAGCACCGGAATTACAGCGAAAAACACGACCGCTGTGGACCGTAAGATCAATAATTCAGCAAGGTTCAGCTTGAATGGACGCTTAGTAATATTCATGGGCTGGGTTTTGACATACTTTCGTACTTTCCTTTCGATAATCTTAGCACTGACAAGTGTCATTCCACTGAAAGTAAGCAACCTGTTATGTCGATTAAAGGCATTTCGGAAGTCCTTCTCAACTTAGCCAAGTTCCGAGAGCGAGTTCACGTGGCGTCCGTTATTGCCGTGAGACGTGCATCCAGCTTCATTGCGGATCAGGCACGGCAGACTCACAAATTCGTTAATAGAACTGGCGACCTAGAGCACTCGATCACGTCATATCTTACGGAAGTCCAGGGACAAGTCGTAAGTGCTGAAGTATCTGCCTCGACATTGTACGCCGTGTTCGTAGAGTGTGCGAAATCTGGCGAATGGAGCTACCTCGCCGTGACGATTGAGCAGAACTTGGATGAAATCAAGGCAATCCTTGACGACACGATAGGCTTGTTCACTTCTATGGAATACGTCACAAACCCTGAACTTATGTCTGAATACGAAGCGGCGAAGTCCGAAATCGCAGCCTTCCGAGCGAAACAACGTTAATGTCAACTGCCACGAAAACACAGTTAGTATCGATGCTTCAAGGCGACAGTCAGCTTGTGGCTTTGCTTGCCACGGACCGAACAGTCTACCAGGAAGTCCACGGCCAGCTATCTTTAACTCGAATGCTAACGAAGCTCCCCCGGTTTATCCTTCAATCACATTTCGAGTGTCAACGGCGACACCTAGCAAGATGTTCCGTCCACAACCAGCACGACAGCCGGGAGCATTGACATCCGTGCAGTCAGTGGAAGCAGAATTTTACGACATCGAAACGTGGGACACGGCTCAGACATCGATCACGCTTGACAAGATCAGGGAGCGGTTGGACGCATATCTTCACCAAACGTCTTTTCCGATAGCGGGAGGAAATGTCTACTATTGTGAGCGGATCACGTCGTCAGAAGATCATTATGACAAAACGTTGAACTGTCGCTTTAACCTTTACCGTTACCGAATGCAGTACGAACTAGCTCCGTCTCAATACGCCAATTTGATCTTTCCTACTGGCTCGATCAATCCGCTCTTGCCACAGTATTCAAATTACACATTGGTTTTCAACGACGAATTCACGCAAGATACCGTCGTGGACGCTATGCCTTTTGCACTGACAGGTAGAAGTTGATCGCAGTATCTGCGCCAGCCGTAATAGCTAAGTACGTGGCAATTCCAGTCTGGTCATCTACTGCTCGCGAGGTTTCATGGATCTGCATCTACTACGTATTCGAGCCAAACCGATTTCGAATGTCAGCAATTCTTTCTTTGAAAGTATCCTCCGTAACCTCGTGAAACGGACCCTCCATGCTTTCCAAGATCAACTCTTCTAGGTGGGCAGCATCGCGAACTGTAATCGGCGGTGCGGGTTTTCCATTGATTTGATCGTCTTGATGAAGAATTTCTATGGTCATGCGCGTACTCGCATAAGCCGTTTGACGCAAAATCTCGGCGATCTCTTTGCCGGTTCCTTCAAGAATCCGATTCATTTCGAACCTTTCAAACACGGTGACTCGATTCTAGTTTACCCAAACAGGCTTTCAATTACCTGAGCCGTCACTATCAGTATCGATTTGCTCGCGCTCATGACATGACTTCGTTCATCCGCTCGTCCAAGGTCTGATCGGTTATGTCACGCGCCTGCCAATGGGGGCCTTCGAGCAGGAGTTCCTCTAAGTGCGCATCGTCCGTTAATGTGATCAGTGGCTCACGAATGCCAGCCGCTAGATCGATTGGCTCACTCTCGACGGTCACTTTCAGGCGTAGGCCAGCGTATACCTTATCCCTCAAGCTTACCGCGATCTCTTCGCCTGTTCCTTCTAGAATTTGATTCATGTAGCACCTTTCAAACCCCACATCTCAATAATACGTTACCCGATCAGCCCTTTGCTCTTCTGAGCCTCGACCAGTACCACCAGTTGCGCTGCTCGGCGGGAAGGTTTGGGTCTTTTGCCTGAGCGACCGCCGCGCAGAACGTATCCAATACGCACGGGTCCTGCCGCTTGCCGGTGATCTCTTCGAGACGATGGTAAAGCTCAGCCGGGTCGCAAGCTGCCAGTTGCTCGACGGATTCGATCCCAAGCAACTTAAAGTCTTTGAGCATTGATTGGCCAATTGAGACCAGATCAATGAGTTTGCGAGTTTCCATTACTTTATCTGCCCAAGTGGGTGGCGATTGACCTCTCGCAGGTCGAAATGCGACATCGTTTCAACTGCGCCAGACCAGCATCTGCGCTTGGCCGTCGTCCAGCGTAGGATCCCACCCCTCGCTCCTCGAAAATTCAGCTGACCACGAGAATAGCGCCGCCCTCTTCGCGGCCTCCACTGGTAACTCAACAATCAGGGTTGACGTGTCTTCTTGATCATATCCTTCAACGCGACCGTCAATTTCTACTGCGGTAACGAAAACCGCACCTAATTCATAGAGCTCATTCACGACGGATAAAGCTTCGTCGAATAACCAAGCCGTTTCACTTCCACCGCTTCCGCTGATAGTCCTGGCCCAGGGTTCTTGATTTTCCATGAGCCAGCGACGAGCTTCGCAAGCATTCGGCTGCTGCGTAAGATTCGTGTAGTCCATAAGCACCTTTTCTAGACTCCCGTATCAAGAAACGAACAATAGCGATCTTGGCAGATTGTTCGCCAATGCTCTGCAGAAATCATCCTTGTTGAATACAGGAATTTCGTGTTCCGTCGCTGAAACAGTGGCCATGTCCAAAACCCTCAATGGCCGTGTTAAGCTCAAAGACATCGACAAGACGGCGTTCATCATGCCGACAGACTCCATGGCGCTCGCGAACTTGGAGCGTGTTCCGGTGCTGCCGGAGCTTCTGCACGCGTTCAATAAGCATGCGCTCGACCGCCTGCTCTATGTACAGAACACGTGCAGCTCGGTGCGATGCGGGCCGCACCAGTTTCCGACCCTCCACAAGCTGCTCAAAGAGGCGTGCAAAATCCTGGATATCGAAAACGAGCCTGAGCTTTATGTCCGCTACCATGCGGTTGACAACGCGTACACCGCGGGCGTCGAGCGCGTGTTTATCGTCCTCAATTCGCCGTTGATCGACACCCTGACTGACGACGAACTCCTTTTTCTCATTGGCCATGAGCTTGGCCATATCAAATGCGAGCACATGCTGTATCAAACGGTAGGCAAGGTGCTGATCCCTCTCATCCAAACCATTGGCGACGCGACCCTTGGCCTCGGCAGAATCGCAGGTATGGCGCTGTTCAGCGCGTTTTTCGAGTGGATGCGTCAGGCTGAGTTTTCATGCGACCGCGCCGGCCTTTTAACCGTGCAGGATCCGAGTATCGCCCTCTCGGCCACCATGAAAATGGGTGCGGGCATGACACGCCTAAGCAGCGAAATGAGTGTCGAGGCGTTTCTTGAGCAAGCGCGCGCACACATCGACCACAAGCCCGAAGAGGGTTTGGCGAAAGCGTTCCTCTTCCTCATGCGCAAATGGATGGCAACTCACCCCGATATTGTCTACCGTGCAAAGGCAATCGACGACTGGGCGCGAAATGGAAGTTATCTGGACATCCTCGACGGGAAATACTCGAAGATAGACTGACGCGTAGTTTTGCGATTTCCCAATGATTTCGACCTTCAACCTCCACGAACGTGCCGTCCGCGCCATGCGCGAGCTTGGCCTCGCTTCTGAGTTTCCTCCTGACGTTCTGAACGAAGCGAGCGATGTTGCCAGCAGCGTTGCGCCAATAATTGATCGTCGCCAGACGCGGGATCTCCGCGGTTTGTTGTGGTCCTCAATTGATAACCAGACTTCCCGCGATCTTGATCAGCTTGAGTATTGTGAGCGCCTTTCCGGAGGGCGGTTTCGCCTGATGGTGGCCATTGCGGATGTCGATTCGTGTGTTCACGAGCGCGGCGCAATCGACAATTTCGCGTCAGATCGGACTGTTTCGGTGTACACCGGCGCGGAATCGTTCCCAATGCTGCCGGATATTTTGTCGTTTGACCACACATCCCTCGTCGAAATTCAGGACAGGTCGGCGGTCGTGGTCGAAATGCGGATCGGTCCGGCTGGCGAAATTGAGCGTTCGGATATTTTTCTCGCGCTTGTCCAAAACCAGGCTCGATTGGATTACGAGCACGTTGGAAATTGGCTGGAAACAGGCGGAAGTCTTGGCGAAAGCGCCAGCGTCCCGGGGCTCGAAAACCAATTGCGACTTCAATCTGAATGCGCCGCGCTGCTGCGCGGCCAAGCGACCGAACGAGGCGCCCTGGAGATCGAAACGGCCGAAATGAACCCGGTCGTCAAAAATGGCCGCGTGACCGCCATGACGGAGCAGCGAAAAAACGAAGCACGCGACATCATCGAATCGTTCATGATTGCAGCCAACATGTCGATCGCCCGCTTTTTGCATGCGGAGGGAATCCCGTGCATCGAGCGTGTTGTCGGGCGGCCCAAGCGGTGGGACCGGATTGTCGCAATCGCCCGCGCGAACGGCGGCAATCTGCCCGATCAACCAAATTCCCGCGCGCTCGCGAAATTTCTCGCCACCCGCAAGCGTGTTGACCGCGAGCAATTCGCCGACCTATCGCTCGCGATTGTCAAGCTGCTTGGCGCGGGAGAATACGATGTTGTGATGCCGGATGCGCCGCTCGATGTGCATTTCGGGCTGGCCGTCACGGGTTACACACATTCGACCGCACCGAATCGCCGGTTCGCCGACCTTGTAATTCAGCGGCTGGTCAAGCACGTTCTGGACGATTCCGGCACTCCGCCCTACTCCACCGCGCAGCTCAAGGAGATTGCCGTCCACTGCAATGTCCGCGCCGCACAAGCGCGAAAAGTCGAGCGGCTGATGCGCAAGGTTGCGGCGGCATCGATGCTGGCTGGACAAGTCGGCCAGTCGTTTGACGCGCTTGTGACCGGCGTCAAGAACTCTGGTGTTTACGTCCGTTTGCTTCGAACGGCCGCTGAGGGCAAAGTTGTTGCCGGCGGCCGAGATATGGACGTGGGCGACATCGTGAGTGTCCGCTTAATCGGAGTAGACCAAGAGCAGGGGCATATCGATTTTGCGATCAATTAGGACGCTTGTGCGGGAAATGTTCCGGCTGCAATGACTTCACGCGCCCTCGTACTCGTAGGAAACCAGTCAAGCAGGTTGATCATGCGATGGCGCGCTCCAGCGACATCGCCCGTCTCCGTCTGATATATCGCGAGCGCGATTTCAAGATCAGCCCGCCTCTCTGTATGTGGATAGTTGCCGATTGCGGCAGAAGCTTTATCCAGGTATAGTTTTGCCTTCGCAGTGTTGTCGGTCGTCAGCAACGCCAGGAGTTGGTCAGCCATCGCCAGATTCAAACTAAAGCTGTCAGGTTTAAGAGCAAGGCCAGCCGCAAGCGAATCTTGAGCGTCTTGCCAATATCCCATTCGGTCGTCTGCGCGTGCAATTTCGAAGCGTGCTAATGCCGAATCCTTTTTCGCCACCGCATCCTTAAGAATTGCGAGCAGTGCGTCGTATTGGATATTTTGCGACATCAGCTTCGAAACGCCCAGAATCGCACTTCCATCAGTCGGATCCTGCACGAGCGCTGCTTTGTACAACCGCACTGCGGAGTCGTTATCCTGCTGGTATTCCGTTGCGACGTAAGCCAGTTCGCTCGTGGCCTCCGCGCTAACGTGGTTGTCGGCAGTAGTCTCTGAAAGCTCCTTGAGTATCGTCATCTTGTCCTCAATTGCTTTAAGGTGTCTGCGCGGGATGGAAGCCCATAGTCGGCCGGGATTGTGATCCAGAACGTCCTCGTCGGCGATTTCGATGTGCTGGAAGTCATTGTCCAGGGCGTTGACGACATCATCAATTTTTGCTGGCTTTAGCAGGGCTGCTGCATCTTCATCGTCAGTATAAGAATCTGGAGAAACAAAGTCGTCCCCGCCCTTCTCGGACTTAAGCGCTTGGTCCAGCACATACTTTCGGCCAAACGCATCATCGTTCTCAAAGTCAGCCCTGGCATGATACGCGACGGCATCGTCAGGCGCGAGCTTGACCGCAGTATTGAACGCGCTCCTTGCCTGATCCGCTAATTTCGAAGACATGCCAATAACGGATGACGGCGGCGGGCTCGAGTGCAACCTGTTGACGAGTAGCTCTAGGTCTACGTAATCGTCGCGGACTTCCGGTGAGCGTGGCGATCCGGTAAGCACAAGCAATGACTTCGCATGAAGCGCATAGCCTAATGCCCGGAACGGTGCCGACTTGTCTGGAAACTTCTTAGTCGCATCCTGTGCAGCTTGCACGCCTTCATCCACTTGGCCATCGTCTGTCAAAGCCACCGCAAGGTCAGCAGCAGCGTCGGCATCATTCGGCTTAGTGCTCACAATCTGCCGCAGGAGCGCGATGCCCTGTTCATAAGCGCGTTTGGCGTCGTCTAGCCGGCGGTCATCGTAAAGTGCGTCACCGATCTTGCCATAGTTCTTAGCATCGGAGGACAAGTCCGCGCCGGTAATTTTTGCTTTTAACAGCGCAATATGGCCATCTGGATCAGAATCGTCAATGTTGCCCGAATCAGGCTTTGCCATTCCCTCATTACCGAACAAATAGGACATGCTGGCCTCTACCAGTTTGTTCTTATCGACCGCACCAGCCTCCAGCACCGGGGCTGAGCCATCTGCCGGTGGCATAGTTGGAAGAAAGTAGAACTTCCTGGCCGGAAAATCGAAGATCACTTTGCCGTCAGCGTACACGTCCTCGCCAAGCAGCGGAGGAATGCCCGTTTGTTTGGAGCCGAGGCTGCCAATGTCCCAGTCCTTCAGGGCTACGGTAGAGATGTCGAGTTCAGTGACCCGAAGCCTGTCGCCGAGATCAAGCTTGTCCTGCATGGTTTCAGCGCCCGTGCGATCAAACGGCTCGATATTCAGTCGATCCGCACGACCGCGAGATATTGAAGTGTCAGGTGATCCGGTATCGACAGTCAGCGTGTCTGTGACAGTTCGGTCTCCGTTTCTGACGACCACATCGACCTGCCAATCACAGTACGGCGGTGGGGCATAGTCAGGATAAGGCCGCATCTTCAACTGCGCCGCATTGTCCATGCCGATTGATTTGAGATCCTCAAGTGACAGATTGCCGCCGCCGTAGAATGTAACGCTTCGGCGCGGAAAATCGAACGAAAGCGCGAAACGCGATAGTACGTCCTCACCAATGATCCCGTCAACACGAAATTCGGGGTAGGTAAACATTGAGAGTTGAGGAATTACCACCAGCGGATAATTCTTCATTGTGACGACGCCAAGGCTAATCGTCTGAAAATATGCGGCGTTGAGTGCATAGTTTCCCATCGTTTCCCTTGCCCCACCGAAAAATGCCGGCTGTTGCCGCAGGCTTAAATCACTGGCGACCTTCTCGCTGACCAAACTTTGATCGGCACCGGTGTCGATTAGGAAAACTGCTGGGTAGGAGCCATTCAGAAGAACATGCACGTAGGGAAGCCCAGCATCGCGGATGACGTCGAACGGCAGCACTGCGCCGGAACGTTGATGGTCATCTGCGAACAACTTTGACGGCAAAATCGTGAAAGGAATAAAGATAATGATGGCGCAAAGCACAGCGCACGTCGTTTTCATTTTGGCACTCAATTGCGTCTGCATTCGGGGTTTCAGAAGGATGGTTGATTCGGCACTTAGAGCCTGAACTTCCTGCTCGGCTTTTAATGCCGGGCAGGCAGGCATTGGTTCAGGTCGTGGTTACGGTCGCCTAATTGCTTTGCGCGACAGTGGTCGGTAAGGCGGGAATTGTTCCCGCCACGATGATGTCCCTAGCCTGAGTGCAAATGGGGAACCAGGTCAGTAGATTTACCATGCGCGCACGAGCACCTGCCATGTCGCCAGTCTCCGTCTGATACACGCCCCATGCTACTTCCAGTTCAGCTCTACGCGTAGTATGTGGACGTTTGCCGATGGCCGCTTCCGCTTTGTCGAGAAACGGTTTGGCCTTGGCGGCATTGTCAGGCGTTGTTGCGCTGAGCAACTGGTAAGCCATTGCCGCGTTCAGCCAGAAGCTGTCCGGCTTGATGGCGAGACCAGCGGTCAGCGAGTCTTGCGCCGCCTGCGAAAGTCCCAATCGGTTGTCCGTACGCGCTAATAAGAACCTTGCCAACGCGCAGTCTTTTTTCGCGACCAAGCCTGTAAGGTAGTCGTGCAAGTCCGAATAATTTCTGTCGTCAGACATCATGCGGGTCAAACTTATAAGCGCGTTGCCGTCGGTCGGGTCCTTGTCCAGTGCCGACTTGTAGAATACGATCGCGCCATCACGATCGTCTTTGGAATAAAACGTGATGTCGCCCAACGCCGCAAGCGCCTCAGCGCAAACGCGGACATCCTTTGAACTGGTCGATAATTCGGTCAGCAAATCGATCTTGTCCTGAAGCGGCTGCCGATCTTTGACGGGAATTTTGTTCCATCGCTCGTCCTTGTCTTTGCCCGCAAGATCGGGATGCTTTCCGAACATCCGGTCATTGTCGGATTGCGCTGCTTTCGACAGAAGGTCAACATCGGTAGGTTTCAAATCCGCGGCCTTGTCGAGGTCGTCGTCATAGGAATCGGGGTAATCGAACTCATTCCCGCCGTCTTCAGACTTGAAGGCTTGATCGATCACGTAGTCACGCCCACGGGCATCGTCGATTCTAAACTCCCAACGCTCCTTGTATGCGTCGGAGTCAGAAGGAGCGTACTTGACGCCGTTGTCGAACGCATCCCGGGATTGCTGGGCGAGCTTGGCGGCCTGACTGATCTCTGACTTGCCCTGCGGATCGTCTCGCAACTTGTTGACAACCTTCTCGAACTCGGTGTAATCGCCATCAGATATATCTGGTGATTCTTGTAAACCAGTCAATACGAACGAAGCCTGCTCGTGCAGTGCGACGCCGTAGGCGCGCCAGACTATGCTGCTTGTCGGAAATGTGCTAGTCGCGCTCTGACCAAGTTTCACCGCCTCATCGATTTGGCCCGAGTCAGCCAGCCCAATGATCAGAATCGCAGTGGCGTTAGGATTCGTTGGCTCGGCAGTTACAGCTTGCCGAGCTGAGGCAACACACTGCTCATAAGCGGACTTTGCGTCCGCCCGACGCTGGTCAGCGTAAAGAGCGTCGCCAATTTTGTCCCATTGATTCGCATCGGCCGTAAGGTCGGTGCCTTTGATCTTTGCCTTGAGGACTGCGACTTCGCCGTCGGGATCCGAATAGTCAATCGCGCCTGAGTCCGGCTTGGACATGTTCTCGTCGCCATACGAATATGACATGCAGGCGGCCTGGAGCCGAGCTTTGTCGATGGAGGCGGCGTCAACTAACGTGGAGTCTTCTGCGACGGGTGCCAAAACCGGCTTAATGTACATTTTGCGGGCGGGAAAGTCGAAGAGAACATCGCAATAGGACATGATGTCTTCGCCGAGCAACGGCGGTATTTCCGTATCTCTCGAACCAAGCGACTCCATTGTCCAGTTTTTCAAGCTTAACGTCGAGACATCAAATTCAGTAAGCGTAAACCTGTTGCCGAGATCGGAACCTAGACCCATTGTGGTGCCCTCGGCTCGGTCGAACGGCTCCAGCCCTAAATGGTCGTATCGATCCCGTGAGATGCTCGTCGTCGGTGCACCTGTGTCAACTGCTAAGAGATCGTTGACGGATTTGGCTCCGTTCTTAGCTGTCACGTTGACCTGCCACAAATTTTGAGGGTTAAGAATGTAAGTCGGAATGTCCTTTTCGTCCTCCGACACATAGCGTTGAAGGTTAAGCGTTGCGGCCGTATCCATCTTGAGACCTTTGATCTCATCCGGCGTCAACTTGCCATCCGTCATAAATGCAATCAGATGACGTGGAAAATCGAACATGATCGCAAAATTGACCAGAAATTGCCCGCCTAGAATGCCGTCAATCTTTTGCTCCTGGAAGTGAAACAACTGTTTGTGCGGCATCACCAGCAATGCGAAAGTCCTTGAACCGAAACCCGCCGACCTGCATTTCCGAGACAGTTGTGTAGTCCATTGCTCCGTTGCCGATGTCAGCCTGTACCTGTCCAAGGTACGCAGGTTGGGTCTTAAGACCAAGTTTTTTGACGACCTCATCGCTGAGCGAGCATGTAAAGCCTCCCGTGTCAACTAGGAACGTCGCATCATACGTGCCATTAAGCAGGACATGGACAAATGGAATTCCGCTGTCGTGTATGACGTTAAAATCCAATACGGTCGTCTGCCTAGCCGGGCTTTGGTCGGCAAACGACAGTTGCGGAAAGTTTGAAAGCATCAGCAGGCAAATTACAGCAAGCAATAGGACACGACAAGTTCGCATAGGGATCACTAACCAATTCTGTAGAGATAGTTTGACGACGGGGATGTGCAGGTGACAGAAGCCGTAACACTACCATTTTATCGCAAAAATGGGTGTAAGGAAGCGATCAATTTTTGCGACGAAATCGTAATTTTTTGGTTGGCGCAAATTTGGGCAGTTAGCTGACCTGAAATTCCACCACCAGCCGAATATATCCATCGACAGGCTTACCGTCGCGAATAGCAGGCTTGAAGCGCCATTTGCGGGCGGCGTCGAGCGCTATCTCGTCGAGCTCTTGGTTGCCCGTTGACGCGATCATCTTGACATCGTCGCTGCCGTTGGCGTGGACCGTGAACAGCGCGCGGAACTGCGTGCTTAGGTCGGAATCAAGGAGATCGTCCGGGATGGTTGGCTTGACCTGAGTTTCCGCCAAGACCTGCGGATCCTGGTCTGGAACAGAAGGAGAAGGAGGCGCTACCGGAGCAGGCGGAGGAGGTGGCGGAGCTGGCGCGGGTGGCGGAGGGGGTGGAGGCGGCGGCGGGGCGGTTGGTGTTCCTGTGGGAGCTACCGGAACAGTACCAATGTTGTTGTTGTTCGAATTGACGATCGTGTTGTCGTCGCTGGACGAATTGTTTGATGGAGCGGCTGCCGCAACATGCACGGGCAGCGCTTTTGCGCCGCCGGACGTGTGACCGTGAGCCTCGTGGTGCGTTTCGACATGCGGCTTGGCCTTGTGCTGCTGCTGCAATTTCTGCTGCGGCGGAGGCGGCGGAAGCTGAACCATCGTAATCTCCGTCATCTTCGACTGGATGGTTTTGAACGCGCCTAGGTACCCCAAAATGGGCAGCAGCAGGATGACAATGCCGAGCGAGATCAGCATCATGCGCGCCAGTATCGGATTATTTTTTCGCCGTCGTCTCATGTTCTAATTATTTCGCGCATGAAGAAGCCCTTTCCCCAACCCCTTTCACATAGGAATAGGAAAGGGGCAAGAAAACAACCTCCCCTAGCCCCTCCTTCCGAAATGAGGGAAATTCGGGGTCTTATGTCACCTTCGTCGCCATGGCGAACCGTTCGACACCCGCTTTTCGGGCGTTGTCCATCACCGCTACCACCGTACCGTACGGCACCACGCCATCCGCGTTGATGATCACCAACGTCGAGTCAGCGACCTTTAGGTCGCCGAGCTTAGCGGTCTCCTGGTCAAGCGTAATTGGAGTCGTATTCAGATAGAGCTGCCCTTTCGCTGTGAGCGTTAGAGTGACGTTCACCGCCGGGTGCGTCACCGAGGTCGATGCTTTCGGTAGGTTTACGGGAAGGCCCTGCTGGACAGCGAGCGTCAATGACGCCACGATGAACACCATCAGCAGAAACATCATGGTGTCGATCATCGGGATGATGATGACTTCCGCCTCTTCCAGGTCGCGAGGTCGGCGTATCTTCATGGCCATGGTCTACGCAATCCTTCCCGTGAGCATGTTGGTCAGCTCTCCGCCGTAGTATTCCAAATCCTCAATGAATTTCTTGACCAAGCTGCTGAAGTAGTTGTAGAAGATCAGCGCGATGATGGCGATGCCGATGCCCGTTGCCGTCGATACGAGCGATTCGGCCACGCCTTTCATGACGGCGGTCGGTGACGCCAGGCCATGTGCAGCGACCTCCTTGAACGACAAGATCATTCCGGCGATGGTTCCGAGCAGGCCCAGCAGCGGCGCGATGCCAACAATTGTCTTCAAACCCGTCAGGTAGTTTTCAAGCTGCGGAAGCTCGTTTCCAGCCTCCTGGGACATCGCCAGATCGATCGAGTCGGCAGGCTTGTCGGCGTTGCGCAGGCCACGGGCGAAAATACGTCCGAACGGCGTGTCGATCTGTTCCAGATGCTCAAGAGTCGCCTTGGTGTCGCCGTGCTTGCCATACACCTCCCTGATCTCGTCAAGCAGGCCCTCCGGATCGTACGACGCCATCTTCCGATAGCTGTAAAGACGCTCCAATATGATTCCGATCGTCACAATCAGGCACAATATGAGCGGCCACATGACAATTCCGCCCTGCCTAAAGAACTCAACGATGTTTTGCATAGTATTCTCCGAATCAAAGTGACCTTCGCCCTCTACAACCTTGCCTTCCCGTTGCGGGGAGGTGACGAGCTTGCGAGACGGAGGGGTCTAAAAGTTCTTCGTAAACTTAATCCCTAGCTGCCTTCCAAGCGACCACTGTCTGTTGGTGAAGGGGCCAGCCTGTTTGATGATGTACGCGTGATTAAAGACATTGTCCGCCGTGAATGCAATCTGACCGCCCTTGATGTTGAATCCATACCCGGAGTCAATGGTGAGGTGCGGATGACTCCACTCCAGATCGGTCAGGTTGCTGTTGCCAAAATAGGGGAAGCCGGAGCCGTAGTCGCCGTCGAGCGTGTAGAACGTTCCGTGGTGGTCATATTCGATGCCAAACGCCGACGAAAGAGTCTGGTCGTGGTCGTCGAAAATGTATCCGGGCGTGGTGGTGCCGAAGTCCAGACCGCCAGTGATTGGTCCGGCTTCCGCTGCCCACGATCGGGCTGCGTTCGCGTAGTACGAGACCGTCGGGCTGACCTGACCATCAAGAGTAATTTCTAGCCCTCGCGCATAGCCCTTGGTGAAGTTGACCGGCACATCAATCTGCGAGTTTCCAATCACGTCATCATCGATCGTATTCTGCTCCACGCGGTAGTACGTGTCGAATCCTGCCGTGGTTTGGCCAAGCTGATGTGTCCAGCCGAACTGAAAAAAGTCGTCGCGCTCAGGCTGAAACGGTGCTGCCTGCTGCGTCGTGATGCCCGATGAGCCTGCGCTGTTTGTAAGGCTCTTGACGTCCTCCAACGAAGCTGGCTGAAACAGCTTGTCGTAATAGGCGCGGAACGAATCGCGTTTGCCTGCGGTGTAGTCGATATTGACACGCGGCGACCACTGCGTCGTGGTGATGTCGGCGTTATGCTGGTCGTAGCGGACTCCATAGTTTATATGCGTACGGCCAGGAGTCCAGTCGTCCTGTGCATAAAAGCTGCGGTCGCCCCCGTAGATCGTGCCGACATCGCCCACTTTCGCGATGCTGGCAATCGGGTTTTGCGCGGTGCCGGAATTCACGACGGATGTGATCAAGAAATTCTGGTCAACATTGACGTAATCAATATCAAACCCGTACTGCCCGACATGATGCGGCGCCGTTGGTGTCTTTTGATCGAACCGAAGGCCGTTGTAGAACGCGGTCTGGTCTTCATCCGTTCTTGAGTTTCCAATTGCGTCGGCATTCGTATCGGTTTCGCCCGGATTTGTGATCAGGTCTCCGGGGCTGCCGTTGTACTTGAGATGCGTGGTATGGCTGTAGTAGATCAATCGGGTTGAAGCGCCGCCATTGATGCGTCGCCAAATAAGATTGTTGAAAAATCCGCTTTCGTACTGGTCGTCGGCGATGCCAACTGCCTGCTGCTGCGGCGTATTCGGAATATCGAAATGAGCATCATTTTGGCCGCTGTCGAGTGTGATGCGATCATTTGCGCCGGATTGGTAATCGAACTTTAGAAAGCCGATTGCCTGATTGCCGCCGTCGTGCAGGACATCCTGATCCACCGGGCTGATCTGTGACGCTGTGCTTGAGCGGACGGCAGAAATGAAGTAGGACAAATCCTTTGCAGATCCGCCCGCTTGAGTCGTCGTCTGATACGTGCTGTACCCCTGCGCGATCTGCTGCAGGTAGCCGCGGGGATTTCCCACAGTGCCTGATTTTGCGCTGACGTCAAAAATCGCCGCAAGCTGGCCGCCAAACTCGGCAGGAAAGCCGCCGGTAAACACGCGCAGTGTTTCGATGTTCTTTGGGTTGATCAGGTCGCTGAACGATCCCGATATGTTCGCAGGAAGTGGCGCGCCGTCGAGATAGTAGGAATACTGACCGTGCGATCCGCGGATGTGCACTTCGCCCTGCGACGCGGCTGCCGTTCCTGGGATAGTTGATGCTATAAGCGACGTGAAGTTGGTCACGCCGGGCTTATTTTCAATCGTCTGAGCGCTGACGACCGTCTGCCCACCTTTTTGGGTGACGTTGTGTCGCCGCTGCCCGGTCACCTTGATCGTGATGACTGGCGCTTTTTGCGGATCAAAAATATTTCCTGGCGTAATGCTCGCACTGGTTGACGCGGCGGACTGGGCAAACGCGGTTGCCGGAATCAGCGCCACAGGTAGGATCAGCGCAAGCGCCCGAATTGCTGGCGCTATGCGAAAGCCTTGCATGGCTAAATCTCCAAGCTGAATCAATCGAAGAGGGCGCATCGCTGCTCAATAATCCGAAGATGGAAAAGCAGGGTGCGTCAAGCAGAGTCGGCGCCCAAGACTAACAAGGCGCGCCGCTGCTGCATTCGTGAAGGTTGTGATTTAGCTGGCGGGAGGGCCACGAAGAGAGGGATGGAAAAGAGACGGACTGAACAAGGCCGCCGCGACGTCTGACGACGGACGAACGACACTGGTCGGGAGGAAGCAAATCCCTGGCGGTGTCAACGCAAGCTGCGAAGTAGTCTGCGACCACTGGCACGCGCCGCAACAGTCGGGCAAGGCAGCTTGCGCACGAATGGCGCTAAGCACAGAATGAGACGAGCACGCGAACACCGCATATTGACTCAGATCGTCGGTGTGATGAAGCGTCGCCGCTGATCCAAGCCAAAGGCAGACCCACGCCAGAATCAGCGCGGTGGTGCGGTATAGCCTCGATTGTTTGCTACGCAAATTGCTCATTGATAATTGGAGCGCCGCGCCTAGCGGTTATAATTCGGCTCCCAATCGGCAGCGCCGTTAGGCAGAAGGTCGAACAGATGCCATGCAGGGCAGTACAGGTCGCCAGGCCCAAAATCCGCCCAGGATGTCCGCACCACTTTCCCGTCAGACTCTCGTTTCAACGCTGAAACGCCTGGCCAGTACATGTCCTTCGACGCAACACCCAAGTCCTCGGCGAATGTTGAGCCTTCGCCTGAAACCATCTGGAACGTCCAGCCACGCGACTCTGCGAAATTTTTCATCTTAGCCGGGCCGTCCTTCGACAAGACGGCAAACGCCGAACGGCTTGCAAGATACGGCAGCGATCCGTTGAAGCCATCCGCCCAAAGCGTGCAATACGCGCAACCACTGCCCATGTTGTGAATCAGGAGCAACTCCTCGTTGTCGCCGAACAGGTCAGCGATCGGGACGCTTTGACCGTTGACATCCAAAAAGACCGTCTCGGAGACATCCACGGGGTCGATTTGCCGTCGGAGCTGCAGCAGACGCAGGCGCGCCGCCTCAAACTCTTTTTCGGCAGACTCGATCTGTTCCTTAATGCTCGCCGTTTCGCTCACTGCTGGAAGCTCCCTCAAGCAGAATCCCTAAAATCGCATTTCATGTTACCACAGTCCCCATACGCCGAGTTCTAGTCCGCGAGTTCCTCGAACGAAACGCCTGTATGTAGCCCGAGAATGGATTTCTAGCAAAATCTCAATAATTTTCGGCCATCCAGTCCACTAAACGCTTAATTAGGGAGGAGTTTTGTGCAAAAATGCGAATGTCCCCACTGTGAGGCGTCACCACGAAGATGATACGTGACGCAAAAAATATTCCCAAACCATTTAGAAATGTCAGGTAATTAGGCAAATGTCATTCCCCGATTCAAAACCATTGCGTGTCGGCGTCATTGGCGCTGGCATTGGAGGCGCACACTTAAGCGGCTACAAGAAGTCAAAGAACGTGGAGGTCGCAGCAATTTGCGATCTTAATGAAGAGCGTGCCACAAAGAGCGCGGCGGAGTTCAGCACCGCGAAGGTCTACACCGACTACAAGGTGATGCTCAAGGAAGCCGATCTCGATGCGGTCTCTGTCTGCACGCCAAACTCCATGCATGCTGATCTTGCAGTTGATTCGCTTAACGCAGGCATGCATGTGATCTGCGAAAAGCCGATGGCGGACACGCTCGCAGCGGCGACGCGCATTGTCGATGCTGCACGTAAAGCGGAGGCCAAGGGCCAGATATTTATGATGGGCATGAACAATAGATTCCGCCCCGACACGATCACCCTCAAGAAGCTCCTGGACGCTGGCGAACTCGGCGACATCTACTACGCGAAGTGCGGATGGGTACGGCGCACCGGCATTCCCGGCTTCGGCGGCTGGTTCACCACTAAGGCGCTGTCCGGCGGGGGACCGCTGATCGACATTGGCGTCCACGTGATGGACCTGACCATGTATCTGATGGGCAATCCGGTACCGACGACCGCGTTTGGCTCGACCTACGCGAAGTTTGGGCCGCGCGGACTCGGCCAAGGTGCATGGGGCGCGCAGACAGCCGGCGAAAAGAAATACGATGTCGAGGACCTGGCTACCGGCATGGTCAAGTTCGAAAATGGCGCGACACTGTTTATCGAGGCGTCCTGGGCGAGCCATATTAAACAGGATCACTTCTATTCTTCGCTTCACGGCACCGAGGGCGGCGCCGACCTGGAGCCGCTGACGGTCTACAAGTCGCTGCATGGCGTGCCGGTTGACATTAAGCCGCAAATCCCGCATGGACTACCAGGCGGACATGACGCCGAGATCATCCATTTCGTCGATTCGATCCGCTCTGGAAAGCAACCGATCTCGACAGCGGAACAAGGACTGCATGTGCTGCAAATCCTTGACGCCATCTACCGCTCAGCCGAGAGTGGCCACGAAGTCGTCATTAAGAAGCATTAACACGGACGATTCATGACGTGCGGGTACTGCAGCGCAAGTTCAAGTACCCCACCAAAAAACGCGAAGGAGCATTCGAGTTATGAAAATCGGCATTTTTACGGCACTCTTCCATGATCGCCCGATCGAAGCCGCATTTGACACCATCTCGGCGGCGGGAATTAAGGCGGTCGAGCTAGGCGGGGGTGCCTACCCCGGCACTCGCCACCTCGACGATGTCGGCGGAGTCAAGAAACTCGTTGACGACGCAGGCGCGCGCAAAAAGCTTGGCAAGATCGCATCCGATCGCAATCTTGAGATCGATTCGATTTCGGTACATGGCAATCCACTGCATCCGAACTCTGCGATTGCCGACGAGCACCACGATGCGTTTGTCAATGCTGTCCTGCTGGCCGAAAAGCTTCACGCCGACGGCATCATGAAAGAGGCGGTGGTCAACGGATTTTCGGGCTGCCCAGGCGACAGCGCGCGCGGCAAGTTTCCGACCTGGGTGACCTGCCCATGGCCTGACGAGTACCGCGAAGTGCTCGACTGGCAGTGGAAAAAGAAGGTCACGCCTTACTGGAAGGCGCAGAACCGCTTCCTGAAGGAGCACAATGTTCGGTTTGCCATCGAGGCGCACCCAGGATTTGTCGTCTACAACCCCGAAACGATCCTGCGACTGCGCAAAGCGGCGGGAGACCAGATCGGCGCGAACTTCGATCCATCGCACTTCTGGTGGCAGGGTATCGATCCGATTGCGGCTGTCCGCAATCTTGGCGAAGCAGGCGCAATCTTCCATGTCCATGCGAAGGACACACGCATCGACCCATACAACAGCGGCGTCAACGGCAATCTCGACACCAAGTCCTACGGCGATATTCTTCACCGCTCTTGGGTATTCCGCTCGGTTGGATACGGTCACGACGAGCTATGGTGGAAGGATTTCATCTCCAACCTTTTGATGGTGGGCTACGACCACATCCTTTCGATAGAGCACGAGGATGGCCTGCTGTCTACCACCGAAGGCCTCAAGAAAGCCGTTCAAACCCTTAGCGCAGCTATTGTCGAAGAGAAGCCGGGGGCGATGTTCTGGGCCAAAGAGTAACGCTTCGTTAGCAAATTAGTAAGAATCAAATCGCCGGACTCAGCAGATTGCTTGGTTCGGCGATTTTTTGGGCTTTGAGTCTAATATTGGAGGCGTGTATAATGAACATGATCTCCGACGTAAATTTGCGCTGCAACAGTGACAATTCGGGCGCGCCTTGCCGCTAGCACGGACGTGGCACAGAAACGAAAACCATCATTGACCACCCTCGCCCATACTAACCTGGAGCCGACGGCATCGGAGGAGCATTCCGACGAGCTGACTTGTCTCTGGCACATGCTCCTTTCGCGGGAGAGCGACCGGCGCGAGGCCGTTCTGCATAGGCAGGGCAAAGCGTGGTTTCAGATTCCCAGCCTCGGGCATGAGCCGCTTGCCGTTATTCCGCAACTTCTAAATTCCGGCGACTATATCTTTCCAAGCTATCGTGACCGCGCGATGATGATTGGCCGCGGCATCACCATGCACCAGCTTGCGCTCGACTTCTTTGGCAAGCAGGGGTCTAGCTCCGAAGGCAGGAATATGCCGGGGCACTTTTCGTCGCGCGAGCACAATGTCTTTTCCGTCGCGTCGCCGACTGGTTCGCAGTGCCTGCCCGCTGTTGGAGTCGCATGGGGCTTGCAGGGGGCGAAGTCAATTAATGTCGTGCTATGCAACATCGGCGACGCTTCCACGCGGCAGGGCGAGTTCTACGAGGCGGTCTGTCATGCGGTGCAATGCAAGCTGCCGATCGTGTTTTTGGTAGAGGACAACGGCTACGGCATCAGCACAAAAACCGACCACATGATGCCGCTCCGGCTTGGCATTTTTGACCGTGATCTGGTGAGCTATGTGGATGGCCGCAATGTCCGCCCGCTTCGTCGCGTAACCGAAGAGTGCGTTGCACGCGCGCGCAGAGGTGCGGGGCCGTCGATTATCTGGTGCGAACTGGACCGACTTGGCTCGCACACGAGTGCCGACGATCACCGCACTTACCGACCGCTCGATGAGATCGAGGGCATGCGTTCACGCGAATGCATCGCGGCCTACTCTGCCGAGCTGATCGCGGACGGCATACTGACCGCCGCGCAGTTCGAGGTCTTATGCGACGACGCACAAAGAATCGTCGCCGAAACCTATCTCGACGCCGAACAGTCCCCGATCCCGCCACTTGAATCGGTAACCGATCAACTCTTCGGCACGAATCTGCAGCGGCTCCTGCCGCAACCGAAGCTGGACAGCAGCGCGCCGATGACGATGGTTGCCGCGATCAATCAGACATTCCGCGCCGGCTTGGAAGCGTTCCCGAACATGCTGATGTTCGGCGAAGACATTGAAGATCCGAAAGGCGGTGTCTTCGGGCTGACAAAAGGTCTGAGCGCATCGTTTCCAGGGCGAGTCACCAACTCGCCTCTCGCCGAAGCGACGATTGTCGGCACTGCGGTCGGCCTTGCTGCTAGCGGCTATCGGCCCGTATTCGAGCTTCAGTTCATCGACTTCTTGACCGCCGGATTCAATCCGTTGGCATCGCAAATGGCTACTCTACGTTGGCGTTCGGCAGGCGACTGGTCGTGTCCGGCCGTCTTATATGCGCCGTACGGTGCCTATACACCGGGCGGTGGAACATGGCACAGCCAGTCGAACGACGGTTGGTGGGCGCACATGCCTGGACTTCGGGTAGCAGTGCCATCGACTCCGCAAGACGCCGCCAGCCTGTTCTGGGCGGCGTTCCAGCAGGACGATCCGACGCTTATTTTGATTCCCAAATTCGTCATGCGTGAGCGTATGTCAACTCGTGATAGCCACGAGGTCAAGTTCGGCCAAGCGCAGATTCGGCGGGAGGGTTCAGATGTGACGCTGGTTGGCTGGGGCAACACGGTGGGCCTTGCTTTGGATGCGGCGCAGCGGCTCGATTCCGAGCGAGGGGTTAAAGCGGAAGTCATCGACCTCGTTTCGCTCGCGCCGTGCGACTGGAAAACAATTGAAACTTCGCTCGCAAAAACGGGTCGAATTGTTGTGGTACAAGAAGACGGCAAGACATGCGGGTTTGGTCAGGCGGTCATCTCTGAGATTTCGTCGAACCCGGATCGTTTCTACATGCTGGCGGCTCCGCCGAGGCTAATCGCACGCGAGGATGGTTACGTCCCCTACTCGCCCTACTTGGAAGATGTCATCCTTCCAAATGTGGATAGGATTGTCACCGTGGTTTCCGAGGTCTTGGAATGATTAATACCGCGCTGATGCCGTTCGATGTCCTCATACCCCAGATGGGCGAAGGGATACGCGAAGTTACGATTCTGGGTCTTATGAAACAGCCCGGGGATTCAGTTCGACGAGATGAAGTCATCTACGAGATGGAGACCGACAAGGCAAATCTCGAGATCGAGTCGCCGCACGATGGCATCCTCGACTCCTGGCTGGTTCGGCCCGGTGACACGGTGAATGTCGGCTCGCCGGTCGCTCGCATGATTTCGAGCGTTAACGGAAATGGCAACGGAACTAACGGTTCTGGTTCGCTGAAACCGATATCGAACGGCCACACGGCTGCAACTGTGGCCGACGCTGCGCCGATTTTGCATCTGTCCAAGGCACCTGGCGACCTACGCATTCCGCCCAGGACAGTAGCCTATTGCCGCTCGCTTGGAATCAGCGACGCGCAGATGCGGACCATTCCAGCGGCCAAGCGGACACTCGACATTCCCGACATTGACCGCTATCTCGCGGGTTCCAATGAAGCATCTATTTCCGAAACTACCCATATCGCCCATATCGACCGACTACTGTCGGCCAAACAGATTTCGCTCAATCAGCATTTCGAACGCAGTGCGCAGACGGTAGTCACCGCTAGCATCAAGATGCACCTAAACTGGGACGTTCTCGAGGCCAAAACGCTCGAGCTGCGCCATAAGTACGCAATTCCTGCTCTGACCGAATTTCAGACCCTTAGCTACTGCGTCGCACGTGCGGTCATTTCACATCCCAAATTCCGCAGCACTCTCGTTCCGGGCAATATCCGGCGCGAATTCGCCCACGTGAATCTTGGCTTTGCGGTCGCGTTGCCGGACGACGACCTCGTCACCGCCGTTATCCGCGAGGCGGACACGCTCGACTTGCCGCAGTTCGCAAGGGCAGTCATGCGCCAGCTTCGCCAAGCGCGGCGCGGACGCGACCAGGCCGCAAGCGACACGCAGATCACGATCTCGTATCTCGCATCGCATGGTGTCGTCAACGCGATCCCAGTTCTAGTCCCACCTGCCGCCGCAACACTATTTGTTGGCGCTCCCTACCAATTTGTCGATGGCAAGATCGGCAACCTCGTGCTCGCGTTCGACCACCGCTCGATTAATGGCGTTGGCGCTGCCAATTTTCTCCAGGAAGTGACGCGGCTGGTGGCGGCGGTGGAATGACCCTTCCCCCCTCCCGAAGCGGGAGGAGCCAGAAGTGCCGTCTGCGCTAAATCTCTGGCTTATTGATCCTTGGCTCCTCACGCTTCGGGAGGGGGGAGGGTCTGCAAAGGCTGAGCTGTGCACATTTCCGCGCTTTTTGCAATGCTTCTGCCCAAATTCCAATCTCCTTGCCTGTCACAATTTCCCGCAATATCCCCAGCATCTATAAAATCCGTCATTTCGTGGTGACATACAATCACTTGACAGCGGTATAATAGGCAATAGCCGACTACTTTTGTCGGAGATATGTCACCAGAGCATAAGAAACCGATGTTGTTTTCACTCATCATGGACTTGGAATCAAGCAAAGCAAGCCAGCAGGAAGTGACCGAATCCGCCAGCGGTCCTGTACTTGGCGATCCGAAACTGGTCACCACGATTTGTCAACTGAAGCCATTTCAGCACGGCACCGTAATTCGCCTGCAGGGCGATCCCAATCTTCGGCATCAGCTTCTCGAAATGGGCTTTACACGGGGCACGAACATCGAGTTCCTGCGTCGTGCGCCGCTCGGTGATCCTATCGATGTAAAACTGCGCGGATACCGTCTCTCGCTACGCGAAGCGGAGGCCTGCGCCGTTGTCGTAGAGGTCAAGCCCCCAAATCCTGAAACGGACGGAAAGTAACCTTTCCAATGTCGGACTGTCCCTGCGGCCCATCGTCAACTGTTGCAACTCTCCCGCCGCCAACCAACGGCGCTGCCCACACTTATCGCCGCATGGCCGTGGTCGGCAACCCCAATTGCGGCAAGACCACCATCTTCAATGTTCTGACCGGTCTGCGTCAAAAGGTTGGCAACTACCCTGGCGTCACCGTCGAAAAGAAGGAAGGGACGGTCAGGACATCGTCAGGCAGCCTGATCACCCTGATCGACCTTCCCGGAATGTATTCGCTGACTCCCCGCTCGCCCGACGAAGTGATCGCGCGCGATGTCCTGCTTGGCCGGCGCGAAGACACGCCGCCTCCCGAGGCGCTGGTCAACATCGTCGAACGCGTCGAATCTCGAGCGCAATCTCTACCTCACCACTCAGCTTCTCGAGCTCAACATCCCGATGCTGGTGGTGCTGACCATGTCGGATGTGGCCGCACGGCAAGGCAAGCGGGTAGACGAAGCAGCGCTGAGCGCAAGGCTTGGAGTGCCTGTGACATCGGTGGTTGCTCAAAAAAGGCGCGGATTAGACAATCTACAGGATAAGATCGCTGGGCTGCCGCAGTCACTCGATACTGTCCGCCCACTGCATTACGACCTTCCGCAGGTGATCCGCGAAGAGACCGAGGAGCTGAGCGGGCTGGTGCGCCAAAGCCGTCCTGCAGAATGCGCAAATTGCGCGTTTGCCGAGGCCATCCATCTGCTGATGTCCGACAGGCTGTCGAACGAGGAGCGCTCGCGCCACTCGGCTGGAGTGCTGGAGCATGTCGCGCTCGACAAGGCGAAATTCCGCTCGATGGACATCGACTTTCCTGAAGTCGTGGTCGAGTCGCGCTATTTGTGGATTGAAAACGTGGTCAAGGACGTTGTCCGCCCGCTGACCCCGAGCCACCCAGCGCTGCCGCTGATCGACAAGGCCACGCTCGCCGAAAAGGTGGATCGCGTCCTACTCCACCGATTTTGGGGCTACGTCATCTTCTTTGGCGTGATGATGCTGGTGTTTCAGGGCGTTTTTGCGTGGGCTCAGGCGCCGATGAACTGGATTGGCGCAGGCATGACGTGGCTGGGCAGGCTGATTACCGCGCACATGCCTGCGGGCGACCTGCGCGATTTGATTGTCCAGGGAGTTCTGGGCGGTGTCGGAACGACGATCACGTTCTTGCCGCAAATCTTGATCCTGTTTTTCTTCATCTGCCTGTTGGAAGACACGGGATATCTGGCGCGGGCGGCATTCCTGATGGACAAGCTGATGTCCAAAGTCGGGCTGCACGGCAAATCGTTCATTCCGCTGCTGTCGTCGTTCGCATGCGCGATCCCGGGAATCATGGCGACCCGCACGATTGACGACCGCAAATCGCGCCTAGTGACGATTTTGATTGCGCCGCTGATGTCCTGCTCGGCGCGCCTGCCGGTGTATGCGCTGATGATCGGCGCGTTCATTCCGCCGAAGCGCGTCCTGGGAATCTTCACGCTGCCGGGAATTACGATGATCTCCATGTACTTCCTGGGGACTTTCGCCGCGTTCGCCATGGCTTGGGTTTTCAAGAAGACGCTGCTGCGCAGCGCGTCGCCCGCGTTTGTGATGGAGCTTCCGCCGTATCATACGCCGTCGCCACGAACCATTTTGATGCAGATGCTGGAGCGCTCGTTCCTGTTCCTGAAGCGCGCCGGGACCGTGATTTTGAGCGTCAGCATCGTGATCTGGTTCCTGTCGTCCTATCCGAAGATGCCGGGCGCAAATCCCGAGGCACGGTTGGCGCACTCGTATGCCGGCACGCTAGGCAAAGTGATCGAACCGGCCATTAAGCCGCTAGGATTCGACTGGCGCATTGGCGTGAGTCTGGTTTCGAGCTTTGTCGCACGCGAAGTTTTTGTGTCCAGTATGGGAACAATCTACAGCGTGGGCGACATGTCGAGTGATCCGGACAAGGTGGCCGTATCTTTGCAGTCTCAGCTTCGAAATGACCCGAAATTCTCGCCGCTGCTTGCGATCTGCATCATGATCTACTACGTGCTTGCGATGCAGTGTCTTTCGACCGTCGCCGTGGTTAAGCGCGAGACGGGAGGCTGGAAATGGCCATTGTTCCAGCTTGGCTACATGACCGCGCTTGCATGGGTCGTCACATTCGCTGTGTGGCATATTGGCAAAGCTTTGGGGTATTAAGAGAATATGATGGGGCTTGACTGGCAGCAAATCGTGACATTTGGGATCGTCGGCGTCGCATTCGTCGCGGTGGGACGCAGACTGCTGGTGCAGGCCATTGCGTTCCGAAAGAGCTCGCCCGATTCCAAGCTGACCGGCGAGGCATCGGCGTGCGCAGGCTGCGACGGCTGCGGGCCGAAAAAAGTGGCGACTGCGCAGCCCCAGCTTGTCAATATTTCGCTCAATGCGCCGCAGCGAATCCGCCCCACCCGACGCATTCCCAATGACTTTTCCCGCCGCAACTAATCCGGCGCGACGCTGGCGCAGTTGGCTTCAAATCGCCAGCTTTGCGCTGCTGGCGTTTGCGTTTACCGGCTGTGCCAAGCACATGTCGCAACCAATTGTCAACCGCATTTCCGTCGGCTCGCTCACAGCCGATCCTGTCGCTCCGATCAATCCGAAGGCGCTCAAAGAGGTGACGATTGGCGCGAAGCTTGCTAACCATCAGGGCTATCCTGTTCGGTTTGCCCACGTGAATGTCAGCCTGGTGATGCCTGCTATGACCATGCCAGCGATCATGGTCACCCTCCGCGAAGACCCCCGGCAGCCGGGGTACTATTCCGGCAAGGCCACTTTCACGATGCCCGGCGACTGGCGCATGGACTACTTTGTCAACGCAGGCGGCCAAGGCACTACGACGCTGCAAGTTCCAATCCAGGTTCAATGATGGACGGACTATTCGCGGGCGCGTCCGGTGGGACATTCTCCACTGTTCTGATCGGCGCGCTCCTTTGGGGTCTGCTCGGCGGGGTGTCGCACTGCATCGGCATGTGCGGCATCTTTGTGCTCTCAGCCGGGCCTATGGATGAGCCGAATTTTGCCAAGCGCGCTGGCCGTCAGGTTGGATTTCAACTAGGACGGATGGTTTCGCTCACGGTGATCGGCGCAATTGCCGGAGCATTGGGTTCACTCGCGCGTTTAGCGTCGCACGTCGAACGCTGGCAGTCGGGAATTTCGGTCGGAGTTGGCGTCCTTCTTATTCTGCTTGCTCTTGGATACGCCGGAATAATTCCTCGCTTCAAGGTACCCGAACCGGACATGATGGGCGCGGGCGACGGATTCGGCCGAAAGGTTTTCGTTGCGGCGCTGCGTCATAAATCGTGGTATCAGCCGATTTCGCTCGGCGCACTCGTGGGTTTGCTTCCCTGCGGACTGACCTACACCATTGCAATCGCGGCGGCATCAACACTCAGTCCACTGCGCGGGGCGCTCGTCCTGTTTGTGTTCTGGCTGGGCACGGTGCCAGGACTTGTCGCACTTGGGTTGGCGGGGCATCTGTTTCGCCGGACGCTGCAAAGTGCGTCATTCCGGCTCGGCATGACCAGGGTCGGCGCTATTGTGATGCTGGTGATGGGTGTTGCGCTGATCTGGAGAGCGTGGCCGTACCTCAGTTAGCGTAGTGCATCTAATTGACCGTATGCTATCATAACAACAATATCCTACGTTCTCCTTCAGAACGTCTCAGCAAGGTGACCCCATGGGTTTTGTTGCGCGCAGATTTCGAATCAGCCTTGTTCTTTTTTCCATAGCCTTCATCTTTGGCGGCTTACATTCGATGGGCGACGCCATGAAATACCGGCAGCCAGTGACGATGGACATTGCAACGTTCATCAAGCAGAGTCCCGACGAGGGTTGGTACACCATTACGGGAGGCACGCTCGATATCGCAGCAGCCATCCCCGACAGGACCAAATATCAGTACTATATTCCGCTGAGATTGCCTCCCAGCGACATTCCGGCAGCCAGAAGTGCATCTGCGGCCATCGCGGGCGTCAGCGAAACCGATTCCTCCGATACCGATGTTCTCGTGCTGGACAAAGATGCGGCGGATGTCAAGATGATCGACGCTTACCACATCGCGAACCATCGGCCCGCGACCATGGATGGAACTGCGCATTGGGCGAGCTTGCCGACACCTACACAAATTTCGAGGCAGGCCGAAAGTGTCTCCGGAATGGTCGGCGAAGTTGAGGACCACGAAAGCAGTGGCGAAGACGAAGAGATGCGCGTGCTTGTCAAGGACAAACATCCAAACGGCCTGTATGGGCTCGGCATGATCATTCTTGGAATCTGCATTGCCATCGGTGTTCTGCCGATGTTCGGTCTGAACGTCGACTTCAGCGCGCTCAATCGCCGGAGCCAAAATCGCGCACCGCAGGCGAGCCCGATGGCCGTTCGTCCGTCAGCGCCGGGATCGGGAAGTCCCTATTATGCGGCTCCGCAAGCGCAGATGCCGGCAAGGCCACTTCCCGCTAGAACGCCGCCTCCGCCTCCGCCGAAACCTGCCAATCGGTCCCGTGCTCGAGAAATTGGGCCTGCCTGACAGCAAAGAGACATATCGGAAGATGAGGGAGCTGGCACTTTCGATCTTACCAGCGGAAGTTGGCGTTAAGCCCGCGCCGCATCAGGCATACGCCGTTCTTCTTGAAACTGGCCTCATCAGTGGATCGTCGTCTCTGCTCGCGTTGATCGATGGTCATCTCAACCTGTACATGAGCGATGGCGGTGGGTCGCTTGGCGATTCTGCTAAGGCAGACGTCAAGGCGTCTGCAGTGGAAATGGTCGAGGTTGCCAACAAACTGGTCTCCACAATGAAACCAGCGACATCAGCGCCCGTTCCGCAAACCGGACAAGTTCAGCTTTTCGTCATAACTCCAGAATGTGTCTATTACCAAACTGCTGAGCGAGCGGAAATCGAGGGCGGGAAGGATCCGCTTTCGAACATTTTCGCACTCGGAATGTCCGCCGTCGATCTGCTCAAGGGCTCGGTTCCGCCGCCCCTGCCCTAATGAAGTTCTTCCTCCTATTTCGCGGCAAGTCGCGACACAGACCGATACTGGTACAATATCGGCTTGCAGGCGCACAAGAACCTGCAACAATTGGCAGGATGAAGCGGTCAAACTCTCATGCTGCAAGACGCCGCATAAGTCGTGCGAGCGATTAGCACCGTGGGCATCGTCGCCCGAAGGATAAAATGAAACCGCAGCAACTGGAATCGGAAGAGAAAAATCAGATAGTCATTGAGGCCGCCGAGGACAAAAAGGCGAACTACATCACGTCGCTCGATCTGCGCGGCAAGACCCTGATCGCAGATTTTTTCGTGATCTGCTCCGGTACTTCAAACGTACACATCCGCTCGATTGCGGACGGCATCATGGAAGCGATGGAGAAGCGCGGGATTCGTCAAAACCGGCTCGAAGGATATAGCGAGGCGTCGTGGATTTTGCTTGACTACGGCGATGTCGTTGCGCATATCATGTCGGAGGGCCAGCGTGACTATTACAAGCTGGAGGGTCTTTGGGGCAAGCAGGCTGTAGCGGCCGTGCAATCCCAGACTGACTCGGTGAACGAAGTTGCCGCCGAACTGGCGGAGGCGAGCAGTTAAGTCACACCGAGCATGGACGAGACGCCAAGTAGTAGCAACGAAAGCCGAAACCCTCCGCCGCTCGCCGAGTCCTTGCCTGAATCAAGCAATACCGGCGCGGTTGCGCCAAAACCAGCATCGTCAAGGCGTCCAGAGCGCTCCGCGCCGAGTCCCGCTCTAGATGCGAAGTTGCGTCAGGCAAACTTACTTAGAGTGCGCGGCGACATTCCGGGCGCGTTGAAAGAGTTGGCCGAAGCGCTGGAAATCGACGGAGCCGATGTCTCCGTGCTGGAGATGTCTGGCGATCTGCTCATGCAGTTAGGCCTAACGGACGACGCGCTCGCGCGATTCCGCAAGGCGCAGGAACTCGGTGCTGGGGCGTCGGTTGAGGCTAAGATTGCGCGCATACTTTACCAGCAGAAATCGACTGCTGGCGGACGCTCCATTGATGACGCGCCGTTGATCCGCGGTCAAGGGTGCCTGGCGATAGCCGCATCACTGCTGATACCGGGCCTCGGACTGGCCATTTCCGGCGAGTTTGCCCGCGCAGCAATCGCGTTTTTCGGATGCATTCTGCCGGTTGCCCTGATGTTCGCCATTCCGGCATCAAGGGATGCTGTCGAAGCGACTACAGGTCGAGGCCCAGCCGCTTCACCGGTCGGCCAGTTCCTGGTGGTTTTTTTGGGACTGGTGAATCTGGCGTTTTATATCTATTCGGTTGCAGAGACCGCTCGCCTAACAAGGGCTGCGGGGAAGGATGGTTGAACCTAGTGACAGTTTGCAGTTCAAAGATTTCGAAGAGTTCGCCCGGATCGGGAATCTCCATGTGCAGGGTTGCGTTCTTAGCAGGATTGGCCACCGTTGGCCTCGCGGTCGCGGGCTGCGGGGGCTCGACAGGAAACGGAAATTCCGCACGCATCCGCGCAATCGACCTTTCGCCCAACGGCGGTTCGGCGACAGTATTCATCAACTCCGGCGCGGCGAACGGCACCCAGAACTTCGAGCAGAACTCCAGTTATCTCTATCTACAGGGCGGAACGTCGTCGATCACGTTCGACCTGTCGTCAAATTTAGACCTGTCCACACCCACGCTTACGCGCGCGCTCGCCAACGGCGACGCATATACCGTAGTCGTCATCGGACGTGCAGATGCTGAGGCAACAACTGCTCCCTCTTATCCCAACATTATTTTCATGCTCGATCAGGCACCTGCACCGCCAGCCGGAGATGCTGAGGTTCGGATTATCAATGCCGGCCCGGATGCTGGCGCAGTCAATGTCACCAGTGGTTCAACAGCAATCGATCCGGGGTTGCCATATGGAGTAGCTGAACCCTACATGGCGCTGCCAGCCGGAAGTTCGACCATTAAAACGACGGATGTCTCTACCGGAATTACTCTAGTCAACAAGACAGTGTCCTTTTCCGCGGGCCAAACGTACACCCTGTACATTGTCGAGCCGACGTTAGCCCCAACTACAACGTCGAACGGCGTATATGACTATTTCGTTACTAACGACGCTGTCTAGGAATGTCGTCATCTCGGTAATTTTCTGAAACAAGCGCAAAAGCTATGCGCCCCTAATTCCCGCGCGAGGAATTAGGGGCGCAATTGCGTTCAGTTAGGTGCAAGAGTAAATCGCGGCCTACGATTTGCGCGGCGAGATGACCACGTGCCGGTCTGTTCCTTCGCCTTCGGAATAGGTCTCGACTTCGGGGTCGTCCACAAGCGCGGTGTGGACTATCCGGCGCTCCATGGCGTTGAGCGGCTCGAGTACAGCCTCTTCGCCCGTTTCCTTGACCTGCTGCGCAAGCGATGCCGCCAATTGCTGCAAGGCCTCGGTGCGGCGTTTACGATAGCCGTCGGCATCAAGCACAAGTCGGTATCGCCCCACGCCACTCTCGTGATGCGTCACTAGAACCAGCAGCAGATATTGCAGGGCCTGTAGCGTCTGCCCGCGACGACCTATCAGCAAACCGGCATCCGCGCCGGTCGCGTCAATCGCGATCGTATCCTCTTCAATCGAAACGATGGTGGCAGCCGCATCGAGATTGCCTAGCGCAATGAACTGCTGGATATGATGCAGCGCCTGCTCTGCCGCCTGCTCAATCGTCTCCGGACCTGGATTTTTGCTCAAGTATCGTTCAGCCTCCCTGGCTTGATGATTGCGTGCTTTCGGCGCTCCGCAGGACTATCGACGCTTTTTCTTCGGGTGAACCTTCGGTGCGATCACGCCCTTGGCCGCTCCTCCGGTGCCGTTGCCATTCAGCATAGGTGATCCGCTTTGCGGCGCCTCCATGACGATTTTGCCGAACCCATTGGAGCTGCCATTCGCGCCGGAACCTGTGGAATTGTCGCCGTCCGATGGCAGGATCGGCATCGTCCCTCGCGGAGGAATCAGCCCTTGCTTCATGAAGTATAGCTGAGTTAAGGTCGAAAGTACATTACTGATCAGCCAATAGAGCACGAATGCTGACGGGAAGTGATAATTTTGGAAGAAAATGAAGAAAAAGACCGACGACATCAGCGCCGTGCTCTTCTGCATTTCCGCTTGAGCGGGATCCGCTGCGGGCATCATGCGCTGTGTAACGTACATGCTGATTGAGTAAAGACCAAGCAGAATGATGTCCTGGTCAGCCAGGTTCGCGCCTATGATGGCCGGGAAAAGTCGGTGCGTCGTCGGGTTGATCCAGGCGAACGTTCCGTTGCTGAAGTGGTATTGGTAAAGCCAGACCGCGTGATACATGTAGATGAAGACGGGGAACTGAAGAAGCATGGGAAGGCAGCCCGCAGCCGGGTTGACATTATGCTCCTTGTACAGCTCCATGGTCTTCTGGTTAAGCGTGACCTTGTCGTTCTTATACTTAGCCTGCAGCTCCTTGACCAGCGGCGTGATACGCTGAGTTTCCCGCATGCTCTTGTATTGCTTGAGCGTCAGCGGAGTCAGAAGCAGGCGGACAATCACCGAGATGAGCAGCAGTGCGAACCAATACGACCACGACTTGGCACCGGTGAGATTCACCGCGTAATGGATGACCAGATATCCTGTAGAAAGGATCGCTTCCCAGATATCGTAGATCGGATTGCCAGAAGCCCAGACGACCCCGCGCGATGCAGCGGCGGCGTTTTCGGTATCGATCCGCTTGGAGAGCGCGAGCCGTTCGGCAGGAACCACGTTGCGGTGCGGATAGTCCGTGAGCGAGTAGTTGTTGACCAGCGTGTTCAGCGACGTGATCGCGTCGATATCGTCCTTGAGATTGTCTTCGTACAGATGCGCAACGCTGTAGATCGCTTCCGGCGCGTACGGCGTGTGCTTGTACGTTGCGCTGCTAGGAACGTCCCCCAGCTTTTTGATCGCGCCTTGATAATCCTTCCATGCGGCCATGCGGCGGGCGATGGCGAACGCAGGCGGCGGCGGCAGGGTGGATGTGGTCACGACCGTGCCAGCCAGTTGGGCCCGAGACTGAGCGCCCACCGCAGCCAGCATCGACAAAACTAGGAACAGGATTGCGAAGGATTTATTTCGAATGAATTGCATAAAGTTTTGGAACAAGACCGCATTAAGCCGAAGCAAAGATGATGAGCGCTCAAGAGCTAGACGACAGGATCGTATCCGCCCGCGTTCCACGGATGACAGCGCAGAACGCGCCTAAACGCCATCCATGTCCCCTTGACCGCTCCGTAGCGAATGATGGCCTGCGCGGCATACTCTGAGCAGGTCGGCTCGAACCGGCAAACACGCGGCGTATATTTCGATACCCGCTGGTACATACGGATTGTGAACACCAGAACGTGCCGCATTGTTCACGCCCCTTCGCCATCTTGGGTAGGTGTCGCTCGCCGCTCAATCAGTCCGCCGCGGCTGAGCAGCATGAGCAGATCGTCGCGCAAAGTCCAATAGTCCGCACCAACAGATTCGTTGCGCGCTACGATTACGCAGTCGGTGCCCCGCTTGCCCGTGTAGAACGGCAGGACATCTAGCCGGACAATCTCGCGCAACCGCCTGCGAATGATGTTGCGCTCGTGCGCGCGCTTCGCGACTTTTTTCCCAACCGTAAAGCCAAACCGAATCGCCTGGGCTGGCGCTTCGATAGAGTCGGACACCTGACTTCTCGAATCGTTGCGCTGACGCACATGGACAGACATTCTGCTGGTGGAAAGCGGACGGCTGCGAGCCGATGAACGGGAAAAGACCGCGCGAAAATCGCGCTCCTTGCGCAATCTGGCCGCGCGGGGTAGCATCGTGGTTAGGCTTTACTGCGAGCTGTGAACAAAAATTGCCGGATCAAGAGCGGGTTGCGAAACTCGGATTGTGCTGAAATTTCAGCGCCCAAACCGAATTGAACCCGGCTCAATTGAAGCCGGGCTTTAGTTGGTTTCGGTAACGACCAGGCTATGTCAACCCTTCAAGCGGCGGCGCTTGAGGACATTTCGCCCGTCTTGTTTTTGCATCCGCTTACGAAAACCGTGTGTTTTCATACGGTGGCGGACATTCGGTTGATAAGGACGCTTCACGTGTTCAGTTCCTCCTCAGGAGCGACAGACATTATAGCACAGGCAAATGGTAGAATGCAAACGCAATGAGTGGATATGGAAGTATGCAGGCATCGCCGTTCTGGAAGATGGTGATGCGAGTCACTGGGATTCTGTGTTTGGTTACGCTGCTTACCCCGCCCGCGTTCTTCATCAAGTACCTGATTTTCGACCGTCCTGCAGAAGTCGCGAACGCCACAGTTATTCCCGCTAATTTTGCCATGCTGCCGGTGGAATTCCGCTATGTCGACCTGTTCCGCACCCGCGCGAGAAAAGCGCCCGAACCTGGCGACCGCATCCAGGCCATCAACTGGCTGCTGAAACTGGTTCAAAGCCCTGACGCCATCTTCACCCACTCGCCCGAGTGCCACTCGGCCGAGGACACCCTCGCCGAAATCGGCGACAACGACAGGGACCCCGCCGTCCGCGACGCCGCCCAAAAAGCGATCTTGGCGATTGCCAGCAAGGGCGCGGTGATAAGACATTAGCCAGTGATAGGCATGCTTGGTTCAGCCGATTCGGTGCCATGCTCTAGCTTCCGAGCTAGGCATGTCTGGAAACGAAATGCCCGGCGTAACCGGCATCAACCTGCGAAACGGGGTCTGGCGTCCATGATATCCTTACGCGGTGGACGAAAGATTTTGGACATTGAACAAGGAGATGGAGCGATCCGTGTCACGACACCGGTGAATTACATTCACAATAACCCTGTTGTTCGAGGACTTTGTAAAACGCCGATAGATTGGATATGGTCGAGCGGGGCGGACTATGAGGATATCCGAACGGAACCAATTGCGATCACGTTTTTTAGCGGATAATGCCGCACTACCTGATTAGACTCGGGCTAATTTGGTGCCATGCTCTAGCTTCTCCGAGCTAGCCATGGCTGGACTTCGCGCATTGTACAGATCGAGGGCGCAAAGAAGCTATATAATGAAGCCTAGCACGATTTATCGGCGCTGAAATGTGGTGCCACAGCGCAAAAAGACATGCCTAGCTCGGAAGCTAGAGCATGGCACCGGACACGCCGACCCTAGCAAGGGCACCAGGCTGTAAACAATACATATGCGGACAATTCACCGACTGGTCATATATGATCGCCTAATTAATGCATTCGCCAAGGCAGGTTTCCCCGTTAATGCAGGCGACGTGATATTTGTAGGCGAAGATGAAGAACGGTGGCCAACGGTTAAGTCTCTGATAGCATCGCTGAAAATGGCAGACGTTCCGTTCACAGAGTACACCTCACTGGAGATAGAACGCGCACACTTCCATAACATCCACTCAACTGGACACTTTGGCTATCCGCAGCCGGAAGACGATTTTAAGTATCTGAATGTTACTTACGATGCGACTCATTACTGTAGCGTTTGCGGAAGCGGAGCGCGTCAGGTTGCGCCATTTCGGCTTCGCAAACAGCCTTCGCAGGCTCAGAGGGCACTTGTGCAGCTCAACTGGGTATTCGATGAATTCTTCGTGAGCCGGGAGAACTGGCAAAAAATCTTCGAGCCGTTTGGCATCAGTTTCCTGCCTGTGCTTCACTGGAAATCGTTGACTGAATTTGATTCTGATCGTGCAGATTGCTGTAACCGAATATGCAGATTTGGATATGAAGGATCACGAGTATGACATCTGCCCTCGCTGCGGAAGGAAAAAATACTGCCGTGTGCAAGGATTTATGCCGAGGCCGATTAATCCCATTGGTCATATCTTCAGATCGTCTCAATTCTTTGGCTCCGGCGCGAGCAGTTCTAACATTATTATCGTCTCCAATGAGCTACGGCTTGCAATCAAGTCTTTCGGCTTGAGAGGTGCGGTGTTCAGTCCTTGTGAGGAATAGCATACATGTCTTGACGCCGAATTTAATTTCAAAATAATTGTTCTATCTAGTCTGAGTAGTGGTAGCGTCTTGGGAACACTTTTGTTCAAACTTAATTAGCTCGGTGCGAGAAAATTGCCCTACATTGTGGAGGATCATGAATATGGTCGCAACCTGGTCCTCAATGGTTCGTGGAACTATACCATTGTCGATGCCGTCGAAAAGTCGAAGGCATCGGGCTTGTGGATAATCTACGCCAGAGGATTCGTCGGCGACAATATTGACTTCCTTGCGAAACTGCCCAAGCTCCGCTCGCTGCTAACCATCGCATACAACATCGAGGACCTGTCCCCAATCAACCATCTACACGAACTGCGATACCTTAGCCCGGTGCCCTGGCTAGGTTCGGCCTACTTGGTGTTTGGTGCCATGCTCTAGCTTCCTAGCTAGACATGTCCTGAAATGTGATGCCTAGCACAAGTAACATCGACCAATGGAGTTGCGTCTGGAGTCCAATGCATTCCCACTGTACGGACGCAGGATTGTGGAGATCGAACAGGGAACGGCACCGAGCACCTTACGATATCTCTTGACGTAGCGCAGGTACACATGCCTAGCTTGGAAGCTAGAGCATGGCACCGGACACGCCGACGGTAGCAGGGGCTCCAGGCATTCTCAAGCAAGCGTAACTAGCTCGATGCTGCGCGCTGCTCCCTAAAGACCGTAGCGGCATTTTGGGTATCCATCCCACATGTCCAACACTTTTTCACCCGTCCAAAACGCCGCCACCGAACCAAATCCCGCATCCAACCGTTCTGATTTTGTGGAACCAAGCTTATCTTCCCAACCAACCGCATCCCCATTCGCCCTCTTTGCCGAAACGGCGGAGCGAGTCGCGGCAACCACCAAGCGGCTCGAAAAGTCGGCAATTCTGGCGGAGTATTTTTCACAGCTTTCGGATGACGACCTGATCCTGGCGGCGCGGTATCTGACCGGGCGGGCGTTCCCGCTGCGCGATCAGCGCACCACCAATATCGGCGGCTCGGCCCTGCGCGCGGCGCTCCTCGCAATCACCGAGCTCGACATCGATTGGATCAACCAGAAGCTGGTCGAGCGCGGCGACATGGGCGATGCCGCGTTTGACGCGTTCCTAGAGTCGCCGCTTACACGCGAAAAACCTCCCAAGCTTAGTCTTCAAGATGTGGCTGGCGCACTTTCCGTGCTGGCATCGACATCCGGCAGCAAACAAAAGCTCGCGCTCGTGATCGATCTTTTGCGTTTCGCGCCTGCGGGCGAGGCGAAATATCTGGTCAAGATTTTGTCCGGCGATTTGCGTATTGGCCTCCAGGAGGGCGCGGTCGAGGACGCGATCGCGCGCTGGTCGGGTGCGGAGATAGGCAAAATCCAGTGGGTCAACATGCTGACCGGCGATACGGGCGAAACCGCGCTGCTCGCCCGCCATGGTCGGCTCGACGAAGCCAAGATGCGGCTGTTTCATCCTATCAAGTTTATGCTCGCAACTCCGGCTGCTGATTTGACCGATGTCGCTCGGCAGATGCCTGAAGAATTTGTTGTCGAGGACAAGTTCGACGGCATTCGCTGCCAGGCGCATATCGGTGTCCATGTGCCGGGAGATGATGTCCTGCATGGAACAGTCGTTGACGGTCGGCGTGTCGCACTGTTCTCGCGTACGCTGGACGAGATCACTAAAAGCTTTCCTGACCTGCTCACGCCGCTTGCCGCGCTATTGCCCCCTAACGGCGACCCGCTCGCGTCGGGTCTAATCTTCGATGGCGAAATTGTGCCGGTCAGCGGCGAAACGATCATGAACTTTCAGGTTTTGCAGCAACGCCTTGGTCGAAAAGCGCCAACAGCGGCGATTGCCGCTGAGTTTCCGGTCGCGTATGTCGCCTATGACGCCCTGTTTGCAAATGGCGAGATACTTCTGGAGAGGCCATTTGCCGAGAGACGTCAAACGATCGATTCCTTTGAGTTGGACAAGTTCGCAACCATCCGCGCTGCTGTTTCGAAGCACTTTACGGATGTCGCGCCGCTCGATGACGAGTTCGACGCGGCCCGTGCTCGCGGCAACGAAGGGCTGATGGTCAAGGATCCCGCGTCCACCTACAAGCCTGGGCGTCGTGGACGCGAATGGCTGAAAATCAAGCGCGCACTGGCGACTTTGGATGTTGTCGTTACCGCAGTTGAGGTCGGGCATGGTCGACGAAACAAAGTGCTTTCGGACTACACGTTTGCAGTTCGGACATCGGAAGACGACCCAACCTTGCTGAATGTCGGCAAGGCGTACTCCGGTCTAACGGATGTTGAAATCGCGGAGATGTCCGAATGGTTTCGAGCGCATACGGTACAAGAGTTTGGACACGGACGAGTGCGCACGGTTGAGCCGAAGGTCGTGATCGAGGTGACGTTCGACAATGTGCAAGCATCAACGCGCCATAAGAGTGGTTACGCGCTGCGCTTCCCGCGCATCCTACGAATACGCACCGACAAACCGCCAGCAGAGATCGACACGCTCGACACTGTCCGCAAGCTCGCTGAACTGGATCCCAGGCAGGCTAAGGCGGAATGAGCGTTACGTCAAGTTAGGCCTTTGGCATCCACACCGCCATCTCTCCAGGGTCACGGTTGTCCCAGGTCGCATAGGGAACAGCGGTGAATTTCGCCGGCAATGGTCATTGCGGCAAACTCTGGCTGATATAGCCTATCGCTCCAGGACGATTGGTCGGAAGCAATGCCGGTACGCCTCGATAACAGTCACCCCTCCAAGAAGATCAGGCTTGAATTTCGTCGTAAACTCAGCATTTTCCGGCAATGCGAGATTGAAGACGCCATTCGGGTTGTCAACGCCCTCAACACAGTAGACCACCGGCCCGCGCTGCAGCGCGACATGGCCTCGGTCCGCAGCGACTGCGGGATTCGCAATGATCCGCTCAACAGGCATTTCGAACACGATCTCTATTAAGTCGCCTGCGTTCCAAGCGCGCCTGATTATCGCATAACCGCTTTGCAGAACGTATGTGGCCGCATCGCCGTTTACCGAAACCTTATAAGATTTGCACCAGTACGGCACACGCAGCCGCACTTCAAACTCGGCGGCACGGCTTGGCGAGATGTCGATCCGCACCGCACCTTCCCACGGATGTTGGGTGGTTTGCGTTATTGCAACCTCGATTCCGTCCACAACAACCGCCTTCGCTTTGCCTTGGATATAGAGATTTATGGCGATGCCGAGTTCGCCTTCGGAGTAGACATACTCGCCGAGCGATGCCAGCAGGCGCGCGATATTAGGCGGGCAGCAGGCGCAGCCGAACCAGTCCTGACGATGATGCGTACCGTTCGATGCTAGCGGATTCTCGTAGAAGAACTTCTTGCCGTCGAGCGAAACCCCGCTGATGGTGCCATTGTAGAGGGCGCGCTCGACCACGTCGGCATAACGGCTGTCCAGATCGATATGCAATAGCCGGTGGTTCCAAAAGACGAGACCAATTGCCGCGCATGTCTCCGCGTAGGCCGTTTGGTTGGGAAGGTCGTAGTCGTTGGTGAATCCTTCATTGTGGCGTGACGGCCCGATCCCGCCTGTGATGTACATGTTCGCCGTGCATAGATGCTTCCAAAGGCGCTCGCTGGCAGCGCGAAGTTCCGCGTCCCCCGTCTCCGCAACAATGTCCGCAACCGCCGCATAAAGGTACATGGCACGAACGGCGTGGCCCACGACTCGATCCTGCTGACGAATCGGATTGTGCGCCTGATTGTATTCGTAGTTGTTGAAATAGTAGCTTTTGGGATCGTCGCCGCGCGCTTCGGCTTCTAGGTTAAAATAGTGAGGCGTTTGACCGCGCTCATCGACGAAGTAACTTGCAAGTTTCAGATACTTAGCGTCCTTGGTGTGGCGATACAGCTTGATCAGCGCCAGCTCGATCTCTTCGTGACCGCAATATCCGCGCTTCTTGCCGGTTTCCGTTCCAAACACCGTGTCTATATAGTCCGCATAGCGACGGACGACGTTCAGCAGCCTGTCGCTGCCGGTCGCCTGAGCATGCGCGACTCCGGCTTCGATCAGATGTCCGGCGCAGTAAAGCTCGTGATTGTCGCGCAGGTGTGTCCAGCGTTTGTCCGGCTCGACAACCGTGTAGTAGACGTTAAGATAGCCGTCCGCGCCTTGCGCATGCTCCAGCAGTCCAATGGCTTCGTCAACCATTTGCGACAAGTTCGGATCCGGATGGGTAGAAAGGCTATAGCTCGCGGCCTCGACCCATTTTGCGATGTCTGAATCCCAAAAAATATGCGGCACCGGCGTGTCGCCGGGTTTCCACTCAAGTTTCAGTGAGTCTAGCCGTCCCGTCTGCTTGAGCTGTTCGAATTGCGCGGACAGGGTTTCGTTGCGATTGACCGCGATGCGCGGCGCCCAAAAGGCATCATTCAGTTCAACCCGCGTAAACGGAACTGGCGAAAAGCGGCCATCTCTATGCGTCTCCATCAAGTTCTCTCTCCTAGAAGTCGAACCAATAGTCTATTGACGCGCAAGCCGTTATGCCCTGCACGTCTATTTCCGATATAATATCATCGCAGGTCGTTGTTCGCCAGACAACAATTCAAGCAATTATCAGTACGATTCCGACTTCAGTCTAGACGCATTTCATGAGCGAGCTTTGCGTGCAAGCAAATTTTTCCGTCTCTGCACTAAACGCTGGATACTTCGTGTCCAGCGGCAGAACAGGCCGACATCCGCAGCGGACTATAGACTCGGAAGAGCTGATTTTGGTCAACCAAGGCAAGCTTTCGATGTTTGAGAAGGATCGGGGGTTTGAGGTTGAAGCGGGGCAAACGCTCATTTTGCGCTCTGGCCAGCGACATGGTGGAACAGCGGATTACCCAGCCGATCTGCGGTTTTACTGGGTGCATTTCAGCGCCGGACCGTTGGAATCGGATCATGGCGAATCGCAGCGAAGCGACTTTGTCAACGTGCCACAGATTGCTACGCTGCCGGAGCCGGAGCGACTAACCGCACTATTCCGCCGATTTCTCGACGATCAGGAGCGGGGCAGAGAGTCGAAATTAGCGTTCGATCTCCTGGTCGTTCACATGCTTTGCGAAGTGGCGTCCGCGCATGCGTCGCGGCAGCCCTCCGAAGTGCCAGTGGTGCTTGCGCAGCGCGTGGACTCATTTGTACGCACGCACGCAGCGGAGCAGATCCGCGCTTCGTCAATTGCCAGCGCGCTCGACTACCACCCCGACTATCTCGGCCGAATCTACCGCGCCGTCTACGGCATTCCCATCACCCAGGCGATCCACCGCGAGCGTATGCGACAAGCGCGGCGAATGCTGTTGGACACTGGCGAAACAATCGACAGAATCGCAGTCAAATGCGGATTTGTCGGCGCAGACTATTTCCGTCGGCTGTTTCATCGTGCGTCGGGGATGTCGCCTTCGGCGTACCGCAGGCTGTACGCACAGCTTCATATCAACACGGAGTGAATTGATGCGTAGGCACAAGACTTTCGGCGCTAAACCCCGAGAGCAGAGTCGTGCGTAGTGCTTTGACTGCGAAGCTGCGCTGTGACAAGGCACAGATCGTCGTGGAAGCCCGCCGGGGAAAACTCCCTGGCCGCAGAAACTACGTGGCGCATGAAATCGGCAGCAGTCGCGCTTGCGTCGGGTGGCGCGTCACCTAAAATATTCTTGATTCCATCGATGCCGAGCGGCGTTCGCCTATCAGGGCCCGCATCAGTTAGTCCATCGGTATAGAGCAAAACGACGTCGCCTTCGGAAAGATTAACGACTCTCTCGCCATAAGTCTGCTCATCGACAACTCCCAATGGTGGCCCGGTCGTCACAAGCTCCTCGACTTCACCGGTCCGACTGCGCCGGATCAGTGTCGGCTCGTGGCCAGCCGAAACGTAGGTGAGCGTCTTAACGCCGGTGTCGAGCGCTCCGACAAAAAGCGTGACAAATCCCGAAAGCAGGCCATGCTCACAAAGGACTGAATTGAGGCGCGAAACTGCCTGGCTGAGAGTCCGTCCCTCGGTGAGCGCGAATTTCAGCATGTTGCGCACAGTTGCGACCTGCGAGGCGGCCGCGAGACCCTTGCCGCTGATGTCGCCAATTACGAGCGCATAGCAGTTCTTTTCGACCGGATAGATGTCGTAGAAATCGCCTCCGACATTGGCTTCCGATAGCGCCGCTTGGTAGTATGTCCTGGTATCGATCCCAGGTGTTGACATTGGCGGGGTTGGCAGCAAAGCCTCCTGCAGGGTCGAGGCGATCTTCTGTTCGCGTCTACGTATGTTTGCCGCATCAATTGCTGCGCGCGCATGGTCAAGCACCTCCTCCACAAGTGCGGCTTCGGCTTCCGTCCAGTGGCGCGTGCAAGTTGTCATGGCGACAGTTAACGCGGATTTTAGCTGATCCCCAACATAGAGTGGGGCGCTCAGAAGCGACCGGATCGGCGAAGACGTGCCAGTCTCGGCCACTGAGGTCAGTCCAATATCGGGAATCGAAACCACCGGTTGGCCAGGGAGAAAATACTGGGCGGCATCGATTTGAAGTTGTCCGCGTTCGTATCGCCCTTCAAGCGGCGGCAGATCGTCGGCGCAGTACTCGGCAGTGATGTAGATGGCGTCCGCCGCATCGTAGATCGTAAAGAAACATCGCTCCGCACCAAGGATGTCGGCAAGATTCTGTGTCGCAGCGGAACGGATCATGTTGGGATCAAATGTCGCACGCAAGGCAGTTCCGATTGCATTGATCGCGCGCTCGCGCTGAGCGCGCATTTTGAGCTCGTCCTCTTTGAGCTTACGCTCCGTCATATCGCTGAACACGCACAAGCCCTGCACGACTTTGCCCTGGGCATTGCGGATCGCGGTTGACCGGCTATCGACCCAGACGCGGGTGTTGTCGGGCCTGACGATCTCGCGCTCCTGTGTAACAATGCCCTCTTCGCCAGCCAGAGCGCGCATCAAACCAGTTTGGCTTGACTTGGTCATCTCGCCAGTCGGATTTCGCATGCCGAATTCGTGATAGTTGTCGGGGCCAACTCTCTTGAACGGCTTGCCCCACAATCGCTCCGCTTCCTGGTTCGCATACGTGAGATTGCCCCTTGCATCGCTCAGCAGCACGGCAACCGGCGCAGTGTCCATGATTGCTCTAAGGCGCGCCTCCGCTTCGGCTGCCTTCTGACCGAACTCGATATTCTCGTAGACTGCATTGAGACCGATTACCAAGAGCAATCCAACCGTCAACAGGAAAAATATCTCCATCCAGTCGGCCATGGAGCGAATTTCGGGACGGATATCCGGCGGAAGCATCGTCCAAATTGTGGCAAGGACGGACAGCCCGACAGTCAAATAACCTGGCCGCTTGCCGCCGATCAAGGTAATCATCGCAATCGGCAGTACATAGCCGATCGAAAATGGGCGCACCGAAGCATGATCAAGGCCTGAGATGAATGTCTGCACGCCGCTCAGCGCCCAAGTGGTAATAAGGATGAGAATTGGGCTAAGCGCGAACGCTGCAGCCGGCGGAACTCGGGGAATCAGTGGACGTCTGATCATGGACTATAACAGGTAGCAGAGCTCATTGATGAGCTGTCGCCGCAGTAAAGCTGAACAATAGAGTTAGTGCGATTGACGGCGAACGGCGCTGATAACGGTAGTTTACCACCCATGCGCATTTATATGTACGGTCCTAACGTCCCAATGAGTTACCAAGACGACACGCGGCCATGTAAGTCCTATCATGCACGTAAGGATCCGTGTCCAAATACGCTACAATTCAACAGCTTCAAGGAAACATCTGTTCCCAGCAAGTAAACTGCCATGTTGACGACCACATTCATCCATGCACCTGGAATCGGTGGAGTAACCGAGCGTTCGATCTGGTCGCAGGGCGTCACCTGCTGGAACGATTACCTCGAGCGAGTCGACGAGATCAAGATCGCCGATCGACATCGACCCATTCTCGACCAAACTTTGGCCGACAGCATCAACGCACTCGAAGGCGGCGATGCAAGCTACTTCGCGCAAAAATTGGCGCAGCGCGAGCACTGGCGCGCCGTAAAGGATTTCCCGAAGTTCGCCTATCTGGATATCGAAACAGATGGCGGAATGGACGCGGACGGCTTGACCATCATCGGGCTAAGCGATGGCTACGAAACGCGAGTCTACACCAAGGGAATCGATCTGGCGCAGTTCGCCTATGAATGCCAAGACTATGATGGATTCGTGACATTTTTTGGGGCTGGCTTCGATTTGCCCTTTTTAAAGCGCCGATTTCCCGTGCTAGAGCGAGTGTTCGCAGACCGGTTTCACATTGATCTTTGCCCGCTGCTCAAAACCCTTGGGTATGGGGGTGGCTTAAAGAGCATTGAGCGACAGTTAAAGATCAACCGCAAGCCGGAGTGCGACGGTCTCAACGGCATGGACGCTGTTCGTCTGTGGCGAATCTACGAGCGTGGCGGAGATGATGCGGATGACGCGCTGAGGCTGCTTCACGCGTACAATGTCGAAGATGTTGTCAATATGAAAGCGCTCCTCGATTTCGCAATACCTAGAATGCAAATGCGGGCCGGCATGCCGACTCCCCGGATCGCTGATGAGTATGAACAGCTTTCCATTTCATATTAACCTGCTTTGCTCCCGCCGTTTTCCAACTCCCGCTGCTCCAGTCTGGAAAGCCTCGTGTTTAGTTCGGTTAGCAGGCCGTCGAGCTTGGCGATTTCTCGGTATGTTCTGACGCTCACATCGTAGTCGAGCTCAGCACGTTTGTCAGCATGTCGGTTCTGCCGGGACTGGCTGATCAGGACGAAGATCGTGATCATGATCGACTCGAGCGAAATGATGAACGCCAGCAGCGCATACGGGGGCGAATCGAAGCGGCGCACCCAGACAATCAGCCCGCTGTTGAGCAGAATCCAGACGGTGAACCAGATCACATGCACGCCAACAAACTGCGGCTTGGCGACGAACGACGTAAATCTGTCCGCCAGCTTTTCGTGCCAGCGCGCCTCGGCCTGCAACTCCTCGATCACATAGTCGAAGCCGCCGAGCGCCTTATGGCATTGGGTGTTCGCGCAAAAAACGGCATCGGCGGAGTTGTGACCGCCGCAAGCGGGACAAACTACGGACGCATCGGGCGCGGGAATGAGTGTGGGAGATTGCGTTGGGACGCTTTGTCCGGCCATATTAGGAATCCTCCAGCCAAAGGATACCTACAGGTGGCAGCGCAATAATTACGACGGGTGGCTACTTAATATTCGAGGTTGAACTGTGAGGCTTTGGAACCGGCTGGCCATTGAGGCTCTCTTGCACGAGCGGAGAGCTGTATCCTACTAATTCCATATATGCTTTGCCGTTGATTGCTTTTGCATCTGTGCTAGTCGAACCGAATATTTGGTATGCAATGACTTTACAAGAGCCTTCCCAAATCGCGCCTCCGCTCGCGATAACAGGCATCTCCTGATCTTGCGAAACCGCCGCAATTCGCAATTCAAGGTTTTGATCAGGAAAGGTGACTGACCACCTTAGTGGATAACGAACATGCGACTTCGGACTGGTCCAGGCTGAATCAGGCACAGGTCCAAAAACTATATTCTTCGTCACCGTCAGCTTCCCATTCTTATCCTCAATGGTCGCGGAAGGCTGGAATATCGATCCGTCGCTCATGTGGCGCTGGCGGAAGAAAAGGATGTCGCGGCCATCGTCAAGCTGAACGCCAAACCAGTCCCACCCCACTCGCTCCGTGGTCCAAGTACTGCCCCATTGATGATCAAACCATCCTTCGCCGCTCGCGATCTGGTCCGATCCTTTTCCAGTATCGATGTTTCCCGTGACTGCGCACTGAGTGAGCGAGACATACTTCATGTCGTCCGGCTTGTTGACGCCTGTGTTGCCGGTCCCGCCGACATACATCGGCGGGCGCGTGCTTGCGAATGTCAAGTTGATCTGGTCGGTGCCTGTTTTGCCGAGCGTGAGCGTGTAGGTATTTTCCTTGCCAGGAACTGCTTTGACTTCGCCCGATTGGCCGTAAAGCGCTTCGAACGGTCTCGCCGTGACATGCGCCTCGCCAGGAATGAGAGTCGTTTCGCCGGGGAATTTGTTGCTATTCAGCGCGGCAAGCAGCGACTGCGCCTGCTTGTTGCTTGGGTCTTGCATGACCGCCAGCGTTGCATATTGCTGCATCATGTGAAGCGTGTTTTGATCGGCGAGCGAATAGGCGATGTGCTTGCCGGTGTCCTCGTCGGTGACAGCATAAATCAAATAGTGGCTCAGAATCGCCGACGAAGCGGACGTTTTTGCAGACTTCGCGGCCGCGGTGGCGTTGCCGAACCGAAAAAACGACGCTATCAGGGCCAAATGACGATTTGACTTCGTGGTGACATGCGCGTTGAGATACCACCATTCAATGGTCACATTGTCGTGCGGGGCGACCGGAAAGGCGGTCGGAAATGTTGGCGCGGCATTGACCGGGGTGGAAATGGCGAACGAAAGAAAAACGATAAGCAGGGCGAGTGGTAACAATTTCATTGGTTTGAGTTTTGAGCGAGAAAGACCCCTCCGTCTCGCAAGCTCGCCACGTCCCCGAAACGGGAAGGCAAGGTGGAGAGCAGTGGCGATCCTGGCAGAGTGCTAGGACAAAAAGTCAGAGTTGTGTACTACACTTAACGACTTCCCGAACGCCAACAGTTCCGCGAAGATCATTCGAAGTTTACGGCACCATTCTGCCCAGCCGCTCCAGTGACGCTTCCATCTCCTGCCGAAACCGGATCGATGCCTGCTGCGACGAGCTGTACTCCAGCTTGGATTCCGAAAAACCCATCGACTCACCCATCTCAACGAGCGCCCGAAGCGGTGCGATGGCTTCGGGAAGGCCGATGTCGGCGCAAGTTTTCGCCGCCACGAGTTGAAGCCAGCGGTCGTTGGCCGTCAGAAGGCGGATCAGCGCACGGCGCATGGTCGGCCTGCTTGTCTTTGGAATCTTCGTATAGTAGTCTCTAAGCTGCTTGTCCAAAGTCCAAAACTCCTCCGCGTACGCCTGGCGGTTCAGGTGCCCGAGCGTATCGCGCATTTCGGCGAGGACATCGGCATCGTCAGAATCGGCCGCGCGAGGATGGCAGGCGGCTTCGAGGAGGGCAGCGTCAAATAGCGGCAGGGCGTAGGAGCGGCGAGCGGCACGATCCTTTCGGAAGCGGTACCAAAGGCGGGTGATCCAGACGGCAGTTCCTACCGACGCGGTATAGGCAAGGCCAACGGGCAAGTTCACGGCGCGATGTCCGGGGCGTCATCGCCGATGAGCGCGACGATATCCGCGTCCCACTGCGCAAGACGAGCCTTGATGCGAAACGGGATTGGCGCGCGGTACACAAACGGGGTCATGATGTTGAACTTGAGAATGAGATCGTTGGCACGGCGCATCAGCTTTTGATACTCGTCCCGCGCTGCCGCCTGTTCGTCGGCCATTGCTAATGTTGCAAGATCAAACCAGCAGGTACGAAACAGTTCCGCCTCTGCCTTCGCGGCGTCGATCTCCTGTTCGAGCGACATCCAAGTCGGGACAACTTTCGAGTTCTTAAGAATCCGGTGGACTGCGCGCAGATGCGGCGGCGTGAGGGGATCGTCGTCAAGAATCAGTGGCTTGCCGTGGCCAGGCAGGTTGTCGAAAACGCCCTCTTCCATCGCCTGCGCGATTTTGCGTTCAGCGACGATCGGTATCCAGCTCACCCCCTGACTTTCCGGCTCTAGCATGGGCAAATTATACCCAGTGACTTATTTTGAGTCCTGGCATGAGTAAAATAGCAATCATAGCAAACCCTTTGCGGCTAGGGAATTCGTGAGGTGAGTATGAAACCCAAACGCGGCATCGGCTTACTGGTCATCGCCCTCTGCATTGCCGGCGCCGGTGTAATCATCAGTCAAGCAAGTAACTATGCGTCTACCAAGACTGCTCAGGAGCAAGCTGATCCCGGAGGCGGAAGTGCTCCAACGAACCTGAAAATGACACCAGCGACAAAGGCTGAGCGCACTGCAGCGATCAAGTCCATCGTCTCGCAGCTAGAAGCATTCAAGCGCGACGACTACCAGGAAGCGTCAAATTACCAGGCTAGCGGACTCCGTCGGAACTTTACCTCCATCCAAAATTTTCGCAAAATGATGCTGATGTCGTATCCAGAGTTCGCGCATTACAAGAGTGCGTCCTTTGGCGATGCGACGGCAGACCCAAGTGGAACGTATGTGAACGTGCCGATCCGTTTAACGGGTGAGGACGGGATCACGGTCAATGCCTTTTACGAAATGATCCTCGAAGGCGGCGCATACCGAGTGGTCGCAGTGGGAGGCGGGTATCGGCCAATGCGGCTTAACCGCCCCGACGTGCGACTAACGTAATTTCCCTGAATAAGGAGCCGGTGGGAACCTTCATTCAGGCATTTTCGTTTCGTCTTCAATGGTCCCAACTTGCAATGCATTTGCCCGGCGCAGAATCCTCTGCGCCGGACTTTTTGTTTTTGGGACTAGCCAGCCTTTGCCTTGCCCGCTTCGAGGCTGATGGTGACGTTGACGTCGTAGCCAAGGATGGGAACGTTTGGTCCGATGCCGTAGTCGAGCCGCTTGATCGTAATCTGCGACGAAGCGCCGATCTTGGGCTGTCCCATTTCATTGACCGGACCAAGCACTTTGAACGGCAGGCTGACCTCTTTAGTCACACCCTTCATAGTCAAGTTGCCTTTCGCGGTGTATGCGTCGGCACCGGTCTTCACGATCTTCGTGCTCACGAACGTGATCGTTGGATAGTCCGCGACATCGAAGTAGTCCTTGCCCTTGATGTCATTGTCTCGCATTGACTGATTCGTGTCGATGCTGCTTGCCTGGATCGTGAAGTTGACTGACGACTTTGCCAGATTGTCCGGATCAGCGACAATTGTGCCTGAAACGGTATCAAAGCGCCCGCGCACTGTGCTCAGGCCGAAGTGCGTGATGGCAAAAGAGATGTCCGTGTGAGCCGTGTTAACGGTCCATATCCCGGCCAGGGGAATGGCAGGATCGGCGATAGCCTTTGTGCCGGATGCAGACATGCCTAGAACTAGGCCGAATGCAAGCACGGCGAGTGTCGAGCAAATTTTGAAGGCGGACGTGCGCTCATGGTTGATTTTTGTCATGGATGTTAATTTTCCCTTCGTTAACGAGAGTTTCTTCTGGTTTCTGATTAGTCACCTCCGCCGAGTTTTCGGCACAAGGTTTCGAGCTGCTGCTGCTCCTCGGGTGTGAGGACTTGCATGACTGACTCCACGGACTTTGCATGCCGCGGAAAAACTTCGGCAATGACGGCTGCTCCTTTTTCGGTTAGCGAAACGACAATCTGCCTGCGGTCATCGGAGTCGCGCTCGCGCCGGACCAGACCAAGCTTTTCAAGGTTGTCGATCACTAGAGTCACATTGCCGCCCGTCTTGAGAATGGTCTGGCCGATTGCGCGCTGGCAAAGAGGTCCCTGCATATATAAGGCCTCAAGCGCAGCGAACTGACTGTCAGTCAGGCCGTTGCGAGACTTCGGGCAACGCAACCGTGATGACACCGATTCGAACGCTCTTACCAGACGGCTGTACGCGCGAATTGCTAGGCTTTGAGATTCGGAGATGTTCGGCTTTTCGTTCTTGGCTTCCATTTCACTTCATCTCAATCAACATGCAATCATTTCATGTTGAATTATTGAACACTGTACCTTCTGTTGTTTGTTGTTGTCAATCTCTTTATAATGAACTGCCAATAAGGTTTTTGGACCTGATATGGCGTCGAAGCGTTTAGATTTTGCCAGCAGTTCCCGGCGGCACTGACTCTAATGACTTGACCTCTTCTGAGCAATAGCCAATTGATTTCAACCACCCCGCAATGATGATGATTCAACGCAACCAGCGACCAGCCCCGATGTCGGCTGTCGCCGTCATAGTGGCCTTCCTCGGCACGGCGCTGCTGGTGGTGAGCCGAAGTGAGACCCTCCTCGCGAAACGTGCGGCGGAACAGGCTCAGTTGCAAATGCTGCAACAGCCGTCAGGCATGAATCTTGGCGACTCTTCCTGGGCAAGCCCGAGCCAGCGGACCGCTGCAATTCAGGTTATCTGCTGTCAGATTGCAGAGCTGAAGTCGGGCCAAACGAAAAAAGCGTGGTTATGCAACAGCGTCGATTTGAGGAAGAGCTTGGAAACAGAGGAGAATTATCACGATATGATGGTCAGGCTGTATCCTGAGATCGTGCATTCGCGGACCATCGATTTCGGCCACGGAAGAGCTACGCCGGACGGAAAATCTGTGCGCATGCGTGTCATTGCGGAAGGGATCAACGGCAAAACCGTCTCTGCGGTCTATATGCTAACGTCCGATTCATCCGGACGATACCTCATCAACGGGATCAACTCAGGATTCCAGAACCGTAACGTTGGCAATGTAATTCGTGGGGATTGGGGACGGGAGGGGTCGCATCAACGACGCTAAGCTTCGCAACTCACTTCTGCAGAGGCAAGTACTTAACGTGATTTTTCAAATAGTCTTCGTCAGCAGCTTCCCCTATAAACACTATTTCATCAATAGCGATGGACGTAGGTACCGACTGATCCACAATTATCAGTCCCGGCATCGGCTTGCCATCCAATATCCGGCGATTCGCAATGGCGGTCATTGTCGATTTATCATGCGACAAAACAATCAAATTATGATCGCTGGCATATTCTAGGATGTATTCGTCTGGTGAGCCGTAAAGGTCGAGTTCCTGAATGGTCAATATTTGCAGGATGGGTGAACGGCGTCTTAGGCCATGTACCACCACCCGGCTAAAATCCTCGTCTGCAAGAAAATTGATCATTTCTAGAGTTTTGCGCGTTGTGAATTGTCGACGCAAGAACTTTGCTCACAACATCACAAGCCTTCTAAAGGCGTTTGCTCCAGTCTCCATGCCTCAAGTTTCGCAACAAGGGCCTCATTAGTGCCCTGTCGTGCCTCGATTTCTTTACGTAGTCGCTCGGCTTCTTTCTCATACTCTTGAAAATACTGCTCAATCTCCTCAGTGTGCTTCAGATAGTAACCAATAGCCGCATACGTGTCCGACAGTGTCAGAGTCGGAAACAGTTCGACAATCCGCTCAGGTGTTTCGCCTTGCTTAAAGTGATAGATGACGGAATTAATCGAAACGCGTGACTTGCCGACACGCATAGTGCCTCCGTCCATGCGCACCGGCGGTGCTTCCGGTTCGAGCAGAATTGTAGTCATATGTTTAGCCTTGTCTTGACACTATGTATATACCACAGGCAAAAAGGCGAGGCATCCAACTGGTTGCCTCGCCTCGAATTGACTGATCTACACGCCCAGTTCGCTGCGGCGCATGAGCTCGGGTGCGTCGGTCGCGCGCTTGACTGAATAGCCAGGCAAACGTTGCACGTACTCATGGATGGCGTCGAGGATGTCCGCCGGGAACGGGAAGAACGAATCCTCGACCTCGTCGGCGGGTGTGATCCAGTTCCGCGCGCCGACGACCACTGGCGGGGCGTCGAGATAGTTGAACGCAAACTGACCAACCTTTGCCGCCATGGTCTGCAGAAACGATCCCCGCTCGCAGGCGTCCGAAATGAGCACGATTTTGCCTGTCTTTTTGACCGACTCGACCACAAGCTCGTAGTTGAACGGCACGATGGAGCGAGCATCGATCACTTCAACCGAAATGCCGTATTCCGATTCCAGAATCTTTGCCGCATCCAAAGCGCGGTAGAGGGTCGCGCCGATCGTTAGGAACGTAATGTCTTTGCCAGCCCGCTTGATATCCGGTTCGCCAATCGGAATTTCATAGAAACCCTCCGGAACGCCCCCTTCGTGGAAAAGCTCCGGCTGATCGTAGACCCGCTGGCTTTCGAAAAAGATCACCGGGTCGGTGCCCGTGAGCGCGGAGTTCATCAAACCCTTGGCATCGTACGGCGTGACCGGGAAAACAACCTTCAAACCTGGAATATGCGCAACGAGCGAGGTCCAGTCCTGCGAGTGCTGCGCGCCATACTTTGAGCCTACCGAAACACGCATCACGACCGGCATCTTCAGCATCCCGCCGGACATCGACTGCCATTTGGCTAGCTGATTGAACACCTCATCGCCGGCGCGTCCCAGGAAGTCGCAGTACATCAACTCAACCAGTGCGCGACCGCCTTCGAGTGCGTACCCGACCGCAGTCCCTGCAATCGCAGCCTCGGATATCGGGCTGTTGAATAGACGGTGATAGGGAATGCACTCGGTCAGGCCGCGATAGACCGCGAACGCACCGCCCCAATCGCGGTTCTCCTCGCCGTACGCGACCAAGGTGGGATCCTTGTAGAACCGGTCGATAATTGCCTCAAAGAGCGTATCGCGAACGGCGACACATTTGGATTTTGACAACGGCTTGCCATCCGCATCCAGGCCGAATCGGCTGCGAGTCGCAAGCTGCTTGACGCGGGCGTTCTCCTCCATAGGCTCCAGAACGTCTGGTTTGCGGCCATTTTCGGTGTCGAACGCCTCCACCTTTTCGTTGGAGTACATCGTCCGCTCAAGCAGGTTGCCGACTGCATACAGATCGGCGCGCGGCGACAGGTCGAGGTTGATCGATTTGTTGTAGACACGCTCCAATGTCCGGTCGATCTGCTCCTGCAGCGTCTCGAAATCGGAGTTCGTGCGCAGGCCAGCTTCAATTAGACTTTCGCGATAGGTGATCAGTGAATCCACTCCCTGCCACTCTTCGATCTCCGCCTTTTCACGGTACGACGACGCGTCGGATGGCGAGTGGCCGGAGAAGCGATACGTGACAGTGTCCAGCAAGACTGGGCCGTCGCCCCGCGCGATGATGTCCTTTTTGCGGGCGATGGCGTCGATGACCGCGAGGGGGTTGTAGCCGTCAACCCGCTCGGCGTGCATCTGCTCTGGGTTGAGTCCGGCACCGATCCGCGCCAGGATTTTGAAGCCCATGGTTTCGCCGACCGGCTGTCCGCCCATGCCGTAGAAGTTGTTGACGAAATTCATGATCAATGGCAACCCGCCGCGATGCGCCTCGTCCCACAGGTTCTTGAACTGATCCATGGTCGCAAAACAAAGCGCTTCCCACGTGGGCCCGCAGCCCGCGGACGCGTCGCCGATGTTGCAAATCACTATGCCCGGCTTATTGTTGACATGCTTGAAGAGAGCCGCACCAACGGATATATCCGCCGAGCCGCCGACGATGGCGTTGTTCGGATAGACGCCAAACGGCGTGAAGAACGCATGCATGGAGCCGCCCATGCCTTTGTTGAATCCGGCTTCGCGTCCAAAAATCTCTGCCAGCGTGCCGTAAAGCAAAAAGTCGATCGCCATCGATTTGACGGTTTCGAAGTTCTTGCCGCTTTCGATGACTTTTAAAGTCAATCCGTCGTTGTACGATTGCATGATCTTAAGCAGATCGTCGTCGCCGAGCTTTTCGATTGCGGAAAGGCCCTTGGCGAGGATTTCGCCGTGGCTGCGGTGGCTGCCAAAGATGTGGTCGTTGACATCGAGCAGGAACGCCTGCCCAACCGCCGATGCCTCCTGACCAATCGAAAGGTGCGCAGGGCCACGGTGGTTGTATTCGACACCGTTATATCCGCCCTTGAGCTTGACATCGTTGAGCATGTTCTCAAAGCCGCGAATGAATGCCATGTCGCGATGGATGCGAATTAGGTCTTCGGCCGCGAACCGGTCTAGCTCCTCGTTCAACGTCCGGTTGTAGCTGTTGACGGGTATCGGCTTGAAATCTATCTGGCCACCGCCTCGGACTTCCGAAGGGCGGATCATAAGTGCTTTAGGCATGTTTATTCTCCAAAATAACTGTTGCAGGAAGCATTTTTGTTGTGGGGCAGGCGTCCCCGCCTGTCATTATCTGCCCAGAGCAAGGCAGGCGGGGACGCCTGCCCCACAACTACCTGCCGCACAACTATATGTACTTGTGGCGCCCGGGCGAAAAACTACTTCCGCTCATCGAGCGGCACAAATTTCAACCCGTGCGGGCCGGTATAGACCGATTCTGGGCGGATGATGCGGTTGTCCGACATCTGCTCGAGCATGTGCGCTGTCCAACCAGCCGTGCGAGCCACGGCGAACATCGGTGTGAAAATCTGCGAAGGCACGTTGACCGCGTGCAGGATAAGCGCGGCGTACAGCTCGACATTGGCGTAGAGGTCACGACCCGGCTTAAGCTCCTGGAGGGTTTTGACGGTTTGCTGTTCGACTGACTTGGTGAGCTCCAACAGCTTTCGGTCGCCCGTAATCTCGGCCATCTTTTCGGCGGCAGTGCTGAGGATCGCGGCGCGTGGATCACGGACTTTATAGATTCGATGGCCGAATCCCATAATGCGACGGCCCGCGCCCATTTCGCTGCGGATAAACGCTTCGGTGCGGTCCGGCGTGCCGATCTCGTTGAGCATTTTGAGCACCGGTCCAGGAACTCCGCCATGCTTCGGGCCTTTCAGCGCGCCGACAGCGGAGGTAAGACCGGACACCATGTCCGAATCGGTCGAAACAGTGACGCGCGCGGCGAATGTGGAGACATTCAGGCCATGCTCTGAAACGGCGACCATGTAGGCGTTGAGGCCATCGACTTCCGGCTGGGAGGGTTCCGTTCCGCGCAGCATATAAAGGATGGACTGAGCAAGCGAATGCTCCGGCTTGGGATGCACCGGTTCGAGGCCTTGCTTGATGCGCCAGGAGTGCGCGAGCACTGCGGCCATGCTGCCGAGAAGTCCGGCGGCTCGGCGGCGATTTTCGGGGATCGTCTGCTCATCGACATTGTCGTCCTCGATGGACAAAATCGACGCGCCCATGCGCATGATATGCATGCCGTCCGCCTGCTTTGCTAGCAGCTTGAGCGGATCCATAATCGTGCGCGGGAACAGCATCCCGGCGTATAGCTCGGCGCGGAGGCCGTTGAATTCGTCGCGGTTTGGCAGGTGACCGTTCCAGAGCAGGAATGCGACCTCCTCGAAGGACGCCCGGCCAGCGAGTTCCGAGATGTCGTAGCCTCGGAGCGTGAGAATGCCGTTTGCGCCATCAACTTCCGCGATTTCGGTCGCCGCAGCAGTGATGCCCTCGAGCCCTTTTGAAATGACGGGCATCTTCTTTTCTTGATCGTTTTCGGTAGCCATATTTATCCTTCTGAAGTCGTTTTGTTCGTAAAACTTACAAAATTTGCTTAGTCCAGCATGGTCACGCCATAACCCTGTTCGCGCAATGCGCGGAGAATGAGCTTTTGGTGTTCCTCGTCCCGGACTTCAATGAGCAACTCCACTCCGGTGGAACCTAGCGGGACATTCGGGCTGATCCGGTTGTGATTGACCGTCAAAATGTTGCCCCGCTGACTGGCGACTGTGTCCAGCAATTTTGCGAGCCTGCCCGGCTTATCGATAACCGACGTAAACAGGTGCACATACCGCTTCGCCTTGAGCAGCTCGCGCTCGATCAGGTCAGAAAGCAGCTTTAGGTCGATGTTCCCGCCGCAAAGCAGGACGCCCGTTTTGCCATGCAGTTTCGCTTTGCCGGACAGCAGCGCCGCCAGACCCGCCGCGCCTGATGGTTCCACCAGCAGCTTCATGCGCTCGATCAGCAGCAGCAGCGCCGAAGCGACCGATTCGTCGGTGACAGTAACCATCTCGTCGGCCAGCGCTTCGATATACTCGAATGTCCGCTCCGAAGGCGCCTTGATCGCGATACCGTCGCAGATCGTCGAGACCGGCAGAACACGGCCAATCAGTTGATGCGCATAAAAAGATCGGACGGCATTGTCCGCACCCTCCGCTTGAACGCCAATAATCTTGACGTCCGGCTTTTTCTCTTTAATCGCACGCGCAACGCCGGAAAAGAGCCCACCGCCGCCAATCGGGATGATCACCGAATCCAGGTCGGGAACATCCTCGAGCAGCTCCAGCCCAAGCGATCCCTGCCCCGCGATAATGCCGTCGTCGTCGTACGCCGAAACAAACAGCGCGCGTTTGCGTTTTTCGTACGCGCGCGCAGCAATGACAGCTTCGTCAAAGTTGCGTCCTTCGAGATGGACATCGGCACCGTAGCCGCGCGTCGCCAAAATCTTGGTGATGCTGGCCGTCTCCGGCATGAAGACTGTGGCTTGAATGCCAATCTGCTTCGCCGCAAGCGCGACACCCTGCGCGTGGTTCCCAGCACTCGCGCAGACCACACCACGCTCACGCTCCGCGCTGGACATTTGGCTGAGGCGCCAAAATGCGCCGCGAATTTTGAAGGAGCCGGTCTTCTGAAGGTTCTCCGCTTTGAGGAGGACTTTGCCTTCGACAGGAAAATCGTCTGGCTCGCACATCGCCGTAATCGTGGGCGATGACATGACCGACGTGTGGCGAACAAAAGTGCGCGTGAGTTTCGCGGCTTCTTCGATCTGCTGGAGTGAGATCATATCTTGCTAGAAACCTTGCTTAGTGCTATAATACATTAGTAAACGAAAATAGTCAACGGGTAAATACTAGGAAACGAAACCATGTTTGTTGAGGAGCGACAGCAGCGGATCCTCGAAATTCTGCGCCAGGATGGCAAAGTATCCGTCGATTTATTGGTCGATACGTTCGGCGTTTCCGCGCCGACCATCCGCGCCGACCTCGGCGCGCTGGAGCAAAAACGCCTTCTTCGCCGCACCCACGGCGGCGCGATTCCGATGGAAACGACGCTCTACGAGCCGCCGTTCGGCGAGCGCGAACAGGCGCAGCGCGACGAAAAACGACGCATCGCCCGCATCGCCGCCGACCGTGTCCGCGACCATGAAACCGTCCTGCTCGATGCTGGCACAACCATCCTAGAAATGGCGCGCTACATTCGCAACCGCCGTGGCCTGACTGTCGTGACCAACTCCCTGCCCGCCGCGTTCGAGCTTGCCGAGGCCGAGCACAATGTTGTTGTCATCGGCGGCCAGTTTCACCCGGAGCGCCGAGCTACTCTTGGACCTTTGGCCACCGATTTCCTGCGTGATATGCATGTTGACCGGGCATTTATTGGCGTAAATGGTGTCAGCGAGGATGCAGGCTGGACTGTGGTGGATTTTGACGCGGTTCAGGTAAAGCGCACAATGATGGCGCGTTCCCGCGAAGTTGTGGTGATGGCCGATCACTCGAAGCTCGGCGAGGCGACGTTTGCGTCGATCGGCCCGCTCAACGCCGCCCAAGTATTGATTACTGACACGCCGATCGAGCGCGCAACGCTACGGTCAGCTCTTGAAAAGGCGGGCGTGACTGTGCTGCTGAGCGATAGGGACTAGCTACTGTGGGATCACGTAGTTCGTCTTACGAAAAGCTTTCTGGCAAGCAAACTACGTGTTCCCTCGACTCCATTCGTGCCTCATTTCGCTCGGGATGACGGACAATGCCAAGGCACCGCACTCCCATGCGAAAAAAGGCCCAGCGGCCTGAGCGTTCCTAAAATCCTACTTCCTCAGTTCCTTCCCATTCACATACTCCCCAACCGTCTTTCCCCGCTTCGTAATCACAAGATGACTTGCAGTGTTGGTGCTGGTCTTTAGCAGCCACACATCGCCGGATTTTGTCCAGGTCTGATGGCGGGATTCGCTGTCGTTCAGTGTCATTGGGATGGTTGGCGTTTTTGGGCTGTTCATCACCATAACCGCGTGGAGGGTGAGGTCAACTGCGGCAGACGAACCAGTTACCGTTACGGTTTGAACGACGGTTTTAGCGTGGACGCTTCGGATCGCCTTGAACGTGTCCTCCGCGCCTTTGATGTCGTTCTTGAGATAGTACTTTTTGCCGTCCCAATCTGTTCGATAGAAGTCGGGGGCGAAGAAGCGGTAGGTTGCGGTTTTGTCCTTGGCCGCAAATCCGGCGTCCATCGAGTCGAGCTCTTTTTGGATGGTCGTCTTAACGAAAGCAGCGGAAGCTTTGTTTGGTGGGGCGATGAGCATAAATGACCCTCCGGTTCTCGTTTAAGAATCCGAGCAGTCGTCGATGCCCTCAAGTTTGCCTTATGTTTAGCAGTGTGTCAAGCGGCCAATTTTTGGAGTTGCGGTCTGGCCTGCCAAATGGCTTCCTGAACTGGAAGTGCATTTCCCTCGATCACGGCCAAAAATGCGTTGACAACAGACGGATCCCATTGAGTGCCAGAGCCGGAGCGAATTGTTTCGAGCGCGACGTCGTGCGGCAAGGCCTTGCGATAGGGCCGAGATGAGATCATTGCATCGTAGCTGTCGGCGACGGAAACAATGCGCGCGGCTAGCGGAATGTCTCGTCCCTTCAGACCGTCCGGGTAGCCGGAGCCATCCCAGCGCTCGTGGTGACTGCGGACAATTTCGAGAATTCCATTCTCTTCGTGCAGCAGGGACGCAAGAATCTTAACTCCGATCAAGGGATGGTGTTTGATGACGGCCATCTCGTCAGGGGTGAGCGGCCCGTCCTTAAGCAGAATATGGCCAGGAATGCCGATCTTTCCGATATCGTGCAGATTCGCGCCCAGTGTCAAAACTCGCCCGAGTTCCTCATTGTGAGGTTGCATTGTTGCCGCGATGGCAATTGCGATTCTGGTTACGCGGTCAGAGTGCTCTCTGGTGGATTCGTCCTTCGCCTCGAGTGCCTGTGTTAAAGCCGACAGCGATTCGAGCAAGATATCCTTGAGGCGCTTCCCCTGCTCGCTCACGCGGGACTCCAGATGCTCGCGGTATTCCCGGTTCTCACGCTGGAGCCGGCTGTACTCAAGCCCACCTGCGATCCGCTGCGCAACATCCTCAAGGTCAAACGGTTTGGTGATGTAGTCGTAGGCACCATTCTTCAAGCATTGAACAGCAAGGCGGGCATCTGTGGCGCCAGTGATCATTACTGCAACAAGATCGGGATGGACGCTCTTTGCGGCACGCATAAGCTGATCGCCGTTCATCAGCGGCATGTGTAGGTCGCACAACAGCACATCAAACGAGCGCGTGTTCAGCAAGACCAGCGCGCGTTCCGTATCGGTCGAAAAAACCACGTCGTAGCCAGACCTTGCGAGATATCGCTCGAGCAGCATTCCGATCGCCTCTTCGTCGTCAACGATCAGAACGGACGTGCGCTCTTTGATCGCTGGAGACTGAAGACTGGGGCGCTGCACTGGACTCTCTCTGAGCACTAGATTTTGCATGGTTTCTCTGGATCCGCCGCCGCTTCGTCATCCTCCACTTCAATGTTTAACGAGGGACGATCGGGCTGTTCGACTGGGGCTAACTTAAAGGCTAAACGCTAGTAGAATAATTATTGGCACCTGGCCGCGTAACAATAGTCCTCATTTTGACCGATTCTGACATTCGCACAAGGTATGTAGAAGCCCGTTTAATAAGAACTTCCAGTCGCAGTGTCCCGATTACATTTCGGTCGCGTCTCCCGCAACCTATTAATGCATTATGGGTCTACAGGAGAAATCGGGTTAGGGGTCGAAAGACAAGATTATTCTCCCAACTTAGAATGAGTGAACTCGAATGAATGGGAAGGCTTTGCTGGATTGGTACAACGCGATATTTTTCGTTCCGATGATCGTGTCTGCGCTGCTGCTCGCGCTATCGTCGCTGCGCATCGGCGGACACGGGCATAATCGCGGAATCGGCCATATTCATGGCGGTGGCATGCCCCACGCACGCCTTCATATTTCTCTGGGGCCGAGGCATCATCCAGGACCGGTGAGAGTCGGCAGCGCCAATGGCAAGTCTGTGAGTCGCGAAAATCCGGCGGAAATCAACGCAATGGCGGCAGACCTTCCTCATCATCTTTCCCCATTTCGATCGATGATTGCCGGACTATTTGGAGTTGGACGCGCACCGCTGATCATTGTGGCCGAACTGTACTTTCTGGCCTTTGGCCTGATTGGGATGCTAGTCAATGGCACGTTCATCCACTCGAACCATCCGCTGGTCTTCGCCGTGTTGCCGTCGCTCGGTATTGCATTGGTCGGCGCGGCTCTGTTTGCGCGGATTTCGGCAGCGGCGTTTACAAGAATCATGCCCGACGAGTCCACCGCCGTTCTTTCTCGAGACTCGCTGTTTGGTTTGTCGGGGACAGTCACCTATCCTGTCAGCGCGACTGGAGGCAGGGTCCATCTATACGACGAATTCGGAACACTGCACGACGAATCCTGCCGCACAGCGCCGGGCGGTCTTTAGATCGCGCGCGGCTTAGAGCGAAAGTTGTGGATGTTAGTCCGGAGGGCCGTCTGATTGTAGAGGAAAGCGTCTAATGTGAACAATTTTTTGGAGCACTTTTGAAGTTTTTGTCGGTTCCGTTTCGCGGCCCTGATTGGCCGCATGCGTAAGGAGAAGATTATGGGTTTCGTTGTGACTGCCGTGGGACTTGTGCTGATGATCGGCGCAGGAATAGGTTCCCACCAACTTGGCGGTACGTCGTACATCATCGCGATGGCCGGAGCAGTGGTACTGCTTCTCGGCATCATATTGACTTTGCTTAGCCTCTATCGGCGCACTAGCGCCGATGTTGCGTTTGTTCGAACCGGCCTTGGCGGCATGCACGTGGCGCTTGACAGCGGCGCGTATGTGATGCCGATTGTGCACCGTATCATCGAGATCAACCTCAAGACGATGAAGCTCGGGGTGAACCCGCGCGGCAGAACGCCCTGATCACCCGCGACAACCTGCGCGCCAATGTGCTGGCGCAGTTCTATATTCGCGTGCAGGCCGATAGCGAGCATATTCTGAACGCCGCCCGCTCCCTGGGCGAGAGCAGCGTCAACGCCGAGGCGGTCGAGGCGCTGGTCAGCGAAAAGCTGGTCTCCGCCCTGCGCGCCATCGCCTCGCAGATGGATCTGTTCGAGATCCATACCAAGCGCGACGAGTTTGCCGAGCGGGTCAAGGAGCATGTCAAGAGCGACCTGGAAGCCAACGGCCTGCTGCTGGAGTCGGTGACCATCTCCGAACTCGACCAGACCGATCCGGCCGAACTGAGCGACAACAACGTCTTCGATGCCCAGGGCAAGCGCAAGATCACCGAGATCACGGCGGCGGCCGCGGTCGAGCGCAATAACCTGGAGCGCGAGGCCGAGCGCGCGCGAAAGCTCAAGGATGTCGAAACGCGCCAGCAGATCCTGGAGCTGGAGCGCAAGCAGGCCGAGCCGAGGCGCAGCAGGCCACCGAAATCGCCAAGGTGCGCGCCGACAAGGAGCGGGAGTCGCAGGAGGCCCTGATCACGCAGCAGCGGCAGATCGAGCTGGCCAAGATCGAGAAAGAGAAGCAGCTCCAGGCGCAGGAGATCGCCCGGCAGCAGGCGATCGAGATCGCCCGCGCCCAGCAGGAGCAGGCGGTGCAGTCGGCGCAGCTCGTCCGCGACCAGCAGATTCAGATGGCGACGTCGAGCGCGAAAGAGCGTAGCGGTGGCGGAGCGGCAGAAGCAGATCGCGGTCGCCGAGCAGGAGACGGCGCGGGCCAAGGCCGAGGAGACTTGCCCTGCGCGCGGAGGCGGAGCGGCGAAAAGGCCGAACAGCAGGTGACCAGCGTTGTGCAGCTTGCCGAAGCGGAGCGCGAAGCCAACAAGAAGCTGATCGCCGCGCGGCAGCAGATCGAGCAGGACAAACTGCGGCAGCAGACCACGGCGGATGTGGAGGCCTATACGCGCGATCAAGCAGGCCGAGGCCGAGCGCGAAGCGGCCGAGAAGCAGGCGCGACGCGCAACATGCAGCTGGCGGAGGCCGAGGCGCAGGCCAAGGAGATGGTCGCGCGCGGCGAGAAGGCGCAGCAGATGGTCGCGGTCGAAGTCAGCCCGCGAGCAGGTCAATGTCGAGCAGGCGCAAGGTTGCAGTCGAGCGGCAGCAACTGGAGAACCGGCAGGAGTTCGCCGAGGCCGGCATCCAGCTCGAAGTTCAGAAGCTGACGATCCAGGCGGGCCGCGATGTGCAGATGGAGTTCGCCCGCGCCCTGGCCAGCTTCCTCGCCAACGGTCACATGACGCTCTACGGCACGCCGGAGACCGCATCGACTATGCTGGACAACATGGCGAAAGGTTTCGGACTGCGTTCGCTGATCGACGGCTTTGTGGCTGGAACGGGCGGTTCGGTGGGCGGCAACGGAACCAGCAACAGCGTGTCGAAAAATGGCCATGAGCCGTCGGCCGGCGATGCGGTCGGCGCCATTCTAGGGCAGATCGGCAGCCTGATTCAACCTGCAATCGCGAAGGTGACAGGCCAAAGTTCAGCGCCCGCGAATCCCGATGCCATCGCCAAAGCGCTCGCCGAAAACCCGGCGTTCCTGGCTGCGCTGAAGGACGCGATCGCGGCGAGTGCGCCCATCACAACTACGCAGTCGCCTGCAGAACCGTCAACTACGATTGTGACGCCGCTGGCCGAAGCACCAGTGATAGAGTTCGCACCAGCGCCGGTCGAAGAGACGTTGGTCGTGACTAAGGAGAAGGGTGCAAAGTCAAAGTAAGCAGACAGGTTCGTGAATTGCGCCCCGCCAGGAATCTCTTGGCGGGGCTTTTTGCTTTGAATCTATCCTACAAATGACTTTTAATTTTTGATTGTAACTATCTTCTATTGGGAATAACGATACGTTGAATGCTTCATCGTTGACAGCATTTGGTAGGACAGCCGCGATATCGAGTGGTCATGCAAGCGAAGCCTCTAAAGCGCAGTCACACCTGTTTGAAGAGCAACTCGAGTGCAACTCCCGCAACGTACACCGAGAAGAGGACATCATGAGCACAGCTATTCTTGAGCCGAAAGTAGAGACTACGTCCACAGGGCGTCATCCCACTATGCATTCCGCGGTCGTTGAAGCGTTCGGAAAGCCGCTCGTGCTGCGCGAGTGGGACATTCCCACCGCTGGCCTGGGTCAGATTGTTGTCAAGACGGAAGCATGCGGCGTCTGCCACACGGATATTCACGCTGCAAATGGTGACTGGCCGCTGAAGCCGAAACTGCCGTTCATTCCTGGCCATGAAGCCATCGGCATTGTCACCGAGGTTGGCGCAGGAGTCACGATTGTGAGCGAGGGCGACCGTGTTGCCGTTCCGTGGCTTTATTCGGCCCGCGGCCACTGCGAATATTGCTTGACTGGTTGGGAAACGGTCTGTCCAGACGCGCAATTCGGCGGCTACACGAAAAACGGCGGTTTCGCAGAATATATTTTAGCGGATCCAAATTACGTGGCGCACATTCCAAATGGGCTTTCGTCAATAGAAGCTGCGCCGCTGATATGCGCAGGCATAACGACGTACAAAGGCATCAAGCAAACCGAAGCGAAGCCCGGCGAATGGATCGCAATTTCCGGCTGCGGCGGCTTGGGGCATCTTGCCATTCAATATGCCAAGGCGATGGGTCTGCTTGTAGCAGCAATAGATATTGATGACGGGAAGCTCAATCTCGCGAAAAAACTTGGCGCAGATATCACCCTCAACGCAAAGACGGGCGATCCGGCGGCTCAATTGAAGAGTGCGACCGGCGGAGGCGCGCACGGTGTTCTGATTACCGCACCATCCATGCCTGCATTCAAAGAAGGGATCGGCATGACAGGCAAGCGAGGAACGTGCGTGCTCGTCGGCCTGCCTTCAGGCGACTTTCCAGTGGCTCTTTTCAGCCTCGTCGCAAATTGCATCACAATTCGTGGGTCGTTTGTTGGCACGCGGGAGGACATGGTCGAGGCCCTGGATTTCGCTGTAAGAGGCAAGGTCAAAGCGGATATTGAACTGCAACCGTTGTCCGAAATCAACAACATCTTCAAACGATTGGAGAATGGCGACGTTGCTGCAAGGGTTGTAATCGACTACCGCTAATACCACTTAGCAGATTGTGCTTACGAGAAGCTTGCAGTTTATGCTGCCGATTGAAGGTTCCCCAGTCTCGCCAAGAATTTTGGCGAGACTTTTTTCCGCCTTTATTCGGCACAATTAATCTTCGATTTCTGATTGTAATTATTCATAATTGGGAATAACGATATGCTGAACGCCGCACTTGGCGTAGAAATCGAGGTTCAAATCTTGGGAGACAAACACGAGGCAAAGTTGAAGAAATTGCGCGCGAAGGATCATCTTCATAGCGCGACTGCCGACCGGACAAATGGAACCAGTGCGCCGGGTATAGATGCTGAAATCAAAGACGCGGCCGGAAATGTGCAGGAATCTCTGGCGAAGGAGCGAATGTCAGCGAATCGCGCCCACCAGCACTAATGGGGTGGTTTAGAAACCGATGCAAGGACGCGCCTGCCTAACGAATTAGGCAGGCAGATGAAGGTTCAGGTGGCTGCCATTCCCGTAGACAACATTGATTTTGAGGTTCTGGAATCCTATAAGGACGCGTCGGATGGCCACACACGAGTCCATTTGCTCAGGACTTTCAACTCCGAGGCGGATGCTAAGGGCTTCGCGTCAATAGCGCGTGCTGATCTCATCGATTCGCCGAACCGAGCGAAGAGAAACCGCAAACTGATCGTGCAGCATGTCGCCACCGAAACAAAGCCGGCTCGCACCGTGCTACGCCATATCTCTTTCCTACTCGACGCTGCTGTCGATTGATTACCCTCACCTGCTGTTGGCCTTCTTTCGGCCCTTGACTACCTTTCCCACTTCTGTGCCTGTTGGTTAAATGTCCAAAAAGGAGGCTCGCCATGTATCGGTTCTTCGAACGACTCTTTATGAAACTGTTCCTTTTCCTGCGAAGATTGGGTTCGACGCGTTAGTCGCTGCCAAGTTGGCAAGCATCGTGAAATTAATCTAGCAAGTGAATACGGTACATATCCCGCTTTCTTGGCATACAATTTTATTGAGAAATGCAAGAAATTCGGAAATTCCGGCAACAAACGAGTTGATAAGGTAAAATCAACAGGTTAGTTGTCAGCCGCCGTGTTCGTATGTCCGATATTGGCGATGCAATTCCCATGATGCGCTGCTGTAAGAGAGCGCATACGTAGCCGAAAGGACGAAGCAGACAGCTGCACACTTAATTATGTTCGATCGTAACAAAGATACTGACTCAACGCCTGGCTTAGAGCCGCACTCAACACCCACCCCCACTGACGCGCTTCGGGTCTCCGAACGTCAATATCGACGCCTGTTTGAAGCCGCCCGCGACGGAATTCTTCTGCTCGACATCAACGAAGGCAAAATCACCGACGCTAATCCTTTCATGACGGAGCTTCTTGGCTATTCACACGAGGAGCTGATGGGCAAGCAACTCTGGGAGATTGGACTCCTCAAGGACAAGACTGCCGGCCAGCTTGCCTTTCAAATCCTGAAGAGCTCGGGCTACATTCGCTACGAGAACTTGCCGCTCGAAAACAGGTTTGGTGCGATCCGCGAGGTGGAGTTTGTCAGCAATGTCTACCGAGAGAACGGGCACGAAGTCATCCAGTGCAACATCCGCGACATCACTGAGCGAAAACACGTCGCTGACGTACTCGCGGCCGCTGCCGTCAAGAACGCACGGATTGCCGAGACCCTGCAGCGTTCTATGCTACAAACTATCCCTCTCAGTAAATTTCCGCGGACTCTCGTCAAAGCTCTGTATGTCGCCGCACTTAATGAGGCTGAGGTCGGCGGCGATTTTTGCGACGCGTTCGCGATGCGTAACGATAAAATCGCCTTGGTTGTAGGAGATGTCTCCGGCAAGGGGCTGGCCGCAGCAGGGCGTACCGCAGAGGTGAAGTATGCGCTACGCGCGATTCTGCACGAGTATGAGGCGCCGGAAATCGCGCTCGCTCACCTAAACGATTTCATGTGCGAAACGCACAAGCTGGATACCGACAGCACGGAAACGTTTGTTGTAATGGCAGTTGCGGTCATGGATACTGCGACGGGTGAAGCCGCATTTTCCGCCGCCGGCGCGGAGCCGACGCTGATCCTTCGAAACACCGGAATTGCGGAGCAGGTTGAAATCATCGGCACGCCGCTCGGTGTTATTCCTAACGCCGTATATGTTGCCGAGCTTAGGCGACTTGAACCGGGAGAAACAATTATCATCGCGACTGATGGCATCACAGAAGCCCGTACAGGCAACCAGTTTCTGGGTGTGGACGGAATGGCGGCTCTTGCCGAACTCACCGGGCCAGCCGCCACCGTAAGTGACCTTTGTGACGCGATCTATGGCGGCGCTATGGCGTTTGCCGAGAATTCCCTGCGCGACGATGTCTGCCTGCTGGTTGCAAAGCTGCAGTAACGGTCATCGGTCTCGCGGGCGAGCAGCCAAACTTCCTGTTGTGCGCCCTTCTCCGTCTAGGACTTTGCCATGAATGCAATTCCTGCGAATACCAAAAGGACGAGTGCCGCAAACAGCCCGTGGCCTGACCACGCGATATCGCTCGATTTTGCCACTGCGATTTTGGAGGTTATGTAGATCTCCTGAAGGGCGTTGTCGAGCAGTTTTTCCTCGCTGATGAACAAGTCTCGCGCTGCCCTGCTGTACTCCTCCGCGCTTTTGTACAGCGCGATTTGCCCAAAGAACGTCTGGGATTTAGGGCTGCCGTCCGTTGAGGACGGCCGATGCCGGTCAAATTGCCACTTGCTCAATCTCAGGATTGGACTGACTGCTGATACCCCCATCAACAGTGAAAATGCTAGCGGAACAAGCGATACCTCCAACAACAGTTTTGCAACTGCATGCGGCGCCCAAACGTTCATGCTGAGCAAAACCAGGCAACCGCCAACGACCGCGCTCGACGCGCTCAAGATGGGCGGCACCTTGAGGTCGAGCGCCTTGATCCACTCTGTGATTTCAAGATGCGTCTCCTTCGCCTGCGCGAGTGCCGCCCGAGTCTGCTCCGGCGACAGAGCGGTCTGCGGGGCGGATTGCGTTACGCCGAGATGATCCACTGCCGCATTTTCCTGCCGATTGCGAAGTGAGAGTTGCTTAAGATACTCATTATCAGTCTCAATTCGGTCGGTCATTTTAACTGGCGGTATTTCAGGGTTCATGTTTGGCTCAGATTGTACGCGAAATGGCGGCTACGTCGCTGCTGACATTGCTACACACAGAAACAGCCCATCCTGCCTATCTTAGGAACGCCTCCCGCAGCCCGCTATCGATCGGCAGTACCGCGCCGGTGGTTTTGGCGCTGCGGTCGGAGGCGAAGAAAAGAGCTGCTTGGGCGACGTCCTCTCCTGTTACCGGCAGTTGCAGAAGCGAGCGTTTGCGGTAGTGGTCTTCGAGAGTTGCCGGGTCAATGTTGTTGGCTTTGGCGCGCTCGGCTTTCAGCTCATCGGACCACAACCCAGCCTCAAAAACGGCGTCGGGATTGAGCATGTTGCAGCGGATGCCGAATTTGCCGTTCTCGACTGCCAAAATACGGCAGAGCTGCGCTTCGGCTGCCTTGGCGCACGAATAGGCACCAAAATCCGCACCCGGCGCGGGAACATTCTTAGTGACATTGAACACGATGCTGCCGCCAAGCCCTTGCGCGCGCATAATCCGAACCGCCTGCTGCGCGACCAGAAAATGGCCGGTCGCATTCACTTCCAGGCTCTTCTCCCACGTTGCGCGTGACAAATCCTCAATCCGTCCCGTCGGCGCGATGCCTGCGTTGGAGATCAGGATATCCAGCCCACCGTACGCCAGCACGGTCGCCTCGAACGCCGCCTGGATTTCCGCTTCATTGGTGACATCCATCTTCAAACCAATAGCGCGTTTGCCGCCGAATTTCGCCGTGATCGCCGAAGCAACTTCATTGGCGTTGGCCTGGTCGATGTCGCAAACGGCGATGTGCGCGCCCTGCGCGGCGAGCAGATCCACAATCGACTTGCCGATCCCCCTACCCGCTCCGGTGACAAGCGCGATTCGGCGTGATAGCTCCTGCTCCGGCGGAGCGATGGTCAGCTTGTAGAGTTCGAGCGGCCAGTATTCGGCGAGGGCGGCATCGGGTTCATCGAGCGTCTTATAGCCCCCTAGCGATTCCGCGCCGTCAAAAATGGAGATGGTGTGGTGGTAGATGTCCGCTGGCACCTGTGCGAGTTTGAGGTCTTTTCCTGTCGTGAACATGCCGACGCCAGGAACCAAAATCACTCGCGGGCTGAGCTCCAGCATGGGGGCGTTGATCGCCGCTTCATTGCGCTCGTAATACTCCTTATAGCTTAGCCGCCACGCTTCAACCGAGCCGCGGACTTTCATTGAGATGGTCGCAATGTCGTCGGTTGGATGTGTCGAAACGAAAACGGGGCGCACCTTCGTGCTCAGAATATGATCCGGGGTCGCTGCGCCAATCTCGCTGACACGCCGCGCTTCAGGCGAGTTGACAAACGCCAGCACGTCAGCCGAATCGTCATATCGCAGGACGATACGCTTGTGGTTCAGTCCAATTGCACCTCGCAAAACTGGCGCGATCTTGGCGGCCAACGTATAACGCGCCTTTTCGCCCGACGTTTCAGCAACTGGAAATACCCGCCGATCACCGCGCAAACTGGCCACATAATCTTCCGCTTCCGTCGCCAGTTCGATATGTCGGTCGTATGCATCTTTGCAGGTGTCGCCCCAGGTGATCAGGCCGTGGTTCATCAAGATGACGCCGATCGCGTCGGGACTGGACTTGACCGCAGAGCCGACCTCTTTCGACAACAAGAACCCGGGACGGCGATATGGTACAGGGACGACCCGTTCGCCGAACGCCTCCTCCACATGTTCCGCGCCCCGGACGTTGTTGATCAACGCGAGGATGGCATCTGCGTGACTGTGCGCGACCGCTGCTGCCGGGATGAACGCGTGCAGGAGGGTTTCTATGCTCGGGCGCGGATCTTTGGGTCCATCAATGTGCGCGCGAGGTAGTCGACCATCTCCTCGTCGGACATGTCGGCGCGGGACTCGAGAGGCAGGACATCATCCATTCTTACGCCCGCGAAGTGCTTCGCCTCGATGATCTTAAGATCAGAACCGCTGCCCTTGATGCGCAGGACGTGGGTATTGACGCCGCGAAAGTCGATCTCGTATGTCTTGACCGATGTGTTTCCGCCGCCCCAGACGACAAGTTCGGAGTTGGCACCAATCAAACGAGACATCGTAACTAATTGATCAACTGCGGAGGGGCCAGGATTGACGGACGAAGTCCAGAGGTTTTCCATGCCCCGATTATGGCACGGAGAGTGGCAAGCGGACATCCCCACCTTCCCGCAAGCGGGCCCGGTCCTTCCCCAGCGGGAGGAGCCTACTTGCGGGAACGTAAGGGCCTTAAATCCCCACCCACACCTTCGTTTCGGCGCTCTTCATGACGGCGTCCAAAACGACGTTATTCTTGTATCCATCCACAAAATCCGGCGACGGGTTTCGTCCCTCGCCGATGGCGTGGAACGCGTCGAAGATTAGATTCGTGAACGTCTCCGCGTAGCCGATAATGTGCGCGGCTGGCCAGTAGTGGCCGCTATAGGGATCGTCACCGGTAGTGACATTGATGTTGCGGAAACCGAACGTCCCCTTGTGCGTGTCCTCAGTGTAAACCTCAAGCTCGTCCATGCGCTCCTGGTTGAAGACAATCGAGCCCTTGCTGCCGTTGATCTCGAAGTGGTTGTAGTTCTTGCGTCCAAGCGCAAATCGGGTCGCCTCGAATGTCCCCACAGCACCGTTGGCAAATCGGGCTAAGAACATGGATGTGTCATCCACAGTGACATCGCCCATGCGGGTTTTGTCCGCGGATCCGCCGAGGCGAGCATCGACTGCCGCAAGTTCAGGACGCTGCTTGATGAACGTCTCGGTCAGACCGCTTACCTCGGTGATTTCGCCGACCAGATAGCGTGCGAGGTCGATGAGGTGGGCGTTGAGGTCGCCATGGACGCCGCTGCCCGCCGTTTCCTTTTTGAGCCGCCAAACGAGAGGGAAGTCGGGATCAACGATCCAGTCCTGCAGATAGACCGCGCGCCAGTGATACGGCTTGCCGATCACGCCATCGTCAATAAGCTGTTTCGCGAGCGCAACGGCCGGAACCTTGCGGTAATTGAAGAATACGCCGTGTTTGACACCTGCGCTCTGGACAGCGTCCAACATCGCCTTGCCCTCTTCGGCGGTGTTTCCAAGGGGCTTCTCGCAAAGCACATGCTTGCCAGCTTTCGCTGCCGCAATGGAGATTTCGGCGTGAAGGTTGCCGGGTGTCGAGACATCGATGACATCAATATCCTTGCGCTCGATCAGCTTGCGCCAGTCGGTCTCGTAGGACTCCCAGCCCAGGTTCGACGCGGCTGCGGCCACGGCGGATTCGTTTCGCCCGCAGATCGCCTTCATCACGGGAACAGCGCTCATTTCGGGAAAGAAATGGCCCACTTGGCGGTAGGCGTTTGAGTGCGCCTTGCCCATAAACTGATAACCGACGAGTCCGACATTGAGTGTTTGCTTCGCCATTGGTTTCAACCCTCTCTAGCAGAAATGATGTGTTAAGTCCCAAACAAACGCCCCTGCCGCCTATTCAATTTCTCGAATATCGGGCAAGGGCGCTCAACACTGCTCAATTACATTGGTGGCGCGGGAGGCGCAGGCTTTGCGCCTGTCGCCGGTTTGACGGGCGTCGGCGGCATGATCATTCGAGGCTGCATGCCTGGACCACGCCTCCCTGCGCCCATGCCCGGAGGCAGCATGCCGAACGGTGACGCTGGCTTGGGCGGAAGCGGAATCAGGAGGTCCTGCACTACCGAAGTGGACTGCAGTTGCTGAACATATTGAGAAACAAACGGCCGTGCGCGCTCTTCCATGGACGCTAGGCCCGCCTCTTTCACTTCCGCTGGCGTGGCGCTGTTGCCCATCTTGGCGAGGAAGATCAAGTGCCAGCCATATGACGACTTCACCGGATCGCTGACTTCACCCTCTTTGAGCTTGAATGCAGCGGTCTTGAAGTCGGGATCGAGCGGATCGGCCTGGGTTACCCAGCCAAGGTCGCCGCCCTTGACGGCAGTGGCCTTGTCGTCGGAGAATTTCGCGGCAGCTTGCTGGAACGTCATCTTGTGCGCCATGATGTCATCCCGAATCTGCTGAATCTCCTTCTTGGCTTCCTGGTCGGACTTTGGCGTCCTCACGTTTGGAAGCTGCACGGTCGCGAGCAGAATATGATAGATGTGTATCTTGCCGGCTAGCGAATAGGGCGGTTGCTGCGCAAGAGCCAGCTTTTCCACCAATAGCTCCAACCGAGTCTGGTCGCGCGCATAGTCTTCTGAAAGACCTTTAGACGCGAGAATCTGCGCCCAGGTTTGTCCGGCAAACCGCTGCGTGAACTGCTTCTTGGTCTCTTCCAGCCGTGTATTGATCTCCGCCGGTGTCACGCTGATATGCGCCTTCTTTGCCGCTTGCTCAAGTTCGGTCTCGGTAATCAGCTCCGTTAATGTCGGCTGGCCACCGTTGCGCAAGAAGCTTTGTACCAGCTCCGCATTGGTGATTTTTTGGCCGTTGACAATGGCAGCAACACCACCGACCGCCAGCTGTGCCGGCATGGTCACGCTGCGGCCAGGCTTATACAGTTCGCTGGCGGGAGGCATGACCGGCATGGCTTGTTGCGGCATCATTTGTGGCGGCATTTGCGGTGGCGCCTGCTGCGGAGGCGGCGGTGGCATGTTCGCTGGTGGTGATGCCACACTTGCGGCTGGCGGAGGCGGAGGCGGCATGTTGGACGGCGGCGCTTGGGCGGGTGCAGCCGGCGGAGTTTGGGCAGGCGCAGGAGTCGCGGCGGGCGGTGGCGCGGATGGAGTGGGTGTCGGCGTGGTTGCTGTCTGCGCAAACACTGATCCGGTGCCCCCGAGCAGAGTGGCTCCGGCTAAAACGGTGGCAAGTGCGCTGGTCGCTGTCCATAGCGAACGATGCGTCTTCGCGTTGGTAATCTTCAAAAAAAGGGCTCCCCTTTCGATACGTGGCAACAAATTTGAACTTGGATCGCGTATTAGGATACGGCTGAAACGAGTAGAATGTTCGCGATTTGCATGCGGACAGGCTCGTTTCACTGAAATTGCCGGACATAATGGTAGGCCAGCACAAGGATTCTTTGCGGCTGACCGCTTGATCGTAGGCGGCACTATGTTACAATGAATCGAACACTGCCGTCAATACCCGGCATACAATATCACGGTTTTTGGAATTATGCGCGTGTTTCGCGCCAACCCCTCCACCCATCGTCGAAAGGATGATTGATTTGACTTCCCGTTTTCTGCGCGTAAGCGCCCTAATCCTATTGCTGGTCGCCATGGTCGGCGTCCAAGCCAACGCCCAGTCGGCAAAGCCTGCCGTTGCGCCACCTACCACTCCGCCTGCTCAACAGATTATGGCGGTGGACGATCCCCGCAACAAGCTGCATCTGACTGCCGATCAACAGGTAAAGCTCCATAATCAGGTTCTTCAACTGCAGCCGATGTTCAACTCGATCGTTACAGATAAAAAATTGACCGACGCGCAAAAGCAACAGCAGGTTAAAGCCCTCTATGCTCAGCTCAACAAAGAGCAAAACAGCGTTCTAACACCCGCTCAACTTGCAGATGTCAAGGCGCGCGGCGACGAAGCTGCAAAGTATCGCTCGGCAATTCAAGCCATGCAGAAAACCATGCAAGCGCAGAGTGTCCAGATTCAGAAAACCGTCACGCCGGACCAAAGAAAAAGACGGATGCGATATCGGCCCAAATGAACGCGCTTCAGATGCAGCTTTCAAGCGACAAGAAGATGACCAATGCCGAAAAAACAGCCAAATACGACGCGGCGGTCAAAGCTGCAAACGCTCAGTTGGAAAAGCTCTACACGCCTCAGCAAAAGGCGATGATCGACAAGTTGAACAATGAACGGCGTGAAGTCGGTTCGCTGATCCGCCTTTATCAGAATGCTGACCTCACTTCGGGCCAGTAAACGCTGCAGTTGAAGGTGTCCGGGCCAGCGCACAACCGCACTGGCCCTCTCTTATCCGCGCTTGAATGGCAATCCCAACGCCGCCGGAGCACGGGTCCGCCCCGCACCGAACACAAGTGCGAGCAGCGTGAGCAAATACGGCAGCGCGAGGAAAAGCTGATACGGTATTTTCGTATCCGACGCTTGAAAGCCGAATTGCGCCGCCGAGGCCGCTCCAAACAATAGCGATCCCAGGAGCATCCCCGCTGGCGACCAGCGCCCCACAATCACGACGGCGAGCGCGATAAATCCTTTGCCGCCGGACATGCCTTGTGCGAATCCGGTCGTGTAGGCGATCGAAAGATACGCGCCCGCGAGTCCTGCCATCCCTCCGCCAAACAGCAGAGCGAGCAACCGCATCTTCGCAATACCGAAGCCGCTCACGTCCGCCGCCTCAGGATATTCGCCTGCCGCGCGCAAGGCAAGGCCGGAGCGCGTTTTCGTCAGAAACCACCAACATCCGATGGGAATCAGAAAGGCGAAATAGGCGATGCCGTTCTGGGAGAATATGGAAGGGCCGAGGATAGGCAGGCGTGATAACCCAGGAAGTGAATGCGGGAGAAACGCAAATTTCGGATCGAACTCGGGGATGCTGGCCTGAACGCCGCGATACACGACTCCTGTCAGCCCTAGCGCAAGGATATTCAGCGCTGTGCCGATCACAACCTGATTGGCAAAAAACTTCAGGGTCATCAGGCCAAAAAGTGCGGCCATCAGCACTCCAGACAAAATCGCTGCGCCGAGGCCAATCATCGCAGAGTGAGTTGCGGCTGCAGCCACATATCCGGTGAACGCTCCTGTCAGCATCATTCCCTCAATACCGACATTGATGATGCCCGACTTTTCGACGATGAGTTCGCCCGCAGAGGCCAAAATGAGCGGCACTGCAAGGGCGACAGTAGTGCTAAGTAGGCCTGTGGCGATGGCTTCGGTCATATTTGGGTGGTGAAATTTAGGGAAAGAGAATTACGAAACTTCAGCAGACCAGACCATCAAGTCCGACAAGCGCTTTTGAAGCCGCACTCCGCACGTTTCGTCCTCGAGATTTGCAGACGAGCCTCGGATGCAGGACGCGCACATGACCCATTCGCCGCAGTCCTGCCAAGGCCAATACTGAGCGGCGCCGCCTCGGTAGACCCACGGTTCAACCCTTATCCGTGGGTCTATCGCCTCGCTCATCGGTTCGATCGCAGAAAAAGGAATCAGCACACCACTCTCCCGAAAAGAGTCCGACAAGGCCAAACTGGTTTTCTCCGCGTTTATTGCGAACAGGATCGTCAAAATCCGTCGTCAATATGTCATCCAGCGCACTTTCGGTCGGAATGTATTCTCCAAAGAAGAATAAGCTATCGGTACCGCCTCGACATGCATACTCCCATTGAGCTTCCGAAGGCAGATCAAGATCAAATAGCTGACACATTTGTTCAGCTTCGGTTCTAGTCAGCCATACTGTAGTGTTACTCTTCGAGTCTTCAGACAAGCCTATGCGAAACACGTCCGGGTCCAAGCTAATGCGACCAGTGACTAAATTGTTTGTGAATGGAAATCTAGCAAGAAAGAACGGATCGAGAGTCTTATGCACGGCGGGTGTAACTAAGTAATCGTCAATCTTTAGAGACGGATCGATCTTCGAAATCTGTCCTCGTTCTGCCTCGCTGCAGCCCATACAAAAACTGCCGCCTGGAATAAGCTGCATTTCGAGTGCCGATTTTGCATGTACGAAAGTCGCGATACCCGTTGATCCCTCGATTTCTGGCGTGCGCAATTCAACAAACGTGAACTCGCCGTTTAGCTGAGTTTCGATCGCCTGCGCTAGGCTGATTTTGGCGAGCTTCGACAGGGTTATCCAAGTTTCATAGAGAAGCAAATCGCGAATGGAGCTCATGTGGTCTGCTTCGAAGCGAACTTCCTACCCCTGCTTTTTCTGCTCCAAATACGCCTGCTCAGCCGCGTCAAGATCGGCGGTGGTTTTGCGCTCCGGCGCCGACACCGAAGCGGCTGGCTCCGCCTTTGCTTTCGGCTGATCGGCGGCTTGCGCTGGCGTCGATTCGGGTACAACGTGTTTTGACGAAACCAGCACCGTATAGCGCAGGCTAAACTGCTTTTCCTTTGCGCTGAGCTTGTTGCGGTCTTCGTCCGCGAGGCCGTTGAGCCAGCGGTCGCGCTGCGCGGTTTCGTTGGATTCGTGACGCTTGCGGATCTCGTCGGGCAGTGAGCTGCGGTCAATGGAAATCGCAACGGTGCCGTCGGGGTACGCCTTGACCACCGAACCAGTCAGGTTGCGGAAGTACGAATAGTAGACTAGCGCCTTTGGATCGGGCGCACCGGATTCGGCTTCGGTAATGCGGACATGCTGTCCGGTCGAAAATGCTGGCGTTGGTTCGCTCATCGGAAAAGTTGGCTCCTGGTCAGTTCGCGGTTGTCGCGAAAAAATGGTTTGTCAGATTTGAATGGCTTTCGGGAGATTGGATTATGTCCCTCGTATTAATGAACATTTTGGCATATCTGGCGATAATAACGCTGCTCGGCTTCTTTGGCGTCATCGCCGCCGCAGTACTGATGGTTCAACGGTACATTAGAACCGGCAAAGCGGCCATGGCGATGGTCGCCCCAGTACGCCAGACGATCAGCTCGGAAATCGCGACAGTTAACGCAATCGCTCTGAAATGCAAGTCGCGCGGGCTAGCGATGTATGGCCACGTTCGCGTTGCCGCTGATTCAGTCATTCACGTCAAGGATGAGTTGGTACTCGCGGTGAAATCCATTGACATTGAAGGAATGAAGACCGGTGCCAAGAACGCGGCGGAGTTTTTCGCGAACCGCGGAGGCGATGAGGCGAATCTGATCCGCGAATTCGTCAAGACACTCTTGCAGGCGAACGCAGCGCAAAAGCAGTAGGTTACGCCTTAGTGAGCTCTTCGGAATCGTCGCTTACACGCAGCAAATGCGGGACTTGGCCGCGCACGGATGCGTCTAAGAGTGTCGCGCGGCTCATGCCAGGAGGAAGCGTGATCTCCCGTCCGCCATTTGCACTTCCAGTTGAGAGCGTAATCCTATGCTTCGGCAGAGTCACTGTGAACGTTGAGCCTTCGCCGGGCTCGCTGGCCACCGTGATGCCGCCACTATGCGCCTCCACGAGCGCGCGTGTAAGGTACAGGCCGATTCCGCTGCCCTCCACTCTTCGCAGCCGTTTTGAGTTCGGATCGCTGTCCTGTTCGGCCACGCGATAGAACTTGTCGAAGACATGCGCGCACTGATCCGCTGTCATCCCCACGCCTTCATCGGACACCGAAAGCAGCACCTGAGACTCGTTGTGGACCAGCCTTAATGTGACCACGCCGCCGCTCGGCGAGTATTTGATCGCGTTGCTCATGAGATTGATGACAATCTGATCAACTTTGTCGGCATCGCCCTGAATCCACACCGGATCTTCCGGAATGACCAGATCGACATGATGCTTCTGCGAATCTGAGCGATAAATCCCCGCGACTTTCCGCAAGTGACGGGTAATGTCGAACCACTCGACATTAAGCTTGACCGGCTTTCCGGACTGGATTCGCGACAGATCGAGCAGCTCGTTGATCATGCGCAGCATCCGGTCGGTCTCACCATGCACAATGCCGTAAATCTCGGCGCGCTCCTGCGGCGAGAAATCGTCAACCGATTCCAATGTCGTGACGAAACCCTGAATGCTTGTCAGCGGACTGCGCAACTCATGCGATACGAACGAAAAGAAGTCGCTGCGCATTTCGTCGGCCGCTTTTAGCTGGCCCGCCATACGGTTGACTTCCCGCGCAAGGTCGTTGAGCTCGTCCTCCGTGTTTGCGCGTTCAAGCCTAATTTGTTGGTCAAAGTTGCCGTCGCCGATCTGCCTGAGCGTCTTACCAAGCTGCGTAACCGGCTCCGATAGATCACGCGCTAGGAAAAATCCGATCAGGGCACTCGCCGCGAGGACTGCCGACAATGTCATGACCAAGGGCTTTTCGGCGTTATTCAGGATGATGTCAAAGTCACTCGTGAACGACGACAGTAGGCCAACAATCAGCACGGACACCATCTGCGCAAGCAGCAGGCTGAAGACGGCAAACGCGATTACGAGGCGGTCCACCAGACGAATCCGCAGGATCGTCCGCGCAAGTCGGACCGCGAGGAGGCCGAGTCCCAGGTCGATTAGAAACAACGCGGCATACGGCAGAGTCGCGGATATTTCGCCGGTGCCAACGGAACTGCTGTGGCCGATCAGCAGTATCTCGCCGAGGGCCATCGTGGCAACTCCGAACTGCACCATCTTGTGCTTCCAGAGCGCTCGAGGCAAAAAGCTGAGGAAAACGCCATAGCCAGCAAATCGCAGAATTGCGACCCCGCTCATGCTCATGCCAGTCGCGCCCTCGTTGAGCGCGCCGACAATCGCGGCGAACGCGATCATAATCAACCCCACCGCGCGGGCAAGATGAGTCCATCGCGGCGACCTGTACGGATCTTCGCGCTTGCGACGGTAAAGCGTGCGATCCAGCCAGGCGCGCAAGGACAGATATGCCAAAGCGCCGCTAGTCGCAAATAGATAAAATTGCAGCAGGTAATAAAGGATTCGCCAATGTGGCATAAAGTAATGCTAAATAAGGACAGACCGGCCACCCGCCGAAAAGCGCGCGATGCTTATTCCATAGACACGAAACTACTTGATTTGTGACACCGCACTTTGCAGCGCAGAAAATGTAAATGTGCCGCTGCCGGGGTTTGTATCCAGGCCGCTGACTGGCTGATGATTTACACACAGGCCCAGTGGAACATCGGCGATTGCTGGGTTGGAACGCTCGTCCATTGGTATATCTAGATTTTGAACCACAAGCGCATGATCAGGATGATTGCGCACGGATGCATCCAGATAGTTGATAATTGTCTGTACCGTAGATGGCTTTTCTGCAACCTGATCGTCGATCACATACCCCAACGTGATCAGTGTCTTTGCCGTTGCTGGATCGCCTTCGACGACTTGATCAGCCAAATTTCCAGTCGCCTGTGCCGGCGCTCCAGGGGCGTTGGCGGGATGGTCGGGAGCCGGCGGCTTCGCATCGGACGGTGCCGGAACTCGAGGCGGCGCGATGGCGCTGGCCGAGTTGTTCAGAAGCCAAACTCCATACCCTAGCGCAATAATGGCGCAAATCAATGCGATGGTCTTACCTGCTCCCAATGCGACCTTCTAGGCTCCTTTGCATTTGCGTATCCGTTGTACTATACGGTAGAGTTACCAGGAGTGTCAAGCCAATTCCGCTAGCAGGCAAGCGAAATCTACTTTTGCTTGCTGCCAGTTGCTTGAATGCCTAGAATCGCAGCCATTCGGCCCGTTTTGCGGTTTCGCTTCGATTCACGGCGGTGGGAGAAGAACTCTTTTTCGTTCGCAAAGGTGTCTTCCTCGCAGACCGCGATCGCACTGGGCTTATAACCGGCTGTCAGAAGCTGCGAGAAGATGATCCTACGCAGATGCAGCTCGAATTTGCCGTTCCACTCGCTGCGAGGCACAATCGCCGTTGACGCGCCGGCGAGATATGTATCTCGAAACGCATCGACCACGTTCACATCCACCTCGTAGTTGTCGCCGGCAATCGACGGCCCGACTGCGACTTGACACATCCGCGGCTGCACATCGAACCGCTCCTGCAGTACGCGTGTCGTCTTGTAGACGATGTTGGTCGATGTCCCCCTCCAGCCGGAGTGCACAAGCGCGATCACACGCTTGAGCGGATCAACAATATAGACGGGAACACAATCGGCGTAAAGCTGCGTAAGAAGCAGGCCAGGCGTGGAAGTAACGAGGGCGTCAACACCGGGGACTGGATCGTCTGTTGGGTCGTCCACAACTGCGACACGGTCACTGTGCACCTGTTCGGCGTAGACCATGGACGCGCGGGTCATGCCGAAGCATGCTGCGAGGTGGTCACGATTGGCTTGTACCCGTGCGGGATCGTCACCGACATTGTAGCTGAGGTTGAGAGAGGCGTAGGGCGCGTCGCTCGTTCCCCCATTGCGGCTGGTGAATCCTTGCACAATGCCCGGCAACCAGGACATTGTCGTTGCCTGGTAAATGGGCAAATCCCCCACAAGCTGCCTTTTCCATCCCGCCATCGTCTACGATATACCCTATACTCAGTTGGATCGGACGCCGAGATTTTTGCGTTGCAGCCCCGTTGTCGGAATTGCTATTTCTTCATGCCAAGCGCGCCGATGAGATCGATATCGCCCGTGAGCAGAGCGCGCTTAGATGCCAGTTCGCACAGTTCGTCTAGCTTGACCAGATATTCACGAATGGTCATCACAACAGTCGCGTGGGACCAGTGTGAGCGGCGCAACCGACATCGGTGCGCCAGTGTACGGATGAACTTGTTCGGCAAGAACTCCTGACTCCAAAATGCGTTTCTGCACCCAGTTCAATAGTTCAAGGGCCTCACGGAGCTCGTCCAGCGACCCCGCCCTAGCGATATGCCACTGCGCGAGCCAAAGCGTGCAGATGATCCACGGATTGCCGGGGACATTGGCGATGTCCTGTGAAACCTGATGGTAATAATCGTTCTCGTAACGCGCGAGGCCACCGATATCGGTCTTGCACCAAAGAGCCGTCGCGACCTGCTGCATGGTCGTGACGATTTTCGGCTCATTTGGGCCGAACATACCGAAGTAAAACAGACCGAATACACTACTGTCAATAGTCAGATCGGAGTCTATGGTTCCCGTCTTGGCATCCACATTGATCCGGCGTAGGAACCGCCCACGTTCAGGGTCGTAAAGATGCTTGATCGTCGCTGCCTTGATCTCGACTTGCGCCAGTTCGTACTTGTCTTCACGAGCGGTGTCGCCGAATGTGCGCGCAAACTGCGCCGCAGCATGAAGGCCAGCCCAAACCGCAGCCACGGTAAACGAGTGGATGCCGCGCCGCTCTTCCCAGAGGTCGTACGACGCTTCAGGCAGGCCCGTGTGCGGTTCACGGTAGCTAGCCAGAAAGTCCCCCGCCTTGCGGATGAACGGCGAATACAGCGGTCGGATAAATTCGACATCCTTGTAACGCTTGTAGTGCTCCCACAGCGCCCAGAGTACGAGGGCGGTCTCATCCTCCTGGATCGGAAGCTGAATATTGCCTTCGCCGTCGATCCACGGATGCCACGACGAGCCCAGTGAGCCGTCGGGATTGTACTTGTGCAGCAGATACCCCTCTTCGGTGAGGAGGTTCTTAACAAAAAGATAAAAATTCTTGGCGACATCCGGCTGACCAGCAAGATCGAGCCCGTATGCAACAAGCGCGCCGTCGCGTGGCCACATGTACGAGTAGGTGTCCCGGTTGTAGTCGAGGTAGTCGCTGTCGTTCGCCGCCAAGATCGCGCCCCGATTGTCCACCTGCGTGCGCAAAATTAGTAGACTCTGCTTGTAAAGATTGACCAAGTTGTCCGGCAGATCGCCGTACGGAATGTTGTCTTTGTTTACCCAGGTGTTCCAATATGTTCGCACCCTGTGCAAAAAGAACTCCGGCCCACGCTCACGAACGAGCTTGTCGATCACCTTGACCGACTCATAGTCTTCGCCGGCTGCGAGCCAGCAATAGACTGTCTCGCATTTTTCCAACGGGACAAAAACCCCGATCGTGCTGTCTACTTCGCCCTGCGAGATCGGATTGTTGGACAGATTGCCGTCCTCGGCATCGCGCCAAGTGCCTTCGGCACCGTGATGCCTCGTCACTCCGGTCGCATAGTGGTCTATACCGTAAATCTCTTCGTTGACACAGGTATTGATGAGGAACCACGCCTTGCCCTTGTAGTGCAGCATCGCCTTGAGGTTGGGAGCGTAGTACGCTGTATCGCCCTCTGGAATACCCCAAATATTGAAATCCTGGTGCCAGAACAGGCGGACATCGCGCCGCATCGGAAGCAGATTCTTGATATCGACTTTGCGGATGTAGAGGTTTCGGTCGAAATCGACGCAATCGTGGCACATGAGCTGTATGCCAAGACCCCAGTGCACGGCGGTGACTGCGGTGACGAGCGTTTCGTTCTCGTACTTCAGGCGCTTCTGCCATGACGGTTCATGAATCCAGGACATCTGGCCATCCACCCACACACCGAACCTATTGAGATGACCCATCGTGTGGTTTTCTTTACCAACGTAGGGGAAATACAGGTCCCGCATGGTGTAGCGGCTATCGAAGGTGATGAGGAGATTGCCATTGGCAATCGGAATATCGCGGGGCATACTTACAAATTGCCTTTGCTAGAAATTATACCTACTATTATCGGCAGCATTTCCAATCGCAACAGGCGCAATGCAAAGCGCATGCGACTGCATTTCATCATATCACGCCGAGTTTAGCGCCGCAATGAGGATTTTGTCTGGGCGTTGCTTGCCGAGCACATTAAGAGTTGCCACGGACAGACTGCAAAGTCGAATTAACCGCATTCTGTCGCGAAAATGCTTGTTAAGGGATTCGACAAAAAGAATGCCTTTCTGGCAATATATCCACTGTGCCTGTCAAAGTCGAAGGCTGCAACTTGGTTTCCGCTCTAAATTATCGGCGCGAATTGGAAGTTTCCTGAAGGTCGGGCACTGCGCTCAATGCCACCGGGGTTATAATAGAGGGTGTGAATAAGATTCAGGTTCGCATTCCGAAGGCGTTTATAGGTGCCTGGTTTTTGAGCTTCGCCGCGCTCATTGTCGGTTCAGCGATCATCACCGTGGTGGTCAAGTCAATCCCGTCGACACCAGTCGCTAGGATGCTCGCGTTTTTGGCGATCAACCATAACAATCCCGTAGTCTACACGACCGCCTATGGAAAAGATCTCGGCATGCACGCGCGCCTTCAGGACGCGTTCGTTCAAACGCCCATCGTAATGTTCTTCGCGGGGTTGTTTTTTGCGGTCGGAGCGCGCAACGTTGAGACGCGCAGGATCGTAGGCGGAAGCATTGGCGCGGGAGCGTTGGTGGCTTTTCTTACTTGGCTGATGATCGCTATCTTGCCTCCCATAGCTGAGGCGAAAATGGCCGGACGGGCACCGCACTATGGCGAGATGAACGGCTCCATTGCCCTGCAGGATGTGGCGGCAGCGTTGGTGTGGGTGGCGGCGTACACGCTTGGATCGGCAGTTCTCGCGCTCGTCTACAAACGTTTCAAGCTTTCTGCGCTCCGCGATCGTTCTCCACGCACTCAGCCGAAAACTAAGCCAGCGTAGTCTTACGACAGGAACTCTGCTTGTGGTTTTTCGGTGACGCTGCGGACCGAGGCCACGAACTTCTTGAGCAGTTCGTGGTGCTTCTTCCCCGGCATTTTTGGCTCCTCTACTCCGCTGGAAACATCGACCGCATACGGTTGCGCGATCGAGATCGCCTCCGCCACGTTCGTGTGGTTCAGCCCGCCAGCAAGCAAAAAGGGCCGGGCGAAGTGGACATTTGCGCCCGACAGCATCTTCCAATCGAACGTCGTCCCAGAGCCGCCTAGAAGGGCCGCGTGGAACGCGTCCAGGACAATGGCTGGGCCACCATCGAACCCGCGTGCGGCATCCACATCCTCGGCATCGTGGATTCGGAAAACACGCAGCTTTTTAGTGGAATCGGGTAGATCGTCCGGCAGATCGCTTGACTCGTAGTACTGCACAATCTCCGGGTGGTACTTCTGTGCGTCGGCCGCACGCTTAACCACTACTATGACAGGAAACCGCGCGGGGAGCACGTCCCGAATGCGCTGGAAATCGAGAGCCGAGATGAAGCGCGGGCTCTCCTTGATTCCAATGAACCCCAGAGCGTCCGCCCCCGCTTCGATGGCAGCGTGGGCATCCTCACGATTGGTAATTCCGCAGAATTTGATATAGGTCAAGGAATTTGCCACCCCGCGTAGTCAAATGGCTACATCTATCGTACCACGAAGCGGAAGGCTGGCTACACACGCTTCTAGGCTTCGAACCATCACTATGATTTGATATAACAATTGAGGGAGGGTTTCTTGAGAATTGACGCAATTCTGTATTTTTTGTTGGGACAAAGATTACGGCAAGAAATGCGAGACAAAGTGCTGAATTAGGCTCAATTCTGCCCAGAACCTGCTTGACACAAACAATCGAAGGTGATATGATTGTCCGTACAAAGTCCAGAGTGTCCCCTCCCTGGTGCCGCAATTTGTATTAGTTAAGGTCGCTGGTCGATGGTTTGCCCATGATCAGCAGTTCATGTTATTGAAGCAGTAAATTTTGACTTACCTTCTTTGGAGATTCGAATGAAATTACATACAAGCCGCAGAATTACCGCCGGAACCAGAGGCTTCACTCTAATCGAGCTGCTCGTCGTCATCGCCATCATCGCAATTTTAGCAGCTATTTTGTTCCCGGTCTTTGCCTCTGCGCGTGAAAAGGCGCGGCAAACCACGTGTACAAGCAACCTCAAGCAGCTCGGTTTGGCGTTCTTGCAATACGAGCAGGATTACGACGAGTATTTTGAGCCGGGAACTGCTGGCCCGAGTGGAACCAACTACGGGGGGCGCGGGTGGTGTTACCCAATTTACTCCTACGTGAAAAGCACGGCCGTCTACACCTGCCCAGATGATTTGTTCGTTTCCCCAAACCCGAGCGCAACAGTTGCTTCCTATTTTTGCAATGAATGGCTCGCGGGCTATAACGGTAGCGGCACTTCGCAATACCCGCCGATAGTTGCGTCCCAAGTGACTTCGCCTTCTTTGACGGTCGAGCTTGCCGAGTGCACGGGATCTGTTTTTGCCAACAACGAAACCGACTATTCAGCGATGACTGACGGCTATACGGGCTACGGTAGTATGTATGGGCCAACAACTGGATACCTCGGCGCGCCAGAGTACACGGCAGGTGAAACCATTGTGGCAGGCACTACGAACGGCATACACGCTGGGCGCCATACAGGCGGTTCGAACTACCTTGCATTTGACGGCCATGTCAAATGGCTAATTGGAACGCAGGTTAGTCCGGGTCGTGCGTTGTCGAATCCGCTGGCTGGCGGCTGCAAAATGACAACTTTCTCGGCGGAGAACTCCGTCTGCGCCAATGCCGCAGGAACGTCTTCCATGACGGACAATGCGACGCACAGCTACCATTTCGTGATGACATTCGCTTCACTGTAATGTAGTAAGCAATCTGTCGGATTATGGAGGAAGCCTCATCAGCCAACAACAGCGCTTAAGTTGCTTGGCAGATGGGGCTTTTTGCATGACTGAAGAGTTCCCGTTTAGAAATAATAGAAAATTTTCATCTCGATGTTTGATTTAATTAGAAGTTGGGAACAGTTTCTTTCTTAGGCAACAGTAAAAAGTCCTAAGATTCGAGGGTAACGTCCCACTGAAGGGAAACTGCAAAGATGGCAGACAACCAGAGAACGAACGATCAGCAGAGCGAAATGGATCGGCAGAATCAGGCTAATCGCCAAGCAAACGCTGGCAATCAGCAGCAGCAATCCGATGCCAATCGCCAAGGCAGTGGTGGTCATCAAGATGCCAATCGCCAGGGCAGCGGCAATCAGCAGCAGCAGTCTGATGCGAATCGGCAGGGCGGCAATCAAGACGCCAATCGCCAGGGCAGCGGCAATCAGCAGCAGCAGTCTGATGCGAATAGGCAGGGCGGCAATCAAGACGCCAGTCGCCAGGGCAGCGGCAATCAGCAGCAGCAGTCTGATGCCAACAGGCAGGGCAGCGGCAGCGGCCAGCACGACCAGGGCGCAAATCGCCAAGGCTCGGCGGATCGTGGGAACCAGCAAGGCAGCTAAGACACTCGAAAACTATATAACGGTTTGAACAGAGGGGCGCTTTCTACGAGAAAGCGCCCCTTTTGATTGCCGGCTAGCCAGTCTAATTCGAATATGGCGGAAATATGTTCCCGTCTGCGCTCCCGCAGTCCGACCATACCACTTCTACCGGGTCGGAGGAGTCGCTGTAGTCCATGAGCGTCCAGTGACCGCGACGCAAAACCAAGCGGACGACAAAGGCTGCCTGCCCATCAGCCACCATCGAATCTAGATCGCTGCATGGAACCACAACATACACGGCCGCACCAAAGGGCGTAACAGCCAAAACATGTGTCTCGTCTATTTGGGTACCTTCACCATCTTCAAGTAGGCCCGCCCTCACCGCAGGCATTAGCAACGGCGAGAAAATTGCAGTTTGAAGGTCGTTGATACCATAAGGCACGAACGGCAAGACGCTGAGCAAGGCAAGATAGGCGCGCTTCCCTTTACGCAGGTCCTCGGGCGCAAAGAACCGGAGGCGTTTGGCTCGACCCAACCTCACACAGGCTATCAGTACTAACGCATACGAAAAGGAAAAATAGAATATTTGCACGAGCAACTATTTAGTGCGCGGAATCGCCGGTCACCTCATCGACATTCATGCCGCCAGTCTTGATCTCGATGTCCTCGCGGCGTTCGATTTTTTCGACTTTGCCGTCGCGAATCCAGATGATGCGGTCGGAAACGTCGAGCATCTTGTAGTCGTGGGTAGCGGAGATGACGGTTACGCCCTGCTCCTTGTTGAGGCGGCGCAGGAGCTTGATGATCTCTTCGCCGGTTTTGGAGTCGAGATTGGCGGTGGGCTCGTCGGCGAGGATGATCGCCGGATGGTTCGCAAGCGCGCGCGCAATGGCGACACGCTGCTGCTGACCGCCGGAGAGTTCGGACGGCTTGTGGTCAAAGCGTCCGTGAAGTCCGACCAACTCCAGCAGCTCCATGGCGCGCTTGGTACCGTCCTCGGAGCTCATTCCCGCGAAAATGGTTGGCAGACGGACATTGTCCAGCGCAGTCATGACCTGGATCAGGTTGTAAGTCTGAAATATGTAACCGACCGTGTGGCAGCGCAGAAACGCCAGCTCATTCGCGTCAAGCTGCGCCATATCAACATCGTTGATAAATACGCTGCCGCTGTCGGGCCGATCCAAGCCACCGATGGCGTTGAACAGAGTACTTTTGCCACTTCCCGAAGGCCCCATGATGGAGATGTACTCGCCGCGCTTGATGTTGACGCTGACACCATTCAGCGCCTTCAGCCGCTCCTCACCCATCTTGAATTCCTTCATCAGGTCACGGGTGCGGACAATGTATTCGTTTGCTGCCATAGTTAAGTGTTCCTTAAATTCCCGCCCGATGCGACTGCGCTTATTGCCCGCAACGACGAAGCAGACCCCTCTGTCCCGTAAGCCCGCCATCTCTCCACTGTAGTAAGGGCCAGTTCAGCTTCCTGTCTTTCCCTTCCCGTTGCGGGAGGGGTGGCGAGGAACGAGCCGGCGTAGGTCTTCGCGCTACCTCCCCTAGCCCCTCCTTCCGAAAGGGAACCTGAAACCTTGCCCTCCCGTTGCGGGAGGGGGGGGCGAGGAACGAGCCGCGGTAGGTCTTCGCGCAACCTCCCCTAGCCCCTCCTTCCGAAAGGAGGGGAACCTGAAACCTTGCCCTTCCGTTTCGGGAGGGTGGCGAGGAACGAGCCGGGTGGGCCTTAAATCTGCGTCCTTAGCGCCGCTGCGGCCGGCATCTGCGCTGCCTGAACTGCCGGTAAAATCGTTGCGATCATGGTCATAACAATGCCTAGCAAGATGCTCCAGCCAAACACTCTGCCGAAAATGACCGGCGTGACCAGCGCCCATGTCGTATGCCAGCCAATACCTACGAGATGACCGATGATCGCCGTCGCAAACCCCACAAGCCATCCCGCAAGCGATGCGAGGAATCCCATGAACCCCGCTTCGATAAAGAACAACGCGACGACGAAACTATCAAGAGCACCGAGGCATTTCATCGTCCCGATCTCGCGGAACCGCTCGGTCACCGACATCATCATCGAGTTTGTGATTCCGACCGCCGTCACCAGAACCGACATGATCAGCAGCCAAACTTGACGCGCCTGCTCGTCGCTGCTCTGGTTCGGAGTTGTCCAAAGGTTGGTCAGGACGTACGAAAAGAACGCGATGCTCAGCATGATTCCGCTAGCAGTGACAAGCGAGCGCCACAAACGGATTTTGATACCGTTCATGGTGATGCCGATGACCACATTCAGCGGCAATTGAATCTGCCGCTTAACGCCTTCTCGCCCGCTTGGGGTCCGCCTGGATTTTCCGCTATTGCTGTTGCCATCGTATACGCTCTTACTATCTGTTAACACTTGGTTTGGACTATTGCCTGTCTTGACTAAGCTCTCTTGCTCGACCGGAACACCGACCAACCGCCGACTGCGAAGCATATTAAGGAACGTCAGCACCGAAACTTCGGTCTCGCGCTCGCCCATTTTGTATTTCTGGGCGACTTCGCGGCAAATCTCTTTGACGGATCGTTTGCCGTCGCAAAGCTCCCAGACATCCGATGCGATCTGGTCGCTAAGCTCGATCCGCTTCGCCGCTGGTTCGCCGACAAACCTCGCCAGCGCCTTGCGCAGTCCCTGCGCGGGCGGCAGCGGTGCGAGGATGGTCACCAAGTTTTCGTTACCCTCGCGCGACCATGTCACTGCCGGGTTTCGCGTCGGCAAAAGCCCACGCACCTGATCCGCCTGCAAGCGCGGCTTGGCCTTCAAGAACGGCAAAAAACTGCGCACTCGGTCCGCGAAGGTCATTTGATTTCGTTCGCGCCGATTGCGTGGCACTGCGTTCGGTCTGCGACCGACTGACTAAGGTTTGCGTCCGGTTTCGCCGTGAGCGCTTGCACCATGTAAATTTTGTTCGATTCAGGACACTCCCACGCGATGCCCGAGTAAAACCGAATCGGCATCTGCAGCGACGCCATCTGCTTCAGCGCGTCGCCTGTCCAAAATCCTAGACCTGTCCGCTCGCCCTCCAACTTCAGCGCGGGGTGTCCACCAACGCCGGTTTCCGATTTGTCTGAAGCGACAGTTCGCTGCACGGCGTTGGCCTTGCGGCTAATAAACTCGTCGAGATATTCGTCCTTTAGCTGCACATTGGCCGCGCTCCACTGCTCCACCGTGATCGTGTCGCCATGCTTTCCGATTCCCTTAATGAAGCGCAACTCGACATAAATGTTCATCAACTGCTGGCCAGTGAGCCTGTACTCTGCTGGCACCTGCACATCCAGACCGTAAAGCGCCCATCGGTTCCAGTCCAGGTCTGTGCTGTGACACTCGACCGTCGCGAGCAGCTCCTTGGCGCGCTCTTGGTATCGCGATCCCGCGCGCCCGTAAACCTGCGCGATCACCAGACGGTTGCAGGTCGAGCAACGCCAAATCCGCCCAAGTCCCGAACCCTCCGACCTCCAGAAAAACTCGCGAACAACCTCGCGGTCGCTGTGCCGCTTATCGTTGTACGGCGTCACCTGCGACGTGTTCGTCTCGCTTTTCGCCTTGCGCCCTGCCTTCTCAGCAGCATCGGGGACAGGCTTAATCCGCCGCTCCAAATCCTCACCCGTTTGCGCCTTCTTCATCTCCGACCAGCGCACTTCGAGGCCAAGCGGCTCGTCGTTTTCGACTGTACCCGTGTGCTCGATCCGAACAGACCCGGCTGCGAAATCGCCCGACGCTCCGACCATCGCCCACGATCCCGGCGCAGTCGCCGTGATCGCCTGCCAGCCGATGACCGTTCGCGCAGGGCCGGTTGTGTCTTGACGCTGCGCCGGTTTAGATTTCGTCGCCATGTGCATAGTTATACGCTATGCAGGGCAGGGATGTCACCTAGTAACCCCACCTTCCCACTTCGTAGACCCCTTCCTCCCGCAGCGGGAGGAGCCAAACATGACATTTGTCATTTCGACCGAAGTGAGGAACGAACGCAGCGGAGAAATCTCTCTTTTCCCCTCCTTTCGGAAGGAGGGGTTAGGGGAGGTTCTTTACGTTCACTTCCAGCAACTCAGCCGAAACATTCAGCGAACTTATGCACAATTTCGAATCGTCGATTCCCTGCTTGCAACTCACCGATTTGAGACTAAGAGGTACCTCCCCTAGCCCCTCCTTCCGAAAGGAGGGGAATTTCCTTCCCTTCCCGCTTCGGGAGGGGTGGCGACTTGTCGCCGGGGTAGGTCAAAACGGCAAATAGTTCACTGTCTTTCCGATCAGCGCAATCGCAATCGCGGCCATGCCGACCAGTCCCATGCCGCAGAAATAGCCAGCCAGAAGAACGGGCGCGTAAAGGCTCCAACGCTCCGTTCCAAAGCGTCTGGCAAAATAGAAGCGGCCCAGCATCGACCCCAAAAATGTCGGGATCGTGTTGTGCGGGAAAGCGCCTGCGCCGCCGACAAATCCGTAGAAAAACAAAAGCGGCAGCTTGAAGATGATCGAAATGGCGTACAGACCAAGACCTGCACCCGCACCCATCGCGATCACGTTGGGCTTGATCGCCCGGATCACCCAGTTGTTGCCGCCGATGGCGTTAATTTGAGTCCAAATCGCCTGCGAAGTCGCCGAAATCGGCCACATTTTCTGCGCAAACGGGAACTGCGCCGACGGGATGTCCGAGGTGTGCCACAGGAATCCCCAATACATGAACGACGCCACTAGAATGAGCGGCAACATCAGGAGCTCGACCTTGAGGATGCTGGTGAACTTGGTTCCGGTCAGCTCGATTTCGCGGAATCGCTGTGCGTTGGGGCCGTAATCATTCAGCGGCAGCGGCGCGAACCAGATGTCCGGGTCGTGGTAGCCGCTCTTCAAAACGACAGCCTGATTCAGGAACGGGAATGTCACGCCCGCGCCGGTCAATGCGATCATTCGGGCCGAAACGTAGGAGTTCAGCGGTGTCCAAATCAGCGCATAAAACATGATGATCAGCACTGGAAATTTCGGCACCAATGTATGACAAAGCAGGATGTATCCCAGCGATGCGACCGCCCACGCACCGAGAGCGTAGTACCAGGGGAAGTCGCCGCGCGCCTTGTTGATGGAGGTTAGCGACCCACGCTGGGCGTTGTCAGCCGTCCGGTTCTTGCGGAGCGTGTGGACTAGGCTGACAATTCCAATGATCGCAATCGCAAGCTGCAAACCAATGCCGAAGCTCATCCAAAAGTCGAAGTTGAGTGCGATCTGCGCTTGAATCGCGCCCGATCCCGAAACGAAATCTGGGAACATGTGCATGTGATACAGGATCGGATTGACGCCAATTTGGAAGAGCACGGAGCTGATAAACGACCCCAAAACAATCTGATACGGCAGCACAAAGCCGGTCAGCATTGCGCTGAGGTCGGGGTTGTAGCCAATCAAGGACGTCGGCAGCGACGCTTCTGTGTTCGGAGTCATGTCGAAAAACGGAATTTGCAGCAGCGTAATCGGCTTGCCCAACATCACGCCAGAGATAATCGGAACGGCCATGTAGACGAGGCCAAAAACAAGGCCAAGCACGCTGCCGGTCGAAAAGACGCTCCAGCGCCAGGACTCTTCTTTGGTGTTCGCCTCAGCAAGCGCGGTCGCGCCCGACGCCGCTACCGGCGCAAGCGGGAACGGCAGGCGCTCGACATCGGACGTCAGCTTGAAGAGCATGAAGCCGAGACCCATCCACTTCATGCGGTCGAAAATCTGGTTGAATACCAGAATGCCAATCGGAACAATCCACGCGGAGTCCAGAAATGTGCGCTGCGAATACGCGGGCGAGCCAATATGCGGCGCGATCCAGCCTGGAAGATGCGGGGCGACATTCGCCATCTGCGGGGAATTGAGCAGGTAGGCGTACCCAATTAGGCCGCTGAACGGCCCTCCCGACATGCCCGGAAGAGCGCTAAAACCCGTGCCGACAAGCGCGCCCGCCATATAGTAGATGCAGTAGATCTCTTGGCGCTTGAGCGGCAGGAACGACCGGCGGCAGACTTCCGAAAAAAGGACTATCGTCACCCACTGTGCGGCCGGGCCAAGCGACTGGCCGACCACCAAGCCCATGTAGATCGAGCCGGGGAGCATGATCAGGCCGACGAAAAGCGCGCCGATGACGACCTTCCAGGTGAAGCCATCCTCGAACTGGATTTGGCCGCCGCCAGCCTCGTTCGATGCCGCCTCGGACTTTTCGCGGGCCGCCTCGAAGTCGCCGTCTGGCTGTTCAGGTTGCGATTCTGGGCCGACAGTTACAGCCACAGCCAGTACCCTCTAGTCATAATTGCAGTGATCGTTGAGTTCATAAGTCGATTAGGTCGCGGGCAACGGATCGCCGGAATCGGTCGTTCCCGAAATAGGGTGCGCATCGCCGGTCGGTGTCAATTTGCCATTGTCCACGGCAATGCTGATATCGTCTTCCGCAAGCTCCTTAAGCATGTATCGTTCGCGCTGCTCCTCGGTGAGCGTGCGCCAGATTAGGAACTGTTGACGGACGACATTTAGGAACCGCCGATTAACGCGTTTCCAGTTCGAAACATCGCCCGAAACGCGCGTGATATTCAGCCAAACTTCAAACACGTCCGGGATTTCGGTCGGAATCGTGCCAAGCGTGATGTCCTGCGAAACGCCGAGGTCGAACGGTGCCAGCCAAATTCGGCCTGACAATTCGTGCCCTTCGCCATGCTCGTAGGCTTTTGGCTGGGATTTGACACCCTGCGTCAAGAATTCGCCAACGCTCTGCTCTTCGTACGACTGGAACCATTCGGCAAGGTACGCATTGACGCCCACCGCCTGATCGCCGGTGATCGCAAACGGCAGGCCGATTTTCCAGTGGTCGCCATCGGGATCGGGCAGCTTCCAAGCGCGCTCGACATTCGGGGTCGCGACTTCCGACGCTTTTCTGGCTGGATAAAGCGTCGAGCCGAGCACGACCACGACCACGATCATGGTGGACAAGACGGCGGACGTGGACGAGAAGTTCAGATACAGACCCGGGAGCAGGTGTAGAACCGTAATCAACTTGCTCAAGCCCTGGCCAAGCAGGTATCCCGCGACAGCGCCGATCACTGCATACACCAACGCTTCCGCAATGAAGAGCATTGCGATATTGCTCGGCGACAAACCAACGCTGGAGAAGATCGCGATCTCGCGGACACGCTCGAACACCGACGAAAGCATCGTGTTCAGAACAATCAGCGCAGCGATCAAGATCGGGATCACGACACTGCCGAGCCCTTTCCCGGAAGTCGAGCCGATTGCCGAGAAGCGATAGTTGCTGTTCGCAATGCCCGCGTAAAGATTGAGGTCGAGGCGCGGCATCAGCGATTGAAGCTGCTCGCGGGTGGTCTTGGCGTCACCGAAATTGATCGCAACCGAGCGCAATCCGCCGCCGAGATTGATCAATGTCTCGTACGGGATGATCAGCGTGTTTTCGGGATCGATGTGCTGGTAGGAGCTGAAACCTGCCGACGATCCGCCGCCAGAACCCGACCCCGACGACTGGCCCTGCTGGTTCGAACTGATGAAGTCCACTGGCGAAAGCTGCTCGTCGTCGAGGTCTTTGAGCGCATTGAGCTTCTTTCCGTCGATGATTCCAACAACGAGGAAGTCCTGGCCGCTATAGGTCACGCTAACACGGCCAACATCGCTATTGCTAACTCCAAGCGCAGTGGCAAGCGCATCCGGCAGAATGGTCACATAGTTGTCGCCAGGCTCGAACCACCGTCCCGCCATCAGATCATCTTGAGGATGGGTGACACGCGCCTCTTCCGGCGCTAGACCGTTGACGCCCTTCACATCCACGCTCTGATCGGCGCGCTTGACGGTCAAAAATGTCTGCTGCGACTGGTTGCCGCCGTAGTACCAGGCACGCGGCGCGACCGTGTAGCGGGTGCCGTAGCTGTCGTTCAGCGCTTGGTACGCGGTGTCCTGCAAGGGATCCCAGACGGGCGAACGCAGGAGAATACCGTTGTAAAGCGGCGTCCCCGGCGCGGCCACTTGGTTGTAGCGGATCGTGTTGACGATAGACGTGAACGAAAGAACCGTAAATGTCAGCAGAATCAGCGTGATGCATGTCAGTACGGTGCGGATTTTGCGCCGCCGCATGTTTGAGATGCCGAGCGCGAACGCCGCGAATGCGATTCCTGCCTTGCCGACCTCGATTTTGTGCACGCCGCTCATGGCCGTGCTCATCGACTTCATCTGCTCTTCGAACTTACCCCAGATCAAAAAGACGACCAGCATCGACAATGCCAGCATGACGAACGCGATCAAGACAATGCTTGGGTTGCCGGTAATGTCGAACGCCGGGTGAATCTTAGCGAAGATCAAAAAGACGACTAGAAAGATTCCGAATGTCCAAAGAAGCTGCCTGTTTAAGTCTGTAGACGACACGAACAGGCGCTCCATAAAGAACGCAAACGGGATCATCAGGAATAGATAGAAAAGTACACCCATGACGACGTCGCTGGCGGTCTGCTGCGCACGCGGGTAGACTCGGGCCTCGTAGCCCCAAGCTTCGCGAGCGTACGAGTCAAATAGAGCGTAGTTCTTCTGCGCCAGCGCCTGTTGAGCTTGGGCCATCTCGGTCTTTGCAGTCGAGTGGAGCGTGTTCATCTCGTCGTTAACGATTCGGTACTTGGCAAGCTGATTAATGCGGAACTCATCAAGAGTCCACATATCATGCGCGACCCGAAGCGGCGTATACGTTACAAGTCCATTGACCAAAAATCCAGGTGGATTGGTAGGATCGTTAGGATCGGCGACGTTGTAGCCCTGCCCTTCCGCGTCCTTTTCGGTCAAGGCGTCTTTGGGATTCAGCAGCACAAATCGCGTTGCTACCGGTCCCGACGACATCAAAATCTTCAGCCGAGTTTGCGGCGTCGAGTAGATGGTGGCCAGGTCCTCGATATACGAGGACGCCGGGTCGGGCAAGCTCAAGTCTGCACCATACTCGCGCGGAACACTGTTCGAGACGCCATCCAAAATCGTGATCGAGTTGAGGCTTTGCAGGTTCGACTGATCGACTAGGTCAAAGATGGACGTCGCTACGCACTTGAAGAGCACGATTTCGCAAGTCTGCTTCGTGTTGTTGATCGAAAATGTGACAGGATAGTTGAACGCGCCATTGACACCTTCGTCTGGCGCGTAGTCGATTTCCCCACGGCGATCGTCGTTGGTCGAGTCGAAATGAAACGCTTCGATGGCGGACGTGCCCTGGAACATCATGCCCGCCGCCTGCGACGTTACGAGAGGCATCGCCACGAAATTAAATCTGGCGTCAGGGCCGACCATCTGAGCAATGTTGCCCCGGACGCCGGTGTAGGTTTTGTCGAGCGTGTCAAACAGAGCGATTGAATCGGGTACGGGCGTGCTGGGGACGAAGTTGCGCAAGGGATCGAACAACAGCGTCCGGCCCGTGAGCGTGGACATACCGAGCTGAAGCCCCTGCCGTGTCCATGACGGATACTTCGGAACCGGCATCACGCCTTTGTTAGAATCGACCGGCAGGCTGTCGGCGTCGTTGGTATCGTTCAGCAAGTCCCAATATTCGCAGGCAAGGAGGGTCACCTGCTGAGTGATGTTTGAGACATTGATCTTTGTGAACGTGTCCGCGGGGGTATCGACAAGCTGGCGGGCGTCATCGCAGGTGGCAAACGTGATTCCCTTGCCGCCGGCGAGCGTCGCCACTTCTCCGTCGAAGCCAAATTTACTTGGCAAGAAGTTGCGCCACGATTTGCCGCCGAGCGGGTTAATGCCATCCGCAAAACGTGTGGTCGGATCAAAGCCGAGAGTTTGGCCGATTTTGCCCGCGTTGTCAGATAAGGCGCGTCCGATTTCCGCAAATTGCGACTGGACGTCCTCGCGATAGTCGTAGAACGTTCCCTTATAGAACCCGCCAACTTCCGCCGACTGACTGGAAATGTCGATGCTGGTACTGAGCCAAACCTCTTGCCGCACGGGTAGAGGTTGACCAAAAACGCTGTGAACGAAATGATCCCAGCCGGAGATTGGGAGCCATTCATCAACATGTTTATCGATAAACGTGCGCATACCCTGAAGGCCAAGGCCGTGGGCATCGGTGAGAACGAAAATGATCGAGCGTTTAGGCGGATCAGCTTTGAACGCACGCGCAAGCTCAAGGATGGCAGCGGGACCGGACGCCGCTTCCGCACCTGGCGCAAGAGCGGGAACTATAGACATCGAGTCGTAATAGCTCTCAATAATGACCTGCTGCTTGGCAAGAGTGGGATCAGTTCCCTGCACCGTCGCAATGATATTGGTCGCAGGAACCAGTTTGAACGGATTGTTGCAGGTGACTGTCGCGGTCACGTTGGGAGTGGTCAACGCCGCGGCCTGGAGCGCAGCAGCATCACGCGTGCTGATCCAGAAGCGGGGAATATTTGCAGGAATCCCGACAAACTTCGACTCCGCCTCCCCGCGCATGGCAAGCTGAGGCTCGACAAAGAGGATCGCCTTCGCGCCAAGACGCGCCGCGTTCAGCCAGCTCGTCCCGCAGTTGAAGTCGAGCATGACCACGCTGCCCATGACGGTCTTGCCGTTGAACGACGGCAGATCGCCCGCACCGGCGTAGATCAGCGGGCCGGTCACCCCTCCAGGCGGGAGCGTGCAGGTACGCACGAGATTCGGCCACATCGGCCAAACCTGATAACTTTTGCTGCCAACCGCGATGCGTGAAGAGCCGTCGTCAAAGGGGACTGTCGCCTGGAAGTCTTCGGTGTGAACGCTCGTTGGCCCCACGATAGAGCCCAACTGGCTAATCAGATAATCGCGCGCCTTGTCGTGGCCCGGATATCCGGGAACACGCGAGCCGAAGCTCGAAAGGGTCTGCATCGTCAACGCGATCCGCGAGGAGCTCACGAAATGCGCAAGTTGCTGGTAGTTTTGAGCCGCCTGGGGATCAACCGTATCGGTCGCATGCACCGCAGTCGATGGAAGAAGCGCCAGGGCCAGCGCCGCGAGGCACGCAAGCAAAGGCCAGACACGCGAAAACTGGCGCAAATGACAGGGTTCAGACGGAGAAAGAGTAGAGCAGAATCGAGCTCCGGTATTGATGGATGCGGCAAAAAAGCGGGCGTTGTAAATAGGATACGGCCGCTGACGGGTAGCGATCCTTGCGCCCCGCCTTCGCGCCGCATCCTGGCCGTCGATGATCATAGCGAATACCGTCTCATGTGCGAGTCCGAACCCGTTTAGCCTAGCTTTGCAGACGCGACAATACGCCCGCATGCGACTCGCAGAGGCTTTCAAAAAAAGCGTAAAAACCGGCTGGGCGTCGAAGACTAATGGCAATGACCAGCTTTACATCACGCTTGCAAAGCAATCGAGTGTGGCATTGCCGAAGTACCCCGATCATAACATATCCACAGTAAGAATGCAATGGATTGTATAAACTATTGAAACAGCGTTTCGCAATTAACATTGTGTTCGGAGGCGAGTACAATGAACATTGCAGAGCATTCCCAAGAGGTGCCGGTTGGCACCAACAGGATGCCCGCGCAGCAACCTTTTCGCTCCCCGCGTGTCACTAGGAAAGATTATGCCGATTTCGACAGAGGATTTCGATAGCTGGAGGGTTGGGATTAATGGCCCTGTTCCCAGAAGTGTCGCGCAAGTTGATCTCTCGGACATGCCGATGTTCGCGCGGCTTCGGCTGCAGAACCACGCCAAAAACAAGCGAGCTCCGTTCACGTCGAACATGAGCATCCCCGACCTGCTTTTGACTGCCAAACTCGGCTTTCGGCCAATCGCACAAGTGACGGGCACCAGCGTTTATCATATCGGCTGGCAATTATTGCCCAACTGGGGCTATTCCGAAATGGAGTTGCCGGTTCAGACGCATGCACGGATGGAGTCGTGGTCACTGGCCGTCAAGCGAATCGACCAACAAGCGAAGGCCCTGGGAGCGCATGGGGTGGTCGGACTGCATATCAACAAGCGCGCGACAAATGCCCGGCTTTCGTTCAGTCTTGACGAGAAGGACAAAGGCGGGGACGTTCTCGATATATCGCTACAAGGCACTGCCGTGAACATGGAGGGATGGCCTCAGCCTGAGTTGCCGTTTCTAAGCAACTTGTCAGGCGCAGACTTTTTCAAGCTTCGCGCGGCGGACTGGTTCCCAATCGGGATCGCGTACGGCGCGTGCGTGATCTATCAGCCTTCCTATTGGAGCGCGATGAACGGCTCATCGGCCGTTGTCCCGTACGGCACACAGTTTCAGAGCCAGGAGCTGGTCAACTTTACGCAAGGCATTCAGAAGGCGCGCCGCTTGGCGACCGAGCGCGCACAGGCTCAAGCACACATTTTGGGGGGAACAGGAGTCCTCGGCATGGACAACACGGTGCATGTCCAAGAAGTCGAGCGTGAGATTAACGACCAGAAGCAGGTTGGAATCATCGTCACGGCAGAGTGCATCGGCACCGCGGTGGCGTACGCGCCGAATATGTCCGTCAATCCAGACTTGGATTACGCGGTGTCGCTAGGCGCGAGTGGCTAACAACTTTTTTCAGCGCACAATTTTAGTTTAGACTTTCGGTGGGAGAACAAATAAATGCCAGACAAATATGTTCCCGGTTCGCAAGAGGGACTGCCCGCGCAGGCAAAGGCGCGCATCAACGCGATGAAGTCGTCGCCAACGAACAAAGGCCTCTTCACCAGCGACCTTTCGGTCAACGAGTTCCTGCTCGTTCAGGAGGCAGGATTCGATCCGCTTGGCCTTGTGATCGGCTCGTCGATCTATCATATCGGCTGGCAGATGCCCGCCTTCACGGCCAGTCAGGAGCTTGACGTCCTAACCCAGGCCATGTACCACGCTCGCGAGCTTGCGATGACCCGCATGGAGGAGGAGGCGGACATGCTCGGCGCGGACGGAATTGTCGGCGTGCGGATCGAGATTGGCCGTCACGACTGGGGCCAGCATTTGGCGGAGTTTATCGCCATCGGAACTGCGATCCGGCATAAGACGGGTGAGCATTACCGCGCGCCCAACGGCCGGCCGTTCACGTCAGACCTTACCGGCCAGGATTTCTGGACACTGCTCCGCGCGGGGTACCGTCCCGTTTCGCTCGTGATGGGCAACTGCGTCTATCATGTCGGCTACCAGGGAGTCGGCCAGTGGATGAAGCAGGTGGGACGCAACTGCGAGATGCCGACCTACACGCAAGCTCTCTACGACGCCCGCGAACACGCCCTAGCCCGCATGCAGGCTGAGGCCGAAACACTCGGCGCGGAGGGAATTGTTGGCGCGCAGGTGACGGAGAAGTCGCACGGCTGGGAGAGCCACATCATCGAGTATTTCGCGCTGGGAACATCGATTGTCGCGACCCGCGCCGACCACGAGATTCCGACCCCGCAACTGATGCTGCCACTCAGCGGCTGACAGGCATGCGATAGTGAACCTAATCAAAGAGCGCCAATGGCAATAGAAGTGCCGGATGTGCCGGTGGACATTGCGTTTTCGGGTGGGGACTAACGTGAAATTTAAGGTTAACACGGTAGCCGCAGCTTGCGCGGCCGCCCGCCGACAGCATTCGTCACCTTGAAATTGCCCTCGAATAAGCTTGAAACCATAACTACACCCAGGTCATCATTTCATAAGGCGAACACGACCTGACCATCCGTCCCAAAACCGGCGGGCCATTCTTCTGGTAGCATGTCGCGCCGGGACTGACGGAGCTAACGGAGTGGCGGATACTAATGCAAACAAGACGACGATACCTGTGGCAGATTTGAGGTAAATTATTTCCGCGATTGACTGCGAAATGTTCGACTCATTCATAGTCCGGCGAGCAAATCCGAGTTTGCAAGGGGAATCAACATGATGACGAAAGAAGCTCTTATTCTCGAAATCAAGCAGTTACCGCTGGCGGAACGCTACGAAGTCGCGTCCGAGGCTTGGGACAGTGTGATGGGGGACAGCCCTGTCTTCGTTGAGTCGCCTGAGTTTCTAGCGGAATTGCAGCGTCGCGTCGATGATCATGACAAAAACCCAGATGAGGGCATTGACTGGGAAGAATTGCGGAATCGGTTGATTAGCCAATTTCGCCAAGCAAGAACAAATTAGGTGGCGTGAGCTCTTGAGGATACGAAAAATGACCAAAGAAATGATTCTTGAAGAAGCTATGAACTTGAGCGAACACGATCGCATCGTGCTTGCAAGCGAGTTGCTGAGCGGAGTTCCGTTCGAAGAGGATATGCCTGCGATTACCGATGCCGAAATGGATGAGCTGAACCGCAAAAGGCAACACATTCTGGATCATCCGGAAGACTTAATTCCTTGGGAGGAAGCAAAAAAGATGCTCTGGCAGTCAATCCGTAAATGAAGGTCGAACTTAGCTCATTTACGCTTAAGATGCTATTCGAAGCCGCTGCTTATTATGAGTCTCAGCAACTTGGCTTAGGGACGCGATTTCTATCGGAGGCGAACAATACGATAAATCGGATTTCCGACAATCCACGAAGCTACGCGATATCGAGTGGAAAAATTCGCCAAGCTAAAATGCGCGCATTCCCGTTCGGATTCCAATATGAGATACACCGGGACACTATAACGGTTATCGAATGTAGAGACCTGCGCCGAAATCCCAACCGTTAATCAACAACTTTTCAGCGTCCCCTACCGCATCATCTCCGAGTTTGCGACAAACTCGCTCACAAGCACCATCACGTCCTCAACCATCTCCTGAGACAGGTTCAGCTTCTCCAATATTCCGTCCTCTAGAGCATATTTCAGACCGTCGGTGCCAATGCCAATGCCTAGCGTCAGGCAGAGGACGTCGGCGAGGTGTACGATCGCTGTCAGCGACGACCACTCCGGCTGCTGCGAAGGCATGTGATGATAACGAATAGTCTGTACCAGCTGATCCGGAAGATTCCAACTCTGCGTGATACGCGCGCCGACTTCCGCATGATCGAATCCTAAAATCTGCTGCTCAGCTTCAGTAAAAAGAATGTCGGAGTCTCGTGCCAGTTCAACGACGGCCTGGAACTCATCGGCCAAGTTTCTGCTGATCACCACCTTGCCCATATCGTGCAGAAGGCCGGCGACAAACGCCTCCTCCGTCGCGCGATATTTGCTGTGCTGGGCGATCAACTGTGCGGCGTAGCCGACGCAAAAGGCGTGACGCCACATGTCGCCGCGCCGCATCGCGTAGCTCTTGATCTCCTTGTCGAGAACGTCATAACACGAAACCGCCATCGCCATGTTGCGGATGGTACGCATGCCGAGGAGAACGATCGCGTCGGTGACGGTAGAAATTCGGCGCGGCGCGCCGTAAAAAGCCGAGTTGGCCATCTTCAAAACACGCGCAGTCAACGCCTGATCGCTTGTCAGCGCCTTTGCGACCTGCGACGCGCTTGTATTCGGGTTGTCAACGAGCTTTGCGACTAGGACCGCGATCTTCGGGATGGTCGGCAAGTCGCGCGCACTCTGGAGCAGGTAGTCAAGCTTTTCGGCGGAGCTCATCACGCGCGGCTCAAACTGGGATGGTGCCGAGAGATTTAGTGGGCTTTGAGGTTCGATGCTCATTTTGTAAGCGTCACCTCCGGGGTCCTGCTCAGAATGGCGAGTACCCTGCCCTCGCCGCCGATGGGCTTCACAATGACGGCACCATCGCTGACACGCAGTAGAACAGTTCGGCCGTGCGATCCGCCGGTGTCCGTGCCAAAAATCGGGATTCCTTGCAGCTCCAAAGCAGCGGCCACGGCATGTGCGTTGCGTTCGCCGATTTCAAGACTCGACGGCAACCCCGAACCTGCACCCTTAAGCGCGCCAAAAATCGACGCCCCTCCAGCAAACGCGGCGCGCAAATTGCTTCTCTGGCCGCCGCTCCGGACCACCTCTTCAACGAGCATGGGGATGGCGGTGTCGGCGAACTTTCCGGCAATCTTCGAGGCCGATATCAGATCGCCCGCGGTGTAGCGCTTGCTCTCCGGCATGACGATCTGCGCCATCCCGGCGACGCGCAACTTGGGGTCGTAAACGCAAATCCCAACGCACGCGCCGAGGCCATAAGCAACTAGATAATCGGTCAAGCGCGCAGAAACGCGCGCCTCCGCCATCTCGACAGAGAGCGTTTCCCCTTTTGCTGACGTGAAGAGTGCGGACGTGGCCATAGCTAACCTGCTAACATTATCGGCACGCAGGTGACAATATTTTATGGCTTGCAGAGGGGAATCTATTTAATATCCGACATCGCCATCTCAGAAACGGGGCGATTATCGGAGCTTGTGGGAGTTATCGGAGGAATTTGCGGCGCTAGCGCAACCGCTGCGGCGATGTGAGTCAGCGCATACGCACATGCGCATGGCCAAACGACGCCGAATCCAAGCAGGAGCCATCGGGTCGGCAGAAACACCAAAATGACCGCAGGCGGCACAAAACAGAACGCCCAAGTCACGGGAAATCGCCAGAACATACGACGGACTGCAGCCCGCGGATCGGCAGTCGGTGCCGAGTATGAGTCCGCTGAAACCAAGTTTAGCGAGTCGAGTGCGGGCAAAAGCGCATGGAAGTTTGGCGAGAGTTGCAGGTTCGCTGGCATCGCCATTTGCGAGTTTGTCAAGTTTCGTTTAATCCAAAGCCTGGCGCTGTCCACCCAGTCAAACGGAACGAAATTTATGTACGAAAGCACCATGATATATTCGAACAATGGCACGTTCATCAGATATTCGATGACGGTGTGCAGCACGACACCGACCATAAGGACGTAAGGACGCAGCCGCGGCACCCAGATCAATGTTCCCAGTGAAAATTCCGCCGCCAAGGTGAAATAGGTTGACGGGACATAAAACCAGGCATGGTCGATCAGCCCGAACGTCGGAAACCGCTGCAAGTCGGTGAGGTGCAGAGCGAAATAGAGCGCGGTGCCGTTGAGCCATTCCTGGCCTTCCAGCTTGCTCAAAACCGTCGAAATGTATACGGCGGAAAGTTGAAGTTGCATCAGCCTTTGCGGCCAAGCTTCGACCATTGCAACCTGATCTCCGCGTTCGATGCCTCGCCACACCCGGACCAGTCGGTCCACCGAACAGGAAGCGCCGCTGTCGGCGAAAAGCAAGTAGAACGACATGCAGCGGAGCAGCGTATCGCCACCATTGAGGATGATCATATCCCGATGCTGAAACGAGATCAGCAACAGGAACGAAACCACGGCCGCCGCGCGCGACCATAACCCAATAGTAAGGAGTGCGGCCGACAAAAACAGAATGCAGAAGAGCGCTACAGTCACCCGGAAGTCGGTGATGTTGAGCATCGTCAGGATGCTGAAGCCTTCCGAGTCCGCGCCCCACGCCTTTACAGCCGTCAGCGGCATCAATCCCTGCTCGGAGTACCAAGCCTTGGCATCCGGCGCAAGCAATAGACACCAGCTCATCAAGATTAGGCCGAACCCGATACGGAACAGCCCCAGCGTAGTGCCGGGCCGCAGCGCAAACCAAAATTCGTTCCAATCGTTACGAAAACGAGCGATCATATTGATTCCGGTCGCGTGTCGTACGTGAAGTGATAGAATTCATGCGCTGCAAACGGCAGTGTTCGCGCGCTAGGGGGTGAAATGTATCGAAAATGGCGCACAAGGTGGACAGTCATCGGATAATTTGGCCTACCGCTGCGCTCACTTTGTAGTGCGCAGTAGCGCGATAAGTACGGCCACATGCGCGAGTTGTCGTCAAGGTGCATGTTCTCGATTGCCTTTCGGAACCGTTCGCGTTGATACTTCTGCACGTAGCCAAGATCGTGCATACGAACGACGTTCCAGTGGCTGCTAGTGCCGTCGGGATATTCGATTCTGGCCTCGACGTAGGAGTCGTTCTTGTATGGCGACGGGGAAAACATGGTCCACTGCTGCCAGCAGCCCGTGAAGCGCATGTAGTCCGAAACCACGGGGTAAACAGTCTGCCTACCTATGCCATCGGGCAAAAGCCATACCGCGACGGCGAGCACCTGCCATACCAGGAACAGGTTGATAATCGCTTTTCGAAGATCGAACGTTACGGCAATATCTTCGGGAGACTCTGCTGGCGCCGGTGCGGGCGCGGGTTGCAAAGGGGAATTGTCTAGCTCGGGCGAGTCCATGCGGTTCTCAGCTTCTTGGATAACGCTAGATTACATGATACTTCAAGCGGTGGATTATGTGACTCCGATCAACTCTGATATGCAAAAATACGCCGAATGGCGGAACAGGACTTAGGCAATTTCCTCGCGCAGTAGGCGGACAAGATTAGATGACCTTATTGTGGGTCAGGCGTCCCCGCCTGTCTCAGGATCCTAGCTACCTTCGCTCATCCAGACGGGGGAAACGGGTACCGCATTTGTGCTTGACTTTGGCAATCGCAGACTTGTATACTCAGGGCGAAGTTCTTGCTCTAAGAACACTGGCGTTCTTGACTCGGGAATTGACTCTTGTGTCCTGGTTCTGCAGTTGGACATAGTGCCGCAAATGTCGCATGCCATCTGCCTTAACCGTCGAGAACGCGCCGCGACGACTGCCTGCCCCACATAAGTCAATTCACGTCCGGCTCAAGATGTTCGCACGCCGAAACGTCGGCGGAGGGTCTCACATGTCACCCTCGCGTCCCTATATCGACGGCCTACGAATTTATCAGGAAAAAGGAGAATCCGTACACCAATGGCTGGCAAAACACCTTCAGATGTGATCGCGCTGATCAAAGAGAACGAGATCAAGATGGTTGACGTGAAATTCGTCGATATGCCCGGCAGCTGGCAGCACTTTACCATCCCGGCGGTGATGTTCGAGGAGAGCATGTTCGCCGACGGACTCGCGTTCGACGGTTCGTCAGTGCGCGGCTTCCAGAAGATCAATGAATCGGACATGCTGCTCAACATGGATCCGAACACGGCCGTCATCGACCCGTTCACCGAAGTCCCAACGCTGTCGATCATTTGCGATGTGCAGGATCCATTCACCCGCGCGGCGTATTCGCGCGACCCGCGAAATGTCGCTAAAAAAGCGGAAGCGTACATGATCAACACCGGGATCGCCGACACCGCGTATTTTGGCCCCGAGGCGGAGTTCTACATCTTCAACGATGTCCGCTACGATCAGAACATGCACTCGGGCTATTACTATATCGATTCCGACGAGGGCGTGTGGAACACGGGCCGCGAAGAGAAACCAAACCTTGGCTACAAGATGCGCACCAAGGAGGGTTATTTCCCGGTCGCGCCACAGGACACGCTCCAGGACCTGCGCTCGGAGATGGTGCTAACCTTGATCGAAGCAGGGATCACGACGGAAATCCATCACCACGAAGTCGGCAATGCTGGTCAGGCCGAGATCGACATCAAGTTCGACACGCTCCTAACCATGGCCGACAAGATGATGCTTTACAAGTACATCGTCAAGAATGTCGCCGCGCAAAACGGTTATACCGTCACGTTCATGCCTAAGCCTCTCTTCCAAGACAACGGCTCCGGCATGCACACGCACGTATCGTTCTGGAAGGATGGCGCCAACCTGTTCTACGACGAGAAGGGCTACGCGGGCCTGTCACAGAACGCGGTCTGGTATATCGGCGGCATCCTGAAGCATGCGCCTGCACTGCTGGCGTTTTGCGCGCCTTCGACCAACTCCTACAAGCGCCTCGTCCCAGGCTACGAAGCGCCGATCAACTTGGTCTACTCCGCACGAAACCGCTCCGCCGCAGTGCGAATTCCAGTGACCATGAATCCGAAGGCGAAGCGCGTGGAGTTCCGCGCGCCGGATCCGACGGCGAATCCGTACCTGGCCTTCTCGGCCCTTCTGATGGCTGGCCTCGACGGCATCCAGAACAAGATCGAGCCGCCAAAACCGATCGACAAGGACCTCTACGAACTCGAGCCGGAGGAGAAGGCCAATATCCCTCAGACTCCCGGATCACTCGGCGAATCGCTCGCCGCGCTCAAGGCTGATCACGAGTTCCTGCTCAAGGGCGATGTCTTTACGCCCGACCTGATCGAGACCTACATCGACTACAAGCAGGTGCGCGAGATCGAAGGCGTCGCGCTCAGGCCGCACCCGTACGAGTTTGCGCTGTACTATGATGCGTAGGTCGTTTTCGGCGTTCACAAATCCGCCCGATGGAAGCATTTTCCATCGGGCGGATTTGTGAGTTTCCCTCCTTTCGGAAGGAGGGGTTAGGGGAGGTATCTTTGGGGCTGCATGCTCAATGAAGCATCGTTCGCACCGAACCGCTTGCTACCTCACCTATCCTCTCCTTCCGAAAGGAGAGGGACAGACTTTAACAAGTTGCGTCTAATTTTTTTACCCAACCGCCGGCTTAAGCACCTCAGTCGCCCACTCTCGCAAAGTTGTCGGCGTTGTCGTCTCCGGCGTTCTCGGCTCGGCGCAGAAGCCGGGATGGTCAAGCGCGGCCATCATCTGGCCATACGCTTTTGCGACCGCGGGAGTCGCGCCGACAGTCATCATGTAATCGCTAATTTGCTGCTTGCTAATCTGCACGAACTGAATCTGCTTGCCTAGAACTTCCGTCAGGATTCGCGCCGCGTCACCAAAGCTGAGGTCTTCAGGCCCTTGCACTCCCTGAATATGGTGACCTGACCAAGTGCGGTGAGTCAGCTTTTCAGCCGCGACCGCGGCGATGTCCCGAGTCGCTACCATTGGAATGAGCGTTGTCGGACTGGTGACCGACATAATAGAGCCCTGCTGCTTGATGGACTGGAGCTGCATCAAGAAGTTCTCCATGAACGAGCCGCAGCGCAAGAAAACAGCGTTCGGCGCAGCCGCCGCGAGGGCCTTCTCTACTTTTCCAGCATTGCTGATCAGGCCAGCGTCGGGATCCTGAGCACCAAAGCTGGAAATGAAGACGACATGCCCTATTTTATTCTTCTCGATCGCTTCAGTCGCGACCTCCCCGCTGTGCTGATAATATGCAGCAGGGTCGTCTGCCTTTATATTTGGCGGCGTCAGCCAAAACAGCGCATCCGCGCCTGCTGTGGCGCGTACGACGAAATCGCGGTCGTGCATATCCCCCTCTTCCACGCGCACTTTGCTTCGAACGGCGTCATCCAACTTTTCCGGATGCCGCGCGATTACGGTGACATCCTGTCCACTCTCAACTAAAATCTTGGTTAGCGCCTGACCGATATTGCCGGTCGCCGCAGTTACTACGATGCTCATACTTGGGTGCTCCTAGGTCGCCGTTTGATCAACGGCTCAAACAATCTGCGCAGTTCCCAATTGAGGCGGCGCGTTTGCCGGCTACTCTCGTTGGGAACATTCTCATCATAGAGGTTAGCAATGTACCCATTTCGCCGAAACATGCCCTTGGCACTGTTACTGTTCGTCGCGCTGCTATTGATTGGCGGCTGCTCGCAGCAGACCATCAACAGTGCGGACAAGGATGCCAATCACGATCTCGCGGTCGCAAACCAGAAGGCGGATCAAGCCGCCCAGCAGGTCAAGCCGAAGCTGGATTCGCTTGATCTCGGGGCACGCGTGACTACGGCCATCCAGGCAAACCAGAACCTGCCGCACGACAAAATTCGCGTGGACGCAAGCCCGAATGGGGTCCGTTTGAAGGGCACGGTCAACAGTGCTGCGCAGAAGCAGCTAGCGGGGCAAGTAGCGAAGGATACGCTGGGGGCGGGGAAAACGGTGGACAACGATTTGACGGTGGGGAGCTAGGAAGTTCTTTCCCATAGGAATGGTGAGGGGCGGAAATTTGTAAGGGCTAACCAAGACGAGGAACGAGTCGCGGTTCGCCCTTCCTGTTACTGACACGGGAAGGGCGAACCGCAGTCGCAAGCTCCTTTGGTTAGCCCTTACGAAGTGAATTTCTCCACTTCGGTCGAAATGACATACACAGACGATTACTTAATAAACAGCATCTCCTGATACGTCGGCAGCGGCCAGAGATCGTCCGCGACAATCTCCTCAAGCGCATCGGCAGCACTTCGCACCTTTACCATTGCCGGAAGCACATGGTCTCGGAAGTGCAGCGCATGCTTCAAGCCATCCTCGGGTGCATCGTGGCCCATTGCCTCCTCGAGCAACTTAATACCAGCCGAAAGCTCATCCGTCAGCCCGATCACCTGGTCAAGCAGACTCATATCTGGCGTTTTGTCGAGAGCCTTTAGGCTAAGGGCAAGGCCAGCGAGCTGAGTTTGATAGCTTAGCGCGGCAGGCAGGATGCTCGTCTTCGCGATCTCGAGCGTGAGCATGCTCTCCGTGTTGACATCGAGGCAGTACTTGTCGAGCCAAATTTCGTAGCGGCTGTGGACCTCACGCGGTGAGAGCACATCGTACTTTCCAAGCACGGCGACATTCTCTTCGGTCACGAGCGCAGGCAGCGCGTCTAGGGTGTTGCGCAGATTTGGCAGGCCGCGCGTCGCCGCTTCGGCATGCCAATCTTCCGAATAGCCGTTGCCGCCAAACACGACCGCCGAGTGCTCCTTGGCGATGCCCTGCAGAACCGTTTGGACAGCGTCGTTGAGCTTGGCTGGATCGCCGCCGCTCAATTTCTCGATTTCGGTTGCGACAAAGTCGAGTGACTCCGCAACGATGCAGTTCATCACCACAGACGGCCACGCAATCGACTGATTGGAGCCAACCGCGCGGAACTCGAACCGGTTGCCGGTAAAGGCGAACGGACTCGTACGGTTGCGGTCGCCCGCATGCCGCGGCAGAGTGGGCAGTGTGTCAACTCCAATCTTGAGCGTTCCGGCCTTCTTCGACGTCTTTGGTTTGCCCTCTTTGAGCTGGTTGAAGACATCCTCAAGCTGCTCGCCGAGGAAGATCGAGATGATAGCCGGAGGGGCTTCGTTTGCGCCGAGGCGGTGATCGTTGCCCGCCGACGCGACCGACGCGCGTAGCAGAGTGGAGTACTTATGCACCGCTCGGATGGTCGCGAGGCAGAAGACAAGGAACTGAGCGTTGTCGTGCGGATTGTCGCCCGGATCGAGCAGGTTGCCCAGTTTGCAGCCGAGCGACCAGTTTAAGTGCTTGCCGGAACCGTTGATCCCTGCGAATGGCTTCTCGTGCAGCAGGCACGCCATGCCGTACTTCGCGGCGATCCGCTGTAGCTGCAGCATGATGATGTGCTGATGATCGTGGCCGAGGTTCGCGCTTTCGTAGACGGGCGCGATTTCAAACTGGCCGGGCGCGACCTCGTTGTGGCGGGTCTTGATCGGAATACCCTGCTTGTAGAACTCGTGCTCCGCTTCCATCATAAACGATAGCACGCGCTCCGGGATGGCACCGAAATAGTGATCCTCAAACTCCTGGCCCTTCGGCGGCCGTGCGCCAAACAGAGTTCGGCCTGCGTTCAGCAGGTCGGGGCGCGCGAAGAAGAAGTTGCGGTCGATCAGGAAGTACTCCTGCTCCGGGCCGGCAGTCGCAGTAACCATGCCGGGATCGTCGTGTCCGAACAGCTTCAATACACGCTGCGCCTGGATATTCAGCGCCTGCATGGAGCGCAGAAGCGGCGTCTTGTGGTCGAGCGCTTCGCCCGTCCACGAGAGGAACGCGGTCGGGATACAAAGCGTGTTGCCGTTGGGATTCTCGTAGATGTACGCAGGGCTGGTGACATCCCATGCGGTGTAGCCGCGCGCTTCGAAGGTCGAACGGATGCCGCCAGAAGGGAAGCTGGACGCATCCGGTTCACCCTGAATCAGCGCGCTACCGGTAAACTGCGCAATCGTACCGCCCTCGCCGTCCGGGTCGAAGAAACTGTCGTGCTTTTCCGCCGTCAGGCTGGTCAACGGGTAGAAAACGTGCGTGAAGTGGGTCGCACCTTTTTCGAGAGCCCAGGTCTTCATGGCCGACGCGACCGCATCCGCGACCGACGGATCGAGTTTTTCGCCCTTTTCGATGGTCCGCTTGAGCGCCTTGTAGACCGGCTTGGCCAGATACTGGCGCATGACGGTATCGTTGAACGCATTGCTGCCGTAGAGCGAGCGGGACGTTTCGCCCTCAAGATCGATGGCGTTGAGAAGGGGTTTGTAGTTAATTACGGCAGAGATTGCCTCTTGCCGTCCGGTGGTTGACTTCACTTATGATCTCCTTGTGATGACTGGAAATAGGACTCAGGTAAGCTCGGTTGGCCGCCATTAGCCAGGCACAAAAAAACCACGCAGGTGCTCACGCCAGTCGAGATGTTACTGGCGCGTGCAAGCCACGTGGCTCATAGCCGAGTCCAACCACCTTGTCGGACACAACGAATGCTTGTTTTACCTGTTTAGATTGCCTATGTCAATAACTTGGCGGAAAATGGCGTGTCTAGTCTGGATTTACCGGAAAGTAAAACTCCACTCCCTGATCAACCAGCTTTTGATTGTTTGCGAGTATCTCTTTCTTGAAGTTCCAGGCGAGAACGTAGTAGATGTCGGGCAAGGTCTCAATCTCGTCTTCCATGACGACCGGAATATGCATGCCCGGTGAAATCAGGCCTTTGCGCAATACGTTTTTCTCGACGAGCACTTCAATAAGCTCTGGGCCGACACCAAAGTAGTTCAGCATCGTGTTGCCCTTGACCGGCGCACCGAATCCGAAGACACGTTTTCCGGCGGCCTTGGCTTCGTGCAAATAAGTTAGGTTTTCCGTCTTCATCTGACGGATCCGATCTGCGAACTCGTGATAGTTTTCGAGCGTATTCGAGCCGTCGGCATCCTCCGCGTTGCGCATCTCCTCAAGTCTCGCAGACACTTCGCGCTTGCCGGTATGCGTCACAAAGCCGATGATCGAACCACCGTGGATCGGCGACAGGTACGCGTCGAACATGCTCAGGCCGTGCCGATTCAGCAGAACTTCGATCGTCTTGAGGTTGTAGTAAAGCAGGTGCTCGTGGTAGATCTGGTCGAACGCCAAATTTTCGACGATGCGCTTCATGTACAGAAACTGCACAACAAAAACTCCGTCCGGCGCAAGTGCTTCGCGGATGCCGTCGGTAACGGAATGCAGCTCCTCCAAATGGAAAAAGACTCCGGCGGCATTGATGAGGTCGAATTTTCGGCCCAGTTTGTGAATCAGATCGAGGTTGAAGAAGTTGTTGACCGTCGGAACGCCCTGATCGACCGCGATTTTGGCGGTCGTCTTCGACGGCTCCACTCCCAGCACATCGTAGCCTAGCGCCTGGAAATGGAGGAGCTGGGTGCCGTCGTTGGAGCCGATATCTAGCACCGATTTCTTGCCGGGATGGTTTGCCGCGAACTGGGCGTCGGCCTCTTCGGCGACATGCCGGAAATGTGCGCTGAGCGATTTTGTCACGCCGGAAAGATAGGTGTGATCGCCGAACATGATCTCCTTCGGCACGGTGAAGTCGAGTTGGGCTGTGGCGCAATCGGCACATCGAACCACATGCAGCGGGTAGTAAGGCTCCGTTCCCACCTCGTCCGGTTTGAGAAAATGGTTGCACCACGGCTGGTGGCCGAGATCGACCGCCATCTCCAGGTTTTCGCTATCGCAGACGCGGCATTGCGTGATTTCAGGCATTTTTGTAGTTTGGCCTTGGGAGCATTCTAAAAGCGTTCATAAGCTGGGTAATGCCGAGATCGAGCGAACGCTTCGCCTCGAAGCCAGCCTTTTTGAGCTTGTCGTTGCTGACGATATAGTTGCGTTTGTCGGGATCGGTGCCGACCTCGGCGTAGTGGATATACAGCGAAGGCACGTACTCCTTGATCTTTTCGGCAAGCTCCGCCTTGGAGAGATTGGCCTCGTTGAGGCCGGCATTGAATGGCTGGCCCTTCATCGCCTCGAAATTATTGATAGCGTGAACAAAGCAGTCGGCGATGTCCTCGATATGGATATAGTTGCGCTTGAAATCCTTTTCGTAGATCACCAGAAAACCGTCGGTCACGGCGCGGTACGTGAAATCGTTGACCAGCAGGTCGATCCGCATCCTCGGCGACGGCCCGAAGACAGTTGCAAGCCGCAGCGAGATGCTGTTCTCGCGCTCCAAAAGCGCCTGCTCGGCCTTGACCTTGGTTTCACCGTAGAGAGAAATCGGCTCCATCGGCGTCTCCTCGGTGCAGAAAAGCTCGCCGGTCATGGTGCCGTAGCCGCTGTTGCTGCACGGGGAGATAATCCACTGGCTCGCGCTTGCAAGCTCCTTGAGCAGGACAATCGCGTCGAAGTTGATCGTGGTGGTCGATACGGGATCGTTCTTGCACGCGGACATGCCGACAATCGCCGCGAGCGGAATGACCACATCGGCCTTCTCGACCAGTTTCGCCATGACTCCGCGGTCACGAACATCGCCGCGCACGAACGCAAAGTTCGGATGGGTCGAAACATGCAGCAGCGACGGAGTTCCATATAGCAGATTATCGACAACCGTGACCGCGTGCCCCTCGGACAGCAACTTTCCAACCAACACCGATCCCAAATAACCGGCCCCGCCCGTAACCAAAATGCGCATTTGATCCATCATTGACCTTTGCAAAGGAATTCGTTGGCTTTATTATGGCGGCTAGGTGCAAATCTGAGCACGTTCAGTTGCAAGGACAGAGCTGGCAAGCCGATAAAAAGCCCACCCGGATCAATCGTAACAAAAAAATGCAACGGTCGCCATGGTTCAGTTCGCGATTAACCAATCTGCTACAATCAACCCAGTAAAGGATCAAAGCAATGTCGATTCAAACTATAGAAGGCACCTGGGAAGAGATAAAACGGCACGACTCCGATCTGCAAGGACGCTATGTGCGCTTGACCGTGCAGCCAAAATTGCCGACCAAGCCTGTATTGATACACGATGAGCAGCTAAAATCTGCCAAAACAACCACTCGTGTGTCCGCAATGGGGAAATACGCCGGCATCCTAAGCACAGCAGAGTATTCGAAACATAAGCAAGAAGAGATCGACCTTGAAGATCGGCCCCGCCTGTGAGCGTCCATGTTCTTGATGCTTCAGCGATGATCGCGTATTTGAGCGGCGAACTCGGCGCGAATGTCGTCAACGAACTGTTATTGGACAAGGACGCAACTTGCTTAGCGCATTCGGTGAATTTATGCGAAGTGTTTTACGATGCACTTAGGCAGACTAATGTTCGTCAAGCCCGGCAAACTATTGTCAACCTGTTTAAGGCCGGGGTCGTGGAGCGCCGGGACATGAGCAGACGGTTCTGGCAACAGGTCGGGGCGCAAAAAGCACAAGGGCGAATATCACTGCCGGACTGCTTTTGCATTGCACTCGCGCAAAATCTCGGTGGCGAGGTGGTTACGTCGGATCACGGTGAGTTTGATCGGCTTGTACCTCTCGGAATTGTCCCTATTAACTTCATACGATAGCAAATGGGCTACTATTCCGTTCACGTTAGCTTCCGTACCTGGCGTTTCGATAACTTTTTAGTGTTCGCTAGGCTAACCACGCAAAACCATTGGGCGTCATCTCCCTTACCTTAACAACGTCAATGGATCGAATTTCGACCGATGACATTGAACCAGGGGACAGACTTTCGATCAAAATGTTGGCATTTACGTCTCGTGGCGTTTCGAATGGCCAATAGGCATAGCTGGTGGAAATCCACTGTACCGATCCCTGATAGCCGACATGCAGTTCACCCTCCAGATCGACAAAGCATCGTATCTCGCGGCCGTCTGAAGTCGGGGCAAAATCCACATGGCAAACGTATCTGCCAGCAGAGATGTCGATTGACCGTTGTGTGCGTATGCCATCGAGAGTCGGCCGGAAGTCTTTGGTGTCCCAGCGACCGATCGCGTCCAAGTGGAACGGCTGCCTGTATTGGGACTCGACCAGGCGGTCGGAATGGATATATAAGACGTTGGTGATCGCAACCCCTGGTGGATAGTCGTCAAATCCGTCGATCCAGCGGTACATGCTCAAATCAAGCGCACGATAGCCCATTGACTTAAGAAGCGCGAAACATTCGGCGTGTGTGCCCGGAACCCTGCTGAACATGTCGTGCTCAAGGATGAGATGCGGCTTAACGTCGGCGAGCAGGCGCGGCATGCCCTGGAGCGCGTCCCATTCTGCGCCTTCTATATCCATCTTGATGAGGTGTGGGACGGTCCTCGACCAAGTTGCGAAATCGTCAAGAGAGATTGTGCGCACTGGATCAAAGGTCGCAGTTGACTCGTCCCGACGATAGATGCTGTCCGCGCCCTGGTGGCTTCCGTGATAAATCCTGATAGTTTCGTTGGAGCGGCTGGAAACAGCGGCGTGATAAAGCTGCGTGTTCCCGCAACCGTTTTGGTAGAGGTTTCGCTGGGCAGTCAAAAGGTTTCGCTTGCTTGCCTCGAAGGCGTAAACCTGTCCCGACGGTCCGACTAGCCGCGACATTATCCCAGAAAGACGCGCAAAGTTCGCGCCGACATCGTAGACGACAGCTCCTGGTCTGCACTGGTCGCGTAGCGCCAGTTGAACACCAGGCTCTTCAAAATTCGGCTCGAACCATCGCGATCCAAGATCAAATCCCTCGAGGCTATCGCGCAGATTGCCGTAATGCACTGCAATGTTGGACAGGCGCTTCGGCAGCGACGACGTATGGAACTGTCTGCGCACCCAGTTCTTAAAATCTTGGCTGATGGGCATATTCTTTGCTTACCGTAAAGCACATTTGACAACTTCGTCTCGTTATCCTACGATAGACAGGCAGCGCGCTCCCGTCTGCTTCGCTTAGACCATGACCGACACTCTCTCCAAATCGCCTACTGTTGAGTCTGAGGCTGTTTCGGACTTAACCACTGATGTAGCTAGCCTCACGGGAACGGAAACTGGCTCAAAAGGCGATCAATGGGCGGTTCTGGCTGGCATGAGATTTGTGCTGGCAATGATCGTCATGTGCCACCATGTCGCCATGATCGGCGGCCCGAGAGATGTTGTCCATTATGTGGGCAGAATCGGCGGTCTTGCCGCTGTGATCGCTTTTTTGTTCGTCAGTGGATACTCCATGGCGAACTCACTGGACCGCGATCCATCCGCTTCGCGGTTCTTCGAGCGCCGGTTCTGGCGAATTTATCCAGTGTATGTTTTCGGCCTAGTTCTGGCCGTCCTTGTTCCACTCGCATTCGTCCTTTACTTTCCAGACGCCGAGCCAAAGTTTTTCGATAGTCCAACCAAAACGCAATTCATCGAAGGTTGCTTGATGCTTCAAGGCATTGTTTTTCGCGAAATGGCGGGCAACGGTGTTGCTTGGAGTCTTTCGGTAGAGTGGTGGCTTTATGCGCTCACGCCGCTCTTGATGGCGCAGTCGCTAAAGACCCTCCGGCAAATCATCGTTTTCTCGGCGCTAATCTATGTATTTCATGACCTGATCACTCGGAACGGAATCATCGGCGGATTCTATCACGATACGTACGGCCTGGCGATTCCATGTCTCGCGTGGGCGTTTGTTGGAGGTCTGGCATTCTACAGATTTAGAGATAAGTTAGCAACCCTTCCGATGCTGATTTTGGCTTCTGTCTTCCTAGTGTCGTTTTACCAAGAAGGCAGCATCGAGCCGCTTGCGCCATTTACAATCGGCATCGCCGTGTTCGTCATCTGGTACGCAGAAACCGTTAAACTCACTCCAAAAATGAGACGCATACTCAATTGGTTCGGCGGCGTGAGCTACCCGCTGTATTTGGTGCATGTTCCGGTGATGGACTTTGCCCATGGGTTCGGTTGCAGCAACGGTGCCCTCATTGCGGCTTGCTGCGTCGCATTTGCGATTTTCACCTATCTGGCTGTTGATCTGCCGGTTCAGAATTATAGAAGGTACGTGGCCAAACGTCTAGCCCAAAAATTAGCCGCTAGTAGGTTGCAACATATCGCCCCTTAGTCTTCTGCATACAGGTTCGGACGGACTCGTCGGTAAAACCTCTTCAAGAAGGGCGGCGTGATTGGGCTAACGAAAAGCACGGCGCGCTCAACCAGGGAATACGCGAGCTGCTTGCGATAGTTTGGACGCATCCAAAGGAAGCCGAGAATTTGATGAAGTCCTTCACAGAATTTGGCGTTTACTAATGCAAGTCGATAGACACGAGCAGCCAGCCGCGCAAGCAGTCGCTGATCATAGCGCATTGTGTTCGCATACGCGCAATCAAAAACGCGCACGACTTCTGCGTATGACTGCTTTTTTCGTTGGGCAATCAGGTTCAGGATGACGAGTTCCAGCGACACTGCCTCCATGCTAGCGATCTTCGGCCTTAGTGCTGCCGCATCTGCTGCGGGTATCGGCAAGTCGGCGACAGTGCCGGCGTTCATCGCCAGGCTTGCGCTTGTCCAAAATCCTTCGGCGGGATAGCCATGACCGCTGAGAATCCTCTCACTGCTGAGCACGGCAACACCATCCGAGCCCAGGGCCATCAACGTCAATGCCATCATTGGGCAGTAGGCATGGCAGCACCTGTAGCCATATCCCAAATAAGGGCTTATGGGTTCGACGCGGAATATGTCCGAGCTAACAAACAGCAAATTTCCATAGTCGTCTATTCCGCGAATGAAGTCGGAGAGGCCGACGAAACGCCTTTCCTCAGCGCGAGTTACTTCGATATCCACCGTATTGATGCAAACGGCATCGCTATACCGTTGCGTGAGTCGGCGGACGGTCGCGATCCCATCTGGGGCGGCGACATCGTCATCGCCTATCACCCAAAGCCACTCGCCGTCGGCCTCTTCGACGCACCGCAGAATATTGGCATCCCCTCCGACATTTGCCTTGTTGCGGATGATTTTGACATTCGGACGCGAGTGCACGTGTAACATATCTGCCAGAGTTTCGGCGGCAGGAACAGGCCCGCAATTGTCCAGCACTAGAAGCTGCACATCGTCAGGAAGCTGATCTAAAACCGCGGCCACGCACGCTCTAAGGTCGTCTGGCCGGTTATACGTGGGGATGGCGACAGTTAGCCAGTACATCTATTTCGTGTTGACCTTGCGAAGGACAAACTGCCCATTGACGTAGCTGATGATCTCGAAATCGTTCGCTTCGCGCAGAAACGCGTTGATCGCGCCGCTGCAGTTGTCGTCTTGGTTGAGGTAGAAATCATCGAACGCGCACAGACCGCCGACACTTAGCCGGGGCCAAACCCAACCTATCGATGCGACTGTCGGGGCATAGTAGTCCAAGTCGATCAGGGCGAATGATAGCGCAATATCCGTCGGCAACGTGTCCAGAACTTCCGGGATCCAGCCCTTCCAAGTGGAGTACTGATCTGACGCAATCCCCTTTGCGGCCAAAATACTCTTGAAGTTGTCCAAGCCGCCAGCGCTATATTCGCCTTCGTTGAAAATCGTATCGCGCTCCCCGCGCGGCGGCAAGCCCTCGAAGCTGTCAACGGCGTGGGCGTGCTTTCCCTGAGCCGTGGCAATCGGGGTCGTTACGGAGAACGCATCGCCCTGATAGACCCCAATCTCCATGAAGTCTCCAGGGACATCCTTGGCCAACGCAGTGAGTATCTGCAAATCAGACGCGTTCCAGTTGCCCGAAATCCTGCCCACCCTCTTGAGCGGGCCGAGATTGTAACCTGTATGCAGATTCGGCTGCTCCTCTGAGCCCGCCTCAAAGCAATATTCCGCGTACTCCGGCCCGATATTGCGCATATCAAAGTAGATTTGGCGGAGTGCCAAGCCGAAATATCGTATCGGTTTTGGCAGCTTTGCCAATCGCGAATTTGGCTTAAGGGATGTATCCATAATCTGTCAGAGCAGATATCGAACGAGCTGTTAGCAAGCTGCGTTGGCGCTTAACTCATTCGTCAATCATATGCTCACGCGTAACAAGCATATTGTTGCACATTAGAGGCACGCGCTTTGACACCCTCCCCTCGCTCACGCTATACTAGGTCGGCAACGGCGGACATGCTTCGTGCCGCCTTACAGGAGTTTTTCGTGCCCATAGATCCCTCCGGCAGCAGGGCAAATCCCGCTGCGCTCAAAGTCGAGCCAATTTACGGCGTTGAAACGTCCAAGCCAGTAGCGTACGACAGCCCCGATCATATCCAGCCATGGGGAACAGCACGCGACAACAGCTCTGATCTGCGCTTCAACTGGCGTTTGTATAAGTGGCGTGAGACGACGCGGATTTCTGTCCTCGATCTTGGTTGCAGCGGCGGCGGGTTTGTCAAATCCATCCTCGACGGCGGCGGCACCGCAGTCGGCATCGAGGGCAGCGACTACTCGCTGAAGAACAAACGCGCGGAATGGGCGACCATTCCCGGCAATCTCTTCACCGCTGATATTACGGCGCCGTTTCAGGTGTCGTTCAAAGCCACAGCGGATGACAAGCCGACCGCCGCACTCTTCGATATCGTCACCGCCTGGGAGGTGATGGAGCACATCCGCGCCGACCAGCTTCCGCAAGTCGCTGAAAATATCCTGCAGCACCTAGCGCCCGGCGGAGTGTTTATCGCGTCGATTTCGCCTTTCGAAGAGGTGATCAACGATGTTTCGCTGCACCAAACCCTTATGGACGAGGCTGCTTGGATGGAATCATTTGCCAAACTCGGCCTCGTGCAACAGCCGTTTGTACGGAAGGCGTTTGCGTCCGACTGGGTGCGCGGCGGCGACAACGCACCGGGATCGTTTTATGTTACTGCGACCGCAGAAGGCGACGGAGTAATTAAGGCTGGCAATTTGCAGGCGATGATCGAAGACCCGATTGGACTCGTCGCGGAGTTTGACCGCAAGTATGCTTGGCGCGATCTGTCCGCTGCGGCCAAGCGAGCCTACGCCCTCAAGCGACTTGCGTTTGCCTATGCGCCCAGACCGCTGCAGATCGCATGGAAGAAACTAAGGGGCGTTTAGTAGGTAGTGCTACGCGTCTGCCTCCTGCGCTCGGTCTGGAAGGCAGAATCTATTGATCGCTTTCGCGAAGATAGAAGCTAAAGGGAGGATCGAAATTGGGCGAATCGCTCGACAGTTCGCGGTAGTCTTTGATTTCTAAGTGATATTAAGAATTCGTCCGGAGTCATTGAAGGATTCGACAAACGCATACGCATTTTGCTTAATGCATCAATGGCTCTGCTTGGACTGCTATCAATTAAGTGCAACAGAAATTGATCTGGCTCGCTTGCTGAGATTCCGCTTCTCTCCAGCACACTGATCGGAAAGTCCTTTAGGTTAAAGGTCACGACGGTATCGGCGTTGCCGACAATTGCCGCTGCGAGTACATGGCGGTCGTTTAGGTCCGGCAGCCAAAGTGATTCAATCAGACTCTCATATCCTTCAACCAAACTGCCTGGCACAGCCTTGTTCATCAGCATGATTGTCCGACCAATTTGAGCAGGAGCTATGTGAGGCAGATCTAGAAGGACATTGCGCTTCATTTCATCGAGAATGGTTCGCGTCCATCGCGCTCGATACGTGGCCTCCTTTGAAGCAGCGAAGGACATCAGAACATCTCGCAAGCCCGCGGGATACAGAACACAGGCATCTAGAATTGCGACTGGCACACTCATTAGGCGGTCAATACCCCATTTTGAGTGCTTGGGCCTGTTCCTGCAGTTCCCTCATTGCGGAGTAAGACTCCTCATCCTGCAACTCTTTGTATGACGCTACGTCATTCTTGTATAGCCGCATGTGGCTGCCCACCCGGTGAGCAGCCAGCTTGCCTTCTTTGACCAGCTTGTAAAGATAGGGGCGGGAAACATTCAAGTAGTCAGCCGCTTCGCTAGAGGTTAGCGTCTCCTTGTTGGAAGTAGACTTCTCCTCATACAACTCCTCCAAAACACGGCTCAATAGTCTAGCGACCGACGGCGTTACATTACCGATTCCCTCTCCGCGCAATAATCGCAGAGAAACCTCACGGATTTCTGTCATGTCTTGCTCTGACAAGTTTTTTGACTCAAAAGGGATCATTAACATAATTTGCGCTCCTACACCAATCTTACCCCTAAGTGTAGCAAGTGTAATACGTGTTAAATGAGTACTATTTGTCGATACTAGCCTTCATCTTCCTATAAATTGCCTTCAAACTTAGCGGCATCCTGCTGTATAGGCGCGCAGGTAGCGACATTGTCCAGAGGATTGGATAACTAATCGGCTTCAGAGCGCCGTGAATCAGGAGCTGCTGCAAGTTCCATTTCTGTCGCCAGCGCATCTCGCCTGCACCGGGAAGAGTCACCGGTTCGAGCAGTCGCAAGGACGCATCTCGCTCGTCAACCTCGAAATACCCTTCGTAATGATAGGCAAACATCTTGATCGAATTCTTATAGAAAAACAGATGCGACATCCACTCTAGGTAGAACGTGAATGGCTTCTCGTTTCGATATGTGCCCCCGCCGCTGTGCCGGACATATTCGGAAAGATCGACCTTAGGCTCGAACTTTTCGTCAAACAGTGCGTTAATCAACGGCTTATAAAACGCAATGTAGTCCACCAATTCCTGCCGCGATTTGAACCCAATGTAGTTGCACGTCAGATCGGACATGCGGCGATACTGGGCTGGAATGGCAACCCCATAAAGATCGTTGATGAGCGTGAACGTCTTTTTCGTGAACGGAAAGTGCGTGTAGCGCTTGCCGTATTTTTCCAGCGCTGTCCATTCGTAATCGATGAACGTCAGCGGCCTGTCGTAGCTCGGCAGATATCCCCATCCGTACTGTTCCAAATAATCAAAAATCTTGTCCCACTCCTGATTTAGATCGCGCTTGATCATCGTGTTCTTTTCGTAGAACCGGGACGAGATAATGAAGAACGGATACTCGCAGAACGCGTTCTTCTCCTCCATCAGCAGGAACGACCACTCTGCCAAATGATTCTTGCCTGCCTGCGCGAGTTCGGGATCGATTTGCTTTTCGTGCAGAACTTGCTTGCCTTCGAGAGGCGCGGGAACATGATCGTCGATGAGGAAATAGACGTAATTTCGGTCGCTCTTGACAAACCGATCGTCCAGGGGATGGTTGCGATAGCCAGGCGAGTTGTGATTGATCTCGTACGCGGTAATCACATAGATGGTAGGCTTCTTGGTTGGCGTGTCAGTCATCGTTGCCTACGCCCGCTCAAGGAACTTCCACTTCAACCGGTTGAACGTCAGATATCCAATGACCAGAACTATGGTGGATGTCGCCGTCGTGATCATGCAATAGCGCCAGTCGAACGGCGCGCTGTAGATGGGCGTTAGCCCTTTCATCCCAATCACCTGCACGCTGAAGAACATCTGCTTGAACGCGGTCACGATCCAGGCCATCGGGTTGAGCAGATAGATGTGATAGATCAGCGAACGTTTTGTCAACGTGCCGTGCGCGCTGTAAAAGATGTTCTCGGCAAAATACATGATCGGCAGCATGTAGAAGAACACTTGGAGAACTGCTTGGGTTGCAAACTTGACGTCCTCGAAGAATGTCGTCCAGGCCGCTACCAAAAAAGCCAGTCCAAGTGTCAGCGCAACCATGTCATAAAGGACGACCGGCAGCCACAAAATCTCGCGTGGTGGCAATCCGGGCCATCCAAAAATGAACGATGTCACCAGGTATCGGTAGATCAGGAAAACAACTACCGATGCGCCGAAGTGAATGAAGTTTGTCACGACGCTCGCGATCGGGAACACCTCCGGCGGGACATACGCCTTCTTCATGTTGTCGAGGAACCCAAGCACGGAGAATGCGCCGTCAAGAAGCGACGTGTTGAAAAATGTCCACGGGAGGAACGCGCACAGCATGTACGCGCTGAGGTTTCGCGGGCCTGCGCCAAGCACGTAGCCGATGACAAGAGTCAGCGTGAGGACTTGAATGATCGGCGCGACCATTGACCAGAAAATGCCGACAATCGACCCCTTGTAGCGCAGGCGAACGTTGCGGTTGACCACCGACAAAATCAGCCCGCGCCAACGCCAAAGCTCCTGAAGCTGACCCGGCGGCGGCTTCGGGGTGATGACAAGGACGGGTTCGCGAGCGGAATTTTTCTCGGTTGTGGCTGCGGACTGGATCGCGGGCAAGCAGGGCTTCTCCTTCGAAGCAGTTCGATTACAGGCTCAATTAAGGTAATCGAAGTGCGAAGTCAGTATATCGCTGAACGGGAGGCGTTGTCAAAAGCCGCTGTTCCGCGACAGCGTAAAAGTGGGATAAGCGAACGGCAAAACTCTTCACAGCTTGTGACCGCGAATCCGGTGTGTTGCCGCGAAAGTTTGGTCCTCTTACGGCGGAGGAAAGGAGATCGGCGCGTCACTCCCTCCCCCATCTCCCGAAGCGGGAGGAGCTAAGGCTGTGGAAGACCATGTGCATGCTAACTTTAAATTTCCGGCTCCTCCCGTTTCGGGAGGCGGGGGAGGGTCTTTGGTGAGGACTGCCAGAGTGCCGACTTACCACGGGCTTATCCACCGATCAGCATGTCCACAAATGTTCGGGGATTGTGAAATGCAACCCATCCAGGCTGCCGGTCGCGGGACAGTTCGGTAAGACTCGCGATGTTGTCACGCGTCCATTGCAATGCCTGCGCGAGGCCGACCACGTCGCCGTCCCGGATTGCATAGCCCGCGCCGTGCGAAACGAGTTGATCGCTAAGCCAGGTATCGTCGGTGACAATCACAGGCTTTGCCGCAGCAAGCGCTTCAGTGAGCGGGCCAGAAGTGCGCGCGAAGTACTGCTGCTTGCGATACGGCAACGCGACCGCATCCGCGCCAGCCAACAGCGCTGCGTAGTCTTCTGAACTTAGCACTTCTTCGATCAATGTCAAATTCGGCATGTTCAGCTTTCTGAGCTCATCGATCTGACGTCGTCCGGCCACGTTTTCCTTTTGCAATATCGGGCACTGGATGTGGAACGCAAGGCCAGCAGTTTTGTGCACAGCAAGCAGCTCAAGCGCGCGGATCGAGTCGGCAAGGATGTCGTAGCCCTTTTCCGGGCGTGCGTCGCCAAGCGCGACTATTCTGACCGGATCGCCGGAGGGTCGGACACCTTTAATCGTCGAAACCTTTTCCGTATGCGGAATTGGAAATATTTCGAACTTGAGGTCGGTATAGTCGGCATACTCTTCGGCAAGGCGCTCACTGTCGGTCGCCATGCGGATCCGATAGCCGGAATCGACCAACTTTTTGATTGCGGCAAGACCATGAATCATCAGCTTGCGATTGGGATTGAGGCGCAAGTTAACGCCGTCGCGCAGGTTGTAGCGGAGCATCAGCACGACCGATTTCGGCAGTAGACGCGCGGGCAGCGACTTCAGCCAGCCCGCCCAGCCAAACAGTTGCCGGTGGTCGGCGGATGGGGCAAAGACAATATCTTCTGGCGACAATCGGCCCTTCAATGCACTTGCTAAGTCTTGCCGAAACTCGCGGTTCGCCTTCCAGTAATCCGCTGCGATTCCCAGCCGCCCAAGCTTGAGGTAGAGGCCGTCCGCGTTGAACCGCTCGTAAAGACTATGGCGAAATACCGGTTCGATGGAGTATTCGGTGCTGACCAACGCAGGCGCGCTCTGCTGCGCGATCGCGCGCGTGCAGATACCGCGCCTGCCGCACTCGGCGGCGACCACAGTCGCGTATTCCAGCGGATGCCCTGATTTACCGCGCAACGAATTATCGATCAGCCAAAGATTCATGAAGAAGGCCGCGACATGCGCTCCGGCAAAAGCTCCTGGGCCTGATCCGCGATGTATTCTGCGATGGCCAGCGATGCTGTGGCTGCTGGCGACGGCACATTCAATACGTGCAGTGCGCCCCTCTGCGCAACGATCAGGAAGTCGTCAACCAGCGATCCGTCGCGTAGCACCGCCTGTGCCCGCACGCCCGATCCGCCAGGCTCAAGATCAGATTCGGTGACGTTTGGCACTAGCTTCTGCAGGGATTCTGTGAACAGTTTCTTGCTGGAAGATCGTCGCATCTCGGCAAGTCCCGTCTGCCAGAATTTTGCAGCAAGGCGCTGAAACCCAGGCCACGCGAACATCTCGCGGACGTCGGCCGTCCGAAAATCGGACTTTTCATAGCCCTCGCGCGCAAGAGCGAGCACGGCGTTTGGTCCAGCCTCAATGCCGTGATGAACAGTTCGCGTGAAATGCACACCGAGAAATGGAAACCTAGAATCTGGCACAGGATAGATCAGGTTTCGGACCAAACTTGAACGTTCCGGGCGCAGCTTAAAGTACTCGCCGCGAAACGGAATGATGCGGGCGCCTGGCTCAATCCCGCACATCAGTGCAATGTGATCCGAGTGCAGACCGGCACAATTGATCAGGGCGCGAGATTGCACTTCACCCCTTTTCGTCTGTATCCGCCAGCCGTGGGCTTGATCAATGGCACAAACTTCTGCCCCTGTGCGCACTTCGCCGCCCAGCTCCTCAAAATCACGGCGCATCGACGCAGCCACAGCAACATAATCGATGATGCCGGTCGATGCCACATGCAGCGCTTTGACTGCTTTGACGTTCGGCTCCAATTCCGCTAGCCTGCCTCGATCAATTAGGCTGACGCCCTCAACACCGTTGGCAATTCCTCGCTCGTAAAGCGTCTGGAGCTTCGGTAATTGATCATCTGAAGTTGCTACTATCAGCTTGCCGCATCGTTCATGTGCGATGTCGTTTGCTTCGGCATATTCGTACATCCGGCGCGCTCCTTCAACGCACAGCGCCGCCTTGAGCGATCCCGGTTTGTAGTAAATTCCGCTGTGGATAACTCCGCTGTTATGACCGGTCTGGTGCCTGGCAACATCGCTCTCCTTTTCGAGGACGACAATCTTTGCTGAAGTGATGCGCAAGAGAATCGCTCGCGCAGTCGCGAGACCTACTATGCCCGCACCGATTACAGCCAAATCATACGGATCGTTTTTCAAATCGACAAGGCCCCGTAGCTATGATTTGCTCATCCAAAACGAAAGGCCTGCATACTCCAACCCCGTAGCCCAGGCGTCCGGAACTATGCCCTTCAAACCCTTCCGAGTCCATAGCGGCCTAGTCAAATCGAGCAATTTTGACTCAGTGTTTATGTAGTGGTTTGGAACCTCAATCTTATACATTTGGCCCGAAAGGAGGAGTGTCGCAAGCATATATTGCTCGTTGTACCAACGTTGAGCGAACTCCAGATCATATTCATATGGCAAAAAAATATCGTGAATATGAACAAGTACACCCGTTGCAAGTCTGGGCAATATTTCCAGAAATTCAATTGCTACATCCGAGCCTGGCATGCAGATATGGGAACCGTCAGTGAACAGGATATCGCCCGGCCCAAGACAATCGAAAATCGACAAGTCAACCTCGCGCAAGGGTTTGCGGACTACTTCGTCGCAGATTTTGTCGATATCAGCGCGCGGAGTCGGATCGATTGACGTGATGCGAGTGCGGAGGCTGCGCCGCTCTATGGTTCGTCTTGCGAATTTAGTAGATGATCCTGATCCAATTTCGATAAAGTGGCTTGGGTTTCGTGTAGCTAAGAAACCGCATAGGGCAACCCCGTCAAGTCCGGTAATGAATCCATTGTCCCAGCAAAGCTCCGCCGATTCGGGCTCGCCGACGCGAGGTATACCTTCCAAGACATCATCGATATCTAGGAAAGACAATAGATTGTTTACGATTCGCTCACGGCTGTCCTCAAAAATTGGTACAAGCGCTGGCAATTTCTTTCCAATAGCAGTGCGTGGAAAAGAAGGAGTCTCTACATACTGCAAGTAGCCAAGCGTGTATGAGGGTACCGCCGCCATATCCAGAGCATGTTCCCGCTGGACTCTGCCTCGTATCAGGCATTGAGCCGCAAACCGGAGCCGTGATATCAAATCAGTCATGGTGGAAATTCTGCAGGCGTTAAGGCCTATAGTAGACAACCCTGCTTCCGAGATTGTCGAAACGCACCGGGACTTCCGGCAGTTCGGCGAGCGCTTGGCGAACTTGCGCCTGGTGCTGGGGATCGACCACCACCAGCAGAAACCCGCCGCCGCCCGCGCCGAGCAACTTCCCGCCCGACGCGCCTGCGTCAATGGCGTGCGCATACGCTAAGTCGATCTCCGATCGCGAAATCTTGGTAGACAATCCCCGCTTTAGCGTCCAAGACTCATCCAGGAGCCGTCCAAACTCGGACAACGGTTCCTCACTGCAAAGCACAGAAACCCCTTCCCGAACCAAGTTCTTCATCTTGTCCAAGCTTTCCAAGTTGTCGCCGGACTCTGTGCGCTCGATCTGCTCCTCGAGCAGTTCATGGGCGTGGCGTTGAATTCCCGTGTAGAACATGAGGACGTGATCCTGCAGCTCTTGTCGGCGCTCAGTTGATAGAACAATCGGTTCACAGCAGACGCTGCCGTCGGTGCGGAATTCGAAGTGGTTCAGGCCTCCAAGTGCGCAGGCGTACTGATCTTGCGAGCCCACTCGTTCGGCAATCATCGTCTGTTCGACGTGAACTGCTTCGACCGCAACTTGTTCACGGGTCACCATTTCGCCCTTGTATGCGTGGAGGGCCATTAGCAGACCAACGGTCGCCGACGACGACGATCCCAGACCTGTCCTCGCCGGCAAATCGCTGACATAGTGAATTTCAACGCCGCCGTCGATTTCCAAATACCGCAGGCATTCGCGCGCGGAAGGGTGCTGAAGCTCGTCAATCGAATTGACCGCCTCGACTTTGGAGTAGTGAACCCTGATTCGGTGATCGGAAAAACGGGTAAGCGGATGAACCGTGATCAGCGTGAAATGGTTGATGGTCGCATTCAGCACAGCGCCGCTGTGCTGCCGGAAATACGCGGGATAGTCGGTGCCTCCGCCCAGGAAGCTGATGCGGATGGGAGTTTGAGTGATGATCATGTGCGTCCGCAAAATTGCGCGCGGGCGCACCGATGCACCTGCGCGAACTGCATCTATCGTACCATGTGAGGGGCGATTGCGGAGCTAATCGTTGATGTCGATGAGCGCGTCTTCGACACCGACTTTGTGGATGTAGACGGGGACATAACCGAATGTCCGCCAAAAGCGCAACGCAAGTGCGCCCTCGTCGTGGTCGGAGTCAACAATATTGCCGCCGTAGACGGCCACGTATTTGCCAAAATGGGGATCGAGCGCGGATTGCGGCAGACTCGCGAACGCGACCACCTCTTTCCAGAAAGGTGCGTCCTCGATATCTTCGCGCAGAACCGCCGGCCAGGAATCGAGATGGATGGTGACCATCTGTCCCGTTCCGAGCCCATTGTCCGCGTTGCCAAACAATCTGCCGGGGAAGTTCGCTGAGGGTTGCATAGCCAGAATCGCCGCCTCCTCACCGAAACCAGTATAACAAACAGGCGGTAGGCTGTCAACTAGGCTCGATTGGTGTTGGGTGGTGAACCGATTCAGAGATCGCTAGCGGCCTTTGCTCACAGCCGCGAAAATGTCGCTACCCTTTCTGCACTTTTCTTCTCAGACCACCGCGCAAAAGTGGAACGAACATACTGTACAATTCCTAATCCCAACGGACAGGCATAAATACCAGCACGGACGTGATCACAACACCGCATCTTCGACAAATTTGGCGACCAACCGCCCAGCCCATTCGCCTGCCGCATATCCAGCTTCGGCTGCGATCTTCAATCGGCCGCGAGCAAGTAGCGTGCGCCAAGAAGATGGCCCTTAGCTTGGCTCGCGGGTCCATTGTCGCGGCACTCTGCATAGGGATGATCGTCCCCATCATTGTAGCTACGTACTCCAGCGCATTTTCGTACGCGAACACGGCGAGTGCGCCGTCTCGGCCAGTCGCGATTGTGTTCGGGGCGGGAGTGACAGGCGACGGTCGGTTGACACGAATCCTGCAGGCGCGTGTTGACGAAGCGGTTGCACTCTATCGCGCGGGCAAAGTGAACGCCATCCTGATGTCCGGCGACGATGCCCACGACTACCATAATGAGCCGTCGGCGATGCGGCGCTATGCGATCTCGCGGGGAGTTCCGGCCAGCGCGATCACGCGCGACTTCGCCGGATTTCGGACGTACGACTCCTGCTATCGCGCGCGCCACGTCTTTGGAATTCGCAGCGCCCTTTTGGTCACGCAAAGCTACCATCTGCCGCGCGCAATTTTCCTGGCCCGATCAGTCGGAATCGATGCAGCAGGAGTAGCCGCGCCAGACACCCAATCGCCCCTGCACCTTGTCAAGCTCGACGTTCGCGAAAACCTCTGCCTGCTCTTGGCGATGCGCGATGTGATTATCCACCGTCAACCGAAATTTTTGGGACAGCCTGTCGCCCTCGCAATGACCACGGGTCAAACCCGAATCTAGGCATTTTCAGTCGTTGGCTTACGGATGCCAAACTTCAAAATCGCCCTCAGCCCAAATCCCAACGCCAGCAATATCGCTTCGTAACCTATGACCACCGGGCTGACAGATAGCGCCAAAATCGCACACAAAGCCAATCCCAGTGCTGGGACAACTGGCCGAAACAGGCGGCTTTCCCGCGGCAGTTTGAGCGCAGCGACATTCGCGATGCCGTAGTAGAGCAGAATCGAAAGCGATGCTGTCTGTGCGATCAAGTCAAGCCGTCCGAATACGCCGATCAGGCAGATTGCCGCTCCGGTAACAATCACCGCAGCTCGTGGGACGCTGACCGTGCCGTCGATCGTCGCCAAAACCGGCGGCAAATCGGCACGGCGCGCCATCGCGAGGATGGTGCGGCTAACTCCCATGATCTGGCTCAGGAGGACACCGATCATTGCGGTGATTCCGGCGACGCTCACTGCTGCAACAACTCCGTGAACATGCAAAGCGCGGGCAGCGGTCTGCAGCGGCGAAGGCGACGCGGCCAACGCAGGTGCGCCGACAATTCCGGTAGCGACAATGCTGACTGCCGCATACACGCAAACGGAAATCGCAAGCGACCAGATCACCGCGCGCGGGATGGTACGCGCCGGATCATGCACTTCCTCGCTCAAGGTCGCGACTCTTGCATAGCCGGTGTAGGCGAAAAACATCAGCGCAGCCGACTGGAACATTCCGCGCCATCCAAAGGCCAAGAACGGATGAAAATGCGCCGATTGAACCGAACTCGTGCCCATGACGACGAACGCCAACAATCCAGTCAAAGTCACGGCGACAATGGTCAGATTGAGCTTACCCGCCTTCTTAATGCCAAGGAGATTCAGGCCCGTTAAGATCAACGCGATTACAACGGCTGCCACTCGAACCAGTTGGTGAGGCAAAAACGCGCTGCAGTATGAAGCAAGGCCGAGCGCGACTGTTCCGCCGGCAGCGATCTTGCTGACCACAAACATCCATCCGGCGGCAAATCCGGCTATTGGGTTCAGTAGTCGATAGCCGTATTCGTACGTCCCGCCAGACTGCGGATAGGTCGCCGCAAGCTCTGCGGCACTTAAGGCGTTGCAGGATGCTGCAACCGCGGCGACAAACAGTCCCAAAATGAACGAAGGGCCGGCCACTTTGGCGGCCAGCCCGGTTACAACAAATATTCCCGCGCCGATGATTGCGCCAAGCCCAATTCCGATAGCGTCAGTTAAAGCGACGTCCCTTCGAAGTTGCGAGGGTGGTTTCAGTTCGGACAAATCTGGTTGCGCGCTCAAAGTTTCGGTTTGGTTCCGTGGCATGTCGTTGGTTGAATTTCCGTTCGACAACCACTGACCAATACCTGCTTTGTTCGAACCGACTCATCCGGCGGTGGTGGCTGCAAGTGCCTCTTCCGCCGCTTCGGAATCTGCTTGGCGCTGCCTGCGCTCTAGCTCGTACGCTTTTTCAAGGGCCTCGTTGCTCTTGTAGTGAATCGTCTTTTCCGCGCGTACCATTGTGCCCTGCGCATCAGCTCGGCGGAACTCTACATGGTCAGCAAGAGCTTCAACCAATTTTAACCCAAATCCGCCGATGCGCTCGCCTCCGTTGAAGTCGGGCCGAAGTGTTCCGGGTGCAGCCACGTTTTTGAACGCGAATCCTTTGCCGCGATCTACGACAAAAATGACAAGTTTCTCCGCGCCGAACTCGAGAATGATCTGAAACCTGCCCTCATCCGACTGTCCGTGCCGAAGCACGTTCGAGTACAATTCGCTGATCATGGTGTCAACATCGAGGATATCGGTTTCGGTGGCCTGAAGCGTTGTCAGGACTGTCCGTCCAAGTTCGCGCGCCATCCGCAAGTACGACAAGTCCTCTGGCAAATCCAGCGCCAGATTAAGTATCATATTCTTCGTGCTCCCGAATCTCAATATCCGATCATCGTCGTTCGGTTTCGTTTTTACCCCAAATCTTGAATCTTTGGTCAGTCTTTTCATAACATTTTTTGCAACTTCCTAATAGATTAGACTGATCGCGTTCGGGTTCCGTTCCTTCGCTGGACGCAGAGTTTAGCGTGCAATTATTCTTGGAATACTGTTAACAATCTCCCTACAGATGAGCCGCAAAGATCGAAACCAACACATTCGAGTTCGACTATGGCCATAAAAGAACCAGACGAGCAATTTACGAAGGCGAGCGATCCCGCAAGTCAACCAACGCCCCCGAAGGCCGTGACCAAGCGTGGTCTCTTGGCGACACTCGGGCCTGGCCTGATTACCGGAGCATCGGATGACGATCCCAGTGGCATCGCGACATACTCGCAAGTAGGCGCGCAGTTCGGTTACGGCATGCTTTGGGTAATGCTGTTTTCGTATCCCCTCATGTGCGGGATTCAGGAGATCAGTGCGCAGATCGGCCGCGTGACCGGGCACGGGATCGCCGGCAACATTCGCCGTCACTATCCGCACTGGATTCTCTACACAGTCATCGCCCTGGTTCTCGTCGCGAACACGATCAACATGGGTGCCGACCTTGGAGCGATGGGTGCAGCGACCCAGCTCTTGACTGGAGCCCCAGCGCTGCCGTTCGCAGCTCTTTTCGCCATCGGCGGCCTTGTTCTGGAGCTGTTCGCGCCATACGACAAATACAGCCGCATTCTTAAGTGGCTGTGCGCTGCTCTGTTTGCCTATGTTGGCACTGTTTTTGTTGTTCATGTCCCATGGGGATTAGCGCTACGAGACACAGTCGTACCTTCGTTCTCCTTCAAGACCGACTTTTTGACCGCGTTGATCGCCGTGCTGGGGACAACGATCAGTCCTTATCTATTTTTCTGGCAGGCGGAGGAGGAGGTCGAAATTGAGCAAGCAAACCCGGTAGAAAAGCCTCTCCGTAAAGCGCCTAAGCAGGCGCCGACCCAGCTGCAGCGGATACGGGTTGACACATATAGCGGGATGGCGTTCTCGAATATTGTTGCGCTCTTCATCATTATCACAGCCGCCGCAACGCTTCATGCGCACGGGATTACGGACATTGAGACATCGGAGCAGGCCGCGCGCGCTTTGCGCCCTCTGGCGGGACAATTTGCGTACCTACTTTTTTCGCTTGGAATCATCGGAACAGGTCTTTTGGCAGTTCCTGTTTTAGGCGGTTCAGCAGCATACGCGGTTGGGGAAGCGTTGAAATGGCCGGTTGGCCTGTCGCGTGGTCCGCTGCAGGCGAAAGGCTTCTATGGCGTTCTCGCGGTCGCGACTTTGGTTGGACTCGGAATGTGCCTCGTCCATATCAGCCCCATCAAGGCCCTTTTCTGGTCGGCGGTCATCAACGGCGTTGTCGCCGGACCGATTATGGTGCTGATGATGTTTATGGGCAACAACGACCGCATCATGGGGCAGTTCACGTTAAACAAGCGGCAAAATGTGCTCGGCTGGATCGGCGCGGTGGTGATGATCGTTGCGGCGATCGGGCTTTTTGCGACATGGGGGAAGTGAAAGCCTCTCCCGTGCCCTTCTCCCTAGGAATGGACGGCGGCTGACCGAAGCCCTTTCCCCAACCCTTTCCCATAGGAATAGGAAAGGGGGGGTAATTGAGCGAAATCCGCACTATTATTTCGAATCTTTCCCTTCCCGCTTCGGGAGGGGTGCCGAGGAACGAGGCGGGGTAGGTTGCCCCATCCAAAATTCACGCAATTTCAGGTAAACTGTTTTGCTGGCGCGCCGATGATTTTGCTCACCCGCGGCAGAACCAAAGAAGTTAAGGACGTGATAATTTGACCCAAGTGCTCGTTAAACAGAACGAATCCCTCGATTCCGCGCTGAAGCGCTTCAAGAAGCAGGTCATGCTGACCGGCATTCTTCGCGAAGCTCGGGATCATTCCGCTTACCAGAAGCCAAGCGACCGCAAGCGTAAACAGAAGATGGCTGCGATTCGCAAGGCACAGAAGAACCGCCTCCCGAACGAATAGTCCCCCCGACTTTTCGTAACAAACATTAACCGCAAGATTCGGATGGATTCGGCTGTCGTTTTCGAGTCATCATAGTGTTCAAACGTAGGGAGAAAACCTAACCATGAATGCTTTAGCATCAGAAGCGAAACTGAGCGAACTCGACTCCGAATCTTGCTGGAACGCCGTCCTGCAGCGCGACCGCAGCGCAGACGGCAAATTTTTCTATGGCGTCCGCTCCACCGGAATCTATTGCCGCCCTTCGTGCCCGTCGCGAAGGCCTAATCTGTCGCAGGCGCAGTTTTTTGCCGACACCAAAGCGGCAAGCGCGGCTGGGTTTCGCGCCTGCAAACGGTGCAACCCTGACGGCGCGGCGCGCGACGCCCAGCTTGCCGACCAGGTCAGCGCCTATATTCACGCCAATATCGATCTGCCAATCAGCCTCAAGTCGCTTGCCGACGAGACTGGAGTCAGCCCATCGCATCTTCAGCGCGTCTTCAAGCGTGCAACCGGTATTTCACCACGCGAGTTCGCGCAGAACTTGCGCCTGAAACAGTTCAAAACGGGCCTGCAGATGGGCGAACCCGTAACCAGCGCGATTTTCGATGCAGGCTACGGTTCCACCAGCCGCGTTTACGAACGCTCCGCTTCCCATCTCGGCATGACTCCCAGCGCGTACCGCAAAGGCGGAGCAGGCATGCGCATTTCGTACACCATTGTCGATTGCCAGCTTGGCCGGCTTCTCGTCGCCGCAACGGAAAAGGGTGTCTGCGCCGTCACTCTTGGCGATGACGACACTCACCTCGAATCCGAGTTGCGCAAGGAATATCCGCGCGCGGAACTCGCCGCAGAAACACATTCGTGTCTAGCGGAGTGGTCAAAAAGCGTCGTTGCCCATCTTGCTGGCTCGTCCATCCCACTGAACCTGCCTCTCGACCTGCAAGCGACGGCATTCCAAATGAGAGTCTGGCGCCACCTGCAGGCGATCCCACTCGGTCAGACGCGCTCCTATACCGACGTCGCCGCCGAAATCGGTAGCCCGGCAGCGACGCGCGCGGTTGCCCGCGCCTGCGCCACCAATCCCGTCGCGGTGGTTGTCCCCTGCCATAGGGTCGTCCGCGCAGACGGCAATTTGGCCGGATATCGTTGGGGCGTCGAACGCAAGAAAATGCTGCTTGAGAGGGAAAAGTGGGAATCGGCGAAGTAGCCCTCCCACCTTCCCACTTCGCAGGCCCTTCCTCCCGCAGGGAGAGGACAGAGTTGGATATTTTGTAGGACGGGCGTCCCCGCCTGTCGTCTTGATTTTCCCCTTTCCTATTCCTACGGGAAAGGGGGTTGGGGGAAAGGGCTTGCCGCGTGTTGACTTCCGCCCCCATTTTTATATATAATTGTGACTCGATAACGCCTCACATCAGGATTGGAAGCATTGGACTCAAACACCTCCACGGACGAACTCTACGACCTTGCCATCATCGGCGCTGGCCCTGTCGGCCAATACGCCGCCTACTACGCTGGCCTTCGCGGCATGAAAACCCTGGTCATCGACAGCCTTTCGCAGCTTGGCGGCCAGCTCTCCGCCCTCTATCCTGAAAAGTACATTTTTGACGTTGCTGGTTTCCCGCAGATCTATTCCAAAGACTTGGTGCAAAATCTGACCGACCAGATGATGCAGTACGACCTCAATGTCCAGCTCAATCAGAAGGTCACTGAGCTAGTTCCTGAAGGCGACATCCTTAATATCGCAACCGACAAAGGGCTGAAATTCCAGGCGAGTACAGCGATTGTTTCGGCGGGGCGTGGTGCATTTACCCCGCGCAAGATCGACCTATCCAATCTCGCCGACCTTGAGGGCAAGGGTGTCCACTACTTTATCACCGACAAGGCAAAGCTCAAGGGCAAGAAGCTGATGATTGTCGGCGGCGGCGACTCGGCGTTCGACTGGGCGCTCAATCTCAGCGATGTCGCCGAAAGCATCACGCTCATTCACCGCAGCGACCAGTTCCGCGCGCACCACGACACAATCGTCAAGGTCCTTGAAATGCCAGTGAAAGTACACACGTTCCATGAGGTCAAGGCGATCCACGGCGACGAGCATGTCCAAGGCGTAACCATTTACCACAACAAGACCATGGAGGAGACTCAGGTCGAGTGCGACCATCTGCTGCTCAACCTCGGCTTCCTCGCCAACCTCGGCCCGATCAAGCAGTGGGGTCTAGAGCTGCATGGCAACTACATCAAAGTCAACTCGCGGATGGAAACGAACATTCCGCGTGTCTACAGCGCAGGCGACATCGTCATCTACGACGGCAAGCTGCCACTGATCTCCACCGGCTTCGGCGACGCCGCGACCGCAGTCAACCACGCCTACGCGCTCATCCATCCTGGCGCAAAAATCTTCCCCGGCCACTCCAGCGAACAGGTGCCGGAGAAGAAGTAGTGGGTGGTCTTGCATGCTGCTCCCTTCGCCGACTTGATACGGCGAGGGGAGTTTTTGTTTTGAGGTAGACGAATGACGACCATATTTATGGATAAATTGACTATCCAGAGCGGCTGGACATTTCTATCAGGCATTCGGGTTGATCCCGTGCTTGGCGAAGATGGAATCGAGGCAAAGTCATGGTTTGTCGGCGGCTCCCACGAACTGATTTCCATGGAGGTTCCAATGCTTACCGGATTTGCGCAGCAGTCTGATCCGGAAGTGACTCGAATAGTTACAGAAGGCGGCGACATCTGGAGTGCTGGCGCTGGCACAGAGGCATACAGAGCGAGAGTCGCGCTCGAAAACGCGGTAAACCGAGTTGAGTTAATGGTCAAAAATAGGGACTCGGCACCTGCACCCCCATACTTTGTCAGCGCTGAGCCAATGAAGTTCGTTGCGCGTCATCGATGTTATCTCAGATTGCTTCCCCGAACATTTATTGAGCTTGCAGACGCACTATGCGATATCGTTAGATGCGGCACTTTCTGGAACCGGGCTCGAAAGGGGGGACGGGAATTCGGTGTTTCGATAATGGCCACTGATTCCAAAGTTCGAGCCGAAACGCTCTTGACAACAGGTGACGTGCTGCCAATTCAAGTACTCAGCACCGACCGCGAGCCGAAAGTCGGCGTAATTGTGCTCGGCGAACAATCACCAACTCGGTCGCTAGACATTGGCGGACGATTCGTTAGCAACGCGTTCGAAGCTGACGTCTGTCTCGTCGGCTCAGACGCCCGGTTAATCAAAGGGGATATCCTAATTCGGCGTTCCAGCTACGATGTTTGGAACCAATCAACTAAGATTGAGATCAGAGTAGCTGAAGTGCTGGAAATCACATAAGAGGACGTTATTATCGTATCAAGGCTTGGTAGACGACAGCCGGGTGCCCTTGCTTGCTTCGGCGAGTCTGGTGCCTTGCCAGGTGTCCTGCCTAGGTTTCGCTATTTGGTGCCATGCTCTAACTTCCGAGTTAGGCATGTCCTGAAACGGTAATGCCTGAAATTACGGGCGTCCGCTTGCGAACCTAGGCCCGTTATCCACAATATTCCTGCGCGACGGACGCAAGATTGGAGATGGAACAGGGCGCGGCGGCGAACCGCATCACGGGATCGTTGATGAAGCGTACCAAAGACATGCCTAACTCGGAAGTTAGAGCATGGCACCAGACACCCCGAAGCTAGCGTGGGCACCCGGCTGACGTTCGACGACTTCTTCGACTCGTCCACAGTCGGCTACGACGACCTCGACAACGTCCTGCAGACCTCGAAGTCGTTCTCCGGCGGCCCGTCGAACCAGGTGCTGTCGTACGGCTACAACCTCGACGGGACGCTCGCCTCGACCACCCTGCCCACCAGCGTCAGCAACCCGCTGACGACCAACGCTGGGGACATGACCTACCTCTACGACGTCGGCGGCCGCATGGACGAGCTGAAGCTCCCATGGCTCAACCCGCGCGGGACAAGCACCGAAAAGGCCTACTACAACTACGCCAACAACGACTGGCTGACCAGCGAAAACAACGGCGTAGTCAGCGTCAGCTACAACTACAACCCGCGCGGCTTCCTCAACACGCTGGCGAACAACAACTACAACCTGAACAACCCGACGTGGTACACGACCGAAATCGCGGACTACAACGGCACTTCGTACGATGCCGCCGGCAACCGGCTTAGCGAGACCGTTGACACGACTCCCTCGGCCCCCCACCTCTTCAACTGGGGTCGCACGTACACCTGGACGTACGACAACCGCGACCGGCTGTCGCACGAGAACAGCGCGGCGACGGCGGCGGGCGGCTCCGCGCCGATGGCGGTAGTCGACTACGACCAGTACTTCACCTACGACCTCGCCGACAATATCGATGCCTTCAAGCAGCCGTCTTCCACGTCCGGTAACAACTTCGGGTTCAACGCCGACAACCAGCTCTACACACCTGCGACCTTCATTTTCGACGCCGCGGGCAACCAGACCTCGCCATCGACGACCGCGCCGCTGAGCGTCTTCTCGGGCGAGACCGCCTCGTACGATCCCGAGGAGCGGCTGGCCAGCGTCGTCTCGGGCTCGACCACGGAGATCGCCAACGTCTACGACGGCGACGGCATGCGCGGCATAAAGACCACGCCCACGGACGGCACCATCTATTTTCTGTACGACATACAGGGCGACCCGCTCGTCGAGGAGTCCTACACCGGCGGCACGGCGAACATCACGAACGTCAACGCGTACGCGCCCGACGGACTGCGGGAGCGCTACCTCTCGACCGGCGGCTTCGAGGGCTTCGCCTACGACCCGCAGGGCAGCGTCGTGGCGCGCGTCAACAGCACCGACACCTCGCAGCCGTGCGAGGACATCGCGGTGTGGGACGGCTACGGCCAGCAGCGCGCCGACCAGACCGCAGGGGCGCCCGGCGACGCCGAGTACACGCCGTTCGACCAGGTCGGCTTCGAGGGACAGTACGGATACTACTCCGACTGGGAGATGGCGGTCACAACCGCGCCCGGCGGCGGCCTCTACCCCAGAATCTACCCGACCCTGCTGACCCACCGCTACTACGACCCAGGAACCGGCAGGTTCGTCAACCGCGACCCCATCGGCTACCAGGGAGGCATGAACCTCTACGGGTATGCCGGGGACAATCCGGTGAACGAGGTGGATCCGAATGGGACCTCAAAAGACCCGTTCCCAACTAACGATCCGAACTGGGTTCGTATTTCGATAGCGCTTTTCATTCCGATGCCCGAATTCGTTTCTCTTCAGCCGCTTCAGGGGCTATATGTTACGCACAAAGGTGACGGACGAGGATTCAACTACGATACCGAAGCCGACAGGGTTCGAGTGGACTTTGCTCTAAATACGAAAACCGGCCGATTAATCCGGTATCCCCCGCATACAGCCGGATCGACAATGACGTTGTACAACAACTTTCAGGAGCACGCTATGGCATCTTTAGAGCAAGCTGTGTCAGCTCCCACTCGGACGAAAGATGGCGGATGGGACATAAAAGTTAACGGCACTGGTTGGGATCCTTTTTACGACGCTGGATCTACCCACGTAGCACCAGCTGCCAGCTTTACAACAACATTCCATATTTTGGGAAATAAGGTTTCTGGATACGCACATTATCGTCAATTTCCCTCTATGGAGATATTCGAATACAATAGCGCATTACCCAGCGGCCATAAGCAGCTTTTTGGATATCAGCCATCGAAGTTTATCCAGCATACATTCGGGCCGGGAACTCTTATTGGAGGAGAGCAATATCACAGAGGATTCTAGACTGTATTGGCTAAGTTACTAGTGTTTATGAGCCCTCTGCTACTCGCCCTTCAGGTTTTTTGTTATGTCAATGATCCGAAGGGCGAGACATCTTAATGGAGGCAGCTATTAATAATGCGTGAACGATCTTCGATCGACCGTGCAGCTTACTTGGCCAACGCCTTAATATTCGCGGTCACATTAGCATGCGGGTTCGCAACGTTTTTTTATTCTTCGGTAGTTGTTGTTGTAGTTGCATTGCCTTCGCTCGTCTTCGCAAGGGATCGTAGAATACGTCATCTTGCCCTAAGTGCGTTGTATGGAGCATTAGTGGCGCCAATAATGCTTTATGCCTTAGCATATACGCTTACGGGCAAAATTTGAAGGCGCGGCGTTAAGACCGCGGTGGGCGACGGCACGATCTACTTCCTCTACGACATCGAGGGCAACCCGCTGGTGGAGGAGTCGTACTCGGTCTCAACCGCGTCGATCCAGGCGGCCAACGGATACGACGCGGACGGTTTGCGCGAGCGGTACGAGACGGTGAGCGTCGGCTACCAGTACGGCTACGCCGTCGATCCGCAGGGAACGCTCGTCCAGCGCAACAACCCCTCGTCGCTCTTCTCGGGCAACTACATCACCGACGTCGCGGTCTACAACGCCTACGGCGACCTGCGGCGCGACTACCGGGAGAACGACGGGGCGGAGACGACGTACCTCGACCCCGTCGGTTTCGAGGGCCAGTACGGTTACTACTGCGAGTGGGACAGCGCCTACAAGGACTCGAACAGCGTCCCCCACAGCCGCTACCTGCTCAGCGCACGGTACTACGACCCGACCAACGGACGCTTCCTCAACCGCGACCCCATCGGCTACGACGGCGGCATGAACCTCTACGGGTATGCTGGGGACAATCCAGTCAACGAGATCGATCCTGATGGTTGTGACTGGCTAGACGACGAAAGTAATTTTTGGAGTGGGGCCGGCAGTTCGTTGACCTTTGGCCTAACGGATGACATTCACAAAGAAATGGGAACAAGCGGATTTGTGGACGAGCACAGCAATGATTATGCCTGGGGAGTATATTCTGAAATGGCAGTCGAGCTAATAGCAACCGCAGGATCGGCGGGACTAAAAAAGCTGGCTGCAAAGAAGATAGCGGAGGTGGGTGCGGAAGCAATTAGGGCAGAAGCCACTAGGCAAGCAGCCAAAATTATTCCGAAATCTTTAAGACCGTTGAAGACGTATGTCCACCATATTCATCCGCTTCTCGGGCATCCAATCAATCTTACTAAGGGACGCACGGTACTGACGCTATTTCCCACTGGTGGATTACCGGCCGCTATCAACAGTTCCCGGTTGAACCTACGCAGTCTGACATATGCAGAACATATGGCGGCGCACTCTAAATTAATTAGACTTGAAAAGGGCTTGGTCATCGGCTTCAATCGCTATACGATTACAGGGCGTGTCGTACATGACGTTGATCATGCAGTAACTAAGTAAGCCCAATATGTAGTATTAACCATGGGCCAACTGCCAACTTACTTTGCGGCTACATGAGCTGCAACATCAGGCATTTGGCCTATGAGTATCTGATAGTCTTATGTTGATAACAACGATTATCGCAATTGGTATTTTGGTTTTTGTTACGTATACACTTTTGAAGAATGCTTCAAAGGCTGATAGAGAATCGATGTTGACATGGAAATTATTTAAGGATAAAACCTTCACTCTGACGGATAGTGAAGCTGAAATATCTGCCTTATTATTGCTGAACGATAGTGAACTGTTCCACTGCACCCTTGCCAATGAAGAATCTTCACGCTTGCCTCTAGATTGCCCCCAGGCAGTTCGGGAGTTACTAGAGAAGTATGAGAGCATAATCCGTACTGATGGTACTGCGCGAATTGATCGTTCGTTTATAAGGCCGTACGTCGGAGGCTTTGGCTATGTTCAAGTTGGAGAAGACTCGGGATCGACAGTGCTTGCAGCAAAGGAGACTGGCCCAGCAATCTATGTCCTAGACGGTTCCGAGATGCTCAGCCGTGGTGAAGCAAGTTCCGTCTATCCGTCCATATACCACTGGATAATAGTTGCGTCGTGGGTTGTCCGTTAATTCCTACGGCCATGATTTTGCGCTGGCAAACGGTGCAGCTTGGCAGAGCAAGCTGTTCCTCGCCGCTCCACAATCGGAAAAATGCAAATCGAGGGAATTATACGACAATGCGCTACGATTCCGATCAATGAAGCTAGAGAACAGGCCTATGACCTGATCGAAACATCCGGAGTTTTTGGCGCGGAATCAAATGACGCCGGGATAGAGGTAGCAGCAGACCTGCTCATTGATGCCGGGTGCCCTTGCTTGCTTCGGCGAGTCTGGTGCCTTGCCAGGTGTCCTGCCTAGGTTTCGCTATTTGGTGCCATGCTCTAACTTCCGAGTTAGGCATGTCCTGAAACGGTAATGCCTGAAATTACGGGCGTCAGCTTGCGAAACCGGACATGGAATCCATAATATTCCTGCGCGACGGACGCAAGATTGGAGATGGAACAGGGCGCGGCGGCGAACCGCATCACGGGATCGTTGATGAAGCGTACCAAAGACATGCCTAACTCGGAAGTTAGAGCATGGCACCAGACACCCCGAAGCTAGCGTGGGCACCCGGCGGTAAAATGACTCCATGGGCATTCAGGAAATCGAACGCGCAATTAGAGAGCTTCGCCCCGACGAGGTTGACGATCTTTCGGATTGGTTGATAAATTATCGCCGCCAACCAAACGGTCAAAGTATTCTCGACCTTGCTGGCACGATTTCGAAAAGTGATCTGAAATTGATGTCGGAGGCGATCGAGGAGAGTTGCGAGACGATAGAGCATGGCTCCTGGCAATGACCTTGTGCCTGGACACGAACATCGTTATCGCAATTTTTGCTGGCGAACCGAATGTAATGGCATCGCTGCATTCCGCTCACTAGACAGACGCTGTTTATATTCCGTCTGTCGTGTTAGGGGAACTCTATTATGGAGCGCACAAATCGGGAAAGGTAGACCAGAACGTTCAACGCAGAGACGAGCTCGCGGCGCGAAGCATCGTGCTGTCATGCTACACAGAAACGGCGCGTGTCTATGGGGCGATTCGTCAGCAGCTGCGAGCTAGCGGCACACCCATTCCCGAAAACGACGTCTGGGTTTCTGCGATTGCGATTCAATCCGGATTAACTCTAGTTACACGAGATGCACATTTCGGCCATGTGACAGGACTCCAAACTACAGCTTGGTAATGACCTCAATAGATTCAATCCCGAACGTCTCAACGTGAAATTCAATGGCAGACTTCAGATTCGCTAATGCCTCATCATAAGTGTCCCCGTCACCGACCACCACGCCTTTGATTCCGAGCGGATAGGCCACATAACCGTCCGAATGTTTTTCCACGACGATCTTTAGTTGATTCATAACGACAGTTTACCTGCGCCAAATATTCTGGCGCCCTACCCCTTCCCAAACGGCCCTACCCCCGCCTTCTCATAAATCAAATTCAGCGTCCTTACAACCCTTCGGCCGTCCTCGGCGGTCGCGGATGGCGGGCGGCCTGCGTTGATAGCCTGGACAAAGTCAACATAGTTCGCCAGGTGGTTGTCCGACCAAAGGGAAAGTGGATTGCTGGCGGTCGAAGCGTCGTCTGCTTTTCCAGAGGGAGAATCCACTGCCGTTTCGGGTGCGACCTCGAAAGGCTCCTTGGTCACGAAATTGACCAACTCGTCGCCGGAAAACGCCGCGCTTCCCTTTGTTCCGCAGATAATCACGCGTTGCGGAAGACCGCTGAACGCCAGCGTCGTCCCAATGATTGTGCCGAGTGCGCCGTTTTTGAGGCGAACCGTCGCCACGGCGTTCGTTTCCGCCTCAATTTTGCGGTCGCGGCCCGGCTCGCAAGTCGCGCTGATGACCTCATCGACATCTCCGCCCAGCCAAATCAGTCGATCGATCATGTGCGGCGCTTGGTTGCAGAGAACGCCGCAGTCGAGCGCCCAAGTGCCGCGCCATGCGCCGCCGTCGTAATAGGTTTGGTCGCGCCACCAGGGTGTTTCGCAATGGACCAACACAATCTCGCCGAAATATCCTTGCTCGATTGCGCGCTTGACCTTCTGCGGGCCAGGCGTGAATCGCTGCTGGAAGATCGCGCCAAGGGTCACGCCTTTCTTCTTCGCCGCAGCGATGGCTTCGTCAACTTTGGATAGTTTGACATCCATCGGCTTTTCGCACAGGGCGTGCCGGCCACTGTTCAAAATCTCGACGCAGTTTTCTCCATGGACACCGCTGTACGAGCAGACGCTGACAACGTCGAGATCGTCGCGCTTCAGCATCTCGGTCAGAGTGCCGTAGATCGGAATACCCCATTCGGTTTCACGCTTCGCGCGCATTTCCGGGTTAGTCTCGGCTCCCGCGACAAATCGTGCAAGTCCTTGTTTTTCCAGCTTCGCGAGGCATTCGAAATGCGTCCCCGAAATCCCTCCGCAGCCTACAATTCCAAATCGCAGCATTCAATTACCTTTCAAGCTAAATCTGTGTTAGCATTACGTGCCAAACATTCGAACCGTTCCGTCTTGCCGCTGGCGGTTGGATTGCGTACTGGTTCGTAACAAGTGATTCGACTTTTCCCATGGGTTATCCTCCATGTACAAACGAATGGCGGTGGCTCTATCGAACGGTGGCTTGGTATGTCCGCTCAGTAATTCCATCAGTAATCTCCGAATTTTTTGCGCAAACTCGTTTTATGTGCGTTATTCGCGGGTAAATCAGGCAATCTCACAGTAAACCACTGTATTTGCCAAAGGACCAATCAGATGCACGTTCGAGACAAAAGGCGCTCCTGCGCCAAGTTCGTTCTGCCGCTCATCGTCCTGGCTAGCTGTCTGTTCGAAGCATGTCCAGCTCAATCTGACAGCCTCGTGACCGTTCCGGGACACATCCCGCCAATGGTCAGCGAGTCTACTTTGCTCGGCCCGATCAATCCAAATCAGCAGCTCACGCTCGTCTTTGTTCTACCGTTCCAAAACAAGGCGCAGCTTGACCAAGCCGTCCAAAATATGTACACGCCGGGAAACCCCGCGTTTGGACAGTATTACTCAACCTCGCAGTTTCAGTCGCTTTACAGCCCGGCGGCATCCGACTATGCAGCCGTAGAAAACTATGCGACATCGTCTGGTTTGACCATCTCATCAACTCTGCCTAGTCGAAAGCTGCTTCAAGTTACTGGTTTGGCCGGTGTGATTGAGTCTGCGTTCAACATAGCAATCGACAACTACACCGCGCCGGACGGGCACGTATTCTATGCCCCGCTCTCAAATCCGCAGGTACCGGCGGACATCGCATCCAAGATTGAAGGTATTTCTGGCCTCAGCGATGCGGCCACGCAACTATCGCACCTGCGCCGTAGCCATGCAGCCATGTCCAAGCTGGCGGCAACATTAGGTGCCAAGCAAGGTCGATTGCTGCAGGAAATCTCGCCATCGACAGGCGAGGGAAGCGCGATGAACGGCGGCCTGACACCCAAAGACATCGAGACCGCCTACAACCTAAAGCTCTACCCGCCAGCCAATACGTCCGACACAACGGGTTATGGGAAGGGTCAGACGCTCGGGCTGTTTGAGCTTGACACATACGCGCCGTCGGACATCCTGCTCTATGAACAGAAATACGGACTGCCGATGCTCGTGCCGACCAACGAAATCGATCCGACCAATCCAGTCACGCCAACAGGTGGCGAAGATGAAGTGACACTCGACATCGAACTCCAGCTTGCGGTCGCGCCCGAAGCAAGCGCGATACTAGTCTATGCCGGCGGCAACATGAATTCGCTCGTCGTCCAGCAATACCAGAAAATTGCCGACGATAATCTGGCAAAGGAGATCAGCACATCTTGGGGTGCGCCGGAAATCACCAACGATAGCGTCAGTCTTGACGGCGAAAACGATGCTTTCGAGCAGATGGCCTCGCAAGGTCAGTCGATTTTTGCGGCCGCGGGAGACAATGGCGCGTACGACGGCGCGGGAACAAGCTCAACGGTGAACGGAACCGATCCTACCGCGCTTTTGGTGGACGACCCATCATCGCAGCCCTATATGTGCGGCGTTGGAGGAACAACCCTAGCCGTTATGACACCCGGCACGAATGAGCACTATCTGTCCGAAACGTCATGGGGTACGCCCGCGACCTCGACCGGAGGCGGAGGAGGCGGTGGAATCAGCCGCCTTTGGCCGACTCCGTTCTACCAGGTCGGCATCGTTCCATCGGCAGGCGCGATTCCCTCAAACTACACAACCGCAGGAACGGATTTGCCGAATCCGAACCCATCGACAAGCAGGAACACGCCGGACGTTTCGTTCGACGCCAACCCCGACACCGGCTATGACATCGTATTCGGAGGCGTCGCCGACGCCGCACTAACTTTCGGCGGTACAAGCTGCGCGGCCCCAATCTGGGCTGGGTTTACGGCACTAGCCAACGAAGAGCGCGCAAACAACGGCTTACCCCCGCTTGGTTTCGCGAACCCAGCTATCTATCAGATCGGCGCGGACGGCTATAGCGGCTACACGTTCCGGTACCCGACTGTGTTCCATGACATTATGGACGGAAGCACGAACCTGTACTTTCCAGCGGTCAAGGGCTACGACAGTTCAACGGGATGGGGATCCTTCAACGGCAACTATCTCCAGACCGATCTTGGTTCTCCGCCGCCGCTCCACTTTGGAGCGAAGCCAGCAGATCAAGCTGCATACCTCGCCTGGAATGCAGCACCAGCCGCGAAATCGTATAATCTGTACCGCGTTAACGGCACGAGTGCCATGTTCTTGGCGAATGTCCCCGGAACCACCTACATCGACAAAAACCTAACCAACGGCACTGCGTACTACTACGAGATACGCGCGGTGTATTCGGGCGGCCAGTCGCTCTACACGGAGCCGTTCGGAACACATCCCACTACAGTCAAGATCATTTCCGGACCATTCCTTTCAACGGGAACCGGAACTGCGACTATAACCTGGGGAACGAGCGCCGAGTCAAACGAAAAAGTCGTGTACGGCACCAGTAAGACGAGCTTGACCAAATCGGTGTCCAGCGCGACATTTCTGCTTAACCATTCGCTGCAGATCACGGGACTGACGACTGGCGTAACCTACTACTATCAGGTTTCGTCATTCGACGGATTCCTGACTGCGACATCAGCGGTAGGCAGCTTTACCGCGAGTTAAGACTGATCGAGACAGCGTAGTAAGGGACGAGCCAGCAAATGTGGCTCGTCCTTATTTTTGTTGGATAGGTGTAGGCCAGGCGTCCCCGCCTGTCGTCTCAAGTAATCCTCTCTCCCTTTCCAATTCCTATGGGCACGAGCGCTCACGCACCACGAATTTTGTCCGCAAGGTATCATAGCCGGAAATCGGACAACGCCCTGTCGTCCGAAACCACTATCTTGTTCTTGAGAGACTAATGATGATCCCATCCAAATCTGCTGCTCGGGCTATTTCTGTCAGAACAGCCAATGCGATTTGCGCCCTATTGATACTTGCTTCGCAATTTTTTGTGGCCGGACCTGCCATGGCGGACAACAGGCTGAATATCGGCGTAATCCCTTATGACGCGCCGAACAAGCTGAAAGAGCTCTATACGCCGTTTGCGAACTACCTCGGCGTAAAGACCGGCAAGGACGCTCATATTTTTGTGGCTGCGAACTACGTCGGTGTCGCGCAGGCGTTGCAGGCCGACCAACTCGATATTGCTTACCTGAATCCTCTGTCGTATGTTCTTTTCGCGAGCAAAATGCAGAACACGCCGGAGCATTTGATTCCTCTTGCTATGCCGGATGTTCACGGCAGCCTGTATTACTACGGCGTGATAGTCACACGCAGGGAGACAGGCATAACGTCGATCGCGCAGCTTCGCGGCAAAAAGATGGCGTTCGCGGAACCGACATCAACATCCGGCTATCTGTATCCCTACCAATATCTGAAAGAGCACGGCATAGACCCGGATCACGATCTAGGCCAAAAAGAGTTCGCTGGCTCGCCCGCTGTCATTCCGGCCGTTCTCAATGGTACGGTGGATGCGGGATGCGTTTTCGACGAGGCGATGACACTCTTCACAAAGACGCCAACTCAACGAGCCGATCTGGTGGTTCTCGCACGAGTTGGGCCAATCGCAAACGGCATGCTCGTGGCACGTGGCAACCTCGATCCCGCAACATTGGCCAAAATCAAAGCCGCGCTGATCTCAATCAACACGGATCCTGTTGCAAAACCAGCGCTGAAGGATCTCCAGGTGACAAGGTGGGAACCTGCTAACGATTCTGTGTTCGATCCAGTTCGCAAAGCGGCAACGGTCTTGCATTTGAACCTGAAGTCGCTCAAAAAATAGCATCGCTGCGGCTTTTCGCCCCTGCGATGTTTTTGTCTCCATGCCCATTCTTCAAATCCACAACCTGACCCACTCCTATCGAACCGGCGTGCCGGTCCTGCAGGGGATCGACTTGGTTGCGGACAAGGGTGAAATCATCGGCCTGATCGGACGCTCTGGCGCGGGCAAATCGACCCTCCTACGCTGCATCAACGGCCTTGTGACCCCCACCGGCGGCTCGCTCGATGTGCTCGGCAGCCAAATCAATGCACTTCCCGATGCACGCAGGCGCATGATTCGCCGCAAAATCGGCATGATCTTTCAGGAATTCAACCTGATCGAGAGATTGACAGTAATTAAGAACGTCCTTGTTGGCCGACTTGGCTACACCAGCACACTCCCATCCATTTTTCACCTGTTCCCGCGGCAGGATTTTGAACTTGCATACGAATGCATTGCACAAGTCGGACTAACTGGATTTGAGTGGACTCGGGTTCGTGAGCTTTCAGGCGGCCAGAAGCAGAGGGTCGCGATTGCGCGCACGATTGCGCAACGATCAGAGATCATTTTAGGCGACGAAGCAACTGCCAATCTCGACGCGCGGACTACCGACGAGATCATGACCCTCCTGCAAGAGTACGCGCGATCGAGCGGAGCTATGGTCTTGCTGTCGATCCACAATTTGGAGATTGCAAAGCGATATTGCACTCGAATCGTTGCACTTCGAAGCGGCAAGCTCGTCTATGACGGACCCGTACTCGGAATTAGCGACTCGGAGATGTTCAACGCGTTGGAAGAAGGCGCATGATCACCCAAACGGGCAAAAGGCAAACCGCTGTACGGGCGTTCCGCAGCAAGTGGATTCTGGTGTGGCGGCTGGTCGGCTTCGCTGTATTTGCCTGGATCATCTGGTGGGCGCTCAAAGGAATCGACTTCGATTTCACCCACTTCAAAACGGGCATCAAAGCCGCTGGCGAACGGATTCTGGCAATGTTTCCGCGCACGAAGGACGACCGCGCCACTGACCTCGACTCGATCAAATCCGCCTGGCAGCCACTCGTGGAAACGTTTCAGATGGCGCTAGTTGGCGTGGTAATCGCCGCCGTTTGTGCGTTCCCGGTGTCGTTCTTAGCGGCGCGAACAACGTCATTTTTCAGGCCACTGAGCATCCTGATCAAGACGTTCCTGAACATGAACCGCGCGATTCCCGTGCTGGTCTACGCCCTAATTGTTGTCTCTGTAATCGGCCTCGGAGCACCGGCGGGGACAGTTGCGCTTGCATTTGGCGGGTTCGTCATGCTGTCAAAGCTCTACGCAGAAGCGTTGGAGAGCATTTCACCCGGGCCGATTGAAGCGGTGAAGTCAGCGGGGGGTAACCCCGCACAGATTTTCGCATTTGCCATGCTTCCGCAGGTCTTCCCAAACTATTTGTCGGCCACACTCTATGCCTTCGAGATCAGCATCTCGGCCTCGGCGATCCTAGGTTTTGTCGGTGCTGGCGGGATCGGGTTTATGCTGCAGAACGACATTCAAATCGGCAACGATCTGGAAACCGGAGTGCTGCTCGGCATGTTGATTCTGTTAGTCAATCTGGTCAACTACATCTCGTTCCGCATTCGATCTGTGTTTGCGTGAGTTGCTAGCTACTGAGTCGTGGTTGCGGGAGCGCCGCCGCCGGACGCATCTGCCGGAGCAGGCTGGCCAGCTTGCGATTGGTCGGTTGGCGCAGGCAATCGGCTCAACATCGCGGCTATCTTGGCGGCGCGGTCGGCAGGCATCGCGGCCATCACTTTCCCGGCCTTGCGCTCGTCCATGGCGGCAAGCGCCCTGGCGACTTCGCTATCGGCCTGTTTGGCGAAGATCCGCGCGAGGTCGTCTGGTCCCATCGAGTCGTAGATGTTGACGAGCTTCGGAGAAATTGGGACTGTGACAGGATCGGCGGCAGGAGCGCTCGGCTGTGCCTTGAGTTTTTCCAGGCTAGCCCGCTCCGTTTCTATCTGCGCCTTTTCTGCGTCGAGTGCCTGCTTTTCGTCATCGTTTGACGAAACCTGAGACGGTATGGCTGCGATTACGGCCACTGGCGCGGGCTTCGGAGGCTTGTAGAGGCCCATCGACTTAAGCGCCGACGCCATCACTGGCGACGATTTCGCCAGCCCGTCCACTTTGATGACATGGATGAATGCGAGGCCGAATAAGACCCCTACGATCGCGAGCAAAACGAAGATGGCGATGACGACTTTCAAATGTTATTCAGCCGGTTGCACGGCCTGATCCATGAGCGCGCGCACTTTGCGGACATAGTTTTGCGTTTCGGCATAGGGCGGGATACCGCCGAACTTCTTCACCGCGCCTGAACCTGCATTATACGCCGCCAGCGCCAAATCGAGGTTGCCACCGAACTCGCTGAGCGCCGAAGATAGCTGCTTGGCGCCGGCATCAATGTTTTGGGTGGGATCAAAGGGATTCGTCACGCCCGCTTCCTGAATATTCGACGGCATAAGCTGCATCAATCCCAACGCTCCGGCGCGCGAAACGGAGTTCGGATTGCCGTCCGACTCGACCTGCATGACGCTCTGAATTAGCTTTGGGTCGAGGCCATACTTTTGCGCGCTCTGCTGAATCTGCTGCGTGTAGCTCGCGACTCCAAGCGGCCGCACAGCCTGGCCGCTTGGATCAAGCTGCGTTGCATTTTGCAGTACTGACGAGAAATTGGAATTTCGCTGGCACCGGAGCAGCGGCCGGGCTTTGCGATCCCGTGATTGCGTCGATGCGCGCCTGGATCGCATCGATTCTGGCCATGATATGATCGGTAGGGATTTCCATTGTTTATGCCGCCTGTTCTGTGCCGCGTAGGCGATGCCGGAGGGTGGACATGTCGTCTGCCTCGTTAAGCTCGTGTGTCTGCATGCGTAAGTTATGCGAGTCAAGCTTGTGTTCGCGCATCTTATGGATGGCCCTTCGGTCTTGGCTTGCGTCCACTAGCTGACCCCGCATCGCTTCTGCCCTTTGCTGAAGGCTTTCGATTACGATGGCCTGCGTCGCGATATCGCTCTTGACAGTCTTCATATAGTCCTGGTAAGCGACCTGCTCGCGCGGATCGATACTTCCTGCGAGGCGCAGACTAGTAATGCCGTCGATTAGCTCCTGAAGCAGCGCCTTGAGATCATCCATGGTCGCCTCAGCCTCGGCAATTGCCTGCTTGGCCTGCGCGTAGCTGACGATCGCCTGGCTCTCCAGCCGCTCACGTTGCTCCAACACCGTCTGCAACCGAAACTTAAATTTCGTCATCGCTTACCAACCTAATCAGAGTTTGTTTTGTGATCTCCGGCAGCGCAGGCTCGTGCTCCCGTTGCCGCAAAAATGAAACGATTGGAATGATCAGCTTGCGCGCGCGGTCGATCGCCGGATTGCTGCCCTCTTTGTACGCGCCGATGCTGATTAGGTCTTCCGCCTCACGGAATGTCGCCATGATGCCGCGGACTTCACCCGCCGCAAGCAAATGATCCTCAGTCGTGATCTGGTTCATGACACGGGAGATGGACGCGCCGATATCGATGGCCGGATAGTGGTTTTTTGCCGCAAGCGCGCGCGACAGCACGATGTGGCCGTCCAGGATTCCACGGACGCTGTCCGCGATCGGCTCGTTCATATCGTCGCCATCGACCAAAACCGTATAGAGGGCGGTGATCGTGCCGCGATCCGAGGTTCCCGAGCGCTCCAGGAGCTTAGGCAGCAGCGCGAAGACCGATGGTGTATATCCGCGGGTCGCTGGCGGCTCGCCGACAGCGAGGCCGACTTCGCGCTGAGACATCGCGAGGCGCGTCACCGAATCCATCATGAACATGACGTCCTTGCCCTGATCACGAAAATATTCGGCGATTGTGGTCGCAACGAGCGCCGCCTTCAGGCGAACCAGTGGCGGCTTGTCGGACGTCGCCACAACCACCACCGAGCGCGCCAGCCCCTCCTCGCCGAGGTCCTTTTCGACAAACTCGCGAACCTCGCGTCCTCGCTCGCCGGTGAGGCAGATGACATTGATGTCCGCCGAAGTGTTTCGCGCGACCATCCCCAAAAGCGTGCTCTTGCCGACTCCAGAGCCCGCGAATATGCCGACACGCTGCCCTTTGCCGATGGTGAGCAGGCCGTCAATCGCGCGGACACCCACAGGAAGCTGCTCGGTGATTCGACGGCGCTTGAGCGCATCGGGCGGGGATGCATTGACCGGATAGTATTGTGCATCGCGCGGGATGGTCAGCTCTTGTCCATCTATCGGGTTGCCGAGACCGTCGAGAACCCGGCCCAAAAGATGCTTGCCAACCGCAATCTGTTGATCTTGGCCCGTCCCGATCACTTCCGCCCCCGCACGTACACCGGACATGTCGCCAAGCGGCATGAGCAGAACGCGGTTGGACTTGAAGCCGACCACTTCGGCAAGCATCGGCGGCCGACTGCGCGTGTAGTAAATCTTGCAGATTTCGCCGATGTGAGCGGCCGGACCGGTACTTTCGACAATGAGGCCGATGACCTGCTGCACAATGCCATTCGTGCGCACTGGATCGCAGCGCTTCAGCTTGGCCTTTGCGTGGGTTAGCTCAGGACGGCTCGCGACTGGGGGTAGAAGCTCGGCGTAACTCATTGCTTTAGCGCCTGAACGACTTGCTGAATCTGGGTGTCAATCTTGGCGTCGATGGATCCTGCCGTCGTCTCAATTGTGCAGCCGCCCTTGCCGATGCGGCGGTCGGCGTCTATTTCGATGTTGCGGACTCCGTCGAGCGCGAGCATAAAGTCTTCGCGGCAAGCGCGGGCGTGGGTCAGCTCGTCGGGATTGATGAGAATGCGGACGCTTGTGCGATCCGTAACTCTGCGCAGGGCGTCTTTGACCACCCCTTCGAGCACTTTCGGATTTTGGCTGATTTCGGTCTTGATCACCTTGCGCGCAATATCGAGGGAGAATTCGGTAATTTCGTGCTCCATGGACTGCCAGAGCTCGGCGCGTTCTTGGATGATCAGTGCAACCATTTCATCGAGCGACTCGGTAATCGTGGCGATCCGCTGATCGAACTTTGCCGCGTACTCCGCAGCAACTTCTTCCCGGGCGACGGTCAAGCCGTTTGCATAGCCTTCAACAAACGCGTCCGAGCGCACTGCGCCAGCGGACTCATGTGCCTCCGCAATGATGGCCTGGGCATCGAGCTCGGCCTGGTCACGGATACCTCCCGCCTGCACCTCTGCATCTTCGAAGATGCGGTTCGCCTCCGAATCAACCAGCAGCTTAATGCCGTTGACCTTTCGGATCGACTCGACAAGCGCAGGAAGTGTCAACCACATGGTCACTGCGGGGCCGTCTTCCTTAGGCGTGCTGTCGCGCATTTCGAGCGGCACGGCAAATAGAGGGACTGCGGAAATTTCGCGCTGACTAGGCAACCATCTCCTCCCCGCCACCGCGCGCCACAACAATCTCCCCAGCTTCTTCCAGCTTGCGGATGATATTGACGATTCGTTGCTGAGCCTCTTCGACCTGTCTCAAACGCACAGCACCCATGAACTCGATATCCTCCTTGAGCATATTGGCTGCGCGCTCCGACATATTCTTGAAGATACGTGCCTGAACATTCTCGCTGATTCCCTTGAGCGCAAGCGACAGTTCCTTGGAGTTCAACCTCTTTGAGGACTTGCTGAATGGAGCGGTCGTCCAGCAGCAGGATGTCCTCGAAGACGAACATCAGCTTCTTGACCTCTTCCGCGATTGCCGGAGCGTTTTCGGACAGCGACTCGAGGATCGTCTTTTCCGTGGATCGGTCAACCCAGTTGAGGACTTGGACAAGAGATTTGACACCACCAGCGTGCGAGAAGTCCTGCGCAACTACGCTCGACAGCTTTCGCTCTAGAACGCGTTCCACTTCGCGGATGACATCTGGCGATGTTTTGTCCAGAGTCGCAATGCGTTTCGCGACTTCAGCGCGGAGTTCGGCGGGTAAACCGGACAAAATGAGAGCGGCCTGACTTGGCTGGAGATAGGCCAAAATGAGCGCGATTGTCTGTGGGTGCTCGTTCTGGATGAACGCGATGACTTGGCCCGCGTCTGCGCGCTTGATGAAGTCGAACGGAACAACCTGCATCGCCTGCAGAACACGCCCAACAATCTGATGCGCCTGCTCAAATCCGAAGGCCGCTTCAAGCGTCTCTTTGGCGGCATCGACACCGCCCTCCGCGATGTACTCTTGGGCCAGGCAAAGGTTGTAGAACTCCTCGATGATCTCGCCCCGAGTTTCGGAGGTCACCTTGCCCATGCGGGCGATTTCGAGTGTCATGACCTCGACATCGTCTTCCGACATCTGCTTCATCACATCGCCGGCTGCCGCCGAACCAATGGCGACAAGCAGGATGGCCGCCTTTTGGCGGTTATTAAGTACGGGGGCACGAGTTGGCACAATTTTGCTCATCTTTGTCTATCGGGACCCTTCTGAGGATTCATCGGCGACCCAGCCTTTAATCAACAAAGCGACCGATGACGGATGCGCTTTGACCATTTCTCGAACGCTTTCCAGTTTCAAATCCATGTGCTCCTCGATTTCGGGGACTAGCGGCTTCCGCTTCGGGCGATTAGGACGTTCTGCGGCCATCGGCAATGGCATCGGCATTTCGCCAAGCGCCTGCTCGATAGTCATAGGCTCGTCATGCGTGATCTGTTCAGGATGGTAATCCTCTTCGTGACCAAGCGCCTGTCGATGCTGGCTCTCCTGCTGTAGCAGGGCCTGCTCCGACTGCTTAGGCAACGCAACGCGGCTCGATTTCAGGAAGATGAAGAGCAGGATCACAGCGACCGCTCCCACAGAGGCAATCTTCAGAAGGTCGTCGGTGCGTTTCTGCGAATCGATCGTCTTCATCATGTTCTGCTGATCCTGGATCGCAGTATTGGTAAAGGGAACGCTCTGCACGGTCACTGCGCGTGAAGGATCGCCAGGCATGACTCCAGCCAGCGTCGATAGGTAGGATTGAATCGGGGCAACTGTAGACTGCGGAATCTTGCTGTCGATCAGAACGGCTACGGCGAGGCGCTGCACCGATCCGGGTGCCTGCTGGGTGTCTGTTTCTACTTTGTTCGGCTCGTAGTTGTCGGTCTCTTGAGAATTGGTGTAGTCGCCGCTCTTGCCGCCGCCGCTTGAGTTTGGATACTGCGGAACAGAAGCCGCCGAGTTGCTTGCGATGCCTGCCGGACTAGGATTGGCGGGGCCAGCAGAACCCGAATATTTCTCTTCCGTCTGCTGACTGCTGAGAATCGTGCCCTTGCTGAAATTGGTTAGATGACTGTGGATTTGATTGTAGTTGAGCTCGGCGTGAACACTCACAAGGGACTTGTGCGGGCCGAGGACGGCATCGAGGTACGCCTGCATCTCTTTGCGAAGGTCGTCCGAATATTGATGCTCTGCGGTCAACCTGTTGGAGGCCATCCCAGTCGGGCCAGCTTCCTCGCCACCATCCCAAAGCTGGTTGCCATTCGAATCAACAACGGCCACATCCTTGACATCGAGTCCGGGAACGGCTTTGGCGACAAGATTCGCAATCCCCATGATCTGATCGTTGGTCAGGTTCATTCCCTGCTTCAATCCGACAACTACACTCGCGGTCGGAGGTGCGTTGTCGGTCGCAAACGGCGAATTTGTTCCGGGCGAAATATGCACAGCGGCGGTTTCGATTTCGTTCAGCGACGAGATCGTAGTGGCCAGCTCGCTCTCCTGCGCCATCTTGATGTACTGGTCGGAGACGTTCGACGTCGTGCTCATTCCGATCTTGTCCAGCCAGTCGCTACCGACGACGCTGCCCGTTTTTGCCGGAAGTCCGTCGCGGACCATCTCCATTCGCAGTCGGTCCTTGTCGGCGGACGGAACCCGGATGGTGGTGTCGTTGTCGATCAGCTCGTACTTAACATGGGCGTCGTCCAGCTTCGCAGCGATTGCGGCGGCGTCCTGTGGGTCGAGGCCGGAGAACAGATCCTGATAGTCCGGCGCGGTCGCCAGCATTGCTGCTCCGGCGAGGCACATTACGACGAGAAACGCTAGGCCAACGGAGATGATGCGCGTGGAGGTCGGCGAACCGTCCCACCACAATCTAGCCTGATCGAAAAGCCCGCTCAAAGGCGACGGCGGCGTATTGGTATTGCTGTTGTAGCTTGCCATAGAATCTTAAGAATTGCGAGAAAAGAGATGAGACCGGAAAGGTAGAAGGCTGACCTACATCGAGATGCGCATGACATCCTGGTAGGCGTTGACAACGTTGTTGCGGATTTCGGTCGTTAGATCAAGCGCAACGGTAGCCTTCTGCTGGGCGATCATGACAGAGTGGATATCGTTGACTTGTCCGAGCGCAAAACTGGTCGCCGCGTCGGTCGCGCTATTTTGCAGCTTGTTGACATTGTTGAACGCAGTCGAAAGCGTGTCGGCAAACGATGGCGCTCCTGTCGCGGCACCTTGCATTGAAGATGACGACGATTGGTCAAAGTCGCTGTCGCCAATCATCTGACTCATATCGAACGGCTTTGCCGCGGAAATCATGCTATGGCTCATATTCGGAGGCTCCTGACGGAAGTTCAAAAAGACTCGAAAGTTTGCTATCTAAGGAATTGACAGCTCCGTGTCTGGGTGAATCTTTCCATAACGTGCAGCGGCCTCTCATATACTTTTCTCGGCGAATGACGGATGTGCTTACGGCACTGCTCATCTGTCGCTCATTTCCAGGTAAACTTACGCGGAAGTCAGTTGAGTCGGATCGACGACATTTTGAGAAAGGCTTAATTATGAAGAAATTTGCACTGGCCCTGCTATTGGGCTCGGCGATTTTTGGGACGGCAATTGGCGGATCGTTTGCGGCGACCGCCGCAGCGCCCGCTACGCTAAAATGCCCGGTCTGCAGCATGCCAATGAGCGCGACCAAGAACGCGACCTACACGGAACCGGTTTATTCGAAGACCTACAAGAAAGTCTACTATTGCTGTCCCGTCTGCAAAGCCGGAAAAGCGGCTGCAGCATACTATAAAATGCACAAGAAGCCGATGCCAGTTTAGGGTTTTGGTGCAGAAGGCAAACGTAACGAGCCGCCCCCACATTGGTGGAGACGGCTCGTATCATTTCATTAGGACTTGATTGACTTACGCCTTGCCGATATCGAGCGCGCGCTCCGCCATCGTTTTGGCCGCGTCGACCGCACTGACATTTGCCTCATAGGCGCGCGATGCGCTCATCATGTCCACCATTTCGCTGACGACGCTAACGTTCGGCATCTTCACATAGCCCTTCTTGTCGGCGTCGGGATTGCCCGGATCATACACCTGCTTGAACGGTGTCTGGTCTGGCACAATGCCGTCCACATGCACGCCGCCTAGCTGCGAATCGCCGTCCATCGATTGCGCGATCATGTGACCGTCCGCGTGCGACTCAATCAGCGACAACGTGTCGGCAAAGTTGGTCGTGCCGGGAGAAAGAGTCACCGTCTGGCGCCGGTAGGGTTCGCCAGTTGCCGTGTGTGTGGTGTTGATATTGGCCAGGTTGTTGGAAATGACATCCATCCGCAACCGCTCGGACGTCATCCCCGATGCGCTCAGATCGAGCGAATCCATAAATCCCATAATAGTCGCCTCTTAGGTTACTTCGATGTTATGACGTACTTTAGGCTGGTGAACTGCCCCGCCATGAGCTGGGTCAAACCCTGAAAATAGATCTGGTTCTTAGCCAAGCGCCCCATTTCGACATCCATATCGACGTTGTTGCCGTCAAGCCGCATGGCCCCATCATTTGGAGTATCGATGCCGACCACGCCCGATTTCGCATCGTCCGGGAACGCCATGTGCGCGGCGTTGTCGCGCTCCGCCGCGAGCGGGACGGTCATGTCAACCGGATTGGCAGCGGCCAATACGCTGGAGAACGATGCCTCCTTACGGTGAAAACCTGGCGTGTTGATATTGGCGATGTTGTTCGCCAAAGTGTCCTGACGAACAGACGCATAATCCAGCGCGGTTTGTAGGACGGAAATTGTCGGTGAATCTAGCATCGGACAGCTCTCCACGACCTCTCAAAATGTTCCTTGTAACGATTATTGATCAGTTAGCGATAAATTTGAGACAAAATGTCGCGCGTCAAAATAGCCCCTCCCGCATTTGATTGCGACAGGGGCTCAAGTCTTACAGGAGAGAACACACTGCAAGGCCAAACAGAGAGATTAGAAGGTAAATACTTCCGCCACGGTCGCCAAAGTCTGGCTAGTCTTGGTGAAGCCGTTGTCGCTGTCGGCAAAGCCTCCCATGAATGAACCGGACTGGTAGACGCGGTCATAGCGAAGTTCGAACCGAGTGAGCCACTTGGCGCTGCCCTTGTACTCATAAGTACCGGTTAGGTCCCACGGGCGGCCCACGAGGCGCTGATCAACATAGGAGTAGCGGAATGCAAGCGCATTCTTTGGATCAACTTGCGTGCGGAAGTATGCCGCGTAGCCGTTATCGGAAATCTTACCGTCGCTGCCACCGTCATCCTTGCGATAAACGTAGTTGAGTCCAATCAGATTGTTCGCATTGATATTGTAGGTGAAATCCGTGTCGGACAAGGTCGTCTTGTTAGAAGCGTAGATGACATTCTTGTCTTGTGAGTAGCCGAAGTTCTCGATAATCACAAACTTGCCTTTGGGATCAGTGTAGTTGACCTGGGCAAGGTAGCCTGGTTGGCCGTTATCGTCACGCACGCCTTCGTTCGCGGTGTCGTTAAGCGAATTGACTATGAAGCCAGTAAGCGTAAGGCCGTTAAGCGAAGGAGTGTAGAACCGAAATCCTGCGTGATAGAACGGCAGCAGGTACGTGTAGACATCAGAGCGCGAATAGTTGTAGTTCGCATTTGATTCGGTGACTTCGTAGCCGAATGGCGTATAGAACTTGCCGAAGTCAATGCCGTAGCCCTTGGCGTTGACATATGTGACGTAGAGCTGCTGAACATTCTTGAACCGTGCTTCCTGATAGGTGCTAGGATCCGCACCGATGCCACCGTGATTAAGATCGGCGGTGTCGCCGGTAATTAACGTGGCCTTGTAGGCGAATCCGCCCGCGGCTGGCGCAGCCTTCGAGATATTCAATTCGGCGAGCGAAATGGTCGGGCTGTCCTGGCGCACGTTATAAAGCGGAGTTCCGAGGCTGTTGTTCGGAAGATTCTTCGGATTGTTGAACGAATACTGATAGTACGCGTCGATCAGACCGGAGAAAGTCCACTGCGGAGCAGCCGGGGGCGCGGCTGCTGCCGGAGCAGCGGCGGCGGGTGCGGCGGGCGCAGCCGGAGCGGCCGGCGTCGCGGAAGCAGGCGCCGACGGAGTTGACGGTGATGCGGTCGTCGGAGCGACCGGAGGCGCAGGCGCCGGTGTGGCTTCCTGGGCCATGGCAATGCTGGCGGAGCCGAAGCACAAAGTGGCTGCGGTGAGTGCGAGCAAACGATTTCGGAAAATGTTGGTGATACGCAACGTTAACGAACCTCCTATGGTAGTCGTCCTAGCGCTTCCAGCGCTAGGTAGTGGCGAACCCGGTTGAGATTTGAAACGGGTGCCGCCGAATCATGCGAATCGAACAGTAGGTGGGTATTCGGAGCAAGTTCAGGCCCGAGGAACAGCTCTGGGTTGTCCAGCGATGTTCAAAGCTGAGTGGTTGACTCAGCCAGCCGCGGCATGCTTTTGTAAAGCGCACGCGTATTTTATTGAGCTTGCCTGCTTCGAAACGCATAAAAATGATGCTTATCCAAGCCCGATGAAGGGCGACAAGCATCATTGCTTAGCGTAATTCGATTTCGCCTAAACGATCTAGGCTACTGTCAAACTCAATTGACGAAACGCGCATTCATTGCACGCCTCAGCAGTTTGACGAAGTATACTCCGAGTAAAAGTACTATGTCAATGATTATGAACACTTGCCAGAAAAATTTTATATAAATTGCTTGACGGATTGCGAGGAGCAATAATCTTCGATATTTGCGCTAATTGACGCATTTATTGCACCCAGGCATAACTCAAAGTAGCTGGGCTTGGGGAATGAAATTGTTCCGTCTGCGGTATAAAGTTGAGACTGGACACTTTTCAGGCCGCAAAGAAACGGAACAGATCAACTTGCAAGGATATAGCTGGGCGGAATTTCATGGCGCGTTGACGCACTTCCCGGTAGCGTTCATCATAGGTGCCTTTTTATTTGAAGCTGGCGCCATGCTGTTTAAGAAGCCTGAGTGGCGGACGGTCAGCTTTTGGCTGCTAGTTGGCGCAGTGGTCGCATCTGTCCCTACCCTCCTTAGCGGGATTCAGACTGCCAAATCGGTGTACGGGCACGCGACAGGCTTGCCCGACATTGCCTCCGACCACCGGGCATTCGCGTTTATGACCATGGCTATCGCTGCCGTTCTCTTGGTATGGCGCATTGTTGCCAAGGACCGGCTTGTCGGACCAGCGCTTTGGGGAGCGGCTGCGGTTCTGCTGATTGCGAGCGGGACCGTCTCGTACACAGGATACTTAGGCGGCAAGATGGTTTTCGGAGGCTCGACCAGCTCCAATGCATCCCGGGACGATGCCGCCTCTTCTTCGACACCAGTCCTACATAAGACCGCTGCAGCAGTTGATCCCGCGCTGGTCATCGCCGGTCAAAGTGCCTACCAAACCAACGGCTGCAGCTCTTGCCACATGATGAACGGCTCCGGCGGAAATGTCGGACCCGACCTCACCCACGAAGCGCTCAAAAACAGCGATCCGGCCTGGCAGGAGGCGCATCTGCGCAACCCGTCCAAGATGTCGCCAGGATCGACGATGCCGTCGTTCAATTCGCTTACTCCCGCCCAGCTCAAGGCATTGGCGGCGTTCTTGGCAACGCGGAAATAGCGGTTACGTTAATTGCTCGATGTAAACTCCGCTGCTTGACGCGTATGATAGCCATCGTGCGCCAGAATATAGAGGACATGCAGATCAATCGGAATCGTGCCGACTTCGGGACGTATTCCCACCCGCTCAAACTGTTCCGGCGTCAGCGAGTTCAAATAGCCGACAAGAGCTTTCCGGTTTGCGCCAAACCTGGCGAGATTCGCGACGGGATCCTGCGACGCGTAGTTGTTTTCGATTGCGATCTGGCTCTCGTCGATACCCGGCAGTATCGGCTCGTCTTCGCTGACTGTCCGCTTGATCCGTGCGAGGAAGATTTCATCCCAGTCGGCAACGTGCGCGATGGCTTCCCGAAGCGTAAACCGTGCGGGATCGGGCCGCCTGTCCCAGATGGGATCATTGGTCGGATATTTTCCGAGGATCGACAGCATGACGACAGGCGTGCCTTCGAGCGCGGCTAGCCCGTACTTCTTGATTGGCTCAGGAATCATTCGTTGGTCTCCTTATTGTTTTGTGATTTACGCACCAATGCGCGAAATGCAATTCCGTCCGGATCAACAGCGCGCACGCCGTCAGCGATTTTTTCCGTCTGAACTCCACTGCTGTCCAGCCGGACCAATAGCGCATCGAGCGATTCCGAGTCCGGCAGTAGCAACTCCCAATCCACCAGTCCCGATTTGTGCGGATCGACTGGTCCTGCTCCCGCGCTCGACCAGTTATTTAGGCCAAGATGGTGATGGTACCCACCCGCCGAAAGGAAACGCGCGCCAGGAAACGAGCTTGCAACCAGGCCCAGTCCAACCACATCTTTGTAGAACGCCGCGGATGCTTCCGGCCTAGACACCTTCAAATGCACATGCCCCATCTTGGTTTCTTCTGAGAATCCTGGATCGTTTGGGTACATTTCCCGCGCCTCATTGACAACGCTATTTAGGTCAAGCGCTTCGGTCGTGATATGCACTTCGTCGTTGTTCCATTTCCACTGATCACGGGGACGGTCGCAGTAGATTTCGATGCCGTTGCCGTCGGCATCGCTAAGGTAGAGCGCTTCGCTGACCGAATGATCGGCGACACCGTCGAGCCGCCAGCCCCTCGAGGAAAGACGCAAGAAAACCCAGCCGAGATCGGCACGGCTAGGAACCAGAATGGCAAAGTGAAATAGACCGTTGGAAACAGGATGAGGCCGCTCAGCGGATTTGTCTTCTATTAGTCTGATGAGTGGAGTCGAATTCCGCGTCGCGGCAAGCTCAGCAGCGGCGTCGGTTTGTGCGTCCGTACGCTGAAGACCGAGAACAGATTCGTAGAATCCAAGTGCGCGGGCGAGGTTGGGAACGCGTAGGGTCACACGCCCGACAGACGTTTCAGCAGGAAGAGACGAACGGCTTGGTTTGTTCTCCATGCCGTCATTGTATCCGAACTGGCGCGCATTCGCGCCGTTGACAACCCGTCCTGCAGGGCTGTAGAATGATGGATGATACGATCTGCTGTACCCCCTCCCCCGACATTCAGTGATTACTCCGTTTTGATGTGCCCTCAAACCGAACTTGACCTTGAGCATACGCTCGCAAGCGGCCAAGCGTTCCGTTGGAAGCGCGATTCCGAGGGCTGGTGGTCTGCGAACATCGCGCCAAACGGCACCATTTTGCGCTGTTGGCAGGATCGCGAACAGATCTACTATCAGACCTACCCGAAGCGCGGGCAACTACACGTCATTCGCGGCTATTTCCAACTTGAGGTTGATCTGCCGGCCATTTCCAGACAGTGGGAAACGGCGGCGCGGGAGGAGATCGACAACGCCCTCGCGAATTTCTCCGGCCTGCGCGTGACCGTGCAGGATCCGGTCGAGTGTTTGTTTTCGTTCCTGTGCTCGTCGGTCGCGCCGATCTACAGGATTCGCCGAGGGATCGATTCGATGTGCCGAACACTCGGCTCGCCACTTGCAACGATCAACGGCGAGACCTACTATTCGTTTCCCGCAATCGAAGTTATGGCGGACGCATCACGTGAGCTGTACGACAAGATGGGGCTGGGATTCAGGGGCGGCAATGTGCGCGAAACCGCGATGGAGCTTGGCCGCCGGGCGGCGCGGCCTATATGATGACCCTTCGCGACGCCGAATACGCCGATGCCAAAGCCGCGCTGATGACTCTGCCCGGAGTGGGCGCAAAAATCGCGGATTGCGTCTGCCTCTTTTCGCTGTGCAAGAACGAGGCCGTGCCGCTGGATGTGCATGTCATGCGTGTCGCGCGGCGACTTTTTGCGCAGGCGCGCACGATCAAAACGTTGACTGACAAAACCTACGCCGAAATATCGCTCGCCTTCCGCGAACGCTTCGGCGACCACGCCGGATGGGCGCAACAGTATCTGTTCTACAACGAACTGCTGCAAACCGGCGCGTGGGACAGGGAAATGGGCACGCACATCCCCGCGACGAGGAGGGGGAGGAAGTAGATTTCGAGGTGGTGTGACTGGGGCTAAAGCGCCAGAAGCGCAAACAGCGGGCATTTACTCGTTCACGAATGTCTTGACATTATGCGCAGCGGCTACTATAATAATGCCAATCAAGTATTTGATTGTGATTGGACTGGATGATTCTTGATCGGACTGGATTTGCCCTCATTGCCAGCATCGACAAACCGGCTTATTGAGCCTGTAGGTAATTTGGAAGCAGCCGACAACTAAACGTTCAAAGTCGGCACGCAGCCCAAAGGGATGCCTTGTCTTGTTGAGTCAACATGCAACCAACCGCCGAACATTTATCAAGAATTCGCTGACCGCGATTGCGGCAGCCTCAGTGTCGGTTGCGTCGAATTCACAGGCTTCTAGGTGCGCATTGGACAACGCCATCGTTCAACCGAATATCATTCTCTATTGCGCTGATCAGTATCGCGCCGATTTCGTTGGTGCGAACGGAAGCAACAGTTCGACTCGCACTCCGAATCTCGACGCGCTTGTTTCTAGGGGCAAGAATTTTCGAAATGCCTTCACTAATCAGCCTGTTTGCGCCCCGGCCCGTTCGGTCATGATGACAGGTCTATACGCAACTGAAACGGGCGTCTGGAGGAACGGCTTTGGGCTCGACCCTTCGCTCCCGACGCTCGCGGGCGAACTTAGAAAGGCGGGCTATACGTCTAACTTGATCGGCAAGTGGCATCTGTCGCCCGAAAGCGAAGCAGACGGTGGCGGCCCAGGATATGTCAGGCCGGAACACCGCGGGGGGTTCCTCGATCTATGGGAAGGCGCGAACGCGCTAGAGCTAACGTCCCATCCGTATCGCGGAACGATCTGGGACGGGGACGGTAAGCCGATCACATACCAGGATCAGTATCGTGTGGACTTCCTCACGGACCGGGCCGAACTGTTCCTAAGGCAAAAGCACGACAAGCCTTTCTTCCTCTTCATCTCGCAGTTGGAACCACATCAGCAAAATGATATGGGGCGGGCGATTGGACCAAAAGGATCAGCAGAACGCTTTGCGCATTCGGCCGTTCCACCAGATCTAAAGCCGCTTCCGGGCACATGGCAGTCGCAGTTGCCGGATTATTACGGCTGCTGCGAGAGCATCGACTCGTCTGTCGGAAGGGTGCGCAAAATCCTCCAAGAGGAAAACCTTGCCGACAATACCATTTTTGCCTTCATTAGCGATCACGGCTGCCACTTTATGACCCGAAACACGGAGTACAAGCGCAGCACGCACAACAGCTCAATTCACATACCGCTTTTTATCGAGGGGCCCAGGTTTAACGGAATGCAGCAAATCAGCGAGCTCGTTGGCATGGTAGATATTGCGCCCACCCTCCTGGATGCCGCCAACGTCCGCGTTCCAACAAGCATGAAGGGGCACAGCGTGCTACCGCTCGTTGAAGAACCGGCGGCGAGACAGGCGTGGCCGAATAAGCAGCTCATCCAGATAAGCGAGTCGATGACGGGTCGCGCAATCAGGACGCCCGACTGGACATATTGTGTTGCAGACACGTCGGGAGCAACTGATCGGCCAGCCGCAGCGGTCTACCATGAGTACCAGATGTACGACCAGCGCGCAGATCCAAGTGAACTCGTCAACCTTGCCGGTCGGCAAGAATATCGCGAAAAGGCTATCGAACTTCGAGCGCAGCTAGGAAAGTTGATGGTCAACGCTGGCGAGCAGGAGCCAACTATATTGCCCGCGCCGCTATACCCGTAGCTCGCAACTGTAGAACGGAAATCCTAAAAGTCAAGATCGAGCAATGCCCAGAAAACTGCCAGGACGTCGCCATGATCGTGGGAGGAAATTGAAAGCGATCGAAGGTGGGACGCGCCTGCCGTTCATATGCTACTGGCCAGGACATATTGAGCATGGTGTGTCAGATGCGCTCGTTTGTCAAATGGATCTGCTGTCGTCCATGGCCGATCTCGCAGGAGTGTCGAAGGGAACATATCGCGGTACGGACAGTGAGGATATCCTAGATGCCTTACTAGGCAAGAGCGCCAACGGCCGCGACAACCTTGTAGAGCAATCGCCCAACGCGTTGGCGATACGTCACGGGCCGTGGAAGTATATTCCGGCCGGAAACCGCCCCGAAATCAAACCGCTGGAAGAGGGCGACAATTCGGCTGGACCCACCTTGTCTCCGGACGACCAGCTCTACAATCTCGATGCCGACCCCGGCGAAACGAACAACGTCTACACAGATAATCCTTCCATAGCCAAAAAATTAGCAGGCTTGCTTGCACAGGAACGATCCAAGCCGCTCGCACCATAGCTGCTCTTTGCGACGCGTTATTACCACATGGCTTTTAACGTGATTCGCCAGCAACGGCGGCTGCCCAAAGCACCGATTTGCAACCGATTCGCGCGGATTGAAAAGACTATGCTATCTTTGTGCTTCTCAAAAAAGCTTCTTTACACATGTCGGCCCGTACATGGTAGCGATGTGCAATCTGCTTCGCAAAGGCATGCCTCCAGCGGACATCATGAAGGCGCTTACTCCTTCTCGGAAAGCCTAAAATTCGCTTCGCCTACCACACCCCATCCTGCACCGCCAGCGAAATCTTTTGGTGCAGACGTTTCCCTATCGACGTTATCAAGTAAAGCGTCCCGTCTTCCTCAATTAGGATCGGGTCGGATTGGCGCTCGTTGTCCTCCCCTACCGAAAGGCGATCATAGATCCGACCGAGGTGCCGCGCCTCCGTGAACGCTGCATCGACCTCAAATGCGTGGATGCTCGACATCCGCGTGTCTGCGCCCTCCGGGTGAGCGTGGACGAGGATATAGTGCTTGCCTTGCCATGGGAAGTACCAGGGTGCGCCAATGTCGGAATAGCCTGGCGGCGGAACGATCAGTGGCGCAGGGCGGGATGTCCACACGCGTCCGTCAGGCGAAGTCGCCATAAAAATCGGGCGGTTTCCGCCGACATTCCCCATCAAAAGCATAATCCAGCGCGAGTCCGTACCGGGCAAATCGTAGCGAAAAACACGTGCATACGAGCTTTCCGTGGTGCTGTCAAAGTCGTCCGTCGTCACCATCGTTCCCACGTAGTCGAAATGAATCCCGTCGGTGCTGGTTGCGAGCCTCGTTGTGTGGTTTTCGCCGTGGAAATACAGGAAGATGAGCTTCTCATCGTCGTTCCAAACCGCATGAGGGCTGGAAATATGGGAAACGCAATAGTGCGGCGGCCAATCGCGCGAGATGAGGGGATTTGAACTCCACTCGCGCCACGGACCAGCGATGTGATCCGCCGTCGCGAGGCATATGCCACCGGGAGCATCATGCGGCGCGTAGTACATCAGGTACCTCGCAGCGACACCCAGCGATCCATCGTTCACAACGATGCTGGGGAAGATGACGTCGTCGGCCGGATTGTAGCGAAGGTCTTGATAATCTAGGATTACGCCCAGATGTCGAAAACGAGGGAGACCAGCAAGACCGCTTATGCCGTGAAGTTCTGTTTCCATTTGCTCAAATTATAGACGATCAGACATGCCTGGCGCTGAGACGCCAAACATGCCACCCGCCAAGCCTCACGGGGTATATTCTCCTCATGTCCGAACTTCGCCTTCACAACACACTTTCACGCCGCAAGGAAATTTTCGCGCCTGCTGACGGCAAGACTGTCCATATGTATTGCTGCGGCCCGACCGTCTACAACTACGCCCATATCGGCAACCTGCGCACCTACATTTTCGAAGATATTCTTCGGCGTGTCCTGGAGCTGAAGGGCTGGAATGTGAACCATGTCGTCAACATTACCGATGTCGGACACATGACGTCCGACGGGGATGCTGGCGAGGACAAGATGGCCAAAGCGGCGGCGCGCGAGAACCGTTCGCCGTGGGAGATCGCCCGGTTCTACGAGGACGCGTTCCTGCGCGATATGGATCGCCTCAACATCAAGCGTCCCACCAAAATGCCGCGCGCGACCGAACATGTCGCGCAGATGATTACGCTTATTCAGGAGCTCGAAAGCAAGGGTTACGCGTACCGCACAAAGGAGGGCATCTACTTCGATACCGCGCGAGACGTCGACTACGGCAAACTCGCCGATCTCAACTTTGCAGGACAACGAGAAGGCGCGCGCGAGGAGGTCAATGTCGATCCCGACAAAAAGCATCCATCGGATTTCATCCTCTGGTTCCTCAACAAGCCGAACCACATCATGAATTGGGAGTCGCCGTGGGGTGTCGGCTACCCGGGTTGGCACATCGAGTGCAGCGCGATGAGCATGTTCTATCTCGGCCATACGCTCGACATCCATTGCGGCGGCATCGACCATATCCCGGTGCACAACACCAACGAAATCGCGCAAAGCGAGTGCGCGACGGGCTACGAATTCGCTCGTTTTTGGGTGCACGGCGCATTCCTGAATGTCAAAGGAACATCCGGTCCGGGCCACGCCAAAATGGCCAAGAGCGGCGACAATTTTCTGACCGTTGACCGCCTGATCGAACACGGCTACGATCCCCTCGCCTATCGCTACTTGGCCCTTACCGCGCACTACCGCTCGGAGCTGGCGTTTTCGTGGGAGTCGCTCGATGCTGCCAGCAAGGCGCTATCACGGGCGTATGGACTGCGTGCAAGGCTTGGCGAAAGCGAACCGCTGTTAGACGTGCAAATCACAGAAGCGTCGGCGCAAATTGAGGAGGCGCTGTTTGACGACCTGAATGTCTCGCGCGCTGTTGCCGTTCTGCACGAATGGAACTCGCCGTCCCTTTGGGAGAAATTCGACTCGGTGCTGGGATTAGATTACGCCGCGCGCTCCCGGACGACCACACCACAGATTCCAGACGACATCGCCGCCCTCCTCCTTCAGCGCGAAAACCTGCGTAGGGCTGGACGCTACGACGAGGCCGACAAACTGCGCGACCAGATAGTGGCGATGGGATATAAGGTTGGGGACAAAGCCAAGACCGCTCTGCTGCATTAAGCCATAAGATGAATGTGTTGGTATTAGGTGGTACGCAGTTTGTCGGACGCCACATCGTAGAAGCGTTGCTGGATCGCGGACACGCGGTAACCACTTTCAATCGCGGCGTTTCACCGGACGACCTTCCGGCCACGATTGAAAGGTTGCGCGGCGACCGCAACGACTGCGCGCCCGGAATAAAGGCGCTGGCTGGCCGCTCGTGGGACGCTTGCGTCGATGTGAGCGGCTACATCCCTGCACAAGTGCGTCCCGCTGTCGAGCTGCTTCGAGAGAGGGTTGGCCGATATGTCTTCATCAGCGCCGTAAGTGTCGACGGTGATCCAACCGACCGGCCCGTGTTGGAAAGTCATCCTTTACTACCTCCTGCTGCCGAGGCTGTAACTGAGGTAAGTGGAGAGACCTACGGCCCTCTTAAGGTCGCTTGCGAGAGAATCGTTCGAGACGTCTTTGGTGAACGCTGCACGATCCTGCGCCCGCAAATTGTAGCGGGACCGCACGATCCAAGCGGCAGGTTCACGTATTGGGTGAAACGTGCTGCTTTAGGCGGTGAAGTGCTTGCGCCCGGAGATGGTTCTGACCATGTGCAGGTCATTGACGCCCACGATCTAGCCCGCTTCACGGTAAACGTGGTCGAGCGAGAAATCGGCGGAGTATTCAATTTGGCTGGGCCGCGAATTACCTGGGCCGAATTTATGCACTTGCTTGGTGCGGAGAATCCAGTGTGGGTTGGCGCCGAAACTCTTCAGTCAGCCGGACTGACGTTCAACGAACTACCGCTATATCGCCCTGAACTTGGCGCACGCGCTAGCCTTATGGATGTCAGCAGCGAAAAAGCGCAAGCGGCAGGATTGAAGCTGACTGATCCGGCAAGAACAGTGAGGGATGTAAGGGATTGGTGTCAGACACGAGAAATTCCACGTGTGCTTTCGGCTGAGCGCGAGACGGAACTGATGTGGAAAGCTCAAGAAGGTGTCCACGACGGCCACGGTCAGTGAGAGCCGAACGTCCCGAAATGGTTAGAGCATATTCGGCCCCTACGATGAAGCATACCAGGTGAGGAGGCAGGTAGTGGTGGTGGGATGCGAAGTCGAGGGACAAGGTTGTAATTAGCGGGAAGAGCGCGGTAAATATACGTTCCGATTCGTCCAATCCCAATTTTTAGTCATCATGTAGAAGTCGCTTAGAGCTAGAACTAGCTGGCCAAAACTATTCCTCGGGATTGTCAAATCGTCGATAAACAAAACGCCGCTGTGCTCCAGTTGCCTACCGTAGAGCTGCTGGAGCAACGGCATAATTGATTTCACGTCATACGTAACGAGCGTGAGACCTTCGCTATCGCATTCGATCAGGACGTCTATGTCCCGTCAACCGCGAAGCTTTCCCGCTTTCCAGGTGAGCAAAGACAAGCATGCTTCATCTTCGAAATGCCGGTTCAACTGCTCCGCGACGACATTCGAAATATTTTCGTCTGTCAGCAGCTTAAGCATCTACTCGGATTAGCGTTCCGCTCCCGTCGTACTCATAGACTTCAAGCGACGGCAACATACGCTTCATGTCTTCGACAGAAACCTTATCTTCTTCACCGATTTGGTCATCCACTTCATCCTTGAATGCGCGGTAATAGGCAAGTGCCTGCTCAACTTGCTGCACCGGCCACGGAAAATAGTTCGCAATTCGCTCGACATCCATGTCGTGATCACGAGCAATGCGGGCAAACCAAGGCATCCGTACGCGAGTACCTTTGACATAGAGCAGTCGACCGGCGAGCGTGTCCTTGTACTCGACACCAGGAAACTCGTCCTCTCGCCGCTGTTGCTCAATTAGCTGCGCGCCGATTTGGCTGACCGATTTCCCATGTTTCCGTGCTTGGCCCTTTAGCCATTTCAATTCTTCGTCAGATAATCTCAGACTTACTACTGTTGACATCGTTTCGCTCCGTCTCCAACTAGGTGTATACATTGTATACACCTAGTTAAGCATTGTCAATTTTACGCTCTCCTCAGCTTCGTAAACCACACCGCTACCACGCTTACAAACCCTCCCGTCGCCATGATCCCGAAGACGTCCCGTGGGCCTATGCGCTCCAGAAGTGCGCCGCCGATGGCCGAACCAACCGGGAACGCGATGAAGATCAGAAGCCGAAAGCAGGCGTTGACACGGCCCTGCAACTCGTCCGGAATGATCGACAGCCTGTAGGACATCTGCGTGATGCTCCACGCGGGATTCGCAACCGCAATGACGAACTCCATCGCCGCGAGCACGATCAGGTTGGGCGAAACTGCCTGAACAAGTGTCGCGATGGACTGAACCAGGACAACCGCCAGAAGCAGCTTTCCGAACGGCACCTTCTCCTTCAGCTGAGGCGCGATCGCTGCTCCAAAGAGTCCGCCGATTCCACCGACACTGAAAATAACCCCGATTGTGCCCGCGCCCATGTGGAACACGGTGCGGACCATCACGATCGCGGCGAGCTGGAACGGACCGAAGACCAGCGCAAGCCAGCCTGCCCAGATTGCGACCGAGCGTATGCGCTCCTGATTCCAGAGGAACGTCATCCCTTCGCCAATTTCGTGCCAAATTGACCTCTTCTCGTCCGATTCGACGCGTGTTTCCTGGAACTTCGTCTTCATGAAGAACAGGCCCACGATCGACGCGATATAGGTGACGCTGTCCACCGCAAACGCCAGCACTGCGCCAACGATCTGTGTCCGCGCGAGCGCCATGATCTGACCTGCAAACGCTGGCCCGATGGTCGCAGTGATCGAGTAGCTGGCTTCGTTCGCCGCCATCGCGTTCGGTAACTGCTCCTTGCCGACAACCTGACTGACACATGCTGTCTCAGCCAGATTGAAGAAGCAGAACGCGAACCCCTCCGCCAGCGCGGCCCCATAGATTAGCGGCAACGAAAGTAGATGCGTCACGAACGCCACCGGCACCGACGCAAGCGCCAGCAGCCGGACCGAATCGCAGATCAGCATGACTCGACGGCGATCCCAGCGGTCAATCAACGCACCCGCGGGCAAGCCGAAGATCATGAACGGCCCCAGCCAAAAGATCGGCACCAGGCCAGCCTTTGCGGGCGAATGCGTGATTGAGAGTATCAGGAGCGGGTACGCTAGCTCGGACACCTTCATGCCGAGACTGGAAATCATCTGGCCGCTCCAGAGCAACATGAAATCGCGATTGCGCCAAACGCTTTCAGAACGTCGGCGAGTTTTGCGTCTTTCGCGCTCTTCACTCTCTTCGAGTTGTTGTTCAATGGCGACATCGCCATAGGTGGTTTCCAAAGCTGAGTTCCCTTGTTTCGATGGGTAGTTCTGCGCAAAACCCAAAGGTTGAGGCGCAAAACTGCCTGAAAATGGCGGAGTGAGGCACCAAATTGGCGCAAACAGTCCCGCGAATCAATTTAACCGAGCGGAAATTGCAGGAATCGTGCGGCGGTGAGCGGATATGCTCGGTGCCGCCTTCTAAATGTGGATTGGACTTGTGGGAGTTCTAAAAAATGAACTCGCAGGTCGAACCTAAGTCTGGGGCGGAACCGGCGCTGCTCAGAGCGCACAAGCCTGCAACTTCTACATATGCAGTTGTTGCTGGGGCAACCCTGGCCATGAAAATGGCGCCGGGGGCTGCCGAAATGTCGGCTTCGGTCTTCATATTAGTTTTGGCGACGGATCAGTATCATAGGTCGTACCGCTGACCAGCGAAAAACTGGTGCAACCAAAGTATAGCACCGGTGTCAACCCCAAATAGACCAAATCCAGTTCTCACCAACTAGCGACAGCGCGAAACCTTCTGGACGTCTGTAGACGTATCTTTACGTTGGCAGGTTGACCGCCTACGCGGGTAAACTAGCGATAATCGCCATTTCGATGCTAAACTCTGCCAGTATGCAAGAAAGCCCCCTACAGCACGAACCGCAACCGGAGCTGCCAAAGCAGACACCGCTGACGTCGCAGCCTCCGCCCGCAAGCACGTCTCAGCCTTCCAGCAACGGCAGGTCCGCTGCACCGAACATGCACAATCGTGTCACGGCGGAGGAGTTCATCGCTGCGATCAATATGCTGGAGGCGCGCAAGAACGAAGAGGCGCAAAAGCTGGCAGGCACGGTGGATGTCGAAGAGACGATCCGCGAGCTAGGCATCGACGCTTCCCCGGACGAACTTCTGGCTGAAGTGCAGGCACAGCGTGCGAAGAAGTTGGCTGAACTCAAGGCTAGGCAGGAGGCGATGAAGCCGCCGCCTACGCCGTTTCAGCAGTCCTATCCGTATGTTCAGCCGCCTCCGCTTGCTGGGCCAAAGCCGCCGTCAGGCATACCCCTCGAGGCTAGCTTGCCGCATTCCAACCCATCTCAAGTGTTTGCGCCGCCAACAGCTCGCATCGGGAGCGGTGGTCGTCGAAGGCAGTTTCTTGGCCCGCTAATTTCCGGGATCGTGGTAGTCATAGTTGCCACAAATATGGCCGGTCATTTAGGAACCGGTATCAAGCACCTTTTCGCGACGGCACCGCCGCCTCCGGGTCAAACGATTCCCTTAGCGCAGTTGCCAGAGGGACAGGTAGGGTACGCCAGCACTTCGGAAATTAAGGATTTGATTGCGTCCAATGACGTGCCCACGGCAACGATGAAGGTCCATTCAAACAACATTACAAACACGTGGCCGGTCATCAAGACAAACGGACATTTTTATCTGGGCGGTTTTGTTCTCGATGCTGACAAAGTTTTGCCAGGAAACACCGTCGATATTTATAACGACGATAATGCGGGCGAATTGCACGGCGTTAACGAGGACACCGTTACCATTCCGCTCGATAATGTCCACATGGACAATTCGTGGCAGGGACCGACTTCGTCAGAACTGACCCTTACCAACGTCCATCCCGACGAGCACCTCAGGGATGACTTGAACAAAAAGGATTAGGCCAGCCAGTGTCTCCAATCGACCTAAGTAGGCTTGTTTTGCGGTATCCTAACCCAATACTAAGCCAGCTTGATCGCAGGAGATCACCGTGACGTCAAAGACATTTTGGGCAGCGCTACGCGAACTGGGAGTGGCTGTCGATGGCGAGATTGTTCTCCCCGACCATAAGCGGCTGACGATCTACCACAAGGCCGGCAAGCTCAATGTCTGGGCGCAAAACGGTGATGTTCTGCGCGTTTTCGACGACTTCTTCCTTGTCAGCACGTATGGCCACGATCAAACCAAGATCGGCTCCGAAGCGTGCTTCGATATCGAGAACGTGTTTGCGTTCACACTCGCCGCGAGCGACGAGTAGCTAAGCACATCTACTTAAACCACACGACTCGCCATAAATACCTTGCCCCTGTCGGCCAACCACGCAGTGGTTGCTGCTGAACTGGCAGCAACCGAAATGTCCGAGGCGTGAAACTCATCGCCCTAGACAGCGACCACTCCTCATCGCAAATATATCCGATTTGCTGATTCTGCAGCAATTCGTCAAACCGACGGTTGCGCCAATATGCAACCGCCGTATGATTTACTAGTCCGTCGAGATCAATGATCGTTCTGTCACTGAAGTATGCAGGTATGCCGGCGTTAAGGCAACCAATGCGCGCCGTGCCAGGAATCGACCGCTCGAAAATCGGCTGACTGCGATAGACATCGCGCTGCCACGGATAGGGTGACTGAAGGTTGATGATTCCCAACCAGGGCATCCCGACGACCAGCGCAGAGATGGCCAACGGTAAACCAATACCGCGGTGAATCTTCATCGATTGCAGCGCGCGCACGATCCAGATAAGCGCAACCACGAACATGATTAGCGCCGGCTGGGCATAGTGCCATCGCTGGACATCCGAGATCAAAGTGCCATATACGAGGCCAGTTATGATGCATGTCGCCGCTAGCCAAAGCGTGAGCGGCGTCAATTCTGAATCTTTGAGGCTTTCCCGCACTCTCCACATTGCCGCACCGACAATTGCAATGTAGACTGCCGGTAACCACGGCATCTCGGCGAACTTCCCTTTGACCGCAACCACCGACGCGAATGTCAGCCACTTTGACCAAAGGAACGAAAAGCCCTTGAACACGCGCTGGCCGAAGCTCAAATCTGCATTGGACGCGTTTGCCCATAGCGATTTCATCGCTCCGCTATCGAGAGTGAGCGTGTGGACTGTAGCTAGATTGTAGGCGCACCACGGCGCGAGCACAATCAGAATCATTACCGATAAACCGGCGAGCTTGCCAAGTCGCACATCGGGCTTGATACCTCCACGGCGAGCTTCAACCAGAAGAACAAGTAGGGCCATTACCACAAAGAAGATCGCGTCAGTCCGCGCGAGAATGCATAAAGCGAGCGACAGACCAAGGAATAGTGCGCTTTTCGTGCTGATTGCCCCAGCGCGAATTTCTCGGACGGTGCTTAGGAAGCAGTCCATTGCGAAAAGCAGCGCGCAGAAATAGATCGGCGCCTCGACAAGACTGCTGGCGAGGTAGATTGGAAATGGGTTGACGAGCCAAAGCTGGCCCGCGAGAAATGCCCAATCGCATCCGAGGGGACGAATCAGCAGGCGAACCAACAAGTAGCTGGACAACAGGTGAAACGCAAACTCTGCCGCAAGCGTCGCCCTAACAAGTGCATACTTGCCGGTGAATATCTTGGCCAGAAGGACACTGACCAGCATCCAAAGGGGCTGATAACCGTTCGTGGGGTTAATTCCGTCGAACGTGCTGCCATCCCCTGCCGCGATGTGCCGTGCGATCTGGAGGTAGTAGAAGCCATCGTCGGAGAGGAAGCCGAGGAGGTTGACCATGGGTCGAGTGCAGACGTAGGCCGCGAAACAGGCAAAAACGGTGACGCAGAGGACAAAGCCAACGATAGATGGCGTGAACACACGCCTGATCGCAGGTTGCTCTGCCATCGAGGTTCGCTTACCGGACAACAGCCGGCGCAGCCTTTGGCTTGACGGCGCGGACGAACCGGCCTATTCGCTGCAGAGCGATGTCAATTTTGTCGATTGCGGTCGCGTAGGAACAGCGGACGAAACCCTCCCCGCCTTGGCCGAATGCGGTCCCTGGCACGACCGCGACCCGCTCCTCGAAGAGTAGCCGCTCCGCAAACTCCTCCGAAGTTAGCCCGGTGCTCGAGATGTTCGGGAATGCGTAAAAGGCCCCGTGCGGCATGTGGCATTCCAGGCCGATCTCATTCAGGCCGTGGACGATCAGGCGTCGTCTGCGGTTGTAGTGGTCGACCATCTCCTGCACGGCAGACTCGCCCGACGTGATGGCGTCAATCGCCGCCTTTTGAGCCGTAATTCCCGCACACAGCATAGTGAACGAGTGAATCTTCATCATCGCGGTCAGCACTTCGACCGGCGCACAGGCGTAGCCGAGGCGCCAGCCTGTCATCGCGTACGCCTTGGAGAATCCGTTAAGCAGGATCGTCCGGTCCTTTGCTCCTTTGAGCGACGGAACACAAACATGCGGGCCATCGTAGCTGAGCCGGTCGTAGATTTCGTCCGAAACGATATACAGATCGTGCTTGACGGCAAAATCGACAATCTGCTGCATGCTCTCCTGCGAGATTGTTGCACCGGTCGGATTGGCCGGAAAGCCAAGCAAAATCGCCCGCGTTTTCGGCGTGATGGCCTTCTTGAAGTCTTCGATTGTAGGAGCGAAATTGTTTTCTGCTTTGGTGACAATCACATTCGGCGTTGCGCCAGCCAGGCGGATGCACGCCGTGTATGAAACATAGCACGGCTCTGTGACAATGCACTCGTCGCCAGGGTTGAGTATGGTCCGCATCGCGAGGTCCATGCCCTCAGACACGCCCACGGTCATTAAAATTTCGTCAGCGGGATTGTAGCGAACTGCGTAGCGAGCGTTGATGTGCCGCGCAATCGCTTCCCGAAGCTCGATCAGGCCATAATTCGACGTGTAGGTTGTATGGCCACGCTCGAGGCTGTCGATGCCCGACTCCCGGATTGACCACGGCGTCACAAAGTCCGGCTCGCCGACACCCAGCGAAATGACATCCTTCATCGACGAAACGATGTCGAAAAACTTTCTGATGCCCGACGGCGGCAGTGCCCGGGCTATATTGGATATTTGAGGCATAAGATTTTCGGAACGCTCTATGGCCGCTGGGCCATTTTTCGCGTTAAAGAATCCTTCTAACGATTTACCGCTCGCACCGGACAGCCACTACGCAGTAACCATGACAGTTTGCGTGTGCAAATGAGCAACTTCAACCCGCGCCAAAGCTGGCTCAATCAACTCATCATCTATAGCGATTTGTATGCTGTGGCCTAAAGCGTTGATAACACCAAATAACGTCTCTATGTCGATGTCTTTGGTCATTCCGTCAAGCATGCGTGTAATGATTCCAAGCGGCAGTCCAGTTCGGTCAGAAAGCTCGACCTGTGTCAGCTTGGATTGGTCTACTAGCTCTCTAATCGCAATGACAAGTTTGGCCTTGACCAGTCTTTCCTCGGGATTTGCGAGTTCCAAATCCGCAAAAACATTTTTGCTCATGGATTCTGTCCCTTTTTCAGCGCCATATAATCCCTATGAAGAGCGATCGCTTGCGATTTCCGGGCTGCTAGGATATCAGCATCCCGTTTCGGAGTTTTGTCTCCCTCATGTGATTTCTTTGTGATGACATGAAGTACGTAAACAGCTTCTTCAAATTTTGCAATGTAGACGAGGCGATAAGTCTTGCTGTCGTCGCTCCGCTTCAATTCCGCCAGTCCATCTCAAAGGTGCTTGATGCTTTTTGGCTCTCCGCCGAATTGAACAACAGTCATGTCTACGCCGAACGCATCGCACAAATCTTCACCAAGCTGAATCAAGTCTTGTCGGCTGGAGCCCAGCCAAATCGCTTCCTTGCAAGTGTCTCCCCGCATGGCAAGTCATTTAATCCACAGCTATGGGCTAATCGCCAGTCGCGGATCGGCGGTGTCCTCCGCAAAAAGCACATTGTCTTCCTTGAAGCGCTTCAGCACAAAATGGGTGGATGTTCCCTGGACACCGTCGATCGTCGATAGCTTCTGCGCCACAAACAGACCGACATCGGTCACATTTTTTCCGCCGACAACGATTCGCAGGTCGTAGTCGCCGGAAACCAGCCAAAGGGAGTGCACTTCGGGATAGCGATAAATCCGCTCGGCGACATCGTCGAAACCGACGTCGCGCTTAGGGGCAACCTTGACATCGATGAACGCCAGCACACGATCCATGCCGGCCTTGTCCCAGTCGATCACGGTCTTGTAGTGCTTGATGACGCCCGACTTTTCGTACTCGGCGATCTGCGCGCTGACCTGAGCCTCCGTTCGGCCGGTCATGCGGGCGATCGACTCGGTCGATGTCCTAGCGTCTGATTCTAAAATGCGCAAAAGCTCGTCCATGTTAAACGAAAGTTTAACATGCGTGCAGGCGCGAAGTCAAATTTGGGGAGAATTCGCCTTCGCACCTGCGCATTTAGCCCCTAATTATTTCAGCTTTTCCAACACGTAGTGGTGCGGAACTGGCTGCGCCGCTGCGCGGATTTTGGCGACGATCCCGCTTTCCTCCGCGTCCATGGCAGTTTCAAGCTCAGCTTGGCGCAGCTTGACATCCGGTGTTGGATCGCCGTCGTTTGACACTTGAATGAATCGCCAGCGCCTGAAGTGAAGGTCATCGTGCTGCACAATCAAAGTGTAGACGGAATCGGCTTGAGCCAGCATCGGTGTGGCCAAAGTGGCGAGATTGATGCCGGCGGCGAGCTGGTCGTTGGTAAATTGTCCGAGATCGGTGCTGTCGATGCTCAGGTCGTACTTGCCGTTACGCAATCCTGCGATTGTTAATGGCTCGGAATCGACCGCCTGATAGAAATCCGACGAGTTCAGCACCAGACCAACAACAGGATCGGTTGCATGGACGGGCATTGGGAGCGACGCGTCCAGTTGATCCCACGAGATTCCGGTCTTGTCGGCGCTTAATTTCGAGAGTTGAGTGTTCTCCGCATGAATGATCACTCTCGAAGGCGCGTTGATGATGACGGACGTCACCGTCGAGGGTGCATTCCAGCTTTTCAACAACGCCTCGGCCATCACGAGATGCGCGCCTATGCTGGGATGAACCCGATCAGGAAGAATTCTCTGGGCGACGGAGGGATTCTGCGAGTTGGCTTTCTGCAGCATCGCAACCATTGGCGTGTTGAAATCGGCGATCGTTGCGCTCGGATATTTTTGCGCCAAGCTACTGACAAACTGGCCATATTTGACCAGAACCGAATTATATCCGCCAGCAAATTTTGGCGGCTGCGTGACATCGTCATAAGGTGACGGAACAATCAGCGTATACCGCACGCCTGGATCGCCCGCGTTCACGGTGTCGAGGATATGCGTGTAGCCTTTGGTATAGATGTCGTACAGACCCTGGTCGAACGCGCGGTAGCCGCCGTCGTTCATGCCCAGCATGATGGTCACGACTGTCGGCTTATATGGCAATATGTCGCGCTGGATGCGGACATCAATTGGCCCGCCGCCTCCACCGGTCACTCTATCCCCGCCCCAGCCTGAGTCGGTCCACGTGATATTCAACCTTGGAAAGTGGGTCGTGACGTATGCTTCAGTCCAGGTCGTATAAAATCGCTGGTCCGTGATGCTGTCGCCATACATGACCACGCGGTCGCCATCATGCAGATAGAAATCAGGTGTCGAACCCTGTGCCTGCGACGGCTTGAGAACGAGGAGCGATGCAAGAGCGACGAGCACAATAACGGCAATGTTGAGAGTATTTGTTTTCATGCGTATCGAAATAGTTCGCCAGCTTGCTTCCTAGTTCCTTCGTCAATCTAAGGGCTCGAACTTGTGTCACAATCAAATCATCGATTTTTTGGACGAGGAAGCTATGAACAGATCAGCATGGACGCTGATATTCGCCGTGGTTGGTCTATTGCTGAAGACCTGCGCACAAGTGGACGCAGCGCAGGCGCGGTTTGTCTATGTTCCGCACGGAACTACAATCTGGCAGTACAAGCTGGAAACAAGTGGAAAACTGACGTTGCTGACTCCGCCGGACGTGCTTGTGCCGGGTCATCACGAGGTTGAGCAGATCGTAGTTGCGCCGGGAGGGCGTTTCGCCTACTCGCCAATGTGGGACTCGCATGGTATTGCGCAGTTTGCCATTGACTCACTTGGGCATCTTCATGCGCTAGAAAAACCGTATGTCAACGCCGACAGCCATCCCAACACCATAGTTTTGTCGCCAAATGGTCGATGCGCGTACGCTTCTTGCTCACATGGCGCGATTGTCGAATACAAGCTGACCGCGAGCGGAAACCTTCGCGGAATTGGTGCAGCAGCTGTTGATCGCGACCCGTCAGCGCTGAAAATCGATTCTACAGGTCATTTCGCCTATGTGGTTGCAGACGGCGATCTTGATAGTGACGGACGGATCATGAACCGGCATGTCTTTATGTTTGTGATTGATCCTAACGGCAAGCTGCGGCCATTCGACAAGCGGCGTATCGACAAGAATGATCCAGACTTCGGCATCGGGTTTGCCGCAAAACCATCTGCACAATCGGTTGGGAAATCTGAAAGCTCGCCGGAGCGAAGCGAAAGGTTTTAGCGATGCAATATCAACTACGTATCTACAAAATCAAGCCGGGGACAATGGCGGAGTTCATTGACGGATGGAAGACGCATGTCATCCCAATCCGGGAATCATTCGGATTTGCGGTCGAAGGTGCATGGACCAACGAGGCGTTGTCGGAGTTTGTTTGGCTCGTTTCGTATGCTGGCGAAGAAGGTTATGAGGCCGCAAACGCCGTCTACTACGCCAGCGACGCGCGCAAGTCGATGACATGGGATCCGATGCAATACATCGAACACATGGACGTGCGCGTCCTCAACGACGCTCCCGGGTGGACAAAAGCAAAATGAGCGAGCAGAATCGTTGCTGACGCTCATTTTCCTCTGCGCCGCATCCTTGCTGGCCGGACTGACCGACTCCATTGTCGGCGGCGGCGGCCTCGTTCAGCTCCCCGCGCTCTTCATAGCCCTGCCAAACACGTTCCAGGCGTCTGTGCTCGGCACAAACAAGATGTCGTCGGTGTTCGGCACGTCAGCGGCATCGATAACGTACGCGCGCAAAGTCAAGATCGAGTGGCCGTTCACGTTGACGACCGCAGGTTTTGCATTGGCGTCGTCTCTGTTTGGCGCTTGGCTAGTTTCACGGGTTCATCCGTCTGCGTTCAAGCCGGTGATGCTGGTCGTCTTAATCGCCATGGCGCTGTTCACGTTTTTCCACAAGGACTTTGGCGCGCTTAGCCATGACCGGATTGCCGGCTTGCAGCGGATCGTCCGAGGAATCGTCATCGGCATCCTGGTGGGATTTTACGACGGCTTCTTCGGCCCCGGAACAGGCAGCATCCTGATCTTCTTGTTCATCGGAATGATCGGGATGGACTTTCTGGGAGCGTCGGCAGCGGCCAAGATCGTCAATGTCGCCACCAATGTCGGCGCACTCGCCTATTTCGGAGGCACGCTCCATATCCTCTACAAGTACGCGTTGCCGATGGCGGCGTTTAACATTCTCGGCGGTGTGGTCGGCGCGCACCTGGCGATTGCGCGGGGAAACAAGTTCGTTCGCGTGTTTTTCCAGTTTGTGATCGCGGCGATCATCGCGCGATACGCCTGGAGCATTGCTCGGCCATAACAATCCTATTACTAGGGGCGATTTTCGCCGGGTTCCCTGGCTAGTTTCGGCGTGTCTGGTGCCATGCTCTAACTTCCTAGTTAGGCAAGTCTTTGTACGCAGCGTCAATGACTACGCTAAGGTGACCGCACCCAGCACCATTTTACATCTTCAACACCTGGTGTGGACCGCCAAGGAATATCATGGATTCCAGTCCCGGTTTTGCAATTTGATGGCAATGGTGTGAGACGTTAGGTAGAAGGACATGTCTAGCTCGGAAGCTAGAACATGGCACCAATCAGACGGAACATAGGAAGGGCACCCGGCAATTTTCCCCTCCTGAATCTTGTTTTCCCGCTTCAGGGAGAGCCTGCCCTGAGCGAAGCCGAATCGGTGGCGAGGAACGAGCCGGAGGGGTTTCACCTACTCGGAATCCGGCTGCGCATCCTCTTCGTAAATCTCTTGAATCGCAGCGCGTGCAGACTCCAAATCCACGCCAAACTTCGATAAAGCTCGCGAAAGGACGCTCTGCTTGCGATGCAGCTCGGCCAGGAACTCGTGCTCAGCCTTGACCGCATCCGCTCCAACCATCGCCGCTTCCGCACGGGCATCATCGACCCAGTCCGCGGCGCGGGACGTGTTCCTGAATTGAAATGCTATATCAACCAACTTTCCTGAATCGGCACCAGCCTGAAGTTCAACTAAATCCTTCCGAATTTCGATCAGGTCGATGTCAAATCCGGCTAGAACTCGTCCTGCAAGACCTTCCTCTTCGCGGACAAGCCCCAGCAGAAGATGCTCCGTGCCGATGTAGTCGTTGTCGAGTAAGCGCGCCTCATCGAAGGCGAAGTCAATAACCTTCTTAGAACGACTGCTTAGCTGCATGTCCGACAGCGACTCGGCGGTAGCCGTGCCGGTGAGCAAGTGCACTTTTGTCGCCTCACGGATTTTTGCCGGATCGAGAGTGTGCCGTCTGAGAATCGTCGTCGCGATGTTGTCCTCTCGGAGGAGGCCAAGAAGGATGTGCTCAGTCGAAACAAAGTTCGTCATGCACCGCCCTGCCTCTTCCTGAGCATAAAACACGACTTTTCGCGCTTTTTCGGTAAATCGCTGCCACATCTGTTCTTACTCCTAATGTGACAGATTCAAGAAATATTCGCAGAAGTCCTTCTACTAACGGTTAACTTAGTCCTACTCCCCTTTCCTATTCCTATGGGAAAGGGGCCGGGGGAAAGGGCTTAAACATGCTCCAGAATGGGCGCTGGCCTGCCGGATTGGGTCGCCGTGTCGATCTGCTTGTTGAGCGCCTGGAGGTACGCCTTTGCGCTCGCGACGATGATGTCTGTATGCGCGGCATGGCCAGTATAGATATTCTCGCCCGCTTTGAGGCGGATCGTGACATCCGCCATTGCGTCGATACCCTCAGTGACGCTCTGAACGGTGTATTCGATCAGCTCGTTTGGCACCTTGACGATCCGGTTGATCGCGCGGTAGATCGCGTCGACTGGGCCGTTGCCGGTGTCGGCGTCCATCAGGATCGCGCGGCCATCCTGCTTCAGCTTGACCGTCGCGGTCGGAATGGTGTTGTCCCCGCATGCGACCTGCACCTGCTCCAGCTCGAATGTCTGTCGAACGGTGCTGACCTCGTCGCTGACAATCGCCTGCAAATCCTCGTCATAGACTACTTTTTTGCTGTCTGCAACCCGCAAAAACCGCTCGTAGACGCGCTCGAAATCCTCCTGGTTGGCAAACGTCACCCCAAGCTCCTCCATGCGGTGCTTGACCCCATGCCGCCCTGAACGCGCCGACAAAATGATCTTGCTTTCGGTGATTCCGACCGAGCGCGGGTCGATGATTTCGTATGTGCTGCGCTCCTTCAGAACGCCGTCCTGGTGGATTCCCGACGAGTGCGCGAACGCGTTCGCGCCGACTATCGCCTTATTCGGCTGAACAAGGACACCGGTCAAGCTCGAAACCATCCGGCTCGACTTGTAGATCTCCTCCGTGCGGATGCCTGTTTCAACCAAAAACCTATCACGGCGTGTCGCAATTGCCATCACGACCTCCTCAAGCGACGTGTTCCCCGCACGCTCGCCGATGCCGTTGATGGTGCATTCGATCTGGCGCGCGCCGTTCATCACAGCGGCCAGGCTGTTGGCGGTTGCCATGCCGAGATCGTTGTGGCAGTGCGCCGATAGGGTGATGTTTTCTGAGCCCGGCACATGCTCCAGGACGCCGCGAAACAGCGCGCCGTACTCGTCGGGCGTCATGTAGCCGGTGGTGTCGGGAATATTGATGACCGTCGCACCCGCCTTGATCACTGCCTCGATGACACGGTAGAGATACTCAGGTTCGGCACGGCCGCTGTCCTCGGTGAAGTACTCGACATCAGGACAGCCGAGCTTGCGGCACAGCTTGACCGCATTGACACCAACCTCTAGAGCCTGGTCTTCGGTCATTTTCAGCTTGTATTGCAGGTGGCTTTTCGAGACTCCCAGACCAGTATGGATACGCGGGCGAACAGCGTCCTTGAGCGCGTCCCATGCCACATCGATATCGTTTTCGCGCGCGCGGGTCAACCCGCACACCACCGCGCCGTCTCCGACCGCAGCCGCCACACGCCTCACCGCCTCGAAATCGCCCGGCGACGAGACAGGGAAACCTGCCTCGATCACATCGACCCCAAGCCGCGTGAGCTGCTTTGCAATCTCGACCTTCTCCTCGACATTGAGCGACGCGCCAGGCGACTGCTCGCCATCGCGGAGGGTTGTATCAAAGATTTGGACTTTGTTTGTGGACATTTTTTTTATTCCGCTGACTCGCCCTCTTCGTCGGGGACTACAATATCTTCCGGCTGAATGATGACGACTTTGCCGTCCTGCCACGACGCAATCGGATTGCCAATGCGCTTGTGCTCGAGGATGGCTGCGCGGGTGGCTTTGGCGATGGCCGACAGCATGAAATCAGGATCGTCGAAGCGCCTAATGACTTCTTCGCGAATTGTCATTTCCTTGTTGTCAATGGTTGCTTGCATGAACATTGCCCCAAACTTCAGGAATTGCGATCTCGTCTTGCATCTCACTTCCACCACGCGCGATTAGCTCAGGGGCACCGCCCGCGATATTCCAGTACACCGACCACCTGTCCGCTATAGGCATATATAGATCGAAAAAGTTGCGGATCCCAGAACGATACCTGCGCCTGATCGTTTCGTGCGGAATGTCATGTCCGCCCTGCCTAACTCGTTCAGCTACCCGCTCAATTGCAAGTTCAACATCAGGAAGCCAGAAGTAAATGAGCCGAAATCGGTAGCCCTTAGTCTGAAGTCGAGCAATTCGTGGGCCAAGTGATCTGCTGGCCAAGGTTGTCTCGATTGCAAAGTCGTCCAGTCTACTCTCATACTCTTCCCATTCGCGAATTAGCTGTCTACCTGCCTCGATGTCGGACGCTGGCGCTGCTTCTCGCAGTCGCTTCGCTATCTCGTCAGCATTGATGTAAGGCATTCCATGTGGAAGCAACGTCGTCGCGCTCGTTGATTTTCCCGCGCCGTTGGGGCCGGCGATGATGATGAATTGAGGCGAAGTGGCTGACATCTCAGTCTTCAATAGGAAATCGCCGGTTCAATTTGTTTTACTACACACTATCGGAAGCCTTGTGATGTTAAGAATTTCACCATGTCAGAATGGTTTTCTTGCCTTGCAGCAGCAATGGCGAAGCGACCATCAGGACTTCTAAAATCTGCACCACCAGCAATTAGAATCTTCGCCGTAGTGAGTCGGTCCATCAACGCCGCTTGCGCGATTCCTTTGTTGGGATCGGCTCCGTGCACTAGCAACAAGCGCACCATTCGGTCGTTTCCCTGATACGCGGCTTCCCCAATCGCAGGCAACGCTTGCCATTCAGACCTATTGGGATCGACTCCTTCATCGAGCAACCGACTAGCTTTGTTCAAATCTCCGCCATTAACCGCAAACCAGAGCATAGACTCGCGATACCAAGCACGGCCAAGCAGCAGGACAGAGAGCAAAAGGGCTGCTGCAATTCCAATCAAGACGTTACGAGCGAATGGATTATGTCGAAGCGCTTGCATACAAAACTACGTGTTCCCTCGATTTCGCTCGTGCCTCGCTCCACTCGGGATGACATGCCTATGTCCGCATCCGACCTACAAATCCAACGCCCGCGCAGTCACGGTCTGCTGCGCCGGCTCTTCGACTACTGCCGTCGCCGACTGCGGCTGCTGAATCCAGGAGAACAGGCTGCGGAGCTGCTTGCCGACGACTTCGACCTGGTGCGTGGCATCTTGGGCGGCGAGCGCGTTGAACTGAGGGCGGTTGGCCTTGTTTTCCAGAATCCACTCCTTCGCGAACGATCCGTTCTGAATCTCCTTCAGGATTTTGCCCATCTCCTTCTTGGTTTCGTCCGTGACGATGCGCGGGCCGCGGGTCATGTCGCCGAACTGCGCGGTGTCCGAGATCGAGTAGCGCATCCCGGCGATGCCTGCCTCGTACATCAGGTCGACGATTAGCTTCAATTCATGCAGGCACTCGAAATAGGCGATTTCGGGCTGATAGCCAGCGTTGACTAGGGTCTCAAATCCTGCCTTGACCAACGCAGTCGCACCGCCGCAAAGGACTGCCTGCTCGCCGAACAGGTCGGTTTCGGTCTCTTCCTTGAACGTTGTCTCCAAGACTCCGGCGCGCGCGCCGCCAATGCCTTTGGCCCATGCAAGCGCCAAATCCTTTGCGTGGCCGGTCGCGTCTTGATGGACAGCAATCAGGCATGGAACTCCTTTGCCTTCCAAAAACACGCGACGAACCAGATGTCCGGGCCCCTTCGGCGCAACCATGAAGACATCGACATCCTTCGGCGGCTGAATCTGTCCGAAGTGGATGTTGAAGCCGTGGCCAAACGCGATCGCGTTGCCATGTTCCAAATACGGCGCGATGGATTCGCGGTACATGTCACCCTGATACTCGTCGTTGATCAGGATCATGATGATGTCCGCCTCTTTGGCTGCATCCTCGACCGACACGACCCGCAGCCCAGCCTCCTCGGCCTTCGCCCATGACTTCGAGCCGGGGCGCAGCCCAACGCGTACATCCTGCCCGCTATCCTTGAGGTTCAGCGCGTGCGCATGACCCTGCGAACCGTAACCGATCACCGCAATTTTCTTGCCGCGCAGGTTGCCCAAATCAGCATCCTGCTCGCCGTAAACTTTAACTGCCATAGTCTCTTTCGTGTCTCCTTAATCTACTAATGCGGGGATGAGCAGCACATGTAAATTGTGCTCGTCTTCAATTTTGTGCTCAACTTTGTGAAGAATCTGGTTGAATTCGTATGCTTCAATGTCCTCGTCTGTTGAGTCTACGCCTACATACCACCACCGACCGGACTGCCGAACATCATTTGGGTTCACGTTGATTCGATAATCCTTTGGTTGATTTGAATCCAAATCTGATTGGACGAGTTCCAAAATATCTTTTTCGCTCATAGTGGAACCTCCAAATAACGAGCTACTCTTTCTGCTGATCAAAACGCGTCGTCTGCGGTATTTCTATCTACTCTCGTAGTCAGATAATCAGCCTCAATCCTGCTTCCGTAAGGGCAGAAACCTCCCGAATCAAGTTGCGACGGCTTGACTCACTAAAGTGACCAAAATATCTGTCTATCAATTCGGCAAGCTGCCTATGTCCGGGTGTGGCGCGGTTGTTAACGAACTCTGGACGAGCACCCCTTCGCGCCAGTTCGAATGTAAACAACGAAAAAATCCCGTAGTAGCATCTGCTGACTGCACTGCGATAGGCCTTTGCCTCTCTTAGCAATTGAGCGTGCCGATAATTGTCACTTGCTATCTCTTTCCAACTCGCCATGCTAGCTGCCGTCCGTGGCCGCTTGCTTTACTCTTCTACGCCCCACCAGCCCCGCAATCACTCCTCCAACAACACCGATTGCGATAAATAATCCCAAATTCACCAGCAGGTTCTTGACCGTATCCAAACCCAAGTGGTCGGTGATGGCGTTGTACACCTTCCACAGGATCATGTTGCAGACACCAATTCCAACGCCCCAGGCTAGACCCGCAACGATCCGTTTCGCGGCAAGGCCATAAGCCAGACCGATGATCGGTGCAGCAATCAGCACCGCCATCATCAACATATTCGCCTGTTCAATTGTGATCAGCTCTTTCATCGCGTTAACTCAAGAAGTCACTTCGATGACGGGTCGCGGCTAAATACATATTCGTGTCGGAACGCGAAACTTGTTGCGCCATTCGGCTCAACCTCGCGCAGGTAGTCGAACTTGTCCTTGGCCAGCTTGATCGTCTCGCGTATCTTGGCAGGTTTGTCGTTGTCGGTGCCGTCTTTCGTCAATATGATCTCGCCCGTTTTATTGAACTGATCTAAGCCGCTCACATCGTACGCAGAGGCAGGATTCCCGCTATCCGTGATAGTCGCATGGCTGCTGGCTGAGTCAACCGCAACATCAAGAGTGTCTTTCACGATTTTGTTCGGGCCGTCCTCAAACGTGAACGCCAGCGAAACACTGTCGGCAGCGGAGCCACGCGTGACCGTCAGAGTCGTCGGCAGCTTGACCATTTTGTTCGACGAAAAGTCACGATATTCGAGCGCGCCGGTCCAGTTGCCTAACAGCAGGCTGTCAAACTGCTGGACAGGATCGGTGGCCATCGGTGCCGCTAGAAGCACGCTGGCCGACATCAATACCAAGACAAGCGCGAGGGATAGGTGATGCGATTTGACAGCCATCTAAATGCTCCGTGGCCCACGCGCCATGGCTATCTTGCCAGTGCGGACCAGTTCCCGGACGCCGTAGGGCGCAACAAGTGCCTCGAACGCGTCGATTTTGTCTCCGCCACCGGTCATTTCGATGACGAACGTCTTGTCGGACATGTCAATGATCCGCCCGCGAAAAACATCCACAAGCTGCATCAGCGCGGTGCGATCCTTGACATCAGCGTTCACCTTAATGAGCGCCAATTCGCGCGCGACAATCGGAACACCGATGTAATCCTGCACCTTGCTGACATCGATCAGCTTGTGAAGCTGCTTGGTGATCTGCTCGACGACAGACTCGTCGCCGTTGACGACAATCGTCATGCGCGAAACATCGGGGTTGTCCGTAATTGAAACAGCAAGCGATTCGATGTTGTATCCGCGACGCGAAAAGAGGCTGGCAACTCTTGCCAAGACTCCCGGCTTGTTGTCCACGAGGACGCTGATTGTGTGCTGCAGAAGACCTGGCTGCTGCGACTGTGTGGTTGTCAAATAATTTAGCTACCTTTATGGATAAACTTCACTAAGGATGGCAATGTCAGCTAACGCCACAAACCTTGCTCATCTATTGCTCCGCAGTTCGCGCATGAACTTCTGAAGAAGCGATTCCGGCTTTTCTTCTGGCTTATGTGAAACGGGCTCAGGTTTCGCCTCAATAAAATCGACTCGGTTCACGGCGGCATCCACGCCGCCCAAGCGCTTTGTGGCAAACGAGCCCATGGGCAAGTCCGCGCGCTTCAGCGTTCCCACAATGGAGTTGTAGATCGCGTCCGAATCTGGGCCGTTAAGCGTGAACCGGTACCACCCTCCGGTCATCTGATGAAGGGTTAGCTCGCCCGCCATCGTTTTTTCGAGCGCACTCTCGATCTTGACGGCAAGCTGCTGCATTTTTTCTTTGGCCTGAGGCTTGCCGCCGAATTTCTCCAAGTCCATCGCAACGTGAACCTGCACCTCGTGCTGAAAATCTTGCATTTTCCCCTCCTTTGGAAATCTGCTTTAACGACGCGTCATTGCGCCTTGACCGCCCCGAACGCTGCAAACGGCCCATTCTTATGCAGCACGACCGTCTGTCCGAATCCGATGCGCTCGAGTAGTTTGAGCTGATATTCCAAGCTTCGCGGCGTGTCCTCTTTTTCGATGTATGAGAAAACAGTGTCCCGATAAGACTCGCCCTTGAGTCGGGTGAGATACTCGCCATAGCTTCGCCACATGATTTCCCGAACCGCCGGGATATCGTCGTCCACCAAGATCGGCAATCCAAAATGAGCCTCCAGGACGCAGCGCTCGAAAAATCTTGCTAAAAACATGCTCCCAATCATCGTCGCCTCGGAGGTGATGAAACACCATCGACCCAACCGCAATATCGTACCGCGCATCGCCAAGATCGAAGTCGCGGACATCGCCGTGCAGCAAAGTGGCGTTGCGGCAACCTCCGGCGATGACCCGCTGCATTGCCCGTTCGAGCATTGGCTGGCTAAGATCGCTGAGCGTGACATTGCGCCCAGGCAAACGTTCCAGCAGTTTGAGCGTGTAGTTTCCCGCGCCGCTGCCGATGTCCAAGAGTTCGGTCGCGTTTGGCGAGATTTTCGCCGCTGCTTCAGCAATCAAATCGAGCATCAGCGGCGAATCAATCGTCGCCGTCTGGCCTGTCTCCAAGTTTGAGAATCGCTCGACATCGTTATCGAACCGCTCACGAATCTCTTCTGTCGTAGACTTCGCAACAAGCATCACTTACAGTCCCGGAATCTGACGCTTCGACGCGACCACTAACATGTCCGCGATGTTGACATTTGGCGGCAAAGACAGCGCATGCACAACCGCGTCCGCGATATCGCTCGACTGCAACGCCGTTAGCGCTTCAACTTCCTGGGCGATTTCGGCAGGATCGGTCATGTTCCAGATTTCGTTCGCGGTATAGCCCGGCGAGATCATCGTGACCCGTACGCCCTGCTCGCAGACCTCCTTGCGCAATCCGTCGGCAATCGCATAGAGTGCATGCTTGGTCGCCGCGTAGACGGTCGTTCCCGCAAAAACGACCCGCCCAGCAATACTCCCCGTCATCAAGATGTCGCCGGACTTTTGTTCGATCAGATGCGGCAGTACAGCACGAATGGTGCGAAGTACGCCGTTGACATTGGTGTCGATCATCGACGCCCACTTGTCCGGGTCGCCCTCGGCCAGCGATTCGCCCCAATAGACACCCGCATTCGCAAATGCGCCGTCGATGCGTCCGAATTTTTCGATTGTTCGAGATAACAGCATTGTCCAAGTCTACTGAACTTGTCACGTCTCCTGCGAGTGCAATGGCGTTGTCCGAGCCAAGCTCCTCTACAAGCGCCGCCAGCTTGCCCGTCGAACGAGCAAACATTCCGACCTTCCCGCCGGCCACGACAATCGCCCGCGCAGTCGCCGCGCCGATCCCTGAGGACGCGCCGGTGATGAGGATGATTTTATCTAACACCAAGAAAGCCCTTTCCCCAACCCCTTTCCCATAGGAATAGGAAAGGGGCAAGAGTTACCAACCAGCATAAAGCGATGTGCGCGGGCGCTTGACGATAGGCCTCGCACCGGTTCAGCAGCGCGTAACAAAGGAATGCTGCGCATTCTACTCCGCCGCCTTGCGCACCGCAGGCATGTCGGCGTCGGGGTCGCAGACCATTCCGCCTCGAGCCACTTGCGGCTGCGGTTTGATTTCGCTGGCCGTAAGCGCGTCGTCTCCTGAAATCTGTTCGACATACTCGCTCGCAATATACGGATCAAGCTCGGCCATTCCGTCGGGCCGCTGCACTACCATCTGCGAGATCGTGCCTCCGCTTGGGATCATCGGGTAGACGTTGGACTCCTTGACGATCCGGAAATCCAGCACCGACGGCCTGTCCGTAATCGCCATCGCCTCTTCCAGCGCACCTACCATCTCGGACGCGTCCGTGATGCGCCGTCCGTGCGCACCGTACGCGTCGGCGAGCTTGACAAAATCCGGCGACGCCTCCAAATCGACCGACGAATAGTGGGAATCCCAGAATAGCTCCTGCCACTGGCGCACCATGCCGAGGTACGTGTTGTTCAGGATGATGATCTTGATCGGCAGCTTGTAGATCGTCGCGACCATCAATTCCTGGATGCACATCTGGATGGAGCCGTCGCCGGTGATGCAGATCACAGGCGTATTGGGCTGGCCGAACTGCGCGCCAATCGAAGCCGGCAGGCCAAAGCCCATAGTGCCCAGCCCTCCGCTGGTAATCATCTGGTTCGGGCGTGTAAACTTGTAGTACTGCGCGGCCCACATCTGATGCTGACCGACATCTGTAACGACAATCGCGTTGTGATCAGTCATCCGCCCTAGCTCTTCGATGACCGCCTGACCGTGCAGCGCGCCGTCGTCCTTAGGGTAGAACATCGGGAACTGCGTTTTGAGGTGGTCGATGCGCTCGTTCCACTCGCCCTTTTTGCGCGGTTCTATGACCTTCAGCAGTTCCACCAGCACGTTTCGGACATCGCCGACAATCGGAATATCCGGCTGCAAGACCTTGCCGATTTCGGCCGGGTCGATATCGATATGGATGATTTTTGCCTTTGGCACCCATTCGTCGGACTTGCCGGTGACTCGGTCGTCGAAGCGCGCACCGACGGCAATCAGCAGATCGCATTCGGCGATGGCGTAGTTTGCGTACGCGGTGCCGTGCATGCCAAGCATTCCAATGGAAAGCGGATGCGTTTCGGGGAACGCGCCCAGCCCCTTGAGGGTGGTCGTTACCGGGATATTGGTCCGCTCGGCCAGCTCCAACAGTTCGCGTTCGGCGCGCGCATGCACCGCGCCGCCGCCGACGTACAGCACCGGACGCTTGGAGCGCTTGATCATCTCTGACGCCCGCTCGATTTGCTTTTTGTGGCCTTCGTACGTCGGCTTGTAGGTCGGAAGCTCGACCGGACCATGCGGTTCGAAATCGATCTCCGCCTTGGAGATATCTACGGGAATATCGACCAGAACCGGGCCGGGACGACCCGAACGCGCAATATGGAACGCCTCCGCGATCACGGCGGGCAGTTTGTTGACATCCTTGACCAGCCAGTTGTGCTTGGTGATCGGCATGGTGATGCCTGTGATGTCGGCTTCCTGGAACGCGTCGGTGCCGATCGCGCCTGTGCGCACCTGGCCCGTGATCGCCACCAGCGGCACCGAGTCCATCATCGCATCGGTGACTGGGGTGACGAGATTGGTCGCTCCCGGCCCGGAAGTCGCAAGGCAGACACCAACTTTGCCTGTCGCCAGCGCATACCCCTCCGCCATATGCCCTGCGCCCTGCTCATGGCGCACAAGGATATGCCGGATATCGGGAAATTGATAGATCGCGTCATAGATCGGAATGACCGCGCCTCCGGGATACCCGAAGATCGTGTCGACCCCTTCTTGTTTCAAGCACTCCAGCAGTGCGCGGCTACCTGTCATTTTCATAGTATTGTCCTTACCTACCCCGCCCTCGTACCTCGGGCACCCCTCCCGCAACGGGAAGGGAAAGATCGCTGTCACTTCGAGCAACGTCTCTGTCATCCCGACCGGAGTGAGGAACGAACGGAGTGGAGGGAGCACGTAGTTCGCTAGCACTCAGCCTAACGATTATCGAACTACGTGTTTCCTCTATTCCGCTCGTACCTCGCTTCAATCGGAATGACGGCACCTAACCCTTGTCAAAAATCCCCTCAAAACATTGGCCTCCCGCTTCGGGAGGAGCCAAACGATGACTTTATCTGTCATCCCGACCGAAGTGAGGAACGAACGCAGTGGAGGGAGCACGTAGTTCGCTAGCATTCAGCTTAACGACCACCGAACTACTTGCTTCCTCTATTCCGCTCGTACCTCGCGTCAATCGGAATGACGGCAAATGCCTTCACTCAACGACCTCTTAACATCTTTACCTTCCCGTTTCGGGAGGGTCGCGACTTGTCGCGGGGTAGGTAAACGCCAAAAAGCCCCTCGCCCGCTTCAATAACTTTGTAATGAAGGGACGAGGAGCTTTGCAAACCGCTACTGACGCAAAGTTTCCACGCGGTACCACCCAACTTCGTTCCGGCTCGCAACTTACGCTACTTCCGGCTACGCACTTTGGCTGACGCTATCACGGGCGTCTACCCGTATGGGACTACTTGTGCAGATCGATTAAATCCGCACGTTCGGCCATCTGCTCGGAGGTGAGTTCGTTCGTCCTGCGCTGCCGTTTCACACCAACCAACGGCTCTCTGAAAGCACTTCGGACGAAATACTAGCCCTCGTCATCGCATTTATGACGTGTTGATGAGGTTATACCATGTAGCGAGGAGGGATGTCAAATGAACCTCTTAATGTGGGTCAGAGATGGTCGGCAAATGCTCGCAAATGCGACCGACAAAAAGGTTACCCGGCGACTCTGGGAAAAAATAGACCCTGTAGTTGAAGGCCTTCAGCTTCGTGTGCCACGAAAATTGCCTAACTAAGCCATCAGGGCACAGTATCTCTCGAATCTGACCATATTTCTTAAGCGTTTCGGCACTCTCCGGCGACGCGTCCGGCAGCCCAGCACTCGAAAATGGACCTGCATTCCATGAAATGCTTTTGTCGTTCAATGCATCGAGGTGATCTTTAATCAGTCCAAGCTTCAGGTCACCCCTTAAAATTGATTTTAGATCGTCACACGCTCGTTCGCAGAAGGAAAGACACGGAAAGAACAACGAAACTTGCTTAAATACATCTAGACCACTCGTCGCCCGTAGCAATAAATCTCGTCGTGATTGTTTGACAATTTCTGTGACATGATCGTTTGAGCTGGCGTGAAGAACGCTCACAACGAGTTCTTGAATCTCCCCTTCTGGATCGATGGCGCGTCGCAAAATTGCAATTTTTGAGATATCCCAAACGGCGTCAGTTAATAGGCTCACGGCAATTGATCCCTGTTCGTGTGCCAAGCCTAGGCCGACGCAGATTTCACTGTCAAGGCTGTACTCGAGCAGCGGATTCGACGCAAATGGTGCACTTGTCGCTATGGCAAGTAATACTCGGCGATCCTCGATATCAGCGAGACTGTCACTCGCCCAATCAAATACTCGGTACTCAGTCGAAAGAATGAGTGAATAGAAGTCTTCTTGAATCTGAAGATTCACTTTACTTGAATATTTGAGTCCGACTTTTATGGCTTCTATAAATCGAGCCATCAAATCACGAGCTTCGGCTTGAGTTGCAGATGCCTTAGCAAACGATAGTTCGTTCACGACAAGACCGTTAATCATGGTTTAGAATTACGTGGCAATAAGAGCGACAGCAACTCCTTCTCATAATTATCAAAGAAGCCGTCTGGCCAATCGTCGATTCGACCATTTATGTCAACGCGGGGAGACTTAACATCAGTCACTACTTTACCGTTCCGCTCTGACCGCGTAAAATAGTGAAGCTCGACGGACGAAGGTTGGATATTGTCCGCTCGCACCGATTTCCGGATGCCGTTTAGCACATGATCGCTATGGGATTCCACTATTAGTTGAACTCCGGAGCCTGCAGCGCGACATAGCATCTCAGCAATCTTCGACTGACCTCTAGGGTGAAGATGCGCTTCCGGATTTTCCAAGATTATGAGGGTTCCGGGCTTGGCGAAAAGTAAGGCAACTACTACCGACAACGTGTATGTAAGGCCAAATCCGACATTTGTGGGTCTGTAATGATTGCTCGTTGTCTCACCAACCACGAACGAATATTGAAGACTGATCAAGTCGGTGCCTTCGTGCTCTTGGAAGTGCAGCTGGATTCCTGGGCTTACTTCGCTTAACCATGCCTCGGTCTGATCCCGTAATGTGTTCGAGTTTCCCCTTGGATGAAGAATGCGTTCATTTGTAACGATTGTCTTGCCAAACGCTGAGAGAAAATGAACTACATACTCACCGTTTATCCCAAGCTGTTTATGCCTTTGAACCTCGTAGTCTTTCATTTGATAGAACGCGCGCGGCCCAATCCGTTCGGCGTTCAGGTATTGAAAGTCGTCTCGAAAAAGTGGTATTTGGTATTCGCTCAGGTCCAAGGCGTCGGTTAAAATTTCTAAGACGTCGGCGGTTGGATTGTAAGCAAATTCCCAGGCGCGAGGTTTTCCAGGCACCGCATCTAGCTCTATACCAATTTGCTCCGATTCAGCATATTCGTAAAGCGCATCCTGACCTCTCCCAATGTGAACCAATTCGCCGTTCAATGCCAACCCAACAGATGGAAGAAGTCCCTGCTGAAAGGACTGGCGCAATAGCAAGATTGACTGAATCACAGTAGACTTGCCCATGCCGTTTAAACCCGACAATAGCGTCAAAGAACCCAGTTGTAGAGTGACGTCTTCGAAACATTTGAAATTCTTCAGCCGAAGATGACTTATCATTCTAATACCGTCTTTATAAGCTCACGAACCGAAGCGAATCTCGTTAAGACCTTACTAATATTTCCGGTGGCTTGCGAGATGGATGACTCAAAATCCCGGTCATACGTCAACAATAGCTGAAATTCCTCATTTACGGCATTCTTTCGCGCGACGAGAAGGCCGATGTCTAGGTCGTCAAGATAAGCAAGATTAACAGACCAGGCTTCGAAGAGCGCCTTATTTATAGGTGCCCGCCTTTGCCCACCTTCATATTGCTTTCGAAAGGCATTTTGACCAAATATGTCTTTGGCTGCTTTCATTGTTCGGTAAAACTGCGTTTCCAGGTTGCGCCGTTCAGGCAGACTTAGTTTGTTAATTTGACGCATCGCCTCGTTCAAAAATGCGTCAAAGTCCTTTGCCCGGTACTGCGTATATGGGGTCAGGTAAAAAGCGAAAAAACGCAATATACATTCCCGTGCACCCATGCGTTGGTCATTGATGCCGCCGAATGTTGTGGCGATGAAAGCCGGCGACGTAGCCAAAGTTTCTAGTAACCGAGTTGCAGCGCCCTGATTTAGTGCGTGACGAATTTCTTGCGCGGACAGGGGAAGGCCGCCAGTGTTAATCCGCTTAAAAATGTTGAATTTGACTTCGGATGGTGTTTGTTTTTCAATCGAAAATACAGTGACTTCAGTCTCCTCGATACGCCTCTGAAAGTTTCTGGGCAAGTTTTCGTATGTTAGGCCGTTTAACTTGGTTAGGAACTCAAGTCCTGTTAGCTTTAGCTCGTTTGAAACCATGAAGCGGTTAATTGCGGTCAGCCTCTGTAATCCGTCTACTACGAGCCATCGGTCGTCATCAGTCGCATCGACATAGAACGCGGGAATAGGAATACGGATTAGCATAGACTCGATTAGTTGACTCTGCGCCGCATCACTCCAAATTCCGGACCGCCGTTGAAATCCCGTGGAAAAGTCTATTTCAGCATTTTTTATTCTGGCGACGAGTAAATTGATCGTAGACGGTTTGGTCTCGATTCGAATGAGCGTAGGGTCGAAGGGCTCGGTAATTACTGAGGTGGTGTCGGCAATTTCGACTTCAAATCCGCTTTCGTCTGCGCCTAGTTCCGGAAGAAACCCAGCTAGTTCAGTTGGCAATTTGAAATCTCCTATCGGTGAATTTTGCCGGTCGCGATATGCCGATCCTATATTAAGTAATCTCGCGACCCTGCTGCAACCAAATATTGCTAATTGTACCGCGTCTAGAATCGAAGGCCCCAAGCAAAAGCCTTCTCCGAACCTTCTAGATTCTCAATCCACAGTCTCGAGCATGAGTAGTGCGCGGCCAGATGCGTCCAGCGCAGCAGTAGTTGCAAAGCCGAACCGCTAATGCAACTACTTATTAGGCCGCCGCACATCCCTGCCCGGCGGCCTAGTCGGTTCACAGTCCAAACATCATTCTACTTCGCGCGGATAAACTGCACGTCGAGCGTGACTGTGATGTCGTCGCCGACCATCACGCCGCCGGCTTCTAGCACCGCGTTCCAAGTCAGCCCGAAATCGCTGCGCTTGATCTTGGTGTCGGCGGTAAAGCCGAGGCGAATGTTGCCGTACGGATCCTTCGCCTCGGCCATCGATCCCTCCACCTTTAGCACAACTTCCTTGGTTACTCCATGGATGGTGAGGTCGCCTTTGAGTTCGGCGTTTTCGTCGCCCAGTTTGGTAACACCTGTGGAAACAAATATGATCGTTGGGAAGTTCGCGGCGTCGAGGAAGTCCGCGCTCTTGAGGTGCGTGTCGCGGTCGGGTTGGCCGGTGTGGATGCTGTCCACGTCGATGGTGGCGTCAACTTTGGTCGCCTCATAGTTGGTCGGGTCGAACTGCATGGATCCGCTCAATTTGCTGAAATCGCCACGGACAGTCGCGATCATCATGTGGCGCACGGAAAAGTGCGCGCTGGAGTGCATCGGGTCGAGATTATAGGTGACAAAAGCATCGGTATCGGACATCGTTGTTTCTCCTGGCTGAGTTGGGTAGACCGAAGGACGGCCGCTCGTTTGCGACCGCGTTATTATGGAACGGCCACTGTTGAAAACAGCAATTTTGCGGGGCTAGTGCCTGAAAGATTGCAATGCGCGGAACCTAGCAGTCGTCGTCGGCCACCTTGTCGATATCGTGCGTCTCCAGCACAAGAGACGCGCGGCCAAGCGCGATTTCGAACGTTTCAAACGACAGCGCAACGATCAAAAATATCAGTCCCGTCAGCATGGCCGCGATCCCAAAGAGGCCAAGCTGCGCGGTGCGTTGCGAGGCGACGACAAACAAAACCGTGACGACGAATGACAGGATCGCGAGAGACAGACAGGAGTTTGCGACCCAAAGGCAGTTGATGCGGCGTTCAAAGAGGCGCAACTGGTGCTTAATGGCGCGGCGTCGATCGCTGCAAGTGCCCTCGTGCCGAAACTCGGTGGTAAGCTGCCGAATCTGGTCGGCGAGGTGGCTATGCTTGGCAGTAAGTCCGGAAAAGAGGATGGCAACCGCCGAGATCAGCACGACCGGCGCAACCGCCGCGCTGATAAGAGACATCAAGCCAGGAATATGGTTGGTTGCGGCAGGCATGCGGGATTGTAGCCCGAAACGTGCTCAGTTTGTAGGACGGGCGTCCCCGCCTGTCTTATCTTAAGATGACAGGCGGGAACGCCAACCCTACAAGAGAACATCAAGCGGCTTTGCGATGCGGGTAGTGCCGTTCGCGGGTGGAAACATAAACCGGAGCTTCGTTCTTTGGGCGCGGTTTTGCTTGGCCCGTGATGCGTTTCCAGAATGATCCCAATGCGCGCAAGGCAGTTGGTCCCAAAAATCGAACAAGGACGCAGATAGCGACAAAATATAGGCCTAGAATCCAATGAAGCTCTGCGAAAGTCAAGATCGGCTTAGGCAGCATGAAGATCGCTGGGCGGACAGCCAACTTTCTCGTTTCGGAGCTCGCGAGGTCTGCGGCGGACTCCGTATATTCCGAAGTCGGCGCGATCAACTCATGCTCGACCTTAGCCGTTTGCAGCCATGAGGCTCGATTGGTGGCCATCGTTGCCAAAAGCAGATTAATCGCGGCTTGATCCAGTTCGATGCGCGACTTCATGACATCGACCGTGATTCCCCCGGCCGCGGTTTCCATCAGCAGCGAAACAACTCCCTTTTGCTCGGCGAAAAACCGATGGCATAGTGTTGGATCGTTCTTGGATGGAGTAGTGGAATGGCTGCATGATTGTCACCGTTCGCCGTCGCCATGTGGATTATGTGCATTCTGTAACGACTGCGATTGCGTTGCGATGTTCGGCAGAACTCCCGCGTCACCTCTCGGAATTTCGACACAGCTTGTCTGATACGGGTCGCCAGGAGTCCAGCTATGCATATCGACCACGACCTGCGGGCGAATCTGCTTGAACGCAATGTAGATTGCCTGCGTCTCGGATGTCGTGAACGGCCCCCAGTCGCGGTTCATATCCGCACCCATCCCGTTGTCACGCTGCAAATTTCCGGCGCCGTCGGGATTCGCCATCGGGATGATGTAGAGCGTCACATTCGACAGCGCGGACGGCAATTCGGAGAGTTTGCAGGTCGCGTAATGATGCACTGCCGCGATCGCCGCTTCCGTGCTGACCGGCTCGTCCCCATGCTGACGGCAGATCACCAGCAGACGCAGGTTCTTGCGCAGGTCCGCGCTCGGTTTCGGACTTGCCACCCGCACCATCCAGATGGGCCGCATATCGCGCGACGATATCCCAATGTTGTATAGATGCAAAACCAACGGCCGCGCAGCGCAATCGGCCCGCAGACGTGCGGTCATGGCATCGTATTTGGTGACGGCGTGGGCGGGTGCTGATCGTAGGAAGAGCAAAACGAAGAGCAGCAGGAAGCCCTTTCCCACAGCCCCTTTCCCACAGGAACCTACCCCGGCGACAAGTCGCCACCCCTCCCGCAACGGGAAGGGAAGGATTTTCCCCCTCCTTTCGGAAGGAGGGGTTAGGGGAGGTAGCATTCTTTCCGCTTCGCTCGTTACTCGCTTCGGTCGAAATGACAGGTAAGCGGCGCGCGATTTTCCTTCCCTTCCCGTTGCGGGAGGGGTGGCGAGGAACGAGCCGGGGTAGGTCTTATTCATATCGCCTCGGAATCCAGGCGCTGGCGGCGAGACGGCGCATCGGAATGTCTGCGATTTCGCCCGTTTTAACCGGATCGCTGAAATCGGTTACGTCCACAACGATCATCTGCATGGCCACTCGTCCAAGAACAGAGGCGCGCTGGCCACGAATCGTCACAAATGGCCGCTTGTTTGGATCGCGCTGCGCGAGTATCTGCTTGATTCCTCGCCAGCCCTGATAGAGGCTTGCGGGCGACATTGTAAATCCGTCTGCAAAACCAATTGGCAGCACAGCGGTTTTGGTAGGACGTTTGGCTACAAATTCCGAACCATAGCCGACTGTATCGCCCGGCTTGATGTCACGCGTGAAGATGACCCGGGCCTGCACCGTGAACGTGTCCGCCGAAAGTCCGGGCGGCTTTGGAACATATTTCGACGGCAATTGCCCGTAAATCGCGGTGCCGATGCGCACCATGTCGCCTAGCTCGCTCGTAAATCTAAGCGCAGCAGCGGAATTGGAGTGGTGAGCAACGCCGACGGTCACGCCCGCTGCGTTTACCATCTCGCAAAATGTCTTGAAATCATTACGCTGCCGCCGGGTCCGATTCAGCGATTTTTCGGCGGCGTTCGCAAAATGCGTGTAAGCCCCCGCCCATTTGCTATTTAGACGCGACGTAGCGAGCGCAACTGCGTCGTCAATGCCAAGCCCAAGCCGCCCCATTCCCGTGTCGACTTTGATGTGAAGATTTGCATTCACGCCAAGTCTTGACTCTGCGGCTTCGGCAAGCGTAAGATGGTCAGAATCGGCAATTGTCAGGTGAAAATTTTGGCTGACTGCAAACTCGACTTGTTCGCTGGTGACAAGCGGAGCAAACAATAGAATCGGCGTTTCGCGACTGTCGATGCCTGCGTCTGCGATTTCGATGGCTTCGTCAAGCGTGGTAACGCCAAACGCACCCGCGCCAGCGTCACGCAAAAATGGGGCAACACCAGCTGCACCGTGGCCATAGGCGTCGGCCTTGACTACGGCCATGAGCTTAGGCGGATTCTTGCGCTTTGCCAAAAAGGTGCGGATTGCCCGAACATTCGACGCCAACACACCCGTGTTGATCCGAATCCAGCGCTGCTGAAGAGCTTGCGAATCGGGCGAAGTTGCAGGAAGCTTTGGTAAATCCGCGTCGGTCATGACGCGCGCCCGGTGCTCGATTGTAAGGCAGGAAGACACATAGTGATTATTGGGGAATAGAAGGAGAAAGTGCAGGTTGTAGGACAGGCGTCCCCGCCTGTCGAATGGTTTGACCGTTAGCCGCACAGACGACAGGCGGGGACGCCCGTCCTACAAAATCAGCTCGCTTACCGCATGGCGCACGTCACCCGCGCGCATCAGCGTTTCGCCTACCAGAATGGCGGAAACACCTGCAGATTTGAGAAGTTGGACATCCTCGGGCGTTTTGATTCCGCTTTCGCCAACGAGAGTCACGTGGCTTGGCACCATTGCCGCGAGACGTTCGATCACTCCCATATCGACTTCGAACGTTTTCAGATTCCGGCTGTTGACACCAATCAGTTTCGCGCCAATAGCCAGCGCGACTTCCATTTCTTCTTCCGTGTGAACCTCAATCAGCGATGCCATACCTAATTCGCTTGAGATTTGGGAAAACTCGGCTAATTCCGTCCTATCTAGCGCAGCAACAATCAGTAGAATCGCATCCGCGCCAGCGACCCGTGCCTCATAAATCTGAAATGGATCGACCGTAAAATCCTTGCGTAGGCAAGGGAGCGAAACTACGCTCCTCGCCCCGCGCAGATAGTCGAGATGACCCTGGAAATACTTTTCGTCGGTCAGGATGGAAAGGCAGTCGGCCCCGGCGTCCGCATACTCCCTCGCCTGTCTGACCGGATCGAAATTCGGCTGAATGACACCCGCCGACGGCGATGCTTTCTTGATCTCGGCGATCAAGCCCATTCGTCCATCTGCTCGTTTCAGCGCGGACGCAAACGGGCGCACCGCTGGCGCGTCGAGCATCAAGTCCTGCATTCGGCGCATGTCCGTCGTTTTGCGTCGCTGCGCAACCTCTTCGCGCTTATGGGTGAGGATTTCGTCGAGGATCATAGGGGCATATAAATGCGGCTAGTCGCGTTCGTCATCAAGAACGATCTTCATCTGTCGAGCACCATGTCTCAAATGGTGAACGTTGACCATGCCGTCGTTGATCGTAAATAAAGTTCTGTACACTCCAGGCCGCTTACCGTATAGCAACTGTCTCGTCTCGTCAACGAATTCCTCTTGCTCACGTGCTAGCGGACATCTTATCGGAAATTCGCTTAGAGAGTATACGGCCTCCATCAAACTAGTTGCCCAGTCCCGAGCACGCTCGATGGAATCCGCCGCAATATAATTGAAAGCCGACTCCATCGTTTCAACAAATTCGGGCTGTATAATCACCCGATACACTTCCGCCATTTACATGCCGTGCTTCTTACGGAATTCCGAAAAAACTTCTTCGGCTGGCCGACCCTCTCCGCGCTTCATCTGATCAATACCCCGGCGTACACCCTCAACGGCTTCAGCTCTGTCAATCACATCAAGCATCGCCTGATAGCTTTCCGCGTCCTGTACAACGATCTCGGCTTTACCATTCACTGTGAGCACCACAGCGGTCCTGGTTTCCTTCATCTGCTTGACGAACTCGTTTGTGTTTCGCTTGAACTCCGTAAGTGAATGGATATCCCGATCAAGTTTGATCATTTCAGTCGTTCCCATCTCTCCCAACAGCGCACTTAATTAGATGCTACCACATTCGCGTGCCACTTAGGGTAAATCAATAGTTAGTCATGCCCCATTTCAACACTACCGCCATCGTCCTGCGCCGCACCCATTTTGGCGAAACGGACAATATCTTGACGCTTTATTCCAAAGAGCGTGGGCGTATTTCTGCAATTGCCAAAGGAGCGCGCAAGGCGATTAGCAAACTGTCGGGCGCGACCGATCCCCTGACCTGCACGCGGTTTGCGCTGGCGAGCGGTAAAAATCTGCAAGTCGTTACGGAGGCGGAAATAGTCAACTCGTTTCCTGGGCTGCATGTGAGCGTCGAGCGGCTTGCGGTCGCGCAGTACTTCGCCGAGTTGGTAACCGTCTTTATCCCCGAAGACGACCCCCACCCCGACCTCTTCCAACTCCTGCTACGAGCCCTGCGCCTGCTTGAAAAAGGCGATCCGGAACTTATCGCGCGGTGGTTTGAAGTAAATTTACTCGGTGAACTCGGCTATGCGCCCGACCTATCCGAATGCGGAGTCTGCCGCAAACCAGTTCCTGGCGAGTTCGCCCAGTCGGAAACATTCGGCCTCTCATCCGCCCAGGGAACTGCGCTGTGCCCATTGCATGTCCATGCGGAAAATCACGCCGATCACAGTGCGTTGTCCTTTTCCGCTCTCACATTCCTACAACAAATCGCAACCCTCCCCGAAAAAGCGTCCGCCGTCCTCTCTCTCGCTCTACCCGATGAAAAATCCGAGAATCAGGCGCGCGCGGCGTTGCGCCGCTATATACGTTATCGCCTAGACAAGGACCTAAAAAGCGTCGCATTCATGGACGGCCTTCGCTACGGAAACCAGCCCTGACTTTCGCTGGCGGTTTTGGCTTATTTCGCTTGGGGCGAAATAAGCCAAAACCGCCAGCTTCGAAAAAAAGCCAAGCGGCTTGAGGGTTCCTAAATCCTAATCTAATCTAACCTAACTTATTGCTGTATCTGCGACATGCGCTGGCGGGCTTGGTCGGCGACAGAGCTGCCAGGATCGAGGTCGATGACGGTCTGCCAGTCTTCGCGGGCCAGGGAGGTGTTGCCCTGCGAATACGCTTGGACACCGAGGTCGTAGTAGCCGCTCATGGCGCGCTGGCGGGCGATCATGCCGGATGGGCTAAGTGGATCGAGATTGTGGGCTTCGGTGTACTCTTTCATTGCGCTGACTTGGTCGCCGTGCGCTTGAAAGACGGCTGCAAGGTCGAAATGCGCGACAGGATTCTCGGCATCTTCGGTGATCGCCTTGTTGTACGTTTCCTGGGCCGAGTCCAACGAACCGGTCTGCTGAAGGTGCACACCTTGAGCGACAAGGCAATCGGAGATGCCACGCTTGCTGCGCTCCGCGATCAGATCGCCTTTCGGCGCGCCGTCTAGGGCGACCTGGAAGTTTTGGATTGCTGTTGGCAGATCGCCCGAGCTTTCGGCGGCGATGGCGACATTGTACGCCTTGAGTGCGTTTCCGCGCGCGAAGTTGTCATGCGCCCGCCCGCAAAATTGGACAATGCCCCAGATCGTCAGCGCGAACATGCAAAGCATGGTAACGGAGCAAATCCCGATGGACAATAATGCGTTGCGGAAGGCCTGGTTGCTATCGAATGTGACCAGCAGAGATTGGTTTTGCGATGTTTGGATCCCAGTTTGCGGCGCAAGAACGGTCTGCGATGTGGTCGGCGCCACCATGGTTGCAGTTCCGCCGGAGATGCCGGTAGTGGCGGCGGAAACCGTTACGCCTGTGAGGACATCACTTGGCAGGCTCGGCGATTGCGCGAGAACAGTCGTAGGCGGAGCCGGCTCTTGGTGCGACGCCGCGTTTTGCTGTGTGTGGTAGCTAGGTTGGTCGGCAGAAAGCATCTCCTTGCGCAGATCCATCATCAGCGAGCGCATCGACTGGTAGCGATGATCCGGGTCTTTGGCGAGCGCCTTGGTCAGGATGGTGACAATTCCTGGCGGGAGGGTCGGCGGCATCACCGGATCGGTGTTCATGATCTGGTACGTGATCGCGACTACGCTGTCGCCGCGGAACGGCTTCTTACCGACCAGCATCTCGTAGATCACAACCGACGCGGAGAATATGTCCGTCCGATGATCGACTGCGCGCGACGTCAGCTGCTCGGGCGACATGTAAGACGGTGTCCCAAAGACCTGGCCGGTCGCGGTAATCGACGGCTCCGAAAGCATGCGGGCAATTCCAAAGTCCGTCAGCTTCACGGTTCGGTTCGGGGGAATCAGGTGAATGTTATCGGGCTTGACATCGCGGTGCACAACCCCCTGCTGGTGTGCGTAACCAAGAGCATCACAAAGCTGCAAGGCGACTTGGATGCCGTCCTTCAGCGAAAACGGCCCCTGAAGATTCAACGTGTCCCGCAACGTCTGCCCCTCGAGGTATTCCATCGCAATGAAGCGGTGCTCCATGTGCTGGCCTACTTCGTAGATGGTGACAATATTGGCATGTTTGAGCGCGCCCGCCGCCTTTGCTTCACGGGAAAACCGCTCGATCCGTTCGCGCTTTGCCGCACCGGTCAAGTTGGGGCTGAGCTGCAGCTCCTTGAGCGCAATATGCCGCCCGAGGTTTGGGTCAACGGCTTCGTAGACGATGTCGTTCGAGCGGGCGATCATCCGTATGATCTTGTACTTGCCGACGAACTTTGGGAGTTGATTGGGATCTTGAACGTCAGCCATTTGTCAGTTGAGTTTTGATTGCACTCCGTTGCAATTGCAGCCGATTAATCGTACGGCTCTACCGCGTCAACAACAATGATAATCACTGTGATATTGTCCCGTCCGCCGCGCTCATTCGCGAGCTCGACCAGCCGCAGCGCAGCGACTGACGGGCCAATCTTAGTAATAACATCTGGCCCGACCCTCGCCGCAATCTCCTCTTCGTTTACATGCGCAGTCAGGCCGTCGGAGCATAGGACAAAGACGTCGCCCGACTGCACAAACTCTTCGTAGAAGTCCGGCTCGATCGTCTGCCCTGTGCCGACCGAGCGCAAGATGATGTTGCGGAACGGTGATGCCAGCGCATCCTCTACACTCATTCCGCCCATTCGTACTTGCTCCGCAACCCAGGAATGATCCGAAGTGATCTGCCTGATTACCCCATGACGCACGATGTACGCTCGGCTGTCGCCGACATGCACAAAATGCAACTTCTCTTCGCGCAAAACAGCGGCTGTAAGCGTGGTGCCCATGCCCTGACGCTCAGGTAGAACCTGCGCACCCTCAAAAATGACGTTGTTTGCTTCCTGCACCGCCTCACGCAAACTGGTCTCAATCTGCGGCGAAGGATCCGAAAAATAGGATCGGATCAGTGTTTTTAAGGCAAGTTCGCTGGCGATCTGACCCGCCGAATGGCCACCCATGCCGTCGGCCACGCCGTACAGGCGTCCTTTGGTGGCGAGAACCCCCGGCTCTTCGGGTTCGAGAAGGTCGTACTTGTCCTCGTTGTTCTCCCGAACACTGCCAAGGTCCGTCTTCGCCCCAACCCTCACTCTCACATGCATCAACGGATGAAGCTCATCCATCGCCTTCCAGCCAGCCGCAAGTTCGGCGGGGTCGATCCGCTCCGTAATACTACGTTCCAAACGTTCCAAGTCTCCTGACTAATTCTTACTTCCAACGCGCAACAGTGAGCGCATCAAACTCTGCATTCTTTGCGTGCCTGGTAAGATTTCAGGAGACGCTCTCAGGCCGCTGGGCCTTTTTCACAAAGGGAGTACGGGCGGGTTTCCTCGCTTAGCGTAAGTTGGATCATTGCCCACCGTGTGAATACACATACGCGAAGCATACCAAAAATCCTGCTTATAGTCCATTGCGATTTTGAGGAGGTTTAAGCAAACGTGAAAAAGGGCGCTGGTCATTTCAGCGCCCTTTTTGAAATCCGGCCAAATTCGGCAAGCTCGGCGCCTTAAACGCTCGATGGCGGCTCGCCGCCGATCACGCCTGCCGAAAGATGCTCGAACGATGGCGCGCCAAGCAATGTTCGCTCCGCCAACGATCCTTCAAACGACGGAGCGTCGAGCTTGTGGAACTCGAACAGGTTGCCGCCAATCAAAACCTCGTCGCCGTCGCTGATCGCGATCGCCGTGTTGGTCGTCAGACGCAAGCCGTTCAAGAATGTACCATTGGTGCTGCCAAGATCGAGGAGCAGGAACAGATCGTCGTCCACTTCGATTTTGGCATGATGGCCCGAAACGTACCGGTCGCCTGTCAAACAGATGTTGTTATCGGCATGCCGACCAATGGTGTTCATTCCCTGGTTGAGCAGATATTCTGCCTCGCCATGGCCGCGCACCATCACTAAGCGGGCGGCCGCTTCGCCGGGTTCATGTTCCGGGCGGATTCCTGTTGGGAGGGTGGTCTCGTCGGGCAGGTCGGGCAAAAGTGGAACGTCACGGATGATCTGAGGGACATTCGGATTGGTTTGCGCCATCCCCTCGGCAACAAACCTCAGGACGATGTTGCCGAAACTTAAGCGGTCTCCTGGGCTGAGCGGCTTCGGCTTGTTCGCGGGCAATGGATCGCCGTTTAGCGTGGTGCCGTTTGTACTTCCGGAATCCTCGACGCTAAAAATGCTGCGCTCCTCATCGAAAACGATAATGCTGTGGTAGCGCGAAACACTGCGATCCGGCAGTAAAATATCGGTGTTTTCGCGACCAAGCGTGTTGATTCCCGGGCGGAGGGTGTAAGTTCTGCCCAGCGCATCTTCTAGGTGCGGATGCTTTGCGAGCTCTTCCAAACTAGGCAGCACGCTGTTATCCTCAAACTTCATGCTAAGCAGGAAGCCGCATTCGAAGCAGTACGCGTCCGAAGGCTGGTTCTGCTGATGGCAAACCGGGCATACCACCGCTTCCATCGTCCTGATCCCCGCAGATCCCTCTTCTCGTTCTTTTCGTGACCTGCTCCCAATCCGAAACGTACCGCCGCCAACCGTTGCGCTTCTGCCTGCTCCGTTGCTGGCCTTGCGCAAGTCGTCTTGCTCGCTATGCATCTAGTCTTTCTCCCGCGCTGCAATGCAATCTCCTGTTCAGTGGAGATCGTAACGTACGGTTGGCGCTGGCTCAATTGTCAAGCGCACCCGTTTGCCAGTCATGTCATCCGACCTTGATCCAGGTTCATGATGGCGCCAATTAGAGTTTTTTCTACCGAATCCCCACGCTGAATATCGACTATCGCCTGCTCGATTCGCTGAGCAAGTTGCATTTTGCCCTGACTCAACAATAACGATCTGGTCTGCTGCAAGTCCCGCATGACTGAGTCCGGATCGGTTTGCTGGGCGCGCACGCCGCGCATTGTCCGATCGAGCTGCCGGGCCGCATTTGAAATCTGGACTTCCGCCTGGACCCGCAGGTTGACCCCATCGGTCACTTTGCTTTCGTCGCGGGTGAAGTCCTTCACCACATCACAAAAGAGGGTTTGCAGAATCCCAGCCGCCGCATCTTCGTAGCTGAGTTGCGCCTTTGCGACCCGAAAAATCCCCTCAGGATGGGGCGTCATTTCGATCTCCCAAAGGCTGCTTAGGCTCGCGCCGCGCTCCAGATCGACAAGATCGACTTCGGTCGCCCGCCCATTGATGCGGATGTCGTTGCCATAGACTTGACGCACCGTGACCCCGCGCGACAGCAGCAATTTAAGCCGCATGTTGCGTGCGGTGATCCGCATCAGCACATCAAGCTCACGCCGGAACACTTCCGGGATCAGATCTGGCCGCGAAACATAATAATAGTTACCGCCGGAGCGCTTCGCCATGCTGGCGACCAGCTCCTCATTGTAGTCCGGGCCGAACCCAAGCGTTGTGACCGTCACGCCCGCCTGCTTCTGCTCAACCACATACGAAACGATGGAATGGAACTCTTTGATGCCTGCGGTCGGCTCACCGTCAGTGAGCAGCAGGACACGGTTAAGCGTTGCGGGAGTCTTACCTGCCGAAACCTGCTTGCAGGCGAAGCTAAGCCCTTCGTGCAGGTTGGTCGTGTTGCCGACCGAAATCCGGTTGATGTAGTCCTTGATTAGCCCCTTGTTTTCGACCCTCCGCGCTGGCATGACCACGTCTGCGTGCTCGGCAAATGTGACGATGGAAAAAACATCGTGGGGTTCGAGCAGGTTGACAACATATCCCGCCGCTTTTTTCGCGTATTCGAGCGGCTCGCCCTCCATCGACCCGCTGCGGTCGAGGCAAAGGCAGATGTTGAGAGGCGTGCGGGCTTGGCCCTGACCAGGCAGATTCTTCGCGATGATGTCGAACAGGAGGTGGTCGCGGACATTGGTGTGCGACACCTGTACGGAGCTGCCCTGATGGCAGGCGAGGCGCACGGTGTTGGACTCGTCGGAAGATGATGGTGGCGCTGCGTGTATCACCTGCCCACTGCCATCGGCAGGATCAAGGTCGCTGGACACGCCATTGGTTAATGGGGATGAGGCTTGCAATTTGGTGCGGTCCGCCATTTCGATGCTCTGTCCGTGCGCAGGCGACAGACTCGTCTCGGCGCTTGACTTCTGGATGCGCGTTAAGTCGCGATCGGCCATGCCGAGTTTACCTCAGGGAGCGAGCGCAAAATAACTAGCATAGACGTCGTAGTCCGTGATGGTCTAGTCTCTTGGGTGGTCATTGCTGGTCTGCAATAACAAAGTGCGTACAAAGGAACCAACACCCGTTTTACGCAACCTCATTATAACAGTTCAGCCAGACTTTGTCCACAGCAGTACGCCCCGATTTTTACTATGAATAGCGGCGTCTCGAATCCACAGGTTAACTGGTTAGCGGTTCATCAGGGCGACGCAAGCGGGGCAGAGACCGTGCGACTTTTCTTGTCTCGCGCGCAAGGCTTTCGAAGAATTTTTCGTGGCTTGCGGCGGCTCGTAAAGTGCGTCGCAGCGCCTGCAGGCATGCCAGCCGTTCTCGCGCTTCCAGGCGATCAGGCTTTGCGTGCGCTGAACGAGGGCGTCCAGTTTGCTCTTGTCGGAAATGGCTGCGGACGGCGGCATTGCGGGAACCACATCGCGCAAGTCGACAATCTTAGCCACATCTTCCGCAGCAGGTTTTCGCCTGGACTTGCGCGCAGGCGAGCCGCCGGTATTGAAGTGGATATCTTCGATGACACGCCCGCCCAACTGCAGGGCAAGGTTCTTGAGCATTTCGGGCTTGTAGAATGTCAGTTCGTTGGCCCATGCGCTGGATTTGGTGCGAACGAAAAGGACATTCCCGCGCACCGCCTCCGCTTCCGACACCGCGGCAATCTGTTCGCCTGCGATCTGCGGCCAAAGCCCAATTGCGCGGTGGGGACGCAGATTCTCGGCGATGCTTCCCTGCTCAATTGCCTTACGCATGAGCGGGCCGAAGCTGGAGAGGCCGGTTTGTTCACCTCCCAAAGGATCGAATGGCATTCCTATGATAGACTCCTCAACAATGATCGCCATCAACCTGCGACTGATGGACCAAAGCCGGACTACTTCTTTTGACCACTCTGTGGCGCTGGCGGAGGAGGAGGTGGAGGGGCGGAGTCTTGCCGCGAATGATCTTTTCCTGCTGCATTGACTTAGCTGGCTGCGAGATAGTAACAACCCTCTTAATTTCAGTCATTTCTTAACACCTTTCGCTTCCGTATCTGGTTTTTCAGGCTTTGCGCTTACCGGCGGAATTGGTGGAGATGCAGGAACTTTCCCTTCGTATAAGTCGATCTTTTTCTCGGCCTCGCCGAAAACAGGTTGAGAGTCAGACTTTTCAGCTTCGCAATTCATTTTTTGGTGGAATCCTTTATCGGCCGTTGTATTTGGTCAGCGGGTTTAGGCTTTTGGGGCGGCGAAGGCGCTGGCGCAGGAGTTTTGCCATCTGTTTCCGGTTTTAGCATCTTTCGTTGATTCTTTCAGTTTGACCATTCGGTGAAAGTTTTATTCGAGGCGCACCCTCATACGCGTACGAGAACGAGTAGTTGCTAAATCAAAAGGAGCAATAAGATCCCCTACATTAGTAGTGCTTGTATTTCCAGATGAAACCTTTTAGCATTTGATTTTAAACTAATAAAACACTCATCAATTGCAAATTATACCGAATATCGGTTCGTGCTGACGACAATATGAAATAAGATTTGAGGTCTTGTCCGTTAGCGATTTCAGCTTTGTCGGATTGTTTTCACGCTTTGGCTGCGCGGCATGAGTTGGATGCCTAGCATGATAAAAATTGACTCCGGCGAAGAAAACAAGAGAAATAAATCCAATCAAAAAGCATATACACGAGGCCAAATTTGCAAACGTGGTTTTCTTGGCCAAATCATGAGCACCAGCGAAAGCGTTTCTTTCCTCCTGTTCGTAGAATCTTGGTGCGCTGTCGATGTACTTGTCGTAGGTTATTTGACTTAGGTAAAACGAAAGCAGCGTCCCGACTATGCTTGAAGCCAAGAAGAACCATGCCACAAACAGTAGCGGAAAGCAAACAGCGGCATTAATCGGAACTAGGTCCTTGATAAATGTCATCGATAAGGCTAAGAGAGCACTCGATAGCGTTAGTATTTGCCTGTCCACCTCCGTCTGTTGTTCGCTACGTTGAGAACGCAATTCAGCAACGTAAGTATCCATCAATTCTCGGCATCGGTTCTCATATGCAGCTTGCGAGTAAAGCGGTTCGGAATGGATATTCTCCGCGACCGAGCAATCCATCTCCGAAGTCCGCATGGGTGCAGTTGTGTCAGTCAAAAGTTTATCCTTTGCCTGAGCAATGTACATTCCCAGAAAGCCAAACGCCATGGCCCAAAATATGAAATGACGTGAGCTATCCCTTAGCTTGTTCTTCCAATTACTCCACAAACGCATCGTAGATCGCCCTTAGCGCAGTCGTATAGTCGCTCGATGCCACTCCAACGATGATATTGATCTCTGACGCCCCCTGGTCAATCATGCGGACATTCACACCTGCTGTTGCGAGCGCGGAGAACAGCTTGCCTGCCATGCCAACCTTATGGATCATCCCCTCGCCCACGGTCGCAATAAGCGCAAGATCGCGGTACATTTCAAGCCGGTCGGGGCGCAGAACATTGATCACTTCCTGAACCACCTGCTCCTCCTTGCCGGCCAAATCCTCCTGCCGGACAAACACGGACATCGAATCGATCGAAGTCGGCGCATGCTCATAGGGCACCCGCCGCGTTTCTAGAATCTCCAGCATGCGGCGACCATATCCAAGCTCCGCGTTCATAAGCGCCTTTTCCGTAAACAGCGCACAGAATCCGGTCTTCCCTGCAACGCCAACAATCGTGCTTTTGGTGGCATCCCGACGCGTGACAATTTTGGTGCCGGGCGCGTCCGGCTCGTTGGTGTTGCGGATATGAATCGGAATTCCGGCTTCGCGAACGGGAAATACGGCCTCGTCGTGCAGCACGGTCGCGCCCATGTACGATAGCTCGCGCTGCTCGCGGTAGGTCACTTCGGCGATGGCTTTGGGACTGTCAATCAAACGCGGATCAGCCATGAGCAGGCCGGATACGTCTGTCCAGTTCTCGTAGACATCCGCTCCGACGGCGCGCGCGACCACTGCGCCGGTGATGTCCGATCCTCCGCGTGAAAAGCAGCGTATGTTGCCATTTGCATCCGCGCCGTAGAAGCCGGGAATGACCAATATGCGAGACGGATTGTCGCTCAACTCCTGGTGCAGCCGTCGGCCGAGCCGCGTGTAGGTATCATCGGCGACGAATCGTCCATCAACCCCAAACACGATATAATCGGCTGCCTCGATGAATGTCCCGCCCAGGAAACTCGCCATCAGGCGCGCATTAAGGTATTCCCCGCGTGATGCGATCCAGTCTTTGTCGGCACCGCCCGCGATCCCCTCCTGGACATCTTGCAGCCAGTCAAACAGATCGGAGACGTCTAGCTTGTCGGCAATCGCGAGGTAGCGCTCGCGGATAATGTCAAACGCGAACGCTGGATTCAGACCCTGCTGCGCCAATGTATGGCAAAGGTACAGCAGGTCGGTGATCTTTTTGTCGTCCTTATTGCGCTTTCCTGGCGCGGAAACCACCACGATGCGCCTGCGCGGATCGCTCTTGATAATCGCCGCCACTTTGCGGAACTGGTCTGCGTCGGCCATGCTGGTGCCGCCGAACTTGCTGACAATCCCTGCGCCCAAATTCGGCGCTTTGAGTTCACCCATCACGAATCCCACTCCCTTGTCAGATCACGCATAAGCGCGTGCGCCGTCAGATCTAGCTGCAACGGCGTGATCGAAATTTTTCCTTCGGCAATCGCATGGACATCGCTGCCCTCTGGCGCGCGCAAATCGGCGAGAGTTCCGCCAAGCCAGTAGTAGTCGCGTCCGGCGGGATCGGTTCGTTTGTCGATGCGGTCAACATACTGGCGCGGCCCTTGAAACGTCACCGCGACACCTTTAATCTCATTATCGGGAAGATTCGGCGCATTTATATTGATCAACGTCCGCTCGGGCATAGGGTGGTCAAAGAGCCAACGTGCCATGCGCGCTGCAATGTTTGCGGAGGGTGCGTAGTTGATCGATTCGTCGAACGAGGCCACCGAAACAGCAATCGCCGGATAGCCGATCATCGCGCCCTCCTTCGCCGCGGCGACGGTGCCGGAATAGTGGACGTCCCAGCCGAGATTAGGGCCGTGGTTGATGCCCGATACGACCAGATCGACGTCATGCTCCATGACAACCTGCGCGCCAAGCGTGGTGCAGTCGGCGGGTGTCCCGCTAGCTGCGTAGGCGACGCTGCCATCGCGCAGCTCGACCTTCTTAAGCCGAAGAGGTTTATGCAGCGTGATCGCGTGGCCCGCTGCCGAACGGGGCCGCTCCGGGGCGACTACAAAGACTTCACCCAAAGCAGAAAGAGCAGTTTTCAGAAAAAAGATGCCGTCGGAATGGACGCCATCATCGTTGGTGACAAGTATTCGCATGAGAGGGTTATGATAGCACACAGGCTTCCTTCGGACTGGGCGTCAGCTTTGTACTACACGTCGTAACTTTGTGGTACAATCTTGGCGGAGGAAAAACCATGAGCAGCGCACGATTGGGTTCGGCCACAGAGGAGCGGATCGCACGCTTGGCGCAGATGGAAGGTGTTTCAAAGTCCGAAATACAGCGTCGAGCGATTACTAAGTATCTGGATGAAAAGCTGGTTGAGCCTAAGAAAAATCCATTTGACTTTTTGGATCAATACATGTTTGCAGGGCCGCCTGACATGTCCGAGAACCTGGGCGAAAAGTTTGCCGATGCGATGGTAGAAAAATATGGCAGCGATTCTCATTGATGCTGGCCCGCTTATTGCTGCCCTTAATGTTCATGATAAGCATCATGTGATCTGCCGAACGACACTTCGGCAGCAGCGCCAGCCGCTCATCTCAACACTCCCGGTGATAACCGAAGCGATGTATTTCTTGGGAAAAATAGATGGCGGCAAGAATCGTCCCGCGCTTTGGGAGCTTCTCTTTAGAGACTTGATTGTAATTGAAGATATTGGTCAAGACGACCTTCGACGCATGTCCGAGTTGATGCATAAGTACGCCGACAACCCCATGGACTTCGCGGATGCATCGCTTGTCGCGGTCGCGGAGCGGCTAAAGACGAATCAAATCTTCACCGTGGATCGCAACGATTTCTCGACCTACCGGCTCAACGGCAAAACATCGTTCCAGATCATCGGCCCCTAAGTCAGCTCGCGCCCGCATAAATTTGCTCCAAAATGATCGGATCCTTGATTTCCGAATCCCGCGCCAGCAGCACCACTTTCGACAGCACTTCCGCCGTGCGAGGATCGTCGTCGGCAAACGGCAGAAAAATCCGCCCGCGATGCTGACTATGAACCGGAACTATGCACAGATGCCCGCCGGGCTGCTTGTGTACCGTCCCACTGCCAAGATGAATGCTGTAGGTTCCGAGCTTTCCGTCAACCATCACGTGTGATGGAAGCATCCGCACATTGTCAAGCTTAAGCAAGCGGCAGGCATCGCGAACAAGAGCTGCGCGCATTTCAACCGTCGACGCGCTCGCCTCAGGATCGACACCGCCTTGATGGCAAACGCTGACGATCAAGTCCAGATCGCGCATTGCCTCGCTAAACACACGCGGCGGGACCGATTCCAATTGCAGCATCTCAAACTTGCCGCGTTTGGCAAAAGAGATCGTGTCAATGGTCATCCCCTCGACTTCTGAGGGAGTCGTGTAGCCATAGTCGAATCCAAGCGACGCGCTTACACCCTCTGCATGAAACGTCCGCGTGATGTCGCCCTCTTCCGGGCTACCAACCCACCCCCGCTTGCCCAGAATCGCCATCGCCTGCTTTCGGTTGATTTGGTGGCCACTGTAGCGCGCCGATTGGACTCCGTTCTCCTTTTCGGCGCTAGTCAGCAAGTACAGCTCGCGGAAAATCTGCTTGAAGGGCTGAATCCGCTCGCGCGCGAAGCAGTCCCACTGCCATTTGTCCCAAGCGCCACTCAGGAACAGGTCATGGGGGTGTGCGATGCGCAGTTTGGCATCGGACGAGAGGAGATGCACTCCATCCTGCCAGTCGATCAGTGCGTTTTCGTCGCCCTGCACCGGGTAGCCAATCGCATGTGTTGAGTCGTCGATCAGAACCAACGATCGCAGCATCGGGCGCAGAACCGGGTGGGTCATCAGATCGCGAATTTCGCTGGCCAGGAACTGATCGCCCCGGCACATCGCACCTTCGAGCGAAAGCCGTACGCGTGAACCTTGGCGTGCGATTTCTGTTTTGCGCGTGGACAGAGCCGCAACTTCCGGCGCCTTCTTGGCAGCGGGCGGAATCGCCTTGAGCAGTTTGCCAGCCTTGAATGCGACCAAGTCAGGTGCGCCGAAATCGTCGATGGACAGGCGGACAGTGACATCACCCGATGTCACTTCGACCGGCCCCGACGCCAACTCCGCGACCGCCTCCCGCTCCATCGCCCACTCTAGCCGGACGGGGTCTGGATAACCGGCAGTCCGCGCCAAATTTTGCAAACCAATGGTCGCGGCCAGCTTTTCGCTCGACTGGCGCTGCGCGCCAAACTTGCGGCTGCCACGGATAAACTCCTGCAGAGTTTTGTAGCGTCGAAGCAGGATGGCTTTCCGGTCCTCGTCAGTTTCGGCATCTATGGGAATCAGCCCCAATGTTCGCACTGAGTCCTGATGACGCTTATCCTCTATCCGCTTCACTAAGGTCTCTTCGCTAAGCTTGCTGAGCATGGCATCGGCAAACTGCTGAGCGCGGACATGGCCCGTACCCGACGACGTATATTTCGCCGCCTCGTCAAGCATCTTCCACTGCTTAGGATCGAGCATGGCGTGAACGCGTTTGAACCACTCGACATCCACCGCGCCGTCGCGCAACTCTTGCGCCTCGAGCGGAGTCCATCGCGCAAGGTCCGGCTTATGGTGCTCTTTTGTGTGTGCGTGCATCCACCAGACCGCCTCCTCGAAACCGGGCCAGCCAAGCGCCTCCTCGACATGCCTGCTCCATTGCGGCGCGAACATGCCGATCTCGACAAGACGCTTATCGGAGACACCATGCGCGCGCATCGCCTGGGCGAACTGCTGCGGCGTGTCTTCTGGCATCGGCTCGGTCTTCTGAAGAAGCTGGCTGAGCGACTCCGCACGCCCGACTCCGCGCATCCAACTGTTCGAGCGATCCAAGTTCGCGCCAAACAGCGAGCTGACAATCATGACCAGCGCGTCCAATCCACCCGTCCAAGACAGCGAGTTTGCTGCGTACGATGATGGCCCCGGCAGTTCGCCACGCTTGCATTCGAGCTCGACAATGCGCTTCCGGCAGGCATTGACGTACGGTTCCAGCCACGGATGCTTGGCCATTTCCGGGCCGTACTTGCGGTTGGAGACGCGTTGCAGGGACTCGAAACTGCGGTGGCCGTTATATCCAGATGTTCGATCTCCGACTAAGTGATCATATACATCGGCCGGCGTTGCGGCACCAACTTCGTAGGCATCGAGCAGCTCATCGAGTAGCGCGTGCCGGCGTGTTGCTTTTTCATTAGGCTGACAAAACCAGCGCAACAATCCCCAATATCGCCTTGTTTGGTCACGTGTCCAAAGATGCCTTCTAAATCGCCGTTGATCTCGTAACAGATTCATCCAGGCCATATAGTTAGTGTTCGACATCCGCCAATCGGTCACGCCAAAATGAGTCGGCAGGCCGCGTCCTGATTGATGAGAATTGGCATTCGGTTCGCATCTGAGTACGTCTTCAGGGATTTTTGCGAATGACGACTCGACCGCATCAATCAGTAGATCGACCTCGTTTGGCGAGGGACTCCAGTAAATAAACCAGCGCAGATAGGACGATGTAAGTCCGGACCGTGTAATTAAACCGCTCTTTTGACCGTGCCATACAGACGCTCTGTAGGCCTCAAAGCCATCTGAATCGCGCATTGAGGCTGGTCGACGATCGAACCACGCTCGCACTTCGTTACTTAACGGCGGACCATAATCATCTGGCATACCAGCGTATGGTTGCTTGAAACCATATCTCATATCGCCTAGCAGGACAGTTTGAGTGCCTGAGAAACCCTTCATCTGCACCGGCGTTTCTCGCAACGAGTAAAGGAATTCGTCAAGCCGAGCGACAAGTGCTTTGGCGGCTTCGCTCTCCAGCGGTGTCTTTTCGCTGTCGAATATTAGCCACTTCTTGGGCATTTTGGGCGGGGTGGGCTTGCTGAGCTCGGCGGGGTTCATGAGGCCGAGTGCGTCGTCGAATGTCACCGGCTTTTCCGCTTCGCCGCAGATTTCGTCGATGCCGCGCTGGATAGGAACGGATAAAGCCGCGCCGTGCTTTTGCCGCCAGGTCGAAGCGTAGCGAACGCATTCCTCTGGCGAACGCTTTAGCCGCTTCAGCTCGCTTGCGATCTCGACAGCCGCGTTGCGCTGCTCGTCGGACTTTTCCGCCATCAGCCGATCCGCGCTGATAAGGGCATCATTGTTACTTTGGCGAAGAAGGAGTGTAATCGCTGCGCGTCGAACATCGCTCGACTTACGGCTGAGAAGCTTTTCAATCCGCTGCGCTTCAGCGTTCGTGATTTCGCATTTGGCAAGCCCAGCAAATGCCTTTTCGCGAACAGCAGGCGACGCATCCGCCGTCAGCGTAAATAGCGTATCCCGTATCTCCGTCGTGATTTTCGGGCTGTCGGCCAACTTGTTTGCAACAATGCTTCTGTAGCCGCTCTCCATGCTGCCCAGGTGCGGGATGAGCAGAGTCGGCGATCGCCCGCCGTAACACGCGGTCAGACGGCCGGCGACATGCTGGCGATTCACCGTGATTTGGTTCCACGGCCAAACCATCGGCGGCAACGTCTTGGTTTCGTGCTTCAACGTCAAAAGTAAGGATTCGACTCGCTCAAAAAGGTCGGTCTCGCCGACAGACTCGCCGCTTCCGGCAGCGTCCAGAGCCGTGATCGCAACCGCAAGATCGGGATCCGAAACCATCTCGACGAGTCGCTTCTTGGCGGCGATGAGATTAGTCGCATCCAGGAATCGGACAGCGACATAACGCCGCTCAGCGCTGGACGTGTCTTTCAATACCGGCAGCGCAGCCTGAGCCGCGTCGACCGCATTTTCCAGCGCGGACGCGTGGAGCGCCATAAAAAGCTCCTCGCCGGTTCCGTTCGCAATCGCGGTTGCGCGCGAATCTTTGTCCTCGATAAACCCAAGCAATTTTTGGATGGATGCCGCTGCGAATTTGGCGTCCATCGCCTCCCAGCGGAAGCCGAACCAGGTATCGATCGCCCGGATGGTTGCGCTGAACCGGGTCAGGTCGTGTTCCAGAATCAGATGCAGCATCCGGCGATAGGCCTCAGGATGGGCTTCGTCGATTGTTTCAAGGATGACTTGCCGCAAGCCCTCTTGACGCTGCGCGGCGATCAGCATCTTCTCCATCAACTCCCAGCCGTCGGGACGGGATGAAACTAACAGAGCGCGGCTGACATGCCGGCCAAAGACTCCCACCGGATGCTCGCCAGTGACAGTTTCCCGCATGATCTGGAAAATCTGCTCGCCGAGTTCGCCGCCATAATCGATTGCGGCGGCGTAGAGCAGGCCGAACGCGTCACCGGCCCAGCCTTGTATGAAGGAGCCGTACTGAGCGTACCAAAGGAGATCGTGAGGGTATTTTTCGGTGGCTCGAAGTAGCAGACTAAGCATCTGCTTTCGGGGAAGGGCAGTCAGTTTGGCATGGCCAGGTGCGCGGTAACCTTTGCGTGCGCCCCAAAACATCTGATAGGGAACCTGCTCGCAAAGCTGCCAAGCCGCTTCAACATCTTTGCCAAGCTTTGGAAACAGGGCGGAAAATACCGCGACGCGTTCGCCGGGATGCATCGAGCTAAGGCTTTCTACCGCTTTGTTACCGAGCTCGTTTTGCTCGACATAGTTCTTTGCTAGACTGGCGTTTGCCTTATAGCCAAGCAGCCCTAGCGCCGCCGTGCTTGCCGCGCCGAAGAGGCCAGCGGCGGCGATGCGTCTTCGATCCTTTTCACCCGAAGCCTCAAACTCCTTGAGCCGCTCCTTGGCTTGCGCGGGTGTCAGCATGTTGAATTAGCCTCCCGCCAGCGCGACGAGGCGCAGGAATGTCAGTGTGGAATCGGGCCTCAGGTAAATTGGCTCATCCAACTTTTCGTATTGGCGGTCATCGGCAAAGACGAAAAACAGCCCATCTTCGAAGCCCTGAATCGCAACCCTTATAGCGCTATCGACATCCGCCGCAGCCTCGTCCTCGTCGCGTCCGCCCGAGATCACCTTTCCGATTTCCGCGCCTGCGTCAATTTGTGTTGCCGTGAGCGCGTGGATCAGCTTGCGCTGCTCGCGGCGGTCGTTGAACGACTCCACCTCGCAGCGAACCACGTGAGCCAGTAGGTCGCGCAGAAAAATGGGCCGCTCGTCGTCTACTTCCGGCGGCGCGGAGATCGTGAATGTCGGGAAGAGCGAACGGCCACGGCCAAACTGTTTGCCTTCAATCGTCAGTATTGCGGACATTGGGCTGCCTTTCAAGCGTAAAGTTAAACTGCAAAACAGCGGGCCGATCTTCTCACGGAAGATAGGCCCATAGCGTTGGCAATATTTGTTTGTACGAACACCGAATTCCTGCGTAATTTTGGCGTCACAATCCCGCCGCAAACTGCCTGCTCTCTTCCTCATAGGTATCGAACGGGTTCTTCAGTTCCAGATGACGCCGCTTGTTGATGTAGATCAGGTCCCAGTCGATCACGTAGTCGCGGGAGCCGACATCCAGCAGCTTGTCGATGACGATGCCGCGTCCAAGGGCGCGCGTGTTGGACGGAGGCACACTGATCGCGGCCTCAATCTTTTTGTCGGTGGTTTCACGCCGCATGAGGCCTGCCTGCTCCAGACCGTAATACAGCCCAGATTCAGGATTGACATCGTGGTATTCCAGGTCAAGCGAATGCAGGATATCGTCGCCCCAGCGAACGTTCTTTTCCGACGCGATGAAGTCCGTGAACATCTTCTTCTTGGCGACCCAGTCGAGCTTGGTGGCCAGCTTCATCGGATCGGCCTCAAGTTGGTCCAGCGTGGCGCGCCATTCGGCGAGGATGTAGTCGGTCTGTGCGTCGCGGTGCGTGTAGCGGCGCTCGGCCTCTTCCAGATAGATGCGCTGCAGGTCGATCGCGCCAATGGAGCTGCCGTCCTTGCGCCGCACCAGCCAGCGCAGCGACGGATCCCGCGAAACGGTCTTCAGCGCCTCGAGCGGATCCGCGATCTCCACATCCTTCAGCAAAACGCCATCTTCGATCAGGTCCAGGACAAGGCTTGTGGTCCCGATCTTCAGCAAGGTCGCGTACTCCGACATATTGCACTCGCCAAACAGGATATGAAGCCGGTGAAGGTTGGAGTAGTTGTAGTACGAGTCCCACTTTGGGTTGATGATCGCGCGGTTGAAACGAACCCGTCCAGAGATCGTCTTGACAATGTGGTCTGCGCGCTGCGAAAGCTGAAAATCGACCGTTGGATCGATCTCGACGCCGTAAAAGTTGCCGACCCACTGGTAGTCCACCTCGTAGTCCGAGATGGTCATGATGTTGTTTTTGAGGCTCTTGTAATTTAGCCTATGACCGCCAACTCGCCCTACGCCGGCGAAAATTTGGCGAGTGACCAGGAACGGCAACAGGTATGAAAGCGCCTCAAGGAAAAACCGGTCGTCAATGCCGACCAGATAGTTCTCGTGGCAGCCGAATGTATGCCCGCCGAAATGGTCGACGCTGTTCGAATGGAATGACACCTTGTCTTCCAAATTCAGTTCAACCAGCAGCTTCTGCAGCAGCGCCCGACCCGCCTTGTCGTACGTGACGGCGTCGATGAAGTTCGTGCACTCCGGCGTGGCGTACTCCATGTGGGAGCCGACGGCATCGATGTAAAGCCTGCCACCCGACTTCAAAAATCCGCCGCAACGCGCAGGTTCGAACGCATAATCGCGCGCGTGCAGGTCGATCACGCCCACACGATCCTTGTAGAACGCGTGATCCTTGACCGCCTCCACCACCATCTCGGCCGTCCCGACGCTATCGTCGCGCACGAGGCAACCGAATTCCGTCTCAATTCCGAAAATTCTTTTGTCCATGAATGCTCGCTGAACACTAGTAACACTAAACGCTTGTTAAATTTAGTATACCCAGCGGGACCGTGAGAGGAGGGACGGAAATTTGAGCGCGGGAAGGGGGCGATTAAAGATCATGATCATTGATCATGGTATAGTGTGAAGGTGGCACTTTTAGGACAAGACATTGTTGTTGCATGCAAACTAGCGATTATTGATGGCCGGTGGTCGGAAAGGCTTCTGGCTAGTGATCTGTTTCTGGCGCAAGCCGACGTGCATTACTCGCTGGTAAGGCTCATTGATGCGCGGCTCCTCGATAGAACAGATCGCAAGATAATCCGACGAAATTTTACGGAACTGCTGCATCATGCGGTCAAGTTCATATTTCCTGCCTCACCGGGAAGTCCTGCGCTTGGAATGCCAACGGGATTCGCATGCCCGACCATCAAAGGGCATATCTCAGCAGGAACCTACGGCACCGCAGTTTGGCCAGACGGCGACGGATCTGAATATGGCTACACGATTGCACCATTGCACAAGTCGGTTCCAAAAATTGCTAAAAATGATGTCGAGATGTACGAAATTCTAGCCTTGATTGATGTCATCCGGGAAGGCGGTGCAAGAGCAGTCGGCGTTGCTCTCCCCCTGTTAGACGAGCGTGTGCGCGGAGGAGCCTATGCAGGAACAGCCTAACCCAATCGAGATGATTACGATTGTGGCGCACCGCCTGGGAGCTCTGAAAGACCGCCTCGTCTTCGTGGGAGGGGCGGTAACTAATTTGCTTCTAACGAGTAACCCAAAGCCCAAGCCGAGAGCAACAAATGATGTTGACATTATTGCCGCTGTGTCGAGCAGAAGCGCGTTCTACGAACTCGAGGATCAACTAAGGCAGATAGGTTTTGTCAACGATAAATCGGACAGAGCACAGATTTGCCGCTGGATAGTTGACGGCGTAATCGTGGACGTTATGCCGTCAGATGAGAAGATTTTACACTTTTCGAATCGCTGGTATACAGCAGCAGCGGCGAACGCAGAGGTGGCGACAGTTGCAGAAAATTTGTCCATCAGGATTGTTCCCGCAACTTATTTTTTGGCGACAAAGCTAGACGCATTCTTCGACAGGGGCCACAACGACTTTATGATGAGTCGCGACATTGAGGATATCATAAGTGTTTTGGAGAGTCGCCAGGAAATCGTCGAGGAGTTCGCTGAAGCGTCGTCAGAACTGCGAGAGTATGTTGGTCAGAAATTCGCGGACTTGCTATCCGACGGCGAATTTCTATACGACATTTCTGCGCATCTACTCCCCGACGCTGGAAGTCAATCTCATCGAGAAATTATTCTAGACCGCATGCGCCACATTGTTAAACTCGCCGATCTCGCATAGCCGTCACCGATAACTCTGCGCCAGACTGCCAACAATCGCGTGCCAGCCGTCGGCGAGGATGAAGACCAGTATCTTCGCGGGCAGCGAAATCACCGTCGGGGGAAGCATCATCATGCCCATGCTCATCAGCAGCGACGAGACCACCAGATCAATGATGATGAACGGAATGTAGACGATGAACCCAAAGATGAATCCCGTCTTTAGCTCGGAAATCACGAACGATGGGATCAAAACGCTAATCGGTAGCTGATCGATCGTCTGCGGCTTAGGCTGCCCCGAAAGCTGAATGAACAGGTCGAGGTCGCTCTTATAGGTCTGCTTAATCATGAAGCGGCTGAGCGGCGCTTCTCCGGCGGTGAGGGCGGTGTTGAAGTCCAGCTTGTGGTTCATGTAGGGCTGGACAGCGTTGTCGTTGACCTGGCGGAACGTCGGGGACATGATGAAAAATGTCAGGAACAGCGCGAGGCCCAGCAGTACCTGATTCGGCGGAATGTTCTGCGCGCCAAGTGCGGAGCGCACAAACGAAAGCACGATGATGATTCGCGTAAACGCCGTTGTCATCACCAAAAATGCCGGCGCGAGGCTGAGCACCGTCAGCAGGATCAATATCTGCAGGGTCAGCGCAACTTGCTGCGGGCCTTTGGCCGGCGTCACGCCAGGAATGGCGGGAAACGGCAACGAGCCTGCGCCCGGATCAGCATGTGCGGCAACGCCTGGTAAAATTGCCAGGATCGCAAACATAAAGAGGATTGATAGAAGCAGTTTCTTGCGAGCGTGAATCATTAAGAATTGTCGTCCCTGCCCGAAGCCCGATTGCCGATCAATGAAAGGCGTTGCGCGGTCTGTCCCAGCCGCGTGCTGAGGTCGCGGAGAGCGTCGGACTCCGGCGCAACCGCGCCGACCAACACAGATTCCCGGTCTAAAATCTCGTCAAAGCGTCGCTCGGTCTCTGGCTTCATCTCCAAGTCCCACTCGGAAAGCAGCGTAACACTGCCGTTTTGCGATGCGCCAATTAGCAGCAGCCGGTCGCCGCTACGGATTTTGTAGAGGGTAACGCTTGTTCCTGGCAATGGCCGCGAACCGACGATGTCGAGGTCAGAAATCGGCGAAATCGCAACTGATGACACCTGAGGAACAAGCGGCACTGCCTGCTTCGATGCCGCAACCTGCTGCGCAAGCATTGCCGCCCACGGATTCACGCCAAATTGAACCTGTGGTTTGACTTCCGCTTGGCTAGCGGTTGGGGCTGGATTTCCCACTCCAAACCCGCGCTTTCGCAGCGTGAAAATCGCGCCGCCAATGATTGCAAGAACCAGTAATAGCGACAAGACCATGCGAAAAATGGACGCTGTGACGTCCATCGAGGCCGTATCCGCGCTATCGGACGCCGCCCTTGCCTGAACCGCGGCCTGAGAGCCGTCTCGCGTCATGGAATCTACTGATACCGGCGCGGTTGCAGCGGCTTTTTGATGCGTTGCAGGAACACTGTGAACGCCTGACGCAGCTTGAAGCGGTGGACTCGGTGATGCCTGGACATCTGTTGACGGTTGCGAACTGTCTACGGCCTGATTGCTAGACTGATCTGCTTCACGTCCTCGGCGCGACTCACGACCATGGTGATGCCGCGACCTATGGCGGTAATGATGCCCTGAATCGGAGCTATCAGACGCAGGTTTGCTAGATACATCCGGCGCAGTCAATGTCGCGCTTGGCGGCGTAAGATCAGCGGACGGATCCGCAATGACGGTTGTTGATGTCAGCGTGAACGCAAGTCCGAGCGCGACGAGCGCGACCCTCCGGCGGATACTAGGAATTCGATTGTGCATTTTGAATTTAAGCTGCAAGGCTGCCGCTGGTGTCATCCGTAATCGCCTTGCGCTCGGCACTCGTGATGATCTCGGTGACTCGGACGCCAAAGGAGTCTTCTATAACGACCACCTCGCCGCGCGCGATCAGCAGGCCGTTCGCGAGCAAGTTGACCGGTTCGCCTGCCATCTTTTCGAGCTCGATGATTGAGCCCGTGCCTAGTTCCAAAATGTCCTTGATCAGAATGCGGGTTCGCCCAAGCTCAACCGTGATTTCGAGCGGAATGTCTTGGACGCGGTCGAAGCCCTGCATCGGACGTCCGCCGTAGACGCTCGCGCCCGGCGTGTCGAACGACGACATGTGCAGCGGAGCCTTTGCCGGGCCAGCAGACCCGCTTGGCGACGGATCCGAAGTCATTCCGGCAAACGGCATGTCCGCAGCAGCACCCGCGTCACCAAGCATTGAGGGATCGATGTGCGACTCTGCGTCTGCATCTTGGCCGAACATCGATGGGTCGATGTCCGCGCCGGAGGGATCGTCGTCGAGTGCGCTCGCTTCCGTGGCCGCGTTGATTAGGGCGTCGAGTTCTTCTTGAGAAAGTGGTTCGTTACTCATGTCGTCGATATTTGCCTTTGTGTTGGAATACTGTCGTTATGATTGCTTGAGGACTGCGGGCCGTTAGCTGACCTGCTCTTTGTGGACTTGCAGCGTCGGCGGCATCGGAATAAAGTCGTCGATCTGAACGGCCAGCCGCTTGCCGCCACGCAGCCCGATGTGCCCGCGGAACTTCGGCTTGTCGGCGACCATAACGTCTACGTTTGCCAAACCCGCTTTTGCTCCGCCTTCGCCTTCCTCACCCTGGTCAGCGATCTTCAGCGGAAGGATTTCACCAACCCTCAGATTCGCAATCGCATCGACCGTTGCCTGAGACGTTCCGAGGCGCGCGCTGCACTCCACTTGAGTCATTTCGCGAAGCCTTGCGGCCATCTGCGGTGCAAGGCCCGCGCCAATTTTTCGCGTGTTTGCAAACCAATGCTGCGTGTGGAGTCGTTGCGCGACCGGCTTCAGCAGCATATAGGGGATGGACAAGCTCATCGTGCCCTGCTCATCGCCAAGCCGGATATCGAAAAGCACCAGGACGATAGTATCGTTCCCAGGCACGATCTGCACGAATTGCGCACTTGTTTCCACTGACGCTACCGTGAAGTCAAGGGGCAAAATGTCGATCCAGGACGATTCCAGATCGTCCAGCGCGCGCCGCGTGATATTGCCACCGAGCACCTTTTCGACATCGGTCAAATCCTTACCGGCTTTGAAAACGCCCTCGCCCGCTCCGCCGAGCAGCCGGTCGATCATGGCGAACAGTATCCGAAGGTCCATCTCCAGCATCATCTGGCCAGAGAGTTGCGAGACGTTCAGGATATTAATGAGCGAAGCCGAGATGGAGCGCACATACTCTTCGTAAGGCATCTGTTCGATTGAAACAAGTTCGATCTGAACAGTCGCACGAAGGTAGCCGCTCAGAGATGATGTAAATAGCCGGGAAAACGTCTCGTGGATCACTTGAAGAGTTCGGACATGGTCTTTTGACAGCTTGTCGGAACGGCGAAAATCGTACGGCTCGTAAGAAACCATCGCGCCCTTGACGGCGATCGCTGCGTGGCGACGTTTCTTCAAAGGAACAATCACGCGGGAATCGGTCTGCCTTGTCGGCACATTGCTCGACATCATGGACGGCCGCTCGTCAGAAGGGGCTTTCCGCTCCGGCGTGGTGGTCATCTCCGCCAGGAGCGCCTCTATTTCCGATTGCGACATCACTTCAGCCATAGATCACAGATTCCGTTCGCGAACAGTTGGAAAAAACTAAAACCCTGACAGCGCCTTGAATGGCTGTCAGGGTTATGTTTCCACGATGGCTGGCAAAAGTTCTATGGTTGGTTGTCGGCAGATCGCAGGAATTCTTTAGGGCGATTTTTCAGCCTGCGATGCTAACTTTACTGCATCGCAAAATCCTGGAAGTAGATATCGGCGATGTCTTTTTCGCCGAGCGCCGTATTGATCCGTTCGCGCAGTGTATTCTTGAGTTCTGTTTTGCCTGCCGGCGATTTGATTTCGGCGAGACGCTTAGATGTAAGCACCATGATGATCACATCGCGCACCTCAGGCAGCTTGTCCTTAAACTTCTCGGCCGCGACACCGGGCTTAAGACCTAGCGTCATGGTCGTCTTGAGATAGTGGTCGTTGCTCGGATCCGCCAAATTGATCATGAACTCATCGAGCGGAACAGTTTCGCCGACCTTGACATATTCACCCGGATCAGGTTTCGGCGGCGGCGCGTGCTTTTTGGTGATCATAAGTGTTGCAACAACGCCGCCAGCAATCGCAAGGATAGCGACAATCGCGATGATCAGAACCATCGGGCTCTTCTTAGCGGGCAGAGCCGCAGCCGCTTCGGGCGCGGCACCGGCGACGGTTTTCATTTGAAGGGACATAGATGATGACTTCCTGAATACTCGAACGCACACCAGGCGCGCATATTTCCAGTAAGAATATCGGCAACTGGCTAGTGTTTTTGTAGCGTGCAGCCGTCAAATTATTCAGTGCAGAAGCACAAATGGGTTGCTGGTAACCAGGCAAAACAGGAGAGGAGCGCTTGGTAGGATTGCTGAGAGCGTCAAAGTCCTCGAGCGAGCTATATGTGCGTCCATTGGGCGTCCGTTTCCACTGCGTTACGCAGGACGACAATGTCCACCCGGCGATTGCGCGAGCGATCCAGATCGTTGTCGTTAAGGTACAGGGGCCGGGTGTCGGCATAGCCGGAAGCACTGAATCGATTTGGCGGCAGGCCGTCATGCTCGGTCAAGTAGCGCAGAACCGTGGTCGCACGGCTGGTGGAAAGCTCCCAGTTCGACGGATATTCCGCGTTGTGAATGGGCAGGCTGTCGGTGTGCCCTTCGACTGCGATGTTATTAGGGACATCCTTGACTGCGTTTGCGAGCACATCGAGCAGCCAAGTGTACTGCGGCTGCAAATGGGCGTCGCCGCTTAGAAAAAGCAGCTTGTCGGTTAAGATGCGTATGACTAGGCCGCGATCCGTTTCATGTACCTGCACGAGATTGCTCACATGATGCTCTCGCGCGATTTTCTCGACAATGGACTTGATGCGGTCCATATTCTGCTGCTCGGCCGTGTCTTCCGCGGAGCGCTTTGCGGCTTGAGGGCGAAAATCAACCTCAGAAATCTTTTGCGGTGAGATCAGTGCATCGGACATAGCGATGCCATGCCCTGCCGAAAGTGCAATCGCCTGCATTTTCGTGTTGCCGTCGAACCCGCTGCGGACCGAAAGGGCGAGCTGGGTGAACTTCGCCTTGCTCACGACCGACATGGCGTAAAGCATGATGAAGAACGCCACCAGGAGCGTGATCATATCTGCGTATGTCAGCAGCCAGCGCTCCGCATTTTCATGTCCGCCCGCATGTTTTTTCTTACGCATGAGATAAACCGTCGCTACGCTGGCAAAATTTCCCGCATCAACGCGGGCTTTTCGCCGTGATAATTACGGTAGGATTGTCGGCTTTGACAGTGGTGGTTTACAGGCTGGAGAGGTTGTGGGAGCCGTTTACTGGTATTTATGGGAGTACAACTGGTCCTGACACGCGCTTTCGATCTGACTTGTTTTGTGTAAAGCGAGCTAATTTCCCTGCGTCGTCCGCCATTGCCTATTTGGCGGCACGAAGATATCTAACGAAGAAGGTACAATTTACTGATTATCTGCATTACTGACAGATCAACAGGAGCAATTATGAGTCGGAAATATTCGGAAACGACAAAGATTGGCAAGAGAGGCGTCGTTACAATTCCGTCTCCGATGCGCAAACGCTTCGGCCTAGCCGATGGCTCGTTGGTCATCGCAGAGGAGCGTGAGGACGGCATTTTGCTGAGGCCAGCGGTTGCACAGGCGGTTGAAATATATAGCGACAAACGAGTCGCCGAGTTCATGCTCAACAATGCTGTAGGTGCCTCAGATTATGAGGCTGCGCGGCGGGAAGTGCTTGCGATGGGCCTAGACCCAGATTCAATCCCCCATCGGCACCCCGTGGAATGACTCGGATATTCCTTGACGCAAACGTTTTGTTTTCGGCGGCCTGGAGGAAGGAGAGTGGCGTGAACGCACTTTGGACTATTGCTGATGTGCGGCTCGTCACTTCCGCGTATGCGCTTGCCGAAGCTGAGCGAAACATCGAGGTCAAGAGACCGGATGCTAGAACTCGCCTTGCTGGGTTGACATTCCAGCTTGAAACAACGTCACTGATCCAAAAGTTAAGCGAGAACTATGGTTTACCGGATAAAGATCAACCAATTTTGCAAGCAGCAATCGGTTCTAAGTGCAATTACTTGATTACTGGCGACTTAGCGCACTTTGGACACCTATTGGATTTGGAGATTGACGGAGTGCGAATACTGACGCCAAGCAAGTTCCTTAGGCGCACATTAGACCAGAACACCAGGTCGTAATTTCTAAACGCCAGCCTTCTTCGGTGCCGGGGCATATCTTTTCGCAATCCGGTGTCCCAGGTCGATTGCTGGCTTTTCGATCAACGAATAAGTTACCCACGAAACGCCAACCGATAGCGCCAGATAGCCAAAGATGGCGAACGGATTGTCCAGCGGCCACGGAATCAGATAAAACACGAAAAGGTGCGTCAAATAGACGGAATAGCTGATCTGCCCGAGCCACCGCAAGACGGCAGGATATTTCAGGTTGCGCAGCTTGTACATTGTCAAAACAAATAGGTAGGCGAGTGGCCAGGTGATCAGGGTAGCAGAATAGTTCCAGCGCGGGTCTTCGTTCAGGGCCGGATACATCGAAAAGCGGTAGTAGAAGCAAATCGCGAACACTATTGCCAGCGGCGGCAAGAGGCGCAGAAACCCCGCCTTCGTTTCCTCATTTGAGAACACCCTGTAGAGTACGGTCCCTACAAACGACGATACCAGCATCCCGCACGCGCCTGCCGACAGCGACTTGTGGAATACGATCGCAGCGCCAACATTCGTCACAAGCATAACCGCCATGGCGATCCACGCCAGCAATTGCGACTTGCGATTCCGCCCGATCCAGAAGAAGATCGAGCAGAGCGCATAGAACGACATCTCCAGCAGGAGCGTGTAGTAGAGCGGGAAGGCGGACGGCTCGTGTGCAGGGAGTTGCAGCATGAGGGCATTGCTGAGGACGAACTTCGCCAAATGCACGTGTGCGCCTGTGGGTAGATACATCTTGTGAAAGTGGTCGAAGAGGACGATCCCAAACAGGCTCACCCAATAGAGCGGAAAAAGTCGGAAAAACCGGCTGATCCAGAACCGCTGCAGTGTGCCGCCGCGCTCTAGCGTATAGGGAATGATAAATCCGCTGACTAGGAAGAAGGAAACGACACCGAATCCGCCCAAATTGAAGTACTTGAGCGCCCAGTAGTTGTAGGTGTTAGAACTAACGCTCAGGTAGTGGTGCACCGCGACCGACAGCGCAGCGATGCCGCGGATCACATCGAGGAACTCGAGCCGTCCCTTTTGGACCTTCGCGCCGCCGACTTCGTTTGCAGGCACTTGTTCCAGTGGCGACGGAGCATTGACGATCGTTTGGCTCATCGAAGGATCATAATACCTTGCCCGTTGCACTCAGCTTAACGCGACAACCAACGCGAAAAATGGCCCAGCGGCCATAGAGCGTTCCTAAAATCCGAATCTTCAAGGAAACTAAACTTGTCCAGAATAATTGACATCAGCGTCACGATCCATCCCGGCATGGTCACTTGGGCCGATTCCGAGGCAGGAATCATCCAGACCTGGAATTCGCGCATAGGGGTGGGTGGCGCAGAAGCGAACGGTTCTACCGTGACAATCGGCAGTCGCTGCGGGACACACCTCGATGCGCCCCTTCATTTTATCCGCGATGGCTCGACCGTCGACCAGCTCAAACTTGACGATCTGATCGGCACTGTCCGCGTGATCGAGTTCGGCGACCTCGCCCAACTAAATGTCACCGCAGCCGACCTCGAAGCGGCCGATATCGCACGCGACACCAAGCGGCTAATCTTCAAGACGTCAAACACGCGTAAGCGCTTGATGCATGATCCCAAGTTCCACCAAGAGTTTGTTGCGATTGCGCCGGACGCCGCCGCATGGATTGTCGAGCATGGGATTTCGACTGTCGGGGTCGACTATCTGTCAGTTGGTTCGGCTTCTGATGGCACAGGTGGTCAGACGCATCGCATTTTGCTCGGCGCTGGGGTGGTCGCTCTCGAAGGTCTGCTGCTTGACGATGTTGAGCCGGGCGTCTACACCCTGATCGCGCTGCCGCTAAAGATTCAAGGGGCGGAGGGTTGTCCAATGCGCGCAGTGCTACTTGATCTTTAGGCGACTACCACGTATTTTCGCCACCTTCGGGCGGCCAATAACCAAGAATCCGCCGTAACAGAACGACCTGCCCGAAATGGTAGGCGTTGTGGATCGCGCTCCACCGGATGCGGTCGCCGACGGCTTCGTCCTCAGCAAGCTCGCGGATCAACTCCTCGTCGTTCTCGGTGATCCCCATCATCGCGTCCAGATCGCTCAAGAACTCTGAAACCAGGCCTTGCCACGATTCGGCAGGGACGTCGGGCCAGGTCACCTCCTCGCTCGCTGGATACGGCGGCTTTTCGCCCAAAATCACCGCAAGGTTGCGGTGCTGCCAGTAGTGCATGTGGCCGACAACCCGCGCGATGGACTCGTTTGATTCGCCGATGCAAGTTGTCGCTTGCTCGCCCGATAAATCGCGCAGCAGATGGACAGGTTCGGTGAACTCGTCCTCGCCCAAGAGCATATTCGACAAAACTGGACCAGTGAGCGGGGGCGGTGCTATTTCAATAAGCGTCGTCGAAGTTTGCGACTCGGATTCGATGGCGGCGTTGGTTTCGTGTGGCATGGCGCGTGTCCGTCTCTGCGGCATTGTTGTGCGATTGCGGCAAGTGTACCCAGCAGATCAGTGAATTTCGCGTCAGATATCCGTCGGCCCCCCGACCTACCCCGGCGACATGTCGCCACCGCTCCTGAAACGGGAAGGGAAGGAATTTGTCATTTCGACTGCAGCGAGGCACGAGCGAAATGACAAATCTGCCCCGTTCGGCCATTCCTATGGGCGAAAGGTTGGGGATGAGGGCCGCTTACGCTACAATAGGCGTTAGCTTCTGGCCAGCAAATATGCCGGTCGCGCAAATCGTTGGCTAGGAAGTTAAGCGGCATTTAGTAGCATGGTTATTAGAGAACTAGTCGAAACCGACCGGCACCATTGGAATGAGTTTGTTGGCGAAAACGAGTTCGGCGACGCGCTCCAGGCGTGGGAATGGGGACTGGTTAAGGCTGACGGCGGCGCATGGCGTCCATTGCGCCTTGCAGCGTTTAACAGCAAAGGCGATATTCTCGGTGGCATGTCGATTCTGGTTCGCAAACTGCCACTGATCGGCTCGTTCTACTACGCCCCGCGCGGTCCGGTGATGCTGGATTGGGCCAATGAAGGTCTGCTCGTCGAGCTGCTAGGCGCCCTCAGAGCGCGCGCGAAAGCCGACAATGCATCCTTCCTGAAGATCGATCCGGCGGTGCCGTCGGATCAGCATGGTATTTACACGGCCCTGAAGTTGCAGGGATTTCGCCGGCCGGCCGACCAGGATGCCCAGGGCTTTGGCGGAACACAGCCCAAGGCCGTCATGATCCTGAACATCGACGGCAAATCCGAAGACGATATCCTCATGGGATTCAAGGGCCAATGCAGACGCAATGTCCGGATCGCCGAGAAAAGGGGCGTGGAGGTGATCTCCGAAACGACCAAGAGTGAGCACTTGCGCCCTTTCTACGATCTGCTCGAGGTGACCGCCAAGCGCGATGGCTTTACGGTTCGCCCATACCACTACTACGAAGTCCTTTGGGACAACCTGGTCGAAAACGGCCTCGGAAAAGTCTTTTTGACGCGATTCGAAGGTCAGTATCTTTCAGGTGCGTTCTGCTTCGTGATCGGCGACAAGTGCACCTATGTTTACGGGGCATCGTCGAATGAGAACCGCAACGTCATGCCGAACTACGCCATGCAATGGGCGATGATCCGCTGGGCGCGCGAACTCGGCTGCAAGACGTACGATTTCCGGGGTGTCGCGCCAGTTAAGCCCGGCGACGAAAGCTCGCCCGAAGCCGAACATCTCCAAGGTCTAAATCGGTTCAAAGAGGGCTTCGGCGCAGAGTTTGTGGAGTACATCGGAGAACTCGACCTGCCGCTTGACTCGACGCGATATTGGCTGTGGACAACCCTGAAGCCGAAGGCGCATAAGATGCTGCGGCAGTTGCGAAAGAGACCTACCCCTGCCGACCTGCCCCTCCCTCGTTCCTCGGACACCCCTGCCGCAGCGGGAAGGGAAGGAATTCAGAGTGATGCTTGATGCAATTCTCTAACTTCTTTTTCTTTCCCTTCCCGCTGCGGGAGGGGTGGCAACTTGTCGCCGGGGTAGGTCCTACTCCCTCAGCCCCATCCCCTTCGTCTCAATCACCCACGGCAAAAACAGCAGCCCAACAAGCGGTGCAACACCGATCCAAAACTGCGTCGCAAGCGCAAGATGCAGCGTCTGCACGCTTGCGCCTTGCGAAACGATCACGCCGATTGCGAACGGCCCGACCGAAGTCACTATCCTGCCGATGTTGTAGCAAAATCCTGATCCGGTTGCTCGCAGCCGTGTCGGGAATAGCTCCGGCAGATAATACGTGAAGCTCCCAAATACGCCAAAAACGGTCAGCCCGTTCAGGAAATAGAGATTGAGGCGCGTTTCCGGTGGCCAGTTCGGGCCAAATGTCACAAAGAGCGCCACTGCCGACAGCGCGAAATAGATCGCATACATCGGTTTTCGTCCAAGCATTTTCGAAAGCGGGATGGTCATCAGGGTTCCTAGCAGGCCGCCCCAGTTGAACGCGTTAGTCGCTGTGCGAATCCACCCTTGTGTCAGCGCTTGACTGGCGACCTTGTCCAGACCGTGCGCTTTCGCCGCGACGCTCGCCATCAGACTCACAAGCGTTGCTATGAACGCGTTCGTGCTCCACCACATGATCAGCGCGGTAATTGCGACAATCATCCCGCTTATGGTGTACTTGCGCATTTCGGGCGCAAAGAGTTCGCGGATTTTCGGCTGCGATTGACCCGCCGTCCGCTGCCACATCTCCGGCTCCTTGACCATCAGCCTGACCGCAAACGCTATTGCTGCGGGTATCAGGCCAGCCAGAAAAACATAGCGCCAGGACAAGTCGGGCTGAGACTTCAGCCAGTCACCGGCAATTTTGAAATTGACAAAAGTCGCCAGAAAAAGCCCGCAGGGTGCCGAAGTGTACAGCAATGCGCCCGCCTCAACCCTCCGATTTTCCGGCACCGCTTCGGCGACCAGCGACGATCCCGCCGCCCACTCCCCGCCGATCCCAAGTCCCGCGAGGAATCGAAACGCCATGAGAAACCAGATGTTGGGCGAAAGCGCGCAGCAGGCGGTGCAGACCGCGTAGATCAGAATCGTCGCCAGGAGGGTTTTGGTGCGTCCAAACTGATCGCCCAGCCGTCCAAAAATGATGCCTCCCGCAGCCCACCCGAGCAGTAGCAGCGAGGTCATTATGCCGTTCCATAGCACATAAGCGGAGCGCGCGGCTGGTGTTCCAGGTGTCAGGTGCAGCAGGAACGGGATGCAGTTCGGGGCGACGTAATTAAACAGCAGCCCGTCGAAAACATCAAAGCCCCAGCCCAGCCACGCCGCCAGCAGAACAGTCCATTGATAGGATGTCATGCCGAGCGCGAGCGGACGTGGTGCGGTGAGTTCGGGAGAGGGCATCGTTGATCGTGGACAACTCGATACGGTGTTGAGCGATAGGGAGGGTTTCGACGACCGGCTGCCTTTTTCCTGCACTGCGCAGGTTAGACAGAAGCACGTTAGCTTCGAGCCATTTCGAGCGGCGCGTAGTCGAAGTCGATAGGCAGCGCCACTTTTCGCATCGTCCGTGCAGATTCCTGCGCCGCAAACGCCATCGCCGTCGCTGCCGCGCACTTGGAGATGTCGCAGGTCATCGGCGCGCCGGTTTCGACCGCGTCGATCAGCTCGCGGCAAATGGCACCGTGGCCTTGAAGCGCGCGCTGCTCGATGGGATAATCCTCGCGACCGCGCTCCGAATACACTTCAATGTCATCGCGCAAGTGAATCATTCCGCCGGAACCGTGAACCATGAGAGTGATCGTCGAATACGATGGCGGGCCAGTCACGAAGATCGCCTGACGGTTTGCCGGATATTCTGCGAAGACCACCGACGTACTCTCCGCCGCTAGGCCGTAGCGGCGTTCGACAACGTCATCATGCACGCCTGCGAGCACCCAAAGCGGCGCACTATTGAAATAGTAGTTGGCCATGTCGAACCAGTGGGTGGTCCAGGTCATCATGTCCCAATCGAGGCCCTGCCGCCCTTCAAAAACGAGGCTATCGCCAATCGCGCCGGAATCCAGTAGCCGCTTGATCATCATGTAGGGAGACTGCAGGCGGCGCTGATGGCCAACGGCGAGCTTTACTCCTCGCGCCTCGCAAGCGAGGGTCATGGTCCACATTTCCGCCGGACTCGAAGCAACCGGCTTTTCGCAAAGAATGCCCTTCACACCGGCATTGGCCGCTTGGATGGTTTGAAGGGCATGGAGGCGCGGCCAGGTGCAGATGCTGACAAAATTCGGGACGGCCTGCGCGTATAGCTCGGCGGTCGATGAGAAGAGCTGCCCATCTGGAAGGTCGAACTTCCGCCCGAATGTGGCGAGATTCTCTTCGGAGATATCGACTCCCAGAAGACGAATGTTCGGATCGGCTGCAAGCCATCCTATCGCGTTGTCGTGTCCGGCTGCCCACCCTTCGCGGCTGCCTTCAACATACTTCCCGCAGCCTATCACAGCGGCCACTCTTTGGTTTGGCATACTGACTTTATTCCGCGACGGCAACGTGCTCGCTTGGAGCCGTCGCATTCTTAGCCGATTTCGGCCGGCCACGCAAGAAAAGCCCGAGCGGCAAACAGATCATAAACAAAACGCCGATCCAGAGAAAAATATAGTCGTACGCGATCATTGCTGATTGACGTTCAACAATGCCGTTGATCGCGACCAGTGCCATCTGCTTTGCGGTCGCCAGGCTGTTGCCCGCCTGCATGAATGCGCCCGTAAATCCGTTGTATCGCTGCACAAATGCAGGATTACCCAAATTCGTGTTGGAAACCAGGTTGTTGCGCGCGATGTCGATGTGATTGGTCAGCAAGGACACGACAATCGCGGTGCCGAACGATCCGCCGAGCTGCCGAATCAGATTGTATAGACCAGAAGCACTCGTCAATTTGGTGCGTTCAATCGTAGACAAGGCCGCAGTCGAAAGCGCTACAAATATGAGCGCAAAACCAATTCCCTGCACGATCTGTGGGAACAAAATGTCACCTGCGCCGGTGTCCAATGTGAAGTGTCCCATGACCCACTGAGTGTAGGTCGTGATAATTAGGCCAATTATGATCATTGGCGACGGTCCAAGCTTGTTGTACAACATTCCTGACACCGGCATCATCAGCATCATCGCCAGCGAGCGTGGCATCAGCGCCAGCCCGGACTGGGTAGCAGTGAAACCAAGCAGTGTCTGCATGTATTGCGGCAGCAAAAACAAGCTGGCGAACAGACCCATGCCAAGCACCCCACCAACAATCGACCCTGCGGTAAACTGGGCGTTCTTCATGATGCGCAGGTCAACGGCGGGCTCAGGCGTGTGCATCTCCCACGCGATAAACGCGACGAGGGCGATGGCGGCAATGACGCTAAAGCTGGTAATGAACGCCGACGAGAACCAATCGTCGGTCTGACCCTGCTCAAGGACTGTTTGCAACGTGGCAAGGCCGATTGCAAGCAAAAATATCCCGACGCCGTTGACTTTGGCGCGCTTCGTCCCATGCTGCCACGGAGGATCTACCAGGATCGCCTGCGCAACAAAATAGCCAATGATGCCGATGGGGACGTTGATGAAGAATATCCATGGCCAGTTGTAGTTGTCGGTGATGTAGCCGCCCAATGTCGGGCCGATTGCCGGCCCGGATAGCACGACAAAGCCGAAGACGCCCATCGCGATGCCTTGCTCCTCTGGCGGGAACGCCTCTCGGAACATCGCCTGCGCCAGCGGCTGCAGAGTGCCCGCGCCCATTCCCTGAATAACGCGCCAAAGAATCAAGTCGCCGAGCGTATGCGAAAGTCCGCACATGACGGACGAAAACGTGAAGACGACCAGACTGGTCAAGTAGACGCGCTTCCGCCCGAAACGCGTTGAAAGCCAGTTCGTCAACGGCATAAGGATGACGACCGAGATCATGTAGCCGGTCGAAATCCAGGTGATCTCCTGCTGTGTCGCGCCGACATTTCCCTGGATGTTCGGAAGGGCGACGTTGACGACCGATGTATCAATTGCCGACATCAAGACGCCAAAAATCACGGCAATCGAAACCAGCCATTTGTTCTGAGTCTGTTCGCGCGGGGCAGGCGCCGCCGGTGTGGAGGCAACCGAACGTGATTCCGATGCGCCGTTACCGCCGTTCGCACCACTGGCATTGTCACCGCCTACTGGCGAGTGCCCGTTGGAGCGAAAATCATTCGGACCCGGTTTATACGCTGCAATCCTCATCGTCGAAACTTTCTTGCGTTAGACTGAGGTCATCCCTAGCCAGGCATAAATGGATCGCGCGAACTGATCCAAGTCAAACGCTTCCGGATCAATCGAGCCCTGAAGCTGCAGGCCCTCGTAAAGCGACAGCAGCATCGACGCCGCTAGCCTAGTGTCATCCGTCGGCAAACCCGCGAACTGCCCTGCAACTCTCCCAGCCTCTAGAATCGCGGCTGTACGTTCGCGCTGCTCCTCGAGATGCCGCTTGATGATCTTATGAATGGCCTCGTTGGTCCACGCCTCGCCCATGAATGCACGCCAGACAGTAACCGCGCGAGGTTGCTGCCGGACTATCTCGACCCTCAGTTCAACCTGAAGCCGGATCATCTCTTCGGGGGATGTCGCCGTCTCGACCCGGCGGCGAAACTCCGCCCGGAACTGATCGACAATGAAGTGATAGAGCGCCTCGAGCAGCGCGTCCTTTCCGGCAAAGCAATAGTGCAGCGTTGCGAGATTGACACCGGCTTTCTCGGCAATGTCGCGCGTGCGCAACCCGCTGATTCCAACCTCGGCAACAAGGTCGAACGCGGCGTCCAGAATCTTCTGACTATTATCCTTACGGCGCTCCGTCATCGTTTCAATCAAGTGACTAAATCAATTGACTGGATTATACCCACTTCTGTGCTCAGTCATCACCAAGACTTGCTGGCTTAAAGCCCGAATTTAATGAAACAAAGAACCAACTGCTCGACAATCTTCAATCAACATTTCGCCTAGACTGTGGCAAAATAGCGTCGTGAGCACGTCGTTTCGCTCTGGCCGCAACAGAGCTCTTTCGAATGGACCGCCTTAGGAGCGTCGCCTTGAAAATTTGCCCTGGCTGTGGACGATCAATATCGATCAAAGATTCTTTTTGTCCTCGTTGCGGTTTGGCACTGAGCGCGATTCAACCTCGCCGCCCGGCCGTAAAGCCATTGAAACCGATGCGGCGTACTGTTGTATCCGGCGAAATCGCCGCGACAGCCAAGCGTGCGCCCTCAGCGATTGGGTATGCGAAAGGCGCGCGCAGCAGACCAGAACTTCCTTTTGCACCTCTATTCGACAAGATTGAAACAGCCCGAGCCGAGACAAAAGCTTCGCCATTTGTCACCGCAGCCGCTGTTATTCTCATGGCAATCGCATGCGGAATCGGCTTCTACGGCACTCACCGTGACGCGCACGGGAGGTTCCACTGGGCAAACACGCAGCCGGCAGACGCAGAGTCAGACACGCTTCCATACCAAAGCAAGCAGGCTCAAACACCAAGCGCCGCCAAACTGGCGGAGGCCATCGCGAACTTGCCGGGCGACCCGGTCGCCGAGACTAGCGCCTCACTAAGCAAGCCGCAAGTCAACACCGCTTCGGATCCGCTTCTCGATATTCCGCAAGTGAAGAAGGCCCTTCCGCAGCTTCGTCTCGACTCCGAGCGATATTATGTCGAAGGCAATTTCTGCAACGTGGTCGGACAGGTGACCAACATTTCGAACGCGCCCCTCGATTCCGTTCAGGTGATCACGACGTTCTACGACAAGAAAGGGGCGGTGGTCGAACTGGCGGAGGCTATGCTTGCGATAAGCCCGATCAAACCAGGGCAATCGAGCCCATTCCACACGCTCGAAACGGCGTCGCCGCTGATCGCGGCCCAAAACACGAAGTTCCTGGCGCAGTCTGGACTAGTCGGAGTTGTGACGTCGCCAGAGTTGTCCACCGGGAAAAAATCGCTTGATACAAAGCCGGATAAGCCGGAACTGGCCGCCGCAACGTCCACTTGACGCATCGGCTACGGCCTGCGGGGGCGCTGTTTTGCAGAGATCGATTTGATGATCAGACGATTGGGCTCGCGTCGGATCGATTTCATGGGTCAACCTGGCAAGTGCATATGCAATCAGGTTTTCCACTGCGGGCGTGTCCAGCATTTCGGGTGACTTGAGAACAATATGGCGGCAGGTCTTGCCCTCGCCGCGCAGCAGCTTTTCCGGATCAGGCATCTCGATAATATCAAAGAAAAAGAGACTGATCCAGCGCGGATAGAGCGCAACCGAAAAGATGACATCGGCGATTTCTTCGCCCGATCCAAAACCAATCGCGAGTGCATTGTAGTTGTCGTAGACGATCGAAACAGCCCCAGACAGACGCGCACGCATTTTGGCAAGCACTTCGTAGGCTTGCGCCGCGATCTCCGGCGTGTACTTGGCGATAAAGCCGTCAAGCTGCTCTTGCGCTTCGATCTGATCGTCAGCCTTTCTTACGCTTCATGTATGATCGCCTCAGCTTCGATCTCGACCAATATTTCCGGCGAAATAAGCCGGCTCACTTCGACCATCGACGTCGCCGGGCGAATTTCGCCGAAGACATCACCGTGCGCCCGACCGACTGCCTCCCACTGATCTATATCCACGACGTAAATCCTTGTCCGCACCACATCCGATAGCTTCGCTCCGACCGCCTCAAGCGCCTTGCGGATATTTTCGAGGACTTGACCGGTTTGCACGGCCACGTCACCGATGCCGACAATTTTGCCATCGTCGACGGTTGCTGTTGTACCGGAGACATGGACATACATTGCCGATCCTAACAGCGCGCGAGTAGCCGACAATCGGCTCCCAGGGTGTGCCTGTGGCGTAGTTTTGTCTGGACATCTCTTATCCTCTCAATCAAGGCACCGCAGTCGGCCATAATCGAGGTTAACTCGCAAAATGAATTCGATCCTTCAGCAACTTCGAGCGGCGCTTAGCGGTTATTTTTCATCGATACGCCTGCTCGGCAGCGGGCCTTCTAGGCAGAAGCGTGAACAGCTCGCTCAAATCCTGGCCGCATTGTCCGCGGTCGCAGCCTTTTCCGACACATGTTACCGCGCGCGGATGGATTTGTTGTCAGCAGTACGCTGTGGCTCCGAGACTAATGAGCTAGTCACCGAGGTCGCCAATTGCCGCGCAGCATGCGAACGCGAACGTGAGAGATTCGGAGAAACAATTCGTCGAAATCAGGCCGCACTCCGACGAGAGCAGTTGACCGAGATGTATTCGCTGATCAATGAACTTGCGCTGCTGCTCGATGACGATGCGCCGTCTTTTGCTTGGCAGTCCTTACCAGAATCCTACAAACGAGTGAAGAGACGCCTCGATACGCTAATCGAAATCATCGTGCATTTCGAGATGAAATCGCCGTTTTCCGGCTTGATGTGGCAATATTTTTCTTCTCACGAGGAGCATTCTAATCGTCCAGTAACAGACAAACGAATGTGATAATGCGGATGCAACAGGAAAACGCTCTACTTGACCCGAAATTAACATCACCTTCGATTGAAACCCCAAGCCGCTAAAATTTTCCTTGCCGCCGCAATTACGCTGCATGTCAGTCGGCTTGATCTCGCTTGTCACGGGATGGCTGAACCCGCTGTTCTACGACTCGTCCCACCGGTTCGGCCAGGGTTGCGATTTCTATTCGATTTATCTGGCGGGCGAACATGCGCGTCAGGGCGCGTCGATCTACGCGTGGTCGCACCTGCATCCGGGCGTTCCGTACGCCTACCCGTACCGCTATCTGCCGTTTGCCGCCTTTACGTTGGGAGTGCTGGTCAGCCTGGTGCCGGCAAAGATTTCGTATTGGACTTGGATCGTGATTTGCGAGGCGATTTTAGTTCGTAACATCCAGGTCACACGAAAAAATGCGGCTGACCCGGCGCGCGCATGGATCCCAACCGCGATTTGGCTAGTGTTCACGCCGTACTATCTTGAGCTGTTTATGGGTCAGTTCACATTTGTCGTGGCCAGCTTGATGCTTTGGGCGTTCGATTCGTGGCAGCATAACGAAAACCGGCGCTTTTCGCTCGCCGACGCCGGATGGATTCTGTCGATCCTGCTCAAGCCGATTCCGCTGCTCCTTGCGCCGATTGCGATTTTGCAGCGAAGGTACGTTGCCTTAGCAACCGGTACAGCAATGATTGTTGCGACAAGCTGGCTCTACTTCGCACGGTTTCCGTCGGACTTCAGCGTCTTGATGTCGATGAATGCGCACCCGTTCCCTGACGCACACTCCGGCAACATGGGACTGATGGCGCTCTTCGGGGCTCTCTGCGCGCCGGATAATGTCCCACTATTTATGGTGCTCAAGTACGCGACCTACCTGATTGTTGTCGCTGGCGTCGCGTACGTTTACTTCATGTGCCTGCGGAATCAGTCTGAAGCAAAATCCGTCACGGTGATTCGCCTGTTTGCGGCTTGCTCGGCCGCGTATTTGCTCTGCTACGTCGATGTGTGGGAGCATCATTACGTCATTTTGCTGCCGGCCCTTGCGCTGCTTGCTGCAACCAATGACGACTGGCGTATCTGGCTTCCCGCGTATGCAATCTGCGCGCTGCCGACGACGTTTGCGTCTTACGACATCCACCATGTCGCCGCGAACTTTAATCCTGATCTCGTTTGGCCACGCCCACTGGTCTACTTGCAGCATGTCTTGAAGCCGCTGTCGGCGGTCTGGCTCTTCGCAGGGGCCGTTGTTAAGACGGCTATCGAGGCGCGGCACATTTCTAAATCAGTTCGGTAAAACTGCGCGATCCTGTTACTTCTGCCCCAGTTGAGTTAGCTTCCGCGGGTGCGCATATTGGCGTAGCGCAGAGAGGCTTCATGAAATGCTCAGCGCCTTCAGCGGTCCGGCTTCAGGACTGGTCTCGATGTCAGGGAAAAGGCTTTAGAGCGCTTGCCGAACAACTCATCTCCCTTCCGCTCGACCAATCCTTGCCGCCGAACCACTTTCGGCGAGTTGATCCTTGGCTGAGAACCAAAGACAAAGGCATGTCATCTCAACCGACTCCGGGGAACAAGGCAACTGCCTTAACCTTGCCCTTCCGCTTCAGGAGGGTGGCGAGGAACGAGACGGGTGGGATTCTGACTCCCCCTTTCCTATTCCTATGGGAAAGGGCTGGTACAATCTACCCCAGTTTGCAAGAAGAAATATTTATGCCAGCCAATTTCAATATCCCCGAAAACATCACACGCCTCAAACCGTATGTCCCCGGTAAGCCAGTCGAAGAGCTTGAGCGCGAGCTCGGCCTGACGAATGTCATCAAGCTAGCGTCAAATGAAAGCCCGCTAGGGCCGTCGCCGAGAGTGGTTCAGACGATCCGCGAAACTGCTGAGAATGTCTTCTACTACCCTGAGGGTTCGGCACCACTCTTGCGAGAGGCGGTAGCAAAGCATCTGGATGTCGATCTCAATCTGCTGGTTTTCGGCAATGGCTCCGACGAAATCCTGCTGCTGCTTTGTCAGGTTCTGATCGGCAGCGCTGACGATGAGATCGTCATGGGCGATCCCAGCTTCGCCATGTACGACATTTACAGCACCCTTGTCGGGGCGAAATCGGTCAAGGTGCCGCTCGACAGTTCGTACACGCATGACCTCAACTCGATGGCGGACAGGATCACCGAAAACACGCGCATCGTCTTTATCGCCAATCCCAACAATCCGACGGGCACGCTCGTAACCCAGCGGCAAGTCGAAAAATTCATGGAACGAGTGCCGGAGACTGTGACCGTAGTTTTCGATGAAGCGTACTACGAGTTTGTCACCCATCCCGAACGTCCCAATACGATTCCCTATGTTTTGGAAGGGCGCAACGTGGTTGTCACACGCACATTCTCCAAAGCCTATGCGCTAGCGGGTTTGCGTCTCGGCTATGCGATTGCACCACGCGAACTGGCAAGCTATCTGGATCGGGCGCGATCACCGTTCAACGCCAACTTGATCGCGCAGGCTGCCGGGAGGGTCGCGATCGGCGACACCGAACATCTTGCAAAATCGGTTGAACTAAACACGTCAGGCAAAAAGCAGCTTGAGGACGGTGCGGCAAAGCTTGGATTGCAATATGTCCCCAGCGAAGCGAACTTCGTTTTGATCCATGTCGGCGGCGATGGCCGTGATGGGGTTGCGGTCTACAACGCGCTCCTGCGCAAAGGCGTGATTGTGCGTCCGTGCAAGGGCTTTGGGCTCCCAAACCATATCCGGGTCAGCATCGGCACGGAGGCGCAGATCAAGCGGTTTTTGCAGGCGCTTGAAGACGTTTTGTTGAGCTAGAAGACTTAGAGCCCCCTCCGGCTCGCGGACTCGCCACCTCCCCGAAACGGGAAGGCAAGGTTTAAGATTTAAGGGATTGTTGAATTACCAAGTTTTGGAGCAGATTAAAAATTGATTATCGTTTTGAGCAAGGAAGCAAGTAAAGAGCAGGTCGCGGATGTGGAAGCGACTTTGATTGACCTCGGCTATGGCGTTCACCCTATTTACGGGGTCGAGCGAACTGTCATTGGCGCGGTCGGCGCACCGGGACAGGACAAGGAAGAGGCGGCGATGCAGCTTCGCGCTCTTCCACATGTCGAGGATGTTATTTTTATCTTAAAGCCTTATAAGTTTGTCGCGAAAGAATACCAGCGCGAAAAAAGCACGGTGCAGGTCGGGCCGGTCACAATCGGCGGAAACAAAGTTGTCATCATGGCAGGCCCATGCACGGTCGAGTCACGCGAACAGCTCATGGAAACCGCCCGCGCGGTGAAGGCGGCTGGCGCGACAATTTTGCGCGGGGGCGCGTTCAAGCCGAGCACTTCGCCGTATTCATTTCAGGGCATGGGCAAGGAGGGCCTTGAACTGCTCTCGGAAGCCAAGGCCGAAACGGGACTGCAGGTCATTACCGAGGTCATGCATGTCAAGAATATCGACATGGTCTGCGAGCACGCCGACATACTCCAGGTCGGGACGCGCAACATGCAGAACTACGAACTTCTAGCCGAAGTCGGCAAAGTCCGCAAACCTGTCATGCTCAAGCGCGGGATGAGCGCGAAGATCGAGGAGTGGCTGCAGGCGGCGGAATACATCGTCATGGGCGGCAACAACGAGGTCATGCTCTGCGAACGCGGTGTACGCACGTTCGAGCCATACATGCGCAACACGCTCGACCTTGCCGCGGTCCTCGCGGTCCGCGAGCTATCGCACCTGCCGGTGATTGTCGATCCTTCGCAGGGGACGGGGCGTGCGTCGATGGTTGCGGGGATGTCGAAAGCGGCGGTCGCGGTCGGCGCCGACGGCCTGATCATCGAAGTCCACCCCCACCCCGAGCGCGCGATCAAGGACGGCGCCCAAAGCATCACGATCCCCGCGTTCGAACAGTTGATGAAGGAGCTGCCGGGAGTTGCGATGGCGGTGGGGAGGGAGATTTAGGATTTGTACATTATGGCGGCGTGTCTGAGTCAATCGCCAACGTCATTCGACGCTGGTTATGGTGAGATAGGATTGCGCGGCATCCAATGATTCTTCAGTCGATCATCCAAAATAGTCATCCAAAGCCTTATCATTCCGAGATCTGGGGATTGCGGATTCGGAACCTTCTCCAAGAAGGTACTGAATGCGCTTTTGGCCGCGGCTCCATAGGCCGGATCGCCTGTTGCTTCGTATGCGTAGTAATACACGCCGCCAACTCCCCGATAAATGCGATAATCGCCGGGATTCGCAGCCGTGGCAGCCTCGACTAGCGAAATGGCCCTTCGTATCTTTGAAGCGTCTGGCCTGGCCCCTGCCAAATGCACCGCTTGAATTAGCATTACTGGCACGTCGCGAGGCTGAATTGTCAGCAGCCTATCCGCTATAGGCAAGGTTGGTGTGAGCAATATGCTTGATACCATTCGAGCCGACATTAGGTTCATCGTAAGGTACTCAGCACGAGCATATTCATACGTGCGCGGAAAATACGCACAGACAAGGCTACGATCCAAACCTTTCAGGCAAGATGCCGTCTCGATGCTCCCATACGGATCGTCCAATACGAACTTTATCGCGGCGGCAGCCCACCTAAACTGCAAAAGCGGATCACGCGGCCTGGCAACTGCTTGCGTCTTGTAGGCGTCGATCACAACCAGTGGGTTGCTGGCACGGCTTACAGCGAGTTCGGCCTCGCTCCGAGCCTCGACGTATGGGCGGTCGTCGCCATCCCATTTTGCTGCGAGAACTTGCCGCAAGTAGTCGCCGTAGTCGCTGACTACAACGCCCGGTGCATACGTAATCTCGTTGACGAAGACATCTGATGACAGCGCTATCCTGCGTACAGTCGCCTTTGGCAGAATGTACTTGCCATTCCCATCTGCTTTGCAAGTGGGAGCCATGCAAAGCATAATCGCAAAGAGAGCGAGCGAAAAAGAGTACTGGTTTTGTTTCTTCATCTTAATCAACCCAATCATGAAGCTTGATGCGGTTCTTACACCCGGACCTCGCTAATAGATTACTTGCTGAAAAGTGCCCCAAGCCCATGACAAATCAACATACTTCTGCTTGAATATTTTCACCTCGCCGGTATAGCCGTGACTGTCGTAACCGTCCTTTGGATACTAGGTCGTATTGTAGCTAGCCATTGCGTGGGGCGTCATCTGAAACTGTGCCATGTGCGACGAATCGGGCTGTGAGATTGGGTTTTTGTCCATGTCAAGCCATACGTTTGAAATAGGATGACCAACAGCATTCCAGGTAGTGGTGTAGTCAATCGTACCAGAGTCAGCGGTGGGAGCGAGGTCCGCCGCCACAATACCGGCCGCCGCGCAAAACGCGCCGAGCCAGTTGTAATCTGCCGGGTGCCCTGCCTAGCTTCGGTGTACTTGGTGCCTTGCTCCAACTTCCGAGTTGGGCATGTCTCTGAACGCCGCGCCAAAGAAAACGCCACGCTAAGTGGTGAACATCCCGATTTCCCTGATAAGTCGCGGCTCCGGCAGATATGCATACTATGACGGCACTCCTCTGCTTATAGGTCGTTGACATGATTTTTTAGATAATACGTCGATGCGCGGTGCCACAGCAGTCGGCGCCGACGGCCTGATCATCGAAGTCCACCCCCACCCCGAGCTCGCCATCAAGGACGGCGCGCAGAGCATCACGATCCCCGCGTTCGAGCAGTTGATGAAGGAATTGCCGGGGGTTGCGGAAGCGGTGGGGAGAGAGATGTAGCCGCTTTGGATGGCAAAATATGTGCTTCCATCAATCTTAAGCGCAACTTTCGCGACTTCTCTCCCAACTGAAAATCTGTTCAGTTATAATTGCTAAACGTACGCTGCGCCATTGGGCCAAGAGATCCGAACGACGGAGCAAGCGAAATTGCTATCCGTTTCCATCTGAGCGCTTCGTTGTGATCTTTCAGCTCAAACGCGTATATCCGAAACAACTCGTTCGCCGCGAAAATTGAAGTTGGATCGATCTTGTGGGCCATAAGGGCTTCGGCGAGAGCCCTTGAAGGAGAGCTATTTGGAAGCTTGTAATAGTCGTATACGTCGCCAAGTGCGAGATGCGTGTAACTCACGTCCGGCGCTATTTTTTCAGCGCGCTCCAGTTTTAACAAACCGCTAGTAAGTCTTGACTCTGAGAAAAATTCATACAGCCCATCAACCCATAGCGCTAGCCATGGCTTTGGATCCTTGGCGTAGGCCTCAGCCAAGTACTGGTGATATAGGTCGCGATCGCTGGACACGATCTTAGCCGATCCACCTCCAACCTGGTGAAAAAGATACCTGGCTCTTTGGTCGTTCCAGACGAGACAAAATGCCTCCTTCGCGACCATGTTCGAGGGATCACGCTTGGTCTCGGCCAGCAAGATTTCGTACGCAGCGTCTGACTGGTTTTGCCTGAAGGCGCGGTTAAGTACACTCACAATTTTGCTCGGATCGCGATCGTTAGCGACTATCTGAGTCTTTAGCTCATAAGCTGAAATCGGACTAAATATGGGATCTAGCTCAGCAGAGCAGGATTTCACAAAAGTCAAAAAAACCAAGCAAGTCGCCATTCGTATTAGGTGTTTCATCTCAGTGAACATAGACCTCATGCCAGCCCCACGACGGCACCAGTTACGGCGAATATGGTTGCGGCACCGTCCATCCAATAGTAGTACGGACGCTGGACGGATCGACGATATACTGCACATAGTCGTTATCGTAGCCTGCGGGTGTGTAATGTGTGACCGTGTAGGAATCCGTTTGCCACCAGACCGTCATGGTTGGAAACGACACGTCCCCGGCCGGTATTTGCGGCGAGTTTACGCCTAGGGACGCACCAACGGTGTACGAATACGATCCGCCATAAGACAAGCCGAAGCTTGCGGCATCTTCGGTGCTGAAACCGCCGGAAAGGCTACCGGAAAACGAGACGGTATCGCTCAAGGAAACGTTCCAACTTGCGCCAGAGGACGGCCCTTGAACGCCAACAGTACTCGTGTGAACACTTGAATTGGTTGTCGGGGCGTATCCGCTTGCTTGGAGGTTTTCCCATTCGTCGTGCACCGTCAGCACGTATTTTGCAGAGGCGCTCGCTCCGTCGTTGCTGTCCGTGCACGTGTAACCCATGTCGTACTCGGTCGGGCCATTGCGCTGACCCGTTGCAACGCCGTTGACGAAAGACAGGCTCGAAAAGGGCATGATGACGCTGTTGTATACTGCATTGCTGGAATCGCTGTCCGGCGACCACGACCATGACGAACGTACACCCCAGGAACCCGATAAAACGGAGTCAAAGCCCACCCAGTTCCGTAGACCAGTATCGGTTCCTTCGTCGGTGTTGATATTGTGAATCGAGTAGATCGTGTCGCCGTGCGTTGTGCCGTCTGGGTCGGACATCTCGCTGACTGCGCCGGGACGGGCGAGCTTAACGCCCCGATTGTCGCTGTACGCACTGTATCCCACGCTTACCGTTGCACCGCCGTTGTTCGCCGGAACCAGAGCGGCGAAGGCGGATGCGGAGGGATTGCGCTGGAAAGTCACTGTTCCTGACGAACCGTCGAATTGATTCAGGTGCGTTCCGGTGCTTTGCAGGTCATAGTAGGTGTAGAAGGGCGCGTTGATGCTCGACGAATCGGGCATGACCACCGGAGCGTCTCCCAGGCCGTCGTCCGCGCTCGCGCTGACAGAGCCGAATCCGGCTCCGCTGAGATAGTTGAGCCCCAGACCGTAGCTCGCGGTTGCGTGCCCGGTCTCCTTTACCGAAAGCGATGAGGGAGGTGGATCGTTGTTCGGGCCAGGGCTCCAGGTGAACGTGACGTTGAGCGGCCCTGTGATAGCAGCGTACGGATATTGGGAGAAGTAGTAGTTGAAGTTCAGCCCTGTGGCGTCGCCGACAGAACCGATTCCAGTGATCGGCTGCTGGTACTGCGGCGGGACGTAGTTCGGAACTGAAGTAGCGGAATAACTTATGTTGGCCGACGACCACGACCCGCCCGCTGCATTCGCCGGGTCAAAAAGACCAGCCATTAATGTTGCGACGAGCGCAACTGCTACCCCCCCCCCACTTGCACGGCTCTACGGTTTGGCATCTTATCCTCCATGCTGCAAAATTGAATTAACGCTAAATCAAAGAACTGTGCTCATTCTAACACACAACCACTAAGCTGTCAAGGAGTAATTGAGAAGATTATTGTTCGCAATTTCAGAGCGTCGGAGTGGAGAAAGTCGGGCGAAGTGTTTGAAAACCTCAAGACTGGCCGTAGAATGTGGTTCCAACCGTCAAGGACAAAAATGAAAGATTTCTCCGCTACAACCTCGCAAGCTCGGTTTTCGGTCGAAATGACAAGCCAGCTGTTTGCTCGTTAACGTTGCGATGCCGCTGCATTCCCCCGCGTGGTACCATATCCTCCATAACTTCGTTCGGCGAAAGGCTCGCCGTCAACTCATTGGAGCCACTTTTGGAACTGTTTTCCCTCACCGCGCAAGAGGCGCACAGCCTTCTTATCGAAAAGAAAGTCTCGTCGCGAGAGCTGACACAAGCCGCGCTGGAGCGTATTGCGTCCATTGACGGCAAAGTGAAGGCGTTTTTGAACGTTACGCCAGAGATTGCGCTCGCGCAGGCCGATGCCGTTGACGCCAAGATAACGTCAGGAGAGCCGATTTCGTCCGTTGCGGGCATTCCCATCGGCTACAAGGATGTCCTCTGCACAAACGGCATCGAAACCACCTGCGCGAGCCAGATTTTGAAAGGATTTATCCCGCCGTACTCCGCGACCGTGGTCGAGAAGCTCGAAGCTGCCGGTGCGGTCTGTCTTGGCAAGCTCAACATGGACGAGTTCGCGATGGGATCGAGCACCGAAAACAGCTCGTTCTTTCCGACCCATAATCCGTGGGATTTGAACACGGTACCGGGAGGGTCGTCGGGCGGGAGCACCGCGAGTGTCGCTGCGGGCGAGGCGTTTTGGACTTTAGGAACCGACACCGGCGGATCGATACGCCAGCCAGCGGCGTTCTGCGGCGTTGTCGGACTCAAGCCGACCTATGGGCGAGTTTCGCGCTACGGCCTGATCGCGTTCGCATCGTCGCTAGATCAAGTTGGCCCGGTAACCAAAACCGTCTACGATGCGGCGATGCTGATGAACATCATCAGCGGCCAGGACACCCTTGACTCCACCAGCCTGCCTGCCGACGTGCCGGATTACACAAAGGCATGTGTCAGCGATGTCAAGGGTCTGAGGCTTGGATTGCCGATGGAGTATTTTGCGCAGGGTGTCAGCGATGACGCCGCCAACGCCGTCCGCGAGGCCGCCAGGCTTTACCAAAGCATGGGCGCGATTGTCGAGGAGTGTTCGCTGCCGACGACCGAATATGCCCTCGCGACATACTATATCATCGCACCTGCCGAAGCATCGTCGAACCTGGCCCGATATGATGGAGTCCGCTTCGGACATCGATCGAAGCAGGCGACCAATCCCACCGAACTCTTCCGCAAGACGCGTGAGGAGGGTTTCGGCCCGGAAGTTAAACAGCGGATCATGATCGGGACTTATGCGCTCAGCGCCGGTTACTACGATGCGTTCTATCTCAAGGCTCAGAAGGTGCGGACGCTGATTCGGCAGGATTTCGACAACGCGTTTGCGAAGTTCGACGCGCTCATCACGCCGACCACCCCAACGGCGGCGTTCCAGATTGGCGCGAAGTCCGACGATCCCCTTGCGATGAAGCTGTGCGATGTCCTGACCATCCCCGTCAACATGGCCGGAATTCCCGCGATCTCGCTACCGTGCGGATTCACCGACGCTGGCTTACCGCTTGGCCTACAGGTGATTGGGCCGTCGATGTCGGAAGAGCTGATTTTCCGCATCGCGCACACGTTCGAGCAGGCCACGGACTGGCACAAGCGCCGCGCTGCGCTGTAGTCCCATGGAAGACATCGAGCATCATGCGGATGTGCCGGAGCCGGTTGCGGTGCGACCATCCCAAATCCGGCGCATCTGGGACAACCCCGGCACACGGATATTTGTCTTTATTGTCCTGTTCATTTTGATCTACATTGCATTGGGAGCAGCGACTCAGCACGTCTTGGACGCGATCCTCCCCAAAAACCGCCCACATAATCCGAATAGCCCATTAGCTGTCATCCTGTCATCGCTGATACCCGCATTAAGCTCGCTGGTCGTTCTATGGGTCATGCTTCGATTCGCGGAGCATCGGCGAATGAGCGATGCGGGCTTTATGATGCGGGGCGTCTTTTTTGAGACGATGGCAGGCTATATGATCGGCAGCGCAATGATGTGCGTGTCAGTCGGCATTCTGACGCTGCTTGGCGTCTTTCACAACCTCGGCCCAAGCCCGCACTTCATGCTGGGTGTCGCGTTAATCGCCTACTTGTGCGTTGGCGTATTTGAGGAAAGTGCATTTCGCGGAATGTTCCAGCGCGTGTTGGAATACAGGTACGGATCGTTTGTTGCTCTAATCATATCAGCGATCATTTTCGGCGCGGCGCATCTTTCCAATGTTTTTTCGCTGCATCTTCCAATTTGGCAAGGTCTGTGGGGCGCATTCTGCATCATCGTCGAGGCTGGGATTTTGCTGGGCGCCGGTTACATCGCGACGAGGCGTCTGTGGCTTGTCATCGGCATCCATTGGGGATGGGACTTTTTCGAAAGCTCAGTTTTTGGCCTCCCCAACGATGGAGTGGTTGATGCCAACACCGCCATGCATTCGTCGCTAACGGGACCGTTTCTTTTGACCGGCGGAAAATTTGGCCCGGAAGCGTCGATAGTCTTTTTGGCAGTCTGCACGATCATGGGACTTTTGATGTTGCGAGTTGCAATTAGGTCCGGCAACTGGAAACCGGCTGGCGAGTGGCAGCCCGCGAGTTTGCCCAAGTCAGGTGACGCGCCTCCAGTACCCGCCCCTATATGAACCAATTTTGGAAAGCAGCAAAGTATTGGCTGTCCCCTATCGGCCTGATTGTCGTGGCCTATGCGATTTTCTATGGCCTTGTGATGGTTCTGCACACGGCGACAAAGCCGTTCCTTGCTCGGTTAGGCAAGGAAATGAGTTGGGAAGTCTGTGCCGCGATTTCCGCTGTTGTTGCCCTACTTGCAATTGCACTCGTCTTCGAACACAAGAAAATCCGTCACATTGGACTTTGCCGCAAGCAGTTTCTGGTGCCTTTTGCTCAAGGATGGCTGGTGGGAACGGCGCAATTTACACTCACAATGGGTGCGCTGATGGCGATTGGCAGCCTGCGAATTATTGGTTACGGCGGCACGGTGAACTGGGGCCGCGAATTTGCCCTGAACACGTCGATCGGAATCAACGAAGAGTGCATGGATCGCGGAGTATTGTTCCGCATACTTGAGGAACGGTTCGGGTCGTTGATTGCATTGGTATCTTCGAGCCTGTTTTTCGGACTTTCCCATATCGGGAACGGCGCTGGTGTGGTCGGCCCAATCATGCTGGCGACCGACTTCACCGAAGCGGCCATCTACATGGCGACGCGCAGTCTGTGGGCTGCGATTGCAATTCACGCGGCATGGGATTTTTGCGAGGGACCTATTTGCGACATGATCGACTCGGGATTCAAGCCCGGTCAGCATTTCTTCACGGCGGTTATGCATGGTCCCGATATTTTGACCGGAGGCCAGTTTGGGCCGGAGGCATCGATCGTCACGACGCTGATTCAGCTCGTCTTCGACGCCTTGCTCCTTTGGTGGGCTGTTCGCAAGGGCCAGTGGAAGGCGGTGCCGTGGAGGAAGCGAGCGGCGGTCGCGTCGCAGTTGCCGAGTTGAAGGTAAAATCAACGCATGGCAGTCAAAACAAAACCTGCGGTTGACTTAGACTTGGTCAAAACGCAATGGATATCGGATGTAACCTCTCTGATCGATCAGCTTGAGGGCTGGTTTCGCGCGAACAAATCCGCAACCAAAGTCGAGCGAAGCACTGTCAGGATTGATGAGCAGAAGCTAGGCCCGTACGAAGTTCCCGCGCTCGAAGCCGACTTTGGCGAAAACTACATCACGGTTGAGCCGATCGGAAGGAATTTTCCCGGACGGGGCATTGTTCAGATTCAGGCATGGCCTTACTTGCGGCGCGTCCGTTTGCTGACGCCCGACTCGCCAGGTGAGCCATGGACTGTTATGACGGATTCCCTTATACCGCTTCGTCAGGAATGGAATCAAGCAAATTTTCAGACTCTTTCGGCGGACCTTCTTAGATTCGAATGAGGCAGTCGCATCCGTATCCAATTCGATTGTCGCGGATTCGCTCTGAGTACATAGCCGCATTCGAGTCGCTGTCGTATATCGATCATTTCTGGCACGAACAGCGAATCCATCGCACCATATCAGAGAGTTCTATCGGAGACATACGCAGGGCTATGCTGAATTTGGAAAAGACCTACCTTGTCAGATTGTTCGGCGAGTTCGAAGGAATCCTGAAAGACCACTTAGTCTCGAATCATCCAACTGTTCGCTTCAATGAAAAGCAGGACAAAGTGGATCGGTTGCTAAGGCTTATTATGAAGCACGAGAATGTCACGATTAGTCCGTCGCTTCGAAACAAGTTGGATGAATTGAGAGGCTACCGTAACAGCATTGCACATCAGTCGCACCTTCAGGTACCAATGGTGACATTAGCGGACGCAGCATTGACCTTGTCCCAAATAGTTTCACGATTTGATCTGCCATTAAAATAGTCGGAAGTCTTAGAAAAAGTAGCTTTATGACCACCTACGAAGCCAATGTCGGCATGGAGTGCCATGCCGAGCTCCTCACCAAGAGCAAAATGTTCTGCGGATGCGCCAACGATTTTGGCGGCGCACCGAATACTCGTACGTGTCCCGTCTGCCTTGGCCTGCCTGGCTCGCTGCCGGTACCGAACGCCAAGGCCATCGAACTGACAGTCAAAGCGGCGCTTGCGCTGAATTGCGAAATCTCGATGGACTGTCTCTTCGCACGCAAGAACTACTTCTATCCCGACTTGCCGAAGGGCTACCAAATCTCGCAGTATGAGAACCCGATCGGTCAAGCTGGCTGGCTGGATATCACGCTCAAGGACGGCACCACCAAGCGTGTCCGCATCCGGCGTGTCCATCTCGAAGAGGACACCGGCAAGCTGATCCATGCAGGCGGCAACGAAAGCGAAGTGGACTACAACCGAAGCGGAGTGCCGCTGATGGAGATTGTCACCGAGTTCCCGCCGGACATCCACTCCTCGGAAGAGGCCAAGGCGTACCTCGAAAAGCTGCGCGCAATCCTGGTGTACCTGGGTGTCAGCGACGGCAAAATGGAGGAAGGGCATCTGCGCGCCGAGCCGAACGTCTCCATCCGTCCAGAAGGTGCGGAAAAGCTGGGTGTGAAGACCGAACTGAAGAACCTGAACTCGTTCCGCGCGGTCGAACGCGGCGTTGACTACGAACTGACGCGTCAAGAGCAGGTGATCGAATCGGGCGGAGTCTTGCGTCAAGAGACCCTTGGCTGGAACGATGTCAAAAGCGCAACCTACCACATGCGCTACAAGGAAGAGGAGCAGGAGTACCGATACTTCCCAGAGCCGGACTTGATCCCCCTACACTTCGACGATGGCCAGATTGAGCATTGGCGCAGCGAACTGCCGGAGCTGCCCAACGCCAAGCGTGAGCGGTTTATCGCACAGTATGGTTTGGGCGACTATGACGCTGGCGTTTTGACCGCCAGCCGTGCGGTTGCGGACTATTTCGAGGAAGCGTCGAACGGTGCCGATCCGAAGGCAATCGCAAACTATGTCACGGGCGATCTGATGCGGCTGATCAATGCGTCCACCGGCACCATCGAAGCGAGCAGAGTCACCGCGCCGATGTTGCGCGACCTGATCAACACGCGCGATAAGGGTGAAATCACCAACAATATCGCGAAGTCCGTCCTGGAGGAGATGTTCGAGACGGGCAAGCCAGCGTCGGAGATCATCGAATCGCGCGGAATCAAAGTCGTCACCGACGAGGGCGCAATCTACGCCGAGATCGACAAGGTCATCGCCGCAAATCCAGACGTGGTCGCCAAGATTAAGGCCGGGAACGACAAGGTCGCAGGATTTTTGGTCGGCCAGATCATGAAGGCCACCAAGGGCCAGGCGCGGCCGGATATTGTCAACAAGCTGCTCAAGGAGCGGTTGGAGGCACACTGATGCATTTTGATGTGATATCGTTCGTTCTGGGATTTGTGGCCGGAGGTCTATGCAGCGCCGGAATACGGTCGCCCGCTCCGAAAGCCGATGTCAGTCAGATCGCCTTTCCAAAGACAAATCCCAATCGGATGGTCGACGGTTTGATCAAGGCGGGGCGCAAGATTGAGGCTGTTGAGCAGTATCGCAAGCAAAATCCTGGAGTTGGGCTGGAGACAGCAACTGATACCATCGAGATGCGCCGCAAGGAGCTTGGACTATAAGCCGGGCAGAAAACTGAGAAGTCTATGAACTACGGACTATTGGGGGTTGCCACAGGCGTCGTAGTCGGCGTGGTACTGAGCGCCATACGGAAAAGGCGGCTGGGTGCCACCACCGTCCAGGCTGTAATTATACATCCCCAATCCGCCGAGCAAGTTGACGACCTGATTCGACAGGGCCGCCTGATCAATGCGATCAAGGCATACCGCGCACTGACCGGTGTGGGATTGAAAGACGCCAAAGATGCGGTGGAAGCGCGCGCGGTTGAGTTGGGGCGATAATAGCATGCCAAGAAAATAATTTGACATCGCCTTTCCGCATTTTGCATCGTCGTGCTAGTATAAGAATTAAGGACTTTTGATGCATATGCAACAGACTCTGTTTAGTGACGCTACCCTTCCGCTTCTGACCGCCGACGATGACGCTCCGATCGCTCCTAAGGTTTTTGCTGATTCTGCATTCGAAGATAACAAGTCCACGGCCATGCACCGCTGGGTGCCATGGATAGCAGGATTTTCGGCCGACTTCGTCCGCGACGCTTTTTCGCACTATCTTCCAGATCGCCCGCCACAAGAGCTTACGATACTTGAGCCATTCTCTGGTGTCGGAACAACGTTAGTGGAGGGACTGCTCGCGGGGCACAACGTGATTGGATTTGAAATCAATCCATTTGCGTACTTGTCAAGCAAGGTGAAATGCAACGCCCACAGCTTTTCTCTTGAGGCCGTCGATTCGGCACTTTGCGATGTCGCTCTAAAGGCATCAAAGAGGATACGGGCAGTTGATGATGCAGTCTTAGAGGGCAAGGATCCAAAATTGTCCACGGCACCGCCCAGGTCAGTCTCGCCTCCAAACTTCCGATCGCGCGTTCCTTTTCTGAGTCCTTTGGTCGAATTGAAAGTACTTCATTGTCTTGACGCGATTAGCGATGTAGACGATGAGCGCATTCGTGAATTATTCATGCTCGCGTTTGGTTCGATTTTGGTGAGTGTGTCGAACTACTCCTACGAGCCGAGCCTCGGCTCCCGAGTGGCTGCCGGGCGATTGCCGGTAATAGACGATGACGTTCTTGGCAAACTCACAAACAAGATTCGAAATATGCGTCAGGACATTTGCGGCTTCAAATCAGCTATAAGCAAATACGCACCACCTCCGACCGCCGAAGTCTACAACGAAAGTTCAAGTAAGATTAGTAAGGTGCTCGAGCCGCGTTCGGTGGATTTGGTTGTTACGTCGCCGCCATATCTGAACAACTATCACTATATCCGCAACACCAGACCGCATTTGTTCTGGCTGGATTTCGTCACCTCCGCTTCACAGTTGAAGTCCATTGAACACGCGAGCTTTGGCAAATTCTGGCAAACAGTACGCGAAGCGGACTTAATGGGCCTATCGTTCGAAATGCCGGAATTGGAGAGAGTTGTCGGCGAAATTGCTTCGCGAAACAACCATAAAGGCGTCTATGGTGGTAAAGGATGGGCGAACTACGCTGTCCAATATTTCAACGACTGTTACTTGATATGTGAACAGCTCCGATACGTGCTTCAGCCGGGCGCCTATGCGGTATTTGTGCTTGGCAACTCAGTAATCCAGGGCGTTCAAGTAAAAACAGACGAGATATTCGGACGCATTGGCAGACTCGCTGGTCTTGAGTTGAACGACATTCACCTATTGAGATCAAAACGTGTTGGCAACAGCGTTATCCAATCCGCAATGCGCAACGGTGTCGCAATAGGCGCAAAGCTATATGAGACGGCCGTAGTTCTCAGGCAGCCGGAGCGATAGTCATGCCGGTTCGGCCTTACGATCCTCTGGACAAGCACAATATAGGTGAAAGCATTGTTAACCGCTTGATTTCGACGGATTGCGTTCCGCTGCCTGTTCCCGGCAAAAAGAGAGCAGCTAAATTTGAAGGGGCCGGAATATATGCGATTTATTACCTTGGCGATTTCAATGCCTACGAGGATCTAGGGAAGAAAAATCGCGAGAACGGCGAGTCGATTCCAATATACATTGGCAAGGCTGATCCGAAAGGTGGCAGGAAAGGCGAGCTTGAGCTAGACGCTGGCATTGGCACATCGTTGTACGACAGACTACGAGACCATGCGAAGTCCATTGATGAGGCTGAAAATCTAGAACTCGCGGAATTTTGTTGTCGTTATCTGGCAGTAGATGAGGTGTGGATCGGGCTTGCGGAAAGATTGGCGATTCAAAAGTTTCTACCCATCTGGAACACGCTCGTCGATGGCTTCGGCAACCATGATCCTGGAACGCGTCGGGCCGAGCAATATCTCTCCGACTGGGACACGCTCCATCCCGGTCGAAAGTTTGCCGAAGAAGCTCGGCCAGTCACCCACCAAGGCGGAAGATATAATTCTGAGAATTCAAGGCAAGCATTCTAAGTCGGAACTTCAGCAATTGGCCGAGAAGTCCCTCGCTGAAGAACCCGACAGCGAATGACCCGCAGCGATTGCGTTTTCGAAGTCTGTAAACGAAATTGGCGGCGCAACAGCATTGTTGCGCCGCCAAACTGTTAACTAACGGAATAGCGCCTCTATCTAAGAGCCGACCACCGCTTCCTTCTGCAGAATGATATTCTGGCCGTCGAGCCAGAAATGTGTGAACGGGCAGTTCTCAATCGTGGTCACATGGATGTCAACATGCTCCTGAAGATTCAATGCCGTGCGGAACTCGAGAGCCGTGTCTCCGTCGGAAAAGCACGCCAGGTAATCGGTTCCGTCCTGAAGCAGGCAGATGAACTCGGCAGTCTCCAAATGCTGCAACGCATAAATCTTTTGCTTCGTATCTACTGCCGGTGATGTGGCTAACATAATGCCGCTCTGCCCCTTCTTCTCGTTCGGTCGTTTCTTTTCCATGTATTGTTACTACTCAGTCAGCCTTGCAAACTTAAAAAGTTGGCGATTTGACTATCTCGCCTCTAATGTGTTAGACTTGGGTTCGTCGCGCCGTGTTCCCTAAAAACCTATCCACTCTTATATTCGACATGGACGGAGTTACCAACCTTGGCGACTCACCCATCCCCGGCGCTGCCGAAACGATCACGGCAATTCAGCAAACCGGTCGCAAAGTCTACTTCTTAACAAACAACTCCAGCCGCTCGCGGGCGTTTTATAAGAAGAAGCTCGCCGGCTTCGGCATCGATGTCGATGAACGCTTCATCTTCACATCTGCCTATGCCGCTGCGCTCTACTTAGCTGCGCAAAACTCCGGCAAAAACGTTTATGTCGTCGGCGAACATGGCCTTGCTGAAGAGCTTGAATCCGCTGGCTTAACGCCTGTTACTTCAACCGACCAATATCCCTATACCCAAATTGACTATGTTGTCGTCGGTATCGACCGTGCGTTCACTTACGACAAGCTCTTCTATGCGCACCACGCACTTACTCGCGGTCACGCAGAACTCATCGCAACCAACCGCGACTCCACCTATCCGACCGAGGATGGCGAAATCCCCGGCGGCGGCTCAATCGTCGCTGCGGTAGCAACCGCCTGCGGACGAGAGCCCATCACAATCGGCAAACCATCTCCGTTTGCTCTTGAAATGATCCTCCGCGATGCAGGCGCAACTGCGCCGGAATCAGCCATGGTTGGTGACCGTCTCGACACCGACATTGCCGCCGGTAACAATCTTGGACTGCACACTGTTGTCGTGCTAACTGGCGTCACATCCCGCGAAATGGCGGAATCCGCGACCGGCCTACTTCGTCCCAACACTATTATCGGCAAGCTGCCCGATATTTTAGAGCAATTCTAACAGTCGTTTGAGACAACTCGCGACACGCGGGATACAATAATCCAAGAAATGTCTCGTTCGACGGAGAATTTGTCATGTCATCGCATCCGGTTACGATTTTTCGCTGGCTTGGTCAAGCCTGCTTCCTCATAACTCTTATTCACGGGACAACGATTCTGATCGATCCGCCCCACCCTGAGGTCGGTTATAAGATCGCGGCGCACAGTATCCAGGCAGATGCTGTCTTCGTGTCGCATGAGCATCCAGATCATAACTTTACAGACGCCGCCATCGGTTCGCCGCTGACTGTCCAACCGCTAACGGATCCAACCAGCGGCGTGGTTCATGGGTCCATACCAGCAGACAACAGGAATCCAAAGGCAATTCCGTGGCAGCGCATTTTCGCATGGCATGACAATGTGCAGGGAGCGCAACGTGGGCCAGACACGATCACCGTCATCAACGCTGACGGCCTGCGCATCTGCCATCTGGGAGACCTCGGCGAGCTGCAACTAACGCCGGAGCAAGTGTCGGAGATTGGGCATGTTGACGTTCTGATGATTCCCGTGGGAGGGTACTTCACAATCGACGGAAACCAGGCAGCGGCGATTGTTTCGCAGCTACATCCACGGGTCGTCATCCCAATGCACTACGGCACCCCCGCTCTGAACGCAGACCTTCGCAAGCTGCTCGCGCCGTCAACTGTGTTTGTGAACGCAATGAAACGCAAAGCGAAGATCGTGCCAGTAACTACGCGGGATTTGGGTTTGTCGCCGAGCTTGATGCCGAAAACAACAACGGTGTATTTGTTGAAGTATGAGTAGCCTCAACTTACCAGGCTACAAATTTAGAACCTATGGCGACAAAAGAAACGCTGACAATCGAAAACTTTGGGGGAATCAAGCACGCCGAGATCGAGTTGTCTCGCGTGAATGTTTTCATTGGCCCGCAGGCAACGGGGAAGAGCGTGGCAGCGAAGCTGCTGTACTTTTTTCGGAAGTCGTTTGAGTTCGCGTTGATGCCCAATAGGGAGGAAATGATCGAGTCACTGCATGACGATGCCCGTCATGCCTTTGTTACTCAGTTCCCGACAGTAGCTTGGCCTGAACGCAATTTCGTCGTGAAATATTGTTGCAACGATGTTTGGATTGGTCTTGAGCGCGATCCATACGATGACTACGGGGTTCGAATATCATACTCGGACAAATTCTCCTCCCTCTTCAACGAGTACTCAGACTGGCTCAAAAAGAAAGGCGGAAGGTCGGAACAAGTCTCGACGAGGCGGATCGAAGAGACCACGGTGAAGTTTCAAGAGTTGTTTGGCTTTCCACTGGCCAACAAATGCATTTTGGCACCTGAGCGTCGGGGGCTAATTCCGTTGATATCTAGTCGTACTTTTGCTTTAAGCGAAGCTAGATTTGACTTTGGCCCATATTTGATCGAATTTGGAAAATATTACCAGCGCGCTAGGGATAGTTATAAAGCATATCGCAGGATTATCGAATCAATCGGCATCGGTAGCTTTGAGATCATTGATGGACGCGACCATATTCGTCGGTTAAACGGCGATCTGGTTCCCCTGGAATATGGCTCTTCCGGCCAGCAGGAAGCAATGCCGCTTGCTGTTACGGTTGCGGGCCTCTATCACGGCCTGGCGAACCCGCACAGACTCACATTGATCGTCGAGGAACCCGACACCCATCTCTTCCCCATTACTCAGAAAGCAATTTTGTGCAACCTGCTGCTCTCAAATGCAAGCTATACGAATGCCCGGTCATCGAGTCAACTGCTGATTACGACTCACAGTCCATACGTTCTTACCGCACTTAACAACCTAATCTATGCCGAGCAGGTCTCTCGAAAGGGCCCCAAAGCCAAGAAGCAGATCGCTCAGGTTATGGGAGATGCCCCTTTAATTCCTTCTGACAGCGTTCGAGCATATGCATTTGGCAATGGCACCGTTTCGAGATTGTTATCAGAGGAGACCGGACTTGTTTTAGCCGACGCAATCGATGATGTCTCCGAAGACCTCGCCGCCGAGTTTGACGCGATTGGGGATATTGAATTTGAGAAGGAAGCCGCGTGACTGATATCCCTGGAAAGTGTATCAAACGCCATCGCAACCCTTTATTTCCGGTTTCAGAAGGCAGAAGCAGAGTTGATTTTGAAAATGGAAATCGCTTTGAAGTACAAGAGATTCAAGTTGATAGTTGCGTCTTTAAAACTGTCGAACGCATTAGATGCGACTTTCTGGTTAATGTTTCAGAGGCAGACGTATCGGTACTCGTAGAGCTGAAAGGAGCCGAGCTTGAGCATGCGCATGCACAACTCGAAGAAACGCACAAGCGGCTTAAGCCGAGCCTACTTGCGAAAAAGCACTGGATTATCAGCTATTCCGGTAGCCCAAGGTTCGACGCGACCATTCAAGACAAGAAACGGTTGGCTCGTAAGAAATACAAATCTACCTTAATAATCAGGCGCAGCCCGTACTTGTTTTAGATCGTAAAATAGATAGCGTCCACTCTTGCGACCAAACCTGCACGTACTTTCTGCAGAGCAACGATTTACCATATGCCCACCCCCCTAGAAAACTTCATTGAACAGCAGCGCTCCATGGTGGAGCGGCGCGAGATCGCCAGTGCCATCGCCTACTGGGACGCCGGGATGTCGGCGACGCCGGAGCTCGAAGAGCGCGCGGCAATTGCGTCGGCCGACCTTGATTCGCAGTACGCTGATCCAGCGCGATACGCGCTGCTGAAATCGCTGCCGGAACCGCCGGAGCCCGAGCTTCAAAGGCAACGGCAGATCCTCCTGGACGAGTTCCAGCGCAATCAGATCGATCCGAAGGTCATTGATGAGATGGCACGGCGCGAAATGGAGATTGAAGGCATTTTTTCAAACTTCCGCGCAGACCTCGGCGGCAAAAATGTCAGCGAGAACGATCTGAAAGAGATTCTGAAAACATCCAATGACAGCGCAGAGCGGCGCGCTGCCTGGGAGGCTGCAAAGCAGATCGGTGGCGAAGTCGCGGGCAAAGTCAGCGAACTCGTTGCCATGCGCAACCGTGAAGCAAAGCGCCTTGGCTACAGCGACTACTACGCGATGTCCATTGCCCTTCAGGAGCTCGACGAGGCGCAGCTTTTCGAAACCCTCGAACAGGTTTCAAGTGACCTTGAGCCTGTCTTTTTGCGCCGCAAGGAGAAGTTTGACGGCGAGATCGCCAAACGATTCGGCGTTTCAATTGATCAAATCCGACCCTGGCACTACAGCGATCCCTTCTTCCAGCAGGCACCGATCGAAGATGAAGCGCAACTGGACAAGCTATTCGAAGGCCGCTCACTCGAAGAGATATTGGCAACTTTTTGCGATGCCATCGGCCTACGAGTGCGCGATTTGCTGCCGCTTTCTGATTTGTACGAGAAGCCTGGCAAGAATCAGCACGCCTATTGCCTGTCGGTAGGCCGCGGAACGGGCGATGTCCGGGTCAACTGCAATTTGCGTCCGGATGCCACCTGGATGGCGACACTGCTCCACGAATTCGGCCATGCCGTCTACGATAACGAACTTGATCCCGCGCTGCCGTTCTTTCTCAAGACCGTCTCGCACATTATGACTACCGAGGCGATTGCTGAACTAATGGGCCGCTTCGTATCGAACGGCGCTTGGCTAAGGCGCTGGGTTGATGTCCCCGCAGCCGACGCGGAGCAAATTTCTAAATCGGCCAACGAGGCGCTCAAGAGCAACCTATTGGTCTTCACTCAGTGGGTGATGGTTATCACCCACTTTGAGCGCGAAATGTACCGTAGCCCCGATCAGGACTTAGGTTCGCTCTGGTGGGATCTGGTTGCGAAGTATCAGCACTTGACCCCACCTGACGATCGCAGTCCTACGGCGTGGGCGTCAAAGATTCACCTCGCGACCACCCCAGTCTATTATCACAACTACCTTCTGGGTGAAATGATCGCCTCGCAACTTCTCCACACGCTGCGAACTACTGTTGTTGCCAGCGAAAACGAACTGGTCGGAAGCCGAAAAGTTGGCGAATGGCTGACGGAGAAGATTTTTCGGCCCGGCGCACGCTTCGCCTGGAACCATCTCATGGTGCATGCGACTGGCGAAAAGCTTAATCCCGCCTATTTTGTGCAAGAGATGAGTTCCTCTTAACAGCGTTTTCCCATGAACCTGCCATCGAAGTGCCGTAGACGCTTAGGCCGTCATCGGATTCAGGGCCAGTCAGGACCGGATGGTACACGCCGGATTGGGTTGAAAAGTAGTCTGGACCAGTTGCCGCCTGGTTGAGGAAATGGAACGCTGCCCCTGCCCTATCGCGGTCCGTCGTGTTTGCGCCTGTCGCGTGTGCTAGGCCATAACAAAAGAACACCGCCCCTCCCGCCTTCAATTCGACCGGCATCGCTTTCGTTTCAGCGGGATAACATCGGATGTGATGATCGCTTTGCGGGTCGCGAGTGTGTTCAAGAACCGAGTTGTGACTGCCAGGAATTAGGCGGATGGTGCCGTTAGCAATGGTTGCATCATGCACAGCAGTCCACATTGCGGTTCCAAGGAGTGGATTCTCAAGCTTGAAATAGGCATTATCTTGATGCCAATTGGTTCCTGAGCCATGCCTCGCTGGCTTTAGGAACACTTGGTCGAGATGAAGCACGACCGGATCGCCTATTAGCTCGGAAACAGCATTCCGAACCTTGGTTGCAAACGGGAGCGCCTTAAACAGATTGCTATGTGGCGACATTGGACATAGCTGCAAGTTCGCGACATTCGCCGAATGGGTCGCGCCATCGTTTTCAGTTGCAACATTATGCAGAAATCCGTCCGCTTTGAATCGGTTAACTTCGCTTTGCATCGCCGCGACTTCTTCCGCGTTCCAAAAGTCCGGCAGCACTGCATAGCCTTCTATCCGAAATTGTCTCACCTGAGCTTTTGAAAATGTTATAGTGTTCGACTCCATGGTTGGCATTGACGGTGAACTTCGCAAGCACGTTCAAGAAGCTGACAGGCGCGACGCCGCGGGAGCACCGCGATGCCGTGTCAAAAGTCTATTCCGAACCGGAATATATGGACTAAGCGTGACAAATCCGGATGTCATCAGACCAAATGACAAGCCGTGGCGCAATCTTCCAATTAAATTACAGTGGGTGAATCGTACACCCGATCGCCTGGGTTGTTTTTTCGGTTGGCGTCTTGCCTGCATCAATTTGGTCGAGCGCGTCGATAAGATCGTGGCTTGTGATTGTCGTCCGCTGAACACCAATGCTGTCAAATCGATTATCCACTCGTCCGTGATAGAGCAATGTCCCCGTCGAATCGAAAACGAACGCTTCCGGCGTCACATGCGCGCCAGTGGCGTTGACCAACTTATGCTGGGAATCCAAAATGCACGGCGCGCTGAACGAGTACGATTTGGCATGAGCCTGTGCTTCGCTCTTGCTCGTGTCTGAATTGCCGTAGACAAAGAAGAACGAGAAGCCCTTCTTTTCGTATTCCCCGGCGATCTTCGACATTTCGGGCGCCAGGCCGTTGGAATACGGACAATCCTTCGATACGAAGAGCAGAATGGTCGCCTTCGCATTGGGATCAGGAATCTCGTGCGATGCCCCGGTGAGATCGGACATCTGGACGTGTTTTGCTGGCGCGCTCGCTGCATCTGCGGCAACAATTGCCGGCAACGAAAAGGCAAACAGCGCTAAGGCCGCGGTGACAAATGTAAAGTTTCGCATGGGTTACGTACGTGTCTTCACACCTGGTTTTGTTCCCGCATTGTCGGTCAAAGACCTCGATCATCAAGTGCATCACCGAATGCCCATGGTGTATTCACTATCCGCATAAGGCAGTCTACAGCGCTTTCGATGTCGTGCCGGGACATTTGAATCGAGCCGCCTCACCACGCGATTCGGGACGTTTCATCTGCGCCACATCACCGCATTTCAATCCAGTAGCTGTACCGGGTATCCTGTCGCAACAGCGTTTGGCAGTGTCAGAAGGACCGAAGTCGGCAACAACGACGCTGCCAAGCTCCAGTACTTTAGCTCGACGCGCCACTTTAGGTCGAATCCAACAGGCGCTGGAAGGAAACCTTTGAAATTGAACACATCGCATCAATTTGCTAAGAAAGCACTATTTGGCATTGGCGCGGCAGCTTGCGCTCTGTCACTAGCCGGCTGCGGCGGCTCGAGCACTTCGTCCGAGGGCAACACATTCGTTCGCGTTGTGAACGAACTGCCGAACGGGGGATCGGCGACAATCAACGGTCCGGGAATCTTGTTCTCGAATGTCGGATCGTTTGGCGGCTTTTCATCCTACACGTTCGAAACGAGCGGCTCGTCAATCTTCTCGTTCTCGCTGACGGCTCAACCAACCATAACCTATCCGAATCAAACCGTCAACCTGGTCGGCGGAGATTTCTATACGGCAATCTTGGTAGGACGATCCGACATTACGAGCACGTCCGATCCGAGATACCCAAAGCTGGTTTTTCTGACCGACGACCGCACGGTGCCGGCCGTAAACGATGTCCGCATCCGCACGATCAATTCAGCCCCAGATCAGCCGTCCGTTGATGTCTATATTAACGGTCAGAAAATCACTATGGGCGAAGCATATGGCACCGGGTCAACCTACGCGAACTATCCTTCAGGCTCAGTGACGGTATCGTTTGACTCGCCTGGCACAACAACTGTGCTTGCCACACAAGTAATTCCGGTGAGCACTCCAGGCCTGTTTTCCATCATTCTCACGGAGCCAACCGTGGGTACAACCGACACCTATGCGATACAGACGCTTCAAGATGGTTGATCGAGCGCTGGTCGGGATAAAGAGGTTGGCAGCCTGCTTACTTAATATAAAGTTAACACATTCTTAACATTCTCTTAACATTTCTCTCTTGAGGAATGTGTGATAATAAGAGGCATCCGCGCGTCCACTGTTGTTTGAGATGGACGCGCTTTTTTCATGTATGCCGCAAATCACTACAGATAAGGGTTTCCAATGATCTTGAAGAAAAATGGCTTTACTTTGATAGAGCTTCTAGTCGTTATAGCGATAATCGCGATTCTCGCTGCCATAATTTTCCCGGCCTTCGCGTCGGCGAGAGAGAAAGCAAGGCAGAGTAGTTGCGCAAGCAACTGCAAACAGTTCGGCATTGCACTGCTTCAATATGTCGAGGACTACGACGAAGGCATGCCGATGTGCTACTCGGCAGACTACACATACGGCCCTGATGACGCCCAATACAATACCGGCGCAAATCAAGTCGGCCCTGTAGCAGGCGCTCAGACTGGCACCATAATTGCGTTCATCCCCTACATAAAGAGCGTTGATGTGTTCAAGTGTCCCGATGACCGCAGAGTTGCCACAATTGGAACGGCCGGCAGCAATGAGCTTCAGTGGGGATCAGGTAACGACATTCCGCCCGGAGTTCCGACTCCCGGCACAGTCATGGTGGGTCATTACTACAACGGGATTTACGGCACATCTTACAAGTTTAACAAGGACAGCCTGTCCCGACCGAATGCTGCGAAGACTGTGACGGGATACGCCACTCCAACATACTGCACAGCAATAAACAGCACGAAATGCGAGTTCTACGCTAGCCCGACTGACCCAATCCAAATGGCAGGACCCACCTACAACCCAACGGTTTTTGTCACTCCGTCGAGGACAGGTGCGGTCCCGCAGCTTCAAACCGATATCCTTTCGATCTTCAACCGGCCATCAGAAACCCGTATGTTTTCGGACTGGAATAAGAATTATATTGACGCTCCAACTACATACGGATTCCATCCCGGTGGCTTTAATACCGGTTTCTTGGACGGTCATGTAAAATGGACAAACGGCAAAGGCATCGAACAGTCGTCTGGTTGCGATGGCATTGACTGGGCGTGGGATCAGCCGGGTAGCTGCAACAACATGGGCCTTCAGCGCCAAAAAGACTAATATGACCGGACGATTCACGTCCAACCTAAAATCCAAACGGTTCCGGCGCTGCGATGCCGGAACCGTTTGACTTGCTTTTGTAATTGGACCCACTTCATGAATTTTGTCAAAGTCGCGGCGGGGATATCGCTCGCGCTCCTTGCATTAGCCGTGCCAGCGCACTCGTCAACCACAAAGCCCCTCCCCTCGCTTCCTGGTACGCCCGCTATTGTTCAGCCTGCGGCTGACGCACCTTTTACCTTTGTCGCAGGCGGAGATAACCGCTCCACTGGGCATGGCGAACCAATGCCGCCCTCTGCCCAAGAGATTTTTGCGGAGATCGGCATACTGGGTTCCGAAATTTGTGATTTGGACCGGCGATTGCATCGAGGGATACGGCGACTCTGCCAGCGATGCCGACGGCGAATACTCGACATTCCTCGGTCTAGCAAAACTGTGCGGCGTGCCGGTCATAAACGTCCCGGGCAATCACGAACTAGCCGACGGGCCTGTCATGCTGAACTGCTATCGTAGAGACATGGGACCGGAATATGGATCATTTGATTATGGTGGCAGTCACTTTATCGGTTTAAACTCGACACCGATTGTTGGCGGAGAAAGCGCGGCAGGGACGATTGACCCCGATCAGCTTGCCTGGCTTAAGGCCGATTTGGAGGCCAACAAATCTGCCGTGAACATCTTTGTGTTTTTCCACCACTTCATGTACGGCCCGACCGATCCCGACACCCCCGATGTGCCGGGAACTGGCATGGCAAGTGTTGCCAAACGCGATGAGCTTCACGCGCTGTTTAAGCAGTATGGCGTTCGCGCTGTGTTCAACGGCCACAGCCACATGTTCTACCATGTCGTCAAGGACGGCATTGACTACTTCATCGCCGGCAATGCAGGCGCACCTTTAGATGCCGCGCCCGAAAACGGCGGATTCCTCGGCTACACGCTGGTTCATGTGGCCGGCAAAGCCGTTACCACGGACAATGTCTGTCCGTGGACTCTTTCAACACGCACCGTCAGCGGTGCTGACGGTAAGGCCAGGCAGGCGGTCGTTGAGGTCAGCTCCTACGCGTTCGAAAACTTGCCTGTGGAAGGCATCTCAGTTCGAATGCCCGCAGCGCCGTCGTACAGCGTGACGGGGTTCTACACCACGAAGAAAAAGACGAAGCCGGTAGACGTGGCAATCGATCATACGGCCAAGAACTCGGACGGCAGCGAGTCCGTACATTTGTCATTTGAATTGACCCACGCTCGGACGACCGTCATCACGGTGGCCGCTGGAAAGTAAGGCCAGCGATCGCCAATGCACAGGTGTGGTACTTTATTGACTGGGGCCGAAAGATGGCTCCAGTCACCTCATGGCACATCTTCCGGAAAGCAGATTTGGAGTTGACGGCGGCCGCGCGAACTTGTGCGCACAGCTTTTCCTCGTCTGCTTGATATTAGTCGTCTTCGGGCAAATCGTCAGTCACGATTTCGTGCTGTGGGACGACAACATCCACATCTACGAAAATCGTCACATCTGGCCGCTCAATTCCTCTAATCTCCTCTATTTTTTCACGCACCCTTACGAGGGCCTATATGTGCCGCTTAGCTATCTCCTGTTTATGACGATCGCTTCGGCCGCGCATACAAGTTTTCTCAACGAAACTTTAACAGACACGCACGCCAGCTTCAATCCGCATGTATTTCATACAGTCTCGCTTTTAATTCATATTGTCAACACTCTGCTAGCCTTCAACTTGATTTCGAGGCTGCTCTTGCAACTAATTTCGCTGGCAAGCGTGAGCCGCAAGAAGATCGCCGTCGCATCGGCAATCGGAGCCGCGCTATTTGCTGTCCACCCACTGCAGGTGGAAAGTGTGGCGTGGATTGCTGAACTTCGCGGCTTGCTGGCAGGCTTGCTTGGGCTTTGTGCGTTGCTCATTTATCTGCCGGCGGAAGGGCAAACCGAACGCAAGCCTGCAAAGGTGGCCTTAGCGTCGCTGCTGGGCGTCGCAGCTATGCTAGCCAAGCCAAGCGTGGTCACGTTGCCGCTGATCGCGTGCATAATCGACGCAACGATCTATCAGTCGGCCTGGAAAGTGGCGCTGCTGCGCGCCTTGCCTTGGACCATCGCCGCTGCCGGAATTGTTCCGATGACACGCGGGGTTCAGGAGGTTCCGGCCAGCTTGGTCACGCCGCTTTGGATTCGGCCCTTCATCGCAGCCGATGCACTCGATTTTTATATCGGCAAACTGTTCTTGCCATGGCCGCTGACAATTGACTATGGGCGAACACCGTTGTCGGTAATGGCAAACACCTATCACTTCATCGCGCCCCTGCTGCCAATTTGCGTCTTTGCTGCCCTACCACTCATGCGGAAGAAGCTTCCGATTCTGATGCTTGCCTCAACGATTACCTTCTTAGTGTTACTGCCAGTTCTCGGCTTCGTGCCCTTTGTCTACCAGGCGTTCTCGACCGTTGCCGACCGATATATGTATCTCGCGATGATCGGCCCCGCGCTTGCGCTGGCTTGGGGACTGGCCAATGCCAAGACGAATGCTGGAGTTGTCGCCGCATCTGTACTGATCGCCGTTTTTGCAGGTCTGTCGTTTGCGCAGACCCGTGTCTGGCAGTCGAGCTTGACGCTCTTTGCGCACGCAATTGAAGTCAATCCGAAGAGTCCGGTGGCACAATCGAACTACGCACAAGTGTTGCAGGCGCACGGCCGCTTGCAGGAGGCGATTGTCCACGATCAGGCTGCGCTTGCGCTCAATCCGTCGAACTACCGCACTCTTAACAACCTAGCGACGATTTACATCAGCCTCGGTGATTTTGCAGAGGCTCGAACATACGCCAGCCGCGCTGTCGCCGTTCAGCCAAATTTTGCGGACGGATATGTCAATCTCGGCAACTCGCTTGGCCGCCTCGGTCAGCCGACGCAGGCAATAAAGGAGTATCAGACAGCATTGCGATACGATCCCGTGAATGCCGACGCATTGAACAATCTCGGCAATGCCTATGTCGATGTCAAGATGTACTCACAGGCTCAGCAGCTATTTGCGTCTGCGATCGCTTCGAATCCCGACAAGCCGGGGCCGTATGTTGGGCTTGGCAATGTCCTGTTCAAAACGGGCCAGCCTGCGCAAGCCGAGGGCTATTATCAACATGCGCTCGCGCTCGATCCCAACATTGCAGAAGCGCACATGGGACTCGGGATTTGCCTGGCGACGCAAGGACAGCTTGACGACGCGATCTCCGAATTGCAACGCGCGGCTGAACTCGATCCAAACAATCAGACTGTGCAAGGCGATCTTCGCCTAGCGCTTTCGATGAAAGGGCAGACCGGACGTTGAGCCAAGCCATCGACCAGCCGAAGGAAGATGATTTGCACCCTTCTAAGAGGATGCGCGCCGAAACGTGGTGGGGAGTTGCTGTCGGCATCATAACTCTTAGCGTCTTTGCCCCATCGATCCCTCATGACTTCGCGAACTTCGACGACGACATCCATGTCTGGGCAAACCCTTATCTATGGCCAGTCGATTCTTCCAATCTAGCCCATTTTTGGACCGCCCCCTACGAAAAGCTTTATATTCCGGTCTCCTACAACGTCTATCAACTAATAGGCCTAGTCGCACGTCTACCCGCGCCCAATTCATCCTTGACCGAGACTCACGCGCTCTTCAACCCGATTCTCTTCCATGCGGTAAGCGTGATTCTGCACACGGTCAACGCGCTTCTTGTCTACAAACTGCTACGAAACCTTCTGGGCAGCGATCAAAAGCCATGGGCGGCTGGGATTGGCGCACTGATCTTCGCGCTTCATCCGCTTCAGGTGGAGAGCGTCGCGTGGATATCCGAGATTCGCGGTGTGCTGTGCTGGCTATTTACGCTGTTGGCGTTGAATGTCTATTGCTCGACGTCGGCAAAGCTCGACCTGAAATCGGCAATGAGCATGACAGCCTTGACAGCCTTCGCCGTCTTGAGCAAACCTTCGGCGGCATGTGTGCCGCTGGTCGCTGCCGCGCTTGGCGCGATGGTTCAGCGAATGTCTTGGCGAGACGCGATTCTCAAGGCGATGCCGATGTTTGTGGTCGCTGGCATCTACGTGATCGCGACCGCGTATGTTCAGACGGTCTCTGATGCTTCAAGGGTCCCAGTTTGGCAGCGGTTTTTTGTGGCAGGCGACGCGTTGTCGTTCTACCTCGCAAAACTGTTAGACCCTCATCCGCTCGGACTCGACTATGGGCGCACGCCGCAATCCATTATGGGACACTCCTGGGGCTACGTGACCTGGCTGTTTCCCGCTGCAATTGCGGCGCTGATCGCCCTATTTTCCAAGCGCATTCCTTGGCTCGCGGGCGGTGGTTTGGTTAGCATTGCCTCACTGCTGCCGGTGCTGGGATTCGTCCCGTTTGTCTTTCAGGACACGTCAACTGTCGCCGACCGCTACGTCTACTTGGCCATGATTGGCCCAGCGATCCTGGTCGCCTTCGCGCTTCGGGATGCGCGGAAACCGCAAAGTGCAATTTGGGTTTCGCTTGCGATTCTAGTCCTCTGCGCCGTTCTGACTGTGAAGCAAGAGACCGTCTGGGCGAATGGCGAATCGCTCATGCGCAATACGATTTCGGTGAACCCGAGTAGCGTTATCGGACACACGGCGCTCGGGAACGCGCTCTACGCTCAGTCGGATTATGCTGCTGCCATCCGGGAGTATGATGCTGCGCTCGCGTTTAACCCCAAATATTTTGATGCGCTCAACGATAAAGGTAACGCGCTATTTCAAACCGGACAATACGATCAGGCGGCGCAGTGCTACGTGAAGGCGAACGATGACGACAGAAGCCGTGTCGAGGCGTACGTGGGTTTGGCGAATGTGCTGATCAAGCTCGGACGGGTCGATCTAGCCAAGCAGCAACTTGATACCGCGCTGAAAATCGATCCCGAACTTCCCGCTGTGCATATCAGCCTTGGGGTGGCGCTGGCTGGCGAAGGCAACCTTCGTGGTGCGCGAGATCAGTTCAATATCGCGCTCCACATAGACCCTTACAACGCTGAAGCAAGACGCGATTTAGAGGTGCTAAACGGCATGGCTCGTTAATTCATAAAGGGGGCGTGTCTGTTCCCCTCCTTTCGGAAGGAGGGGCTAGGGGAGGTTCCTCCTGCGCTCCTGCGAGCCATTCGCTTCGATCTTTACGATGGTCTTGGTTTTCGCTTTCGTGTGTCGCACCGGGTTCGGAGGGGAAATAAGAAAAATTCCTTTCGAGAATATTAACGCACGGCCATCACAAACGCCGAAATCGTTTCGATGCAATACTCCAGCATCTCCCGCGTCAGCCCTGGAAAAACGCCGATCCAGAACGAACTGTTCATGACTCGATCCGTATTCTCTAACGATCCGACGACCCGGTACTCAGCATCCTTGTACGCTGGCTGCCTGACGAGATTTCCGGCGAAGATAAGGCGTGTATCGATCTTTCGTTTGTCGAGATGCGCGACCAGTTCGTTGCGCGTGAACGGAGCGTCTTCCCTGATGGTCAGCGGAAAGCCGAACCAGCTTGGTTCAGCTTTCGCATGCCATTGCGGGAGGACAAAATAGTCCGACAGAGGCGCAAGGCCCGCGTAGAGTATCTCGAAATTCTCACGTCGCTTTGCGATAAATCCCTCCAGGCGGTCTAGCTGGGCGCAGCCGACGGCCGCCTGCATGTCGGTAAGCTTGAGGTTGTAGCCGATGTGCGAGTAGGTGTATTTATGGTCGTAGCCGAACGGCAGGTCGCCCAATTGCCAGCCAAACCGCTTGCGGCACGTATTCGAAACACCCGGTGCGCAGTAACAGTCGCGGCCCCAATCGCGGAACGATTCCATCACCTTTTTGAGCAAATGGTTGCTGGTCAAAACCGCCCCGCCCTCGCCCGTGGTCATGTGGTGTGCTGGGTAGAAGCTGACTGTGGCAATGTGGCCGAATGTGCCTGTCTTTTTGCCCGCGAACTTGCTGCCAACCGCGTCGCAGTTGTCCTCGATCACCCATAGATTGTGCTGGTTCGCGAACTCCATCACCGTTTCGATATCGAAAGGGTTTCCCAGCGTGTGGGCAATCATAATCGCGCGAGTTTTGGGCGAGAATGCCTCTTCAAAGCGCGAGACATCAACATCATACGAGCCTAGCGCGACATCAAGAAAAACTGGCACAAGGCGATTTTGGATGATGGGATTGACCGTGGTCGGGAATCCCGCGGCGACTGTGATCACCTCGTCGCCTGGTACCAGACGGCGGTCGCCGAGGCTCGGAGATGTCAGCGCGGACATTGCGACGAGATTGGCCGACGAACCGGAATTGACCAGCAGGCAATACTTTGTGCCCATCCACTCGGCAAACCGCCGCTCGAACTGCTCAGCGAATCGTCCGGTGGTCAGCCAGAAGTCAAGGCCGGATTCAACCAAAAGCTGCATTTCTTCGACGCCGTAGACTCGCCCTGATACACGCACCGGAGATTCGCCCGGCACGAAATCCGCTTGGCTGGCCTCGTCCGCAGCGTGATATTCGGTGACCAGATCCAGAATCTTAGCGCGCAGTTCGTCCTTAGTCGCCATTGCGGAGCGCCTTCGTGTACCAGTCGATTGTGCGAGTCAGGCCTGTCTCAAGATCAAATAGCGGTGACCAGTTCAGTTCCTTGCGCGCCTTTTCTGCGCTGAGGTATTGATAGCGGATCTCGTTGGATGCCTCGTTGCGAACCTCCGGCTGCAAGTCCGATCCCATCAAATGACTGATCTTAGCGACGAGATCGAGCACGGTTACTTCGATTTCGTTGGAGAAGTTGAACGCCTCCCCCTTCAGGCCAGGATTTGCGGCCAATTTTTCTGCCAATAGCATGTACGCTGCCGCGCCATCTTCGACATAAAAATAGTCGCGAACGAAGCTCCCGTCGGAGCGGATGATGGGACGCTCGCCCCGCAGGATCGACCTTATCGTTCCTGGCACAATGCGGTTCCAATTGAGGTCGCCGCCGCCGTAAAAATTGCCGCAGCGCGTGATCGCCACAGGCAGATCATAGCTGACACCATACGCCTGCGCAAGCAGATCCGAGCAGGATTTGCTGACATCATACGGGTGTTGACCCTGCAGCGGAGTCGATTCATCGTAAGGAAGAATGTCCTGGTCGCCGTACGCCTTGTCTGACGACGCCACCACGATCTGCTTCACCTTCGGGCTGCGGCGGCATGCCTCAAGGACGCACCAGGTCCCCTTGATATTGGATTCAAATGTCGAGACCGGATTGCGGTTTGCGATCCCGACAATGGTCTGCGCGGCCAGGTGAATGACCGTGTCGATCTCCTCCTCTCCCAAAACCCGCTCCAGAAGCGACTGATCGACAATATCGCCGCGAATGACGCGGCACTTTTCCAACGTCCCGGCCTGGACAAGCTCGCTCTGCGGCACCCAGTCGCGCACCAAACAGGTGACGGACGTCCCCGCATCTATTAACACCTTGACGAGCCAGCTTCCGACCAGGCCAGTCGCGCCGGTGACCAAAACAGGCCGATCGTTCCAAAATTCTTTGTTCACGGGATTAGTTGGGCGTTCATTTGTTGTAAAAAGCGGTCGTCAGGCGAAATACAGAGGCACAGAGTTCTTTGTTCTTAGCACCCGTCGGCTCAAACAGACGCGACATATGCAAGTTCACGAATTTCTTCGTCGCGCGGAATAAGAATGTCGGCTGAAACCCCAAAGCGCTCGCGAAGTCTCTTAACCGTCCGGATACTAAGCGCCCGTTTGCCATTTAGCACGTCGGACACTCTTCCTCGTCCTCCGAACAAAGGCGCTAAATCGTTCGGCGTAAGATCATGCTGCTCCATTAAATAATCAATGATCTCGGGTACGGACGCTGGATCCCGGGGCCAGCGCCCAGACTCGTATGCCTCCACTTCGCGAGCCTGGGCGTTTAGCCGAGCGATGTCTTCGCGGGATGTGGTGGACATTAGGCTGGAAATCAGTTCCATTGCCTTCTTGTGATCACCATCGTTTTCAACTATTATTATTGTTGCTTCCATCTGCTTCTGTCCAGTTCTCAGACTGAATCGGCATCTACCTTGTCGTATTCGGCATGAGTGCCGAACCAACGTATGACAACTAGCTTCGCTTGATAATTCAATGCGCAAACTAATCGGTAATCGTGTCCTTTGATATTGAAAACGACGCGCGAGTTCTTATGAATACTTGCCTTCGGATGTGAAAGCTTCACATCAGGCGGGATATTCCATAATGCCGCCAGAGTGATTGCCTGCCAAGCTCTATAAGACGATCTGGCAGCGTTGATTCGGCGGTCGCTCGCGTTGGCGTCAAAATACTCAACAACAACATTTGCGCCAAAAATTCTCACCAGATCATTATATCAGTCAGTTTCCAATATGGAAATTTTTTTTGACGCACGACGTAGGCATCAGATTGGAAAAGACCGGAAACCGCTATTTGTCAGCGTCACCAAGCTTCCACGGCGCGTTGCCGGTTGCCCAGATGGAGTTGAGTTCGAGGTAGTCACGGTAGGTGTCCATCGGATAGAAGTAGCCGTCGTGCTGGAACGCCACCAGTTCGCCGTCGCGGGTCAGGCGCATGAGCGGCTCGGTTTCCAAGATGCACTGGCGATCGTCAGAAAGGTAGTCCAGCACTTTTTTGTGGAACACGAAATACCCGGCGCTGATCCAACCATCGAGGACTGGCTTCTCCTCAAAGACGCTCACCTTGCCGCCCGGCTCCAGATGCAGTTCGCCAAAACGCGATCTAGGTCGAACCGCAGTCACTGTCGCCAGCTTGCCATGCGACTTGTGAAATTCGACCAGCTTGCGGATGTTCAGGTCGGTCAGGCCGTCGCCGTAGGTGACCATGCACAGATCGCCGTCGAGATACTTTTCGACCTGTTTGACACGCGAGCCGGTCATGGTGTCTTGGCCTGTGTCGCACAACGTCACCTGATAGTCCTGCTCCGAGTGTTCGCCCTGGAAGTGGATTTCGCTTTTCTTGCCGAGCGAGATAGTGAAGTCGTTGTTCATCGCCTCGTAGTTCAGGAAATACTCCTTGATCATGGTTCCCTGATAACCGAGGCAAAGGACGAACTCGCTGTGGCCGTAGTGCGCAAAGCGCTTCATAATATGCCACAAAATCGGCTTGCCGCCGACCGGGACAAGCGGCTTTGGCCTGAACTCGGTCTCTTCGCGCAGACGAGTTCCCTGACCGCCGCAGAGGATTGCAACTTTCATAGTGGCTACTTTAGGACGAAAATTTGAGTCGCAATGTGATTTGCGATCCTAGCAGTAGTATACAGCGGGAGGGGGACGGAGGCAAGGGCAGGCCTTTCCGTTCAAATTCCGCGTAAGGGCTAACCAAAGGAGCTTGCGACTGCGGTTCGCCCTTCCTGTCACCGTATCGGGAAGGGCGAACCGCGACTCGTCCCTCGTCTTGGTTAGCCCCTACAAATTTCGTTCTCCGCTGAAGGAGGAACGAGCCAGGGTAGGTCTGCCCGCATACCACCCCGCCGTCCTTCTAATCGTCTCATCCAAATCTGTCCAGACATCCAATCTCAACTTTTCTCGTGCCTTCGAAATATCCGGAATGTATCTCGATCTATGCGCGCTCGGATCGGGCTTGCCTAGGATTTCGAAGCTCTGCGCGCTTGGCACTAGCCGCGAAACTCGTTCGGCAAGCTCGGCAATCGTCACAGCTTCGTCCGAGCCGACATTATAAATGCCGCCTGCTTGGCCATTCACCAGAATGGTCAGCAACCACGCCGCGGTGTCGGCAGGATACAAAAACGACCGGAGCGGCGTGCCGTCGCCCTTGACGACGATCTTATCTCCACGCACAGCATCGCGAATGAAATTGCCGATGGCAAAATGACCGTCAAAGCTCATATGCGGGCCGGCGAATGCAAAACAGCGCGCGATCTTGGTCGAAATTCCATAGGAGTTATGATAGATCGTGAAAAGCTGCTCGGCTGCGCGTTTGGCTGTACCGTAAGTGGAGCGTGGATCGTTGGTTGGACCGGCACCCAGATAGGTTTCGGGAATCCTCTCCATGTCGATCGGCTGTTGGCCGTAGACGGCGCCCGAGCTGGTAAAGACTGCATCGTGAATTCCAGACACCCGAGCAAAGTCCAGCACTCGCTGAGTTCCGGAGACGATTGAGTCGAACAGCAACAGCGGATCGCTGTCGGCCTCCGCCGACGTGTCCGCTGCGGCGTGAATCAAATGCGTAAACTTGCCCGAAGGAAGTTCGAACGAGCGTATATCCCCAGCAACGAGCGTGAGCGACGCATTTTGGCAGAGTGTCGGACACGCTTCAGTAAACCGCTCCGGTGAACGTGTTAGGCAGACGACCCGCAAATCAAGCGCGTGTGTTTCGTTTCCGCGAAGCAGTGTCGCGACAATCCAGCGCCCAAGCAATCCCGTCCCACCGGTGACGAAAACGCGCGCGCCTCGCAGGCTCGACCAGATGTTGGCGCAGCGATTCACCGATTCGTCAAGCTGATCAACCGGAAATTCGTGATCTTGATGCATTTAAGTTACAATTTCAAGCGTAATCCGACCGATTCGTGCGAGTCACGCCGCTTAAGCTCGCATTGACAGCCAAGCGCAGTTGGCTGTATGATTGAGCGTAACATACAGAGTTCGATTCTGCTTGTTACTTAAGAATTTTCATGGCTGGGAGAGCAACGGGAGCCGGCCATCACGGCACCGTTAGTTTCAGAGGATATTATGCCTAACACTGTCGTTATCGGAGATACCGTCGTTGGTGACGGCCATCCCGCCTATGTCATTGCAGAGATCGGGATCAACCACAACGGGAGTGTTGATCTCGCTAAACGCCTGATCCACATCGCCGTTGCCGCAGGCTGCAACGCGGTCAAGTTCCAGAAGCGGACTGTCGATGTCGTCTACACCGCAGAAGAGCTGGCCAAGCCGCGCGAATCGAAGTTCGGCGAGACCAACGGCGACCTGAAACGGGGGCTTGAATTCGGCACGGAGGCGTTCACCGAGATCGACCGCTTTTGCCGGGAAGTTGGAATCACCTGGTACGCGTCGTGCTGGGACGAAGGTTCGGTCGATTTTATCGAACAGTTTCACCCGGTTTGCTACAAGATCGCGTCGGCGTCGCTCACCGACGACAATCTCCTTCGCCATCACCGCTCCAAAGGCAAACCGATCATTCTTTCCACGGGCATGAGCACAATCGAACAGGTTGACCACGCTGTCGAAGTGCTGAGCACGAAAGATCTGATTCTCCTGCATACTTGCAGCACATATCCGTCGTCATACGATGAGCTTAACCTGCGTGTCATCCAAACTCTGAAGGAGCGATACGGTGTTCCCGTCGGCTACTCTGGCCACGAAACCGGCCTCGCGTCGACAGTCGCGGCTGTCGCGCTGGGCGCATGCGTGGTCGAACGGCATATCACCACTGACCGTGCGCTTTGGGGCTCGGATCAAGCGGCGTCGCTGGAGCCGAACGGAATCAACAAGCTGGTGCGCGACATCCGCCTGGTGGAAACGTCGATGGGTAGTCCTGAAAAGAAAGTCCTACCGAGTGAAGTTCCGATCGCGAAAAAGCTGCGGCGAGTCGGGGGATAGCGTTTAGATGCCCAACCAATGGCAGATCCGCGCGGTCGCGCTGGATGTCGACGGCACCCTCACCGACGGTACTGTCACGTGGTCGGACCAGGGCGACGAGATCAAGCGTTTCCATTTCCTCGACATAATGGGGATTGCACGGGCGCAGCGGCTCGGTATTCGGTTTGCGTTGATTTCGGGCGAAAATAGCGTTTTGGTGACCCGGTTTGCGGAAAAGCTGGGAATTCAGGACATTTGGCTTGGATGCACGTCTAAGGGCGCTGCGTTCGAAGATTTTGCAACTCGCTGCCTGCTGGATAAAAGCGCGGTGGCATTCATGGGCGACGATGTCAACGACCTGCCCGCACTGCGTCTCGCTGGTCTTGCCGCCGCACCGCCGACTGCGCATCCGGCGGTTTTGGAAATCGCACAGTTCATTTCCGATAGACCCGCAGGCGCGGGAGCGGTTCGCCGCCTAATTGATCACTTGTGGGGCGAAAAGATCAATATTTGAGCCGCCCTGTGCCACAGTAAGCCTCCTTGAAGTTCGTTTTATGAAACTCTCCGATTTTGTTTTTCGATATGTCGCCAGCCTCGGTGTCAAGCATGTTTTCCTGGTTGTCGGCGGCGGCGCGATGCACCTTAACGATTCACTGGCCAATACGCCGGAGATTGAGTTCGTCTGCAACCTCCACGAGCAGGCCAGCTCCATTGCCGCTGAAAACTACTCCAAAGCCACAAATCATTTCGGCGTTTGCCTTGTGACCACTGGCCCTGGAAGCACCAACGCCATCACCGGCCTTGCAGGCGCATGGCTGGATTCGACTCCTTGCCTCTTCATCTCCGGCCAAGTCAAGCGCTCCGACAGCATGTTCCGGCCCGACGGTACCCCAACCGGTGTGCGCCAGATGGGCGTTCAGGAAGTTGATATCATCTCGATTGTCAAACCGCTCACCAAATATGCGGTCACGGTCAACGATCCCCAGATGATTCGCTTTCACCTTGAGAAGGCGGTGTCGCTCGCGACTTCGGGACGTCCTGGACCGGTCTGGATCGATATTCCTCTCGATGTGCAGGCGTCGCCAATCGACGAAAATGATCTGCCATCATTCGTGCCAGAACAAGTGGCCAAGTCGAACGGATTGCTTCAAGATCAGGTTACGCAAGTCATCCGGCAGCTAAACCGGTCGGAAAGGCCTATGCTGTTCATTGGCAATGGAGTTCGTCTTTCCCGCGCTGAGCAGGAGCTTGCCGAAGCAATCCGGCTCCTGGACGTTCCCATCGAAACGACCTGGCTCGCGATCGATATGGTCGCCAATGACCATCCGCTGTTTGTCGGTCGGCCCGGAGTCATTGCGCAACGCGGCGCAAACTTCGCCATCCAAAACTGCGATTTCCTGCTCTCGGTTGGCGCGCGGCTCGACCGCGTGGTCACAGCCTATGCGCCGGAGAGATTCGCTCGGGGCGGATTTAAGGTCATGATGGACATCGATCCGGCGGAACTGGAAAAGATGGGCGATTCGATCCATCTTCCCGTTCAAGCTGATGCGGGCGCATTCCTGCGCGAACTGATTCGTCAATCGGACGATATTGAACACCGTCCACGTAACGCTTGGAAAGACCGCTGCACCGAGTGGAAGAACGGCTATCCACTCGTACTGGACGAGCACCGCATCGCAACAGGCCCGGTCAGTACCTACAACTTATCCCGCGTACTGTCTGACGAGCTTTCGGAGGGCGACTTTATCGTTTCCGGCAGTTCAGGGACTGGGATCGAGCTGTTTTTGCTTGCGTTCCGGGTGAAGGAGCAACAGCGAATCTTCCACACGACCGCGCTGGGTGCAATGGGCTTTGGGATCGCCGCTTCGATTGGCGCTTGCCTCGGCGGCGGGCGAAGGCGAACAATCTGCGTGGACGGCGATGGCGGATTCCAGTTCAACATCCAGGAGCTTGAAACAGTTCGTCGCCTGCAGCTTCCGATCACGTTTTTTGTGCTCAATAACGATGGTTACGCATCCATCCGTGCATCGCAAACTAACTTCTTTGGCGCGTCCAAGATCGGCTGCGATGAGCGAACCGGCCAAACATTACCCGATGTGCGCAGGGTCGCGGAGGCGTATGGTTTGGCGACAGACGTCATCACCGATCAAACAAATTTGGAAGCCGAAGTCCGGCGAGTTTTGAGTCGTCCTGGCCCGCTCGTTTGCGATGTGCACATGGTCGCTGACGAAGTGCGGCAGCCACGGGTATCGTCGGTGCAGAAGCCCGATGGATCGTTCGTCTCGCGCCCCATCGAAGACCTGTGGCCGTTCTTAGACCGCGACGAGTTCCGCGCCAACATGATCGTGCCCGTCTTGGAAGACTAACCCATGCAGCGAATTGCGATCATGCAGGGCAGGCTTTCTCCACCGGAAGATGGCCGATTCCAATCGTTCCCGCGCAACTCATGGCGCGAGGAGTTTGAGCGCGCTGCTACGGCTGGGCTAGATGCGATCGAATGGATTTACGATGCCTATAGCGAAGGTGCAAATCCAATCGAGACGGACGCTGGCGTCGCCGAAATGCGAGACTTGTCCGAGAGTTACGGGATCGCGGTAAAGTCCGTTTGCGCAGATTATTTTATGGATTTTCCATTTTTGCGCACAAGCCAGGACGAGGAATTGCGCTTGGTCGGCAAGCTGTTCTGGCTACTGGAGCAATGTAGCCGGCTTGGAATTGAGCGGGTCGTCATTCCGTTTGTCGATCGTTCGCGAATCTGGAACGAACGTGAAGTTGATCAAGTCATTGAGATCATGGAGAAAGTCATTCCTGCCGCTGAAGCGGCACATGTCGAACTGCACCTAGAAACCGATCTTGCGCCAGCGCCGTTTGCCAAACTGCTCGAGCGGCTCCCGCATGCGTCGATCAAGGCGAATTACGATTCTGGCAACAGCGCATCGCACGGGTACTTTGTGTCCGAAGAGTTTGCGGCATACGGCAATCGAATCGGCAGTGTGCATATCAAGGATAGGATTCTAGGAGGCGGCACAGTTCCTCTTGGCACTGGCAATGCCGATCTTCCGGCAGTCTTTCGGGAACTCGCGCAGAGCGGCTATGCGGGAGATTATGTTCTGCAGGTCGCGCGCGGCAATCTTGGAGATGAGGTCGCTTGGGCGACGAAGAACTGCGAAATGCTGCTCGATTACCTAGGCGCTGCCGGAATCAGCCTCGTGGGAGCAAATCCATGATCCGCGGGCTAATGGTCGGGCTGGGCGGAGTCGGGCAACGTCACGCGCGCAATCTCCGGGCGATCCTTGGCAACGATCTGGACTTGATCGCGTACCGAGTGCGCGGCCTGGATCAGGTCGTGACCCCGCAGCTTAGCGTTGACCAGACCAAAACCAGCATCGAGGCAGAGTACGGTATTCGCTCGTATGGAGATTTGGACGAGGCGCTCGCGCAGAAACCGGATTTTGCGTTCATCTGCAATCCAAGCGGCTTGCATATTCCGGTGGCGATGGCCTGTGTCGAGGCGGGCTGCGACATCTTTTTGGAGAAGCCGATCTCGGCGAGCGCGGAGGGCGTCGAGAAGCTAACCGCACTCGCCAAAGAAGGCGGGCGAATCGGCATGGTTGGCTATCAACTTAGGTACCACCCGTCGTTTCTCAAGCTGGCGGAGATTGTCCGAAGCGGAGCGCTTGGCAATCTGCTTTCAGTTCGTGCGACCATCGGCGAGTATCTTCCTAATTGGCATCCGTACGAGGACTACCGAACGATGTACGCATCCCGCGCCGATCTCGGCGGCGGCGTCATCCTGTCACAGATTCACGAATTCGACTACCTCTATGCGCTTTTCGGCGCGCCGACTTCGCTCTACGCCGTTGGTGGTCACTGGAGCCATTTGGAAATCGATGTCGAGGACACCGCAAGTATCTTAATGCACTGTACGGTTGATGGACGCCCCCTGCCCGTTCATGTCCACCAGGACTATCTGCAGAACCCACCGTCGCGCGAGTGCGAAGTCATCGGAGATCGTGGCAAAGCAGTCGCGGATTTTAGGAATCTGCGGGTTACTCACTTCGCTCCAAATGTCGAGCCCGTCGTCTATGATTTCGCTGGTTTCGACCGCAACTCAATGTTTATTTCGGAAACGAAGCACTTTCTAGATTGCGTGAAAACCAGAACAAAACCGATGGTCGATTTGATGGACGGCTACCAAAGTCTGCGAATGGCACTGGCGGCGAAGGAGTCGATCGCGACCGATTCGCTCATACGGCTTGCGAAAGCGGACAATGAATAAGTCGTCTAAAATGCCGAGTATGTTCGATTTAAGCGGACGGGTCGCGGTCATTACCGGCGGCGGCGGCTTGCTGGGCTTGCAGCATGCGCGCGCGGTTGCGTCGTGCGGGGCGATCCCGGTGCTGCTCGACATCAACGGCCACCGTGCCGAGACCAATGTCGCTGAAATTGTCGCAAGCTTCGGCATAGAGGCAAGCGCGCACGAGGTTGACATCACGAGTCCGGCCGCGTTGAGCGAGGTCAAAGATCAGATACTTGCGGGCTACGGTCGCATCGATATCCTGATCAACAACGCTGCCAACAATCCGAAAATGGAGCAGTCCGACGAGACCAATTTTTCGCGTCTGGAAAACTTTCCGCTTGGCCAATGGAACGACGACATCGCCGTTGGACTGACTGGCGCGTTCCTGTGCAGCCAGGTTTTTGGCGCAGAGATGGCGAAGCGCGGTTCGGGCGTGATTGTGAATGTGGCGTCCGACCTCGGCATCATCGCACCCGACCAGCGGATTTATCGTCAGGATGGTCTGCCGGAGCATCTTCAGCCGGTCAAGCCTGTCACCTATTCTGTGCTCAAGTCGGGACTGATCGGGCTGACTCGCTATCTTGCGACCTACTGGGCATTGAGCGGTGTACGCGCCAACTGTATCTCGCCTGGCGGGGTCGAAAACGCCCAGCCGGAAGATTTCATCGCAAAGCTTACAAACCTGATCCCGCTCGGACGCATGGCCAGGATCGACGAATACCAGGGCGCGATCATCTTTCTTTGCTCGGACGCATCGTCGTACATGACCGGCTCAAACCTCGTCATCGAGGGCGGTCGGACATGCTGGTAAACAATACGCCGTCGAGGCCATAAACTTGTCCATACTGCAGAACATCAAAAATAGACTGGTCGAACTCGGCCCCGAAAACCCGATTGGGCAGGCTGTGCTTTCCACTTATGCGCGCACCCAGGGATACACAGTTGCATTTGGCAAGGGTGTTATCAAGGTGTCCAAAGATGGTTCGTGTATCGTGCTCTCCAATCTCGACTATACATTTGTCCCGATGCTTATGGAGATTTACGATCACTTCATCGCCGAAATTGAGCCGGTCGATTTCCAGGGGATTACAGCGCTGGATTTTTCGGAGCAGCGTGTGCAGAAGTATCGAAAATCGGGCCTGGAGCTGTTGCAGCCGCGCGTCGCGGAAGACGATGCCATGCCCGCGTACACGCGTAAATACACGCCAAAACCTGGCGATGTTGTCTTTGACCTCGGTGCGCATGCGGGGATCACGACGGTTCAGCTCTCCCAACTTGTCGGGCCTGGCGGAAAAGTGTACGCGTTCGAGCCGGACGATTCTGCGCGCGACATCCTCCTGCAAAACCTTAAACGGTACGATGCCTCAAATGTCATGGTTCTCGATTTGGCTATGGGTGAGACCAGCGCCAAGGCGATGTTCAATATGGACGGCTCGGCTGGCGCCAGCCTGACCGACCTCGCAATCTACGTTGACAAGACCAAGCAAAAAGAGGTCACCGTAACGTCACTGGAGGAGTTCTGCACGCGAGAAAAGACGGTGCCCGTCTATGTGAAGGCCGACATTGAAGGTGCCGAAATCGGCCTGATCCGCGGCGCAACCGAGTTCCTTAAGCAAAATCCTATCCACTTTGGCTTTGAAAGCCACCATAAGACCAAGACGGGCACGCTGTCGTTCGGCGAGCTCGAAGAGGCGCTGCGCGCGGCAGGGTATGACGCTGAGTCGGATAAAATTGACGGCACCATGTTCACATGGGGAACGCCGCCAAATTCGTTACTAGACGTGAAAGCAGGGAGTGCCTAATGTCTCCCGACGAAGAACTCGAAGCGCTTCTATCTGAGCCAGTCGCGTCGGCGATCGAGCGTGGGCAAAAGGCGTTCAACCTCGCGGCTGGCGCGGAAGGCAGGGACATTGTCCTGTTTGGCGCGGGAGGAGTTGGGCGCCGCACTCTCAAGGGACTTCGTCAGGCCAGTGTAGAACCGATTGCCTGGGCGGACAACGGCTCGTCACTTTGGGGAACGGAAGTTATGGGGCTTCCGGTGTTTTCGCCTGCTGAGGCAGCAAAAAAGTATGGCGAATCCGCAGTTTTCGTGCCGACAATCTGGCGCGGCGAGCCAGTGGATGGCATGCGCGACCATATCGCGTTTTTGAAATCGCTTGGTTGCAAGACAGTCGTCAGCTTTGCGCTTCTCTACTGGAAATATGCGGATTATCTGCTTCCGCACTATTCGCTCGACTTGCCTCACAAGGTTCTGGAAAATGCCGACATTGTTCGTGCCGCATTAGACGGTTGGTCCGACGATGAATCCCGCAGCGAGTTCGTCGCTCAAATCCGCTGGCGCTTGACACAAGACCCCGAGTCGTTCACCGAACCTCTGATGTCCGGCATGTACTTTCCCGAATCCATCTGTCCTCTCAGAAATGATGAAGTCTTTATCGACTGTAGGGCATTCGACGGCGATACGATTGAAGATTTCCTGGCTCATTCAAAACGCAAATTTCGCCAGATTGTTTCGTTCGAGCCCGACGCGAAAAACCTTGAGGTACTTCGAAAACGCGTCAGTGAACTCGATCCAGACATCCAAGCACGAGTGCGGATTGAGCCGTTTGCGGTTGGCGACGAAACCAAAAGCCTTCGGTTTTCTTCCGACGGCACGTACGCATCATCGGTGACGGACGATCCTAACGCGACGACCATCGAATGCGTTGACCTTGATCACACAATCCTCGCCGATAAACCCACTTACGTCAAGATCGATATCGAGGGCTACGAGCTAGAGGCGATTCGTGGAGCGTCTCGCATTCTGGCCGAAAAAGAGCCCGTTCTTGCCGTGTGCTCATGCCACAAGCAGGCGCACATCTGGGAAATACCGAACCTCATCCGCAGCATCAATCCAAAGTACAATATGTATCTGCGCCGCTACGCTGTCGATGCCTGGGAGTCGGTCACGTACGCGATTCCGGACAACCGCCGACCTTAGGCAATACCGCGAGACGCCAACACAGAGCCAATTTTGAAGACCATCAGCATTGTCACGCCCTGCTACAACGAAGAGGACAACGTTAACGAGATATATTCTCAAGTGCGCGCCGTAATGACACGCCTCGGCAAGTATCCCTACGAACATATCTTTATCGACAACCACTCCACCGACCGCACGGTCGAAAAGCTCAAACTGATCGCGGAGCAGGACAGGCACGTCAAGATCATCGTCAACTCGCGTAATTTCGGGCAGGTGCGCTCCCCGCTGCATGCCGTTTTTCAGGCCATCTGGCGATGCGATCATCGGCATTGTCGCCGACCTGCAAGACCCTCCCGAAATGATTGTCGATTTCATCCGCGAGTGGGAGAACGGTTACTCGATGGTGCTTGCCATCAAGTCGCAGAGCAAAGAGAATCCGCTGATGTACTGGATTCGCTCGAAATACTACAGGCTGGTAAACAAGATTTCGTCAATAGACACGTTCGAGAACTTTACGGGATTCGGCCTCTATGATAGGCGCGTGATCGACATCCTGAAATCGTTCAACGATCCCTACCCTTACACGCGCGGCCTACTCGCCGAGATAGGGCTGCCGTACAAGTTCGTGCCCTACACGCAGCCACGCCGCGAGCGGGGCATCACCAAGAACAATTTCTACAGCCTGTACGATCTGGCGATGCTGGGAATCACCAACCTATCCAAAGTGCCGCTGCGTCTGGTGACATTCACGGGTTTTATCAGCGCGCTGCTTTGCTTGCTGGTTGCGTTCGGCTATTTCGTCTATAAGTTGCTGTTTTGGGATAAGTTCGATGTGGGAGTTGCGCCGCTGGTCATCGGAATCTTTTTCTTCAGTTCCGTGCAGCTTGTTTCGCTCGGAATCATTGGGGAGTATGTTGGCTCGATTCATACACGAGTCAACTGGCGTCCCTACGCCATCGAACTAGAGCGCATCAACTTCGAGCACGAACCGGAATTGCCGGAAGTGGCAGTGGGAGCACCGGTCGTAGACGAATTGAGCGGCGATGTTACACGCGAAGTGAACCTCGAGAACCGCTAATTGGTATGATCCTTGTACTAGACTGATATCCAATGGCCCTCCTAGAAAAATCGGTCGAACTACCCGGCAAACTAAGATATTCGCCAGCGCCTGTTAAGGATCATAGCGATCAATGGGCCATACTCGCTGGCCTTCGGTTTGTGCTTGCGTTCGTCGTATTCATGAACCATACCATCCCCATCGCAGGCAGTCGGCTGACCGACTGGTTTGGCACCTGGAACGGCCGCGCCTGCGTGTTGGCGTTCATGATTTTGAGCGGCTACTCCATCGCGCATTCGTTGTCGCGTGAGCCAAAAGGCTACTTCATCCGTCGTGCCGCTCGAATTTTTCCTCTCTACTGGCTCGGAGTGGCGCTCAGTGCATTTGCGATTGCGCATTACGGCCCAGCGATTCAGTTCGGCGCGTCAGCCATTCCCGCAGGCAAGTTTTGGTCTCATTCGACAGTTGCGACTCTGCTGATGGTTTCGCCATTTGTTTACGGGCCGATTGCAGTCAATTTCCCTAGCTGGACAGTCGCGGTTGAATGGTGGATGTACATGGCTGGGCCGATCCTGAACAAAACCCCAACGTATATCCTTTTGGCTCTCGCGTCGATCAGCGCTGCGTTCTACGTTTGGGCATGCCAAAATCTTGTCGGCAGCTATGAAGTTCACTCCTACGGCGCCCGTTCTTTGCGCTCGCGTGGGCTTGGCTACTGGGCTTCATTTTCTATCGGCATCGAAGCGACGAGCGATACCGCAACTTGTTGATTTTCGGCGGCCTGTTTGTCGTCGCCTACGGCATGGACGGCGTTTCGCGAATCGCCATCACGTATGGCGCATCCGCATTTGTGCTTGCAAACGCAGCCCGATGGACGTTGCCGCAACACGTGGCAAAGGTCTTGTCGTATCTCGGCGAACTGAGCTATCCAATCTATATTTTGGGAATGCCACTGACAGTGATTCTCTACTGCCAAACGTACAGCCCAAATCCCTGGATGTACTTCGCGCTGACCGTTGCGTTTTGTGTTGTCGTTTACCATGTCGTGGACAAGCCGATCCGGGCGTTGGCTCGAACTGGGATAAGTGGCGTGATCCGCTAAAAATGCCTCCGCGGCGCATATTTCAAAGGCGAACTCATGTCCTTCACAGAAGACCCTAAAGACCCCAAGTCCACTCCACAAGACACGTCGCCCGATCCCGCTGATCCCCGGAAGCGTACGTCAAATCCTGTGAAGAGATTCCTTCAGTACGCGGCCATCATCGCGGTGGGCGTTGGATTGGCAGCCGGAGTCGAAATTGCCTACCTAAACAATAAGCTGGTAAACATGGGTGCGGGCCAAACAGGCGAGGCCACTCAGGATAAACCATCGTCACCCGAATCGATGTACGAGAAGGTGTATCCCGACACGCAGATGCACACCGTCCGCGACAACGTTTCGCCTGTAGAAGTCGCGTCGGTTGACGGCCCGGCTAGCTATGCGGGCGACCCGGCTGGAACCAGATTTTATGCGGCCACGCAGATTAACCCGTCAAATGTAAAGTCGTTGCGGCCCACTTGGACAACATTTGCGGACTTTGGCGGCGGAGCAGCGCTCTTAGGGCCGGGGCCGGCGGCAACGTCGGGCTTTGAATGCTCGCCCATTATTTGCGACGGCCGCTTGATCATCGTCACCCCGACCCAGGCCTTGATCGCACTTAATCCCGTCACCGGCTTCCGGATGTGGCGCTATGAACCTCGTCACTACGAGCATGTCATACAGGTTTGTAGGGGACCGTCGGAGTGGAATGGCCCGCCAAGCGATCCCCATCCGCATCGGATCATCTACGCCTACCGCAGATTCTTGTGTGAAGTGGACGCCGACACTGGCGAGGGGATTACCGAGTTCGGCGATTCCGGGGCGGTAGACCTTGCGGACGGAATCGATCGCGGTCATCCTGACTTAGTCCTAGACAATTCGCCACCCGCTCATTGTTGGCGATACGGCCATATGCGGCACGCAGATCATGGACGATGTCATGGCAGCGGCGCCGTACGGCACTGTGCGCGCTTACGACATACACACCGGCAAGGTGCGCTGGTCGTTCGATCCCATACCGCGGCAACCAAATGTCGGCGCGGCGAACGTCTGGTCGATGATGAGCTACGATCCACAGCACCAACTCATCTACTTGCCTACGGGGAGCGCGTCCAATGACACGTTCGGCGGTACTCGGCCCGGCGACAACAGGAACGCCAACTCGCTATGCTGTCTCGATGCGAATACAGGCGTTCTAAAGTGGGCGTTTCAGGTAGTTCACCATGATCTTTGGGATTATGATTGTCCGAGCGAACCCTTGCTGTTCGACTTTGAAAAGAGCGGGCAGACGATCCCTGCGGTCGCACTGTCTACCAAGATGGGCCGCGTGTTTCTATTCAATCGGCTCACGGGCCAACCGCTGTTTCCCATTAAAGAGGTGCCTGTGCCTAAATCGGACGTGCCTGGAGAAGTCTCATGGCCGACGCAGCCCCTCGAGACACTGCCGCCACCGCTAGTTCCGCAGTCATTCTCGAAAGATAACGCCTGGACGCCGAACGGCAGCGACATGCCCAGCGTGCTTCACTTTCTCGCACACACGCACCACGGCCCCATTTTCACGCCTCCTAGTATCCAGGGAACGATTAAGTTCCCCGGTAACTACGGCGGGTGCAACTGGGCGGGCATGAGCTACGACGGGCGCGATCACCAAATTGTCACGACAACGACAAATGCGCCATTCGGCGTTCAACTTGTCAAATCGACGCCTGCTGCGAAGGCTCCTCCATTTCCGATGATCGGAGCGCCATACTATGAGACGCTAGGAGAAGCGGCGATTCGGGCGTGCCCATCGTTCGACCGCCATGGGGAACGTTGGTGGCGATTGACCCTGCGAAAGGGAAAATTGCTTGGCAGCGGCCGTTGGGATACATTCCGGGCCTATACAAAATGAAGGGCTACAAGACGGACGGTTCGCCGACCATTGGCGGGGCGATTACAACGGCGTCGGGGCTAACGTTTGTTGCGGGAACTATGGATCCGCACCTTAGAGCGATTGATTCCCAAACCGGTCATGACATTGCACAATTTGACCTGCCTTATATTGGCGGCTCGCTGCCCATTATTTACAGCGTTCGCGGCAGGGAATACTTGGTGATATGCTGCGGAGGACACCTGTTTCTCGGCAGCAACTATGGGGATCAAGTGATGGCATACGCATTGCGTACTGCAAAAAGGAAGCCTGCGGCAGTCAAGCACTAGTAAAGCCGACCGAGCGCTCGCCGCTTTACATGCCTGGACTAACGCTATACAATCTGGCCAATGATTAACAAATTAATGCGGATGCAGCGATCAATACGTTCGGCCGCAATTGTTGGTAACCGCGATTTTGCAAATCGGCTGCTGGATAATGGCTATTGGCCCGGCAACTTCCGATTCCGCGATGGGATGCTTGTGCTTGCGGAGCCGGAAGTCGTCATCGAGGCGAACGATTCGCTGGTGCTGCTTCATTACCCCGAGATCGTCGAAAAGCTGGCAAAGGAGCCGGAGGTAGCGTTTAACAAGAAGGATGGTCAGTTCACCGTCACCACGAAGGGCATCAGGGTGGAGCTGACCGCTCGCCACGACATCTTTATCGTCGATGAAATCCTGGTCAGGCGTGCGAAAGAGGTGACGCTGCCCGACAAGTGTGTCATTTGGGACATCGGCGCGAATGTTGGAATCGCCGCGCTCTACTTTGCTGCTAAAGCGAAAGTGGAGGCTGTCTACTCCTACGAACCCTTTCCCAGCACGGCGGCGCAGATGAGGCGAAATCTAGAATTGAACCCTCATCTTGCTCCAAAGATTCATTTGCAAGAGTATGCCGTCGGCACCGAAGACGGCACGACGTCGGTATTCTACACCGAAAATGATCGCGCGAACATGAGCCTTTTCATCGACCACACAAACAGGGCCGACGCAAGCCGCAGGCGCGAAACCATCCAGATCAAAAACGCACTTACCGCGCTTAACGAGATTCGGAGCAACCACCCTGGAGTTCCAGTGGTGGTCAAAATGGACTGCGAAGGCTCGGAGAAGGTGATTGTGCCGTTTCTGTTGCGGCACGATCCGTTGGACGATGTCCCGATCTTCACCATGGAGTTCCACGACAGAACCTACATGGAGATCGTCAGCGATCTTGAGTTCCACGGCTACACGGTCTTTAGCCAAGCCACGACACCGTTTTTCACCGGTGATATTTTTGCGTGCCGATCGCTGCGGTGAGATGGTCACGGAAAAACATGCTGGTCTAGGGAGCCGCTACAATCGGCTTAGGTCGCGACTTCCTCGCTCTTTTCACCAGCCACTGGATCGGCAAGTCAATGATGTGGTAAGTGAGGATCGCAAACGCGAGGCAGGCCAGCGCGATGCCGAGACCATTGTGGTAGTTAAACCCATAGAGCGTGCACATCACCGGCACGTGCACAAGGTAAAGTGGATAGCTGACCCCGCCCAGCCAGTTGAGAATCTTGCGCCACCGGTCGGTGAGATTGATCTGATCCGAAATCCATACGATATAGACCGTTGCCGCGACAGTCAACGGCGCGAACTGCTCAAACGACCCTGACAGCCGGTAGCAGACCAGGTACGCCGAAATTCCGAGTAGCGCAATCAAGCTCCCTAGTTTTTCGCGGAACCGGTAAAACGCGAACCCTCCGATGAACGCCCACGCGTAGCACAGAAACGCCATCCCGTATATCTCGTGGTAGTACTCAACGCCAAAATAGTCGTGAACGAGATAGAGCGCTATTGACAGTCCGATCAGAATTTTCAGCCAGGTGAGACTCAGCCGGTTGAAGATAGGCGACAGCATGTAGAGCCACCACTCGATGGCAAGTGTCCAGACAACTCCGTTGCCGGGCAGCTCTCGCGTCGTGAATCCCTGGAGGAAGACGAGAGCGTTGAGCATGTCCGGCAGCTTTGCGCCGCCCAGGAATCCCGGCCGAACATCGCTCCAGACCGTAAAGAAAAGCAGGCTCGGCAAAGTAGAAAGCACGATCGCCCACACGTAAACAGGGTAGATTCGCCAGAATCTGCGCTTGAAAAACCGCCATGTGTCTGGATCGCGGTGCAGCGAGTTCGCCATCGAATAGCCGCTGATGATAAAGAAGCCAACAATCGACGCAAGCGCGCCCAGCCGCCCAATCTGGTGTACGAGATCGTTCGGATCTGCATACCCTCCCAAGTGGTGAGTCATGACAATGAACGCGAGCGCAAAACGCGTCCCCGCGAGCACAGCCCATTGATCCTCGCTGTTTTTGGCCAACGTTGGAAGCGTTTGTGTAGACGATTCTGGAATCGCTTCGGTGGTTTCTTGCAGTGGTATCGACGCCATCGGTTAAGACATTCTTCCAGGGTGTCAATCTATTATCGCTTAAACACCCAACGCGTAAGAGAAAGATAATTCCACAGCATAACCACCGCCGCAGTGGAGTAAGCCGCGAAATCGACCACGATCAACGGAAATTTTGTACGGCGCGTGAGCAGATCGAAAAATACCGTGCCAAATGACGAAGCATGCTGACCGATGATCTGTGCATAGCCGCTCAGCAATGCCGCCGTGACGACGGTGCCCGCCGCGGTTCCGGCGCAGTTCACGAGGATTGTTTCACCGTATTGGCGAAACGCCGACTTTCCCCGCCGGTCGGCAAATGTCCAACTGCGCTGGCACAAAAATCCGAATGTCGCGGAGACAAAGAATGCGGCCAAAGACGACGGGGTCAGCGCGTGTGTCCACCAGAACATCAGGTTGAAGACGGCAAAGCTCACGGCCATCGCCGCGATGCCGACGACGGCGTATTTGCCCGTGCGGACATTTTTCTTGGCGAACTGCCTGACGACGTGACCTGCGCGGGTGCGGGCTTTTTCGCCGGATTGGGGTACTGGCGGGATTTTGTTGGTTTCAGCCACGTGTTCGATCATTGAAATGGGCGCGCTTCAGGCGCGTTCAATACAGGTTGCAAGCGTTCGTCCGCGCTCCCTCAGTATATCACGGGCTCAGTTCGCCGCCCAATTCGGCCCACGGCTTCCTCTGCAAGACGATCAAATAACCCCATTCCGCTCCAGCTCACCAACGCGGCTATGTCAGCCCGAACGTGCAACTTTGCTTCGAATCTGCTACATTAGTTGCATGAGCGACGTCGCCGCGATTCCAGGCACCGAGGACACGTCTTCGCCGAAAATTTCAGCTCCGAAATCAGTCACATTTGCCTCGTACGCGTTAGTGGTTGTCGCCGCCGTAATGGTTTTGCATGCACTCGGACATGTGTCGTTTTGGGACGACGAATCGTTTGATGGCATTGTCGCGCGCAATCTGGTCAACCTCGGCAAACTCACTGTTTGGGATGGTCGAAATATCTATGCAGCCGGCGATGGCGGTGGCCTTTCAGCCGACTTCCGAAACCAAAATCCTCCCCTCGACACGCTCTTTGCTGCGTCATCGTTCAAGCTGCTCGGAGTGTCGAATTTCGCAGGACGACTGCCGTTTGCGCTTTGTGCTGTTGGAACTGTTCTAACGCTGATTTTTCTGCTGCGGCGCATTGCTCCCGGCGCCGAGGTTTTCCAACTGTATGGCGTCGCCGCACTGGCCTTCTCCGTTTCGTTCCTGCTCTATGGCAGGACATGCCGGTACTATGCGCTTTCAATGCTGCTCGTCGTTGCCGTATACCTCTATTACCGAAAATACCTAGAGTCCTCGAAACCACGCGATCTGGCAATCCTCTGGATTTTCGCCGTGCTGCTGTTCTATTGCCACTATCTGGTCTGCGCGGTGTTTCTTGCGGCACTGGCGGTGACACACTTTGTGTTTCACCGAGCTAAGATCGCGGGGCGCCAGTGGATTCTGGTCAGCGTTTCAGTCGGGCTTTTCGCCGCAGTGACAGTTCCCTATGCGATCGCCAGCCATGTCCAGGAATTCTCTTACGTAGCAGCGCGCGATCCATGGATCGTGCAGCGGTTCAAGCTCATCTGGTGGAACTTCCGTGATTCAAATTTAATCGCAGTTTTTCCGTGGATGATATGCGCTCTGCTGTGTCTAACGCTGATCTATATACGTGTTCGTCCCGGCTCTTTGACGAATCCGACAAGTCTGTACGCGCGGCCACGTTGGAGATAGGCACGTTTTGTCTCACGTATATTATCGTCCTGGGACTGCTCTCTCCGCAGCCGACGAATTCTCTAACTCTTGCCGATATCCGGTATCAGGCGCCGATCATTCCGTTTATGGCAACTCTCACGGGAGCTCTTCTGTGGTTTATTCATCGCCGCTCTCCGGTAGTCGCGATTGCTGTACTAGCAATTGCGGTCTGCACCAATGTTTTCACCCTGGCACCGCCGGTACTTGCTGACGTCCTGCCCTACACCAATCAGTTCCGCATTCTTCTTCCTGACTACGTTGACGAGATCAGCCATCCATATCCTACGGCGAATGCCGAGGTCGCCGATTACATTCGTGCAAACGCTCGCCAGGACGACTCCGTCATCAACGCTCCCGCGTACGAAGACTTCCCGATGATCTTCTACGTCGGCGACAAGATCAAGGCGTGCTGCCAGCTCGATCACAATACGCCGATTCCGGAGAGTGTCGTCCGGAAAATGAACGCGCCACTCTATGCGGACGAAAACTTTCCCGACTGGATCGTCTGCTACGCCGATACGGATGCCGCACGCAACACGCTTGCATACTTTTCTAGGCCGCACGTGGTTAACGGCATCCTGGTCGCGCACCCGTACATTCTAGTAAAGACGCTAAATGTATACTCCGATCAGACAAACAGGCCAGAGTTGCCGTGGCATCACTTCGGCCCTGTCACCGAATTCGACACGCGCCGCCACGGGGTATTCATTTTCCATGCCGGCCTGGACGCGCCGGTCTCGAGTCTCAACTGACATGGATTCTGTTAAGACCCTCGATACAAAACGCACGCCGTGTACGGCGGTCATTGCACTGGTCGCGGTCGCTGCGGCTCTTGCACTGACTGGCCTTGGCCATGTTTCGTTTTGGGATGACGAGTCGTTCGTGGGAATTGTCGCACGAAATCTTGCAAACACTGGCCATTTAACCGTATGGGACGGGCGCAACATCTACGGACCCAGCGACGGCGGCGGCCTCTCGTCAGACTTGCGCAATCCAAACCCGCCGCTTGACACGATTCTAGCCGCGATCTCGTTCAAGCTGCTTGGTGTATCAAATTTCGCCGGACGCTTGCCATTCGCGCTTTGCGCCGTCGGAACTGTAATAGCGCTCATCTTTCTGCTGCGGCGCGTTGCTCCCGGGGCGGACGCGTTCCACCTTTACTGCGCCAGCGCGCTCGTCTTTTCGGTCTCGTTCTTGCTCTACGCGCGGACGTGCCGATACTACGCGCTCTCGATGCTGCTGGCAGTTGCCGTCTACCTCACGTACCGGAAATTTCGAGAGTCGTCGAAACCACGCGAACTCGCAGCACTTTGGATTCTTGCGGTGCTGCTGTTCTACTGTCATTACATGGTCTGCGCGGCATTCCTTGCGGCGCTGGCGGTGACGCACATTGTGTTCCACCGAACTCAGATCGCGGGACGTCAGTGGATTCTTGTCGGTGCGTCGATCGCGCTTTTTGCCGCCGTGACTGTTCCCTATGCGATCGCTAGCCATATTCAGGACTTCTCCTATGGAGCAGCGCGCGATCCGTGGATCGTGCAGCGGGTAAAACTCATCTGGTGGAACTTCCGCGATGCCAATTTGATGGCCGTGCTGCCGTGGATGCTTGGCGTACTGCTCGTTGTCGCGCTCGCGCGGATGCGCTACAAGCCAACAGACTTCGACGAAAAGGACATGGCTGTCGGCCTTGCGGCACGCGAGATTGCCACCATCACAGCCGGTTACATCTTCTTCCTGGCTATGCTTTCCCCGCAGTCACTTGACACAACCGTCATCGCCGACATCCGATATCAGGCGCCGGTCATACCGTTCATGGCCGTCCTGACCGGTGCGGCGCTCTGGTTCGTGCACAGGCGCGCGCCGATCGCCGCACTGGTGGTGCTTGCATTGACAGCCTGCACGAACATCTTCACACTCGCGCCACAACAGCTTGCCGTCGCGCTGCCGTACACAAGCGAGTTCCGCTGGCTGCTTCCGGCGTTCATTCAGGAAGAGACGCACCCTTATCCAACGGCGAACGAAAAGGTGGCCCAATATCTCCGGGCGAATGCCAGCCAGGACGATTCCGTGATCAACGCACCGACATTTGAAGATTATCCGATGATTTTTTATGTGGGCGACAAAATCAAGGTCTGCTGCCAACTCGACCACAACTCACCGATTCCGCAAAGCGTAGTCGCAAAAATGAACGCGCCGATGTACTATGAAGACAACTTTCCGGACTGGATCGTCGCCTACTCGGCGTCACGGGTGGCAAACAATACGCTGGCCTATTTCTCCAGGCCCCATGTTGTTGCTGGTCAAACCGTCGCACGATCCTACAATCTGGTCGATACTTTGGACATCTATTGCGACCAGACCAACCGACCTGAACTGCCAAAACATCATTTTGGACCGGTAACGGATTTTGACCGGCAGCGATTTCAGATCTACATTTTTCACGGCGGACTCGACGTACCCGTAAATGCCAGCCAGTGAGATGTAAGAGGCGGCCCCATCTTTCATGCCTGAAAAACTCCCAAAAACGCCGTTCTACAAGAATCCCAGCTTCGCCATTCCGCTATCGCTCTTTGCGCTCATGCTGCTCACTCTCGGCGACATTCTGTTCAGCCCGAACGGGCAATCTCGTCCTTTCGGGTCAGAACACGGACACCGCGACGGAATTTGTCTATTGGCGTCAGTTTGGCTTTGACCAGCTTAGGCAGTGCCATCTCGCGCTTTGGGATCCGCATGTTTTTAGCGGCGTTCCCTTTTTCGGAGGATGGCAGGCGGCCCTCCTGTATCCGCCCAATTGGATCTATCTGTTTCTGCCGCTCGCACGCGCGATCAACTGGGAAATCGCAATCAGCGTCTTTCTGGCGGGATGGTTCACTGCCTTGTTGGCGCGTCGCAACAACGCCTCTCCGATGGCCAGCGTACTTGCCGGAGCAATGGTGATGCTCGGCGGACCATTCTTTTTTCACGTGTACGCAGGTCATCTTTGCACCCTCGACGCAATGGCGTGGCTACCGCTCGTTCTGCTGGCGATCGACGAAATGTGCGACACGCCTAGTCTGCGTCCCGCCCTTATCGGCAGCGGTGCAATGGCGATGCAGATTCTCGCGGGCCACCCACAGACGGTATTTATCACAGGCATCACCGCGATTGTCTACGGCGCGATTCGGGTCTTCCAGTCAAAGGAGAGAGTCCGGGCGGCATTGGGTAGTGTTGGATTTGTTGCGCTTGGGATCGGGATCGCCGCGATCCAACTCCTCAGCGGGCTTGGAACGGCGAAGGAAGGGGTGCGGCAGGGAGCCGTGACCTACGCGTTCGCATCATCGCTCTCATTTCCGCCGGAAAACCTGCTGACATTTTTGGTGCCCAACCTATTTGGAAATGCAGTCGCTTTCCCGTATTGGGGGCGGTGGTATCCGTGGGAGATGTGCGCGTTTGTGGGAATTGGCGGCCTAACACTCGCCATCACCGGCATTGCCGCAAATTGGAAACAAGGTCAGCAGAGGACATGGGCAGCGATGGCGTTGCTGCTTGCGCTCATATGCCTCGGCGGATATACGCCGCTCTTCCATCTGCTTTACAATTTCGTGCCGGGATTCAACAAATTCCGCTCGCACTCGAAATTCATCTTCGCCGCAACGGTATTCGTCGCGCTCTTGGCAGCCTCTGGGATGGATTCGCTGCTTCGCGACAACGCTGACACCGCCCTAAGAAAAATACTTGTCGGACTTGGCGCATTATGCATTGTTCTTTATGCTGGCGCTTTTGCACTAACGGTGCCTTCGATTGGGCAACCGCTGATCAAGCACATCTTCGCAGTGCTGGCTGCATCACTCGACCAAACCTTCGTCACCGCGAATACGTACGACGACAGCCGCGTCGGTCCCGTGATCTCGTTTGCCTCGGCGCAGATTGCCATTGCTGCGACCGTCTGCCTTTTTCTCGCGGTGGTTACTTGGTCGGCCATGGAGAAGAAGCGCAGCATATATATCTTCGCGGCGGTCGCGATGATCGAGCTCGTCGTCTTCGCGAGGAGCACGGTGGCTACGTTCGACATCAATTCCACTGTAGTTGCCCCGCTGCAGCAATACTTGGCATCGAATCCCGGCGACTACCGCATCATGCAGATCGCAACCCAGCCGAACTCCGCCATCGCGATGGGCGCAAGCGATGTGTGGGGATACGATCCGACGGTCACAAAGAGATATGCCGAATTCATGGCGATGACTCAGGGCCAGAATCCTAATGAGGCGGGTGAATATCTGAGCGCAACGCGGTACAGTCCGCCGCTCGCGCTTTTGCGTCTGCAATACGTAATTGCTCAGCAACACGGGCATGCAGCCGTTCTTACAATGCCGCCGCATCTGCCACACGCGGTGCTAATGGATACGTTCTATGTCGCTCATGGTCGAGATACGATCTTTCAATTGCTGAACTCGCCCGGATTCAATTTTGCGCGCACTGCCGTGATCGAAAAAGATCCCGTTCCAATGCCGCATATGCAGGATGGCCCAATCGGCGATGTCAAAATAACGTCCCCCGATCCCAACTCGCTGTTGATTGATGTGAATGCAACCCGCGCCGCTTTGCTCGTTGTAACTGACACCTACAGCGCCGGTTGGACAGCTATCGCCTTGCCGGGAAGCGTCCAGCAAGAATACGAGGTAATTCCTGCCGACTACGCCCTTCGGGCAATCCCGCTCGGCGCGGGGCGTCACCGGATATTGATGAGCTACGCGCCGCCCGGATTCGCTGCCGGACGGGCGATTAGCATCATCAGTCTGCTAATCTATCTTTCATTGACGGGCGCCTACCTCATCAAGCGGAAACCCGCCGAAGTCGAGCCGGAAAAGCCCGACTAAACCGTTCGCGAGGCAACAGTATCCTAGCGCATGACTTCAACCAAAATCCTCTACATCGGCGGGCAAACACGCAGCGGAAGCACGTTGATCGCGCGGCTGATGGGCGAAATGGACGGCTTTGTCAACTGCGGCGAATTGACCCATTTCTGGCGGCCATTCCTTCAAAACACCTTGTGTGGCTGCGGATTGCCCTTTGATGCTTGTCCTTTTTGGACAAATATCACTACGACGGGATTCGGCAGAAAGTCCAGCATCGACGCCGACCTACTTTTGCGCACGAAGCATATGTTCGAGCGACCCCGGTCGGTTCTTCAATTGCTAAACCCATTTCGGGTGCATCCGATGCCAGAAGAATTTGTGACGTACGTCGATTTCCTCAGGAACCTTTACCAGTCAATTTTATCCGTGTCCGGCGGGCGGGTGGTCGTGGATTCAAGCAAGTCTTCAAGATACCTTGAAACGCTCGCCGACTTGGAAGACACTGATTTGCGTGTTCTTCACCTAGTTCGCGACAGCCGCGCAGTCGCCTATTCCTGGCAGCGACGCCGACCAGATGGCTGCCCCGAAGTCAGCCCAATACGCCTCGCTTGGGACTGGAACGTGCAGAACATCGCGACCGAGATTGTCGGCAAGCGCCTCGGCAAAGAACGCTATCTACGTATGCTCTACGAAGACGCGGTCGCGGATCCCGTGTTCGCTTTGAAATCGATCTGCGAGTTCATGAGCGAGCCTATCTCGTCGCTCGACTTTCTGAACGCGCCGCTGCTGCAAATTCCCGTCCATCACACAGTCAACGGCAATCCGGACCGGTTCAAGACCGAGTTCTTCATCCGCGCCGACAATGAATGGAAGGAGCACATGGACAAAAAGCAGCAGAACGCTGTACTTCGCGTGAGCAGGTGGTTGATGAGGAGGTATGGGTATGGGTAGACGTGACAGCGCGACCTACCCCGGCGACAAGTCGACACCCCTCCCGCGACGGGAAGGGCAGGAAATTTGTCATTTCGACTGGAACGAGGAACGAGTGGAAAATGACATACATTCCTACAGCAGCACGCCGACCACGCACGCTGAAATCATCGACGAGATCGCACCGCCCCACATCGCGGTCAAAGCAATTTTGGCTAGGTCGTGGCGTCTGCCAGGCGCCATGCCGCTGATCCCACCGACTTGAATTGCCACGCTGGAGAAATTTGCGAAGCCGCAAAGTGCGTAGATCGTCAGAACTGCCGATCGAGGCGAGATGAAATTCGGCGTCTTGCCAAGCGTCTGCGCGAGCTGCAAATAGGCAACGAACTCGTTCAGCGCCGTCTTGATTCCTAGCAGCGGGCCGACTTGGCGTGCGTCGTGCCACGGCATGCCCGCAAGCCAGGCAAATGGTGTCGCGATCCAACCCAGAATCACTTCAAGCGACAAGCCGGGATGTCCCACTTTTCCGCCGCACCAGCCAAGAACGGCATTGATAAACGCGATCATCGCGATAAAGACGATCAAAACGGCACCGACATTGAGTGCCAGGTGAAGGCCGTCAATTGAACCGCGCGCGGTGGCGTCGATTGCGTTGGCGTCCTTGCTTTCGATCTTCAGCTTGACATCGCCAGAGGTCTGCGACTCCTCGCTTTCCGGTAGGAGCAGCTTGGCGATTGCGAGCGAACTGGGCGCGGAGATGATGCTGGCAGCCAGTAGATGCCCGCCTGCGTCCGGGAAGAACGGGCCAAGCATGCCAGCATAAGCAGCCAAAACTCCCGAAGCAATATTGGCGAAGCCCGCCACCATCACCGCCATCAGCTCTGATTTGGTTGCGGTCGCAAGATACGGCTTGACCATCAGAGGCGCTTCCGTCTGGCCGACGAAGATATTCGCGGTCACGGCGACAGTCTCCATGCCGGATGTCTTCATCGTCCAGCGCATCAACTTTGCGACCTGCTGCACAATCCACTGCATCGCGCCAAAGTAGAAAAGGAGGGTGCTCAATCGCCGAAAAGAAGATGATTGTCGGGAGGACCGTAAACGCAAAATAGGCACCTGTGCTGGCATACGCGGTCGGTTTGAGGATCGGCCCCATAGTTGGCGAGCCGAGCGGGGTGCCGACTGGGACATTGTTGTCCACCAAATTTCCAAAGACAAAGCTGGCGCCTTCCCTCGAAAAAGCCAGCAAAGCGTTGACCCCGCTGCTGAGAAGATCGAAAAACCATCGCCCAGGCATGGTATCGAGCACAAGGAACGCAAAGAAAAACTGGATCGCGACTCCGCCGAGCACAGTCCGCCAGACAACGGGCGCCGCGGGTTTTTTGAGAAGCCCGATTAAGTACGCGATTGCGAGGAAGACAGCGATACCAACGAACGAGCGGAGGCGTAAGTTGACAGTGCCATGCTCTGCCGACCGCGCCTGCTCGGCGTTCGCAAATGGAGCATGTAGCGAGTCTTGAGCGAAAAGCGGCGGCGAAAAGAAGGTGATAGCGCCGAAGGCAAGAAGCAGAAAGAGTGCTAACAGCACTCCGTGTCTGTAGCGCAGAAAATTCGGAATTGACACGAAAAAACCGCCTCCTAGCATTGGAAAGCGGCCATGCTTTCTTATGCGCTATTGTAGCACCCTAGTTCAAGCGGAAGCGCCTGCTGTCATCCCGACCGAAAGGAGGCACGACTGGAGTGGAGGGAACACGTAGTACCGTTAACCAATTAGCTCGATTTGAGCGAACTACGTGTTCCCTCCACTTCGCTCATTCTTCGCTACGGTCGGGATGACAAGCAGATCGGCCTGTCAACGTCACCACTCGCTCTTGTCAACCTCTTCGTAGACGCGACGGATGCCGTCCTCAAGCTCGATCTTGTGCTTCCAACCCAGGCCATGGAGCTTGGAAACGTCGAGCAGTTTGCGTGGTGTTCCGTCTGGCTTGCTGGAATCCCAGGCTAGCTCGCCGTCGTATCCAACGACCGATTTCACCGATTCGGCCAGCGCCTTGATGCTCTGGTCCTCGCCCGTGCCGACATTGATATGCTCAGATTCCTCGTACTTGTCCATCAGGTACAGGCACGCGTCTGCGAGATCATCCGCGTGCATAAACTCGCGAAGGGGCGAGCCAGTGCCCCATAGCGTGACGGACGGCGCCCCGGTCATCTTGGCAATATGGAACCGTCGGATAAACGCTGGCAGGACGTGTGAGTTTTGCAAGTTGTAGTTGTCGTTCGGCCCATAAAGATTCGTCGGCATGGCCGAGATGAACCGTTTGCCGTACTCGCGCATCATATATTGACACAGCTTGATTCCGGCGATTTTTGCAATGGCGTATGCCTCGTTCGTCGGCTCGAGCGAACCGGTCAAAAGCGAATCCTCACGGATCGGTTGCGGCGCGAGCTTCGGGTAGATGCAGGAACTGCCCAAAAATAGCAGTTTGGTCGTTCCAAACTCGTACGCCGATTGGATCAGATTGTTCTGGACGCGTAGATTGTCGGCCAAAAATTCGACCGGATAGTTGTTGTTCGCCATGATTCCGCCGACTTTTGCTGCGGCGATGAAGACAAACTCTGGCCGATTCTGTCGGTAGAAGTTGCGGACAGACTGCTCGTCGCGCAGATCAAACTCGGCGCGCGTGCGCACCAAAACATTTCGGTAGCCGCGCGACTCCAGCGCGCGGACAATTGCCGATCCTACCATGCCGCGGTGCCCTGCGACGAAGATTTTGGAATTAAGGTTCACGACCTACCCCGGCTCGTTCCTCGCCACCCCTCCCGAAACGGGAAGGGAAAGGACTGACACACCAAACTATTCACGCACTCTCCATGCGAAAAAAGGCCAAGCGGCCTGAGCGTTCCTAAAATCATCATCCTATTTAGCGATAGGATGCTTCAAATGCCCACCATCGACCAGCGCCTTTTCCTGTTCGGCCAGTTTTAAGTCGCTTGCGATCATGCGGCTGACCAGATTGTCGAACGAGACCTTCGGCCTCCATCCAAGCACTTTATTCGCTTTGGAGGGATCGCCCAGCAGGTAATCGACCTCGGCGGGACGGAAGTAGCGGGCGTCAATCACGACGTGCTCCTGCCAGTCCAGGCCGAGCTGCTTGAATGTCCGCTCGACAAACTCCCGCACCGAATACGATTCGCCGGTCGCCACCACGTAGTCGTCGGGTTTGCTTGCCTGCAGCATCAGCCACATCGCCTCGACATAATCCGCCGCATGGCCCCAGTCGCGTTTGGCGTCGAGATTTCCAAGATACAGCTTGGATTGAAGCCCGAGCTTGATTCTGGTCGCCGCGCGAGTAATCTTGCGAGTGACAAACGTCTCACCGCGACGCTCGCTTTCGTGGTTGAAAAGAATACCGTTGCACGCAAACAGATCGTAGCTTTCGCGGTAATTGACCGTCACCCAGTAGGCGTAGACCTTGGCGCACGCGTACGGGCTGCGGGGATGGAATGGCGTCGTTTCCGATTGCGGCGGAGGGGCAGAGCCGAACATTTCCGAAGAGCTCGCCTGATAGAACTTCACATTGTGGCCAGTACGCTCGCGGTAATCCCGGATCGCCTCGAGGAGGCGGAGGGTGCCGAGCGCGTTGACATCCGAAGTGTAGATCGGCTCATCGAACGACACTTTCACATGCGATTGCGCACCAAGGTTATAGACCTCGTCCGGCTTGACCTGCTCGATCACCTTGCGCATGCTGGAGCCGTCGCTAAGGTCGCCATAATGCAGGAAAAGGCGCGCATGCGGGGTGTGCGGATCGATATATAGGTGCTCGATACGGCCTGTATTAAAGCTACTCGAACGCCGAATGATCGCATGGACTTCGTAGTCCTTGTCGAGGAGAAGCTCGCATAGATAGGAGCCGTCCTGGCCCGTAATGCCCGTCAACAACGCAACTTTGCTCATGAACCGTAAATCTCGCACCGAATTTGGATGTCAATCAACATGGAAACCCGTTCCTGCAATTATGCACCATCGCGCAAGGAATGGCCGCAGACCCACCCGGCTCGTTCCTCGCCACCCTCCCGAAGCGGAAGGGCAAGGGTTAGAAATGATTGAACCTTGTCCTCCCGTCGCGGGAGGAAGTGGCCTACGAAGCGGGAAGGTGGGGCGGAGTAGGTCTTACCGTTGCCTCTTTTTCTCCGCAATCATTCCCACCGCCTGCTCGACACGTCGTTCGCGGGTTGCCTGCTGCTTGGCGGAGTTGATCCAGTCCACATATTCTTTTTTATGGGAATAGGCGAAGTTGTCGAAGTTTGCCTGCGCGACCGGATTCTTGGCGAGTGCTTCCGCGAGATCGGCTGCGGTTTCAACAATCTTAGGTTCACGGTCGCGCTCCATAACGACATGCACCACTTCGCCGACCGTTGCCCCACTCCCGGCCTTCATCTCCTTGTTGAACATCAGATGAATCTCCCCGCCGCCAGTTGCGGGCATGAGCGACGTGCGGAACGCAAACCCATTAACCGTTCCCTTAACTGCACAGACGCCTTTGACACCAAACTCGGTCGGCACGTCAAACGGCATCGGGATATACGCCCATGCCCCTCCTGGCCCCTTTGACATTACTTCGGCATCGAACTCCTTGACGCTCATTTCGCCAGAATGCTCCTTCAACAAGAATCAGTAACGTATTTTACTTCAACGGACGTAGGAACAATGGCGAGCAGAGGTGAAGTCTAGGCAGATTGTAAGCGTCAACCCTTCTGACTATGAAAGCATTTACCGTGACGAAATCAACTTTCGCTTTGTTCGGCGTTGCGATCTGCCTCCTCGCCATCTTGGTGTACACGCGTCATCAAGAAGCGCTCGACACAAGGCCTTTCGTCAAAATGCACTACGCCGGACCTGCGGGTACTGCCATGGCCGCCGCGAACAACCACTTCGGCTGGAAACTTCTGCAGGAGATGTCGTCCAATTCGTCAGACACCGACAATATCTGGATTTCGCCGACGAGCATCGCGGATGCGCTTGACCTAGCCTACGTTGGCGCGACGGGCGACACGCGGACGCAGTTGCGGAAGACGCTGGACTTTCCAAAGCTGTCCGACAAGGACTTCAATTCCGCCAACCAGTCGCTGAGTGCGTCTCTCATCTCCACCGATCCGAAAGTCCAAGTAAGCATCGCCAACGCCATTTGGGCAGATCAGCACACTCCGTTCCTCAGTAGCTACGTCGATACTTGCGGCAAGTATTACGACGCGTCAGCGCAAACGCTGGATTTTTCGAATCCAACGTCCGCCAATACGATAAACTCCTGGGTTAGCGAAAAAACCAGCGGAAATATTCCCACTTTGGTTTCGCCAATCCAGCTTCAAGGAGCCGATTGCGTTCTGACGAATGCCGTTTACTTTAAGGGCGAGTGGTCGTCACAGTTCAAGCCGGAAGAAACTGCCCCTGCACCGTTCACGCTTGGCACTGGTGAGCAAATCCAACTGGCGGCGATGCACAATACCTATCACTATCCTGTCACTTCGAATAATCAGTTCCAGGCGATCAGCCTGCCTTACGGCGACGGGTCGGTAAGCATGGTGATCATCCTTCCGCGCGCAGGTGTTTCGACAAACGACCTGCTTAAGACAATGAATCAGGAATCGTTAGAGGCTACGTTGGCAAGTCAAGAGGTATCTATGGTCGATTTGCAGCTTCCCAAGTTTCACGTCGAATATAGCGCGCAGCTAAGAGAGCCCCTGCAGTCGCTTGGCATTCGCGATGCGTTCACGCAAAGCGCCGAATTTTCCGGCATGGGCTCTCCGCGATATATTTCGGCCGTGATTCATAAAACGATGATGGATGTGGATGAGCAAGGAACTGTCGCAGCAGCAGCGACAGGAATTGGGATGGCGCGGTTGATCGAGATGGCGCCAGAAAAGTTTATCGTTGACCATCCTTTCATCTGCGCGATCCGCGACAACGACACAGGCGCGCTGCTATTTCTTGGCGTGATCAACTTTCCGGCGGAATTGAGGTAGCCCGAAGCGTCTGCCGCCTCACCTGAGGAATCTGTGAAAATATGAACAACAATCACATCCACATCGGCTTCGTTGCAATTTTCCTTGCAGCACTATCGCTTACTGCTTCTCGAGTGAACGCCGATGCCCAAACCCATACCGCAAGCAAAATGGCAACGGCAACGAACACATTCGGCATTAAGCTGCTGCAAACACTGGCCACGAAATCGTCGCCTTCGGAGAACGTCGTCATCTCGCCGGTCAGCATCGCGCAAGCGCTGGACCTCGCCTATGTCGGCGCAAATGGAACCACGCGCGTGCAGATCGGCCAAGCGCTCGAAGCAGGCGGCTTGACTCAGGCGCAGTTCAGCGAAGCTAACCTGTCCCTAATGTCCGCGCTGAACACGGCCGATCCGCAGATCAAACTCCGCATCGCCAACGCCGTCTGGGCGGACACAGACGCGCCATTCGCGCCAACTTACAAGGCCGAATGCGCGAAATATTACGAGGCAACCGCGCGCACGCTCGACTTTAGAAGTCCTGCCGCAGCAGCCACGATCAACTCCTGGGTGAGCGAAAAAACGGAGGGCAAAATCCCTACGCTGGTGTCGCCAGAGTCGGTAGAGGGCGCGGCTTCAGTATTGACCAATGCCGTGTATTTCAAGGGAGCGTGGTCTTCGCCGTTCGATGCCGATGCCACTTCGCCCGCACCGTTCACGCTGGCGACCGGCGAGCAGATTCAGCTTGCGGCGATGCACAAAATTGGCGATTTTCCGGTTTATGCAGATGACCACTTTCAGGCAATCAGCCTGCCGTACGGCAAGCGTTCTGTTAGTATGGTGATCATTCTGCCCCGCGCCGGAACCAATGCAAACGCGCTGCTGAAGACGATGACCGCGGAATCGTTCGACGAGACGGTCTCAAAACTAATCTCCAAACAAGTCCGCTTGCAGCTACCTAAGTTTCATATCGACTTCAAGTCGAAGCTTGCCGAACCGCTGCAGTCGCTTGGAATCACGGACGCGTTTTCACGCCATGCCGACTTCTCCGGCATGGGTGCAAAGCCGCGCTACATTTCAGATGTGATCCACAAGTCGATGATGGATGTCGATGAGCAGGGCACAGTTGCCGCTGCCGCGACGGGAATTGTTATGCGCGCGCTTGCCATGCCAATGCCCAGCGAAGAGGTGATCGTTGACCATCCGTTCATCTGCGCGATTCGCGACAGCGGCACCGGCGCACTGCTGTTCCTGGGCGTGATCAACCATCCGGCGGAGTTGAAGTAGCACACACTCTCTAGCAAGCCCGCCACTCAAAAGCCCCTGGACTGAGCATCTCGCTCAACCCAGGGGCTTGTAGGTTGTCCGCATGTTGGCGTCACCGCCAAGCATAGACTAAAGGGCGATGCCGCCGTTCGGGGTACCGACGCCGGTGATCAGGTCATAGCCAACCTTGGTTCGGCTGCCGCTCTTGGTGATGTCGCGGTAGTTGTTGGTGCCGTACAGCGCGTAGATGTGGCTCAGCTCGGCATACGACGAAGCGTAGTTGTGATCGAGCGCGTTCGCAATGCCCGCGATGACGGGGGTCGCAACACTCGTTCCACCAACCTGCTCCCACGCACCGGTGGAATAGACGCCGACGCCGGTGTTCGGGTTCGCGTCCGCCGCGATATCCGGAACGCCACGCTTGGTGCCAACAACAGCAACAACACCTGGGTCAAGCTGCTGATAATGAAGCGCGGTCTCGTACGCGCTCAGACCACCACCTGATCCGCTCCACGAGGTCTCGTTGGTTGATGTGAGCGTGGTCCCGCCACAGCCGATGACCGTCAACGCAGCCGAAGGATAGATGACGCCTGCGCCATTGTCGCCCGACGCTGCATAGAACGTCACGCCGGCCTGCTTCATGAAGTTGTCATAAGCATTCTCGCCGCTGAACTCACTGCCGCCCCAGCTCATCGAAACTTCGGTGACGCCTGGAAGGTTTCGGGCCTTCTCAACTGCGCCGAATAGGTCCGCATAGCTGGTAGAGTTGGCCTCGACGAGATAGACTTTGGCGTTTGGGGCCATGCCGTGCGCCATCTCCATGTCAAGTGCCTCTTCGACATTCCATCCGCCAGTTCCGGCAGGGTCCGGCGGAGGAGTGATCGTCGAGGTCTGATAAACTACCTCGAAGACTTTGTTGCTGGCCGAATAGACATCCTTGGACGTCTCAACAGCCAGGCCCGCCTGCGTGGAGTAGTAGTTGAAATCGGAAAGTGCAGTTGAATAGTTGTAGGCATCGACGACCGCGATTGCGCCCTGGCCGAGATCCGTGCTCGGAACGCCGTAGGCTGTACGCAAAGTGGCCGGGGACTCAGGTCCAGGAACAGTATCCGGGCGGAACACCATCGGTGAGTTCTTGAGCGTCACGAAGCAAGTATGAGCGTGCTTGCCGATATCGGACGGCTTTTCGATGCTCGAGGCCGGGACGACGATCTCGGGCTTAGCGGTTGATGCAAATGCGGGTGCAGCCACGCAGAGCGCCGCTGTGGAAATGGCGAGCAGGCTCGCGCTAGAAATTCGTGCCAAAGTGGGAATCTCCTGAAAGTTCGCTAGAGAATAGATTTGGCCGGAGTAAACACGCGACAGCGGCGGTACTGCAAGTCGCAATGGCGGGCGTTGTGGAACCGGGCGTATACATTATGCTGCAAGCGACAAAATTATCATAGTGCAAAATTGCTAGGTTTGATCTATTTTTTTTCTTATGGATGAGCTTGCCTGCTGAGTTGCTTTTGGGACGAGTCCATCATGGGTAAACCGCTCTCAGGAGATTTTGATCCATGACCATCACCAAGGACACGCCAGTGCCGCAAGCCGAAAATACCCATCCGTCCGATCCCCACCAGATCGGCAGCGGAAAAAGCACGTCGCCGGGCGGCGCGGACTCGACGCACCAAAATCAGCACGACCTGACATTCGGCGCGGAAAACGACCCGAAACAGTCGCCAGCGGACGATCATGAGGCAAATAAGCCGCAGAGCGCAGGAGTACCAAAATAATGGCCAGCCAAGCGAACAACGGCAGTGCCGATCCGATCCCGGCGGATGTTCTTGACGTAAACGACCTACCCAACCCCGCAATGCCGCCGCCGTCGAACCAAAGCGGGGTTTATGTGCCAGTCGATTTGGACAACGGCCAGACACCTATGCCTGGCGACGTCGATCCCGACTCGACCGCTTCCGCGGAAGCGACGGGACAAGATGGCGACCCTACGGAAGAAAAGAAGAATACGGCGAATGCGTGGAATTGACCTACCCCGCCTACTGAAACGGGAGGAGCCTGAAATTGCACTAAATTCCAAGGCTTTTCTTGCTTTTGCTCTTCCCGCTTCGGAAGGTTGGGAGGGTCTTTCCTGCGAACCGTACGCGTAACCTTTATCACGCGGGTATAATAAGTTTCCGTATGGAATCCCCACTTTTGACCGGCCTCAATCCGCAGCAGCGCGACGCCGTCACACACGAATCTGGCCCCCTTCTCATCTTTGCCGGTGCCGGCAGCGGCAAGACAAACGTTCTAACGCGCAGAGTGGCTTACCTCATACGTGAGCGCGAAGTACGGCCATACAACATCCTGGCGGTGACATTCACCAACAAAGCGGCCAAGGAGATGAAGCACCGGATCGCGTCGCTCATCGGCGACAGCAGTGCCCGCGAAGTCTGGGCGGGGACGTTCCACTCCATTTGCGCCCGAATCCTGCGCGAGCGCGGCAAGGATATCGGGCTGGTGTCGTCGTTCGCCATCTACGACGATGCCGACCAGATGCAGATCGTCCGCGAGTGCCTCAAAGAGAAGGACTACGACGAAAAACTCTACCAGCCTCGCGCCATGCTTGGCCAAATCTCCAAGGCGAAGGAGTCGCTGATCACGCCGCAGGACATGCTCGGCAGCGATTTTTCGTCGCCATTCGACCGCGCCGTCGGCATCATCTATAAGATGTATCAGGATCGGCTGACCCAGGCGAACGCGCTGGACTTTGACGATCTCATCATGCAGGCGGTGCAGCTTCTGCAGAAATCCGAGTCCGCACGCGATCACTATCAGCGGCGATTCATCTACGTGCACTGCGACGAGTTCCAGGACACCAACGAAAGCCAGTACAAGCTGCTATCGCTGCTCAGCGGCCAGCACAAGAATCTTTGCGTTGTCGGCGACGACGACCAGAGCATCTATGCGTTCCGCGGCGCAAACGTACAAATCATCCTAAACTTTGAGCGCGACTTTCCCGACGCGAAGATCATCAAGCTTGAGCAGAACTACCGCTCAACCAAAACCATCCTGGACGCGGCATATCATGTTGTCAAGAACAACAAGTCGCGCGCGGAAAAGCGGCTTTGGACAGACAATGTTGAGGGCGAGCATATCGTCCTGCTGGAAACGTCGAACGAAATCGACGAAGGCTTCGCCATCGTCGGCGCGATCAGCGCCGGAATCCGCGAGCACGAGCACACCTACCGCGACTTTGCCGTGCTTTATCGCACCAACGCCCAGAGCCGCGCGTTGGAAGAGCAGTTCCTGCAAAATCGCATCCCGTACCGAATCGTGGGTGGTGTTCGCTTCTACGAGCGGCGCGAAGTTAAGGACATCCTGGCGTACTTGCGAGTCGCCATGAATCCGTACGACAGCATCAGTTTGCGCCGTATTATCAATGTGCCCGCGCGCAACATCGGACTTGCAACCGCCGAAAAGATAAAGCAGCTCGCGAACAAAGAGGGCATTCTTTACTGGGAAGCGCTGCAACATTGCCATGAGGCGGATCTTGGCGCACGCGCTAGGGCAAGCATTTTGGGCTTTGTTAAGATGATCGAGTATCTTCGGTCATCTGCTGCAAAGAAATCGGTCAGCGCGTTTATTCAAGACGTTCTCGACACGACCGGCTACCTCACTGAGCTTGAAAAAGAGGGTAACAAACAGGACGCCGAAATGCGCAAGGAGAACGTCCTCGAGCTGATCACGGTGGCAAAGGAGTTTGAATCGCAGCAGGGTGACGACGCCGACAAGTCCCTGCCGATGTTCCTGGAGAATGTCGCGCTCGTTTCGGATGTGGATCAGCTTGACGAGAACGCCGACGCGGTCACGCTCATGACCCTCCACTCCGCCAAGGGGCTCGAGTTTCCGGTGGTGTTCCTGACTGGATTGGAAGAGGGCATCTTCCCGCACCTCCGCTCGATGGGGAACCAGTCCGAGATGGAGGAGGAGCGCAGGCTCTGCTACGTCGGAATCACGCGCGCCAAAAAGCAGCTCTACATGAGCTTCGCCGACGCCAGGATGGTCTTTGGGAACACGTCACGCAATCCAGTTTCGCGCTTCGTTTCGGAAATCCCGATGTCGCTCTACATCGCCCGAAGTTCGCGCCCGCAGCACTCGCAGCCGTACACGCCGAACATTTCGGCATTCACCAACCGGCCGATTGCCCAGTCCGCACCGACCTGGAGCGAACTCGCCACGAGCGCCGCTGCCAAATCCGCCATCGCCGCTGGGACAGCGACGGCAGAAGCGCCGCGCCTGACCTACAAGCTGGGCGACCGTGTCAAACACGCGACTTTTGGGCCTGGCACGGTTGTGACCATGACGCCAAACGGCGGCGATACGCAGGTGACGGTCGCATTCCCCGCGCCCATCGGCATCAAGAAGCTGATGGCCAGCTTTGCGAAGCTGGAGAAGGCGTGACCTACCCCGGCGACAAGTCGCCACCCCTCCCGCAGCGGGAAGGGAAGGAACCTGATATCTCCTGAGCTTTTCTTGCATTTACTCCCCTTTCCTATTCCTATGGGAAGGGGGTTGGTGGAAAGGGCTTCCCCGGTGGTAAACCGCCCACTCTGTGGCCAGCAGCAAGACACATAGCGCCGCAACCAGTCCTGTAATGGCAGTCCACGCGCGCTTTGCGCCAGCCGCAGGCTGACCTTCGCTTAGCACCGCAAATTGATGCGTTTTTGGCGTGATATCTGACGCCGCCGGGTCGAAGTTGCGAACAAACGTCAGCTCGCCGCTCGGCGACTTCGCCTGATAGACCCCTGCCAATGACGCTTCCACCGTGCAGGGCGAGCCTGCTGCTCCTGTGCAAACTCCTGAAACTGTCGTCCCGCGTGGCCCACGCACAGTCCATCCTCCCGCTGCTGGCGAAAGCGCAATTGGCACTCCGGCGATATCACTTTGGCCCCCTTGGCTTGTCAACCACGCAATCGAGTTTGCTATGAAAATCGGGAACGCCGAGCTGGAAGCAAACGCGGAATCCTTTGGCGAAAAGCTCGCGCGGATGTCGCGTCGGCCTCCAGAATCCAGTGCAGCGATGACTGTCCCCGAACTATCTTCCGCTAGCGGCGCCCACGCGCCCGTGAAGATCCACGACGGCGCATTGAGTGAGATATCCGATAGATCCAGAAACCGCATAACGGGATGAGCACGATCCCAATCGACAATCTGCGCGGTCGCCGTGTCCGTCGTAACAAACTTCGGCTCTGCCCCACCCCAAATCAGCGAGTTTCCAGGTAATCCGGCCGCCGATACGGACGTGTCCCCAGCATCGACAACATAACCGTCATAACCACTTGGCGCGCCGAATCGCTGGAAATTTGCCAATGACGCGACATCCACCGAAACGCCCGGCAACAGCGCAAGGGCGCGTTCGAGCGGAGGATCGCCATCCGTGATGAGCAGCAGTCGAGTCGATCCCGATGATGACAGGATGGCGTAGGCCGAGTCGTCGTCGGCAAGGGAATCGGCTTCGGTCTTCAATTCTGCCTTGAGCACGGTTTCGGCTTGGGGTGCGTCGATGGTCGCGGAAATACTGGTCGGGCGGCCTGGCGCAATCGTCACAGATTGAGTGAGCTCGACGCTCGATCCAGTGGATAATGTCAATTCGGCGTTCACAGGATGTGAAGTCCCATAGGTGCGCACTTCAGCGTAGATATCGAGCCGCTGCGAAGGGTATACAGGGTCACGCTGGACCACCAATCGTGTGATTGCGGCATTGGCATCGTCGCCGCGCGCGATGTGAACCAGGCTTGTCGGAATTCCGGATGCTGACTTCATGGCAGAGGAGTCAACCGACGAGTCAAACGCTCCGTCTGAAAAAATGACGATCCTGGAGTTCGCCGGGGTGCCGTGAATGTTCTTTAGAGCATCGGATGCGACGGCGACTGCTCCGCCTATGTCGCTATGTTCGTCGGTAGGCGGGATCGACGCAATCGCAGCATTTTCGGAGGCTCGGATGTGGGTTGGCGACAGATCGACCGACGGCGCGCCGGCCGCGGTTACGATAACATAATTGTCGTCACTTCCGGATTGCGTATTCAGGAAAGCGGAAGCGCGATCCTTTGCAGTGTCAAGCCTGGTGGCCTGCCCATCGGTGGCGTTCATGCTGCCGCCGTTGTCAATAATGATCGCCCAGTTTCGGGATTGCTTCGCGGAAGTCAGAACAAGCGGCTGCGCTGCCGCAATAATAAGCAGGAGAGCGGCCAGCGCCTGCAGAAAGAAAAGCAGTTCCGGCACGAATTTCTGAAAACGGGTCGCGCGCATGGACTGCTCAGGCAGCAAGCTCCAAAACAGCGTGCTAGGGACGGCAATGTCCTTGCGCGGCTTGCGCATCAGGTAGATGATAGTGATTGCGCCAAGCGCGGGCAGAAGCCACAGAAAATTAAGCGGCGCGCCGAATGTCATTGGAGGGATGCTCGCGGGACAAACGAACGAACGAAATCAGCGATCAAACTATGCAATTCTCGAACTTTCAACTTGTCGATCATCCCTTGGCACAGCATTTCCTGACTAGCCTGCGCGATCAGGATACCCCTCCGGGGCAGTTTCGCACCCTGTGCAAACGGCTGACCACACTGCTTGCCGTGGCGGCATCGCGCGATCTCGCCACCGAAACCGCGGCCGTTCAAACGCCGCTCGAGCCGTTCGTAGGGCTGTGCATAAGGCCGATCGTCGCAGTCGCGATCTTGCGCGCTGGTCTTGGAATGCTCGATCCGATTGTGGAGATGTTTCCGGACGTCTCGGTTGGCTACATTGGGCTGGAGCGTGACGAGACTACGGCAGTCGCCAGTTCCTACTATGCAAAGCTGCCGCCTGAAACATCCGGCAAAACGGTGTTCCTGCTCGACCCGATGCTCGCAACCGGCGGCTCGGCATCGCAGGCGTGCAATGTGGTCAAAACCTATGATCCGCAGCGGATCGTCATGCTGTCAATAGTTTCCGCGCCAGAAGGTGTCGCGCGAATGCTTGCTGACCATCCCGAGGTCACCATTTTTTCGTCGGCCCTGGATCGTGAACTCAACAATAAGAAGTACATCCTGCCCGGACTTGGCGACTTCGGCGATAGACTCTACGGAACATAAAATCTAACCAATATTTCCTAAACCTTGCCTTCTCCTTGCGGGGAGGTCGCGAGTCCGCGAGACGGAGGGGTAGTTTCAAACAAACTCGGCAAGTCCGCCCACACCGTGCGTGGATGTTCCGACAGCCGTTCGATCTGCTTGTCGAACTCCTCCCATGCTTGTTCATCGACATTTTCGTAGCTGTGTCCCCAAAAATAGAAGACATCCGCAGTCTCGTCCGAGGCTACTGACTCAAATTTCGGCCAAAAGTCGGTGTCGAGAAAATGGCAATTTGCGCGAAGCACCATTGGATCGGCAACCGGGAAGACGCGGTCTGTCCGTTCCACAACACGTCCATAGACATGTCCAGTTTCTCGCAACATTTCGGCGACCTCATCATTTTGGCTGCCGAACGGATAGGCAAATCCGGTGACAGAGCAACCAAAATGCTGCTCAAGACTGTTTTTGCCATCCAAGATGTCGCGAAAGGCATGGGCCGGAGGAATGTCCGCCAAGTGCGGATGAGTCGCCGAGTGGTTCGCGATTATGAAGCCTTCGTAGACGTCCCGAAGTTCCGGTAGTGCTAGGCGCTGCACGTCATGATCCTTGCATTTCCATCCCTCGTAGCGTTGCGCTCTATGCAAGTCGAAGTTGAGGTTGAACGATGCCTTTGCATCGTACTTCCGCAAGATTTCGGTCAGACGGATATCGTCCACGATTCCGTCATCCCAGCACTGTACCAATCTGACCTTCTTTGTCTCCATCTGCATTGCCCGCCTCCTAAGGTGTCTTCACCGAACAACCCTGCGTTGCCGCAAAGTGTTCATGACGAATTCCTCGACATCCATATCGCTTGTGACCCGCATGTATCCCGCCCCTGACGACCACGCGAGTGATTCCAGCTCCTTGCAGTATTCGTTCATCCGTTTCGCATATTCCTCTAAGATGGCGGGCGTTATGCTCAGCTCGACAAACGCGCTGGATTCGCTGTCGGTCAGGCGCACATCGCTTTCGCTGCCGAGCGCACTTGACGGATCAACTTCCTCCGGCGAAAGCACATGAATCAAGGTGACATCAAACCGGCGTCGCAGATTTTCTAGGAGCGGTCGTGTCAGGCCGTGTCGGTAAAAGTCCGACATGATGATTAGAACGCCTGGCGACCGAGGATCGACCATCAGCCCGCGCAGGTTCTGAGCAAGATCTGCCTGGCCGGAATCACTTACGCATTCCACAATTCGCAGCAGGGTCGCCATGGCGCCTCGTCCACGCAGGACGGGGAATTTTACACGCTCGCGCGGGATTGTCGTGACACTACACCGATCGAACTGCAGAAGCGCAATCGCACCCATCGCCGCTGAGAGCTCCTGCGCAAACCGCAATTTTGATTTTGGTTGACCGAACCGCATGGAACTGCTGGCGTCCAGCAGAAGATGGAGCGACAGATCGTCCTCGTCGAGGAACAGCTTAACGAACAGCTTGTCAAGGCGGCCATACGCTTTCCAATCGACATATCGCAGATCGTCGCCACGGACATATTCACGGAAGTCGGAAAACTCGACGCTTGCGCCGTGCTTAAGGCTGCGCCGACCGCCGATCACTTGTCCGCGCATTGGTCGCTTCGAAATGAGGCTTAGGCGCTCGAGTCGTGCCAGGAACGCGGGCGATAGGAGGGGGTCGGCAACGGGCATAGCACCATTATAAACGATTGATGTCGCGACCCTTCTTTACTAATAGATCACCTTATTCAACGGATACTCGACCAGCCCTCTCGCGCCTGCGCGCTTGAGCTCCGGGATGATGTCGCGGACGGTCTTCTCCGGGATGATCGTTTCGAGCGCCACCCACGCATCATCGGCGAGTGGTGAAATGGTCGGGTTCTGAAGAGCTGGAAGGATGGCGGCAACAGCATCCAGATTGACCCGCATGACGTTCATCTTGAGGCCGACAAGCGAATCGGCGTCCAGCGCACCTTGCAGCAACATCGCCAGATTCTCCAGCTTGGTTCGCTTCCATCCGTCGGCCCAGGACGGTCGATGCGCGATCAGGCGCGTCGTACTTTCAAGGAGGGTGTCCACAATTTTCAGGCCATGCGCCGCGAGCGTACTGCCCGTTTCGGTGCCTTCTACAATCGCGTCCACCAGATCGGGCACCTTGACTTCCGTCGCACCCCAGCTAAACTCGACGTCGGCTTTCACACCATGTTTCGCTAAATACTGCTTGGTCACACCGACAAGCTCGGTAGCGATCCGCTTCCCCTCGAGGTCTTTTGGACCGGCGATAGTGGAGTTGTTGGGTACAGCCAAAACCCAGCGGTACGGGCGGCTAGTGGCCTTACTATAAACAAGCTCGGAGACTTCGTGGACGTCCGCCTGAGCCTCGACAACATTGTCGTATCCAGTGATGCCCGCATCCAGAACACCAGCGTGCACGTATCGAGGAATCTCCTGCGCACGCAGCAAAACCGGGTCAAGTTCGGGATCGTCGACCACAGGCTGATAAGAGCGAGTGCTCACCCGAAAATCCCAACCAGCCTTTTTGAAGAGGTTGAATGTTGCGTCCTGAAGACTGCCTTTGGGAAGACCAATACGAAGTTTCAAAGTTTTCTCGCCTTAGAGAGGTAAAAGTTGCCAACAGCGTCTGCACATCCGAATAGACCGGCGTATATTATGGTAACGTGCGATCGATCTGTCAACAAAGGCGATCATCCAACGCCGAAACCTTTTCATAGAAAAAGCCTCAGCAGAATCGCTGAGGCTTTGGACTTTTCATACTTACAAGACTACTGACCAGATCCGGACCCTGCTGCGCCTGTTCCGGCTGCGCCAGATGAACCTGCGTTGCCTGTTGCGCTCGATGTCGGCGACGGCGACGAGGTCGAGTCGCTCTGCGAACCTGGCGAACTTGTACTGTTTGACTGTGCAGGAGCCGGCGACGGCACATTTACAGTCGTGCTGCTTGTCGATGTTGCTGGCGCTGGTGTCGGTGAGCTAGTCACTGGCGCTGGAGTCTGGTCGTGAACAATCGTTGTCGTGTTCGACGGCGGTTGGTTCGCGGCGTTGTTGTTGTTGACCGAAATGCCTATGACGATCGCTGCGATCACGACCACAAGAACGACTACAATCGTTCCCCACGCCACATTTGAACTCGATCCTTCCGTTCCTGACGATCCCGATGACGGTACTGTGCTCATAAACCATGTCCCCCTTGACGAAAAATATCGTTCATTTTCAAGGTTTTCCGCTCATTCCAATCAAGCTTCTTTCGCTGTTGCTTGCTGACCAACGTATACCCTATTGCTCTGTTAAGCAAAACCGATTGGCTATTGAAGCTGCATTGGATGCCATGTCGAGCCGCGCGATGGAAGTGCGGTATAATCTTTTCAACGCTTAAACCAGGAGGTGGTGGCTTTATGGAACACAGTCAACAGGGTGGTGGCGAGGTTTAGCCTCGTTTTAACCCACGGCGAAAACCCAATCGGGACCTTTCAACAGAAGGTCATGAACGGGCTGCCTTGCTGATCACCCAATAAGGGGGAAGGGAACGGTGTTTCGACTGGCGTCCTGCTGGTCGTATAGCCGTTCCCTTTCTTTTGCCTCCGCCTGCTGGAATTACTTGACAAATGACTTCTCGCGTGTTACTATTCGGCGTCTACCTGCAATCTTACGCCCTTTTCTTTTCACGTTACGATCCGATCAAACAATTGAGATTTGCCGCGTAACCGCATACTCGGAGCGCTGCCAATTAATCCTGCCACCTGTATCTAGATTGAAAAACACGGAAGGGTTTTCAAATCCCATGAACTGCAACTCCTGGACACCGCTCTCAGCGCACCGCGCATTTAAGACCGCCATCGCAACTGCCGCCTTGCTTTCCGTGGCCGCCGTGCCAAGCATGGCTGTCGCAGACACTTCCATCGGAGCGACGCAAAACTCGTCGAACGCTGGCGTCTATGTGACCATCCTTAGCCCAAATCCGGGAACGTCCTTCGCCGGTGTCAAAGAAGTTGAAGTTTCCGCCTATTACGAGTCGTCGTATGGCGTTTCCAGCATCGAGTTGTACATCGACGGCAAGCGTATGGCGACTCAGAAGCTGAATTCGCCTGAGAACCGCGGGGAGATTTCGTTTGATATCGAAGCCGCCGCGCTCAGAGGCGGCCAACATTCGATTGTCGTTCGCGCCACTGCAACAGACGAAGAAGTCGCGTCCGCACGCACGTCGCTGAACCTTCCGCCAGCACCTGTGCAGGAGAGCACCGATCAATCGCGCAGCACTGCTGGTCAAGCGGATGAGGGTCCGGCAAGCGATGTCGCGGGTGCGCCGGCTCTCGCCGTTGTTGATCCGATCTCAAACGGCAGCGTTCAGGGAATCGTTCGAATCAAGGTGAACGCGGAAGACCCGAGCGGCAAGTCGCCGTATGTTTCGCTCTTCATCGACCACGCGTTTAAGACGCTGCGCAACTTCCCGCCATACGTTTTCGACTGGGATACGACCCGCCTCGCAAACGGCTACCATACCATCGAAGTTTGGGGCTACAACGATTCGCAGCTTGTCGGTCATGCGTCGCCCGTGCGAGTGCTGGTGAACAACCCCGGCGGGCGCACTTTCGAGCGGCACGACCTGTCCGATTTCACGGCGACCGCGCAGCCCAAGCATACGAATGCTCCTGTTGCCGCAAAGCCCCAGGCAACGATTGCCGCAAAGCCTGCCGCTGTTGTTCGGCCCCTCAGCCTGGGTGAGCCGATGATCGCGCATGCGGCCAAACAGAACGTCTTTACATCAGTTGCGAATGATACTCGACTCGCATCGATCAATCTCGGCTCAGTCAGCAACGAGCCAGCTTCGGTGAACGAAACGCTCATCGCGCCGGTGGTGTCGGAAACACCGATCTCCGCCACTGAGCGAGCCTTGGCTTCGCTGCCCGCGCCACAGCCTAAGACAGCTAAGAATTTCGGCGAGCCGTTGCTGTCAAAGGTTGATTTGAAAACGTCCAGCCTCGCAACCGACGGCTCCAAACTTGAGCAAATCGCGTCCATCGGGTCAGGCGACCTTGAATCGGGAGAAGTTTCCACTGCCATTACCCAGCCCTCGATTCCTTCAGCAGTCGTGCTGCCACAGCAGAGTGTCGCGCAGCGCGCCTTCGTGCCGGTAGCTGGATCGCCCGTTTTAGTGATGACGCCGCTTGCTACCGCGGCCATCAAGACGCCAACCAAACTAGAGCAGATCGCATCGGCGAGCGTAGATGACTCCGATATCTATGTTGGGGCCGATCAGATTACAGCGCCGGCTATCGCCAAGATTCAGGCCGAAGCTGCGCAGGAGATGCCCGCGCTGATCCAGCACACGGTCAGCATTTCCGACCTGACCAGCCATGACCGCAACCGACTGAACGGTGCCTATCAGGTCGTGTTTGATGACCGGCGAGTTGCCTTGGATCGCCCGCTTCAAAGCCGAGGTTCGATCCTCTTCGCTCCGTTCCGGCAGATTTTCGAAAGTGAGGGCGGGCAGCTTGAGTGGGATAATGCGAAGCAATCAGTCCACGCCGTTAGCGCCGACCGCGACATTTCGGTGACTATCGGTTCGAAGAAAGCCAGCGTCAATAATCAGGTAATACCGCTTAGCGCAGCGCCCTACCTGTTCTTGAACCGAACCATGCTGCCGCTTGATTTCTTCCCGCTTGCGATGAATGTTCGCATCAGCTACGACGCGCTCACAGGTCACTTGATAATCGTCAGCCGATAAGCAACTATGAAGTAGAGAATGAAAAATCCCCGCTTTCAAATGAGAGCGGGGATTTTTCATGCAGCTTAATGTTCATATGAACATTAAGCTGCATGAATAGTCAGTTTGCCTAGCCTGCATGTTTATGCCGGACTACCTGCCGTCGGAGCGGGCGTCGAAGCTGATTCAGCCTTTGCAGGCACCGCAGGTGTGGCAGGTTCGCTTTTGGTTTCGGTCGCGGCAGGCGCAGCAGTCTCCGCAGCTTTGGCGACAGGAGCTGACGTGTCCGTAGGAACGTCCGTCGCCTTGCCTTTACTGGCATAATCGTTGACGTAAAAACCGGACCCTTTGAAAACAATGCCGACCGGAAAAATCTTCTTTTGAAGATCGCCTCCGCAGGCATCGCAGCTCTTCAACGGGTCGTCCGTTATTCTTTGAAACACCTCGAAGTCGTTCTCGCATCGAGTACACTGATATCCGTAAGTCGGCATTAAGTCAACCTACCTCCCGCGCAATTTAACATATTTTGATTGTCGGCTAAGCACCTCGCCCAGCACAATCTTTTACACTCTTAACAAGCATTATACCAACGACGTTCCGCTTGTTCTAAGAGCGACCGAATAGGCTTCAACCTCATGAACGATCCAAAGCCACATCTAGACCTCATTTCCAGCCTCAAGACACTGACTACAGAGGAGCGAGATCCTAAGCTTTCGACCGTCGATTTGCTTAGCATCGAGGAGCGTTGCCGCTTGCAGAACGAGCTCGATTGCGAGGTTCCGATTGCAGTCGGGCGGGAGGTTCCATCGATTGTCCGCGCCGTCGAGATGATTGCGCAGTCGCTGCGTTCTGGCGGGAGGCTGATCTATGTTGGTGCGGGAACAAGCGGCCGGCTTGGGGTTCTGGACGCCACGGAAATGCCGCCAACGTTTGGGGCAGATCCGTCGCTTGTGCAGGGGATCATCGCGGGCGGAATTCCAGCGATGACCGCATCCGTCGAGGGGGTCGAGGATGACCGCATGGCGGGCGCAGGCGCGATCGAAGAGCATTCGGTGAGTGAAAGAGATACCGTCGTTGGCATCGCCGCCAGCGGGCTAACGCCGTATGTCTTGGGTGCTCTCGACGCGGCACGGACCGCCGGAGCGTCAACAGTAGCCGTGACCAACAATCGTCCTTCTGAGATTGAGCGACATGCTGAGGTCACGATTGCGGTCGTAGTCGGCCCGGAGTTTGTCGCCGGATCAACCCGACTGAAATCGGGGACGGCACAAAAACTTGTCTTGAATATGCTGACGACTCAGGCCATGATTGAACTGGGGAAGACGTTTGGCAACGCAATGGTTGACGTCATGGCGACCAACGAAAAACTTAAGGCTCGCGCACACCGCCTGGTTCAAGAGATCACTGGCGCGTCCCATTCAGAAGTCACAGAGGCGCTGAGTCAATCGGGCGGCAGTGCAAAGCTGGCCATTCTGATGCTGCTACGAGGCGTCTCTTCGGCGGATGGCATACGCCTAATTGACGCGGCACAGGGTAAGCTAAGGGTTGCGCTGGGCGAATAGCCGAGCGACGGATCACTCACCCTATGCCCCGAAAAATTGCCTTTGCCCGAATCATTGACCGCAAGAATCCCAAGCAGCTTAGCCGCGATCCCGCGCAGTTTGGTGGATACCGCGCGGCCATCTCCGAGACCGACAAGTTGACCATCGCTGGGCCGCGAGGCGTCACTGTCTTTCGTGCCGACCACGCCCGCGCCGCACGCTGGGAGAACGAGGACACGCTTCTCTACATCGACGAGACGCCGAAAAACGCGCCGTACTCCGTCAAGCGGGCGTTTAGATCTCGTGTGCATCGGGACTGGCAAACGGAGAGTGTCGCCGGCTCCAGCGCAATTCCCACGCCCGACGGCAGCTTGATCGCCGTCATTTTCACCCTCCCCAATCCAAGTGTGGCCGTGCTGAAGGCGAAAATGATTTCGCAGCCATGGATTGTTCGCACGAACCTTGGTACCAGTCCCGAGTCTGTCGAATGGGACGAAAAATCGCGGGCACTCACCGTTACCACTCCCGACGCGGTTTACAAGTGGCAATGGGGCAAGTTGACGTTTTTGCGGACAATTCGCGCGGATGGCGGCGCTGACGACTTACTGGCAGATGGGAACAATTGAGCAAAATGATCAACGACACTTGGAGCCGCTCCGTCCGGCTGATCGACCAGGCCATTACCAAACTTCTCCGTTGATCATGCCAGACTCCGATCTTGTCGTGCGCCAGACAAACACTGTTCGCCTTGACAGCCTCAACTCCCTGTGCTACCATTTTCTCAGCCCTGCGGTGTTTGCGTGATGCCAACAATCGTTTTGAGCCAACGATCAGACGTCTAGGGGGCCGCGACAGGTTTGCCAAGTGGGAGCCTCTCACGAGGAATCGCGAAGCAGATCGGTGGTCACCCGCCCGTATTCCACGGGTTCAAAAACGTGTTCGGCACACGGCACATGCGGGGTTTTTCTTGGCCCGGTGCAACGGCGCGCTTCCTCATCCCCTCCCCATGAGGTAACATCTCACGAATAGAACAGATGTTCACTGTCTTGCTGAGCTACTATCATGGATCTGTTTTCCGACGAAACCGAGAAAACCGGCGCTGCTGCGCCGCACACACCGCTTGCTGCGCGTATGCGCCCACGGACGCTCGACGAAGTTGTCGGCCAGCAAACCATCCTTGGCCCCAACGCTCTCCTGCGGCGCGCGATCGAACAGGACGCGCTCACGTCGGTCATCTTCTACGGCCCTCCGGGTGTCGGCAAATCGACCCTCGCCATGGTCATCGCGGGAACCACCAAGGCGCATTTCGAAAACTTTTCTGCGGTCACGGGCGGTGTGCCTGAGCTGCGAAAAGTGATCGAAGCCGCCTCGCAGCGCCGCCGTCTTTACGGCAAAAAGACTGTCTTGTTCATCGACGAAATCCATCGATTCAACAAATCGCAACAAGACGCCCTTCTGCCGCATGTCGAAAACGGCACGGTTTCGCTGATCGGCGCAACCACGGAAAATCCTTATTTCGAAGTGAATGCTCCGCTCCTTTCCCGGGCGCGGGTTTTCACATTTGAACGCCTAACTGACGGCGAAGTTGGCCAATTAATCGACCGCGCAATCGCCGATGAGGAGCGTGGCCTTGGCAATCTGCATGTTCAGATCGACCCAGAGGCGCGGACACATCTTGTCAACCGCGCGGAGGGTGACGCGCGAACTGCGCTCAACGCGCTTGAAGCGGCAGCACTGATTGCTCGCCCCGAATCGCGCAAAAACGGCGCGCCGCGACTCATCGATAAGGAGCTTGCGGAAGAGGCGCTGCAACGGCGCGCACTGCTTTACGACAAAACCGGAGATCGGCACTACGATACCATTTCAGCGTTTATCAAGAGCGTGCGTGGGAGCGATCCCGATGCCGCGTTGCACTATCTCGCGCGCATGCTGACCGCGGGCGAGGACGCACGCTTTATCGCGCGGCGGCTGGTGATTTTGGCGTCGGAGGATATTGGTAACGCGGATCCGATGGGAATCGTTGTCGCTAATGCAGCCGCTCACGCAGTGGAATATGTCGGCCTTCCCGAAGCGCAGCTTAACCTCGCGCAGGCGGTGACCTACTTGGCATCGGCACCAAAAAGTAATGCCAGCTATCTCGGCCTAAAGCGTGCAATGGAAGATGTCCAGACGATGCAGTCGAAGCCGGTGCCGAGAGCGTTCCGCGATCCGCGCTCCGCAACGGGTCGGCGTCAAGCGGGCGAACCGCCCGCCGGTGCGGGGTACGTCTACCCACACGACCATCCGGGAAACTACTATCCGCAGAAGTACATGCCGGACGGCATTCAATCACAGCCTTATTACGAGCCGACCGAAAACGGCGCAGAGGCGAAGATCAAGGAGCGGTTGGAGGAGCTGAGAGTCATCCCGACCGAAGCGAAGAATGAGCGGAGTGGAGGGAACACGTAGTTCGATTGCGATCAGCTTAGCAACTAGCGAACTACGTGTTTCCTCGACTTCATTCGTGCCTCATTCCGCTCGGAATGACCCGATGACCGGCGGGGACGCCTGCCACGCAAAAAGTCATGGCTGGCGCTGAGACGCCAATCTTGCCACCCGCTATCCTAACCGCTCCTTCAATTCCACCAGCAGTTCCGTGTCCGCTGCCTGTCCATCCGTTACCACCCCTAGCGGTACGGTCGGCTTGGGGTCGCCGTGGAAGTCCGAGCCACCGGACATCAGCAGGCCAAGGTTGGACGCGATTTGGCGATAGGCTTCCGTCTGTTCGGGCGAATGCAGCGAGTAGTAGACCTCCAGCCCGTCCAATCCCTTCGCCTTCAAATTTTCTAGGATAGGCCGTAGCGCGTCGGGATCGGCCCATTTGGTGAGTCCCGGATGGGCCATGAACGCTAGCCCACCCGCTTTGTGCAGGAGGGCGCAGGCGTCGGTGGCATCGAGGCCATGCTTCGAGAAATAGAGCGGCTTGTCCGTTGCGAGCCACTTGTCGAACGCCTCTTGACGAGTCCCGACAATCCGCTTCTTCACCATGGCCGCCGCGATATGCGGGCGCCCTACGACCTCGCCGCCGTCGGAAAGCTGGGCCAAGACATCGTCCCAGGTCAGCGGCATGCCTAGCTCTTTTGCCTTCTCAATGATTTTTTCGTTGCGAACTGAGCGTCGCCGGCGCAGTTCTTCTAGCGTGTTGGCCAGAATCGGATTTGCAAGGTCGAACAAGAGCCCAAGCATGTGGAATCGGCCAATTTCGTCCTCAATGGACAGCTCGACGCCTGGCACAAGCTCCAATTTGCCGCTGAGGTTAGATGCCGCAATCGCCTCGTCCAAGCCAGCCACAGTGTCGTGATCAGTGACCGCAAGCGCCGACAAACCGAGCGCTTCGGCTTTGCGGACAAGCTGGGTTGGAGTGAGGCTGCCGTCGGACGCGGTCGTGTGGGCGTGAAGATCGATTCCGCCAGTATTGGATTGGCCTAGTGTGTTCATCGCCGCCGATTGTACCAGGATGCGGTTAAAGCGAAACTGAGAGGGTACTGTCAATCAATGCGAACATCCAGTGCCCTCGTTTTCTGCCTTGCGCTTGCGTTTATTGGACTGCGAACTGTCGCGTTCGCGCAGGCGCCGAGTGACCACGCCGTCATCTTGCTGCGAAGCACAGTGGTCACAATCGCTGCCGACTATTCGTCGGTGACCAAGGTCCATTGCAGAATCAAAATCAACGACTCCGCTGGCCAGTCGCTCGCGGATGTCAGCATCCCAATTGACAGCTCAGCGCAATCGGTCAGCGGAATCACGGCGACGACCACCCTCCCAAACGGGCAGGTTTTGACCCTTAGTCCGTCGCTGATCGTGCGCCGACATATCCACAGCGGCTACGCAATGTACGACGATGCCCAGGTAGTCGCGTTCACGATGCCCGGCGCCCAGCCTGGCGCGGTCATCGACTATTCGTATGCGGTCACCGCGCTGAAACCGGTCATTCCGAGCAGTTTTTGCGCACGCTATGTTTTTGGCCATACTCCTTATCCGATCACGCAGGAGCGGTATGCCGTAACGACCCCAGCATCGATTCGCCTAGCGCAAAAGCTGCATAACGCATCTGCGACCGACGCAAATTTTTCGCAGACTACAAGTGGCGCTCTTTCGACACTGAAGTGGATATTCCGCAATATTCCCGCCGCTGAGCAAGAGGCGTGGGCTGCGCCGGACACGATGTCCTTTCCCTGGGTGGAAGTTTCAACGATCAGGTCTTGGAGCGATGTTTCCAAGTGGTACGCGAAAATTGCGGTGCCGGAAATAGTCGTTACTCCCCAAATCCAGTCCATCACATCTCAGGTGACCAGTGGTAAAACAACCGATATCGACAAGGCCAAAGCGATCTACTATTGGGTGATTGCGAACATCCGGTATGTCGGCGTCGAGCTTGGTCAATCCGCCTATAAGCCGCATGCGGCAGCCCAAGTGCTGTCCAATCGATATGGCGACTGCAAGGACACGGCGTCGCTGCTGGTCGCGATGCTGCATGCCGCCGGCATCGCCGACGCGCACCTGGCGCTGGTCAGCCCTGAATATGGCGAGGAAGTGGATACGTTTCTGCCGGATGCCGAGTGGTTTACGCATTGCATCGTACGCGTAGATATTGAAGGTCAAAGCTATTGGCTCGACGGCACGTCGCCCGATTACGCGTTCACTGACCCTCCAGCGTCTGACCGCGGCACCCGCTGCCTAGTGATAGGCGCGACCAGCGGCCCGCTCTTCGATGGCCCGCCAATCTACGCACCGGGCGAGGACGGCCTTTCGCTCAAAAAACAGATTACGCTTGACGCGGATGGTTCGGCTGATGTCGATTTGACATTCACCAGCAAAGGCGAGGTTGCGACCGCACTCCGAGGAATTATCCGCCAGTCTCCGCCGAATCAGCTTACGGATGTTCTGCGAAACCTCATTGATCTGCCGCACTTTTCCGGAAGTCCTGCGGCAAATATCGCCAATACCAGCAATCCGGATTTGCCGCTAACCATTGAGTTTAAGGGACATGACCCGCAATTCATGAACCGCGTTGGACATATCTACATTTTCAAAGCCTCCGCTGCAGGGCTAAGCTTGGCGTCGCAACAAATCAATGCAGACACGCGCATTCACCCTATCTATTCTCGCAATCGCTTGACCGCGTCGTCGGTCACGGACGTCGCGGAGAACGGCAGCTTCGACTTCATCGACAAATCGGACGATTTTCAGTTTACCAATCCGTATGGCAGCGTCAATCAGCGCATAACGGTCGATTCAGATTCCGTTCACTGCTATTACGATGTGACGGTCAATTCGTTCCTCGCCCCAGGAACGCAAGCCGCGCAAATGAATGTGCTGCTTCAGGCGATCGGGCAAGCAAATTCGAGCTTAGTGGTGATGCGGAAAATGTAGGTTGACGGATCGATGGGTAGCATGCTTGATTGTCGGACAGGGGTTCCCGCCTGTTTCTTCCGTCATCCCGACCATAGCGAAGAATGAGCGTCATGGAGGGAACACGAAGTTCGCTAACAATCTGCTATCCGTTGGCGAACTACGTGTTCCCTCGGCTCCATTCGTACCTCATTCCACTCGGGATGACCAGATGACAGGCGGGGGCGCCTGCCCCACAACGTGCACTGAAAGACATGCTTGCGGGACGGCGCCCACAAGCATGCCACCCAAACATACCAGCCCTCTTCAAAACTGTTGAGAATGCCAATAATTGAGGTATAACTAATTTGTTGACCATTATCAACTTTAGACATGAACATACCCAAGTTGACAACCGAAGCCGTTGAGAACTACCTCAAGGCGATCTACTACCTATCGTGCGACACGAGCGACCACGCGGCGTCGCAGCAGAAGATTGCCGATCATGTGGGAGTCAGCATATCTGGCGTAAGTAAGATGCTGCGGTCGATGGCCAAAGGCGACATGATCGTGTATTCGCCATACCATCCGGTCAGGCTGACCGATCGTGGCGAAAAGATGGCGCTTGAGGTCATTCGGCATCACCGTCTCTTGGAGCTGTATCTTGTCCAGTCGCTCGGCTTTGGGTGGGAAGAGGTGCATGGCGAAGCAGATCGCCTCGAGCATTATATTAGCGAGGAGATGGAGACCAGGATCGAATCCGCGCTCGGTTTTCCGTCATTCGACCCGCACGGCGATCCAATCCCGACGCGGGACGGCATCATGCCCAAGTACTCCACCGTGACCTTGGCTGCGCAGTCCGATGGCACTTCGGTGATAGTCCGGAGAGTCGCGGACGAAGACAATGCGCTTTTGCGTTATTTGGGCGAGCGAGGGGTCAAACCCGGCACAGTGATCAAAATCATCGAAAAGGAGCCGTTTGGAGGTTCCCTCGTGCTCGACGTCTGTGGCGAGACTCAGCGTGTCAGCGTGCAGGCCGCATCCAAAGTGTTTATAGAGCCGTCAGAAGCAGCGGTTGCAAAAAATCAATGAGCCATAATCCAGGACCAATTAAGCGAAGTCCGGTAGAACTTGCAACGGACGGCGCAGAAAATATTCCGTTTCCGAGCGGCGGCTGGCGCAAACCTGTTACGATCCCGTCGCTACCAGAGGTCTTCCGCTCGATCCCGGTACCAAAGGACGCCAGCACGTTCCGACGGTTCCTCGCCTTTTTCGGGCCAGGCTATCTGATTGCCGTCGGCTACATGGATCCCGGCAACTGGGCAACCGATATCAGCGGCGGGGCGGTGTTCAATTACGCGCTGCTTTCGGTCGTGCTGTTCTCAAGCCTCACGGCGGTCTTCCTGCAGGCGCTTTCCGCGAAGCTTGGGATTGTGACGGGTCGCGATCTGGCACAGGCATGCCACGATGCGTACAGCAAGCCGGTGTCGATTTTTCTATGGCTGTCGGCTGAAGTCGCAATCGTTGCGTGCGATATCGCCGAAGTGATTGGCGCGGGAATCGCGCTTTACCTTCTCTTTCATGTCCCTTTGATCGTCGGATGCTCGCTGACGGCACTGGATGTGCTGATCGTACTTGCGATGCAGGGCAAGGGCTTCCGCTGGGTGGAAGCGCTGGTCATTACGCTGATCGGTTCGATGATGGCGATTTTTGCCATCGAAATGATCTACTCAAAGCCGGATTGGTCGGCAACGATGGCGGGATTTATTCCTAGTTCGCAAATCGTGAAAGACCCGGCGATGCTCTATATCGCGCTCGGTATCTTGGGCGCGACCGTCATGCCGCATAACCTCTATCTGCACTCGTCCATTATCCAGACCAGGCGTTACGAGCGAGGAGTAAAAGAGCTTGGCCAAGCGATCAAGGCCGCATATACTGATTCGACCATCGCGCTAACTTTGGCGCTTTTCGTTAATGCCGCCATCCTGATTGTCGCAGCAGCCGTCTTTTTCAAGTCGGGCCATCATGAGGTCGGCGATATCCAGAGCGCATACAAGCTGTTGTCTCCGCTCGTCGGTGTAGGGATAGCGACTCCGCTTTTCGCCGTTGCCCTGCTGGCGTCTGGGCAGAACTCAACGCTGACCGGTACTATGGCCGGGCAAATTATCCTGGAGGGGTTCACTCGGTTCAAGATCGCTCCGTGGGTGAGGCGGATGATCTCGCGACTGCTTGCGATCATACCGACGCTGATCATTGTTGGTCTGTATGGGATCAATGGCACTGGCAAACTCCTGATATTCAGCCAAGTGATTTTGTCCGTACAGTTGTCGTTTGCGGTCTTTCCTCTGGTACAGTTCACGTCGGACAAGATTAAGATGGGGCCGTTCGTCAACGGATGGGCCACAAAATTGATCGCCTGGTTCTTAGCGATTACCATTTTTGGCCTAAACTCTTATCTGATCTATACGTCAATGCATAGCTAACCCTTTAGCCGCCCGTTGCCACAGGCAAGCATAGGAGTCAATTTTTGTGATACGTTGCAACCGAATGGCAGGCACGGTGGCCTGCGTGTTAACTGTGTGTTTGGCAGTCGTCACTATCCCTGCATTCGCCACCACCAAAGGCCTGAACCAGATCGTCACGCCGGACATCCAGCCGGATGGCCAGTTGTCGATAAGTTTTCAGCAGCAGGACCCGACGATTGGAAACCGCAACGAGTTTCAGGCCGAACAGGGACTCACAAAAAATTTCGAAATCGCTGTCTTTCAGGGCACATCGCCGAGCGAGCAGATTTTCAATACGGAGCTTGGCCTAGTCGCAAACGGCCCGTGGCTGCTCTCCACCGGATTCCTGAACTGGTTGACCAAGGGCAGCGCGCCACAGCCGTTTCTTGAGGGCGGTTTTTATGAGGGCGCGGCCGAACTGATCGCCGGCGCGATTCAGGTTCCCGTCCAGGAGCAGGGAGTTGGCCTATCGGTTCGCAACACGCACCAGACTCAATCTCTGCTTGGTGCGGCCTACCACGTTTCATCTCATTTGCTGGTTCAAGTTGACTATCAGGCAGGTAGCGGCAACTATTCTACTGCTGGTTTTACGTACTCAATCACTCCCAGTCTTAACTTCAATCCCGCGATCTACGTCTCCAATGCGTCCCCGCGCAAAGGCTATGCGTACGCCGTGCTGACCTGGTCGATCCAGGCGTTTGGCCATTCGGCTGCTGGCGCGGCACCGCCTATCACGCCGCCAGCCTCGACAAAAACTCCAAATGGCTCGGGAGCACCAGCACCCCAAACCAACCCAAGCACCCAAAGCAAATAGCGTGGCTCCCAATCTGAGTTGTCCAGGCATCCTCCCGCCTTGGCTTCCAGGCATTGTCGGCTTCATGCGCCGTCGCGACCGGCATTGGGGTCGATTCGCAAGAAAAAGAAAATAAACAACAGAACGCGAAAGGTATTTTATTTGCGTCTTGTTTCTGTTATAATTTCTTCGAAATGGCGGCCAAGTCAAAAACTAAATTAGCGCATCGTCCCGTCAGCATCGCAAACCGGCGCGCGCACCACGAATACGAGATCGGCGAGACGTACGAAGCGGGGCTAGTACTGACTGGAACCGAGGTCAAGTCTCTGCGTCTCGGGCGCGCCAACTTGACGGAGGGGTTTTGCGTTGTGCAGAGCGGCGAAGTGTGGCTGCGGAACATGCAGATTTCACCCTACGAGCAGGGCAACCGCTACAACGTTGACACTGTCCGCCCACGAAAGCTCCTCCTGCACAACTGGCAGATCAATAGGCTGATGGCAAGCACCCAGGAAAAGGGTCTGACCATCGTTCCCACGAAGCTCTACTTTTCGAGGGGGCGAGCGAAAGTTGAGATTGGCGTTGGGCGAGGACGCAAGCTGTACGACAAGCGCGACCGCATTGCCGAGCGCGACCAAGATCGTCAAATGCGGCGCGAGCTTGCTTCGCGCGATTAAATGGAGTTCTCTGACCACAGCGCTACGCCGCGACACTATCGAAAGGCATTCACCGAGATCACATGGCAACACGAATCGACCTGCCCGCTCTGGGCCAAAGCATGGAAGAGGGAACCATCACGAAGTGGTTCAAGGACGAGGGCGATAGCGTCGCGAAAGACGAGTTGCTTTATGAGGTGATGACGGACAAGTCCAACATCGAGCAGGAGGCACCGGTATCGGGTGTATTGCGGAAGATTTTGGTTGCAGCCAATGAAAGCGTTCCGGTCAAAACGCCAATCGCAATAATCGCGGAAGCAAACGAGCCTATTGATCACCTTCTTGGCGGCGCGGCAAGCACTATTACGCTTGCGCCGTCCGCGGCCGCCGCTCCGTCCGCAGCGGAGTTGCCCCAGCCGTCCTCGGCTACGACAGCGAGTGGCGCGGGCAATGGCGGCCGCATCTTTTCCTCTCCGAGGGCGCGCCGTGTCGCCGGCGAATTGGCAGTCGATATCGCCGCCCTCGCCGGTGCGGGCACGGGAATCGACGGCCGAATTGTCGAGGCAGACATCCTGGCCTTCGCAAAGTCGCAAGGAGACGTCTCCAAGACCGACCGGATTTCGCCGCTGGCGAAGGCGATTGCATCGGAGCACGGCGTGGATTTGACCGCTGTGGGCGCTGGCACCGGCCCGATGGGCCGGATTGTGCGCGACGATATCCACCGTGCGCTCACTCCCCAAACTCTTTCAATCCCTGCGCAGGACACCGAAGATCGCGTCATCCCGCTTGTCGGCATGCGCAAGATGATCGCGGACAACGTTGCCCGCAGCGCTCAGACCGCCCCGCATGTGACGCTCAATCTTAGCGTTGACATGTCCGAATCGACCCGCATGCGTAAGCTCGTTTTGCCGAGTATCGAAAAGACGCACGGCATCCGGGTGACGTTTACCGACATTATCGCAAAAGCAACCGCGCGCGCATTGCAGGACCATCCCATGCTGAACAGCACGCTGGTTGGGGCGAATGTAACGCTGCACAAGGCCGTTCATTTGGGGATCGCGGTGTCATTGGGCGACGCGGGGCTGGTTGTGCCCGTGGTACGAAACGCCCAGGCAAATGGTCTTGCGGAGATATCGAAAGACATAAAGGATCTGGCGGCGAAGGCGAAGGACGGCAAGCTGACAAGCGACGAGATGTCGGGAGGCACTTTCAGCATCACAAACCTCGGCACTTACGGCATCGAAAGCTTCACGCCGATTATCGCGCCGCCTCAGTGCGCAATTTTGGGAGTGTGCGCAATCTTGCAACAACCCGTCGTAGTTGAGGGAAAAGTCGAGGTGCGCCCGATGATGAACCTCAGCCTGTCGTTCGACCATCGGATTACCGACGGTGCCCCGGCAGCGGCGTTCCTCGCCAGGCTGAAGGAAATCCTCGAGCAGCCGTACCTGATCTTTGCATAAGAGATTTGGGAAGCTACGCTGGCGCAACAACCACATGCGGGATCACGGAATCGCCGACACTGGCACCGGCAGGGTTGACCACGACCGTGTCACTAGGGTGAACGCCAGCGTACACGGGAACTACGTTCTGATCAGACAGTCCGATTACCAGCGTTCGACTTTCCAATTTGCCTTTGTGGACTACAAAAACAGTTGGATTTCCGTCAACGGTGGTCACTGCAGATTCCGGGATCGTCAGTTGCGCGGTGTAACCCGTGATCAAGACATTCGCGCCACAATCCGTGCCGCTATTGATCCGCATGTTGGAATGATCGATCAGTTGAATCTGAGTGATCGCAAAGTTTTTTGAACCTGCCACACGCTGCAAAATTCCTGAAACAGGGCCTCCGAAGTCCGCCGACCGCAGAAAGACCGTTTGACCTGCCTTCAGCCAGCGAGCGTTTGGCCCGCTAAACGCCACCGCCAGCGTCGTGCCGGTTTCGCGTATTTGTAAGCCGTCACCTAAGAGCCTAACACGAGTAGGTCGCTCCGAGACGACTGTTGCACTGAGCGGAACTGATTTCGCGACCATGGTCAACGCAGGATGCACGACGTCCAAAGCTGTTGGAATTGGCGACTGATAGACGTTGTACCAGATGCAAAGGGTGAGGGAGAGACCGACAATTGCAGTCACCGCCGACCGGACAAGCGATTCTTGTGGATGCGCGGATGTTTTGCTGCTTGAGAACTGCCGCCGGACTGTAGGGTTAATTGCCCTACTCGCAGCGCCTATAGGGGTTAAGACCATAGGGCAGCAGACACTACCAAGTTGACGCGACGTTGCGTTGCTCTTCCGTGAGATGATCATATTCTTGTCAACATTGACAAATGTCGCCGATTGACTTATTGTCGGCGAATGCTCAATCTAACTTTACCCATTATAACAATATTTCTATTGCATGATTCCTCCAAACAGCCGATTTTCAACCTGTAAATTTTAGCGGGGTACACTTGCTGCATGGGTACACCGCTATTCGTCGTCGATGCGTTCACCGATAAACCGTTTGCAGGCAATGCTGCCGCCGTATGTCTTTTGGAGCATGAGGCACCCGAATCTTGGATGCAGTCGGTTGCCGCCGAGATGAACCTTTCCGAGACCGCGTTCCTGCACAAATGCGACCACGCGAACGGATTCAACCTGCGCTGGTTTACTCCGGCCGCAGAAGTTGCGCTCTGCGGTCACGCAACCATCGCGAGCTCCCATGCCCTCTGGGAGAGCAGCACAATCGAAAACGGCCAGACGATCCATTTCCACACGCACAGCGGCGAACTGACAGCCACGAAAAACGAGAATTGGGTCGAGCTCGATTTTCCTGCGCTTGAGCAGCTTGCCGCAGCACCACCTATGGAGCTTACTGTTGCGCTTGGCGCACAGCCTTCGTACACGGGCAGAAGTTCGATGGACATGCTGTGCGTTTTTGAATCCGAAGCCGAAATCCGCAGTCTAACTCCAGATTTCCTGAATTTGGGAAAAATCCCAAATGTGCGCGGGATCATTGCGACCGCTCTCGCCGACGAAAACTCCGAGGGCTATGATTTTGTGTCGCGGTTTTTCTGCCCGGCTGTGGGCGTAAACGAGGATCCTGCCACTGGGTCGTCGCACTGCGTCCTCGGCCCGTACTGGGCTAAAAGACTAGGAAAGCTGGATTTGAAAGGCCACCAGCTTTCGAAACGTACAGGCAAGATACGGGTGATCGTCGCGGGCGATCGAGTCAAGCTGCTCGGTCAGGCGAAGACGATCACCGCGGGCGAACTGAAGGTCTAGCTCCTGGTGAGAACCCGTAGTGCTCTTCCGCTGCTTTGCGCAATCCTGGTTTTCATGATCGGCGAATCCGCAAGCATTGCCGCTGAGAACAAACTGATGCTTGCGTCGCAGTTCGACTGGGATTCCAAAACGGGATTTTTCCTTGAACTGGAAAGCAGCGCATCCGGCGACCATCCGATTCCGCTCACCGGCTTGACGCTTAATTTGTACGTCGGCGACGGCAAACGCTGGACTTTCATCAAGCATTCCTGCGACTGGAAAATTGGCGATGTCCATACGGTCACGGCAACCATTACGGCATCCGAATCGCATCTCGCCCTCGACGGCAACCTATTAACGCGCACGGCTGGCGGATTCAAACCCTACACTGACGACCCAATAGATCTAAACACGGTCTCCGAAGACGCAAAGGCACAGCCAGATTTTGATGTGCTCGTCAGCAGCATCACCGTGCAGGTCAACACTGAAACGCCAATCACCGAGTCTTTTTCGGAGAACGGCGAAAGTCTGGCGCGCGACAAGTTTTCGGGCGGCGGAGCGCGGTCAATCGACGTAAGTCTCGAACCCACGGATTCGATCAAAATCAGCGTGACGTTCAAGATTGCGGATAGATTTGATCTTCACCCTTACTCTCCGTTGATCGATCGATATGGCCAACTTCGACTGTCTGATCCTCCACCCCTTATCAAGTCCGACATTCAGCTACGCGACACGGCTAAATTCGAGAATACGGAGCTAAAGGACGCAAAAATGGTTGCGGGCTTCGATGACTTTGGCGGCTTCAAAAAGGCAGGATGGCACGAAAGGGCGACAGGCTACTACCGCAGTGTTCAGCGCAAAGGGTTCTGGTGGCTAATTACTCCGGAAGGCAATCCGTGCTTCTACATCGGGCTTTGCACTGCGCCCGCGCTGCATTGGGATGTGACGCCGGTCACTGGCCGCGAATACCTATTTGACACGTTGCCGCCGGAGACGGGAGAGTTTCGAGACGCCTGGTCCCCGCATTCTTGGGGCGACAAGTCGGATACCAAGTACTTCAGCTTCGTCGCGTCCAACCTCATCCGTAAATACGGGCAGGCGAACTATATCAAGCTTGGCAACAAGTCAACAGTTCAGCGCATGAGGGCTTGGGGTTTCACAGGCGTTGGCAAGTGGGGCGATTTCGACGGCGAGGAGGCGCTGCCGAAAACGCCGTCTGTCCCGGTCTTGGATCACGACGCTGTCCCGAATTTGGGCCGACATCCCGACATATTTGATCCAAAAGTGCGGAGGATTTTGCGGCAGACACTCATTGACCAGATCGGCAAGCATGTCCACGATCCGTACATTGTCGGATGGTCGTGCGGCAACGAACTTGACGACTTGATCACTAAGCAGGATGTTGATAATGCCTTGGCATCACCTATCCCCAGCCTGCTGAAGCGGTCGCTCGTCAAGAAGATCATCGACTCCGAATACGGCGGCAACATGGCCGCTTTAGCACACAGCCAAAATCTGCCACCTACGCTGCATGAGCTGATAACTCATCCTCTAGAAATTGGGGATAACGTAAATATGAAATTGCGCGTATTTTGGATGGACAACTATTACGGCTTCATGTATCATGCTGTCAAATCCCATGACCCCAATCACCTCTATTTCGGGTTCTGGCCCTCGCTCAACGAGTTCCCGCCTAGCGAGTGGCCGCTGACGATCAAATGGTGCGATGTTTTCGGGTACGACTATTACGATCGCGATTTCGCGGATCTCACTGTCGCGGATTTCCTAAGCAAAATCGACAAGCCCGTATTTTGCGGCGAGTTTTCGTTCGCGCCATGGAACGATGGCAAGACCGGATTTGGCAGGTACGATCCCTTGGTCAAGGACGAAGCCGACGAGATCGCCCTCTATAATAACTGGATTCATGATGTTGCTTCGAGTCCAAAATGCGTTGGCGTCTGCTGGTTCCAGTACCGCGATGAGCCGGTCACCGGACGCGGGCCGGGTCATGGGGATCAGCCTGTGATCGACGAGAACTACGCATTCGGGCTGGTCGATGTTACCGACACGCCGAAACAGCAGCTAGTCGCGAGCGTCTCCGCAGCAAACAGGCAGGCGATGGAGATGCGATTGCTGGCAGCGCGTTAGTAGTCATTGAATCTCATGCACTCAAGCAAGTTCGACATTATCGGCGACCTTCACGGTTGCGTGCCTACGTTTCGACGCCTATGCGACCGCCTCGGCTACGATGAAAGCTACCGCCATCTGGAGGGCCGAACGCTGGTTTTCGTTGGCGATATCGCGGATCGTGGGGCGGACAACGTCGGCGCGCTGCAGCTCGTCATGGACTTGGTGGATAGCGGTCGCGCGCTGAACGTCCTCGGCAACCATGACGATGTCATGCTCAAGCATCTTCTCGGCGAGTGGGATGATGTCGAGGGCAGTATGATAGGCACGTTGACCGAGATTGAAGCGCTCGATGATCCTCCGCAATTCAAACGGCGACTGGTCAAGTTCTTTTCGAATACGCCGCTGCTGCTCTGGTTGGATTGCGCGAAACTCCTCATCGCGCACGCAGGAATCGAGCAGAGGATGATCGATGAGGGTGCGATTTCCGAAGAGACACGGCGATTCATCTTAAACGGTGATGTAGTCGGCAGATCGCCGGAAGGCAAGACTTTGCGGCGGGATTGGGCGGCGGATTATGATGGCGAAAAATTCATAGTTTACGGCCACACACCGCAAGAGGCACCGTTAGTTCGTCATAACAGCGCCAATATAGACACCGGCGCGTACCGCGGACGCGCGCTGACTGCATTGCGCTGGCCCGAGAGAGAAGTTGTCAGCGAAGCAGTAATACCATGAAAATTGCGATCATCGATTACGGCATGGGAAACCTACGCAGCGTCGAGAAGGCGTTCCATTTTGTTGGTGCCGGAAGCGCGTTTGTCACAGACGATCCCGTGCTGATTGCCTCGGCCGACAAGGCCGTTCTGCCGGGCGACGGTGCGTTCGACACCACCATGGATAATTTGCGGTTTGGCGGAATCGAGCGGGTCGTCAAGGAGTTCGTGGCAACTTGCAGGCCGTTTCTAGGCATCTGCATCGGAATGCAGGCACTATTGTTCAGCAGTGAGGAGGGCCGCGCTGGGGTCGCAGGGCTGGAGTTGGTACCAGGAAAGGTGAAGCGATTCCCCATCGTAGAATCAGATGGCCGGACGAAGCTGCCCGTACCTCAAATCGGCTGGAATCGACTGACTGTCGAAAAACCCGGCGCACTGCTGTCAGGCCTTGAAAATTCGGAGCCGTTCGTCTATTTTCTGCACTCGTATTTTTGCGCACCGACTGATCCGTCAGCCACCGCTGGCACCGCCGACTACGGCCTACGCTACTGCGCAGCCATCGAATCGGGCAACATTTTTGCAACACAATTCCACCCGGAAAAGTCGGGCGATGCGGGTTTGCATATTTTGCAGAATTTTGCGCGGCTGTAACCTACCCCGGCTCGTTCCTCGCCACCCCTCCCGCAGCGGGAAGGGAAGGAAATCATCAAATTCCGCCATGTTTCACTCCTTTACTCCCCTTTCCTATTCTTATGGGAACGGGGCCTGGGAAAAGGGCTATCCTTTTGCGGTAAACTAAAATCAGCGCGAAAAATCAACGATCTCAGCGAGTGCAAACGATATGGAAATCCTACCAGCCATCGATCTGAAGGGCGGCAAATGTGTCCGCCTGACCCAAGGAAAGTTCGAGCAGCAAAACCTCTATTCCGATGATCCCCTCACCATCGCGAAGCGCTGGGTGACCGAAGGCGCGACCCGTCTGCATATCATTGATCTCGACGGTGCGCGCACAGGGATGGTCAGCCCACCGCACCTTGTGCTGGTCCGCGACATTATTCGCCGCCTGAAGGTGCCTGTCCAAATGGGCGGAGGAATGCGTTCACGCGAGGTCATCGAACGTGTCCTGAATGCCGGTGTTGACCGAGTCATTGTTGGGACAGCGGCGGTAACCGATCCGCTGATCGGCGAAATCTTTCGGACGCACGGCCAGCGGATCGCGGTCGGAATCGACGCGCGCGGAGGAATGGTTGCGGTCAATGGCTGGCTCAAGCAGACGGAAACGCCCGCGCTCAAATTCGCCGAAGAGATGGAGAAGCTGGGCGCAAGCCGGATCATTTTCACGGACATCTCGCGCGACGGCATGCTCGAGGGGGTCAATCTTGCCGCTGTTCAGAGCATTATCCGGCAAGTTCGAATCCCGGTTGTTGCTGCCGGCGGCGTTGCGACTTTGCAGGACATCACGGACCTGATGGCCATCGGGGCAGATGGTGTCGTGCTGGGAAAATCGCTGTACGAAAACAAGATTCTGCTTCCCGATGCGATCCGAGCCGTGCAGGGGCGAGGCGGCGCATCCATGGCGCGGCCGGCAGCGTCGCCACAGCCGAACGCAATGCAACGTCCGGCGCCGCCGATGCCGCCTGCCCCTCCCGGTCCGCCAAAGCCTTATATGCCCTGGGCGAATCCGCCGAAAAAGTGAGCACATCAAATGGACAGTAACATCGCGATCGTCGCGGTTTTTGGTGTCGCGGGGCTTGCTGGATCGGTAGCGATTATCATGCAGTATTTCACCGAAAAGCTGAAAGTGCAGAAGCTACAGATAACCCAGCAAACTGGCGGAGTCGAACAGCTCAAGCAAGAGCTAAAGTCGCTCAGGCAGGAGATTGCCCAACTCAGGGACACAACCACTCAGTACGACATGTCCGTCGACAAGACATTGCACGAAGCACAACAGCGGATCACGCACGTAGAAGGAATGCTGCGCCGTGAATACGCGCCGCCCGCGACCACTGCCGATGAAAGTCGGCAGCACGTCCGCATTGGAGGTGGCTGATAAGATGGGACCAGACGCCATTGCTTGGGGAATATTAGTGCCGATTGTGGCGATTGTCGGCGGAATCGCGTCGGGCATGCTCAGGATGTGGACTAAACACCAGCAAGAGATGGCGCGCATCAACGCCAGCAGGCAAACGCAAAACGGCCAGTTTTCCTCGTCCGAGCTTGAAACATTGCGGCAGGAGATCGCCCAGCTTCGTGAGGTGACGACACAGTACGACATGTCCGTAGATCGAACTCTGCACGAGACTCAGCAGCGTCTGACGAATCTTGAAAGCAAGCTACGCGCGACCAATTCCATTCCCGCCGCTACTAGCGAAGAACAGCCGCAGCGCATTTCGATGGGAGGCTCATAGAGAGCTATGTGGGATCCGGGCGTAATAGCATTGATGATTCCGATCGTTGCAATCGGTGGAGGCATCATTGCCAAGATCGTCCAAATGTGGACGAATCACGAGCAGGAAATGGCTCGCATCAATTCGGCGCGGCAGATGCAGTCAGGTGAATATGCGTCTTCGGACATAGAGTCTCTTCGTCAGGAGATCGCGATGCTTCGCGACACCACGACACGATACGACTTGTCCGTCGAACAGGCATTACAAGAATTACGCCACCGCATGGGCGTTGTTGAAAGCCGGGTAGCTATTCCGAGCAAGCCGCAATATGCGCCACCGCAAGCGACGCCCGAAGATCAGAAAGTGACTCTGGGAAATCAATAAACCGCTTTTGTTGTGCAACGATTTGAACGGTGCGGTGTCAGGCCATCAGGCGTACCAGTAAATTATATCTCTGAAAGGACTCCCGCACGTTGCTGGAAGACATCGTTGCAATCCTTGTAATTTTTGGCGGCATACCCATTTATATGGGTTTCAGGGCGTGGTTAAAGCACACGGAGTACATGGCGGAAATGCGTTCGCGCGGACAGATTGCGTCCAGCAACGTTGCGCCGAATGAGTTCAGCACGCTCAAAGATGAGATAACGAGCCTTCGCCAAATGACGACTCAGTACGCACTATCCGTGGAGCACACTATGACCGAGTTCGGGCAACGTTTGGAACATCTCGAATCCAAAACAGCATCTGGCCCGAGGAACATGGCCTCGCCGAAAATCGAAGCACCTGAAGAACAGAACATCACACTAGGCAGCTAGCCGAGGATCAATCACGCATGCCACCAGGCGACGTTGCACCCGTATTAATATCGTTCATCATGTTCGGCTCGGTCGCGGTCTACAGCTGCTTGAAGTTGTTGGTCAAACACCGCGAAAAGGAGATGGAATATCGCGCGCAAGGCAAGCTGACCCCAAATAGCTCTGCCGAGAACGACTCGCTACGTGAGGAGATCGCGAATTTACGCCAGATGACAACTCAATACGCACTCTCCACTCAAAACTCGATGGAAGAGATGAAGCACAAGGTCGAGTTCCTCGAAAAATCGCTTCATCATACACGCGTTTCGGATCCCTCGGCATCGATCGCATCGCGGCCGATCCACACGACCCCAAGGCACACAACAGAAGAGCCGCCCGTCGTTGACGACGAAGTGCAGGTTCAGCAAGCGGGTCTAGCCAAATAATCGTTTTACGATCCTCCTGCTTGCCGCGCTGAAAATGGGTACAATCGTCAGACTGTTGCCGTTGCATCTGAACGGCATGTCGCTAGCGATCATTGACGAGCCGCACGTACATTTGATGGCCACCACTCCCCAGCAATCTGACCCGCAGGCAGACCCTTCCCAACCCGAACCTGCACAGTCGCCAAGCAATGGCGCGTCAATAAACGGCAATGCGCCCGTGCAACCGCGCCCTCCTGCCACTCCGTCATCCGGCGATTCGCCGACCCTGCCGCCCGCCCACCGCTACGACAGCAGCATGGGCGCGCTGAGAGCGTTCTTGTTCGGCCAGCCATTACGTTCGGCCATGAGCGGTCACCAAAAGCTGCCGAAGATTCTGGCGTTGCCAATCTTTTCATCGGATGCGCTGTCGTCGGTCGCCTATGCCACGGAGGCCATTCTTGGCACCCTGATTTTGGTAGGAACTGGCTCCCTCGGCCAGGCTATGCCGATTGCGATTGCGATCTGTTCACTGATCTGTATCGTTGCGCTGTCCTATCGGCAGATCATATTTGCCTACCCAAACGGCGGCGGCGCATATCCCGTCGGCAAAGAAAACCTGGGCACGATCTACGCTTTGATCGCCGGCGCATCGCTCCTGGTGGACTATATTCTGACTGTCGCCGTGTCGGTCGCGTCGGGAATCGATGCAATCGGATCATTCTCGTCGGCGACTGTCGGTTGGCTGCATGAAACGGGTTTTTGGGTTCACGCGCACACGGTCGAGGTCTGTCTGCTGGCGACGCTGGTCGTCATGCTTGCAAACCTGCGCGGCGTCAAGGAATCCGGCGCGATCTTTGCGGTTCCTGCGTACGCGTTCATCCTCAGTTTCGTCGTCATGATCATCGTAGGATTTGTGGACCTTGCCACAGGCCACATCCATCAGGTGACCAAGGTGATGCTCGATCAGAAGGCGATTTCCTACGGCTTTCAGGCGAGCACAACCATGGCCGGGACGTACCTGGTGCTGCAGGCTTTCTCGTCGGGCTGTTCCGCGCTGACGGGCATGGAGGCCATCTCAAACACGACGCCGTTTTTCCGTCCGCCGCAGGACCGTAACGCCGCCGCAACCATGAGCTGGATGGCGGGCATCGCCATTGTCTTTTTCTTCGGCATCACCTATTTGGCGCATGTCATCGGCGCAATCCCCATCGATTCGACCGCTGCCAACTACCAGACTGTCATCTCGGAAATCGCACACGAAATCTTCGATAGCACGCCGTTCGCCTGGTTCTATTATCTCGTCCAGATCTCCACCGCGATCATCCTGATTTTGGCGGCAAACACGGCGTTCTCCGGATTCCCGCAGCTTTCGTCGATGCTTGCAAAGGATCGCTTCCTGCCGCGTCAGCTTGCAAGCATGGGCGACCGGTTGGTCTACATGAACGGCATCGTTCTCCTCGGGCTGACCAGTTGCGCGCTGCTGGTCATTTTCGGCGGCAATGTCTATGAGCTAATCCCGCTTTATGCGGTAGGGGTTTTCACGTCGTTTACGATTGCGCAGTCTGGAATGGTGGTGCACTGGCTACGGGCGAAAACGCCGGGTTGGCGCTACAGCATTGTCCTCAATGCCGTCGGAGCAGTGGCGACTGCTGCCGTCGCGCTGATTTTTGTCGTCAGCAAATGGGCATCCGGCGTTGCGATCAGCGATAGGCTGACCATCCCCACAGACGGCATCTACCGAATCAGCCTGCACGGATTCCACCACTATTCGTTGGACGTTTATCGGAATTGGCAGCACACGCACGTCAACCCCCCCGCGGATGGATTTAATATTGGTCCCGACCTTGTCCCGCACTATGGGGCGTGGATTGTCGCGCTGCTGATTCCCATGCTGGTGATGATGTTTTACAGCATCAACGCCCACTACGTGGATGCCGAGCGGCAACTGACTCTGCCCGATCCAGATTTGGCTACAGCGCAGAGAGTTCAGCCGACTGTCCTTGTACTAATTCCGCGCCTGCATAGAGGCGTGCTGGAAGCGTTGCGCTATGCACAGTCGATCTCAAAAGACACCCGCGCTTTGTACGTGGAGATCGACGAGAACAACACGGCAAAGCTCAAGGAGCAGTGGGAAAGCTACGCCCAAGGTTCGCCGCTGGTGATCTTAGCATCGCCGTATCGCTCCCTTTTCGGCCCGATTTTGCGCTATGTCGATGCTGTCTTGCGCGATCAGCCGGATCAGAAGCTGACAATCGTGGTGCCGGAATTTGTCTCCGTGAAGTGGTGGCATAACATCCTGCATAACAATTCGGGTCTGCTGCTCAAGTACATTTTGTCCGGAAAACGCGGAGTTATCGTGACGAATGTGAGGTATTTCCTGGACTGAAGAAGCCCTTTCCCCCAAGCCCTTTCCCATAGGAACAGGAAAGGGGAGAATGATTGTCATTTCGACGGCAGTGGTGGGTGAGCGAAGCGGAGAAATCTTTCGGGGCATTGGTTCAAGCGTGGGGAGAGATTTCTCCGCTTCAATCCTCGCAAGCTCGGCTTTCCGGTCGAAATGACATCAATCCTTCCCTTCCCGCTGCGGGAGGAGGTGGCGACTTTTCGCCGGGGTAGGTCGAAAAGATTACCTCCGCCCTTCCAAAAGAAGGGGCATTTGATACCTTATGATCATTGAAGCGCGCGATGATGTGGTGAGCCTGTCCGGCTCACTCCAAAGCAACTTGTGGCCGGCCATTCGGGCGGCCGCTAACCTGTTGCTGCGCCTTCACCCCAACGGCATTTTGATCGATGCCAGCCAGATAACGTCGATCTCCGAAGACGGCGCGCGGACATTCATGGACGCGATGCAGTACATTGAGCGTCACAGCGCACGCATCGTCGTCTGCCACCCTCCGCAAGCGGTCAAGGATGTCATTAAGCATGTGCCGGGTATCCGTTCGCAGCTCCCGATTGCCGAGACCACGGAAGAAGGTCGCATTTCGCTTGAACTGGCATCGTCGACGCGCAGGCAAGTTCGCGCAGACAGAATCGACGTGGATACAGTTAGGCCGCGCCTGGTCATGCTGCCGTTGACCGACGATCCCACCGGACTCAGCGAAGCAATCGGCCTTGCGCTTGCGATGGGCGCAATCGACGGCGAAGGCGAGCCGGGAAAGCGGTCGATGATCCCGCCGTTATTACACTTTCTTTACGTGATTGAAGTACCGCGATCCATGCCGATTACGGCACCGTTCACAGAGCAGGAGAACGCCGCTAGGGAGGCGCTTGACCGTGCCATCAAGCTCGCCGACAGCGCAGGCGCAAGCAGTCAGACTGGTGTCTCGCGCTCACGAGATATTGGCGAGGAGATTGCCGAGCAAGCAGCGAAAATGGCAGTCGAGATCATCTTTCTGACCATGCCTTCGCGCGGCGGCGGTGCGGCGCGGGACCGGTTTGAGCCGATCATCGATACCGTGCTGCAAAAGGCGCGTTGCGAGGTTGTCGTGAAAAACTTCCCATATACCGGCAGGGATAGGTATGATTAAGCTGACTGACTTGGGGAGATTGGGCGTTTCGGCGAGTTCGGAAGCAACGCAACTTGGAAGTATGGCGATAACACAAGGATCAAAGTCCACGCGGCAGATTTCGGTGGCGATCGATGGCCCCGCAGGCGCGGGCAAAAGCACGACCGCGCGGATGCTGGCAGGCGACCTCGGCTTCGTCTATGTCGATAGCGGCGCGATGTATCGTGCGGTAGCGTGGAAATGCGGCAACGCAGGAGTCGCGGAGTCAGACACTGACGAAGTGATCCGCCTCGCGCGCGATCTGGACATTAGGTTTAAACCCGCGCCAGCGGGAGGGGTTGAGCAGATCGTTCTGGCCGACAATGCGGACATCACCAAGCTCATCCGTACGCCACAAATTTCGCAAGTCGCATCGTCCATTTCGGCAATTCCGGAGGTCCGCGAAGTGCTTGTCGCAAAGCAGCGAGCGCTCGGCGAGGCAGGCGGAGTAGTGATGGAGGGCCGCGACATCGGGACAGTCGTGCTGCCTGACGCCGAAGTCAAGATTTTTCTGACCGCATCGCTGGAAGAGCGCGCGCGTCGGCGGTTTCTGGAGATGGAGCAAAAGGCGCAGCCGGACACATCGTTCGAGCGGGTCCGCAGCGAGATGGCAGAGCGCGACGAGCGCGACACCACGCGCGCGGTTTCGCCGCTGATGCCCGCGTCGGACGCGGTGATTGTCGACAGCGAGGAGATGACCGCCAGGCAGGTAGTCGATGCCATCCTGGATGTCATCAGCGCCAAGCGCCCGCGACGATAAGTAGCACTCTTTCGTATCCTCCACTCAGTGCCCCTCCTTTCGGAAGGAGGGGCTAGGGGAGGTATCTTTTTCACGTTCCGACTACAACTTGGACGAAAAGCAACCATCCCCCACCCCCAAGGACGGCAAGCCCGGAGACTTTTTCCCCCTCCTCTACAAGGGCACGCGCGCGGCGCTGCGCTTCATCTACACGGTGAACGGCGGCATCACTGTCATCGGGCACGAAAATATCCCGCTGACTGGCCCCGCAATCATCGCGCCGAACCATGTCTCTATGGCGGACCCTCCCCTGATTGCTGTTGCGCTGAAGCGCCCGGTGACGATCATGGCGAAAGAGGAGCTGTTCAAGGTGCCCGTGATTGGGCCCTATATCACGCACCTTGGCGCGTTCTCGGTGACTCGCGGAACTGCGGATCGTGTGGCGTTGCGCATGGCCCTGAACCATCTTGCCCTCGGACGCCTGCTCCTGATCTTTCCCGAAGGCACGCGCGGCGACGGCCTCACTCTCCAAGAACCCGAACGCGGCCTCGGCATGCTCGCGCGCATGTCCGGCGCGCCCGTAATTCCGACATTCATCAGCGGAACGTCAACAATGCTGCCGCGCGGTAAAGCGGGAATTTACCGCGCGCATGTCGGCGTTCAGTTTGGCAAGCAAATCGACCCGAAGGAGTTCACGGGCAAAGGCGCGGGGGATGAACTGGCGAAACGGGTAATGGAAAAGATCGAGGAGATGCGGCCCGCCGCGTCGAAATGACCGTTGAGATTGCCAATCCTGAGGGTTAGCTAATATGTTCAGCAAATTCGGAATCGTAATGGTTGTCGCTTCGGATATCGACAAGTCGGTGGCGTTCTACCGCGACGTGCTTGGCCTTCAGCTTCAATTTTCGTCGCCGCACTGGGCGCAGTTCGATGTCGGCGGCGTGACTCTAGGCCTGCATCCCGCGACGGAGCACACGCCGGTCTGCCCTGGCGGAACATCGTTTGGGTTTTGTGTCGACGACATCGAAGCGACATTGGCTGACTTGAAGTCTAAGGGCGCAAACGTCGTCTACCGCGCAACCGAAAGCTTCGGCGAACTCGCGATCATCGCCGATCCGGACGGCTACGGGGTCCAGATCGGGCAACGGAAGGCGGGAGGGTGGTGAGTTAGCCGCTCTGCCTCCAGGGGACACAGCGCAAAAACTTTTCAACTTGCCTTCCGCTTTTCGACGTCCCGCGCGAGGAATATATGTGAGCCATTTGCCGGCGATCGCGTGTCGGGTGGTAACATAGAATCGCGGGAGGCAAGCCCTGATGGAGCTTTGCCCAAGCCTCACTTTGTTCAGCATTGTCGAATTGGGAACCACGTTGACAGACGAACTTGCACAAGCGGTTGCTAGAGCTGATAAGCAGTTGGAAAAGCTGTATGCGTCCGCGATGGTTGTGGACAACAACTTGAGTCGTCGAACTGTCAGTTTTCAGTCGAGCAAGGCACTAGCAGGCACTCGTTGGTTCAAGTACAAGGAAGCTTTTTCCGCCGAGCTTGTCGAGTACTTGCTATCCAAATGGAATATTCACAACGGGCGGTTGCTGGATCCTTTTGCAGGAAGCGGCACGGCACTTTTCGCAGGAGCGAACGTAGGCCTGCAATCAGTGGGCATAGAGCTTCTGCCACCCGGCGTGGAAGTGATTCACTCGCGCCTCATGTTGGAAAGCCCTAAAGCCGAACGGCTAGTGGCATTGCTGCACGAATGGATGTGCACAACACCATGGAAGTCCAGTTCCAAAAGGCTATCACTGGCAAAGCTGCGAATCACTGACGGCGCATATCCCCCGAACACCTTGGATGGCATTGAAAATTACTTGAGCGCGGCAAGTGAAGTGGACGCCAGCGAGCGGCGAATCTTGCAATTTGCGCTGATGTGCGTGCTAGAGGAAGTCAGCTTCACGAGAAAAGATGGGCAATATTTGCGTTGGGATTACCGCTCTGGCAGGACTCTTGGCAAGAAACAGTTTGACAAGGGCGTGATTCCTTCGTTCGATGACGCGATGGTGTCGAAGCTCCGACAAATACTGCTTGATGTTTCGTCATTATCTGACAGCAGCAAGTCGTGGCGTTCGAACCTACTGCCGGCCAGCGTTTCAGTGCAAGCAGGTTCTTGTTTGACACTGATGCCGCAACTTCCTGCAGGTTCATTCGATACGATTGTAACTTCCCCGCCGTATTGCAACCGCTACGATTACACGCGTACTTACGCCTTGGAATTGGCGCTCTTAGGCTGCACCGAGGATTCGTTGAAGGGTCTGCGCCAGGAAATGTTGAGTTGCACCGTTGAGAATCGAGCCAAGAACTTGACGTCTCTTATTCCCGCCTGGTTATCGGCCGTAGAGGCGGCCAATGGTCAGGAATTGCTTCAGACAATTCTCTCGTATCTTGAGGGCGCAAGGGATTCCGGTCTTCTCAACAACACAGGTATTGCCAGAATGGTGCGCGGTTATTTTTATGAGATGGCCTGCGTGATTTTCGAATCGTCGAGAGTGCTCAAGCCTGGCGGCTTGCTGTTCATGGTCAACGACAATGTGCGCTACGCAGGCGTTGGAGTCTCGGTAGACCTGATTCTCACTGACATCGCGACAAAGCTGGGCTTTTACTTGGAGAACATTCTTGTGCTCCCAAAGGGGAAGGGAAACAGCAGCCAGCAAATGGGAGCGCATGGACGCGAGGCCTTGAGGAAGTGCGTGTATGTTTGGAGGAAGGAGCAATAGCGTCTTATCGCGACCATATATCTACGGCGAGTGACCTTATAACACAGCAGTCTGAGACTCGTGCTGGTTTCGTAGCGCTAGCTCTCGAGCGAAATGTTAGGGCAACACCGTTCGTCGAAGAAGCGCGTGCGCTTCTGGCTATAGCGCGAACATGTTCCGACTCAGCTGAATTGCTCAGCTTGGAAAGTATTTACCCTTCCCTCATTGCCGCCGCCGGAATATCTGACAAATCGGCGAACCATCTGACGGCAGATAGTAAGCGCGATGCAATCAATGGTCTGATAAAAGAATTCTTAGCGCCAGCAGGTTCTTCCTTCCCCGAAGAACTAGTATATAGATTCCTTCTCACCAGAGGCGACTCCCTTGGCGGATCCATGCGCAATGTTGCTGGCGCATTGGGACAACAAAAATTCACACGCTCAATAATCGCTGCGCTCACAATACAAGGCAAGTCGTTCAAAGTCCGGTCTGGAAAAAGAGCTTCCTGGCAAGTTGCTGATAAATCCGAGCCAGAGATTGAGCGTGCTGCGACCGGCCTTAGTTGGGTCACCAACGGCAAGCACCGCACTCTGATTTACAACCTGAATGTCGCGCTGGTCGGCACAAATATCGATCTATGCCTTTTCAATTGTCCGCCGGAGTCTTGGGAGGGATTGCGGTCTCAACCGTCCTCGTACATCGCGCTCGGCGAGCTTAAAGGGGGCATTGATCCTGCTGGCGCTGACGAGCATTGGAAAACAGCAAGAGCTGCCCTCAACCGCATTGGCGCCGAAATTTGCGGATTATGCGTGCAATCCGGGCACTTTTTACATTGGCGGCGCTATCGTGGCCAAGATGGCTAACGAAATATGGGGTTATTTGCAGGCTCAAACCCTTACGAATGCCGCCAACCTTACCAACAAGGGTCAAGTCGCGTCTGTCGCGGTGTGGCTGGTAAGTCTGTAGTGCAGGGACGGTGCGAAAAATCTTTTCCCTACCTCTTGACACCCCATTCTCCACCGGGTAAAGTATCCCTCGTCGCCAGTCAAATGGCCTCGCCGAAGTCGGCCCGAACGAAAATAATTCAAAAATATTTTCCCCAGGGTTGACAAACGATGCAGAATAGCCTATACTTACTAGGTTGCCTGCGGAGAGGTGAGAACCTTAAAGCGAGCGATAAAGTTTGTCGATTACCTTGACAATTTGATTCTTGGTTGGTATCATCCGATCCGCCAAGATGGCATGTGAGCTGTGCACCTCCGCGCTGTAGGGTCAACCGAGTGGAGATGGATCAAGACAGTTATTGAGTCCAACCAACCGGTGCCTCACGGAAGGCGGTTATTTTTTGCTCTGGACGTTGGTAAACAGCAGTTTACTTTCGCGAATGCCTGCACATTGAAAACTAAATAGTGGGAAGGTTAAACGACCTTGTGAGTACGTATATCTCTTGATATAAAGTACTTTTGGAGCCAAGGATGTTGCTAGACAACAAAATTGCTTCTGCGGGCTCACCGCAGAGGCGTAAACTCTCCTTCTGCTGATTGCTTCGGCGATCAGCAGAGAGATACCATCTATGGAGAGTTTGATCCTGGCTCAGGACGAACGCTTGCGGCGTGCCTAAGAAATGCAAGTCGAACGGGGGCTTCGGCCCTAGTGGCGAACGGTCGCGTAACACGTGGGCAACCTGCCCTGAAGCGGGGGACAACATTCCGAAAGGAGTGCTAATACCGCATGTGGACCCGGATGGCATCTTCCGTGTCTAAAGACTTCGGTCACTTCAGGATGGGCCCGCGGCCTATCAGCTAGTTGGTGAGGTAACGGCTCACCAAGGCTTCGACGGGTAGCTGGTCTGAGAGGACGGCCAGCCGGATTGGGACTGAGATACGGCCCAGACTCCTACGGGGGGCAGCAATTAGGAATCTTGCGCAATGGGCGAAAGCCTGACGCAGCGACGCCGCGTGAGGGATGAAATTCTTCGGAATGTAAACCTCTTTTATTGGGGAAGAAGAATGTGACGGTACCCAAAGAATAAGCCCCGGCTAACTACGTGCCAGCAGCCGCGGTAATACGTAGGGGGCGAGCGTTGTCCGAATTTACTGGGCGTAAAGAGCATTAAGGCGGGTCTTTAAGTGAGAGGTGAAAGGTTCAGGGCTCAACCCGAACACTGCCTTTCATACTGGGGACCTTGAGTATGGGAGAGGCGAGTGGAATTTCTGGTGTAGCGGTGAAATGCGTAGATATCAGAAGGAACACCCATGGCGAAGGCAGCTCGCTGGCCTATAACTGACGCTGTAGTGCGAAAGCGTGGGTAGCAAACAGGATTAGATACCCTGGTAGTCCACGCCCTAAACGATGAATGCTAGGTGTTAGTGGTATCGACCCCACTAGTGCCGCAGCTAACGCAATAAGCATTCCGCCTGGGGAGTACGGCCGCAAGGTTGAAACTCAAAGGAATTGACGGGGACCCGCACAAGCGGTGGAGCATGTGCATTAATACGTCACTAACCGTAGAACCTTACCAGGGTTTGACATCCCCTGACCGCCTGTGAAAGCAGGTTTTCCTAGCAATAGGACAGGGAGACAGGTGTTGCATGGCTGTCGTCAGCTCGTGTCGTGAGATGTTGGGTTAAGTCCCGCAACGAGCGCAACCCTCACTCGATGTTGCCAGCGTTAAGTCGGGAACTCTTCGAGAACTGCCCGTGTAAGCGGGAGGAAGGTGGGGATGACGTCAAGTCAGCATGGCCCTTACATCCTGGGCTTGACACATGCTACAATGGACGTTAAACAAAGGGACGCAATACCGCGAGGTGGAGCCAATCTCAAAAATACGTTCTCAGTTCGGATTGCAGGCTGCAACTCGCCTGCATGAAGTCGGAATCGCTAGTAACCGCAGATCAGCTAAGCTGCGGTGAATACGTTCCCGGGTCTTGTACACACCGCCCGTCAAGTCACCTGAATTGTCTGCACCCGAAGCCGGTGGCTTAACCGCAAGGAGAGAGCCGTCTAAGGTGTGGGGAGTGAGGGGGACTAAGTCGTAACAAGGTAGCCGTATCGGAAGGTGCGGCTGGATCACCTCCTTTCTAAGGACAACTGTCCAACTATCCTGCTGCTTGCAAAGTCTTCGGACAATGCACTGCACTTCAGCTTGCTGAAGACGCAGAATGCGCGGTTTTTGGACGTACCTAGGTCGATCATCTTTGGAATCACTCCCGCAAGGTTCGTTTAACCCCACCCTATTTAGTTCTTAATGTGCAGTCTTCGAGACCGATCAGGAAGATCAGTCTACCGGATCATCTAGACCTGCGTGCGCTTTTGTCGAAACGAAGGAATTCGCTTTCCGACGGGCCGCGAGGCGGAGCACGTGGGCCTATAGCTCAGTTGGTTAGAGCGCACCCCTGATAAGGGTGAGGTCAATGGTTCGAATCCATTTAGGCCCACCATCCTTGATAGACAGATTGCAGCGCTAACATTTAGCGTGCAGGCAGCCGAAAATAATTGGCTGGATACCCTAGGGGGCTTAGCTCAGTTGGTAGAGCGACTGCTTTGCACGCAGTAGGTCAGGAGTTCGAGCCTCCTAGCCTCCACCACTCATTTGGTAATTGAATATTTGACGGTTGCCCTGCTCCGCCGCAAAGTCGGCGAAGCGAGATGGGGCTGAACATTAAAGATTACGGAACGCTGGGCGATTTGCCCTTCGTTTCAAGATAGCTGAATTCGATGGTAGAGCAGCGGAGTTTCCGCGCTCCCGTCGATGAGGCCGCATTAAGTTTGCGTATCCGACAGGAAACGCAATAGTCTGGTCTGAAGTCTGCGCTCAACGTCAGCGCCACTTCGCAAACGGACCGACCTGTCCTTTGACAACTGCATATTGGAGAAAGAAAGCAACGGGTAATTTTTCGAAGCTTACAATTTCGCGTGCCAAACGGACAGCAATAGATGTTTGGCGCGAGAACAAAGTAAAACAAAGCGAACACCATTAGATATCTGAGAATGAGTTAAGTTAATAAGGGCGCATGGTGGATGCCTAGGGACAGAATGCCGACGAAGGACGCAGCAAGCGGCGATACGCTACGGGGAGATGCAAGCAATCTTTGATCCGTAGATTTCCGAATGGGGAAACCCGGTACGCGATGCGTACCACCGACGCCTGAACACATAGGGCGCCAGGAGGGCACCCGGCGAACTGAAACATCTAAGTAGCCGGAGGAAAAGAAAACAACCGTGATTCCGGTAGTAGCGGCGAGCGAAACCGGAGCAGCCTAAACCTTACGCGTGAACATAGCCTGCTGGCGTTGCGCATAGGGTGTCGTGGGACTGTCAAGCCAAGCAGCAGTGAGGCAGACGAGTAAGAAATCCATTTTCTAGTTGAAGGTTATTGGGAAAGACCGCCATAGAGGGTGAAAGCCCCGTAAACGAAAGGGAATGGACTTGTTGACAGCACCCAAGTACCGCGGAGCACGAGGAATTCTGCGGGAATCTGGGAGGACCACCTCCTAAGGCTAAATACGTTCTGTCACCGATAGTGAACTAGTACCGTGAGGGAAAGGTGAAAAGCACCCCGGGAGGGGAGTTAAAAGTACCTGAAACCATGCCGCCTACAAGCAGTGGGAGCCCAAGTTTTGGGTGACTGCGTGCCTTTTGCAGAATGAGTTGGCGAGTTAATTTCGGCCGCGTTAGCTTAAGTGTCTAAGACACGGAGGCGTAGGGAAAGCGAGTCTGAATAGGGCGAACTTAGTGGTCGGGATTAGACCCGAAACCGTGTGATCTACCCATGGCCAGGTTGAAGCTCGGGTAAGACCGAGTGGAGGACCGAACCGGTGTAGGTTGAAAAATGCTCGGATGAGCTGTGGGTAGGGGTGAAATGCCAATCGAACACGGAGATAGCTGGTTCTCCTCGAAATGCATTTAGGTGCAGCGTTACGCGTTCTGTTCTGCAGGTAGAGCACTGAAAGAGCTAGGGGCCTCACCGGGTTACTGAACTCTATCAAACTCCGAATGGCAGGACATCAAGCGTAGCAGTGAGACAGTGGGGGATAAGCTTCATTGTCGAAAGGGAAACAGCCCAGACCATCCGCTAAGGTCCCTAAGTACTGGCTAAGTGTAAAAGGATGTGGATTTGCATAGACAACCAGGATGTTGGCTTAGAAGCAGCCACCATTTAAAGAGTGCGTAACAGCTTACTGGTCGAATGCAGATCTGCGCCGATAATGTATGGGGGCTCAAGCCAGACACCGAAGCGATGGACTTCCCGCAAGGGGAGTGGTAGAGGAGCGTTGCGTGCGGGACGAAGTCAGAGCGTAAGCCCTGGTGGACTGCACACAAGTGAGAATGCCAACATGAGTAGCGATAAGACGGGTGAGAATCCCGTCCACCGAAAGTCTAAGGTTTCTTCAGGAAGGCTCGTCCTCTGGAGGTTAGTCGGGCCTAAGGCGAGGCCGAAGGGCGTAGTCGATGGACATCAGGTTGATATTCCTGAACCAGAGTAGTTAGTGATGGAGGGACGCGGTCTAAGTCTCTAGCGCAACTGTTGGTAGTGTGCGTGAAGGCTTTTCCCCGGTCGGTAGGCAAATCCGCCGACGCAACGGGAGAGGCTGAACAAGTGGATCCTTCGGGTGAAGCGAAGTAGGGGTGCGGATCGCCGAGAAAATCTTCTAAACTTATAACTGCACTGACCGTACCGCAAACCGACACAGGTAGATGAGTAGAGGATACTAAGGTGTTCGAGATAACTCTCGTTAAGGAACTAGGCAAATTGACCCCGTAACTTCGGGAGAAGGGGTGCTCTCGCGAGAGAGCCGCAGTGACAAGCATCGAGCGACTGTTTAACAAAAACACAGGTCTCTGCTAAGGGGTAACCCTATGTATAGGGGCTGACACCTGCCCAATGCCAGAAGGTTAACAGGAGAGGTCAACCGCAAGGGGCAGCCTTGAATCGAAGCCCTGGTGAATGGCGGCCGTAACTATAACGGTCCTAAGGTAGCGAAATTCCTTGTCGGGTAAGTTCCGACCTGCACGAAAGGTGTAACGACTTGATGACTGTCTCAACGAGAGACTCGGCGAAATTGTAGCACCGGTGAAGATGCCGGTTTCCCGCAACTGGACGGAAAGACCCCATGGAGCTTTACTACACCTTGATATTGTGTTCTGGTATAGACTGTAGAGCGTAGGTGGGAGCCTTCGGGCACCAATGGAACACCACCCTGTTTATGCTGGGGCACTAACCACTAGCCGTTATCCGGCAGTGAAACCGTATCAGGCGGGTAGTTTGACTGGGGCGGTCGCCTCCCAAATTGTAACGGAGGCGTTCAAAGTTTCGCTCAGGCTGGTTGGAAATCAGCTGTAGAGTACAAGGGCATAAGGGAAATTGACTGTGAGACAAACTCGTCGAGCAGAGGCGAAAGCCGGGCCTAGTGACCCTTTGGTTGTGCGTGGGCGCGCCAAGGCTTATCGGATAAAAGCTACCCTGGGGATAACAGGCTTATCTTGCCCAAGCGTCCACAGCGACGGCAAGGTTTGGCACCTCGATGTCGGCTCGTCGCATCCTGGGGCTGGATTAGGTCCCAAGGGTTAGGCTGTTCGCCTATTAAAGCGGTACGCGAGCTGGGTTCAGAACGTCGTGAGACAGTTCGGTCCCTATCCGTTGCGGGCGTAGGAAATTTGAGGGGGGCTGTCCCTAGTACGAGAGGACCGGGATGGACAGACCGCTGGTGTACCAGTTGTTCCGCCAGGAGCACATGCTGGGTAGCTACGTCTGGTTGTGATAAGTGCTGAAAGCATCTAAGTACGAAGCACGCCCCGAGATAAGATTTCCCCGCCGTGAGGCATAAGGCCACTGGTAGACAACCAGTTAATAGGCTGCAGGTGTAAGTACCGTGAGGTATTCAGCGTAGCAGTACTAATCGGCCGAATGGCTTAACAAATTCTCAAGCAGCAATAGTTTGTTCGCTTGTTTCGATTGTTACCTAGTTGCTTTCCTTCTCCAATCAATGCAGTTGTCAAAGGACATGCCGATCTCCGCGTGCGCCCTGCCCCGTTTGGGACAGGCAGCCCAGATGGAAACTTTTCCGAACCATGTGTTCGGTGCCAGTTTCCGGTGATTTTGGCGAGAGGGATCCACCCGTTCCCATTCCGAACACGGAAGTTAAGCCTCTCTGCGCCGACAATACTTGGTGGGCAACTGCCCGGGAAAATAGGACATCGCCGGATTATTAATAGGAAAGCCGCCTAGCAAGAGATTGCTGGGCGGCTTTTTTGTGAGATAATGTTCGCGCTACCACTTGCGCGGAGCGATGGTGGTTAATTTCAAGAGAGTAGGTTAAGGATATTGGTACACATGGTGCTGAAGACCTTCGACAGCTTTGCGCAGCTGGCGGACGCTAGAAATGGAACGTATGGACTTTGCGTGGACTTTGCTGGCGACGTCTCCTACATCGCGGCTTACGTTTGGGCCAGGGGAAAGGGCCAGCGGATGATCGACCTAGACTGGCGTTCGCATAGAGCGGTTGATCTCATGCCTGCCGCGAGGAGGCAACTCGAAAATCTTATTTCCGATACGCTTGTGTCGCTTGTTTCCAAGACTCAGGCTAATGCCGCCCTTCCTAGTATTTCACCATGTTCCATGAGTATTGTTTTGCCGCACGGTGCGGAGCGTCAGATTTTAGAAATAGTAGCGCAATTTGTTTCGCAGCCGCAGTATTTTTCCCCCGTGGAGGGCATTGGCGCAAATAGCACCTCGGCTATCGGATAAAATGACCTCGGCGATTGCACACAGGATTGCGGCGCGATGCATCGACTGGACGCCGACAGCTCACGGGCGTTACTCCATCTCGGAAGACAGTTCTTTATGTCTCATGTAATCGGAATACGAGCTTTGACTCGTGTAAATATTCTTGGCGTTAGCTTTTGCGCGTTCTTAATAGGGACAATGTGTCTCCTATGCACTTGCGTTGAGGCGCACCAACACAACAAAGAGCTTGTAGTTGTTACTGATCGACTAGAACACCACGATGTGGCACACGATATCGACTACGTCTACGCAGACATTAAGAACACTGGCTCTCGCAAATTTGACAGTGCTGTGGCAGTGTGGGCATTTTATGGACTGAACTGGCAGTTTATTACAACCGCTAGGATTCAAGCCTACGGCATTAAGCCTGGCGCGGTTTGGCGAGCCGCCATTCCCATAACTTCGTTTGGCGAACCGCCAATCACTGAATATGCGCTGATAGATGTACATGCAACGCGAGGCAACCGGACTGTATGGGCTCGGAACGATTCGGTCAGGAACGCAAATACAATCGGATTGACTCTCAGCCTAGTTGACGATGGCCACATTGTGACGCCGGACTACCATGGACCGACAGTTGACAGTGCTTTCTTGAATCCAGATTTGGAGCTTGATTTCGCGACCCTCGGCCACGATGAACTCACTGGCCTGCCGTATATTGAAGGAGTGGTTAGGAACGTATCAGACAAAGAATATGACTACGTAGAAATCGACGGCTGCCTGTTGACTGTTGATGAAGGTGATCAGGTTGATAGCCAGATAACGAACACTGAGCACCTAGCACCATTTCAGTCCTGGCATTTCAGGATCAACTTCCTTACCGACCAAGGAGGAATCGACTGTGTTGGATGGCGGATCGCCAAGCTTTCTGGAACCAAGAATCTCTAGCGTTACACGCGGCCCGCTATAGAGAAATGGCATCCCAAAAACCTAGCGACGCGACCGACAAGCAAAGTAGCGTTGCGACTCCCGGCGAAGCACTAAACAATCTGATGGGGCAGTTGAACAACTGCCGATTCTCCCATAGTAATCTGGCTGTATAAGCATGGCGACGCTTATTTCAGTGAAATCCAGCAATCGAGACTCGAAGACCTGAAATCCCAACGCGAAAACCTTTCAGCAGAAGAGCAGCGTGAGTGGACGGATTTGGTGGAGGCTGCTTTCGACGCGACCATCACACGAAGCCGAGCTGTTCTCAGCAACAGATGAACGCGCAAGCAGCAAGCCTTACTTAAGCGATTCAATGATCTTCCCTATCCGCCGTTCGGCAGTCTCTTCCGCCTTCGCCCCTGAAACCTGAAGGCAGGCTTCCTTGCGGTTCGTGTATGAAAGTTTCGCGAACGCGTTCTCCAAGCCCTCGCGCTTCAATGCCGATTGAAGTTTTTCGGGTATCTCCACCTCACGCGGTGCGTCGTCGAGTTCGAGAAATACCGTTACGCTGTCTCCGCCCTTGAGTCCAGACGCTTCGCGGTGCGCCTTCGCAAAGGGGATCAGGTACATACCACCCATGACCGCGACTGTGCTTTTGAATGTGTAATCCTCAATTGTTACGTTGACTGACGGCTTCTTGCCTTTGTCGAGTTCCACAACCTTTTCCGGCGGGACTTCGATGCCGGTATTGTTGCCAACAGCCAATAGGATGGTGTTAAACGTCGTTTTCATGGCGCTTATATTATGAATCGAACATTCGGATCCGGCAACAGTGCTCGTAAATTGTCATTAGCTATTGATTAGCTAAGCAGGGTATCATCCTTCTTGGCCAGAAAAGGAGCCACCGCAATGGCAACCGTATCAGCAACTGATGCAAAAAATCGGATCGGAGAGCTATGGGCACTGGCAGAAGAAGCGCCTGTGACCATCGAGCGCAATGGCGTTCCGCAGTTTCAACTGATTTCAACGGATCATTACGTTGCCATTTCGATTGAAGAATATGAGAAGCTAAAGCCGAAAAAACGCGCTCCCCAATTCGGCTTCGCAAGGGACCTTTTTGAAGGCGTAGATACAGATGCCCTCTTGGCCGTCGATATTCTCGGCGAATTCGAGGAGTATCTGTGAAATATCTGTTGGATACATGTGCGCTAATCTGGCATGCCGAAGGCAATCAACGACTTTCCATCCCAGCACGTAAAATAATCGCCGACACGGCAAGCGACTGCGCGGTAAGCACGATCTCATTTTGGGAGATAAGCGTGAAGAGCGTGCTCGGAAAGCTGTCCTTGCGTTATGCTCCAGTCGAACTGGGCCGACGATCCGAGGAGGACGGTCTGTCAATCCTTTCGTTGACGCTTGAGCATATTGACGAATTCAACAGACTGCCCACAGCGCATCGTGATCCTTTTGACAGGCTACTTGCAGCCGTGGCGTTGGCCGAACGCCGCACTTTCATTAGCCCCGAGTCAACACTGGATCATCTCGGCATTTCACGCCTTTGGTAATCATATACCTCAGCCGCCCGCCCAATTCCCAATCCTGCAACGAACTAAACATAATTTCCGCTTAACTTGGCACGATTTGTGCAAAATTGTCAGCATACACGTGAAAGCCCCGCTACTTTGCGTGTTGTACAGTCGTTGTATTCGCCGCTCCAGTCGGTTCTTAGAATCAGCGCTTCGTTGTTAACTTCTGGATGTTGGTTCGTCGGCAAGACCCTTATGACTCATGTAGCTGCCGAAAACGGAGTACACTCTACCGTCCACTATGCGCCGCCCAGCGTGCAGATCGATGGCGCTCACATTCGCGTGCCTCGACTGCGGGCAAACCATGATTCCGTTCGGGCTGAAGCCAAAGCGGTTATGCCAACTAACGTCCTTTTTTTCAATTCGCGCGATGACTACGGAGCGGACGTTGCAATCCATGTCGCGCTGATGCGGAGCTTTGACCGGTCAAAGACCCAGCCGTTTGTGCTAGGCAACACGCAATCCGACGACGCCGAGCGGATGCGCAAAATCTATGCGTCGATCCCGGACATGAAAGTGCGGCTTGCTCCTCTCGGACTGCCAAGCCATCAGCTAAGCAGTCGCGGCAGGATCGCCAAAGCGGCCGTTGGTTGCGCGATCACGAATTCCCTCGTTGGTGCCGTAAAATTCATCAAGACCGAAAAGATCGACGTCATTCACGCAACCGACAGGCCGCGCGACGCGTTCCTATCGACACTGCTTGGCCGCATGTGCGGCGTTCCGTCCGTCGTGCACATGCATTCCAATGCTGGTGACTTTCTGGGAAAGCAGACCATGGCTGGACTGCGAACGGCGAGCGCAGTATTTACAGTTTCCGAAAATGTTCGGTGTGGATTGATTAGGCTAGGCATTGACGAGAAGAAGATTCAAGTCGTTCACAATGCGACCGATCCCGAATATTTCGACCCGTCAAAGCATGCCGAATGGAGCCGCGCTGCTCGCTCGCGCTTCGGAATTCCGCAGGAAAATGTCGTCGTCGGGATCGTAGCCCGGTTGATTCCATGGAAAGGCCACCACGAACTGCTGGACGCATTCGCGTCCCTGCTGCCGCGCCATCCGCAACTAACTCTATTAATAGTTGGCCACGGTACGGAAGAATCCCTTTTGAAGCAGAAGGTGGCTTCATTTGGCATCGAACAGAACGTCGTTTTCGCTGGATTTTCGGAGGACGTTCCACCCTTGCTCGCTGCGTTGGACATCTTCGCCCTGCCCTCGTATGAGGAGCCGTTCGGGCTGGCCATCACGGAAGCGATGTCGATGCAGCTTCCCGTAATCGCATGTAACTCCGGGGGAGTGCCGGAGATCATCACGAACGACGTTGACGGCATTTTGGTCGAACCGCGCAATTCGATGCAGATTGCAACAGCCATCGATACCCTGATCCGAAATCAGGAAAAGCGGCGCAAGCTAGGGATTGCAGCACGCAAGAAAGTTGTCGCAAAATTTTCGCCACAGATGCAGGCAGACCGGGTCTCCCTGCTTTACGCACAGCTCGCCACACGGAGGTAGTCCGCCTACACCATGACAGCAAAACATTCGGTCTTTCTGATCACACCGCCGGATATTCCCGGCAAATACGTTGACCGCGTTCTATCAGCGGGCATAGGCGTCGTCTTGCCTACATACTGGACAGACAAGTTCCGCAACATCGGACGTGGTAAACCTAAGCCCAACCGCGAACTGCCGGCGATGGAGACGCTCTATGCCGCGTCGGTGGCGGAAAAGGCTGGCGCGGAAGTTCAGCTCTTGGATATCGGACTCGAGGAGTGGTACGGCGAGGAGGCTCTGGCCAAAACGCTGGCCATGCTGCCTAAGCAGACCGACGACCGATCGCTTTGGCTGGGAGTCAAAATCAACCTTCCTACGCTTTTGAGCGACCTTGCGTTTGCCCGCGACATCAAAGCGGCACGCCCCGACTCGAAGGTCTTCATTCACGGCTCGCCAGTGATGACCACCCTCGACCACTGGGTCAAAGGAACCACCACGCTCGACGCCATCATCTTCGGCGAGCTCGAAGAGATCATCGGCTCGATGATCAAGGCCGATACTGCCGGCAAAAACTGGAAGTCCATCGCAGGCGTGATCGATCCACCGACCTACAAGGCCGCGGATTCGTCGATTTTGTTCGACAAGACGATTGTTAAGTCGTTCGACAACTGGCAAAGGGTCAAGCAGCTCGGCGATCTGCCGGCACCCGCCTGGCACCTGGTGCCGTTCGCGCGCTACAGCCCGACTGGCGATCCGAAGGATTGCGGCGTGCATGTGCAGGCGTCGCGCGGATGTCCCATCGGATGCACGATGTGCCCGTACATGGTGCACGAGGGCCGGCCGTTCCGCGCAAATCCCGTTCGACCGGGTCGTTTACGACCTGAAATACCTCAACGACAACTACGGCATCACGCATGTCCGCTTCCGCGATCCGAATTTCGGTTTCGACAAGAAGCTGATGGTTGAGCTTGCCGAAAAGATCATCGCCAACGGCATCAAGATCGACGCCGCCGCCGAGCTCAGCCTCGAGCTGCTCGATCACGAGCAGATTTTGCTCTTGAACAAGGCTGGCATCAAGACGATTCTGACCGGCATCGAAACAAACGACGAAGCGTGCCTCGCGTCCATTGGCCAGAAGATCAAGATCAACTCCTACCTTGAAGAGAAGATCAAATTCTGCCAGGAGATCGGCACGTTCGTGTTCGCGTCGTTCATCGTCGGCGCGCCGGAAGAGTCCTGGACCAGCATCGAAAAAACGATCAAGTATGCCGCGGAAGTGGATGCTCAGAGCGCAGCAACCATCATGACTCCATTCCCAGGCACTCCCATCTTCTATCGCGCGATTGAAGAGGGGCTGCTCAAGCCGCAGATGCGCTACGACGAGTGGAACAGCTATACCGCAACCATGCGAAGCCAGCACCTTTCGTGCGACGATCTCAAGGCCGCGCGGCTTTGGTTCCGATTGGAAACGATCATTCCCTTCCGAATGAGGCGGGCGAAACGGAGCGGGTCGGTTGCAAAGGTCATCTCCACGGCAGCGAGTCTCACTCCGCACTATGTCGCGCGGCAAGGAGTGCGTACCTACGTCTGGTTCAAGAAGAACGTCTTTGTGACAAAGGCGATTCTGCCGACTGCCGGAGCGCAGGAAGCGTCAATGGAAGCACGGAGGGCTCTATGGCAAGGTCGATCCTAGGACATCTCAAGTGGCTGCACGAAAATGATGCGTGGAACCTGCTCGCCCATCCGAAGGTAATACAGAACTATCTGCTTTATCAAAAGGAGATGGCGGAAAAGCCTGATGTGATGCGAAGCCAGGTGCCTGCCGTCGAGATCGAATTGACCAACAAGTGCAACCTCGCCTGCACGCAGTGTTTGCGTTCGCTTGGTCTAAAGCCATACAAGCTCGGCTCGCTGGACATGGACGGCTTCAAAACTCTGCTGGCCCAGTTCCCGTACATCATGCACCTTTCGCTTAATGGATTCGGCGAGCCTTTGATGGCCCCGATCCTCTGGGAAGCGATCGAATACGCACACAGGGAGCGTCCCTGGTGCAAGATTTTGATGTACTCCAACGGCATGTATTTGACCGAGGACAACATCCGCAAGGCGCTCAATTCCCACTGCACGGAGCTGAATGTAAGCCTAGACGGCGGCACGGCCGAAACGTACAAAAACGTCCGCCGTGGCGGCAAGCTTGACGTTATCTCGGAAAACATCAAGCTGTTTTTCAAGATGCGTAAGGAGTCCGGTAAGCGGTTTCCGCGCCTCGGCCTGAACTTCGTCATGCTGAACGACAATGAGGGCGAACTGCCGGCGTTCATTCAGCTTGGGGCAGATCTAGGCGTAGACTACATCAACTGCATCACCTACGCAACCTACGATTGGGGATTCCAGAACCGCCGAAGCATCGAAAACTACCGTGCAGAGTTGACCGAAGCAAAGAAGATTTTGGAGAAAACCGGCCTAGCGTGCCGCTATTTTCCGGAATGGGATCCGGAATGGCTCAAGCCAGGCCGTAAATTTTCTTGCAACTTTTTTTGGGGCGAAGAGTTCCGGGTGTCGTTCAGCGGCCATGTGACACTCGGCTGCTGCACGCCGTTCCAGGAGTCGTACAACTACGGCAACCTGTTCGAAACGCCGTTTAATGAGATGTGGAACAACTCAAAGTTCCTGGAAAATCGTCGTGCGGCGCGCGACGGCAAGACGGCAAACCCGGTTTGCGCCGCCTGCGACAAGTTCGCGCTCGAGTTCTTCAACGAAAAAACCGGCCCACGTGAGCAAATTCTGTCCGTCGAAGACTTGTTGTCGTCCACCGACGAGCTTGCTACCCTGCGCAAACCCGCGAGAGTCGATCGTGCCATGCACAATGTCAACTATACGCAGGCGCTCGCAAAAGCGGAAGAGTTGAAGCCTGGGCCAGCATTGGCATCGAAAAACGGCCGGAATGGCAATTAGCCTTTGACGTAATCTGCAGAGCCGCCCAACAATGGGCGGCTTTTTGCGGTTATTCGTCCATGCTGAACGTATACTTCGGCTTTCGCTGCTGGCCGAAGTCGGACAAAACTGTGCGCCAGCAGTTGATCATGAACTTCCAGATAAAATAGAAGATCAAAACCGCAACACCGTAACCTGCCCAGCCCTCTATCGTCCATTTTGAAAGAGGCAACATGAACAAGACCGCAACTAGAAAAATCGTGGCCACAGATACAACCAACGTCAGTAGAATAACAAATAGTGACGATATGATCCACGGTATCTTTAGTTCAGAATCGAGTTCCGCACTTGCAGCCTGTATTGCTCCGGACTCGACGAGCTTTGCTTGAGTCCAGTTGTGCCATCCGTTTAGGAATCCGTGAATAGCAACGATGATCAAATGCGACCAAAGTAGTAAGTTTTTCGATCCTCCGATTATGCCTTCATCGACAAAAATACCTGCTGCAATTGCGCCATACAAGTAGCAGAGCCTGGCTGTCTGGCGCAATTTTTTGACTTTCGAGTTGCATAATCTCGCCTCGTCAACTGGTTGCTCCGTTTGATCTTCCGAACCATCTGGATCAAATTCGGCGGTTTCATCATCAGGTTCTTGGATTGACATTTACTTTTCTCGGACATTCGCCACATTGTGCCATCAAACACAAGCTCATAGATGGTGAAAAGGCGACATTGTCTTGCATTTTCCGTTGGCATAGTTCATGCTTCATTTTCGAGTGATGGTTGTTTCTTGCAACCATTTGACATAATGCACTTGAAAAGCCAGGCAAATTTGCCGGATCAGAATGCTCGCTCCGTTGGCATCCTAAATTATGCACATTGACCCTCCCCGCCTATCGGTAGTAGTCGCAACGGTCCGACCGACAACTCTCGGCGACACGGTTCGCTCCCTTATCGCGCAGTCCTACCGCAACTGGGAGCTTGTAGTTGTCGGACAGGGGAAGGACGATGCGCCGCTACGTGCCGCGGCAGTGGAAAGTGCAGCGGGCGACGAGCGCGTTCGGTTCGTGTCCACTCCCAAAATGGGCGCAAGCCTCGCTCGTAACCTCGGAGTCAGCAAGTCTCGTGGCGAAATCGTAGCGTTTATTGACGACGACTGCGAGGCGCGCAGCGATTGGCTAGAAGCGATCGTGCGTCAGTTCGATCAATTTCCAGACGCAGGACTTGTAGGCGGCCGCCTAGTCAAGGCGCCAGCAAAACGCCGGGGAATTGTTTTTTGCCATAGCTCGATGACGAACGATGGCTACTACGACCCGAATCAGATTCCGCGCTCTTATCCAAACGGCTGCTATTGGGCAGGAGCGAATGTCGCGTTTAGGCGCGGCGCGCTCGAAAAAATCGGGCCATTCGACGAAAATCTTGGTCCGGGAACCGAGTTTCCGGCCGCCGAGGACGCCGATCTAGGTATTCGCGCGGAGACGGCTGGAATCAGGATGCGGTTTACAGCGGAAAGCGTCGCTTACCATACCAATGGCCACAGGTATGGCATCGACGCCATCATCAAGCACACGCTGGCCTACGCCGTCGGACGCGGCGCGCTCCGCGCGAAACTCGTGATGATGGGTCATGAAATGGCGCACCGGTGGAAAGGCAAGGCGTTCGATCCGGCCGACGCGATGCACGGTAAAAGCCGAAAGGATGGGCTGATGGCTATCTTGACATACAAGCAACACATCGCGGCGTATCGACGGTGCATGGAAAACTACAAGGTCGATCAGGACGGCCTGTTGGTGCCAATTGGTGCGCAGTTGCCTGCAAATGCCGCGTTCGACGGCCTCAAAGAAGTCGCCTAAACCACAACCCTTGGCAACTTACGCGTGAGTTCTCAGCAATTCGCTCAGCTTTTCCGCTTCGTTGATTGGCGCGGAGCATGCTGTACCTACACAAACATAAGCAATCGGCTTGCCGTCCGGCGACGCCGGATAGTCGCCAGAGGCGCCCGGACGTCGCATTGAAACCGCATTTGGTCGCTTTGACGCACTCCAGCACATTTGCCTGAGTTCGCGTGTTGTGGCATCCTCAAAATCGCCGACAATCACCACGATCGTCGGATCAGACAGAGCTAGGCTAACCGCACTCGCGTAAGCCGAGGCGAAGAACGAAATCTTACGATATTCTCCCGCAAAAAGCCTGAGCGCGTTTTCGGCCGAGCGACTGTAGCCTGGATTCTCCGAATAGATCGCGAGCCGAAATAGCGCTAGCGATGCGGCTGCATTACCGGCGATTTCGCATTTCGGAGTGGACAATGCGCCGAGCGCATCCGGCGACGGCACCAAATCCCAGAACCCTCCCCGCTGCTTATCCTCCAGTTTATCGAGCAAGTCTTTGCCGAAGCGGTCAGCATCGTTAATATAATTCACTGACGAGGTTGCGTCGAACAAATCCAATGCTGCGTCGATCATTGCGGTGACGTCGGTTAGTAGGTAGGATTGACCATCTGCGCTTCCATCTGCAAAATAGTGGTGTGGATAGATTTTTTCGCGAAGGAAATCGTATGTTCGGACCGCTGCCTCAAGAATTTCCGATTCACCGAACATCCGGTACCGCTCGATCAGTGACGAGACCATCAGCGCGTTCCAGTCGCAGTAGATAGTCCAGTCGATAAACGGCGTCGGCAGTTTGGCGCGCTGTTCTAACGGCAGACCATAGTAGGCGTCTTCCTTATCGGCATCCTGGCTTCCCGCAAAACCGCCTGATTCCCGGTCGTACATGACGTCGAAAAGCCAGCCATGGACATCTTTCGCGATGTCGGCAAACCGAGGCTCACCGAGAATCCGCGCGGCGGCTAAGCAGACCTTTGTGAGCTTGGCGTTATCCTCAAGCATCTTCTCGTAGTGCGGAATGCTCCAGTCACGCATCGTGCTGTAGCGGAAAAACCCGCCCGCGAACTGGTCGTATGTCCCGCCCCCCGCCATTTCATCGATGGTTTTTTCGACAATCACGCGCAACTCCTCGTCGCGTGTTTCAGCGTATTGGGTTAGAGCGAACGCCAGCGCATCCGGGTGCGGAAACTTAGGCTGCGTGCCGAAACCGCCGTAAACAGCGTCGAAACTGGCCTTAATCGCACCTCGGACAGTCTTCAAAATGTCGGGATTTAGCTCTTGCGGAACCTTCGGCACATCATCGTCCGCTGGCAATTCGATCCGAGCCGCGATCTCGTCCTTGTGATCGCGGTAGTAGTCCGCGATATAAGTCAGGAGGCCCTTCATGCGGTCAGGCGCGACATAGGTTTCCCCGTAAAGTGCAGCGCCGCCGGGGCTAAGGAACGATGTCGTCGGCCATCCGCCCATGTTGTAGCGGGCGTTGATATCGGGACGGCGATCGTTGTCAACTTTGATCGGGACAAAGCGTTCGTTGATGATCGCGGCAATTTCAGGATTGGAATACGTGCCCGTGTGGACAGGATCGCCGGGAATGCCGGTGTCCATAACATGACACCAGTGGCACCACACCGCGCCGATGTCCAGCAAAATCGGCTTGTCCTGCGCTGTAGCATCTGCGAACGCTTCCTGCGTCCACTCCCGCCACTGTACGAGCGTTGAATGTTGTTCTGACATAATGGCCTAGTTTACCCGTCCCACGTTAAGCAACGTCTATGAAAGTTAAACATCACGAAACTTTTTGGTTAATCGGGAACTAACTATAGACAATTTTGCATTTACTACGTCAGTATTGCTTTTGAGAGGAACCAACAATGTCCGAAAAATCGATCCTAGGGCTGCACCATGTCACCTGCATCGCGAGCGATCCGCAGCAAAATCTGAACTTCTATACTGGCGTGCTTGGTCTGCGCATGGTCAAGCTCACGGTCAATTTTGACGATCCCAGCACGTACCATTCCTACTTTGGCGACGATGCCGGCAGCCCTGGGACACTGATGACGTTCTTTCCGTGGCCCGGCGCTCGACGCGGGCGGATTGGCAACGACCAAGCTAGCGCATCGACGTTTTCGATACCAAAAGGCTCGGCTGAGTATTGGTTGGAACGGTTTGCGAGTCTTGACATTAAGGCGGAAATCCTGCCGGAGCGGTTTGGTGAGCGTGTGAGTCAGATCGAGGACTCAGACGGTCTGATTCTTGAACTGGTTGAATCGAATATAGACGCACGAAGTGGTCGAACATCAGGACCTGTGCCAATAGTGCATGCGATTCGCGGTTTCCACAGTGTCACGCTTAGCGAACGCGATCCCTCGAAAACGTTCGAATTGCTCACGAATACCATGGGATTGCGCGAGATCGCACAGGATGGGAATCGAACACGATTTGCCGTGGGCGACGGCAATGCTGGGGAACTGGTCGACGTTCTGAACAACCCGTCTGGCGTTCAGGGTTTGCAGGGCGCAGGAACCGTTCACCACATTGCGTGGCGCACGGCTAACGACGAGCAGCAACTTGATTGGCTTACGACCGTCGCCGATCTTGGTTATGGCGTCAGCCCCGTGATGGATCGAACTTACTTTCATTCGATCTACTTTCGCGAACCCGGCGGCGTCTTGTTCGAAATTGCGACCGATGGGCCAGGATTTGCTGTCGACGAACCCGCCGAAACTCTCGGCCACACGCTTGCTCTGCCGCCGCAGTATGAGTCCTACCGAGAGCGTATCGATGAGACGCTGCCGAAGCTAAGAAGGCAAGATTTGGTGACGTAATGAATGTTGACGCAGGGCTTGCCTGTTCCCCTCCTTTCGGAAGGAGGGGTTAAGGGAGGTACTTTCTGAGTGCGAGAATCAAGCCCTTCCCCCTTTCCCATAGGAATAGGAAAGGGGGAAAATAAGGAAGACAGGCGGGGCCGCCTTCTCCAAAAGTCCTTCCCTTCCCGCTGCGGGAGGGGTGCCGACCTGTCGCCGGGGTAGGTCTTACACAAACTCAGCCATCACCTCGTTCGCCAGGAAAACACCGCGCGGAGTGAGTTTCAGGCGTTTCAATTGATCTGGCTCAATCAATCCAAGCATGGTGAATCGTTCGATTTTCCCTGGCCAGAAAATTTGCGGCGTTGCGCCGAATCGTTCAACAAACCGCGAAAGGTCCACGCCCTCCTCAGTCAGGCGCAACCCAAGCATCATCGCTTCGGCGCGTTGGTTTTCGATTGTCAAGACCTCGGAATCACATTCAAGAGGCTTGCAGTTGAGGACCGCATCTGCGTAGCGTCCCGGCGCAAGGTGATTCGTCCGTCGGACACCACTACTAACGCTCACCGCGCCTGCGCCAAAGCCGAAATAATCGTCGCCGCGCCAATAGTGCAGATTGTGATGGCACTCTTTGCCGGGTTTGGCGAAGTTCGATATTTCGTATTGCATGTACCCAGCAGCATTTGCCCGCTCAATTGCGAACTGGTACATATCGGCGACAAGGTCGTCTTCAGGCAGCACCAGCTTGCCTTTGCGAGCCATGATGCCAAAACCGGTCCCGTCTTCGACAATCAGCCCGTACATAGACAGGTGATCGGTCCCCAGCTCCAGCGCCTGCTCGACGGTTGATTGCCATTGCGTCATAGTCTGACGCGGCAGGCCGAACATTAGGTCAATGGAGATGTTCTCGAAACCGGCGCGACGCGCTGCGTGAACAGCTTTTTTTGCTTCATTGGCAGAATGTATCCGATCAATGGCAATCAAAAGTTCGGAATCGAACGACTGCACGCCGAACGATATCCGGTTGAATCCGCCCGCGCGTAGGACTTCAAGACCTTCAATATCGGCCGTGCCAGGGTTGGCCTCCGTAGTAATTTCGGCATCGTTGCCGACCTCTAGCCGCCTCGCAACGGCTTCCAAAATCGCAACCTCATCCATTGCGGGTATCGCCGTCGGTGTGCCTCCGCCAAAGAAAATCGTATCGACAACTTCGCCCGAATTGGCTGTCTCCGAATGATCAATCTCAGCAATAATCGCCTCAATGTACCGCCTCACCAGCGCATCGCCCGCGCCGCTGTATGAGTTGAAATCGCAATAGGCGCATTTCTTGACGCAAAACGGAATATGCACATAACAGCCGGAAGTTGAGGGCATTCTTTCAGTTTACCCGCCGTCGTGCTATCATTCACCGATGCGAAAAATCCCTCCGTGGCTGCCTTATGTCCTACCTTTCGCCGTGTTTTTGCTGGCGACACTGCTCGAACAGCGCGCGGGAATGGCCCTCTATCCTCTTTTCTATACGCTCAAGATCGCAGTAGTGGCAGGAATTCTGAATCGGATTTCGTGCGCAATATCCGGAAGCTCGGCTAAACACAAACTATCTAGCGCAAGCCGTTGTGCTTGGAGTCGCGCTTTGCGGGATCTGGCTTGGAGTTGATCACTTTACACCGCATTTTGACATCTTAATGGGCAAGCGTGCCGAGTTCGACCCACTCACCGCGTTTCCCAATCGCACTGAAGCAATCGCATTTATCGCCATCCGTTTTATCGGGTTAGTCGCGATTGCACCCTGGATGGAGGAGCTGTTCTACCGGTCGTTCCTTTTGCGCTTCGCGAACAATCCCTATGACTTTCAGCAGGTGCCAATCGGAAAGTACGAGCTAACATCCTGCGTCGTCGTGGTTCTCCTGATGGCTCTTTCGCACCCGGAATGGCTCGCCGCCGCGATCTTCTCGCTGGCATTGAACGTGCTCCTATACCGGACCAGGAACGTCTTCGCGTGCGTCGTCTGCCACGGGGCGACTAATCTAGTGCTGGGAATTTATGTTCTGACGGCGCACGCGTGGGTGTATTGGTAAGCATATAGGACACTATCCTCGCGTATTACGCCACGGCAATTTAGAATGCGCCATTTTATAGCGATCAAGTAATACCGTTCAAGATCAAAAGATGCCGTCGAGATGAAGCCTCCGGGCAGCCGCAGGAAAAATCAAAATTAACATTCGATCGTACGAAGGGTAAAATTGAAACGAATGCAAGAGGATCAATCTGGCGCAATTTTAGCTCTGTTTCACGACCCTCGTTATCTTGATTTTGAGGAACAGTTAAATCCGGCAAGCCTCTTTAGAGCAGTCGGGAGAACGTTTACAGAAACGTGGCACAGCGCTTTTCTCGGATGGCTTCTCAACCCCAAGAGTAGCCATAAATTAGGTTCTTTCCCATTGCGTCGTTTTATATTGCTATTAGTCAAGCAGGGTGCGGCAATCGCACCCGATATGAATCTAAAATTGGTACTCGCAGAAGGCAATTTCGAGAATGCGAAGGCCACGCCGAACGAGTTTGATACGTCGGAGCGCTCCGTACCTACTGTTGGCCGCTTTGATGTCTACATTGAACACATATCTTGGGCTGCCTCAAGCGCTAAAGTCAAAGCCGACTATAGCTTAAGCGTTATTGTCGAAATGAAAGTGACAGCGAAGCCGAACAAGTCTCAAAATCAAAAGTACATAAGCTACGTGCAGCAAAGGAATTCAGCGGGAAATTCGAAAATCCTCCCCGTTTTTGTGACTAGGGAACCTGCGGCAGATCGCAAGACCGCATATCTGGGCAGCGAAGATTGGGCGTCCGTCACGTTCCAAGAGGTTTTCGACAACGTGCTCGCGCCAAGCCTACGCCACTCCGACCTCTCGCCATTCGGCAAAATCGCCTTGACGGAATACACTAATGCACTGAAGCAAAGACAGGGGGGATATCCATTGGCTATTAGCGATGAAGAGAGGGCTATCGTTAGGGCACTTTGGGACGATCACGAGCAAGCTATCCGTGTTCTTTTTGACGTTCTGTCCGATATGCGATCTGACATTGTCCCGCTGCCTCAGACCGATTCACATAAAGCGATCACCATTTCGCTCATCAACTTGCCTAGCGGTCGAGCAAAAATCGTTCAAGCAACGTCCACGCGAGATTTGTATGAGAAGGTAATGAAGGTTCTCGACGGAGATGGCTTACTTTCAGAACTACAACTTCCCGTTACCTCCGGAAAATCACGCTACCTGATTGCTGCGGAAAATAAGGACATGCATGGCAAGCCAATGATTAATCCGGCAAAGTTTCAGGCTGACAAACGAATTTACTACATGGAGGCAAACAGGAGCCGACCCGACGGGTTATCTGCCCTGGACCAGTTACTCAAACTTCTCGGCGTATCAAGGCAGTAGTTTTGCGCCAACGCGACCGAGCCAACTACCGAAAGTGAACAGCCCACCGCAGCAGTTTGCAGTAGGCTGTTCAAAGTCGATTTTGCGAAAATATTATCGTTTGCGCAGGAATGCGGGGATGTCCACGTCGCTGTCGCTCGATGAGCGTACATTCGGCATCACAGGCTCTTCCATCTGGTCGGGGTCAATTGGCTCGTGCGCGTCGGTGCCGTTCGTTGAAGTGGCGACTTCAGTCGTTTTTTGCGGCGCTCCGGACGTATACACCCGCGGCAGCAGGCGCCGATGTCATCGGCCTATGAAAGGGGGCAGAGCTTCGCACCGCGCCTCCATATCGGCTGTCAAAGCCTGTCGCGAGCACGGTGATTCGAACTTCGCCCTGCATGGTCGGATCCTGGACAATGCCGAAGATGATGTTGGCATCGTCGGCGTCGGTCGCTTGAGAGATCAGTTCGGTCGCTTCGTGAACTTCCGCGAGGGTTAGATCAGTGCCGCCGGTGATATTGATCAACGCGGCGCGTGCGCCTTCGATACTGGTTTCGAGCAGTGGCGACGCCATCGCAAGCTGTGCGGCGTCGATGGCGCGGTGATCGCCTGACGCGACCCCGATCCCCATAAGTGCGCTGCCTGCGTTGGTCATGATTGCCTTCACATCCGCAAAGTCGACATTGATGATTCCCGGAATCGTGATGATGTCGGAAATGCCCTGAACACCTTGGCGTAGGACATCGTCCGCCTCGCGGAACGCCTCTACCAACGTCGCCCGCTTCTCCACAACGCCAAGCAAGCGGTCGTTGGGAATGACGATGATCGTATCCACTTTTTCGCCGAGGCTATCGACACCCTCTTCGGCGGTGCGTGCACGGCGAGGACCTTCAAATTTGAATGGCCTCGTGATCACGGCAACTGTCAGCGCGCCGATTTCACGTGCCAAATCTGCGATTACAGGGGCCGCGCCGGTGCCTGTCCCACCGCCCATGCCGGCGGTAATGAAAACCATGTCCGCGCCTTCGAGCGCCTTCTTGACATCGGATTTTGACTCTTCCGCAGCCGCGCGGCCAATCTCTGGATTGCCGCCTGCACCTAGTCCACGCGTGAGGTTTTCGCCGAGTTGGAGCTTGTAGTCGGCAGCAGAAATGTCGAGCACCTGGCTATCGGTGTTCATCGCAATGAACTCGACACCGCGCAAACCGGCGTCAATCATGCGGTTCACCGCGTTCGTTCCACCGCCCCCTACCCCGACGACTTTGATGCGCGCAAACGGGTTATCGTCGCGAAATCCCTGTGGCATATGCTTAGCCTTTTCCTTTATGGTTTTTCTGGCCTCATCGGCCGCTACGAAATCAAACGATAACTGCTGAACTTGAATCAACTGGACCGATCCGTTGGCCCGAGATTACCAATCACGTCGGACGTCCACGCGACAGTGCAGGACGAACTTTCCAAAAACTTAAATGTTTCCCATGACGCGGGCAAAGAACGTCTGCAAGCGTTGCAGAAACCCGCCAATATAGCGCTTCGGCTCGGCCAGCGCGGTTGACGCGGCTGCTGTAAAGCTCGGCGCGGGCGGATGAGCGTTCATCGCACCGTACAGCACAAGTCCGACTCCAGTTGCGTAAATCGGTGAACGAACCGCTTCCGCGAGGCCAATACCTTCGAGCGGAGCACCAATCCGTGTGGGGAGGCCGGTAATGTGCTCACACAACTCGCGCGCGCCAACCATCTGCGCGCCGCCGCCCGAAAGAACCAGGCCCGCCGGGAGCAGGTTATAGTACCCGGATTTTTCGAGTTCCTGTTTGACTAGCTCGAATAATTCCTCCATGCGCGGATGAATTATTTCGGCCAGAATGCGCCGCGAAAAGCGCCTGGGATCGTCGCTAGCGAGGGTCGTGATCTCAAAAAGATCGGCCTCCGCAGGGCCAACATCGCTCATGCGGGCTACACCGTAGCGCAGCTTCACTCGTTCGGCCTCGTCCTCAGACGAGCGCAACCCAATGCTGATGTCTTTGGTAACATGTGTTCCGCCGACCGGAATGACGCCCGAATAGAGCACGTCGCCGCCAGAGAAGATTGCGATATCGGTTGTTCCGCCGCCAATATCGGCGAGCGCGACACCCATCGAACGCTCACGCTCGGTCAGCACCGCTTCGCCGGTGGCAATTGGCTCAAGTACGGTCGCCTCTACCGACAGCCCCGCCATGTGGACCGATTTCGCGACATTCTGCAAAAACGTCACCGCGCCGGTGACAATATGCGCTTCGACCTCCAGCCGGGTTCCCGACATCCCAACCGGATGGCTGATACCCTCCTGGCCGTCGATATAGTAGGCGCGAGGAATTGCGTGGATGATTTCGCGGTCAGGCGGCAAGACAATCACGCGTGCTTGCTCGTGCGCCCGCTCGACGTCGCCAACAGTGACTTCGCGATCGGCGTTGGTGATGGCAACCACGCCGCGCGAATTCAGCGACGCGATATGCTGCCCGGTGACACCAACGACAACCGTATGGATTTCGTAGCCGGTCATGCGGGACGCGTCGGCAACAGCATCGTGAATAGCAATCGATGCCCCGTCGAGATCGACTATCACCCCTTTGCGCACGCCTTGCGACGGCCGGCTGCCCATGCCGACAATGTTGACACGCCCGCCTTCCATGACTTCGCCCACAATGGCGCAAACCTTTGTGGTGCCGATATCAAGACCGACGACGACCTCTTTCGCCAATCCGTGGTTACCTTCTCTCTCAACAGCTATAGTTCACGATCAAAAACAGAGCAATTTACGCGCGACCAAGTATGCTCCAAATTGTTTGCGTTTCACACTAAACCGCAGCTTGGTCTTCAGGCTCCAACGTTTTTGTCTCGGTTGCAACCGGCGCTGCTTTTGACGTTCCCGATCCGACCGCGATATTCCTTGTCCGCAGGCCACCGATGTGCGGCATCTGAGGCATTGCGGGAAGGTGCATGCGATCCTCTTCGAGCCAAATGCGACGAATAATCGACAGGTTCTGCATGATCCGGTAGACGAACACAAACACGGTTGCAAGGCTAATCTCGATGCCGATCCGTTCACCAAACCATGTCAGGGCATCTGCAATCAGAACCGTCACGAGGAATCCAGAAATAAACACCTTGGCCTGAAACTTGTTTTCCTGCGCGGCACGCCATCCGCCGATCACCGCATCGAGACCGGCAAGGGCAGCAATCGATATGTAGGCACCATAGTCGACCGGAATTGTCGCCTTGCTGAAATAAATCATGGCGAACCCTACGAGGCCCGCCATCAATGCAATCAATCCCATAACCGAAACCCCAAACTGATCGAAAATCTGATTGTCGTCTTCACGCTGGAATCACGCCCCGGCCGAACCGGAAGCGGCTTCGTCGGGAACGGGCTTGGCGTAACGAAACTGTGTGGCACCGTCAAACGCAGGAATCACCAGAGCAGGCGATTTAGTGATCGTAATCATGGCGGGATCGGTTGACCGTAGCTGATCGGCAATTCCGCCCGGCAGATTGAGGCACGTTGACATGGTGTCAGGGGGACCGATCGCGTAGATCTTGTACGGCGGCGTAATCGGGACACCGTTGACCTGGATGGCCGGACCTACGCACCTGATGGCAGTCGTAGCGACGATCCTTTGGTTGTTGATTGCGAACTCTTCCGCACCACCAGCGCGAAGTTCGTTGAGGACGCGCTGAAGGTCAACATCATGGATGATGAATGACGCGGTCAGTTGCGACGACAGCGCCGAAGGCAGTGTGTCCGGTGGTCTGCGCGTGCTATCGTTGAGGACGACGACAATCCCCGATCCTTCTGCGCCAGTCAAACCCGCCAAAAATGTGGCCTGCTTAGCCTGGTCGGCCAGAATGCGCATTTGCGGGGCGCGCGAAGTGACATCGTCGGTCAGCAAATCATTGGTTTTGCGCAAACCCTTGATTGTCGCCTGGTATGCCAGCATCTCCTTCGACATTCCCATGTACGCTTCCGCAAGCCCCTGATACCGTGATGACGGCAGATTATCTTCGCGGACGACGTTCTGCGTCTTGAGGGCAAGCGCAATAAATGTGCCGAGGACGAAGCACATCGCGGCCAGCGGCACGAGCCATTTAGGCGCGGCAACGGGCGCGGCGGTGCTCGCTCCTGGGTTCGATATTGAGTTGGCCGCACTGGACGTCGTGGTAGTCAAGGGTCTATCCTAGCCGATAATGTACAACTATTTGATCAACAAAGTTGGAGCGCACTGCGATCCCGAAATAACGATTTTACCATGCATGGCTACGCCGGGCCGCTTGCGACAGCCGCGCTTTGGCTCGCTTGCGGCGCGACAGGATTGCCTTTAGCGTCCACATTTTTCGGCTTCCAAGCGGGCCTAGCAGGATAAGAAACGTCGATATACTGCGCTTCCTGGCTAAGTTCAGGATGCTGGTTAAGGATCGTATCGATCAGCGCCAGCTTTTCCGAAAGATCCGTCGCCTGTCCAAGTTTTACCCGCAGAATGTTGTTCATATTTAAGCACAAATTCTGCGAATTATCAATCAGTATGACATGCACCGACGCGCCGTCGGCACGCGATTTCAGGACGTTCATCAAGGCGTAAGCCTGCTGAATGGAATCCGCCTGATCCGCTGGCAAGGGCTTACCGAGAACCGCATTCAGCGGCGACTGACCAGGAAGAGGTGGCGCGAAGAGAATCTTCATCAGTCCGGCGGGATGGTTTGCGCCTGGCAAAATCGGAACGCCGCGCTCGTCAAGTATCCAGGACTGATTTGGCCCTTGCGCCAGCAGCGCAAAAGGCTTTCGGTTAACAATCGTCACCGTCAGCGTATGCGGTGAGGCCACACCAATTCGCGCCGATTCAAATTGCGGTTCGGCGGTCGCCATCTGCCTTTGCAGCGCGCGGCCATGCAACGCCAGATATCCAAGCAGATTATGGGCAATCGCGGGATGGGCAATTTGCGACTGCAAACTGGCCGCAAGTTCGGGAGTGACTCCCTCGATGCGGACTTCCTTGATCGCAAGTTTCGGGGTCGTAAACAGCCAGACGACTCCAGCGACGACAAGCGCGGCAAGCAGTCCTGTGCCAATCACCTTGCGCCAATCGGTCGGCTTCCGGTTTCTGCGGTAACGGGGTGCGCCCGGAACAGGCCGCGAACGTGCTGCGCCTCGTGTGGACGATGCCGCGTCCATGCGTACGCGACCGCCAGTACGCACCGCCGGCCTACGCCGCGCGTTGCCGGGGGACTCAAATTGGTGGTCAGGACGAAAAGGAGGCGCTGGCGGTGAAACCGGCAGCTCGATATCTTCCGATTGGCGAATGACCGCGCGGTGACCTCGAGTCCGGGAAGGCTGATGAATATAGCCGTGTGCGCGTTTCATGTTACTACTTCGATCAGCCAGCTGTAGCTGCGCATTCGAGCGCGAATTCGATCAGTCGGTCAAGGAGTTGCGGAAAGCTGTAGCCTGCCTCGAGCGCCGCTCTCGGAAGGAGGCTGGTGGACGTCATACCGGGAATGGTATTAACCTCGATCATAAATATCTCTCCAGCGGGTGTCACCATCATATCGGTCCGCGACATCCCAAGGCAGCCCAAAAACTTATGGCAGTTTTTCGCGATGGACTGCGCGGTTGTCGTAATCGTCTCCGAAAGCCTGGCCGGGCAGATCTCGTCGGTTGCGCCTGGCGTGTATTTTGCCTCGCGGTCGTAGATGCCCTTAGCCGGAACAATTTCGATGAGCGGCAACGCTTCCAGCTTATCGTTACCCAAAACCGGAGCGGTAATCTCCATGCCGGAGATGAATTGTTCGAGGAGGATGGTATCGTCGAACTGAAACGCCAACTCGATCGCCGCTTGAGCCCGCGATTCTTCGCGAACCACGGTCAGGCCATCCGACGATCCCGCCGCATTCGGCTTGACTATGAATGGTAGCGGAATCTCGCCGCCGTACGCCTTAGCCGAACCTCGGTGCAACGCGAAATGCTTTGGCGTCTTTACGCCCCGCGCCGCCAAAAACTCTTTGCAGCGAAGTTTGTCCAACGCCAATGCCGACGCGAGAACGCCTGAACCGGTGTAAGGTATCCCAACCGTCTCCAGAAAACCCTGGATTGCTCCGTCCTCCCCACCTTTGCCGTGCTGCGCGATAAACGCCACATCCGGTGGCGTAGTAGCAAGCGCGAGCAGTTCGGGCGCCGACGCGGAATCGACCACGCTCACCGAGTATTTGCGCTCGTCTAGGTTTTCGCGGACACGTCCCGCCGTGACAAGAGAGATATCTCTTTCAGAGCTTCGGCCACCAGTGATGATCGCAACGTTCAATTTCGCCATGACAACTCTATTTTAACCCTAGCCAGCAATTCCCGCCACTGGGATTTTGCTGCCCACAAGACTTTCGCCCACTTTGCGCACGCTGCCCGCGCCCAGGGTCAAAACGACATCGCTAGCGCGAACGATTTCTGCAAGCAATTCATTCGCGTTGTCCAGATTTCCGGCGTACTTCGCAATGGCTTCGCCCTTGAATTTGGCCGTCTCATCTGCTAATCGCTCCGCCGTAACGCCGTCCATGGCCTGCTCGCGCGCCAAATAAATATCGGTGATCAATACGAGGTCGGCCTCACCAAACGATGCGGCGAAATCGCCCATCAGATCGCGAGTTCTACTAGGCAGATGCGGCTGGAACAGCGCGACAATGCGCCTGCCAGGGTATTTTGCACGCGCCGCGGCTAAAGTCGCGCGGATTTCGGTCGGATGATGCGCATAGTCGTCGATCACAATCGCGCCATTTGGGGTCTCTCCCAAGACTTCAAACCGACGCGACGTGCCTGAAAAGCTCGCCAGCCCGCCCGCGATATTGTTCCAGTTCAGACCGACTTCGAGTCCAAGCGCAACCGCCGAAAGTGCGTTGAGGACGTTGTGGCGGCCCGGTACTTGTAGCGCGATCTTGCCGAGCAACTTCCGATTTTGGTAAACCGCAAACTCTCCATCGTCGCGGATTTCCGCCGTAATCGAGCCCGACTCGATGCCGTAGGTCACAACTTTTTCGCTCGGCTTCAGCAGCTTGTCCGCACCACCGTCCGCGCACACAAAAACCTTGGAAGTGGTTTGTTCGACGAACCTGTCGAATGCGTCCACAATCGCCTGAAAATCGGCGTAGTAGTCGAGATGGTCTGCTTCAATGTTCGTGATGATGGAATGTGTTGGGCGCAGCTCCAGGAACGATCCGTATGCCTCGCAAGCCTCGGCGACCACGATGTCCGACTTCCCGATGCGCGTATTCGACTGCCACGCTGGAACGTCTGAACCAATCAGCGCAGTTGGATCGACTCCCGCGTACTCCAGCATCTGCGCGATCATGGCGGAGGTGGTTGTCTTGCCGTGCGTCCCGCTGACTGCGATGCGAACCGGATAGAGGTCCATGACCTTGCCGAGGGTCTCCGCACGAGACGCCACGGGAATGCCTTTTTCGCGTGCTGCAGCTAGTTCAGGATTTGTCTCCTTGATCGCAGCCGAAACTACGACTAGGTCAGGCGAACCTATATGCTCCGCGCTATGGCCGACAGACAAGGTCTCGCCAAGCTCGGATTCGAGCGCATCAAGTGTTGGTGACGCAGCCATGTCGCTGCCAGTCACGCGAATACCGCGCGAATGCAACACCCGCGCCAGCCCGCTCATGCCCGCCCCGCCAATACCGATCAAATGGTACGTTTCCATCCCCACCTTCCCACTTCCTGGGCTCCTTCCTCCCGCAACAGGAGGAGCTTTGTTTGTCATTTCGACTGTAGCAAGGCACGGGCGAAACGGAGAAATCTCTCATGAGTTACTAGAAAAGCGCCGACAGATTTCTCCGCTCCCTTCGTTCCTCAGTCCGGTCGAAATGACATGCATTACTAGCCCGCAAAAACCCGTCTATTCCTTCCCTTCCCGTTTCGGGAGGGGTGGCGAGGAACGAGCCGGGGTAGGTGCCTCCCCCATCACAATCTCCGCTAATCTCTCCGCCGCGTCGGGCCGCGCAAACTCCAAGGCTTTTCTACCCATCGCACTTAGATCGTTGCGGTTTGCAAGCATCTGTCTTAACGCCGCAAGTAGAGTCGTACCGCTCAATTCATCCTGCTTGATGACTTCCGCCGCCCCAGCATTCACTAGTTTCGCCGCGTTGCGCGTCTGCTCATCGCCGCCTGTTGGCACGAGCGGAATGAATAGCGCGGGCTTGCCAAGCGCACAGATTTCGGTGACAGTTCCCGCCCCGCTTCGTCCCACGATTAAGTCCGCGAGCGCGTACACATCGCCGATCTCGGGACCCGCAAATTTAACAACAGCGTACCGCCGTCTTAGTTTCTCTGGCAGAGTTGCCTGACTTGCAGATAGCGTGTCGAAATCCTGCTCGGCACCCTCCGGTTGCGCGCCGCACTGATGTATGATACGGCAAAAACCCAGCAACTCTGCGAGGGTTTCGTTCACCGCGCGGTTGATCAGCCGCGATCCTTGTGCACCGCCGGTGATGTAGACTGTCGGCAGTTCGGCATCGGCGGGATCGAAGCCAAACTGTCCAATCGCGGCATCTTTGCTGCCGCCAAAGATGATGCTGCGAACCGGGTTGCCGGTAACCTCTGCTCGCGACTTCTGTGCTGAAGTAAGTGTGGGCAGGCTGTCTTCAAAGCTCAGAGCAATCTTGCTTGTAACCCGAAAATTGATCTTGTTGGCCAGTCCAACCTGGACCGTCTGCTCGTGCGCGACCACGGGAATCTTCAGCGCACCCGCTGCGAGCACCGCCGGAACACTGACATACCCGCCTGTGCTCAAAACCACATCCGGCCGAAATCGGTCAACCGCGCCAAGTGCCTGCACATAGCCCACCGGGACACGCAGCATGTCCGCAAGATTGGCAGGACTAAAAAGCCCAATTAAGTTGCGTGAGCGTCGAAGCTTTCCCGTTTCAATTCCGACAAACTCGATCCCAAGCTCTTCGGCGATCTTGCGCTCAACTCCATGCTTGCTGCCAACGTAGCGAAACACGACAGCGATTCCCGCCTCTGCAGCACGCGTGCCAATGGCCTGAATTGTCGCAACTGCAGGAGTCGTGTGGCCGCCAGTGCCGCCGCCTGTAACCAAAATCCGCACGAGCTAAGACCTCGGCGAAGCGAGCGGCGTGTACGATTCCCGGTATTCTGGCCGGGAAAGGGTTGAGCCGCGATTCCAGCGTCGGTCGAACTCAATGTCGGATTTCCGCTCGGTCTCTTGCGCGATCTTGGCCGGATCGCCATCCGGGAACCGCGCGATGTTGAGCAAAATGCCAATCATCAATAGCGAGAAAACCAGCGACGAGCCGCCGTACGAAATAAACGGCAGCGGCACCCCCGTCGCCGGGATTGACGAAGTCACCACGCCGATATTCAGGAAGACCTGCAATCCCAGAGCTATCGAAATACCTGCCGCAAGCAGCGCGCCGTAAGGGTCGCGAGTGGTTGCGGCGATGTGAAATCCGCGTGCCACCAAAATTACGAAAAGCGCCAGCATGCCAAGCGACGCTACCAGGCCACCCTCCTCGCCCAGGATCGAAAAGATAAAGTCGGTGTGCGCCTCAGGTAGGTACATCTTTTCGCGCCCTTCGCCGAGTCCCATGCCGAGAAAGCCGCCGGTTCCGAGCGCAATGGTCGAGTGATAGACCTGATAGCCGTCGCCCTGCTTATCCTGATCGGGATGCATGAACACCAGCAGCCGCTTCATCTGAAAAGATCCTGGATGCTTCAGCGTCTTCAGCGCCATAAATCCGGCGCCAAGAACCATCAGAACCAGGATGGACGCGATCAAATGCTTTGGTTTCATGCCGGCGAAGAACAGAGTTCCGAGGCCGGTGCCGACCAAGACTAGGCTGGTTCCAAGGTCTGGCTCGACCGCGGTCCACACAGCCACAAACGCGACGATGCACAAGGGCGGAAATGGCCCCGCCCAAAAGTCGTTCATGAGCTTCATCTTGCCCGCGCAAACCCGCGCGATATAGAGGATGACCGCCAGTTTGGCCAGCTCCGATGGCTGCAACCGAAAGCTCCCAAAGCCTATCCATCGGTGCGCTCCTTTGGCAGCGATTCCAATGTGAGGAACAAAAACCGCGACCAAAAGCAGCCAGCTTATGATGACGCCATAGACGCCGATTTTTCGCCAATTCCAGTACGGCCGTCGCATGGCCCAGATCAGCGCGGCGATCCCAACCGCGCCCCATGCCGCCTGCTGGCCGACGTATTTGAACTGGCTGATGTGTCGCTGCAGTGCGTAGGCGTAGGACGCGTCGAACACCAGCAAAATGCCGATGCATGTGAGCATGAGTGCCACGACCAGGAGGGTTAGGTCAGTCGGTCTAGGTTTATCGTTCTTGGAGTACGCTGCGGCTGCTGTCATGGTTTGCTCTATTTCTTGTCAATTAATAGCCTTCAACAATGCGCAAGGCTGGCTTCTTTTTGGACGCTGGCCTCGATCTCTCGAACTATCTGCTTGAATTGATCTCCGCGATCCTGAAAATCTTTGAATTGGTCGAACGATGCGCAACCGGGATTGAGCACGACGGTGTCATCTGCAATCGCGAGTTTTGCAGCGAGCTTGCTGGCATCATTAAGCGTGCGAACGACTTGCGAATTTGCTGCGCCTGCGCGCTGCGCGATGTCGTCCAGCATTTCTGCCGATTTGCCGAACCAAATCACGGCTTTAACCGTCTTCGATGCCAATGCTTCACCAATCGGCGTCGGGTCTCCGCCCTTGTAAACTCCGCCCGCAATCACGATCTTGGGGCCGTCAACTGCCTCGAGCGAGCGTGCAAAAGCGTCGTTGTTGGTGCACATGGAGTTGTTGATCCAACGCACGCCGTTGATGGTCGCGACATGTTCAAGCCTGTGCACAACACCAGTAAACGAGAGACAAGCCTCGCGGATCGAAACTTCGTCGAACACCAAACGCCCGCGCCATCGTGATTGCCGCCATCACGTTTAGTTTGTTGTGCTCCCCCGGCAACATAATATTGTCTATCCAGTCCGGACGCTTGATCTGATCATAGTGCTTCAACCAAAACAAGCGCGTAGGTCGGGGATAACTGCTATGAACGATCGATGTGTCGCTGGCGCGTTGGTTCTCAAAGATGCGCCACTTCGACGCGACATATTCGTCCCAAGTCTGCCGGTCAAGATGATCCGCAGTGATGTTCAAAATCGCGGCGACTTTCGGCCGAAACTCATCGATCCATTCCAGTTGAAACGACGAAATCTCGGCGACAATCGCATCTCCGCGTTTTGCCTCATCTGCGGCCCGGATCAGCGGCATCGCGACTGGTCCGGCGGCGATATTGCCCGCGACATAGGTTTTGCGCCCTGACCGCTCAATGATCGCGCCAAGGAGGGCTGTCGTGGTGGTCTTGCCGTTGGTTCCCGTGATTGCCAAAATCGGCGCCTTCGAAATCCTGTACGCCGCCTCAATCTCGCCCCAGATTGGAATCTCACGCTTCTCCGCATCGGCCAGCACCGGCGCATCGATACGTACACCAGGACTGGTGACAACAATCTCGGTATCGTCGCCGACTCTGTTCGATCCCGCCAAAGCCGCTATTCCGCGCTCGCGCGCAAACGCGAGGCCGTCCACGACTTCGGCTTCGGGCTTGGCGTCATGCAGCGTCACGATCGCGCCGCGCGACGCCAGCACGTCCGCAGCCGCCAATCCGCTGCGCGCCATGCCGATGACGGCAATATGTTTTCCGGTGAAGTCGTAAGTCATTTATCAGTTCCCCTCCTTTCGGAAGGAGGGGTTAGGGGAGGTACTCTTTGCTGCCCACCCACCGTTTCTCATTTCTCATCAAGACGGTTGTGCAATTAAAATATTGGTTTTGCTCATCATCAAGTAACCCTCCGTGTCGGCGTAATCCAAACCAAAGGCACTACCTCCCCTAGCCCCTCCTTCCGAAAGGAGGGGAATTGACTACGGCGCGAGCGCCTGCACGGTCAAGAGTCCCAAAAATAACGCGACGGCCCCAGCAATCCAAAAGCGAAAGACCACCTCGGTCTCTTTCCAGCCCAGCAATTCAAAATGGTGATGCAGCGGCGCCATTTTGAAAATCCGTTTTCCACGGGTCTTGAACGATGCGACCTGCAGCATCACGCTCAGACCCTCCGCCACAAACACCAGCGCAAAAATAAACAGCGCGATCTCTTCCTTGCCAAGCACGGCAATGGCCGTCATCGACGAACCCAGCGCGAGCGAACCGGTGTCGCCCATAAAGACCTTGGCCGGGTTGACGTTGAACCACATGAAGCCCAAAATCGAACCCGCCAATGCCCATCCGAACAGTCCAAGCTCGCTGACTCCCGAAAATAGTGAAACCGACAAGCCTGCCAGTGCCAGCACCGCAAGTCCGCTTGCGAGGCCATCGAGACCATCGGTCAGGTTCGTAAAGTTCGACATGCCGATCATCGCAAGGACGACCAGAACGTAGTAGAACCAGCCGAAATCCACCAAATGACCGTGCCAAACGGCAATCATCGTCGTGAGACCAGGCTGCGCCGTCCCCCACAAGTAGCCGACAAAGCCCAGCGAAATTACCAGCTGGCCAGCGAGCTTTTGGCGCGCCTTCAGGCCAAGCGACTTGCCCCGCGTTGCTTTCAGGAAATCGTCCAGAAAGCCAAGGCCCAAGTGCAGAACAAAAACGCCAAGAACCGCGAGCAGCGGCCAAAGCTGCTTGTTTTCGGGCAGCGCGCCGAACGCCGCCAGAAGAAGCATCGTGACCCCGACCCCGAAAACGAACATCACGCCACCCATGGTTGGCGTCCCTTGCTTCACCATGTGCGACTGCGGGCCGTCGGTGTTGATTGTCTGCCGCATTTTCAGCCCTGCCAGCCAGCCGATGACCTGCTTTCCAATCAGCAGGACTGTCAAAAAGCCAATCAGCGCGGGAACGGCGGGCCCGGCTGCCCATGCAGGAGTCATCGGCCCGACAGCGCCTCAACGACTTTTTCCATCGCCATCGCGCGCGAACCTTTCACCAAAACCACATCGCCTGCCGAAAGGTTGAGGCGCGATTTCGCGAATTCGGCCGCATCCGCGCTGGTTTCGAATTTGCGTTCCGCGCGTGTCATGGTGTCGCGGAACGATTGTCCCACTGCGTACGCCTCCGTGATTCCTGCCTCTGTGAGATGCTCGGTAACGTCGGCGTGCATCTGCGGAGCGAAATCGCCAAGCTCCTTCATATCGCCCAAGAACGCGATTTTGCGTCCCCTGCCCGGATAGCTGGCCAGCGTGTCAATCGCGCTTCGCATCGACTTTGGGGCGGCGTTGTAGCAGTCGCTCAAGATTGTTGCGCCACTTGACGTCGTGACCACCTCCATCCGCATGGCCACATTCTTGTAGTTCGCCACGGCTTGGAGTGCATCGCCATGAATTCGACACCGACACTCACCGCGGCCAAAACCGCTGCGAGCGCATTCATCAGATCGTGCTTAGCCGGAGACGGAATGTTCATCGCGCCTGCTTCGCCGCCGAAGCGCACATTGGCCGACCAAGCCGAACCATCGGCCGATTGCACGAGATCGGTCGCGCGCATTGTTGCGGATTCGCTGAGTCCAAAGGTCGCGACCGGACAATTAGACCGTGCGGCAAGAGCGTGCGTGAACGGATCGTCGGCATTGAGCACGGCCAGACCATCCGTTGGCAGGGCGGCAACTAGTTCACCCTTTGCTTCCGCGATCTTGTCCAATGATCCCAGAAGCTCTATGTGGTTTTCGCCGATGAGCGTGATCACTCCGACAGTCGGCTCTGCGACCGATGCGAGATACTCGATTTGGCCAATACCGCGCATGCCCATTTCGATCACGGCAGCGGCGTGGGCGTCAGTTAGTCCCAGCAAGACTTTCGGTACGCCAATCTCGTTGTTCTCGTTTTTCTCGGTCTTAAGGACATTTCCCAGCGGCGCAAGCGCGGCGGCAAGCATCTCCTTGGTGGTTGTTTTGCCGACACTGCCAGTCACGCCGATGACCGGAATGGCGAAACGTCGCCGCCACGCCCGTGCAATCTGGCCAAATGCCACCAGCGTATCGGGTGTCGCGATCAAAATGCCGAGTTCAGCGGGAATGCTGCTAGCCAGTTCCCAGTCAACTACGGCTGCAACGGCACCCTTTGCGAACGCCTCCACGATATGCTCATGCCCATCGAAACGCTCGCCTTTGAGCGCGACAAACAGATCGCCTGACGCGATGGTGCGCGTGTCGGTGCTGATCCCAGTCGCTTCGATATTCAGCGGCACGAGATCGATATTCGCCCTTTCGCCGTGGATCGCGCTTGCGATCTCACGCAAAGTCATTCGCATTCGCCAAGTGCCTCCGCCGCAACAACGCGGTCGTCGAATGGGAATGTCTGATCCCCAACGATCTGGTACGTCTCGTGCCCTTTGCCTGCGATGACGACAATATCCCCGGCCTTCGCCTCACTGCAGATGGCATGGTATATGGCCGCTCGACGATCCGATTCAACTACGACTTTTGGATTTGTCGCACCACCGTCGATTCCCGCCAGAATGTCGGCGATGATCGCGTCGGGCTGCTCCTTGCGCGGGTTGTCGCTGGTGACAACGGCAATGTCCGCCAAATCGACCGCGATTTTGCCCATAATCGGGCGCTTCTTTGCATCGCGATTGCCGCCGCATCCGAACACGGCGATCACGCGCGTCGGCTTCAGCGCACGCGCACTTTGCAGGACGTTCTCTAGTCCGTCAGGGGTGTGTGCGTAGTCCACCAGTACATGAAATCCCTTTTCGCCGGCGCGCACAGGCTCAAACCGGCCCGGGACCGACAGCATCATCGCGAGACCCTGCTGCACCACGGACGGATCAATGTCCCGCAAGCGCGCAACCCCAATCGCAGCGAGACCGTTGTAGACGTTGAACAGGCCCCCAATTGAAAGCGCAATCGAATAGGCGCGCTGACGTGGCTTGCGCTCGTATGCGTGGAAGCGTGTCCCCGACGGAAGCGCATCGATGGCATGTGCGGCAAGGTCAGCGGTTTCGGACTTGACGCCGTAGGTCAGCACAGGATGTCCACTCTTGGCCATCTTTTCGACAATGTCGCGGGCAGCGGGATCGTCAATATTGATCACCGCGTTGAATCCCGGTTTGGCAAATTCCCGTGCGTACTCCAAGAACAGCCGCTCTTTGGCCGCTTTGTAGCTCTCCATCGAGCCGTGATAGTCGAGGTGGTCTTGGGTGAGGTTGGTGAAAACGGCGGTATCGAACTGGCAACACGCCGTGCGCTCCTGGTCGATGGCGATAGACGTCACCTCCATGACGACTTTCATTACGCCGCGAGACCGAAACTCCGCGAATAACGCCTGCAAATCAAGCGACTCCGGTGTGGTCGAAACGCTCCAGTGGGTTTCAAATGGCTCGCCGTCGATCTGGACGCCAACTGTACCGACCACAGCGGTCTTGTAGTCGGCGTTGCGCAGGATGCTCGCGATCATGTAGGTAACGGTGGTTTTGCCGTTCGTCCCCGTGACACCGATCAGATCGAAGCTTTCGGACGGATTGCCATAAAACTCCGATGCAATATACGGCAGCGCCGAGCGTGTATTTGAAACCACCAAGTAAGGGATTGGCAGCTTCTCGCCTGATTCGTCATACTCTTCATCAACAACGACCGCGCCGGCGCCCAACTCCATCGCACTTGTGAGAAACTTGTGACCGTCCGAGTTTTGTCCGCGCAGCGCGACAAAAAGCCCGCCAGGCTGTACCTGTCGCGAATCGTAGGCCACACTGGTGATCGCCGTTCCAGGGTCGCCGAAAACCTCGGCCCCGATTTTTCCCGAGCGAGTGACCGTTTCACTTAGTTGCGCCAGCGTAATCATTAGAATATTGTACGTTATTTCGAATTTTCGGAACGCTCAGGCCGCTGGGCCTTTTTTCGCATGCAGACTTCGGCACATTGGCATTTGATCGTCATTCCGACTGTAGCGAGATACGAGCGAAACGGAGGAGACACGTAGTTCGCCAGCATCAATTGATGTATTCTACGAACTACGTGTTCCCTCCGCTACGCTCATTCTTCGCTTCAGTCGGGATGACTGCTGGCTGAACCTTGGCTTTCACAGCGGGCGTCACAGCAGCCAAGTTCGACACACCATGTTTCACGTCGTAATCGACTAGCTGCGTGTTGTCCGGTGGTTCGCGCAGATACCATAGCGCGCGCCGCGCGACATTATGCACCACCGGCGCAGCGACGACCGCGCCCCAATGGACTCCCACGGGCTTGTTGATCGCGCACAAGATTACCAGCTTCGGACGGGTCAGCGGGACAATCCCGCAGAACGAACCCACATACTCGTCGCCATAATGACCATGCTCGGCCACTTGCGCACTGCCTGTCTTCCCGCCAACATTGAATCCGCCAATCTGCGCGGGCTTGCCAGTACCGTCCTCCACGACCGTTTGCAGCATCGAAAGCATTGTGGACGCCACCTCCGGCTTTACCACCTGCTGTTTTGGCCCAGCGTATGCGTTGCTCACTAAGATGTGTGGGTGAACCCGAACACCGTTGTGCGCCAAGGTCGCATATATGCTGGTGAGCTGTAGCGGTGTCATCGAAATTCCCTGACCGAACGCAATGTTTGCCAGCTCAATCTCCGACCATTTTTTGCGTTCAGGCGCAATCAAGTGGCAATACTGCTCGCCTGGAAGGCCGGTGGCCGGTCGCTCTAGCAGCCCAAATCTCTTCTCATACTCAAACAGCTTGTCGGGCCCCAGTGCAAGCGCATACTCCGCAGCGCCAATATTGCATGAGTTTTTCAGCACGTCGCGCATGTCCTCAACACCATGGATACCAAACAGCGGCGGATCCTTCGCGCAATGGATGGTATGGTTTCCGACCTCAAGCGCGCCAGTGCAGACGACCCGATCAAATTGATGCTGCAAGCCCTTGGAATCGAGCACGGCCGAGAGCGTCAGCGTCTTCATTGTCGAGCCAGGCTCATAAAGATCAGTGACGGCAGCGTTGTGCCACTGCAGATTTGCCGTTCCGTGCAGATTGTTGGGATCGTAGGTCGGCAGGCTGGCAAGCGCGAGAATATCACCGTTGTTCGGGTCGAGCACGACGACCGATCCCGACGCGGCATGGTGCATGCTCCACGATTTTTCGAGCTCGTCCTGCGCAATGCGCTGAATCGTGCTGTCGATGGTGAGGGTGATATTGCGGCCATCGACAGGCGCGGTGCGGGTAATTTCGGTGCCGGGAATGATCCGGCCCTGAGCGTCGGTCTCGGCCGTGACAGAGCCGTCCACTCCCGCGAGAGTCGAGTTCAACGACTTTTCGATGCCATATTTGCCGATGATTCCGCTGCTGCCCTGCGCGTTGGTGTCGCCTAAATTGACGAAGCCCACCACTTGCGCAGCTAGATCGCCGTTAGGATAGTTGCGAACGGAGCGCGTGTTGACCGAAATCCCGGCCAGATTGTCGGCGATCTTCAGATTGTTGAAGTGAGCCTTCTGCTCCGCCTTCGCCTCGACCTGAATCTTGCGGACGACATCGTACGGGAGGGCCTTCTGCAGCACCGCAAATTTGATCGGCTGGCCGGACTTGTTCTTCTTAGCCTGCGCCGCCGCGATTTCCGATTGAAGATCGTCAGCGCTCGCTCCGGGAACTAGACCAGCAAGGATCGTTGCCGTCTGCTGCGCGTCTGCAATAGCAGTCGGATCTGCTACCAAATCGCCGACCTGGACATTCACCGCGAGTGGAACACCGTTGCGGTCGAAAATCCCGCCGCGCTGGGCAGGCAAAATAAACGTGTGCTGGCGAATCCGCGCTGCCTCGGCCATGTAGAACTTGTGCCGGTAAATTTGGATGTAGACCAATCGACAGGCAAGAAAAAGATAGCCCGCGGCGAGCAGCAAGAATCCGGCCCTGACTCGTTGATGGATCACATCGCGGTGCTGTCTGATGCGCTGGTTGGCTCTGTTCGACGGTGCGCCCGGCACGGATGTGACTGGCCTACTGCTCATTTGAACGAGTCCTCCGCAGTGACCAAGTGAACTTCAATAGTCAAACCGCAGATGCCAAAACAACCGGAAGCGGCGGTGGGCCAAATTGCGCCCGCCGCCGCTCGATCTGCACGTTCTACTGACATTCCTAGCATCGTTCTACTCCGCAGGCGGTTGCCTAGCGTCTCGATCATCTTTCGTTATGTCATCCTAGTTGAATGCATGATTTGTGCTTGGCCCATTCGTGGCTCGGCATTGATTATCGCGCCGATGCCATCTGCGTTGCCGCGAGTGCAGGCGAACCGGGCTGAACGGTCACGTACTGCGCCTGACCGCCGAGCACCATGCCGTCGCGGGTCGCAAGTTCGCTGATACGGCTTGCGCTGTTGAGCTGCGTGAGCTGCTGCACCAGGTTTTCGTGTCTGGCCTGCGCTGCGCTCAGGTTTACCTGGATCGAATGAATCTCGCGGCCCTGCGCGGCGACAGCGGCAAAAGCGGCGAAGTAGATGATCCCCATCGCGCAGACGATCGCGAACGATGCCACCATGGTCGCGATCACAGCCGCCTCACCAGTAAGACGCAGACGACGTTGAAGCGACTGCTTTGCCTTCTTGCGCACGGCAAGTCGGGCGGTGCGGTCGGACGTGCCCGGCAAGATTAGCACCTTTGTCATCTCGGCGACCGACCGATCCGAAACGGCGGCATGGGCGCGGCGATAACCGAACGCGGCTGGGTTATCGCTTGATGGCCGGTTGACCACACGTGCGGCTGAATTTCTCTTCCATGAAGCTGCAGTTCCTGTGGACCGCGCTTGTGTTTCGACCATCTTGATTTTCCCCCGCTTGCACTTGCTGGAGTCTATTTTTTTATCCGAGACTGCGACGAACTGATTGACTGTTAGATTGATTGACTGACTGACCTACCGACAAACTTGTTAGAGCTTTTGCGCAACCCGAAGCTTTGCGCTGCGCGCTCTTGGATTCGCAGCAATTTCGCCAGGATTCGGCACCAAAGGTTTCTTGGTAATCACCATCAGATCGGGCCTATTCGCGCCGCAGACGCAAACAGGCACCGATGGTGGGCATTCACAGTGGCCGGATCGCTTGGCAAACAACCGCTTCACGATCCGGTCCTCACCACTGTGGTAGGCGATAACGGCAATGCGAGAACGCCGTTGTCTACGCAAACCCCGTATCGCCTGGTCCAGACCCCGCTCAAGAACGACATACTCCTCGTTCACCGCGATCCGAACTGCCTGAAAAACCCTGGTTGCGGGGTGGATCGTATCCTTTGCCCGCGCCGCTGCCGGCACCGCCGCCTTGATCGTGTCCACTAAATCGCCGGCTGTCCGAAACGGCTTCGCCCCGCGCCGCTCGCCAATGAACTGCGCAATCCTGGCCGCCCAACGCTCATCCGAATAGTCCCGAAATATCCGGGTTAGCTCTTCCACTGGCTCGCTATTCAGCAGATCGGCCGCGGTTCTCAACTCACTTGACGGATCCATGCGCATGTCTAGCGGCATGTCAGGATCCTTGAACGAGAATCCACGCGACGGTTCGTCAAGCTGATGCGACGAGACCCCTAAATCAAACAAGATGCCATCGATTTCCGTGGCACCCTGGTCAGCTAAAGCCTGTTCCAAGCGGTCGAATCGCGTCTGTACGAGCGAAATCCGCGGTCCATCTACTACAGCTTTGGAAAGTGAGTTGCGAGCGGCAGCGATCGCATCGGAGTCCTGGTCTAACCCAATCAGCCAACCATCCGGCCCGAGACGTTCCGCCAGCAACTTTGCATGGCCTCCGCCTCCGAGGGTCGCGTCGACAAAAATCTGACCTGGCTGCGGATCGAGATACTCGATAACCTCAGCAGCCATCACCGGAACATGGTATGCGTCAGCCACAATCGCGACTCTTCCGGCGAAACAAACCCGCTATATTCGTCCGATTCCTACGTCAGCCGCCGCGCGGACGACCATTTCTCTGGTAAGATTGCTGTTATACTGTTCCCAGCGCTCTTTGTTCCAAATTTCTAGGCGGTTCGGCATTCCGATAATGATAACGTCGCTGAGCACTTCGATGCCGGCATATTCTCTTAGCTTTTGGCTGATCGCCACCCGTCCCTGGTTGTCTACAGACGCTTCCTGGAGATTGTCCCGGAAGTAGCGCTCGACGATCCATAGCTGCTCGTCAATGAACCGCGGATCATCCTGATTTTGTTCGAACCGTTTGGCCCACTCGTCTTCTGTCCAGACCAGAAGGCAATCCTGAATACCTTTAACTATGAGAAACACTTCGCCAAGCTGTTGCCTGAATTTTAAGGGGATAATCACCCTCCCCTTGTCGTCTATTCTAAGCTCTTGGCTGCCCCTGAACAATAGAAAATCCCCACCAGTCCACCACTTCTATGCCAGTTGGACACCACTCGCCACCACCTGACAATCATCTTATACCATGAATTAGGAAAATGCAAGGCAAAAAGTTGTTCGCCTGGACAAATAATTGTTGAGTTTCTCGCGGTGCCGAACATGCGTACCCAACCATCGAATTTCGGACTGTTTTCCCTTATTCAGTCGAATCGCTGATATGAATGAAAAAATGAGTTATCCTGTAATAATCGCAGGAAATGAACAAAAAACTGATTTCCGCCGACGATTAATTGGCAATGTCTTAGGAAACTGTCGTTTCGAACCTTGATGGAGACATAAAAGGGTGTCGAGAACGCTCATCAAGCCGTTCCCATGGATCTCTGGCGACCAGGCGTCTATTTACAAGGCGCGCTAGCGATTTGGCTGAATAAGGGATTTGCCACCACTAGCAGCATAGATGGCTAGCGAACAGGCTGACGATGTAGCGCCGACGTAGGGACCTTCGGTGAGGCGTTGGGTTGGCCAAACAGGACGGCTGTGGATGGTCAATGTTGACCAGAATTGGTATCTCGGAATTTCTGCACAAGGAGATCAGAAATGTTAATTTCCTGATATTGTTTTATTTATCGCGTTACCAAGGCAGTCTATATTGAGGATTTACTACGACTGTGCCGCAGCAAGCTCATGCGGGCTACCAGTTACGAGCAGTTGCGCATGCTCGATCTCGCGCCTGCGCATTCGCATCACCTGGATGGGCTGCTGATCTACACATGCGATGCGCATATCCATGCCGAGACCCTGACCAATTTCGCGCAGTCGCGGCATTAAGCGGTAGTCGAGGAAGTCCGCGTACTGCTCGTTGTAGCTGGCGCTAGGAACATGCACGCGCCAGGCGACGGCCACCGAACGATCGCCTGCCGGGAAATACACCACGGTCGGCCCTGGCCCAGTGCTCCATTCGATCATCAGCCGCTTCGAGCCGGCCTTCGCCCATTTGCTGACCTCAGCGCGGAACGTGTCGATATCGAACTCGGGATCATGGAAGGTGCCGTGTGCCATAGTGAAAATTTTGTTTGGGTCGGGAGTGGGATTTAATTCGCGCAAACGTTACTGAGAAGCGCGACTCACTGCTATTGTAGCACAAGCAATATCGCCTGTTAACCGCGATTCTTCAGGCCAAGCACAAGTTGATAGAGGTCGCGGCGACCGACTCCCAGCTCTTCGGCCAGTTGCCGGATCAAGTCCTTACCATGGGCAGGTTCTGCTTCGCCATCGTCGACAACCACTACAGCCGGAGCATCGTCCGCATCGAATCCGCCGACTACAATCACGCATTCACCGCGCGTTTCGTCCGCCGCATAGAAGTCGGCAAGTTCGGAAAGCGTCCCGCGTCGAAACTCCTCGTGCAGCTTGGTCAACTCCCGCGCCACACACGCCGCTCGCGTCTCGCCAAACACATTGGCCATCTCGGCGAGAGTCGCGCCGACTCGTTGCGGGGATTCGTAGAAGATCAGCGTCCGCTCCTGCGCCTTGAGCGCGTTCAGCCGCTGCAAACGCGTGCTGCGAGTTCGGGGCAAAAATCCTTCAAACAAAAATCGTGCGCTTGGCAGACCTGAACCGATCAACGCCAAGATCGCAGCGACCGGTCCGGGAATCGGAACAACGGTCACGTTTGCATCGATTGCGGCCCGTACCAGATCGACTCCCGGATCGGAGATGCCCGGCGTACCCGCGTCGGTGACAAGCGCGACCGACTCGCCGCGTTCGACCATCCGGCGGACAATTGCGTCGGTAGCCGCCGGACCACTGTGTTCGTGATAGGAGATGAGCTGAGTCTTTATGCCAAAATGGGACGATAACTTGCGCGTGTGGCGGGTGTCTTCTGCAGCGATCACATCAACGGATTTTAGAATTTCCAATGCGCGGACGCTGATGTCGCCCAGATTTCCGACAGGCGTGGCGACCAGGTAAAGAGTGGGCTGAGGCATGATGTAGGGCAGGAGTACGTGGGGCCGGAGTGTGTGGGGCAGGCGTCCCCGCCTGTCGTCATCGTGAAAAAGACAGGCGGCACGCCTGCCCCACACTTAACACAGAAACTCTCAATAAGCGCCACGGCACCGAAGCACGCTGACCACGGTCGAAACCAAGAGTTGCAAGTCCATAAGGACATTGCTGTGATCGACATAGAACATGTCCATGACGACTCGCTCCTCGTATGTCGTGTCGCTTCGTCCGCAGACCTGCCAGATTCCGGTCAGACCTGGTCGCACAGCCAGCAGCTTGTCGCCGTAGTTGCCGTACTTTTCGATCTCCGGAGGGACAATCGGGCGAGGCCCAACGAGCGACATGCTGCCTTCAAGCACATTGAAGAGTTGTGGCAGCTCGTCGAGGCTGGTCTTTCGCAGCAACTTGCCAATAACGGTGATGCGAGGATCGTCTTTGATCTTGAACTCCGAGAGGTACATTTCCCGCAGTTCGCTGTGCTTGTGGAGCAGGTGTTCTGCGTCCTGCACCATGGTTCGAAACTTGTAGCACACGAACGGCTGTCCGTTTTCGCCCAACCGAATCTGCCGGAAAAGTACGGGGCCACGGCTGGTCAGCTTGACCAGGATCGCAACAATCAAGAAGACCGGGAAAAATACCGCCAGCAAGATGAGCGCGCCAACAATATCTACGACACGCTTTTTTGCCAGAAGCTCGGCCCGCTTCTCCGTCTGAAAACGCGGCTTTACGTGGTAAACGTCGGGGCTGTCCGCATAGGCGGCGAGCCTATGTTTAATGGAGGTGCCAAATGATTTACTCTTGGCTGGTCGAAACCGAAACTTGTCCGTCGCAGATGGCGAGGAAAGCTCCAGCCTCGGCTTCACATACGTCTCATTGGACTCAGGCTCAAGCAAGTTAACTCTGCTGCTTGTTGACTGAGGCGCCGACGCGTGAATCCGTTCGCTGTTCAACATGCTCCCGCTTCCGCTCCTTTTAGCACTAGATTTTCCCGTTCCGATGTGAGCGTCCGTTTCGGCAATGCTCTTTCCTTCGGAACTTTCCTTCGGAATCACCACCCGCGACAGAGGCGGAAGAGATTTGCGATTCCTCAGGATGGTTGCAGATAAAGTCTTGATCGTCGTTAAACCGCTAGGACGGTATTTCTACCTGGACTGGGGACGCATGCTTGGTCCTGCCCAGGTGATAATCGGTCGTTCTACCGCGCGTATCAGGGCTACACTGCCAAACGCTAATGGTACAGAATCGTGTCGCGTAAAACTTGCCGCAAACGTGAGCGGATTTCCCAAACTCTTTTCGGGATAACGCGCTCTCGAGGAATAAGCTTGCGGTCAGCGCCGGCCGGCCCGTCAAATTTGCCTGCTGCGCTTGTACGCGATTATACCCCTGAATTCAGCAACTAAATCTTAGACCTTGCCTGACCCAAGACATAGACGCTAAAAATACCAGTTGGTTTCAACTTTTTCGCACATTTTCGGCTATCCTATACGCATTGCTGAGTCATAATTGTAAGGCTACTTGGCATCGACGCTGCCTTTTCGATGACCAAGTGTCTCATGAATGGACACCCCTGAATACGATTCCAAACACGTTTGCATGTCTATCCAAGCGCGAAACTCGTAGCACGTTCGCGGTACTGACCGCTGTTCGATGCGCAATCTAAGTCCCACTTTCAACAAAGGTTAATTTCACCATGACCCGAAGCTTACGAATATCCGTTGCCGCCATGTTGGCGATCACGGTCGCCGTCATATTCGTTCAAAAGCCAGCGTTCTGCGTCTCTTCGGACATTGTTCCGCAAGGCAGTTCGCTCATCGACGCATTTGCGACTTTGGCCAAAGCAGACCACAGCGCGCTAGGCGGTGGGTATGTCGCAGACGACTTCCTGACCGACCGCCTCTACTCACGCGGTGAGCTGGCGCAGATCATCGAAACGCAAACCCTGTCCGACAAGACACGTCTGGCTCGGCTCGAATCGGATCCTGCGGAAGCAGGCTCATTTCGAGCCATTTTGATCGAGCTTCGACCCGAGTTTAAGATGGACGGCGTCGATATCGACAAGCTCATCCGCCAGACCCCGGAGGACGACACGTCCTACGACCTCCAGGGCAAGATCGAGGGGCGCAGCAATAGCGACGCGAACCAGAACAAGAATGGTCAGCTACAGTCAGGAACGTTCGGAATATACCGCGGAACGCTCAATGGCGGCTTAGGGCCGAGCGCACGCTATGCGGTCGGAGTATCAAACTGGTATCAGGACTATCGACGGCCATTCTACGCCGAGATTGGAACAAAGGACGATGAGCCGCTCCAGGAGGCGTATGTCGAACTGAACAACAGCCACGGCCTGCGCTTTGATGTTGGCCGCATGTACTTCCGGTGGGGGCCAGGATATCGCGGCGCGGCGATGCTCAACGACGGCTCGGCCCCGTTCAACGGCGCTTACCTCTATTTCCCGTTCAGCCTAGGTCGCCACTTGGGCCGGAACTACCACTTCGAGCAGATGGCCAGCATCTACAAGGATTATGGCTTTACCAGCTATCTGGAGGCGCGCCGAATCGGATACACATTCAGCAAGCAGTGGGAGTTATACGGCGAGGAGGGTTTCAAGTCGAACGACAGTGGTTCGCTGGAATACACGCCGATTCCGTTCGATATTGGCCAGGGTCTTCACCTTGGCAAACAGTACAAGTTCAACTATCAGCTTGATTTCGGCACGGCCTACACGCCTTCTCCGACCACTCGATTTTACGGCGAATTCTTTGTTAACGACATCAAGTCGCCGTTTACGTCCGGGCATATCTTAGGATTTTCGCTCGGCCAGCATAACTTCGTCTTGCGCAAAGTGGCCTACATCGCGGGATTTCACACCGAGGCTAAGACTGGCACCGCGCTGACGGTCGAATATGACCGCGCCGATCCATTCACCGAAAGCTACCGCAACACCAATGCGGTTTGGGAGCATGGACAGTACGACTGGATCGGCCTTCCCGATGGCCCCGATTCGAAGGAATTCTTCGCCCGCATCGACCAGCGCCTTAGCAAGCCGATCTCGCTCGCGTTGCAGTACCGCGACCGCAAGCCGGACGACAACTCGTTCATTTCGCCCACCGCGCAGGACTTCGAAGCGACAGGTGCCTATCACTTCAACAACGCGGACACTGTCGGCGTGTCGTACCACAACTATCGCCAGGACCCCTACGCGTTCGCCGTTTCGGGAGAGTCCTCACCGGTTCAGGGCCAGTATGCGCCGCCAATCGAGGGATTCGTCGGCTCGAAGTTGCGCGCGAATGAGGTTGATTTCGGGTATTCGCATGTGTTTTAAGCCGTTTTCGGCCTCTTAAGACCCTCCCCAGCCTCCCGAAACGGGAGGAGCCGCAGCATTTTGCATTTTTCTGTTCCGGCTCATCCCGTTTCGGGAGGCGGGGGAGGGGGTTATACAAACTCCTTCACTATCCCCTCCCCGCCTGGGAACATGGGAATGTACTTCTGCCGAAACTCCACCGGCCAGCGGCTGGAGCGCATCACAACGTGCAGGTCCTTGCGCAGAGCCGATGCAACATGCATCACGAACGTGTCGTAGCTGATGATGCCGTGAACATTTTCCGATGCAAACAGCCGGTACAGCTCAATTGGCTTTAGCTTCCCCCGCAAATCGATATCGACAAAGCTCGGCGAAACAGGACTTGCTAGCCTGTCTTTTTCGCTGCCGATATAGATGATTTTGTGCCCTTCGTTCTTCTTTCGATCCGCCATTTCCAGGAGCAGGTGATGCCGTCTCTTCGCCGATATTTGGTTGGAATTGACTACATCGTTGAACGCGAGATATTGTTCGTTCGCGTCAAGCTCGGACAGCCATGTGGGGCGGTCGGCGTTAGAGAAATCCGGCACGTATGGTGCGTAAACTGCATCGTCCGAACTCGGTAAGGCCGGCAAGTCGGCGACAAACGGCCCAACTATCTCGAACACGGATTTTGTCAGGGCATAGGTGATCGGACTTTTATCTTCAAGCTGATGATAGTTGACGCCAATGAAGAGGTTGCCATTTGGAAACAGTTTGCTGCACGCGTAGGCGAGATCGTTCTTTGTAATGATCACCGCCCCTTGCATCGACGAATACTCTGCGCGGGAAATCGTCTTCAGGCCCTGCGCCGCGTAATATGGCGCCATAACCGCGCCCGTTGCGATTAGGACTTCATATTTCGTTCGCAATAGATTGAAGAGCGGTTGATGAAAAAGCTGGTCACCAAGATGCACCAGGTGCTCGTCGGCGAAATAGAAAATGAACTTGCCGCCAAACTCAAAATCTCCAATCTTGCCCGATAGAATGCCCGGCCGCTTCTTGATTTCGCGCAAACCCGGCGCAAACCGGGTCAGGAGCGTCTGAGCGAGCTTGTATCCGTAGTATCCGGCCGTTGAAAAATCCATTGTGCTATGAAGGCAATCTGGGCGGAAGGCACTCACTAATGAGGTCCGCAGTCTGGCCGGCGCAAGAGTCCCAGCTAAACGACGCCGCCCGTAATTTGCCTTTAAGGATCATTTGTGTTCGCAGGGATTCGTCGGCGACGCACCGCTGAATCTGCGCGGCCATATCATCCACATTACCTGGGTCGAAGTAAAGCGCGGCATCCCCGCAAACTTCAGGCATCGATGCCGCGTTGGACGATACCACGGGGCAGCCGCAGGCCATCGCTTCTAACGGAGGTAGACCGAAGCCTTCGTAAAACGATGGGAAGACCAGCGCAGCGGCGTTGGCCATGTACTGTTCCAGCGCATCGTCCGAGACGCGCCCTGTAAAAACGACCCTATCGCCCAGCTTCGCCGAGAACCTAACAGACTCTTCGTCGCGTGTCACGATCTTGTCCCGGTCACCGACAACGACGAGGTCGTGCGGCAGATTTTCGGTCAGCTTCTCGAACGCCTTCATGAGGCCAAGCAGATTCTTGTGTGGTTTGACAAGTCCCACGTAAAGTAGGTAGGGCTTCGGTCTGGGGCTAGCTCGGCGCTCAATCTTCGACCACGACGCATCGACACCTTCGTAGATGGTCGTCATTTTCGATCTTGGAATTCGACCCAGCCGCTCCAGCTCCGATGCCGTAAACTTCGATACCGTGATCACCTTTTCGGCACGTTGCCGGATTGCCGCAAGCATGAGGCGCACATAAACGTCGTGCTTGAAACCGCCCGATAGGTGCCGCATGGCTGTTGGCATGATGTCGTGCACGGTGACGAGCATCTTGCCGTTAAAGGTGAGCGGTACGTTGAAATGCGTTGCCCAATAGAGATCAATCTTAGGCGAAATGATCGCTGGAAATCGAAGTTGCTCTTCGATCGAGAGCGGTGCTGCATCGCTTTCCAAAAGCTTGAAGTCGCCGTGTACGCCGTCAAAAAACGGTCCTGCCGTGTCCGTCTTTCCGAGCAGTTGGAACGAAACCTCCGGCATCAACGGGATCACACGCGGAACCACATTACGGATGTATGTGCCGATGCCGCTGTCGGCGATCTTGCGGACATCCACCATCACTACGGGCTTCGTCACTTAAAGTTCCTCAGCCGGTTGAAAACTGTCCTGCAGACGGACACCATGGCACGGGTAAACGGGCCGACACCCGACTTCTTCAAGTAAACATCCTGGCTTTCATACGCCGCTTTTCGGCGTGCGGCCATGTTCATACTTTGACCCAGAGCATGGACAATCTCCGCGCTCATTTCGCGCTGCATTCGGTAACCAGATTGGTGATAGCGTCTGCAGAGATCGACGTCTTCGTAGTACATAAAGTAGTCGAGATCGAAGCCACCGATCTTGCGGAACTCCTCTCGACGTGCCAAAAAAGCCACCCCTGAAATCCAATCCGGCGCCAGGTCCGCCGTCGTGACCGTGTTGCGACGCAAGAAAATGTTGGCGGGAGTGGGAAATACACCGTGGGTCGCATCTTGCAGCGCGCCTGTCTCTTTCAGGTAGACGGCAGGTGCAACCAGTCCAATATTCGGATTTTCCACTAGTGTTTTACGCAGGGCAGCAAGACATCCAGGTCGGACAAATGCGTCGCTGTTCAGCAAAAAGATGTATTCGGCGGTCGCGTTTTCCGCCCCCAGGTTGTTGCCGCCGCCAAAGCCAAGGTTTTTGTCGGATGCGATAATTTTCACCGAGGGCGTGTTGGCGAACTCAGCAGTCAGCTTTGCAGCGCTGCCGTCGCCGGACGCGTTATCGACGACGATCACCGACGCGGTTTCCGGTTCGGCTAGGACGGATTTCACCGCGTGGATGGTTAGGTCGGGAGTCTTATAGTTGACGATGATGGTGTCAACGTTGCGGTCGGAAGGCATGATGCAGTGGGCGCGGCGAACGGATGCGTGAGCGCCAGGTTCGAACCGAGATTATACCTTCGTGGGTGCGTTCGGACTTAGGCGCGGTTTCAGATGGAAGTCAACCGCGTTTTGTCCTGCCAGCCAAAGGTGGTGGATAGCGCTCAGGAACCGGCCGTGCGCTAAATGGTCACCCGCCCAAAGCATGTGGCAAACGGCTGGCTGGCTGCGCAAAAAAGTTCTCTGCATCTCTTCAGTCTTGAAAATACCGCTGCGGAAGAGGTCTCGTGCAGCTACGAACTGCTCAATCTTCATCCGCTTGATATTGCTGCTCGCGTTGCTGTCGTGACGCCTATACTGCATAACGACCCGGTCCACGAACCCTAGCGGCCCCTGCATTCCAAGGCGCACCCACAAGTGCCAATCCTCCATGCCGATTAGCCCGGTATTGAAGCCGCCGAGCTTTTCGTACTGCGAATGCCGAATCAGAATCGCACCGATCGGAATGTAGTTGCGCACAAACAGGGATGTCACCGGCGTCGGGCCGTTGGTTGCGAGCCGAACTCGTCGGCTGCCTTTGACTTCCAGTCGCTCACGAGCCCATTTTTCAAGCGCCTCATCTCCGATTACGGTGCCGTTCATGTCGATATATTGACCAAGGCCATAAACGGCGGGTGACTCAGGGTGGTCGTGGATTGTGGAATAGAGGGTCTGCAGCGTCTCGGGAAACCAGAGATCGTCACCATCGATGAACGCGATGAACTCTGAAAGAGGATTGGCCAGCTTCACTCCCGTATTCCTCGCGTGGGAAACGCCGCTGTTTTTCTGGTGGACAAAACGGACTCGAGGATCGTTTTGCGCCAGCGTCTCGGCAACTTGAGCCGTCCGGTCGTTCGAGCCATCGTCCACGATAATCAGTTCCCAATCACGCAAAGTTTGGTTTTGCACGCTGGCGACGGTGGTTTCTAGGAAGCGTGCGACATTGTACGCCGGAATGACAATCGAAATTGTCGGCGCGGCAACATGGCCGTTGCCGTTGCCGCGATCAGCTATTCCAGGCGAATGCAAAACTTGAGATGCGACGCTATCGGACGATGAAGCGGACATAAAGTTGAAGATAACCGTTATTGGCAAACTTCAATCGTTCGCCGCGCTGCCATCGGAATACGATGTTGGTTATTATAGACCCATCTGTGGATTTTGGCCGGTTTTAGTGCGGTCTGCAATGTCATCCCGACCAAAGCGAAGAATGAGCGCCGCGGAGGGAACAGTTAGTGCTTGACAGCAATGAGGCTGTAAGCGAACTTAGTGTTCCCTCCACTCCATTCGTTCCTCATTCCGGTCGGGATGACAGATCACGCTCCATTCCCCGAGCTCTCCATGCGAAAAAAGGCCCAGCGGCCTGAGCGTTCCTAAAAATCCATCTTGCTGTAACTATCTCACGCGCACGACAAAGCGCAGCGCTTCGGATGGCGAAACCTTGAGCGGCTTGCTAAGATCTGACGAGCGCATGCGCGGCCACTTCGCGGCACCCCACCCTTTCGCCATGTGGCAGGCGTGGAACCAGCGGCGCGCCAGACACTCGTCAAACGGTTTAACAGGATAGAAACCGGATTCAGTGTTAGCCTCGCGCAGCTTCGTTAGCCACCCTTCGACCTGGCTGACAGTCAAATTGCAGCCGCGTCGCATCTCGTAATGAAGATCGAGATCGGCCTGCGTCGCCTCGACTCCTACGCGCGCAAGCGACTTTCGGTCAATCCGCCCAATTGTTTGGCGCACGATCTCGGCGTTGGCCGGATTTCCCGTAATGCTTTGTGGGTGCACACGGTACTGCACTAGCCGGTCGGGTAGATTGGCAAGCTTGAACTCCTCGGCACAGCGTTGCCACAGCTCAAGGTCTTCGGCATGGCGAAAGTCGCCGTAGAGCAAATTTTTCGCACGCATCATCGCGGTGCGCATCATCACGGATGAATGGACGAATCCTGACTGGAAAAGGAGCTGGCAGCGGATGTCGTCATGATTGATCGGGGGGCGCATCGGGCCGTGCGCGGCACCGAACTGTATGGCCCGCGTCCCCAAGATCCCGACTTCCGGATAATTCTCCAAAAACTCAACCTGCTTCGCGAAACGAGTGCTTACGGAGATGTCGTCCGCATCCATCCGCGCGATATACTGCCCGCGCGCAAGTTCAAGGCCCTCATTTAGAGACACTATCAGGCCAACATTTTTCGGATGATGGAGAACAACAATGCGCGGATCATCGTACGAGGCGATAATCTGCGGGGATTCGTCAGTAGAGCCGTCGTTAATCAGGATCAGCTCGAAGTCGCCAAGGGACTGGCGCAAGATGCTGTCCACTGCCTCTCTGAGATAGAGCGCACTGTTGTAGACCGGCATCACCACGCTAACTTGCGGCTTGTTAGTTGGATGCAACTCTGCTAAATCCTAGACTGCTACAGTCTGCCGGCCTTCAGGCGTCGGTGCCATATTCGAAAGGCCGGTTTCGTCAAAAACCGTTTGGAAGCGCTTGTGCCAGGTATGATCGCGTTGCGCGCGTTCGTAGCCCGCGAGTCGGATTGACTCGCGCTCGTTTTCGTTTGCCAGATAGTATTTGATCTTGCTTGCAAGATCGTCGAGTCCGCTATAGCAAACAATCTCTTTGCCGATTACAAAGAATTCTTCCAATTCCTCCATGTATTCAACCATGTAGAATCCGCCGCTCATCGGCACTTCAAAGTCGCGTAGGCGCACCTGCAAAATGCGCTCCTTTTCGCGATGCGTGTTTCCGACGCTGGAAAAGCCAAGATTGATCCTGCTGCGGCTGTACATCCGCACCATCTCTTCATCGGATAGGGGAAGCCCAATGATCGAATCGGGAATGACCGTCTGAACCGGCTGGCTCGGATCGGCTATGCTTCGCACAAGTCTTGCGGCCTGGCGCACGAGTGACGGTTTGGTATATTGCTGCCATCTTGGTCCCCAAACGCGCACGTCGATGCCACGGTCCAGCAGCCCCTTGATGTACTCCGGCCTCTCTCCGTACGCTTGTCCGACAAAAGTGACGTCATACTCGACCGGCACGTCGTAGCGTTTGTAGATGTCGGGATTCGCGGCCTCCTGGCAGTAGATCGGATGAGCGCCCATTTTACGGTAGTCGTCCATCCGGAATTTTTCTGGAACCAGACACCAATCATAATGAGGCGAAATCTGTTCAACCAAATGCAGTTGATATGACCCGTTGCAGTACCAATTGATGGCCTTGATTCCCATGCCGCGTATCTGATCTATCGCCGATGGATCGATGCAAGCATCGTAAAAATAGGTAAACAACAGGTCTACAGGTTTGTCCGCATGGGCGTTTGTGATTTGAGCGAGAAGTGCATCCGTGACTTTTGGACGGTTTGAGTTGATAAACTCAAGCTGCTTTGGATCTGACGTATTCAGATGCTGGAACGTCTCGCGCAGATCGTACGCAAACTCAATGACATCATGCCCCAAGTCTCGAAGCGGCAGAAGGAGATTGTTGCGCCATAGGTTTGAGTTGAGGTCGGCATTCGGAGTTGTGTCGGACGCATAAAATATTCGCATATACTATAGGTTTTGGTCTAGCGTCGAGAGCTCTTTAACTTTTCTGCGCGCGCTGTCAAGGTCGCACTCGAACCAGGCGGAATCCAGAATTTGCTTGATCCGACGATCGTCGAACCGATATTTGATTACCTTGCCAGGTACGCCGACGACAATGGCAAACGGCGGAACGTCCTTGGTGACAACGCAGTTCGCGGCAATCACCGCACCATGCCCGACAGTAACGCCGCGCAGGATAATCGCCTGCGCGCCAATCCAGACGTCAGACCCGATCAAACAGTCTTGACGTGTAAATTCGCCGTAAGGTTCCTTTTCGACAAAAAGCGCCGACGTTGCTACATTTCGGTAGTCGTGATTCCCTGGCCCAATGACGACATGGTCGCCGATTGAGCAGTAGTTTCCTATTTTGGCCTTTGTGATAACGACATAGTTGCCGAAATAGTTGTGCTTGCCGATGCTGGTCTGGCTGTCAATCGCGCAAAACGAGCCGAACTCGTTGCCCTTTCCTTGCTTCGCCTGCACCGATCCGGCTGCACGGATCAGCTTCCTAGACAAAAACCGCGCCATGCGATCAATTAATCCGGCTCTCGGATTTGAGTCAAGTCCCATTGCATGCTGTTCTTAGCACTGGCATATAGTATAGCCGGAAACTGGTCTCAAGACCAGGTATAGGTCTAAATTACGTCGTCTTCACATGCGCCGCCGGCAGATTCATGAAGGGCCGCTCGAATACGCGGTGGAACAGATAGGCCAGACCGAGCGCCAACGGAACACCAACAAAAAGCAGAATGCAGACCACAAGCACAGGTGCCAAATGCAGCGGCCTTAGGCAAAGGTGCAGCAACGCAAGGATCGGCGCGTGAATCAGATATAGACTATACGAAAAAATTCCCAGGCTGACGACTGGCTTTGCTTCGAAAATCTTGACCAGCAGCGGCGTCTTCTTGTCTGGGGCATGTACTAGATGCATCGCGCAGAACGCGAGAACTGCCGCGGTCCATATGCCGACAATCGCGTCGCCCTGCCAGCCTCTTGTCTCCCAGAAATTGGCCGTCACCGCCCAAAGGAAAAATATGCCGGCCATCCAACCGCTTCCAAGCCAGCGGTACCGCGGGTCGAGCGCGTATTTTGGCGAGAATACGATAGTCGCGCTTGCCATTCCGAGCGCGAACAGGCCGACCATCCAGGGGGAACTGATATCGAGATGCAGCGGCATGTGGTGGTGGTTGGTCAGATAGAACGGAGTCAGGCCGACGACAAATCCCGCGACAATCGCCGCAATCGGGCCAGCTTTGCGCAAGATTGGCAACAGAATCAGCGGAAACAGAAAATAGATCTGCCACTCGACCGCAACGCTCCACATCGGATAGTCGATTGCGTATGCCCAGTTCGGATGCAGGTCTTGGATGAGCAGCGCGTGAGAAAGCAAAGTCAACTTCCCAAACGCTGGCAGGGACCCGTCCCAGCGCACGCCATATTTGGTGTGCATTCCGGGAATCAGGGCGATGATCAGCAGGGACAACGCAAGCGCGGCGTAGTATGGTGGCAGAATGCGCCTGGCGCGCCTTTTGATATACGGCCAAAATCCGCCCGGCATATCCAGGCTTTCGCGACGCGCGACCGGCAGCATCAAGCAAAAGCCCGACAGTACGATAAAGATTGCGACCGCAACGTGGCCGAATATAAGGGGATGAAATAGAGTAAGCACCCATTCCGGGAGCGGCTCCTGATGTGCTCCGCCATGCTGTCCTGGCATCGCCTGCCAGTAGGCAACTTCAAGATACGCGTGGTGAATCACCACGTAGAGCGCAGCGAGGCCGCGGACACCGTCGAGGAAGTCCAGCCGCACTCGTTTTGCCGCAGCCTTGTCCGCGATCTCGTCGAGGGCGGCAACTTCCTTCTTTTCTTCAAGCGTAACGCTCATGGTACGACTTAGCCGCCCCGGATCAAATGCGCGCGAGTGCACTTGCCGCCTGCTTACCGATTTTGCGCGACAAGACCGCTATCCTGGACTGAAGCGGCACGAATTGCGATTTCGGCCGGATTGTGATCCGCTTTCGCGCCGACTCCGACCCAAGCCTTTCGCGCAGATCGCACATAAACGCGAACATGTTGTAGCGATTGAGTACGTCGCGCTTAGCCTTAGCACGGACCTGAGCCGTCTCGCGGTCCAAGTCGGATTGAACGACCTGTTTGATCAGCGCAACCGCCTTTTTCGGGTCGCTCAGATCAAGCACAGTCATCGAATCGCCATCAAAATACTCGCCGAAGTTCGTGCAACCGTGATAGAACGGATAGGTTTCGGCAAGGATCGCATCGGAGAGCTTCTCCGTCCAGTAGTCCGGGCACGACGTGTTTTCCAGAACGACATGATACCGGTACGGCGCAAGAACGTCCCATTTGTCGGCGAATGTCCGCACGCCGCGCCCAAAAACGTCGATGTGGTCGCCGAATTCCGCCTTGAGCATGCCGACAAATTCCACTCTGGCGGCGTGGCCCAAAGTGTTGGTCTTGTCGCTGGAAATTACGGAGATGAGCTTGTCCTTGCGCGGATGTGCGTCGGCGAAGTCGTCGTATGTCATCGCTCCACGCGCGTCCCAGCGCTTTTCCGACGCAACATACTTGATTCCTGCCATCCACGGTAACGCCTGGTACGACAGGATGTGGTTGCGGTGAACAACGTTCGAATGGCAGCTCACCACCGCGCCAAACTGCGCCAGATACTTCGGTTCGAGCCTTTCGATGGTCGGCGGCTCGGCGCAGATATTGACTACATTTTCTGGTGCGCAAATCGCTGTCTGCTCAGCGGCAACGTCGCCGTACACAAACCAGTAATCGCACTCGGAGGTGTCGTCGTTGACGAAAAACTGACAGTCGCCCCAAATCCCCTTGCTTCCGGGAGTCTGGCGCAAGAACGGCCAGTCTGGAAACTCATTGCTGAGCTTGATCCGAATGCTCATTGGCCGGCCCTTGCGGCCAAAAGTCCGACAGGCATCTGTTGTTTGCTCGCGTTCGCCTCCACACGCCACGGCTCGCCAATCAACACTTGGCCAACAATCGGCTCGCTCATGTGCGCCTGGTTGAAGCCCGCTGGGGGCCGAATGTTAACCGGGATGTCGATGTTGAAGTAATAGAGGTAATCGCGGATCCCAAATCGGCTCGACGTAAGGTTAAAAATATAGCCGCCGGGCGCGAGGATGTTGGCTGGGATATTCACTGACGCCCGGTATCGTCCGCGCCGTATATTTTCCAGGTCGGAGTTCCAGTCGGCCATCAGCGAGCGGAACAGCGTGTCGCCGGATGCCGTGCGGCAATATATCCCTAGGCGAAAGACAGTCAAATCCTTCAAGACTTCGAAATCGACATCCACTTCGATTGGCAGCCCGGAGTCGTATTCGCTCACCGCGAGGCCGTCCTGCAAGATTCTATAATCGTGGACAATGATCTCATCCGTTTCGACTGGAAACTCAATCTCTGATGTTTGGCTCTGCGCGGTGTACGCTTCGACCGCCCTGTCAACCGGCATCATCGCCGATGCCCGCCCATGATCCATCACCATCGCGCTTGTGCAGAGCGATTTGACGGCCCGCATATCGTGGCTCACAAACAGCACCGTGCGGCCCGACTTGCCCACGTCCTGCATCTTGCCAAGACATTTCTTCTGGAACTGCGCGTCACCGACGGCCAGCACCTCGTCGACAATCAAGATTTCCGGCTCAAGATGCGCCGCGACAGCAAACGCAAGCCGCACATACATGCCTGACGAGTATCGCTTCACTGGCGTGTCCAAAAACTTTTCGACTTCGGCAAACGCAACGATCTCATCAAACTTGCGCTCGATCTCCTTTTTGCTCATGCCGAGGATGGCACCGTTGAGGTAGATGTTCTCGCGCCCTGTCAGCTCGGGATGAAATCCAGTTCCCACTTCAAGCAGGCTGGCTACACGCCCATGCAGCGTGATTCGCCCAGTGGTCGGGTCGGTGATGCGGCTGAGAACCTTCAGGAGGGTCGACTTGCCTGCGCCGTTGCGTCCGATGATCCCCACTCGCTCGCCCTGCTCTATCTCAAACGAGACGTCTTTGAGCGCCCAAAACTCCTCCTTGGAACTGTCGCCAGAGCCGCGTCCAATCAGGCGCTTGGCACGCTCGACCATGATGTCGCGCAACGCCAAATAGCGGTCGCCTCGTCCGCCGGAGCGGGAGATCATGTAGCTCTTGCCGATATTTTCGACTGTGATGACGCTTGGCATAGGCGGCTAAATGTGGTCGGCGAATGTCCGCTCCGTCTTGCGGAAGTAGACAATACCCCACCAAAACAGGACGACAATCATCGAAAACGAAATCCAAAAGCTCGTGAGATCAGGCGTGAACTTGTCTCCCAAAATGCACCATCTAAAACCATCGATCACACACACCATTGGGTTTAGAGAATAGAGCGCTTTCCATCCGCTGGGAGCCAGATGGCTCGACCATCCGACCGGCGAAATGTAAAGTCCGAACTGGACAATGAACGGCACGATGTACCGAAAGTCGCGATATTTGACATTCAGCGCGCTCATCCAGACACCCGGGCCGACCGCCGCAGCGACCGCAAGGATGGCAAATGCCGGCAAAAAGAAGATATGCCCGCTCGGCGGATATTTGTAGATCGCCATCATGATGATCAGCAAGACGAGCGTGATTGCGAAATCGGCCAGTGATGCGATCGCCGCACTGATCGGCACCACAATGCGCGGAAAGTAGATTTTCGCGACCATGTTGGAGTTTTCGATCAGGCTGCCGCTGCTTTCGGCGAGCGCGTTCGAAAAGTACTGCCACGGAAGCATGCCCGAGAAAACGAGGATGGGATATGGCACACCGTAGGAGTTCAGATGCGCGATGCGGGAAAAGACGACCGTCAGCACCACCATGGTCAATAGTGGGCGAATGACGCTCCACGCGACTCCGATTGCGGTCTGTTTGTAGCGGATCAGGACGTCGCGCCACGCCAGGAAGTAGAAGAGTTCGCGGTAACGCCAGAGGTCTTTCCAGTACTGGTGCTCCGTTTTTCCGGCTTCAATAACCAGGGTTGATTGGTTTAGGGCTTGTTCCAAATGTTTCCTGCGGATCCCCAGACGCGTTCGCCGCCGCGCAGTTTCAGCCAGTCGGCATGGTTTAGGGACAGAGTATGGAGAGTGGTGAAGTTGTGTCTGAATTCCGCAAAGGTGCGACGGGCTGACCAGCATCCTCGCCAAATTGGTCTCTTAGTGTACCCGAAGCCAGCAAGAAGCTCAGGAGCGGCGTTCGGCTGCTGAACACCAGCACCAGCAAGCGTTCGTTTGCCATCCACTGGCTGGTTGATGATGACAGGCTTAGGATCGAGCCGTGAGAGCAGCGGCTTGCGATTTGACGGCCTCTGCACGACGCCAGTGTAAACTCCAAGCATCATCCACAAGTACGGGCGCAGGTAGTTCGACTCGAAGTTGAGCATGATCAGCATGACTACGAGCCCTAGCAAAATGATCTTTTGGTTGTCGTCGAGGTCTCGCACCTTGCGCAGAAACGCAGTGCGAAAAAAGAACAACAGGAACAGCCCCGCTGCTGGTATTCCTGTCGTTACCAAAAGCTCGACATAGATATTGATCGCCTGGTTGTCGGCGGCGTTTAGGAAGCCGTTGCCATGCGAAAACGACGACAAATTCACACCATTCGATGCGTTCCGGTATTGCCCAATACCGACTCCCAGCCACGGATGCATCAAGAAAACGTACCAGGCGCCGAGGAGTCTAGGAATCCGGTTGCCTCCGCGTGCGATCAGAATTTTGGACCACGTCGGGGCCAGCAATCAGCAACCGGATCGTCTTGGCCATATCTCCGTCGGAATATTGCGAGTAGACGATCAGACATGCAGAGATTAGGCCCAGTGTCAGCAATAAAGTCAAAACTTGCTTCAGGGTAATTCCGCTCATAACCATTCCACTGACCCACGTCACAAATATGACGCACAAAAGCATCGCCGAACCCGTGGAAATCAATGCGAGGAGCAGCATGAAGATGTCCACAACCATGCTCCGCATCTTTCCGGTGTACATCCGCCAGACCACCATGGCAACATACGGAATCAGGCCGTATGCGAAGTAGCTCGGCTCGTAGTACAGCACAAATGCCCGGTACTCGATCTTCGACGCCCACAGCAGTGCGCCTATGATGATCTGCGCGCGCCCGGCAATAAGCGTCGCCGCGACAAAGTCCTCGCGGTGCTCCCGGCCAAAATAAAAGAACAGCGGGAAAATGATGAAGTAGCTGAAGATCACCCAGCAAACATAGAGAGTGCTGTGCAGACTTGGGCCAAGATACAGCATCTCGGCAGTTGCGAGCGCGCAGAACGCGCATATCAGGATCGTCTGCGCACGCGGCAACTGCATGTGCCGCAAGAGCGCGACCACCATCACAAAATACAGAACATAGCTAGCGCGTATGCTGTTGTCGCCGAAGTGGACCGAAAGCTGATCAAATCCCGTGCTCGCGATTAGAAACGCCAGAAACAGCCGCTTGCGCGAAATATTGACAATCGGCGTCGTCGATGATCGAAGCAGCGTTGGAACGGTAGCGACACTCATAAATCAGGCGAGCGGCCAACGCTCGGTCCGGCCTACAGGCCCCTCAATAGATAAACGAACGGGAAATACTGAAAGACGCTACCGGGATCGACATGCTTGTTTTCCGGCACGACAATGACGTCGCCGTCTTGGACAATGGGATTGTACTGAACGTCGCCGTAGGTCAAATACTTGCCATAGTCGTATCGCAAAACTTCGGGTTTAGCGCCCGGAGCGGATTCGCGCAGCACTTCGATCTGCCCGATTTTTGCGCCGTCGTGCTTCTCCGGCCCTCCGGCCTGCATCAGGGCGTCAGAGAGCCGCTCAGGACCTTCTGCCGACGCACTGGATGCCATCAGCGAGAATGTCCCTGGGTTGGTTACAGAGCCAAGCACGGCAAAATGCGCTGTGTTAACCGGAACAATCACCAGATCGCCAGCCTGGAGCGGAATGTTTTCACCATTATCTTGGCCTTTGACCAATAGAGGATAAAGGTTGGCGTGAAGGATCTCTTTGCCGCGCACGACAGCAACGTTGGCGAGCATGTAGCGATCAGAGACACCCCCCGCGAGAGTGATCGCCTTAGCAACTGACGACGCCGCGTGGGCATCAAGAGCCTTCGGCTGCTCAACTCCGCCCGATACATACACCACCTGCGGTCGAAGGGCCAGGAGGGTGACCATTACATCGGGATTGATGCAAAACGCTGCGAGTTTCGCCTTCATTACGCCAGCAAGCTGATCGGCCGTCATTCCTTCCACCGAAAAGCGCCCAAACTTTGGCAAAGCGATTGTCCCGTCGGGATCGACCGGCACCGGCGCAGCGCTATATTTTGATTGCGGATAGACCTTTATGGCGAACTCGTCGCCTGGCCCAAGCGTATAGGTGGGATTCTGGATGGTCGGATCGTAAATGACCGTAGCGGGCGAAATCGAATTGAGTGTTGGTCCGACTTCGATGGACGGCGTCGGGTTGGTGACCGTGGTCGAGCTGCCCGAGGACCCTCCCGAATTATTGCCTGCGTTTGAGGAACTGTTGTCGGAACCTGTGGCAGGCGCGCCGAATAAACCTCCGCTGGTGGACGAGCCACCCGCACTTGATGACGTTCCGCCTGTCGCGGCCGGCGCCGCGGCATCCTGAGCATACAGAGCGTTGGATTCGATCGCGCAAAGTAGCGCACAAGCTGCCAGAACAGATGTCCATGTGGAGCCGAATCGTAAAATCTTCATCTTACTTACCAGCCTTCGGTTTGCCCGATTCATTGAAAATTGTTCCAATCACGGGTGCTTTGCAGCTTGAGACCAGCGCAACGGCACGTCGCACTTCGTCACGCTGCGCGAACGCGCCCGATGTCACCATGACAACCGCATCCACTTTGTCGGCGAGGGTAGCAGTGTCCATACCGTCCAGGATCGACGGCGCGTCGAGCAAGACAATGTCCGCGCGGTCGCGAAGCTCGGAAAGGAGAGTGGTCAGCTTTTCGGGATTGAGAAGTTCGCCGGACGTGGACGATTCCAGATCGCCGCCGGGAATTAGCTGCAACGCCGATTTGCCCTGATAGGGAACGAGCGCATTTTCGGGATGGGCACCGTTGCGCATTGCACCGGCAAAGCCGCCACCGGCAGCATTCACAAGCCCAAAATAGGTATGCAGCGCGGGATTTCGCAGGTTTGCATCGACCAGAATCACACGCCTACCCTGGTTCGAGAGCTCCAGCGCAAGCTGCGACGCGGTGAATGTGACCCCCTCACCGGGAACGGCGCTGGTCAAGAGAAGAGAGTGGAAGGACTTGCCGAGTCCCATGTAAGCAAGCGAACTCGCTAGACGCTTGAAATCGTTGGTCTGCTGCGGCCCCTCGAAAACCCGGCCCGTAGCACCGCTCTTTGTGTGGCCCAGCCTGGGCAAAATGGCCAGGACGGGAAGGCCCAAGTCGTGAACAATGTCCTGCGGGCTGCGGAACCGCTTGTCGGCCGACTCCATCCCAAGCATGGTTCCGATACCAAGAAGCAGCCCGGCAAGGGCAGCAAGGAGCGAGTACAGCAGCGGTTTGGGAGCGGCAGGATATTTGGCAAGCTCAGGCGGGGTCAAGGTATGGACGTATATCTGGTCGGTTCCTTGAGTAGATTTGAGCGTAGCTAGCTGCGCCTGAAGTGCGTCGTAGATTTTTCGCTTGACATCGACGTCATCTTTCAAGTCCGCCATGACGCGCATTTTGCTTGGAGCCGTGACAAAGTCTTTTTTTGACGATGAAATGGCGGCCTGAATCGCGTCGATATTGGCTTGGTCTGCTTCCTGGTCGGCCTTTGCCGCAATCACTTTGGCACGCAGATCTTCGCGAATCGGATTGATCTCCTTGGTCGCGTTGGAGATGATGAATTGTGGTGACCGCTTGCCCGTTAGGCTGCTGCCCGTGCTGTCCGGTAACGTGGTGTCATCAGACTGCGCCTTGATTTCGTCAACCATCTGCTGCTTGACTTGGTTGATCTTGAACTGGTTCTGAACCATCTCGTCGTCATTAGGCGTGTAGTATTTTGCCAAGCTCGCACGCTGTGCCTGCAGATCGATGAGCTGAGTCTTGTAGTCCTGAATGCGCGGATTCTGCTCAAGAGTCAGCGTTGGGACAATCGCGGTCGGCATAGTCGCCATCTGCGACGCATAGTATTGCTGCGCGGCGCGCTCGGCGCCAACCTTCTGCTGAGCATCCAGCAGCGAAGTCTGCAGGTCGTACATGGCTTCGACGCGCTTTTGGCTTTCAATATCGGGCGCAATCGACCCGGACCTTTTGCTGTACGCAGACATACGGTCTTCGGCCAGGTCAAGTTCTTTCTCAGTCGTTCGAATCTGTTCTCTAACGAGCCCTTCGCTTTGACCGATCACGGTGGAATCTTCGTTTCCCATCTCCTGCTTGTAGTCCGAAACAAGATATTCGGCAATCTGCTTGGAGTGTAAAGCTGATGGATCCTTGACGGTAATATCCATGATATTGCCGCTAAGCTTGTCGGGCTCGATTGTGATCTCTTTGCGGAGTTTGTCGGGAGTAAGCGGTAGATTGAGCTGCTTGATGACTTTGCTCAGAATGGTGTCGCCGAGCATCACTTCTGACTGTGTTGGGATGTCCGCACCATTTCCACCGGAATCCCCTAAAATCGAGGACAAGCCGCCACCAGAGCCGCCGAGCATGGAGCCAATTCCGCTCTGATCCTGCTGCCATTGAAGTAGAACTGTGGCGTCGGACTCATAGACAGGCTGCTTCCACGCGGAATATCCGAGTGCGGCGCCGACGAGCAAAATCACCGGAATCACCACAACCCGCCACCTGCGGCGCAAGATGTTGCGGAAATCCATCGCAAACCAGAGATCGAACGTGTCCGGAATTTCTGATTCCGGCTTGACGTGCGAAATCCCCGGCACCAGCGATGGAACGGTGCGGGCTGAAACCGGGTCTTGCGGCTGGCGAGGTTCCAGAGCGGAGCTATTCAAATTAACGATTCCTCAGCGAAGCAGAATTGACGGCGGCTAATCCTAGCCGGAGGTCGTCGGCAATCGAAACTGCACCACTATCGGCACAGCGATTGTACGAGCCTATCGTTTAGTATTACACGGGGTTTCGCAGGCTGTCAAGCAACGAGGCGCGACAACAGGCCTGCGCTGGCCCATGCAACGCTGTTAACTATACGAGCATTCGCAAAGAACAGTTCCAGCTTAGGAATGGAACTTGAGCATCGCCAGCACGACTGCACCAAGCAGAATGCAGTAATAGCCGAACGGATCGAGCCTGTTTGTTTCAAAGTACTTCGTCAAAAATTTGACGCTGATATATGCGACGATACCCGACACGACAAAGCCGATCGCGCTGTATTCGCCCATGTGCGGGGCACCAGCCGCGTGATGCCGCAGCTTGGGCACCTCTTTGATTCCGGCGGCGAGAATGATCGGGGTCGCAAGCAGGAAGGAAAAATTCGCCGCGTCCTCATGTTTCAGCTTCGCTAAAAGGCCGCCGGTAATGGTGACTCCCGAGCGGGAGATGCCCGGAATGAGCGCGAGCGCTTGCGCGCAGCCGATGGCGATGGCCGATCCGAAGCCGATCTCTGGAAGCGGTTTGCGACCTCCGGCATCATTGCCTTCTTCCTTCTTGGCCGCACCACGCCTCAAAAATTCGCCCGCGATCATGATGATGCCGTTGATGATTAGGAACACCGCGGCGAATTTGGCCGACGAAAACAGAATTCTCAGCTTATGCTCGAGTACAAAGCCCAAAATCCCCGCGGGGATGGTTCCTGCAACAAGTAGGTTCGCGACTTTGGCGTCGTCGGACTTTTCACCCTTGGCGGAAAACTGCCCAAAAAACGCGCCGATGACACGCTGCCATGTCTTCCAATAGAAGATCAGCAGCGCAAGCGCCGTGCCCAAATGGAGGGTCACCAAGAACGGCAAGAACGGCCCCTCGGGATCAAGAATTTGAGGTGCGTTGGTCCAGCTAAGCAGTGTCGGCACAACAATCGCGTGGCCAAGACTACTGACCGGAAACAACTCGGACGCGCCTTGAAGGACGCTCAGGATAAGGGCCTGAATAAGGGTCATATCTTCTCCTAACGGGACGAATTAACTGGTGGAAGGCTCGATCTTTTCGAAATGCGCCTGAATCGCGTCGGCGATTTTTTCGGCAGCATGACCGTCGCCGTAGGGCGACACTGCGCGCGCCATCTCGTCGTACGCCGCCGGATCGTTGAGCAGGCGGATCGCTTCGCTCACAATTACTTCAATATTCGTGCCAACCAGCTTCGCCGTTCCGGCAGCGACACCCTCCGGACGCTCGGTGGTCTCGCGCAGCACCAGGACAGGCTTGCCGAGCGACGGTGCCTCTTCCTGCACTCCGCCGCTGTCGGTCAGGATGATCGTCAACTTCTGCTCCAGCTTGACAAACGGCACGTAGTCCGGTGGCTCGATCAAAAACACGCGCGGGAGATCGCCCAAGATCGGCAGCACCGTGTTTCGCACCAGCGGGTTTCGGTGCAAGGCAAACACTGCGCATGCCGTCGGCTGGCGTTCGATAATCCTCTTGACCGCGAGACAAATCCGCTGCATCGGCTCGCCCCAGTTTTCGCGCCTATGCGCAGTTACCAACACAACTGGCCCGCTCCAGTCCATCACCTTCGCAACGGTAGGATCGTCCGATTTGAAGTCCGACTTTGAGACGGTCAGCATCGCATCGATGACGGTATTTCCTGTCACGACGATCTGCCCCGGATCGACTCCTTCGGCTATCAGGTTCTGTGCGGACTCCTGGGTCGGCGGAAAATGCAGCGCGGTAAGCCGCGTGGTGAGCAGGCGGTTCATCTCCTCCGGGAACGGATCCCAGCGGTTGCCTGTGCGCAGTCCCGCTTCGACATGCCCGAACGCCGCCCTGTGATAAAACGCGGTCAGCGCGGCGACAAATGTAGTGGTGGTGTCGCCCTGCGCGACCACCATGTCGGGCTTTTCCTGAGCGAAATACTCGTCGAGACCCGTCATGGCGCGGGTGGTGATGCCCGCCAAAGTCTGGCCCTGCTGCATGATGTTCAGATCATGGTCGGGAACGATCTCAAACGCCTGCAATACCTGGTCAAGCATTTCGCGGTGCTGCCCCGTAACCACTACCCGCAGGTCGAAGATGTCGGTGCGCCGCTGGAATTCCTTGACCACCGGCGCCATCTTGATCGCGTCGGGGCGTGTTCCAAAAACGGTTAGAATCTTGATGAGCTTCATGCCGCACTATTCTACCGCATGATTTCCAGACCGATCACGTCCGGTATTTGGCACGAAATATGCAGACACTGGACGCAAAGATCATCTACGCTTTCATTTCGTTTTCATGCGTGGCCGTTTGACGTTTCCTAAGAGATGGGTACATTAGCTACAAGTTGTCGGCAGATAATGCCGGTTAAGGTGCGGATGCATTGCAGGCGCGCCTTGTCTTACTCGTCATTCTTGGTTACAGGCGAGACGTTGTTGCTCGCTATTGATAAATATTATGGCTTCTCCGAACATTGATCGTGAGGTTCGGGATAGCGGACTGGCACCCGAAGCGCGTCGTGCGGATCCCGTCAACGACCGACTCTGGGCATTTGTTCTATCTCCCTTCGCCATTGCCGCAACCGCAGAAGTTCTGCATCTCATTGAAAACGGCTTCAAGTTCGAAGGCGCAGTCCGGCCCTTTGGGATTGGATTTGTGGCGCCCATTGCCTTGCTGACTCTGTGGGGCGGATGGGAGGCGGGACTTTTTTCGGTACTTCTTGCGGACATCGCCCTTGCGTTTTTCTTAGTTCCCACAGACGCGGCGTCCCATGCCACCGACTCGCGCAACTGGATCGAACTCACCATGCTGACTTTGGTCAGCTTGATTGTCATTTATGGCTTGAACGCAACCCGCAAGAACCGCGAACTCGTTCTTGACATGAAGGAAGCACAGGAGCGACTGATTGAAAGCGAAGCGCAGCGAGAGAGATTTAACCGCGAAGTGCTTCTTGCGGTCACCGGCGGTAGGCTGCAGCTATGTACCGAGAACGAGCTGCACGCATTAGTCGCAAACGCCCCGCAGTTCGCCATGCCCCTGCAGCGCATGTCCGACGTCTCGGAACTGCGCCGTATGCTGCGTTATATGGTTGAGGAATCGCATGTAGCGGAGCGGCGCCTCGACGATTTGCTGACCAGCGTTTCGGAAGCGTCCACCAATGCGATCAAGCACGCAAGCGGCGGCAGGGCGGAGGTCTGGATGGGGAGCGAATCCGTTAGCGTCCTGATCACCGACAGCGGCCACGGCATACATCCGAGTCAGCTTGCGCGGGCTACTCTGGAGCAGGGATTCTCGTCCCGAGCTACGCTCGGAATTGGCTTTACCCTCATGCTTCAGTTTGTCGATCAGCTTGCGCTCAGCACGAGCGATCGCGGTACTCAGGTGTTGATCAGGGTTGGCAGCGAGCCTATGCCCAGCCCGCAAAGCGCGGTACTCGCACAATACGCGTCGCTTGCCCCAATGGCGACCTACTAGTTCAGGTGTCGGGAGAGCTAGCGTGCCGCTTGCCGATCTAGAAGTCGGACCGTTCCAGCAGCATCGCCACGATGTTTTCCAGCCCGGCACGGTCGATGACGTCGAACCGCGCAAGTTCGGGGCTGTCGAGATCAAGAACGCCGATCACTTCCCCGCCTCTGATCAAGGGAACCACAATCTCCGACCGGCTATCCGCGTCGCACGCGATGTGTCCGGAAAATTGATGCACATCCGGCACGACCTGCGTCTCGCGAGTCTCTGCGGCGGTGCCGCAAACTCCTTTACCCATTGCAATGCGAATACACGCTGGCTTTCCCTGAAATGGGCCGAGGACAAGGTCACCACTCTTCAGGAAGTAAAAACCAGCCCAGTTTACGCCTCCTAGACTGTGAAACAGGAGCGCACTGGTGTTGGCCGTGTTGGCAATTGGGTCACTCTCGCCCTCAAGCAGCCCGGAAAGCTGCCGAAGCAATTCGTCGTATTGCTGCTGTTTGGGCAGGTCGGATAGTGATGCAGTGGTGAACATAAGAGGAAGGGGCTGTCAAGTATGAGGCAAAGTTTACCTCAACCACGCCTGATGTCTTGGAAGGATTTTAAGCGGACGACGTGAAAGTAGTGATCAACCTTGCCATGTCATATTCCAACCTGAACGATTCCTACTTTTCTCCTGAAGCTGGCCGCGCCTACTGGCTTAGCATCTTGGAGCGTCTAGCCATGCCCGTGCTTCAGGCGCTGAGCGAAAGAAGGCTTAAGTTGACCATGCCGGTTGAGCACGCACCGGGCACTGATGACCGTCCCATGTTCACGTACCTCGAAGCGCTAGGGCGACTGCTTAGCGGAATAGCACCGTGGATTGAGTTACGGGACACTGGCAACACCGAAGAGGACTCATTTCGGCGCAAGATCGCCGTTTTGGCGCGAGAATCCATCGATGCCGCGACAGACCCAGCTTCGCCAGACTTCATGAACTTTACGGAGGAGTATCAGCCGATTGTTGACGCTGCATTCCTGTCGCAGGCTATACTCCGTGCGCCAAACGAACTCTGGGTGAAATTGCCGGTCAAGGTGAGAGACAATCTCGTGCGCTGCCTCGAAACGACGCGGACCCGCAAACCGGGATTCAGTAACTGGCTCCTTTTCGGCGCGACGGTTGAGGCTGGCCTTTGCAAGATGAGCGAACTCGGCCCAAAGCCGATTTTTTGGGACAAGATGAGGATTGATTTCGCAGTTCGGCAGCACGAGCAGTGGTACCGAGGCGACGGCGCGTACAGCGACGGCCCAAATTTTCATTTCGACTACTACAACAGCTTTGTCATCCAGCCGATGCTGCTTGACATCTTGGCGACGGTCGATCCGACGCAAACCGGCGTATACGGAATGAAATACGATACCGCGCTCGTCAGGTCGCAGCGCTGGGCTGCAGTTCAGGAGCGGCTTATTTCGCCGGAAGGGACATTCCCGGTCATTGGCCGCTCGATGGCGTATCGGTTCGGTGCGCTGCAATCTTTGGCGCAGATGGCGATATTAAGAAAATTGCCCGATGGCGTTTCGCCCGCGCAGGTGCGCTGCGCGATGACCGCCGTGATGAAGCGGATGTGCGATATGCCGGGGATGTTCGACGAAAATGGCTGGCTGACCATTGGCTTTTGCGGCCATCAGCCCTCGATTGGCGAAGGCTATATCAGCACCGGAAGCACGTACCTTTGCGCCGCCGCCTTTTTGCCGCTTGGTCTGCCCGCATCCGATCCGTTGTGGTCCGACCCTCCTGCCATGTGGACATCGCAAGTCGCCTGGGGCGGGATCGATTTGCCCGCCGATCACGCAATATAGCACGTATTAATGCCTGAACTTCCCGATATCACCGTCTACATCGAAGCGCTCGAAAAGCGCATTGTCGGCCAAAAGCTGGTGCGTGTCCGCCTCGGCAATCCCTTCATTTTGCGAACGGCGGTCCCGCCGATTGGAGATGCCGAAGGCAGGATAGTCAAGCGCGTCTTCCGCATCGGCAAGCGCATCGCCATCGGGCTTGAGGGTGATCTGACCCTTGTCATTCATTTGATGATCGCGGGCAGATTGCAGTGGCGGGACTCCGAATCGAAGCCGTACGGGCGCAACTCTTTGGCCGTTTTTGAGTTCTCCAACGGATGGCTGACCCTCACCGAGGCCGGGACAAAACGGCGCGCGTCTCTGCACCTGCTGCAAGGCCAAGAAGCGGTTGACGCGCTCAATCCAGGCGGAATCGAGCCGCTTAGCGGCAGTTTCGAGGAGTTTGCGGAGGCGATACGTTCGGAAAACCATACGATCAAACGCACCCTGACCGATCCGCGCATCTTCAGCGGCATCGGCAACTCCTATTCTGACGAGATTTTGTTTGAGGCTCGGATGTCGCCGTTCGCGATGACGTCTAAGCTGACCGACGTGGAGATCGAACGGCTTCGCTTGGCGGTGATCAACAGCATGACCGTCTGGACTGACCGCCTTCGCGCGGAAGCGGGCGACGAATTCCCGGAGAACGTGACCGCGTTCCGCAAGGAGATGGCCGTGCACGGAAAGTACGAGCAGCCCTGTCCGCAATGCGGAACTGCTGTTCAGAGGATTCGCTATGCCGACAACGAAACCAACTACTGTGCGACGTGCCAAACCGGCGGCAAGCTGCTCTCCGACCGCGCCCTTTCGCGTCTGCTCGGCAGCGATTGGCCGAAAACCGTCGAAGCACTCGAGCTAGCTACGCGCAAACGACGCGGGGAATGACAGGTTGAAAAAATAATGCAAAATGCTATGGTCTGGCAGGATTTCTTAACGGATGCGCCGAAGATCTCGTTGTCACTTGGGTAAACCACCATGCCTCTAGCTGCCTTTCCAAAATGCTATCTGGACGCCCTTTGCGTCGATCATACGATGACCGTCACGCAATGGATCGAGAAGGCATCGACACTGTCCGTCGACGGCCTCGAGTTCTATTGGGGATTTACGCCAACCGACGCGCATTCCATAGCGGCAGTTCGCGAGGCGCTCGCGACTCACAGGCTGCAGATGCCGATGATGTGCTATTCGCCCGATTTCATTCAGCCGGATCCGGCAGAGCGCAAGGTGCAGATCGAGCGCCAGAAACAAGTGATCGTGGTAACCGCGTCGCTTGGCGGAACCCTTTGCCGCGTGCTTAGCGGTCAGCGCCGCGAGGATGTTTCGCGTGCCGACGGAATCGCGATGGCGGCGGAGTGCATTACGGAGCTGATTCCATTCGCCGCCGAACATGGTGTCACTCTTATCCTCGAAAACCACTATAAGGACGGCTACTGGCAATTTCCTGAGTTCGCGCAGAAGAAGGACGTCTTTCTTGACCTGCTCGCCGCCATCCCGGAATCTCCCAATTTTGGCGTCAATTACGACCCGTCCAATACCCTCATCGCTGGCGAAGACCCGATCGCACTGCTCGAAGCGGTCAAGCACCGCGTTGTCAGCATGCATGCGAGCGACCGGTTTTTTGAGGGCGGCAACGCCGAAGACCTCCGGCGCGAAGAGGCCCATCCGCAGATGGGCTACGCCAAAATCTTGCGTCATGGCATCATCGGGCGCGGCCTCAACGATTACGACAAAATTTTCTCAATCCTCGCGTCGGTTGGCTTCAAGGGCTGGATCAGCATCGAGGATGGCGACAAACCTGCAGTCGGAATGGAGCATCTGCGCCTTTCTGCGGAATTTTTGCGCGCCAAGATGGCGCAGCACGGACTGGAGTAACTAACCAAATATGAAGACAATTGTTCAGATATCGCTTGACCTGACCAATATCCCAGAAGCGCTGGAAACCGCCGAGATGGCGCTCCGCGCAGGTGTTGACTGGCTTGAGGCAGGAACCCCGCTGATCATTGCCGAGGGCATGAACGGCGTCCGCGCGTTGCGAAAAGAGTTTCCCGGCGTTCCGATTGTTGCCGATCTAAAAACCATGGACGGCGGCTGGCTTGAGGCACAGATGATGGCAGAGGCCGGCGCGACCCATGTCGTCGTGATGGAGCGCGCGCACGCGGAGACGATCAAAATCGTCGTTCGCGCGGGCAAGGATTTCGGCGTCAAGGTCATGGGCGATAATTTGGCCGCGCCGGACATGATCGCATCCGCCAAGCGTCTCGAAGATTTGGGCTGCGATTATGTCATTCACCATATCGGCTACGACGAGCGGCGGGGCATAGTCGCGTCCGGCGGCGCGTGCCCTAGCCCGCTTGATCAGCTTCGCGAAATCGTCGCTGCGGTGAGCGTCCCCGTGCAGGCGGTTGGCGGGCTGTCGGTCGAGCAGGCGATGCGATCGCCGGAATATGGAGCGCCACTGGTCGTGCTTGGTGCGCCGCTGACCATCGACGCCGATGCGTTCAAAACTGCGGGCGGCGATCTCGAAAGCAAGCTGCGGATGGTCTGCGAAAAGGTTCATGCCTACGGAGAAGTAGGGCCGCAAGAAAGGTAGTCACTTATGCCAAAGACGATGCCGGGAGTGGTCAACTACTCCTCCGAACCACTGTCCGTTGAGATGCGCGATGTCGAACTGCCGACCATCGGCGAAGACGATGTGCTCCTGGCCGTTCAGGCCGTAGGAGTCTGCGGTAGCGACCTGCATCAATACCACGGCAAGAACAGTTGGAAGGTCAACTATCCCGTTGTGCTCGGCCACGAATTCGCGGGTGTCATCGCCGAAATGGGTAGCCGAGTAACCGGTTTTAAGGAGGGCGATCGCGTTGTCAGCGAGACCGCGGCGGTGCTCGACACGCGTTCGCCGTTCTATCGCGCCGGCTCGTACAATCTCGATCCTAATCGGCTTGGATTTGGCTATGGCGTTACTGGCGCGATGACTCAGTTTGTCAAGGTGCCCGAACGATGTCTGCATAAGTTGCCAGATTCGTTGCCGTTCGAAAAGGCCGCGCTCAGCGAGCCTTGCTGCGTCGCCTACAATGCAACCTGCGTCAACACGCACATTCGGCCGGGAGATAGTGTGGTCGTCATCGGCCCTGGCCCAATCGGACTGCTTTGCGCGCTAATGGCCAAGCTTTCCGGTGCAAATCCGCTGATTGTGGTCGGCATCCCGGCGGATGCGCACCGGCTGGAATCCGCCAAACAGGTCGGAGCGACTCATACGCTCGGGGCGTCAGGCGAAGATGTTGCTGCATCAATTAAGGCGCTTGGTGACGGGTATGGCGTGGATGTCGTCATCGACGCGGCTGGTGTCAGCGCGACCTTGCAGCTTGCGCTGGATGTGGTTCGGCCGGGTGGTCAGGTCACAAAAGTCGGCTGGGGGCCGCAACCGTATGGCGCCTCGCTAGATCCTCTTGTGCAGAAAGGCGTGACACTGCAAGGCAGCTATAGCCACAACTGGCCGATGTGGGAAAAGGTGATCGCAATGCTTGCGAGCGGCCAGATCGATCTTGGCCCGATTTTGAACCGCGTTAGCCCGCTTGCCGACTGGCAGTCGAGCTTCGACGCAATGCATCGCGGCGAGATTGTCAAGGCGGTGCTGAAGCCATGAGCTACAGCGAGCTGCTCAAGGGCAAAGTCGCATTGGTGACCGGTTCTTCTAGGGGAATCGGTGAGGCAATTGCACGACGCCTCGCAAGCGCGGGCGCAAGTGTTGCTGTGCACGGCAGGCATCTCGAAGACGCGGAAAAAGTGGCGGGTTCAATCCGGGTCGCCGGCGGGGAAGCGGTAGGGTTTGCGGCAGAGATCAGCGAACCGTCCGAATGCGGACGGCTCGTGAACGCAGTTGCCACGCATTTTGGCGCACTGAACATTCTGGTCAACAACGCCGCCATCATGACCCGCAGCAATATCGAAACGACGGACGCGGACACATTTGACACCACTATCGCGGTCAATTTGCGCGCACCGCTGCTGCTGATCCGCGCCGCCCTCCCCTACCTTCGCAAAGCTGGCGGCGGCGCAGTGCTCAACATCGGCTCGGTCAATGGATACTGCGGCGAAGCAAATCAACTCGCATACTCAATCGCCAAAGGCGGCATGACCACCATGACACGCAATCTCGCCGACGCTCACGGCACGGAGAAAATTCGCTTCAACCAGTTCAATGTCGGCTGGGTGCTCACGTCCGCCGAGTACATCCTCAAGCAGAAGGAGGGACTGCCCCGCGATTGGCCGGAGCATGTCTCGCCGCTATTCGCACCATCCGGTCGCCTCATCTCACCGGAAGAGATCGCCGCGTTCGCCCTGCTGTTCGTCTCCGACGAAGCGGCGCTGATCAGCGGCAGCATCCTCGACCTCAACCAGTATCCCATGATCGGCCGAAATCCGGTCAAGTCGTAGCGTATCATAGTTTTCCGAAAATCCACTTTCAGTTGAGACATCTTCCGAGCGCAAAGCACGTTTAGCCTGATCGCGAAAAGCTCGTTCCCGCTTTTTTTCCAGCGTGGGCCGCTTCCGCTCATTGAGGAGGAGATTAGCTGGTCGAATGCGAACACACCATCGTGTGACTCGAGCTGGATCAGCCAGAGTCAACAATCGTTCCACTTGATGTTCCCGCAAGTTTAAAAATTCAATGAATTGCAGTCATTGCTGCGGAAAGGCACTCTCCAATTGAAAACACGCCAGATTTTTCGGCATTGCCTAGGCCCAAGTCTGCTCCTCCTGCTCGCCTTGTGCAGCGGTCGAGCATTTTCGGATCCCGCGCCATCCTCCGTCGATCCTCATGCTAACGAGACCGCCCCGCAGCGCGATGCCCGCATGGCTTGGTGGCGGGCGGCCAAGTTCGGCATGTTCATCCACTGGGGACTCTACGCGCACTATGCCGGATCGTACAAGGGTGTTCCGACGAAGGGTCTTGGTGAGTGGATCATGCACGACATGAAGATCCCTGTGGCCGACTATGCAGCCGGAGCCGCTGAGTTTGATCCGGAAAAGTTTGATGCGGATACTTGGGTGTCGATCGCAAAGGCGGCCGGCATGAAATACATTGTGATGACCGCCAAACATCACGAGGGATTCGCAATGTTCCACACGGCGAAGGACAACTTCAACATCTATGACGCGACACCATTCAAGCGCGACCCAATCGCCGAAATGTCGGCAGCGTGTAAAAAGGCGGGGATCAAGTTCGGCGTTTACTACTCGCAGGCGCAGGACTGGCATCACGTAGGAGGTGCAGCTTATGGTGGACACTGGGATCCCGCGCAAGACGGCGATCTCGACAACTACGTCAAGACCATCTCCGCGCCGCAGGTGCGGGAACTGCTGACCAAGTATCATCCGGCGGTTCTTTGGTGGGATACGCAGGTACCTATGTCGCCGGACGACGTTCGCGCCCTTACTTCAGCGTTTTCTGAGGATCCAGAACTGATCGCCAATAATCGGCTTGGCAACGGCGTTCCTGGCGACACCGAAACCCCGGAACAGCACATCCCAGCGACGGGATTCAAGGGGCGCGACTGGGAAACGTGCATGACGATTAACAGTACGTGGGGCTATAAGGCCCAAGACACGAACTTCAAATCCGAGCCGATGCTCCTGCAAAACCTTATCGATATCGCAAGCAAAGGCGGCAACTACCTGCTCAATGTCGGCCCCGATCCAACGGGAATAATCCCGAAGCCTGAGGTAGATACGCTTGAGCAGATTGGTGCTTGGCTTAAAGTGAACGGCGTGAGCGTTTACGGAACCACCGCTTCGCCGCTTGGGCGGCTGCCGAAGAACGAGCGGATGACGGTAAAAGGCAATACGCTCTATCTGCATGTTTTCGATTGGTCTAACGGCCCCGCGACCTTGCCCGGCCTTGCTACTGATGTGAAGTCTGCAACCACCCTCGGAGGGAGCGAAAGTCTCGCGATTACGAAGGACAGTGAAGGTATCACGACGATCACTGCCCCGTCCACGCCGGACCCAGTAGATACGGTGGTCGTTCTTAAACTCGCAGGACCGATCACCACAGTTCCGGTTGACTTGGTCGAGGTGCCGCAAGCCGACGGCAAGATCATCGCCAAAGCCGATGACGCCACGTTGTCCGACGGTCTGCAACTTGAGGGAAGTCCGTCGAACATCGGCTACTGGACACATACGAACTTGACCGCGAGTTGGAAGGTTAAAGCGCCAGAGGCCGGCGGTGACTATTCTGTCCAGATTGAATATGCGTGCGATAAAGGATCGGCCGGAAGCACATTTGATATCGCGTCTTCGACGGGTTCTAAGGTTAGCGGCACCATCTCCGGGACAGGATCATGGGGCAGCTATACAATGTACTCATTGCCGGGCACGCTGCATCTTACTGGCGGCATACAAACCTTAACGGTTGTGCCGACGGCCTTGCCGAACTTCGCGTTAATGAACCTGAGGCGGATCATCCTCGCACCGGCCAATTGACGTGTCGCTAGCGGCGAAGCAGATCAGCTCGCATATTCAATCGCCAAAGGTGGCATGACTACCATGACGCGCAATCTCGCCGACGCGCACGGCACCGAGAAAATTCGCTTCAACCAGTTCAATGTTGGCTGGGTGCTCACGCCCGCCGAGTACATCCTCAAGCAGAAAGAGGGTTTGCCTCCCGATTGGCCGGAGCATGTCTCGCCGCTATTCGCACCATCCGGTCGGCTGATTTCGCCAGAAGAGATCGCCGCGTTCGCTCTGCTGTTCGTCTCCGACGAAGCGGCGCTGATCAGCGGCAGCATCCTCGACCTCAACCAATACCCCATGATCGGCCGAAATCCGGTCAAGTCGTAGAGATTTAGCTGAGGGCTGATTTGAGGTCGTAAACCAGGTCGTCAATGGATTCGATTCCGACTGAGAGCCGAATGAGACCGTCGGCGATCCCGCGCTCTTGGCGGATGTCAGCGGGGATAGACGCATGGGTCATGATTGCCGGATGCTCGATGAGGCTTTCAATGCCTCCGAGGCTCTCCGCAAGCGTAAAGACCCGGCATCGCGACAGCATTCGTACTGCGGCATCGAGTCCGCCGCGAACAATCGCCGTGACCATCCCTCCACCAGCGCGCATTTGCTTGCGGGCCAGATCGTTCTGCGGATGCGATTTGAGGCCGGGATAGATCACCTTTTCGATTTCCGGACGCTGCTCAAGCCATTCTGCAACTCGGGCTGCGTTCGCGCAGTGACGCTCCATCCGTATTCCGAGCGTCTTCAGGCCGCGATGAGCGAGAAAGCTGTCGAACGGTGAGCCAATCGCGCCAACGGAGTTCTGAAGAAAGCCCAAACGCTCGCGTAGCTCAGAATTTTGGCCGACAATTGCCACGCCCGAAATTACGTCTGAATGTCCGTTAAGATACTTGGTTGCGGAGTGTACGGCAATGTCGAAGCCAAGCTCAATCGGCCGCTGGTTCCAGGGCGAAGCAAAGGTGTTGTCTGCCACCGAGATGATCCCGTGCTTCCTGGCGACCTCCGCGACAGCAGCGAGGTCGATCAAGTTCAGGAGAGGATTGCTCGGGGTTTCGACCCAGATCATTTTGGTGGACGGGCGAATAGCGTCGGTAAGAGCGTCCGATCGTCGCAAATCGGCATAAGTGACCTTAAGGCCAGCCGACCGGGCGCGAACCCGCTCAAATAGCCGACATGTGCCGCCGTAAAGATCGTCGCTTGCAACGATATGCGATCCGGAATCCAGCAATTCTACCACCGTGGCGATGGCCGCCATGCCCGACGAAAACGCAAAACCCGCCGATCCGCCCTCGAGGTTTGCCACAGCTCTCTCATAAGCAAATCGCGTCGGATTGTGGCTGCGCCCGTAGTCGAATCCCTTGTGCTGGCCGGGTGCGGCCTGCGAATAGGTTGAACGTGGCGTAGATCGGTGTGATCACTGCGCCAGTGGTCGGATCGTTTTCCTGCTCGGCGTGAATGGCACGCGTATCGAAGCCAAATTCCCTGCCCTGTTCGCTCATGACAAGTGCCCCACCTTCCTACGCAGGTGCTGAAGGAAATCGATTTGCGTAATAAGTCCGATAAAGTGGTCGTCTTCAGTGACAATCGCCACCATCCCGCGCTCAAAGATCGGAAGCAATGCCTTCGTTGGGCTTGCCACATCGACCGTCGTGAGTGCGCGAGCCATCGCGCCCTCCACCAGTGAATCAAAGTGCGCGACGCTTTGGGTGACGGCGAGCAAAATATCCGACTCGGCGATGATGCCGACCAGTTTGCTGCCTATCATTACCGGAAGCTGGGAAACATCATGCAGCTTCATCTTGCCGTACGCCGTCTGAAGAGTGTCGGATGGCTTGACCAGGATAGCATCGTGCTGCAAGAAAGGTCGCCCGATCAGGTCGCGTAGGTCACCGGTCTGCTCGCGAAGCGTCATTCCTTGCTCATCCAGCCAGTAGTCGTTGTAGATTTTTGAGAGGTATTTGTTTCCGTTATCGCAGACAAATGTGGCAACGCGCTTTGGCCCCTTTTGCTCACGGCAGTAGCGCAGCGCCGCTGCAATCAGCGTCCCTGACGAAGACCCACAAATGACTCCTTCGCTGCGCAGCACATCGTGTACGGTGGCGATGCTTTCCCGATCGGTGATCGAATAGGCGTGCGTGACTAGGGAAAGATCGCAGTTCTTGGGCACGAAATCCTCGCCAATCCCTTCAACAAGCCAGCTTCCCGCTTGAACCTTGATACCGTCGTTGACCAAAGGCGCTAAGATTGAACCTGCCGGATCAGCCAGAACGATTTCGATGTCAGGATTGACGGAACGCAGGAACCGGCCGACTCCAGTAAGCGTGCCGCCCGAACCGACGCCGCAGACGATGGCATCGACGTCGTGATCCAACTGATCCCAGATTTCAGGCCCGGTCGTTTTCTCGTGGGCCGCTGGATTGCTTGGGTTCTCGAACTGATTGATGTAATAGGCTCCGGTCTCATCCGCGATTCGGCGGGCCATGTCCTGATAGTATTCTGGATGGCCTTTGCCGACATCCGATCTTGTTAGGATCACTTCCGATCCAAGCGCCTTTAAATGGAGGATTTTCTCGCGACTCATCTTGTCCGGGATGACAAGGGTGAGAGGATAACCTCTTTGTCCAGCGACTAGCGCAAGACCAAGACCCGTATTGCCGGCCGTAGCCTCGACAATCCTACGACCGGGAGTCAGTTCTCCGCTTGCCTCGGCCGCAGCGATCATGGAGAGCGCAATACGATCCTTAATTGAGCCAGCAGGATTCTGACTTTCCAACTTGAGGAAAAGCGTACATGGCCCGGCGTCGATGCCGTGAACCTGGACCATCGGCGTGTTACCGATCAGTTCGAGCGCGCTGGATGCGAACATGGTTGAATGAGTGGCCCCTGAACAGGTTATACCCAGTTCGAGGACACTGAGAGGTGGAAGATCGGTGAGTGAGGGAATTACGTCCTGCAACTGAAGTTGCGGATTGGAGCTTTTGGAGCGGGAGACGAGGATCGAACTCGCGACACCCTGCTTGGGAAGCAGGTGCTCTACCACTGAGCTACTCCCGCACTAGATTTCTCTCTAATCTAGCAACTACTGGCAAATGCTGCCAGCCGTTGCCGGACTTTTCGCCCCACCAACTTAACTATACCCGAAAACTGTTTTCGTAGGACATCTGTTGCCGCAAAACCGGCTATGTGAGTGAACCTGTTACGACAGCTTTGCTTTAGTCAACACTTTCCGCGCTGCTCAGAATCGCAGGCAGCTTTTTGCCCTGGTGCGGCGAACAACTGCACCGAACATACGCTCACAGGACGGAATTAAAGATATAAATTACTCCTGGGTCGCTCGTAGCTAGTGTCTAGTGGTTCTCAAAACATCGGCAATACCGCTTACAGTGAGCAACTAGGATACTATTTGCCGATCTTCAAACCGCTGCAGGTGGGTGTCGCAGCGATTAAGTGCTCGTAGTAGCGGCCTGGATTGCTCACTTTGTTTCCAAAGATTGTCGCGCCATCAACATGGTCTAGCCAGACCGCGGCCCCATTGTCTCCTACTTGCTCAGGATTGGCATTAACCTTTGCGTCGTTGCTCTTTTCAAACGTGTTGCCGATAACGGCGACATTCTTGCAGTACTGAATGACGATGTTTGCGCCGGGGTTGTTTATGAACGTGTTGTGGCGAACTATCACCCTGACGGCGTTCCGAACCCGCACGCCAACTCCCTGCGGCCCGTAACCGTATTTAAGCCACGGGCGGCTGGTCGTACGCTGGCCGTTGTTCCTGAAAATGTTGTTTTCGATGGTGATGTTTTTGCAGTCGTAGGACGCATCCGAGCCGTCGGCAAAAAGACCGACGTCGACTGCTGCGGTATCGATGTTTTCAAAAGTGCATCCCCGCACGGTCAGATTAAGCGTTTGCGGGCCCTCGTTCCAGTACATTTCGGCTCCCGCCTGTATGCCAGGCGAATGAGAGTCGTAGATCGTACAGTTTTCTATGACGGCATTGCGGCTTTTGATAAGAATTGGTCTTGCCCTGCGACAGCTTATCCGGCAGTTTTTGATAATCGCCGAGCCAACCGTGTCAAGGTCGATAAGGCGGTCAATCCCGTCGTGCATGATTTGTGTCAGGTCGTGACGGACTTGCGGTCCCATCTTCCCGACCTCAACCGATCTGTCAAGAGTTAGGGTATCCGTGTTGTCGGAATTGTGCTGGACGGAGACTACTTTCGCTTCCACCCGCTCGTGAGCATGACCAAATGTCCAGTCCCAAAGCGATACCGTGTCTCCTTGCTGATAGACGTCGTATTTGACTGTCAGCTCGTTTGCCTGGGGATGATCCAGGACATTTACCCATGGTGTCAGTTGATTGACTCCGTCGTCGTCAAACCCAGACCAATCGCAATGGTCGAGCACTAACGTGCCTCTGTTGTCTGCCCCCTGACTGACGCCGGACGACGTCAACAAATCGTGACTCCCTGGTGGACAACCCACATCATAGTGCCGAAAGGTAATTGTTCCCGTACATGCTCTGGGCGCGAATCCACAGCTTCCCATACGCGGATAATCCTTGACATCCTCTACCGTGATGTTGGCGCAGCCGATGATGTCAAATGAAAACGTTCCGCCTCCCGGCCAATAGACCACTTTTTTTCCAACCAGCGCGGCATAGGGCGCTGAATCGACAGCGATTCTCCAGTTACGCGGGCCGACTTTCGCAATATCCGTAATCCGCGGCTGATACGACTGATCCCATGCCGGGGAGCCGTTCACGGGGAAGACCTTCAGCCGCGATGGCCGCGCCAAGTCGGGGCGATCAAGGTCGTCATATCCCGGATCGATCGTCACCGTAATTGAGGGGTTGGTCGTATTGATTTGAGTAATAGTCCCCTGGCTGAAATTATCCTTTGCATTGGTCAACACGAGGTTGCGTACTGAACAGTTCCGGCAGGAGTAGATGCCGAAGTCCCCGTTTTGCAAGACGGTGTTTACAAGCGTCACTTTGCCCTGGCCGACGATCGACAGGTGGTCGGCGTTTCGAAGAATCAGATGGTATCGGCCACCTTCCGGCGTAGACGATAGCGCGTACCGGCCCGGATGGTATGACTACCGTATTTCCAGCGCCGGCGGCAATCGCAGCTTGGATCGCGCGGCTGATTGCAGGCGAGTCGTCGAACGCACCGTCGCCTTTTGCGCCGTAATCCCTGACATTGAACGTCGCAGCATCCGCATGGAGGGTAGCTAAGAGCAGAATTGCAATCACGCTCAAATGCCAAGTTCGAAGCGCGTGGAATGGTTGACACATTGGTTTCATAAGCATTGCCAATTGGTTACTACCAATCTGGCTTTCTAGCAAGGAGCAACTGCAGAATGATAGCGAATACAAGGCAGGATGTCAAGCTGCCAAACGGAAATAAGTTTCGACGCAGTCTAACGCGTACAAATTAGTTTGGAAAATTGGTTCTAACCCTATTGACGGATTGGAACAAATCACTTAGAATTAAGCCGTTATGGTTCCAACCAAGCCACATGCAATTAGATCGGAGCGCATTTCGGTTGATCGGCTGCTGGCGTCAATCAATTTGGACCAAACCCGTATTGAGCCGCTACATTCGCAGCTCAAGGAGTCGCTAGTTCGTCTATTTGATTCCGGACAGTTCGAGGGCATGACGATTGTCTCGGAGAGATTGCTTGCGGATGGCCTCGGACTTTCGCGAGTTACGGTGCGTCGCGCGCTCGACGACTTGCGCCGAGAGGGGCGCGTGGCGCGCAAGGTGGGACGGGGCACAGTTGTCGGCCCACCGGTGGTCCGCCAGGGCGAGGCGCACGGTGCGCGCGTTCGGACGGTAACTGGATTGCAAGCGGTTGGACTAGTCGGCTTCAGCTGGAAGTCGGAGTTTGTCCGCGAGACGGTCAGCAATTTGACGACGGCTTGCCAGTCCCGTGGTGTCGGGTTGCACCTTCACAAGGTTACGGCGGATTCGCTGGAGAATTTTGCCGGAACTCTTTCAAGCAAGCCCGACGAGGAGGCATTTCTGCTTTTCGCGGGTGAACGGGGCGGTCGGACGCTCTTTGACCAGTTGGACGCAAGGGGATACAGAACTGTTTCAATCGACCTTATGTCGAACTACTTTCCGGGTGAAACCGTTACCACCGATGCGAACGAAGCAATCAGAATCGGCCTCGACCACCTTGCCGCTCTTGGTCACAAAAAAATTGTTCTGCTTGTCAATGAATACCTGCGCGACGAAAGCGTTCTTTCCAAGGTCCAGGAGTTTATAGAGTATGCCCCACAGCTTGGCGTTAGTCCTCGCGTCGTGCTGTGTGGCATGAACGCTGTCGAAGAAGGCTACCAGGCTGCCTACAGCCACATGCCGGAGGTCTGGCTCGATGGCGGCATGCTGGCACCAACGGCAATCATGACCGTTTCGGATCCTGGAGCGTGGGCTGCGCTAAAGTGGCTGCGTGAAAACGGAATTTCAGTCCCTGACGACGTGTCCGTCGTTGGGTTTGAGAATGCGCATTCCAGCGAGCATGTCACTCCACCGCTGACCACCATCGCACACCCGATTTCCGAGGTCGTCGAGATCGCTCTGGATCACCTGCTTCAAAATTCGAAAGGCGCTAATGGCCGGACGTTGGTTAGGCCTACACTAGTCATACGCGAGAGTACGGGATCTCCTCGTATTTAGAATCGTCGAGAGATCCACCACCACGTTAATCGTCAGAACCTTAGTTTTGCTAAATAGTTAAAAGGAGAGAGTCATGCATAAAAATCGTGCATTCAAGCCAGGATTTACACTGATCGAGCTGCTCGTAGTTATCGCCATCATCTCGATATTAGCCGCCATACTGTTTCCCGTCTTCGCTGCCGCGCGGGAGAAGGCTCGTCAAACCACCTGTGCAAGCAACGAGAAGCAGCTTGGACTTGCTTTTTTGCAATATGTGCAGGATTTTGACGAGGTCTGGCCGATTGGCACGGTTGACAATGCGGTTGCGCAAGGCGGTCCAGATCCATTCGATGCGGCTACCCAGGGCTGGGCCGGACAAATCTATCCCTACGTCAAAGCGAAAGCGGCCTACACGTGTCCTGATGATCTGACCGTCGTAACGCCCGTGAATGGCCCGAACGTCGCGATCTCGTATACATACAACAGCCATTTCGGCCACAACATGCAGTCGTACGGCGGGCAGCTAAAGCCGCGCCCTCTGATGACGCTTGCAGGCATGGGATCGCCTTCTCTTACCGTCGTTTTGTGCGAAGTTCAAGGCGGCTTCACCGACCCATCGGTGCCAAATGAAATTTATTCGACCGCGTTTTATGGTCAAAACCAAGCTTCGTACGGATTGCCGCTGGCAACCGGCGTCTTTCCATACCAATCGTTTATTTGTGTCGGCAACGGCGGAATGCGTCACATTACGGGCAGCAACTATCTTGCTGCTGATGGCCATGTGAAGTTCCTGCCTCCAACCAAGATTTCCGGTGGGTTTGGCGAAGAAGCTGCGCAGAGCCCGGTTTGCGGACCGCAAAACAATGCCGCATATTCAGCATGCACAAGCAATATGACAGGTGCCGGCGGCCAGGTCTATACGCTTACATTTAGCCCATACTAAGTCTTGGCGGACAGGGCGAACCGCATCATGTGCAGGGTGCGCCATGCGATGTGCTGCAAGTTGACAAAATAGGCTCATGCTCTTAAACGCGAAGGGCATGAGCCTTAAATTACGATTTTCGTTGACTGGGGGCCACCACAGATGAACAACGTGGCAACCTGGGGGAATCGCGCTATGTAGCACTGGTCGCGAAGCGTACTTTCCGCACCAGCATTCATCAGTTAGAAAGGTTACTCACAATGAAGTCTTTACAATCCCGGGGACGGGTCGCAGCTTTTGGAATCTGCGCCGGAGCCATTTTCTGCATGGGATTTACTGCACAGGCAGCTCGCGCAGATGACTCGTCAAATCCCAATCTCGCCCTTCACAAGCAGTATGAAGTCTCCGATCCCAACAAATACAACTTCGGAATTGGAGGGCTGACTGACGGTTCTTGGGTTGCAAACCCGGTTCACTGCTTTGCGACTGGGGACACGGATGCATTTCCAAAGACCGCAACAATTGACTTGGTAACGCCAGCAAAAATCGGTGCGGTGGTTCTCGGCGTACCGGCAGTCGGCTCGACAAAAACCATCAATGTGTCTGTCAGCACCGATGGCAAGACCTTCACGCAAGTCGGTACCTACGTTTTCACTCAGGGCAAAGAAGAAAAGCACACCTACACATTTGGGACGGTCGATGCCCGCTATGTTCGATTGACCTACCCAGATCATTACGACGCGGTCGTCAACTACCCTAACACGTTTTCGTTTACTGAAGAGTGCGAAGTGTATGCGAAGCCGCCAGCAGATCAGGCGACGAAGTGAGTAAGCTGCAAACCGCCCTGAGATCGTAGCCGAGTCAAGGACGCCGGTGGCCCGCGAACGGGCTGCTTATTTGTTCCCTATTGTAAAGGGCGTCCAGACATCCGTTCGAAACGGTGATGCCGGCAAACCCGCAGAGTTATACAGATTGCAGATGGGGTTGGCCGACCAGGCATACCGGACTGCCAACGGCTGTGGGACAGATGCCGCCGAAACCAAAACCGTGTTTCCGTCGATTTTCGCGTCTGCCCAAGCCCACTTGTGGTCGGTCCCGGCGATCTGAAAGCCGGTGACTTTATCGTCGCCTTTTGCAACCAGACCGTCCGCATGGGTGAACCTAAGTCGAATGGCCGAACCTTCAATTGCCTGCGACTGATAAACCGGCCCAGAATACTCGATGCCAGCCATTCCATAGGTTTTTGCCAGAGCAATTAGCGACAGACGTCTGCCGACCTCCTGCTTGTTTGTCGGATGGATGGTCTGCGCGTCACCAATGTCGATAGTCACGGCGACGCCGCTGTTGGGCAGCTTCTCAGCAGTTAGCTGCTGCGCCTCACGCACTTCCGACCAGAAATCATCGCCCGGCTGTGTGGGGTGGCTGGTAAAGTTTGCAAGCTGAACGATATAGAACGGAAACGGCCCTTCCGTCCATCGATCGCGCCAGTCGTTAATTAGTACGGGCAACAGCGTGTGGTATTGATAGCCGCGTAGTCCATTTGCCTCGCCCTGATACCAGATCGCGCCTTTGATACCGAAAGGGATCAACGGGTCGATCATGCCGTTGAAGAGCTGCGTGGGATAGTTCTGATTGCCGGCAATTACCTGTGGTGCAGGGGGAAGCTGCTTGATATTCTTGCTCAGCTTATATTTCCAGGGGCCGGCTAGCGGAATATCTGTTGCGCCTGGAACTTCGATAGATATCTCTTCCGGCTTGCCATAAAGTCCGCCAAGACCGCCCGTGTCCAGCACGCGTACCGCGATCACATTCCTGCCTGCCTTAAGCGTTCCCGCAGGGATTGCATACGATCGAGGCTGTTGAAAGCCGACCGTTTCGCCAACTTTCACCTCATTAATCCAGGTCGTATCGTTATCGTCCGCCCTGAGGTGCAGTATCGCGGCTTTTCCGGCGTCGGAGGCAGGCAGATCGATATCGTCACGAAACCAGATCAGCGCATTGATGCCGGTCAGTTCCGGGATACCCGAAAATTGATAGTACTGCGGGATCGTAATTGTGCCCCACGAGGAATCGTCGAGTGCGGGATCAGCCCAGCCGAGACCACCCTGGCTGCCTGGATCGTTGCGCGCAAACCAGGCGGCGTTGACACTTTCCAGCGAACTGGCACCGTTCTTGCGCTCGTCCTGAAGCTCGGCGATAGGGTCGGCGAAGTCCGGCATGTTTTTCGCGAGCGCCTGTTCGCTTGTCCAGGTTTCCGCTGGCGTACCGCCCCATGAGGACTCGATCAGCCCGATGGGAACGTGTATCTTTTCGTAAATGTCGCGGCCGAAAAAATAGCCCACGGCTGAAAACCCGTTCCAGCCGCCCTGCTTGACTGTGTCTGGGGTGCAGACCTGCCATTGCATATTTGCGGTATTTTTCGGACTGTCAGCGATCTGGTGCTGAACAAGACAGAGGCGTATTTGCGGATAGTTTGCCGCTGCGATCTCTTCTTGGGCGTTTGAAAGGAATCCCATACCGAACTCCATGTTCGACTGACCAGAGCAGATCCAAACGTCGCCGACTAAGACGTTACTTAAGGTTTCAGTCTGAGGTCCGGAGACAGTGAGCGTGTACGGGCCGCCGGCAGTCATCGGCGGCAGCTTCGCTATCCATTTGCCGTCCGGCCCGGCTATTGCAGACGTGGATTTGCGCGTCGATGTTGACGGTGACCTTGGCACCGGGAGTAGTCCAACCCCATACCGGGTCGGCAATCCCTCTTTGCAGGACCATGTTATCCGTAAATGGACTGGCCAGGAATGGATGGTCCGCCTGCGCGTCAGCCAATGCGATTGATGCGCTAAGCGCGAAGAATGTCGCCGTGATGACGGCCACTTTGATCATCATTTACGTCTGCTACTTCCTCGTTCTGGTTTATGTTTACAGGCGACAGCTATGACTCGACCGTAAAGCGTTACTGGCGGCGACCAGTCGATGGTCAAGCCTTTGATAGTAATATCGCTTGAACCGTCGATTGCAAAGGGCCAAATCCCGCCGTGAAACACAAATTTCGCGCCGTAGGAGTCGATTGTGAGACCGCTCATTGACTTGATCGGAAAACCAACGCGCTTCATTCCAGCCGAGTAATTTGAGATTCGGCATTCCATCGCGGCGGCGAAGACGGGGTAAAAATGGTAGACGCCAGGCTCTAAAGCAATTGTCGCATCGGGCGGCGTTAAGCGAAGCAACGCGATAACCGCCTCACTGCAGTCTTTGCCCGTGTTCGGAAGGAGTCCAAAGCCTGCTGCGTCAATGTGTTTCTCTATCGTGGAGTTCAAAATTAACCTTAACTTACTTTCTCGCCGATTGCCGGAACCAAATGCTAAGGAATTCCCCACTTGGCTTTGAGGCTACTGTCTTCCGACTGGACCTGATCAGCGGAAAGCGCCAAATCATAGATGTCGATCTCGGCAATATCGCCGCCCAGGTTTTGGCCGTTGTTCATCAAGGCACCAATACCGAGATGTTCGGGAGCAACGAGCGACTGCGTTCCACCCTTGACCGTCCCTGCCAACGTTCCGTCTACATAGAGCGTGACAAGACCGGTGCTTTTCGCTCTGCTCATAACCGCGATGTGCGGCTTGCCGTCGTTGAAGCCTTTGGCTGACGCAAACGAGACGTCGGGCAACCCAGACCCTGCTGCTACTTGACCTGCCGCGTTTAACGACATGCCGAAGTCGCTGACCACCCCTGGCACTTCCCCCTGGACGAGACCCGCTCCCCCAAAAAACGCTGGGCCATCGCCGATTCCCTGGGTGCTTCTGAACACGCAAAATATGGTGAAGTCGTCCTGAACAGGGCGCTTGAGCGACAAGTATTGATGGCGCGAAGCATCGAAATGGACGACAGGTAGGCTGTTCAGACCTCCTGCGACAAGATGCGGGGCGGTATCCGGCGATGACTTGGCGTCAAACGTGGACATGCCGCTTCCAACATTAGGCCAATCAGTGACGGCCATGCCGGAAGTCGCGTTCGGGATCGAATCTGCCTTAAGCGATACGACTGGGGCTGGAATCGTCGATTGCGCAGCAGCCTGGAAAGTGAACGCCGCTCCGAGGGCGAGAACCAGCAGTGAAGTCATATGTAGAGTCTTGAAGATCATTTAGCACCTGCTTTCGCAAGAACCACTAGGCCAGCATCGGCGAATCGGACAGGCCCTCCAATACTGCGGCAATGCACCGCGATCAAGTTCTTGCCCGGATGTAGTGTTGCAAGAACGTTCTGGCTGAGCGGCTGAGGGGCGTATCGCGTCCCCGTGCTTCTGGCTGTGTGGACGGCAAGAACACCGTTGATATAGACGTCCGACTCGCCGTAAAGTAGGCTCCAAATCTGCACAGTTGACAAGTCGTGAGCAGAAATATCAACTGTTCGGCGGATGTAGATGTCAGGTGAGTCCCACATCGTCTGGACAAGGGCGGGGAATGGGACATTGTTGCCGAATGCGCCTAGTTCGACTTTCCAGCCTACGTCCGAATAGTCCGGCTTCTGCCAGCCGTCCCCAGGATCACTGTAACTGACACGCCACGATTGCGGGCTGGTGTCGCTTGCAGGCGCAATGGGAACCGGCGTCAGATCAGGGAAAGGTGCCCACCCACTTGCCAAATAAGTATCGCGCGATGCCCACTTTTTCCACATGGGACGGTCAACAAGCATGCGTGCGAAGACGCCGCCGACAACAGGGCGCGCATGCATGCCGCCGCTGTGCGGGTCGTTCGAATCGTACGAATCAGATAGCGGGTCGCGAGTGGTCGTCGTATTCATGTATCTGTACAACGGGTCGGTGAGAGCGGCAAAGTCGCTCTCGTTGGACGCCATCGCCGCCGCCCAATACGTCCAGGGCGTCTCGGCTATTTTTGTGCGGGAATCGAGTGGCGCACCGTACGGCTGCAAGGTCGACTTGTAGTAAGCAATCTCCTTTTCGGCGACATCAGGTGGGAAAACACCGAGTCCAAGAATCTTGTCCCAAACCATGTTGTACTTTTGACTCCAGGTGCCGGACAAGTCAAACTGCAACTGAGAGTGATCCGTCGTATCGCAGGTTTGAACCCAGTGCTGAGCGTCTGACTTTAGCGAGGGCCGCGTATTTAGCTGCATCAGCAGAATCGCCCCGCATTCGGCACAGATCGCCGTATGCGGCAAGCGCAATGATCGCCTTGACCGACAGGTTGGCATTGTGCGGCGACGGGCCCATAAAGTCATCGGTGCAGAGCTGGTTGCCTGGGTCAAGCCCGTACTGCTGCAGGAATTCCGCCCACTGAGTCAGCTTCGGCCACCAATGCGAAGCGAACGACGGATTTCCATCCGCTTGCGCAATTGCATCGCACAGAATCAGAATGTTGCCGCTTTCCTCCACAGGCATGGCTTCCCCGCCGTCATCCCGACCTTCGGCTATTGGATAGGTGCCGAGGTCATGAGGGGCATTTGGAAAATGCCAATGACTTGACGAAGCGTAGTCAAGATTGGAAACAAGCGATGCCTTGGCCAAAGTCGGGCATACCAGAAGCAGCATGGGATTCATCGGGAAGATGACATCAACTGTGGCGATATCGCCATTGCTGGTGTTTTCCTTGGTGAAAAGCAATGGCTTTCCGGCCGAGTCGGCGGCGATACCGGTTCCCGCAATGGTTTGCCGGTAGGCGAGCGCCCCAATTTGTGCGTAATGCTCGCCGCCCTCCTTTTCCAGATCGGCCATCAGTTCATGGTCAAAGGACGCGCATTTCGCGGTCAGCGGTTCATACTGCGCCGCGGAGGTCGCCAGCATGTCCATCGCAGTCGCGCCGTTGCGACGCCAATAGGGTCGAAGATATGTCCAGAAATAGTTGACGGAATAGACTTCATCGTAGGCGGCCATCATCCAACGACTTTTCGGCTCGGTGCTGACAGCTCCAAGCGGAATGACAAACGCCATTGACGGCGCGCCAGCATTTGGTGCCTTCGGACTTGTATCAGCGCTTGACGCCGGCAGCGTGCCATTCGAAACAAATTGCTCCCTAGAGGCATCTCCCAGCGCAATCACCGACTGCGGCGTTTCGGTGTCCGGTGCGGCAGCATAGAAATAGCCCCAGTCAATTCGCACTCCGTCGCCAGGAGTTGCAAGGTAGGGTTGCGCAATCGTGCCCACCTTTAGGGCGGTCAAACCGTTCCCTTGCGCTCTGGATACCACGACTGGTTCATCGGGCGTATTCACCGCAATATCCGGGGCAGCATCGAAGTAGACGGAAACAGCGTGGCTCTTGCCGTCCGTCGCTTTTGCTGTCCACGTTATGTAGGTAACTGGCCTGGTCAGGACATCGAGGTCGTCTGGCAACATCGGCGTCATGAACGTCAGCGCAAGATCGATACCGCTTCCCGAAAAGGAATAGGCTGAACGAGTTGGAAAAACACGCACCGAAGTCTGCTCCATCGCGGGAACCGTCGCGGGATCGGTGCCCATCAGACGGTATGTTTGGCCGTCAATGCGGATCAGGCTCGTAAGTTCTTGGGGCGCGCGAGTCCAATGTCTGGTGACTTCGTCAGTCAAACGATCTGCCTCTGACCAAATGCTCATGTACGGATCGCTCACAATCAGGGGAACTGCTGGTGGCCTAAACGTTTGCGCCCAGAGGGAGGAGCGGCACGCAAGAAGAAGCCCGGTCGTCAATATTGCAAGTAGGCAGCGTTGCCGTGCGGTCATCATAATTGTCTTTCTCATTGGTTTAAGGGTGTGAACTGCTGCTCAGAGCCGAATATCGAAAATGCTTGAACCTTGCGGATCCTTCGCCGGAGCAATAAAGCGAAGGGCGCAGACTCATGAATCCTCCGAGGGTGTTGTGGTTCCACCCGGCCGTGTCCAGTCCCCGCCGAATTTTGATCCAGTCCGATCCGCCTAATTTTGCCCAGAAGTCGATCTCATGATGGTCGTTGACGAGCTTGAGAGTGGCTGTGCGAAGACCCTGACTCGGAATAGCAAGCTCGCCGTGCCCGTGGAGCTGCAGCCGGACGCCATGATCGGATACTGCTAGTCCAGTAAAGCATCGACGGTCGTAGAAAAGCATAAGGCCGGCTTGAGCGACTCCAGCATCGATCTCAATTTCAACCTCGACTTCATAGGCACGGTCGCGCGGCATCATGCATAAAGGTGCGCTGTCTTGGAGAAGGGAGGTGCCCTGAGCATTCAGCACTAATTCGCCCGACTCTAGTTTGAACCGCGAACGGTCGAACTCGCCGAAAAATCGCCACTGCCACTTGAGCGAAAGCTGATCAAAATCGTCCGATAAACTGATTGGTGATGGTTCCCGTATGTCGGACAGCTTGAGCAGCTCTTCTTGCGACTCCTCGATAGAGGGCCAGCCGTCAGGTGTCCATAAGATTTGCTGGATGAGCGTTGAACGACCGAGGGTGACATATCCGTTAAGGTAGGCGTGGTAGACCACAAACCAGTCACCTGTTGGCGAGTCAATGATCGTTCCATGCCCGCGCGACCACCATTGCTCGTTGCGGGAGTGCGTTCGGATCAGCGGATTGCGCGGCGAGTTCTCCCACGGGCCAAGCGCCGACTTCGATCGTGCAACAACCGCCATGTGGCTGGTCGACGGTCCGGCTGTGCCACCTTGTGCGGTTACGAGATAGCACCAACCGTCGCGCCAAAACAGCTTGGGACCTTCTTCGGCGATTCCCTCGATCCGCCACTCGACCGGAATCGGCCAGCCATCATATGCTTTCTTCATTTCGCCGACAGTGCGCAAGCCGTCGTCCGAAAGCCCAATCATGTTTCCGCCAGACAGATAGATGTACCTGCGGCCGTCCGAATCGACGACATGGCCCGGATCGATATGAGGAACTTCGAGGTCGATAGGTGCGTTCCACGGGCCTTCGATTCTCCGCGAAGTGATGACTTTATTGCGTCCGGAGACTGTGTAATAGATGTAGAAAAGGTCGTTGTAGTGGACAATTTCCGGTGCCCAGACATCTCCATCGCAGCAGTCCAACGCGAAGCCCACCGGCTGCCAATCGCGTAGATTGGTCGAATGCCAGATCAGCAGCGACGGCGCGTACTGATTTGTCGAATGGGTCATGTAATAGTCGGAGCCAACCCGAACTATCGTGGGGTCAGAATAGTCACCGACCAGGAGAGGACAAGGATTTTTCATAGAATGTTCGGACATTAAACCTAACTATTATAATAGATCAGTCACGGAGTGTCAACCGACGAAAATGTGAATGAAGGCTTCATGGCTAATTGCGTGTTCATCCTATTGACGAACGATCGAACATCAATTATAATAAGATGTAAACAAATGTTCATACATTGGCCTGATCGCAGGTTTCGTTATGAAATTCATAAATAAAGGAATCTATTCAATGAAGTCATCAACGCCGAAAACACACCGACCCAAAATCCTCAATGGCGGCTTCACACTGATTGAGCTACTCGTTGTGATCGCTATTATAGCAATTCTGGCTGCTATTCTGTTTCCTGTGTTCGCGAAGGCGCGCGAAAAAGCGCGTCAAACGACATGTGCGAGCAACGAAAAGCAGCTTGGTCTGGCGTTTCTGCAGTACGTGCAGGACTATGACGAAATATTCCCTCAGCACGGCGGCCCCGGCGCATTTGAGACCTATAATCTCGGCTGTGGATGGGCAGGGCAAATTTATCCGTTTGTAAAGGCGAAGCAAGTTTACACTTGCCCGGACGATACCAGCAACAACGGTTTCAATAATCCAACGCTATCTACAGAATTGTCGTACGCCTATAATTTCAACATTCCGAACGGAGACACCGCGGCGAGCGCGCCAGCGTTTACAGGCGGCCCCAAGGTTGGGATCAATGGAAACAGTTCGCACATGACTTCACCTGCGAGCACAGTGCTGTTGGTCGAGATGTGTGACGGAGTTGGGTTTATTAATAACGACCCCACGGAAACGAATTCTGGATCGATTTACTCATCGCCAACCACTAATGGCTGGGACATCGCAGTCGGTAATAGTGCTGGAATTAGTTGCTACACAATGCTTATGACCGGGTATTTGGGCAACAAGGTTACCCACCCAGTAACCGGTGCATATTGGGCCGGCGCGTTCTGCGGCGGGCCAGGCGCACCCGCCACGCCGAACACCACGCCAGATACGTACCATACTAGTGGTTCGAACTTTCTGCTCTGCGATGGGCATGTTAAGTGGCTGCACGGTGCGCAGGTTTCCAGCGGTCTAAACGCATATGTCGCAACCGACAACCAGGCCCAAACGTCGGCCACGGGAGATGGATACACGCCAAACCGAGCAGCAGGAACGCAGTCCCAACAGGGTGCGACAGCCGGATCCGCACCGTTCGCGGCGACGTTCAGTCCAACCTAGTGGTCTTCGTCTAAGAGATATGACTTCACGTTATATAACGACCAATCGATTCGCCATGGCCACCGGATTTTCTTTGATTGAACTGCTCGTGGTCATGGCGATTGTTTCTATCCTCGTTGCTATCCTGTTTCCAGTCTTTGCGACTGCTCGTGAAAAGGCACGTCAAGCAACTTGCTCGAGCAACCTAAGGCAGCTTGGATTGGCGTTCATCCAGTACGAGCAGGACTACGACGAGTCTTTCCTGATCGGTACGGACAATTTACGGTCCGTCGGTTGGGCGTACGACCTTTACCCGTACGTCAAGTTGACCGCGGTTTACGTCTGTCCCGACGATCTTTCGGTACCGACCATAGCGCAATCTAACTCTGGCTATTCCACCTGCTCCTATTTCGTAAACCCATGGCTGACTGGCTTTAACGCCTCCACGACTCCGGGCAGTCCTGTTGTCGCCAATCAAATGATCGCTCCGTCAATGACCGTAGAACTGGGCGAGTGTGCGGGAGGATTGATGGCTACCACAGCATCAGACCTGTCGCCATCATCCGACGGATTGGTGTACTACAACCAGATGACTGCGATTGCGACTGGTTATACGGGAGCGGACGAGTACGCGGCGCTGGAACTGGCAAATCCCAGCATGCATTTAGTCTATCCTGGCAGGCATACTGGCGGGGCAAACTGGCTGGCATTCGATGGTCATGTTAAGTGGCTGCTTGGAAGTCAGGTAAGTCCAGGAAGATGCTGGTTCGGCCCTGGTGGCGAACTGAACACCTGGCCTGAGAATACGATGAACCGAAATCCCGCCGGAACGTCCAGCATGACCGATTCCACCACGCACACGGCCAGATTCATTCTGACATTCAGTCCGGCATAGGTTCCCGGTTGGATTCACACCATCCCTGGTTTTGCCGAAATCACGCTTGCCGAGATTATGGTACCGTCTCTCGCGGGCGCAGGGAATGTCATTGTCATCACCATTTACGATCACCCTTAGCCCGATCTAGCGCGATTGACACGCTCAACCACGACAGGTAATATGCTGTTAATGTCTGAACATTCTGACACTGTTGATGAGCGTGAAACTCCAAGCATCGACATCCTCGGTCGAAGCATAGTGGATCAGCGTCGCGGGTCGCCCCTTCATGTTCAGGTTAGGCGCACCCTCAAAGCGCTCATCGATGAGCGCTTTGAGCATGGCCAACTTTTCTGGCCAGAGAAGCAGATCGCGGAGCGGTTAGGTGTTTCGCGAGGAACAATCCGTCAAGCCCTTGGTGATCTAACACGCGAAGGGCTGCTGCTTCGCCAACATGCGATCGGCAGCTTTGTCTGCAAGAATGCCGCGGCATCAATCGCGCTCACGACGGTCTCTCTATTCATTTCCCATTACGAGTCTGATTTCTTGAAAGAGATGCTTGCGCAGCTGGCCGCAGCCTGCAGGAACCGCCGGCTGCGGATGGAAGTTTATGACACTCAAAAGGGCGAGCTTATCAGCAACATGTACCGCCAGGTCGAGCGCCCACCGACCGAGCAAGGTGTCATTCTTATGCTTGAGCCACGCGCGACCCTTGAGCTCTATACGGCATTCAACGACAGAAACTACCGAACGGTGTCCATTGAGCCGACGCCGACCGATTATCCGGGTGCATCGATAGAGACAGACTCTTCCGTCGTCGTACGAATCGGCGTCGAGTATCTGACTTCGCTTGGCCACCAGCGTATTGTGCTATTGGTGAATGAACCGGTCGAGTCGCCGAGCGTTCAAATGAAGATCAGAGCGTTCAATGAGATGAAGCAAGCCGGCAAGATTCCTTCTGGTGACGTAGTGGTGTGCGGCGCAAAATACTGGGACAACTCATATCAAGCAGCCTACGCGCATATGGAAGAGGTTTGGCTGCTGAGGCCAAGCGCCATTTTCGCCGTTTCCGATTCAGGCGCATGGGCCGCGCTCAAGTGGCTAGACCAGCACAATATTGAGGTGCCGGGACAGGTTTCGGTCCTCGGATTCGAAAACTCGGTGCCGAGCCGCTACGTTCATCCCCCCTTGACGACCATCGCCCATCCGGTGGTCGATTTGGCGCAGGGTGCAGTGGATATGCTGATTGACGGCTCACTTGAGCACGTTTATTTGCCGCCAAAATTAATCGTACGTGACAGCGTCGCTCCGCCAGCGTAATCGCGATTCCTGTCGTCGATGTTGAATATTCGTACGCGGAGGGTTGGATCTTTATACCGCCCTCCCGTTTAAGTTCGACTCGCGGACGACCTACTCCAGTTCGCCATATAGATTAATTGCTTCCGCACTTGACAACGCCCTCTGATAGATCCTAACGTTGTCGATTGTGCCGTTGACATAGTCCGTCGGTGCACCGAAGTATTTCGCGCGACCGATCTCGGTGTGACCCGTCGCGCTGAACGGGGCTGAGGGCGCAGATATGGTGCTCTGAAGAACGCCATTCACATAGAGACTGATCTGCGCGGCCGCTGCGTTGTAGGTTCCCACTACGTGATACCACTGCTTTGGAAGTGCCGGTTGTAGGGATAACGCCGCGTAGTCGGTGCTGTTGTTAACGTCCGCCGGATAGGTCGTGAAGTCGAAGTAGCCCGCAGGGTTGATATTGAGGAAAAACGGGCTGATGTTTTTCCCATCCTGGCTGACGAAAGTTTGCGATGTGCCAAGGGCGTTGACATTCACCCAAGCTGAAACCGTAAAGCTCTGATTTGTGGCCAGGCGCTTGGAGCCTGTATCGACATTTTGGGCGACACCGCTGAATGTCAGCGCCGTATTGCCGATGCCTTGCGTCCATGTTGGGGTGCCAATTAGCGTTGCGGCGGACGCGTTATCAGTGGCGTCCACAGTAGTCGTGCCAGTACCCTCATCGAATTTGTAGTTGTCGAGCGCATTGTCAATCGGTGTGTAAAGGTTGGCAACTGCGCTTGCGGTGAGTGCGGTTTGGTAGATGCGAACATGATCGATGGCTCCGTTGATAAAATCCGTGGGATTCCCAAAATATTTGGCCCGGCCAATCTCTGTATGCCCGGCAGCATTGAACGGCGGCGTGGTCGCTGCGACGGTGTTCTGCAGGACACCGTCAACATAAAGGCTCAGTGTTTGAGCTGTACCGTTGTAAACACCGGTGACTTGGTACCACTGGCCGGTTGCGGCTGGTTGCAGTGCCCATGCTGTGACATCGGGTGCATAATCGGCATCGGTTGAGCATATCGTTATGTCAAAGAGGCCGCTTGGCTGGACGTTCAGGTAGAACGGACTAATATTGGTTCCGTCCTGCCCAATAAACGTTTGCGAGCCAGTGAAGGCGTTCAGCTTTACCCACGCGGAAACCGTAAAGCTCTGGCTAGTATTGATCAGCGATGCGCCCGTGTCCACATACTGGTTCGTTCCGTTGAGGGCCACCGCAGATCCAAATGCGCCTGCAGTCCAAGTTGCACCTTGCAGTGTCGCAACATGCCCGTTGCCGGTTCCGTCTGCCGAGGTCGTGCCGGCGTTTTCGTCGAACCGATACGTTGCGGCAGCTCCATCGACAGGCTGAATATTCCACTCTTGGCTGTATGCGCTTGTAAGCGGGTACTGCTTAAGTGTGGCACCCGACAGTGCCTTAGCAGAATGCGAATCAATTCCCAAGCTGCTCAGCGCATTAATAGGCACGCCGTATCCGTTCTCAGACCAGGCCAGGTTCCACAGTGACTCTGACGAAGGCGCTGACGAAAATACGAATAGCTTACTGGCTGCGCTGGTGACGCCATTGTTACCGAGGTAGCTAAGCTGAGTGCCGTTTTGGAGCGTGAATTTGCCCTCGCCGCTGGGGTCGGCAGTTACGGTCCATTTCTGGTTGGGTGCGCCAGTCAAGAGGTCTTCGATCAGGTATTGATTGGACTTTGTGCCGGCGACATCAAAAACAGTGTCATTGGATCGGTTGACCAGATTAACCTGTGTTCCGCTGCTGATGACACCTGTGGAGCCGCCGCTCAGCCCTAATACGCCTGCACCCTCCTCGACAACATGCGTCTCATAGGGGCCAGGGTTCTCTAGTATATTACCGGCCAGCGCCACTCCAGCGCTTTGGGCTACCCATATTTCGGCCCCGGCATCGACTCCCAGGCCGCTCCCTGGTGTGAGGTTTTGCTGATGGGTGTTGCGGAGAGTATTTCCAACGATCCTAACGTTGCTCGCGTTGGACACATTGATGTTCATGGCGGCGTTGTTGTCGAACGTGTTGTTTTCGATTAGCACATCGCTGTTGTCAACACCTGTTGCCGTTGGCCCTCCCGTATTCTCGAATGCCATATTTAATGCGGCTGCCTGGACTGTGTACAGCGCGTTGACATAGCCATTGTTTTCGATCAGGTTGTTCTTGATCGCAACATGATGCCCGAATCCTCCCTCGCCCCAATAAAGCGACGGCCCAAGCGTGATTGCCGCGACTGTCCCACCGTCTATCGTCGAGTTTTCAATTTTGACGTTGTCGCATTTAACTAGGATCGGCACGTCGCGGTCATTGCGAAAGGTGCAACCGGTGATTGTTAGGCCAGATCCGGTGGCATTCATATCGTTCAGGAAATAGTCGTACTGCGCCGCGACCGCGTGATCTAGGGACACGGTGTAGTAGTTCATGTAGTTCTGGAAGATAGGCCAGATCGACTTTGTTGGCTGGGTAAATGTTGTTGCTGTCGGGGTCGCTTCGACGGTGGCATGGTCAATCAGGTCGCCCGCCTTGTCGTAAATGCGGATCACATCGCCGGCAACCAGCTCCGTCGCCCAGGGACTGCCAACCGTCATGGTGGAACCGTTCACAGCACCTACCTGATCGAGACCACCGTGGCAGTTGATCATGTCGTCGATTGTCCCAGCAAACGAGCAATTGGTTAGCGTGGGACCGGTACGCGTCAATATGCTGTTGATGCCAAGCCCACCGACTATTGCGGTATCGATTGCTCCGGGAGGGCTGCTCTGATAAGTGCCCAAAACATTGATGAGCTGGTCAGGTCCGCCGCCTGATTCGTCCATACCGGATGCGCCCCATGGTAGTGTCAAGTCCTTAAGCGTCACGGTTCCATTGCCCAGCGCAAACGCTGGCGCAAATTTGCCGAGCAGCGATATATAGTCGCCGACTTGCGAAACGCCAGTACCGGGCAAAACTAGCGATGAATTGACGTAAAATTTGAACAGATTGCCTCCTAGCGAGGTCGCGCTAGTAATGGCGAAGTCTGGTGAGTTTGTTTTGAACCTTCGGGTCGTTTTGTCGTATACGTCGCAGTTGGCGACGTCGGTGGATGTGAACAGCCAGTGGTTCACATTTGTAAAGTCCGTAGGGTAGCCAGTATCGATCTGAACAAGGAGATAGGGACCACCTGAATCGGTGCCGCCGCTGGTGATTGCCCCTTGGCTAAACGTCGGTATTTGCGGATAGGCGGTCGCCCCAGCAAAAATGACGTTCTGGCAGTTGTTGAAGTAGAACCCGCCGTACGCGCTGTTATCTGCGATCTCCAGAGTGACACCGTAAGCGTCGATCTCGAAGTTCTTCAAATTCTGAAAATTGAAGTACCAGTTGGCGCTGGTGGACGAAATCGGCAAGACGTACGTTCCAGGGGCGATAGTTACACCAGCATTGCCGGAGTTATAGGCGGCTAGAATGGCCGCGGAGAGTCCCCCAGGATTCGCCGGATTGCCGACAACGGGATAGGCCGCCATAGCTGGGCTGCAAATCGCGACCAAAAGCATGACGCTGATGGAAAGACGTGAGAGAGTTGCAGTACGTTCCGTCATTGCTGTTCGTACCCCTTGGATTTAACTTGGTTTTGTGAACGTCGAGTATCTGGAACTTATTAGCCGGTAGAGATTCGTTGCGGCGCAGGAATTCCGTCTTTATTCCAACCACAGAGAGGTCAAAACTTGCTTGTTCAATGTATGGACATTAAACACTAACTCATTATAAGCGAAAGCGGAAGGCGTGTCAACCGGCGCAAATAGGGAAAGCAATCGCCCCTTTCTAGCTCTGCACTCGCTGACTGTCGTCCTGAAGGTACATTCGCGCCCTCTTGACGAATCAACGCCCACATCGTAAAATAACTGGGGATTAAATGTACAGACATTCGTTTGAGCGCGCCGCATCTGAATATCGGCAATCCTCGAAGTTGGCCGCGATTAGTCTCTAAGAAGTGGAGATTCTTAATGCTTACGAGAAATTATCTGAAGGCTGCATCACTCCTGATCACCACATTGGCAATCCTCACCGGTTGTTCTTCGGCCTCAAACCAGACGGCCCAGCCCCCATCTTCGCCGCAGAATTCAGCGTCATCTGCGGCATCGACCGAAACAGAACAAATCGCGTTTGTGACCAACGGCACATCTGACTATTGGACAATCGCCCGTAAAGGAGTCGAAGCGCAGGATAAGCAGCTTGGTACGACCACAGACTTCGTCATGCCGGCCGATGGCACTGCCGCCACGCAGAAGCAGATGGTGGATGACCTTGTCGCCAAAGGGGTCAAGGCGATCGCGATCAGCCCAGTCGATCCGACCAATCAAACTCCTTGGCTGGACCAGGTAGCAAGCAACGTCGCGCTGATCACGCAGGATTCGGACGCACCGCAGTCCAAACGGCTCATGTATATCGGGACCGACAACCACGCCGCTGGACTCATGGCGGGCAGGCTGATCAAGGAGGCGCTTGGGCCTGCTGGCGGCAAAATCGTTCTGTTTGTCGGCAAGAGCGATGCGCAGAACGCCAAAGACCGCATTCAGGGTATTCGGGATGCGCTGACGGGCACGAACGTCACCATCCTGGACGTGCGAACCGACGATGCCGACCACGCTCGCGCGAAGGCAAATGCTGCCGATGAACTGGTCAAATATCCGGATATCGCCGCAGAAGTGGGGATTTGGTCGTACAACGGTCCTGCGATTCTTTCGGCCGTCCAAGACGCGGGCAAGATGGGCAAGGTAAAGATCGTCTGCTTCGACGAAGAGGACAACACCCTTGCCGGGGTAAAGGCGGGATCGATCTACGCCACCGTTGTCCAGCAACCTTATCAGTTCGGCTTCGACGGGACAAAGATTCTGGCCGATCTGGCAAAGGGCGACAAATCGGACGTGCCGAAGAGCGGCGTCATCTTCGTACCGACGCAGGCGATCAAACAGTCAAACGTGGACGCGTTCAAAGCTAAGCTGGACAAGCTGCGGGGACGGACTTCGTAAAAACGCGCACGGCAGCGCATGCCCATCCCTTAAACAACAAATGACTGAAATACATCACCAAACTGAACCCGCGCTGCAGCTTACTGGCATTTCGAAACGGTTTGCTGGAGTTCAAGCGCTGCGCCGCGTCAACATTACGACTTACTCCGCCGAAATGCTCGCACTGATTGGTGAAAACGGTGCCGGAAAGTCCACGCTGATGAAGATCATCGGCGGCGTGCATCAGCCGGACGAAGGGGAGATTCTGGTCGACGGGAACGTCGTCAAAATTAGCTTAACGAAAATTGAGACGGAACAGATTCACTCATTTAAGATGACGAGTAGGACTTGAAAACTGGAAGTACCGGAAGTCGGCGTGACCGCTTTGACTATTTGCGAGAGGCGCAATGCTGTACAAACCGACACGTGCGCCTATCCACTTTCCTTTGGTGGCCTGGAATGGCTCACCCGCCATGATGCGAGAATGCGACCGCCCGCAATAATAAAACCGGCACAAGCCCCCGTCCTCAACAATTACGCCGAGTCTGATCTCGTCCGACCCGAACGACCACATGGCCATGGGCGCGAGCACCGGCGGCATCGGATCGTTCACGATTGCCTGGGAGCATCCGGAATTTGTTCGCCGCGTTTTCAGCGCGATTGGGACATTTGTGGCCATGCGCGGCGGCGACAAATACCCAGGCTTGATCCGCAAAACCGAGCCTAAACCGATCCGCGTGTTCCTACAGGACGGTGCTGCAGATACGTGGAATCCTGCGTACGGCGACTGGTTCCAGCAGAATCAGGCTATGGAGGAGGCGCTAAGGTTTGCGGGATATGACGTGAACCACTCCTGGGAAGTGCTTGGGCACGAGGGCAGCAACGCCGGATCGGTCTTTCCGGAGGCGATGAAGTGGCTTTGGCGCGACTATCCTCAGCCGATAACCGCCGGCGTTTCCGGCAATAGCTGGCTCAAGTCCGTTCTTGTTCCGGGCGAGACATGGCACGGCGTTGACATTGGATCAATTGAACCGACTGCACTAGCGTCGGCACCGGATGGCAGCGTTTGCCTTGCGGATCCTGCTGGAGTGGTCTATAAGCTGGACGACAGCGCCAAGGCTATGAAATTTGCCGCAACTGCAGGGCATGTTTCGTCGATGGCGTTCGGGCCGGATGGAAGTCTTTATGTTGCGCAGCGTGAGTTGCAGCGCGTGGTGCAAGTTGGCGCAAATGGCCAAAAGTCCGTTGCCGTTTCGGGAATACGCGCGGATCATGTGATTGTTGACCGTTCGGGCAAGCTGTACATCACCGAACCTGGTCTGCATGAGGAGTTGCCAAGCCGGGTTCTATTGGTGCAGGCAAGTAAGCCGTCCGTGATCGATACGGGCGTCCGCCATGCGACCGGGCTGGTCATTTCGCCGGATCGCGCCCGCCTGATGATCGCCGAGGGCCACACGCATTGGGTCTATGACAGCATTCTTCAGGCCGACGGAACTATCCAGGATCGCGAGCACTACTACGAACTGCAGGTTGAGCAGTTGACTGACGATGGCGACTGGGCCGACGCGGGCGATATGGCCATGGATGTTCTTGGACAGCTTTATGTCGCGACGAGGATGGGCGTTCAGCTTGGCGACACCGAGGGCCGAGTTGCGGGCGTCATGACCTTGGCCGTCGGCAAAGTGACCAACCTTTGCTTTGGGGGAAAGATGTTCGATACGGTCTACGTCGTCTCTCGCGGCAAACTATACATGCGCAAAATGGCTCAACCGACTGTTCCAAATTTTGCGACTGTGCCTGCAAGCATGCTTGCGAAGTAGATTTCAACTGGTTTGAAGTTGCGCTAGGCCGGGGAACAAGCAGCCAGGAAAACCACGTTCATTGATCTATCGATCACTGCGGAACGCAAAAAATCGCTGCACCAGGCGAAATTGATAGCAAAAAGGTCTATGTGCGGCAAGTAGATCAATTTGGCGCGGGCCATGCGCCCGATTGTGCGCATTTTACCTAGTCGTGCTATACATCTCCGCACAGGAAAGCTCAAAATCATAGACCGAACGGGATTCAGGGAGCCCATTTGAAGTACTTATTGCGCTGCGGACACATTGAATTCACGAAGCTCTTGAGCGTGTGCAACCGGGACTCACCTGCTCATTGACAGGATGGGCCTAAAGTAGTACAATCTGCTACACATTCGGATGTGTAGCCCGCCAACGCTTTAGCAGTTATCCGTTATCGATATGCGCAAGTACGAACAGATTGGTCGGCTTCTCAAAACTCGCGTTCATCATGGCGACTACTTCCTGAACGAGGTTCCGCCGGAGCGCGCGCTTGCTGTCGAGATGGGCGTCTCCTACATGACCGCCCGCCGCGCTGTTCAAGCGCTTATCGACGAAGGTTGCCTGATCCGCAAGAGCAACGGACGGGTCGCGGTGAATCCCACCGTCAGCACCGACGAAAAATCCGGACAGATCGCCGTGATCATGTTCGGCCCAATGTCATCGATTACGCTTGCGCGCGAACTCAACCTGGCCGCGCAAAAAGAGGGTGCGAGGCTGCGATCTGTTTTGGTGCATCACCTCGACGACCCCACCGTAGTTAACGCGGTAAACAGGTTCCACGGATCATTTCTGATTCCATCGTCGGTGCCCGTGCAGACTTCAGAGCAGGTTCTGAACAAGCTGCGAAGCGCGCGCCGGCCCGTGGTCATCCTCGATGCCGACTGGTCTGACATTGGATTTCCGTCCATTCAGCCATTCCCGCCTGTGGCGATCAATACGGCGATGGAATATTTCGCGACGATCGGGGCAAAAAAGATCGACTGCTTGAATGTGCAGCCGATTGATGCGACCGGCCTTCTTCGGATCGGCCAGTGGCAAGCGTGGCAGCAACAGCACGGCGGTCAAGGCGAGCTATTTAACCTCAATTTTCAGGGCATGATTTTCGAAATGGCGCACGCATTCATGAAATCGCGTCTCGAGGACGGCTATCGCCCAGAAGCGATCCTGTGCATTACCACGCCCTGCAGCCATAGGTGCGTCGCGCGCGCTGTGCGACTTTGGGATGGAGCCTGGCAAAGATGTTTCCCTGATCTCCGTTAACGGCGAAGGCATGGCGCAGTTTGTTCGCCCGTCCATCACAGCAATTGAGCCTGCGAGCTTAACACGCCAGTTCGCGCAGTGCTTCAAGCGGATGACTTCTAGGCAAAAATGGACTGGCCCGCTCAAGATCGAAGTCACTCCGCCCGAGCTTGTCGTACGCGAATCGACCATCTCCCCGTAGTGCGGAAATCCGCTGATCGTGCCCCACAATGCCACCTGAACCGCTCGACATCGAAGACCCGGTGGCGCTCGCAGCTTATCTTCGTGATCGGTCGTTTGTCGGCCGGATGAATACCCCTGAAATTACAGTCCTCGCGGGTGGCGTTTCTAATAAGACGGTGCTGGTGAAGCGTTGTTCGGGCGAAGCGTGGGTTTTGAAGCAGGCACTTCCGAAGCTGCGCGTTGCTGCGGACTGGTTTTGCAGCCCCGACCGCATTTGGCGCGAGTCGGCAGGTATGCGTGAGCTGGCCACGCTGGCTCCATCCGGCTCAATCACCAGGCTTGTTGCAGAGGATCGCGAAAACCACCTAATCATGATGGACGCGGTCCCGGAGCCGCACTTCAACTGGAAACTGCTGCTGCTTGGCGGCGAGATTGATCGTCAAAGCATTTCGCTCAGTTCGGTGAAATCCTCGGCACAGTGCATCGCAAGTCTCACGCCGACGCGGCCAAGTATGAGGTGATGTTCCGCGACCGCTCGTTTTTTGAGTCCTTACGCCTTGAGCCGTACTACGGCCATGCGCTGGCTAATATTCCAGAGGCGTCCTTCCTGCGCGACCTAATGGAGCAAACGCGTCAGAGGCGGTTCGCACTTGTGCACGGCGACTACAGCCCGAAAAACATCCTTATCCACGAAAGCAGATTGGTCCTTCTCGACCATGAGGTGATCCATTTTGGCGACCCGGCGTTTGACATCGGCTTTTCACTGACTCACATTTTGAGCAAGGCGCACCACCTTAGTGAGCATCGCGTGGAGCTGTCCAAAATGGCGCACCACTATTGGGCCAGCTACCGCTCAGCTCTCGGCGATTCGAGCTGGGATCCTGACTTTGAGCACTACGCTGTTCAGCACGCGCTCGGATGCCTGATTGCACGGGTCGCCGGAAAATCGCCGCTGGAGTATTTGACCGACGCAGAGCGCAAAATACAGGCACAGGCGGTTCGTTGCGATTGCCGCTAGCCCCCCAAATTCCGTTTCGGAACTCATTAACCAATTTGTCAAGCAATTAGACAATGCCTAAGATCAAATCCATTTCAGCGCGGGAGATTCTCGACAGCCGCGGACGGCCGACCATCGAGGCGAAATGCGAGCTGCAATCGGGCGCGTCTGCGTCCGCCTCGGTGCCGTCTGGCGCATCGACTGGCGCGAGCGAAGCGCTGGAGCTACGCGATGGCGACGCCGCGCGGTACGAGGGCCTCGGGTGCCGCAACGCGGTCAGCTTTGTAAACGGCGAGATCGCTCGCACGATTTGCGGACAGGAATTCGAAACACAGTCGGCGCTAGATGAGGCCATGATCGACCTCGATGGCACCACAAACAAATCCCGCCTCGGCGCAAACTCGATCCTGAGCGTCTCCCTTGCGTTCGCGCGGGCAGTCGCCCAAGAACAAAACGTCCCGCTTTATCAACATTTTTCTAGATTGCTAGGGTCTCAGTCCGCCAAAGATGCCGCGCCTGACAGTCAATCTGTTTAGCGGCGGAAAGCACGCTGGCAACCAGGTTCCGATCCAGGACATCCTGCTCTGCCCGCTGTCACCCTCCTCTACCGACGACAGTCTGGCCATGGTCTACAAAATCTACCAGACGGCCGCGCGGGAGATTCTCGAACGATTCGGTATGCGTCTGCTGCGCGCGGACGAAGGTGGTCTTGCGCCGCCGTGCCGCAGCGCTGACGAGATGCTGCAACTTGCGGTGAAGTGCATCGAAATTGCCGGATTTACGCTGGGAAACGATGTTGCGCTGGCGGTGGATGTGGCATCGTCACAGTTCCATCGTGAAGGCATTTATGATATGGGTGAATGCCAACTCAGCAGCCGTGAGATGATTGACCAAATTGAAGCTTGGGTCGATACCTACAAGCTCGTCAGCATTGAGGATGGTCTCGCGGAGGACGACTGGGCGAATTGGCCAACCCTCAACCAACGCATCGGAAAGCGCTGCCTTGTGCTTGGCGACGATCTCCTCTGCACAAATCCCGCGCGGATCGAGCGCGCCGGAAAGTCTGACAGCGCAAACGCACTCCTGCTCAAGGTCAATCAAATTGGCACTTTGACAGAGGCGGCGAAGTCGGCGGCTCTTGCGCGTCAATATGGTTGGAAGATCACGGTCAGCGCTCGTAGCGGCGAGACCGAAGACAATTGGTTGGCCGATCTTGCGGTGGGATGGCAGGCCGACCAGATCAAGATCGGATCGATCACGCAGTCGGAGCGCCTTGCGAAGTACAACCGCCTGCTGCAAATCGAGCAGGAAATCCGCTCCCCAACTCGATATTTGACCATGTGGGGAAGGCGTCCCGCCTGTCTCGGCGATTGGCCGAATAGCCGTTTAGCCGAGCGACTTCTCAGTGAATAAACTTTCCCCACCAACTTCTGATTCTTCTTGACGCAAGGTACGCGGAGTGTTATTATATAGCATCTTGCATCTTTTTCTCGTTTTGAGGCTCAAGCGATGTGGCAACAAGCAGTTAACCCCCTGCATTCTATAGCAATTTCGGCCTTGGTCGCGTCCATTCCGATCATTGTCCTGTTTGCTCTGCTGATCACGAAGAAGCTGCCGGGGCATCTTGCCGCGCTCTCGACACTCATCGTCGCGCTGATCGTGGCGACTTTCGCTTTCAAATGCCCGTTGGCTTAGCCGCTCAAGCAGCGCTCTACGGGGCGTTTACCGGACTCTTCCCGATCGGCTGGATCGTCCTTTCCGCTGTTTTTCTGTATAACCTGAGCGTCAAGTCAGGAAGTTTTGAGATCGTTTGCCGCAGCATTGAATCCATCACAGGCGATCGGCGCTTGCAGGCTCTCTTGATCGCGTTTTGCTTCGGCGCGTTTTTGGAGGGCTGCGCGGGATTTGGCGCGCCGGTCGCAATCACGGCTGGCATGCTCGTAGGACTTGGGTTTCAACCGATTTATGCGGCCTGCATCTGCCTGATCGCCAACAGCACCCCGGTCGCGTTCGGCGGAATCGGAATCCCGATCATCACAGCCGGTAAAACCGCCGGTCTAGACCCCAGCTTGATAGGCCTCGCCGCCGCGCATCAGCTTCCGCTTCTCACCATGATCCTGCCGTTGTGGTTAATCGTGTTCATGTCTGGTTGGAAAGGCGCAAAGGAAGTGTGGCCGGCGATCTTGGTGGCCGCGCTGTCGTACACGGTGACCATGGTGCTGGTCGTGACGTACATGGGGCCTGCACTGCCGAATATCTTATCGTCCTTGGCATCGCTCATATCACTAACTATCCTGCTGAAATTTTGGAAGCCGCCGACTGTCTGGCGGTTTCCCAACGAAGCTCCCCACTGCGATCCCATTGGTCCGCAGCTGACGTTCAAGGAGCTCATCCGCGGCTGGACTCCGTTTCTGATCTTGATTCTTGCCGTCGGGACTTGGGGATTGCCAGGTGTCGCTTCGAGCTTGGAGAATGTGACCCAGGTGATCAAGATGACTGGACTTGCAAACATCATCCTCGCGAATCACAAGCCGCTCGACGTCTCGTTCAAGTTCAACTGGCTGGCAGCTTCCGGGAGCTCGATTTTTATCGCCGCTTGGCTCACCGTCCTCTTGCTCAAGATCCCGATGAAGCAGGTCGGCGAAGTCGGCAAATCGGTGCTGATTCAGCTTCGCAATCCGCTGATCACGATCTCGTCGATTGTTGCGTTCGCGTATCTCGCCAACTACGCCGGAATGACTGTCGCGCTTGGCAGCGCGCTGGTGGTCACGGGCCACTATTTCCCGCTGGTTAGCCCGATTGTCGGCTGGCTTGGCGTGCTGGTCTCTGGCAGCGACACGTCGGCCAATGCGCTCTTCAGCAACATGCAGAAGCAGGCGGCGAACAACCTGGGCCTCAACCCGCTGCTGACAGTCAGCGCAAATACGGTCGGCGGAGTCACCGGCAAGATGATCTCGACACAAAGCATCGCAGTCGCATGCGCATCTACTAAACAGGTCGGGCAAGAGGGACTGCTGTTCCGCATGGCGCTACCCCATAGCCTGGGACTGCTGGCGATTGTGTGCCTGATGACCTATGCGCAAGCTTACTTCGTGCCCGGAATGATTCCCACGCTCCCTGCCGGCGCGCTCGTTGCAGCGCACACTGGTCCTGTGCCGCTTGGTGTCGCGGGATGGACAATTGTCGGCCTAGCAGTCGCAATTCTCGCCGCGCTTGCTTGGGTGAACTCGAGCTGGCGCCCGCAGCTAGCGCCGGAAATGGAGTCAGGAGCGACCGCGTAGGAAACCCTTTCCCCCAACCCCTTTCCCGTAGGAAAGAGGAGCCATGCGTGGCATGGTTTTGTTGCGCGCCGCCGAACGGGTTCGATGGTCTGCCGTTGACTCCCGCGATCAGCCCCGTTTTCGCATAATGTACGTTCATAAGATTATTGAATGGTAACCACCACAAAACCAGCCGATGCGCCGCCTGAAAGCGAGGCAGAATCAACCGTCAAGCTGCCGGACGTTCCGCTGTGGCGCTCGGTGCTGCTTGGCGCGATATTGGTGCCGGTGAATGCGTTCTGGGTGACCGTCGCCGAGGTGCGTTGGTACAACCTTGACGGCACCAGCCTGCCGCTTTTCGTCACGCCCGTCTTTATCCTCTTCCTGGTAACCCTCGCCAACATGGCGCTTGGCAAGCTGCTGAAGCGCGAACGCTCCCCGCTCCGCCAAGAGGAGTTGCTGGTGATCTACATCATGCTGGTGACGTCGTGTACGTTCGCGGGACACGATACCCTGCAGGATCTATTCGGCACTATTGCCCACCCCTATTGGTTTGCGGATCCGCAGAACCGCTGGCAGACGCTCTTCTTTCAGTTCATTCCGAGGCAGATGTTTGTGACCGACCACAGCGCGCTCAGGGCGTTCTACATCGGCGGGGTTAATATCTACTCGCCCACCGGCCAGCACTACCTTGTTTCTTGGCTTGTGCCGCTTGCAATTTGGGGTGCGTTTTTCCTTGTGCTGGTCGGCGTATTCTTGTGCATGACCATCCTGATTCGCCATGCTTGGATCGACAACGAAAAACTGACATTTCCGATCGTCCAGCTTCCAGTTGCAATGACCGCGGAAGACGCTCCGAAGGCATTCTTTGGCAACCGCGTGATGTGGGCCGGCTTCGCCACGGCGGGACTCATTTCGGCGCTGAACGGCATCCATGAGCTTGCGCCCGTAGTTCCGGAGCTGCCGGTCAAGCTGTACGACGTTGGACAGTACTTTGTTGGATCACCGTGGAACGCGGTCGGCTGGACACAGTCTTCGTTCTATCCGTTCATGATCGGACTCGCCTACTTCATGCCGCTCGACCTATCATTCTCATGCTGGTTTTTCTGGGTGTTTGGGCGAGCATTCAGGATATTTGGCGCGGCGTACGGCTACGCAACAGGCAACGGCCAATTCCCCTACTTCGGCGAGCAGGCGACCGGTGCGTGGTTTGGCATTGCCTTTATGCTGCTCTACTCGGGCCGCAAGTATTTCGCGAGCGTTTACAAGGCAGCGGTGGAAGGTGTGAAGTCGGCGGATCCAGCAGAGGCGCTACGATATAGGGGCGCATTGATCGGACTTATGGTCGGAACTGCGGCAATGTGGCTTTTCACGGTGATTCTTGGCATGAACGGCTGGGTGGCGTTCGCGTTCTTCGCCATCGTGCTCATTCTGGGATTTGTGGTGACCCGTGTCCGCGCTGAATTCGGCTGCCCGCACGAGATCGTCTGGTGCAACCCTGGGCAGGTGCTGGTCGGCGTCTTCGGGACGCACGCACTTGGGGCGCAGAATTTGACCCTCCTTTCTGTGTTCTACTGGTTCAACCGCGGCTATCGAAACCATCCGATGCCGAACCAGCTCGAAACGTTCAAGATGCTGCAGAACAAGCGGGTCTCGTTCGGCGGGACAATCGGCGTGCTCGCGCTTGCGTCGGTCATCAGCCTTCTCGCAACCTATTGGGCCAATTTGTATGTCACCTATTCGAGCGGTGCCGCGACCCGCGCTATCGGCTACAAAATCTGGGTCGGCCGTGAAATATTCACTCGGCTGCAGGGCTGGCTGACTTCACCAACTCCACCCGGCAGCACTGGCATGTACTTCCTGATCGGCGGATTTATCTTTGCTGTGGTACTGCTAGTGATGCGTGCGCAGCTTGAATGGTGGCCACTGCACCCTACGGGCTATGCACTCGCGCTTTCCTACGCGATGGAGTATTTTTGGCTGCCAGTATTCATCGCCTGGCTGGTCAAACTATTGGTGCTGCGCTACGGCGGAGTCAAGCTCTATCGCAAAACAGTGCCGTTTTTCCTCGGTCTAATCTTGGGTGACTATACTGTCGGAGCGATTTGGTCGCTCATTGGATGCATATGGGGTATTCCGACATACCGGGTGTTCATTTAGATATTTGAGCATTTTGCGCACGTCGCCCGTGATATCGTTTTGCTATACTTTTCTTGACAGTCGCCCTTTAAGGTGATATACTTGCCGCGATGATTCGCTTGGTTCATCATGCAATTCTGGGACTAGCGATTCGCAAAGGATTTCGCAAGACAGTGTATAGTCGCAATGCCTTTACTTTAATTGAGCTGCTCGTCGTTATTGCGATCATCTCCATCCTGGCCGCTATCCTCTTCCCCGTGCTTGCGTCGGCGCGCGAAAAGGCACGCCAGACCGCCTGCCTCAGCAATGAGAAGCAGCTTGGCCTAGCGATGCTTCAATATCTTAACGATTACGACGATGTCTTCCCGCTTGGAGTTATCATTCCGTCGGGTTCGTTTGGGCAGGGATGGGCGTGCCAATTCTATCCGTATGTCAAAAGCAAGGCGGTTTATTCGTGTCCGGACGATCCCACGCAGGTAAATCCAACCGCAATCCCATATGGCGATGTCATCATTTCCTACGGTATGAACGAAGACTTGGTGCGGCCGGGACTTGCCTATGGCTCCAAGGGCAGCCTGCCGCGCATGACATCGCCTGCCCAGACAGTGGCTCTCTTTGAGATCATGGGTGACAGCGCCAATGTCACAGATGGCCTCGAAGGTGCAGACCCGCTTTCATTTTCACAAACGACAGATGCCACCGGCAATGGTGCCGAACTGCATGCGGGGTATGGCAGCAGCGCAAATTTGCCCATTAACCCGGCACCATCCAACGGCACGATCTATACGACCGGTGTGATTGGCGGTTTTCCTTCGCTCGCACTCTGCGCGCCGTTCGACACGCGGACGGGATCGTCGCGGGTGAATCCCAATGGCGGCGACCTCAGCTATCTAGGCCGCCACACTGGAGGAGCGAATTACCTAATGGCGGACGGACATGCGAAGTTTTTTCAGGCAACCCAGGTCAGTCCGGGCTATCCCGCGGCCCATCAGACTGATGTGCCTTTGCCATACTTTGGCGGAAGCTGCGCAGCGGCAGGAACTCAAGGCCTTAGCTCTTCTGGCGGGCTTGCGCCAGCTGCAACATTTAGCCCGGTTTAGCAGTGTCCTCTACGCGATCGCTGGCCGCATCGACCTTCTGCTCGAATAACCTTATGATCAACCGACCTCCACACGGATTTACGCTGATTGAGCTGCTTGTCGTCATCGCGATCATATCGATTCTCGCGGCGATTCTCTTCCCTGTTTTCGCAACCGCGCGTGAAAAGGCGCGCCAGACCGCCTGTCTCAGCAATGAAAAGCAGATCGGCCTGGCCATGATGCAGTACGTTTCGGACTACGACGAAGTGCTTCCCGTCGGGACGACAGGCCAGTGGGATGCCATCCAGACGCCAACTCCCACGGTGCCACTTGGACAAGGCTGGGCGGCGCAGCTCTATCCCTACATTTTAAGCAAAGCGGTCTACGCCTGCCCCGACGATCCCACGCAGGTAAACAGGTCAACTAATAGGACACAGTTCGACACGGTTGTGTCCTATGGGCTTAACTCGAACCTTGTCGGCGTCTTTTGGGCTAATTACGGTCGGACAACCGGTGGCAGCCTGCCGAAATTTAATTCTCCCGCGCAGACGATCATGATCTTTGAGGTGATGGGCGTTAGCGCCAGGGTCGATGACTGGTTTGAAGGGATGGACTTTTCCGACAGCGGCGCATATTGGTCGCAGACCTATGATACGGTCGGCAACGGTGTCCAGATTCGAAGCAACTACGGCAACTCGGCCTACTCACCGCAGCTTTTTGGCTCGTATTTGACCGTCAACTCGCAAGTATATGCCACAGGAATCATCGGAGGTCAGTACCTCAACCCAACCTGCATGGCCTGGACTCAAGCGACTGGGACTAGCCAGCGCTACCCAAACGGAGGAGACCCAACCATCGGAGGACGCCACAGCGGAGGCGCGAACTACGTCCTTGCCGACGGCCACGCAAAGTTCCTGATGCCGTCGCAGATCAGCCCCGGATACGATGCGGCCACGGAAAACTCGCTGCCAGGCAGTGCCTATGGCAACTGCCAAGCGGCCGGGACGCAAGGGCAGTTCACAGCTAGCGGCCCAGCTCCCGCAGCCACTTTCAGCGCCATTTAAGGCCTACGAAACCCGCCCAGGGCCCGTCGTTGAAGCTCCTCAAATTCGACGCAATATATTTGTATCAATTCGCTATATTATTGCTTGACGCTCAGAATCGGTTGTGATAACATCTCTGCACGGGCCACGGCAGATTGCGCGTTGCACTTCCAATGAGCAAGCCGAGGCTGGAAATACTAGTCGAATTTGGAGCGTCAATGCAGCGCATGATTCACCCTTTGCTCGCCTGCCTCCCTGTGGCCGCGATTACCCTCTGCCTATCCGCCATGCTCGGACAAACATCTGTGTTCGCAGATCCGGAACCTTCCACCGCGCCCGGACCACTCACGGCCAGCATTCAGCCTTATCTTGACGACCACACGATCGCAGGTGCGGTCATGGTGGTCGCCGACAAGAAGGGCGTGCTTGCTGAAGAGTGCGCCGGCTACGCGGATCCATTTACCAAAAGGCCAATGACTCCCGATTCGATGTTCTGCATCGCGTCAATGACCAAAAGCTTTACGGCAACTGGCGTTACGCAGGATGCCCGAGGCTGGGCCGCCCAAGTCTATCCTTACGTCAAAAGCACGGCGGCATTCGCATGTCCCGACGACCCTTCTGTAGTTACAAAGAACTCTTTAACGAACAACGATTCGATCGTTTCGTATGGTTTCAATTGGGATATCAGTGAGACGCAGTTTACAGGCTTTGGCGTTCAGGCCTCGTTACCTAAGTTCAATTCGCCCGCAATGACGATTCTCTTATTCGAGTGTATGGGTGTCAGCGCGCCGATCACGGATCCTCTTGAGGGCGGCCTTCCGAACAACGGCTGTCCGGCTACGGGCCATTGCTTCAACCAGAACACCGACATGGTTGGAAACGGCACGCTTACGTATTCAGGGTACGGCTCGGTGGCAAATTTGCCTCAACCGCTTGGCTCTTATACGACCATAAAGTCGCAGGTCTATACCACAGGAGTACTAGGGTATTCTGACCTTCTGACCCTAAGTGGGAGCAGCTGCCCGGGGCAAGACACCAGGACGGGCACCAGTCAAAACTATCCCAACGGCGGCGACGTGACGATTCTTGGACGTCACACCGGCGGGGCGAACTATGTGTTCACCGACGGGCATGTGAAGTGGTGCGCGCCGCAGACGGTCAGTCCCGGATTTGTTGCACCTAGCCCGACGAGTCCGTCAACCAGCAACTACGGAGGCTGCTCTGCTGTTGGTACCCAGGGTGTATTTAACTCCACGCACGTCACGCCTGCAGCCACTTTCAGCCCAGTATAGGCTCGCGACTTGCAGACAATGTTATCGGGTGAAAGGCCGTTTGCGATTGCCGTTCATGGCGTTGCCAGCGGCCTTTGACTTGCTAGGCGAGTCTAAAATAGGAGTCCAATCGTAATGCTTGCAAACGCACGGCGTGAAATCAAGATCGACCGCGATCTTCTAGAATTTCCTGTACTGAACGGTGGCCTGAAACGCCGTGTCCAGGTCATTGTGGACGGCAAGGCGGAGCGTGCGTTCGTGATCGAGCTCGCCGACAGCAATCCGGACTGGTGGGCGCCGCTGGATGTTCGCGCATGGCACGGCAAAACGGTGACGGTCGAGGTGAACGAACTGCCCGAAGACTCGATCGGGCTCGCCGCAATCACGCAAAGCGACAAGTTGCTGGATGCGGACGATCTTTACGACGAAGCACTCCGCCCGCAGTTCCACTTCGCCGCGCAGCGCGGCTGGATCAACGATCCCAACGGCCTGGTTTACTATAATGGCGAATACCATCTATTCTTCCAGCACAATCCGTATGGTTGCAGTTGGGGCGACATGCACTGGGGCCATGCGGCTGGCCCGGATTTGCTTCACTGGGCACAGCGACCCGAGGCGCTTTATCCCGACAGTCTCGGTCAGATGTTTAGCGGAAGTGCGGTGGTCGACTGGCAGAACACTTGCGGATTTGGCGAGGGCGGCAAGCCGCCGCTTGTGCTTTTCTACACGGCTGCGAGCCATCCGTTCACGCAATGCATGGCCTACAGCACCGATGGCCGCTCATTCACGAAATATGATGGCAATCCGGTCGTCGCCAATGTCAGCGAGGGCAACCGCGATCCAAAGGTCATCTGGGACAAGGGTGCCAAGAAATGGGTGCTCGCCTACTATGTCGAGCAGGACGGTCACCATACCATCCACATCATGATCTCGACCGATTTACGCAATTGGACTCTGTCCGATGTAGTGGTCGGCGGGGTGGACAAGGACGGGTATCTCTACGAATGCCCCGATTTCTATCCGCTCGCAATCGATGGCGATCCGGCGAGGGTCAAATGGATTCTCAGCGCCGCAAATAGCGAATATGCCATCGGCACCTTCGACGGCAGCAAGTTCGTTGCCGAGGGGGCCAAACTTCCAGGCCAGCTTGGCCAAGGATTCTATGCGGCGCAGACATTCAGCGACGAGCCCAAGCACAGGCGGATTCAGATCGGCTGGATACAGTCGAACATGGCCGGGATGGCATTCAACCAGTGCCTTTCGCTACCGCACGAGCTGACGCTGCGTTCGACTCCAAGCGGACCGCGATTGAATTACTGGCCGGTCGCCGAGATCGCCAGCTTGCGCGTCTCCACGGAGAGTCTTGCTCCCTTCGATCTCGGCCCGAGGTCCCAAATCCCTTTTCCCAAACGAAGGGTGAACTGTTGGAGATCGACGCGACATTCACCCCATCACCGCAGAGCGTGACAACGTTCAACGTTCGCGGCGTGCCGATCACGTACGATGCCGCAAAGCAGGAGATCAAAGTCATCGGCCACGTTGCACCCGCGCCGCTCGTTGGCGGCAAGCAGAAGCTGGTCATTTTTGCCGACCGATCCGTCTACGAAGTTTACGCCTCGGACGGATTCTGTTATGTCCCGCGGACAGTGCATCCTGATGCAGAAGAATTGAGCGTCGAAGTTTCCGTAGAAGGTGGCACCGCGCACTTCGAGACTCTCGAAGCGCACAAGCTGAAATCGATTTGGCAATAGATTGGTGATTGAATCAAAGATGAACACAAGACTCCTGATTTGCTTCGCGCTTTGCCTTTTTGCCTATTGCTCATTGGCTCTCGGCGACGTTGTGCGCACCCCCGACGGCTACATCATCATCAATAAAGTCCGCTTTTACCCCGCTCCCGGCGCGGAAAGCGCGACAGTCGGCGGGAAAATCACCGGTTCGAACGTTTCCTACAACAGCGGCTACCAGACGCTGGCGGTCATTACAACCGCGCCGCCTGCCGGTCAATATACCGAGCTGGATTTCCCCAACACCAAGCCTTACCGGTGGATTCGCTACGAAGCGCCGCCCGGCTCCTACGGGAAAATCGCCGAGATCGAGTTCTGGTCGGGCGACAAAAACGTCACTGGCAACAACCCGGGGAACGCGTTCGGCACGGTCGAGTCCGCTCCCGACCATAACCGCTGGGCTGCGCTCGACACTAAGACCGACACCTGGTTCGAAGCCGCGAAGCCCGACGGCGCGTACATCGGCACCGACTCGCAGCAATCTCCGAGACCGGATTTTGATCCTGAGCCTGGAATATTCGAAGCGCCGTTCGACCTTACGCTCAAGGTGCCAAACAACAGTCAGGTTCGATATACGCTTGACGGCACCTGGCCAGACGCGACGCACGGTTTGATCTATACGGCGCCGATCAGAGTCACCCAAAACACTACCATCATGGCCATCGCGGTCGCGCCGGATCGCGCGCCAAGCCGGTTCATTTGGGGCAGTTTTTTGCTCAGGCCGACCGTGCGGTCCATCCAGACGACGTTTCATATCGGAAACAGCCTAACCGATGCCGAGAAGTCGCTAGCGTTTATCGCTGGGTCGGCTGGACGCAGCCAAGACTTTAGGCTGTGGGGGCGACCAGGCGCACTCACCATAAAAACAGCGCGAAGGGCTTTTCGCTATTTCGCTCGGAAATATAACGGATCGCCTCATCGGTCTGCGCTATCGCATCGTATCCCGGCCACTGCGCGACGTTTCCCTCATCATCAAAACACTTCGACTGATAATAGTCGTGGGTGCATTCATAGCCGCGCCAGAATTGGAAGCCGAGGCGACGTTCAAGCGGAATCAGCGCGTCACGTCCATGGCCGTCGATGTGCCATTTGCCGATATACGCCGTATCGTGCGTTCGCGATAAGCATTCGCCAAAAGTCGGGGCGGCAGGCTGGAGCGGGAACATCATTGACAAAGAGGCCGTGTGTCAGCGGATATTGGCCGGTCAGGAGGGTCGCGCGGGACGGCGCACAGACCGGGCAGTTTGCAACTGCATGGGTAAAGTTGAACGCTTGCGCTGCGAACTGGTTGACGTGGGGCGTAAACGCGTTGGGATCGCCCGCATAGCCAAACGCTTGCGCGCGCCACTGATCGCCAAACACAAAAACGAGATTGGGATGCGCCTGATTTTTCGGCATTTTGCTGACCTAGGCCGAGGCGAGGGTGTCCGCAACGAGGTCTTCGAGCAGCTCGCCAGCGCGTGCGAACGCGTCCTGCACGTCGCGCGCTCTTGGCAAAATGGCATAGGCGTCGCGAAGTCCCATACTCGCGAGCGCGGACGAGGCGGACGGATCGACATCGCCCGCAAACGCGATTGCAGGGATATTTGCCGCGCTAGTGCGCTTCAGTACGCCGTGGATCGCCTTGCCGTAGAGAGTCTGACTGTCCAGCTTGCCCTCGCCCGTGATGATCAGGTCGGCGCCAACGATTAACTCGCTCAAAGTTAGTCGCCTCGAGCACGACATCTATTCCAGGTTTGAACACCGCATCCGGGAAAAACGCCATCAGGCCCGCTCCAAGCCCTCCCGCCGCCCCAGCGCCAGGACGATCTTTGATCGTCTGCGCACTCTGCAAACCGCCGCGCTGTACGCAAAGGTCGTCGAGAAGCGGCGCGAATTTCGCGAGAATTGAATCAAGTTGATCCACAAGCATAGGGGTTGCGCCCTTTTGCGGGCCAAACACGGCAGACGCGCCAGTCGGCCCAAGCAACGGATTGGCGACGTCGCAAGCCACCGTTACGGAAATTGACTCGCCGCCAACTCCGGTTGGCGCGACTAGCCGCGCAGTATTGTGTAGATGCGCGGGATTCATCGGACCCGTTATCAGCATGTTATCGGAATCAAAAAACTGAACGCCCAGCGCCTGCAACGCGCCCGAGCCGCCGTCGTTGGTCGCGCTCCCGCCGATGCCTATGATCAAATGACGTACGTTAGGATCGCTCAACGCATGACTCAAAAGCTCGCCGGTGCCGAATGTTGTCGCACGCATCGGATCGAGCATTTCGAGCGGAACCAGCGTAATTCCGCTCGCGGTCGCCATTTCGACAACAGCCGTTGAACCGTCCGGGCCAAGCAAACCGTACGCGGCCATCACGCGGCCCGTTAGCGGCCCAGTCACATCGACCTGCACTGTCCGGCTGTCCGGCATGGCAGCAACCAAGGCGTCTACAGTTCCCTCGCCGCCATCACCAAGCGGGACGCAATGGATTTCGGCGTCAGCGACCGAACGCCGCACGCCGCGCGCAATCGCATCGCATGCTTCCCGCGCGCTCAGGCTTCCTTTGAACGAATCCGTCACGATCACGATCTTCATTGGTCACTCCCAACGTCTGCCTGTTGACGAAAACTCGACGATATGATAACATCTTAGCATATTTATAGCGTTACGCTATAACTTAACACATTCGCTCGCAACGCTTCGATGTTCACAGATTTCACGGAACCACACGTCATGCTTAGATTCTTCGGCAGTTTTGTCCTGCCAATTGCCCTGTCTATGTTGTTCGTTGCCCTCGCAGCGATTGTTGACTCTCCGGCCAAGGCGGACCAATCAACGCCGTACTCAATTGCACCCGCACTGCAATCGTTTGTTAACGACCGCACCGTCCCCGGCATGATCACATTGATTGCATCGAAGGACAAAATCCTCAGCGCGCAAGCGATCGGCTACGCCGATGTCGCTGCGAAAAAGCCTATGGATGTGAACGACCTGTGCTGGATCGCATCGATGAACAAGTCCATGACCTGCGCCTGTTTGATGATGCTGGTGGACGAGGGCAAGGTCAATTTGGACGATCCCGTTGACAAGTATCTGCCGTTCTTCAAGCCGGAGTGGGTCATCGCAGAACAGGACAAGGATCACCAGCTTCTAAAGCATCCGCAAAATCCCATTTTGGTGCGCTACCTGCTCGACCACACCAGCGGCTTGCCCTACTCCACCGGTGTTGAGCAGCCTTCGCTTGACATGGTTCCGCTGGCTTCGCGCGTATACGATTACGCGTCCACGCCCCTTCTTTTCGAGCCGGGCACGAAGGATAGCTACTCCAACGCGGGCATCAATACGGCGGCGCGAATCATCGAGATCGTCAGCGGTATGCCCTATGAAACGTTCATCAAGCAGCGCCTTTTTGAACCGCTCGGCATGAAAGACGCGACATTCCGTCTTACTCCTGCTCAGCTTGCTCGGGTTCCGGTCACATACGCCGCCAACAAAGGCGACTCCGATTGGGCGCCGATGCAAATCGAAAAGCTGCACTATCCGCTCGACGATCCCGCACGCCAACCCGTTCCCGGCAATGGACTCTTTGCGACGGCGCACGATGCCGCTTGCTTCTGCCAGATGCTGCTGAACAAAGGCGTAGGCCCAAACGGCCAGCGCATTCTATCGGAGTCGGCCGTTGACATGATGACCACCAAGCAGACTCCCGACGTGGTCAAGAACCGATACGGCTTCGGGCTGGAAATCTATGCGGACGGCTACGGCCACGGCGGTTCAGACCGCACCTTCATGCGGGTCAACCCGTCGCGCGGCATCATTTCCGTCCTGATGGTGCAGATGTACACTGTGGATGGGCCGCGCTTCGAGAAATTCTCCGAAGCGTTCAGGCGCGAAGTCAACGCCATCCCTGCGCAAAATTAGCTTAGCAATAAGTCGTAATACGACATGCTCTGGATGACCATCGGCGACTTGTCGGGCCTTTCGCCTTCGAAGCGCAGGTCGTCGAACGGCATCAAAGTCACGGGTGCGGCTGGCCCATCGAAATCGCTCCAGGGAATGTCGATAGTGGACGCGGTCGCGCTATAAGTGATCGTCTTGACATATTCGATCTCTGCCGGGCTGCTGGTGTTGCGATCCAGGCTGACCCGCAAGTCGCCGGTCTGGCCTTGACCGTCGATGACCAGGCGAAGGCCCTTGTGCTTTGCCGCTTCGACATTGGTCAGTGAAATGCTGTTTGTCAGCAGCTCGAATTTGCCGTTGTTGTGATCGGGCGTAATCTTTAGCCCTGTATCGCCGACCACCTCGAGCGTCGCCTGCGACCCTGCCGTGCGGATTCCACCGCCTGGAATTCGCCATGCACTGATGCCATGGTCAACATCCCAAAGGGCGCCGTTTGTCCACTGCGCCGCGTCCACCTGATACGGATCAGCACCTGTACGCATCACATAACGGCTCGTAACCGCGCGTCCGCCTTGATCGGCGATGCCCGCAAAAACGCAGCCTTCCATCGACGCGTACTTGGCCGGAATCTCCGCGACCCATTTCTTGCCTACTTTTTTGGCGGGAATTTCAATCCAGTAGCGCGAAGGCCAGATGGGGTTGCCGTAGCTCCAATAAAGGCTGGCTTGCGTGATCGGCTCAACGTCGGACGCCTCGAATGAGTACTCCGATTTGTTATGGCCTAAGACCGGCTCGCGCACAGTCGGGTACTCGTCGCCGCCGTAAAATGTCGTCTTGAACCACGCCGGGCCAATATCTGGCCTTGCGTAGCCAAACTCGCCGAGGCCGTGGTTGTAGTTCGGCAGAAGGCAAATTCGCTTTTCGGTCGGGATGGCGTTAAACTGCCGAACAACATCGCCCGACCAGAACGAATAGTCGTTTGTGCCGATGAAAATGATCGTTTTCGCCTTGATGTTTGCCGAATAGAGCAGTGGATCGAAGTGCGATACCCACGTGTCCTGCTCCTCTTGCGATCTGCCCCAAAGCGGTGATGTGTGAACGCCGTGGTTGTGGTCGTGGCCGCCCGCGCCCCAAATCACGACGAGATTCGAGACGCGGTCATCAACACCGGCGACCAACAGCGAAAACCAGCCGCCAAACGAGCTTCCGCCAAACGAAATCCGCTTGCTGTCGATCTCCGGCTGCTCGCACAGGTAGTCGATCACGCGCCGCGCGCCCATCGTGATGGCGTAGACCCAGCAATCGGTCGGCTTGGGACGCGCTGTCCAAACGTCCATATTGTGGTTACTCGACCATTTCGAACGCACGCTAAGGTTTTTCGCGCGCCACTCTATGTCGAGCACCGCTGTGCCAAAGTGTTTGGCTGCCGCTTCGGCGGATGCGGGACTCTGACCGCCGGTAATGTCCACAAAAACGGGGCTGACCACCCCTGGTTTGACAATCCGGCTGAAGGTACACAGCACACGGTCGGGATCGCCCGTCGTGAACGGCTGACTGGAGATATAGAACTGGTCGGTTTTATAGTCGCCGTCGGTATTCGTACTGACCATCTCGACATCGAACGGTGTTTGCCGCTCGACATCCATCGACCAAAACTCGGGCGGAGCGCTCTTAATCGAGTCGGTGTCCGCCAACGCTAAACTGGCGGTCGAAAGCAGAAACGCGACGAAGGTGACCGTCTGAAGAACATGAAGCTGCCAAGACATAAGATTTCGTCCTTGTAGAGTGACGTGTTAGGGAGTCGCGGCTTTGATGATCCACTGCTCGTTGAGATTGCCGCGATCAAGCTGCCAGATTTGAATTGGCGTGCCGACAACTATTGCGCTGCCCGGATCGTCGATGGCGTAGTCCGGCTGGCATTTTGGCGACAGCCACACCTCGCCGTTGCCGGCCGCTTCGACCCGCCAAAGCTGGGTCGGCAAGCCCTGATCGGCTACGACGATCAGCTTCGTACCAAGAGAAATTGGGCCTGGCGTGACCGTAAGCGAGAGAGAGGCGTCGCTTGCCGGCTGAGCGCGAAACCATCCGTCGCCCATGCTCGTAAACACCCATTTTTGGGCGGCATCAATCGGCTGCGCAGCGAGTGCGGCAATTCCGCCGGTAGACGCAAGGTTCATATCGGGGCCATGCGCGGGTGAAAGCGTGTAGGTGCCGTCATCAAGGGTTGCGGCCTGCGCACCTCCAACCGATGCCGGGTTGTAGACACTGCCGACTGGCACAATTGCCCACTGCATGTGCTCATCGGCGCCATTAAACGGATACACGTCAATGACCGCGTCCGTAGTCGCGTTGCCGCCGAAGTTGTCGATGCCAAAGCTTGGAGCGCCCTTAGACTTTAGCCCGTAGATTCCGTCGCCAATCGACTTGATCGTCCACAATGTGTCGCCATCATTTTGCGACGCGGAAACTTCGATGCGCGTACCCGTCTGAGCGTTTTTGGAGTCGACAGACAGTGCAAGCGCGGGATGGTCAGACGGACTAAGCTGATAATTCCCGTTGCCCTTATATTTGACCACCCAAAGCTGACTCGGCGCGTTGCCAAGCGCGGCAAGATGGACTTGCGAACCGTCCGACGCATCCGCATGAGCATCCACTGCCATGGCAGGTGCGCTCACATTGATCAGGTGATAGGTGCCATCGGCAAGTTCAGGGACGGGGCCCTCTGTGAACGAAACGTTGTCGATTGTCGCCGTGCAGTTTCCGGGCCGAGCACTGGACGCGCATAGACCAATAAAAATCATCCCAGAGCCAATGGGCTCATCGCCGCCAAGCTTTTGCCACGTGCCGGGTGCACCGCTCACATCCGGCGCGATAAACCCATTGACCAGATTGTCGCGCCGGGTCAGCTTCAACCATATCGGACTGGCGGACGATGGGGCATTCTGCGATGCGAGGCCAGGCGCGGTGACGTTACGCCACTCGAAACTCGCACCTTGGCTCGGTGTCACCACAACAGCCGCGAAATTGGAGTTGTTCGACAGCGAGTCGCGGATCATGATTCCTCCAAACGCTCCGTTGGCCGTGCCGGAGAGATTATTGACCCTAGCAATTAGCAAACAGTCCTGCGATACTGGCTGGAAAACGAAATGAAATGTGTCCGCGTCCGGCGTGATTCCACCGCCGTGACCAAAAACCGTAAATGTACCGTCCTTTTCGCTGGCCGTACCCGCCGGAAGTGCGCCACCGATATCCATTCCTGTCCAATCATTTGGAATGGAATCGGTGGCCTTGACCGGGCAAACCGCCGCAAACATCGCCAGCAACAACGCCGCCAATATGAACGACCTTAGTTTAGATAATCGCGTCAAATCCATCTCCTTATCGAAACATAGAGATGCGCAGCGCTGCGTTCTCAGATTACTGTTAGCCGCCGCTAAAGTCTGGCAGCTTAACCGGATCCGAGCAGCCAGCAAGACCGGGTACCTGCATGGTGCGTCGATAGAGTTTGCCGCCGCAAACGATATAGAGCTGCTTGAAACCGTCCCCGCCAAAGCAAAGGTGGCTGACCTGACCATCGGGGAGGGTCAGGATTCCTTCGACTCGTCCATTGCGATCGCAAATCTGTACGCCCATGCGAGTCGCGACATACAGGTCGCCGTAAACATCGTCCGCAATATCGGTCGTGTCAGCCCAATCGCCGCGATCCGACGGGCTCTCCGCCAGATGCAGCCAGTAGAACTCCTGTTTGTCCTGCAAAGTATCGTTTGGCCCAACAACATAGCTGTAAATCCAGTGAGTATGCCCCTCGGCGACAAACAGCATTTTGTGATCGGGAGTTAAAATCAGGCCGGTCGAGTGGATCAAGCCGCTGTCGAGGAGGGTTTTTACGCCAGCGCGGGTGATATGCCAGACTTTGCTGGGGTCATCGTCGTGTGCACCAGGCTCCGATGCGAGGATCGACCCATCGCTTGAAACATAGAGACCGAGGAAGCGCGAACCGGTGACTAAAGTAGAAACTGCACCCTTTGGGCTAATCGCGACCAGCTTTAGTGCGGATGGTGTCGCAGCGTAAAGCGTGCCGTCTTTGGCGAACGCCATGGCCGAAACCGCGCTCCCGGCCGCTGCGTAGTGCGTCGATTGGCCGGAATCGCTCAGCTTATAAATGTCGCCTAAAGGGCCAGCGGCGTAGTAGACATTGCCGCTTGCATCCGAAGCTAAGGCCGTTGGAGCGGGCTTAGCGGGAACAGGTTCCCAAGTTTCCCCCACAGCCAGCACCGACCGAAGCATGCTGTTCCCGGAGACACCTGCCTCGATTGGCTTCGGATAGTCGCGCCAAAGCCAGCGCATGACATCGGGAAAGATTGAGTTGCCGTGCGAGCCCTCGTGGCCAAGCAGGCCCCAGGAGTGGTCGACATCGTAACCCGCGAATGTCAACGACTCCTCCATCGAACGGTTCTGCGTATACCAGTTGTCGAACAGCGGGTTCCACGTGTCCTGAGCGCCGTCCTGCAGAAATAGCCGAATGGGCTTTGGCTCGGTTTTTCGAATGAGAGTCGGATACATATCCGCCCCGCGCATGCCGACGTAGGTTCCAATTGCCGTAAAGACACGCCGGAACCGATCCGGATGCTGCCACGCTGCCGTGAACGATCCTACACCGCCGCTGCTGCCGCCGTAGATCATAGCATCGTTGGGATCGGTGGATATGTTGATCGCGCGCCCATCCGACGTCTTGTGCTGCTCGACCGCGGGCAGAACCTCCTCAAAGATGAAGTGGTCTATGTTGTCGTTGGTGCTGTCCCATTCGAAGCACCGGTCAAAACGCAACGCTCGTTTTGTCGCAGGTTCGCTGATTGTTCCAGCCTGAATGAACACGCCGATCATGATCGGAACCTGCTTTTTGTAGATCAGATTGTCGAGGACATTGTCGATGTTGAAGCCGAGGCCGTCGAGGCCAACACACAGGCAAGCGGGCTTGTCCGGCGTGTATGCGGCCGGCACATACACCCAGATTGTCCCTGCCGCGCCGGGATAGTATTTCTTGCCGGTGATGTCGAAGTGCAGCATCTCGCCGTGCGGAACTCCCTGTTGCGGCAAGGAGTCGGGCTGCACCTGATAGATTGTCGGCGCTGCCATCGCAGCGGGCACAAGAAGATTGCTCACGCAAAAAAGCAGGAAAATTCGGAGAATCCGAACCATAGGGTTTTCTCCAGACAGGCTGAAATTTGGGAACAGAATTGGTCGCTAGGCGCGGCCATTCCGAACTTTGAGCAAGTATCTCACAGGCGACAAATTTTGTCTATACCAAATCGCTATAAAAGTTTGACTGCTTTTTGCACTTCCTGCGCATTTGTTGGCGAATCAGAGTAAATCCTGAATGACACGAGCTTCAGCCGGATAATCTGGACAATTTTTGATCGTACAGAAGGAGATTTGCTGTCGCATAGACAATCTCTGAAACCGTCAAGTCACTAAAGCAGAATGCTATATCCTTAGGCTATTCCGCAAGTGACAATGTTCAACGAGGAATCATCTTGAGTCAAAACGCTATGAACAAGAAGACATTTCACCTGATCGGCAACGCCCATCTTGACCCTGTTTGGTTGTGGGATTGGGCGGAGGGCCTCAACGAAGGCACCATCACATGCCGCGCCATCCTCGACCTGATGGATGAGAATCCCAGCCTTACCTTTATACGCGGAGAAGCGTCCATTTACGAGCATATCGAGCAGAACGAGCCTGCATTATTTGAGCGCATCCGCAAATTTGTCGCCGAAGGGCGGTGGGATATAGTCGGCGGCACTTATGTTCAGCCCGACAATAACTTGCCTTCGACTGAGACGCTGGTTCGTCACTTCACGCGCGGTCAAAACGTACTTCCAGTCACATTTTGGGAAGACGGCAACCGTGGCTTGGTCTGCGGACTGTTTCGGCCATCCGGCAGGTCTGCCGGAAATCCTAAACCAGGCTGGAATCAAAGGATTCGCGTTCACCCGGCCCGAGCATTTTGATTACCGAGGGGCGTTTTGGTGGCATGGCCCCGGCAGATCGCGCGTCATGGGCTATCGGCCCCTAGTCGGCTGGTATGGCACTGAGCGGCAGGATGTAACCGCCAGGCTGAACGCCATCCTGGAGCGGATTTCGTCGAGCACTTCGGACAATATCGCCATCTTCTACGGTCTCGGCAACCACGGCGGAGGGCCAAGCAGACGGCATCTTGCCGATATTGCGGAATGGTCAACCAATCATCCGGAAGTGGATGTCGTCTTTTCCGGCTTGACCAAGTTATTCAACACGCTCTACCAAGAAGCGGCAGAAAAAGGCGACGGCATCTATCCATCGCACACCGGCGACATGCACCACTTTTCGCGCGGCTGTTACGCGTCGGTTGCGAGGCTGAAATTTGCCTATCGACGGTTGGAATCGCAGGTTGCGCGGGTCGAGCGATCCGCGGCGATTTTAGATGCCGCGACATCGCCCGATAGCCGTGCAGTCAAATCCCCCGCGATTGGTGAGGCATGGGACGCGGTTTTGTTCAATACCTTCCACGACATTCTTCCCGGCTCGAGCATCGAGCGCGCGTTTGATCAGCAGATGGAATGGATCGGCGGCGCAGCGCACATGCTGCGCCGAAAAGAGCTGCAGACAATCAACAAGCTCGCTGATCTGGCCGATACCAGTGTTCGGCCCGCTATCGGCGATGCGGCAACCTGCGTTCCAATGCTTGTCTGGAACCCACATCCGTTTGCCTGCCGAATCCCGGTGGAGTTTGAATGCAGCATTGATTACCGTCCTGTCTATAAGTATCAGAACAAGACGGACGAGGCACCGATTGAACTCATCGCACCAGACGGCGCTCCAGCAATCTATCAAAGAATTCATGCCGAGGCGCTGTTCATGGATGATGTCCCGTGGCGTGTTCGCGTGGTCTTGCATCTCGATCTGCCGCCAATGGGCTGGTCGGTCTATGAGCTGGGATTGCGCGAAGGAGCTGTCGCACCTAAACTAATTGGCACTCCGGCGACGGCACCGGAGGCGGGTGTGATTTCGAACGGCATCTTGACGGTCTCGGCCAAAGTGGGCGACTCTGGCATTAAAGTTGAGCGAAATGGATCGCCGCTCATTCATGGGGACGGTCTGTCCATAGTCACCGTGGAGGATCACGGCGGCTCGTGGGGCTTCAGCGACGATCCCGAGCCGAACTACACCATTCTCAACGAACTCCGTCACAATTGGCAAATCACGCAAGTTGCGACGCTCGAGCGTGGGCCAGTGCGCTCGTCGCTCTGGTTGAAGATGACGGGTGGCCCAAGCACGCTGGACTTGATCCTTACGCTGACCGAGGGACGCGATGCGGTCGATGTCTCCGCACGTCTTCTTTTCGACGAGCGCGCAGCTAGGGTCAATCTTGTCTTTCCGATGAAGAGCGCAACCGACGCGGTCATCGACATGCCCGGAGGCGCGACGACTCACGGCGATGAAGGTGATGTTCCTGGCGGGCGATGGCTCAAAATCCAATCGCCGGAGGATTCGTTCGGATTTGCTTCGGATGCCCTTTCCTGCTTCAGCCTGAAAGAGAACGTGCTGCGAGCGACCATCGCACGGGCTTCGCGCTACTCGGTGCACCTCCCCGCGGGACCGGAGGTTGATCCTTGGACACCCGCGGTGGATCGAGGAGAGCTTAAGTTCAATTTCATTCTCGGCGGCGCAGACGAAATCGAAACCAAGGCCGCGTTGCTTAACGAACCAGTGACGGTGCAGACGGTTCTGGCCAAACCGGGTACGATGGGGCGCACACGTTCCCTCGGAAAAGTTGAGCCTCCCTCCGTCAACCTCCTCGCACTAAAGCCCGCTGAGGACGGCTCCGGATCGCTGGTGGTTCGCCTTCAAAACCCAACGCCTTCAAGACAAGATGCGACGCTTTCCATCGGCAATATCTCGGTCGCACTTGGAACGATTGCACCTGGACGGATCGAAACCTGGCGCATTGAGAATGCCGGGACAGAGTGGTCGGCGCAGCCTACAACCTGCCTCGCATAAACGCACGGTTGACGATTAATAGGATTAGCGGCCAGAGTTATACTATTGAGAACAATATGAAAAGTCCATTCAATATTATGACCAAGCCAGTCGGGCCGATCTGCAATCTGGACTGTGCGTACTGCTACTACCTCGAAAAGGAGCAGCAGTATGCGCGCACATCGTCGTGGCGCATGCCGGAGACGATCCTTGAAACCTACATCCGCTCCTACATCGATTCGCAAGAAACGGCGGAGATCGGCTTCGCTTGGCAAGGCGGCGAACCAACGCTGCTCGGTGTGGAGTTCTTTCAAACGGTCGTCGATATTCAGACCCGCTACGCGAACGGCAAGCGCATCACCAACGCGATCCAGACCAATGGAACGTTGCTCACTGACGAGTGGGGCACGTTTCTCCGCGAGAACCAGTTTCTAGTTGGAATCAGCATTGATGGCCCCCGCGAGTTGCATGACAGATACCGTGTCGATAAGCAGAGCCGGCCAACATTCGACAGGGTCATGCGCGGCATCGAAATGCTCAAGAAACACTCCATAGACTTCAACACGCTCACGGTAGTCAACCGCGCAAACGCATCTCATGCGCTCGAAGTCTATCACTTTCTCAAGGAGATCGGCTCGAAGTTTATCCAGTTCATTCCCGTAGTTGAACGTGTCGATGGCAGAGGGAATAAGTCTCATGATGGCCTGATTCAGCTTTCACCGCCGCCGTCGAGGGATGACGACACGAGATCGAAAGTAACCGAATGGAGCGTCGGGTCGGTCGCCTACGGCGATTTTTTGATCGCGATATTCGATGAGTGGGTGCGCCATGATGTCGGCACGATTTTTGTGCAGATGTTCGATATTGCTCTCGGCCAGTGGATGGGTCTGCCTGCGGGGCTGTGCGTTTTTGCGGAGACCTGCGGCAACGCGCTGGCGATGGAGCACAACGGCGACCTATACTCCTGTGACCATTACGTCTACCCGGAGTACAAAATCGGGAACATCGCCGACCAGAACCTAGAAGAGATCGTCGGCTCTGATCGCCAGCTAAAATTCGGCCTTGACAAGCGGGACTTGCTGGTGGACGACTGCATCGAATGCGACGTGCGATTCGCCTGCAACGGCGACTGCCCTAAGCACCGCTTCCGCAAATCTAGCACGGGCCAGATGGGCCTCAGCTATTTGTGCCCGTCCTATATGAAATTCTTCCGCCATATCGATCCGTATATGCGCGTGATGGCGCAGCTCCTGCAGGCGCAGCGGCCTCCTGCTCAGATTATGGGCATGTTGGCAAGAGGAGAATTCGGCAACCACGCGCCTCCGCGCGACGGTGCTAACACGATCGGGAAGTTGTAGCCAAAAAAGAAATCTCCCCAGCAGCAATATATGCCACCGAGGAGACTCGCAGAACCTAAGCTGAGCTTAGAGAAGATTACATCTTGGTTGAAGCGGCGGGCTTCGGCGCCATCTTGGTCATCTTGGTCATCTTCTTCATCTTCATGGCTTTTTTCGTCATCTTCTTTGCCATCTTCTTCTTCATCGTCTTCTTAGCGGCCATTTTAGGCGCCATTTTGGTGGACGTCATTTTGGTGGCAGGCGCAGTTTGGGCGTTGGCAGGGACGACAACGGCGGTGGCAATGGTCAAAGCGACCAGGGCAGTTGCGATGCGAGCGATCAGAGTCTTCATTGGGTTAATTTATTCCTTATCATCCGAAATGGATTTCTATCCGATCAGCAATAGCGAACCAAACGTCTGATTGGTTCCAATATTGCGAAAAATTAATCCCGTTCTTCCGCAATGGGATTGGTCAATTCGCCGATTCCGCTGATTTCGACCGTCACCACGTCACCCGCGTTCAAAAAGCGCGGCGGCTTGCGCGCCATGCCTACGCCCTGCGGCGTCCCAGTAAGAATTACAGTACCAGCATAAAGGGTCGTGCTGCCGCTCAGGAACTCGATCAATGTCGCCACGCTGAAGATCATGTCCGACGTTTTGCCGTCCTGCAGCAACTCACCGTTGACGCGTGTCTTGATAGTCAAAGCCTGCGGGTCGGGAACGTCGTCCGTCGTGACGATCGCCGGACCGAGCGGTGCAAACGTGTCGAACGACTTGCCGCGGCAGTATTGTCCCCCGCCCCATTCGCGCTGCCAGTCTCGCGCACTGATATCATTGGCGCACGTGTAGCCGAGAACATAGTCAAGCGCACGATCCTTGCTGACGTTTTTGCACGTCTTTCCGATCACGACCGCCAGTTCGCCCTCGTAGTCCACCTTATCGCTGCGCAAATGACGTGGGAGCGTCACTGGATCGCCTGGATTCTGAAGCGTACCGGGCGATTTCATAAACACGACCGGAAATTTCGGTGCCTCGCCGCCGCTCTCGGCCGCGTGTTCGCGGTAGTTCAGCCCGATGCAAAGAATCGCCGAAGGACCAATCGGCGCGAGCCGCTTAGAAACGCTCGCAACGCGATTTGTCACCTTGTAGTCGCCGAGAATATCGCCGTCGATGTATCTGACTTCACCACTTGCTGGATCTTCACTCCCGCTTCCTATCCGTCCCTCCGCATCTGTAAACCGGACGAGTCGCATCATGACATCCTTTCAAGACCTGGCACTTTGCCGAGGTTTAACTTTTGCTTGACAGCTTACCTTACGGACGGTAACATGACTTCGGTTTAACTTATGGCGCCTAGAACTTGCCCCAAATGCACCCGGGAGATCGCACGGACCACTGAGCAGTGTCCTCATTGCGGAACTATTCTCGCGCCGGAAGCCCAAGCCGAAACTATTGTTTACGCCGCGCCGCCGCCTGCGTCGGAGCCGACGGTGACGGCGTCGCCACCGCTACAGCCCGCACCGACGCTTACTCCAAGTCAGCAAAACACAACTAATGCGCCATCCGTCAGTCCGGATATTACCCGCACAATTGAGCTCGCCAACTCGATCAGACCGCTCACGCTGCGATGTCTGGCAGTATGCGGCATCATCCTGGTAGTTGTTGCGGTCTATATCAGCCGTCCGGTGCCAGACCCGCCAACACTGCCGGTCGGGGTCGCCGCTTTGATCTCCGCCGACGGCAGTCTGGTGGCACCGTCATCGACGCCTTCGGAATCTGGATCAACCAATACGCCAGCAACACCGCAAACCAACGACGGGTCGTATCTTTCGTTCCTGCAAACCATCGATCAGCGGCGGGTCGCCTTGGTCGGCGGGTTCAATCAGGAACTTTCCACCGCATCATCTTCGACGGGTACACCGGCGCAGCCGTCGCAGGACTACAGCCAGTCCGCGCAAGGCATCCTGAGGGACTTTTTGGCCCAAAAACCGCCGCCAGACTGTTCGGATGTGGAGAACTCGTACTTCCGCCTTTTGCAGGACGAGTCTTCGGTGATCGACAAAAGCATTTCGTCCTGGCATTCCGGCGATGCCAAGGGCGCAGCCGCGAGTCGCGACTCTTCGGCCAGTCAGGTCGCGACCGACGCCTCTTCAGCGGACGCTTCGCTGGCAAGCCTGTGCGCTCAGCAGCATCTGGACAAGCCGTTCACGGTTCAGCCAGGCATCGTCGCGGGCACATCAACTCCCGCAGCCACGGCGCCTGTCACTACGCCAGCAACCGCCCCTCCGGCGTCAACCCCAGCCCAGCCTACCACGCCAACGCCAGGTTCCACTGCGCCAGCGACACCCACTCCAACAGCGCCGACTCCCGCCGGAACCGCGCCCGCACCGGCCACTACGACGACCACAAATCCTTAGCAGTCCAAATTCTTGCAGCCGTTAGGAGGCAAACCATGAGCGCAGAAGAGATCGATTATCCCGTCGTTCCGTATCTGATTGTCCACGACGCGCACGCAGCGATTGACTTTTATAAAGCAGCATTTGGCGCGTATGGAGATATTTGGCCAACCGAGGACGGCAAACGAGTAGCGCATGCCTCTCTGCACATAAATGGCGGTCTGATCTATCTTTGCGACGAGTTCGACGAAAACGATGCCGACGGCCTCAAATCGCCAACAACTCTCGGAGGATCGAGCTCGTTCGTCGTCTTAGGGGTGAAGGATGCTGACGCCTGGTTTGACCGGGCTGTTAGTGCAGGCGCGGTAGTCGTCCGCCCGCTAACGGACGAATTCTACGGACGAAACGGTAAGTTGCGGGATCCGTTCGGACATTTCTGGGGCATACTCGGCACGACCGGTTGACCAGGGCGCGATAGCAGGACATCAAGGTTTCGGTGTGTTCGAAGGAGTAGGTGAAGTGGGTGCTAGCTGTCGAACAATGTTCATGTCGCGAACCGCGCCGAGGGTCGTGCTCACCAGGTACAGGAAGCCGCCGCCGACATTTGCGAAGATGATTCCGAGCCAGACGACCGGCAAGCCTCTGAGAAAATAGATGCCGCACAGACCGCCGAGTTCGGTGGTCAACTCAATAAGCGCCGTCCAGAGCATCGCCTGTTCAACTGCTATAGCCCGACCCTATCAGCAGTAGGGCCAGCGCCATCCCTTCCGGCAGTTTGTGAATGGTGACCGCCAGCAGCACCGCCATATTGGCCTGCCCAGTGATTTCGTCGCCGATCACCACAGCCAGTCCGTCCATCGTGCTATGAATACCCAGCGCGACCATGAAAAGGGTAATGGTTTGGCCGAGGCGCTGGATCGCGGCAGCGTCGAACGTGTGAATGGCGCAGGCGGGGCAGAGGTGATAGACGTACTTTCCAATCAGCCAGAAGAGCGCAAATCCTGACGCTGCGCTAACGAGGAATATCGGCCAGCTCAGCTCGCTTTTTGCTTCCGGCAAAATGTCCAGAACAGTTACGAGAAGCAAAATGCCCATCGCGGTGTAGACCAGAACATTTAGACGACGCGCTGCGCCTTTGCTCAGCACGGCGCCGATCACGCCGCCTACGATCGCCGAAACGGTTGCAAGCGTAGTTCGGAGGATCAGCGGCTCGACATAGTTGCTGGATAGGTCCATAAGTACAAATGCTGCTAACGATTAACTCTCTATGATGGCACGCTGTTCCACTAAACTTCGCGCTCGCCGCTGAAAAAACCCCCGCTTCCGCAGAAAGCGAGGGTGTTCTGACCGAAACTGAGCAGATGGCTAGGAATTAGAAACGGTGTGTTTTGCACCAGGGGGCGTCGTTGCCGCTGGTTTCTCGGTGCAAAGTAGCTGCACCTGAACATCACCCACTCGCCAGGTTCCCGGCGCAGGCTGCTTGATTAGCGTGTAAATCGCCTGGAATGTCGGCTTGCCGCCAACGTAACCCTTCATCGTAAGGTAGCCGTCCATCCCGCAAGGGCCGGTTTTGGCGTGGACATCGCCGAAGGAGTCGGCCATTGCGAGCAGGCGAAGCCTGTCCAACGACGTGGTCGGGTCGCTACTAAATGTCCCGCCACCAACTTGCACGTAACTAATCGCCTTCAGCGTTTGGGCCTGCTTGACCGCATCGACCTGCGCAACGGCAACATCCTTCATTTGGGCCATGACTTGCGGCGTGACCAGAATGAAGTGTGGCATCGACGCGGCAGCTGCCTCCATCGGACACCGGTCTTGGACGGGCGCCGCAGCCAAGTTAGGAGTGCTGGCGGCAGCGGCAGCGTCTCCAAAGTAGTTCTTGAGCACCACTCCACCGCCGATAAGTGCAGCCACAATGAGCAGCGATGTCAAACCGACAGGAATATATTTGCTGGGGTTGTCCCCGTTTCGCGCGTTGATGAACATCTAGATTTCTCCCAACGACCGAGATAGCGTGAGTAGAACCATTGGTTCTGGCCGATCAGACTCAAAAAGCAAGAGAGCAAGGACTTCTGTTACTACAACGGAGCAACTACGTTAAGCGTTCCACATATCCTCTTTGATCCTAAAGCTCCTACGCAATCAATTGCAAACCAATAGATGCAGAAAAGCGCTGATTTGTTGGAAATCCACAGCGCACAGACGCTAAGATTGCCATGTACGCCATATATTTCGAACGTCGTCCGAATGATCCGGCTTGTCGGGCCGAGAAAAGTTCACCAAAGCGTCATCGAAGTCGCTCGCATTAACATGCCGATCTGCACTGGGATCGTCGGCTAGTCGGATTAGGGCCTGCAAGCCGGCATCGTTGATCAGCGCCCGGATGTTGGCGCCGGAATAACCCTCAGTTTTCTCGGCGAGAATCTCAAGGGAAACATCAGGCGCGAGATTCACAGACCGCGTACATAGCTGGAAAAGCGCGACTCGGCCCTCCAAATCGGGCAGCGGAATCTCTATTTCGCGTGAAAGCCTTCCCCCGCGCAACAATGCGGGATCGAGCATATCACGCCGGTTGGTCGCGCCGACTACAAACAGGCGCTTGTTCTGTTTCAGGCCATCCATTTCGTGCAGAAACTGGTTCACGACTTTATCGGAATACTGATTAATGCCGCCTGTTCGCGACGGCAGGAGGGCGTCGATCTCATCCAAAAAAATGATCGACGGCGCGGCAGCGCGAGCCTGCTGAAAAATGCGCGCGACCTGCTTTTCTGATTCGCCCAGCCACATCGAATTGATCTCCGCCGGTGATGTGGCGAAAAACTGGCACTTCGCCTCGCTCGCCAAAATCCGCGCAATAGTCGTCTTGCCGGTACCTGGCGGGCCGTACAGCAACAATCCTGTCGGCGGTTCGACGCCCAAGCTCTGCGACAACTTCGGATCCTCAAGCATGAGCTGCATCTGGCGGAGTTCGCGCTTTGTTTTAGCGGGGAGCACGACATCGTTCCACGTTGGACGGTCAGCCGCAGGCTGACTCCGTCCCTCCGGCAGCATCTCCAACGCACGCGCACGGGCTGCAAAAGTACCGTTGCCTGGCGCGAGTTCTACCGCACGTCTAGCGGCATCTCGCGCAGCATCAGTCTGACCCAGATACCTTAGGCATTGCGAAAGCATGAACAGCGTGTCTGGCTGCGGCCCCGCGTCACCACTCAACTCGATGCTCCGCTCCAACGCTACCGCTGCCCTTCTAAAATCCTCCCGGTACCGCACGATCCATTCGGTCTGGCCAATCGCCTTCGACGCGCTCACCACCGCAAGCCCAAGCGCCGCTTGCACAACATCACCCAGCGACGCACGCAAGCCTGCATCGCTGTCGCTCTCGACATCTCTTTGCCGCAGGGAGTCCGGCACAATCGACTCCCCGCGCCGCGCGTAGGCAAACCCAAGCTCGCGAAACGCCATCGCGTCCTCGGGAAACCGCACCACCGCTTCTTCGAACGCTGCAATCGCCGCCGATAGCTCACGCCGCAGGCTTAGTTCAAGCCCGCGCTGATACGCCGGATCCTGCAAAACCGATGCCTTTGGCGCACTGCCATTTTCCGTGCTGCTCATGGAGGTGTTGTACCCGAACGCGAGGTGAGGGAGGAGGTAGAGGAAGAATTTAGGAACGCTCAAGCCGCTGGGCTTTTTTTCGAAGCTTGCGGTTTGGCCGGTTCTCGCTTAGGCTCGAACACGGCCAAACCGCCAGCGGAAGCATTTGTCATTTCGACCAGCGAGGAACGAACGTTGTGGAGACATCTCTGTTAGTTTCGGCTAACCAAGCACGTCTGCGAACGCGGCTCGCCTTTCCCGGTAATGACTAAGCACATTGGCTTGTCAATCAAAGTGAGCCTTCAGCGGCTTCACTTTGCGGTTTTGGCCTATTTTGCCTCAAGCAAAATGGACAAAACCGCAAAGCATGAAAAAAGGCCTAGCGGCCCGGAGCGTTCCTAAATCCTATCCTAGCCTAGCCTACTCCACTGGGCTTTTTGGTGCTTCCCACAGCTCGACCCGATTCCCGTCCGGGTCGATGATCCAGGCAAACTTGCCGTACTCATGATCCTCGCGCTTGGGATCGATTTCGACACCTTCGGCTTTCAGCGCTTCGAGGAGCGCGTCGAGATCGTTGACGAGGTAGTTCATCATGAAATCGCCGCTGTTTGGTCCAAAATAGTCCGTGTCCTTAGGAAACGGAGACCAAACGGTCATTGCCTCCTCGGCGGGATTTTCAGTGCTACGCCACGGAAACATCACCTCGCCACCCTCGCCAAGCGGGATGCCCAGATGGCTCGCGTACCAATCCGTCAGCGCTTTCGGATCTTTCGATTTGAAGAAGATACCGCCAATACCGGTTACTCGTTTCATTTGGTGTCTCCTTAGCTTGCAACAATCTCTACGTTCGCTCGCGGTACCGTAACCGAGCGGCCATCCTTCAACGTCGCCTCAAGTACGCGCACCTGCGCGCCTGAATCCACAGTCACTAGCTGCGGTGGAAGGGCCGATACGGTCGCAAGCTCGCCAAAATAGGGTTCACGAATGACTCGAATTGGCACGCCAATCTCCAGCGAAAAGTCGGAGTGCGCGGTGTCGGCGTGAACCGTTGAGCCGTCGCTGGGTACGATCAGCTCCGGACGAATCACGCCCGCGCGGATTTGTGTCGCGCCGTTGATCGAGCCTTTGCGGCCCTCCAGCGATTTAAGCAGATTGAATGTCCGTTGCGCCATCGGGATGGTCCCGAACCCTTCGGTGACAACCACAGTGGTATTGATCTTTTCGTGACCGGTAATCGCAACCCCGATGTCGTAGCCAAGAAAATCGATCAGCTCTTTATCGACAATGCCGCCCGCGATGATCCCGGCGACACCGATCGAGTCAGCCTTGCGCAGAGCCGCACCGGTCAGGTTCGAGCCGCCAATCAAGATTTTTCCGGCCATGTCGGGAGTGATCATGCTGTCGGTGAGAACGCCGTCAACCGATGCCGAAACCATCTGGACTGTGCCTGTGCGTTCGCCACCGACACCGAAGATTCCTTGAATCAACGCGCCGTCGGTCTCAACTGTCACGCCCTCGTTGGGAATGATGCTCGCAACCTTCCCACTGATATAGGCTTTGACCTCGATCGGAATCGGCTTTTGGCGAACACCCATATTGCCGCTGACATTGGAGATCGTTTCGACCTTGCCCGCGACCGGGCTCTTGACCTCCGATTTGATAAACCCAAAAAACGCCTTTGACTCGGCGACAAGTTGACCGACCGCGATGTCGTCGCCGATTTTGACCCGCAGTGTCGGTTCCAAGTCTTCGGGCTCGATACCTAGCAGATTGGCAACTTTGACGATCTGCATGAGGCCCGGCAAGAACGCGCGGGCGACCACCGTGTCGGGTGCCACGGTGTCGCCCAGCGCGACCATGGTTTCGCCCTTGATCGGCAGTCGCCGGACTCTCTTAACAGTGATCGACGGGCTTACAGTCAGCCCTGGTGTATATGCGGTTCCCATAAATTTGCTGTTAATTAGTAAGTTTGGTGCAGGTCGCGAGATAAAGATAGACCAACGCGCCGGTGATGCTTTGTACCTGGAATTGCGTTGACAAAAGTTCACGAAACTCTGATTTGGTAAATCGGAAGAAAGGTATCCCGCCATCGTGCATGCCCGATTTGGATGCCATCAACGGTGAATGCTGGTACGCGGAGATCACGGCAACAGCACTCGGCTTAAGAGTCTCCGCAATGGATGCAACCGCCTTGCGCCGGGCATCGTCGCTGGGGACATGCTCCAGCACCTGGCAGGAAACGGCACGATCAAAAATTGCTGTGCGCAAAGGCAGGTTGCAGATATCCGCCTGGATGAGATGAACGTTCGTCATTCCAGCCCTTTTCAACTTTTCCTGGTTGACCAGAAGCGACGCGAACGAAAAATCGACCGAAACTTGCGCCTTGCATCGAGCGGCGAAAATCTGCGTCATCCGGCCCGTCCCGCAACCTGCCTCAAGAAATGAATCGTTAGCGTGCAAATCAAGCTCTTTAAGCGTCATCGGGATTTCGAATCTGCCGAAGATATTGAGGAACGTGTTCGCGTCGTACTGCTTGACCTGCGCGTCGCGTGCCTGGATTTCGCCTTTTTGCTCGTCGAGGATCGCCCGCGGCATCATGCGCGGAATGCCCCGCTCAACTGGAAACGTTGCGCTGCACGATTCGCAGGCGAGAGTCGCTTCGGTGAGTGAACTGTCGTCCGTCTTCAATTCAGATTTCGCAACAATATTTGCACCGCAATCGGGGCAGGCGAGGAGCGTGAGTAGCGACCGGAGCATGGGGCTATAGTAGCATAGCGTGTAAGACCCTCCTAGCCTCCCGAAACGGGAGGAACAAGACATGGGGGCTTGACGGCGCAATTCTGGCTCCTCCCGCTTCGGGAGGCTGGGAGGGTCTTCCGGTATGGTTCTGGCTCCTCCCGCTTCGGGAGGCTGGGAGGGTCTTCCGGTATGGTTCTTGCTCCTCCCGCTTCGGGAGGCTGGGAGGGTCTTCCGGTATGGTTCTGGCTCCTCCCGCTTCGGGAGGCTGGGAGGGTCTTCCGGTATGGTTCTGGCTCCTCCCGCTTCGGGAGGCTGGGAGGGTCTGCTGGTATAGTTCAGGCTCCTCCCGCTTCGGGAGGCTGGGAGGGTCACTATTTCGCTACGGTCTAAATGACAGCGCTCAATCATTCCCTTCCCGCTGCGGGAGGGGTGGCGAGGAACGAGCCGGGGTAGGTCTCACAATCGCATCACAGACTTTCGCCACCCGAGCGATAAACCGCACATCATGCACGCGCACAATATCTGCGCCGTTTACAATCGACAACGCCACCGCAGCAGAGGTCCCTTCCAGGCGGTCATCGGCGGGAGCGTCGTTCAGAATTTTCCCAAGAAACGACTTCCGCGATGGCCCTGAAAGCAATGGATAGCCTAGTGTCTTGAACTCGGCCATTCGGCGAATTAGCTCAAGGTTCTGCTCCATTGTCTTGCCAAACCCGATGCCGGGATCGAAGATGATCTGCTCGTCCCCAACCCCGCGGCCCTTCGCCAGCGCAACACGCTCGCGAAAATAGGATTTGATATCGTCAATAACGTCGGAGTATTCTGGATTGGCGGGCAGATGACGCGGCTTCCCTGGCATGTGCATGAGGATGATCGGCGCGCCAATCGATGCGGCCAGATCGGCCATCCGAGAGTCGTAGCCGAGGCCCGAGACGTCGTTCAGGATTTTTGCGCCAGCACCGAGTGCCGCTTCGGCCACTTCCGGTTTGTACGTGTCCACTGAAATGCAGGCGTGCGGCGCGATTGCGAAGAGGCCGGAAATCACGGGCAAAATCCGCCGCATCTCTTCGGCAGGGTCAAGCGGCTGCTCATCGCGAAAGGTCGATGGACGGGTGCTTTCGCCACCAATGTCGACAATATCGGCGCCCTCTTCGATCATATCGAGCGCGCGGGCGATGGCGATATCAACGGCAGTAAACTGACCACCATCCGAGAACGAATCCGGCGTGACATTCAGAACGCCCATAATGAGCGTCCGCGTGCCAAGGCCAAGATCATAAAGGAGGGACATAATGCGCGGCGATGACCGAATGCACAGCAACTAGCAGAAAGCTAGTTATACATAATCGGGCGATTGGTGAGGCTTGTGCGGAAGATTTGCGCCGACTCGACCTGCTCAATGGCGACATGCTGCACGTACAGGCTGGCTTCGGGGCTGAGGTAAAAACCGCGCTCCTGGGACGCTTCGACGGCGTTGCGCGCCAGACGTACCTGAAATAGCCGATCGTCTTCAGCAAGCGAAAGCAGCATGGACATCTGCATACGATCCAATGCCTCGATCGCCGCTTCCGCTTCTTGTCGCTCGATGCTTTCGTCAGGCGAAATTCGGACCGCCAGCATGAACTCGTCCAACGCGGAGCGCCAGTTGCCGTGCTGCTGAAGGAGCATGCCGTTCTTGTAGTGGCTGATCGGATCGAGCGGGGCGAGGCGGACCATCTCTTGAGTGATGTCCAGCGCTTTGCCGATTAGACCCATTTGGAAGTACGCGGCACTCAGGATATGCCGCGCGGGAATGCTGTTCGGAACCATCTTCAGTACGGCGCGTCCCTCGCGAACCGCGTCGTCATATCGCGCAGTGTCGAGATAGACTTCGGCCAATGCTTCATACGGATCGGGTTCGGCAGGGGCAAGTTTTTGGGCGCGCTCGAACGCTTCGGTGGCGTGATCAAGCTCGTCGGCTTGGCGATGGAGAAAGCCAAGCTGCATGAATTCGTAGGCATCGTTGGGGACAAGCGCGGTCACCTGCCGCTGGCAGTCCAGCGCCTCGCGGACTCGTCCCGCGCCAGCATGCTTGGCGGCCTGACGGCGCAAGCGTCTTAGCAGCGCTTTGTGATCTGCGGCGAGATTCAGTACGCCCTGGTCAGGGATTTGTTCACTTCCGCGGTTCACCACGATGTTGCATTCCTCCGTAGTTTAAGTAATACCCTAAGATCGCCCGCTTTCGACATTTTTTGCAAAAACTAGAGGAGTTGACAGGAAGGATGGTCGGACGAAATGCCAGAATGCGCGGGTTTGGTTAAGCCTTGATGTTTGTCCAGAGATCAGCCGGGAGAAATTGCGATAGATGGCGTACATTTAGGGTGGCTACGACAAAGTCTTCCTTAATGCCAACATAATCTAGCACTTGGGCAGCAATCAAGCAATCGCCATCCAGTCGGTTTGGGTCGCCTGTCGGCGTGCCAGAATTTAGGCCTTTAGCCCAAAGCTTTGAAGCCAGCTTTAGCGCAGAATCGCTCAGGGGCAAATAGCGATTAGGCTCCGCAGAGTTCCAAGCATCTAGGGTGGCGATACCCCGAAGCGACCTTATCCGTTCAAGCTCTCGCCGAACCTCATAGTCCGCGCTGGCTGGCACGACTATAATATGGCCTGCATCGTCGAGGTCTAGTGCCCATTGGAGAATCGACGCCGTTGCGGGCGACCTACTTGGATTGGCGATCATGCCAAGCGGGCCGCTGTCGAGGAAGATCAGCATGGTTATTCTACGTCCGGGTACGGAATGCGTTCGCCCGTTGCAGCCCTATTTGCATTCATGCCGCGTTGAAATTCCAGCAACTCGGCGTCGGCAATTTTGATCTCTTCCGGATCGGTTGGGATTTGCGCTAGCCAGGATCTAAGTAACGCCTTTGAAGCGGTCTGCGGCTTCGCGCTGGCATCACGATGGCCATGCACAGATGGCAAGGTGACGGAGATCAGTTTCTGAATATACGCGGTCGGCTCTACACCCTCCTGCTGCGCGAGCTCGTTGATCTTGGCTTCGGTTCGCGGATCAAAGTCGATTGTGAAAGACATTGGATTTCTCCTTTCAATTGGATTCTACCGCAACTCCCTAATTGAGCTGGTTCTACCAAATTCTAGTGACATTGAACAGATCAAACGCGGCATCGCACGTGAGCAGGATGTCGCCCTCAGTGATCGCGGTTGCGGCAATAATGCGATCAAAAGGATCCTTATGCTCTTTGGGAAGCACTGTCACTTCGTGCAATGCCTTGATAGACAGGGGCAGGATGTCGATTGATAGCCGCTTGGTTTCGGCTTCCAGAGCAAAGAGGTTTGAAGTTGCTGGCAGCTTAGCCAAACCCTGCTTGATGGCGATCTCCCAGAAGGACGCGATGCTGATTCTGATGTTGTTCTGAGGATCGTCAATAATTGCCTTGACACGCCTCGAAAGCTGCTGGTCGTCAACTCCGTACCACAGCAAGACGCAAGTGTCGATGAGACACTGCATCATTGGTACTCCGCGAAAACGTCGTCAATGGGCGTGCTGAGCAGCGCATTCACATCCACGCCCGCCAGCAGATACCGCATCGTCCCTGCCTGGCGCGGCCGTCGTGGCTGGATAACCGCCGCGTATGCTTCTGGACTCATGACCACAGCAATCGGCTTTCCCATGCTTTCCACTGTAACGGGTTCCTCTGCCGCCGCCTCCCATAGCTTTCCGATGTTGTTTCGCGCTTCGGTCGCACTCATTTTTGACATATTGATACCACTACGCAGATTTTACCGCATTGTACAATGATTTGACTATAACCGACTAATGACTCAGCCCCGCCACCAAGTTTATCGCCGTTGCGAGGATTCCAGTGCCGAAGAGGAACGACAGCATCGCGTGGTGCAGCACCGCGCCGCGGATTTCGTTGGACTTGATATTGGTGTCGGAAACCTGGTAAGTCATCCCGACCGTCAGTGCCAGGTAGACGAAATTAAGGTAGCTCGGGAGTTCAGGCTCGTTGAAGTCGATGCCGCCGACAGGATCATCGTAGTAGAGGCGCGCGTAACGCAGCGCGAACGCGGTGTGAACAACGGCCCATGACGCGACTACGCTCACAAGCCCCAACCCCACCAGCAGATGCTTTTCCGACCCTTGCGCATCGCCCGCCTGGAACAGCAAAACACCCACCGCGACCAGGCTGACGACCGACGCGACCAGCAACAATAGGTCAACAACCGCCCGCCCAGGGTCTTCGCGCGACGCATACCGCTGTGTCTCTTCGCGATCCAGCCGGAATACGGTCAGGCTGACCCACAGCAATATGATCGCCGCCGCAGTGTCCCACCCCGCCAGCGGCGCATATTTCGCGTTGCCATGCAGCGCCAGCCACACCCCAACACAAACCCCGACGACGACAGCCAGCGTCACGCGGACAGGCGGACGGACATGCAACAGAAAGGAGTGGGAAGCATCGGAATCTTTAGGCGGCATACGGGAGGATTGTAGCCGATTTAGGAGGAGGTGAAACGGTCAGAGCGGAAGGCAGCGATCGGCATGGCGCTGACGGGCTTTAGAGGACGCCGTCACGAAATCTTTTTGTCGTAGTTCGCATGGATGCCGATCCAAAACCATACCAGATCACCATGTGCATTCTCATAGGCCAACGCACGATAGTGTAACCCAACTCGTGCCGACCAAGCTTCACCGATCTTCTTAAGCTGCAAAGACGGGTGACGAGGATCAGTTCTTAATTGAGCATAACTTTTATCGGCGAGCAATTGTACGCGTTTTGGCAAAGCGTTATAACATTGCCAAAACTCCGGAGTGGCGAGGTTCTTCATGATCTCTCGTCAAATCGGTGTGCAGTTTCCAGCTTCGAATTGCGCTTTTGCTTGATTGATCATGGCGTCAAGCTTGCCGGCCTTGACATCAGCCTCGATCTGGCGATCCCACTCGTCGTCTTCAAGCTCTGCCAGCCACTCGCTCAGCTTAATGCGCTCGGCGCGTGGGAGATTCGTAATTGCTGATTCAATTTCGGTTAAGCTCATGAGGATATTTTACCGCATGGGGACAGTCCAAGTTAACATAACGGCCTTTGCTACTTCGGACCGCGTGGTGAGGATTGTGGCCGATTTGCGGAAACGTGTAACGATAAGAGTGGACGACAACGACCGGCCTCGAAGCTGCTAACGGCCTGACGAGCCAATCCATCGAACTTACTGGCTTTGGCATCAGTTTCGATTTGGCGATCCCAAAAGGGGGACTTCGTACTAAACCTGACATCCCGCGAGTTCGGTACATTCCTTCGTACACAGTTTGGCGGTCTCGCGAGGAAACGCTTAGGCGGCTATCTGCCCGCGGCCTAGTGTTGACCACATCCGTCAAGAAGTTAAGTTCAATTTTTTGTCTCGCAGTCTGATTTCAGCTTTCGTCCTGGCGTCCTTAGGGTTAACGGCTTCGAGCCTAATCAGTTCATCAATCATGGAGACTAGCAAAAACACGTATGCAAGAACATAAAGTACCCACACGATTTGCGTAGATCTCTTGACGGTGCCGAACTTGTGATGATGGCCGTGGATTATAGCATTCCGCTCCCTCATGTACGCATTTAGATATCTGTCAGCTACATCGCGAAGTATTGGGTCCGTGAGGTAATTGCAGTGCTTCAATTTATCGTTCATTCCGTGAAAGCTGACTATTTTCTTCCGCTTGTTGCGAATTAGGGTGCCATCAGCTCGTTTTGGATGCGGCTGACCATGATATATAGTTGACTCGCCACGAGCGATCATTATTTCAGTAAAGATGCCTTCGACCTCTCTTATTAGGTTGCTTATCGAATTATAGTATTGGCCACAACGATGCGCGTTCAGCCCTTCTTCAACTGAGGGCCACCTCTTCGCTAAAATTGTATTGGACGCAAACATGTCCTCCATGAGCTTGTTAAATTCGGGTGATCGAGTTATCCTCGCCATTTTCTTCGTCAAGACTGCATGACGAACTTGCGGGTTCGTTCGTCCGACTCGCAAGATGAACTTCATTGAAACGAACGCACTTAAGAAAGCGAATCCGCTGTGTTCGAACGCTAGGATAGCGTCGTTCGCCAATCGTCTGTCGTCCTCGGCACTGAAATTCAGGGCGAATTCTGTCCAGGGCACACGGAAGGCCGACCGCAGGCCATCAAGAAGTTCCCTCTGATCCTTTGCGATACTTCGAGCAATTTGCCCCATCGCTAATGTCGTTATAGACGCGCATTGAGCTAGTGCGCTGGTCGCCTCCTTGAACTGCTTGCTTATTGCTTCTACGTCACGGTCAAGACTCGAAAATATTTGTCCGTAAAAATCTTTGAAAGGCAGCGAGCTACTGATTAAGCCGTACCTCAATGTCTGAGCACTACCATTGAAGCCATCAGTAATCTGCTTAGAGAGCATCAAATTGGACTTAACAAAATTGGCTCGGCTGCTCTGCAACTTGCTGAGCGTATTCGTTCCTGCCACCACGCGGAGCACCTTTTGCTCGCCAAACCTTTTCCAGTCGTCAGCGGCAGGTGGTTCTTTAACGATCGCGGGCAGCGCAATGTTCAATTTCGTAAAATCATCAGATATCGTACTCATTAGTTTCCTCCGGCCTTAAATCAGCCTCTTACAAACATCTCATTGTCACGTTCGGAATACGGTTCCCGGACGCGAACTCGACAAGAGGTTGGCTTTGGCCTATCATCGTGTATCCATGTAACTACGAACACCCCAAGCTCGTGCCGCATTGCATGCACTTGTAGCAGGCGCCGCTGCGGATGGTCAGCGCGCCGCACTCGGGGCATGGCGGGGCGTCGGATTGGAAGCGGACGACTTCGCGTTCGCGGTCCGTTTGGGTCTGTGCAATGGCGGGAGTGCGCGTCGGCATTTCCGACAGCGCCTTGACGATGCTGCCCGATGGGTTCGAGCCAGTCGAGGGCGCGCCCGGAACCGTGTCCATCGCTTGATCGGCGATCAGGCCGACATTGTTGCGCTCCTCCTTCTGCAGGAACTTCAGCGCCATCCAGCGGAAGATGTAGTCCATCACCGACTTCGCCATCGGAATCTCTTTGTTGTTGGTAAAGCCCGACGGCTCGAAGCGCGAATGGATGAACTTGTTGACCAGGGTCGAAACCGGAACGCCGTATTGCAGCGCGAGCGAAATCGCGGTCGCGAAACCGTCCATCAGGCCGCTGATCGTGCTGCCCTCCTTAGACATGGTCACGAAAATCTCGCCCGGCATCTGTGTGTCGGGATAGAGGCCGACCGTAATGTAGCCCTCGTGCCCGCCAACGCTGAACTTATGCGTGATCGAAGGCCGCTCGTCGGGCAGCTTCTTGCGGATCGGCTTGCCCGCCATGCTCTCCATCACCGGCATCGGGACGGCATTCACCGGCGCGACTACTTGCTTGGCTTCCTCAGTGGTCTCGCGCTTGGTCGACAGCGGCTGGGTCTTTTTTGAGCCGTCGCGGTAGATCGCAATGGCCTTCAGACCAAGCTGCCACGCCTCAATGTATGTCTTGGCGATCTCACCAGGAGTCGCGTCCTCGGGAACATTCACCGTCTTGCTGATCGCACCCGAAATGAACGGCTGCACGGCGGCCATCATCTTGATATGGCCCTGGTAATGGATCGTGCGGGTGCCGTTGGTGGGCCGGAACGCGCAGTCGAACACGGGCAGATGCTCCTTGTTCAGCTCCGGCGCGCCCTCGATAGTATCGTTCTTGTCGATGAAGTCCAGGATGGCGTTGACCGCGTCGCCCGAGTAGCCGAGGTTTCGCAATGCTTCCGGGACAGTCTGGTTGACGATCTTCATCATGCCGCCGCCGACCAGCGATTTGTACTTGACTATCGCGATATCCGGCTCGACACCCGTGGTGTCGCAGTCCATCAGGAAGCCGATCGTGCCAGTCGGCGCGAGGACGGTCGCCTGGGCGTTGCGGTAGCCAAACTGCTCGCCAACGGCAAGAGCCTCATCCCATGAGATGCGCGCGGCGTTGACCAGTCCCGCCGGAACCAGCCGGTTGTCGATCTCCTCGACCGCGTCGCGGTGCTGCTTCATGACGCGGATCATCGAATTACGGTTCTTCGCAAACCCAGCGAACGGCCCGCCGCAGTAGCGCGAAGCCGCTGCCGACTGCGCGTACGCAGTCCCGGTCATGATCGACGTTAGCGCGGCGGCGTAGGAGCGTCCCTGGTCGGAGTCGTAGGGAAGGCCGGACGCCATTAACAGTGCGCCGAGGTTTGCATAGCCGAGGCCAAGCGTCCGGTAGTCATGAGACCGCTCGGTGATCTTGGGCGTTGGATACTCCGCAAAACCGACACCGATCTCCATCGCCGTGATCATGATGCGGATGGCATGCTCGAACGAATCGACATCGAACGCGCCGTTGTTGTCGCGGAAGAGCATGAGGTTGAGCGACGACAAGTTGCATGCGGTAGAGTTCAGAAACATGTATTCTGAGCAATTGTGGACGACTATGCCGCCCGCCACGAAATGGCTCGTCACCGGTTCGGTCAGGTCGTAGACATCTTCCAAACCAATCGGCGTGATGGACGCAACCGAGTCCGACAGGTCGTCGGCATAAGCGGCAAACGTCTGGTTCATCACACGAAGCCGTTCCGCCTTGGGCGACTCGTGATCAAAGCCGATTTCACGCTCAAAGATCACGCGGGACGACCTACTGATGCGCAGCGAATGCATCTCTTTGACTGCGTAGGATTTCGGCTGACGCTGGGAATCCGGCAGCATGGATTCAAGAATCCCGCCTCTGCGGTTCTCATACAATTTGGACTTAATCCCAAACGACAGCAGCATAGTCTGGACTTGGCCCAGCATCTCGGAAGAGGTCGAATCCAATGAAATATACTGGCTCTTGTCACCGTAATTGGCTACAGTTCCATCGGCAGTAAAGAGGCCGCGAAGAACGGCCGCCATCGAGGGCTTATCCAGATCGAATACGTCAGAAGTGAACGCTTTAGCCGCGCTCCCGGCGTTGAGAACCGCAAACTCTGTGAACAGGTTGACAACGCTGCGCGATCCAACTGTCAAGCGCGCAACGCCCGGCGAACCATCCATCTTGATTGTCGCAGATGAGGGATTGCCGCTGATTCCGACTTCCCGCAGACGATTCTTTTGCCCGTTCAGCTCTGCAGCAACTCGGTCAAGCGTGCCTTTTTCCTCTTGAGAAAGGGTCAGGACTACGTTATCATTGTCGCGGCCGCGAATACTCTGCCGAATCAAACATCCGTCGCCAACTGCCAGACCAATTGCAAGCGCAAGTGTTTCGCTCAATGCTCGCCGGCCAAAGCCTGCACCCTTCAAAAACACGCTCTCGCCCAACTTAACGTCTTTCAACTCAACATCGCCGCGCTCGCGCGTCAAGACTTTATGGTCTTCGGTAAGCCTTAACCGATATCCGGCGCGGGTTCGAAGCTCAAAGACTGGCTTGTGACCTGTCTTGATGACCCGCGTCACGAAATGCGGCTGACCATCTGCGCCAATAACATTGACAGATTGACCGACTAGATCGTCTATCCGGTGCCAGCCGTCTGCCGTCGCGACTAGAGTGTCGCCGGTTACACATGGGTTACTAGCATAAATCCGATCAGCCTCCGCGCAAGTATGCCAGTTGTTGATCGTGGTGTCGTATTGCATGCCGGGATCGCCGCAGACCCACGTCGCCTCCGCGATCTTCTGGATAATCTCGCGCGCCTTGAACGACTTCTCGGACTTGCCCGTCATCCGGTGCTTGGTTTCCCAAGCGGCGTCATCGGCAACAGCCTGCATGAACTCGTCCGAGACGCGCACGCTATGGTTCGCGTTCTGGAACGGTACCGTGTCATATGCTCCTCCGGGAACATTGAACGCCCCGCTATAGCCGGCCTCGATGAGCGCATGCGCCTTCTCTTCGGCGTCGCGCTTGCAGTTGATGAAGTCGATGACATCGGGATGGTCAACGTCAAGAACACGCATGCAGGCCGCGCGCCGGGTGCTTCCGCCCGACTTGATGCTGCCCGCGGACGCGTCGAGGCCCTTCATGAACGAAACTGGCCCGCTGGAGCGTCCGCCAGCCGCCAAAGGCTCGCGCGACGAGCGCAGGGTCGAAAGGTTGACACCCGAACCGGAGCCGTCCTTGAACAGCATGCCTTCGGTTTTGTACAGATCGAGGATCGATTCCATGCTATCGTTGACCTCGTTGATGTAGCACGCGGAGATCGCCTGACGGCGACCTGGCCAGCCGAGGTTGAACCAAACAGGGCTGTTGAACGCCGCGAGCTGGTGCAGCAGAATATAGCGGAGCTCATCGTGGAACGCCGAAGCATCCTCGTCCGTTGCGAAGTATCCGCCCTGCTTGCCCCACTTTAGGAACGTGTCTGCGACACGTCCGATCAATTGCTTGATGGAAAATTCGCGCTCAAGCGTACCCACTTGGCCACGGAAATACTTCGACGCGGCGACATTCGTTGCCATTTGCGACCAAGTTTTTGGGAACTCGACGCCGTCCTGCTTAAAGACGATGTCGCCCTTTTCGCCGACGATGCTCGCGGTGCGAATCTCCCATTCGACCGTCTTCCAAACATCTTCGCCGGGACGCGTGTAGTAGCGCTGAATCTTTAGTCCCAGCGCACCCATCTCTGATCCCGCCGAGGACCCTCCGCCCGTACCAGCCCGCGACAATTTGCCGCGTTTTGCGCTCATTTGCGGTGCCTGCGTCGGCTGCGACTCACTGAAACTGCCGTTGTAATGCCCATTCGTTGCCAAAATCTGTTCCTGCTCCCTATTGTCGCTTTTGTTCTCGTTCACGCTGCCATCCTCCCCGCGCCCGCTTTTTTGCGAAGCCTTAAAGCGGACGGACTTATTCTTGGATAAAAACCGTCCCAAACTCCCGGCACTGTTCGCCCGGATCGGCGGTATCGACTGCTCGACACTTTCGATGAGAGTCTCACTAATCGTCATGTCGGCGCGCTCGTCAAAATCTGGAAACGCGCTTGAAACGAAATCCGTCGCATCGTCGAAATCAGCAAGCGGTCCGACTCCAACTTCCTCGCTCGGTTCAAACGGTGATAAACCTTCCTCTGCCCAGTCCTTGGGTCGGCTGTCCCGTTCGCGGAAATTATCGCCCGCGCGGTGGTCGCCTTCGAAGCCGTCTCCATGTTCGGCCATGTTTTTGTGCTGCTCCTTATGAATTGAGTCTGATGATTGCAAATGTGTCCCCTCCGGCTCGTTCCTCGCCACCTCCCCGAAACGGGAAGGCAAGGTTTGAAGGGAAGGGGTCTTACTCTTTCGTCTTCTGCTTGCCTGTCTGACGTCGCAATATATTGACGATATCACGGAATTGGGTCGCGTCCTCGAACTGCCGGTAGACCGAGGCAAACCGAACATACGCGACTTGGTCAAGGCCGCGCAACTGCTCCATGACCAGTTCGCCGATGTCGCGCGACGTCACCTCTTTGTCCAAGCGATTGAAAAGCGCGCGCTCGATTTCGTTCGACCGAGTTCTCGATCTGCTCGGTCGAAACAGGGCGTTTTTTCACCGCGACCTGCAGACTGTCGAGGAGCTTGTTACGGTCGAAGGGTTGGCGCGAACCATCCTTCTTGACGACCTTAAGCTGCATCTCCTCGATCTCTTCGAACGTCGTGAATCGTCGCCCGCATCCGCCGCGATCCTTCTCGCACTCTCGCCGTCGCTTGATCGCCTGGTTGTCTCGGATCGGCCTGGAATCAAGGACCTTATCCCGATCAACTTCCCCGCAAAATGGGCACTTCATGCTATCTCAAATCCCCGGAAGATTGAGTGGAGGGTTTATACCCTACTCCTAAATATTGTACACATGCGATTATAACACACCATATGTGGTGAAACAAGAAGTTTTTTCGAGGAGGGTGGACGGAACATGTGGTGCCGCAAATGAAAAGGCAAGGCATCCGAAACCTGACATCGAACGTGAACAATTCGTGCGCAATTTTCCCTGGATCGCGCAAATAGTCACAACCACCGGCAGAGCCGGTGGCTTGAATGTTTGAACCGCTCAAAGCGGCTTAACTGTTTCTCAAGTTAGAGCCTCCAAAGGAGGCAAGCCCTAGATACATCCGGCTGCGGGCTGCCCGACTCGATATGGCACTTCCGTCGGCAAGCCAATGCAGAAAAACGCGGCCAAGATCCTAGCCCATCTGACCGAAGAACACTTTCCAGCTCGACTTCGGAATGAACACGACATGGTATTTGCAAGACCAGCGTTAATGAGATAAACTCGCTAAGTCGTCCATTAAATTCTGCTTTTGAGAACTTTGAGCGGTTCTTAGAGAAGAGTGGTGGATGACCATAGCAATTGTCAAACTGTGCGAGTCCCCGGCAGGGCCGGGCGTTTACCCAATCTATTTAATTGGCCACGGCCAAGGAGTAGCGAAGAAGCTTATGAATGCATCACGTACTAGAACCGGATCGTTTCCCATCGGTTTTCGGCGCGGCGGATGGTCCTGGCAACCTGACATTTCCGCAGCGATCGATTGGGCACGGAACAATGGGTTCGGAGCCATCGACCTGGGGCGCGACGTGTCGGAAATTCAACCAGTCGTTAACGCGGGGCTAAGAGTAGGGTCTGTCGATCTTTTGGAATGGAAGGGTCTGATTTCAGCGGATGCGGCGAAACGAGCGGATGCGGTCGCCATGAATAGCGAGTACGTAGGAAAGTGTGGTTCCCAGAACTACTTTGCCGTCATGATGCCTGAAAATCCGAGCCTCCCGCGCTCCGAAAATTTCGGATTTATGGTCGATTCGCTCAACGCACTTTCGCCAGCATTGGAAGCCGCCAAAGGTTGACTTGTGATCGAAGGTTGGCCAGGCGGCGGGGCGCTGTGCTGTACGCCTGAGACGTACTCACGTACGTTTCGCGAATGCCCATCATTGTCTATCGGGGTCAACTATGATCCATCGCATCTGCTTCGCATGGGAATTGACCCGATTCGGTTTCTGAAGGAGTTCGCGGGTCGAGTCGGCCATGTTCACGGGAAAGACACCGAGATTCGGAGCGATGACCTATACGAATTCGGCGTTGAGTTGCCGGCCGCATTCAAGCCGAATCCGGCCTTCGGCGCGTCGTACTGGCGATATACCATCCCTGGACACGGCGGAACAAATTGGCCGCACGTCTTAAGCATTCTCGTTGCGTCTGGATACTCTGGGTGCGTTAGCATCGAGATGGAGGACAGCGACTACGCTGGAAGCGGTGAAGCGGAACAGCGCGGGCTTTTGGACAGCGCGAAATTTCTATCAACATGCTGAGCCTGCCGCCGATAAAGCAAGTCTTCACGGCAAATAGGCCGCGTCGCTGTTGCTGTTGAGCGCTGGTCGATCCATCTGGTCTGAAGAAGCGTTTTCGTTTGCGGTTTCGGAGAGCGTCGTCACTGCTACCGAACCGTCGCCGATCACTCTTAATCCTGACTCAAGCACTTTGGGTGGCGCTGTTAATGCCTTGTATAGGGAAAGTCAACCGGCTAGGCATTCTCAAACAGCGCTTGCCCCACATATCCGCCCTCCGCAATCCCACCCGGGCAGGCAAACAGCCCGCCGCCGACATGCGTTGTGAACTGATTCAGCATGTCGATTTTGGACATCTGGTCGAAAATTTTAACAAATCCCGTCCGCGGATCCTGCTGGTAGCACATAAATAGCAGACCCGCGTCAAACTCCATGCCCTGCCGCCACGGTGGCCAGCGCTCGGAAACGAAATTGACGCCGTCGTTGTAGGAATATGGCCGGCGCAGGATTTGAGCGCCGTCGTTGAACGACGCCGACGCGAGACGCACATGCGAGTTCTGCGCGATCAGCGGATTGCCGTCCTTGTCGTTTGCGTCGAGGTTGAGCGGCTCAAACTCGCTCTTGCCGCCGATCGGCGCGCCGGAAAGTTTATGTTAACCAACTGTCTGCTCCTGAAAGCCCAGCGACATCCGGTCCCAATGCTCAAGCGCGACACGAATCCGCCTCACCACCATGTAACTTCCGCCTCGCATCCATTTCGGCCCGTTCGGACTGGCCCACACGAACTTGTTTGCCGCCTCTTCGCTCTTGACGGAAACGTTGCTTGTGCCATCCTTGAACCCCATTAGGTTGCGCGGTGTCTGATCGGGCGGAGTTGACGGCAGAAAGCCGGCCTGCGTCCAACGAAGCTGCGCCGAGCCGTAAGCAAGGCGCGAAAGCTGGCGCACGGCATGGAATGCCACCTGAGGATCGTCGGAGCAAGCCTGAACCGAGACGTCCCCGCCAGTCTGTTCCGGCACGAGCTGATCGCCGTTGAACCTCGGCAAGTCGATCAGTTCGGCAGGACGAAGTTTGGCGATGCCAAACCGATCCTTGCCGTCGCTTGAAACAAACAGACTTGGGCCGAATCCAAATGTGATCGTCAGATTTTCGGGCGAAAGGCCGTAGGTTTCGGCGCTGTCGCCTGCGGGTTTCGAAGCGTCCAAATCGTACGGTTCTGCAGACTGGCCGCTTGTCAAGCGCTCCGCGGCGTCCGTCCAATAGCGCAATAGCGATATCAGTTCGCCTTTGCCTTCCGTCGTTACATCGAATGCCGCGAAATAGGTATGCCGCTGCTGGGGCGTCACAATCCCGGCCTGGTGCTTGCCACGGAATGGCAAGACAGCCATTTTGGGATGTGCCGGAATAGGCTCAGAATGGTTTAGTGCACCAGCCGCCGCATCATGAGCCCCAAGGACAGCCGTACCCGCGACCATTCCGCCAGAGAGCTTAATAAATCTCCGCCTGCTGATTCCGCTGTCTTTCGAATCCTGCGCGCTCATGATTTCGCCTCCATCAATGTGTTCAGATCGTCCTCGACGTAGTAGAACCCCTTGCCGTCGGGCGTCATTGCGATGCCGAACAGGTCGCCATTTCCGGGAGGCGACTGCGCCTGATCCGTGTCGATCCACTGCGCATAAATCTGCTTTCCTGAGGCGGGATCGACTTCCACGACCATGCCGTTTTGGGCATTGCATGTTAAGAGATGGCCGTTTGGCAAGCTGACTAGTGTGAGGGGATGCCTCAATAGACCGTCCTTCGTAACAGTTTGGCCAAGCCCAGCACTATCCGTTCGCGTGCTCGCGTTCATTACGGCAGCAACACGGTTGCCGAGGGCGTCCGGAACATAGAGCGTATCATTGGCTCCTAATGCCAATCCGGTCGGCCCAATCAGGAACGCATCCTTGTCCGCGCGTTCGCCTAGGCCGTCGGCGACCACGGTCTGACTGGTCACAACCGGAGGCTTGCCGTCGGGGATTGTCAGGTTAAGGCGCAGCACGGTGCCCTTGTAGATGATCGGTGGGTATCCCGTTTTCGGATCGATGTCTTTTGGGCCTGTGACATCGAATCCTGCCATGCTGACAAAAAGCGTTGCGGTTGCGCCGTTGTCGATCAGTGCGACATTTCCCCAGGGGCCATTGATATTCGGGCCAGTCCAAACATCGACCACATTGCCGTTCGAATCCAAAACGATCAAGCCGCCTAGGCCTTTGGTTTTCGTCGAGCCGTCCGTGCTGGGAGTGCTTCCGACAATGATCCAGCCGGTCTTGAGCATCGCCATCGCCGCGGTCATTCCTACGCCGCCAGGACACTTTGGAAGCTGCTGTGGAAGGTGCACGAACACGGTCAGACTCTTTGTCGTCGGATTGAAGTCTAGGATCGTCGTGCCGGTTCCCTGCAAATCTGAGATATTGTTGAAGTCGTCCACTAAAACATCGCCGGCCTGGATTTTGCCCGACGACACCGGCGCGACAATCACGGCGTAGGGATTGGAGTCGCCGGTGCTGGATACGCACGAAGTGAGCAGAACATGCTTGTGTACCGTCTGCAAGAAGCCTTCGGGAGAAGCAGCGTATGCGCTGGAAATTAAGAAGGTTCCCATCAGGACAAGCGCGGCCGAACAGAAAACTCGGCACCTGGCGATTTGAAATTTATTGAACATGGTCGTTTTCAGCTTAGATTAAAACTCGATATTCAGGCGAGTTCCGAGCACAAGCTCATCGCCAATGCGGTGCGTTGGGTCGCTTGGATTGACCACTCCTGCGCCAGGATTAAAGACATACTGCAAGTCCGGCTGGACATTGCACCAGGGCGCGAGCTCGTATTTATAGGTGGCCTCGATGAACGTTTCGGATGTCTGTTTCGGAAAGTAGGTATTCGTATAGAAGCTGGTGTCGCTGTCCAAATCTGAAGCCCCGCCGCCAACCTTGGCGAATCCAATCCCAATTCCGGTTTCGTCGTCGTCACGCCCGCGGAATGGATCTGTCAGCACCAGACCGAGGTTCGCGCTGTAGTTGACCAGATTGCGGTCTTCTTGCGGTGCGGCCATCAGACGTGCGAAGAGATTGAGCGAGCGCTCGTAGTCGGTATCCGAATGATAGACCATCTGGTCCAGCGTCGCATAGGCGCTGTAGTCGCCGCCATGCGTTCGCGGGATACCGTCGCCGTCCGGATTGGCCAGAGAAAGCCCATTCGTGTCGTATCGCTGGTCTTGGAACTTCTCGGAGTCGTACCACGCGCCAATCTTGAATACGCGCGGCAGCGGCTCCTCCGTTCCGTAGACCATTCCTCCGAGCGCCGGATAGATGAACTGCGCCTCTGCAATGGCAAGAACGCCATTGTTGACAGGAAACTTAAGGCCGTTGCTGTTTGCCTTCTGGGAATCGTCAAAATCGTTTGGCGTCGGGCTGCCGCCATAGACTCCGAGCAGTAGATTTGTCGCCGTATTCGGCCGATAGGCCGCGCGGATGCCTATCTCTGAAAGTGGGTAGGCTGGCCCTCCGCCAGGCAAATCGGCTGACGGCACCATCGCCCATCCGAACATGGTGTTGACGAACAGCAGGGCGTTTTGCGATACCATATACTCCTGGTCTAGGCTCTGCTGACCGATTTTGATGTCCAGCTCGTCCTCATCGAGATACTTCTGGTCGTACCATGCCTCCCAGACGCGGGTCGCCCTGTCTGCCTCGATGCCGCTCGCCGTCTGCAACGTGTAGAGGTTCGCGGCGCTCAAATTGGTTCCGTGAAGCTGAAGGCCGCTAACGTTGAACGTTCCTCCGCGATGTTTGTATGCACGCTGCGTATCCATTTGCACAACGACCTGGGTCAAACCGTCGTAGTCCGCACCTCTTTGGCTGCCGCCCGTAACGTTTCCTAGCAGCTCGCTTGTTTCCAGGATATTCAGGCTTATACCGTATTTGCTCAGTGCGCTTCGCAAGCCGCCAAGGTCTCCGAAAAACGTGCTTCGTCGCGCAAGACCTGACCAAAATCCGGGAGCTGCCGCAGTATTCGTTGTCCCGTTCTGGGGCTCGTTCCCAGCAGAAAGAGGCGGCGGCGCGCCGCTAGCGGGTGGAGGAGTAGCGTTCGCAGGCGAAGTAAGTACGGCGGCAAAAATTGCAATAAGGGCAATAGCATTGAACATCGATTGTTTGCCGAGAACTCTCGACAGGCAACAGGCAACATAACTATTCTTAACCAAGACAATTCGATTCCTTTCGAATGGGAGGGGGGACTGCGCAAATCTCAAAGGGCAATCTCCGATAATTATTGTCGGAGATAGCATGACATGAAATTGTGGACATGTCAAGCGTGGATCTGCAAAAGTGATCGAAAAGCGAGCAACATGGCGATTCCTTGGCAGACATTACTAATCGACTCTCATCAAAAATCGGCCATTTAGGGGATAGGAAACAGGTTTGCGATCCCCATCCTACGGGCATACATCACAGTCCGTTCAATGCAGAGCGGAGATTCATTTCAGCCGTATCCTCAGGCTCGATAGCCTACTTCGCTCTACGTTCGTTGTGTCTTCTCTAGTTGCCTGCGACAGCGCATCCACTTCTGATCCCATAGCTTGCGCATTCTGCAGACAAGAGTTCATTGACGCCCAGTTATTGCGGGCCGTGGCTCTTTGGAGAACACACATGAAAGCATTTGTATACAAGGCGATCGGCAGCGGCGTTGTCGAAGACCGACCGAAGCCCGAGATTCACGAAAGCGGCGACGCGATCGTCAAGATGGTGAAGACCACCATCTGCGGCACCGATCTACATATTCTGAAGGGCGATGTGGCGACCTGCAAAACCGGCAGGATTCTCGGCCACGAGGGAATCGGCGTGGTCGATGAGATCGGCGCAGGCGTAACAGTCTTCAAGGTCGGCGATAAAGTCATCGTTTCCTGCATAACATCATGTGGTAAATGCGATTATTGCCGCCGAAGCATGTACTCACACTGTACGACAGGCGGATGGATTCTTGGCAACGAGATCGACGGCACTCAGGCAGAGTTTGTGCGAATTCCCCACGCGGACACTAGCCTTTACGCGTTGCCTAAGGGTCAAAACGAAGACGCGATGGTGATGCTCAGCGATGCGCTCCCGACCGGCTTCGAGTGCGGCGTGCTCAACGGCAAGGTTTCGCCAGGCTCAACCGTCGCCATTGTCGGCGCAGGCGCAATCGGAATGGCCGCGCTCTTAACATGCCAGTTCTATTCGCCGTCTGAGATCATCATGATCGACCTCGACGACAACCGGCTGGAGCTAGCCCATAAGTTCGGCGCGACTCAAACCATCAACAGCAAGAACGGCAGGGCGGCCGAGACCGTCAAGGCCCTTACCAATGGACGCGGCGTTGACACCGCGATCGAAGCGGTCGGCATCGCGGCGACATTTCAGCTTTGCCAGGACATTGTCGATGCTGGCGGAATCATCGCCAACATCGGTGTTCATGGGCAAAAGGTGGATCTGCACCTCGAAACGCTGTGGCCGATGAATATCGCCATAACGACGCGCCTCGTCGATACGGTATCAACCCCGATGCTGCTCAAGACCGTCGAGTCCAAGAAGATCGATCCGTCCAAGCTGATCACGCACCGGTTTACGCTGGACAAAATCCTTGACGCTTACGACACGTTTGGCCATGCCGCCAAGAACCGTGCTCTTAAGGTCCTCATCGAGGCGTAGCGACCACTACGCCACATTCACGCGAACCATGCAGTTGCATGGGAAGTAGCAAAAATCATGACTTACGAAAGCATTAACCCAGCGAGCGGCAAAACGCTCAAGACGTTCACGGAGATGACCGATCCGCAGCTCGAAAAAGCGTTGCAGAACGCGCAAAGCTGCTATGAGACTTGGCGTCACAAGACCTATGCCGAGCGCGCAACGATTGTCAACAAGGCAGCAACATTGCTGCACGAGCATGCCGAAGAGTTCGCGCACACCATGACCCTGGAAATGGGCAAGCGCATCAGCGAAGCGCGCGGTGAGGTCGAGTTCAGCTCGAGCATCCTCGCTTACTACGCCAAGAACGCGGAGAAGTTTCTCGCTCCTGAGAAGCTGAACCCAAGCATCGGTGAAGCGCACATGGAGAGCAGCCCAATCGGTGTCATTTTTGGCATCGAGCCGTGGAACTTCCCGTATTATCAGCTTGCTCGTGTCGCTGGCCCCCATCTAATGGCGGGAAACACGCTCGTGGTCAAGCACGCTGGCTGTGTCCCCCAGTGCGCCATCCTCTTCGAAAAGCTATTCCTCGATGCAGGCGCGCCGCATGGTCTGTACACCAATCTGCTGATCTCGCATGACCAATCGGACAAGGTTATCGATGATCCGCGAATCAAGGGCGTCGCACTGACCGGCAGTGTCGCTGCGGGCCGAAGCATTGCGGCACGAGCGGGCCAAAATCTGAAGCCATCGTCGATGGAGCTTGGCGGCGCAGATGCGTTCATTGTTCTGGAGGACGCCGACCTGGAGCACACCATCAAGTGGGCTGTCTGGGGACGAATGTACAACGACGGCCAAACCTGCTGCGCAGCGAAGCGATTTATCGTAGTCGATAAGCTCGCCGACAAGTTCCTGGAGCAGTTTAGTGCGGCATTGAGCGCGCTGAAGCCGGGCGATCCGCTTGACGAGCACACCACGCTTGGCCCTCTTTCGACAGAGTCGGCGATTGTGCAACTTCTTGCGCAGGTTGACAGCGCGGTCAAGCATGGTGCTAAGGTTGTGCTCGGCGGCAAGCGGATCGACCGTCCCGGCGCGTACATGGAGCCGACCATCCTTACCGATGTGAAGCCCGACAACCCAGCGTTCCGAGACGAGTTCTTTGGCCCCGTGGCGATGTTCTTCCGTGTCAAGGACGAGGACGAGGCAATCGCGCTGGCAAATGATTCCGACTTCGGCCTCGGCGGTTCGGTCTTTACCAAGGATATTGCGCGCGGCAAGCGGGTCGCAAGCCGTGTAGAGACCGGCATGATGTTCATCAACAACATCTCCTGGTCGGATGCGGAGCTGCCGTTCGGCGGTGTCAAAGACTCCGGCTATGGCCGCGAGCTTGGAGACATGGGCATCCAGGAGTTCGTCAACAAGAAACTTGTCCGAACCGCGCACCTAGAAGCGCCAGTATAGCCAGACTTTGTCCCCTCGCTCGTTTTGGGCGAGGGGACTGTCATTAGGAATCGATAGATGTCTATGTTTGTCAATATTGCGGTATTAAAAGAGACCCTGCCCCATGAACGCCGGGTTGCGTTCGTTCCATCTCTGATCGCCAAAATCGAAAAACTTGGCGGTAGGTTGCACATGGAATCCGGAGCGGGCGATTCGATTTCGAAGCCGGACACGGCTTTTCCAGGTGTTGTTTGCCTGACCGACCGAGACGCGCTCGTCGCCGCGGCCGATGTCGTGCTGGCGGTGCAGCCTCCGCCGCTTGCTGTCATCGACTCTATGCACGAGGGCGCCGTTTTGATCTCGTTTATTTATGCGGAAAAAGAGCAAGCTCTGGTTCAGCGGATGATCGACAAAAAGATCACCTGCTTTGCTATGGAGCGTGTGCCGCGCATCTCACGGGCGCAGGCTATGGACGCGCTCTCCAGCCAGTCCGCGCTCGCGGGATATTACGCGGTCCAGCTCGGCTCAACCAATCTTGCTCGCATCCTTCCTAAGATCACAAGCGCGGCAGGTGCGCTAGGCCCAGCCAAAGTTCTGGTGATGGGTCTTGGAGTCGCTGGCTTAGAAGCCCTGGCGACGGCGCAAAGATTAGGTTCCGCAGTCGAGGGCTATGATGTTCGTCCCGAAACCGCGGAGCAGTGCGCGTCGCTTGGAGCAAAATTTGTGGACACGGGCGTTGACGCCCGCGGCAAAGGCGGCTACGCGCGGGAACTGACGCCGGAGGAAAAGACTAAAGTCGACACCGCACTCACGCAGCATATCCAACAGGCGGACTTGATCGTCACCACCGCTGCGATCCCTGGGAAACCCTCGCCAAAGCTGATCAGCAAGGCGCAGGTCGCCGGGATGAAAGCGGGATCGGTGATCGTCGATCTGTCGGCGGAGGGGGGCGGAAACTGCGAGGACACACGGCCGGGCGAGACGACAAAAGTGGGTCTCGTCACGATTGTCGCGCCGCTGAATGTCCCTTCGCTGCTAGCCGAGGACGCAAGCGAACTGTACGCCAAGAACGTCTACAACCTTCTCGCGCTCATGCTGAAGGACAACATCATCACCATCGACTGGACTGATGAAGTGCTGGCGAAAACCGCGCTGGTTCACGACGGCAAACTTACAGACGACGCGTCGGCGAAGACCGTACCCGCTGCAGCTTCGAAATCAGCTAGCGCGACACAGACTCAAAAGGCAGCATAGAGGTCAAAGGAATCATGCATTTTCAAATTGAAATGAGCGGCTTTGTCGCACTATACATCTTTATGCTGGCAGCATTTGCGGGCTGGGTGGTCATCGGCGGAGTGCCTGCGATCCTGCATACACCGCTGATGTCCGGCTCGAACTTTGTACACGGCATTGTGGTTGTTGGCGGTCTCTTTGCGTTGCTGGGCGCGACCACTGTGACCGAGCAAGCAATCGGCTTTGCGGCCGTGCTGCTGGGCGCGGGCAATGTTGCTGGCGGCTATACAGTCACGACCCGCATGCTCGCCATGTTCCAAAAGAGCGGCGCCAAACCAGCTCATCACAAGGCCGCGCATGTACGGTACGCCCACTCGAACGGCTCGCACGCCAAGAAGAACTGAGAAACTTATGTTATCGTCGATTTCCGAAATCTTAATTGGCGAGATCGATCTAATCGCTGCGTTCCTTTTCATGTACGGCCTCAAGCGGATGTCTTCACCGGAGACGGCATCGTCGGGCATTTATGTAGCTGGAATTGGCATGTTAGCGGCGATCATCGCCAGCTTTCTGTACGTATTCGATGTTAGCGACGCTGCAAGGCCGCACCTTCTGGTCAATATTTCCCTCGCAATCGTTGCACTGGCAGTCGGCGGCGGAGCGTCGTGGTGGAGCGGTAAGAGGGTTGCGATGACCGCCATGCCGCAGATGGTCGCGCTCTACAACGGCATGGGCGGCGGCGCGGCGGGCGCAATCGCGGCGGTCGAGCTATTCGGCGGCAAGGCGACTGGAGCCGTGGAAATAATCGTTACCCTCCTCGGCGCACTGATCGGTGGGGTGTCCTTAACGGGATCCGTCATTGCGTGGGCGAAGCTGCAAGGCGTGCTTAAGGAGCCGATCCGGTTCAAGGGACAGCGGCAATTCAACGCGATCATCTTCGCACTGACCCTTATTGCCGGCGGCTATTTGCTGTTTGTCATGACAACCGCTTCGCACGGCATTCTGACCACGCCCGCGTTGATCTGTGTATTCTTCGCATTCGCACTGGTCTTCGGCATACTCCTAACACTGCCGATTGGCGGCGCGGACATGCCGGTCGTGATCTCGATCTACAACGCGTTTACCGGCCTCGCGGTCGGACTAGAGGGCTTTGTTCTGCAAAATCCCGCACTGATGATTGCGGGTATGGTCGTCGGCGCTGCGGGTCTGCTGCTGACAATTCTGATGGCAAAAGCGATGAACCGCTCGATTGCCAATGTTTTGTTCACCAACTTTGGCGAAGTCAAAGCGCAGAAGCAGGGCGCGATCAAGGGAAGTCTCAAACCCGTTCAAGCGAGCGACGCTGGCATATTCATGCGCTATGCCACCAATGTCATTGTAATTCCCGGATACGGTCTCGCGGCAGCGCAGGCGCAGGGCAAGCTATATGAGTTTGTCAAACTCATCCAAGCGGCAGGCGTTTCGGTTAAGTTCGCCATCCATCCTGTTGCGGGACGTATGCCCGGCCAGATGGACGTCCTCCTCGCCGAGGCGGGTGTTCCCTACGACATGATCTTCCAGCTCGATGACATCAATGAAGACTTTGCAACCACCGATGTCGCGCTCGTGATCGGTGCGAACGATGTGGTGAATCCCGAAGCGCGTACCGAAAAATCGTCGCCCATCTTCGGAATGCCAATCATGAACGCCGACAAAGCCAAGCACGTCTATGTCGTCAAGCGGGGCGAAGGCAAGGGCTACGCGGGGATTGTCAACCCGCTGTTTTACGCCGACAACTGCGAGATGGTTTACGGCGACGCGCAGGCGGTTATGATTGAGATGATCGAGGCTGTTCGAGGCTTGGTTGCAGTGGCGGCTTAGCACAATTCGTGCGCACTTTAGGAGCAACGACAGATGAATCCATCATCCACCCTGACCCTCGTAACGCAAAGTAGTCAAGGCCATGGTCACGCTGAGTCTGCCGACAATTCAAATGTCTTGGAAGACGAGCAGCTTCGTCTCATCGATGCCTATTGGCGTGCCGCGAACTATCTGTCCGTGGGTCAGATCTACCTTTGCGACAACCCGCTCCTGCGCGATCCCCTGACTCTTGCCCACGTTAAGAAGATGCTTCTTGGTCACTGGGGAACAACACCCGGCCAAAACTTCATCTACACGCACCTTAACCGCGTCATCAAGAAGTTTGATCTGGACATGATCTATGTCTCTGGCCCTGGTCACGGCGGGCCAGCGGTCGTTGCCGGGACATATCTGGAAGGCACTTACACCGAGGTTTATCCAAATATCAGCCAAGATGTCGGCGGGCTGCAAAGGCTGTTCAAGCAGTTTTCGTTCCCCGGCGGAATTCCAAGCCACGCTTCGCCTGAGTGTCCCGGGTCCATCCATGAAGGCGGCGAACTGGGCTATTCGATCAGCCATGCGTTTGGCGCGGTGTTCGATAATCCGGAGCTGATCGTCGCTTGCGTGGTCGGCGACGGCGAATCCGAGACCGGCCCTCTCGCAACGGCGTGGCACTCCAACAAGTTTCTCGATCCTGTCACCGACGGAGCTGTTCTGCCGATCCTGCATCTCAACGGCTACAAGATCGCAAACCCAACCATCCCTGCACGAATCACGCGCGAGGAGCTAGACCAACTGCTGCGCGGCTCAGGTTGGGAGCCGTATTATGTCGAGGGCCATGAGTCGGAAAAGATGCACCAGGCGATGGCGGCAACGCTCGACAAAGTAGTTGAGCAGATCAAGGATATTCAGCAAAGCGCGCGCGATCGAAACAATCCGGATCGCCCGCGTTGGCCAATGATCGTCCTAGCGTCTCCGAAGGGCTGGACCGGGCCAAAGTTTGTTGACGGTTTGCCGAACGAAGGCACGTTCCGGGCGCATCAGGTTCCGCTTTCAGTCGATGCCGCGCATCCTGATCATCTTGCTCAGTTGGAAGAGTGGATGAAAAGCTATCGGCCGGAGGAGCTGTTCGACGAGAATGGCAAACTGCTGCCCGAATTATCCGCACTTGCCCCCATTGGTCCGCGTCGTATGGGTGCGAATCCTCACGCCAACGGCGGCCTATTGCTGCGCGATCTGCGCATGCCAGATTTCCGGCAGTACGCGCTGAACATTCCCAAGCCGGGCATAGGCGGCCCAGGCGACACGCATGTTCTTGGGAAGTTCCTGCGCGATGTCAGCAGCATGAATGAGTTTCAGCGCAATTTCCGGATATTCGGGCCCGACGAAACGTTGTCCAACGGCCTAGAGGCTGTCTTTGAAAAGACCAACCGCCAATGGGAAGCGGCGACCGAAGTGAACGACCAGTTCCTTGCACCCACTGGTCGAGTCATGGAGATGCTCAGCGAGCATCAGTGCGAAGGCTGGCTGGAGGGTTATCTCCTGACTGGCAGGCATGGCCTGTTCAACTGCTACGAAGCGTTTATCCATATTGTCGATTCGATGTTCAACCAGCACGCCAAGTGGCTGAAAGTCACCGCAGGTCTGCCCTGGCGACGGCCGATCGCGTCGCTAAACTATCTGCTGTCGTCGCATGTTTGGCGTCAAGACCACAACGGTTTCACGCACCAGGATCCCGGTTTCATCGACCATGTCGTCAACAAGAAGGCGAGCATTGTACGGGTGTACCTCCCGCCAGACGCCAACTGCCTTTTATCGGTGATGGATCACTGTCTGCGCAGTCGGCATTATGTCAATGTGGTCATCGCGGGCAAGCATCCCTCCCCGCAGTGGCTCACCATCGAGCAGGCTGTCATCCACTGCACGGAAGGCATCGGCATTTGGCAATGGGCCAGCAACGATGAAACCGAAGGGCCGGATGTGGTCATGGCATGCTGCGGCGATGTTCCGACTCTCGAAACACTGGCCGCCGTCTCAATCCTACGCGAGCAGATTCCAGACCTGAAAATCCGCGTAGTAAACGTTGTCGATCTGATGAAGCTGCAGCCCCAAAGTGAGCATCCGCACGGTCTAAGCGACTCTGACTTCGACTCGCTGTTCACGAAGGACAAGCCGGTTATTTTTGCATACCACGCATATCCACTACTGATCCACCGTCTGACATACCGGCGGAAGAATCATGGCAACTTCCATGTCCGCGGCTATAAGGAAGAGGGGACAATCACGACTCCGTTCGACATGACCGTCCTCAACGATCTTGACCGCTTTCACTTGGTGATGGACGTGATCGACCGTGTGCCGCAGACTGGCGAACGAGGTGTCTACCTGAAACAGCAACTACAGGACAAGCTTGTCCAGCATAAGCTGTACATTGATGAGTACGGCGAAGACATGCCGGAAATTAGAAACTGGAAGTGGAGCATCGAAGCCCCCGCCTGATTGGGACGAAACCTCCATGAACATTCTGGCCCTCAACGCTGGCAGCTCCTCGCTTAAGTACAAGCTGTTCAAGCTGAGCGAAACGAACGCCGAAGACGGCGAATCGGTGTTGGCGGAAGGTGAAGAGGATCGTGACGCTGGTATTGGCATTGCAGACGCTGCGGAGAAGGTGATCAACGACTGCGCTAAATGGGATTTGCACGGCATCGCACACAGGGTGGTTCACGGCGGCAGCAAATTTACTGAGCCGACACTGGTCACGCCGGATGTCTTAAAAGACCTCCGAACTCTGCGCGAGCTTGACGAGCTGCACAACCCCAGCGAAACAGACATGATCGAAACTGGGCTGCGGCTGCTTCCACAGGTGCCTGCCATCGCGGTGTTCGATACAGCCTTTCATAGCGCCATGCCCGAAACGGCATGGCGTTACGCACTGCCTCGAGACCTATCCGACCGGCTGAATTTGCGGCGCTACGGTTTCCATGGCCTTTCGTACCAATACGTGTCCGGAAAATTAATCGAGCTACTCGGGCGTGGAGTTGATGGCACCAAGCTCATTGTCTGTCACCTCGGAAGCGGCGCAAGCATATGCGCGATCCGGGATGGAAAGAGCGTTGACACAAGCATGGGAATGACTCCGCTGGAGGGCCTTGTCATGGGCACCCGCGCTGGCGATATAGACGCTGGTTTACTCCTGTATCTGGTTCGGCACGGCGGGTTGCACATAGACCAACTTGATGCAATGTTGAACAAACAAAGCGGTCTTCTTGGAGTTTCTGGTTCGAGTGCCGATGTGCGCCAATTGGAAAAGTCGTCACGAGAGGGCGATGCGAGCGCAGAAATGGCCCTTGAGGTGTTTGCCTACAGAGTCCGCAAATACATTGGGGCTTACGCGGCTGTCCTAAACGGCGTTGACTCAATCGCATTTACCGGCGGCATCGGCGAGCACTCGGCTGAAATGCGTAGCCGGATATGCCGCAACTTGTCGTTCATGGGGATTGCCGTTAACTCCCAGCTAAACGAAAGCATTCCGACGGGCGAAGCAGCGCGGATTAGTCCTCCCAACTCCACCGTGCAAGTCTGGCTAGTTCCAACCGACGAAGAGCTGCAGATGGTGCGCAATGCGAAGCCGCTGATAGTATCTAGCAATTGACGCTTAGTTGAGGATCGGAATTCCTCTTATAGCGCGTACTAAAATTATGTAGTGCTTGGCTCCTCCCGTTGCGGGAGGAAGGGCCCACGAAGTGGGAAGGTGGGGCCTTATTTCACCTTTGCGCCTGCGCCGATCTCCTTGTCGGGAGTGAGCAGGATCGCGCGGCCCTCGGGATCGGTTGCGGCGAGCAGCATGCCGTTCGACTCGACACCGCGAATCTTAGCTGGCTGTAGATTGGCGACAACCACAATCTTTCGCCCCGGCAAATCCTCCGGCGCGTAGCTTTCGGCAATTCCCGCGACCAGTTGGCGCGGCGATTCTTCGCCGACATCGATGGTCAGCCGCAAGAGTTTTGTCGCGCCTTCAATCCGCTCGGCCGTTTTGATTTCAGCGACCCTTAGCTGCACTTTGGCGAAGTCCTGGATGGTGATTTTGTCGGACTGTGCGCTGTCCGCAGCGGCTGTCGCGGGCGTAGTTTCTGTACTCACTTTGGCGGGTTTTCCTTGCGTTAATTCTGTTTTAGTTTCTGTCTCAGCCGCGGCTGCGGCCAGCAGCGCGGCCAGCTTCTGTTTATCGATCCGCGGGAAGATCGGCTCGGCTTGAAGCGCAGTGGTGCCCGGCTGCAAGCCGCCCCATGCGAGCGCCTCGTCCCATGATTGCGTTAGCTCCGGGTCAATTCCCAATTGCCTGCGAATTTCGCGCGACGCCTTCGGCATAAACGGCTCCAGCAAGACACTGAGCACCCGGCTTGCTTCAAGGGCGGTGTAGAGCGCGTCACGGACGGCCTGCGTGTCGCCCTCCTTGGCACGCTTCCACGGCGCAGCAGTGTCGATCGCTTTGTTGTTGATCGTTACAAATCGCGCGATCGCCTCAAGCGCTTGCCCTGGGTTGAAGACATCCATCGCCGCTTCGACTTCTGCCTTGCAGGTAACAGCATGGCTGGCAACATCGCTCCAGCCTTCGCGGCTTTTCGACTCTGGGATGACCGCGTCCTCGTACTGCATCAGCATATTAAGCGCGCGGTTGAGCAGGTTGCCGAGATCATTGGCGAGTTCGCCATTGTAGCGCGCGGTTAGGTTCGCGTACGAAAATTCCGAGTCGCCGGTGAACGAGATATCCCGCAGCAGATAGTAGCGAAGGGCGCTGACGGCCATCTCGGTGTTTGCGCCGCTGACATCGACAATGAACTGCACGGCATCCTGTGGCGTCGGGATATTGCCCTTCGACTTGCTGCCCTTTTCGCCACCAACAAGCCACCATCCGTGCCCGACAACATGGTCTGGCAGCATCAGCCCGAGGCCCATCAGCATTGCGGGCCAGAGGGTTGCGTGAAACCGCGTATATATCTCCTTGCCGACCAGGTGAATCTGCGCAGGCCACAGATTGCGCCAGTGCGGATCATTTGGCCAGCCCGTCGCGGTGAGGTAATTAAGAACGGCATCAAACCAGACATAGATGGTCTGGGTGTCATCGCCTGGGACTGCAATCCCCCACCCCGTGTTTCGCCGGGAAACCGGAACATCGCGCAGTCCTGCGCCGATAAACGCGATCACTTCGTTGCGCCGCACATCGGGCATTAGGAAATCGGGCTGCTCATTGATATAGGCAAGTAGCCGGTCGCCGTACGCAGAAAGCTTGAAGTAGTAGTTCTCTTCGGTGACTCGCTCGACCGATGATCCCGTCTCCTTAGCAACTCCGTTTTCGACTTCGGTGTCCTGGTAGTAGGTTTCGTCCGAAACCGAGTACCACCCCGAATAGGTGCCCTTGTAAATATCGCCGGATTCGTAAAGTTGGCGAAACGCCTCCTGGACCCCAACTTTGTGATCAGGCTCGGAAGTCCGAATGAAGCGCGTGTAATCGACGCCCAAGAATTCCCATGCCTGCGCGAACCGCTGCGAAATTTCGTCGACAAACACCTGCGGCTGCATCCCCGCCTTGGTCGCCGCATTGACCACTTTTTTGGCGTGCTCGTCGGTGCCGGTCAGTAAATAGACTTCTCGGCCGCGCAGCTTTTGGTAACGCGCGAGGGAGTCACAGATCAGGTTCGTCGTCGACGAGCCGACATGCGGAACCGAGTTTACATAGTAGATCGGGGTGGTTATGTAGTAGGTTTTGGACAAGGAGTTTCCTAAGCGACGCCATCTTGGCGCTCAATGAAACGAGAATTTCATGTTTACGTCTGTATAACTTTTGCTCGTTGATTATGTACTTTTCTTGATCGGCAGACAACCTAGGTCGGCAATCCGCACATTCCGCCGCAGCAGCTTGGCGCGCCGCAACCTTCGCCGGACGACGCCATACTAGACGAACTTCCGCCTGACTTAATCTGCGCCGGTGCAGTCAGCGAAATGCGCCGCGCGGTCCGATTCGAACCGCACTCGGGGCATTCGGTCGAGTCGCGCTTGCTGGCTGGCACCAGCATTTCAAAGTCTTTGCTGCACTCTCGGCAGATGAATTCATAGATGGGCATGGGGTTATATTTCCTCCCGTGAAGCAGTATTTTACCTATTTGTTGCAGGAAGAACTAAGGCAACAAAGATAAGACTTGCTAACTACCTCAGATAAGGCACAACTAATGACAGACCCGGCACGGCAATGAAATGCTTCGCATTGAACGAGGCTAGGCTGAGGCCCTGGTTGACGGCAGCTGCGGCCGCCAGCGCGTCCAGGCCACCGATACCATTTGAGAGCTTGTATCTGCTGAGGGTAGATATTGCAAGCCTGAAGTCGGCTTCTGTCGGCCAAACCACCTGAAAGTGCGAAATCGTGTTTTGCACCCTGTGAAGTTCTGCGGTCAACTGGCTACCAAACGTGGCTTCGAGTGCAGCGACTCCACCGAGGAGTGGTCGCGGTGACTGAACTGCCAGCCAAGTGCGGGCGGCTGGGGTGTTTCTGAGAATTTCGATAAAGATGTCTGTGTCTAAAATTATTGCCGCCACGAACGGTTCTCGGCTTCAGCACGCAACCGGCGAGCTAAATCGACTGAGTCTTCCGCGGGATCGCCATAACCGATCAACAGTTGGTCTGCGTCCAGCTCATCGAGGAGATCCTGGCCACTTCCTTTAAACGCCTTTGCAGAGCCGTTCGAGATGAGTGCGATCAGAAAATCGGCGGGATCGGTAAGGCCCGCCGCTGCCGCACGCTCACGTAATTGCACTTCCTGTTCTGCGGTAAGGTCGAGTGTAATCGTCATGGCATAGTCCTAATCCACATGGTGAATCAGTTCATTTTACCTTATGACGGACATGGGTAAATGACAACTTGAACGCCCGGACGCGGCGGAGCGGCAAAGGTATAATTCCGAAATGAATGAGCGCGCATATCACGCTGTCCGAAGCGACCCAAATGGTGCCGGAGTTTTCCCGCTTGAACGCGCGTGGATTCGCCTGACGGGTACCGACCGCGCGACCTTTCTTGATGGCCAGGTCAGCAACGATATCGCGCACCTGCAAGAAGGTCAGGGCATCCACGCCTGCCTGCTCAACAACACCGGTCATCTTCTTGCAAATCTTTATGTCAATGCGTTTCCCGATAGCCTGCTGATTGAAACGACGCCGACCCGTGGCGAGACTGTTGTCAAGTCGCTTAACCGTTATCTCATACGCGAGCGGGTCGAAATCGAAGACATCAGCCAGCAGATTGGTGGCGTGACTGTTCAAGGCGCTGCTGCTCGAAATATGGTGGCTGCGGTGCTTGGCGACTTGGGCGACACTGCCATAATGCCGCTTTCCAACGCCCGGCTCGTTGCGCTAGAAGGTCCCGAAGTCACTCTGATTCACCACCATCGGACACCGTCGGTTTCGGGTTATGACCTTCTTATGCAGCGCGTTGACCGTGACAAGATGCTTCATCACTTGCTCGCTAATCCAGGTGCGGAGCTGCTCGATGAGGACACTGTGAATGTCGTTCGAGTCGAAGCCGGGCTACCAAAATGGGGCGCGGAGCTGGACGAAAGTATAATTCCGCTCGAAGCAAAGTTATACTCGGCTATACACCAAAACAAAGGCTGCTACATGGGACAGGAGGTCATTGCGCGGATTCTGTCGCGTGGACACACCAACCGAAGCCTAGTCGGACTGCGCCTTTCGGAGATGGTCAACACCGCCAGCCACATCTTTACCGAGCCGGGCGAACCGCGCGGCAAGGATGTTGGAAGGATCACTTCGGTGGTCACGTCGCCCACTGCCGGAGTCATCGCGCTGGGCTATGTCCGCAACGAACAGGCCAACATCGGCCAGACTCTGTTTGTCGGCGATACTCCGGCAACCGTGACCGCGCTTCCGTTTGTCGCATAAATCCATTTGAAAAACTTCTTCAAAGAGCAGCCGGAAGATGGCGCGAAACTCAGCAATTGGCGCTGGCTGCAGGTCGCGTCCGCGACCGCGCTCCACTTTTTGATCTGGTACTGCATCTGCAAAGATATTCCTGATGGCTCAGGGTCTGGCTCGGGCGGTTCCGATTCGACCTACGACGAACTATTGGGCCTGGGGTTTATCCTCGGTGCAGTGACGCTTTTTGCTGCATTTTCAACTGCGCGCGCGCCAAGATTTTGGCTCCTCTGCGGCACGATCCAGTGCATCGTTCCAGGCGTGGCTTTTCTGGTATCACGCTCATTCCATCTCGTTTCAGAGGATTCGCGCGACACCTTTTTTGCCGTTGCCATCATGGGCTTGCTCTGCATCCCGCTCGGCCCTCTACCGACGTTGTTCATTCGCAATCGGATCGCCCGAAACAAGCAGAAGGCAGCAGTCGGGAACTTGCAGCCTCTGTTCGAGTTTGAACCCTCCCAGACAGGCGTCTGGCCGCCCGCTCCTGTCGTCGGTCGGACCGTCGCTCCGGTGGCGGAAACAGCCGAAAATGAACAAAGCTAATTCACCCTCCCCCTTCACCGATACCGCGCGCGACCTTCGCCTTCTCGCTTGGATGATCCCCCTGGCGACAGCCGCGAACGTCCTCGGAACCGATTTCCCAGCCATTCACCGCTGGCTAGCCGCGTGGCTTGGCGGTCACATGGCGGATCACGTTGCCACTGGCAGCATTCTTCTGAGCATTGTGCTGCCCCTAGCAACGGCAATCCTTACGCGTCGATTTGCGGCGCTTACCGGATTTTTGGTCGTTTTCCTTTCGATCTTGGTCTCCGTAATAGATATTGCGATTGAGGAGCCGAAGTCGGAGCAGCGCGCGGACGTCTTTGAGTTCGCGCTGTTTTGGCTGGGCGTCTATGCGGTCGAGGTTGTCCCCATCGTCATGATCCGTCAACGCAAACGGCTGAATGTACTTGACGCCCAAAAACGCGAAGCGGCCATCGAGCGAATGATCACAACACAGCAAGACGGCGTCTGGCCGCCAGCGCCGCAAATCGTTGAAGCTGAACCGAAGGTGAACCAATTATAATCAGGACTCGACTCACGAACCGAATCAGAGAAGGAAAGTTAAGGCGGCGCTTCGAACTCTATCCGCATGGAAACCTTTGAATACCACGGCTGGCCGGGATGCATTCGCCTGGCCAACAATCTGATCGAAATCGTCGCCTCGACCGCGTTCGGCCCGCGAATCATCCGCGCCGCTCTTCTCGACGGCGGCGAAAACCTGCTGCGCGAAGAGGAGGAGCTGAAAGGCGTCATCGGCCCACCCGACAAATGGGTCAACTACGGCGGACATCGTCTTTGGCATGCGCCGGAAGTGATGCCGCGCACCTACGAGCCGGACAACGCGCAGGTCGACCTCGCGGTTCACGACGGCGAAGCGCTCCTGCTAGTCCAAAAAATTGAGCCGAATTCGAAAATCGGCAAAGAGCTACGCATCCAGGTCGGGCCAAAAGACTCGCCGACCGTCAAGATCGATCACATACTGACCAACCACAACCCCTGGTCGATCGAGATTGCGCCGTGGGCCCTGAGCGTTGTCGCGCCTGGCGGTCGGACCATCCTGCCACAGGAGCCGTTTAAGGCGCACGGCGACGGCGACGATTTCGCCCCCTCGCGTCCGGTCGTCCTGTGGAAGTTCACCGACATGGCCGACCCGCGCTGGACGTGGGGAACGAATTATATCCAGCTTCGTTCCGACGAAACCCGGGGCACGCCGCAAAAAGTGGGAATCTTCAACACCCTCGGATGGGGCGCATTCGCGAACTCCGCTGGCGACATGCTGATCAAGTTCATCGATGTCGATGATCTCGGCCCAGACGCTCACCCCGACCTCGGCTCCAACTTCGAAGTGTTCACCAAGGGATCGTTCGAAGAGCTTGAAACCCTCGGCCCGCTGCAAATCCTTGAACCGGGAGAACAGACGATGTTCACCGAACGTTGGGCGCTGATGCGCAGCCCAGGTTTGCCGCAGGACGATGAGGGACTCGCGTCCGTGCTGCCCGCGATCATTCAAGAGGCGCAGACGCTGGTCAACCACTTGAGATAAGATAGTGGAGTAAGAGAGTCATTTAGGAACGCTCAGGCCGCTAGGCCTTTTTTCGCAGGGAGAATGCGCGACAGTGGGCCTTGATCGTCATACAGACACAATTAAGTTTAATAACCAATGATCATCGATACCTTAACCAATTCTCATCTCTACGCAGCGCAGCATCCTGGCTTTGCAGCCTCGTTTGAACTTCTCAACAAAGGTGAAATCCTGTCGCTGCCGCTGGGCAGGCATGATGTCGATGGCGACCGCCTCTATTTCATGATCCAGGAATACGACGGCAAAGCGGTGTCGGACTGCAAGTGGGAAGCGCACAGGCGCTACATCGACATTCAGTACGTCGCGGAGGGGGTTGAAGTGATGGGCCGGAACTTACTCTCGGCAATGAATTCGATGGGTGCCTACAGCTCCGAAAAGGATGTCGAATTTTTCGATGGCACCGGCGACTACTTCCATGTTCCCGCGGGCTCATTCGCGATTTTCTATCCCGATGACGCCCACATGCCCTGCATCGCACCTGAGATCAACCCGAAACCGATCCGCAAGATTGTGTTTAAGGTCGAGCTATAGCCCGACGCCTACTCCCCCATCCGCTCCGCGATCTTCGTCAATGTCGCCAGCAGTTGCGGATCCTTTAGCATCTGGTTGGCGATCTTTTTGTGAGCGTGCGAAATCGCCGAGTGGTCAACATTTCCGAAGTGGTGCGCAAGTTCGGTCACAGGCAAAGGGGTCTTTTCGCGGGTTAAATAGATGGCGATCTGGCGCGGCGCGGCGATCTCGCGCCGCCGCGACGTTGCCGCGCTGCCCTCACCCGCAATGTATTTGGCGTCAACGTTGAAGTGCGCCGCGACCGCGCCGACAATCTCCTGAAACTGCTCTTCGGCGGATAGCTGCAGCGCCCCAAGCCTGCTGACCACCTGCGGCAACGGCAACGCCCGCAGCGGCGAACGCTCCGGCTGAGTGTCGTCCGAGTTCGCTGACCGCATCTCCGGCTCCTCACCGCTCATCACACGCCTGTGTTCAACAAAATACGTTCCCAAAACATCGCGCGCCAGATCCTTGGTCACTTCCGACTTGGACATCGACGCGTACGCCATCAGCCGAATCAGCGCACCCTCGAGCGACCGGATATTGCTCTGAATGAGCGATGCCATGTAATGCAGCACTTCGTCGGGAATGTTCAGCCCGTCTAGGACGGCCTTCTGGCTCAAAATCGCGACCCGCATTTCGAGATCGGGCGGCGCGACATCGGCGATTAGTCCGCTCTCGAATCGTGATTTCAGCCGCTCGTCCATCAGCCGCAGATCGCGCGGCGACCTATCCGACGACAGCACGATCTGCTTGCCGCACTGGTAGAGCGTGTTGAACGTGTGGAAAAACTCTTCCTTGGTGTGCTCCTTGCCAGCAATGGTCTGGACATCGTCGACTAGCCAGACATCCACATTGCGGAAAACCGTCCGGAACTCGTCGCTTTTTTTCTCGCGTAGCGCGGAGATGTAACCGTTCGTAAATTGCTCGCCGCTGACATACGCCACCTGCGCTTCGGGACGTTGCCGGTGCACCTCATGACCGATCGCATGCATCAGGTGCGTTTTGCCTAGACCAGGCGTGCCGTAGAGAAAGAGCGGATTATAGACGCCACCAGGATTGTTTGCGACCGCCATTGCGCCCGCGTGTGCCAACCGGTTCGACTTGCCGACCACGAACGTATCGAACGTGTATTTCGGCAAAAGCGGCATGCTCAGCTCAGGCGGGAGCGGTTTTGCCTTCCGCGGGATGGCAAGTGAGCGGCGCTCGGCCGGGACGATCTCCGTGAACGAATCTGTCGGCGGAACGGCTCCCGTTGCTTGCTCGGCCTCGTTCAACGCGTCAATGCCGGACGTGAGCGGTGGACGCGAGCTTGCGCTTGCGACGACGAACCTGATCGCGATCTCTGGGCGACCTAAGTGGGTCGTAAGCTGTGCACGCAGGGCTTCGTGATAGCGGCGCTCCAGCCACTCCTGCGCGAAACGGCTTGGTGTCGCGAGGATGATGGTGTTGTTTTCGATGCCAAGCGGTTCTGTTTGGCGCAGGAACGATTCTGATGTCGTTGTGAGCTTAGGTGCGATGGCGCGCCGCGTCCGGTCCCACGCCTTGCGAAGGGCGACGACCTGCTCGTCATCTCCGAATTCTAGTTGCGATCCATCAGGCGTACGACTACTCACAGGATTCGACAATCACCCCAAAAAAACGGACAAATTTTTGGCTCGGTTTCAAAATAATCAGAGGGCGCAAACAACCCGTTGCGCCAGAAAACCAACCAAGCTCTAACTTAATCGAGAGGTCTGCGGGAGGAGGAAATAAGCGCTGCTCGATCCCGTAAGGAGAGCAGTTTTGCTCGACCGCAAGCGGCATTATACCACTGCTTAAGGGGCGCAACAAGGCGAACGATCTGTTCGCCTGAGGCAAAATTCAGGCACAAAAGTTTGCTTGGAACGCAACTTTCGAACTCAGTGTTCGTAAGTTCGATGATCTAATGTTGACCTTCACAGTCGTTGCCAAGCATTGATTTTTTGAACCTGCTTGATGGACACAAATCGGCGAACAGATTGGCCCATCAAATAGTCTCTTAGACGCAAAAAAAGCCGGGCAGATCGCCTGCCCGGCCCGAATAATTGATTGAGATCTGCGCTACTCCGCCAGCGACTCCGCGGCCTTGATCGCCGTATCGTAGTCCGGCTCCTGCGCGACCTCCGGGACAATTTCGATGTACCGGATCACTCCGGTTTTGTCGACGAGAAAGACCGACCGCGCAAGCAGCGCAAGCTCCTTGATCAAGACTCCGTAGGAGGGCCCGAACTCATGGGTCTTGAAATCCGAAAGAAGCTGGATGCTTTCTACTTTCTCCGCCGCCGACCAGCGCTTCTGTGCAAACGGCAAGTTGACACTGATTGCAAACGTCGCCACCTCTTCCTTCGCCAGATGTGCCGTCTGCCGGTTGAACTTCACCGTCTCAAGCGAGCAAACGCTGGTGTCGATGCTCGGAATAACAATGAGCAGAGCGCCGCGCGTCCCGCCAGCAAGGGCGCTGTCCAGCGTAAAATCCTGCATATCGATCGACGTGAGATGAAAATCCGGCGCTTTGTCTCCGACCTTAAGCTCCGGCCCAACCAGTGTCACCGGGCCGCCCTTAAACGTCACCACACCCGTCCGCTCCTGCTCAATAACTGCTGTCATGAACTTGTAACTCCTGTTTCTGCTTCGAATTAGGCGCCGATGCGCCTACCTCTGATAAATCCAATTTCCCTCGCGCATTGTAGCCTGCACACTCCCACTGATCGGATCGATAACGGCAAAGTCTGCACTTTTCCCGACTTCCAGACTGCCAATCCGGTCGTACAGCCCAAACTGCCAGGCGGCATTTCTCGACGCCATCGCGGCCGCTATGGGCACCGAAACCCTCGCGAACTCCTGGACATTCGCAAATGCGCGATTCATGGTCAGGACGCTCCCCGCGAGCGTCCCATCGGCAAACTTCGCGGTGCCTTCCTTTACAATTACAGGCGTACCCCCAAGTTCATATTCACCGTCAGGCATGCCCGCGCCAGAAATTGCATCGGTGATCAAAATTACGCGGTCCGCACCCGCTGCTTTGACTGCTGTACGTACTATGCTTGGATGCAGGTGAACTCCGTCGCAGATCAATTCCACTAAGACATTGTTCGAATCCAGCAATGCCCCTACCGCGCCAGGCTGCCTGTGATGTAACGGTGGCATTGCATTAAAAAGATGCGTCGCATGTGTTGCGCCAGTATCAATTGCCGAAATCGTCTGGTCGTAGGTTGCGTTCGTATGTCCGACCGAGACAACAATGCCTCTGGCAGACGCCATCTTGATAAACTCCAGCACGCCGTCAATCTCCGGCGCAAGCGTAATCAACTTAATTGCGTCGTCGGAAATCCCAATCCATTCTTGCATCTCCACCCAATCCGGCGGACGAATCGGCGCAAAGGGCTGTGCGCCGCGCTTCGCCGCGCAGATGTAAGGCCCCTCTAGATGGATTCCAGCGATTTTGGCCTCGTCGTCGCCGAGATGATTCATCACGAACCTTATCGCTTCGATCGTTTTGTCGATCTGCTGCCTTGTAGCAGTGAGCGTCGTCGCAAGCAATGTAGTGGTGCCGAATTTGGCGTGGGTCTGCGCGACGCGTCGCACGGCAGCCTCGCTTGCATCCATGAAATCCGCGCCGCCGCCGCCATGGACATGCACGTTGACAAAGCCAGGAACTATAAGGCTGCCGGTTGCGTCTATATCGATAGGGCCAGACACATTTGCAGTGGCCGGAACGATCTCTTCAATCGTCCCATGGTCGCCCGCAACAAGCGTAGCACCTATCAACACTTCGCGAGGAGTGACAATATCGCCGCGAATTCGAACGGCCATTCTAAAATTTATTCCTCAATTTGCATTTTGACCTGTGGAATATATCAGTATAGCGAAACGCAATCCGTTTCTGCCCATTAGAACTGCAATCCATTGCCAAACTCATCGAAAATAGAACCTGAAATGAGCGACATTTCAGAGGGAGAAAACGGCCACGCATCGAACCCATTTTCGCTGCGAATGTTGCTGATCGCCGTTGTCGTCGCCCTTGCGCTCACGCTCTGCCTGACCGGCGGAATGTTCGAGTCCATTGTTCCGCAGGATTCGCTTGGTGGACGTGCCAGTCTGACCGCGCTGCTGATTCTGGTGACAGCGCTCTCCTGCTGGCTCCCTGCGTCGGGACCGCGCTTTGGCGAACGCGTCGCGCTAACCCCGCTTGTCGCGCTCATCGGCGTATTGATCGTCCTCCCCGCACTCGCCGCTGTGCCCGTCGCACTGCTTGGCTTTTTGATGAATGCCCTTGAGCCGCAGCGCGCCAAGAAGCAGACCGTCATCGACCGGTTCCTGATTATCCTAACATCGCAGCTTGGCACTGGCCTAGTCGTACACTCGGTCTTGCGAATGGGTGAGCTTCCCGGCGACGGCCAACTTTCGGTCGCAGTTAATTTCCTGCAGATCGGCTCTGCCGCCGCCCTCACATTCGGCGTAATATATCTGCTCGGCCTAACATTGTTGTCCCACGACCGCAAACGGGGCGCTAGCGTATCCGAGCTTGGGCCTAACCGATTTGAGTGGAAAGTGTTCCTGGCCAACGAAACCACGGTCTATTTTGTCGGCTGCCCGTTCGCGCTCCTTCTTGGGCTGATGTTTTGGGTGACCCGGCCGCTAGTTGCGACCAGCATTTTTCTGATTGTGGCAGCGACGTTGACCCTCGTTTCCCGCGCTCTGATCGACCGCAACATGGTGCGTTACCAGCTTCGCGCGATGGATCGCCTGACCCAGCAGGCGGCGATCGGCAAGTCGCCTAGCCCCGACAGGTTCCTGACCGAGTTCTTCGAACACTGCCGCAAGCTGATCCTATACGACCGCGCTTCAGTCTGGATCTACCGCGAAGAAGAACTGCTGCTGGAGAAGATCATCGAGTTTAACGGCGCCGCGGTCTCGTTCCAGCCCTCCGTCCGTAGGCTTGGCGAAGAGCTGGTCGGACGTACGGCTGAGCGTCGAAGGTCGATCCTGGTCGACGACGCGCGGCGCGATGCCCGCCATCGCTATTTTGCGCTCAGCAATGATCAAAAGGAGCAGATCGGGCCGGTGTCGGTCATGATGTTGCCGCTTCTTGCCGGTGGTGAGCTCGTCGGCTGCGTGGAATTCGAGCGACGCGGCCTTTCCACCTACGGCAAGGCCGATCGCGAGCGAATTCAGAGCTTGGCCGCGCTCGTTGCGATGTGCCTTGCCAACAACCGCCTGCATCAGGATGTCTGCCAGCAGGCCGTCACCGACAGCCTGACAGGCCTCTACAACAAACGCCAGATTCTAAAAACGCTCGCCGACGAAACTGCACGTGCGCACCGCTACGGCCATACGCTTTCGGTCATGATGCTCGATCTCGACGGCTTCAAAAAGTACAACGACACGTTCGGCCACATGCAGGGCGATGTTCTGTTGCAGAAGCTGGCGGGACTGATCAAGCAGAGCATCCGAACGTCCGACATCGCCGGACGCTACGGCGGCGAGGAGTTTATCGTCGTCATGCCCGAGTCCGGGCGCGACGCGGCGTGGGTGACGGCCGAGCGTATCCGCGCGCATGTCGAGCAGGAGCGGTTCGAATCCACGCTCAATTATGAGGCGTCGATTGGCCTTCAGGAGCCGACCGAAGACGCAATGCCGCAGGTGGTTGTCGTCCGAAAGACCATCAGCATCGGCGTCGCCACCTTCCCCGCCGACGGCCACGACCCCATGCAGGTCCTCGCCCGCGCCGACGAAGCCCTCTATGCCGCAAAAAACACCGGACGAAACCGTGTCGTGCTTGCGAGCTACCCGAACGAAACCCAGCCGGTCACAATGGCGGAAGCCGAATCCACGGTCTAGTCTTCCGGCACTTGTTCAGCTTGCAGTCTTTCAACGACTTTCGTTACCACCCAATGGTTCTTGCCAAGCCTTCGTTTGCGCTCAAATCCCTGGCGCTCAAAAATGGCAAGAGTCGCGTTGTGAAGGAACGATCCTGAGACTTTTCGGCCCTCCACATCTTCTGGGTAGCTTTCAACCACCCCGCCGCCAAGCCGCGCGATTTCGACAAGCGCACCCGCCAACGCCGTGGACGCGACTCCCTTTCCGCGATAGTCCTTGTCCACAAAAAAGCATGTGATTCGCCAATCCGGCTCCTCGCCACCTTCCTCAAGATACTGCTTCTTGTGCTTGATGCGAGTCAGTTCGTCGGCACTACCAAACTGGCACCAGCCGACCGCATTTTCGCCATCATAAACGAGCGCCGCATGCGCGCGACCCTCCCGCACGCGGCACTCTTTCGCTGTCCGGTTCCGCTCAACCGACCGTAGATTGCCAAACCCCTCCGGATGAAACCCGATGCACCAGCATCCGCCCCAAACACCATTGTGCTTTTCGACCAGCCGCGCAAAATCCGGCCATGTTTCAGAGGTTAGTGGTTTGACGGTGAAGTTGGGCATCCGGTCTGCTCCTTTTGCGCTCAAGATAGAGAGTTGAAGATTTCCACGAAGAACAAAATTCTACCCTTAATAGACATCCTAACTCTTTGTCCGTCATCCCCACCGCAAGGAGGCACGACTGGAGTGGAGGGAACACGTAGTTCGCCCGAAATGCAGCCTATCGTTAGCGAACTACCTGTTCCCTCCGCTGCGCTCATTCTTCGCTCCGGTCGGGATGACCTAGCTCAGCCGCAGGAACCGACTTCGTCGTGGTTCGTTATTAGGTAGAATCGGGCCCTGCATCACTTCGTTCTTGGAGAACCACATGGAACTCGGCATTCGCGGAAAAGTAGCAATCGTGACGGGCGCAAGCAAAGGGATTGGTAGGGCCATCGCGCTGGCGTTGGCAGCGGAAGGCTGCAAAGTTGTGATCTCCGCTCGCGGGATTGACGACCTTCGCAAAGTTGAGGCCGAAATAACTGCATTGGGCAGCGTCGCCCTTGCAGTCGCGGGCGACGCGACCTCCGCCGCCGACAATATAAAGCTTGTCGATGAAACAGTCAACCGATTTGGAACGGTACATATTCTCGTTAACAACGCGGGCGGTGCCGATGCATTCTCGTCATTCGAGGAGCTCACCGACGATGACTGGCTTAAAACTTGGAATCTTAATGTCATGTCAACAATCCGCATGGTTCGGGCCGCACTGCCCCACATGCAGGCTCAAAAGTGGGGGCGAATCATCAACATATCGAGCGAATCTGCGATCCAGCCCGATCCCTTCATGCCGCACTACAACGCGTCCAAAGCTGCGCTTAACAATCTCACTAAGAGCTTGTCAAAGGCATATGGCAAGGACGGCATTTTAGTCAACACCGTCTCGCCCGCGTTCATCAAGACTCCGCTTGTGGAGGGGTTGCTGCGCAATCAGGCGAAAGAGCAAGGAATCAGCGAGGACGAGGCGGAGCAGCACTTCCTGAAAACAATACGGCCAAACATCGTTTTGGGACGCGCTGGCAATCCAGAGGAGACGGCCGGAATCGTCGTTTTCCTCGCGTCAGATCAGGCATCGTTCATTACGGGTTCCAATTTCCGCGTCGATGGCGGCTCCGTCGCTAGCGTTTGACGAGGGCAAATACCTGCTAAGTTTTACGGACGCGGATCCTTGAGCGAATAGACCACCGCCCTCCCCGTCGCTGCGTTCGATCGATGAAGACGCTGGAGTTCCAGAATCGCGTCGCTCGCAATCTCCTTGATTGGCACCGTGAACGATACGATTCCAATCGACGGATCTGAGGTTAGCGGCAGGCCGTCGAAGCTAACGATCGGAACTGATTTCGAGTTCGCCCGGCTATTCAAGCCTGCGCGAACGCCCACTGCAAGCCAATCGTTGGTCGCAATGATGCCCGCTTTGGACTTCTGTTCAATATGAATCTCTTGCCCAATTTTCAGGCCCGCTGGATAATTGAGGCTGCAAGGAATCAGCCGCACATCGCATACCGGCGATTCCGCGTCCTTGGCACCTAAATACCGCTCGCGCGATGCGCCCGCAGTATCCTTACCGATGAACAGAATCTGTCCACAGCCACGTACCTTCAGATACTCACAGGCCGCACGGCCAGCGGCGCGGTCGTCGAGGCGAAAGACGCTGCAACTTGAAGTCGGCTGTATGTCTGGACCAGCCATTAGAGCAACCGCCGGAACGTTTGCTAGTCGGCCCGACTTGAGCAGCCGCTCGCCTGCCCATCCGAGCAGAATCGCCGCTTCGTCAACAGTTTGAAGACGCGATTCGCTGCCAATCCGCTCCACTGAACAGCGAATTCCGGCAGTCTGCGCGGCGGCCTGGAGCTGTTCGAACACCTGCGTAAAAAATGGGTCGTTGCCAAGTTTGATCTGTGCGTCGACCAAGATCGCGATTTTGCGAAGGGGCCGAGCTGACAAATCGACGCCATAAGTCCCGCTGCCAAGTCGCGTCTCGACAAGCCCCTCACCTTGCAGCCGCTGTAAGAGTTCGCGCACCTTCGGACGAGTTAACGCAAACCGCGATGCAAGCTCGCGCTCGCTCGGCAGCCGCATTCCCGGCGTGACCGCAACAACGCCACGAACCCAGCGTTCCAACTCCTCATTTTTTTCCAAAGCGACCAAACCTCCCCTTGACAAACCAGCAGCAACGTGCGATAATTCATCATTGTACCAGTTTTTGCCAATTTAATAATTGGTATAGACTGGTTTCCTGGAGGAAATTATGGATTCTGTGCAGCGCCTTGTCGTCCTAGCGAACGAGCCGATCGCCGAGATCAGCCCGTTCCTGCATGGCCATTTCGCCGAGCATTTGGGCGAATTGGTCTACCCGGGAGTCTTCGTCGGAGAAGACAGCCCCATCCCGAACACCGCCGGTATCCGCAACGATGTCGTCGCGGCCCTGAAACCGCTCAACATCCCGGTTCTGCGCTGGCCTGGCGGCTGCTTCGCCGATACGTACCACTGGCGCGACGGAATCGGGCCAACCGAAAAGCGGCCGAAGCGGATCAATGTCCATTGGAACATGGACAAGGAGCCGAACACATTTGGCACACATGAGTTTATGGCGTTCTGCCGCGCACTCGGCGCGGAGCCGTACTTTGCCGCGAACCTCGGATCCGCTCCGCCCAGCGAAACCCGAGACTGGATCGAATACTGCAACTTCGCTGGCGACTCCGCACTGGCCGACGAGCGCCGAACCAATGGTTCCTCGGAGCCGTTCGGCATAAAATATTGGGGCATCGGCAACGAAAACTGGGGCTGCGGCGGCAACATGTCGCCCGAAGCCTACGCCGAGGAGTACGCGCGTTATCAGTCGTTCGCGTACAACTATCCCGGCAGTCCTCCATTAACCAAAATCGCCTGCGGGCCTAATGGCGGGAACTGGGAGTGGACGAAGAAATTCCTCGAAACTACGTTGAACCATCCGTGGAGGATCAACTCCGTCCACGGCTTTGCCGCCCACTATTATTGCAACACGGCCGGCAGGGCAACGGTCTACACGGAATCCCAGTGGCTTGAACTCCTCGCAAGAGCGACGGCAATCGAGGGCATTGTCACCGGCCACCGTGCGATCATGGACGAGTACGATCCGCAGCGCAAAATCAAACTGCTTGTCGATGAGTGGGGCACCTGGCATCCGGTCGAAGAAGGCAAACCGGCTGGCGGGCTCTATCAACAGAACACAATCCGCGATGCGTGTGTCGCCGCACTTTCGCTCGACATCTTCAACACGCACGCCGACAAGATATTCATGGCGAATATCGCCCAGCTCATCAACGTTCTTCAGGCCGTGCTGTTGGTGAAGGACGACAAGTGCATCAAGACACCCACCTTCCACGTCTTCGATCTCTACCAGCCGCACAAGGGCGCTCAAGCGGTTCGCACTGTGGCATCATCCGAGACGGTCAGCCGTGGTGAAGCGTCGGAGGAGGTCTGCAAACAGTGCTATCGCGACAAGCAGTTCGGCGGCCTTAAGGCCGTGCAAGGTTCCGCATCGATCAAGGACGGCATACTCTGCGTCACCGCGACCAACTCCAGCCCGACCCATCCCGTCGATTTCGAGATCGACCTGCACGGCGCAACCCTGGGCGAAGTTGAAGTGGTGACCCTTTCCGGCCCCGATATCCGGTCGCACAACACGTTTGACAACCCCGATGTCGTCAAGCTCTCCGCGCCGAGCACGGTCATGGCACGCGGCGAAAAGGTGCGACTCGAGCTCAAACCAGCGAGCGTTGTGCGAGTGATGGGAAAGATGAGTTAGGAACGCTCTGAGGCCGCTGGGCCTTTTTTCACATGCAGAGTGGGGAAAGTAGGCATTGTCCGTCATCCCGAGCGAAACGAGGCACGAGTGAAGTCGAGGGAACACGTAGTTCGTTGGCGCAGACATTGACGCAAGGGAACTAACGACAAGAAAGAACTTCAAAATCAGCTCCCTGCGGCATATCCGTGGGGAGCATCATTTCCGCTCTGAAATTGTCGTGGCGAGTAACGATGGAAAGTTGAATGACTTCAACCGACAGCGCGCCAACCTGCTGACGACGGTTTACGGCGAAATTGCGAGATTTGCGCGAAAGCGGCCAAAGTCTCTCGCGTGTTGAGTGTAAGGATGTGATCTAGTTGATTTGTCAAAACCCAAGCTGCTAAGCGGGCATCATGCACTTGCTTTCCCTGGACGCTATGTACGGTCACTAGCCGCAGCCATTCTGAAAAGACGGCGGGCTCGTCCGGCAACAGGTTAAACTTTTGGATAAACTGATCAACATCTACTCTGGCATCCGTCAACTTCATTGCGAAACCGTTATTCGCAATTGGTCGCGTAGCCACGTTCCAGTATTCGACGAGCACCTGGCTGCATATGCAAAGCTGGCTACCCAAACCAGATAGTCGCGCTATCTCAACTCGGGCCTTTGAATGGTCTGGGGAAGTGACATGCGAGATGGCGATCAGTACATTCGTGTCTAGCAGATACGACGCCACTAATCGTGATCCTCATACAGATGTTCGCGTCGCAGTTTTTCGGATGGGATGCCAGGCAAGTTATTTCCGTGCCGCGCAGCAAGTTCATCGATCCATTTCAGGAAGGAGGCTTCGCGCTCCTCTGGTGTCGCGCCAGCAAGCTTATCGTCTTTTGACGAAGATGCCGGCGATTTTGCTGAAACGATTCTTGAAACATACTCCGGCACCGAAACCCCCTCCAATTCCGCCTCGCGCCTGACCGTCTCCGCTGCCTCGTCCGTCAACTCTGTTTCGATCTTAACCATGACTCAATCATACCTTAACCCAGCCATCGAGACGCCCAGCAGGAGCGCAAGACAGTCGTGTCGAATTACCCATCAGAGCATACTGTTGATTGGAGATTGGATAGCTTAACATGGCGTTGTTTTTGGGAATTGATATCGGGACAAGTGGGACGAAGGCACTGCTGATTGACGCCGACGGGGCCGCGGTCGCGTCGCATTCAGAGGAGTACGAACTTTCAACGCCGCGTCCATTGTGGGCCGAACAGGATCCGGCGCTCTGGTGGAACGCGTCGGTAGCGTGTGTCCGCGCGCTTGCCGCCAAGCCAGGCGTCAACGCCCAGGATATCCGGGGCATCGGCCTCTCCGGTCAAATGCACGGCTCCGTTTTCCTCGACAAAGGCAATAATGTCATCCGTCCCGCGATCCTTTGGTGTGACCAGCGGACTCAAACTGAATGCGAGTGGATCACCGCGCAAGCGGGAGGGCCAGCGCAGCTAGCCAAGCTCATCGCAAATCCCGTTCTGACCGGATTCACGGCGCCAAAAATCGTCTGGCTACGCAACAATGAGCCAGCAAACTACGCCAAAGTCGCCAAGGTGCTTCTGCCAAAGGATTATGTCCGTTACGAACTGACCGGAGTTCACGCGACGGAAGTGAGCGACGCGTCCGGAACCGCGCTCTTCGATGTCGCGAACCGACGCTGGTCCGACGAAATCCTGGCCGCGGCAAATATTCCCCGCGCCTGGATGCCGGATTGCTCGGAAAGCCCGGAAGTGACAGGCCACTTGACCGCCCGCGCGGCCTCGCTTCTCGGCCTTCCCGCAGGAATTCCGGTCGTTGGAGGCGGAGGCGATCAGGCTGCAGGGGCGGTCGGCTGCGGAATTGTCGAGCCGGGGATTGTCAGCAGCACAATAGGCACCAGTGGTGTCGTTTTTGCGTATTCCGACACGCCAGCCATCGACCCCGCCATGCGCATCCACACATTCTGTCACGCGGTCCCGGGAAAATGGCATGTTATGGGCGTGCAGCTTTCATCGGGTGGTAGTTTGCGCTGGTTGCGGGACACGTTTTTCCCCGGCGTAAGCTACGACGAGATCACCACTGTAGCGAAATCGGTCCCACCCGGCAGCGAGGGCCTGATCTTCCTGCCCTACCTTACAGGCGAACGCACGCCTTACCCTGATCCCTATGCGCGAGGAACGTTTTTCGGCATCACCCTCCGGAACACCAAGGCGCATTTTGCGCGAGCAGTCCTTGAGGGAGTGGTTTATGGCCTGCGCGACATGTTCGAAATCTTTGGCGAGATCGGCGTCCCGATCGAGACCGTCCGCGCGTCAGGCGGCGGCGCGAAAAGCCCAGTTTGGCGTCAGATCAACGCCGACATTATCGGCCGAACCCATCTCACTCTCACCGTCAACGAAGGCCCCGGCCTTGGTGCCGCGCTCCTCGCAGCCGTGGGAACGGGGCACTTCGAAAGCGTTCCAGAAGCCTGCAAGGCTGCGATCAAGGTGCGCGAAGGGATTGAGCCAAATGTGGCAGCACACGCAACATATGACCGCTTCTATCCAATCTACCGCGCGCTTTATCCCGCGCTTAAGGAGCAGTTTAAGGCGGTAGGTGAAGCGGTTGAGGTATGATCAGCATATGAAGCGATTGTAAACGAGTCGAGACTTGACGTAACGACACATACCTTTCCAGCGCGCAAATGCACAACTTAGCGAAAGACGAGTCGAATATCGCGTCGTTAGTCGTCATAAATTTTGCGGGTGAGGGAGAAGTTCCCGACGCAATCAATGTTAACACTCTGGAACCGGAATTCACGCGAAGGAATTTGAAAACTATCGTTCGGAGCGGATCGACTATAAAGGCTGATATTCGGTACCGATAATTGGAAATTGCGCCGATATTGTAGTTGGGAAAGATATGCCGTTCCTTTCCACGGACGAATGGGCAGGCAGAGTTTGCCGCGAGGCGTTCAGAATACTCAAGTTAGACGGAACTGTTCATTTTTCGTCCGAGACGGGCGGTGCGCATGGCTGGATACCTTGGCTACGCTTAGCTGGATTCGTTAATGTAGAGGCTGTAAAAAGCTATGCTGTCGGAACAAAACACTAGTCGTCGAGAAAAATTCATTAGCCCACGAGGGCTCATATCACGTGATAGACGGGTGCGAAAAAACGCTGTCACTGCTCGGCAAGGCGTCCGCGGGCATCTCGCCAATAAACGTCAACCCGATCTAAATGGGGTTGACTTAGTAATTAGTTACGCAGACCACAATGGCGCAGGTCTACTGATGCAGCGTATGAAGGCTGTCCCGGGCTCTTGGCTTCGACAACAAGGGAGGTCTCTGCTCGATGAGGGCGTAAAGCAGATTGTTGAGACACGACAAAAGAACAGCATGAAGAACCAGCATAGAGCTAGCAATAAGCCGAACCAAGTTAAGACAAGAATATCTAAGTTCTTGCAGTCTCCGGTGCCCCCCTGGCCATCTAAGGATATTGAGTCCTGGAAGGCTCTCGCGAAACAGCTTGGCTCGTCTTCTCCACATTCCTTTTTGAACGCGCTGCGATATGAAACGGCTAACGGACAGTATGTCGCACTCTTAACTCTAAGACAAATTGGATATGACGCGACTGCAGAGGGCTACGGCAAGGATTTGTATTATAAGGTTACGTCACCAGAAGGCTTGTCCCAGTCAATCAAACCCACACGTTCAGAATCGAAAGTAGCACTGTTGCGCATTCCTTAGAACAAGTAGCAGGGATTATTGCGTAGCAAGCCTGACGAATATGCCCACGTCCTTTGGCGAACCACTAACCAAGCTCCGCGCTGTGCCGATCCGCGAGAATCACGAGCCGCTGGTCGATCCGCGTTCGCTATCCCAGCGCATCGGATTCATGGAAAAGCACCCACGCTTTCCCGACATGCATCGTGATTCGCGCGTCCGGAAATCCGTTGCGGAGATGCTGGCGAAAGCGGCAGATTCGTTGCCCGACCATCTGCAACTAACCATCATTCAGGGTTTTCGGCCGCTGGCGGCGCAGCGAATGATGTACAACACCCTTCGCGATGAGTACCGCCAAAAGCATCCCGAATGGAGCGCCTCAACGCTCAACCGCGTCACGAATACTTTCTCCGCCCCGCCGGACGACAAATGCCCACCGCCCCACTCCACCGGCGGCGCAGTCGATCTTGCATTCATTGAACTCGTGTCGGGCGACTTTTTCGATGTGACATCGCCACTTGGATTCGATGAGACCTCCGCACCGACAAAAGTGAAGGGCCTGAGCGAAACGGCAAAAAAGAATCGAGAGTTCCTTGTGGAAACTCTCGAAAAGACCGGTCTGACAAACTACGCCGGCGAATGGTGGCACTGGTCGTATGGCGACTCAGGTTGGGCACTAAGAACTGGCGCTAAGTTCGCCCTTTACGACCGGTTGGAAGAGGCCGGAAAGTAACGTTGACCGCGCCTTAGTTTACACCGACAATTTGCCAATTTGTGTTGGAAATGGTCGCAAACGGAGCCCCTTGCTGAAGAATCGTCGTGCCGATCGCACCACCCATCAACCATACCTCGGCATCGCCCGTAACCGTATTCTCAATCGTGAGGTCGGGATGGCCGTCGCCGTTTGTATCGCCCATGCTGACAACTTGCCATTGCGTGCTGGGAAGTGTTGCAAACGGTGTCCCATAGGTTAGTACGGTCGTGCCATCCGCGCCGCCCATGTACCAGATTTCAAGCTGACCGGTAATCGTGTTTTCCCAAAGTATGTCCGGATGGCCATCGCGGTTGAAGTCTGCGGTCCCGGCAATCGTCCAGCTCGGGGTCTGCGGAAAAGCAAAAGTTGCCCCGTAGCGCTTGATATTCGGCCCAATCATGTACCAGACCAGCGCGTTGCCCGTTTGGCTGTTTTGCCAAAGGATATCCGGGTGGCCGTCCCCATCGAAATCTGCGAGCGAGACAACGTGCCAGTCCAGGTCAGGCACCGTCGCAAACGGTGCGCCATACTGAATGACGCTCGTGTTGTTCATGAGCCAGAAAAGTAGTTGTCCAGTCTGCGCGTTTTCCCACAAAATGTCCGGAGTCTGGTCGCCATCAACATCCGCGACAGCGGCCACATTCCACGCCGGGTTGATTTGGGCGAACACGGATCCATAGCTCTTAACAGCCGTGCCGTTCATGTACCAAGTTAAGAGTTGGCCTGTCGCGGAGTTATGCCAAAGGATGTCGGCCTTGCCGTCCCCGTCGAAATCGAAGCGGGCGTGTGGTTTCGGCGTGATGGGAGTCAGAATAAATCCCAGACTCGATGTAATATTTCCCGATGTGAACGTGCCTGAACCGGTGATCTGGCCTGCGTTGTTAATTGCGTTGGCACGCTGCAACGCCCATCCGGTGTTTGGTGCCAACGTGCCGTTGAGGTCAAGCGTAAAGCCGAAATTGTAGACAAACGCGCGGCTGAGCGACTGGGCGTTCTGGCAAAAGCCGACGATCTGTCCGCCGTCATTAATCCCGGTTGCGACCGTGCTGGTGTAGCCGGGAATCGACCCCAAGTCACTCATGGTGCCGCCGGTATAGAGAAATCCATGGAACCCCGATGTTCCGCTGGTAGATGCCGTGCCAGCGACCTGCCCCGACGCGTTGACTCCGATGCCATAGCTCGTATTTGTGTTGGGCAAGACTCCAATGTCGGTCAGCGTACCGCCCGAGAATGTGATCGCATGATAAAACTTGCTTGCCGTATCTGCCTCTCCCGCTCCCACGCCCTGGTTATTCACCGAAAACAAAAGGCTGTTGTTTCCACCGGTTAATGTTCCTATATCGGTAAGGGTTCCGGCACTGTAAGTAAATCCGTGCGTGTAGTTCACGCCCGCTGGGCTGTGCGCCGCAACGGTTCCAAATCCGACCACTTCCCCACTATTGTTGATCGCGCGCGCCTGCGCAGTCGATCCTCCGGTGAGCGGGCCGATGACTGTCATCGCGCCGCCGGTATTGATGAACGCCTGCAGGTTGTTGTTCACGTCATCAGCCGTGCCGACCACTGCGCCAAAATCGTTCATTCCATAGCCGAGGCTTTGGCTGCCGTTCATAAGGTTTCCGAGCATTGTCAACGTGACTGCGGAATTGACCTCGGAGAATGCCTGCGACGGAATCCCAACACTTCCCGCCACTTTCCCGCTCGAATTGATCGCGTTCGGACTGACCACCAGTTCTGACGCGATTCCGACCGGCGTGATCGTGTAGGCAAGCTGCGCGACGCAGGGCATTCCCTGTGTCAAGATCGTTATGGCTGCAAGTATGGTGACAAGATGGCGAAATATGCGTGGGTTCATCGTACGGTACAACCGCTGTCTTTGAAGGCTGTTAACGTCTAGATTTTTCCGTGTTTGCCTAGCGGTTGGCAAGGAAAAATGGGAATCCAGAATCAAGAAGACGTGCGGGGACGCCCATCCCACAAAAACCCTTCCCTTCCCGCGGCGGGAGGGGTGGCGACTTGTCGCCGGGGTAGGTCGGGGTACAATTGGTGAGCACCTTTGCCAGCTAGCATTTCAAGCGTATTGCGCTTCATTCTCACTATTTTGGAGGGCTGATTAAATGGACATGGACTACTCAAGCGAAGTCGATGACGATGACGACGACTCGTCGGACGCGGATCAGTCGGACAACGATACCAGCGCGGACTCAGACGACACTTCAGACACGGACTCTTCCGCCGATGCCACCCAGGACGAGCAGGATGACCATCGCGCCGCTCTAGGTTCGTTGATCGACAACCTGCAGAGCCGTGGAATCGATGTCGACCAGCTTGCTCAGGAAGCGGGCGTCGATACGTCGGATGTCAATGCGCTCGAGCACGACGATGCCATGACACTCACCAAGTATATCGCTTCGACGCACCCTGAGCTGACACAGTCGGTATTCAGCCGGTTTCCCGTTGCGCAGGGACTGCTTGGCCGTTTCCTGGGCAACTGACCCTTGCGGCGATGAACTAAACGCGGCAGCGCGTCGCTGTACAGCTTGATGAGGAGTTTGCGGCATTGCGGAAGATTGTAGTCACCGGCGGCGCTGGATTTATCGGCAGTAATTTTGCCCGATACTGGTTGAAGGCGTACCCATCGGCGCAGGTTCACGTCCTTGATGCGCTGACATACGCGGGCAATCCGGCCAATTTGGAAGAGATTCGCTCGTCGCCGCGCTTTGAGTTCACGCACGGTTCGATCTGCGATCCCGGTGTGGTCAAAGATGTCTGCGCAGGTGCGGATGCGGTCGTCAACTTTGCCGCAGAAACTCATGTTGACCGATCCATTGTAGACGCAGGTGCGTTCATTCAGACCGACGTCGCCGGCGTACAAGTGCTGCTGGAATTCCAGCGCAGCGCGCCTGGGATGCGGCTATTGCATGTATCGACCGACGAAGTGTATGGCTCCATCGACGAGGGATCGTTCGGAGAGAGCGACCCTCTGCAGCCCAACTCGCCCTACTCGGCCAGTAAAGCGGGCGGCGAACTGCAGATTCGCGCCTATCACGCCACCTACGGTTCGGACGTGGTCGTGACGCGCGGATCGAACACGTTTGGCCCGAGCCAATATCCGGAAAAGCTGATCCCGCTGTTCATAACAAACCTGATCGACAACATTCCCGTGCCGGTATATGGCGATGGCCAGCAGGTGCGCGACTGGCTTTTTGTTGACGACCACTGCAAGGGCATCGAAGTGGCGCTGCTGAACGGCAAGTCCGGCGAGGCGTACAACATCGGGGGCGGCAACGAGCGCACCAACCTGGAGATCACGAAGGCGCTCCTAGGCCTTCTCGATAAACCCGACCAGATGATCAAGTACGTCGAAGATCGGCCCGGGCATGATCGCCGATATTCGGTCGATACTGCCAAGATCATGGAGCTTGGATTTAGGCGCGAGCGGTCGTTTGAGGACGATTTGGCGCTGACAGTCGAGTGGTACAAGAGCAACGAACGGTGGTGGCGAGCGATCAAGGAGAAGCGGCAGGACTACCAAGCCTTCATGAAATCATGGTACGCAAACAGGTCATAGAATGATAACAATTGGCAACGATGCCAGTTTGGCGCCGCAATCACTCCAAACCAGAGGGCCGCGAATCCTCTACGTCGCGTTCAACTCGGCACAACGGCGGTTTGGAGGTTGCGAGCGTCCGTCTGGCCGAACAACTCATGCGCGTGCAGCCGGATCGTCAGGAGATTCTCTACGCCTGCCGAGCAGGCATGCCTGTAGACGTGCGCTGCATTGAGGTTGGCATTCCGACTGTTCCGTTTATGTTGCGCAATAGCGGCGACTTGGCGGGTGTTGCGCGCCTCATTAGGATCGTGCAGGAGCACGACATCGACATCATTCATGTCCATTCGCGCCGCGACTACGTTCCTGCCGTTCTTGCAAAGGCTAAGCTAGCAAAGATTTCCCCCGGACATGGTCCCAAACTCATCCTGCACAGCCATTTGCAGAGGCCATTGGGCTTCCCCAATTGGCTTTGCGGATACCTCTTCGCGCCGAATGTGGACCGGATTCTGGCAGTGTCTCAAACGGTTCGGCGCTTCTTGCTGCACACACATCGCCAATTGAAGCCCGTGCAGGTCGTGGTGGTTCCAAATAGCGTCGATGTTGACCGCTTCGCCTTTTCGCGGGAGGCGCGCGAGCGTATTCGCGCCGAATACGGATATTCGGAATCGGACTTCGTCATTGGGATGCTTGGACGACTTGACGCCAAGGGTCAGGACATCGCGATCAAAATCCTCGCAAAGATCCGTCGGCCGAACCTAAAACTGATGTTCGTCGGTGAGTCCAGCAAGAACGGATATGACAAAAAGCTTGACCGCCTAATCAATCATCTCAACATGAGCAAGCAGGTCATCCGAGTGGGCATGCAGTCGGATATTCCGGCCTATTTGAGTGCGATGGACATGCTGCTGCATTTGCCCATAGACGAGGCGTTCGGCCTCGCGCTAGTGGAGGCGATGTCGTGCGGGCTACCGGTCATGTCGTCCCACATTGGAGGCTGCATCGAGATCGTGGAAGACGGTGCCACGGGAGTTCTGGTCAATCCTGCGAATGGCAAGCTGGTTCAGTCCAAGCTGACGGCATTTGTCGATTCGCCCGATGACCGAAACCGATACGCCGAGGCAGGCAAGACCTTTGTACGAACCACATTTACGATTGATCAGCAGATCGCGCTGCTTAGCGACGTGTACGATGAGGTATACAAAAGCACGGATTTGGAACGCGGCACTGGCAAAGCAACTTCGCCCGTCCCCATCGCGGACCAAACCGAAAATCCGTCGGGAGACTTATGCGACGCTCTACACGAAACGCACTGACCGTCCTGCTCATCAGTGCGGTTGCGCTGGGGCTATGGTTTGCGCGTCCACACGGTGAAACAGACGCTCAGCAGATTCAAAATCAGATCTCCAGTGCCACCCGTGGCGCAAATCGTAAGTCCATCGGAGCCATTATGTCCGTCGTCTCGACCTCGTACCTGGACGACAACGACCTCAACAACGACCGGCTCCGGTTTGCTCTCGGCCGCGCTTTTCGGTCCTCGCAGGATGTCTCCGTTCAAACGACCACGCCTGTAGTCACCATCAATGGAGATAATGCCGACTCGGATTTCTCAATGACGGTACGCGACTACGACACTCAAACACTCTACTATTCCCATCCCGTGCATCTCGAATGGCACAAGGAAAAGGGCTATCAGTACCTGATCGTGCCGACCACGGTTTGGCGGATTACCAAGGCGGAATATGGCCCGCTTTTTGGGGATCAGGGGTAGGATCGCCAGGTATAAGTGAGCCTACACACGCCAGCATACCTATTGAAGGGCATGAACCGTCAACGCGTTGAAGCGACACTCCTTGACGGGCTGGCAGATGAACAACTCGAAGATACTGACAAGATGTGGCAGGCTTCCCTTGAGCCGATCATCGAGTCAAAGTGCCGTTATCATAGACGAACGGGCCAGTCTTGGAAGGACTTTGTTGAATCTGCCTATAGGAACGCAATGGCCCTGAACATTCCAATCAAGGATCTGCCGGAAAACCCCCACTGGATTTGGAGCAATAAGAGCGGCTATGCTTACAGCCGATCATTCGCGGTAGAATGTGAAGGTAATATTCAAGGTGTCATGTTTGTTTTGCTGAACAAGTGCGCTCGGATGGCCGGAAATTCGGGCAAGTTCTTGGTCTACGTTGATTACTTGGGGACCGCTCCTTGGAATAACCAGGACCTGGTCGACGAACCCAAGTTTCGCGGCGCGGGATTGCTTCTCATGAGGACGGCGGTTCAGCTTAGCATAGATTTAGGTCGCGATGGAGTTGTCGGACTACACTCGCTTCCTCGCGCAGAAGACTTCTATGGAAACATCCGAAAGTGCGGCTTAACCAATCTAGGCACAGATGCCGATTACGAAAACTTGAGCTACTTTGAAATGCACCGAAGCGCAGTTCAAGAATTTATAACCAGAGGCGAAAGAAGATAATTCATGAATCTAAAAGTGCCAAAGGGCTGGCTGGAGTCCTTCGACGAAGATGAGCCAAGTGGACAAATTACAATTCGTGATCGGGAAATCCTAGATGATCGTAGCGACGATGACTCTGTCACTGAACCGCCGGACATTGAGCGCCCTGAGCCTGTCGCAATCAACAGAGGGCCGCTCAAGAGAGCGGGCACTCCCACGGTAGCCCAACGCAAGTAACAATCGGGAACGCGTTTGAGCAGCTTGTTCCGCGCATTTCGGTCCTCGCAGGACGTCTCCGTTCAAACGACCACGCCTGTCGTTACCATCAATGGAGATAATGCCGACTCGGATTTCTCAATGACGGTACGCGACTACGACACGCAAACACTCTACTATTCCCATCCCGTGCATCTCGAATGGCACAAGGAAAAGGGCTATCAGTACCTGATCGTGCCGACCACGGTTTGGCGGATCACCAAGGCGGAATATGGCCCGCTTTTTGGGGATCAGAGATAGGGGCCACGTACCTGCCTCGAAACAGCGTATACTTGCGGAATCTTCAATCAACGTCTGGCGGGTCTGGAAAGGCGCAAATGCAACTTCACATCCCAACAGTAGAAACACCGCGCTTGAACCTCATCCCGCCGTCTCAGTCTTATTTCGACAAGTTTGCCGCGCTCTATGGCGATCCTGTCGTGATGGAGCACATTGGGTCAACGCTGGATCGGGTTGAGGCATGGAAAGTTATGGCCAGACACGCGGGCCAATGGGTTTTGTCAGGATTTGGGAGCTGGCTGGTGCAAGAGAAGGATTCAGGCGACGTGATTGGCGTCATCGCTCTGATGTATCCTGAGGGCAATATCGAACTGGAGATTGGCTGGATCATCAGTCCAACCCGTTGGGGCAAAGGCTATGCAACCGAGGCGGCTCGCGCGGCGATGGCTTTTGCGTTTGAGACGGTCGGCGCAAAGCGCGTCATGGCCCGGGTCAATCCCGCGAATCCCGCATCAATCTCCGTCGCGCAAAAGCTGGGAATGACCCTTGACCCCGTGCATTCGACAGAAGAGTGGTCTGCATACTTTGTGCAGCAGACCAATACGACCGGATAATATGTTGACTTCGCTGTCTAGCGAAGTACTGGAGTGGATATTAGCAGCTTACTCTTCCGGCAGCCCAGCCACAATCGCGTCGTCGCCAGCGTCCTCAAGCACCTCATCCTCTTCCACGAGTTCACCGGGTGGCTCATCGATGATTCCGTCAACTTCCAGTTCGGGATCGCCCGCCAGACGAGGCGCCGGGACAGCATCAAATCCGACCACGCCGCGCGGGTGCTTTTGGCGGCAAGTCTCACAGGTAAACCGAACATTCACTCCGGCAAGCCACGACGGTACCGATTTGATGGGCTTCTTACAATCTGCGCAATAGACAACTTCGTACATAAGCTTAAGCGTACCTCAATTCAAATAGTGCGGACCGCAAATGCGGAGCGCGCATCTTCAGATTTGGAATCGTTCCTGGAAAACTACGCGGGTTTTGTGGGGACAGGAGAGCTTGGGCTCGTAGGCACAGGCGGTGTGACAGGCGTCTTGCTTTCCTCGGTATTGCCCGGCGTTTCGGGATTTTGGGCGACCAGCGGCTTCCCGAATATGTACCCATTGACCATGAAGAGAGCTCCTACAACAACGTAGTACACCGCCTCCAACGGCTCCGCAGGAACTCCAGCATCGAATTCGAAACCGCTGCCCTTGATCTTCCCGTAAATCCCAATCACCAGCAAAATAGCGCCAATGATCGTAAAACTGTTCCAGCGGACAAAACGCATGAATAACTCCCCCAATGTTCCGACGTCGGAACGCGGAGTCAGGATAGACGATTATACCCCAACTCATTTAGCTTGCTGCAGGCAGAATGGCAAGGACAGCGCCGTCCTCCGCAGCAATTATGCCAGCCCCATCGCTCGGTCTAACATCCCGGTACACACCGGTGACAGTCGCGCCACTTGCGGCATCGACTCCCGTTTGGCTCTGACCAATCATCTGATACGTGCGCCAGTCATCAATCAGTGCCGCTCCGGAAAAAATATGCGCGTCGTATGCCGCGCCAAGCTCTGCGGCGAAGCCTTCAATCACTTGACGAGCATTGGGACAATCACCTCCGTGGCCTCCAAGTTCAATCCCCAGCGATGTCGGCGGCAACACAAATCGCCCGCCCTCCGGAAACGACTTTTGCTGAACATTGATTCCGACACCCAGCACCAGCGCAAGCTCGGCTTCAGCTTGCGAAACCAGTTCCGTCAGCAACCCACCGACTTTTTTCCCGCCAATCACAAGATCGTTCGGCCACTTCACCTGTGCCGAATCGACCCCAATCGAGCGTAGATACCGTGCGCCCGCAAGCGACGCGATAAACGATATCCGCCAAACGTCCGATATCGGGACATGGGGCCGAAGCACAAAGCTCATCAGGGCGCTGTCGCCCGGCAGGTCTGTCCAAGATGCCCCGCGCCGACCGCGTCCGGCAGTCTGGTGGCTGGCCGTGACGAGCGCGCCATGGGGAACGCCCCGCGCAGCCTGCTCTCGCGCAAGATCCATGGTCGATCCCGTCTCATAGAATTCGAACCTCGGATATCCAAAGCAGCTTCCCATCAACTGCGCACCATCGCGCCAGGCTCCGACTTAAATCCAAGGTGTCGATAAAATTCCGGCTCGGTAGTCGTCAGTAAGATCGATTGGCTGCCCAAATCCGCCACCACCGCCTGCACCATGGCCGCTCCAATGCCGCGACGACGGCATTCGGGATGGACACACACGTCGAACAATGCCGCGCAACCCACCCCATCCGAAATCGCCCGCGCGGTGCCAACGACTTTTTCGTCTAGAAGAGCGAAACAAACCGAAAAGCTGTTCTCGAACGCTTGCCGCAAATCACGAGGCTCACGGCCGTTATCGAACTTGCTAGCACGATAGAGCTTCTTGACGGAGCGCCAATCGACTCCGTCGCAGTCCCGCTTGATCTGATAGTCGGTTTTGATTGAGAGGCTTTTCATCATGGATGGTTTGCGTGTAGGACAGACAAATGTCATTTCGACCGAAGAGAGGGACCAACGTAGCGGAGAGATCTCTCTTAATTCGCCGAAAATGCTCGGAAAGATTTCTCCGCTCCGCTCATACTTCGCTGCAGTCGAAATGACATCGGGATGGCCTTACGCTACTCAGTGGAAGTGCTGGCAACCTCAATATCCAAGCTGATATCGAGTGCGACGGCGGAGTGGGTCAGTGCGCCGACACTGATCAAATCCACACCAGTCTCGGCGATTGCGCGTACCATTTCGAGGTTGACACCGCCCGACGCCTCTGTCAGTGCGCGGTTATCGATGATTCGAACAGCCTTGCGGAGCGTATCGACCGACATGTTGTCGAGCAGAATAATGTCCGCGCGCGCCGCGAGCGCCTCCGCGACCTGCCGCAACGTCTTGCATTCAATCTCGACCCTGAGCGTATGTGGGGCGTTATTGCGCGCAAGCTCGACCGCCTGCTGAACACCGCCAACTGCGGCGATATGGTTGTCCTTGATCAAAACTCCGTCGGACAGGTTGAACCGGTGGTTCTTCGCGCCGCCGATCCCAACGGCATATTTGTCCAACAGCCGCATCCCCGGCATCGTTTTACGCGTATCGACAATCTGGGCATTGGTGCCGTCAACTGCCGCGACAAACTGCGACGTAAGTGTCGCAACGCCGGACATACGCTGCAGAAAGTTGAGCGCAGTGCGTTCGGCGATCAGAATGCTCTTCAGCGAGCCTCTAATCCGAGCGATCTCCTCGCGCTCTCCCTGCAGCTCGGCTCCGTCACTAAGTGCAGGCTCAAACTGAAGCGAGGAATCGACTTCGGAGAAGACCTTCTCGGCGACATCCAGCCCGCAGAGAATCCCGGCGCTCTTCGCAAGCATGACCGCCGTGCCTTCGACCTCGTCGTCGATCAGAGCCTCCGACGTCCGGTCGCCCAGTCCGACATCTTCCGCCAACGCAAGTGCAATGATTTGATCGATTGGAGAGTTCATGTTTCGCTTACTTCTCGGCATTCGTAAATAAGGGCGCCCGGCTTAACGCCAGACGCCCCTATCATCCCTCAACAATGGCGGGAGCACCAGGATTCGAACCCGGGACCTTCGGTTTTGGAGACCGACGCACTACCAGCTGTGCTATACTCCCACGCGCACTTTAGGGAAACTCGAAGTGGTCTTCCCGATCGCCATACAGGGTCTGTATGTAGTTAATCTGGCCGCAATGATAATCGTTATGCCATGCCGGAATGAAGGCAAACTCCGCGAACGACATCTCTAACTGGCCATACGGAAAGAAAAATGTCCGCGCAAGCTGTTCTTCGGTCATCGATCCAACCACGGCCGCGAGAACCTCGCCAGTCGATCGAAGTTCCGCTACAAGTGCCTCCGGTGCAATCTGTTGAACTCGCTCGAACTCGCTGGCCCAGTCCATCTCGGGCGCGGATCCGGTTTTAATGATTTCCCCGTAGTAGCCTTGAGTAAGGACACACTCTCGAATTAGACTGCGGGCGGATCGGCCGCTTTCCTCTGGCTGCCACTCCTGCTTGTCCACAGGCACAAGCTCATAGGATTTAGCCAGTGTGTTGACCGACCGCTCCAGCCTCTTCACAGCAATTTCGGTAAGCGTCGCCATACAAATACTGGAACTACTTCGACTCCCGGTGCATCCGGTGAACTCGGCATCGCGGGCAATACTTGTTCAACTCGATGCGCTCGGCATGCTTGCGCTTGTTCTTGGTCGTGGTGTAGGTGCGCTCTTTGCACTCACTGCACGCCAGATTGATAATTACACGGGCTTCATTAGCCATTTTCTAAATCTCTTTCAATTAAACTCGGCGGCGTTCGCCGCCTACCAGAATGCAAGGCGTGAAAGTCGCAATTTCAACAAACACCGCGCTCACCACCAAAAACCTCCCCTACCCCTCCTTCCGAAAGGAGGGGAACCTTGCCCTCCCGTTTCGGGAGGGTGGCGAGGAACGAGCCGGGTGGGTCCTACTCTATGACCTTCGACACAACCCCCGCTCCGACGGTGTGGCCGCCCTCGCGGATCGCGAACCGGAGGCCCTCCTCCATCGCGATCGGGTTGATCAGCTCCGCGCTGATCTTGATGTTGTCGCCCGGCATCACCATCTCCACGCCCTCCGGCAATCCGAGGTTGCCGGTGACGTCCGTCGTGCGGAAGTAGAACTGCGGACGGTAGCCCGTGAAGAACGGCGTATGCCTGCCGCCCTCCTCCTTGCTCAGGATGTAGACCTCGGCCTCGAACTTCGTGTGCGGCTTGATCGATCCGGGCTTCGCCAAGACCTGCCCGCGCTCGATGTCCTTGCGCTCGACGCCGCGCAGCAGGATGCCGGCGTTGTCGCCCGCCTGCACCGTGTCCAGGGTCTTGCGGAACATCTCCATGCTGGTGGCGACCGTGTTCTTCGTCGCCCGCAGCCCGACGATCTCGATCTGCTCGCCCGCCTTCAGCACCCCGCGCTCGACCTTGCCCGTCGCGACCGTGCCGCGCCCGGTGATCGTCATCGTGTCCTCGACAGGCATCAGGAACGGCTTGTCGGTGTCGCGCACCGGGGCCGGGATGTAGCTGTCGACCGCCTCCATCAGCTTGAGGACCGCAGGCTCGCCGATGTCCGACTGGTCGCCCTCCAGGGCCTTGACCGCCGAGCCGACGATGATCGGGGCGTTGTCGCCGTCGAACTCGTACTTCGAGAGCAGCTCACGCACCTCCAGCTCCACCAGCTCGATCAGCTCCGCGTCGTCCACCATGTCCGCCTTGTTCAGGAACACCACGATGGCAGGGACGCCGACCTGCCTGGCGAGCAGGATGTGCTCGCGCGTCTGCGGCATCGGGCCGTCCGCGGCCGAGACCACCAGGATCGCGCCGTCCATCTGCGCGGCGCCGGTGATCATGTTCTTGATGTAGTCGGCGTGGCCCGGGCAGTCGACGTGCGCGTAGTGGCGCGTGTCCGTCTCGTACTCGACGTGCGCCGTGTTGATCGTGATGCCGCGCTCCCGCTCCTCGGGAGCGGCGTCGATGTCGCCGTACGCCTTCTTCTGCGCAAAGCCCTTCTTCGACAGCACCGACGTGATCGCCGCCGTCAAACTCGTCTTGCCGTGGTCGACGTGGCCGATCGTGCCAACGTTCACGTGCGTCTTGCTGCGGTCAAACTTCTGTTTCGCCATCTGTCTTTACCTTCTCCCGTGATAGGTGATCTTTCGTTAAATGTATATCGCTAGCGCTGGCTTATCAGAAATTCGTCCAGCTAAACCGTTCTCTAAATGGAGCCCAAGATGGGAATCGGACCCATGACCTCTTCTTTACCAAAGAAGTGCTCTACCACTGAGCTACTTGGGCATTACCGACTGCTAAGCCGGAAGATGCTGAACTCTCAAATAATAGAGGCGCGTCAAACAACGCGCCGATACCGATAAACCAGCGGGATATATCTTAGCATATTTTAGGAAAAAAGTCACGCCGCGCCAATTTGGCGGTCTTCGGTGCTGGGACACTAGCGCCCGCCAGCTTCAATGGAAGAGCCGGCGACCGCAGTCAATGTCCCGCATCTTCAAAAGTTACTTTGTCAGTTTTGTAGTCAAACGTGACGATGTAGTTCTTTAGGAACGGATTGCCAACATTGATATCCCATGGCTCGTTGTCGTGGCCTGTGCCTTTCTGCCAAAACGTCACGTGCGGCGATTTGATTAGGATCGAGCCGAAAGCGATGCTACCCACTTGGCCGTCCCGGCTGGCGTAGCTTCCATTAAAACCTGTTTCCGTATGTGCAGTAGCTGTCAACTCTTCATTTGTGAGGCCGAGGCGCTTCACGACCGTCGGCGTAACGCAAAATGCCGTGTTCGATCCCGTGTCTAGATTTGCAGAGATTTTATGGCCGTCCAGACAGACACCGGTCAACCGAACGCAGTCGTCGTGCGAAAATGGCAGCGTGACAGTCACGTGTGCGCTTGACGCTTTCGCCGAACGCTCAGCAAACGGCGAATCTCGAAGGAAGCGAACCAAATGGTGCGGATAGTCGAACTGCACCACGCGTCCCGAAAGCAGGCTGTCGCCGAGCGCACCGTGAATCGGTCGCCCGAACTTTTTGCTCACCTCGGACATATCCATCGCCAAACATGTGACGTCCGACGCTCGAAACCCATTTAGCCTAACGCTCCGCAGCGTCGTCGTGTACACCGCATTCGACTCCGTGCCACCTCCACTCCCACCATAACCTGCGAACCTCAATTTCAGCTTGACTTTTCGAGCCGTCTGCAAGTCGATAACTGACGGTGCTGTGCCAGTATCGAGGAGCATTGAAAACGGTCCCTTGCCGTTTATTTTGGCTTCGACAACGACCTCGTTCTTGATGAAATTGAATGGGACGACATAATCCGAAGACGCGTGAACAGAGCGGCAAAGTGCCAACCCAGTGACGGAAAAAACCAGGATCGCCAAGATAACACGAATGTGCCGAAAAATGATCATGGGGACATTGTACGCCGATGTAGAGGACTTTCACGGTAGCTCGCCGAACAGCCTCAACTTATCCATGCAGCCACTCATATACAGTCACACCATTTTGGGATTCCTCTTTTGGTTCTTATATATCGTCTGGGCAATTTGCGAAGTCAGCAACTCAAAGAAGCGACGAACAAGCGGGACTTCGGAGGGTGACAAGAATTCCGGCGTGATCTTGATGATTCTAATCGTCATAGCCATCCTAGCCTGTTTCCTGGTTGCGCTCAATGTCCTGTCTACGACAATCAACGTGCACCGGCACGCAATCTACATCGTCGGGTTGATCATAATGGCCCTCGGCATTGGGCTTCGGCAATACTCGGTCAAGACTTTGGGGGACTATTTCACGTTCACGGTGACCGTCGCCGGTGATCAGCCCGTGATCGACATCGGCCCATACAAATATGTCCGGCACCCATCTTATACGGGCGCAATTATGATCTTGGCCGGAATTGGCTTGGCGATGACCAATTGGCTCAGTCTCGCGTGCATTCTCATCCCGACGCTTATCGGCTACGTCAACAGGGCCAATGTCGAGGAAAAGGCGCTGGCGCAGAGCATCGGCGTGCCGTATATTGATTACATGAAGCGGACGAAGCGGTTTGTGCCGTTTGTGGTTTAGCCACGTCTAAAGTTTTCGGCGGCTGGCGCGCCCGTCCGCTGCAGTATTGCATCCATCGCGACGGACGTGTTCGCTATCCGGACCTCCGGATAATGTTTGTAGAGCGGAATCATCTCCGCTACGATGGGGCCATCGTAGCCTATCTCGCGGATCGCATTCATAACCTCCGGCCAATCAACATCGCCTTCGAGCAGATCCACAAAACCTTCGCTCGTACCGACCGCGCGCCGGAAGTCCTTAAAGTGGATCCCGACAACGCGGCTTCCAAGAATGCGCAGCCACTGTTCGGGATAGCCGTAAGGCAGGATGTTGGCCACGTCAACATACGCGCCGATCACATCAGGCGCCTGAAAGCTGTCGATGAATTCGCGCATCTCAATCGGACTGAGCAGAAACTTGTTCCAAACATTCTCGATTCCTAGGCGCACCCCCATGTTTCGGGCCAGCGGAAGAACATCGGCGAGGCCTTCGCTAGACCTCTGGAGCACCGTGTCATACGGGATGACAGGACTGTCCGGCATAAAGAAGACATTGACAGAGCCAGGAATGGTCAGCAGAGTCTTTGCTCCGAGCCATCCGGTAATTTGGATCATCTGACGTAGCGCGGCAGAAGCACGGTGGCGTTCTGATTCTGTCTCGCTCGCAAGCGAATATTGCCAATAGATGCCCGAAGCAGTACTTGATATCTGGATATCAAGGGATTCCGCCTGTTCGCGAATCGTTCTGCAGCTCTCTTCAGTTGCATCCAGATCCAGCGCGCCGTTTTCCCCAATGCACAGCTCTACGGCATCATAGTCACATGCTGAAGCTATCTGTAGGAATTCCTGGATTGGACGCTTTCCGCTCAACCCACCCGGCACCGACCAGTAGTTTAAGGATTTCAGTAGCATATTCGCGCCCGGTAATTGGTGTGTATTCCAAACATAGTTTATCCTATCAATGGGCTGAGAAAGAATTGACGGTTCACCGGGCAAAACTCGTTCCAACGATCACCGTCTGCATCAACAGTGTCAATGTCCAGGAAAGAGTGCCAGCGCAAAGCATCGGCGAACCTTATGTTGATTATATGCAGCGAACCAAGCGGTTTGTATCGTTTGTGGTTTAGTTTCTAGCCTCCGGCCTCGTCGCCGATAGTGGTTCATACGAGTTGTCGGACACAAGCTCCGTGGCTCCACTAGTCTCCCTGTAAATCTCAACCCTCAGTCCATCCCTGCCATGCAGCCGCCAGCGCGTCAGTGGACGGCCCGGCATGTGGCGCGCGACGCCCGTCGGAGGGACAATATCCGTCACGCGAGACGCAATGGTGACATTCGGCGAGGGCAAGCCCACACCTTCAATGCTGCAAACCAGCATATGCCCCGACGAACGCGCATGAACGGTCAGCGGCACGCGGTACGGATTCCGGAAGCGCAGATCGATTCCCGGGAACGCCACCGCTGCATCGCGCCCGGGCGGCGCGTAGCTGGGCGAGAACGTGTGCGCGGTACGTTCCAAAATCGGCAGGCCCGAGAGCAGGGCGGCGTTGTAAAGCGTCGTTAACGTTTCGCAGACACCGCCGCCGTAATCGTCCACCAACACTCCGTTGTAGCTGACCGGCGCGCGCCGAAATCCGCGGTCGGCAGACCATCCTCCGACCGCCAAATTGAACGAAAACTCCCGCCCCGGCGCGATGGTTTTGCCGTCGATCAGCGATGCCGCGCGCCTGGCATTAAACCGCTGGTTGGGAGTTCGCCCGGCAAGATCGGTCGCGTATGATGCCAGCACCTGGGTCTGCGCGCCCTGAGGCCGCGCGAAAACATGCGCGACGACCAGCGTCAGCCCAATGCAAAGCGTGGAAATTGCCAGTCGCGATGCGTTCATCGATCTCCTGTCCGTCCAGTTTCCAGCAATGCAGGAATTTCCGCGAAACCTCTCGAATCAGCCGCCCTAGAAGCCGACAACATGCGGCCACCGAATTTCTGCCTCAAAGGATTGGAACAATGACATCGTTCAACGGACTTGGAATGCATCTCGGCAACCTCGCGCGGCTTTCGAACGCCGAAACGCGCTCGATTTCGCCCGAAAACTTCACTGGCGAAAAGGGAAAGGCCGGCATGGCGACAGAGGGCGTTGCGTCGCGATGCGCTCGTGACCTCGGCACGGGATGGAAGGTGAACCCATTCGTCATCATTCCGGCGGGCGAGACATTCACTCTTGCCGAACTCGACGGCCCCGGTGCGATTCAGCAGATTTGGATGACCCCAACCGGCCACTGGCGCTTTTCGATTCTGCGCATCTACTGGGACGACCAGGAGCAGCCGTCGGTCGAGTGTCCCGTCGGAGATTTCTTTGCCTGCGGCTGGCAAAAGTACGCGCAGGTATCGTCGCTCGCGGTGTGCGTCAATCCCGGCAGCGCATTCAACTGCTACTGGGAGATGCCGTTCAAGCGCAAATGCCGTATGACTCTGACCAACATTGCCGAAGAGCAGATGACTGTCTATTACCAGATCAACTACACCCTCACGGAAATCCCCGACGACACCGCCTATTTCCATGCGCAATTTCGCCGCACCAATCCGCTGCCGTACAAGGAGGTTTACACGATCCTTGACGGAATTAGCGGACAGGGACAGTTTGTCGGCACGTACATGGCGTGGGGCGTCAACAACAAGGGCTGGTGGGGCGAAGGCGAGATCAAGTTCTACCTTGACGGCGACGGCGAGTTCCCGACCATCTGCGGCACAGGCACCGAAGACTATTTCTGCGGCTCGTACAATTTCGACGTCGGCAAGGAGAACGGCGGCTACCGCGAGTTTACGACCCCGTACGCGGGTCTTCCGCAGGTCATGCGTCCCGACGGCCTCTACGACTCGCAGACTCGATTTGGGCTGTATCGATGGCATATCATGGATCCTGTGCGCTTCAAATCCGACCTGCGCGTGACCATCCAGTCGCTCGGCTGGCGGTCTGGCGGACGGTATCTGCCACAGCAGGACGATATGGCGTCCGTCGCCTACTGGTACCAAACCCTCCCGACCGCGCCGTTCCCGCAGCTTCCCGACAAGGACTATCTCGAAGTCTTGTAATTCAATTGTCATCAATGGAAATGTGATCCGCCGGTCCAGTCGCATGGATCGACGGATCAGCCTCGGACGAGAGCTGGCACGGCATGATGTCGTACGCGCCTGGAATCGAGGCGTGCAGATGATAATCGATTTCGTGACGCCCACGCGGTAGATCGCTAATGTAGAACACCACGCGGTCGTCGCGGACATCGGTGTAGTCCCACCAGTTCGACCAGTCGGCGTATGCGTCGCCGGACAGCTCCGTAATCTTACAGCCGGCCGGAACAGGCTCATCGACTATCATCCGCGCCCCCGGCTGCGTGCTGTCGATAATCAGCCGAACGACCATATCCTCGCCCGAATTGAAAGACGTGTCCGGCTTCGGCACCGTGTCTTCCATAAGGAAATTGCGCCGGGATGTGGTCCGTAGATACACGCGCTTGACTTGAAACGGCGTTGGGCCGCGAGCAGTCGCGGTCGAGTTCGCAGGTTCCAAGAGTCGCTTAAGCATCGTCGAAATCCAAGACGGCTGCTTAACCAATTCAACCGGCGTGCATGTGCGAACATCAGTCGTGTAGTAGCAGCGCCCAACGCCCTTGGCGCTAACCACAACATCTGCCCCGCCCGCAGGAATCTCCGTCGCGGGAACATCGACCGTCTCGTCCGGCGACATCACATCCGCCGATGTGTAATGCTTCGTAATCACCGGTTTGCCGCCGACGCTTACCATCACATTGAAATCCGGCTGTAGCTCGTGGGACTGCGCAAGATAGCCCGTGAGCGCGATCACTGTCGCCATGGTCGCGCAAGTGCATGCGCCCCAATGATCGTCGTTCCGGTTCATCATCAGCCAGCGCGCGATGCCAGCTAGCCTCGGGTCATTGGGCGAAACCGCCTCGGCAGCCATGAACACCCACGCGGTCGATTCGGCATCTGGCGAGTCTTCCGTCGCTCCCGCCTGCCGCCGATGAAATTCCGAAGTCCATGAATACAGATCGCCGGTTTGACGCGAAACGCCCCAAAGCTTCGCCATCTCCGACTGGGCATTCGCCTCTTCTGCGCCGCCGATTTGCTGCTCCGCGAGGATATACATTGCGCGGGTGGCGTTGTCTTTGTAGGCGTAGGGATTATCGATTCGCCGGCGGACATAGCGCAGAGAGTTCATTAAGGAAGACTTTTGTCCAAGCTTTGCCAACGCCAAACAGCCGACAGCAAGAGTATCCACATCTGGATATTTTCGCAGCCGCTCCGTGTTCATCAGAGCGATCAGTTGCGTCGTGCCAGAGTCAACGATGTCCTGGTTCAGCGAGAAACCGGCGTCCTTTGCCAGCGCCAGCGACCACATTGCGTAAGCGGTCATGTAGGGTGACGAATCGTCCTGCGCGAACCACCCCCACCCTCCGACGCCCGACTGCAATCGATATAGACGCAGGATTGCACGGGTGGTCATGTCCTTAAGTCTCGCGCGCATCGATGGCGCTACCGGAACCGCGACTGGCCCGCCATTGACCGCAGCAGCCTTTGAAACAATTGCGTCCGCTGCCAACGTATCGCTAACTTCGTACGATGTACCATAAGGATACGCAGCGAGATAATTCAGGGCAGGAATGATCGACGACGCGATCGTCGGCGCGACCCGGATTCGCAAATCGCTCGACTGCCTGATCGCGTCGGGCGCCAGCCGTACTCGCTGTGTATAATTCTGCGCCTTCAGATTATACAAACTTAGTACACCACTGTGCCAGTCCGATTCGGTTGTACCGTGCGGCACGATCGAAATTGGCTCCGCTATCCCATCGGACAGCGCTCCTGCGCGGACTGTCACGGCGGGGTCGGCCACGCTGCTATGTACAGAGATTGACCATTTTTGTTGTACAGGAGTGCCCGGCTGAAGCGAAAAAGTTGGTGAAACGGTGCCATCGACAGTCAGCCCCGTCGGTATCAAGTGGACGGTTGCATCGACTGTGGAAGCAGTGTTGTTGTGGAAAATTCCAGTGAGGGTTGATCGGTCGCCTTCGACCAGAAATGTCGGCGCATCGAGTCTCGCGAGCAAATCTTTGGTCACCACCAAGTCCGCCGTCCCTTTGCCAACCTGCGTCGCCACCGTGTGGCCTAGACAGGTGACATGCCATGTAGTCAGGGAATCCGGTATGGAAAACTGAACCAAAACTTTGCCGTCAATGCCGGTCATTAGGTCGGGAATCCAGAGTGCGGTGTCGGGAAATTTTCGGCGGATATCGATATCAGTTGCGCCCTTGTCGGCATCACCGTAGTAGATGGTTTCGCAGGAGTTGTTAGTGGTCACGCCATCGCTTTGGACAGGCTCCATCGCGTCGTCGATTTTTCGCGGATCCTCCGGTTCAATCGCGTACACAGCCGAGTCAACCACCCCGACCGAAATCTCCGCCGGTACTGGTTGGCCTTTTGCGTCCTTGGTGACGATTGTCAACTTGCACGGATCGCCCGGCTGGTATTTTGCGCGGTCCGCCGTGATTGAAATCTGAAGCGGCAGCCGTGGGTCGGCCGTCGTCAGTTGCGCCGACGCGGACAAAAACTGCTTTCCGGCAATGCAGCTCGCTGAGATTGTCACTCCCGGCGCATACTCCAAGGCAACCGGAATCTGGATCGCGGTGGAGCGGTGCGTCAGCGGAATTTCGTAGGCATGGTAGATGGTCGCGCCCTCGATTGTCACCAGCGCGCTCGCACCGGGATGCGCCGTGTTGATCAGCAGGTTGGCCGTATCGCCAACCACATAGCTCTTTTTGTCGAGTACCAAACTCAGATCGGCGTAGCGCGCTGAAAGGTCAACTCCGTTGTCCGACGCCACCCAGATCGTGCCGACAGACTGAATCTTGTTGCCACGGATATCGATAGCGCTAGCGCGGATCAGCAGATACCCAGCGCGAGGCGGCGTGATCGTCGTCACCACCACGCCGCCGCTGCCTGTCGCAACGTCAGATTTTGAGATCGACGTAAACTTCTCGTTGTTGCCGTCCCACTCGTCATACACCGCTTCGAGTGATACGTGCTGATTCACGAGCGGCTTGCCGCCCGCGTCAGACGCGGTCAGCGTCACCTCTACCGGCGTTTTCGGACTGCAAAAGCCGGACGCAGACGTCACATCCAAATCAAAAAGACCCTGCGCCACCGTGGTCTGCCCGGTCGTCTGGGCCGTGTTGCCGGAGCCATCGCCAAGACTAACTTCCACCGAGTAGGTCGTGTCGCCGTTACCGTCGAACGATGGCGACTGCGGCTGATCCTTCGTTGGAATTGAGATCGTCGCCTCGCCCAATCCGTCGAGCGTGACATCCTCGTCGATCAGCGCCTCGCCTGAGACATTACCGTTGTCGCTGTCGTGCGAACTGGATTCGGAATCATCGGGCGAATCGCCGCGATAGACTGACACATGCGGCTTAACGCCAAGCACCGGCGAGCCGAAAAAGTACGAGGCCGATATCTTCGCCTGGATGGTATCGCCTCGAATGTAGCGCGGTTTGTCAAAATCAACCTTGACCTGATATTCCGGCTTTTTGTAGGCGGCGACATCAAACGTGGCATCATCCGTGTCGTCGGGATCGTCACCCATCGTAACATGCACACCGTACTCCCCGGTGAGCGCTTCGGGCGAGATAGCCACCGACGTATTCCACGACCCGAGGCCGTTTGTGGTCAGATTTTGATCGGCAATGACCGTGTTTTGGGCATCGGTGATATGGATGTTGACGGACTTGTTCGCGGGGATCGTGAACCCTGTGGACTGCGCGAACAGGCGCATGATGCCCTTCAAATTGACCGTCTGGCCGGGCCGATAGACCGGTCGATCAGTGTAGATGAAGTCCCGCAGGCTAGGCGCGTTCGGATTGGCGCTGCTGGATGGGTGGTCGGAGTCGCCCTCGTCGGCTTGGCCTCCAGGGTTGTTCATTTGGATAACGACGCCCGTCGTGGAGCCGTCGGCAGGATCGTGCGCAATCAGCGCTCCCTCTGTCTCCTTGTCCGCACTTGCGGTTGAAAGCTGCGCCAGTCCTTGCGCCGAGCCCTTCTTGTTATCAAGCAAAACATGCGACGAACCTATCTGGTACAGACTGACATCAAGACCTGGCACCGACGCGCCGGTTTGCAGATCAACCACGCTTGCCAGCGCGACTTTGCCGTACGTTTTGGTGATCATCGCAAGCCGCGTGATCCTCGCCCATCCGATTTCGTCGGTCATTTCGATCTTGCCGTTGCTGTCCGGCTGGCTGACACTGGCAGTCATGCGATATAGCCCTGGGCTGAGCGGCTTTTGGCCGGGCGGCGTGAGTCCAATCCGCTGGAAAAAGCTGGCGGTGCCGGGATCGTGCTCGACGGGAACAGTCCAGGCCGAAACAGGCGTAAACGCGGAGTCGGGCATGTCCCCTGCGTTGTTGTTGCCCAGGACGTTTGCCAGCGTGCCTGGCGAGCTGTTAATGGCCGCCCGAAAATCGACCTTCTCCAGTTTCACCGCAATGGTTTGCGCCGTCGTGACTCCGCTCAGCCCAAGCGCGGGAGTATTCGCCGGGGTACCAATTGAGCGTGGGATTGTCGAACGACAAACGCGCGGCAGAAAGCCTCATGCGGAGATCGAGCTGTGGGTTTGACCCTTCGGCGACGACGACCGACTGATCGACTTCATCGTGATCGTCCGAATCGGTGCGCAGGCTGTAGATACCCGGCGGCACGTGGCCGAAGTGGAAAATGCCCTGATCGTCGCTGTGGGATGCCCACTCCTCGCGATCGTCCGCCGACGCGCCCGCCATCCCAAGATCGCTGTCGGACGAGCTCGATTGCGTCCATCCCGCCGGACTGCTATTGTCGGGATAGACATCCGGCGTGTGGCTGCTAATGGAACTATCGTATCTGGCGTCTTCGTGGTTGTCTTTGGAAAGTAAAATCGTGACGCCCTTGACCGGCAGGTGCGTCTGGCGATCCAGACAAACGCCAACGACTCGTCCATCCCGTGGCAGGCTCGCGACAACGGCGGCCATCGCACCACCCACGAGGGCGATACTAAGCGCGAGGAAGATTCGGAAGTACAGTGCCTCCTTCAAAGAAGAATCCTTTCCTTCCTAAACCTTGCCTTCCCGCTTCGGGGGGGGTGCCGTGTCCGCGAGACGGAGGGGTCTCATTCTGGCCTGTCCTTGCCTTCCCGCTTCGGGGAGGTGCCCTTTCTGCGAGACGGAGGGGTCGGAATGAGCGCACGTACCGTCGCGACCGCCGCAAGCAAACCTACAAGCGCCAGCCTATCGGTGCGTGTCGGCTCGGACAGATCGCTCAGTAGCGGGATAATCTCAAGTAGAACGAGACTCACCACAACGCCGCTGATTAGCAGCCTCTTCGGCCTGTCATCGGTCGCTGACGGATCGCCGAAAACCGAAATGGCAAGCGTGCCCAGCGCGACGCCGATAAATAGTCCGGCCATTTCGCGCGGTTGCCAAAGGTACGCCAGCGCAAAAATGGGAACGGTCGCCGCAAACAGAAACTGCAAGCTCGACCAGTGCCGCTTGCTGTCCAGCAGTTCGGCGATGATCACGACCGAAATCAGACCGAGGCCGATCGCGATCAAGTTCCAAATATCGCCCGGGCCTGTGACCCGCATTGAGTCGAGCGCGGAGAGCATTGCAAGCCGGTAGCCTATTAATGTGATGGGGAACGCGACCACGGAGAATACGACAGTGTTCTCGTCGGTGCTACCTATCAAGACAATCAGCGCGCCAATCGCAAACATCCCGATTCCGTAGCCCGCCGCGAGCAGGAACGCTCCCGTCACGCCGCCAATGAGCAGCGCGATTGCTACGGCCGAACCCAGGATCGATCCTGGCAGTTGCCTCTTGTTCAGCGCGACGGCAAGTCCCGCGACGATTCGTCCAATCGCAAGCGCGGCGAAGGGTGTCCATGTCTTCGCGAGGTACCAGTACAAAATTGCAGCGGCAACTACGCCAACAACAACCGGAACCAGTGGCCGGGGCGAGATTGCAGCCGCCAGAAACGCAAGTCCGCCAACAATCAGCGGAATATCCGCCCAGTAGTTGTCGGTGATCAACTCCGCGCGGGTAAATCCGAGAACGGCGGTCAGGCCAAATCCTGCCGTGACCAGAATAGGCAGCAAAGCACGTTCCCAAACGTTGTCAGACTCTGCACGAAGAGTCACAAGCGACACCGCCATGCCCATCGCAAGCGAAGTTAGGCCAGTCAATTCGGCATGGGTCAGCCACAGCCGCCCAATGACTGTGGTCAGCAGCGCAATCGCTACACCGAGCAGGTCGCTTCGGCGCTGGCCATAACCAGCCGCTATGCCACCAACACATCCCAGCAAGAAGCCGCGGTCGGGCAAGAAGTCCGTCGAGGTGAGCGCGCCAATCTTCCAGCCGATAACTAGGCCGGCGAGGACGGCGATCAACCAGGCGAACCATGACGAGCGGGGCAGTGAATTGAGGGGAGTTTCAGGCCGTTTTGCGCGCCAAAATGCGGCCGCGCACGCGGCGACGCTCACTAGCAAGGCCATCCAAGGCAGAATCCAATTATGCGTCGCCATTTGATTTTGTTGTGGTAATTTGAGCCAGGAGAATGTTGCTAGAATTGAGCGAAAATCAGAGAAAATCCTTCAATTCGTTAGAAAGGACTTTTCGAGGCCAATAAACCGAATTGTTGTGGGGCAGGCGTCCCCGCCTGTCTTCTTAAACTCTTCGCCACTCGCACATTCTTCTGGGAAATGGGCCAGGCAGGGGCATTACCTGCCGTATACCGTTCCCACGCGCATGTTGATGCCACAATGATTATCTAAGGAACAACCGCAAATGCAAAAACTGGTATCCACTCGCTTATTGATCGGTGTGACACTCCTGCTTGCGATGCTCACGTTTACGCAGAAACCGTCGAGCGCTCAAACAGGAACATCCACAAACGCGCCTATCAGCAGCTCCAGTCCGGCCCCACAACCAACCACGGCTAATCCGGGTGCAACTAGCAGCCCTGCTGGACAGGCCGTGCCGACTGTTCCTCAGCGAAGAAGGCACCCGCTTCTAAGGATGCTAATTCTGATCGCCATCATCGCCGCTGTCGCCTATTTTTCCTACCATCGGGGCCGCAAATCAGTCCAAATGGCGGGCATGCAAACGGGGTGAGCTTTCCTACTTCGAAAGCGCCACTCTTCCTATCGCCATTGCAATTCCGTCTTCGGCAAGGCCGATGACAGGGTCGGGCAAACGTGTGTGCTTGTCAACCCACTGACGTGCGTGGTAGCCGCCGTATGTCCCCGCAACCGCGCCAAATGCGCCAACAATAGCTCCCAAAACCGGTGACTGTTTTCGACTCGCCGCCAGCGCACCTCCGGCAAACGCGCCGGAGAGCATGCGAAAAATGAGGCTAGGCGTCTTAGTCCGTGCGGGAATGAAGGGCAGCTTATCGCCGATCAATTCGCCTACAGTGTTCAATTTTGAGATCAGCTTGCCGCGCGGCGTCGCAAATTTCGCGAAGAACTTTAGGCCGCGACGCGGATGCGGCGTGTGCGTCGCGATGTCCTGAATCACCAGCGCGGGTGCCATCATCGACCGAAGTCCGGCCACAAACCCGATCATCGCGCAACGGGCGAAGACATGTCCATCTGTTTTAGCCACTTATTTCTCCTCATCCATGATCTGCTTGATCGCCGTCGCGACAAAATCGGCGACCTCGTTTGCCATCAAACCGGCTTTACCGATCAGCGTGGCCGCAAGATCGCCAGCCATGCCGTGAACATACGACGCAGACGCTGCGGCTTTGAACGGATCCCCGATCTGCGCGAGGAATGTCGTTGCGACTCCTGTCAGAACATCGCCCATCCCTCCGCTCGACATGCCGCAGTTGCCGGTCTCGTTGATGGCTAGATGACCGTCGGGTGCAGCAATAAGGGTCTTGTCCCCCTTCAGCAGCGCAACGCAGCCTAACGTTTCCGCAGCCTTGCGCACCGAACCCAATCGGTCGGCCTGCACGTCCTTTGACGAAATGCCGAGCAGCCTTCCCATCTCACCAGGATGCGGGGTAAGAATGGTCGCCGCACTTCGCGATTTGATGATTGACGCCCCGTGATCAGGCTCAAGCGAAAGGCAGTTGAGCGCATCGGCGTCGAGCACCATCGGCTTCGGACACTTCGCCACAAACTCAGCGACGAATTTGCGCGTTTCGTTGTCCTGACCAATCCCCGGCCCAATTCCGACCGCGTCCATCTTTTCAACAAACTGCAACGCCGCCTCGATAGCCCCGTGGCCGAATGCCCGCGTTTCAGTCTGCGCAAATCCGCGCGTCATTACGGTATCCGGCAACCGCGCCATCATGACATCCAACATTCCCTCCGGAACTCCCAGAGTCACCAGCCCCGCTCCTGCGCGGGTCGCGCCAAGGCACGACAATGTCGCCGCCCCCGCAAATCCCGCCGACCCGCAAAACAGCGCAACCGCACCGTAGGTGGATTTGTTGGTGTCGCGGGACTCCTGCCGAGAGGGAATCTGAAGCCAAACATCATGCCGATCAGTCAAATTCGTCTTGAGGTCTTCTTTGCTTGGCTTTGCTTCCTTGGGAATCGCGATGTCCGCAACGACTAGCTCACCAACGTTAGCTTTGGGACATAGGTGCAGGCCTGGCTTCGACATACCTAGAGTGACAGTCAAATCAGCATGAACAGCGGGATCATAAACTGTTCCGTCGTCTGCATCAACGCCCGAGGGTATGTCAATGGAAACCTTTAGTAGTGGAAAATCGAACAGACCGACGTACCTGATCGCCTTAGCTGCAGCTGCGGCAGTTGGTCGAAGTGCACCTTTCGCGCCCGTGCCCAGAATTGCGTCAACAACCACGCTCGACATCGACAAGTCGTCTTTGAACGTCTTATCGTGAAAGCTCATAACAGATATGCCGAGTTTTTTCGCAATCTTTAGATTGATGTCAAAGTCTGGAGTCGTCTTGGACTCAGATTCGCCACACAGGAAAATCACACCATGTGCGCCGTAACGAATTCTTAGATGCCTAGCGACAGCAATCCCATCCGCACCATTGTTGCCGGATCCAGCCGCAACAACGAATGCGAAATCCGGTTTGTTGACCCGCTTCGCAATCTCATCCGCCACGCGAATCGCGGCGTTCTCCATCAAGACAATGCTGGGAATGCCAAACTCTTCGATGGCGCGACGATCCATTTCGCGCATTTGGGCTGCGGTTGCGAGTTTCATAGACTAATAGTTTCGCATGAGTAGGTAGCCGTAACTCTGAATTACCCTGAACGCGACATCCTAACCTTGCCTTCCCGCTTCGGGGAGGTGGCGAGCTTGCGAGACGGAGGGGTCTGCGGCGCTAATCACCTGGAAAGAATACCTTGTGGATTGCGATTCGCTCGCTGTCCGTGATTGGAGGAGTGTATACGGCTCCAACATTTTCCCTAACCTGCGCCGCCGTCTTTGCGCCGGGAATTGCTACCGTCACTCCGGGTTCATCGAGCACAAAGCGCAACGCCGCTTGCGGCAAAGTCCGAGCGGGATTTACCAAAACATTTCCCAATTCCCCAACCACTTCCGCAACCGCGCCGCGATACTCAGGCGACATGCCCGAACGGTGGTCAGTTTCGTCAAACCGGGTCTCGGCGTTGTACTTACCTGTGAGAAGTCCGTTAGCGAGAGGCTCGCGTGCAATTACGGCCACCTTGCGTCTTTTTGCCAGCGGCAGGACTTCGCGGATCGCGCCTTGGTCGAGCAGATTGAACGTCACCTCAATCGCATCCAGAGGAAAATCGCTGCGCAGCAGGTCTACGGCATCCTCGATCGTCGCAGGCGAAACGCCAAACGCTCCGATTTTGCCTGCCCGTTGCAATGCTAGCAGCGATTCGCGCACGTGCGGCTTTTCCGTAAGGAGCTCAACCGGCGGGGTCATGAGCATATAGAGGTCAAGCACTTCCCTGCGCAACCTCGCCAGGCTATGCTGGACGGCGTTCGCAATCGCATACGGCGTGAAATCCAGTTCCGGCGCCTCGCCCTCGCGGTAGAAGTTGATCCCGCCTTTGGTTGCGATCACGACGTTCTGCTTATCTGGCCACTGATCTATAACCTCGCCAAGCAACGCCTCGCCGTGGCCGTTGCCGTAGATGTCGGCGGTGTCGAAGAACGTCACCCCCAGTTCCAGCGCCTGCCGAATTGCCGCGCGGGATTCATCGTCGTTGGTCGGCCCATAGCCGCCTTGAATATAGCCATTGACATCGCCGCCAATCGCCCAACCGCCGAACCCAATCTCGCTGACCCGCAAACCGATTTTGCCGAGGGTGCGGGTGATCAATAGTGACCTACCCCGGCTCGTTCCTCGCCACCCCTCCCGGATCGGGAAGGGAAAGAGAATAGTGAGGAATTTCAGGAACCCTCTAAGGCCGCTGGGCCTTTTTTCGCATGGGGAGTGCGGCCCATTGGCCTTGTCCGTCATCCCGAGCGAAACGAGGCACGAGTGAAGTCGAGGGAACACGTAGTTCGCTAACCGGAAGCTTGCCGTCAAACGAACTACGTGTTCCCTCCACGCCGTTCGTTCCTCACTCTGGTCGGGATGACAGAACACGATAGTTAATCCACCGTCTCGCCCGGCTCAAGCGTCAGCAGTTCAACGCCTTTGCCCTCAATCAGCGACTCCAGCGCATCTGGCGTGCCGGTAAGCAGCGGGAATGTCCCGAAGTGCATCGGCACAACACGCTTCGCGCCAAGCAGCTCAATCGCCTTCGCCGCCTCTTTAGGCGACATCACAAACCGGTCACCGATCGGCAGGATGGACAAGTCCGGCTGATATAGTTCCGCAATCAGCGCCATATCGCCGAAGACCGCCGTGTCGCCTGCGAAGTACACCTTGTAACCGTTCTCAAACGTGATCACATAGCCGCACGGTTCGCCGCCGTAAATGATTGAGCCGTCATCATCGGTGATGCCGCACGAGTGGTCGGCATGAACCATAGTTACAGTGATATTCTCGCTGCCTGGGAGGGCCATCGTCCCGCCCTTGTTCATCGGCGCAACATTTTCCACGCCTTTCTTGCCAAGCCACACCGACGTCTCGAATACACAAACCACGGTCGCCTTTGTAGCCTTCGCTACCGTGACCGCATCGCCAATATGATCGAAATGGCCATGCGAGATCAGCATATAGTCAAGCTTGTCGACCCCATTTGTCTTATATGGCTCCGGGCATTTCGGGTTGCCCATCAGCCACGGATCGGCCAGCAACGATTTCCCGCCCGGCGTCTCAAAAAGCATGCATGAGTGGCCGAGCCAGGTGATTTTGAGACCGTTGGAAAGTTTGTTGTTCATAAAGAAAAGTCCTTTCAGACCCTCCCAACCTCCCGAAGCGGGAGGAGCCAGACTAGCAATGGTTCGTTTAAATTCTCTGTCCCTCTCCTTTCGGAAGGAGAGGTTAGGTGAGGTAGGAGGTGATTCGGTGAGAGCTAAGCCTGGTTAAGTGGATCAGCCGCAAGACCACCTCCCCTAGCCCCTCCTTCCGAAAGGAGGGGAACTAAAAGCTCCTCCCGTTTCGGGAGGCGGGGGGAGGGTCCTAAGCCACTTCCAGCGCTTCGTCGATCTTCGCCAAAACTTCCGGAGCAAGGGTTTTGCCCACGGCGCCGACATTGTCATCGATCTGGGACGTTTTCGACGCCCCGATAATCACGCTCGCGACGTTCTTCTGCCGTAGCACCCACGCGAGCGCCATCTGCGACATGGTCAGACCGAGCGACTCGGCGATGGGAATGAGCTTTTGGACACGAACCAGCGTATCCTGATCCAGTGCGCCTCGGTTGCCCATGAACATGTTTTGGCGCGGATCGGCAGCACGGCTGTCCGCGGGCGGCGGCGCGCCGGGCTTGTACTTGCCAGTGAGCACACCTTGCGCGAGAGGCGAGAAGACCACTTGCCCAAGTCCTTCGCGCTCGCAGACCGGGATGACCTCCTTTTCGATCCCGCGCCCGATCATGTTGTAGTAAGGCTGGTTCGACACCAGCGGATGCCAGTTGTGGGACCGGATCAGGTCGGCAGGCGTGGGCGATCTGGGCGGCGCTCCATTCGGAGACGCCAGCGTACAGGATTTTGCCCTGGCGCGCGAGATCATCGAGCGCGAGGAGGGTCTCTTCAAGCGGGACAGTTGGGTCATAACGATGGCACTGGTAGAGATCGATATAGTTGACTCCAAGCCGCTTGAGCGACAGGTGGCACTGCTCAAAGATATGCTTGCGCGACAGGCCGCGGTCGTTGGGGCCGTCGCCCATCGGGAAAAAGACCTTGGTGGCGAGGAAGTACGAATCCCGCGGATACTTCGACAGCGACTTGCCGACCACTTTTTCCGATTCGCCGGTCGCGTAGACATTGGCGGTGTCGAAAAAATTGATGCCGAGTTCGTACGCCCGGTCGATGCACTGCTCGGCGATTTCGGCCTCGGTCGCCCCGCCGTAGGTCAGCCACGACCCCAGCGAAACCTCGCTGACCTTAACGCCATACTTGCCCAGGTTGCGATATTGCATGACAAAATGTCCCTTCGAATTTGAGAATTGGTGCAGGGAAAACTGCTTGCGTGAGTGTACCCAGGAACAGTCTCCGGGTGGCATGCTTGGCGTCTCAGCGCCAGGCATGTCTTGGAACGCCGCGTCAGGCAGGAATTGATCGGTCAAGCGCCAAATTGCATACGATGACAGTTGAACTTAACTGTTAACGTCATGGCAAATCTCTCGAAACTGTCAAAACTTCGAATCTGGACAGCCCTCTTCTTTTTGGGCCTGATCGTATCAATCTACTGCTACCCGATCCATGAAAATCCACCCGGCAGGCAGTCCATCTGCGCGGGAAATGTGCGCAAGCTCGGCCTTGCATTCGCGCAATATATCCAGGACTATGACTTAAAGATGCCGTGCGGGTTGGTTCACCGTTCAGGCCTCGGCTGGGCGAGCCAAATCTACCCTTATGTCCGCGATGCGAAAGCTTATCGTTGTCCCGACGACAAATCACATCCGGCAGACGCGGATTTGGCAAACGGCTATTCGATCTCCTATGCCTATAACCCCAACGCCATCTGCAAAATCGACGCGTTCGAATCGCCCGCCCAAACCGTTGTCGTTTTCGAAATCTCCGGCGCTTCGACCGACATGACGACGCTCTCGCCGAAGACCGACCTGTCACCCATTGGCAACGGCCTCGACGACAGTCTCACCAACGGCTCGTTTCTCAGCTTCAGCGACCTCAAATACGCTACGGGATACATCGGTAATCGACGGCGAAGGTCGCCCACCCAATTCTCATCCGCAGGTGGACTCCATTCAGGAGGCTCAAATTTCCTCTTCGCCGATTCGCACATGAAGTGGTTCGCCCCAAATTCGGTCTCAACAGGCATGAACGCCACCAATTCCACCGATCCGCAAACCGGCACTGTCTCAGGACGCGCGTCCGGCACCGAATTGGGAAGGTTTAGCGCGACTTTTAGCGTAAGATAATCGAGCAAACGGAGGATGTATCGACTATGGCAGTCATTAAAGTGTTCCTGACTATCGTCGGCGCATTACTTGTGCTCTTTGTCATTGCCGCAATTGTCATTCCCATGTTTGCGAGGCCATCACACCACTACGAGAACTGGGTATGCGGATCGAACGAGCGCCAAATTGCGCTTGGCTTTCTCCAATACGTACAAGACTACGACAACACCTTCCCGTGTGGCGTAGTCGGAGGAAATCGCGGCCTCGGCTGGGGATCGCAAATATACGGCTACACCAAGGTCCCACTTGTGTACATGTGCCCAGAATCAACGACGGGTTGGCCAGCTCCCGGCCACTATGACGTGACCTACGGCTACAACGCCAACGCCGCTGGCATCAAAACAAACTACTTACTCCAACCAAGCTGCAACAATCCTAGTCTTTGAAACCTCGCCTGTAGCAACCAATGTGAACTTGATCAACGAAGGCGGCACAACAAACCAAGATTATTCTCCTGTCGGCGACGGCTTGGACGGCAGACTTGCCAGCAAAATAAACGGGCCACAAACAGTCAGCTACGCGACCGGCCAGCTAGGCAACCGCCCACTGGCCGCAGCAACTCAGTTCACGACCGCGCCGCGACACAATGGCGGTTCCAACTACACGTTTGCCGACGGCCACATCAAATGGTGCGCGCCTAACGCGATCTCATCCGGCACCAACGCCGCCCATTCAACTGATCTGCCAGCCGGCGCAACAATCGGCAAAGCCGCCGGAACAGCGAACAGGACTTTTCTCGGCACGTTCAGCGTCAGGTAGAGGCTAGGACAACGAGCCATGAATATGAATCATGACCAAAGTAAGCCGTACGAGATTACGCTAATGGACATCTTCATAGTTGGCGCGATCATCGTGATCGTCGCGGTGTTCATTTTTCCGATATTTGCAAAAGCACGCGTTGGTCGCCACAATTACTGCGCGTCCAATGAGCGGCAGCTTGGCCTTGGATTCGCGCAATACATTCAAGACTATGACGATAAATACCCGTGCGGTCTATTCGGCAAGGGCAATGGCGAGGGATGGGGCAGCCAAATATATGGCTATATCAAGGCTACCGGCGTTTACGTCTGCTCCGACGAGCCGCTCAGGTTCGTCTGCGGCGCATGATGTCTCCTACGGCGAAAATCGCAATATGGCTGGCATAGGGGATAAGTCCCTAACAAAGCCAGCTAGAACAGTGCTCGCGTTCGAAGTAGAAGGCGCAACCGCCCGCGTCGACCTGCCCGACGAAGGCCGCGCGACCGGCGCAACCCAATTCTCGCCCATCGGCAACGGCATCGACGGCAATTTGTCCACCGCACCTCGGTCGCATCCCGCTGGCCTTCTCTACGCGACCGGCTATCTCGGACTCCGCCCGGAACCGGTGCCATCGCAATTCGATAGTCCCACAGGCAGACACACGAACGGCTCCAATTTCCTCTTCGCCGACGATCACATAAAATGGTCTAAGCCTGAGGACATCTCCTCCGGACTTAATGCTGCTCATCCGACAGACTCTCAGTCGGGAACCAGCTTTGGCAACGCCGCCGGAACCGCGAGCAAGACGTTTACGGGGACATTTAGCGTCAAATAGAAATCTGGGTGGCATGCTTGTGGGCGCAGTCCCGCAAGCATGTCTTTGTCCGTCATCCCGACCAGAGCGAGGTACGAGCGTCGCGGAGGGAACACGTAGTTCGCTAACCCGGTGATGTCCGTCAGCGAACTACGTGTTCCTTCGACTGCGTTCGTTCCTCACTCCGCTCAGGATGACAGACACTAACCTTCATGCGCCGATTAATCCCCCACCGAAATCCCCTGACCTCCTCATGATTTTTCGCCGATAATCCCTTATAATTGGTTTGCGCCGCCGAACTGTTTTCGCGGGGCAAAATTATCCCGTTAGAGGTTGGATTACAACAGCAATGGGACTCTTCCTTTTCGCCGCAACAAAACGTCGCTTCCTTCACTGCCCGCTGACCATCCTCTTAATGCTGAGCTTGCTTGCGTCAGCCGTGAACGCCGCGAATATCACCCCGCACAAGGCCGTCGCCCGTGTCGCTAAGCCGCCGCTCGCCGGCATGCTGCCGTCCGTTCCGACATTCACCTCAGCCGCCCTCGCGCGAAACTGGGGCGAGGCTGAAGAGAAGGCGGGGCGGTACGACCGCGCGTGCCAGGCGTACCTTCAGGAGGCCGCGCTGCGGGTCAAAATAGGCGACCCTGAGGGTGCGGAGGTCGAACGACGTCACGCGTGGCGACTAGGGACATCCCTCACGGTCGGCATTCCGCAACCAATATCGCAACCCGCAACCCTCGCCAAGCTCGAGCCGACGGCCGGTTGTTACATTGGCACGCTCGACACGCCAAGCGAGGGCCGGACATTCCCCGGCGAATCCATGGTCGGCAGTTTTCAGGACCGCATCGGACGCAATGTCGCGGTCGCGTTCCGCTATATCCGTTACGGCCAGGAGTTTCCGTTCGCGTGGGCGCATGCACAGGCCAAAGCCGGACGTGCCATTGAGATCGCGATGGAGCCGTACGACATCTACAGCGTGTCCGACGACGAGTATCTCGAAGGATTTGCGAGCGACCTTAACCAGAGTGGTGTCTACTGCTTTTTGCGGTTTGGCGGGGAGATGAACGGTTTTTGGGCGCCGTGGGGCAAGGACCCGGGCGCATATAAGAAGGCGTTCCGCGTGGTGCACGACGTCATGGCGCATATTGCGCCGCGAGTCGCCATGGTCTGGGCGCCGAACATGATTCCCGTCGGCAATATTGACCAGTACTACCCGGGCGACGATGTCGTCAACTGGGTCGGCGAAAGCCTCTATGTGGTGAAATACTACGACGACAACCCGGCGCAGTCCGGCTGGCAGGACAACCCGTCGTTCTACATCGATCCGTTCTATCAGAAGTACGCCGGGCGGAAACCGTTCTGCCTGGTGGAATGCGGTGTTTCGCGGGAAGCGCATGCCGACAATGGCAAATCGTGCGACGATTTCGCTGCCGCGCGCATCGCGGATTTGTTGTCGGCCATCAAGTTGCGCTACCCACGCCTGAAGATGTTCTGCTGGTTTGACCGCAACAACCTCAACGGCGCGGACATGGATCGCCGCCTCAACGACTACTCGCTCCCGCCCGGCAGCGCCGCGCTGACATCGTTCAAAACCTGCGTCGCCGACCCCTATTTCCTTTCGACCATCGCCACCGACACCGACCCTCCCGGCACCGTCACCTATCAGCCGATCACGACCGAGTTCCCGGCAAGCTACAACGGCCCGATCTCGATTGCGCTTTCGACCTACTGCCTCAATCCCGTGATTGAAGTGCAGAGGGGCGGCAACACGCGCGTCGTCCAACGCCCCTTCGACTTCATCATGCCCCCCGGCACCGGCCCCGTGATGATCACCGTCCGCGACGACCAGGGGCGAGCGGCCAAGACGGTGACGTATTTTGCGAGGTAGACAGGGCCCTAGTTTGGAGCCAGTCAACAGTAGCCGACGCTTCTGACTGGTCTAGCCAAAATGGCGCAAGGTACGCGACTATATTGCAATCCCGTTGCCTATCATCCAGGCATGCATTTGAATCATCATATCTGCATAGCGGTCGGGAAACAGTAGGAATCTACGCCTTGCCAATAATGAAAGCCTTCGGCATGTCATGCTCGCATTTCTGCCGTGCGTAATCGCCGATAGGATGGCATACAAAATTTGCTGCCTTGTAATATCCAGTAAGCGTTCCACCCACACCTTATATAGCGTTTCAGTTGCGAGTCCTAATGCCCCATCATCACTACAGTCTGGCGCTCCTAGAGACGCTAAGACCTTTCGTAAGTCATCGCTAATTCTAAAATCCTCAGCTTTCAGCAAATAATAGACAAAGTCTGCGTTCACCGGTATGAAAACGAAGTTCATCCTAAACAAGTTGAGTAGCTGACGACTGAGCTCGTCCGCACGAATTTGCGCCGAGTCCTTTAGGGCATAGAGTATTGAAACTGATGATACGCCGATTAGGTCGAAGTGAACCTTCAGAACCTGTTGAAGAGCATAGTCGTCCACGTAGACCGGGCAACCCCGTTCTAGCGCAATAGAAATTGTTGCTGCAAACTCTCTGCCCACAATTTCTGCAATCTCGTTTTCTATTGTGAGCAGATGATCTGCCGGAAGCACCTCGGCAAAGCCGGTTACAATGGACAAGGCCTGCTCTAGTAGCTGCCGCTTGTCAGCGATGCTTTCAGTCGTGATCTTATCGCTGTGATACTGTCCACCTTCGCTCCACATCGCAAATGAAGGTGGAGGTCGCCTGTTTACTGAATCTAGTTCATCCGAAATTTTGTCAACTGTGTGTTGCGGGATTAATAATCGATAATGCTTGGCGAGAATACGTGACTGTCCCGTGCGCGCAAGCAGGTACAGAGCCGTTTCATCAATAACAAGCTCGGTAGCCTCCATCATGGCCTGAGCCTGTGAAGCAATCGACTCAGAAGTGCTAATGTCGGCAAATAGACTGGCGCTCTTGGACTGCGTAAGCGCTATCCAAACGTCTGCGAGTGGCCTTCCCACCTCTTCCGCGAAAGTGTGGATTGGAAACTTATGCGCCTTATAGAAGTCGTGGACTGCATCCCCGCGTTGCTTAAGTTGATCAAGCTGGTCAAGAAATCTTGGCACAAAATCCGATTCGGCTATGTCTCCGGCAAAGAACTTATCGCTGCTGTAAACACCTGACTTAAATTTTTCGGTGATTTCGTAGCTAGCTCCAACATACTTGGTAAGAATTCCAGCAACATCGTACTCGGTGTTAGAGATCGGCGAATCTGCAAGCGATACTTTATCATTCAACTTGAGTCCAAGCAGTCTTTTCGCCATCGGACTGTTTATCGAAATTTCTCCGTTGCTCAAGTCTAGGCTTGGTTCGTCCAACACCGTTAAGATAGTAAGCTTGTCAGCGCGTCGTAATATGACCGACGTGTTGACCGCTATTGTTTCCGGCTGATATGCCGTGCGTTCAATTTCGTCAGGACTTTGCTCAAAGCAAAGTAGCATATATTGAGCTTGCAGGTCTGGGTCGCCTTTGGTCAGCCTCTGTGCCTGATAAGCATAATTTAGCGCGTAAGGCATGCCCAGCGCCGTCCGCAGCTTTGCGACTTGAAAAAGCATTTGAGGGTTGTCACGTATCGCATCGTAAGAAATCGATTCAATTAATTCAATGGCCTTTGCATCTTGGTCGAGCCTGTGATAAAGCTGAGCAAGATGAGTAACGTGCTTGTGCTCGCGAGCCCCATTGCGTAGGAGCTGTTCGATTAAATCCTTTGCTTCAAGCAATCGTCCGATTGATTCAAGTTCAGCAGCCTCCAGTTCTGAAATAACCGGAATTGCCTGACCACCATTTCTTACAGAACTGCTAATTTCTAGCACGAGCTTGTGCCTACCAGATTGGTACAAGCTGTAAAGGTACTTCCTCAAATCAACTGAGTCTCTACCTGTATCTACAATGCCCTCATACAGCGCGGCAGCTTCTTGAAGTCGCCCAAGCTCATAGAGTAGACTCGCTAATTGCCAAGCGACCCAATGCTTTAGATTTCCAGTCGCATTGGAAAGTGCGTCCTCCAATAATGGAACGGCTTCTTCGCCCTTGCCATCGCGGTCAAGTTGCGCGGCTATTGCGGCCAATGACTCCGGATGATCGGGCCATAGGTTTCGCAACTCTTCTACAAGGTCAGCCACAGCGGTCGAGTCTTTTGACTCTGAGTACGCCCAAAGAAGTAGACTGGCGCCTTCAAGGGATTCAGCTGATTGCTTATTTTCATCCCACTGTGGCCTCAAGAGTTGGATTGCCTTGGTGGGATTGATGCGTATTAGAGCGAGAGCGAGAGCCTTCTTTGCGCCGTCCTTCTGGTTCGCATCCGATATTTCGTCGAACAGCTCGACAGCTTCCTGGGTTTTCCCGTCTTTCAGCAACAGCTGCGCCTTGTTTCGTAAGGCTAAGCTGTTTCTTGGATCGTACGTCAGTACGGCATTGCAATCATCCATTGACTCCTTGTATTTATTTAGCTTTGCTCTAATCGCGCCGCGATTTGCCCTTGCCAAGATAATCATTTCTTCATATTCTTGGTCAGCTAGGAGTCGCATGGCGGTTGTCAGTTCATCCTCAGCTTCCGTAAGCCTATTTCGATCATCAATAGCCATAACGCCTGGAAAGGGTACGTCACTGTCGAAACGCACCATAATTGGATAGAAAAGTGACTGGGCCAACATCATATGAGCGTCTGCGCGCTGAGCATTGAGGTTGATCGTTGCACGAAAGCGGATCTCTGCGCGACGAAAGTCATGGATACTGAAATAGTAGCTGCCTAGCTGAAAGCTACACTGGGCATCGCATAGAATCCAGTCCTCGTCTGAAATAAGCCTGTCGAGTTCGCTGGGACGGTCGAGTCGAACAATCGCTTGAATATATAGGGACATGGCTTCCGGCGATCTTGGATCGGCTATGCGTGCACGCTCGGAAAGAAGAAGCGCTTCATCGTTACGACCCGACATTAGAGCCGCGCTTGCAGCATTAATAATGGCAACCTTGTCGTCGCGCTTAACATTGTGGGCCAACGTGAGATATTCGGCAGCGGTCAAAACGTCTGAAGTCCAAGCGGCAGCGGCACCGATATTCGTCCACAGCTTGAACTTCGTGTCGTCGCTCAATTTAGCAATTATATCGGGTTCTTCCAATTGCCTAAGAAACTTCAAGCCGGTAACAGGCTTACCACTATTAAGCAAGTCCCTTGCCATCTCAATTTTTGCTCGAATAGCGACTTCAAACTCGTTGTAGGTGCCATCGGGCTGATTCACGATTTGGATAGCAGCAAGTCGCTTCGTTATTTCACGAAGCATTGTCGTGTTTTCCGTGTCACGCACTTCGCTGTCTCGCGCCGCTTTGTTCACTACGTCCTGGAGCGATCCTTGTCCAGTCTGCAAGCCAACTACAGCGGAGTTGAGAACTTCTTTTTCGGAGTCGATTGATACAGTGAGGCCGGCTATGAGTTGGGCTAGTTGGCCCTGTTCGGCCGTAATGCTTGCGGCCATTCGCCGAACTTCCTGCTCAAGTGACTTGAAATTGACCCTCAATTGTTCGTCAAGTTGGCGAATGGCATCGAGCTCGTTAGGACTGCCTAGCAGCTCACGTAGTTCGTTGGCATCTATATCATCGTTTCGTGAGGCGCGTTCAAGGATGTTTGCAACCAAATTGCCGCCTACACTTCCGACAAAAGTGATTAGCGTAGTCATGTCGTGACCCGGAGCGGCGCTAATAAGTGCAAGCAGAGTTGTTCCCCATATGCCTAACTGAGCGCCTGAACGTACGACTGCACCGACTGCTTCTGAAGCTTTCATAAGTTTTTTAGGAATCCTCTTCCAGTGCAAGACGTTTTCGGGGAATATCTGTTCGGTTTTCGCACAATTATACCGCTATGAACGCCAACGCGACCAGCATGGTAGAATCAACCTAATGTCAGAATCCAAAATTGCAGTGGTGGTCGGGGCGTCGTCGGGCATTGGGGCCGAGGTCGCGCGGGGGTTTGCGGGGCGGGGATACAAGGTGGCGTTGGTTGCGCGGCGCGAGGCGCAGCTTACGAGCCTTGCCGAAGAGATTAATCGAATTGCGGGGCGGGAGCTTGCCAAAATTTATGTGTCGGACGTGGTCGAGTACGACAAGATTCCGGCACTATTACGGCAGATTATCGGCGATTTGGGCGGAGTAGATGTGGTTGTCTATTCGTCGGGCGTATCGCCGAGCGTCGGCCCAAATGAGTACTCGTTCGAAAAGGACCGCCAGGTGATCGAAGTCAATGTCCTCGGCGCAATGGCGTGGCTGAACCTCGCGGCGGAGCGGTTTGAAAAGACCAAGGCGGGGACGATCATCGGGATTTCGTCGGTCGCCGGCGATCGCGGACGGCGCGGTGTCCCGGCGTACAACACGTCGAAGGCCGCGCTCGACACCTACCTCGAAGCACTGCGGAACCGCCTCGGACGCTACGGCGTGCATGTCTTGACCATAAAGCCGGGGTTCGTTTATACCGATCTAATTGCAGGGCTGAAGCTGCCGCCGTTCCCTAAGCCGATCTCGGCGAAGGCCGCCGCGGACGAAATCCTGAAGGCGTACGACGAGGGGGCGCAAACAGTCTATGTCCCGAAAATCTGGGGCGTAATTGGCGCAGTGATCAAGATGGTGCCGTCGCCCATAATGCAGAAGCTCAATATTTAGGTAACTCACGGTGAATTATTCCACGTGGAATAATTTGCAGTTAACTTTCGCCATGCCCGACCGATTTGACCTGCTATCACCTGACCGTTTGGAGCTCCTCGAAGCGTGGGGCATGAACCGCGCCAGCTTGGCGTTTGTGCATAGGCCGAGCACGGTCGAGCAAACGCGGCGAGTGCTGATGGAGGCGGCGGCGCGCGGCGTTTCCGTTGCGCCGCGCGGTGCGGGCTGCTCGTACGGCGACGCATCGCTCAACGCCGAAAATGTCGTCCTCGACATGTCCCGCATGAACCGCATCCTCGCGTGGGATCCCGAAACCGGCCGGATCGATGCCGAGCCGGGAGTTACCATCCGCCAGCTTTGGCAGTACTGCCTGGGCGACGGCTGGTGGCCACCGGTCGTTCCAGGCACTATGCATGTCACCCTCGGCGGCGGGGCAGGCATGAACTTCCACGGCAAGAACAACTACAAGGTCGGCCCCATCGGCGACAATATTGTCGAATTCGATATCCTCCTGCCGACCGGCGAGATCAAGACTTGCAGGCGAGACACCGAACCGGAGCTGTTCTACGCGGCCATCGGCGGATTCGGTCAGCTTGGCGTCTTTACCCGACTTTCGCTACAAATGAAGAAGGTGTATTCGGGGCTGTTGCGCGTGGACGCATTCGCGATCCGCAGTTTTGCCGAAATCATCAACGAGTTCGACAAGCGCCGCCACGAAGCTGATTATATGGTCGGCTGGATCGACTGCTTTGCAAGCGGGAATGAATTGGGACGCGGAGTTGTCCACACAGCGAACTACCTCAAACCCGGCGAGGATCCATCGCCCGCGCAGACTTTGCGTGTTGTGAATCAGGAGTTGCCCGACACGCTGTTTGGCATTTTGCCCAAGTCGCTGATGGGCACTCTGATGCAGCCGTTCACAAACAATCTCGGTACGAAGGCGATCAATTCCGCAAAGTTTTTGGAAGGCTCGACCATCGGAAACAACAAAACCGTCATGCAGCCTCACGCGCAATTTGCGTTCCTACTCGATTATGTCCCGGGCTGGAAACGCGCGTACAAGCCGGGCGCGCTGATCCAGTTCCAGAGCTTCGTACCCGAAGAGAACGCCGAAAAAGTGTTCAGCCAGCATATAATTCTCAGCCAGAAGGCCGGAATCGTGCCGTACCTGGGAGTATTCAAGCGCCATCGCCCCGATCAGTTCCTGATGACTCATGCCGTCGAGGGATATTCGCTTGCGCTGGATTACCCGATCAATGATAAGAACGAAGCCGGACTTCGTGTCCTGATAGAACGTCTCAGCAACAACGTCATCGACCACGGCGGCCGCTTCTATTTTGCAAAGGATTCGCTTCTCACACCGTCGCTAGCGCGGCGCGCGATCGGCGAAGATTGTTTGGCTAGGTTTGCCGCGCTTAAGGCGAGATGCGACCCGCGGGGTGTTTTACAAACGGAGCTAGGACGGAGGCTGTTTCAGGAGATAAGCGGCGCAGCATCTGTCGCCGCTAGCTCGTCCGTTGCAGGACATCAGCACTCCTCCGTAAGTTAACAGGCCATCCACTCTCGCCGCTGGTCAGTCATTTCCCGCCCTGCCTCGAGTTTATCCGCAGAGATTCCGAAAATAGTACTCGTTACGAGTACTACCGCACTTGACACTAGTATTCAAATACGGTAGTATTTCATCATGATTCTTAACTTCCTCGATTCCGATACCGAGGACGTATTCATATCGGGCAAGTCACGGAAGTTTCCTCAAGACATATTGACGGCCGCTCAGCGAAAACTCGGTTATCTAAACGACGCAGTGCACATTACCGATTTGCTAGTACCAAATAGCAATAAGCTGCACGATCTCCATGCCGACCGCGAGGGCCAAAAGGCGATTTGGGTCAATCGACAATGGCGAATCTGTTTCACCTGGGTGGAGCGGAGCGAGTCTAATGCAGCAGGCAAACCTGGCCCAGGGGATGCAATTAACGTCGAACTGACAGATTATCATTAGACAGATTTGCGTCGGCTGTTCAACCGACCATGTGGAGACAAAAAATGGCACTTACACGGCGTACAGTGGATGCGCAGTCTGCCGAAATGAAGCAGCTACTAAATCTTCATCCAGGAACTGCCCTGCGCGAAGATTATCTGCCTGAGCTAGAAATGACTGAATATCGCCTTGCCAAGGAGCTTAGGATAACTCAAAGTCATCTTCGGCAGCTCTTGCGCTGCGAGAGGTCAGTCACTGCAAACATGGCCTTGCGGCTAGGGAAGCTATTCGACCAGACACCGCAATTCTGGTTAAATATGCAAAACCACTTCGATCTGCGCGTTGCCATGCTTCAATATGGGAACGAAATCAACGCAATTGAACCATTGAGTCAGCGACGTAAGGCGGTGCTTGTCGCTGCATGACAAATGGGGTGCCTTCGATCCAGCATCGGCTGCACTTTATTAGTGCAGGCGGCAAAGGATTATAGGCATCCCTTTACTAATCATTCAATCTAGGCATAATTCCTCAAGTCAGATACTGATTTTGTTGGTTTCTGTTTGAACTTCGCATTCCGAACACGGCAACATCAATGACCTCCGAAGACCTTGAGCGGCTGATGCCGTCGCAATCCGATATCGAGGAGTCCGAAAGGCCGAGGACGCCTGGCTTCTGGACGATGAACCGCGTTTTTGTCGCGTTCTTGCTGTTCATGGTGCTCTACTATGTTGGGGCCGCAAGCTACGAGGCGTCACTGCGGGCGACGTACCTGAACGTCGCCATTGCATACTACAATCGCGGCGATTACAAGGACGCCGAATCCGGGATCGACACCTATCTCGCGCATTTGGGCTCATCTTCTTCGGCGCATTACTACCTCGGAATGTGCTTTATTCACGATGGCAGAACGCACGATGCCATCGATCAGTTCTATCAGGATACGACTGGAACGCCCATGCGAAACCGCGAGGTATCGCACGTCAATCACCGTTCGTGGATAATGATCAAAAAGCTTGAATAGCCGCTGCGCAGACTGTCAAAGTCAATCTTGCGCCTCGGCTTAGAAGGTGCCCCACCCTATGCCTGACCCCATGCTCGAAAAGCTCGCCAAGGTGCTGGTCGAATATTCGCTCGAAGTCAAGAGCGGCGATCTGATGCGGATTCGCGGATCCGACATTAACGTTCCCCTAGCCCGCGAAGTCTATCGCCTAGCGGTGAACAAGGGTGCGCATCCGTTTCTAGAACTGGCGCCAGAGGGTTTTTCGGAGATATTCTTCAAGGAAGCGCCGGAGGAGAGTCTTGACTGGGTGTCGCCGGTAGCGGAGTTTGTGGTCGAAAACATCGACGTAGATCTGGCGTTCTTCGGCTCAGAAAACTCCTACTCGCTTGCCGGTGTTGACCCTGCCCGTCAGGCACGATTCCAAAAGGCGAGACGAGGTCTCGCCGACCGGTACATGGAGCGGTCGTTTACCGGTGAGGTCGAGAGTAGGCTGCGATGGTGCGGCACGTTGATGCCAAACAACTCGCATGCGCAGAACGCCCGGATGTCGCTGACAGACTACGCCGATTTCGTATATCATGCCATGCGCCTCGATAGCGACGATCCGGTCGCGGAGTGGCGCAAGGTCTCCGAGTTGCAGGCAAAGTATGTGGATTACCTGACGCCAAAATCGGAAATCCGCATCGTGGCCGAAGACACGGACCTGACCCTCAAAACAACCGGACGTACTTGGATCAATGCCGACGGCAAGCTCAACTTTCCAGACGGAGAAGTATTCACCGGGCCGCTCGAAACATCAGCCAACGGCCACATCCGCTATCAGTTTCCGACCATTGTGCAGGGACGCGGCGCGGAGGATGTACACCTTTGGTTTGAGGACGGCGTGGTGGTTCGCTGGGAGGCGCGCGAGGGCAAATCGCTGCTTGATGAGCTGTTTGCGATGGACGACGGCGCAAGGCGCATCGGCGAGTTTGCCATCGGCACCAACTACAACATCCCCAAGTTCACGAAAGATATTCTCTTTGACGAAAAGATCGGCGGCACGTGCCACATCGCAGTCGGCCACAGCATCCTCGGCACGGGCGGCGAAAACGAGTCCGCGCTGCACTGGGACATGATCTGCGACCTGCGCAACGGAGGGCAGATTAGTGCCGATGGCGAAGTGTTTCACGACAACGGGGAGTGGAGGATTTAAGACCTACCCCGGCGACAAGTCGCCACCCCTCCCGAAACGGGAGGGGAAGGAAAACAGTCCCGCCTAACTTCCGGCATGCAGGCCCGTTCCTCCCGCAACGGGAGAAGCCGTGCCCAGCCGTCTGAGGCCCTTTCCCCCAACCCCCTTTCCCATAGGAATAGGAAAGGGGGAAGAGCTTCAGATTGCAGCACTGACCAGTTTCGGTTTTGGTCAACGTCCAAAATGGTAAGAAAACGACTATCGTTACACGTTGTGTCGCCGGAGACTGTTCGGCGGCAAGGCTTCGACGCACGGAAGGGAGATGCGTTTTTGTCCAGTGAGTCCGACGCCGTCCCCTGACATTGAGTCGAAGTCTGAAGCCGGACGGACGTAGGCGATGCCCACTTCACCGCAAGCGGGCCGTTTCTTCCCGCAGAGGGAGTAGCAAGGCTGTGCGTTGAACCTTGGCTCGCTACCGAACAAGCGAGTTGACACAAGTTAGGCTCCCGCGCACAGCGCCCGTCCACCTTCTGGCATGCAGGCCCGTTCCTCCCGCAGCGGGACGAGCCTAGACCCACCCGGCTCGTTTCTCGCCACCCTCCCGAAGCGGGAGGACAATGTTTGGCGCTGATCGGTCGGATGGCTATCGCTTTTCGCCAATGTACAGCGAGCAGGAGCACGGCACACGACAGGCGGGGACGCCTGTCCCACAGTTCCTAACCTCTCCTAACCTCCTCGCTGCGTCTACTTTAGCGTCGTCTTCAACCACGCCAGCGCCTTGGCGTCGGCACCTTCCGGGATATGTCCATCGTTCGGAAACACCGCGGTTGTGTGCGGTGCGGTCATCAGCGCCGCGAATCCGAAAGCGCCGTACGCAGGCGAGATATTGTCCTCAAGACCCACTGCAATAAATGTTGGCGCAGTCACTTTGGTCGCAAAATTCACCGTGTCGAAGTACGAGAGCGTGTCGCCGACTACGCTCGGCTTGGCGGCGTCGGTGAACGGATTTTGAATATCAGTCGATATCGCATGCAGGATTCGCGGCATGTCTGTAAAGTATGGACTCTCTGCGACAATCGCGGCGACATCGTGCTTCAGCAGTCCGCCGCCGATCAATGCCAGCCCTCCGCCTTGGCTTTCACCCCACAGAACCAGTTTTGCTGATGCTGGCACACCAGCTTGAGCGCCGTCAGTCTTCAGCAACGCAACCGCGCGCAGCATATTGCCAGCTGCGTTGCGCAAAAAGTATGTCTTGGGACTGCTTACGCCGTCAACAAAGTAGTGCTGATCGGCGTTTCCGCTGGTAGGGCTAGTCGCAGTTGCAAGGAATTCAAACACGATATAGCCCTTTTTGGCCCACTCCACATTGGGAGCGGTCGCGTCGCCATGATATGGCGCGAGATGAAAGAGCAGCACAGGATCGCCAATAATATGATCCGGAACCGACAGCCATCCAAACGCCGGTTTGCCGTCAAGTCCTGTATATTTTACGGTGTAAGATGTCACCCCATCCGCGCTGGAGTCCTTGGTGATCTGCGCGTTGAGAGGCGCTGTTTCAGAGTCTTTGCGAACTTCAGTCCAGAAGTTGACAAAGTCTGCCGGAGCAGTCTGCTCGGGATGAATGAGATCGACATCGTAGCCCAAATTTAGCGTGCGTGTCGGCATTGGATGCCCGTCTATCTTGCTCACCAGCTTAATGTTGTAGACGCCGGGATCGGGAAAACCAAGAGTAAGATTGTAATCGTCCGCCTTCCCGGGATTGATCGATCCGGTTTGAGGACGCGGCTCCAGCCCTTTAGGAGTCTGTCCTAGGTCGTTGGCAATGTGCAGCTCCCAGTTCAGCGGCACAACCTTGTCGGTAGTGTTGCCAAGCGCAACATTTATTGACGCTTTCGTGAATGTGGTCGCCAAATTGTCTGGTGACGAAGTCGAAATGTCCGCCGAATAGATTTCGCTGAAATCGGGCTTGTCGAGCGACATCGCCCCGGCGCTGGGATTCGGACCCGCATCCGGCTTGTAAATTTTGAGAGCAATCAGGTTGAGTTCACCAAAATTGAACGTAGGAACAGTGCCAGTTGGAGACTTGCATGTGAGCGGAACACCGAACGCGATATCGCTTGTCGGCGGATCGTACGGCTTGTAGCCGGTGCCGTTGACTCCAGGCATCGTGCCCAAAATGCCGATCGGGTTGCCATTAAAATAGACTTCGATGGCACCGGTGATGACACCAAGGTGCATGTTGAGGCGCGCAAACTGAACTACCGCAGCGTCGGTTTTCCAATCAGCGGGGATGTTGAATTCCTTCCGATACCAGACATAGCCAGCGGGCGCGTTCGCGCCTGGCTCCTTAACGTGCGCCCAGTCTGCCTCGCCCAGATCAACCTTCTCGTTGCCAGGTGTGTCGCCAACCTTCATTAGCCACGTGCCGCTAAGGTCTATCGAATCCACCGGCGGTCCGGATGCCCCCGCGTCGGTCGGCAACGTCAGTGCTTGTGCGTATGAGCCGCAGGGAGCGAAGAAACCCAAAAGCAACAGGCAAATTGTCGATGCGAGTAGGTGGATGTAGCGGCGGCGGGCGATTTTAATCATGTGAATGCAAATCCTTTCGATGGCGAACATCCCCGCCGCGACGTTGAGGCAAGGGCGTGGGCAAAACCGAAATTTGAAAATCCCAGTGAAAATACCCGATAAGAGGGGAAATGTTAGCAAGTAAGGGCAACGAGGATGAGCGTAGGAGCCAGAAGCCCTTTGCGACCAAACCTCATCCCTTTGGAATGGGCATGGCAGAAATTGCACAAAGGATGACAGGCGGGGACGGCCGTCCTACAAATCCTTACACTGCCGTGTTAGGAGGGTTGCCCGAGAACCTGGGACAGCGTCGGTCTTACCCCTCGCCGTCTGCGTCGCCATCTACAACTGTTTCAGCGCGCGCAGGCTCAAGCAGCTTAAGCAGCTCAGTTCGTGGAATAAGCACTTTGCGTTTGCCAGCGATGCGGAAGGCATTTAGCTTTCCCTGTCGAATATAGGATCGAATGCTGGATTGGCTGAGTTGAAGATACTCGGCCGCCTGTTCGACGGTCATCAGATCGCGTGAGGTTGGATCCATCCAGATACGGTAACTCCTGTACCAGGAGCGCGAAAATACGGCCGATTAAATGTCCGTCCGGCACTCCAGATCACAGTATATCGCACTTAATGATGATAGTCAACGAAGTTGATAAATGACGGCCTGTTAGAATCGACGGTTTGAAGAGGTGGTAAACGTGCAATCGGAATCCCAAAGCGCACATGCAATTCGTGTTGGAATCCTTGCGATCTCGCTTTCGGACAAGCTGCTGGACGATGTCGGCCTGTCGGCTTGGGAACGCAGTGGTGGGGCGACACTCGAAGAGGCGCTGCCAAAACCGCAGTACAACCTCATCCGCCCGCTGGTCGTTCCCGGCGGAAATCGCGCCGAAGTGGCGTCAATCTTGCGGGACTGGTGCGACGCACCAAATAAATCGTTCTGCTGCCAACTCATCCTAACTCTCGGCGGCGACGGTTTTGCGCAGCGCGATGTCGTGCCAGAAGCAACGCGGGATATCCTCGAGCGCGAAACATTCGGTATCGCCGAGCATCTGCGCCGGTTTGCAATGGAGAATTATGATTACGACGGTACCGAGAGTGGCCCGCCGCATCCGGCGCTAACCCGTGGCACAGCCGGAATCCGTCGTCAGACGCTGGTTGTCAACCTGCCGAGCTGCTTTCCCGATCCAGGCTCAGCCTTCGGCGCGCTGCTGCGAGTGCTTCCCGGTGCAATCCAGGCGTTGAACACAGGCGAATGAGTCTCGCGCAAGACCTTGCTTACTCCGTCGTCCGTCCCGCTGAGAGAGGGACGGCGCGAGGGCTTACAGTACCGCCGACTTCACTCTGCCAAATACCGGATGAAAATTTGTCGATGCGCGCGTGATGACGTGCGCGCGAAGACGTACCTGCAGACTGAAGCTCAAGCCTTGCATGTGCTCCTCAAGCAGCCGAGCAGCTTCACGGGCCATCGCTTCGAGCGGGGGACGCAGTGTAGAAAGGCCGATAGTGCGGGAGAGTGGGTCGTCATCAAATCCGATGATGGCAAAATCCCGTCCCGCCTTGAGGTGCGCCGCTCCAAGTGCCTTCAGAACGCCGAACGCGACACCGTCGTTCGCGCAGATCACACCGCCCGTCGGTCGCCAGCCAGAATCCAGCGCTTTGACCGTAATTTCGTAGCCCAGCATTTCAGGGTCCTCTTGAACGATCCACGTTCTGGATTCGTCTGTGTATACAGTTAGGATGTCTTGAGGAAGCTTTGCTTGGGAAATAGCGGCGCGAACACCGCCGATCCGTTCGCTAACCCAAGTGGACGTAAACGGCGCGACCAGAGTGATCTCAGCATGGCCCCGATCAAGAATGTGTTGCGCCACCTGATATCCGCTTGACCGGTTTTCGTAGTAGACATGCGGGACCTGCGTATCGAGTTCGGCTGCGGCGATGCACACTACGGGGGTCGAGCGGATGTCGAGGTCATCCAGTGCGCTTTCGATCTGCGTTCGATCCAGATCGAGGCAAACGACGGCAATCGCGGCCACATCCTGTTGATGCAGGGTCTGCACTGCCTCTTCGAGCGGCATGAGCGGCAGACCCTCGCCCAAATATCTGTTGACCACCGAAGTGGCGTTACCGTGCTCTGACAACGCATTTTCGAGCGCATGAAGGATCAGATATTCCTGAGAATCGACGCGGTAAACCGAAACGATGATGCCTACCACCCCGATTTTTGCAGAGTGGTCGGAGCCGTTGTACGAGCGCTTTGGATTTCCGCGCGCGGGCACTCGCGTTTCCGTATCGACAACTTGCTCATGAGATTTCGCTCGCGATACCTTCTGAGCTGGTATGCTGGCCACAAACGTGCCCCGTCGGTCATCCGCCCGTAACGTGCCGTCGGCAATGAGCAGACCAACTGCGCGCTCGACAGTCAGCGGCGAAACACTATATGATCTCGCAAGGTCTCGCCGACTTGGGAGCATCGCGCCAATCGTCCAGCGGCCGGCCACAATCTGGTTGCGCAGATCGCGCTCAATGCGCTCATAGGCCGATAGATTCGATTTTCTACGCGTGATCGTGGACATGGGAATGATGCGGTACTTGCGGAACAAGTGCAACTGTTATCGTTGACTTATAATACAACTGATATTATACAGTTGTCAAGCGATAGGCTAATCAAAATTTGGTGCAACGCCGCCAGCTCAGTATGTTTGAACGCGGATATCTGCGCAAATTGACGATGCGAGCTCGAAATATCTGAATTTTCCCGCCAAGAAGCGACGCTAGAAAATCTATTGCGTGGGTACTTGACAGTTCGCGGAAACCGTCCTATAATCGTGAAACAGTATCAGTTGACTACATCACCTGTATCACGAATTGAGAGGACGATGGGAAGGATAAAGTGCATGAGCCATCATAAGCAAGTCTCGACTATCTTTTCAACAGGACGGTCTCTCAGCCTAACGACAAGCCAAGTGGGATTCACTCTTGTAGAGCTTCTAGTTGTTATTGCCATCATCGCGATTCTGGCCGCTATTTTGTTTCCGGTCTTTGCGACGGCGAGAGAAAAGGCGCGGCAAGCATCTTGCGAAAGCAATATGCACCAGATTTCGCTCGGTGTCCTTCAGTATATCCAGGACTACGATGAAGTCATGCCGCTTCAGCAAGGCACAACGATTTTCAATTTTATGAATCCGGCCAGCGTGCCATCTCCGAACATGCCACTGGCGATGAATCTGTTCCTGCAAATCCAGCCTTACGATAACAACTGGAACGTCTTCTACTGCCCAAGTGGCATCAATTTTCCAGATCCCACTGGATGCGTCATGGGCACGAACTGCTACGCACCCTTTGGGCGCAGCGCGACGAATTACGTCACCAATGGTGTTGTTCTGCACATCGACGCCAATGTCGCCGGCCAGGTCAACCAGGCGCCGATTGGGGTCGCGAAAATCCCGGATCCGTCGGACATCATCTTGATGCAGGAGTTCGCGTTCACGACCAATGCGATCCTTCAGCGTCCGCGCTATGTCAACGGGCCGCCCGCTGGCTACAACTACTGGCATTCGACTCCGTCATTCAACACCGTGCCATGCCCGAACGGCGGCGAATGCCTTTCCGACGAGCACAGTGCTGGCGGCAATCTGACGTTCTGCGACGGCCATGTGAAATGGCAGAACTTCAAAACTCTCCACGCCGGCGAGTTCGGACTCAAGCCGGACGATCCCTATCTGGCGTCAAACTCCGGTGCGACCATCAACGCTGGCGGCAGCCTGTATCAGGCGCTGTTCTAAGACCCCGCCATTTGGTCAAATTAATCAGCCTAACGCGAAATCACCAGAAAGTCGATACCATCTCAAATGCCTCATAGCATCTCTTTGCTCACGCGCCGGCTCGTGACAGGCGCTAGCATTATCTCGCTTGCCATTATGTCGGCTTATCCGTCCATAGCTCAAACCGCGCCAGTGCCGGCAATCGCGAGCGTGGATTATCCGATCAATCCGGCGGTTAAGGCACCAAACGGCGTGCCGCAAGCGGTGACATCGCCCATGGGCAACAAATTGCGCCTGCGGTTCGACGATGAGTTCAATGCCGTTCCCGACAAGGATGGCCAGCCGTACATCGACCGAAGCAAATGGCAGACGACATTTTGGCAGGGATCAAGTCAGCGCTGCCTTTGGGCCAACCTTGAAGCGCAATATTATGTGGACAAGGACTATGGCGGTCGCGGCGAGATTCCGCGCAGCCAGTGGATCAATCCGTTCTCATTTGAAACTCCGGGAGTCCTGACGATTTCAGCCACAAAGGTTCCTGAAAGCCTTTGGCACAACTATTGGATGGGAAATGAGCGATGTTTTGCGTCCGGCCTGCTGATTTCAGACAAGCGCTTTTTGTTCGAGCATGGCTATATTGAGGGACGGTTTAAGCTCCCGGCGAACCGTGGTGCATGGCCCGCGTTCTGGCTGCTTCAAGACGATCCAAGCGCTCCAACTGCCAACGCGGCCCACCAATGGCCCCCCGAGGTCGATGTATTCGAGTTCTTTGGCCATCGTCCCACCAAGCACAGCGCGGGCGTGATCCCGGTCAAGGGCGAGCATACGGATTGGCGCTTTGGATACGACGATGTTGGCTACGATCTGACTCAAGACTTTCACACCTGGGGCTTTGAGTGGGATCAGTACAAGATGGTTTGGACGCTTGACGGCAAGATTTGGGCGACCACAAACACCCCGCCGTCGATGAACAAGCCGATGTACATTCTGATCAATCTTGCGGTTGGCGGCAAATGGTACGGTGAGGAGATGTCTGCGCTCACGAAAACAACCGTCAAGCCCTGGGAGGTCGACGACTCGACTATGCCGTGGAAAATGCAGTGCGACTATGTCCGCGTCTATCAGTAAGGCTGGATAGCCGAACGCTCAGGTTAGAAAATGCCCTTTGAAGAGATAATCTGCAAGCCAAGTTCAGTCACGGTCGAAACGGACACGGGAACCATCTCGCTCGATCCATCATCAGATCGATATGCGGCTGCTGGTGTCGAGGTGACTTGCGTTGTTGGCGACCGTAAACAGATCGACGTGGCCGTCACTTCTGAAACGGCTCCGCTGCGCAAAATACATCTGCGCTGGGACTGCTCTCCGTCGGCAGACACCTCAATTCTAGGCGACCACTGGGAGCGCGGCTACGGCGACCTCGAATGGCGACCGTCGCTTGACGACCGGCCAATGCCGTGGTACTTCATGACCTACGATGGCGTCAGCGCACATGGGTACGGTGTCAAGACTGGCGCTGGCGCGTTTTGCCACTGGCGCATGGATTCAACAGGAATTAGCTTGTGGATGGATGTCTGCTGCGGCGGGATGGGTGTCGTGCTTTCGGGCAGAATGTTGCCGCTCGCCACTGTTGTAGCGCGAGAAGGCGTCGCGGATGGCGAATCGCCCTTTGCGGCGACGCATGCGTTTTGTCGCATGATGTGCGACAGCCCGCGTTTCATGGATCACAAAGTTTACGGCAGCAATAACTGGTATTACGCCTACGGCAACAGTTCGAGCGAGGACATCCTAAGCGATACCGACCTACTCATGTCGCTCAGCCCATCCCTAGCGAACCGACCCTACATGACAATCGACGATGGCTGGCAACCGTCAGAGTTGGTGGACGGTTGCCGCAGCGGGAGCTTGTGGCAGCACGGAAACAGCAAGTTCAAGGACATGGCTCGATTGGCCGCATCTATCAAAGAGCGAGGCGCAAGACCTGGACTTTGGATGAGGCCACTCGCAGCGTGCGCAAGTGACCAGGACAGTGTCGTGCTGCCGATGTCACGCATGGCGTCGTCAAGTGAACAGGTTCGCGCTCTCGATCCCAGCATTCCAGAAAATCTAGAGCGGATTGTGGCGCACTTGCAGCGCATCCGCGATTGGGGATATGAGCTAGTCAAGCACGATTTCTCGACGTTCGATATGCTTGGATGCTGGGGATTCGACATGGGTTCCCGGCTTACGAACCCAGGATGGAGTTTTAGAGATCGCTCACGCACGACCGCCGAGATCATTCTTGACCTCTATCGTGCCGTGCGCAAAGGAGTCGGAAGTGGTATTGTGATCGGCTGCAACACGGTTGGCCACTTGAGTGCCGGGATTTTCGAGCTGCAGCGCACAGGCGATGACACCAGCGGGCGCGAATGGGAGCGGACTCGAAAGATGGGAGTCAACACGCTCGCGTTCCGAATGCCTCAGCACGGGACGTTCTTTGAGGCAGATGCGGATTGCGTGGGTGTTACCAACAATGTTCCGTGGGAGCGAAACCGGTTATGGCTGGATCTGCTTGCGCGCAGCGGGACACCGTTATTTGTCTCGGCGGATCCGAAGGCGATTGGGCCAGTGCAGAAAGCGGCAATCAGTGCTGCATTCGAAATGGCAGCGCACGCACAGTCGGCCGGAGAGCCGCTTGACTGGCTGGAGACAACCTGTCCAGCCAGCTGGAAACTCGGCGGCGAGATTGTGGCTTATGACTGGTGCGCGTAGGTTGAGCTAGGCGTTTTCCGAGTCCGCCTTAAGCCGATCAAACGCCCGCACAAACTCCTCTGCCTCGTCGGAATTGTATTCGCCACGCTCCCAGCCAAGGATCACAAAGCGGATTTTCGAATCGGGATATCGAAGCTGGATGCCTTTTGCGGGATCGTATTTCAGATCGACCCGGCTAATATCTCGCGGACTGGTCACAATGTCGCGAACTCGTCCGGCATAACGCCCCACCAGCCAACCGGCGACCGCAGCCAACGCGCCGAGTCCAAACAAAATAGCGACCGCGACCTTGGTGGCCTTCTGCGACATCTCGACCGCGTTCTGCTCGATCAACGCGAGCTCCTCGATCATCTCCTCGCTCGGCTCGACGCGCAGGTTGCCGCCTTCGTCTATCGCTAGCCAGCCCTTTTCGTTTGGCTTTTTCGCGCTCTGAAACTGCATTCGTGCAATGTCGGTCATATGTTCAAGACCCTCCCCCGCCTCCCGAAACGGGAGGAGCCAGATTTGTCACGTAACGCGTGCTATCGTGTTCCTCCCGTTTCGGGAGGCTAGGAGGGTCTGACTCTTGTGCCGGTGCAGGGGGAACGTCAAAAATTTATCTCCGCCGGAGGTCTATGCCCTCTGATTCCTCTTCGCAAATCCGCGGTCATCCACGCCCTCGTCGCCCTTACGCGCTTCGATGCGGATTGGCGTTCCCTCGAACGCATACACCTTGCGAATCTGGTTCTCTAGATAACGAACATACGAAAAATGAACGAGTGATGTATCGTTAACAAAAATGATGATCGTCGGCGGCTTGACCGAAGGCATGGTCGAATAGTATATACGCAGCGAGCGGCCCTTTTCGGAGTAGGGGTGCTCTTCGACCGCGTCGCGGATCAGGCGGTTTAGTTCGCCAGTCGGAATCCGCATCGCGTGCGAGTGGGCGGCTTCAATCGCTGTTTCAACAGCGGCAGTGACTCCCTTGCCGGTGATGGCCGACGTGAACGCCACCGGCGCGTACGCCATGAACGGCAGCGCATCCCGCAGTTCTTCGGTGAAGATGTTCATGGGGTTCTTGCCCGGCATGTCGGAAAGCACATCGCCTCGGCCCAAATCCCATTTATTGACCACGACCACGGCAGCGCGGCCTGCATCGTGGCCGTACCCGCCGACACGCTTGTCACCGTCGGTCAGGCCATCGACACTGTCGATCACCAGCATCACGACATCCGCGCGCTCGATAGCACGTTGCGCTCGCAGGACGGTGTAGTACTCGACGCTGCCCTGAATCTTCCCGGCGCGCCGAATCCCCGCTGTGTCGATTAGAACAACCTCATTGCCCTCAAATTCGAACACGGTATCGACCGCATCGCGCGTCGTCCCTGCGACTGGGCTGACAATGGCGCGCTCTTCGCCAAGGATGGCGTTAAGCAGCGACGATTTCCCCACATTTGGACGCCCGATGATTGCGATTTTGATGCGCTCGTCATCTTCGGGCGGAGTTTCGAGCGGCGGCGGAAACCTGGCGACAATGGCGTCGAGCGCGTCGGCGACGCTGCGCCCACCGAGCGCGGAGATGGGATACATGTCGGGGAAGCCGAGACTGAAAAAGTCGGGAACATTGCGGTTTTCGAGGTCCTGGTTGTCGGTCTTATTTACGACGACAACGACTGGCCGTGGCGACCGGCGCAGCGCGTCGGCAAGCTCCTCATCGGCAGCGGTAAGGCCCTCCTTACCATCGACGACAAACACGATCACATCGGCTTCGGAAATGGCGATCTCGGCCTGCGCCTTAATCTGTGCGCGCAGCGGATCGGTCTCGCCCATCTGGATTCCGCCGGTGTCGATCAGGGTGTAGTCGCGCCCGTTCCACTCGCCGTCGGTGTACAGACGGTCGCGCGTGATTCCTGGCGTATCTTCAACAATGGCGATTCGACGTCCGGCGAGGCGGTTGAACAGGGTGGATTTGCCGACATTCGGTCGGCCAACAATGGCAACAAGAGGCTTGTGCAGCCGAGGGGCAGATGGATTCGCATCGGACATGGCGCGTTTATGCCTCCAGGCAAAGTCAGCGCCTAGGATACCTGGAGGGGAAGGGGGAAGTCAAATTGGTGCAATGGTGAGCGATTGGCATCAGGTGTTTCCGTTGTTTCGCGTCCCACCGTGTCTCGCGCTCTGAAATAGGAGAAAAAGAAACTCAAGAGCGACGCCCGCTGGCCCAAACGTTCTAGGGCTGACAATCATCGTCAGAACCACAACCGACATGGTGACGACTCGAATCAGCATCGCGGTTAGAAGGTCTCTAGAAGTCACTGTACTAACTAGTAATTCGAGTCGAGTCTCCGGAGCGTTGGAATAAAGAAGCCCGACAGTTGCAGCTATCATGGCAGCAAGACCTACCGTCTCGCCAATACCAGGTTGAATCATGGATTATTACCTAGAGCGGAGCCAGGGCAGCCGACTCATCCACATGGTGAATTTCCAATTTGTAATTATGTCAGATCAAATGAATCTTCTTTTCAAGTTGATTTGCCGTTTCGTGAAGTCCGTTTGCGACTAGCGTATCGATATACTGGCGCGCGTTCTTGGCAGGCTTGCTAAGCGAGAGTCTATTGGCGTTAACCCCGCGCAAAAATAGTGATTCTTCATCGCCCAGCAACGCGGTCAAGAACAAATCCGGATGGATCGCTTCAAGGCCGAAAGGTTCGAGCTTTGCTTTGGGAAAGTCTGTCAAGTTGACCGTAACAATGTGAGATGCGGAAGTATGTATTGCTGCGGCCAAAACATGCAGGTCACCTGGGTCGGGCAAAGTTAGTTCAGATATCTTCATCTCATAGCCTTCAACCAAACCGTCGGGAACTGTCTCAATCATGAGGCGACCTGTACGGTCAAGTTGGACCCGTGTTATCTCGGGGTTGTCTTCAAGCACGTTTCGAACCCACTCAGATTGGATAGTTTCGGACCAGCGCGGGCTGTACGCTCCGGTTGTGGCAAGCCACATTAGCAGGTCTCGTAACGAGGGAGGATAAAGAACGCATGCGTCCAAAACCGCGACGATCATTTGTAAAGGCCTAGGCGTTCGGTTTCTTCCACAAGTTCCTTCATTGCGGCCTGTCGCCGCTCTATCTCATGCTCTGAAAGTGGTTCTTGCTTTGGGGACTCGGCCCGTATTTCAGCAAATTTGGCTCGTGCACGCGCAATTGATTCCATATCGCTGATGTGCTTCATCAACTTCTCGTAACTTTCCGAATCAAGCACGACAACTTCCGCACGGCCATTGACGGTCAGCAACTCTGGCGCGCCGCTCTCTTTGATGCTAGCGATGTGTGCCTTGGAGTTTCTGAGGAAGTCAGTCAGCGAGTAGATATTTTTTGATTCAATCATGGCCAAGTCCTAAAACTATGAGAATTCGCTGCGAATTATATGATGGCAAAATTTGGCTTGTTCGTCAATGCTCTTAGAGCACAGTTTTTCTCGTTCACCGCGATGGCCAATGTGCAACGCCGATCAGAAACATGATTCCTACGGTCAGGAGCCATAACGACATCATTGTCAGCCAGATGAATATGTATATTTTCGTAAAAGCAACCAAGCATCTACGCAACCAATCCGGCATGAATATTCGCTCATAAGCGACTCGGTATCGCCGATACCACTGCGGATAGAAACGAGCGAACGGGCCTTCATCAATATTGCCGGATTTTTTTGCATTGTCTACGAACCAGCGATGTAATCTCGGGCTCCAGGAAACTAGCGCGATGCCAGCAACCAGAAACAAGATCCCCGAAAGCAGGCTCAGTCCAGTTAACGGCATGATCATCAACGCGTATTGTTGCCTCGCACAATTTCTACCCCGGCAGAAAGAAAAATGCCAGCGCCAAAATAAGATACGCGGCGAGGAGCTGCATTCCTTCCAGCCAGTGGGTCTTGCCGTCGCTTGCGATGAACGCCGAGATCAGCGCGGCGACAATTACGCCGGCGAGCTCCGGGGTCGGAAACACAAATGATAGCGGGTGACCCAAAAACAGGCTGCAGAGCACTAAGAAAGGCGCGACAAACATCGCCACCTGAATCGACGAACCGATCGCGATGTTGATCGAGACGTCCATCTTGTTTTTGAGCGCGAGGGTCACGGCCGACGCGTGCTCGGCGGCATTGCCGATCAGGGGCACCAAGATAATTCCGACAAACACCTGGTTGAGATGCAGCGCCGCGGTCGCGCCCTGGACGCTGTGTACCAGGCGCTCGCTTTCGTAGGACACAACTAGCGCGGTTAGCGCCAGCGCGGCTATCGCCTGTGGCGTTGTCCAGCAAGCAGGCTCGCCCTCGTCGGTCTCGCACGAGCGAAAAATCTCCTCGTGTGTCCGCAGCGAAAACACCAGCGAAGCAACATAGAAGAACAGCAGCAGAATCGCGACACTGACCGACAGATTCTGAATCTTGTCCGCGCCGTTCGCGGCGGTGACGTTGAACGCGTTCGCGAAAATCGCGGGAATTGCGATGGCGGAAGTCGCGAGAACAAGTGTGATGGAGTTGGTCTGCGCGAGGTCCTGGTTAAACTCCTGGAACCGGAAGCGCAGCCCTCCAGCGAGCGCGCAGGCACCTAGAACGAGCAGAATATTGCCGATGATGCTGCCGATGATCGATGCCCGAACCAGCCCAAGCAGACCCTCATGCAACGCAAATAAGCCGATGATGAGTTCGGTAGCATTGCCGAACGTGGCGTTGAGCAGGCCGCCCCACTGCGCACCAAGACGCTTGGCCAGCTCCTCGGTCGCACGTCCAATCGTCGCCGACAGCGGCACGATGGCGATCGCCGCTGCGCCAAACTGCAGCGTGTCCGACGCGTGCATGACGGCCAGCGCGACACTGATGGGAACGAAAATCAGCAGGACATAAATGGGCCGCAACCAGTCGCGAACGGTCATTCGGCATTGTAGCAGACCGACCTACCCCGGCTCGTTCCTCGCCACCCCTCCCGCAACGGGAAGGGAAGGGCCAATGTCATTTCGACTGGAGCGAGTCCGCGAGCGAAATGGAGAAATCTCTCATATCCTATGAATAGCGCCGAGAATGAGAGATTTCTCCACTCCCTTCGTTCCTCATCCGGTCGAAATGACAGGTAATCAACCGTCCCAATGCTTAATGCCGACGGCTTCATCCCAGGGCTGAACGCGGGAAGCAAGGACCACGCCGAGTACCCTACCAGCAGCGCGCAACAGTATCAGCCTGCATGGCGGTTGCCAAATTTCGAACTTCATAATAAAATATGCGCGGGGGATCTGTCAGTCAACCATTCAAAAGCCTCGCTTATCTCTCGAAGTTCCAAAGAGGCATCCAACGTAGGAGATCAACAACGTGGGTCATGACAAGATTCAGCTCATCAACGCCCTGATTGCCGTTGTCGCCGGTGCGCTCGCCGCGTGGCTGGCGGTCACGGCCAGAGTCAAGGCGGCAATTATCAGCGAAAGTCACGCCAAAGCCGCCGCAAAAACAGCCAACGAGAAGCTCAAAGAAGTGACGCTGGAAGTCGCGACACTGCGTCGTCAACTCGCCAAGCTGATCGAAGAGAATGCCGCCCTGTCCGGCAAACCCGTGTCGGATGAAGAAGATGCCGCGTGGGAAGCCAGCCAGTCGTTCCTCGAAAGGGCAGCCGAAGTGGTCGACGCGAAACGACCGGCACTGACGATCGTCCCCAAAACTCCCCCCAGTGCGCCCAAGGATTCGAAACTGGTGTTTCGGCGCACTCCCATGGAGATCGATGAAGTCCTTGCCGCACAGCAGGAAGAATCTGACGAAGTGGACTTCGTGCCGACATCAAATTGAAGACAGTCCAAATTCTCCCGGTCTAACCGTCCGATCACTCTGCAATTTTTTGCGAGAAACATGCGTACCTACTGCTAGGGACGTGTGCCAAACAGAAATCTCGAACGGTTACCGGGCCATCATTTGAGAACCTCTCGACAAATCAGCTTTCGGGATTTTGCAGTCAACCGAGTTTTGGCGGCTGCGATGTGCGCCGCGTTATTCGCCGTCAACACGATGGTTTTGGCGGATTCCCCCTCGCCTATCACGATCACGGCGTCAAGCTGCTTCTCCGGGATGGCGCCGCGCGGCGTGTATCCGGTGAGTGTTGAGATCACCAATGCAGGGCCGCCGGTGCAGGGTGCAATTCGGGTCAAGGAAGAGTCGTACGAGCAGAGCGGCCATGTGTACAACTATCCCATCGACCTGCCGACCGGAACCACGAAACGGGTCATTGCGTATCCCTCTCTGAACCAATTTGGCTCCTCAATCGATGTTGATCTTGTCGGAGCAGGGCATTTTCCCGGCGCAACCGTTCCGATACAAGCCGAAGGCGATTACGGGAATCAGCAGTCTACGGTGCAGGTCGGATTGATCGGCGACGACGACGGCGGCATGGTTGCAATTCGCACAGTCGCAGGCCAAGCCGGTCAGGCGCAACCCGCATCCCATCCTGCAACAAGCTATCAGGACTGCTACTGCAAACCGGAAGACGCCCCCGATCGCGGCGTTGGCTACAGCGGCCTTTCCGCGCTTCTGATCGGCGCTGGCGCAGAGCGTCTTTCGAGCGACCAATGGGACGCCATCCGGCAATACGCGCTCGGCGGCGGAAACGTTGTCCTGCTCGGCGGCGCAGGTTCGCTTGCCTACCTTAACACTCCTGGCGCGCTCAGATTAAGCCCTCTGAGCAGCTTTCAGCAAACGCAAACGCCGGCTCTCACCGTGTCGGGTAACTCCTACGGCCCCGCCGTTCTGATTGTCGGGCCGCTAGAGCCAGGTGCGACCATATACCAGTCTCAGGGCAGTTTGCCGCTCATTTCGGAAATGAATTCCGGTGCGGGGATCGTCAGTCTTGTCGCCTTCGATCCACTCGAACAGAACTTGCGTCAAAGTCCCACGGCCAGGAAGCTGTTTACAAGTGTTATTCCGACAAGCGATCCTGCCGCGCCATCCACTATGCAGGCTTGGGCGGTTCAACGTTTGCAGGCGATGCGCGAACAGGACATGTCTCAAAAGCCGTTAGGTTCGAAAGGCGGGGATGTCAACCCATTCCGAATCACGCTGCCGCCGCTTGGCACGGTCGCTGCGATCTTCTTGGTCTACTTCATCACGGTCGTCCCCGTGACCTATTTTGTTCTCAAGAAAATCGGCAAGCTCGAATGGGCGTGGGTAACAAGCCCGCTGATTAGCATCGCGTTCGCGTTCGTGTTTTACGTCTTCACGATGTCGCTGTATCAAGCGGGTCTAAGTTGACGGACCGCCGGAGTCATCTTCGCGATGCCTGGCGATCCTGATGCGCGCCTGTCTGGCGTGACTGAAATCTTCTTCCCGCATGGCGGCAGCTACAGACTGACTGTTCCAGGGGCGGAGGTGATCGAAGACTCGACTGAGGTCCATGACAATGGCTATTCCGCCGCCGGAATGGGCGCGGGCGGAAGCACCGGCGGCATAGAAACTTATGACACCGCCGACGGTCTGATCGCGCCGGATTACGAGGTCACGAATCTGTCCTTTCGCCGCATCTATCACACCGAGCCGTTCTCGCTCGGCGGACCGATCACGGGCAATTTGACTATTGACAGTTTGGGAAATGTTAGAGGAACCATTATTAACAACTCCGACTTGCCGCTTATCAACGCGTCGTTGGAGGACACTTCGAGCCACAGCGAATTCTTCCTCGGCGACGTGCAGCCTGGCCACACAGCCCAAGTTGATGAGACGAAATCGATGGCATTCGGTCGATTCGGCGTTGACAAGTTCCCTGTGCAGCTAATTCGCCCCGTGTATAGTGGGTCCTCAAACACTGTTCTGCTGCTGGCAAATGTTCCTGCTCAGAACATCGGCCCTGACTTGGGACGCGACTTGACCGGCGCTTCCGGGATCGCGTTCATGATGTATCTTCCCGTTGAGAACGAGTCAGGCGGCACTCATCATCATGGTTGAGCCGGGACAGTCACAACTCGAACCATCGCCCAGCCCTCCGCATAGCGGCGGATCTCAGGACGCGCGTCGCACAACCATCTTTGAGCGCGGCTGGCAGGAGCTGGTCGTCGAAAACCCCGTGCTCGAAGAGTCAGTGCGCGAGCAGCGCAAATTCTTCAAAACCGCATCGGAGGGAAGCAAAACTGGCCCGCGGATCATCATCGGCATCGCGCTGTTTTTCTACGCGTGGTTGGTCGTGCAGGCATCGCTTGCGCATGAGGATGGCACCGAAGTCTTTTCGTACATCGAGCTGATCGCGCTCACGCTTGTTCTGCCCGGTTCAATTTATGGCGCAATTAGCGGCGAGCGGGAGCGATCCACTTGGGAGGCCCTAGTCCTGACCCGGCTCACGCCCGCACAGATTGTGGCTGGAAAACTGCTTTGGCGGCTCCGAATGATGCTCTATATTGCAGGCATAGTCTTGATTCCGATGCTGGTTTCGCGCGTGAGCGATACGCACAGCGATGATATCACCGGCGGAAGTGTCTGGATGTCACAAGCAATGATTCTAAGCTGGGGAATTCTGCTGTCGACGTTTTCACTTTGGGCATCGTCCTGCACGAAGCGAAGCGTAACGACATTGGCCATCGTCGCAGTCACCCTTATCGGGCTATTGATCGCGTTGCCTACACTCTATTCAATATTTGCCGGCATTCAGGGTGACGACACGCATGATAGCGTGCTCTACCAAGCGATAACTGCCTTCAACCCGTTCACGGTCTTGGGCCTCATCTTTAGGCCTGATTCGGCAGGGTATCGGATGGATGGCGCGGCCGGTACCGAACTTGGATCAGGATTCTACCAAACCGTGGTTTGGCTGCTGCTCAGCGGCCTGTTTGTTAAGTTGAGTTGCGACAAATTGCGCCAGATGGAAGAGCCAAAGCGCCGGGGCGAATAGCAAAACTATGCTGCAATTGACCAATCTGCGAAAAGTCTACGGGTCCCTCACCGCGGTCGAAGGGACCACGCTCACTCTCGAACCAGGGGATGTCTTCGGCTTCATCGGCCCGAATGGCGCTGGCAAAACCACGACGATCAAGATGCTGGCGACTCTGATCACGCCGACCAGCGGGACCGCGACCATCGACGGCATCGACGTAGTTCAGCACCCGCTCGAAGTGCGTCCCCTGCTCGGCTACATGCCGGATTTTTTCGGCCTTTACGACGATATCAAGGCGTGGGAATATCTGGATTTTTTCGCAGCGGCGTACCGGATTCCAAAGGCGGACAGGGCGTCGATTATTGACAGCGTCCTTGAGCTCACCGACCTTACGATCAAGAAAGACGCCTACGTCCAGACCCTTTCGCGCGGCATGCAGCAGCGTCTATGTCTCGCCAAATGCCTGGTTCACGATCCCAAAATCCTGCTCCTCGACGAGCCTGCGTCCGGCCTCGATCCGCGGGCGCGTGTCGACATCAAAGCACTGATCGCCGAGCTTGGACGGATGGGCAAGACCATCATTGTCAGCTCGCACATCCTGCCGGAATTGGCCGATTTCTGCAACAAGATTGGGATTATGGAGCGCGGCAAGATGCTTGTCAGCGGGGATGTGCAGAGCATCGTTCGGCAGCTTCAGCCCGCGCGGCGTCTGACCATCCGCACTGTCGGCCCCACCAACGGACTGCATGCTGCCCTCGAGGCGGTTCCGGACGTGACCAAAATCACGGACGAAGCGGACGACATCACCACTGTGGATTTCCAGGGCGACATCCACGCGCAGGCGGCCATGCTCAAGTCGCTGATCGATTCTGGACATCCCGTCTGTTCATTCACCGAAACCGGGCTGGATCTGGAGGATGTGTTCATGCGGATCACGACTGGCAGTGTGCAATAGATTCCATGCTCAATTGTTCGACAAAATAGCGATATAGTTGTATACCTATATTGCCATGTTGAAAGACGGTCTTAACGAGCTTATTGATATGGAGGTCTTGGAGCGTGTTGCGCCGATCATCCGCAACGCCGCTCATCCCATCCGCCTTCGGATCATCGATTATTTACGACGGCAGGGAGAGCCTTGCAATGTCTCGCAGATCGGAGAAGCCGCCGGAGTTTCCCAGGCGATTGTCAGCCAGCAGCTTCGGATTCTCAAGGATCAGGGCATTTTGTGGGCCGAGCGCGAGAGCAACTTCATGTATTACGGGATCGCCGACCGCAGCATTCTCCTCCTGCTCGACTGCATTCGCGAGCGCGTGACGTAGGGATGGGGTTGCGCCCTGCAAGGAGCGCGAAGCTCCCATTGACAGGTTGTCAATCAATATAGCTATATTACTAGATATCGATACGCTACGATGGGTCAATTTGCCTAACTGAATTTTGGCTGGGGGAAAGCGCAGTGCAGCGTGTAATAGTGAGCCAAACCGCCGACGGCGTAGCGGTTACGTACAACTGGGTATCGTTCGCCGCCGACAGTGCCGCGAACATTCTCGTAACGTTCATCGTTCTGTGCGCGAACGCTCCATGCCTTGGCTAGCAGCTTCAATCTTCTATCGGGAGTGGCCTAGGGTACCGTCTGCCGTCGCTTGCCGCGCCGTTCTTTCTGCCAACTTACATCTTCCTCTTCATCACCCTCCGCTCGCTATTCTTCGTCTTTGCTCCGGTTACCCTCCTTTTTGACCGCGATTCGGGGCAGCTACTACGCAATAAGAAGCCGATTGCGCGCCTAGCGGATATGGAATCGTTCCATGTCGTCTACACCGGCACGTGGAGCCCGTCGCGGTACAGCTTGACGGTACGGCTAAGAGGCGGGCGCAAACTGACGATTGTCGATTCTGGCTATTTCGGAAGCAGATTGGAGATGGAGCAGTTGAAGGAGTATCTGGAGCAGAGCGTGAGTACCGCACGGATGTACGTCCCGTGAGCGCAATTAGGTATAATTCCAGGCATGGATCCCCGCGCGCTGGAAGTGGTACTGAGCGGCGCAAATCCGCTTGAGCGAGTGGTTGCAGTCGAGCCGCAGCTTGATTCGAATACGGTCAATGTGTTTGTCCGCAATGAGCATGGCGGCACCGATGTTCAATGTCACCCCTTTGTTCCGTGGCTTGTAACGCAGACCGAACGCTATTTTCCCGGTGCCAATACTACGCGCTTAACCGGCGACGGTTACTGCTGGCGCATCGACTTTCCCGAAGCAGGTTGGCGCGGCTTTTTGCAGGCGCGGCGAACGTTGAACGAAGAGCACGCGGGAGTCATGCAGTACGGCAGCGCGGCCAAGCAGTTCTTGATCGCGAGCGGGATCACGCTTTTCAAAGGGATGGCGTTCGAGGATTTGAGGCGGCTGCAGCTTGATATTGAAACCGCAACGCTCAGCCCGCGCGACCCGGAAGCGCGCATATTTCTGGCCAGTATTGCGACAAGCGACTGCATCGAGGAGGTCATCTTCGACACAGATGAGGCTGCGCTGCTTTCCAAGGTGGCTGCGCGGGTCATCGAGCTTGATCCCGGATGTCATCGAGGGCCACAACCTCTACGGATTCGACTTGCCTTACCTCGCAGCACGGTTCGAAGCGCACAAGCTGCCGTGCTCGTTTGGGCGAGACGCAAGTCGTCCGTTGGAGCGTGGCAATGAGCGCCAGTGCACCATCGGCGCGCTCTCGAGGCCGTTCACGCCTCACTATATTTATGGCCGCCATATTATCGACACGCTGTTTGCCGTGCAGCGCTTCGACATTGCGCGCGGCCAGATTTCCAGCTACGGATTGAAGGAGTGCGCGCAGGTCTACAAAATTGCGCCGCCGGACCGAGTGTATCTGGACCGCGTATCAATTGTCGAGCAGTTCGCCGCAAGACCCGGAGCGGGTATCGACCTACGCACGGCAGGATGTCGAAGAAGTTCGTGCGCTTGCCGCGCTAGTCACGCCGACCGAGTTCTATCAAACCCAGCTAGTGCCCGAAAACTACCAGAGTGTCGCGGTTACTGGCACGGGCGAAAAGCTGAACAGCCTGCTCGTGCGCGAGTATCTGCGCGAAAGCGAGGCTCTGCCGCGACAGAGTGCGCCGCAGGAGTATCCCGGCGGATACACCGAAGTGCGCCGTACGGGGTCGTCCGACCGATTGTCAAGGCGGACGTCGAATCGCTGTATCCGTCGATCATGCTGACCCGGGGAATTAAACCTGCGGCAGATCGCCTCGACATTTTTCTGCCTCTTCTGAAAGATTTGACTCGCCGACGGTTCGAGTCCAAGGCGCGCGCCAAAAGCAGCCCCGCCGATTCGCGGGAGCACGACTATTGGGATGGTCTGCAGAACTCCTACAAAACGCTGATCAACTCGTTCTACGGCTATATTGGCGGGCCATTCTACTTCAACGATTACGCCGCCGCGCGCGCGGTGACGTTGGCGGGGCGTGAGATAGTTCAGCAGATTGCCGCGAAACTTGAAGCGAGCGGAAGTGCCGTGGTCGAGATCGACACGGACGGGGTCTATTTCAAGCCGCCCGAGCTTGTCCGAACAGTCGCAGAAGAGCAGGCGTATGTCGAAGAGATCGGGAGCCATTTGCCCGCTGGGATTCGCCTCGCGCACGACGGCAGCTATCAGGCGATGCTGTCGCTCAAGATCAAGAACTACGTCTTGGTCAACGAAACCGGGCGACGCATTTTCAAGGGCTCGAGCTTGCGTTCCCGCGCCGACGAACCTTACGGACGAAAATTTATCGCCGAAGCGGTTGATCTGTTGATCGAAGGCCGCAAGAACGAGCTTGCCGAACTGTACCAATTGACTCTTGATCGTCTCGAAAACGGCGAGCTTCCGATTGATGACATTGCGAAGCGCGAGCGGGTGACGTCGAAAACCTTGGATGGCGCTCAGAAAAAGCGAGCCGATGCGGTTCGTGCGGCAAAAGCGTCTGTAGGGGAGATTGTCATCTTGTACCAGCGCAGGGATCAGACTATGGCGCTGCGCGAGCAGTACGACGGCGACGAAGACCGAGAATATTATCGCGACAAGCTGTACAAGTTTGCCGCACGACTTCGGGATGCGTTCGAATCCGAAGAGGAGTTTGACCGGATTTTCCCTAAGCCGGTTTCGGCGGAGAGACGGCTGGCGCTGGCGAGCCAGTCGGCGTTTGATTTCTGAAGCCATGCGAGGCATGGTTTTGTAGCGCGCCGCCAAACAAGTTCGAAATATGACGATCTTCTCCCGCGATCAACCCGGCGGGCTCTCTTTCCACTCATTTCGGAAGGAGGGGTTAGGGGAGGTAATCTTGTCACGCTTGGCCACGTAGCGATTCGCTCTTCCCGACCTGACATTTTGACCTCACCTAACCTCTCCTTCCGAAAGGAGAGGGACAGATAAGGACAGGCTGGGACGCCTGCCCACAAAGACTGTCTCACAATTCCTGCAAATCACCTCACTCCACCGGCAACGTCACGGTAAAGACTGCGCCTGAGGGGCGGTCGGGAGGGGCGTTGCTGGCCCATATGCGGCCGCCGTGGCCGCTGACGATCGCTTTGCAGAGCGCGAGACCAAGGCCGGTGCCATGAACAGTGCTAGCCTGATGCTTCGAACTGCGAAAGAATCTCTCAAAAACACTCTCTTCTTCGGCAGTGCTGATGCCTTCGCCGTAGTCGCGCACCCGGATCATTGCACCGCACGGAGTTTCGTCGATGCCGTTGTAGATCGGCGAAAAATTGAGTTCGATTGGCGCGATCGGGCCTGTATATTTGATTGCATTGCTGAGCAGATTGGTCAGAACGAGCGCTATTTGCGTATAGTCGGCCTTGATCAGCGGGACATTTGGCGCGGCTTCAATTTCGACACGCTGGGCGTCGGTATCGCCTAATCGATCCAGCGCAGTCGAGGCGATTTCTTCAAGATCGCACCAATCCTTAGCAGGTTTCCACGCGCCGGCTTCAAGACGCGACAAGTCCAGAAGGTTGCTGACAAGATGCGACAGGCGATCGGCCTCGGAATTTATTGTCTGGAGGGCGTCTTCCGATATTTCGGAACGCGGCTGCTGAATCAGCCCAGAGGCGGTCGCCTTGATGGCCGCAAGCGGTGAGCGCAGCTCATGCGACACCAGTGACAGCAGGGAGTTTTTCAGCGTGTCGGCCTCGCGCAATGCCGCCGCCTGCGCGGCCTGTTCGGCAAGCTGCTCACGCGCGATCACGACGGCGGCGTGGTTGGCGAGTGTCAGGATTAGTCGTTGATCGATTGCAGAGAACGACTGGCCGTCGGCGCGCGGCCCGACATAGAGCGCTCCGCTGGGCGCCTCTTCGGTCAAAAGCGGGATGTAAACGCCAATGTTTTTTCGGCCACCCAGCGCCTTTGTCCAGAGTTCGCGGCTGGTGATTTCAAAACCGATGACCTGGCGATGCTCGAATGCCGCGATCGCCAGTTCAATCTCGGGCTCGGTGTTTGGAACGTGCGGCTCGTCTGTTTCGTAGAGCAGATGCAGCGTCTTGGTGATGGGTGACGAGCGGTAGATGACGCACCGGCTGGCACGGCAGGTGGTCAGGATTTGGCGCGCAAGCGATGCAAGCACCTTCGGATCACTGACTTCGCGGCTGATCGTCTCGCTCGCCTGAAAGAGGGTTGCGATCTCTGCCTCACGGGTCCGCGCTTCCGCCGCCTGATTTCGCGCCGCCGACGCTAGCCTCGCGGTGGTGATCGCGGCAATCAAGAACACCACGAGCGAGAGCCAGTCTTGGGGATTGGCAACGACAAATGTGTAGTACGGCGGCAGGAAGAAAAAATCCCACGAAAAGAAGCTGAGGATCGCGCCGACAACCGCAGGACCGAACCCGAAACGCACAGCGCACGCGATCACGACAGGCAGAAACAGCAGCGACGCCTGCCCCTTGTCCACATACGGCCGAGCTAAAAAGAAAACGGCAGTCGCCGCCACCACGCCCCCTACGGCCCAAGCGTACGGGAGCAGTGCGCGTTTGGTCAGCCTGACCCCCGCCAAAATCGGCCCGCGAATCGTTGGCTTACGGCCGGTCTCAGTCACCGAAGCTGCCTTCGCTTATGATGCCTGCGACCTTGCTGAACTGCAATGTCATGGGACGATCTCATAGCTTCCTCCCGGCTCAGTTGGCATCTGGCGAAGTGCGTCCGAACCAGCGATCCGGATTTTGAGCCGGTTTCCCAGTTTCGAGAGGATGACCGCTTTTATCAATTTGCCGTCGTCCCAGTTCATCTCTTCGATCTCGAACCCACCCCTTGCAAGCGCGCCGGCAATTCGTCCAGTTGGCCATGCCGAAGGCAGCGCGGGCAGAAGATGCAATTCGCCGCTGTGCGACTGCACGAGCATTTCGATAATCCCGGCCGCGCCGCCGAAGTTGCCGTCGATCTGGAAAGGAGGATGGGCGTCGAACAGGTTCGCGTAGCTGCCGCCACCGCCGTCGTAGTTTGTGCCGCTGCTGTCAACGGAAGTGAGCTGAAGCTGAACGAGCCTATGCGCATGGTTGCCATCCTCGAACCGCGCCCAAAAATTCATTTTCCAGGCGAGTGACCAGCCGGTAGACGGATCGCCGCGGACTTCGAGCGAACGCTTCGCGGCGTCGAACAGATCGGGCGTCTTGCGCTTTGTGATCTGCTCGCTTGGATGAAGACCGTAGAGGTGCGAAACGTGGCGATGCTGCTGCTCTGGCGCGGATTCGTCCCAGTCGTCAAGCCACTCCTGAAGCCGGCCCGTGGCACCGATCTGCATAGGTGCTAGCCTGCCGCGCGTGAGGATAAGCTGATCGCGGAAGTCGCTGTCGACCCCGAGAAGTTCGGCGGCTTTCGCTGTGTGGTCAAAAAGGTCGCGCAGGATCTGCATGTCCATCGTAGGGCCGGCGCATATGGTCACCTGCTTATGGTGGCCGTTTTCGGGCGAAACGGATGGACAAGTCACCAGCCAGCCCTTGGTAGGATGCGCCACGAGAGAGTCCAAAAAGAACTCGGACGCGCCCTTTAAAATTGGATAGTGCTTCGCGAGAACGTCCTTATCGCCGGTAAACTTGTAGTGATCCCAAAAACTCTTGCACAGCCATGCACCGCCGGTAGGCCACATGCCGTGGAAGGCGAAATCGACCGGAGCCGTGCCGCGCCAGACGTCGGTGTTATGGTGGGTGACCCATCCGTGCGCTCCGTATTGCGTTTTGGCCGTGTGCGCGCCTGGCTCCTGCAGTTCGGAAATCATCTGGAATAGCGGCTCGTAGCACTCGAGAAGATTTCCCGGTCCCGCCAGCCAATAGTTCATCTCTGTGTTAATGTTGATCGTATACTTGGAGCCCCACGGCGGCGAGATGTGCGGATTCCACAATCCCTGCAATGTCAGCGGTTGACCGCTGGGACGGCAGCCGGCGATCATCAGATACCGGCCATATTGACAAAGGAGCGCGGCGAGATCGGGATCGTCCCCGTTTGCGAACTTGGAGATGCGCTCATTCGTGGGCAGTTCGGACGATTTCGACCGGCCCAAATCTATCTGAAAACGTCCGAAAAGCGACTGATGATCAGCAACGTGCGCTTTGCGGAGATCGTCAAACGACTTTGCGCTGGCATTGTCCAGATGCGTTGAGGCGATTTGCTGAAAATCTCCGCTGAGATCGCGAAAGTTTCGGTAGTTCGTTCCGATTGAGATTAGGATTACTACCAAATCCGCTTCAGTGACTTTGATCTCCGACTCGGAAACAGTCACACTGCCGCCTTCGGCAGTGATTCTAGCGATGCACCGAAACTGCACCTGCCCCTTCTCACCGTCTTCGTGATCGCCGCTGATACCATCCAAGATGAGGTCACGGTTCGCCTCCGACGTGCTGATTTGAGCTTGTTGAGGGGTTTCAAATCTTGCTGTAAACGACACCTTTCCATGCTCGCTTGCCGTAATCCGTTGCGCGATCACCTGGTCGGGAAAGCTGGCGAATGTTTCGCGCTTGTATCCAGCATTGTTTACCGCAAACGAGACCGTGTGCACGGCCCGGTCGATATCGAGCGTGCGGATGTATGAGCCATCGGCAGGTTCGCCGAGGCTGAAATCGAGCAGCAGACTTCCAGCAGTCTGGTATGCGGCCTGCTTGCGGGGAAGCCCGAAGAATTTTGCGTTTGCGAGGTCCTGTGCGGCCTTCCATTCGCCGGCAAAGACAAGCGGCCGGATTTCCGGCAGAGCTTCCAAGCCTTGGGGTTTGTGTAGTCGTGCGGGCCACCGGACCAGATAGTGGACTCGTTGAGCTGCAACTCTTCGCGGTTAACGCCTCCGTAGATCATCGCGCCAAGGCGTCCATTGCCGATTGGTAGAGCCTGAGTCCATGCGGTTGCGGCTCTTGAATACCAGAGAGCAAGGCGCGGATTTTCAGGCAACGCAAACACTGTGTTGGAAGACGTCATCGATTGTCCCTTTGATGCATAGTGTACCGTGCGGAATTTGGCGCAGGCAAATGGTAGAATTTACCGGAGCGGGAAGCAGGATAGTTCGAATTGTTAGTCGAACTTATGCCAAATCCCTTCCTAACGGATCGGCTTGCCATGCAAAGCTGCTTAGTTGCGCCGAAACGCCGAAGTTGCCAAAAAATCCCAAAAAGAGCTACGTAGAGTTCAAAGCAATGCCAAGTAATAAATATTCCTTCACAATCGCCGACGACGGCGTGAATCCCAATGACGTGCCGTTTCACACGCTTTCAACCGGCGCGAAGGTGCCGTCGATCGGTCTAGGAACGTTCGGATCGGACAAGTACGGGGCGGCCGAAATCGCGCAAGCTGTGGTGAGCGCGGCTGAAGTGGGATATCGTCATTTCGACTGCGCCAGTGTCTACGGCAACGAGCCCGAAATCGGCGAGTCGATTCAGAGCATTATGGCGGGCGGTGTGCAGCGCGAGGAGCTTTGGATCACGTCGAAGGTCTGGAACGATATGCACGGCGCGGGTCAGGTGATCGAAAGCTGCAAAAAATCGCTGAAGGATTTGCAGCTCGACTACCTTGACCTGTTTCTGGTGCACTGGCCGTTCCCCAATTCGCATGGCAAAGGGGTCAACGCGCACTCCCGCGATCCTCACGCGACTTCATACGTTCACGACGCGTACATGCAGACTTGGGCGCAGATGGAGCAGCTATTCGAGGAGGGCCTAGTGCGGCATATCGGGACGTCCAACATGACCCTTCCGAAGATGAAGCTGGTGATGCGTGATGCGCGATATCAAACCTCACGCGACTGAAATGGAGCTTCATCCCCATTTTCAGCAGCCTGAGCTGTTTGATTATGTCGTGAGCTGCGGAGTGGTTCCAATTGGATATTCGCCGATTGGTTCGCCTAGCCGACCGGAGCGGGACCGCACGCCAGACGACACTGTTGATGTGGATGATCCGGTGATTGTCGCCATCGCCAAGCGGCTTGGGGTGCATCCTGCAGTGGTGTGCGTGAAGTGGGCCGTGCAGCGCGGCCAGATTCCGATTCCGTTCTCCGTAAAGCCTCCACAATACCTTTCCACGCTAAAGGCGATCGTCGCGGAGCCGCTCACAGAAAAGGAGATGCAGGGAATTGCCTGCATCGACAAGAATAACCGTTTGATCAAAGGTCACGTTTTCCTCTGGAAAGACAACCAGACGTGGCACGACCTTTGGGATCTCTCCGGAGAGATCACACCCGCTTGAGCGGGAAAATAAAAAGGTGGTTACTTGATGCACACGAAGCCGTTATCCATTACGATTTGCTCGGCAGTTTTCCTGATATTGCTTGCGGAATTAACGCCAATTCATGCGCAGTCCACACCAGGACATTTGACTATCCATGTCGATCAACCTGGAGTGACTATCAGCCCGACTCCTTACGGGATGATGACCGAGGAGATCAACCACTCTTATGACGGCGGCCTTTACGCGGAGCTGATCCAAAACCGGTCATTCAAGGACGATCCCAACAATCCTGTCCATTGGTCGCTTGTTCAAGACGGAGGCGCGTCGGGAGTAATGGCGCTCGACCATGCGAGCCTCTAAATGCCGCGCAGGACACGAGTTTGCGGCTGGATATTTCGTCGGTGCCTGCGGGTGGACGCGCTGGCGTTGCTAACGACGGATATTGGGGCATCCCCGTTAAGCCGAGCACGACCTATCATGTTTCGCTCTATGCGCGGGCATCGTCCGGATTTTCGGGGCCGCTTATGGTCGATATCGAAAGCGCCGACGGCAAGACCATCGTGGCGTCCGGCACGATTCCGTCCGTCGGTGCTGCATGGAAGAAATACAGCGTCGTTTTGACAACTGGTGCGGGCGTTGCAGAATCGACCGACTGCCGATTTGTGGTTTCAGCCAAATCGCCCGGATCCATCTGGCTTGATCTGGTTTCGGTCTTCCCGCCAACGTATGACAACACTCCCAATGGCAACCGCATTGACTTGATGCAGAAGCTGGCCGACATGCACCAGTCGTTCTTGCGTCTACCCGGAGGAAACTACCTCGAAGGCAATACGATTGCGACCCGGTTCAACTGGAAAAACACAATAGGACCGGTCGAACATCGCCCTGGGCATTGGGGCTGCTGGGGATACAGGTCGGCGGACGGTCTAGGATTGCTGGAATATATGGAGTGGTGCGAAGACCTGCATATCCAACCGCTGCTTGCGGTCTATGCAGGATACTCGCTTGGCGGAGAGCATGTGGCTGCCGGTCCGGAACTGCAGCCGTTCGTCCAGGATGCGCTCGACGAAATCGAGTACTGCACCGGCGATGTCAGCACAAAGTGGGGTGCCGAGCGCGCCAAGGATGGGCACCCGGCCCCGTTCAAGATCGACTATGTCGAGATCGGTAACGAGGATGGCTTTGACAGATCCCACAGCTACGCTGGCCGCTTCGGGCAGTTCTATGATGCGATCAAAGCGAAGTATCCAAATCTCAAGCTGATCGCAACCATGTGGTTGCCTGGCATTAAGACAGATGTCATCGACGATCACTACTACCGTTCGGCAGCCGGGATGGAGCTTGACACGCATCACTACGACACGCTGGACCGCTCCGGTCCGAAGATTTTCGTAGGCGAATGGGCTAGCACAGAGGGCTCTCCGACCCCGAACTGGAAGGCATCTCTTGGCGATGCCGCATGGCTGACTGGTTTGGAGCGCGATTCGGACATCGTGGTCATGGCCAGCTATGCGCCGCTGCTGGTCAACGTCAATCCGAAGGGCGGGCAGTGGAGTACCAACCTAATCGGCTACGACGCGCTGCACAGCTTCGGTTCGCCTTCGTATTATGTCCAGTTGACCTTTGCCCAGAACAAGGGCGACAAGGTCTTGCCGGTTGAGATCGAGCCGCAGTCTTCGCAGGCGCAAAAGGATGTCTTACTAACTGGCGGCATCGGGCTCGGCACTTGGCAGACGAATTCGGAATATACGCAGATTTCCGTCACGAGCGGCGGAACAACGCTATATCAGCCCGATCTGACCAGCACAGTCCAGGCGTCCGGTTTTGCGCCGCAGGACGGAACTTGGAGCATCGCGGACGGCGCGATTCAGCAGACATCCCTGAAGGCAAATTGCCGTGCCACCACGGGCAACAAGCCCGACTGGACCGACTACGACCTCAAGCTCAGGGCGCGCAAAATCTCTGGCGACGAAGGCTTCATGGTCTTCTTTCGTGTTCAAGACAACGACAACTTCATTGATTGGAACATCGGCGGATGGGGCAATTCGCGCACCTCGCTGCAGGAATGCATTGACGGAGTCAATTTCGAGCTGGGCAATTCGCCCAGGGTAACCGTAGAGACTGGCCGCTGGTACGACATCGAAATACAAGTAACCGGAGAACACATCCGTTGCCTGCTCGACGGCAAGCTAATCCAAGAAGAGAATATTCGCAGCGGCGGCGTCGCCCCGATTTATTCCACCGCGAGCCGCGATACGGCTACTGGGGACGTGATTGTCAAAGTGGTTAATGTGTCGTCGTCAGGTCAGCTTCTCGACGTTGCTTTGCCAGGTCTCAAATCCACCGCCAAAATAGCAACTTTGATCGAAATGACCGGCCAGCCGTCAGATCAGAACTCGCTGGAAAATCCGATGAAGGTCGCGCCGAAGGTATCGAAAATTGCCTGGCACGGCGCGTCAGAACAGCTCACCTTCCCAGCCTACTCCGTGTCAGTCTTACGAATTCCTCAACGATGAAAGGATCGATTTGATGACATATACGCGTCGCCGTTTTCTGAAGAAGGCCATCGCTACCGCAGCGATCCTGTCGGCGCCGTTCCTGCTACCCAGGCGCGCCAAGGCCGCAATGCCGCGTCCCGTGCCGACGACGCCTCCGCCCACCACCCGTGGGCCATTCGAGCCATCCTGGGATTCGCTGGCGCAGTACGAATGCCCAGAGTGGTTTCGCGACGCCAAGTTCGGCATCTGGGCGCACTGGTCGGCCCAATGTGTTCCCGAGCAGGGCGATTGGTATGCCCGGAGCATGTACCAGGAAGGCAGCGGCGACTATAAGTTTCACTGCGCCACGTATGGCCATCCGTCTGTGTTCGGCTTCAAGGATATTGACCATATCTGGCATGCGGAGAATTGGCAGCCGGAGGAATTGATCGCATTGTACAAGGCTGCGGGCGCGAAGTATTTCGTCGCGCTCGCCAACCATCACGACAACTTCGATACCTGGGACTCCAAATACCAGCAATGGAACACGGTCAATATTGGCCCGCAAAAGGACATCATCGGCACTTGGGCCAAGCTGGCGCGTGCTAACGGCCTGCGGTTCGGCGTGACCGTGCATGCGTCGCACACGTGGGACTGGCTCCAAGTTGCGCAGGGCGCGGACAAGACAGGACCCTACGCGGGCGTTCCCTACGACGGCAACATCACAAAAGACCTGGGCACGGGCAAGTGGTGGGAAGGCTATGATCCGCAGGATCTCTATGCGCAGCGCCATCCCGTAACCGAAAACGCCGGCTGGGAGATGGAGCACAGCAACCCTCCGCCAACCAAAGAGTACTGCGAGAAGTTCTACAACCGCACCATCGACCTGATTCACCAGCACGATCCCGATCTGATCTACTTCGATGACTCTGGCCTGCCACTGCATCCGGTCAGCGATGTCGGACTGCGAATTGCGGCGGAGTACTACAACCACAACATCAAAACGCATGGGAAACTCGAAGGCGTTTTGGACACCAAGAATCTGGACGAGCAGCAGCGCAAGTGTGTCGTGATGGATTTCGAGCGCGGGCGCAGCGATGCCATCGTGCCGTCGCCCTGGCAGACCGACACCTGCATCGGCAACTGGCATTATCAGCGCTCGCTTTACACGAACCATCAATACAAGTTGACCGAGCAGGTGGTACGGATGCTGGTCGATATTGTCTCGAAGAACGGCAATTTGCTGCTCAATATTCCCGTGCGTGGCGACGGCACCATCGATCCGGACGAGGTCGCGTTCCTCAAGGGCATGGCTGCGTGGATAGCCGTGAACGAGGAGGCAATTTTTGCAACCCGACCATGGAAGATTTCCGGCGAAGGTATTACCAATCTCAAGGCTGGAGGGTTTGCTGAAGGCGGCGAAAGCAAGCTGACCGAGTACGATTTCCGCTTTACCACCAAAGGCGACGTGCTTTATGCGACATCGTTTGGCTGGCCAGACAGCGGAAAATACACGATCCACACGCTCGCATCCACCGCGCCAGGCATCGTTGGCAATGTAAAAAGTGTGTCGCTTCTCGGCTCTCCCGAGAAGCTGACATTCGAACGCACAGCGGACGGGTTGGTTGTCGATCTGCCATCCGTCAAGCCGTGCGATCATGCGTGGGCGCTCAAGATTGTCGGCCTTGATGTTGCGGCCAGCACACCGGTCGCACCGGTTGTTGAGGCACCGAGAAAACCCACGGTCGCACAAGCTGCCGATGGTTCGGTAACGCTCAAGGCGACTCAAGCAGAAATCAACGGCTCGCCGCAGTTGCAGGGCGAAGGAGACGACCAGAACATCGGCTACTGGAACGATGCTTCGGCGACGATCTCCTGGCAGGTGAAGATCGATCAGCCCGGTTCGTTTAGTTTGGAGTCGCGGATAGCCAGCGAAGCCCAAACCAGCTTCAAGGTCACAGTTGACGGCAGCTCGCCTGCGACAATTTCGGTTCCGAATACGGGCGACTGGAATAGCTTCCAAGTTCTCACAGGCGGGCCAGTTTCCGTAGCTGCTGGAGTTCACACCGTTACCGTTGCACCGGCAGATTCGTCAACGTGGAAGCCGATGAATCTTGCATACCTGAAGCTGCTACCGGTCAAGAAGTAAGAAGGGCATTTTGTTAATGAGCACGAGTTTCGACGATCTGACCATCCTCGATGGCCCATTCAGCTACGAGCCGGAATCGCTGAGGCAGTTCAAATGCCCGGAGTGGTTCCGCGACGCTAAGCTCGCGTTCTGGTCGCATTGGGGGCCGCAGTCGGTTCCCATGTACGGCGACTGGTACGCGCGGCACATGTATGTCGAGGGATCGGATCAGTATCGGCATCACTGGCGCGTCTATGGCCATCCGTCCAAGCACGGCTGGAAGGATGTCGTGCCGCTTTGGAAAGCCGAAAACTTCGACCCGGACGGTTTGATGAGCCTGTTTGTGGAGGCTGGAACGAAGTATTTTGTCGCGCAGGCGATGCATCACGACAATTTCGACAACTTCGACTCCGCGCATCAGCCGTGGAACTCGGTGAATGTCGGGCCGAAGAAGGACATTGTCAAGCTGTGGCAGGACGCTGCCGCGAAGCATAACCTGCCGTTTGGCTTGACTGAGCATCTCGGCGCCAGCTTTAGCTGGTGGCGTTACAACAAGTTCGCGGATAAGACCGGGCCGTACGCTGGCGTGCCATACGATGGCAACGACCCGGCGGCGAGCGCGCTTTATTACGCCGATAATGGAGGCGAACCAGATCAGTGGTACACGGACAACGAGCGGTTCCACCGTCACTGGTTCGCGCGCATTAAGGACGTAATCGACAAGTACCACCCCGACTTGCTCTATTCGGACGGCGGCGTACCGTTCGATGAGGTTGGTCGCCGAATTATCGCGCATCTCTACAATACAAGCGCGAAGCTACATGGGCAAAACCGAGCGGTCTACAACCAAAAAGACAAGGATCCGCTGATCCACACGTTCGGCGTGTTCGATATTGAGCGCAGCCAGTTAACCGAGATCGCCGAGCATCCGTGGCAGACGGATACAAGCGTTGGGGATTGGTTCTACAACGTCAAGGATGTCTACAAATCACCCTCCCAGGTCTTGGAAACTTTGGTAGATATCGTCAGCACGAACGGAAATCTCGTGCTCAACATTCCGCAAAAGCCGGATGGCACGCTTGACGACGAATGCACCTATCTTCTCAAGCAGATGGCCATCTGGATGAAGAGCAACGGCGACGGCATTTTCGGCACTCGCCCATGGGAGAAAGCCGGCGAGGGATCGTCCAAATTTACGCAAGCTGGGACATTCGAGGAAAAGAAGGTCGCATGGACTTCGGACGATTACCGGTTTACTCGAAAAGGCGAGACGGTGTATGCGTTCCAAATGGAACCGTCTGACGATGGGGTTGGCATCATGCGCTCGCTCGCATCTGGCAAGGTGCGGCGGATTTCGTCCGTGCGCTCGCTTGAACATGGGCCAGCGGAGTTCGTGCAGACGTTCGCCGGACTGAACTTCAAACTGCATGCGCCCGCATCCAAAATCGGGCCATCCGCTCTGGAAGTGAAGTTCGAATAGCACTTCCGCTAAGCGAGCACAACATCGGCCACCAATGTCCTAACGCGAAAAATGGCCCAGCGGCCATAGAGCGTTCCTGAAATTTCTTATGTTCTCAAAGGATTCGATGATGCCTGCAACGATGAAGGGTGTGGTGCTGCCCGGAAACAGCGCCGTGGAGTTCCGCGATTATTCGATCCCCGAGCCTGGTCACGGTCAGGTTTTGGTGAAGATGAAGGCGTCGTCGATTTGCGGTTCGGACATTCGCGCGATCTACCGCGAGCATCTTGGGGTGGGCGACGAAGCTTATCGCGGGGTCATTGCGGGACATGAGCCTGCCGGGGAGATTGTAAAGACTGGGCCAGGTTGCAAAGAGTTCAAGGCGGGCGACCGAGTCGTCCTCTATCACATCAGCGGATGCGGCGTCTGCGACGACTGCAAGCACGGGTACATGATCTCCTGCCACGGCAAGCAGCGAGCGGCGTACGGCTGGCAGCGCGATGGCGGCCATGCGGAATTTCTGCTCGCCGAAGAGAACACCTGCATCCATTTGCCTGACAATCTGACGTATGTTGACGGCGCATTGGTCGCGTGCGGATTCGGCACGGCTTGGGAGGCATTGACCAGGATTGGTGTGAATGGCCGCGACCGACTGCTCATCACCGGTATGGGACCAGTCGGACTTGCTGCAGCGATGCTCGGCAAGGCACTTGGCGCTCATCAAGTAATTGGCGTAGATACAAGCGCATCGCGGCTTGATCTTGCGAAGCAAATGAAATTGATCGACGAAGGGTTCATCAGCGACTCGTCGGCGCTAGAAAAGATTCTGAGCGTTACAAGCGGCAAAGGCTGCGAAGCGTCCATCGACTGCTCCGGCGCGCCTCCTGCGCGAAAATTGGCGCTGCAAGGGACTCGTCAGTGGGGCCGGTGCGCGTTCGTGGGCGAAGGCAACGATGTCCAGTTTGACGTCTCGCCTCTGCTGATCCATCCACAGATCACACTGTACGGTTCGTGGGTGACATCGCTCGACCACATGGCCGAACTGGTCGAGAAGCTCTCAAGCTGGAACCTGCATCCGGAAACGACCGCGACGCATCGGTTTACCCTGGATCAAGCGGCGGAAGCGTACGACACCGCCGACAAAGGACAGAGCGGGAAAGTGGTGATTGTGTTTGATTGACGCATGCTGGCATGGGCTTATTTGGCGTTTAGGACGTGCTCTCTCAGGTCATCCCGACCGAAGCGAAGAATGAGCGTAGTGGAGGGAACACGTAGTTCGTTTACCGAAAAGCTTAGCAGTAAGCGAACTACGTGTTCCCTCCACTTCGTCTAGTCGCTACCGCTCCTATACTCCGGTCGGGATGACGGCACCGTTCCTGAGTTCCAATCTACATCCACTTAATGGCTTCCTAGCTCCAATCCCCGATATAGAGCACCTCTTCTTCCAAAGTCACCCCGAACCGCTCACGGACTCGGAGCTTGATCTCATTGGCGAGGCCGGCAAAATCCGCGGCGGTGGCTTCCATCGATTCGTTGATGAGGAAGTTCGCGTGCTTTTCCGAAGCTTGTGCTCCACCTACACGCAGACCCTTCAGTCCGCACAACTCGATCAAAAAACCCGCCGGAACAACTCCCGCGGCCTTCATTCCCGCGGGGAGGGTTTCGAGAGAGTCGGCGAGGTTTTTGTCGAGCACGTTCTTGAAGAACGATCCCGCGGACGGCGCATACGGCTGCTTGTTGCGGCGCTGGGTCTGATACTCCCTTGCTCGCGACAGTATCGCTTCGGGATCGCCTTCGTAGGCTAAAGTCAGCAGGCAGGACAAAATTACCGTCCTGGTGATCCCGGCGCGTCGCAACTTCGAATCGCGATAGGAAAATTCCATCCATTCCGCGCCTACCTGCTGATCGATCCCGTTTTCGACAATGCGGATTAATTTAACCAATGGGCCGATATTGCCGCGATAAGCGCCCGCGTTGGATACTAGCGCCCCACCAACTGTCCCGGGAATCCCAACGCCCCATTCCAGGCCCGAGTACCCTGCCCGCGCGGTGTGGTGAAAAAGAGAGCCAAGCGATGCGCCACTCTCGCAGTAGGTTTCGGGGCCGACGGTGACGCTTTTGCAACGATTTTGGATGATTAGGCCGTCATAGCCGCGGTCGGACATGAGCACGTTCGAGCCGTGGCCGAGGAACATGTAGGGAATGTCGCCCTCCCAACATGCGGAGAGCACTTTGGCGAGGACATCCACGTCGCTCGCAGTCCAGTACCAGCGTGCCGGGCCACCGACGCGCAGCGTGGTGTGTCGCGACATGGGCTCGTTAAATTTGAGCTCGTTGCCGAGCAAGGCGGCGAGGCGAAGTTCGTGGTTCACGGATAGACCGTACCACGGCGATGACACGGCAGGCAAGCCCTTTCCCCCAACCCCTTTCCCATAGGAATAGGAAAGGGGAGTTAAGACAATAAAATCGCAGAAAAGCGAAGAAATCTCCCTTCCCGCTTCGGGAGGGGTGGCGAGGAACGAGCCGGGGTAGGTGGGTCTACGCGGCGGCGGGTTCTTCGGTAAGCTTGAACGCGGCGCGAACCTTCGGCGAGCAGTACGCCTTGAGCTTCTCTTCGACGATGCGCGGATTGTCGCCTGCTTGGATTGCGAGAATGCCTTCCATGATAATTTCGCGCGCCATCACTTCGTGCTTCGATCGGCTCTTCAATTTGGCCGCAAGCGGAAGGTAGATCAGGTTGGCCGTCGATACGCCGAGGAGGGTCGCGATGAACGCCGCCGCAATCGCTGGACCCATCGATCCCGGGTCGGACAGGTTTGAAAGCATGTGCACGAGACCTGCAACGGTACCAATAACGCCGAGAGTCGGGCCAAATCCACCCATCGTCTCGAACATTTTTGCGCCGGTTTCGTGGCGTTCGGCCAGAAACGCAATCTCCGTCTCCAGGATGACGCGCACCAGTTCTGGATCCGTGCCATCAACGGCAAGTTGAACACCCTTTTTGAGGAACTCGTCGTGAATGTCGCGCGCCTCTTCTTCGAGAGCGAGAAGTCCTTCGCGACGGGCACGCTCGGCGAACGCCACCAAAGTCTTGATGGTTCCTGCGAGGTCCGTGTGCGCAGCGGTGAACGCGTTCTTGGCGACTGCGGGCAGGTTCTTGATATCGTCCAAAGGGAATGAAGCGCAGGTCGCGCCTAGCGTACCGCCGAGCACAAGGATCAGTGCCGATGGATTCGCAAACGCTCCCAAGCTGCCGCCTTCCATGATCACAGACCCAAAGAAAGCGCCCCATGCCAACACCAAGCCGATAACCGTTGCTAAGTCCATAATTCGTTCGCCGTGAAAAAGTCCAAGCTGTCAGAAGTGCGGTGAGTATTTACCAGGACTATTATCGGCAAAAGATGGGGTTGGATGTAGCCGGATTTTGCCACACATCGACTGCGCTCACGCGAGCCATGCGCCTGTCTTTTCGACCACGTGTGGTACGAGCGCGCGGAGAAATCTCACATAGGCTTTGTCTGCGCTCACGCGAGCCACGCACATCGATCTTAGCGAGAGGTTGGGCTTTCGTCTTCGTGTGTCGCCGCGGGGGTTTGTTCCAAGTCTCCGGCGTTCGCTTGCGGCTTGCTCGGTCTTTGTCCTCCGCTCATTCTTCGCTTTGGAGTCGCCTCGTCGCGCCGAGCTCCTTGCCTCCGCCATAAGAGGAACAAGCCCCCGCGGCAACACACCGGGTTCGCGGCCAAAAAGAGAAATGCAAACACTTTGAGGCTGAATCGGAATTTTCTTCCGCTGGCGATTGTGTAGATTTTGCCCCAAGCAAAATCTACACAATCGCCAGCTGCGAAAAAAGCCCAGCGGCTTGAGCGTTCCTAAATCCTCTCCTAGACCGGCCTTCGGATCATCTGCTTCATTTCGGTGACATTGCCCGCGTTGTGAAGGGCTTCTTCTTCGGAGATGAGGCCTGCCTTGAAGTACTTTTGCAGGCATTGGTTCATCGTTTGCATGCCCCAGAAGTTGCCTTCGGCGATGGCGCTGTAGATTTGGCTGGCGCGGCCTTCCTCAATCAGTTTTTGGATTGTGGGTGTGGCCACCATAGTTTCGATGGCGGCGACCCGTCCAGTGCCGTCGGCGCGTGGGAGGAGCTTTTGGCAGACGACACCTTTGAGCGAACCGGCCATGCGCAGACAGAGCATGTCGCGGTCGGTGGGCGGGAACATGTTCATGATACGGTCGAGGGTTTCGGCAGCGGACGATGTGTGCAGGGTGGAGAAGACTAGGTGGCCGGTTTCGCCGGCGGCAAGCGCGATGTTGATTGTTTCGAGGTCGCGCATTTCACCGATCAAGATGACATCCGGGTTCTGGCGCAGCATGTACTTGAGGGCGTCGCTGAACGAGTCCGTGTCGAGGCCGATCTCGCGTTGGGCAACAATCGCCATTTTATCCGGGTGCATAAACTCGATCGGGTCTTCGACCGTGATGATATTTTTGCGCTGGGTCGAGTTGATCAGGTCGATCATCGCGGCAAGTGTCGTGGACTTGCCGGAGCCGGTTGGGCCAGTCACAAGGATGAGTCCTTGGCGGTTGCGGGTCATTTCGGAAAGGACAGGCGGCATGCCGAGCTGCTCAAGCGAGTAGATTTTCAGCGGGACGAGGCGCAGAACCATGCCCATTGCACCGCGCTGCTGATGGATGTTGCAGCGGATACGGGTCACGCCTGGCACTTCGAACGCGACATCAAGTTCGTGTCGGTGCTCGAAGCGGCCAATCTGCTCGTGGGTCATGACGCTATACGCGAGGCTCCGGGTGTCGTCCGGGGTGAGCGGCGGCCATTCTGTAGGATGAACACTACCGTTCAGCCGAAATGCAGGCGGAGCGTTCGCCTTGATAAAAACGTCCGAGGCCTTCTTTTTCGCGGCCTCTCGAAGAATTTCGTAAATGTCCGGCATCTGGAAATTGTCCTAGAACAAAAGGTTTCGTAACTGTTTTGCGAACGGTGATTCTGATCGAATTATCGGCCTACTGCGGGCGCGATAACAGTGCATAAACAGCATACCCGACAGTGGCGGCAAGCGCGCTAACCAGCACCAGGCCAAGCACCCGAAAAATCGATTGCCTGCGTTCGGACGTGTCCGCGTAGCGCATCTGGTCGGGCGTGGGCTGCATTAAGGGAAGGTTAAGTTTGTCGAAATTCGGGTCGCTGACATGCACCTTGTACGTGTAAGTGGAGTCGCGTCGATCGAGCGCAATCTGAACATTGCGATTGGAAAAGCTTCGGAGACCGTTGAAGACAAAACCCGGCGGCATGATATAGGTGATCGCGAGGTTCTTGTAGCCTTTGAGCGCTATGATCAGCGGTTCCAAACGGAACGTGGTCTCATTCTCGGGCATGACCCCGGGTGCCTCGAAGACAGCGCCCGTCATTGGGATCGGCTTGGCACCATTGAGCGGAAGAGCATCGTTGGTGATACTGACATCCGTTGCGGCCACATTCGCGGCTTTGCTGATCTGGATGACATCGCCCTGTGCCTGCGCCTTTGGAACTAGGCCAGGATAGGTAAGGCTCATCATCTGCCGGCTCCAAGGATCGCGCATGATCAATACCTGCACATCGGGACGCACGGTTGTGTTGCCCGGCGCCACAATTGACACGTCTTGCGAAACTGCCGATACAGTTTGTGCGACAATGGGCAGCGGCGCTAGCGTCACTGCGGTCAGGATCAAAAGAAATGTCAAGCCAAGCGTGGATGCGAAGTGCTTCATCGAATAAGGCGCTGAAAATTCAATCCGACGGCTTCTCTGCCGCTTTTTTATAGGCCGCCAGCGTAATCTCTCGCTGAATGGCGTGATCGACAATCGGAGCGGGATAATCGCGCCCAATGATACATTTTACAGCTTCCTGCTCCAAGCTGGACATCTTCCAGGGCGCATGGATAAACTTATCCGGCACCTTTTTCAGTTCCGGGAGATAGCGGCGGATATATTTCCCGGCCTGATCGAATTTTTCGCTTTGAGTTACAGGGTTGAAAATGCGGAAATACGGCTGCGGATCGGTGCCTGTGCCGGCAGTCCACTGCCAGCCACCGTTGTTTGCCGCTAGATCGCCATCGACTAGTTTCTCCATGAAGTACCGCTCGCCCTCCTGCCAATTGATCAGCAGGTCTTTGCTGAGAAACGAGGCCACAATCATGCGGCTCCGGTTATGCATCCATGCTTCCTGAGTGAGTTGGCGCATTGCGGCATCGACAATGGGATACCCTGTTCGACCCTCCTTCCAAGCATCAAGATGATCGTGATTCGTGCTCCAGCCGATTTTGTCATATTGCCTGCGCAGCGGTCCCTTTTCAACATAAGGGTAGTGATACAGTATTTGCGTATAGAAATCGCGCCAAGCAAGCTCATTGAGCCACGCCTCGGCACCAATTTTGCCTCGCGCGGCATGGACAACTGAGCGAATCCCGATCGTACCGAAGTGCAGGTGGCGCGAGAGCATCGACGTTCCGGGAGTTCCGGGATCGTTGCGCGTGTCGCCATAGTCCCGCAACCGATCATCGACAAAACCTTCCAATAGCTTCTTTGCCGCATCCTCACCGCCGCACTCGAAAATCTGCGATGTGCGAAATTTAAGACTCTCGATGCTAGGAATCTCTTCAGAACGTATGCCGTCTGGAATTGGGATTATTGTGGGGTTCGTGCGGGGCAAATCCGGGGCGCGGACGAACCAAACGCGCTTGTAGGGCGTAAAGACCGACGGGGCTTTGCCCGCAGCCGTCTGGATTTCGTCGGGCTCGAACATCACCTGATCTTTGAAGCTGACAGCAACCTTCCCAAGCGTGAGCGCACCTTCGGCCACTTTTTCATCGCGCTTCGTTGCATGTGGCTCGTAGTCGCGGTTGAAGAAAATGGCGTCGGCGTTGTATTCCTTTAGCGCACGCAGGATTTCGTCTGGATTGCGCCCTTTGCGGAGGACGAGCCGAGCGCCGAGTTTGCGCAGGTTCGAGTCCAGTGTCTTAAGGGCATCGAGCAGGAAGATAACCCTCGCCGCGCCAGTGTCGCCTCGCTCCAGAATCGCCTCGTCGAGAACAAACACGGGAATCACTTGTCGCGCCACGCCGCACGCTTCGCTCAGGGCGGTGTTGTCATGGACACGCAGGTCGCGCCGGAACCAGACGATGACTTTGTCGTAGTGCTGCTTGGTGGGCAATTGACGTCCTCGGCATGGTCACACAAAGGGATTTTGCATGTGCTGCAGCGGTTCCTACGCCCTGTCTATTCCGCAAATACGTCCTCGCCGATGCCCGTCACTAAAGCCTTGTCCTTGATGAGCGATTCGAGTCGATTTGAAATGGCGTCGAGCTTCTTTTCGTCGCGGCTAAATGCAATTCCCATTTTGAGAACATTGGCCGAGTTGGCATAAAGCTCGACAAACTCGCCCGCCATCAAGTCGCCAAATATAGTGGTGTTTTCGCGGTCTTCAGAATCGCCTCGCAGGATCATGTGCAGGTCGCCCATGTCCGAGAAGAAGTACGGAATCTGCTTGAACGGGACAGAAGGCCCGGACATGTTTTTGCCGGCAGCTTCGCCTTGCCACTTCGCGTTCATGTAGTGTTCGGCTGAGAAATCCTTGCCGAGCAGTTCGTCGGGATATACCGTGATGTCGCCCGCAGCCCAAATCGATGGATCATTGGTCTGGAGGGTGCTGTCAACTCGGATGCGCTTCCTTTGATCAAGCGTCAAACCGCAATCCGCCGCGATCTGCGTGTTGTATTCGATGCCTACACCTGCAACGACGCAATCGGCGGAAAAGACCTGACCATTTTTGGTACGTACCGCGAAGTTTTCGCCGCTCTTTTCGACCGCCGTCGCTGAATCCCCGAACAGAAACTTGATGCCCTGCCGCTCGAAGTGCTTAGTCAAAAATCCGCCGAGCACTTTGCTAGCAAACCGCGCCCAGGGCTGGTCGGACGGTTCGACAATGGTCGCCTGAATCTTCTTTTCCGCGCAGGCAGCCGCAACTTCCAGTCCGATATAACCTGCTCCGATGAGCGCTGCCGATTTCGAGCTGTTCAGGGCGTCCCTAAGCTTGACGGAATCGTCATACGTACGCAAGTACAGAATATTGTCCTGCTGGCCCTCCGGCACATCAACGCTTCTCGGTTCAGAGCCTGTTGCGATCAGCAGCTTGTCGTACGCAATTGAATTGCTATTTTCCAACGTTACCGTTTTCGCCGCACGGTCGATCGTTTTGGCGTGGGTTCCGATAATCGCTTGGACATTTTTGTCCGGGTAGAATTTTTCGTTGACGCTGGCGATATCGTCAGCGGACATCTCACCTTTATCGTCGCGCAGCATATCCTTCGATAGGGGCGGACGGTCGTACGGGAGATATTTTTCACGACAAACAATGATTACGGAACCACTGGAATCGCGCTCCCTTATCGCCTGCGCCGCCATCGCGGCCGCGAGACCACCGCCAATGATTACGTAATTCGCGCTCGTCGCCATCTTGTTTTCATCCCTTCAAAGTAAACTATTGTCAGTACGCCAAGTGCAATTGTTACCCGCGCGACCTCCGATTGGAAACAGGTTGCGATGTTTTGCAGATGGTCATTCGGGGCAAGACTGAAAGAAGCTCAATTAGAGGCGCAGAAGATTATGCGCGTTACATTCAGAAAACCGATAACGAGGACCACACCCATGGCAGATATAAGAGACAAAATCGATGCAGATTTGGCTCGCATAGAGCGCGACCAGGCAATTGCGGACGCGCACAGTGCGAAAATCGAGCGTGACTTTGCGGAAAGCGAAGCGGATCATCTGGCTGAGCAGCGGGACGACGCCAGGTTTGAAAGCGTTGTACGCGCGACAGAAGCGGACGCGGCCAAACGTTGGGGCGCCCAAAACGCCGCTGCACGAATCGGTGCGGAACAGTCCGCCGCGGATGCACGCGCTGATGCCGATTCCACCAGAAGCGGGCTGTACATGACCCTCGGACTGGTCGCGGTACTGGTCTTGGGGTGGTTGATTTGGTATTTTAACCAACCGCCTAAGCAGGCAGCGGATACGTCCACGGTCATTACGACTACAGTGCCTGCTACGGCTCCGGCGGCAACGTCTGCACCAGCGCCGGCGACTTCGTCGTCTACCACGACGATTGTTCCCGTGCCTAGTCCGCCAGCCAATAACTCAACTCCCGCGCAAACCACATCACCAGCACAGCCGCAGCCGGTGATCATCAATAACAATATCCCGTCTGCCAGTCAGCCAGATGCGACCGGCGGAAACAGCCCGGCAAGTGGTCAGAATGCGCCGTCGTCAGGCGGCGGCAACAGCGGCAGCATAAGCTCGACCGCACCTGCATCGCCTAGCAGTTCGGCCGCGCCGGGAACGGATACGACAACAACTCAAAACGGATCGTCAGACAGCAGTCCAAACGGCAGTTCGCAATAGCGGCACCGCGTCCATTTCAATGCCGGATGCGCGCGGATTGCCGAGCGCATCCGGCATTAATCTTTTTCTCAGGTTGTGGCGCGTGTCCATCGGTCATAATGCGCCATGGCGACTTCGTTTAGAATCTGGGGACTGGGCGATCCACATCTTTCGTTCGCCCAACCCAAGCCGATGGACATATTCGGCGCGCAATGGACGAATCACGAAGACAAGATCGCAAAGAACTGCGCCAAAGTAGTCGCTCCGGAAGATCTACTGCTGATTCCCGGCGACATCTCCTGGGCAATGAAGCGCGCCGACGCGCTAGTTGACCTTTCATTCCTAGCAAAACTACCAGGTAAGAAAGTCCTAATCAAAGGCAACCACGACTACTGGTGGGACTCTGATCGTCCACTGAACTATCCCGGACTTTTCGATACGCCATTTGTCAGCGAAGATGGAACGATTGGGGTTGCCGGGACGCGCGGTTGGGATGAAGCCCCGGAGGGATCAAACACCGTCGAGCTTGCAAAGCACCAAAAGCATGTGACGCGGGAAATGGTTCGTCTGGAGAATCGGCTGAAAGCGATTGCAGAGTGCAAAATTAGGATGGCGATGATACACTACCCACCCTTGCCAGATTTCGCTCCGCTGCTAAAGCGGTATTGCGTCAGCACAATTCTTTACGGTCATCTGCATCTTGGCGGGAATGAACGCACATTACCAGAGGATTGGTTCGGGATGCGGTGCATCTGTGTCGCCGCAGACCGAATTCAGTTTATGCCACGGCTAATAGAAACAGTCGGCTAGTAACGAAATTGCATATTTTCTTGCGATAATCGCTGAGAACGTTACTTGACTGGATTTATTTTCTGTTTATTTTCTGCTACACTAGCCGCTAAGGATTTGGGCGGCAAACGTTTTTTGGATAATTCTGCATCTGTTTGCGGCGGATGGTCGTTTCTGATACATTGTTCAGACATCAAGTAGATTCTGCGTGGTAGTCGCTCATGACGATTTTAGCTGCAGTAGCACAGCAGCGTAAATCGCCAACCTGAAGTTGGTTTGGAAGGTCCTCTTTATGCCGCCATTTTTGGTTGCGATCATAATCGCCGTTGTCGTCCTAATCATTTTCCTTTCGCTGCTGTTCCAATATGTGCCATTCGGACTTTGGATCACGGCAGTGTCGGCCGGAGTGGACGGCATCAGTCCGGCGACGTTGATCGGAATGCGGTTGCGCCGTGTCCCACAGGACAGGGTCGTGCTTCCGCTCATCGCCGCAGTTAAGGCAGGCGTTCCAGTTAGTGCCAACCAACTGGAGACGCACTATCTTGCTGGCGGCAATGTCGACCGAGTGGTGCAGGCGCTGATTTCGGCGCATCGGGCGCAGATACCGTTAAACTTTGAAAAAGCGGCGGCGATTGACCTTGCCGGGCGAGATGTCCTGGAGGCGATCAAGATGAGCGTCAATCCGAAGGTCATCGAAACACCGGTTGTTTCTGGCATCGCGCGCAACGGGGTCGAGATGAAGGCGTTCGCCCGGGTTACCGTACGCGCCAATATCGACCAGTTTGTCGGCGGCGCCGGCGAAGCCACTGTCCTCGCCCGTGTTGGTGAAGGAATTGTTACGACGATCGGTTCCGCGGCAACGCACATCGACGTGATGGAGAAGCCGGACAACATCTCGAAAACTGTTCTTGCCAAGGGTCTTGATGCGGGAACTGCGTTTGAAATCCTCTCGATTGACATTGCGGACGTGATGGTTGGACAGAACATCGGCGCAAGACTGCAGGCGGATCAGGCAGAAGCGGACAAGAAGATCGCACAGGCGAAGGCCGAGGAGCGGCGCGTCATGGCGGTCGCACGCGAGCAGGAGATGAAGGCCTACACTCAGGAGATGCAGGCTAAAGTCGTCGAGTCGCAGGCGATGGTCCCGCAGGCCATCTCCGAAGCGCTTAGATCGGGCCGACTGGGGGTCATGGACTACTACACGCTCCGCAATGTGCAGGCCGACACCGATATGCGCGCAGGAATCGGCAAGATGACCGGCGGAGGGGATTCTGCTGGATCGTCAGGCGGTTCGCAATCGGCACCGTCGGTCTAAGGTGGCAGCAACTATTCTAACTATCGGCGCCAGCGACAGTTGTTCGGGGCGCATGGCTCAGCGGTAGAAGTAACCTCATGGACAATCTCGTAGTTTTGATCGTGATCATTGGGATCATCGCTAACGCGATCAAATCCATGCGCGCGGCTTCCCCTAAGCGGCCACCAATGCCTCCGCCGTCATCAACTCCTAGAACTCCGACCGTGCCGACACAAGGATCCTACACCGGTGTTCCCAGTCAGGGCACCGCACAGACGTATGGATCGGCACGTCCAGTGCAGCAGATTTCGCCGATGCAGACTACCGGCAACCGGGTTTATCAGTCCGGCGACCAAACCACATCAATGTCGCAGCAACGCGTTTATCAAAATCGCCTGAATGCCCCTAGCGACATGCAACAGCGCCTCGCCGGTCCTCAGGGGCAGGGCAACCGCGTTCCGAGCTCGACCGGCCGAAGTTCTTCACAGTCCAGCAACGACATCGCCCGCCTTCGCGCCGCCTCAGACAAGGCCTATGAGGAGGAGCGTCAGACGCAGAAGCTAATCGACGTGGCCGAGCAGCAGCAAGACGCCGAGGCCGCAGAAGCAGCGATCGGAAACTTCCCGATAGGCGACAGCGAACCGTCGAGCGGATTCACCAGCCAGCGGCCGTTGCTGTCGCTGACTCGCGGGGATCCTATGCTGGACGCGATCATTTTGGCGCAGGTATTCAACAAACCGAAATCCCTGGAGCTTCACAATAAAACGTAAGATACCTAGTAAATTGACCAGATTTACTACAATTCTAATCGTGCAGACTTTGACAGGCAGTCCGCAATGTGCTATAAGAGAAAACAGAAAGATAGCGAGTGAACATTAAGATATGAGTCCATACATTACCCTATTTCGTAAGTCGGCCTTGTTGGCGACCCTCCCAGCAACGGCGCTGCATCAGATCGAACAGGAGACGGAAGAGCGCACCTACCGACGGCGGCAGATCATCTATTTCGCAAAGCAGAAGAACGACTACATATTTCTGCTGGCGTCAGGACGAGTCAAGCTGCTGCAAGTCGGAGCGAGCGGCCGTGAGGTCACATTAGACATTGTCAGTCCGGGCGAACTTTTTGGCGAGGCCAACATGCTGATTCCGAACAGCGCCTACGGATCGTCCGCCGAAGTGCTGGAAGACTCGATCGTGTACGCAATGCGGCGCACGAGCGTTACTTCCGCCATGATCAACAGTACAGAGTCGCTGCGTGAGTTCGCTTCGCTGGAAGTGCTGCGTCGGCACGCGGCAGAGCAGCGGCTTGCGGATTTTGTCTTCTTCGACGTTCCCACGCGCCTTGCGCATCTGCTGGGTCGTTTGGCCTCGTTCTACGCCAAGCCCGGCGAAAAAGAGGGCATTCTGATCCGCGCCAAACTGACCCATCAGGAGCTTGCAAATCTAGTCGGAAGCACGCGTGAAACGACCACGCTGATTCTGAACGATTTCCGTCGCCGCAAGCTGATCGAATTCCAGGGCCGCAAGATCATCGCGCTCGACACGGAAGCGTTGATGGCGTTCGATTCCCACGCCGATAGCCGGGCCGCCGCTAGCAGCAGGGATGACGACGACGATGACGACGATCGTGCGGCACCGGCAACGGATGCCGCCGCCCCGCGCCGTCGTGGTCGGCCACGTACAATCAACCGCGTTCCCGCCGCAGAATAGTCTTCGTAGCTCAACCAAGAAAGCCCATGCTGAATGTCCAGCGTGGGCTTTCTTCGCAACACAGCACAGGTTGTGGGACAGGCGTCCCCGCCTGTCATCTGAAATTTCGCTCCCCTCACCTACTTGTGACAGAGATGAGCTTTAAGACGCCAACGGCGATAAACGAAGCCAACTCCAAGATCGCCATCCACGTCAAGGCGCTTCGTTCGCGCGAGCGCGGAAAGAGGCTCCCCTAGCCCCTCCTTGCGAACGGAGGCGAACCTAAACGCCGACATGATTTCGGTTCACTTCTCCAAACCAAGCCTCTTCTAGAGATTGCCAAATTGCTCGTGCGGTATAATTGACCATCGTGGAAGTCATCATTATCCGGCATGGTCAATCTGAGTCCAATGCGGGGCTTACGCTCGAACTGGATTCAAACCTCACCGATCTAGGCCGCAAGCAAGCTCAAGCAACTGCTGAATATCTGCTGGACAAGCCTATCATCGAAGATGCGTTCAGCCTGGCGATTTTGGTCAGTCCGTTCCGGAGAACGTTGCAGACCGCCCGGCCGCTCCTGGAGAAGACCGGCCTTCGGGCGTCGGTGCTGCCGGAGATGTGCGAATACTTCTCGGACACCAACAATGCCTATCGTCAGTTTCGGGGCCTGACACCGGAGCAGATGCTGCATGAAAACCCCTATGTCAACGTACATGACCATCCGGGCGACCTGTCGTGCTGGTGGCCGACAACGCAGGAAGACATGCTGGCGATGTACAGGCGCGCGGAGGGTGTTCGCGACTCGCTTTATCGAAAATACTTCGGCAATGTGCGCCAGGTGGTGCTTTTTTCTCATGCCGAACCAATCGGACGCCTGGTCGAGGCGCTGCTCAGAGTCGATCCCGATCCCAACGGCCCGCCCTGGACCGACAATTGCGGCATCAACCGGCTTCGCGTGGTCGATGTAGACAAAGTAGCGGAAGTGATCGCGCTGAATGACACGAGCCACCTTCAGGAGCGCGGAATTGTCTCGCCCGGTTGATGAGTCAATAGGCACAAGCCAGAGGCTGGATGCTGCGCTTTTGGAGCGCGGACTCGTATCAAGCAGGGCGCGCGCGCAGGCCGCGATTGAAATCGGCAATGTGACTGTCAATGGCGTCGTCTGCACAAGACCGAGTACGAAGGTATCGGACACTGACAAACTGGAGGTCGTCGATCCCATCCCGTTTGTGAGCCGCGGCGGCCTGAAACTGGACGCGGCACTGTCCAAGTTCAAAATTGACGTCACCGGACTCAGCTGCATCGATATCGGGTGCTCGACGGGCGGATTTACTGACTGCCTGCTTCAGCGCGGCGCGGCGGCGGTAACGGGAGTCGATGTCGGGTCGCGCCAAGTTTCGCCAAGAATTGCTGGCAATAGCCGCGTCACGATCGTAGAGAACTGCAACGCGCGCGATCTGAGAGCGTTGAAATTGGACAACTCGTTGGATCTTGCGGTAATCGATGTGTCGTTCATTTCAATCACTTTGATTCTGCCGTCGGCGGTCGCTGTGCTCAAACCAAACGGATCTATAGTCGCGCTGATCAAGCCGCAGTTTGAAGTCGGCAGAGGCGGCCTCGATAGCGGAGGCATTGTGCGCGACGAAAAGAGGCGGCGAGACGCTCTGTCGGCAGTTGTCCGCTCGGCGGCGGCAATCGGACTGGAGATGGCCGCGCGTATGGAGTCGCCGATCTGCGGAGGCGACGGCAACATCGAATATTTAGTATTGTTTCGCCGCGCAGGATAAGCCCGCACCTTATGACGACAATCACAGATTGCAGCGCCGATAAGCTTGTACTGCCGCTGGTAGCGCCGTTCGCGGTCGCGGCGCGGGTGGCGTACGAAGCGAAAAACGTACTGTTTCGAATCCGCACCGACGACGGCCTGACCGGCTTAGGATCGGCGGCGCCGGTTGAATACGTGACAGGCGAAAGCGTGCAGACGGTTATGGCGACGTTGGAAGAGGCGTCGAAGGCGCTTGCCGATGTGCCTATTTCGCGTTTACGTCCTCTTTTGGAACTGGCGCAAGAAGTCGCTCCGAGTCAACCAACGGCACGGACTGCCATCGAGTCGGCGCTTTTCGATCTGTGGGGCAAACGGTGGGGCATACCTCTTTGGGAGTTTTTTGGCGGGGCATGCACTTCGGTCGAAGCCGACCTGACCATCCCGATTGTCGAGCCAGAGCGGGCATCGGAGCTGGCCGCGACAGCGGTTGCGGATGGTTTTTGCAGCCTCAAGATCAAGGTTGGCGACGCCAACGGGCCGGATGCCGACATGGCACGTTTGATGGCTGTCTGCCAGGCCGCGCCAGCGGTTTCGCTGCGGATCGACGCCAACCAGGCGTTCCAACCGGATGCCGCCGTTCGGTTCATTAGGCGAGTCGCGGACCTTTGCACGAACGTTGATCTGATCGAGCAGCCGGTACGGAAAGAGGATATCGACGGCCTGGAATATGTCCACAACCGAATCGATCTGCCTCTTTTTGCCGATGAAAGCGCGCAGACGGTAGAGTCGGTTGTCAAATTGATAGGACGCAAAGCCGTTGACGGAATCAACATCAAGCTGATGAAGTCGGGAATCGCTGGCGCATGGCAGATCGCATCGCTGTGCCATGCGCATGGTGTCAAGCTCATGGTTGGCTGCATGCTGGAGTCGCGGCTAAGTCTGACGGCGGCGTGCGCTCTCGTTGCGGGAACAGGATGGTTTGACTATGTTGATCTTGATTCGCACCATCTGATTAAGCCGACAAGTTTGTTCAAAGGTGGATTCAGCGACTTAGGGCCGATCTTGAAGCCGGAAATGGCGTTGCCGGGATTTGGAGTGCTGCTCGACGATGCCGAATGGAACAAATATGCGGACTGTTCGTCAGACTAAGCGTGGGAGATGAAGAAATGATGAAGACAAACAAAATGGCCAGCATGCTGGGAATCTGCGCGGTGTTCGCGTTCGGCATCTTGCCTGCGGGCATGGTGATGGCCGATCAAACCGGAAACGGCGGTCCGAATGCTGGCAACAGCAACCAGCCAAAGATCGAAGTGAAGGTCGGAAAAGTGACTAAGAAGAAGGACCCGGACACGTCTAAAGGCCAACAGGCTGGCGGCAAGAAGGATCAGCAGCCTTCGCAGTCCTCAAAATGAGAATCGGCGCATCCCAACACTTGGTGGGAAGCGCCGATTCTGTTGATCGCCCAACAGGACAATCAAAAGTCGTGGGGCCGATTGTCTTCAGCTCAAAAATTTCGTTGAGCTGACTCCTCTTGCTAGGCCTTGCCGATCTTAAATACTTTGGTTCCGCAGGTGCTGCATGTCCCTGTGGTTGCCGGCTTGCCGTTCTTCATCGTCGTGGCCGTCGGGTTCTTGATCTCTGTCTTCGCCTTACATTTAACGCAATATGCCTCCAAGTTGAAACCCCTTTCTGATTGAATGTCCGTCGCTGGATGCGGAAGTGGATAGTGGATGCCAAGCAAGCAGCAGTTCTCTGTCTAGCCGCACCAAAGGGTAAGTTAGGTACGACCGCACCGGTCTCCTGCATCAGTTGAGCTTATTATAACGCGAATCTCAATAAATTTACGGTTCCATTGAGCTTGGAGAACCTGTTAAAGCAGGCAAACTTCCAGACGCAGCCTTTTCTGCCCCTGCTGGGGGCAGAAACTTGAACAATTTCGACGGAACGCTGGGGTTAAGCGCCTGCGCTAAATAATCATAGGTGACTGTCATGCGAAAGCTTGCACCTTGTGCGCCCGGCAGATGCGGGACATGCACCACCACTCGTCGAAGCAGCTTTGTGGAGTTGTCCACAAACACATCGACTGTCGTTGGTCCCGCCCTGGACGACAAATTTCCCGCGAGATGCGTTGTCGGTTTGCCGTCGATCACCTGCTGTCCCGCGGTATGTAGCCCGCTCATGTCCCGAATCCCGCCGAGCGCAACACCGAGCAGATCCTTTGGCGCTGGATGGGAGCCGTACTCGTTGGTGAGTGCCGAATATCCCCACATGGTCTTACCGTCGCTAACCATCGTCCCGCCACCCATCAAACCCTCCTCGTTGACATGCAGAAAATTGGGCTTCTTGAACTGAACGCTCATGGTTGACTGGACAGTATTGGGTGTGCTGCCGTCGATCGGCTGGAGGATGGTGTTCGATTTGATTGTTGCGGTGTAGCTTGTGAGTGTGCGGTACTTTGCCAGTGTCTGCTGGTAGAGTGCCTGGCCATCCGCCGCGTGGGCGACAGTCGCAATAACTGAGACTACAGACAGAACAGCTACGCTGACGAAGATTTTCAACATTGTTCTAGGGATCAAAATCACTCGTTCAAATTCCTTTCGGATGCCACGCACCGCGCTCACGACGCTCCGGTGAGACGCGCTTTGATGGCTAATACGGCAAAACGGGGCAGAGTCATCACCTTGGATATTTTTTTCGGGTTTTGGGCCAGACGAAAGACCCATTCCAGGCCAGCGTTCTGCATCCAGACCGGGGCTCGTTTTACCAACCCGGAATAGACATCAAACGATCCGCCGATACCAATATAGATCGACGCGCCGATCGCGTGCTTATATTTTGTGATGAACTTTTCTTGCTTGGGGATTCCAAACGCCACCAGGACGACATCCGGTTTGGCAGCGGCAATCTCATCGGCGACGCTTTGCTCTTCATCCGGTTTGAAATAGCCGTGACGCGTTCCGACAATTTGAGTCCCGGGGTAGCGTAGGCGCAGGTTGTCGGCGGCCTGCTCGGCCACACCTGGGGCAGCACCCACAAAGTAAACTCTGTACCCTTTTTCCGGCTCAGCCGACAGTCGGCACAGATGCGCGACCAGATCGACGCCCGAAACTCGCTGCGTGATCGCCTTGCCGAGGAGCCGCGACGCCCACAGTATCCCGGATCCGTCGGGAGTGACGAGTTCGGCATTATTGACGATCTGCTTTAGTTCGGCGTCCTCGCGCGCAAGCACGACCATGGATGCGTCGCAGGTCACCACGTGGCAGACGGCATGCCTCGCAATATGGTCTTCGATGATTTGGAGTGCATCGTCCACGGTAACGCGGTCGATTTTCAGGCCAAGCAGGGTTACTTCGTCCATTGCGAAATCGGAGAGTTGAGAATTTGGTGCGATCAACGACGGCCTCTGCATGGCATTCGAATTGACAATCTACCCGAATGTGCGCTATAACTCAATGTTCCCAGGCATGAAAACAGCTTATCAATCGATCAAATCTTCGACAGTATGGCTGATTATCGTCACTCTTGCCATCGGCATCGTGATTTGCCGTGGGCGCGACATTCCTTTTCCAAACCAGGCTCATGCGCGCCCGGCCACCATCGCCGAACGCCTCTCCGAGCGAACCAAGTTCCAAGCCACATCCAGCAATACTGCCAAACCTCATAAGCACCACGGCAAAGCCGAATCGTAGGGGCTAACCAAGCGAGCTTGCGAGTGCGGTTCGCCCTTCCTGTGTGGATTCGCGCGTGGTCTGCGCCTACACGATTATGGCCTCTGTCACTTTGACCGGAGTGAGGTACGACCGGAGCGGAGAAGTCTCTCCGTCTCGCTCCTTTCGAAAGGAGGGATTAAGGGAGGTTCTTCCTGCGCTCACGCGAGCCTTGCGCCTCGATCTTGACGATTGTTTGAGCTTTCGTCTTCGTGTGTCACCGGGTTGGGGCGAGAAAAGAATTGTCACTGGTACGACTCGATAAATGAACGTAAGAGCGCCAAATGGCATCTTAACCTTGCCTTCCCGCTTCGGGGAGGTGGCGAGGAACGAGCCGGAGGGGTCTTACGCCGCCCGCCTCCGAAAAAATGCCCCCACCCTCGTCGGCATTGTCCTAATCCCAGTCCATTGGCCCTGCAGCCAGCTTTTGTCCAGCTCTCGATGACCGAAAATACCCTGAGGCCGCACAAGCATCAGAACGATCAGCAGCAACGAATAAATCACCAGGCGGTAGCTTTCGATGGAGTGCAATAGTTCAGGGAGAGTGGTCAGCACAAGCGCACTGATCGCAGTCCCCGAAACGCTACCTAAGCCACCGAACACCACCATGACGACGATGTTCACCGAAGTCATGAAGCTGAAGTTGTCCGGCTTGATGAATGTCTCCTGGTGTGCGAAGAGCGCCCCGGCGACTCCGGCGAAGAACGCGCTGACCACGAACGCAGTCACCTTAATCTTCGTCGTCGGCACGCCCATCGCCTCTGCAGCGATCTCGTCCTCGCGCACCGAAAAGAACGCCAGTCCCTGCACGGATTTGCGCAAGTTCATTGACAAAACGATCACGATCACGGCGACAAGATAGACCCAGAAAAACGATGTAAGCTGAGGAATGTTGTAGGTCCCGCCCTTGTAGTCCAGCTCCTGGAATCCGCGCGGACCTCCGACTATGTCGAACGTGTTGAGGATGGTCACGATGATCATGTTGAAGCCGAGCGTGACAATCGCCAGATAGTCGCCGCGCAATTTGAGGGACGGTAGACCGATGACGTATCCGGCAAGCGCAGCGGCTAACCCTCCGACAAGCATTGAAAGTACCAGCATGACGCCGCCGGTTAAATGGCGTGAAGTCGCCTTGAGGGGCCAGAAAATGCAGGAATGTTGCCTCGCCGAACGTGCTGAACGCCGCGCCGACGTACGCACCGATCGCATATAGCCCGGCATGACCAAGGGAAAACTGGCCGGTGAAACCGTTGACTAGATTCAGGCTAACCGCGAGGATCACATAGATGCCCGCGCGCAGGACAATATCTTCGATGTAGCTGTTGTAGAAGTTTGGCGCGACAACCAGCAGCCTGTTGAGGCCGAAGTTGACTGCAAGCAAGAGGAGCACAATCCCGGCGAGCATGAGGATATTGCGAATCTGGCGCGCGCCTGAGTTCATACCTTCTCGACAATCCCCTTTCCGAGAAGTCCCGACGGTTTGAACAGCAAAACGAGGATCAGGATCAGAAACGCGACCGCGTCCGCGTAGCTCGACTTGATCCCAATCGCAGGCAGGTAACCCTTCGCAAGCGATTCGGCCAGCCCCATGATGAACCCGCCGAGCGCCGCGCCGGGGATGTTGCCGATTCCGCCTAACACAGCGGCAACAAACGCCTTCAGGCCGAGCAAAATGCCCATGTCCGGCGCGATACGGTCGTGGGTGAGCACGGCAAACAGGAACGCACCGGCGCCCGCAAGCGCCGAGCCGATGAAGAACGTGAACGAGATCACGTTGTTGATGTTGATCCCCATGAGGCTGGCCGCATCGCGGTCAAACGAAACCGCGCGCATAGCCTTGCCCAGCTTGGTCCGGGTCACGACGTACCACAGGCCAATGAGCAACACGAGTGTTGAGGCCAGCAAAATGACCGAGTTTCGCGCGACATCAACGCCACCGACATGGTAGGAAATGGTGTCGCCGGGAATGCTTGCCGGGCAGAACTGCGGCGATGCGCCAAACACCCAGGGCTGCAGGCCAAGGTTTTCGAGGAGAAGCGAGACACCAATCGCGGTGATGAGCGGAGTCAAACGTGGCGCGGTACGCACAGGTTTGTACGCGAGTCGTTCAATCACCACCCCGATAACTCCGCAGCCGGCCATTGCGGCGATCAAGACGCCGCCCGCAAGCAGCCAGGATGGGGATGAGTTGCCGAGCGTAATGAACTTGTTGATCAGCAGGAACGAGATATACGCGCCGACCATGAAGACATCGCCGTGGGCGAAGTTGATCAGGCGCAGAACGCCGTAGACCATGGTGTAGCCGAGAGCGATGAGCGCGTAGATGCTGCCGACGGTCAGGCCGTTGACTAGCTCCTGCACGAAGAACTGGCCTTGCTGAGACGACATAATGTCAGCAAGGCCAAACGTCGAGGGCAGATGGATCGCGAGATCAGGCATACAGATTGCAGTTCATGCAAAGATGTGGGGCAGGCGTCCCCGCCTGTCATTGATATTCAAACAGCGTCAATTGATGCTCAGAGGCAGGCGGGGACGCCTGCCCCACACCCTGAAATTACTTCGGAATACTATCGGGCGAGATCGTGGTGACGTACTTGTAGTCCTTGCCCTTGATCTCAAGCACAACTGCCGGTTTGACTGCGTTGCGGTCCGGCCCCAGCGTGATCTTGCCAGTCACTCCAACGTAGCCATTGGTCGCCGCAATCGCATCGCGCAGCTTGGCGCGGTAGGTGTCGCTGTCATAGTCGCCATCTTCTGGCTTGCCAGCCGTGGTGAACGCGTTTGCCAGGATATGGGTCGAGTCGTACGCAAGCGCGGCCATCGCGTCAGGCACTTCGCCGTTGAATTTGGCCTCATACGCCGTCAAGAACTTCTTGACATTCGGATCGGTGCTCTGGACCGAGTAGTGGTTGCTGAAATAGCAGCCCTCAAGCGCGGTGCCGGCGCTTTCGAAGAGTTTTGCGGAGTCCCAGCCGTCGCCGCCCATCAGCGGCACTGTGATGCCCTGCTGGCGGGCCTGGCGTGCGATGGTCCCGACCTCAGTGTAGTAACCCGGAACATAGATCACGTCAGGGTTCGCCTGCTTGATCGATGCGAGCTGCGCCGTAAAATCGACGTCTCCCGACGAGTACGACGTGGTTGAAACGACTGTTCCACCAAGCTTGGTGAACGTGTCCGTGAAGAACTTCGCGAGGCCGAGGCTGTAGTCGGACTTGTTGTCGTAGAAGACAACAGCCTTTTTCAGGTGCAGGTTTTTGGTGGCAAAGGTCGCCATCACCGCGCCCTGGAACGGGTCAATAAAGCAGGTTCGAAAGATGTAGTCGCCGACCTGTGTCACTTTAGGATTGGTGGACGCAGGGCTGATCATCGGCACTTTGGCCTTTTGGCAGACCGGCGCGGCGGCGAGGCTGTTCGACGACGCTACCTCGCCCAAAATTACATCAACCTTGTCGCTGTCGATCAGGCGCGTGACGACAGCGCGGGCCTGATCTGACTGCCCCTGATCGTCGTAGACGATCTTTTTCACTTGGATGCCATTGACTCCACCGGCGGAATTGATCTCATCGATGGCCATCTGCACGCCTTTGTCGGTCGATGTTCCAAACGTTGACTGCGCACCGGTGAGCGACCCATATTCGCCGATGACGACCTGATTGGTGGCAGCGGCATGCCCGCCGCAGCCTTGCAAAACTGCCGCGGCAACGGCAAAGAGGGCAACGCACACAAGTGCGCGCGCAAAAAGGCCAGGGTTCTGACCACGCATAAAGATGATCTCCTTCAGGGATGAGACAGGATTTGAACTGCTATTGAACAGTTGGGCGCCTCTATCGATTCCTTCCCCTCCGCCTCGCGGACTCGGCACCTCCCCGAAGCGGGAAGGCAAGGTTTAAGAGAAGAGCTAACAAACTTGATAGAGACAACCTGCCAACAGCGCAGCGACTACGTTTTGCTTTCGCAGGCAGCTTGCGCCTCGGCGACAGTGCCGTAGCTTGGAAACTTTTTGTGCAGGCCAGTGATCTGAAGGACACGGGTCACCATGACATTCGGCCCGGCCAGCATGATTGCGCCTGTCTCTGGCGGGAGCTGCTTCAATGCGGTCACGAGCGCACCCAAGCCTGAGCTGTCGATATAGTTGAGCTCGCGGCAGTCAAGAACAATCTTGTCCATGCCTTCCGCAATCATATCGACCAGCAGTTGCCGCAATCGCGGCGAATTGTACGCATCCAGATCGCCGCTGAGTCGAACCACGCTGACAGATGCTTCCGATTTCTCGGCAGCCAGATCAAAACTGCTCATGGCCGCCTCCTTTGCTGACGAACATCAGTGTTCGGCCGGAATTTCCGGTGGGCAGTGCGGACTCATGACCTTTGGACTTGATACAACTGAGTCCGCTACGTCGAAATCAACGATTTTAGCGCTATTGGTAGGGTCACTTAAGATCAGGGGCGGATCGTGGCCCTGTCGCGTTCGTTAAAGTTGATAGTACCGCATGAATACCGGTTCCGAGAAGAATGGCGAAACATAATAGAGTCAGATAGAGGCCGAAGTGCCATGCTTCGGGAAGATATCGGAAGACGACGATTTGCGGCGAAGCGCCTGGACGCAGGGCGATCTGCCGCAAGCCCAAGATTGTTGTGGAAATAGGCACTGGCTGGCCGTTGACTTCGACCCTCCAACCGGGCAATTCAGTACCGGCAAGCGTGACATGTCCGGGCGATGCAACAGGCGGAATCGTCAAATGTACCTCGTCCGGCGACACATTCTTGATAGTCACGTATTGCCTCTTGAGTGCGATTACATAGCTTGCGCATTGCACATTTGGCTGCGAGTGATTTCGGAGGATGGTTGTGTTTACGGAGTTGTCGCCTTTTGAAGGCACGACGACTGCGCCCACACCAAGGTCGTCTAGTCCGTAGTCGTCCCCGCGCCTAGCGGTCGCTTCGGCGTTCATAAATCGGCCAACAGACCCCTTCGGCGGCTCTGGTTCGTAGCCGCTGGCGTCACTGGTGTTAAACAGCATGTCCGTGTTCGGCGCATGAGTTGCAAACAGTTCTCTCAAGAAATTCGGATCGTGCCGACGGAAATCGCGATAGGAAACGTAGGTTTGCCAGATTGGCCGGGTGTTGTTCAATAGGACGCGCTGACCTGACGGAACAATTGGCGAAGAATTCGCCGCAATTGCTTGATTTACCGTGTTGACTGAGACGAGCGGGTAAAGACGTTGATCGAAGTGGGCAAGATCGAACAACGTGACGAGAATAAGGATTCCGGCAAGAACGGGCCGGTAGCCTTTCGGTGCAAGCGGGGTCAGCTTGTCCATTCCCATTGCTGCGAGCATCGGGCCGGCAATGGATGTGCCGATCAGAAACCTTGCCGGATCGTGGAAAATTTTGACTCCCGGAATGGCGTAGAATGCGATCGTGTACAAACCACCTTTTCGCCCGAGTGCAAGGATCACGCTCACTGCGAATATTGCCGCCCAAAAGCATACGTCGCGGGACTTCAATTTGAATCCGGCGAACACTCCATATAGAAGACACAGAATGGGGACGATGCCCAGATAGCAGCACGCCTCCCAATAGTTGCCCAGCTTCTGAAAATTGCCGTCGAACGGCGAACCGAACCGATCGGGCCAGAAAAAGTTGGTGATCTGCTGCGGGTGAAGGACAAACCGGTTCGCAATGGATAAGGTCAACTGGATACGGTCGGCATGGCTCCAAAGCTGCAGAACGGGCAGCAGTTGACCGGCATCGAGTCCAAGCGCGAAGACGCCTGAAACTGCGAACCATGCTGGCGTTCTTGCAGGCTGGGTTTTGATTTGCGGCCAAGATCGAAAAAGCGTATAGAGTGCGGCGAGGTAAAACGTCATGACGCTTATTTGCGCATGCGCTGCGAGAAGTTGAAGACCGACCGCTGCTCCGAGCGCGGCGGCGCGTCCCCAGCCCGGAGCCTGCGCCAAGCGCGACGCCAGCAGCTATCGCCAAAGGCGTGTACGCAAGCGCCTGCGCCATGTTCGGAAACTGCACTTTGGAAGCAAAATAGCCGCCAAGCATGTAGACAACCGACGCAAGGATTGAAGCGGAGCGGGAGCGGTTGTTGTCAATGGCAAGTGCGTAGAAAAACACGCCGCCGAGCACGAGATGCACACCGCAGTCGATTGTCAGCAACGTCCACGGGTCGGAAAGTCCGGCAAAAAGCGAACTTGGGTAGAGCGGCCATGTCTGCGGATCGCCTACGTAGGGCTCACCACAGAGGATAAATGGGTTCCAAAGTGGAATTAGTCCTCGCCGGACACTTTCGTGGAACAGGTGCTGCATCGGAGCGAAGTACAAGCCGATATCGCCCCAATACAGCACATTGCCGCTGAACAGCCACGGACGCAGGGCCAAGAAGCCAAGCGCGGTGACAATCGCGCAAGCGGCGACATCCTTTAGCAGGCTTGATCGGCGCGGTTTCGGCCGCGCTCGACGCGCCTCGAATTGCCGATCAGTGAGGTCAGTCATTCGCAAGACACGCCGATTCTTGCGCCGATTGTTTGGAGCCGTTTAGCAACAACCATGAGTAACCGCATCGCGATCATCGGTGGGACTGGATTCGAGACCGCCATTCACGATCGCCTGGATTCTACGAAGCATATCCGCCAAGTCGATACGAACTTTGGTAAGGCGTCGGTGTCCATCTTTCCTGGGACTGGCGGCGAGATTGTCTTCCTGGCGCGACACGGCGTGGGCCACACCGTTCCTCCACACAAAATCAATCACCGCGCCAACATCGCCGCCCTTCATAGCCTAGGCGTAAAACGAATTTTTTCAACTTCCGCAGTTGGCTCGCTCACGACCCACCTAGAACCTGGTCAAGCGGCGATCCTGGACGATTTCATCGACATGCGCGGCGGTCCGCCGACCACTTTTTTCGATCACGGGCCCGTCACGCACACCGATTTTTCGGAGCCGTTCAGCACTCAGCTTCGCTCAACTCTGCTGGAATCCATCGACGCTGCCTGCGCGCCGGACTGCACGCCCGCATCCATTATACATACGTCGGGCACGTATCTCTGCTTGAACGGCCCGCGCTACGAAACGCCTGCCGAAGTGCGCATCTTTGGCGCGATGGGCGCAGAGCTTGTCGGCATGACTGTCGCGCCGGAAGCGATTTTATCGCGCGAGCTGGGATTGAAGTATGCCGGAGTTTCCGTCATCACGAACTACGGAACAGGCATCGCCTCGTCGCCGCTTTCGCATACCGAAGTCGAGGCGATGATGCTGCAGATGCGCCCGCTGGTGGTGGAACTGCTGATGGAGGCGTGTCGAAGGGAGTGGGAGCGAGGAGAGTAATTAGGCCGACCTACCCCGGCGACAAGTCGCCACCCCTCCCGAAGCGGGCAGGGAAGGATTTTTGTGGGATGGGCAGCTCGCCCGTCATCTTGAATCTTGCTCCCCTTTCCTATTCCTATAGGAAAGGGGTTGGGGCAAAGGGCTAACCGCACTCGCAAGCTGGCTAGGTTAGCCCTTACGAAACTAAGAGGGAAGCTAACCTATCGCCAAAACCGGCGAAACGTAGTATGCTATACTCAACGGATACTTTTCAAACCTCGTCTCAATAGATTCAATCCAGTAGGTTGCACAGGGGAACATTTGTTATGCGGGCTGAACGATTCTCAATGAAGTGGATTTTAGCGCTGGTCGCGTTGCTTGCGACGGCGCTTGTCATTGCCGGTTGTGGCGGCGGCGGCGGCGGTGGTGGCGGAACGACTGGTGGCGGCACAGGCACAAAAACTTACAGCTACTCCGGCGTAGTGGTTGACCAGGATAACAACCCGCTGGTCGGCTACAAGGTCGGCTTCGATTCGACAACCTACTTTGCGACCACGACTGCTCCGAGCGGCGCGTTCAACATCGCGGCCGTTCCGTCAACATCGATCACCGGCAATGACAAACTCGTCATATTTGACGCCAACGGAAACCAGTTTGGCAGCTACACGCTCCCTGCGGGCACGCTTGGAGCAAGCGGACTGGTGATTACGGCGGGGCCGCCGTCACCTCCTAGCCTGTATCGTCCTCACCATTAGAGGCAGACTATCCAGGTGACTGATCGCATCTCAACAACGCGCCACCTCTCCAGAACACGAGGCGGCGCGTTTGTCAAATATTTGGGACTGGGTCTCGCCTGCGTTACGAGCATAGTGCTCCTGCTGGTTGTCCAAAACTCCGCGCGCCAGCTTCTAACCACCAGTGAAGTAATGTACGAACCGGATGCGCGGACGACTCCACTGATTGACCTGAACGGTGTCGAGCTCCGCGCACGTCAGAACGGCAGCGAAACGCTGCGGATGGATGCGGCTCACCTGGTTTTGTTCCGCGACATGCGGACAGTATCCGTAGATGGTGTCACTGGCGGCGAGGTGCATAGCCATGACCTGCCAGCGGTTCGCTTTCAAGCGGGCCACGCATCCTTCACCAATGAGCCCAACGACTTTGCAGGCGGCGATCTTCAACTGACCGGGGCGGTGAGCGCCGAAGTGGCCACGCCTATCGCTCCTATCCACGTCACTACGTCCAACCTGGAGTGGCGCTGGCCACAAGGAAGGCTTTCTGCCGACAGCCCGATCAACGCGACCATCGGCGCGCTTGGAACTCTGACGTGCCGATCGCTGCAATTCGATCCCGTCGCGCGCTCTGTGGAATTTGGTGCAGTGCAGATTACGGCCAGTGTTGCGAACCTGTTGAAGTTGGCGTCGGTCGACACCACTCAGGGAGCTCCTGAGGCGTCCGCAACCAGCAATTCGGTGACGGTCAACGCTCCGGAGGGCGGTCACTGGGACGAACAGACGCGAATTCTTTCCGTGCGTGGCCCAGTAGTCTTTAAACAGGGTGACGAAACGATGGAAACCGATGGCGCGATCTACGACCGCAATACCAACATCGCCAAAGCCCTCAGCCCAATCAAGCTCTACGACAGCCAAAACTCGCTGACGGGAGATCATGGCGAGGTCAATTTTGGGACACATGTCGCAATCATCACCGACAACGTTGTCCTGAAAGCAATCCCGCCAAAGACCTCCACAAAGCAGAGCAGCGATAATCTTGATACAGAAGCGCGCCAGCCAACGGATTTGACCTGCGACCACATCTCATACAACTACCGCACCAAGCTCGCCGATGCGGACGGTCACCTGAAGATCACACAGACCAACCGAACAATCACGGCAAAAACTGGCCATTACGACGCCAACGCGCAGGTAGCCGAACTTGTTGGCGATGTCGATGCTAAAAGCACCGACGGCAAAAGCCTAAAGTCCGACACGATGAAGGCATCGCTTAAGCAGGGCGACGAGTGGATCGAGATTCCCGGGCCAATTCAGGCGGAGTTCAAGATTGACGACGCCGACAATCCTAAGCCCGCGACTACCACGACAGCCACGACATCGCCGACAGGAGCCAAACCGCGGGCAGCAAGCCCGCCTGCAAGCGCAACGGGGAAGTAGCGCGAGGCTGCTGCGGATTGGTTGGTGGCGTGACGTTTCGTAGAGGATATGAGACTGAAGCTTTCTAGGCGCTCACGCGAGTCTTTCGCCTCGATCGCGACGATGGTTTGGGACTTTGCTTTCGTGTGTCGCCGCGAGGGTTCTCGGCGGCACGGAATTAACGTGGAGATCAAATCGTTCGTTCACACACAAAAACCCCGCTCCTGCTCGACAGGATGCCGGAACCGACAAAGTCGCTCGTCAGATGCAATTCTTTCCGAGATTGGCTACTTTAGTATCGCGGTTCCATATCCAGAAGCATCGTCGAAGTCGCCCGCGTTGCCGAAAAGCACCATCTGAGACTTGCGACCAGGTGTGCTTGCGGGCGGGCCATCAATGGCGATATCGAACCCGAACTGTGTACCATTGCTTGCGTTAAGCCCAACAGCCGCCCAAGGGATCGTATAACATACGGTGTAGTCGCCATTCGGATCGCGATTGCCCGTTGCCGCTTGCCCTGACGAATCCGATAGCGGGCCGTGCGCGTTCCAAATGCTCGGCGGCGAGTCACCTTGCGGTTTGAGGATCACCTGATAGACTCCAGGCCCAGATTGTGCCGATCCCAAACCATGCCCTGGCTGACGGAAATCAAAAAACAGCTCGACACATGATCCGCCAACACCCGGCCATGACGCAGGCGGCGCGTAGTTTGCGTCGTGCACTTTGACTGCAACGGTCAATGCCTTCTGTGTCCAGCCGAGCTTGACCTGCCCCGAAAGCTCGGCCGGACCCTCCCAGTAGGTGGGATCCTGTAGCGACACAAGCGCAGGCGGACGGCCAATCGCAACCTGGTCTGGAGTGCGTACGGAGAGCGGCGATCCGGGTATCGCATCGAACGTGGCCGGGCCAGTCGTCGCGCGCAGGACTTCCGTAATTGGCTTAACTGTTACCGCAAATGAGTTTTGCCATTTCGCGCCGCCGTCAATCGTGACCGTCGAGCCGATGACAACTCGCCCTCGACCCCCCGCTTCCGGCTTGAAGTTCGCGCTGACGAGCGTTTGTCCGTTCGCTGGAACGCGAATTGGGAGGTCAGCGGACAAAACTGTCCAACCAGCCGGAGTATCGTAGCTGGCATGTGCGATCCAGGGTTTGGACGTAGCGTTTTTGACGGCGTAGCGGACGAGGAACTCTCCCGACGGCTCTGCCGTCACCTCCGGCTCCGAGATGGGGGACGGCATGGGCGTAAGTTGCCCGCGTCTCAAGTGCAGGTAGATTGGCTGCTCGCTTGCGCTTACTTGCAGCATGCCGTCATGGATCGACGCGGGGAACGGCTGACCGAAAAGCGACACCGCGTCTACGCCGCCGCCGTCAACACGGAATGTTGCCGTCCGCGTGCCGGCTGTCGACCAGACTACGGCGACCGAACCGCCGCCTGCCGTCCTAAAGATGCCGCCGCGCAAGCTGCCGTCGCGGATCGGGGAGCTGTCGCTTAAGGTCGCTGGCTCTAGCTGAGCCGTCAGAACACCAATGCTGAGCGTATACCTGCTGGGAGTGCGTATGCCGTCCTTAGTCATCGAAATGATCGCAAATCCGTCGTCATGCGAGTTCGTCCACCAGTCTTTCGACGGCCAATCAGGATTCCAGCCAAAGAACACGAAGCGGCGGGCACCAGCGAGGAAGTTGTAGACGCAGTTCTGGACGACTGAGCTCGCACCGGTAGTTTCGTCGAGCGCGTAGTTTGGCCAACCGTGAGCAAGGCTCAGCGTCGGAGTGCCTGCCTTGATGAGATCGGCAAGCCGGGAGTTGGAGATCGGATGATCGACAGTTTCGCGTAGTGCGACATAAGTTCCCGTTTCCGAGTTGATGAACTCAACGGGTTTGCCGTATTGCATTGCAACTTGACGCACCTGCGCCAGCTTGTCGGCAAGACCAGCGTCATCGGGAGAGCGAGGAGTGGTGTACGTGTGGAACGAGATCGCATCCATGTATTTTCCGCCGCCAAGCGCAATAACCCGCTTCATCCAGGGCACAAAATCGCCGGTTCCGCAAATACCGTAGACCTTGGCCGACGGATCGACGGCATGGATCTCCTCGTATGCCGCTTTCAATCGCGCGACATAGTCGTCGGGATCGATGCCGCCCGGCGGAAACGCATTGGGCTCGTTCTGAATCTCATACATTCGGACCTGGCCGCGGTAATGTTCGGCGAGAGCGTGGACAAATTGGCGGTAGCGCTTGTCGTCGGGCCTTCCTCCTAGCGGCCCCCATGCGTACTTTATCGCCGCCTTCGACGCATCGAACCCCGGCTGACGCATCCAATCGAGCATGGGATCGCCGCCGATGCAGACATAGGGCGTCAAACCCTGATCTATTGCCGCATCCAGGCGTGGATCCCAGTTCCACTCAGCGGGCGGCGTGTCGGGATCGATCCCAGGCATCCCATTGTAGTCATTCGCCCACGCTGGGCCAACAATATATCCCCAGCGCGCATAGAGGTGCGCCAGATCGATTGGCAGAGCGTCGGGCCAAAAGCCGTAAAGCTGGCGATCGGAGTCGTGCAGGCCAAACTTCGATGGGCCAGCGGCTTCATCGCGCCGGTCGATAATGACGAAGTGCTTTTCTTCACGTAATGGCGTTGTCGCGGAATCGCTAGCAATGCCTAGGTGCCAGATGTCGTCGTTGACAGTCTTGGGCCACGCGATTGGCAAAACGGTTTGCGAATCTGGCGGAATGGTCACACTTTGTGTCCAGTTGTAGGTGCTGGCGGTGACTTCTCCGCGCAGGGCAAACTTCAAAATGGCCTTAGCCGTCGAATCAGTGCAGTTGCTGAACAAAACGACGGGGCAATCCCTATGTGCTGGATTACGCGAAACGTAATAAGAGTCGAATCCCATCACGTTCAGCGAGCGAACCTCGAGCATCTTGGAAAACGTCGCGGCGGCGGCATAGCCGTTTTGCCAGTTAAGCGACACATGGCTATTGCCTTGGCGAACGTCGAGATCGGTCACGTAGTAGGTCGAAACCGTCATGGCCGCAGGAACGAAGGCTCTAGCAAGCGCAACGCTCGCCAGCGGCTTACCGGCGATGGCAAGTGCGGCGTGAGAGTTGTCCCAGGTAATTTCTGCCTTGGTCCAATCTCCATTTAGCGTGACGGCGTTCGCGGTTGCCGGCACTGGCGTGCCGATGCCGTTTGCAACCAAGGTGGCTTTTCGTCCGTCGGATGCTGCCGTGACATGGATCGTGAGGGATTGAGGACCATCGGTGAGAGTCACCAGGTCTTTTGTTTCACGGGCGGGATCGTCGCGCAGAAACATGGTCAGCGAACCGTTTGCCGAACCCGAAAATATCGACGAAAGTGGATATTCGAACTGCGTCTTTACCGGCATATAGGCGCGTGCGACGTTATCAATGATCGGCCTCACGCACGGCACTCGCGGGTTTGCCACATTGTCGGGATAGATCAGAATGGGTGAGGCAGATACGGCTGAGAAGGCTGCGGACGCTGTTAAGACAAGCAGAGCAAGCAAGCTGAAGCTCTGCCCGGGAGACCGCATCGTCCGAGCAGAGCTTTTGACTATCGACATAGATTAGGCCTTTCGACTAGTCGCCATCGACCAGCGTCCAGTAGCCTTTCGGCACCTTGACTGTTCCGGTCGCGCCGACGGTCTGCTCTGGTCGCAGCCACTTCACATGACCGTCGCAGAACAGATAGTTCCAGCCTTGTGTATGAACCGGGATCAGCGCATCGTCTTGTCCAGTTCCGTCGCCAAGTGTCTGATCTGTAGGAGCTAGGACTATCGTGCCGGTTGCACGTCCTATGCAGTTCGATGCGTTCGGAAATTCAACCAGCTCCAATGTCGTGGCAGGCACCGGAATTTTGGCCGTTGTGATGCCCGGAAGGTAGTTGTAGAGAATTCCGCCGACGAGCGCTCCATTGATCCACGGGGGAACAACACCAAGGCCCGCATTCTGAGTGTAGGGCATCGCATAGCTACGCTGACTGTTGTATGATCCACGCGAAATAGTGTCGTCGGGACAGGCGAGGACAAGAGGCGGTATGCCTGCCGGCAGGGTCGGCGCGGCAACCCTGAACCCGAGATACGAAGTAAGCGCCACATCCCATGTCGTAATCTGGTTGGACCATCCAGAAGCGCCACCGCCATACATGCAGGTAATGGGATTTTGCTCATCATAGTCCTGAGCATACTGCACATATGCCAAACCGATCTGCTTTTCATTGCTCGCGCAGCTCGTTTGGCGCGCCTTCTCTCGAGCAGCGGCGAACACTGGAAAAAGAATAGCAGCCAGAATAGCTATGATTGCGATCACGACGAGCAATTCAATCAATGTAAAGCCGACTCTTCGATGAAGGGAGATCGGCCGAGTTTTTGTTCCTACGTAGGACAGTGCCATGATTTTTCTCCTTGGTATTATGAAACCAGCGCGGCGGTTTTTTCAGAACGAGCAGGTGCCTGGTGCAGGGTCGGCCGCAGCGACGACCCTCGAGCAATTAGCTCCGATTCCAGACTAATTCGGAACGGCAGCTTGCTGCCTCTTTCGGCGAGCATCAGTTGATGAAGCGCTTGGGCACCCATTGCAGATGCAGGAGGCCGCAACGAAGTGAGCCCTTTGATGCGGGATTGCTGCACATCGTCAAAGCCAACGATTCCGAAATCCTCGCCCATCCTCAAGCCCGCCTCCTCCGCGGCCATGAGGATCCCGTTTGCCAGGTAATCGTTTGGCGCAATAATTCCGCACGGCCGATGAGATTTAGCAAAGAATTTCCGCCCCGTCGTTAGGCCATGTTCTTGATGACCTTCATGCGTGTGGTCAAGACGTATGTCACCATCGGCGTCAAATACTTCAAACGATTGGCTGCCTCGCGCCAATTGATTGCAGGCATTGCGCGCTCCGACCACCCGTTCCCTACTCCAAAAAGCATCAACGACATCAAAGTAGACCAGATGATCCCATCCTCGGGAATACAGATGCTCTGCGGCGCGGTAGCCTGCATGCTCGCTATCGTACGTGATCAAACAAGCTCGGCGCGATTCCACAAAAACATCTACGAATACTAGGGAAACGTCGTGCTCTGCCGCGATATCGATCAACGCAGTCGCTTGAACGTTATCGTCATCAGAAACTGGTAAGATCGCCAAGCAGTGTGCGCCCTGTTCAATGAGAGCCCTGGAGGCATGAATGAGACCCAGCCGCTGAACCTCGTAGTCCACAAACCGGTTAAAGTAACGAAGCGTCACCTGTGGCCGATCCGATGCGGCGACCTCAAGCGCCTGCGCCACGGCATTATTCAAGCAATAGTCCGTTGCGTGGCCTGTCCATGCGCCGACAATTCCGATGACCGTTTGAGTGCCACGGCCCGAAGTCGAACGGATCATTTTGTCGCGGTTACCACGGGCAATGCCTGGGAGCGCGGCCATTGATGGAGCCGTTCCGCCAACTGGTGCGATATAGGTGCCTTTGGGACCAAGCGCGACTAGAACGCCTTCTCTGACTAACGGAGCGATCGCCAGCTCGATTGTCCTCAGCGCGACTCCGTAACTGCTCGCGAGCTGACGACGGGTCGGCACCATGGTGCCGGCCAGCCAATGGCCAGTTGCGATCTTTTGCCGCATGTCTGCTGTGATGCGCTCCGGGAGCGATGCGGTCATTGCAGTTTTGATTGTGCTGTGAACTTTCAAGCCTCAACCTCGCCATGTGCTTGACATGAATACATTAGTACTATATCATAGTACATATGTGCTGTCAAGCAGCTATTTCGGAGCATTTTTTGGAGTCTTCCTAACAGGATGGGATGAACAATGACACGCAAACAAGCACTTTACCCCGCAGCAATCTCTTTGGCCGTTTTGGTCGCACTCGCCAGCGCGACCGCGAGGGCCGACACGCAGCCATCGACTTCCATCAACAACGGCGGAATGGAGGGCCCCTACGCGGCAGTGAACGTCGCGTCTAGTTCGAAGGCTTCCATTTCGGGAGTGTTGCCGCCTTGGTGGACCGACGATTCCGGGTGGGCGGACGTTACCGTGACCTACAGCGAGCGGAAAACGGATGTTCACGAAGGCAAGTCGGCATTGCAGGTGGACTACAAGTCAAAGCGCGCTGGCGAGTGCCAGCTCTATCATTACGTCCCGCAAATTGTGACCGGTCACAAATACACGTTGACAGTTTGGCTTGAGGGGGACGGCAAAACGCCGGTGGATGTCTACCTGCGTCAGCCTGGCGCTCCCTATACGGTCTACGGAACAGTCCGCGCAACCCCAGGCGCAGCATGGACGAAGGTGACCACGGACGCGGTCGCCACCAATACTAGCCCCGCGCTGTTTTACATTCGCCCGTCGCAACCCATGACTCTCGCCGCGGATGATGCGTCCTTTACCGATGATGGTATTGCGGGGAAGTAGGGGAAGGGATTTAGGAACGCTCAGGCCGCTGGGCCTTTTTTCGCATGGCGAGTGCAGGGCGTAACAAAGCTTCGGTGACATGGACAATGCGGGTACAATCGTTCATTCTGCGCGAAACCAATTTGCGCGGTCGTTGTCCAATCAATCCTATGCCGGCAGAAAACTGGTTTCGACGAAGCGCCCGCTTCAATGACAACTCGGCGAAGATACCCTCCGACACGATGCCGGACGGCCTCGCGGTCAAATGCGCAAAGTGCGGCGAAATCATCTTCAATAAGGATTTCGAGCGCAACCTTAAAGTTTGCGTCAAGTGCGGACACCACCACCGTCTCAGTTCCGATGATCGGATTTCGTATACCGTCGACGAGGGCTCGTTCAAGGAGTTCCCGTCCACGGTCGCGCTCAAATCCCGCGATTTCCTAGAGTTTCCCGACTACCAAGACAAGCTCGAAAAGGCGTGGGCCAAGATCGGCGCGCAGGATTCGTTCCGGGCCGGAACTGCGTCCATCGACAATCAGCCGCTCGTTTTGGGAGTGTCGGAATTTGCGTTTATGGGCGGTTCGATGGGCTCGGTGACGGGCGAAAAGATTGCGATCGCGATGGAAGAGGCGATCAAGCGGCAACTGCCGGTGGTGCTGTTCACTACATCGGGCGGTGCGCGCATGCAGGAGGGCTTGATGTCGCTCATGCAGATGGCCAAGACGTCGGCAGCCTGCGCGAGGCTTGCACAGGCAGGATTGCCGCTGATCATTGTTTTGACCGATCCTACAACCGCAGGCGTGATGGCCTCCTACGCCAGCCTCGGCGACGTACTGCTATCCGAGCCGGGCGCGCTGGTGGCGTTCACTGGCCAGCGGGTTGCCGCACAAGCCGCGCAAGGCCATAAGCTGCCGCACAACTATCAGCTCAGCGAATGGCGCACGGAGATGGGCCATATCGACGCCGTTGTCCCAAGGCGCGAAATGCGCTCAACCCTTGGAAAGCTGATCGGTCTCCTTACGCCTGAGCCAATCACGAAATCGAAGCCGCGAAACAGCACCTCATCGAACGGTTCGAAAAACGGCAACGGGAATGGCAACGGCAAGAACCATTCCGTCCCGCAACTGATGCCAACCGAAACCGAGGCGCCACCCGCGGCGACGACATCATAAATCTTCACACATCGACACTTCACTCACTGGTAGATATCAAACAGTCCATGCAACTGGGATTGACCATCAAAGACTTCGAGAAGTCCATTGGCGAACTCGACAAGAACATACTTGCGTACGAAGCCGCGTCATCGGACCGCGGCGACGAATATCTGGCGGTCATAACCGATCTGAAGTCCACACGCCAGCGGCTTGTCGAAGAGATTTTCGCGCATCTTACTCCATGGGACGAAGTTTGGCTGGCGCGGCACGACAAGCGCCCCTATGCGCTCGACTATATCCGCCTCATGTGCGACGAATTCGTAGAGCTGCGCGGCGATCGGCATATCGGCGACGACCAGGCGATTGTGGGCGGTCCGGCGCGGATTGCGGGAAAGCGGGTGATGATCGTTGGCCAGCAAAAGGGACGCGACCTAAAGGAGCGTCAACTGCGCAACTTCGGCTACCCCAAGCCGGAGGGCTATCGCAAGGCGCTGCGCCTGATGAAGATGGCCGAACGGTTGCGCATGCCGGTGGTGACCCTAGTGGACACGCCTGGCGCAGACGCGAACCTCGGCAGCGAAGAGCGCGCGATTTCAGAGTCGATCGCGCTGAACCTGTTTGAAATGTCGATTCTGAAGACGCCGATTGTCTGCGCGATCATCGGCGAGGGCGGCTCTGGCGGGGCGCTCGGGCTGGCTGTCGCGGACAGAATTTTGATGCTGGAGCACTCGATCTATTCCGTGATCGCTCCCGAAGGCTGCGCGGCGATTTTGGAGACATTCGGGCGTGACGCCAAACGCGGCAACGAAGCTGCGGCGGCGCTAAGGGTGACGGCATCAAGTGCACGCGAACTTGGCCTCGCCGACGAAGTCCTCCCCGAACCCATGGGCGGCGCCCATTTCGACCCTGAAACTACAGCCCAAACCCTCCAGTCGGCCATTGTCCGCACTCTGGACACGCTCAGTGCCCTACCCATTGACAAGCTGCTTAACCAACGCTACGACAAATATCGGAATATGGGGCAGTTTGATGTGATGGAAGGCTGCAGTTAGTCACGGGCAAAGACCAAGTTTCTTTCAGGCCGTCACATTATTGCTCCTGGAGTACGCTCAAGCAGACGGCTGACTAGATCGAGGAACAAGTCCCCATCGCGAGACCGCAATTCTCGAGCAAAAGCAAACTCTGATTGCGCCGGAGCGAACCAAACTTGATTTAGGCTAGCATCTCGGGCCGACCAAGGATATTCTACATTCGGACCGTTTTGGCCACCTTGCGTTGCCTCTGTTCCAATGCTCGGGCAGAGCTGCTCGACTTCCTTAAACCACGATTGCCTTCGATCAAGAAATGCTTTATGCAGGTGGAGCTTCTTGGTGTATCCAAGCTTCCGAGCAACATCGACACGCCTCAAAACAACCAGCAACTCTCTAAATGCGACATGGCTGTATTCCGCTCTTTGGTCGTTTGGATCGAGGAATAGCCTAATAGACTTTGCCAGCTTTTCAGTGGCCATCTGTAGATGCTGAAGAGCATGACAGTCAGGCACCTCGATTTCTTCAATGGCCAGAAGATGTTGGAACACGTTGAAGTCGCTTCTGGCCTGCACCAGGAATGCTTCAGCCTTGGTCATGTTCGCCAGTCTTTACGAGGTCTTCAAAGTTCCATCCGCTAGGCAGTGATTTTTCGCCATTTGAGATGCGCAGCCAATCGCTTTCTGAGACAAGTAGTACCTCAGTCTTGAATGGGAAATCGACCGATGCGCCCATTCGGATCGGTCGTACCTCCTCCGAATCGCCGGTCTCGTCGCTGACTTCTACAAGGCGCACCACTTTGCGATCAGGATCGGGCATCTGGTAAATTGTCACGTTGCCGTCCTGGTGCCACGCCGCCAAGCTTTCGACGGCTTCTTCGTATGTCGATGGTAGCTGGTTTAGGTCAAGCATGTTTTGTCCTCTATTGAAAATGTACCATTTTTGGCTCGCCGATTGCACGGCAGAGCAATGGCGTCGCGCTAGGCCGCAAGTTGCGATAAATTTTAGTCTACATTCATATCCACCACCAGCGGCTTGTGGTCGCTGGCCCTGACGCTTGGAATCTCCACATGCATTGCCTTCAGGCCATCTTCGAGGAACGCGTGATCGATGCGCCTGTAAGGCCAAGTGGAGTCGATGGTAAATCCGAATCCGCTACCGGCCGAATCGAACGCGTCTGGCCCAATGCCAGTGCGCAACATCTCATAAACTCTGCCAATGGGCGGCGTGTTGCAGTCGCCGCAAACAACCGTGGGAATCTGTGGATGTCCGAACTCGCTAATCAAAGACTTTGCCTGGCCAATCCTTACGGTGTTTGCATTCGTCAATGTGGCAGGGAGATGCGAAACGTGACCGTCCCAAGTGGCGAGATTCGGCATCAGGTGAACTGCAACGATCTGAACTGGTCTGCCTGAATAGCTGACCGTGACGGCCAGCGCGGGCCTCGAAACTGGACCGGGCAAGGGAACAACTCGCGAAGATACCACAGGCAGCCTGGTCGCAACGACGATTTCGCCCGCACGCACATTTCTTTAACCAGGAAGATTTGCCTGCAGCGCGGTGGTTGCAGCATGGCTGTAGAAATAGTCGCCCGCCTCCTGCATGCAGAGGACGTCGGGAGATTCGGATTTGACAACCGAACAGACCGCGCCGATCCCTCCTGACCACTTATCCACGTTACACGTTATAGGTCATCAGCCGGAGGGAGCTTGGTTGCGGACTAGACTGCTGGCCAAGGTTCACGCGAAGTCCTCAAAGTGCGATCATGACAAACAGCACGCTGATTCCGCATATTGAAGCGGTCGCGTATACCCGTTTCAAAACAGAGCGAACGAGCAAAATGGCCGGAAAGATGAGCAGCGGGATCTGCGGAATTTGGACAATTGACCAGGTAATCCAGCTTCGCTCGCCAACTTTATCCTCCAAGAGGAAGATGACAATGGACGTGAGGAAGTATGCGCACGATCCGATAAAGAATTTGCGCTTTACCGTCAAGCGATCTACCGGCTCACCGTCCCGGCGTTCGGATCGCCAGGCAGGGTCATGGCGACGACATAGCCGCCGCTGAGGTACTGGTTTGATACGCGCTGGATGTCAGCGGGCGTGACCGCGTTGAGGGCATCAGCGAAGTGGGTGTCGAAGCGGTAGCCGCCAAGCGGCTTCAGTGCGATCTCCGAATAGCCAAGCCAGTAGGCGCGGTCCTGCAAACGTTCATGCCGGATCAGATACGATCCCGCTACATAGCGCTTGGCGCGAGTCAGCATGGCGTCGGTCGGCGGAGTTTGCCGCAAAAGGCGGAATTGATCCAGAAGCGCGTCGCGAACTTTGGCAAACGACGCACCCGAGTCGGTCGTAGTGGGCGCCGGGGTTTTGGTATCGGCAGCGGTTTTCATGACCGCGCTTGGCACCGCCGGCGGCGTGTCCCCCGTGCTGATGATGTAGGCGGTCAGATCGGTGACGCCAATCTGCTCGCCGTATAGCGACGCGGTCTCATAGCCAAGACCCTGTTTTTCCCGCAGGTTTGTGAATAGCAGCGACGTCTTCATGCCTCCGAGCAGCGCGTTCATCAGCAGCACGGCTGGATAGTCCTTCGCGCCGGCTCCTGGAACCTCGTAACCGGCGACAATGTACGCCGCATTAAGATCGCCGCGATAGTTCTTGACGACCACTGGCTTCGTCAATTGGCTGACTGCAGGGGTCGAAAGAATCGTATGGCGCTCCGAATGTCGGTTGAAGTCCGCCAAATCCATTCCGAGCGTGTGGACTACGTGGTCGGGATCGACATTTCCGACCACGGAGATGACAAGATTATCGGTGGTGTAGTACTTTTCGAAAAACGCGCGCAAATCGCTAGGACGCAAGTTGTCGATCACCGAGCGACTGCCGAGCGGGGACAGATCGAGGTTGGCGTGCGAAAAGAGGGTCATCCTCATACGGTCGTATGTCTGCTGGAAGACGTCGTCCGAGTTGTCCTGCATCTGCCGCTCGAGGTCCTGGCGAGCATCGCTGACTGCGGAGTCCTCGAAGTCCGCATTCTTGATCACGTCGCAGAGCAAATAGGCGGAATCGTCGAAGCGCGACGCTAAGGTCAGGCTGCGAAGCTGAGTCAGGTCGCGGTCCCAAACGGCATTGACATTGCCGCCTAGCCCGCCAACTTCGCCCGAGATAATGTCGGCAGTTTGGTTGCTTGTTCCGGCGAGGAGAGTGCGCGAAACGAAATTTGCGAGGCCAGGGCGGTTAGAATCTTCGGGAGTTCCGCCCGTGCGGACAAACATGTCGATGGCGACAAGCTGAGAGTCCGGCTCCTGCTGCACGATGATCCGCACGCCGTTTGGCAAGACGACATCGGTCACCGGTCGATCTGCCGCACAGTTCCCGCGACTGATCGCCATACTTACAACGCATATTACGAGGAGGGTTTTGAGAATTGCGCGCATAGGTTTTGGTGCTTGATTGGACGAGGTAAGCGCATCAGCGGGACGTGCCCACAAAAATCGTGCTGGCGGCGGGCACGGCAGGCGCGCTCACCAGCTCCGGGTTCTGCGGTGGTTCGAGCATGACCTGCGCGTAGGCGTCTGTGGTGAGATAGGTCTGCGCGACCTGGCGAACCTGTTCGGCGGTCACAGACTTGATATGGTCGACATATTCGGCGTCATAACGGTACGAATCGATCATCTCGTAAAACCCAAGAGCGTCGGCCTTGCCACTGTCGGTTTCGGTGTCGAAGAGGTAGGACGATAATAGCTCCTGCTTCGCGCCGTTTAGCTCGTCGTCGGTCAGAAGATTGTTGCGCACATCGGTCAGATGGCTCATCAGCAGCGGTCGCACCTTCCAGTAACTGGCTGTCGGCAGCTCAAGCGTGACAGTCAGAAGGCCAGTGTCGCGCTGGGTCAGGAAGTCGGCGGTGACTGCCGTGACAAGATGTTTCGAGCGGCGCAGGTCGTCGTCCAAGGCATTTTCTGCGCCCTGACCGATGTACGTCAATAAGACATCCATCGCCCACACATTCGGCTTGTCGCTGACCGCCGGCGCCGTGAACCCGGTGACAAGATAGCTTTCGTTGGCTGGCTCGCGCACGATCTGCTTTGAGACGGTGGCCAAGCTCGGCGTCGGTAGCGGCTCTTCCGATGGGGCTGGCGCACCAGTCCAACTGCCAAACGAGGTCGCGACCGCCTTGGTTGCCTGGTCGGGCGTAACATCCCCTGCAATTACGACAGCCACGTTCGACGGAACGTAATATTTGCGGTAGAACGAAACGACCTCGTCGCGGGTGACGTTGGTGACGTCCTGCGCCGTCCCGGTGATGGACTGGCCGTACGGGTGGTCAGGGCCGTAGATCATACCGCGCACCATCTGGCCCGCAACCTGGTCGGGAGCATCGTTGTCGCGCTCGATCTCGTTCATGATGACAGGCCGTTCGGAATCGAGCGAGGCCTGCGAAATGGTCGCGTGCTCAAGTGCGTCGGCCATGACGGAAAGGGCTGTTGACATGCCTTGAGCGGGGATGACAGTATAGAAATGGGCCCAATCGTAGGATGTTCCGGCATCGAGCGAGCCGCCGAGATCCTCAATCGCGCCATCGATATCGGTTTCACTAGGGTGGCTGGGCGTGCCTTTGAACAGGAGATGCTCCAGAAAATGCGCGACTCCCGGCTGCCCTTGCTCCTGTTGACGCGTGCCTGCGCGCACCCAGACATCAATCGCCACTAGCGCGACCGTGTGCCGCGGAGCCACAATCACGCGCAATCCGTTGGGCAGATCGTTCGAGACGATGGCATCGTCTGCCCGCGCACTGCCAGCGGCGAAGGCAATTAATATCGCGCCAAGCACGCTCACGGCACCAAGCAAAATTCGGCTGTTGATCCTAACGAACATATTCTGTAAGACTTAACTCGGCGCATAAACGCATCAAGATCGAGCCATCGCAAGTATTAATTATACTGGCAATGCGCGAATGATGTGCTTGATTGGCATTTCCAAAAGGAAGCCCTTTCCCCCAACCCCTTTCCCATAGGAATAGGAAAGGGGAGAAAACGCAGTTACTATGACAGGCGGGAACGCCTGCCCCACAAGTCCTTCCCTTCCCGTTTCGGGAGGGGTGGCGAGGAACGAGCCGGGGTAGCTCTTCGTGTATGGGATTGATTCTTCCACCATAAGTGTTAAGATTTTATGAAGCGGAAATTCGCGGCCTTGAAGTTTTCGACTTTGTGAAAAATGTTGCAAACTCGGCTTCGCGGGTAAAATCATGCGAAGCTGCTTAACAAAATGACAACGACCACAGCACCGCAATCAATTTTCCACCGCTTTACCAACAAGACGAAAATCTTGCTCGAAATGATCAAGTTCGAGCATACGATTTTTTCGGCACCGTTTGCCCTCAGCGCGGCAGTGGTCGCTGCAGCGGGCATTCCGCATCTGCGGACACTGCTCTGGATCGCCGTTGCGCTGGCGGGCGCACGGTCGGCAGCGATGGCGTTCAACCGGATCGCCGACGCGAGGTACGACGCGCTTAATCCGCGCACCAAAATGCGCGCAATCCCGGCCGGCCAGGTGACAGTCGCACAGGCTTGGATATTTACCATCGTGTCGGCCGCGCTGCTCGTATTGGCGGCCAAAGAGTTGAATCCACTGGCGTTTGCACTTTCGCCACTTGCTCTTGTCATTGCGTTGGGCTACTCGCTGACAAAGCGGTTTACCGTTTGGTCGCATCTCTTCTTAGGGTTCGCGCTTGGGATTGCGCCGATTGGCGCGTGGATCGCCGTGCGTGCGTCGCTTGAGCTTGCGCCATTTCTGCTTGGTTTTGCAGTCGTCTTCTGGCTGTTTGGCTTTGACATCCTCTATGCGCTTCAGGACACCGAATTCGATCAGGAGGTCGGCCTGCACTCGATTCCATCGCGATTCGGAAATGCAAGGGCGATTGTCATCAGCCGGATGGGTCACATCGTCATGCTTGCGCTACTGATCGCATTTGGCTTTGCGGCGCATCTGCATGCGATCTATTTTCTTGGCGTCGCTGCAGTCGCGATATTAGTCGCGTACGAACAATCCTTGGTAAAGCCGAACGATTTGAGCAAGCTGAACTTCGCGTTCTTCAATCTCAACGGCTATATCAGCATGGGATTTTTCGCGTTCACGCTCGCCGACGTGCTCCTGGGCAAAATTTTATGACGACCAAACTGCAAGTCTATTGGGACGGTCAGTGCCCGTTTTGCGCGGCTATCTCAAGCAGGCTGCCTTTCTTTGACGAACATCGGCGCATTGAACTTGTTGACTACAACAATCCCGAAGTCGCCGCAACCGCACTTCCGCGGTTTTCGTTTGACGACCTCAATACCGAGATGCATGTTGCGATGCCAAACGGCACTTGGCGCATAGGTTACTGGGGATGGTCGGCTGTTCTTGCTGAACTGCCAAAGTTTAAGTGGTTCGCCCGTATCATGAATCTGCCGATTTTCGCAGATATCGGCCCAAAGGCGTACCGGTGGATCGCCGACCATAGGCTAGTGATTTCGAAAGCCTTAGGGCTTCCGCCGCCGTGCGACTCGACCGGCGCCTGCCGAATTCCGTCAGCGCCAAATAAAGTGCCCGCATCGCACGTGGGAAGCGCATCCTAGATTCGAGGTTTTGACATGTCCGAAAAAATCGTGATTGGCAGCGTGCCGTATCTTAACGCAAAACCGCTGATCCGCTGGTTTGATACGCCGGAGGGAAAGGCGTCGGGAATCGAGGTGATCGAAGCGCCGCCCTCACAGCTTGCAATCATGCTGGAGGCGGACGAGATCGCGGTCGCGATGGTATCGTCGTTCGAGTCGTTTCGAAGGCCGAGTTTCACGTACGTACCGAATGTTTCAATCTCCGGTCAGGACGAGATCAAGAGCGTGCGCGCGTTTTCGCAGGTGCCGTTTTCGATGGTGCAGTCGGTCGCGATGGACACCTCGTCGCTCACGTCTGTCGCGCTTCTGACCATCCTGCTTGCAGAAGTCTACAACGTGCACCCGCAGCATCTGGCGATGAAGCCAAACCTTCAGGAGATGCTCGCCGTGGCCGATGCCGCTCTGCTCATTGGCGACAAAGGTATGCTCGCGAACGACAAAAACCTTGAAGTCCTCGATCTTGGCCGCGCCTGGCGGCGGCACGCAGGTTTGCCGTTTGTCTATGCGCTCTGGCTGGGCAAACCGGAAAATGTCACGCCGCAAGTGTGCGACGCTTTGCAGATTGCAAAGGCCTACGGCCTTACCAAGCTCGACGAGATCGCCACCGAAGAGGCAAAGCGACTCGGCTGCTCGTACGCCGTCTGCTACGACTATGTGACCAATGTCATGGACTATGAAATGGGCGATGAGCATGTCCGCGCGCTGGCCATGTTCAAGGAAAAGGTCTTCGCGAACAACCTCCTCGGCAGCTCGCGGATGGACGCGGATTCGCCAATGACGCGGATTATCGAGTAGCTTGTGGGACGGGCGTCCCCGCCTGTCATCTCTCTTTATCCTTGCCTTCCCGTTTCGGGGAGGTGGCGAGGAACGAGCCGGAGAGGTCATCAGACAGGCGGGGACGCCTGCCCCACAAAATCTACGCTCACTCGTCCTGAACGAGCCGAAATTTGGCAACAATACGGGCTTTTTGGGCCTACCGCAGCAATGGCACGAATTTTGCGAGTAAAATCCCTGTCATCATCATGTCAGCTCGCTGCTTCAGCCTGATCCTCAACCTTGATGTAATCGAGGTCATGCGATAGCGCACTTTTCGCACGTTGCTCGTTGAGGGTTTTGCACGAATGAAAGTCTGTTCGCGTCCGCGCCTTTTCGCGGCATTTGCAGTCCTAAGTCTTCTTCCTGGTGTCATTTGCACCGCAAATGCCGGATCCCTAGGAAACATCAATCCCGAATTCGGTTCCAGTAAAGCGCAAGTAGCAACTCGTTGCTACGCAAATGAGGCTGTCGCGTACAGCCCTGGTACCGCGCTGTCCACTACATATCGTATCCAGCATGTGATTCCGTATGCTTGCAGCAGCATTAGGCTGGAGTACGGCAATTTCAACATCACGTCCGCTGGAACAGAATCTAGCCCCGGCAACACAATCACGGTAAGCGCCGCTCTCGAGTATGACGAGTACTCCTACCAGCTAACGTTTGGTGGTCAGACGTCCGTTAGCATTGCGCCCGGACAACTCGTAACTTCGGATCCGTTGAAGATTTCTATTCCCGCAGGAACGACCGTCTTTAGCCGCACGTGTCCTAGCGTTTCGAAAACCGGCCTGAAGTGGCCGTACACGACTGTCGGACAATCGACAGACGGCATGTCGGCGGTGAACACCAACGCCACCTTGCAGGAGGGGGGGCTGCAATACGGTGCCAATAACCAGTATGTCTATGGCCCCAGTGCGATGCTCGGCACGATTTCTGGAACTGGCGGAAGTGTTGCGCTAGTCGGCGATAGCATCATGCAGGGCGTAGGCGATATTGCGTACGAGAACGGATTTGGTGTCCGCGCGCTGAACAACGAGGTGCCATTTATCCGCATGGCCGAGCCAGGTACGACGGCAGCCGAATGGGCGAATAGCAACAACACCACTGACCGGATGTCGCTCGCGTCGCATGTCAATTACGTAGTGTGCAATCTCGGCACAAACGATCTCGGGTCGAGCACAGTTTCGCAGATTGAGTCCAACCTGACTACTCTTTGGAACCGGTTCAACAACATGGGCATCAAAGTCTACCAGACCACGCTCACGCCAAAAACCTACTCCACCGACAACTGGCTCTCGAACACGAACCAGACGCCTTACGGCATCAATATTTCGAACGCCACAAATGCTAGACCGATTGTCATCACCACGTCCCAAAATCATCTACTGGCAACCGGCGAAACTCTGACGATCCAAGGAGTCACTGGGAACACGGCGGCGAACGGCACGTTCACGATCACGGTGTTGTCGCCAACAACATTCTCGTTAAACGGCACATCAGGCAACGGAACGTTCGCCCGAACCGGGCAAGCGTACAACTACGATGCCAACCGCATTGCAATCAACAAATGGATACGCAGCCAGCCTCTTCCACTTGCTGGATATTTTGATACAGCGTCGAAGGTTGAGGTAAACGAGTCCAACAGCTTGACTGTGAATGGCGGGTACTGGATGACCGCGCCAATCGCTAGTTCAGAAATCGCAACTTCGGGAACCGCAGATTCTGCGTTCGTGACGCACCAGGACTGGACGACCAACGAGTTCGCCGACCTGTACATCATCATTGTCGGTGGCACAGATGTCGGGCAAACGGCGTATGTGGTCAGCAACGACGCAGATAATGTCTATCTCAACAAGACATTGCCCAAGCCGATCGACAGCACCACCAGCTACTATATCGACAACATTCCGACCAACGATGGCGTCCATCCTACCGTAAATCTGCACATCGCCATGTCCGATGCGATCGACAACTCGATCTTTATTCAGCGCTTGTAGACGAAGCGGATGTCGAATATTCTAACGTTTGGCATCGTGCGTTTCTAGATTCGATCCATTGCGACAAAGTAGCCGCGCCATTCTTTGAGGGCGCGGCTTTTGTTGTGCCTATTCTATTTCTGAATTTCACCATTGTTGAGCGTAAACCTGGTAAGTTGGCCTGATTTTTGCATACTGCAGAACCGTGCCTGCAAACCGTCGATAAGTTTGCGGCACGCTCATATCATTTCGTGTTTTCATGCTATCGCGCTGGCAGACACGAGCCATAATATACTCATCGACAGTGGTATGCGACGGAGCTGCCTCCGACCTTGCTTTGTAATTTGCGTTTAGAGGATTGCTTCGTTGAAACTGCTTCGTCTTGTCTCAGGCCCGCTTTGCCTGTTGGTCCTTATTGCTCGGCCCGCTTTAGCTCAGTCCGGTCCAGTCCAACTTAATTCCATTACGCCACCCTCTGTTGTAGCAGGCGGCCCGGACCTAAGCATAGCCTTGCAGGGCGCAGGCTTTGAGCTCGGATGCACGGTTGACTGGAACGGCCAGCCGCTCAGCACATCGTACGTGGATGCGGGCGACCTAACTGCAACGATTCCCGCAGCGGACACAGCGGCTGCCGGAAGCGGCAGCGTCAGCGTGATCAATCCAGACACGACCACTTCCAACGCGCTCACATTGACGATCACAAATCCGCCCGCTTCAATTTCCTCGATCAGCCCAGCAAGCGTGACCGCCGGAGGGCCAGATCTTCTGGTCACTGTGAATGGAGCAAATTTCTACGCTGGCTCGACGGTTGATTGGAATGGGGCCGCGCTCGCTACGACATTCGTGAGCGCAAGTCAACTTACCGCGACCATCCCTGCCGCCGACACCGCGACTGCGGGGACTGGTGCGATCACCGTCGTCAATCCCGATTTCTCCGTTTCGAACGCGGCGACATTTACGATCACCAATCCGCCCGCATCGATCACTTCGATATCGCCGACATCGGTAACCGCCGGAGGCCCTGACCTTCTGGTCACCGTGAACGGGGCAAATTTCTACGCTGGCTCGACGGTCGATTGGAATGGCACTGCACTTGTTACGACATTCGTTAGCGCAAGTCAGCTTACCGCGACCATCCCTGCCGCCGACACCGCGACTGCGGGGACTGGTTCGATCACAGTCGTCAATCCCGATTTGTCCGTTTCGAACGCGGCGACATTTACGATCACGAATCCTCCCGCGTCGATCAATTCGATCAGCCCTACAAGCATTACCGCTGGTGGCCCCGACTTGCTGGTCACCGTGAACGGGGCAAATTTCTACGCTGGCTCGACGGTCGATTGGAATGGCACTGCACTTGTTACGACATTCGTTAGCGCAAGTCAGCTTACCGCGACCATCCCTGCCGCCGACACCACGGCGGCTGGCGCCGGTTCAATCACTGTGGTCAATCCGGATCTGTCCATTTCCAACGCGGCGACATTTACGATCACAAATCCCCAGCCGGTGCTGTTGTCAGTCAGCCCAAGCAGCGTTGCCTACGGGGGGCCGGACTTAACCGTCACGCTCAGCGGATCAAACTTCCTCACCGGCGCAGTCGCTCAGTGGAATGGCACCGCGCTGGCGACGACGTTTGTCAGTTCGAGTCAGCTCGCCGCCATCATTCCTGCTGCAGACACGAGCGCGGCAGGTGCAGATTCGATCACGGTTCTGAATCCCGACGCAAATGTTTCTGGTGCGCAGGCATTTACTGTTGCCAATCCACCTGCCGCAGTGATCTCAGGTCTTAGTCCGAGCACGATCGTAGCTGGCGGCCCGGCCTTCAGCTTGGGCGTGACGGGAACAGGATTTGTGCCGTCATCGATAGTGAATTGGAACGGAGCGTCGCTTGCGACCACTTATGTAAGCGCGTCACAGCTAACGGCAACCGTGCCATCCAGCGATATCGCCGTGCCCGCAACTTCGACGATTACGGTTTCCGGCCCAGGCGGGACGGTTTCCAACGGCCTGACCTTCACCGCAACTGCGCCGGTGGCAGTCACCGCAGTCTGGGTGCCGGCGACATCTTACAGCGGATTTACGGTCAAGGGATCGGTGACGCTTGCATCTAATGCCCCTGCTGGCGGCACGACCGTCTATATGTCGGCCACGGCGGGGACGACGGTGCCGTCGCCGTTCATCATCCCGGCTGGAACCAGCAAAGCGTCGTTCACTTTCTTCTGCGGGACTGTCTCGACAACGACGCCGTCCACAATCACGGCGTACACGCTTCCCGGATCGCCGCAATCGGCCACGATCTCAGTGCAGGCGTGCAGTGTTCTGAGCATTTCCGTTTCCCCTACGTCGGTAATCGCGGGCAACACGGCGACAATTACAGTCAATTCGAACGGAATCGCGCCCGCAGGCGGATTTACGGTAACTCTGTCAAGCGACAATGCGGTTGCGGTCGTTCCAACAACCTTAACGATCGCTGCGGGAAAGAGCAAACAGACCTGCACAGTGCAGTCGGAAGCGACTCCAACGACGGCAACGGCGAATCTCATGGCAACCGGCGGAGGGACATCGGAGTTGACCCCACTTACAGTTACGCCAAACATTCCGGCACTGATCAACGTATGGACTCCAACCTCGTCATACAGCGGATTCACTGTCAACGGCTCGGTTACGCTCGCTGCCCCCGCGCCTTCAACCGGGGCGACGGTCTACTTCACCGCGCCCGCCGGAACCACAGTTCCCGCATCAATCTCGATTGCTTCGGGCGTCACTAAGGCCAGCTTCACCTTTGTCTGCCCGACTGTCAGCGTGACCACGCCCGTAACGATCACCGCGTACACAAATCCAAGTGCGCCACAGACTGCAACAATTTCTGTCTTGCCGTGCTATGCCAGTTCGGTCACGGTTTCGCCGACATCGATTATTGCCGGGAATACATCGACTTTGACGGTCAACAGCATGGGCATCGCGCCGAGCGGCGGCTTCGTCGTGAGCCTCAGCAGCAATAACCCGGCCGCCGTTGTTCCTGCCAGCGTGACAATTCCCGCCGGAAAGAGCAAGATAGGCTGCGTAGTCACATCGGCAGCGACGCCGGTTAATGTGACTGCGACACTTACGGCAACTGGCGGCGGCGCATCGCCAACAACTACGCTGACAGTCATTCCTAATATTCCAGCTTTGGTGAACGTCTGGGCCCCGGCGTCCGGCCATAGCGGCTATACCGTCAACGGATCGGTGACGCTTGCCGCGCCCGCGCCAACAGGCGGCGCAATCGTCTATTTCTCAGCGACAGCCGGAGTGACCATCCCCGCGTCCATCACGATTGCGGCGGGAGTCACCAAAGCGTCATACAGCTTTGTTTGTCCGACAGTCGCAGGGACATCGTCCATTACCATCACGGCTTGGACAAACCCCAGCTCCCCGCTCTCGACGACGATGCCTGTACTGCCATGCATCGTTTCATCGGTTTCGGTTTCGCCACTTTCCGTCGTTGCTGGACAGACGGCGACTGGAACAGTGGTTAGTACGGGAATTGCACCAGTGGGTGGATTTGTCGTTGGCCTCGGCAGCACGAATCCAGTCGCGAGTGTGCCTGCGACCGTAACCATTCCGGCGGGAAAAACCAAGGTAGGCTTCTACATTTCGACCTACGCGACGCCGATTAGCACTTCGACCTATATCACGGCCACCGGCGGAGGCACAACATATTCCGCGCCGCTTGGAGTCACGCCGACAACGATCATCATTACTTCGCTGCCGACAGTGATCGCAAGCGGACAGACTGTCAGCGGGACAGTTTCAGTGGGTGCAAATTCGCCGCCAGGCGGCACAACATTCGGCGTTTCGACGAACAGCTCGTCCCTTTCGCCGGGAGCGGGCCAGGATTCGGTCCCGCCAGGATCGAACTCGGGCACCTTCAGCCTGACCGCTGGACAGGTAACGACACCAACGAATGTCCAGGTGAATGTGACTTTCGGGTCGTCGTCGAGCCAGACCACGGTGACGATCACTCCAAGCGTCATCTTTGGACAGGCCGCGACGCGATGCTATGCCTATGAACCGGTTTCGTATAGCAATGGTACTGACCTTTCACGCTCATATCGCATCCAGCAGATCGTTCCCAGTGCGATTAGCGGCGTCGAACTGGAATACGGCAACTTCAACATCACGGCTGCGGGAACCGAGTCCAATCCTGGTAATCCGATCACGATCACGGCAGGATTCGAGTATAACGGTAAGACGACCCAAGTGACATTTGGCGGCGCATCATCCGTGACAATCCCGCCAGGTGCACTGGTAATGTCGGATATTCTGCCGGTCAGCGTCCCAGCCGGAGCCACTGTCTACAGCAGGTCTTGCGCAGCAGTGGCATCGTCAGGTCAGAAATGGCCATACTCGACAGTCGGACAGTCAACGGACAGCTACTCGAATGCGGGATCCGACCTTACGACCGCAACCGGCGCGATGCCGCTCTATGCTGGCAACCAATACATCTACGGCCCATGCTCAGTTCAAGGCGGCTCGTATCCGCCAGCGGGCAGTGTCACGTTGGTCGGCGACAGCATTATGCAGGGCGTTGGCGACGCAAGCTATGAGTCTGGATTCGCGGTCCGCGCTCTTGGCAACATCGTCCCGTGGCAACGCATGGCCGAACCGGGCACTTGGGCTGAGCAATGGGCTGCGCCGGGCAGCATGGTGGATCGCCTTTCGTTGATTCCCAACACCAACAACGTGATCTGCGAACTTGGCACGAATGATCTCACCGGCTGCAACGTGGCGCAGATCGAGGCGAACTTGACTACGCTATGGGACGACTTCGTGAATCAAGGGGCCAAGGTCTACCAAACGACGCTAACGCCTAAGACAAAGTCAATGGACAACTGGCAGACGGTGGGCAACCAAACTCCGCTTGGCATCAACATCGTGTCAGCGACAAACGCATCGCCAATCGTGATCACAACCAGCGCGGCGCACTATCTGACCACGGGTGAAAGCGTGACCATTATCGGATGCCAGGGCAACACGGCCGCTAACGGTACATTCACAATCACAGTGTTGTCGTCAACCGCGTTCAGCCTGAACGGGAGCGCAGGCAACGGAACATACTCAACAGGCGGCGAAGCGCTGAATCTGGAAGCGAACCGAGTCGCGGTGAACGATTGGATTCGTACGGTACCCGTCCCGCTCGCCGGCATTTTCGACACCGATGCAGAGGTCGAGGTCAACTCTTCGAATGTTCCAACCATCGATGGCGGCTACTGGATTTCGTTCCCGTCGCTCGACAGCGGATCGGTCGGTTCGGCCACGACCATGAGCCTAACTGACCCAACAAAAAGCTGGAAAACGAACGCGTTCACCAACGTGCATGTCGTTATTGTCAGCGGCACCGGCGCAGGCGAGACATCGTACATCAACTCGAACACGGCAACTCATGCTCACCCTGGGCAATGCGTTTGCCGTTGTCCCCGACAGCACCAGCCGGTACGTGATCGACGATATCGCCAGCATCGACGGCGTTCATCCTGCAACGGGGCGTGCCATATTGATGGGCGCGGCGATCAACACGTCGCTCTTTGCGATTGGGAAGTAGAGCGACCACAGCAAGCGGCACGCATTTGTCATTTCGGCCGAAGTGAATCATGAGCGAAACGGAGAAATCTCTCTTGGCTAGCCTTTCTCTCGCCCCCGAAAAATACTCGCCGCTCACCCGTCCGAAGAGAACGCGAGAGCGGCGAATTTCGGGTTTGATTACCGGCTCTTAAAGGCCGACTTTCCGTATAGGTCGTCATTGTCGTCGACGTGAACCTTGATGGTATTCGACACTAGCTCGACCGTACCGACTCCGTTATGGTCTGGAACCTTTAGCGAGGCAGTGACGGTATAGTCGCCAGGCATTGATATGTCGAACAAGGCGTTGATGTATATCAGCGCGTCCACGGTTGACTCGGGACCGATGCCGAAACCGGGATAGCCGAAGAAGGTCACTGGCCGTCCGTCCGTACCAGTCAGATGCTCGCCGTAACGGGTCATTGGCACGGGCTGTCCTTGCGAGTCCCGTACGTCGAACCGAAAATCGCGTTCGGCGATTCCCGATCCGTGTAGTTCCCTTTCGTCGGCGGTCATGTTCGTCAACGCGATATCGATTTTAGCGTCGCCGAATTGCTTTACCTTCAGATCCGCTGGGCCCAGGTGCAGAACTAGACCGTCGGTGGGTTTCTGCTGCGCGGAGGCATTCGTAGGGCCTGAAGTAATCGCTGACGGAGAGGAGTCCGCAGTCATTGGGGACTCACATATAACCGATAGTAGCAGGATCGACAAATACACTAGAACGTTTTCATTTTATTCTCCTTACTCGCTGATTACTGAAAATTCAGCGACGATACCTCGGCTGTCCACTTTGGGAAATTCTCCCTTGACCTCATGCTGGCGCAGTGTAGACCATCTTTGGCGATGCCCACTCAGAGGGCTCGACCTGGACGGTTACAGAGTTCGAAATCGCGGTGTCTCGTCTAGTCCGGTCGTCGTGATTGAATACCTCGTGTCTTGAACGAATTACGTACTTTCCGGGAACCGACATATCATACAGCAAATTTACGGCAACCTCAGCAGACTCTGACTGTCCGGGCGCAAGGTGGTCCATCATGTTGCGGAAAACGTCTCCGCCGCTCCCGAGCGCAGCGACTCGACCATAGTTTGACGCAGGCAAACTCACTCCGTTAACTGTCGTAACGGCGAGTTGAAACGCTAAGTTGGGCTGGTCATTCGTGGGAAGCTGTACATCTTCGCTTGACTCATTGAAGAGCGTGACCTTAACCCTTATCGGCTGAAGCTGCCGCCCGACTAAGTCCTCCGCGACTATAGTCAACCTCAATCCATCGGCCGTCTTTGGTTGGTCTGTATTCGACAAGAGCGCTGCCTGCGGCTCATCGGCGAGTCCGCGTCCAACGCATAGTAGAATCAGCACAGCTGGTAAAGCGATCCACTCTAACGATTGTCGCCTAATCATGATTGTAAGCTCCTTTATGCTACCTCACTGCCAAGTTGCGTGTTCGATATTGTCCCACCAGATCGGATATACTGTTGAACGCGGTCCCGGACGCAGCGGTTGGACCTTGGCAGTATGTGCCCTTGACGAAACTGCTAGGGCCTCCGAGCGCGTCACCATACCAAGACCACGAAATCGTTTCAATTGGCACTGGAATCACGCTCGTTCCGTAGCCAGATGGGGTAAACATAAGGTAATCGGTGAACGTGTCAGTGTCATAGGAATTCGTAACATCATAATAGAACGAGATGCCCTTGTCCGGTGTGAATGGATTCAAGTCTACGCCAGGAGAGTCGTCCATGTTTATGGCCGACGCGTACGGATAGTTATTGTCAAGGCAGGGTAGACGCTCTCCCTGACGAGTCCAAGCCTTGCTTGGTTCCTTTACGGACCGAGATGACGCCTCGACAAGTTGTATCCATTGCCAGGTTCCTGAGAAGTTTGTGGGCATGCTGACCTGTGTTCCGGTAATGGCCCAACCTGGGTCCGGGCTAGGGCTGTCTTCACCACAATGAACATATGTACCACTGTAACCAACGAACAAGTTGTTAACGTAAATGTCGTCAGGAACTCCGGATGCAGACGCTGTCGGGGCTACGACGCTTTCGCTGGCGTTTGGAGCGTGGGCCGTAACTCCGGCCGAAGTGACCGACAACGCAATAGCTCCGCTGCCCGAAGCAACCCAAAAGAACAGGGGATTAGCTTGGGTCAAATCCGCGGCATTTAGCTGTGTCGTATAGCCCTTTGTGCAGTAGCCAAGGACCGGGTCTACGTAGGTGGTCCATGACTTGATTGGATTTAAAGAACTCGGAGTCATCGTCCACGCGTAAGTTGGCGTCGGAGCATTGGTTGGAAGGATGCTTGGCATAGGGGAGTTCGGCGCACCTACTATTTGAGGCGAAACAGTGTTCGTGATTGATGCCGTGAGAATTCCCGCGTTACTTGTTTGGCAAGATTGGCTTGCGCCCTGCCCACCGGACCCGGTGATAGTCGCGGCGCACGAGCCAACTTCCATATACAGACCGCCAATCGTGCCCGAGTCTGAGGTGGACGACCAATTTGACACGCTACTTGTGGAAGGCGAGAAGGTAAATGCTACGTGGTCTGTAGGAAGCGTTCCCCCGCTGGATCCGGTGGTGTAGCCCTCCCCGTTCCAAGTCCATACGTAGGTTACTCCCGATGTCACGGGCAGCCCTGTTTCGTTATCGGTTAGCGTTGCTGTCACGCTACCCCTTTCGCTTCCGCCAGGTAGCACTATTTGAGTCGTGGTGGGCGACATGACAAATGTTAAGGCGTATGTGTCTGCGTGACATGCTGCTATGCTGAGGAGAAAAACTGCCGCAATCAGCGGCCCCCCCAACCTTTCGGCTTTGATACTTCATTCTTAGGGCTCCTAATTTCACACATCCTGGCGAATTTGCTCGGTGTGCGCTAGGAGTGTGGCACGTTTACGATGATAATCTAAGTAATTGCAAGAATATTATTTGGAATATATTTCATCAATATGGTAATTTAGGCAATAAAGTACTATGGCCGCCTCTCAGTAGTTGCCAAGAGGTCTGGCCGGGTGCTCCGGATAGGTTCCGCCCTTTTTGGTGCCATGTTCTAGCTTCTTAGCTAGACATGTCCCGAAATGTAAATGTTTGGCAGTAACGGCGTCAACTAGCGAAAACGGGCCTTTGGATCATGATATACCCACGCGACGCTCGCATGACTTCGAAGATTGAACCGGACGCATCTCCGATCGGCTTTACGCTATCGTTTACCGAGCTTGAGAAAACATGCCTAGCTCAGAAGCTAGAGCATGGCACCAGTCACGCCGCACCTAGCCAATGTGCGCAGTGCCGACATTTACTCTCCCTCAAAAACGTATGAAAATCCCGCAACATTCCTAAAGGGAGAATTGTCTTAGGTTTGCGCGGTAATTTTGCGGAGGCTGTGAACCGCGCGGCGCATGAAGCGTCTAGCCTATTGCAACGCGAACGAGGTTGCCTTTTCGTTCGCTAAGGATTTCCGTATTGCTGGTCTTCTTCGAGGGAGCGGGGGTGCAGGCATGACGTTCAAGGCGAATCGCAAGCAACACACATTTCGCGCGGGAATTGTCTCGGCGATCGTTGCGCTGGCAATCCCTGCCAGCGCGGATCAAACGATCCCGGGCTTTTCCGAAAGCGCGCCCGCACCGCCAGCGCCGCAGTTTTCCATTAGCGCCCCGCTTGCGCCTGCCGCCGAGGCGTTCCGCACAACTGATCGATTCGGATTCGCGCCTGCGGAAACGATCGCGGTTCCCCTGCACATTTCGCAAGATTCGCTGCTTGGCGGCCTGAGCTCTCGCGGAGAGAGCCCTGCTGCGGGAATCGGAGTCTACTACTTTTCGCCTGGAGCTCTTAAGGATTTGGCCGGCAATGTGATGCCGACGCGATCGCCATCGACATTCGGCTTCTCCAACGGTCTGTCGCTCTTTGCTCCCCACTCCAGTTCCACTGGTGGCGTGAATCTTGCGGGTCAATTCTTTCTCTCGAGCGGCAGCAAGCCAGTGCCGGTGAGCCAGAATGCGCCGCAGGAACAGGCGTTCAGCCAGACGGCAAGCTATGCCGGACACGATTTTAACGCGAGCTTTTCTCTGCTGAATGTTGGCAAGCTGTTCAGCGGCGACGACGCGCTCAAGAACGCGATTGGTTCGAGCGATCAGACCACACTTGACGCGGTTAATAAATTGCTCGCCAAAAAGGGCCAGGATGACTTCAATGTTGCGCTGGGATTCGGCAATATTCATTCCGCTCTGGTGAACTTCAAGCTCGACGATCTGACCGATTCGCTCGGTGGGAAAAAGGCGCGCACCGATCAGTTCAATCTCGACAAGGCGCTCAGCCGCGGAATGAGCTTTACGGCGCAGGTGGCCAGTATCACGAACGCGCCGACCGGCGGACCGAGCGTTACTACCACGACCAGCAATTTCCGCCTCGCCTCCATTCCTGCCGCGAAAGCCGCGACGCTCGATCTGACCGGCCTGATTTCGAGCGACAACCAGGGCGGCAACGACCAACAGGTTGGGCTGGCGGTAAAGCGCGCTCTCGGCGACACCACGGTCGGCCTGGGCTATACGGCGGAAGACAAAAAGAGCGATGGAGCAACGTCCGCTGCTGTTTTGCGGACAGTTGAGTACAGCGCGTCGAAGAACGTCGCCGGTCTGGCCACTGTGAGCGCGGACTGGAAATCGACTTCGAACAGCCAACTTACTGGCGGACAGCATGTGTTGCAGGATGGAACTATCAGCGTTTCGGCAACGCCGATTCGGCGCTTGACGATCCAGCATCAAGTCACCAGCAAGAATCATGTGAGCGGACAGTCGGTCAAGGCGATGTATCTCATGCCACGGCTTCTGGGCATGATGGCGGCTAAGATGAATCTTTCGTTCGACACCAAGGGCGGTGCCGCGACACCAAAGACCAACAGCCGCAAGCTCGCGCTCGACGCTGACCTGCCGCGCGCAGCGGACTTCCTGAAGCTGATGAGCGGCGCGACTCTGCACCTTGAAAACGATGGGCTGCAACAGGCGGACGGCAACGGATGCCCAGCAAAGAACGGCGGCAGCTACACGGTCGGTCTGACTAGCTGCCCGGCCGAGTTCAAGACATTCAAATGGGACTGGATGCTGACGACACCCTACCGGTCGGATGGCCCGCAAGGCCCGGATTCCCGCGCGCTCGACCTGGCTGTGCCTGTCGGCGCGGTGACAGTCGCGTATAGTGACAAGGATCAGCTTCCACAGAGCGACGGGACATTCAAGGACAGCAAGGAGCAGGACATCAAGCTACTGACGAGTCTGCCTGACGGTCATCTTAGCCTGACGACCGAGTATATTCAGGGGATCGATTTTCTCACCGAGACGACTCATCGCAGCTCACTTGGACTGACCCTCACTGGCGCGACTGGATCGAACCAAAAGCTGGATTTGGGATTCGCTGTGCAGTCGAACTCCGTTGACGGAATCAGCAGCGACGTTGCAACGACGTACCGCTTTGGCTATCACCTCAATCGCGACGACGAGAACCAATTGACGCTCGACAGCACAGTCACAACCCACACCGACGATACCGGTCCCACCCCGCCAAACCCCATCGACAGCACGGTTCAGATGTCCTATAAGCACGCGTTTTGAACTATAGGACTGACCGACATTTCGCCCAAACTTTTATATCGACTGCATTCGGTAAGCGGTTCAAACGCGAGTCGATTACCGATGCCTAGTCAGTGACAAACACCCTTGCTTCAAGAAAGTATCACACATCCCGTTCTCCCCATCCAGGACATCGAAACACCCGAACAACGCAACGCCCGTCTAGCGTGGTGGCGCGAGGCGCGTTTCGGCATGTTCATCCACTGGGGGCTTTATGCTGTTCCTGCCGGACTTTGGAATGGCGAACCTGTGCTCGAAGGCACTGGCGAGTGGATCATGAACTACGCTAAGATTCCAGTCGCCGAATACAAATCGCTCGCGAAGCAATTCAATCCAACTAACTTTGATGCCGACCAATGGGTGACGTTGGCCAAAAGCGCTGGCATGAAATACATTGTGATCACAGTCAAGCACCATGATGGCTTTGCCCTGTTTCAGTCGGAAGCGAATAACTTCAATATCGTGGACGCAACGCCGTTCAAGCGCGATGTGCTGAACGAGCTTGCCGACGCCTGCGCGCGGCATGGCATTCGGCTTGGCTTCTACTATTCGCAGGACCTTGATTGGACCGAACCTGGCGGCGGAATCTATCAAGACCGATGGGACGAAACGCAGTTCGGCGACTTCGCCACGTATCTCCATGCCAAAGCCATTCCGCAAATCAGGGAGCTACTGGCAAACTACCAGCCGTTTCCGGCGATCATTTGGTTCGATTATCCCACGGCGAATATGACGCCGGAGCTGGCGTCGAAAGTTGTCGAAGTCTTAAACGCCCACCCGAATCTGATCTGGAATAATCGCCTCGGCGGCGGCTACGAGGGCGACACGCCAACGCCGGAGCAGCATATTCCAGCCGAAGGATTTTCTGGAAGGGTTTGGGAAGCATGCCAGACAATGAACGATACGTGGGGCTACAAGTCGTACGACCAGAATTACAAATCGACCGAAACTCTGCTGCACACCCTTATCGATGTCGCCAGTAAGGGCGGCAACTATCTGCTCAATGTCGGCCCCGACCCGACCGGAATCATCCCACCACCGGAAGCGGAGCGGCTAGCCGAGATCGGCAGATGGCTGTCGGTCAATGGCGACGCGATCTATGGCAGCAGTCCAGCGTCATTTGGCGGCATTCAAACTGTCAACAACGGCACGAAGTGTGAATACCGCTTTACATCCAAGCCTGGAAAGGTCTTCGTCCATCTTTTCGACTGGCCAGGCGAAACGTTCACCCTCTCCTCCGTGGAGACAGAAGTCACAGGCGCATTTATGCTGGCCAACCAAAATGCGCCTCTCGCGTTTTCCCAGTCTGGAGACAATCTGACGGTATCGCTTCCCGCAATTGCACCCGATCCAATTGTTTCCGTATTAGTTTTGCAGTTGAACACCGACAGCTCGGCACAATAGAAGAACAGCGCGATTCCGCCTGCTTTTGGAATGACAATCTTGAAATACGTCGCCCTTATTTGCATATTAGCTTTGATGCCTTCGGCTAAGCTCATGGCGGCACCGATCACCCATTCTGTGCCAGCAATCCAGGATACGGAGACCCCGGCGCAGCGCACGGCCCGCTTGGCCTGGTGGCGCGCCGCCCGCTTTGGGATGTTTATCCATTGGGGCATGTACGCTCAACGGCCACCAGGCGCTGAGGGCGAATGGATCATGCACAACTCGAAGATATCCGTCGCCGAATATAAGGCCGATGCGTCGCACTTTGATCCCCAAAAATTTGATCCCGACGCTTGGGTGACGCTGGCCAAAGACGCCGGCATGAAATATATTGTCATTACTACGAAGCATCATGACGGCTTCGCGATGTTCGATTCGAAGGCGGATTCGTTCAACATTGTCGATGCGACGCCATATAAGCACGATCCACTTAAGGATCTCGCCGACGCTTGTAAACGGCACGGAATGAAGCTCGGCTTTTACTACTCGCAAGATCAGGACTGGACCGCGCCCGGCGGCGCTGCCTACGGCGGAGATTGGGATTCGGCGCAAAAGGGCAGCTTTGCGGATTATCTCGACAAGAAGGCAATTCCGCAGCTTACAGAACTCCTAAGCAACTACAAGCCGTACCCATCGATCGTGTGGTTCGACTTTCCGACAGCGGACATGACGCCGCAGTTGGCGTCGAAAATCGTCACGCTGCTGAATCGCTATCCTAAACTGATCTGGAATGACCGCCTCGGCGGAGGATATGAAGGCGATTCCGTGACACCCGAGCAAAGTATTCCGCCACAAGGATATCCCGGCAAGGATTGGGAAACCTGCATGACAATCAGCGACAACTGGGCGTACAGGTGGAATGAGCACAATTATAAATCGACCGAGACGTTGCTGCACAATCTAGTCGATATCGCGAGCAAGGGCGGCAATTATCTGCTCAATGTCGGCCCCGACGCGGATGGCGTTATCCCGCAGCCCGAAGTTGACCGACTTCAACAAATTGGCGTCTGGATGAAGGCTAACGGGGATAGCATTTACGGCACAACCCGTTCGCCGCTGATATCCCTGCCTGACTACGAGCGCATGACTGTCAAAGGGGACACGTACTACCTTCACGTGTTTAGCTGGACCGCCGGAGCTGCGACGCTTCCTGGGCTGGATTCGCCGGTAGAATCAGCGACTACACTGATTGGCAATCAAAAATTGACTGTGGCGAAAGATTTCGACGAAGTCACAACCGTCTCGGTGCCATCGCACACCGATCCCATAGATACGGTAGTTGTTCTAAAGCTAGCTGGGCCGCTCAAGGTGTCAGATGTTCCGTTCAAGGCGAACCCTGACGGATCGTTCACACTCAGTGCACAAAGCGCCAAGCTGTCGGATGGCCTAGTCCTTCAAAATAGCCCTCCCAACATCGGCTACTGGACCAAGCCGAATCTGAAAGCCACTTGGTACATCCAGGCGCCTTCTGGCGGCGGTAGCTATACGGTAGAATTGGTCTATGCTTGCGCTGCTGGATCGGCTGGCAGCACGTTCGACCTTTCATCGCCCACATCAAAAGTGAGCGGGAGCGTCGCCGAAACAGGTGTCTCGTGGAACACCTACACCAGCATGACACTGCCTGGAGAGTTGCATCTTGCTTCCGGGGCGCAGATACTGACAATTGCAGCAACATCGATGCCTCATGGTGCCGTGATGAACTTGCGCTCAATTACCCTCATACCGGCAAAGTAAAATGTGCTAAAGTTTCAATGTGTCTGACCAGATCATCCGCGAACTGCCTCTCATAAAGCGTTACGCCAAGAGAAACGAAGACGAAGATTATCGTTTTCGTTACTATCTGAAGGTTATCGCGCCCCAGTCCAACGCGAACCTCGACCGAATTGTCAAAGAGACAACGGACTATGTTTGGTCGCAGATCGACTGCCTCAAATGCGCCAACTGCTGCAAGTCCATGCAGGTGATCGTCGACGGCGGCGATATCAAGCGCATGGCTGCTGCACTTAACATTCCCGTTCGCGAATTCAAGGAGAAGTACGTCATTCCGACAGAAGATGGTGCGCTCGCCCTAAAGTCCGTGCCGTGCGTCTTTCTCGAAACTGAAAACCGCTGCTCGGTCTACGAAAACCGTCCCAAATCCTGCCGCGATTTTCCCTACCTGCACAAATCTGGATTTCGCCAAAGAACCCTCTCTGTACTCTGCAACCTGGAAGTCTGCCCTATTGTTTTCAATGTTTGGGATCAGTTGAAGCAGCGGTTGTGGCGTAGGCGGCGATAGCCATTAACGTAAACGAGCACTGATTGCCATTGCCTCGCGCTCAAGACTCTCCCCCGCCTCCCGAAGCGGAAGGAGCTAGAATAGTCAGACCCTCCCAACCTCCCGAAGCGGAAGGAGCTAAGAATCGGATGGGTCGTCAACCGAATAGCGATTGGCTGATCGGCGGATGTGTTCGGCGGAGAGGATTCGGTTCGCGGAAGGGAGATGAGTGCCCCGCCATGTCAACCAAATGCCGTCCCCTGACATCGAACCGAGGCTCGAAGCCGGGCACGGAGCCGGTGTCTTCTACCTCGCGCTCAAGAGCCTCCCGGCCTCCCGAAGCGGGAGGAGCTAGAATAGTCAGACCCTCCCAGCCTCCCGAAACGGGAGGAGTTAAAATTTTGGGAGGAGCCGTTGTGTCTAGCTGATCGGCGGATGTGTTCGGCGGAGAGGATTCGGTTCGCGGAAGGGAGATGAGTGCCCCGCCATGTCAACCAAATGCCGTCCCCTGACATCGAACCGAGGCTCGAAGCCGGGCACGGAGCCGGTGTCTTCTAACTCGCGCTCAAGAGCCTCCCGGCCTCCCGAAGCGGGAGGAGCTAGAATAGTCAGACCCTCCCAGCCTCCCGAAACGGGAGGAGTTAAAATTTTGGGAGGAGCCGTTGTGTCTAGCTGATCGGCGGATGTGTTCGGCGGAGAGGATTCGGTTCGCGGAAGGGAGATGAGTGCCCCGCCATGTCAACCAAATGCCGTCCCCTGACATCGAACCGAGGCTCGAAGCCGGGCACGGAGCCGGTGTCTTCTACCTCGCGCTCAAGAGCCTCCCAACCTCCCGAAGCGGGAGGAGCTAGAATAGTCAGACCCTCCCAGCCTCCCGAAACGGGAGGAGTTAAAATTTTGGGAGGAGCCGTTGTGTCTAGCTGATCGGCGGAGATGTTCGGCGGAGAGGATTCGGTTCGCGGAAGGGAGATGCATGTGCGGCCTAGACAGTCATTTGCCGTCCCCTGACATCGAACCGAGACTCGGAGCCGGGCACGGAGCCGGTCCCAGCGCGTTGGCGACTGATCCTCCCCCTCCTTCTCCGGCAGGCACCATTTGCGGCGCAATGACGGGAAGGGCGAACCGCACTCGCAAGCTCGCTTGGTTAGCCCCTACGGTTGACCATCCCAAGTCGGCGGTGCTACAATCCCGCTCCCCATGAAGCAAGGTACCCTCGACGCAATCATTGACGACCACGACCGCCTCCGCAGCGAAACCCTCATCCCGAGGCTTGAAGAGGGTCTGAACGAACAACAACTACAGGCGTTCCATCATGAAGACGGCCCATGCCTGGTGCTGGCTGGCGCAGGCTCAGGCAAGACGACCGTGCTGACAAGGCGTGTCGCTCGCCTGCTTGTCCAGGGAATCGATCCACAGCGGATTTTCGTCGCCACGTTCACCAAAAAAGCTGCTGACGAAATGACTCTGCGCCTGATCGCCCTCCTCGGCGAATCCGGCGAGGCGCTGACGGAAAAGCTGTGGATTGGGACTTTTCACTCGCACTGCCTTAGAATTTTGAAGACCGAGTGGGCCATTTTGTACGGGAAGGCGGGCTACTTCCAGATCGCCGACGAGTACTGGCAGAAGCGGGTCGCGCGTGCGATTTTGGGCGACAAACAGTGGCTACCTGGGTCGGCGCCGACACCGCCGTTTGGCCTGAACATCGGTTACGACTTTAAGTCGGCATTGAGCGCAGTATCGGCGGCGAAGAACCGCGGTCTTTCCCACGAAGAGGCGGAACGTGCATTGCGCGAGCACAACCCGGCGATGTCGGAAGTCAGCGTGAGCAAGATCGCAAAATTCTGGCGCAATTACGAGATGGCGAAGGAGGCGAAGTTCGACATCCTTTCGAAAAAACCGTCGCGGCGGCTCGACTTCGACGACCTTCTGATCGAAACTCTGGCGCTGCTCCGCTCGAACAAGGCCGTTCTGGCCAAATATCAAGAGCAGTTTGAAGCGCTCTTGATTGACGAAACTCAAGATACGAGTGCAGTCCAATGGGAGATCGCTCGGCTCATTGCGGGCAAGCGCGAGAGCATCTTTATCGTCGGCGACATTGGCCAGGCGATCTACTCGTTTCGCGGGGCAGACCCACGCGCGACTATCGCGCAGTTTACGAGCGCGTTCCCGAAGGGCGAGATCATCCGACTGCCGATCAACTACCGGTCATCCGCTACGATTGTTCGCGTAGCCAACGAGCTGATCGAGCAAGCCGGCATTGATGACCGCTACCGTCTCAAAATGGACTCCTCACTTGCGGAAGGCGAGCTACCGCAGTCCTATGAGCACGACACGCCGGAATCCGAGGGCGAATGGATTGCCTCGCAGCTAGTCGAATTCCAAGTACTCGGACACGCATTGCGCGATTGCGCGATACTGTTCCGCACCAACGCCTACTCGCGCGCACTGGAGGACGCGTTCATCCAGGCAGGCATTCCGTATCGACTTGAGGGCGCGCTGGGCTTCTACGGCAGGCGCGAAATTCGCGACCTGCTGGCGTTTTTGCATCTGAGTGTCGAGCGCACCAGCCCTGCTGCCGACGAGGCATGCAAACGGATTCTGAACATTCCATCAAAATCGTTTGGCAAACCAACGCATTTTCTTGGCGGAGGGTTCGTCAACCAGGTTGAAACGATTGCCGCCGAAAAGCAGATTCCCTTTTACAAAGCGCTGGTTGACGGCCAGTTCAACACCAAACAGGGCCTTGCGATACGCGATTTCCGGGACATGATACGGGCCGTCGCCGATGCGGGCGAAACCGCGGAAGCGCGCCTTCGGAAGGCGCGTGCACTTGGCTACGACGATTTTCTGATTCGTGAAGAGGGCGATGTCGAGGAAGAAGGAAACTCTCGCCTCGACAACCTTGAGGAACTGTGCGTCGCCAGCGGCGCGTTCCCAACGGCCAAGGACTACTTGAATTTCGTCCTGGCGCAGCAGCAAAAGGCGGGCGAGGAGCCCGTTGGCGATTATGTCGAGATGATGACCATTCACCGCGCCAAGGGACTGGAGTGGCATTCGGTGTTCGTGACGGGGTTCGCGTTCGGCATGCTTCCGCACCATCGCAGCGTACGCTGGATTGACGAGGAGAAGACGCGCTACGTGCCGGAAAGCATCGAAGAGGAGCGCAGGCTGGCGTATGTGGCGATCACTCGCGCCAAGCAAAGCGTGACGTTAAGCTGGCCGAAGCAGCATCAGGCGCGCGTTTTGTCGCGCTCGCCGTTTCTGGGTGAGATGCCGTCGCTGGGGGAGACGGTAGTTATTGCAGCGAAGGAGAAGCCGTCATCGCCAGAGAAGCCCTTTCCCCCTGCCCCTTTCCCATAGGAATAGGAAAGGGGAGTAAGAGTCGAAGGTGACAGGCGGGGACGCGTGACCTACAAATTCTTCCCTTCCCGCTTCGGGAGGGGTGGCGAGGAACGAGCCGGGGTAGGTCAGAAGCGTTCCTCAACTCCTAAAACCTCACCAATCCCTGAACCGTGAAGATATGCCGGACATGCGTGGACGCGAGCGGGGCGGTTGTGGGGGAGGTCGAGTACGGCAAGTCGCGGCGCTCCTCGTACAGAAGGCGAGTGACTTCGTTGTTGCCATACGCGATGTCGATGCCGAACGCGTTGTCTTCGCTCGTGCTGCTGCCTTTGCCGTAGTTCCAATAGGTGCGCGAAATGATCCCTGAGAGGCCCGGTGCAAACCGGTAATCGCCTTCGAGGAAGTAGCCGTTGACACTCGTGTTCGCGTCAGATCCGGACATGGCCTCTCCACGGGCGATAAGCTGCTTGTAGGTCCACTGCGCATCGCCGACGATGCGCGTCTTGTTGACAAACCCAAAATTCGGATTGATCTGACCGGACGGCGGCAGCACCGGCGCAAAGCCGGTCGTGGGATCGACCTCGGTGACCGGCAGACGACCCGATAGCAGTGACCCTCCCACATTGAACACACCATATGGGGTTGCGACCAGTCGTCCAAGTCGAAATGAAACTACGCGGTCAGGAATCAGGAAAATGTGGCCGGGGCCGTCGCCAGATGTCACGGCGAAACGGTAGTCGATGATGCCGTTGAACCGTCCCTCAATCGATGCGCCCCAGTTGACCCGTTCGCCTATCCCAAGGGGCGCAAGTGTTTGCAATATCTGCTGATGCGTGTCATAGACAGGAAGCAGGCCGACAGGCAGCACAAACTGGCCAACCTTCAGATACGCAGTCGAGCCCGTCTGTGTCTGGAACGGCAACCTGTAAATCGAATACGCCTCGCCGAAACGTAGCCCTGAGCTCTGTCCCTCGCCGCCGGACGCGTCAGGGACATTTTCGTCCAGCAACTGAACATAGATATTTCCGGTGTCGCGATTGCTATGAATGAACGAGTGCGCGATATCGAGTTCGCCTTGGTTCAGGTAGCCCTGGTCCGTGCGCCCGGATGTCGCCTGACGATAGCGCAAGTCCAGAGCGCCATCAAGCGTCCAGTTTTTGGGAAGCAGAATGGAACCAAGCGTTGCGGGAGCGGACACATCGGGGCCGGCGTCGGTATCTGTATCGACGCTGGAGCCGCTCGCGGGCTGTGTAGATTGCGCCTGAGCGGGAGGCGCAGCGTCGTCTGCGAGGCACGGGGGCGCAAACAGCAGGCAAACTGCGAGCGTGAATGTCGATAAATAGTGACACAGTTGCCGGTGAGGAAACATAGGGAAGGTTCGTGCGTGATTGCGGCCAGCGACGATCACCGAAAAAGCTGCAAAAGCGTGTCGTTCTTGACAGCTATTAGGAATTATGCCAGAATATCCGTACATTCATCCCTTGCAATTCTCCGCGAATAGCTTTGCTGAATTTGACGAACGGCACGGATTTTGACCTCAAACGGGAGTCGAAGTTTCGTGTTTTTTGCTTGGAAGCGGGCTACGCTATCAGTGATGCCTTCATGACACAGGAAATCAATGCTGGATTGGAAACGGGCTTGTCGCGCGTCGAATCAAATCGGCTGCGTCTGCTCGCCGACGATCAGCTCATTGTCCTGCATGAAGTTCAGAAGGCCCTCGCCCAAGACCGCGGACTTCCCGCATCTCTTTCCCTCATCGCCGACAAGGCTCGTTACCTCACTTCCAGCGCCAGCACCGCGCTTTGCCTTCTCGATTCGGACCGCCTTGTGCTCGATTTCGCAGCCGTAGCTGGGCGCGGCGCGGCGGAGATGGTGGGGCAACGAGTCCGCGTTGAGGACGCCCTCCCCGGCCAAACTGCTGTCAGCGGCGAACCACTCCTCGCCTACAACCCTATCGAACCCGTAGCGATGGGCAAGAGTGGGTTGCCGATGCCGCTGGGCAGCGAAGGCGGAAGCAGCATTCCGCATCTGATGCACGACGAATCGTTCATCCTCAGCGGAGGAGTTCGTTCTGCAGCGGTCGTGCCGATTGTTGTCGGTTCGGTGAGTGTAGGCTCGCTGGCCGCAATCAACCGGCTTGACGGTCAGTCGTTCACAGGCAGCGACCTGCTGATGCTGCAGATTTTGGCGTCGAGCGCGTCCATTGCCATCCAAAAGGACTATCTCGGCCGCCAAGCTGGTCAGCGGGAACGCGAACGTAATATTCTGTTTCGCGTTGCGCAAAATACGGCCTCCTCGCTCGACGTGCAGAAAATACTCGACGGAGTTTTGGAGACGTTGGCGAAAAGCGTCGATCTAACCGCAGTAATTGTCTTCCTGCTGAACGACGAGCGCACGCACCTCTACATTGCCGCCGAGCATGGCCTGACCGAAGAGGAGCGCGAAATCCAGATTTTGGCCGACAGCAAACTGGCGACCGCGGCGCTTTCGGGCGTGGGACGGGCGTTTGTGATGTCGGATCCCGAGAGTGATCCTCGCTACGACGGGTTTCTGCCCAATGAACGCGCGCAGCAGATGATGTCAATGATGGTTGTGCCGCTGGCTGCTCGTGACAATCCGACGGGCCTAATAGTGGTGATGTCACGTCAGTACAACGCCTACTCGACCGACGATTTGACCCTCCTCGCCGCCGTTTCCGCTCAGACGGCCGTCGCAATCGAAAACGCTTCGCTTTACGAAGACGCGACTCGGCGCGCCGAAGAGGCGACGGCCATCTATGAGCTTTCTCAGGCGGTCAACACAAATTTGAGCCTGAAGCGAGTGCTCAATTTCGTCGCCGACAGCATCCTGGCGCTGCTGCAGGTCGATAAGTTCGCTCTGTTTCTTTACAATCCGCAGCTCAAATGCCTCGAGATCAAGGTGGCGCGCAATATCCGCAGGGACACGGTGCAGAGCATGGCACCGAGCGCCGAAAAACGTGGCATTGCGTGGTGGGTCTATGAATACGAGACTCCCGCCGCCGTTCAGGATGTCGCAGCCGACCATAGAAATCGAAGCTGCCCGATCGATCAGGAGGGTGTGGCGTCCCTAGTCAGTGTCCCGCTCCAGGCAGGCGATGATGTAATCGGCGTCATCCACGCCATGAGCAGCCGACGGCGGTCGTTTACGGTCGCCGAGATGGAACTGCTGTACACAATCGCCAATCAGGTTGGTGTTGCCGTGTCGAACATCCAGATATTGGAGGACACGAAGCAGAAATCCGCGGCACTAAGGCGGTCGTTTAGAAGGGTTGCGCAGGCGCTTGGAGTTACTGCTGACCGCCAGCAGACCGCACAGACCATTGTCGATCTCGCCGCCGAGATGATGGAAGTCGAAAAAACGGTGCTTTATGTGGTTTCGGGAGGTTCTGCCGAGCAGCTTTCGATTCGCGCAGCGCATGGCCTGCGTCTGCCGCCTGCAGCGCAACGTGTCGTTGCAACCACAGCCGCCAAGGAGACATCTGCCGCTTGGGTCGCGCGCCGCAAGCGATCCCTGGCGATTGAGAATGTCGCGCACGACAGCCGGTTTTCGCCCGCAACACTGCTTGCACCCTATGTTTCGCGCTCTGGAGCGTATTTGGCCGTTCCGCTAAAGATCGGCAAGGACGTGGTCGGCGTTCTTGAAACCTATGCCCGGGATGCGCGGTCGTTTCCCGCCGACGAGATGCGGCAGTTCCTCGCGTTTGCTGCACAGGCTGCGGTTGCCCTCCAGAACTCATTGCTGGTCGAGGATGCCGACCGGCGTCAAAGCGATCTGGAGGCGGTCGCGCGCATCACCGAGCTTCTTCAAACACCCACGTATCCGACATCATTGGTTGAATGCGTCCGGCTCCTGCTCGAAACATTGCAGGCCGACAGCGCCCTTATTCGCGGTCCGAAATTGCGGCTGAAGCGCAAGGGTTTGTTTGTGACTCCGCGCGATTCCTCTGTCGAAGATCTCAATTCCCCTGCGCGCGAAACGCTTCGCGAAGCCCTTGATCCCCTCGAAGACAAGGCTGGGGCAATTCTGATCTGGCCGACCGGCGAGGCGGACTCGTGGCGCTGGAAGAACGATTCCCGCCCGCTCATCGCCGTCTCGCTGGCGGAAAGCAAGGTCGTTGGCTCGCTCGGCGTGGCCCGCGCGCCCGGTCGGCCCGCGTTCGACCACAACGATATCCGCCTCGTGCAGACGGTTGCACGTTTAATTGGCATGGCGCTCTAGGTCGTCCTGGAGATTTTCCGCTTCATTAACACCCCTCTTGATTAGGCCATTACGATCTTGGGTAACACAGTTGGACTATGGAAATGGAAGTGCAAACGAAATAACCTAATCAAACTACAATTGGCCGGGCTGTCAATGTTGTCGGTAAGTCGGGCTTAACTCCGGACTGAAGACGTCTTCACGTTCATTAGGGCGTTAGATGACATCCTAATGTGACCACGCGGATTCTCCAAGAATGATCATAGAGATATTTTGGAAACATTGGACAGCACTATGCATACAACAAATCATATGGCATCAACCGGAAATGCCGACGCAGCTCCCGTACTCCTGCAGCCAGAAGTAGAACTCCTCAAGATTGCCCTCCCCGCGTATCCTGAATATGTCGCGTTTGCGCGTCATGCTGTCCAGGGAGTCACCAAGCAGCTATTTGTCGATGACGAAGCCGCGACAGACCTGCTCCTCGCGGTGGGTGAGGCGTGCAACAACGCCGTCCTTCACGTTAAACGCACTCCTAACTCGTCGCTCAATGTCTCTTGCCGCGCGAGGAAGTCATCGCCGCGCAGCGCCAGCTACCAATCCCTGACGGTGGATATCAAGAACACCGGCCATGCGTTCAAGGCCTGTAACATGCCTCAAAACCACCCTATGCCGGATGCCAGCCTTCTCGACGATCATGGGCGCGGCCTGCCGCTCATGTATATGCTTGTGGACGCGGTGGACGTCATCTGCGAGCATGGCGATACTGTGGTACGATTAACGAAGAATCTCTAGCGCACGATCCATTCGAGGTCGTTTGGCCGCGCGCATCGTTCCACACTATTTCCTAAAGCGAGGTTGCTCCTTTGCGCGCTAAACGCGTCATCCTTATCTCCCTGGCTATTGTCGCCCTCCTGTTTTGCGCCTATGAGCTGAAGTTCCTGAACAATCAGCATCGATTTGTCCAAACCGTCGGCCAGATTGTGTTCGCATCGGATCAGGGCAGCCCCGGCCATTCGCACATCTGGATCGTGGGCAGCGACGGCTCGAATGCCCACGCGTTGACTGGCGGAAACTACATCGACACCTCACCTGGCTTTTCGCCCGACGGATCGCAGATTACATTTGTGTCTGACCGATCAGGTTCGCAAGAGGTGTATGTAATGGATGCTGACGGCCAAAATCCCAAGGCAGTCACGATTGGAAGCGATGCAAAGGTTTCGCCGGAGTTCTCGCCCGACGGTGCCCACATCGGCTATATCGCGAGCGGCAGGCTGTCAATAGTCGATCTGGTCGCTGGTGGCTCGGATCAGATCCTGCCAGTGTCGGACACGTCCGAGGCGCTGGGCAACCCCGAGCTGGCTCAAGTCGCGCGCGCGCCAGTGCTGTCGTTCAAGTGGCAGCCTGTCACCGATTTTGCGAAGGTTAAGATCGCGGCGATTCAGCAATCATCCGACAGTGACATCGAGGGAGTTTCGCTGGTTTCGTCTAACGGCGGCAAGCCGACGATAGTCGCGGCCGCGCCGACCGTTTCGCTCGACTGGTCCCCGGATGGATCGACTCTTGCCATTGCCGCAATCGGTGTTGCAGTGGGAGCAGGCAAGCTCATTTCCGGCATTTTCCTTTTTGACGCGAACGGCAAACCTGTGGACAGTCCGCCTCTAGCGGCGGCGCCAACCGATAAATTTGGGCCGCAAGAGCCATCATTCTTCCCCGACGGCACCAAGATATCCTTTGTTGTTACCGCCGTGAGGAGCGAAGGCGTGACAGTTCCGCTTGGTGTTGCCATCGCAACGTTGGGCGATGTGAACAGTGTCCACGAAGTGATCAAAGGCCCGGCGAAGGATCCGGTCTTCTCTCCCGACGGCAGCCACGCGCTATTTCTCGGGCCATCGACCAGGGACAGCACCAAACAGGAGTTGTGGATTGTCGGCGGCCAAAATCAGCCGAACATTGCCGTGACTAATGGACAGGGAAATGTGACTTCCGCAGAATGGTCTCTGGCAAAGCCGAAACGGCAGTAATTGGGAAGAGTGGTAGCCCGGACGAGGATCGAACTCGTGGTTTCAGCCTTGAAAGGGCCGCGTCATAACCGCTAGACCACCGGGCCACAGGTGCATGCCAGTTACCAGACACAGTTGCGCCTGAATGGCAGATGAGACTATACCCGACTTCGGCCTAGCTGTCAACGCAAAGCCTTTTCCCCCAGCCCTTTCCCATAGGAATAGGGAAGCGGAGCCAGATAGGACGCGGGCTAGGGCTGGTCATCCCGACCGACGCGAAGAATGAGCGGAGCTAACTGACGAACGCTTCGATCGCGCCACCTATACGTAACCCTCCTTACCGCAATCTATGTTACAATTTCAGCATGCAGTGCTACCGGCATCCAAAGGTCGAAACCAATCTAGCTTGCGGAAAGTGCGATCGCCCGATCTGCACCCGCTGCTCCATTCCAGGCCCGGCCGGAATGCGTTGCCCTGATTGCGCGTCCCTGCGCGGCTCAGTGCTCTACAAAGTCGAGCCGCACAGGCTTGTCCTCGCCACAATCGCGAGCCTGGTCGCGGGCATTATAGGCACGTTTGTCCTGATGTCGATCAGCTTTTTCGTGTTCTTCATTGGTCCAGCGTACGGCGGGATCATGGCGGAGATCGTTTTGTGGTGCAGCGGCCGCAAGCGAGGACCGGCTATCGAGGCGATTGGAGTTGGCGGCATCGTGGTTGGCGCGCTGCTTGTGATGGGGCGAATGTTTCTGCTCGGCCTGTACCGGACGTTAACGGGAGTGCCGAATCCTGTTGATGTCGTGCCATTTTACGTGATGGGAGCTGTTTGGCCGCTGATCGGCGTCGGCCTCGCAATATCGACCTGCTACTACCGGCTCAAATAGCGGGCAGATTCCGTTACAAACCTTGGCCTTCGGTGTGGAATAACCGAAGCATGGTAAAAATACGGTTCTTTCTACTTTCCGCGATCATCGCTATCTGCTGCGCGGCGTCGTTGCCCGGACAAACCAGCGAAATTCCGCCGCTGCCGGCCTTGCCGCCAGTCAATGCCCCAGTCTTGCCCACGGTATGGGCGACAAACATTCCCGCCGCACCCTCGAAGCCAATTCCGCCCGCACCTGCCGCTGCGCCGTTGCTGCCTCCAACTCCGGAGCAGAAGCAAGCCGCTGCCGTGGCCAAGGCGCAGATACAGACAGTTCTCGATCAGATGGATCAAGACTTCGAATCGAAACAGATGGGGAACCTGTTGGCACATCGGACGGCGGATTTCAGCGTGATCGCATCGCACCACGTTTGGACTAAGCGCTCCGACTACGGCAATCAGATGCACCACGAGTTTGCGACTTTGGTTTCGGCGCAGAGGCATTCCGTTGTGCACATGGTGACGTTGAACGGCGATGTGGCGCATGCGTTTGTTAGTCAGCATGGAACAATTACAACAGTTGATCCGCGAACGAAACGAAAAATCACAACGGAAATCGATCAGGCGCGTGACGATACGTTTGTCATGCTGCACGGCCACTGGCTGCAGCACCTGAGCACGACTTTGGCGGAAATCGTGATTGTTAACGGCAAGAAGGTGAACAACACATAATAAAATCTTGACCTCCATATGCTCGAGGACGTCGCGATATCCTGCGCTTTTCAAATGCCATATTTGGAATTGGAGCGATTTGGAAAGAATACTTAAGGGACTGCCGGCATGGCGAGATCATCGGGCCAAAATACGCCGAAAGGCCGATTAAGTCTAGCTACCGACGTCTGGTATAGGAATATCGACACCGCTTAAATTGGGACGAGGTCGAAACATGAAGAACATCAACATTTCCGTTGGCGAGCTTATGCTGCTTGTTGGCACGCGAGCAATGCTTGGGGCAGGAATCGCTTTGCTCGTCTCGAACAGGCTTGATGAAAGTCAGCGCCGCAGCATCGGCAGCACAATGCTGGCGGTCGGGCTTGTCACGACCATCCCACTGGCCATCGACTTAGCGGGGCATAGAAGAACAGATCGCCCGTGAGAGTCGTTAACGCTCGGACTCTTCCCTGTCTTCGATGACTCGCCTAGCGCCGGCGAAGTGGTTTTGGTAGTACGGCGTGTTGAGGTCGTCCACGGCGACACCGCGCCGGGTGTTGCAGGCGTGCACAAAATGGCCGTCGCCGATGTAGATGCCTACGTGCGAAATTCCGTGCCTGTACGTGTTCTTGAAAAAGACGAGATCGCCCGGCTGCATGTCGGCAGCTTCGATTTTGGTGCCGTTCAGATACTGCTCCATCGCCGTGCGTGGAAGCTGAACGCCCGCAGACTGGCCCAGGATGTACCTCACAAAGCCCGAGCAGTCAAATCCTGACCTGGATGTTCCCCCAAAAATATAGCGGGTTCCCTTGAATGCGGTTGCTGCCTGCACCACATCGCCGCTGTGGAGGGCGTCGTTCTGTGCCTCCAGCTTGGCCATGCGCTCCTCGCGGACTTCACTTGACTCGGCTACGACAGCATGATGACGATGGCGATAGTGTGACAGGCGATAGTCGGAGTAGGCAATGCGATCATTGCGATGGTGACGATAGCTGCGGGGGGAAACTGACGATTCGGCAACTTCGTGGCGATTTCTGTGATGGGAAGTGGCTTGCGCGAACGCGTGGCGCTTGCTGCTGTGGTGGGAGGAATCGCCGGATGAAGAACCGTGGTGTAGATGCCTTGCCCAAGCCGGATGGCTAGTGGCGCAGACAGTAACTAGAATTGTGGCGGCTCCAAAGAGCGTTTTGAGTGAGCGGCCCATTGGGCCACGGGATGTACCGTTCAAAACGTTGGTTCCTTTTCGTATTAAAAGAGTGAACCCTCAAAAAGGCGTGACAGCCGTCCAATTGGTCAAAATTGGATGTTTTTGCTGCGGTGCCCTTTCTTCAAGGGTGTCTGGAAGCTTGTTCGAACGACCCTAGCTGAGGTGCTTCTTGCTGGCTAGATGGTGATCCGAGGCAACGCTCCTCCTGAGCAACATGACCATTCTAACGCATTTTTACCTGGATTGTCAAATCCGAGGGGAGTTTTTTAGGGATTGAATCCTTGGCTCATTGCAGAGAGCACAGCGCACATTGGCTCTCAACGACCAATAGCGGCAGCGCAAACCACCCTGGTTGCGCTGCCGCTATGTAAATCTTGAGGCTCTGCCGTATAGCGCAACTGCAAAGAGTTGTGCTACAGAACTGTCAAACGAAAGCTAAGGTCGATTGAAAACTAAGCTTCGACTTGGGAGGGGCTGTCGTTGTAGTAGCCTAACTCCACAAGGAGATCATTCGGGTCGGTGTCCAAGAACTCCGAGATGGCGCAGATAAAATCCGCTGAAGGGCCGTGGGCCGCAGGACAGGTTTCCATAGGGTCTAGAGAGAGCATCTGCTCAGTTTCTGGTTGCATCGTTGACTCCTTAGCTTCAGTGACTAATGTTCAAAAGTTTGCTTTGACACGTGGCAAAGCCTTCCATCAAGTCGCGGCAATACGCTGCCAACTTTTCAGCCGGAACAGTATACCACCACTGTAAAACCGATTCAATACGTTTCGTTAAAAATCGCGATTTTTTGCCGCATTTTCTTCGGCAAACACAGCGAAACACGCGGTATTGCCCTATTTCGCTCTTCATATTTCAGCAATGACGGCCTAAGGTATACTTTTGGCGATGTCAAAGCCGTCAGATGCATCTGAAATTGTTGAAAATTCGGCTGCCAGACCATTATCGGAAACCATCCGATGTCTTCTTAGCGGCGCCCAAACGGTTCGTTTTGCGGTTGGTTACTTATTCGTCGAGGGCTTAGCACCTCTCGTAGACGAACTGTTCCAAGTTCAGCGAACCCAGCTTCTGATCGGCAATGTCGTCAACCGACTTACCGACGAGCAGATACGCGAATCCGGCATCTTGACGTCAGCGTCGACCGTTTCGCTTGAGGAGTTTGCCGCAAACTACCGCGAGGCGCGCAACCGCGCCGCGACCGAAACCGCACTCAATCTCCGTCATACCATACATGCACTGCCGCGCACAGAAGAAAATCGAAGCCTGCTGATCAGCCTCGCCCAACTTATCGCTGGCGGACGTTTGCAGATTCGTCTCTACACGCAAAATCGCCTTCACGCCAAAGTCACGATCGCGTCCTACGCCGCTGGCCATGCCGACGCGCCTGGGGCTGCGATTGTTGGCACAAGCAATTTTTCGCTTCCCGTCGAAGTCACACAAGCAGCCGCGCCGTCGAATCTGGATGTTCTACTCAAAGGCGCGGCCAACCACAAGCATCTGACAGCATGGTTCGACAGCCATTGGGCAGAGGCGCAGGACTTTCAGAAGGAGCTTTTCGAGGAGCTTGGGCGCGCGTGGCCATTGGCGGAGTCGAACTAGGGGTTAGACTTTGCAGAACTGACCACCACCAAGTGACTTGAGCCGCTTGGCGCATCGTGGTTTGAACGTTGCCACGGACTTCGGCCGTCGCCTTCATCCTCAGCATCTTCCGATTCCGCGCGGTCGAAATCAAGTTCAATCGACCGGCTCCGCTCTCCATCGAGCGAAAGATCGTAGATGGCTTCTGCTTGTGCAGGCGGAAGCGGCATGGCCGCAGCCTGACTAAAGAAACCCATAAGCGCAGACCTCCTCGTCTGTCTTCACTGCCATTGTAACACGACAATAATCGGCAAAGGACGTCAATGTCCTCAGGCGAATACTTGTTTTATTCCACAAAATAACGCGCTCGGAGCGCAGTCCCACAATCTAAACTACTACCGAGAGCCAACAATTGTTCCTTGCAAACTTCGTGCCAGAAGTGTTCCCCGACTAAAAACGGCAAGCTGGCCGATCGGACACGGAATAATTTGGCTCTATGGCCCTGTATCGTCATTCGGAGAACAAATTCGATGATGAAGTGGAAAATGGCAATCTTAGCAGCGGTTGTGCTTTTTGTACCCACAATTGCGGTCCGGGCTGATCAGGATACGATCAAGCCCTTCAAAGCGCCGGAGCTTTCGAGCGGACTGTGGATCAACGGTGGCCCTGTCAAACTCGCGTCGGAGCGCGGCAAAGTGGTCGTACTGCTTTTCTGGACTCGAACGTGCATCAACTGCAAGCATAATCTTGGCTTTTGGAACGACTGGGCGAAGAAATACAACGGCACGGACGTCGATGTTGTCTCAGTGCACACGCCTGAAATCCCTAGCGACGATTCGGTGCCTGGAATCCGGGAGTCAGTTCGTCAGCATGGCCTGGCATTTCCTATTTTGCGGGACGCAAACCACGCGACCTGGGACTCGTACGATGTCCAGGCATGGCCAACGGAAATCCTGATCGACAAGCGCGGCGTCGTCCGCTATAAGTTCGAAGGCGAACTGAACTGGCAGGGCTCCGGCGAGTATAAGACTGTAGAGGGTCTGATTGAGGGCTTGAGGAGGGAAAAATAGTTGCAATAGTTAATTAGCGTTAGAAACCGAGTCAAGTTGAGGCACTGGCATGGTACGTTGGCGCCCGTTTAAGAAAATGGCTAAACCCCAGGAGCCAGAAGACTGGGAGACAGTCTGGAACGAGAGGCTAGCGGCTCTCGAATCCATCCTGGGAGAGAGCTCTGACATTGTCTGGGATGCTAGGCCGTCTTTCGATCAAGGCGGCAACGCCGATGTTCTTGTTTTTGAGAAATTTGTAGCCGGGATAGCGTATGTAACGGCCGACTTGACCGGTAGCAGGTCGCCGCAGCCGCCGAGCAGACTTGGACAATATGAGTTGATGATCTGTACCAAATCCGAGGCTATTTGGGCCATTAAGTTGATTAGCAGACTGTTAACGTTTACGCTGGACGAAGTGCTAAATCCGAACGACACGTTAGGTAACGCAATGCCGGAAGGTTCTAATCTCAAGTCCATGATCTGCACGACCATGGACGGAACCCATTTGTTCTCGGTTTCCGGGCAGGAATGTGGTCTACTTCTGTTGATCGGCATCACGGACGAGGAGATGGCGCTGAAAACAGAAAAAGGTAGCAAAGCATTGATCTCCCGTCTAAAGTCGTCAGGCGTTTACCCCTTCACCGACCCGGGTCGGCAGTCGGTCGTTTAATTGCCAGGGTTCGTGTGGTCGCCCTCTTGCTTGACCCTCCCGGTCATAATATCGCGTGAGTTTGCAAGAAAACATGTCGCCTAACGAGGATGCGCAGGCGACGTTATCCAGCGGCGACGACGCCGCATCGATGAAGCGACTGGAGCGCGACTGGGCGCTGCTGACTGCCAGCACGTTCTTTTTCAGCTTTGGCTTTGCGGTCTACTCCGGCGTCTTCCAAAACTTCCTACGCGATGTCATCCACGCGGGGCCGCTGGGGCTGGGACAACTGGAATCGACTCGCGAAATCCCCGGCCTACTTGCTGCACTAACCACCGGGACGCTGGTTGCGCTTGCAGAGGCGCGTGTCGCGGGCCTGGGGCTTGCCATCACGGCTGTTGGGATCGCCTGCACGGGGTTGATGCCCAGCTACGCAAGCCTGGTCGCGATCACCGTGTTCTGGTCGGTAGGATTCCACCTCTATGCCAGCGTCTCCCCTGCCCTGACACTTGCGCTAGCGAAGGGCAAGGACGGTGGCCGTCACCTGGGCCGCATGAACAGTGTCGGCGGCGCGGCTACTCTCGGCGCGCTCGCGCTTGGCTGGCTGCTGTCGCGCTTCCTGCCAAATGTTCCCTACAAGGACTATTTCGCGATTGCCGGTCTCGCAATTTTAGGTAGCGCGATCACGGTAGGATCGCTGTCGGCTCATGCGGAAGGTGCTCCACGCGAGCGCCTGATATTTCGACGCGAATACAGCCTTTACTATTTATTGACGTTCCTTGAAGGCTGCCGACGTCAGATTTTCAGCATCTTCGCATCGTTCGCGCTGATTCTCGTCTACAAAGTGCCGCTTGCGTCGATGCTCGGCTTGCAGTTCATTAACGCCATCCTCATCTCCATCACTGCGCCTGCAATCGGAAAGCTAATCGACAAGCGCGGCGAGCGTGAGCCATTGATGGTCTACAGCATCGGACTGATTGCGGTGTTTTTGGGCTATGCGACATTCCGCACAGTCGGCGCGCTCTATGCGTTGTTTCTGCTCGACAACATTCTGTTCAGTTTCGGCGTGGGATTCACCACGTACCTGCACCGAATCGTCCGAAAGGACGAACTCACTCCCTGCCTCGCCATGGGAACCACGATGAACCACATCGCGGCGGTCGCAGTCCCGGTCGGCGGAGCATATCTGTGGCAGCGTTTCCACAATTACCAACTGCCATTCTGGGTTGGCGTGGCGATCGCGGTTGTCGCGCTCGTCGCCAACCAATGGCTCCCGCGCGGCGCAGTCAGCGGCGAGCATGCGCTACCAGTCGCGCCTATGCAGGAGCAGAGCGAACGGGCGGTGTAGGCTACGGCGTTTTGGTATGCCTAGACAAACGAAGACCGGCGCGCTGCCTGGAGGGATGCTAGGCGGCGCGCCGGTCGTGAGTTTGGGTTTTACGATGCTTCAGGTCTTGTGCCGATTAGTTTTGGGATGAGAACGTAAGAAATCGACTTTCTGAAGCGGTTACTATTCCGGGAGAGATGTTTATGGAATTAATTATGTTGACAGATTTGGCTCATCGAATCTCTGATAATTGCACGATGAGGGTGCTTCTTGAACCTCCTGCTTTGGTTTTGTAACTCCTCTAGTTTATGAGAACCTTGACTTACAATTTCACTTTTCCACGCAAATCGCACTGATACACAAGTGAAAATGCGGGATTACTTACGCGGGCGATCCATAACTAATTTCGGCTGGTGATGGTCGAGGGGGAGGCTGCGCGCGGGCGCAAACCACCACTGCCAACGTGTTCGGCAGCGCGTCATGAAACCATTCTGCGCATGCCCCCTTTCCTATTCCTATGGGAAAGGGGGTTGGGGGAAAGCGCTTACGCCACTACCTTCGTCATCTTCCCCTTATCCGCTGCGGCTGCATTAGCGCGAGATTCTTCGCGGGTTGCTTCCATCTCGTCCACAGACTTTGTGTGCAGCCGTGCAGCACCTTCTGTCTCGCGAAGCCTAACACGGGTGCCGTTTGCGACCGCTTCGTCGAGGCGCTTGGCCGCCTTTTGGATTTCGCCCGTGGCGCGATATTGCGGCAGCCACTCGGCCTGCGCGACCAGCATCTCGTCGGTCATCTGCCACACCTCTTCGGGATTGCACACAGCGCCAACCAAAGGATCGTGCAGCATGGCCTGCTTGAGGAGGGTGACGTCGCCACGGACAGCCGCTTCAACGCTCATCTGCTGAACACGAACGCTCGCGGAGCAGGTCGCAGCACACGCAAGCGGTAGATCGCCAACTACCGGCATATTGATACCGTTGCGGTCTACATAACCGGGAATTTCGATGATGCAGCCGTCGGGCAGGTTGGTGATATGGCCCTGGTTGACGATATTGAAATGGCCGCGGTAGAGTCTGCCAGTTTCCAGTCCCTCGATAATGTAGGAGCCATGCTCTTCGCTGCGCTTTTCTGGCACGAACTGCATCGGATCGCCCTTCATCCAGTTCGGAAAATCGTGCTCGAACCAATTGCGTCCTTCGGTACAGACACGCAGATAGCCGCCAGTCTCGCCGTTGATCCAGCTAGATAGGTCGATCCAGTTCGGGATCTCGTTGACGCGCTTGCGGTACCAGGGCAGATACTCGGAAAGGTGGCCGTTTGATTCAGTGCTGTAGTAGCCGAACCGCTTAAGAACGTCGATCCGCACCTTTTCCGTCCGTGGAAAGTCGGGATGGCCCTGGAACAGCTCCAGCATTTTGGGAATGAGATCAATTCCGCGCCACTGCGCCTTGATGAACCAGGTCTGGTGGTTGATTCCTGCGCAGATTACATCGACATCGTTCCGGGCGATGTGCTCGTCCGGCCCGATCATCCCCTGCCTTTTGGCCCAATGCTCCGTGCAGCTCGCGATCTGATGATGTGCGCCCTGGACTCCGTGGCAGAGGCCAACAGTTCTCACGCCGCCGTACTTGTTGCACGCCCAGGTGTTCATTGCCATGGGATTTGAATAGTTGATGAAAAGCGCGTGCGGTTTCGCCAATTCGCGAATATCGTTGCAGAAATCGAGCATCGCCGCGATGGTGCGCTGGGCGTACATGATTCCACCAGCGCAGATCGTGTCACCAACACACTGATCGATTCCGTACTTGAGCGGAATGTCGATATCGGTCTGGAACGCCTCCAGCCCGCCTTGCCGAATGGCGCAAATGACATAATCGGCGTCCGTGATTGCTTCCCTGCGGTCGGTGGTCGCCGTAATCGTTGCCGCAACACCGTTCCCTTCGATATCGCGGCGGCAAAGCTGCGAAACCATGTCAAGGTTGTGCTCGTTGATGTCGGTCAAGGCAAAGTGCGTGTCTTGGAGTTCAGGGACGGTCAGGATGTCTGCGATCAGACGACGCGTAAATCCGATGCTGCCTGCCCCAATGAAGGCGATTTTCTTCGGTGTTGTCATGGAAGGTTCCTTGAAACGGCGAATATGCTGAACGTGTACGACGTTGTTACGGTATTATAAGCCCTCGGCATCGGTCAATCAAGGCCGCTATGTGCTAATTATAGTCGATTTGTGAATCGCGGTTTCTAAACATGGCAGACTCCTTAGGGCCCCTCCTCAGCCAGCTGGAGGGCGCGACTCGGGCGCGACGGAGCATGGCCGCGTCGCTGCCATCGCTGCTGACATTGATCGCCGGGCTGGAATCGCGCGACGTTTCTGACAACTATGACTGGGACGGCATGCACCGTGCTGGAAACTCGTCGCGTCCCGTGGCAATCTTTTCAGTAAACAGTTTCCGGCGAGGGACGATTTTCTCAAAGCCGGCTTGACTTACGCAGTGCCGCCCGAGCACGGTTTTCTGGTGCGGGTGCCGTCAGAACACCGCTACTTTTTCCCGCGGATGCGCACGAGCCCTGGCGATTCTTCTTTCTGCTTTTCGACCATCCGTACATCGCCGAATCGCATTTGGGCGGCGGCAAGCGAGCTACCGCCGGTTTGGAACACGCCTGGCAACAGCGTCTTGGTCAACGCGAGCGGCGAATATCTTCGAGATGGTTACGCAGGGGTTGGTACGTGATCATCTCGCATACGAGCTGGCGCTGTTTGAGTTCATGATCGAGTTTGAACGGTTCGCGTCAGGGGTGCGTTATCCGGCGGTCGAGCGCGACCGTTTGCTTGACGAGCTTCGACTCTCATGTTTTGACGAACATTGAGCGAAGGACGGATGTCGCCGAAATCGCAGATGGCGCACGATATGAGCCGGAGCGCGTTTTCGCATCATTTCCGCAATTCGACCGGCATGACTCCCGCATTATTTGCAACCAGAGTGCGCCTGGAGGAGGCGTTGAATCGTCTGCTTCATTCGGACCAGAAGCTGGAATCGATCGCAGAGATGACTGGCTTTGGCGACGCCACCCATTTCTGCAAGGTTTTCCGAAGGCATTACTATGTTAGTCCTGGGGAATATCGGAAACGGCTGGGTGTGGTGTCTGTCAAGAAAAGCTAGCCGTCAGTCGTCGTGCAAATGGTGCGCGTACACGATCATGTCCCCCTCGCGAACGAACACCTCGACATACTCCTCCAGGGCGACATTGCTGGTGCCGTCGCGCTCGGCGAAGTTGAAGTTAACTCCGTCAAGGTTCCACTTTAGATTGCGCGTGACCACGCTGCTCACCTTCCCCATCGGCATGAGCGAAACTATTTGGCCGATTTGAGTCGCGAACCCGACTTGTCCAGGCCCGCGGACGGATACCGCGTAGCCGACATTGTCAACGAGGCGAACGCCATGTTTCACTACAGCGGCAAGTGATCCAAACGTGTGATCCAACCGATCTCCCGTTGCGCCGATGATCGTAATTGACTCAAACCCCTCATCCTTGAGGTACGTGATCGCTTTGTCTAAGTCAGTGCGATTCTGATCAGGTGCATGAATGACCTGGGTTCGCTCAGGCAGATCGACCACCAGACTATCCATGTCGCCAAGGACGGCATCGGGCACGAGGCCGATGCGCGCGAGCTCGTTCGCGCCACCGTCCGCCGCGAGCACGAACGAAACCTGGGCAATTTCGTGCCGCACCAGACCCGGTGCTGGCAGGCTGCCGTTGGCGACCACCAATGCGCTTCGTGGAAGTTCTACGCCTGCTGGCATACTAGTCTTTGTAATCGCCGCCGCTGTTGTTACTCGGGGCGACACTGCGGTCAGTAATTCGGTTGATTGTCCAGCCGAGTGAATCGGCAAATTCCGGCGCAGTGATCGGCTTGTCGCCCGGCTTGGTCAACAGCGAACTGGTGACTGGAATAAACCGGTAAGTTGTGAGGAAGACGAGCGAATCGTGCGCAGGTCCAGGCGCGATTTTGGGCATATTCTTCGGATCGATAATCGACGTTCGCAGCGGCTTGCGGCCCTGTTCCATGTAGTGGACAAAGCGGTCTAAAAGCACGGCGGCCTCATAGCGGGTGACAAATTTATCGCCGCCAAATTTGCCGCTTGCATCGGCCTTGACAATTCCCTTGGCCTTTAAGTCGGCAACGCTCGTTGCCGCCCAATGGTTAGCCGGAACATCCGGGAACGGCTTCTGAACTACAATGAGAGGTGCCTGCGCCGCCGTAGGCACCGTGCCGAGGCAGATGGCACCGGTGATGATCGCTCCCGTCAGGATGCCAAGAGCGTACGTAAAGACGCCGCGCTGCTTGATCTTCGTTGATACCACTGTTCGTTCTCCCAACTCAACTCGACACGATGGTCGTCTGCGAAGGTCGCGGGGTTGTCCCGCGATGGTTCCCGTTTGATTGTAGCACTGCAAGAGGGTGGTTCTGTAATCAGTCGGCAATTGGACACGGTGTAGATTGTCATTTCGACCGCAAGGAGGAACGACTGTAGTGGGGAAATCTTTCTGTTCCTCTCCTTTCGGAAGGAGAGGTTAGGTGAGGTAGGAGGCTTTGAGCCTTCGCGCCTATTAGGACGAAGCGGACAAGCTGAACGAGTACCTCCCCTAGCCCCTCCTTCCGAAAGGAGGGGAACCGAAAGCTCCTCCTGCTGCGGGAGGTAGGGGCCAACGAAGTGGGAAGGTGGAGTTCTTAGGTCAGCAGCGCCATGTCTTCGGAGATGCCGCGACGCTCGGCGAGGGCCTTGCCTGTGCCAAGCGCGACGCAGGAGATGGGATCGTCAGCGACATAAACCGGAACATGGGTCGCGTCAGAGATGACCTTGTCCAGCCCACGTAGCAGTGCGCCACCTCCGGTGAGAGTGATCCCGCGCTCCATGATGTCGGATGCTAGCTCAGGAGGCGTCTTTTCGAGCACGTTCTTGATTCGCTGCGTTATTTGCGAGATAGGCTCGAAAATCGCTTCCCGCACCTCTTCGGAAGTCAAGGTCACGCCTTGCGGCAAGCCGGAAACAAGGTCGCGGCCGCGAATTTCGTAGCGCAGCTCTTTTTGTAGCGGCGACGCCGACCCGATTTCGATCTTTATTTCTTCGGCGGTGCGGTCACCGACGGAAACGTTGTAGTTCAGCTTGATATGCCGGGCGATATTGTCGTCTAGCTTGATTCCGCCAACGGGCAGGCTGCGGGAAATTACAATGCCGTCAAGGCTGAGGACAGCGATATCGGTCGTTCCGCCGCCGATATCAACAATCATGTTGCCGCCTGGTGTGGAAATGGGAAGGCCCGCGCCGATCGCAGCCGCCATCGGCTCCTCGATGGTTTCGGCTTTGCCTGCGCCGGCTTGCAGGGCAGCTTGCTGAATCGCACGCTTTTGGACACTAGTCACGCCCGACGGTAGGGCCAGGAGCACGCGCGGCTTGAACATGCGCCGTCCGCCGCAGACCTTCTGGATGATGTACTCCAGCATCTGGACAGTGACTGTGTAGTTGGCGATGACGCCATCCGCCATTGGCCGAACGGCGATAATATTGACTGGAGTACGACCAAGCATGTCGCGGGCGGCCTCGCCGATCACCTTAACCTTGTTTTTCACGAGGTCTACGGCGACGACGGATGGCTCACGCAGAACGATGCCCTTGCCCGCTACATGGACAAGGACATTTGAAGTTCCGAGGTCGATCCCGATTTCCTGACTGAAATTCAACTACAAGGCTTTCGGCGACCGCCCTACATTATGATCAGGAGGTCGGCTAGGAGTTCGAATATACAGCGGAGATATTCGAGTCGGACAATATGGACAAGGGTAATGCGCTGCCGCCGTCGGCCCCGAGCGAACTGGCATCAATGTCAGGCTCAGATGCACGCCAGACCTGCGCCCCAACAGCCTGCAGCTTCTGTTCGAAGCCCTCGTAGCCCCGGTCGAGATATTGTACTCCGCTGATCTGCGATTGTCCCTTCGCGGCTAGGCCCGCGAGGATAAGCGCGGCGGTTGCGCGCAGATCCGTACCGGCCACTGGCGCACCTGACAGCTTCTCGACACCCGTGATGACGGCGGAATTGCTTTCGGTGCGAGTATCTGCACCCATGCGCGCGAGCTCGTCGATGTATTTAAAGCGCCGCTCGTAGACCGTTTCCGTGATGACCGATGTCCCCTCAGCGAGTGCGAGCGCTGCGGCAAAAACAGGTTGAAGATCGGTCGGAAAGCCAGGGTGCGGCGACGCTTTGATCGATACAGCCTTCATGCGGTCCGCTCCAAGGCGAACCCGCATGCCCTTGGGATCGAACGTCACTTCTACGCCCATCTCCTGCAGCTTCAAAACGACCGGCGCGATATGGCTTTCGAGCGCGCCCCTAATATACAGGTCGCCGTGCGTGATCGCCGCTGCGACAGCGAATGTTCCCGCCTCGATTCGGTCAGGATCGATTGCAAATTGGGTGCCGTGCAGCGAATCGACACCGTCAATCTCGATGCTTTTCGTACCAGCGCCGTAGACCTTGCCGCCCATCGAATTGATAAAATGCGCGCAAGTGACCACGTCCGGCTCCTCGGCGGCGTTCAAAATCTGCGTCGAACCTTTCGCAAGCGCGGCAGCGGCCATCAGATGCGTGGTCGCGCCGACACTCGGAAAATCGAGATAGATTCGCGCGCCCTGGAGGCCATTTGGCGCGGTCGCCTCGACAAAACCATGCTCGACGACGATGTGTCGCGCCCATCGCTTCAAGACCCTTGAGGTGGAAATCCACCGGACGCGCACCAATATCGCAGCCGCCCGGCAGTGCGACACTCGCCTTGCCAGCACGGGCTAGAATCGGGCCAAGCACAGAGAACGATGCCCGCATCTTCTTGATCAGCTCGTACGGTGCCTTGGTCGAATGCATTCCGGTCGCGTCAATAATCAGCGTATTTTTCGCGGCAAAGCGGGCGTGGACTCCCAGGCCCTTGAGCATTTCGCTCATAATGTTGACATCGCTGATGTGCGGAACATTGGTGAGGACCGTCTGCCCGGTCTCCGCGACAACTGCGGCGGCCAGAATCGCAAGCGTTGCGTTCTTGCTGCCGCTGAGCTTTACCTCGCCATTAAGGCGCTGCTCACCGATCGTGTATATTTTTTCCAAACTTGCCTCCGATGCTGCTAGGGCATAAAAATAGCTGCTGCCAAATGATTGCGTGGGATACGAGGCTATTGTACAGCTATTTGCCCGTATCTTTCGCAGGGAGCGTTGGGAAATTGTTAATTGCCAATAAAATCATACCAAGCGGGCTACCGCCCATAACACGGTAGTTTTACTAGGCTAGCAATTTGCTCTCAGTTAACAGTATTTGGGAACCTTAATCCTTGCCAGTCGAGGCTGTCGCTGGTTCCCGATAGCTGTTACCCAAGAGGGAGATGATCTGGGCCAATGATCTTCATAAAGCGACCTAGGTTCTTTTTGCGCTCAAGCGAGGACTACGCTTCGATCTCTATGGAAGATCGGGATGTTGTTTTCGTGTGTCCGGGTTCGGGCGCGGATCGTGGACGTATGGTTGTAAAATATCCGCGAGACGAGTAACACATGCAAGATAATACTAATGACTTTGAAGAGATGAAGGATGTTTGCGTATCGGCATGGCAGTGGAAGCCGTTTCGACTATGGAGTCCTGATGGTACGAAGTTTGCAACAATGTGTGACTTTTATGAATACGGAATGGGTTCGCCGCCTGTAGCTAGTCTGAAGGTTTACGCTAATTTGGATGTAAAAGGATGCAGTCCGAGCATCGTTTGGTCGAACGACTCCAGGTATTTAGCAGCTCCGCGGATCACGCATAATCGCAGAGTTGAATTGGTTGTTGCAGATACTGCGGCTGGCAAAATCGGCACACTGTCCACATTCGCTGTTGTGTTAGAACTGCACTCGTTCAAGGATGGGCTGATCGAGGGCGTTAGCTCGCCGCGATGGTGGCCTACGGACGTGAATTTTCGTCTCGATCAAGTTATTTGGGATTAGCCGAAGTCGCGCGTCCCATGTATTTTCATATTTTCATAGCAACTCAGCTAGCGGTCGAAGTGTATTCACTGTGGCCTTCAGTCCGACCTTCGCAAGCGACTCCAAAAACTCGTCTACCGTTTGCGGTGGGTTGAGCAAGCGTCGGCGTTGCAGTCGCAGCTCTTTGAGAACGTCCAACTGATAATCTTTCAATAAGCGAACAATAAAATCATCTGGCCGACAGACCTCAATATCCCATTTTGCGACTACATCCGACGGAAAATGCCTAACGTTGTCCGTTACGATCTTACTAGCCTCCGCATGGATCGCTGCCGCGAGAACATGTCTGTCGTTCGGGTCTGGGAGAGTTAACCCATCAATAAGGTGCTCATAGCCAACAATAATCGCGTCGGGAACGGCCTTCAGCATCAGATCACTTGTTCGCACAATCTTTTCCTGAGAAATCCTCGGCTGGTTTTTCAGTAGGTTTGTAATCCATTCCTCAGTGATCTTTTCACTCCAACGGGCTTGAAACTTTTTGGTCATTGCCAAAGAAATGAGCGTGTCGCGCAGTGTGTATGGACAAAGTACGCAAGCGTCGTAGACGGCCACCTCCAGCGGCTCATCGTCGTCGATCATTCTTGTGCCATCGCCTGCAGTTCCGCCATCGCGGCATACGCTATTTCGTCCTGAGCTTTCCGGTATGCCTCGACTTCATCAATGGGAATCCGTCGATGAGCGCCAACGAGACGGTATTTCATTTTGCCTTCGTTAAGGAGCTTGATTACATACGGACGAGATACGCCCAAATATCGGGCCGCCTCGAACGTGGACAATTCAGTTTTGCTGGGCTTGATGCTGGCAGTGCGGCCATCGGCCATCTCAGATAAAACGACTTCCAGCATGCGGATGACGTCGGCGGGAAGCTGCGCATAATGAATCTCGCCGCTTGCCAGTGACTGTATGGCTTGCGCAGCGAGTTTCCGATCTTCCTGCGTGGGCGAGGCTGGTTCAAGTAACGGCATACTTATTCTCCTTCGCCCCCATTATACCATCTATGTGCAATAAGTGCAATTAGCGGCGGGGTTTCGTTGTTCGCGGGCCACAAGGATGGTTACCGGTCTACATTACTCCGCCCAAAGCCTTCAGCGCCTTCCCTTTGCGGTTTTGGCTATTTTGCCCCAAGCAAAATGGTCAAAACCGCAAAGCATGAAAAAAGGCCCAGCGGCCCGGAGCGTTCCTGAATTCCCCTCTTCTCTTCCCCATCCTTGCCATCCCGCCATTTGCATGCAACAATAGGCAGGCATTTTCGCGTAGCGTTATCAACAGCAATAGTCGAATACGCCACCAAAATCTGCCCGTTCGCATCTCCTCACGGGCGTTCATGAGGCCAGCACACCCCTTTGAAATCGTCGATTGAAAATAAAGTACTTGTCGCCTTGATCGCAATTGGCGTTTTGGCGGCGCTTTTTGGCGTCAAGAGCCGGTTCAGCGTCGAATCGCACAACCAGCGCACGGAGATTGTAATCGACTATAGCGATGCGCTTGATTTGGCGCTCGCTGCTCGTCAGCCGCTGGATAGTGTTTTAGCGCAATTGCGAAAAGCTGGCGTGACTACGCTTGCGCTTTGGGAGGATCCCCTCGACAGCATGCGGACCGAGGGCGCGATGAATGTTCATGCTGTCAGCCCCACAGATACGCAACTGACGTTCTCGGCAAGCTTTCCTGGCCAGCAGGAGCGAGTGGTTGCCGCGCTGAAGAATAAGACGAGCGTTACGTTTACGGTGACAGGTAATTTGCTGGATGTCCGCGCGCCGTACAACCAGATACAGGATGTCGGCATCGGGCTTGAGCAGGGCCAGATTCAGACGGCAGTGAACGACGGCTTCTTGATCAGCCCGCGAGTCTACAACTACTCCGGTGTCACGCCGCAATCGATCCAGTGGATGCTCGATCAAGTCAAGACGGGCTGCCAGGGACGCGCGAACGTGGTCATCTTCAACGGCGCGGATGTGCTCGGCAACCGCGGACTGATTGATGCAACCGCGACATCGTTACGAAACGACGGCCTGCTGTATGGCTCTTTGGAACTCGGCAAACAGATCGGCGATCAGGATTTGTCGCGGATCGGCGACGATCTGACTGTGCGTGTCCACTCCATTGGCGGCAACGAGATGCCGACCATGGACGAGCCTACGGCGGTTGCGCGGTTTGCTCTGGCCGCGCGCGAACGAAATATCCGGTCGTGCTACGTACGCCTTTTCCAGAACGGCTTGGAGGGCCAGCCGGATGTCCTGCAGGCGAACGTTCAATATATTACTGACATTGTCCAAGGGCTGCACGACGGTGGTATCAAAATCGGCGCAGCACATCCGTTTTCGCCCGATCCACGCCCCAAGCGCATCTTGCTTGCGCTGATGGGAATTGGAATTGCTGCGGGAGGCGTCCTGCTGCTTAGGCAGTTTATTCCGATGTTCGGCATGACTTTTTGGACAGTTTTAGGTGTTTCGCTCGTGATTGGCCTCTTTCTGGCGACCCGCGAAACAACCATGATGGGACGGCTGATTGTCGCTCTTGTTGCGGCGATGTCGTTTCCCACGCTTGGATTTCTACTCAACCGTCCTCCGCGTAACGCACCTGTCGAAACCAGTCCCTTCCGCGCGCTGGAGATGGCCTTTCGGAAATATGAATTGATCACGCTTTGGACGATAATCGGCGTGATTCTGCTGGTCGGCGTTCTGTCCGATTTGCTGATGATTCTCAAGGTGTTCGAGTTCGTCGGCATCCGGGTCGCCATCATAGCGCCACTGCTTTTGGTTCTTTTGCATCACGGACTTGGGCTTGACGAACTGGACGAAGACGCGACCTGGGCGGAGCGCAAGGCGATGGTTTCGAGCAGGTTCAGAGCGGTCGCGTCCAGCCCAGTCTTAATGGGACAGCTATTTTTTGGACTCGTGGGACTAGCATTAGTCGGGCTGTTGGTGCTGCGTTCGGGCAACGATCCCGGCATCGGCGTAAGCTCGTCGGAGCGGTCGTTCCGGGCGATCTTGAACAAGGTACTGTATGTTCGCCCTCGCACGAAGGAGTTTTTGTTCGGGCATCCTCTGTTTGTGATGGGCCTCGCGCTCTACTATTCGGGAAACCGGAAATGGTATTTGCTATTCGCATGCGCAGGCGCGGTCGCGCAGGCATCGCTGCTGGACACGTTCTGCCATCTGCACACGCCGTTGTTGATCTCGTTTCTGCGCGCGACCGACGGATGGATATTGGGGCTTGTGCTGGGTGTCGTGCTGTTTTTCGTCTTGCGAAGATTTTTCCCGAGGGATGCGGAGACGGCAGCAATATGAGCGAAAAGAAGACCCTCCCCCGCCTCCCGAAACGGGAGGAGCCATGCGCTGCATGGTTTTGTTACGCGCTACCGCACACGTTCGAGGCGATACGCCATTCTCCCGCGCACAACAAGGGCATTAACGGTACCTCCCCTAACCCCTCCTTCCGAAAGGAGGGGAACAGATGGCTCCTCCCGCTTCGGGAGGCGGGGGAGGGTCTGGGTTCGTATCGGGAGGCGGGGGAGGGTCGATTGCGATGACCCGCCCACAGCGAATCGCCGTCAGCGGCTATTACGGCTTCAAGAACGCGGGCGACGAGGCTGTGCTCGCTGGCCTCATTTCTGCGATTAGGCAGGCTCCAGGGGGAGATTCTGTGGAGATCACTGCGCTCTCCATCGATCCAGAATCCACCCGCGCAGAGCATAAAATCCAATCTGCCCATCGCTACAAAATCGGGCCGCTTCTATCCACGCTCGCATCAACCGACCTCCTGCTCTCCGGCGGAGGGAGTTTGCTGCAGGATGTCACCAGCAGCCACGGGATTTTCTACTATCTAGGCGTCGTTCGCGCGGCACAGATCATGGGCAAAAAGACGATGTTTGTCGCACAAGGCATTGGCCCGCTTAACCTGCCGCGATCCAGAAAATTAACCGCGTTTGTCGCAAACCGCTGCGATGCGATCACCGTCCGCGATCCGGCGTCTGCGGATTTGCTGCGCGAAATTGGCGTCACGCGGCCTGAAATCGTCGTAACTGCCGATCCGGCGCTGCTCTTGGAACAGCCTCAAATTGAGCGTTTGCCGCAAATTGGCTACTCTGTGCGCAAGTGGTCGAGTTCTGCGGATCAGATTTCGACAGCAGTCCAAAACGTGTTCAAGTCCACGTTGCGGGACGTTCCCATTAACTGTCTGTTGATGAGTCCGGAGGACGTCATCATCGCAGGATTCCCTCAGCCAGGATCATGGCGCGGCAATGGCGGGTATCTTGCTCTAGCGAAGCAGATCGCATCATGCGAGTTGATCATAGGAATGCGCCTTCACTCGTTGATCTTGGCAGCGGCAAATGGCGTGCCATCTGTCGCGCTATCTTATGATCCAAAAGTGAACGCGTTCATGGAAATGACGGGCCAGGGGGACATGATCTACGACCTCAGCGACAACGATCCCGAAAAACTCGCAGGCATGATTGAAAATGCGTGGGTCAATCGCGCAGCTAGAGCAAGTGCTTTGCTATCACGTTTGCCAGATCTGAGGCGCGCGGCGTTGAAGAACGGCGAGATTGCGATGGGACTACTCTAGCCGACAAGAAAATCCCTCCACCCGGTGCTCATGGGCGGAGGGCGCGTCGAAGCTTGGGTGACACTCGGATATTGAGCATGTTTCGTACGATCACTGACTCTGCGTCCCCGCGAGATAGGCCAGGGCGTTCGAAAGCCACTTGCGTTGGAACGGCGTGTTCATGCGCGGAACTATGTGCAGCAGAATGCGGCCCTTGCCGAACTTCACAAGGACGTCTCCCGCACCGATAACCCGGCTGTGATCACGGCTGTATGCAGTGACCCATTCGATCCCTGGCGCGGTTGCGACAATCCCGTTGGAGCTTCCGATGGGAACCTGGTAGTCGCTCTTCATCACTGTATCCTCCGGCAAGCCAGCGTACAGGGGGTGACGTCGAACGATGTACCAGGAGCCCATCCACGGTGCCAGCGACGTACCAACGAGACCGCCGTAATGAAATACGCCGCTCGCGTCCAACTGCTGTGCATAACTTGCGATGTCAGCGGCCTGATCAGTCAAGATCAGCAGTCCCATCCCTGACCGCACTTGGTCGAGAACGCCTGCCGGCAGCTCCGCCGTAGACGTATAGGGCATCCAAGTGACACCATCTTTCGCCACGTACGGCTTGTCGCCGAAATAGACGGCCGTTGTCTTCGCATTCGCGCCCGCAGTGTCGACGCGAATGGTGCTGAACACGGCATTGTCCGACGAAACCGTACCCGGTTCGACCACTACACTCCCGTTCGAAATCTGCGTATCTACGGTGGTCGACCAGACTCTGTTCTTGCCTCCCGCTAGGGCATAAATATCGAGATTCTTCAGCGCAGCGACGCCGTTGATTTTGATGTCGAAGATTCGGACGCCCGGATGGTCGAAATACGCTTCGTCAAATCCCAGGGTCACTTTAGCTGGGCCGTTGGGCAGTCCGGCGATCCGAAAAGCCATTCCCTCCTTTCCAAATCTTTGCGACTTGTAAAGGTCAGGATCGTCGGTGTTTGATACGGGCATGTCGGAGTTGGTTCGGGTTCCTTGCGAGGCAGACGTGCACACGGTCACTGAATATTGTTTGCCTGCTTCGAACGGAACAGTGTGCTGCCCGATTGCCGCAAGATCGTCGGTGAGTTCAGGCGCGGCGCCGGAAATCGCGACACTATCTAGCTTGGGACTGCCGAGCTTGACGACGTAGATTGTCCTTTTTTGGAGAATATCGCCGTAGGATGCAGTGAGCACGTACTGTCCTGGCTCATCGAGCACCGGCGTGACCATTCCGGCTGCGACCGGGTAGGAAAAGACATCGCGAGTGTAGGCTGGCACGGCGTAATGCCCGAGCGCTCGCGAGTTGCCGGCCGGATCTTGAAGCGCTACTGTAATGGTTCCCGGTTGCGGTCGATTCGATTCGTTCAGGAAGAAAAGGTCGTATATTGTCGTACCGCCGGTCACGAGCGCAGTCGTTCGCACTTGCAGATCCGGCATGACTGGCCGCAGAGAATCACGGATTAAGCTCGGATCCCCGTGCGGATTCCGAAGGTTGTTGACCAGGCCGCCATGGTTTTCGACAGCGGTCGTCTCCCAGCCGCTGATGGTCAGATAATCGGTGGTGTCGCTCAGGCGAGCGCATTCGAGCACGTGAGCCCAGTAGTCGTACTGCTTTTCGCCGATCTTTTGGTACAAAACGCTTGTTGTGGGAAAGCTCGCTCGAAATCCGTACAGATCAAGGAAGCGGCTGTATGCGTCATCAATCTCCTGGTGATCGAGGAGGTCGTAGCTCGTGCCACCCATCGCGCGAATCTGCTGCACCATGAGCGCATGATTATCGGCTGCGCCGCTGCCTCCCATTTCGCCGTAGTCTACAATCTCGCGCTGATCCGTATTTCGATAGACATAATCGTCTGGCCCGCGATAATTGTCGTCCACCCATGCGTCCGGTGTGCCCACTGTGTGCTTGTCCCACCATCCCGAATAGCCGGTGGCGTCATCGACATGCAAAGTGTCGTCATACGGCATCATCCACATCTCGCCCGGCGAATCTATGCCGCTTTTCAGGAGAACGACTCTGCTAGGATCCTCAGAATGGATTAGCCGAACGATTTTCGCGGCCAACGGATGCTGAAACGTGGTGTTGTCGAGTTCGTTCTGCACCACGTACATCATCAATGACGGATGGCTGCGAGCATCGCGCACCATCCGCACGATTTTATCCGTCATGTATTTCTGAAAGCTATCGCCCGCGTCGGTCTTGTTCCAGAACAGCGTCATGCCGCCGCCAGGCTCCGTATAGCGGAGGAGCCCCATCTGGTCGGCATCATCCAAGGACTCCGCACGAGCGACATTCCGGTGGAAGTTCAAGGCGTTCAGTCCGAGGCTTTTGGCCGTGAGGACTTCTTTCCTTGCTAGTGCGGGGGTTGGCCACAGGCCGTTGAGTCCCCAGAAGCCCCAACTGATCGCGCTATATACGCGGATACGATCGCCGTTCAAGCGCAATACGGCGTTTTGCCCGACTCCCGACGGGGCGAACCAGCGAAAGCCGAACGTGGTCGTGCGGTCGTCTTCGGTGCTGCCGACGAACCGGAAGTGCAACGCATAAAGATTGGGATGCGAGAGATCCCACAGCTTGGCATCGGGCGCTGTGAGCCGCATGATGACCGACGCGACTCCATTTTGCGCGATCACACAACTGGCTGCTGATCGGCATAGCGACTTGCCCGTAGCTGGATCGACCACCGTCGCGATCACAACGCCGGACGTTTGTGATGCCCCCGTGTTCGTCAGTAGCGCGTGCGTTTCCACTGTGCGAGGTGACGGCGTGTTTAGCACCCAGGAATCTGTGAACCGCACTGGCCCGTGCGCGGTCAGCGTAATCCCGCGGTCGAGCCCGCCAAAAGCGTGCCCCCCATAAATCGCCATTCCGCCAAGCGAGGATGTAGCCCAGTCGCCCCAGTCGAGTCGTCCGCCTGGATTGATGATCCGGATTGCGATTGTGTTGGTCGAACCGGCGACGAGTGCGCCTGCAATGTCGCAGTCGAAGGCGGTTTCAGCAACCATGTTGTATCCGACGAGCTTCTGGTTGACATACACTTCGGCCAGTTGCTTGGCACCCCGAATGTGCAGGATTGCCGTGGCTGACTGAAAGCTCTTCGGAACGTCAATTTGTCGCCACCACCAGGAGACGCCAATATAGTTGCCGTTCTGCGGCGTTGGATCCTTGTCTTCGTAGAAGTACTCGCCTTTGTACGGTCGCAATCCGTTGACGCCCCAATAAAACTGTTCGACAGTCGCAGGGAGGGTCACCGTTTTTGCCGTTTGTACCGACAAGGCGTCCCAGCCACCGGTCGGCGGATGAGGCGTCAGTTTCGCCAGATCGAGGTCTTCAGGCAGAAACGCAGGCTCCGCTCGCCAATCGGCCTTGCGATCCAGCCAGAGATGCCAGTTGGTGTCTGGAATATTTACAACTGATTTATGCACCGCCGGCACCTGGCTCAGGTTCGCACTCGAAGTTGCAAAAGGCGCCAGGGAAAGGCAAAAAATCGCGCCAATTGACAAGTAAACGGATCTACATGATTGCTTCATAGCGTGCCCTTTGCGCTGTAAGCCGCGCACCCGACATGAGAACGACTACCGGCGTAGCCGCGACTAGGGTCGAACAGGAGCCTTGCGGATCCATTGTTCAGCATCCAACGCACCATCGGTTTCGGAGCTCCCGCGTTAATGGGCTTGGTCAGCGCTCGAAGAGGTCAGTGAAATATCGTCAACATAGAAGGTGGGCTGCGTGCTGCCGGTGCGATCCTGAATAATAAAGCCGTCCATATTCGTCGCCTTTGCCGCTCCGAGTGCCGATAGCGGAATTGTAATGTGCTGCCACCCATTCGTCAGAGCACTCAGTTGGTAGGGTGTCTGGAGTTTACCATTCAGCGCGACGGTTACCTGTAGAAGTTGCCCTGTGGTCTTACCGCCATTGATCCAGAAACTCAGGCTGGCGTATTTCGATGTGTCAAATGCCTGGGTATGCAGAGAGAGGGCTGCCCAAGCACCCGCGGTGACTGAGATCGAGTCGGAACCTGCATGAACCGGGCTAGTATTGCTCAGATCCGTCTTTGCCCAGCTCCAGTTCTGCCACCCGTTTTGGAGAGAGTCAGTATAGATGGTCATATCCTGAGCCTTCGATGGCGAACTGGCGGCAAGCATACCGCTGACTCCCAGCATCAGAGCCAAAAGCGCTTTCAAATATGTGACGCGGTACATTGATAACATTACTGTTTTCCTTCTTTCTGCATCGGTCCGGATGACAAAATCTCGCAGTTTACCGTTTTTGTTCAAGGTTCAAAAAGGGCGCACTGCATGTCGGCTTTCTATCGTACTTGCAAAGTCTCTGCTTTGACAACATGATGTCGCGCATACGCTATGCGCTTGTCAACGCCACTGTTGCAGTGCGATGTCATCTACACGCGATATTGCCACTCTGGAATTCAAAGCCACATATTTAGTGCGTGGCCGTTGTCGGTAGCGATCCCGCCGCGCCGACAACGATCCAGCCGGATTGGGTTTCCGTGTGACCGGTAGGCGTCTTGGCGGTGACCGTGTAGGAGTAGAAGCCGGGCTTTGTGCCTGCGGCCACGTCGATGGCGGCAGGATGCCAGGCATCCACACGTGACGAGCGTGCAGTCATGGTGACTCCCGGCTCGGCCTTGATTCCTACGATATGGATGGCGGCGCGTTTACCGGCGGTCTGAACGTGCAAGACTGCATGTTCGCCAGTAGTTATCATGAGGTCGTCCCGGTCGATCGACCAGTCAACAGCCCCAGGTGCGGCGCTCCCCTGAAATACCAAGAGCGTCTGTGAATATGGCTTGAACGTGTACGTGCCGACAGCAGGCAATGTTGCGGAAGCCGTTATCGCTTTATCGCCGCCAACACGCTCGTATGCAACCATCGTAGAAGGTCGAAAGCCGGTCAGATTGAGATTCGCAGTCACGCTCTGACTTGGATCCTTATTGATCGACATCACGGTCAAGCGGTGACCATCGGGCGAAAGCGCGGCATAGCTCGTGAATAGGTCCGGGCTGATGTTGGCCTGGTCTTGCACCGACAGAGGCGCGAAGTTCTTGTACATCTCTAGCGCATTGCTGCAAAGTGAGTTCGGCTGCGGCGACTCCCACCGAGTGGCAAGGTCGGCCTTTTCCCTTCCTAGTATGCCGTAGGTATCGGCATCGGCCAGCGAGGACGACATGTTATTGTCATCGCCGTAGCTCCACTCGGTAATGGCGAACTTTGTTCCGGGATAGATTCCGTTAACCATCGCCCGAAAGCGCGGAATGATGGCCGTCGCGTTCGGATCGGGCTGCGTCTTCGTCTGGTCGTTGCTAGTGCCGATGCCACCTTCGCTACGGAACGTCGGATCCCACATCCCGCGCGGCGATCGTATCCGACTCGCATCAACCTGCTCGGTCGTCCCGTTTTGATTGGCATCTGAATAGGCGTGTATGTCGAAGACGTCCAGCGTCCGCTGACCGCTCTTGCGGTCGGCGTCGGCGACCTGTCCCAACCACCATGGCAGGTAGTCGATGCCACCATGCGCAGCCTTGTCGGACTGGCCAGCCGCACTGTTCCAGTAGAACCACCACGCGCACGGCACCGGCCCCGCTGTTTTGGCGTTGGGGTCGATGGACTTCACCAGTCTGCCGAACTGCAGGAACTTGTCGCGCATTTCAGCATAAGTCACGGGATTTGGATGGATATCGCGATGCGTACCGTTCCAGATTTCCGGCTCATTGTCGAACTCGTAAATATGAGGATGCTCGCCAAAGGTCGCCTTGAGCTGCTGGATCCATTCGGAGCGGTAGACGGTTCCGGGCGGATCGCCCGGCGACGGCCGGTCTCGCAGCGGAACATACGCGTCGTTCGGGTCGTTTTGAATCGGCTTGCCGTCCGGAGTCATACCGTTGCCAGCGTCGGCGCGATACGGATCGGTCTTTTGCTGCGGCCCATACTTCGCAACGCTGTAACTGCGGCTGGTCCCGTCCTTTGGTGCCCAATCCACCATGGCGATCCCGACAATCGCCGCCGAGCCTGCATCTTCCACCTTCTTGACAAATGCGAGGCAATCTTCGCACGCAAAGTTCTCGAAGTACCAGTCGGCGCAGATGTTGCGCAGATGCAGCTTCCAGTTGTAGCTAGTGGCGTCGTTGCCGCCCCATCGGGAAAGCCTGGTTCCCGTCTCTTCAATGAACGAGTTGTCTTTGGGGAAGTTGCCGCCATAAATATACGGGCTGATCGGGTGGCGCTCGTTGAATACGTTGATGTTGATCGCCGGAGTCGCAGACGCGGGGTCCTCCATAGACTTCACATTAGAAGCTGGAGGAGGAAGCGCCGCGCCTCCTGTCAAGGCGCGGACAGCGGCAGGGTCGAGAATCGCGCCGGTTTTGAAGTCGAACAGCGTATCAGGAATGTTCCAGTACATGGGTGCCAATCCGTGCCGAAGGGCGGAGTCAACAACGTACTTGTCCCAATACGTAGTGGAAGCAATATGCAGTTTCCAGTCAGCGCCGTTGAGGTCCGCACCTTCCTTCCGCTTCATGGCAGAGAATTCGCCCACCACCACAGGAATGCCTTTCTTAATGAACTTGTCCGTCATCATCTGAAATTCGGAATCGACGTACGCTTCTTCGAACTTGGTGGCGTTGCGATCGGGCATTGAAGCGGAGTGATAATCGCGGCCCCAGAAATACCACATCTTGCCCCACGATGCGTCCTTGTCCATCATCACGAACTGATAGGGCGCGTAAAAGTGCACTTCGACCATCATGCGACCGGGAGTTGGGTCATGAGGCAGTGACGTCATTAAATCGACTGACTTTTCGATGTTCGTGCCTGGGCCCTGAACCACCAGCCACCGCGTTCTATTCTTTCCGCCTGAGCCTCGTACCGCATCAACGAACGTCTGGTAGTAGGTCATCAGTTCGCTCATCTTTGCGGCATTGTCAACGTCCGGTTCATTCGCCGCGGCAAACAGCAGACGGTTATCGTAGCCTGCAAAGTTGCTTGCGATCTGCGTCCAGTACGCTTTCATTTTCGCGTTGATCGTTGGATTCACGGTACCGGTAATGTGGTTCTCAAGCCAGCCATCATCCCAGTGGTCGTTGATGATGACGTAAAGCTTCCTGGAGTAGCACCAGTCAACCACCTGCTTGACATGCGCCATATATGTGGGATCGATCTGGTAGGTGGTTTGGTTTGCATGCGAGTCCCATGCGCACGGGATGCGGATCGTGTTGAACCCTGCCTTTGCAACTGATCGAATTAGAGCCTCAGTTGGCGGAGTGCCCCAGGAGCCAATGCCGCTCGGCGGCTCCAGCGAGTTTCCCAGATTTAATCCGTAGGCCGGTGTGGGCAACTGGGCGGAAGCCGTCAATGGATGCATGAAAAAATAGATGCATGCAACTATGAGAACGAGCAGGATGTGGCGATAATTTCTAGAAGACGTGTGTCGGTATCGCAGATTATGAAGCGTAGAATGTGACCGCAATGCTATTTCGTCCTTCGTTTTCGCAATCCAGGGCGGTTGCGATTTAGTTAATAGTGGCAGCGGCGAGGGACGACGGTTCAAACAGAACCACCCGCGCCGCTCTTAGTTCTTGGAGGACTGCTCTGAGTGCAGTGGACGATATCGAGACCCATTTGCACGATGCATCTTTCGAGCGAAGTCCGAGACGGATTTTCGCGAGCAGATGCCAATGCGGGAAACGATACCGCTGCAAAAATTGCTATAAAAGCTATCACCACCTGTAAGCTTCTAAGTGAGAGGCTCATGGGACCTAGTTGTGAATTGGCATTCATGGTTTTTTTCTGTTAACGTGGGAGCCGAAATGACTTACGGTCATTCCGCGAGCTTTAAATCAGGAACGCTGCTTGGATGCGAAATTGCAACCAGAGATCAAAGCAATGCGGCGCTCACCAACTGACGCTCCGCACCCATCGACTCAATTCCAAAATGCTGCGATGCGCTCTTACACTGGATTCTGAACCTATTGGCTCGTCTTAGCCGGCGCTGGTGCGGTGCTAGCTCCGCCCTTAGATTGCGCCATTTGCTGCGCTTTCAGTTGCTCGGCAGCTCCTGGCGGAGGCTTCGAACCCATGAGTTCGGACTTCGTTGTGTTCTTCGTGGCTGGCGGCTCATTTGCTGCGCACCCGGAGGTTAGGGATGCGGTCACAAAAACGGCTACGGCCAACAGTAAGTAGAAAGCTTGTTTGTTGCGGTACATCTTCTTTATCTCATCTGCGGAGGAACTCGCGGGCTCCTCCGCAGCGCCTTTCTAGGTTGAGCCAGTGATCTACTGGCGGTATGCGTTCCACATATCATTGGCGTCCCAGTTGCCGGGATAGCCTAACTGACAGTCAGGGTTCGTCAGATACGGGTGCATCGCCTTGACGTGGCCGTCGGAGAACACGAAGTTGGAGAGGCCGTCGTCCCCACCGCCCGCCGACTCGTTGTGGTGTGCCGTGACATACCCGTTAGCGTTGTTAGTGGAGTTGAAGCTGCCCACAGGATGAGTGCCACAGGGCAGGCCTACGCCTGGATAGTTGTTCGTAAGCAACTGCTCTTCGGACGTGGCGGAGAAGTTGCCGTCGTCGGCGTTCCAGTTCTCTCCAAGCAAGATCGTCTCCGACGGCTTGCCGATGATGGAGGCATTGATTCCACCGCCGATGTTGCCGAGCGTTGTGTACTTCGGAGTCCATAAATTCCATAGTCCCGTGCTGTCCGTCTGGTTCATGATCCCGACTTCGCACAGGTTGCCATAGTTGGGGCCGATACCATATTCCATCTCGCCGTTAGCGGAGTAGGATACTCCGATTCCCTGCCAGACGCTGACCTTGGCTGCCCCTGCGTCGTCGGGGCACATGAATGTGTTAATCGACTTGACATACGGGCTGACTGTCAGTATCCAGTTGCCGGAAGGGTCGCCGCCATTGTACAGTGAGTTTGAGTTGCCACCGGCAGGGAACACTTCGTCGAAGTCCTGCGTATACTGCAGAATGGCAAGTCCAAGCTGCTTCATATTGCTTTCGCAGGTGGTCTGCCGCGCCTTCTCGCGGGCCGACGCGAAGACCGGGAACAAGATCGCTGCCAGAATCGCGATGATGGCGATGACAACGAGGAGCTCGATCAGTGTGAAACCAGATGTGCGAGTAGTTGATTTACTTCTATTCGACTGCATGACTATTCTCCTTTTGAATACGATAACGTATTGCTTAGATAAAGACCGGCCGGTTCGCCGATCACTCAAGATGATTAACGGATCATTCTCGACAATATGAAACTTAGTGCCTCAAGACGAGGCCTACATTTTGAAATCGCTTGCCGTCTGGCGCGGCGGGCCGACAGACGCCCGAACCACCAACTCGACGCCAAACACCTCTAACTTGTGCGCGTGGGTCATTGCTTGGGGAAGCGTACTTAAGTCGTAACCCGGCGCTCTTGCCGCCTCCTCTTCCCGTACCTGCTTCAAGATCAGTTCTACTGCGCGCTCGGCCATCTGACCGAACGGCTGCCGCACCGTCATGAGCGGCGGCTGAGTGACCCTGGCAAGCATGGTATCGTCAAAGCCGCAGATCGAGATGTCGCCGGGAACGTTGATTCCAGCCGATGCGAGCGTCTCCATGCAGCCGTACGCGATGTCGTCCGATGCGCATACGATCCCGGTGGGAAGACTGTCTTTACCGCATTTTCCCAACAGCGCGGCCATTCGCTCGCTGCCGCTATCGATATCGAAGCGGCCCTCGACCACATCTCCATCCGTCACAGTGACATCTGCTTCTTCCATCGCCCTTCGAAATCCTGCGTACCTCAACCGTGCCCCGGCAAGTTCGCTTGGGCCGGCAAAGTGGATTATGCGTCGATGCCCTAATCCGACAAGATGCTTTGTTGCTTCATACATACCACCTTCATCGTCGGACTGCAAGCAATAAGAGCTGCGAAAATTTTCGTTCGGATGGATCGAGACAAGCGGAGTGTGATGCGCAAGCTGCTCGGCAAACTCCGCAGTGCAAAGCGGGCCAATCATGATGATCCCATCAACCCGTCCGTCGCAGAAATGCAAGATTCGCTGCTGCTCTTCCTCGTTCCAACTGCCGACCGAAAAGACCGTCGTATTCTGCGTGTGAAGTCTTGCGCCGCGCAAAATGCCACTAAGCACTTCCAAGATATAGTGGTTGACTCCTCCGCAATCAATCGAGGCGACGACACCTATTGTGTCCATGCGCCGCCGGGAGAGTCCTCTGGCGACTGCGTTGGGCCGGTATTTCAGTCGCAACGCGGCCTCCTGAATCCTGACACGAGTCGCATCCGAAACCCTGGTCGCGGAACGTGCGCCGTTGAGAACCACGGACACCGTCATCGCGGTGACTCCGGCTTCCTTGGCCACATCATGTAAAGTTGTTGCGGTTCCTCGTCTCATGTCGATGTCCTATAATAAAACAAGATTAACGATAAGTCAATAGGGTTTTTCAATATTTTTCAAAAGAATTATCGCTAATCTAACGTCTATATTCTTATGAAATCCGTTTACTTCGCAGCGGCAAGCTCTTTATGGCCGTTCGAGGCCGCCGCGAGCGCGTGAAGGTCGATTGTTACTGAGCTGACGGAATCGTTTGGCGTGATCAAAAGGCCCACCTCCGTCTCAGTCGCAAACCCGCGAACGACATTTGCAACGGCCGCTTTGCCGACCAGCAGGAACTGCCACGGCCTGCCTTGGCCCACGTAGCTTAGTTCGATCCGATCCCGTCTTCGCGCTACGTGCAGGGTTGCGCTAGGATCCCCTTGAAGATCGGGAACAATAACCTGAATATCGCAGCCCTCTTGAATGTTGTACGCTCGGAAGACGACGCCATCTGCAAAATCGTAGTCCGGCCTGCTGCTCTCGGCACCGACGGCGATGACCGAATTCGGCTTCGCAAACATCGGCATAGAGCGATAGCCGTGCGTTTCGCGCACCCAACGTGGCCCGGAAATCTCGCGCCCTGTGGCGAAGTCCGTCCAAATGCCCTTCGGCAGGTAATACTCCACATCGCCGCCTTCCGAAAACACAGGCGCGATCAGAAGCGAGTCGCCCAGCATGTATTGCCTATCTAGAAATGCGCAGGTCGGATCGTCAACGTATTCAAGCAGCATTGGGCGCATCAGCGGCGTGCCATAGGTGTGCGCGATGCACGCCTGCTGATAGATGTACGGCATCAGAACGCATTTCAGCTTGGTGAAATGGCGTAGGACGTCGCAGGCTTCGTCGTCGTACGCCCACGGAATCCGGTACGATCCGCTGCCGTGCAGGCGGCTGTGCGACGACATCAGCCCAAAGGCGATCCAGCGCTTGTAGACAGGGGCGGGAGGGGTGCCTTCGAATCCGCCAATGTCGTGACTCCAAAACCCGAATCCCGACATTCCAAGCGACAGACCACCACGCAGACTTTCGGCCATCGACTCGAAATTGGAGTTGCAGTCGCCGCCCCAATGCACCGGGAACTGCTGGCAGCCGGCAGTTGCGGAGCGCGCGAACAGCACAGCCTCACCCTCGCCTCGGTGCTCCCTCAGCAAGTCGAAAACCGTCTTGTTATATAGATAGGTATAGAAGTTGTGCATCCGCTCCGGATCGGAGCCGTCATGGTAGACCACATCTGTCGGGATACGCTCGCCGAAATCCGTCTTGAAGCAGTTGACGCCCATGTCCAGCAGCGCGCCAAGCTTCGATGCGAACCAAGCGCACGCATCTGGATTCGTGAAGTCTACGATCGCCATGCCGGGCTGCCACTCATCGGTTTGCCAGACGCGGCCGTCGGGCCGCTTGATCAGATAGCCGTTTTTGGCTCCTTCCGCGAACAAGGGCGAGAGCTGCGCTATATAAGGATTGATCCAGACGCAGATTTTCAGCCCGCGATCCTTTAGCCGCCTGAGCATTCCGGCGGGGTCGGGAAACACCCGCTTGTCCCACTCGAAGTCGCACCAGCGATACTCGCGCATCCAAAAGCAGTCGAAGTGGAAGACGTGAAGCGGCAGATCGCGCTCTGCCATGCCGTCGATGAAGCTGGTGACGGTCTGCTCGTCGTAGCTGGTCGTGAACGATGTCGTCAGCCAAAGGCCGAATGTCCATGCTGGGGGCAAGGCCGGTCGACCCGTTAGCGCGGCGTATTTAGTCAGCACGTCTTTCGGTGTTGGGCCATAGATGACGTAGTACTCCAGCGATTCACCTGACACGCTGAACTGCACGCGCGAGACCTTCTCCGACGCGACCTCGAACGAGACCGCGCCGGGATCGTTGACAAAAACCCCGTAGCCTCGGTTGGTCATGTAGAACGGCACGCTCTTGTACGCCTGGTCGCTGCCGGTGCCGCCGTCCTTGTTCCATGTTTCGACGACCTGGCCGTTTTTCACAAACGATGTGAACCGCTCGCCGAATCCGTAGACATTCTCGCCAACCCCAAGCGCAAGCTGATCGTGTATGTACGCTTGGTCGCCGTCGACCGTCACGTATCCGACGCCGCGCGAAGGGCTGCTTGTCAGGGGCTTTCCGTCGCCGCGAAACTCGAATCCCCACTGTGCGTCCTTATTGAACCGCACGGACAGGCGGCCGCTTTCAAGCACGGCCTGCTCGCATTTGATGCAAACGCCCACTTCATGATCATCCTGAACGTTTACTGGAAAGCGCAGATGCTTACCGCGGGTCTCTTCATGGTGCCAGATGTTGATCCGCACGATGTCGGGCATGGGCGACGAGGCGCGCACTGTCAGAAGAGGGCCGCCGAGCGTGTCGCCGCGATGATTGATCCGCTTCGTCGGGGCGGTGATTGTCAGCGATTTGTCGTCCGCAGCCAGCTCATAGGCTTGAGACGCATACGCAGCATGCACCCCTTTGGCCAGCATCCAGTTTCCATCAGTAAATTTCATAAAGGTAATATCTCCGTCAGCCTCGAAGGCCAGCGTTTACCGATTATAAACGAATTATCGATAAATCTCAAGAGTTTTTTCAAAGAATTACGCTAATTCATGGGCACTTTTGTCGAACTGGCCTGACTTTATTCATAGGAAATCAGGCCGGATCAGGCTGGCACAGGCTATGCAGGTATTCAGAAACGCCGACGGCTGACGTACATGCTGAAATACCAGGTAAAGACAAAATCTTTACTAGCCATAATCTTTACTGGAGGCGGCACACGGAAAGGAGCGAACAATCAATGGCAGTTATGACTGTCTCTCCCAAGCCTACGGCCGCAGCATCGACGAGGCCCATGAATAACGCTATCGCGGCATCACAGCCCGAAGAGCAGATCGTTAAGCTGACGAAGCGAGAGATCGAGGTTCTTACACTAGTCGTACAGGGCAAATCGAGCAAAGAGGTTGCTGATGAACTATTCGTCAGCAAGCGTACAGTGGACTTCCACCTGGCGAACATCTACGACAAGTTGCATGTGACGAACAGGGTTCAGGCATTCCGCCGCGCGACCAGGCTTGGTTTGATACCGTACGAAGCGCAATTCGCTGACTGAACCCGATCAGTCGTCCGCGTACCCGTACAAGGATAACTTTCGGCAATTGTCAATCGATACTTCTTGGAGACCGGCCACTCGCCCATTATCGTTTTTGAAGAGTGGACTGTTCAAGAAGTTGCAATGATCTCGGATCGGTTCCGCAACGAAGCAAATTACGAATCATGCCCGCAATCCGGCACCTGCCGCGGTTGCGGGCATATTTCTTCGACCCTCCCGCCGCGCAGACCCGCGCCGCCCAAGACCCTCCCCCGCCTCCCGAAGCGGGAGGAGCTAAGACAGGAAAAATTGCGGACAGTGCCACTTTTTCTTATTTCTGGCTCCTCCCGCTTCGGGAGGCGGGGGAGGGTCCCTTGCGGAAGAGGTGGCGACTTGTCGCCGGCGTAGGTCTTCATCGCAACATTTCTAACATGCTATAATGCCATATGGCCGTACGACCCATTTTTCGCCGCGCGCTTCAACTGTCTGCACTCTTGATTCTGTTGCAGACGACCGGATGCTCGGAGCTTGAGCAGTACCAGAAGCAGCGCGACATCACAGCATATGTTGTCGAGGGCGATCGCCAGATGACGCTTGGCAATCTTGCCAAGGCGCGCGATTTCTTCGACCGCGCAATCGCGCTCGATCCGCACAGCTCGGCGGCATATCTTGGAGGCGGTGACAGCGGCGGCTACCCGACTCTGGTTTCGTCGCTCACAGACCACGGCGACTTTCCAGACCTGGCGAACTATCTGACGAAAGCCGTTGCGGATCCAAAACTCGGCGGCGATTGGCAACTTTACGCGGCGCTCGCCGACGCGCAGGATCGGCTAGGTCAAAAGGCCGCGTCGCAGGCATCTTACGCGAAGGAGCTCGCCCTAATCACCAGTCCTGCCAAGGGATCACCCGGCACAGGAATGGACCCGGTGGCGTTCCAAGTGAACAAGGCGTCGGCAGAGTGGGGCTCAGGCAACCACGCACTGGGGCGTGCGGATTTCAAGCGCGCCATCGAGACATATCCCGATCAGGCCGACGGCCCGGAGAACGACCTCGCCTACTCCGAGGCAGTCGCAGGGGAGAATTTGCAGGAGGCGCTTGCATATGCAACGAGCGCAGTCAAGATCGCGCGCGATGCCGGAGCTGACGATGAACAGATCGGCGAATATCTCGACACCCTCGGATGGGTGCAGTACCAACTTGGCCAATACGGCAATGCACAGGGAAGCCTTGAGGAAGCCATCGGCGATATTCCAAGAGAATCGGTTTCGCACTACCACCTGGCCAAGATTTATCATGCACTTGGCCGCAACGACGACGCCCTCATTGAAGTGAACCGTTCGATGATCCTCGATCCTTCAAGTCCAGATACCCAGACCCTCCTCGCTCAGCTTCAGCCAGCGCCGTCGACGAAAAAGCCAACCCTCGCGGGCAATGTCAGCCCAACCACGCCGCCCGCTCCAGTTGGCGCGACATCGCATGCTTGAGTTTCGCCACATTTTGCCGCAGTTTGGCGAACTGGCCAAATCCATCAGCGAGCAGATGGATGTCAAGCGCGATCAGCTAAAAACTGCCGTTGGAATCGCATCCGAGGACGAAGAAGCTTGGGCTGATCATCTTCAGAAAATAAAGACCACTAAGACAAAATGGCTGGTCGGCATCCCTTTGGGCGACGCAACTCTCAGAGGAGCCGTAAAACCGTCGCCGGTTGGTGTTCCCATCCCCTACTCCGCGCTCGCCACGGACGGCTCACAAATTCCGCTGGACCGCCATGAAGCCGCACCTTGCTATGTCCTCAATGTCGGGCGCATAGCCCTTCACTACGGCACCGGCGAACGTCCGCTCATGGATTCTCAGCCGCAGCTGTTTTTCCGCGACGAGGATTTGCTGGTCGAATCCGGCGATGGCGTATCGACTGAACTCTCCTATGTCACCGAGCGCGATATCGCAACACGCAGGTTCCTGGCCGAAATGGAAGCGCTTGGCGATCTTATCGAAAAATTTTCGGATCGGCCGGATTGTGTCGCGCTTGTAGACGGCACCCTAATCCTCTGGGCGCAGGAAGCCCGCAGCGAGGGGGCCAAAGACAAGACCGTTCAAGCATTCCTTGCCGTGATGGAGAAGGCGCGCTCTTCGCGGATTCCGGTGATCGGCTATCTGTCGCGACCGGCGAGCCGCGAGGTGATCGGCGCGTTGCGGGTGGTTTTGGGCGAAGCGGACGCTGGGGAGGCGAAAGGACCGTCCATCAACCGGCTGTCGGACGCAGACTTGTTCCGATCGCTTTTGGCTGCTGGCCAGCGCTCCGGCCTTTTCGCGAGCCAGTCGAAAATCCTAAAAGACTACGACCCGGATGGTCAGAAAATCACGTTCTGCTATCTGAACGCAGGCGGGGAGATTGCACGCCTCGAAATGCCGCGTTGGGTCGCGGATGACACTGAACTATTGGATCGGTGCCATGTAGTTTGCGTTGACCAGATCGCCAAAGGCCACGGCTATCCGGTCTGCCTGTCGGAAGCCCATGAGATGGCGATCATCCGCGCGCCGGAGCGGGCGGCATTCTATCAGCTTATCGAACGCGTCCTGATCGAGGCACGCCTGCCTGTTCTCCGTACCGCCAAAGCCGCCGCAAAACGACGGCGAGCAGTCTAGACAGACCCAGCTACGGCAAATGCTGCGTCGAAACTAGATGCTGCCACTCCTCGCGGTCCACCATGTGAACCGAACCATCTAGGAACGCCACCGCGCGCAAGCCATCGTCGCCAGCGGCGTCCGCGTAAAGCAGAACAATATCTGAAGGCTTTGAAAACTCCGAAATCTTGTGTCCTGACAGAAATGGATTGGCGAAGAACGGCCGTTTGGTCATCGGATCGAGAAAGCTTGCGTCGCTCTTGATATCATCATAGATGGCGCGCTTCAAGGTCATTGGGTTCGAGATCGCCGGGATGGTGCCGTTGTGGTCGGTGGTCTCCTGGAGGACGGCCTGAGCGAGCTGCTCGAGATTGGTCTGCGCCTCCATGTCCGATCGCTCGCCGAGCACCTGGGCGAGCTTGCCTCGCTGCTCGTTGCTGCCGCGAATGACATCGCCCATGTTAAATGGCTGGATGTTGTCGATGGCGGAGACCGTCCGCAGATTCAATAGGCTCAACGTCAGAATGCTGTCCGGCGATACCTGATCGGGCAGAATCGTGAAGTCGGCATGCTGGCCCAGCACCGACGAAAAGTCCACCTTTTTGACTGGCAACCTGTAAGCAACGAGATAGGTCGTATCGCCAAGCATCACAGTTTGGCCGCTGGTGAAGTAGTCGCCACCCAAATTTTGCCCGCCACTAAGCACTGCCATGTACGCCCCCAGCGCACCTAATCCTTGATCCACGGTTCCCACTGCAAACCGCCGCCAGGCCGGAGTCAAATCGCTTAGCCGAAGATTGATCGGCAGGCTGTCGGCACCTTTTCCTGAAATGAGCTCGCTCAAAGTCGGCGGCGGCGGCGTGACCGGCGCAGGCGGCGCAGGCGCAGGAGTCGGCACGACATCGGGCGCTGCCGGAACCACAGCGTTATTGTCCTGCGAAGGTGATTGCGTCGCGATCGGCGCGGGCGGCGGCGGTACTGAAACTGATTCCTGTGCAAAAACGCTCTGTGGACCGAGCGCAAGAATCAGGCTGAGTACGAACGAGGTTGAGGTCAAACGCATAGGTGGGGTTACTCGATGGGTCGTTAAATGAGACCCGAAACACTATCAAAATTATCCGCGCCGCAAGGTTAAGCCAAGCGACGACTACGGGGTATATCCGACAAATTGTACATCAATTGTGGTCAGGAAGGTTCCGCCATATCGTGATGCTTCTTTGCGAGTGCTTGGCGCGCTTCCTCGTCGATTCGGTCGCGCTCGATCCTATGTGCTTCGAGCTGATGCCTCGTCTCCTCCTCAAACGGTTCGATGTGAATGATGGGATAGAGGTTGGGTAGCGTTGCCCGGAGCTTGTCTTCCAGCTCTTCGGTGAGGTTGTGCGCCTCGACAAACGTGTGCGAATCGGCGATCTGGACATGGACGTTGACATGCCTTTGTGAGCCCGATTTGCGCGTGCGCAGCGCTGTGGAATCCCAGCACTTTCGGGTCGGAATTGAGCGTGTCGCGCAAAATCTGCTCCTCATTTGGCGGCAGCGAAACATCGCTGAGGGTCATCACGGCGTCCCGTCGCGATCTGCGCGCCGACCCAAAAGACGATTCCGGTCACAGCAAGTGCCGCGGCGGGATCCATCCAGTATTTGTGGGTTAGCCCCGTGGCGATGAGGCTGATTAGGACGCCGGTCGAGGTCAGGATGTCGGTCTGGAGATGCTTGCCGTCAGCAGTCAGCGCAGGCGAATCGGTGGCGCGTCCAACTCGCAGCATGGTGTTGGAAACAAGGATGTTAACCACGGCGGCGATCGCCATTACCGCAATCGCGGGGCCAGTGTGAATGACCGGCGTGTGCACGAGCAAGCGACGCAGCGCTTCCGAGAACGTGAATACGCCGCCCACCATAATCAGCAGCGCGATAAATATGCCCGACAGGTTTTCGAACTTGCCGTGTCCGTAGGCGTGCTCCCGGTCGGGAGGGATGGCCGCGACACGTATCGTATAGTAGGCGATCAGCGACCCACAAAGGTCGCCCGACGAATGCACTGTCTCCGCAAGAACGCTGACCGATCCCGTCGCAAATGCGGCGACGATCTTGACGACAGTCAGGGCACCGTTCGACATGACGGCGAGCTTTGCCGCGTTCTGCTTTATGGGCTGGTTAGGATCGTTTATGCTTGATTGAGGGGATAACATCTTCATCGAATGGTGCCCTAAAGCGTCCCATAGAGTATCACGAGTTTGCCGATTTGACTAGGCATTCCAATAATGGACTAATAGGCATCGCCAGAATTGGAAGGGCAACCAAGCGAGCTTGCGAGCGCGGTTCGCCCTTCCTGCGCGGCCGAGTAACATGAGCCATATTCGGAAGCCCTTTCCCCAACAGCTTTCCTCTAGGACTTGGAAAGGGAAGGAAGAACCCGAAATAACATTTGATTTTCTGCGAACTTTCTCATCTTGACAGGCGGGGACGCCTGCCGCGCAAAATGACAAATTAAGCCCCTCGCCGCCGAAACACCGCGACCGCGTTGCCCGATGACGCATAATTTCCGTACCTCGACATGTACAGAACGCGCTCGTACTTCGTTGCCAAAATCTGCAAGATAATCTGCTGTGCCTGCGCGCCAAAGTCTGAGAGGTCGCGGTTGGACAGAACGACATAGTCGGCGTGCTCGGTCAGGTCGTAGTAGAGTTTGCGCATCCCCACACCTCGGTAGAACTCCTGCTCGTCGTCGGACATAACCGGAACCATCGCGAAGCGTCCCATTTCGTAGCCTTGCAGCAGTTTGACATTCGGCGCGCAGTAGGCGATTCCAGGATCGAAGGTCAGCAGAGTCGAACCCGCAGGCGCGGCGCGCAGAGGAGCGGCGACCGCGTAGACACTGGCTGGCGTGCTTTCGCCCTTCCAGTCGTAGCCGAAGGACGAATGGAACGTCAACCCGGAAACAACCACGAGTCCAGCCACGACAACGCCCGCCGCTTTGCGCGAAATGGACGAAATTTCTTGAATCGTCCACGCCGCCAAGGATCGGTATGGCCCACGCGAGCGACTCCTGATATCCCGGAAATGGCGGCTTGCGGGTCGCGTGGATAAGGGTTGATAGAATCCAAGCGAATAAAACGATCATCTCGAAAGCGGGAAATTTGCGGTCTCGCCCAGATTTTCTAAATTGCAACAACGAAATGATCGGCCAATATCGCTGCCGCGACAACCACGACCGCCCAGGTCGGCGCCCATGAGATCGTTTCGCGGATGAAGATATTCAGCATCGCGCTGGCCTGCTTATAGTAGTCGGCGACCTGCGCATGATATTCGAAGACGCCAAAAAGAAACTGTTGGCGAAAGGCAAAAAAGTACCCCGCGCAGACCAACGCCGGAACGATCAGCGAACCCAACGAAACCAACCCTGCTGCTCTAAGTCGATGCCTCAAATCCTGCTTCCGGAATATCCAGAACGCGGAAGCTAGAGCAAGGATGTTGAGCGGCAAGATCGAAAGCCGGGTCAGCAGCGCCGCGCCAAAAAAGAGGCCGGATACTAATAGGTACGTGTTCGTGGATCGCGAGTCGGCAGATCGCTCGGCGAGTGCCAGAAAGTACAGGCCCCAAGCAGCACCAGCGAATGTGAGCGCGTAGGTCATCATCGACGTCGCATAGGCGAGGAAAGTCGGATTCGCGAGTAGCACAAACAGTCCTAATGCGGCGAGGGCGGGCGAGGTGCGCAGCCGCATGGTCCGCCACAGCGCAAAGCTGCCGCTACCAGTCAATATGATACTGATGACACGCCCGCTCTCGATTCTCTGCGGCATGAACTGCATGAAAAAGCCGTAGAAATAAGGTTCAAGCGGCATCTGCGTGAAGCGGATGTCGCCGTACAGCGCGCGTCCTTTCCAAACCTGGCGGCTGATAATGGCGTAGAAGCCCTCGTCGCTCGCGTATCCGCCATAGAGGATATCCAGGACAGCAAGGACTGCGTAGACGCAAATCATTGCAAGCGCGACGGAGTCGAAGAACCGACTCGACTGCCAGAATTTGAGGAACGCTTGTGGTTCGGACGTGCCGGCGGTATGAGTCATGACGCTGGACGATCTCTGCGACAAAGTGTACCTGCGTCATCCCGACCGGAAGGAGGGACGGCTGGAGCGGATGGAACACGTAGTTAGCGAAAGTACAGCCTAGCGTATGATGAACTACGTGCTCCATCCAATACGCTCATTCTTCGCTACGGTCGGGATGACGAAAGATGCCCGTTCACCAAGTCATCCCTCGCATAGTTGCATCTCCCTGCTAGAATAAACCACTTCACATGGCAGATACAGTTCAAATTGATGGCTCTCACGGCGAGGGCGGCGGGCAGATTTTGCGGACGGCGTTGTCGCTGTCGGTGATTACAGGCAAGCCGATGGGGGTGACAAACTTGCGAGCCAACCGCCAGCCGCCGGGGCTAAAGCCGCAGCATTTGGCGGCAATTGAAGCTGCTCAGAGGATAAGCGGTGCGGTGGTGACAGGCGCGTTCGCGGGTTCGCAGCGGATCGAATTTCACCCCATCAGCGCAGCGTTACCAGGCGATTACCTCATAAATATTTCAACTGCCGGCGCAACGGCCCTAGTCCTGCAGACTGTTCTTCCGCCTCTCGCCTTGGCGGGCGCAAGCTCTAACGTCAAGGTACGTGGTGGAACGCATGTACCGCACGCGCCTGTGTTCGAATACTTAAGGTACGTATACGGAAGTGTTATGCGCGATCAAGGTTTGGCCTGTCGTTTGGATCAGTCCCAAGCGGGATTCTATCCTGCTGGAGGCGGATCAATTGAAGCAGACATCGATCCGTCTGCACTTAGCCCTGTCCAACTGACCAAGCCGGGAAAGCTTCGAAAGCTTACGGCGCACATTGTGACAGCCATGCTGCCAGACCATGTTGCCGAACGCGGCGCGACAGCGGTTCAGGATAATCTGCGCGGAATGAAGTCACCGACGATCTCAGTAGATCGCGTAGAAGGCGTCAAACCCGGCGCAGCTATCGCGATCATCGCGGAATGCGATCAATGGCATTGCCGGATTTTCGGCCATCGGTGAAAAAGGCAAGCCGATGGAAAAAGTCGCTGCAGAAGTCTGCGCGGACTACATAGCCTGGTCAAAATCCGGCGCAGCAGTTGACGAGCACCTTTCCGATCAACTGGTGTTGCCGATGTCTTTAGTCAATGGAACAAGCCAGTGGACGACCAACAAGATCACCGATCATCTTCGCAGCGTGATTCATGTTGTCCAGCAGTTTCTTCCAATTGAGGCAAGCATCGAAGCTGGCGCGAACGGGACGGGAGTGGTGACTGTAACTGGTTGCCAGGTTTAGCGGCGCGTTTCTTGGCGACAAAAAAAACAGGGCATGAACAAAGCTCGGCGCTCGCTCATGCCCTGTAGACTTTCAATGCCGGCGTGAATGCAAAGAATAAATGTGCCGGTATTAAGTGATCCCCTTGCGGTCGGTTGCTAGAAGCATTTACAACACGGACACGGGCATCGTCGCACGCCTCCAGCCGCTTCCAACGATTTCTATTATAACAGCAAATCTCAGAAAACGGGAGAAAAACAAGTAATCTTGCGGGCACAAAAATTTCGACCTGACGCCCGTGGCAATCTACCAGCACATCTTGTACCAGTCAAAAGTTTGTTTGCCCCGCAATTGACCCCCTTGCATCTGCTATAATATCTGGTTCGAAGCCATGGCGTGAGGACTAAGACTGACTTGCCGACCTACGACTACTTCAACCCTTCCCTGATCATCAGCCGGGCGACTCCTGAGATTATTTCGCGCGGACGCAGCTACTTCTTTTCCGGGCATGCTTCCGTGATCGCGTGCTCGCGGTTTCGGTCGGTGGTGAGCGTTCGCGGCAGCGAACCGCAGCCGTACAGCGTGACTTTGCACTGGAGTGCCGCAGGAGCGCAGTCGGAGTGTTCGTGCGCTTTTGTCAATGGCGACCAGCGCGTCGTCTGCAAGCATAAAGTCGCCGCCGCGCTTGCGACCGAGCACTATTTGCGCCTGCATCCACGCGTGTCTTGGCAAACGGTCATGGAGGAGGCGATCGGTACCGCGCCAAAGCCGCCAGCAAAGGTGACGAAATCGGTCGTGCTGTTCAGCCTGCAGAACCGATACAACAATTGGGCGGTGTTTGTCTATCAATTGCCCGCCGGCAATTTCGATGCCGACCAGTACAACGATACCGAACACATCTACACGACCGTTTTGCGCGATCAGCTCTCGTCGAAAGCGAAGCATGCGCGGACCCCGCTTGAGCGCGGACGTGTCGTCAACGATGCCGAGTACATTCAGATCGCCGCAGACCTGTGCTGGGCGTATCAGCAGGCAGCGGCGTACTCATGGAACTCGCCACAGACAGTCAACCGGCTGCTGCCGTTCCTGAAGCATACACCGCTTTTTTACGGCACAGAAGACAATCCTCTAAGGTCTGCGCTGCGGATCGAGGAGGGTTCGGCGCACCTCGAAGCGGAGATTGTGCACGTCGACGAGGGCGTGCAGATCGTGCCCGTGATTGTCCGCCATGGCAAACGAATCCCTTTGACTGGCGCGAACAAAACTCAGGCAATCCGCTTTATCTCGGCGTCGCCGAGTTGGGCCATTTTAAACGACACGCTGATCCAGGTAGACGGCCCCGTCGCAGCCGTCGCGCCGCTATTAAAGCTCGCCGAGATGACCATCCCGCCCGACGAAATGGCGGAGTTCACGGCCCGCTATCTCGCCCCGCTGGCGGCCAGGCTGCCGGTGGCTGGCGAAGGAATCGAATGGACTGATCTCGACGCCGAGCCCAAGCCGCGCCTTTATCTCACCCAAAATGAGGGCGGCGAACCAATCGCCGAACTGCGCTTTGCATACGGCGACGATGTCGTCATCAAAGCTGGCGGAGAAGACACCGAGACCACGATTGTGCATGTTTCGAAGGACAACACGTTCGTGCGTGTGCACCGAAAGTTTGATACCGAGGACGATGCCGAAAAGCTGCTGACGCGTCATGGCCTGCGCAAAGATCATAAAAACGGCGAGTATGCGCTGCGCTCGACCACGAACGTGATCAGCTTCCTGATGCATCAGGTGCCGCAACTGGTCGAGGAGGGTTTCGAGATTTTCGGAGAAGAGAATCTCAGCGGAGCGAAAATCAACCGCAGCACGCCTCGGCTCAGCATGCGCGTTTCGTCGGGCATTGACTGGTTTGATGTCCAGATGGCGGTATCGTTCGGCGACGCAACCGCGCCCCTTAAAGTCATTCGTCAGGCGCTCAAGAAGCGCGAAAAGTACATCAAGCTCAGCGACGGCTCCATCGGAGCATTGCCCGAGGACTGGGTCAAGAAGTACAGCTACCTTTTTTCGCTAGGGACGGATTCGCACGATGACGAAACCGGCGAATCGCTTCGCCTCAGCAAGCACCATGCCGCGCTACTTGGCGATGTACTCGATGAAAGCGACAGCCACACCGCCGATTTGCAGTTCACCGAAACCCTGACCCGGCTGCGTAATTTCAAAAGCATCGGCACGCATTCGCTCCCGCCGGAGCTTGCGGCGACCCTCCGCCCGTATCAAAAGCATGGCTTCGACTGGCTTCATTTCCTGCGGGAGTATGGCGCGGGCGGGTGCATCGCCGACGACATGGGGCTTGGCAAAACCGTCCAGGTGCTGGCGTTCTTATTGTCGCTGCATCAGGAGATCGCGGCTAAGGACAAGCGGCGCGCAAGCCTGGTAGTGGTGCCGAGGTCGCTGATTTTCAACTGGCAGCGAGAGGCGGCGCGATTTACGCCGTCGCTGCGGATTTTGACCCACGCCGACCAGTTTCGCGACAAGGACAGCGGCCAGTTCGACAGTTTCGATATTGTCCTGACCACCTACGGCATTTTGCTGCGCGACATCGAAATGCTGAAGGAGTACCAGTTTCGCTGCGCCGTGCTCGACGAGTCCCAGGCGATCAAGAATCCCGTCGCGCTCTCGGCAAAAGCGTCTCGATTGATCAAAGCCGATCAGCGGCTGACACTCACCGGAACGCCGGTCGAGAATTCCACGCAAGATTTGTGGTCGCAGTTTGCGTTCCTCAATCCCGGTCTTTTGGGATCGCTCGAGCATTTCCGGTCGCAGTTTGGCGCGGCGATCGACCGCAGCCAGGACGAGGAGCGTGCCGCCATGCTGCGCCGAATGGTGCATCCGTTCATTTTGCGACGCACCAAAGAGCAGGTTGCGCCAGAGCTGCCGCCGCGCACTGAGGAGATCGTCTACACGGAGATGCACGCCGATCAGCGAAAGGTCTACGACAAGACCAAGGCGTACTATCAGAACCTACTGCTCGGCATGATCGAAAAGGAGGGCATGGCGAAGGCGCGGATGAAGGTGCTGGAGGGGCTGCTTCGTCTGCGGCAAATTTGCAACCATCCTAAGCTCGTCAACGCGAACTACGACGGCCCCGCCAGCAAATTCGAGGGACTGCTCGAGACGCTCATCACCCTCCGCGACGAGGGACATAAGGCGTTGGTCTTTTCGCAGTTCGTCCAGATGCTCAAGCTCGTGCAGAAGGACCTTGATCGGCTCAAAATTCCGTACGAATTTCTGACCGGACAGACTCGCGACCGGCAGGAGCGCGTCGATTCGTTCCAGCAGAACCCAGATATTCCGTTCTTTCTGATCAGTCTGAAAGCGGGAGGGGTCGGCCTCAACCTGACGGCGGCGGATTACGTCATCCATATCGACCCGTGGTGGAATCCGGCGGTCGAGATGCAGGCGACCGACCGCGCGCACCGAATCGGCCAAGACAAGCCTGTCTTCATCTATAAGATGATCGCCAAGGACACGGTCGAGGACAAGATCTTGCAGCTCCAGGAGCGCAAACGCGAAGTCGTGCGGCAGGTGGTCGGCGCCGAGAGCGGATTCTTCAAATCGCTGACGAAAGATGATATCGCGGGGTTGTTTGAGTAGGGCGTAATTGCCCTGGCTGGGTTCGGCGTGACTGGTGCCATGCTCTAACTTCCGAGTGAGGCATGTCATGTTGCATCAAGCTGACGATATCGTGACGCGTGTCGCTCCTGATCCGTGTGCCAACTCCAGAAGCTTTCGTCAACGGCGCAAAAATGCTTTCAGCCCCTCCCGCTCTCGTATCTTGATGCCGTTATTCCTAGCGATTTGCGTTCAAGGACATGTCTAGCTAGGAAGCTAGAACATGGCACCGGACGGGCCGAACCAAGTCTGGTGCCTATCAACCGCTCACCCAACCCCAATTTGCTCCGCCGCGCCGCTTGGCCGTACCGTCACCATCATCTTGTCGCGCGGACGAAGGGTCACCATCGGGCGCGGGATGGGTTCGAAGTTCGGGTCGATTTCGACACGCCACTCCTTAATCAATGTCGCCAGCAGCAAAGTCGCCTCCATCCACGCGAACTGATCCCCGATGCAGGTGCGCGGCCCGCCGCCGAATGGAATGAACGCGAATTTCGGGCGATCCGGCTCGGGATCGAGCCAGCGGTCGGGATTGAAGTCGCGCGGATCGCGCCAGAAGCGGCCATCGACATGGGTCACAATCGGCGCGATCAGCACGATTGACCCCGCCGGGACGTCGAAATCGTCGAGCTTAACATCCACCAGCGCACGCCGACCAATCGCCCATGCTGGCGGATAGAGTCGCAAGGATTCGCTGAGGACACGGCGGGTCAGCGTCAGATCGTCCATGTCCTCGAACCGCGCCTCGCGTTTGCCGAGTACTGAGTTCGCCTCTTCGAATAGCTGCTTTTCGATCTCAGGATGCTGCGAAAGAAGGTACCAAGTCCAGGTGAGCCAAACGGACGTCGTTTCATGCCCGGCGATAAAGAGCGTCAGAACCTCATCGTGAATCTGCTGGTCGGACATGGCGTGCTTATTCTCCACCAGCGGTCCATCCTCGCCGGTGTCTTGCGCCGCGAGCATCATGCCAAGAAGGTCGGAGTTGTCGGCGGAGTTGCCAAGTTCGCGACGCTCCGTGATCATCTGCGCGATGGTGTTGTCGATGCTCTGTTCGGCTTCATGCAGCCGGTGCATCACTGGAAGGGGCAGCTTCTCCAGAAGTTCGGCAAACGGCAGCATGGTCAAGCGAAACATCGACATCCACAACCCGAGCGCCTCGCTGATCCGGTCGATTTCGCCCCTTACCGACGATCCGAACAGCGCCTTGGCGACAATCGGCATCGTGATCCGCATCATCTCGGACATCAGGTCAAACGTCTGGCCGTTTCGCCAACTTGCCGCCGTGACGCGCGCCTCGCTCGTGACAATATCCGCGTAGCGCTCGATCTGCCTGCGGTGGAACGCGGGCTGAATCATCCGCCGCTGACGCTTGTGCAGATCGCCCTCGCTGGTGAGGAGGCCATCGCCAAGAAACCGGCGAGCGTGCTCCAGTCCCCTGCCCTTCTTGTACTGGGCGTTGTTCGTGACAAAAATCTCGTGGATCAGATCGGGACGATTGACCAAAATCAGCGGCTCGCTGCCGCCTCGCAGCGTGACCACATCGCCGTACTTCGCTGCGGCGCGGCGCAAAAGCGTGATGGGATCCTGCAGAAAGCGCAGCATGAATTGTCCGGGGAGGTTAAGTTTAGGGCCGGGCGGAAGATTGGACATTGATGAGCTATACGGAAATGGAGGGAATTTAGTCGCGACCGCCTGCGGCGTCATCCGCGTAGTCGTCGAACTCATCACCGAGACCTTCGCCAAGCTCGGAGCCCATCTCTTTCGCCCAACGCTTCATGGTCGCGGGATCGTCGAGATCGCCCATGCTGGACGGGTCGGCGAGATCGTCCAGGGCCTGTTCCTCCGAGCGGATGCGGGCAAAGCGCGACACTTCCTTGCGGGTCGCGTTGGTAGCGCCACAGCGGTCGCATGTCGGCGGCTTGGGATCGGCCACCATCCCGACAAGCCAGGTGAACTTGCGGCCGCATTGGCCGCAGACGTATTCGAAGAGGGGCATGGAAAGAAGGTACCTAGCGGGAAGGAGGGGTGTCAAGAAAGGCCCTCAAGCCCTTTCCCCCAACCCCCTTTCCCATAGGAATAGGAAAGGAGGAGAATTTCGGAAGACAGGCGCGACGCCTGCCCCACAGCTCAGATCACTTCCCTTCCCGCTTCGGGAGGGGTGGCGACTTGTCGCCGGGGTAGGTCGGAAAGACTACCTCCCCTAACCCCTTCTTCCGAAAGGAGGGGAACAGAGTGACACGCAAGCCACTATTTGTTACAATGCTTCCAACCGTGCCCTCCCGATCCCTGTCCCAATTTGTTCCTTATATCGTGCTTGCGATCCTGGTGCTCGTCTACTTCTATCCCGCGATCGCGGAGTGCGTCTTCTGCAATTCGGACGTGGCTGTGGTCGGTTTGCAGGCCGAGCATATCCTGCGAGGCGAGTGGAGTTGGCATCTTTGGGCGACAAGCTATCAGGGATCGTTCTACCCGGCAGTGATGGCGCCGCTTTTGGCGTTGTTCGGCCCAAATTCGATGGCGATGGCAACGGTTTCGGTTGCGGGATACATCGGGATGATCTGGCTGACATTTTCGATTCTGAAACGGCGCGTCGGACTGCAAGCTGCATTTGTGCTCACGTTGATCGAGGTTTTTGTAGCCAATTTCGGTTGGCTGTTTGCGTTCTATCCGAGATTTTTGTGCGCGTTTTTGATCTTTGCGGCGTTTTGGCTGATCGACGGCGCGTCAGAGTCGCGAAGGCCACTAATCAATTTTGCGGTCGGCGCGTTTCTGGCAACGTTCGCTGTCTACGTGGACTTATTCGCCGCGATCTTTCTACCTGGGCTCGCGGTTCTGGCCCTCTGCGCTTCGTTCGACAATCAGCCGAGCAAAACAATTGCGTGGCGGCGGATCGCGGCATCGGCAGTTGGCGCAATTCTAGGTGCATTGATTTTGCTTGCGTCCAAACCCGGCGTTCCGGGTTCTACCATGAACTGGGCTGACCCCGTTGCCGCCATACACCGCCTCTCGCTAGTCCGGAACGATCTCGCCTATCTGCTCGGCTGCTTCTGGACACCGACATCTCCTGGACCGGTCGGCAATTTCTGGTGTACCGGGCCGCTTGTCGCACTGCGAACAGCAACGGCGGGAATGTTTCTGGTCGCGCTTACCTACAGCGGCTGGTTATCGTTCAGCAAGGAGGTTTCCTGGCAAGTCCGACGGCTGGGCATTGCAGGAATTTTGGTCACGCTCACGACCATCGCGGGGTTTCTGCACAATTCGCTGCCCGACGATACCGGCGCGAGCCGCTTCCTTTGGCCGATTGTGCTCGCTGCGCCGTTGACCCTGTGCCCGCTCGCAGCGAAGCCAAGCGCGTCAAAACTCCGTCTGCTGATTGCGCCGTATCTAGTGGTCGCGGCGCTGTCCGGATGGATCATGCTGGGCGCTAGCCCACGCGAGTTCTTTGCGGCCTATTCAGTTAACAAGCAGCTCGAAAACGAGCGCAAGGTCGGGATTTTCCTGCGAGCAATTGGAGTCAAATACGGTTTCGCAGGCTATTGGACATCGTATCACCTGACTTTCCTGTACAACGAAAACCCAACCGTCGTTCCAATCTTGACCACGCTCGACCGATATGCGCCCTACCTAAATGCTGCCGCAAAGCAGCCAAGCCGGGCGTTGATCACAAGCGAATACGACCATGATGCGAAGCCTGACGTAGTGGAATCGGAGCTGGAACAAGCCGGAATCGCGCACCATACGGTGAAGATCGACCGCTATACCATCTTTTTGATCGGCGCGGTCGCGAATCCATCCTCTGGTCAGGGACAATAGCGGCGATGCTGTTCAACAAAAAGATTGTCGTGGTGATGCCAGCGTACAACGCGTCCGAGACGCTCGAACGGACGTATTCGGAAATCCCATTTGAATTTGTCGATGAAGTGATTCTGGTCGACGATGCCAGCCGCGACTCGACCGCCGAAATCGCGCAGCGACTTGGCATTCGGACCATTGTCCATCCCAAAAATCGCGGCTACGGCGGCAATCAAAAGACCTGCTACGCGGAGGCGCTGCAAAGCGGAGCGGATGTCGTGGTGATGCTGCACCCCGACTACCAGTACACGCCGAAGCTGATCACGGCGATGGCGTCGACTGATTGCGGTTGGACAGTACGATATGGTGCTGGGATCGCGCATTCTGGGAGGCGGCGCAATGCGCGGGGGAATGCCTGCGTACAAATATGTCGCGAACCGGTTCTTGACTCTTTTTGAGAACATCGCGACGGGCGCAAAGCTGTCGGAGTACCACACAGGCTACCGGGCGTTTTCGCGCGATCTGCTGCTTTCTTTGCCGCTGGAGGAAAACTCAGACGATTTTGTTTTCGACAACCAGATGATCGCCCAAGCTCTTTATTTCGGATACGCGGTCGGCGAAGTCTCTTGCCCGACAAAGTATTTTGAGGAGGCATCGTCGATCAACTTCTCCCGCAGTGTCACGTACGGCCTTAGCGTGCTGGCGACCTCAATGCAATTTGCGCTGCAAAAGGCGCACCTGGCAAAGTTTCGGTTCCTCGCCAAGGACGGCAAGCGCCTTGCGTCTGCAGGTTCGCCCACACCGTAAACATTTTTTCCGGAACAGCCGAAAATACTCTCGTCGCACCGTCTATTCGGCCGCCTGGGAGAGAAATCATGTTCCGCTCAATCGTTGTACTTTTTGTCCTGCTGACCATCGCAACTTTGGCGCAGCCTGGGTCCGCTTCCGAATCTGTCAATTGGCAGCCAAGTTTCGAAGCAGCCGTTTCGCATGCGAAGGCAAGCCGCGGGGCTGATCTTGGTCGATTTCTACACCGACTGGTGCGGCTGGTGCAAGAAGCTGGACAGCGATGTGTACCCTGATCCGGCGGTGGTGAAAGCGACGTCGCATTACGCGATGGTCAGGCTGAATGCCGAAACGGATGGACGCGAACTGGCGGCGCGGTATGACGTTCACGCGTATCCCACTATTCTTTTTCTGAACGAATCAGGCGAAATAGTCCACAAGATAGTCGGGTATAAGCCAGCCAGCTCGTTTGCGGAGGAGTTGAACATTTTTTTGCCAACGCTAAGAAAATTGCCCGGGGCTCGAGCGGAGGTTCTCGCGCATCCAGACAATCCCATAGCTGTTTGGAACCTTGCTGCGTACGACGCCGAAACCAACAATCTGCCGGAATCCATCAAGCTTGCAAATGCTCTGCAATCAAACGGCTACGTTTCGCATATGTCGCTGCTCTACTCCGAAATAGGGACAAGTTTGCTTACCGACTCCAACTGCACAGATGCACTGGCTGCGTTCCGAACAGCACTCCGTGACGCGAAGACAAACGTGGATATAGCAGATGCGCGCTTTGGCATCGTTGAGACTTACTGGAAGGCGCAAAAGAGGGCGGAGTTGACATCCGCCGTACAAACTCTGCTGGCCACTCCGGGCGTGACGGAAGAGCAGAAAAGCAAAGCGCAGGGATACTTGTCGGAGTAGGCCATTTCTCCTGTATCAAAATTTTAGGGGCTGGCCAAACGAGCTTGCGACTGCGGTTCGCCCTTTCTGTGTCAGCAATGGGAAGGGCGAACCGCGACTCGTTCCTCGTCTTGGTTAGCCCCTACAAATCTGACTCCATTTCGGAAAGGGCTTTTTTCTTCGAATTGACCCATCTTTACACCATATGGTATACTGCAGGGTCGATTTCAAGTTTAAGGATATCTCTCGATGCCGAATATTAAGTCCGTCGCCAAGAATGTGAAGCGCTCCGAAATTAACCGCCTTCGCAATCAGTCGGCGAAGTCAACGATCAAGACCGTCACCAAAAAGGCCAACACCGCCATTGCAGCGGGCAAGCCGACTGCCGAAGTTGAGCCGCTTGTGCGCGCCGCTGTCAGCACGATCGATCATGTGCTCAAGCGTGGGATCATCCACCCGAACGCTGCTGCGCGCCGAAAGTCGCGCATCATGAAGCGCGCCGCAGCTGCCTAGTTCTGCGCGCTAGCCAATTTCAAAAAACCGAGCCTCTTATTCATTATTTATTCGAGGCTCGGTTTTTCGTGTCTGCTTCACTTCATCCCCGTGCAAAGTTGCGCCACTAGCAGGCGAAGGGCGCTGGCGGGATCGTCGCCAGAGACGGGCGAAGTAGCTCCCAGCGAATCAGGCGGGCGTATCCCCTTCATTGTGAGGTCGGTTGCTAGGATGCGACTGGTGGACCAGATCAGATCGTCCCATGTGAACTTCGCCGCCTGACGTGAGTACGCGGACACGCGGTACGACTGCCCAGTCATGGTTGACAGCAGTTCGCTAGACAGCAAATCCTTCATGTCGGATGACAGCCCGCCGCTTTTGGCGTCGATGCGGTTTTCGGCGGCGAACTTTCCGAGCATCAGCATCCGCATGTGTCGCTGCAGCATGACAAGAGTGCGCGCGGCGACACCGTCGGCACGGTCGTTCGCCGCCAGCATCGCGTCCACATAGTCCATCGCCTGCTTCACATTGCGCGCGCCGACAGCATCCAGCAGGCGAAAAATGTTCTCCTCGGCGACATCCGGCATCAGCTCTTCGGCGTCGGCCTTGGTGATGGTTTCGCGCTCGCCAACATAGGTGCGCAGCTTTTCGCATTCGCGGGTGAGGGTTGCAACCGCGCCGCTGCCAGCGTTTGCGGAGACAGCAGCAGCGTGCTCGGCGATGGCATCGACCACGCCCGGCTCTGGTGTCTTGTTGAAGCTAGCGAGAAGTGCGGCGGCGCGCTGTTTGAGGTCGGCAGGCTGAGGCGTGTCGCAGTTGACGACCGTCCCCGCGACCGCGACTGCCTTCTTGAACGTGGTTTCCAGTTGCCGACCCTTCGGACGACCGCCTTCGAACTCGGGTGCGTCGGCGACCATGATCAGGAGTGATAGATTACCTAGCTGCTTAATTCCAGCAGCCAGCGCGCCTTGGCGCTCTTTGGTCAACCGCTGGACACCCGTGACCACAACAACGCGGCGTGGCGACATGAAGGGCGCCATCCCAGCGGCAGACAGGATTCGCGGGGCAGGATCGGCCTCGCCGTCCGGCGCGGATGAACCTGCACCAAAGTCGATGGTTTCGCGGTCGAAGTCGGCGAAATCGGGATCAAGGCCGAGGGTGAGCAGGCGCGTGACAATTTCGCGCTTGAGGGAATCGTCGCTGCCGGTGACAAGATAGATGGATGAAAGCTGAGTCGGCGAGAAGTTTTTCGCGCTGAGCGACGACATGACTTGCGTGTAGGTTTGCTCGGGCATGGCAGAGAGTGTACACCACCCTCCCCCGCCTCCCGAAACGGAAGGAGCTAAGAAAAGGAGGCAAGGGCTTGCTAACTTCTCATTCTTCAGGCTCCTTCCGTATCGGGTGGCGATGGAGGGTCTCAGCGCTTATTAAATTGTCGAAATGTCCAGAGGTTCGCTGGAGGATTCCGCATGAACATCGAGCATTCGGTCGATCAGTTGACTTACGTCGGTATCGATCCAGACCACTCCGCAATGCTTTGAGCGGATAAATCCCTCTTCTTGCGCGCGCTCAATCATTGCGATCAGAGGATCGTAATAGCCTCCGACGTTCAGCAGCGCGCACGGCTTGTGGTGAAGTCCAAGCTGCGCCCAGGTGACGATCTCGCAGAACTCCTCGAATGTCCCGAACCCTCCAGGGAGTGTCAGGAAGCCGTCGGACATTTCGGCCATCAACGCTTTTCGTTCATGCATCGAGCCGGTGACGATCAGCTCCGTCACGCCCTCGTGCGCGACTTCCTTAGCGACAAGCGCGCCCGGAATGACACCGATCACCTCGCCGCCCGCAGCAAGGCAAGAGTCCGCCAGCGCGCCCATCAGGCCGACTTTGCCGCCGCCATAAACGAGCGTCACTTTACGCTCTGCGAGGATTGATCCCACTTCTATTGCGGCTTGACGATACTCAGGCTGCTGGCCGGACGTCGATCCGCAAAAAACACACAGTCGCCTCATCGCGTCACGCCGCCTTCCAATCCTGCTGCAAACTGGGAATTGTCGGAGCGGGTTATCCGACGAAACAGCGCGCACCGCGCTTGTTCCAAGGACAATTATGACTTAGAAATGCGCAATTTTTTGTACCGCAGCAGGCGGGATCAGAGGGCCAACTTAAGTAAGCTAGGAAAAAATGAAGGATGCAAAAATTATTTTTTCATGAACTTTGGCATTGATTTCGTCACGTGCAATCGGCGTAAAATGAAGCACCAAGTTACGCGACGTCGATACAAAACCATGCGATTTGTGTCCATCTGCTAGAACGCAAATCAACTGCATTTTCGATGAAGATTGCTTGCTATCTGTTGCTGTTAAATTGCAATAACGCCATAAAATGGTCTCAAGTTTTGTTGTTTTAGCGAAGTGCGATGCCGGGTAACAACAGCCCAGTTACGGGAATCGATGACCGATTCCAAATCACACAACCCCACCAATTGGTGGCAAGATTTAGAAGGAGATACCAGCAATGGCAGGACAAGGTGGATCGCATGAACAGCATGTAGAGGCAGGCAGACAGGGCGGTGAATCGTCCCATGGCGGAGGACGATCAGGCGGTAGCCAGGGCGGAACGCACGAGCAGCATGTTGAAGCGGGACGCAAGGGCGGAGAAGCATCGCACAGCAGCGGTGGAACGCACGAGCAGCACGTAGAGGCAGGCCGCAAGGGTGCAGAATCGTCGCATGGCGGCGGAAGCCATAGCGGTGGAAGCCAAGGTGGAACGCATGAGCAGCATGTTGAAGCGGGACGCAAAGGCGGAGAAGCTTCCCATGAGGGCGGAAATCGCTCTGGTGGAAGTGGCAGTCAGGGCGGCAGCCACGAGCGGCATGTCGAGGCTGGCAAGCAGAGCCACAAAAACAGCTAATTTTACGTCGATTAGCTAAAACTTCTAAGCCGGGGCCAACTCATGGGTTGGCCCCGGCTTCTATTCTGTCCGCGCTTATTTGCAACTAAGTATCGTTATGTTATAGAATATTACCGAACATACGTTTGCATAAGGAGGACACTATGGCGAAGGGCATGGACTTTAATTGCTGCGTTTCGGGAAATGTCGAGCAGCTAAAACAAGATGGGTGCGCGTTTGTCGGACGCTACTACAACCACAACAACCCGTCGAAGAATCTGACTCGAACGGAAGCGGAAACTTTCAGCAAAGCGGGCCTCTATATTGTCGCGGTCTGGGAGAATGGTTTTCCTATCGGGCCAACCTACTTCACGCATAGCCGTGGTGTCTTCGACGGAGTTTCGGCGTATCACTATGCGTTGCACGAAATCGGTCAGCCTGCGCAAACGCCCATCTATTTTACGGTTGATTACGATGCGTCGGAAAGCCAAATAAGCGGCTGCGTCCTAGAGTACATCAACGGAATTTGCGATGGATTCGCTTCGATCAGCAAAGGAGCACCAGAATACACGATCGGTGTTTACGGCTCGGGCGCAGTATGCGAAACTGTCAGCCAGCTTGAAAAGAGTGTAACCCACACGTGGCTCGCCATATCGCGTGGATGGAGCGGATCGCAAACTTTTGGTCGTTGGAACATCAAGCAGGGCGAGCAGACAAGGATTGGCGAAGTAAGCGGGGATTTGGACGAAAGCAACGGGGATGCAGGCGGATGGCGACTAAATGCAGAGTAGCCATGCGAGGGAGGGCCGTCGCAGTACGGCCCTTACTGGCGACGCGTCCCCGCCGACAATCTTGAGCGGCAGCGCAATCAATTCGTAGTCACCCGGTTCGACTGCTTCTAAATTAAGCGATTCGAGTATGGCGATTTCGTGCCGATGTAGGGCGTGGTGGTTGTCGAGCGCCTTGCTGTCCAGCGGATCAACAGAAGGCAGATCGAGCCCAAGCAGAACCACGCCCTGCTCGGCAAGGTAGTCGACCGCAGCCAATTCCAGTACAGGGACGCTGGTTGGAAATGCCGCTGTTTCCGGCCATGCATCAGTTCTGATCAGCAGACGCGGTGATCGGCCAATACTCACTGCGGCCAGCATCTGGGCTGTGATTATGGCTGATCCAGAAATATCGACCACTTGCGCTGGGCCGATGAAAGTTGACAGGGACAGCATGCCGACGGTTTCGGCCATGCTATCAAAATGATAAGGCGCATCGACATGGGTGCCAAAATGGGTACTGAGCCGCAGTGAGCCGACATTTATGTTCGATCCGGACTCCATGCTGGCGACGAGCGAAAAATCAAACTGCGTATCGCTTGGCCAGTGTGCAAGATTTCTGGTCAAACCTCTACTAATGTCAATGATTTCTTGGTGATTTGTGCTCACGCGACGATCTCTCGCTGATTTGCGAACTGGCGATAATGGCCCGTCCTAATTATTTCATATAAACGATCAATTGCTTCATATATATCGTCTGTTGTGTTGTACAGCGGAGACGGCGCCAGCCGGATGATGTTCGGCTGCCGATAATCGCCCACCACGCCTGATGCTTTCAAGGCTTTGTTTACACTGGCGGCTTCTGCATGAGTGATCGCGACGTGGCCTCCTCGTTGGGCTTCTGGCCTAGGCGTGATGACCGAAAAATCCAGGCCAGCGAGCCGCGAATCTACTAGCTCGATTAGCGCAGCGGTCAGCGATAGCGAGCGTTGCCTCAAAGCGTCCACGCCAATTTTGCAAATCAAATCCACAGGCCCTTGCAGCGCCACTAGACCCAATATATTTGGGGTTCCGATTTGCATTGCGCTTGCGTCAGCGGCTGGCGTTAGATGCTGCGCCATGTCGAACTGCACATCCTTACGCGAACTAAACCATCCCGCAAGTCCTGGGGGCGTGCCAAAATGACGCCGGTTCAGATACATTCCGGCAGTCGAACCAGGCCCAGCGCAGAGATACTTGTAGCTGGACCAAACCGCAAAATCGATGCCCCACTTGTCGAACTCATGCGGCATCACTCCTGCCGAGTGCGAGCAATCGACACCCAAAATGATCCCACGGGAATGCGCAATTCTGGCGATCCACTCTATGTCCAAGAGCTGCCCGCTCGTATAGACCACGGAGGGCAAAATCGCAATTGCGACTTCGTCGGTGAGTGCGGATTCGATGTCCTCGTCGCTTAGCGCATAGCCGTCGCGGCTTGGAATTGTCCTCACCTGTTGCGCTGGCAACAGACCTCTTAGCGCAACTTGGCTGTCAACGGCGAACCTGTCGCTCGGAAAGCTGAGGCTGTCGATCACGATTTTCGACCGCGAGTCGGTTGGCCGATACAGGGTTGCAATCGCTTGGTGCAGGTTGACGGTTGTCGAATTGGCAACCGTGACCTCACTGGGATCGGCGCCAAACAGCAGCGCAAGTTGATGAGAAATTTCGTCCACCAGATGAAACCAGGGATTCTCGCCAGCGAGCCAGCCGCCGACTCCGTAGTGTCGCCACTCGTCCATTGCCCGCGCGACGGCGGCTTCGGACTGCTTGCACATGAGGCCAAGCGAGTGGCCCGCGAGGTAGATCGTGCCGACGGGCATATGGAACTGCTCGCGCACGACCGCAAAATCGTCAGATGAAGATTCGGAAGACATGGAAGATTTAGGAACGCTCTATGGCCGCTGGGCCATTTTTAGCGGGGAGAGTGCGTTGCATGCGCTTAGAGCGGGAACGTCACCGTCTTGCCTGTCTTTGCGGCTGTATAAATGCCGATAACTAGCTCCAATGCGTTGCGGCCGTCTTGGGCAGTGATCTGCGGCTCGCGATTCTCCAGGATCGATTCCGTAAAGTCCTTGAGCTGCAGCCAGTGCAGATAGGTGCCGAGAGCGGTCGGATGCGACGAGCCGGTGTCGGCGATATTCACGGAGTCGGAAAAGTACTCCGAACCGTCGGTGAATCGCGCGATTTCGAGTTCGTTGTTGACCACCCTCACACTTCCGCCTGTGCCGTAGACTTCGAGGCGAGTTTCGAAGCCCGGGTAGGACGCAGTCGTTGCTGTGAGCGAGCCGAGCGCACCTGATTCCCATTCGATGGTCGCGGTGACGATATCCTCGCACTCCATTTTGTGCGCCAATGTCCCCATTCGCGCGACAACCGATTTCGGCTTGCCCATCGCCCAGCGCAACTGATCCGTATAATGCACGCCCTGATTCATCAGCGCGCCGCCGCCGTCGAGCGCCCAAGTGCCGCGCCAACCCGCGGAGTCGTAATACTCCTGACTACGGTACCATTTGATCTGAGCTTCGCCATAGACAAGTTTGCCGACCCGGCCTTCGTCCAGCCACCCATGAAGCTGCTGAATGCCCTTGCCGTACCGGTTCTGCGAGATGCAGGACAATTTGACATTGTTCGCCTTTGCCGCAGCGATCATGGCGTCGGCTTTGGCCAAAGTGACCTCGATCGGCTTTTCGGAAATAACATGCTTGCCGGCGTTGGCGGCGGCAATGGCATGGTCGCCGTGATAGCCTGAGGGCGTGCAGACGATCACTGCGTCTATGTCCGGCGAGGCGATCATCTCGTTCAAGTCGCTGAACGGTTTGTAACCCGGATATTTTGCTTGCGACGCCGCCAGCGCCTGGGGATCGTTATCGCAGACCGCGGCAAGAGTTGCGACGTCCTTAAGATGCTCCATCACTTCGACATGCCAGTTGTGGATGACTCCACAACCGATAATGCCGTATCTTACTTTGTCCATGAAAAATTGTCTCCTCAGAAGGGGTATTGCGTTGCTTTGCAGAAAAGGGTATCGAAGAGTCGATTACGCCATTGTACCGAAAAGGCGTTCAGACATTTTTTGTTGGGGCGAATTTAACCGTCAAACATTGCTTCACAAGACTTGAACTTAGCGTTAGGGAGATTTCCAACCATGAAATTAGCAGTCATTACGGATGAAATTGACGCCGATTTGGAGCACGCGCTTGATGTGATGGCCGAATACGATATTCATGCCGCGGAGCTTCGTTTTGTCGGCGACAAAAATATCGGCGATATGAAACCCGCAGAAGTCGATGAACTTCGGAAGAGGCTTGAGGCCAAGGGTGCCTACGCGATCAGCGTTGCATCGGCGGTCTACAAGAACAGCCTGCCCGATACCGGTGACGATTCGCCAACAGGGCCACTGCACGGAGCAACCGCATTAGGCTTCGAGGACCAGATTGACTTACTGGCAAAGTGCATCACTACAGCCAAGACGCTTGGCGCGCCGTTTGTGCGCACGTTCGCGTTTTGGAAGCATGGTTCGCTTACGCCTGAGCTTGAGGACAGGATCGTGGATGCGTACGCCGTCCCTGCCCGAATGGCCGAAGACGCGGGCATCACGCTGATCATTGAGAACGAGCATGCCTGCTACATTGGCACGGGAGCTCAGGTGGCGCGTGTGGCTTCAAGAATTGGTTCGCCGGCTGTGAAGGTGGTCTGGGATCCCGGCAATGCGGTCTGTGCTGGAGAGGCTGCGTTTCCGTCGGGATATGAAGCGGTCAAGCCGTGGATCGCGCATGTGCACGTAAAAGATGCGAAGGACACTGGTTCGGGGCATCTGGAATTTTGTGTCCTGGGTGACGGAGTGGTCAATTGGCCGGGTCAGCTCAAAGCTCTGAAGGCGGATGGTTACGACGGGTACTTGTCCCTCGAAACGCACTATTCTAAACAGGGCGACAAGGAAGCCGCATCGCGCGAATGCCTCGAAGCACTTGTGGGGATGTTTAAGTCGATGGACTAAATTTCTCAATCAAGCCCCGTTTATGCCTTACCCCCGTTTCGGGAAGAGCCTGCCCTGAGCACAGCCGAATGGGTGGCGAGGAACGAGAGGGAAGGCCAGGCGGTTTGAACGCCAAAGTGCATGATTAAATTAGTGCTCGTTTGGGTAGCAGGTAAATGGACATTCGGGTCGTTGTCCTACCCCTTCTGCCTGCCTGTCCAATTCGCAGATGACGCCTAGCTCGGCGTTGCTACTCGGTAAGGGGTAACTTAGGTGCATGGACACGACATTGTCGTAATTGGTGCGTCGGCTGGCGGAGTCGAATCCATCAGCCAACTCGTCGCGCTACTCCCTGAGAGTCTGCCGGCGACGCTGTTTGTGGTGATGCATGTTCCCGACACGGGCACGAGCGTTTTGCCGCAGATACTTAGCCGCCGCGGCAAGCTCCCTGCTGTTCATCCCGCTGATGGTCAGTCTTTCAAGCACGGCATGATCTATGTCGCACCGCCAGGTCACCATATGCGCCTGCGCGACGGTCGGATCGCCATCTCCCGCACCGCACGCGAAAACGGTCATCGCCCAGCAATCGACCCTCTATTTCGTTCCGCAGCGCATGAGTTTGGCCACAGGGTAGTCGGGATCATATTGTCGGGCACACTTGACGATGGCTCGGCGGGAATGGTGACGGTCGGACAGTGCGGGGGTATCACCATCGCTCAGGATCCCAACGAGGCACTGTTTCCAGGCATGCCACAAAGCGCGATCGCGAATGACAATGTGGATATGATCCTTCCAATTGCCGAGATCGCGAAGAAGATCATAGAGCTTGCGAACGATCCAGTCGAAACGGGTGACACATCCACTCAATTCGGCTGTGCAGCTGATCCAGAGGCCGAAGCGCCCGCTCTGCACTACTTTGACCGCGAAGCCGGCGACGATCGGGACTATTTTGGGGGAACGCCATCTGTCTACACATGCCCGGAGTGCCACGGCACGCTTTGGGAGACAGAAGACGAGAACGTTCTGCGGTTCCGATGCCGCGTAGGTCATGCGTACACGGCCGAAAGCCTGGTCGCCGATCAGCTATCGGCACTGGAATCGACGCTCTGGGCGGCCCTGCGCGCCCTTGAGGAGAACGCCGCTCTCTATTACCGCCTGGCCGACCGCGCTGTCAAAGGCAACCGCAAGCATGCGAGCACCAGCTTTAAGGAGCAGGCCAATCAAATTTCGGAACAGGCCAAAACGCTGCGCTCCATTTTGCTGCACGGCAAAGTCTCGTTCACCATGGAGCAGCAAGCAACGTGAGCAAGTACAATACAACGTCGCAAATCGTAGATTATTGCAGAGAATATTGGATCAGTGGCGAAAATGCTTAGCGCCAATGTCCCGCTATCCTGCTTGAATTTCCTGCGCTTTAGGACATAATAAAAGTTGCGTACACTGATTTTCGTTTGCCGACGGGAATCGGCCCCCACCTACTCCTGTCGGCCAGCCTTTTCTCCCGCAACCCGCAACAGTTGAGTAAATGCCTTCTGAAACCGAACAATCATCTGACTTTGTCGCACTTCTTGAATATCTTAGGCGTGCTCGCGGATTCGATTTTTCGGGCTACAAGCGCACCAGCCTGACACGCCGCCTGAAAGTACGCATGAACGCCGTTGGGGTTCAGTCGAGTGCAGATTACATCGACTATCTCGAGGTGCATCCCGAGGAGTTCTCTCAGCTTTTCAACACGATCCTGATCAATGTGACCGCGTTCTTCCGCGACGAGGAGTCCTGGGAGTTCCTAGCCAGCACGGTCATCCCGCTGATTCTTGAGCGCAAGAATGGCAACGAACAGATACGCATATGGAGCGCTGGGTGCTCATCCGGCGAAGAGGCGTACACGATCATGATGATCTTTGCCGAAAAGCTCGGCATTGAGGCGGTACGCGACCGGGTGAAGGTCTATGCAACTGATCTTGATGAAGACGCGCTGCAGCAGGCGCGTCAAGCGACCTATGCGTCTCGCGCCATGGCTGGCGTGCCTGACGAAATGGTCGCAAAATACTTCAAGCCTCACGGTAGCTCGTACGTCTTTAATGGTGATTTGCGTCGCGGTGTCATTTTTGGCCGGCACGACCTGATGAACGACGCACCGATTTCGCGCTGCGACCTGCTCGTCTGCCGCAACTGCCTGATGTATTTTAATGCGGAGATTCAGGCGAGGATCTTAAGCAGGTTCAATTTCGCGATCAACTCCAACGGCTTTCTGATGCTCGGCAAAGCCGAAATGCTGTTCACGCATACTAACCTTTTTCTGCCTGTCGACCTACAGCGGCGCATCTTTTCTAAAGTGCCGCGGATCAATATCAACGACCGGGTCCAGCTGATTAGTCCGTCGGCAATTGCGACGGACCTCGATGAAACGTCGGACACACAAGTTCGCAACTGGCAAGCAGTTTTCGACGCGACGCCAGGCGCGCAGATTGTGCTCAATCGAAGCGGCGTGATCGTGCTGATCAGCGAGGGCGCGCGGGCGTTGTTTAGGCTGACCAACCGCGATGTGGGCCGTTTGCTGCAGGATGTGCAAGTGTCCTACAGGCCGCTCGAACTTCGTTCGTTGATTGACCAGGCGTACCGGGATGTTAAATCACTTCTCGTCCAGCAGGTGCCGTTGTCGGCGCCGCACCTGCGAGCGGGTGAGATGAGCTATTTCGATGTGCAGGTAAGTCCGATCATCGACGAGGAAAGCGCGCTGCTAGGCGCAGTCGTGACGTTCCAGGAAGCTACGCGCTATAAGGCCCTTCAGGACGATATCCAGCAAGCAACCCGCGATCTAGTTGCGACCCAAGAGGAATTGCAGTCGGTCAATGAAGAGTTCGAGACCACGAGCGAAGAGCTGCAATCGACGATCGAAGAGCTTGAAACGACAAATGAGGAGCTGCAATCCACCAACGAAGAGCTCGAGACGATGAATGAAGAGCTGCAGTCCACCAATGAGGAATTGCAGGCGATCAACGACGAACTACGAGTGCGAAGCAACGAACTTAACAATGTCAACAAGTTCATGAACGCGCTGTTGTACAGCGTCGAGTCGGCTGTGATCATGCTGGACAAGGATTTGATCATCCGCTTGTGGAACCGCCGCGCGGAAGAGATGTGGGGCTTGCGTTCGGACGAGGCGATTGGCCGGCATCTGCTCAATGTCGATATCGGGCTACCGGTGAGCGAACTGACGCAGACGATCCGCACGGTGATGGCTGAAGAAGCTAGTTCCGATATGGTCGAGATAAGTGCTGTCGGACGAACAGGTAAGCCGATCAAATGCCGCATCACGATCTCTCCGATGGCCGAGAAGGGAAGCGCCAATGTAGGTATTATTCTTTTGATCGAGCAGACGTAGTTTTGCCTGCAAAGTGGGTATAACGATTTTTGGGTGACTATGAGCTTCTTACCGATTTGGATGATGCGATCTTGAATCCGATGCCGATCGCTTTGCGTGCTCATCCGGGAAGGTAAAGAAACGTAGCATGACCAAAAGATATCTGACGAAATGTGTCATGATATCTCTCTCACTAAAAATTATGCTGCTTTGATTCATTGTGTGCCGATAGACTGCTTAATGTCTGCCAGCTAGAGTAGAGCTTAGGCGAACCATGATTGACAATCAGTTCGAGAAGAGCGTCCAGAGTGCAAGCGAGCGAATGAAGGAGCTGCACGCGGCGGCGGGATCCCCGCCAACGCATCAGCGCGGCCTGCTTCCCGAAACGTTTGAAGAGCTTCAGATCAGCCTCGAGGAGTTGGAGGTCGCAAGCGAAGAGCTGCGGCGTCAAAACGAAGAGATGATCAGCACCCGCCACGATCTCGAAGTCGAGCGTCATCGGTATCAGGAGTTGTTCGATTTTGCTCCCGATGCGTATCTTGTCACCGACGCCAACGGCGTGATCACGAGCGCCAACAGAGCCGCGTCCACGCTGTTTGCCGTTGCCCTTAACTTTGTGAAGGGCAAGCCGCTTGCAAACTTCGTCGCCGACTACAACCGCACGCGTTTCCGCGAGATATTGTCCACAATCCGCCAACAGCAGCCTGTGGACATGGTGTGGTCGTTCGATGTGCAGCCGCGTCACAATCAACCGATTCCTGTCGAAATCCGTGCGGGGCTGATGCACAGCTTGCCGGACGACGTCACCGGCATCCGCTGGCTCTTGCGCGACATCTCGTCCCGCCGAGAAGCCGAAGAAGGCAAGAGCCTCCTGGCGAGCGAAAGTTCTGCAAGGGTTCAAGCCGAACAGGCCGTTGCGCGCTTTTCTCAGCTCCTGAACGACATCACCGACCCGCTGTTCATGCTGGACTCGAACCACCGGTTTACGTTTGTCAATACACGCTGCGAGCAACTCTGGGGCAAGAGCGGCGAAGAGATGATCGGCGTTAACGCGTGGAACGTTTTCCCGGAGGCAATCGACAGCTACTCCTGCGTGCAGATCAAGCGCTGCATTGATGAGCAGATTCCTTTGGGTTATGAAACACTTTCACCGATCCTTCACCGGTGGGTGCGGGTTCGTTGCTATCCCACTGGCGGCGGAGTTGCTGTGATATTCCAGGACACAGGCGAAACGAACGAGGATCGCGAAAAGGCAAAGCGCAAGCAGGCGCGTGACCACGAGATCGCCGAAACGCTGCAGCGCTCGATGCTCATGACGCCTGTTGCTCAAGGTGTTGAACGTTACGAAATCGCGACCGTCTATCAAGCGGCGAGTGATGACGCCTTGGTTGGCGGCGACTTCTTCGACGCGTTCGCGCTAGGGCCTAACAGAGCAGCGATCGTTATTGGCGACGTCACCGGCAAAGGACTTGCCGCGGCCTCGTACACGGCCCAGATCAAATACGCCGCGCGAGTCTTCCTTTGGGAGACCGGCTCACCCTCGGAAGCACTGCGGCGGCTAAACCAATTCGTTTTCGATGCGCAATCGCAGTACCCTGATCCTGAATCGCGGCTGGTGGCTGTAACATTGGTGTTGATTGATTCCGCCGCAGGTCAGATGTCTGTTGCCTGCGCGGGCGGAGAGCCTATCGTGATCATGAGGAACGGCGGCGGAGTCGAGACTTCCCACGCCGGCGGCATGATTACCGGCGTAGAGCGTGTTTCCGAATACGACGAAGACTATCTGGCTTTCTCACCCGGCGACACGCTGATATTGATTACGGACGGCATCACCGAAGCGCGGAACGGCCAAGAGTTTTTGGGCGCGGAGGGCCTGACCTCGATTTGCAAACATTTGCCGCAAGAGCTTGCTTCGGCACAGACGAAAGCGACGCACATCTTGTCCGAAGCAAAATCGTTTGCGGGAGGATCGCTGAGCGACGACGCGTGCGTGGTAGTGGCGCAATTGAAGGATCGGTAGACAGTTCCAGGGAATCGGCGCAGTGCGGCTGGGAAGCTTAAATGTTGACTTGAGGATGGGGAAATCAGTATGAAGACGTTTGCGCAACGGTCAATACCAACATTGTCGAATTTTGCATCGTCGGACGGATTGGGCTCACATCTTGAGGGCCAGATTCACGCACAGTATGTCCGGTGTGGAAAAGACGGCTGCCGCTGCGCGCAGGGCGATCTGCACGGGCCGTATTATTACCGCATCTGGCGCGACGGCATTAGGATACGCAAGGTGTATGTCAAAAGCGAGGATGTCGATTCCACCAAGGCGGCGTGCGACACCCATAAGAACTACATGGATATCCTTCGCATGCATCGGCAAAAGCGCCGCAAGATTGAGAGCATGATTCGCCACACCTGGCGCAAGACACAGTCGATGATTCAAGGCGGGTGAGCTAGTCCTGCGCGTTATTCGAAACAAAAATCCGCCCCGAGCAATTGGCCAGGGCGGATTTTTGTGCATTCAGGAGAAGTCTACAGCCCCTTGTCGGCCACGAACTTGACCAAGTCGGCGACACGGCAGGAGTAGCCCCACTCGTTGTCGTACCACGCCACGACCTTGATGAAGTTGCCAATTCCGATCGTATCGACCGACGAGAAGATCGAGCTATGGTGGTTGCCCTTCAGGTCGGTCGAAACCAGCGGCTCGTCCGAGTACTGCAGAATTCCCTTGAGCGAACCTTCGGCTGCCTCTTTGTGGACAGCGTTAATTTCGTTGACGCTGGGATCTTTGGCCAGGACCGCAGTGAAGTTGACCACTGAGACGGTCGAAGTCGGCACGCGGAACGCCATTCCCGTGAATTTGCCCTTCAGGTCCGGAATGACAAGGCCGACGGCCTTCGCCGCGCCGGTGCTTGACGGAACGATATTCAGCGCGCCCGCACGTGCGTCGCGCAGATCCTTGGCTGCTGTGTCAACAATCTTTTGCGAGTTGGTGTAGGAGTGGATCGTGGTGAGAAGACCCTTCTCGATGCCGAACTTGTCGTGCAGCACCTTCGCGACGGGGGCGAGACCATTTGTGGTGCAGGATGCGTTCGAGATGACTTTGTGCTTGGCAGGGTCATAGACGTTGTCGTTGACACCCAGCACAATGGTCAAGTCTTCGTTCTTTGCTGGCGCACTGATAATGACCTTCTTGACACCATGCTCAAGGTGCGCAGCCGCTTTGGTCGCGTCGGTGAACAGTCCGGTGGACTCGATGACGATGTTGACGCCATCCTTGTCCCACGGAATCACACCGGGATCGCGCTCGGCGTAGACGTTGATCTTTTTGCCGTTAACGACAATATCCTTGTCCTCGTCATGGACTTCGCCCGGAAAGTTGCCGTAGTTGCTGTCGTGCTTGAAGAGGAACGCATTCGTTTTCGCGTCCGTGAGGTCGTTCAGTGCAACGACTTCGATATCGCTCGGATACCGCTCGAGAATGGTGCGGAGCGTGATGCGGCCAATTCGTCCAAATCCGTTGATGCCTACGCGTACTGGCATAAGAGTGTTCTCCTTTGGTTGCTATGCTATTCTGAGAGAATGGATCAATGCCTTCCCCTCTGCCTCGCGGACGCGGCACCTGCCCGCGGCGGGAAGGCAAGGATTAGGTTAGTTTACGACCCTTAAAATCGTGCTCAAAAACGGCGTTATGGTACCTGATGGCAGGGCAAACGGAAATCCACGATATGGCGGAGTCGAAATGCCCACCCGGCTCGTTCCTCGCCACCCTCCCGAAGGGGGAAGGCAATGATTCCCCACCCGGCTCGTTCCTCGCCACCCTCCCGAAGCGGGAGGGCAAGGTCTATGAGAGTGACGACAAGCACACCCTGGTCCGCCGGAGGCTGTTCGGCGGCAAGGTTCCGACTCACGGAAGGGAGATGAGTTGTTTGACAAGTAAGTCCAACTATTATCCCTGACATTGAGTCGGAGCCTGAAGCTGGACAGACGCAGGCGCATACCTCTTGCATTATCTCGCACGCTCCCGGCCGACCCGCCCCGGAAGGGCAAGGAAGACCCACCCGGCTCGTTCCTCGCCACCCTCCCGAAGCGGGAGGGCAAGGTTTAGGAATTGTAGACAGAGGCGCTGTTAGCGATTGCCGGTGAGCACGTTGAGGGCTTCGCGGAGGGCTTTGGCGCTGGTGAGGGTTTCGCCGGGTTCGGATTCGCGGATGACCCGGTCGGCGGCGCGCTCCGAGTCCTTGCGGTTGTAGCCGAGGCCGACCAGTCCTTCGACAATATCCGCGAAAAATTGATCGGATGCGTTCAATTTTGGCTGCCCCGACTTGACCGGCATGGCGGCGCGGGTCGAAAACGATAGGGACGCCATTTTGTCACTTAGCTCCAGAACCAACCGTTGAGCAGTCTTTGGCCCCAGCCCCGGCACCTTGACTAGAGTCCGCGTATCGCCTACGGAAACGGCATGGGCGAGAGAGCCAGCGTCCATCGCCGACAGAATCGCCAGCGCGACTTTCGGGCCAATCCCAGTTACGCCAATCAAAAGCTCGAACGCCTTGAGCTGCTCAGGCTGCGTAAAGCCGTACAGGGAAAGCTCGTCCTCGCGGACATAGGTATGCGTATGCATGACGACCGCATCGCCAACGCTGCCGATCTCCATCAGCGAGCTCACCGGCGCCGACACTTTGTAGCCGACACCGTTCACATCGACGATGACGACATTTGCCTCAATATGTGCGATTTTCCCGGACAGTCGTGCGATCATAAGCCCTCACCCCCATCCCCTCTCCCATAGTAATAGGAAAGGGGTGGAAGACCTACCCCGGCTCGTTCCTCGCCACCCCTTCCGAAACGGGAAGGGAAGGAGTTATAGGACATGCTTGGATAATTGCATTGATTTCGAAAAAAGCCCAGCGGCTTGAGCGTTCCTAACTCTTAACTTTCTTCTGCAGTTCGTACAGCTTGGTCAGCGCTTCGATGGGGCTGAGCGTGCCGAGGTCGAGCGATTCCAGTTCGGTGAGCACGGGATCGCGTTCGGTTTCGAACAGGGTCAGTTGGAGCTTTTTCGTTCGCGACGCAACCTCCAGCGATTCGCCGAGTTTTTGGCCTTGGCGGTGCTGAGTTTCAAGCGTCTGCAGGATTTCAGTGGCGCGGCTCAGGACACTGTCCGGCAGGCCTGCGAGGCGAGCGACCTGAATTCCGTACGATTTGTCCGTGCCGCCTGGCATGATTTTTCGCAGCCAGACAATATGGTCGCCCTGCTCTTTGACCGCGATCCGGTAGTTTTTTGCGCCGGGGAGTGTCTTTTCGAGATCGTTGAGCTGATGATAATGAGTCGCGAAGAGGGTTTTTGCGCCGATCAGGTGCAGATATTCGGCAATTGACCAGGCGAGAGCCAGGCCATCGTACGTGCTTGTGCCGCGCCCGACTTCGTCCAGGATGACCAGGCTGCGCGGTGTGGCGTTGTTCATGATGTTAGCGGTCTCGCTCATTTCGACCATGAACGTTGACTGGCCCGACGCGAGATCGTCCTGCGCTCCGACCCGAGTGAAGATTCGGTTGACAAGGCCGATCTTGGCGGAATCCGCTGGGACAAACGATCCGATCTGCGCCAGCAGAACGCAGATCGCAACCTGGCGTAGATAGGTCGATTTGCCGGCGGCATTGGGGCCGGTGATGATATGCAGTCGTTCGACATTGTCGATATAGGCGTCGTTGGGGACGAACATTGTGCCACTCTGAAGCTGTTCAACGACAGGGTGGCGCGCGTTTTTGAGGCAGATGGCGGTCGAGGAGTTCACTTCCGGGCGGACATAGCCGTTGGCCGACGCTACTTCCGCAAGGCTCGCGAGCGCGTCGCAACGTGCGACCACCTGCGCCAGCTTGATCAAAATGATGGAGTATCGATCCGCGATCATTTCGCGGATTTTGCCGAATAGTTCGTATTCGAGATCGAATATCCGCTCTTCGGCGCTCAATACCTGCGCTTCGTGCTCCTTTAGCGCGGGGGTGATGTACCGCTCGGCGTTGACCGTGGTCTGCTTGCGGATATAGTCCGGCGGAATTTGGGCGCCAAACGCTTTGCTGACCTCGATGTAGTAGCCGAAAACGTTGTTGAAACCGACTTTCAGCGACTTTATGCCGGTCCTTATGCGTTCCTCCTCCTCGATGGCGGCGATAAACGCTTTCCCGCCGCTGCGCAGGGCGCGGAGATCGTCAAGCTCCTTGCTGTAGCCCGGTTTGATCAGGTTGCCCTCGCGCAGGGTGATCGGCGGCTCGTCCTGGATGGATCCGGAGAGAAGTTGGAGCAGGTCGTCGGGGATGGCGTCGAGCTTGGCGCGCGCCTCGGAAAGGACACTTTCGTCGCCGGCGCGAGTTAGCGCTGACGCCAGCCGTTTTGCGTTTTCTACCGAAAGCCTGAGCGCCACTAGATCGCGTGCGTTGGCCATAGATGCGTTGATGCGCGCAGTCAGACGCTCCAGGTCGGCAATCCCGCGGAGGGCGTCGCGTACATCGCCGCGCAGGATGCCGTCCTTGGCGAAATCCGCAATCCCGTCCTGCCGCGTCTTGATACGCTCAATTGACAGAAGCGGCTGCTCCAGCCACCGACGCAGCCGCCGTCCGCCTTGCGGCGTGACCGTGCGGTCTAACAGATGCAGGAGGGACTTGGCGCGCGAGCCGTCAAGCTGAGATTGCGTCAGCTCAAGGTTTCGGCGCGTGGCGGCGTCAAGCACCATGTGGCCGTCGCTGGAGTAGATGCTGAGGCTGCGGATATGCTGCAACGCGCTTTGGTGCGTCTGGCGCAGATAGTCGAGCAGGAGAGCAGCGGCGTCAAGTCCGGTGGTCAACTCCTCGCAACCGAATCCTCGCAGGCTTTGCGTACCGAAGTGGTCAAGAAGCTGCTGGCGCGATGACCGGCGCAGATCGCCAAGTTGATGCACTGTTACAGTCGCGCCGGTCGCCTGCCGGATCGGTTCCGCGAGCGTGTCCTCCATCTCAGGACGGATCAGGCATTCCGAAGGCTGCAACCGGGCAATCTCCTCAACGAGCCTTTGCACGGACATCTCCGCCGACAATTCAGGCTGGTCTAGACGCTCAACCTCGCCCGTCAAAAACTCGCCGGTGCTGACATCGACCACCCCAATTCCGCTCGGCGTGCGGTCGCCCGTGATCGCAGCGACCAGAAAGTTGTTGCGCTTCGCGTCGAGGAGCGCGTCCTCCATGACCGTCCCTGGAGTGACAATGCGAGTCACTTTGCGCTTGACCAGCCCTTTTGCGAGCTTGGGATCCTCAATCTGATCGCACAGCGCGACTTTATGCCCCTTTTGCAGCAAACGCGCCATATAGCGTTCGACGGCATGGAACGGCACCCCGGCCATCGGGATGCGCTCGTCGGTCTGTTTGAATTCTCGTCCGGTGAGCGTAATGTCGAGGTCGCGCGCGATCACGCGGGCATCGTCGCCGTACGCCTCGTAGAAGTCGCCGACACGCATCAGCAGCAGAATATCGGGCTTTTGCTCCTTGATTTCAAAGTACTGCCGCATCATGGGCGAGAGGTTGTTGAGGTCGTATTCGGGCATAGGGATGTGGAGGGCTGCAGCGTGACTGCAGTGGGATATTCTAGCACATTTGTACGATGTCAGAGCCGAGTAGAGGATTTGGGAACGCTTGGGCACCTTGGCATCTTCATGCCTTGTTGTCAGGCAGGAATTTACCGCCATGTCGTCAAAGGTCGAAGCCATATGGCTAACGAAGACATGGACGACACTCTTGCTGAAGACTTTGACTCGACCACGGAACCAGTAACGGACTCAGACGTACCTACGACGGCGACGGCGCAGCAGTATGCGATTTGCAAGGTCATTTATGATGAGGAGAAGGAAAGATTCGCCGCAATTGGTGTGAAGGCAAATGTTTACATCACGCTTTCTGGAGTTTTGCTTGGCGCTGTTCTCTTCCGCTTAAGCGATCTGAAGGCTTCATTCGCGCTGATGTATGTTCCTATTGATTGGGAACTTTTCGTCGTAATTGCCCTTCTAACAGCATTGGGATTCGCGCTATTTTCGTTGCTAGTTAGGGCGTACCAGCCGTATCAGGATCTATACGTAATTGCTGCGGAAATTGCGGCCGGCATTGACGACAACGCATTCTACACAGAGAGGATTGCGGACATGGCGGTAGCCGTCGAAGAGAACACTAAGCTGAACGATGGCGCTGCAGAAGCGGTATATAGATGCCAATTATCGATGTTCGTTGCAGTTGCAATTCAGGCTATAATAGTAGTAGTAGGTTTTTTCCGTATGATCTATCGTCATAGGGCGTGGTAAGGACAAAGTTGATGGGCAATATCGAATCAAGAGTCAAGCGAGAAGCGCAAACTGATCGAGTATCGACAGTTCGCCAAGAGACGCGTGCCACTCAGGAGCCTCGTAAGGCGACGATCCTTGAGATGATTGAAACGCGGAAGGCACAGAAGCTTAAAAACAAGAAGTAGCGCAGACGAACTATGGAATTCGACAGCAAGGCTCCCCAATAGGGGAGCCTTGCTGCTTTAACAGTGTCCGCCCTCCAACCAGACCGCTTGAAATCAATTGGTGTTCCCCGACGGAATGCAGATTTGCCGTGCGAAGTCCTTTCACTTTCGATTCCCTATCAACATACTAGCCTTTCATGCCTGCCTGCTTGACAGAACTGCCCCCGAACTTTATAATAGGGCGTCCAAGAGAGCGCTGTTCAGACAGTCAGTTTGCCCGCGGCCGTTGATAGCTTGTAACGTACCGGTTCTCCGTCCACTCTGGCTGATAGCTGAAGGAATGTAGTGACGCTGCCCCCTGTCCTGTTGGATCGAAGCGCCGGAAGTAAGGCAGCAAGGAAAAAAATAAGTTCGCTAGCTGGGAAGAAGTTAGCCTTAGGAGAACCAAACGTGCCTATCCGTTTGTATGTTGGAAACCTGTCGTATCAGACGACTCAGGAAGAGCTTGCGCAAATGTTTACAGAGGCGGGAGCAGTCACGAACGCGACCGTCATGACCGATCGCTATAGCGGCCAGTCCCGCGGTTTCGGCTTTGTCGAAATGGCGACGGACGAGGATGCGCAAAACGCCATCCGCTTGTTCAATGGCAAAACCCTTGGCGGACGCGCCCTGGTTGTCAACGAGGCCCGTCCTCGTGAGCAAGCCGGCGGCGGTGGTGGCGGCTTCCGCAGTGGCGGAGGCGGTGGTGGCGGCTATGGCGGTGGTGGTGGCGGCAACCGCGGTGGCGGCGGAGGCGGCAGCCGCGGCGGCGGCTCCAGCGACCGCTACGATCGCGACCGTTATTAATACAACCCTATACATCAGACCGCGAACCTAATTTTAGGGTTCGCTCGAAGCTGATCAAAGAAACGGATGGGCCACGAAGCATGCTTCGGTGGCCTGTTCGTTTTTTTGTGTGGTAAAACTTGGCTGCGGGCGTTGAAATTTATAGACTACGTACAGACAGCTACAATGCTATACTGTTAAACACATAAGTGTGGATCTCAGGTAACGAGGCAAGAAATGGCAATTGATTCTATGACACGCTGGACGATTACGGTTTCCAAGGAAACCGATATTGCTCTACGAACTCACCTGGCGCAGCGAGGGATGAAAAAAGGTGACATCTCAAAATTTGTCGAGGACGCCGTCAAATGGCGGGTTTTCGATCAAACCCTTGCCGAAGTTCGCGAAGGTTTCAATAATCTCGCACCCGACGAACTGCAAGCCATTATCAACGAAGCAGTTGATGATGCTAGGATTAAGACTTATGGCAGAATCGTGAAATGAATCGTCCCTATAGATGAAGGTCATTCTCGACACGAATGTGTTTGTGAGCGCATTATTGATTGAGCTATCTCCCGCAGGTCGCCTAGTAGCCCAGTGGAGAAGAGGGCGATTCACCCTTGTAAGTTCCAAACTACAAATCGATGAATTAATCCGCGTCACGCGTTATCCCAAACTTCGAACTAGGATACAGCCAGCGGTTGCAGGGCGGCTTGTCAACGAAGTTCGTCACTTGGCACTTTGCATCGATACACTGAAGCCAGTTGATGTCTCGAACGACCCGTATGACAACTTTCTTCTGTCTCTTGCAAGAGGCGGCAAGGTCGATTTTCTCGTAACGGGTGATAAGAATCACCTTCTTTCGCTCATTAAGTACGAAGGTACATCAATAGTTTCGGTCGCTGAATTTATGCAAATACTTGAACCGGGCTGATTAAAGAAACGGATGGGCCACGAAGCATGCTTCGGTGGCCTGTTCTATTGTTGCTGTCGAGAAACAACTTTGGATTCAATTGACTTCAACTCATGGTCGTTCACCGACACCGCTCCAGTTGCCGATTCTTGGTATAACTGCCAAGTTCGTGCCTTGGCATTCTCTCCGGAATCGAAAGAATTCATCCTGGATGTTGACTACATCTTTCAATGGATTGACCCAACGCCGACGAACGAGTTCTACTCTTTCTTGATGGCTCCTTGCACAATCGTATTCCAAAACGCGTTTGATCTTCAGTTTGAGATTGGTTCGTACGTTGGCGGGCTAACTCTGGACACCTTGTGCAAAACTGAAGTGACCGATCGTAGGCGCGTAAACAAGAACTATGAAGGCGCCATCTGGCAACGGGAACTTGAATGCGTCGAGGGGAGCATTGCGTTCCTTGCATCCGGATATACTGCTTATGCCCGAGAGGCAACTGCTATAGTGAGCAACATGAAGCACGGCAAGTCACGCGAGTACTCGTTTTCGAGAGGAAGAGCTTTGGAATAGGTCGCGGGACTGCGCTTCCGCCTCTTCCACGCCCCTTTGTGAAATCTGGTACAATGTACCGATCTCAGCCATATTGCCTAAAATTCAAGCGATATATGCCGAGAAATCCTTTCCAAGTCGCCCATTCCAGCAGACAATAGTTAAGCTATGGCCTTGATTACCGCCCCCAATATCGAAGTCACACGCGTCGTCACCGGTTTCATGTATGAACTGTCCATCGCGGCCGAAGAGGGTGCAGGCCCAATCACCCGCATCGATATCGGGCCCTACTATTTCCCCGGAGTTGCGCCGAAGATCGAGTACCCCGAGGCCGTGACCAACGAGATGACGACGCCGACCTGGTCGCCGATCCGGTGGTACACGGATGCCGACGGTACGTCCTGGCTGCGTTACCAAGGCGGCGAGCTTGTCGCCGAAGACGGCGAGGCGCTCTTTCAGTTCACCAGCAACTTCGCACCGAGCGACAACGCCGGCGCGCACCTAGTGGTCTGGCGTGGCACCCGATCGGAAACGTTCGATGTTCCTGTCCCCGACTACACACAGGCACCGCCGAAGCGAAATTCACGCAGCGATTCGCAGGGATTGGGCCGTGTTTACAGCACAGGATGCCTTCCGCAGGTCGTACTGAGCTGCCTCGCGATTGCAGGACTCGTCTATCACGTTGCAGTCAGCCGCTAAACTTTGTCCGACTTGATGCCGTCAGAAACCAGGCTTGCCGCCTGTTCTGGATGGCCATTGACAGTCGCAAGTTCCCTCAATCTTTCGATAACACTCTTTGGAACGATCGCGCCAACCGCGCGGCATTTGCCGTACATCGACCAAGCGCGCGGGTAGTCTTCCTCCGCTATGCAGCGCTCCAGCAACGAGACGATGTCGGGCGATGCAGACTGACGAATGGCTTGTGGCGCAGCAATCGGCTTCTGGGCCGCATCGTTGAGATCGTTGTCCTCCGCCTCCCTCGAGTTACGAAGTCCACCTGCCCAGCCGCAGAGCAACCCGAACAAGAACCCGCCGATATGGGCGAAATACGCAATCCCGCCCTGATTCTGGAACGCCGTCGTGGCCGCGCCGTAGAGTGTTTGAATCAGCCACAGAAGTACGCCAATGCCTGCGGAAACGTCAAACAGCATCCATTCGCGGGAAATTAGTCTACCAGGCAGCCAAATGAACTGCAGCTTGCGCCGCGCGCCAAATGTCGCGAACAGGCCAATGATTGCAGAGATCGAGGCAGACGCGCCGACGAGCGGGTTGCGCGCGTCGGACGAGGCTGGGCCGAAGTGCAGCGTAAGCGCAGTATGGATCAGTCCCGCGACCGCGCCTCCGGCAAAATAGAGCAGTACAAAAAGCGGCGAGCCGACCTTCTTTTCAATCGATGGCCCAATTAAATAGAGAAACAGGAGATTCCAAATGATATGCTCGTAGCCAACATGGAAGAAGCCGTACGTGAAAAGACTAATCAAATGGAACTGCGCGGGAATCAGACCGAATTTGAAAAAGATGGCGTCCTGTTGCGCTGGACTGCGATCGAACAGCTGTCCGCCCAGGAAGATCGCGATGTTGACGACCAGAAGCACCAAGGTCATCGGTGCGTGCAGTATCGCTGCCTTGGGCTTTCCGACACGGTACGGCAAAGGGCACGCTACCGTAAGCGCGATTTCGAGAACGGTTTCGCTGATCACTTTGCGCTTTTCCCGCCAGTGCCTTCGAAGTAGCGCCGAACGAGGGAGCGGTACGCGGCCGGAATTTGGGGGTTGTTTTCCGCTTGGATTGCCTGATCGCCAGACAAAGTGCTCGCGGAACCATTGCCATTCGCAACGTGCGACGCGCCTGGATGGACACCGGGCCTTGCGGTTCCCGCATGCTCGCTAGTCATGGACAGCGGCCCTTCCGGTTTGGGAAGACGGTACGAGAATTTCGGCGGTGCGTTAGGCGCGCTCACAGGCGCGCTGTTAGGCGAATGGTACGCTTGTGCGACTGGCTGCTCGCCTCTTTTGGCACCAATTCCGCCAGGACCCTTTTGAACCTGAGAGCCTTGATCAGACCCAGTTTGGCCATTGCCCGCGTGCGAGCGGCCTTGGTTTGATTGTCCATTGCCAGGCTGCCCATTTTGGCCGCTGCCGCCGGGTTTGTTCGGCTCTCCCGACGGTTGACCTGCCTCCGATCCCTGCCCTTGCTGCGATCCTGCGCCATGTTGGCCGCTTCCGGATGGCCCTGATTTCTGCTGACCAGACTGCGATCCACCAAATTGGCCGCTCTTGCTGCCGCCGGAGTTGGATTTCGCGCCACCTTGACCGGATTGTTTGCCGCCCTGCCCGGTGCCGTTCTTGGTTGCCGATCCTGTTCCGTGACCCTGTTTGTCTGCCGTCGATTGGCCACTTCCATTTCCGTTTTTTGAAGCGGAATGGCCCGACAATCCCTGACCGGAATTTGCCCCAGAGCTGGAGGACGAAGTGCCCGGTTTGTTGGTAGCGCCCGATCCCGTGCCGGTGCCGGAGTTCTTGCTGTTGCCCGAAGAACTTCCAGATCCGCTTCCGGAATTGGACGAAGACTTACTGGTTCCCGAAGTGCCGGAGCCGGACTGTGGACTGTTCGCTGTCTTGCTGGAAGACGACGGCGATGGCGCCGGTTTTGGTGCGGCAGGCGGGTTGGCATGCTGAGGCTTTGCAGGCGCAGGAGTCATCGCTGCGGCAGGCGGATGCTCACCCGGATGAAGAGGACGCTCCGGAATTTTTTCGCCCTTCGCAGGAACTGCATGGACATAGTGCGACTCGCCCATTTGAAGCCCGTTGTTGCGCCCGGAATGAGCAATGACGGACGAGATCACGTTGGGCGCACGCCATGTTGTCAGAACAAGCGACACGATCAGCATGATCGCTGCGAGCCAGGCATTGAGACGCAAGTCAATCACGCGCGTCTTTCTAGCAGAATGGACATGACTTGCTGCATCGCCAACGACAAGCGGCGCAAACTGCGTAGCGGCATTTGCGCCGGTCAGCTCAAGCGCGGTCGATACGCGGTCGTCGAGCCCGAGGCGCAAGTCCATCTGACGTGCGACTGCCGCGGTCACAACTTTGGTCATGGCGGTGCTCGCAAACGCGGCCAGGATCGGAATTCCAATGAGCACCAAAGCCAGCTCTGGAACGGAATCCGTCGTCGCGGCGCGAAGAGGAAACAGTGCGCTGAGCAGTGCGACCGCGATGTCGCACAGGATCGCCAGTTTCCAATAGGCACCCAAGAAATGTCGGGCGCGAACTCGCCGCGAAACGCTGTCGATCGACTGAACCACTTCGGAAGCTGGGGCGAGCGCCAGGGGATCAAGCTTATCGAGGCGACTGGTTGGATCGAGTGTTGGCGGGCGTTCGCTGATCATGGGTTTTGTTATTGTATACGCGCTTCAGCGCAAAAAAGCCTCCGTCCCGCAAATGCTTCGGAACGGAGGCTTTGAAATAACAACAACGGCTACGGGTTGGCGACTCTCATGGATTCCCGCTGCGATCCCGACCGCCCGTAACGAAAGCGGATGGTGAGCAATAGCAACCTCACTAGATACGGGAGATCCCGCTTGATATAGCGATGCCACAGGCGTCGTGGTTCCTGAACCAGACGGAATGCCCACTCGAAACCAGAATGCTGCAACCAAAGCGGAGCGCGCTTGACCGCACCGGCGGCCATATCGAACGCCGCACCGACTCCGATGGAGACGGGAACGTTCAACACGTCACGATGCTCGTAAATCCACTTCTCCTGCTTCGGTGAACCAAAGCCGACTAGCAGAATATCGGGCTGGGCAGCGTCGATCGCTTCCCGAATCCGCTGATCCTCTTCGGGATCGTTCAGCGTGCCATGCGGCGGGCAATATGTGCCAACGATTTGCGCACCAGGAAAAACTTGCTGCAGCTTCAGGCTAGCCTTTTCCGCGCTGCCGACCTGGCCGCCAAGGAAAAATAGACGGACGCTCGTGAGGCTTGACGCGCGGCCGAGCTCCCAGAATAGGTCGCTTCCGGCGACGCGCTCTTTTAGCGGGCAGCCCGCGATGTGCGAAAGCCACACCAGCGGCATTCCGTCGGCGACGACAAAATCTGCCTCGCGGTAGATCTGCCGGAAATCCTGATCGTCCTGCATCGTTGCGAGGTGATCGAGGTTTGCTGTACAGACCATGCGAGGAGTTTCGGTCTTTTGCGCCATCTTGACGATCGCGGCAACCGCCTCGGACATCTTTACATTATCAAATCGGACACCGCCAAGCCAGCAGATCATGCCGCTTCTCCTTTCAGCATCGAAGGCGAGACACGCTGCCAGAACTGCGCCGCGAACGCCGTGAGTGCCGCATGGACGGTGCGCGGATCGTGCGTGCCGTCAAGCGGAGCTATCAGCCGAATAAAGTACACCGGGGAATCGTCCTGCTCCAGAAGCGCACTCTCCAGAAGCGCCATTCGAATTTCAGTTGCGGACGCAATCACGCGGTGATGTGTTACGTAGACGTACAAAATATCGTATCCGCTCGAGCCTGCATTGACCGAGCTGTCGGAAAGCGAAGCGGTGCAGGTGCGTGCCGGAATAGAGCCGCCGCGACCATCGGGAAGCTGCTCGACACGGTCGTTGTCTAGCTTCCACCCTCCGCCAACCAGGCAGGAGCGGGGATCGTGGAGAGCGTTACGATCCGTGCCGCCGATCATCGTCATATCAACAATGTCGCCGGAGTTGTCCGAATATCTTTTTGAGACGATGTCCGCAGAGTTGAGCGCGGCTTTGGTGACGGCATCGACTGCTTGGTCTTGGCTTTGATACTGGCCGAGGGTCGTTGGAATCGGAACGCTCGACAGTCCGGTGAACCGCGCAGGCGGCGTAGGGTGCCACGCGAACGCTGTCGTGATTGCGGCAACGAGAAGCAAAATTAGAAGATAGCCAGCCCTGCGAATTTTTTGCATCCGAGTAGTTTCGCTATTCCAAAGAGTGCGATGAACCCAAGCGTGAGCGTCAGGAGCCCGCTGTAGTCATGAAAGACCCGTGCCGCATCGGTATTGATACATTCGCCCACAATTCCTATGAGGGCGATCCGCACCGCATTGATGACAATCGCAAGCGGCGCGCAGATTATGAACAGAACGATACGTTTCGAAACCGGACCGTCGAGCATCGCGGCGAGAAACGCGTTGAACGTAAACAGAGCCAGCAGCGTCTTGAATCCGCTGCACGGAACGTCCACAAACATGGTGAAATTACTCATCTGTATGAGATTTCCCTGTTGGACATTCGTAAATGTCAAAATGTTCAGTAGCTTCGCTGCGAATTTTGTGGACACCATCTGCAGCGAAAGTGTCGCATCGTTCAGCAGCGGACCAGGAAGCGGCATCATCAGCGCAAGGAACAGAAGCGGGAACCATGCCGCCTTCATGAACCTTCCGCCGAGAGCGAGCCAAACACCTCCCCAGACTGTCAACATCACACCAAGCGACTCAAGTGCGCGTGCTTCCTCTTTTTGAGCGAAGACCAGCAGCGCAAGCGCCGGAATTACCAAAGCTAATGCAGCCAAGGTAGGCTGCTTTTCGACCGCCTTTAGACGCTCCCGGCTATGCCAAAGCATGAAGCCCGCCATCAACGGTATCAGCGGCCCGTGTGAGTAGTACGATTCAAAGCGTGTGTACTCCCACCACCACCAGTGCAAAGTCGGCCAGGCGAGCCAGACGAAGAGACCGGCGCAAATGGCGAACGGCAGAGCCGTGACGACCGCCTCGCGATCAATTGCGATCCCGCTGGCGCCGAGTTTATGAGGCACCGGCCGAGTCCCGTTTTTCAGTCCCGTGTCGATCGCCATTACTGCTCGCGGCGCTTCCCAAAAAGTCTTAATCAGTTGCAGCACGTCCGAAAGTTCGGATCGTGCGCATGCCGATCATGTTTGATCGGTTCGATAATAAAATTATGACGACAGGGCCATCTCTCGTTAGGTCGATTTACCGACCCAAGCACGATTTTGCGCCTATTTCCTGCATCGAGATTGTTCTTCATGACTCAAAACTGAAAAGATGGGCAGAAAGCCAACATTTACTTTCTGCCCCTCAATAATTTCAGTCAGTCAGTCAATCAATCTAACTTTCATAAACAGGCTCTTTTTAGTGGAGCCTTAGTACTGCGCCACTTGGCAACAGGCCTTCATCGCATTGCGATTAGAGGCTGTTGACCGAGTTGCGTCGCTTGAAGGCGACCAGCGCGAGGAGCGCCAGAGCGCCGATACCGAAGGTCGCGAACGAAGCCGGCTCCGGGGTGGTGGTCGGGATCGCAGGCGCGCTCCAGGTGATGCCGTCGTTGCCGTTGAAGGCGGTGACGCCAAGGGCGCTCCAGGAGAGCGAACCGTTGTTGCTGATGTTGGCCTCGCCAGACATCGCACCAGTAGCAGGGTTGTAGTTTCCGGGGAAGTAGGTTCCCGCGCTGCTGGCATGAACGCCGTCGCCGAACGAAACGCCAGTCATCTGGTAGGTGATCGAGTTGTTGGTCACACCGTTGGTGAAGTCACCGCCGGTGAACTGGCCGGTCAGGAAGGTGGTGCCACCCTCCGAAACGGTGAACGTTCCGGCGCCGAACGTCTCGATGAACGTACCGGTGTTAGGCGTAGCGCCTGTATCGATGTAGCCGGTACCCGTGAGAGGACCAACGTTGATCGAAACGCCGCTGCTGATCGCGGGCGGCTGAGCCGGAGTTGCGTTGGACGCTTCAGGGCTGATCGCCATGTTGTTGGACGAGATCAGCAGGCTGGTGCCGTTCCAGGTGAGGTTCGGGGTTCCGTTGCTTCCGGTTCCTCCGTTGGTGCTCAGAAAGTTCTGAGCGAAGGCACCGGTCGTTGCCATGACGCTCAGGGCGGCGATGGCTAGAATTGAGCTAAGTAATTTGCGCATTGTGAGTTTCACCTCTTTTCTTTCGCTGAGTTGATTATTCGAACCTCGCTGCGTTTTGAGCAGTTCGGCATCGAACGTTGTCCGCCGCAACGAGGGGCGGTAAAATTTTTATGTTCTGCTATGAACCCGATGCAACACTCGTGCCAAGTTGCGGAACGGCGTTTGCGTAAGCGGGTTTATCCGACTCCAGTGTGATCTTCGACGATCCGACCAGCTTTGCCAGCTCCTCGTCTTCAGTAGGCGCCTTAGCCAGCCGAGCTGCGAGCTGCACCCTATCCTTAATAGCTTCGTATGAAGGAACACCACCGGGTGCCACCTTCTTGATCTGAATCACTACGAAATTCGATCCCATTGGGAAGATCTGAACTTCGCCTTGGCGCATCCGAAGCGCCGCCTCCGTAATGTTCGACGGGATTGGTGTTGAAGGAGCCGCATTGACTCCCATTACATTTAGTCCCGCTTGTGCCGCAATGACGCTAGGCGCAACACCGTTTTCCAGCATTCGCTGAGCCGTCTGTGCGGCAACTTGATCCTGTGCGAACACTACGGACGTGCTTGCCTGCACTGGCAACTGAAATAGATTCTTGTGCGTGGCGTAAAACTGGCGCGCTTCGTCATCTGTGACCTGCACTCCGGCAACCCGCAGGCTCCTCATCGCCAAATTGGTCTTTAGACTCTCAGTGAACACAATCAAGCTTGGGTCCGACTTGTACGCTGCTTCCACGATTTGGGGCGTGGCCCGCATCATGTCGTTCTTCGCCGCTGCGATATCTTTGTCCGTCGGAACGCAGTTTTGCTTCGCGGCTGCTTGCAAAACGAGTTTGTTCAAGATCATATCGCGAAGGACGCTCGATGTGTCGAGATAGTCGAGCCTGTCCTCCAAGTCCTTCTTTGTGATCACGTCTCCATTGATCTGAACAATCGCCCTCGCCGATGAGTACCGCATATAGAGAAGCGCATTTCCTGCCAGGGAAACCAACGCGACTATCGTCACGAAAACCGAATAAAACTTCTTCATCTACAACATCTCCGATACTGCTGGAGCATCAATAAATTGATGCTTCTCTATATCGCACAAACCGTGCCAACTAAACTCCGATTCTCACCCAAAACCATGCAAAAATGACGGCTTTGCTACGAAAATCGGCGCGCAATCGTGTTATTGATCAGCTTCGGAAACCCACCATAAACTGTGAAAATATTGATTTCACCGCTTGGCTGCTAGCCTGCCCGTGACGGGATGCAGGAAAATTCCACGATCATGCGCAGATTCGGTCGGCGATTTTGCTCGCCCAAATCTCCAGCGTCGCATTTTGTTCGATCCAAGACCTGGCCGACGCTCCGATTCTTCGGCGGTCTGATTCCGAGCCAAGCGCAGCCGCAATTTTTGCTTCCAGTACATCGACACTGCCGGAAGGCACGTAATACCCGTTAACGTCGTCAACCACGGCATCGGTTTGGCCCGTGGTCGCAGAAGTTATCACAGTGCGTCCACAAGCCATTGCTTCAAGGATGGTAGTAATTCCTGCTTGAAAGTCAGTTTCGTACAGCGGCACTGCTGTGACGTCGCTGGTTAGGTAAAGGTTCCGCAGGCTGTAATAATCATGACGCTTGACTGTCACATTCGGCGGAAGCTCCTTTCCGGCGGTCTCGTTCTTGTGCTTCGACCACGGCGAAGCGGCGGCGATATGAAAGTCAACACCCGGCATGCGCCTCGCAACCTCCAGGAGCGTCGGATAGTCGCGCCACTCCAATCCCGCCGCGCAAACCTGCTGGCGGCTGCGCACTTCTTGGGATATTTCGTCAATAGGCCGAAAGAACTTTGAATCCGCATGAAATGCGATCAAGGGTGCTTGATTCGACGTCAGACCAAGAATCTCCTCCGCAAACTTCTGCTGCGAAGATGCGTATAAGAAAATGCAGTCGATCACGTTCTGTACCTTGAAGCGTGCAAAGAATGCCTGCTTCTTCGGTGTCGATATCCGGTGGCCGATGGTTACGATCCTTGGACGATCTTCCGGGCTGGTATTGCGAAGCATGATCGCAAGCGGTAGTGCGATGCTTTCGGAGTTGGCGAAGATGACGTCGAACTGTGACCGTTTTAAAAATGCGAGCAGCGCCAACCGGACATCTTTGAATCCGATATCTGGGCCGTTGAGAGACGTGTAGTCGACCAACGCGACGTCGCAACCACGCTCTTCAAGGGTGGATGCTAGTTCGAAATAGTCCATGCGCGGATGTCGGTCGGACGCGATTTCCCCTTCGATTCCGCGCTTGAGAACGCTGGGTATGACCATCAGAACGCGCTTTTTTGCGCTGGGCGCAGATTTGGGCATGGAGGGAGTATAGCGCAGGATGTAAAGCGTTCGCAGTAAGTCCCATAGTCCACGAGGAGATGCGAACTACGTGGTAGCTACTGCTAGCGAAAGCCATGAGGACAACCAAAAGGGCCGCTCAACATACTTGATGCTGAGCAGCCCTGTTCGACAGATATACCAATCGACTGACTATTGGAACTAATTGTCGACTCTCGACCGCGTCTTAACTTTCGGCAGAATGACGACGGAAGAGTTGGGTGGAGTTGACGGGTTCAGAATCACCGCATGAAGCTGTCCGGCCGAGTCACGGCCAGTCGCTGCAATGTATCCGTTGTCGTTGATGCCGGTCGCCTGGATAATCGTCCAGCCAGGCGTGGTGACCAGAGGGTTAAGGTCATAGACCGCGCAATCGATCCAAATGACACCGTGTCCGTTTGAATTTCCAACGATGTACGCGAAGCGGTTTAACGCTGCTGCGGTCGAGCTACCGGATCCACCAATCGGAGGAAGATCATGGATCGGATGGCCCGGACGCCAGGTGAAACCGTGCGTCGTGACATTGTCAGACAGATAGGAGTAGCCGGCAACGCGCTGATACTTGTTGACGCAGGTCGCGTAGCTGTTCTCACCACCGAGCGTGCCGATGTCCGACATTACTCCCGCGTGGTAATAGAACGCATGCTGCTCGTAGGTGTTGATGTACGAAGAGCCGACGATATCGCCGTCGTCCGCAATCGCGTTGGCATACGAGAAGATGCCACCAAGCGTGCCGATCTCCGACATCTTGCCGTTGGCAGGACAAACAAATGCACGCTGAAAAGCGCCACTGTCTTCGGAGGTGCCGACAACAGTGCCGCTGGTGTTGATGCCGGAAGCGCTGCTCGTGCCGCCGCCGAGGTTGCCCAGATCCTTGGGAACGCCGTTGGTGAAAATGCATGCGTCCGAGCCAGACACGCCTGCGACGAGGCCAGCCGAGTTAACGCTGTTGCCGCTGCTTGACGTTTGGCCCGAAAGTGGGCTGAGAATCGTGTTTTTGCCGTTTGACGAAACGAATCCGACAAGGGCCGTGTTGCTTTGCGCGTAGCCGGTGACCACATTATTTGGGCTAATGCCAAGGGCCACGCTTTGGCCGCCAGCGATTGTCCCGATGTCAGTTACTGTGTAAGTTAGAGTTGTCGCACCTGCCGACGGTAGGGTCGATAGGCCGAGAACTAGGGTTGCGGCAAGGGCGGCGAGACCCTTTGCCGTAGTTTGGAAGGTCATGTGTTACCCCAATCTCAGGTCTGGAAATGTGCACCCGGATATAGACTACTGCGGTCGGGATGCTAGTATATTCTACAGCAGGTTTCGCCAAATCCTTGACCTATGAAAATTTTCACTGTCAAGATATTGTCGGACAAACCTCTGCAAAGCTCACACAAGAATTATACCAGAGTTGGGTTTAGTATTCATAATAAATGGGAAAGGTTTTTGGTTGTGTCGATCAATTTCCGGTAGTTTTGCGAGGAGTCAAAGCGGTCTTTCGCCCGCTTTACCGCCTCCACGGCCATCGAACGTCGCATGTCGGCCTCGCAACATATTTTGCTCATTGCAGCGAAAAATGCATCGGATTGCGGCTTTACTACCAGACCGTTGAGGCCATCTGTGACCGCTTCGGACAGTGCGCCAACATCGGATGTGATCACCGGAAGGCCAGCGGCAAGAGCCTCCATCACGGCTAGCGGAAGGCAGTCGCCAAGAGTAGGAAAGGCAAAAATATCTGCCTTGGCGTACAACTCTCGGAGTTCCTGAGAGTTTGGCGACAGGTTTGAAAATATTTCCACGCCCGGCAAATCCGTTGCTTCTGGCGGTGTTTTGGTGACAACTAGCAGCCTTGTGTCTGGATGCACCTGCTGCAAACGGCGGAAAGCGTCGAGAAGGATCGGTCCACCCTTGCGCTCGAAATCCCCACCGACAAATAGAAACGTCACCGGCTTATTCGGATCTCTGCCCTGGCGGTCAACTGACCAAAGGCTGCGGTCGATCCCAGGCGCGATGACCGTCACCTTCTGCGCATCGACGCCATAGTCGCGCTCAAGCGAATCCTTTGCCCATTGCGACCAAGTGATCAGATGTCTAGCGGAACGGAACGCATTCTCGTTCAAACGCTTCTTGACGTTTTCCAGCATCTGCGGCCCAGGCGCATGCTTGTAGAATTCGCCGAGGGAATCGTATTGGAGCGGCGTGGCGTCGAGGGATATTACGGACGGCACCCGGCGCATGATGTCAGTGGAAAACAGCGAAGTCACCTGCGTGTGGAAAAAGCATGCGCTCATGCCGGAAAGCTTGGGAATCAGGCCGCGGCGTGCGGCCATCGATGCGCGGACGCTCCAATTGTCGCGCAAGATTGGCTTGAGCAGCGGCGGCATGGGGGTCTTGTCGAACGGGATGTCGATATAGACAGGGTTGACGTCCTCTTCGCTGGCCAGAAACCGCTTCAGGTTTTCGGCGTGGGTGATGTGTCCGAGCGAATATTCGAGTGCGAAGCCGATTTTCATAATCTGTTTGTGGATTGATTGTGGGGCAGGCGTCCCCGCCTGTCATTCTTAAGTATTGGCAGGCGGGGACCCCTGCCCCACAAAGTGGCTAGGATTCTCTTATGCCGTCCTCTGTTTCAGCTTCGGTGAATGACCCATGCCGCTCGCAAATGCTGCCGTGTAGCGCGCGTTGTATATGGCGCTCAGTGCGGCAAGCGCCGGGCGTCGCGCACCGAAGGTGTATAGAAGCGAGGACAGGTGGGTCAGGACCCAGGTGGCTGCGGCAAGTGCAATCGGCGAAGTTGCGCAAATGTCGGCGAGCTTTTTGGTCGCGCCGTGGCGCTCGTGATGGATTTCGGAAACGCGATCCATGCTGAGCGCACCGGACCGAACGCGTTCAGCGTCGAACTGCCCGTATGACGTGGGAATCCGCAACCAGGATGCGAGCGAGCGGACGGGATGGTGCTGACCGACAGCTTCCGGATCGAAAATGAACCGCACATCGTGCGCGGCGCGGAGGCGTTCGGCAAATTCGACATCTTCCTGACGTGTAAAAGCAGTGTTAAAGCCGCCAACGCCAAGGAGCAAGTCGCGGCGCAATGAGGCGTTGCCGCTATAGAAATGCATCGGCCCCATATCGTGCCCGAAATACTGACCGCCAGGCAAAAAGAGCGCGTAGATATCCTGGAGCTTGGCGTGTTCCCAGGCGATCCAGGCTGGTTCGCGCTTGCCGTAAAGCGGATCCGGCGACATCGGCGCGATCACGACGGCATTTGGGATTTCGTTATGGTGGCGCAGGTGAAGTTCCAAAAACTCAGGGATGGGAACGACATCGTCGTCCAGCAGAACGACAATTTCCGCCGACGCCTTGTTTACACCGAAATTTCGAGCCGTCGCCGGCCCTTGATTTTTCTGCTGAAACCAGCGCAGATTGAGGGATGAGGATTTTGCGTAGTCCTGCAGAAACTCGGGGGTGCCGTCGGTGCTGCCGTCGGAAACGACCACTACTTCAAATTGCGCGAGATCGATGGTTTGGATTTGTAGGCCGTCGAGGGTCTGTTTCAGACTCTCCATGCGGTTATAGGTCGGCACGACCACTGTGCAGAGCGGATCGGTAGGCATGTCGTCTACTTCTTCGCCGCCAGCATCTGCTCGCGCATCAGCTCGACGCTGCGGCGGATGTTCGCGCCGACATCATAGCGCGCTTCGGCGTCGGCACGCGCAGCTCGCCCCATTTTTTCGCGGAGAGCGGGGTTTTCGATCAGGACATCGAGCGCATGTGTCAAGGCGTTAAGATCACCCGGCGGTAGCAAAAAGCCGGTTTCCCGCTTGATGATGTCGCCGGTACCGCCGGTTTCGGACAGAATGACGGGCAGGCCCGATGCCATCGCTTCGATACCGGCCAGTGAATAGCAGTCGGCTAGAGTTGGGAGAACGAACATGTCGGCGTTCTCGTAGAGCGCGACCAGCTTGGGATCGTTCGGCATGAGATCGTTGTAGACGCAAATGCGCGGATCGGTGTTCTCCAGTTTTTTGCGCGTGACCAGATGCAGGTGAAAATTGCGCTGCTTGGTCGTTTGCGCCCACTCGAGCAAAAGTTGGCCACCTTTACGGTCGAAATCGCCGCCGACAAACAGCAGGTTGACGCCTGCTTTCGGCGCTCGCTCCCAGCGGTTTTTTGGCGACCAGCGCTCTAGATCGACGCCTGGGGGAGACACATGCATCCGGCTTGAATCAGTGCCGTAGTCCGTCACAGCGGACTCGCCTGCCCAGTTCGACCACGGGAAAAGCAGGCGGCATTTTTGGTACGCGAGCGCGCGGCGCGAATGCTTGTACGATTCGATCAGCTTTATTTTGCTGGGCGACTTTTCGTAGATCGGGCCGAAATCGTGGAGCTGCTTCGGGGTGACATCGAAGGTCATGAAGCACGGCACCTGATCCAGAATCGACGAAAACATAGCCAGCGCAGAATGCACTGCGATGAAGATGCCGTCGAACGGCCCCTGCTTGAGTGCGTCGCCGACCTCCATCTGACCACGGATTCGCGATTTGATCCCTTCCGGAAGCGGCAGACGTTCGGGGACGCCGCCGTCCTTGTGGAACGTCATCACGACAAAATTGGGGTCGATGCCAAGATCAGTTGGGAAGTGGTCACACCAGTTGAGGTACTGCGTACGCAGGCCGACTTCGGTTGACATGATCAGCGCGAGTTTGAGTTTCTTGTCGGCCTTGCTAATCGGAGTCACTTGGTACTGCTTTCGTTCTTGCGTGAAGCTACTTGGCATTCGCCGGCTCAGGAGTAGGCTGAGCATGCAACATCGATTCGGGCGCGGGCTGCTCGGTTTTCTTGGCGAGGGACTTGATGGTACGCGCGGGTACACCGCCGACCAGCGTGTAGGGCGGGACATTGCTGACGACAACCGAGCCCGCCATAACTGCGGAGCCTTTACCGATGGTGACTCCCTTGAGCACAGTCACACCAGCGGCGATCCAGACATCGTCCTCCAATGTCACCGGCTCGGAATCGCCCATGCTGTTGCGGTCTTCGAGGTCGTGGAAATCCGAATCCATGATCAGGGAATAGTTGCCGACCATGCAGTTGTCGCCAATGGTGACACGCTTCATGGCGGCGATGGACGCGCCACCGTTAATCGAGCAGTTTTTCCCGATGGACAAGACGCCATCCGGGCCGGAGCCAAGCTCGATCGGGACATGCGTCCCGCGCAGACGAACACGCTCGCCGATTTCAATGCGGCCAGCATTGTTGACCTGGACGCTGCCCTGGAGTCGCGGCAACGGCCCGACCGACGAGCACTTTCGCAGTCCCCACTTCGCCCAAAGCATCTCTTTGATTTTGATGATGACGGTCATTCTAATTTTTTGACTGAGTCGCAATCAATCTTCAGGCGGCCGCTTGTTGGCAAATTATTGAGCGATCGCAGCTACGATCAAAAATGCGACGAGTAGTCCGACGGCATAAGGAACCGTCCACATGGGCAGCCCCTTCCCGTAAAAGCATATCAAGGTATTCAATCAGAATCCTTCCCTTGCCGCTGCGAGAGGGGCGGCGACTTGTCGCCGGGGTAGGTCATGCCGGCGCCTGCACCTGTCCGGCTTCAGGCTCCGACTCTATGTCAGGGGACAGCCCCTTGATGCCTTGACCAAAATCTGATTTCCCTTCCGAGAGTCGGAACCTTGCCGCCGTACAGCTTTCGGCGAACTGACCAAGGTTCATAATCGCTCTTAAACCTTGCCTTCCCGTTTCGGGGAGGCGGCGAGGAACGAGCCGGAGGGGCCCTACCCCACACCCGCCTCAGTCAAAAGCTCGGCGATCGCGCCGACGGAGGTCATCCGCTGGACACGGTCATGGGTCATGGCGATATCGAACTCCTGCTCAAGCTCCAAGATCAAGTTGAGCTGGCCCATCGAGTCCCACGCTTCTACTGTTTCCGGCGACGAGTCCTCCGTGATGTCTTCCACTGGAACGTTGAACAGAGTCGCCACAAGCGACCGAACTTTATCTAAAACCGAATCCATAAAAGCTTCTTCCTGTATATGCCTGTGATTATCGGCAGGACGCCCCGAAAATTCTACCGGCTTGCGGTCGCCAATTCGCGCTCTGGGGCAGATTCAAGACCGGTAACCGTGATCCATTCCGGAATCGCGATGAGATCAGCAGTCAGATCGTATTCCCAGGGAGTGCCGTCTTGGCCCTCGCGGCTCGACTTGTTGAAACCATGCTTTTCGTAGAAGTCCGCAGACGGCGCGTTTTTCGCCGTAGGCAAGAACCATCCCCAAAGGGTTTTCGATCCGCGATCTTTGGCCTGCTGCATGATGCTGCCGATGATCGCTGTCTCGACCGTTCGCCCGATCACGCGGCAGCTTAGCAGGAATGTGTCGATCTCGGATTCATCGCCGTCGTGATGCACGAGCGCGACTCCCACAATGCCGTTGTCGCCGAACTTGTCCGCGACACGGATGCTATAGATGTCCCAATCGGGATCCGCGATTTTCGCCGCGATATCGGCTTCTGAGCAGCGGCGGGTGGTCAGGTTGAACTGGTTGGTCTTTTGCGTAAGCTGCGCTACTCGGCCCAGCGAGACACTATCGGCGGGTGCCATGTCGAGCACCTGCTCCAACGAGCGGTAGAAATCCTCCAGCGAACCTGCGCTCTGCTCAAGCTCGGTGCGCTGACGCTGCTCGGCGTACATGCGCCCGCGCTCGCGGTCCTCTTCGGATAGAGTAAGACGCTCGAAAACAGGGCAAGCGCGGAGGGTCGCCGCGTATTTCATCGGATCGGCAGGCAGGTCGATCACGGTCACTTCCGGAATCTCCGCCTGGATGCGCTGACGCTCGACCGGGTTGTCGTCAATGAACGCCAGCGAATCGATGCCGATGTTCAGCTCCTTGGCGATCTCGCGCAGGCTGTGCGCCTTATCGTTCCAGTTGATCCGCAACGCCGAAAAATGCTTGGATTTGAGCACCATGCCAGAGTGCTCTTCGAAGACTTGGATGGCGTCAGCGTGGTTGTTCTTGCTCGCGACGGCGAGGATGATGCCACGGTGATAAAGATCAAGGATGGCGTGCTGCAGGTGCGTATAGGCCGCGCCGGTGTACTCGTTGTCGAGCTTGATCCCAGTCATGCCGTCCTCGCCGATCACCCCACCCCAGAGCGTGTTGTCGAGGTCGCAAACAAGTGCTTTGCAGGTTTTGCCCGTGAGTGGCAGGACGAATTTGAGATACTCTTCGGCAAGCAGCGGCAGGCAGTCCGCAGAGATAGGCATGCGTGCGGTCAGCCACTTCTGCTCATCGTGCCAGCGCAGGCGACCATTGCGGGCGACGAGGCCGTCGTAATCCAGCACATAGACGCCGGTGATGTCGGCGGCTATCTGCTGGAGGCCATCGTTGAAACGGCGGATCAGCCATGACTGGCCCGATGCGCGCTGGGCGTCCAGGATGCCCGAGTTAGGCATTTCCGGCATTTCGAGGTTGTGTACAACGACGCTTGCGCTGCTACGCGCGCGGAACGTGTTGATCCACGCCCGGAGGTTGGAAAGCTGCTGCTCGACGGTGCGCTCAAGCTCCTCACGCGATGTCGTCGCGACATGCTTCCAAACCGATGGCAGCAGATCGCGGGTCTGCACTGCGATGACGAGAATCTTAGGATCGAACTCGGCGAGGAAGCTCGAAGGATCGAGAAGCTCCTGCGCGTAGGTGTTGAAGTCGCCGACTTTGAGGTCGATATCGACACCATAGAGTGCGGCGGACGCCTTCAGCATCATCGCGGCAGGCTCGACGGTGAACGACCGCACGAATGCGATCTTGGTCGAAACACGCGGCACGATGTTGCCAAGTTTCGGCATTCGCGTAATGACAAATTGGGCGTTGCCAAGGGTCGGCGACACGGCATAAAACTGCTTCAACGCCGACAGCGCCTGCGCGGGCTGGTTCGCTGCGATGAGGTCGTCGATGGATTGTTTTGTGATTTCTGTCATGGATGTTCTTGCAAGGACTTAGACGTGCGCCGCGACCTGTTCGGGATGAGAAGTCACGACGCGATCTGGCTCAGGTTCGACTACCGGCGCGGACGGCATAGGCGCTTGCTTAATGAAACGAGCCGGATTGCCGGCGACAATGCCATTCGCAGGAACATCTGCCCCAACCACAGCGCCGGATGCGACGACCGCGCCTTCATGGATATGGACGCCTGGCATGATGGTCGCGCGCGCGCCGATCCATGCGCCGCTATCGATGGTGACGGGCTTGAAACTTGATGGCCCGCAGCGCAAAAACGAGGTGCCGACTTCGTGGTCGCTGGTGATGATGACGACATGGTGGCCGATGTAGACGCGGTCGGCGATGGAGATGCCGCCGTTGATGTCCAAGTGCAAAGGCCAGTTGAGGACACAATTTTCGCCGATAGTGAGCTTGCGGCGTGCGTCGAAGTCGCCCGCGATTATGGGATTGCCGAGGATGACGGTTCCGTGGCCAATCTTCAGCCCCCAAAGACGCAGGATTCGGGTGCGCAGACGCGAGAATGTGGACGGACCAAGCGGCGCGAGAATGCGGCTCACAATCGGCAATCCAGAGACAAGGACCGGCCAGTTTAGCTCAGCTTTGAGAACCTCAATGAGTTTTCGCAATCGCTTTGCTCCCCGCTGGGTTAGTCGCTGACGCCGGAATATGATAAAGACGCTGAACGCGGTCAACATCGTACTGCCAGCTCTTGCCGATACCCTCCCAAAGCCCCTGGAGGTACGTGTCGTGTCCCCGTCCCTTGCCGAACGGTCGGCCAAAAATGCGACGCGCAACGGAGTAGAGTAGCTTGCCTACATATTCGCGTGTCGCCCAGAAATCGCCGCAGCGGGCGTGCTTGAGGTAGAACGCGGCATCGCCGACGCCATAGGCGTACATGACCTTTTTCCACTCGTCGCGGGTGCGGTGTGCGCGGTGCACCAAGATCAATGACGGCTCAGCGGTGACTTTTGCGCCGATTCGCTGCGCGCGGTAGGTGAAGTCGAAGTCCTCAGAGCAGGCAAGCGGCGCGCCGGGGCCGAGCATGTCGTCGTAGCCGTCGAGCTTGACATACAGGTCGCGCCTAAACGCCATGTTCGCGCCCATCCCAAAAATATCCCCCAATTTTAGGATGCGGTACTTGTCGAAATAGAGCGATGGCACCGCGGAATCTGGCGGAACGTCCTTGGGAAGATGCACCTGGCCGAATGTCATGTCGAGCTTAGGATCCGATTCGAATAGCTTCGCGACATCGCTGACCCAGTGGGAATCCATTTCGGTGTCGTCGTCGGTGCAGGCGATGATTTCGCCGGTGCAGGCCTTGACGCCGATGTTGAGCGCGAGGCTTTTGCCGCGTGTTTCAGCGGGAATGTAGACAAGCGCGGGGCCGTCCTTGGGCATCTCGGCAACGATTTGCGACGTCTCTTTACCGTCGCTCTGGTCAACCAGTACGACCTCAAAATTTGGGTAGTCGTTGGCCAGCACGGCGGGCAGCGACCAGGTGATGTCCTGGGGCCGGTTGCGTGTGCAGATCAGTACCGAGATTTTGGTTGAGTTCGACATGAATGAAATCCGAGCTGCCCAGCCGCCCGACCTTCCCACTCCGTGGGCCCCTTGCTCCCCTAGCGGGAGGAGCTTTCCGTTCCCGTCCTTTCTGAAGGAGGGGCTAGGGGAGATAGCCTTCAGACCTACCCCGGCGACAAGTCGCCACCCCTCCCGCAACGGGAAGGGAAGGATATGCTGTCATTTCGACCGGAGCGACATCGAGAAATCTCTCCTAATCAGGCGAAAATGCGCGGAAAGATTTCTCCGCTACGTTCGTTCCTCACTACGGTCGAAATGACAGTATATGCCCTTCTGCAAAAGCCGCACGGGAAGGGCGAACCGCAGCTCGTTCCTCGCCTTGGTTAGCCCCTACAAAGACTCCGATAAAATCAGGCGGCTTCAGCAGGGCGGGCGTCCGCGATTAAAGTTTGTGCTCCGAGTTCCTCTTCGGAGGGACTGGCTGAAGTTGCGTAGCCTGCGTCCTGCGCGATATCGTCCTGCGTCACTGGTGGCCCCGTCTTTCGTCTCAAAATACTCTTAAACAGCGCGACGTCGTCGCTGTGCAGGCAGTGCAATGCAAAACATAGCGGCAAGTATGCCAAAAGTCCGGGCAACATTACCAGGAACATAATTTTGCCGCCGCCATGCACAAAATAGAGCGGCACGATGATCGGCACCGCCGCAATTGTTGACCGAACCAAAACCCCAACCTGAGTCCACGAAATAAGCTTGCCCGGCAGAGCGCGGACGTAGCACACCACCATGTAAAGTTCGACAATCGTGTCCGACGCGATTGCGCCAATGGCGCCGTTGTGCAAAAAATGCTGTGTTCCGAAGATCAGCGCGGCGCAGACCGGCACGCTCATCAGAGCCGCGTAGCCCGTCACCCTGCTCAAGACTCCCTGCCGGTCACTTGCGATCAGCGCGTTCGCCGTTGCCTGCGAGATATACCATAGAATGATGGCAAATCCGAGGATCATCAATACCGGAACAGCATGCAAAAAGCTGGGCGGATAGTGCAGCAGCTCCAACAGCGGCTTCGGTGCCAAGATCAGAACCGCGGCGAACGGCACCACCAGCAAGAACATCAGTCCAACCAAGCGCTGCACCGCTCGCTCGAATGTTTCTCGGCTTTCGTGATACGTCCGCGACAAGGTCGGCAAGATCGCGCTTGCGAGTGCGACCGGGATGACCAAAGTCGTCCCGCCCAATCGTTTCGCGATGCCATACCAACCAATCGCCTCGACGCTGCTGAGCTTGTCTAGCAGCAGGGCGTCGCACTGGCCGTATACTGCGATGAACACGGCGGTTGTTAGGAACGGCAAACCCTCACGGACCAGGCTTTGAACGGTCGCCCATGTTGGCCACTTGAACTGCTTAAAGTAGGGTGCGAACGCGGTCGCATTGATGGTCAATGCGACAAGAGTCGTGCAACCCGAAACTCCGATCAGCCAGGTCAGCGGCGCATGCTTCCAGATCATCAAGAGCGTCGCGACGCTCACCAGCACCTTTTCGCACAGCGCCGAAATGTTTTGGCGCGGAATCTCCTCCAGGCCGCGCAAGCTCGACGACAAGACATCGTTGAGTTGCAACACCGGCATGATCATCAGCGCAACGGCAAAAAGCAGCCGTTTGTCTGGCGAATAGTGCAGCGCGAACGATGCGGCGATACCGATCAGGACGGCGATCAAACTTAACGGCAACCGAATTAGAAGACCGGCGGCAACTAATTCGCCCGTCTTTTCACGGTGCCTTGCGATCTCGCGGATCAGGACGGTCGATGTCCCCAGACCTACCGTTATAGCAAATATACTGGCATACGAGCCCGCAAGCGTGATCAGCCCTAAGCCGCGATCACCAACGTAGCGCGGCAAATACAGCGTCACCAGGAGGGTCATGCCCCACGAAAGTAGTTGTGTTATCAGGGTGGTGGCAACGTTGCGCACAACCAGTCGGGATCGCTGCATAAGTCTGTCGCTGTCGCTCGTAAATTAACGCGGCCCTCTCAGAAGCCCTTTCCCCAACCCCTTTCCCATAGGAATAGGAAAGGGGTAAGAGAAGCCCCACCGTCTCGCAAGCTCGCTCCGCCTTCGGCTTCGCTCAGAGCAGCAAGACCCACCCGGCTCGTTCCTCGCCACCCTCCCGCAACGGGAGGGCCATATCTTAGAAAGAAGGCTCCTCGTTTTGAAAGAATCGGACTCAGTTTATTGCTTGCATTATCGGTGCTAAGATCACGCGTGATTAGTACCTGTTTGCCGTTGGAACGCGCACCAGGCCGGGTGTCTGCACGACTCGTCCTCTGCTTGGAAAGAGCTGGCGCTGCACGGCTTTCATGCGTCTGATACGTGCCTTTTCCTCTTCCTCATCGTGGTGCTGAATCATCCAACCTACAAATCCAACCAAAACGGCAGTGAACAGCATATCGCGAACGTTGGAAAGCTGCAGGTCGTACAGGCCAAAGAGCAGAAGCATACACAGAACTACAGATGCGTAGACGGCTAGAGTGCGCTCCAATGTTCCGTAGGACTGGTCGCCTGCGGTTTGGGCCATGCGAATGAAAAAGTTTGCGAACATGAGCCAGAACACGACGAACCCAATGAAGCCCAAGCGCATCCAGACCCAAAGAATCTGGTCGTGGGTCAGGTACAGAATCAAGGGATCGATGGCTGTAAGGTCAACCATGCCTGTGATGTTGTGGATGGGCTTGCCGTATCCATAGCCGATGATTGGACTCGACCGCATCGTAAACATCAGGTTGACATCTTCTGCCTGACGGTATATGTCCGACGACTGGTCGCGATCACTTGGCGAAAACTGGGAACGGACTGCGCGCGCCGGTTGCGCGAGTGGGCCGTCGGCGTTCCAGAAAATCGGCAGATAGATGGCAGCGGCGACCGCCATTCCGCCGATGATTTGCGTCACAAGCTTGCGCCTGTTTGGAAAGGCAACTAGAGCCAAAGTAAGCAGTACGGGCACGGCGATGACCATGGCGGCAGTGGCGGCTCGGCGCTCGTTGGCGAGGTTCGCAATCAGCACGAACGGCATAAAGAACAGCATCATGCGGCGTGTCTGCGGCTCGATATCCCCCAATTTGAGCACGGCGAACAACATGACGAAGCAGTCAAAAAAGAACGACTCCTCATGCGATCCGACTCCGGTGTCCGGGTCGGTGTGACCGCCAAGCGTGATGAAGTAGCGGATGGTCAGAAGCAGACCCTTGATCCCGATGCAGAGCGCGGCCAGCTTAATCGTCTTGGTTGCAACTTCGCGCGGATCGCCTTTTGCGTTGATGGCCAGCAGGTACGCGACCATGAAATATATCTGCGCGCGCACTTCGAAGAGCGCAATCTTGAAATCTCCTCCGGTGGCGATGCCGTTAAGATAACCGCCCGCAACACAGATGACGTATGCAAGGATCGGCGGAAAAAGAGCGCCAGCCTTAAGGTTGTACTGCTTATCGTAGACAGCTCGAATTAGGGCGAACGACAGCCCCAGAATCAGGAACAGTTCGTACATGCTGAGCGGCAGGCCGTGATAGTTGACATGGGCGTACTGCTGGACCGTTGTGTTGATGTCCCAGAATAGCGGTACGCGGTCGGTGAACGAGTCCGCAAAACCGAGCGGATAGGTCTCGAAGAAGCACGCACCGAAAACTGTGAGGGGCAGGAGTGCGTCGGGACGACACCAGAGCACGATGACAATCGCAAAGAAGACGAACGGCGCGATGGGCAGGGCGATGTTGCCGTTGGCGACGAGATACAGCCCGCCCATGATGGCGGTGATGATGACGGCGAGCCAACCGTACCGTCGTGCGAGGGTCTTTTTCGCATTTAGAAAGCCGATGGCGTTATCAGGCAGCCGGTATAGCGCTAGTTGTGAATCACCAGTTGTCATTTATTGATTGCTAAGTTCGAAAAACCCCTCCGGCTCGCCGCGCCTCCCCACCTTCCCGCAAGCGGGCCTCTTCCTCCCACAGCGGTAGCAGCAAGGCTGAGCCTTGACCCTTGACGCGCAACTGGACAGGTGCTTTGATGCACGCTGGGCTCCCGCGCACAGCCCCTCCCCACCTTCTCGCAAGCGGGCCTCTTCCTCCCGCAGCGGTAGCAGCAAGGCTGAGCCTTGACCCTTGACGCGCAACTGGACAGGTGCTTGGATGCACGCTGGGCTCCCGCGCACAGCCCCTCCCCACCTTCCCGCAAGCGGGCCTCTTCCTCCCGCAGCGGTAGCAGCAAGGCTGAGCCTTGACCCTTGACGCGCAACTGGACAGGTGCTTGGATGCACGCTGGGCTCCCGCGCACAGCCCCTCCCCACCTTCCCGCAAGCGGGCCTCAGCCTCCCGCAGCGGGAGTAGCTAAAGGCGTTCTGGGTCCAGACCCCTCCGGCTCGGGTCAGGCCATACCGGGCCAGTGCAAAAATTATCGGCTAATGCCTTATGTAAAAATATCCGATCGCGACAACGATGATCGCGGTCATGAGCATCCACAGCGGCGTGGTCATGCGTTTGGTAGCAATGCCCATGACGAGGGATGCGATCAGAATTGGTAGGATAAGCGTCACTTGCCGGTTGCTCCCAATGGACTGCTGTCGGACGGCTTGTCGCGTTCAATCGGCTCGATCGGTTTGCGCTCTGTGCGCACCCAATCGACATTGCGTTTCGACGAAAATTTCGCTGCTGCCATGGTCGCAAGCTTCCACGGAATATAGACAAGCGCCATGCCAAGCGCCTTGTAGGCCAGTTTCGGCGCGTGGCCGACCTTGAATCCACCGACGACATAGATGCCGAAAAGTGCGACGGTGGTTGCCCAGGATGCGAGCCAAAAGAGTTTGGCGGGCGCGCCGATGATGGCTCCAAGCGCGACTAGGATGCCCCAAAGCATTAGAAGGCTGGCAAGCTGCGCGAGCGGTGGGCAACAAAGGTCGAGAGCGGCGTCGATTTTGGCCTTGCTTCCCGATGCGATTCCGGACAGCAGAAGCGGAATCGTGCGGGTGCGGATCACCTGGTTTCGACCACCCTCCCAGCGCTTGCGCTGACCGCTCGATGTTGCGGAGTCGGTCGGCATCTGCGCGACGACGACCGCTTCGGGCACAAATCGAACTCTGATGCCGTGCGCCTCGAGAATATCGATCCCATATTCGATGTCTTCGGTGAGGCTGCCTCCGCGCCATTTTGTATGACGCAGTACATCCGATGCGAAGCACATGCCGTTGCCCTTCAGCCCGACGGATGTTTGCCAAAACTCCCTAGCCGCAGGCCGAACGTAATGCACCAATGAAAGCGCACCAGCCATAAGCGCTGTGCGCCAATGGTCTGCGGCATTTTGCACTTGATACAGGCCTTGCGCGACAAAGCGCTTGCTCTCTTTAAAATCGCACGCGCGTATGGAGGAGTCCATCGCGATCAGAAAATTGGTGTCGATCTGCGTGTCGGCGTCGATGATCACGACAGCGTCCGGATCGGCGTCGCCGCCGGTCAGAATCTTTTCGAGCGCCCAGTTGAGCGCATAGCCCTTGCCGCGCTCGTCGGTGTTGGTGCGCTGCAGGACTTCTGCGCGAGGAAGTGCCGCCGATGCAAGCTGCGCGGTCGAGTCAGTGCAGTTGTCGGCGATGACGACGCAGCGCCAGAGGTCGCCCGGATAGTTTAGCGCCGCCACACTGCGGAGGGTCGATTCGACGACCATCTCCTCGTTGTGGGCGGGAATCAAAATGCAGAAGCTGGTTATGGCCAGACCATCCGCTTTTGCCAATGGCTGCCTTCTCCCGGCCAGCCACGCGGTGCAGAGCATGACAAAGCAGTAGAGCGTGCTGGCGAAAGCAATTGCGCCGATAGTTGCAAGTGCGATTTCGACGGTCACGGCTGGCCATGATTGGCTTTGGAGTTGTTCAATTGCTTGCGGCAACAAAGATGTCAGCGCCTTTCCGTACAACAATAGCGCGGCAGCAGTCTTGCCACTTTTAGTACAGCCGAAGCAGCTTGACAAGCCACTCAGGAATATGGCTGGTATGGCGATTAAGCGCCACGCCGACCACCTTGTCTCTTCCGAGGACTTCAATTGCCCGCAAGACGATGTCGCGGGGAGTTGCGCCCGAGTGCACGACGATCATGACGCCGTCCATGTGTCGCGAAAGCGGCAGGGCGTTTTCGGTCGAGACGGCGGGCAGATCAACAATGATAACGTCAAAGGCGTGCTTAGCGGAAGCAATGATCTGCTTGACACGCGGCGAACGTGCAATTCGCGCCGGCCTTCGGGCGCCCTTGCCTGCGGGAACGACGACAAGATTGTCGGGATCGGCCATCTGGAAGGATGACAGCGCGGTTGCGCGCTCCTCTAGGATGTCAATAATGCCGCACGGCTGAGGCTTTTCTTCCTCGCCGTTTTCGATATCAAGTTCCGACGCTTCCTTGGGATATAGTCCCAGGCGGTCGCCGATGTCGCCCTTGCCGTCGCTGTCCAGGCTGAAGTCCATTAGGCAGATGCGCTTGAAGGAGTTTTTCGCCATTGCGAGCGCAAGATGCAGCGCGGCGGTAGTCTTCCCCTCGCCTTCAACCGCGCTGGTGACACCCAGGACGTACGGCTTATCGCGGCTTAGGCCCTCTTCCGCCATCGCGTTGAGCGCGAGTTCGGAGGGCTTTTCCTTGTCGATGATGTAGCTCTCGATCGCGGTCTGCAGATGCACGAACTCGGCTGGAATCTGCTCCGCGGATACCAGGGTCGCCTCACCCTGATCGAGGTGCGGCGACAAGTCGGTACGCGTAGACCGGCGAGTCGGCGAGTTGATGGTGGTCGGCGTGGTCAGCTCGGTTGTCGGGTCGGTGTTCGTAGTGGTTGTGGTGCTCAATTCCGTTTGGCTCATGATGCGCCTCCTGCGCCTGCGCCGACACCGGCTTCGGTGGGCTTTTCCGTGCCATTGAAGCCGTTAGTGCTAAAGTTGCCCTGCGTATGCCCGGCTGCGACGGCGGCGGCAGCGGTCGCGGCAACAGGTGACGGAGTGACTGTTGGTCCCGGCAAAAGAGCTGCGAGCTTGCCGTTTCCCAGCCGCTTGTGACCTCCGCCAGGCAGCTTAGGCGTTTTGGAGTCGGCGACATGCAGGTCCGGTGATTCGGGCAACATGGCGAGAACGGGAACGCCGAGGGCGCGCTGGGTGTCGAACGGGTCGCGGAACGAGCGATCCATCGCTTCGCTGGCGACGACCAGGCCGATGGCGACGATCAGCGCCAGGAATACTCCGCCTGCGAAGAGCATAAGTATCTTGCTCTTGCTGGTAGAGGACTGCGGCGGGCTGGTCAGGTAGAGGTTGTATTGGCCGCGCTCCTGGCGTAGGTTGAGCTGTTCGTTGAGGATGGCTTCGCCGAGCTTCCTCTTCAGAATGTTGTAGTTGTCGCTGTTGAACTGGTAGTCACGCATGAGGTTTGCGAGAATGCGCTCCTCCTCAGGAACCTTTGACGCGCCCACCTGGGTCTGCGTGATCATGTCTTGCGTATGAGTTAGTTCAGCGCCAGCGGCCTGCTCCGTAATCCTGCTTTCCAGGAGCTGATTGTTCAGCAACTGGTATTGCGGATTCGGCTGGACTGTCTGGTTGACTTCGTTATTGGTGAGGCTCGCTGTAGCCTTGCTGTTCGCAGCCAGCGCCGCTTCCGACTTTGCGATCTGCTGCTGGAGGGCTACCACTTCCGGGTGGTTCGACTTCATGCCCTTGAGTGTCATGTCCTGTTCAAGCTGAACTTGCAGATTTTGAACCTGCATCTCGAGCGGGCTCATGCCGGTCGTTCGGTTAGACACAATGGTTTGCGGCGTCTGCGAGATTTCCGCTCTTAGCTCGGCTTGCTTGTCCTTTTCGGCGGCAAGCTGGAGGGTCAAGTCCTGGATTTTCTCCTGGTAGTTGACCAATTGGCTTTCGAGCGCGTCCTGCTGGCTTGGCAGGTGGGAGACGTTGGCGGCCTTGAACTCCGCAAGCGCTGACTCTGCGGCGGTTAGCTTGTTCTTGTAGTCGTCCACCTGGCTGCTGATGAAGGCGACGTCCTGCGAGAAGGAGGAGGATTTCTCTTGGGCGTTTTGCTCGACATACTTCTGGATGATCGCCTGTAGGATTTTTTCGCTGTCGTCGGCATCGCCATAGATCAGGCTGACCGCAAAGGCATCGTTACCGACGGTCGAGATCGAGATGTTCTTCTGAAGGCTGACGAGAGAGTCCTGATCGTTGAAATCGATCGGCTTGTTGAGCTTGACCGGGGTGCCGTCAGGATTATCGAGTGCGCTAACGATGAAATCCTTCGTTTGGACAAGGGTTTCAAAGTGGTTGACGGTGGACTCAACCGCATTGTAGTCGAGGTCCTGGCCTTCGCCGCTCAGCGGATTGACAATGGTGTCCGCGTTAAGTACGCACGTGTAGGTGGTGACGTAGGTCTTCGGCCGGGTAAGGACGTAGCCCGCGAGAAGCGCGACAATCGTCAGGAGCGAGATTGAAAACAGTCGCCAGTGCCGAAAAAATGAATCTATTATCCGAAAAGCCAGTGGACGTTGATAGTACATGTACTACTCCCTCGTACTACAACCGCGTCCGAAGGCATCAAGTTCAAGAGTCGAGCAGAATTGATTTGCGACTGTCAAAGTCTCCCGAAATGCCTGGGCCACGGACCTGTGTAGTTGTATCGTTTGCAAGGATCAGCGAATCGTCGCGGAACCTATCGACGCAAAATTTACAGAATTGATTACGCGAACGGCGCGTCTAAACAAGCAAAAGTACCGGCAACCTTACTTTACCAGGTTTGGCGCCGATTGAACGAACAAAAGTTCAAGGCCGGGCCCATGCCCCACCTTCCCGCAAGCGGGCCTTTTCCTCCCGCAGCGGGAGCCATGCCAGCATGGTTTTGTTACGCGCTGCCAGATGGGTGCTTGGATGCCGTTTGGTTCCCGCGCACAGCCCTTCGAAGCCCTTTGCCCAACCCTTTTCCCATAGGAATAGCAAAGGGGCAAGGCACGACCCACCCGGCTCGTTCCTCGCCACCCTCCCGAAGCGTGAGGGCAAGGTTCCAGAAGCCCTTTCCCTTGCCCCTTTCCCATAGGAATAGGAAAGGGGCAAGAGAAGACGGTATCGCAAGCTACTAGTATGCGCCGCGGCCGGACGTAACCGCGGGCAAAGTTCGGCACAAAATCTTGATGTACAGGCCAAGCGACTGCTGCTCGACGTACTCGATGTCAAGCTCGACGCTGCGGTCGAACGACAGGTCGCTGCGACCCGAAACTTGCCACAGTCCGGTTATTCCCGGCCGAACTTCTAGGCGCCTGCGCTGCTTGTCGCAGTATTTGGCGACTTCCGCTGGCAATGCGGGACGCGGACCGACGAGGCTCATATCGCCTTTGATGACGTTGATCAGTTGCGGCAGCTCGTCGAGACTGTACTTGCGCAAAAATCGGCCTGGCCTAGTGATTCGCGGATCGTTCTTGATTTTGAACAGCGGGCCAGACGCTTCATTGAGGATCAGGAGATCCTGCCTGCGGACCTCAGCATCAGCCACCATGGACCGAAACTTGTAAAACCAAAACTCTTCGCCGTTATGTCCGACTCGCTTTTGCTTGAAGAGCACAGGCCCCGCGCTATCGAGCCTGATCACCAGCGCAATGACCACAAAGACCGGAAGCAGCACAAGCAACAGAACGGATGTCAGAATCAGGTCGGCGGCTCGCTGCAGACGTTCGATAGGGCGCGTGTCGCGATGAAATTCGCGAAGCGTCAGGACGTCAGCGTCCTGGCTGTCCAAGCTGGCGAGATCGCTCGAAGAGGCCGCGGGCTGATCGGTACCGACTCCGTTCGCATACAACCTAAGGTTCATGAGCGCACGTTCCTTTTGATCCGACGAATCCTCCACTATGCCCCGTACTCTTCCTAGATATTGCAAAATCTGTGCCAACGCGCTCAGTCATTAATTGGCTCAGATTGACTTTGAACCTTGTTTATCTGTATTATGTCAGTCGCCAGCTATAGCAATAGGCCAATTTTGCAGCATCACGCTAGGGAGAGTCGAATGTCAAACATTCTGGTGACCGGGGGGGCCGGTTACATTGGAAGCCATACCGTCAAGGAGTTTTTGAAGGCGGGCCACAAGATTACAGTTTTGGATACGTTGGAACTCGGCCACAAGGAGGTTTTTGCGCATTTACCAGGCGCGGAACTTGTAGTCGGCGATATCGGCAACTATGACCTCGTCCTAAAAACGTTGCGGGACAATGATATCAGCGCGGTTGTGCATTTTGCAGCGTACGCTTCGGTGCCAGAAAGTGTCGCCAATCCCGAGAGATATTACGTCAATAACATTCAGCACAGCATTTCGATGCTCAATGTGGTGAAGGATGCTGGCGTCAAGCATGTGATCTTTTCGTCGTCGGCGGCGACATTCGGCGAGCCTGTCTATGTGCCGATTGACGAAAACCACCCGCAAAAACCGACGAACCCCTACGGCCAGACCAAGCTGGATTTCGAGCATGTTTTGCATTGGTATGACGTGGCGTATCAGATCAAGTCCATATCACTACGCTATTTTTGTGCGGCCGGAGCCGATCCGGACGGGGTCTTGGGCGAAGATCATACGCCGGAAACGCACATGATTCCATTGTCGCTGTTTGCGGCGCTTGGACGTCGGCCAGATATCAAAATGTTCGGAACTGACTATCCCACGCCCGACGGCACTGGAGTTCGCGACTATATCCACGTCACAGACCTAGCGCAAGCGCATCTTCTTTCCCTCAACGCGCTTGAGGCGGGCGCAGAAACGAACCAGTACAACCTCGGCAACGGCAAGGGCTATTCCGTGCGCGAAGTGATCGAAACTGCGCGGACGGTGACAGGATTGCCGATCAAAGCGGTCGAGGCACCAAGGCGCGCCGGCGACCCGGCATCGCTGGTTGCCAGCTCCGCGAAGATCACCGCTGAGCTTGGTTGGAAGCCGCAGTACGGCGATCTCCCGACGATGATGAAGACGGCATTTGATTGGTTTCAGAAGAATCCGAACGGCTACAAGCAAGGCTGAGCCTTGACCCGTGACGCGCTGCCGGACGGGTGGGTGGATGTAGGTTTTGTGCCCGCGCACGCCGCCTGCCCAGCTTCCCGCCGTCCTCCCCACCTTCCCGCAAGCGGGCCCGTTCCTCCCGCAGCGGGAGGAGCCATGCGCGGCATGGTTTGTTACGCGCTGCCGCAAGGCTGAGCCTTGACCCGTGACGCGCTGCCGCAAGGCTGAGCCTTGACCCTTGACGCGCTGCCGGACGGGTGGGTGGATGTAGGTTTTGTGCCCGCGCACGGCGCCTGCCCAGCTTCCCGCCGTCCTCCCCACCTTCCCGCAAGCGGGCCCGTTCCTCCCGCAGCGGGAAGAGCCATGCGCGGCATGGTTTGTTACGCGCTGCCAGACGGGTGCGAGGTGAGAGGCTTGGTGCCCGCGCATGGCGCCGAAAGCCCTTTCCCCCAACAGCCTTTCCCATAGGAATAGGAAAGGGGAAGACCCACCCGGCTCGTTCCTCGCCACCCTCCCGAAACGGGAGGGCAAGGTTTTTATTCGCCCACTTTTGCTGTATGATGGTCCGCTCCTACGGCAACCGATGGAGCGATGTGATCATGAGCGCGCTCTTGCGAGGAAGCCCTTTCCCATAGGTAAAGGGGAGCCAGAACCAAGAATATCCTTCCTGTTTCAAGGGGTGTGGCGAATTTGCGGGCCTTCAGAAATTTCCCCTAGGACAACGAATGCGGATGTTATTGGCGAACAAAATGCCGCGTTTGAAGGTCGAATGGTTGGATGTGATCAATACGCTGGAACAGATTTGGGGAGCCGCTCAGTAGAGAATTGCATGGCTGCAAATGATTACCAATTTGTGACGGAGTGGAAGGTTGAGGGGACAGCGAACGAGGTGTACGGCGTGCTGTCCGATGCGGAATCGCTGCCTCGCTGGTGGCCAGCAGTTTATTTCGACGTCCAAAAATTTAGGGACTGCTTAGCTGGAAGCGGAGGAGTAGGCGCGGAGTTTGCGCTGACAACAAAGGGATGGCTGCCGTACATTTTGCGCTGGAGATTCAGGGTTACAGAAGTCGTACCTGACGAGCGGCTGGAACTGGAGGCGTTCGGCGATTTTCGCGGAAGCGGTGTCTGGACGATTGCGGAGGAGAATGGCTTCTGCAACGTGCGGTACGACTGGAAAGTCCGCGCGGCGAAGCCGTTGCTGAAATACTTGTCCCCAATCTTGAAGCCGATTTTTGCGATGAATCATCAATGGGCGATGAAGACGGGCGAAGCGAGCCTTAAGGCAGAATTGATGCGAAGACGAGCAAGGTCATGGGCCGAATTACGATCCGTGCCTCAGCCACCGGTATCGTCGCGAAGTGAATATGCGCTTTCGGCTGTGTTGATCTTGATCATTTTTGGGCTTATATCGGTTTGCTTAACAAGAGGAATACAGCGAGGTTGAGTAGGTGGCAAGCGTTCACGTTTACCAGCTAAGGATATTGGATAAATCGGGCAATAATACGGTGTAGGTCGGTTGCCTGAATCAATCCATTTGAACAAGGAAAATCCGCCCATTAGGGGTGCGACGCTGCGCTCCCTAGACTTTCATTGCTTGCTAGTTTCGATATCTAGAGAAGTACGGAGACTCACAGTGAACGCAATTAACACAGTTCGTCGCAATCCCTCGGTTCAGCGTGTACGAGGAGTCAGCATGGCAGGTTTGCTTGGCGTGATCGCGTGCATGGCGGTCATGTCGGCAATTATTTTCCCGAGGTTCGCCACGCCGTCAAACATCGCCACAATCGGAGTTGTGGAATCGGTCGCGTCGGTGGGTTTCCAGCAAGTCATCCTGGCTGCACACGCGCACATTTCGCCCGCCAAGCCGGCGAAGGTCGAGGCATCCAAGCCTGCATCGTTTGGGATTGATTCCGCGACTACAAAGCGCGTTGCGACGGGAAGCAAGATCGACACAAGGATATAAGGCCCACCCGTCTCGTTCCTTGCCACCCTCCCGAAACGGGAGGGCAAGGCTTAGGCAAAAATGTAGCGGCACTTTGGTTTCTGGTCCCTGGCATCGTCGATGCTCTTCTTGCGTTGCAAGAGGGGCATGTTTGTTTTCGTGGATTGAAAATTATTTGGATCAGCTATTGACACGCCGAAAAAGTTAATCTATAATAAACTTGCAATCATTCATAGGCAAGGGCGGTGATGCCTACCCGCCACACTGGCCATTCGTTTGGCCTTAACGACGTCTCGGCGCGGTCAGATCAAAGGTGTGCAATCCTTTGTGACCAACGAGATCAGGACGATTCCCTTTGCAGAAAAGTTAAATATAATTATATTTTAGGATTGCGAAGTGAACCAGAAGAATAGCCCGGATTGGGAGCAGTTGGTCGAGCGGGGAGTGTCGGTCGCAGAGGCGTCGGCGCAGATGCGTTGTAGTCGGCGGACGGCGTTGAAGTCGCTCAAGATGGCGGCGGCGCGAATCGAGCAGCGAGCGGTGAAGGCGGAACAAGCGAAGACAGTTGCGAACGCGGAGATCGGAACGGCGGCGGAGCGGACGAATTGGCCAGTGGCGTTCATTGAGATGGCTGACCGGATTGAACGCGAGGGTGCAGACAAGTTGGTGGCTGAAAGGCGGCGTCTGGCGCAGGCGCTGCCAAGGGGGATAACATCCGGATGAGACCCTGCCTCCCCACCTTCCCGCAAGCGGGCCCCTTCCGCCAGCAGCGGGAACCATGCCAGCATGGTTTTGTTACGCGCCGCCAGCCGGGTGCGGGGATAAAGGATTGGTGCCCGCGCACAACGCCCGAAAGCCCTTTCCCCTAACCCCCTTTCCCATAGGAATAGGAAAGGGGAAGAGTTAGGGCAAGACCCACCCGGCTCGTTCCTCGCCACCCTCCCGCAGCGGGAGGGCAAGGTTTGATTGCGTTTCGACGGGGCTTTCAAGGTGCGGAGTTGTAAGCAATTTTAGATGTTTTCAGAAAGTATCGTGTGATGGATGGCAAGCAAAGAGGGATTGGCGCTGGCCTGGCGACTGTGGCGATGGAGACCGCATTCGGAGGGTCAGCGCGAGTGGATGCTGTGCAACTCGAAGGTCAAAACGGCCGCGTGCGGGAGGCGTTGGGGTAAGTCGGAGAGTGTGGCTATTGATATCGCGGTCCATGCGATCAGCTATCCTGGTTCGATCCAAATGGTGATTGCACCAACGGACGATCAGACCAGAATCATCATGCAGCAGGTTTCGCACCGGCTGCATCATGTCGAGCGGATACAAAAGTACCTGATCGAAAAGCATTCTCCATATTGGTCGATCGAGTTCAAGGATCAAGAGCTGGCGAAGGATGCGGATGCATTGGTGGGGTTGCCGAAGACTCGTCGCTATGAACGCAAACAGGCAATTGTCGATCCGACGCAGATTTTGGCGCGGACAGCGGGACCGGATGGGAAAGGGCTACGCGGACGTCGGGCGCACCGAGTGATTGTCGATGAAGCGGCGTTCGTGCCCGATTCGGTCATGGACGAAGTGGTCACGCCGCTTCTGGCGGATTACAACGGACAACTGGTCCTGATCTCGACACCGTCTGGCCGGAACCATTTTTGGCGGGCGTTTGAGCGCGGACTCGATTCGCAGCAACAACGTTATAGCTCGTTCCAGTTTCCAACCAGCGCAAATCCGCATATTCCGGCCGAGTATATCGAAAATGAACGGCTAGTTAAGCCGGAACGCATTTTCAAGGTCGAATACGAGGCGGTGTTTGCAGATGCCGAGGGGCAAGTGTTCCGGCATGTCGAGGAGAGCTGCGACGGTGAGTTTGAGCCGGCGCGCGAGGGGCGTTACTATGTTGCGGGAGTTGACTTGGCACGGGTGAACGACTTTAGCGTCACCTGTGTCATCGATGTCGAATCCGGCAGGCTGGTCGCACTTGACCGTTACAACAAAGTTGACTGGCCGATTCAAAAGGCACGGATTGTCGAGCTGCTCCATCGCTACAACGACGCTGGCGGCCTGATGGAGGTCAACCATGTCGGCGACGTCATCCTCGATGATGTTCGGCGCATGGGTGCGAATCTGAAAGGCTTTGCGACAACGTCCAAATCCAAGCCTGATCTTATTGACGGTCTGGCAGTCGCATTCGAGCAGGGATCGCTCAAGCTTCCAAAGCGCTCGCTTTGCACGGTTTTGGTCGATGAGCTGCAGAGCTATCAATATACACGCACCGCTGAAGGCAACTATATTTCGAATGCGCCGGACGGCAAGCACGATGATTGTGTGATTGCGCTGGCGTTAGCATGGAGGGCAGCTGGAATTGGACGGGGAAGGCGGGCGAAGGCGTATTAGCCCCACCTTCCCGCAAGCGGGCCCCTTCCTCCCGCAGCGGGAGGAGCAAGGCGAGGCGCAATTCGCCGAAAAAAGACCCTCCCGGCCTCCCGATGCGGGAGGAGCAAGGCTGAGCCTTGACCCTTAGCGCACTGCCGAACGGATGCGAGGTGGAAGCGTTGATGCACGCGCACGGCCCTGGAAAGCCCTTTCCCCCAACCCCCTTTCCCATAGGAATAGGAAAGGGGGAAGAGCTACCCCGGCGACAAGCCGCCACCCTCTCGAAACGGGAGGCAAGACCTACCCCGGCGACAAGTCGCCACCCCTCCCGCAGCGGGAAGGGAAGGATTAGAAAGTTTAGGTGGCACGGCTTCCGTCTGTTATTTTTGACCTGCGCTGGCGGTTTGGTCGTGTTCGAGCTTTAGAGAACCGGTCAAACCGCTAGCCGCGAAAAAAGGCCTAGCGGCCAGAGCGTTCCGAAACCCTAATTCTTTTTCGCTCGGAGGAGATGCATTGAATAGTAAGACGATCCAGGAGCGGTTTCGGGCGGCATTGAAGGCGTTCCGGTTTGGCGGTTGGGGCGGCGGGGCAATCTATCCGTGGTGGGGTTCACTACTTCCGGGCGCGCATTTCGACTACATGCTCGAAGCGGGCGACCTGTGGAAGAACAGCGCGGTCGCGGCGTGTGTTCAGTTTGTCGGACGTTCGTTTCCAGAAGCCCCGCTGATAGTTTGCACGCGGCAAAATGGCCGCGAAGAGGTGGTGGATGGGCATCCGCTCGCGAAGCTCGTTGAAAATCCCAACACGGATTATTCGGGAACGTTGCTGTGGATGGCCACTATCCTTTCGTGGATGGTTGCTGGGAACGCCTACTGGATCAAAGTGCGCGGCGCAGGCGGGATGGGGCGGGTGCTTGGAGTTTATTACATTCCGCACTTTCAGATCTCCCCAGAGTGGCCGCAGGACGGGACGGAGTTTGTCACCCATTATCTTTACCAGGTTGACGGACGCAACATTCGGATTCCGCGAGAAGATATTGTGCATTTTCGGCATGGGCTGGATCCCAACAACTATCGGCTAGGGCTGTCGCCGCTGGCGTCGGTGTTTCGGGAAGTTGTTACTGACAATGAAGCATCCACCTATGCGGCGAGCATCCTGCGGAACATGGGTGTGCCTGGAGTCGTGATCAGTCCGAAGGATGACAACACGGTCATGCTGGACGGCGATGCGGACGCGATCAAACGCAAGTTTGTCGCGCGGTTCTCAGGCGATGAACGCGGCAAGCCGCTCGTCATGAGTGTGCCGCTGAATATCCAGTTTCCGGGGTTCACCCCGCGCGATCTGATGCTTGATACGGTGCGTGATGTGCCCGAGGAGCGGATTTGCGCGGTCTTGGGAATCCCGCCGTCAGTGGTCGGACTGGGTGCAGGTCTGGAAAAGATGACCTACAACAATTTGATGGAGTCGCGTCGGATCGCTTATGAGAACTGTGTCATACCGATGCAGCGGCTGCTTGCAGCGGAGCTAAACTCGCAACTAATTCCAGATTTTTCGGAAAGTGAAGGCGAGTATGCGCGGTTCGATACGCGTCGGGCGAGTGAGCTGCAGGACGATGTTGGGGATTTGTACGCAAGGGTTGGGACGGCGTTTGAGCAGGGATTGATTACGAGGGATGAGGCTAGGGCGATGATTGGGATATGACCTACCCCGGCGACAAGTCGCCACCCCTCCCGAAACGGGAAGGGAAGAACCGGTCGAGTATTCACCGTCTGGCTAGCGCCTCGGCTGCCCTCACCCTCTACCCCTTTCCCATAGTAATGGGCGATGGGCGAAGAAAGGCCCTTTCCCCCTAGCCCTCTTTCCCATAGGAACATGAAAGGGGGAATTTCGACGAGCATCCTGATTGGAGTGTTTGATGGTTTTGAGCTACAAAAATTTGCCGTTTGAGATGAAGACGGCGGTCGAGCGCGGCGATGAGGGTGTTTTTGAGGGGTACGGTGCGGTGTTCCACAATGTCGATTTGTGCGGCGACATTATCGCGCCGGGGGCGTTCGCGAAGGGCTTGTCACAGTTCCTGAAGACGGGAATTTTGGCGTGGCAGCATGAGTGGGAGGAGCCGATTGGTCGCCCGCTGGAAGTCCGCGAGGATGCGACTGGCCTGTATATCAAGGGACGGATTAGCGATACGGATCGTGGACGGGATGCGCGAACGCTGTTGAAGGATGGGGTCATTCAGAGTTTGTCGATTGGTTATACGCCTGCTGCCAAGCAGAATTTGCGGTCAAGCAAGGATGTGATTGCATATTGGACAAAGTCGGGCTATCGTCCTTCGGCGAGCGATCTGGCGCGGATTGGATCGGGTGCCAGGCTGCTCACGGACGTGCGGCTGCATGAGATCAGCTTGGTTAGTTTTGCTGCTAATCCGGAAGCACGGGTAACGCAGGTGAAGCGGGCAGAGGGTTTGGCGAGGATGGTTGAGGAGGAGAGGTGGAGGTGGGTGATTTACCGACGGACGGCCTTTACTAGCCGCAACCAGCCGCCCCACCTTCCCGCAAGCGGGCCCCTTCCTCCCGAGGCTGGAGGAGGCTAGAAGACCCACCCCGGCTCGCTCCTCGTCACCCTCCCGAAGCGGGAGGGCAAGGCTGAGCCTTGACCCTTGACGCGCGGCCGGACGGGTGCGAGGACATGGATTTTATGCCCGCGCACAACGCTTTCCCGCCTGGGCGATCAAAAGACCCACCCGGCTCGATCCTCGCCACCCTCCCGGAGCGGGAAGGCAAGGTTAATCAGTGGTTCGGTCGGCCTTTGTCTCAACGGAGATGAGGTGCTCGCTTTCTGATAAGAACATATGTACGCAAATTAGGAGAAAAAATCTCGATGGGTGATGCATTGAAGGATGTTGTTGGGGTGTTTGACGCCAAAAGCCGGAAGGTTGAGGCGCTACTGGGGAAAGGGCCGGAGATGACGGCGGAGGATTTGAGCGAGGTCAAGTCGCTGAATGATGATCTCGAGTCGCTCAGCGGTCAGATCGAAGACTTGCAGCAGCTTGGCGAGATCGAGGTGAAGAACCGTCAGCGGATGTCGTTCTTGCAGAGGCCGTCGAACGGGGCACCGTTCACAGGTCAGGCGCATATCGATGGATTTTCGAGCGCCGGGGCGGCGTTTGTGGATCGCAAGAGCGGGCTGATCACCGACGAGGGCGAGATGCTGATGGACCGCAAGACGCTTGCGGCGATCTGTTCGCGTCCGTACAAGGAAGCGTTCCAAACGTACCTGCGCAAGGGTCTTTCGAGCATGGGCTCGGTCGAGGTCAAGATGCTGCAGGAGGGCGCGGATACGGCGGGCGGATTTTTGGTGCCTGAAGAGATGCTCTCGCGGATCGTTCAGAAGGAGCCGACACCGACGCGGGTCTACGGTTATACGACCAAACTGAGCACGTCGCGTGATGCGGTGGTTATTCCGAAGGTCAATTACGGCGCGGACGATCTTTATACGACGGGAATTCGAACAGTGTGGACGGGCGAGGTTCCGGCGACGGCAACTACGGCGCGGGTGACGGATCCCGTTTTTGGGGCAGAGCGCATCCCGGTTTATACGGCGATGATGTCGATGCCGATCACCAACGATATGGTGGAAGATGCGGCGTTCCCGCTGGTCGGTTGGGCGGCAGGCAAGTTCGCGGAGACGATCGAACTGCTTTACGACAACATGATCTTGACCGGAACGGGGATTGGTCAGCCGACTGGCATTTTGAACAATCCAGGCGCAGCGAATCAGCCGGCAATAGTTCCGTCGGGGAATGCGTCGGCCATAACTGCGGACGGCCTGGTGGATCTGGCGTTCTCGCTTCCCGAGCAGTATGACGCACATGCCCGTTTCGTGATGAACAAGACGAGCACAGCGGCGCAGATTGCGCTCCTGAAGGACACGACCAATCGTTATCTGTGGGGTTACGGGCTTGAGGACAACGGTCTGTCGCCTGACCTGCACAACCGCAGGCTGCTTGGATACGACGTTTCGTACAGCGGGTTCATGCCGGGAGTCGCTGCGAACTCGTACCCGGTGCTGTTCGGCGATTTCACCGGCTATTACCTGGTCAATCGTGTTGGATTCTCGATCCAGGTGCTGCGCGAGCTTTACGCGGAGACGAACCAGATCCTGCTCCTTGGACGGCTGCGCTTCGGTGGGCAGGTCGCGGAGGATTGGAAGATCAAGGTGCAGCAGGTGGCCGTCTAAAGCCCCACGTTCCCACTTCGTGGGCCCATCCTGCCGATGCGGCCTCCCCACCTTCCCGCAAGCGGGTCCCTTCCTCCCGCAGCGTGAGGAGCCACGCGAGGCGTGGATTTGTTACGCGCTCCTGGACGGATTCGCGTCGAGAGGTGTGGTGCCCGCGCACGCCGCTTAGTCGCTGGCAATTTGGACCCTCCCAGCCGCCCGAAGCGGGAGGATCCGGAGAAGACCCACCCGGTTCGTTCGTCGCCGCCCTCCCGAAGCGGGAGGGCAAGGTTAGGATGCGGATTGTGGATAGCGCTTGGTCTGATTCAGCATAAGCTGCGTCAGGTTATGTAACATGCCTGGCCCTGAGAGGCCAAGCATGCCACCCAATTACGTTTTAGATTGGAGATTGCAGATGAATATTCATTCGCCGAGTCAGAATGTGCTCGTTAAGACGAGCTATATCGTGCCGATTACGGCGGCCACGGTCAACGGAACAGGGGTTGATACGGAGGGTTACACGCGGGCATTTGCGGTGGTTGTGGCTGCCCCAAGCGGGAGCGGAACGACCAGCACGACGACCCTGCAGGATAGCCCCGACAACACAACGTTTACCAATGTGACGGGCGCGACATTTACGAGCATCACGACTGCTGGGGGAACTGGAGTGTTGACTATGGATATCAACCTGGCGGATCGTCAGCGGTATCTTCGACTTGTTCACACGGGGGCCGGCGGAAGTGCGGCTGGCGAGGCGGCGGGATTGATCGAGTTGTTCAATCCGCAGCAAGCGGCCGTCGTGCAGGATCACGCTGCGATTAGTGTGTAGAAGCCCACCCACCTTCCCGCAAGCGGGCCCGTTCCTTCCGCAGCGGGAGGAGCCAGAGAAGACCCACCCGGCTCGTTCCTCGCCACCCTCCCGAAGCGGGAGGGCAAGGTTAAGCCCAATTATCATGGTGCCTCCACTCCGCTCGTAGCTCGCTGCGGTCAGGATGACATGAACCGAAAGACACAGTGAAATGCCGCAAAATGCGTACCCAGCAGCGTCCGATTTGGACGCTTTTTTCGTGTCTACAGGGTTGATCGGTGCTGCGACCGATGCGCCATACGCGTCGATCAATCGTGTTCAGAAGTGTGCCGCTGCGAGTGCGGATTTCGAGCGGCGCACGCATCGCACCATGATCGCTCAGCCCGGCACGCGGCTGTTTGATGTGCCGTTCGACCGAAACGGAATCCTCGATGTCATGGATGATCTGCTGAGCGTTTCGGACGTTTCAATCGACTCGGCTAGCATCGAATTAGACACGCAGTACTGGCTATTGCCGTACGATGCGGCGCAAAAGGGACGTCCGTACACGCACATCGAACTGCAGGCGATGCCGAGTCCCGGGCCGCTGAGCGGGTACCGTCAGACGGTGTCGGTCACGGGCTATTGGGGCTATGGGACGCAGATTCCCGACGATGTTTGGCAGGCCGTGCTGCAGTGGGCTGCCGCGCTGACGGCACCGGAATTGGCGTTGAATATCTCGAAGGGCTTGGCGCAGTGGCGTCAGGGCGATGAAGAGAATCGGTTTGGTGGGCTGGGGGTTGCGGGGCCGCTGGCCCGTGAGTCGGCAACTTGGACGGCGAACTATTTGGCGGCGGTGCGGAGCTGGACGAGGTATTTGTCGTGGATGTAAGAGGCTAAGCCTTAAGCCCCTCGAAAGCCCTTTCCCCCAACCCCTTTCCCATAGGAATAGGAAGGTTGGGAGGACAAGACCCTCCCCCGCCTCCCGAAACGGTAGGAGCTAAGAGAATGAGGTCATCCTTGTTTTGGCTAGAAATTAGACTGGTAAGGAGCGGTCGATGCCTAGAGAAATTGTTTCACTGACGGTTCTGCGCAAGACGAGCACGCCGGATGGGACGGGCGGATATTCGCAGATCGAGTCGGCGGTGACCGGATCGCCGTTCGCTGCAAGGATTTACCGCCGTCCTATAGGAAATCCGGACTATGTTGCGCGACAACCGGGTGATTCTGATGCTGACAAGAGTGTCGTGGTGTCGTTCATGGATCCGGCCACGCCGGTACAGATTAACGACATCGTTGTCCTGCCAGATGGGACGCGCGCTCGGATTTTGCGAGTTAGGGTCTATACCCTGATGGCGCAGTGCGATGTTGAGGTTGGAGTGGACTAAAGTCCATGGTGAATACAAGGCGGTTGGAGCGCGCGCTGATTCGGCGAATCGAAAAGGCTGCGGAGCGAGTTGTTGAATCGATTGCGCGAGGCGACAGTCTGAGGCAACAACAGCATCGCGACAGCCGCAAGCGATTATCTGAAGCGGCGAGGTCTGGCACCTGGGCCACGGAAATAAGGTTGACTGAACCATGAGCGCATTGACGAAACAGGCGATACTTTCGGCCCTGCAGGCGGATTCGACGTTGGCTGGTCTGCTCTCCGTCGATCCGAATGACGGCGCACGTCCGGCCATCTTCAATGCCCGCATGAACGACCTTAAGCCGGTTTACGACTCGATCACGTTCCGGGAGGCAAGCGGAAAGCCTTTCATAGAGTTTAACGCCGCTTATCCAGGCGAATCCGTTAACACCGTTGTTACTGAACTGATTGATTTTGAGGTGTGGACGAAGAAGGCATCGGTTAGTGCAATCGAGGAAATTTTGGCGCGGCTTGACCTCGTGCTTAATCAACAGGCGCTCAGTTTAGGTAGCGCGGGACGTGTGTTTTGGAGCGAGCGGGTGATCACGTCGCCGGATAACTGGGATGATGTGTTGCTGGCGCGGTTTGGGCTGTTTCGGTATCGATTGATGGTGGAGTACACATAAGACCCACCCGGCTCGTTCCTCGCCACCCTCCCGGAGCCGGAGCCACGCGAAGCGTGGTTTTGTTACGCGCCGCCGAACTGGTGCGTGGTTGTGGTTATGGTGCCCGCGCACAGCGTCCCCCGCCTTCCCGCAAGCGGGCCCTTCCTGACGAAGCGGTAGGACGCTGACAGACCCACCCGGCTGGTTCCTCGCCACCCTCCCGAAGCGGGAGGGCAAGGTTTGAACCGTCTTACCTTCACACTTTGTGGACTTTTTGTCGTAGGATGGGATGAGCGCTGCGGTGTTGTTTCTTTATTTCTTGACGGCAAATCCTTGAGGACATGGCTGGGCCTGAGAGCCCAATCATGCCACCCGAAACCGCTTAAGTTTTCTGACAGTCGGAGCCTCGCTTTGAGCGGGGCTAATTTTATGGGAGGCAATGAGTTATGGCGTCGGAGCAACATGTATTTTCGACTGGCGTTCTGCGGATCGGGGCAGCGGGGAACACCGCGCTGACCGATAGCGCGAATCAGATTGGTTCGGTCCAGGATGCGTCGCTGGATGTTCAATATCAGGACAAGACGCTTTTTACGGCGGCGCAGAGTTCGGTTTTCCCGATTGACGTTGCCTATCACGAAGGCAAGGCGACTATGAAATGTTCCGTTAGGGATGTCAACCGGAACCTGTTCACCTACATGACCAATATGACAAAGACGACGGTGAGCGGCGTCGATACGTTCACGCTTGGTGCGACATCGCAGCCGATCTATTTCCGGGCGGAGTTTGACGGGGTCGATACGACCGGGCGGGCGATCAATATGGTCGCGACGAAATGCTTCACGAATCAGCTAGGGGTGGCGTTCAAGCTGACCGATTTTGGCGACGTGACGTTCGATATTCAGATGATCTCGGATCCCAATGCGACGACGGCAGGGACTGTATTGACCCTGGCGATGCAGCAGTAGTAGCCCTCACCCCCAGCCCCTCTCCCATAGGAATGGGCGAGGAGAGCAGGACGCAAGAAAGTCGTTTCAGGTCGGCAGTCGATTGAGAGGTGATCCATGTCGGAGCAGCATATTTTTTCGACGGGGACGTTGACGGCGAAGTGGACGGGGCAGACGTCGTCCGTGATTGGCCCGCTCACAAGTCTCACGGCTGCATACCACAGCGGACCAAGCGGACATGTCGGGCCAGCGTCGAATGCCGTTGACGGCAGCTTGTCCACCGGGTCGGACATGAGCGCAGGTGCGTCCACAGCCTATCCGAATCCATATGACTGGCTGATAGTTGATATGGGATCGGCGTTTTACGTGACTCAGGTGGTAGTCAAGTCAGCGGGAATCACGGGATTGAACTCGGGCGCAACGATGCCGCTCTTCTGCTGGGGCACGTTGAACGGGAGTTTGAATCCGAGTGCTACCGGCACCACACGGATTGGGGCGGACCAGAATATCACGAATCCTTCACTTACGGATATCACATTCGCGCAGTCATCGGGCGATGCCGTTTACGCGCAGTACTTGTTGATCGGCTGCATTAATGGTACGGGCGGCACGCTAGGTTTTGCATTTGCCGAGGTCGAGATTACGATTGCCGACAACTATCTTCCGCCAGCGGGGATTCCGTTCGCGGTGGTGCAGAACGCGGAGATGGAGTGGAAATGGGCGAGCAAAGACCTTTTTGGCCCGGCGGCAGTTTCGGATTTTCCGCTGGACGTGGGGTTTAGCGAAGCAATGTGGACGGTCAAAGTGGGCAATGCGGGGATCCGCGCGGATAGTTTGCAGCAGGTGGTTGCGTCGCAGCTTTCCGGCACCACAACGCTCACGAATGAGCTGCCGCAGACGATCGCCATGCCAGCTTTCGCGGCATCGTTAGCGACGACAGATACGCTTGGCAATCCGGTGACGTTCACGATGAACAATTGCCGCGCCAAGGGCGTGACTTTGCCGTTCAAGCTGAACGATTTTGTCGTGGAAGAGTTTGAGCTGATGGCGCTGGAGGATGAGAATGGGGTGGTTGGGACGGTGGTGTTCGGATAAGACCCTCATCCCTCCCCACCTTACCGCAAGCGGGTCCCTTCCTCCCGCTGCGGGAAGGGCAAGACCTACCCCGGCGACAAGTCGCCACCCCTCCCGCAACGGGAAGGGAAAGACCTACCCCGGCGACAAGTCGCCACCCCTCCCGCAACGGGAAGGGAAGGAATTTGTGGTCGAGCGACTCGCTTTCGATGCCTTCGTCATTTGGGCGTGGCTAAGACGAGCGATCAATAGCGGAATCTGGGCTGATTTTGATCACGAAAAGTATGGAGGCAAAATTTATGTCCGAGTTGGCAGACATTTTGGGACGAGCGAAAGAGATTGAGTTTGGTCGGCGGAAGTGGAGCGTGAAGTCGCTGACGTTCAACGATCTCTGCGATCTTGAGGAGCGGTTTGGCGATGTTGACAAGATCGATCTGTCGCGGGCGGCGAGCCAGCGGTTTGTGCTGTGGCTGATCCTGAGGCGAGCGTCGGAGGGCAGTGCTGAGATCACAGAACATGAGCTTGGCGACCTACTTACACTGGACGAGCCGAAAGCAGTCGCCGATTTTATTCTGCGGGTTTTTGAACTATCGGGGCTGACGCCAAAAATTGGCGAATCGAAAACGGTGAACGCATCAAAAAACGCGCGGACGCCTCAGGCAGCAGCAGCCTGAGGCGGGCGATCGCACTGCTTGTTTATCATTTTCATGTTGCGCCAGCAGTCGTCGGCAATATGAGCCTTGTCCAAGCGCAATCGCTGCTCAAAGAGTTGCCGAACATTTTGGGGATCGAAGGGGATGACGAACTGAATTCAAGTCCGATTGTCCCGAGCCAGTCGAGCGGCATCCTGCTTGATGGGCTATATGAGATGGTCGCTGCCAAAATGGCGAAGCGCGATGCGGCGGAGAAGTTGAACGATGGATGAAGTCGAGGCGGTAAAGATTCCGGTTCAAATCGATGTTTCGGCGATATCGTCAGGGCTGAAGATCGTTGCGGCGCAGATCGCGCAGGTGAAGGCGAGCCTCACGGAACTTGCGAAAACACCGGCAATTGCGCATCTTGGGGCCGATCTGACCTCGGCAGCGGGCAGCGCGAATCGGCTGGCGAATGCGCTTGCGTCGGTCGCAAAGGGCTATGACCAAGTAGCGCAATCGTCCGCGAAATCAAGCGGACTATCTGTCAGAGCCGCTGTGCCGAAGCATGCTGCCGTCAGTCAGGCGTTCTCTGGCGCCGAGGAGCAACTGAAAAAGCTGCGTGGCGCGACCGGCCGAGTTCGTACCGAAGCGCAGATCCACGCCGAGCATTTGGCGAAAATACGCGAACATGCGCTCGCAGTTGCGAAGACGGACACATCGCGTGATGTTGCACAGATGTCGGGTACGGGACAAGATATTTGGCAGAAGCGGGCGGATGCCGCGGAGAAAAAGTACGGCCGAGATGTCGCGGCGGGAGTCGATCCAGAGATTGCGGCCGAGGCGCGTGACAGGCGGCTGGCGCAAATTCGTGCTGAGCGAGACAATGCCCACCGTCATAAAATCGCGGAATATGAGAGCCTCGCCGATACCAAAGAGGCGGCGCAGTTCAAGGCTGGTTTGATCGCTCCTGCGGAATATCAGAAATATTTGTCAACGCGGATTGGTCAAGTTGATCCATCCTCTACCAAATTTGCTGAGCTTACGGCGCGACTTAAAGTGCTGGAAGCAAAGCAGACGCCAACCGAGCAGGTAAAGAAGGCCATTGCTGCGGAGGGCGAGGACCGGTTCCAGCGTCAACGCGACAAAATTGAGGAGCAAGTCAAGAAGTGGACAGCGGCTGGCGCGGATCCTTCGCAAGTTGCGAAATGGCGCGACGGCCAAGTCAGCGCGATTGACGAACGCGAGAAAAAAGCAAATCTGGCAAATGACGATGCTGCTACAAAGAAGCAGCTTGCGACGTTGAAAGCAGATTTCACCAGCGGTCTGATTGATGCGAAGGCATATCAGGCGCAGCTTAAGGCTATTGCGGAAGCGAATCCGGCAGGATCAAGCGCGAGTAACGCAGCGTTGACCGCGATCGGACGCGAGGATCGCAAGATAGAGTCTACAGATCGTTCGCCTCGGTTAGCCGAAGACTTGTCCCGCTCGATTTCGGATGCGCTTGGACGTGGAGTGGAAAAGTCAATCAGCCGCTGGGATCGGACGGGCAGTCGGCGAAGCAGGGGTTCTGCTCTCAGTGAAGTCGGCAACGACGTGCTTTCGTCAGGTGCTGGCTCGATTGTTCGAACAAGCACGCGAGGGCTGGAGCAGTCGATTCTATCTGGATTTGGCAGTCTTTTCAGGCGATTCCGCGGTCAAACTGAAGGTTCCCCGACAAATACGCCATGGAGCGAGCATTTCAATGCCCAGCAAGGCGGCCTTGGTTCGCTTCCATCCATGCTGACCCAGATCAAGGGCGGATTTTCAGGCCTGCTTTCCACGCTTACCAAAGGCTTTGGCCAAGCGGCAAGCGGCCTGCAATCCCTGCTTGCGCTTTCGGGAGCCGAAGGAAAACAGCGTCAACGGCATTCGCTATTTGGCGGTCTGTTGGGCGGAGTTGCGGGTTCGCTGGTTGGAAACTGGTACGGCGGATTTAACCTGGGTTCGGCGATTGGAGGGTTGTTCGCCGAGGGCGGAATTCCACCGGTTGGTGTGCCGAGCATTGTAGGCGAGCATGGGCCGGAGCTTTTTGTGCCGAGCACACAGGGGCGAGTCGTTTCGAATCGTGAGCTCACTTCGATGCGATTTGGTCAAGGCGGCCAAACGCAGAGCGTCGCGGTTACGGTCAACCATTACGGCGATATCCATGGCGGCGACGATATCCAGCGGATGTACACGTCGATCCCGATGGCGGTGGTCAACGCGCTCCCTACAGCGAAGAGTGGAGTGTAGCGATGGCGTATCGATTGCGATTTGGCAGCTATGACTTCCCGGCGACGCTCATGCCTGCGCGCATCGATTCGCCGGGCGATATTAGTGAACAGGAGCGTCCACGCGCTGACGGCTCAACGCAGCAAAGTTTGCGAAGACGCTCGCGGAGTTTGAGTGTCGAGGGTGCGATCACCGGAACATCCGCGGACGCGATCCAATCAGCTTTGGACGCGCTCAAAACGAACGTGCTCAATGCAGGGCAGCAGGAGCTTTGGTTTGGACGCGACGACCGCTATATCAATGCCCAGTGTGTCTCGCTGACAGACGATTTCAACGGCGGGACGTTCTACGGCAACCTTGTGCAAGTGAGCCTAGGATTCAAGGCCAGCGATCCGTATTTTTACGCGACGTTGACGTCAAGCGCGAGTCTGTCGGATGGGTCGAATACCGTGGCCAACAGCGGCGAAGCGAATGCGCTGCCGTCGTGGACGGTGACCATCGGGAGCGCGGGAACTGGCCCGATCACGCTCACCAATGCGACAACTGGCGAATCGGCCGTGATTGGAGCGGGTTATTCGTTTTCGAACGGCGACGTAGTTGTGCTGTCAAAGTCGGGATATACCGTGACGCTCAATGGCGCGGCTGCGTTTGGACTCTTGAGCGGGCAGATACCGGGCCTTGCGAGCGGATCGAACGCGGTGACGCTGGCCGCTGGCGGCACGGCGACAGTTGGGAGCGGGGCGGTGAGCTGGACGGATAGGTGGTATTAGGGAAGATGCTGCTTTATGCGAAAATCTGCGATTCTTCGGCTACAATCGGGTTCTAGAACTCGTATGTGGATATGTTGTGTACGTGTTGATTAATTGTCGAATAGGAACTATACTTATGGTGTCATGCATCTGATTTGCATTACATTTCAGTCTTTGCTGAAATTGGATGGACTCACCAGGCATTCTGGACTTGTTGCACCTGATCCGCCATAGCAGTGCAAGCAAGTTTGTTCGTTATTGTTTTGCAGCGATGTCTTACTCCAGATTTCGGCAGGTAGTTCATTTGCTAGTTCTTAGTTGATTCCAGCAATATCTGTCGGGACGTAGATGCGGCGATCTTCGCTGAAACCAGGGCCTAGACTGCTAGGCGCGTTCCGACTATTCGTGTGGTGCACGAATAGTCCTTCAGATACGCTGCTTGCTGCCGACATAAAATGTATGCCATACAATGACGTCCGCTACTCTAAGGCACCGCTGAAGAGCGTGACCGTCCAAATCAACACTCTTCCGGGAAAGCAGTGGGACAATACTACCAATGGGCTGTTCTATGCGCAGATAAAGGATCGATATCCTACCGTGCATGCTGCGCCACAGTTGCAGGTTGGGTTCACCATCGGAGTTGGATCACTGCCCGCGCAGGCACCGTTCTCCAGCTCTCGATTTTCGGATGCTTCTGGTCGCATTGAAGTCGCTATCGCGCCACACCAGCTGTCCATTTCAAGCGTTAAGGAGTACGAAACGTGGGAGGAATTCCTGCCGATCGTGGTTGGGATGTTTGCTGTGTACCGTCAGACGGTCACTCCCAAGAGTGTCAACCGTATAGGATTGAGAGTCATTAACGAGTTGCGCATGCCACCTGAATCGGTCGGCTTGCCGCTTGACGAATACTTCACGATGTATCCTTCAGTTCCCGCCCTGCCGACAACTGGCGGTCCACGCGCAAAGAGCGAAGGGTGGCTCACTGGAACGCAGCTACAATTCAAGGATGGCCAGGACTCTCTAAAGATCCAGTTTTACTCTGGGAAGAATCCTGCAGACGCTGCAAATCCCCTATTGGTTTTGGACTTCGACTATTTCACGAACAGCCCATGCAAGGTTGAAATGCCGCAGGTGGATTCGTGGATAACGGATGCGCACGATAGTGTGCAGGACGCATTTGAAACCATACTAACTGAAAAAACCAAATCGATATTTAGATGATTCAGAGGACAACATTTTATGCCCGAGTTGCTTAGCGCAGATTCGTTGATGCCTGAATGGGATGTTCCTGACTGGCCGACCGGCTACTGCAGTTATGACGATTTAATCCAAGTTTTGGGCCCGAGTGCTTCTGATACCAAGCACAAATGGACGGCCAATGCCTCATCCAACGTTACAATGGCGCCAGCGACCTTGGAGCGGGACTTGATACGGCGTATACTTAGTCAATATGCGGTTGTAGACGGTCCGTCTGTGGAATGCTACGTTGCAGAAAATCCCGTTGTCCTAGAGATTCTCGCCGAAGCAAAGCAGGCTGTTGATCAGTCTTTCGGCCTCGGCACACCAGTGCTGGTGAATCTTCAGGCGGACATGGAGACGGACGGCGACCCCGTTCTTCAGGCTTATATTCAGACCCCAGAGCCATACGAAGTTGTCAAGGCCAAGCTCGCCCACTTTGACGAGAATTGGTGGGACGCGGCATTGAGCAATTCTCGCGGCCTCATTGTGTTCAACGTAAACTACATCGCTGCAAACTGATGCCGTTTGAGTGGAAAGACTATCTGAACGATGCAAAGCTGCTGGTACAGGCGTTACCGGAGGAGAGTCGCTGCCGCTCGTGCGTTAGCCGTGCATATTACGCTGCCTACGGATATGCTGATGCCGCTGTACGAGAATCGTCGGTCGATCTGATGGTAATTAAGGCTTGGTGGCTGCAAGCGCCTAAGCCTAAGAGGATAAGTGATCACGAAGCTGTATGGTTCGCCTTTATGAGTTCAGATGACCCTGAACTGGCCAAAGTGGGAAAAGTTGGACTCAGGCTTAAAACTTCAAGAACGAATGCAGATTACTTTGTTGAACCTGAAATCAACATCAACCATGCAAGGGAGGCAATGGATCAAGCTGAAGCAATATTAAAGGTCATAAATGTTGACGGCATTTCACAGCGTTTGCGACTCGATCCTGCATATACGACCATCGCCTAACCGAACTTTCGCTGACTGCGGGCTCAGCGATAAGCCTTGAAGTATGAAGCGTGCGCGATAGAGCCCATGGAACAGTGCAAACGCCTGCACTAAACTGAGACAGTCACTGTCATTATAATTCGTTTGCAATTTCAGTATTCGCTCTCCCATCGGGTAGGGCTTTTTTATTGCCCGGACTATCCAAATGCCTTCTTCTTACGACATCGATATCCGATTTTTCCGCGACGGCCAGCGGCTGTGGTTCGATCCCGCGCAGGTTCTGCGCGCGGAGTGGGAGCTGGTCGAAGGCGGTGGCGCGGGGCAGTTTACGATCACGACCGCGGACGCGTTTGATGAGAGCGGATTTTTGCCGCGCATCAACGATGTGGTCGAGGTTTGGATAGTCGGGACGGGCGAAACGGTGCCGCGATTTCGCGGGCTGGTATCCAACCCTGATCGACTGCTCGAGTTGAAGGAGAACCGCGCCGTTGGTGGATACGGTCGGATGGTCGATATGTCCGCCTGCCTGGAGGATCGATACTTCGAAAACGCGTTCTCGGCAGATTTGAGCACGTATGCGGCGTCGGTTATCTCCGATTACGCGATGCGGCGCGGACTTGCGTTGGGCGTCGATGCGAGTTTGGTTGTAGGCAAATACTACCAAGGCTACGGCCGCTACTTGACTGATATACAGCCGTGCGGGGTGACGCTTTACCTGCTGGACTCGACCAATACCACCGTCAAGGACGTGCTCGACAACTTAGTTGAGCAGTCCGGCGGCAATGCGGTTTGGGGTTGGGACATCGATCCCGTTTCGGGATATGATCGATTTTACTTCAGGCCGAAAACGACGACTGTGAGCAATCAGTTCTATGTCGGCTCGACGGTCAAGATGCTTTCGGCACCGCAAGAGGGTCAATACCTCTGCAATGCGGTCAAGCTCGAAGGCGGGCCGGCGCTCTATCCGAATCTGATCACTACCTCTTCGTTCGAAGTCCTGTCGCTGCCGAATTCGGACACAGGTTCGCTGATCGGAAACGGCGGATTCGAAACGCCAGATGATTTTTCGACTGGGATACCGTCGCCGTGGGCGACTGCAGGTGGGGCGTTCCGCTATGGTTACATCCCTCAGATTAACGAAAACCACAGCCCGCACACGGGCCGCTGGTGCGCGGGATTTAATGCGGTAAGCCAGTCGATCTATCAGGATGTTGCCGTCACACCTGGCAAGCAGTACACGATTTCGCTCTTTGCGGCGAGAGAGAATGGTGGTGTCGCCAGCGCGGGGAAAATAGGGGTGATTGGTTCGGCAACAGAGGGCGGGACGAACCTCGAGCAGTACACGCTTAACTTTGCGCCGTCATCGTCGTCGTGGACCGGCGGACAGGGCACGACTATCCTTGCGGGCGACAGTATTCTGCTGAGCTTCGTGTTTCAGAACTCATCGATCACCTATGCACGTGTCTATATCGAAGCGACAGCGAACGTCGGCGCGGGTCAGGTGCTGCTTGTTGACGATGTGGTGATGTACGATGCGACTGAGGCCGGGCAGATTGGTTGGACGACACAGTACGAGCAGGGCATGCCAACAAGTGGCGGCAAATTTCTTTATATCGATTGGGCGAACACGAGCGCGGCTTGGGAAGGATCGTATGGCGTACGGGCAAGTTGCTACGTGACCGATATGAATCATCGTGTCAGCATCTTGCCTGCGCCCGGAAATGTGCCGACAACGTCCAAGTATCGCTTCACCCCTCCCCCTGGCGGCAATCTGAGGATCGGCTTTCGCGTCAAGATGGATCCGAACGCGAGCGGGCAGATTACGTCGGGGAGCGGAACGGTGTGGGTGCAATATGTCGAATACGCGGGGGACGGCCATGTCAACCACGAGCCGTACCAGTCTGCAAGTGTGCCGCTGAACAACACCTGGCAGTTTGTGTATTTTGATGTCGCGGTCTATGGGAATGCGGCGAGCGCGTTGATGATTGTCAACCTGGTGTCGTCAGGCGTCTACGATATCGACGGGGTCTCTGTACGTGACAAGGCAGCTATGGAGGGATCGGATGCCAATGCGGGCGCGGTTTACGCGACGTCCAACTATCTGCGCAGCACCAATTTTGAGCGGTATGTTAACGTAACCGACCCGGCGCTGACAAGCCTGCTCAGCAGCGGCGCGCTGGCGTCGATTACAGATTACGGACGGCAGGAGAAGCTCATCACTAGTTCGGCAATAGTCGATTGGGATTCGGACGCGTGGCAGTATGTGGCTGCATACTTCAACCGGTTTGCCGTGCCGATCGTTCGTCCCAAATTGGAACTAACAAGCGAGTTCGTGCAGATTCCGTCGCCAAGTAACGGGACGCTCATCCGTGTCAGTGGCACGAAAAACGACATCGCCGATTCGTGGTGCTCGAAAGCGGCTTACGAGTGGTCAAACCTGAACCTCGCGGTGACGCTGGAGCTAAACAATGAGCGTCCGACTTGGGCGAAAATCCTGAAGGACATACAGCAGTCTGTCGGCGGCGGCTCGACATCGAGCATTGCCGGAGTCGCGGCGTCGGCAAGCACGTCTGGAACGGGCGGCACGACGCCATCGCCGCAGATGAGACTGTGCCAGCTCGCGAAAACGTTGACGGGCGGAAACAACCAAACATACACCTTGCCCCAGGCGGCGGACGGAGACATCGTACTGGTGTTCACGGACTTGGGCCTGGAGGATCCGGCGAACTATACGGTTTCTGGAACTAGCCTAACTACGACATATGCGAATCCGAGTGAGGTGAGCTATATCAGCGGGGTGTTTAGCTACTAGGCGACCTACGCCGTTGACAAGTCGCCGACGTAACCAAACCGGGCCGAGACCTAAATCGGCGACAAGTCGCCACCCCTCCCGAAACGGAGGAAGACCTACCCCGGCGACAAGTCGCCACCCCTCCCGAAACGGAGGAAGACCTACCCCGGCGACAAGTCGCCACCCCTCCCGAAACGGAGGAAGACCTACCCCGGCGACAAGTCGCCACCCCTCCCGAAACGGGAAGGGAAGGATAAGATATAGATGAAGAGCCAGTTGAGCGCATTGGCGCTCTTTTTTGTTGCCTGCCACGGCTGTTTCGCCCAGTCCACGCTCAATGGCGCGCGCATCGCAACAGGCACGGTGCCGCCGTCCGCGCTCAACGGATCGAGCGGTACGAGTGGCCAGGTGCCGACCATCCAGAGCGGTGGGTCGGTTATGTGGGCTACGCCGTCTGGAAGCGGATTCACGCCGGGGAGCAATCTGGAACCGTCGTTTGCGGACTGTCAATCTACCTACACCGGCACGCAGATGAACTGGCTGATTTTCCCGCGATTCGACAGCAACATCGGCGGCCTGAGCCTCGTCGACAACGGCGGCTACTTCGAATACCAGTTTTCCGGTGACGGCACAACTTGGCTCGGGCCAGATAACACCAATTTGACGTGGTGGGGCTCTAGCGGGCCTCTCTCGCTTGCAATGACCTCGGCGACGTCCATGACAATCGCGCCGAACACGTTCACAATGCCCTCGACTGGCGTGTACGTCCGCGTGCGGCAAGTCGATCAAAACGGTTCGACAAGTGCTTGGCGCACTTGCAACAACGGCAACCTGCTGATCTACTCGTCAACCGCGCCAGGCTCTGGAACGGTCACATCGGTCGGCATTTCCGCGCCGACTTCGACCTTTTCGGTGTCCGGCTCGCCGGTGGCGAGTTCAGGCACGCTCGCGATTAGTTTTGCCACACAGACTGCAAACACGGTGTTTGCCGGACCGTCGTCGGGTTCCGCGGCGATCCCGACTTGGCGGACACTAATGGCTGCGGACTTGCCGACTTCCGGCGTTTCAGCAGGATCCTACACTAATGCGAACATAACGGTCGATGGTTACGGCAGGATCACAAGCGCGAGCAACGGCAGCGCAGGATCGAGTTACACGTTCACGGCTCCCGTGGTGAACACGTCGGGCACAGTATCGGTAAATGCGGCGACAACATCAGCACCCGGTGTGATGCAGGTTGGTTCGGGCCTATCAGTTTCGTTCGGCACTGTCAGCGAGGCTCAGCCTATCACGGCCATTGGTTCGGGGCTGACGCTTTCGAGCGGAACGTTGAGTGCGGCAGGCGGCGGTTCAGGAGTCAATGTAGTCACATCGCTTCCCGCCGCGACGAGCGGAAACCGCGGAAACCTCTATCTCTTGGAGGCAAGCGGATCCGTCGGAACGACGACCAAGTTGACCGCGCCGGTGAGCATGCTCACTTCGTCGCCCGCCAGCCTAGCGGTGGCGGCGTTCGAGATGGAGGAAGGCACGGGAACGACCACTCAAGAGGCCGCCAACTCCAAGACGGGAACATTTACGTCGGGCTCGTCGTGGAGTACCGGCGATGCGGGCGCGGATGTCGCCATGAACGGGTCTGGCCAAGGAGTCACGTTTGCTGATACCGATCTCCGGCCGGGAAGCGGCAACTGCGAACTGATGATGCGATTCAAGACGACGGCGACAAGCACCGTCAGGCTGTTCACCTATGGAAATGTCAATCCGAACGAGGGCATCAACTTTGCAATCGCGTCAAACAAGCTCTATCTCGACCAAGAGACGACGGCGGCGACTGGATCGACAGTCGTAAACGACGGCAACTGGCATACCGTTTTTCTAACCTATGACGGTTCGGCGTGGTCTGCCTATCTTGACGGTTCAACGACGGCAGACCTGACTTTAGCCTGCACGATGGCGACGTCGCTGACCGGCACGGCGGCAATAGGTGCGTACAACATGGGCACCTCGGATGTTCTGACAATGAACGGCTCAATAGATTTCTTCTATTTCTTCAATACGCAGCTCACCAGCACGCAACGCAGCAATCTGTACAGCGAACCGTATTCGATGTTCTATTCCGGAGGCGTTTCCGACACATTCTACATATCGTCCCTCCAAGCTGGAGCGTACACCATGCAGCAGGTCAGTTTGCCCTAGCGCCTAGTTTCGCTCGACCATCGGCTCAATTTGGCTGCTCCAAAACGCAGCGATCTTGCGGTAGCCATTGTCGTTGGGGTGCAACCCCATCGGCCCAAAATCGGAGGGTAATAGGTGCGCTCCGTCGTGCAGGTCGGCAAAATAAAACCGTGGGTGATCCTTCCCGAACTGCTCGGCAGTTTGTTTCAGCATCGCGTTGTAACGGTCAATCCAGGAATTCTTGACGCCGTGTCTATGACCTTCGCGGCACGGCGGAATTGAGGCGACGTAGACCACTGAGTTGGGGTCTTGATCCATAATCTCCGTCCACAGTTCGACGTTAGCGACGCGGCTTTCGTCCAAGCTCATTCCTGTGCCGTAGTCGTTTGTACCTACTTCAACTAGGAAGATGTCGGCGTGAATTGTGTCATCCCAGGCGCGGAAACCGTCCGCGATTTGCTGTGAGTTGAACCCGGATGGCCTTCGCAAAAAGACCATCCCAAATCTTGCTTAGGAGAGTTATCGCGCGATCCAACGAACTCGAGCCTGCGCGACGTCTGGCTTTCGAGTGTCATAAACAAGTACGGCCGATATCCGCCCTTCACCGTGCTCGATTCTGGACTAGCGGCTTCGTCTACTCCGGCGGTGATGCTGTCGCCGATCGGCATGATACGGACCGGTCGAAAGGCGGCGAAACTGACTTCGACTGCAAACGCGATAGAAATCGTTATCACGACGGTAACGAGAACCCAGATTATCCTTGCGACGTTAAACTGCTCGGGCCGTTCGCGCGGATGAGCAATCGGAGAAAGTACGGTTTCCGCTGTTTCCATATACTCTTCCCTCGCGTGAGCAAGCGAAAAGCGGAAAAGCAAGCGGAAGTAATTTTTCAGAGTCGAGGAACGAAGCTAAATGTCGCGCTTCGTCAGTTGCCGTAGTACCGCCGGATGGCGCGGTTCCAGCGCTCGGCCATGTAAGCGTACCCGGCGCTATTGGGGTGGACGGTGTCCGAAAGGTCGGACATCGGCATTTTGCTGAAGTCGACGACTTCGCATCGATGGGTCAACGCCAAGTCTGCGGCGATCCCACCCACGAGCAGGTTGTACTTGTCGCGCCGCGCCGTGGACGGCTCGACTTTCGGCGACATATGCGAAAGCCGCGCGACCACGACAAAAGCCCTGGGGTTGTAGTCGTAGATTGTGCTGACCAGCATAGCAAAGTGATGGGCGCAGACTTCCGGACTGTCGCCAGCGACGAGGTCGTTAGTGCCACTGTCGACAAGGACGATGTCGGGTCGCGACTGCTGCATGACCTCCGGCGTGATCGTCAGCAGTTCCGCGGAAGTCCAGCCGGAATGGCCTTCGTGATGAAATCCAGCCGCGTCGACTAAACTGCCGACAAACGTGACGCTGTGGCCATCCTCATCTAGGAGGCGCTTCAATTCCGGTCGATAGCCCGGAGTTTGCGTGAAGTTGTTCTGAATGCCGGCTGTGATGCTGTCGCCGAAGCAAAGAACTCGAGGCGGTTGCGGCCACATACTGACCGCAGCAATCAGTGCGAGTGCGCAAAGCGTGGTTAATACGGCGGCAATCTTCGCTAGCTGCTTGTGGCGCATAATTTTGGATTCGTCCGCAAGCTGCGGGACAAAGAATGCTCCGAGGCTATTTTCGCCATATTACCTCTAGCAGCCACACGCTGTAATAGGTGTATTTGAGAATCTAGTCTGAATGGTTATTGGTTTGCTGCAGCGGTCCGGACAACTCACTGTCCGGGCCGCATTTTTTCGCATCAATGAAAGGACAACAAACGATGGATTGGTTGATTCGGCAGCTTTTCGGAACGCATGCAGAGTCGAGCCTGTTCGACAAGATTCGCGCGGAGATTGGGATTTATCTTGCGTCCAACCCGCAGGCGTCGGAGGATGCTGTGGTCGCGTGGGTGACTTCGCAGGCAGATCGCCTCGTCGCGCAGGCGTTGGTGCATTTTCCGGGGTGGGCATCCGCAGTACTGATCCCGCTGCTGAACGGCGAGGTAGCGAAATTGATCGACGCGGCCTATAAGCAGTTTGCGCCAATTGCACTACAGAGTGCAGGAGGTCAAATCGCCGCTTGAGTGTCCTCGGCAATTCGACAAACCGCAGAAAACAACAGATTGACCGCAGCTACCATCCGTTCGGATGGTTTTTTGTTCACGTTCTGCTGGCGGCGCTGGCGATTTTGGCGGCACTGCTGGTGTGTGTGGAGTGGGCGCCATGCAGCGTGATTCGCCTGAAATAGGCGGCGCTCAAATGGCATACGAACGGTAGGCATTGTAAGACCCCGGCAAAAGCCCGTGCTTGGAGGCGTGCGTTTTGCTCGTTCTCTTGCCGGGGCCTAACACATGGAATATCGGCAGAATCGTCGCCTTCCTTTACGGCTATTGCGCCAAGGAGGGCTAATTTTTACGCAAATAGTCAGACGAGCAGGCGCGAGGCAAGTGCAATGGATTGGTGGCAGTATGTAGGCGCGTTTTTGACCGGCTCCGGAGGTGCCGCGGCGGTCAATTTGCTGTCGCAGCAACGCGGAATTAGGTCGCTCGACCATCGCGTGCTTGAACACGACCAGACCGTTGACAGGCAACGTCTCTTCCATGAGGCGACCGACCTGATCGACGGAATGCGTCTCGAAATCGACCGACTGCGCCGCGACGTGTCGATCATCCGGGCCGAATGCGAATCTCGGCAGGGGCATCTTCAGCAGCAGCTTGAGACCATGCACCAGGAGGTGTCTTACTGGCGGCAAATCGCGGGCGAACTACGGCGCGACAACGCCCAGCTTAAATCGGAAGTCGGCCGCCTGCAGGCGCGGCTAAGTGAAGTGGAACATCAACAGGGGCATAGCAACAATGAAACGATTGACTCATGAGCTTAATTTCAGCGACGCCGTGAACGCATTGCCGCAAACCAAGCGGTGCATCAATCCCGACTGCGACCACGGCTACACGCCGCGCAGCTCGGGTGGTGTGCGGGTCTGCCCGGCGTGCGACGGACGCGGGTTTGTCGGCACAGTGCTCGAAAACCGGCGGCACTACTATCTGCTGCGCGCGTTGACCGCCGAACTGGAAATCGCCAGCCGCAGCCGAGGCGGTGTGATCGACCAGGGGTCGGTTACGGACTATCTTAACGAGATCATCGGGCCAGAGGAGAGGATGGTGGCGGCGTAAAACACTTTTGGATTAAATGCTACATGCTGTGGTATAATCTTCCCTGTTAAGGGAACCTTTGTTCGGAATTTCAAGGATAACTTTATGAAGGGTCTAACATGGGCCGGCCCAGATGACGAGAGAAGCAAATGGACGCTTTTCGCTCTTGCGCTTGCAGATGGCCATCCGCTCAGCCCGGTGCAGCTCCAGAAAGCCGTATTCCTTCTTGGTGAACGACTCGGTAAAGACGCCGTTGCTACGAAATTCTACAACTTCAAACCCTATAACTACGGCCCTTTCGACGCTGACGTTTATACAGATGCTGAGCGTCTCGTTGGCCTTGGTATGGTTCAGATAGAAGAAGGCGTCCCTAGCAAATATAGATCATACGAGGCAACCGAACAAGGGATTGAAGCTGGCCGGCAGTTGTTTGGAACACAGAACGTTGAAATGACCGAACGCGCCAAAACAATTGTCGATTGGGTTCGAAAGCAAACGTTCGCGGGCCTGGTGGGTGCTATATACAATGAGTTTCCGGCCTATGCCGAAAAGAGCATATTCAAGAAGGCCCAATGACGCTGATTATCGGTGTAAAGTGCTCCGATGGTGTAGTCATCGGGTCGGATGGGGTCGCAACATACGCGCTCCCTTTTAGTCAGCAGCAAACGATCAAGCAGGCAAGCAGTCGAAAGCTGGCGCTGATTGGGGAAAACGTAATATTTGGCGTTTCCGGGCCGGTGGGACTTGCTCAATCTTATCAGCATGAACTTCAGACCGTTATTGCCACAACAAACGGCAGAGCTAACTGGCGCACCGTGCTTGACGCTCGCCAGAAGATAACGGCAGCCCTTTGGAAGCACGCGAAACCGCTGTATGACAATGCTGAGGTCGTGTCAAGATCTGGAGTCGGGCAACCAGCAGTAATGGAATGCCTGCATTCCTCTATAATTGCCTTTCCAGTTGGGGATTATTCCTCACTAATTCAATTTACTGCGCAGTGTGCTCCAGAAGAAGCAACAAACTCTCTGCCCTTCATCAGTATCGGAAGCGGACAACCAGCCGCTGACCCGTTCTTGGCATTCATAAGACGAGTGTTTTGGCCTGACCGCCCGCCGACTGTCAACGAGGCCGTATTATCGACCATTTGGGCTTTGAAATACAGCATACACGCGCAGCCGGGCGGAATTGGCGACCCGCTTCAGGTAGCCACGTTGGAAAAGGATAGTAACGTCTGGAAGGCTCGGGAGCTGACTCCAGACGAAATCAATCTACACGTGCAAGCGATCGGGGCGATGGAATCAGAGATGAAACTCTCTGTAGAAAAGAGCTTCACCGCTACCGCCAATGCTATCCCCGCATAGGCTTCTGTTAATCGCTGCGCCTCAATTCATGTTCGGTCCCCCATTGGTTTCTATTGAGGGCACAACTTGCGGCTGGCGCATCCATATGTCTAATATCTGCCTTGGAATCGCACCCGGCTGAGCTGGTCAGTAAAGCAGGAATCTCCCCCCTCCCTCCCGAACTTCCCATCATGCCCATCACCAAACCCTACCCCACCCTCCGCGAGATCATGCAGCTTATCGGCGAGGCCGGCACGCGCTTGGTCGAGATCGAGGCTTCGGAAGGCGCGGCTGGCAATATTTCGGTCTTTGTTGGCTGGGAAGTTGATCTGGAAACTGTTTTTCCACTGACGCAACCCTACAAGCTCCCAGAGGCCGTGCCGGAGCTTGCGGGCAAGGTGTTTCTCGCAACTGGTTCGGGTCGTCGCCTTCGCGAGATCGGGCGCGATCCCGAAGCAAACCTTGCCGCGCTCAAAGTCGACGAAGGCGGCGAAACCGCGACCATGCATCTGTCGCCGCGGCGTCTTTTCGAACGACCAACGAGCGAGTTCAATTCGCATCTTGCTGTTCACAAGCGCCTGATTGCGCGCGACAACCTCGATTTCCACGCCGTCATCCACGCTCAGCCCCTCTACCTGACGTACCTCAGCCACATCCCGCGCTATCAAGATTCAACCTATCTCAACACGCACATCCTACGCTGGCAGCCCGAAACCCTGGTGCAGCTTCCCAAGGGGGTTGCGTACCTGCCGTTCAAGCTGCCCGGCTCCGACGACCTCATGCAGGCGACGGTTGCGGCGATGCTCGACGATTACCGCGTCGTGCTGTGGGCCAAGCACGGCGTGATGGCGCGCAGCGATATGTCGGTCAAACGTGCGGCGGATCGGGTCGAATATGCTGAAACCGGGGCGAAGTACGAGTACCTCAACATGACCAACCACGGAGTAGCCGACGGCCTGACGCATGACGAGCTCCGCGCCATCGCCGAAAAGTTCGGCATCGAGCAGAGCTATTTCTAGAAAAACTCTCGCTGATCTGCTATTGTGAGTAATCCAAGTGTGTGGTATGATGCAAATCGAGGGATTTGGTTGCCTTTAGCGGATCGATGCGTACACAAATAGCATCCATTAAGACGACGCATGTAGCGTGGCTCCTGGCCATCGTCTATGTTTGGCTGAGCGGCGCATTGCAGCTTGCCCATAGCGACGACCTGAGCGCCTACTCGCCCGCGTCTTCGCCCGCACATTCATCCGCATCGCTGCATCATTCAGTTTCGACCGGAACAGGCCCATGTGTCGCCTGCGAATGGTCGGGCGCAACTCACACGGCTTCGTCGACTTCACATACGGTCGCACTTTCGCCATTCTTCACAGCGGCGTTTGCACCTGCATTGCCGACCAACATTCTCATTCGCTGCTCAAGCGATATCCAGCTTCGCGGCCCTCCGGCCAACCTCAACAGCTAGTCTTTCGGCGCAGTTTCATTGGCGTCCATTTAGTTGGATGGCCTGTCGCGCCACCATTTTCCGTTTCACCATAACTGAATAGTTTTTGCCTCAGGCTTAGATCAACGTGTCCGAACCCAGATCGTTTTGCGATTTGACCAGCACAGTGATTCAAGCTTTGGCGAAAAATCGTTCGCAGTCCGGGCATTAAAAATGCGCACAGGTGTTGGTACCACCTGTGCGCCGGGCACGCGCATTTCATCACCAAAGGCGAATCTTTGCGCCTGTTGACCGCGGTGATTGTAACATGCACGCTCCCTCTTGTCCACGCGAACCATCGTAGGCGGCCCAATATCCATGGCGATTGCCAGGGTCGACTGCGCTCACTAAAACGCACGGCCTCCTTTGGCCGAGGGAGCTTCACAATCATGTACGCATATCGTTTTGTGCCCAGCAAACGGCTGCCTTTTGCCGCCTGCCTTGGCATTTTGTCTCTTGCGCTTTTTCTTGCGCACACTTTCTTTTCGCCTGCATTCGCCGATGTATTGGGGCGACTGCAGATCACGACCATTCAAGAAGCGGACGGCAAGCCTGTTCCGCATGTCCTCATTACGCTGCATGATTCGGCCGGAGTGGTCGGCGATCAGAAGATCGAGACGGACGAAAATGGCGTTGTCCTGACAGCCCCTCTTTTCAGCCGCGCTTGGACACTCACTACCGAGCAGCTTCCCGGACTATACGGCGACACGCGCACGGTGACAGTCGTTTCAGATACAACTACGAATATCACCATTTCGCTGCAAACGCGTATCCGGCAGGTTGCGGGAGTTACGCATATCATCCCAAACGCGGGTAGCCGAGCGGCAAGCGACACGCGACGCGACGCGACATTCGTCTCCAAGTTTCCTGCGAACGGCGGCAATCCGCAGAACTTAGGGCGCGTCCTTTCGACCGTGCCAGGATTTGTGCCGTCGTCGGTGAACGCGGTTCACCCGCGCGGCGAGCACGCGTTGACCAGCATCTATGTCGATGGCTTTCTGCTGGGAGGGGTCAACCAAGGACGCGCCGCGCCGTTCATCAGTCCCGATATTATTCAATCGATGGACGTCATCACAGGCGGATTTGCGCCGGAATACGGCAGCGAAACGGCCGCGGTGCTCAATCTGACTTTGAAAGCCGGGCCAATTGTCCCGTTCCAGTCGTTCGAGGCGGGCTCGGGTGGGTACAAGACGAACGATGGCATTTTGTCCATTGGCGGCCAGGCAGGTCAGGCGTTGGAGTCCAGCGATAACGGCCCGGTTCCTCGGTAGAATTCGCTATCTGTTCAATGTCGATTCCCGCAGCACCGACAACGCCCTCGAAGCCCCGCAGCCGGACAATCAAGACGCGCACAATCACGGGCATGCGTTGACCCTTTTCGGCAATGTTGACTATGTTGCCGGGCCAAAAGACACGCTGAGCCTTCTAATCGACGAGTCCCCGGGCCAGACCGAAATCGCGAACCGAACCGGTCTTTCAAGCAAATACGCGTCGGTCGGCCAGGGATACGGCTACGGCGGGGCGCGCGATGCCGACGGCTCCGAGGCCGGCATCGCACCTACCGCAGGACTACTTGGGAGCCAGAATATCTCGCTTGGCTCGCAGCAGACGGATGGTCAGGATGTCTACCAGAACGACGAGAACGGGTTCGTCGGCTTAAATCTGCGGCACACGTTCAATCCAAAAGTCACGGGACTTCTGTCGCTCGGTGCCAACGATTCCCGGCTCGATATCCGGAACAACAACCCGTCTATCGATCTGAATTCGTTCAACGAGGACGGCACGCTCTCGACCATTGACAATTCGATCGAGTTCAATCCGACTGTCCTGCGCAAGACGACCGAAGAGGAGTTGAGCGGCAGTGTGACTTCATCGCAAAGCCAGCACACGTACAAAGCCGGATTCATCTATCAGGATCAAGTCGGTGACGAGACGTATCAGTTCATCCCGCAGAGCCAGCTCGCGCTTGATGGGCTTGCCGCTGTGCAGACAGGAGGTCCGCAACTGACGCCGAACGGAACTTACGCGACCGATGCCAGCGGTAATCAGGTGGTTGACGCTCTTGGAAATCCAGTGTTCTTGGCAACACCCGGCTCGACTGCACCTATCGTCCACGTCCATAAGCAGGGATATTATGCCGCTGGATACCTGCAGGACACATTTAATTCAGGCAAGCGGCTGGTCATCAACTACGGTGCGCGCCTCGACAGCTACGGCCAAAAGCAGACAATTGGCACGACAGTCAAAGTCAACGAAGCGTACCTTGGGCCGCGGTTCAATCTCGCGTACGCGACCAGTCCCGGAACGACGGCGCGTTTGATCTACGACAAGATGTTCACCCAACCGCCGCTCTCGCAGGGCGCGATTGTTGGTCAGGCGCTCAAACCTGAGACGTTTGATCATTATGAAGCGAACGTTGAGCGGCAGCTTGCTCCGGGAGAGTCAGCCAAGATCGCGTACTACTACAAGAATGTCCGCAACCAAAACGACACCGGCATCCTCATCCCCTTCACGCAAATTGGAGCTTACACGACGCTGCAATACCAATACGCCAGCCTGCATGGCTTCGAAGTGTCATACAACCTGACGCCGTTACGAAACGCTGGCTTTGGCAGCTATATCGCGTATGCGCATGAACATGCGCGACCAGGCGGTCTCGATCAGACCGGTGCCCCTGCCCCGACGATCAACGATCACAATCAATATGACACGCTAAGCACGGGTGTTGACTATACGTGGAAATCGCAGGCATTCGCAGGCGTCAACTTCTACTATGGCAGCGGGGAAGCGTCGAGCGCACTGGTCGCGATAAGCCCGTTCAATTCCAATGAGCTCGCTGGCGGATTCGAAAATAAGAACACGCTGGTCAACCTTCGCCTCGGCACCGGGCCGACTTCCACAGGCCTCGGTTTGAGATTGGATGTCGAGAACGTATTCAACTCGCTGACTGTCCTAAACTTCAACTCGGGCTTCAGTGGAACACGCTTCCAGCAGGGGCGGCGGGTGATTCTGTCGCTGACGGGGAGGGTTTAGCTTGTCATTTCGACAGAGCTGTGTAGGAGGGCGGCAGAGAAATCTGTCTGCTTCCCTCCTTTCGGAAGGAGGGACTGAGGGAGGTTCTTACTGCGCTCACGCGAGCGTAGCGCATTATCATTTCGACCAACCGAGGAACGAGAGCGCGGAGAAATCTCTCTTACGTTGGCTTTCCTGCGCTCACGCGGGCCATACGCCTCAATGGTTGCGATGGTTTGGGATTTGTATTCGTGTGTCCGCGCGACGGTCTGTTCCAAGTCTGCGGCGTGTGATTTCGACGCAAGTGAGGAACGAGTTGGGCCACGACTACCTCCCCTAGCCCCTCCTTCCGAAAGGAGGGGAATGGAGAGATTTCTCCGCTCCAATCGTTCCTCCTTACGGTCGAAATGATAACTATATGCAAGCCTATTTGAAGCCGGGCAGGAACTCCGCTTCGGCATCGAACAGTTCGAGGGTCATTTTCTTGATCTCTTCGGGACTGCAGACCGCTGCGGTGAGCGGGTCGAGAAGCAGCGAGTAGATCGCGGCCTCTTTGCTCCTTTCGATGCATGCCGTCGCGGCAAGATCGAACATGCGCATATTGGAATCGCAGACCGCCGCCATCTGCGCGGGAAGTGCACCGTACCGAGTTGGATGGATGCCATTCTGGTCGATCATGCACGCGACTTCGACACAGCCGTCCGACGGAAGGTTCGTGATCAGTTGACCAGCGCCGCCGCCCTTGCCGTAGTTGGCGTTGTTGATCACATTGCCATAGATTCGGTACGGGACATCCTTTTCGCGCGACTCAATGATCCACGAGCCGTATTCCCAAGAGCGATCCCATGATGTCTCTGCCTCGCCACGGACCAGCTTCATCCGGTTATCGTCCGCCGCTTTGCGCAGGTCGGCCAGTTGTCTGCATAGAACGAGCTCCCGCCCTCGTAGCCAGCGCGAGCGTACTTTCCCAGAATGTCCTTGCGCTTGCGATAGTACGGAAGGTATTCGGAAAGGTGGCCGCTGGATTCGGTGATGAACGCACCGAAGTGCAGCATCATGTCCTTTCGGACTATGTCGCCCGCATCGTCGGGATCGGAAGGATTACCCGCGATGTCTTGCTCGGCCTTCGCCATCAGCAGCGGATAGATATCCTTGCCGTTGTGCTTCAATTTGGTGAACCACGCCAAGTGATTGATTCCCGCGCACTCCCAATCAAGTTCCTCATACGGAACACCGGCGCGTTTCGCCAGTAGATGGCTGGTACCCTGCACCGAGTGGCAGAGGCCCACCACTGGGATCGACGGCACCGCGCGTCCGGCCGAAAGCACCATGATGTTCATGGGGTTGGTGTAGTTGAGGACGATGACGTCGGGACAGAGCTTTTCCGCGTCGCGCAGAATGTCGAGGAACACGGGGACTGTGCGCAGCGACTTAAACAGACCCCCGGGCCCAATGGTGTCGCCGATGCACTGATCGACTCCATATTTGGCCGGGATGTCGTTGTCATGTCGAACGCAAGCTAGACCGCTCACTTCGACGCAAACGACGATATAGTCGCTGCCGCCCATGACTTGGGTTCGGTCGGCCGACGCGATCACTTTCCATGCCTTACCGCCTTCGGCGGACTTCATCTCGACCATCCGCGAGATCACCTTTTGCATGGTGTCGAGGCGATCAAGGTCGATGTCAACCAACGCGATGGTGCCGCCCTGATTCCCAGGAATCTGCAGAATGTCGCGGACAATTGTCGGAGTGAAGCCGCTACCAGCCCCAAGCATGGTAACCTTGATCGGTCGGCGCATGTCGCCAGCGAGACCCAAAGTGGACGACGTCTTTGTGTGGGCGGCATGCCCAACTTCCTTTTCTTCTAATACGGCTGTTGCCATAGTAACACTGCTCCTTGCGGACGAAAATTCGAATGGGAGAATCTCAAAAACTACCGAAAAAGTCAATTGTTCTATTGTACAGTCAATACGGTTCGGAAAGCAACCTGGCAGAGTTGCCAGTCAGCATGTACAACGAACACCGGGTAAGACTTGCGGATTGGCCATAAACGTTCATTTTAGCAAAGTCTTGTTGGTTTCCTTCGCGCATTTGCCGAATTGGCGAAAAAAGATTGCATCCGCGCGAATGCGATTAGTCGGTTAGCCAGGGGTTTTTGACCTTCATTACCCTATTCAGGGTCAACGATTCATCGATTTCGTTGTAGATAATCCAGCGAGAATCCGGCGTGAAGACAGGATGCGGATGCGAAGGATGCTTTAAATGACGACTCGTGGCGCAGTATTTTCGGTCGCCCGTTTGGGTGTCGATTGAGACAATATCGTTGCGCTGGCCGGCGTTTTCCCAGCCTTTGCCGGGCGCGTCCCACGGGCCTGTCGTGTCGACAACCGCCCAACGCCCATCGCGGCTGACATCAACATGGAAATCGCGATCCCCTTCGCTGACTCAGCCGCGACGGCCTGCCGTCCACAAATGCCTCATAAATTCCCCGAGGCCTGCCCGGGCTGACACCATATCCCACAATATAGACACTCCGGTCGTGGAACGCCCACCGCTCATGTCCGGCGCAGACGCGGGTCTTGAGATTGTCCCATTTCTGATCGAAAGCGCATCTTCCTTCGGGCGCTTCCTGCGGATGGTATGCCCAAACGCGCCGAGGGATGGTTTCGGTTGCCCCCTCATGACAAAATCCGATCCAAGACTCGTCGAACGGCGAATAGTGGTAGTGGTTTGACCACCAGCTCTTCGAAATGGGCGTATGAACTTCGCCCGTTTCGCAGTTGATCTCCCTAACAGCGTAGGAGGATTCTTCCACTACAGGCGCAAGCACATGGCTGCCCGACCTCTTAATGCTTGGCAGGCCAAGTATTGTTTCGCCATCTTTCGCGCGGTAGACCATTTTCGGCTGCCGTGCATCGTTCAAGTCCAATATCCAGACGCTGTTTCCGGCGATAAAGCTGACTCTGTTTGTGTCAAGCGCAACATCGTAAAACGGATCGCTCTTCGATCCGAACTCGCCGCACTGGCTCAAATCGATGACAGCGTCCGCTTCGTCACCGGCCAAATCGTGAAGAATCAACGAAAATCGCTGATTGTCCCAGTTGCCCAGGACGACTGTACGCCCCTGGTACGCAAAACAGTTGGAATGCGGATAGGCCAGATAGTAGTTTTGAGCAAAATCAGAGAGCGGTTGCGGTGAGGTCTCGTCCATGGACTGATCATCTCAAGCGTGCTTTAAATGTTGAAGAGCGGTCTTCGCTTAGATCAACATTATGACGAAAAATCGCGCGGGAGCGATCTTCATCGTCACAGGCGTTTGAACCTCCTTCTTGACACATTCGACGAAGCAGGATAACATGGCGCGAAACGAGGAAACGAAAAATGGATCCCACTCCAAGAGAGCTGCTTCAGGAACAGCGCAGGCGGGACGCCCCGGGAGTCATCGAGCGGCTGGGGATAAAGCCGATCGTGTTCCAGGAGCAGGCGCAGCCTATTCGTCTGACCGAGGAGCAGGAAAAACTGGCGGAAGCGAATCTGCACAAGATGAACGAGGCGTTCAAGAGGGGCGGCAAAGCCGAACTTCGCAAAGCTCTGGACGAGATATTCGGCGAAGACTAGCCCTCGCCATAGACCGAACGCTTCTGAATATCTTCAGTCCCACTACAAGCTGGCACTGAATCCAGCGGCCGTCCAACCAAAGCGGTCAAAAGACCGTTGCGTCAGCTCCCGTCGGGATATCCGCCCCGGTGCGAAACCATGGGAAAATGCGGCAGCGAACCAACTGGATCATTGATAAACGCCTGTGTCTGCGCGAGGTAGGGCTTCTTACTGCGCCACGTGCCAATTGGTGGAACAAGACCGATCGATAGCCGCGAGCGTTCGCCGTCGCGCTCGTCAATGACGCAGTGCGAAGCCTCTCGCAGGTTGGCGATTTCCGCCGCACCAAACCGATCCCGCCAATTTTCTTCTATTCCTGCGATTCGCTGCTTGTACGCCGACTTGACTTCCAGGCCCTTTTCCGTCAGCCGTATCGATTGCCCTGTTGCGCCTTCAGTCGGCTCGAAAACCGCGTAGCCGGTCTTTTCGAGAAAGCCGGTCGCGACGGCAAGAGTCTCCTTTGCCACACCCGTCATCCCGGAAAGGTCTCGTTCGCGCACCGGAACTTCCTCCAAGACTCGCAGCGGATTGGCGCAAATGGCAAGGGAAAGCGGAAAATCGCGTTCAAAGTCCAAAGTAAACATCAACAGGACTTGAGACAGGAGCGCCGACAAATCCAGCGAGTCAGGAGGTTCAGGGGAGCCAGGCATGCTTCGAAACTCAGTCGTATGCCCGTAGCCCAAAACCGGAAGATAGCGGGGAAGTTTATGCTCCGTGCGAGACACAATTGCGCCAAGCGCACTTCGAAGCGAGTCTATCGCGCCGCTGCCGAACCGATCCCGCCACCGGCTTTCAATTGTGTCGAGGAGCGGTGCCAATATCGTTTTCGCGCGAATGCCGGCGGGAGTTGGGCGCACGAGCCATTCGGCCAGCAGTGGGCGTTTGCCGGTGCTGGTCATATTTGGCGTGACCGTCACATAGCCCCAGCGCTCCATGCCCGTCTTGCCCGCGCCAACCGTATTGAGCGACTTACCGGTAACGTCTTCGAGCGCCGCGACGGAAATTCCCTCATCGGGAACCAGGGCAAGGAAGTTCGACCAGAACGCAAGCGAAACCAGCCAGGCTCTAGGCTTGATACCCATGCGCTGAAGCTCAGCCTCATTATCGAACTCAATGGTGAATGCAACAAGAAGGAACGATAGCAGGGTCAACAGCGGCAGACTTGCCGTGTCGCTGACTTTGGAATCTGGTTCGTGGTTCAGGCTGACTGGCAGCATGGACTTGACGCGTCGGGTTAGGGATGCGCGAAGCGCCAGGTTCGGCGCTTCGTGTGAGTCACTTCATCGCCGGACGCGTGCGTGTACTTGATGTTGTGATCGTCCAGCAGGCGGAGGGTGGCAAGCGGGATGCAGAAGATCTCGTCGCTCAAACCGATGATTTGGGAGGTCGTGGAAAGCTGTTGGAACCCTTCTTCGCGGTCCTGTGTCGTCAAAAATTTTATGTAGGCGTTTTTCATTAGTTGTGCGCCATCGTCGTCATCGCGATGGCAGGGCAGCACTTCACCCGATTCCAAATATGCAAAAATCATGCCAAGCGAGGTGACAAGTAGGTATGCGGGGAAATGAATAATATGGCTGAAAGTCCGCGAGTAATTTCCAAATTGCTTGAAAGTTAATGTTTAGCTCGAAGCCTTGTGCAATATAAACGAAAACGTGGTGCCAGAAGCCGTTGTGGCCAGGATGAAACGCAACTTTGGATCGAGTAAGATTTGACACTGACAATCGGCGCGTCCAGGAAATGTCTACCAGAATCGCAGGTCGGGTCTGAGCAGCAATTCGATATAGCGAACCCAACGAAAAATGCAGCTAACTGACAAGGACAAACGCACGCTTAAGACGATCCAGGCGGTCAAGAAAAATCCGCTGCTTCGGCGGATGCTGCCTGAGCTCGATCGATCCTTAGGCAAAACTCCAGCGTCCACCGCGACCGGAAAGCCTTTCGGAGGTGTGCCGGGAATTAAGCTCGTTAATGAACGCGTAACCATCCAAAGCTCGATCTTCGATTCGGTGTGCACCTGGCTAGTTGGCCTAGTTTTTCTTTGCCTTTCGGCGGCTTGTGTTTGGGTGGGGTATCTGTCTCGAGCATCTGCCGTCGAAGTGACAGTCATCATGTCCTTCTCCGCCTTCGTACTTATGGTCACAATTGCCATCTGGAGCACGTCAAAGTGGGTGGCAATTACTTTTGACGTCAAGCGACGTCACTTCGAATATACGGCAATCTGGTTTCCGTTCGTCAAACGCCGTTCCGGCGTATTTGGTGACGTGGCGTCCATATTTGCTGATGCGCGTGGGTTGAAAATCGTCTTCCGCGACCAACATAAGAAGGACGAGGTTTTGCGTTTATGGGAAACGTCATCCAACCAAGGGATGCTGTGGATTCGAGCCATGGATTACGACCAGTGCATTGCCGACCTAGAAGCGGTGCTCGATATGCCGCTGGACGCCGCGGTGCTCGCACAGTATCCTTTCCGCAACCCGTACCTAGCACGAAATGACGACGAAGCCGTCGTTTTCATCAAGCCCCGTCTAAGCCGCATCATTGCCGGAGTTTCCAGTAAGGCAGTTTCGATTGCTGCCTTGATTGTCGGCGGGGGACTATCATTTGCATCGTGGAAGCATATCCACATCTCGATCAGTCCCTCGTTTAATCTTCCCGGGCTTATCTTAACAGCCTTGTCAGTGTGGCTGCTTAATGTCGCCGGCCCAGAAGACCGTGACTTTTGATTTGGTGAACGGCAAATATCGCCGATTGGTGGGCATGCTTTACCTTGCGCGACCGCAGGAAGGCAACACGGCCGACATTCATGCAATCGATCTGATTAGAGTTGACAACTCCAGCAAGTTGACTCGATATACGTATAGTTTTGCGCTCGTCGCGACTTGGGGCGCGGGGCTCTACAAGCGCGTCATGATCGGTTCCTTCAAAACCGAACGTGAGGCGATCGGCTACCGGGCGATGCTTGCAGAGAGGCTTGGGATCGAGATGCCTGACGTCAATTGACTAATACGACCAGCCTACTCTGTCTCACCACCGTCCTCGGCTAATCTTGCTTCTGCCTGTATACTACGCTGTGCGCGGGCGCAATCCCTCTCGCGGAGCAACCGTCCCGTAGCGCGCTAGAAAAGATGCACTTTTTCGACCTTCTATTCGACAACACCTTTCGCTCCCACGAGCTGATCGCAGCCCGCGATTCGGCGCTGGAAGTCCTGCGCGTTCTTGCGCTGTATGTGATTGGCCGCATCGTTATTAACCGTTCGGCGGCGCGCATCGCCCATGCGATGGTCGCCGGTCAACGCAGCCTGCATCTTCTTTCCGACGATGCCACCAGAGGACGTGAGCAAACCCTCGCCGGACTAATCCGCAGTGTCGGCCAATATGCTCTGTTTTTCGTCTTCATGGTGCTCTTCCTGCGTGCGCTGAATTTCGATGCCGTTTCGGTGGTGACAAGCGCGTCGGTGGCGGGGATCGCGTTTGGCGTGGGCGCGCAGAAGCTGGTGCGCGACGTCATCGCCGGATTCTTCATCATCATGGAGAACCAATATGTAGTCGGCGACTACGTGTCGATCAATACGGTCACCGGCATTGTCGAGGAGATCGGCATGCGGATCGTCAAGGTGCGCGACGACACCGGCAAACTTTACATCATTGCGAACGGAGACATCACGCAGGTCTGCAACCAGAGCCGTGGCGCAATTTCGGGCGTGGTGGAGTTTGGCGTGCCGCCCGGGACGGACATCGAGAAGGTGCGAACGGTTGTCGACGAGGCTGTCAAGTCGCTCGCCGAGACGCAGCCCGAGATTGGCTTAACCAAAACGCCGACGTTCCAGGGCGCAGTCGGCGGCGACTCAACCAGGACCATCGTCCGCACGATTGTCGAGGTGCAAAATCCTGCGAAACTTGCGGACGCGACCGTCGCCGTCCGCGACGCGTCCCACGCCGCTTTGCTCGCCGCCAGCATCACGCCGTTTTAGGTATGGGTGGCATGTGATTTGTTGTGGGGCAGGCGTCCCCGCCTGTCTTCTCCGTCATCCCGACCGAAGCACGGGAGCGGTAGCGACTAGACGGAGCGGAGGGAACACTTTGTTCGCTAACAATTCAGCTTGGCAACAAAACGAACTACTTGTTCCCTCCACTTCACTCGTTCCTCGCTCCGGTCGGGACGACGGCTGGAAATATCGACAGCGTCCGACCGCTTGGAGCATAGTTGGCGTACACTAAGACTGCTTCGGTGCATGAAGGGTTAGTCAAATGTCGCATATCCATCTCCGAAGGTCCTTTGCCCTCACTGCCGCTTTCTTGCTAGGATTCCTTGGCGCTACGAAAGTTTCTGCCGACGAGCTCGTCCAAGTAGCGCAAATTCACGTTCCGGCACAGGTTGCGTCGGCGAAGCTGCTGGGCCGTATGACGCCATCGCCGCAAATGACGATAGATTTCCTGTTGCCCCTCCGCAATCAGCAGACGCTTACGGACGAATTAGCGCGCATCAGCGACCCATCCGATCCCAACTACGGCAAATACCTGACCAATGCACGGTTCATCGCCGAGTTCGGGCCGTCACAAGCCGATGTTGAAGCAGTCACCGCGTTTGCGAAAAGCAGCGGATTGACAGTCGCGTCCGTTTCAGCTAACCGCACTCTTATTCAGGTCAAAGGATCATCTTCGGCAATTGAGTCCGCGTTCCATCTCAAACTGAACAACTATCAAGCCGAGAGCGGCCGCATCTTCTTCGCGCCGGATCGCGAGCCGGTTTTTCCCGCCAGTGTCGCCAGAAAAATTGTCGGGTTGATCGGCCTCGACAACTCGGCTCAAGCGCGGCCTGCCGGAAGAATGACTCCCGTGCCGCAGCCATGGGTGAGTTTCGCGCCGCTCCTTAGTCCCGATGGAGCGCGGGCCGGAAGCTTTTACAGCAGCGGGGAGAATGGGCTTAGTCCGAGCGACACGCACACGATCTACAATTTTCCGAGCGTCACCGATCCGGGGCAGGGCCAAACGATCGCGGTGATGGAGCTGTGCGGTTACACGGCGAGCGACATCGCCTCATATGACAGCCACTACTTCCCAAGCATTCCAACGGTGCCGCTGCAAAATGTTCTCGTCGATGGCTACGACGGCTCGCCCGGTAGCGACCCGTGGGAGGTGACCGCCGACATTGAACTGGTCATCGCGATGTGCCCGTACGCGTCGAAGATCGAGGTTTATGAGGCCACAAACTCCTACGCCGGCATCGCGGACGACTACGCGCGGATCGCGTCGGACGATAGCGCTGACATAGTCAGCACGTCCTGGTCCGCCACTGAATTCGGAACTTCTGCCGCGTCCTTTTCGGTGTCCGAAAACCAGTCGTTCATGCAGATGGCCATGCAGGGCCAGTCGATTTTTGCGTGTTCGTATGACAATGGCGCGTACGATAATGGCACGCCGTCAAGCGCAGGCACGCTGAGTGTTGGCGATCCTTGCAATCAGCCGTATGTCTGCGGGGTGGGGGCGACGTACCTTAGCGACACCTCGTCCGAGGCGTATGCCAGCGAGACGGCCTGGGGCGATGCGTCGGACACGCGCCGGAGTCTCAGCGGGGCGGGGTCAGGAGGCGGAATCAGCGCGTGGTGGGCTTTTCCGTCTTATCAGGATGGATTCACCAATTCGAACAATCTGGGCTCGACTACGCAGCGAAATGTGCCGGATGTGTCGCTGTTTGGGGACTACGACGAGGGCGGCTATTCGACATTTTTCCAAGGCATCTTCCAGGACTTCAACGGCACCAGTGCGGCGACTCCGCTGTGGGCCGGACTTGCTGCGCTGGTCAATCAGGCTCGGGCAACTCATTCCGGGAATGTTGTCACGCCGCACAATCTGGGATTCATCAACCCAATTCTATACTCGCTCGCGGGCCAGCCGACGAAATATGTAAGCGACTTCCACGATGTGACAATCGGCAACAATCTCTACTATCCGGCGGTGACCGGCTACGATCTGGCGACTGGTCTAGGCACGCCGAAGGGGACCGCGCTTTATAGCGATCTTGTTGCATACGGCCCGAAGCTCGACCTTAGCCACCGCTTCGACTTCAACGGTAATGGCATTGACGACTTGCTGTTCCAGAATTCGAACGGCCAGACTTTGGTCTGGTACATGGACGACACAGCTCTGGTTCAGAAGTTCGGCACCGTGTTCACGACGGTTTCTCCGCCGTGGCACATTCAGGCCGTTGCGGACATCAACTCCGACGGCCATCCCGACCTCCTGTGGTGGAACTCGTCTACGGGCGAGTGCCTTTTCTGGGAGATGACCGGAACGCTTGGGACGACAGTGCTGCAATACGAGTCGTCGTTCGCGTCAATCTCGGACACGAGCTGGCATCCTGTCTCAATGGCCGATTTCGACGGCGACAGCCATCCCGACATCCTCTGGGAGAATTTTTCCACAGGCCAGCTCCTACTCTGGTACATGAACGGCAACACAATCAAGAAATACGGCTCGGCGTTCACGACTTTGCCTGCGAATTGGATCGTGGCCGGAACTGCCGATTTCAACCAAGACGGTCATCCCGATCTATTGTTGGAAAACACCAAGACCGGGCAAGTGCTCGTATGGTATCTGACTGGCGCGCTCGGCACGACGGTCCTCACCTACGGTTCAACCTTCGCGACCGTGAGCGACACCAACTGGAGCGTCGTCTCGACCGGTGAGTTCCTAGAAGATGGCCATCCCGACCTTACCTGGCACAACAAGACTACCGGTGCGACCGACGTCTGGCTGATGGGCGGATCACTAGGGACGACGGTCACGTCGTATGACGGCAACATCGGCAGCGTACCAACGACATGGAGCATTGTTGGCGTGCATTAGTGGCAGGCATTTTGGGCGGCATGCTTGGCGTCTTAGCGCCAGGCATGTCCTTGGCTTTGTCACAGCCCTTGCAGACATGCCTGGGCCTGAGAGCCCAAGCATGCCACCCAGAAACCACGTTGCAGGCGGGGACGCCTGCCCCACACCAGACAAAGACATGCTTGCGGGACGGAGCCCATAAGCATACCACCCCAATTCCTTACTTTTGTCCACCCGACGCTGTGATCCGGTCGCCCGTGATCCACGCGGAGTCGTCGGATGCGAGGAAGAGCACCACTTTTGCGATGTCTTCCGGCAAACCTAAACGGCCAAGCGGAATACCTGCTGCGGCTGCGTTCATGTCCACTCCCAGCGATCCGAACACCGCTTCCGCGCCTTCGGTCAGTGTCATTCCCGGTGCGACCGCGTTGACTCGTATCTTCTTCGGAGCTAGTTCGGCCGCGAGAACGTTAGTAAGCGTGTCAACCGCACCTTTGGTCGCGGAGTAGATCACCGTGTTCGGCATGGCCGCCTTGCTGACGACCGATGTCAAATTGATGATGCTGCCACCATCCGGGCCAAAGTAGTTCACCGCTTCGCGGATGGTTAACATCGTGCCCAGCACGTTGATGTTGAACTCGCGGTGAAATTCTTCCTCAGTAGAAGCCTCAAGCGGCGCGAAGGCAAAGACAGCCGCGTTGTTCACAAGAATGTTCAGCGTACCGAACACGCTCTTTGTCTCGCGGAGGATTCTCCTCACGTCATCAGCCTTAGAAACATCGCCCTGAACAGCGATGGCCTTTCCGCCCGCCTGCTCTATCGCATGGATTACCTTAATCGCGCCATCTTTGTCGGACGCGTAATTTACCACCACGCTGGCCCCTTCGGCTCCCAGCACCTTGGCGATCCCCGCGCCAATACCCTTAGACGCACCCGTCACAACTGCTACTTTTCCGCTTAGTCGGCTCATACTGATCTCCCTATGTTTGTCCTGAATGTCAATCATTTTGATAGTCATCAATTCGATGATTATCTAAATGACAGAGACAGTTACGGGAGATGTTTAGTTCCCGGCGGTCGGAAATTAAATTTCTTGGAGGCGTTCCAAGTACGCGTGTAGGATGTCGCGTTTGAGGATGAAGCGGGCGAATTTGCCTTCGCGAACGGTTTCGATCAGGCCAGCATTCTCCAATTCCTTCAAGTGGTGGGACAGGGTCGCCTGGCTGACATCATGCATCTGCTTCAGCTCAGTGCACGGCATTTCTGTACAGCATGCCCCGATCTGCTGAAGGATCTGATAGCGGCGGGGCTCAGCGAGTGCCCTCGCAATGAGCGCAAACTGCTCGTCGCTAAGAGCCGCTCTGCTAGTTGTTTCTGGCATAAATCCTCTGCATCCGCATCGTTGCCTCTGGTTGGGTTCTACTCAATCATCCGAAAAGGGTCGCGGATCAAGTACCTTTCCATCTTGGTCAAGGTCTGGTGCGCGACCAGATGCGTGTAGATCACCACGCCTTCGGCAAAATGCGCGACAAAGTGCTGCCACCAAAGATGCAGTCGACCGGCAGGGGTGAGGCGGCGTTCGGCTTCGATCTCAACCATCTTAGGTTCGAACTCCTGCCAAAGGTCGAGCCTCGGTTCGGGCATCGCCAGGTGGTTCAAGAGGATAAGCGAGCGGCGCAATTGGGCGTCTTCGAGCGCGCAGTGATCGCATGAGGCCAGATGCTCCGCAACGAGCATCTTGTCTTTTTGTGTCAGGTTGCCATCGTTGTATTCCGACAGCATCGACTGTATATGGTTGCAATGTGACATCTTACTTGCCGCCTTTCACTCCACTAGAACGGTGATCTGCTGCGTGATCGTGCGGATGCTCAGTTTGCGTCTGCGCGGTCTGCTTCTCCTCTTTCATTTCGATGCGTCTTCCATTCGACTTCCCGAAATCTGGCGCAGCATCAACAACTTTGCCGCCGCCAGTTCCGGATTGCACTTCCCCATCGTCCTGCATCGCCTTCCAATAAGGCTCGAACCGAGTCTTGAATGCGACCCGTGCCCGATGCAGTTTAGACTTTACATTGACCAGCGAAAGTTCCGTAATTTCGCCGATTTCCTCGTAGGACATTCCCTCAAAATCACGCAGCGTAATCAACAACCGCTGCTCAACCGGCATCGTTTCCAAAATGTCCTGAACGACACGTTGCAGCTCCTGGGTCTCCACAATCCGCGGAACATTCATCTGCGGATCGGGATACTGGCTTTCGCGCGGTGAGCTTTCGCCGCTGTCATCGTCCGTGTCTCCTAGAAATATTCCCTCAATTGTCTGACGCCGCTTTTCGTCGCGCGAATGGTTGTAGCAAACGTGCCGCGCGATGGTATAGAGCCATGTTCTAAAGCTGCAATCTCCGCGAAACGTGCTGATCGACCGCAACGCGCGTACGAAAACATCCTGCGTCAAATCGTACGCCTGCTCGCTCCCAATCAGCCGCACCACCAGACCGTAGATCGGCCCCTGGTATTTGCGGAACAGCGATTCGAACGCTTTCCGATCGCCGTGAGTGCGATAGCGGCGCAGTAGAACGGCGTCGGTGTCGATCGATCGCATTCCAAGTGCAACTAATGGTGGCGCTTGCGAATTGGTCTGAAACGGCATAAGTCCGTTGTACCATAGGTCGGCTGACACGCGCTCACGCAAAAGGTTGCGCCGGAGCTGATTTTCTGTTGATCTAGTCCGAGATTGATAGGCGCGGACTGCATTTGCAGATACTGCTGATACTGATTTTTGCGTCACCTGACGCCTGCGGAGATAAGATCACCCGATTCGGAGTGAAATCTGGCGCGATTCTGGGAAAAGATGGAAGACGATTTGGGAAAGCTGATTGGCGAAATCTGAAAACGCCTCCTTAAATGCGTCTTTTCTTCGCAGCCCATCTTGCCATAATAAAACCATGTCTTACCGGATTTTGGTGGTTGACGATGAGCCGACCCTATTGCGGCTCATGGAGTTCATCTTGGCCAAGCAGGGCCATACGATGCTGGTCGCTACCAACGGCGAGGATGCACTCGCGACAATCCGTTCCGAGCGGCCCGACTTGGTGCTGCTGGACATCATGATGCCGCGCATCGACGGCTATGAAGTCGCGCGCACTGTCCGCGCTGACGCCGAGCTTCGCTCAACACCCATCATCATGCTTTCCGCCAAGGCGCAGGACACGGACATCGCCCGCGGCATCGACGTCGGTGTTGACGAGTACATCACCAAGCCATTCGCCCCAGAGCAGCTCGTCCATGTCGTCAATGACTACCTCGCCCGCCGCTACCCCGCCGCTGCGTAGAAGAAATTTGGGTGGCATGCTTGTGGGCGCAGTCCCGCAAGCATGTTCTTATCGGTGAGGTGATCGATCCGTCATTTCGACCGAAGTATGGGAGCGGTAGCGACCAGACGAAGTGGAGAAAACACGTAGTTCGCCAGACCTACAGCTTTAAAGCGAGCAAACCATGTGTTCCTACCACGACGCTCATACTTCGCTCTGGTCGGGATGACGGACAAAGTCCTGTTTGCGGGACGGAGCCCACAAGCATGTCGCCCATAGCCGCAACTCATTTACTTGTCCCCTCGTCTTAAGTCAAACTTTCCGCCCGCAACCACTCTCGCCCCCCGTGCCCAGTCGGCGGCGGTCATGCGCGGTTTGCCTTCGGGTTGGACGGATTCGATCAGTAGGGCGGTGTTGTCGCCAGCCTGGACAAAAAGTTCGTTTTTGGATGATAGGACTTCGCCGGGGGCAGCGTTGGGATTGACAGATTCGAAGGGTCGTGCAGTCCACACCTTTATCTTTTTTCCTCCGAAGAAAGCCCATGCCCCGGGGCGCGGGGTCACGCCGCGGATGAGGTTGGCAAGCTGAGCCGCGGGTTTGCTCCAGTCTATATAACCGAAATCAGGCGGAAGGGACGGCGCGAGGGTAGCGAGATCGGGGTCTTGCGGTTCGCGTGGGCAGGTTCCGTCGGCGAGGCGGCCGAGGGTTTCAATCAGCAGCGGTGCGCCAAGCGCGGATAGTTTAGATTCCAGTGTTTCGATGGTGTCTTCTGGCAGGATCGGCAGCGACGCCTTCAGCAGCATGTCGCCGGTGTCGAGGCCAGCGTCCATCTGCATGGTGGTGACTCCGGTTTCAGCGTCACCCGCGATCAGCGCATATTGCATCGGCGCAGCCCCGCGCCAGCGAGGCAAGAGTGAGCCGTGGACATTGATGCCGCCAAATTTCGGCATGTCCAAGAGCTTCTGCGGCAGAATCTGTCCGAACGCCGCAACCACCAAAGCGTCTGGCGCAAGTTCTTCGACTTGAGCGAGGAATGCCTTGCCGCGCGATCGTTCCGGCTGGATGATCGGCAAATCAGGGCGAAGCTCGATGGCCGCGCGTTTGACTGCCGACTGCTGAAGCTGCAACCCGCGCCCGCTGGGACGGTCGGGCTGGGTGACAACGCCGACCACTTCGTGATTAGCCGACGCGATAAGCGCGGCAAGAGTGGGAACGGCAAACGCCGACGTGCCGAAAAATAGGATTCGCATGGGGAAGATTATGGCATTTTGTAGGACGGGTGTCCCCGCCTGCATTTTGTCAGAGACAGGCGGGGACGCCCGTCCTACAATAATCAATGCACTCCCACTATGCTCCAGGTAGTCGGCACGCTACCGATGTTGCCGCCGTAGGACGTGACCGTGGTGCCGAGCGAGCCGCCCATGAGCCAGACTTCGGTTGCCCCGGTGGACTTGTCGTGCCAGGTAAGGTCGGGATGACCGTCGCCGTTCATGTCGCCGGTCGAGACGACGCTGAAATTGGTGTCGCTGACTGTCGCAAACGTCGCGCCGTAGGAGAGGATGGTCGTGCCGAGCGCGCCGGTCAGATACCACACCAGCACTTGGCCGGTTTTGGTGTTCTCCAGAAGCAGGTCGGGATGGCCGTCCAGATTGAAGTCCGCCGTACCCGCAATGATCCAGTTGGCAGGCAGGGTCGCGAACGCCGATCCGTACTTCTTGATCGTGTTGCCGTTCATGTACCAGATCAGGAGCTGACCAGTCGAGAAGTTTTCCCAGAGGATGTCCGGGTGACCGTTGCCGTCGAGGTCCGCCATCGAGACGGGATGCCAATGGGTGTCGGAGATCGATGCGAACGACGGCTCATATTGCAGCACCGTCGTCCCCAAAGTTCCCGTCATCTCCCAGAACAGGCACTGGCCCGTCAACGAGTTCCACCAGAGCAGGTCGGGATGGCCGTCGGCGTTGATATCCGCAACGGCCGCTGTATCCCACGGCGGCGCAACCGTGGTGAACGTCGCCCCAGTGGTCTTGATCGCCTGACCGTTCATGTCCCAAACGAGAGTCTGACCGTTGGAGTTCTGGAACAGCAGGTCGTCGAGGCCATCAAGATTGAAGTCGAAGCGGTGCTTCGAAGGCGTGCCGGGAACGAATTCATAGCAGCCGATATCCACGTAGCTGCCTTCAATCCTTGGGTCGCCAAGCAGATCGGTGTCTCCCAGAGAAACATAGTTGTCGTTCCCAGCATTGATCAGAGGCGAACCAGCATTGAGCTGATAATTGCCCGTCGCGGCATCGACAAAGTCGGGATCAACAGTCAGATCGCTTGCGCTTGTGCTGACTCCCATATAGTTAAAGCCAACATTGTCGTAGTTGTCGTTGTGCGACGAAGAGAACGTAGGCGTTGGAGTGTCATTAGTCTCAACGCTGCCATAGTTGTCAGAAAAAATGCTGTTCGCCAAGCTAACCGTTCCGTCAATTGCAATGCCGGGGTCGCCGATAGTGATACAGGTAGAAAAGTCGGCAAACGTATCGTTTGCAATCACGATGTAGGAGTCGTAACGAAACCCTTGAGTTGCGAGGTGAATTGCATCTGAATCCGAAGTGCCGGTACCTGAACCAACAAACAAACAGTCTTTCACTTCGGAGGGTGCCGACACGGACGTTCCTGTCGTGTAAAGCGCGAGTGAATCCGGGCTGTTGCCAGAAAATGTGCAGTCGGAAACGGTGACCTGCCCTGAGTAATCGAAGAGGACGCCACCGCTACCCCTGTGCTGCGGCGCGCTTGGTGCGACATTGTTTGAACAGTTGCATTTCGTCATCCTGACGTCTCGAAGCGCGAAAATAGCGCCGGCCGCCGCACCGTACGAATTGTAATTAGTGTTATTGCTCGAAAACGTGCATGTGGTCATGCTGACAATGTTGACGTAAAGCGCACCGCCCGTGTCCGCGTTGTTCGAGTTGAACGAGCAATTGGTGTATGAGGACGTGTCATTGTAAGCATAAACTGCTCCGCCCTGGAAGCCCTTATTGCTCGCGAAGTCGCAATTTGCGACTTGAAGGGTATCCGCGGCGGCATCAATAAGACCACCCGCCATCGCGGTTGCATATCCATGTTGAACTGTAAACCCGTCGAAAGTATTCGTTGCCTTCGCGGCGCTCGGAATGGAATAGGGCGTGATCATTCCCCCACCGTCTAGGATGGTCGGATTGGCGGAAATATTTCGCTGGCTGACGCTTGTCTCAGTCCCGGCGAAGCTGCCGTAGACGGCTACCCCGTCGGTTGCCGTGTAAGCAGCGGTATAAGTCCCAGCCTTAACCCAAACCTGATCACCAGCCTTGGCGCCTGTAAGAGCCGACTGAAAAGTACGCGGCACAGACCACGATAGGCCAGAGTTGGACGAAAGTCCGTTAGTCGCGGCATAGTAAATTGTTGCGCTCGCGGGTTGGGCGACGATGCAGACGGCAAACACCGCCGTAGCCAGCAATGCGGCTAACGAGTTCGATAATTTTGGTGACATAACGAATTTCCAAACTTTCTCTGAAGCCGCTCGCCTTTGATGCATGCCTACCGCAAATCGTCCACGACAATCCCAAACTTTATTAACCGTAACGATTTGGCATTCCTGCTGCCCAACCCCTCGACACCCCGCAATCTTGCCCCTGTCTGGTACCATAATCCTTAGTTGTGTTCCCTTGCTCGTGCGAGAAGTGAAGCTGTTTGCCACTGCGCGCGTCTTGGGAATGCGGAGGAACGTTGAACCATGTGTGGAATCGCAGGATATGTAGGGCCGCGTGCGGATAGCGCGCACCTGGTGGTCGAGTGCCTCAAAAAGCTGGAATATCGCGGGTATGACTCCGCCGGGATCGCCATTGTCGGCACTGAAAACGGTGGCCAGCCGGTCACGGTGATCAAGCGCGAAGGCAAATTGCGTAATCTCGAGGCCGAGATGAAGCTGGTGCCTGAGAACGGCGGCACGGCCATCGCGCACTCGCGTTGGGCGACTCACGGGCGTCCGTCGGACCGCAACGCCCACCCGCAGTGCGACTGCACCGGCAAAATCGCGCTCGTCCACAACGGCATCATCGAAAATTTCCTCGACCTAAAGGACAAATTGTCGCGAGCGGGCCATGTCTTTGCGAGCGACACAGACACGGAAGTCCTCGCGCACCTGATCGAGCACCACTATGACGATAACCCCGCTGCCGGCATGGAGCTGGCAGTTCGTCGCGCCTTGTCCGAAGTGACCGGCGCTTATGCGATCTGCGTTGTTTCGGAGTGGGAGCCGGACACGATCTATGCCGCCAAGACGGCGTCGCCGCTGATCATCGGTTTCGGCGAAGGCGAGAATTTCCTGGCGTCGGATATCCCCGCAATCATGGGGCACACTCGCAATGTGGTCGTCCTCGAAGACGGCGATTTCGCCAAGATCACTAAGGACAAGGTCGAGCTATCGACTGTGGATGGCAAATGTGTCGAGCGGGCACCGTTCGCGGTCACGTGGGATGTCCAGAAGGCCGAAAAGGGCGGCTACCCGCACTTCATGCTCAAGGAGATCCACGAGCAGCCGCAGACGGTCCATGACACGTTGCGTGGCAGAATCACCGCCGACGATCAGGTGACCCTCCCGGAAATCAACATTTCGCTTAAGCAACTGCTTGGCTTCAACCGCATCGTTATTGTCGCTTGCGGCACAGCATATCACGCGGGGATGGTCGGTAAGTACTTTTATGAGCACCTATTGCGTCGCCCTGTCGAGGTCGCGGTTGCGAGCGAATTTCGGTATTCTAATCCTATCATCGACCGCCGGACCCTTGCAATCATCATATCGCAATCCGGTGAGACGGCCGACACACTTGCAGCATTGCGCGAGGCAAAGGCGCGAGGGGCGGTTACACTTGCAGTGGTCAACGTGGTCGGCTCCAGCATAGCGCGCGAGGCCGATCATGTGATCTACACGCACGCTGGGCCGGAAATCGGAGTTGCATCGACCAAGGCGTATGTCACGCAGCTTGTCGCTTTATACCTACTCGGGCTCTATGCAGCGCAGGCTGAAAACCGCCTATCGCCCGATATTGTCGCCGCGCATATTGTTGACCTGAAGCACATCCCGGCGAAGATGTCGCAGATGCTGGACGATACGTCCGAGATCGAAGCCCTCGCTAAAACCCTGGCGCATTCATCAAGCTGCTTCTTTTACCTTGGGCGTGGATTCGACCACGCGGTCGGCATGGAAGCGGCGCTGAAGATGAAGGAGATTTCGTATATCCACGCAGAGGCGTACCCGGCTGGCGAAATGAAGCACGGCCCGCTGGCGCTTGTTGAAGCTGGTGTCACAGTCGTCTGCCTCGCCACTCAAACCGCCCTCTACGACAAGATGCTCTCGAACGTGAAAGAGATCAAAGCGCGCGATGGCATCGCTGTCGCCGTGGTCAAGGAAGGCGACGAGGGCCTCGACGAGCGCACTGTCGACGCCATGATCACTGTCCCCTCCGCCGACCACGATGTCTTCATGCCGCTTCTCTCCATTGTCCCGCTTCAACTTCTGGCCTACTACATCGCCGCCGAGCTTGGCCGCGAAATCGACCAGCCGCGCAACCTGGCCAAGTCGGTAACAGTGGAATAAAGAAGGGAAGATTTAGGAACGCTCAGGCCGCTGGGCCTTTTTTCGCAGCTTGCTGTTTGGCCGGTTCTCGCTTAGGCTCGAACACGTCCAAACAGCAAGCGAAGATTACGTCCGCTAGCACTTCTTGCCGACAAGAGCGCAGCTGAGATCGCCGTCGCGTGTTCAGCGGAAAGATTTGGTGAGCGGAAGCGAGATGAGTTCCAGGCCAGCCCAGAAAAGCGTTGTCCGCTGACATCGAACCAAAGACTTGAAGCTGGCACGCAAGGCGCTGTCACGTGCGCGGAATTTTCTGCCATCATGGCGTTGCCGTCGGCCGAAGATTACCTACCCTGGCCCGTGCTTCCGAAAAGAGCGCAGCTGAGATCGCCGTCGTGTGTTCAGCGGAAAGATTTGGTGAGCGGAAGCGAGATGAGTTCCAGGCCAGCCCAGAAAAGCGTTGTCCGCTGACATCGAACCAAAGACTTGAAGCTGGCACGCAAGGCGCTATCTCCGACACGCTGATTTCTGCTACCATATTCCTTAGCAGCATCAAAGACTACCTCCCCTAACCCCTCCTTCCGAAAGGAGGGGAACGGATGAATCCAAATTTACTTAATGAGCCTTGGCCGCCTGTTGCTTTTAATCCTCTTCGCTCTCGTTGCTATTCTTGTTTGTTGGCAACCGTTGATCTATGTTGACGACTTTTGGATGCACGCGGCCATCGGCAGGTGGATTGTCCAAAACCACGCACTGCCCCACACCGACCCGTTTCTATGGAGCTATACCGGACCGTGGGTTGCGCACTCGTGGCTTGCGGAGCTTGGCGCATATGCTCTCATGCTGATCGGGGGCGAGCATAGCGGACCGGTTTTGGCGGTGCTGATTGTTGAAATTGTCGTTGCAATAGAATTCACAATCATACTTTGGCCGCTGATATCCCGGAACCGTTTCGGCCCGTTTCCGCCGCTTCTCGCAGCAGCCGGACTATTGGCGTCTGTCGCGCGATTTTCGCCCCGGCCGGACCTATTCACGACGCTTTTTCTCATCGCCCTCTACCGCGCTCTTGACTCATGGCGGGCAAACGGCGCAGATAGCAACAATCGTTTTACGAGAACCGTCTCCATTGCGGTTCCTGTGCTGTTCGCTCTATGGACGAACCTCCATGGCGCGGTCGCGATTGGCCTAGTCGCGCTGTGGGCTTGCGTAGTTGCGGATGCGATTCAGTTCAAATTTGACCCGCAAACGAAACGCCTTGCGATTATCGCGGGGATTTCGACTTTGGCTATCCTCATTAATCCCTATGGAGTCGCCTACCTCGAAATCTACAAGCCGCTGACCAACAGCTCGTTCTACTACATCGACGAGTGGCGACCGCTTTGGCAGCCGCCAGCAATCGACTCTCGCGTCATGGTCATGGAGATTTCTCTGGTCGTGAGCGCCACAGTTGCTCTGGCGCTAAACCCTAAGCGTCGGCTGGCGCACATCGCTTGGCTGCTAGTTGGCGCAGGCGCCATGATCTCCGCTCGCCGCAACGCCGACATCTGCGCGCTGACGTCGCTCTATATTGCCATTGCGAATTTCGTGCCCGCGGCCGAATCACTCGCCGTCTCAAAACCTTCCGTACTGAAGCTAGCGCGTGCTGGCAACATTTTTTGCGGAGTTTTTGCAACCCTGTGGCTTCTGCAAACGGGACTCGGAACATTGCTCAGCCAAATGCAAGCGCGATTTGCGATCGCGGATTCTCGTTTACTGCAGCTTGGGCAAGTCATGGAATTGCGGCGGATCGCCGGGCCGAACGAACATGTTTTGAATCCGTTCGACACGTCGAAATACCTGGAATGGGGGCTTGGCGATCAAACGAAACTCTTTATTGACGGCACAAACTGCTATCCCGCGCAAACGTTCCAAGATTATGTAGACTTATGGTCGATGAGTCCTCGCGGTCAGCAACTCTTTAACTCCCTAGACATCAATGTCGTAGTCGGATTTCGGACATCGAACAGCGATGGTTTGGCGCTCGAAACGTATTTGTCAACAAATCCTGATTGGGTAAAGGTTTATGCCGGCGGCCCCGATGGTGACGTATTTGCGAAAAAAAGCTACTTGGATCAGGCGCACATTCCAGAGAAGTCACGTTTTATGGAGTGGGTGTACTAATGTTCAGCCGAATGGATAGAAAGTAAAATGGGTTTATGAACACGATTGAAATTGCAAGGGCGGATGATTGGTCGTCGTGGAAGCCGTATTTTGACCAGCTCGAAAGCGAAGAGCTTTCGGTCGAAAATCTTCCGGCCTGGCTAGAAAAATGGAGCGACCTAGAAGGACACCTGCGCGAGGAATCGCTCAAAGCCGGGCGAGCGCGTGACGAAAACACCGCCGACAAAACGGCCGAGGAGACGTACAAGCGATTCTTGAGCGATATCCGGCCCAAGGCATCAGTTGCGGGACAAGCCCTGCGCGCCAAGCTCCTCGCAGTCCAAAACTATGAGCCTGCGCCGGACGAAGTCGATCTACTGTTGCGCATGCGCTCGGATTCCGAGCTGTTTCGCGACAAGAATGTGCCCCTTCAGGCCGAAACGAGTGTCCTTGCCTCGGAATACAACAAGATGGTCGGCGGCTTGACTGTCGAGTGGGAAGGCCGCGACCAGACCCTCGCCGAGGCTAGCCTGTCGCTGCAAAGCGACGACCGCGCAATCCGCGAAGCCTGTTTCCGCGCGATTATGGATAAGTTCCTCGAAATCGACTATGCTCTGGACAACCTCTATCTTGAGCTAATCCCCAAACGTCGCCAAATTGCCAAAAACGCTGGTTTTGACAGTTATCGCGACTACGTTTGGCGAGAAAAATATCGTTTCGACTACACGCCTGCCGACGGGAAAGCGTTCCGCGACGCCATCCAAAAAGTTTGGGTGCCGCTTGCTGCGAACGTGCTTGAGCGCAGAAAAGCCGCTCTCGGAGTGGACTTGCTTCGACCTTGGGATTTGGAAGTGGATCCCAGCGGAAAGCCGCCGCTTAGACCGTTTCGCGACATTGACGATCTGATCGAACGCACGACCAGTGTCATGATGAATGTCAGCCCAGATTTCGGCGAGGACTTCAAGCGAATGATCCCGGATTTTGTCGATCTCGGCGCGCGGCCGAACAAATCGCCTGGTGGGTATATGGCGTTTTTACCGGTGACTGGCGTACCGTACATTTTTATGAACGCCGCCGGATCGCGCGGCGATGTCAAGACCCTCCTGCACGAAGCCGGTCATGCGATCCACTATTTCCAGGCGAGCCAAAACCAACGGCTTTCGTGGAACATTGGCGCACCCATGGAGTTTTCCGAGGTCGGCTCGATGGCGATGGAGCTGCTCGCGCATCCTTACCTCGAGCGCGACAAGGGCGGGTACTACACGCACGAAGAGGCTATCCGGGACAAGCACGACCATCTCGAGAAAATTGTCCTGTTCATGCCGTACATGGCGGTCGTCAACGGATTCCAGGAGTGGGTCTACACCGAAGCGCCAGAGAATGTGACGGCGGCGGAAATCGACTCCAAGTGGGATGAGCTTTGGGGAAAGTTTATGACCGTTACCGACTGGAACGGCATCGAGACAGAGCGTGCCACTGGCTGGCACCGCAAACAGCACATCTTTAACTCGCCGTTCTACTACATCGAATACGGCATCGCGCAGCTAGGTGCGCTTCAAGTGTACAAGAACGCGCTCGCTGATCAGCCTACTGCCGTTGCTCAATATAAGGCGGCCTGCCAGCTTGGACGGACTGCGTCGCTGACAGAGCTTTTCCATGTCGCCGGCGCAAGGTTGCCGTTCGATGAGGGTTTGCTGAGCGATATCGCTGAGTTCGTAAGAGGGTTGCTGGAAGCCTGATGACTCTAAAATGTACGGCGAGCTAGAAGACGATGCATTGGGCATAGTGCCAATCTGGAGGTTTCGCCGTATCTACTTGAAGTTAGATAATTGAGTTTCGACATCGATTCATTCATTCCGACGAACCGCTTCTGTGCTCACCGTCTCCATAAAATTCATCAGCTATAGCGCATGCCCTGTATTTTTGCCCGCTGCCCGCTACTCTGACAGTCGAGAGAAGTTTCGCCTCGCCATTGACGCAAGCCTCTTACAAGGCTTTCTGCGCTAATAACCTCCCAATCGCTATATTGCGCAGATGACCATAGTGCGGCTGGTTTGACCAAACCAATTGACAGATTCGGTTCCGTGTGATATTCTCATTGCAGAACCGGTTTTTCAGCCGTGGTCTTCATTGCTAGAGACAGAATTCATGCCCGTATCAATCCGAGAAGTAGCAGCCCGAGCAGGCGTTTCAAGGGGTACAGTATCGAGCGTTCTCAATGAAAAAAAAGAGGCGCGGATAGCGGTGCGCACTCAAGAGCGTGTTCGCGCGGTAGCGAACGAAATGGGTTATCGGCCCAATCATATCGCACGTTGCCTCGGCATGAGGCGCACGGATACGATTGGCCTGATGATCGGCGATTTGCGAAACCCGTTTTTCATCGACATCCTTGAAACCGCTGAGGATGCCGCATTTCATGCAGGTTACGACGTCATGCTCGACAATGCGCATAGCATGCGAGATTTCACGGGACGATCTGCCAGAATCCATCAATGGCCCGTCGATGGCATCCTAATGTGGTGCATGCCGGAGGAGCGGGTTGAAGACTACCTGGGTGATGCATCTTCCCTGATTCCTGTGGTCTACATGGGCTACATGCGCGACGATGACACCGACTTTGTAGCGCTTGACGTCTACGGTGGAGCACGTATGGCAATGGCGCACCTCATTGAACGCGGACATCGTCAGATTGCATTCTTACGGCCTGGCGCGGGCGTCGCGTCGGAGAGCGAAGCTCGCCATAAAGCCTACCTGGACGTTTGCAAATCCGTAGGCATCACGCCACGAGTTTACGCGCTAGAAACCCCGTCGTCTATCGGCGGCGGCAGGATCGGTCAGATCGGAAGGCGCGAAGCTGCCCTAGCTGCCGGCTCGCAATTTGCTCGAATGGAGAAAGCGAGCAGACCTACTGCGGTGATTTGCCACAACGACGTTGTTGCAATAGGACTCGTCAATGGTCTTCGCCGCGCCGGGATGCGTGTTCCTGACGACGTTGCAGTGATCGGTTTCGACGGCATCGCGGAGGGCAGGTGCATGGACACTCCGCTAACAACTGTTAGTTTTCCCGTTCAACCGCTCTGCGAAAAATCGCTGACAATACTCAAGGGAAGGTTATCCGCAAGGGCTGCATCCGAAGAAATTATCCGGCAGCATATTGTCATTTCAACGGAATTATTGATTGGCGCAACATCATAAAACTAATGGGACTTCTGGAGACAGCACAATGACTAATAAGTACAAATGTCGGTGTACGCAACACGGATTCACGCTGATTGAGCTCCTCGTCGTTATCGCTATCATTGCGATTCTGGCAGCGATTTTGTTTCCGGTTTTCGCGTCTGCCCGCGAAAAGGCGCGCCAGACCACCTGCGCGAGCAACCAGAAGCAATTGGGCGTCGCGTTCATCCAATACGAACAAGACTATGATGAAAACAATCCCCCGGCGTACGACACGTGCACAACACTTGCTTGGGACTCATTTATTCAACCCTACGTCAAAGTCATCGTTTCAAAAGGAAGCGGCTCCGCAGTGCCGGACCCGACTGTGTTCCATTGCCCCGACGATCTTGTGGTCCGATCGCCAAATTTTGCCCCTCGAACCTATTCCATGAGCTTTGATTACATCAATAACGGCACCGTGTTCCAGGGATGGGGAGTCGCCAAAGGAACTGTCCCGTTCACCTGTCCGGCCACAGGAAACCCAGCCACCTACACTGCTACTCGACCGATCAGTCAGATAGCTGCGCCGGCAACGACATTCTTGCTCGCAGAAATGCCGACTGCCGTGAATATTCTGAGTTCAAGCGATTCGGTCGTTAACAATCCGATGTCGGTGAGCGGTGGACAGGGGCATTCGCAAAACTGTCCGAACGGAGGGGGCCCTGGAACCTGCGCACAAAACGGTGGCATCGGTACAACTACGAATCCCTTGCATAATGGCGGATGGAATTACCTGTTCTGCGACGGCCACGTGAAGTGGATGATGCCGGAAACGACAGTCAAGACGCCAGGTGCAACGTACCCCCACAGGCTCGGCGGCACGAACAGCCAATGCCTCGGAACTCTGGCAAGCCCTTGCGGGAATTGGACTGTCGATGACGGCGACTAGTCAAACTCTGGGACGGTCTAATTACATGTCGAGTCTTATTATGCGTGGTTACGCGTGCGTCTTGCTTGTCCTGGCAAGCGTCGCGTCATCAACTGCACCAGCCGATGCGTCACCTGAGTCTGCGGTCCTCGTCAACTCCTTCGAGTCGAATTCGGACGTGCAGGCAGGCTCAAAAATCGCGGCTCTTGTCAGCGCGGTTACAGGTCAAGGCGTGACCAATGGCAGGCAGGCTGTAAAGATCACGTTTCGCGCCGGAGCCGAATGGCCCGGCGTAACTTGGCCTGCACCGCCGGGCTCGCCCTGGAACTGGAGTGCAACTCCTGGATTTGCGTTCGATGTCACCAATCCCGGCCAAGACGCGGTGGATTTCAGCGTTCGCGTCGACGATTCTCCGAAGGTCGTCTTTGCGCCGAAGGTTGTCGGAACCCACACTGCGGATGCGCGCATCGAGCCGGGTAAAACGCAAACCTTTTTCATCGATCTCGCCAACGCGGACGATCCCATGGATCACGGAATGCGCGGCGGACCACCCACCTCCGCACATGCTGGGTTTGTATCAATGGGCGGAGTTGGCCAAATCGATCCAAGCCACATCATCAAGTTCCAGATATTTGCGCACCGACCCGACAACGAGGAGTCGATCATAGTTGACAATATCCGCGTGATGCCGGAATCGTCAACGGGTTCTGCGAACCGCTACGACGCCATTTGCGACAAGTACGGGCAATACACGTGTGCGGATTGGCCCGGGAAGGTCCATTCTGACACAGATTTAATCGCCGCTCGCGAAGCAGAAAAGCAATCTTTGGCCCAAAAGCCCACGATCGCAAATATGGATCGGTTTGGCGGTTGGGCAACCGGACCTAAGCAGACAGCATCCGGATTCTTTCGTACGATCAATCTCGCCGGAAAATGGTGGCTCGTTGACCCTGATGGCCATCTGTTCCTGTCTTTCGGCCCCAACTGCGTTTCACCGGAAGAGCTGACCATGATCACCGGTCGGGAAAGCATGTTTGTGGACATGCCGAAACCTACCGATCCGCTCGGAGCGTTCTATGCCGACAGTCATGCAGTTTTTCGCGGGCCGGTAAGAACGGGGAAGGTTTACAACTTCTACCAAGCGAACCTGCTGAGAAAGTATGGAGCGAACTACGAAGCAGGATGGCTGCTTGCTACACTGGATCGTTTGAAGTCCTGGGGGTTCAATACCGTAGGCAACTGGTCGTCGCCGGATATAACTTCGTCGCATTCGATCCCGTACATCGGCACATTGGCGGCAGGATTCAATAAGCATGCGCACGTTGCCCTGCCCTCTGGCGGCTGGGGACCTATGCACGACCCGTTTGATCCTGCATTTGCAACAGACTGTGCGGACCGCTTCAAAATCGCCGCGACTCCTCACAAAGACGATCCCTGGTTGCTTGGATATTGCGTCGATAATGAACTTTCATGGGGCGGTGGGCCGGCTGACGCGCAGCATTACGAACTTGCGATCGGGACGCTTGCGGGCGATGAGACCAAATCGCCGGCCAAGCAAGCATTTGTGGACAGGCTAAAGTCGGAATATCAAACAATCGATAAACTGAACTCCGCCTGGGGAACGACACTGACCTCTTGGGACGAGATGTCCGCGCCCTACCATGCTCCTAAGAAGTTTACTCCTGCGATGCAGCAGGACTTCGCAGCATGGATCACGCAGTATGCGGATCAGTATTTCCGAGTCGTTCGCGACGAGCTCAAGAAGGCCGACCCTAATCATCTGTATCTCGGCTGCCGGTTCGCCCACTTTACAACAGAAGAGGCAACGGTAGCCGCGAAGTATTGCGATGTTGTTTCGTTCAACATCTACCAAAAGGGAGTGGATAGCCCCGCCTATCAATTCACCAAAAGTTTGCCGGCACCTTGCATCGTTACAGAATATCATTTCGGAGCACTGGACCGCGGCATGTTTAGCCCAGGTCTGGTTGCGGCACCATCGACATCTGAGCGGGCGCAGATGTTTGAACGGTACGAGAAGTCAGTCATCGACAGCCCAAACTTCGTCGGAGCGCACTGGTTTCAATATATCGATGAGCCGCTGACGGGGCGTTCGTTCGATGGCGAAAACTACAATATCGGATTTGTATCCGTGACGGACACGCCTTATCCGGAGATGGTTCAAGCTGCACGAGAAATACACCAGAAAATGTACCATGAGCGGCTCATAGTCCCGACACTTCCGCAGTAGCCTCCATTTTTTGCCACTGCATTTGATCGGGCCGTGTTTCCTTGACTATCGTGGAACAGCATTAACGTATGAACTTACTTTCGAATTTGACCAAGATCACGTCGGCTAAAACCGGTCGCCTGTCCTCCTGGGATACGACGGGCCGCAACGATGACCGCTGGATCATCCCAGCAGGTGAGTCGCGTGTGCTTGCGGACATCAAGAGCGCCGGCATGATCACCCATATTTGGATGACCCAGCGCAACAACTACCGCAACTGCCTGTTGAAGTTCACTTGGGATAACGCGGACAAGCCCAGCGTGCTCGTTCCGCTCGGCGATTTTTTCGGTTTGGGGCATGCAATCGTCAATTCCTATCAGTCGCTTCTGTTTTCCGCGTCCACTCAGCACAACCATCGTTTTGAGCATCCGTGCGCGCTTAATTGTTATGTTCAGATGCCGTTCGCGGAACGAGCCGTAATCGAGATTATCAACGAAAGCGCGGAGGAGCACTGGGTTTACTTTTACGTTGACTATGAGTTGAATAGCCAGACGCAAGAGTACCAAACAGGCTATTTTCATGCGGAATTCCGACGTGAAAATCCGTTCGGCGGTTGGGGACATGAGATTTTGGTAAACACCCCCGAGGCAGACATTGTCAATGCGGAGCGTCTTGCGTGGGAAAACAACTACGTGATCCTCGAAACTCAAGGGCGCGGACACTACATCGGGTGCAACATCAGCGTTACCAACCTGCAGGACACTTGGTGGGGCGAAGGCGATGACATGATATGGATCGACGGCTACAAATGGCCGCCCGACATTCACGGCACCGGCAGCGAAGACTATCTCAATCAAGCTTGGGGAATGCAAGCAAACGCCTTTTTGCGCAATGGAACATCAATTCACGAATGGGCGCATCATCATACGCGCCACTATCAGTCGAGCTACGTCCATCACATTGAAAATCCAATCCGTTTTGAACGTGAAATCAAAGTAACGATCGAACACGGTCACGGCAACCATTTGGCCAATGAAATGAGCAGTGTGGCTTACTGGTATGCCGACAAACCGAACGCTGTCGTGGATCCGCCACCAGTAGCCCAACGTCGGCCGTTGCTGAAGGATGGGATGGGCCGTTGGATCGCTGACCCCGAGGCCCAAATCACGAGCCGGAGGGTTAAGCCGAACGGAGAGATGTTGGCAATGAAAGAACAGTGGCGGACGAAGAAGAAAACAACATAAGCCCAAAGCACAGGCTCACCTGAGAAACATGAAATCGCCAACTTTTCGACCTAATATTCAGGAACACATGCAACCAATTTGCAGCCTGCCCGCTCTGGTGTCCGAGTGCAACAAATTGGGCAAGCCAGCGTGGCACCCGATGCTTGAATATGTTGCGCTCCTCCACGAAATCAGCACGCGGCCTGCTCAAGCACCGTTTCCCTATCCCTGGGAAGAGATTGGCCCCGGCTACGCAGGTGCTCCTGCGTTCGGTCACTGGGACATTGTTCACGCGGTGATGGACGTCATCGATACTGAACCAACACATGCGCGAATACAGTTGCTAAACAATTTGGTGGCCCAGGAGCCTGACGGCCTTGTCCCCGGCGTCATCTGGATGCGCTACGCTGAGCCAGACTGGAGCAAGACATTTAGTCATCCCCCTCTTTGGCCAGTCGCCGTGCAAAAGCATGCGGACGTCACTGGCAGCGACGAGATGATTCGCCGTTGTTACGAAGCACTCTGCCGCCAGATCAGGTGGTTTGAAAACAAGCGCAGTTCCTTGCCAGCAGGCTTCTATTATCTAGACATCCTGACGCGGGATTGGGAGAGCGGCGTTAACGAGGGCGTCCGGTTTGACAATTCGGCAACAGGTCCCCTTGCTTGCGTCGATGCGACATCTCACGTCTATCAACTGTACGATTTGGCAGCGTCTTGGTCGGAAGTGCTCGGAGAAAGCACGTCGGAGTTTTCAGAAAAGCGAGATGCTTTATGCCTCTATATACAAGACAGGCTGTTTGACGACGAGACCGGACTTTTTCATGACAGTTGGGCGGTCAACCAGCCGAACTACCGCGTCCTCGCCTTTGAAGGAATGTGGCCGCTTGTCGTTGGCGCTGCCACGACCTTTCAGGCACAACGTGTCATAGACGAAAACCTGCTCAATCCCCACCGATTCTTCTCTCCTCATCCCATTGCGACTGTTGGCGTAAGTGATCCCAAATTCTCGCTACGCATGTGGCGCGGTCCAGCGTGGAACTCGATGACGTTTTGGGCCGCCACCGGTTGCATGCGCTACGGTCGGCTCGACGCGGCAGCACAGCTTCTTGAGAACGCGCTCGACTCCAGCGCGAGGCAATTCGAAGTTTCCGGCACGATCCATGAGTTCTATCATCCAATGGGCGGAAATCCGGCCGTTGTTGAACGCAAGCCAGACTCGGAATATAACGCACCATGCCGCGACTACCTCGGACACAACCCGCTTATCGCCATGGCCAGACTCTGGCAAAAAGCGACGCGCTGATGCCGACCGTGCTGGGCTGATCCTTCCCGCTATCAGATTGATTGCGCCCGATCACGCAAATGCAATAATCAATGGATGACTGATCAAGTCCGCTTTTGCATTATCGGCGCCACCGGCTGGCGCGCCGAGTTCTTTCTTAGAATCGCACGCGAGCTGCCAGATCGGTTTGTGGTGACCAGCGCGCTTGTCCGTGACTCAGCGAAGGCAGAAATCTTCGAGCGAAAATGGCCCGGCGTTCCGGTTAGCCGCGCGCTCGACGAGCTACTCGCGACCAATCCCGAGTTCGTCGTCGTTTCGGTGCCGTGGGACATTAGCCCAATCCTACTGCGTGAGCTTCATGACCGCAACATGCCCGCGCTTGCCGAAACTCCTCCTGCGCCGGATATCGACGCGATGAACGCACTCTTTCACGCTGTCGGCAAGAATAACCGTATTCAAGTTGCCGAACAATATCATCTGCAGCCGCTCCACGCCGCGCGAACGGCGGTGATCAAGTCTGGAAAACTAGGGGACGTTTGGCATGCGCACGTTTCGGTCGCGCATGGCTACCACGGCGTTTCGCTGATCCGGCGGTTTCTTGGGGTCGATTTTGAGAACGCGAAGATTACGGCGCGATCATTCACCTCGCCGATTGTCGGCAGCCCTGGCAGGGGCGGTCCTCCGGCCGAAGAGGCTATCGCAAGTTCGAATCAGGCCATCGCACAGCTTGCGTTCGACAATGGCAAAACAGCCGTCTTCGACTTCACTGGCGATCAGTATTTCTCGTGGATACGTTCGCAGACGGTCGTCATACGCGGCGAACGCGGCGAGATCAACAACGAAGATGTCCGCTGGTTGAAGGATTTCCGCACGCCGCTGCGCGAACGGCTTAACCGTATCGACACCGGCCACGCCGGAAATTTGGAGGGTTATCACCACAAGGGCTATACGCTCGGCGGCGAATGGGTCTACGAAAACCCGCTCGCGCCCGGCCGCCTCAGCGACGACGAAATCGCCGTCGGAATCTGCCTACTGAAAATGCACGAGTTCGTGGACGGCGGCGCACCGTTCTACTCGCTGGCCGAAGCCTGCCAGGATCACTATCTCGGGATTTTGATCGACCAAGCGGCAAAAGCGGAGGGAGAGGTGGTGAGGTCGGATGGGCAGGGATGGACGAATTCGTTGTAATCGTCTTAATTTCCGAGTTTTGACATCCAAGACTCCACGTCACGGATTCGTATATACATCCGGTCAGGGTCGCCAGTAAGGCTCAGAAGGCCAAACTTCTCGTAAAACGCCCGCAAATGCTCATTCAGCGGTTCGAGGACGACAGCGTACAGTCCTATTTGACTAGACAAATCAACTGCCTGGCGCAGGATGTGGACGAACAGCTTCGAGCCGTATCCCTTTCCTTGAAACTGCCTATCGACCGCCAAACGAAGTAGAACGAAAACAGGAATGGTCATGCGCGGCGAGACGACATTTGGCAAGTCTTCTGGCTTAAGCTGCCCTACGCTCGTGCAATAGTAGGCGAGCACTCGGTGAGGTTCACTGTTTTGATCGTCCCGCAGGATATAGGTGAACGAGATGTTTTTCTTCATCTGTTCCAGCGCACGGCGTTGGAGGAAGATGTTCATATCAGAGGCGGCTTCAATGTCCGCCTCGTCCACCATCCACTCTTCCGTGCAATCAAACCGCTTACAATCGTGCGCTTTGGTAAGAGGTTCGATTACCAATCCAGCGTTCCATCTTCTCGAACAGAAGCAGCATACGAGCCAATAAGTTTCTGTGCTAATGGGGGCGCAGTTCGAATTTCAGGATCAATCAGGGCCGCGGCAAACTCGTCATAGGCAGATTGACTCAGGGTAATCACACGATGCTGCTCCACCAGTTGGCGTGCCTTCTCAGACGTTGTGGCAATCATGAAATCCGTGAGGCTCTGCCCTGCAATCGCTGCCGCCTGTTGGAGCATGTCTTTTGTGGCTCGTGGAACCCGCAAGCTCACCTGTTCACTTCTTGTTGAATTAAGCGTCGGCATAAAAAACTCCCTTTGATAACAGAACTATACCAGGATGTATGGCTGTTGTCTATACAAATATCGGTGCAGCAATCAAATCGGTACACTGAGGCGAGAATCGCTTTACTTTGACGTAAGATTCAGCTACGGTCGTTCAGTCCCAAGTTTTTCGGCGGTTTGAGTCCCAAAAATTTTCTCAACTATTCCTGCAACCAATCCGCAACTGGCGTGTCCACCTTCGTAATGACCATCCGTCCATTGCCATTTTCGGTCTGTATCCTCGCCGGTTTGCTGCTGATCGTGCTCGCGGCGAACACGAAGGTGCCGAGCGCGCAGGCGTCGCCGCCGACTACGATAGGCACGCCGAAAGTCGTCGTCATCGATGTGCACGGCACCGTCTGGCCGGGGCAGGCGAAGTTTGTGATCAATTCGCTCGACCAGGCGGCCAAAGACGGCGCGTCGGCGGTGATACTGGATGTGGACACGTTCGGCGGGTTTGCAATGTCGGCGACGGAAGTCAAGGACGCCATTTTCCGCCATGACCGCGACTTCACCACGGTCGGCTATGTCCACGACCGCGCGCTGTCGTCGGGCTCGCTGATCACGCTTTCCTGCAAATATATTGCGATGGCGCCGGGCGGAGTGCTCGGCTCCGCGCAGCCGCATCCTGACATGAACGGCGGCTCGCCCGACCCCGAATTACTGTCCTGGGCGCGCAAGGAGTTTTCGTCGACCGCCGAAGCGCGTGGTCGCAACGCAGACATTGCCCTGGCGTGGGTGACCAGCCCTGGCCCACTGCCGTCGCTTGGGATCAAGGAGGGCGATATCCTCACGCTCACGACCAAGCAGGCGCAGGCGAACGGCTACTGCGACGTTGTCGCGAACGGCTATCCTGACATCTTGGCGTTCCTCAAGCTCAGCGGCGCGACTGTTCAGGAGCAGCATCTGGACTTCTGGACCTCCGCCGCGCTGGTGATCTCGGAGCCGTGGGTCACCGCTCTTCTGCTCGGTCTAGGGATTGCGGCGGTCATCATTGAAATGCTGACTCTGCATTCGTGGGGCATCGCGGGCGCAATCGGCGGCGGCGTGGTGTTTGTCGTCTTCCTCGCGCATATTTTGGCCGGAACCGCAACTTGGCTCGGCATGATCGTTTTCATCGCGGGCATAGCGCTGCTGCTGTTTGAAATCCATGTCCTTCCCGGCCACGGCCTCGCCGCGGTCGGCGGGCTGGCGTGCATCTTTCTTGGCATCTATCTGGCAATCGGCGGCAGCCAATCAAATGCCATTGTCCCCGCGGCGACGTCGCTGCTGGTCACAACGGGAACGATAATCGCGTTTTTCGTCTACCTGCCGAAAAGCCGCATCTGGCGTGTGATGGGGCAAAACATGCAGCAAAGACCCGCCATGGGCTATGTGACCAGTGCCGACTACACCGACTCGCTTGGCCGCGTGGGTGTCACGCTTTCGCCCCTGCGGCCATCAGGCGCGGCGGACTTCGACGGAATCCGCATGACCGTGGTCAGCGAGGGTGCATTCCTGCAGCCGGGAACGCGGGTTGAGGTGGTCAAGGTGCAGGGCAGCCGGATCGTGGTGCGGGAAGTGGAGACTGCGGCTATCGATCCGACGCTGTAGAGTTAGCCCACCTACCCCGGCTCGTTCCTCGCCACCCCTCCCGAACCGGGAAGGGAAAGATTATTGGGCAACAATCCCGCAGTTGTGGGCGCTTTTCTGTTCCCCTCCTTTCGGAAGGAGGGGCTAGGGGAGGTAATCTTTCCGACCTACCCCGGCTCGTTCCTCGCCAACCCTCCCGAAACGGGAAGGAAAAGATTATTGGGCAATGATCCCGTAGCGGGAGGAGCATTCCCGTTCCCCTACTTTCGTAATGAGGAGCTAGGGGCGGTAATCTTAAGCCTTTTCGCTTGACCCGAAAACACATGAGCACGAAGCGCTTCCTACCTCACCTAGCCTCTCCTTCCGAAAGGAGAGGAAAAGACTTTCCTGACCTTCCCGTTTCGGGAGGGTCGCGACTTGTCGCGGGGTAGGTCGTTTCATTCAAATCCCAAACCAGGTACGATTGCCTTACAACCTAAACAAGGATTTTATCAATGGAAACCACCCCCTCCGAAATTTCCGGCTATGCCGCCCTGTCGGCCACGACCCCCATCGAACCATTTCGCCTAACACGCCGTGCGCCGCGCACCAACGATGTCGTCATTGATATTCTCTACTGCGGCGTCTGCCATTCGGATATCCACCAGGCGCGCAACGAGTGGGGCAACTCGAAATACCCGATGGTTCCGGGACATGAAATCATTGGACGAGTTGCGAGCGTCGGACGAGATGTCGTCAATGTCAAGGAGGGCCAGATTGTCGGCGTCGGAACGATGGTCGACTCCTGCCGACATTGCGAAGCGTGCCTAGCGGGAGAGGAAGTTTACTGCGAAAACGCAAGCACACAGACGTACAACGATTTCGATCGGCACGACAAAATGCCGACCTACGGCGGCTATTCCAAGCGGATCATTGTCAATGAGCACTTTGTCCTACGCATCCCGGACAAGCTCGACCCCAAGTCTGCCGCGCCGCTCCTGTGTGCCGGCATCACGACCTATTCGCCGCTGCGTCATTGGAAAGTCGGCCCTGGCAAGAAGGTGGCTGTCGCGGGACTCGGCGGGCTGGGCCATATCGGCCTGAAATTCGCCAAGGCGATGGGCGCGGATGTCTCGCTCTTCACACGAAGTGCGGACAAAGAGGCGGAGGCAAAACGCCTCGGTGCGGATCATGTGATCATGTCAACTGATCCTGAAGCGATGAAAGCTGCAAAGGGCATGTTCGACTTTATCCTCGACACTGTCCCCAACGAACACGATATTAATCCGTATATCGCCGCACTGAGGCGCGATGGTGTCTTGTGCAATGTTGGCCAACTGACTCTACTGGAGCCGTCCATCCCCGGCTGGACACTGATGGCCGGACGCAAATCGCTCACCGGCTCCGGCACTGGCGGCATCCCCGAAACCCAGGAGATGCTCGACTTTTGCGCCGAAATGGGAGTGACTTGCGATGTCGAGATGATCAACATCCAGGACATCAACAACGCCTACGACCGCATGCTCAAGAGCCAAGTAAGGTATCGGTTTGTGATAGATTTGGCGTCGCTGAGTGATTAACCTCAAGCGTTCGCCCATTGTCATTCCACTTTTTGTACGGTATAATGACGTACAATTCTAGTCAATAGGAGCGGTCTGTGTCACTACAAACCCGAACAACGCGACTCGAAGCGCGCATATCCCCCCAAGCACTTGACATTGTCAAACGAGCAGCCGAACTTCAAGGTCGTAGTTTGAGCGATTTCGTGGTGGTCGCCGCCGAAGAGATGGCGCGCAAGACAATCGAAGACGCACATGTTGTTCGCCTGTCGGTTGAAGATCAGCACCGTTTCGCAGAGCTCTTGCTGGATCCGCCTCCGCTTTCTGATGCAATGCTCAGAGCGCGGGATGCGCACGCCGCGTTGATTGGGACATCCCCCAATGCCCCAATTTCTGATTGAAACGCTGTCAATACATGACCGGAGCCAGTTTTCATGCGGGGTTGAACCGCTTGACCGCTACTTTCGCGAGCAGGTTACGCAGGATATCCGTCGGCGCGCAACTGCCTGTTTTATCGCCGTCGAAACGGTCACCGGGCGCGTCGCAGGATATTACACCCTGTCCGCTGGCTCAGTGCCTTTGACAGACCTTCCACAGGACCTAGCAAAGAAGCTGCCGCGTTATCCATCGGTTCCGGTTGCGAGGCTTGGCCGCTTGGCAGTGGATCAAAACTTTATGGGAATGAAATTGGGTGCGGCCCTCCTGTGGGACGCGGCGGCGCGATCGGCACGCTCAGAGTTGATGGCCAATGCACTGCTCGTTAACGCCAAGGATGATGGGGCGGAGGCATTCTATCTGCACCACGGATTCGTACCACTCGGAACTCGGCGGCTGATTCTGCCATTCGGCAAGAACACGTTTAAATGAGGGTTCTAAAACCAGGAACTCTTGACCCCATTTGCGCATTATATAGTGTATAATAGGCGGCTGTGATTTTCACGCGGCTCAGTTGCTTGTGCGACCGAGACGCTTTTTGTTGAAAGGCGGAGTTAACGATGAAGGCAGATATCCATCCGAAGTACTACGACACCACGATCACTTGTGCGTGTGGTAGTGTCATCCCAACTCGCTCGACCAAAGAGAACATCCATATCGAAATCTGCTCGCAGTGCCATCCGTTCTTCACCGGCAAGCAGAAGTTGATGGACACCGAGGGCCGAGTCGAGAAGTTCATGCAGAAGTACGGAATGAAGAAGAAGTAGGTTGTTTGGCAGGAGTATTGTTTGTCATTTCGACCGAATCGAGGAACGAGGGCAGCGGAGAAAACTTTCTTCAATGCAGAGGCGAGGTTTCTCCGTTTCGTTCGTTCCTCGCTTCAGTCGAAACGACAAATTTCCAACCTTTCCTTAGTTCGAACAGCCCCGAAAGGGGCTTTTTCATTCACAATACAGACGGCGGAAATGATCCATGGACAATGAACGTCTGAAGTACGGCGGCCAAGCGGTAATTGAAGGCGTGATGATGCGCAGCCCGCGCTATTTCGCGGTCGCGTGCCGTCGCGAGACCGACCAGAAGCTGGTCGTCCGCCTTGAGAATGTCGAGTCTGCGCTAAAAGGCTGGCAGTGGCTCAACAAGCCGTTCCTGCGCGGAACTTTGGCGCTCGTCGACTCGCTGTTCATGGGCTACAAGGCATTGATGTATTCCGCAGGCATCCAGCTTGAGGCCGAAGAGGAAAAGAACAGCTTCGCAAATAGCCTTCCGCCGAACGGATCCAACGGCAAAACGGCAAAACCGCATAAGGAGTCTGCTGACGAAAAGGCTGCCAAGGACGCGGTTGGCAAGCCGATCAACAATATCGCAATCGGCGGAACAACTATCGTCGCGCTTTTAATTGCACTCGTCGTAATTTACGGCCTGCCGACCATGGCTACTCAGCTTATCCAGAAGCATTATCACTGGCTGCACCCGACGCTCAAGCAAGGTCTCGCGCTCAATTTTGTCGATCTGCTGATTCGGCTGACGTTTTTCTTGGGCTACATTCTGCTGATTTCGCAGATGAACCATGTCAAGCGGATTTTCCAATATCACGGCGCGGAGCACAAGGCGATCAATACGCTCGAGGCAGGCGAAGAGCTGACCCTCGAAAACGCTCGCCAAGCAAGCCGCATCCATCCGCGTTGCGGAACGAATTTTATCTTCATCGTTTTGATTGTGCACTTTTTCGTGGTCGCGTGCTTCGGAAGGCCGATCCCTGGCTTGCGCTTCGTAATCAACCTGGCGGTGCTGCCGATCGTTGCTGGGATTGCGTTCGAAATACTGAAATTTGCGGGGAACAACCGCGACAAGAAATGGGCGCAGTTTCTGATCGCGCCGGGGTTGGCGACGCAATATCTGACCACGCGTCCGCCGCTTGACGATCAGATTGAAGTCGCGCTCGAGTCACTCAAGGCTGTCTGGAACAAAGAGCACGAGCGTCCCGAAACGCCAGCGGAACAGAAAAATGAGGAGCCAGCCGCGGCGGTGGCATGACCTACCCCGGCGACAAGTCGCCACCCCTCCCGCAGCGGGAAGGGAAGGAAGCGCGAGCCGCTCAATTGCTACGATATGCAAACCTTTAAGTTGGAATCGTTCAATGACGCTAATCACAACACACATTAGTAAGTACGGCATAATTCATGCTGCCGACTCCAACGTGACTGAGGTCACCGAGGGCGAAGAGGACGCGGCGATAGTTCGGTCTGGCGTAAAGGTGTTTGATCTCCGTCCGCATCTTGAAGCGGCGCTTGGCGTCGCAGGAAGTTACAGTGTTGGTGGTACTGACATGGAGGTTTGGATGCCAAGTTTCGTCGACCTAAAGGCTGCGGACGACAAACTAACTTTAGGACTTTTTGCAGAAGCACTTTCTGAGGCTTTTCAACGTCAAATGACCGACGACGAAAAGGAAAATGGCAGCATTGTTCATTTGGCTGGCTATGCAACTGACGGAAATGAATCAATTCATCCCGAGTTCTGGCTCGTTCGAAACCTTCACTCTGTCAGTTCTGACGGACAGTACAGAGATTTGGGCGACTTCGCGTATGGCGAGGATTTTTGGAAGCGCGACTGTCCCACTGACGACTCATTGGTTAGAGGCTCGTCGCAAATATACGCAAACGGACTTCACGAAGGCAGGATACCGTTCATGCTTATTCAAAAGCAACTGCCGACTCTCTTTCAACAGATCTGGAGCCAGCCAAATTGGCAACTTCGGCCGCCAGATTCGCTGGCAGGCTACGAAAAGTTGGTAAGGCTTTACATGACCGTCGTAACAACTCTGTACGACATAAGTAACCTCGACTCCACGCCTATCGGAGGTGATATTCAAGTTGTTTCGATACAAGCACCATTGAATACGCTCACTCAGCGGCCGCCCTCCTACGCTAATTAAGCTAATACTACATGTCCATGTTCGATAAGCTCGAGGATGTCGAGCGACTCTATGAAGATTTAGCCAACCGGCTCGGCGATCCCGCGACCATGGAGGACATGGGCGAGTACCAACGCGTCGCTAAGCAGCACAACGACCTCACCACAGTCGTCACGGAATATCGCAAGTTCAAGGACTCGGTCCGGCAGATTGCCGAGACGGAGGAGATGCTGCATGGGCAACTTGACGACGACATGCGTTCGATGGCCCAGGAAGAGCTCGACGGCCTCAAAGCGACCAAGCGCGACCTGGAAGAAGTGCTGCGAGTCCTCCTGCTGCCGAAGGATCCGAACGACGACAAGAACGTCATTCTCGAAATCCGTGCGGGCGCAGGCGGCGAGGAAGCCGCTCTGTTTGCCGGTCAACTTCTGCGCATGTACATGCGCTACGCCGACCGCATGGGCTGGAAGTATGAGTTCATTTCAACCAGCGAAACCGGAATTGGCGGCTATAAGGAGGCGATTGTCGAGATCAATGGACAGGGCGCCTACTCGAAGCTGAAATTCGAAGGCGGCGTGCACCGTGTCCAGCGCGTACCTGCCACCGAAAGCGGCGGACGAATCCATACCAGTACGGTAACTGTCGCGGTCATGCCCGAAGCCGAGGAGGTCGATATCCAGATCGACCCCAAGGACATCATTCGCGAGCACACCTTGTCGCAGGGCGCAGGTGGCCAGAATGTCCAGAAGAACGAGACCGCGGTCCGCTTAATCCACAAGCCCACCGGCCTTGTGGTGACGTGCCAGGATCAAAGATCACAGCTTCAGAACTTCCTCAAGGCCATGGAGGTGCTGCGTACCCGTCTCTATCAGGCGGAACTCGAAAAACAGCAGGCGGCATCAAAGGCAAACCGCCTCAGCATGGTCGGCTCCGGCGGAAGAGAAGAAAAGATCCGCACCTACAACTTCCCGCAGGATCGTGTTACCGATCACCGCATCGGCTACACCATCCACAACATGCCGACCATCCTCGACGGCGACATCCAAACGTTGATCGACAACCTTAACGCCGCCGACCAGGCTGAAAAACTGCAGGCGAGCGAGGTGGGGTAACCTGCCCCGGCGACAAGTCGCCACCCCCCGATGCGAAAAGGGAAAGAATTGTAGGACAGCCGTCCCCGCATGTCGTCCTCTCGCTGACTCCCCTTTCCTATTCCTATGGGAAAGGGCTTGTCTTTGCAGGAATTCCCCACATTTGTCTCGAAATGCGGTTAATAATGCATTGACGCATCATTTTCTGCGTTTTTCGATCTGGAGGCAAACAGCTTATGTCGGTGGTATCAGAATTTAAGGAATTCATTCTTAAGGGGAATGTGGTTGACTTGGCCGTTGGCGTTCTCATTGGCGGGGCGTTCGGCGGGCTAGTGAAGGCGTTCACGACCGACTTGATTACGCCGCTGATCAGCGCCTTCGGCGGCGGTAAGACAAATTTTGGCGATTATGCCCCGCAAATTGGCGCGACAAAATTTCTTGTCGGCGACTTCATAAACAGTATCGTGAGCTTTCTTCTGCTGGCTCTGATCGTGTTCTTTTTCGTCGTTAAGCCGATCAACGTCCTAACGAGCCTGTCAAAGCCGTCAACTCCAGAGCCCGAGTCCACCACGGAATGCCCGGAATGCCTAAGCAAGATTCCGATTGGCGCCAAACGGTGCGCGTTTTGCACGGCTGAACAGCCTTAGGTAGTCGCGTTACGTCTACTTGGAACAACTTCGGGGTAATACACGTCTATCGCACGGTAACATGCGAACTATCAGTTCGCGCATCAAAGAGGAGATTAAGACATGTTGAACAATTTGACCATCAAGCAGAAATTCGCAACCCTTTGCGCCGCCTTGCTACTTTCGGGCGTTTCGTTCGGACTTGGAAGCGCGATCACGGGACGAGCGACGGCGCAGACTGCCCCGACCATTGGCCAGTACGATAAGCATCCCCGCATGCTCCAGGCGCGACGCGATCTGCTTTCCGCTCGTGGACAGTTGCAAGCCGGCTCGGACGAGCTTGGCGGCCATCGCGCAAAGGCGCTCGATCTTACGAACCAGGCGATTTCCGAGTGCAACGCTGCGATTGAGTACGGCAAGGCGCACTAAGTCTACGTCTTCCACTTTGTAATCGGTTCAAGCTCCCCTCCAGCGTGCGACCAACGCCACCTTCCCGAACCGGAAGTTGGTGAGATCGTGCCGGAGGGGCGTTTTTACTTTTTCGGTCAACACCTTACAATGCAATCCGTCGATGAACTCGCAGCACTCCTCAAGTCGCGCAAAACGAACGATCGCATGATCGCGATTGCGAGGCTTGCTAGGCGCGCGGACGAGTCCGAGCAGGCGCGCAACGTCATCCTTGGCAGTATTCGGGACAAGTCGCCCTCAGTCGCAAAGGTCGCCGCAGAGGCGTTGGTGGATATTGCGCTGCCTGGTGACGGGCCGAATATCCTGGCGCGGTTCGACGAGCTCATGGCCAATGGTCCTGAGCTTGATCCCGGTTGCCATGTCCGCACGTTTTTGGCGTATGCACTAGCGAAATCTGGCTATTCCGCCTCAACCGACGCTTTGCGACGCGGGATTCGGCTGCGCGAGACCGAATCAATCGGGGGCCGGCCATTTGATTCCGGCGGCCAGCTTCGCGCCGCATGCGCGATGGCGTTGGCCGAGCTTTCCGATCGCCAAGCGCTCTACGAGATATCTCTTTTGCTGTTCGACCAAGTTACCGAACTGGTTGAAGGATCGGGCACATTCTACGACGCGTTCGGAAATATCCGAATACCCTTCAATGAGAATGTCCGCACGACAGCCGTCAAGGCGCTGGCTCGATTGGGCGATCAGAAGGCACTCTCTGTTCTCGGAGCAAAGCTGCGCACACCAGTGAGACCACGCAGCATGTTTGATGAAGATCCCAATGTGATTGCAGAGTGCATGTCCGCCGTCGTAGAATTGTCCATAGACGACGATGCTTCCTACGCCATTGATCTTATCGCGCCTTACCTAGAAAGCCGAGACCAGGGTCTAGTTGCGCATGCGGCGTTGATGCTCGCGCAAACGCAAAATCCCGAAGTCATCCCGCTGATCGTCAATGCGCTTTCGGACTTGCGCAAAGACCCCTTGCGCGCAAGCCTTCTCGCTCTCTCCACCATGCGGACGGAAGTCGCACAGCAGGCGCTTATTGGTTTGTCAACTCATGTGATGGGCTTGGTGCGATTATGCTTGATTGAAGTACTTGCCGCGCGACCTGATGAACCGTTCACGAAGACGCTCCAAGCTATGGCGAAAAACGATCCGTCGGACAAGGTCAGAGATGCTGCGAAACTTGCCCTGGAAGCTTGACGGTACAATTCATCTGCCTAACAGTCCCGTTGCGTGAATCTAGGTACTGGCGAATATTTTGCACCCTAACGAAACCGTCCGCGTCAGCGACGAAGTGGCAGGCCAGCGGAACTCCGAAATCGCGGCGCTAATGTCAAGAGCCGAGGTCGTTTTGAGCCGCAGGTGGCGTGGAACAGTGCAGCTCGGCAGCGCGAACATTCTCCGTGAGCCGGGACGAAACCGAGTCCTGCGCTGCTCAGTAGCGCGCGCTCCAAAAGGATCTCCCGACAGCGTGATTGTCAAAGCCGCCGTTGACGATACAAGAGACGGATTCGCGTCGAGCGACGATCACTTGGAAAGCACTGCTTGGCGGTTCTATAACGAATGCGCCGGCACCGCCCTACTGGAAAGTGTCGGCGGACAGCCCGCTCTTAGTGCAAAACTGCATGCTTCGGATAAGGCATCCGGCTTGCTTATAACTGAAGACCTGGGTACCGGCGAGTGCCTTGCCGACCTGATGCAAACGGCAAATGCCGATCGACTGGAAAGCGGTTTGTTTGCCTACGCGAAATCACTTGGCCGTCTTCATGCGGCAACTATTGGACACGGCCCAGAGTTTGATCGCCTGCGCAGAGAATTAGGCGGGAGTGAGCGACGACACGAACGCGAAGGCGCTCGCTGGCTTCGTGAATATATTCCGCGCTTGAAAGCCCAGTGCGAAGCGCTGCAGGTTCCACTCGCGACCGGCTTCGATGACGAAGCTGTGGAATTGAGCAACGCACTTGATTCACCGGGACCATTTTTAGCATTTACGCCAGGAGATACCTGTCCAGACAACCATAGGTTCATCAGCGAAGATGCACTATGCTTTTTCGACTTTGAGTTTGGCGGGTTTCGTCATGCGCTGCTTGATGCGGCCTATCTAAGATCGCCGTTCCCCACATGCTGGTGTGTCAACCGACTGCCGCAAGATCTGATTCCGCGCCTGGAGCAGGTCTATCGGACGCAGCTTGGGGTTGCATGTCCAGAGGCAATGGACGACCAAATCTTTTTCCCAGCGCTGATACAAGCCTGTGCATATTGGGCATTCGCGTCTGTCTCGTGGGATTTGGAGACTTCATTGCAGGCCGACCATCCGTGGGGGATCGCGACTCATCGCCAGCGCCATCCCGTGCGCCTAGCGAACTTTGCAGAAGCGAGCGCACAATTTGGCGTTCTGCCGGCGATGGGCGAGACAGCCAAGTCGCTCGAACTCAAACTTCGTGCGCTTTGGCCGGAAGTCGAATATATGCCGCTTTATCCACCGTTTCAATAATGACTCCACTTTCGGCAGAATTGGACTCAAGTGGCGCAATACCGTCAATGTCCCGCGCGACTGTTGAACAGGCGCTTACTCGCGCGCAACTGACTTTCGAAAACGCAGGGATAGAAACACCGCGCCTCGATGCTCAGCTTCTGCTTGCGTTCGCGCTGGGCGTCAGACGGGAAGATCTGGCGCGTGAACCAGAGCAAGACCTGACAGAACGCGCAACGCTTATCTTCGACATGGCTGTCAAATTGCGATCTCAGCGCCGTCCCCTGCCCTATATCACTGGCGAGAAGTATTTCTACGGCAGGGCGTTTAAGGTCAACCGCGCTGTGTTGATTCCTCGTCCCGAAACCGAGCTGTTGATCGACTTCGCACTTAAAGTCCACCGATCGCAATCACCCAGCGCCACTTTTCGTGTTGCCGATATTGGGACAGGCAGTGGATGCATTGCGGTCACTGTCGCATGCGAAGTTCCCGAAGCACATGTGTTCGCGACCGATATTAGCCGCCTCGCACTACTAGTCACAGCGAAAAATGTGAAGCGACAAGGCGTATCAAACCGAGTTCAACTGCTTGAAGGAAATCTGATGGATCCTGTGACTGGCGAAAAATTCGATCTCATTTTGTCCAACCCTCCGTACATTCCGGATTCGGAAATTGCCGCGCTCATGCCCGAAGTCCGCGATTTTGAGCCTCGGCTCGCGCTCTCCGGCAACGATGAATCGATCAGCGGTCAATCGCCGGAGTCAATTCGCCAGGCGCTGATGCGGCAATCTGTAGAGTGTCTGAATCAACGTGGCTGGCTTGCGTTAGAAGTGGGTTTAGGACAGGCGGACGATGCGGCTACGGAAATGATAAATTTCGGCTACAGCTCGGTAGAGGTGATTTCCGACCACGCTAAAATTGGTCGTTTAGTGGTTGGTTGTCTGGCGTAATTGGGTACGATCTGGATTATGCAGATGAGCTTCAAATCGATCAGCGTCGCCCTGTCGGCCCTTAGCGCGCTTATGGTGTTTGGCGGCTGCAGCAGCCATCAGGCACCGCCCGCGACTCCGGCGATGACCGGCGACACGCCAACATTTAGGTTGACCGCGAATTCCTACGATCAGCCGAACTCGCCTAAGTACGAGCAGGCGGGCCAGCTTTCCGGTCAGCCCGCAACTCTAAAGCCGATCCCGACAGTCGCGCGATTCGATCAGAACGCGCCGCTGGCCGAAAGCGTCTATTCCGCCCTCGAACAGGGCTTGGGGCCGACCGTCGTCCACTATATAACGACTCAATCTTCAGGCGAAACCGTCGAGATCGCCGGGACTGCTCCATCAGCCGCGATAAAATCTCAAGCAGAGCAGATTGCCAAAAAGACACCTGGTGTCAAAAAAGTGATCGACCAGATCGTCGTCCAAAGCTAGTTCTTCCCTGGCGAATTAGTCCCCTTTTGCTTCTAGCAAAAGGGGATTAATTCGCCAGCATGAAAAAAGGCCCAGCGGCCTGAGCGTTCCTAAATTCCTACGCCTTCAAGATGGCATACTCCGGCTTACCGTCGAAGTTGCACAGCGTTTCGACCTTGATAAAGTCGAAGCCTGCGCCGCTGATACGGGAAAGCAGGTCGATAATGTCGCTAAATCCAATCGTCGCGGCATCCTTAGCGACAAACCGGGCGCACCAGTGGTCCGTGCAGAATGTTTCCGCGTGGCCGGTTGGCCAAACCAGGGTGCCGCGGTTCGAGACCAGCAGCAGCGGCAGGTTCTCCGCGCCAAGCTTGGCGATGGCGTCGCCGAACTCCTTCGGAGAGCCTTTGTCCCAATCGACGAAGATATCGACACCGACCACGTCCTTCTTCTGGTGCGCGCGGGGCGTGAATGTTGGCACCTTGAAGCCCTCGCCGCCCTTGGCGTAGCGGACTGGCTTGAGCGTGACCGGCTCCTGCCCAACCCGCGCGGCGACCGCCTGCGCGAATTCCTTGGTTCCGACCTTTTCTTTGCTGACCCGCTCGTCGTAGATGTCGTACGTGTGCACACCATCCTCAATCGTGCGCAACCACGCGTTGTGGACACGCTCGGCGATGTCAGGCTGGCCGATATGCACAAGCATCATGACCGCGCCTAGCAAGAGGCCCGACGGGTTCGCTAGATTCTGGCCAGCGCGGCGCGGCGCTGAGCCGTGGATCGCTTCGAACATCGCGACTTCCTGACCGATATTAGCCGAACCGGCGAGACCAACCGAGCCTGCGATCTGCGCGGCAACATCGGACAAAATGTCGCCGTAGAGGTTCGGCATGACGATCACGTCGAAATTTTCCGGGGTGTCGGCCATCTTGGCCGCGCCGATATCGACAATCCAGTGGTCGGCAGTGATATCGGGATATTCGGTCGCGACCTCGTCAAAAATCTTGTGGAACAGGCCGTCGGTGATCTTCATGATGTTGTCCTTCATGAAGCATGTGACCTTTTTACGGCCGTAGTGACGGGCATATTCGAACGCATACCGGCAGATCTTTTCGCTACCGGGATAGGTGATCAGTTTGAGCGCCTGGGTCACCTGCTGCGTCTGGCGATGCTCGATTCCGCCGTAGGTGTCCTCTTCGTTCTCTCGGACAATGACCACATCCATGACCGGGTGCTTGGTCTGGATGAACGGATGGTACGAGACGCACGGCCTCACATTGGCGAACAGCCCGAACGCCTTCCGGGTCGCGACATTCAGGCTCTTGTATCCTCCTCCCTGCGGGGTTGTGATGGGAGCCTTGAGAAAGACCTTGGTGCGCCGAAGCGACTCAAACGCTTCCGGGGCGATGCCAGCGGAGTTGCCGGCGAGATAGACTTTTTCGCCGATATCGATCTTTTCGATATCGATGCGCGCGCCGCACTCCTTGAGGATATGCAGAGTCGCGTCCATGATTTCGGGGCCGATGCCGTCGCCGTCAGCGACCGTGATCGGAACATTTTGTGACATTTGGGATACCTTTCCGTCCAGCGGGATAGGGTTGTTGGATTAACGCGAGGTGAGGCAAAAAAGCAGCTTGGCGACACCGCCCGCGCGAGAAGATGGTATCAGATGGGGCGGGAGGATGTCAACGTAACTTAAGAAAGAGGATATCGACCTGTATATGGCAAACATGCTGTTGATATGAGCGAATTTCATCCAGGTTCCGGTGTTCCTTCAGCTGAAATCGTTCCAGGTGAATTAACGTATGACAACAACTCAACAGAATTAGGCAGGCAAGTTCGAAACAACGGCCTAGCCTTCGGAAGCATTTTTCTACTGTTTAGCGTCATTTTGATAGCTCCCGTAAGGCACTATCACGGAGTGGGGATTGTGAATTATCTGGTTGCGATGATTACAAGCGCGCTGTCCCTTCTGTGTTTTCGGAATGTTTCACCATGGAGGCTCACGCTACATATTCCTTTGAAGACATTTACGATGATCGAGGGCTATCGTCCCCTTACGTCGATACGAGAAGGTTCATTTGCGGATATTGACGGGATTCGCACACGTTCCTACACGCGGCCAAACTATGGCCCTAAACAAGGTCTCGTTGAGATGAAAATAAGCACACTCGGAAGAACGCTCCTTGTAGACTATTCGCCGACGCCATTAGAGGCTAAAACGAAGGCACAACGTTTGGCGAAGCTTTTGAACGTGCCGCTCCTTGGTCCGCTGGATTCAACGCCAGCTCAAATCGCCCTAATCGAGCAAAAATAGCATCGTAATGAGCGATTTTCACCCAGGGTCCGGAATTCGGGAGGATACAGACCAACCGACCTCGCTGACATTTACCAATGTGTTGACAGTTGTCGGTAGGGAAAAGCGCGCCGAGGCTGTGATGCTAGTCGTCACCTCCGTTGTCGGAATGGTACTGATCATCGGGCTTAGCTGGAGCAGTCCCGATTACTTGCTCATGGTGCTCTTTCCGGTTATGATTGTCCTTGCCTCTCTCCAAACCCTTCCGAAGGCAGTCCCATGGACAGCACCGTTGGACGCTTGTGAAAGAACGTACAAAATCGTCATCGGGTATCTACACGTTCAAAAAACGCACGTTGGTTCATTTGAAGACATTGAGGGCGTTGGAGCACGAGCTTACCATCGAGCTAACAATGGCCCAGTGACCGGCCTAGTTGACCTACGTTTGCGAACTTTTCCGCGCTCCTTTCACATCGACTACGCCAAAACTTTTGATGAAGCCCAGCCAAAGGCGGAACGCTTGGCAAAACTACTCGACTTGCCGCTCCTGGATCCGCTAGATACGACTCACGTACAGAACGCTCGCATTCGCTAAGGTAATTCTGTCGCCCTGCAGCGCGAAACCGATTCGCGGCGCTACTTCTGTCCGAGCCCGCGAAGCCAGAGTAATGCTTAGAATACTACGCGCCGGTGAATCATTCGCAGAGTCCGGTGCCATGCCTTAGCTTCCGAGCTAGGCATGTCTGTCTAGCGCTACGTTGGCCATGTCCTGACGTACGCTGTTCCCACTCGCGGGTCTCTCTTCAAAATCTTGAGTGCGCGTGCAAATATGATGAACGCTAGACTTAGCTGCAAAGATCGATCACCACGTTTCAGGCATTTACGCTTCGAGACATGCCTAGCTCGGAAGCTAGAGCATGGCACCAAATTAGTCGAACTTCGGCCAAAGCACTGCCCCTCCCGCCTTTAGGTATACTATCCAGTCTTACCTTCCATGGCCTATCTCTCCCTCTACCGTAAATATCGGCCCCAGACGTTCGCTCAGGTGATTGGGCAGGAGCATGTCGTTCAGACGCTGCAAAACCTCCTGCGATACGGGCATGTTGCGAACGGGTATCTGTTCTGCGTCACACGCAGGGTCGCCAAGACCATCCCTGAACACATCCTCGCGAAGTGCCTCAACAACCAAGCAATTAACTTCTCCATTTGACCCAATACTCTTTACAAATTCCCTCTTTTTGCCTATAATATTAGACATTATGGGCCGCACGACCGTCACCGTCTTACCCTCCCTACAACGCCGCCTGGAATCGCTTGGCGAGAATATTCGTCTTGCGCGCCTGCGTCGCCGTCTGACCACCACGCAGATTGCCGAACGGGCCGGGATTGCACGGGCGACACTTGCGTCCATTGAGAATGGCTCGCCTGCCGTTTCGCTTGGTGCGTATGCGAGCGTTCTGTTCTGCCTCGGACTCGACAGCGATCTTGATTTCGTCGCGCGCGACGATGAATTCGGGCGTAAATTGCAGGATGCAAAGATGGTTACGCCGCTCCGAGCAAGGCGCAAGGCGAGAAATCGATTCTCATCGTTGGTTAAGCAGTCTTCCGAAAGACTCCAAGAGCAATGAGACCGTCGAGCCAACGATCCATCGAAGTTTGGGCAGACTGGAGCAGCTTAGGATCACCGCATTTGCTTGGAATTCTGAATGCGACTGCGCCGCATGGACGCGAAATTTTCTCGTTCGAATACGACCCCGCATGGCTTGCAAGCGGCAACGCATTTCAGCTTGATCCCGCCTTACATCTCTTCACTGGCCCCCAATACCCCCAACGCGATAAGTCGAACTTCGGGATGTTCCTTGACTCGTCACCCGACCGTTGGGGCCGCCTGCTGATGGATCGGCGCGAGGCGTTGGCAAGCCGTACTGAGGCTCGCCCAAGACGCAAATTGAACGAATCCGATTACCTTCTCGGCGTGTTCGACGGACAGCGTATGGGTGGTCTGCGGTTTCGGCTTGCACCAGACGGGCCATTTCTGGACGACAACGAGGATTTGGCGTCCCCGCCCTGGACATCCTTGCGCGACCTTGAGTTCGCCACCCTCGAGATCGAAAAGGAGCATTCTGAAACCAATCCCAGCTACAGCGGTTGGCTTAGAATGCTCATCGCTCCGGGGGGCTCGCTCGGTGGTGCGCGCCCTAAGGCGGGAGTAGTTGATCCCGAAGGGCATCTTTGGATCGCGAAGTTTCCAAGCCGCAACGATGCCTACGATTTGGGTGCTTGGGAACATGTCGCGCAACAGCTTGCGCACGGCGCAGGAATCAACACGCCTGCAATGATGTCTCGAATGTTTAACACTCAACAACACACTTTTCTATCGAAGCGATTTGATCGGACCGAAACGGGCCGCCGCCTGCATTTTGCATCGGCCATGACAATGCTAAATCGCACGGACGGCGACGACGCGTCTACCGGCGAAAGCTACTTGGAGTTAGCCGAACTCATTATGAAGCAAGGAGCCCATTCGGAACGCGATTTAGAGGAGCTTTGGCGGCGTATCGTCTTTTCGATCTGCGTATCCAATGTCGATGACCATCTCCGAAACCACGGATTCTTGCTCGAAGAAAAGGGCTGGTCACTTTCACCGGTTTATGACATCAACCCGGTTCCGTTCGGAAGTGGCCTCAAGCTGAACATATCTGAGGCGGAAAACGCGCTCGACTTGGAGCTGGCACGAGAGGTTGCGCCCTATTTTCAAGTTAAGCGGGAACGGTGTGCCGCAATCATTGCCAAGGTTGTTTCGGCAGTAAATCAATGGCGCGCCGTTGCGGTTTCCATGGGCATTTCGCGACGCGAACAAGAATACATGGAGCCTGCATTTAGGGTAGCCAACGCAGCTTCCAAGGCATAAGGCAAACCCACTCGCTTCAATCTTGCCGTGCTCTTCGCTTAGGTATACTATCCAGTCTTACCTTCCATGGCTTATCTCTCCCTCTACAGAAAATATCGACCGCAGACCTTTGCGCAGGTGATGGGGCAGGAGCATGTCGTTCAGACGTTGCAGAATGCCCTTCGTTACGGGCATGTTGCGAACGGCTACCTATTCTGCGGGACGCGCGGAGTCGCCAAGACCACCCTTGCGCGCATCCTCGCGAAGTGCCTCAACTGCATCGGGCCATCGGGCGATCTGACCGCGCCGCAGCCGGAGCCGTGCAACCAATGCGGGCCGTGTCTATCGATTCAGGGCGGGCATTGCGTCGATGTGGTCGAGATGGACGCCGCGTCCAACCGCAGCGTTTCCGACATCGCCAGGCTGCGCGAAAACGTCCAGTTTGGTCCTATGGAGACGCGCTACAAGGTCTATATCGTTGACGAGGCCCACCAGCTTACGTCGGATGCCAAGGACGCGTTCCTCAAAACACTCGAAGAGCCGCCCGCCAACGTCATCTTCATCCTCGCCACCACCGAGGCCCACGCAATCCCGATCACGATCGCATCGCGCTGCCAGCAGTTCGATTTTCGCCGGGGTTCCATCCAGCAGATCGCCGAGCAGTGCAAGCGGGTGCTCGCGGCGGAGGGTGTGACTATGCCTGACGATGCCGTCGCGATTGTCGCCCGCGCGGCAGAAGGGTCGTACCGCGATGCGCTGTCGCTGCTCGATCAAGTTTTGGCCTACAAGCGCGAAGGGATCACAGCGCATGACGTTTCGGGCGCGCTTGGAACCGTCGAAGGCGAGCTGATCGACCGGGTGCTACTTGCGGTCAGCGAGTCGGATCAGGCGCAGCTTTTTGCGCTTGCCGACGAGATTTACCTGCACGGCAAGGATGTCCGGCAGTTCCTGAAAGCGGTCGGAGCGCGTTTGCGTGACCTGCTGTATATCCGGTCGGGCGCGCATGCCGAGGGTGTACTGGAATCGGGAGTCGATGCAGTCGCTGCGGCGACCATGGCGAAGTTGTTTCCGCCGCAGACGATTGTCGCCGCTCTGGAGATTGTCACCGAAGCCGACCGGCATGTGCGATTTAGCGACCAGCATAGGCTTCTGCTCGAAATGACGCTGCTTAAAATGAACATGACTGGGACTGCGCCAGTCACAGCACAGCCTGCAACACAAACTGCACGACCTTCAAGACCCGTCGAGCCGAAGCCAGTGCCCCGTCCGGCCGTTGCCGTTGTCCAAAATGGCGGACAAACTCCGCCAGCCGCCAAACCAGCCATAAACGATGTCGATGAGACCATCGCGGCGGTTGCGGAAATTAGGCGCGACTTGCCGGAAGGCGATCCGGATGCCGTCCTTCACCGACTCAAAGCATCGTGGGCCGAACTGATCAACTTCATGCACGCCAAGTATCCCAAGGGCGTCGCGTTTGTACAGGACGCCTACCCTACCGCGGTCAAGGGGACGGTCATTGTCCTACAGTTTGCCAATAAGATGAGCGTTGACATGCTGCAGAAGCCCGCGCGCCGGGAGGTCATTGAAAAGGCGATCTGCCGGATTCTTGGTCAGCCCGAAGGCACGTTCAAGATAGAATGCACTGTCGGCACCCAGGCGGCTAACCAGTCGCTGGCCCCCAAACCCGCCGCGACAGTCGTCTTGCCTCCTGCCGAGACGCCCGCCCCGATGTCGTTCACGATGGACGACGATGAACCTTCCCCTGTCCTTGACGAGGTCATGAAAGTTTTCGGCGGACGGATAATCGAGGAAGAATAGCCTTCCTGCGGTCGGTTGCTCACCCTTCGTTCTCCGTCCTCTCAACACAACCACCATCAACTAGGTTAAGCAGCAGTCGTTATTGTCCAGAAAGTAAACTACTGTTATACTATAGATGAGCTTTGTCCGTTGATTCGTCCTGCATTGCAGACTCTTGTTTAACAAGTTCAAACGAAGCGTGCCAACTTTCCTATTTTCCAGTACTGATAACAGGACTTCCCCGTATTGCTTGCGGTAACAACCACCTCTCCGCCGTCCGAAACTTTAACTGTTATTAAGCACGCAGGCGCAATTTCGTTTACGCGTGTGTACTGTTCGTACAACTTAATAGAGCGCCTTCCTGCTAGACCCCGAATTTATCTTATTTCTAGCTTTGGAGGCAACGGTTTCGCGTTCGCAATTTCCATTCGGGCAGAGTTGAACAAACCAATTGGCACTTATCCCTAAAGCCTTTTCGATTCGATTATTTGCACTGATTACCAGTCGTTCAGCTACTTGATTCAACACAAAAAGCAAGGCGTGTTGAAAGGAAAACTTACGTGAAACTCTCTATGCTCGCTCTCTTCGCATTGGCCGCCGTGGTTTTTGGCGGTCCGGTCAATGCACAACAGACGCTCGTTCAATCGTTCGAATCGCAGACGGACATGCAGGCCGTTCAGGCATACAACTCCGCACCGGCGCAGTCGGCCAAGTACACCACGCAAGGCACCCGCTCACTGCAAGTGATGTTCCTGCCTGGCCCATGTTCGAAAGTGTCGGTCATGGCTCCAGCTTCGTCGCCGTGGGACTGGTCCGCAACTTCGGGAATGGCGGTTGATGTCACCAATCCCGGCGACCTGCCCGTGCAGTTCGTGCTGCGTGCTGAAGACGCCGTCATTTCGTCGTCAACTCCAAGCGACTACCGCTCTGGCACCTGCATGATCCAGCCTCATCAGACTGCGACCTATGTCTTGCCATACGAGGACAGCGTCGCCCCGGCAGTTTACGGCATTCGAGACTTGCCTTACACAGGCATGATTAGTGCGGAATCGATCACCGGTTTGAATCCATTTGATCCCGCTCATATCGTTGACTTTCAATTCATCGTACAGAGCGCAAGCACCGCATCTTCGTTGTATTTCGACAACGTTCGTACGGTTGGCGCACCGTCGATGGCGGGAATTGTGGACAGCTATGGTCAGTTCACGGGGACGACGTGGCCCGGCAAAGTCGCCCAGGACTCAGATCTGACAAATGAAATCGCGACCGAGCAGTCCGACATCGCTGCGAATCCTGCTCCGGCCAGCTACGACTCCGAGGGAGGATGGGCAAATGGGCCTACTCTTGCGGCGACAGGTTGGTATCGTACGGCGCAGTGGGGCAACAAGTGGTGGCTAGTGACGCCGCACGGCCACCTGTTCTTCGCCCTCGGCATGGATGCGGTGAACTTCAACTCGCCAACCTACACGACCAACCGCACGAGTATGTTCGATTACCTGCCGACGGGCGCCGATCCGCTGTCGCGTCTCTATTCCACCGCATCTGGCACTATTTTTGGCCCAGATACGTCGGGTACGACCTTCGACTTCCGTGCGGCGAATCTTCAGCGCAAATACGGAACAAACTACGCCAATATCGCCAGCGCAAATGCGCCCGCTCGATTGAAATCGTGGGGGTTCAACCTCATTGGTAATTCGTCCTGCGCTTCTACTTACGGTCAGGGCGTTCCTGAGTTAACACGAATCGACGTTTCAGGCTCGTTTGACACCGTCCCGGTGACCGCAACGGGTGGTTCCGTAGGCGCAGTCGTACCCGATCCGTGGGATCCTAGGTACGACACGGCCCTGAAAGCGTCTATCGCCAGTATCGTGCCAAGTGTAGTGAATGATCCCGAACTTGTCGGATACTATGTCGATAACGAGATGCAGTGGTTGGGTGACGGCCCACTCGGGCGATACGCTCTCGGGTTGACTGCCCTGAGTTTGTCCTCGACAGCGTCTCCGGCGAAGCAGTTCTTCCTGAACCAGTTGCAGGCCAAATACGGCACTATAACTGCGTTCAACACTGCCTGGGGCACGAATCTGGCATCATGGGCCGCCGCTGGCTCTGGTTTCACCGTGCCATCTGCCGCTGGGTCATCGCAAAGTCTGTCTGCACAGGCAAAGAGCGATATCTGCAATTTCGACCTCAGCCTGGCCAAAGAGTATTTCTACCTAGTGTCATCTGAGCTGAAGAAGCAGGATCCCAATCACCTGTACCTCGGTTGCAAGTTTAGTTCCGCTCTCTACACGCCAGAAGCTCTTCAAGGCTGCGCGCTCTATGCTGACGTGGTTAGCATGAACATCTACGAGCCGCGATTAAACGCCGCCGAGTGGAGCACGTTCGGTTCACTGAACAAGCCGGTCATGGTCGGCGAGTTCGACATGGGTGCCATTGACCGCGGCGTTTACAGCCCCGGAATAGTTGCAGCCGCCAACCAGGCTAATCGTGCAGCGATGTTCCAGGACTACGTTTGCAGCGCATTGTCGCAAGGGCCATTTGTCGGTGTCAACTGGTTTGAGTACGCCGACCAACCAATCACGGGACGAGCGCTCGACGGCCAGGATGCCAATCTCGGCTTCGTCAGCATCGCCGATGTCCCCTATCCTGAGATGGTTGCGGCGTCTCGCTCGCTAGGCCAGAACCTTTATGCCTTCCGCAGCAATGCGACAAGCCTGGCCACTTCGCCTGTTACCGCCGCTGCCGGATCAAGCATCACGCTTTGGTCTACGCTCAAACGCGTCGATACCGGCGCAGTCCTGCAGGGACGCACGATCACATTCTCAGTAGGCGGGACGGTTGTCGGAACGGCCACTACAGATAAACTTGGCGTGGCGCATCTTTCGTACGCGGTTCCCGCAGGCACCCCTGCCGCACCAGAAACGACTGATGCCGCATTTGCCGGCGATGCCAATGACAGCTATTCGACCGGAGTTGGGACACTAACCGTCACCAGCATCCCGACGGGAATCGCGGTTTCGACCGTGTCGGGAACAATTGGAACGTCGGTCAACTTGAGCGCAACGCTGACCCGCAGCAACGCGCAGCCGCTCGCGAATCAGACGCTTACATTCTCCATCAACGGCATTCAATACGGATCGGCGACGACAAATGCATCCGGCATTGCCACGATCGCCTATACGATCCCGTGGAATGGAACACCAGGCGCGAAGACGCTTGGGGTAACGTATGGCGGCGACGATGCCGATCTCGCTGCGACTGGAACAGGTACCCTGAGTATCGTCGCGTCGTCCACCGCGATCTCGATAGCGAACGTGACTGGCCCTGCTGGCTCGCAAGTTGTTATCCAGGCGACTCTTACCCGAACCGACACGAACGCCGTTCTTCAAGGCGACTTGCTGAGCCTTAGCATTGGCGGACAGACCGTAACCTCGGCGACGACGTGTTCCACCGGAATCGCGTACCTTGCGTACACAATTCCGGCAAGCGCGGCGTCAGGCAATCTGCCGGTGACGGTATCGTTTGCCGGAAGCGCGGACTTCGCCCCGTCCACTGGATCGGGCAAAGTCGTGGTTCCCGAACTGACGACTAGCCTGTTGACCGCAAGTGTGACTGCGGCTGGCGGCGTGGCCCTTGACCTGACCGCTACACTGACATCTTCGAGCATCGCGCTGCCAAACCGTACGCTGTCGTTCTCCCTGGACGGCACGGTGGTCGGCACCGCGGCGACGCACTCAACCGGCATCGCATATTGCGGCTACACGCTACCGCTGACGATTGCAGCCGGAAGTCACACGATTACGGTCTCGTTTGCCGGTGACAGCTCGGACACGTCATCTAGCACAACTGCCACGCTCAATGTGCCCTTGATCACTACGGCAATCTCTGTTCCGAGTGCAACAGTGGCTGCCGGATCGACCGTGGCGATCGACCCTACGCTCGTCGGTGGAAGTCCGAGTGCGCCGCTGCTGGGCAAAACGGTCTCGCTAACGGTCAACGGAGTGAGCTGCGGAACCCTGGTGACGCACTCCAATGGGATCGCATACTTCAACTATACGGTTCCAGCCAATGCTGCGGCGGGTAGCGAAAACATTGTGGCGTCGTTCGCAGGCGATTCGGAGGATACGGCATCGACATTCACCAGTACTCTGACCGTACCGGCGATCCCTACAGCGATCACTGTCCCGAATGTGACCGTAACCCATGGCAGCGCCGCGCCGCTGACAGCTACACTGACCCGAACCGATACAGGGGCTGTGATGGCGGGCCAAACGCTGACATTTACAGTCAACGGAGTGATGGTCGGCACAGCGACCACGCACTCGAACGGAATTGCATACTTCACAAGCTATACGCCTTCCAGCGCAGGATCGAGTCCCGTGACGGTGACATTCACCGGAACCGGGCCAACAAACAGCGCAACTGGAGCAGGCACGCTGACGGTCAACTAAACATGCCATTTGGCACTCTTCCCGGCGACCAATGATGGTCGCCGGGAATTTTTTCTTCAATTTATTTTGAAGCGCTGTCCTCTCATTTCGACCGTAGCGAGGCACAAGCGAAGCGGAGAAATCTCTCTGCCCGGAGGCTTTGAAAGTGCTCACGCGAGTATAATCCTCCTAATTCGTCGCCGCGCTGGTCATTTTCGCTCTGGCAAATCCCGCTCAAAATCTGTCTGGCCCTCGTCCCTTACGTGTGCCCGCGTGGTTACTCGGCGTGCTTGGCACTGTTGCAAAAGCCGTCATTGCGGTAGTGATCGCCCTTGGCGCAACCGTTGCCATCATCTATTTGACGCACGGCGACGTTCACCTTGCCCTCAGTTCGCTGATTTCCGGTGCCTTCGGTAGTCCCTATTCGATTGGCAACACGCTGGTCAAGACCACGCCGCTGTTGCTCACCGGGCTTGGGGTCGCGATCGCGTTTCGGGCCCAGATGTTCAACATCGGCGGGGAGGGGCAGTTCTTGGTTGGTGGGCTACTGGCGTCCTATGTCGCGGTCAACATCTCAGCGACGAGCCACCTTGCCGCGCCCCTGCTCATCCCGCTCATGATGCTGGCCGGAGCAGTTGCTGGTGCGCTTTGGGCAGGTATTGCGGGTTGGCTGAAGACGGCGCGCAACGTGCCGGAGGTCATCTCGACCATCATGCTCAATTTCGTCGCCATTGAGCTTCTTTCGTACCTAGTCAATGGCCCCATGCAGCGCGCCGACAAATCCCAGCCGGCCACCGACGCACTCGGCGACAACGCGACATTGCCCATTATCTGGCACGGGACATCGGTGCATGCCGGACTAATCCTGGCACTGGTTTCGGCGGTTGTTGTCTGGGTGCTGATCTCACGGACTGTCTTGGGATTCGCGATCGATGTGGTGGGCGACAATCCCGTCGCGGCGCGCCTCGCGGGATACTCTGTGCCGAAAACGATCCTGAGTGCCATGCTGTGGAGCGGCGCGCTTTGCGGGCTAGCAGGGGCGGTCGAACTGAGCGGCGTGGTGGGATTTCTACCGGAGGGTTACTCACCGGGTTACGGCTATACGGCGGTCGCGGTTGCTCTGCTGGGTCGGTTGAACGTGGCCGGAATCGCGCTAGCTGCCCTTCTTTTCGGGGCCTTGTCGGCGGGCGGAGACAATATGGAGCGCATGGCGGGAATCGGGCACGAGCTTGGATTCGTGATCCAAGCAGTAGTCCTGCTGGTCCTGCTGGCGAGTCAGTGGGACGGATGGGGCAAATTTGCGATGAAGGCGCTACGTCCCAGACCGCTTACGTAATCTCGCGACGCCACTCCAGCGCCGAGATTAGGGTGGCTTGGTCGGCGTAGTCCATATCGCCGCCGATCGGCATGCCGTGCGCGATGCGGGTCAATTTGATGCCGAGGTCGAGCGGCTTGATGACACTTCGCGCCAGATACATCGCAGTCGTATCGCCCTCGACCGTGGGATTGGTCGCTAGGATAATTTCCGTGAAGTTGCCTCCGGCGAGACGCGCGGTCAGCTCCTTGACCCGCAGCTTATCCGGGCCGATGCCCTCGATCGGATTGATCACCCCTTGCAGGACGTGGTACAGACCGCGGAACTCGTTGGTCTTCTCCATCGCGATGAGATCGCGAGGCTCCGCGACGACACAAAGCAGGGCCTGATCACGCCTCGTATCCGAGCAGATATCGCAAATCTCGACATCAGTGAAGTTGCCGCAGATCGTGCAAAAGCGGATGCTGGTCTTGACGTCCGTGATCGCAGCAGCAAGATTGCGCGCCTCCTCCTCCGGTATCCGAAGAACATGGAACGCCATCCGCTGCGCGCTTTTCGGCCCGATTCCCGGCAGCTTTTCGAATTCGCTGACCAGACGGGCGAGCGGTTTTGCGTAGTGAGCGGCCATAGAAAAATCGCCTAAGCGAGGCCGGGTATGTTGAATCCAGGTGGGATGACGGCCTTCAGTTTCTCTTCGCGAACCTCGGTCGATTTCGAGACCGCATCGCGGACGGCAGTTAGAACCAGCGCCTGAAGCATGTCGACGTCATTCGGATCCACAACGTCCTTAGAGATGGTGATGTCAAGTATTTCACCGCTGCCGTTTGCAACAACTTTGACTGCCCCGCCACCTGCGACACCCTCAACTCGAAGGGTTGGAAGCTGCGACTCGATCTGCCGCGCCTGATTCATCAAGTTTTGCGCCATTCCCTGGAGACCGCCAGGAAGTTTCTGGTTTGCCATGTGTGTTTCCCCTCACCCCTGGCCCCTCTCCCATCTGAATGGGAGAGGGGAAGGGAGTTTGAATGTGCTTCTTGTTCTTGTATTCTTTCCCTTCCCGATTCGGGAGGGGTGGCGACTTGTCGCCGGGGTAGGTAACAAATCAGGGTAGACCCTCATTGGAGGGCCTACCCTACTCCATCACCATAGTTATAGCCGATTAGTGACTAGCACCGAGATTTGATAGGTCCTTCAGACCTGTACCCATAATGTCGTCGCGGGTCAGATAGTAGGTCTTCTCTAGCATCCGCTCGCCCGGCAAAGTCGAGTTGGCCGTTCCCGGCTGATCGCCCTTCGTGTCCAAGTATTTCGAGTCGGTCAGGCCTTCGCCTCTCCATCCGATGCGATCCGCAACGAATGGCGGGTTGTCCATTTCGCTCGCCGGATTGAACCACAACGTCAGTTTATACCGCGGAGCTGCGAACGAATAGATCGCGTTCGAACCTACGTGGTCAGTTGACATGTCGATCTTTTTGTGGTACTTGCCACTGTTGACCGAAGCCGAATCTTGCATGATCGTCACATCTTTTGGCGTGTACGAGTTCAGCGTGAACGGCTTCTCGCCAGGATAGACATAGTCCGCGTCCTCGAGACGAATCTCGATGCGGCAACCATCGGCTGGACCCCATGTGTGCGCGCCCGTCTCCAGCTTGAAGTTCTGCGATCCGATAAAGTGAACGGTCCCATCAAACGCGAGCACCATCGGCGCGATCCGCTCGATCTTCGGTTCCCAATGAACATCCACTGGCGGATAGACCATCGTCTTGCGCCACTTATCGCGCATGATGGTCTCTTTCAGATTCTTTTCCGAAACAATCATGCTTGACTTGTCGGGATTGTCCGTTGGCCCAAGCAACGCGTAGAGGCGCTTATGCTCTTCGTAGCAGAGCCGCCATTCGTCTTCGGCCTTCTGGATCTCACCAGCGGCCAAATAGGCGTGTGCCAATCCATGTCCGACACGGGTGACGTCCCAGGTGTCCTTCTCGCTCGGTTCAAACCGAAGCTGCTGTCCCTTTTCGTACCACTCGATGGCATGCGGATAGTCCTGCATCTTCCGATAGTAGTGCGTGAACGCGAGGTCGGCGTACATCGTGGTGTCGTCGGGATTGTTCGCAATCCCCTCTTTGAGAAGCGCGAGCGCGAGCGGAATATACCGCCTGTCTGAGCGCTGTCCGAAGTCGGTGAAGTTATAGTCCATGTGCCACGCACCGGTCTGGTAGACGTCGGTGTTGTGCGGGTCAAGCCACGTGATGATGCGGACCATCGGTATGATCGCGTCGTAGTTGCCTTCGTGGAAGAACTCGTCGGTGCGCACCCAAAGCATTCCAGCAATCGCTTCGCGGAAGCCTAGCGCAGCGCCAAGCGCGAACTCAATGGGAAGGTGGGACTCGGCGTTATTGGTGTCCTCGAGGCTCTCGGGTTCGAATTGATGCCTCAACGGGTCAATCTTATGCTGGAGAAACACCCCGAACACAAGCAGCAAGACCGCCGTGACCGATAAAATGGAGCGTGTCTGTTTCGTCATTGCAGTCTTAGACCTCTCGCCGATCAAAGATCAGGACTGCGATCAGCATCATGATCGCCATATACACGAATGCGTATAGGATGTTGATCTGCATATATTTCGCCATGTCGGTGATTTCGACATCCGGGTGAATGATCGGATTCTGGATGTTGAAGTTGCCGAAGTTCGGAACGATGAAGTGAACGAGCTTGAACAGGTAGACCATGACCGGGTTCTTGTGCTCGTCCGGAGTCGCCAGCGATTCCGTCACGCTCGACATGCTTCCTACGATATATACGGCGAAAGTCAGGAAGAAGTTGACGAACGGCGAAACAAAGACCGAGAACAGAAGCGCGACGGCGTTTATCAGCATCATCTGGAAGAAGATCATCAGGATGCCGTCCCAGACGTTGAACTCGGGGGCGTGGCGCTTGATCATGACGGCGATGCCGAACACAAGTCCCATGGCGAAGATGTTGACGAACACCGTCAGCAGGGCGCCAACGAACTTGCCGCATACAAACTGCCAGCGCGAAACGGGCTTCGACAGGATCGTGTAGATTGTTCGCTTGTCGATCTCGTTCGGGATCAGGTTGATCCCCAGGATGACGCTGATGAAGACGCCCGCGAGGCTGATGATTCCAAGGCCAGCGCTCTTGATGATGACCAGCTCCTCACCCGGCGAAAACTGCGAAAATGCGAAGAAGAGGCCGATCAGCGCAAGGCCGACAACGAGGAAGATGTTCAGAATCTTCCTTCGGATTGCCTCGCCAAACGTGGCCCAGGCTAGTGTCCATACCATTCCCATAGCAAATTATTCCTCTCCGGACGCGTGGACCTGTCGTTGTCCATAGCTGCGCCTGGAATCGATGATCCTATTTAGATAGAAAGTGACGAAACAAAAAGTGCGGACTGGCTAGGCCGCTGCGCCGTTAGCGTTGAGGCGCAGGCCCTCACCGGCCTCCGCTTCGCCTTCGCGAACCGTTTCGATGAAGATGTCCTCGAGCGTTCGGCGGGTCGGCGTCATCGAAATGATATCGCCCTTGTTCGCGCGAATCCAGTCAACGATGGCGTTCTTGGCGTTGACATCGCCTTCGGAAACGATCAGCAGATCCTTGCCGAGCGGCTCGTGGCTGACCGAAACTTCGTTCAGTTTGGCTGTGGACTCAGTCGTCAGCACGACTTTTTCGGCGATGATTTCGACACGGCCGCCTGCGATCATCTCATCGACACGTCCCACCTTGCGCAGCTTGCCGCGGTAAAGGATGGAGACTCGGTCGCAGAGGAGCTCGACGTCGGAGAGCTGGTGCGAAGAGAGGAACAGGGTGCGGCCCTCGTTCTTGAGGTGCAGGATCAGGTCGCGGATATCATGGTGAGCGATCGGGTCGAGACCGGAGGTCGGCTCGTCGAAGAACAGAATCTTGGGATCGTTCACCAGACTCTGTGCGATCCCGACACGCTGAAGCATGCCCTTCGAGAAAGCGCGCAGGGGCTTGTTGCCGGCGCTGTTCAGTCCGACCAGATCGATCAGATAGCTGACGCGCTTGTCGCGCTCGCTGCCTCCGAGGCCGAACAGCGACGCGTAGAACGTGATTACTTCCCGCGCCGACATGTGCTCGTAAAAGTAGGGGCTTTCCGGCAGATACGAAATCTGCTGCTTGACCGCGTTGTCGCCCGGTGCCTGACCGAGGACGCGAAGTTCGCCGGAATCCGGGAAGATCAGGCCGAGCAGCGCCTTGATCGTGGTTGTCTTACCAGCGCCGTTTGGGCCAAGAAATCCGAAGATTTCCCCGCTGAAGACATCCAGGCTGATGTCGTTGACCGCTGCGACCCACTCGCGCGTGACCATATTGCGGTACCGCTTGACCAGGTGCTGGATTTCAATTGCTTTTTCACCAGCGGCGACGGGGCCGCTGTTGGAAGAAGAGATGGCGCCGGCCATACCTTGACCGGAAGTTGACGCGACGGCAACTTGTTGAACGGCTCCGCTGCCGCCGCCATTGGACGTAGTACTAGCCATGTGGAAACTATCCTTTGGATATCGTGATAATGCTTGATCTTACAATGAAATGTTGGAGGATTGCGTCCTTGGTCTCGATTCCCCCCGATTAGACGCTATTTTCCAACTAGGATACGCGAATGCGCGCGTGTTTGTTACCCGCGGCAGCGCGGAATGGTCAAAAATTACCCTTGATATTATAGTGATCTTAAGTTTGACTGTCAAGGCGAACGGGTACGGCGGCGTGTTTTGCGCGAGGAAGTCAAGCAATTTCGCGGTATTGAAACGACTTCGCTTCCAGATCGACACTATGTTTCGATGAAACAGCCCCGAAGTCCATCACTGGATTCCGGGGCTGAATATTGGCGATCATGGGCTTATACATCTGCCCGAAACCGACTACATCTTCGTGCTGGTCTTCTTCGCGGTCATCTTGGTCGATTTCCGGTAGAAGCCCTTGCGATGCACTACGGTGCCCTTCTTAGTGGTGTACGTGGTCGCGTGGACATAGCCGCCCTTTTTGCCGGTCGACTTCTTGGTCATCTTCGTCATCTTGGTCGTCTTCGTCGTGGCCATCTTAGCTGCGGGAGCAGCGGCGGGCGCGGTCTGCGCGAAAACGGCCGGCGCGATAACGGACGCCAAGAGAATGGTGGCGATAAACTTTGCAAATGTCTTCATTGAATTTCGATCTCCTTGGAAGCAGGCTCTAATTGGATTGGTAAACAGGCGATGATGAGCTGCCAAACATCGTGTTCAGGTCTTACAGCGAAGCAAGGAGCCGAAAAGTTCCAATGCGGCAGATTATCGACACTCCGGGTCATTTTTGCGGTATCCTCATAGTTCCAAATAGGCACCTTCAGCAATCGCAAGAGCAGGATTTTGAGTAAGAAACGTCGCAATGTCTATTTCAGCGCGCGCGTTCAAATAATTGCCTGCATAGACATCCGGCTTGGCCGCAGAGTTGCGCCTGGTTGAGATTCCTAACGAGCTGCTGTGCGCGGTAATTTTTAGAAGATACGAGGGAGAAACGAAAGTAATGGCAAGCGAACTAGGAACGACATTGGCGGGCGGTTTGGCGACTAAGGTGCCGCGCCGGGAGATTTTAGACGGGCTGAACATTGTGGCGAAGGCTGTTGCGACGCGGTCGTCGCTGCCGATCCTGATGCACGTCCTGATCCGGCGCGACGCTGATTCCGGTCGCGTGGTGCTCACGGCGAGTGATTTGGAGATGTGGCTGGAGCACACGTTGCCGCCGTCGCTGCAGCCCAGCATCATCGGTGAGGGCGGAGGCGGCGCAACTGCACCGGCGCGTAATCTTGCGGAACTGCTGTCGGCCATGCCGGAGGCGGATGTCGAACTGAGCACGGAAGCGGGCGCGCCAACCGGACGCGGCGGGAGCCTGATCCCGTCGGAGGAGCCAAGCCGTGCGCTGCATCTGCGCTGCAACCGCGCGAACTACAAGCTGCTCGGCCTTGATCCCGACGATTTCCCGCGTCTGCCGAATGTCACTGAAATCACGCAGTTCACCATTTCCAGCAAGCTCATGCGCGAAGCGATCAAGGAGACGCTATTTGCCGTGTCTACCGACGAGGCACGCCCGATCCTTACCGGCATTCTAATGGTCTACAAGGCGGGCGGTCTGCGGCTGGTTGCGACCGACACGCACCGTCTGGCTGTCCGCGACATCGAGACCAAGGGCGGTAGCGAGGCCGACGCGCAGGCCGTTGTTCCGGCGCGCGCTATGTCCGAACTGCAGCGCGTCATCGGCAGCGACGACGACCTGGACGTGGTCGTCACGTTGTCCGACAACCAGGCCAAATTCCAGATCAACTTTCCAAAGACTGGCGCGGAGACCACTCTTATTCACCGCTTGATCGAGGGCAGCTTCCCGAGCTACGAGCGGGTCATCCCGCAATCGTTCGACCGCAAGCTGACCCTTGAGCGTGACCCGCTTTTGGCAGCATTGAAGCGCGCGTCAATTGTCGCCCGCGAGGGCAGCGCGAACCGGGTGGTGCTGCGCACAAGCGACGCGGACGGCGGCGGCGACCGCCTGACCATCACCGCGACCAGCGGCAACCTCGGCAACGCCTACGAGGAGATCGAAATCCTGCGCGAGGGCAACCGCGACGATGTCGAGATCGCGTTCAACGCCAAGTACCTGATCGACGTCCTAAGCGTCCTCGAATCCGAGGGCCTCAATCTGGAACTGACCGAGCCTCTAAGGCCAGGGGTTGTGAGGCCAGCCGACGATACGGGCTATTTCTGCGTCTTGATGCCGATGCAGGTAGTTTGAAAAGTTGAACGACAACCATCTTCGTCTCCGGCTGTTTCACCAAATAGGCCGGGGACGAAGTACACGTCGGCACCTTCTTTGTTGCAAACAACGCGCTCAACAATGGTTCCGATCAGCCCCCTTTTTTCCGCACCGGTTACGTTATCACCTTGCAAAACGGTGTAGGTTTCGGTCAATGCCTGCTGCCATAAGTCGGTCGGCTTTGAGACTTTCGGTGAAACATCATTGACGGGCTGTCCCATTCGCCGCTTAAGGACTCCTCGCCGATCTTCAAGGTCTTTCCGCTGTGCCGCTATGTCTGCAAAGACTTCTGCATAGGTGTCGGGCGATGCGCCGGATCGGATGCCGACGATCTGAGCCCTGACCGTAGCTGTTTCATCGTCCTTGAGTGCTGCCAGAGCCTGGTCAATCTTCTTGACCTCTTCTGACGCCGCCGAAGACGGGCTAAACCCTCTGCTCTGTTCTCGATACGCTTGAATAGCGGCTTTGATCGCATCCGGCCTCTGTATTGCGTCGAGCACCGCCGAGATTACTGCTTCTTCCGCAGATGCTATCGGGTAAAGGTCGCCAGTGCAGGGATTTTTGGAAGGTTCGATACGTGCCTTCACATGGTTGGAGCAAATGTAGTAATGGTATTTGACCTTGTTCGCTATCTGAACACGGGAGTTCAACCGCGCATTGCACTGAGGGCAGTAGGCGATCCCTGAAAGCATTCTTAGCTGCTTGGGATTTCCGCCGCCTCCTGTTCCCATTCTTGGCAGACGCTCCTGCACCAAGTCCCAAGCAGCTTCATCAACAAGCGCCGGGGCTGTTAGCTTTACCCAATCCGACTCCGGCGCCAGGCAACGCACTTCCGCCGTCGTGATTGCGTGTCCATTGATTCGGTTAACCTGGCCAACGCGCTGCTCATCAACGTAGCGCCGTATGCGGCCCGCGACGGGCTGGCCCTTATAAACAGGGTTTCTAAGCATGGCGTAAAGCGTGGGCTCCTGCCATGATCGGCCACCGCCTGGAGTCGGCACCCGCTCGGTGTTTAGCTCTCGACAGATTTTCGGCAGGCTAAGGCGTCCCGTCGAGTAGCTGTCGAATATTCGCTTCGCTACTTCTGCCGTTTCAGGCTTCAGGACGTAGCGTCCAAGCATTTCGGCACCATAAGTTTCGCGGGTGACATCCGCATGCGTAACGATGTGATAACCGTATGGCGCTCGGCTTCGAGCAGGCTGTTGGCCCTCCTCTGCGCGCTTTCGCTTGCCGCGCATGGTTCTGGCCCGAATCATCTTGCGCTCGTACTCGGCAAAGCCGCCCATGATGTTGAACGCCAGATCGCCTTCGGGCGTGTCGTCGAAGTGCATGTCGCAAAAGACGACCGTTCCACCAGCGGCGCGCACTTCCTTTCTAATCTTCTGCTGGTGCTCAACGTCACGGCTGTATCGGCTCATGTTGGCGCAGATGAGAGTGTCCGCTCGCCCTTCCTTGATGGCCGTTATCGCCGACTGCATGCCTTCGCGCAGGAGAAGCAATCCGCCTGATATCCCAGCGTCCTCAAATTCGTCGATGATCCGCAAGCCTAGAGCTTCGGCTTTGGCTCGGCACGCTTCGCGCTGGCTCTCCAGGCTGGTTCCATGCTTGACCTGCTCACCAGTGCTTACACGGGTGACTATGACCGCGCCCTTGACCTTAATGCGTCCAAAAGTCTGGGTATTCGCGCCGTCTGTTTTTGTGATCATTTCGCCGCCTCCATTTCCTTCCTCGGTCTGCCTACTCCCCTGGCTCCGCCGCTGGCCTTGAACTCGTCAAGCTGGAGCCGCGTGACGCGCCAGGACTTCAGGCCAGCCCTGTAGGCCGGGATGACGCCCGTCCTGATAAGCCTGCGCACCGTGTTCCCGTGAAGGCCAAGCTCGGCGCAGATGTCGTCCACCGTCAGGTCTCTGTTTTCCATGCTTCGATTATACTACGATATGCACCATTATATACTGATAATTGCGTTAAGTACTTTATGATTTGTGATGATCGTCTCAGCAGTGCTATAATCAGTTGTCGGTAATTTGCACTGTCTTTAGGTGGTCGTTCGGAGGGCGGTTGTCATGGAAGTCGGCGAGATAAAGTCGGTGAGCGATCTTATACAGGATTCGCGCAACGCGAACCGGGGAACGTCTCGCGGCGCGGCGATGGTCGGCCACTCGCTGCGGACGTACGGTGCGGGGCGCTCGATCCTGATCGACAGGTACGGCAGGATCATCGCGGGCAACAAGACGGCTGCGAACGCGGTGGCGGCTGGCCTAGATTCGGTGCAGGTGGTCGAGAGCGACGGCACCCGGCTCATCGCAGTCCAGCGCACCGACCTTGATCTTGAGACCGATCCAAAGGCGCGTGAGCTTGCGGTAATCGACAACAGGTCTTCGGAGGTTGGCCTGGACTGGGATGCGGACATCCTGGCGGCGTTTGAGGAGTCGGGGCTTGACCTGTCGGAGATGTTCACCGACCAGGAGCTTGCGGACATCGTCGGCAAGACTGCTTCAGATGGCTCTTCCGTGGAGTCTCCTGCGGAGTTCGATTCCTACGACGAGTCCCTGGAGACCGCGTACTGCTGCCCGAAGTGCGGCTACGAATGGAGCGGCAAGCCCAAATGAGAACGCGCGTTCCGTCAACCAGGAAAGTGGAGAAACCAGCGTATAGCGGTCCGTCCATGGCGGAGATTTCCGCCGTGCCGTGGAACGGCTTCAACGTCGTCTCGACCTTCTCCGGCTGCGGCGGCTCGTGCCTGGGCTACAGGATGGCGGGATTCAAGGTGCTTTGGGCGAGCGAGTTCGTCGAGGCCGCTAGGGACACGTACAAGCTGAATCACCCTGACTCGATTCTCGACGGTCGGGACATCCGCACGGTCGCGCCTGAGGACATCCTTTCGGCTGCTGGAATGGAGCAGGGCGAGATCGACATCCTGGACGGTTCGCCGCCGTGCGCGTCGTTCTCGCTTTCCGGCAAGCGCGAGGACGGATGGGGGAAGGTCAAGATGTACTCCGACACCAGGCAGCGCACCGACGACCTGTTCTTCGAGTACGCCCGTATTCTGCGCGGAATAAAGCCGAAGGTCTTCATCGCCGAGAACGTCGCCGGACTGCTTAGGGGAACGGCCAAGGGCTACTTCAAGCTCATCCTAGCCGAACTGAAGTCCTGCGGCTATAGGGTCGAAGCGCGGCTGCTCGACGCGCAGTTTCTTGGAGTTCCGCAGATGCGCCAGCGCGTCATCTTCATGGGGGTGCGCGACGATCTGAAACTTGCCCCTGCGTTCCCAAAGCCGCTGCCGTACGTCTACACCGTCACCGATGCCTGCCCGTGGATCGCGAAGGCGATTCACGATACAAGCGGGTTCGTCAGGAACAAGGAGTTCACGGATTCGCCGTGTCCGACGATCACGGTCGGCACCAACGGCCGCAACGCCTGCCACTACAAGGTGGAAGACCGTGAGGCGAAGGAGACCGACATCAGCGGATACTCCATCGGGCCGCTCTGGGACACGCTCAGACCGGGTGAGACGCACGTCAAACGCTTCAACCTGGCGAAGGCTTCGCCGGATCGTCCATGCCCGACGATCACGGCGACGGGCGGCAACGTCGGCTCCGCCGCGGTTGTACATCCGTTCGAGAAGCGCAAGTTTACGGTATTGGAACTCAAGCGCCTGTCGGGATTTCCAGACGACTTCATTCTTACGGGCACCTACCAGAAGCAGTGGGAGCGGATCGGCAGGGCGGTGCCGCCCGTGATGATGGCGCACGTCGCCATGACCGTAAGGGACGAAATACTATGCAGACTTTAAGGCGAACAGCAAAGGTAAAGACAAAGACAGGCCCGGCGCAACAGGCCAAGCGCGATGAGACAAAACCTGTAGGGAGGTGGTCGTTCGATGCGGAGGTTACCGAGTGCTTCGACGACATGCTCGCCCGCTCGATCCCGCAGTGCGCCGTCATGCGCGAGGCGGTCTTTGAATTGGGGAGGCAGTACGTCCAGCCTGGGACGGCGATTGTCGATCTCGGCTGCTCGCGCGGAGAATCCCTTGCGCCGCTCATCAAGCAGTTTGGTGCGTCTGTTCGATACGTCGGCATAGAGTCCAGCACGCCGATGGCTCAGGCCTGCCGAGATCGCTTCGACATCCACATCCGCAACGGCTATCTCAGCGTTCGTGAGACCGATCTTAGAACCGGCTATCCCGAAGCGAAGGCCAGCCTGACGCTCTCGGTTCTTACCGCTCAGTTCGTGCCGATCGAGCGCAGGCAGCAGGTAGTCCGCTCGGTCTACCGGAACACCGTTCCCGGCGGCGCGTTCATCGTGGTAGAGAAGGTGCTCGGCGCAACGGCGGAGATAGATGAGCAGATGGTCGCCAGATACTACGACATGAAGGAGAAGAACGGCTACAGCCGCGAGGACATCGACGCCAAGCGCAGATCGCTGGAGGGCGTTCTCGTGCCTGTAACCGCGCACTGGAATGAGGACTTGCTGCGCTCAGCGGGCTTCACCCAGATAGACTGCTTCTGGCGGTGGATGAACTTCGCCGGATGGGTGGCGATCAAGGCGTAGTTAGCTAGCACGAAATGTCAGGAAATGTCCCGAAATGTCTACTTCTGGAGCAAAAATCGACGGCGGCGAATGTTCGCGCCTGGACGGAAAGAAGCAGGCCGCGATAGCCGCGCTTCTGGCGCACCCGACCATCGAGAAGGCCGCTCAGTCTGTGGGCATAACCGAGAAGACGCTCTGGCGGTGGCTTCAGCTTCCTGAGTTCGCTCTGGCGTACCAGGCGGCGCGCGACGAGGTTCTCACCCAGACGCTGAGTCTGCTGCACAAGGCGACAGGCGGCGCGGTCGCTGCATTGATGCGAAATCTGAAGTGCGGCAATCCTTCCGTTGAAGTCCGCGCGGCGGTAGGAATCCTCGACCAGACGTTCAAGGCGCGCGAGATTCTTGAGACCGAGCGCAGGCTCGCCGCCGTCGAGAGCATGGTCGAGCAGAACGAGGCGATGCAGGCGCGGCACCGCGAGCGCGGAGGCTACAGGCGTGGCTAACGCGGCGGTGAGGAGAATCGTGCGCACCGAGCGGCGGATGGCCCACACCTACGGCAATTTTCTGGAAGGCCTTGCCTGGCAGGAGTTCGAAGACCATTTCCGTGAGGTCTGCGAAGGGATGACGCGCCGGGACTTCGACGAGTTCATTCTCGGCATGGGCGGCTCGAAGGAGCTTGCCGACTGCTGGGCTTTCATTTTGGAAGATCGAGACGAGCCGCGAGAACAGGTTGGTTAACGTGCGGAGGGGGCGAACGTTATGGCAGCGAGTCTTGCACGAACGGCGAGAGCGGAGAAGTCGGTGAAGCGCAGCTACGAGGGCTTTCTGGCGACTCTGGACAACGAGGGACTTAAGGCGCATGCGCGGGACATGTTCGAGAACATGACGCGCGAGCAGGCTCTGGCGAGCATCGTCGTTCATGGTCACTCGGAAGAGATAGCCAGAACATGGCTGGAGGTCATCTACGGAGACCGTCAGCCGCATGCGTAGCGCACTTGGCAGGCTGGAACGAATAGAGCTGCTGATCGGCGTTGGAGGGCCGAAGATTGACGACGAAGAGCTTGGAAGGCTGTGGCTTGAATGTCTTCGCGACTTCCTCAACGACGGCACGGTTGAGCAGATCGAGGCGAAGATGCGCGAACGCGTCGGCGACGAGCGGACGGTCGAGCGGCAGATGGGCTTCTTCCGCGACCTGGACGCCAAATGCGGCCGCGATCTTTGGCGGGAGCTCTGAAGAACGCAGTATGAGACACTTTGCTCGGCTGGACAGGATGGAGCGGATCATCGGCGACAGACATTGCGCGGCTTGCGCCACAGCGGTCATTCCGATCACTCACGTCCTGGACGACGAACCCGAACCGCCGCCGTTGGTCTGCCAATCCTGCGGGAGGACGTTGAAGCAGATCATTGTCCTTTACGCCGAGACCGATCTGCACGGAAATCTGGTTGATGAGACATAAGCAATCACGGCATCGACACCGTTAAGACAGAGCTGCGGATTTTGCGTCATTTGCGTCTCACCGTATCAAAAGCGGCAAAATATGGAAAGGATCGGCAAATGCGGCGATACAAATACTCCGCCGATCTTGACCGGATCGAAAGGCTGGTCTCCAACCGTCGCTGCGCTTGCGAGACTAATGGCGGCGCGCTTATTCTCGTCATTCCCATTGGTGAGCAAGCGCCTGAGCGAAGTACCTGTCCTCGCTGCTGTCGCAAGCTAAACCGAATCGTGCTTCCATCGAACGGGCGCGACATCAAATCTAAGTTGATGGCAATTAGATATTCTGCTGCGTCTTAGGAAGGAAATATCCAAACGGTGCGCTAACATAGTGTGTGCATCTTCATTTAAGATAGACGCATTACGCTATTGAATCCCGTTCCCGCACTAACTTCCTACCACGCCAAATACGCGGCGTACGAGCTGTCGCGGCTAGCCAGGCCAGATCAGGTTGACCGCCTGACTGCGTCTCTATTCGACGCCCAAATCAAGCTCAATCCCCACCAGGTTGAAGCCGCGTTGTTTGCTCTGCGCTCGCCGCTCACCGGCGGCGTTCTGCTTGCCGATGAAGTCGGTCTAGGTAAGACAATCGAAGCGGCGCTCGTTCTCTGCCAGTACTGGGCGGAGCGCAAGCGACGGCTTCTGGTGATTTGTCCCGCGACCCTCCGAAAGCAATGGAGTCTGGAGCTAACCGAGAAGTTCGCGCTACCCAACATCATTCTCGACACGCGCACCTATAATCAGCACCGCAAGCAGGGGATTGAGCTGCCCTTTGACCGGGACGAAGTTGTGATCATTTCCATGAACTTCGCTGCCCGCATGAAATCGGAATTGCAGGCGATTGATTGGAACCTTGTGGTCATCGACGAGGCGCATAAGCTCCGCAACTCTTATCAACCGGGCAACAAGATTGGGCAGGCGCTACGAGCGGCCATTGCCGGACGGCGCAAAATCCTGCTTACGGCGACGCCGTTACAAAACAGCTTGTTGGAGCTTTTCGGCTTGATCGGCATGCTTGACGAGCGCGTGTTCGGCGACGTTTCGGGATTCCGCGCGAAATACACCGGGAAGGATGTTGATCTCGATGAACTCCGAACCCGTCTCAACCCGCTCTGCCGACGCACCCTGCGCTCTCAGGTGCAGCAGTATGTTCGCTACACGCAGCGTCGCGCGATCACGATCCCCTTCGCAGCCAGCGACAACGAGCAGTCGCTCTATGAGGCCGTTTCCGCCTTTCTATCGCACGATGACACATACGCGATCCCGTACCGTCAACGCCACCTCACTCTTCTAATTGTTCGCAAACTGCTCGCGTCATCAACTCGCGCCATTCTAGCCACGCTCAAGACGATCCTACGGCGCTTGGAGAAAATGCGCGACACTGCCGCGCCAAAGATATACCAGCTTGACTTCGACGTTTCCGCACTCTTTGAGGATGAAGACATTGTTGAGGAGTTTTTTGAGGACGCAGAGGACGCGTCTGTAGAAACCATTAATGAAACGCCTAGTACGGGAAATTCTGAAGAGCCAATTGACCGCGCTAAACTGGAAGCGGAGATTGCGGAGATCAGCCGTCTGATTAGACTAGCACAGGCGATTGCCACGGATACCAAGAGCACCGCCCTCCTGAGTGCGCTTCGCACGGGCTTTGCGCAGCTTGAGCAGTTCGGTGCGGCGAACAAGGCGCTCATCTTTACCGAGTCGCGGCGGACACAGGATTATCTCAAGGCGTATCTGGAGTCAAACGGCTACGGCGGAAAGATTGTTCTGTTCAATGGCTCCAACAGCGACGCAGAATCAAAAGCGATCTACGACGCTTGGCTGACAAAGAACGCTGGCACGGGCCGCTCCTCTGGCTCACGGATTATCGATATTCGCAGCGCGCTGGTTGAGCACTTCCGCGATTCGTCGACAATTATGATCGCAACGGAGGCCGCAGCGGAAGGTGTCAACCTGCAGTTCTGCTCGCTCGTGATCAACTACGATCTACCGTGGAATCCGCAGCGCATCGAGCAGCGCATCGGACGCTGTCATCGTTATGGCCAGAAGCACGATGTCGTCGTGGTCAACTTTCTCAACGAGCGCAACGCTGCCGATCAACGCGTCCTCGAACTGCTTGACAGCAAGTTCCAGCTATTCAACGGGGTCTTTGGTGCGTCGGACGAAGTGCTTGGAGCAATCGAATCCGGCATCGATATCCAAGACCGAATCCTACAAATATATCAGCAATGCCGGACGACCGAAGAGATCGACACCGCGTTCGCGCAACTCCGTTCGGATATGGAACAGGTCATTCAAGACCGAGAGGCGCATGCTCGCCGTGTCTTGCTGGAGAACTTCGACCATGATGTCCATCAGCACCTTGAAGATCGATTGGACGAAACCCGCGCCCGCCTGACACGCGCTCAGCAGCTTATCTGGTCGCTCTGCAAATATGTTCTCTCCGACTTGGCGGAGTTCGATGAGCCGACCGCATCGTTCGATCTGCTACACTCCCCTCGGCCAGAAGTCGTGCATGGACGCTACCGGCTCGTTCCGAAGAGTGATCCGGAACCGGGCATTGACGAGTTTGTCTTTCGCCTGACCCATCCTATCGGGGAGCACGTTCTGACTTCCGGCAAGCATGCGGACACGCCGCGCCGGTCGGTGTGCTTCGATGTCAGCGGTCACCCGGTCATTATTTCCATGGTGGAGCAGCTTAAGGGAAAATCTGGCTGGCTGTCGCTCGACCGGGTCATCCTTGACGCGTTTGATCGCGAGGAGCAGCTACTATTCACCGCATTTCAGGATGAGGGTTCGATTGTCGATCAAGAGACGTGCGAGAAGCTGATGACTTGCGCAGCAAGGGTCGAATCGGCAGCTGGCGAGGACGCCGATGCTGAAAAGCGACTTGGTGTCGAGCGTTCACGGCGATTTGACGCTGCTGTTGCGTCGGCCATGCTGCGTAATGAGGCACTATATGACGAGCAGCGGGACACGCTGGAGCGTTGGGCGCGCGATGTGATCGAATCGGCAGAGCATGAGCTTGACCTGGTAAAGGCCCAGATTCGGCAAGCAAAAGCGAACGCTCGAAAAGCACCATCCACAACCGAAAAAACTAATCTGGAGCGCAAAGTGCGCGACCTTGAAAAGCGCAAAGTCAATCAGCGAACGGAGCTGTTTCGGATCGAAGACGAAGTTGAGAAGAAGAAGGACGAACTGTTCGACACTCTAGAGCGAAGGCTAAGTACCAAGACGCAGCTTGAATCGCTCTTCACGATTCGGTGGAGCGTGGCGTAAATGCCCCTCCCGGCCTCCCGAAGCGGGAGGAGTAAGGCAGCCCTCCCAGCCTCCCGAAGCGGGAGGAGTAAGCATCTAGGTCACGTCAATTGATCTTTCAGGCTCCTCCCGTTTCGGGAGGCGGGGGAGGGCCTTACGGGGGCGGGTCTTGCGGCGGAGGGCTATTGAATTTGTGGCCGTAAATGTTTTGCTCTTGCCTTTCCGCTTTTATGCTTCTCGTGCGAGTATAGATTATGTGAACATTACTGAAAATAGCGAACCGATCATCATGACGGCTCATAATCCGGTAAAACGTGAAATCGCGCGGTACTTCCGTCTAAATATGACGGTCGCGGAGCAAATGGTTTGGCAGAGAATCAGAGCGCACCAACTTCACGGATTGAAGTTTCGCCGACAGCAGATCATACGCGGCTTCGTTGTTGACTTCTACTGCCACTCTGAGCGTCTCGCCATCGAAATCGACGGAGAAAGCCACGCTTTGCAGAAACAATATGATGCAGAACGCGCGAGGATTATAACTCAAGCGGGCGTGCGGATAGTTAGATTTACGAACGCGGATGTAACGGCGGATATCGATGCCGTCATAAGCAGTGTCGCGCAACAAATTCAAAACGGCCATACCGGCATTCCGAAGCGCAAGGAGTAGGACGACCTTCCCAACCTTCCGAAACGGGAGGAGTAGAGTGGCCCTCCCAACCTCCCGAAGCGGGAGGAGTAAGAATTTATGTCTCGCCAATTGATCCTTCTGGCTCCTCCCGTTTCGGGAGGCGGGGGAGGGTCTTGAGGCGGAACCTTACAAGGTTTACACTTAAGTTATGTCAGAACGATACCAAGAACTCAGAAAAATATTAGCCGAACTCTTTCAGTTCGACCGCGCCGATTTGGATTTCGGCATCTACCGGATCATGAACCAGAAGCGCGGCGAGATCGAAAAGTTTCTGGACAATGATCTCAAACCGTCTGTGCAGAAGGCGCTAGACAATCAGCGTGGGAGTGAAGTCGGCGAGCTAAAGTCCGAACTGGACAAGATGATCGCCAATGTCCGCGATGCGGGAATGGACCCGGACAAGGCTCCGAAGGTTATAGAGCTTCGCGCGAAGATGAAGGAAGCGGGCGATCCAGAGGCGCTTGCGGAAGAGATATTCTCCGATCTGGCGCAGTTCTTTCGCCGCTACTACGATAAGGGCGATTTTATCTCCCAACGCCGCTACAAGAAGGATGTCTACGCCATTCCGTATGAGGGCGAGGAGGTCAAGCTCTATTGGGCCAACTCCGATCAGTACTACATCAAATCCGGCGAGTATTTCCGCGATTACACGTTCACGGTTAGCCCCGAATCCGCCAAGAAGCGTGTCCATTTCAAGCTGGTGGAAGCGGATGTCGAGCGCGACAACAACAAGGCGCTAGAGGGCAAGGAGCGGCGGTTTATCCTGGCCGAAACCGATCCTGTTGCCGAAGAAAGCGGCGAGTTGATTCTGCGCTTTGAGTATCGGGTGGACGGCTATAAGCGCAGCCAGGACGCGTTAAGCCAGTATGCGAGCGAGCGGATTCTTGAGGAGTTGGCCGGAAACAGTTGGTTAGCGTTGCTTGCCGTTCCAATGCCGACAGAGAAGCAGCCAAGGCGGACGCTCCTTGACAAAAAGCTCGCTGACTACACCGCACGGAATACGTTTGACTACTTCATCCACAAAGACCTCGGCGGATTTCTGCGGCGCGAACTGGACTTCTACATCAAGAATGAGATCGTGCATCTTGACGATATTGAGAACGAAACAGTCGCCGCGCGTGTCGCGCAGATACTTGGCAAGATCAAAGTCTTGCGCCGCCTAGCGCATCAGATTATCGACTTTTTGGCTCAGCTTGAAGATTTCCAGAAGCGGCTCTGGCTGAAAAAGAAGTTTGTGGTCGAGAGCGGCTACTGCATCACGCTGGGGCATATCGGCGAGGAGTTCTATGCGGAGATCGCAGCAAATGACGCCCAGCGCGAAGAGTGGGTGAAGCTGTTCGCAATTGATCAGATCGCGGAAAGCACCGTCACGACAGCGTATTCGAAGCCGCTAAAAGTCCGATTCCTCAGAGAAAATCAGAACCTTGTGCTCGATACGAAGTTTTTCCCGCACGAGTTTGTACATCGGTTGATCGCGACGATTGAAGATGTGGACGAGCTAACTAACGGCGTGATCATCAACAGTGAAAATTTCCAGTCGTTAAACTTGTTGCATACCGGCTACGCGGTAGAGTGTTGGCCAGCTTCTACATCGATCCACCGTATAACACGGATTCCGCACCGAATCCTGTACAAGAATGATTATCAAGTCATTCCTCGTGGGTCTCCCTAATTTCTGACCGACTGATCTTTCGGCAAGTATCTGCTAGCGGCGCGCAACGGGGCTTTGCGTTAACAATTGACGATACGGAAGTAGGCTGCGTTGTACCGGCGTCATTGAGCAAGTCTTCAAGGAAGTAGGGTGTTCGCGTCACCGTTTTGTTCCACAACCCGAATGGCCTGTCAACGAAAGGACTTCACACCAACTGCACGAGTATGCTATCTTTTGCGTCACGCCAGAAGATCGAGTCGGTCTGATAAGGCGCACCATGAGGAAGTTGATGCGCCTAGGCGCATGTAGGGAAATTCGCTGTGGGAGCATTTTCGCGCCGCGTTCCGACGCGTAGACCGCCAAACTTCTATCCAATTTACGTTCGTGGCGGCAAAGGTGACAAGCTTTGGCGCGGTTCCGGACGACGAGGTCCAGCACTGTATCTGGCGTATTAGTGAAAATTGTCGCATGGTTCAATTGCGGTCTGGCCGATCGACCAGGATGGAGTGGATGCGCAGGTGCGAACTTCGGGCATGAGAGCATTGCGATAGACATTAGTCGCATTGTCGCCATACGAGCAGACTCGACTATCGATTTGTACGTGAACGCACGAGGAAACCGTGCCGGGACACTGCCATGAACTGGTGGGCAAGCTGCCGATGCGGGCATCACGGCAAGGCACTCGCTTTCTGCTGACATGTTGGCGGTACTGAATGTATTCGACTTTCCAAAGGCACTGCATCCAGTGGAAGACTGTGTGTGTGTCTTGGATGCGCTACGGGCAAAACCGGACATCTCTCGACTTCTTCGCTGGCTCCGGCACAACCGGCCACGCCGTCATCAATCTCAACCGCGAGGACGACGGCAACCGCAAATACATTCTTATCGAAATGGGCGAGTATTTTGAGACCGTCCTCAAGCCGCGCATTCCGAAAGTGATCTACTCCAAAGATTGGAAAGATGGCAAGCCGGTCAGCCGGGAAGGTGACGCCAGGCATATTGTCAAGTATATGCGTCTCGAATCCTACGAAGACACGCTCAACAACTTGGAGCTAAAGCGGGAAACCGATCAGCAGTCACTACTTGATGAGCACGAAGAGCTGCGCGAAGACTATCTGCTACACTACATGCTCGAAAACGAAACGCGCGAGTCGCTGCTGAGTGTCGAATCGTTTGTCGATCCGTTCAACTATAACTGAAAATTTGACCGGCAGCGCAGGCGAAACTCGCCCGACGGTAATTGATCTGGTGGAGACGTTCAACTACCTCATCGGCCTACGTGTCTCGCGTATCCAAACGCTCGAAGGCTTCCGGCTGATTTACGGCACCAGCCCGAGCGGTGAGAATGTCCTGGTGGTCTGGCGCAACCTGAACGATAAGCCGAACGATGTCCTCGACACGTTCTTCACACGCATTCGAGTTAACCCACGCGACCAAGAGTTCGATGTTATCTACGTCAACGGCGACAACAATCTTGAAAACCTTCGGCGCGAGGACGAAAGCTGGAAGGTGCGCCTGATCGAGCAGGAGTTTTTGAGGCTGATGTTTGAGACGGAGTAGAACCATCCGGGCCTCCCGAAGCGAATTACCCTCCCCGCCTCCCGGAGCGGGAGGAGAAGGAAAATAAGGCGAACTTGACCGCTCTGGCTCCTCCCGTTTCGGGAGGCTGGGGAGGGTCTTGCGTTGGTTCCATCAAATGACCTTTTTGGCTCCTCTCGTTTCGGGAGGCGGGGGAGGGTCTGGCGGGGGAAGGTCTTGCGGCCGGCTTTATGCAAACGAGTCCATAAATGGATAACGAGAAGTTCAGCCTCGCTGAGCGTGCCTTTCTGAATATTGCGCAGGAATACTATGATCGGATGAAGTCGCTGAACGGCGCACGGCCACCGGCGTCTCTTTATGATCTTTCGTATGCCTGCCTGATGCTTTGCATCGAGGGCAATATTCGTGACTCGGTAGTCGTGATCGCTGCGGCGATTCGATGTCGCAACACGGTGGACAATTGGCTGGATGCCCTGCCATGGAATCTGATAGAAAACATCGTAAACCCTGGCTGGGGTTATGACTGGTTCGCGGAGCTCGATGTGAATCTCATTAATGGCGACTCTTCGATCAGGGCGTACATGATGGACCTTGCGTGGTTCGTGAGAAGCAAAATGGCGGTTCGGACGGTCGCGGACGCTATGCTGAAGAACGTAGCCGACACTCTTGGCTATGTTGGAGAGGCCATTAGTCTGTGCGTGGCGATGTTTCCGACGCTAGCCGAGTTTTGGGCATACGCCGAGGCGTATTCGCCCCCCGCACTTTTTGAGGAACAGTACCGTGACAGACTGGCCGATCTCAAAAAGGGGAATGTCGCCCAATATACGGTTCTGCATATGGAGCTGGATATTAGAGTTCGGAAGCTGATCTTGCAGCGAATATTTGAGATCGATGCCAACGAGCGAGCTGGCGTGGCTCAGCTCCGGCTGCCGCTGAGCTGACAGAGGGGAAATAGGCAGAAATAGCATGAGCGAGCCAATGAACACGAATGAACCGAATGAGCCGAACGAACCGACGCAAGGCGAGATCATTCTTTATCGAACAGCGGAAGGCACCGCAAAGGTTGAGGTGACATATGAGGGCGAGACGTTTTGGTTGAGCCAGAGGCAGATGGCCGCGCTGTTTGCGGTTGAGATTCCGACCATCAATTATCATCTGAAAACGATCTTTGAGTCTGGGGAGTTGGAGGCAGATCGAACTATTAGAAAATTTCTAATAGTTCAAAAAGAAGGAACTCGGTCAGTTGGTCGCGAGGTCGAGTTCTACAACCTGGATGCCATTATTTCCGTCGGCTATAGGGTCAACAGCGTCCAGGCAACGCAGTTTCGCATTTGGGCTACGCAAACTCTCAAAGAGTTCATTGTAAAGGGCTTCGTACTTGATGACGAGCGATTGAAGCTGAATAAACGTTTCGGCAAAGACTACTTCGATGAACTAATCGAGCGCATCCGCGAAATCCGTGCCAGCGAGCGACGCTTTTATCTTAAGATTACCGATATTTATGAGCAGGCAAGCATCGACTATGACAAGCACGCGGAAATAACGAAAACTTTCTTTGCGACAGTTCAAAACAAGCTCCACTGGGCGGTGACAGGTAAGACGGCGGCGGAGATTATTGCGTCGCGGGCTGACGCGAGGAAGCCGTCAATGGGCTTGACGACGTGGAAGAACGCGCCGGACGGCAAAGTCATAAAGGGTGACGTCACAATTGCGATAAATTATTTGATCGAGAGCGAGATCAAAGAGCTTGAACGAATTGTGACCATGTATTTAGACTACGCCGAAAACCTGGCAGCGAGACACGTCGCCATGCGCATGTCGGACTGGGTTGAACGTCTGGACGCATTCTTGAAGTTCAACGACTACGAGATTTTGACGGATGCCGGACGAATATCCGCTAGCGTTGCAAAAGAACTGGCCGAGAGCCAGTATGCGGAGTTTAGGATATCTCAGGATCAAATTTACGAAAGTGATTTTGAGCGAGAAGCTAAGCGTATTTCTGGCAGCAAAGACGCGGACGCAGGAGCGTCGAGCTAGATGGCGACCGGGACACTTTTCGACATGCCAAGAGCCAATAATCGACCGACTGAAATTAAGTTCGACCAGCGCTTATCGCTCTTTGCCTGGATGCTTGAATTGCTTGATTCTGGCAAAATGACGTTAATCAGCGCGACCATGAACACAGGTAATCTTGAAGGTTTCGATGAAGAGGGTCGCACTAGATTCCACCTGGAACTAACCAACCGAACAACTGCCAGAACCCATCTGACCGACGATCAACTGCTTCAATATGACCAAAACATCGTGCGACATTGGCGCGCAATAACCCAGAAGCGCAACCACGCCTCTTGCCCGCTTTACCCAAAGTATTTCCAATACTTGTCCCTGCTGTTCACGGAAATCTATCTTGACAAATATTTCCATGATCCAGACGGCCTGGTTGCCAGCTTAAACGGGTTCCTAAGTACCTTCAATGAATCCCTCGACCAGCCTGACAGACTTCCCGCGTACGAACTAAGTGACCTGAACAAAATCGCGTTCTGGATGGCAACCGGCTCCGGCAAAACGCTGCTAATGCACGTCAATATTCTCCAATATCAGGACTACCTCCAGAAGTTCGGCAAGAGCAAAAAGAGTAACAAGATCAATAAGATCATATTGCTCACGCCAAACGACGGCTTGTCGAAGCAGCATTTGGAAGAGTTCGATTTGTCCGGCATAGATGCAGAGATATTCGCGAAGAGCGGCGGCGGACTCTATTCCGGCGGCTCAGTGGAAATTATCGACATCAACAAACTTCGGGAAAAGTCCGGCGACAAGACTGTGGCTGTCGAATCGTTTGAAGGCGACAACCTGGTGCTCGTCGATGAAGGGCATCGAGGCGCAGCGTCCGAGGAAGGTGTATGGTTATCCATTCGCGACAAGCTCTGCGCCAACGGCTTCTCGTTCGAATACTCCGCGACATTCGGCCAAGCAATGAAGAATCGACGTGATGCTTTAGCGAACAAGTACGCCAAGTGCATTCTCTTCGATTATTCGTATAAGTACTTCTACGGCGACGGTTACGGCAAGGACTATAGAATCCTCAACCTGGAGTCAGACCACGATCAGGACGCAAATGCGCTGTACCTGACGGCGTGCTTAGTAACCTACTATCAGCAGGTTCGACTATTTGAAGAGAAGCGCGACCAATTTGCGAACTTTCTCTTGGCAAAGCCGCTGTGGATATTCGTGGGCGGCAGCGTTAATGCTGTTCGAACGGTTGCTGGCGAAGCTGTTTCAGACGTTACCGTTGTCCTAAGGTTCCTGGCCGAGCTTTGTCAGTGATCGCGCCAAAGCGGTAAAGCGAATAACGCTTGTTGCTAACGGGCCGCGCCGGACTCATGGCCGGTGACCGCGATCTGTTTGCGAACGCATTTGGCTATCTCGCCAGTCGAGATCGCGACGCGGAATCGGTGTACTCCGGACATATTAAGCCGCCTCTTTCATGCCGATGTGCCCGGCGAGGCTCCATGTCGAAAATCTTAAGCGCGTTGAGGGAGAGATCGCGCTTAAGGTCGGCACAAACAAAGCGTTCGGGGTGATCAATGTCGGCGATGCTTCGAAGCTCGCAACGCTCTGCGAAACGTATGCCGCTGAAATGGTTGTAAAGCCGGATGAATTTGGCGGATCGTTGTTTCAGTCTATCAATGACAAGAACTCGGCGGTCAACATACTGATTGGATCGAAGAAGTTCACCGAAGGCTGGAGCAGTTGGCGCGTGAGCACGATGGGTTTGATGAATATTGGCCGCACGGAAGGCGCGGAGATTATTCAGTTGTTCGGACGTGGTGTTCGGCTCAAGGGCTATCAGTTTAGCCTAAAGCGCAGCACGAACGTGCCGGGAATCAGAACGCCAGCACATATGTCGCTACTAGAGACGCTGAATGTGTTCGGCGTACGGGCCGATTACATGCGGCAGTTCAAGGAGTATCTGGAAGCTGAGGGCGCACCGACCGGTGATCCATTCGAGATTCAGATTCCGACTAAGCGAAACTGGACGGGTGCGCCTAGCCTGATGTATCTTGCGGTTCCGGATGATGTCGATTTTAAGAAGGCTAAGAACAAGCCAACGCTAGGCATGCCGCCTAGCGCGCTACTTATTTCACCGGTGGTTGTGGATTGGTATCCACGTATCAGAGTAGACGCACAGGGCGCAGGCAACGCTCTCGACGATGACGCGGTTCGGGAAGAGCACAAGCTAAGCGCTGGTCACATAGCGTTCATGGATATCGACGCGCTCTATCTCGCGCTAATCGACTATAAGAATGCAAAGGCTTGGTACAACTTCAATATCTCCCGCGATGCTGTACGGCAGCTACTGGATACTGACGGATGGTACAAGCTGCTGATATCTAAGGAGTACCTCACGTTCACTGGATTTGACCGCGTACGGCTATGGCAAGAAATAGCGCTGGCCCTTTTGAAGAAATACTGCGATCGTTTTTATGCATACCAAAAGGCGAAGTTCGAAAGCCCGTATTTGAAATATGTGCCGCTGAAGTCGTCGGACCCCAATATCAACATTACGCACACTTTAAGGACTGACGGAAGCAAGACGCAATTAACCGCAGCGCTCAAAGAATTGTTCAATAAAGCGACCGCTGGCAACTCGGAAGGTTGGCAAGAAGGCGCTCTGCGAACCGTCTGCTTTGGCAACCTGATCTATGAGCCGCTCCTAGAGTTAACTGGTGGCGACATCCAAATATCCCCGCCGCCGCTAAACAAATGGGAGGGCCAGTTTGTTGACGATCTACGAGTATACGTTGACCGAAAACCGACAGCCTTGCAAGATCGCGATGTCTATCTTCTTCGCAATCAGTCGCGTGGGCGAGGACTCGGATTTTTCGAGGCAGGGAAGTTTTTTCCCGACTTTATCCTGTGGATTGTTGAGCGGCAAGAAGCAGTCAATCGTCTTCATCGATCCAAAAGGCATTCGCAACTTGCGAGGCTTCGACGACCCAGTGATTCGTTTCGCCAAAAGTGTCGTCAATCGGGAAGCTCAATCTGGGCAACTCCCGACATTCGCTTGCGTTCTTTCATATTGTCAAACACAGGTCGCCACCAGGTGAATTGGGCGCAGACCGCACGATTATCCCAAGTTTGCCGAAAATAATGTGCTATTTATGGAAGACCAGGATTATGTGGAAACCACTCGTGAACAAAGTAGTAGGTTGACATTTAAATGTAACCTGAATGCTTTAATAGTCCAAGGAAGGATGTTCAATGGCTACGTACACACTGGAATCGTTTGTCAGACAAGTTCCCAATGTTCTCCTAAAGCAGTATCTCTCGGACGAATCGTTCGACGTCAGCCTGGAATGGGAGAAGCTCAAGGAAAACGATGTCACGATTATTTGCGATGCCATACGCGCACTTCCTGACCCAGTAACCGAGCGCATCGAAGCGACGTTCAGCGAAATCTTAAACCAGGCGAGCGACAAGCTGGTTGAAGACATCCTAGGCTCCGCACTTGATCAAGATCACCCGCTCAACTTTTCGCCCAAGCTCGATGAAATCGGTGGGCCTCTCCAATTCTGCTTCTGGGCGTCGCAAAACCATAAGGACATCTATGAAGATAGCCTGATGTCGAATCAGATCAGGCGCTTATGCAAAATCAAGCGCAATGACATTCCTGAGTCGGCCAAAGCACCATCGGCGGCGTGCATCGAAGACCTTACCGACGCAATGCGCGGATACTACAAGACGAAGGGCAAGGGCGACGGAGGCTCAATTGCCCATCGTGTGCTTGGAGACAGGCACGTCTTTGTTTGCTATCTTGAAGATCATCCTAGAACCAGTCAGGAGTTCATCAACCATATCTTGCAATCTCGAACTAATCGGCCAGCGTTTGAAGTCGTCCTTGCGTACGATTGCAAGCTGAAAGAGCTGCGGGCGTTCGTTCCCGGTGGCCGCGCGGCGGTGAATACCGTTACACGAATTTTCGGAAAATCTGCGCTGGAAGTTGATCTGCCTGATATGAAGCCTGATGAGCCGGAAGAGATTTACGATCTCGAAGTGCTCCTCGATCCTGGTTTCGTGTTTGAGATCAACGCGGTTGATCCAATCGAACAGGTTGTTCTTAAAGAACTGCAATTTGAAGCGCGCGAAATAGCGAAGCACTACGTCACGTATTCCGTTCCTGCCGTTGCTGATGCCAAGGCGATCTACTCAATCATGTCCGACGGCATGTTGGACGATGCCGCGCGAAAAGTCTACAAGCCGGTCAAGGCGACATTTAGGGCTTTGCTTACCAAGCGCCGGAAGAAGCGCAAGCAGTACATTTCATTCACCGTGACTCTGCCGGATACGTCCAGTCTTGGCGAAGACAAGATTGATCAACATATCGCCGCACTTCTAAAACGCTGGAAAATCGACATTGGCGAAACTACTCTCGACGATCCTTTCGCTGCTTGACAAGAAGCCAGCCGTTGACCTGGGTTACGATGACCTTTATCGCTTCGACCAAGGCGAACTAGCTGCACTTGAGTCAGCAAAGATTATCGTCAAGACGGGCACGGCCACTTCCGCACGGTGCTATCAGTGCGGCTATCCTCACGACTGCGAAGTTGAATACCTTCCGAATGGCCGCGCATTTATCGACTGTCCTGACAGTCCGCGCATATATCTGAGTCAGGAGCGCCTACAAAAGTGGACGGCTAGTCTCGGTGCGCTGTGCGCCGAGGTTGGGCGGATGCTGGATATTGGCAGCCAATATCAAAGCATCAAAGGGCTTATCCACCGCGTTGGGCGCGGGGTGGTCGGCGGCGACCTGCGAACGGTGTTCATTGTCTGCGGCGCAAATGATCCCCGGAACCGGCGTACGTATTTGCAAAAAGAGATCAAGGACAACCTCTCGGACGCGATTGTCTTTAGCCTAAGCCAGCCGATTGACTCATCTGTATTTGCTAAGACCGCAGCGGCTCTCTCGCTACACGATTTTCTTGTGGTTGATCGAAACGCGGTCAGGCTGGATAGTGCGTCTCTAGCAAGAGCACTGCGTAGCCGTGTCAGCGAATCATTGAGGATTCCCGATCCACCTACTCAGATGCCCGCAGTCGCGACAGCAGTCAGTAAATTTGACACTCGGACGCCGACACAAACCGATAGCAATAGCAGTTCGTCCAAACCGCTCAATGTCTTCAAGCGTAACGGGGAGTACTGGATTGTTGGCCTTGGAGGTGAAATTGCAACTGTCAAGAATTCTGTCGGAATGTCTTACGTACGCATACTGCTTGACAATCCGGGACAATGGATCGAATCGACCAAACTAATCGAATTAGCCGGACAATCACGCAAGCAAAAAGAGCACAACAGAAGTGACGGAGGTATCTCTGTGTCTACATTGGAAGCGTCGGAGCTTCAACTACAGGATACCGCGGAATATTTAGGACACCGTGTGCTTGGCGAAGACTATGACAAAGCTCTGAGAGAGGCGCTTGACGCAGCGCTCAAGAAGCTTGAAACGGCCAAAAAATTTAGGACAGCAAGAGAAGTTGTCATGGCCCAAGATGAAGTTGACGCTCTTTACAAAATGATGAGGAGCGACGTCAAAATCGGCGGACGATCGCGCATTTTTAGCACACATGAGACGAGAGCGCGCTCATCCGTGAAAGTCGCAATAGACCGTGTAGAAAGTCGGCTGGACGGTGCCCACCCTAAACTCGCCCTTTATATTAGAAGCCATATACAGACCGGCTTGAGCTGCATCTACCTCCCCGATGAAAAAATATTTTGGACATTGGACTAAAAACGCAAGTTGTAACGCCTTTTGTTAATTTGTAACGCTTTTTGTTACGCCTTGTCTTGTGAGCGATCACTGACCTGGCGGAAGTGAAAAGTATCAAGCGCCTTCTTCTCAGGAAGAAGTAAAGCCCCATGAGGACCACGCCAGGTCGCCTCATGGGGCTTTGTAATTTGTGGATCGCTCGCTAGGAGCAGAAAGAATGACGGATCAGCGAGATAGCTTCCGCGGAAGGACGTAAGGCAGGTGAAAATCCAGCCAACGTCGCGTGGCTCGCATTTTTCAGAGAAACGCGCAGATTGTCCGACCTTGCCCGCGAGCGCGAAGCCGTCGCAAATCAAGCCCAAGTCAAAGAAAAAGCCCCGGCGTCAACCGAGGCTCAGTCAATTCCATCCCGACCAGGAAAGGAACCGAAACAGACATGAACATGATACCTAACAGCGAAAAAATGTCGCCGGATAGCCAGCAAAAAAATCAAATAAATCACATTGCTGAAGCAATTGAGAATTATTGATTGCGCGCTACGCGCGGATACGTTGGCATTGGTGCAGACGGTCGAGCAGGTCGCCATTCTTGAGTATCCTGTTCTACCAGACCGCGCTCGACCTGCTTGGGAGGGCGCAATGGTAGACTTCCTTCGCCCAAATCATAGGCAGATGCTCACCGAATCCGCCATATCGGATGACGTAATCGCCGAGCGCGGATACCAGTCGGTCACCGTCAAGTCCAAGCTGAAGGAGCTCGGATTCGGCGACTTCCAGTGCGGCGTCCCGACGCTGGTGATACCGATCCACAGCTTCTTTGGAGGAATCGCGCTTTATCACCATCGGCCAGATCAGCCCCGCTTCGACGCGAAGCGGGGCAGGCTGGTCAAATATGAGTTCCCGAAGAACCAGAAAATGGCGCTCGACGTTCACCCTCGCGTCCGAGGGCTTGTTCGTGATCCGAAGGTACCGCTGTTCATCACCGAGGGGATCAAGAAGGCCGACGCCGCCATCTCGATGGGTCTGTGCTGCATCGGGATCGTCGGCGTCTGGAACTTTCGCGGCACGAACGAGTTTGGCGGCAAGACCGCTCTCCCGGACTGGGAAGGAATCGCGCTTAAAGGCGCAAACGATGAGCCGCGGCTCGTCTTCATCTGCTACGACTCCGACGCGATGCTCAAGAAGGAGGTGCACGCGCGCTTTGCGCCGCCTGTCCGAATTCCTGAAGCAGCGCGGCGCACGGGTCTTCTACATCTATCTGCCGCACGGCGCGGACGGCTCGAAGACGGGGTTGGACGACTACCTTGCCGCCGGACATGGCGTCGATGACCTGATGGCGCTCGCGTCCTCTGAGCTGCGGCCGCTGCTTGGCGGTGACGACGGCCAAAGCGGTTCAGGAGAAGACATGGAGAACATGACGGTTTCGCAGAAGCTCATAGCGCTTTCAAAGTCCGCTCAGTTCTTCCACAGCGAGCGCAACACCGCGTTCGTGCGCGTCAAGGTCGGCGGCCATCTTGAGACATATCCTGTCCGCTCGGAGTTCTTCAAGAACTGGCTCAGGCGCGCGTACTACAGCGAATTTGTAAAGGCGGCGGGTTCCCAGGCGGTCGAGGACGCCCTCGGACTTTTCGAGGCGACCTCGATGTTCGACGGCAGGCAGCACACCGTAAATCTTCGGTGCGCTAGGCTTGAAACGGACGGCGACATCCATATCGACATGTGCGACCCTGATTGGCGCAGCATCCAGGTTTCAGCAGGCGGCTGGAGCATCGTAGACGACTCGCCGCCGTTTCGCAGGTACGCGACCGCCGCCGCGCTCGCCGATCCCGATCCAGGCGCGGCGCCGGTGGACATCGAGCTGCTGCGCCCGTTCGTCAACATCCGCAACCAGGGCGTCTGGAAACTGCTCGTGACCTGGCTGGTCGCCTCCTGGATTCCCGACATCGGCCATCCGGTGCTGGTCGTCCACGGCGAACAAGGAACCGCGAAATCCACCTTAATGAAGCTGCTCTCCTCGCTGGTTGATCCGTCCGTCGCGCCGCTGCGCTCGCCGCCCCAGGATGAGGCGCAATGGCTCCAAGCGGCGGACCACACTTGGATGCTGACGCTCGACAACGTGACGAACATTCCGCAGTGGCTGTCCGACGCCGTATGCCGCGCGGCGACCGGCGAAGGTTCAGTCAAGCGCAAGCTCTACACCGACGACGGAGATCACGTAGTCTCGTTCCGCAGAGTGATTGCGCTGACCGGAATAGACGTCGTGGCCAGAACCAGCGATTTGCTCGACCGGTCAATCTTGCTAAGTTTGGATCCGTTTGCCCACGGCAGCCGCCGGACAGAATCCGCCGTCTTTGCGGACTTTGACACAGTACGCCCGGTTATCACAAGCTCGTTGCTGTCGATCCTCGGCGGCGTTCTTCGCACGATGCCGAAAGTTCGGGAGGATGTCAAGACGATGGGCATCAATCTTCCGCGCATGGCGGACTTCGCCGAGGTCGGCATTGCGGTGGAGCGAGTGCTTGGCTGGCCAACCGGATCATTCCTCGCGGAATACCGCGCCGGAATAGGTGAGCAGAACGTCGAGGCGCTTTCAAGCTCGGCGGTCTACGAGCCGCTTCTCAAGCTGGTCGAATCCGAATGGGCGGGAACCGCGCAGGAACTGCTTCTCGCGCTATGCGGCATGACCGACGAAAAAATCCAGAAGCAACCCGACTGGCCGAAGAACGCGAGGGCGCTCACCGTGCAGCTTAAGAAGCTGGCTCCCAATCTAAGAGCCGTCGGCATCGAGTATGAAGTAGTGCGCAGCAGCGGACGGCGCACCTTGACCATATCAAGACAAAGCCCGGATATTTGCGTCACTTGCGTCATTAGCGACACCGGGAGCACGGATCAGGATGCCATCCGTGCCGCAAACGCATTGCAGCGTGACGCAAATGAGCAAAACGTGACGCAAATCAGGCGCGAAAATGGCGTCTTTCTTGAGGCGGATGACGCAAGTGACGCAAATGACGCAAAATTCGCCGAGTTGTCTTCCGGCACGGATGACGAGTTCGATCCAGTACTGGAGGCGATCCGGCATTAGCGTTAGGCGTTCAGCGCGGATGGTCCGCCAATGGCTGCACATCAAAATGGGTGACATCGACATAACCCGGTCAGCCTTCGGCTGCCGGGCTTCTATTTCCATTGATTTGCTGCCGCGCCTTTAGGACGCTCTGCCTCTTCCCGTCCGTCTGCTGACTTCCAGCGCCCTCATCAAGACGAGATCCCTGTACGTCGTCTCATTCCAGAACACTTCGGTGCGGTCTGTGTTGCGGTCGCGGACTACGAGGCCGAGCTTGTCGCCGGTCTTGACTTCAACTAGTGGGTAGGCTACGAAGTTGCCCCGATCTTGTCGCCCAAAGCAATATTCAGTGAGCAAGCTCTCGACGTTCTTGACGATCTGAGCTTCACGCTCGGCAAGAGCTTCCTGGAGTCTGGGATCGTGGTTGGCGCGGTTCTCTAAATCAAGATCGCGCGTTGCGGTAGAATGCTTCATCGGTCAGGTCCTTTCTGATCGGTCTAGCTCCCGGTGGTTCCAGCCACGCGGGGGCTTTTTCGGTTTTGGTACGTGGGGATTGTATGAGGTTCAGGGCGGGGATGTACAGGGGAATCTGTAGTTTGTGTCGAGTTGTACGGGAAACCCTTAACGCTTAGAGTCAGCGTGGGATCGTTGGCCCGCGACGTAACTGGATGGCTATTTTTACTGTCGCAGTGAAAAGGCACATTAGGCCAAGCAATTTTCGCTTGTCAGATTAAGCCTGCAATCCAAGTCGAGTGAACTGTTCAAACGGCGCTTCGCAAGAGTGTAGATGGGCGATGATCCGCTGCGAGAAATGGTTCTCAAGTCCAGGGTCATCGATTGGCGAAAGTTGATTAGGGTCAGTCGAGATGTTGAATAGCTGGTGTCGGCCCACGTACGGCTCCTCACCGTCGAGCGGCCTCGGCGGGTCAGACTGATCGATAGGGATTTTAAATAGCGGCATGTTATACGTGTGGCCGAAGTAACGGCCCATCTCTATCCTGTCGTAAACCTCGCGCGGAAAGTATAGCCCTGTGATCGGAATACCTGTCGGCATCGCCGTATAGGCGTGAAGCGGCCCCCCATCAGAGTTAACGGGGTTCCGCATGTAGACATATTCGCCGTCAGTGATATTTGTTGCTTTGCCAAAATATCCGAACAGGGCGTCGGCTCGGTGAGAGTGAACCAAGTCATCTGGCAGTATCGGATGACCATGTACATGAGGCGGTGAAGGAACATCAAAAGCCCTTAATATTGTTGGCATAACATCGATGGATTGAGTGAGCGCGTCAACCCGTCGTCCCGCGTGAACGTTGCCCGGCTGCTTTATAGCAAGTGGAATCCGCGCGATTTCGGAGTACAAGGGCATAACAAGCTTCATCCAATAGTTGTGCTCCGCCAGCAAAGTGCCGTGATCCGTTGTGAAAATGATCAACGTTTCGTCGAAGAGCGCCAACTCTTCAAGGGTGTCCAATATCTTTCCGACCCACACATCGGTCATCGTCAGCAAACCAGCGTAGCATTTCCGAATGTGTTCCACTGCATCCGGCGATTCCGAAACTTCTTGATAGCCGGGCCAGTCGAAATGCGGGCCGTCCCACTTGTCGTCGTACATGTCGCGGTACTTTTGAGTGCAGTAAAAAGGCTCATGCGGATCGAATATCTCGACCTGAAGTAGCCAGTTGTCGGCATCCCTATTAGCCTTCAACCACTCGATTGCAGCCGTTGCCGTGCGCGGGCCCGAAAAGTCCTCTTCCACTAGTTGACGGGAGCGGTTCTTGAAGTTCTGCTGCGCATACTGGCCCAAGTGTGCAGGAATCGCCACCGAATCAACCAGAGACATCCAGGCATCACCCTCTTGGCCGCGGAAGAAATCCCATGTATTGAAAGCGGTGTGATAGTTCTCTCCGCCCAGCTCAAAATAGTGCTGATGATCTGTGAGTAGATGCGAGAATATTCCTGCACGGCGCAATTCTGTAGGTAGCACGTCGTCGAATGGTTCAATCGGTCCCCAGCCGCGATAAATGAAGTTGTACCGACCTGTCATAAACTCGCGGCGCGCCGGCATGCACGGAAGCGAGCCCACCCAATGATTATCGTATGTTACGCCTGACTGGCTGAGCCGGAGCAGATTAGGCGTTTGCACCCATGAATTGCCGTACGATTCGAGATAGTCGCGACGGACGGTATCTAGGACGATAAAAACGCATTTCATAATTTTGTTTGCCTACAAAGAACACCAGTTAACGGCGGAATCGATCCTCCGAATTCAGCCCGCAAGGCGTACGCTGATATTATAGACCTGCTGGGGTTTCTTCATGCCATGAGCTCGACTGGCAGTGTCGTATTACGCTTCATATGTCTTACAAAGATGCACATTCAAGTGCCCCATGTTCGACCGCCGAATTAACATTGATGTGGGCATTTTGCCTCAATAGCAGGTATAAAGTCTCGATGGTAATGATTATTGCATTGTAGTCCTGACCGCCGAAACCCGCGCGGACTACTGCGCATGCCAGGAGGAGAAGATGTCATTGAGCCGAAGAGCCATGCTGGCTTCGTTCACTCGCAACACCCTTTTTGGCGGGATATCGATAGCGGCGGCAGGCTTCGCCCCAGCAAGTGCCGCGTCGTTCGAAGCGGAAACAGAAAAGCCCCACCTGCCGCCGGGCAGAATCGTGTTCCAAGGCGACTCCATTACCGATGGTGGACGCAATGATAGCGATCCAAACCACTATTATGGACAGGACTATGCCTATATAATCGCCGCAAACTGTGGTGGTCATTATCCGGCCGCTGGTTGGTACTTCTATAACCGTGGAATCAGCGGAAACACGGTCGCCGACCTTGCCGCGAGATGGCAACGCGACACTTTGGCGATCAAGCCCGATCTCCTAAGCATCCTGATTGGCGTCAACGATGCGCACCATGCAGTAATGAAGATCGAACCGATCCTGACGAGCGCGCAGTTCGAGGGGGTTTATGATCAACTCTTACAGCAGGTTGTGGGAGGGAGTCCTCATATTCGATTAGTCCTTTGCGAGCCGTTCGTTCTGCCCGTCGGTCACGTAAAGGAGAACTGGGCCGCCTATCAAGCCGAGATTGTCCCGCGGCAAGACGCTGTTGCTCGACTGGCTGCCAAATATCACGCACCCGTGGTTCACTATCAGAAAATGTTCACCGACGCTTGTAAGCAGGCACCACCCGACTATTGGTGTTGGGACGGGATTCATCCAACCTATTCAGGACATCAGCTCATGGCAGACGCGTGGTTTCGGGTCGTGAACAGGTCGTTCTGACCGTCCTTGTTTGAACTTAATCCGAATGAACGAACCGAACATTGTACTGTTCATGCTGGATCAGCTTTCCGCCAAATGGATTGAGGCGGCGAGTCATGGCATCTGTTCGCTGCCGAATATCGAACAATTGCGCAAGACTGGGACGTCGTTTTCCAATGTCATCACCAGCAATCCGGTGTGCTGTTCGACAAGGTCTACGCTCGCAACCGGCCTGACGTCTCGTGGCCACGGAGTTTTGGAGAACGGATACTTTCTTGATCCGGAACTCCCGACTTTTATGCGGGCAGTGCAGGACGCAGGTTGGCGAACAGGGGCATTTGGAAAGGTGCATCTGCGACCGCATTATGCAGGCGTCTTCCCCGATTTTCGGCCGTACGGCTTCGACATCACACACATTACAGAGGACGCCCGTGGAGGCGAATGGCTGGAGTGGGTGAAGTCAAATCATGCGGATCACTATGAGACTGCACTAGCCACGATTTGGGCAGGCGACTTGCCGGACTTTTCCACTCACGGTCCGCTAGAGGACGATCTATATGATCAGATCCAATTTCATCGCTCAAATTTTAAGTGGGCCACACCTGACTTCCCCTTGAATACGCATGATGCCTACGCACTGCCGTTTCCGAGCGAAGTGTCGCAGACGGAATGGATCACGTCGAATGCCATAGAGTTTCTCATTCGAACAGATGCCTCGCGACCGCTGTTTGCCCAGATCAGCTATGTACAGCCTCACATTCCGTTCTGTGCTCCGGGCGAGGACATTCGCAGTGTAAACGTCGAAGCGATTCCAGAACCCGTCAGGGCGGAGTGGATCGACGATCCGTCAGCTCCCATCTATTATAGAACCAAAAAGCCAACGTCCCTCGAAGGCTGGCGCTACAAACGTCAGGTGTACTTTGCCGACTTGATTCACCTTGACCGTCAGCTAGGACGCGTTCTCGGTGCCTTGCGTGACGTAGGTCGCGAAGACAATACGTACGTAATATTTCTGTCCGACCACGGTGACTTGCTTGGCGACCACGGCTTTTACGGCAAGGAAGAGCGTCACTACGACGCCTGCATCCGGGTGCCGCTTATCATGTTTGGCCCTGGCATTAGCGCCGGACAAACAAGAGATGAGATGGTTCAACTTGAAGACATTTGCCCGACTATCTTGCAGTTAACCGGCCAAACGTTGCCGCCCGTGTCAAGAGCAGGCCGATATCTGAAGCCGCTGGACGACCGCGCATTTGAATTGCCCGGCAGGTCTCTTTTGCCCTTGTGCAAGGGGCAAATCCCAGGTCAATGGCGTACGGAATCGTACTGCGAAAGTTACAATGCGATTTGGTCAGATGAGTACGGAGATTGGGCCCGCACGCTTCGTAACCAGCGGTATCGCTACACTTATTATGCGAACTACGGTGGCGACCAGCTATTCGACCTAGTCAGCGACCCTGATGAACAACTGAATCTTGCTGTCGATCCAGCTTACGCGGATGTGAGGCTGCATCTTCGCGACTCACTTCTTGAAGCTATCATCCGTCAAGATTACCCGAAAACCCCGCGCAATCTCTTTGCTCATGGCGTACACTAGTTCGTCGGTTCAGTCAAGTTTGTTGGTTGAGGTTTGGCCAGAGCATAAGCAAGTCAGCTAAGGTTAGCCCTTCGTTCAAATGTCGAAATAATCCATACTATTATGGTAATCTCGACTTTATAAGAGAATGTGCGAGCATGCTCTGCTGAACGGAATAGTCGATCTATATTCGAAAATATGTCACGTAAACAGCCAACAAGTACGGACGTAGCTAAACGGGCAGGAGTTTCACAGACGACCGTTTCGTTCGTACTCAACAAGCGCGCCGACAAGTACGTCGCCCAGGAGACACGCGACCGCGTTCTCACCGCAGCAAAAGAGCTTCGATACAGATCGAACAAGCTGTCACACGGCATCTTGCGCGGAAAATCAGGTCTAGTGGGAGTTGTTCTTCCTCTGCTCTCGGATACGCACTTTTCTAGACTTCTAACTGGAATCTCCGATGCGATATCGAACGCTGGACTTCATCTATTACTGTGCCATGCTGAAAATAGCTTAAGTTCAGTAGCGGATTCGATCAGCAACCTGATGGAATATCGCGTCGACGCCATTTTGTCTGTCGCGGACAATTGGGGATCGGCTGTGCAGGAGAACTGGCTAGAGGAAATACTTGTCAAGCGCATACCCCTCGTAATTATTGACGACCGCATTCACTCGGATGTGGCCGATAGCGTAATCTCGGACGACGTCGCAGGAGCTGAACTCGCCGTTAACCATCTCGTCAGCGGGGGCCACCGGCGAATCGCTCATCTTTCGGGTGGTAACATTCTGACCACGTCAATAGATAGGCGTATCGGCTATTTAGCGGCGGTAAGAGCAGCCGGAATCAGCGAAGATGACGCAGTAGTTATAGGAGAAGGATATGACATCCACCTCGGTAACGAAGCTGCACAAGCGATATTGGATCACCCTAGGCGACCGACCGCCGTTTTTGCGGCAAACGACAAGCTGGCACTCGAGTTCCTTCGAGCGATGCGTCTGCGTGGCCTTGAGTGCCCACGAGATATTGCGGTCGTTGGGTATGGCGACACGGACATCGCAGATGCCCTGGACCTGACTAGCGTGTCGCAAGATTCGGAGATAATTGGCAAGGAGGCCATCCGCCTCTTGCAGGAACGAATGCTGCAACCGGATTCTTCTCCTAGACTGCTTATTCGGCCCACGCGTTTGATCGTTCGTGGCTCCTCCGTCGGAGCCCGAACTGCGCGCTGAACCCGATTGCCCTACTTCGACGCGGTTATCCAATAAACCGGATCTTGCGTGATCTCCATTTGAGCGTGAACGTGCGGTACGTCTCGTCCCCACATGCCTACTGTCCGCTCAACATTCTTTGGAACATTCACGATAATGGATCCCTTTGGTCGCCAAAGAACATGGACAGTGGCGCCTCGGCCAGTAAAAATCAAGTGGACTATTCCTCGAGCCTTGTCCGTCGGGTCGTCTTGAACATAATCGCGTCCTTGAAGAAACGAGACCGCAACCCCCAGAGGTTGGAGCATCATGTAAGGGACGTGGTTTACGTCCCCAAACCATAACGCACTGCCTAGTTCGTTGGCAACGTCCGCTTGGAATGCGGCATAATAGAAAATTTTGTCGATTCCGCCAGCCTTTGCGCATGCCGCTGATTCTGCCCAGGTTCGAGCTGTTTCGAGTGCGGCGGAATTCCACTGCGGCAAATAATATTTCGTATAGAGCGACTGCGGGCCATTTGATCCCGTCTCTGAATCCCATATTTTCAGGCCAGGAGTGCCCGCATTAGCCATTGCTTGGCGCAGGCCAGCAACGCCAGTTCTGAGCGCGTAGGGGCCGCTTCTTGCGACATCGGTGTCAAGCGCATAGCCATGATACGAAATAACGTTGCAGTATTTTCCGGCACCAAGCGCAACGATCTTGAGAAGCCAACCCGTGTCTATGGATCCGCCCATCGCGGGCGCAACAATGGTGACGTTCGGATTTCCTGCCCGAAGACCTGCTGCGGCTGGTGGAAGAATGGTCATGTAGTGCTCAGGTGACGCCAGAAAGTTTGATTCGTTAAGCACTTCGAACGTATCAATGTGCCCCTTCTGATGCTCTGCTAACCGCCTACAGAATTCCTGCCATAGCGGGTACGCGGGCGGCGCAATATTCTCGAGCCCATCGATTGGATGCTGCGTTATCGGCGGCTCGCCTGGCTTCTTCGGCTCAATTGGTACCCATCCAGGAATGATGTCGATATTGCCTAAGAGTGCTTCGCCTTCGGTCATGTGACGATTGCGCTCGTCGTCGTGGAAGTTGAACTGCCCTTCTACAGGCTCGTCGTAGAACCACTTCGTCAAGATCGACGTATCGTGCAAACGATCCCAACGCAAGCCAAATTTCCACATCGCCTTCCGCATTCCGGCGTCATCGATGACATGCGTGCCATAGAACCAATCTTTCATCGGTGAACTGGGCATTGGGGGCACTACAGCCAGAAAGCTCTCGCCTTCTACCCGTGACGAATTTGCTGGTCTTAATGAGTTCACCGGTGCTGTGATCAAATGCCAGTATCCCGGTTGAAGTCCATTCAAAATTGCTTTGGACCGATTCGCACTGAATGTTAGGGGCATTCGCCGGACTGTGCGATTCTCTTCATCTTGGATCAGCAGCACCGTAGGTCCGGGATCTGCGCTTGCCAAAAGCGTTGCCGTTGTGCTTTCACCGACCGTCAAGGTGCCCTCCGGCGCATCTGTCGAGAGGCCGATCTCAACCCGTGCATGGCTCGTGTAAGGGACGTCGCTCACCCCAGCGTCAACAGCCTGAACCGAGCAATCGTCCACAAGCACTCTTCCCGAACCGGGTACATCTTCGATCCCAATCCAAGAGTTGAGGAATGGCGTGATTGCACCTGCTGGCTGTTTTGGGCGAGTGCGCAGAGTGATAAGTTTCCACCCCTCCGCCGGGGTGACTGTCTGCGTTGTTCCAGCATCGGCATCAGAGACGTTGATCGTAGCGGTCTTGTCTATCACCTTAAATCTGGCCTGAACCAGATAGTCGGAAAGATAGGACATTCGAAACCATGTAGACGAAAGGATGGTGGCTGGCGCCATTTCTGCTACATATTGTCCATCGAAAGCGTCGGCGGACTTTATAAACTCGATAGGACCGCGCGTCAACCAACCGTCCGGTCCAATTTCGAAGCCCGCATTGGGAACTAGGTTTCCTGGAGCGGGCGAGTCGCCCGGCGGAAGTGGTCCTGTAATGGTTTCGACCTTTATGTTATCTATGGTTACGTCGGTGTAGCCGTTGAAAACGAAGAATATGCCGACGTTGGCGGAACTACCCCCCGCCGCGCCGACAAACGAAAAATGCTGCATTGTTTCATTTGCCCGACACGAGCTCTGCATATAGGCGTTGTAGCCCCAGGGAATAAGGCGCATAACCACGGTTACTTTCAAACCGCCCGGTGCCGCGATGTCAGCCGAAACGCGGTATAGCTGTCCCTTCTGAATAGAGAAGTTGCCGGCGACGAGCTGCGCAAACCCGTGGCCATAGACTTTCAGCACTTTGCCGTGCGCGGAGTCTCCGCTGTTGACAACCTCCTCCACAGTTGGGCCGCCAGCGAACGTATCGTCCCGCACTTCTCGCGGGAGTTTGCCGGCGGGAGTACTTTCGAAATCCTGAGAATAGATCATTGTGCCCTGCAAAGAGTCAAAGGACTGGGCGCTCGCATTTGAACTGCCAGTGAAATTTGTCAAGATGACAGTCGTGATCGCAAGGATAAGAAGACTCGATCTGATCCGGACGGTACGCAATGCTAGGTTGAATAAGGTGTTCATGGGTCGATTAGTCGATCATTCGGGACAGTTATTGCCGCGAAATAATACTCCCGCCAACTCGAGAGCATAATGCATCGAGACTGGACGGGAGCGGTTACAAGCCGTTTGAAGTCGTGGAAGGTCGGTTTCTCGTGCTGCAATGCTAGATAGGACTAAACGTCATCGCGACGCTATTTCCATTCGAATCCTTGAGAGCGCCAGTTCCAGAAGCGTACCCATACGGAGCAGCGCCGGTGTAAAGGGTCTGAGAATTGGATGGCAGCACTGCCGCCATGCCACCCGTGACTTTCGTGCCTCCCAACCACTTCACATGTCCGTCACAGGCCAAAAAGTTGGACCCACTTGTGTGTACACCAGTTTGATACGCACCCGCACAATGCAATGTAGTGAACGTTCCGCCGACCAGCGTGCAGGTCTACCCGGCGAGAGAACCCGTAGCGTAGTTCGCGCCAGCGTTGCCCGATCCCTCGGTGTAGGTTGCTGGGCCTGACGCAGGATCGTAGCCACCCGTAGCTGCTGGACTGTATAGCTCAGTGGACGGCACGGTCAGTGTCACTCCTTCTTGCGCCGTCTGTCCAGACCGAGAGTCCTGAACCTCGCAAAGGAGAACGGTCAACGTTGGCGAGTTTAGCTTGCCCGTTATATATGGCTGTCCGAACATAGGATCTACTGCAAGTCCTGCTCCGACCCCGAGGTAGCTATGGTGAAGGTCTGCGTTGTAAGCGTAAGACACAATATTGTAACCCGGTGCAGACGACGTAGGAATCACGCTCGGGTCGTCGGGACAAGCAAACACTGCGGTACTCTTTACATAAGGATATATCTGACCGGCCCATCCACAAGCCAAACCAGCGTTAAGAGAGTTGATCCCGCCTGTCGGATAGGTTTCATCAAAGTCCTGCTGGTACTGGATGAAGGCCAGCCCGAGCTGCTTTTCGTTGGACGCACAGGAAGTTTGCCGCGCCTTTTCGCGAGCACTGGCGAAAACTGGAAAAAGTATAGCAGCGAGAATCGCTATGATCGCGATAACGACGAGCAGTTCAATGAGAGTGAATCCACTCTTTGGCCGATGCCCTCCAAACATATTCATCTTTGAACCATCCTTACACCATCTGCGTGGCGCGTAGTCTACTGGGCCTATCTATCTAAGATTTGCCACCACAATATATATTGATACGGTGGCAGACTCTCGAATGTTAGCACATAAGGGCACGTCTGTCAATCGGTGCTTTTGAGATTTGCATGACCCAACGGCTCGCACAATAGCCGGAAATTCATGACCGTCACCGCAGATTGCGGCGCTTGAGTCATCTTGGCTAACAAAAAGGAGACGCCGGAACTTTCTAGGGAAGTTCCGGCGTCTTGTGATTTACCTGCGCCATGCCCGCTGTCAAGGCCGACCTTGTTGACTTGCTAAATTGGGCTGAAGGTCAATGTAACTAGGTTACCACTGGTGTTTTTCATCGATGCAGTTCCCGGTGCGTTCGCGTTCGCTGGAACCTGTGGGTTTGTTGGCAGAGTGGGCGTAACGCCGCCGCCAACCTGGTAGCCAGTTGTCCATTTTACGTGACCGTCACAGCAGAGCCAGTTGGAACCGTTATTGTGAACGCCGTTAATGAAGCCGGGAGCACAGTGCAGAACCGTCAGCCCAGAACTGCCAACTGCGCTACAAGAGTCGTTCGCGAGAGGACCCGTTGCATAAACATCAACGTCCGCGTCGCCCTCGATATACAGATTATTACTGTTGAAGTCGTAGCCGCCAGTCCCGGCCGCGCTATGAGTTTCCAAAGCGTAGTTTGTTACTGGCATTCCTGGCGTGAACACGGTGCCCGTATATCCCTGAACGTTTTGCACTTCAAAAAGAAGCACCGTCAAGGACGGCGAATTCAATTTCGAAATGTTGTAAGCTGTTGGGAACAACGGATCTGGCGCGTTTCCCTGAAGAAGAAGCTGGTGCTGCAGATCATCGTTCATTGCGTAGGAATCGGTGACAAAACCTGCCGCCAGTCCCGTGGCGTTTACAGTAGTCGAATCGTCCGGACATGCATAGACAGCGGTAGCCTTGACATATGGATATAGCTCTCCCGCCCAGCCGACACCAAAATTTTGCGTTGGTGTGATGATTCTTCCGCATGGATAGACCTCATCGTAATCTTGGTTGTACTGCACGAACGCAAGACCGAGCTGCTTGAGATTGCTGGCGCAGGTCGTTTGCCGCGCCTTTTCCCGTGCACTGGCAAAAACGGGGAAAAGAATTGCTGCGAGGATCGCAATGATGGCGATGACGACGAGGAGCTCTATCAGTGTAAATCCTACGCTGGACTTGGACTGCGGTATCCTTCGAGTTGACATTAAACTAATTCCTTTAATATGAAGCTTTGATGGCCGTGCCGGATGTTGAAAACTCTCCGAAAGGCAATATTTATTATCGACAGACGCGACGTAAAATCATATCATGCGGCCCAAGATTTGTCAATATTTATTGGTCGGCACCTTAGTGCTTTTGCAATATGGATGTGTGGCTCTGCAGTCTTGCGGTCGAGGGTAAGCTCAATCGCCGCACGGGACGGCAATAACATGCCACCTCACTGCAGCTTCAAAATTTCGGCAGTGCGACGGACGGCAAGGGGGGCGCGTCGTAACTTAAATACGCTTAGTTACGACGCGTCCCCCCAATAGCCAGCGTGTAGACGAAGTAAAAGTGCCAGGTTATTCGGACACTTTTTGTGAACTAGATCGGGCTGAATGTCAACGTAACCAAGTTGCCGCTTGTATTCGTCATCGACGATGTTCCGGGCGCATTCGCATTCGCGGCGACCTGTGGGTTCGTTGGTAGGGTCGGTGTCACTCCGCCACCTACTTGATAGCCCTTAGTCCATTTCACGTGGCCGTCGCAACAAAGCCAGTTCGCGGCACCGGTGTGTACGCCTGTAATGTAGCCCGCCGTGCAGTGCAGAGTGGTTAGAGTCGCGCTCGCAGTGCCGCTGCACGAATCATTCGCCAAGGGGCCGGTTGCGTATGCGGCCACGTCGTTGAAATTTTCGATCGATTCACTTCCACTGTTAAAGTCATAACCGCCGGTTCCCGCCGGGCTGTTATGCTCAAGAATTGAAGGTGAGCCAATCGGAGCGCCGACATGTGCTCCGGCTTGGGCAAGAGCGCCCTGGCATTCAAATAGCAATACAGTCAAAGTGGGCGAATTGAGTTTTGAGATGTTGTAGGCGGTGCCGACAAGCGGATCCGGCACATTACCTTGCAACAGAGCGGAATGGTGAAGGTCCGCATTGAACGCATAAGATATCGGAACGTAACCTAGTGCTGAGTCAGCGGTAGGGATATTCGTCGCGTCGTCAGGGCAGTCATAGACGGCCGTGGCTTTTACATAGGGATAAATCTGCCCGGCCCAACCGCATGAGTAGTGAGCCCCTGGCTCAAATTGGCCGATCGGGTAGACCTCGTCGAAGTCCTGATTGTATTGAACGAATGCCAGGCCCAATTGCTTTAGGTTGCTGGCGCAAGTGGTTTGGCGCGCCTTTTCCCGGGCACTGGCAAACACGGGGAAAAGAATTGCGGCGAGAATGGCTATGATGGCTATGACGACGAGGAGCTCAATGAGTGTAAACCCGGCTCTGGATCGGGGTTTCGAAACGATGTACATTAGTCTTCTTCCTTTATTAGTACATAATTGCCAGCGCTCATTGAGTTTAATCTGGCGCATAGCAATATATATTGCTTAGTTACGAATTTGGGATTTGCTACTGTTAATCGTATTCTCCGTAAGTGCTGCTGCGGAATAGAGAGAAACGAACAAATACGACATCGCGCCCTTTGCCTAGAGTTAGGCAATCGAAACGAAGAAACCCCATTTTCACGGCGTCAACCCATGTCAATATATATTAACACTCTCAACGACTAAAAAAACATAGCACAAGTCTTAGATTATGTCAAGGGATGTGTTCCAACTCTTTTTACGTTCAGCCCGAGAATGAATGTCTATCTGCGCCCTGCGCTCAATCCCAAATTAGTCACAAAAGGAGTATCCCTATCGCGTCCGCACGTACTTAGGTCTCTTTGGCGATGGAGTTAGGCACCGGCTGTTTGACTTCGCAGTCAATTTCTGTTGACAATCAAAGTGGCGTATGCTATTATCCGCCATAGTTGCCGTAAGGGCAATATATATTAACCGCATGCTTAATGGCTGCCGCCAACGCTGACCGACCTAGTGGTTTGCGGTGGTTATTCGCCGAGGTTGGCGCGAACATTGGGGTTTGAGCTTTATGGTAAATGGATTAGGCATGGGACTTTGCGGGTTGTCGAGGCTGTCGGACGCGGAGACGCGATCGATAAGCGCGGAGAACCCGAGCGGTGAAAAAGGAGCAGGTGCAATAGCGGTTCCTGACGCCAATCATCCGGCTCGTGAACTCGGCGTGGGATGGAAGGTGCGACCGTTCATCGACATTGCTTCGTTGGAAACCAAAGAGATCGCGAACATAACAGGCCCCGGTGCGATCCAGAGTATGTGGTTCGGCGGTTATGTGGGCCGCGATCTAATTCTGCGGATCTATTGGGATGGCGAGGAAACTCCCTCGGTCGAGTGTCCGCTGCCAGACTTTTTCGGCCTGCCTTGGGTTGCTGAAGGAGAAGAGGGCACGCGAGGCCCGCTCGTTCGGTTGAACTCGCTGCCGGTGTCCGTTAATCCGAACCGCGCCTTGAATTGCTTCTGGGAGATGCCGTTTCGCGGCCATTGCCGCATGACGCTGGAGAATCTTCATCCGGCTCGACCGCACGGAATCTATTATCAGATTAACTACACTCTGACTGACGTTCCCGAAGATGCCGCCTATTTTCATGCTCAGTATCGGCGCACGAATCCGCTTCCATATGGCATACCGTATACCATCTTAGAAGGCGTGACAGGTCCAGGCCATTATGTCGGCACGGTCATGGGATGGGGAATCAATAATAACCGCTGGTGGGGCGAAGGCGAAATCAAGTTCTATATGGATGGAGATTCCGATTACCCGACCATCTGTGGAACCGGTACGGAAGACTATTTCGGCGGCGCATATGATTGGGACGTTGACGGTAAGTATGAGACGTACTCCACTCCATTTTTGGGGATGCACCAAGTCATTCGCCCGGATGGAATGTACAGCGCACAACACCGTCATGCACTTTATCGCTGGCATATAATGGATCCCGTGCGATTCAAGTCTGATATTCGGGTCACCATTCAGGCACTTGGATGGCGGTCCGAAGGCCGTTTCTACCCCGGCCAGCACGATATCTGCTCCGTGGCGTACTGGTATCAGGCTGAGCCTCACGCCGCTTTTCCGACTCTGCCGGATCGAAATGGCCTTGAAGTTACCTAAGCAATCCACTCGAAAGCCCACCCCGAAAGTCACCATGCAACATAGCTTCTGCCACGGGCGGAGAGCGTCTCTGCTCGTCGCTCTTATCGTTCAAACACTAGTAGTGGCCTTGCCTGGCTGCAGCCTCGCGCAGGTTTCGTCGCCAGCAAATGTCAATACCCTTGATGGAAAGAACCTGAGCGCCAAATGGGTGGAGTCGCTAACTGAGCGCGGAGCACCGCAGACATACACCGGCGACGCGCTCAAAAATATCGGAATGCCAGTGGGCGGCATCGGGGCGGGGCAGCTGTATTTCGGCGGCGACGGCAAGCTCTGGTTGTGGGACATATTCAATATCCCGTATGGAACGTATGGCGAGCATTACGCCAATCCCCTGAAAGAGGCGTCGCCAATTGCGCAAGGCTTTGCGTTGAAAATTAATTCTGGCGACCATACCCAAACTCGTACATTAGACCAGAAGGGCTTTAGCGACGTAACCTTCACGGGCCAATATCCTGTGGGTGTTGTCCACTATAGCGATCCCTCGTGCCCGGTCGCCATCTCGATGTCAGCTTACTCGCCCTTTGTTCCACTGGATCCCGAAATTTCGAGTTTGCCGGCAACTTTAATGCAGATTACGCTTAGGAATACCAGCAGCAAAGCAATTGGTGCAGGACTGACAGGCTGGCTACAAAATGCGGTATGTAATGGGGACCACTCGGGCATTGTCTTTCGGTCAAATCAAGTAATCCGTGATGGCTCCCTCCTCTTTGTCAATGCTTCGGCGAAAGAGCTTGCCGATACGGGTGCTGCGTCAGACAACGCTGACGTTACTTACGAAGACTTTGACTCGGGCAGTTATGGTAAGTGGACGACGACGGGGAACGCCTTTGGCAGTTCGCCGTTGACTGGCAACGGGATAAATCAGCATCTGACGAATTATGCCGGCAGCGGACTCGCAAACTCTTACGGCCCTACGAATTCCGACGCTGCCACCGGAACAATCACTTCACCGGTTTTCACCATAGACCATCGCTTCATAAAATTTCTGATTGGCGGCGGAAACTATCCTGGTGCGACGTGCGTCAACTTGCTTGTTGATAGCAAAGTCGTTCGGACTTCCACTGGCGACAATACTGATGCGCTTAAACCGGCAGCTTGGTATGTCGGCAATCTTAAGGGGCAACAGGCTCAGCTCCAGATCGTTAACGCCGCAACCGGAGGTTGGGGCCATGTTGATGTAGACAACATAGTATTTACGGATAGCCATCCGGCGGAGATTTCGGCAGCCATAGAGTCGCGCCCGGACTATGGTACCATGGGTCTGGCTTTGCTTGATTCAACCTCCGCCGACATTGCCCGACCGGAAGGACTACCTAGCGATTTGGCCGCGTCCCTGCCAGACGCGGGTGCTGACCAAGGTGCGACTGGCTCGCTAGGACGACGCCTCACTCTGGCGCCGGGAGAATCCAAAACGGTTACGTTTGCCGTCGTCTGGTTTTTCCCGAATCTCACCATCGCGGGACTACACGATCCTGGCGGACGCCATTATGCGAACCGATTCTCGTCCGCAGCCGATGTCGCGAGCTATGTCAACACGCATCTGGATTCGCTGAGATCTCAAACTCAGCTGTGGCGGGACACCTGGTACGACTCTACACTGCCGTACTGGTTCCTAAACCGGACATTTGCAAATACTTCCAGCATGGCGACGAGCGCGGAGTACTGGCTCAAGAGCGGGCGTTTTTATGCATGGGAAGGCGTGGGATTTTGTCCTGGAAACTGCACCCATGTATATGAGTACGCTCAGGCAATGGCGCGGATATTTCCGAGCCTCGAACGAGATGAGCGGCAGCGAGTTGATTACGGCATCGGCTTTCACCCAGATAGCGGGATGGTCGGCTTCCGGGCCGAATTTGATCAGTCTGAGGCGACGGACGGTCAGGCGGGAATTTTGCTGCGCACGTATCGCGAGTATCAGATGTCGGCGGACAACTCCTTCCTTGAGCACAACTGGCCGTTAACGAAGAAGGCAATGCAGTTTCTCATCGCGAAAGATACTGGTCAGACCGGCATTTTGACAGATGGTCAACCGAACACGCTTGACACCACTTGGTACGGAGAAGTCCCTTGGATTACGTCGCTGTACATCGCTTCGTTGAGAGCTGCACACGAGATGGCGCTCGTTGTTGGCGATTCGGATTTTGCTCAGCAAACCCAGACAATTGCAGATCGCGGGATGGCGGCATTCGACGGCAAAATGTGGAACGGCGAATACTTTCAGCAGCAGGTTGATCCCGCTCACGCTCGAGCAACGGGGGCAGGCGACGGCTGTGAGATCGATCAGGTGCTTGGGCAAAGCTGGGCATTCCAGGTTGGTCTTCCTCGGGTCATCGAAAAGGAGTATACCCTTAAGGCACTCGATGGCCTTTGGAAATACAACTACCTGACCGATGTAGGCCCCTACATTGCCGCCCATCGCGGCGGTCGGCCATTTGCTTTGCCTGGTGAAGCGGGTGTGGTAATGTGCACTTTCCCGAAAAACTCAGACCAAGACCGTCTGGCGTCAACGACTGGATGGCAAGCAGGCTACTTCAACGAATGCATGAGTGGATTTGAGCACGCGCTGGCGTCTGAGATGATCTGGGACGGCATGACCGTTCGTGGCCTTGCCATAGAAAAAAGCATTGACGACCGATACTCCGCGGAAAAGCGCAATCCATATAACGAGGTTGAAGCTGGCGACCACTACGGGCGCGCAATGGCAAGCTATGGCGTGTTTCTTGCGGCTTGTGGCTATCAGTACAACGGCCCGAAGGGCTTTTTGGCGTTCGCGCCGAAAATATCGCCAGAGCACTTCAAGGCGGCATTCACGAGTGCTGCCGGATGGGGCAGCTATAGCCAAAGCTATGGGGACGGCATGTTCGTGGCAATGGTCGCGGTGAAATACGGAGAGTTGAAGCTATCCACTCTGCAGCTTGCGCCTCCAAGCATGGGTTCTAGCGCGCATATTGCGGCTAGACTGAATGGGCACGCGATTACGTGTTCCTATGAAGCGGAAAACGGCAACGTAATAATCTCATTGCCCGCCGACCTCACTGTGCATGCCGGGCAGACGCTGCAAGTGAATGTCGGATATTCAAAGTAGTAGAGTATGAGGAGCTTCTCAATGTTATCGAGAATGTTATCTGTTGTCGCAGTAACCATATTGATGGTTTCAGTCGGGCAACCGTCGTTCGCTGCCACGATCAAATATGTCGGAAGTACCGACAAGCCCGACGAAGCTACTCACTGGCGCACCGCTTCTGTGAAGAAGACGCTAGATATTGACTCGGACAACATCTTTGGAACCATTGGCGCGGTCATATGGGGACATGGAAGCGTAGGTGAACAGCAGGCTGGCTCGACAACACTCGGCTGGGTTTATGTCGGCGGCGGCGCGCAGTTCAACGCCCCTGCTTATGTGTCAGTCAACAGCGAAGCCGACGCCACCAAACAGACTTCCAGCGGCCTCGTTCTCACCAATTTCGACTTTCAGCTAACGGGCGCGCCATCGGACTTTGCGGGGAAGACTGTACGCGTCGGAATCATGGAGGACGTTCTTGGCAAAGATGAATGGGCCGCAGACTCGGCGAAGGCTTTGCAGCTTGTTCAAACCACAGGTACGGGAGCAGGGGACAGCGGAGTTCAGATGCTTCGAAAAGGTGGGGCCGCAACGGGGTCACCGGTTATCTACTTTTTCGACATTAACGACATCAAGCCGGGAGACACATTCTCAATCAAGGCCCTAAACAATCAAAGCGGAACAAGCGCTAACGCAGGGTACGTTGGGCCTGTAAGCTGGGACATTTCAAGCAAAGCTGCAAGTAAATGAGGAGATTCGATAATATGAACGCACGTAAGTCGTTGATGGTCCTTCTGGCCGCCCTATCCCTAAGTTCGCTGACTCCAGGATACTGCGCTTCGGGCGATTGGAAGTCCGCTGTAGCGAACGATATGCCCAGGCTGGGCCACCGCAACTGGATCGCCATTGTGGATTCTGCCTATCCTCTGCAATCTCGGGATGGCATCGAGACCATCGTAGCGAACGCATCGGAAACTGATGTTCTGAAGACGGTCCTGGCAGACGTAAACGCTTCAGTTCATGTTCGTCCGATTGTCTACATGGATTCGGAGCTAAAATACGTTGACGAAAGTGATGCGCCAGGCGTGTCTGCCTACAGGGACGAGGTTGCCAAAGTGCTGGGAAATCAGGCTGTCAACACGCTGCCGCACGAGCAAATCATCTCCAAGCTCGACGATGCAGGGAAAACGTTCAACATTCTGATCATCAAAACAAACATGGCGATACCGTACACGTCGGTATTCCTGCAACTCAACTGCAAATATTGGAGCGATGACGCTGAAACGCGCCTAAGGGCTAAAATGTCAGCTCAACCGACGTCGCCATAGATTAAGCCATAACCATAGGACTTAGCCGACGCTCACGTCTTTGCAGAAGTGAGCGTCGTTTGCAATGATGTTGGACATCACCAATTCCGGAAATCTAAAGCAGAAACCAGTCCACGCATCTCCTTGAAACACTCCAATACCGCGACGGGTGAATCGTCAGAGCAGCAAGATGATGTTCATCTAGGCGCGGCTGCTAGTTCGGAGCTTTACCAAGCTCAGGCTCGGCCGAACCCGGTAACTCGTCGCGCCTTCTGCATCGGACTGATCCTAGCTCTTGCATTTGGCGCTGTATTGCCGTACAACGACTATTTTGTAGGCGCAACATATCTCTCCGGCAATTGGTTTCCAATTGGCGGCGTCGCGGCGTTGCTAGTCTTAACACTTGTTGTAAACCCCATTCTCATCCGCAGCAACCTGGCAAGGCTCGTATTTTCACCCGCCGAAATAATCACAATCTGGGCGATGATTGTGGTCGTTTCGGGCATACCCTCCAGCGGACTAATGCGCTACCTGATTCCGCATATCGCTGGCCCGCAATACTACGCGACATCGGCAAACGGGTGGGAATCGACCTTGGTCAACCGCATGCCTGCGCGCCTAATGGTCTCAGACCACGCGGCTGCTAGAGCTTTTTTCGAAGGTCTCAAACGAGGCGCCCCAATTCCTTGGGCAGCATGGGTTAGGCCCTTGTTCTACTGGTCGCAGTTCGTCGTCTTGCTTTACAGCATATTCTTTTGCCTGGCGACGATCGTGCGGCGTCAATGGATGGACAACGAAAAGTATTCGTTTCCGCTTGTCAAGTTGCCTGCGATGATGGCGGAGACACCGGAGCCCGGCAAAACACTGAACGATTTCCTCCGCGATCCGCTTTTGTGGACCGCCATCATACTTGTTTCGCTGGTTCATACGGTCAAAGGCCTTCACCTTTTTTATCCGGCGATAATTGATATTCCATTGGCATTTCAGTCAACGGATTGGATTACCACGCCTCCATATAACAGCGTCAATAATATCACAATTGCGATTTTCCCCTTGGTGATCGGTTTCTCTTATCTACTGTCCAGCGATGTTTGCCTTTCGCTCTGGCTCTTTTATATCGTGTTCAAGCTGCAAGTGCTGTTCGGAGCAATGCATTCAGCGGATATGTCCGGTGCAGGAGCTGGGATTTCGATGGGGCCAGGATACGTCACTTACCAGGAAGCAGGTGGCGCGGCGATGCTCGCAGTGTGGCTACTCTGGTCGATGCGGGCTCACCTCGCGCAAGTTTGGCGGAAGGCGTGGCGCGGAGACCCTAGCGTTGACGACAGCTCCGAACCAATGCCATACCGTCTAGCCCTACTTGGCTTCATCGCGGCTTATGTCGGCCTTTTTGTCTGGCTGACATGGGTTGCTGATATCGCTCCGATGATGTCTTTTGGACTTATGATCGGCAGTTTAGTTATCATGCTAATGCTGTCGTGGCTAGTTGCCCAAGCGGGACTCTTGTTCATGCAGCAGAGCTTCTCACCGGCGCAGATCACGCTGGCACTGGTCGGCAAATTCGCGTCATTTGAACCATCTGTGCTTGCTTCGGCGGTTCAGGTCGAACATGTCGGCTGGTTCGATGCTCGTGAAATGATGATGCCATCGCTCTTGAACAGCCAAAAGGCGGCCGCAGACACCAGCTTATCTTCGCGATCGCTGATGAAGGCGCTGGCGATTTGCGTCGCATTGGCCGTTGTCGTGTCAGCAGGCGCGTCAATTTGGTTGCCGTATACCCATGGCGGGGGTACGGCATTAAAGAACCCGTGGATGTATGTTGCGGCGCCGCAACTGCCGTTCGTCTGGGCAGCTCAGCACGCTACGTCCGGCGGTACCGTGACACCTGGATCGGGGCTGGTCCCAAATGCACTCGCGGGAGCACTTGTCGTCGGAGCGCTGTTCATGGCGCGTGCAGCAATCCCGTCCTTTCCCCTAAGTCCAGCAGGATTTTTAGTGGCAGCCACCTATCCTATGTATATGCTTTGGTTCTCAACATTCCTTGGATGGGCTTTCAAGGGCCCGATCCTAAGGTATGGTGGGATGCGCGGTTATCGGCGAATGCTGCCGTTTTTCCTTGGCCTGATTCTCGGCGACTGCATCAACGCGATTATCTGGACAGTCGTCGGCCTGGTCACCCATGTCGGCTATAGCCTGCTCCCGGGCTAGAACTGGTGCGACTTAACCTCTCGTCCGGTAGATATCCAACTGGGCTCTACGCCCGTGTAGCAGGCGATCAAGGGTGACCGCTGCGATGAACACCACGCCGATGATGATTTCCTCAACATACGGCAGGCAGCCGCTTTGGGTTGCGCCTTTAAGCAGCAGCGACATAATCAGAGCGCCTTTGAGCGATCCCAGGAACTAGCCCTCGCCGCCCAACCTGCTACACGTCGTTCGAGGCGGCCACATCTCCGGTAAAGTTGCAGCGTCCAATGCGACGCGGGAACCGGTTATGACTCTGGCAGCGGCGTAACCGGTTCGTTAAGTCAACTGTCTTGTAGTCGAAGCGATCACAGTAGCTGCGCGACTGCTCGACATCGGCTCTAGCCAGCAGAGAAACAGCAATTTTGACTTGCTTGCTACAGCTCTTCATCCCCGCCAGCGATAGTAAATGCCCCGGCTTACGGCATAGCAATATATATTGACAAAGTTCGGGTGATGAGCTATGCTGGTTCCCGGTAGACTAAATCGACAGGTGTCAAAGGGGACAGAAGATAATGAAACGACTGAAGATTCGGCTTTTCAGGCTTCTTGTTTGCTTGCAAGTAATATTTATTGCTTGCACTGTTGCGAATGCTGGTCGCATCGCTGCGCAAACGGACGGGGGAGCATTCCTGCCGCCATCGACGTACAACAATGGCGGAACCACCGCCAGTACGTCACCCGCTTGGATTGATGTCACTAAAACGCAATATGCCGTCGATACGACCGGCACGATCGATGACACCGCTAGCCTTCAGGACATCATAGACACGGCTCCGCTCCCATGCGTGCTCTATTTCCCGACCGGTATCTACCTCATCAGCAACACGCTGATTTGGCAAACCGGACCGGTGCCTATTGGGCCGTTTGAAGATACTTCGAGCATAGCGTTCCAAGGTCAATCCCAGTCCGGCACGATCATTCGGATCAACTCCCGGTCTACGGCATTTGACACGTCTACGCCCACACCCATGATCTGGACCGGAGACAGCGGAGACGGGTTGTCGGGCGGAACATGGGGCGGCGGAAATAATGGCTTCGACAACGACATTATGGACATGACGCTCGACGCGGGTACTCATTTAGGGGCAGTTGGCGTCGACTGGCTTGGAAACAATGACAGTGCCATCCGAAACGTAACAGTCAAGGGTAGTGGATATGCCGGTATTCGACTGGAGCGTCCGTGGACGGGACCTCAACTTATCGAGTCGACAACTGTCAACGGCTTTCAGTACGGTGTCGCTGCGGATGGCGGCTGGAGTTATGTTGGCGCCACTTTGGTCAACGATTTGCTTGAAAATCAGACCACCGCGGGCATCTATAACATCGCAATGAACATCAACGCCTGCGATGTATCCACGCTAAACGATCCCGTCGGCGTTCTGCAGGGGGGCGTGTCTCCGTATGACAACACACTGCATGTAATTGGATTTACGGTTCTGACGAACTGCAAGTTCACTGTTAACAACGAGTCCAACCCAGCCTTCGCAATTGTCAACAACGGTCCTGTCCTGGCTTCTGGAAGCGTAATGCAGAACAGTCCATTCACTTACTACCTCGGATACATCTCCGTTAACTTCTGCACGCAGACCGGATATGCGGACATGATCGAAGATGGATCGCCCGTCCCGCGTGTGGCCCCATGGACTTGGCCAGGCAATGCAGGAGCGCCTCCACCAAATCCCACGATTGTCGCGGGCACAAGCGTGGCGCAGTATGCATCCTCGCCTGGTAATCAAACGCTGCTGACAAATGATCCTCACGGAGTTACTACTGCGCCGGTCACCTACAGCATCGCACCCGACGCAGCTTGGCCATCAAATCCTGTTTGCATCAACGTGGCCAGTCCTTCGTACGGCACAATCGACCTTACTGGGAAATACGACGACACGGCGAACATTATCGCGGCTATGAACGATGCAGCGGCAAGGAATGCTGCTGTCGTTTATTTTCCAACCGGTGCGTACGTACTCTCCAGCTCGATCACGATCCCACAATGCGTTCAAAGAGTAGAGGGACTTCATTCGACTATTGTTTTGGCGGGAACCGCGTTTGCGTCTAGCACTGCTTATACGTCCGCCTTCATCGTTCCGCAAGCCACATCATCGACCAGTACCCTTGTAATCGAAGAGCTGAATGAGGGCACGAATATCGGCGGCAACGGGGCCTGCGGATGCCTATTTGTGCAGGACTCCAGCAACCAGGGCACCCTTATATTGCGCGACGCAAAATGGTGGTCTGAGGGGATCAGCTACAAATACGAAGGCGGAACGCCGAAAGGCGGGCATAAGCGAAATCTGTATGTTGAAGACATCCAGTCCCATCGCTGGTGGTTTGGGAACGGCACGGCGTCGAGCGAAAATGTCTGGGCATATCAATTCAACCCTGAAATAGCCGACCTCAGGATTGTGAACGAAAGCGCAAACGTGTTCATTTGCGGCCTAAAGACCGAGGACCCTTACGTTCCGCAGAACCCATGGGGTCAGCCCGAGAACGTAATGGAAACAACCGCCAATGGTGTCACTGCGGTTGTTGGAGGCATGCTTTATCCTGTCTTTTCGTTTGTGAACGCAAGTACTCCTGCGTTCATCTGCAAATCTGGCGGCAAGGAGAGCCTCATCTTCGAAGATCAGCTCAACAACTGGACCGTGCCCGCGTATGACAATCTAGTTCAGGAATATACATCGCCGACGGCGTTCGAATATTTGGTGACAAATCAGCAGTACGTGAATGGCTACGGTTGGACGATTCCGGGCTACGAGGCTGCAAATCAAAATCCGGTAATCCCCGGCTTCGGCGCGGACGTAACGTTCTACAGCAACGTAGCCGCGCCATAAGGGCATGAGACGACAAAGGGCAGACGCCCTAGTGATTTCGGTGCGTCTGCCCATCTAGTAGAATGTCGGAGCCCGAACCGAGAACGACCTACGCTTTCCCAAATAGCGAAAGAGGCGCGCCGGGCATGATTTCGATCCCTTGGTCGAAGTCGAGAACGTTGTCAGCACCTTGAATTGTGAACGAGACAGCGTTTCCACCAACAGTTGTATGTGCCGCGCGGATCGGGCTGCCAAAAGATCGTAGCTGCAATGCTCCGTAGAGGACATCTAACGTCACGACTTGGCCAGAATAATCCACGACTATATTGCCCCATGCTCCGTCTATAGACCAGAAGAATGACTGCCTGTCCGTGCTGTCTTGCTGGATTGGTTTGAAGCCGATGAACCCGCTGACCATATCAAACTTGAAACCGCTGAAGTCGAGAAGAAGCGCATAGCTCGCCATCGAGCGCGCGTAGTTGCTGCCGCACTCGAACTCATTCCACGGATTGCGCCGCTCGCCATCGAAGCGGTCGCGCAGCGATTTTACGACAGCAACACCTTCATCGACCATGCCGCACTGAATCATTAGGCTTGCAGCGGAATACTCGAATCCGTTCATGGTTTCAGGGCCGTATGGAATCGGGATGGCGGGATTGCGAACGGACACGGGCCAATCGCAGATGATCAAGCCAGATTCGTCGTTGAGTGAATAGACGCGCCATGAGTTGGCATGCGAGCCCATCGGACCTTTGTAGTTGTTCCTGAATATTGCCTCAGCAGCCATTCGGACTTGCGCAGGGTCCAGGACGTCTCCGAGCCCATAGAGGTTCGCGTGCCACTGAGGGAGAGCCTGATCAATGGCACAGCCCTCGCCAATCTGATACTTGATTTCGCCATGCTCGGTGCTCCAGTAGTTATCCGCGCCGAACGAGTCGATGAGCGACTTGTCTCCAAGATCGATGTGTTGGATAAAATATTCGCCGTTGAACAGGTTCTCCTTAACCCAGGCGTACCCTCGCTCAAATATGCGAAGATACTCCGCAGAGGCTTCTTGCTCACCTACTGCTGCGGCCATCTCGGCGCCAGCCTTCAACGCGCCAAGATAGAACCCTGTTAGCCAAGAGTTTGGACCGAATAGCTCCATGTCCAGCGTATGATGCTGACGTCCCGAGATTACGCCGGTTTTTTCGGGATCCCAGCGGTCGGTGTTTCCAGGATGCCATGCAAACTCGATCGACGCTTTCACCGATGGCCAAATCTCACGAAGCCAGTCGGTGTCGCCGCTAATTTTCCAGTCGCGATAGACGCGCATGATCCCACCCATTTGACCGTCAACACAGGGTCGGAAATGATCGTTCTGTTGCTGGATAACACCAAGCGGCAGCTGGATGCGGAATGGCATGCCACCTGTTGGAAGGAGATTGAATTTATAGTCTGCTTCCCTCATGCTCCTCTCAAGATTCGGAAACAGAAACGGCAGCGCTTGTTGGTATCCCCAAACATGCGTGCATGAGCCTTCGCAGCATCCGGCGGTCGCGTGGCAGCCCTCCCACCCGTAGAACGTTCCGTCGGTCATGCGAAGAACAGTGGGGGTCTTCAAAATGGAGATGTTTGCCGAGATCGCATCAAGCGCGGGTGCTGGGATGCTGGACGCAAAGAGGGTGTCGCAGAACAGCTTGGTCAATCCAAAAAGGCGATCCCACTCGGTTAAGCAGTAATGCGCACTTGTATTGGAATCGTCCCAGATGGTTGCGTAGAAGTTTTTCCAGACCGGACCCACTCCTTGCGCCGCAGCGCGCGTTACCGATCCCTGGTTCCAATAGTTCACGCAGTTTGGAAAATTCCACGAAATAACGAATCGAACGCTTCCCGTCTGTCCTGCAGGGACTGCGATGCGGGCGGCGAGCATCCCGTGATCGCCTGCGGCAGACTGACCGGCGGGAAACGTGCGCGGCTTAAGCGGCCCTGGCGCGGTGAAATCACGCCAGTATGTCTCGAGATGGTCGCTCCAGCCGCCGCGATACCAATACTCCTGGTGGCTCACATCGGACGCATCTGTTGCTAGGCACAGATCGCCGAATTCCGGCGACATTGTGTCAACTCCATCTGTCTGCAAATGCAAAAACGTCTCACCAGATTCGGTGCGCACGCAGTTGCGGTTGCCCGCCTTCAGCGGATTAAGTAGGATTCCCGCAATGGTATATTCGAGGTCACTGTCTGTGGTGTTCTCGATACTTATTTCGAAAAACGCGGCGGGAATGCCGGAGTCGCGATCCTCCATCGGGATAAACGGGTTGAATGCGGTGATTTTTACGAATCCCGGAAAAGAAGGATCCGCTAAATCAAGTTCGGCGATCGGGAAGGATCCGGTGAATGTTGATTCGGAGAAGTGCGGAAAGCCAGCCATGCTTCCCTTTTCGACTCCAAAGCCAAATCCTTCATACATTGCACGGCCAAGTGCGCCGGAGTAAGGAGGCTGCAGGGCACCGTTTAAGATGCGCGCATCAATGACTTTGCCATCTTTTTCGACCTTGACTGCGAAATGACTTAGGCCGTTGTAGGTTCCCTTGTTCGGGCGGTTATATATCTCCCAGTCAACTAATCGCCCATTGCCAGCCAAGCCTATACAGCCTGTACCGATTCCCCCGAGCGGAAATGAGATCTGGCTCGTCTTGGAGCCGGAGTAGACATGCTTCAATGTAAAAAATGCCTTTGACCTTAGTTGGTATGCAAGTATAACATTTATCTTTACGTAGTCATAGGCAATACTGTCGAAATTCTGCGTAAGCTGGATCAACCGGCTTATGTGATCAATACGGTCAACCAGTGAGCAAATGGGTGGCAGTGTGGGTCTGTTAAATTGCGGGGCTTTGCTGAGCTACGGCGGCTTAGCATAAGTGTACGTCAAGCCCGATGTATATTCCGAATCATCGAATAGACGGCTTTACGACTACCCTATGCCGACGCAACTTGGAGCTAGCTTGTCCTCCAAGAAGCCATCAGCGGAAAGAATAAAGCAGATCGAAACTTCTACTCGCGCAGCCATCCTCCGAAACTGTACAAATCATCGAGATGTTGCCTAATTCTCCTTTTGCCGATTATTGATCCATAATTTATACGTAGGATCAAAGTTCGCTGTATTTCGATTGCCTAAGAGGACGTCACGTGCAGGCTCACAGTTTATCAATTAGAGCAGGTGCCACGTCCGCAACTTAATCTCTTTCTTCTGTCTTCGAACTTTACAAACCATCCAAGTGGTTTAGGAATCAAGTTGATCGGATATGTTCGGCCTCTTGGTGCCATGCTCTAGCTTCCGAGCTAGGCATGTCCCGAAGCATAATGTCCGAAATTGTCGGCATCGACGCGTGTATTTGGGCTCATCGGCCGTAGTATTCCTACGGCATTGGAAGCAAGTTTTGGACGTGGAAGCAGGGATCGTCAGCGAACCGCGTTGCAATAACGGTGACGCAGCACACAAAGACATGCCTAACTCGGAAGTTAGAGCATGGCACCCGGTAGGCCGAAAGCTAGCAAGGGCACCCGGCTATACACTGATAATTATAGCACCTTCGGAGTTGGAGGTACAGATACGGCAGGTCTAGGATATGAGGACGAGATGTGGGTCGCTGCGAACGCAGGATATACTGAGGGCCTTTGGGAAAACCTTGCCGCAGGATACTCGCTAATGACAGCATCCGACATGTCAATAGCGCAAAACGGCGTTCCCACAGGATCATTAGCCGGGAACAGTGCTGGCCTTGGTTTGGTCACGCCTTGGAATTATTATCCAACTATTATGTTTGATTGCCGAATGAAATTACATGGTGTGTTTGGAAGTGAAGACGCTTCCGTGGAGTGGTATCTTCCCGGCTTATATGATTAGCGCCTTGCTTGATTCCTGATCACAAGGGTAAGATTATTTGCTCATCGACTCGATTTCGAAGTGTGCACTAATGGTTAAAATCATTATGTATTCAGTCGCCATAGCTATTTTGCGTACGGCAACGCTATTGCTTCTTTTTCTGGTTACAACAGGAAATAATTCGCCCAATCCTCCAATAGCCAAACTGGGCAAATTATTTCCGGAAATTACGCTGTGCCAGTCAAGTCCGGGAGCGTTCGCTCCTCTTGGGGCTACTTTCGCCGACACAGCGGTAATCGGCGTTGTTGCTGGACTTATATCTCGAAGCGTGTTGTTATGGTTCAAGCTTCGCCGCAGTCGCTGATCACCCATTTAGCCACGCCAGCAATGCAGCAGTATCGCTCAATTGAGAGCGTTCAACTAAGTCTCTAAGACCTTGCTAGTTAGGAATGAATCCTCAGCCGAACGTCAGATCGCGGCGATCAAAATGACTTCGCTGTCATGGAGCACGGCCTCGCGGCTCACCATGAACACTGACAGTGGACGCGCCGCCGGCACGGTCTACTACTACACGGTCAAGGGCGTCAATTCGACCGGCACGGGCAACATGTCGTCTGAGGCGTCCGCGGTCACCATCTGCGCAGCGCCAACGAGTCTTTCCGCAACGGCAGGAAACACGCAGAACGTCCTGTCATGGTCAGCGGCAACAGGCGCGGCGAGCTACAACCTGTACAATGCGTCCTCCGCGGGCGGCGAAGGATCGACGCCATACAGGACTGGCATCACAGGCACAACTTACACCGACACGGGCCTGGCGAACGGCACGGCGCAGTACTACAAGGTGACTGCCGTCAACGCGTCGGGCGAGTCGCCAAAGTCGAACGAGGCGTCGGCGACGCCGGTCGATCAGCCTCCCACCGTGGCGACCGCCGCGTCCGCAAGTCCGAATCCGGTCACCAGCGGCACTACGACCAGCCTTTCAGTCCTGGGCTTTTACGATCTCGGCGAATCGAACCTCACCTACACCTGGGCGACGACCGGAACCCCGCCCGCGACCGTAACCTACTCCGCCAACGGCACCAACGCCGCGAAGAGCACGACCGCAACGTTCACAAAGGCTGGAACATATATCTTCACAGTCACCATTGCCGACAGCTTTGGCGGAAGCATTACCAGCAGCGTAACGGTAGTCGTAAACGCGACCGCAATGACAATTGCAGTCTCGCCAAACAATCCGACACTTCTAGTTGGCGCTACCCAGCTGTTTTCGGCCGTAGAGAGCGATCAGTTCGGCACCGCCATGACGACCCAGCCGTCATTTTCATGGAGCGCGACGTATGGTTCGTTTCCTTCCTCAGGGACATACCACGCTCCAAGTTCGGGCACATCCGACACCGTTACTGCAACCGATACAGCGAGTTCCGTGGCGGGTTCAGCAAGTGTGACCCTGACAACGCCGCCGCCCCCACCGCCACCGCCGCCGGCACCTGTTCTCGACTCGGCCACTGCCGCCTATGAACAGGTGACGCTTTCGTGGGAATCCGTGACCGGGGCAACGTCCTACAATGTCTACGAGGGAACGTCGAGCGGTAGCGAAAGCTCCGTCGGAACCGCCGGAAACGTGACCGGATGCACGGAGACCGGACTGACCACTGACACCACGTATTATTTCTACGTGACTGCCGTGGGGCCAGGCGGGGAATCGTCGCCGAGCAATGAGGCTAGCGCGACGCCGTTCGCGACTCCGCCAACAATCACAACGGTGGCGACTGTAAACGGCGGCTCCACAGCCCCGATAACAGGAACAACCGCTAGCGTCTCGGTAACCGCCTCCACCATGGATGGCCCTGCCTCGAACCTTACATACACTTGGGCAGCCAACGGACCGAGCACCGTGACGTTTTCGCCCAATGGAACCAATGCCGCGTCCACATCAACCGCGACGTTTTCCGAAGCCGGTACGTATTCCATTTGGGTGACGGTTACGAACACATCCGACGAAATGAGCACAACCAGCAGCACAACCGCACCGGTGTCGCAGTCTCCAACCACGCTCAAACTTTTGCCAGGCGGAATCTCCGTGGCGTCGGGCCACACCTGGTTCTTCCGAGCAAAGCTTGTGGATCAGTTCAACTACCAGATGGATTCAACTGCGACCGAATTCACGGTTACGAGTGGAACGGGATCGGTGAGTCCTTCCAGTGGAAGCAGCACTTTGTTCTCCGCTCCGACCGTCACGACCCAGGAAACGGATACGCTATCCGCAGTTTGCGGTTCGGCAAACGCGACCGCCTCGATACAGGTCACAGTCGCCCCGCCGCCGGTACTAACTGCAATCACAATCTCCCCTTCCACAGCCACGCTTGCAGTTGGCGGCGTACTGCAGTTTACCGCTGCAGGCCACGACCAAAATGGAAACGGAATGACGCCAACGGGCGGGTATTCCTGGACTTGCAGCGGCGGAGGAAGCATCGACGCCGGAAGTGGAGTGTACTTTGCTGGCAGTGCCGGTGGCAACGTGCAAATATCGGCTTCGTCTGGATCGATCAGCGACTTCGTGAATCTCACTGTTGTTCAACCCGTTCCCGGTGCGCCGACGAACCTGGCCGCCTCGGCGGGATCAGGCTCGATTACGCTGGACTGGAGTGCGCCGCAAAACTCGACAGCCACAAGCTACACCGTGTACAGAACGACAAGCAATGGACCTGGACTGACCACGCCGGATGTTTCGGGAACGTCATATCTCGACACGGAAGTGACGTCTGGAACGACTTACACCTACGTCGTCTCCGCATCTAACGTATCGGGCGAGGGTCCGGTTTCCGGGTCCGCGTCGGCTACGGTATCTGGAGCCGGAAGTGCAGGAGGAGGCTGGGACACGCTCGACGGTCAGAACTGGAAAGGCACTATCACAACAACCATGAACGGCCAGACCATCTCCCAATCGCTTCACGACTATGTTGGCCCGACTGTAGCCAACCCGTACATTGGAGTGACGTCCATTCCAGGCACGCCAAGCCAAGTGACCGTCAGCGGTTCGTGCGTGCAGACCCTTTCGTGGATTTCAGGCGGACCAGGCTCGGTGCCTCCCCCGAATACCTGGTTCGAGGTCGGTGAGTCCGTGTCCTTTCTCGGCAACTGGAATCCGAGCTACCCAGACGATGTGATAACCGGAACGGCGGATGACGGCAACGGCGATCCCGAGATCGGGGGCAGCGGCTCCGGCATGATCACTGGCAGCTCCAGCGGTACGAAGCTCATAAACGTTCCTTCGAGCGGGACGACGGCGACCGTTTCGACCAGCCAAATGACGGCGACCATGGATATGAACACCGTCGGGCCGGGTGGTGGTGGCATCCAGCTGACTCTTGGCGTTGTGGTAGTCACGGGCCCGAACGTGTCGATCACCGCGCCGGGATATAATGCCGCGTTCGCGGGGGGCTCGTCGATCACAGTCTCCGCTCACGCGGACGTCGCCCCGGCTCCCGGATTTGGAACGCTTTCGACGCTGACGATCAACAGTTCGCCTGGCGGTGGGTTGGCGGGCGGCGGCACACCAGACGCAAACGGCAACGTCTCGTACCAGATGACCGACGCTCAAGTCGGAGCCTACACCGTTTATGCGGAAGCGACCTACGTCGGCGGAAGCCAGGGAACAACGGTGGTGGACTCGCTGCCGATTACGTTCTATGTCCAGGCGAAATCTTGGCAGCCGACCGACAATAATAACCAGGGCACGATCACGTATGGCCAGATCATAGCGCCGCAGGACCAGACGCAGAGTCCCGCATATCCGAGCACGGTGACCTGTGCGGCGAACGGCAGCCTCAACTGCGCGGTGAGCGACGCCCAGGACACCGACTACTGGAAGCTGTCGCCGAACATCGAGGGAGTCCAGAACCTGCTCAACCCGGTGGACGACAGCGGCGACCTTTCGTACTCGTGGAGCGGGCCGGGCACGTTCAGCGCCCCGGCGTCGCCCTCCACGAACTGGACCGCGCCCAGCACCGTCACCATCGGAAATACGGCGACCCTCACCTGCACCATCACGGACAACGGCGACCCGATCGGCCCCTTCAACATCGGCACAAAGATCGACGCGCCGGTGACCAGCTCCGTGACGGTCAAGTACGTCGCAGGCAGCTCCTCGTCGCTGACGCCCTCGCTGACGGTGCAGAACTGCAATCAATGGAATCCGAACCCGGCGTATGTCGGCGATGCCATTCATGGCACGGTGACGAGCACGCTTACGCCAGACAACCTCGACACCGGCGGCAGCGGGGCGACGTTCGTGACGTATAGCTGGGTTACGGATCAGGTGTATGCTTCGCAAGACGGTTCGTCAGGGAGCTACGTTCCTTTTTATGGAAACTACGTCATCGGATGGCAGCAAGGAGCTCCCACTGCGACTTTCAACGCCGTGTTTCTCGATCCAGGCTATTACATCCTCACAGTGAACTGTACTGCAAACGTTTGCGATTCGAGCACTGGAAGTGTGATCGCCAGCGCGACCAGCACGGGATATGTCGGCGGTGACGCAGCTGATGTTGGTTCGTCGAATGGTGGCGTAGCACCCCAAACTTCCGGGAATAACCCTCCGCCAGGAAATCCACCGGGGCCCGGCCTCATTTCTTACGTTTGTGCAACAGATGCGTATGGCGATGAGTTGATTGAGCACTACGCCGACGGGACCGGAACCGAACTAGATATCGCTGGCAGTGAGGACCCAGCAGGTACTTGGACTGATTATATAGAGCACGATGTCAACACCTCTTCCGGCCAGACCAGCTTTCCGGTCGATATGCAAAACGTAATAAAGTCGATGATTGGAAACGCTCTTATGACACATAAGTTCAATCCCACGGCCGTTGTGAGTTCTCATGATCATGAGGAGTTGATATCAGAAGTCGATGACTTGCGACAAGGAACTCAATGCGACCTGACCGGACTTGAGTTGCTTCACGGTTCCAAGCCTAGCTTGGGGGATGTCTATACGTCTGGAACGATCACGAGCCTAGGCAACCATAACTACTCATACAACCTTACATACGTTTGGAACGATTCAATTAGCCCGAATTTTAACGTTGCAGGCGAAAACATTGCTTATCAAATATGTAAGCTCCTTGACGAAATTGATGTTGGCGTAGCTCCGAAATCCTACATTGTTCGCATTACCTGGTCATCAAGCGGCACATACAATACCGCATCAGTGACGGGCTCGGGGTGGCCATTTTCCTTTCAATAATTTTGACAACCTCTCCGACGTTATTAATTGCGCAATGCCTTAGCTTGCATATCTGCCGGATATGGATCACGTATAGTATTATGCGAAGAGTAACAATTACTGTCTTTTGCCTGCTTGGCGCTCTATTTGCGGGACTATTCGCGGTCCTGCTCACCGGACATAGAGGAGAGTCCCATGAAGCACGCTCGAGACTGCAAGAGCTTAGGGCAGCATATTATCTATATTGCGGAACGCATAACAATACGTCGCCAAATATAAGTGACGTGCAAGCAATGAAAAGCGCTCTTATGCTCTATGTCCGGGGGCCTCAATCGTTTATCGACCCCGACACGGACGCGCCCTTTGCGGGCAATCCGAACCTGTCGTCAAGAAAACTTCCGAGCGATTTCGGCTCAGACCGCTACGACGGTATTATTTTGTTCTTTGACTCTCATGATCGCCGTGACGGGTCGAGATTTGCGGTATTTGTTGGAGGTTCGCCGAGGCAAATTAGTCTAAGTCAACTACACACGGATTTGAATAGACCTATATGACGTTTGGATCGCGCCCAGCACCGTCACCATTGGAAATACGGCGACCCTGACCTGCACGATAACGGCGACCATCGCAGACAGCCAGGGCGGGAGCGTGACGAGCGGGGTGACGGTTACGGTAAACTCGACAGCATCAAGCATAACGATGTCCCCAACCAGCGCGACCGTGCTTACCGGCGGCTCGCAGCAGTTCAACGCAATCGAGTACGATCAGTTTGGTACCGCATTCGTCAGCCAGCCGACATTTACATGGACTGCAGGAACCGGCACGGTTTCAACTGCCGGACTCTACTCCCCACCCTACACGTCAGGTACGGATACCGTTACAGCAAGTGATTCCGCCGCCGGACTGAGCAAGTCGGCGACGGTCACGCTGAATGCGGCAGTTCCCGTGGCTCCAACCAACTTGACCGCAGCTCCCGACGTTGCGCAGATCGGGCTCTACTGGGACACCCAGACGCAGCCGGTGGCGGGGCAGGCACGGACACGACGCCATCTCCGGGCAGTGGCCAGACATGGGACATGCCGAAAATATCCATCCGGTATTCCTGTCCCGGCCAGTCGCAACTGACCAGCGACGGCCAGACGATCTGCGTCCTGACGGGCACCACGCTGCAGCTTCAGGCAGCTCCAGATCCGTCCGGATACCGGTTTCAGCCATCAGATCTTACTTGGACTGGCGCTACTCAAAGTTCGCAGTCGTACGCCGACGCAACAGCGCCATTCACCGACGCCATGGCCGATGCGAGCAACCCGACCAAAGTCATGGTGACCTTCAAAAGCGTAACGACCACCCTCAACGTCGTCGTCGTGTGCATGGCCTTGCAGTCGATCTCCTTTTCCGGCGGAACGGATGTGATTGACGACATCTCGGACACTCCAGATTCCGCACCCCAGTGGCTGGCCGCTCCGACGCCTAACGGCACTCTGACTCAACTGCCGATATGCTATGTGGCGGGAAGCAAGCCTTCAGTTAAGGCGAACTTCACGTGGACTACGGCGCTGGGTGCCGGCGCAAAGGTAATATATCCCGACACGCTCTCAATTTCCGCCCTACTCTTTGCCTACCCTTTGACTGACGTCGTTCTATCCTCCAACTCCGTCGATTCCTCCGGCTCCGGCCTGTCCATATCGGGAGCACTGTCGGACTCAAAGGACTTGTCAGCAATCAACGAGACCGTGCTCCCGCTTTATTGGTACTGCACGAACGGGTCGAGCTCCGACTCGGTCGGGCAGTCATACAACGAGATGTTTGTGACGCTTGCGAAGCCGAGCAATCCGCTGGAAACCGTCCTGTCAACGGCTTGCGGGCCTGCAGTGGGCGATACGACCGCCCCAGCTGCGCTGACGCACATCTGGGGATATTTCGCCACAGACGCAGTGAAGCGGTTCGATGGAACGCCTATGTCGTATTGGGGACGCCCGGAACTGTTTCCAAATGGCATCTATTTGACAGGCGGCTACACAACATCTGGCCTCATCGCGAACCACGACGGACCATGCGATTCTTGGTCGGCCCTGGCGAAGGACGTGTTTGCTGCGCAGGGAATTGCGAGCTCGGTCACCGATATATATCCGGATGTATCCAAATTCAGTGGTGAGGTTCCAGCAGGATCGGTATATTCGATAGACGTTAACTCGGGTGCCGGTCAAAACAACCCCAGCCCGCTGTCGAACTTTAACGGACATGTGGTACTGACCGGTGTGAACGGAGACACTACTAGCGTCTACGACCCGTCCTATGGATACCTGGCGTCAAACAAAGTAGCCTGGGAAATCCATTCACTTATGGACATAAAAGCAACATATACAGACTCCAGTGGAGAACACAATCCCGTAATCTCAGAAAGGCAATCAACTGCTCCGCTGATTACTTGGTCCAACTGAAAAAACATGAAGCACATAATATTGCCTATCGCCGTTTGCCTTTACGTTACGACATGTTGCCCAGCTGGCTCGGTCAACTCGTCGAACGCCCTTGTAGTCTACACAAAAGATATGGGCTCTTCGGGAAAGGTGACCGTCACCTGTACCAACATTCCCCTGAATTTCACACCGAAGGTGTACAAGAATAAGTCGATTCACGACGAACTCCCTACCGCCCAGTATCGGTACGACCTGTACATCGTCCGCAATGACACAACTATTGCCGCATGGTCGGGATCAAAGTTCTACGACTATGATCCTCCTTCTCCTACAGGCCCCCTTACGGTCTTCGACGTATACGTCGAGGATGACACCGTGGCAATGTTGGCGAAGGACGGTCTTATGTCAAAGCCTACGGGAGGCGGATGTGTAGCCGTCCTATCGAAGTTCGACCGCGCACTGAGGCAGCCGGGATCGGAGGTATCCCTGAAGGAATTTGCGTGGGACAGTACGATGTTTCCGCCCGTGTGCGTCACTGGCGGCCATTTCGTCGGTTCGTACAAAACGCATCACCTTCGAGTTCTATTGGACAATTCTTCCGATGGCACACTAATCTATCAGTTTGACGGCACAGACTGGAAAAAGGCCGCAAGCTGAAATCCGCCTGAGGACGCTTACTCGTGTGTTGTCCTTACTTTTAGCAGCGCGAGGATCTATTTTTGCAATTCTTCCTACTGGCGCAAGAAGACTCTGTCTCGTAAATTGGGGCAGGCTGGCACCTAAACTGTGCCGTGAGCACCGCCCAGGACACCGACTACTTCAGCCTTTCGCTTGCCATCGCGGGCGTTCAGGACCTGCTCAGCCCGGTTGACGACAGCGGCGACCTGTCGTACTCGTGGAGCGGGCCGGGAACGTTTAGCAATCCGACATCGCCCTCGACAAACTGGACTGCGCCGAACAGCGTGACTATCGGGCAGACGGCGACCTTGACGTGCACCATCACCGACAACGGTGATCCGCTCCTGCCGTTCGAGACAGGCACAAAGATCGACGCGCCGATATCAAGCTCCGTGAGCGTGAAGTATGTGGCGTCCGGCGGTACGTCGTCGATCAACCCGACGCTGGCCGTCCAGAACTGCAACCAGTGGAACCCCAACCCGGCATACGTCGGCGATGCGATCCACGGCACGGTAGTCGGAACGCTTTCTCCTGGCGACCTGGATTCCGACGGCAGCGGGCCGACGTTTGTCGAGTACTCGTGGAACGAAACTGGACTGTGGAGCTCCCAGACTGGAGCTGTCTGCTCCTTCCAACCATGCGCGCTGAACGGCGCGATAGGCTGGACGGACGGTTCGCCCTCCACGCAGTTCAACGCCGTCTTCGAGACGCCGGGCTACTACATCATGCAGGTGACCGGCACGGCCGCCGTCTGCGACTCCAGCACCGGCGGTGTCATTGCCGCAGCGACGGGAATTGGATATGTCGGCGGCGACCCCAGCGACTTCCAGCAAAGCGGAGGAGCACAGGCGCAACAGACCGGCGGTGCAGTTGGCGTTGATGCTGAAACAAGGCCTTGGTTTTATTCCAGCGGAGAGGAGGATCCATTTTGGGCCGCGGCATGTTCAATGGCGTTTAGCGATCTTATCCCGCGAGGGACAAATCTTCGTTGTGCCGATGGTCAAATTATCGAGTTTAAGACTAGTGGCAACGATCAGGATTTAAAGCACCACGTAGGACAATATGATTACACAGGCTTCTTCGACCAAGCATCCTCATATACGACCAGCTTTGTGATTTCAGGGGGAATGATGTTTCAAGCCAATAACCAGATCGGCATATCTTTGCCAACTAAATCCGTAACGATTCCCTTTAAAAGCTGTGATCTGCTCGCAACTGTAGACAGCAACTGGAATCAACAGCCTATAAGTGTGGAAACGACTTTGCATGACAATGGAAGACCGATTATTGCGCCCGACGAAGGGGACCTTAAAGATCATGACGTGACAGCGATGTGGCACTTCAGTCCGGCAGTTTCACCTGATTCGGTTACATCTGGTGGGGGAACGCCAGCCTTAGGAGGAATGGTATATACTTGCACGGTTGGCAATCAGGCTCCGCCGGCCTATAACGGATATACTATTTCAGAGTCGTTCAGTATCTACACAGCAGAATTTACGTCGAGCGCTTTTTCCTCGACCTACCTTGCCAACAACCCCAACGCAACCCCAAATTCGGTGGCTGCAAGCCTAGGGACGGCAAGCCTTCAAACCGGCTCTTTCGCCGTGAATGAAAGCAACCAGTTTCATGACTCGATAACAGGCTTTACTTCATTGAGTAATTGGCAGAGCATTTTCACGCCAGCAGCCCTTTCTGCAGGAGTCTCATATACCGAAACTCATCAATATCTTTACGGATCAAAAGTGCTGGGCACCTATACCGTAACCCGTACGGCTAAGGTGCAGAACGGTACTGAAACCGACACGGTCAATCAATAAATGAAAGGGAGCCAGATGAAGTCGTCTCAATATTTAACGTCATGCGCTCTTCCAGTATTCTTGCTTTTCGCATTTGTTTTGCAAGTGGCACATTGCCAGTCGAATCTGCCTCCCTCACTGACTTTGAAGCCAACGGAGCGAAACATTCTCGTGTCATCGTCGGCTCTGCCCTTTGACTCAAAAACCTACGAACTTGCTATAACGGACTGGGCTTCGTGGCTGAATGAACAGACTATCGAAACCCCGGAAGCTTTAGGCAGAAATGTTCTCGATCATATGAAGGCTGGAGTTTACGTTACAGACGACACCGTGAAGCAGGCGGAGGGAGCATGGACAATCTACGATTCTCTTCGCGACCGCAAAACATACAGCGGGGCAATCGCATTCTTGACCGACCTACTGCCTCTATGCTACGGTAGAACTGCTATGGAGGCAGATGTACGCCTTGTCTTAAATCAAGTGTACAGGGAAATCGGAGAGGATAAAAAGCGATACATCGAACTCACTCAAGCATTGTCCCTTCTATCGAACGTTGATTCGCAGGCGTATATCTGGCGCATGTCGGCCATTCTTGAACTAGCGCGACTTGATCGCAAAAACGGAAACAAAAAGCTGTCGTTCGACGAATTTGATGAAGTGAGAGCGGAATATCTGAAGTACCGCGACTTCCGCCCGGTGGACATCTACAGCGAAATGGGGAAAATGTATGTCCTAGCCGTCGAAGGAATGATTGACTGCAGCGTCGGAGATCTTGCCGCTCTAAACGCCATGCAGCCGCTGTATCCGGGGATCGAACAGCAAATCGATCCGTACATGGACGACGCCATTCGTGCGTCCGGAGGCACTCCGCCTAAACATGGACCTTACCGAGAAGTGCACTGATAAACGAGCAGCCGTTGACATATGTCCAAAAACCTCAAGGGAGTTCGACGGTGAAACGGCGGCTCCCTCCAGGGCGGCCAGATCATCTCGCCCCAGGATCAGACGCAGAGCCCCGCGTATCCGTCAATGGTGACGGTCGTTCCCGGCGGGTCTCTCAACTGCGCGGTCAACTCGCCGCAGGACACCGACTTCTGGAAGCTGACGCCGGACATCGAGGGCGTGCAGAACCTTATGAACCCGGTGGACGACAGCGGCGACCTGACGTACGCGTGGACGTCAAACAATGGCGGGACGTTTGACTTTTCTCTAGTCCGAGCCAAAACGAGTGACCATTCCGCTTCGCCCATTTCTGGCATTGGCTTGGCGACGACCTGACTCACATAAAAAGCCAAGTCTTAAGCAGCACCCTGTTCTTCTGTCTTCGAACTTTACAAACCATCCAGGTGGTTTAGGAATCAAGTTGATCGGATATGTTCGGCCTCTTGGTGCCATGCTCTAGCTTCCGAGCTAGGCATGTCCCGAAGCATAATGTCCGAAATTGTCGGCATCGACGCGTGTATTTAGGCTCATCGGCCGTAGTATTCCTACGGCATTGGAAGCAAGTTTTGGACGTGGAAGCAGGGATCGTCAGCGAACCGCGTTGCAATAACGGTGACGCAGCACACAAAGACATGCCTAACTCGGAAGTTAGAGCATGGCACCCGGTAGGCCGAAAGCTAGCAAGGGCACCCGGCGGAATTTGGGTCCGATCACACTATGGCCGACGATACTAGCCCGGTACCAGGCAGCACAAACGTTCTCCGAGACGACGACCTCTAAAAAGGGAAACCTATACGATTTAGATGCACCTGGTCTATCAATGCTCGATTCGACCGATGGCCAAATTGGACGGTACCGATTTTTGGCTCAGGAGCAAGTGAATTTTGGATCAGTCCGCTGTTCACCTGTCACCATGTTTTTCATTCCGTTTTCGGCCGAAGACACTTCAGGAACCTGGACGATTTTGAATGACGTATCTGGTGATAATGCACCTTCAATCGTATCGAACCAGGCAAATCCACCTGCATTGACATGGAATCTTCAATGAATATCACATTAAGCTTTCGTTCTTCAGCCCATCGATCATCCTACACTGGAACAGCCGCTGTATTGTCGGCGATTATTCTGCTAGGCTCTTACAGTCCTCCGGCGACAGCACAACGCATTACGTTAAGTGCTTCTAAATCTGCCGTTCAACCGAACAGTTCCACCGGTTCCGAAAATGATGAGGGTAAAGCAGTGGCAGACTGTTTGTCAGAACGTGAATTGATGATAAAAGTCCTTCTGGCAAAAGCGTCTGAAGAGTTAACGAGTGCGCAAAATGCTAGAATAGCGTGTTTGAAGGCCAATCCAAATTCCGCATCAGGTGGAGCATTATATTCGATTTGGTGTTCCGACGCCGCTAGAGCCGGACAGACTGTAGGTGAGCTTGGACAATTGCAGGCGCAACAAGCGATACCGATTCTTGCCGCGAACCTTGATTTCACAGACCCTTCTGTGGATCGGAGCAAGTCGATCTTAAAATCATTTCCATGCATGGATGCAATTTGCATGATCGGAGCAAATAGAGCCATGATGGATACGGTTGCAGAGGATGCAGCAAACGTGTCGCCTAATCGGCTAGGCGGCGTAGAACAGTACTATTCCATATCGGCACAGACGTTAATCCAAATCTTAGGTCAACCAGCCGCCGAGGCGTACGTCAAATTCCGACTGGCAGAAGAGACCGACGCGACTCGGACAAATCGGCTTGCTCAGTGGCTAAATATTATTGAAAAGCTTGATGATCATCCTGTGAACTGAGTTTCGGTGCCAATATTTTGACACATAACGCGGTGATGGTCGTTCCCGGCGGGACGGACGCTGTAAGCGGCGATAACCAGGCATACATCGTTCAAAATCCTTCGCAACCACCCGCAATGACATGGAATCTCCAGTAATCCAAAATTATGTCGATTATCACTATGAAAACTACAATGATCAATCGGTTTGGGACATGGCTGTATAGAACACTGAGTTTCCACGTCGTAATCTGCACCTTGGTGATCTCATTAACGACCTCTGGCTTACGCGCAGAGCCTACCGCTTCTAACAGTGCACCTTCGTCGCCAGTCAGTTCATCGGGGGCTCCAGAATCAGAAGCCTCTTCGGCGATAATATCCCGCAAGACAGCTATCGAGCACTTGATCACCATCGCGCAAAAGCAGTTCGCTGACTATGATCGATGCACTGCCCAGCTCAAGATCAATGCCAAAGCGACCGACCCAACATACATCCAATGGAAGCGAGCCGACGAAAAATTACTGGTCACTATAGCGGAATTGGGTGACCTTCGAGCTAAGGAAGCAGTTCAACTGCTGTTGGCCAACGACGATGTAATTGATCCGACTGCTCACGATTGGTCCATCAGGGCAAAGTTTCCTGTGGCCAAAGCATTAATCGAAATCGGTGCCGACTACGATACGCTGAACGCCATTGTGGAAAAAGTCTCTTCCGTTCAATGGGATGAAGGAAAGCAAATCCTACCTAACTCTGGAAAAGACTCGCGGACTGTTATTTCCTGCACCTTGGCAATATCTCAAATGATCGGAACGCCAGCGACCATAGCACTCGTACAAGCACGAATCAACAACGAAGGAGCGGATGCCAAGAAGGATAGCTTGAAAAGATGGCTTCCTTATCTATCTAAAATTCCTGACGGTCAGGTTAATTGATGTGAATTACACACTTCTTCAACCCATCCGTCAACGGTGACCGTCGCGGCGAACGGCAGCCTCAACTGCGCGGTGAGCACCGCACAGGACACAGACTACTTTAGCCTCACGCCTGTTATCGAGGGCGTGCAGGATTTGCTCAGCCCTATCGACGACAGCGGCGACCTGTCGTACGCGTGGAGCGGGCCGGGCACGTTCAGCGATCCGGCGTCGCCATCGACGAACTGGACAGCGCCGAGCACCGTCACCATCGGAAATACGGCGACCCTGACCTGCACGATCACCGACAACGGCGACTCGCTCGGCCCCTTCGACATCGGAACGAAGATCGACAAGCAGGTGACTCAGCATGTCGCGGTCACTTACGTCGCCGGGGGATCATCCTCGCTGACGCCCTCGCTGACCGTCAACAACTGCGAGTCGTGGGATCCGAATCCGGCCTACGTTGGCGACGCGATCCACGGGACGGTGACGAGCACGCTTTCTCCCGGCAACCTCGATAGCGACGGCAGCGGGCCGACGTTCGTGACATACGACTGGGAAACTAGGAACGTGTACGAGTCCGACGACGGCGGCGCTACGATACCGTTTACGGACGCGACCAACAGGACAAGCTACGTCATCGTCTGGCAGCCGGGCGATTCGAGCGCGACATTCAACGCAACGTTCTTCGATCCGGGCTACTACATCCTCCAGGTCAATTGCACCGCGAACGTCTGCGATTCCAGCACCGGGACTGTCATAGCGAGCGCGGTCGCGACGGGATACGTGGGAGGCGACGCAAGCGACATCCCGACAAGCGCAGGAGGATCGAGCGCCGACGGCCTGGTATCGCCGGACGACAATAACGGTGCAGGGATGCCTGTACAAGGTGTCACAATCATATGCAACAACACGACGATAGCTGCACCCAAAGGAAAGATCAAAACCGTCACGGTCTCCGAAGGCCAGAAGGTCACGCTGGAGGCCAAGCTAGGAAACAGCGACGCACCGTCCTGCACCTGGACCATACCCGGAACCGCGGTCGCAAACTACAACCCTGGCGCGGACGATGCGAATCTGACGGAACTTCCCAAGCCGCCAACTCAGCCGAAGTTCTCATTCTACTGGACATCGAGTGGGACTTACACCGTGTCCGTTTCTGTGCCGGAGACAATCACGAACGCCGACGGCACGACGACGACCAAGGACGTTCCGGCATCCGGCACCGTGACGGTGAAGCCGTTACCGCAATTTACATTCAATGCGACCACCGGCGGCACCGCAAAGCTTGGCGGTAAGGACCCGGCTGGCGACGAAACGATGGTAATGTCGGGGCAGACGTGGCCTATCAACAACGACTCGGTCGGCATCATCTTTACAGCCGTTTTCCCAAACAACGACGACGGCGACTCAGGATCGAACACGGAATTCGTCCAGGTGATTGACAGCGCGCAGGAGAAAGACATTTACCCAACATCAACAATAATGCAAGCTCCGTACGGAATCACGCCGCCTGGACTCGACGTTTCATATCCATATCAGACTAAGCAGCAAGCACTTGACGGCTTTGGGAATCCGGTTACTCCGGACACATGGATCACAGAGGACCGCCCAGCATCTGGCATTCCAGGCGATATCTCCAGCATCAACCGCACGGACTGCTACACCATGTGGCTCATGTGGAGGTGCAGCAGCGACGGAATATGGATTCCGCTAAAGGGCATCAGCTGGGGATGGAACGCAACCGCCACCAGCAACGGACAGCCGCCGACGTTCACCGTGACGGGAATGCAGACGCAGGGCGACGCGACGACCGATGCGGCGGAATGCATAAAGGACGGTGAGCCTAACTGGACGCGAAATGCACACCCTTACTCCAGATAACAAGTATATATATTGAGGAACAAACAGATGCAGAAGGCTTCGATTGTTTGCCGTATAGCTGGATTGGTTTCGACTTTTGTAATGATTCTTGTGCTGCCAGCAACAGGCGGTAATGCGCAGAATGCACAAAGTTTGCAGCAAAATCCTAATCAAGCCAAAGGTCGGGATCAAGTGCAGCAAGAGAACGAGGTTTTTCACGTACCACATCCCTTCTCAGTATCTGCGACAGTTGAGAACAGCGTGGCCGAAGTGGGCAGTCAAGTGAAAGTCGTTCTTCACATACGCAACCCAACAAATGCCCATATCAGTTTGAATATTGCGTCGCATGACCAGCTGATCCTCAAGGTGACCCGGGACCGCTTCGGGGATGTGCCGAAAACTCTAGGTTGCCCGCCCACTCCGTCCAGAATGTGGTTATTTTATTCGGGGACTGGGTTAGCGTCAATTTTCAAGAGCACCGAGTTGAACTGGACCGTGATAGCAAACCAGCGGTATGACATGTCGGTTCCGGGCAAATATGAGATCACGGCATCATTAATGTACGTTGACGGGTACGTGGTCACGGCGAAGCCGGTCACCGTCGAAGTGCGCGAATTCGTTGATTACAACGGAACATCGACAGAGCCAATTAAGCCGGGCGAGGATGCTCCGCAGGCTTCCAGCAGCCCATGATGCATTGCCGCTGATTCGGAACATAGTTGCTGGTCTAGAGCGTGTCCGAATCCATCAGTGCAGGTCCTAGAGCATACACGGTCGTCGCGATGGCGATGTACGACTGCGGTCTGCAGATAACGTCCGCTGCCGGTCACGTTCTATGTCCAGGCTAGATTGTGGCAACCCACTAACAACAACAACCAGGGCTCAATCCAGTACGGCCAGATCATCGCGCCGCAGGACCAGACGCAGAGTCCCGCATATCCGCAGACGGTCACAGTCTCGGCAAATGGAAGCCTCAACTGCGCAGTGCTTACCGCCCAGGACACCGACTACCACGACCTTTCGCCAGTAATCGAGGGAGTCCAAAACCTGCTCAAGCCGGTGGACGACAGCGGCGACCTGTCTTACACTTGGAGCTGCACCGAGGGAACGTTTGCCACCGCGACTGGTCCGTCGCAAACCGCCAGCGGCGAGTCCGCGACCTGGACCGCGCCGAGCTCCGTCACAATCAATGACACTACCACCCTGACTTGCACCATCACCGACAACGGTGATCCGCTCCTGCCGTTCGAGACCGGATACAAGATCGACGCGCCGGTGACGCAGCATGTCACAGTCACGTATGTGGCGTCCGGCGGTACGTCGTCGATCAACCCGACGCTGGCCGTCCAGAACTGCAACCAGTGGAACCCCAACCCGGCGTACGTCGGCGACATGATCAGCGGCAAGGTTACGAGCCAGCTTTCGCCATCGAATCTCGACAGTGACGGCTCCGGGCCGACCTTCGTCACTTACGACTGGGAAACAAAGAACGTGTACGAATCCGACGACGGCGGCGTGAATATCCCGTTTACGGACGCGACCGACAGGGCAAGCTACGTCATCGTCTGGCAGCCGGGCGATTCGAGCGCGACATTCAACGCAACGTTCTTCGATCCGGGCTACTACATCCTCCAGGTCAAGTGCACCGCGAACGTCTGCGATTCGAGCACGGGCGGAGTCATAGCGAGCGCGGTCGCGACGGGATACGTGGGAGGCGACGCAAGCGACATCCCGACGAGCGCAGGAGGATCGAGCGCCGACGGCTTGGCGTCGCCGGACGATGCCAACGGAGCGGGGATGCCTGTACAAGGTGTCACAATCATATGCAACAACACGACGATAGCTGCTCCCAAAGGAAAGATCAAAACCGTCACGGTCTCCGAAGGCCAGAAGGTCACGCTGGAGGCCAAGCTAGGAAACAGCGACGCTCCGTCCTGCACCTGGACCATACCCGGAACCGCGGTCGCAAACTACAACCCCAGCGCGGACGATGCGAACCTGACGGAGCTGCCCAAGCCGCCAACTCAGCCGCAGTTTTCCTTCTACTGGACATCGAGTGGGACTTACACCGTGTCCGTTTCTGTGCCGGAGACAATCACGAACGCCGACGGCACGACGACAACCAAGGACGTTCCGGCATCCGGCACCGTGACGGTTAAGGCACCGCCAGCCTGCACTTTTTTGTCCACCCAAAATGGCACGGTTGTCCTATCGCAGCCAAGCTCGAACATCAAGGACCCTACCTATTCTAAGGATCCATACGACGAGCTTTATACGCTTTCTGGCGCAACGTCGCCCCTGTTCACGGGAACATACGGCATCATTTTCACGGCCGCGTTTCCACACAATGACGAAACGAGCTGGACCGTAAACTTCGTTCAGGTAATCGATGATTCCACGGAGACGCACAAATTCTCCACTAATCCGGTGAAAAAAGGTCCGCGCGACGGCGTATATCCACCCGGCTGCGACTGGGTTTTCCCATACGACAAGATTGCTCAGAACCAGCCGCAAAATGGCGTAGACACATGGGGAACTCCTGATGCGCCCTCCATCACCGTTAACAACGGAACGAGCATGATCACGCTCGACGAGGACTTGACAATGTGGGTGATAGGCAAGCCGCCAGGAAGCGGAATATGGATTCCTCTTGCTTCTCCCATACATTGGGGCTGGAACATCCTGAATGCTGGGCAGTCCACAGTAAATACGCATAGCTGGACAGGTTCCGGAGGCCAAACGGGCGGCGAGGCTAATCCAAATAACATGGAGGATGGAGAGCCAATCTGGACAAAAAATGCCTATCCTTCTGGCCCCTCGTAAGGATAATAAGCTCAGAGAGTGGAGCGATTACGTGATATGATAAGTTTAATCCATCCCTGCCGCATTGCGGCAATCATCTTTGTATTTCTTACGTTCGTAGGTTGCTTCGGCAACGATAACGACGGGCTGGCGGAAAGCGCGTCAAACAGCTTCAATGCGGCAGAATACCCGCAGCCATTCAAGGTGATCGCTACAGCCGAAAGCGACAGCGTGGCCGTGGGATATCCGGTCAAGATATTCGTTCACGTACAGAATCTCACTAATGCACGACACGATGTCATCATAGACGGACCCTTAAACATCACGGTGCACGTTTCGCGTCCCGACGGATCGGAGGTTCCGCGAACTCTTATAAATCCTCGCGATGTGATGCCGCATGACATAGGTAGAGAGCACTCCTACTCGGGCATCAACCTGGGGCCGGGAGACGAACTAATTGATACTGTCGTCGCCAACAGCTACTACGATATGACTGTGCCCGGGCGTTACGTCGTCACGGCAGGATGGATGTTCCACAATGGGACGATAGGCACGGCGAAGCCCGTAACAGTTGATGTCGAAGACTTTGCCGACAAAGATGCCGTAAGAAAAATCCCAGCGGACAGCGGCAGGGCTCCGCAAGGCGCGCCCGATAATTCGGCCACAGCAGACGACCTGCATCCCTTTACAATAGTCGCTGACGCCGACAGCGACGAGGTGAACGCAGGAAATCCAGTCAAGATATCCCTCCACGTACAGAACCGCACGAACGCTCGTCACGACGTGATTACCGTCGGACGCAAAAACCTCATCATACACTTCGTACGCGCCGACGGCTCGTCGGTTCCCCGAACCCTGCTAAATCCGCGCGATATCACCCTTGAAGAAATGCAGCGGGCAGCACCTCGCGCTTCTGTCAGCCTAAGGCCGGGAACCGAACTCATTCAAACTATCATCGCGAACGATCAATACGACATGTCGGAAACTGGGCAGTATGTCGTGACGGCTTCGTGGATGTACGACGACGGAACCGTAGTCGCCGCGAAGCCGCTGACCGTCACTATCCACGACTTCGTTGACGAAGATGCGTCCATAAGGAAAATACCGACCGGCGATTTGGATACCAGGTGAGGACGGTAACTTTGGCGAACGCCGCCGATGAGGGTCCGTCCCCGGCTCCGCGACGGTGACCATTCCCGCGACGGCGGACAGCAACTGGAGCGGTCCGACCTATACGCTCGACGCCAGCGTGACGGGGCAGGCCAATGGCGTTCCCACGACATATCCGTTCAACGGGCCGTCATCGTCGGGGCTGTGGGGAGAAGACATCCATTCGCAGACCGGCCAGGCCATCACGCTGACGGGAAGCGGCACGAGCACGCTGATTTTCAAATGGATTCCTTCGTCCTCCGGTGGCGCGTCTCCTGCGACACTAAGCCTGCAGGTCCGGTTCTATGCGGGCGGAATCGCCGGAAGCGGTACGGTTTACGGCACGGGAAGCGCGTCCGACGGCGAAGGCGACCCGTACGTGGACGACGGCTACGGAGGCTATTCCGAAAGCACCAGATTCGTCCAGGTGCGGACAAGCGGGGGCACGGCGAAGTATACGTCCCAGAACATGCGGTGCTCTGTTGCGGCTTCGGGATCGCCTTCCGGCAGAGGGCAGGCTCTGGTAGACGCGGGCCTTCAGGCAAGCATAGCGACAAACGTCCCCAACGTGGCCATCACGTCTCCAGCGTACAACGCCATCTTCACCTACGGCCAGGATGTTGCAATCAGCGCCCAGGCGGACCTCGCCTACGGCAGCGCGACCCTCACGGCAATCACGATCAACAACGAGACGGGCGGCGGCATTGTCGGAGGCTCGGCGCCGGACGACAACGGCGACGTTTCGGTGACCATGACGCAGCCTTCGCCCGGCCCGGTCTCGGTCTACGCGGAGGCGACCTACTCCGACGGAACGGTTTCGGACTCGCTGCCGGTGACGTTCTACGCCCAGGAGCAAACATGGCAGGCGACGGACGGCAGCATCACGAACAACGGGGCGATCACCGGCTGTCAGATCGTTGCGCCCCAGGATCAGACGCAGAGTCCGGCGTATCCGGCGAACGGCAGCCTCAACTGCGCGGTGAGCGCCGCGCAGGACACCGACTACTTCAGCCTAACGCCTGTGATCGAGGGCGTGCAGGATTTGCTCAACCCCGTGGACGACAGCGGCGACCTGTCGTACGCGTGGACGTTAACGAAGGAGTCGCCGACAAGCGGCTGCTCGATTATGAGTCCGAGGCAAAACGAGTGACCATTCCGCTGCACCCATTTCTCGTCCTCGATCAGAGCGACAACTTGACTCAAAAGAAAAACCAAGTCTTCAGCAGAACCTTGCTCTTTTGTCTTCGAACTTTACAAACCATCCAAGTGGTTTAGGAATCAAGTTGATCGGATATGTTCGGCCTCTTGGTGCCATGCTCTAGCTTCCGAGCTAGGCATGTCCCGAAGCATAATGTCCGAAATTGTCGGCATCGACGCGTGTATTTAGGCTCATCGGCCGTAGTATTCCTGCGGCATTGGAAGCAAGTTTTGGACGTGGAAGCAGGGATCGTCAGCGAACCGCGTTGCAATAACGGTGACGCAGCACACAAAGACATGCCTAACTCGGAAGTTAGAGCATGGCACCCGGTAGGCCGAAAGCTAGCAAGGGCACCCGGCAGGTGGACGCGAATCGGGGCAACTGGCCGATCATCCCCAACATTCGTTGTCCATAATCGAAGTTATGCTGCCACAGTACGAGCAAATCCTTATGAATTCCCATTGACTATTTTAGCTATTGCGCCTATAATCTTCGTTATAGGCAAGCAAAGTGAATTTGACGCACACCGCTTAATGCCAAACAAAACTAGCGAGTAGCAATTACACAAATGGCAAATATCCTAACGATCTCCGCCACCGAGGCGAAAAGTCGTCTCGGTGAGTACATTGAGCAGGCGCACCGCGAACCCGTTCGAGTACAAAAGTCCGGCAGGAATAGCGTCGTTATTCTTGACAATGCCGAATACGAGCGTCTGACAGCAATGGAGGACGCATACTGGGGAATGAAGGCCAGCTTGGCGAAAGCCAGCGGTTTTATCGGCACTGAGGCTGCGAACGCGTTCGTTCAGGGTCGCCTGAACGAGGAATAGATGCTTAAGCTCGATATGACGCTCGATGTAAAGAAAATGCTCGAGGGTCTCGATTCTAAACGGTTTCGGCAAGTCGTGTCGAAAATTTTCGACATGATGCGCGATCCGCGTCCTAACGATTCCAGCCCGCTTAAGGGCTATGACAACTGGTTCAGAGCCGATATCGGCGAGTTCCGCATAATCAATGAGTTCGACGACTCAACTTTGTACTTATTGTTGGTCGGGAAACGAAACGATGACGAAATATACAAAACGCTGAGGCGCAAGGATTAATCCTTGCGCCTTTGCTATTCGTTCACGCTTCCGGTGGCTTCAACCAAGCTGGGCTTTTCCTGTTTTGCTACGTCCGGATTGTACAGGTTCGTGATGACGATGTCCAGGGCCGGTAGCCTTACACGATTTGACAGTAGCTAATCTTTAAGGATGCACTGTCAGCGATCCAGATTTGCTATGATCTGGATCGCATTTTCATCGCTAACCGGAGCACGCGGCAAATGGCATAGCTGCCAGGTGCCGGTGAACGTAAGGTGGTCGCCAACCGGAATTGCGGCAAGCGGACTGAGGTTCTCGATCTCCATGTAGGCGGGCGTGCTATCTGATGGAGCCAGGGTAAAGGCCTGAATTGGCGAATTGTCAGGCCATGGGCCGTTGCCGCGATCGCTATAGCGTTCCTCGAAGTAGGTCGTGCCGGACAAGGCGCCGATTGAGCGGTATTGCCTCCCAAATCCGACCTTGTGGTAGGTTGAGCTATCGACGCCGCCAATGGCCATCGTTTTGGCAAACCGCCAGGTCGGATATTGCACAGGTGGGCTGCCGTTGAGCGGCGTTATCTGCGATTCTAGGCCACCTTTGCCGTCAAAACTAACGAAGATGGTCTCATCGCCCCGGACTTGAGTCACTAGCCAGATTCCGACTTTTTGGTCTGTTGTTCCCGTGAAGCTAGGCGATGATCCATTTGGAGCGGCCACACGCTGGAGGATTTCAGTGAAATTGAGGCGTGCCGAACGAGGATCCATGGTAATCGTCCGAGTCGAGCGTAGACCAAAAACACTGCTGTCCGCGCTAACCATCTGGACGCCATTTGAAATGATGATCGCGGACTGAGGAGTGCCGTCGAACGCCACATCCGGTGGCCAATCATGGCCCAAATATTTCGGCCAATCGGATTGCGGCGAGACCCAGAGCTTGTCGCCGCCGTAGTTGGACCAGGTGCCGGGGGCATTTGGCGTGGTGGCCGTCCAAGCGGGATTTTCAAATATCGGATTAGTCTCCGGATGGCCTGAAAATTGGAACGCCATGATCCGTCCGATGCGTGGGACGACATAGGCTTCCACGATGCCGTTCGACATGTAGACCGAGTCCCATCCATGATACGGACGATGCTCCACAATCACATCGGACCGTACCGGAGTCGCGGCACACGCCAGACAAAGCGCCACCAGTAAGCAATGTCTTTATGTTGCCAACCAATCTCTCCTTTGAGCTTCGGCAGGCACGTTAATGCGAAGCGCATTTCAGGACGAGGTTGTTGAAATATCCGTTGTGGTCCGGCGTGGTTAGGTTTGCGTTCTGCGCCTGCACCTGAAATCCCGTAATTGGGCTAGAATAGGTGCCTGTCCCAGTATAGCTCAACGCTCCCGTCACATGCAGCGAGTATGCCGTCGAGGAAGTCAGCGTGTAGGTGAGATGAAGTACGCCGGTGACAAATCCGTGGCTGGTGCTGGTGCCGTTGAAGATGAATCCTGATCCATCCCCATGGTAGATGAAGCTGCCAACCGGTCCCGACGCGCTTGTTAGAGAGACGCCAGAAATGCCGCCATCGTTGAAGCCGGTGACAAAGTCGATTGAGAACGCATCCCCCGCAGTCGCAAGTCCAGCGCTCTCACTTGGAACCTTGAACGCCCGCTTGATCGTTACGGATGGGTCGCCAGCCCCGGCGCTTTTGCCATGCGCAAAAAAGCCAAACGACTGTGGCTGCTTGCTAATGGGCGTGGTGGGCGTATCAAGCGTGCTCGGAGTGTTGCCCGGAGCGCCTTGATTAGCTTCCCCCTCCGTTGCCGTAAACAAAAACGTGCCTGCCGCGCCGCCTCCGGTCGCTGTGGTTGTTACCTGAAACGCTCCAAAGCCGGGAGTGCTGTCGCCTTTTCCGTCGTAGTTTCCTGTATAGTTGCCCGCATTGTCCGTGTATGTCTGGGCCTGCACGGCGGGGGCAACCAGTAATATTGCGAACGCAATTGCTCTAGGGACGATGTGCTTGATGTTCATTGGAATCCTCTGTGTAGCTGCTGAGCTTAATTTCTGAGCCTCCGTTGGCTTAGGTGGATATGGATTAATTGAATTTTTGGAAGCTGATCTATTTCCCCATGCGTTTGGGGTAAATGCATTATGCAGCACTTTTGTCTTTGCGTCAATGCCCGGCGAAGTCTTTACGATCAAGGGAGATTTGGAAGTCCTAACGTGAACAAACGAACTATTTCGGCCAGCATAGCCACAACCCTCCTTTTCTATTTCGCATTCATCTGCGCACCGGCCAGGTCCCAGGACATTGTGTTCCAGGAATTCTACCTGGGACACGGTCGCACCGACTGGTCAAACATGGTGGAATCACCTGCAAGGCCAATTGCCTGCACTGGCGAGCGCGGGAGTCGATGCGCTATGGGTACCGGCACCATACAAAGGCGGTGCAGGCAAGAATGACATGGGATACGGGCCGTACGATCTCTACGATCTAGGCTCCAAGTATCAAAAAGGTACGGTTGCCACACATTTTGGCACTAAGACTCAGTTTCTGGATTTCGTCGCCGCCGCGCATCGTCTCGGCATCCGGGTGTATGCCGACGTTGTCATCAATCACGCGATGGGCGCAGACTACGCCGAGCCAAACCCAGTGATGGAGCAGCTTGGCTGGAACGACATCCCCGACCAGTCCGACATCAAGCCGGAGCAACGTTCGCCTGACTCTGCGCCAAGCGATATTCTGCGATCCTGGACTGGCTTTGCGCCCGTCGGCGCAGATGGGAAGATGGGCACGGGCAGATTTCAAAGGACTTGGCGGGACTTTCATCCCAACGTGGCCGAGCCGGATCGCACGCCTCCGTACCACTCCAAAGACTTTGGACAAGACTACGCGTTTCGAGGCGACGGCGACTACGTTCGTCACTCCATGATTGCCTGGTCGCACTGGTTCGTCGCTCAAACGGGCGTCGATGGCTACCGAATGGATGCCCTCACCGACATCGAACCAGACATGACCGCTGACTTCATCGAGCAGGGCCCTAAGGGACTATGGATCGTCGGCGAGTTTTACAATGGCGACAACTCAAAGGTAATGGCCTATCTTCACGCCGCCCATGACGACCTGCATCTGTTCGACTACCCCCTCTATTTCGCGCTGCACGACATGACATTCGCGCCGGAACGGTTCGATATGCACGACATTTTGACGCGTCGTCTTCCCGACCGCGAGCGGGCCGTTACGTTTGTGGGAAACCATGACGTCTCGCGCAACGATTCCGCAATTATCTATAATTTTGGGCTGGCCAAAGCACTGATCATGGCAATGTCGGGCACACCTTGCGTCTACTATTCCGACTTCTGGCGAGCAGGTGAAAAACGCCGTGCAGAAATAACTCGCCTCACGCTTGCGCATGACAAACTCGCGATCGGTCCGGAGATAGTTCGTGAAGTGGCCAAGGCGACATTGGTGATTGAGCGGCAAGGTCACCTGGTCGCGGCATTTAACAGCGGCGGCGACGGGCAATCGCATACCGTGACGGTCGATACGTCCTTCGGCCCGCATGTGCGGCTTCGCGACTTTGTCGGCTCAGGATCGCCGATCATCACCGATGCGCAGGGGAAAGCGACACTGACAGTTGCTCCATACGAGTATGCCTACTACGCACCCGCAAGCATCGTGCTTACGCCGCCAGCGCGAATTCCGCTGCCGACAAGCCAGACCTGGGAGTTTGCCGACGATTTGGATACGGGCCGTTTGAGTACCACGCCGCAGAAATTTTCCATTGAACTGGTGCGCCGGGAGTCTTTGAAGGCAACGCTCCGGTTGGCCGATGGCGCAACTGGCGAAATTGACGTTCTCAATCCAGAAGGCAATGTGTTGGCGACGGGCAAAGAATCAGCGTTTGCCACCGCGACAGAATCGGGCGAATATACTGTGCGAGTTCACGCCTTGGAAGGCGCGACAAACGGAACGCTTACTGTATTGCGATAGTGATTGACCTTACGCAGGTTTCGGCCGACGAACTATTTTCTGTTTTGCGACGGCGGTGCAGTACTTTCTTTCTCTTCGAGGATAGGCGCGAGATGAATCTGTCTTTTCTCCACTGGCTCGCCCTTCAGCATCTGAGCGAGGAGGCGACCACTCTGCGCGGCAGATTCATTCTGCCTAACATTTAGCACAGTCATGTGGGGGACGACCAGACGCATGAACCTGGCGTTGAGGCATGTCATCAGGCTGACGTCTTCTGGAATACGCAGGCCAGCTTGGCGAAGCGCGCGCTCGGCGCCCAGCGCGCTGATCTCGTCCTCGGCAAAAATGGCCGTGGGAATGTTCGGCTCCTTCAGACGCTGCGTGAGCGACTTATAGACGCCGCCTTCGTGATGGATATCGTCGTGATACTCAAGCGTATTCTCGAGGCCGAAATCGGCGCGCGCGCGGCACATGCCCTCGAACCGGCCCTGACCGACCATTAGGTCGCGACGGATGTTGTAGAACAGTATGCGGCGATGCCCAAGTTCGCAGAGATACTTGATCGCCTGATATCCCACTGCGACGTTGTCCGCGCCTACCGCGACAGTATCGGGAATGGGCGACGAGCCGCGCACTACAAACGGCAGACCAGTCCCGTGCAGCACAGATGGTCTGGGATCCTCAGTCTGCATGTCCGTGATGATCATCCCGTCGCACATGCGCGACCTTGCGATCTCCTCCATCTTTGCCATCAGCGTAGGGCCGCCGCACTGTGCGAGCATGAGGTGAATTCCATACTGGCTCATCGTATAGGTCAGTGCGCCGATAATTTCATGGTAGTGCGGCGAAAGTTCGTCCGGAACATCATGATCTTCCAGAAACGGCGATGCCGGTGCCTCGCGGTCGATCACGATCATGAGAGCGGCAGTGTCGGTCCTGCCGCGCGCCAAACTCTGCGCAGCCCTATGTGGGCTGTAGTTCATCTCTCTCGCCGCCTGCAATATCCGCTCACGGGTCTCCGCGCCGACGCTCTTGCCACTTCGCAGACGTCCATTCAGCACCCGGGAGATCTCCGACGATGAGACGCCCACTCGCGCGGCGATGTCTTCGAGCCTTACTGGAGTACTTTTGGTTTCTTTCATGTGTCGTTATCAAACCTGAGCAGGCCCGCGTATATTGCGGCGGACGAACCCGCTACCAAATCATATTACTCTAAAATTCCGCGTTTAAAAAATCTTTGGTTTACCCGCTTGACATGATCGTATCGCCATGTTATACTTTGCTTATCGTGATACCCAAACGGTTGGGGGAAACAGTTTTTGCTGTCGACGAATTCAGTTACGTTGTAGAAAATGCTGAGAAGGAATATTCAAATGTCTACGTTACGAAGAAGCGGCTTTACGTTGATCGAGCTCCTCGTTGTCATCGCGATTATCGCGATCCTGGCTGCCATACTCTTTCCTGTGTTTGCCTCTGCTCGCGAGAAAGCGCGGCAGACCGCGTGCTTGTCTAACATGAAGCAGCTCGCACTTGCATCGATGCAGTACACGCAGGATTACGATGAGAGGTTCGACCCGGGAGTTGACGTTTACGCGAAAGGCGCCGGTTGGGCCGGTGTGCTGTATCCCTATGTAAAGTCAACCGCTACTTACCGATGCCCGGATGATCTTTCGAGCATCCCAGTCAACGGTGTCTCGTATGGTCTTAACAGCCAGCTCAGTCCGTACAACTCCGCGGGAAACGGAGCGAACGGGGCTTTGCTTTCTAAGCTTTCGTCGCCAGCGGTTACAGTCATGTTGTTTGAGGTGACCAATAGCGGTTACTACGACATTACGCTTGCGCCTTATGGCTCGACCACAGTGAACGGAGTCCCTTATGCTGCCGACGTCACGTCTGCTTATGGCGGAGGCTCTCCGGCAGGATACGGCCTTGGAAATCAGTACGATCTGACCGGATTCAATACCGCATTTGGAACGAATAATAGTGGAACAAATGTCATGTATGCAACTGGCTATCTACGGAACTCAGTCAGCAACGCGAACGGCAATTTCCAATCGCCCGTAGGTCGCCATACTGGCGGCGCTAACTGGGTGATGACTGATGGCCACGCGAAGTTCTTCCTTCCCTCCAACGTGTCGGGCGGCTATGAGAACGGCGTCACGGCAGACTGCGGCTCAATCGGCGGTAATGCCGCAACCACAACGTGCACCGATAATACGATTCGGGCCACCTTTAACCTCTACTAAGGCTTCTTAAGTTCGCCAAGGGTTCACAGCGACCAGATAAGATAGATTTGTGCATTAGACAAAAGTTCTTATCTAGTCGCCACCCGTAATGCGCCCTCGAATCTGACTCCCACGCATGTAAGCATCCAAGCACTTTGAGAGGCATCCATGCCGCTCGTCCTACCGAATCGAAAGAATCCCATGTGCGTACGAGAAATTGTTCTAGTTGCCAAATGCCTAGCCGGTTTTGTGGTCATCGGTCTAATCCTGACAGGCTGTTCGAGCCACCAACAGAGTACGAACGCGTCTCCCGAGCAGGTTCAGGCGATCATGCAGCAGGCTAAAGTCAACTCCTCCATGCCGCCGGGTGGACCGCGACGCGCCAAGCCAGGTGCTGCCTCGCCGCATGCGTCAATGGTATCTGCCGGACATAACAAGGACACTTCCAATCAGGCTAAGTAGTTTCCGCATTTCGGTCTTGAAAGCACACGTTGAAGAAAATCTTGAAAAATCCATCAGAATTGGCCAACAAGATCGCCCAGAGCACCGTGGCCGCGCTTCTGCTTCTGGCCGCATTGGTTTCGTCAAGCGTTCCGACAACGGCGTCCGAACCTCAAAATTGGCCCTCCTCCTCGGTGATCTATTGCATCTACCCGAGCATCTTTTCACCAAGCCGAAACTTCCAGGGCGTCACGGCGGAGATGGGACAGTTGAAGTCTCTGGGCGTCACCTGCATTTGGCTAATGCCTGTCACGCCGATCGGGCATGCGATAAACGGTCATCCAGCGATCGGCAGTCCCTACTGCGTCCACGACTATTTCGCGGTCAATCCTGACTACGGCACTGCGGCTGATTTTCAGGCTCTGGTGAACAAAGCACATCAGCTTGGGATCGAAGTGATCCTTGACGAAGTGCTGAACCACACGTCCTGGGACAACGCACTGACTACACAGCACCCAGAATATTACGTCCACACCGACGGCAATGCGCAAAACCCGGCGTCGATCAAGATGGCGTTCAACTACGCCGACGTCGCTCAGTTAAATTATGCTAGCCCGGGACTTCGAGCGTATATGATCCGCATGTTGCAGTTTTGGATCACCCGTTACGGTGTAGATGGATTTCGGTTCGATAGCGCTGACGATCCCGATGGCCCGGGTCGCATGATCCCAGCCGACTTTTGGCAGGAAATGGGACGGAAGCTCCACGCAGCGAAGCCTGATGTGATGCTGCTTGAGGAAGGCGAATCGCGTGACCTTGCGCTGAGGCCCTTCACACTGGACTACGGGTGGAGCATGTACGACGCGATCAAGGCCGCGTCCAATGGGGCAAATACGACGCATGTTCGAAACTCCTGGGACTATCAGCAAAACTCATTTCCCGTTAGCATGAAGCACATGTCGATCCAGGACGATTGGGACGATCCGCGCGATGTGAACACGTTTGGCGGGCCCGCTGGCGCAATGGCAGTCTCCGCATTCTATTTTACTGATACCGGTGTGCCGCTCATCTACAACGGCATGGAGATTGGAAACGCAGCCGAGGCAGTTAACCCACATGCTCCGATCAACTGGAATAGCGGTGATCCGCGCTTCACGAAATTCTATCGGGCATTGATAAGGCTGCGGCGCAGCAATCCTGCTCTTCAAACCGGTTCGATGACCTGGCTGCCAAATACAATGCCCACCCAGGTGCTGACATACGAACGGAGTGGCAGTGGGACTGACTTTCTAGTTGAAGTCAACCTCGGGAGCGTACGAAGCCGAGGGTTCGGTAGCTGTTCCAACTGGCGGCACATGGCAGGAAATTGCGATTGGCGGTCTTTCCGCGACTGAAGCGCATCCGGCACCTCCGCGCGTGCTACTCCCCGCAAAGGGCTTTGCGATTTTTCGAGCGCAACGGAGCGAATCCCTAGACGTTTTGAAGTTTAGATAGCACTGTGGCAGATTGCCGCATCAGAATTAGGATCAAATGGCAACGATAGCAATTAACGGTCAGACATCCGCGATCGAATTGGCAGAAGAGCGAAAACGTCCGCTTGGCGCGATGCAGCTCTGGGACATGAATTTCGGATATCTGGGCATCCAGTTTGGATGGGGCTTGCAGATGGCAAACATGGCCGCCATCTATACGAAGCTTGGCGCTCATGCCGAAAACATTCCGATCCTTGGTCTTGCTGGCCCGATCACCGGTCTTGTAATTCAGCCGATTATTGGAGCCATGAGCGACCGGACATGGAGCGCACGCTTTGGACGACGTCGTCCCTACTTCACCATCGGCGCGATTTGCGCGTCGCTCGTGCTGTTTGCGATGCCATCTTCGCCAGCGCTTTGGGTCGCGGCGACTCTGCTTTGGGCTTTGGATGCCAGCATCAATGTGAGCATGGAGCCGTTCCGCGCATTTGTCGCCGACAAATTGCCGCCAAAACAGCGCGCGGTCGGATTTTTGATGCAGAGCTTCTTTATCGGTGTCGGCGCGACCCTGGCAAATGTCCTGCCCTGGGTGTTCCACCACACGGGCGTCACTGCGGAGGCAACGAATGGCGTGCCGCTCTCCGTTCTCTATTCCTTCCGGGTCGGTGCGGTCGTGTTCCTGCTGGCTGTGCTATGGACCGTGTTACGAACTAAAGAGGATCCTCCGCTCGACATGGCGGCGTTCGAGCAGCACCGGCGCGAGACACGCGGCGTTGCATCGGGAATCAACGAGATTGCTCACGCTGTGAAGATGATGCCAGTGACAATGAAGCAGCTCTTCTGGGTTCAGTTTGCAACCTGGTTTGGGCTATCGTGCTATTGGGGCCTCTTTACCCTGGCTGTAGCGAGACATGTTTTTGGCGCCACCAGCAGCGGATCGCCTTTGTTCGACCGTGCGACCGAATGGGCGGGCGTCTGCATGGCCGCGTCGAATGTCGCGTGCTTCCTAGCAGCGCCCCTGATGCCTTACGTTTCGACGAGGCTCGGCCGACCAAAGCTCCATTCCCTCTCGCTGTTGATCGGCGGCCTGGGGCTACTGAGCGTCGTCCTGATCCACAACCCAATGATGCTCCTGATCCCAATGGTCGCCTTTGGAATTTCGTGGGCGTCGATCCTTGCGATGCCGTACGCGATTCTTTCGGTGGCGTTGCCCCCGGAGCGCGTAGGGGTCTACATGGGGCTGTTCAACTTCTTCATTGTTTTACCGCAGACCGTCTATGCCTTGGGAATGTCGCCTGTCATCAAATATCTTTTTCACGGCGACGCATTGATGACCCTGGTCGTCGGCGGTGTTTGCTTCCTGATAGCGGCCATTTTCGCAACACGGGTGCGTGAGATTGCGCCGGTGAACGCGTTGGAGCCCGCTGTAAGTTAGCATTGGGATGATCGCGCTGATTACAAGCTAAGCAGCGAATTGCGAATGAAAAGCCATGCCAGAAGCATGCACTAGAGAACTAACCCATTATGTTGACACTGCAAGACGATCTATCATTAGCTTTCAATCATGCGAATTGCCGCCCTCAGGATTTCCGGCGACTGCGGCATTTTCTAACGGAGCAAGGCACATTTGACTTTCCAGTCCACGAGACAGGGCTATTTTCAGCGGCCAGACTATCGCCGGAAGCGAACTATACGGGCTACGATAACGTTTGGGTGCGCGACAATATCCATATTGCGTACGCTCACTATGTCACGGGACGAGCAGATGTCGCGGTCTCCTGCGTTATGGCTCTGGCGCAGTTTTTCGAGAAGCATAGGCATCGTTTCGTTGCAGTTATTCGCGGCGACTCGGATCCGTCCGATCCCATGAACAGGCCACATGTCCGCTTCAATGCGCTGACGCTTAACGAAAATCCTGAAAAATGGTCGCACGCCCAAAACGATGCGCTAGGCGGTTTCCTTTGGCTCTTCTGCAGGCTCGTCAATGCGGGTCATATTGCGCTTCAGGAAAGTGACTGGTCGCTGCTTCAACTTTTCCCGCTCTTTTTCAGAAAGATTCAGTTCTGGCAGGACGAGGACAGCGGCCACTGGGAGGAAGCGCGTAAGATTGAGGCGTCAAGTATCGGCGCGGTGGTTGCGGGTTTGAGTGAGTTCCGCAAGGTGCTCAAGGGCGGAATTGCAGGTGACTCTGCGATTATTGCGGAAGTCAATGATCTGCTGGATCGCGGACAAAGCGCCCTGCGTGAGATTCTCCCGATGGAGTGCGCGCAGCTAGATCCAGTAAAGCGCCGGAACTACGACTCGGCGTTACTCTTCTTGATCTATCCGCTGCGCGTTGTCGAAGATGACATGGCCGATCAGATCATTAGGGACGTGGAAACTCATCTACTTGGCGAGCATGGAGTCAGGCGATACCTTGGCGATTCGTTCTGGTGTGCGGACTATAAAGCCCTTCAAAGCCGAGAGCTGAGAACAATTGATGTCAGCTCCGACATGTCCGCGCGTGACGCTTTGCTGCAGCATGGTCAAGAGGCGCAGTGGTGCTTGTTCGATCCGCTGCTATCGGTTATTTTCGGCCATCGCTATCGAACGACCCATGACCACTCGTGCTACGAAGCACAGGTTCACTATCTCAACAGATCGTTGAGCCAGCTAACCCATCAAACAGATCCATTCCCGGATTTTCGATGTCCGGAACTCTACTACCTTGAGGGTGAACGGTACGTGCCTAACGATGTAACGCCTTTGCTTTGGACGCAAGCACATCTCATATCGGCGCTTAACATGATGCAAAAAACAGCTGAGATCCACGACAGGACTTCTGCGGAACGATAACTTGGGATTGAGCACCGCAGAAACGATTTCTGCTCAGCCTAGCCTGCTCCTGGTCCCAATTCGCCTCGCTTACGATTTCAGGACGTGCGGGAATAGTCCACTGTTGTTGAGAGCGTTTTGTTAATACCCTCGTTGTCTTGATCGATCGATCCGCCATTCCAATCTGGCTCGGCTTACGTAATGTGTTAACGCTGAATTTCAACTGCCAAGCGATGTTGGCTTCGAATGATGGTTAAGTGAATTGGTCCCGACTGGTTGGCGCTTGCCGGCGGCGCTAAGTCGGCTATGGTTCGGACTGGCTGACTGCCCTCCTGGACAATCACATCGTTGACCCTCAGCCCGCACTTCTGCGCGACGGTGCCTTGCGACACGGTTAGGATCAGAACTCCGCTTTCATCTGGCAGCCCGTACACGGAACGGTCCCCAAGTCCCGCAATATTTCTTACCGTCGCGCCGAACGCGGTTCCTAAAATCTGTGGAGCGGCCTCTGGTTCCGTTGATGCGATCTTTGGGATATCAGGTTGCCGACCGATGGCTTTCAATCGCGCACTGACAACACCGAACCTGTCCATCAGGAAATTCTGGAAACCAAGTGCGAGTGCGGGTGAATCGGGCTTCACTTGAAAATCTCCAGCGACGGCATCTTCGACGAACCGCGCGTCGGCGACAATTGAATGCTCATCCCGGTGCGACTGTGATTGAAGTTCGAGGGCAGGTTTTGATCCGACTGCACCAGCTTGATGAACTAGGTTGTAGTCCATCTCGGCGCCCCAAGCACGATCCGTTGGCATGCCAGCAGGCCGATATGCGTCAACAAATATGATGTTGTGCCGGAACACGTCGCCGCTATGCGCGAACCAGACATGCGGATGATATGTGTTGTTGACAATGACGTTGTTTTCGACTATACGTCCGTAGCCTTCGCGGTTCTTGATTCCGCCGCCTAGGCATAGATTGTTGTAGATGTGGTAGTTCGACGATCCGTCATCGAGGTCAATATCCCAACCATGGTCGCATCGCCACCTGTTGTTCCGCAGCGTTATCGGCTCTACGACATCAAGGAACGGCAGATCCTTGTGCGCCGCCCAATCGCTGTCGTTGTTTAGATCGACTCCGCCCAAGTTCCAATAGCGATCCCGCCCCCAGGAGTTGAACGAGCCGTGGTCTCCGGTCTCCTTGACCGTGTCAAAAATGTCGCAGAACTCGATGATATCGCCGCCCCAGCAGCCGTCGCCGATGTTGATGCCCGCGCGCGGCACATCGTAAATCGAGCAGTGCCTGACCGTAATCCTTCTCGACATGTCAATCTCGACTGGCGCGGATTGCAGTTCGAAAACTCCAGTGCGAGTGATCAAGCAGTCGTCCACCAAGCAGTCTGACGGGTAGTTGTCCGTCTTCGGGCCAGCCGTTAGATCAATATCGCTGAGACTCTGGCGCTGACCATATTCGAACAGCGGACTCCGCACTGCTTTCGGATCGCCGACAAAAGCGATTCCATTTGCGCCCGCATCGTGAATGTAGCAGCTTCGTATGATCAGACGACGGTTGTAGTTGTTGACGAAAATGGCATTTCCGCCTACTTGGTCGAGGTTGCAGTTTTCGACGGAGCAGTTTTCGGTGCCAGAGAAAAAGAGAGTCCCGCCCCTGATAGATCGTCCAATCGGAGCGTAGAATTGGCTCCTTGTTTTGCATGAATGTCCTGGCAGTTCGCTCGAACGTTATGCCATTGAAGCGGACAAATCTAACTGGGTGCTCATCGTCTCCGCGGAACTCAACCAACGAAGTAAGTCGCGCAGTTTCTACATCCGCACTTTGAAGATTCAGGCCAACTGGCGGATAATAGTACAGCGCGTGGGTTTTCTTGTTGAGAAACCACTCGTTTGGCGCATCCAGCTCCTCGAAGATGTTTTCGACGTAGCGCTGCTCTGGATGCATTCCCATCTGCCGATTGTTTTGCCATCCGCCTACGTAGGTGATGTTGCCGGTCGCGTCCTTGCCGGTGATTTCGTACCAGAGATCACCCCATTCGGCGGACTGCATGGCGTGGATGTATCCGCCGACAGGATCGGACCATCGTTTTGCTCGATCCGCGCTGAACGCGTCTGCGGAGTAACCTTGCAAGATGCGCTGGCTGGGATTGTAGTTCGGATAACGGGCGAGTATCTGCCTTAGTCCATTAACGAATAGCTGATCCGTGTCGCAGTCGTCTGGCACCTTGGCCATCATAATGCCGTCCCGACACGGCTGCCAAGTCAGTGTCAGCTTTTGACCGCCGCTGATCCGAACCTCTTCATTCTTGTATGCGGAATAGGTGACCGGCGCCTCCTTTGTGCCGGAGTCCGCGCTGGTGAACAATAGTGGCTGCGGCAGATAATAGATTCCCTGCCGTAAGTAGATGGTCACAGGCTGCTTGCCAGCGACACGACGCGCCGCCTCTTGAGCTCGTGCGAGTGTCAAGAACGGTTTGGCAATTGTGCCCGGAGCGCTGTCGCTGCCTTTCGGCGACACAAAAATCGTCGCGCTTCGTGCCTGCTGAACTGTCGCTGCCATCGCCACCGATAGCATAATTGCCATGACCACCCTTGAGCAATTCGTGATGATGTGCATCATTCTAATCTATCGTTAATGTGACGAGCTATTTGAAGTCCACGGCAATGGAAGAGGGCATTAGTCCATCGGCCTGGGCGGTAACCACTGCAGAGCCGTGCTCGCCGGTGGACCGAATAATTGCTATCGCGCGTCCATTAAATGCATTACGGATGCTTGACCCATCGGGCGTGTGGTCGTTCGGATCCCCATTGCCCGAACCTACAACTTTGCCTGCTTCGCCGGAGACCGTGAACGTAATCTTGTCAACAGCGGTCGGCACTAATTGGCCGTTTTGATCCACGACCGATGCCTCAACGACGCTTTCATCCTCTCCGTTGGCCGAGACTGATGGAAGGTCGGTCCGCAGAACGATCTTGTAGGCTGATCCTGCTGTGGAAGCCTTGTCGGTCGCAATCAGCCGCCCCGTGGCATCGAAACCATTGGCGATAAGACTACCGGGTTGATAGTTGACCGTCCATGCGGCATGCCCGTAGAGCGGGCATGCCTTTTGACCAAGGCTAACCCCGTTTAAGAACAGCTCCACCGATGCTGCGTTCGAAAATACAACGACAGTGATCGGTTTGCCTTCCGAACCCGGCCAGGTCCAGTAAGGCATAATGTGGATTATCGGCGTGCCTGACCAGTTGGCCTTGTAATAGTAGTAGACATCTTTTGGAAAACCGCACGTATCCAGGATGCCAAAGTGGCTGCTGATGTTTGGCCAACCATACGGAGTAGGCTCGCCTTTGTAGTCAAATCCCGTCCAGACAAAGCAACCCGACAGGTAGCTGTTGCTTGCGATGGGTTTCCAGTAATCTTCCGTGGTCTTCAACCAATTTGACCAGCCCGACCGAACATCTTGTTCGTAGCTGCCAACCTGCGATTTAGACCAGTCGTTGACATAGATTCCTCGATCCGAGACCGCGCTGCAGTCCTCCGTGAACATCATCGGCTTTGCTGGGAAATCTTGATGGAACTTCGCATAGTCACCTGCGAAGTAGTTGAGGCCCTGGATGTCTTCAACATTGGAAAAACCCGTTCCCCAGGAGCCATTCATCGCGGTTGTGGTCAGCCTGGATGGATCAAGTTTCCGAACATGCTGGATCATCTTTTCGAGCAGTTCGGCACCGTACTCTGAACCTTGAAGAGGCTCCTCGTTACACAGCGACCAAGCGATGATGCAGGGATGGTTGCGGTCTCGGACGATCATCGAATCCAGATCGGAAAGGTTGTTTGCGGAGATCGAATTGGTTGTTTTTGGGGCGTAAGTATCACCCAGATGCCGGTTTTCATCCAAGACCAGCATGCCGAGCTTGTCGCAGGCGTCCAGAAGCGCACTGTTTGGAGGATCGTGCGACATGCGCCAGGCATTGGCCCCAAAATCCTGCATCTTCTTCACACGCCAGTACTGAAGATTGTTTGGAACGGCGACGCCGATTCCCGCAAGATCCTGGTGGTTGCAGACGCCCTTGATCTTGACTGGTTTGCCGTTAAGGAAGAATCCATTGTTCGCATCGAAACGCACTGTCCGAACACCAAAAGTCGTGGCAACTTGATCCGCTATCTTCCCGCCGACCAAGAGCGAGACCTGATATGTATAAAGGTTAGGATGCTCGATCGACCAAAGCGAAGGGTGGGCAAACGAGAGTTCGGCTGTCGAGGTGGCCGTCGCTCCGGCTGCCAACGGTGAGGTGACTTTGAATCTTCGCGCAGTAAACACTACGTTGCCGTTGGCATCGCGAATAGTTTCTAACAGACCGTATGAAGCAGCCGAACTGCCGCTGTTTTCGAGCGTGACGGCGGCTCTGACATTCGCTGCGCTCGGATTCGATTCGTTTCCAACCACCGTTGGGATCACCCACACTCCAGCAGGCGTGATATGCATTCGATCAACAGACGTCAGCCAAACATGTCGGTAAATGCCGCCGCCTTCATACCACCATCCTTCAAATTGGGACGGATCAACATGAACGGCGAGCAAGAAGGCTTTTCCAGGCTTCACATACGGAGTGATATCGACATGCAGAGGACAGTAGCCGCTCGGCTGTTTGGCAATAAGTTGGCCATTGATGTAGACGACTCGCATCTCTGTACATTCCGTCAAAGTCCAACCAGTAATCCCTGGCTGTTCCTTCCTTGGGAATCGACAGCATTTTGCAATACCAGGCGCAAGGTGTGGGTAGTGACGCGTGTTGGGGATCCAATCCATTTGTGAATGGTTGCTCAATCACATAGTCGTGCGGGAGATTGACGGAACGCCAGGATGAGATTTCGGACACTGTTGGGCATGCCGTACTCTTCGCGAGGGCTGGCGCATTCGCCAGCACCACATCGCCGGTGATGCCGCCTGGGCCTGCAAGATTCTGAACAAGTACCAGCACTACATTGGGGCCGTTCGTCTTCCAATACGTATCCACATCGATATCGAACGGCACGTTCCATCCTTCATGATGTGTCACATGCACGCCGTTGACGAAAACGTCGGCGTTGTCATCGACTCCAGCGAACCGCAAGAACACGAAACTTCTCGCTTAAGGCGGGCAGTGTGGCGCGATACCATGCATAGCCGACGCGCCCGTTGAACGTATCTTCATTCGGCGTCGCCGAATTCCACTTGGCGTCGTCGGTCGGAAAAACGAAGGTCTCATTGTCAAGTTTCGACGCGTCTGGTGCTGACGTCCACTGCCAGTTCTTAACCTGCTGTTCATTAACGAACTGAATGGGAGGCTGAACCGAGAATTTCCATCCGTGATCCAGCAGCATACGGTTTCGCTCCGCATGAACGGCTACCGGGAGCAGCGCTAGCAACATGCATCCGAATAGGGCCGTCAGTGCAGTCAGTTTAACTTGATGCCTACTTCTCAACATAGGTAAGTAGTTCTCCCCCTAGCAGCGATTTCTACGGAGTTGGAGCGTCAACATCTTGAGCCCAACTAATTCCCGCTAGGAAGAACCGTGATCTCGGCAACGCTTGCTCTGAGTTTCCCGTTAACATCGCTCAGAGCGGTGAAGCGGAAATAGCGGGCTGTAACCGGGGCGAAAGATGCAGTTTGCCAGACCGGATTGTTCTTGATGTTGTCAAACCGGCCATCAGCAACATTGACCGTCCAGGTCTGACCGTCAGTGCTGGTTTCGAATCGATAACTGTTGACAACGCCTTCCGTATTTGAATCTTGTCGCGGGAGATACGCAAATCCCGCTATCTGGAGGTCGCGTCCCATGGCCACAGTCAATGATGCCGGAGTGGATGATTCCGGCGACAGCCAGAAGGTTGATGAATTGCTATCGATGGCCTTGAGTACGGTGAGATCTTCAGGGTCGCCTGTAGCAATGGCGGTTCCAACCAGTCGGCGCATAGCCGTAGAACACCTTGGAGCCAAACATCCCGATGCGGCCGTTTTCGTCAAGGCATGCGGCATTGAGTGTCCCGCCGGTAGCCATTGAGATCGGTGATCCATACATCGGCGATTTCGAACTCGGCGCCGAGCCGTCCTCGGTGTAAACCACCGGCAGTCCCTTCAGACTCGTGATGGTGACGATGCCGTTCACGTCGCGATCTGAGATAACCGGCGGCAGGACTAGCTCGGCTTGCTTGAAAAGCCCAACAGTTGCCAATGTCGGCTCCAGCCGCGAGCCAGTGATACGGATGCGCAGTCGATCTGTCGTGACCGGCGAGTCCCATCTCAACAGCCGCTTGTGGCCGACCGTCGTCTGCTCATCGACTTGCTTCCACGTAGAGCCGTCCCAAAAGTCGATGCAGAATGACTCGATCCGCTGACTGCGATGATCGACTGCCTCTTGCAGCGAAACGACGTCAAAAGTCGTGCGCGCTCGAAGTGAGAGTGTCAAAGTCGCCGTCGTCTGTCCATCTGCCGATTCCCACCAGGTATCGAGACTATTGTCGAGCGCAAGATGGGGAGGATGCGCGGGATTAGAGTTGTCGGCCGTAAGTTTCGCACCGTGTGCGAAATCCTTTGCAAAGGTCTCATCAAGAACTTGACTCATCAAACGAAGATTTGCGCGTTGGTCGTCAGGGATCAGTCCGCGGGTGTCGGGAGAAAGGTTGAGCAGCATATTGCCGTTGCGGCCAATGCTCGAATAAAACACGGCGATCAGCTCGGCCGCAGTTCGACACGGTTTCCCTGGAGCCCAGAACCATCCGTGCAAAATCGGGCAGTTGGTTTCTGCTGGATACCACCAGAGGTGCGAGCCAGGAACCAGCTTGTCGCGACCACCGAGGTCAAAGTCCTGCAAATCCGGCCAAGTGCACGTTTCGGGCGACGTTGAAAGCGGAATAACGCTCCACTCGGTCGTTCTCCCTACACCGCCTTCGTTGCCCACCCACCGGCAGTCGGGGCCCTTTACCGTGATGACCGCCTCCGGAGCCAATTTATGAATCAGGTCGTACCAGGCCGCGTAGTCGTAGGTTTCGTGAACGCTGGGATCTTGATTGGCTCCATCAAACCAGACATCGTAGATCGGCCCGTACTCAGTCAATAGCTCGTAGAGCTGGTTCAAAAAGTAGCGATTATAGTCATTAACAGTATAGGTGAAGCTGCCGAATCCATGCGGCGCTGTTCTTCCGTTGGTGGGATTTGATTTGAAACTGGCAGGATCGGTCGGTATGACCGACGGAACAGCTTTGCTGCCGTTCCCATAGTAGCCGTCTGGATTAGTCGGATTCGTTGTCAACTGATACAGGTCGGCGGGAGACACATAGACGCCCATCCTGATGCCTTGCTTTTTTGCTGCGTCGGCTACCGCTCGAACCTCGTCGCCTTTTCCGGCAAGCCACGGGCTCGACGCGACAGAGTGTTTGGTGTAGCGCGTTTGCCACAAGCACAAGCCGTCGTGATGCTTGCAGACCAGGATCACGAGCTTTCCACCTACTTCGTGGATCGTGCTAAGCCATTGGTTGGCGTCAAACGATGACGGGTTGTAAACCGACGGGTTTTCGCGGCCATTGCCCCACTCGACATGCCGGAACGTATTCGGGCCAAAGTGAATAAAGAATGTCCGCTCATATCGCATCCACGTCGTCTGGTTGGCACGCGGAAGCACCCTTGCGGCCTTCTCTAGGATGGTTGCTTCTGAATCCTCGGCAGAAATTATCTGCACGCTGGCGTACGGTATTGTCTGTTCGGGCGTTGCAATCGCGCCCCCCATTGGTTTGGTCATCTCCAACTCCGGGTCTTTGTTGCTGCTTCGACTGCACGCATGGCCCTCGCGCATGGTCGTCAGTTGGCCAATTGTCGCCGCAGACAATAGTATAAATGTTCTTCTATTCACACTGTAAATCTTCCGCTGGTCAAATCAGGACGTCTCCAAATTATAGTGCCGAACCTTTGGGGTGGCTATGGACGAATACGCCATAGGTATAGACTTTTTCAACCCCGCAAGTGCACTCGTTAGATGACGAGATTCGAAACGCCGGATAGTGCAAAAGCAGGTTGACTTTGTCCATACCAAGAACCACCCGATTTCTTGCCAACATGTTTATAATTTAATGGGCGTCTTGCGAAGCAGTCATCCGCAAAATTGGGCAATTCAGATATTTGGAAGACTTTGATCATGACAAAATTTGGTCGGCTGCTGTACGGGGGCGATTATAATCCAGACCAGTGGCTGGATCGTCCCGACATAATCGAAGAAGATATCCGCCTGATGAAACTTGCAGCGATCAACTGCGTCAGTCTCGGCATTTTCGCTTGGATGGCGATCGAGCCCAAAGAAGGGCAGTTCGAGTTTGAGTGGCTCGACGATCTCGTTGAGCGGCTTTACAAAGCGGGCGTGTCGATTGATCTTGCGACCCCCAGTGGAGGGAAACCCGCTTGGATGGCAAAGAAATACCCGGAGATTCGGCGCGTGAATGGCCACGGCGTGCGCGAGCCGCAGCAGGGGCGACACAACCACTGCTGGACATCGCCCGTATATCGCGAGAAGGTGCGTATCATCGATACGAAGCTTTCCGAGCGATACGGAAGTCATCCCGGCGTGATCTTGTGGCACATTTCCAACGAATTCAGCGGGGAGTGCTACTGCGATCTGTGCTTCTCCAAATTCCACGAGTGGCTCAAGGCCAAGTATCACACCCTCTGATGCTTTGAACCAGGCGTACTGGGGAGCATTTTGGAGCAATTCCTACACCGACTGGGACGAAATCACCTGCATCGATTGCACTGTCCATGGTCTTCAACTTGACTGGTCGCGTTTTACCAGCATGCAGTGCGTGGACTTTATTCGCCATGAGATCAGTGCGATTCGCGCTGGCGGCTCTGACCGTCCAGTGACCACAAACATGATGGGGTTCAGCCCGTCGCTTGACTACTGGCAACAGGTTCCGGCGCTGGATATCGTCAGCTATGACGCCTATCCCCAATGGCATGGCGAGCGACCAGACCGTGAAGTTGCCTGCAGAACTGCATCTGAATACGCGATTTATCAGGGCATGATGGGCGGCGATCCATGGCTGTTGCTGGAGTCCACTCCGTCGAACGTGAACTGGACTTCAGTTTCGCGCCCGAAGCGCCCTGGAATGCAGCGCTTGGCGGCCTTGCAGGCAGTCGCTCATGGCTCGACCTCGGTGATGTATTTTCAGTGGCGCAAAGGACGCGGAGCCGCAGAAAAGTTCCACGGCGCGCTCGTAGACCATGTGGGGCATGAGCATACACGCGTTTTTCAGGAGGCCATCGAGGTAGGAGAAGAACTAAAGACGCTATCATGCCTAGCCGATTCGCGTTCGGTTTCCGAGGTAGCGATTATTTGCGACTGGGAAATTCGGTGGGCAATCGAAAACGCGAGGCTCTCTCGTAATTCCAATAAGGACTATATCGAGACTGTGCAAAGTTTCTATAAGCCGTTCTGGACACGCGGTGTGGGGGTAGAACTGATCGATTCCGTTACGGATTTCAGCCGGTACAAAATTCTCGTAGCACCAATGCTCTACATGCTCCGCCCAGGTGTCGCCGAACGGTTGCAGGTGTTTGTCGAACAAGGGGGCCATCTGATCTGTTCGTATTTAACTGGCCTAGTTGACGACAATGACCTCTGCTTCACCAGTGGCTTCCCTGGACCTCTACGGAGCCTGCTCGGCATCTGGGTCGAGGAAACGGACACTCCCGACACATCGGCAGGCATGTCGGTTACGGCAGTCGAAAACAATGAACTGGGTTTGACAGGTTCGTACGCAGCGCGGGAGTTTTGTGACGTTATTCACCTTGAAGCAGGCAAAGCTCTGTCCCGATATGTTGGAGATTACTACGCGGGCACTCCCGCGCTGACTGTAAACACAGTTGGTCGTGGCCGAGCGTATTACGTGGCTTCGCGCAACGATGAGCGGTTTCAATCAGATTTGATCGGCGGTGTTCTAAGACAGGCGGGGGTCAATGGTGCGCTCACGGAACCACTTCCAACTGGCGTGTCAGCAGTTCTCCGCGAAGATGACCATCATCGATACCTGTTCTTAATGAACTTTGAAACAATGCCGGCAAACGTCACCCTGCCTACTGATGGATATAGACGAGTTTCGGACGGAGTGAGTGTGGATCAGGTGGTTTCCTTGACGTCTTACGGTTGCGAAGTGCTTGAGGAGCCAGTCGCAATCGCAAGAACGCGTCGAACTAGGGCGCGAACGAGTTAGCCAGCGCATACGAAGAAGCGAATTCAGGGCTAGTTCTTCTTAACGCGCCGATAAGTCGCTGGTGGGCAGCCAGCGACGCGGCGGAATGCACGAGAAAAATAGAACCTGTCCGAAAAACCGCTTCTCGCAGCGATGGAGTCTATGGAATCTGTCGTTTGCAGAAGCAAGTGCATCGCCCTTTCGATGCGTTTGTTCTGTACATACGACGCTGGCGTTGCGCCGACAATTTGTCGGAACTGGCGAATAAAGTGATTCTCACTCAGGGCGCATGCGGCTGCCAGATCACGGTTGGAGATGGGATCTTCGAGCTGCTTTTCAATAATGTGCAGGGCGGGACTGAGAGACTCCAGAGCCTGCACCCGTGTCCAACTAGTCTCGATGTCGACTTCCGGAAGATGATCAAGGCAATAGGCTAAAGAAGCAAAGAGCAGGCTCTTGACTTTACATTGCGCCGACACAGATTCCGCACCTCGACTCGAAATATTGTCTGCAAGTTCTTCAACGGATTCGGAGAAGTCCGATCCCGCTGGCACTTTGATAGGGCCGCGAAAGAGTTCACGAAACACGAATGAAGGAATGCCGCGCAGCCCAAAGTGAACTACGAATTGCCTGAATCGGTGCGTATTCCTGGAAGAAAGCCGCAGATCGCTAGGCACCAGATAGACAGCGTCTTGAAGCATCTGCACCGATTCATTGTCCGACGTCAATTCGCCACCTGGCGCATCATTTTGGTATAGTCGCCAGAAGTGGTTCGCGAGCACAGCATGATTCCATGCGTCTGGCGGTAAATCATTGCATCCTGCGTAGATGAGCTGTACATCTACATCATCCAGCAATCGAGAAAGCTCTAAGAAGGTTGTAGTTGGTGTACCTATCGCAATATTATAGCCGTAGTACACTCTTCGTCCATGCAATTTTTGATGAGGGTGAATCACGCCATAATTGCTGATGCTCAGAACGCCTTGTTTGGTGTTATTTCGTGGCTGTTGAGACGAATTGTGCAGACTTGAATCGACATGGAATTCCGCGACGGTAAGGCCGTCCACGAGACGCAATATTTCGCAGATCCCTTTGAGGCACCCGCGTGGCGCAGCCAATGGGTTGAAAAGATACCGTGACTTCGCACTTGGGAAGACGGTATCGACGCATAAACTGCCAGCCTGTAATTATTAACCGTGCACGGTCACCTCTAACGGCAACGAGTCGCCTCAAACGGTCAAAGTGAACTGACTAAAGCACCAAATCACATGCATCGCCAGGCATCCAGTGCGCATCCTGACCCTCCCACTTGACATTGCAGCCAATCGGATTGGACAAAGGCTTCGTAATCTGCTTACCGCTAACATGCTCATCCAGCGCTATTTCTAGGTCATTCACGGTCATTTTTGACGTGTCGCGCGGGCTGTTGACGCCGCGGCCCGTGTAAATGAGCTTGCGTTCGTCATCAAAGACGAAAAAATGCGGTGTCCGCAATGCGCCATAGGCGATTGCCGTGGTTTGGGCCTCATCGCGCAGGTATGTCCATGGAAAACGATGCTCGGCCATTCGCTCGATCATGTGCTTGAACGAATCGCTGGCATTTACCAAAATCGTGTTCGAATTGATGCCAACAAAAGCGACGCCTCGATCCCGAAATTTTAGCGCCGTTGCGCGCGTGATCTCATCTGAGCCGACGACATACGGGCAATGGTTGCAGGTAAAGAATACGACAAGAGTTTTGGCCGACGCAAAGTCAGCGAGCCTGTAGCACTTGCCATCGGTGGCTGGATGAATAAAGTCAGGTGCTTCTGCTCCGAGTTCGAGTGTGAATGGCATTTGTTGGTCCCCAAATCATTGTGATGCTGAATAAGCCTTAATTATATCTGCATCCGGCAATGCGCAAGAGGCGGTGCCGTCTAATTGTCGAATGCATTCAAGAAGTCATAGCTGCTGCGCAAACAGTCGAACGGATCGCGACGGCACTCGTCGAGCTCAACCGCACACCACTGAGTACCTGCATCGGCAAGTGCCGGCAAAATAGTTTGCCAATCCATGTTGCCTTCGCCGATCGGCGCAAATGTCGGGTTGCCGTCAACTACTTCTTTGTCCTTGAAATGGACAATCGGTATACGGCCATGAAGCTTCTCGATCAAACGAACTGAGTTTAGGCCAGCGGTTTCCGCCCAGTAAATGTCCAGAAGAATAAGTAGGGAAGGATCTTGCGCTTCCATGATTACGTCGAAGAACATCTTTCGAGCTGAACCGCCGCGTTCGAATTCGAACGAGTGGTTATGATAAGCAAAGCGCAGTCCGGCATCCTGAAGCTTTTGCGAAAGAACCTGCGCTTGAGCTACCCATTCCGCATAGCCATCGATACCGCGGGAGCGGTACGACTCCGGCATCGCGGAGATGGCCACGTAGTCACACCCGAGGGTGTGATGAAACTCGACCTCGCGATCCAAATCGTTGTAAAGACTGTCCCAATGGCGATGCGTGGCAATGCATTGCAGGCCATATGAATCAAGCATTTTGCGCGCGTCGGCGGCGCTCACTTCTGGATTAGCGCCGTTCACGCAACCAACGGCCGAAAGCTGGACGCCCCTATAACCGATCTCGGCGACCCGGCGTAGGCACAATTCAAATCCCGCCTTGGTGTGGACGAGATTGCGCAGGGTATACATTTGCGTCGCCAGTTTGAAGTTCATGAACTTTGTCCCGTTGAAGCGACTGCCAGGGTGGTCAAAGCTTGATGGTATTCCATCTGAATGTAGAGACCGCGCCTAACGCTGCTGCACAATCCTCGCAACCTCTTCGCTGGACATCGTGATCTTGTTGCCATCGAACGGCCGCGTGTACTGCTGATGCCAGACATTCTTCGTATCAAAATATCCAATCGAGGCGACCTTCCCATGATGAAACGACGGATCGATGATGAAGTCGTTTCCGGCATCGACATTCATTAGGATCAAGTCGCCGTTCGAGTCGCGCAGGGCAAGTGCAGGTGAGTTGCTCCACGATTTGTAAGTCACGGGTACAGAGCCGACAGTCTCCGTTTGAGTCGCGCCGGACTTGCCAAGGCTGGTGTCTAGATTGAAGCCCGCGCACGAGCTGGGCGTCGCGAACGCAATTTTCTGATCCATTTTGTAGATTGCGTGGTTCAGCTTGATGATCTGCGCAGTCTGGTTTTCGTTGCCGAGGCTGCGACCGCCTTTGTAGTACGGTGCGGCAGGAAGGGTTCCATCACGCTCCTGCCAGATGGATGCGTGGTCGTCATCCGTGTCTGTTCGCCTAAACAGGCCGAGGTCGTAATCGGGTTGCCATACCCCAGCGATTTTCCAAGACTGCGTCGTTCGGATTTCGTAGATGAACGAACCTCCGCCATCCGAAAAATTCTGAAGAATTAAGCCGGTGAGCTTGGTCCATTGACCTCCGCCTTCGGGCTGATAGGCAACATTACGCGTGAACTTGCTGCGGGTGCCATATGAGACGCTTGCAAGCGGATCTATTGCGGGCTTATTCTTGAGCTGGCTGTAAAGTGACGGCGGATCCAGAACGGCCAGCGTGTTGTGGTTGTCTTCGAGTTTTCCGCTATAGAGATCGATGCCGAACATATCGATGCCGTCGGGTAGGCTGGCGCGATAGTTGGCGCAATCCACCGACCTATAGGATGTTCCTAGGTTGCATCGCGTGATCCCATGCCACCGGCTATGGTGGACTGCCACAGCCAGGGTGTTGATCAGTGCATTGACAGCATTGAACTGACCGCCTGCGTACATCAGACCAGCCATGTTTGACGCATTGCCCCACTTCAGTTGACTTTCCACCGGCCCGCAGCCATCTGCTTCGCTTTCGATGTCGATGCCGAGGATGCGGTGAGTCGGATCATGGGCGGCAATGTAGTTCATCATCGCAACCAGTGCAGCGCTTTCAGTTTGCACGAGACGGGGATTGGAGAGATCAGCAAACTCAGCATGGGCCGCGTTTCGCGGATATTTGACGTGGTCGCTGTCGATATATTGCGGCGCGCTTGAATAGCCGCAGGAATCGGAGCCGTTCCAGATCAGTTGGACACTCAGGCCGCGCTTCTGGGCACTGTCGATGATATTTTGAACGGTATCGAAGTGATAATGGGGCGAGCTGACACCGTCGTCAATCCATCTCCAGTACTCGCCGACAACTACGGTGTGGAAGCCCAGGTATTTCGCTCGGTCGAAGTAGTAGTCCGCACAGTCCTTCTTGTCAGTTTTCCACTTCACGCCCGGGTGGTACGCAACATCGAGGCGCAGATGGACGCCGTAAATCAGGTAGGGGCTGTAGCCGTTTGCGTTTGCGACGGCGACATATGGCTTCGGGCCGCTCGTCACAACATAGGACACTTTATGGCCAACAGTGGCCGCTGATGCCGCGCTAACGCACATGTACGACGTCGCAATGGCAATGGTAAGCAGAGCAACGACGAGGAAAGCTGCGGACGATCGACCAACAAATTGGCCCTTTGATTTTCTCAATATTTATGTCCTAAAGGCCTGTTTGACGGCCCCTATGCAAAGAGTTTAGCTTCTTAATCTGCAATTGTAGCTACCGCCAGCAGAAGTAACGAAGAGATAGCCTGCTACAACTGTGTATTACCTCTGTGCATGTATAGTATCAGGAAAGCGCTGCCGAGTCAAGACCTGAACTTGCTTAGAAATGGGGCTTGACAGGAAACACCCACGATGTTAGTATGCATAATCAGTTTATATGCACAGCAAAATAGCTTGGGCCTGATAGGCCTAGATACAGGGCTTTAGGCCCTCATGAGGGTTAGGCAGACTAAATCAAGAAGGATGAAAAACATGCAAAACCATCGGCAACCTTCGTTGACAGCGACACCACAAATAACATGCTATGTATCTATTGCAATTATTGCCATAGTCTTAGCGACACAATTACTGGTAAGTCCCGGGTGCGCCAGCCCCCTGGCCGAAGTATCTACTGCTCCTACGGGTAAGACATACGTTGCCGTGCAAAACGGAAGCGGCTACAGCCCCTATTTGATGTACGGCGTTCAGCTTAGAATTGATCAATTAATCGGCAACACATACAACACCACTTCTAGCTGGCCCTCCAGTGACCAGACCACTAGCCCTCCAACAAGTTCGCCGGATTATTATTTCTACGAGGCGCAGCAAACGGGGTTCAAAACAGTAGTTGTTCCGGTTTGGTGGAGCTATGTCAACTACACGACTGCGTACGGCGCAACGCCGACATATAACTTTCAGTACATCGACCGCATTCTACAGGCTGCTGCCAACTTCAATCTGAATGTTCAGCTTCTCTGGTACGGGTCGGACGTATGCGGAGGTTGCACAGATGCTCCGCAATATGTCTTAGGCGACCATACTCACTATCCAGTCATAAGCGAGTACAACTCACCCAACACCTACACCTATCTAAATCTGTCCAGCAGCAATCTGATCAACGCCGAGTCCGGTGCGCTTGTCGCTGCCATGAATCATGTTGCTCAGAGCAGGTTTGCGAGTTCGGTGATCATGCTTCAGGTCGAAAATGAGCCTGACGGTAATGGCGGTCAACCGCTGACCTGGGGCAATCAAAGCGAGATGAACGGCGAGATGTTCAACGGCGGTCAATTCTCCGCGGTCAGCAACCTGATCAACACCCTCGCCGCCAATGTCAAAGCCAGCAGTGGGTGGACCGGCCTCACTCGAGTCAACATCGGATCCTCATATAGGTCGATTGACCTGGCCAACGGGCGAAACTCCTACCCATACGGAGTCGATCTCTTCGGCGTGGACCTTTACACGTCCACACTGACATCATCGAGTCAAGCGAGCGTTCATAACGATTTGGCACAATTGACGCCTTCATCCATTTATGGTGAGTTGGCCACGCCAATATATATCGACCCCTTAACGTCCAACACCGGCGCAAGTTTGCAATACGAAAACAACGTGAGCTACCAGCCCGAAGGTGGCGGCCAGTATGGCAATTATATCAGCCTAGTATTGTCTAACTTCCAGGACGGAGGCGGCGCTCTCATTTATGAGTTGCGCACTCTGCAAGGATGGCAAAGCAATGGAGTTTGGCAGCCTGTATACGACCTAGGAATATTCCGGCGAACGACCAGTCAAGCGGAAACCACCTGGACACCGCGAGACGGCTCGCAGACGACTCCCTATAATCTTGACGGCACGAATTGGAAAACCGAAAGCAACACTGCCTCTATAACGACCTTCAACCAAACCATCTATCAGGCTGCGCAAGACATCGCTCTTGCGACACCCTACACGTGTGCTGCATTCAATCTGGCTGGAAACGCTGCAGCGGGCAGTCCGGAGACGCACACCGTTGACCCAGTAAATCAGTGGCAAATCACCTACACGAACTGGAACAACGCGCAGGCGTTTGCAATGGAAGACGCAAGCGGAAACTTGATCTTGCTGAACTTTACCGCTGGAAACAGCTTTACCATCGATTCAAGATTCCCGCACGGCACGACGGCGTCCGTTGGCTATTTCGACTCGAACAATAACTGGGTTCAGCAATATACCAAGAACTTCAATACTGGCACCAACACTCTTCTATGCTGGCAAGGCGAGTGTGTCTTAGTGAAACATACGTGATTGAGTTCACAACATCTGAATTAGCACCGTAGGACAAACCGGCGGACAAAATGTCGGGTGGGGATAGTTGTGTCCATTCAGTATAGCGGTCCTACGAACGAAGGTAGCGCAGCAATATTGTTGCGCTACCTGTGCTGAAGTCAGGTCGGATTACGAGGACTTTTGGCGCATTCGGTTCGCAATTTTCTGCGAAACCTGGCGCTGTTTCGGCGCGATACTAGCTTCGGATGTGTCGCTCAAACCGTGGACGCATGTTCCAACGAGTATGATGCACTCGCTGGCCGAATGCCTGGTTGAGCTGTTGCTATGACTCGAATTAATCCCGGAGTTGTTCCTGCGCGAAGAAGCACCGATGCAATGCCCGCCTCCACATGAATGGGATCTGTGCCGATCAGTTCCGCATCGCCGTCAATTGTCAAGCGGATGCCTGGAAGCTCGTTGACAGGGACAACAGTTCCGCTGTCGTCGAGAATCAGCACGCGGACGAAAATAGTATCGGCGCCGTCGGCGACGAGCGGGATGCGCTGGTCGTCAAATAGGATATCTAGCTTGGCGACTTTGCCCGGAGTTTTTACCGAGAAATCCGCGATCGGCTCACCGTCAATGTAGCCAACAGCGGTCAGTTCTCCCTCTGCGTAGGGAACATCGAAGAACATGAACGGCGGGTGCGCGAGGTGGGACGCGTTGCCACCGTCGAAGGGATTTCCGCCGGTCGAGTCGGTCTGTTGGCCGACGGTCGCGCTCAAGTCCGCCTTTCGGCCGCTGTAATCGGTATCTGGCCCGCTATCAGGCTTTTGGCGAGCAATTACAGTGCCGTTAAGCGACAGCTCGACTTCATCGCAGTTGCTAAAGACGACCACCTTGCCGCCGGATGGGCGCGGTGCCCAGTCGCTGGCAATGAACACCATCGGGCCGCTTTCGATGTCGGCTCGGCGAATTTTCGGATCGCGCTGGCTTTGGAAGAGATAGTAAACGTATTTGGGCAGACGAAAGATATCCATCATCCCGCAGGTGCAGGGTTTTGGATAATAGCCGCGGTTGTAGTCAAACATCACCCAAGTTGCATCGCCAATAAACCGCTTGGACGGGTCTTCAAAACTGGCCCAGTGCTGGTTATGCGTCCATTGAAAGTTCCACGCCTGCTGCAGCATTGCTGCTTCGCCGTCGCCGCGCGTATGCCGCGAGGTGCTTTCATTGCCGCCAAAGCCCCAGTCGCCATACTCACGCACAAAATCTTTGACGTCCCATCCAGGCTCCCAACCAGATGGATACGAATCGCCGAACGTGTAGCACTCCTGGCCGGGATACTCCTCGTGCGCGATGAGATGCGCCGTCCGGCACCAGTCGAGGTGGTTGCCGTCGGTTTCGTTGAGGTTCGGTTCCCAAAAAATCACGCTTGGATGGTTCCGATCGCGCCTGATCAGATCGCGGATATTCTGAAACGACGACGCTATGAACGAATCGTTATCGTGGAATTGCTGCCAGCCCGGGATCGCCGGCTGCACCAGTACTCCAAGCTTGTCGCAGGCATCGAGGAACGCCGGATCCTGCGGATAATGTGCAAGGCGAATATGGTTGAGGCCAGAGTCGGCGATCCTTTGCGCATCACGCCGGCTGGCATACGGTGACAGGGCGTATTCAATATACGGATAGGATTGGTGCCGGTTCGAGCCGACGACGCGACACTCTTGGCCATTGATGAGAACGCGATTTTCCAGCACGAATGATCGGATACCTACAGTGGTTTGGACCTCGTCCATCTCAATACCGTCTGCGAAAACAGTTGTAATGAGCGTGTAAAGATTGGGACGATCCGGATGCCAAAGCCGAGGATTAGCGATAGTCCACTCTTGGCGTGTATGCTCGTGGCTGTGGGCAGGAACAATGGTCGGTGCCGACAAAGCCTCGAAAACGACCTGCTCGGATGCGTTGTCCACTAGCTGTTGCCGAACGGTTACATTTCGTGCTGTTTTATCCGCTGAGTTTCGAATACCGGTCTGAACATGTATTGCGCCCGACTTGTCCGAAACGTCAGAAAATTGAACGAAAATCCCGCCGCCAGCGACAATTCCAGCCTCAATGGGATCGCTTACATGCAGCAAATTTTGCACGATCAGCTTGACACCGCGATACAGGCCGCCGGGATAGTTGAAGTCGAGGCCCTTTGTTGGCTTTCCGGGCGGCACGAGGTCGGTATCGCGGTTGTCGAGCCGCACCGCCAGAAGAATGGGCGCGCCGCTCGCTGCGGCTTCGGTGATATCGACGCTAAACGGCAAATAGCCGCCAAGATGCCGAGCGGCGTGAATGCCGTTCACCCAGACATCCGCAATCTGCATCGCCGCTTCGAACCGCACCACGATCCGCTTGCCGAACCAGTTCGCCGCTGGCAGTATCTCGCGGCGGTACCAGCAGACGCCCTGCCAAGGGAACGGCTCGTCGAACTTTTCAATACGCGGAACGTGCGGTAATATCACGCTTGTCCAGCATGAGGCATCGTAGCTGACTGCTTGCGCGCTTTTATCTGCTTGGTCGGCAGTAAACAGCCAGCCATTGTTGATCCAATTTTCTTGCAAACGAAAAATACTCCAATGTGTTGATGAAGGTTTTTGAGCACCGATTGATGCTGAAGGGTAAATGCTCATTGCCAGAACTGGTAAGTCGGCGTATCTGTCAAAATGCCCCAAATATTGAGCAGGCTGCCAGGGATAAATTGACCTAGAATGAGGCCGTAGAAGAACGGAAGCGACTTTTGGTACGTCGTTCCTCCGCCATATTTCAGGATCAAACCCTTTGTCGCCCACGCGATGAACAGCGGCATCCAGAGCAGATTGATCTCCCAGGAGCTGCTGACCGCAAACGCAAGCGGGTGGAACGGACACCAGATTCCCTGGCTCCGAATTGCCTGCATCACCGCAGCAAGCGCAAAACCAATTGCAATGGCTCCGGCTACGGTCAAATTGGGTGGTTTTGGAGAGGTCAGCCAACTTGCGTATCTATCCCACGGCTCCGTACCCATCCAAAGATTCGTGTTGCCGTAGATGTAGGTGTTGTGCAGGAGTGCCCAAAACGCGCTCACCATCCCAACAACGCAGGCAAGTAGAAGCGCGAAGATCCAGCCTTTCATCTCCTTTCGCCTACCGGTTACTTCGGCCATCTTCAGAGCCTCGAGCTGGAACGGCATCGGATGGCTGCGGTACGCGCGATTGAAGAAATAGAACAGCGAGAAGACTGCCAGACCATGCGCGCCGATGACTCGCGGACCAAGCAGATCGGACAAAGTCCAGTCTGGCCCAGTGAAGTGCAAGTCATGCACAGGTGTGCCCATTTCAGCCCGCATGCGCGTAATCGCGAGCGCGAGAGCAAGGTACAGAACGAAGAACAGGATTGCGATCCAAATGCTCAACCCAAGCACATTGCAGAACATGATCAGGATGGCGAGGCCAACGACAATGCCGAGTAGCGCATTTCTATAGCGCAGCGGCTCGTCCGCATCGTCAAGCTCCGATTTCCTGCCAATCGCGCACTTCCACACCTGCACGAAATAGCGGCGACTCAGCCAAAACGTCGATGTGAAAAACAACAGGTACGCGCCAAGCGACTGATAGTTGGCGTAGGGCATGCGCGGATCGGCGTCCCATCCAGCCGCCAGCGAGAAGACGGCTTCCAGCTTCCAAAAAATGTAGAAGAACCAGGCCGAAAACAGGAAGTCCATCGGCAAAAGCATGCCAAGACCGATTAGGAATGGATAGAACGTTACCGGTGTCCAACCAACTGCGGTCCACGGCTTGTTCACAAAGAAAATATGAAGGTCAAAAACGCTCTGTCCGTTTCCCGGGGCAAGGATGGATGGAACACTTGGATAATAGTAGTTCAGCGAATTGACCGCGTCGATTGTGGCCGCAAGCAAAAATCCGCCCCAAAACAGCCTGTTCTTAGTCAACGGAATGCCCGATACTCCGCTGCCACCAGGCTGTGAAGCGGTCAGCTCAAGGGGCATCTTAACGAGCGGATAGCCGAGGCGCTCCGAGTCTGTCCATTGCTTGCGGATGATCACATTGACACAGATCATCACCCAAAAAAGCACGCTAACAAACGCCGTCCAAACCAGCGCTGGACCAATCCATGCGCGTAGGTGGTCGGCTGTGTAAAGCGTACTGTGACCGCGATAAAAGCCTTCGGTGGCCTTGATATCGCTAACCATCGCCCATTTTGGCAAGTATTGCCAGAAGAGTTCCGCGTAGTTGTTTGTGTGATTTGCCTGTGTAAAGGGATAAGCGATCGATGTGACAAGAACCTGGCCAAAATCATGGCTCGCCATACAGCTACCGATACACAGCATCGAGTAGATGAGCAGCAATTCGCCTTGACTGAACCGCCAGGATTGACGCACCTTGCCGACCAGATTGTTGATTCCAGTCAGCACCACAAGAAAGAAGATGCAGTTGAAAAAGAGCGATACCGTGGTCGGATGCGCTGAGTACCGCTGGAACTCCATCGCAACCACCCAGTAGGCGTTGATCGGCAGAAGGATCAGCGCCAGCAGAATGGCGCGCGCAGTGACGGTTGGCGGTCGAGTGGATTCTGAGTGCGACTGATTTGGCGGGGACGTTTCCGTGCCATCTTGTGCAAGCTCACCAGCTAGATCCGTTGCCATTAATCGATTGACTCAAAACCACTGATCTTGAAATGCGTTGACTGCATTATCGGCCGCTGCGCTCGTTCGAAAGCCGATAAACCACGGCGCTGTGCGGTGGGATACCTGCGCGAATATGGCCATCGATTACTGCGGTTTCGTTTGCGTTCCATAGATTCTGAGCATGATGCGGACCCGAGATGCCAAGTGTATCGAAATCAACCTGCGCATCTTTGGCCGCGTCACCACTATTGAAGAAGCCGACAGCGGTAGAGCCATCAAACAGGCGCTTCACCCAAACCACGACGTCCTCGACCTCGACTCGGAACGCAGGAATGCCAGCGGGATCTTGATCGATGTCGATCAGGGCATCATTGGTAAGCAACCCGATTGTAAACTCGTCGAGCGCTTCCACCTCACAACTTATCATGAGCGGCGCAGACAGCATGCACCAAAGACTCATCTGAAACATCTGCTCGGCTTGAGTCAGCTTCGTTGGATAGAAGTGTCCATCCGCTCCATTCGTAATGCCAAGCATACCGACTTGTAGCATGTCGGGATCGTTCCAATGGCCCGGCTTTGCGAACTGCTGCCATGGCGCCTGCGCGGCGGCTACGCTCCTAATCGACTCCCAATTGTCGAAAACATCGCCGGTTGTTCTCCACATATTGGCTATCGCGGACAGTTCGTTCGCGGTTTCCAAAGAGGCGCCGTTGGAGATGCTGAACACAATGTCGCGCTTAGCGCTTCGGATATCAGACGCAATCCGGCTTGCCGTCTGTACATCGTTTGGATGCCAATCGACTTTAACAAAATCGAAGCCCCACTCCTCCCACTGTATCACGTCACGGTCGAACAGCCAAGCTGGCCCCACTTTACCAACACCGTTTGTCTTGATGGCCGGATAGCCGCCAAAGTACTGGTGCTGCTGGCGACGATCCGCTTCTGCGAGCGCCATGCTGGAGTAGTCGCCGCTGTTGTCTGGCGCGCTGCCGCCGATGAATCCTGCGTAAGTGCCCATCCACGGAGTAGAATATATACCCGCCTTAAGTCCCAGGGCGTGAAGATCGTCGCAAAGACGCTTCATGTTGCCGAATCGCGCATTCGGTTGTATGGCGCCAAACCTGCCGCCACGTTGCCCTTGCCAGCAGTCGTCGATATTGACATAGCCCCAGCCATGGGCAGTCAGCCCCTTGCCAACCATGGCCCGCGCTGTGTGGCGCACAGACTCTTCGGTGACCGAGTCCGAAAATGCGTACCAGCTATTCCAGCCCATCGGCGGCGCCAGACAAATCTCCTGTCCAATACGAATATTGAGTGCCCGTTGAACACTGCCAAACTCGTTTGACACGCTCAGTTCGACAGGATACTCGCCAGATTCTGTCGCCGATCCAGAAATAATGCCAGTCTCGGAATCTATGGCGAGCCCTTTGGGAAGACCAGTTTCGCCGTAGAAGAGTCGACCTGATCCGGTTGCCGGTACCTGGAAAAGAAAAGGTGCGCTAGGGCGAGCGCCGACAATCCTCGCGCCGTTAATTCTCGGCGAGCAGTTTGCCCCAGTGGGTTGCTGGATTACTGGAGGATTCTGCTTAAGCTGAGCTGTTAATGTCATTAAGAACCTAAGATTGGCGAACGAAAGAGACGTCGTCTACATGAAGCCAGTTATCGGCATTCGCATCGGAAATGAACGCGATGGTGCAAGTGCCCGCTGTCACGACAATGCCTTCGATCTGAATCTGTTCATAACCGTTTGTTTTAGCAATCGAGATCGCTTTAGCGGTGTCGCCGTAGTTAATGGCTAGCAACTTGCAGTCATTTTGACCACCACTGCACTGCACCCAAGCAGTCAACTTGTATGTGCCGCTTTGCGAAACCGTCACGACTTGGGATGTACTCACCTTGTACGCGGTCTTGTCCCAATGCGCCAGACACGCCTTGCCAGTATGCGGAAAGCCTGTGTCGATATGGCTCGCGTAGGAACCAGAGGGACTAACAACCCAGTCCGAGAGGCCATCTTCAAAGCCGGGATTTTGGACAAGATTCACCGAACTGACGGCGACACTCTTTCCTGCGACGAGGCGCGCAGCCTCGGTTTTCCACAGAAGGACGGTGTTGCCCTTGAAGGGACGTACGCTCTGCTCTACCCAGTTGTTGTCGGCGTCGAAATAGCCTATCGAAGCACCGCGCGGATTCACATAGGAGGGATCAACGGTAAAGACATTCCCGTCTGTAAGATTGAGAAGAATCAAGTCGCCGTTTGTGTCCTCAAGAGCGAACGCAGGCGCGCCGCTCCATGTCTGATAGGACAGTGTTTTGGAATCCGATCGTCCGATCTTCGGTCCAGTTTCCGGAATGATTGTCTACATTGAATGCGGCGCAGCGTCCCTTAACGGCGACTGCAATTTTTTGATCGGCTTTGTTGATCGTATGATTGAACAGCGCAATGTCGCTCGTCTTGTTTTCGAGCTTGCCCTTCCAAATCTCTTGCGTCCCGTCGCGTTCCACCCAATTGCTCAGATCAGGAGCGTATCGATAGATGCCGGAATCGCTGTTCGCGGAAGTGCAGCGCAATTCGTAGATTAGGAAGCCGCCACCCTCCTCGAAGTTCGACAAAATAAGATTGATCAGATTGTCCGGTGCGCCCCCACCCTCCGGCTGATGGGCGACATTGGACAATGTGGAGACCGGAATCGCGTTCAGTGCCTTCTTGGTGACATCCGGATGAGTGTCGTACGAGTTGACGCCGTAGATGTCTACGCCCGGCGATCACTGCAGGCCGCGCGTTGAAGCAATCGTCCGCTCTGTAGGTCGTGCCAATATTGATGCGGGTGACAATCTTGCGAGGGCTGTTGTGTACCACTTCCCCCATCGTATTGATCAGGGCGTTGGCTGCTGCGAACTGATTGCCCGCGAACATCTTGTCCCGCATGTCCGCGTCATCGCCCCACTTTAAGTGTTGTGGTGATCGCGCCCGCACCGTCAGGCTCATTTTCGACCTGAATCATGACGACACGGTCGGACGTATCGTATGAAGCGATGTGCGACATCATGGCTGCAAGCGCAGCCTTTTCTTTGTCGATTAGCTTTGGATTGGTGAGGTCGAGAAAATTATCGTACTTAGCCAGCCGTGGGAATCGAACTTTGTCGTCTTGAACATACTGCGGTGCATCATTCCAACCGCAGACATCCGAGCCGAACCAAAGAATCTGCAGATATAAGCCGTGCGCTTTTGCGTTGTCGATGATTTTGTCGAGGTAGTTCGCATACTGGTACACGCCCTCGGTGGGCTCGACATGGCTCCAGTACACTGGCACCGAGACCGTCTTAAACCCTAATGTGCTGGCGTGTTCGAAGCAGGACTGCGCCTTCGCCCACGTGGCTTCGGAAAAGTCCGGCATCAGCCAGTCCAATCTGATCTGAACACCGTACATCAAATACGGTCGCTCATTTACAACGACGATTGTCTTGCCGTTTTTCGTCTTCAGATACGAGACCCGCTTAGCCAGGGACTGACCGGCCAATTCGGCGCGGGACTGGCTTCCGAGGCTCAGGAATGCTTGCCCGGCGGCGACCGCGACCGTGGACAATGTTATGTCGCGGATAAATCCTCGCCTCGACAAACCAAATTGATTATTTGCTGGCATATCTTCGACTTTCAAATTGACCCAGCGTGATGGCAGCACGATAGATCGCCACTGGCAAACGCCCGCTCAATGCATATACTCTGAGTATGCATAATAACACGAGCAAAGCGTCGCCGTCAAGCCTTTATGACTTGACATGCCGCATCAGATAGATTCCGAACTTATATCAGAGCCGAATATGTTGTCGTCCGATCTTGGATCATAAGATTCAAGGTCGGACGACAACAATTCCTCGACGGAATTAATAGATGTTGAACGTAGCTGCGACTGGGTTTGTCGTGCATTGCGTACCGTTGGCGAAGACGCCATTCGGCGTTGCGCAGTAAGTAGGGGAAGTGTACGTGTAGCCAGGCGAAACCGCCGTACCCTTCAGCCATTTAACATGGCCGTCGTTCAGAAGGTAGTTGGAGCCGTCAGTGTGCAAGCCGCTGCCAAGGAACGGTTGTACACCAGCGGCGTATCCCGTGGCGTCGTTGTAGAACAGCCCTGTCTGGAATTCCGCATTCGGATATTGGCCATTGTAACCGTACGTGTCGGTGATCGAGTAGAGGTTGCTCGCACTGTACTCTCCGTAGGTCATCCATCCATATGCATCAGGAGTTGACGAAGCGGGCTGGGACTTTACCGGACCGCCACCGAGCGCGGTATTGCCCATCGTCACTTCGCAAAGCAAGATCGTACTGGCAGGTGCCGTCAGCTTCGCGGGGCCGATGATGTAGTACGCACCGCTAGCATTCTGCTGACGGAACTGCTCATTTGTCGCATAGGACACCACGGTGTACGGTGCGGGCAGAACTGACGTGTCGTCAGGGCATGTGTAAACGGCCGTCGCCTTGACGTACGGGTAGATTTCCTGAGTCCAGTTAGTCTGGAACGTACCGGTCGAAGCAGTTGCCACGCCGAGAGGATAGATCTCGTCATAGTCCTGAATATACTGGGTGAACGCGATCCCCAGTTGCTTTAGGTTGCTAGCGCAGGTAGTCTGCCTGGCCTTTTCGCGCGCCTTTGCGAATACTGGAAATAGGATGGCTGCAAGAATAGCAATAATGGCTATTACAACGAGCAGTTCAATAAGAGTAAAGCCTGCTTTTGATCTTTTCATAGATTGTCTCCCTCAAAAACCTTACGTTTTGAAAGCAGGCTTCGTCTCACCACGGAGATTGTGCATCTGCTCTGCATATGCATAATAAACTATCTTGGTCTAACTGTCAAGTAGGTGGAACCAGATTGTTGCAAAAAACTTCTGTGTATGCCTAGGCTAGCTTTCGACCCCGGTTCCCTTGTCTCAAAAAACCTCGATCAGCACACGTAAATTAGCCCGGCTGCCGGCCATTGCAGCGACCAGCAATCGGGCTATTCGCGATCTCGCATGGATCGATTAGTAAATGTTGAACGTTGCGGCCGTGGTCGGACACTGTGTGCCGTTGGCGAACGTACCAGTGGAGGTCGTGCAATACGTGGGGGACGTGTAAGTATAGCCCGGCGAGACCGACGAACCCTTCATCCATTTGACATGATCATCGGCGAGCAGATAGTTTGAACCGTCCGTATGCACTCCACTGCTCAAAAACGGCTGGACACCTGCGGCGGATCCGACCGCATTATTGTAAAACAGTCCCGTTTGCAATTCGCCATTGGGATAGTAGCCGTTGTATCCGTACGTGTCATTGACTGTAAACAGGTTTCCCGCACTGTATTCGCCGAAAGTCATCCATCCGTACGCGTCGGGCGTCGCCGCCGCTGGCTGAGACTTGGCCGTGTTCCCCATGGTTACCTCACACAGCATAACCGTGCTGGCAGGCGCGCTCAACTTCGCAACGGCAAGCGGAACATAGTTTGCGGGCAAAAACTGCTCGTTAGTCGCGTACGATACAACGGTGTAGGGTGCGGCCAGCACGGAGGGATCGTCGGGACACGTGTAAACTCCGGTCGCCTTGACGTACGGGTAAATCTGCTGCGTCCAATTCTGCGCAAATTGAGGGAAGAGGGTTGTCGAGCATTTGCCCATCCCTACGGGATAGGTCTCGTCATAGTCTTGGATATACTGTGTGAATCCGATGCCGAGCTGCTTTAAGTTGCTGGTGCAGGTGGTCTGTCTTGCCTTTTCGCGCGCTTTGGCAAAGACGGGAAATAGAATTGCTGCCAAAATGGCGATGATTGCTATAACAACGAGAAGTTCGATCAGAGTAAAGCCTGCCTTGGCTGTTCTTTTCACTGAATTCTTTATTCCTTAATTCGAGATAACGGGGACGAGATGCCTCCTCGTCAGTGTAAACTTATGTATCTATCCTGCATATGCATAATAAGTGATCAGAACGAAGTTGTCAAGCAAAGAACATGCAAAAGCCGATTGTTTGAACTTAACCTTCAGCCCTTGCAAGTGTTGACTCTCGCGCCAACAGCACCAGCGGAATTCTGACGACTGCGTTGCTGATCTGGCCGTGCAACGTTTGCGACGCAAGCTGGACCGCTTGTTCGCCAAGCGCCTGGAAACGAGGGAACATGCTCGAAATTCCGTGCTGCCTGATTTCGGGCTCATCATCAAAGCCGATCAAGCCATAGTCGCGTCCCGGCTTAAGACCCTTCGCACTCTGTATTCGGTAGACGATCATGGCAGCGTCGTCGTTTGCCGCTACTATTCCCGGCCATCCGGTTACTTGCGCCAAGCTTGATTCGATTAGGCTGTATTTGGTGTCATAGAATTCCGTGATTTCTGGAAGATCAGGAATTCGGTCCATCTTAGCCGGCAATTCACAAAAGCGAACCGCGGTGCCAGCACTTTCGAGCGCTTTTGCGACTCCCTCGCTTCGCTCATCCACCCAGATATTGTTAACCGGCCCGACAAAAATGATATCGTGGTAGCCTTGCCGAAGCATATGCTTCCCAGCGATTACGCCCGACGCTTTATTGTCGCAATATACGTGAAACGGTGGATTGCAGGTTTCGCCTGACGAAACGTAGATCAGCGGAACATTCAGCTTAGCCACATAGTGCATCACCTGATCGGCAAGTCCCGGATGGTTGTGTATGTCCACAACGATAATTGCGGAAGCGCCGGCCGCCAAGTGCGACTCGATCGCTGCCGGAAAATCTTGGCCGATGTGGGTCCAATCGTCGATGCTGACAAACCTGGCGCTTCCGCCAGCCTCGCCGATGGCCTGTTCCGCACCGCGCAAAATTGAAATTCTGTGCTGATTGAAGTGCGCGCCTCGGTCCGGGTTGATCACGTCAAGACCCGGATCGACCGCGATCAGTCCCAACAGCGTTCCCGCAAGCGTTTGATTCGATTCGCTATCGGCAAAGCGTACACGTTCAGTGCTTGGTTAACGGGTCATCTTTTGCTGACGAGACGTCTCTAAATTCACAAATACGCCAGCTCTTGGCCGACTTGCGACGTATCCCATCTTCGACAGCTCGGAAATGGCTGAACGAATCGTGATGTGACTTACGCGGTGCTGCTCGGCGAGGTCGGCGATCGACGGCAGCCGTTCCCCTGGCAAAATCCGGTACTCGTCAATTTGCCGCTTGATGTCGTTGACGATGTCCCGGTAAAGAACCTTCTTGGGGAGGGTTTTCAATCCATTTTTTCCAGTCATGATTGTGAGAAAGTGACGTTGCGATCGCTGACCGCAATAGACAGTTCTACTATTATCGTCTGTGCATACATAATGCCAGAATTACGTCATTTAGTCAATACCTGAGTTTGAAACTGACCCTTTCAAGCTCAAAATTGGCGGCTTGGTGCCACGCGCAGTCCTCTGACACACCCAAAATGTCTTAAGCCTATTGACACGACTGGCAGGCCCTGCTATTATGCATATGCAGAGCGCATACAATGAAGTATTTGATTGCTGAATGCATTTATCTGCATTCCGATGTGCTTTCACTTTTAGCTGCCGCAGCCATGCGATTGTTGTTGTCCGCCCAAAATCGGACGCGGATGGAAGTCGATTTCGATGCAACATAACCCCTCTCGACGCAGATTTATCCGAAATGTAGCGCTGACATCACTGGCGATCTCTAGCGGTTCGCTGCTCATGCGCCTCGGAGAACAAAAAGCCGATGCCAGCGGAACTCCTGCCGTTCCCGTATCGCATTTGGTCACTGCCAACGGCAAGACTTACGTGGTTGCAAACGGCCAGCCCCTGCTCTTTTATGGAGTTCAGCTCCGGCTCGACAACATCATCTTTGGAAACTTTTCACCTGCGAATATGGCCCTCGTAAAAGCCTGCTTCCAATATGCGAACAGTGTTGGATTCAAGACTGTGATCGTCGGCATCCCATGGAACTATGTCGAATCGAGTCAGGGAGTCTACAGCTTCACGCCGTATGTTTCGACCATAATCGATCAGGCAAATCTGTATGGAATGAATGTCCAGTTGAACTGGGGCGGCTCTGCAGTGTCGGGCTTTAACTTTGCACCGAACTATGTTGTTAACGACACGACCACGTACCCTCGAAACCCTGCCTACACCAATTTCTTAGACTTATCCAGTCCAAATCTCCTTGCGGTGGAGACAGCCGCGCTTTCGGCGCTGATGTCGTTTATTGCGTCCTACGACACCAATAATCGCGTGATCATGATCCAGTGCGAGAACGAACCCGACGGCTCTGGCCCGGTGGTGTTCACCTGGGGAAATCTAACGGAGATGGCCGAAATAATGTACGCGGGTGGTCAGTTTGCGGCCGTGAACAACCTGATTAACACGATGGGTAGTGTTGTTCACGGCAGCCCGCGAAATGTAGTCACGCGCACAAACATCGGCTCTTGGTATCGCGCGCTGGACTGCTTCAACGCCCGCTCTACCACCGGCACGGGCGTAGACATCTTTGGTGTCAACACGTACAGCAACACGCCTAGCAATCTTCAGACGACTCAAAACACGATTCCGGTAGGCACGCCGTTCAATGTGACGCATCAGCCGGAGGGCGGCGGACAATACGGCAATCTGGTCAACTGCATTTTGTCAAATTTTGCGCAGGGCGGCGGATATGGTGTCTATGAAATCCGAACTTGCGCGCCTTGGGAGGCATACGACCTCGGCATTTTCCGAAAGACCAGCGATCCCACTGTTTGGACACCTCGCGACGGCACGATGATGGTGCCGTACAACCTCAACGGTTCGTCGTCGAGCGATGGCCTCGAAAACTCGACCAGCCAGATCATTGCATTCAATCAGATGATCTACAAGGCGGACAAGAAGATTGCGGTTGCCGTTCAAGCGAACTGCGCGGCGTTCAATGTGGGCAACAACGCGGGCAACTGGACAGAGAGTCAAACAGTTGCCGGTAAATCGATCTCATTCCAAACTGCCAATGGCGGCGTGGGATTTGCCGTCCAGGATCATAACGGCGACCTGATCTTGATGAGCCTCACTACAGGCAATATCTTCACCGTCAACTCGTCGTATGTCCAGATGTACGCGGCTCCCATCGGCTATTACGATTCCACCAATAGCTGGGTTGAGCAGTCGCAACGCGCGTTTGTGGGCAACACGCTCACACTCAACGCGACTGAGGTCGCCAAGATCACGCCAAATCTTGCGCAAAACTACGGTTTCGAACAAGGTCTCAGCGGATGGACGGTCACTTCCGTAAGCGATGCCAACGCCTGCATGATCAACACGTCCAATCCCCATTCCGGCGCAAACTGCATGGAGCACTATAAGTCGGCCGCGTACAAAGTCTACACGTCCCAGACGATTGCCGTGCCGCAGACTGGCGTGTACACCCTGAATGCTTGGGTTGAAAGCAGCGGCGGACAAAACAGTTGCATTATGAAAGCAACAGGCTACGGCGGGCCCGACCTAACGGTCGCGATTCCGGCGGGACTTTCTTACGTCCGCATCACAATCTCCGGAATCTCTGTCACGAGCGGAAGCTGCACAATTGGCTTTTATTCTGACGCCAACGCTGGCAACTGGATTCATGTGGACGATGTCTCGTTCTATGTCGCGACTCCCAGCCTGCCAAGCCCGGTAACAAGCCTTACCGCGAGTGCAAACTGAAATCACCGCCGCCGGTTTGCGGCTAAATGTAAAATCGCTAGGAACTCTGCCAATGTCCACCTACAGCTCAAAGCGCTTTAAGCATATATTCCGCCGACTGATGGCCAGCGTCACTAGAACGGTTTTGGCGTTTGCGTTGCTTGCACTGTGCGTTGGAACTGCCTCAGCCAAGTCGATAGGTGCGGTTTCGGGCCTACAAGCGCAAGTCGTTCCGGCCGTTTCCGGCTTTCAGATTGTTCTCACGTGGACTGCGCCAGCAACTGGATACGCCGTGAGTGGATATAACATTTATCGCGGCACAGTCAGCGGCGGCGAGGATATTTCGCTCCCCATCAATGGCGCGACACCCATTACTTCCACGACTTACACGGATACTGCAGTTGGACTCGGCTCGACCTATTATTATATAGTGTCGCCCATAAACGATGAAGGCGAAGGCACGGCATCGAATGAAGTTTCCGCGACCCCGATCGATACGCCTACCATTGCGACTCCCGCCGCCGCAAGCCCTTCGCCAGTTACGGGGAAAACAACGACCCTAACTGTTCTTGGCGCGTGCATCGAAGGGGAGCCAAGCCTCACCTATTCGTGGACCGCGACCGGCCCAGCGCCAGTGACATTCTCGGCGAACGGCACCAATGGGGCAAAATTGGCTACGGCGACGTTTACATTAGCGGGCAGCTACCTCTTTACCGTTACGATTGCCACACCCGGCGGGCAGACTGCGACCTCAAGCACCACCGTTGTCGTCGCGCAGACTCCCGCCAAAGTCTACGTTTCGCCGTCACCAGGCTCCGTCGTGGCCGGCCATCTCTTGCAGATGATCGCAGCCGCGAAGGATCAGTTTGGAAATTTGATCAGTCCCAATCCGACCGCGCTTTGGAGCGTCACGAGTGGTGGCGGATCGATCAGCGCGGCTGGCGTTTACACTGCGCCAGCGTCGGCCGGTTCGGCGATAGTCACGGCAACCATGGGGACGGTCAACGCGTCGTCCTCAATTACTATCACCGCAGGCAGTGGGGGTTCTGGTGGTCTTCTTTCGGGAGTGGTCGCGAATCCGGGTCCGCAGGCGGTTAACCTAACTACCGAAGGCACAACGGATTGGATCCATTGGGGCAGCGGCGTCCCGGGAATCGTCCGCAAGGCGAGTGGCGGAAGCCAGATCTCTAGCTATACGTTGGTCGGCAATTCGACTCCAACAATCCTGATTTCCGACAGCCGTTCGTGCTCCTGGACTGACGGCACACCCACAGCGACGGCTTCCAACAATAAGGGAGGCTTGAGCCTGGCCGGGGCCAGTAATGGGTTCACTTTCACCGCTCCAGCCGACCTGACGTTGCGGACATTGACAGTCTACGTCGGAGGCAAAGGCGAAGGCGGAAAGCTCACCGCGCACATCTCGGACGGCAGTTCGCCTGACTATGTGAACATCCAGCCGTCCGCCGCTGGGCAATGGGACGCCACATACACAATCAGCTATCAAGCGGCCGTGGCCGGCCAGACGGTCCAGATCAGTTGGCTTCAGAACTCCGGCTCTGGCACAATATCACTAACCGCAGCAGACTTGCACTAAAGCCCCGGAAATGTTCTTGGTCAAACAAGGGATGAAGGCGAATTCCGATCGCGAATGATCAACCGTTGAAAGATCAAGATCAAACCCCTGTGGCGTATGGAGGTATCCCCAACTCATCCTATGCAAAACACGCTGGCCTGCGGCTGCCACCTACTTTTCTTATTATCAGAGTCGGCCAACTTTCAAAGCAAAAATTGCATGGAGTAAAATCAAAAACTTCGCTATCCAAGTGCTGCTGTGCTCTTAAGATACACAAGCGATCGTGATGCGTCTTGAGTCGCGCTTCTGCGCCAGTCCGTTTCGGGAATCAAATCCACCGTCCACGCAAGAGGGTGTCAGGAAGCAAAGCGATGTTGAATCGGCAACAAGCTTGCAAGAACGAATGATGCTGTGCAGAACTTCGATGTTTCATCACTCGCGCAACGCCCAACTCTCGCTACGAGAATCAATTGTACACACCACGCAGGTGGTTTGAAAAAGTGCTGAACGCCGTGAACCATGCCTTAAATCGAATCACGACCGCTCTGTTTCGTCTAGCGTAACAGATACAACCAGGCGCTTGTAGCCTACTTGCCGGACAAAGGACGATTCGGTTTCGATCTCTGGAATCGCTTCGATGAGTTCGATTCCATGCACCAGTTCGCAGAGCGATTCAAGCAAGCAACGAATAATGAGGCGCGCCTGAGGGGCACCGAGGCATCTGTGGATTCCGAAGCCGAAACCCACGTGAGGATTCGGCGAGCGATCGAGCGCGATTTCGTGGGGTTCGGCAAAAACAGTTTCGTCACGATTGGCTGATGGCCAGCAAAGCCCGATGCGACCGCCGGGCGGGATATCGGCGCCGAGTATCTGTGCACCGTGAGGACACCGACGCGCAATTGCGGTGAGCGGGCTGACGAACCGGACGAATTCCTCGCTTGCCGTAGAGATGAGCGCGGGGTTTTGCCGAAGCAATTCCAGCTGCTCCGCATGCTCTGCGAAGTAGGCGATAATGCTTGATACCGTGTGGATCACCGTATCGCGACCGCCTGCGAACGCCAACACGCCGAAGCCGAGTTTCTCTTCAAGAGTGAGTTTTCGGCCGCGGAAATCCGCCCTGTTCAACGTACTAAAGAAATCGTCCCCATCCGAATCCTTGCTGTTCTCGAATTTTTCGCTGAGATAGACTTCAAGTGCCGCGCCCTTAGCGATGCCGTCGCCTTCCTTGAAGACGTGGATGCCCCAACTGATCCACAACTTGGACTCGGAATCGTCCACGTTCAGCAACCGGGCTAGGGATCGCGACTGAAGAGGGAGAGCCACATCGCGAACAGCGTCTATCGCGCCTTGATTGGCCGCCGCAATAATTATCTCATCCACCAATTTCCGCATCTCCGCCTGGTATTCTGCGTAGTTGGCTCGATTGAAGAATGGCTCGAAGATGATGCGGTAATCGGCGTGGTCGGGAGGATCGTTTTCAATCGGCAACTGTCGGACCGTGCGAACATCCGCCTCCGAATGCGGCACGATCATAAGCGGATCGTCGCTGCTGAACGTTTTCCAGTCCTTGCATACCTTGCGGACATCTTGTAGACGCAAGACCAAAGGCATCTGCTGCCCCTCGGCTTCCATGTATTCGATGCCGGCCGCCAGACGCTTTTCGCGAAACGGATCACGCTGAAAGTCCGGAGTGCGTTTATCCAATTGATTGAAGTTCCTTAGGTTCGCCGTTGGGGTAGGCTAGGAAGTTTCGTTATGGCTTTGCGTGCCGTGAAGTCACTTTGCTGGCGAGATGATCAGATCAGGCTGTGCCAAGGCACGGTGAGACATGATTTTGGCAAGCTAAATTCATTATAGTAAGATCGAAATTGCCTGTCAATGTAGGAAACAAGCGACGGTTCTGGAGTTATATCAAGTTAGGCTAACCGTCGCAAAGAACAACAACCTTTTGCACAACCAAGCCTTTCAGCCGCCAGTTGAAAACATCAGGACATGCGAGGGAAAGCTCGTTTTCGGGTATTAGTCTGGTAGCGCCTTAGTATGTTCGCAGCGGTTGTAGGAGCAAATCGGGGTCCGTCGATTACGCTTGTATGCAATATCAGCCGTACGAGCGAAATGATCAATTAAGCCGAAAATACGGCGGGAGCAATCATGGACAACCAACAAATTCATGAAGCCCTAAATGCGCATTGGCATGCGTCAGCAACCGGGAATTTCAACGCGGAGCACGAAATTTATGCTGACGACGCCATATGCGATTACCCCCAGTCCGGAGAGCGAATCTTGGGGCGGAGCAATCTGCAGGCCTTGCGGAGCCATCATCCTGGTAAGCCGTCAGGGTTCAACATTAGGCGAATGATCGGGGAAGGCGACCTCTGGGTGACGGAATACATTATCACCTACGAGGACCGGCGATCATACACGGTGAGCATCATGGAATTCCGCGACGGCAAGGTCGTGCACGAGACGCAGTATTTCGCAGATCCCTTTGAGGCACCAAGTTGGCGTAGTCAGTGGGCGCAGAAGATGCCGTGACCCTACGCCAAATAGTAAAATGAGCAAAAAACGCTGGTCAGTCTTTACAGACTTCGGTGCTCATTTCCGGCGCGTTGATGCGCTCAAGTCCGATAGTTTGCACTGCAGCACGCCACTTCTTATTGCGACTAATCCTTTTTCTTCATCATTCGGCACCCGAAGAGTCCGCCTGCGATCTCTCCAGGTTTTGACTTAAACATCACCGACACAACCGACTTACCCTGGACAATGCTCGACGGGATGTCGTACGAGACGTCGATGAACTTTCCTGGTGCTAGATTATTGAGGGTTTGCGTTGCGATGACACTGCCGTCGATCATTATGTCGAATGCTCGCTTGCCAGCATCGCCGCCCCAGTACGTACATGTAAGCTGCTCCGCAACGGTGGGATCGACCTTCATCGAAAAAGCAAACGAACCATCATTCGCATCGCGCCATGCACGCCCAAACGCTATTCCGGTGCGCGAATTTGTTTGCTGAAATTTGTGATCGACTTCGGACTGTTGATTACCGGGCATGAAAATGTCGATGGTGTCAGCATCAAGCTCAGCCTCGCGCTTCACCTCGGCCTCGTTTTCCGCTTTCACCCGCTTCCATTCGTCCGGCGAGTAAACGCTCCAGTAAAGATTGTATCGCTGATGATGCAGACGGAAAAACGGCGAAAGCGTCACATCGCTAGGATTGCCGATGCCGTCGGTTTTAAACGTCAGTGGGCTACCGCTAACTGGTATGATCTTCCTCGCAAAATCTTCGCTTTCGCCGACGAACGTCGGCACGTTAAGAGCAGGAAGATTGTCGTATGGATTCTGGTCTGTCGCTATATCGGGATGGGTGTCCATGCCGTCGTGCCCCATTGGAGATGCCAATAGGACTGGGCCGTACATAACCGCACATTTTGAAGGGACATTTGGCAAAGGCTCCAACCGGATCGACATCGGCAAAGTTATGTGGATCGTGTCGCCGCCGTGCCAAACGCGATCAACAGCAAAATAGCCGTCCGAACCTGCCACTGAGTCCACTGTCTTGCCGTTGACAGCAATCGAAGCTCCCGTTGCCCAAAATGGTTTCCTCAACTTGATCGTGAGGCGTTGCGGCTGCTTTGTGGTAACTGTTAATTTCGCAGTGTGGGCGTCCGGCAAGGTGCTGTCCATTCTGAGACTTAAACCAGTCTCATGCCAGTTCAACAGCGATGAAATGTACTGGTTAACGTAGAGCGTCTTTGCATCGGGCGAGTAATAGTAGATCGACATGCCATAGCGGGCGTGATTTTCAATGCCGGTGCCAGTGCAGCACCACATGGCGTTTTCTGGATCGTTGTACACGCGGAACAGACCAGGCTTGGTTGGCGTGAAGTAGCACACCATGCCATGGTCTGGCTCCTGGGATGCCAGAATGTGATTCAACGAAGCACGCTCGGCATAGTCGGCATACTTGGAGGTTGGATCAGCCTGGAACAGAAGATCGGTCAACTTGAGCATGTTGTAAGTACAGCATGTTTCTGTCGTATCGACTGAGTCGACATGGCTAGCAAAGTCCGCGACTGGAAAGAAGTGTTCTTGGTCTCCATTGCCACCATTTGCATAGGATCGACTGTTGACGACCGTCTGCCAAAAGAAATCAGATGCCGCGTGGTACGGCTGGTGGCCCGTCAGTTGATAGACGCGTTCGTATCCCACCAATTTGGGGATGTTTGTGTTCGAGTGCTTTCCGTCAAGTTCATCGCGGCCATCAGCCAGCGGATCCATGATGGCGTGGTGCGTGAAGCGGCGAACGAGCTCCAGATATTTTGGTTCGTCCGTCATCGCGTAAGCATCCGCAGCAGTCTCGGCCATTCCCCCGTGCTCGACATCAAGCATGCGCGCGAGTTGACCGTCGTTTAGGTTTGCCGTCTCGGCAAGTGCCCAATCGGATAGCCTCAGAAATACGCCCTTTGCCTGCTCGTTCCCGCAGTATCGATAGGTATCCCGCAAGCCCGCGAACAGCTTGTGCATCGTGTACCAGGGCACCCAACCCGTGACTTCGCCCGTAGCCGCGACCTTGGCGAATATCGTGCGGAAATCTGGAATTGCTGTGATGAGGCCGTCTGGCGTCTGAGCCTGACATCGCGCCAGTTCAGAGACCATGTAGTCTGCACGCTGCCGAAATTGAGTGTTGCCGGTCGCGCGGTACATGGCGGCGCACGCAGATAGGTAGTGTCCGCCTATATGACCAGCAACCCCCTGCACCTCCCACCCGCCGTACGGATTGGCCTTCGGTGGTAACCCGGCGTTTTGCAAAAAACTGTGAAGCAGACGATCCGGATTGAGGAACAGCAGGTACTGTCCATCGCGCGTTTGGGCTTCGAGGAATGGTCCCGGCAGCAAACGAACCGCAGCCGGATCGAACGCGGTGGCCTTCGGCGCGACGACCGGTTTGACAACGTCCAAAGGTAGAGGCGGAATCGGTTCCGAGGTGAGGGCTGTATCCGCCTGCGAACCACCAGAAGCCAAGGTGGCATACTCTTTCCCAACAGCAGTCGCAAGCAAAGCCGCCCCGGCGACTTTAAGAACTGTGCGGCGCGAGAAAATACGTGGTATGTCCATAAGCTGACTCTCTAACCCGGATATCAGGGGCCCAAATTCATTTAGCTTGGTCTACATTCAGTGAAGTTCTATACCACATACCGCGGCCGAACCCGTGACCTTGCTGAATGACACCACGATTTTGCCGGTCGAGTCCGCCGTCACCGTGAACTGCCTGACCGTCGCCTGGTACTCTCCCACTGAGGCGTAGATGTCGAAGCTGGTCAGGAGCGCCTGCGTGTTTGCCGTCTCCCCTCGCGTTAGATTGAACACGGGATTGTAGGCCATGTCTGCCTTACAGTTTTTCATAACGACTTTGCCTTGGCTTCCGGCGCTCACATCATAGCTGAAGTCGCCGGCTTCCCGAACAGTTACGTTATCAAGAGTGTAGTTGCCGGGGCCAAGCAACTGGAAACATCCCCGAGCACGCATTAGCGTGGTATCGACTACTGTGATGTTCCTTACGTTGTCGTATGCACGAATACCGTCCTCAGTTAGGGGGATAATGTCGTCGTGAGGAATGGGCCGAGGGCCGCGGTACATGATGTTGTAGTTGTAATCCTTAGCCCGCCCTGCCACTTCGTTGTAGATATCGTTTGTCGGCCGCAACGTGCCGCAGATTATGCACTTCTCGATCCGAACACCATCCACATTGTGTAAATGGAAGCAATGCCCAAAGGACTGCATGTATACCTTGCAGCCGGAGATTACTGTGTTGTTGGCGGAGCCGACGTCCATAAAGGCATGCTTGTTGAGTTGACCGAAGTTGGGACCACCCTTTCCGTAAAAATCCGAATAGCCGTAAGGCACCGACCCTTTGACTACGAATGTGCAGTTCAGGAACGTATTATTGTCGTTGCAGACATTGAACTCGCTTTCCGTCACTCCGTAGTCCGGGTACGGCCTGTCTGTGACATTGCGAAAGTATCCGCCCTCGAATGTGTTGTTCGATCCATCGATATCCCAGGAACCTGCGACATGCGCTTTCATGGACAACTTACTCTCGACGGACACGGGAGTTTCGATCACTACGCCGCGGAGATCGAAATAGTTGTCGGAGCCGGAGACCAGAAAGATATGCTCCTGCCTCCTTGGCACAACGGTTCCATCCGGCCGCGGCAAGTCGTGCACTGCAGGCGAGTTGCAAGGCGGATCGACGGAATCGGCCCGGTAGACTCCCGGCTTCATGCGGATTTTAATAGCGTCTGGATCGGGAACCAGCGACTGGACACGGTTGCTGTAAGGCTCCTCGCCAGGCAAGCCGCGTGAACCGATGATCCAGGAGTTTGCCCAGTTGTTGATCTCTAGCTGAAGCCAGGGGAAGAACGGGAAATTCGGCGTACTGCGCTCTCCCAAAAATGGAAGAGCCGAGACATCGATCTGATTCGACTCCGTGATCACCGAAGAGGGCGGTAAGCCGTCGATCAGTTCGGTCATTGCGCCGACAGTGTCGGTGGAGATCGCTACGCGGAACCAGACATCCGGTCGAATATATTCGACGAATCGGGTTCCAACGAACAGATAATCCACCACCCTTGCCTCGGATTTTTCTCGGTGAAAGTCAGAAGCGATGCGTACTTTGCCTTAGCTTCGACCGTCACCACCATGCCATTTAGCACCCGGCTGAGCTCGATTCGATGGAAGGTGCGAGCTTCTCCCTCGTAATTTATGAAGTCCAAGACTTCGTATTCGCTTTGACGCAAAAACCGGACAATCGCGCGACGGGCCAAGTATGTGGGAAGCATCGGTTGGACATGAATATAGACCTCGCAGACCTCAACGCACACGGGAACCACCGCCGTGCTCTCTCCGACAGCGCCCTGCAGCTGAGAAGCGTTGCCGATAATGCTGGCGGTGATCTGCCTGGCACCCCTCGACGTCTTCAACTACGGTAAAACCGGCCATTTCTGCCCCTCAAAATGAAAAGGAACGGCCCGTGGACGCTTTTGTCCACGGGCCGTTCTTAGTCATTTTGAATCAGCGGAGTCTTTAGAACTTGACCTGCGCTTCTGCGGTCAGAAGCGATATCTTTGGCGGAGTGGTTGTTCCGGCCTCGTGCGCGACTTTGACCGGGGTGTCGTACCAGAGCCGCAGTCGCAACGCCTTATCAAGGTTGTACAGCGTCCCGTAGCCGTAGTTCACGTCGTCAAACGACGAGTCCCCGTGCGCTGGACCGCTGTTCGAGATTGAGTTGTACGCGCTCGACTGCGCGCTGACTGAGCGCTGAAGGACGTCATAGTCGGCTGCAAGCGTAAACGCATGGTTGCCTGTCTGTCCAAACGTATAGCCGCCCCAAACATAGTAGCCTTGAATCTGGTTGCCTTTGACATATTGATCAGTCTGCAGCGAATCGCCGCCGATCAAGTTGCTGGCCGAACGCAGCTTCTCATCGAAATAGCTGCGCTGTTCATACTTGCCCTTGACGAACTCGCCATCCACAAATGCGCCGCTCGGAAAGTTCAGCTCGGCATCCAGACCAAGCAGGTCCTTCTTGGGCTTCGGATAAGTTATTGGTGAGGGAACGCTCGACGGTCGCGCGCGGTAGATGAAGCCAGCGTAATACGATGCGCCAACCGTGAAGAACTCGGTGACAGGATGGTACGCAACGTGAAGAACGCTGTCGAGACGCCCGCTGACGTTCTCCGTATTTCGACCGTCGCCGTTAACCGCCGCATAAGTCACCGCAAAAGCGTTCGGTGCCCACGCCGCTTTGATGCCCTTGTCGTAGTCCTGTGCCGCGAAGATACCGCCGGTATTTTCGTTGATGACAAGAGGCCGTTCAGGTGTGATATTAGTTGACTGTGAAGCGGGCAGTGCATAGCCGAACGGCAGAGCAAACAGGCCCGCTGTAACAGTAGGGTTGATGCCCGGCGTTCCATCGCCCGTTGTATAGCTGGCCCAGGCTTCGCGGACTGTCACCTGCTGATTGGCCTGCGCAACGTTTGTCGCGCTGCCGTTGGTACCTTCTACGCTTGTATTCGAGAAACTCGACGCCCCAGAGAAGTCAAGCTGTCCAGCATACTGGACATTGCTTGTCGGCGAGCCGTTCAAGCGAAGGCGGGCGCGCCGCACTTCAGCACCTTCCGCAACGCCGCCCTGTGCGTAAGTACCGTTATATGCACCTGACACGGCAGATGCACCCTGCGGGAACTCGCTGTGCGAACCGCTTTGCGCAAACACGCCGCGAGCCTGGATATAGCCGGTGATATTGAACTTGCTCTTTGGGTTGGAACTGTAGGCCTGCGCGACCTGAGCCTTGAGCGCGTTGGTGCGTGCGGCCTGCTCGGAAACGGCGTCAAGCGCGGAACTTAGGCCTGTCTGGAGGTCCCCAACTTCGCCCTGCAGCGTCTTGATGTCGGCCTCCGCTGTGTCCATGTGGGTACCGATCACGGTCAGTTCGACCTTGTAGTCATCGGCCAGCTTTTGAACTTCAGCGATCTGGGTTTGCATGCCCTGAATGGATGCGTTCGGCTGGCTGGCCAAATCGTCCATGCGGGCGAGGACGCGCGAGATGATGGTCGCCATTTCATAGCGAGTCGTCGCACGGCCGCCAAGAAAGTTGCCGTCGGGCGGATAGCCCTTGATCAGGCCCTTCGAGGCCAAATCCTGCACTGCGTCATAGGCCCAATCGCCAGGCTTGCAGTCCGTGGCAACTGTTGCAGGTGCCTGTGCATGAGCGGCGCTAGAGCAAACCAGGAGAAATGAAAGCGCGGCAAACGTACGCAAGGGTACTCTCTTCGTCATAAATGCCTCCTAGATAGAATTCCTTTGCCGTCAACATTGCAGCACAGCAATTTGGATTCAAACGCGGGCTATTATGAACACGAAATGTTAAGAATATGTTAAGAGAATGCCCGCCAGTCCAAAAAAGTTATGAATTCAGCTTTTTGTGAGGTCAGAAGACACTCTCAAATTGCTGACCCGCGTGCCCAGAAACGTTAGTAGCAGCGAAAAGCCCTAATAGCTCCTCGCCCGATAAGTGAGGGCTATATCGGTCAATACCTGCGGGCTAGCGAATTTGGCCTCAGCTACAAGCATGTTTTTAGCCTCGGACCTTTGACGAACGCAATCTTGAACGACCAATCCGTGAAGTTAGTCGCGTGGCTGATCGGCCGTCGCCTTGCATTCGTACGATCACAAGGTACAGAAGATTGCGCGACGTTAGCTCAAATCGCCGGCATGACGTTGCCTCCGCACACGGGTATGTACGCACCCGTAATGAACGAAGATAGATCGGACGCGAGGAACGCAACGACGTTGGCAATTTCTTGGTCGGTGCCGCGACGTCCAAGCGGTACGGCCTGCTCGTACGCCTGCTGACGCTCCGTACCCGCAGCGCGATCCCGGTCGCTGACCGTCCAGCCCGGAGCGACTTGATTCACAGTGATCTGATGCTCGCCGATCTCCTTCGCGAGGATGCGCAATACGCCGTCCATACCGCGCTTGGCCGCCACGTAGGCGGACTGATTTGGTGCGTTCTGCATCGCGCACTCGGTGTTGATCCCGATAATCCGCCCGCCGCGCCCGCGTTCAATCATTCCCGGCACGAACGCCTTCGCCATCAAAACATTGTGCAGAACGCAAGAACGGAACTGCCCTTCGTAGTCCTCTAGGGGCTGGTCAAGAATCGAAGTCCAAGCGTACTGTATGACCGCATTATTAACAACCACACTGGCCACGCCTAGCTTCTCATAGACTAGGTCGCGCATAGCGTCGACCTGCTTGGCGGACGTCACGTCTGCTTGCACAACAAGTGCCTTGCGCCCCAGCGCCTCAATTTCGAGCGCCAATGTTTCGGCAAACTCCCGGTTGCGCAGATAGTTGACCGCGATGTCCGCGCCGCAGCTTGCCAGCGTACGCGCCATCACTCGTCCAAGGTCGCCGGTTGCACCTGTGACGACGCACACCTTGCCCGTCAAATCCAGCGTAAGCATTCGTGAAAACCCTCCTCAGCCAATCGGCATCCTTCCACCATCGACGCGAATTGTCGTGCCAGTGATGTACTCGCTTTCTGGCAGAGCCAGAAAAAGCGCCGCATTGGCGATGTCGCGCGGCTCACCCAGTCGGCCGCCTGGCGTCTCTCGACCAAACGCGTCACGATGCTCGACGATATCCCAGTGGTGCGCGCCCATTTCCGTGTAGATGACACCCGGAGCGACGGCGTTGACTGTGATTTTGTGCTTGCCGAGTGCGACCGCCATTGTCGCCATCAGCATCCGTTCACCCGATTTCGCGGCGGCGTAGTCGGCCTGGTTGCTTGCCGCGGAGATCGTTGAAAGCGATGTAATGAACACGATCCTTCCCGGCTTGCCGCCTGCAATCATCGCTCTTGCCGCGGACTGGCCGACGTTGAACGATCCGTTCAAAATCACGTCAATCGTCTTCTGCCACGTCTTGAAATCGAGGTCAATAAACTCGACGAACGGGCATATCCCGGCGTTGCTTACCGCGATGTCGATTCCGCCGAAGTTGTTCTCAGCTGCGGCGACAGCGGCGTCCACCTGAGCGCGGTCGGTGACGTCGCAAGAGACGGCGATGGCGCCGCAGCCGAACTCTTCACGGAGCTTTGCCGCGCTGTTTTGATTCGCCGAGCCGTTGATGTCGCACAGGACGAGGCTTGCCCCCTCCTCGGCGAAGCGTTGCGCGATCCCGTAGCCGATTCCGCGCGCCGCGCCGGTGATCAGTGCCGATTTGCCAGCCAGTGGCCGAGGATTCATAGTTCAATTCTCCAGATGTATTGCGTTGGCCCGATTCGTCACTAATGGCGCGCTCGACGGTCACCCTTCTGCCTGAGCTTGCCTCTTATCTAGCGCAGGATGTCGGGATCGGTGAAGATGTCGGATTCGTCACGACTGCGCGTCGAGAACTCGGAAACCACGGCTCCCTCGCTGCCCGCCTGAAACCAATGCAAAATATTTGGCATGATCGTGAACTGTTCGCCAGGTCGGAGTACGACTTCATGAAACACGGTATAAGTCGATTCGCGTCCCTTGGGCGGATGAGCCTTCGGCTCAGGCGTAGGCGCACCCTCAACATAGAGGTAAACCACGCCCCATCGACAGCGGAACGTCTCCTCTTTGCCTGGCTCCCCATCAATTGGTGGATGCCGATGTTCGGGGCACGTCTGCCGAGGGAACAAGACGAGTTCCTTTGCGCACACGCGAGCCGTGTTAACGTACGTTATCAGCTCCAGTCCGGTCTCGTCGAGCTGGCCGAGACCGAAGTCTGCCACTTCGATGCCGCTCGCCTCGGCCGGCGTTAGTGCTATCCCAGCCCGATTCAAATAACTCAGCGCTTTTTCGCGCGCTACGGAGATGTCCGCGGTTGTATTCAACATAGAATTCCTTCAGTATCACGCCCTGTCCGCCGGATCGTTGAACAAGCCATACGTTCGTGGTTTAGGGCATCAGAGTTTACAGCGACGCCTCCGACTTGTCAAGGGTGTTTCTGAGTACGTCTATGCCTGCTATCAATTCGTGCTTTTCATATCCTGCGATCATGTGCGAAGTAACCGCTTCGAGCGCGCTCCACACCCGAGGCGTAGACGGGGGGGGGCGTCAAACGCTCCTGAACGCTCGCCCCTGGTCCTTCGAATCCGGACGCACCCACTTTTCAAACGTATTGGACCGGTTCCGTGGAATTTCTTGTCATACTTACATCTTATTAGGGATGATCGGGCGGGATCGCTCTCAGGCGTGTATTTAGGCTACTTTTGTTGCTACTTTTGCCTGTCGATCGATTCTCGCGGCCATCATTCAATAACTTTCAGTTAATAGGAAGCCCGAAACTTTGCATTACACCAGGAATCGAATGCTCGTCGCCGTGTTGACCGTCGCCTCGCTGGCTATTGGATTATGCGCCTCTGCCGACAACGTCGCCAGCCAACCTATCGCGCCGATTGTCCCGACAGTAGACCACTACGGTACGCATACCGTTACGGACAACTATCAATGGATGGAAAATCTCACCGATCCTAAGGTGACAGCATGGTTGAAGGGTCAAAGCGATTATACAAACAACGTGCTTGAGAGTATTCCCCATCGAAATGACCTGCTCTCACGAATTAAGTCGCTTGACGGCAGCGTGACTACCTACAGCGATGTGAACCGCGTCGGTAACAGGATTTTCTACGAGAAATTGCGGCCAACAGACGAGACGCCGAAGCTATATGTCCGCGACGGACTGCACGGCACAGAGCGCCTGCTGATGGATGCGCATAAGTACGCGACTGCCGGCGTCCATTGCGCCATCGACTACTATGCGCCGTCGATGGAAGGCAAGTATGTTGCGATCGGCATATCTCCTGGAGGTTCCGAGAACAGCACGATACATGTCGTCAATGCAGACACCGGCGCGGAGCTTTCCGATCGGATTGACCGCACAAGATTTGGCGCGCCAACCTGGCTTCCTGGCGGCAAAGCCTTCTTCTACAATCGGCTCCCAATCGTTTCAAAAACCGATTCTGCTGAAACCGAGGAGAAGAGCCGGGTGTACCTGCATGTGCTGGGCCGTGATCCCGATACGGACACAGCCATTTTCGGGTACGGCGTTTCTCCACGCACCAATGCTTCTATTGAACCAAGCGCAATCAGTTTCGTAACCGTTTCACCGGTATCCCAATACGCCGTCGGTCTGGTCGAACATGGCGTCCAAAATGAGATCACGCTCTACGCTGCTCCGCTGCGTTCAGTCACCTCAGCCAACGCGCCCTGGGAGAAGCTGGTCAACGTTCAAGACGACGTCACTGGCTTCGATGTGAAAGGATCAACGATCTATCTGCTGACCCATAAAAACGCATCCCGGTTCAAAGTGGTCGCAATGAGCATGGCACACCCTGATTTCGCAGCCGCGAAGGTGATCGTTCCGCCGAGCCAAATGGTCGTTGAAGGCGTTCAGGTGGCGAAAGATGCGCTGTATGTCACAAATTTGGACGGCGGCATCGGTAAGCTTCGGAAAGTAGGATTTGATGGCGGCGCGGTCAAAGAGGTTCCGCTACCTTACGCGGGCACAATCGCGCAGACGTCATTCGATCCTCGTTTACCCGGCGCGTGGCTCCTACTCACTGGCTGGACCGAATCCGCCCTTTGGTACTCCTATGATCCTACAACTGGCAAACTAATAAATACCGGCTTGAAAAAGAAGTCCACGGTCAACTTTTCTGCAATCCGCGCTGTCGAGGTAAAGGCCAGGGCGGCGGATGGAACACTGATTCCGCTATCGATTATCTGTCCCAAGAACTTTAAGCTGGATGGTTCGCACCCGACAATCCTCGACGGCTATGGTTCGTATGGCATAACTCTCAATCCAGGTTTCGATCCAGTTCTTCTCGCCTGGTTCGAGCAAGGTGGAGTCTACGCGGTTGCGCACGTCAGGGGTGGAGGCGAATATGGAGAAGACTGGCATAACGCTGGCAAGAAGCTGACGAAACCAAACACCTGGACCGACATGATCGCATGCGCGGAATATCTGATTGCGAAGGGCTACACAAGTTCTACACACCTCGCCATCGAGGGTGGAAGCGCCGGAGGAATTACGGTCGGACGGGCGATGACGGAGCGACCGGACCTGTTTGGCGTAGTCCTTGATGATGTTGGTTCATCAGACACGATTCGCGCCCAGTTTTCGCCCAATGGCCCTCCAAATATCCCCGAATTCGGTGACGCACATACGGAGGTCGGCTTCAAGGAGCTGTACGAAATGGACGCATATCTTCACGTCCAGGATGGCGTTAAGTACCCTGCGGTGATGCTGACAACCGGCATCAACGATCCACGTGTTGCCTCGTGGGAGCCCGCGAAGATGGCTGCTCGGCTGGAAGCAGCGACGGCAAGCGGCAAACCCGTCCTGCTTCGCGTCGATTACGATGCTGGACACGGCATCGGTTCAGACCGATCGCAAGGAGACCAACTTACGGCCGACGAGTGGTCGTTTGCGCTCTGGCAACTTGGAAACGCCGATTTCCAGCCAGCAGATTCCTCGACTCATTGAGCCCTTTCATGAGACTGCTCATTGAAGGCTATCGCGCTGCCAGTTCCTGCTCCGGTTCGTCCTGAGCCCATGGCTCGACGTTCGGATCCGGCACCTCGTCGTCGGGCGCGATCTCCGGATGAGCGCTGCGGCGCTCGACGAGCTTGCGGCGCACTTCGGTCATGGACGCTTCGGTGATCGGGAACTTGATGGTGAGAATCAGGCTAGTGAGCGCAAAGACGATCGCTGTCGGAATCGCTATCCAGAACAGCTTTTGGACGACGTGCGGCGGCTGATGAATCAGCTTGACGTTCAATCCTGACGCTGTCACAAGATAGCCAGCCGCGAGCGCGCACAGCGATATTTCCATCTTCGCCATGAACGCCATCACCGACGTGAATAGCCCCTCCCTGCGCTGGCCCGTCTCCAGGTCGTCGATGTCGCAGATGTCGGGCACGATGGCATTTCCTAGCGTGAACGCGATCGACTGAAGCGGCGTAATGAACAGGATCGGCAAAAGCGACAGATACGGATGGCCGGACAGCAGGATGAACGGCGACGCTACGGCGGAAGCGAGGCCAACTGCCGCTCCCAAGATCTGCGCTGACCGCTTGCCGATCTTGACACTCAGCGGCTTCATGAACGGCAAAATGGCGAACGTGCAGCATGTCCCAATCGTGCCGCCAATTCCTCCTAGCGTTGTGGACAGTACTTTGTCTCCCATGCACAACATGTACAGGCTGAGGTAGCCCAGCATCGCGCCGGCGAGGCTTTTGCCGCAAATACACATCTACAAAAATTATTTCGAGAAAGGGTTGACATTCTCGATAGAATAAGATATATCTTTATAGTACAAAACATATCAAAACACAAATGGAGAAAAGAATGTTAGAACATCAACACAGCCGGGGTCGGCATCGCGCCGAACCTGTCGGCGAGGAAAGTGAGATGGGCGGCGAGCGGGCGGGCGGGCGTCATCCGCATCATCACGGCCATGGCGGACACCACGGTGGACGTCGTGGCGGCAGGGCCAGACGCGGCGATTCAAAATATCTGCTGCTTGATTCGCTGCGCGATAGCCCGAAGCACGGTTACGAGATCATCAAGACACTGGAGGAGCGCTCTGGCGGCCAGTACAGCCCCAGCCCCGGTGTCGTCTATCCCACGCTTCAGTTCCTGGGCGAGGCGGGACTAGTCAACGCCGAAATGGACGGCGACCGCCGGGTTTTCCGCCTCACTGAAGAGGGCATCAGTGAACTGAACGCCCACATGAGCGAGGTCGACAACTTCTGGTCGCAGTTCACGCAAGCAACGTTGACGGCGGCCTTCGCCGAGGTGCAGTTTGTCGAAGAGGAGCTGGAGTATCTGGCGCGGACGGTTCGAAGCGGGCTGCGAGGGGGATCCGATCCCGAAGTCCTGCGCCGTGTTCGTCGTGCCATCGAAGACTGCCGCAACGAAGTCCGCTCTATCATCGCGTCAGGAACGGAGGCGGAGCCTTGAATCCCACCGCAATTACGATTATGGCGATTGTGCCTCTTCAACGCGTGCTAGTGATGGTAGTCGTGCAGTAGGGTCTGAAGTTTTGCACAGGCGCACGGAGGCGCAATCACTTCACAATGTTGAATGTCTGCCGCACTGGATCTGCCGTCTTGACTTGTGGCGCGGTACTTCGGCCGTATTGCCACGCGACGACGGTCACTTTGACCGGATAAACGGCTCGGGGCGGAATTTGGGTGAGCGTCAGCGTGTTGTCATCGTTCAAAATGGCCGGACCGCTCTCCACAAAATAGTACACCGGCATGCCGGAATCGGTCGTTGCCGCGAGCTTGATGGCTTGCGCGCCGGGCTTTTGGTCGGGGATGGCCGGGAACGTGATTTGCTGATCGTTGCCAACCGTGTTCTTAATCGGCACCACCATCTGCGCCTGCTGGACGATAGGCTTATATTCCGCATCCCCGGGATGGGTCGCTGCAAACCATAGCTCCAAGTGGTTCACATCCGCGCCCATCCCCTTTTCATACCTCAGCGCGAACGTATCCGCTGACAGCTTCTCAAACGGGCCGGTGATCCGGTTGATCACGATCGGCCCGCCTCCCGACGCGTGCCCGACCGGCGATCCCGCGGGTAGACCGGTCCATCCGGCAGGCCGAGGGCTTTCGCCAGGGACAGTATCCAAAAATTTGGTCTGCAGGTGGAACGTCACTCCGTCGGCATCCGGCTCGAACTTCAAATTTACTTGCTGATGCGTGTTCCGCTGTGGCACGACCGCGCTGTCCTGAACATAGCCGATCAGATCGACCTTCATGTTTTTGTAGACGGATTCGTACGCCGTGGTCGCATCGGCCATCTCCTGATCGAAAAACCAGAACGCATCCTTGGGATCGCCTTTATATTCCGCTACAGGCGCTGGCGGTGCTGTCGGTGGATCGTCCTTGCGCCATTTGTTGACAAGCCAGCCGGTTTTTGTCGGATCGATGGGGATCAATGTCGGGGCGGAATTGCCGTTCCAGCCCTTCGGAATCCGGTACTGCGCCGCCTTCTTGATGTATAGGATCAGATAGTCGATTTTGGAGTCGGCGGCAAAAAAGTGGCTCTGCGCTGGCCCTGCGGCCATGCTCAGCGGCATAAGCGGATGCTGCTGACGCTCCCAAAGGCCCTCCCGCGACCAGGTGTCCGCCGACTCGTACTCGCCCATGGTTTCGAGGCACGGAACGTAGTCGATGGTTTTGTCGCCCCAGATGTCGGGTGCAAAGGTCTTGTCGCGGAAGTACGGCCACTGACCGCTGACCGACAACGCGCAGAGTGTACGTCCTGGATTCCAAGCGGCGAAATAGTACGGCCAGCTCGCCTGAGCGGAGTGGCCCATCGGCGCGACGGGGACATAGTTCAGCTCGCTGTAGCCCGAATCTTTCGCGAGATCGGACATGAACGAGTTGAAGACATCGCCCGCGCCCTGGTCGAAAAGAAACCTGCCATTGAACGCGGGCGACACCCAAACTTCGGCAAAATCGAGCTGCGCCATCGCCGCGCGGAACTTGGGGTTTTCGAGGATCATCTCCTCTTCCATGTTGTTTTGGCTGATGACCACCCCGCGCACCCGTTTGCAGGACTGCGGAATCCACAGATACGCCGTCGCCGGCCCCGCGTGATCCACGCCGCCAACAACAGGCACCGACCACTGCCAAACGACCGACGCGTGAACCGTACTGATTGAGACTACCGAAAGCACCATGCTCGCGGCGAGTGTCAAAATGATACTTAAGTGGATTTTTCGTTTCATAGCTAATTTAGCGCCCATGCATGTCCGTCATCCCGAGCGAAAGGAGGCACGACTGAAGCCGAGGGAACACGTAGTTCGCCAACCGAAAAGCTGGATAATAAACGAACTACGTGCTCTCTCCACTCCGCTCATACTTCGCTCCGGTCGAGATGACGAAGTACCTATCGATCTAATAAGTGTAAGTCCCCGTGCTCGTCCCAGTACCGACGCTCGTCGTCACGCTAATCGCCCCCGTCGAGCCTTTGGTTGGCACCTTGGCGGTGATCTGCGTGGATGAGTTGACCGTGAACGATGTGCTCGCGCCGTTGAACCGGACGTATGTTGCGCCCGTGAAGTTCGTCCCGGTGATCGTCACCATCGTGCCAGCCTTGCCACTCGTCGGCGTGAACGATGTGATCGTCGGCAGGTAAAGATAGGTGAACGTCGCCGAGCTTGTTGCGGTGCCTGACGGCGTCGTGACGCTGATCGTTCCGGTTGAGCCGAGCGACGGCACCGTGGCAGTGATCTTCGTCGCGGAGACGACCGTAAAGGTCGTATTCGCGCCGTTGAAGCGGACATACGTAGCACCAGTGAAGTTCGTGCCGGTGATCGTCACCTTGGATCCGGCGATTCCGCTGGTCGGCGTAAACGACGTAATCGTCGGCGGAATGATATACGTGAACACTCCTGAACTCGTGCCCGTGCCCAGCTTGGTTGTCACGCTGATGGTTCCTGACGAGCCCTTGCTCGGCACTGTCGCGGTGATCTGCGTGGCGGAATTGACCGTGAACGACGTGCTTGCACCGTTGAACCGGACGTAGGTGGCACCGGTGAAGTTCACGCCAGTGATGACCACCGACGATCCTGCCTTTCCGCTGGTCGGCGTGAATGATGTGACGACTGGAACCAAATTGATTGTAAACGCAGCGGATGAGGTTGCGCTCTGCACATATCCAGGCGCGACGGCCATCGCCTCGATGGTCTGAGATGAACTGACGGTTATTGGGCCGGTGTACGTTGCAGATGAGGTTGTGGGCTGTGTCCCGTTGGTCGTGTAATAGATCGTTGCGCCCGGTGTCGTATCGGCCAGAGTCACAGTCTGAACGCTCGTGTACGATCCGCCATTTGGCGAGATCGACGGCGCGGCAGCCGCATTGAGAGTGCCGGTTTGGCTCTGGGTTATCGAAACGTTATCGAACGTGGTCGAATTGAGGACCGTGTTGTTGTGCGAGCAGACTTCCAAACCAACGTACATAATGTCCGGCAGGTTTACAAAAGTAGTCGAGCCAACGTCTGTCCACGTCACGCCATCCGGCGAAGCGTAGCCGGTGAAGACCGACCCGGCGCGCTGCAGTTTCACCCAATAGGGCGCTGTGACGCCCGCGATTGCAATTTCGCCTAGTTGGTTGTTGCCCAGCGCCGGATTGCGCCATTGCACGTTCGCGCCATTGTTTGGCGAAACGAGCATGTCCACAAAAGGCGCATTGGGATTCAGCGACGGCCGCATCAATACGCCCGATTTCGCCCAACCGTTCGTATTTTGCTGGCTAACCACCCGTGCCACGATAGTTCCATCGCGAACAAGCGGCTGATAGGCGAAGTGAAACTCATCCGGCGCAACCCAGATGTCGGTTCCCGAGCCGGTGACTGTAAACACGCCGCCGCTGCAGGACGCGCTCCCCGCTAGGCCAACAGCGCCGATATCCGTATCTGCCCAGGGCGCTGGCAACGAGTTCGCCGCCGGGGTCGTGATCGGAATCACCGTTGCGGGGATATTTTCGCCGTTGGCGTTCAGGCCTGTTACCTCATAGTTGTAGGCGGTGTTGGGCGAAAGGCCGGTGTCGATATAGCTTGTTCCGGTGATGCTGCCCGCTACAGTCGTGAACGCTCCGCCAGCAGTCGATCTCTTGACGTTGTAGGACGTTGCGCCGCCCGACGGATCCCAGGCAACGGCCGCGTCCGACTCGCCATTTCCCGCGAAGATCATTGGCGGTGACGACGCGAGCGGCGAATTGTCGATCTGGTCAGGCAGATTGAGGACGATCGTGACGCCGGGCGCGAGGGTGACGGGCTGGGTCAAATTGAACACCGCCCCAGAGATAAGATCGGTCGCGCTGGTTTCGCCGACGGGAATCGTCACTGGAAAGGTCTGAGTCGTTGACGTGTTCATCGCGATCAGATAGTTGCCGTAGCGGCATTCGCGGAAGTTCGCGCGACCCACAAACGGATCCCCGTAGCCGCCCGGAACATTCGCGCCAGGCGCATCCGGCGAGCTTGGTTCGCGCACTCCGGCAATCGCTTCATCAACATTCGGCCACGGATAGAAGTTGCCGTGCGGCGTGTCCGTCCAGTCCGGAACCACGTAGAAATTGCCGCTGTAGGTGTACTCCGTCAGGCATCCGACCGTGGCGATGTGATCGATGGTCGGCGTGATGTAGTGGATTCGCGCGAGTGAATTGATTGAATAGTAGTCGCGCCAATAGAGGTTCACATAGAGCCTGTCGGTTCCGTGTTTAACGACGACATACTCGTTGTCGGTGTCGGCGAATGCAAAATCGGGCTGGCCGTCGGTCATGGGAAGCCGCGCGCTGCTGGGTGCCTGCTGCGCGAACCAGCTATATTGCGCCGGAACATCCAGCAAAGCCTCGATCGAGGTTGTGTCGGTGCGGTCATCGTACTGGTTGATTGCCCAAAAGTATTCGTTGTCGTCGTTGACAAACTGCTGGCTCAGACCAATCGAGAACGGCTCCTGCTCGGCCAACGCGGACATCAAACCAAAACCGAATCCCGACCGGTCGCAATAGGCAACTTCCTGCGGGTAGTCATCGTTGCGCCAGCCCGTCACGGACTCCATGCGCATCGCCTGATAACCGTCAGCGTCCGGCAACGGATAGCGCTGCAAAGAACGAGCCTTCAGGATTTGCAGATAGCGCGACTTCAGCGTCGCATCGCCGGAAATCTCGATCAAGTCCGGCAAGAACTGGTTGAAGACATCACCATACATGCCGTCCTCGCCATAGTCCTTCACCTCGCCATTGACCGATGCCATCATAAAGCTTGGGCCATACGGCATCGCGCTCCCGCCGCCGGGAAGGTCGTTGCCAAGCCACGGGTAGCCGGGAACGCCCATGTCCTGATAGAGGTACGAAAGCGCCTGGGCCTCTGTGAACGCATTCGTCGGATCGATGACCTCAACGCCCTTGTTGGACAGATATGTTGACGAATCCACAAACATCGACTGCACGGCCAGCCAGTCGCGGTTCTCGCGCAGGTAGTCGCGGCTTAGCTGAAGCAGATGCGACCAGGCGACCGTGCGCGTATCGGTTGGATCGCTTGCAATTCCGGTCGATATCGTCTGGCTCATGGCAGACTGGAGCGCCGACGGGAACGGCTGCAGCCGGTACAGCACCTCGCCGACCGGTGCCATGCATGTCCAGCCGCTCATCGTTTGCGCGCCAGAATTATACGATTGCGCGAAGCCGTTGACCGTGCTGATGATCTTTGTGATTACTGCGGGGTTCTGGTAGCAGTTTGTCCAGGAGTAGTTGTAGGCTTTCGCGAGCATCAAGACGCCATATTCATCGAGCGAACTGTCTGTCAGGTAATACGATAGCAGGCCGTTCATGTTCGATTCGAGATTGGTGAGCTCGCTGCTGCCCGGCGACGTGCGCACTGGTGGCGGGGCGAGCGTCCCTTGCGTCTCGCCGACAGGCAGCAGTAACGGATCCGTGTGGACATAGCCTGCATAGATGCCGCGCGATGGCTCCTCCATCACGAGCTGATAGTTCGAATAGCTGGAACCGTACTCGAAAATGGGTCCGGTTCGACTGGATTTCCAGCTTAACAGTGGTTTGGCCAAGAGTCATGTATAGCGGAATCGAAATGGTCTGATAGAAAAAGCGGCTGGGAAACCACGGATCGGCTGCCGACACATTGAGACTGTCGTAATCGCCTTCATGCTGGTAGCCGTCCAGCTTGTATTCAAGGTTTGGATCGGTGGGATCCTGGACGAACAGGTAGATGCGGCCATGGCCGTTGCCGCCTGCCAGCGTGTCCGAATCGGAACCCCACAGCTTGACCGTGAAGTAGTTCTGCGCGACAGGATCACACGCCATGGTGAACAGCATGTTGCCGCCGGTGTTCGCTGCTGGGTTTTGCGGCAGCAACTGCCGCGCTGGCTGGTTCAGGCCGCCGGTAATCGTTTGGCTAAGCGTGGTTGTTAAGCTATGGGACTGCTCGGAGGCCGTGTTCCCGAAATAGATGGTATCGACAATCCCTCCTGTGGCGCCGGATGCGGGAGCGAAGGCCACTAGCATGGCAGCAAGGAGTATTGGTATGAAAACCCTGAGGACGAGCTTGGGACTGTGTAGGGATTCCATTGGGTTGCCGACCTTTCGAGCCACGTACGTGCGAGTCTGGGTTGCGTGTCGTTACTGCAAGTAAATTGTTACGGTGCCGAGACAATCTGAACGGCATTGAGCGGCGCTCTTGGAGTATGATCCTTTGCTTCGCCAGCTTTGGCCGTCAGAGTGAAGGTCTTGCCGGTAAGGCCGGCGAACTCTACATAGTTGCCGCCGCCGCCTGCACCATCGGATTTGACAAATTTGCCGTCAAACGCATGGTTGTCAAGCAGGGATTTCGATTCGTCGCCAACGGTCAGCTCGGCAACTCGATTGCCTTCCGGATTGCTGCCGTTGACATAGACATAGACATCGTATTTTGCGTACGGGATGTTGCTGACAGTCACCGTCGTGTGCTCTCCCGGCTTGATGAAGTCGAGATAGCCATCCATGAGCGCGTAGTCCGCGCCTTTGGCACTATCCAAGCCACTGACCCATGTGCCAGGCGCGCTGAACGTCAGTGTTGCGCCGGATGGTTTGCCCTCGTGGCTCTTCAGATCAATCGCCGAACCGGACGATCCCGAAATGTTGTTCCAGTTCTTCTGCGCAACAGCCGGAGCTCCCGCGGTTGCCGTCGCCGGAACCGTTCCTCCAGGCTTGCCCTTGTAGCCCCCCAAAAAATGTATGCCGATTGATTCGCCGGCGATGGCCACTCCGCTGCTGAGCGCGATCAATGGCAGGACGCAGGCGATTCGAAGAGTTGATGTTTTCATGGATTCTTAGAGTTCCGTTGAGTTGGCGTGCAGCATTGCTCAGCCAAGCACCGAGCGGGACATGAAACAAATATATCGGCTCCTATCTGCTTGCGGCGTAGATAGGAGCCGAATTCTGCTAACGCAGTTTAGTAGGTGCTGAACGTGACCGAGTACTGCGATCCTGGCAGCGACGCGGCCGAAGCGGCGTTTGTATTTGAGCCGTGCGGCGAAGCAGTCGTGCATCCTGCCGCATCCTGAGTGCAGTTAGCGTTACCTGTTTGCGGATTCGGTCCGGTCGAAACGCCAGTTGCGTTGATCCACTTAACGTGGCCGTCGAACATTAGGTAATTCGATGCATTTGTATGTCGTCCAAATGGGAACGCCTGATCAAAACCAGCGGCAGCGGCCCCGGACGTTGCTGTTGCAAGCGGCTCGAGCCGGTTGTTGAACTGTCCTGTATCCTCGACAACATTGTTGTTGAAGCCAACCTGAGCAATGTAGTCAGATCCGTATGTGTCGCCAGGATAGTTGCTCCAGCCAGCACCGACCGCAACTTGTGAGTCCGTTTCGTTTACATTCGTAGGGTCAGCTGTGATGTTGGAGCCCTCAAACAAGCAGACTGTTACCGCCGGCGATGCCATCTTGGCCGTCGCGCCAGCGATGCCAAACACGCCATTAGTCGGAAGGTCGACCGCATTTCGATTCAGAAGATACGAAACATCAACGTTCGGTGACGGGGCCACAGTCAAATCGTCAGGGCAAGAGAAGACCCCTGTAGCCTTGACATACGGATAGACCGTATGCGCCCAACCCCACCCTTTGTTGGCCGAAGGGTTCGATCTTTCTGGCAAAACCTCGTCGTAATCCTGAACGTATTGAACAAACGCAAGACCGAGTTGTTTCATGTTGCTCGTGCAAGTCGTCTGCCGCGCCTTTTCGCGCGCCTTGGCGAAAACAGGGAAAAGTATCGCTGCCAGAATCGCTATGATGGCGATGACGACGAGTAGTTCTATTAGGGTAAAGCCCTTTTTCGTGCGGTTCATGTATTTGTATCCTTTTGAAGTAGATTCCATTGACTTTGCCGTTCATCTCGAAATGAAGAATGGCTGCGATGCCGACCAACTAAGTTTGAGCTAGCTAAGCCTCAGTATTGCGTTAAGAGCATCGTTCCCGGCCGTCTGCTCGAGGGCGACCGGGAACCGCCAGAAAGGCCGATTAGTAAGTGCTGAACGTAACAACGTACTGTTGTCCAGCCAGCGATGCCGTTGAAGCGGCGTTGGTGTTGGCGCCGTGGATCGACTCGGTGCAGCCAGCAGCATCCTGAGTGCAGGAAGCGAGACTTGTTCGCGGATTTGGGCCGGTAGACACCTGAGTCCCTCGCAGCCACTTTACATGACCGTCGAACATCATGAAGTTGGAACCTTGGGTGTGCCGGCCCGCCAAGAATGCCGGATCGAAACCGCCATATAGTGTTGTCGTACTTGCCGTTGGCGTCAGCCGGCCGTTGAACAGGCCCGTGTCCTCCCAAAGCGTGTTCAAAAAGCCTTCCTGACCGATGTAGTCGGAACCATAAACGTCGGTAGGATAGTTGCTTCCGCCAGCGCCAATCGACGCCTGCGAGTCTGACTCTGCAACATTCGTTGGATCGCCGTAGATATTTGCCCCTTCAAAAAGGCAAACCGTCAGCGCCGGAGCATTCAGCTTGGAAGTCTGTCCGCCAATCCCGTAGACGCCCTGCCCTAAGAGAGTTGGGACGTCGATCGCGCATCGGTTCATAACGTAGGAGATCAGAACATTGTTTCCGGTCGGAGTCGTCAAATCGTCTGGGCATGTATAGGCCGCCTTCGCCTTGACATAAGGATATATTTGGTGAGCCCAACCTGCTCCCTTATTTGTTGCGACGTTGTACGGCAATATCTCGTCATAGTCCTGCTCGTATTGAATGATTGCCAGCCCAAGCTGCTTCATATTGCTCGCACAGGTAGTCTGACGCGCCTTTTCGCGGGCACTTGCAAAGACTGGGAACAGAATAGCAGCGAGTATCGCAATGATGGCGATGACGACGAGGAGCTCGATTAAGGTAAATCCGCGGCGAGTATGAGTGTTCATTTAGTTGTTGTCCTTTTCAACATTTGTGGCGCGGTCGATCCGCGCTGTACCAATTGCGGCAAGACGATTACGGTTGTTGACTGCGGCGGCGCATTCTTATGGGTCAATAGACGGACAGCGGCATCAAGTTGCTGATGCACTCCGCCATCGACTGTCGTGAGCGACGGCGTTACCAGCTCTCCGGCGGGGAGCGCGTCGTAGCCGATTACCGAAACATCGCCGGGGACACTTATTCCCGCACGCTGCAATGCCGCCATGAGAAGCATCGCCTGGTGATCGTTCCAGGCCACAATGCCAGTCGGTGAATCGGATCGCTTCAGATATTCACGCGCCCGCTCAGGCTCGGCAGACCAGCCTTCGACCTCTCGCAACGTAAGAGGCTGCGTGTCAATGAGCTGCCACGCCTTCGCCGCTTCGGCAATCGCGCGCTCGTGCCCTGACCAACGTCGCTGCCGCTTGAGCTCTGCGTGATCCGTATGCAGATAGGCAATTCGCGTGTGGCCAAGCTGAATGAGGTGCTTTGAAGCAAGATAACCGCCCTGCTCGTGATCGCCATAAACGCACGGCGCCTCCGACATCTCGTCCAACGGCGGCGTTCCAACTATGACCGCGCGGTAGCCGGCATCCTGCAGGCGCCTCGCGATCGGCAATAGCTTATGCTTAAACAGGATAAATCCAGGCTGCTGATCGGATTTGACATCGATATCTGGAAACTCGGTCTCGCTGCTGACAAATCGGCAGAGAAGCTCGACTCCCACCGCACGGGCGTGATCGTAAAGCAAGTTGATGCACAAGTCAAAGAAGGACTGATCCGGCTGGGCAATCGCAACAATCGATCTCGCCGCCGGACTGACCGCTTCGCTAACGCTTTTCGCAATAGCGCGGGAGTTGCCGTGGGCGACAAATGTTCCCGAGCCGTGACGTCGATCTATGCGGCCACGGCGCTGCAACTCTGTCAGGGCGCGAAGGACGGTGCGTTCGGACGCGTCGAACTGGCGCATCAGGTCTGTGTGGGTCGGAATCAAGTCGCCGGGCTCGCGTGCAGCGCAGAGCGCTTCTAGCGCACTGACGACACGCTTCCACTCCTCCTGGGTTGCGAGTCGTGCCCCGCGGTGCGTGCCGTTTAGAGGAATAATTGTTTCTGAGATGGCCATGATGCTCTAGAATAGCTTATGGTAGGTCGTTCTTCCGAGTAACTATCTACAGTCCGTCAAGTCAAGAATTACTCTCAGCGAACTCTTGACACAATCATAACAGATACATCCTGTTTAGGCAAGGGGTTTACAAAAAGTATTTTCAAGTATTTTTTGACTGATGAGCCTTCTTTTATGAAGATGCGAATTTTGACCCAATATTCACATGAAAAGCACCATTTCTTGATGTTCTTGAATGTCGTGCGCGAAATTCAAGGCGGTTTTCTTATTGTCAAGATTTTGCCTAGACTGAGCCGGTGCCAACTTATTTGCAGTCAATGCAAGGATCAAGTAGGAATCGGTCAGTATTCCGGCTGTCGGCGTGAAGGGGCGGCTGATAAGCCGGTTAATGAAGTAGGAACGTAGTCGCAAAAAATCGACTCCCATCCGCCTTCGGCGCAGACGGGAGTCGATAAGAGCCGAGCAATTTAGTACGTGCTGAATGTCACGGAGTACTGCGATCCCGGCAGCGAGGCGGTCGAAGCGGCGTTTGTGTTGGCGCCGTGGATGCTTTCGGTGCAACCGGCAGCGTCCTGGGTACAGGACGTACTGCCGTTTCTGGGGTTTGGGCCACTTGAAACGCTTGTTGCGTTGAGCCACTTCACATGGCCGTCAAACATTTCGTAGTTGGAGGCGTTTGTATGCCGGCCCGTCGAGAACGCAGGATCGAGTCCTCCGCCAGTTCCGCCGGTCGTTGTGATCGCAATCGGCATGAAGCGGTTGTTGAACTGGCCCGTGTCCACCCAGACGAAATTCGTATAGCCTTCTTGGCCGGTATAGTCCGGCCAATACGTGTCCGTCGATAAGTTGCTTCCGCCTGCACCGATCGCGGCTTGCGAAGCCGTCTCAGCGCTGCTTGTCGGGTCGGCAATAATGTTCGCCCCTTCATAGAGGCAGACCGTCGCTGCCGGCGCGTTAAGCTTTGGAATCGCACCGCCAATCCCATATACGCCCTGCCCTATCAGCGTCGGCGCATCTAGTGCACAGCGGTTCATGATGTAGGAGATCGGAATATTGGAGCCGCTCGGAGCCGTCAAATCGTCAGGGCACGTGTAGACCGCAGTAGCCTTTATATAGGGATAAATTTCGTGCGCCCAGCCTGCACCGTTGTTCCCGTTCACCTCGTACGGCAGAAACTCGTCGTAGTCCTGCTCGTACTGAATGATGGCGAGTCCAAGCTGCTTCATACTGCTGGTACAGGTCGTCTGCCGAGCCTTTTCCCGCGCCTTTGCGAACACTGGGAAAAGTATTGCGGCGAGTATCGCAATGATTGCGATGACTACGAGCAGCTCGATGAGAGTAAACCCTTTCTTTGACATCTTCATTTCAATCCCACCTCTCCGCATCCTGGTATGACGGATAATTTCCGCAGAAATTCCTTTAGACTTGACTTTGCGTATCCGCTGACTTCAGCTCGCGGTCGCTCCTCTTGGCACACGCGGCGCAGTCAACTCGCGCTGGATTAGCTGTGGCAATACAATCACCGTCGTCGTCCGCGGCGGCGCACTTTCTTGCGTCAACAGGCGAACGGCGGCGTCAAGCTGCTGATGCACTCCGCCATCGACTGTCGTAAGCGATGGCGTCATGAGCTCTCCCGCCGGCAATGAGTCGTAACCAATCACCGATATATCATTTGGCACATTCAGGCCCGCGCGCTGAAGTGCCGCCATCAGCAGCATCGCCTGGTGATCGTTCCAGGCGACAATCCCTGTCGGCGCATCGGGACGCTTAAAATATTCACGCGCACGTTCCGGCTCGGCGGACCATCCCTCGACTTCGCGCAGGGTCAGATGCTGCGTCTCGATCTTCAGCCACGTTTTGGCGGCCTCGGCAATCGCCCGTTGGTGTCCGGCCCAGCGGCGCTGGCGCGTCAGGTCCGACTGATCCAAGTGCAAGTACGCAAGCCTGGAGTGGCCAAGCTGGATCAGATGCTTCACGGCGAGATAGCCGCCTTGTTCGTGGTCGCCATACACGCATGGCGCTTCTGAAACCTCATCAACTGGCGGCGTGCCGACTATAACTGCGCGATAGCCCGCATCTTGCAGTCTAATCGCGACAGGCTGCAGACTATGCTTGAACAGGATGAATCCAGGCTGCTGGTCGGACTTGACGTCGATGTCCGGAATTTCTGTCTGATCGCCGATAAACCGGCACGTTAGCTCGACGCCGGCCGCACGCGCGTGATCGTAGAGCAGGTTGATGCATAGGTCGAAGAACGACTGGTCGGGCTGAGCGATCGCCACAATTGACTTCGCGACAGGACTGACCGCCTCTTGGGCACTGCGGGGCATCGTGCGACTGTTGCCATGCGCGACAAACGTGCCAGCGCCGTGACGCCGATCTATCCGCCCCCGACGTTGCAACTCGGTCAGAGCCCGGAGCACTGTTCGCTCGGACGCATCGAATTGACGCATCAGATCTGTGTGCGTCGGAATCAGATCTCCTGGCTCGCGCGTGGCACAAATCGCCTCCAACTCGCCGACGACTCGCTTCCACTCCTCCTGAGTCGCAAGTCTTGCGCCGCGATTGCTCCGTTTTCGTGGTTCGATTGTTTCTGGGATGGCCATAACTTTCTGAGACGCCTAGCAACGATCTAACTTCCCTATCAAATTAGCCGAGTTGCCTAGTCAAAAATCACTCTCAACGAACTCTTGACAAAATGATAACAGATAGTTTTTGAGGTGGCAAGAGGCTCAGGATAGTTTTTGCAAAAATTAATTGGGCAGGCAACCATTTAGACCGCTCCAAGGCAAGGCATATGCAATATTCACAGAGAATGCACGTTTAGCGCAGCTTGTTGAGCACGAACAGACAACGCAATGACTGTTGGTACTGAAGGGTCGCCTAAATAAGGATCAGGCGAACAACCGCGTCTCCTAGGTACCGAAAGCGGGGCGCGGGTATCATCCTGACTCATCAAATCTCCTCATCTAACGCTGAAATACGGGCAATCGTTGACAAAATGAATATCAAGCAGGCAACCGAAAGCTACGAGCAGTGGCTGAGCAAGCACATACATATACTGAAAGAGGACATCGAATACAAGCATGACCAGATGCGCCTCGATCCCTTTACGTTCCTGCGTGCGACCTTCTATCGATGGGCGCAAATTTGGCCTGACCGCTGCTCCGAACTGGCAGAAGCGCCGAAAGTTCTTGCCATTGGCGACCTGCATATCGAGAATTTCGGCACTTGGCGCGATGCCGAGGGGCGCCTGGTTTGGGGCGTCAACGATTTCGACGAGGCCTACCATCTGGCGTATACAAACGATCTTGTCCGCCTAGCCGCAAGTGCGAGTTTTGCAATCGAGTCCAACCAGCTTGCAATTAGTCCGGAGCGAGCGTGCAGCGAAATTCTGGATGGGTACAGCGAGTGTCTCAAGATGGGTGGCCGCCCATTTGTGCTGGCCGAGGATCACGCATGGCTGAGGCAGGCGGCGACAAGCGTGTTGCGCGACCCGGACGTTTACTGGAAAAAGCTCGGAAAGCTGACGACCTTTACTGGCTCACTGCCGATCAATGCAGAGGCATGCCTGCAGAAATTCTTGCCTGCGCCGCTTGATGGAGATTATCGAATCGTGCACCGACGTGCGGGCGAAGGCAGCCTCGGTCATGTACGATTTACCGCAATCGGAATACTGAGTTCGGGTCAGTTCGCCCGCGAAGTGAAGGAGCTGTCGCCGTCGGCAGTTTCGTGGGCGCAAGGCAAAGAGGAGCCGCAAGAGAGCTTTTGCGACGTCATATTGGCCAGGGCCGTACGATGTACCGACCCGTGGTACGGGGTGCGGGGCAAATGGTTGGGCCGAAGAATCGCCCCCGATTGCTCGCGCATCGAACTCACTTCGCTGCCTGCCGAGCGCGACGATGCCATCTTGCTGCGGAGCATGGGCTTCGAAACCGGCAACATCCACCTTGGTACACCCGGCGCAACAAAACCCATCCGCGAGCACTTGAAAAAGCAGAAAAAGGGATGGCTGTACAGCGCTTCGAAAGAGATGGCGCGTGCCGTTCAAAAGGACTGGGAGCAGTGGCGCGCAAACGCCTAGTCCGCGTGTGCATGCCTTGCGATCTTTGCGCTTGCCCGTCCTAAGTAGTCCCCTCAGGTGTGTATACGGAAACATAGTCGGGCAATGCTTTCCAGATGTAGCGCACCGGTACTTCGAGCTGCAAGAGCGAAGTGCGCGTAGCGTCTTTTCCTTTGCCTTTTTCCATTATGCCCGTTGCCAGACGTGCTGTCCTTGCCGTCTGCGTTGCAAGCACTGATGAAAACAGAGAGTCGAGCGAACTTAGCGCGCGCTCGGCATCGCCGACAGGCCCCAGCGGAATGATCGTGCGGATTTGTGGCATGAGCTCCGCGACGTGTTCCGGCGACCGAAAGCCAGCCAGGATGTAGACGCAGACCAGCAGTGCGGCCCTCCAAACCAGTGTGTACGAACGCCAGTCGACGCCTTCAATTATCCCGTCGAAATCCATGAGAGCACTGTCGCTTGACAGGGTGCGCGTCAATTCATCGAGGATCTCGGGCGTAAGTATTTGTGATTTTGTGCCAGCCGGACGTTTTGCGCCGCTGACTCCAGGCAGCGTCTTGAGATAAAGCCGTTCGCTGCGTGTCGCTAGAATCTGAAGTCGACGCCGATCGCACGTTAGAAGATGAATGATCCGCTGTTCGACCACCTTCAATGTCTGCTCGAGACTCTTTCGGTATGCCGCTCGGCCGGGATCGACTCGCTGAGTGGATAGCTTTCTGGCAAAATGCTCGACCATCAAGCCCGCTAGTTTGGCGCGGAGCTGAAAATGCACCACCATGCGGCTTTCGATCTGCTCGCCGCGTTCGTCCCCGTCCACAAGTTCGCATGGAGGCGGTACTTCTTCGGTCATCAGAACACTCGTCATTTGCGCCTCGCTTGTCCAGCACGTTTCATTTAATTGGGCAGGGTCAAGCCATGGATCTTTTGCCTTACGCTCGCGCTAGTAAGACAGTCTTTCCCAACTCCTGGAAAGCAGGCAGGCTTAAACGTCATTATGTTCAAGAATCGTCTGATTATTCAATAGAAATATTCAATTTGAATAATCATTTTTTCGAGGGATCATCAATCACCTGAGATTTGATGGAACCGGCTGCTTTGAGGACGTTAGAACGTAAACGGGATGAAGTAGTCGATCTTGGCGTAGCAAAATATGACTAGAAGGAGTGTAGTAACGAATATCGCCACAGCGCCTAGCAAACGTAAGGCGATTCGCGCCGCCGCGTTTTCCGGCCTTGCGTTGGCTTCGTCGGCGCTTTGCGCGCTCGCTAACTTAACCAAGCGCTTCAGTCGAGGCGGAATGGCAAGATCCTCATAATTACAGGATTCGCGCACGCCTGCCAGGCCCGGAATCAGTTCTGCAATTTGCCTGTCGCTCTGTGAAGGAACTGCGATAGTTGATTTGCGCGGACTATTTGAAGTGGCATTTGTTCCCCTGCTTTCGGCCGATTGCGTCGAATGCAACGCTACAGCAACAGCGGCTGCGAGTCGTCCCGCATCGGGCCGACCCTTAATCGAACGCCAATCGCAAATCTCCTCCGCTAAGGTTGCCGCCTCAACCATCAGATACGGCCCCAATATGGTCACTCGCGAAATGTCGCGCAGCCACATCAGAATCCACTTCCAAATATGGTCTCGTCTGAGGATGTTCGTCAATTCGTGACGCATCGCCACCTCCAGTTCGCCGTCCGTCAAAGCCGACAGCACGTTTCTTGAAATGACAATCGACGGTGCAAATATGCCTGCGACAAATGGCGACGGCCCCGGTGTTTCAGGAACGATCAAGCCATTTGGCAAGCGCCGCTTGATTTTTAGTTCTTGCGCTGCACGACAAACCGCCTCTGAAAGCCTTACAGATTCGGATTCTGTCGCGGGTTGGACTCGGGCGAGTGCCCGAAACGCTCGCTGCATTTGTATGAACCAAACAGCCCGGCAAACGAGTCCTGCTGCGGCAAAAGTCAGCGCGATCAGCGTCACTACTTCCGTCACAGGTGTGTGCTGCCAGATCGTGTTACCGGATGACGGGTGAAAAGTTGGAATAATGTTGTACGGTCCGGGAAGCTGCATTGACAGCGCTACGATTGGACTCGGCATGTGGCCGCGGTTATCGCCAACGAGCATATAAAATGCAGTCTTAATCAGAGAAACGACGACCAACGCATACTTGGCCCTCAAAATGTAGGCAGAGTTTCCGGTCGCTCTCAGGATTGGCGTGAAGAGAAAAAGGACAAACAGACCCAGGAGGTAGGTGAACATCCCGACAGAAAGTCCGACAAGCCAGTGCCGTCCAATAAATATGGCTAGCATCTGAACCAATTCACGTGAAATATGCGGCATTGGAAAGCTCAAGCGTACTTTTGGTCTACCGCCTCACGGCACATCTGCTCCATCCCCTTCGTCTGCCGACTGCCTCAGATCGTCGATCAAGCTGCGCAGCGCTTTGGTCTTGTGTCCAGCTCCGGGATCGTTGCCGAGCAATTGCGGAATCAGATCCAGAATGGACTTGTGCGCCACTGTTTTGAGCGTTCTGAGAATAATCTGACTGGCCGCGTCATCACGACTGACCACCGGACCAAACGCGACGGGGCGCACTTTCGGCTCGGAGACCGGTCTGATGACTCCGCGCTCCGCCAGCCTACGCAACGTTGTCGACACCGACGGATAAGGCACGGACGGACTGCCAGCCGCAAGCTGCCTTTGCGCTAGTCGCTCGTGCACTTCGGAAAGCGTAAGGCCCCTGTGATCGACGGCAATGCCAGACGCGTCGTCGGCAGCGGCGTCCCAAAGGATGCCCATGACTGCGACTTCGCTGTCGCTCAGACTGCCCGCCGGATTCTCAGGATCGTCCTGAATCCTTTTCCTGTTCGCCATTTGCCGATACTTCTTGATGTTAAGTCGCACTAGCTCTCAAGCCGCGCAACTCCCGCTTCAATATAGTACCGCTTGACGCGCCTCAACTCCATGAATGCCCGCTGAACCTCGCAATCTATGGGGATTTTCCTAGGAGCCCTCCCAAACGCGCAGGACCGCAGCGCCGTTGATCTCGTCGTGCTTGAGCGCTTGCAGCGCTTCGTTGGCCCGCTCCAGCGGGAATTCGTGTGTTTGCGTGTGTAGGGGGATTTCGGCGGCGAGTTTGAGGAGGTCACGCCCATCCTGACGTGTATTCGCGGTGACACTGCGGACACTGTGCTCCTCGAACATATACTTGCCGTAATCCATTTCGGGAATTGGGGTCATATAAATTCCAGCTAGGGCAAGTGTTCCGCCACGGTCGAGCGCGGCAAGCGCGGGCGGCACCAACGTGCCAACCGGTGCAAATAATATGCTGCCCATGAGCTTCACGGGCGGCATCTCGTCCGCTCCGCCTGCCCAGACCGCGCCTAGTTCTCGCGCCAACACTTGATGGCGCGGCTCCCGGGTGCAAACATACACATCGCTGCCTTGATGCCTAGCGACTTGAATGATAATGTGCGCGGACGCGCCAAAGCCGTAGAGGCCGAGCGGTGCACCCGGCGGCAGGTTCGCCCGCTGCAAAGAGCGATAGCCAATGATCCCGGCGCACAAAAAAGGCGCTGCCTCTTCCGACGACACCGTCCCCGGCAGCGGATAGACGAAATCCTCGCGTGCAACCGCATATTCCGCAAAGCCGCCGTTAACATCATAGCCGGTGAATGTCGGATGGTCGCAAAGGTTTTCATCGCCGCGCTTGCAGTAAACACAGGTGCCGTCCGTTCCGCCAAGCCACGCTACTCCCGCACGGTCGCCCTCTTTGAACAGCGTACAGTTCGGCCCAAGCTTCGCGACTCGCCCCACCACCTCGTGCCCTGGCGTGACCGGCTGCAAATGCGGCGGCAAGTCGCCTTCGGATACGTGCAGGTCCGTCCGGCAGACTCCGCACACTTCGACACGAATTAATATCTCGCCGCTACCAGGCTCCGGTGTTGGAACGTCCGTTAGCTTAAGCGGTGAACTTTCGATGGGGCCGGGCTGATGAAGAAGCATGGCACGCATAGTGGTGATTCCTTAGGTGAGAGGCAGAAAAACGCAGGAGTTGGGGATATTTACCCAGAATAAGAGTCGAAGAAGATGAGCAAACAAGTAAGACGGAAAATCGACAAGCTGATTAATTCGCGGCATGAAAATGTCCAGAAGTGGCTTGCGCGGATTCCAGAACATTTCCCGGCGCTCATTTCCATTTCGACAATATCTCAGCTTCGCCGACTACTGCACTCGAGCGATCCCGAAATTGCTAGTTTCGCCGACAACCTGATTTCAAGGGGCAGTTTCCGCGAATTCTTCCCAGAGTACTTAAGAACCTAGCTCGACCAATCTGTTCAACGAGATGACCCGCATTAAAGCTGGCACCGAAATGGCCTGCTTTTGTACGCAATCGCATGCCGATGTCCTACTTGGTCTTCTCAAATGCGGCGGTCTCGATGATCTTTCGCTCGAAAGAATTTACTATGCGTTTACATTCTTGCACGACCGGAGGGTAGCTGGATATACGATAAAATCACTGAACGATCTCGACGCAAACACCGAAGTGCGCCCACAAGCTGCGGATACTCTCGGCCAATCATATCCCAACTGGCTACCAATGCGCGTCGAACGCATTTTGTTGCGTCATCTCCATGATCCCAGTCCATTGGTTCGCTGGGAAGTCGTTTGGGCACTCGGATTCAGCCATCGGTTATCTACGCGCGAAATACTAGCGGAGGTTCGAGATTCCGATCACGCTCCGTATCGCGCCGGCGCTTCGTACACGGTATCCGACGCAGCAAAAGATGCGATGAAGAGGATTTTGATGAATAGATGCGGACAATGGCTGCAGTGACGTAATCACCCGACCGACTTCCGAAACGTAACCGTGCATTGTGAAGACCTTTGCAGCAACTCGTACTCGTTAGTTACTCGTTAGTAAAGGGTAACGAGTAACTAACTAGTAACCAAATTCGATAAGTCCATGGTCCAAAAGTCTGCCTCAGAAATGATCCATCGTGCTGTAGGATCATTCGGTCCCGCCTTACTGCGAATGACGAGTGCGACTTCCTCTAGCTGCTTTAAATATCCGCGCGCCGTTAAACCCGTCACCGCCAACTCCGTTGCTACCTCGTGGGTGGATGCTATCTTGCGAACACGTAGGATATTTATCAATGCGGTAATCCTGCGGTCCCCGTGTCGTTTACTCATAGAGATAACACGTGCGACCGCTTCGTCGCTTCGGAAGAGCGTGGCCTGCTCAGAAAGCTTGTAAAGTGTTACGAGTACGCTAATGTCAAAGGCTCTGTATTCCGGTTCCCGCAGACCCGACTTCTCCATTTCTTCAAACATTCGCTTAACACCCTCATTTTGTTCTCTAACGTAATCCGTTGTCTCGGCAAGAACGCGAGCAATATGAGGGTTACGAGCAAAACGCGAATTACGGATATTCTGGACGCGAACGAGCCCCGGTAGACGGCCGGGACTCGATCTTCCAACCTGTCAGTAAATTGTGTGACCCGAATGCCATCGCCGTGAATGCTGTACGATCTATGGTTACAGCGTTCACGACGGCTCAAACCAAGCAAATTCAGGCAATGCGAGTACAGGCTGAAACCGACCGCTTGGCGTCAACCGAATAACCTGAAGTTCATCAGCCAGCAAACGCTTCGCTTGCTCAATCATGTTTGGGATAGAACCTTCAAAGCGAATATCCTTAACTAAGTTCGAACGTACCCCAGTCTCGGCACTAATTCCGTCGTACCGCAGATAACGGATGTACGACCAAACCGGAGGTACCAAACCAAATAAAAGCCGCCCTGCTTGCGTAACACCCTTTCGGTACGGAGTATCGACATATAATCCCCGAGCGCGCATCAACGCTTGTATATTGGAACTGCCGCGCTTAATTGCATATTCTTCGACGGCATTCATATCGAGATCTAAGAGTGATACATCGTCTGCAATAGATCTGTCGTATATGGATTCACCCTTATCGAATATGAGCTGCTGTTCTTCCTGCAAGTTCAATTTTCGGTTTTCATCACCGACGCGTAGGAAGCACTCCTGCTTTCGATTCCTGTGAACCTTTGTTTCGCTTGCCTCAACATCTATGATTAGTAAGTGGTTGGGATTGCCGTCATCGTCCACGCACTCCACTAGATTCGATATCTGCCGGACGCAGGGTTGCGAAAAATCAATAGCAGACTGCATTAAAGCATTGAGATGCTTTGCGTCAGTATCAACGCCATTAACCTTCCCGTTGTGAATGCCCACCGCAATTCGACCGCCGTCAGCATTTGCAAAACCGATTAGAAGATCCGCAAGGTGCTGTGCTTCAACACGGAAGCTCTTGCGGTCAAACCACTGATCCTCTCTCTTGGTGCGCAAGATGGCTGGCTCAAGCATATCTTCAAAAAGTCCTAATGACTGCTGCATTGATTCAATTTTACCACTCCTAAGACTTGCGCTCGGAATCATTCTGTAGCTCTGGCGGTCTTTCCAAAGTAACTGCCTGGCCTTGACACACCCTCCAAAAATGTGGTAGCATCTTCCGTCACAACAAAAAAGAATTTCAAAGTTTACGGAGGGGGCGCGCGGCAGGAACCAAACTTCGACGTTTTCCTGATATGCCGGGCGCCGTTCGCATGACGTTACTCAAAGATACCAAGACCGATGTAATCGGCACATACAAGACGCACGAATCCGACACGGGTTCGCCGGAAGTGCAGGTTGCACTTTTGTCCGCCACGATCGCCACACTCACCGAGCATCTGAAGATTCACAAGCACGACAACCATTCGCGCCGTGGACTCCTCATCATGGTCGGCAAGCGCCGCAGGCTTCTCAACTACCTGGCCACCAAAGACATCGCCCGCTACCGCGAGCTTGTCGGTCGCCTCGGAATTCGCAGCCGCATCTAAACATGCGGCGGCGCGCCAACGCACGCCCGCTTCGGACACGATCGAGACCCCGCCCTGAGACTAAGCCTCAAACTGGTTCCACAAATTCGCAATACGCGGCAGCTAAACTGCCCCGGCATAATTGCGGTCGCGTTCAGGGCAGTTCGTCACTCCTGTGCGGTTCAAGAAATATATGCCTCCCAGCGTTAACCATGCACGGGAGGCATTTCGTTTTTTGCCGCACACTTGAAATTTTTCACCACCAAACAGGCGCACCGGGCGCGTCTTTTACGACCGATAAGCCCGGACAATCATAAGGCGAGAAAAGAAAAACAAACACACATCCAATGGAAAATATAGTAGAACTTGAATTTGCCGGTCAGAAATTAACGATCACTACCGGGAAAATCGCGAAACAGGCTAGCGGAGCTGTCTGGCTCCAGCACGGCGACACGATCGTGCAGGCCGCGGCCACGATGGCCAAGGAGCCAAAGCCGGGCCTCGATTTCTTCCCCCTCACATGCGATTACGAAGAGAGAAAATATGCCGTCGGTAAGATACCAGGCGGATTTATAAAGCGCGGCGGACGTCCCGGCGAAAAGGCGACTTTGACTAGCCGACTGATCGACAGACCGCTTCGCCCGCTGTTCCCGTACGGAATGCGCAACGAAACCCAGGTCATCGCGATGCCGCTGTCGATGGACCCTCTCTTCCCACCCGACGTTCTGGCGGTCACCGCCGCGTCGTGCGCACTCACAATATCGAATATCCCCTTCGCAGGCCCAGTCGGATGCGTCCGTGTCGGCCTCGATGCCGAGGGCGGATTTATTCTTAACCCGTCCCTGGACATTCAGAAGGACAACCCGCTCGACCTGATCGTCGCCGCGACCAAAGACGCCATTGCGATGGTCGAAGCGGGCGCAAGCGAAGTCTCGGAAGAGACCATGCTGGCCGCCATGGATTTCGGCCACGAGCATTGCAAGATTCTTTGCGAACTGCAAGAGCAGCTAGCCGCGAAAGTCGGGAACGCCAAGATCGAAGTTCCGCTGCACCATGCCGACGAGCAAATCCTCAGCGTCATCCGCGAGCGATTCTCGGCCAAGCTGCGCAGCGGTCTGCAGGATCCCGACAAAGCGTCGCGCGAGGCAGGCATCGGCCTGCTGGTCAACGAAGTCGCCGAAGAGCTTGCCACCGAGTTCGAAGGCCGCTCTTCCGAAGTCAAGGAAGTGGCGGACAAGGTTGTCAAAGAGCAGCTCCGCGATCTGATCCTCACCGAAGGGAAGCGTCCTGATGGACGCGGCACCACCGATATCCGCAGCATTACGGCGGAAGTCGGGCTGCTTCCGCGTGTCCACGGCTCCGGCCTCTTCACCCGCGGCCAAACCCAAGTGCTGACCACCCTGACCCTCGGCTCCGGCGAGGATGCCCAGACCATGGACACCCTCGAAGAGGACGGCGTCAAGAACTACATGCACTTCTACAACTTCCCGCCCTACTCGGTCGGCGAAGCGCGTCCGATGCGCGGCCCTGGTCGCCGCGAAATCGGCCACGGCGCACTCGCCGAGCGAGCGTTGCGCGCGGTTGTCCCCACTAAGGAGCAGTTCCCGTACACCATGCTGCTGACATCCGAAGTGCTCGAGTCCAACGGCTCGACCTCGATGGCGTCGACCTGCGGATCGACCCTCGCGCTTATGGACGCGGGCGTTCCGATCAAAGCGCCGGTCGCGGGCATCGCGATGGGTCTGATCGAAGGCAAGCCGCAGGCAAACGGCGAGAAGCAGTACGCTGTCCTCACCGACATTCAGGGAATGGAAGACTTCTCGGGTGACATGGACTTCAAAGTCGCCGGAACGACTGCGGGCATCACTGCCTTGCAGCTCGACACCAAGATCGGCGGTGTTCCGCGCCACGTGTTCGTCCAGGCGTTTGAGCAGGCTCGCGTTGCGCGACTGCACATTCTGGAAATCATGACCGCCGCGATCCCAGCGCCGCGTGAAGAGATGTCGGCGTTTGCGCCGCGCATCATCACGTTGCACATCGAGCCGGATCAGATCGGCACCGTCATCGGCCCAGGCGGCAAAACGATCAAGAAGATCACCGCCGAAACCGGCGCGAAGATCGACATTGAGCAGGACGGCACCGTCTACATCGCGGCTGTCGATCAGCTCGCTGGCGAAACCGCCAAGAAGATGGTCGAAGATCTCACCCGAACGATCAAGCCTGGAGACGAGTTCGAGGGCAAAGTCACACGATTCCTGCAATTCGGCGCGTTTGTCGAAATCCTGCCGGGCAAGGACGGCCTCGTTCATGTCTCGCAGCTTAGCGACAGCGACGAGCGCGTCAACAAGCCAGAAGACGTGGTCAAGCTCGGCGACACCATGCGTGTCCGCGTCACCGAAGTCGACGGCCAGGGACGAGTCAACCTGACCGCAAAGGGTCTGGACAGGCCGTTCGATCCCGCTAATCCCGAACCGGGTCGCCCGCCGCGTGAGCGTGGTGGCGACAGGGGCGGTGACCGAGGAGGAGATCGAGGCGGTGACCGTGGTGGCCCGCGCGATCGTGATCGCGGCGGCCCGCGCGGTGGTGGCGGGGGACAGCGCTTCGGCGAAAGCCGCGGCCAGCGCCCTGAGAATGGCAATGGCAACCCCGGCCCGGCGCAGGACGCACCCGATCCGATCGTCGTCCGCGACGACGACGACATGCCCCGCGCCCGCTTCCGCCCGAAACGTTAGTACGCGCCATGCACAGCATGGTTTTGTTACGCGCTGCCGGACAGGTTCTAGTCCTCTGGATTAGTTCCCGCGCACAGCGGTGAATGGTTGGCAATAGAAAACGCCCGGTGAGCATTTCGCCTGCCGGGTGTTTTTTGCGTAGGAGTTCCGAATGATTTTACGGGAAACCTACTGTGGCGCTTGTACAATGTCATGCACCAGGAACGATTTCCCTGCCACAACTTCGCAAAATGCCGCCGTGTGCTCGACTCGAACAACCTTGATCGTTCCCACTTTCACCTTGTCGCCGGCAGAAATCGTCTCGCCCGTATCGGGATCGAGGACTGGAGCGGACGCGTGGTAGACATCAAGTGTCAGTCCGGTCGTGACGCCTGCTAGATCGCCTGCGTTGATGATGATTCTGCCGGTGACCGGATCCTTCGCGGCAATCAGCGCCGACCACGGCTCTTTGGAAAGACGCGCGACTATCTGCGACACAGCATCGTCAAGTGCCTGATCGACAGCCTGACCCGCAGGGCTGGCATTGAACTGCTCGTCGTTGAAACCCGCGCTTCCAAGTCTTACTGCGCCGCCGCTGGCTTTTGCCTGCGCCCTGCCCATCGCGGTCTGAGAATCGATGATCTCGCTGGTCTGAGCGTCGGAAATGCGTATATTGAGTGTGAGGGTCGCTTCCTGCTTCGCCTGTCCAAGAGCCAGTCCGCCAATGCTAAATCCACCCTTGTTCCCGCTGGTCATCGTAAAGCCGATCACGGACGGCGTGATGATATAATTCGCCGCAGTGCGCTTCTGACGGGCAGGCATCGGCGCCGCCGCCGCGCCAATGCTCGCCTTCTTGGTCGCGTCGATCTGGTCTTCCTGATTTTGCTGATCCATCGACGTCGCTTCGCGCTCCATCACGATGAAGTGACCGGATTTTTCCAGCTTGTCGACAAGCTGAGCTTGAATGCCGGCGCCAACCTCCGGCGGAAGATTCCACTGCTGCGTCTTGATCGAATCCCATTTTCCCTGATCGACCACGATGCGCAGACGTAGGTGCGGCGCGTTATCCGTGGAAGTGGACGCCGAAGACGATGACGCTTGGTCGTTGTCGTCGGCTCTGGCAGCGAGACCGATTCCCATGGCCAGGACAACGGCAAATACCATCCCAACACCGAGAACGAGCGAACGAAAACTGCATAGTTTGGTCATGGCTGACTCCTTTACGCGAACGGGCTGATTCGGCACGAGTCGAACAATCGCATTGAACTTCTTGCGGTAGCTAAGAGTGGCAGACGGGCACATTATACTATTGTGGAGATACGGCAAAGCAAGACAGCCAACGAAAAATGGGCGATCCGCTTGTGGTCATACACCCCTATGCCAAAATAACAAATGCCCGAAACCAACGCATCCGACCCCTTTCAGCTTCTTAAAGACCTCGTTGCCGCTCCGTCGCCCTCCGGATATGAGGAGCCTGCGCAGGAGGCTTTCCGCACCTATTGCGCTTCGTTTGCCGATGAAGTCCGCACCGACGTCATCGGCAATGCCTACGCCATCATCAATCCTGCAGGCAGCCGTAAAATCATGCTCGCGGGCCATGTCGATGAGATCGGCTTTCTAGTGACCCACATCACGTCCGCTGGCTTCATCTATTTCGATCCGATCGGTGGACAAGATGCGACCGTGACCGTGGGCCAGCGGGTGCGTGTGCACACCGCCTCGCACGGCTCGCTGCTTGGCGTAGTCGGGAAAAAACCCATTCACCTTCTTACGCCGGAGGAGCGCGGCAAGAAGACCGAACTGGCTGAGCTCTACATCGATATCGGCGCGCAGAACGGCGTCGAAGTGGACAAGTTGGTCAGCATCGGCGACCCGATTACATACGCGACGGAGTTCACCCACCTTGCCGGCGATCTGGCTGCGTCGCGCGGATTCGACAACAAGACAGGAACGTTCGTCGTGGCGGAGGCGTTGCGGATTGTCAAAGAGCGCGGCGGATGTTCGTCGGCTGTATATGGTGTCAGCACCGTTCAGGAAGAGGTCGGACAGCGAGGCGCGAAAACTGCCGCGCACTCCATCAACGCCGAAATCGGCATCGCCATTGACGTCGGCCACGCGACCGACTGCCCCGGAACAGATAAGCGCCATGTGGGTGATGTCCGCCTCGGCGGAGGGCCAATTCTGACACGCGGCACCAACATCAACCCCGAAGTCTTTCGCCGTCTCGTCGAAGCTGCGGCGGCAGAGCAGATACCCGTCCAAATTGTGGCTCGTCCGGGCGCGACCCGCACCGATGCCGCCATGCTGCAAGTCAGTCAGAGCGGCATGGCGACAGGCTTAATTGGCGTTCCCCTACGCTACATGCACTCGCCGGGCGAAGTTGTCGCGCTTTCGGATGTCGCGAACGCCGCTAAACTGCTCGCGCGCTTCATTATCGATGTTCTACCTGATGCTGATTTTCTCCCGAAAACGCGACATAGCTAGGATTTCCCAACGCATTCTTCCAACCAGGCCCTTTCCGCGACCGGCGCTAACACCGATTTCCTCAAAATAATGCACGATTTACTGCAATTGTCATAACATTTGGCATTTTTGTAGCTTTTGGCACAGATCATGCTTCAAGTAATCTTGCGTGCTTGAGGTGTCACATGAAGTTGATAGTCGAACAGAAGAATTTTAGTTCGCGCAGGGAGACCGCTGGGATGATTAGCGGTTCAAAACGCGGTTTCACTCTGATCGAGCTGCTCGTCGTTATCGCCATTATTTCGATTTTGGCCGCTATTCTATTTCCCGTGTTTGTCAGCGCTCGCGAAAAAGCGCGGCAAACCACCTGCCAATCCAATCTAAAGCAGATCGCCCTCGCGATTGCGCAATATGTTCAAGACAACGACGAACTGATGCCCGCTACCGACACCCTTACTGCCCCTGCGCCGGAGCAGCTTGGCCAGGGCTGGGCAAGCGAAATCTTCAGCTACCTCGGCGGAGAGGCGGGCGGACCAGCGGCCTACGGTTCGGTCAACACTGCTCCGGGAATTCCGGGGCCGGTCGGCGTGCTGCAGTGTCCCGATGACCTCGAAGGATATAATCCTACCTACACGGTGGTCTCTTATGGACTGAACTCCGACCTGATTGCGCAAACTCCTACCAGCGTAAAGCCGTTTGCCGTCAATCAATACACCTCGCCCGCAAAGACGGTCATGCTTTTCGAAGTGATCGGCGCAAACACGGCGTCCCCTTGGATTTGCCCGGACTGGGCGGATCAGGTCGGCTCAATCGCCGGTGATGGTCAGAAGCTCTACGGCGGCAAGCATTTCTACGAGCGCTACGCCACGGGTTTCCTTGGTGGCTGGGCGCCGTGGACGTCCGCGTCAACCTGCGAGTACTGGTGGACGGGCGGCACGTGCTCGGAGACAAACGCGTCCAAAAAGCCGCCGACTCCGAAGGGTAATGTCCCGCAGATGTATGCGCCATTGACCGGTCGGCATAATGGCGGCTCAATCTACTGCTTTGCCGACGGACATGTCAAATGGATTCAAGGAAATAACGTCTCGACCTATGGCAACGCCGCATTTTCGGGATGCAATCAAAATAATTCGCCGGCCGTGGCAGGATGCTCCGCTGGAGCTTCCGCAGGAACCGAAGGCCATCTAAACGGCAACACCCCCGCCGCCACATTCAGCGCGATTTAACATTACTCACGCTGCTGCCCATCTTTCTTCCCTCCCCTCACCCATTCTCAATGGGAGAGGGTCAAGGGGCGAGGGCTGTTGTGCTCCGCTGATCGCGGGAACCAACGTCTACTCATCGAACCCATTCGGCACCGCGTAACAAAACCATGCCGCGCATGGCCGCGCATGGCGATGGTGCTTGGAGTATAGTATACGTATGTCGGTTCCAGGCGAAATCGCAAACGTAAACAGCCAGCAGAGCGCGCCCTCTTCGCTGTCCCTGCCCGAGCGCGTCTTCAACAGGACCCGTCACGCGATCAAGTCTGCCCTGTCCGCAAATCCTTACGAAGGACCGCCCTGGTACTCCGATCAGCAGTTTCTGCAATATCTACGCCAGGTCGAGTCGCGCTCCCTTTTGGAGCATTCGTCGATCTACAACGTCTATCAGTTTGCCATGCAGGCGCGCTCCATTGAGGGTCAGTTCGCGGAATTAGGTGTCTATAAGGGCGGCACGGCCAAAATGCTTTCGGCGATCGCCGCCGAAACGGGCAAGAATGTTCACCTCTTCGACACGTTTTCAGGCATGCCTCAGACGGACAAGGTTCACGACAAACATCAGGAGGGTGACTTCGCCGACACGTCGCTCGAAAGCGTCCAAGCTTATCTTACTGAAAATGTAAATGCGCGGTTTCATCCCGGTTGGTTTCCGGAATCAACCGCAGGCGTGGAGGACGAGACGTTCTGTTTTGTGCATGTTGACGCCGACATCTACCAATCAACCAAAGACGCCTGCGCCTATTTCTATCCCAGGCTGACACTAGGCGGGATGATGATTTTTCACGATTATGCGGCGAAAAGCTGTCCCGGCATGCGCCGCGCCGTCCATGAATATTTTGACGATAAGTCCGAAAAACCCCTATTTTTGCCTCCCAATCAATGCCTGATTATCAAGCTGTAGCCACGTCCCGCGGCCCGGGCGGGCGTGTCCTCATTTTCTTCCCCCATAACCCTTATCCCCCGATTACTGGCGCGCATCGCATGTGCGCAGAGATAATTGGAGGATTTCGGAGGTTTGGTTGGAGTGTCGTCCTCGCCAGCTCTACCCGCACTACCGACACGCCGTGGACACCGGAAAGCGTCGCCGGAATCGAGCGGGATTGGGGCGCTGCCGTCCATATTTACGAATCCGGCAGCCGTGACCTGCAGTTTGCAAGATTTGTCGGCCGATTGTGCCGGTTGGCAAACCGAACACCTGCGCTCAATTCGCCACTGCATACGCCGCCGTGGATGCGCGCATGGTTTCACAGCTTGGCAAAAAAGGTTGCGCCAGACATGATCTTCATGAACTATGCCTACTGGGACGGCCTCGTTACTGGCCTTCGCCAAACCAGCAACGCCACGACAACGATCTACACGCATGATCTCTTGACTGCGAACGACAAGTTGCGCGCATCGCTCTCAGGCATCTTGCCCAAAGAGCCTTTGGACATTGACAAGATACCGGAGTTCGTGCTTGACGAGCAGTACATTTCGATGCTGAACTTGTCCGCCGACTCCGAGGAGTTCGAGATTTACGACCGTTACGACTATACGATTGCACTCTCGGACTCGGAAGCGCAGGCGATCGAAGAACGCGCGCCCCACACGAAAACCGTCAAAATTGTCCCAACATACACGATTGCGACGCAATCGAATGCTTATGAGTCCGCTCCGATCTTTGCCGCAGGTTCCCACGTGCTTAACCAGATAGGGTATGCATACCTAGCGCGGAGGGTCATGCCGGAAATTCTGCGCGAGGAACCGCGTTTTGCAGTTGATGTCACTGGGAACCTCAATCTTGCAACTACCGACAGTGCGCGAGCGGGAATTAGTCTGCGCGGATTTGTGCCTGACTTGGCCGCTTACTACGCGCACGCACGGTTTGCGGTCGTGCCGGTTTTTCGAGGTACGGGCACGCCGGTCAAGGTGATCGAAGCGATGGCTTACGGCCTGCCTATGGTCGTGCTCGATCAGTGCGTTGAAGGTGGCCTTGTGCGTCACGGAATCAACGGCCTGATAGCCAAAGACGCCAGCGGATTTGCGCAGCACATGCTTTCTTTATGGAGACAGCCTGACTTGTGCAGGACAATGGGCGAGCAGGCAAGATTTGACGCGAGAGAGTTTTCAGAACGGCAGATGAATTCGGGAATGAGACAGATTTTAGCAGGTTGGCTGAAATAGATGATCAACCTGATCCAGAGAATTGGGGCGGGAGCAAGCCGGAGGATGCAGCACGCATCGAATCAAAGCGTGCTCCAATGGTCGCTCAAGCGTCTTGCGATGCGCCCGCCTGCGCCGCCTTCAACAGCGCCGAAGCTGTCGCGCGCAAGCCGGATTTTGGTGGTTCGCCTCGACGAGATCGGCGACTTGGTGGTCACAACTCCCTTCATGCGCGCGCTTCGCAACAGTGCCCGTCGCGCCTGGATCACGCTCATTGTGCGTGAGGCATCGGCCGGCCTTCTGATGCCTTCTGGTCTGGCTGACGAGATCATCAGTTACCCCTCTGGCCAAAGTTACCGATCAGCCCGCGGCCGAATTGGCGACATCGAGCAGCTCATTCAGGATCGGTTCGGCGACCAGCCGTACGACTATGCGTTCCTGCCGCGCTGGGACACCAACAATTCCGACGCGCCGTTCATTTGCGCGGCCAGCAGAGCGACTCGGCGAATTTGGTATTCCGAGTCGGTCAACCCGACCAAGGCGATAGTCAACCGCGGATACGATCAGCTCTTTACCGATTCCTCCAAGCGATCCGTAGTCGGTGAGCACGAAGTCTTGCGTAATTTGGGACTGTTAGTTCAACTTGGCCACGGAGATCAACCCGTGGAAATTGGAGCTGGACCTGACCACCAGTGACCATCGCTTCGCGGAGGAGACGTTAGAGTCGATGCGCGCGCCAGTGATCGCGTTTGGTGTCGGCGCGGGTGCGAAAAAGCGCATCTGGCCCGCAAGCCGCTACGCGGAGCTTGCCCAGACGCTCAATCGCATCTACGGTGCATCAATTTTGGTGGTTGGCTCGCAGCGGGATTCAGACGCGGCAGCCGAAGTGACGGCTTCATTGCCTGCCGGTTGGGTCCTTGACATGACTGGGCGGGCGACCTTGCGTCAAACGGGATCGCTGCTCGCGCGATGCAGACTGTACGTCGGCAGCGACAGCGGTCCTATGCATCTCGCCGCCGCTGCGGAAACGCCCGTGGTCGAAATCTCGTGCCACCCCAAAAATGGCGATCCCGAGCACGAAAATTCGCCTGTGCGCTTCGGCCCGTGGGGCGTTGAGTCGCGAGTTCTGCAGCCTGAAACCGCGACCGTCCCTTGCTCCACACACTGCCGTGAGGGCAGGCCACACTGCATACTCTCAGTCGGCGTCGAAGAGGTGATATCGGCTGTTGGACAGTTGCTGTAGAGACCCTCCCCCGCCACGCCGAAACCGGAAGAGCTAAGACTCGGGATGCCGATAGACTGATGAATCCTCCTCCATCCGGCTCCTCCTGTTTCGGGAGGCCGGGAGGTCCGTTTTTGCGCTTCGAAAACTTGAGGGAGGATCAAGCGAGCTTACTCTATCCCATAAGCCTCGTTGACAATCTTCTTAATCCGCTTTTCGTGCGACGCGCTGAGGAAGTACCACAGCAGGTAAGCAAGATTTCCAGCTCCGAAAACGATCAGCAGGGGCCAGTAGATCGAAAGCAGTGCAAATTTTGGCGTGAGACTCGGCAAGAGTTGTGCGGCGCGATAAGCGCCGATGGCGAGAAGCACGAGACCAGTGATGATGTAGTTCACCGTGATGAATGAGATCGCCGTGCTTGGAGTCGTCAAGTCAACACCCACGAATTTTGGGGATGCCGTCCGGTAGATGAATACGTCTTCCATCTTGTGGGCGACAAGAATTTCTTCGCCGAGTACGGCGTTGATCCGCTTCTCCAGCGCAGTCGCGTAGACTCGTGCGAACAAATTGTACGTGATCAAGTACGAGCAAAAGGCTCCAGCATAGATCACCAGGAATGGCAAAACCAAGATCAGCGCGGCGAGTTGAGGCAATAAGCTCAGGGCGATAATCGCAATGAAAAGCACGGTGAAGATGTGGATGGCATGAAAGAACTGGCTGTAGTAGCCGTAGTGCATTCCGCGCATCCGCTCGAGCTGCTTATTTAGCGTGTCGAACACGTCGCGGCGATTCTGGGGATCGGGGGTGGCTGGATTCAATATCTTCTGACGACCTTTCGCAAAGCTCCCGCATTCCACAACAATGGAAAGCGGGAGCATGTTCCAGGTCAGTGCGTTTGAACGGGGATCGCAGGCTAAGTGGTCGAACGCAAATAGGCGAACAGCTTGTCAGCGATTGGCTTGCTGTATTTGAACGTCGGCATATTTTTGATATGCTTACCGTTGTTCATGACTCCCGTTGCCATAAGGGTTTCGAACTGCGCCTTGGAGTAGTCGTGCATAGCGCCGCCGTGAACATGAATGTTCGGAGAAAAACCCTTTTGGCCAGTGAGCTTTGGGGTGTGACATCCAGTGCACTGGGAAATCTGTACCGGCTTAGGCTGCGGAATCATCTTGGCATATGCGTTGGCGGGCTGACCACAGGTCACTGCGAACACGATGACAACGGCGAAGCACGCGGAAACGCAACCTAGCAACGCCTTAATGCGCGGAAGCGGTCGTGATCGGCGCGTTTGTTGGTCGAACATCAATGGGTTTTCCTCCTTCGATCTGTTGTAAGATATCGAGCAAAAGCGTATTCGACGGATTGTCTGCCGCATCCTTGCTACGGAATGCTAGCCGAACAGTGCCAGTCTGGTCAACTATAAAGACCCCGGGCATCTGCGTGCCATCACCCTCCAGCTTGCCTATGACCTTTGGCCCGAGCGAAAACAACGCGGCAAATCCCTTGATCCACATATTGAGACCAAGAAGTTCCCGGATCGTTCCGCGTCCTAAGCCATATTGCTGAAAGACATCCGTATTCTTTTCTCCAGTCATCAAGATCGGATAGGGCAGATCAAACATGATCTTGAATGCTTTCCCCACCTTCGGCTCACCCTGAGCAATACAGACGACGTTCGCCCCAAGCGCACGGAACTTCTCATAATCTCGTCGCAACTGGAGCACCTGTTGGCGGCAAAACGTGCAGCCGAGATGACGCAAGAAGACAAAGACGGCGGGGCCATCCTGCCAATAGTCGGCAAGGTGCACAGTCGTGCCGTCCGACGAAGTGAGTTCGCAGTCGGGCGCGGACACGCCCTCCCGCACCGGGGACGTTTTCGAAATCAACTTGTGGAAAGGAACGGCCATAGTTCTATCCGAGACAATTATCGCTACGCGCGTAATCATACTCCATAACGACGGATAAGTGCTTAGTTTCGTGACGAAGAACCTTTAGCACTTTATTATCCAGTTAAACTTACAAGTTAGACTTGCAAGTTTAACTGCTATTAGGGCATAATGTTCGCATGACTGCACGAGCGCAAAAGAATGAATCAATCAGCGACCTTGCGCATGCTATCGGCCTACTAGTCCGTCGCGTTCGGGCCGCAAGTGGAATGCATGAGCTTTCCATGAGCCAAAACGCGGTGCTTGCGAGACTTGATCGCGACGGGCCCTCGACCACAGCCGCGTTGGCGCGTGCTGAAGGGGTCAAACCGCAATCAATGGGCGCCGTTATCGCATCGCTTGAGGCGATGCGGCTAGTCGAGCGCAAGCTAGACGCAAGCGATGGTCGCCAGGTCATCATCCATCTGACCGCAAAAGGCACCGAAGTCAGGAAGGCGACACGCGATGCCAAGCTCACCTGGCTCGGCAACCGCATTGCTGAACTTGACGAAGACGAACGCAATCTCCTGTTCGCGGCTGGGGAGATCATCAAACGCTTGGCAGAATCATAGAAAGGCAGCAAAATGCCCGTGACTACGCTCGATCCAAAGACCGCCCTTGTCGTTATTGACCTACAAAGGGGCATTATCGGATTTCCGGTTGCGCATCCCATTGAAGTAGTTCTTAAGAACGCTAGCGTGCTCGCTAACGCATTCCGGCGCAACGGACTGCCAGTCGTGCTAGTGAATGTCACAGGCGGGGCACCGGGTCGAACCGAGCAGGCGCCTAGAATGCGCGATTTTCCGCCTGATTTCGCCGAACTTATTCCGGAACTGAACCAGCAACCAGGCGACCACCTGGTGACGAAGCAGACATGGGGCGCCTTCACGAATACGGACCTTGAGCAGTATCTGAAAGAGCGCGACGTGACGCATATCGTGGTGGTCGGCGTCGCTACCAGCTTCGGAGTCGAATCAACTGCGCGTTTTGCTCACGAGCTTGGGTTTAACGTCACCCTTGCAGTCGATGCGATGACCGACATGAACGCCGACGCGCACGAAAACAGCGTCACGCGCATCTTCCCACGCTTGGGCGAGACCGGAACCACTCGAGAGGTTCTCGATCTGCTGGACGGCGCCGGCAGTTGAGTCGCGCGTCCACCGGCACGTTCCGCTCGCTGAAGACCTTCAACTACCGACTTTGGGCTGGAGGCGCAATCGTCTCGAATATAGGGACGTGGATGCAGCGCACTGCGCAAGACTGGATCGTCCTTACACAGCTTACACACCATAATGCGACCGCAGTCGGCGTGACAATGGCGCTGCAATATGGGCCGCAGGTGCTCTGCCTCCCCTTGTCCGGTTATGCGGCGGACCACTTTGACCGGCGGAAGCTACTGATGGCAACGCAAGCATCGATGGGTGCGTTGGCACTGGGCCTTGGAGCGCTGACTCTCATGGGAGTTGTGCAGCTTTGGCACGTCTATGTGTTTGCGTTTTTGCTTGGGTGTGTGGCGGCGTTTGACGCCCCTGCGCGTCAAACCTTCGTATCCGAGCTGGTCGGCGAAACGGACCTTTCGAACGCGGTCGCCCTCAATTCGACATCGTTCAATGCCGCTCGCATGATTGGCCCCGCAATTGCCGGCATCATGATCGCTGCGGTGGGAACCGGCTGGGTGTTCCTAATCAACGGTCTGTCATTTGTTGCCGTTTTGATCTCGCTCGCCCTCCTGCGCATCAGCGAACTGCACCGCAAGGAGCGAGCCCCCCAGACGCAAACTGGCCTAGCAGATGGTTTTCGCTACATTTGGAGACGCCCTGATCTCAAGGCCATCTTGCTGATGCTCTTCTTGATCGGAACATTCGGACTCAACTTCCCCATCTACATTTCCACCATGTCGGTGATTGTCTTCCATGCGGGCGCCAGTCAGTTCGGACTGCTGACATCGATCATGGCGATTGGATCGGTCACGGGCGCACTGCTCTCGGCTGGACGCGAACGCCCACGCGTCGGCTTTCTGCTAGTTGGTGCAGCAATTTTCGGCCTCGGTTTCACGATAGCGGCGTTTATGCCGAACTACTGGCTGTTCGGAGCAGCGCTCGCGTTAATCGGCATTTCGGCGCAGACCTTCACTACTACGGCGAACGGCACCATCCAAATGTCAACCGAGCCAAACATGCGCGGGCGCGTCATGGCCATCTATATCGCTATCGCTCTTGGCGGCACACCAATTGGCGCGCCGATTGTCGGCTGGGTCGCGGACACGTTTGGCCCGCGCTGGGCACTCGGCATCGGCGCATTCGCTGGCTTCGCGGCAGCGTTGGTTGGGGTTTTTTACCTGGTCAAATATCGCGGAATGCGAGTGAGATTTGCTGGCGGACGGGTTCGGTGGACTGTTGAAGAGGCGGTTGCACAGGTATGATCGACAAGTGATTGACTCAATAAACCTCAACGATTCTGGGCCACATCATCAATTACAATAAAATAGCCATTCGCCCCGCCGAAATCTTCAGCGGGGCGAAATTGTCCACGCGCCAGTTCAGGGATTGACCGTGATCGTTGCGATCTGCTGGTAACCCCCTCGCGTTGCATAGATTGTTACGGTTACCGGCGATCCGGTTGTGTTCGATGTGGTGATGGTAAATGCGGCAGAGGTCGAACCAGTCGCCACAGTCACCGAACTCGGCACGCTTGCCACTGCTGAATTGCTGCTGCTCAAGCTCACTGCAAGAGGCGGAGAGAGCTCGGGTGCGCTGAGAGTTACCGTGCCGGTCGCGGTGGCTCCAGAAGTTACTGTCGTTGGGCTGATCGTAAATCCATTCAACGTGGGATTGGCCGGATCTACTGTAATGTTCGCGGTCTGCGTGACGCCGTTGTAGACGGCCGAGATCGTTGCCGTGACTGCCGTCGCAAGACTCTTGGCCGTATAGATGGTGAAATTCGCGTTGGTTGAGCCAGCCGGGACAGTCACAGAGGTGACAGCAGGCACCGCATCGCTCGGCTTGTTGCTGCTGAGCGCTACCACAGTCCCACCAGTAGGCGCGTTGCCGGAAAGGACAACAGTTCCGACTGAATTAAAACCGGGTGAGACGTCATTGGGAGTAATAGACACCAACTGCAGGTTGACGCCGGACGATACCGGATCCACCGTCAGGGTTGTTGTCAGCGTAACTCCGTTATAACTGGCGGAGAGAGTCACGACAACGGGCGACGGGCCGTTATTCGAGGTGAAAATGTTGAACTCGGCCAAAGAGCTGCCCGCAGGTATGACAACATTTTCGCTCTCCGGAGAAGCTATGGTTGGCATGTTGCTGGTCACCGTCACGAGAATCCCACCGGCTGGAGCCACTTCTGTAAGAGCTACAGATCCTGCTACCACCGCTCCGGACGTTACTTCCGTAGGGGCGATCGCGAAGCCTCCTAGCGCTGGGCCAGTTGGGTTAACCGTAAGACTAACGGTACGCGTGACGCCGTTGTAAACAGCGGAGATCGTCGCCGTGATTGTGGTCGTCAGATTCTTGGCCGTATAGATCGTGAAGCTGGCTGTGGTCGCACCGGATGGAACCGTCACCGAAGTGACCGCGGGCACTGCGTCCTTGGGCAAGTTGCTGCTGAGCGTCACAACAATCCCGCCTGTCGGTGCCGCAGCATTGAGAGTGACTGTCCCGGTGGCGTTGGTGCCAGACGTCACCGGATTTGGACTGGCCGTCACGGAGGTCAGGCTGATAACGACCGCTGGATTCACCGTAAGACTAACGATCTGAGTGACGCCGTTGTAAACAGCCGAGATTATCGCCGTGACAGAGGTCGTCAGGTTTTTGGCGGTATAGATCGTGAAGTTGGCTGTTGTCGCACCGGATGGAACTGTCACCGAAGTGACCGCAGGCACTGCGTCCTTGGGCAAGTTGCTGCTGAGCGTCACAACAATCCCGCCGGTCGGTGCCGCGGCACTGAGCGTGACTGTCCCGGTGGCGTTGGTGCCAGACGTCACCGGATTTGGACTGGCCGTCACGGAGGTCAGGCTGATTATGACCGCTGGATTCACCGTAAGGCTGACGGTCTGAGTGACGCCATTATAGACGGCAGAGATCGTTGCGGTGACCGGTGCCGTAAGGCTCTTGGCTGTGTAGATTTTGAAGGTAGCCGTCGTTGAACCGGCTGGAACGGTGACGGAGCTGACCGCTGGATCGGCATCGGTTGTTTTGTTGCTGCTGAGTGCAACCGCTATTCCGCCAGTCGGTGCCGGTGCGCTGAGAGTGACCGTGCCGGTGGCGTTGGTACCAGCCGTCACTGGGTTTGGGCTCGCCGTCACGGACGTCAAGGTGACTGCAGGCACGGGATTCACCGTTACGCTCGCGGTCTGCGTTACGCCTGCGTAAACTGCGGAGATTGTCGCGGTGATGGGAGACGGGACGCTCTTAGCCGTATAAATAGTGAAGTTAGCCGTTGTTGACCCAGCAGGGACGGTCACTGAAGAGACAGCCGGGACAGCATCGGTAGGCTTGTTGCTGCTAACGTTCACGACGGATCCGCCCGTAGGTGCGGCAGCACTGAGAGTAACGGTGCCCGTAGCGTTTGTGCCTGCCGTTACCGAGGTCGGACTGACCGTTACAGATGTTAGAGTCGGAGCGTTCGATACCACCGTAATCGTTCGGGTGTAGGTGTCGTCGGCAGTATTTGTCTCTTTGAGACCAGTCGTATTCACGATCAGCTTAATCGTGTGCGATCCCGGCGTGAGCGTTTGCTGTACTGGCCCAAGAAACGCCCAGTAGTACCCGCTTGAGAACGCGGGCGTCGTGAAGAGATTATCTACCCCGTCGATCTGCATGCTACAGGTACATGGAAGCCCGTCGGCAGTGCCCGATTGGTCCGCAATGCAAGCGGCGAAATAGTACGGCGTCGTGCTGTTGAACGATGAAGGCTCGACCACATTGGTTCGCACAACGTGGATCATGATCGGTGATGTCCACGCGCCGTCGGGGCCGGTTGAGCCGGGATTATAGGGCAGGAAATTCGGCGCTAGATAAAGATCCTTGTAGAGCTTGGTAAAGTCCGCTGATCCCCACCCAGTGCAGAAATCCCAATCGGTTGTGGCCGGATAATTGCCATCGCTTCCAACGGTTATGTCGTGGTAAACGAACGGATAACCCGTCGTGTTCAGGTTCGTGCCGATGTAGTAAAGCTGAGTGTTCAGGGAACCGCTTAAGGAACCTGTAAGCTCGTCCATGAGCGCGTTCACAGATGCCCACAATGGGGTAGCTGCACTCGTACCGCCGATCCCGGCGAGGGCCCCATCTATGACCACCACATAACCAGGCGTGTTCGGGTCTGCGAGGGCCGCAATATCGGGCACTTGGCGCATGCCGTTGCTATACGAATTGCTAACTCCTGGGCCAGCCTGATATGTCGGCTCGGCGTAAAAGATGCTTAGCCCGCCTCCCCCACCGCTGTTGGTGGTTGAGTCGTACTCCCAGGCTGTCTCGGACGACCACAATCCATTGTTGTCGGTTGGAAGCGCGGTCCCTCCAACTGCGGTCGTATCCGGCTCTGTTGCTTCGGTGAGCGCGGTCAGCTTTGTTCCGGTTTCACGGTCAAACGCCCCAGAGTCGCCCGCCGCATTATAGATAGGAATTCCTGCAGCAATGCACTGCGCAGATGCGGTCTGTAGGTCGGTCACATACGTCTGTCCGGCCGTCCCGTCCGCCAATATGTTGATCTCTTCCGTGCCCCAACTCGACGAGACAACGACGTCCTTGTCTTTCTCAATCTGGCTGAGCGCATCGAAGCGGTCGGCGATCGGGCCGGGGCAGTCGTAGAAAACAATGTTTGCTTTCGGGCATTGTCCTTCGATGACCTCGACATCCAGCGACGCTTCATCTGCGCCACCATTCGTAGTAGGGCCACCATCGATATCGACGTCCGTGACATTCACCGTGCCAAGACCATATTCGTTTGCAAAGTCTTGCGGATCGCCCGTGTATCGCTCGGTTGGCGAGTATATCGCTATCTTCAGGCCCGTTCCATTGGCGCCGAGAGACTGGAGACCCGTGATGTCATAGACTTTCGACAAGTCTCCTGGGCCAAGCGGCCCAGTGAAGTTCGGTTTTATGGTGCCGTCAACCGGTCCGATCCGTGCGCCGGCAGTCGAACCAAACGCGTCGGGCCGGATCAGTGCTGCCCTGCCTGCCGCTGATGATAGCTCGGAATGCGCTAGTAGCAAGTTGTCCAGACCGTATATTCCGTGAACCTTGTCCGCGATGCTCACCGGCAGTTTGGGATTTGATCTAGGGGCAAAGAACGTCGCCGGATCGCCTTCGGCGATCATGTTCGAGGGCCGTTGGTAACCACCAATGGTCACACCAAACGCAGCCTGAGCATGTGCGACATCGGTGTTAACCGACACGAATAGATGATTCGGCCAGACATTGCGGACTACGAAGCCCTGCGACTTGGCGTAATTCACAACCGCATCGACATCCGATTGAGGCGCTCCAAATCTCTGTCCGAACTGCTCCGCGCTCATCCACCTATGGTAGTTCGGCGATGTCGGGTCTTGCTGCGAGGCAACGAATGCTTCGATCTGCTTGATATCCGCGCTCTTAAGCGAGAAAATTAAATGGAGCGGCTGCGCTAGAGCGGGAGTAGCATCGGGACGGGCTACAAATGCCGCGACCGGCGGCGCGCTGGCTATTTCTGCAAACTGCTGTGCCCGCGCGATTCCACTTGTGAGCAAAGATAGGACTGCGATGCACAATGAAATCCGTGCAGCGGCAGTAAGCCGTGCTTTTGCATTCAACGATAGGCGAGCGGAACGGCCCAATGGGAGAAGTGTAAACTGTGGCATGGTTCTATTCCTCGAGTTGACTGTTTCCTGCGTCGATGGGTGGAGAGTTACAGCAGTGATCGAGTAGTTTGCCTTTGATCTCCTCGGCGTGGAGCATGTTGCCGAAGAGACGGGGCAAGGAGAGTTTTGAAGTCGCGCCAGGTCAAGCGAAAAAAGTAGGCGGCTATAAGAGCGTGAAATTGTGCGAATAAGGCGCGTGCCCGTATTCTTACTCTAACTAGCTTACTCCTTGCGCTACCGAAATCCTCCAAGCATAAATGCGCGTTTGAAAGATTTTTACGAGTTGATTGAAGGAATTCGGTACCAGCCTCATAAACACTGGTCAGGGAAGTCCTCCCGCATATGGGGCATCTTGTCTCCGGTTCTGTCATCCTGACCGCAGCGAGGGACGAGTGAAGCGGAAGGAACGCGTAGTTTCTTTTGGCCCCTCGCGCAACAACTTTACTTAAATCGAGGGGAGCTAGAATGCAAGCTCGACCGTCGTGTCCGCATTTTCCGACGGTAGCGGATCAATAACTATGCGGACGCTGTGCTGCAGCGAATTGGCTACGCGCAGCAAGCGCTCAACCGAAATATCCTTGCAGATTCCGCGCAACATGTTCGAAACTTCCGGCTGTGTCAACCCCGTTAGCGTCGCGATATCCGATTAAGCCAAGTTCATCGTATTGATGATTTCACGCAAACGCAGGACGATAGGTCCTTGAGTAGGCGCTCTTCCGGATTTTGCAACTCCATGTCAACAAATACATTTTGGCTCAACTTGGTTAGTCTTTCTGATCGATGTAGGGCCCACGATGATCGGCAATTGGTATAATCTTCTTATCGTCACAGCTTATCACGATGTAAACTTTGTTGTGAATTGGAAGATTTTCTTTGACTATCACGCTATATCTCGCATCCGACTTGGAAGAGGCAGTTGAACGCAAAGCCCACATGCTTGGCATAAGCCCCTCGGAGTACGTTCTTCGCTTGACCGAAAAGGCGACCCGCCCGCAGCGAAAAATGAAATCCGCTCAATCTGCCGATATTGTCTCACGCCCTCGCACTGCTGCGGACCTGGTCGATGCCCTCGAGAGTCTCGGCCTGCCAGCGGAGTACGGCGATCCGTCGCTAGATTCGCCTGAACTTGCTCGACAACTCGCAGAACGGTTTTCCCGTCCCATCCACAACCCAGCCTCTTGACGCTCGACTTGGTATAATAAGTTGGCTAAACGGCGATAAAGATATGCCAATTGAATCTCGACAGATAAGCGACGTGAGTACTAAGGGCCTCGAAATCTACGAGTCGAAGCTCAAGGACATCCTCGAGCCTGACCATAACAATGATTGGGTAGCGATCCATGTTGATTCAGGCGACTATGCAGTCGCGCGCCACCGCGGTGACGCGGTCCGCGAAATCCAGAGCAGGCATGGAATTGATGGGCGACTACTAGCTACAAAGATCGGGCCTGAACCGGACTTCGCCCTCGCTTCTCGACTCTTTAGCGCCGGTGGCTCCAAAACTCAATGATTTTGGGGCAGGTCATTGATCGCGTGGCGCGGGTTAAGCTGCAACTCGTCGGACAGATCACCGGACTTTCCATAGACTTTGTTGTTGATACTGGCTTCGATGGATATCTCGCAATGCCCGAATCGATTATCAATAGGATTCCCGCTTCGTTAGCTGGCCGAATCACAGTCCGGTTAGCAGATGGCTCCCGGGGAGAACAATCTTTCTACAACGTAACCTTAGATTGGGATGGCACGGAGCGCGTTGTCGAGGCTATAGCGCTTACTGGAGGCGTTCCCTTGCTTGGAACCGAACTGCTTGCTGACCATCTGACAACGATCGAGATGGTAGACGGAGGGGAAGTGATTATCGAGCCGATTTCATAGTTTCGCGGTCACGATCCCTTTTCACTGCCATTTCCCGTCTTTAACTCATCGCTTTGGTACTCTTCGCCAACAGTCTCTTCCTCATGCGGCCTAGTCTCAATCCTGATCGTCTGCAACCTTCTGCCGTCCGCTTTGACGATCGTAAACTCCACCTCAATATCATCGTTCGGACCCGTCAACGTCGTGATGCTATCCCCTACCAGCGGCGGACGGCCGAACAGTCCAAAGACCAGCCCACCAATGGTGTCGAAGTCCGTGGTTGAGAGATCGAGATCAAGCTCTTCGTTGATATCGTCGATGGGCAGGCGCGCGTCGACAATTGCCGCGCCGGTCTCGTCGTCGCGAGCAATGCGCGGCTCCTCGACATCGTATTCGTCCTGAATCTCGCCGACGATCTCCTCCAATAAATCCTCGATGGTCACAAGTCCCGCCGTTCCGCCATATTCGTCCTGGACGATGGCGATCTGGGCGTTGGAGCGGCGCATCTGGTCGAGAAGCTCGTCGGTGCGCATCTGCTCCGGGACGAAAATCGGCGCGCGGGTCAGCTTGCCGATCTCCATAATCCGCTCGCCCTTTGACAGCGACGGCAGCAGATCCTTGGCGTGAATGATGCCAATGATGTTGTCTATCGAATCCTGGTAGACAGGAATCCGCGAATGGCCATGATCGACAATGAGGTTGATCAGCTTTTCAAGCGGCTGGCGCACTTCGATGGCTTTGATGTGTACGCGCGGAGTCATCACCTTGTGGATCAGGGTGTCGCCGAACGAGATGACATTGTGCAGCATCTCCTTTTCGTCTTCCTGGATCACGCCCTCTTTGCTGCTCGCTTCCAGGAGGGTCCGCAGCTCATCTTCCGTGATGACAGGCGCGTTGAACGATGCCGTCAGCCCGAACGGCTTAACGATCAGATTGCTCAGCCACAGAATCACCATGACCGCCGGACGCTCAATCGCCTCGAGCCAGCGCAGCGGCCCCGCAACCACCAGCGCGACGCGCTCAGGGTTGCGCAGCGCGATTGCGCGCGGCACTATCTCGCCAACAACCAGAGTCAGAATAGCGATTAGAGTGACGAGGATGATCACGGCGACATCCATTGGATGCCCAACGTGGTGCGCCTCAAGCCATGAAGCAAGCCCCGGAGCAATGGAAACTGCTGCAATCGCGGCGGAGGTCAAGCTGAGGACAGTCAGGCCAAGCTGGACAGCGGCAAAGACACGGGTGGGTTCTGAAACCAGCCAGCGGATCGCATCCGCGCTGGCAAGGTTTTCGTCGTTTTCGCGCGTGATGTGACGCAGCCTGTTCGTGCTGATTGTCACAACCGCTGCTTCCGCTAGGGAGAAGCAGAAGTTGAGCAGAGTGCAGACGAGAATGGCCGCAATCGCGATATAGTCTTTTTGGTTCACGGAAGATTGTTGAGCGGTAATTCTACTATACTTGGGGTTAGCGTGGCAGTCAAGTTAAGAGAAGACTTTAGGAACGCTCTCAGGCCGCTGGGCCTTTTTTCGCATGAAGACTGGTGGCCTCGGGCAGAATCGAACTGCCGACACAAGGTTTAGGAAACCTTTGCTCTATCCCCTGAGCTACGAGGCCGCGTTGCATCCTCGCACAAATTACCCGCTGCGAGGGGGGAATATCAAGGGGCGAGATGAGTCGTGGGCAACCAGATAGCCTATTACCAATACATAGCAGTTCAGTCTATCTCTCCTATTGTCTGCGAACGCGGTGCGTTGCTGCGATGTCAACCTCGTCTAGGACATTGGTGCTGCCTTCGTGTCGGCCACCGAGGGCTTCAATACTCGACGGCAATCGGATGCGCCATGTTGCCTGATCCTGCGACCCCGCAAGTGCCGAAAACTGCGCGTCGGTTACCTGATCCGCATCGCATCAAACTGTCCACTCTTGACACTTTGCCAATGTCGTGATATGATGCTCCCGGATACATTAACCGGGTAATGTATGTTTGTAGGCTGTTTTGCGTAGAAAATGACATTGTCGTGGCGGCCAGATAGCCAGCCAGTTTCCAGTTATTAGGGTGGTCAATAGGATTTTCTAGATTCAGTTAAGATAGACGTGGTTATTGCTATAGTCGCTAACCAGACCGGCACTCACGCAGATATCAGATGAGTCACATCACGTAGCCCGCGAGCTGTCGCTGCTCAACAATGGCCAAATAGCAGTTGCTGCGCTCTTGGACAGAGCACGCATTCACAATTATTCGTTTCGAGCAAAGGAGTTACACTATGAGAAACATGATGGTTGTCGCAATTGTCGCGATATTGACCGCTAGTTCGCTCGCCAGCGGTTCAGCGCAGAATCTGCTTACCAATCCCGGTTTCGAAAGCGGACTTACGGGATGGACAACCTTCGGCGAGGGGTGGTACACCAACGGCGGCGCTGACGCCCACTCCGGCAAATACGGCGCGGTCGATTCGGTTCTGCCTACGCAGCAGTTGACGGACAACTGGCGGGGAGTCTACCAGACACTCTCCGCTGCCCCGTATCAGGAGTACACCGCGTCCTGCTGGATACGGACGGTCAGCATCTCCCACAGCCATGCGTTCCTCGAGATCCAGTTTCAGAACTCATCCGGGACCACGCTCCAGCAATACGACACACCGGCGGTGACTGTCACCCAGCCGTACACGTTCGTCCAGTTTCCAGAGCTGGTTGCGCCGCCGAACACGGCCAAGGTGTGCGTCCGTGGCATCGTCAATATGCTTTCCCTGCCGACGTCGGGCGAATGGGACGAGTTCGACGATTTCAATTTCAGCGTGCTCAACCTGCCGTCGAACACGACGTCCTATCTGCAAGGGCTGGCCTCCGACACGTGGAACAGCATCAACTCCATGGTAGATCCGACCACCGGCCTTCCCTACGACACCAGCGCCCACCTTCAGTTCACATCCGTCACAAACATCGGATTGTATTTGACCGATATCTGTGCGGCGTACGACATGGGGATTATCAACAGCGCGACTGCAACGAGCAAAATTTCGGCAGTGCTGACTAGCGTGCAGAGATTTCAGACGTGGTACGGATTCCAGGCCTGCTGGAACGCAATCTACACGGCAAATGGCGTAAATTCCCTGCAGCCGCAGCCCGGAACAGTCGTTTCGACACTCGACTCCGGAAATCTCGCGGCGGGCCTAATGACCGTCGCCGAGGCGTTCCCGCAGTACGCGACGCAGTGCAACACATTGGTTGATGCCATGAATATTCCGGCGTGCTACGATTCGTCCACAAAATTCCTTTTCGGAGGCTACGACATCTACGCCAATCCGCCTGCGTTCCAATCTGGCTGGGATCTCAATTTGATGGGTGCGGACTCGCAAATGATCTGCTTCCTTGGGGTTGGCGAGGGCACGCCGATGTCCACTTGGAACAATCTGAACAGAACCCAGCAGACGACGCACTGTGTCAGTTTCTATACGCCGTCCTATACCGCAGGCGGGCTCTTCATGCAGTACTTGAGCGCGCTTTGGATGAAGGAGCGCCAAACGCCGCTTGGCTATTCAGCCGGCAACTTCGCGTGCGATCAGATCGGGCAGATGGGCACGCTCAACATGCCCGTGTGGGGGTGGTCGGCCTGCAACTCTTCGACCCTGCAGTATGTCAACGGCTGGCAAAATCCAGGCGAAACCTACTATTGGAATGTCGTCGCTCCTTACGCCAGCGCACTTGCGATCCGCGACAACACGCCGGCAGTAGTGACTAATCTCCAGACACTCGACTCACTTGGCGCGCGCGACAATACGGATCATTACGGCTTCTACGACGGCTACGACGCTACCGCGAAGAAGTCCGCCAACATCTTCCTGATGCTGGATCAATCGATGATTTTGATCAGCGTCAGCAACTACCTGATGAACGGCGACATCAACAACTACTTCAGCAACCATCCGATCGCGCAGGCTGCCTACACGGCAACGTCGAATCTGTCGTATTGATGCTGAACGTTCATAAACTTAACTGGCTGCTGTTGCGCAGGAAGAGCGCCGAATCGCACTTCCTGCGCCAAAACTCAAACGACGCCGCGATCAGTTTCATGCTGATCCGGCAATGGAGGAAGCGATTGAATCGTAGATACTATATGTGGGCTGTTTTGATGGCTGTCGCGACGCTATTGGCGACTTCAGGAGTTCGCGTCGAGGCGCAGCAGTTTGGCAAGGATGCTTCCGACTGGCACAGCAGTTCGGCGCCGAACTGCACGTTCACGCTCGGCAATGTCGCCACCGGCGGCTTGTCCGCCGTAAAGATCGATTACGCACTTTCGTCCGACGGATGGGTGGACAACACGGTATCGGTACCTGATGGATATTCGACGACTCTTCCGATTGTTTTCTCGATTAAGGCTGCCGACACGACGTCCAATCTCGAGATCAAGCTCAACGCCAAGGACGGCACCGTTTTCGGCCGGAAAATCTCGCTTGAGGGAAAATACGCGGACTGGACTGAAATCACCATCTACGAGCGCTCGCTTGAGTATTGGTGGGGCGGTGACGGGAAGTTCGACGCACCGAGCAGCTTCTCCATTGCACTGTCGGGCGGCGGCTCTGGAACGGTGTGGATTTCTGACATGCATGTTGGTTTGGCGTCGGCTGCGCCGACATTTGCGCCAGCCGGTCCCGTTCTTGACATTAGCGGGGATCAGGCCGGAATCGGGTTCAGCCATCGCCGCAGCGAGTCGCTCACCCCTGAAAATCCGCTTGTGCTGAAATACCTCATGCTGATGCAGGACACATCGTCCCCTGACAAAAAGCTGATGCCGGCCGAAGAGGATGTGGACGCCCAGCTCTTCAACAACTCGCTCGTCTCCATCGTGTTTACGCTAAAGGGGCAGAAGGCGCGTTCGGAGCGCATTCTGGATTTCTTCAACAGTGCGATGCGCAAAGACAACGCCGATCTGACCTTGCAGAACTTCTATTACCACGGGGAAGCGCGTGGATTCTATCAGACCGTCTCCCTGGCCAATACCGCCGACACGCCGGAGTATCACGAATTCCCGACCCTGTGCGACCGCTGGATGGGCGACATGTGCTGGCTGATGATCGCGTCGACATACTTTGACCGGAAATATCACACTCAGCGTTATGCGGCATTGGCCGACTCGCTGCACAGCCTGATGGTTTCATGGTTCAAGGATGCTGGCCCAGATAGCGGTTTTGTTCAGAGCGGCTGGCGTCACGGCGACACATCGCTCCACGAAAAGAGCGGCCATCCGGAAGGCAACATCGACGCCTACGCCGCGTTCATGGTCGTCGGGGACACCGGACACGCCGAGATGATACACAAGTGGCTGGATCAGGTCATCGGCGACAGAAACAACCTGCCGATCGACCTCTACTCCTGGCGCGTGCTGGCGTTCGGTAAGCCGTATGCGAACTCATTGAAGACACCGGAAGACGATCTGAGATTCCGCAAGACGGTGATGTTCAACGGCCATCATGTCGTAGGATTCTACAGCCGGCCGGACATCGACGTGAACAACATCTGGTGCGACGCCCTTGGTCACATGGCGTGCGACTACTTTGTGGTGGGTCAGCCGGAGCGTGCGGCCTTTTATTCCAACCAGATGGACTTGCTGCTCATTCCGCGCGATATCGGCGGCGTCCATACCATGGCGATGCCTTACGCGACGAACGCGACTGGCGACTACAAATGGGTGGACACGAGCAAGGGATTCACATCAACTTGCGCCTGGTACATCCTAGCGAAGAACAGATTCGATCCCTATACGCTGAGGAGTTATTGAGTTGCCGGAATCAGACTTCAGGAATTAATCCAGCAGTTATTGCGGCATAATCTTCTTGACATCAACTAAGCGTCATGTTAAGATTAACCGGTTAATTAAACGAAACCAGGCACGCTCAACTCATATCGGCGCCGCTAACGCCTAATATCTCACTAGGAGCGGAAACCACTTGAATATCATTAATAAGCTTGCCGCCTTCGCGACATTGTTGACACTGTCGTCTGTGGGCGTTGCATCTGGCCAAAACCTTCTCACCAATCCCGGATTTGAGGACGGATCTACAGCGTGGACCACGTTTGGAGCAGGATGGCGCACTAACGGCGGCGCAGATGCTTACCGGGGCAAACTGGGCATGGTTGACGACGTCTTGCCGACGCAAAATCCCGCCGAAAACTGGCGCGGCGTCGTGCAGACTGTTCCAGCCAGCGCCGGACAGACATTCGTTGCGACGGTGTACATCCGCACCGTTTCGTTGAAGGTGAGCGTTGCGTTCCTCGAGGTGCAGTTTCTCGACGCCGCCAACAAGGTCATCTCGCAGAACGACAGTCCGGCGATTGTCAGCGACCAGGCATACACAAAAGTGCAGCTAAGCGCCCTAACGGCTCCGGCCGGGACAAAATCCATTGGAATTCGCGGAATCGTCCACATGCTGAAGGTGCCTTCCGCCGGGCCGGAGTTTCACACTTTTGACGACTTCGACTTGGAGCGCACCTCGCCCTCCGAGATCAAGAACTAATATTTCGCGCAAGGTATTGACACGCATTCGATCTCATGTTAATATCGTCTTAGCAGATTAACTAACCGGTTAATGTATGCGGCGAAGCATAGTGCCAATCGAGATCAATACGCATTAAATAGCAATCTGATTATTTTCGGCAACGATTTTCGGAGTTTCAAAGGCAAAGGGACCGTTGGTCTACCTTGACAGACAGAAATTGAGGAGAAACATACCATGAAAAGCAAGCAAGGCTTTACACTCATTGAACTGCTAGTCGTCATCGCAATAATCGCGATTCTTGCGGCTATACTATTTCCGGTCTTCGCGAAGGCGAGAGAGAAGGCGCGCCAGACCACCTGCGCGTCCAATCTCAAGCAGTTGGGCATCGCGCTTGTTCAATACGAGCAGGACTACGACGAAATTATCCCGATGAATGGAAGTAAGACAGACATCGGCTGGGCTGGCCGCATATACTCGTATGTCAAGAGCACGCAAGTCTATATTTGTCCCGACGACATCAACGTTTCGCCGCTATCGTATGTGATCAACGGCAGCTTCACTAACGTCAACATAAACAACTCCGTTAAGTATGCTGCCATATCGTCTTGGAACTCCCCAGCGGTTACGGTGCTGCTTGCAGAGACGCAATACGGCACTGGCAGCGCGGCAACGGACGTCAGCAACCCCTCGGAGCTGAGTTCGCCGAACATGTACGACGACATTGGAACACCGGCTACGATCTTCTGCGGCTCGAACTGCACCGTCTCGGCATACGGCCCGCTAAACGGTCTTAGCAACGCTGCCGTCTCCTATTCCGCCAATCCAACATGGTTCTCTGGACCAACCGGACGGCACACTGACGGTGCGAACTTCCTGTTTTGCGACAGCCACGTCAAATGGCTACGCGGATCGACCGTATCTACGGGACGAATCGCTGGTGGGCCGACGTGCAACCAAGGCGGCCAGGCAGTCGCTGGTTGCGCCAGCCCAGAAGGCTCGGGCCAGGTCATTGCCGCAGGCACACAGGGCCAGTTCCCGAACAGCACCACACCGGCTGCGACGCTCAGCCCCGTCTAACATCGATCTCGCACGCCCTCTATTGGGCATTTGTAGCTCACCCAAACCTATTGAGCCCGGACAAGCCGCGCACGGGCTCAATAGGTTTGATTTAGTTTTAGCGACAAAGCAATCCAATCAAGAAATTGGCACCGCAAGACAATGTCACACCAACCCATAAACCCCGATGCTCGATTGGCCTTAGATAACTCTGTCTCTTCGCGCCTCGGGTTCAACGGAGTTAGGCGCACCAGCGATAGCGCCGCTCCAACTTCAACTACCCTTTCCAACGGTGCATACTCGGTGCACATTGATCGCGATGGACGCGGCCGTAGCTTATGGAACGGGATCGACATCACGCGCTGGCGCGACGACGCGCATGATGCCAACGGCTTTAGATTGTTCATCCTGGACAGGTCTTCGTGCGACGTTTGGTCGCCGATGGGCAATCGGCCAGCCAGTTCGATACACGACGACACCATGCTGTCGGATTCTGCGGCGCGTTTCTACTCGCAGCGTTTCGGAGTCGAAGCCCGTGTCGAAATCAGCGTCCCAGGCGATATCGATGCTGAGGTTTGTTCGGTCGCACTGCGAAACACGTCCGGCCAAACGCGCACTCTCGAAATTACCAGCTATGTCGAACTCGCGCTTGCACCCCATGCCGCTGATCTTGGCCATCCCTGCTTTAGCAAGCTGTTTGTCAAGACGGCAGCCCCTGGCCGCGCATTGCTGACGGCGCAGCGAAGGCGACGCTCCGCTCAGGATACCGAGCTTTGGGCTGCTCACCTGATGGCCATCGGCAGCAAGTCTCACGATATTCCCCTTGATTTCGAGACAAGCCGCTTGCGCTTTGTGGGACGCAACCGAAGCTCCGATGCGCCGATCGGGCTTTTCTCGCCTCTTTCCGGTTCAGTCGGCTCGGTCTTGGACCCATTTTCAGCCAGCGCGCCGCGATCGTCATAGAGCCGGGCAACGAAGTCCGGCTGGCGTTCTGCACGATGGCCGGATATTCCGAAGTTGACATCCTACAATCAGCGCATCGTCTGCAAATGCTGTTGGACCACTTCCTGAGCGACAATCCCGAACCGTTTGCCTACCGCAAACTCACGGTCGCAGTTCTACCGGAAAGTGCTAAGAACGGCGCACCAGTGAGGCCTCCGGAAAACAAAGATATCCCCTCTGTCGCAAGTGGATTAGCGGATTGGAACGGATTCGGGGGATTCACTCCGGATGGCAGGGAATACGTCATCGGTCTGGAGCCGGCTGTGGCCACGCCTGCACCGTGGATCAACGTTATCGCAAATCCCGTATTTGGCATCACGATGTCGGAATCGGGTAGTGGATTTGCCTGGCGGGGCAATAGCCAGCAGAACCGTCTTACTCCATGGTCCAACGACCCCGTATCGGATCCGCCGGGCGACACGATCTACCTGCGAGATGAGAAAACCGGTGACGTGTGGACACCAACTGCCAGTCCGATCCGGGGCGAAGAGCCGTATGTCGCTCGACACGGGCAGGGATATTCCGTCTTTGAGCACACCTGCTGGGGCATCGAGCAGGAACTGCTCGTCTTCGTCCCTAATGAAGACGGCATCGGCTCCCCCGTTAAGGTGCAGCGGCTGAGGCTGACGAACCACTCTGGCCGTCCCAGAACACTTTCCGCAACTGCGTACGCCGAGTGGACTCTCGGAGTCAACCGCGAATTTACGCGCGCTCATATCACGACGCGGTACGACGCCGAGTCGCGATCCATTCAAGCGACCAACCCGTCGCGGCCAATATACGGCAACAACATCGCATTTCTCGCCGCCAGCGAAGACATCGCCGAGTACACGGCTAGCCGAAATGAATTTATCGGCAGTGGCACGCTCGCCGAGCCAGAATCGCTGTTCGGTCAGCCTCTTGGACGTTTGACAGGCACAGGTCTCGATCCCTGCGCTGCAATACGAGTGCCGATCTGCCTTGATGCTGACGAAACGAAGGAGATCATTTTTCTGCTTGGCGAAGGGGACGACCGTGTCGATGTGGCGCAACTTGTCGAGCGCTTCTCGGATCGTGCTGAAGTCCAGCGCAGCTTTGACGCCACCCGCCAATGGTGGGACAACATTCTAGGCGCGATCACCGTCAGTACGCCCGACTCTTCGACCGACAGGCTGCTCAACCGGTGGCTGCTCTATCAGGATTTGAGCTGCCGCATTTGGGGTCGGAGCGCATTTTACCAATCAGGCGGAGCGTTCGGTTTTCGCGATCAGCTTCAGGACATGATGGCGCTAGTATACGCAAGCCCAGCCCTCGCTCGCGAGCATATCCTGACATCTGCAGCGCGCCAGTTTGAAGAGGGCGATGTCCAGCACTGGTGGCATCCCGACACTGGAATCGGCGTACGCACCCGCATGTCAGACGATCTAGTCTGGCTGCCATTTGTCACGGGACACTATGTTCGGGTCACTGGCGACTGGGGAATTCTTGACGAACAGATCTCATTTCTGACTTCGTCAGTGCTTTCGCACGACGAGCACGAAAGGGTCGAAGAGCCGGCCGTGTCGTCGAAGACGGCAACCCTGCTCGAGCACTGCATGAGCGCAATTGAACGCGGAGCGACACGTGGAGTCCATGGATTGCCTCTCATCGGCGGTGGTGACTGGAACGACGGGTTCAACAAAGTTGGGGCGGAAGGAAAGGGCGAAAGTGTCTGGCTCGCTTGGTTTTTGATCGCGGCAATGCAGGACATGTCCGAACTTCTTGTCGGGCGAGGACGCGATACCGAAGCCGAGCAGATGCTACGGAAGGCCGACGAATATACGGCCGCGATCGAAGAGCATTGCTGGGACGGGGAGTGGTACATCCGTGCGTTCTTCGACAACGGCTTGCCGCTCGGAAGCAAGGAGTCCGACGAGGCGAAGATCGATTCGCTCGCGCAGTCATGGGCGGTCATCTCCGGCGCGGGCGATCCGGTCCGCGCACGAACGGCCATCAATTCGGCTGTTGATCGCCTCGTCAACGACGCTGCTGGTGCGGTAATGCTCTTTACGCCGCCTTTCGACAAGACGCCAAACGATCCTGGGTATATTAAGGGATATCTTCCGGGTGTGCGTGAGAATGGTGGTCAATATACGCACGGTTCGCTCTGGCTGCCGATGGCGTTCGCCCGATGCGGCGACGGCGATACGGCCGTCAAGCTGCTTCAAATCATGAGTCCTGTGAATCACAGTAAAACTCAAGCGGACGCAGTTCGTTACGCCGTCGAGCCGTATGTTGTCGCCGCCGACATCTATTCTGAATCCACTCTTTCGGGCCGAGGGGGATGGACTTGGTACACAGGCTCGGCAGGATGGATGTATCGCGTCTGGATCGAAGAGGTGCTTGGCTTCCGAAAGCGTGGAGAAACTCTTGAAATTGTCCCGGCGATACCAAAGTCTTGGCCAGGATATCGCCTCACTTTTCGTCATCGGACAGCGCTCTACGAGGTTGCCGTCGAGAATCCAAAAGGCGAATACACCAGCATTGATCAAACAGAGATGGACGGCAAGGTGCTGCCAGAGTCGAAGATTCCATTAGTGGACGACGGCTTAAGTCATAGCATACGAATCTTACTGGGCTAAGAATGCCCGCCTCAATCCTCGGTTGACAGCCGGTGCGGGATGCTGCATTCTTGACATCGCCACGCCGCTGCGATATGATTGCTTTGCGAACATTGACCGGTTAGTATGGCTTTGTGAAAGACGAAAATGACTGACAGTGCGACAATTGAAGCGCGCAAACCGAAGGTGACCATCAACGATATCGCACGAGTGTGCGGCGTCTCGAAGGTTACCGTTTCGTACGTCATGAATAGCCGCGAAGGCTACGTCAAGATCAGTGACCGGACTAAAGAGCGCGTTCGCGCGGCTGCAAAAGAGCTCGGCTACCACCCCAATGCGCTTGCACGAGGTCTCGCGAACCAGCGCACTGACATGCTCGCGCTTGTGATGCAATACGCGAACGCATTCACGGGCGGCTCCGCGTTCGTCACGGAATTGATGCACACCGCAATGAATTCCGCGTCTAAGTTCGGCTTCGATCTCATGCTGCAAACCAAATGCCGCGATACGCTTTCCGAGCAGATCGCGGCCATTGTGGATGGCAGAGCTGACGGAGCTTTGCTTCTGCGCGATGCGCGGGACCCGATTGCAAATGAACTGCTGAAGCGCGGATTTCCGGCAGTCTATATCTTTAGCCATTCCGAAGATCCGTCCATTTCCAGCATTGACTGCGACAACGTTTCGGGTGGCAGAATGGCAACGGAGTACCTAATCGGCCTTGGACACAAGGCGATTGGCCATATCGGCGGTAACGACAGCGCCGCCCCGGCTCATGACCGTTACGCGGGGCATGTCCAGGCAATGCGGGACGCGTCCCTGCCGGTCAATCCAGATTGGAAATTCACGGCGACACACGCGGCCAGCGACTTCTCGATGTTTGAGGCCGCAATGCGTCAGCCAGTTCGGCCGACAGCGCTGTTTTGCTGGAGCGACGATGTCGCCGCCGTCGCCATGAACATCCTGCAGACTCGCATCGGCCTGCGAGTACCCGAGGATGTCTCCATCATTGGATTCGACTCGACCCCGTTTTGCGAGCACACCACCCCGCGCCTTACCAGCATTCGCCAGCCTTTCGAGCAAATTTCGGACGCGGCCTTTGAAACGTTGTGCGAGCAGATCGCCAACAAAAATGCCACGGTCCGCACAATGAGGCTTGAGCCGCGCCTCGACGAACGCGATTCCTGCCGCGCAACACGTCACTAGCAATCTTCTCTGTTCACAACCTCCCGGAACTTGACACCAAACGGTGCAGAACCGAAACACTCTCTTACGAGGGCTACCGCGCGTTTGCAGGAAATCCCACTACGTCTTCCGAAGACCCTTGCCATGCCCTACAACACATTCGACATCATTATCGCCGGCGGTGGAGTCGGTGGATGCGCGGCTGCGCTTGCCGCGACAAACCTTGGCTGCAGCGTTCTAATGACCGAAGAAACGATGTGGATCGGCGGTCAACTCACGTCCCAGGCAGTCCCTCCTGACGAAAATGCCTGGATCGAGAGCTATGGTGGAACCGCGTCGTACCGCCGCTACCGCGACCTCGTCCGCGCCTACTACAAAGAAAACTATCCCCTAACGTTCGACGCGCTCACCAATCCCTATCTCAATCCCGGCAATGGCTGGGTCTCCGGCCTATGCCATGAGCCGCGAGTCTCGCTTGCGGTGCTGGAGCAGATGCTCGCGCCAGCGCAAGCTGCTGGATTGCTCAACGTCCAAATCAAGTCCCGCGTAGTCGGATGCGAGACAAGCGGGGATTCGGTAACATCGGTGCTCGTCGAGAATCTCGAAACGGGCGAGCAGCAAGAATATTTCGCTACGTATTTTCTGGACGCGACCGAGCTTGGCGATCTCCTGCCGCTCGCTGGTGTCGAATATGTCAGCGGCGCGGAATCCAGGAGCGAAAGCGGCGAGTGGCATGCGCCGGAAGTTGCGGACGCGGACAATGTCCAGGCGCTGACTTGGTGCTTTCCGATGGCGTACGACGCAAACGGCGAGCATGTCATCGAAAAGCCAGCGATGTATGATTTTTGGCGCGGCTATGTCCCCGATTTGCGGCCCGTTCCGTGGCCAGGGCCTTTGCTAAGTTTTGGACGGACTAATCCGTTCACGATGCAGCCTGATTTTCTTCAACTTATGCAGCCAAAAACAGGCATGGGCTGGTTCACCTATCGCAGGATACTGGCCGCATCGAATTTCCAGCCGGGAACAATCCCGTTCGATGTCTCCCTAGTCAACTGGCCCCAAAACGACTACCTGCTCACCAATATCATTGACAAGCCCGCTGACATTGTCGCCAAAGCCTATTGCGAAGCCAAGCAGCTTTCGCTCAGTCTTCTCTACTGGATGCAGACGGAAGCGCCGCATTTCGATGACGACGGCGTTGGCTATCCCGGCCTGATGCTTCGGCCCGGCATGACCGGCACGCCCGATGGTCTCGCAATGGCGCCGTATATCCGGGAATCGCGCCGCATCAAGGCGAAATTCACGGTAACTGAGGCGCATGTCGGTGCGGAGATGCTCGCGGAAGCGGGACGAACTAGAGCAGTCGAGTTTCCCGATAGTGTCGGAATCGGTCATTACCGGATCGACCTGCACCCAAGCACCGGCGGCGACAACTACATCGACATCGAGGCCAAGTCGTTCCAGATTCCGCTTAGCTCGCTCGTTCCGCAGCGTGCCGAAAACCTGATAGCCGCGTGCAAGAACCTCGGCGTGACACACATCACCAACGGCACCTATCGTTTGCATCCCATCGAGTGGAACATTGGCGAATCAGCCGGATACTTAGCGGCGTGGTGCACGAAAACCGCCAAGACTCCGCACCAGGTGTTGGAAAACGCGGAAATGCTCACTGAGTTTCAGGGGCTAATTCGCGGACGCGGAGTTCGGACCAGTTGGCCAGCCAATCATCCGGCGTAATTCCCTGTTTACGGAAGAGGGCTATGGGCGGCGTTTTGTGGGGCAGGCGTCCCCGCCTGTCTTCTTAAATTCTTGCTTCCTATCCTTATTCCTGTGGGAAAGGGGGTTGCGGTAACCGGGATGTCTTCAATCTAGCCCATTTTCACCACATGGCCGGAAAGTGCTAACCACGACTCGTTCATCGTCTTGGTTTGCCCCTACAAACTCTCCCTTCACCCATTTTTATGGGAGAAGGGCCGAGGATAAGGGCTTTTCTTCCTCTTGCCTTCACTTCCACTCACCGGGTACACTATCTCCGACAAATTGAGTCGGATAAGCACGAAGCGAGTTAAATCATGCTGAGCCTGAGCAAACAAACCGATTATGCGCTGCTGGCGTTGACTACTTTGGCCAGACGCGAGGCGGACTGCTCGATAGGGCTGCATAGCGTCGCTGCGATTCCCGCCAAGGATATCGCCGAGGAGTATTCGATCCCGCTCGAGTTTCTCGCAAAAGTACTGCAGAAGCTGGCGAAGGCGGACCTGGTGACATCGACTTTTGGCCCAACCGGCGGCTACAAGCTCGCGAAACCGGCGACGAACATCTCCGTAGGAGACGTCATTAACGTTGTTGACGGCAACCTTGCGCTCACGCAATGCATGCGTTTAGTTGACAACGACTGCGAACAGCTATCGCACTGCTCGATTCGCGGACCGCTCACCCGCATCAACGAAGAGATTCTGCGCATGCTGGGACGGCTCACAATCGACCAGATCACCGAGCGCCCTAAATTGGAACCGCAGACTGTCCAGATCGAGCTATCGTACAGGCACAAGGCACCGTCAAACTAGACGCCGCAAAATTTTAGGAACACTATGGCAACTGCAAATACCGAGATTGAAGAGCTAGCGCTCAAGGATTACCAGTACGGATTCGTCACCGACATCGAGTCGGACTCTGTGCCCGCAGGACTGAGCGAGGATGTCGTGCGCACCATTTCGCGGATCAAGGGCGAGCCACAATGGCTGCTCGATTTCCGCCTGAAGGCGTACGCGCACTGGCTGACCATGGACGAGCCAGAGTGGCACAATGTCCACTACACAAAGCCAAATTACGACGACATAATTTTCTATTCCGCTCCCAAGCAGCAAAAGCAGCTGGATTCGCTGGACGAGGTCGATCCCAAGCTTTTGGAGATGTACGACAAGCTGGGAATCAGCATTCTGGAGCAGAAGCGGCTCGCCGGTGTGCGCGAAGTCGCGGTCGACGCGGTTTTTGACAGTGTTTCGGTGGCGACCACGTTCAAGGACAAGCTGTTCGAGATGGGCGTCATCTTCTGCTCGTTCAGCGAGGCGGTGCGTGAGCATCCCGATCTCGTCCGCGAGTATCTGGGTAGTGTCGTGCCGTATTCCGACAACTACTACGCGACCCTCAATTCGGCGGTATTTAGCGATGGCTCGTTCTGCTATGTCCCCAAGGGCGTCCGCTGCCCCATGGAGCTGAGCACCTATTTCCGCATCAACGCAGCCAACACGGGGCAGTTCGAGCGGACGTTGCTGATCGCCGACGAAGGCGCGTACGTTTCGTACCTCGAGGGCTGCACTGCGCCGATGCGCGACGAGAACCAGCTTCACGCAGCCGTGGTCGAGCTGGTGGCGATGAAGGACGCGACCATCAAGTATTCGACTGTCCAGAACTGGTACCCGGGTGACAAGAACGGAGTTGGGGGCATCTACAACTTTGTCACCAAGCGCGGCAAGTGTGCGGGCGACAACTCCAAGATTTCGTGGACTCAGGTCGAGACCGGCTCGGCGATCACGTGGAAGTATCCGAGCTGCTTGCTGATCGGCGACAACTCGATCGGCGAGTTCTACAGCGTCGCGCTGACCAACAACAAGCAGCAGGCCGACACCGGCACCAAAATGGTGCATATCGGCAAGAACACGCGCTCGACCATCGTTTCAAAGGGCATTTCGGCGGGAAACGGCCAGAACACGTACCGCGGTCTAGTGCGAGTTAATCCGGGCGCGGACAACGCCCGCAACTACTCGCAGTGCGACTCTCTGCTGCTTGGCGATCGCTGCGGCGCGCACACGTTCCCGTATATCGAGGTGCGCAACCCGTCGGCGATTGTCGAGCACGAGGCGAGCACATCGAAGATCGGCGAGGATCAGATTTTCTACTGCAACCAGCGCGGCATTTCTACAGAGGACGCCGTCTCGATGATCGTCAACGGCTTCTGCAAGGAGGTCTTCCGCGAGCTGCCGATGGAGTTCGCCGTCGAAGCACAGAAGCTGCTGGGCGTGAGTTTGGAGGGGAGTGTGGGGTAGGTTTCCTGCTTAGAGGATGAAAACGATGGCATTTCCAAACCACAAAAGTGAACTGGTCGAAATTGCAGAAAGGCATGTGCGCGCCGTTGACGGCCCTCTCCTTTTTGCGCTCTATTTTCGCGACGATGAACATCCCGACTCGGACAGCATGCTTGAGGTTTACTCGAAGTACAACAACGGACGCATTAGTTCTGATGGACATTTGTGGGTTACAGAGTTCAAGAGTATCGAAGGCATGCCGTTAATCAACGGAGAGAATCTTCGGTTGACGATAACTAATCGTACGGAGCTAATTCACGCCTTGGATGAAGACTGGGCAGAAATAAGGCCAATAATTGAAGCCATTCGAGCTAATGAATATTTTGTGACCTATCCTTCAGATCAAGCAAGAGTTGCTGCCTCATCTGGCTTCTTGTACCGACTAAAGAGAAAGAGCAAAGAGCTGAGCCCCGCATGAAGGAGTGGTCGGCGTGGTCAAGGCAAGCCGGTTCAGACTACAGTGCCGCGGAAAGGACATTGAAGCGCGGCGATCCTGACACCTACTGCCATGCAATAGCTAAGTACCAACAATCTGTTGAGAAGTATTTGAAGGCGATGGTTGCACTCCTTCTCGATTCGGGTCTGTTAGATTCTAGACCAAGAGATATTGGCCACACTTTGGACAAAACAATTAAGGTTCTTGAGCTGAGAAAGACGACAAACATTGCCAGAGAGTCAGGGCTTTCTGGATACCTTGAGATAGTCCTGAGCGGACACTTTACGTCAGAGGCAAAAGCGATTTCACTCTTAGCGCCAAGCTATCCTGAGCCTGGACGCCCGTTCGCAAGAAATACGGAATATCCTTTCAACAACTCTGACGGAACATGGACTTCTCCTTGTGTAAGCGACGTGTTCACGCTCAAAGATGTCGAGCGTTACCATAAGGTTGCGGGCCATTTCGATTTGACGGTTCCGAGATTTCTTAAACAGGCATCGATTTTAATGGGACTGACGCTTTAGTCGCCATGAAAAAGAGTTTGACAGGGATGCCGAACCAGGATGCCGTCTCAATGATCGTCAACGGCTTCTGCAAGGAGGTCTTCCGCGAGCTGCCGATGGAGTTCGCCGTCGAAGCACAGAAGCTGCTGGGAGTGAGCTTGGAGGGGAGTGTGCGATAGGGTTCTAGCCTACGGATTAACAAGATGGCATTGCAGGATCACATTGCAGCGGTAAGCGAGTGGGTTGCGTCTCACGTTGAACAGGATGAGCAGATCGAACTAGCTTTGCTGTTCGATCCTGGCATTCCGACAGACGACGTATATGTTCTCGAGGTGATCAGCGGCTTTGGATTTGACCAGCCGGCGGTTGAAAAAGAGATCATGGAGAACGTCTACACTGGCGAAGGCGCATCTAAGATTACTGGCGGGTCATTTCTTCATCTGTTCTTGACCAGTCCGAAGGAGTTGGAAGTAGCAGTGCGTGAAAATTGGCCATCGGTAAGGTCTATTCGTAGCGCGGTTGCCCGCAACGAGTTTGTGTCTGCTGCTCCGAGGACATAGATCGGTGAGAATGCTTTAAATATTCTTCGGGACGCTCCAGTCTTGGCATGAAGGAGTCACAGGCCTGGCTCGAACAGATTGAAAGTGATTTTACGACACTTGAAATTCTTGCCGGCGCCGGCGATGCCGACCTACGATTCCAAATCATTGCGAAATGCCAGCAGGTGGTCGAAAAGTCGCTGAATGCAATCGATGCTTTGCTCCGTGAGAAGGGATTGATAGCTGGAACAATACGGGCGCGCACTATCCCGATCGCTTAATTGCTAGATTGCTCAAGACGGCGGTTGACCGAAAAGTTGGCGTTGGACGGCAACTTTCTACGATTTTGTCGAGCAAATGGAGATCAGAAATCCGAGACGTGTGCTCGCTTGCGCCAAGGTTGCCGCAGTTCGGCGACCTATATGTTCGAAATACGGAGTATCCATTTAATTTAGCGACCAGGAGCGATTGGATAGCACCAGCTTCGGAGCACTCGTTCTCTGAGGCAGAAGTGACAAGGTTTCGCGCAGTCGCGGCTTACTTGCGGCAAAGCGTGAACAAACTCGCGGTTAGCGTGAAGAATGAGCCGAAGTAGAGCGAATGGCAGAAGCTCTAGATAGTGAGTCTGTAGGGAGCGTAAGATAAGGTTGAGCGATCACGAGTTTTCAACGCAAGAAGAAATTAACGATGTTAAGGCAAACTCCCCACACGTACTTCTGCTTGGAGCAGGCGCGAGCAAGGCTGCGTTGCCGACCGGCGACAAACATGGTAAGGCTATACCTCTTCTAAGAGACGTTGCTGAAGCGCTTTCTCTGGCCAATGAGTTTCCAAATGACCTCCGTGATCTAGCGATCACTGACTTCGAGGGTGCTTATTCAAAACTTTTCGAACGAGGCTGTCTCGACAAAATTCAATTAATTGATAGTCAGGTTCGCGATTTTTTCATCGAGCTTGAGTTGCCCGACGAACCAAATCTATATGATGTTATCAATTTGTCGCTGCGCAAGAAAGACGTAATTCTAACGTTCAACTGGGATCCATTTCTCATTCAGTCCCGGCTTAGGTTGTCAGAATTTGGCATCGGAGATAAATTGCCCTATCTGATATTCTTCTTACACGGCAACGTTGCAACCGGGTATTGCGAGAAGGACAATGCAAGCGGTATCTCAGGAGCAATCTGTGGTCGATGCCACGAGAGATTCGCGCCATCCAAGTTGCTCTATCCCGTTGAGCATAAGGATTATCAGTCGGATCCTTTTATTAGGCGCGAATGGACTGGGGCTGTTGAGACATTGTCCATATGCAAGATGTTTACAATCTTTGGATACAGCGCGCCAAGGACTGATAAAGAAGCTGTCTCATTGTTCAAGAATGCTTGGGGAGATTCCGCTAACCGCAACCTTGAGCAAATCGAAGTGATTGATCGACCCGGAGCAGATGAAGACAACCTAAGGGAAACATGGAAGTCTTTTATTCACACGCATCACTATCAGGTGCATGATAGCTTTTACGAGTCGTTTATTGGCACTCATCCGCGCCGAAGCATTGAATCTTGGTGGAATCAATTTTTGGAAGCAAAGTTCCTTGAGGGCAACCCTGTGCCCAAAGATTTTCGTTCCTTGGCGGATTTAGTGGATTGGTTTCGCCCTCTTTTTGTTGCAGAGGATTATAAAGAAAACGCAGAGGGTCCCTTTTAAACGTTTCAATGAAGGAGAACTAGATTCCCGCGTTGAGCGTGGATGTCAAAATAACAAAATAACACTTATGCCACTACTAGAAATCAACAACCTCCACGCGACCGTGGACAACAACGAAATCCTCAAGGGCGTTAACCTGACCGTTAACGCTGGTGAGACGCATGCGATCATGGGCCTCAATGGGTCCGGCAAGAGCACGCTCGCAAACATCATCGCTGGCCGTGATGTGTACGATGTCACCGAGGGCAGCATCACCTATGAGGGCCAGGACCTGCTTGAGCTTGATCCCGAGGAGCGGGCGCGGGAGGGAGTTTTTCTCGCGTTCCAGTATCCGGTCGAGATTCCGGGCGTCAACAACACCTACTTCCTAAAGGCGGCATACAACGCCATCCGCAAGCATCGCGGCGAGCAGGAAGTTGAACGCCATGGAGTTCCTCCAGATTGTTCGCCAAAAGACCAAGCTGCTGCACATCGACGAAGACCTGCTCAAGCGACCGGTCAACGAGGGATTTTCGGGCGGCGAAAAGAAGCGCAACGAAATCTTCCAGATGGCCGTGCTTGATCCCAAGCTCGCCATCCTCGACGAGACCGATTCGGGCCTGGATATTGATGCCCTGCGACATGTCGCGGCGGGTGTTAACGCCCTCCGCAGCCCAGAGCGCGCGATCATTGTGGTAACCCACTACCAGCGCCTGCTGAACTTCATCGTCCCCGATTTTGTTCACATCATGATCGATGGCCGCATCGTCCGCTCCGGCGGGAAGGAGCTTGCGCTCGAAGTCGAGGAAAAAGGCTACGAGTGGCTGGAGAACGAGGCGCTTGCGGTCGCCTAACTGCTACGAATTTAATAAAAATGAGTGAACTTCTGAACACCAAACCTGTCACTATGAGCACAACCAGCCTAGTACGTTACGACCGAGTCGAACTTGAAAACGGCCCATCGTGGCTTGGCGAGCTGCGCACCGCGGCAATCGAGCGCTTCAACGAGCTTGGCTTCCCGACCCGGCGCGACGAGGAGTGGCGATTTACGTCGGTAACGCCAATTGTCGAGACGCCGTTCGCGCTCGGTGAGCGAGTCGAAGTCGCGAAATCGGAGATCGCCAAGCACAAGATCAGTGGCGCGTTCCAGATCGTCTTTGTCAACGGCCACTACGAGCCCGATCTGTCGAACATTGAGGGACTGCCCGATGGGGTTGTGGTCAGCACTTTGGCTCAAGCGATTGCCGGTGGCTACAGCACGGTTCGTCATCATCTCGGCAAATACGTTTCGTTTGAAAACCATGCGTTTGCTGCGCTCAACACGGCATCGATAGTTGATGGAATCTACATCAACATCCCACGCAACACGGTTGTAGAGCGGCCGTTCCACATTATCTACCGCTCGGAAACCGACTCCGACGCCACAGTCAGCCATCCGCGCGCCCTGATTGTCGCAGGCGAAAACAGCCAGTCAACCATTGTGGAGCGATTCGACGGCCCTGCGGACATCGCCTATTTCACTAATGCAGTGACCGAAATCGTTCTGGCAGACAACGCCATTGTTGACCATAACAAAGTCCAGCAGGAGAGCCGGACAGCGTTCCATATCGCCAGCATCGGAGTCAAGCTAGGAACGGGCAGCGTTTTCACCTCGAACTCGATCGGCCTTGGCGGGTCGATTTCGCGCAACGATGTCTCGGCATTGATGGGCGGCGAAGGCGCGGAGTGTACGCTCAATGGTCTGTTCATTGGTCGGGGCAATCAACTGATTGACAATCACACATCGATCGACCACGCCGTGCCGCACTGCCCGTCGCACGAGATGTACAAGCACATTTTGGACGACCACTCGCGCGGCGTCTTCAATGGCAAGATTTTTGTCCGGCTTGACGCGCAGAAGACCGACGCCAAGCAGAGCAATCAGACGATTTTGCTGTCGAACGATGCCCAGATTACGACCAAGCCTCAGCTTGAAATATTCGCCGACGATGTCCGCTGCACGCACGGCGCGACCATCGGACAGCTTCGTCCAGAGGCTATGTTCTATTTGCAGTCCCGCGGAATCGGCAAGGAGCAGGCGCGCGATCTGCTGATCTACGCGTTTGCGAGCGAGGTTGTGCAGAAGATCAAAATCGAGGAGTTGCGCGAACAGATCGATCATGTGATGCTTAGTGAGAGGGCGATAGAGGGGATTTAAGACACCTACCCCGGCGACAAGTCGCCACCCCTCCCGAAGCGGGAAGGGAAGGATTGGATGTTCGGAAGGTTGTTCTGTCATTCCGAGTGTAGCGAGGTACGAGCGAAATCGAGGAAGCACGTAGTTTGCTTTACGGCGAAGTGATTGTTAGCGAACTACTTGTTCCCTCCGCTCCGTTCGTTCCTCACTCCGGTCGGGATGACAGAATCAACCATGGCGAAAAGCTACTCATCTTCCCGTTGCGGGAGGGGTGGCGAGGAACGAGCCGGGGTTGGGGGATGGTTTAGGAACTATTTTATGTCTACAGCAATGCTTGAGAGGCCGGAAATCAACCTAAGTTTGCTCGACTACGATGTCGAGTCTGTGCGCCAAGACTTTCCGATCCTGAGCGAAACGATGAACGGTCGCCCTCTTGTCTACCTCGACAACGCCGCCACCACGCAGAAGCCACGATCTGTCATCGACACGATCCATCGCTACTACCTCGCGGAAAACGCGAATGTCCACCGCGGTGTCTACAAGCTCAGCGAAGACGCGACCCGTGACTACGAAGGTGCGCGGGTAAAAGTCCAGAAATTCCTCAATGCAGCCGAGAGCGCGGAGATTGTCTACGTGCGCAATGCCACTGAGGGTGTAAACCTAGTCGCGAGCACATGGGGACGTGCGAATATCAAGGCGGGTGACGAGATCGTCATCACGGCGATGGAGCACCACGCCAATATTGTTCCGTGGCAGATGCTTTGCGAGGAGAAGGATGCGAGACTTCGGGTCGCGCCTATGGACGACACCGGCGCGCTGATCTTCGAAGAGTACGCGAGCCTTCTCAACGACAAGACGAAATTTGTCGCCATCACGCATATGTCCAACGCGCTCGGCACGGTCAATCCGGTCAAGGCGATGATCGATCTCGCGCACGGATTGGGTGTTCCTGTGCTGGTTGACGGCGCGCAGTCGGCGTATCACATCAAGGTCGATGTACAGGCGCTGGACTGCGACTTCTATGTTCTCAGCGGGCACAAGCTGTATGGTCCGACTGGGATCGGAATCCTCTATGCTAAGCGTGAATTCTTGGACGACATGCCGCCGTACCAGGGCGGCGGCGACATGATTGCCACAGTGACGTTCGAAAAGACCGTTTATGCGCCGCTGCCGCACAAGTTTGAAGCTGGGACGCCGCATATCGCCGGCGGAATCGGCCTCGGCGCGGCGGTAGACTATCTCGAAAATCTTGGCATGGATCGGATTTCCGCGCACGAAAAGGCTGTCCTCGACTACGCCACCGAACGGCTGAGCGCAATTCCTGGTCTTAGAATCATTGGAACAGCTAAGGACAAGGCGAGCGTGATCTCATTTGTCCTGGACGACATTCATCCGCACGATATTGGTACGATTCTTGATCAGGAGGGTATTGCTGTCCGTACCGGACAGCACTGCGCCCATCCGGTGATGCAGCGGTTCTGTATTCCGGCGACCGCCCGCATGTCGCTCGCGTGCTACAACACAGAGGCGGAGATTGACGCACTTGTGGCGGGAATTCACAAGGTTCAAGAACTTTTTGCGTAAGGTGACGGTTGAAACGGTGGCGCGCCACTGAATGTGTTCCAAACCTCGCCCTCCCGCTTAATGAGGGTGGCGAGGAACGAGCCGGGTGGGGAGCAAAGAACCTCCCCTAGCCCCTCCTTCCGAAAGGAGGGGAACCGATAGGCTCCTCCCACAGCGGGAGGAAGGGGCCCACGAAGTGGGAGGTGGGGCGGGCTTCGGTCAGAAAGAAAATTTTATGTCAGACACATCCATGCGGGAGCTTTATCAGGAAGTGATTCTTGATCACAACAAGAACCCGCGAAACTTCAAAATTTCTAGAGGACTACAACCGCAAGGCGGAGGGTCACAACCCTCTATGCGGTGACAATGTTTCCGTGTATTTGAAAGTGAATGACGCGGGCAATATTGAAGATGTCAGTTTCAAGGGTTCGGGCTGCGCGATCTCAAAGGCGTCGGCGTCGCTGATGACGACCATATTAAAGGGTAAAACTCCTAGCGAAGCGCACGAAGTGTTCGACCTGTTCCATAAGGTCGTGACGGCAGGCCCTGGGACCGATGCGAACGTTGACGACGAACTTGCGCTGGGCAAACTGGCAGTCTTTGCCGGAGTTCGCGACTACCCGGCTCGGGTCAAATGCGCGAGCCTGGCGTGGCATGCTGTTGCCGCTGCGCTCGATCATCAGGAAGAGCCGGTCACAACGGAGTAGTTTTCGGCCAAGCTAAAGGCTGTGTCACTAGCTGATCGAGCCGATAGCGGTGCTTGCAGCTAAATCGGACTTGGAGCGCGCGATTCAGGAGTTGCTATAAGGTTAAGAGATTTTCTGGATGGCAATTCAATTCCCCTCCTTTCGGAAGGAGGGGCTAGGGGAGGTGGTTTTGCGGCTGATCCACTTACCCAGGCTTAGCTCTCACCGAATCGCCTCCTAACTCACCTCTCCTTCCGAAAGGAGAGGGACAGAACTGCAGCGAAACGAAGTGCTGCTCAATTGCGGGACGGACAAAACGACTATGCTCAGCAAACTATTCAACCAACTTACAGGCGCTAAAGACGCACCAAAAACGGATACAGAGTCGGGCAGTGTCGCGACTCTTGAGCGGCCAACCACAATCGACCCACAAACGGCAGTGGAGCAGGCAATCGCCGCCCAAGCAGCCGCGCCTGTTGCTGAACCTATCATCGCGGCAACGCCCCCTGCGGCCAAGCTGACAAATCCCATCGACAAGGGCCTCCTTGAGGAGGAGATCATCGAGGCGATGCGTCAATGCTACGATCCCGAAATCCCCGTCAATATCTACGACATGGGCCTGATCTATGAGATCGACATCGACAAGGATCGGTTTGTCAATGTCGAAATGACCCTGACTTCACCCGGATGCCCGGTCGCGGGAACCCTCCCGCCGGATGTCGAGCGGCGAGTTGCGGCAGTCGAGGGTGTCAGCGGCGCAAAGGTGACCGTGGTGTGGGAGCCGACCTGGACAATGGATATGATGTCCGAAGACGCGAAACTGGAGCTGGGGTTTTTCTAAGATGCCGCAGAAGCCCTTTCCCCCGGCCCCTGTCCCATAGGAATAGGAAAGGGGAGAAATTGCTTTAAGGATGACAGGCGAGACGCCCGTCCTACAAGTCCTTCCATTCCAGTTGCGGAAGGAGTGGCGAGGAAAGAGCCGGGGTAGGTCGGGCTAATGCGGCCCAATCTTGAAGTAGTAGATTCCGGCCGTCAGGCACACTCCAAGCAAGCCGCCGATCACGACCTCGCGGATCGTGTGAATCTTCCCCTCAACACGGCTTTGGGCCACCAGAAACGCCAGCGCCAGCGCCAGGATGATTGAAAAGGGATCCATGCTGGAGCGGTAGATGATCGTCACCGCCAGCAGGAATGCGATCGCCGCATGCCCGCTAACAACCCCGCCGCTCAGAATACTCCCCTTCCCGCCCATCACCTTGACAATCATGATCACCACCAGCAGTAGGATGCAGATTGTCGCAAGAACCGCCAACGGGCGAGGGTCCTCGTGCACAGCAATCCGCAACGGGCCAAAGTGCCTGTCGCCAAAAAACAGGATAAAGACGATCAGACCCGCAGCGATTGCCGCGATCAGCACTGCGCCGGCTGCGATGTCCTTGGCGAGTTTGGCGAGAGGGTGATAGGTTTGAGTGACGAGGTCCACGGTCGTTTCGACGGCAGTGTTGATCATCTCCGTGACCAAAACCGCGCCGGTGGAGAGCATCAGAACAATCATTTCTAGGGACGAAAACCGGCACAGCATTCCGAGAATGAGCACCAGCACGACCATGAAGAAATGAAAGCGCATGTGCTTTTGCGTTCGAAACACATGCACAACGCCTTCGATGGCGTAACGGAAACTATCCCACTGGCTTTTTGGTCGAGGTACGGGGCGCATAGAAGTGATACTGCGGCGACATCAGGCAGCCAGGTCGCCAGCGCCTTCTTCCTGAAAGAATGGATGGTCGCCGGGCGGAAGCGAGATGGTCGCCGATTTTAGTATATCGCGCGTAAGTCGTTCCATCTGATGCGCACCGTTTTCGGTCTCATCATCGTGACCGACCAGATGCAGAAAGCCGTGGACTCCCAGCAATGCAAGCTCGCTTTCCAACGGCCACGTCGCCGAATCCGCCTGAGACTTCGCCGTTTCCACCGAAATGACGATATCGCCCAACAAGCCATCTTCACCGTCCTGCGAGAACGATAGGACATCCGTGGGCTTGTCGAGGCCGCGATAGTCGCGGTTCAACTCCTGAATGCGCGCATTATCGGTGAGGAGAACGCTTAGCTCGGAACCGGACGGCACCTGCAGGCAGCGCGCGGCGTGACGCAAAACGGCGCGGAGCGCCGAAACTTGCTCCCGTGATAGCCGAAAGGCTGAGAGGGTGTTCGTCGGACTCGCCGATGATTTCGTCGATCGCGGAAACGATTGCTGGATCAAAATCCTCATACAGGTCTATTGTGGCTTGCGGAGCCTCTTCACTGCAGATGTGCGGGGCTGGATATTCGACGCGTTGGTGCATCATCGCGCAGACCACATCAGTAAGTGTCTCGCGCACGACCCGCAAATCCTTGAGCGTGAGCGGACACTCGTCAAGCTGGTCGTCGTTAATGCGGTCATCGACAATCGAGTCGATGAGGGTTCGAACACTTTCGCGGGTGGGATGTGCTAACGTGCGCGACGCGGCCTCGATTGCGTCGGCGAGCATCATGATCCCTGCCTCTTTGGTCTGAGGTTTGGGGCCGGGATAGCGGAAATGGTGCTGCAGTCGGGCCAGGTCGCGCGCCTTGACTCCCGCCGACGCTTGCGAAAAGAAGTAGCGCATTAGCGTCGTCCCGTGATGCTGCATGATGATGTCGGAGATGACTGGCGGAAGCCCCTGCTCCTTGGCCATCTTTTCGCCTTCACGCACGTGCGAGTTGACAATCAGCGCGCTCAGCGATGGGGCTAGGCGGTCATGGACATTTTCGTCGGACTGGTTCTCCACAAAAAACTGCGCGCGGCGCATCTTGCCCAGATCGTGATATTGCGCGGCGACACGGCACAGCAACGGATCAGCACCAATCGCTTCGGCGGCGCTTGCTGCCAAATGGCCGACCATCAGCGAATGCGCGAATGTCCCCGGCGCTTCTCTGGCAAACTGGGCAAGGATCGGACGCGTCGGATCAAGCAGCTCCAGCAGCCCAAGCGGGGTGGTCAACTGATATGGCCGCTCCATCATCGTAAGCAGCGTAAACCAAATCGCCGCGCCGAGGCAGCCGTTGAGCATCGCCAGAACCCCCAGCGACGCCGCCGTCCCGATCTCCCGCCCTGTGAACAACGCGGTCACAAAGGCGCCAATGACACACGCCGCCATAACCAATGCTGCGCAGCGCACCACCCCCACCCTGTGACGTAGGAATCTGGCAGGATACTGACCTGCCAATGCCCCCGCAAGTGCGGCGGCGATTGCCCATGCCGGCAGCAGATTCAGCAAACCCAGGAGGGTGACTAAGATCGCGGCGGTCATAGTCGCCGCGGAGCGGCCCAGAACGGACGCTGTCAGCAGGCATGTTGCGATGATTCCGGCCATCGCGAGCGATTCGGCGACTGTATGTCCGCCCAAATCGCTGCGCGAGATAACGGTTGCCCAGAGCAGCCCGGTAAACGCGGGAACGGTCAAAATCAGCCGCAGGGCGAACCTGCGCTCTGACGTGTGAGGACTCGCCAAATGGAACCGCTGACGCCAATAAAAATAGACCACTCCCAGCAGCGCGCTGTTGGCGAAGAGCCAAAAAATGAGCGACTCGGGGCTAGCGTGCGGACGCATGGCCGGAATTTCGAAGACGGCGTTGGTGACCAGCGCCGGCCGCGACGCGGAAAACGAGCGGATTGGGAGGGTGAAGCAAGCCACGACCAGGAGCGCAAGGGCGACTACCGGGCCTACAAAATGGGAACAGACGGGCGCAATTCGCACCCGGAGCAGCGCTACTTGGTCGGCAAAGGGCGGCGAGACCGTTGGAGCCGAGGCAGTCCGTGATTTCGTTTTTTTGCTGATCGTGCGACCGGCGCGCGCTCCAAGGCCGTTAACCTGGAGGGGCTTCATGTAACGGTCATTGTACCCGGAAAAACGGGGGTGTCAAATTTTGGGGCCAGAGGGCTATTCTATGGATGTAGCGCAGGCGTCCCGCCTGTGTCTTTGACCATTTCGCGTCCCGCCTGTGTCTGGGCCTATCTGTTTCCCTCCTTTCGGAAGGAGGGATTAAGGGAGGTTCTTCATGCGCTCAAGCGAACCGTGCGCACCGTCATTTCGACCAACCGAGGAACGAGGGCGCGGAGAAATCTCTCTGCTTCCCTCCTTTCGGAAGGAGGGACTGAGGGAGGTACTTCCTGCGCTCACGCGAGCCGAGCGCCTCGATCTTGGCGAGGATTTGGGCTTTGTCTTAGTGTCGCCGCGAGGGTTTGTTCCAAGTCTCCGGCGTTCGCTTGCCGCTTGCTCGGTCTGCGCGCTCCAGTCGTACCTCCTTTCGCGCTAGCCTCGTCGCGCGGAGCTCGTTGCCTCCGCCATAAGAGGAACAAAACCTCGCGGCAACACACCGGGTTCGGGGCGGAAATGGACAGACATGAAGATGAGACAGTCGGTCCTCAATACAGGATATGCGCCAAGCGGGTAACGATAAGAGGCTGTTCGACTGTAAGCGGCAATGGAGCACTACAAATTAAAGGTCATGTAAGTTGAAGGATTTGTATTTAGCTCAGGCGTCTCGCCTCTGCCTGAAGGCAGTTTTGTTTCCCTCCTTTCGGAAGGAGGGATTAAGGGAGGTTCTTTTGGGGCTCCATTTTCCTAAATCCTGAAATGTACTTCTCCACCTACGACTTACCGCAATTTCTGAAGATTGTCGCCGCAAAAGATAAGCTGGGTTTGAATCATGGCGGATAAATCATACCAGGAGTCTGACGGGGCAATATTGACTCCATCCGAAGCTGAAACTTAAGCGAACTACGTATTTTCTCCGCTCCGCTCGTTCCTCGCTGCGGTCGAAATGACCGCGAATCCCGGCCGCTGTTAGTCGATCATAATTTAGTCAAGTACGTTTTACTTAATCACGATTGACTAACAGCACTGCTGCACACCCCTTGACAAAACCATCGCCCAGATACTATTATCTACAAAGTACTTTATAACTATTATGCATCTCTTCGATCTTGCCCTCATCATAGCATTCCTGACTACGCTCGTCGCGCTTGTCGTGATCCTCGTAAACCTGCTGCGCGGGCGGTTTGCGGCGGCCAAAACTCAGGCGGTGCGCCTCGCCATTGGCCTATCGATCTATATTGCCATCGTCGCGATCACAGGTGCGCTGGCGCCGCAGACAGTTTTGACCATGGGTCAAGCGCGCTGCTACGACGAAATGTGCTTCGCAGCAACGTCGGCGACGCAAGCCAAATCGCTTGGCACGCCAAGCAACAAAATGTCGGCGCATGGCAAGTTCGTCGTCGTTTCGATAACCATCACGAACGAGGGTCACAGCCGCGCCGAGCGCGAGTCGCTTGCGAGCGTCGAACTGATCGACTCGCACGGCAACCGCTTCGCGCCGTCGCTTGAGGGCCAGAACGCCTACGAATCCGTTCACGGAACTCAGCCGCCGCTCACATCGAGGATCGATCCACAAGAGACAATCACGACGACGCAGGTCTTCGACGTGCCGACGGATTCGTCCGATCTCGCCGTCCATTTTGGTCACGCACCAGGCCCCGACCTGCTCGTCATCGGGGACGACGAGTGCTTGCTGCACAAGCCAACAGTTGTTGAGCTGCCAGAATTGAAGTGAATTCCAACAAGCCGGCTCCAATTGAGTCAATCTGACGCTCTTAATCCCGAAGTAGGTGGGGCCCTAAATAGATAGGCCTTCAACACGTGGCACGACGCACTTTTTGACCTTTCGCGCTCCACTAAGCTATAATCCTAATAGCGTTTCTGCGTAAGTTACAGTAGCAGTACTATGGCGACAACTCGCACCCGGCCTGTTCATGGCCATGGCCCCGGCGCTTCACAGCCGCCTCGGGGTGGTTCCAACGGCCGTGGCGGAGGCGGAAACGGCTCGGGCGGACGTCGTCGGCCGAGTCCGCGCAAAAAGCGCAACCCAATCCTCACCGCGATCGGCTGGATATTTCGGATCGCCGTTACCGTCATTGTATGTGCCGTGGTCGGCCTTCTCATCGGGTTCTACATCGCGATGAAGAACCTGCCGTCGTCGGTGAGCCAGATCGAAAACTACAAACCTTTTGGCCGCACAACAATCTTGTCGTCCGACGGCACTGTGCTCGCTGCTCTCTTTCAGCAAAACCGCCAGAACGTCACCATCGACAAAATACCGCTGAATCTCCAACATGCAACAGTTGCGATCGAAGACAGCCGCTTTTACACTGACAAGTACGGCATCGATATTCGCGGCATTGGCCGAGCCATTTTCCACGACGTCCACGGCAACGATATCACAGCGCAGGGCGGCAGCACGATCACCCAGCAGCTCGTCCGCAACCTCGGCATCGACGGAGTTGGCCGCGAAAAGTCGATTACGCGCAAAATCAAAGAGGCTATGCTGGCCATCGAGATATCGCGAAACTATTCGAAGCAGCAGATTCTCGAGATGTACCTGAACGATGTCTACTATGGCAGTGGCGCGTACGGGGTGCAGGCGGCAGCGCAGGTCTATTTCGGTAAAACGGTCGATCATCTCGATCTGGCGCAGTGCGCGCTACTGGCCGGATTGCCGCAGCGGCCGTCGGGGCCACATGGTCTGTCGCCGTATATCAACAAGGACGCCGCCAAAACCCGCCGCGACACTGTCCTCGCCCGCATGCAGGAGCTTGGCTACATTTCGCCCGACCAATACCAGCAGGCGGTGAACGAGCCGATCATCCTTGCATTTCCCCACCCGCCGACCGCCGGCAGCAAAACGTATCACGCGGCCTATTTTGTTGACTATATCGTCAAGCAGCTTACCGCCCGCTACGGCAGCGACTTCATCTACCGCGGCGGGATCAAGGTGACCACGACGCTCAACTGGGAGATGCAGCAAGCGGCGGAAAAGGCGGTCACGGATGGACTCGCCCGAATCGCGTACACCGGCGCAACCGATGCCGCTCTCGTTTCTATTGAACCGCAAACGGGCTACATCAAAGCGATGGTCGGCGGCGCGGACTATTCGAAAAATCAGTACAACATCGTGATCGGGAGACGTCAGCCCGGCTCGTCGTTCAAGCCCATCATCTATACCGCTGCGCTCGACAGTGGCCTCATCACCGAAAACACGCGAATTCTCGATGAGCCGGTGTCGTTTCCGTCGGGACATGGGGGCCAGTGGACGCCGCACAACGATGACGACCGCTACCGAGGCTGGGTCACCGCCAAGACCGCCGTAGCGCTGTCGATCAATACGTGCGCTGTCCGGCTCCTGCACAAAGTCGGTGTCGATACCGCGATCCGATATGCGCGCATGATGGGAGTTCACGCGCCGCTTGCGCCCTATCTGCCGCTGGCGCTGGGCGCGTCTGCGGTTTCGCCGCTTGAAATGGCCGATGTCTACGCCACCATCGAAAACAAGGGCCAGCGTCCGATCACCACGGGAATCATGCAGATCACCGACGACAGTGGCCAGATTCTCGAGGACAATGTCCCGAAGCTGGAGACGACGAGCATCAGCGCGTCGGCATGCACGCAGATGACCGACATGCTGCGGGCCGTCATCAACGAAGGCACCGGATACATCGCATTTGCGGATGGCCAGCTTTCCGGCGTCTGCGGCAAAACGGGAACGACGCAAAATCATCAGGATGTTTGGTTCGATGGCTTTACAAAAGACCTCGTGACCGTGGTTTGGGCTGGACACCCGTCAGTAGATCCCAAAACGCATCGCAACATCTACGGCATTCCAATGTCCCACGAGGCGTTCGGAGGCACTGTCAGCGCGCCGATCTGGAAGCAGTTTATGATCACGGCGGTTGCGGTCGAGGAGCGCGAACAGGCTAAGGCTGCAAAGCTCGCGAAGCCGAAGCCGATCATTATTGCGCCGTCAAGCGCAAACAGCGATTCGGGCGATAACTCGAATAGCGACAACACCGACCCTGACACAGACACCAATGTCTATCCCGGATCGGATTCCACCAACGACGGCACAGACAATTCGGCCACCGACGACAACTCGCAGGGTGTCGTCCAGGGCGACACCGGCCCGAATACGACCACGGTTTGGGTAGATAACGCTACCGGTCAGCCAGTCCCGGCAGGATCGCCTAACGCCCACCAGGAGACATTCGCCAAGGGCTACGCGCCGCCGGTTCCATCAGCAGCACCAAACAACGACACGACCAGCCCAGACAACGGCGACGACTCGAACTCAACGCCGGACAACTCCAACCAGGACCAAAATTCGGCTCCCGCAACCACCGCTGCAGTACCCGCTGCACCAAAGATGGTCACAGTGACAGTCTGCGCCGAAAGCGGCCTCCTCGCCACAAAATGGTGCCCCGAAACCGTTGACGAAAGCTTCGTCGCTGGCAGTCAGCCGAAGCGCTACTGCAACATCCACAAGCCCCCTCCCGGCGAGCGTTAAGGTACCACTGAGTTCGCAATCGCGCAGATAACTGGCGATGCGTCAAGCCCTCGGATTGATTTGCCCTGGAGGGAATATCCCATGCGAACTCATGCTTACAGTGTTGTACTTCTCGCGGCGCTGCTAGTCTTCGCCATCTTCGCTTCCCCCACATTTGCAGCGACATTCACGGTTACAAATTTGAACGACTCTGGCGCGGGCTCGCTACGGGCCGCGATTGTTGCGGCGAATGCCAATCCTGGATCGACGATCGTTTTTCAGAGCGGGCTTAGCTGGAAGATTAGCCTCGCAAGTAGCCTGCCTATCATAAGCACTGGCATGACGATAACTGCGTCGCCCGTGAACGCTCCGGTAATAGATGGAAGTGGTAGGTACCGAGCGTTTCAGATAAACACGCCCGGCAGCGCAGTTTCGATATCGAACTTCTTTGTGAATGGCTGCAGCGATAGCGTGGATGGCGCAGGCGGAGCCGGCGTTTTGGTTTATGCCGGAAAAGTCACAATGACGGATTGCGTCTTCGGGGATGACAACTCTAGCGGAAATGGAGGCTGCATTGAGAACAACGCGTCGTTCGACCTGGTTGAATGCGGTATTTCGAACTGCCAAACCAACGGAAATGGCGGAGCGGTGAACAATAGCTATGGTAACCTAAGTGTCTCGAATTGCGCATTTTTCGGTAACCAGGCTGAGGGAAGACTTGGGGGAGGGATCGCCAGCAGCGGAACTGTGACCATAGCTGACAGTACCATAAACTTCAATCGTGCCGGAACGCCTACCTTAAGCGGCGGCGGTGGCGGCCTTTACTCCCAAGGCCCAATGTCCCTATCCAAATGTACCGTTGACGATAACAGTAGCAGCGGAGAGGGCGGGGGAATTTACAACATATCCGCTCAGATGGCGCTGACCAATTGCACAATCGTATCCAACAGTGCCGGATCGAGCAGCCATGGCTGCGGAATCCTAGCCGGAAGCGGCGGCACGTTGAATGTAACAAACTGCACGATTTACGGAAACGGGCCGGGTGTGGGTAGCATCGTAAACGGCGGTAGTGCCGTGCTTTCGAATTGCATACTTTATGCGGATAGTGGCGGCGAACTCATAAATAACGGTGCATCTGCCACCGCTACCCATTGCGACATTGAAGGCGGCTATGGCGGATCTGGAAATATATCCTCAGACCCGCTCCTTGCTTCAAACCTTGCAAACAACGGTGGCCCGACAGAAACCATCGCGCTACAAACCGGTTCGCCATGCTTCGGAGCTGGTATAGCAACAGGTGCGCCGCCGCTCGACCAACGCGGGGCGACTCGTCCAAAGCCTCTCAGCGTCGGCGCGTATGACGACGGATTCTTTCTGACCATTCACCGCTTTGACTTTAACAGCGACGGCGATGACGACCTCCTGTTTGAGAACAGCAATGGCGCGACATTGGTTTGGGACATTGGCGGCATTGTGGTCAAATCGTACGGCTCGGTCTTCACTACGGTCGCGCCGCCGTGGCACATTCAGGCGGTAGGCGACATCAACGCCGACGGCCATCCTGATCTGCTCTGGTGGAACTCGTTGACGGGCCAGTGCCTGTTCTGGGAGATGACGGGAACTTTGGGGACGACGGTGCTGCAATACGAGCCGTCGTTCGCGTCAGTCACCGACACCCATTGGCATCCCGTCTCGATGGCGGACCTCGACGGCGACGGACATCCCTGACATCCTCTGGGAAAACTTCTTGACCGGGCAGCTTCTGGTCTGGTACATGAACGGCAACACGGTCAACCACTACGGCTCGGCGTTCGCGACCCTCCCCGCAAACTGGATCGTCGCAGGTACCGCCGATTTCAACCAGGACGGCCATCCCGATCTTCTGCTTGAAAGCACCAAAACCGGGCCAAGTGCTGGTCTGGTACCTGACCGGCGCGAACGGCACGACGATTCTGACCTACGGCTCGACCTTCACGACGGTATCAGATACAAACTGGAGCATCGCCAGCACGGGCGACATGAATGGCGACGGGCACCCCGATCTGACATGGCATGACAAGTTGACGGGCGCAACGGACGTCTGGCTGATGGGCGGCTCGCTCGGCACGACGGTCATCTACTACGGCGGCAACATCGGCAGCGTACCAACAACGTGGAGCATCGTCGGCGTGCATTAGCAGAGGGGAATTGGGTGGCATGCTTGGCGTCTCAGCGCCAGGCATGTCCGTTCCCCTCCTTTCGGAAGGAGGGCCTAGGGGAGGTGGTTTGGACGCCTTCGCACTTGCATACACGTAGATCCGTCCGAATACGCTGCCTACCTCACCTAGCCTCTCCTTCCGAAAGGAGAGGGAAAGAAAAACCCAAGTGGTAGCGGCAGAATTACGTGTTCCTTCCACTCCGCTCATTCTTCGCTTTGGTCAGGATGACGGATAAGGCGACAGGCGGGGACGCCTATCCTACAAAGAGATATTGATCGTCAAAGAACCTGCTACAATTCAACCAATGCCTGAGCTACCACTGCCTCTTCAAGACGCCTTACGCGCGGCAATGGATAGGATCATTCCTGCCGATAACTACCCAAGCGCATCACAGAACAGTGTCATGAGCTATCTCCTGAATCAGCTTCAGGGCGATCTTGCGCCGCTTTTCAGCTACTACGAAATTGGCTTGAAAGCGCTGGAGTTTGAGGCGATGACGACTGTAGGCGAGCCTTTTGCCGCGCTTGATCACGAGGCGCAGGATGCAATTCTCACCTGTATCGAGAAATCAGAAACAGCCTCGCCGTGGCCGATCGATCCTGCGCAGTTCTTTCAGTATCTTGTAACTCATGTATCGGAGGGCTACTACGCCGACCCAGGCAATGGCGCAAATCTCGACAAAGCGTCGTGGCGCATGATCGGCTTTCCGGATCGCACCGGTTTGGAGGCAAGCTGATGGCAGACCGCGTCTACGATGCCGTGATTGTGGGAGCGGGCGCTGCCGGCGGCATAGTCGCCGGCGTGCTTGCGGAGGCGGGGAAGAGTGTTCTGCTTCTGGAGCGCGGCCCGAAGCGTACGTTTTCAAGCGTCGGCCGCGATCATCTGCGCAGTCAGCGCCATTCGCCTTATGGCCACAACAGCGGCCCCGACGATCTGAACGGCAATCCGCGGGTCTCGGTCGATCCGCTAGGAACCACGGCGAGGATTGTTCGTCCTCACGAAGGCGGCTACGACAACAACGCCACAGGCCTCGGCGGTGGAACCGTGGTGTACGGTGCCCAGTGCTGGCGATTCATGCCGCAGGACTTTCGCATGGCGAGCATCTACGGAGTCCCTGACGGCAGCTCGCTGATGGACTGGCCCATTACTTACGACGATCTCGCGCCGCACTACGAGCGCGCTGAATGGGAAATCGGCGTAGCGGGCGTTTCCGGCGGCCATCCCGAGTTTGGACCCGAAAAAAGGGCTATCCTCTGCCTGCCGTCCCAACAACCATCAGCCGTGAAGTTCTTGGACGCGGAGCGTCGGCACTGGGTTGGTCTTATGCGCCTACACCACTTGCGATCAATACGATTCCCTACAACGGTCGTCCGGCGTGTACGCAGTGCAGCTATTGTGTTGGGTATGCATGTCCAGTCGATGCCAAGAGCGGCAGCTACAACACGTTTATTAAGCGCGCGGAGGCTACTGGAAATTGCGACATCGTCACAGGCGCAATCGTCGAGCAGGTTGATACTGACTCGCGAGGTCATGTCGCCGGAGTAACCTATCTGGTTGACGACGGCTCTCGAGTTGAGCGCCGGACGGTCAAATCTAAGACAGTGATTGTCAGTGGAGGCGCGATCGAATCGGCACGCCTCCTGCTAAATTCCACGTCGCAGCTGCACCCTACCGGACTTGGCAATGCGCACGATCAGGTTGGTCGCCACCTAGACGGCCACTACTATGTCGAGGCGCAGGGATTGTTCGACGAGGTCGTTAACGATGGCATCGGCCCTGGCGTTTCGATCAGTACGTGCCGCTTCAACCACGGCAACCCCGGCATCGTTGGTGGCGGCATGCTGGCGGATGATTTTATTCGCCTACCGATCATATTCTGGAAAGGCGGCTTTCCGCCGGACGTGCCTAAGTGGGGCAATCAAGCCAAACAGTATATGCGCGACAACTATAATCGAAACATCAAGGTCGCTGGCCCGATTCAAGACATCCCCAGCCCGGACTCGCGCGTGCAGATCGACCCCAATGTCAAGGACAAATACGGCATTCCAGTCCCCCGTCTATCGGGAGCAGTTCACCCGGAAACCGTGCGCACGGCAAATTTCCTGCGCGAACGAGCAGCAGAGTGGCTGGTGGCTAGCGGAGCAACGAAGGTTTGGAGCGGCCCCGTCGGTTGGTATCGATCGGGAGGTCAACACCAGTCGGGAACATGCCGCATGGGCACCGATCCGAAATCGTCTGTTACGGACACATATGGACGAGTCCACGGCCATGACAATCTATTCGTCGTTAACGGCTCGCTGCATGTCACTAACGGTGGCTTTAATCCCGTGCTCACGATCATGGCTCTAGCATTACGCTGTAGCGACCACATTGCCGCGAGCCTTTAAGATCGACGTGCCCCTTTAAAAATCACATCGCAATTTACTGCCATTCGCGTCACAATACGGCCCTAACCTTGTTTACTTGCCAAGGATGGCATCCTAAGGAGATGCTTGATGACCGATTCTCGACTTACGCGCGAAACTGGCGCAATGCTTGTGTTCTGTGTGGCGCTCTTGGCCGGATCGGTGTCGGCTGCGAATGCGCAAGGCACGACCGTCGTTCCTTCCGAATCGCCTTCTCCCACGTCGCCGCAAGCACCACCAACTCCGCCTCCAGCGAGTTCTCCTAGCTCGACGTCGCCATCCACAAACAACTCCTCACGCTCGTCGCACATCGAATTCGGGCCTGACGTGGGCCTTTACCTTCCGACCTCCTCCAAAACGCGCAACCGTTTCGGCAGCAGTTGGTTCAGCGTCGGAATCGGGATCGGCTCGGTTCAGCCCGCACAGACAAGCGGAGGGTTCGGGTTTGACGCTACTCTAATATCGCACGAAAGCGGCAATAGCCATGCGTACATCGTTCCGATTGGTGTCCAGTACCGAAAGGCGCTATCGGCGGACTCCAACTCCGTTCCTTACGTTGGAATCGGTGCGGATCTTATATTAGCAGACCTACGCTCGCCGGTGGCGTCGGACGATGTTCACTCCGGTCTGCGGACCACCGGCGGCGCTGCCGCGATTTTGGGCACGACCATCAACAGAAACGGCTACGTCGAAGCACGGTACGAGTTCATCTCTTCGATCAAAGGCTTCGATCTATCCGGCATCAATTTGAGCGCTGGGATTAGATTCTGACGGAGGGTGATACCAGTGTCCGAGCCATCAATCTTTGAACTGATCCAATCCGACGATCTCGGCGGCATTTCTGCTTTGCTGGACCGCGATCCGATGCTGGTGTTCGCGCGTAGCAGCGTTGGGCGCCAATTTGAATTGACGCCACTGCACGAAGCCGCGAAGCTCGGCAAACTCGAGATATGCAAACTCCTAGTTGAACGCGGCGCGGAAGTCTACAGCAATCCGATGGCGACATACCCGCCCGTGGCCGAGGCTGCTTGGGCCAAGCATCAGCCTGTGGTGGACTATTTCCTGCGAGAGATTCCCGAGAAAGCGGTGGGCACGAACAAGCTCGGCATTGCCATTAACTTGGCCGGACGGTTTGGATGGGCGGATATCGTCAAGGCGCACATCGCTTCTGACCCGCTTGCCGTTCATCAACGCGGCTGGATCGGCGACTCGCCGCTGCACTGGCCGTCGCACAACAACAAGGTAGAGATTGTCGAAATGCTTCTCGATGCAGGCGCGGACATCGAGGCCGACGAAATCAATTGCTATGGGGGCAAGCCGCTGCATTGGGCGAGCGAGCATGCGCCGGGGACCGTCGAACTCCTATTGAAGCGTGGGGCAGATGTCAACAGCCGCAATATCAAGTCCGACACTAAGCTCTTTGGCATGACACCGTTGATCATGAACGCCACCCAGCGCGACGACTGCAGCGAAGTCACTGAGCTCCTCATCGAAGCTGGCGCGGATGTCCACGCCGTAGATGCCAACGGCAAGACCGCCTTTGACCACGCCACCGAGCGAAATTTGGAAAAAATCCTAGCCGTACTAAGAAAGCATATATGAGCGCCGAAACTAAAGGCCCAACCTCTTCTTCACTTCCGCAATTACTTCATCGCCCAGAACTTGTCCGGCATAAACACCGCCAATCGCAAGCTCCGCGACAGTTCCCGACTTAGTCTGCACTATCGCGACTTTATCAACCGCCGTGAGGTTGAGACGCTGGTCAAGGGAGTCCGCGTCTTCTGCATCGGTTTTTATCTTGAACCAGTGCGAATCTGGCCCAAGCGCCGCATGCTCCTTGAGTGTGGCAATCTGAGCTCTATCGCGCGTTGACGCTGTCAAAATCAACGCTTCGCCAGCAGCGACGTACAGCCGCGCCTCCCCGGCGACAAATACCAGCTTGACTACCGTCGCAATATCGATCGACGTCCCCTCACCCGCATCAAACCATTTACGCATAGGCATGGGGGGATTGTACCTAGCGCGTTCGGTCAAATCCCGCAAATTCCTCTCTCTGTTGAGGGAGCAAAGGGTGCCACAGTGAAGGCCGTGCGCGGGAACAAAACGCCGTTCATCGAACCCGCTTGGCAGCGCGCAACAAGACCATGCCGCGCATGGCCCCCTCGCCCATTCTTATGGGAGAAGGGGTTGGGGGGTGAGGGCCTTACTTCGTATCCACGCTCTGCGTCGCCGTGTTCCCGGCGCGGTCGAACGCCTCGATCACAACGTGATGCGGGCCAGCCGATGGCGGGGTAACAGTGAACGTGAACGGCTCCAGAGTCGAGTCGAAGATTCCGTTGGCGGGCTGCGCGGCCATCCAGTCGCCGCTGTCGAGCTTGTACTGCACCGATTTGACGAACACCAGCGATGTCTTTACCGTCCCTGTGACCGTGATCGCACCGTTTGTGTCGGCGACGGGCTGAGAATTGTCCAGCGTGATTTGAGGCTGCGAATTGACCACGACGAACGGATCCGATACCGACTCATCCGTCAGCGCGCCCTCCGCATTGCTCGGCGCATCCGAAGCCACCACCTTGTATCGGTATGTTCCGTCGGGCAGACCCTTGGTAGACCATGTGTAGCTAGATGACCTGTACGACCGGATCGGCTTTGGCGAGTTTAGAGAGGCGTTCGACGCGGTTGGCGCAGGATTGACACCGTTCAAGGCGTTGAGCGCGGCCTCCTCCTGTACGATCTGCGAACGCACCGATGCCGGTATCTCGGGATGATTGGCGAGCTGATCGTTGATGTGCGCAGTCAGGGTAGTCGCTGCAGCGGCACCGGGCGTGACGGCTGTGGGCTTTTGTCGCAAGTCCTTGCCGGTGTCGAGTTTTTGCCAGGTAGCGCCGTCGTCCGACGACGTGTACAGCTCATACTGCAAGGTATCGTGATCGGGGTCCGTGCCGTTCCAGCGCAGCATCACATCCCCCGAAACCGCTTCGCCGCTGAATGGCGCAATGGCCTTCACCTCCGGCGGCCTGTTTTGCGGTAAATAAGTGACACTCACCGACTCCAGCTTTGGCGAATCCGCCTCCACCTCAGACACTGGCGCAGTCATCTTGGCGCGATATTGGATAAACCGTGCCGACGGACTGCTGATTTTCGCACCAGTGGCGGCGCCATACGTGTCGGCCCAATCGCTCCAGGTCGCATCGGGGTCGGGAACATCGCCCGTTCTTGTCTGTATTTCGACCTGCGCTCCTTGCGGCGTGGTGGCGTTCCAAGCGACCGTTCCCCACATTGACTTCAAGCGTGCGTCGTGAATGGCCGACGTGTAGACGCCAGTCACAGTCTGCGCATCGGCGCTGGCAACTTTCGTCGAGCCTGGGTTTCCATAGCGGCTGCCGTAAATCGAACCGACACTCGCCGTCCCGGCGGTCACACCGCCAAGGGGCGATGCGGCAATCGACGTATACGTCACCGCCGGATCTGAGGGGAACGCCGAGACCACATCCGGCGAACCCGGTGTTACGCGATAGATTGTTCCGCCAGCCGACGCCCATACTGCGCCGGTCTTGTCGATGGTCAAACCGGAAACGAAGTCGTCCGTATGTGAAATCACTGCCTTGGCCACCTGCGGCGTGATCGCCGCGTCGCTGGTTGGCGGGGCAATATGATAGATCGCGCCAGCGGGTGCTGTGCCTGCGTAGATCGAACCATCCGACGCAACTGCAATCGCGGAAATGGTCGGCCCAGGCGAGTCAAAGACTATCTTGCCCTTGCCGGATGTTGATGTTGGGTCAATTTTATAGACGACGCCGTTTGGATTTCCGCCCGCGTACAAGCTGCCGTCAGGGCCTTGCGCCAAGGCCAAAATATGCGCGTCGGGCGAGGCAAACAGCAGCTTCGGCGCGGCATTCGCACCTCCGAGATCAACTGAGTAGATGTCGCCAGTCGCACCGCCGGTCGAGACAAACAACGTCTTTTTGTCGTTGCTGAGCAACACCGCGGGAACATAAGCGTCCTTCATGGCCGCAACTTTGGCAACCTTGCCGGACGAGTCGATCTTGAAGACCATGCCGTGCGGTGCAGTTCCTGCGTAGAGGTCGCCAGTCGCGGAGTTGAACGCAAGCGCGGTCACTTCCAGCTCTTTTGTGCGGCCGAACAAGACTGGCTTGGTCGATCCGGCAGCAATCTTATAGACCAGGCCGTCGTCGCCCGTGCCTAAGAACAAATTCCCGAGATCATCATAAGCCTGCGACCAGACATACGCCGAATTCGTGCTTGCGAGACGATCAATGGACGGCGATATGCGCACATCCGGCGCGTCGGTGACCGCAACGCCATCAAGCGTGCCGTCCGCGAACGCGTCCTGCGAACTTTGACGCCACACCGAGGCAACGCGCGAAACAGTGATCGCGCTGGAGGAACCTTGGGAGGAGTCGGTCATTGGAACAGAATCCGCGCTGGACGAGATCGAAATGGGTGGTGCGGGCGGAACGGCCGGTACCGGTGGGACAGGAGTGACTGATCCGGCGTTGAGATGCTGGTTGTTCTTGGCCTCGGGATCCGAAGTCAGGTCAGCGTTCGACGTGCTGTCGTTGTCGACGGAAACGGAGCTGATCGAACCGTCTGGAGCGGGCGCGACAGGGCCAACCGGCGCTGCTCCTGGCGCGGGGCGTGTCGGTGCGGACGCGTCCAGATTGCTCGAGTCCTCGAGACCCGTCTTTTTCTGGATTGTGATCTGAATCTGTTGCGCACCAGTTACGACCCATTCCACAGGCGTGACGGTCTTGATCTCGTCGCGCAGCACTTTGAGTCCAGATGCGTGCTGCGAGCGCATGATCGCCGACATCGTTGGCGGAAGCAACGAAAACTTTTCGCCGCCAACTTCCGGCGCAGTGCTCGGCAGCGACAGGCTGGTCACGAGATCGTTGTTTTTTGGCTGCTCAAGATACTGCTTGACAAGCTGCGTGACATTGGCCGGCGGCGGCGCGGACGCGTCGTAGGACGAGCTTTGCCTGACACTCACATTGCCCGACGCGTCCACCGAAATCGCAGGACTGTCCGCCATCGCGCCGCCACGGACGGACAGGATGACGTTGCCATCGGACACGCTGCTCGGAATCTTGAGCGAAACCGTCTTGACGACCTGCTCCTGCTTGAACGGCTTCATCACCACCCCAACCTGGAGCGTATCGCCCGGCTGATAGATCGTGTGGGGGACAACGATGTGGTCGATATTTGCCGTCGCATGGCGGTTGACAATGCGTACCTTCACATCGACGCTCTTCACGCCAAGCTGGTAGAACGGGTTCGCGGAAAGCAGGCGAACAATGCTGTCGAGATCGCCGACAGCAGTCGAATTGATCGAGAGCGGATCGTAGTAGACATTGTTGCGAACAATATGGCCCACTTGGTCCGCGTCAACATCTGTGGTGACGTACGCGATCGCATCGCCGGGAGTGCCGTGCATTTCGAAGATTGCTTCATTAACCACGGTCAAAACGAGTGCGCCGGTCAAAAGCGGATGGTCAATGACTTTGGTGTGGAACGTCTTTGAGCGCTGATCGGACTCGTCGTCAACCGAGACATCGACCGGAATCATCGCCGGCTTCTGGCCAATCACACCGCCGACGGAAAACGGCCTATCCTGAAAAATGCGGCCGATATTGATCCCCGGCATCCCCAGTTTGATCGAGTCCTCGTAGGAAGGAAACAGGTCCGTAATGCTCGCGGTCTGAAGCGCCGCGTCAATCGGGCCAATGCCCATGAAGGGGTGTCCAAAAATCAGAACGCGGTTACCGTCGCGATAGGTTACTGTTCCAATCGCGCTCATATCGACATCGCCCTGCGCCAGCGAAACCGCGACAGCGGCTCCCGGCACAAAGCCCTTGATGCCTGCGCGAAGCTGTGCGGGTGTCGGATTCTCCGCGTTGGATGATCCGCCGCCGCCAGTCACCGGGAGCAGATGGAACGGCGAAAGTCGCTGCGTCAGCTCGGCGATATTTCCCGCCGATAGGCCAGAAACAGCGATAGGCGTCATCATCGGTTCGAATGTCACCGGCCCGTTCGCAGTCGATAGCGCGGTTCCAGCGTCGGGGCCGAATGCACTCGCAAACGCGGTCGAATCGGCTGTCACCGGCTGGAGGGTTTTGGTTTCGTCCGCTGCGCTGAGACTGGGCGTTTTAGGCAGATCAGGGTCCCACGAGTCGAGCATATCGCCGATGGGGGTGATCAAGCCGATTGGCTCACGCCCAAACGGCAGACCGTACGCAATCGCGCCGACCAGCCGTTTGCCGATATAGACCGGGCTGCCGCTCATGCCGTGGGCGATGTTCGCGTGGCGCGAAACGGAGGGACCATCAGTCACGCGAAACGCAATCAGGTCTCGTCCACCGTTCACCTTCTTAAGGACGCCGAGAATCTTGACGTCAAACCGCTCGATCTTTTGGCCATGAAAAACCGTCAGTGCATAGCCTTTTTCGCCGTAGGTCAATTCCTTCTCGGGTACGAATTTCGAAGGATCGAACTTGATCCGATCCTGCGGCGCTGGTTTCGCGACATGGATGACCGGGCGGGCGCTCGCGGGTGTAGGAGTTGCTGCGAATGCGGCCAAAATAATGGCGGCCGACAAAAGGCGTAGCGGTGCAAAGGACGAAAATCGTATGGCTGAGTTCATAGGGTGACCGGGGTTCATGCTGCTAAAGTGGCTAACCGCAGCGGCGAATAAGCCGCTTGCGATTAGACTAGATCATTCCACAAAAGTGGCAAAGGCTGGAGCTTTGATTCGGCGTCGATGCCGATCAGGACCGTGCGTACAAGCGCACGCTGCGGCGCACTAGAGCGCACCGCAAATTTACTATACGTCAAACAGGGGCAAGAACGCTCCATTGCGACAAAGGAATTTTCTTGATGTGGGACAGGCGTCCCCGCCTGTCTTTTCTCTCGCCCCTTTCCTATTCCTATGGGAAAGGTGGTTGGGGGAAAGGGCTTCTGCGTGACTTCCGTGAATTGCCGGTGAATCCAGTGACGACGTGCGCCTAGCTAGTGAACAATGCGGGCGTCTCGTTCACATACATTACATTCAACTGGGGTTGGTGAATAGACGGGACGTGAACTGAGACCGTCAGCAATGAGAGACATTGATAGGAAAAGTCAAAACCTGGTAACTCAACGGGGATCGTTCACCGCCATTCACATCACTCACGCAATGATGATGATTATGAGTATTTAAATATATCGGATAAGATCATAAGAATCTGAAGGGGAATTTCTGGTCGGATGCGTGTAACTTCGTTGGAGCTGGCAAATTATAGGAACTACGAGTCGCTCAATCTCGCGCCAGGCCCAGGTCTCAATGTGTTTGTCGGAGAGAACGCTCAAGGCAAAAGCAATCTGCTGGAAGCGTTTTATATTCTCGCAACCACAAAATCCGCACGTGCCAGCCGGGATTCCGAAGTCGTGCAGTTCGATGCGCCAATGGCGCGGCTATTTGCTCGCGTCGAGCGTACAGTCAACATCGACATCACTTACGAGTTACTTTTTTCCACAAGTGAAAAGAAGGTTGCCAAGATCAATTCGGTAAAGCATACCCGGCTGTCGGAAGTGATCGGCCAGGTCAACGCCGCGCTGTTCCATTCGCTCGATCTCGAAATTGTCCGCGGCGAACCGGCGGTGCGCAGACGCTTCCTCGATCTCGAAATAGCGCAGACCAGTCCGCGCTATGTCAACGCTCTCGCCGCCTTCCGAAAATCGCTTGAGCAGCGTAATTCCCTACTGAGGGCGATGCGCGAGCGTCAGGCTGGGCCAGGGTCGCGCGAGGTACTGTCGGCCTGGGACGAGCAGATCGCCCTCCACGGCTCCCTGTTGATCGAGCGGAGGGTGGCGTTTATTGAGCGGCTGAGCATCATCGCGCGGCAGATGCACGAAACTCTTTCGGAGGGACGCGATGTTCTTAACCTTATCTACGAGCCGTCGTTCGTGCTTGGCGGCGCGCGCCTTGCGCCGGAGATCAAGGAGGTTTTCCTAAACAATCTCGCCGATCTGCAGCGCGAGGAGATCTTTCGTGGTAAGACGCTGATCGGCCCACAGCGCGACGATATCGAGCTTCGCGTCAACGATCAGGACAGCCGCCTCTACGGCTCGCAAGGCCAGCAGCGCACCATTGCGCTCTCCCTTAAACTTGCTGAGCGATCTTTGATCGAAGAGCTGGTCGGCGAACCGCCCATCCTCCTGCTGGACGATGTCCTTTCCGACCTCGACGACCTCCGCCGCCGCAAACTTTTCGACCTCATCTCCGAATCGAAATCGCAGACATTTTTGACCTGCACGACGCTGCGCCCCATCCCAAAAAGCATGATGGAGCAGTCCGCGATTTGGCATGTGCGGGCCGGGGAACTGACAAGGGAAGAGTGAGCACCTCCTTCCAATAGCTGGATGTAATTAGAAGAGTGTCAAATAAGCCGTAATGACCAAATAATTTCATAGCGTTCTAATTAATTGGTATAATTAGAATATGGAACTTCTAACTGTAAATGAGGCCGCTGAAAGAATTGGTGTAACGCCTAAGGCTGTTTATTATCAAATTAATCATGGCAAATTTACTCGCCATACGGAATATGGGAAGGTGTTGGTGGACGCTACAGAGGTGTCAAGGTATATCCCGCGCAAGCGTTCAACACGGATTTCCGGTCCGCTGAAGGGTTACGGACTTCTTGCAGGCAAACCTGGAGGGACCCAGACGTTCATGGCGCGCAAGGCTGCAGAAAAGGCGCTTGAACGATAGCGAATGCTGAAGAAGACATATATTGCCGACTCATCCTCCCTAATTGCGTATCTCCATGCCGAAGATGGCGCTGACGTAATCCGCGACATCATCCGAGATTCCGACAGCGAGATTATAATTCACGCTCTTAACCTATGCGAAATCTACTATGATGTTCTAAGGGAAAACGGCCCAAAGGATGCGGAGCAATCTGTTAACTCGTTGATCGGGGATGGCATTGTAGTCTCTGAGGATTTGGATCGTTCGTTTTGGATGGACGTAGGTAATCTAAAAGTCAATCAGGGACACCTCTCCCTAGCTGACTGTGTCGCAATTGCTTTAGCCCGCAGACTAAATTGTGAGCTGCTCACTACCGATCATCACGAGATGGACAAGCTAGTCGGTTCGCCGACGGTCAGCATCAAGTTTATTCGATAGCGATTTCGTTCTACCTCCCCTCCCTCTTCCTCTTCGCATCCAGCAACCGCTGCGCGGTCGAACTAGGCTGATCTAAGACAGTCTTTTCCGCTTTCTTCCTTTCCGCACCCACCATCGTAGGCTCTTTTTCCTCGCTAGCCTTTATCCCCTGCTCCTGAGGTTGCTCGTTCAAACTAGACCGTTTTACCGCACTTAGTCTCGCAATCGACTGCGCCTGCTGCGCGACCCTCACCGTACGCCGTTGACCAATCGGAACCATCCGCCGCGAGAATACCGCAGCTCCGGCCAAAATCTCGCCAATCGGCAGGGCAAGGCGACGTACAGCAATGTCAAGCACAAACAGCAGCGCCGCCGCGAGCAACAGATCGGGCCATAGGTCACGCACGGACTTTCCCGGCAGCGTCGACGGACGAAAAACCTGCGCTGGCGTTTGCAGCATCATCCCGCCGGTAGTCTGCGCGATCTGTTGAAGAAGCGGTAGGTTGGGTTCGGTCGCCTGATACTCCGGCGGATAGGCGAGTGAAAATCCGGCGCGGGTGAGTTGCGGTTTGCCGCCTGGGATGGCAGTTTGCGCTGCCGTGAGAATATATCCGCCTGTCTGCGACGCGTCGAATCGCCCTTCGTACTTGCCTGGCCCGGTCTGCTGTATCGCCACAGGCATTGTCTTTCCATCTGGAGCGACAGCGTTGACCTTCGCGTCGAGGCCGTTCATCGGATTGCCTTGCGGATCGAACGCGTTCATCTCGACAACTCCCTTTCCGCCTTCGCGCCGGGTGCTCATCTGAATATTATCGCTCGACGATTGCCGCAATGTCGCACGAATCGCCTGCGCCCAAAACGAGTTGAAGTCTGGCCAGCCCATCCATTGACGCGCCCATTTCGGCTGTGCATCGGACGTGAACGCCATCGAAGTTCCCAGCCCATACTGCCAGTACGCCAGCAGAGGATCGTCTTTTCCCGTGCGCATTGGATTGCGCGCGAGTGGCCTGTCGCTGGTCAGATCATATGCGTAAAGCGGCGGCATGGAAGTCAGATTGAGGCCGCGCAGCACTTCATCGCCCGGATCGACTTTCGGCAGAAACGCGCCCTCCTCAATTGCCGAGCGCGACATGATCGACGAATCCTGCGTCACCAGTCGCTGCAAATCATGTGCCTGCGACGCAAGATAGAAATAGCCGTGTCCGACAGCCGCGAGAGCCTTGAGAAAGCCGACATCCTTACCGTCGCCAATCGCGATCACGGAAACAGTCATGCCCTTGGCGACCATCCGCCGCGCGACATCCATCGCACCCTCCTGCTGCTCGGCGTCGTCGCCATCGGATTCAAGGATGAGGTGACGAACCTTTGTCGTGACTGGCGTAAGGGTCTTGTCGGCGAACTCGAGCGAAGGCTCGATGTAGATTCCGCCGCCGCCGACATCCAGCTTTCCGATTTCGTTAGCGATCGCCTCTTTATTGACCGCCTTTTGCAGTGGCGCAACAAACCGGATATCGTCGGTGCTGCCGGCGACGCCAACGGTATCGTTTGGGCTCATCATCCGCACCATCGCTGCGGCAGCCGACGCCGCAATCTTCACCTTCTCGACACCATCCTCCATCATGCCCATGGATCCCGACGTGTCGATCACGATCTCAATCGTGGTGCTTGGAAAGACTTTGCGCTGGCGGACATCCAGATCGACCGGCAGCGCATCGGCGATGGGGGTCGCGTAGTATCCGCCCGATAGGAACGAATTCTCGCCGCCGATCATGCCAAATCCAAGCCCGCTGCTTTGGACAGCGGTCTGGATCATCGCCATTTGGCCATCGGTCATGCCGTCCGCAGGATAGTCTGACAAGATCAGCGAATCGTACGACTGCAAATCTTCGGGCCGCGCGGGCAGTCCCGACGCACCAGTACGCGTGACATCAATGTCATGGCCCCTGAGCGCATCTTCCAGCGCTGCGCCAGTTCCGAGCGCACCTTCAACCAACAGGACACGCGGCCGACCCTTAACGTTCACAAACCCAATGCCCGTATTATTGCGTGGGTCCGTGTCGTGATCCACTTCGAGTGTTGCGCGGTATTTGTAGAATCCTGGCCCGGGCGCCGTTTGGCTGACCGCGATGGAATTGCTGCCAGCTTCCAACTGCACGGGAATGTCCGCAACCGGCTGACCATCCCTGTCCACGTGCAGCGTTCCTGTCGCTGGCCCGGTCGACTGCGCGACGACCTTGATCTCAAACGGTTCGCCCTTGGTCACTTCGCTAGGCGTATCGATATGATCGATCAACGCTTCACCGCGCAAGTGCGACGCCGGTGTGACCGGCGCGATATCAATCTGGACATTCTCGGCCTGCGCAACCATTGCAGCTTGGGCCGCGTCGCCGCTGGTCTCGTTGCCGTCGGTCAGCAAAACAAGGCGTTTCGATGCGCCTTCCGGCGGCATCGCGGAAGCTAGGCGGATTGCCGATGCAATGTCAGTTGACGAGTTGTCGGGACTGGCGTATATCTTGCCGAGGCTGCGCAGCGAGCCTGTGTCGGTGTCGATGACGGGGTCTTTTCCGAACACGACTAGCCCCGCCTGATCGTTTTGCCCGCGCGCTTCCAGCGATTTTGCGATGAACTGCTGAGCGTCGCGGCTGGCGTCGTCGGTCATGCTGGCCGATTTGTCTAGGACATAAACCGTCGCCATGCCCTGGTTTTCGCGCACAATCTGCACGCCGGCAAGCGCAAATACAAGCAGGAACAGGACAACGACTCGGACCGCGATTGCGATGCGTTTGCGGCTTTTCTGCATCCCGTGCATCTTGCGCGCCAGCCACAGCGCCCATGCGAGGGTAGGGATCAGCAGTAGCAGGTAGATGGGATCGGAGAATATCACCGGCTAGCTTCTCCTCACAAAAACCCACCACTCGGCACACAACAGCAGCAGCGCGGCCATGATAAGTGGCCGCCAGATTTCTGAGAGGGTTAGGCCCGGTGTCTTGGTTGCCGCGATTTCCGCCCCTCCCAAGTTAAGCGACGAGCGCGGCGCGACATCGCTGGTATCCTGATCCAGCACGTTCACCGCGATCTTTACAAACGATTTCCCACTCTGCGCCGTGTAGATACCTGCTGTGTTAGCAGAGCGCACAGTCGCGACACCAGTTCCAGTATCGAGCGCTTCGCGGCTGCCGTCGGGGTGGATGAGTGTCCATGACCCATTGCCGGGAAGCGTCAGATTGAACGGCATCCCCGGCCTCGCAACAATTCCGCCTGCTTGGCTGCCCGCGCTGCCCTGGCCGGTTGTGAGCCAAGCGACCGCGTTGCCGACAAAAATCGGGAATGACACCCTAAGCGGAAAATCGGAGTCGAGCACGTTCCAAGCGCAATAGAGTGTCCGGCGTCCACGCGGCTGCGCTGAAACGATCAGCGGCGCGCCACCGGTCGTCTGCATCAAGGTTTTCGAGCCAGTGAGTAGACCGACGTTATGCGCCTTGTCAATCGACATGGTCGAAAAGTCGGTGTAGCGCATCACGGGATCGTCGCGCGACCAATCGACCACAGCCGGGTGCTGGAGCATACCGTCGTCCGCCACGCCTACTAGCTGGGACGGCTCGCCCAGCGACCACACTGCAGGTGCCTTGACCGGCTCCGGCGCAACGCCATCGAAGATCACAAGGTCGTAGCGGCCATCGCCAGGAGCGCTCGCCTTCTCGTAATCGGGAACAGACGGCGCACGCTCCAGCCGAACCGAAGGATCGAGCGAAAGTGCGCGCTCGAGGAACAGGTTGCCATTGGAAACCAGCAGAGTCCGCACCGCGCCCGCGCCTTTGAGATAGATTGTTGCCTGGTTGTCGGCGATCAAGATATCGCCGGGCGAAGTGACTTCCACAGTTGCTTCGCGGGTAGACGGCGGCGCTGAAAACGTCTCACCAACAGATTGACCCGCTGCGATCTTGATCTGCCGCGCATCGGTAACGTCGCCATCGACTTTGAATGTCACCGTCGCTATTGTAGGGTCAGCGGCGTAGTTTCGGATCGACGCAAAGCACTGAATCGAATTGCCGGTTGGCGCAAGCGACGAGTCGAAAGCGGTCACGGCGACATTGCGACTCATGGTTCCGATTGGCTCGTAGACAAGTTGAGCTTTTCCAGGTGAAAAGTCGGTGACAATCGGAAAGTCGCCATCGGACAGAAGGACAATCCGCGCGTTGGGGCGGTTGCTGACCAGTGCCGACGCCAGCCGCAAGGCATCGCCCATGTCGCAGGTGGCGTCGGATGGCACGATTTGCCGAAGCGCGCGGGTCATCATCGCGTGGTCGTTGGAAAGTGGGAAAACGACACGCGTGTCCGCACCGGCCTCGATCAGCGCGAGCCTGTCGGTGCCGCTCATGGCGTCGATAATTCCCTGAACGCGCTTTTCAGCGAACACGTAGCGGGAGGGGGAAACGTCGGTGGCATTCATGCCAAGCGACGAGTCCAGAACGATCACCGTCGCCGAGCCAGATAGTCCATGCACGGTGCGCGTCGGATCCGCGAGCGCGACAATCACGAGGCATGCGACCAGGATTTGAAGGAGAAGTAGGAGCGAAAAGCGGAGTTTTTGGAACAGCGCGTTGGCGCGGACATCCGCCGTGATGCGCGGCCACAGGAAGGTCGCCGGGACGCGCACATCGGTGCGCCGCATCTTCAATAGGTAGAGCGCGATGATCGCGCCAAGTACGGGAGCCAGCCACCAGAGCGATGCAAGCGATTGAAAGCTCATGAAATCACGTCACTCAACCACACCAATCCGCCGCAGCTCGCCGCTTACAAAGTCCACCGCGTCATCGGTGGTGACAAACCGCGCATACCGCCCGCCCGCCCGCAATGTTGCCTCCTTGACCGCCTCGCAGTGCGTGTCGAGGTTGCGCCGATACTCGCGCAAAGCCTCGGCATGAGCCGTAATTTCCACCACTTCGCCCGACTCGCTGTCGAGCAATCGAAGGTCGCCCTCCAGGTCGGGATTCAATTCGGTTTCGGACAAAATTTGGATGACCACCACCTCATGTCCGCGTGCGCCGCAAGCCCGGATCGAATCCGGCGCGCGTGGATCGAGTGCGTCGGTCAAGATCACGGCCATCCCAGGTCGATAGCCGCCGGAATTTGCAAACTGCGATAGGCTCGGCGCTATTCCCTTCGTCCCAGTAGCGTCCAACTCCGCAGCCCAACGCGACAGCGCGCCATAGCTGCCCCTCCCCCTTAACGCCCGAACACGGCCCCTCGCCGTCACTCCAAGTGCAATGGGATAGACCGCGTCCTGTCCCGAAAGTCCCGCAAAACCAATCGCCGCTGTGAGCTTCTGTGCCGCCGAGAATTTCGTCGGCTCACCAAAATCCATCGACGCGCTCGTGTCAACCAAGACATAGACCGCGAGATCATCCTCGTCCTGGTATGTCCTGATGGTGGGACGATCCAGCCGCGCTAGAATGCTCCAATCGAGGTGCCTTAGGTCATCGCCCGCAGTGTAATCGCGAAAATCGGCGAATTCGACGCTGATTCCCTTTTGCCTGCTGATGCGCTCGCCGCGCATGCGCCCAGCAAACTTGCGCCGTGGCGCGAGCCGCAGCCGTTCGACTCGGCTAAGCTCGGATGGGGATAGGAGGGGTTGGGTGGTGGTAATGGACATAAGAAGTTTTGTCTGTCATCCCGACCGAAAGGAGGTACGACTGGAGCGGAAGGAACACGTAGTTAGATAACTAACGCTGTTACGTAAGCGAACTACGTGCTCACTCCACTTCGCTCATTCTTCGCTACGGTCGGGATGACCAGAATCCGACCTAGCTTCAAACCTTGATCCCTTCCCGATCTTGCGCCTCCACATGCCGAATCAATGTCCCAACCATGCTGTCCGACGTGATCCCGTCCGCTTCCGCTTCGTAGTTCATCAAAATCCGATGGCGCAGCACCGGCAGCGCCGCCTTGCGGATATCGTTCTTGGAAACATTGAAGCGTCTAGCCATTAATGCATGGACTTTCGCGCACAAAATCATCGCCTGAGCGGCACGCGGGCTGGCACCGTAGCGGACGTACCGTTTCGCTTCGCTAGGCGCATATTCGCTGGATGGATGTGATCCTGCAACGAGCAGCAGCGCGAAATCGCGAACGCTTGGCGCAACAGGCACCTCGCGGACAATCCGCTGGAGGGCGAGGATATCGTCGCGCGTTGCTACTTGGTTCAAGGTCGCCGACTCCGCGCCAGTAGTCCGGTCGACAATCGCGGCGAGTTCGTTGAGCGTTGGGTTAGGGACGATTAGCTTCATCAGGAACCGGTCGAGCTGGGCTTCGGGCAGGATGTAGGTTCCTTCATGCTCGATGGGGTTTTGCGTGGCCATGACGAGGAACGGCTCGTCGAGCGCGTAGCGCCTGCCGTCGGCGGTCACCGAGTGCTCCTGCATGGCTTCGAGAAGGGATGACTGCGTTTTTGGGGTCGCGCGATTGATCTCGTCGGCAAGGATGATGTGCGCGAAGATCGGCCCTTTGCGGAAGACAAACTCCCGCTGTCCACCGCCCTCCCCGCCCGCTAAAATATTCGTGCCTGTGACATCGGCGGGCATTAGATCGGGCGTAAACTGGATGCGCGAGAAGCTCAGGCCGACCACTTGAGAGAGTGTACGCACGAGGAGTGTCTTGCCAAGACCGGGAGCGCCTTCGAGCAAAATATGCCCGCCCGCAGACATGGCTGTGAGCGCGCCAATTACGATCTCTTCCTGCCCCAAAACCTGCTTGGCGATCTCCGACTGGATACGAGTTAATGTCTCGCGAAAATACTCCCCCGCTTCTTCTGGTGACTGCAAAATAGTGGTTCTCCTATGCCCCGCCTTCCGGAAGTGTCAAGTTCCGGGAGGTTCTTTCTCTTCACCCTTTTCGCTGCATCTACATCAAGTTTTCGGCAAGCAGCACTATGCCGAATCTGAACAATCAATGCTACCGATCCCTTAGCCCGGCCATAAGAGCTACCTTCCCTAGCCCTCCTTCCGAAAGGAGGCCAATCAAAATCCTTCCCTTCCCGCTTCGGGAGGGGTGGCGACTTGTCGCCGGGATAGGTCTTCACTTCCTCAACGAATCAAAATAGTCCCGCACTCTCGTTCGCTCGCTGGCCGGAATATCGCTCTTGTTCATCGCCGATTCCGCCGTCCTTTCGTACTTCGGCAGCACCGACTGATAAGGAATTCCGGAGCCATTGGTGATCTGGCTAGGTCCGAGGGTTTCGGTGTAGGTCTCGTCGCCGTTTTTGCCCTGCTGACTAGTGATGACCCGGTCCTGAAACTTAACGTGTAGCAAGGAGCTTGTGTCGCTGATATTGAGCTCGGCTGTTTTGCCGTACCAGTGGCTATGGACATTGCCCGGCGCGCCGGGACCGTGCTGCTGTCCGCCCATGTTCATGCCCGGCTCACCAGGCTGATCGCCCATCCCAAACGCAGCCGCCATCGCCGCCGCAGCGCCCTGCTGATCGCCAAGTTTCGCCTGCTCGGCCGCATCGTGCAACGCCTTGGCGTAGGCTTTGAGCTTGGCGTCGGAGTCCAGCTTTTTGGCCAGCTCGTCCATCTGCTTGGCGATCTGCTTCATCTGCTCTTCGGTCATCTGCTGCTGAGATTGCGATGAAAACTGATGGTCACCGTTCATCGCCTGCTGCATCATCTGCCGTTGCTCTTGAAGCTGCTGAAGCAATTGCTGCGCCTTCTGGAAATCGGGATTCGCCTGCAGTTTTGCCAGCATCTCCTGGGCAGCCTGGGACAATTTGATCTGCTGGAGTTGCTTTTCGGCTGCGTCGAGCTGTTTCTGCAAACTTGCCATTTGCTGAGCGCTCATTCCTGACCTGCCAGTCTTCGCTGCATTGAGCTGATTTTGGAGCTGACCGATCTGCTGCTTCAAATTTGCCGCTTGTTCCGCTAGCTTGGCGGCGTCGGTCTTCTGCATCTTGCCCTGATCCGCCAATTGCTGTAGCTTGTCGCCTGCGGATTTGGCTTCGTCCGTCTTTTGGCCAAGCGCCGCCGAACGATCATACTCCAGCTTCCGTGCCTGGTCGGCAAGCTGATTAGCCTTAACAAGCGCGTCCTGCTTGGTCATGTGCGCTTTGGCCAAGTCGCGCTCAAACTTTTCCATATCCTTTGCAAGCTGTTTGTCCGCGGCAGTTGCGCCGGACTGCTTGGCCTGCAACATCAGTGGCCGGGCAATCGCCTGCACCTGATCCGCCTTTGCCTTGACGAACTCCGCATCCTTGCGCGCCGCGAGAGTCTTTAAGTACGGCGTGTCGAGCGCGACAAAAACAAACCCAACCACGGCAAGCATGGTAAAGAAGACCACATAGACTCGCTGGAAACGGATCGGATAAAGGGCCTTCGGATCGGCTTCCGAAAAATGCCGCGCCGCATCCTGGCGCACCGCCAGCAGGAAATCTTCGTGCGGTCGCAGCTCAAACGCGGTTGTAAGCCGGTCTTCCGATTGGCCCGACCGCCGGTCTATGCTGCGTGCGATCTCCGCATTGGAGTAGTTTTCGAAATACGAGGCTGCTGCACCGACGACCATCCCTGCACCTACACTCGCCGCCAGCCACCACGGTCGCATATCCCACCAATCGAACCAATCGCCCGCCAAAATCACTATTGCAACAATCGCGCCGACCGACCCGCCCGCCGCCGCAAGTCGCAATCCTCTAAGCAGGTGAATACGGCGCCGGAAAGCACCGAGATTTATCGGCTCTGCAATCGGCTCCGGCGCACGATAATCCGGCGGCCTAGTCAGTGTCGCCATCGGCTTTGTCCTCTGGCGCGCCGACGGGCTGTGCCTCGCGATCCTTCAACGCTTGTGCCTGCATGCCAGCCATGACGTATCCCGAAACGGCTGGGATCGGTGCCGTTGGGCGTTTGCGGAAAATCGCAAACGCGCCTGGACGAATCGGCCGCCAAAATGCAGATGCCACCGCGCCCAAAACGTACGCTAGTCCGCCGCTCCAAAGGAACGATCCCCAATTTGGCGTCGTCTCGCTTATCGTCGTGAAGGGATACAGCAGCCAGACTTGCCCTAACCACGTCTTGAATGGGTCGAAACCGTCGGCGTGGTTCGCATCGGCCCAAATCCCGGCGGCACACGCTGGCCAAGCAGCCCAAAATAGCAATATCAAAAACGCCATGGGCTTTGCCGTGGCCTCGGAAGTGGAGAATTCCGCAGCCCTGCGCGAGATGCCCCACAGCAGAAATCCGACTCCGGAAACGTAGAACAGTCCTGGCGGAATGGCGGCGAGGAATGTCGTGTCGGCAGCGACGCGATCATACATTCCGGCGACCGCGCCTACGACAAACGTGATCAACCAGATGTGGAAGTACGGCAACGCGCCGGCATGCTCCGGCCCGAACGATTTGAGCGGCGCATACCATCCCTTTACCGCAACTTCGCCTGGCGGCAAATCGGGATCAGTCACCGGTACAAACAGTCCCGGGAGAAAAAACAGGCTTGCACCGAACGCGCACATCAGAAATATGCCAAACGCATACATCTCATCCGCACCCGTGCCGCCGCCCGCTCCTCCATATGCGCCAAAGCTGCCAAACAGAGAGTCCATCGATTGCGCCACCAGATAGCTGACTACGAGAGTCACCAGCAGCACTTGACGTCGCAGCGACGCGATCAGGCCACCGCCGTACATGCCGATCCGCAAACTTGCCGCCGTGATCAGTAGCCAGACCAGCATAAACGCGACCGTGGGCGTAGCAATCCACAGCGGAATTGCCGCGCCGAAAATGTTGACGCTCATGCTAGGAACGGTCACGGCGACAAACGGATTGAGCACGCCGATCGCGAGGATGGCTGGCGCTGCGGAAGCCGCGCCGTGTCCCATAATCGACATTGCGATCGACCGCGCGCCTAGCGCCGATGAACCTGCGCTGAAGATATCGAACATTGCGACCGCCGCGTAGGTCCCGATAATCGCCTGAATGCTGGTTCTGGCCGAGCAGGAGAATGTCAAGCCGATCGCCGCAAGTACAAAACCGTCGGTTGCGAGGAGAACGTAGACGCGGAAAACGTCCACGATGGTCGAGCCGCCCAAAATGACGCAAAGCGCCGACGCCGGGATCGACAGAAACAGCAGCAGACCCAAGAACGCGACCGACGACATCAGCTTGCCAACCAGCATGGTCCGGCTGGACATTGGTGTGGTGACAAGGAGATCAAGCGTCATCCGTTGGCGCTCGTTGATGATGGTCACCGCAGTGAGAGCCGGCGCGATCAGCGTAATCAGCGTTGCGAGCGTCTCGAAGATGAAGTAGTAGAACTGCTGCAGGCTGCGCTGTACGGTGACGGGATCGTCGCCCGTGAGCCCGCGCATCGCAGTGGAAGTCGCGTAGCCGCCAAGCGCGAGGATGATGAGGAGGGCTAGGTAGACGGCCTGGTTCCAGAACGCCCGCGGCCCGCGCAGGTTCACCCGCATGTCGCGAACGACCACCGGGTTCTTCCAAAACGGCTCAATTGCGGGTATTTTCAGCGCCATAAGGTGGCTAATGCTGCTCTGCGCCTGCTCGTCTCACTTTGATACGCAGGAAATGTTGAAACCCTCACCACGGTTTCGGCGGGAGTCCGAGGAAATTTCTTGCTTGTGGGGCAGCCGTCCCCGCCTGTCATCTACTCCGATTGTGGCGCAGGCGTCCCGCTTGAGATCTGCTCTGTCATCCCGACCGTAGCGAAGAATGGGCGAAGCGGAGGGACCACGTAGTTCGCCAGCACGACATTTTGCTCCATACGAACTACGTCTTCCTTCGACTTCATTCGTTCGTCATTTCGCTCAGGATGTCAGAAACTCGATGTCCCCGCCAGTCCAAAATGACAGGCGGGGACGTCGAGTCTTGACGTCACAAACCCTACTTACTAGGAGATCGTTACGACAACCGTAGCGGTGTGTGTCAACGTGCCTGACTTGCCCGTGATTGTGAGGGTCACGCTTCCGGCGGTTGCTTTCTTAGTTGCCTTGACGGTCAAAGTCGCAGTGCCGGAGCCGGCGACTGACGTCGGGCTGATCGTCTTGGTGACGCCGGTCTTGGTGCCTGCGACGGTCAGAGCAACCGTGCCGGTGAATCCGTTCAGCGCACCGACCGTGATCGTGCTCGTGGCAGACTTGCCAGGGGTAATGGTCAGCGTCGTCGGGTTGGCGGTCAGGCTGAAATCGGCCTGAGTCTGGGACTGCGCGATTGCGCTGACTTCGTTGGACTCCGGGCTGCTGCCGATGCTGTTCACCGCAACGACATAGTAATAATACTTCGTGCCTGCGGTAACAGCCGTGTCCGTGTAGGTCGGCGAGGTAAGGCCAGACTTGAACAGCGTTTCGCTGCCGGACGTGGTGCCCTTGTAGAGGTCGTAAGTCGCGGCGCCCGCAGGAGCGGTCCAGTTGAGGGTCAGGGTGACGTTGCCGACTACCGGCGCGCTGAGGACGGGGGCGGACGGAGCGCTCTGCACTTGCCAGCAGTCGGTGATCGGGTTAACTGAAGCCGAGTTGGCAATTCCGGGAAGGCCGTACATCGCCTCAATCGTGCGAAGAACGGTGTAGTGGGTGATATGCTCGCTATATTGTCCGGGCTTGACCATCGGGCCAACAAATATTGTTGGGATCTGATTTGCCTCCGAGCTATCGTCTTCGTCCCATGTGATAATCAGCAGGCTATTGTTCGCGTTCGCCCAAGCGATGTACGACGCTAGGTTGGTCTTCAGCCACGTATCGCCCTCTTGAATGGTTCCGTCGTGCATATCGTCGAGCAGGTCGGGATCAATGAACGAGAATGTCGGCAATGACGCATAGTTGGTCGACGCGGGGAACGCCGTGAACGGCTGATTGAGATCGGGCGCGAGGTCGGAGAAATTCGGGCCAGGATTGTGTTTACGGGCATATTCGCCACTGGTTGCACCCTGAAATCCGACCGAAGGAAGACCTTCGGAGTAGCCAACGTACGTATAACCCGCCGTAATCAGCTGGTTGCCGATGTTGTTGGTAGAGAACTGGTTGGCCGGTTTGTTGTCCGATGTCACGCCCTGATTCTCGCCCGAGAAGAGGTCTAGGTAGTTGGGCTGGCTGGGATGCTCGATCGCAAAGGATTGCGTAAAGAGCGCGCCTTGCGTCGCGAGCTGATTGATGTAGGGTGCGGACGATTGTCCGATGATCTCGCTATAGGAGTGGTTCTCCTCCATGACGAGAACGACATGGTCAGGTGCCGGGACAGTTTGAGCACTGACAGGGCTGGCTTGGAATGCAAATGCTGCGAGTCCTGCGCCAAAAATGATACGACTTGCTAGGGATAGGTTTTTCGATATCAACGTTGAATCTCCCGTCGTGAATTGGATGCCGGTACAGCGCAATTAGCAACCTGGCGTCATTGTGACGGGAGACCATTAAGACAGTATTAAGACCGGGCGAAGATTGAGCATTTTTGTTGGACGGCTCTGGGTGGCATGCTTGGCCTCTCAGGGCCAGGCATGTCTTGCGACGCGGGGCGCTAGTCATTTCGAGCGGAACAAGGAACGCGTGAAGTCGAGAAAACACGTAGTTCGCCAACCGCAAAGCTGCATCGCTAGCGAACTACGTGGTCCCTCCACTGCGCTCATTCTTCGCTTCGGTCGGGATGACGGACAAAAAACATGCCTGGCGCTGAGAGCGCAAGCATGCCACCCCTCACCCTCACCAATACCTCTCGCCATCCGCCAGATACCCCTGCACGTAATCCTTTACCGAGTCTTCAAGACTATTGAACTTGACGTCGCACCCTGCGGCGCGCAGCTTGGTCAAGTCAGCTTCGGTGAAATACTGGTAGGCGTTGCGGATGTTTTCGGGCGTCGGGACGTAGCTAATCTCCGGCGTCTTGCCGAGCGCGGCGAAGATCGCGGCGGCGAGATCGTTGAACGTCCGCGCCTTGCCTGTTCCCAGGTTATAGATTCCGCCGTGGCCGGGATTGTCGAGGAACCAGAGAATGACGTTCACAACATCCTTCGCGTAGACAAAATCCCGCGCCTGTTCGCCGTGCGCGTAACCTTCCTTGTGCGATGCGAAGAGCTGCATCTTGCCAGTTTCGCGCACCTGCCGAACGGCGTGCCAGATCACCGATGCCATCCGCCCCTTGTGGTACTCGTTGGGGCCGAACACGTTGAAGAAGCGCAGGCCAACCGCCTGCTTAGACCATCCGTCGCGGATCGCGAACATGTCGGCAGTCCACTTCGAGAACGCGTAGGGGTTCAGTGGCTCTAAGCTCGGCGTCAAATCGTCGGAGTCGCTGAATCCAAGCGCGCCGTCGCCGTACACCGATGCCGACGATGCATAGATCACCCGAATTCCGCGATCAAGCGCAGTGAGGGCCAGCCGACGCGTAAAGACGGTATTGTTGGCGAGCAGAAAATCGGCGTCAGGCTCTGACGTGTCCGTGCGCGCGCCCATATGGATGATCGCGTCGGGCCGCACTTTGCCCGCCTCAAGCTCAGTCAGAAACTGTTCGGGATGCGCGACACCCTGAAACTGCTTGGCGCGCAGGTTCTTGAACTTGCCGCCTTTGCCGAGCGTGTTGACGACCAGGACATCGCGCTCGCCGCGATCGTTGAGCGCGCGGACAACGCAGCTCCCAATAAATCCGGCCCCACCGGTGACTGTGATCATGAAATGGATTGCCTCGTTAAGACTTTATGCTGCAACGGTTGGCCGGTGCAAGCTTGGTGAATTGTAGCTAGTTTTTGGGGGAAAGTGAAACCGCCTGACTAGAACGTCAAGGCTGCCTCCCGACGATCGCCTCATACTCCGCACCCAACCTATACGCCCTACTCTTCCGCGATGGATCACTCAACTCAAGAAGCCCGATGGCAATCCAGTCCTTGGACAGGCCAACGACCGTTCGCGGTTGCAATCCCAGGTGCGCTGCAATTTCTGCCGTCGTTGCCGTTCCCTGGCTCCTGAAGAGTGTCAACAAACGCCGCTCGCGCGGAGCGAGCTTTCGAAGCACGTCGGTTTGATCGCCAGATGGCCGCTGCGCTGCTTTGGCCGCCTGTGCGCGTATTGCAGCAAACGCCTCAGCCATGCCCTTGCAGAAATAGCTTACAAAACCGGTTACATCCGCATCCTTTCTGCCAAAATAATAGTTATGCGATGGACCGACTGCAAGCGCTTCGTAATACGCGACCAGATATTGTGCGTAATACTCTTCGAGACTGTAGATGCCTTTCAGCCCGTAGCCGGATTTGTGTAGGATCAGAGTGGTAAGCAGCCGTGCAGTTCGACCGTTGCCGTCGTAATAGGGATGAATGGTCGCGAACTGGTAATGCGCGAGAGACGCAATGATAGGGATCGGGAGCTCGCTCGCTTGCATCTGCTCATTGATCCAAGACGTTAGCTCTGCCATTAAATTGCTCACGTCGCTCGCTTCTGGCGGCATGTAGACGATCGATCCTGACCGACTGTCACGGATCACATTCTGACCGTCACGATAAGGGCTGGGCAATAGTCGGCCATCCATGACGAGGCTGTGAAGTTTCTTGATGTCTAATTCGGTAATGGGCCTTCCGTCGGCTGATCGCAGCTCCACAAATTCAATGGCGCGGTAATAGTTTCGAACCTCGGTTTCGTCACGTTCGCGACCTGGAAACCGTGCGCCAGAGAGCGTCTCTTTCACCTGAATCTGCGTGAGCCGGTTGCCCTCAATCTGGGTGGAATAGTGCGTCGATACAAGCCTCGCCGTTTCGCGCAGCGAGGCCAGCATTTCGACATCGATAGGGAGATCAGCAATTGCTTGGCGATCAGCCTCGATAGCCATTAACGATAGCGTTAACTCGGGCGTAATGTGGAAATTCGGCGCAAACACAGAGCCATTTTACCGCCTTGCGCTGTTAAATGGCTGATAAATGTCGATTAAAACGCTGATAAATGGTGGAAAGCACCAAACTGAGGCTTCGACGGACCGCGCTTGATCAATTACGCTCCTGTTCAATTTGAGCGACCAAGGTATCCTCGTCAGGTACCATCCAGCGTTCATTATTCGCAATCCGCTCGTTCTAGGAGTCTCCCTCAATGAAGTTCGAAGGCATCAACCACGTCGCCCTCGTAGTCACCGATTTAGAGCGATCTAGAAAATTCTTCCGTGAAGTTCTCGGCATGCCGGAGCACCCCAAAATATCGCGTTGGTTTTGCGCGGGTGCGTGTGCGATTCATTTAATTGAGAACAAGGATGCTGGCGTGGACAAGTCCCCCTATCGCGCGACCCAGCATGTCGCAATCCAGGTTGATGATCGCCACGAGCTTGTTAGCAGATTGATCAAAGCAGGTGTTGAGCCGTTTCAATGGACGATGGAGGGTGTGCGAAGTGCATTGACGTCGGCTGACGATTCGCTGACTTGGGGCACGCAGACTGTTCTTACGCACGATCCCGACGGCAACCTGCTCGAGTTCATCGAGATGGGTGTAGGGCTATTTGAAAGCGAGCCGAATCCATTCGCGTAAGCGGCGAAATTACTCAAACCTTCCCGCAACCACCACAGGCTCCGGCAAGGGGCGGTTGATCGTGTCAACGTCGTATCCAAATCCTGGGCCATTAAGAGTCGAAATGTCCAGGCAGCCATCAACCCTCCGATAAGCGCCGGGATGGACAGCGGCCTCGTACGACGAGGCGTCGGGGTAGAACTGCATAGCGTTCGATTCCAGCCCCATGATCGTCCCGACATGCGCCGCCAGCAGCAGATGCGGGATCTGTGCGAGCATGGGATTGGTCAAATCCTGCACCATCAGGCCCATGCCGTGCTCCTTGGCCCAGCACGCGCTTAGGATTGCGCCGGTTTGAGTCTTGCAGGTTTTCAGAGCGACTCCACTCCAGCCGAGGCTCCTGCCGAGCTTGATCAACTGCCAGTCGTGCGCGCTCTCGTCCATGTACAGCGGCTTGCGCGACGCGACACTGTGAACGTCCACCGAATGCTGTGTAAGCTCGTATGCGAACGGCTGCTCTACATACAACAGCATGCCGTAGATGCGCGGATGCTCGCGCATAAGCTGATCAAGCATCTCGTTGACATAGCTTGGCTCCTTGACTGTGCAGTTGAAATCAGTCGTGATCCACTCCACTCCTCCCGCTAGACCAATTTCGCCGCAGCGGATGATTCGCCGATAATCGGTTATGTAATCGTTGCCGCGCAGCTTGATTTTGAGGCACTTTAGTCCGTCGCGCTTGATCCAGTCGGCCAGCAAAACGGGATAATCGTCATGCGGCTCGTCGCCTGTGAGCTCGTCTTCAGCTGAGCGGATCGCCGATGCCGACACTGTGCCACGCGCGAATTTTCGATGGTGGGTCGGCGACTAGATAATCCGACGGATATTTGCCGACGAAACGATCAATTTTGTCATCAGTACTGGTAAGAAAGCCGCTAAGGTCGGTGGTCATGTAGTCCGCATTATAGGTTTCGTAGATCGGGACATTGTGAAGATTGACCGTAAGCATCGTGAATCGCGATATCAAAAGGGGAAGAGCAGACTAGCGCCGCGAGCCAAGGCATTTCGTGGTTGGCTGCTTTCTCTGATTGCCACGCTTTCTCCAATGCATTTGTTTTTGGAACGGTAGTCGATCTCGATCGGATGGCCGAATTCGCCGAACTCGCACCCATTCGGACACCAGTTCTTGCGTGAAATAGCAGATTCGCTCAAGCCTTGTACTGTGTGATAATTCCGACGGCCAGACCCAGCCGACACTCAGCGGAGTTTCGCCCCACCCCGTCGCAACAATGCCGTCGCAGCTTTGTACAGTCGCTTCGACCCGTGCGCAGACCACGTCGGTGAGCGTTTCGGTGCCAAATTTATAGGGGATACGCGTATGGACGGGCAGGAAATAGAGGCGAATGCCGATCATGCGGATGTCGGTGGGCTTGCTCAACTGCCGTCCTCCGCGAAAAGCTGTCGTGCTAACTTGATGTCTTCGGCGATCAGGCGATCGACGGCGTCATGTTCGCTGTATTCGGCGGTGAGACAGATCGGTCCGCGAAACCCACGTTGTTTGAGTTCGGCGGCGACACGCGGCCACGACGCCAGTCCCTCGCGCCCGAGTGTCCAATAGGGACGCCAAGTCGCCGGAACGTCTTCGGCGTTATTGGTACGCCGCCAATAGGCGTTCTTGAGGTTGACCATCGCTAGCCGCTCCCAAACTATATCCAGCCCAAGTTCGGGGTCTTCGCCGTTGAGCGCGTTGTGAGCAGCGTCCCAAACAACAGTGACCAACCGCGGATCGTAATCGCGCACAAAATCCCGCAGCCCCATCGCATTGCAAACAAACCGGTCGCAATGGTTTTGGATGCCGACAGCTACTCCGCTCGCCTCCAGATGCGGCAAACGCGCGTCAATTTGCCGTTTCCAGCGCGCGACGCCTTCGTCGTAAGTCTCAGCCTTGCCGATATCCACGCAGATTCGAATCATCGGAACGCCTGCTTCGCCGCAAGCGGCGATGGTCGACTCGTCAACATTGCCCGCCACACTCGCGATGGTCAACCCGAAGTCTGCAAATACGCTCGCGGCGTTCTTCAATTCCGCACGCTGATTGTCCGGATTCACCGCATAGCCCGGGCGTACAGGCAGCTCGACTCCGTCGAATCCGAGCGCAACGACATGCTCGGCGATTGCCGGTATGTCCCAGTTCCAAGGTTTTGTGAAGACGGTGAATTGCAGGTCGGTCAAGAAAGCAAATGCCTTTGAGAAGGTGATATATGAGGGAGTATACCGGCGCTGACAGCACGGCAGACCCTCCCCCGCCTCCCGAAGCGAGAGGAGCTACAACAAGAACAAGACACGCTGCGTTTTTTGGATTCATCTGGCTCCTCCCGTTTCGGGAGGCGGGGGAGGGACTCACGTGCCTTGCAATTGGCTAGTCCTTACAAATTAAGATTCTTCGCCCTATACTCTGTCGGGCTCATCCCTGTAAACTTCTTAAACCGCAACGAAAAGTAGAACGGGCTGGCAAAACCAACGTCGGCTGAGATCGCCTGAACTGAGCGGGACGTCATTCCTAGAAGTTGCTTGGCGCGCTCCAGACGTTGCGCTTCGATGTACTGCTGCACCGACATCCCTGTGTGGGTTTTGAAGAGATGCGCCAGGCGCGATGGCGACGAGAACACCGTTCGCGCGACCTCTTCCACGGTCAGGTCGTTAGAGAGATGCGAGCAGATGTGCTCTACTGCAGCGGCGACTCTCGAGTCTACACCCGTTCTTGCAGACTTCGGATTGATCTCGTCGCACAACAAAAGCAACTGCTCCAGTGCGACCATGGCGTGCAAAGTCGCCTGACGTTCACCGCTGGTCGCGCGGCGATGCGCGTGTCCGAACAGCTCAGTTGCCTCCGCGAAATTTGACTCGGTCAACTGCAGCGACATTACGCCCGGCACGATCTCCGGCCATCCAAGCAGGTCATGCCAGTGCGGGCGGGGCTGAAAATGCGCCCAAAGCAGCTCCCAATGTCCCGGTAAGTCAGCAGTGCCATAGTTATGCGGCGTTCCCGGCTTCATTACAACCAGTGACCCTCGCGTTGCTAATGTCGAACCGCGCGCATGGATATAAGATGCGGCGCCGCCGAGAGTCAATATCATCAGCCAGTCGGACGAGCCGTGTGGACGAACGGTGCGATACTGTCTTACCTCCTTGAAATGGCCAGTGAGCAGCATCGAATAAGGAGGAACAGGGTGGAAAGTGCCAGTTCTAGGATTCATTGTTAGCAGGATATTATAGGGATACGGTTGACGGTCATATTTGTGTTTTTGAAATGATGCTCTATTATTATAGTCAGGTTCTTGCATCATTTTTCGCAAAAAGGAAGCGCAGAGTATGGCTACGGCAACATTGAATTCCAAAGTTGAACTGAAATTAACGGTAGGCCAGATCGAGCAGGTTGAACGAGACGGCTATTTCGTCGCGCGCGGACTGTTCTCGCCAGAGGAAATCAGCACCATCCGGGAGACGTTCATGCGCCAAAACGAGAACGGCCCCATTCCTGGCATGTCCGAGATTAAAACCGAGTATACGAAGGCCGATCCGCTCTCCTTCTACCCCCGCATGATGCACCCGCACGAGCATCAAGAATATGAGGTCGGGCCGCTTGCCTTGAGGTACATGCTGGACGCGCGGCTTTATGGCATCCTCAAGACACTCATGCGTGACGAACCAGTCGCGGTGCAGTCTATGTTCTATTTCAAGCCTGCAGGAGCGCGTGGACAAGCAATGCACCAGGACAACTACTATCTAAGGGTCAGCCCCGGCACGTGCATGGCGGCGTGGATCGCAGTTGATGACGCCGACTTCGACAACGGCGGCATGATGGTCGTCCCCGGTACGCACACTAGGGAGGTCATCTGCCCCAAACAAGCAGACCGGACAAAATACTTTACGTCCGAACTGGTCGAGATTCCCGGTTTGGAGCCGCAGCCCATCGAGCTGAAAGCCGGTGACGTGCTGTTCTTCAACGGCAGCCTCGTCCACGGCTCGTCGCCGAATGCGTCCAAGCATCGATTTCGCTGTTCGTTGATCATGCACTACATCCCGGAGACAAGTGTTGAGGTTTCGGAACACTACCGTGCATGGCGGTTTGACGGAGAGCGGATGTCGTTCGCCGCAGCGACAGGCGGCGGGCCGTGCGGCACTCCGGTTCCAGCGGGAGCGCATTAGACCGTCCATTTGGAGGATAATGGTCGTGGTTGTCGAATCCTGAGTCGGGACTTCCCAAATAGCTCACAATTATAAGGACCAACACCCAATGATGGATTTGAAGAACGATCTCGGCGTTCAGAGCTACTGCTTCCGAGGATTTAAGGACAACACAAAAGCCGCGTCGCTTGTGCGCGAAATTGGCGTCAGCAAAATCGAGCTTTGTGGCGTGCATGCGAATTTTAACGACGAATCGACTTTCGGCAATGTCATCTCGACCTACGACGCGGCCGGAGTCGGAATCGTCTCCATTGGCGTTCAGGGATTTAATGGCGACGAGGCGGTCGAGCGCCGCTGGTTCGAGTTCGCCAAGGCGGCGGGCGCGAAGTTTATCAGCGCTCATTTTCATCTGCCGACTGTTCCACAGGCGTACCGGGTGGCCGAAAAACTGTCCGAAGAGTACGACATCAAGGTCGCCATTCACAACCATGGCGGACGCCACTGGCTGGGTTCGGCGGAAGTGCTGAGTTGGGTGTTCGGCCAGACTAGCAGCCGAATTGGACTGTGTCTCGATACAGCATGGGCACTAGACTCCGGCGAAAATCCCGTGCAGCTTGCTGAGCGATTCGGAGATCGGCTTTACGGCCTGCACATCAAGGATTTCGTCTTCGACCGAGCACGTAAGCCCGAAGATGTTGTCATAGGGACGGGAAATTTGGATTTGCCTGCGCTGTTGTCAACGCTAGAGAAAATCGACTTTAACGGTTACGCCGTAATCGAATACGAAGGCGATGTGGAAAATCCCACGCCTGCGCTGAAAGAATGCGTGAGACAAATACTTGGCTAAGTGGCGTTTGCCCCATTATCAATAAACATCCCCGGCCGTGGCAAATGCCATGACCGGGGATTGCTTTTATCCAACATCTCACCGCAAGCTATCCTATGGCGGATAGGTTACGGACGTGTGCTGGTGATGATTGGGCTATTCTGAGCCGGTGCAGCACCGGGTGCTGGCGGAAGCGACTGGTCGATCGTTGCGGAGTTCGAAGTCGTATTTGTGGCCATCGACGGCGGCATCAGAACCGTGTCGATCGCGTGAATGACCCCGTTACTCGCCTGGATGTCTGGCTGGGTTACTGTGGCAACTCCGTTCACCATGACATTTCCACCGGAAGTCGTCACCTGCAGGGTGTCGCCTTCAATAGTCGGCGGTGTGGTCGGGTTGGTCATTGCCATTGCCTGTGCCGCGCTAATCTTTCCAGGGAGCAGATGGTACTGCAGAACCTTGGAAAGGTTGGCCGGATTTGCAAACAGCGCGGAGACCGTGCCGGCCGGGAGCTTCGCGAACGCGGCATCAGTCGGCGCAAACAGCGTGAACGGCCCTGCGCCGCGCAGGTAGTCGGACAGATTTGCAGCCGCCAGCGCCTTGGTCAATTGCGTGAACTGGCCGTTAGCAGCAAGCGTGTCGGTGATGGTCTGGTTCGAGGTACCGCTAGCCGTGGTCGTCGTGTTCGTTGAGATGCCGGTCGTACCCATGGAAGTCGTTCCGGGCGAATTCGTATTGTCGCCTGCAGACGCCATCGGGGCCGCTGCGCCGCTATTTGTCGATATGGTTACGCTCGTTGAGGGCGTCGCCGTGTTGTCTGCGGTCGGACTGCCAACACCCGCCAGCGTATTCGAGCTGTAGGTGGTTGTCGTGGTGGTATCCGAGACGCCCGTGCTGCCAGTGCCGTTCGACATAGCCATGCTGTTGTCGTTATCGGTGTCGTTGACGTTCGTCTCACCCATCTGATCACGATGCCAGCCCCTAAGTCCTGTGTGTCGATAGGCGGCGATGTAGTCGTGAATCTGATCGCGATACTTCTCTGGCGAATAGACGACTTCCATCGGAACGCCCCACGCCGCCGCGAGATCGTGGTATGTCGCGCCGTCCTCGACACGTGTCATGATCCAGTCCATAGAGTAGCCGGACGCGTCGGCAAGCGCAGCCGCTTCGGCAATCTGATCGTCGGTCAGGCCCCAAGCCTTTGCGCGCATGATGTCGAAGTAGTTGTATCGCTTGGCGCCAAGAACCGTGAAGTTGATGTTGGTCCACGCTGGCGCCTGAATATCCGGAACACCAAAAGAATCGACCGCAATCGCTGCGCCGGTTCCGTTCATGCTTCCGAAGCCATTCGACCCGTTGTTCACGGTCGAGCTGTAGGTGGTCGATGAGCTGCTATTCACATTCGGGTTGAGCGGCATGCTGCTCGTCGCGCCGTTGGTCGCTGGCTCAGAACTCATTGAGCCGGTTCCGGTGGTGCTCATCGGCATGCTGCTTGTCGCGCCAGTGGTGTTCGTCCCGCCTACCGTGCTGTTGTTCATGGTCAACGTGTTGTTGTCGGTAACGCCTGTCGTACCCGTGCTCGGCGTAGCGGAATTCGTGCCGCCAACCGTGTTGTTGTTCATCGTGGACGTTGAATTGTCAACCGTGCCCGATGTGCCAGCAGCAGGCGTGGTGGCAGTTCCGCCAACCGTGCTGTTGTTCATCGTTAACGTCGAATTCGTCGTGCCAGTCGCAGCCGGAGTTCCGGTCGTGCTATTGGTAGTTCCCGTCATATCGGTGCCGGTGCCGGTGCTGGTCGCTGTGGTGCCTGTAGTTGTTCCGGTCGTGCCGGTCGCGCTGGTTCCAGTGCCGTTCGTTCCTGTTCCAGTCGCACTGGTTCCAGTGCCAGTCCCTGCGGCGCCAGTTTGGGCGATGACGCTAACGGTCGGAATGACCGCCAGCGCAACGCAGGCTAGGCTCGCGAGCACATTGATTTTGCTCGAGCCGTTAATGCCGCGCATTTTGGATTTCTTGATGTCAACCATCTCTGATTTCTCCTCTTTCGTAACTGCATGCCCGGAGCTGTGCCGCGTTTCGGCCGAGTCCCACGGGTCTATAGATTGATCTTTCGATTCGGTTTTCGCGTATTCAGGCCACTCGTGCCCCTACGTCTCTCGGAGTGCCGTACTCTTCTGCCGGCAAGATCGCTTGCAAATGTCGGCGCTGAGAGGTTATTTCCATTCCTAAGCTCATCTAAACGCTAGCGGGAGTCTAAACGGCCAGGAAGATGGAATATCGGCGTTAACGCGAGGTCAAAAGCGAGGAGTTGGCGGCCAGGAATCGGAAGAGGAGGGGGTGTCTGAGTGGACTACAGGAGGAAGTTTGGCAAGGCGGTGCGTCCGTACTCGCCACAAAAACGTGGCCAAGAACGACAAGACACTGGATAACGTAAGGCATTCGATGCTGAAATGACGGAGAATCGCTCCTTCGACCGTGAACGGAATCTCCTGCGTCCCAATGTACAGGGTGAAGGCGAAAAGCAATCCGGCGATAAAGCCGATCAGCCATGTCCAAACAGCCGCGCGATACTTCGCAAGGCTGCGCTCGTTCTTGATGAACTGCGCCAGGAGCCACGAGCCGCAAATCAGTCCGGACAGGAAAAACGCGATAGTAAAGAAAAATGGAAGCATAGTCGTACACTAACAAGCAATTCAGATCAGCCCAAACCAGATCCCGATGGAGCGAACAATCCAATGTCCACCACTTCAGTATGGCGCATCATAACACCGGTCGTAGTCGCCCTCGCATTGAGCGTCTCAATCGCCGGCTGCGGCCAGCATTTTGACAAGATCGGCGACATCAACGGCAATCCGCAGAAGTATCTCCACAACGAAGTCACTATCCGCGGCCATGTCACTAAGGTTTACGAACTGCCACTCGGAATCACGAATCTGGCCGCCTACCGGGTCAGTGACGATTCCGGCCAAATATGGGTGATCAGCCACAACGGCGCGCCTGGCGACGGCGACAGGATCGCGCTCAAAGGCACTGTCGAAAGCGCAGGCGACGTCGAATTGCCGATTGTAGGCAACATTCTCGGTCCGGTCATTCACGAGGAGCAGCGGAGGGCGGAGTAGAGGATTTAGGAACGCTCGGGCCGCTAGGCCTTTTTTCGCAGCTTGGGATTTCTCAGATTTTGCGACGGCGCAAAATCAGAAAAATCCCAAGCGGAAGCCAACATGATCCGTTTACTAAAGCCAACGGAAATCAGGCATGTCCCTATTATAGGTTTGAGTACGAACAGTCTAAACGCCGTGCGCGAGAATCAAGCCCGTCACCTGGAACTTGGCTTGTAGCGCGTTACAGAACCACGCCTCGCGTGGTGGCCTGAGCGCTCCTAATCTTCTTCGACTTCCCGATCCTCATCCTCTTCAACCCCAGCCTTCGCTTTTTGCGGCTTGGCCGAGCGCTGGTTTTCCATCACGTCGATGACATAAAGCATCAGATCGCGGGCGCGCTGCTTGGCGTCGTGCGGCTTCCACGCGTCGGGCGCGGTGGCGTCAAGTGCGTCGAGGACAACTTGGCGGGCGGCGTTGAGGCGGCCAAGCTCGTCGGCGAACTGCTTGCGGAATAGGACGAAATCCTCGCCAGGGTTGACCAGCTCGGGCTCCCAGCGGCGGTAAAGACAGAGCGCGATGACCGTTCGCCGGACAGCCTCCATCGCTGTCTTGGTTTTGAGAGACGCAAAGATCGACTGCACGCGCGATGGACTGCCGAACGCGGCTCGCGCGAGTCCCGACCACGCGGCGATCTCGTCGAGGCGCGAATCGACATCCGAGAGGAGCGTTGGCTGCCAGTCTTCACGGTGCTGATTGGGACGCGCGGACAGGTAAAGTGCCGGTGCGCCAGTTTCAGGGTTGACACCAGGTTCAAGCGTGTTCATCGACGCGAGAAACTGCCGCTGCGCACGGTCGAGCCAGTCCTTGACACCGGAAAGCTGTAGGGCGCGCTGCCGGTAGCGTTCCGTTGCGCGTGCGCCGAGCGCGACAATATCGGTGAACGAGCGTGTCAGCAGCGCCTGCGACGCGGCCTCCGGCGTGTCCGCGCCGACTTGCAGAAGTCCGGCGCGAAGCTGGAATAGCATCCGGCCAGACGCGCGGAGGAGGTCGGCCTGGGAGAACGACGCATTGGCGAGGATTTCGCGGCGTAGCAGGTCTTTGAGTTCCGCTTCGAGCTGATCGCGACGGTCAACCGGCAGGCGCGACGTCGCCATCTGCATGAACGCATCGTTCGACGCCGGGATCAGTTCGGTGATCGACGGATCGATTCCATTGTTGTTCAAGTCCTTGCTGGGAGCGACTGCCATCGACGAAGCTGGCGCGGATGGCGTTTCGTTCAGCATCTCCGGCATCGCAAAAGGCATGTCCAGAATATCGGCGAGCTCTTCGCCCCGATCTTCCTGATATTTGGCGTAATCGAGCGATTTGCGGATGACGTCGAGATACAGCTCTGGGAAAAAGTCGATCAGCGACTGCAAAATCGTGCGAATGTTGCGATCCTTGATCGGGGAGCGCTTGAGCAGCTCTTCGGCGTCGGCGAGCAGCAGGTCATCGAGGCTATTTTTCCACTCCAGCGGATGTAGGAGGGTGCGCATCTGTTCGGCTCGCCGGAAGTTTAGCAGACCGTTCAGAGCGTTGCGATACTCGCGGCTGGTCATCAGCATGAGCATAAGATCGCGTGGTGGAAGGAGCGCGGGAAGCATCTGCGCGGCCATGAGTTTTGAGCCGACCGCGCGCTCCAGCCAGCGGCGGCCCTGTTCCGGTGCGCCCAAGTTCACAATTTCGCCGAACTTTGGCGCGGGCATGTTTCCCAGCATGGCCGTGTTTGACTCAGGATCCATTTCGATCATTGCTGCAACCAGGTCGGCGCTGAGTGCGCCTAGCGCGGCGTGACGCTCAAGCGTTGGGAGCGACCAGAGCAGTTCGGCCTTCTGCGGGAGGGTCTGCGCGTCCTCGATTCGGCGCGCAAGCGCCTTGCCGTCGATATGCGGCTTCGCAGCAGGAACGATGCCCTGCTCCTCAGCGCGTTGTTTTTCCAGCGACCACGAAGACGGCTGCGTCTCCTGATCGCGCTGCATTTTGGGTTGATTTTCCATACGTACGTGTGCGGCCCAGTGAATCACTCGCATACTTAACACTTGGATATGCGAACCAGTGCGGTTTGCGTTCCGAAAAGGCCATTTATTTTACCCGGCAGCAGGACAGGTTAGAAACATGCGGCGCAAGGCTTGCGGAATTGATCCGGAGGTAAGATAATGGTTACCTGTCGAGGAATAGCCGATTATGAATTTGAGACGACTGTTCGTGATTCTGCTGCCCGTCTATATCGCATTGTGCGCCGACATGCTGCTGTCGATCATCGTGGTGACAGACCATCCCTTCGGCTTTGGAAAGGCATGGCTGGACGGGCACAAGCTAGAGTGGACCGTGATTTTGGGAGTGGCGGATGTGGTGATCGTGGTGTTCGCGCGTTTTGCGACGGATTTGGGCGCAGCAATCCGTAAGGTAATGCGGATCTGAAGGCGAAAGACGCTAAGTAGGAAGCCCTTTCCATACCTGTAGGAAAAGGGCGACAGTCATCCCGACCGGCTGTGGGAGGGTTGGCGAGGAACGAGCCGGGGCAGGTATCGTTAAATAACTCCACGGAAACACGGCGCACAGCGCTGCAGCGACCACGCCTGCGTCATTTAGCACCAGGCACGCGGCAATCGATGCGCAGCCGGTCAACAGGATTGACCGTCTCAGCGGATCGGCTTGGATTTGCGCGCCGTGCGTTCGATAGGTTATCGTCAAGCCCACAAGCGTAACCATCAGCACCAAAATCCAGGCGCTGTGAAACACGAGGTGCGTATCCATCGCGGCCTTGCGCACAATCACCGACCAGATCACGCTGCTGCCATGCTCCTTCGCCTGCCCCATAGTTTGACTGACATGCGAGCCTTCGAAATGGCTGATTGCGACAAGCGACAGCAGGCCAATCGCAATCGGAGCACCGAACACGATGGCGAGCTTTTGCGCGCGGTTCGCAGGTAATTTGGCGTTCGCGGCAACAAACGCGGCCAGCGAGACTAGCGCGACAATCAACCCTCCCGCCTTCGCCCCAAGGGAGGGAACACCAAGGACAGCGGCGACGAACAGCCAAATCGCACAGCCGATCAATAGGCCGCTTTTTCTGACAGAGATCAGGCCGGTAATGATTGTCGTCGCGCCAATCAAAATCCCCATCGCCTCGTTCCCAACGCCGTAGTAGCGCGCGCCCTCTAGAAGGTTGTAGCCCAGGAGGGACGAGGCCGTGAGCGAGCATTGGTTGAAAAGAATGTCTAGCAAAATGAATAGCTCGGCCGCGACGGTCAGGGAGCAAACGAGCGTAATCGAGGCGAGCCAATTGCGACTCTGGTTGATGATCAGCAAAATCAGCGCCGCAGTAAGGCAAGGAACTAGTATCGGGAGCTGGTTGTATTGGAGACAAATGAGCAAGCAGACTACAAAAAGCGAGTAGACGGATACTATTTTCGGTGCGACACCGCGTGCCGGCTCCTTCCAGTTCATGAGTCCGGTTAACATCACAAGCGACAGAATGGCTGCGATTGCCGGCACCCACATCTGAGCCAACGTTTGGTACTTCGCCTTTTCCGTCATCCCATCGATTCGTCGATCCCATGTGCTGAAATCGCCTGACTCAAGGACTGCTGCCGAACCGTAAGTTGGCCCGAGCAGCTTTATTCCGCACAGCGACGCTACTGTCGGCGCGAAATCGGTGTTGGTGATGAAACCGGACAATTTCGTCGCCGGAGAATGCAGCACGCTAGGTTGGATTCCCGCGCCCCAAATGGCGATCGGAGTTAGCTGGTCGTACTCCTTCTCATAGTTGTCAACTCCAGGGTTTGGCGAAATCAGCACCAGGATGCCGTGCTGCTTCGCCACTTCCGATTGCCACCGCGCGATTTCGCCAAAATCCGGTTCTGGTTGCGACCGTAACTCTTCTACAATGCACGTTCCCGATTTTCCCGCGGTCGCCGGACCTATCTGGCCCTTAGTCGAAGCATCCTTCGGCTCAATTGCAATCCTCGCAGCCTGCATGGAAACGATTAAGTTGTTGGGAAGAACGGGATAGTCGAGGCGCGACGTGTCCGTCGACGCATACATCCGCGCACCTGCAAACAGTGTCCGCTCACCTGATTCTGTCGAGATATGGTCGTCTTCGGCGGTGCGGTCGTTCATCACCGCGACCGCGCTCGATCTGAGAATCTGCTGGAATGCGGGAGGGTAGTTCGTTCGCCAGGTCGTCCAGGTTGAGTTCGGAATGAGAAGGATGACGAGGAAAATGGGAACATGGAGGGGAGGCACGAAGATATTATGGCATGCGCGCTGGGATTGGCAATTCTGCCGACAATGCAAAGCCGCCAGTCATGAATCCTTGCGGGACACGACCGACGGCTTTGCAACGTCAAGCTGATTTTTCAGAACTAGATGGCCGGAGCGGCATCAGCGGCAGCGCCCTTGTGCTTGTGCATGTGCCCAACTTCCGCCGGGAAATCGCCGGTAAGAACATCCACTCGCTTCGCACTGAACATGCCCGTCGAGTCTGCCACATCCGGGCCGCTCACGCGCACCTTGCTTCCAACGACGATATCCGAAAGTGAGCCGGGAGTGTGAGTCTCAACGATGGCGTTAGGCCTGGTATTGACTGTCCAGACCTTGTTGCTGGCATCGGTGATCGTTAGCGGGACGGTGGAAGCGACGGTACCCGAGATCGCATTCTTCATCTCTCCGTGCTTTTTCGTATCTGCAGCAGGACCGGCCATTTCAATGGCGTTGGCCGCAACCGTGCTGGCGGTGTCGTCCGCCATGCCGCGAATGACAATTGCATCGCCGGTCTTCAGGCTGGCCAGCGGTGTGGCAGTGATTTGGCCGAACTTGGTCTTCGGCTCGGTAACAACGTTAATCGTCTCGCCTTTGCGAGTCGTTATGGTAAAGCCGCTTGCGTTGACCGCGCTGACCGTTCCTTCATATCGTCCGCCGTGATGACCGATCGGTGCGCCGGGTGTGACCGGGGCGGTGGCAGCAGTCTGTGCGAACACAGGCAAAGCAAGCGCGGCCGTCAGGCTCAGCGCGAACAGGCAGGTTTTTGCCGCAAATTTCAGTGTCGTCATTGTAGTGTTGTCTCCTAGGGTGAGGTTATCGACGTGGATCGCAGTTGTGTAAGTCGGTGGCAAGCGTCTTCGTTGCCGCTTATTCCAGGCGAATCAATTTTCGCCCGAGGTCAAAACGTCGCCTGCATTAACGACGCTCTCGCGGCCAAATTGTTCAAACCACTGCGCTTAACAGATATGCGGCAAAAAAACGAGCTACAAGCCCACATGCAGGGAGAAGTTGCCATCGCCGCCTGCGGCCCTTGAGGAATGGAGCGGCAGGCGGCAATAACTTACAACTACGCGGGGATGTAGAAGAACTTTTCGTGTGTGATCTTTCCGTCCTTAACGTCGTAGACAGCGTACTCGCGCATGTTCATCGGATCGCCAGACTGCTTGTTGGTCGCCTTTAGGTCGTATTCGAGAATGAATGTGTCGCCGGTAACGAACGGCCCCTTGACATCCAAACTCTTCATTTCCACGCTGTTCTTGAACCACTCGTTCTTGCCGCGCGCCGCTTCGATACCATGAGAAACCGGCTCTGCACCCATTGGTTCGGTGCTGACAATGTCCTCGGCGTAGTAGGCGTTGACCGCCTCGCTAAACTTGCCCTCTTTGACAAGCGCGAACAGTCCGTCCGCAACTTCCTTCGTTGTAGCCATCTTTGATCTCCATGTGTTGGTGATAAGACGCACCGTGCCGATACAACTTGGCGCGTCCAGGTGATTGTACGGAGTTTGCGGGCGGTTAGTTGCGTGATTTCAAACGATTTTTCGGGCGTTGCGGGATAATAGGGTTATGACTGAAATCGATACCGACGACGAGTTCCCCGAAGACACTCCCGAGATCGCCGCCCTCCGCGCAGCGCAGGAAGAGTGGCTCAGAGCGCATCCCTACGGTGATCAGGACGAAAACGGAATTGACTTGTCGTTGATTCGCGCAAACCTTAAGTTGACTCCAAGCGAGCGGTTCTACAAGGCGCAACGAACTGCCACGCTCTTCGTGTCATTCAGGGAGGCTGGCAAGAATGCCGGACTTTAGAACGATTCTTGTAAGCCTTAACCAATACGATGTACGATACGTGCTCATTGGCGGATTCGCGATGACTCTTCACGGCTCCGCACATGTGACATTCGATATCGATGTCTGTCTAGAGCGCACACGAGAAAACCTGAAAAAAGCGGCAGAAGCACTGCGTCCATTTAACCCTCGCCTTCGCGGTGTTCCCAAGGAGCTTCCATTTACCTGGGACTTCCAGGTGTTGTGGTCAACAACAACGTTGACGCTGTCAACAGATGCATCCGATCTTGACATCTTAATGGAGCCCGCTGGTGCACCGCTTTTCGATACGCTTTTTGAAAGGACAACGGTGGTTGATTGGGATGGGATTTCAGTGCCAACTGCATCCCTCGACGACCTCATCTCCATGAAGCGCGCGGCCAATCGCCCAAGAGATCAGCTTCATCTAATGGAACTTGAAGCAATCAGGAAACTGCGCGACGATGAATTGACTGGCTAAGTGCTGGGGGCCGAGGCAAAAACGTGGTAGGGTAAAATCGAATCTAGGGAAACGCTTCCTATGCCACATTTCACTGCAACGGTAAAAGACGACGGCACGCTCGATCTGCCTCTCGAAGTGCTTGGCAGATTGCGGCCAGGGCAGATCGTTGGCATCAACCTGCCCGACATCGATCCGCTTGACCCTGAAGCATCGGGCGTTAAGGCGCGATCCGTTGCAGGGCTGCCGCAGGATCACTTCTACTTCACGGCGACGGACGAAGAGTTCGAGAGCGCCTTGGCCGAAATCGCGGCCAGTTGCGCGGAATTACCATATCTTCCGGACGACGCATACGATCGCGAAAACATCTACGAGGATCGGCTTTAGTGACCTATCTGGTCAACACGAACGTTGCCTTTCGCCTGATTCTCCAATCCGATCCTCAACACTCGCTGGCAACGTCGGCGCTCAGCCGCCTTCGAAAGCGCGGCGAGACCGTCTGCATTACCGCGCAGATCATGCTGGAATTTCAAGCACTTGCAACGCGTCCCCTGATTGCGAATGGCTTAGGAATGGCTCCAGCACAGGCGACCTTGGAAGCCAAGAGGTTGGAGGCCATTTTGCCGCTCTTGCCGGACATTCCTACAATTTATCCGGCGTGGAGGATACTGGCCGACAGCTATGGTGTCATCGGCAGACAGGTATTTGATGCGCGTCTGGTCGCCGTTATGCAGGAATACGGAGTTTCGCATTTGCTTACCTTCAATGCAAAGCACTTCCGGCAATTCAGTGGCATAATGGTCGTTGAACCAAAGAACGTGAAGTGACCCAGCCCGATAGCGTGGCCTGGTTCCCTACCTACGCCGGCACATACCTCAACCTGATCACCGCCTCATCAATCATTTCGCTACCCACCAGGCTGAGCGGCGGCCTGGATCCGGCAAAGTAGGGCTTGCCGCGACCAAGCACAATGGGGTGGATGTAGAGTCGATACTCGTCGATGAGACCAAGGTCGGTCAGGCTTTGCGCCAAATTGGGTCCGGCGACTTCGACCTCGCCGACGTGCTGAGCCTTTATTTCTCGAATCGCCGTATCGAGGTCACCCTCGACCAACGTGGCGTTAGGGCCGACCGACTGCAGCGTACGCGACACAACCCACTTCGGCTGGCTGCGCCACGCCACCGCGAATTCGCGCTCCTCGGCGTCCCAGTCAGGCAGGTCGTCGTCCCAATACCGCATGACGTCGTACATAGTGCGACCGTACACACTGCCTACTGTGTCGCGCATTTGCTCTATAAAGTGACGAAAAAGTGCGGGGCTGGGCCTAAACTCAGCGTGGTCAACGTAGCCGTCAAGGGACTGATTCAATGCATACACGAGCTTGGCCATGGTACAAAATCTCCAATGTGTAGAACGACATATATTATCCCGTTCATGCTGGCTCAAACAGTACGTAGCTAGTTGACGTAGGATTATGAGACATGCCTAGCGAAGACGCTTGAGCATGGCACCGGACATGCTGATCGCAGCTAGGGCGACGATTTGTCCGCCTAAGTGCCATAATCTTCCGAACGTTCTCACAACGACGGGAGATTTGCATTGAAAGTTGGGATTATCGGACTGCCGGGCGCGGGCAAAACGACGCTGTTTTATGCGCTGACACGCGGCGAAGGCAGTCCCGCAGGCGGAGGGTCGAACGCGCTCGTCGCGGTCGTGCCTGTGCCGGACAAGCGCTACGATTTCGCCATCGACCTCTTTAAGCCGAAGAAGCGCACGCCCGCGACCATCGAGTTTACCGATGGTGCGGCGCAAGTGGGAAGCGGCACAGGTGCATCCGGCGGCCAGAAATTCGGCAGCGATTTTTTCGTCGGCATCCGCTCTGTTAACGCCATTGTCCAGGTGGTGCGCGCGTTCGAATCCCCGAGCAATCCCGATCCGGTCAATCCGCTCAAGGATGTCAACGCCGTCGCCGAAGAGTTCCTGCTTGCCGACTTGCAGGTGATCGAAAACCGCCTGGAGCGTATCAAAAAGCAGCTCGCGACGCGCAAAGGCGGCGCGGTGGTTCCCGAAGTGATCGAGCAGCAAGTACTTCTCAAGCTCAAAGAGACCCTTGACGATTTCAAGCCCCTCCGCGGACTCGAACTCACCGAGGACGAGCGCAAAATCATCCGCAATTTCGATTTTCTGACGTTCAAGCCGGTGATTATCGTCGCCAATATCGGCGAGGCGGATATCGCCAGCGCAGAGACGTTGCCGCTTTTACAGCCGCTGCGCGATGATTGCGTCGCCACGGGGACGCAACTGATTGTCCTTTGCGCGGAGGCGGAGCGCGAGGTCGCCGAGCTTCCCGAATCTGAGCAGGCTGACTATCTTGAGGCGATGGGCATCAAGGAGGCCGCGCGCGACCGGCTGATTCGCGCCGCGTACAAGGCGCTGGGATATATGTCGTTCTTCACCGTCGGCGAGGACGAGGTACGCGCCTGGACCATCCCCGTCGGCAGCAACGCCGTCACCGCAGCCGGACGCATCCACTCCGACCTGGCTCGAGGATTCATCCGCGCTGAGGTGCTGGCATTTGACGATCTCATCGCTTTAAGAACCATGGAAGCCGCGAAAGCCGCCAACAAGCTGCGCCTCGAGGGCAAGGATTATGGCGTCCACGACGGCGACATCCTGAACATCCGCTTTAAGGTGTAGCCCGCGAAACTCAACTCAGCGCGCGTGTGTTCAACACTATCAAATCCTATTTCAACGGAAGGACTCAAAATCGCTTGAAAATCGCATCGCGATGGATCGCATTTCTTGCCGCGTCGGCATTGGCTGTAATCATTGGAGCAGGCTGCGAAAGCGGCGGAGGAGGCAGCGCGCCGACATCTGCACCGGCATCCGGCCAAGTTCTCAAAGTTGCCCTCTTGACTACCGGCCCCGTGACTGATCACGGCTGGAACGAGGCCGCGTATGACGGCCTACAGAAGATCAAAACCGATCTTGGCGCACAGGTGCAAAATCAGGAGACCGACAGCCCGTCGCAGTTCGAGTCGGCGTTCCGCGGCTTTGCATCGCAGGGCTACGATCTGATCATCGCGCACGGCGACGAATATGCTGACTCTGCCGCAAAAGTCGCCAAGGATTTTCCAAATGTCGATTTTGTGACCACAGGAGGCGATAAAGTCGCGCCGAACCTCGCTCCCATCATCTTCGCAACGGAGCAGGGCGCGTATATCCAGGGCATGCAGGCGGCGTTCCTGTCGAAGACCGGCAAGGGCGGATTTGTCGGCGGTCAATCGCTGCCGCCCGTAGCTGTAGCGGCGGACGCGTTCGCTGAGGGCGCGAAATCAGTCAACCCGAAGTTTACTGTCGCGATCACGTACATCAACTCCTGGGACGACACCCAGAAAGCCAAGGCGCAGACCGAGGCGCTGATGGCGCAAGGCGCGGACATGATCTCGCACAACTGCGACGCCGCCGCTGTCGGACTCTTCCAGGCTGCAAACAAGCCAGGAGTCTACTCGTTTGGTGTCAACTCCGACCAGAATTCGCAGGCGCCGAATGTGCTGTCGTCCAATTTCCTGGACATCCCGAACGCGTTCGAAACGATCGCGAAGAGTGTGCAGGCCAAGCAGTTCAAGGGCCAGCCGCTCTATCTGGGAATGAAGGATGGGGATATCAAGGTGATCGACAACCCGTCGCTAGAGCATCTGTTCACGCCAGCGCAGACCGCCAAAATCAAGCAGGCCGAAGCGGATATCGAAAGCGGAAAGGTTGACCTTCGGCCTAAGACGCTTTAGGTTACAGCTCTGTAAGAAACCAGCCAGCCACTTCTGAAACCTTGCCCTCCCGCTTCGGGAGGGTGGCGAGGAACGAGACGGGTGGGCATCTCGATTGCATGACAACACAAAATTCTAGTCCTCCCCACTCCTTCGATCTCGCCGCCTACTCCGCGGCGCGGCGCGAATGGGTCAACGCGGCCCTCGACTCCTATCTTCCGCCGGAGGATCAGCCGCCCGTCGAACCTGCACAAGGCGATGCGGTATTCGATGTTCTGCGGCGGCAAGCGTCTGCGTCCGCTGCTTGTAATCGCAGGAGCGGAGGTGGTCGGCGGCAATCCTCAGCTTGCCATGCCGCTCGCCTGCGCCGTTGAGTGCATCCATACGTTTTCGCTGATCCATGATGACCTTCCCGCGCTCGACAACGACGATATCCGCCGAGGATTTCCCACCAACCACAAGGTTTTTGGAGAACCAGTCGCGATTCTCGCAGGCGACGCCCTCCTCGCGCTCAGCTTCGAGCTGATCGCGCTATGCCGCGAAAATCTGCCCGCTGGCCCTGTCTTGAGCGCGAGTGACGTTGATTGCGCGTGCATCAGGGACATTGGGGATGGTTGGGGGACAAGTCGATGATATTGAATGCGAAGGTCGCGAAGATGTCGATTTGAGCGACGTGGAATCGATCCACATCCGAAAGACGGGCGCGCTGCTGAGCACGTCGCTTGTTGCCGGAGCAACCCTTTTCGATCCTCCTGGCGAAACTTTGGCAATGCTCGACCTGTACGGCCACCATCTCGGTTTGGCGTTCCAAATCACCGACGATCTTCTCGATATTCACGGCGACGAAGCCACAATCGGCAAGCCGGTAGGCTCAGACGTCAAGAACGACAAGGCGACCTACCCGAAACTCCTCGGCGTGGAACGCTCCGGGCAACTAGCGCTGCAGGCAGTTGACTCCGCGCTGGTAGCGGTCTCATCTTTCGGCCCCGAAGCCGATCCGCTGCGCGCTCTTGCTCGATATATGGTCGAGCGGGATTCGTGAGCCTTTCGCAAACAATCTAATTCTTAAGGCGTGACTTGAAGTGTCGCAGACTGCGTTACGCCGTTGTAGAGTCCCGAAATGGTCGCGGTCACTGGTGAAGGTAGAGTCACTGGCGTGTCAATTGTGAACGTTGCCGAAGTGCTGCCTGCTGGAATGGTCACCGAAGATACAGCCGGGATAGCATCGTTGGGATAGTTCGACGACAGGTAAACTACCACGCCGCCCGCCGGTGCTGGCCCGCTAATAGCGACAGTCCCCGTTGCCTTCAGCCCCGTCTTCAGGGATGGTGGTGAAATCGACATGGACACAAGGCTCACCGAAGAAACGATATCTACGGTCAGTATCGCCGTCTGGGCGAATCCGCCGTCGAGCTTGCCCCAAATAGGAACCATTTGTGGGGCGGATAGCTTCTTGACCGTATATATCTTGAACATCGCCGACGTGCTTCCCGCTGGGATCGTGAGTGAACTAACTGCCGGCACCGCTGCCGCAGGTCCTGTGGGCAGATAAACCAGAATCCCTCCGGCTGGTGCGGCGCGATTTATTGTCACCGTACCGTAAGAATTCGTTCCGTTCAGAACCGTACTTGGGGAAACGCTCATTGAATAAACCGCGTAGGGCACCGGATCGATTGTCAATGGTGCCGTCGTTGTGACCCCATTATAAGTTGCGGATATGGTGACGGTCACCGGCGTTGACAAGCTACGCGGCGTGTAGATGCTGAATGATCCTGACGTAAGTCCCTGACGGATCGTGATGCTGCTCACTGCGGGAACAGCGTCGCTCGGTTTGCTGCTCGAAAGAGTAACCGTTGCTCCGCCCGCAAGCGCCGGGGTGGTCAATTGAATTGTGGCTGAGGCAGTGGTGCCGCCGTTAATAGGGTTTTCAAAAAAGCTTATTCCGGCGATGATTGGAGGCGCTTGGTCCACTGTCAGCGAAGCGGTCTGCGTAACATCGTTGTACGATGCCGATATCGTCTCTACGAAGGGACTAGTAAGCCCAGGCGCGGTATAGATCGTGAAGTTCGCCGACGAACTTCCTGCCGGGACAGTAACAGTTGGAGCCGCCGGAACCGCGTAAGCGAGTGGGTTTGCACTGACATTGATAACGATTCCGCCCGCAGGTGCAGGGCCGCTCAGGGTGACTGTACCTGTCGCGTTAAGACTTCCGGGAACAGCCGTAGGGCTTACGGTCAAGCCCGTCAACGAAGGCCCCTGCTGATATTCGTAACTTCCAATGTCGACATGTGTGCCGGAGATTCGCGGGCTGAAGTCAAGGTCGAGATCGGCGGGAGAGACATAGCTGTCGTCGCCGGAGTCGATGAGCGGCGAAGTCGCCATCAGATGGTAATCATTCGCGGCGGAGTTGACGAACAGCGGATTTAGGGCGAGGTCGGTCGCGCCTGGCGTGACGTTATAGTAGTTTTCGCCGTTCGCATAAAGGTCATTGTGAGAGAGCGTAATCGACGGCGGCTCATCAGCGGTATCGGTGCTATAGATTCCAACATTTAAATCGCCTTCAAATAGGCTGTTGGCGATGCCGATACTGCCGAATGTCGGTCCTATGCGAATGCCAATGGAAAGGTTCGCAAAGGTGTCGTTCGAGACAGTCAGATACGTAGCGTCCGAAATTCCTGGCTGGTCGACAGAGATTGCTGTAGCGGTATTGCGTCCGCCCGTGAACAAACAGTCCTTTATGACGGCAGGCGCTGTGGCAGAAGAACCAGCGGACATCACCGCTACCTGTATAGGATAAATTCCAAATCCGGCATTTGAGAACTGGCAATCAGATACTGAAAACTCTCCGTTGGCCCAAATCGAGTATCCGATATTATCCGCGACATTGTCAACGAAGTTGCACTCGGAAATCGTGCTCGTGCAGTTGCTGAGATACAGTGCGCCGCCTTGGTCGCCTCCCCATCCCGTACCGGCTTTCACCTGGTTGTCGCTGAACGTTGTTCCGGTTATGACAACGTTTGCGCCAGATGCATAGATCGCCCCGCCGAACACCGAATAGGCGGAATTAGAGATCGCTTCGTTGCTGTTGAACGTGCAGTTCGTTACTGACAGCGAGCCGCCGCTGGCATAGATGGCAGCGCCGTTGAGCGCCGTCATGTTGTTGTCGAATATACAGTTTGCAATCTGGAGATTGACGTTCGCGTTTGAATAGATCGCCGCGCCCGAACCAGAAAGTGTCGCGCCACCATTTGCGAACCAGAAACCGTTGACGATGCAGGTTCCGGTAGCGTTCGCTGGAATTGTGTACGTTGAGGTCGGATACGCGGATAATTGCGTCGGATAGAACTCGAATACCCTCTGGCTTAAGCTTGTTTCGGTGCCGTTGAACCCTCCGTACAGCGCGACTCCCGGATTGGCCGTCAGCGCTCCGCCATAATCTCCCGCCTCCACCCACACCTGATCCCCAGCTTGCGCGCCCGAAATGATCGCCTGCAGATTGCTGCTTGCGGTCGCCCAAGTGAGACCGTTGGCAGTCGCCGAACCCGTGGCGGAAACGTAGTAGACAGTCGCGTTAGAGGACTTGGCTGCCGAAAATAAAACAGCGGCGAGCAAAACTACGGCCATTGAGTGTCGGATAAAGGCGGAGTGCTGCGCAGCCTTAACGGTCAAAGAGTTGAGATGAGTTTTTCCCAATGATAAGTTCTCCAGCCGAGGCGAATTTTCGTGGACGCAGCGAGGGATATTGGCGATACAGCAAACCGCTTTTCCTCAACAGGAGCAGTTCGATTCGGGCCGCGCCTGCCTACAGAATTATTGTGACACTAATCCCTGCAATTTGATTCGGATTTGCAGCGCGGGAAGTGTCTCGTCGCAACCAACTAAGCGAAATTGCCCGTTTGTGAATTATAAGCTGTGGTAGCAGCAATTAACGGGCAGCGTGCATTCTTCAAAAGATTATCGCTAAATCACCGCTAAAGTATATTGACTTAACGTTAATTGTCTGCTAGGATTGTGTTGCTATCTGCGATTCGAACTCAACCGTTCTTTGCTGCATCCTTTCACGCGCCTGTCGAATCTTCGTCACAACCTAACTAGGAATCAACGACCATGATCTCTCTCCACACCGCCCGTCGTTTGGCTGTCCGTCGCGTCGCGCAAACCGCGCTCGTATCCCTTTGCTGTATAGCGGCTCTGCTGAGTTGCCCACGTGCCGACGCACAGCTCACCACCGATCTCGTCGTCTATTCGAACGGCCTGCAAAACGGCTTTGGGGACTGGTCCTGGACGACGCACAACATGTCGGAAACTACGACCGTCTATCCCGGCTGCACCGAAGGCATCGAGGTAGACTTCACTCCTTGGGCGGCTCTGTATTTGGCACACGGGGGCATGCCGGGAGCGCAGTTTTCGGCGTTGACATTCTATCTCAATGGGGGCGCGACCGGCGGACAAAAGTTCAACGTCATTGCGCTCGACTCCACAGGCAAGCAATACACGGCGGTGCCGATCACATCCTATGTTCCAGGTGGAACTGTTCCCGCCAACCAGTGGGTGCAGGTGACCATCCCGCTGACGGCTCTTGGAGTGGCATCGATCCCAAACTTAGGCTCATTCTGGTTTGGGGACTCGACCGGAACCAATCAGCCTGCGATGTATCTCGATCAGATCAGCTTGACCGGCCCCATTCCACCCGCGAATGTTAACGTTAGCGTCAACGCCGCCCAACCGCTGCACACAATAGACTCACGCGTTTTCGGGGTCAACACAGAAGTTTGGGATGGTGACACGGATACGTCCGCCGCAAAACAGTTGATGAGCGCGGCTGGTATTGCGAACATCAGGTTGCCCGGAGGCAGCGCGGGTGACGACTACGATTGGACTAAGCAGCAATGGTACGGACAGACGGCGACGCCGCAGTTCGGGGATCTTGCCAATTCGATTGGCGCGTCCGCATATGTAATTGCAAACTATGGCACCGGTACCGTACAGGAGGCTGCCGCGTGGCTTGCTTATTGCAACGCGTCACTTAACGCCTCTTCTGTGGCAATCGGTGTCGATTCTACAGGCCGAAACTGGCAGACATCGCAATATTGGGCGCAGCTTCGCGCGTCGTCGCCGCTTCAGACCGATGACGGCATGAACTTTCTGCGCATTGGCCGGACATCGCCGATCGGGTTCCATAATTGGGAGTTTGGCAATGAGTGCTTCGGAGCCTGGGAGCCGGACAATCATACTGTCGAGCATGATCCGATCACGTATGCGAACACTTTTCAGTCGGCGTACGTGCTGATGAAGTCGATCGATCCGACCATATCCCTCGGCGTGGTGGCCACGGCTTCCGAGGACGACTACGGCATCTCGACCGAAAGCGTGACCAATCCGGTCACGGGAGTCAGCCACTCGGGATGGACCGCCGTGCTGTTTTCGACGCTAGCTGGATTGGGGGTCGTTCCCGATTCGATCTCGTTCCACAACTACGCCCAAGGTGGCGGCGGAGGCGAATCCGACCCGGTTTTGCTGCACAATGCCCTGACCTGGCCGTCCTATGCCACCGCCATCCGCACGATGCTGACGCAGTATTTCGGCGCATCAGCGAGTGCAAAGGTACAGTTTGCCTGCACGGAAAACAATAGCGCCGGAAGCGCTCCCGGCAAGCAGACCACCAGCCTTGTCAACGGCCTCTACTATGCCGATTCGATTGGATCTCTGCTGCAGACGGAGTTCGTGTGCGATCTATGGTGGGATCTGCACAACGGACCGGACACCGGCGACAACAACGCCTCAACGCTTTATGGCTGGCGTCAGTTCGGTGACTACGGCGTGCTCGCCAGCGCCACGGCGGGGTTACAAGGATCGACGATTCAGGACACACCGTATCCAACTTACTTTGGCATGAAGCTGCTGTCGAAGTTCGCGCACGGCGGCGATTCCGTGGTGACGGCAACCAGCTCGTACATCAACCTCACCACCTACTCCGCGCTTCAGGCAAACGGCGACCTCGCACTATTGGTGATCAACAAGGAGCCTGTGCTCAGCCTTCCTGCGACTATTTCGCTTTCGGGCTTTTATCCGTCCACCATCGCTTCCGCAACCGAGTACCAATACGGCATCACTCAGGACACAGAGCAGTCCGAAGGGCAGACAGTCGATTTGGCGCAGTCTAGCTTGTCGGTTTCCGGTCCGACGATCCAGGCGACTTTTCCGCCGTATTCGATGAGCGTCATCGTTCTAACGCCGCAAACGGCCCCGCCGTCGCCAACGATTTCACCGAACGGCACCACCTCCGACACGCCGGTCACCGTCACACTCGCGGACACAGTATCTTCCGCAGCGATTTACTACACTACCGACGGCACGACCCCGACCACATCTTCGACACTCTACGGAGGGCCGTTCTCGCTTGCGAATTCGGCGACCATTACGGCCATCGCAGCCTTGCCTGGGGCTGTTCCAAGTGCGCCAGTGTCGGCATCGTTTGTCGTGAACACGACGCCTCCAACCACGACCGCGACCGTCAATGGGACGTTGGGACTCGGCGGCTGGTACACGGGTGCCGTGACGGTTTCGCTCAGCGCGACCGATCCGCTAGGGCCCTCGTACCTCTTTGCCACCTACTTCACGCTCGACGGAGCAACGCAGACGACTTACAGTTTGCCGATCGGGATCACGAGCGACGGCACGCACTCGCTCATTTACTATTCGGTCAACACGGGAGGCAACGCCGAAGCGCCGCATTCCTTGACAATCAGCATCGACTCCACGCCGCCTGTGACCACCGAATCCGGCGCGACCTCGGGCGCGACCAACTACGGCCCCGTGACCATCTCGTTATCCGCGACCGATAACCTATCCGGAGTCGCGTCAACGTACTACACTGTCGATTCCGGTGCGCAGACGACCTACTCGGTTCCGTTCGCAGTGTCAACAGCGGGTTCGCACACGATTACTTATTGGTCGGTGGACAAGGCGGGGAACGTCGAGACGACGCATACGCTGACCTTCACGATCAGCTTGTTACCTGTCGTCGCGTCCTTCACGCCGACCAGCGGGCCGGTCGGTTCGACCGTGGTGATCACAGGCGCAAATTTCACTGGCGCGACGTACGTCCGCTTCAACGGCGCGAGTACCTCGTTCACGGTCAACTCGGCCACGCAGATCACGGCCACGGTGCCGAGCAAGGGCTCGACCGGAACAATCAGCGTCACGACCAAGCTGGGCACGGGTACGAGCAGCGGCGTGTTTACGTACGTGATTCCGCCAACGATCACCTCATTCACGCCGACGAGCGGAATCGCTGGATCGAAGGTGACCATCACTGGGACGAATTTCACTGGCGCGACGTATGTCCGGTTCAACGGTGCCAGCACCTCGTTCACAGTCGTCTCCGCGACGAAGATCACGGCCACCGTGCCTTCGCTCGGCTCCAGCGGAAGCATCAGCGTGACAACGCCCTCAGGCACGGCGACAAGCTCAGCGACGTTCACCTATCTGTATTTGCCGACGATCACGTCGTTCACGCCGACAAGCGGCAAGGCCGGGACTTCGGTGGTCATAACCGGCGCGAACTTTACCGGCGCGACCTTTGTCCGCTTCAACGGTGCGAGCACGTCGTTTACGGTCAACTCGTCAACCCAGATCACGGCGAAAGCTCCGACCAAGGGATCGACTGGGCCGATCAGCGTGACCACGAACGTCGGCACAGGCACGAGCACCGGAACGTTCACGTATTAAGCCGAAATATCTCCGAATAGGTTCGTCGCCAATTGCCTCAAGCCCTGTCGTTTCAAGAACAAAAGACAGGGCTTTTTCCGGTCTTAACCTCAAAGTTCAATGTGGTCAAATACGGGCGTGTCAAAAGCCGTCACTGTTCAAGTACCATCCAGCAAATCAGTCCGGTGTGAGGAAGATTAGTTGAATTGGGAAGAAACATTTGCGGAAGAGGACGAATTGACGGGCCAGCATTTGGTGGCGAGCGAAACCGTCGTTCCCGCTGAGCGATTGCGCCAGTTGTTTCTTGATGAGAATTTGACCGCATCGACGATCGCAGAACAGACTGGCCTGCCGATTGATGCTGTCATCTCCCAGTTAGCAGATGCAGTTCTTCTGCCGCCGCAACCGGTTACGGATAAGCAGCAAAAAGTTGCCCAGCCGTTCGACTTTGATCTGCTTGATCTTACCCAAAAGGCCGCTGCGAGCGTCGAAAGCGGCCCCACGCTGGTCAGCGCTGGCCCGGGAACGGGCAAAACGCGCACCCTCGTTGGTCGCTGCATCTACCTGACCAAAGAGCGGGGAGTCGCGCCGTCCAAAATTCTGGCGCTGACGTTCAACCGCAAGGCCGCCCAGGAGATGCAGGAGCGGATCGAATCGGCTGGGATTTGGATGGACGGCATCGGCCCGTGGGTGGGCACGTTCCACAGCTTTGGACTGGAAGTCCTGCGCCGCTACGGTCATAGGATCGGTTTGTCTCCCGATTTCAAGCTCTACAACAATCTCGATTGCGCGCAACTCTTGGAGAACAATCTGCCGCGCCTTAGACTCAAAGTCCTTACGAGCCTGCCGTATCCGGCGATGTATCTGCCCGACATATTGCGGCAAATTTCTCGCGCTAAGGACGAGCTTTGCGATCCGGCCACGTACAAAATCCACGCCGAAGCCATGGCGCGCGAAGCCGATCTCGCTGAAGCGGCACTGCTAACCATAACCGGCAAAGTCCGCGTAAAGGATCGCGAAACAGTCGAAAAAATGCGTATCAACGCCGAAAAGGCATTGGAAACCGCGTTTGCTTATGCAGTGTACGAGGACATGATGCGCGCGGAGGGTGCGGTTGACTACGCCGACCTGATCTATAGGACAGTGCGCCTGCTGGAAGACTTCCCCGACGTTGCATGGGAGCTGCACGCGCGTTATCCGCATGTGTTGGCCGACGAGTATCAGGACGTTAACCGTGCCACTGCCCGGATGCTGAAGTTGCTCGCGGGCGAATCCGGCGATGGTTTGTGGGTGGTCGGCGACCATCGCCAAAGCATCTACCGCTTTCGCGGCGCGTCGCCTGCCAATGTCGCGGCCTTCGCAGCGGACTATCCCAATGGCCAACGCATCGAGCTGGGTGTCAACTATCGATCGGTTGCGCAGATTGCCGATCTATTTGGCCATTTCGCAAGCGCGTCGTCACTTAGTCAGGATGGCGCTGTCCCGGCTTGGGCGGCGCAGCGTGGGTTTGGGACGAGTTCGTCTGTCCGATATGCCGAAGGCTCAAACGACACCGCAATCATTGAAACCATCGCGCAGGAATGCAAACCGTTTTCCATTTCAGACGCGTCCTACCGCGACATTGCCCTCCTGACCCGCACCCACGCGCAGGCCAAGCGACTTGCGGCTGGCCTGGCCGGACATGGTGTCCCCGTCCTCTATCTTGGCGACATTTTTGACCACCCGGAAATTCGCGACCTGCTCTGCTTGCTGGCGGTCGCCTCCGGCGATTCCTGCGCGGCGTTTGTTCGCGTGGGACAGCTTCCTAGCTATGGAGTTGAACTTGACGAAATCCTCAAGGTCATAGCCGCTGGAAACGAAACTGCTGACGATGATGACCCAGAGATCGAAGCCCTCGAAAAAGCCGCCTTCGAGAAAATCTACGTAGCCTTAGCCGCCAACGAGCACGATGGGATTCGCCTTCTGGATTCGCATATCAAACCGCTGCGCGAACTGGTTGACCGTCCCGCGCGGCTGATTCAATCGATCCTGTTCGAAGAGATCGGCTACGCGCGCTCCAATCAGAAACCCGAACAGAACGATCAAGAAAGGCTCCAATCCCGGCTCGCACTGCATCAGCTTCTGTCGCTCGCAGTCGCGTTTGAGGAGAAGAAAACGCCAGCCGCACCGTCGCTGAACAAAACTCGCGCGTTCCTCGCGCATATCCGCCGGATGATCGCCGCAGGTGAATCACCGCGCGGGGTGACACCAGATTCGATAGCTCAGTTCGACGCCGTCCGAATCATGACCGTCCATGCGGCAAAGGGACTGGAGTTCAAGCGCGTGTACATGCCTTTCCTGGGCAAGGGGCAGTTCCCGACAAAGGGCCGTGGGAGCATGGTTCCCGAACCGCCGGGACTTGCAGGTGTTGTTGACGAGGACGCTGCCGAAGCGGGCGAGGAGGAGTGCCTGTTCTTTGTGGCGTTGTCTCGCGCCCGCGACGAGATCATTTTGTCGCGTCCGATTGCGAAAGAGAAAGGCGACGGGATCGAACACTCCCAACTGCTCGAAAATGTACTTCCGTGGATGAACCTACGTGGCGTCGCAACGGAAACCTGGGAGTCTGTTGCTACCCAGCCGTGCGAGGAATTTGCTGAGCAGGTTTTGCCGCGCCAGCGCAGCTTTTCGACGTCGGAGCTGGAAACGTACATGCACTGCCCGCGCCAGTACTATTACCGGTATCGGCTTAAGCTGCCCGACGAGAATTCCGACGACGCCTACCGCAAGTTTCACCATTGCGTCAAGACCGCCTTGCATGCAATGTACGACGAGCATGCTGCAGGCGATGCGCTGGAGCTCGCAGATGTCTTGTCGTATTTCGACGGGTTATGGATCGAACACGGGCCAGTTGGCCATCTGCATGAGGCGCAGCTTAAGAACGGCGCAGTTGAAATGCTCACAAACGCCCACTCGATTGGTGACATCCCCGGCACGCTGCTTCCAGCGGAATCCATGACTGTGGAATTGGATGGCATCAAAATCCGAGTGCGCCCCGACGCCGTTTTTGAAGATCCGATCGACGGCACCCGAATCCTCGCGCGTTACAAAACTGGCAAGCCAAACGACGACCACCGCGAAGGCCGACTGTCCGTCTACCGCAGAGCTGCGCAGGACGCTGGCATTGAGCACCGGGTCGAAGTCCATTATCTGTCGTCAGGCGAAAAAACTGTCGCAGAGCATAAGCCGCAATATGAGCCAGCCCGCTTGGCAAAATATCGCGACGCTGCCGTCCGGATCCAGCGCGGGGAGTTTTCCGAAAAGCCCGGCGAACAATGCAAGACGTGCGGCTACTTCGCAATTTGCCCGAAGTAACCCCTCCACAATTGCCAACAACAGCGGATTGCGTAAAATAGCCGTCAAATTCCACAAGAATTTGCATTGAAGGCTGTACAAAAATCGCCGCTTACGCCGTAAAATAGCAGGGGCCGTTTTGTTGCGCGGTCAACCTGCACTCTTTAAAGGGCTTTTGATCCAACACAATGCTTTATTTGACCCATCACCTTTCGCTGCGCGTTCACAAGGGCGACCGATTTGAGCTTTCGATCATAGAAGGGCGCGACGGTTCGTCGCGCCTCGGAATCGTGACTGTTGACGACCGCCCGCTGCGCAAGACCCGCCCCAAGAAGCCGCTGTTCGAGCGCCAGTTCGCGCGTCCCAAGGGCAGCCGCCAACTGCTTGCTGCGTTTCCGAAGTATTAGCGCAGGTGCCGCTATCTGTCATTTCGACTGCAACGAGGTACGAGTGGAATGGAGAAATCTCTCCGTTTCCCTCCTTTCGGAAGGAGGGATTAAGGGAGGTTCTTCCAACGCCAGCAGGTGCCATCCTCAGCCCGGTCTAGGGTCGAGTGCGGATTCAAGATTACCTCCCCTAGCCCCTCCTTCCGAAAGGAGGGGAACAGACGTGCGTCGTCCCTCGGCCTTTTCATCGCCTACAGCTTCGCCCAAAATCTCTTCACAGTGTATCTTCCCGCGCAAATGGCCGAATTTCGGCGCAAACGGAGTACAATAAATCCTTGCAACCCAATCGGGGCTTTTGTCACTCAGAAAGTTTCGGGGTAGTGAGGAGCACTCATGTATAATCCGTGGACCGAGCTGCCAAGTACGGCGCCGTATATTCACCCCAGGGATGTAGACCACCTATTTTCGGTTTACGACCACCTAGACAAGTCAAAGAGACCACACACGGAACTTCTTCCGAATCCGGTGGTAGGCGATCCCAGCACCGCAAAGATCGTTCTATTGACCAAATTCCCGCTTTACGATCCACGGATCATCGAGGACTATGAAGACGTTCCCGGCTACAAGGATGCGTGCCGCGCGAGTCTTCTGTTCGAAAACACGGAGTGCCCGTTCTTCTTTATCGATCCCCGGTTTAAAGATACGGTCGCATACCAATGGTGGTATCCGAAGCTGTCCCGGCTGATCGACGACTGCGGCTTTGAGGCGGTGAGCAAGGGCGTGATGAACGTCTCCTACTTCCCGTACCACATGCAGGTCCCACACATGTCCACTCGCCCGCTCTACACGCAGCGCATGTTCACGTTCGAGCTTGCACGAGCAGCGCGTGATGCTGGCAAAAAGATCGTCATGATCACATTCGGCGCTGAATGGCAGAAAGTGATGCGTTTTGCCGACTCCATGAAGCTGCGTAGTACGCAGAATCTGGCAATCACCGCCGAAAATGTCGCCGTTGGACGATACGCCGAGCTGCTTGAGGCGATCAAAGGTCCGGCAGTCGAATCGGAAGTCGTAGAAGAGACCGAGACCGAGACCGAATCGCTTGAAGCGGTCGCGGTTTAGGTTTACCGCCATTTTAGGCAATCCCTCGGGACTCCGATGTTAAGTCACCTCAGTCGGCATTGGTGGGCATTAGGATTGCGCGGCGTTATCGCCGTGCTGTTCGGCGTCGCTGCGATTGCGTGGCCAGGGCTGACTCTGGCCATCATGATCGAGATCTTCGGGGCGTTCGCGCTTGTTGACGGCCTGACTGTCCTTTTCGCTGCCTTCCGGTTATCCCACCCAGATCAACGTTGGTGGATGCTCATCGGCGGCGGGATCATCGGCATAGCTGTCGGCCTGGTCTGCCTCTTCCATCCCTTTGCGACACTCTTTGCGCTCGCGGAGTTCATCTCGTTCTGGGCGATGCTGACAGGCGCGCTCGAGCTGCTGGCAGCGTTCCAACTGCGCAACGTGATCGAGAACGAGAACATGCTGCTCCTCGTCGGCGTGCTTTCGATAATCCTCGGCATCGCGATTGCGGTCAATCCGCGCGCGTCGCTGGTGCTCTACGCCTACTTTATCGGTGCCTACGCCGTGATCAGCGGGATCGTTTTGATTCGGCTTTCGCTGAATCTGCGCAGGATGGGGCCGGCGGCTGAAGTGCAAGCTCCCTAGCCAGCAGCAGCAAGCAGGGGGAACAAACGCCCCTTCCGCTCTCGTCTTATAACCAGCATTTCAGCGCATCCACGCCTCCGCCACCAATCTCCACTCAACATGGCGTGATTTGTGCATCATGCCTGTTCGTTGACAGCTATTTTGGGTAGAGGTACACTAATGTATTGTTTGCCTAAAGTTTGGTACGCCAGACACAGTGTCGCCGGTGCAGCAACGCAGTAATTGCTGAGGGTCGGAACCATAAAAAACCTAGTTCGTCGGTTTGCACTCCTTTTCGCGGCAATTATTTGCACGGGAGTGGTCTTTAATCTCGGTCAGCGCCTTCGACTCTCGTCGATGGCTGTGCCGCTGCGCCACAGCAGTCTTTTGACTCAGGCGCGCATGCGTGGCAGCGCGTACATGGTGACGGCCCGTCCATCCGACAGTGATGTGGAAAACAAGGGCCAGGGCGGATTTTTGCCGACCGCAGTTGCCGCCGATCCGAAATACCCTGCTCCATCCGACAACAATTCGCCCGATCAGCAGATCGACGACCTTCTCAACAGCGACAGCCCGACAGCGACGTTCCAGCAGGTCTATCTGCTCCTAAAGGATCAGTTCGTTGACCGCATCGACAGCGATCAGCCTCTGGCGCATGGCGCAGCGTCGGCTTTGCTGTCGTCACTGGACGAGCCGAACTCGCGATTTTTGGAAGCTGACGAGCGCAAGGCGCTTGAAGAGCAGGCGACCGGAAAATTTGAGGGCATCGGCGCGGTTTTTACGGTTCGGAAAGTCACCAGCAAAGATGGCCTGGTGTCGCGTAATATTACGGTAATCGATCCGCTGCCCGGTTCGCCCGCGTTCAGGTCCGGTCTCAAGACTGGCGACGTAGTCACCAATATCGACAAGCATTGGATCATTGGCTACGATCCGTTTGCCGCGAATGCTGCTGCGTTCAAGAAGCTCGCCAACAACCAGTTTGATCTCGGCAAGGCGGTTGACGCCACAGAGGCAAAAATCGTTGACGGCTACGCGCTCTCAAAGGCGCAGACCATCCTTGATACCGCGTCCACCAAGCCGCTCACGTTGACCATCTTGCGTAGTGGGTCGCCCAAGCCAATTGATATCACGGTGGACGGTACCGTCCCGACATTGGTCAAAGATGTTGAGTTTCGCAAACTGGACGACGGCAACGGCTACGTCGCGTTCAACGTTTTCACGACCGACACCGCTAAGAACTTCAACGACGCTGTCACTAGCATGGGTGACACCAAGGGCCTTGTGATCGATCTTCGCGACTGCGCCGGCGGTCTGCTTGACCCGGCAGTCGATATCGCGCAGGAGCTTGCGCCGAACGCATCGTTTGGCGAGATCCAGGTGCGCGACTCCCACGCTCCTAAGTCCGAAGTGAGTACCGCGGGCTTTGCGACGAAGTCGCAAGAGCTTAACGAGACGCATGACGCGTCCCTCGCGCCGCTGCACTACGCCGGCCCGATCTGCGTGCTGGTCAACCACGGCACTGCGAATACCGCCGAGCTTCTGGCCGCGTTTTTGCACGACCATCTTGGCGCGAAGGTCATCGGCGGAAGCACGTTCGGCGATGCGTCCGCGCAGACTCTGTTCCCGCTCAGCGACGATTCCGCGTTCACGCTCACCACGGGCGTACTGAAAACGGATCGCGGGCTGTCGTTCAACACGCTTGGGATTGCGCCGGATGTCGTTCTGGCCGATCCTGGCCACGCAGGCGACGACAGCGGCACGCAACTTGCGAAGGCGGAAGAGTTGCTCGAACCAAACCTAGGTGCGGCTTCCCCCCCACCTTGACACCACTCCGCGCCGCAAGCGCAGCCACCGAGATTTCGCCGGAGGGCATCTCCCTATGAAAACCGGCGCACGATGGACAGCTTATCTCTTGCAAGGCGTCGCATTCATCATCTTGATGTTTGTGGTGTTTGTCGGCGGGTTCTCGTTCCAGGATATGGCTGCGGGGATGCGTCAGCCGCAGACTTTGGGGACTGTTCTACGGCTTATTCCTGAGCGACTTCAGCTCAGCCTGCATAATGCAGCGCATGGCGACGAAGACGTCACCACTAGCCCGCTACAGACCTACGCCGATACGCTCGAGATTGTTCGAACTGAGTATTACGGCAAGGTCGCCGATACGCGCACGCTCACGTACAACGCGATCCGCGGCATGATGGCGTCGCTCGGCGACCGCTATACGCGGTTCCTCGCTCCGGACGATTACGCCAAGATGCAGGAAGACAACCAGGGACAGTTTGTCGGCATCGGCGCACAGCTCGACCAGAACCCGAAGGGTCAGGTGTACGTTGTCAAGCCACTTCCTGACAGCCCGGCTCTCAAAGCGCATGTGCAATCGGGAGACATAATCCTGAAGGTCAACAATAAGCCGGTCGTGGGCCAGGACATCATCAAGGTCGTCGCCATGATCAGAGGCGAGCCGCGAACACCGGTTACGTTGACCCTTGAGCGCCTCGGTGCAGCCAAGCCGATTGTGGTCACCATAATCCGCAACTATGTGCATCAGGAAGTGGTCGTCTCGAAAATGGTCGATCCCGAGCACAAGATCGGCTACATCGCGCTCGGCCAGTTTAACGAGGAGAGCGATCCGCAGATCGATCAGGCCATGACCGACTTGCAGGCGCAGGGCATGAAAGCCCTGATCTTTGATCTTCGTGGCAATCCCGGCGGTCTCTTAAATGTCGCTCAGGATGTTGCCAGCCGATTTGTCGCCAATGGGCCGATTGTCTGGGTCAAGGAGCGCGGTGGTAGCCTGCAGTCGCTGTCGGTCGAAAGCAAGCAGCATGACCATCCGAAATACCCGCTCGTGGTGCTGGTGAACGGCGGCAGCGCGTCGGCATCGGAGATCACCAGCGGCGCGATTAAGGATACAGACTCCGGTACGCTAATCGGCGAGAGAACCTTCGGCAAGGGACTGGTGCAGACGATCATTCCGCTGCCCGACAAGTCCGCGGTCGCGATTACGACGGCGCACTACTTTACGCCGGCCAAGCACGATATCAACCACAAGGGCATCGATCCCGACATCTTGGTCGTACTCACCGACCAGGATCAGCGAAATATGAACGACTACGCGAACAAGCACTCTGCCGATCCAATCGACATGGTCTATGATCGCCAGCTTCAAAAAGCGGTCTCGGTGCTGGTTCAGAAGATGCAGGCGGGCGAGCGTGCAACGGGATGGTCGTCGTCCTAGCCGAACGAACTATCGTCCCGCACAGATAACAACAAGATGGACACCAAAACGGGGTTGGAAAAGGCGGATGAAACCCAAACGCGAAAGCGGGCGGTTTCGCCCTCTCCCAGCCCCGATCCTGTGTCTGCCCAACTTCGGTTTTTCAAGTCGCTCAGCATCGCGCTGGCGTTCGTGCTGATCTGCGGTGGCGCGTACGTAGTCTACAAGCAGCGCTCCGGCCAGCCGGTTAATATTTTGGTCAACGGACGACCGGTCGCAACCGTCGCATCGCCAGCAATCGCCGCGCAGGTGATTCAGCACATCGCGACCGCAAAGCTTGGCGACGCGTACGCCAAAAACCGGGCGCAGATCGCCGAAACCGTCCAAGTGGAACGCGCGCCGAGCGATGCTCCGTTCGATGTGCAAGATGTTGCCGCAAGCAAGCTTGCCTCCGTCGCGCATATCAATGTCCTGGCCGACGCAATCGAAATCGATGGCAAGCCGATTATCGCGCTTCCCGACAAGGACACCGCCCAAAGCGCACTTGACCAGGTAAGAGATCATTACGCGTCATTGCCGCCAAACGATCCCGTGATCGACAAGCCGACGTTTCGCGAAAAGGTGACCATCGTTCGAGAGCGCGTTCCGGCATCGATCTGCAAGGCGTCTGCGAGCGATGCGGCGACTTTCTTGCTCACCGCACCTCCTGCAAAGGGCTATACAGTCCAGTTCCATGATACTGGCTGGCGTATCGCGCACAAATTCCATCTGACGTTTTCGGAGTTTATTCGGGCCAATAGTGGGCGTGACCTCGACCACATGGCCCCCGGCGATGTGGTGAACATCAGCCAGTCGTACCCTCCGCTGACGGTGATTGTGAGAAAATCGACCAGTGAGACGGAGTCGATTATCCAGGGCGAATCCGGCGACCAGGCGGGCAAACGGCAGGTGACGTCGATTGTCACCTACATGAACGGTGTTCGCACCGGCGAGGCCGAGCCGGTTTCAGTTTACACGGTGCAGCGCGCAAAGCCGCAAGAGTCGCTGGAGTGACCTGGATTTTTTCGTCCAGAATTTCGTCGGAAATCTGATTTCGTTCACGAACAACGTACGTAGCTCTAGCGAGGCTCGTGTTTCTTGAACCATTGATTCGACTATAATGAAGCGAAGCCACTAGCCCTGATGCCGACCATCAGAACGGTGCAACGAGCATGAAAATCAGTGCAATCAATATTAAGGGCTATAAGCCGTTCCGAGACTTCACCGCAAATCTTGGTGCGCTGGAAGTGATCGTTGGGGCAAATGGTTCGGGCAAAAGCAGCTTATTTGAGTTTCTGAAGTTTCTGAGAGATGGGATGCAGCAAGATATTCCACCTGAAATCGTGGCCGGAGCGGTAGGTCAGCAAGTATTTCACGTACCTGGTCCGGAGCGGTTTCAATGGCAGCTTGACTTTGATGATCAAGCGCAGCTCCCCCTAATTTACTTGGGCGAACTTATGGGACCGATCGGTAAGGCTAAGGTCGTTCGAGAAAGCGTCACGTCCCCTCAACCCTCGGACAGTCTGCTATCGGCATTTGTATTGCTTGATGTTGAAAATAGCATAGTGGAGTTGATTGACGGTAGCAATTTGCCAAGGCAGATATATGTGCCAGCGCGTCGAAATCAACTTGCATTAAGCACAGTTAACAATCCTGAAAATGAACTTCTCTTCAATCTCCGCGAGTTCATTCGCCAATGGCGGTTCTACAGTGCTTTCAATATTGCCAACGAAAAGATCCGCAAGTCTGTGCCTCTCGAGCAGGAACCGGCGCTGCGCGAAGATGCCGGAAATCTTAGCTCTGTGTTGCACTATCTTATGACAGAGCATGGGTCGGCGTTCGATGAGCTGCAACAACATCTTCGTAGCGTAGTCCCAGGATTTCGAAGCCTGACGGTAAAGGCGCGCGGCGGCCCAGGCGAAGTGATCGCGTTTTGGTCCGAAAAAGGACTAGATAGGGAGCTGAGTCTTGCTGACTTGTCGGACGGAAGTCTGCGTCTGCTATGCTGGATGACACTCTGTCTTTTGCCTAATCCGCCAACCCTTCTGTGTATAGACGAGCCTGATCAGGGCGTGCATCCTAGAACTCTGCCGGTATTGGCTGGACTGTTCAAGAAGGCTTCCTCGCGCACGCAGATATTGCTTGCAACTCATGCGTCATATTTTCTGACGCAGTTCGATATCGACGACTTAGCCATAATTCGTAAGCTTGACGGCGCGGCAGCATTTGTCAAACCAGGCGATTCGAAAATATTGCGCGCAAACCTCGACGACTTCGGCATTGAAGAGATTGAGGCGATGCATCGGTCGGATGAGCTAGAGGTCCTTGCGTGAAGATCGTCGTCTATGTCGAGGGACCGTCCGATCAATTCGCGATGGAAGCTCTACTAAGAGAGGTGATTCGCAAAAAAGCCCAGCAAGGCGTTTCGATTTCATTCGTGCCATGTCCAAAGGGCAATGCGAGGAAGTACGTTGTTGAAACCGTGCCGACCAAAGCCGCCAACGCTATCCTGAATGATCCAGACATCATTATTGCGGTCATTCCCGATCTTCATCCAAAGAGCAGTCCAGATCAAACGCATAAGGATTTATTTGCCACAATGCATGCCAACTTTAGAAGGGCGTTGCAGAAAAGGGGATCAGAAGATGAGCGCAATGAAGATCGGTTTTTCACGTTCTGCTTTAAGCATGATCTCGAAGCGCTAATTCTGGCTAGCGAGCTTGCCTTGAAAATTCGCCTAAACTGCGACAGCTTCAAAGTGAGGTGGCGTGTGCCAGTCGAAGATCAAGATGATGAGGATTTTCCGAAGAAGGTCGTTCAGCGTCTATTCCTAGCCCACGATAATTACTACGTCGATACAGTTGACGCGCCGCAAATACTTGGCGTTGCAGACTTAAGCGATGTCGTCAAGGCGTGTCCTCAGTGCTTTGGGCCGTTTGTCGATTTCTTGCAGTCCTTTCCGAATACCCTAGCCGAAAATTAGTCCTAGATCACATTCTAATCAATGCATTCCCCACCAGATGACTCCTACATCGACGAAAAAGGCCGCACGCGCTGGCGGCGCAACGATTGGCTTGCCGAAAAGCTCAACGAGCTTTACGACATCCTCGTGATCGGCGGCTACGACGAGTCCCACGCAGCGCGCTATCCACGGCTGGCCCATGCGATTTCGCGTTATCCCATTTCCATCGACACGCTGAACGCCGAGGATCGCTTGGGCGAAATCCCTGGTGTCGGCGAGATTGTCGCGACGATCATACGGCAGACTTTGGAGCGGGGAACGTCGGATAAGTTCGAGGAGTGGGCGAAGGACACGCCGCTCAGCGTCTTGGAGCTGTCCAAAATTCCGCGGCTTGGCGCAAAGACCCTCCGCATGCTCTACGCCGAGCACGGAGTTGACAGCGTCGCATCTCTAAAGCACGCGTTAGAAAGCGGCCGTATGAATGGCATCCCCGGCATTGGCCCCAAAATGATCGCTACCATGCGTGAATTTGTTGAACATCATTCGGCCTGACCTCTGACGCTTAGCCTAAACTCGCGCGGCGACTGCTTTTGGACACGCTCGAACATGGCGTAAAATTGGCTAGCCGAACCGTAGCCGCATTCCAGCGCAATGTCCAGAATTTTTTGATCGGTGGTCGCGAGCAACCGTTGCGCGTGCGAAATCCGATGCTGCGTCACATATTCGCCGATGCTAAGCCCCATCACTTTTTTGAAAAGAGTCATGGCGTAGTTGGGATGAAGGCCGATTTGGGCGGCCATATCGGCGATTTTGACACTTTCCGTGTAGTTGAGCGCAATCCAGCGGGTCATCTCCTCAACTGTCTGCGTCTCTCCCGCGCTTCCCTGCGGCTGTTTTGTGGGAACCGGTTCGGCGCTAGAGTCCGAAAGTGCCGATGCCATGCGGATGAGGCGCGCCTGCAGCTCTAGAGTCATAGCATTTTGGCGTTCGCTACTGCCCGATTCCAGATCAAGCGCCCAGCGGTCAAGCAGTTTGGAATCGCTTTCAGACGCGCGAAAATCGGGTTCCATCGCAACGGTTCCGCGCAGGATGGAGTCGATAAACGGTGTTGGCAATCCCCACTGCAAAAACCACGCAAGCGGAACAGTCACCCACTGCATCTGATAGTGTTCGTGATGCCTTCCCACCATCTGATGGGGCATTGCGCCCCAAAACACGGCCAGCCTACCCGGCAGGACTTCAGCAATCCGGCCGCCAAAGAGATAATTGAGCGGCGCATTGCGGCACAGATTAAGCTCGATCTCGTTGTGACGGTGCGGGGCGTCCATCTCCAACCCGGCACCGCTCCAGCACCGAAATCCGTATACTGAAACTTCTCCAGCCAGTGTCACCAAAGCCGCTGTTTGCTTCATGTTTCTTAGGATACCGTAGAATTGCTCATGCGAAGGCCACATTGTGCGGTTTTGCACCGATTGCCAAGTCATTAAAATTCGCAGTAAACTAGTTTTGTCGATCAGTTTGTGCCATCATGCGCACATGATTCCAACGCCCCGATTCCACTCTGCGCGGCTTCGCCTCCCGCTTGTCGCAATGTTCGCCGCCTCGATCATCACCATGACTTCACTCACGCAAACCGCCGCATTCGCCGACGATTCCCTTCAGGCTACAGTCGCCTCGGGCCTGACCTTCCCAGAGGGGCCGGCACTGTCGCCGGATGGTCAGTATCTCTACTGCGTCAATGTCCAGGGCCCTGACATTTCCCGCGTGGATTTGAAAACGGGCGAATTAAAGAAGGACTGGGTGGTTCTGCCGACGCCAGGGCGCGGCAATGGCGCGACGATCGGCCCTGACGGCAACTTGTATGTCGCCGACGTTGGTCGAAAGTGCATCGACCGCATCGATATAAAAACAGGGGTCGTCAGCACGTACATCGACAAGAGCGACACCGGTGGCCCACTGCTCGGCCCAAACGACCTCTGCTTTGACCGCCGCGGCAATCTCTATTTTACCGATCCCGATGGCTCGTCGGTGAATCGACCAATTGGGGCGGCGTACATGGTCGTCGCCGATGTCAAGACAGTCAACAAAATCGGCGGAGGATTGGCCTATCCGAACGGAATTGTCGTAACGCCGGATGGTGACAAGATCTATGTCAACGAATCGCCCAAGTCCGATATCACGGAATATGAGCCGCTCGAGTATATCGCCGCTCCTACTAACGGCCTCCAGGCTTTTTCATCGCGTCTGTTCACGCATATCGATGGCGCTGGCGGGCCAGACGGAATGCGGATGGACAAATTTGGCTACATATACGCGGCAATGTACGGCGGCGGGAGAATTGTGAAGATCAATCCAAAGGGATCGGCCGAGAAGGTCTATCCGATAGATGCTGGTCCCAACACAACGAACCTATGCTTCTCGAAGGATGGCAAGAGCCTGTATGTGACCGAAACGAAGAGCAACAGCATCGTCAAAATCAAGCTGTAACGGATGGTGGCGGAGAGGGTGGGATTCGAACCCACGGAGGCTTTCACCTCACTCGCTTTCGAGGCGAGCGCACTAGACCGGGCTATGCGACCTCTCCTGGGAGGAAGCGACACTTGCCGCGGAGGGCCGATGTCGTTCGGAGCACGGTGATTATAGCAAATTTTGGGCTAGGATTCAACCATGCGCAGCATGGTGTTATAACGCGCCGCCTAACGGGTTCGACCCGTTTCGTTCGGTTCACGCGCTCGCACCTAAGCGGTACGCCTTAGAGCCGGCCACCTTAGGATAGCGATGAGCCATCAAGACAGGCGGGGACGCCTGCCCTACAAAAGAACGCCAGCTCTCAGCGCACTCAGTCCTTCCCTTCCCGCTCCGGGAGGGGTGGCGACTTGTCGCCGGGGTAGGTTCTACTGCACCTGTATCCCATTCGCCATCGGCACTCCCGCCGTGCCGGGCACAAACTGGATCACCAGTTGCCCGCTGGAATTGGCGGTGACGCTGACCGTCTGCGTCACTGCCTTGTATTCCGCACCTGCCCGTTTGTAGACATCCACACCGGACAGTGCCGACGCGCCGTTGACCGTCACGCCGAATACCCGTTTACCAACTGCGCTGTTCTGGAACTCGGCAAAGTGTAATGTCAGCGTGTACGCGACTCCCGGTGCAAGGTTTGGAATCGTATACGTGAACGAACCTGAACGTGCAGTTTGATAGACCACTTGCGGCGCGGGATTGGTCACACCCGTAAGGTCAATGCTATGGCTTGTACCAATGACTGTCCCGCCGCTGTAGCCTGTGTCGGAAATGAACGGGCTCGACGACCCTCCCCCGCAGTTAATGCTCTGCGGAACGTGGCCTGATGTCGCCTTGATCGTCGCAGTCGCTTTGACGCCAGCCAAGCTCGCAGTGATGGTAACGGTGTATGACGCGGATGTCACGAACGTGTTCACTGCGAACGTTGCGGTCGATTGACCCGCAAGCACGGTGACAGTCGCCGGAACACTCGCAATGGTCGACTTGTTCGACGACAGCGTCACGGTTTCCGCGACCGGTGCGGCTGCATTAAGTGTTACCGTACCGGTCGCACCGATCCCTCCGACAACCGTGCTTGGCGAAATTGAGACACTGGTCAGAACTGCGGGGACGGTTACGGTCGTCGTGTGCTGCGTTTCAATATTTCCGGCCTTATTCACACTCCAATAGGCAACGGTGTGATTTCCCGCGCCAGTAACAGTCACCGGCGCGGAGTAGGTTTGCTGTGCGCCGGAGTTGACTGTGTAGTACGTCGTCGCAACGCCGGAGAGTTTGTCTGTCGCAGTCAACGTGACGACAACGCCACTGACGGCCGCCGTTGTCGTGGGAGCGGTCTCATCGATATTGACCAGCGGCGGATTGAACGTCGCTGTGTTGCCAGCCTTGTCCGTGACAACGACGGGTTGCTTTTGCCCTGCGCCCTCTTTGGTGTATTTGAGCGGATTGCTGTGTGAGACCGTCGCAACGCCAGATGTCGCATCGAATGTTGTGAACGGTATCGTTACCGACGTATTATTCCAACCGTTCGCGTTCGGCGCGGGCGTGACCGAACCGAACGTCACTGTCGGCGCCGTCGCGTCGATCTTGAACGACGTCGTATTGTGCGCCTCGGCGTTTCCGGCCTGATCGACGCTCCAGTAGACGACAGTGTGGCTAGTGCTGTCCGTGGTAACGGAAAAACTCCCGGAATACGTCTGCTGCGCACCGCCATCGATTGTGTAATAAGTTGCCGCGACATCGCCTGCGCCGTCGGGATCGGTCGCAGCAAGCGTGATCTGGACGGGAGTGGTATACCAGCCGTTGCTTCCAACTGTTCCCGAAAGCGTCGCCGTTGTGGTTGGCGCGGTGGTGTCGATGCGGATCGGAAGAGTTTTCGTCGTTTCGGTATTGCCCGCGACGTTGACACTATAATAGGTCAATGTATGGCTGCTTGATCCCGCAATGGCAATTGGCGTTCCGTTATTCGTCTGAAGTGTGCCGCCGTCAAGCGTGTAATACGTGGTCGCGACGCCTGACAGATTATCCGTCGCCGAAAGCGCGACGGTCACATTGCCCGTATATATTCTGCTGTTGCCAAGTGTGCCGGAGGGTGTCGCAGTGGTCACGGGAGGAGTGAGATCGATGTTGGCTGCCGGGCTCGTGAACGATGCCGAGTTCCCGGCGACGTCGGTGACAGTCACCGTCGCTTTCTGATTCGCCCCTTGAGTCGAAATGGATATGGGACTGCCGGGTGTCGCGGTTGCCACTCCCGAAGTAGCGTCGGATGTCGTGTATGGAACGCCGACCACCGTGTTGTTCCATCCGGCGGCGTTCGCAGCGGGAGACGGCGTGCCGAACGCAAGCGTTGGCGGAGTGGCGTCGATTTTAATCGTCGCGGTGTTAGGCGTCTCGGTGTTGCCTGCGAGATCAACGCTCCAATAGACAATCGTATGGCTCGCGCTATCGCCGGAGACCGTGAAACTTCCAGTGTATGTCTGCTGCGCGCCGCCGTTAACCGCGTAGTAGGTCGCCAGGACGTAAGCCGAGCCATTCGGATCGGTTGCGGACAGCGTGACTTGAACATTCGATGTGTACCATCCGTTGTTTCCGACGGTTCCCGAATCGCTCGCAGTAGTGGTTGGTGGCGTTGTGTTGATAGTGATGTTCTGCGTGTGCTGTGTCTCTACATTGCCTGCCTTATCGACGCTCCAGAAAGTTATGCTGTGGTTGCCCTGCGCCGATACTTCAATATAATTGGTGTAGGTTTGCTGTACACCGCCGTCAAGTGTGTAGTAGGTCGCCAAAACACCGGAAAGATAGTCTGTTGCTTCTAGGTTGACCGGTACCGGGCGCGTATATATGCCATTCGGGGCTTTATTTTTCGGATGATGGCGGAAACTGAGGCAAGGAGATCAGCCGCGAGACGTGTTGACGGTTGAGCAACATTCAAGCTTGTCAAACGTTGATCTCGAGCGCAGTGCGATCCACGTCTTTCTCGGGCATGTTCGCAACGAGAACAAACGTCATGTTCTTCTGGTGCCAAGCGACATACTGGCAATCTCCGGTTGCGCCACAAAGAAGCAGGCGGTTTTGCGCGGGGAACGGCATCGGAACTAGCTTAGGCAGACGTGCCTGATTCTGCCCCATCTGCATGAGCGTCATTGGCTTGCCATGCAGCATCAGCTTCCAGACGGCCACAGGCTTTCCCATCAGAGTGCTGACATTCGCCCCGGCGACATGGACATTTGCATCGTTGATCGTCACAGGAATTAGCGCGTAGCCTGCGCGTTCGGACAGCGATGTCGCTTCGGCACCAGGATCGACACTGGCGAGAGGCATGGAGCTGGCGCCGGATGCGATTTGCTGATGAAACGCCATCATGACTGCGGGAGTGAGCGTTGCCTCGGTCGCCGTTATAGAAGGTGAAGTCACCGCCGGCAGCTTGCGGAAATGGAATACGAACGCGAAAATGACAAGCGCGGCAGCTACGGCGGCAAGCGGCGTAAAAAACCGTCGATGAACTGGCGTGGTCGTAAATTCGCGTGCCGGAATCCTGTTCATTACGCGGTCGGCGAAATCCTCCGGCGCACGAATGTCCATGCGCAGAGCCTGTTCGACCGTCGTCAGGAGCGTGCGCACCTTTGCCTCTTCCGCTGCGCATTCCGGGCAGCTCGCAAGGTGCGCGCGGATGGCATCGTGCTCGGCGACATCAAGCTCGCCAAGCAGATAATCGGTTAGGTTGTCCCGAACTTTCTGGTGATCCATGATCAAGCTTGCTTGGCCGTCATCTATCGGTCAACTCCTCGAGCCGCGAGCTCGGCGCGCAATGTTTCCAAGCCTCTGCGCACACGCGATGCTACGGTTGGCAGCGGCACCTCCAGAATCGACGCAATTTCCTGGAACGTGAACCCCTCCATGAAGCGTAGCGTGATTGCCGTACGATTGGGAAGCGGCATGCGCTCCAATGCCTCGAGGACAACATCTGTTTCGATCTTTTCCAGCGCAATGTCGTCAGTCGATGCGCCGCCGCGCATCTCGCCGAGCTGGTCGAGCGGAATCGACGTCGATGATGAACCAAATCCTCCGCGCGACTTTCGGGCCTCGATCCAGTTTAGGCAAACGCTAGTCCCTACCTGGTAGAGCCAGGGCCGGAAATCACGCTTCTGGTCGAATGTCTTTAGGCGAGTCCAAACCCGGACAAAAATATCCTGAGCCAGATCTTCGGCATCCTCCGGGTTTCCGCTGTACCGAGTGGCCAGACGCAACATCGCATCCTGGTATCGGAACACCAGCTCAGAGAACGCCTGACGGTCGCCGCTTCGGACACAGCGCGCGACTAAATCAGCATCGGTTGGTTCCGGTTTGCGCCAGATCGCCATCTAACTCTTGTTACAGTTCGGGAGGTTGGATTTATGCTTTGGCAAGCATCTTGATAAGTGTTGCACAAATGATCAGCGATTCCTTGTAGAAGGCTGGTGAAAGTGCGCCGGTCAAAGCGGCGTACTTGTACTAGCTAGAACAGCTCAGAAGGAGATGACAATGATGAACACTAAATCGTTTCGCACAGCAACGGTCGTAGCCGCAGCACTTTCGGTCCTCGCGACAGCGGGATCGCCGATGGTCAAAGCGGACAATTCGATGATGTCCACACCTAAAATGGCGATGAGCCACAAGATGGCAATGCACAAGACGGTCTACGTCTGCACGACGTGCAAAGCCTACTATTCGCCGACAGCCGCAAAGAAGATGGGCTATAAGGATGCGATGGGGCACAAACTGACAAAGATGTCAAGCGTCCCTTCCGGCTACTCCGACGGTTCCAAGATGGGCAGCAAAATGGGCGCAAAGATGGACAGCGGCTCAAAGATGTAATGCGGCCAAATGAGCGGTTCCTAAACTGAAGGAGACATAAAAGCCGTTCATATTTATAAATATGAACGGCCTTCTGTTTAAGTTAAGCTCAAAGAGCTTAACAAAGTGTCAGCCAATTGCATCTGTCGGCATACCCGGCGAAAGCGCCCTAGGACGATCAACGCCGCTGGTTAGGCTGACATGCTTACCTTCGACCGACGAATCCAGAATCCCCAGCATGGTGTCAAGAACGTGATAGGCCAGTTCGCCGCTAGCGCGTGTCGGGCGATTTTCCTGAATCGCGAGGGCCATGTCGGCCACTCCCACGCCTCGGCTGTTCTCGGCAAAACCATGTGCGAACGGCACGTCGCGCCAGTCGGATTCGTCCATGCGCCTCACCTTGACCACGCCGCCGAAGTTGTTCGGATCGGGAACAAGCATCGTTCCCTCAGTGCCATAAACTTCGATGTTGCTGTGCGTGTGCGACCAGACATCGAAGCTGGTGGTAAGAGTCACGATGGCGCCGTTCTCAAAATTGAGCGTGCCGGCGATGTGCGTCGGCGTCTCAACTGTGATTTTTTGGCCGCTACGATCTTTGGTGGTAATGGTTCGCTCGGGGAAAGTTGCACGCGCCGAGCCGGACACGCGCTTGACTCCGCCAATCATGTTGACCAGTGCCGTGATGTAGTAGGGCCCCATATCCAGAAGCGGGCCGCCGCCCGGCGCGTAGTAGAACTCCGGTGCCGGATGCCAGGATTCGTGGCCATGGCCCAGCATGAATCCCGTCCCCGCTATCGGCTCGCCGATGACGCCATCGTCGATCAATTTTCGGCAGGTCTGATGCGCGGCGCCAAAAAACGTGTCCGGCGCGCCGCCCGTCCGCAAGCCCTTCTCTTTCGCGACCTGCAAAACCTTGAGTCCCTCATCGCGTCTCAAGGCAAACGGCTTTTCGCTGTACACATGTTTACCGTTTTCCAGCGATGCGATAGCAACTTCAGCGTGCGCTTTCGGAATCGTGAGGTTGATGATGATCTCGACATCGGGATCGGCCAGAATCTGATCGACCGTCAGCGCCTTCGGAACGCCATATTCCGCGGCCTTCGCCTTCGCGCGATCAAGCAGCATGTCCGCACACGCGACCATCTCGATGCTCGCGAGGCGCTTGGCCGTCTGAAAGTAGATGCCGCTGATATTTCCGCACCCGATGATGCCTACTTTTGTTGTTTTTGTGCTCATAACTGTCTCAAAAATCCCTTGGCTCCTATACTGGATTAAGTCTGATAATTCTGCCGCCGATGATCCACTCGACCACATATACGCTGCCGTCCGGTCCAGTTCCGACACCGTGGGGGCTGCTGAACTTGCCTGCCTGAATCTGATCAGGCGGCAGATTGGGCCAATCTTTGACCGACAGGCCCGGCCAACCCGGCGCCTCGGCGATGCGATCGTTTTGACCGACATAACCGATCAATTTGTCGTTGGCGTCCAAAACGGCCATCCTGCCAAACAATTCTGGAACATACAGAGCTTCGCCATACACCGCAAACGCGCAAGGATGAACAAAAATATCCTCGCCAAAAGACCGCTTGAAATTGCCCTCGCCATCATAAACCTGAACTCTTCTGTTGCCGCGATCCGCCACATACAGCTCCGGCGTTTTGCCGCCGCGCGTATCGAAAAACACGGCATGCGGACATGCAAACCGCCCCGCCGCGCCAGGCTCGTTGCCGTCAATACTGTGAATATAATCGCCTGACGAATCGTACCGGTGCACCAGCGACGAGCCATAGCCGTCAGCGACCCAGATATCGCCGTTTGTTGGATTCACCGCAACCCAGGTCGGCGAATAACGCGAGTCATTGTACTCAACATGCTTAGGCTGCCGAATCGCTTGCACACTTTCGCCGCCCAATGTTAGCTTTTCGACCCGTCCATTGGCCTCATCCGTTAGCCACAGGAACTCCCGGCCATTTTCGTTCACCAACGTCAGCCCGTGCGCGCCAGCGAAATTGTCTCCAAACGACCGAACCAGCGCACCCTCCTGGTCAAACACCAGCACCGCCGGAGTCGATTGATGGAACACATAGACACTGCCGTCGCTCGATTCAGCAACACCATGTGTCCGCCCATTTTCGCGGCTAGCGGGCGTGTCAGGAGTTCGCGCCCAGTTTTCAATCCATTCGTACGATTCTTGACCATCGGTTACAATCATATTCGAAATCTTTCAATGCACATAAAGTTGACGCGAAGTGACGGTTCGACAACACATCGCGATATCCTTCCTGCAAATAGTCATTTAGGAATTTGGGAACGCTCAAGTAAGAATTTTAGAACGCTCAAGCCGCTGGGCTTTTTTTCATAGCTGGCGGTTTGCCCGGTTCTCGCTTAGGCTCGAACACGGCCAAACCGCCAGCAGAAGGCCTCCCCGGCTCCCGAAGTAGGAGGAGCTATCTGGTTCCCCTCCTTTCGGAAGGAGGGGTTAGGGGAGGTAATCCTTCAGCAGTCGCCGTTTGCTTACGTCATGATTGTTCCGAAGCGCTCCGTACCTCACCTCTCCTTTCGAAAGGAGAGGGGCAGAGTAAGCCCAACGACTTCGTATTTCAGGCTCCTCCCGCTTCGGGAGGTTGGGAGGGTCTTGTATAATCAATCCGATGAATCCCGCAAACGCAATCGAAGTTGAGCATCTGACCAAGGAGTTTCGCGTCTACCACCGAGCGTACGGAACCCTCAAGGCGCAGACGGTGCATGTGCTTCAGCGGCTGATGCATAGGGATATTGCCGCGTCGTTCAGCCTGCGTCGTGCATTGAATGATGTGTCGTTCGACGTGCCAAAGGGGCAGGCCGTTGCTCTCATCGGCCACAACGGCTCTGGAAAAAGCACGCTCCTTTCCATCTTGACGCGCATTTACCTGCCGTCGCAAGGGGAGATACGGATGCGCGGACGTGTTTCAAGCTTGCTGGAGCTGGGTGTCGGCTTTAATCCGGAGTTGACTGGGATCGAAAATGTCTTTTTTTCGGGCGCGTTACGTGGCTTGGCCGATTCCGAGATCGCTCAACGATACCCTTCCATTGTTGAGTTTGCCGAACTCGACGACGAGACCATGGACTTGCCCACCCGCATGTATTCGAGTGGCATGAGCGCGCGACTAGCATTCGCCGTCGCGATCAATATCGATTCCGAAATCCTGCTGATTGACGAGGCGCTCGCCGTTGGCGACATTAATTTTCAGGAGAAATGCCTTGCAAAGCTGCAGGAATACAAGGCGGAGGGCCGCACTATTTTTCTCGTGACGCATGATCACAACTTTGTCGAGCGATTCGCCGACCGCGCGATCTGGCTTGATCACGGCAACAAGCACATGGATGGAACTGCGACCGAAATCGTGCCAAAGTTTCGAGACTTCATGCTCAGACCCGCTGCAGCCGCAACCCCGTCATGAATCCAACCGATTCTCTTACGCCTCCAGCCATCATCCTCGCAGGAGGATTCGGCACCAGGCTTCGTTCTGCCCTGCCGGACGGTATCCCCAAGCCGATGGCAACAGTTTCGGGTCGGCCATTTCTAGAACATTTGGTGCGTCAACTGACCGACGTTGGCATCGAGCGAATTGTTATTTCAACAGGATTTCTGGCGGAAACTATTAGGAATCATTTTGGCGACGGAAGCGCATTTGGAGCGCACATCAGCTATTCGCATGAAACATTGCCGCTTGGCACTGGCGGAGCAGCCGCCCTGGCTGCTTCAACCCTTGACGGCGAAGCGTGTATTGTAATGAACGGCGATTCGTACTGCGAAGTCGATTTTGCTAGCCTGATTCGCCGATTCCGCGAGACAGCAGCGAAGGCGATAATTGTTGTCCGCGAGGTTGACGATCCCTCGCGCTATGGCTCTGTCGAGATCGGTGAATCCGACCGTATCATCGCATTCAATGAAAAATCCGCTTCGCCCGACATTCACGCACGCGGCTGGATCAACGGCGGCGTCTATATTCTGCGCAAATCCGCTCTCGAGACCATCCCAACAAACATTTCCACATCCATCGAGCGTGACTTCTTCCCCACCTTGGCCGCTCGCAGCCTCTTTGCCTTCAAGACATCTGGCCTATTTATCGACATTGGAATTCCGCAAGAGTTGGAACGAGCGCAGAAGCTATTCGGCGGACCTACCCCGGCTCGTTCCTCGCCACCCCTCACGCAACGGGAAGGGAAGGAACCGTGAAAATCGGAATCCTGGTCTGTCTTTACCTTCCCGTTTCGGGAGGGTCGAAACTTGTTTCGGGGTAGGTTGGCCTAATTATGCCCGTGGTGGGTGCGTTCGTCGAGCGGGTGGCTTTCGAGGTATTCGTCGTACGTGCCGGTGAAGTCGATGATACCGTTGTCGGTGAATGCGATGATGCGGGTTGCGCATTCGCTGACGAGGTCGCGGTCATGTGTGACGACGAGTACTGTTCCGGCGAACGCGGCTAAGCCTTCAGCAAGCGCGTTGACCGATTCGAGGTCCAGGTGGTTGGTCGGCTCGTCGAAGATAAGCACAGGGTCCTTTTGCTGCATGAGGCGGGCCATCATCAGGCGCGATGCTTCCCCGCCGGAGAGGGCATCGGTCTTTTTCAGCCCCTCGTCGCCGGAGAAGAGCATGCGGCCAAGGAGGCCGCGAACAACCTGCTCACCCTCGCCCTTGTCAAACGACATCAGCCATTCGACTGCATTGGTGCCTTTGGGGATTTGGTCTTGGAAGTCCTGCGCGTAGTAGCCCCAGGTCATGCCGTTGCCCCATTTGATTGTGCCCGCATCGGGTTCGAGTTCGCCCATCAGGCAGCGCAGAAGGGTAGTTTTGCCGACTCCATTGGGGCCGATGATGGCCACTTTTTCGCCTCGCGTAATGTCGAACGTCATGTTTTTGAGCACATGCAGGTCGTCGAACGACTTCGACAGACCTTGCACGGAGACGACCTGCTGACCTGCGGGTTTCGCCTGCTCGAAGCGGATATACGGGCGCTGGATATTGGAACGCTTGAGTTCGGCTGGCGCGAGGCGCTCCATCTCCTTTTTGCGGGACTGGACTTGCGATGCGCGTTGACCCGCACCGAAGCGCGAAACGAACTCCTGGAGCTGCGCGATTTTGGCTGACTTGTCCCGATTTTCCGATTCGATCTTCGAGCGCGCTGAGATTTTCTGCTCCAGCATGGCGTCGTAGTTGCCGGGATAGAGGATGATGGTTTCGTAGTCGATATCGGCGGTATGCGTGCAGACGGCGTTGAGGAAGTGCCGGTCGTGCGAAATGACGATCAGGACGCCCTCATACTCCGCCAGGAATTCCTCCAGCCAGTGGATTCCCTCGAGGTCCATGTGGTTGGTCGGCTCGTCGAGCAGGAGCGCGTCTGGCCCGCCGTAAAGGGCCTGTGCGAGGAGAACGCGGAACTTGAAATCCGTGCGGAGAGACTTCATCAGGTCGGTGTGGCGCTCGTCGGGAATGCCGATTCCGCGCAGGATTTCCGCGGCTTCGATCTCGGCCATGTAGCCGTTTTCGTCGGCAACCAGCGATTCAATCTCGCCTAGCCGCTCCATGACGGCGTCGGAATAGTCGCCCTCTGCGTATAGCCGGTCGCGCTCCTTGAACGCCGCCCAGAGGTCTTTGTTGCCCATGATGACGGTGTCGATGATGCGCTCCTCGTCGAACGCAAACTGATCCTGGCTGAGCACGCCGACCCGCTTCGGCCGACTGATTTTGCCGCGATTGCTCGGCTCAATTTCGCCGGTGAGGATTTTGAGGAACGTACTCTTGCCCGCGCCGTTCGGGCCAGTGATCCCGTAGCGGTTGCCCGGCGCGAACTTGACCGACACGTCATCGAAAAGGATGCGCGTGCCGTATGATTTGGTGACTCCCGAAACTGTGATCATTGCGAAAAATATCCTACGTGCGGGCTTCTGGGTGGCATGCTTGCTCTCTCAGGAGCGGGCATGTCTTGGCTTGGACTGACCCACATGAAAACGGACGCGCGAATCGAAATTGCGCGTCCTAGCTAGCCATTATTTTACCCGATGATACAGTCTGCTATGGCGTCAACCAACTTAACGGCCCCAGACGGCTATTTCTCGTGAACGGTGCGTGAGTTACGCAGCAACTGCCAGCCTAGCCCCAACCACGTCTTTCGCCTCCCTTACAGTCAGCTCCTTGCTATAAATCGGCGTCCCCGGCTGCTGTCGTCGGCCGCCGACTGCCAGGCTGCCAAGATCGACCACACCGAAGCCAAGTTCGTGAATGAGTGCGCTGACGGCGTGCTTTGCGTCGGCGTCGTCGCCGGAAATGAAGATCGCGCGGCGTTGATCCTCCGGAAGTGACGTGTTCCCTTGGGTGGCCAACTGCCCTGCCTGGATCGTATTGAACGCCTTCACCACACGTGCGCCGGGAAGGAGCGATGCCAAGATTTCGCTGGATGTGATGTTGTCGTTGTCCAAACCCGGCGAATGACCGTCGCGATCAGGATAGTAGTTGTTGGCGTCGATCACGATTTTGCCCGAAAACGCGGCGAGCGGCAGCGACTCGATCTTACCAAACGGTATCGCGACGACGACGACTGCTCCAAAGTTGGCCGCGTCTTCGGCAATTGCCGCATGCGCGCTCGGGCCAAGCTCGTTAACAAGTGTCGCCAGCGTTTGCGGGCCACGCGAGTTTGCAATGGCGACTTGATTTCCAGTCGCGACACAGAGCTTCGCCAAAGTCGATCCGATATTGCCTGATCCGATAATTCCGATGTTCATGTCGTGACTCCCATAGTCGGCGAAAGCCGATTTAGACTAACGTTTACCCGTTGGAACGATCTCGCAACCTGCATCGTTTCCTGTAGCAAGAACCTGCGGGCCAAAACAGGGTAAATCCACTCCATGCAGACTGTCATCGAGTCCATTGCGACCGCCAATCCTCCATACTGCGTATCGCAAGACGCTGCCGCACGCAACATGCAGCGTGTGCAGGAGCTATCCCCGCAGCTTCGAAAGCGCATTCCGCACCTTTACCAACTGAGCGGCATCGAGCGCCGGTTTACATGCATCGCTGACTATGCCCGCGACCCCCAACTGCCCGACTTTGAGCCGCGATCTTGGCCCATATCACATTTCTCGACAACGCGCGAGCGCAACGAGCACTACAAGGCGTCGATCATTCCCATTGCGGAAAAGGCATCGCGCGAGGCACTTCAGAACGCGGACATAACTCCGACGGAAATTACGCACATTGTGGTTGTTAGCTGCACCGGGTTTTTCGCGCCGGGGCTAGATATTCATCTGGTCAAGTCGCTCGGAATGCGGCCCGACACGCAGCGGACATTGATCGGTTTCATGGGCTGCTACGCGGCGTTCAACGCCCTTCGGGTCGCGGACTCGTTCTGCAAAGCCGATCCTAGTTCGCGGGTACTCATAGTCTGCGCGGAGTTGTGTTCGCTTCACTTTCAGATCGAAAGCACGATCGAAAGCTGCGTTGTGAACTCCATCTTCGCGGATGGAGTCGCCGCAGCGGTGATTCGGGCGCGACAGGATGACGATCCAGAACTGTCTGGAAAATTTGCATATGTGCGATCCCTGAGCATGCTCGACGACGACTCCATGGGCCACATGAGCTGGGCGATTGGGGATACGGGCTTCCTCATGGGCCTGTCGCCGAAAGTGCCGGAAGTGCTTGCGCGAGCGCTTCCCAACTATATCGACGCCCTCCTCACACCGGCAAACCTCTCAAAATCCGACATTGACTTCTGGGCGATCCATCCCGGCGGACGGCAAATTGTCGATAAGGCGCAGGACGTGCTTGGGCTGACTGACGGCGATGCGGCGGATTCATTCGAAATCCTCCGCAACTTCGGCAACATGAGCGCACCGACCATTCTGTTTATCCTGAAGAGGATCATGGAGAGGGATGTGAGAGGGTTTGGAGCGGCGATGGCATTTGGGCCGGGACTTACTATTGAAGGGTGTTTGCTGAGGCGGACAGCCTAAAGACCCTCCCAGCCTCCCGAAGCGGGAGGAGCAATCAATTCCCCTCCTTTCGGAAGGAGGGGTTAGGGGAGGTAGTCTTGGCACTGTGTACTTGCTCGACCTTTGATCGCACCGACGCGCTACCTACCTCACCTAGCCTCTCCTTCCGAAAGGAGAGGAACAGTTTCAACTTTGCTCCTACCGCTCCCGAAGCGGTGCCTGAGGAACGAAGGCGGGGTTGGTCATGTCTGGCTCCTCCCGTTTCGGGAGGCGGGGGAGGGTCTGACAGGTATAATCCTCCTAATATGCAACCCGTCCAAGATGTCTCGGAACTGTGGGACAAGATCGGCAGCGAGCAGCTTTTCGAGCAGCTAGTTGACCGGTTTTATGAGGGTGTAGAGCAGGATCCACCGCTCCGCGCGCTTTACCCGGAATCGCTGACGGCCGGAAAATCGCGCCTGACGTGGTTCCTTGTTCAGCGTTTTGGCGGGCCGCAACTTTTCAACCAGCGGCGGGGCGCGGCGAAGCTCAGGATGCGCCACGCGGAGTTCGCGATCACGCGCGATGTCGCCGGACGTTGGCATGGCCACATGATGGCGGCAGTAGACTCCATTGAGGCATTCGCGCCGTACCGTGAAGCCATTTCGAAGTATTTTGAGGATGCTGCGATGTTCCTGATCAACAGCGGCCACGACACCCACGGCGGATGTCCTGTTCCGGTCGCGTAACATTTCTTCCAACTTTGGCGGCGCACTCTTTAAGGAAACCAGACTGTTATGGAAGGCATTTTGCTCTTCTCCCACGGCTCATTGCTTTGCGGCGCGGGCCACGCGCTCGACGATCATGCCGCCCGCCTGCGCGACCTCCACGGTTTTTCCCTTGTTGAAGTCGGCTATCTGAACTACTCCGATCCGACCTTCGAAAGTGGCATCGAGAGCCTGGTCGACGCTGGTGCCGACAGAATCAAAATCGTGCCGTATTTTCTCGTGCCCGGCTATTTCGTGACCAAAAGCCTGCCCGAAATGCTGGACGGGATCAAAGAGCGGTTCCCGAACGTTGAATTTGTCGTAGCCGATGCGATCGGTGCGGACGACATCATCGCCGACGCTCTCATCGATGCCGCGAGCGAGGCAACGCCTATTCAAACGGGCTGGCGCGAGGCGTACAACGCCGCCGCCGCAGACTGCCGGAATCGCGAAGATTGCCCGCTTTACGGAACGAGCTATTGTCCGGCGACGGGAAGTTAAGAACCGCATGACAACAAACCCAGAAACTTTGCATTCCCGTTTCCTAGACGCAGGGGTAACCGCCCTCCTCGTCATGGTTCACGGCTCCCCAAAGGCGTCGGCGAATACGCCGATGTTCGAAGTCGTGAAAAAAGTGCGCGCGCGGGGTACGTATCCGATTGTCGAAGCGGGATTCATGGAGTGCAACGAGCCGTCCATTCCCGAAGCGATTGACAAATGCGCATCGCAGGGCGCGACACGAATTGTCGCGGTCCCATACTTTTTGCATGTTGGAACCCATGTGGCGGACGATCTCCCGACCCTCCTCGAAGAGGGCAAGGAGCGTCATCCCGGCATCGAATTTTTGATGGCGCCGTATCTGGGCCAGTCGCCAAAGCTGACCGACGTGCTGGTCAAGCGGGCCAATGCGGTCGAGCTTGCATCCCGCAGCTAGGAGCATTTTGTGAACGAAATTGAGATTCCGAAAACCATGCGCGCGCTGCGAAAGAATCAGCCCGGGCCGGGGTTGACGCTGGAAGAGATCAGGGTTCCGTCCATCGGGCGCAACGATATCCTCGTTAAAGTCCGGGCGGCCACGATCTGCGGCACCGACCTGCATATCTGGAACTGGGACGCCTGGGCGCAGGGGCGCCTACGTCCGCCGCTGACTGTCGGCCACGAGATGGCTGGCGATGTGGTCGCGATTGGCGAAGAGGTACGCAATGTCAAGGTCGGCGATTTTGTCGGCGCGGAAAGCCATTTTGTCTGCGGCCACTGCTACAACTGCCGCATCGGCCAGCCGCACATCTGCAAGAACACGCGCATTCTCGGGGTCGATCGCGACGGCTGCTTTGCGGAATACGTGGCGATCACATGCACCAACGCTTGGCCGACCGATCCGAAATTGCCGCCCGCGGTCGCGTCGGCGCAGGAGCCGTTCGGGAACGCTGTCCATACCGCCCTGCAAAATCCGCTAATAGCTCGTACTGTTTTGGTCACGGGATGCGGGCCGATCGGGCTATTCGCGATCTCGATCGCGAAAGCGGCGGGCGCGAGCTGCATTTTCGCGACTGACACCGCCCCAGCGCGCCGCGACATGGCCCAAAAGCTCGGTGCGACCGCCGTATACGACGCGCGAGACCGCGATGTGGTCGAGCGGATTGTTGCCGCGACCGGTGGCGAGGGAGTGGACGTGCTGCTCGAGATGTCGGGGCATCCATCGGCGCTCGAGGCAGGGATTCTCCGCGCTACGCTACGGCGGCCACGCTGCGCTGCTCGGCATCTGTTCGCAACCGATCCGGGAATTTGACCTCACCAACGCCATCGTCTTCAAGGGCGCCTCGATCTACGGCGTCACGGGCCGCAAGATGTTCGAGACGTGGTACCAGACGCGCGGCCTGGTCGAAACCGGCCAAGTCGACCTGCGCCCGGTCATCACCAACCATCTGCCGCTGGAGGAGTTCGAGGACGCCTTCGAAATGATGCTCAGCGGCAAAGCGCTCAAGGTCGCGCTGTACCCGCACGGGCTGGATGGGGCGTGGTAGGATAGGTTTGGAGGTGCGTTATGGCAACTTATACTATCGAAATACCTACCGACAAGGAAGACGACTTGCGAAAATTAGCAGACTCTTCCGGTTCGAGCATCGAGCAAGTGGCGCAGCAGTTTGTCCTTAAAGGTCTTGCCAACATAAACAAAAATCAGGCCGCCATCGAAGTGCTGCGCGCGTTTCGAGTGGAAGACGCAGAAGAGCAGAAAGAAACCTTAGAGTACTTGGAGAAGGCGCTCAACGAAGACCGATTTGGCCAACGAAAGGTTTTTCCCTAATGCCTGGCTAGCTCGTCATTGTTCTGGATTTCTGGCCCGCTGGGACTTGTCACGAATCCTCGTGTGCGGCCAGAGTGTGAAGCGTGCAGCACTTGGTTGGAAGATCACTTGTCAACGGAAGACAGGATCATACTTCCAGAAATTTTCGATTACGAGATTAGGCGCGAGCTAATTCTAGGGAGCAAAACCGCTGGGCTTAGACGTCTTGATAGGATTACCGAGACCATCGAATACTTGCCCTTAGACACGGCTATGCTGCACGAAGCTGCAAGTCTTTGGGCTTCAGCGCGACGAGCCGGTCACCTTACTGCTCCTAAAGAGGCGCTGGACATCGACGTGATACTAGCCGCTCAATCAATGTCACTCGCGCGTACAGCAAAAAATGTTGTGATCGCAACTCTAAACGTCGGTCACCTGTCCCATTTCGTTGACGCTCGCCATTGGCAGGATATTTGACTCAAAGTTGAAATTAACCTAATTGTCTTGCGCCATGAAACCCTATCCCACGTGTGAACAAGTCGAATTAGCGGAGCAGTTGGAAACTTCCTCAAAGAATGGCACGATGTTCGGAGTGCTGCTTGCCGTTGCAATCGGTTTCTCACTCGCGCAGCTGCCGGTGGATGTGCTTCTGGCCACTGGAGGAGTTTGGTACGCCCGGCTGGTCGATCCATCGGTCGTGGCAAATTCAGGCATCGTTAAATATCATCTGGCTAAGTTAATCTTGTTTGTGTTGTTACCAGTTCTTATATTGTTCGGCGGCTTGCTGGGGAGTGCTGCGGGGCGTGCAATCGGCCTGATCAGGACATCCAGGCTGCGAAAGATCGTGGTTTTGCAGCAGCGTTCGCGAGTGTAGGCTAAGGAAGCGAGATGAAGCCCGAATGGACCTTTGCAATCGAAAAGTGCAAGACTGGTGCTCAAACGGGCTTCTTAGTTGTGTTCGGACTTTGTCTGGCAATTGCTGAAATCCCGCTATTCTGGCAAGGTGGACTGCCTGTCGCGGCAGGAGGGCTGGGCTGGCAACGGGCACGATTTACAATCCTCTATGCGCACACATGGGCCAGATTCTTCTCGCAACGCTCATCGCTGCGCTGCTTGGCGGCCTTATCGGATTTGCCCACGGCTACATTTACGCCAAGAACTTCATACGCCATCTTCCCCATCACACATAAATTCGCTCCCTCCTGTCAAGTCATGCGAACTACGTGTTCCCTCGGTTTCGCTCGTGCCTCGCTACACTCGGGATGACGGAACTGATTCCATTACTGACTAGTCGCAGATTTGCCACTACTGGCCTAGAAAAAATATTTCCTAGACATGCAATAAAATAGTTGCATATTTCGCAGCCTGTTGCTATAATGCTTCTGATAAGCAACCAAATGGTTGTATATCAACAAGATTGATTAGACCAGCAGGAGAGATCAATGACAAAGCAAGATTACAGACTCAAGATTGATGCGCCGATATCGGCACCCGAAGCCTACGACAAGATCGCCCGTGTCACCGAGTGGTGGACGAAGTATGTCGAGGGCAGCACCAAGAATTTAGGTGATGTGTTCACAGTCCGCTTCGGCGAGGATCATGGCGGGACATTCGTTGACTTCAAGATAACGGAAGCTGTTCCGGGCAGCAAAGTGGTCTGGCACGTCACCAACTGCTACCTCCCGTGGCTCAACGACAAAACCGAGTGGAACGGCACCAGTGTCGTGTTCGAGATTTCCGAAAGGCAGGGCGAGACGACTGTTACAGTGACTCACGAAGGGCTCACGCCGGAAGTCGAGTGCTTCGAAATGTGCGAGCAGGGTTGGAACTATTACGTCGGTCAAAGCCTGAAGCAGTTTCTGACAGATGGCCACGGCACGCCCAATCAACGCTAAACTATTCTATGAAGGTTGAGGAAAAAACAATGATTCAAGACAGCATTGAGCGCAAGATCACTATTCGGGCACCAAAAGAGCGCGTCTACAGCGCAATCACCGACCCGAAACAGATCGTCTCCTGGTTTCCCGACACGATCGACGGCACCCTCGAAATAGGCGCGACTCCCACGATCGATTTTGGGAAGGAGTACAAGTTCCAAATACTGATCGTCGCGGCAAATCCGCATGACTATTTTGCCTATCGCTGGGTTCCTGCTAATGCCGACGGCAGCGTTGGGTTCAAAGGCGACGTGCTCGCGTTCCCGAATACGCTGGTTGAGTTTCGCCTGGCCGACGATCCCATTGGCACGGCCCTCACCCTCACGGAAAGCGGTTTTTCCACCCTACCTGCGGCAGTCGCGGAGAAGCAGCTCGAGGAGAATTCTGGCGGCTGGGATTATATGCTCGATCGCCTGGAAAAGCTGTTCGTGCAAGAATGACCGCATTAGCAGACATATTTAAGGCACTGGGCGACCCGATCCGCCTGGAAATCGTCCAACGACTTTCAAGAGGCGAGTCGTTTACCATTGGAGATGTTTCCGGCGATCTTGGCGTGACTCGTCAAGGCGCACGAAAACATCTCCAAGTACTGGTTGACGCGAACATGGTCAAGCTCGAACCGAAGGGCCGAGATGTCTATGTTCGCTTCGAAACCAATTCCCTCGACGGCGCCAAGGAGTTCATCGCCGAAGTCGAGAAGCGCTGGGATTCGAGGCTCGAAGCGCTTCGCCAGTTTGTGGAGAACAATCCGTGAAAAGGGGTTAGTACTGGGTTAGCAGCCGAATTTATGAACGCGTCCAAATTGACGCGTGCTATAATTCGGCAACGGAGGCGATTATGGGAACCTACATAATTGAAGGAACGTGGGAAGAGATTGAGCGTCGAAAGGCTGAGCTTGTCGGTCAGCATCTTCGGTTGACAGTCAATCCGCCAAAAGCAACCAAACACGCCGCGAAGCCTGCGGCAGAACCAGTCAGACAGGCGAAAGTTCTGCGCGGCCTAGGAATGTTCGCTGGCAGAATAAGCACGGAACGTTATCTCGAAGAGAAGCACGCCGAGTTACTTGAAGAGGACCGCAAGTTAAAATGAGCGTTCATATTCTGGACGCGTCCGCAATGATGGCGTACCTGGGCGGAGAAGTTGGCGCACCGTTAGTCTCAGCACTCTTCGCCAGTCCCAGCGCCGTTTGTTACGCACACTCAATGAATCTTTGCGAAGTCTACTACCAGATGATTCGGCAAACGAATGCAACCGGTGCAAGACAAGCAATTGAGACCTTGTTCTCAGATGGCGTTGTTGAGCGGAAAGACATGTCTCTTCGATTTTGGCAGCGTGTTGGACAACATAAATCTCGCGGCGCAATTTCCCTGCCAGACTGCTTTTGCATCAGCTTAGCCCAGGTGTTCGGCGGAGAAGTGGTCACGACCGACCACAAAGAATTCGATCCCCTGGTTCCCCTAAACCTTGTGCCGATCAACTTCATTCGGTAGCTGACCACCCTTCCACCCTCTCCGCCCAGTCGATTCCGTAGTAGTCCTTCAGCACGTTGTATAGCTCCGGCATGTGCGTCTTCAAATGAACAGACTGGTCGAAGTACGACTCCGTGCAGACCGCGAAGAACTCCGCTGGGTCGGTCGCGCCGTACGCCCGCAAGATCGAGTGACGGCCGTGCTGTACGTCTTCGACAAGCTGATCAAATGCCGCCGACATGACACGATCCCAATCGTCGATCTCAGCCTGGTCGCGTAGGTAGGGCACACCGTTCGCGTCGCCGTCCCGGAAGTCCAGCTTGTGCGCGAACTCGTGGAAAACGAGGTTGTGGCCATCGGTTTCGTTCTGCCCGCCGGACAAAACATCTGCCCAAGACAGTACTACCGGCCCGTGTCCATGCGCCTCGCCCAGCCTGCCCTGACTTCCGCCCATGATCACACTCGCGCCAGCCCGTTCGCTCGACTCTGCCACATAGCCCGCAGGATAGACAATAATCGTCTCAACATTCGGGAAATACTCAGGCTTTTCAAAGCCGATTGTCAGAAGGCACGCAAGGGCACTCACAGTGACTTTGATCTCGTCATTGATCTCCAACCCTTGCGCACCCTCCCAAGACTTCTCGGCCATGAAGATGCGCAGGTCGTCTTTGAGACGCGCCTTTTCGCGCTCTGTGAGCAGGGCGAAATGGCGGACATTTGTGTCAAGGATCGCAGTCCAAGCGTCCGGGAACGCCTCAGCGATGATGTCTTGACGATGGTTATGAAACGGCCATGGAAAACGCATAATTGTTATTCTAGACGAACCGCCCACATAATGACTAACACGCCTTGTTCACGGCCCAGTCCGCAAATTAGTTCAGCGTTAATATGAGCTCGATCCGGCAAGCGGTTATCCTGATATGCCCGAAGAACCAGTTAGTGAATCACCTGATCTCCGTCCGCCTTCGCCAGACCCCGAGTTTGGTTCGACCGACTCAACTATTTTAACTCTCCCCGATAGCGAACCGGATTCAGCGGCCATCGACGGGATACAAATGGCGGGCGTTAGGTGGTACACCGAGCATCTCGCGCTGCTGGTAAGCACATCGAAGTGGGCACTTCTTGGCGCAGTAACTGGCCTGCTTGTCGGCCTTGCCACCCGATTTTTTCTATGGTGCCTAGCAGCGGCGGGTCGCGCGGCAGGGCATCTTACCGCACACGGATTCCAGCCTTACTGGCTGCTTCCTTTCGCACTTGTGGCAAGCGTTTGGCTCGTTCGCACCTTTGCGCCGGATGCAAAAGGTCACGGCACTGAGGCCGTGATTGAAGCCGTGCATGAGCGCAGCGGGGAGATCGACGCTAAGGTTGCCCCGATCAAACTGCTCGCAACGGTCATCACGCTTGCGTTCGGTGGGTCGGTGGGCAAGGAGGGCCCGTGTGCGCAGATCGGAGCGGCCATTACAAGTACATTGGCGGGCTGGCTGCGAGTACCTCCCGAGGACCGAAGGCGACTAGTGATATGTGGGATTGGGGCAGGCTTCGCCGCCGTATTTGGAACGCCTGTATCCGGCGCTCTCTTTGGGATCGAGGTGCTCTATCTCGGTAGAATCGAATATGGCGTGCTTTTCCCATGCCTAGTGGCGGGAATCATTTCCCACCTAGTCTGCGGGACGCAGCCTCCTACTCCAGTCCATGTTCATTCTGCGCTCGCAGGATTCGCCACGTTCCCGTTGATTTCCTTGGCAGTGGTTTTTGGCGGCATCTCCGGACTAACCGCTCTTCTGCTCATCAAGACCATGCGATTCCTTGCTTTGTGGGTGAAGCGATTCGAGAAACAACCTTACCTGGTTGCCTTCGTCGGCGGAGTCGCGCTGGTTGCCATTTATCAATGTTTTGGTGCGAGTTACAGCGGGCTTGGATTACCCGTGATCGACAACGCTGTTTCGGGACTGGGCCAAATTGCGCTCTACGCATTTTTGATCAAGATTGCGGTTACGTCCATCACGCTCGAAGTCGGCGGCAGCGGCGGAATTATCACGCCGCTATTCTTTATTGGCGCGACTCTTGGTACGACATTTGCAAAGTTGTTTCACTTGCCTGCGGAGCTGTTTTCCAGCTTCGGGTTCATTGCGGTTGTGGCCGCAGCGACCAATACGCCAATTGCTCTTTCAGTGATGGGAATGGAGCTGCTTCCGGGCGATGTAGGTGTCTACGCGGCGCTATGCGCGTGCACTGCGTATCTCATGGTCGGACACCATAGCGTCTATTCGTCGCAGCGAATGGGCTTGCTGAAATCAGCCGCACTTGAATGGATGGACATTGACCAACCGGTGGGAACGTTTGGCCGTTCGCGGATGAAGATCAGGCCCGGAACACTGACTGAGCGACTTCACAAACTTTCACGTCGGCGCAAAGAATAATCGAATCAAGATTAATTGGCCCAGTCCGCCCCAGGTCGCTTAGACGCGCTTGCAATTGCGCTGACGCCGTTACACCATGTTATGGGCTAGAATCTAACAAGCCTTTGCTTAGCTGACAGGAAAATTGACTAATGACTCCAATGAATCCGCATACGCCCGCTCCTTCGACATCGACTCCCGTTCACGGCCACGCAGATGGCGGAGTCTGGCCGCCGCCGTTGACCGCGCCCGATGCCGAACTGGAGCAGCGGTTCGTTAACACATCCGGTACTGACGGCCCCCTCCCGCCTGAAATCGCGCGGCTCAAATTCAGTTGGGGCGCGTTCGGCATATCATTCTGGTGGCTTGCTTTCCATAACATGGTGCCAGCCGCATTGGCGGTGCTCGTCGGCGTCGTCGGGGTCAAAGTCATAGACCTTGAAGTGCTTCATAAGCCATATTCCATTGCTGACCTGTTGATTTGGATCGTCTATTTCTACTGCGGATTCCAAGGCCATAAGCTCGCGTGGCGAAAACGTCGCTACGATAGCCTGGAACAATACTTCAAAGTCGAGTCGGCCTGGAAGAACTGGACTATCGGATTGATGTGTGTGGGCGTCATTTTCGGCATTCTCGCTGTTCTCTTGCCAATGCTGGCCTCGCACCGTGTCTGAGCCGCGCCTATTTAATGCTGATGGGATAGCTGTAGTATTTGATCGATTGCCCCTAATGCAGATGACCGCGTTAGCCGATAAAATTGACGTAAAGCGTTGATTGCAGATCGTGAGTTGTCTTACGACTGGCACGATCGGTTAGAGGGGTTGAGGTCAAGGGGTCAGTGAACACAAATACCAGTCCAATGACGAACAACGAGCCTGCCCGCGCACAATATGGACGCAACGTGTCTGGCCGCCTCCCACGCCCGACTACCGGGCAGCCGATCAGCCGTAGCAGCGACGTCCACACCCTTCGAAAACACCTCCGGCACAAGTGGGCCGGTCCCTCCCGAAATCGCTCGCTTGAAATGGAACTGGGGCGCGTTCGGTTTGACCATAATTTGGCTCTGGTTCCACACCAACGCGGTTGTCGCGTTTGGCTACCTCTTCTTTTTGTTTTTCGTTCAGGCGATCCTATCGCAGTTCATTCTCCCTGATTTTGTGCGTCTGCTATTTCCGACGGTGATGAGCGTCATTTTTGGACTGGTGGGGCACCGCATCGCCTGGAGATGTCGAGCGTACGGCAGCTTGCAGCACTATCTCGACGTCGAAAAGCAGTGGAGCATGTGGGGCATCTGCATGTTCGTCATGTTGCAGTTCCTCTGGCTGCTTATGCCGCTCGCGACACGGTTTTCCGGCGGCGTCAACGCGCTACTTGGTCATTGAGATAGCATTTTTCTGGTAACATAGTCCTTGACTGTTGCAAGGACACAAGGGCTATGTTCCCTCCAGACCCCAACCTCGGTTTGCCCAACATCCCGACGATCAAACCCGACTTCGCCGACGAATTCGTGCGCACGTGGCCGCCACCTCCGCAAACTTCCGGTGCTGATCCATCGAATGGCGTCAGTGTCATCCCGTACGAAAACAACTCCGGCACGGGCGGCGCAGTGCCGCAGGCACTCGCGAAGCTCAAGTGGAACTGGGGCGCAGCCGGTCTCAACATGATCTGGATGGCGAACCACGGCTTAAGGCGCGAAGCCGGCTTTGTTGCCGTTTTTCTGATGCTGGAGAGATGGCTGGAGCACGCTGTTCTGCCGCCGGATTTCAGGATTGGACTGGGATTTTGGGTTGTATTCTTTGCCCTAGGATTGAACGGTCACCGCCTCGCATGGAAAAAGCGCCACTACGCTAATTTGATCCACTATTTTGAAATCGAAACCGCCTGGCGTAACTGGGGCATTTTCGCGCTGATTGTCACGGCCGCAGTTTTCGGATATGAGTTGTACTTACTACACACGCTTGAACAGGAAATGTTGAATGCGATTAGATGAGTATCCGAATCCTGATCAGGATCCGATCCACATGTCGGCAACCGGCGATGCTTCCCCGCAGCTTGGCCCCGTCCAGTTCGTACCGTTACCAGCCGACGAAAACACGTCCGGCACCGATGGGCCGTTGCCGCTGGAAATCGCCTGCACAAAATGGAGTTGGGGTGCCTCTTCCTTACCAGCTTTCTGGATGATGGCTCATGGGATGGCCGCTCAAGGAGTCGCTCTGTTTGTAGCGGGCATAATTGCGGCTTTGATGAGGAAGACTCCGATCTATCCTATATTCAACGTGGTAAGTTGCTGCATTTGGATATATCTCGGATTTTGTGGTCACGAGCTTGCATGGCGCAAGCGCCGATACGACAGCGTTGCCCAGTTCTTCGAGGTGGAGACTGCCTGGAAGGATTGGGGAATCGGAATTGGTGTTGCTACAATACTGATCTTTATTATTGTTGTCGCGATCATCGTTTCCAACGCAACTACGCCCCCGCCGCCGGTCTATCAGACGTACCCTAACTACGCGCCAAATCCACCATATACACATCAATAGAATTCGATATGTCCGACCTGAACGCAGAAAATCCAAGCAACGGTGAACCTGCCGAAGTCTGGCCGCCAACGCCTCTTCACCCCGACGCCATACTGCCGCCGAGCGAGCCTGGTCCGTTTGTCAATAACTCCGGCACTAATGGCCCGATCCCACCCGAAATCGCTAAGCTGAAATGGAATTGGGGCGCGTTCGTTGTCACTCCGTTCTGGCTTGGCTACCACGGAATGCGCTTCTTTGGCTGCCTGCTCTTTCTTGTCGTGGGGTGCATTCGGCTTGCGTCTAAGGTGTCGGAATCCTACGCACTATTCGGCTTCCTCACGCTGGCGGTCAATATCTACTGCGGGCTTGTCGGCCATAAGCTGGCGTGGAGACGACGCCGGTACGAGAGTTTGGAACAATACATCGAGGTCGAATCGATTTGGCGTAATTGGGCCATCGGCTTCTTAGTTCTAGCATTGGTTAGGCAAATTCTTGTCAGTCTTCCACATTGATTGATCCTAAGTACGCGCGGAGCGGTCATAGAATCAGACGAATGAGCCAAAGTCCAATTCTGGTAACATGTGGGCATTCGTCAACTTGGAAAGTGCCACCATGTCCAACGCAAAACTTGACCAATTTCTCGACGCGCAGCTTAACGCCCTTAAAGAGGCGGGCACGTTCCGTGCGCATCTTCCTGAAGTCACCGGGCCGACCGGGCCGCGCGCCATCATCAATGGCAGGCGCGAGATCAATCTGGCGTCGAACAACTACCTCGGCCTCGCGACCCACCCCAAGCTCAAAGCCGCAGCGATTGCCGCGACCGAGAAATACGGCGCGGGCGCGGGCGCGGTACGCACCATTGTCGGGACGTTGGATATCCACGAAGAGCTGGAGCGGCGACTGGCAAAGTTCAAGGGAACCGAGGCGTGTCTCGTTTTCCAGAGCGGGTTCACGGCCAATGCGGGCGTTCTTGGGCCAATTCTAGAAGAGGGCGATCTGGTGGTCAGCGACGCGCTCAACCACGCGTCGATCATTGATGGCGTCCGCCTCACGAAAGCGTCGCGCGCCGTCTACAAGCACTGCGACATGGACGATCTCCGGCGGGTCCTTGTCGAATCGCAGGGCAAGTTCAAGAAGACCCTGATCGTCACCGACGGCGTCTTTTCGATGGACGGCGACATCGCCCCGCTCGATAAAATCGCGGAGCTTGCGGGCGAGTTCGACGCGATCACCATGGTCGACGATGCTCATGCGAGTGGGGTTCTAGGCGACCACGGGCGCGGAACTGTTTCGCACTTCCACATTCCGCACGATCAGTGGGATATTTCGGTGGGTACGCTTTCGAAGGCCGTTGGGGTGGTCGGCGGCTATGTTGCGTGCAGCGCGAAGCTGCGCAAGCTGATGGAGCACCGCGCGCGTCCGTTCCTGTTTTCGACCTCCGCGCCGCCATCGGTGCCTGCATCCGTAATCGCCGCGCTGGACATCATGGAGTCGGACGAAGGCCAGCAGCTCATGGACACGATGTGGGCCAACACCAAATTCTTCAAGCAAGGATTGCAAGAGCTTGGCTTCGACACGGGCATCTCGCAGACCCCCATCACACCGGTGATCATCGGCGGGGAAGCCGAGACGATGACGTTTTCCGACGAGCTGGCGAAAAATGGCGTCTTCGCAACGGGGATCGTATTCCCGACCGTCGCCAAAGGCAAGGCGCGTGTCCGTACGATCGTCACTGCCGCGCACACAAAAGACGATTTAGTCGAAGCACTTGGAGTTTTTGAGAAGGTTGGGAAGTCGGTTGGCGTGATCTAAGACGCGTCGGCCGAAGCAGCAGCTTGGGGCTGCGAGTTTACGTTCTGCCTAACTTCGTTTAAGAAACTTTCTCGCTCCTCAGCCGTGGCAAACGCCGAAGGCGGGATGGTTATTGCCGCGTAGGCCCGCCGTAGCAACAACACGTAGCCGTCAAGCTCGCGGACATCTGTAAACATCAGCCAGCTAAATTGACGAAAACTCCTTTGGCCGAATACGTCGAGACCTTGAGTTCCCGCTGAAATCGTATAGTCGCCGAACTTCGATTGCATGAATTTGAGGAAGAACCTGTTCGTGCGGGCTGGCCTTGGAGTTGCCACCTTGCGCGCGGACAACGTCGGTCGAAATATCTGCATGATTTGCACTGAGAGGATCCCAACGACAGCGCCTATCGATGGAGTCCACCAATGATGCCCCGGCAGTATATCAAATATGAGAATCGTGAGACATACCGGCACTATAATCAGAGAGGATCTTCGTTGCGTACTCTGAGCTTCCTTCAATTTCGACATCGCTTCCGCAAATCGCGCCTGCCGCGCCTTTGCCTCGATCTCGACTTCCTTCTCGCCGAAGCTGTATGAATATTGGGGCGCCGACCGGTCAAGAAACGAACTTGCATACGGCACGTAGCTTTGACCGGATTTCCAAAGATATGTCGCGTTGCTTAGGAAGCCCGAAGCCTCGGCTTTTGTCCCGAAGGCCCTCGTCGGAACCGTGAGCAGATGCCTGCCGCGTTCGCCGTAGAACGCAATTCCGTTTCTGTTCTCTTCAATCGACGCTACTGACTTCCAGTAACGCAACGTTTGTAGCACATCGGTTCTGGTCCAGATACCGCGCTCTTCAAGTTCGACAACGGTAGGCAGTCGCGCCTCCGATTGAAGAGACGCGAACGTGTTCATCCGCCGCTGCACGAACCAAGATAGCAGCGACTGGTTGTTGACCTTGAGCGAAAAAGCAAGGATTGCAAATCCAGACACCACGAAAATGAGAGCTTGTGGGAATCCGGCAAGTCCAGGTTCGGCCATTTCTTGGAATGATTCGTAAATCAGAGTGACTCCAGCCAGCACGCCAACAAACATCCAGAGACCCGCCACGAACTGTGCGCCGGCAGACTGCTTCCGCGGCGTCAGGATTTCAGATAAACTTGGCGTGTAGGAAATTTGCGTGGACAATGAGGCAGGCCTTGACTCAACCTAGTTGATTAACGCAATTGTAGCAGTCCACAAAATATATTCGACTGCGAAAATCACTCTTAACCAGGCCCCCAACAGGACTCCTCCCCCTCCTTGCCGAATTACTCCCCATGAGTACGACGTTTTCTGCCAACCCCGACATTCAGCCCGACCAAGTCCTCACCGACATCGCTCGTTATGTTGCGACCTACGAAATCGACAGCGACGAGGCGTATTCGACCGCGCGGTATGCGTTCCTTGATGCGCTTGGCTGCGGTCTGCTTGCCCTCAGCTATCCCGAATGCGCGAAGCATATGGGACCGCTGGTGCCAGGAACAGTCGTCCGCAACGGTACCCGCGTGCCTGGGACACAGTTCGAGCTTGATCCCGTGCAGGCGGCGTTCAATATCGCGACGATGGTCCGCTGGCTGGACTTCAACGACACTTGGCTCGCGGCGGAATGGGGCCATCCGTCAGACAATCTCGGCGCGATTCTGGGGCTTGGCGACTATCTCAGCCGCAAGCGTGTCGCGGAGGGCGGTGTGCCGCTGACCGTACGCGATTTGCTCACCGCCATGATCAAGGCGTACGAAATCCAAGGCGTGCTGGCGCTGGCGAACTCGTTCAATCGCGTTGGGCTGGATCATGTGCTGCTGGTGCGGGTCGCGTTGACTGCCGTTGCGACAAAGATGCTTGGCGGGGGCGAGGAGGACATCCGCAACGCGCTGTCTCAGGCGTTCATCGACGGCGGCGCGCTGCGCACCTATCGTCATGCGCCCAACACCGGCTCACGCAAATCCTGGGCGGCGGGTGATGCCACCAGCCGCGCAGTGCGACTCGCGCTCATGACCATGCGCGGCGAAATGGGCTATCCGACCGCGCTTACGGCGAAAACCTGGGGATTTTACGACGTGCTGTTTGGCGGCAAGCCGTTCGAGATACAGCGCCCGTACGGCAGCTACGTCATAGAGAACATCCTGTTCAAGATCGCATTCCCGGCGGAGTTCCACGCGCAGACTGCGGTCGAGGCGGCGTTCCAGCTTCATGGTCTTGTCGAAAATCGCCTGAGTGAGATTGAGCGCATTGAGATCACGACCCATGAATCGGCGATCCGCATCATCGACAAGAAGGGCCTGTTGCACAATCCCGCCGACCGCGATCATTGCCTCCAGTACATGACCGCAATCGGCCTCATTTACGGCGAACTGACCGCGGAGCACTACGAAAACGAGATCGCCGCCGATCCGCGCATTGACGCTTTGCGCGAAAAAATGGTGGTGACCGAAGACAAGCAGTACTCGGCGGGCTATCTCGACCCATCGAAGCGTTCCATCGCCAACGCCCTGCAAATTTTCTTCAGAGACGGATCGTTGACGCCAAAAATCGTCGTGGAGTATCCGCTTGGACATCGCCGAAGAAGGATAGAAGCGATCCCTTTGCTGATGCAAAAGTTTGCGGCTAATTTGCGAAGCCATCTGCCCGAAAAGCAGGCCGCAACAGTCTACGCGACATGCGAGGAGGGTGCGGCGTTAGACAAAATGCCGGTGCAGAAATTTGTGGATATGCTGGTGATCTGAGAGATTTGCCCGATGGCGGAGGTCACTTTGCAAGTGCGCCGTAAAGGATTCCACGACCACCAGTGCCAACGTAGACCCTTCCGTAGACCTGCCGGTCACCAATCATGCATGTCGCGCCACCGAATCCTTCGTTGCCGTTAATGCGCACCCAATGAGCCTGACCGCAAGCGTCTGGAGCCAAGCTCAGTAGATCATCTGACCGGAATAGGCCGGTTTCGCCATTTATAATGCCGAGCACGAACACCGTTGCGCAAGAGCTTCCTGGTTTGTTTTTGCCGAATGCGAACTGCCACACCTTGGCAAGGCCAGGCACCGGGGTGAACGTCACCCCCGCGTTGACGGAACGGTAAAGCGGTCGTCCATCGGCATATCCCACCCACACATCGCCGCGCTTTCCCGGCACGGCCTTCACCGATACCTCATACCATTCTGGCAGGTTGGCCGTAGTCTCCCAATGCTGACCACCGTCAGTGCTCCTGCGCATTCGCCCACCGTAAAACGTGCCATCTGCAGCCTTCCCGTTCTGCTCGTAATAATAGAACAGGTTGCCGTCAACGCGATCCGACGCCAGCGGTGTTCCGCCAAACCACATGCCGATTGCGCCAAGATTTGGCTGAGCGCCTTCGACCGGCTGCCAGGTTTGGCCGCCGTCCGTTGAACGAACAGGATATACCGTGCTAAGTGGATCCGACTTGTCCCAATGGTTGGACGTCGGTGCCCATACGATCAAGTTGGGATCGGTTGCCGAAATGGCGACCTTACCGTTATTGAAGTTTGAAGGGAAGCCTGCGAACGGCCGCCAAGTTGCGCCGCCGTCGATGGAGTAGCCATTGCTCGCCTTGCCGTCGTTTTCGCCGCCACCGGCGCGGACAACCACATTCGGATGGGTCTCGCAGAAATCTAGGCTGTCCGTATCGCCGAATTTTCCATTCTCAAGAGTCGCTGCCGGAACTTCATCGAGGCTGGCATGGTAAAACCCGTGCATGTCCGCGCTGCCGCTAATGAGGGGCGCGCTTGCCGTTGGGCTGGTCAACGCGAGGCAAACCAGCTCTTCTAACCCCTTCATCTTCGCCGACCAGGCTGCCTGCTGAGCGAAGATATCGTCTGTGTGGAAAATGCCGAAGCCGTCCGCCGCCCAAGCTTCGCCCGGATGGTTAGGATCGATCGTTATTGCAGACGAATACCCGAAGGTTCCGGCCGTCGCTAATTCGTATCGCGCCCACCATCCAGGCGTAGTGTAGTGAAACCGCGAAAGCGACCAAGTAGTCCCACCGTCGGTAGAGACGTAGAGTGTCCTGGAGCTGAAGTTCGTTGCGCACACGGCAACCTTCATCGGATCGCGCGGATCGACAGAAATGCCGACATAGCCAACATGTCTGCGCGTTCGGCGTGATGTCGGCTGCACCCCCATTTGCTGCGATTTTGTAAACCCCGCCTGCCTTACCGTCTAGACTTGCATAGGTTACGTAAAGATCGCCACTTGCGGCAGACGCGGCCCGAAAGGGGAATTCGCTTGCTGACGGCACTGCTTGAGCAAGCGTCCATGTCGAGCCTTCGTCGACACTCTTGAACACTCCCGCGCCAGCGACGCCCGCATAGACGGCCTTCGCGTCGGCGCTAAACTGCACGAATGTTACGCCAAATTTCGGTGTGCCCGCATTCGGTAGGCTGGTTACCGGCGTCCATGTCTTGCCGTGGTCCGCCGTGTGGAACAGTCCGTCGGACAGCGAGCCAAAGAAGATGCTCGCGCCATTTACGGGATTTACTGCGAGACGTTCGCCAGCGCCGCGAAACGGATTGTTCGCGCTCATAACGACAGGCTTGCCGTCTGACCGTCGCAATCCCAGCGGTGACCAGGTTGTGCCACGATCTGCGGAACGGTAGATGTCGCCCGTCTTGCCGAATGTTCCTGCTGCGTAAACCACGTCAGGATTGGACAGGTCGATCGCAATGCTTTCAAGCCCGCCGGGCCAAGTCGTCCTATCGAAGCTGTCCATCAAGGGCGTCCAGCTTTGGCTGGACGCGTCCCATCGGTAGCAGCCGCCCACATCCGTGCGGATATAAACCAGGTCAGGCACTTTGGGCTGAATAACGACTCCCGTTACGAACCCCATGCCCTGCATCTGGACGTTTTTCCAGAAGTATGATTGAGTCGGCACTGTCGCAGCAGAGTTTGCGGCACCGGATGCGACAGCTGCCAACAGGGTCAGAGCTATTAATGTATATGCCCCGATGCTCTTCAAGAGCTTAGGGTGCATGCTTGGCGAACTAATCATCGTCGCGGTTGGTCCACAGGCCGCATGGAGTAATTACATTGCACGTATAAGTTGTACCGTTCGCTTCTTTACCAGTGCCGCTGTTACCGATACCTGTGCCGATTGTCTGAGTCGGAAGCATCCATTTTACGTGTCCGTCCGCAAATACGTAGTTCCAGCCACCTGTGTGGGTTGGCGCAGTTACGCCATTAGTTTCCCCGTATTGACCAGTGAGCGGTCCCCATGTACAGGCGGCGTTGGCTTGCGGCCCGCAAACAAAGAGCTGGGAATTTTCATAGCCAATGTAAGTGTTGGTGTTCGGAGTCTCGGCCAGCATAATTAGATCCGCTGGCGAGACAATCTGGTTCAACGTCCGTCCCACGCCGACAATGTAAGCGCCAATATTGGTCTCGTATCCAAAGAACGTATTGTCAAACCAGGGAGACGCAGGCACTTCGTAGCTTCGAATGCCCGTAGTAATATACGTCGGCCGCTTCAGAAGGTCATCTGGGCATCCATACACACCGTACGACTTCACGTAAGGGTAAATCTCCATGTCCCAACCTGTGTATACGGTAAAAGGGGAGGCGTTAAGCTGAATGTAGGTAAGAGGGTTGGTTTCATCATAGTCTTGCGTGTACTGGAGGAACGCAAGTCCCAGCTGCTTTTCATTTGAAGCGCACGTGGCCTGTCGAGCCTTCTCTCTCGCCGACGCGAAGACTGGAAAAAGTATAGCTGCGATGATCGCGATGATTGCTATGACAACGAGCAGCTCTATTAAGGTAAACGCTTGTTTGCGATTCATAATTATTCTCCTGAAGATGATGGCGGAGCCGTCAACTCCCGTACGATGAGTGTTGCAGGCAACTTAATTTCGGCGGTTGCTGCGGCATGGTTTGGCGTAGTGGTCACTTCGAGAAGATAGCGGACCGCAACGCGGCCCATCTCCACAAAGTCCTGCGCCACAGTCGTGAGCGACGGATCGCTCAAATAGGCAAAGGAGGCGTTTGAGTAGCCAACTATGGACAAGTCCCGCGGAACTACAAGTCCTCCGCGCCGCGCCGCTTTGATCGTCATCATGGCAATCGGGTCTCCTGCACAGAAGAGGGCTGTTGGACGCCTGCCGGCGCCTGATGATAAAATGGCCGAGACAGCGCCCTCGACCGGTTCGTAATCCCCCCAGCTCGAGTCCACGACATAGTTGTCCGGAACGCCAATCCCGAGTTCCTTGCACGCGGCGAAAAAGTACGCTTTTCGTTCCTCCGAGACAATTGCCCCAGCTGGCCCGGCGATGAAGCCGATGCGTTTGTGCCCCAATCCGGCTAGGTGCTCTATGGCCAGACGAATGCCTTGCGCTGCATCGGAGCGGACATTCACACATGAACCGTCGTATGAAGGCGTATCAACCGTGACTACATGAAGATGTGCCTTTTCTGTTTCGCGTAGGACAATCTCAAGGGCCTCGTCCGCCAAGTTTACAAGAATCATGCCGGCAACTCGTTGCCCTAGACACCTGGTGATCACGTCCTTTGCAAGCTCTGTCTTGTTCAAGCGAAACGGCTTGATCAGGTAATCCTGGGCCTCGCCCTCCTCCTGTGCGCCGACCATGATCCGCATGGACAGTTCGGAGTCGAAATCATCCTTGATGAAACCAAATACGCGATTCTTCCCGGTCGCCACAGCGCGGGCGAGGCTATTTGGCGTATATCCCAGTTGACGTGCCACGTCCAGCACCCTCTCACGCGTGGCTGGTGAGACCCTCACCCCGCGAAAATGCCTGTCGTTCACAACGATCGATACGGTGGCCGTCGAGACTCTGGCTTCTTTTGCGACATCATCGAGAGTAATCATTGAAACACAATACCTGGCTAAGGCGACCTTTCACTCTTTGTTGCAACGTTCACCGCTTAACCAAAAAGTGATAAACCGCTTAACTTGACTTATTCTAACGCAGAAGTCCCATGTTGTCAAGAGCAGCGGAACAAAATGTTTGGGGCGGTATCGAAAGAGCGGAGAGGAATCGACGCGTAAGCAACCATACGTTTAGTACTGGCGGCGATAGGACGTATCAGCGCTTAGTAGTGCGCTATTGAGAACGCATGTTCACTTTGTGAGCGGCGCGCGGTATAATGTGGTGTGAGGCTCGTTAGGAGAGTAGGCTATGTTCAAAGATGAGAAAACGACGCAGATTGCCGCCAGCTTCATTAAGTTCGCTGGAGGAAGGCTAAGCTATCTTCACATGATGAAGATGCTGTACGCGGCCGACAGAAAAATGCTTCTAACCTATCATGTGCCGATGACCTACGACAAGTGGTACTCAATGGAGCATGGTCCCGTTTTGAGCAGGACTCTGGACTACATCCGAAAGGATGGTTGCTCCAGCTACTGGTCTTCCCACATCAAGACAGAAGACAATGACGTGGTGATAGTCGATGATCCTGGCGACGATGAACTCTCCAATGCCGAAAACCGCATCATAGCCGAAATCTATGCGGATTGGGGGCACTTGGACAAATTTCAAGCCAGAGACAGATCGCACGACCCACTTGTGTTTCCAGAATACGACGATCCTGGACAGGGAAGACGACTTCCGCTGGGTTACAAGGATGTACTGAAGGCCAACCATGTCAGCCCGCCAGAAATCGCCAAGATTATTGACGACATAGATGCTCATGACGAGCTACTGAAGCTCGTCGGGGCCTGACATTGCCCTACTTATCCAGAGGAGATACGTTCCTCTTTCGCGGCTCAGACCTGCGCAGGTCCGATCTGCACCTCTACGTCGTTCTGTGCAAACCCTACGGAAGCCCAGCCAAAATTGTAGCGGTGAGCCTCACGACCGCCGACGCATTCACCGATCCGACCGTCGTCCTGAATGCTTGAGATCACCCCTTCGTTCAGCATCCTACTGCAGTTGATTACAGACAGTTCGCCGAGATGGATTGCAAAGCACTTCAGGACTTGGAAAACATGAATGATGTTAAGCTACCTGAACACACGACATTCAGAAGGCACCAGCCGATGTCCGCCTATATTGTAGAAAAGATTATTGGAGGATTGTTTACCTCGGATTCCGCCACCCCGAAGATGACGAGGCTGCTTACCAGAATTCTTGAAGCCGAAAAAAATGCTGACGCAAACCGCGGCTAATAAATTAGAAACTATTCAAAGAGTCCGCCGAAATTTTCTCGGCGGGCTAAGTCGTCCTAATGTTCCGCAACACTCTGATGTGCCATATCCCTGAACTCTGCGCTCATTTGTGATACTTCAATGTCATGCGAACCAAGTAACAGCGGACAAGTGATCCTCTTTCAATAAATGCTAATTAATTCAAACACGCGGTATTCGATTGACCAAGTATATAAGTACGATACAATGTGTCCGAAAAATTTACGTCAACTTGGAGAAATTCAATGCCCACCAGCTATAAGCCGGACGGCTATACCAGCGTTGCGCCGTACCTGATCGTGCCGGACGCCGCTATAACGATCGCTTTCCTGCAGCAGTTACTTGGCGCTGTTGAGATTCGCCGCTTCGAAAGTTCCAGTGGCAGAATACAGCATGCGGAAATGCGTATCGATGATACGGTCGTCATGCTCGCGGACGAAATTGAGGGCTTTCCGGCAATTGCTGCGAACGTGCATGTCTACGTCCCAGACGTGGACGCCACATACGCAAAGGCGCTCTTGCTCGGGGCGGTGTCCATTCAGGAACCTACCAAGAAAGACGATCCTGACCGACGAGCGGGTTTTACCGAAGGCGGTTCGCCTATTAAGTGGTGGGTCGCCACCAAAGTGGACTGAGGAAAAGCATAGCGGCCCGACTGTTGCGGGCCGCTTTGTTGCGTATCGAACGCGACCTAGAACCCCGTATTACCTTCCAACGTAACCCCCGAAGTGGTGTTCGGGTCGTTCCAGATCGATTTGTCGGCACCGGTGAGCGTCGCGAACTGTCCCGTGATGATGCGCGTCTGCGTGTCGGGGTCGCCCATCAGCGCCAGGCGCTGGTTGCCCTGGACGTTTGGATTGTAGACGCCTACATTGATCGTGTACGTTCCGTCGGGCATCGTTCCCTGACTGACGAGATTGATCGTCACCACGCTCGACACCTGCTTCGATCCGACCGGCCACTGATTTGGAGGGAGCGTGGTTGTTCCCGACGAGATCCCCTGAATAATCGTGCCCGTGCTGTTGCAGATATGTGCGAACGTCACGTAGCCCGACGGAATCGTGTCGTGCACATCCCAGCTGTACGAGATCGTGAACTGGCGTGGGCCGGTCTGCTGGAACGATGCCACGGATGGACGCACGTCAGCGCGCTGCGTCAGGAACGTGATCGTCGAGCCGCTGCCGCTGAGGGTAAGTGTCCCGCAGATGATGCGCTGCGTGCCGTCATCGTCGCCGGCCAGCTTGAGGCGCGCGCCGCTCGATTGCGAGTAGAGGCCAATTCGCACCGTGTACGTGCCGTCGGGAACGCTGGTGAGATCGGTCGCGATGACATTGCTGATCGTGCGGGTGCCGTTGGTCCAGGTCGAAGGATCCGCTAAGCCGCCGTTTGGCGACTGTGTGACCACATTTCCGTTCGAATCGCAGATGTGGACGAACACCGTCTGCCCAGTGGGCAACGCGTCCTGAACGTTCCAGGAGTATGTCCACTGAATCTTATGCTGCGCGGTCTGCGAGAATCCGATCACGAACGGCTCGACATTATAGCCGCCGCTCGGGCCTGAGATCATCCAGTGGTCGTAGGCGAAGCGCAGGTAGTTGGTTTCGGTCTGCGTGTTGTAGTTGATGCGGATGTTTGTCGCGTTTTGTGCTGCAATCGCGTATCCCGTTAAGGCAACATTGGTGTTCTGCGAATTGACGCAGTTTTCGATGCTGTTGTTGACCACGTCCACATTGTCCGCCGCGGTCACGACGATGTCCGAATTGTCGGTGTTGCGGATGGTGTTGTCCTCGATCACGACATTCTTATGCGTCCCTGCCGAGCCGGTTGTCTTGCTCTGGTTCTGCGCGTAGACATAGATCGCACCTGCAGCGACTCCCGCCTGGCCGTAGTCGCAGTTCTCGATGTAGTTGTTGCGGAGGGTCACGAAGCTGGTTCCAGTCCCCTCCTCCCACGGATTCTGCACCGTGCTCACGTGGATCGCCGACCCAGAAATGTCCTGAAAATGCGAGTTTTGCACGGTGACGTTAGGGTTCTGCACCAAAATGCCGCGCGCTCGGTTGCCGATGTAGTTGCAGCGATCTACCAATCCCCGCGCAATCCAGGTGAGGCTGTCAACGCAGTCCAGATTCGTGCGCAGCCCTGATGGGACTGTGTCAAATGTCAAGTTGGTAAGCGCAGGAACGCTGCCGTTTTTCGCGGTAGTGGTGACGGCCGTCACCATTCCGGTGCCCGTCTGCAGCATGGTGTCGCCGGTTCTGAACTCCATCTCCTCGCCCTGCGCGATCGACGGACTGCTCGACGTATTGTTGCTGTTGAAGACGGAGATACTGTTCCCGGCGACGCTGTAGATCGTGTAGTACGCGCCGGCGAAATTGGTGCCGTCGTCGCCCTGGTTCTCGAAATCGCAATCCTCCATCGTCATCTGGCCCTTGCACGTCGTGAAGTGGACGGCGTCCGCCTCCGACGACAGCAGCCGCGACTTGGCCGGATTTCGGAGCACCGTAAACGAATTTAGCGAGACGTTTTCGCAGCGGTATATGTTTGCCCCGAAGCAGTAGTCCGAATAGACGCGCACGTTTTTGACTGCGACCGTGTCCAATATCCAAAAGACGAACGCATTGTTGGAAAACGAGCGCATATCGACATACATGCCGGTTGTGATCGCCGTGTACGGGTTGTTGAACCGCACCTTGCAGACGGACGAGTTGCTGCCGCTGAGCACGGACGACACCGCGTAGGTCTGGAAGCTGTCGATGCCGTTGCGAGCGGGCGTCAGGCGGTCGGGATCGTATTGCAAAGCCGCGGTGTACGTTGCGCCCGACGCCAGCGTGAACGACGGATCCATCAACATGTCGAACGAAGTCGAACCGTTGATTGCTGTCACCCACCCCGAAGCATCCGGCGATCCCGATGTGTCGATGGTGAGGTCCTGAATGGTGAGTCCGTCGGACGCACTGCAGTTGAAGGGCGTTACTGCATTCGCGAAGATCAGCGTCGATCCGCTTCCTTCGATTGTCAGATTGTTGATGCTGTTGACGGTCAAACCCACCGAGTTGCTGAAGTTGTACGTTCCCTCAGGAATCAGCAGCTCGACCTGCCTTGGATTGGAATTGTACGTGTTTTCAGCTGCGGTGAGCGCCATCTGAAATGCCTGCGTGTTGTCGCTGCTACTCGTGGAGGCGTTGTATGGTGCCGATGTGACGTTGATGATCGTCGACGAAGTCTGCGTGATGGTATATGCCGCCGACGAAACCGCGCTGTCCGCCATGTTCGCGTGGTATGCGCATGCCTTGAGTGTGCAGCTCGCATTGATGAACTTCGCACCCGAGTAAATCGTGGATTTTGTGGTCGGATTGGTGCCGTCGAGCGTGTAGCGTATCACCGCGTTCGCCGTGGTTGACGCAAGCGTGACGTTCACCCAGCCGTTGTACGTTCCAGACGCGCTGCCGAATGTCGGCGCGGCCGCCTGCGTCGATTGGTTGGTATTAAACGTTGACGAAGCGATCGCGCTGTCGGCATAGTTAATCGCGTAAGCAATTGCGCGGACCTGCACCGGCGCTCCGGAGACGGCGAACGAGCCCGTGTAATGGTTCGACGCTGTCGTCGGCACGGAGCCGTCGGTTGTGTAGTAGATTGAGGTTCCGAGTGTCGAGTCGGCAATGGTGACGATGGCGTTGCCTGTGGTGCTGCCGCCGTCGGGTGAAATGGTCGGCGTCGCGACTGTTGTGGTCGAACCGATGGTGAAGATGCCCGTAGCAACCGGGCTTTCAGTGTCGTCGGACGCGACCGCCATGGTGTTGACGGTTTCGTTCGACGAAACCGTGAGCAGATTTCCTGGAGTAAAGACTGGCGACGAGGTGGTGGGCGTGGTGCCGTTCGTAGTGTAGTAGATGGTCACGTCGGGCGTGAAGCAGTTGATGTTGACCAGCATGGAGCCTTTGAAATAGCCGCCAGAAGGGGTGATGATAGGCGTGACGGGTGCAGCAAACGCGGCAGAGCGTCCGATTCCGCCAAAGTGCGCGGCCAGCAACATTGCAATTGTTGCAACAAACACCACGCGCCGATAAGTGTTCTTAGAGCTAATTGAGCCACAGGAATTCATGATCTGATCTCCTTTTCCGACAATGGATGGCGTTATCTAAGCCTAAAGCTTATATTGTTTAGACATATAGACTAAATCAAATGGCTGATTGTGTCAAGCAGGCGTACGTGGAGATTTGACGAACCGTGGGCACTGGATTGAACATGGCGTCCGCAACTTGCCGGACTCAACTCCCGACCAGCATCTTGTCCATCGCAGTTTGCAGCGCGGCAATGTGGCGCGCGTTTTCGCCCAGGTCGCCGCGTCCCTGGCGGGATCGCGATCTGACGATTACCCGCGTGTGCCGGGCAAGCGGCAGGCAATGGATATCGATATCGTCGATGAAGCCGCCGATAAGTGTCTCCGCTTCACCGATCAGGCTGCAGTCGGTTTCGTCAGCGGAAATCAGCCGAAATTTCGGCAGAGACTCGACAGCGGCTATCGCCGCCTGGAGCGCCTCACGCGGGTTGCAGAAGTAGACATGTGCTCGCAATTCGGGATAATCGAAGCTCATGCCCGTGGTGATGTCACTTACCGCAAACAGCCGCTTGTTGCGCTGAAGCCACACCGCGCCAGCGGCGACTGTCCCGGCGATTAGCGCCAGCAGCGTGTTGCGGAGCAGTCTTTTCGAGGAAGAATTTTCACGTCGGTGTCGAAGCGGTCAGGCAGGAAATCCGCCAACTGGCGGAGAACGTAATGGGCGCGAAAATCGGTATTATGATTGTGGTCTTGACGTCTGCTTAGTCAGAGTATACCGTCGCCAGGACATCCGGGGAAGCAGAGGGAATCGCTATGACTCAAGATGAACTGCAAATAGCACGAAATATTCGACGGACAATGGACAAATATCCTCTCGATACCAATTTGTGTGCCGTTACGATCACGAAGAATCGGCTGTATCTCGGCGGACAGATCAAATTATCTCGTTCAGCCAGAAACGCCGACATCAAAGACGAGGTCGAAATGATGAAGCACGCGATCATGCGCGGAAACCCGTCGCTGAGGGAAATCGTGATGGAGTGCCGCATTATCAAACCGGAGGCAGTTGCAAAGCCAGAGCATGCCGCGCCGGGTGCTGAAGTGAAGGAAGAGGCAAACTTCGGCCCTCCAAAGGAAGAGCAGGGCAACACGCACCATATTCCTGGTCGACACTTCTAGTTTCGCTCGCGTCAAGCCTGTGGAACAGTACTATTGAGCGTCGCAATGTTGCGCCGCGCCCGCAGTCTATAGTGCGATTGAAAGTGGATTCGCAAATGGAAACCAAAACGATCACCGTGATGGGCATGGTTTGTGATGCCTGCGCGGGGCACGTGACGAAAGCGCTGAAGGAGCTGCCCGGTGTCGCCGACGCATCGGTCAGCCTGACCGAAAAGAAGGCGACGGTGAAGTTCGACCCAAGCAAGGCGACGTTCGATGATCTGCGCCGAGTGATTGAGACTGAGGGGTACGAGGTAGCGGCGTGAAGACCTACCCCGGCTCCCGCAGCGCGAGGAGCCTTTCCGTTCCCCTCCTTTCGGAAGGAGGGGTTAGGGGAGGTAGTCTTGGCGCTAGCGTAGCTCATGAGAACCCGCGATGAGGACACCTCGTCTGTGCGGACGAACAAAGAACCTCCCTTACTCCCTCCTTCCGAAAGGAGGGAAACAGATAGCTTCCGAAATTCAAACTCCATTTAACAACACGACAGCTTAATGATAAAAACCCCACTCCGCCCCAATGTCGCCGAACCCCCCGCTCCGGATACTGAGCCCTCGCCCGCAAGCATCGCGACAATCGACATTGAAGGCATGCACTGTGCAAGCTGCATTCAGCGGGTTGAGCGTGCGCTAACTAAAGTTGAGGGTGTCGAGAGTGCGTCCGTCAGCCTCGCGACGAATCGCGCGCGCGTCATCTACAGCGCGCCAGCCAGCCGCGACAAGCTGGCAGACGCGATCGAGAAGGCTGGCTATACTGCTAAGACGCGGCTCAAAAGCGCTGTTCCTGATGACGCAAGCGCTGAAGCATCCGCGCTGAATATCGCGCAGACTCGGTTTCTTCTGGCGTTCATCATGTCGATCCCTGTCATCTATATCTCGATGATGGAGCGGATGCCGCCTATCGGTGACCTTTGGGTTGCCGGGCTGCTTTCTGGCGCAGTCGTGTTTGGATGCGGCGCGCCGTTTTTCGAGTCCGCCTGGAAATCCCTTAAAAGCAGCGCTTCAGCGACCATGGATACGCTGATCGCGCTCGGCTCGTCGGCGGCGTTCTTGTATTCCGTTGCCGAACTGATCCGCGGCCACCGCATGGCCGTCTATTTCGACACGTCGTCGATGATCGTGACATTCATCCTGCTCGGCCGCTGGCTCGAGGGCCGGGCGCGCGATCGGTCAGGCGAGGCGATCCGCGGCCTGGTCAGCCTCATTCCCAAGCGCGCTCGAATCTTGAGGCCGGACGGTGCCGAGCGGGACGTTCCGATTGACGAAATTATCCCAGGCGACCTGCTACGCGCACGTCCAGGCGAAAAATTCGCGGTGGACGGTGTCGTTAGCGAGGGCAGGTCCTCCGCCGACGAGTCCCTGGTGACGGGCGAAAGCGTCCCGGTCAGCAAGAGCCTGGGTGACACGGTAGTCGGCGGGTCGATCAATACCAGCGGAACGATCATCTACCGTGCGACTTCGGTTGGTTCAGACACCGTGATCGCGCGGATCGCGGCACTGGTCGAAAACGCCCAGGCGAGCAAAGCGCCGGTTGAGAAGCTGGCCGACTCGATCTCAGCCGTGTTTGTGCCAGTGGTTTTGGTCGCTGCGCTGCTGACCTTCGCCGTCAGCATGGTTTTGCACATGCACGCTAGCGTCGCCCTGATGCACGCCGTTTCGGTTCTCGTGATCGCCTGCCCTTGCGCGCTCGGGCTGGCGACTCCCACGGCCGTGATTGTCGCCACCGGACGGGGCGCACAGCACGGAATTTTGATTCGCGACGGCAGTGCATTGCAGCAGCTTGCGACGATTGGCAAAGTCGTCTTCGACAAAACCGGCACGTTGACCGAAGGCAGGATGCGACTGACAGACGTCATTCTGCACGACGGATTCAGCCGCCAGCAGGTCATCAGCCTGGCCGCGTCAGCAGAACGCGGCTCCGAGCACTCGCTTGGTGCCGCCATTGTCGATGAAGCAGGCCGCGAAGGCGTGCCGCTGTTCGACGCTACGGAATTCACCTCCGATGCCGGTGATGGTGTCCGCGCAAAGATTGCAACGTATGAGGTGGTTGTTGGCCGGCTGGCGTTCCTTGAAGGACGCGGAGTCATGCAGATTGACCGTGCGCGGGGCGATGTCGAGCACATCCAGGAGCAGGGTAAGACGGCGATGCTGATGTCGGTGGACAACGAGGAGGTTGCAGTGCTGGGTGTCGCCGACACGGTGAGGCCGGAGGCACGCGACGCCAATCTTCGCCTGAAGCGCATGGGCGTTGAGACCGCCATGCTTAGCGGCGACCATCCGCGAGTTGCGAAGGCGGTTGCGTCGGTGCTGGAAATCAGCGATGTGATCGCGGGCGTTCGTCCCGATGGCAAGCTCGAAGCGATCAAGGAGTGGCAGCACGGCGGTGCGGTAAAGGTGGCGATGGTCGGCGACGGTGTCAACGATGCCGCGGCCCTCGCTCAGGCAGATATCGGCATCGCAATGGCCAAAGCGACCGATATTGCCTCGCAAGCGGCGGATGTCGTTCTGCTCAACTCCAACCTTGACGGTGTCCCCAACAGCATCTTGCTTGCGCGCCAAACCATGGCCGTCGTGAAGCAGAACCTTTTCTGGGCGTTCGCGTTCAACTCCATCGGCATACCCCTCGCGGCCTTTGGTCTTCTCAGCCCAATGATCGCCGCACTGGCAATGGCGTTCAGCAGCGTCGCGGTCGTGACCAATTCTCTGCGCCTTCGCAACATGCGGTTCGACTCCAACGATCCACAAGCGATCAAAATTGCGGCCTGACGCACTTACGTTCCCCTAATACTCCGGCTCAGCCTCTTTCCACGGATAGAAATGGTACGCGAGCGCCTTCCATTCGCCGTAGGGCTCGAAAAACGCGTGTACCTCCTTGTCCGTAACCGTTCTGCCAAGCTCCTTGCCCACCATCATGCGCGCCCATGAATCGACATTGACCCGATCATATCGTCCAAGATAGATCATGAGGCAGGACGCCGCGTAGGGGCCGATCCCCGGCAGCGAGAGGAGCATTTTGGTCAGTTCCGCTGAAGGAAGCGACGGATTCTGCCACGCCTCTAAATCGAGCTTTCCTTCGGCAATGTCCGTCGCAATGCGGTGGACGCTCGCGTTGCGATAGCCCATCTTGGCCTTGCCCGCAAACTCCTCCAGCGATACGCCTGCAATCTGTTCGGGAGTTGGGAACGCATGGACTGTCGGATCTGATGGCAGCGGCGACCCGAAACTGTCCACAATACGCGCGACCATCGCTTTGGTCTGGGTCCAAGTGGTATTCGTCGTCGCGATGACCTTGACCACATCCTCGTAGAGCGTTGGCGATCGGAGTATGCGCCCTTGCTTGCGACCAGGTACCTGGCTGAGTTTCGTTTGCGTCAAGCAGTACGCGTGGAACTGGTTGACGGGAATATCGAGCTGGAGCATGCGGCGTAGCCGAGAAACTAGGTCGTCTTTGTCAACATCAACCTCGGTCTCGGCAACTACCTGACCGCCCGTTACATAGATCTTCAGGTTCCCGACGCGGCGAGCCCCAAAACTCTCGACGCGCTGCAGCAGCCCCGATTCGGCATTCCAATCGAACGGCTTGAGGCTTTTCCAGCCGTGCGCGTTCAGGCATTCGAGGAAGTCAAAGCTTGGGGGCAGATCGATGGCACATTCCATGAAGCAATGGTACTTCATCCGCCGCTCCACGTCACGTTGCCAAACCACGGATCGTTGTGTACAATTCTCACATGGCTTCCAAAAGCGCCGTCAACATCAAAACAGCTCCGACCGCAAATCTAGACTCGCAAAGCGACTCAGACCAACCCGCATCTCACGAGGTCAAATTACGACCATCCGAACTTGCAAGGCTACCGGCTAGCGAGCGGGATTTGCTTTACGTCATTGCGGCGCGCACTGCCGCGAAGTATTACACTAGCGATCCAGAACTGACTGTCTTCAACGAACTTGACCCTGGTCCGTTTTTCGGCGAGGCCGAGTAGCGGAAAATGCCAAGACGGAATCCGTCAAGGGGTGAAATTTGGCAAGTAGACCTGGAGCCCATTACTGGTTCTGAAATGGGCAAGCAACGTCCATGCTTGGTCGTTAGCCCGAGTTCAATTGGATTGCTGCCCTGCCGCCATAGTCGTTCCAATAACGGCTTGGCAACCCCATTTCGACCGAAATTCATGGATGGTGACAATTGAACCGGCTCCGCAAAATGGACTGACAAAGAAAAGTCTTGCGGATACCTTTCAGGTGCGTAACGTGTCCACGGCACGCCTGATCCAGTACAAAGGTGAAGTTGACGAAGAAACTGTTGAGGAAATAGCGATCGCAATAGCGATATCCGTCGGATGCGATTTCAGCCGGATTTAGACTGGGTCAGAGTTGACGACGGTCCCAAAATTCGAGCAAGAAGCCTAATGCGGAAATGCCATGTACACCTGAGTATTCGCTGCCATCCCCCAAATTCCCCAAAGCATCGGAACAACATAGTCGCCGAGGATTAGGCCGAGGAAGAACGGTAGCAGGTTGTGGAACATCTTAACACCGCCATAACGCAAAGTCACCAGCTTGATCGCCCATCCAATCAGGAACGGGCACCACATATACTCCATCGACATCGTTCCCGCGAGCGCGTAGCCGAGTGGATTGAGCGGCCACCAGGGAAACCACTGGCGCAGGAAAGTCAGCGCAGAGACGATCACCGCGCCAGCCGCCATGCCGCCGATCGCGCCTGAGTCAGTTCCATGCGGATTGAGAATCAGGGTGTTGATACCCTTGAGGACATTCGAGCCGACCCCCTGCAGCGCCGGACGGACATTCGCGGACGCCGCCCCATAGTGGTAGTACATCGAAAGATAGCTCGCGAACGCGGCAACGACGCCGATGACCGACGCAATCAGCAGCCCGCTCAACATCTGCTTGCCGCTGCCGTGCGTCTCTTCCTTCATCTTGATCGCCTCAAGCTGATGGGGCATAGGGGCGTCACGGAACTCCGAGTCGAACCAGTTGAGCAGGCCAAAGCCCACCAAAGTCTGCTGCGGCTGGCCGGTTCCAATTCCGTCCAAGATCGCCGAATGCACCGCGACTCCCGGCCCCCACACCCATCCCGCACCCGCCTCCGCGAAAATCCGGGATATGACCACCAGAATCAAAATGTAAACGATCCAAAACAGAAGCGCGATCCACAGTGGCAGGCCGATCACGCACGAAAACGCCGTCAGCAGGATCATCCCAGCAAGAGCGCCGATTATCGCGGGTTTCTGGAACATCAATCCAATCGTTGGACTCGTGCCGGATTTTCTTTCGCGCTGCGCGGCGATCTCTCTGAGAATCGGCCGCCGCGCGCGCCAAAGCAGCAGCAGTCCGAGCGCGACAAACGCTCCTACGCCCTGCTCATATAAGAACGGTGGCGACGCATACCCGCCATGAGCAACGCCGCCGCTGCCCTGCCCAATCGCCGCCGCGACAACGTTTTCCACCTTGCTGCACAGGTAGAAGAACCAGCATGAGAACGAAACATCCAGCGAAAGAAGGAACGCGATACCAATCGCAAACGGATAAAACGCGACGGTGAATACGCCGATCGACGATCCTGGCGCCGTCTTAAACAGCGGCTCCAGATGATACGGCTTGATCTGAATCTGCGGCATCGAGGGGTACAGGTAGTTGATGTAGTTGACCGATTCGAGCAGACCCGCGGCGATGAATCCTGCCCACATTGCACGGCTCGTGAAGAATTTTGAAAAGCCGGACGCCCCTTGCGCCATCTGCAAGGGCAATTGCACAAGAGGGAACGCCAGCCGCTCGTCCTCAATCCATGTCCGGCTGATGATCGACGATAGGCAAAGAGTCGTCCAGCACATCACCACAAGGAATAGCGACCAGGCTGTCACCGGAAGTGCCCAGGCGGCCAAGACGTCTGGACGAAGCCACGATGCATGGCCGATATAGAAGTCGGTCACGACCTTATGGCCGTGCGGCACCAGCCATTGCGGAATCCAATGCAGGAACCGCTCATATTGGTTGACTGGAGTCGCGTAGTAGCCGCCAGCGGGAAGGATGTTAATCAGGAACTGAATCATCCCGAACCCGGAAACGCCCGTTGCGACGGCGACCATGGAGTAGATCACCAGCATTTCGGACGCCTGCAAACCTGCGCGTTTGCCAACTTTGCGAATGAGAAGATTGAGCAGGGCGATCAGGAACAGCACAAAAACCGGCCCGCGCAGCAGCGATGTTTGGCCCCAAAGCAGCGCCTGGGTGACGACATACGCGTAGTTGCCGAAATAGACCGAAATGGGCACGAGCACCGCGCCGATGAGAATGCTTCGCCAGAAGGGAGGGCTGCTGGCACTTTGCCTGGCGGACGCTGCGATGTCGTCCCCTTCGGCTGTTTCGTTTTTGATTGGCGCTGTTGTGTTCATCAGAATGTTCCCCTCCTTTCGGAAGGAGGGGCTAGGGGAGGTACTCTTTGTGGCGCAGGCGTCCCCGCCTGTGTCTTCTCAGCTTGAGGATTTCGCAACCACCCTAGCCAAATTCCTGACTGTCTACGCGGCCAAAACTCTCAATCGGCGTCAACATTACCGGCCCCTTAAGCCCCGACGCTCTCACCGGCCAATTCGACGCGTCGAACGGCTTATAACTTCGATCCACAAAGTTGATCTCCCGAAAAATGCGCCACGTTTCGCCGCGCCGATCCATATCGCGAATCCGATTGGCCGCTAAATTGCTGACCTCAATCTCCAAAATGTTCCCACTCGGAAGCAACGCGGGCAAGCGCACTTCGAACGGACCTGCTATGCACGTAACGGTATGCTCGCCGTTAAGTGTAACACGCGCACTTTCGGCCACTTCACCCAGCGAGCACAGCCATTCGCCGTTCCAATCCTGCGGCCTGTTGAACCTGACCGAATACTTCGCCGTTCCCGCAAAACGATCCGCATCCGGAACGCCGAACTCGGTCCAAAACGCTAAGCGATCCGTCAAGATCGTGCCGGGCAAAACCGGCCCTCCGTCTACGAACTCAATCCGCCAAGCACCAGCCACTTCATGCGGCTCGCCCGCGCAGCGAACATATTGCCACGGCGCACAGTTCAACAGTTCCTTGACAAGTGTCCGAACAACGACCGATTCGCCCGCCGCAAGCTGGAGATATACTTCGCTATTTCCCCGCTGAATCCTGCAAGCGGCAATGCCTATTGAGCCGGTCATCGGATTCGCGATCACAGCGGACGCGAATTCTGAGTTCAGCGGCACCCAGCCATCAATCGCGGCTTGGCCCTGATTGGCAATGAAATAGTCCACGCCGTCATCGGTTCGCCTCCGGATCACCGACACGCAGGAATTATCCGCGATAATCTCCCGCCTCGCCGCAGATGACATCAACTGCTCAAACAAGTCGCCGTGGTTCGGTTCCTGAAACGCTCGCCGCAACTCGACTAGTCGTTCACGCCGCGAATTCAAATCTGCAAAGCCGGGCACATCGCTTGGCATTCCTGCTACGAAGCTTACCGTTCCACCCTGACGTTGAATTTCGAGCAGCGCTTCTAATGTCTCAATCGGCATAACGGTGCATGGCGGCACAACAATCACCGCATATTCGCCGCCGGGAAGCTGAATCTTTCCACCAACGACTTTCGCGCCGGTAAGCTGTCGGTCGGAAACATAGTCGAACTGATATCCCCCATCCCAAAGTCGCTGCGCAGTTTGGCCGAACGGCTCGCTTTGAAGCCAGTGGCCGCTGATCTCAAGCATGTACGCATCTGGACGGTTATGCCAAAGATCGTGCAGCGGCCAATAGAGGAGGACATCGTTATCCGGGATATCCCGCCTGCAATATGGACTGGCAACGCGCGACATAGCTGTTCAGCGTGCCGAAATCGTGCCAAAGTGGATCCTGCGGGGCGAATGTTGTCGAGGCATAAAATAGCCATCCGGGCCATTTCGCATCACTCGGAGAATAGGCCGTGCCGTGATAGAAGATATGGTTTATGCCGCTCGCAAACAGCAGATCAATCGCCGCTTTGCACTGTGCGAGGGTGACATTGAAATGCTCGTCGAACCACGTGCCTGTCTCTGACGACGTCAGTTGTCGGCCAGCGACATGCGCTGCAGACGAAGCGAATTTATGCACCCGCGGATCGGCGACCGCGCCGAATATTTCCGTTTCGGGGATATCAGGCGTCGCATAGAGATCGAGAAGGTTTCCAGGTGAGCCATGCGCCTGATCGCGGCTCATGCTGCCCTTCGCGTGCGCCCAGTTAGTCCAGGACTGCGTAAAGTTTTCCAGCAGTAGGTCGGAGATGGTTTCGCGGTAGTCGGTCAGGACCCGCACAGAGCGATCTGTATCAGGGCAGTTTTTGGCCAGGACATCCAGATGAAGTCGCAAATCGTAGCCGCGCCTGCGCGCAAATTCACAGAACAGATCGGGTGACCAGTCGGCAAGATATTCGAACGAATCGTGAAACTGGCAGCGAATCGCACCAGGCGGCAGGTCTGCGAGGGCAGTATCAAAGCGCGTCAAATATTGATCCAGCGATTTCTTAGAGAACGGATTGATGCACTTGCCTTCGCCACCAGGCGCGGCGCGCTTGACCATCCGTCCCGCGAATTTTTGCGACGCTACAAACACAGTCCAGGACTGATCGTCGGGAGGTGTCCAATCTAGCTTGCCGTCGCCGCGAAGAAAATCCGTCAGCAGCAGTGTTTCGCCACTTTCGGAATACGCCGTGATCGCCTGAGGTTTCGAACCATCCGTTGGCAGAGACAAGCGCTTAGTCCGCACCCTAAGTGCTTCGACCACCAGCTTATCTTCGGCGAGTTCATCGGTGACTTGCGAACCACCAAACGGCCAGCCAGTCCCGGTCGGCATATCGACACCCATACCGAGCCGCTGCGCCTCGCGAACCGTATGCCTCAGCATCGCGATCCATTTGTCGGAAAGAAAGGGGATGTCGCGCAGCTCTTCGCCCTGGGCGCCGTAGATCGGCGTGATCTCCACCCCGCCGATCCCAGCCTCGCAATACGCCTCCAGCAATTGCGTGATATTCTCTTCGTCAACCGCGCTGCCAAGCCACCACCAACGAGTCCAGGGCTTTGTTGCGCTGCCGATCTCTGGCCAACTAGCTGCCGCAGGTTCGTTGATTTCGTCCAATTGCATGGCGCTGATTGTATCGCCTTAAGGCTGCTGCGCCGTCTGCACGGGAGCGTTCGGCAAAAGGTATGGTGCGAGCGGATTGTTCGGCAGCTTCTTCAATCCTTCGACCACCGACTCAGCATTCAGCTCCGCGCCGGCCGGCGTCGTATGCGTGTGATCCGTGAGGAAATAGACCGCCTTCACCTTATCCGGCCCGGCCGCCTCAAATTTTGTTGCGACAATGTCGTTAAGATCGACAAACGGCACCCCCTCCGCGTCGGCGATCTGCTTCGACCAACCGCCGTAGCTGTTGCCGCTGTTGCGTCCGAGTTTGCCGGTCGTGCCGAACATGTTGCGCGGAATCGGCGAAAAGACAATCGGAGTCGCACCCTTCGCCTTGGCACCCTCGACATATTGCTTCATGTACCAGCCGTACGTGTGGACTGTTTCGGGCAGATTCGTTTTGGGATTGACTATGTCCTGCGTCTCGTCGCCAATCCCTTTCAGCGATGCCCGGCCCGTTCCGCCGACCACCGGGCCGCCGTCGTTATGACCGAACTGCATGAACACAAAATCGCCCGGCTTGAGCTTGGCCGCAACCGCGTCCCACTTGCCCTCGGTATAGTAGGAGCGGCTGCTACGCCCCCCGATTGCGTCGTTCTCAACATGAATCTTGGTCAGGTCAAACTGAGCGCCAACCACATCGCCCCAGCCTTTTAGGCCTTTGCCGGGATTGTGAACTGTCGAATCGCCGATGATGTAGAGCGTCGGAATACCGGCGCTTTGCGCTGCCGGCGCATATCCGCGCGGATAGCCGTTGTGCTGATTGCCAGCGTCGCCAAAATGGCGCAAAGACAATGCCGTCAAGTGTGTGACATTAAGAGTTCGTCGTGACATGAATTTCCGTTCCTTGATAAGAATGCGTGCTAATTTTCGTCGGTCTTGAATGGGGATGCCGGTAGGCCGGCCTTGTTGTAGAGCGTCATTACCGGATTGTCGGCCCAGGCGTAGCGCACCGCGACAGGTTTATCCACTTTTGCGCTGCTGACAACGACAGTGTCGCCGTCGATCTTGGCATCGCCAATCTCCCAGGTCTTGCCGTCGCCGGTAATCGCAAAGCCCGTGAGGGTGTCGCCGTGCACATCGAAAGTCCGCCGCCAAGATGCGTGAACTTGATCCGCGCCTGATTTCCCTCGACCGTCATAGAATCGTAGATCGGCCCGGAAAACTCGGTGTCTTTTTCGCCATAAATCTGGTTGAGAGCGATCAGCGACAGGCGGCGGCCCACTTCCTGCTTGTTCTTCGGATGAATGGTCGTGGCATCGCCGATATCGACAGCCGTCGCCATTGCGGTGTTCGGCACCGTCTTAATCGTCTGGAGCTGAGCGTCGCGCACTGCCGCGATCTGGCTGCGCCCCTGGATCGGGCTGTCGGTCGGCTTGCCGTAGCCGGCAAGCTGCACTTCGTAGAACGGAAAATCGCCCTCGCCCCACGCTTGCCGCCAGCTCCCGATGAGCGTCTTCATCATTTCGAGATAGAGATTCGCGGTCGGACCATTAGATTCGCCCTGATACCAGATCGCGCCGCGGATGGCGTACGTCTTGATCGGGTCGATCATGCCGTTGTAAAGCAGATAGGGGTTGTGCTGATCCTGGTGCGGGTCTTTTGAAACCGATGGCTTCCTTGGCACCCGCTTGCCAGCAGCTTTGGCGGCATCGCTGTCGGTCTGCCATTTGGCCAGCGCAACTTGATAATCCGCTTGCGCTTTGTCCGGGGTCCACGACGCTGCATTTGTTTCGTAGCTGTCCACGAGTGGCTTAAGCGACGGGGTCTGACTCAAGCGCGTCGCGGCTGATCCAGCACTGCGCGGAGCTTCCGCCCCACGTGCTGTCCACTATGCCAAACGGTATCTTTTCGGCCTGGTTCAAGTCGCGGGCAAAGAAGTACGCAACCGCCGACATCTGCCCGACAGTCTGGGGCGAGCAGACCGCCCAATGTCCGGTCACATCCGTTTGTGGCGTGTCCGCCATTTTCAGATCGGCAGTGAACATCCGCACCTGAGGAAAGTTCGCAGCAGCGATCTCCTGATCCATGTTCTGGACGCCGGCGAACGTTTTCGGATTGTTTGATATCGTGAAGTCCATGTTGGACTGACCAGACGCCAGCCAAACCTCGCCGACGAGGATGTCGTCGATCTTCGCCGTGCCCGAAGGAGCGGAAACCGTCATCGAGTAGGGTCCGCCAGCTTTTGGCGTCTGGATGCGCACGAGCCACTTGCCATTCGCGTCCGCGATCGCGCTCTCATGTTGCGCCTCAAACGATACCGTCACCTTTTCGCCGGGACTCGCCCAGCCCCAAACCGGCGCGCTGACGCTCTGCTGCAAGACCATGTGGTCGCTAAAAAGAGCTGCGGGCTTCACATCCGCTTGCGCGGGAACCTGCCACGCCGCCAGAAGTGCGGCAGCGACCATCCCCATTAACCCAAAACTAATTTGCTTTCCGCTCATAAGATACTCTCGCCAGGCAACTGTGCCACTAGCCAAACCTATATTACTTTCCAATCTCCAACCGAATTGCGTCGTACATGACAGCGCCGACAGTGCCGACTTTCATGCCATCGAACGCGTCACGTCCGCTTGCGCCAGGCGGAATCGTTGGGAAGGGAGTAGCATGGCTATCGCCGATCTCGATTTCGTTCATTCCGGGCTTGAGGAGGGATGCGTCGAACGTCACGTACTTCAATTGATAGAGGCTATCCGATCCTCCGCTTCGGTACGCGGCTGCACCGCTCTTGACCAGCTCCAGAGTCGCCACTTTGGTGCCGTTCACGCTAATCACCGTCTCGGTATGGTGCCCGTTCAGCGGATTTGATCCTGCGACTCCGACTGTCAATGTCGCCGTGCCCGTCCGCACCGCTGGTCCTTCAAAATCGATGCTCCAGTACGGCTTCTTGCAGTACCACGTCCACTGGGCGAAGTTCCAGTCGGTCGCTTCGTGACTTTGGCCAATGGTGAACGTCACATCGTTCGGGAAGTCCTTGGGATACGTCATGTAGTTCGCCCAATGACGCATTCCGTTGGAACCCCAGTTGTCCTCGCCATTCTTGAATTCGGTGGACTTTCGGTCGGGCGTGCCGATCTGCCAAATCAGCTTGCCGTGCTTGACCGGTGTCCAGGCAACCGTGCCAAGATCAGTTGTGCCGCCAGCTAGTGACGCTTACGCCATCCTTCTCCAACTGTTCAAACTGGTTCGCGCCGTACGCGTAGAGTGCGTAGGAACCTGGCCGTACTTTCGGAATCGTGAACGATCCGTCGGCTGCGCAGGTGGTCCAAAATTCGTATCCGTTCGCCTGCTGCGTCCAGTCGCTGCCAGGCGCGGCAAGCACGACATGCGCTCCGGCAGTGCTTTCGCCATCAGTCAGCTTCAACACGCCTGATACAGTGCCGCGCACGACGGGAAAGTCAGGGTCGGACACCCACTTGTACGGCCATGCCTGCACTTCAACGGCCGTTTGACGTTTCGCATCGGCAAACATCTCTTCCGTAGTCGCACCGCTATTGATGTAAACCAGAAATGGCCCATACACTTTGCGCCAATCCGTACCCTTGTCAACATGCACTCCGCTCGCGCCGTAATGGCCACCGTCCAGCATGTTGAGCAGGGAATTGTCCGCGTGAACCGTCAGCTCCTGCTTGATCGGGCCACCGTTGACATACTCCTCGCTCGCATTGACCATCCAGATGCCGACCCCATGACCGGTCATCCCGTGGACATGATGGTTCTCCAGAAATGCCGTATTGTCGTACTTGCAGTAGACATTGCCGTCCTGAAGGAGGTACGTGGCGTCGGAAACAGCCTTGACATCCGGCGAGCGGTCGATTGGGCCGAAGCGCGCGTCATCGACCACATGATCGGTGTAAAGTGTTGACGCCTTTGGTCCGCGAATCACAAAGCGCGTTTGCCCGATCCCGCCGGCTGTCATGTCCGGCGCATGATGAAACACGACATAGGTGTAAAACCCGCTCAGGCCGCGCTTCATGATGTAGTGGACATCGGTCTCGAACGGCAAGTAAGTTGTCGGGCCGCCGGACGCCACTACCTCTGCCGCATCAGGGGTGCTTGAGACGATCTGAATACTCTTGCAGTATTCCGCCATCGGCTGATAGCCAGCCTTTGGCGCCTTTGCCGCGACATCAGCAGGAAGGCCCTCGGCACCGGCGTTTGAATCGAAGTACATCGAAAACCCGTGATTGCCCATCGCGACCGTTTGCCCGTTGTGCTTGTACAGGATCGACGAGAGGTAGGACTTCTTGTTGACCGTGATGGAAACGATGCCGTTTTGCATCGTGATTCCACCTTCGACAGCCGCCGCAACGACTGGCGGGGCTTGTTGTGCCTCCGCATTGCCCGCGCCAAAGATGGCGCAGGCGGCGCCGATACATGTTGCCGCATTACCTAAGAATTTCATCATGCTTTTGAAGAAACCTAAACTGACGTTTTCTCGCCTCAGCGTGATCCGCTATTTAATAGTTGTGGACGCTAAAGTTGTAAAGTATCTGCTTGCCGTTGAACGAGCTGGCGTGCTGCGCCATCAACCCAAACAGGTCGATGTTTTTTGCATGTCCGTCTGCCCACAGCACGTTCGTCCGTTGACTGTGCATCGCAAGAATTGAGTCTTTGCCGCCAACGCTTGCTACCGGTATAGCCTGCGTCATATCAATTACTACTGCACCGGCAAGAGTAGGCGCAGAAATATTGAAGTCCACGCCAGCGTCAACATCGCTAGTACTGGACGGAACAGAGCCTTCGACAAACGCCACCAGTGCCGAGGGTGCGGTGATCTTCGCCGTGTTTATTCCAGTAAAGCCCTGCGATACATCATACTGGTCGTACGTTCCGTTAATGGCATATGTTCCGTAGTTGTAGCCGACCCGTCCGGGGCTATAGACGTTGTAATACAGGTTGGTTGGTCCTTGATCGCTGCGACTGGGACAGGTGTAGACGGCTGCGGACTTGATGTACGGATAAAGCATGTCCATCCAGTGCGCTATCGCTGGATTGTTGGCCGCATAGTCCTTCAACACCATGGTCTCATCAAAGTCCTGAGTGTACTGTAGCATGGCGAGCCCAAGCTGCTTTTCGTTTGAAAGACACGCAGTCTGACGCGCCTTCTCCCGCGCCGAAGCGAACACTGGGAAAAGAATAGCCGCCAAAATCGCGATGATGGCGATGACAACTAGGAGCTCTATCAGTGTGAAACCACGTTGCTTAATCATTTATCCGAACCTCCATGAGTTCTGGGACTGTTTGTAAATTATCTGAATCTAACGATTGTCGTATATCGCCTAATTTCGCGGCGTTAGGCAAACTCTAGAAAATATCATTTCTGGGAGACGGGCGAGCGTCCCCTTATAGCGTTGCGACACTCTGCCGCTCCACCATGTCGCTCGTGATCAGCACCGATTTTGCGGGGCCACTCACGCCGTTCAGCCTGTCTAACAGGATATCAACAACTCTGCGCGCAATTAGCTCAACCGGCTGGCTCGCTGAAGTCAGCGGAACCGGGCAATAGTGGCAGATAGGCTGATTATCATGCCCAACGACGCTAAGCTCTTCAGGAACTTTTACTCCCGCGCGCATCACTTCGACCATAAACGCAAGCGCGACATAGTCGTTGACGATGCACAGGCCCGTTGGGCGATCTTTGAGTGCCAAAAACTTACGCGCCAGCTCGTCGCCGCCCTTTTCGTAGGTTGAATGGTGGAAGAACCACTCGTCCCGTATCTCCGCGCCGCGCTCGGCGAGAGCGCGGGTGAAACCTTTAATTCGAGCTGGCTGAACATACTGCGGCGAATGTGTCAGCCAGTCGATCGAGCTGGTCATTGCCAGGCCGATTTTGCGGTGGCCACGGTTGAGCAGGTAGGACGCCGCCTGATACGCGTTGTCCTCCCGGTCAAAGACCACCTGATCGCACTCCAGCGGAACGGCAATGTCGTAGCTGACGACCGTGCCTCCCGCATCCTGATAGGCTTGCAATTCGTTAAAGACGGCATTATCGATCATCTGCGCAGCGCAAATAATAGCGCGCGGTCGCTGGCGGCAAATCTGACGCACCTGCGCTGCCTGAGTCCTACCCGTTTCGCCGCTCGCTTCCGAGCACGTATAGATCGGAACTTCAAGGGACTGCCTGCTGAGCTCTCGCTGGATCAAGAGAATCTTCTCGGTCGCGAGGCCAACATCGAGGATGCCGCTGAAGATGCAGACCGCCGGATTGCTGTGGCCGTTCGCTAGGCGCTGCGCCAGCGGGTTCGGCTCGTAGCCCATCTCTCGAGCGACCGCCAGAATTCGGTTGCGCGTTCCCGTCGAAATCGTTCCCTTGCCGGACAGGGCCACCGAAACGGTCAACTTGTGCATTCCCAGCGCCGCAGCAACATCCTGGATGGTCGGAGGGCTGCTCGTTTTTCGCTCTAGAAGATTGCTGCTCAAGATGTTCATTAATTTGGTGCGCAGTTGCCATTCGTGGCAATTTCGATGGCTGCACTGTCGGTTGTCAAAAGTTGTTGAATTGTCCAACAACCGGTTTATAGAAGCCAGTATAACACAGGTCTTCCGGCACGTCAACCGGTTGTTGAAAACTTTTTTGTTTTATTTACGCGCGGTCAACGCGGCTCGTTCAATCGGATTATGCACTTATGCGACTGGGTCGGCAAACTTCACTTTGGCGCGCAATTCGATCTTCCTGCCCTTCGGGAGAGTCAGATGGCAAACCGCTGTGCCGGTGCTGTCTTTTGCAACAGGCCGCGCCTTCCCATCGATCGTGATCTCTTCAACGACCGAACCAGGGGCAAGTCTTATCGCTATCTCCTGCGTCGCATCGGACGTGATATCCGCCACCAAAGTGCCGTCTGGCCTGTTCCAGTCGATGCGGTTGACTGTGATTGCCCCGCGCGCCCTTGTCCCGCACAACGTGCCGTGAGGAAGCTGGATTGGCAGAGCGGGCAGAAGGGTCAATTCTCCGATCTTGGACTGAACAATCATTCTGTTGACGATCTCCGGTGTAGCACCGTTACCATCGTCGCAAAGCACACGCGGACCACCGTAGTGCGCGTCAACCATGCTGGGATAGATGGAGCGGTGGATGGCAAGCTCTTCGATGCGCTGAAACGCCACATCGCCCAATCCAAGCCCAGCAGCAGCCAGACCCGTATGCATGTAGCCGTGAGTTGCATCCTCGGTCAACGCCTTGATGCGGTTCATCAGCGCAACTTTCGCCGCAGCGAACAGCTTCGGGTCGCTTTCATCGCTAAATTGACCACTTTCGAACGCTCCATACAGATGCATTAAGTGCCGATGGTTGTTGTTTTCGCCTTGAGTCGGGTTTGACCACTCCTTAAGTTGTCCCTGGTCGTTGATAAGCAGCGGCGGCATCTTCGCAAGCATCGCCTTCCATTTGACGACCTTGTCAGAATCGATGCCCAGGGTTTCGCAGCCCGTAATCAAGTTGGTCAGCAGTTCGTGCGTGATTTCGATGTCCTGCGAGGAGTTGTCGCCCCATCCGTTTTCGGCGCTATACGATGGTCGGAACATGTAATGCCCGCTTGAATCTTCAGTGCCCTTCAAAAAATCCTCCCAAAATAGAGCGCACTGCTCCATCCACGGGATTGCGCGCTCCCGCAGAAACTTTTTGTCGCCCGTATATTGGTAGTAGTCGTAGTACCAGTGTGCCAGCCAGCTTGCGCCGGGCGTCCAAAGGTTTCCCGGCCAGCCCGAGTCCCAGTGCAGCGCAAGGCCGTTGTTGGACGCCCGGCTGCCGGTTAGAATGCCGCGGCACCCGTAAAGGCCGTGGGCGTTGCGCTGGAAATCCGGTATATAGCTGTCCCACATGTTGAAGTAGCCGTTCATGCAGTCAGCCATGTTGCACGAATAGGCGCACTCGATGTCTAGCTGCACATTCGTGTCCGTCGTGTAGTCGCCCGACCACGCCGGCTGCCAGGTGCCAGTCCAAATGCCGAATAGATTCGGCTGAGTCTCAGGTCCAGCCGAGCACAAGAAGACATAGCGGCCCGCGTCCCACATCCGCTCCAGCAGCGCTGGCGGCAACCGTTTTTCCTGCTGCGCGAGATCGAGCAGCGCCTCCGAAGACATTGCCCGCTCAGTTGGCAGACCGCCGAGGTCGATCGAAACGCGGCCATAGATGCTGCCCCACGCCTTCCTGTGCGGAGCGAAAACGGCATCATAAGATGACGGCATGCCGTTCAGCGCATTCTCGAGCTGGGTCATCCACTGCGGGTTGTATTCTGGAGCCGCGCGATATGGGCCCGCCCACTCGGCCGGGTGCTTGAAATCCGGGTTGTCGGACGAATATGGCCAGGCCTGACTTCCTTCGAGCGGAGTCTTCCAGGGCTGGATACGCATATAGGCCGTCACAGAGTCGGCCCCTTTGACCGAGATCACGCCGTTTGCGGTGCTGACCGTCCCGCCGGATGCGATCACGCGGACGGCACCGTCGTATCCGCCCTTGCCCTTGACATAGACGTTGTGGCAGATGATCATGCCGCCAGTAGTCTCGATGTGACTGTCGATCAGGTCGTTGCCAACGGGCTGCATGGCAAGATCAAGCGACAGCTTGCCTTTCGGGCCAGTCTCCGTGAACGCAATCACGTTGCTGACCTTGGAAACAAACATGCGCCTCTTGAAACTGCCTGCCGCTGCGCGCCACTGCACTGAAACTTCTCCTGTCGAGAAGTCCTCTATCCTGGCGTAGTCGGTGATGGGGCCGGCCTCCGGCTGATCGAGGGTGAGAAAGAATCCGGGATGAAATTTCGTCGGTCCAAACAAGGTGGCCACTCCAACCTTGCTTTCTTGCTGTTTCGAGAAAGAATTTCTGTCCGGCAGCATAGCCCTGCGTCGCTATGATTGAGCGCATCTGCTGGACCGCGTCGCCCATCTCAGGGACAACCTCGCGCGACCCAAGCGGCAGCCAAAGCCGCGCGTGGTCGGCGATGATCGTGTCATGGCGCGGGTCGCCGTAAAGCATTGCGCCCATGATCCCATTGCCCGCAACCAACGCATCCTCCCACTTTTCGGCTGGCTCAATGCTGACCGTCCCGTGCGCGGGCATCAGCGCGGCAACATCTTCTGCTGGAGTTGTTGATGCATTCGGCGGCGGAGTTTCGTCGGCGACAGACGCGGCGCTTAAAGTGCAGGAAGTGAGCACGGCTAGCAGCAACGCTGCAAGAACACTGTGACAGGTCAATGATCTGGCCTCCATCGGCAATAATTTGGTCGCTCTATTATTCAACAAAATTTGGCCTAAACCCTAACGCTCTGCTGTTTGATCTCACCAACGGCGACTACCACGATAGCACGATCCCTGCCGGTACGTCCACGGCCAAATCTACCGGCACGCACTTCTCGGGCGATACCATTTCTAACGGCGGCGCAATACTGGCGGGAAACTGCGCCGGCAATCAATGGGATCTGACCCGCTCTTCAATTCCAGAAGGCACACTAACAACACCGGCAAGCCGCTCCAGCTTGAGCGTCAACCGACACAACCGGTTGATTGCGCTAAACAACCGGTTGTATAATTCCAACAACCGGTTGACTTGCATATGAATATCTGATAGAATGGCCTCGGTTTAGTCAAGGCGACCTGCAGGACGATCGAAGAGCGCGTCGCCGTATCAAGAGTGACTATTGCGATATAGTGCGCCATCCCAGAAGTTTCCACCGACATTGTCGGCGTGAGCGCGTTGTCCGCGCCAACCTAAATGGAGAATTTGATGAGTAAAGTGATCGGTTATGGCATTGCGTTCGTAGTTGCCCTTGTGCTGGTCACGAGCCTTTGGATTCCGCAGACGGCACAGGCTGCATTCGGCCTCACATCCGACTCGACCTACTACACGGTCAACACCGGCGCCGGGCTCGTGTTCAAGATCCGTCGCGTTGATCCCGGCAGCAGTACGCAGTCCGTCGGCGACATCGCCAGCCTGGTCTACAACGGCGTGGAATATCAGGACCAATCGCGCGGCTCGCAAGTAAATTCCGGTTTCGACTGGATTTACAGCGTACAGAATCCTCCGACAGTCAGCGCGCAAGTCATCAATACGAACTACATCTTGATCACCGTGCTGGCGGGTAATCTGACGCACTACTACATGGCGCGCAGCGGCTATCCCAACATCTACATGGGGACTTACTTTACGTCCGAGCCGGACACGCAGGCGGAGGTCCGCTATATTGCGCGAATATGGTATCCGGACCTGCCGAACGGCCCCGTCCCGTCGGACATCAACGGAACTACCACTACAGTCGAGTCGGGGGACATTTTCGGCCTGCCTGACGGCGAGACTCGCTCAAAGCACTACTCCAACATGCGCTTGATGGACTGGCAATACATCGGCGCGACCGGCACAAACGTCGGCATCTGGATGGTTCGCGACAACAACGAGGGCAACTCAGGAGGTCCGTTCTATCGCTGCCTTAACAACCAGGGCGATTCGGATCAGGAGATCACCTACATGATCAACTACGGTATGGCCCAAACGGAGCCGTACCGCCTCAACATCCTTAACACCTACGAGATGGTTTTCACCAACGGCACACCGCCCGCTTTGCCGATCGACACGTCCTTCGAGGCTAATTTGAACCTGATCGGATACATCCCCGCGTCGAGCCGCGGGACGGTGACCGGTGTCGGCATTAATGGGCGCGATCCGAATTACACGTACACGGTCGGCTTTTCAAACAGCACCGCACAGTATTGGGCAAATGCCGATCCAACGACCGGCGCATTTAGCAGCACAGGCATGATCCCCGGCACTTACGCGATGACTGTCTACAAGAACGAGATCGCTGTCTGGACCGGAACAGCGACTGTCACCGCAGGCAACACCCAAACGATAGGCCCTATCACGATCACCGGCGATCCAAGCGCGGTTCCAACGATTTGGCGCATCGGAGACTGGGACGGTTCGCCGCAGGAATTCCTCAACGCCAACTTAGTGACCTACATGCACCCGTCGGACGTTAGCGATCACCACCTGGAATCCCGGAACCTATGTAGTCGGGAACGTCAACACCCGCAGCGAATTATCCTTGTTATCACTGGCAGGCAGTCAACGGCACCCAGACCATCCAGTTCAACCTGACCCAGGGGCAGGTTGCGGCGCACACAGTCCGAATCGGCACGACGGTTGCCTATTCCGGCGCGCGGCCTCAGATCAAAGTGAACAACTGGACATCCACCTACTCCGGCCCGCCGAATCAGCCAAACTCGCGCTCGATGACCGTCGGCACCTATCGCGGCAACAACACGACGTACACGTTTAGCGTCCCGGCGAGCGCATTCGTCGCCGGACTGAACACGATGAGCATCTACACGGTCAGCGGATCCGGCGGATCGGGCTATCTGAGCCCGGGCTACAGCACGGATTGCGTCGATATGACGTCAAACGTCGGCGTCCCCGTAACCACCGGTACAACCGCTTCATCCAATTGGGGCAGCAACGGCTGGAGCAAGACGCCGATCACTGTCACCCTGTCTGCGAAGGATGTCGGCGGCGCGGGCGGGGTGTTGACGTACTATACAGTTGACGGCGGCCCGCAAGCTACCTACGCCGGTCCATTTATAGTGTCGGGCGATGGCACGCACGCATTGGTTTTCTGGTCGGTCGATTCGGCAGGTGTTGCCGAGGTGCAGAATGTTTGGTCGCTCAAGATTGACGGAACGCCGCCAACCATGACCTTCGGCGCACTGACCCCCGCGCCAAACGCTCTGGGCTGGAATAACGCGTCGGTGACCTTGCCGTTCACGGGGGCGGATGCGACTTCGGGTGTCTCTTCGACAAATCCCGGTAGCCAGTCCGCTTTCCTTCTCTGCGGAAGGCGCAAATCAGTCGCAATCGGTCACGGCCACGGATTATGCTGGAAATGCCGCGACGTTTGTTTCTCCCGCAGTGAACATCGACCTTACTCCGCCCGCGACGACAGCGTTGATCGCCGGAGGGACGGTCACCCTATCGGCAACCGACAATCTCTCCGGGGTCGCGTCCACATTCTATACCGTGGATTCCGGCACGCAGCAAACGTACAGCACGCCATTCACGCCTGCCACGCTGGGCCAACATAGCATTGCCTACTGGTCTGTGGACAATGCGGGGAATATCGAAACGGCGCATACGGCGACCACGACTGTCACCGGCCCGACGACGTCGTCCAATCTCAGCGGAACGCTTGGGACAAACGGTTGGTACAAGTCAACTGTGACCGTCACATTGACCCCAACCGCCGGGACTTTCCCAATTTATAGCACGTTTTGTACCGTTGACGGCGGCGCGCAGCAGACCTACTCTACGCCTTTCACGGTCACAGGCGATGGCGCACACAAGATCACATTCTGGTCCGTTGACACTCAATCCAATGCCGAAGCAACAAACAGCCAGTCGTTCAACATCGACACTACGCCTCCGACCCTGACCTTCGGCGCTCCCACTCCCGCCGCCAATGTGAGCGGCTGGAACAACTCAACAGTGACGATCCCGTTCACCGCTGCCGACGCGACCTCCGGCGTTGCCACCGCAACACCCGGCTCGCCGCTGACGTTCTCGACGCAGGGCGCTTCCGAGACGCAGACTGTAACAGTGTCCGACGTGGCTGGCAACGCCGCAGCGTTTGCCAGCCCGTCGGTCAATATCGACCTGACGCCGCCGGTGACTGCATCGACCGTCTCCGGCACGACAATCACCCTGTCGGCGACCGACAACCTGTCCGGAGTCGCATCGACCTTCTACACCGTGGACGGCGGCGCGCAGCAGACGTACACGATTCCTTTTGCGGTAGACGCGCCAGGTTCGCACACCATCACATACTGGTCGGTGGACAAGGCGGGAAATGTCGAAAGTGCTCACACCTTCGGTACGACCGTGACGCTTCCAACGACGACTTCGTCACTCGCCGGAACGCCCGGCAACGCGGGCTGGTACCGCTCCTCGGTCACGGTCACCCTCACGGCGACCGCTGGGACGCTTGCCATTGCATCAACCTGCTACACGCTCGATGGCACCGTTCAGCAGACATATTCCGCACCTTTCAATGTCTCCGGCGACGGAACCCATACAATCACCTATTGGTCGGTGGATTCTGCGGGCAACGCCGAATCTGCGCATAGCTTGACGATCATGATCGACGCGACTGCGCCGACGCTCGTGTTCGGCGCTGCGACGCCCGCCGCAAACGCGAGCGGTTGGAACAGCTCCACGGTGACCATCCCCTATACGACGTCCGACGCGACGTCCGGTGTCGCGTCTTCCACACCCGGCTCGCCGCTGACCTTCGCCTCGCAGGGCGCGGGTCAGACGCAGACGGTGACCGTCACCGACGTCGCCGGGAACACGGCGACATTCACCAGCCCACCGGTCAGCATCGACTCCACCGCGCCGGTGACGACCGAGTCCGGCGCGTCGTCCGGTTTGACCTACGTTGGAACCGTTACGCTCGCCCTGTCCGCAACGGACAACCTGTCCGGCGTTTCGGCGACGTACTACAAACTCGACACCGGCGCTCAGACGGCGTATACCGGCGTCAATTTCGGTGACCGCGGTCGCGTCGCATACGCTGTCTACTGGAGCGTGGACAAGGCGGGGAACACCGAAAGCCAGCACACGCTAACGTTCACGATCATCAAGTCGCCCGCGCTGTCGAGCGTGTCGGTGTCGCCGACAAGCGTCGTCTGGGGGACTGCGGTCACCGGCACGGTCAAGATCAGCTCCGCCGCGCCGACTTCGGGCATAACGGTGAGCCTCACCAGCAGCAACCCGGCAGCGGCCAGTGTGCCGAGCACTGTGACCGTCCCGGCGGGTGCGACCAGCGCGACGTTTGCGGTCACAAGCTACAGCGTCTCGACCATCACCGCCGTGACCATCACCGCGAAGTACCTGACCGTGAGCAAAACGGCGACGCTGACCGTCAAGCCCGCCGCAGTTCCGCTTCAGATCAACGCGGGCGGCCCCGCGGTCAGCCCGTTCGCCGCCGACGTGGACTTTACCGGCGGCAGCACGTCGAGCACGACGCACACCATCTCGACGGCGGGCGTGACCAGCCCCGCGCCGATGGCGGTCTACCAGACGCAGCGGTACGCGAACTCGTTCAAGTACACGTTCGCCGGCCTCAGCCCGAACGCCTCGTACACCCTCCGCCTGCACTTCGCGGAGTCGGCGTACACCCAAGCGGGCAAGCGGGTGTTCAACGTGACCGCGAACACGCAGACGCTCCTGACCAGCTTCGACATCTACGCAAGCGTCGGCGAGTACCAGGCCGTCGTGAAGCAGTTCACGGTGACGGCGGACTCGACCGGCAAGATCGTGGTGTCGTTCTCGAAGGTCACCGGATCCGCGGCCGTCAGCGGAATCGAGCTGCATTGACAGTGGTCTGGAAATACGCGGCTAGTCGCCGCAGTTTCCGTGACATCCGCTACGCTATAACCATCCCCAAGAAATGATTTACTTGGGGATGGTTTTTGGCTACGACGGTCATTTTGTCGCCTGCACGCGACTTCAGAAGGGCATGAAACTGTGGAGAATTGCAATAGAGGGTGGAGCTACATGCAAGATCAAAACGAAGGCCTATGTACTCAGTTCCGCATACAGCCGGCTGACCAGAGCGCAAAGTAACCGCTAAAAGGGCTTTTGGGGCGGATGATGGGACTTGAACCCACGACCTCCAGGGCCACAACCTGGCGCTCTAACCAACTGAGCTACAACCGCCACGAGGCTACCAACCCGGCGCGAACACCATGCCAGGCCGCGAATTTCACTAGTTGTACGGTGCAACTAACTATCGCCGCGCAAGATTATACCCCAGACTGCGTGCGTGGCAACAATAACCGGCGAGCAATTGACCCGTACGACTAAAATCATCTATGCGGGTATTCTTTGATCGGAGGTAGTCCCATGACCGACGAGCTTCTTTCGTTCAAATACTTCGCCGATCCGCACATGTTTTCAACCTACAGTGCCGAGCCGATGGAGTGCGATATCTGTCATCAAATCCTGCCCGGCTATCCCGACGCCTACTTTGGCGATGAAAACGGCCCTAATATTCGGTTTGTTTGCGAGCCCGACCTCCATCTGGGCAAGTTGGCAGACGTAGGTGCCGCTGCGAACATTGCTGACGAGCACGAACTGCGCGTGCAAATCACCGAACTTCGCAAAGACTGGGACGAAGTCAAAATCGAACAATATGTTCAGCAGCAGACGCGCGAAATCGAAGCATGCACGCCTAGCATTCCGACATGGCAGGACTATGAATGGCCCGTCCATTGCAGCGACTACATGCGGTATGTTAAGGAGTTGGGCCAAGCCGATTGCGCGGCACTTTCCGAGAGCGACGATGGCCGCGAGTTCTTCCGGCAGTTTCTGGAAGGCACCTACACGCAAGGCGACGAGTCCGAGGTCGGCCCTTATGTGAATGACCTATGGGACCGGATGCGGCCCGATTCGCCCAAGGACAGCCTTGAGGTAACGCCGACCAGCTTCTATCTCTTCCAATGCATCCAATGCGGCTCATACTTGATCGAGTGGGACACCGAATCCGTCGCCGATTAGATTAGAAATGATGCGTGACAATCACCGCCGTCGCGATGCCCCACAGTACGACACACACAATGAGCGGCTGATCCTTCACCAAAACCTCGTCGGGCGACTCCCCTAAGCTCCGCTTATGCACCAAGTAAAGATATCGGAAGATGCCGTAGAGCACGAACGGGATGGTCGCCATCAGATAGTGATGCTTCGTCGCCGCTTCGCTTTGTATGGTGTACAGCGCATACGACATCAGCAGAGAAGATGTCACGATCATCGACATCTGGTCGAGCAAATCCGCGCTGTACTCAGAGATTACTCCGCGTCCAATTTTTCGTCCGCTCAAAACGGCGAGTAGCTCCGCGCGGCGTTTGGCGATGCCCAGGAACAGCGCGAGCAGCATGGTGCAAAGGATCAGCCATGTCGATATCCGCACGTCGATCACCCACGCACCGGCAACGGCACGCAGTACAAATCCCATTGCCAACACGAGCAGATCGATCAAGACGATATGCTTCAGTTGCAGCGAATACCACAAGGTGAGCACGAAATAGGTGCTCGCGGCCGCTCCGAATGCTGGCCGAAGCTCAAACGCACAGAATAGCGAAATGACAGTGAATAGAATCGAGCACGTAACTGCAGCCCGTGGGCTGAGATCCCCAGCGGCGATTGGGCGCAGACGCTTGGTGGGATGCTGGCGGTCGGCGTCGACATCCATGACGTCGTTGATCAGGTACGCCGATCCCGAGAGAAAGCAAAATATCACGAAAGCAGCGTAGCAGCGGTCGAAATCGAGGGCCGTGTGACGGGCATCCAGCGTGAAGAGTAGTGCCGCAAAAACAAGCAGATTCTTCGTCCACTGCTTGGGACGCATGGCCGCGATAAGCGCGAGAACGGGGTTGCGCTTCTTGCTCACGGGTGGTTCTTGACCTGAAACCGGATCAATCCTGAGCGTAGACAAAGGGTCTTGGGCTAGTGACAACTATTTGGGCCTGTGAAGCGACCAGCACGGGAAGCGTGAGCGCTGCGCCATATCATTGATCGCTGACCGTGACGGTTTGGGTTGCAGTAGCCGCCGCCTTGATTCCGTCCACATCGCTTACGCGGAGTGTAACCTTGTATGTTCCCGCCTTGCTGAAATGATGCACGACGCTCAGGCCCTCGGCCTCATCTATGAAATGGTCGGGATGGTCGAAGTCCCACTCGAACTTCAGCGCACTCACGCCGCCGTCCGCCGTCGCAACAAACGTCACATCCGTGTTCGTTGGCACCTGCTGAGCTTCGCCCGCATAGGCCGAGATGGGCGTCGCGTTGCTGACCGTGCGTATTTCGCCGATCATTAGCAATGCGGCGGTGTCGCTGCCAATAAAGATCGCGCTTAGCACTGCGTTCGCAGCGTCCGCATCCGAAACAGGAATGGCAGCAAGTGGAATACTAACTGCAACCCACTGAGAATCGCCGTTGCCGGGGCGAACTGGCCGGATCATGTCCACCTGCGCTCCACTGGCAAACTTCAAGACCACATGAAGATTTTGGATAGGCAGAGTAGGTATGCTGCTAGTCACATCGCTCGGCGCTGCAGCGGGAGCGTTTGGATTGCCCGGCATTCCGCCCGGCTGGCCGGGATAACCTCCAGGAACACCAGGCTGTTGGCCCGGCATACCCGGGTAAGGCATTGGTTGGCCAGGATACGGGCGTGGAGCCTGCGCTACCTGCACCGAGCCGGACGGAAGGTGATAATGGTAACTCGTGCTTGCGGCACTCGCCGCGATTGGGCCCGACGCGCTGTACTTGTTGGATGCGGCAACAGATAGGATGAACTGAAGATACCGCGTCTTATCGGCCTTAAGATTGCCTAGCGATACGGGCTGCGTGAAGTTGATCTGGCCGCCTTGGTACACTCCGCCAGTTTCAATTCGGATTCCGTGGCCGCCTTTCGTATACGCGCCGTCGGTGCTGTCAACAGCGGTCCCTCCTCCCCACGCCTTGACGGTCATGGTCGTCGCCGACATCGGATTTCCGGCGTAAATAATCAGCGAGCTACTAGCATCGCTTTGAGCATCCACCGCGCCGGTCGCGGAGAACGCGATTAGCACAATCGCAACAACAAGATTGAAACAAGATGACTTCAGTTTGAAAATGTTCATTCGGAATCTTTCGACAGCTAGTCGAGCCTTCCTTCATCTGCACCATCGGCAAGCGCCCAGTAATGGACGATGTCATTTGATTGAGATCGAAGGAACGACCTTCAACGGGCGCAGTTCAGCTCGTGCGCAACTATTGTACACGATCGCCCAGTCAGGCGCAACGAAGGGCAGAGCGTCTTGCTCCAACTCTGCCCCGTTCTTATGTTGATTCCGGCTATGCCGAACGTTATTACGCGACGGTATATGCCGTATATGGCACGATATAAAACACACCGCTATTTTTGTACGTTATCGTTTGAGAGGCACCCGTCTGAAACGAAACGGTGATAATGCCGGTAGCACCACTCGACGGCAGTTTCCCGAAGGGAACCGAGGCGCTCTTGACGTACATCACTACAACGGAGCTCGTCAACTCGTTGACGATCCCGAAGGTCGTCTCTGGCGAATTACCGCCGAATATTCCTTCGGTGATATACGTTGTGCCGTAGTTGTCTAGGCCGATCGAGGAGTTAGTCGTGAAGTTCCCGCCACTGATGGTCAAGTTAGCAAAATTCAGCACGCCAGTGCTATTGCCGGTAAAGAAGCCAGCTGCAATCGTGAGGTGGCTGCCGCTCGAGTTATAGAGCCCGGTTGTGTTCGTCTTGAAATATCCTCCGAGCACGGTCGCCTGACCAGAGTTGTGGAAACCGTCGGCATTTCCTGAAAACGTGCCGTTTCCGATCACAACCGTTCCAGTGTTGTACAGTCCGGCAAACGTATTGTCCAGAAAATCACCGTTCGCGACCGTAACTGTTCCCGCGTTGCCGACTCCTTGCATGTCACTGGCGAATTTTCCGCCCATGATTGTCGCTGTGCCGCCACTCGCGACCTGTAATCCGGAGTTCTTGTCGTCTTGGAAGAGCCCTCCGAACACAATCAGATTGCCGCTGTTGTCGTAGCCGTTGCCGTCGCCAGAGGTTTCTCCGCTAAAGCTGCTCGTGGAAAGTACGGTTGCTGTTGCGCCAGACGGATTCGTATAAAGCTGCGCCATCGCAATCGTCGGAATCATTAACAGCGCTCCGGCGGCGATCGCAAGCATGGTCAATGCTGTGGTCCTAGTTCGCATAATTTTCTCCTGAATCTCTCGTAACGCCTTCGCTTGTTTGCAAGCCGCCACACTGCACAGCCCGCAACTACCTATTCTTATAAATATCAATGATTTCCTTCTTGTTTTGGCCGCTTTCGCAACGCTAGTGGTTCCGGCGGAGATTTTCTAAGCATCACATTATCTATACTCGCGCGAACCCGCCAAAACCGGAAAGGAAAAACAAAAATATTTTTTGCGACTCCCGCACGGGGCGCGCATCTACCCGGCCCTTGGTCGGTAGCGACCTTTCAGTTACGCTGACTGTCGAGCAATCCGTGCCTCGAAAGCATCTAATCGCACCGTTTTTCCGCCACTATTCGCCAATCTCACGGTCAGAAGATGGTACATTAATAACACTGGGTCGAGTTGCCCAAATTTCCAGTAAGACAATTCCCGCGCCATCCGCGCAGCAACAGTAACACCATGAAATTCTCAAACACCTTCGCTTTGCTTGCCTTTGCGTGCGCGCTATGGGTGACTTCGTCTCTGGCAAATGCCGCCACGAGCGACCTGCCGACGTCGATCGTGTTGCCGGCAGGCGCTCATCTTGTCCAGCGTCTCAATCCTTCGGCGCGTGTTTCCTTCTCGATCGCGCTTCAAATGCGCGATCAGGCTGGCATGGACGCTCTGCTGAAAAAGCTGTATGATCCAGGCGATCCACTATACGGCCACTACTTAACCGCCCAGCAACTCGTAGATCGCTTTTCACCAACGCAGGGAACTTATAATGCCGCGATAGCAGCGGCGACCACGCACGGCCTGAGCGTGGATCACATCTCTGGAACGCGCATGGTTCTGGACGTCTCCGGAACATCGCAGCAGGTCGAATCGCTGGCAAATGTCCGCCTTTACCAGGGCCAGATGCCTGATGGGCGCATGTTCCACGCAAATGACGTCAAACCGACAGTGCCGGGTGACCTTGCAGCTCTCGGCGCCTCCATTATCGGCCTCAACGATGCCCCGCGCCGCAAGCCTGCGATCCAGGGCTGGCGCGACAGTCACACTGGATTCCATATCGAGCCGCAGAAGATGCCAGAACTGCCTTTCGTCCCGCATCAGGGCGACGGCCCGGGCGGCGGCTACACGCCGGAAAACATTGACGACGCCTACAATTTTGAGCGCATGATCAGTGGAACGAACGATTACTCCGAAACCGGCCTCGCCGCGGACGCGACCGGCCATGGACAAGTCATGGCCGTGGTCGAATACAACGACTACAAGGACTCCGACATTTCGACCTGGATCAGTACCACGCGCGGCACCGCAAACCACGTTCAGGTGGTCAGGCGTCCGATCAATGGGTACACGCCGACGTTCGACGCAAACGGCTCCGGCGAAGTTGAGTTCGACATCGAGCTGATGACAGGGATTGCGTTCGGCGCCGAAAGCCTGCAGGTGTACATCGACGCCAACACCGATCAGGGCACGGAGGACATATTCAACGAAGTCATGGTGGATCCGCTGAATCCATCCGTGCTGAGCAACTCATGGGGCCTGGACGAGAACGAATCCACCAACGGGTTCACGGACTACTCGTTCCTCGATGCCGAGAATTCGCTGCTCCAGATGATTGCGGCACGCGGCATTTCGTTCTTCTCCGCGTCAGGCGATGACGGCGCGTACGACGATACCAACACGCCAACCGTCCTGTCTGTTGACGATCCCGGCTCGCAGCCGTACGCAACAAGTTGCGGAGGCACGACACTCAACTACGACGACCTTCCCTACGCCACCGAAAGCGCGTGGAGCGACAGAACCACGACGCCTGCATCCGGCTCGGGCGGTGGAATCAGCCGAGTTTGGTCGATTCCGTCGTATCAGAAAAATGCGCCTCTCGGCAGCGAAGCATCGACCACGATGCGCAATGTACCGGATGTCTGCACCGATGCCGATCCGAATTCGGCATACGCCTTCTATTTCCAGTCCACATGGGAGGAGTCAGGTGGGACAAGCGGTGCTGCCCCTATCTGGGCCGGCTTTACGGCATGTGTTAATGAAAACCGTGTCAATCACGGCCTTGCCACAATTGGCCTGCTGAACCCGTCCATCTATCCGATCCTGAGTAACTCGGTCCAGTACGCAAACGACTTCAATGACGTCACTAGCGGCAACAACCTGTACTACAACGCTGTCGCTGGCTACGATCTTGCGACCGGCATGGGTTCATTCAACGGCTTCAACCTGCTGCGCGACATCTCTGGTGGGTACGACCCGCGCTTCTTCCGCACGACCACCGTTCCCGGCAACACCTACGCCGCCATTGCACTTGGCCAAAACGGCAATGTGTACGGAGTGAGTGACGGATCTGGCGGCACTGGCAACGGCCTGGGCACGTTCTTCAGGATCAACTCCGATGGTTCGGTCACGAACAATTACAGCTTTACGGCGGGCACAGGCTACGCGCCTTATGGCGTCCTCGCAGGCGGATCCGACGGCAACTTCTACGGCATAACCAAGAGCGGCGGTTCGCACGGGTTTGGCGGCTTCTTTAAGATTTCGCCGAGCGGCACTTATACGCCGATTTCGTACTTCACAAACTCAATCATTTCGAACGACGATCTTGCGACCGCGTTCGTGCAGGGCAGCGACGGCAACTTCTACCTGACATACTACAGTCCGTTTACGAGTGACTTTGGCGGCATCCTCAAGATCACTGCGGCGGGTGCTCTTTCAACGGTACACAGTTTTACAGACGGCAGCGACGGTGCCGACCCTTCGGCTCTCGTGCGGTTCGGCACGGAGCTGGTCGGTGTGACAAACACGTCGTCTACGGCGGGCGGAGGCACCATCTTTACCGTGAGCAATGGCGCGTTCGCAACGGCCTACACGTTCCCGATCGACTCCTATCCAAGCGATATCACGGTCGGCGCCGATGGCGCGCTTTGGGGCAGCAACGAAGGTGGCGGCAACTTCTACGGCGCGATCTACCGCTATGTCCCCGGCAACGCGCCCGTGACCATCCACACGTTCAGCCCGACTGATGGGGGTGGCGACGGCCCGGATGTCCTGGTTGGTTCATCCGATGGGTCGTTTTACGGGGAGACATTTGAGGATGGAGGCAATAACGGGGGTACGCTCTTCCATCTTACGAGCAGTAACGCATACACCGTCCTCTTCGCGCACGGCCCAAACTTTGGCTATCAAATCAGTCAGCAGGCGCCAGCGAATTCGCTGCTGGTTCCATCGGGCAGCTATGTTGTCGGCACTGGCACGGTGTCCACGACTCCGTCCTACACCGAAGCATTCGAATGCCAAGAAACGCCGCTGCATGTCCCGTGCGACTTCAACGGCGACCAGCACTCCGATTTGCTGTGGGAAAATTCCTCCAACGGCGAAGTCACGCGCTGGCTCATGAACGGCACCACCATCAAGCAGTACGGGCAGGACTTCGCTCAGGTCACCGACACTACCTGGCACATCGTCTGCACGCCGGACTGCAACGGCGACGGCCACCCGGACATCGTCTGGTGGAACAGCAAAACGGGCGCCGTCCTTCGCTGGCTGATGGACGACACTCAGGTAATCACCTACGGCGGCACGATCGGCACGGTTTCCGACACGACCTGGATGCCGGTGGCGTCGATGGACGTCACTCCGGGAGGATACTGGTCGCTGCTCTGGCAGAACACCAAGACCGGCGCGATGCTCCGCTGGCGGCTGCACGACAACTCGGTGATCCAGTACGGCTCGATCTTCGCGACCGTCTCCCCGACCTACCACGTCGTCGCCGCGCCAGACATGAACGGTGACGGCAAGAGCGACATACTATTCTGGAACAGCTCGAGCGGGACGGTTCTTCGCTGGCTCATGAACGACACCACCATTTTGCAGAATGGCAAAGTCTTCGCGACGGTCAGCGACACCAACTGGCACCTCGTCGGCGGCTCCGACCTCAACGGCAGCGGCCATCCCGACCTGCTCTGGGAGAACTATTCCACGGGCGGCCTCGTGCGCTGGACCTGCAACGACGACGTCGTCACCAACGAAGGCCCAGTGTTCACCACCCTGTCAAACACGAGCTGGCATGTTGTGGGGATGAAGTAAGCTGTAAGGAACGCAAAAAGCATCCGCTTCACACGGAGGCGGATGCTTTTTTCCTCGTAGGCTTCCAAGGCGGCTTCGTTTCAAAAAGTTAATGCTTCTGCTTTTGCTTTTTTCCGTTTTTGCCAGCCTGTCCATTTTTGCCGCCGTCGCGGCGTTCGCTATGCGGCTCAGCCAAGACATTCGCCGGTCGCGCGCGGCCATCGACGTCAATAATCAAGTCCATCAAATCCCCCACCGTCTTACCCGCCTCCACAGGGTGCCTAAGTGGCCTTGACCGGTCGATCTCGTAGCGGTTGCGTCGTCCTTCGCGTTCGCGGGTCAAAATTCCCGCCTCCTCAAGCTCCGCGACAATCCGCTGAACCGCCCGCTCTGTGATTCCGACCTGCAGTGCGACCACCCGCAACGGCAAGTCAGGCTCTTTGGCAAGGCATAGCAGTACATGCGAATGGTTGGTCAGAAAGGTCCAGCCGGATCGTGCACCCAAATTATTTTCGTCTTGAATATACGACATTGGTATCGTGTTTTATAAATCGTGCTATAATAAACGCGAATTAGGATTCAGTATATTCGATGGGGAGTATTTCGTCAATGAGCAATTTGGAGCGGGTTCCTATCACGGTAGCGTATGGCGACGGCATCGGGCCGGAGATTATGGGCGCAACGTTGCGTGTGCTTGAAGCCGCTGGCGCTCGGCTGGAGATCGAGCCGATCGAGATCGGCGAATCGGTCTATCTGCGTGGCCGCTCGTCGGGCATTGAGCCAAGCGCCTGGGATTCTCTGCGGCGCACCAGGGTCTTCTTGAAGGGACCGGTCAAAACGCCGCAGGGAGGAGGATACAAGAGCCTCAACGTCACCGTCCGCAAGACCCTCGGCCTCTACGCCAATGTCCGGCCGACTGTCGCCTACGCGCCGTTTGTGCCCACTCGCCATCCCGGAATGGACATCGTCGTCATCCGCGAGAACGAGGAGGATCTCTACGCCGGAATCGAGCATCGCCAAACCGACGATGTCATGCAGTGCCTCAAGCTGATTACGCGTCCGGGCTGCGAACTGATCGTGACCTACGCGTTCGAATATGCCCGCAAAAACGGCCGCAAAAAGATCACCTGCTTCACCAAAGACAACATCATGAAGCTCACCGACGGCTTGTTCCACAGGGTCTTCGATGAGATCGGCGCGAGCTATCCTGAAATCGAGCGGGAACACATGCTGGTCGATGTCGGTGCGGCTACAGTCGCCGACACGCCCGAAGTGTTCGACATGATTGTCGCGCCAAACCTGTACGGCGATGTCGTTTCGCACATTGCGGCGCAGATTGCTGGATCGTCGGGCCTCGCAGGAGCGGCAAATATCGGCACTACCGCCGCCATGTTCGAGCCAGTTTCGGGCACCGCGCCGGAGATTGCTGGTCAGGACATTGCCAATCCGTCGGGCATGCTGCAGGCAGCAACCTTGATGCTCGGCCACATCGGTCAGGACGACATCGCCGCCAAAATCCAAAACGCGTGGCTGAAAACCATCGAGGACGGAATCCACACGTTCGATATCTATTCACCAGGAACGAGCAAAAAGCAGGTTGGGACGCAAGAATTTGCTGACGCCGTCATCGCGCGTCTCGGCGAGACGCCCTCCGTCCTCCGCAATGTGCGACGGACGCTGACACCCTACCGCGGCGATTTGCCGATTACCCCATCGCATCGGCCCCCAGCGGTCAAAAAAATGGTCGGGATCGACGTGTTCGTGCATCTGCGCGATGTCGCGCCCGCAACTCTGGCCGAGCGCCTTATCGCCACCGAGACTCCCACCCTACATCTGACCATGATCACCAGCCGAGGCGTTCAGGTCTGGCCGACCGGCTTCCCGGAAACGGGTGTCGGCGATCATTGGCGCTGCCGGTTCATGGCGACCGACACCGCGACCGGCATCTCCCACCGCGACCTCATGCCGCTCTTCGAAAACCTCACCAACGCCAGCATCGACTTCATCAAAACGGAGGGCCTGTGTACGTTCGACGGCGAGCCGGGCTATGCGCTGGGCCAGGGGCAGTAATTCGGTGACTTGCCGACGAGGAACGTGCATGTGGCTATCTTCGTATACAATGCACCAGTCCCTTCAGACCAGTTCACTGTCGCCAGCATGACCGCCGCCGTAGACTCAACAACGAATAAGCCGGTTTCCCTTCAGCGCGTTGTTCGATACGCAGTGGCAGGAACAGCCATTTTCGTCGCCGCCGCGTTGCTGTTCTTGTGGGCCATAGGCGTCTTCGGCGGCAATATACACGCCGTCGTTAAGTCGCGGGTCTATCGCAGCGCGCAGCTAACCGGCTCGAACCTCGAAAATGTCCTCTCAACGGATCATATCGGCACGGTGATCAACCTTCGCGGCGGCACGTTGCGCGATTCGTGGTACGTCTCCGAGGTCAACATTTGCCGCGAACGTGGGATCAAGCACGACGATGTCGCGATGACCGCGTATCACCTGCCAACTCCCGCCAAGCTCAATGCCGTCCTCTACGACTTCGACCACGCCACCTATCCTGTGCTGTTCCACTGTAAAAGCGGCTCTGATAGATCGGGCCTGGTCGGCGCGATTTATCTTGCGGTTTACCAACATGAGCCTGTTCATCAAGCCGAAGCGTCGCAGCTAACCTGGCGCTACGGCCACTTTAGCTTCGGCGAAAGCCGAGCGATGGACGACTTTTTCAAGCTGTACGACCAAACAAGCAGCGGAATGGGACTGCGGGAGTGGATCGTGAGACGGTATCCGCAGATATATGAAGGAACCTTGCATTCTATGCATCGAATGTGAGCGGCCACAACCGAGACTAATCCCCTTCATCATTGTCTTCCGCGCCTGCCGCGTTCAGACTCCTTAGCAGATTAGTCACTTGCGAGTTGTTCGAGACCGACAAAGCTGACCGCCCCATCCAATCATGGTGATTGATGTCCGCGCCAGCCTCGATCAGCGCCTTCACTATCGAGAACTGATCCTCATTTGACGGCTCCATTTCGCAAGCGAAGAGAAGCGGGCTGATTTGATGCTCCTCATCAGGCAAGTTTACGTCTGCACCTCGCGCGATCAATCGCTCAACGAATCGCAGGCTGCCATTGTCAATTGCCGCGATCAGCGGAGGGCCGAGCGGGCCAGTTTCATCCGTATTGATTTCCGCTCCATTCTCCAACAAAAACTCCACCATCGCCTCGTGATTTTCGCCAATTGCGACCACCAGAAGCGTCTTGCCCTTGGAGCGCATTTTAATGTCCGCCCCCGCCGCGATCAATTCACGCGCCTTGTCTACATTTCCACTCTCAACCGCCTTTAGCAATTCATTATTTCCGGCGTTTGTTCTTAGTTTATCTTTTATGCTTTCAAAAAATCCAGGCATGACGCACCTTTCGTTGTTTTCGCGAGTCATAGTTCCTGCATAGATAGGAAACCTCTGCATCTTGCATAATAAAACCACCATAATAGTGGTATAATGGCACGTGGCCGATAAACGCACACCTACTTATGATTTGAATGCAATCAAGGCGTCGTTCAAATCCCTGACTGCGGCGAACATCACAAGAACTGCAGTCATCGACGCAGCAGGGTTGGGCATGACAAGTACTGATATATTGGCTGTAATTCAAAGTATTCAGCCCTCACATTTTTATAAGTCTATGACGTCGCACTCTGACGAAATGGTCTGGCAAGATGTTTACCATGTGCCATCAACCATGGTCTTGCTTTATGTGAAGTTCACATCTGATAGCGTAGCGCAATTCAAGCTATTATCTCTCAAGGAGAAGTGAAAATGGAAACGAAACAGACTCAAATTTGTCATGAATGCGGTGGACTTATGGTGCGCGATACGAAGCCAATTAGCATAAAATACAAGAATCTCACAGCAAAGTTCGATATGCCTGGTGTTTACTGCACTAACTGTAGTGAAAGTCTACATTCTATTATGGATATGCGAATATCAGACCGAGCACTTAATCGACTGAAAGCACAATCTGAAGATTTGCTGCTGCCGACGTCAATTCGTCAAATCCGAAAACGCCTAAGTCTAACGCAAGAAAGTGCCGGTAATATCATTGGGGGAGGACCAAATGCATTTAACAAATACGAAAATGGTTCGCTATTACCGTCCAAATCTGCATCAAATCTGTTGCGCGTACTGAGTCACTATCCGGATGCCTTGAAAATATTAGTGAATGCGAAGACGCAGGCTCCCGAGGCAAACGAGCAGAATATGGTTAATGCGACTCAACGAAGCACGAGACCACGGAAGCAGAGGAATACAACGCGAAGCGTTGGGTCTGGATCCAAGGATAAAACGATGGTGTGACAGGAATCAGGACACGGATCGTTGTTCGACTGACAGCCGATGCCCGTCGTATGATTTGCATTCTTCGTGTTCGTGGCTTTACGAGCGTGTCGGCACGTTCTGTTTCCAATATGTCATCGATAAGTGTACATAAGTTATTCGTTTCTCAGGACCACTGGTGCAGGAAAGCAGCGGCCAGCGAACGTTCGCCCGCTGGCCGCAACCTTCCATCACCACCCACCCCAGCACCACTTCCCGAAGGTCATCTTATTCTGGTGCGCCCACAGGCGAATCCAGCGGCTTTCGTCGGACGTCGCCGCACGATTTAGTGGCCCGCGCACCTGATAGATCTGTTGTCTGTTCGGATCAACCTCGATCGTGACTCGCGAAATCTCGCGTGTCTTCTCCCAACGCGGCGTGTTCAAGCGATCATAGCCGACAAAAATTCGCGCATAAACCCGCATCGAAAAGATGCGCGAAACGCCCCGTTTGCACTCATCCACGTAGGTATAGACGCAGTTTTTCTGCTTCAATCCCTCGATCATGAGCTGCTGGTTGTCGTAGAGCTCGCTGATCTGTCCAAAATGGGACATCGTTTCGAACTCCATCGGCGCGATCTTCAGACCCTCCCACTGCACCATTGTGCCCAAGCGAGCTTTTCGTATCATCCGATGCCACTGGTCGGATAGCTTCGTCACCGACGATGCCGTGCGGCCCTTCAACCGAAACGACCCGTCGTTCATCAGCCGCCATGCCAGATAATCGAGCATGCGAGCAAGCTGCTTAACGTCGATCATCTCGTGGTTGTTGGCGAAGAAGCTAATCAGCTCCGCGAACCGGTCCGATGGATCGTCGAAGAAGTAGTTGGCCAGTATCTTCGCGATGATCTTGTCGCGTATTGCAGAAGGAACGCCAGCGACAGTCAGCTTCGCCCACCAGACATTCTCGTGGACGAAGTTGTCCCACGGCGCATCCAGAAATGTCTTTGCCTCCTTGCTGGTCATGACCCCCTTGACCTGCCGCGCAAAGCTCATGCCCTGCGCGACGCTGACGAACCATTTTCTATATATCTCCCGCATGCAATCAAACGGTTCCTCTGCATTCTCGAAAAACGCCTGATACAGAAACCGAGGCACCGGATAACGTACATACAGATGGTCGATGTAGCCTATAACCTGCCTATTCAGGTTGCAGGTTCGCGCCCTATACGCATACGGCTCCCGCAGGTTCCGGTGCATCACGCCCTTTTCGCAGATCAACTTTGCAAGCTGATCCCAGCTTTTCTTACGCCTCGAGTGCTCCCTCTTGGCGACTTCCAGCGGCTTGTTCGTCTTCCCAAAAACCCGCCGAATCTTCTCCTCATACTGCGCCCGCTCCTGGCGGCGCAGCACATATTTTGTTAGTGCTTTGCCCATTGTCCTTAACTCGCTGCTAAGTCCGAATCCCAAATCGTTCGGCATCGTGAGCGGGTCAGGCTACTGGCATTGCGCGGTTAGTTCACTCGCGCAGCGCCGTTGTTTTGCCTCTCGCCCGATGCCGAGAAAAATGCTTGCCGCCTTGTGGCGGCGCAGGGTTCAAAATTGGTTTGCTAAGTCGAATCATTTAAGTTCTCCTGATGGTGACGGCCCATTTTTTGGCAAACAAAAAGCCCCAGGCGCATTGCCTGAGGCCGATCATTGTCCAAAAATGGAGTTCGTCAGAGTGTGCGCTATGGGCGCAGTCCTCCGAATTGCATTTCGTACATAATCGGCTTCCGTGGTGAAACTTCGCGCTGCCGAGCAGCCCCGTGTTCCGTGAACACTTGGATGCCAGCCGCGTAAATAAAGTTGTTGGTGTTGATCATCATTTGACGAAGGAGATTTTAACAGCATACCGAAGAATATGTCAATGCGTTTACCAAGACGCTCCATTCTCCTAAATTATTTCTCCAGGATTTAGCAAGTAGGTATGATATTTGCAGAATGAATTTGTCCCCGACTTCGGACCATCGCCGCACAGCTTTGCAAGCCCGCATTGCACCCTCCCTCTTAATAGTGGGCTGCATCGCCGTCGCGTCCCTTCTGCGGATTGGCCTCGCTCCGCTTTTGGGAACCGGCGCCGGATTCCTAATCTACTTTCCTGCCGTATTTGTCTGTGCCTGGTTATTCGGGCTACGCGGCGGCGTGGCAGCGACTGTCCTCGCTGCGGCGGTATCTGATTTCCTGTTCATTTCCCCAACGCATTCGCTCAGAGTTCATGATTTGTCGGACTTGTGGAAAACCCTCATCTTCATCCTTGAGGGTTTCGCGGTCTCCGCTCTTGGCGAAGCTCAGCTTTTGGCCCGTCTCCGCGCTGAAAGCATGGCCGCTCGTGCGCGGGAAGATCATGCACGCAAGTCGGTCATCCTTGATGTGGCCCTCGATTGCATTATCTGCATCGACGCCGGCGGCAATATCACTGAGTACAACCCCGCCGCAGAAGCCGTTTTCGGCTATTCGCGCGACGAAGCCCTTGGCAAAAATATTGCCGAGACCATCATTCCACCCGAGTTCCGAGAGCAGCACCGAGCAGGCCTCGAGCACTATCTGGCTACGGGCGAGGGTCCCGTCCTGAACAGGCGCATCGAACTTCCGGCGATGCGCAAGGGCGGCGAGATATTCCCCGCTGAACTGGCGATCATGCCGATCAAGAGTGAGGGCACAAGCCAGTTTGCTGCCTACCTGCGCGACATCAGCGAATCCCGCGCGCAGGCTGCCGCTCTTTCGGCCAGTGAGGAGCATCTGCGCCTCGCAATCGAAGGGGCGAACATCGGCACCTGGCGCTGGGACATGGTTACTGGCGATTTGACGATGTCGCCAACGATGGAAAGGCTGTTGGGCAGGCCGGGCACAGCGCCGAATCGCATTGAAGGCTACAGAGCGTGCGTACATACAGATGACCGTGCCATGCTTGAAGAGGCGATCGCGCATGCCGCCGAAAACAATGCGGATTTTGGCGTCGAAATGCGGATTCTTTGGCCAGACGAATCCATTCATTGGCAGGTGGGACGTGGACGCTGCTACGAGGACGAACACGGCAATCCCGTCCGCATGGAGGGTATCGGAATTGACATCACTGCACGAAAAGCCGCTGAAGAGCAGGCCAATTTGCGCGCTATGCGTGCTGACGCACTCAACACAATCAGCAAGGCCATTCGCGAGTCGCGCGATCCTCAACATGTTCAAGACATCGCGCTCGCAGCTCTTGGCGAAACTCTCGGACTCGACCGATCCCTCGTCATCTTGTTGAACGAGAGCCGCAACCTAGTGACCTTTGTTGCTGATTGGCATCGTCCCGATCTGCCCGATCTGCGCGGCGACTACAACCTGACCGATTTTGGCGTCATGCTGCAGGAAGTGTTTCCGGATAGCAAAACTCTGGTTGTGAACGATCTCGACTCCGACACGCAGCTTCCTCAAATTGGCGTGGACATGTTGCGTAGGCTGGGAATCTCTGCGCTTGTGGATATCCCATTGGCACAGGACGGTCAAATCACCGGCGTCCTTGGCATCTATATGAACGACGCTCCCCGTGTCTGGACACCTGGCGAGATTTCGTTCGCAGAAGCTGTCGCCTCGCAACTAGTCGCCGCATCGGAGGCGGTACGAGTTCTCACCGAGGCGCAGAACCGCGCAAAAACTGAGGAGCTCGTCAGCCGTATCGGCGATGTGATGCGCACCTCGCTCGATCCCGACGAGATTCAAGGCATAGCCGTGCAAATGTTGGGTGAAGCACTTGGCGCCGACCGCTGTTACTTTGCGATCTATAATCTTGCCCAGGGAGAGGTTGCCATCGGCCGGGATTGGCACCGAAACGATCTGCCCTCTGCCCAGGGCGTCCATGTCTATGCAAACACGGCTCAGATGTTCAAGGAGCTTCACCCCACGGGAACAACGTCGATCATCGTCGACCGAGATACTGCCGCGCTATCCGAACAGACAATTGCCAACATGAAGTCCCTCGACATCCGTTCGCGAATTTCGGCGGCGCTCGCAGATCCGAAGGGCATGGCGACATTGACGGCAGCCATGGCTGACGGCCCGCGCGAGTGGACTGACGAAGAGCTGCAGCTTATGCAAAAAGTAGCAGGTCTGCTCCGGTCCGGTTTGGAAACCGTGCGCGCACAGCAGCGCGAGCATCGCATCGCCACCGACCTCCAAGCGGCGCTCCTGCCTGAACTTCCAAAATGGATTCCTGGTCTGCAGATCGGAGGATGCATGGAGCCTGCCCTGGACGAGGCAGAGATCGGTGGCGACTTCGCCGACGTCTTTTCGCTCGACAAGCAGCTTTACGCGCTGGTCATCGGCGATGTTTCCGGCAAGGGCCTCGCCGCCGCCGGCCAGCTTGCAACCGTTCGCAACAGCCTGCGCACATCGCTTTATTTCCACCGAACCCCAGCCGAAGCGTTGACCATGATCAACCAAACACTTACCGTTCACGAGCTGTTGAACGGATTTGTCACCGTGTTTGCGGGTGTCTACGACGCCCTGACCGGATGCCTTACGTTCTCGTCCTGCGGTCACGAGCCAGCCCTTCTGCGTCGATCGGCAACAGGTTCGGTCGAGCGTTTAAGCACTGCGGGAATTCCACTAGGCATCGACGAGAACACTACTTATCTTGAGGCGACCGTCACACTAGCCAGCGGCGACGCACTCTTGCTCTACACGGACGGTCTGTCCGAAGCTGGACCAAACAGACTGCAGATGCTATCGACCTCAGGTCTCGAGGTCATATTTACTGGACTGCCTGAAATTGAAGATGCCGACGTCGCCGCTCATGAGATTGTAGCGCGCGCCAAGGTCTACGCAAACGCGGCCTTGCGTGACGATGTCTGCGTACTTGTCGCCCTTCGCGCCATCGACAACTCCGCCTCGTTGGACTAGCTGGACATGACTGTCAGGTCAATAGACATGAGAGCAGAGGATTTCTACCCTTGAACGCCGAACCAAACCTCGCAGTGAGGACGGCAACCTGCGACGGCTTATGCTGAAAATAATTCTTGTACGCTAACCTGGGAATCTTCGCTTAGCAAGCATTCGGGGCGGGTATCGTGATTCTAAGAGTCAAGGAGTCTCAGAGCACCATGTGGGTCTATTCAACAAACAACGAAATGATTAATGTTTCCCAGGCCGAGCGGATCGAGATGCGCCAGGAAACGAGCGAAGTCGCCGGCCAAACGGTCGAGCCGAATGCGTCCGGCAAAATGGTCGGAATTTCAATCGTCGTCCATTTTGACGAAAACCGCGCATCGCAGCTTGCGTTCATTCCCGCCGCGGACAACTACGATTTGCTTGTGAGCCGCTACTGGAACGCCCTGCGAACCGCCATAAAATCCCGTGCGGAGATATGCGACCTCATGGATATAGCCTAGGCTATCCTTCAAATAGGTAATCGGATAGTTTTCATTAGTAGTTAGTATGAACAAACTTCGTGCGCAAGAAATTGTCGCAAACTTTGACAAAAGGCGCATTCTCGTCGTCGGCGATGTCATGCTTGACGAATACATCTGGGGGCAGGTCAACAGGATATCTCCCGAGGCCCCAGTGATTGTCGTCGACGCCGACCGCGAAACACAGGTGCCCGGCGGCGCGGCGAATGTCGTCAACAACCTCTGCGCGCTTGGCGCGACCGGCATCATTGTCGGCGTTGTCGGCAGTGACGAGGCTGGTCAAGCGCTTAAGGATTCACTTCGGGCGGAAGGCGCGGAGACGCACGGGCTGATCGCTCTGGACGACCGCCCGACCACTCGCAAGACCCGCATCATCGCGCACTCTCAGCAGGTTGTCCGGGTCAACCATGAGAAGCGCACGCCGATCGGCGATTCCACGGCAATGCGTATCGCAGAGCTGATTACTGAACTCGCCGCTGGTGCCGACGCAATCCTTCTGTCCGACTACCAGAAGGGTGTCCTCTCGCCAATCGCCTTGTCGGCTTCGGTGCGCGCGGCTCAAAAAGCGCGGATTCCCGTTACTGGCAATCTCAAGCCGGCCGCGCTGACCGACCATTCGTCGTTGTCGGTCTTGACCCTCAATCTGCACGAGGCGAGCACCGCTGTCGGCGGCAAATCCTTGTCCACTGAAGACGATATCCGGAACGCGGGCAAGCTGCTGCTGGCGCGCACCGGCAGCGCAAATGTGCTGATCACCCGTGGCGCAAACGGTCTCAGCCTTCTAACCGCAGACGGCGAGCATCACCACATTCCTGCGCGCCCGGTCGAGGTCTATGATGTTGCTGGTGCTGGCGACACGGTCATCAGCACCCTTACTCTCGCGCTCGCTGCCGGAGCCAACATGCTCGAAGCAGTCAAACTCGCCAACATTGCTGCGTCCGAAGCGGTCAAGAAACTCGGCGTCTCGACTGTCAGCCCCGCCGAAATCCTGAACAGCTTCTAGAGCTTGTGGTGTTTTTTGTTGTAGGACGGGCGTCCCCGCCTGTCTTTTGTGTTCTTACCCCCTTTCCTATTCCTATGGGAAGGGGGCTGTGGGAAAGGGCCTTAAGGTAACATACACCCAATGAGCGTAAACCTGCCTCCGCCATCGTATGTTCCGCCCTCTGCGAGCCGCAGATCCGGGCCGGGCTGCTGGATTTGGGGATTCTGCACGTGCCTCGTTGTTTTCGTCCTTTTCGCGGTGTTAATTGCAGTGTCAATCGAAAAGGCAACGAGCACAGTGTCAGGGCAAAAGTCGATAAAGAGCATTTTTGCGGCCATCCACACTGCGCAGCAACTTACTCCCTGTGTCGAAAAGATGAAGGCGATTCAGCAGGCAGCTATTCGCTATCACACCGTCAAGGGCACCTATCCACCGAACCTTGAAGCGCTCGTGCCGACCTATCTGCCTGGCCCAAGCCCACTGCACTGCTCCATCGATCCAAATCCCGATCCTTCGCACGTCTCGTTTGAATACAAGAGGCCAAGCGACGACGCGCCAGGATCGACCATCATCGTATCCACCGATTGGTCCTACACAATTGATAACGGAGATCAAAAGCAGACGGTCGTGAGCAAAATGTCCCTGACACTCGACGGCAAAATGTACAGCAGCCAGTCGCAGAGCACCTTGACGGGAACATCCTACAATTCCGGCTCCAGAACATATACGTATCCACTGCCACCATCGCGACCTTCGCCAGTTTCACCTCCGCCAGGTTCGAATTGAGAGATTCCGCAGCGCGATAGTGAATGAGGCTGCATCGGCGATATCCCAACACACGTTCGATGTATAATCATCTTCTATGGTCGCAGCGAAAACCAATGGAGCCGCCGTGCGCACCGCTCAGGAGATGCCCGTTCCGTCGGAGCAGACCTTCGTGCAGGTGGTCGTTCATGTCGGCGCGCCAACGCTGCATCAGCCGTTCACGTACCGTGTGCCGTCAGGCCTCGGCTTGTCGGTCGGCGACTGCATTCTGGCACCTTTCGGCGCGCGAGAGGTGATTGGCTACGTGGTCGGCGTCTCCGACGACTGTGCCGCCGACATCCTCCACAAAATCAAGGACATCGCCGGCAAGATCGACAACGCCAACGGCTTCGACCCCGCCTTGTGGAACGTCGCTCACTGGGTGCAGGAGCAGACCCTCAGCGACGCCGAAAGCTGTTTGCGCTTGATCGCGCCGGACATCGCCAGCGCCAGGATGCGCACTGACATCCACCTTGCTGATGAAAAATACGCCGATGTAGACCTATCCCCCGAAGCAGTCGCTGTCCTGGAAAAGCTGAAAGCCGCGCCGGATCACACCGCAGTCCAATCCTCCTTTGGACGCTCCGCGGACACGGCCAAAGCGCTGACATATCTGCGCAAACGAGGTGTCATCGAGCGCTCAATGAGCATCGAGCCGCCCCGAGCGCGCGAAAAGACCGTCCGTTTGGTGCGGCTGAATGTCGAACCTGAAGTGGCGGCGTCGGAGGCCGCGCGGCTTGAAAAGGGTCGCTCCGTCAAGCAGGCGCGACTGCTCCGTGAACTGGTCGCGAGCGCTTCGGAGTCTGCCGGACGCTCCGTTCCTTCCGCTGGTCTCACTATCGGTGCTGAGGCGCGCGTCTCCGCCAAGGCGCTCGCCGATAAGGGGCTCGTTGCCTACCACGAAATGAGCGTGCGCAGGGATCCGTTCGACCGCCTGCAACCCCTTCGCCGCACGAAGTCGCCTGCCCTCACCGACGAGCAGTCCCACGCCGCAATCCAGATCGGCGCTGCGATCGAGACTGGCGCGTTTGCCAGCTTCCTGATCCACGGCGTCACCGGTTCCGGCAAAACCGAAGTCTACATGGACGCCATCGCCCGCGTCCGCGCGCAAAACCGTGGCGCGATTGTTCTACTGCCCGAAATCAGCCTGAGCGCACAAGTGATGGATGTCATGAAGGCGCGCTTCGGCGATCAGGTTGCGGTTTTGCACTCCGCTCTGACAACCGGCGAATGGTTCGACGAGTGGCAGCGGATCAAGCGCGGCGACGCGATGGTGGTCGTCGGCGCGCGCTCTGCCATATTTGCGCCCATCCCAAATTTGGGTCTGGTGGTGGTCGACGAGGAGCATGACGGAGCGTACAAGCAGGATTCCAGCCCCCGCTACAATGCCCGCGATGTCGCAATGTACCGCGCCAAGCAGGCGAACGCCGTCTGCGTGTTCGGCAGCGCGACTCCGTCCGTCGAAAGCTACTACCGCGCGACCATCGGCATCCACACGCTGCTCACACTTAAGCATCGCGTGTTGTCGCGGCCTCTTCCTGGCGTCCGGATTGTCGACCTGCGCAACGCCAAACGTGTCCATCCCGACGAGCTCGACGAACCTATCCAAATGCCGCCGGAGGTGCGCGGCATCATCAGCAGACCGTTGCTCGACGCCATCGCGCAACGCCTCGCCAAGCGAGAGCAGACCATCCTTTTTCTCAATAGGCGCGGCTTTGCGCAGTTTTTGCTCTGCCGCGACTGCGGGTTCACCTTTCGCTGTCCGAACTGCGCCGTGTCCCTCACATTCCACCGCTTCTCGGATATGCTGCAATGTCATCATTGCGACTTCCGCCGCGCCGCGCCGGAACACTGCCCGAAATGCAATGGCGCCAATCTTCGCCCCTTTGGAATCGGCACCGAAAAAGTCGAGGAGGCGGTCAAGCTGGCATTCCCGAATGTCCGAACGCTCCGCATGGATCGCGACACGGTCACGAAAAAAGGCTCCCATTCGGAGATTCTGCGCTCGTTCCGCAACGGCGACGCCGATATTCTGATCGGGACCCAGATGGTCGCGAAGGGTCTGGATTTCGCCAGCGTCACGCTCGTAGGAGTCATCAATGCCGACACTGCCCTCAATTTGCCGGATTTTCGCGCTTCGGAGCGTTCCTTCCAGCTTCTTGCGCAGGTCTCAGGACGTGCGGGTCGCGGCGAATCGCCCGGCGAAGTGATGGTGCAGACGTTCAATCCCGATCACGAGTCCATCGTTCTTGCATCGGATCACGACTACGAATCGTTCTACGCCGCTGAGATCGCCGATCGCCGCGAGCTTTGCTATCCGCCATTTTCACACCTCGCGAACATCGTCATCGCCGACGAAGTTGAAAAGCACGCCGTCGAGCGAATCCACGAAATTGCCCGACGCCTTAGGGACGTCACCGCGCTTTACATAAGGCGAGCCAAACATTCTCCCAACGGCGAAGAACCCGCGCGCATCGACATCCTCGGCCCTGTCGCCTGCCCGCTCGAGCGCCTGCGCAACAAATACCGCTGGCATGTGCTTGTGCGCTCCGTAAAACGACCCGTCCTGCGCGGAATTCTGCGCGAAACACTGGCGCAAATCCCAACCAACGAGCGCAGCGGCCTCACGCTTGATATCGATCCGATCTCAATGCTATAATTTGGTTTCGCACAGAAATTTCACCTCGCCGCACATGATTGCGGCCGTTGGAGCTCCTGCTAGATGATTAAGATAACCGGCAAACTGGCCGACATGATCCGCAAGGACGATCCCATTGTCAAGTACGGCGATCCCGTGCTGCGCGAAGTTTCGAAGCCTGTCAACAAGATTGACGAGGACATGCCCGAGTTCGTCCAGCGTATGGAAGAGATCATGCGCGCCGCGAACGGCGTCGGCCTTGCCGCACCGCAGCTTGGCATCCTGCAGCGCGTGATTGTGTACGACGTCGGCGATGGCCTCCGCGCAGTGGTCAACCCGAAAATTTTGCGGCAATCCGGCGAACAGCTCGATCCGCCGGAGGGCTGTCTCTCGCTGCCCGGACTTCAAGGCGTTGTGAAGCGCGCGAACGAGGTCATCGTAAAAGGCCAGGACGAAACCGGTAAGCCCGTGCGCATCCGCGCCGAAGGCTACGCCGCGCGCGTCATTCAGCATGAGGTCGACCACCTCGACGGCGTCCTGTTCATCGACCGCGCCGATCCAGCGACTCTGCATTGGGTCACAGCCGAAGAGGCGGAAGAAGATGGGGAGATGGAGGGGTAGGTTCACCAAACACGAAAGCGCTCTAGCCGAATACGACGTTCATCATTTCGATTGTCTCTTCGACAATCCAGTCGGGAACAGTACCTGCGTATTCCGCTTTGCGCGTTCGCCAGTTGACACTCTTCATCTGATCTGCCAACACCACTCCCGTGACTGCAAGTCCGCTGGGAAGCGGCAGCTCGAACACGTATCCTTTTGCTTGATTCGTTATCGGGCAAATTACTGCAAGTCCGGCTCTTCGGTTGTATCGGGTGTGGCTCACTACTAAGCATGGTCTGCGACCGGATTGTTCATGTCCCGATGAGGGTTCCAGGGAGAGCCAGACCAAATGACCACGCCCAGGAACGTAGCTCAAGGAACGATCTCCAAGCCGACTGGTTTTCCGAAGTCGATCTCCGGGTGAAGATTCTCGTCCGTGATTTTTGCAAGCATTTCGTCAAGGTTGTACTTCTTTCGTCCCGTGCGTCCAACGACCAGAGCACCATTCGAAATCGAAATGTCAACCTCATCATGTTCAGACAGGTGCGCTTCAATCGCGAGAGCTTCCGGAATCGTTATGGAAATCCCATGCTCTGCCCGCTCAATTTTTGTTGTCATTGTAGTGCTTCCTCTCTGGCTTTATACCTTATCAAAATCAATGTGCCCCCTGCTCCTGCCAATACTGCGCCGCCGTGAGCGTCCTATTTAGGCATCAATACATGTCGAGTTATGCCTATTGCAGTCACGCACACCGACCAGCAGACTCAAAAGACAGGCAATCAATTCCTTAAGCTGGCATAAACAACTCGGATTTGGTATTCTTCATAGGACGATAATTTGCCGATCGTTCGACATGCTAAAGCGCATACAAATGAGTCTGGAAGAATTGATCACGCACAGTTTCGATTCCAGCTAGGCGGCGAAGGTGAACCATCAACTGGAAGTACGCGAAATGATCAAGCAATCGTTTGCCTGGTGGTCGAACGCGCAGCAGGCCGATCCTGCCGAGCTGCTGAGATCGACCAAGAAGTTTGGTTACGCTGGCGTCGAAATGATTCCCGAGCAGCATCTGAAATTTGGCGCGCGACCTCGGATTCGAAATCGTGACCCTGAACGGCCACGCGTCCATCGAATCCGCTCTGAACGATCCCTCCCAACATTCCCGCATTGAGGACGAACTCGCCGCACGGCTTGAGTTCGCGAGGCAAAACGGGGTGCTGAACCTAATCGTCTTCAGCGGCAACCGACGCGACGGACTTTCGGAGGAACAAGGCGTCGAAAACACAATCGTCGGCCTGAAACGTCTGGCACCGCTCGCGGAAGCGGCGAAGGTCACCCTCCTTCTCGAGCTGCTCAACAGCAAGGTCGACCATGTCGGCTATCAGTGCGACCACACGGCGCGGGGCTCAACGGTGGTCTCCTCCATAAACTCGCCGCGCGTCAAACTCCTCTACGACATCTATCACATGCAGATCATGGAGGGCGACCTGATCCGCACAATTGAGGCGAACATCCCCCTGATCGGCCACTTCCACACGGCAGGCAATCCCGGAAGACGCGACATGGACGATACCCAGGAAATCGCCTACCCCGCCCTCTTCCGCGCCATCGACGCCTTCGGCTACAGCGGCTATATCGGGCACGAATTCATTCCTAAAGGCGATCCCATCGAGGCGCTGAGGAAGGCGTATTTGACTTGTGAGCTCGATCTAGGTTTCTGATTGTCAATCATAGCAAATTATGGGACGCGTTACATACGTGGTTGTGCTATTACATTCTCAATTGAAATAGAGTTCCGCGGTATAATTGCGACTTATGCCGTTTCCCATTCAAAACTTGCTTGCTGGCAGGTCAAAGCCACTCTCCATCTCACACTCGGAAAATGCTGCTGTTGCCCTAGAACTAATGGCTGAGCGCGACTACAGTCAACTTCCGGTAGTCGAAGCAGAAAATCAACTTGCTGGGATGGTTACGACAGAGTCGATTCTTCGGGCGGTTCGGACATTCCAGGTTCTGCCCGATAGGCTAGCAATTCGCGATTGTCAAATCAAGCCACTGGCGTACGAAAGCAACGATGAGTTGTTCGACGTACTCAAGGGGTTGGAGGCTCAAGCGTCGGTAGTCGTCGTTGATCGTGAAAGGCGCGTCATCGGAATATTGACTGACTACGATATGGCCACGTATTTCCGGCAGAGAGCCGAAAATGCAATGCTAGTCGAAGATATTGAGGGAACACTTCGCGATTTCATTCGCCTTTCGCTGCCCCCAAATGACGTAGGGGACGGATCATTTCAAGCTGCGGTAAATGCCGCAGTCGCGCCAGATCGCGATCGCGAAATGTTCAAGTCTGCAATTTGTACCTATCTAACGGAAACGAAGGGTAAGCTCCCAGCGCCTGAAGAGGCACTTGACCAGGCCTTCGCGATCCTTTCCAGCCCGAATAAAGAAAAAAAGGCTTTTGACGATCTTACCTTCGCCGAATATACCAAGATGTGGCTATCGAGCGAGCGGTGGCACAGATATGCAAATGTGATTAAACTCGATAGGTCGTCCATTCAAAAGATGATGGACAACGTGCGTGAGGTCCGAAACAAAATAGCGCATTTCAGGGGTGACGTAACTAAGGACGAGCATACGTCATTAGTGCAATGTCGCGACTGGATGTCGGCCTATCAGTCAATGTTACTTGCAGAGTTTGGCGAAACAGAAGAAGTCATCCAAGAGCAGATCGATAAGGGAAACGCGCTAACTGAAAACGTGATGCAAGCGGAAGACATCGTGGAGCCGAGTGGTTCGCCTTCACGAGACCCCTTTGATGACTCAGGGGAAGGGAGTTTCGATGTTGACCGCGTTTCTAAGTATTCCGCCCTCAAGCGTTGGTTGGCGGGCGTTCCGCATGAAGTTAAGACCACGTGGATCAGTTTCGACAAGGCCTCGGAGTTAATCGGTACAGATCTGCCGCCTTCCGCCTCAAAGTATCGTTCGTGGTGGGCTAACGAACGAAGCCCCCGAAGCCAAAGCAGGCTTTGGCTGGAGGCAAGCTGGGAGACCGACATTATTGACCTCGAAAACAAGCGGATACGATTTCGTCGAGCGAACACTACTGGTGAAGAAATTGTGGCGCGCTGATTGACTCTTTAGATGACCACTAGGTTGAAGAACCGGCGTCCTTCCGCAAGCAGATTGAATGCTTTGCCGGCAATCCCGGCAGGCGCGACATGGACGACACCCAGGAAATCGCCAACCCGCCAATTTTCCGCGCCGTCGCCGCGTCCGGCTACAACGGCTACATTGGGCACGAATTCTATCCAATGGGCGATCCGATTGAGGCATTGCGAAGTGCAGCCTGCCTCGGCCAATCAGGTGCAGGGCATCAAGTATAATTGAGAAGAAATGTTCATCGAAAGCATAGAACTAAATAATTTTTGTTGCTTCGAAACGGCAAAAATCGCCTGCTGTTTCAGTGGCAAGAGATCTTCATCTAAAGAGCCCAGACTGCCGAATGTGAATCTGATTTTAGGCGACAACGGTTCTGGCAAGTCAGCAGTTCTACGTGGTCTGGCCTTGGCGGTCCTTGGATCCGTACTCCAAAGCGGAGGATACCGCCCGTACATGCTTGTCCGCCGGAAAGGCCAGGTATTCGATCAATCCGATCCTGAGCAAGGGGCGAATGCCTCCGTTCTTGCAAAAATTAGACTGCATCAACAGGATGCACAAATATCGAATGTGCCCAAGACGATGTGGGAAGATCAATCCTCAAAGACAATCACTGGTCAGACGGTGATTAAGCGACAATATACAACTGAGGAAATTGTGTTGACGGCACACGCAAATCCGAGCCGATGGGTACCGCTCAAAAACGATTTCTCACCTGCATTTTTTATGGTCGGTTACGGTGGTTTTCGCCGAACCGGCCCGGTCGAATCATATGATCCCAACACTCAAGAAAGATCACGGTCTAGGCGCTACCAGCGAGTGGCTGGCATCTTCGAACTGAGTTCAACTCTAGTTTCGATCCAAACGTGGTGGAATGCAATGCGGGATAAGGAACGTACCGACTCCGCGCGAACTGCGTTAAGCAGTTTGGCGCCGCCGGGCTCAGACATCAGCATCAGAGATGATGATAGTAATGGCGTAGTTCTTACGGTGTACCGTACCCCGCTCCCATTTGAGGCCCTGTCTGATGGATACCGTACACTGATCGGCCTTGTAGCAGACTTGCTTTATCATCTCGCTCAGGTAGCGCCAAAAGACGTCAAACTAACAGATCTGTATGGCGTAGTGCTTATTGACGAGTTAGATCTGTTTTTGCATCCTGTTTGGCAACGCATTATCATTGATCGCCTCACTGAAACCTTCCCAAATCTTCAGTTTTTCATAACTACTCATAGCCCCATCTTAGCCGGTACGCTGCAGCCTGCCAACATAATCATTTCTGAAAGAGACAATCAGACTGGAGCTACAAGTCTTGAACACATCAGCGAGCACGTCTTAGGCCTTAGCGCTGACCAAGTATTAGGTAGCCCATATTTTGGACTTGGAACATCGCGAGCACCTGTTGCCGAGAATCGGCTTCGGATGCTAGCGCAGCTTTCCTCTAATGGTGACGAAAATGCGGCAATAGACTACATGCGCTTGCTCGCCGAAGGTCTTGATGGTAAGGACTTAGTTGAGGCGACCGCGCATTAGATGGCCAGCTTACGATTACATTGTGATCTAGTATGGTTGTATAAGTGAACTATCGTGATTCGTTATCAGACAACACTGACTGAGTTAGAGAATAAGATAGACCACGAAAAGCCTTTGTGGCGAGGAAACGCAATTTCGGCTACGCAGTACTTTACCAACAATGGTCGGTATTCCGAATATCCCGCAGACACAAACGCGCCGTCTCCATTTTGGGTGCAGGTTAAATGGGTTTACCTGGAGCTACAGAGGCGTAAATGCGCATACTGTGAGCGCCAGCCAAGCTCGTGGGCTGGCGATTACGCGATTGAGCACTTTCGACCAAAAGGTAGAATCGATGGCTGGCCAGCTAACGCTTCTCCGCGAAGGGCCAATTTTGCGTACGTGCGGTTCGATTCGCAGGCCACTGGATACTACTTGCTCGTATACCATCCGCTCAACTATGCGGCCGCGTGTGCGCAGTGCAACACGCGCCTTAAGCGCAACTTTTTCCCCATCGCAGGATTGCGAGATTCCAATGGTTCCGATCCTGTTACGCTATTTAACGTCGAGAAGCCATACATCATTTATCCTATTGGAGACCACGATGATGACCCCGAAAACCTAATCCAGTTTAATGGTACGGCACCAGGTTCAAATCCCCTACTAAGCACTCATGATCAGCGACGAGCAGCCGTAACAATTGAACTTTTCGAGCTTGACGTGCGCGAAGATTTATGTAGAGAGCGGGCCGAAGTTCTCGATGGTCTCATCGATGACCTTGAGGACGTCCAGACACACCCAGATGTACATCGAAGGACTAAAGCAGCGAAGGCCATTCGTCGCGCGCAATCAAAGGGTAGTAAGCACAGCAATTGCGCGAAGTGCTTTGTGGCTCTATATAGGATCGACCCGGCTCGCGCAAAGCGCTATGCCAATCGGGCCACGCAATACCTCAATAGCAGGGAGACACTGCGTTTACAGAGGCCTCGCTGATTTCTCAAGCTGAGCAAATCACAAAATAGAGCAAGGAATCTCGTGACAACCAACTGCACCGCTAAACATTCGGTTAGGCTATGCTTGCCCAAGTTACGCTCGAAGCACTATGTGATCAGAAGTATTTAGAGTTCATACGAACCTCAAGAGTGCCATCTTCCGCGCCATCGCCGCATCCAGCTACAGCGGCTTCATCGGGCACGAATTCATCCCCAAGGGGGATCCGATCGAGGCACTACGTGCCCTATTTAAATTGACAGCAAAGGCACGCGCCTAACACCGACTCATACACACTCGCCCTCGTCGCCTGCCACAACCGTCCCACGTCGCGCAGCGGCTGCTCGCTGCAAAAGACACCATTAGCTATTTGCCCAATAGCCGTGGATCGCTCCGATTCCGGGTACCACAAAGTTACAACCATTGGACGAGAATATCGGCGCGATATCCCGACAAAAGTTCGCCAATTTGACCGCCCTTTAGTTCAGTCCCGCCAGCAAATAAGTCCTTAGTAGGGAGAATTGCGAATGGAAATCAAACGAAACGGCTCGAGGCCCTCCGGTAAAGGACCGGACGACTGGTTTACCGGAGTCGTGCGCATCGATCCGCTCTTTCAGGCAGATGCACCCGCGCGCGTTGCCGGAGCGAGCGTCACGTTCGAGCCTGGCGCACGTACGGCGTGGCACACGCATCCGCTTGGCCAAACCCTCATTATCACATCCGGCCTCGGATGGGCACAGCGGGACGGCGGCGCCATCGAGGAAATCCGGCCGGGCGACGTGGTCTGGTTCCCGCCAAACGAGAAGCACTGGCACGGAGCAAGCCCTACCAACGCCATGACGCACATCGCCATTCAGGAAAACCTCGACGGCAAGGTCGTCGATTGGATGGAGAAGGTCACGGATGAGCAGTACTCTCGTCGCTGACCGACTTAAATCGTGGGGTAGGCACCTTGCCTGCCCCACATTCCCCAACGAGCTACATCGCAAATTCCAGCGACTTTCCCGTTTCCAGCAGCGTCTTGATGCCCGAAAGGATCTTCTGCCAGCCTTCGGTGATCTGCCCAATGCTCTCCTCGGGCAGTCCCACATGGCTGATGGTTAGTTTGCACGTCGGACCCAGCGGTTCAATCGTGTAGGTCACCTCCGAGACAGCGCCGGATTCGGCGCAAGGACCCCAAAGCGGCTTGAATGTCGTCACCAAGCGCTTTGGCGGGTCGATTTCGAGAATCTCGCCCGTCAGTATCGCCTCGCCGTTCGGCTGGAGATAGTTTATCGACGCGCCCTTTTCCCAGGTCGATTGCACGTGGGTGCCGAAATAGTACTTTTCGGTCATGGCCTTGCTGGTGATCGCCTGCCAAATTCGGTCCGGCGTCGTTTGGATGTAGACTGCAAATACATGTGCGGGTGCTGAGTTCATGTCAGTGTCCTTTTGTAAGTGATTCTATCGTGAGCGTTGACTCACCGCATATTCGGATTGTCAACAATGGCCAGGTCGTTTGCCGTTTTATTCGGCAAATAGATCGAGCGATGTTCCGGTCTCAAGCAGAGTTTTGAGTCCCGATAGTATCTTCTGCCAACCATCGGAGTGGCGCGTGCCGTGCTCGGCTGGCAGTCCGCTATGGGTAACTGTGAACTTAACGACACCGTCCTCTGGCTCGATCAGGAACTCCACTTTCGACGGTGCCCGAAGTCCGGGATTCGATCCCCATTGCGGTTTGAACGTCGTTACAAGCCGTCGCGGAGCGTCGATTTCCAGAATTTCGCCGTCGAGCATCACTTCGCCTGACGGATACCTGTATTGCACGCTCGCGCCGACGTCCCATGTCGAGTCAATCTCGCAGCCGAAATAGTATTGCGATGTCAGTGCCTTGTCCGTAAGCGCCCGCCAGAGCTTTTCCGGCGTGGTGCGGATATAGACAACTAAAACGTCTGCGGGAGCCTCGTCCATATGTTCCTCCTCCAGTTCATATTTGAGCATCGCCATTGGCCGTGTCCAGTCCCGCGCATACTTGCTGACCCATCGGTCATAGACAAGCTGAATCGGCACCGGATTGAGATAGTGCAGTTTCTCTCGACCGACTTTTTTTGTCGTCAGCAAGCCCGCCTCTTCCAGAACTTTGAGATGGCTCATGCAACCGAAACGAGTCATCGGCAGATGCGCCTGCAGTTCGGCCAAAGACTGTCCATCATGCTCGCGCAGCAGGTCAAGAAGCGTTCGCCGGCTTGAGTCGGCCAGTGCCTTAAATACTTGGTCATCAGTAGGGCTCATGCTCTGCATCATTATATGTGAGTAAATACTCACATGTCAAGCCCCTTGCAAGAAATTTGTCGCTGGGCGTCAACAGTTTCGCCTATGCAGGAATAAGGGAACAGACTTCATAATAGGAATTTGGAACGGAAGTAATCGCCGAAGGGCCTGACCACGGAGCAAACGCATCTGCCATGCTGAACAAAACAATTCGCAAGACCGACACGCCAGACGATTCTGAAGAGCTAGTGACTATCGGAGTGTTCAACTCCACCATCGAAGCGGACCTACTCCGCGAAGAGCTTTACGCCGCCGGAATCGACGCGTGGGTGGCCGGGGCAACAATCGCCCAAACATTTGTGACCCTGCCGGAGACGGGAATCCAGGTCGAAGTGCGTGTCAGCGACGAAAGTAGGGCGCGGGAAGTCGCAGCCGGCATACAAATCGGCGAAACCCCGTCAGACGATGCCGAGGCGGGTGGGTAAGGAAAAGACTTGAACCAGTTCGCCTGCCAGTAGTGATTCTGTAGGACAGGCGTCCCCGCCTGTCATCTGCTCCGTTGTCCTGACCGAAACGAAGAATGAGCGGACTGGAAGGAACACGTTGTCGGCAAGCCAATAAACTGCAAAGTAACTGAAGTACATGCTTTCTCCAGTTCTTCTAGCCGCTACGTCTCCCATCCATCGGACGAAATGACGGATTTTCGCCCAACCCTTAGTGCTCTAAGTCGATTTGAGGATTGGATTCGGCCGCGATCAAGCCTTCCCTTGCCGTTGCAGGAAGGCGGGGCTCAATATGATCGAACTCTATACGCTCGGGTACGAAGGCATCCCTCCTGACACTTACTTCGAAACGATCATGGCGCACGGAGTCGACACCCTTGTCGATATACGCCGTGTCCCACTCAGCCGTAAGCCCGGATACTCCAAAAAACGCCTCGCCGAAAGCTGTGCGGCGCGCGGGCTGCGCTATGTCCACATGGTCGAACTCGGTACGCCAAGCGACATCCGGTTCGATTTCAAGAACAATCACCAAAAGCCCGAGTTCGAAATGCGGTTTCTGGAGTATCTTGCGACCCAGCCAGACGCACTCCGCGCGCTTGCAGATCGCGCCGAACGCGAAACTTGCTGCCTGCTATGTGTCGAAGCGGATGTCACGCTTTGCCACCGGCGCATGGTCGCAGTTGAACTGGTCAAGCTCCTCGGCGAAGATCGCTGTGACGTTGTTCACCTAGCAATCTAGCCCGCCATTTGGGAGGGTTCGGGCTGACCGGCCACGGCAGGGCTGGCAGGCTCGTGGAGAACCCGCCTCCGCGCAATCACCGAAGCCGCGACGGCACACACCACAAATATAGGCTGCGAGCATTCCGCCTCGTCGCACAACAACGCCAAGATCATGGCGCCTGGCCACATCCGATAGCGCACCGTGATTGCCGCTCCCGTGACAAGCAGCAGCGCCACTTTGATCATTGGATAGTTTACGACTGCCAAAAACATGTCGAGCTGGCTCAGGACACTCACGGACAGCACGAGCGCAGGCAATACGCCGGCTACCACCTTCGCTCGCCAGAGCACAGCCGTGACCGTGCATAAGAGGAACAGTTCGCACCAAATCACGAGCGGATCTGCTATGGAAAAGTTGATCTTCGTCACTACGAAGCTGCCCACCAACGCACTCGCGACATATTTGTTGATCAGCGAAGGCGATGTCGCCAGTTCGATAAAGGCAGAGCTCATAAACAGTGCGATCAGCAATTCAGGCAGAAAGCTGAACCGTTCGCTCGCGGAGTGCATGCCAGTTCCAAGAGGCGCCGGTGCGGATGCGATCAGCGCAATGGAAAGCAGTGCAAGAAGGAGCGGCTTGTTCCACAAACGCCAAATTGCTATGCCTACCCCGACAAAAAACAGGACTGGTGGATACTCCTGCAGCGCTTGAACGTCCACATAGGCGCTGAGGAAATTTCGCACATCGAAGTGCGCCAAGATGTACAGCCGTGTGAGCGGTTCAAACGCGAAAAGGGCCGCGCCGGGGTTGGTCTTCACGGCGTGCTCATAGCCGATCTTGTCGCAGACGATGTAGATAGCGGTGATGACCGCAACCGGCACAAAAAGTCGGATTCGATCTGTGAAGGCGAGGCCGCGTTTCAGCGCCAGATCGAGGAAAAAGAGGGAAATGGGCAAAGAGATCGCGTCGTCTTTTGAACAGAGCGTCAAAACGAGCGATACCAGGCTCAACACATGCCACCTGCGTTTGTCGGTTTGACGCCAAATGGTCCAGCAGAGCAGCGTCGCGCAGTAGAAGCATCCTGCCAGGAGCGCGTTTGACGCAGCGGGCCACCAGATAGCCTCGTCTTTGTGCGGTGCGAGCACAAATAGCACCGCCGCAAGTATCCCCGTCCCTAGTCCGCGAAGGCGATACCCCAGCACTCCCAGCAGCCAAACAGTGATGCCCGTCAAGACCAGTCCCGCCGCATGAACCGGCACGGATTGCCGGTTGAATAGCGTGGTCATCCCGACGACATAGTTATTGAAAACGGGCCGAAAATACCACCCCCACGCAGGATTGCAGTAGTTCAGCGCTTTGCGCCAGGTCAGCGGCGGGTCGTGGTAGAAGTAGCCGAGGTCGTCTTGATAGATGGGGTGGTAAAGATACTGCCGGTAGTAATAAACGACAATGCCGACCGTGACCACGAACGTCAAAAAGTAGATCAGGTACTCGACCGCGACTCGGTTTTTGACGCTGGGCATTGGTGGCTTCGTTGGGATCGATTGGAATTCCCCTCCTTTCGGAAGGAGGGGCTAGGGGAGGTTCCTAGCGTGTTCGGCGAGCGTTTCGCATCTATAAATGTGCTGCTGCAGTGGGCGGGACCGGACTATCTCCCTTAATCCCACCTTCCGAAAGGAGGGAAACCTGACGGTCGCTCTCCATTCTCCTCCCCTCGCCCATTCTTATGGGAGAGCGGTTTGGGGTGAGGCGCGCGTGGGCACAAACGGTCATTGCCTGAACCCTCTCGGCAGCGCGCCACAAAACCATGCCTCGCATGGCCCTCGCCTATTCTTATGGGAGAGGGGCTGGGGCCGTGGGCTGCTGCATGGGCAAAGTCACTGTGAAAACGCTTCCATGGCCCGGTTCGGATTCAACTTTGATTGTTCCGTGATGGCTCTCGACCAACGTCTTCACCAGAAAAAGGCCGATGCCAGTTCCGCCGATCTCGCGGTTGTCCCGGTTGTCAACACGGTGGAACCGTTCGAAAATCTTCTTAATATGCTCGCGTGGGATTCCCATGCCGTTGTCAGAGATGCTCATTTTGATCTCGTCCTGGTCGGCATCATGCGTTCCCGAAACCATCACGGTGCCGCCCTGCGGAGAATACTTGATCGCGTTGTTGACAAGATTCGTCAGGATTTGATCGACTTTGTCAGGGTCGGCCTCGATGGATGGGAAATCCTCCGGAAAATTCATCTCCAATCGATGCCGGTCCGCGAGCGTATACGCGCGCTGCGCGGTAAGTACCTTGGTAACTACAGTCGGCAGATGAACTGGCTCGACATTGAGTTCCATCGCGCGGCCCTGCTCGATGCGGGAGACATTCAGAAGGTCGTCGATCAGGCGGGTCAGCCGGTCGCACTCGGTGTCGATGATGCGGTAAAACTCGCGTTGGGTGTCCAGATCGTAAAAACCGTCGGTATCGGCTAGGAGGGTGGCAATAAAGCCCTTGATGCTGGTCAGCGGCGTACGCAGTTCGTGCGAAACAGTGGAAATGAACGCCGTCTTCATCCGGTCGACTCCCCGGATTTCGGTGATGTCGTTCAGTAGAATCAGAATACCTAGTATGCCGCCGTCGTCGTGATCCTTGACCGGCGCGCAATGCGCCTGATAGATACGTTCGCTCACACCCGTCTTGGTGGTGATCTCGCCCGTCACCTCGATCGGATCGAGGCCGCTAAGGGAATGTCCGACCAGATCGGTAAAGTGCTTATTCTCGACAATCACTTCATAGCGAACACCCACCACGCTTGCGTCCGAATCGATTCCCAGAACATTGCGTGCCGCCGGATTGATCTGGATAATGCGTCCGTCCAGCGCGACCATCATCAGGCCCACATACAGACTCTCGAGGGTCTGGATCAGCTCTTGCTTTTCGTGGACCACCTCGCGGAACGCCTGCGCGGAGCTGAAAATGCTGGCGGCATTGCGCGACATGCTGGCAAGCAGAGACTTGTCCTCGTCGCCAAACTCACCTGCCGTGGTCTTGTTGAAGACATGCGCGACACCGATCGTCTCATGCGAAACGATCTTGTTTTCGCCGTCGCGATGCTCAATAAAGAGCGGTACGGAGACGGAATCGTAAACGTTAAATCGATCAATCAGGTGATCAGCAATGGCACGCGGATCGGCTGCGATTTCGTCGCGCGTGAGAATTACCGGCTCACCAGTCTTAAAGACATGGGCAGTGAGCCCGTGGCTGCGCGTTTTGACCTGGAATTTGGCGAGAAGCTCGGTTGGTATCCCAAGAGCGGGCGCGACCGCGACGAGTTCGTTCTTATTAGGATTGTGGAGCAGAAAGACGCACTTTTCTGCCTGCAAAATCTTTGCGATACGGTCTACCAGGCGCGCCAAAATCTCCTCGAACTCGCTGAAGCTCGGTACGCCGGCCGTGCCCGACGTCAGCGCGGTTGCGATGGAGTGAGATTGTTCAGGAGAGAGTGGCAATGGCTCTAAATCCGCCTCGGAGAAAGTATTGGGATCCGCCATCAAGCCGTTGACAACGGCTTTGGTTGCGTCGCCCGCCTCGGCGGCAGGTCGATTGGCTAGCTGAGCTGCAGTGCTGCCCTTGCGCCTTGACAAACTTAGCCGCTTGGCCGGTCTATTTGCAAACGACAGCGGCTTTGCAGCGACCTGCGGCGTCGCGGGCTGACTTGCCGCCAGTGGCTTTGGCAATCCCTGCAGAGAGAACGGCTCTTTTTGCATTGGGCGGCGCGGCGAAACCGACTTTGGTTCTTCCAGATGCTTGGCCATTAATCTAAACCATTATAGCACAGCGTCGCCTTGACAAGTCGGCGCGCAACCAGTATACTACAGGGTCGCTGGCGGTTGCTTTCGAACGGCGTTTTTGCGCCTGTTCGCGCACCGGATCAGCCTGTTTGGTACTCGTGCCGAGGTGGCGGAATTGGTAGACGCGCACGTTTGAGGGGCGTGTGGAGCAATCCATACGGGTTCAAGTCCCGTCCTCGGCACCATCCCAGCTTCAATTGCATAGTTTCGGAATATCAGCACCGGTTCGTTAGCGACTTTTTGCAGTCGCCGCCTGCAACACCTCTGTTTGCTTGCTTCCCCAGTATTTTTCCATGCAAGAGCTGCAATCTCACAATCTCAAGGAAATTGCAGCCCGCTACGCGGTCAACCACCTCATTCAGCCAGGCATGAACATCGGCCTCGGCACCGGCACCACAGCCGCATTCGCGGTCAAAGCGCTCGCAGAACGCATCCAAACTGAAGGTTTCGAGGTAGGTAGACTGATCGGCACATCCATCGAAACCATCGCCCTCGCACGCTTCTATGGCATGACGACCGAGGACGATCTTACCGCCGAAATGGGCTGGCTTGACGTCACCATCGACGGTGCCGACGAAGTCAATCGCGACCTGACCGTCATTAAAGGTGGCGGCGGCGCGCTTCTGCGCGAAAAGCTGGTCGCAAGCCGCACCAGACGTGAGGTGATCATTGTCGACGAAAGCAAAGTTGTCGAAACCATGGGCCAAGTTCACCCCCTGCCGGTGATGATCGTCCCGTTTGGATTCGAAACTACCATCGAGCGGATCAACAGTCTAACTGGTCGTTCCGGCCGAATTCGCAAGACCGCCATTGACGACATCTTCGTCAGCGACGATGGCCTCTACTGCTACGACATCGCCCCCGCCCCGATCGAAAATCCTGCCGAGTTCGCCTCTGCGCTCAATTCCATCACAGGCGTCGTGGACAACGGCCTCTTCATCGGCCTATGCCAAACCGCAGTGATCGCCCAAACCGGCGGTAACATCGAGGTATGGGACAAGAGCGGCGAATAGTAAAGGCTCGGAGCCGCCGGGTGCGCTGGCTAGCTTACGCTTGACTGGTGCCATGTTCTAACTTCCGAGTTAGACATGTCCGTAAGTGGTCATGATTGGCAACAACGCGTCAAAACTGCGCAACCGGGTCTGGCGTAAATCCGATTGGCGGCTGGCGGACACAAAAATGGGCGTGGACAGGAAGCTGGGTGCGTTATGCCGCACAATATCGATGGCATCGCGATTCAGGACATGCCTAACTCGGAAGTTAGAGCATGGCACCGGATTGGCCGAATTTAGCCAGGGCACCCGGCTCCGTATGGCTTCTCCCGCTGCGGGAGGAAGGGGCCCGCTTGCGGGAAGGTGGGAGGGCCTCCGGGTATTATCTTTCCATGGCACTCCATGCAGAGCTGCATAGGCATCTGGGCGGCGCGGTCGTCCCACGCGTCTTCTGGCGGTTCCTGAAGCGAACAAATCATCCCCTCGCAGCGCAGTATCCTGACTACGAGCCGTTCGAGGAGTTTTTCACTCGTCCCCGCGCGTCGCTCAAGGAGTATCTCGAACTGCACTCGCTCGTGGAGAGCGTTCAAACTTTGGAGACTATCCCTTACTTCGTGTCCAAACTCGTGCGCGGCGCATATGTGTTCGAAGGAATCTGCTACCTGGAGCTTCGCTACACGCCGTTCTACCGCACGGATCGAACTTGCAGCCAGCAGTCGCGCATCGAACAAATGGCGGAAGTCGTACGTTTGGTCGCGGATTCAGGCTATGACCCGCAATTCCCGCTGATGATGCGCCAGATCATGTGCCTTCACAGCCAGTTGCCGTACGCGGTCAATCGCGCGACCGTCGATCTCGCGGCAAAAATGCCCGAATCCATCTGCGGCATCGATCTCGCCGGGCCGGACATCTACTACAGTGAGCGCATGGACGAGTGGATCGACCTGTTCTCCTACGCCCGGTCGCTTGGCATCAAAACTACAGGGCATCTCTACGAGACCATCAACGGTTGCGATCCGCGCCTGCTGCCGCTCCTAGACCGTATCGGCCACGGCATCCAAATCCCGATCCTTTATCCCGAACTCCTCCCTGCGCTTGCCGCGCGCGATCAATGCTTAGAGGTTTGCCCGACGACCTATCTCAAAACTGGCTCGATGTCATCACTTTCCGAACTGAAGATCGTCTTCGAACGGTGTGCCGAGCATGGCGTTAACATCGTCCTCTGCACCGACAACGCTGGCCTGCACAATGTCCGCCTGCCGTTCGAGATCGAAAACCTGCTGACTCAGGACGTCATCGACTTCAAAACCCTCGACCGCTGCCAGGACGCCGCATTCAAGCACGCCTTCGCGTGGCCCGACCGCACCAAAACCCCCAGAGCGATGATCAGCGAACTGATTGGAAGTAGGCAAGCGATATAATCACCCGTTTGTCGGTTCTGTAGGAGTTAACTATGCCCACCGAATCCCAAATAGATGCCTTCAAAACCGCCGTCCAATCCGGCGACACGGCCGCCGTCCGAACTCTGCTTGAGTCAGACAGCGATCTCAAGGCCAACATCGACGGCCCCTATTTCTCATTCGAGAAGCCTGCGATTATGGCCGCGTCCTACCGACGCAACAAGGCGATGATTGAAACGTTGCTTGATCTTGGCGCGGACATCAACGCACGCAGCACCTGGTGGGCGGGCAGCTTCGGCGTTCTTCCGGTCATGCATGACGAAAACAACGAATGGGCGTCTTACCTAATCTCCAAAGGCGCGACCATCGACATATTCGCCGCCGCCGGACATGACATGCTGGATAAATTGGAAGAGCTCCTCGCGGCAGACCCATCCCTCGTGAACGCTCGCGGCGGCGACGGCCAGACCCCGCTCCATTTTGCCCGAGCTGTTGGAACTTGCCGTCATCTCCTCGACCACGGTGCGGAAATCGATATCCGCGACATCGACCACGGCAGCACGCCCGCGCAATGGGGCATCAATCGACCCGAAAAGCTGCGCTTCCTGCTCGACCGCGGCGCAACACGCGACATCTTCATGGCCTTCGCCTTAGGCGATACTGAAGCAGTCCGCGAAATGCTTGACTCTGATCCCGCACTGTTATCGTCAACCACAGCCGCCGGCCCGCACAATCCGTCCCCAGCCCCTGGCGAGCACATCTACGTCTATCTGATCGACAACAAAACGTCGCTGCTCCACGCTGCCGCGAAATTCGATCAATCCGGCATCGTAAAACTGCTCCTTGAGCGGGGTCTGGACGTTGGTATCCGGGGCGGCTACGACGATTCAACGCCGCTGCACCTTGCCGCCTGGTGCAACAGCCTGAACGCAATTGACGCCCTCCTCGACGGCGGTGCAGACATCGAATCCGTATCTGGTGAGCGCCACCACAACACGCCCTGCGGCTGGGCCATCGCAGCCGGAAACATCGACGCCGTCCGCCTACTGCTCGACCGCGGCGCACAAGTCAAGGACTGGTTTTTGTCGGATGCCGAGGAGAATCTGAGAAATCCGCCGATATTCAGCGAACCGAAGCCAGACGAGCGCCGCCAAATCGTGGACTTCTTGAAAGCGCGCTGAAAAGGTGCTTTCTGTTCCCCTCCTTTCGGAAGGAGGGGTTAGGGGAGGTATCTTGTCATCCCGACGGGAAGGAGGAACGACTGGAGTGGAGGGATCACGTAGTTCGTATCACGATAAGCGGAATGGCAAGCGAACTACGTGTTCCCTCCGCTGCGCTCATTCTTCGCTAAGGTCGGGATGACGGACCATGCCTCGGTACCGCACTCCCCATGCGAAAAATGGCCCAGCGGCCATAGAGCGTTCCTAAGTCTTCTCTTCTCCTTCCCGCGTTAGGTGGTTGGCGCGTGATACCTGGCCTGGTCTAGCTCTTTCCGATGCGGGAGAAAGGGTCCCGCATACGGAATTCTCAACCTTGCCCTCCCGTTTCGGGAGGGTGGCGAGGAACGAGCCGGGTGGGTCTTTGCGGGAAGCCTCAGCCTTGGTCAGTCCGCGGCCCCTATCGTCAAAATCTCAGCCGCATGCTCGTCACCGCGAATTCGTCCTTCAAGCTCTTCCATGATTTCGGGATGGTCTTCCAGGTACGCCTTTGCGTTCTCCCGCCCCTGCCCGATGCGCAGGTCGCCGTACGTGAACCAGGAACCCGACTTCTGCACCAGCTCCATCTCGACACCAATATCAATAATGCTGCCCGAGCGCGAGATGCCTTTGCCGAACATGATGTCGAATTCCGCCTGGCGGAACGGCGGCGCGCACTTGTTCTTCGCAACCTTCACCTTGACCCGGTTTCCGACCATATCGTTGCCCTGCTTCAGGGTTTCGACACGGCGGACATCCAGCATGACGCTCGAGTAGAACTTCAGCGCGCGTCCACCTGGGGTGGTTTCAGGATTGCCAAACATGACGCCGATCTTCTCGCGAATTTGGTTGATGAAGACCGCTGCGGTGTTCGTTTTCGAGATTGACCCGTTCAGTTTGCGCATCGCCTGCGACATCAGGCGCGCTTGGAGGCCCATGAATGAGTCCCCCATCTCGCCTTCAATCTCCGCTTTGGGCACCAGGGCCGCGACCGAGTCCAGAACGACGACATCGACCGCGCCCGAACGCACCAGCGCGTCCATGATCTCCAGCGCCTCTTCGCCCGTTCCCGGCTGCGAAACCAGCAGTTCATCGATATTTACACCCAGGTTGCGCGCGTATTCGGGGTCAACGGCATGTTCGGCGTCGATAAACGCCGCTATTCCGCCCTTTTTCTGCGCCTCGGCGATGATGTGGTACGCAAGCGTGGTCTTGCCTGACGATTCCGCGCCGTGGATTTCGGTGATCCTGCCGCGCGGCACTCCGCCGATGCCAAGCGCAAGGTCAAGCGCGAGCGATCCAGTCGAAATAACATCGACCGTCAGGCGCGGCGACTCCGCCAAACGCATCACCGAGCCCTTGCCATACTGCTTGTCAAGCTGCGAAATCGCCAGTTCCAATGCCTTCGTCTTATCCACACCAAGTCTCCTGTTCTTATTAAATGTACATTAACCGCAATTTGTAGGGGCTAACCACGGGAGCTTGCGACCACGGTTCGCCCTTCCCGTCCCGCTACGCACATGCGCGACTAAAACGACCTAAGTGCCGTGCCCACTGTCATTTCGACCAAAGCGAGGAATGAGCGTCGCGGAGAAATCTCTCTTTTTCCCCTCCTTTTGGAAGGAGGGGCTAGGGGAGGTTCTTCGTCGCCCTACGTTCCCACGTCACGCATAGGGAACACATGTACGATATTGTACCTCAACTTCTCGCCGGATTTTCGTTCATTCGTGGGCAAAGTTCGCATCAAAACAAAACGGTCAATGGAAAACTCAGGAAAGATCGACTGTGGGTATTCCGGCTTGTGAACCGGCTCGAACCCCTTGCAGCGCGCGATGGTGATATGCGGTCGGAACGCCCGCTCTTCGGCAGGGACACCAAACTTCACGCACGCCTCTTCCACCGCCGCGCCAAGCGACCCCAGCTCCGGCGTCGTTTCAACACCCGCCCAAAGCACACGTGGATGCTTGAGTTCGGGGAACGCGCCTGGCAGATGCGGCCTAATGCCGATTGCAGCCACTTTCGGCTGCGCCTTACGAAAACTCTTAACTGCCAGCTCTCCTGCGGGCCCAAACGCGTCCGCCTCGCACTCGTCGCGCGGCCCCAAAAACTTCAGTGTGACATGATAATCACCCGGCTCGTACCACGAGATCGTCTTCCGATCGCCCGTCGCCTTCCGCCACACCGACGCAAACTCCCCCACCGCCTCCCGCGCCTCATCCGAAAGCTCAATCGCAAAGAAAAGGTTGGATTTCATGTGTGTGGGGAGGGATTCGCGTTAGTGTGCTCGGAATCCTTCTTGAAAAAATATTTTTCAAACGCTTTCCGCTTTTTGAGGGTTCGTGCGAGGGAGATAAATACTTTGATAGTGTGAATTGAAGCGGAAAGCATTAAGGTTCTATGAAGGTTGAGATTATTCAAGGGGATTGCAGGCAGGTGCTAACAACGCTACCGTCAGACTCAATTGATCTGATCGTGACATCGCCTCCCTATGCTGATCAGCGCAAATCAACCTACGGTGGGGTCGCACCGGACAAGTACGTAGAGTGGTTTCTGCCAATATCAATGGAGCTGTTGCGCGTCCTACGGCCATCGGGTTCTTTTATATTGAACATGAAGGAACGCACCGTGAACGGCGAGCGCCACACTTATGTGATTGATTTAATCTTGGCGATGCGAATGCAAGGTTGGCTGTGGTACGAGGAATATGTGTGGCATAAGAAAAACTCGCATCCGGGCAAGTGGCCGAATCGGTTCAGGGATTCATGGGAAAGGTGCTTGCATTTTGCGAAGAGTTCCGACATCGCGTTCTACGCTGATGTAGTGAAAACGGAACGATCAACAAGGAGCATAGACCAAGGGGACGCTATCACAAATGTGCTCCATTTCGCGACAGAATGTGCCAATGTGGGTCACTCAGCTGCGTTTCCATTGGAGTTGCCTATATGGTTCATAAAGCTGTTAACGGAGCCGGGGGATGCCGTTCTTGATCCGTTTCTTGGATCAGGAACAACGGCCATAGCCGCTCAAAGATTAGGCCGCAAAGTAATAGGGATAGACTTAAGCGCAGAATATGTTGAAATTGCGCGTGATCGAGTGCAGAATGATATCGGTGCGAACATGCGTTTTGAATTTGGCGATGGTCGTCCCTACGCCGAGTGATTGCTAGGGCTTCTAAGTGGGATATAATGAGCACATATAGAGGAGTTTAGCCAGCATGGATCAAAATGTAGATCGATTTGCTAATGCGATCGTGAGAGGAGATTGTCAACTAATCCTCGCAGAATTGCCGGAAAATTACGTCGATCTCATCGTCACTTCTCCCCCTTACGCTGATTCAAGAAAAAGCACATACGGCGGCATTAATCCCGATAACTATGTAAATTGGTTTCTTCCCATAGCAGCGCAGATGCATCGCGTCTTAAAGCCACAAGGAACATTAATACTTAACATAAAAGAGAAAGTGGTTGGGGGCGAACGGCATACTTACGTATTGGAGCTAATCCTCGAAATGCGCAAGCAGGGCTGGCTTTGGACTGAAGAATTTATGTGGCACAAGAAAAACTGCTATCCGGGCAAGTGGCCGAACCGATTCCGAGATTCGTGGGAGCGATGTTTGCAGTTCAACAAAACAAAACAGTTTGATATGTATCAGGATGCAGTAATGGTGCCTATGGGTGATTGGGCTAAGAGCCGCCTACGCAATCTCAGCGAAACGGATAAGCGGCGCGATAACTCGCGCGTGGAAAGCGGTTTCGGCAAAAACGTATCAAACTGGATCGGTCGGGATATGGCTTACCCAACCAACGTTCTTCACTTTGGCACGGAGTGCGGTAACAAGGGTCATAGTGCCGCATTTCCGATTTCGCTTCCCGATTGGTTTATTCGGCTGTTTACCGAGGAAGGCGATCTAGTACTTGACCCGTTCATGGGATCAGGCACTACTGCAGTGGCAGCGAAACGGCTGAACAGAACCTATATTGGAATCGAGGTTGTCGAGGAGTATATTGCGCTTGCCCAAAATGAGATCGAGTTGACTCAGCAAGGCATCGGACTTTCAAAATGACGACAGATCAAATTGCTAAAATTCAAGGCTACGTGAACTCCCATATTGACGATTTTCACAACCGTCGCATCGAGAGCATAAAAGGCTTGAAGTTGAAGACCCTTATTGAGAAGAAGAATCCTTACATGTTTCGCACAAAGGACTTGCGAACACCACAGGACTTCGTTGAGCCGCTTCTGCAAGCGCACATATCATCGTCCGAAGAATCCCAATTTGGCGGCTTTATGGAAGGACTTGCCGTATTTTGTTCTGACCTATTCCAGAACACGCAAAAAAGACCCGCGCCGGGTCTTGACATCTCATTTGTACGCGACGGCATCCATTACGTGATCGGAATCAAATCTGGAAATAACTGGGGAAACTCGAGCCAACAAAAGAAGCTCAATGAGGATTTCAAGACTGCTGTCAAAACCCTCAAACAGAGCCGGGATGTAGGCGAGGTTATGCCTGTGCTAGGCATATGTTATGGAAAAGTGAGAGAAGTTCACAACGGCTTATACTTGAAGGTCAGCGGCCAAGATTTCTGGAATTTCATCTCTGGCGACGATAATCTCTACCTCGAAATTATCGAACCGCTCGGATACGAGGCTGAGAAGCACAACGAAAGATTTCAAGTAGAACGTGCTGCGACAAGTACTCGGTTTGCCCACGAGTTCACCGAACTCTTCTGCGATGCCGAATTTCACATTGACTGGCAGAAACTAGTGAAGTTCAACTGTGGTCGTCGTGCGGCGAGGAAGGCGCAGACTAAGAGTGTCTCCAACTGACATGCAACCTAGGTCAAACAATATGCCTAGGTACGATTACCCGCCTAATATCTTATCCCTCAACATCGCCAGCGCGACATGACTTGTGCGCCGCCTTATGTCCTCTCGTGACCCACCAAAGAAATGTTTGTTTACGACAACGCCATCGGAGCTTGCTAGGCCAATGTAGACGAGACCGACGGGTTTTTCGGACGTGCCGCCATCCGGCCCAGCGATGCCCGTCACAGATATGCCAAAATCGCTTCCTGCTACTCGGCGGATGCCAATTGACATCGACGCCGCAACTTCCTCGCTGACCGCACCATGCTCGATCAATGTCTGCTGAGGTACGCCGAGCAGGCGGATTTTAGTTTCGTTGGAGTAGGAGACTATCCCAGTCCCGAAAATCTCCGACGATCCCGCAACCGACGTGATCCGCTGGGCGACCAGTCCGCCCGTGCACGACTCCGCCGTCGCAACAGTCAGTTTGCGCTCGCGCAGCAGATTGACCGTCGCATATTCAAGGGTTTCGTCGTTAACTCCGTATACCGAAGTGCCCAAACGTCGGCGTATTTCGGCCTCGACCGGTGCGATCAGCGCATCCGCCTCTTCGTTGGTTTTTGCCCGGGCAGTAATTCGTAGGTGACACTCGCCAAGCTTGGCGTACGGCGCGACTGTCGGCGTGTCGCTGAGCATCAAATCCTTGACCTTCTCCTCGACGACACTTTCGCCAACCCCAATAATTCGCAATATCTGTGAACGAATCACAACCTTGTCACCACCAAGGTGCTCAGTTAAATACGGTATAACTGTCTGCTCGACCATTGGGATTAGCTCGTTGGGAGGGCCAGGGAGGCAAATTGCGATCTTGCCATTCTTCTCGACCAGAATTCCAGGTGCGGTGCCGACAGGATTTGGGACTGCGCGGCCATTTTCGACGGGCATAATGGCCTGCTTCAAAAACGACGGCGGAAACTTATACCCTCGACTTGTCGCAAGGTCCACCAGGCGCTTTTCTTCGACAGGATCTGTAGCCATTGGTACACCCAGCACTTCGCAGACCATCTCCTTGGTGAGGTCGTCCATGGTTGGCCCAAGTCCGCCGATGGTGATCACCAGATCAGCGCGCGAGAACGATTCCGCGAGCTGCTGCTTGATCCGCTCCTCGTTGTCGCCGACTGTCCCACGGTAGTAGATGCTGATTCCGAGGTTCGAAAGCACTTTTGCGAGATACGCGGCGTTGGTATCAATCGTCTGTCCCAGCAGCAGTTCGGTTCCGACAGAGAGAGTTTCGGCGATCATGGGGTAAATTGACCTCGCGTTTCAGAAAGTCTTGAATCAATGATCAAAATCGTCACCTACAACATCCGCCACGGAAAAGGCATCGACAATATGCAAGAACTTACCCGAACCGAAGGCGTTTTGCGCGATGCGGACGCGGACATTATCTGCCTCCAGGAAGTTGACTACCGCAACCCCCGAAGTGGCATGACGGAGCAGGCGCGACGCCTCGCGCGTTCGCTTGACATGCACTGGTTTTACCAGAGCAACTGGCGGCTTGGGCCGATTGCGGGCATGGGCAATGCGATCCTGTCCAAGCAGAAAATGTATTCCACGTGGAATAAGTTCCTGCCGTCGCATGGCGAGCGCCGAGGTGTGATACATGCGCAAATCAAAATTGATGGGCGCGTGGTGAGCGTTTTCTGCACGCACTGGGGCTTATCGACTGCACAGCGATTGGATCAGGCACGAATCTGTGCTGAAGAAGTTCAGAAATGTCTAACGTCCGGCGACAGAGTTATATTCTGCGGGGATTTGAATGCCGAGCAGGACAGGGAAGAGATTGTGATGTTCGGCAGGCAATCGGGACTGGCGAATGTCGTCCCCGCAGAAATTAAAACCTTCACCGTAGACAATCCCTACGCGCAGATCGATTACGTTTGGCTGTCGGCGGGACTGACATGCAAATCAGTGGACATTTTCCAAACCGACGCATCCGATCATTTTCCGGTCTACGCAGAACTGGAAATGCCCTAGAGTTATTCCACGTGGAATAACTCTAGGGCATTATGACTGCCTCTTCAACGCGAAAAATGGCCCAGCGGCCATGGAGCATTCCTAAATCCGTATCTCAAAGTATTCCACGTGGAATAACTACGCCCCCAGCTTCTCGATGATTCCTTCGAGCTGGTCCTTGTCGTAGTATGCAATTTCAATCACGCCTTTATCGCCCTTGCCCGGGTTGAGGCGCACTTTTGTGCCCAGATGCATGCCGATCTTTCGGCTGATCTCTTCTAATTGCGGATCGGGAGTCAATTTGAGACGCGGCGGGGCTGCGACCGACGATTGCTCGGCCCAGCGCTTCAAGTCGGCGGCACGCTTTTCCGATTGGCGAACACTGAGGGCATCCACGACAATCTCCTTCCACAGCATCACCTGACGCTGCGAGCCGGCGACAGTCAGGATCACCTTGGCATGACCTTCGCTGATTTGTCCGCTCCTGAGGCTGTTCTGAACCTCGACGGGAAGCTGCAAAAGGCGGATGGCGTTGGCAATTTGAGGTTGAGACTTGCCGAGGGCGCGTGCGAGGTCAACCTGGGTCATTTCGTGGACTCCCAAGAGCTCATCGTACGCCTCCGCGGTTTCAATGATGTTGAGGTCTTCACGCTGAATGTTCTCTATCAGCGCGAGTGCAAGTGACGACTTGTCGTCCACCTCCCGAATCACCGCAGGAATTTCCGTAAGTCCCGCGCTGCTGGCAGCGCGAAATCGGCGCTCACCAGAAACAAGCTCAAACGATTCCACGCCCGTGCGTTTTGATCCCGGCTTGGTACGCACCATGACCGGCTGCAGAACGCCGTGCTCGCGGATCGAGGCCGTCAACTCCTCAAGCTCGTCCTTGTGGAATGTCTTTCGCGGCTGGCTTGGATTCAAAGAGATCGACTTTAGCGGAATCAGCCGCATGTTTGAAACTGGTGCATCAAGCGGCGCAGACTTAATTTCCCGTTGCGCAGGGGTGTGTGCGGCCGAGGCTTGCGGAATGAGGGCTGAAAGTCCGCGGCCGAGGCCCCCGCGCCGCGCTGATATTGACTTGCTAGGTTCATCGTTGGTGGTCGTCATGATCGCTCCAATACCTCCTTGGCGAGCTCCCTGTACGCAACCGCGCCTTTGGAGCGGGAATCAAAAACCGAAATCGGTTGCCCGAAGCTCGGGGCTTCAGATAGCCGCACATTGCGCGGAATAACGGTCTTCGCGACTAGTTCGCCAAACGCCGAGCGCACTTCTTCGGACACCTGCTGGGACAAGTTTGTCCGCGAATCCTGCATGGTCAGCACGACCGTGGATATGGCCAGAGCCGAATTCAGGCTCTCTTTGATACGCTCTACAACTGTCAGCAATTGGCTAATACCCTCAAGTGCGTAGTATTCGCACTGAATCGGAATGATTAGCCGCGACGCGCTAGTCAAGATATTGACCGTCAGAAGTCCAAGGGATGGCGGGCCGTCTATGAGAATGAAATCGTACAGCGGCTGCACCGACTTCAGCGCATTTTTGAGAACGGACTCGCGCGAGAAATTTTCGTTCAGAGTACAAGACCACCTCCGCGCCTGACAAATCAAGACTAGACGGCAGCAAGTCAAGGTGCTGTATCCCGCCGACATCCTTCAGGATGACGTCCTTGGCGGCGACTCCTTCGACCAGCACATCATATAGGCTTGCCGTGACGCTCGATTTTTCAACGCCAAGTCCGCTTGTGGCATTGGCCTGCGGATCCGAGTCGATCAGCAGGACCTTCTGTCCGATTTGCGCTAGGGCGGACGCGAGGTTGACAGCGGTAGTGGTCTTGCCGACCCCTCCCTTTTGGTTTACGACGGCGTAAATCGGCCGGGACTTGATCTTTTGCGGTGGCGACGGTGTGGAGCTAAATGGCCTCATAATGGCTACTAGTTTAGCAGGAAGCGGGTAATTTAGAGATATGCGGCAGAGCAGTGGACGAAAAGTTTTGGTGGAGGGCGGTGCAAAGTGTCGCAAACCGTGCGTATTAAGACATGGCTGGTGCCGAGAGGCCAATCATGCCACCCGTATAACGAACATATGTTCCCAATCGTGAGACCACGCGCAACAACAGCGCAGCCGACTGTTTGTCAACTACGCTGCGGAGCGAACCTTCCGATCGTCTTAATCAGACCGGCTCTATTTAACCTGATCCGCTGCGTGGCGGCGGAGCATCATGTCGGCAATATCTGAACTGCTGACATTATACTGACCGTTTGCGATCTTCGCCTTCAGCGACTGCACGAGCTCGTCGCGAGTGTCGGGCTGGGCATTGACTGCGGCCGTGACACTGGCGATCTGCTGTGCCGCCGATGAGAAACTCACCGTCGCCGCTGGCGACTCTGCCGCCGCAGCGCTATTTGTTCCCTGTCCGGGAACTGCAGTTTTGCTGGAAACCGGGCTAGTACCTTGTACCTGTCCGATTCGTGCTGCATTGACCGCCTCGTTTTGTAAGATTTTCATCTCGGGTTGCTCCTTAGCTGCGACCAAGCCCTTTTCGCTTAGATCGTCAGCCAATATGTCGTTGTGCGCTCTCGCGCCCAGTTAGAAAACGTCAGGAACAACTTTAACGCAGGTGCAAGCGGCGGCTTGGCAATCATAGCAGGATTTTGAAGTCCCGCCTTAGACCCATAAGCTTTGCGTCGCTGCGTTTCCGCAGCTTTGCCTTTCGTCAGAAACTTCGATTTGGCTTTTAGCCTATATCGTATCCTCTGCCGGAGGATCGCCTTGTGGGCTAACCTCAAGAATATATTCGGCAGGTCGAAATCGAATCTTTAGGGCATTTTGAAAATATTTACAACTATTTTTTTCCGGGTAGTGAAATTGCTTGGCAGGCTCCCGGATTTCGGGCAGTCTGGCTATCGGGTGTATTGTAGCCGACTCGTGCAAGTTCATGTGTTTGCTGCATTCACGCACGCCGAGGCCGTCGTTCATTTCGATTAATGAATTTTGGTTTCTTAAGTCTCGCTGCAAGAAACCGTCACAGCGCTACCCCATTCCCATAGGAATGGGCGGGCGCCGGAAGAGTCAAGATGACAGGCGGGACGCCTGCCCCACAGGAGGAACAGGCCGTCGGAGCAACACATCCAGTTCAAGGGCTGTAACCGACGCGTGAAGTTCATATGACGTTCATACTGTCTCTATATGAACAACACCCAGCACGCTTTTGGCCCTTCGTCTTCTACTTCGTGTCCACCGTCTTGATCCACGAAGCGATGTCTGTGATCACCTTTGGATCGACATGGGCGGGTTTTGCGTAGTCGTCCGGCGTCTTTTGCCCAGCCATAAACAGATGCGACAGACCAGGATACAGTTTGTAGGTGGCGTTTTTCTTGTTCGCGAGTGCAGTCTTCCAAACCTTTAGATCAGTTGGCAAAACCTGAAAGTCGTCCGCACCCTGCAGAAACAGCATTGGCTGCTTGATCGGCTTTGCCATTGCTGTTGGTGAGTAACCGCGCAGGTCAAGCCAGTAGGGCGCAGGGATTCCGAACGGCAAGTCGGCGCTTGGAGTTTTTTTGGATAACGTCGGACTGTCCGCTGCGGCGATCTGCTCATTGACGGTTTTTAGGGCAGCCATTGAGTCGGCATCTTTGAGTCCCGCAAATCGCGCATTGATTTGATTGCTTAGTGCGTCGGTTAGGGTTTCGGTGAGACCCGCCATCACGATGTATCCTGCGGCAAAGCTGGTTCGCTGAGCTATGCGCGGCATCAGGTACCCACCGAGGCTGTGACCAAGGATGAAAACCTCGCGTCGATTCACATTCGGTTCGGTCTCGGCAAGTTTCGCGGCAAGCGCGGCATCGTCGATCGTTTCGTCATAGACTGTCAAATTGCCCATCGAAAGCATTTCCTTGCCGTGGACTTTGGTGCGCTTGTCATAACGGATGGTCGCGATGCCGTTCCTCGCGAGGCCCCAGGCAATATCGCGAAATGGCTTGTTGTCATATATGGTCTCGTCGCGGTCGTTCGGACCGGAGCCGTGGACAAGGATCACGACCGGGAATGGGCCGCCTTTTGATGGTGTTGTCAGAGTCCCCGGCAATGCCCATTTGGTGCCCTTTCCGATCGTTATAGGTTTCTCGCTGATTCCGCTGGGCACGGCGACGGGTGGCGCTGCCTTTTCCTCGGGCTTAAAGTAGAGTCCGGCTAGGAGACCCTTGCCATCGAACGAAAGGGTGGCGTTGACCATTCCATGCTCGAATTTGATTGAAGCAACGACCATATGGTAGCCAAGCTGGTCGCCCGTGTGATTGGACACGACGCCTTCGTACTTCCCTTCCTCCTGAACAATTTGTGACCAAAACCCGGAAAGCTTGTCGGCCGGGAGCGCGTCCTTCATCTGTTGGGTGCTGGCATCGCAAACCGCCTGGAAGTGTCCGGCATTCATCTCTGCCAGGATGTTCGTCGCCATAGCCACATAGTCGGACTTTTCCGAGGCAGGCTTTGGTGCTGTCGCGGATGAAGGCGCTGGCGCGTCAGCCGACTGCGCTGGCGGGGAAACGGTTGTCGGCACCGCCGGAGCGTCCTCGTGCGGCTTGAGATTGAGCCCCGCCAGGAGGCCCTGCGAGTCGAATGTCACGGTCGTGTCGAGGGTCGCGCTTTCAAATTTCGTCACGGCAACGACGACATGATAGCCTGCCTGATCGGTCTCATGGGTCGATGTGACACCCTGATATTTGCCGACCTGCTGCTGGAGGCCAGTCCAAAAGCCCGAAAGTTTGTCCGCTGGAAGCGCTGCCTTCATCGCGGGCGTACTTTTGTCCTCGATGGCTTGGTATTGCCCGCTGTTTAGTTCCGAAAGCACGCTCGCGGCCATTGCCGAGTAGTCGGTTGCTGCGGACGATGCCGTCTGCGGCGCAGACGTGGGCGACGCTGCCGGCGTGTCAGCGATTGCGAGCGCAAGTGCCAAGAATGGTGCGATCATGTGGAAATCCCTTTACGTTAGTGTGGAGCTGTGGTCAACGCTCCAAATTTGATTGGCTGACACTATAGCCCGAAGAAAGTTGCATCAGCTCCGCAAGATGCTTGCGCGACGAGGAGGGCCGCTCGCTCCAGGTTCGATGCGATGAAGGACTTCTGTCGTCAAAATCACCGCTGTCAGCCACACCCAGCCTGCAATGAACCCCGCTATGATGTCGCTTGGAAAGTGGACGCCAAGGTACACGCGGCTGATGCCGATGCCAAGAACCAGGATGGCGAAGAACAACATGATTGCAACGCGCTGCCATCTCGCTTTCGTGCGGCGGATAAGAAGATAGGCGACTGTTCCAAACGAAATCAAGCCTAGCATGGCATGGCCGCTTGGAAAGCTGAAATTGGATTCGTGCTGAAGCGCCCAGACAAAACTAGGACGCGCCCGGTGAAAAACGGTCTTTTCAACCTGATTTAGCAGCAATGCCCCGACCTCTGAGACGCTCACGCCGACGGCCTCACCCCAGTGCTTCCTAAAAAGCAGTGCGGCCAGCACGACAAGCATCATGCCGGTCACCTCAAGCGGGGACCCAATTGTGGTCAGCGCGAGCATTAGCTTGGTCAGAGGAGGATTTGCGATGCGGTGGAGCTGCAGCGGCAGCCAGATGTCCAGCGACTCCATGGTTGCCTTCCTGATTTCTTTGTGAAACTGGTCGAGTAAGGCAACAACTGCCAGCGAAGCGATTAAGCCAACTCCCGCGACAATGCCAACTGGCAGCCATCTTGTTATGTCCTTGCGGTTTAGCGGCTGTAAATTCATTGCCGGTTATTACCCAGTCTGTTCGCAATGGAAGCAGGAGTAGTGAACTGAAGAGCCACGAAAAAATATTTTCCCGTCCCCTTTCCGCTTTTGGCACCCTGACGCGAGTGTAGTAATTGTGGGATGTCAATTTTGAGGCAGAGAGATTGCGGGCCGGGAGGGGATAGCACAAAAATGTACTTATGGAAATCAGTGCCCGGATTGGAATATCCGGAGAGGCGGATGCTGTTTGCGTTCAATAACCGCTGCGCGGTGGCTGCGCGCCTAGTTGCCGAGTTGATCTCGATGATGAGCTCGATTCGCAATGCTGGCCGTACGCGATGCTTGCCGCCGCTCGGCGTCTGGTTGTCGGAGCTTGCGCTTCGACTGGAGGCCGTTTATCGTTGCGAACCTGGGAAGATCAGCGCGTCTGCGCGGACACAAAGCAGGCGAAGGACACCGAGGCCGTCCGTGCACCAGTCTGCTTTTCGGGCGCTTGCGGAGGTCTCGGGCGGCGATGCCCAGAGAGACACTCAAAGGCTGCTGACAATGCTTGAAGCGGAACGTGAACTTGCGCCTCTCAATGCAGTTGATATCGCAGTTGCTACCACAATCTGGCGAGCGGCGTTCACATTTAGCGCGCTGATCCAGGCTGGCGTTCGATTTGAACAGCCAGATTCGGAAAATGCAGCCGTGATGGAGAACCAACTGCTGACCCAATATGGCGATGCGCGTTCGGCGATAGTACCGGTAATCGAAGCTGGCAAAGAAGACGTGCCGGTAGACTTTGCAGACATCCATATTTTGTCGCACGATGCGTCGCAGAATCTTGCCAATCAACTTGCGCAGATCATGAGCGAGATGCGGGAAATGGGCTACAGCGAGGCACGAATTCGCTCTACGCTCGGCGCGAAGGGTGTGCCGCGCTGGCTATTGCAGGAGTTCGGCCGACAGAACCCTGCGCCATGGCGCCATGCTCAGCATGGTTTTGTTGAGAGCTGCCAGATGGGTTCGAGGCATAACAGTTGCGCCCCCGCACGGCCGCAGGTCAGAGTGCGAGTGAGTTGACAAGATCAGGGTCATCGCGCTGCAATCTTCACGCGAAAAAAAGCCCTGTGGCTTGAGCGTTCTGAAAATCCTTCCGAATGACCTCGCATCTTAGCTGCTACGCAAGCGCTTCGAACGAAGTTTGCAGAGACATGGTCAGATCGGGTGATTCCGGTGGTCTGTATAGACCGCGGTGGCGGATATAGGATTCGACGCCTTCGGGGGTCAGGTATTTGATTGTTCGTCCTTCTTGGACGCGGCGGCGAAGCTCGCTGGACGATATCTCTAGCGCAGGGATCGGCATAAAATGGACGCTCTGAACAAATTGCGTGTCGGTGACCTCGAGCAGGTCTTCAAGCGCGGTGCCCGGCCGGGTTGCTGCAATAAATTCACAAGAGCGCGTCAGCTCCTGAAACTTGTGCCAGGTGAGGATTTCCATGATGGCGTCGGCACCGGTAATAAAGTAAAGGGCCTCGAGATTGGGGTAGGCATCATGAAACCATTTGATCGTGTCGATCGCGTAGGACGGGCCCGGACGTTCGATTTCGACGCGCGAGCAGGACAAAAAGGGGTTCGAGGCGATTGCGATGATGCACATGGCGTAGCGCTCTTCTGGATCCGAAACCAGGTAAGGCTTCTTGTGCGCCGGGCGTCCGTTTGGCACGAAAACTACCGTGTCCAGCTTGAAGCGCTCACGCGCCTGTTCGGCAACGAGCAGGTGTCCGTAGTGGATCGGGTCGAACGTTCCGCCCATGATCGCGAGTCGTCGGTAGGAGTCAGCCATGTGAAGCTATTTTACCGGACGGCTGTCCGAATGATCCTTGGCCTTTTCTGGATGCTCGAAGGGAACGATGCTGAGGCTGCCGTCGATCTCGAGGACGGCCATTCTCGCGTCGGTGACATGGAGCAGGCCGTGCTGGCGCAGCGCAATAAGAAGTTGATCTTCAGAGATCGATTCGCGACGCATGTGATCGGGAATAATTTTGCCTTCGTTGACCAGCACGGTAGGGCAACCGCACAGGTTCTGCTGAACTTTTGGAAGGTGGACAAACAGCGATGTCGTGATCCTGCCGAGCACGAGAAGCGTGCCTGCGCAAACGAAGCCAACTGTCAGATCGCCCGCACCGCTGGTCATTGCATTTTGAACGGCGTTTGCGAGCGCCATGATCATGGCGAGATCGTAGATGTTGACCTGACCGATCTGCCTTTTGCCGAGCAGGCGCAGGCCGACGACCATCGCAATAAAGACAATCACGGTTCTAGCAGCCAGGAGGGACAAAAAATAGAGGTAGTCGTGAGTCATTTTGATGTCAGTTTCGCTAAGTCAGTCTCAGTGCGCGGAAATGCCTCCGGCTGCGCATGACATTGCTGCCCGAAGGAACCACGCTAATTGATCCGTCTACTTCCAGCACGGCGATTTGCGCCTGATCGAGGCGCGTGAGGCCGTGCTCACGCAGAGCCGCCATGACCTGCTCTTTCGTCACGCCTTCCTTCTGCATATGCGGGCGGATCAGGTGGCCATTGTTGACAATCAGCGAGGGCTCTCCCACCATGACTGCCCGCAGGTGCTTGGAGCGGTTCATCGCCGCGTTGAACAATCGGTTGAGGATTAGAAGAGTCGTGCCGGCTATTAAGCCGCCGACTAGACTGGTATCGGTGCCGACCATGGCATTCTGAACTGCGTTTGCGAGCACGATTAGCAGCACAAGGTCGTAGACTGTCATTTGGCCAAGTTCGCGTTTGCCGAGCAAGCGCAAGCCGATCACGAGGAACAGGTAAACTACGGTAACTTTTGCGACAATGTAGATGCATCCCATGGTATCAGGATGCGAGAAGACGTCATTTAGCCATTGGCTCATCGATTGCCTGTGTCCTTTTGAGTTCCATGAATACTTTGCTAGGATTGAACATTCCTGATTATGTTCGCTCGCTTCCGACAGTCGTATTGTATACGCTGACGATCTATGTTTTTCTGATTCTCGGCTTTCGTTTTTTCGCGCGCCGAACACTTGGTCAGCTGAATGTGGTCGATCTGGTGATTATCGTTATTATGGGAAGCGCAGTGGAAACGGCGATGATCGGCGGAAATATTTCACTACCTGCGGGGCTGGTTTCCGCCACGACGCTGCTAGTCGCCAATAGGGTGTTTGCATATGTTGTCTCCCGTTCGAAAAGGCTGCGGCGTTTGATCGGCGGCGGGCCGGTGCTGGTGGTCAGCCATGGGCATATCATTGAGGAGCGACTTAAGCGAAATGGCCTGACGGAAGAGGACGTGATGGAGGCTCTACGCGAACGAGGGTGCTGCGACCTGGCGGACGTGAAGTATGCGGTTATGGAAGAAGACGGCGAGATCAACGTTGTTGAAATGGACCACCCCGTGATAAAGGCGCCGCCAGTAGCGGCAAAATAACAGAGAGGGTTGGTTCTGTGAATGCGGCTTGCCGCGTGTTGACTGAAAATTTGCATTTGTTGCGGTCAATTTAGCGATTTCGCCTGATTGTTCGTGGCCAGTAGTCTGACGATGTCCATTCGCGACCTCATACAAATTGTTGATCAGCATTATCAATATGCGGCGGTCGCGCTGGGCTGCGTTCCGCTGATCGCGTATCTGCTCGGCTGGCTGCTCGAGCCGCGCGCTGGAGAGCGCTCGCCATGGAAGTTCATTTACAGCGTGCTGATCTACGCGGCATGCGTCCCCGGCATATTTGCGATTGCCATTTCCGCCTATTCGCTGTTTTTCCGTAATGAAGACTTGCTGAACGTAAGCATCTTGACCTACTTGCTACCCATCGCATCGATGCTTTCGACGATTGGGATTATGCGGAAAAATGTGCAATTCGATCATATCCCAGGCTTTGACCGACTGGTCGGCCTGATGATGCTGATGTTTGTCAGTTTTATCGGCGCATTTATCATCCAGCGGATGCAGATTTTGCTGCTGTTTCACGGCAGCTTTATGATTTTTGCCGTGATCGCTATAGTGTTGTTTGTTATTTTGAAACTGAGCGTCGGAATGGTCACAGGCGGCAAGCGCGTGGAGGCGGAATCGCGGGGATTGCGGTAATGGCGGAAATCGGCTAGAACGATACGCCTGGGATTTCAATTCCGACTCCAATTGATCCACTTGGCCGTTCGTATGTGACGGTGGGAATATAGCAGCGTTGGGGAAATCCGGCGACAAACAGATAGTCGAATACGTGCCGGTGAATCAGGTCGGTCTTTACGCGTGCGCCAAGAATCTGATGCGAATTGCCGGTCTGAGCGCGTAGATCAAGCTCGCTGACCGTATCCACAGAGTCAAAAACAAACGGATCGTGACCGGAAAGAGCCGTTTGGATATACTCCGCGCCGATGAGGTTTCGATCCGAGAATACCCTGTCAACGCCCAGGTCGCCCTGCACATAATGGAATGCCGAGCTGCCAGCACTATAGTGCGCTTCAAAAAAGCTTACTCGCGGACGAAAGAGCGTGTTCGGCGCAATCAATATGGGCCGCGTGTCGAAATTGAGTGACCCTGCAATTCGGCCTGATTTCGCCCCGGTCGGCTGCTCCTGATAGTAGCCCTGACTGAGGTTGGCGTTCGCGAAGACGTACAGTTCGCGGAGTGCGCGGCGCACATCGACAGGATCGCGGTCAGTAGGAAGATAGCGGTTTCCAAGAACCGGCAAATCGAGGCTTGCCGCTAGTTCCGGCAAACGCGAGTAGGAGAGGTTCGAAATAACGCGTCCATAGATCGGCTCATGGTACGACAAGGTAGCGTAAGGCACGAGTTCCGGACGGACAGGCTGGTCGAAGACAGTATTGACGGGATCGCCTGCAATAAAGTCGTGAAAAAGCAACGGGTCACCTTGAGGCAGAGGGCGGCCGGCAAGGGTTGCAAATTGGCGAATCAGGGCTACGAGCGATTTGTGTCCAGCCGCTTCGCTTTGCGCTTCGTTTGATGGCCCAAGCGGAAACACATGTGCGGCGGTAGCGGCAATTGAAACGCCGGATTTTACGGGCAACAGCAGATTGACACCGACCGGAGCAATGCCGGTACCGACCGTAGTGCCGAGATTGACGAACGGCCCCCGGTGTCCATCATAACCAATCGACTGCTTGAATGCCTGGTTGCGGTCGTTCTGATCCGTTCCGCGGTCCGCCTTGAAGCCGATATCGTTGACCTTGATTACCCGCGTCGTGCCTACATAGAGGCTGGCGTTTCGGACCTGCGCGCGACGCTGCAGCAGATTGTATCGGATTCGGTCGGCATACACGTGGTACTCCGGCTTGCCAGTATCAGGGCAGGTTGTGAAGTTGGCGTCGATTGTTTCAATCCGGTTTGCAAAAAGAGTAATTCGCTGCGCCGTGATAGTGTAGGGCGGGATGGTAAGACTTGCGTTTTCGAAGTCTCCTCGGCCGGCAACCTGATCGTAATGAAGGTGACTTGCTGTCACTGTCGTGTCGATCTCCCGGAAGAGAACGCTGCCGCGCGCGTCACCGATGCCGGAAGTTAGGTCGCCGGTAACGCTATCCGCGTGGATTTCGAATTCCTCACCACCCTTGACGACGACGTTGCCAGTGTACGTGAAATTCTTTGATCCTGGCGAAGTGACACTGTTGTCGGCGGTGACGTTGACTGGCGGCAGAGGAGCGCCGGGAGGAACTGGACTGGATTTAAGCCCGCTGGAAGCACTGCTTGGCATGGTCGGCATTGGCATATTCGCTTGCGCGAGTGCGGGAAGCGGCATAATTACGGCAGTTAATGCCGCAAGCATCGCGAGAGCAATCTCGGTCTTCCAGTGAGTCAGACAAGCAACTGCGTTTACTTTGTTCATACGATGATATTCTGCAATATGATCGGTTAGCGGCATCCGTCCCGAAGTCGCTCTGCCAAATGGTCTCGTCCTCGAGTGGATGGCGAGAGCTGCCAAGCTGTTGGTTTGCCGCAAAATTCGCGTCGTCTACCAGTCTTCGCTCGAAAGTGCGACTGCTGTCCGCTTGAAACTGCCCATGCTTTTGCGAAAATCTTCGTTGTCGTAGTCCCGCGTTCGGACTACAACCGGCATTGGAACGGCATGTCCTAGAATTAGCGCCTGTTGCTTGGTATCCAGCGATGCCAGCACGCCGCGAAGCTCGGACGCACCGGAAACACCGGTTAAAACAGCCTGAATGTCCCGCTCGTCGCTTAATAGACAAGTGATGCGGGTGCCAAGTTGCGACAAAACTTCATCGTCGATTCCCGACGGGCGCTGATCGACAATCAGCAGGGTGACGTTGTATTTGCGCATCTCGCGTGCGATCGTGCCGAAGATGGTCTGCCGGGCAAGTTGCGGGCTGAGAAACTTGTGCGCCTCCTCGATTGTGATGACCAAAGGGCTTGGCTCTTTGGCGCGGTCGAACTGGGCAGCGTCCATCTGGCGAGTCCACTCCTCGTGAATATTGCGCGTGATAATATTCGCGACCAACATGTACTGCAGCGGGCGGCGGAAGTTGCCGAACTCAAGAACAACATGCTTTCCGGTCTTGAGACACTGCATAATCTGCTGCACGGCATCGTCGGCGGGATCGAGCTTTGGAACCAAAAACGCCTTGCACTCCTGAACTAAACGCGCGAGCTTGCGGTAAAGTGCGCTGAGCGACTGGGCGTTGGCACCGTCGGAATCGCAAAACGCCTTCTGAGCATCGGGGTCGGTCATCTCCAGCAGCTCACGCAGCCAGTCCTTGCCAAATCGTCGTTCCAAAAGATAGCTGGTTTCGGCGGCTGTCTGAGTTAAGTTGAGGTCATCGGCAAGAAGAAGAATGTCCTCGACCGTGAGGGCGTCATAGGGAATTGTGACTTTGCTCTGGATTTTGGAACCGTAACGTGCGGCCCGTGCTGGATCGAGCGTGAAAACGGCAACCCTCCCTGGATCATGCTCCTTGAGGCCGCGTACTACGGATTTTCCAACGACTTCGTCCCTGGCTTCGATGCCATGCTCATTATGCATATCGAACACAAGATTGACGGCGGCGCGGCTCGCAAGTAGCCCGCTTAAGCAAATACGTGTCAAGAACGACTTCCCTGTGCCTGATTTTCCGAAGATGCCGTTTGACCGCTCCGCGAAACGCTTGAGGTCTAGGCAGACCTGGACATCCTCCATATCCAAAGGCGACCCGATCGAAAAATGCTCGCCGGTGCCGTCCTCGCGTCCGAATATCTGCGCAACGTCATCGGCATCAGCATCGGCAACCTGCGAAAAGTGTTCTGGAACAGTCTTAACAGGCTCGTAATCGACACCGCTTGGCTTCTTTCGCATGAGCAGCGGCTTGAGCGCAACAGTCGCGTAGACCGAATTGCCGCGGACAATCTGGCGCAGGATGTCATCACTTTCAGATGCGCTCATTGGCGGCTGCGCCAAGATCGACGGCGACGAAACTTCGAGGATCGCGTCAGTGATCATGGCGAAAAACTCGCTCTTGGCACCGTCGATGACAACAAACTTACCCGCGCGCAAATCTTCGACGCTGTGTTCGCCCGACAGCTTCATCTGCAGGCCGGACTGAAGCGATCCGCGCGTGATGATGCCAAGGGGCAGGCGCATTTTTGAAGACAGCGTGCTCGACTGGGCGATTGAAGTTCCATTTCGCATAAGAATTTATGAACGCTCAGGCCGCTGGGCCTTTTTTCGCATGGAGAGTGATCCGCGATGCCCCTTGATGCCATAGCGAGGCGGTGTGTTTGAGCACGTCCTTTGCTTGCGGTTTAGCATCGTTTTGCGACGTCGCAAAACGATGCTAAACCGCAAGCCATGAAAGAAGGCCCAGCGGCCAGAGCGTTCCTGAAATCCTACTGCGCTGGCGGAGTTGACGCCGCTGGTTGGCTTGCACTGGTGTCGTGGATGGTCAGGCAGGACGCTTCCAGTACGGGCAGATTTTCCTGTGTGAACGGCTCGACATCCTCAGCTACTATTGTGGCGAGGTCCGTGCTGTTTCGCACCATGTAGACGATGCCGTGGCGATCGATATACTCGTGCGGGTCCCGCACGTGGCCCTTGAAATAGAACCGGCCAGCGTCCATGCCGTTAATTTTGCCCACAGTGACCTGAGACTGCGAATAGTGCGTATAGCTCTTGTAGTTTGAGAGCTTCCAATCGATTGCCGCATGGCGCATGACGGTGAGGACGTCGGAGGAGGCGTCTTTCGGGTCGATTGGGCCGACAAACACCCTTATTTCGGCGTGCGAGCCTGCGCGGTCGGGGCCGTCCCAGACATATTGCGTCCCTACAGGAGTTTTGAACGGTGCTGCCGCAGCGTATCCCTTTGGAATTTGAATTGCAAACGAACCAATCTGCGATTCATGGGCCAGTATTTCGAGATAGTAACGATTCGCCTGCCAAACGGGAGTGTCCGCCAGCGACGGGCATGCGGCAAAAACAATGGCGACAAAGAGCAAGAGCTGCGTGATGCGCTTCATTGGGCGGATGTCCTTAGCGGAACGGGCTGAGCGGCAAGCGGTCTGACTTACTATTCTGCCTCTTTTCCGCCGATTTGACAAGTGTGCCGCAATTTGCGGTGGGCATCATGAATTGTTGAAGACTGCGACCGGGGACTAGAGCGCGCCCACGCGAGCCTCGCTTCGATTTTTCCGATGGTTTTTGTGTTGGCTTTCGTGTGTCGCCGCAAGTGTTTGTTCCAAGTCTTCGGCGTTCGCTTGCGGCTTGCTCGGTCTGCGCCCTGCTCTCGTTCCTCGCTCCAGGCTTGCCTCGTCGCGCCTAGCTCCTTGCCTGCGCCATAAGAGGAACAAACACTCGCGGCGACACATCGGGTTCAGGTTCGAAAGTAAAGCGACGGAATGTACGACTTTGTGTCCACAATGAAAGACGTACACCAGCAATTTGACCGCGTCATTTCATCCCCGAGATATGCCAGTTGGTGTCGGCGACGGAGGCGAAGGGTTGGCCGTACTGGAGAACTGTGGTGTCGTCCATTAGCCAGCGGGTGACTTGGCCGGTCTTGACGTTTTCCCAGAGCAGGTCGGGTGCGCCGTCGTCGTTCGTGTCGGGCGCGCCGACCAGGTGCCAGTCGGTGTCGGAAACGGTGGCGATGACGGGGCTTTTCGAAACAATAGTGTCGCCCTCCATGTGCCAAATGCTAACCTGCCCCGAGGCGCTATTCCACAAAAGTAGGTCGCTGAAGCCGTCGCGGTCCATGTCCGGCGCGCCGACGACATGCCAAGCCGGATCCAACGTAGCATATGTAGGGTTATGCTGGACCACACTTGCGCCGAACATGTACCAGTTCAAAATTTGACCGCTCAGCTTGTTTTGCCAGATCAGAGTCCACCCTCCGTTTCCGTCGACGTCGCCGACAGCGACGGGCTGCCAGGTAGTGTCCGCAACCTGGGCAAAGGGAAGCTCTTTCACCGTGACTGTTTCGTGGTCAAGCTGCCATATCTCAAGCTGTCCTGTGCTGGAGTTCCACAACAAGAGGTCGGGCATCTGCACGCCGCGATCGTCGACACTGGCAACGACTTTCCAAGCAGGGTCGCCCGTCTCGGCGGCAATCGAACCGTAACTAAGAACTTGCCAGTCGTTCATGTTCCAAAACAGGATCGCGCCGGTCAACTGATTTTGCCAGAGAAGGTCAGCGTGACCGTCGCCGTTGAAATCGAAGTCGGTAGGCGGGAGGGTAACTTTGAACACCTCGCCGTTGTCGAATCCAGTCGGTAGATCACCCGGCATGATGCCGTAAAGGGCGCCATCTGGGCCAAGCGTCAAACCGTCGCTCGTACCTTGGCCTTGTGCGAACGTCAGAACATTCGACTTGATGCCGCGCGGTGAGACTCGGAACAGAACGCCGCCATAACTTGGCCCATCTATCGAGCTTGTGCCGTAGAAATCCGAATTCCCGCCTTGAATGAGTGGGCTGATGGGGTTAGGAAACGGGCCGAAGCCACCTTCAGGGAAATCGAAGAGCGAGCTGATGGTCCCTGTGAATGTTGACGAATAGATGCTGCCGAAGCCGCCACCACTCTGCGATCCGCCATAGAGCAGACCGTTGGCCCCTTGTATTAGCGAGCTCGTCGGGCCAAACAGTGGCGCGTTGCTGCCGCCAAAGTTATGAAGCATCGCGAAAGCGCCGGCTAAACTGAGACTATACAACGACCCTTGCTGCGAATCTGGCGGTCCCGACTGCGCTGTGCAATAGAGCTTGCCGTCGGATGCCTGCATTAACGAGCTCAGTCCATATTGCGTCGGGGGGCCAGCAAATTTTGGAAATAGGTGCTCGACCGCGAAGCCGCCGGAGGGAGTGACCTTGTAGATCGTGCTGGGGAATGTTACGGCGGAGTCGTATGTGCCTCCTGTCGTGCCATACAGAATCCCGTCACTCGCCTGGAGCAGGCGTGTGTTTGGATAGCCGCCCTTGGTCTGGCTGCCATCGGTATTGAACGAATACAGAGTCGAATAGTCGCCCAAAGGAGTTAGCCGGAAGACGGATCCGTAGCCCAACGTATCCTGGTTCTCAGTCTGTCCGCCTTCGGATGTTGTGCCGTAAAAGTTGCCGTCGCTCGCTTTTGTGAGACCAGCCAAGGGTACGAGACCGTTGTCGGTAGGCGAATGGACTCCGAACGAGTGGACTTGCGCGTAGGAGCTTCCGTCCGTTGCGATGGAGAAGATAGTGCCGAAACCAGAATCACCGCCGCCGGATGCGACGCCGTAGAGTTTGCCGTCGCTGCCGAACACGAGCGGGCCGTGCGGGGTAGAACCGTCGGCGATCTCTGTTGTTCCGAAAACGTGGACTACCGACTCTGCGCCGCTCACGCTCAGATTCACGATACCGTTAAAGAAACTGCAGTACAAGCTGCCGTCCGCCGCAAACGCAGGCGTTCCGCTTGGCGGGCTGAGCAGTCCGTTGGTATCGTTGTATATTTGAGTTACGGCACCCGATAGCGTCGATGAATACACGCTACCGTCCGAAGGGTTGGAAGGATCGCCGTAATATTTGCATAGGCCATAAAGCTTGCCGTCGGGTCCCTGGGCGAGGCCGCCATTTGGAAGCAGCCCGGCAGCTTGCGGGAAATCGTAGAGCTTGGTGAACACGCCTGACGGAGAGAATCGAAATAGGGTGCCTTGATTAAACGCGCCGCCAGCCGGCGCCACGCCGTAGAAATTGGAGTCGCTTGCCTGAATTAAGCCGAACCGCGGGACAGTGCCGTCGTCGTGCTTAAATGTCCGAAGCAAATCGAAATCGCCCGACAGCGAGATTCGAAACGCGGTCGAGTTATCGACGGTTGGCCTCACGCCTGCGCAAGTGCCGTAAAGGTTGAAGTCCTTGCCTTGTATTAGTCCCGCCTCCGGATCGTCGCCATCGATTCCATTGAAACTGTGGATCACGGAAAATGCGCCACCCTTCGAGACGCGAAACACGACCCCATGGTTGTACGCGCCTCCGGACGTCGCTGTCCCATAGAAATTGCCGTCCGACGCCTGAATGACGCCGCCGAGGGGAAATCCACCGTCGGGGCCAGCAAATGCGTGCAGAATCCGGAACGATCCTTCCGGCGAAACGCAATACACCGTACCCTCGCCGTTGCCGAGATAGGTCGTGCCATAGAAGTTGGAATCGGAAGACAGAAATAGGGGGCCGCTTGGCGGACCCTCGGTGAACTCGTAAATGGTCGTGACTACCCCAGCGGGACTAATGCGGAAGAGCGTGCCGTAGCCGCTCGATCCGCCGCCGGAGGTGGTTCCGTAGCAGTCGCCGTCCGTGCCCTCGACGAGGCCATATTGTATGAACCGGCCCTCCGGATAGAGGCCGTTCGGCAGAAATGTGTGGAGGAGGGTGAATTTGGCTGGTTCCGCACTTGCTGGCCCGCAGCATAATTGGAAGCCAGTAATTGCTAGCACGCAAAGGCTCAGCAGCGGTGCTATTCGATTAATTATTTTCATTAGTGCCCGCGTTTCCTCGCTGTGGGTTATTTCATCCCCGCGATATGCCAATTGATGTCGGAGACGGTTATGAACGGCTTGCTGTACTGGAGGACCGTGGTGTCGTCCATGAGCCAGCGGGTGACCTGGCCGGTCTTGACGTTTTCCCAGAGCAGATCGGGTGCGTCGTCATTGTTCGTGTCGGGTGCGCCGACGAGGTGCCAATCTGTGTCAGAGATGGTAGCGAAGGTCGGGCCGTAGCTGAGGACGGTCTCGTCGTTCATCAGCCATCGGCAGACCTGGCCTGTTGACGAGTTCCAGAAGAGCAGGTCGGAGTTGCCGTCGCGGTCCATGTCCGGTGCGCCGACCACGTGCCAGGATGGATTGACGGTCGCGTAGATGCTGCCGTACTGAACTACTGTCGTTTGATCCATCTTCCAGCGAAGGATTTGTCCGGTTTTCGAGTTCTGCCAGATCAGCGACCAGATTCCGTCGCCGGAGACGTCGCCCGCCGCGACCGGTTGCCACGACGTGTCCGGCACCTGCGCGAACGGCGCGCCGTACTGCATGACCGACGTTCCGTCCATGTACCAGACCAGCAACTGGCCAGTGGACGAGTTCCACCAGAGCAGGTCGGGATGGCCGTCGCCGTTGACGTCCGGCGACGCGACGATCTTCCAGTTGGGATCGGTGACGGTGGCGACGGGGTGCTGGCCGACTTCAGATACCGTGTCGTTCATCTGCCAAATCTGCACGTCGCCCGTGGAGGAGTTCTGCCAGACGATTCCCGGCTTGCGGGTCGAGAAGAAGTCGAAGGGCTGGGGTGGGAGGACCATTTTGAATATTGGTCCTGCGTCGATTGTACCGCCGGCCTCTATGCCATAAAAACTTCCGTCTGAACCTTGGACGACCGGGCCGGCTGGGACGGACTCGTCAGTAATCGACTTCAGTGGCGTGATAACGCCATCAGTTGCAAGTCGATAAATTTGACCGTAATTAAAGAAGTTTGCGGACCAACCGTACAGGTTGCCATCCGATGCTAGACAAAGTTTTCCACTGGGATTGCTTCCTAGAGGATCCGCCAGACCGGAGAATTCGGCCAGGTTGATTAGGCTTCCACTTGTCGAAAGGTTGAAGACAGCGCCAGCGTCCAGATTGTTGCCGGAAGCTGATCCAAAGAAGTTACCATCAGAACCGACAGTCAGGGCAGAATCCGGTGTGCTGTCAAAGCTTGACGCAGGAAATGACGTGACGAGGTTGAGGTCGCCGCTTGTTGAAATCCGAATGAGAGCGCCAGATTCATTTGCGCCTCCATTTTGAGTCGTGCCGTATAGAAGTCCGTCCGGACCGAGCGCCAGCTCGTTGACCCCGTAGGGAGCTGTGAATGGCGGCGAGCCGTACGGCAGCGAATCGAGCAGTGTGAATGAACCCGCAGTTGAAACCTTAAAAAGCGTTTCTTGATTTCCATGTCCATCCCCGTATAACTGACTATCCGAGCCGAACGTCAAAGCATTTGACGGCTGCCCACCCTCAAGTCCGTTAGAGTTGAATGAGTGAAGAATCGTCTCCTGGCCAGTTGAAGTGACCCTGAAAATGGTTCCAAGGCCGGGATTACTCCCGGTTGCGGATGTACCGCCCTCCGTAGTGGTGCCGTAGAAGTTGCCATCGGAACCGAGCGTCAACGGGGCACCAGGAGCTATGCCATCGTGTGGAACCGACCCGTCGTTAAACGCGTGAAGTATCTCGTGCGCTCCTGATGGCGAAAGCGAAAAGACCGTTCCGTCGTTGGCAGTTCCGCCACTGCTCGTTGTGCCATACAGGTTTCCGTCATCTCCGATTGTCAGTCGCTCCTGCGCTGTCTTGCCGTCCGCAAATGTAGAAGCACCAAAGGTGTGCAAAACGGTGAGCTGGCGGGACAGTGTCACGGTGAAAACTGTACCTTGACCAAAGTCGCCATCGTACTGCGATATTCCGTAAAGGCCGCCTCCTGATCCGATGGCCACATGCCCTTGCGGAGCAATCGCAGTCGATCCCTGTGGAAAAACGAATGGTATTGAAAGGCTTCCTAATGGGCTTAATTTGTAGATTGCTCCGTTCGACGGGTTGGAAGATCCGGAATATTGCGTAGTCGCACCATAAAAGTTACCGTCAGAACCGAGTGTTAGCGCACTCGTAGGCTGTAGGTTCGTGTTGTTAAGGTTCAATAGCGGCGAAAACTGGCCTTGAGTGGTCAGTCGGAAGAAGACTGCGGAGTTTCCGTAAGTAATTCCATAAAGATTGCCGTCCGCACCTGCCGTTAGGCCGGACGCAAACCCTGATCCTGAAGAATCCGTATTTGTGTAGACGGTCTGAATTGCACCGCTCGTGCTGCACCGAAATATGGAAAACAGCGCTGTGCTGTTGAACGTCGTACCGTACAAGTTTCCATCTGAAGCGATGGCGAGGGATCCGACAGGACTGCTTCCATCGCCGCTGTTGCCACTAAAATGATGAACTACAGTAACTACCCCGCTCGTACTCATGCGAAACAAAGTACCTAAATCGTAAGCTCCACCGTACAGGCAGGTCGCGTACAGATTGCCGTCCGATGCTTCAACAAAAGGCGTCTGCACCCAGTAACCCTCGCTTTTCCTGAAGCTATGCAGCAGGGTGAACGCACCGCTTGTAGATAGTCGGAAGGCAGTTCCAAATCCATATGCTCCGCCCTGATACGTAGTTCCATATATGTTGCCATCGCTTGCCAACATGAGCTGAGCAATCGGAGCATCACCATCCACATAGTTAAAGCTGTGCAGAATTTCGAATGAACCTGAGTTAGTTATTTCAAATAACTCGCCGCGATTGTTGGTGCCACCTTGATAGGTTGCCCCGAAAATGGTCCCATCAGGAAGTCGTACAATTCCAGATTGCGGATTGGAACCATCTAACGAATAGGAACCAGTGAAGCCATAGAAGGAGGTAATTGTTGCGCGCGTGGCAAACGCATTGATTGGTAAACAGTAACAAATAGTCGTGCATAGAACTAAAGCAAGAATGGTTAACAGCAAGTTTGGCTTCATAATTTCCGGTCTTTACCATAACAGCGAGCTAATTGAGTCGGTCTCTGGAGTCTCTGATGAACGGACGAACTCAGTTTGCATACTGAGTGTATTCTGACACACAAACACATTTATTTCTATTACGTAAATGTTAAGAAGAACCGAAAACTTCGAAAATCAGCTAAATGCTGGCGGATTCGGCAGCCGTCGTCGTCTTCCCGGTGCCTTCAAATATCTGTCTTATGACCTCGTCGGCTTCGACTTCTGCGATGGCGATGTCGGCGACGGGCAGGCGGGCGAGGGCTTCGGCGGCGACCTGAGCGATGCGGTCACGCGGGACTTCGAGGGTCGCGGAGATGCCGTCAAATTCAATGGTTCGGCCATAGATGGCGAGGTCGGATTTGTCGATCACTGTCGAGAATTGGAGAGTCAGGCGCTTGCAGTCGGAATAGCGCTCGACCAGGAGTGCGAGGCCATCGTCGAAGATCACCTCGCCGTGGTCGATGATGATGACCCGCTCGCAAAGCTCCTGGATATCCTGCATGTAGTGCGAAGTCAGAATGATCGTGCTGCCGGTGCGCGCCTGGTACGTCTTGAGGAACTCGCGGATGCGCTTCTGCGAAACGACATCGAGGCCGATAGTCGGCTCGTCAAGGAAGATCACCTGCGGGTCGTAAAGCAGCGCGGCCACAAGCTCGCATTTCATGCGCTCGCCAAGCGACAGCTTTCGCACCTGGGTGTTCAGGAGCAGCTTGATATCGAGGATCTCGGAGAGCTCCTCGACACGCTCGGCGTAGATTTTGTCCGGCACTTCGTAAATCTCTTTGAGCAGCAGGAACGAATCCAGTGCCGGGAGATCCCACCAGAGCTGGTTCTTCTGGCCCATGACGAGGGAGATTTTGCGTAGGTACTCGTTCTTGCGCTCCCACGGTGTGTAGCCAAGGACCGTCGCCGAGCCGCTTGTCGGAAACAGAATGCCGGAGAGCATCTTCAGCGTGGTGGTTTTGCCAGCACCGTTAGGGCCGAGGAAGCCGACCAGTTCGCCGTGGTTGATGGTGAAATTGACGCCCTTGACGGCGTGGACTTCGGTTTTTGCGTTGGAAAAGAGGGCCGCGAACGCACCGCGCATGCCGGGGTCCCGTTTGGTGGAAACGTAGGTTTTGCGCAGATCGTGGACTTCGATGGCCGGGAGCATGGGGTGATGGTACCCCGCGCCGGGAGGGCGCTCACGCGAGCCGTTCACCGCGATCGTTGCGATAGTTTGGGTTTTCGTTTTCGTGTGTCGCCGCGAGGGTTTGTTCCAAGTCTGCGGCGTTCGCTTGCGGCTTGCTCGGTCTTTGTCCTCCAGTCGTTCCTCCCTGCGGAGTCGCCTCGTCGCGCCGAGCTCCTTGCCTCCGCCATAAGAGGAACAAACCCTCGCGGCAACACACCGGGTGGGTGGCGGAGTAAGGGGGGCCCGTCCCTCTAGAGCGTATTCAATACGATTGTGTTGTTGCGGAGCCGGGAAGTGCGAACCGCGCTCGCAAGCTCGTTTGGTTAGCCCCTACGGTTTGGACAATTTCGTGTAAAGCAGCAGCGCCGATTGAGGCTCGTCGGTGAGGGTGATTGAAAGACCCTTGACCATGAGATCCGAGCCGGAATAGACGGTGTCACCATTCGAGTCGAAGTCGTGAAAACGGTACTGGGAGTTTGGGTCAAGGCCGCACAGCTTAAATGTTTGGGTAGGATCGAAGTTGCCGGGCCTCCGAAACGCCTGCACGATTCCCTGCGCCATGTCGGGGCGGTCGTACTGCCATGACATCCAGGCGCTATTATCAAGGCTCCAGGGAGTGAGCGGATAGAAATCGCCAAAGAAAAATGGCTGAATAAGCTGTTCCTGCTCCGCCATGGCTTTAATCAAAGATACTGAGTTTGGATCGGTACGGTCAGGCACATATCCATGCGATGGTCCCATAAAGCTTCGCCACATGTAGGTCGTGAAAACGTTGGGGCCGCCAGTGCCATGGTATGGCATCCAGAGCGCTGCGCCGTAGTTATTCGCTTGGGTGCCGTTGGGCTCCCATCGGTAATCGCTTTGGAGTAGCGGAACCGCGCGTCGCAATATTTCCAGATCGTTGCGCCGGCCGCCAGCCGCACAGCAGTCGATGAACATGCCATGGTGGTACGCGCGGAGGTCGTCCCAGAATTGCAGGAACCCCTCAATATATTTGATCTCGGTCATGCCTTGGCGATCTGGCGTGTCCTGCGATTGCCAATAGGGGAGGGGATCGAAGTTGAAGTCCTGACGATAGAGATCGACGCCGAATTTAGTGATGCGGTCCGAAATTAGATCGGTCAGGAACTTGCGCGCAGCGGGAATGCCCAGGTTGAAAAGCTGGTTGTCATTGCCTTGCCGGTAGATCAGCCACTCGGGATGCTCCTTTTCGAGCGCACTTCCGCTTGTGACGCGTTCGGGTTCGAACCACAGAATCTGCTTCATGCCAAGGCTACGGGCGTGATCCGAAACTTGACGAATGCCGTTCGGAAATTGAGATGGGTCTTCGTCCCATGTTCCCGTTTTAGTCCAAATCGACTTGCTGGGATACCATCCGGCATCAATCCACCACCAGTCGCAGGGCAGTTTGTCGGCTCGGATTTGGTCCATTTCCGATATTTCGTTTGTCGTATTGTAATGAAGGTTGTCGATCTCCTTAGCAGCGCTACCAATGATCGGCGCAGGCAGCTTACCCTTGACACGCGGGAGGTTGTGGGCCAGCATCCAGCGCCGCCAAAGGTTTTGGCCCGTGATCCAGTCGCCTTTGTAGAAGACAAGTGCGATTAGCGGCGTCCTGGCCTCTTCGCCGGGATGGAGGACAAAGTGGGTCAGACCTTGGCCGGCAAGAATGTGCAGGCCGTTGCCGGTGTCGCGTGTAAAACGTGCCTTCCAGTTGCCCGGCCAGCCGATACCAATGAGAGCGTTGGTGTCCGGCGTTAGAAGGTTGAAATAGCTAAGCACTTCGGTGGTCAACCAGCCCGATGCGCCGCTTAGCGGCAAATCTGTGCCTGCGGTGAGATTGGCGACTTGGGGTGCGTAATCGTCAGCAGCCGCGCGACTGCCGGTACTGTAATGGAGGGTTGAGTCGCCCAGCTCGTTCGAACGAATCTGCCAATCGAGCGCTTGCGCATTGCTGATAATCGGCGTGTCGGAGCGGCCCTCGTTCGTGAAATGGCAGGTCCATTCGACCGCCGGAAAATCGGAGTAGCGGATCACCACCCACCGTACTTTGAGGCGTGTCTTTGGATCGGTGAACGTGTACTCTTCCTGGGTGCGGTTGCTGTCAAGGTCGCGCGAATGGATGGCCTGTTTCCAGCTTTGCAGAAACGATGAAGAGGGCTGGCCGTCGTAGTCGAATGAAAACGGGAACGCGCCGTTGTTGACGGTTGTGTCGAACCAATCGCGGGCTAAGCCGGGGTCTTGAGTGCTGATAAAGGGCTTTGGCAAGGAGGCGTGGGTAGGATCGACCGTATTAAGAGTAGAAATCGTGATAGCGAAGAACAAGGCTATGGCAATAAAGCGCGTGGACATTGGCATTTTTAGGGTGTTAGATTTGTGCAGGGAATTGTCCTGCTTAATGAGCGGAGCATTGCAGCCTGTCCTCCCCGCCTTCCCGCACGCGGCCCCTTCCTCCCGCAGCGGGAGCCATGCCAGCTTTCCGCAAGACCCTCCCCCGCCTCCCGAAGCGGGAGGAGCTAAGAAGAGGAGTGGAGATTTCCGGTATTGATTTTATTCCTATTCTTTCGGGAGGAGCGGTTAGGTGAGTTGGGACACGCCTGGGAGCGAACAGTATATCGGGGCCTAAGCACGCGTGAAGACTACCTCCCGGAACTTGACACTTCCGAAAGGAGGGGAACCAAAAGGCTCCCGCTGTGGGAGGCGGGGGAGGGACCAGCAACTGGATTTTGCTTGACATCGCGCCTGCTTCCGAAGGTAAAATAGCAAGTTACTTCTGGGGGTGTTTCGGTTTGAACCGCTCTCAGGAGCTTGTTTTTGAACTCACCGGTCAGCGCTACGGGGCGCCGCCGAAATTCACGAAAAAGGTTAATTAGAATATGTCAGGCCACTCTAAATGGCATAATATCCGGCTCAAGAAGGGCAAGATGGATGCCGAGCGCGGGAAAACGTTCACCCGGCTTGCGCGCGACATTATTGTCGCGGCGAAGCAGGGCGGCGGCAATGCCGACGCCAATATCCGGCTCCGCTTCGCGATCCAGAAGGCGCGGGAAGCGTCAATGCCCGCCGACAATATCAAGCGCGCGATCCAGCGCGGATCGGGCGAAATCGAGGGCGCGATCTACGACGAGATCACGTACGAGGGCTACGGCGCGGGCGGTGTCGCGGTGCTGGTGCAGTGCTTGACCGATAATCGGCAGCGTACGGTGGCTAACGTACGGTCGTTCTTCACCAAAACCGGCGGACGCTTGGGCGAGGCTGGAAGTGTCGGCTATCTGTTCGAGCCGAAAGGGCTGATCGCGATCGACCCGGACGTGACCAGCGAAGATGCGTTGATGGAGGTCGCAATCGACGCCGGTGCGGAGGATGTCCAGCCGACCGACGAAGGCGGTTGGGAGATTTCGACGTCGCCAGGCGATCTCGCGGCGGTTCAGCAAGCGCTGGAGAACGCGAAGATCGCGTACACGTCGGCCGATGCAGCCATGGTTCCGATGAACAGTGTCGAGGTGCACGGCAAAGAGGCGCAGCAGGTGATCCGGCTACTTGAAATGCTGGAAGAGGACGACGACGTGCAGAATGTCTATTCGAACGTCGAGCTGTCGGATGAGGAAGTGGAAGCGGCGACGCGGTAACGCAGACCCCACCTTCCCGCCAGCGGGCCCCTTCCTCCCGCAGCGGGAGGAGCAAGGCCGAGCCTTGACTCTTGACGCGTTGCCGGACAGGTACGCGGTGGTGGTCTTGGTGCTCGCGCACAGCGAATGCCAATCTCTTCCAAACGGGAAGGCAAGAAGACCCCTCCGGCTCGTTCCTCGCCACCCTCCCGAAACGGGAAGGCAAGGTTTGGAGAGACCGACCCGGCTCGTTCCTCGCCATCCTCCCGAAGCAGAAGGGCGAGGTTAGTGCCGGAAGGATCTGCTTGAGTTAGAGTTAGCCATTTGAAAATGATGCCCCTAATTAAATGTGCGTTATTGATTGGCGCGTTGTTCGTTCTATTGAGTCGCGTGGCTATTGCACAGGATGCCGTATCGTCCGTTCAGGCATTCGAGCCGCATGGCATCACGGTTTCCGGCCATGCGGAGCTGAAGGTCAAGCCGGATGTGGCGTTTGTGAGTTTTGCGGTGACGACGCAGTCACGCGATCAGGTGGAGGCGGTCAAGGCAAATGCCGTGCGGACGACCACGGTGATGAATGTGCTGATAAAGTCCGGGATTGCTAATTCTGACATCGAGACCGAGTTCTGCACCGTCTCTCCGGACTACGACTACAACGCCAATCCACCTGTTCTCACTGGATATCAGGTGACGAACTCGATTCAGGTCAAGATTCGTGACATGGCTAAGGCTGGCCTGATTTTCGACAAGGCAATTCAAATGGGCGCGACATCGGCGGATGGGTTGTCGTTCGATTTGGCCGATAAGAACCGCGCGCAAGGCGAGGCGCTGGTCGCCGCGGTTGCTAACGCACGTTCGAAGGCCGATCTGATCGCAGGCGCATCGGGAGTTGAACTCGGGCGGGTGATCTCCATCAACGAGTCGCCGACGCAGCCTCCCCCTCCCATCTTTGCACCGCGAATGGCAATGGCGGCGGCGGCATCTGCTCCGCAAACCCCGATCTCGCCCCAGGAGATCACGATTTCGGCCGATGTTGTGGCGACGTATGCCATTATAGACGTACCGAAATAGACTGTTCCCTAGAAACAAGCACGCGTGTCCCTCCCAAAAGTCTTCCTTAAACCCCTGCGCCCCGAACGTTACGGCCACCCGTGGATCTTCGCGGGAGAAGTCGCGCGCGGGCCTGAACCGGCCGCAGCCGATGGCGACTGGGTCGCGATCATCGACCATAACGGCAAGCCCGGCGGCGCGGGATACTACAACAGCAAGAGCAAAATTGTGGTGCGCCGCATGCCGCTTCCTGGCGCGCTCGAAGGCGAACCAGTCGAGCCGAAGCCGGGATGGTGGACGGAGCAGATTCGACTTGCGTTCGAATACCGCAAGGAGCGCGGGCTGGTTGAGCGCGGTTTTTATCGATTGGTGCACGCCGAGGCCGACAAGCTACCCGGACTGATCGTCAACGTGTATGGCGACTGGGCGGTTGCGCAGTTTTTGACATTGGGCGTTGAGCGACACAAGGATGAGATCGTTGCAAGTATCGGGAAAGTCTTGCGGACGCGCGGCATTTACGAGCGCAGCGATTCTGCCGTCCGCAAGCTGGAGGGTCTTGAAGAGTGTGTCGGGCTCTTAGATGGTGTCGAGCCGCCGGATCGGATTGAGCTGAACCACGGCGGAGTCCGAATCCTTGCCGATATCAAGCGTGGCGGCAAAACCGGGCTGTTTCTCGATCAGATTGAAAACCAGCAGGCGGCAGCGCGCGAGGCCACTGGCCGCGAAGTGCTGAACGTCTTTTCGTACACGGGCTTGTTTGGCCTGCGCGCCGGGCTGGCAGGCGCGAAATCGGTCCAGGACATTGAAAGCTCGGAGTATTTTCAGGAGATTGCGCAGGCGCAATGGAAGCTCAACAAGTCGGGGCTGGCGGGAGTTAAGTATTCGCAAACCACGGCGAACGCGTTCGACGAGCTACGTATCCGCGACGATGCAGGGTACCGCGCCGACATGGTGGTTCTCGATCCGCCTGCGTTCACCAGGAACCGTTCCGGTGCCGACTCGGCGTTGCGTGGCTACAACGAGATCAACCGCCGCGCCATGCGGCTTTTGCGTCCTGGCGGCGTCCTGGTGACTTGCTCGTGCAGCCACCATCTGCACATGGACGAATTTGAAGAAGTCGTCATGAAGTCGGCGCGCGATGCCAAGCGCGAGATTCGCCTGATCGAGCGTCGCGGTCAGCCCGCCGACCATCCAGTTGTCTTCACAATCCCGGAGACCGAGTATTTGAAGGTATTGATTCTCGCCGTGGATTGACCTAGAACGAAATTCCCCTTTTGATGCGCTCTTTGGAGGCCCGGCTTAATTGCCGGGTTTTTTGCGTATAAGGGTGCTATTGTTCGCTGTCAGAATATCTGGTGCGGTGGTTCGATTCTGCGGGCATCTGTGCAAAATACATGGAAATAGTGCATTTTGAAGAGATCTACCGAGCAGTCATTATCTTTGATTTTCGCCGTTTTTCTTCGACATTTTTCCTCAAGACCATGTTTGATATCATATTAAATCGGGTATTGTCGGTGTGGCGAGGCCTCATCTTTTTGGGGTTCCGGTTCAGGATTTTTTCATAGATTGAGATGTTCTAGCTTCACTCTGTTCCTGGGCTAAATCGGACTCATTCGCCGCAGCACGTTGTACCACCGTAAGTCGCTTCGTAAAGAGAGGTACCTATGAAGCATGTCGTAGTCAATCTAGCTCTGCTTGCCGCCGCGGTTGTAACTGTTTCGGGTTGTGGGGGAGGCGGTGGAGGAGGTCAAACTCAGCTCGCATCCGAATCGGTTCCGGTCAGTATGCCGTCAAGCATTTCGCCCACGTCCCCCGTAGCCCCGTCCACCACAGACGTCACGGTTACGGCACCAACAGCCGCTTCGCAGCCGCCGGTAGTAACGCCGCCGCTCGTCGCATCCAATCCTTCGCCGCTTAGTTCGCCGCCATTTACACCGGGGTCAACCCCGACGTCTACTACCAGCATCCCAACCATCTCGGCAAGTGGGGGGATCGTCTCCGGTAAGCACAGTTCGCAAAATATTTGGACCAGCCCTTCGAAGCATTCGGGCGAACTGATTCACTTTGGTCAGCCGGGATTGCCAGGTAATGTTCCCGAACCTTCGCCGATGCTTGCGCTCGTGCTTGCAGGCGGAGTGCTTGGCCTGTGTGTGGTTGACAGCAGACGCCGCGGAACGAAAAACTAGTCAAGTCAACCATCGCCGCTCTTGCACGCGCGGCACCCATTCAAAAATAGTCGAGCGAAATTGCGAATGTCTCCCCAGGGAACATTCGCTTTTTTGTGCCGCCAGCTTGCCAGAATCTGAGATTTTCGCCGATTTGCTCCAAGTTTCACGCTCCAGATGGATGGGTAACTCTGCCTGTAAGCAAAGGTAGGAGCGGGATGCGGGCGAGCGACCTATTCGTCAATGCCCAATATTCCTGCTGGGAAAGGACAGTGTTATGGCGCGCCAAACAAGTTCTCGACGCGGATTTGCGTCGATGGATAAGGATCGGCAAAAGGCGATTGCCAGCAAAGGCGGCAAAGCCGCACATGCCAAAGGCACAGCGCATGAGTTCACGTCTGAAGAGGCGCGTGAAGCTGGGCGCAAAGGCGGCGAATCTGGCGCGATGTCGAGGATAAAGACAATCGAGCAGCGGCACACAGCCAATGCATCGCCGGGATCGTAGTGACAATTCGGTAGGCGGACAGAGTATCGAGGAGCAAGCAATAAATGGCACAGCATTCAGCGTCGGTGACGGTCAACGCACCGTCGGATCAGGTATTCAAACTGTTTAGTCACTTCAACGACTACCCCAAGTTCATGTCGTACGTTAAAGAGGTGACCTATTACGACGAGCAGCGCAGCCACTGGGTGGCGGATGTGGTCGGCCACCACGAGTGGGACGCGGTGAACGAGAACTGGATCGAGCATAAGCAGATAGGTTGGCGTTCGACAGACGGGCTGGAGAATTCCGGCGTAGTGACGTTTGAGCCAGAAGGCGAGCAAAACACGCTTCTGACGGTTACCGTCAACTACGATCCCCCGGCGGGATTTTTGGGCGATATCGGCGAGGCCCTTGGCGCTGGCAAGCGATTTGAGACCGCCCTTCAGGAAGATTTGAACCGCTTCGCAACGATGGTTGCGCAGGCACCTCCTGGCGCGCTCGATCCGATGTCGTCGAACTACCTGTTCCACTCGGACAGCGCCGCAGCCAGGGGAGACACGACGCCTGAGCAGGATCGTACGATGGGTGAAAGTCAGAGCGGAACATACGCACGGGCCGGCACAGCAAGCGATGTTGACGGTGAGGCGGTTGGTTCGGACAACTCTTCGATCTCAGGGACGGACGTTTCCCGATCGCTCTAACGTGAACCAGCTTAATTGGAGAAGCGGGCGGCAGATTCGTCTGCAGATGCAGGCAAGCCGGCTGCTCGCTTACTTTGCATGGGAGAAAGCAGCCATGAAAACAGTCAGAATTTTCAGCGCGGCCATTTGCGCACTATGCGCTCTAGCGACGAGCACCGGTGCTGTGCAGGCATCGTCGCCCGACGCCTCGTGGCTGAAGACCGCTGCAAGCGCAAATAAGTGCGAGATCAAGGCAGCTCAGCTTGCCGAGAACCGTGCGTCGGATCCGCAATGGAAGTCGTTCGCCAGCCAAATGCTGACCGACCATCAGGGGGCACTAGCGGGAATACAGGGTCTTGCGGCGGCCAAAAGTATAACGCTGTCAAGCAGCATGGCACCGGCGGACGCGGCGCAAATTAGCACGCTTTCGCATTTGCGCGGGGCTTCGTTCGACAAAGCGTACAGCGCATTTGCCGTCAACAGCCATGCTCAGGCGAACGCTCTTTACAATAAGGAGATCGCAAGCGGCCAGGATTCGGATGTCCGAGCGCTCGCGGCCAAGCAGTTGCCGGTCGTGCAGAATCATCTCACCATGGCGGACAAGATGACGGGAATGAGCATGAACAATCTGAGTCCAGGCATGGCGCAGACCGCCAGCGGCAAGATGTAGAATTAGTCAGGGCAAAGAAAATAGCCCTAGCCAAACTCTTGGCTAGGGCTATTGGCATTGAGGCAGGCAACGATTACCGGGTCTGCCTATGTGGTCTGCTGCATCGCGATCCGCCCAAAGCGCTTGGCTCCAGCGTTGCGCAATATCTCAATTGCGTGCGCTTCCGCGTCGGCACCCGCCTGAGTGCTCGCACCCACAAGCACGATGCCGTTCGACCAGTCGCCGAGTACGCGTACTGTTTCCGGGCGATCGAGGCACGGCGGACCGTAGATGACAATCACTTGTGCGAGTGTCTTTGCGTCCTCGACGAACTTCTGCATCTGATCCGATCGCAAAATTTCCGGCCAGCGGCTTAGAACTGTGCCCGGCGCAATCGACAAGAGGCCGCTGCGGTCATCCATGGCAATATTCCAGGCATCGATTGACGTCGAACCCTTAAGTATTTCGAACACACCGGGCCCGCCGGTTGGCAAATCCATTACGTCAAGCGGGAGTTGATTTGCACCGGTTTGTATGCGGCTATTGCTCCATGCTGTCGATCCGCAATCGATCAAAAGCGTTTCCAAGTCGGTGGATTTTCTGATCTCCTTTGCGAATGCCAATGCAGCCTGGGCGGCGTTGAGCCGTTGATCTGCCGGCAACGTGCCTACGGCGCTCGCATCACTTACAACAAAGACGACCCCCTTTTTCACACCTGCCGTCTTAAATTCTTCGAGTCTATGCAGAAGCGACGCATCCAGCGTCACACTGACGCTGCCGTACGAATCAAGAGCCGCGAAGGCGATGGTCGCAGGGGCCGCAAGCTCGACGGACTGCTGCGGGACTTGCTGTGATTGCTCCTGCGGCTTTGCGCTACTTTCGGCGCGAGCGGCATTTGGCGGTAACGTTTCCTTCGGCTGGGCTGCTGCCCGCGGCGAAACCGCGACTTTAGCAGGCCCAGCGGTGCGGGGCTCCGGCACAAGCGAAATTACGAGCGCAATCACCGCGACCGTGAGCAACACGCCGATGATTGTCAGCGACGTGGTCTGAGCCTGCGGCGAGATAGGCGAGGTCGAGCTGAGTGTGGCGGAGGATGCCTCTGGCGCTGCTATTTCGGTCGCTAGCAGGACGCTCATAGTGTGTTGACGAATTGCCAGCCGCTGAAGAATTTTCGTCTGGCTGACAATCGACTGAGCTGCATTGTTCGCGATGGACGCAGCAGCCTGCGGCGAATCCGCCGTAGCCTGTAGCGTGTACGTGTCGGGCGACAACGTGTTTGCGGCCAAAGTGAGCTGATCGTCTGCCGACCGCGTTGTCGAAGTTTCTGCCCCCTCCAATAGGGTCGTCACGCGTCCCGGCTGCGCGAGACGTAGCGATGGCGCGCCGCTGCTGGGCGGGATGCTGACAATTGCGGACGCTGTATACGTTGGAGGATGGTTCCACCGAAACATTCCTGCATAGAAGACCGCAACGATAATTAGGAGCAACACAACGCGGGCAGCAGGTTGCTTTATCGGCGAATTGCGCGGAGGCTGCGGCTGCGCTTTCGATGCCGAGGCGGACTGAGTTTGCACATCCGTCGCGGCGTTGTGTAATCTTGTGCTCATAAAACTCTTAAGAAAAATACTCAGTCGATAATTGCAAGAACCATGCCAGTGCGCAACCCTCGGGTGGCGCGCAGATATAGCACGATAGGTCGTACGCGGCGTCATCTATGACGCCCTAATAGACAGTTTGCTTATCGACATTGAAAAGGGGATGCTGCGGTGAATTCGGATGCACGTCGCCAGTAAGTGACTTATGGCGAAGCCCAATCGCTCGACGGGGAGCGACAAGCGAAGACGTGCGACTTCTACGCGTGGATTTTACCTCGGAATCCGCAGTTTTGCGCGGATATGAAAAAATTATGAGCCTAAGAATGTTTACCAGCTAGTTGGCACACTTTTTGCTTATTTAGTTTCCCGGAATAGTGGGACTTTTGTGCCTGCCTTTCTAGAGAGATTTGTTTGAACAATTTCGATCAAGCAACGTCTAGGTGTCGATAACGGGCCGGAATCGGTTTTGTTAGTGTGTTTGCCGAGTCCGTTTTAACAGGGCAGAACGAGTAGGGTGGGTTTATCAAGGTCTGGTAGCGATACCGGATTTTAGCAGTATTCAGATAATCTGTGCCTAGTCGGCTGGTGCGAGCGGGAATTCCGTGATACGATATTCACGGATTTTGTCCCTAGCACCGTTGCCGACCTCTTCATCGCTCGAAGTTTACGAAATAAAGATGTACGTGAGTGCGATCCGTTCAGACCGCGCTGTCTGCTGATTCGTTTGTAGGTATCAGCAGGCGGTTGAATGGTGATCATAAGCAATACCGGTCAAGCTTCATCCGACCAGGTGTGCTGTTCGCGAACACGTAAATAAGTACGAGCACCCTTCCAAGTTAGTAAGATTGGTTCGAGGGTACCGCGACTATGCAGTCGCGGGCTTCCGCGCTTGTCCCCAGGCGGAAGCAAGCAGGCTCAATGCGTTTAATACGCGGCCCGGCGGTTCGGCATTTTGATGCCGTTCGCCTCAAGCCGCAGCACGGCAATGTCGCCGGCAAATAGGATTCACGCATAGGCGTGATGATAGTTGTCAGGTTGTACTCAAAGTTCCGTAGCAGTTGTTCACTCAACGCAGAATCACTCATATATCTAAACTATAGGTAGGGATAAACCCATGAACCGGTCAATTTTCGGACCGCATCGTCTTCTAATCGCATTGCTGTTGACCGCAGCGGCGACACTTTTTGGCTGGGCACCTGCGCAGGCAGGCACTCCGACAATGTATTCGTTCGGCGCACAGGCTGGCGACGGCACCAGCCCGCAAAGCCCCCTGGCACTCGACTCTTACGGCAACCTCTGGGGCACAACCTACTCCGGCGGAGCAAACAGCACCGGTACGATCTTCGAGGTTCTCAAGGGCACGTTGACGCCAGTGACGGTCTACAGCTTTGGACCATCGACCGGTACCGACGGCCAAAATCCGCTCGGTGGCCTTTTGCTTGTTGGAACAACGCTCTACGGCACTACGGCATACGGCGGAACGTATGGTTACGGCTCGTTCTACAAGATGGTGCCGACAGGCACCACGGTGGGCGGCACGTATACGTCCTTGTACAAGGCGTTCGGATCATCGTCCACGAAGCCAGAGAATCCAGTCGGAACGCCCATTGCGGGGCCGACCGGTGACACCAATGTGTATTTCTCTACGGTAGACGGCGGGGCCGATGCCGATGGCACGGTCACGCAGATGTCCTTAACCGGTACGATCGGCTTCTTCTACTCGATGTACTCCGCCGGCGCAGACTACGGCTATAATCCTTTTTGCACCCTAGTTCTCGGGCGCGGATCGTCGCCCTATTACATTTATGGCACGGCTTTGACAGATGCCACTTACGGCAAGGGCGAGATTTTCTCACTGAAGGTCCCCTTTACAACGAATAACCCCACATTTGCTGGTTCGCTTCTTGGTGCGGACGGCTCTGGCACGCACGGTTATCCCTACGGCGGCCTTGTCCAGGGTGTTGGTGCGGACACGAACCTCTACGGCGCGGATGCCGACTTTGCTGGCGGTACGGGCATCGCCACGGGCAAATATGGCGAGCTTTTCAAAATCAATACGGCATTGACGACGTATACGAGCCTCTACGACTTCACAAATAGTGGAACTCCTGTTCGACGGCATGACGCCATATGCCCCACTAGTTTGGAACTCCGCAGGAACTCTTCTCTACGGCACTACATCTGGTGACGGAACCGGCTCCGGAGCTCGAACACCTACCGCTGGAACGATCTATTCGTTCAGTCCTACAGGTACGGTATCGACTCCGCCAGTGACTCCGATCGCTGCATATGTTAAGTCTGGTGGTACGACAGCCGACCCGCCAGCATCTGTACCGGCTCTGCTCAACACATCCAACGCAACCGCGTCAACGGCAACCTGGGGCACTAACGCCTCCTCTTATAAGCAAGCTGGCTACATTATCTTTGACTTGGGCTCAGCCAAGGCGATTTCGAGCATCACTCTTTACAATCTCAAAGGCACCGCTGGCACGACCGTAACAATTTGGTCTGACAGCTTTGGTTTGGACGACTATCCAGCGTTTATTGGAACGCAAATTGGTTCGACGGTTGTTACTGCTACCGCAACCACGACAACTATAACTACATCAACCGGAACGGCAAACCGCTACATCTACGTGGTTCCCACGGAAACTAGCGGCGACAATGTCTCGATCACCGCAGGGACAATGGTTGGAACAAGTCAGACCACCTACACGCCAACTCCACTGTATGAGTTTACGGGCTCCCGCACGACCACGGCAAGCGGAGATGGCGCAGATACGATTGGTGCTCTTCTCTACAACTCGTACGACGGCTACTTCTACGGCACCAGCGAATATGGCGGCTCCTACTCCAACGCAGGCTCGACCGACGGCACGATCTACCGATTCGGGCCTCCGCAGACGTACAAGAAGACGTACTTCACGACTGTGAATACAGCCGTGCCGCTTTCAATTCAATGGAGCGACCTCACCTGGACGTCTGTTGCCGGAGTAAGTGAAACCGCATACTCCGTGAACGGAGGAGCCACAGCGACTACGCACGGCTCGTTCACTGCAGGCACGCTGTCCTCGTCTACAGTCCCTGCAAGCCCGATCACCGGAATTACTTGGACACCGACGACCTCCTTTACGGGTGTGGACACCTTCACCTATACGGTTTCCAACACGCTCGGGACGAGTCCTGCGGTCTACGGCACGACAACGATCTATGTTGGCGGCCTGACACCAAACTACACGCTTCTGCCGACAACCGCTCCGAAGGATACTTATGCTGACTTGACAGTGACAGGCGAGTCGTCAGACACAACGCTTACCTACACGTGGTCAACCACCGGCACGCCGCCTGCACCGGTTGTCTTCTCGCAAGACGCTGGAAACACGCATGGCGGCCAGGGCACAAACGGTGCGCAATACGGCATTGACGCGACGTTTACGAAAATTGGAACATACAACTTCCAGTGTATCGTTACGGCTCCCGACGGCACGTCAACCACGCTGACACTAACGATTGTTGTTCCAAATACCGGATCGGCATTCTCCATCTCGCCTACGTCGGCCACGGTTGAGATCGGCGGAACGGTACAGTTTGCCGCCGGTGCAACCGACCAGTTCGGAAACGTCAGCGGTGGTGGAACGTTCTCTAACACCGGCGTCGGCTCGGTCAACGCGGCGACCGGCCTCTATACGGCACCGGCCGCTACGGCTGGCACAGCGGTAGTTACAGCCACTGGAGGTGGCACGGCCTCAGCGAACGTCACGGTCACATCGACTGCGCCTACCATTGTATCTGCCACAGCCAGCCCTAACCCGGTGACGACAACAACCACGACGCTAACGGCAACCGCAAACTACGTCGGCACCGGTGCGGTCACATACACATGGTCGTATGTGTCCGGCCCGACAGGCTCTGTCATCGCGACGCCAAATGCAGCGAGTTCGACAGTCACGTTCACGCAGGCTGGAACTTACGTGTACCAGGTGATCGCGAAGAACCCGGCTGGAACGGCGTCCGCACCCACTCAGGTGACGGTGACCGTGAACCAGACTGCCACAGCGCTGAGCGTAACGCCAACTGCCACAAACGCAGCGCCCCTCAACCTGGCCTATGCGGCCACTCAGCAGTTGAATGTGACCGGGACAGACCAGTTCGGAAACGCGATTGCCGCATCAAGCGTAACTTGGGTGGACTACTATTACGACGTCGCTCCGGCCTGGACTACCATAGAGCCGATTAGCTCGACTGGCCTCTATACGGCGATCCTACCCTCGATCACGTACGACGGAACGAACAGTTTCGGCAACGACTACGTCTATGCCAAGTCCGGCGCAGTCAAGTCGAACAAGGTCTATATCAACATCGCCGATCCATCCGGAACCGGCTATGTGAACGGCATTGCCAGTACGTCTAGCAGCCCACTTACGATATACACTGCCAACGCGACCGCAACAGTGGTCGGCTACAACGCGGCTCAAGAAGCAATAACTTGGCTCTACTGGATCGCGGATACTGGAAAGGACCCTCGGAAACGTTCGCGTCCTCGGGCACTACGAGCTCCTATAGTACCAACGTATTCTTCCCAACGGCAGGTACATATGACTTCTACGCATTGTCTCTAGGCGTTGACGATCTTTACGATCAGAACTTTGGCCAATATCTGCAGTCGTTCCCAACTACGACTGACTTGGCAGTCACGGTCGTAAAGGCTCCTGCATCCATCACGCTAACGCCAAGCCCTGCCTCGGTCAACCTCGGCGGGACAGTAACATTTACTCCCACTGTCAAGGATCAGTGGGGCAATGTGATGACGACGGCAACAGTTGTCGGTTCGCTGCAAAGCGGCCCGGGCAGCGTGGCAGGTGCAACCTATACCGCGCCTGCATTTACCTCGCCGCTACCCGGCACGGCTGTCGTACTTGCTACCGCATCGGTCGCTGGACAGCCTACACCTGCAACGGTAACGGACACTGTCACGATCAACGACGTCGCGCCTACCGGTGCGACTCTAACGGGCACAACGCCAATTACTCAGGCGACCGACACTCTAACGGCAAGCGCGACCTATCCAGGTGGCGTGAGCAACCTAACGTTCACGTACTCGCTCGTTTCAGGACCAGGAGGTGGTACTGCAACGTTCTCGCCGAATGGCACGTTGGGTGACAATAGCCCTACGGTTACGTTCAACGAGGCTGGTACATACAATCTGCAGGTTGTCATCGCCAGTCCGACTGGACTGACGGCGACAGCGACGAAGACCATCGTGGTAAACCAGGCGGCGACCGGAATTACGATCTCGCCGACCAACCCGACGATCAACATCGCCGGACAGCAGCAGTTCACAGCGTCGGTTACCGACCAGTTCGGCATTGCGCTGACTACTCAGCCGACGATTACCTGGACCGCTCCTGGCCCTGGCACGATCAATGCGAGCGGTCTCTTCCAGGCGAGCGGCACATCCACTAACAGCGAACAGATCACGGCTACGGATTCGGCAAATACCGCAATCACCGGCTACACGTTCATTACGGTTGCAGACGTTGCTCCGACGATCAACAGCGTCATGTGGACCGATCCGAAGAATGGCTTAAATGGCCACGTGTCGGGCACATCGGAAGCATTCACGGTCAACGCAAGCTACTTAGGCGGCACTTCGAAGCTGACCTATAGCTGGTCAGCAACCGGGCCATTCACGGTCAGTAGCTGGACGCCAAACGGCACGAACGCCGCAAGTACGTCAACGGCAGTATTCGCCGCAGCGGGAACCTATACGGTGACTGTCACTGCGACAACGCCGACCAACATTCAGACGACCTTCTCGTTCACGGTTCACGTGGATCAGACGGGAACCGCGATCAACATCACTCCTAGCCCAGCATCCTGCGCCATAGGCAGCACGGTTCAATTGACACCAACCGAACTGGATCAGTTTGGTGCGGTCATCTCCCCGCAGCCGACTATCACCTGGTCGAAGGTAAGTGGAGTTGGCTCAGTCAACAGTGCAACGGGCCTCTTCACTGGTGGCTCAACGATTGGAACGGCCGTTGTTCAGGCGACGGACGGCACGATCTCGAATACGGTCAACGTCAACGTGGTCAACAATCCTCCGACCGTAGCTACGGCGGCGGCGGCGAGCCCGAACCCGGTTACGAGTGGTACGACTACAAACTTGACAGTCCTGGGTGCGTATGCTGGCGGCGAGGCTGCGCTGACCTATACCTGGTCCGCAACTGGCCCTGGCACGGTAACGTACTCGGCCAACGGCACCAACGCCTCGAAGAACACGACGGCCACATTCGCGCAGTCTGGTGTCTACACGTTCACTGTCGTCATCAATGATGGCGCGGGCGGTTCGACAAGTTCGTCTGTCAGTGTGACGGTCAAGCAGAAGCTGACGACGATTGTTGTAATACCAAGCACCTTCACCCTGAAGATTGGCGATTCGTACAACTACAACGCGCAAGGCAATGACCAGTTCGGTCAAGCCATGGCTCCGCAGCCGACCTTCACTTGGTCCATCAGCAGCGGTCTCGGCTCGATCGATCCTGTGACCGGCATCTACACCGCACCACTGACGACGACAACCGCGACGGTGGTAGCTACGTCCGGTACCGTCTCAGGGACTGGTACGGCCGTGGTCATCGATGCGACGCCAACGTTCGCAGCAGACCCTTCGGCCTCGCCGAACCCGGTCTACAACACGACAACTAACCTATCTGTGCTTGGCGCCTACATCGCTGGCGAAAGCAACTTGACCTATACCTGGTCCGCAACAGGCCCCGGCACGGTCACGTACTCAGACAACGGCGACAATACTGCTAAGAACACTGTCGCGACCTTCTCGGCAGTCGGAAGCTACGTATTCACTGCTACCCTGACGACACCGGGCGGCAAGACCGCGTCAGAGACAGTTAACGTCACGGTGCTTGCTAATCCGACTGTAGTAACAGTGACTCCGAACCCTGTCAGCCTGCCGATCAACGGCACGCAGGCGTTCAGCGCGGCGGTTACCGACCAGTTCGGCGCGGCTATCACATCGCCCTCGCTTGTATGGAGCGTCTCTTCTCCGTCGGAGGGAACGATCTCCGCAGGAGGTCTGCTGACAGCGGGGACAACGCCAGGCGGATACAGCGTCACCGCGACGTGCACAGACAACGGCCAAGCGGCAAGTGGCTCCGCGAACGTGACCATCACCGATATCTCTCCGACAATCGGCACGATCACTGCGAATCCGAATCCGGTTACCGGCACAACGACTAACTTGACCGTTACAGGCAATTATGTTAGCGGAGGAACCCTGACTTACACGTGGGGGACGACTGCCGGTCCCGCGGCAGTCTCGTTCGCCGGCGGAACGAGTGGAACGTCTGGCAGCCCCGTAACGGCTACAGCGACATTCGTTGTTGCCGGAACCTACACAATAAAGTGCACGGTGACCGACGCATACGGAACTACGGCTAGCACAACGACTACGGTCACCGTCAACCAGACGGCGACGGCAATCGATCTGACTCCGACTACCGCGACGGTACCGCTCGCTGGCACCACCGCGTTCACGGCCGATGTCGTTGATCAGTTCGGCAATAACATGACGAGCCAGCCCACGATCACCTGGTCTGTTACGAGTGGAGGCGGATCAATCAACTCCTCTGGTGTCTACACCGCGCCGACCACAACTGGCTCTGCAACGATCCAGGCTGCCGCGAGTGGATTCACTGCCGCTGGCTCAGTCACGATTGTTGACTCGTCATTATCGGTGGCAACTGCCGCAGCCGCTACGCCGAACCCGGTCACGGCCACCACCACCGCTGTCTCCGTACTTGGTGCGTGGGCAGGAGGCGAGCCGAACCTGACCTACACATGGGCGGGCACCGGGCCTGGAACGGTCACGTTCTCGGTCAACGGAACGAATGCGTCCAAGAACTCGGTGGCGACCTTCACTGCCGCAGGATCCTACACCCTCACGGTAACCATAACGGACACCTACGGCGCGACGACCACATCGACCGTCACGGTTACGGTGAACCAGACACTTACCACGATCACGGTGTCTCCAAACCCGGGGTCGGCAGCGATTCTCGGATCAGTCCAGTTCACGGCGGTCGCCAACGACCAGTTCGGTACGCCCCTGGCGGTTCAGCCAGCATTCAACTGGGCACTTGGAACCGGCACACCGGGAAGCATCGACAACACTGGTAAGTACACCGCAGGAAGCACGACCGGAAGCGGATCGGTTAAGGCAGGAAGCGGCACGGTCATTGGCACCGCAACAATCGTCGTCACGAACGTTGCGCCAGTCCTAACGGCAGCTGCTGCTGCGAACCCGAGTCCAGTGACCGGAACAACTACTACGCTTACCGCCAAAGCATCATGGGTCGGCGGTGCGAACAACCTAACGTACACCTGGTCGGAAACGGCTGGGCCCGCAGGGGCGACGTTCGATTCTAACAACGGAACAAATGCAGGCCAGTCCTGCGTCGCCACCTTCACCCAGGCTGGTGCCTATACGTTCCTATGTACGATTGCCGATCCAAACGGCGGCACTCTAACAACGAGCGTGAACGTTGTGGTTAGCCAGACGCCGACAGCGGTAATCGTCTCACCACACACTGCGACAACGTCCATTGGAGGTTCGTCTCAGGTCAGCGCGAGTGTCAACGACCAGTTCGGAAATCCGATCTCACCCATCCCGACTGTCACTTGGACGGTTACGGCTGGTGGTGGATCAGTCAACTCATCAGGCCTGTACACTGCGCCTGGAACAGTTGGGACGGCGACGGTAACGGCGTCACTCACCGGAGCCACAAGCGACTCCTGCGTGATCACGATCAACGACGTTGCACCGACCGTTGCGACTCCTGCTGCGGCGACGCCGAACCCGGTGACGGCAACGACGACCGCGCTGTCGGTCCTCGGCGCCTACCCTGGCGGCGAGAGCACGCTGACCTACACCTGGTCGGCCAGCGGCCCGGCGGCCGTCACGTACTCGGCCAACGGGACCAACGCCGCCAAGGCATCGACCGCGACCTTCACCAAGGCCGGAAGCTACGTCTTCACGGTCACGATCAAGAACGCAAGCGGCCTGTCCACAACGTCGCAGGTCACCGTCACGGTCAACCAGACGGCGACCGGAGTCGTGGTCACGCCGAGCACGCTGAGCATCGCGACTACCGACACGTACACGTTCACCGCGTCGGCGACCGACCAGTTCGGAAACGCCATGGCGACCCAGCCGACGTTCACCTGGTCGCTTACGACCACCGACGGAAGCACGATCAACTCGGGCACCGGCATCTTCACCGCCGGGGCAACCGCCGGAACGGCGACCGTCAAGGCCACCGCCACCGGCGGGGCGTTCGGCACCTCCGCGGTCACCATCATCGCGGGCGCCCCGCACCAGCTCAACGGATCGGTCGCCAACCCCGGCCCGCTGTCGGTCAACCTGACGACGGAAGGCACGACGGACTGGATCCACTACGGAAGCGGCGTTCCCGGAATCAACCGCGACGCGAGCGGCGGAAGCAAGATCGGCGCCTACACGCTGATCGGGACGAGCACTCCGACCATCCTGGTGACCGATCCCCGCTCGATGTCCTGGTCAAACGGCACCCCGACCGCCTCGGCCTCGAACAACAAGGGCGGCCTGAGTCTGGCGGGAACCGGCAGCGGCTTCACGTTCACCGCGCCCGCCGACCTGACGCTTCGGACGCTGGTGGTGTATGTCGGCGGCAAGGGCGAAAGCGGCAAGCTGACGGCGCACATCTCGGACGGCAGCTCGGCGGACTACGTCAACACCCAGACGTTCACCACGAGCCAGGGCGACGCTGCGTACACCATAACGTACGCGGCGGAAAGCACCGGCCAGACACTGACGATCACATGGCAGCAGTCCAGCGGATCGGGGACAATCTCCCTCACGGCGGCTGATCTGCATTAGCGATATAATGAACACGGGCAGTACGTATTAAACTGCCCGTGTCATCTCTCTCATCTTTGAACATAGTTTGCTTCGAAATGCGTAGGAGGTAGTAATCGTGAACAAACAAACGAAGGGCGGCTTTACTCTTATTGAGCTGCTCGTTGTCATCGCCATAATTTCAATTCTCGCGGCTATCCTGTTCCCTGTCTTTTCGTCAGCGCGGGAAAAAGCCAGGCAGACCACCTGTACCAGCAATTTGCGCCAACTTGGTCAGGCAATGCTGCAGTATGAACAGGACTACGACGAGCTGTTGCCAGGGATTGGCAGTACATTTGGAAATTATGCAATCTCGTATAACAACGGCAACCTTGGGTACCTTGGAGGCGCATGGGCTGGATCAATCTATCCTTACGTCAAGGCCAATGGGGTTTACGAATGCCCGGACGATCTCACTGTTCCGGCCGCGACGCCGGTCGGGACCCAATACGTTTCCTATCTATTCAATTCGGATCTTGTAGACCTGTATGACTACGGGCAGGGGCCAAGTGCCACAAATCCTGACTTCAGTTCAGTCAGGCTGAATGAGCCGACGAAGACCATTATGATGGTTGAAAGCAAAGGCACACAAAACGTTGATATTGCTGGAAGCCCGAATGGCATCGAGGATGCCTGCAGCGTGCCAGGCGAATATCTTTCGGCGTCTGGGAACGGGATCGACGTCCTGCAGCAGATTGGCGTATCGAATTGCCAAGACTTCACCACGCAATATGACACAGGCTACTTAGGTGGTTACAACGAGACGACTGCGCCGAACATCTTTGGCGGCGGCCCGACCGGGCCAAGTCCCACCGGCTCCGCCCCCTACGCGGCCGCAGTCGGCCGTCACACCGGCGGTTCAAATTTCCTGCTAGCAGACGGTCATGTCAAGTTCCTTCAACCGAACTCGGTGTCGCCAGGCTTCAATGCGGAGACCCCATCTGACAGCCAGAATGCCTCCAATGTGAACGGATTACCGACGGCCGCCGGAACGGAAGGCAGCATTATCGATGGATCGGGTGTAACGCACCAGGTCGCAGCAACGTTCAGCGCGGTCTAATCGCGCGGATCAACGAAACAGCCCCTCACTAACCGCAGTGGAGAGGGGCTGTTTTTAGCATTAACTGCTAGCAATATCTTGATGCGCTAACAGGTACTCAATAACACGGCCTCTACGCATTGGCGCAGAGGCAGCTTAGATCCACTATCTGATGCCACGCTATTTGTAGTTCGTAAACTCGACGGGAAAGTCCAGGCTCGCGCCCTTAAGAAGGGCGATCACCTGCTGAAGATCGTCTTTCGATTTCCCCACGACACGTACCTGCTGATCCTGGATCTGCGCCTGGACTTTGATGCCTTTGTCCTTGATCATCTTGACAATCAGTTTGGCCTTCTCCATGGCGAGCCCGTTCTTAAGGGTGGCCACTTGGCGGACAGTTCCCTTGGATGCCTCTTCGATTTTGCCGTAGTCCAGAAACTTGATGTCAACGCCTCGCTTGATGAACTTCGACTCGAGCACGTCGCGCAGGGCGGTCAGGCGAGCATCGTTATCCGAGTGCAGTGTCAGCTTGTCGCCATCCTGCTCTATCGAACTAATGCTTCCTTTGAAATCATAACGCGTCTCGATCTCTTTTTCGACCTGCATCAATGCGTTCTTGACTTCCGGCATGTCGGGCTTAGATACGATATCGAACGAAAATTCTGAGGCCATAGTGAAAAAGCTCCTGCGCTAGAATCCCGGCTTGTGAAGGCGATTGTACCTCCAGCCGGGATATCGCATTAGTTTCGGCGCGAACTGTTGCCGCTGGCCAGCATCATCAAGATTCGCAGGATAGCCCAGAACAGGTTGAGAAAATCGAGATACAGATTCACGGTCGCAATGACGAAATCGTTAGGGCCGTAGCGCAGCTTGATGTTTGAGAAGTCGTAAAGCGTGAACCCGACAAATAGAGCGACGATCGCCAGCGAAATGAGCATCTGGAACTGCCCCATAGCGGCAAGCGTGTGCCAGAAAAACGAGATGAATGTAATCACGATGACGGCGATCAGCCCGATGAACAGAAACTTGCCGAGATAACCGAAATCTTTGTTCGATATCCAGACGTAGGTGCCAAGGCCGGCGATCAGGACGCCAGAAATCGCCGTCGCCTCGGCGACAATCGCGCCGCCGTAAGGGTAGCTGCTCACGATTGCTGCAATTAGCGGACCCATCATAAGGCCCTCCATGACGCTAAGGGCGTAGAGGAGGACTAAGCCGAGTGTGGCGTTGCGCCGTGCGAAGTTCAGCGCGAATACGCAGACGAATGTTCCGATCGCAAGCGGAAAGCCCAGCGCACCGGACCAGTCCCGCGAAAGGTATGCGCACCCGGCGGTGACCAGAAGAGCGGTCGAAAGTAGATAGGCGACGCGCTGCATTAGGGAGGCTTGCGCTTGCGCCGTTTGTACCGGGGCGTACCCGCCATAACCGGAATAGGGATTTGGTGTGTTGTTAATCATAATCGTTTCCCAAAAAGATTGAACGTCTCATGACGTATCGTTACTCTATTAACGCGATATTATGGCGCAATTGTTCCTGTACCGGATGCGGCGCAAACGCCTAACCTTACAGACACGAATGCGGCAGAATTGTTGCGCAGGCACGGCCTTTGGAATCGCACGACCACGAATGTCATCTTCTGAGTCCCAAAGTAAATAATGCTTCCTATGAATCAGTTTCGCGCGATAAGTCTTACTGCTAAGGCACCTTTCGATTTCCAGCAATCGCTCAAGTTTGTGAAGCGGTTTTGCAACTCTGCGGGGTCGTCGGCTGTTGACGGCGATGCCTTGTTGCATGCGGCCATATTCAACGGCAAAGCCCTTGTAGTCGCTATACGAACTGCAGATGAGCCAAACGAGTTGCATGTCGAGGTTGTTGGTGGTGATGAACCAAGTAAATTGGACACTCAACGGATCGCGGACTATCTCATCGACTACCTCAGCCTAAATGACGACCTGACGCACTTCTATTCGGTCGCGTCGAAAGACAGGCGATTCAAGTTGGTTCTCGAAAAGCTGTTCGGCTACCATCAGGCGCGGTTTCCGACACCGCTTGAGAGCGCGGTGTGGGCGATCCTGTCGCAGGGCACGCCGCAGGTGCTGGCGCGCAAGCTGATGGCGAATGTCGCGGGACGCTACGGACAGGTAGTAAGTATCCATGATGTCGGATTGCAGGCATTTCCCGAACCGGCCACATTCATAAACGCTCCGACCGGCGAGCTCCGCGACTTGATCGCAAGCGAAAGAAAGGCCGTGAGCATAAAAGCTGCTGCGACGGCGTTTGCGGGTGTTGAACGAAGCTGGCTGGCGGAGGCACCGTACGAATTCGTAGAATCCTGGCTGCGCGAGATTCCTGGGATCGGCGAATGGTCGGCGTCGCTAATCATGTTGCGCGGCCTTGGCAGGATGGAGAGCTTTAGTTTGAATAGTCCGGCGAGTGTCGATCCAATCCTGATCGCTGCGCGGCGCGTCTATGGCTACCACTACGACGCGAAGCGCCTCGCCGCCACTTTGGAAAAATATGGTGAATCTGGCGGCTACTGGCTCCACTATCTTCGTGCGGGAGTTGGGCGGTAACGAGCTGCTCCGCGCAAACCTCTGGCAATGGATATACCCCGGCTCGGTATAATAGCGGTAGTTATGCGAAAGTCTCGCACAATTTTACGCTCGCTGAGTTTATTTTTCAGCGCGGTCATTGCCCTGACATGCTTTGCGCCGGACGCCGTGGTATGGCACTGCGCCCATGCCGTTAGGCTTGTGGTCATCGTGCCATCCAGCGCCGCAATGCCGTGCGGCGATCTGATGACGAGCGAAAACGCGCTGCCGCCGTGCTGCCGTCACATGGAAAAAGCTGCGGGCGGCGCTGGCAGCACCGCAACTGCAAAAATCTTAGGCGGTAAAGTCGGCGCTCCATGCAAGCCGTCTCTCACAGGATCGGCTGCAAATCAGCCCGCGACAGTCGCAGCACAGAAAAATCCGCTTGTGATCGCGAATGCTCCGGACGTTGATGATTGTCCAGCGCCGATCTCTGCTATTTCACCTTTCCTGCTGACCGTCAACAAAATTAGGCCGCCACCAAATCATATTCTGGCGCCCCTGTCGTGTCCGCTCCCCTCTGGACTTCGAGCCCCTCCCATCTGCGGCTAGCAATTGCCAATTAATCACTGGCCGCTTCGGCGTGTCTTATCGCGTCGTCAATGTTGCCGCATACGCGTGCGACATCCCGTCATCCTCGTTTCAGCGTTTTGCTGATGAAAGGCTCGAAGAATTTTCCATGAACGTAATCACTCTCATCGCGGCTAGTTTGGCCATGCTCGGATCATCATTTGTGCAAAATATCGCACTCGGCGCTCCAAGCGACGCCAGTCTGCCTATGCAGATGTCGATGTCATCGTCGGTCGATCTCAACGATCCCATGACGAAAGAGGGCAGCGGAACATCCTGGCTTCCTAGCAGCACACCAACATATGCGAGCATGCTGATGAAGCCGAACGGCGATATGCTGATGGTCCATGGTGCGATCATGCCGCGCTACACGGATGTCGGCAGCAAGCGGGGCGACCGAAAGCTTGACGCGCCTAACTGGGCGATGGGCATGTTTAGCCATCCGCTGGATACACGGTCGCAGCTCGGTCTTCACTTGATGATGAGTTTGGATCCGATTACCGAAGGAGGATACGGTTATCCGCTTCTCTTCCAGACGGGCGAAACCTGGCACCAGCAGCCATTGCACGACCGCCAGCATCCCCACGACCTTTTCGCCGAAGCTTCTGCTACCTATTCGCGCAAGATCAGTGGGGCAAATTCAGTGTACTTCTACGCAGCTGACCCTGGCGAGCCTGCGCTTGGCCCACCGGCGTACATGCATCGGCTGATCGCCTACGATCTTGCCGATGCGCCAATTGGCCATCACTGGCAGGATGCAACCCATATCACGTATGGCGTTCTTACGGCAGGGCTAAATTTCGGGAGCAAGCTGAAATTTGAGACAAGCGACTTCACGGGGCGCGAGCCAGACGAGAATAGGTACAACTTCGACAAACCGCGATGGGATTCTTACAGCGGAAGGATGTCATATTCGCCCGACAACAACGATGCCTATCAGGTCTCCTATGGCTTTATCAGGAACCCGGAAGGCGACGGTGCAGATGTTGACCGGACTACCGCGTCGTGGATTTATGACAAGCCGCTCGGTGACGACAGGAACTTCACAACAACGCTTGTATGGGGGCGAAACGATCTGTCCACGGAAGGCGTTACCGACTCCTATCTTGCCGAGGCTGACTATCAGCGCGGCAAGGACACCCTTTTTACTAGAATGGAAAATATCCAAAAGTCGGGCCATGAGCTCGTGCTGCCTGCCCCATTTGATACGTCTCGGAAGTACGACGTCGGAGCGTATACGGTTGGCTACGTGCGAGATTTGACGCATGGAAAGGGGATTGATACTGGCTTGGGATTTGCCGTGACGGTGGACACGAAGCCTTCGAGCCTAGATTCGTTTTATGGCAGCGGAACGCCGGTCGGCTTTCAGCTATACCTGCGCCTGCGTCCTTCACGCTCGCACATGGGAGAAATGAAGATGGCGATGAGCGATATGCCGATGTCTACGCCACCCGCGCAATTGACCCCTGCCTTACCCGAAGCAGGGCCTCTCGCGTCTCCGTTAAGTCAAACCGCAACAGGATCGCCTCACTCGCAAGCTCTGGCTGCTCCACCATCTGGCACTTCGCAGAGGCAGATTGTAGATGTAGCTAATATTGACGCCAAGCTAGCTGAATCGCCTGCGCACCCTCATAAAACGCAGACGCTTGTCCTAATGCTTACCGGATCGGACGGCAATCCGGTGCCTGGAGCTACGGTGACGGTCGATGTCGCGATGACCAGCATGGATATGGGGACGACACATCCTGCAGTTAAAGATATTGGCAAAGGACAGTATGAAGCACTGGTTTCGTTTGCAATGGCAGGTCCGTGGATGGTTACGGTTACCGCAATTGCACCTGGAAGCAATAAGCCCGCGAAGGCAAGTTTCACGTATGACGTGAGACCTTAACACCGCGTCCGATTCTGCTTCAATTGACTATTGCATGCCACCTACGCCTAGGCGGAGGTGGCGAACGTTATGCCCTTTCGCTGCAACCTTATGCACGCTCGCGTGTCAACCAACGCGTACATGGAAATTGTAGTCGAATCGCTCTCCGGTCTTGCCCTCCTTTGCCTCATCGTTTGGCTTGCGCTCATGCAGAAGAGTTTTGCGGTGGAACGGGAGCGTGTTCGCCGAGAGGCTCAGGAGGCCGCCGAGCGTGAACGACTTTTGCAAAAGGACGCCGAACGCTACCACACGCACGATGTGCTGCGCTGTCTCGACTGCGACTGCCGTTTTCCAGGACCGCTGACGCCGGACGGCTGCCCGCAATGTCACAAGGAATCGCTTGTGGTCATGGATTCGGAAGCACCGGCAAGCACGCAGCGAGTCGTCAACCCGGAGTAAGTAAGGAGCCGCGCCATGGCCAAGCTTTCAGAGGAACTACCAGGAATGCCTAAGATGCCGTCGAATATGCCGCAGATGCCCAGCTTTCGCTTGACGAAAGCCGTGGGGACACTCGGCCTGATTCTCGCGGGTTTGTTTGTATTTTTGATCATCTCGATCCGCGCTGGCGGCCACATGATGGGACCGACATTTGTCCAGCCGGGTAATGTCGGACTTGTCATCGACAATTGGAACGGCACCATCGAGACGGATCTGATGTCCGCAGGCACCCACTGGCAGGGGCCGTGGGAGACCGTAATCGAGGTACCCACGGCCCAGCGCACGATTTCGCTTACGAAAACAGATCAAAGCCCATCAGGAAGCACGGATGGCGATGCGGTGCAGGTCAACACGATTTCAAATATGCTGTCGGTTGACGTCTCGGCGCAATATCGTATCGACCCTGCCAGGGCGAGGGACCTTTATGCTTCGTATCAGGATCAGTTCGCCGACCAAAACACGTTCGAGGCGGTTAATCTGGCGCCGGCAGTCAAAGGCGCGATCAACTTCGCGATAGGCGATATGGACACGGCGACGGCACTGACCACGGTCGGCAAGCAGCAAGCCGAGGTGCAGGCACTCCAGGCGCTTAATGACGAGTGGGCACCGCGCGGGATCGAGTTTTCCAACCTGATGATCCGCGGAATCGACCAGGATCAGGCTAGCAAGGATCTGTTGTTCGACCACGCTGTCCAAAATGCAGGACATCGAAAACGCCAAGCTCGCCTTGCAGCAGCAGAGATTTGAGAACGAGACCATGATCCAGGCGGCAACGGCCGATGCGCAGGTCAACAAGCTGCAAAACAGCACGCTGACCGACCTGTTTGTCCAAGACCAGATGCTTGGACAAGTCAAGCGCATCTATGTTCCAAGCGACGAGCTTCTCAGCATGAATGGGAGCAACGCAAAACAGTGAAAAAGTTCTATCGGCATCATCGCCGTCGTGATCATCGGCATCATCATCGCGGGAAATACCAACGGCTTTGTGGTCAAGACCGGCAATGTCGGGCTTGTCGTCAACAACTACACGGGCCGAATTGATCCGTATGTGCGTCACGCTGGGTTTAACGCGCAGCCTCCGTTTTCGGGCAATCAGCTTATCGAAATTCCGACCTATGAGCGAACGTACACGATGGTTAAGGATTCGGCGGAGGGGTCACACCAGGGCGATGATAGCGTGATGGTGAACACGGTCAACGCCAATACGCTCAATGTCGATACCAGCATTACCTATCACATTGCGTGGGACAAGGATCATCCTGAGCGGATCATCAACCTGTACAAGAAGTACCGGACGCAGTTCAATGATTTTGGGACGTTCGAGGAGACCCAGCTTCGGCCAGCGTTCCGGCAGGCGGTTGTGGACGCGTTTGGTTTGCAGACGACTTCCGAGAATATGACCGGCGACGGCAAGCGCAAGGACGCCGCATACGCGCTCACGGAGCTCAATCAGCGGTTTAATCCGGACTCGATTGTCGTGGACGAAGTTCGGATCCGCGCGATCTATCCCGATCAGAACACGATCAATGTCTTAAGGTCTCGTTTGCAGGCGCAGCAAAACTTGAAGCTGGCGCAACTTAACCTTACGTTGCAGCAGTTGATCAATCAGAAGACTGTGCTTGCCGCGCAGGCTCAGGCTCAGGCCGCGCACATTCGGGCTGCATCGCTGACCCCTCGTCTGGTACGATACAAGCATATCAAGGACCTCGAGATTATCGGAGTTCCAAAGGGAGCGATGATCAATGTTCCATCAGGCGATGATGACAAGGGAACGTAGGCGCGGCTCGAACTTGCTGGCGCGGCTGCTAGTTGCCGTGCTTGCGTTTGGTGCAGTGGGTGCGGCTCTCGCGCAGGACAGCGGCCACATCAGCATCACGTACAACCATATTCCGGCGCCCCCGCCTCCTATCACTAGCGCGCAAGGTTATTCGATCATTCCTCCGGATGGCTGGAAGCCCGGCCCAGCTACGGCGGTGGTGAGCGACCTGTTCTTCTACTTCCCCGATCCTAAGTCCACGTTTTCGCCCAGTTTAAGTGTCGTTGTCACGCAGTTGGACGACAAAACGACGCTCGCCGAGGTCAAGCCAAAGCTTTCCAAAGCGCTCGCCGCCACGACCACCAACTACAAGCAAATCACGCAGGCTGAAACGCAAATCGACGGTCAGAAGGCGTGGATGATCGTTTCGAATTTTGACCAGGGCAAGCCGCCGCAGAGGTTGTATTCGGAGGAGTACGTGGTTGTTCGCGGCAATAAGGTGTTCGAGTTCACGTACGACGCACTTGCCAGCGACTACCAAACGCACCAGGCGGAGTTTGAAGCGGCGATGAAGACGATAGAGTGGGTAAAAGCGAAGTAGCCCTTTCCCCCAACCCCTTTCCCATAGGAATGGGAAAGGGGAGTAGGTCGTTAGGCTATCTGGGTTATAATTTGGCATGACTGTGTGTCTGCCGAAATTAATTTGCGTATTAGGGCTCTTGCTGTTGCTCACGGGAGTTTGCGCTGCGAAAGGCGTTGCGGATCAGGCAGCTTCGCCGATCACAAAGACGGCAGTCGCGTTGCCTGCGCTCGCGCCAGGTGTGGTCTTAGCCGTTGCGAACAAGCCGTTCAAGAGCAAGAGCGGCTACAGCATTCAGCCGCCGGTTGGGTGGAAGTGCGATATCACGGGATCGACCGGGACCGATCTGTTCGTCACCGCGCCGAAGCCCGCAAACTCAGGGTTCGTGCCGAATATCAATGTCATCGTCCACGCGGTGCCGGACGGAACGACGATCAAGGATGTCAAAACAGCGCTTGCATCGGACCTTGCCAGCGCGCCGACATTCACCATGACCCTGTCGGATGTCGCGACCGTCGCCGACGATAACGCGCTCCATGTGCTCCTCAACTTCGACCAAGGCACTCCGCTTCAGCATCTGCGCTCCGAGGAGTATCTGATCCTTCACGCAGGATATCTCTACGAAGTCACGTACACTTCCCCGCGCGCCGAACGGGAAATGTACGCCGCTCAGTTTTCGGCGATGCTGCACTCGATCAAGTGGATCCCGATCACGCTGCCGACGACCACGCCGCCTGCGGCGTTGACGGCGGGGCCGGCCAACGCTAACAAATAGATGACCGCGAACGCATTCCACGTTAGAACCAACGACAAGATATGCTGCAAGATCTGCCAAACTATATTTTAGAGAATTATGAATGCTATGAATGGAAGCACGCGACTGCAGTCCTCAAGACCGACTTCGACAGTGAATGGCGAGACATTATTGAAGTCCTGTCAGACTTCAAAGTCTGCCAGTCCCACGTAACCACGGGCGGCGGGAACATTTCGCTCGTCTCGAAGGCATTTGACGCAGCCTTTTCCAAAAGAGGCTGGATCGAAAAGAAGTGGGATACGAAGATAGTCGTGGACGATGCGGAACTCGAAAGTCCGACGCACAAAGTTGACTGCTACAAAAACAGCGTGGCACTGGAAATCGAATGGAGCAACAAAGATCCGTTCTTTGATAGAGATCTAAATAATTTCCGACTCCTGTTTGACCTGAGGGCGATAAGCGTTGGGGTTATCATTACTAAATCTAACGAGCTTTCCAGCATATTCAGAACTTTGGGCCTTCACTCGAAATATGGAGCATCCACTACCTGGATGAACAAGCTGATACCGCGCATTGACGGCGGAGGCGGCGGAGGATGTCCAATTCTGGTATTCGGAATTCGAAGTAGTCTCTTCGATACCACTTGCTGAAATTGCTAAAAATGGATATACAAACTACCATTGAATTGGACGATATAGAGTTGCCAGAGCTCGATGAGCAGTTGGAGGCTCGTTTCGCAGAGCTTGCGGCAAAGAATCTCCTTTCAATGCAAACGCGCCATTACGGAACCATACTTGCCGATCCGCCTTGGCGATTTACTAATCGGTCTGGAAAGATGGCGCCGGAGCACAAACGACTTCGTCGTTATCCGACAATGAGCTTCGACGAAATTATGGAGCTTCCTGTGTCGCGCATTGCAAAGCCAGCTTCGCACCTTTATTTATGGGTACCTAATGCTCTATTGAAACAGGGACTCGAAGTAATGCAGCGATGGGGGTTCGAGTACAAGACAAACCTTGTCTGGTACAAAATTAGAAAAGATGGCGGGCCGGATGGGCGTGGAGTGGGATTCTACTTCAGAAACGTTACTGAGCTATGCCTTTTTGGAGTTCGGGGAAGCTTGCGCACGGAGCAACCGGGTAGACGGCAGGTAAACATTCTTTCAACGCAAAAACGCGAGCACTCTCGAAAACCCGATGAAATTTACGATGTTATAGAGTCGTGTTCGCAAGGCCCATACATCGAACTGTTCGCGCGCCATAAGCGTGAAAATTGGACCGCGTGGGGCAATGAAATCAAGTAGGCTTGCGTTCGCGGTGGCGCTGTTGGGACTGCTTTGTTCTGTACCGTCCTTTGCTGGCCCTCCCTACCTCACCGACGATCCTGATCCCGTGCCATACCGTCATTGGGAGTTCTATACGTTCCTGACGCAAGACCGCACGCGGTCCACGAATACGGTCAACGGCCCAGCATTCGAGCTTAACAATGGCGTTGCGCCGAACACGCAGATTCATTTGATCGTTCCGGTGACGTACTTTTCCGACGACGGAATGATCGCGACGGGGCTGGGGGATATCGAGCTTGGGGTGAAGTATCGGCTGCTGGCCGAAACAAGGGCGCGGCCCGAAGTTGGGATGTTTCCGCTGCTGGAATTGCCGACGGGCGATCAATCCAAAGGACTAGGAAATGGGCGTACATGGACCAAGATTCCCTTGTGGCTGGAGAAAAATTGGGGGCCATGGCAGAGCTATGGCGGGGGAGGGTACGCGTACAACCCCGCTCCGGGACAGCGGAACTATTTCTTCGGCGGTTTGCTGGTGCAGCGGACGCTTAGCCCGAAATTAAGCCTCGGTGGCGAACTGTTCTTCCAGGGTGCGCAAGTTAAGAACGCGCAGCCTACATCAGGAGACGAATTCGCGCCGATGATGGAGATCGCAGGCGCACGCTCTTCTCAAATTTGGAACCTCGGCGGCATCTACAACTTCACAACGGATTTCAGCCTGCTTTTCACCGCCGGACACAGCTTCCACGGCGAAGGCAACCAAGTCCTCTACGTCGGCCTGTACCGCACTTGGGGGCCAGGATCACCCTAGGCTTTCGGCCCCGCATTGCGAATTTCGTCCGATGCAGTGGTAAACGTCTCAAAGTTCGCGGCGAAGCGGGCGGCGAGGTCGCGCGCCTGCTTGTCGTACGCCGGCGGATCGGGCCAGGTGAGCTTGGGCTGCAGGACTTCGCTTGGCACCCCCGGGCACGATTCCGGAATCAGGACACCAAACACTGGATCGGCGTGCACGGGGACATTGTCGAGTACGCCTGAGATTGCTGCGGTAACCATGGCGCGTGTCAGGGGGAGGCTCATGCGGTGACCTACGCCGTATGGCCCGCCACTCCAGCCCGTGTTCACCAGATAGCAGGTCGCCTTGTGCCTGCGTAGCCTTTCGCCGAGCATTTCGGCGTACTTTGGCGCGGGCAGCGGCATGAACGGCGCACCGAAGCATGTTGAAAAGATCGGCTGCGGTTCGGTGACTCCGCGCTCGGTGCCCGCCAGCTTGGACGTATACCCGCTCAGAAAATGGTACATCGCCTGCTCTTCGGTGAGCCTTGAGATCGGCGGAAGGACGCCAAATGCGTCCGCCGTGAGGAACACCACCGTGCTGGGATGGTCGCCGACGCTGGGAATCCGTGCGTTGGGAATAAAGTCGAGCGGGTAGGCGCAGCGGGTGTTTTCGGTGAACGATTTGTCGGCGTATTCGGGAGTGCGGGTTGCTCGGTCGAGGACGACGTTTTCCAGCACCGAGCCGAACTTGATGGCGTCCCAAATCTCCGGCTCACGCTCACGTGACAAGTCGATGCACTTGGCGTAGCAGCCACCCTCAAAATTGAAAATGCCGTGGTCGCTCCAGCCATGTTCATCGTCGCCGATCAACTTGCGCATGGGATCGGCGGAAAGGGTGGTCTTTCCCGTTCCCGAAAGGCCGAAAAAGAGGGCGCTGCGGCCGTCCCCGCCGACATTGGCGGAGCAGTGCATCGGAAACACGCCCGATTGCGGCAGCAGAAAATTGAGCACGGAGAAGACCGACTTTTTGATCTCGCCCGCGTACTCCGTTCCACCGATTAACACAATTCTCCGCGTAAAATTGACCAAGATGAACGTCTCGGATTTGGTGCCGTCGCGCGAGGGTTCGGCTTTGAAGTTGGCAGCATCAATGATGGTGAAGTCCGGCTCGCCCGAGATTTTGTCGCCAGTGACGGGGCGAATCAATAGCTGATGCGCAAACAAGTTATGCCAAGCGTATTCGGTGATGATGCGGAAATGATGCGTGTATTTAGGATCGGCACCGGCGAAACCGTCGAACGTGTAGGTCTCGCGGCTTTCCAGATAGTCCATAACGCGGGTATAGAGCTTGTCGAACGATTCAGGCGAAAACGGTTGATTGATCTTGTTCCAACCAACAGTGCCGTGCGTGATGGCATCATCGATGATGAATTTATCGCCCGGCGAGCGGCCTGTGTATTTTCCCGTGCGGACGACCAGCGCGCCGGTTGCGGCGAGTTCGCCTTCATGGCGTCGAAGCGATTCTTCGACTAGTTCTGCAGGGGATAACTGCCGCTTTTTATTGCTCATCAATTTGTCTATCGAAACGAAGCCGCTTTCTGACGTGTATGAACTTGGCATGGAATACTCCTTTGTATTCGGTCAATTGCGGTTTTCCGTATAGTATGGCCTCTGAAAGGGCGAAATTGGAACGCAAAGCTGGTCAAAACTCTCCTGGCCAATGAAGGATTATTTTCTGACGGCAACGGATAGATATAAGTGGTGCGAGAATTTGGCGCAAGGGTTACGAGAAATGAAAACAAGCAAACAAAGATATCTGGTATTGGCGACATTGCTGCTGATTGGGCTGGCTGCTTGTGCCGGGGCAAGGGCCGCACGGTCGTCAATGGGTCCTAATCTGCTTCCAGCAATCGATGACCGCTTAGGCTGGCACCTTTATAATGACGGCGGAGTCGATTTCGGTCTGCGCGAACTGGACGCTGGCGAACCGAATACGTGGGCGGCAGATGTTACCTACGCCGGCGATATGGGCGATGGCCGTCTGGAATCGACTTCGTTCCATCTCAAGGACGGAAAATACTATACGCTGCAGTTCGATGCACGGGCCGACGGGCTGCACCCGATTGCGATTTTGGTTGAAACCGCGAATTCGCATCAGAATGTCGGCGTGAACCAGATGCCTACGCTTGGATTTCCCTACCAAACGTACAGCTACAACTTCGTCGCTCACGACGCGCATCAGTTTCCCGTAAAGGTCGTCTTCGAGTTTGGGTCAACTACGGGCAGGGTTTGGATTCGCGGGGTCAGCCTCAACCGAACTCGGCCAACAGCCTCACCGAACAATGGCGCAGGATAGTCTGAAAATGAAAAAATAATCGAGCCTCGGACGGTTTGGTCCGAGACTCGATTGTCACCGCTCTCATAACTGCTCGGCCAGGATGGTCAACGCAATTCGGCACTTATCCCTGGCGAACTACTTGATTTCGGCGATCAGCTTTTGAGCGCGGTCGCGTACGCTTGCTGGAATTGGCGAAAAGAAGAGCGGCTTCGTAAACGACTCATCCTGCCCTTCGGTAGTGACGAACGTCAAGAAGCTCCTCAAATCTGCGGCTTTGGCCGAGTTGCGGTACGAGATCAAGTACGAAAACCCAACAATCGGGTAGCCGTCCGGGTTGGACGTGTCGGTCAGCGACGTCTGCAGGTTGGCCGGAATCGTGACGCCATCCGCCGCTGCACTGTCGGACTCGACGCCGGGATAAATAAACTTGCCCTTCTTGTTCTGGATGGCGCAGTAGGTGATATCGTTCTGTGTAGCGTAGGCTAGTTCGACGTAGCCCAGCGAAAACTTGTGCGTCTTGAGCAGTCCAGCGACGCCCGAGCTTCCCTTGCCGCCAAGTCCCAGAGGCCACTCGACCGATTTGCCTGTTCCAGGACCGGATTTCCATGCCGGGTTGACCTTGCAAAGATAATCTGTGAATATGGCGGTGGTTCCGGAACCGTCTGATCGGTGAATCACAAAGATCGTTTCGTTCGGAAAGTTCACTCCCGGATTCAGCTCCGTGATGCGGGGATCGTTCCACATTGTGATCTTGCCGAGGTAGATGTCGGAAACAACCGGGCCAGTCAGGTGAATTCCCGGGCCGATGCCTGGGATATTGTACGCGACCGAGACCGAGCCGATGATGTCGGGGATGTGGATCACTCCGCCCTTGGCCTGTCCAAGCTCGTTGGCGTTCATTGGGACATCGCTGCCGGCAAAATCGACCGTGTGGTTGATCAGGGCGTTGATTCCGCCACCGGAACCAATAGGCTGGTAGTTTATGGTTGCGCTCGTCTTTTTCTGATAAGCGGCAGTCCAGTTGGACATGATCGGCGCGACTAGGGTAGATCCCGCGCCAGTAAGAGTCTGTGCTGAGGCGGAAAGAGCGGCCGACCCAAGTAGGGAAACGGCGATGGCAGCGGTGCCAAACAGCTTAGTGATTTTCATAATTCTATTCTCCTGATACTCAATTTTCGCCAAAAGTCGCGGCATTGGCGCGGTGTCTCGTGAATCTCCGTGCGCTTCAAAATGTGTCCGGCAGTTTTGGTCGAGCAGAAATGAGACGCCCCAACGCCGTAGTAGGGTCAACTGAGCTTTAGTCAGCAAGGGCGCGCCCTGTTGATACAGCGGAAACGGCACGCGGAAAGGTTCCGTAACAGTGCAACCGACTTTCCCGTATAATCGCGGGCATTATGATTCAGCTTTATTAAGATAGTATTAAGAAACGGCCAGCTTAAGGGAAATTAAGCGCGAAATACGACAGAAAAACCGGAAACGAGATCTCGTTTCCGGCCACGGGTTGCTGAATTGCACGATTGCGGCGCTGACTAGATCCCCTCTGACATCAAGAATCGTTCGGCGTCGATCGCGGCCATGCAGCCGGTCGCTGCTGCGGTGATTGCCTGCTTATAAACCGTGTCTGCCACATCTCCCGCCGCGTAGACTCCCGGAACGGTGGTCATCGGCGTGCCTGGACGGGTGTCGATATAGCCCTGATCGTCCATGGCAAGCTGTCCGGCGAAAAGGTCGGTGTTCGGTTTGTGACCGATGGCGATGAAAAGGCCATCGGCGGGAACAAACTCGGTCTCATCCGTTTTCATGTTTTGGATCGTGAGGCCCGTGAACTTGCCCTTTTCTGTGTCGGAAACCCCTTTGACGATCGCGTTCCACTTGAACGATATTTTGGGATCGTCAAAGGCGCGCTTCTGCATGATCGCCGATGCGCGAAGGGTGTCGCGGCGATGGATGACTGTGACGGACTTGACCATGCGCGACAAGTAGGTCGCCTCTTCCATGGCAGTGTCCCCTCCGCCGACAACAATCACGTCCTTGCCGCGGAAGAAGAACCCATCGCAGGTGGCGCAGGCAGAGACGCCGCGTCCATAAAGAGCCTTCTCTTCCGGAAGGCCCAGCCATTTTGCGCTTGCGCCGGTCGCGATGATGAGCGTGTCCGCGGTGACAGTCTCGCCATTATCTGTCCAGACCGTAAACGGCCGCTGCGACAGATCCACCTTTTCGACATTTTCGGTCATGAAGGTCGTCCCGACACGTTCCGCCTGACGCCGCATGCCCATCATCAAGTCGGGCCCCATGATGCCGTCAGGGAAGCCGGGGAAATTTTCGACGTCGCTGGTGATCATGAGCTGGCCGCCGGGAAGATTGGGTGGTCCTCCCTCGATGACGATCGGGCTGAGGCTGGAGCGTGCCGCATAGATTGCGGCGGTCAGTCCGGCAGGACCGGAGCCAATGATCAGGACTTTCGTGTGGGACATGAAACTGTGGTTCTAGACGCGTCCGATCTGCGATGCAGTCGGCTAAGCGCTCCTTATGAAGGCAGAACAGATTATACCAGCGGCTGAGTTCCATACGCCATGCGCAATACGCGGCATAGTTCGGGAGCGCGCTGCCGGACAGGTGCGAACATTGGAGTTGGTTTCCCGCGCTCAACGTAAGTAGTGGGACAAAATGAAGAAGACATGCGGGGACGCCTGCCCCACATTCCGGGCCGACCAGACGAAACAAAGCCCTGCGGGTGAGCCAGGGCTTGCGACATTTTCCGTTCGACTTATGATCGCTGGTCAAGCATCATCGGCGTATCGGACGTCATTACGAATGATGGGACCTTGCGGCTGATTTTTTTGTAGGCGCGTCGGGCTAGGTTGAACTCCTGGATTTCGGAGAGCTGTCGGCGGATGTGCCCGAGCCGACGATAGAGGAGCTTTTCGGTCATCTTTTCGCTGTCGTTAATCTGATTGACAACGGTCTGAAGCGTCGGGTCTAGCTCTAGCAGCTTCTTGCCATCGCGAAGGCTGCTGATCAACGTATGCTTGGCGGCAAGGATCTTACTGAATCCGGCCATATCGTTCAGCTCCAGTGCGCGTATCTGGTTCTTTGATAGCGACAGAATGTAGTTGTACTTTGCGCGTTCGTTGATATAGCTTAATGTGGACATTTTCGTTCTCCAAAACTTACTGGCTAACGTTATCTAAGCGGCGAACTGCATGACCTCGCCCTCGCACGGGGCGTTTGCGGTGGCGGTCCGCACAGTTTTTGTCTGCGAATCCACTATCGCCCATGCCGATCGAATCTCGCGCAGATGCTGCATCACCTCTTTGATGATAGACAGATCGTCGCTGACATTGAACTCGAGCAGACGTCCACGAAGATAGAGAAAAATGCGCTCCAGGTTCTCGGCGATTTCGCCACCCCGCTCCATATCAAGCGTTCCCCAAAGATGGTCGACAATTGCGATTGCCTTGTTGAGATTGATCGACTTTGTTTCGTAGTCTTTCTTCTTGACTGCCACTGCCGACTGTGCGAGGAAGCGTATCGCTCCGTCATGGAGCATTACTAGTAGCTGAGTCTTGCTCGCGGTTACGGTCTGGGTGGTCCGATAAGCCGCGTATGGATTGTTGTTCATCATTCCCCGATCTAATACAATAAATTTTTGCGAGCAGATCGCGCAATGGCCGACCACTTGGCCAAGACTAACCGGCAGTGAGCGACTTGCTCGAACTTGACGAACTGGAGGACGAACTTGAGTTGCCGTTCAAAACAGCGGTCAAAGCCGAGCCTTGGGACTGAAGTTGCGAGATCGCAATCTCCATGTTGTTGAACTCGGTCTGCAGGTTCGTTTGGTAGTTAGTCAACTGCGTCTGCATGTCCGCGATTTGCGTCTGGACGTCGCTGATTTGCGAGTTGATCGCGTTTTCCGCCGTCGTGATTGAACCGCTAGTCGGATCGGTGACATTGGCGACCAGAGCATTGAGTTGATCCGCAATGCCGTGGGAGACGCTAACCGAGCCCATTGGGCCGGTGGTCGTGCCGGTCACCAGAAGTTGAAGGCCGTCTGTGTTCTTGTTGCCCGCGCTGCCGATTAATGTCTGTCCATTGCCAATCGCAAGTTCTCCATCAATTGTTCCGGCAACATCTTTGCCGGTGACTGTCTGAGTCTGCGATCCGATGCCTGACGTCCCCGCGCCGTTCAGGTTAGACGCGACCGAAAACGATTGATTTGAACCGTAACCCTTGGTTGAAATCACCAGATGGCCAGTGGAGTCTTGGGATGCATACAGGTATTGATTAAGGTTTGAGTTGCCGTTAATCAGGTCGATTGCGCCCTGGATGGTCGTGCCCGTCGGTAGTGTCAGCTTCGTTGTTGTGCCAAACAGGCTGCCGGAGAATGAAAGTGTTTCAGGCGCGGTGGTCGTTTGGAAGGCATTCGAAGCGGTGAGCACACCCTGAGCCGCAGCCTGCGTGATATTGACGGGATATCCGGTAGCCGTAGAGGCCTGAGTTTTGACGCTTGCTGTCACAAACTGCACGCCAGTGCTTGTCGCGCTGCCGCTTAGACCAAACAGACCGGCAACAGCACTGCCGTTTGTTTGCAGCGCCGTCTGCAGCGCGTTCGGATCGACCGTCAGATCGCCCGTGCTGTTGACTGTAATTCCGACACTAGCCAAGGTGGTTGAGCCGCTCGTGGCTCCGAGCAAATTGGAAAGTTGCGACTGGATGTCGGACAGCGTGAAGTCTCCAAAGAGAGGCGGTGTTTGCTGTTGTTGACCAACTGTCTGCGCCTGTGCTTGCGGCGAAAACGCCTGCTGGCCATTGATGTAGTCAACGACGCCGTTGTAGGCCGTAACAAAATTGTTGATGGTCGTCGTGATCGCCGACGTATCCTGCGTAATGCTGATATTTGCAGGGGTAGACGTTGACGAGGAGTTGGTCGCAAGCAGATTTATGGAAACGCTCTGCAGCGCATCATTGACCGTGTTGGACGATCGGGTGTACGAGACGCCGTCAATGGCGAATTTGGCATCCGATGCAGCCGAAACCTGATTCGCGAATCCAGCCTGCGTGATGCCCAAACTGGCCAGTACGCCGCCGGAGTCGGTGAACGACGATGCGGTCAGCGGCGAGCCGGAGCTGGTGGAAACAATCTGAAGCTGCTTTGGACTGAGCGGGCCAATATTGCCGCTCGCATCTGGAATCGAAACGATTTGAGCCTGCACTCCGGTAATGCCCGCGCTGTTGATGGCGTTGGCAACGTCGGAAAGTGACATCGTGTTTAGGTTGAGCGCGACTGATGTGCCGTTAATCTTGACAGTCCCGCTAGCAGCCGTGCCAGCCGCTGCGGAATTCAGTGTGCCGATCGGTTGCGTGGAGTTCGTAAATGCGATAGAGCCAGCGCCGGTTAATCCTCCCGAACTCGTTACTGCCTGACGGATCGTGGTTGTTTGGCCGCTTGAAGGGATCAGGCCGAGCGACTCGAGCGCGGTTCCGGTGAGATCGGTCGCGGAAATTGAGTTCAGTGTGCCGGTCGCATGTGCGTTGAGGCTAAGCTGGTAAGAGCCGGTTCCGGATGTGACGACAGATGCCTGAACGCCAGCATTTGCCCCGTTGATATTCGCTACGAGGTCGCTGAGCGTATTTGTACTGGAGAGCGTGATGACCTTGCCGTTGATATCGAAACTGCCCGTAATATTGAGAGGCACGGATGGATCCGAAAAACTTTGCCCCAACACGCGCTGTGATGCCGCGAGCGAGCTGACTGTCAAAGTGTGCGTGCCCGCTTCTGCGCCAGCCTGTGCGGTGACGCTTGCGACGGTGGACTGATCGATTGACGCAGTTGACGTGTTGAAGGCCGATGGGGCGCTAAGGCTCGACGCAATGGACTGTAGTCCGACAAGCGAGCCGTTGAATGTTTGCCAAGCTTGCAGGGAGGAGTTCAACGTGGTCTCCTGGTTCTGCTCGATCGTCTGGGCACCGGCTTCGGCAGTGGTAAGTTGCTGGATAATCGAAGACGTGTTAAGTCCAGACGCTAAGCCGCTGATCGTGATTGGCGCTCCCGCGCTCCCAAAAATGCTGCTGCTGCTCATAGAGTCACCTATGCCTGAGTGGCGCTAAACACGCCGTGCGCGTCGAATTGCTACGCGAGTTGATTGATCATTGTTCCGCTGGTTGGAAGGATCGGCCCAGAGGGCTGCGACTCCTTGCTAATCTGTTTTTCCATGCCGGAAACAAGATCGAGCACAGTTTGTGATGGCAACTGAATGATTAGTTTTCCAGACTCCGCGTCCAAAAGCTGGACGACTACAGCGCCGCCTGTCACATCTTTAATTTCGGCTTTTATGCCGCTGTTCTTTAGCGCAGCATCGATATGACTTTTGAGTTGTCCGGGGTCTTGCGCTGTTTGCGGTGCGACGACGGACCCGTAAAGAGCAGAAGAGCTATTCGCTCCGCTCACGGGAACCACGCTAGACACACCAGCGGATTGACCTACCATTCCAATTGAACTATTAGTTGTAGCCATGTCGGATCACCTTACTTCTGCACGCCAATGTTGAAAACAGTCAGTATTAATTTCCATCTACTCGATGGGCACTGATAAATTTGCCGGATTCCGCCTAATGCACCGAAAGCCTCCGCAAGCGGAGGCCATCGATGTAGTGCTGCAACGAATGAACGTTACGGCGATTATTGAAGCAGCTTCAGAAGCGACTGCGGCATCTGGTTCGCATACGACAGAGCCGAAGTGCTTGCCTGAACCAGGATCTGGTTCTTCGTATAGTCCGTGACGGTCGACGCGAGGTCGGCATCGCGGATCGTGCTCAGTGAGGACGACAGATTGCTCTGCGCGACGCTCAGTGAAGCCACGTTGGATTGCAGGACGTTGGTCTGGAACGCGCCGAGGTTCGCTCGAAGCTGGGAGATCTGGCTGATCGCCTGATCCAGAACCGCGATGGAGTCCTGTGCGCCCTTGAAGGACGTGACGTTGATGTCTGCGACGCTGCCCGTGAGGACTGTCTGTTTCGTGCCGCTTGCATCGGTGTAGCCAGCAGCGCCGGTACCGAGTTCATTGGCCGAAACGCTACCGATTGACTCGGAAGCAGTCTGGCCGCCGTTCGCGCCGATTTGGAACTGAAGGTTCCGTTCCCGACGTTGTCGCGCCAGCCGTCGTTTGTAGCGATCCGTTGAGCGCAGTCGTACCGGTGGTGACCGCTGCGACACTGCTCGAAGCTACCAGGCCGTTGCCGAACGAGTAGTAGTTCTGACCACCGACAACCTGAGTCGATGTGCTGGTCATGGTATGGGTGCCGTCCGAGAGCGTCAGGCTGGCGAGCGTTCCATTGGTGAACGTTGACGTGGTCGGAGGCGTCACTGAGTTGAAGGCCGAGAAGCTCGAACCGGTCGATGTCAGGTTATTGGTCGTGTTCGTGAAGACCAAACTGCCCGCTGCGCTGGTGGAAGCCGTCACGGCATCAGCGCCAGTGCCAAACGTCGAATTCAAGTCCTGCTGAACTTGGTAAAGCGACGTGCCCGGGGTGTAGGTTTTGCTGAATGTCGTGCCACTAGCAGATTGCAGGTCAAGCGTGCCGCTGACCGAGATCGGAGTTGTCGAGACGATTGCCGCGACACTCTTGGTCAATGTGCCGCCGGTACCGGCTGCCGTTGCAAATGTTGACGTTGTCGTCGCGTCGGTTCCCGTCGAGGCGATGCTTGAAACCGCACCGCTGATGGTCAGGCCGCTCGCGTTGATCGTCGGCTGAGTCGTCGGGCCATTCGCCTGAGCGGTGAACACGACGTTTCCAGTACCATTCACGGACGCTTGGTAGCCACTCGCGGCAATCGAAGTATTGAATGACGTGAGCGAAGCGGCGGTTGAGCCGGTCAGGTTGTACGTGTTGCCGTTGATGGCGATTGAGCCACCGAACGTCACATTAGCAGCGGTCATCGTGACGGCGGTTGCGACCGGGCCAACCTTGGTCGTTGCGAAGTTGTCGGTAGCCGCCGTAGTCGCCGACAGCGTGTTCGTCGTGTAGTTGTACGAATTGCCGCTGCTCCACGTGCCGCTCGCAACAACAGCGAACTGGCCGCCAGCGCTGGCAGTTGCCGATCCTGCCGTGGTGGTCAGGCCGGAAGTGGCTGATCCGTCGAGCAGGTTCTTGTTGGCGAACTGCGTGGTGGTTGCGATTCGGTTGATCGACTGGATCGCGGAGGCAATCTGGGTCTGGTCGGCCTGGACGGCAGTCGTGTCGTTGACTCCAAGGTTGGAGGCGTGGACTGAAAGCTGACGCATCGAGATCAAAAGGTTCTGAACTTGGTTCAGGGCACCTTCCGCCGTCTTGATCATGTTGATCGCGTCGTTCGAGTTGCTGGTTGCTTGGGAAAGACCGCTGACCTGCGCCTGCATGTCCTCGGAGATGACTAGTCCGGCGGGGTTGTCCGCCGCGCTGTTGATCTGAAGACCAGTCGAAAGTCGCTGGATGTCCGTGGACAGGTTGTTGCTGTTCATGCTTAGGTTGTTGGCTGCCATGAACGCGGTCGTGTTGGTGTTAATTGCCGTTGACATTGCTAAAATTCCTCCATGAGAATTTTCGATGCGAGTCGTGTCGGGTTTTGAGTTGACACGATCTCTACCGAGCCTCTGCTTTTTGGGCATCCTGCGCTACAGAGGTATGAAATTATGGTTCGCCATGTCGCTCGAACAGTAGCATTATGGAGAAGCAAGCAGGCAGCCGTTAGATGCGGTCCGCTTGACAAATACCAGTTTATTGAAATAATGCCTGTCTGCTATTATTTTTGAGCTTGGCTGCCAATGTTGACCATTCTTTCTCATGGGAAGCGTTCAAAAATCTTTGGGAGTTGACGGCCCCCGTTCGCGGAGGCCGTCAACGAAATGCTGCGACGAATGAACGTCGCGGCGATTACTGAAGTAGCTTCAGCAGGTATTGCGGCATCTGGTTCGCGTACGACAGAGCCGAAGTGCTCGCCTGAACCAGAATCTGGTTCTTGGTGTAGTCAGTGACCGTCGAAGCAAGATCCGCATCGCGGATCGTGCTAAGTGACGATGACAGGTTGCTCTGCGCGACGCCTAGCGATGTGACGTTCGACTGCAGGACGTTGGTTTGGAACGCTCCCAGATTCGCTCGAAGCGAGGATATCTGATTGATCGCCTGGTCGAGAACGGCGATCGCGTCCTGCGCGCCCTTGAACGACGTGACGTTCACGTCGGCGACGCTTCCCGTCAGGACGGTCTGGGTGTTGCCGTTGGCATCCGTGTAGCTCGGCGCACCTGTTCCGAGCTGATTGGCCGCTACGCTCTGGATCGACTCGGAAGCGGTCTGGCCGCCGTTCGCGCCGATCTGGAACTCGAGGTTTGTGCCAGCGGTAGTTGACCCGGCGGTCGTCTGCAGCGAGCCGTTGAGCGCAGTCGTACCGGTCGTGACCGCAGCGACGCCGCTTGAAAGCACGAGGCCGTTGCCAAACGAGTAGTAGTTCTGGCCGCCTACGACCTGCGTCAACGTGCTGGTCAGGGTGTGCGTGCCATCGGACAGCGTCATGCTGGCAAGCGTTCCATTGGTGAACGTCGAAGTGGTCGGCGGAGTCACCGAGTTGAACGCGGAGAAGCTCGAACCGGTCGATGTCAGGTTGTTGCTGGCGTCGGTGAAGACCAGGTTTCCGGCAGCGTCTGTCGAAGCGGTGATGGCATCGGCGCCGGTCCCGAACGTCGTGTTAAGATCCTGCTGGACTTGATAGAGCGACGTGCCGGGCGCATACGTCTTGTTGAACGTCGTGCCGCTAGCGGATTGAAGGGCAAGAGTTCCGCTGACTGAGATCGGCGTTGTGGATGTGACCGCCGCGATGCTCTTGGTGAGCGTGCCACCGGTACCGGCTGCCGTGTCGAACGTCGAAAAATGGGTGGCATCTACTCCGGTCGCCGCGATGCTCGATACCGCACCGCTGATGGTTAGGCCGCTCGCGTTGATGGTAGGCTGCGTGGTCGGGCCGTTCGCCTGGGCGGTGAAGACCAGGTTGCCGGTGCCGTTGATCGCTGCCTGGTAGCCGCTGGCCGCAATTGCGGTGTTGAACGCGGTCAAAGTCGCGGCGGTCGATCCGGTCAGGTTGTAGGTGTTGCCGTTGATCGCGATTGAGCCACCAAACGTGACGTTCGCCGAAGTCAACGTGACCTGCGTTGCGACCGGGCCGACTTTGGTCGTAGCGAAGTTGTCGGTGGCAGCCGTTGTCGCCGACAGCGTGTTCGTCGTGTAGTTGTATGCGTTGCCGCTGCTCCAGGTGCCACCCGCGACGATTGCGAATTGGCCGCCTGCGCTGGCGGTCGCCGAGCCGGCTGACGTTGTCAGGCCGGAGGTCGCTGAGCCGTCGAGCAGGTTCTTGTTGGCGAACTGGGTCGTCGAAGCGATGCGGTTGATCGACTGGATCGCGGACGCGATCTGAGTTTGGTCAGCCTGAACGTCGGTGGTGTCGTTGACTCCAAGGTTGGAGGCATGGACCGCGAGCTGTCGCATCGAGATCAAAAGGTTCTGAACTTGGTTCAGGGCGCCTTCCGCCGTCTTAATCATATTGATGGCGTCGTTCGAGTTGCTGGTCGCCTGGGAAAGGCCGCTTACCTGCGCCTGCATATCCTCGGAAATGACGAGACCGGCGGGATTGTCTGCGGCGCTGTTGATTTGTAGACCAGTCGAAAGTCGCTGGATATCGGTGGAAAGGTTGTTGCTGTTCATGCTCAGGTTGTTGGCTGCCATGAACGCAGTGGTATTCGTGTTGATTGCTGTCAACATTACTGAAAATCCTCCATGAGATTTATCGATTCAGCCGCGTCCTTAAAGTGTGAATTTGACGCAGTCTAAATAACCGGTTCTCTGCTTTTGGGCATCCTGCACAACAGAGATATGAAATTGTGGTTTGCCTGCTTTAGGGCGAACAGTAGAATGTTCGGTTCGGGCAAAACTCGTCCTTAGACATACGGGACTGAACGGAATACTGGTTTATTCAAAATTGATTGAAGGGTGTTAACTGTATGGCGACTTGCTTAGATGGATTTTTTCGCGCTTAGAATGTCTGCCTGCTTAAAATTAATATTCAATTTAATTTCCGATTTATGACTCGCCCTTATGTCTGAGAAAAAGGCATGGCCAGCAAAGACAAAAGCACCGAAAGACTCCAGAATTGGAGTCTTTCGGTGCTAGTTCGTGTTGAAGACTAAGCGCCGCTTCGATTACTGGAGCAGCTTGAGCAGTGCCTGCGGCATTTGATTTGCGTAGGACAAGGCCGAAGTGCTCGCCTGAACCAGAATCTGGTTCTTGGTGTAGTCAGTAACCGTCGTGGCAAGATCCGCATCGCGAATCGTGCTCAGGGACGATGACAGGTTGCTCTGCGCGACGCCGAGCGACGTGACGTTCGACTGAAGAACGTTGGTTTGGAACGCGCCGAGGTTCGCTCGAAGCGTCGATATCTGGTTGATCGCTTGATCTAGAACTGCGATCGCATCCTGAGCGCCCTTGAAGGACGTGACGTTGACGTCGGCGACGCTGCCAGTTAGAACCGTCTGCGTGGTTCCGTTGGCGTCGGTGTAGCTCGGTGCACCGGTGCCAAGCTGATTGGCCGCGATGCTTTGGATCGACTCGGAAGCTGTCTGGCCGCCGTTCGCGCCGATCTGGAACTCAAGGTTTGTGCCAGCCGTGGTCGCCCCTGCGACAGTCTGCAGCGAGCCATTCAGCGAAGTCGTTGACGTCGTCGAAGCAGCAACCCCGCTCGAAAGCACCAGGCCGTTGCCAAACGAATAGTAGCTTTGGCCGTTGGTGATTTGAGTGGACGTACTGGTCAGCGTGTGCGTTCCGTCGGACAGCGTCATGCTGGCAAGCGTACCGTTGGTGAACGTGGACACAGTCGGCGGCGTCACCGAGTTGTATGCTGAGAAGCTCGATCCGGTAGACGTCAGGTTGTTAGTCGTGTCGGTAAAGACTAGGCTGCCAGCGGCGTTGGTTGAAGCTGTAACGGCATCGGGGCCGGTGCCGAAGGTCGAGTTCAAATCCTGCTGAACTTGATAAAGCGACGTGCCAGGAGCATACGTCTTGGTAAATGTCGTTCCGCTTGCAGATTGCAATTGGAGGGTGCCACTGACAGAGATCGGCGTGGTCGCGACGACCGCCGCGACGCTCTTTGTAAGCGTACCGCCGGTACCAGCCGCAGTCGCAAAGGTTGACGTCGTGGTTGCGTCGGCGCCCGTCGATGCGATGCTGGATGTCGCGCCGCTGATGACGAGGCTGCTGGCGTTGATCGTAGGCTGGGTGGTCGGGCCGCTTGCTTGAGCATTGAAGACCAGGTTACCGCTTCCGTTGATTGTCGCTTGATAGCCGCTCGCCGCGATTGCCGTATTGAATGCGGTTAAGGTCGCCGGCGTTGAGCCCGTCAGGTTGTATTGATTGCCGTTGATTGTGATCGAGCCGCCAAACGTTGTGTTCGCCGAAGTCATCGTAACGGCGGTTGCAACCGGGCCGACTTTGGTGGTTGCAAAGCTGTCGGTCGCCGCCGAAGTTGTCGAAAGCGAATTCTGCGTGTAGCTATACGCGTTTCCAGTGCTCCACGTACCACTCGCAACGATCGCGAACTGGCCTCCGGCGCTGGCAGATGCCGATCCTGCCGTGGTGGTCAGGCCGGAAGTCGCAGAGCCGTCGAGCAGGTTCTTGTTTGCAAACTGCGTGGTTGAAGAGATTCGGTTGATGGACTCGATCGCGGACGCGATCTGGGTCTGGTCTGCTTGGACGGCGGTGGTGTCGTTGACTCCAAGGTTGGAGGCGTGAACGGCGAGCTGTCGCATCGAGATCAGAAGGTTTTGAACTTGGTTAAGGGCGCCTTCCGCCGTCTTGATCATGTTGATCGCGTCGTTCGAGTTGCTGGTCGCTTGGCTCAATCCAGTCACCTGAGCTTGCATGTCTTCGGAGATCACGAGACCTGCGGGATTGTCCGCGGCGCTGTTGATCTGAAGGCCAGTCGAAAGTCGCTGGATGTCTGTGGACAGATTATTCGTGTTCATGGTCAGGTTGTCGGCAGCCATGAACGCGGTCGTATTCGTGTTGATTGCGGTAGACATTAGTGTGTTCCCCCGTGAGATGTTCGATTTGCCCCGACCTAAACTAGCTAGGTCAGGATTTCTTGCCTCTGCGACAAGGGCATCCCACGCTGCAGAGGTAACAAAGGTTGTTCGTAACCCCGTACGAACACTTGGATTATTGGGAGGCGTCGTGCGAGTCTTTAGAGCAAGACCCGCCCAATTACCAGTTTTTTTGAAAAAAGCAGCTTGGCTGCTACAGCGAATAATTTTATCTGCTATTTTTGCGGGGAGTTTTTGTGCTGGCTGACGGCAGGTAGAGCGATGTACATTGGGTCGAGCGCAAGGGGGTTTTCGAACGCGCCGAGACGAATCTGACGTCCCGCGAGAGCGAGGAATGCCGTGGCATCAGGCGATTCGAGTGGGATGCGGTTCGCGTCGATGCCGATGAACACCATATCAAGCAATGCGGCAGGTCCGGAGACGGCGGCATGTTCGTTGCGGGCCAGGTTCCTAATGTCTTCGTAGGACGCGGTCAATGGATCGGCGAGCCGGTTGGCGTGGTTGTCATAAGTTGCGACGTAGACCTCATTGCGCCGCGATGGCAATACAACATGCAGCAGCGAGCTACCCGCGCCTGAAGGCGACTGCATTGCCTGCTTAGCTAAGATGTCCAGCGTGCAGATGCCGACCAGCTTTTTGCCGGTAACTTGCGCCAACGTACGCATCGTTGTCACGGCCACTCGAACACCTGTGAACGAGCCAGGACCGATTCCGACTGCAAACACGTCGATCTCTTGGACTGTCAGATTTGCCTGGGAAAGCGCATCCTCTATTAAGGGATACATGCGCGTAGATAACGACCGCTCATGCGGGGAGCTTCGTTCGGCATACAGGTCTCCCGCGTCGTTGCCGACAATGACAGTGGCATAGTCTGTGCTTGTATCGAGGCATAGCAAGTTCATAGAGTTTGTGTCGCCTCCCGAAGGAGCGCGGTGGATATCGAGCCGAACGCGGTCGCGATAATTTGGCGAGATTCGATGGGATCGGTGTGGCGAAGCTCGATTTCCAGGCGATCATCGGGCAGAGCGTCCTGCACTCGCGATGCCCATTCGATTACGAACAGGCCGTCGGCGGCGAGAAGGTACTCGTCGAATCCGATTGCCGACAGTTCAGAGGATTCGTTGAGACGATACGCATCCATGTGGTAAAGCGCGATCCGACCGCCAGTATGTTCAGCGATAAGGGCGTAGGTGGGTGAAGTGACTTCCCGCGCACCGATGCCGAGACCTTCGGCGATGCCCTGCGTGAAAGTTGTTTTACCGGCGCCAAGTTCGCCGTTGAGGCAGACGACATCGCCTGGACGCGCGGCAATTCCAATACGCTGGCCAAGCGCGCGGGTCTGCTGGTCGGATTCGGTTCTTAGTTCAAGTGGAAGCATCGTGATGCAGTGGTGCGATTGAAGCAGAAATCGCGGCGATTTGGCTGCGAAATCTTGCCGCTTAGCAAGGGAATATGAAGAATGCCGGTGAATATACCGGTAGAATTATAGTGCTGCAATCATCCGCATTAGTAGATTACCGCGCATTTTAAGCTTGCGCATCAAAGTCTTAGTTTATCGCGCCGCAACTAGTTGGCGCTCAAGTAGTAAGGGAGGATTTATCGTGGCTATGCCGAACACTTTTCGGTTTTCGACTTTTGGGGTCAGACTGCTCGTTTGCTGCGCCCTAGTCACCGCTCTGATCGTCGCACCGCTGGTCAGGCCGATCGCAGCATTTGCGCAGGACGCCTCGCCGACGGTAGTTCGCCCGATTGGGACGAACGACGTTTTGCATGTTGATGTGGTGGGACAGCCCGATCTGTCGCGCGACTATACAGTCGATCCCGACGGCAACATTACAATGCTTTATGTCGGCAAGCTGCATGTCGGCGGCGAATCGCCCGACCAGGCCACCGACACGATCAAGGGAGCTCTTGGCAAAATCTACGTCAATCCTGCGGTAACGGTGACCATAAACGCATACGGTGGGGCGACCATCACTGTCACTGGCGCTGTGCAGAAGCAGGGGTCGGTGACGGTTCGCCGCGACTCGCGCCTAAACGACATCATTCAGCAGGCCCTTCCCGCCACTGACGCCGATCTGACCAAAATCCAGATTACGCGGGGTTTGCCAGGTGAGCAGCATACGACTCTGACCTTCGATTTGGCGGACTTTTTGAGCAACGGCACTGTCACCAACAATCCTGCCCTCGAAGATGGCGATGTGATCTTTGTTCCAAACAAGGCACCGGTGACCTATTCCGTTTCGATTGTCGGCGCAATCAGCAAACCGGGCCGCTACGATGTTCAGCCGGGAACGACAGTTTACGATCTGATCAAGCTGGCCGGAGGTTTGGATGAAGCGGCGGATCACTCGTCGATCTACCTTCAGCCGATCGGAACGATCCAGCGGACTCCTTTTGACTACGACAAAGCGTCGCAAGCACCGGAGGATCCTAACATCAATCCCGTTCTGAAGGATGGTGACAAGGTCGTCATTCCTGAGGGAACCGTACCGGTGATTTCGATCACGGGCGGCGTCCTCAAGCCAGGGCAATATCCAATTCGCGGCAAACTGACGCTTTCCGACGCGTTCGGACTTGCTGGCGGCTTGGAAGACCGTGCGAAAGTCGATCAGATTACGATCACGCGCGAAAGTGGCGAAGGAGCGCAGGTGCTAAAAGTGAATGCGAAGGATCCGGAAGTTGCGGCAACATTCTTGCTGCAGCCGGGCGACAATATCGTAATTCCGCATGGCAGCCCGCCGAACCGCATCGATCCGTTGCAGCTAGTCGGGATCGCGCTGGCATTGTTTGGAATTTTCCATCACTAAGCGCCAGGCACTAAACGGCGGGGATTGCTTCCATATCCCCGCTCTCGAACATGATCGAATCAGAATCGGGGAGGATGGCCGCGCTCACCGGGCCATCCTCCTCGATCTCTTCGAAGATGTCGTAATCGTCGGATTCGGCCTTGCGCGGTGCGATGAATCGACGGCTTGTCCGCGCAAGTTCGCGCAGCTTTTTCATCTCGCGCTCGACATCGATTACGGCGATTTCGCGGCTGTCGAGAGCCTTCATTAGGCGTTCAGCAAGGCGAATGGACGCAAGTGCGACGATTTCGTTGTCATAGCCGACCGTTACATGGAACCTGCCGCGCGGGTCGATAGTCCAGTTCCACTCGGTTTCGCCGCGTATAGGCGCAGGATTCACAATGCCGCGACGAACTTGCTTCTGAACCTCGAGCAGCAGATGCTCGAACAGATGCGGAATTTCCGTTTGCAGCGCTTCCTGCCGGAACGACAAACTAAGGTCGTTGTAGCAGCGTTGCGACGCAAGATATGGGAACATGCGGAACAGAATCCTCGGCATGCGAGGAGTGTCGGTCGTAAGAAACGGCCGTGTCGTCGGAATCTCGACGACAAGATGCACACTGCCGGATTCGTCGAACGTGATCTGAGTGACTTTCATGGAAGATTATCGACTGAGTATTGCGGTCGGGTTGACACTGCATATTAGATAAGCTATAATTTCGTTGCTCTGATATAAAGGTCATTTTTTGACCCCTATCGAGCGTGCGCCGTCGTTCCTTGGTAGCTCAGTTGGTAGAGCGCCTGGCTGTTAACTAGGATGTCACAGGTTCGAGTCCTGTCCAAGGAGCCACCTTTTCGCGCGCAGTCCCCTCGCAATTCCCGCAGTCGCCGCTTTCTACGCCCGTCCGTGGGCACTCTTAGGTATTCTACAATCTACCACGGAACATGGCATATCTGCCAGTCACCTTACAAAAGTGTGGTGACGCGCACTCTATGTTTGCTCGCCTGAAGCGTTTCTTACCACGCGAAACTTTCGTCTCTTTCTAGCATCTCGCGCCCCTCGCGCAAGCAATCCAGCAAAAAACTTAATATTGGCTTAACATAACTCGGTCGCGCTCCGGGGTATCGTCTTAATTCGCTAAGGGCAGTTTGCTGCGAACTAATCGGCTAACGCCCTTACCCGATACTCTGCAAGTCAAACTATCCGTTCACGAGGAGCTCTCGACATGGACGTCTTTGGCCAGCCACTCGCGGTCAGCGCCGCAATTTTCCTGTTCTTCGCCCTGTTCCTCGCCCTTAGTTTCGAGTTTGTCAACGGTTTTCACGATACTGCCAACGCAGTCGCCACCGTGATTTACACCCGCACGCTCGATCCAGTTCCCGCGGTGATCTGGTCTGGAGCGTGGAACCTGATCGGCGTGCTGCTTTCAGACGGGGGCGTCGCGTTCAGCATAGTCGGACTTCTGCCGGTCGAACTCGTGCTGAATGTCGGCTCGGACGCGGGCTTTGCGATGGTGTTCTCACTCTTGATTTCTGCGATCATTTGGAACGTCGGCACATGGTATCTGGGATTGCCAGCGTCTAGTTCGCATACGTTGGTAGGCTCGGTGATGGGAGTCGGCCTCGCCAATGCGTTGATGTCCCATGGGCATTCGTTCGCTGACGGCGTCAACTGGTCGCAGGCGCAGGCTGTTTTCCTTACGCTGCTCGTCTCTCCGATCATTGGTTTCGGTGGTTCAGCTCTGCTCTTGCTCCTTCTGAAGGCACTGATCAAGAACCCGCAGCTTTTTGAGGCACCGCACGAGACCGGCAGACCGCCGCTGTGGATTCGCGGTGTCCTGATGCTCACGTGTACAGGTGTCAGCTTTGCGCACGGCAATAACGATGGCCAAAAAGGCATGGGACTAATCATGCTCATCCTCATCGGCGTCATCCCAGCGACGTTCGCGCTCAATCTTGACGCCGGAGGCGGGAAAGTCTCGAAGATTTCCGCTCAGGCGGCGCAAGTCAGCAAGCTGATGGCTGCGCACGCTCCGGCAACCAAGATGACCGCCGCCGCCGCCAAAATAGAGCTTCAGAATTTTACAAAGCAGAGCGGGAAAGCGTCCGACAACACATTTGCCGCGCTGGCGTTCTATACGAACGACCTTGCGACGCAGTTTAGCGGCAAATCGAGCTTAACGACGTTTTCCAATCCCGACCGCTCACACCTGCGCACGGAGGCGTATCTGGTGTCAACGTCGATCGGCAAGCTGGACAAAAAGAAGCTGCTGACGGGCATCGGGGAGGACAAGACGGACAAGGATCTTGCGAAATCGCTCGACGGCATCACGCTCTTCATTCCGGTGTGGGTGAAGGTCGCCGTCGCGCTTGCACTGGGATTTGGCACGATGATTGGCTGGAAACGAATCGTTGTGACTGTCGGTGAAAAGATCGGCAAGGAGCACCTGACCTACGCTCAAGGTGCGTCGGCCGAGCTTGTCGCCGCGATCACAATTCTCCTCGCGAGCTTCTACAAACTCCCTGTCAGCACGACACATGTACTGTCGTCTGGAATCGCCGGTACGATGGCCGCCAACAAATCAGGGCTGCAGATGGACACGTTGCGAAACATCGCCGCGGCGTGGCTACTCACGCTTCCGGTATGTGTTCTGCTTGGTGCGGGCATATTTTCGTCAACCATTTACTTCCTGTTTCACGTGCTGCACGTGCAGTAAGTTGCTTCGGCAAGGGTGCACGTGCGTTCAACTGGAATCCCACCGATTTTCCAAATTGGCATCTAGTTCGGTTAGGTAGCCGCCCCTTCTTACTGCCAGTGCCCTGAAGAGAATAGCGACAATAATCTCTTCAATTATGACGTGAATCTGCGGCATAATCACTTCATGGAAGCCCGATACGTCCATCAAAGAGACGGCTGGCCACACTTCCGATGGGATGTTGCGGCATTCGCGAATCAACTCGCGTCTTTACGTAATCGCCAAGGCTTCTTTATCGGCAAAATACACTCTTTGGGATTTAAGTCCCGAGAGACAATTTCTCTCGAAGCCCTGACCGATGAGGTGCAGAAGTCAAGTGAGATTGAAGGCGAATTGCTTGACCGAGAGAAAGTAAGATCATCCATATCTCGTCGTTTAGGATTGGATTCCTTTACCCTTGCTCCTGCCGATCGACACGTAGATGGCGTTGTCGATATGTTAGTGGATGCGACGCAAGGTTACGAACGTCCACTTACGAAAGGCCGACTGTTTGGCTGGCACGCCGCACTATTTCCCACAGGCTACAGCGGGCCACAAAAAATTACAGTTGGCGCTTGGCGTGAGGACATCGATGGAACGATGCAAGTCGTGTCCGGAAGGATCGGCCGAGAGATCGTCCATTATGAAGCTCCAACAGCTTCGGTCCTTGAAGCAGAAATGAGTGCGTTTCTGGAATGGTTCGAGTCAGCGGATGATTTCGATCCCGTAATCAAGGCCGCCATAGCTCATCTTTGGTTTGTCAGCATACATCCCTTCGCCGATGGCAATGGTCGCATCGGCAGAGCCATTGCCGACATGGCTTTGGCTCGATCGGAGCACTCGCCTCAGCGATTCTACAGCATGTCAGCTCAGACTCAAAAGGAACGGTTGGCGTACTACAGCGTTCTTGAGAAAACGCAGAAAGGCGATCTCGATGCCACGGAATGGATAAAATGGTTCCTGGGCTGTCTCAACCGAGCAATCGAGGGAGCTGAGACTATATTGAACGCTGTTTCGATCAAAGGGGAGTTTTGGGATTCGATGTCCAACATAGCGATAAATGAACGACAGCGCCTTATGATCAGCCACCTTCTCGACGGATTCGACGGCAAAATGACTGCGAGAAAATGGGCACTGATCACAAAAACATCAATGCCAACAGCGCTTCGCGACATCAACGATTTGATCGACAAGGACGTATTGGTACAGAACCGGGTGGGGGGCGAAGTGCTAGCTACAGGCTCGTCCGCACTACGTAAAACCTGCGCTGCACGGCACTGCGAAACCAACGCGCGACGATTATGGATATGTGCCGGGTGCGGGGGCTTAGCGTGAGCAAAAACTGCGTCTGATTTGCTCCATCATTTTCCATAGAACCAAGACAACAAATTGAAGACAGCTATAACGGCTCCTGCCCCGGCAAATGCCCATTGCGCAGCAGACTTGATATCTGTCCTCTTCGCGAAAATCATAATCGGGATCGTGACGAGAATTGTCAGGACGGTTGCCTGAAAAAATGTTACGGGTCCCGCGACAAGTTGGAAGGCGAACATAAACGCGTTCACCAGCCAATTTGGTCTCATTCGATCTGGCTTCATCGCCAATTGCTCGACTCTTGGTGGTGCGGAACGTACTGTTCCGCACCTCATTCGAAGAACGTGCCATCTCTATAGTCCGCCAATCCCTATCGGGCGCGTGCCATATAGCTCACGTCGGTCGACATCATTGATCGCCTGGTTGCGCAGCTTGTTGAACACGGCAAGGTTGAAGAAATGCATGGCGCCGAGGACTAGCATGACCACCCCGATTTTCCCTGCAAGCGCCTCGATCGCCCCTTGCGCATTGTTGACCGGATCCGAGACCTTCAGCGCGAGGCTGACATACCCCAAGTTGATCAGATAGAACCCGACGACGAGCAGGTGATTGACCGAGTCGGCGAGCGGCTCGTTGCCATGAAAAACGTCGACCAAAAAGATACGACCGCTTTTATGCAGGGTCTTGGCGACCCAAATGGTGAGCGCGATGCTAATGGTCAGATAGACGATATACGTCGAAACAATGATTGTCATTTGCGTGTTCTCCGTGGTAAAATGAACGTGTTCATTTAGTTGATGTCGGAATGTTACCACGCTTCATTTCGGAAGTCAATAGATAAATGAACATGTTCAAAAATATTTATTGGAGATTATTATGTCTGTTGGTTTGGCTGTTGAACTAACGCCTAAGGCGGTCAAGACGCGGGATAAGATATTGCAGGCGGCGCTCGACCTGTTTGCGGAAAAGGGCTATCAGGCGACAACGTTGCGTGATATCGCATCCGCCGCTGATGTATCGCTCGGCCTAACGTATCGTTATTTTGCGGCGAAGGAGCAGCTCATCGTTGCGCTCTACGATCGTTGTGCTGATGATTTCGAGGCGTGGGCGAGTGTTCTGGAGCCAGGGCCGCTCGCGAAGCGGGTCGGGAGTGCGTTGCGCGCCGACCTTGCGCACCTGATGCCGTTTCGCGATGGATTTTCAGCCTTGTTTCAGGTCGGATTGAATCCCGATTCCGACGTTGCCGTGCTTGGCGACAAGGTCGGCGAAATCCGGCAGCATGTCTGGCAGACGTACTTGAGCGTGATTGAGGGAAGCAAGGACGCTCCGAAGGCGAAGCAGGCCAGGGAGCTTGCGACCGCGCTCTATGCAGCGCATTTGATGACCGTCCTATTTTGGCTGCAGGATCGCAGCGAAGGTCAGGAAAACACCGAAAAACTGATCCAGTTCGAGGAAGACATGCTTGCGCGGCTGCGTCCACTGCTCAAACTACCGATGACAGCGAAGTTGCTGACTCGTTTTGTTGAGATCATCTCGCCTCTGTTTGGGCCTGTGGAAGCCATCGAAGCGTCAAGTTAACACTGCGGCAGTGTGCCGATAAGACTGACGCGCGCCTATGCGTCATAATAACTTGCTTCCACCCTCAAATATCTTGAACGCATACGAACCAATAATCGATACGGATGACACGCGGATTGAGCGCGAACGTCTAGTCAGCTCGGCACGCGACTTTTGGGTCAGTAGGCTGATTGACGAAACACGGCGCAACAATCTGCTCTATTTCCGCGACCTAAAAGTTGGCTCGCTTGACCTGTCAAACGCGCCGGAGGAAGCCGTTCAACGGCTTTTGTCGGGGGAAAAGGTGGCCGTTTCTGAACTGGCTCTGAATGCAGGCGAGAAGCCAGCCCCCGACTCTGCCGTGTATATTGGCCGTGTTGCTGCCGCAAATTTCGAGGAAAAGGGAATCAGCACGCTTTTTCTTGCGCGAGGGATGGCGACTTGGGACGAGACGGATGGCGGTTCGGACCCATCGTCCGCGGTTGTCCTTTACCCCATCCGCATCGAGCGTCCCGCGAGAGATACCCAGCAAGCGACGCTGCGGATTGTGGGCGATCTGCAGATCAACCTTGCGCTCGTGCAGTATCTCAACAATCAGTTCCGCGCCGAATTGAGCTTATCCCACCTTCTCCTTGGTGCCGCTGAAACGGATTCAGATAGCAACGACTCGGACCAGCCTCTCGCACCGGCAGGCTATGCGCAGATAAAGGATCGCCTTCTTGACAAGTGTGATCAAATCTCTGGATTTGCGATCACCGATAGGTTGATGCTTGGCAACTTTGCTTATCAGAAAATGGCGATGGTAACTGATCTGCTACAAAACACGTTGAGGTTGGTTGACCATGACCTGATCGCCGCACTCGCGGGCGACCAGTTCGCGATACGAAAGATGCGCTCGGCACAGATTGCGAGCAATCCGCGCGAGTTTGACAAAATGCCTCCGGACCGGGAGTTTCTGATTTTGGACGCAGACTCAAGCCAGCAGCAAGTCGTAGCCGCCGCTCTTACTGGTCAGCATGTTTTGGTGCAGGGACCGCCGGGGACAGGCAAGAGTCAGACCATTGCAAATCTGATCAGCACGCTAGTCGCGTCGGGCAAGGCTGTCCTTTTCGTTGCCGAAAAAAGGGCCGCGCTGCAGGTGGTTTTGCAGCGGCTCACCGATGCAGGCCTGGGTTCGCTCTGCCTCGATATGCATGGCGCAGATATGTCGCGTCGTGAAATGATAAAGCGGCTGGCGGTGGCGCGGGAGGCAGTCAGACATGCGCCGCTGCCAGATTCAGCGGCATTGCACAAGGAGTTTCAAGCTGCAAGGTCGCAGCTTGTAGCACACGAGCAACGTGTCCATGAGATTAATCCAATCACGGAAATGTCCCTTTATGAGATGCAGGGCCTACTCCTTCGCCTTCCCGACAACGCGCGTACAGACTGCCGTTGGTTCGGCTCGGAACTTGCGAAGCTGACGCCGGCGGCAATTGCGGAAGTCGAAGTGCTACTGCGTGAGCTGGCAGGGATGTCGGACCTCATTCAAGGCAACAAATCGCCCTGGGCAGATGCAAATCTTAACAGCGGCGACGAAGTACAGGCCTTGCTCGCAACTCTTCGGGAGATTGTCAGCGTGCATTTGCCGTCCTTTCAGAGGATGTTGCTGCACTTTTGCGATGAGCTTTCCATCGAAAGTCCCCATTCTTTTGGGATGACCATGGAAATGATAATGGTCGCCGGACAAATTCGCGACCTGCATTCGGAATTTTCGCCTCAACTGTTTGAGTACGCATCACAGGATACGGTTTCGGCGCTTTCGCCCGCTTCCCATGGCTCCCTATTTTCACTTTGGGCCAATCTCACGAGCAATTCCTACCGAGAAGCGCGAAAGATGGTTGCCTCGTTTGCGCTGCGTCCCACGAGGCGTAGCGACAAGGAGCTTCTGCACGCTCTCGTATCGGCGTACGAATGGAAAAGATGCTGGACTCGGTTCAGCCCGTTCGCAGTGCCACGCGCAAGCGAGCATTGGGACAAAATGTCTCAAACCTGCGATCGGCTCTCGAAGCCTCTCCTGGATTTAGCGAAGGTATTTCCCGACCGGCAAGTGATGGGAGTCTCGCTAGATGAACTCGCTCGATTCCTCGAATCGCTGAATTCGTCCAGCATGAGCGCCTTCCGGATTCCTCGACTCAACCATATCCGACGGCGGATCGATGATCTCGGGGCGGGCAAAATTCTCGGCGCAATAAACGATGTCGTCGCCCCTGAACAGTGGCCAGCAATTCTGCAGTACGCCTGGGTTGCATCGGCATATGAAGCAGCACTGTCGAAAAACTATGAGCTGGCAGGTTTCCATTCGGAAATGCACCACCAAACTGTAGCTAAATTTATTCGGACGGATATCGAGCGTCTGAGCATTGCCTCGGCCAGGGTTCGTCGAAGCCATGCCGAGCATGCTATCGGCGTGTTCAACCGTGAGTCCGACCAGCTTGCACTGCTCGACCGCGAACTCAGTAAATCGATACGGCACCGCAGTCTGCGTTCGCTCATTTCGGAAGCGCCGGATGCGCTGCTCGCGCTTTGCCCATGCTGGATGGCGAGCCCGCTTTCCGTCAGCCAGCTATTGCCTGCAGATAAGCGCTATTTTGATGTCGTCATTTTTGATGAGGCGAGTCAGGTGCTTCCAGAGGATGCGATCCCAGCAATCATGCGGGCCAAGAGCGTTGTTGTGGCAGGTGACAGATACCAGCTGCCGCCGACCCGATTCTTCGCTGATGGGAGTGGAGCGCTCGGTGGGGATGGTCTTGACGGCGACGATGATGCTTCCGAATCCGAGGGCTTTGAAAGCCTGTTGGATATCTTGACCGGCGCGCTCGGAGTGGATAACACGCGCATACTTGAATGGCACTACCGCAGTGCCGATGAGCGGCTGATTTCGTTTTCCAACCAGGAGATATATGGGAACCGTCTGGTCACATTTCCGGGTTTCGCGCAACATGCGCCCATTTCCCATGTGCTTGTGCAGCCCGAATCCACCGATGTGTATCCTGAGGATAGTCCGTCCGCGGAGGTGCGGACGGTCGTCAACTTGATTCTCGACCATGCCCGAAACCACCCAGAACAGTCTCTTGGCGTGATTACGATGGGGATCAAGCATGCTCGACGGATCGAAACATTGCTCGATCACGAGCTAGGTGCGCTGCCAGAGCTTGCTCTATACTTTGAAGAATCGCAGGGCGCGGGTGCTAGTCGAAGCTTCTTCATCAAAAACCTCGAGCGTGTCCAAGGCGATGAGCGTGATGTAATCATCTTGTCGCTTGGATATGGAAAATCTGCCAGTGGACAGCTGCGTTACTATTTCGGCCCGCTCTTGGTGGCAGGTGGCGAGCGGCGATTGAACGTTGCTGTTACGCGCGCTCGAAACAGGATGACGCTGGTATCGTCGTTTTCGCATCTCGACATGGATCCGGCCAGGTCTGCGTCGAGGGGTGTTCAACTTCTGCGCGCTTATCTGGAGTATGCTGCGACCGCGGGGCGCGCCGCGCCGATTATCGCAAGTGCGTCTGACTTCGGCGTGAATGCATTTGAGGCCGATGTGCAGGATGCGCTGGAAAAACGCGATCTTCGACTAGTGCCGCAGTGGGGCGCATCGGGCTACCGCATTGATTTTGCGGTAAGGCATCCACATAAGCCCGGCCAATTCGTGCTCGCAATCGAGTGCGATGGCGCGCAATATCACTCAAGCGCGACGGCAAGAGACCGCGATCGGCTTCGTCAGGCGCAACTCGAGCGAGTCGGTTGGCGATTTCACCGGGTTTGGTCAACGAGTTGGTTTCTGCACCGCGAAGAGGAGATCGAGCGCGCGTTTAAAGCCTATGAAGACGCTATAGCTGCGACTGAGCAGGAGGGTTTGGTGTCGGAAGCAGAATATAAGTCAATTGCTGGGCTATCCCAGGCATTGGCGGAAGACACTGATCTCAAAGCGTCGCAACGTCTCCTTCCGCGCCCGCTGATTCCACTCCGAAGCAGTATCGATTCGTACCCAGACTCCGAAATCGACGCACTTCAATCGTGGCTTCAATCCGATGGCATTTTGCGGACGGACGATGAAATGATCAGCCTATTGGTTGATGAGCTTGGATTTGCACGTCGTGGTTCGAGGCTTGTGGCTGTATTGCAGGAAGCAATAACACGCTGGCGTGCGAAAGCCATACAACTACGAACCTGATAGCGTCACAGCCTCGGATCGACTGGTTCAGATTCCAGCGCGAGCACGGCGAAGGCGCATTCGTGCACAAGATGGAGGGGTTCGTGGCGTACGAAGCGTTCTAGTCCCTCGATCCCCAGAGCGAACTCTCGTAGCGCGAGGCTGCGTTTGCGGCCAAGTCCGCGTGCGCGGAGTTCCTCGAGGTTTCGGGGCAACGTGTACTCCGGGCCGTAGATGATGCGCAGATATTCGCGTCCCCGGCACTTGACGGCGGGCTGAATGACGCCGCGGCCGGCCGTCGCAATGAACGAACTCGGTTTCACCACCATGCCTTCAGCGGAATTTCGCAGTTTTCTCCAGCCACCAGGCCGTGACGGCTTGGACAGACGATTCATCGGCAAGGTTTACATTGATCGTGTCCGTCTTTTTGAAGAGCACGGGATCGGCATCGCACATTGCGGACAACGCATAGAGGTGCCAAGCGTGATCCTTGTCGGTGTGGACCGCGCCTTCGGTCGCCAGCAGGTGAAACGGTGCGACCTTCACACCCTCTAGCCGATGGGTAGGCCAGCAGTAGGCACGGTAAGAGTCGATGTAGCGCGTAACCGCGTCGCGCCGGGTTGCAATTTCCGAATCGTCAATGACGACTCCGCGCGATTTGGCTTTGCTGATTAGCCGGTCAAGTTCAGTCAGCGATGCATTCGCCGCTGCACCGACCGGAGCGTACTGTTCGCGCAGAAGGCCCTGCGCTTTGGTGTTCCACGGCATGATTTCGGCGTCGATCACCGCCCAGTCGGTCGAGTGCGTTTCCCAGAAACCGGTAGCAGTCATGGCCGCCTGCACTTTGCTCAAGAACAACGTGCGCACGGGCTCATCCAAAAAACGCCTGCCTGTGCGCGTGTAGCACTCGCCGATCGCGTCCTGCACCGTGATCCCGAAACGCCGATAGGCCGCCTCGGAATTCTTGCAGATGACGATAACGGCGCGAGATCCCATGTGCTTTTCTTCGCAGATGAGGTTGGTGATGCCTTCGTCACGGAAGTACTTGAACGCACCGTCGGGATGCTCCAAAAAAGGCCCTTCGGCCTGAGTCTGGCAAGGTGACATGGTCGGCGGAAGGTAGACGATCCAGCGCGGATCGACTGCAAAGCGGCTCATGATTTCCAGCGCGGCAGCACTGTTTGCACGCTGGATGAGGATATTTCCGGCGAGGCGGGTTGTCACGCGGCGGTTGCCCGACGACACTTCCTGCGTCGGGTAGACATCGGAGAGCAGCAGATCGAACGGCGATGCGATCTCAACTTTCGGTGGATCAGGCGCTTTGAAGGCACGCGGCGATTCGCGGTACGTCGCCTTTGCGATCACGCTGACGATCTCGCGCTCCGGCCATTGCAGCGCCGTGAGTTCGCCGCCGAAGACGCAGCCGGTATCGATATTGATCGTGTTGTTGATCCAGTTTGCGCTTGCCTGCGGCGTGTGACCGTAGACGACAGTCGCCGCGCCGCGATAATCTGCCGCCCAATCGCGTCGGATCGGCAGGCCGTCATCGTCCAATTCGCCAGAAGTGTCCCCGTACAGGCAGAACTCGCGCACATGACCCGATGCGCGCCCTTGCAGCTTTTCGGTGATGCCCGCGTGGGCGACCACCAGCTTGCCGCCATCGAGGACGTAGTGGCTGATCAGCGAGTCCAGAAACTTGGCGGTGGTGCGTTTCCATTCGTCGCGAGTTTCTGCGGGAAGGCTTTCGACCTGATTGATGCTCTCCTGGACACCGTGCGTGACGCTGATATGCTTGCCGTTGAGCCAGCGCAGGAATTTCTCGTCGTGGTTGCCGCAGACGCACAGCGCAGTGCCACTTTCGACCATTGCACGGGCAATGTCCAGCACTTCGATCACTCCAGGCCCACGGTCAACCAAGTCGCCGACGAAAAGCGCCTTGCGCCCTTCGGGATGTCGATAGCGTGCAGCAGGGTCTTCGACATAGCCGAGCATTCCCAGCAACTCCTTGAACTCGATGTCGCATCCATGCAGATCGCCGATAATGTCGAACGGGCCGTGGTCGTCGCGCTTGTCCGTCCAGAGCTTGGTGCGCTCGAAGCGGACATCTGCGAGTTGGTCTGGTGTCAGCACGAACGTATGTCGAAAGCCTTCCCGCTTGAGATCACGCAGGCTTTGGCGCAGGTTTTGGCACTGGCGCGAGATCGCTTGGGGGGGAATCCGGCGGTCGGTGCGGGTATCGTTGCGCTCTTGGCAGACGCGCTCGGGGACATTCAGGACAATAGCCGTCGCGAGGACATTTTGCGATTTGGCCAGCCGAATCAGCACCTTACGCGCTTCCGGTTGGACATTGGTGGCGTCAATGACGGTCAGCTTGCCACGCTCAAGGCGCTTCGCCGCGATGAAGTGGACGACATCGAACGCGTCTGCTGTCGCCGATTGGTCGAGCTCGTCGTCGGATACCCAGGCGCGGCATGTATCGGACGAAATGATCTCAGTCGGCTTGAAATGCGCGCGGGCAAAGGTGCTCTTTCCTGAGCCGCTCGCGCCTACCAGGACGACGAGGCAGAGTTCGGGGATTTGGAGAGGCCCACCCGGCACGATCTCGCCTGCGCTCCCGAAGCGGGAGGGCAAGGTTTCGGATTCAGAATACGCCGGAAGACCCTCCCCGCCTCCCGAAGCGGGAGGAGCAGGAGAATATCCATCCGGCACGACCTCTTCCTCACTCCCGAAGCGGGAGGGCAAGGTTTCGGATTTAGGATCAGCCGGAAGACCCTCCCCGCCTCCCGAAGCGGGAGGAGAAGACCCACCCTGCTCGTTCCTCGCCACCATCCCGAAGCGGCAGGGCAAGGGTTCGGATTCAGAATACGCCGGAAGACCCTCCCCGCCTCCCGAAGCGGGAGGAGCAGGAGAATATCCATCCGGCACGACCTCTTCCTCACTCCCGAAGCGGGAGGGCAAGGGTTCGGAGGGTGTTTCCTCGGGTTCAATGCTTTCTGTCTCGTCGTTAGTCACGGTCAAAAATCGCCATTTGCGATGGCGCTCCCAAGTCTCCATCGACTTCGCCGATGCCCGAAACTGTGACCGAATAGCCGAAATTCGCGGCAACAAGGTATGTCCAGGATTCGAACTGCGCGCGCGACCATTCGAAACCGGTGGTCGGCGTGGCGGAACTGATCGGCGTGGAGCGTTTCCCAGTGGGCGTTGTAGTCGGCGTTGGGGGTGGTGACGACGACGCGTTTCGGCTTTGCATAGCCGAAGACGGACCGCTCCAGAAATCCCAGCCGGTCTAGCTCGATGTGCTCGATCACTTCCACCAGCGCGGCGGCATCGTAACCGGCAATGCGGTCGTCGCGGTAAAGCAGCGAGCCTTGAATGAGCCGGACACGCTCTGTGCGCGAGTCTCCGTCGCGATCCAGGCGTAGTCTGCGCGACGCGATCTGCAGTTCGCGGCTAGCGACATCCATGCCCAGGATTTCGGTCCACTGGCGGTCGCGGATCAGCAGACGCAGCAGCTTGCCATTGCCGCAGCCCAGATCGACGATGCGGTGTCCGCCGCCTGCTTTGAGCGCTTCAGCGACCGCGTTCAACCGCTGATCGTGCAGATTGATGGTTTTTTCGACAGGTTCCGCATCTTCTGCCTCCTCTACGTTAACGGAAACCGAATCCTCGTCGGCGGAATTTGAGGCGAGCTTCTCCAGCGCGTCGAAGACAAAATCCCGCTTGTAGCGCAGAAACCGCTTGGTAATGACGTCGCGCATGGGGTGATTAGCGAGCCAGTCGGACGCGTTTTCGACCAGTTTTGCGACCTCGTCCTCGCCAAACGAGTAGTGCTTCTGGTTATCGATGACCGGCAGCAGGATGTAGAGGTGGGTCAATAGCTGCTGGATGGTCGTATTGCTGCTAAGGCTGAGACGATAAAGTGTGGACGCGCCCCAATCCTCGAACTTGTGTGTCGAGCGGAATTGGATTCGCAGACCGACCTCATAGCCGAGCGGCTCGAAGACGCCACGGATAAACTCCTCGCCAGCATCGCAATCGATTGCCGGAATCGTCGCCGATAACGGCCAACGCTCATCGACACGCTCAGGGCGCTCCTTGCATCTCCCGCTGAGTGCGGTCGCAAACGACTGCGCCATCGCGACGCTCAGGAACGACGACGCCACGTACGGGCGATCGTTGACATATTGCGAAAGGGAGAACGAGCTGTCCCCGTGGCGTCGCACCAAGCTCGCCTGATCCAGGTCTAGCCACAAGACAGCGGTGCAGCGCTCGTCAGTCGCCTCGGGGTAGAACACGCGCGCCGTGCCGAATCCCATGCTGCGCTCAAAAATATTGGCTGGGTTTTTGTGCAGCAGGTAGCCAAGATCGGTCGCGTTCGGCGCGGTCGTAGTGATTTCCAAAAGCATGGGTTAGATCGTACCCGCATGAAATACGCGGAGGAATTGATGCCCGGCTCGTTCCTCGCCACCCCTCCCGAAGCGGGAAGGGAAAGATTCATTTCTTGGGGCGGGCGTCCCCGGCTGCCATCCTAACCTCCTTCCCCCTTTGCTATTCCTATCGGAAAGGGGTTGGGGGAAAGGGCTTTCAATCGCCTCGCTCCGATTGGCAAGGTATACTTTAGGAGCCTAGTAATACTTAAAATCGGAGCCGATTGCACGCCATGTCGCACATGCTGAATGAGATCCGGGAACAACCCGAGATCGTCCGCAAAATTATCAACACGCAGTTCAGGAATGTCGAGGCGCTCGCTGAGGCCATTACCAAGCGTGACATTCGGTTCGCGTACATTGCAGCGCGTGGCACCAGCGACAATGTGGCGCACTACGCCAAATATGTTTTCGAGATTGAGCACGGCATTCCGATTGCGCTGGCGGCACCGTCGGTTTTCACGATCTATGAGGCCATCCCGCACTTAGACAAGAACGCGTTTGTGCTGGGCATCTCGCAATCCGGCTCCGCGCCGGACGTGATTGCCGTGATCGAGCGGGCTCGTCAGACTGGCGCACTGACCGCATCGATCACGAACCACGCAAACTCGAAACTTGCGGAAGTGGCGGAGTTTTCGCTGGTGACGCCCGCAGGCGAAGAACAGAGCATCGCTGCCACCAAGACCTACACGAGCGCACTGGCGATGATTGCTCTGCTTTCGACCGCGCTTGCCGCTGATCGCCCCGAACGTCTCGAGCATCTGCGCCGCGCTGCAGATACGATGGAAAAGACCCTGACGCTCGACGATGCCATCCATTATCTGGTCACGCGCTACAAGGATATGCGGGATTGTGTCGTGATTGGACGCGGCTACAACCACTGCACGGCGCTGGAGATTGCGCTGAAGCTGACTGAAACATGCTATGTCGGCGCGAAGGCGTTCTCTGCGGCGGATTTCCTGCACGGCCCGGTCGCGCAGGTGCACGAAGGATTTCCCGTCCTGCTGATCGCGCCGGACGGTAAGGCGTACAAGGCGATGGACGAGCTCGCCCGCGCGCTCAAAAACCGCCATCCCGCCATCATCGGCTTCGCGCACAACCCCGATTTTCTGCATGGCGCGGAAACCGCGATCCGAATACCGGGGAATGTTCCGGAGTGGCTATCGCCATTGGTTTACGCCGTTGCCGGACAGCTTTTCGCCCACTGGCTGTCCGTCGCAGGAGATCATGATCCCGATCGGCCGAGGGGCTTGAGCAAGGTGACGAAGACGACGTAGCTGACTTTTCACGTTTTGATGCTTATGATATCGCCAGACTAAAGATCAGAGGCTACAAGTCGCTGAAGAATGTGGTTTGGGAACCCGGCGATTTAAATGTAGTGATCGGGCCGAACGGGGGTGGGAAGTCGAATTTGATTTCGGCGATGGGTTTATTTCGGCGAAACAAGTATCCAGGCGCTCCAGAAAAAGAGTTGCATCCGCTGGGTGGAGTTCAAACGTATTTGCTTGGGATGGCGCTTTCCAGTCGCATTCGACCTTTACTCCGTGATTCGTATCTCGATCCAGGTTGTTGGGTATAAGAGTTGTTAGCGAAATTTCGTAAGTTCTAACAATTATCCGGATGTCCATGTCACTCTGAACGGACGCCGACTGAGATTGATACCGAGACACGCCCGATGAAGCAATCGAATATGCCGAAATTGCATTCGGAAATACTGGATATCGTCCTATTTTCCGCAATGGCTCATCTTGGACAACTTCCACACCGACCGTGATTCCGAAGTTCGCAGAGACACAGTCTCTCGTGTCGAAAGTCAGCTCGAACCCGACGGTCAAAACCTCGTTGCGGTCATCCACACGCACTACACGAACAACCGCGAATTCAAGAAAACGATCAATTCAGCAATGACCGCTGCTTTTGGCGATGAGTTCGAGGAAATTCTCTTCCCACCGTCTGCCGATCAACGAATCCAGATGCGGATTCGCTGGAAGTCGCTCAAGCGCACCTATTCAACGGCCAATCTGTCAGACGGCACGTTGCGCTTTCTGTTCCTAATCACAGCCCTTTCGCAGCCTGATCTTCCAACTTTAATTGCGATTGATGAGCCTGAAACGGGACTTCACCCGTCAATGATGCAGATTGTCGCGGATCATGCGGCCGATGCAGCGCTTAGGACTCAGGTCGTGCTTACGACACATTCCGCACAGTTTCTAGACGCGATCGGGCGACACAATCCGACCGTTACGATCTGCGAAATGCACGATGGTGAGACCAAACTACGTGTGCTGAGTGGAGATGAGCTTGGGTATTGGCTCGACAAATATACGCTGGGCGACCTGCAAAACTCCGGTCAACTTGAATCGATGGGCGAAGAACCAGCCGAAGCAGCGAGTCAGGCGGCATGAGCGCCTCGCGGTTCGTGTTTATCGTCGAGGGCAAGACTGAAAAGGAATCGCTAAGGGCATTCCTTGCCAACTGCCTCTCATGGCGCGGCGTGGCTGGAGTTGGCATTAAGATACTTGGCAAGGACAGCGCGTCCAAAGTCTTCCACGAGGGGCCGAAGCTAGCAGGCGAACTGCTAAATGCAAAAGACGGCGAGTCAATTCTCGCCGTTTATACATTGCTCGACATATTCAACGCAGGAATATTTCCCGAAACTGGCATGAGCATTGAAGATCGCGTAGCCTGGGGCCGCGACTCTATGCAGCAGCGATTTTTGCATCCGCGCTATCGACACTATTTCGCAGTCCACGAGTTGGAAGCCTGGCTTTTGGCCGACACTGCGAACCTACCCGCCAAAATGCGCGCCGATTTGAGACAGCATCAAGCTCATCCAGAGCAAGTCAATGACAAAACTTCACCCTCTAACCTCATCTCCGCTTCCCATCTGAGGCAGTTCAACCGTAAGTACAGCAAGCCTGTACATGGAAGGCCACTTTCGGGAATTGCTGGACGACATGACTGCCGCAGCTATAGCAGCCCATGACTGACATTATGTCCGGTCGTGCTTACGGATTCACCGTGACTGTTGCCGTCTTCGTGAACCCCGGCGTAAATCGCTTTGATGGTGATGGTTTCAGGCGCGTTGCTAGGGTTGCTGGTTATGATGGGGACTGTGCACGACGATGTAGCGACGGACGTGGTCACCGTCGTTTGCGTCGGGGTCGCGTCTGTTCGTTTGGTGCTGATCAACGTGACAGCGACTTTGGCCGGAGGTGAAGGCACGGTGAACGAGATGGTCGCGGTGGCTAGCTGTCCGCTGGTGACCGTGCTGGGACTGATTGTCAAACCGGAAAGCGCAAAACCGGCGGGCTTTGGATAAACCGTGAGCTTGGTTGAGGCTCCTAACCCGTTGTAGCCCGCTTGGAGGATGACGGTATTCGGATTATATCCGTAGCGCGCATCGCCGCGACGCTGTGTGTAGATTGGGAACGAGGCTGATGTCGCGCCCGCAGGGATCAGCACTGTCTGAGTTGCGGCAATGGCGTCGCTGGGGTCGGATGACGACAAGATCACGCTCGCGCCTCCGGCTGGCGCGGGATTAACAAGGGTGACTGTTCCCGTGCAGAGCGTCCCGCTGGTCGCAGCGGCAGCGTCGATTGCGATGCTGGCAACGCCGTTCGTGGTTAATGTCGGGCTGAACGAGAATGCCGTGCCGGGATAATTAAAGCCACCATCGGTCACCCCGTAAAAGTCGCCATCCGACGCCTGCCAGAGCGGGCATGCGATGAAGCGGCCATCATTCACAACGCTGCCGTCGCCAAATGAGTGAATGATCAGGATGGAGCCGTCCAAACTTGACCTGAAAATTGTCCCGTAGCCGTAAGTATTGATGGAAGTCGTCGAGCCGCCAAGGTTGGTCACGCCATATAGATAGCCGTCCGCACCGACGGAAAGATAATCCGCGGGCTGGCGACCATCATTTGCCACGGTTCCATCGCTGAAGGAATGCAGAACAGTTTCGGTGCCCACCAGCGTAATCTTGAAAATCGTGCCGTATCCCTGATTAAACGGATCGATTGGCAGCGTTGACCCTCCGATCGAAGTGGTTCCATAGAGGTTGCCGTCGGATGCCTGGACAAGCATCGAAGACGGACTGTAGCCGTCGCCCGGCACGCCGCCATCACGGAAGGAGTGCAGGATTGTGACGCTGCCGCTTGGCGTAATCTTGTAAACGCAACCGTAGCCCAGTCCGAACGGATCGGCCGCAATTGTCGAGCCGCCGCAGGATGTGGTGCCGTAGAAGTTTCCGTCCGTGGCCTGAATAAGACCGCTAAGCGGTGTCGCGCCATCGTTTGGAACTGACTGGTCGCCAAACGAATGCAAAATTGTGATCTGACCTCCGGGGCTTGCCTTGAATACAGTCCCGAGGCCGGTACTCCCGCCGGACTGCGTTGCGCCTCCCCATTCCGTTGCCCCGTAGAAATTGCCGTCCGAGCCGAGAATGATAGGGCCTGGTCGATCGCCGTCGTTTACGACGCTGCCGTCCTCAAACGAATGCAGGATTGTCACGGTTCCTGTAGGCGTCAGCCGAAAAAACGTCCCTGCGCCAGCATTTAGAGTCGTGCGGGTCGAACCACCGTTAGCGGTCGTTCCATAGTAGTTGCCATCGGTGCCCTTAACGAGGCTGATTGGGCCAACGCCGTCATTGAGAACGCTGCCGTCATTGAACGAGTGAAGAATCGTGACACTGCCCGTGGAAGCCATTTGAAATGCCGTGCCGAATCCTTGGTTGACGCCAGAACTTGGCAGACCTAGCTCCGTGCTACCCCCATAAAGGCTGGTTCCGAGAAAAGAACCACTCGGCATCGAGGCAAGGGCATCTGGATAGTTGCCATCATTTGCAACGCTGCCGTCCCGAAACTCGTGAATGACATTTACGATGACGTGTTGTGCATGTGCGGGCTGAGCCGCAACCACCAAGAATGCCGCGGCTGCAATCAGCGTTGTTAGGCTAAAACCATCCCTGTTGCGGCAGGCGATTGACGCCGCGTTTCCGCGTGATTGATTATTCAAAGTTTACTCCTTTGGCGGATACGGGGCCTGGCGACTGGTCACGCGGGTCTTACAAGTGCAGTCTCAAAATAAGACACGGATCAAGATATTTGAAAAGTGTGCCAAAATTTCTATCCCACAAAAATCGATAATAATGAGATGTGCCGTTCACTAGTAATAATACCAGGATATCGAACCAGCCTAGCATCCTTTTGACGAACCAACATCTCGCTTGGTTCCTATAGAGGTTGTGGCGGAACTCTTGCAACGACGGTATGTTCTATCGTATAGTTGAGTAACTACGCGATTGAACACAAAAAACGTCATCGAATCCACTGCGAGTGCCGACCTGACCCCGGAATACGAGGCGCTGCGGCAGTTTGAACTCGAACAGTACGATGTGCTGGACACATCGCCAGAGCGCCAGTTTGACGACCTCGTCAGCCTTGCTGCGTTGATATGCCAGACGCCGATGGCGACGTTGACATTTATCGATAATAAACGGCACTGGCTCAAGGCTCATATCGGCCTCGAAATAGATGCAGGGCCTCGGGAGACGGCCTTTTCTGCTTACACCATCCTATCGCCAGACACGCTCGTTGTGCCGGACGCAACGGAAGACGCACGCTTCGCGGAAAACCCACATGGTCATTGGCGAACCCAACATCCGCTTTTATGCCGGTGCGCCGATCATCAACGTGAACGGCTACGCGCTTGGCGCACTCTGCGTGGTCGATACCAAGCCCCGCAAGATCACAGAAAAGCAGAAATTGGGCTTGGAGGCGTTGGGACGGTTGGCGACTGATCTGCTGGAACAGCGGCGGGACAGGCTGGAGATGATGCGGCTGATCGAGGAGCGCGACGCCGCGGAAGACGCGTTGGAGCAGTTCGAGGCCACGGTTGAGATTGAGCACGCCTCGCCAGTAACACCTGCTGAGAAAACAGCTAAGCGACCAGGCTATCCTAATCCGCTGCTGATTGGGGCGACCATTGCGTCCAGTGCGCTGATTGGATATCTGGTTGGAGAGGGGAAAAAGCGGGACGAGAAGGTTTGACTCTGTGGATCAGTAAAAGTGCTGTCAATGTCACGTGCCCCGTGGAGTACGCGCAGGATTCGTATTCCCGATTTGATGGGCATGTAGAAAATCAGGTAGTTTTCAAATTCATTAACGCGCCATCTTCGAACACCTGTAAGCTCGCTGTTTCTGATAGCTTACCTTCGCACGCCTATGCTTGGATTGTCCGCGATCATATCAAATGTCTCTATCGCCGCGTCATAGAACCGAAACGCTGCATCAGGATTACGCTGAGCGATGTAGACAGCGTGACCGACAAGCTCTACCTCAGCAATCTCGTCTAGTACAACTCTCGTCATTTAGGGCCAATTATTTCGATAAGTTCTTGTCGTTTCCGTGCCCAGAATTCGTCATTTACTTCTACCGTCTTGCCGTTATTAATGGCTTCCATCAGAAGCTCCTCCAACTCCTCTTCGGTTTCAAAATTGCTGGGCGGCTTATCAGTTAAATCATCTAGAATGAGCCGCGCGACAAGCAGCCGGTCGTTCACTGGTAAGCTCTTCGCCTGATTGTAGACATCGAATGCAGTCATGGCTGATCTCCTCGCGTTACGTTAATATAATAGCGCGTTACGTTAATATAATAGCATGTACGTTTTCCCTAAGCCGCGTCAACCGCCTTTTTCTGTGCCACCGGTGCGAGTGGGACGCGGCGGGCGGATGTAGCCGGAACGTCGATGGTCAGAAGGCCGCGCTTCCTGAATGACAGCACCGCAACGATAATCACGGTGATCAGTGCGAATAGAAAGATCGTCCACGGCGCGCCGATAAACTGCGCCAAATAGCCGGCGAAGAGGCTGCCAACAGGGCCAGTCCCGACAAAAACCAACATGTAGATGGACATTACGCGTCCACGCAGGGCGTCGGGGATGGTCATCTGCATCACCGTATTCGCGCTGGCAAAGATGAGGACGAATCCGTACGTCACGACCGCCATGGTGACGTACGCCAGGATCACATTCCGCTCGAATGCGAACACCATCAGCAGGATATTCGAAAGCAGGCTGCCGCCAATCAGCAAATACTTATATCTATCAGGACGCGTCAAGAATGCGACCGAAATTGCCGCGATCAGGGCCCCAATCCCGCGTACCGTCTCCAGAAATCCGAACGCCTTGACCTGATATCCGCTTGATGCATGCGGGAGCAGCGAATAGCGGACGTAGGTTGGGATCAGGACGTTGAACGAAAAAGCAAACGTGCCCAGCACGCCAACAAGCAGGATGATATTGCGGGTCGTGTGGTTGCCCCAGACATACACCAGTCCCTCTTTGAGGTTTTCCCACAGGCGCGTTTGCGGAGCGTCGGTGGCACGAGCGAGCGGTGCGCCGATGTTTTTTCCGCGCATCAGCAAAATGCCAATGATGACCAAGATGTAGGAAGCGGCATTGCCGATAAAGCAGGTCGCAAGGCTCACGTGTGCCGACAAAAGCAGGCCAGCCACGGCCGGGCCGACTGCGCGGGCGGCGTTGAACATCGACGAGTTCAGCGCTACGGCTGACGGCAAGTCAGCCTTGCCGACCATCTCGACGACGAAGCTTTGGCGGGTCGGCATGTCGAACGCCATGAAGGTCCCTAGCACCAGCGCGACAATCATGACGTCGCTGATAGTCACCTGGCCGCTACGTATGAGCAGGCCGAGAGTGAGCGCGCAAAGACTCATTCCGATCTGTGTGACGATCAGGAGTTTGCGCTTGTTGACGCGATCGATGATGACTCCGGCAAATAGGGTGAGGACGAGAATCGGCAGGCCATTGAAGAAGTTAACCAGACCGGAGTACCGGTTTGCTGTCGCCTGCACTGCCGCGCTGGTGTGCTGCACGGCGGAAGCGGTGTCGCCGCCGCTATGAAGAACATGCTGTGCCGCGGCCGGGTCGGCTAGCAGGATGATCAGCCAGCTCTGCGCAAGCCCTTGCATCCACGAGCCGATCAGGGAAAAAAGCTGTCCAAACCAAAACGCGCGGAAATTGTAGTGCTTAAGCGCGCGCAGCGGTCCGCCGTGACCGTGCGACGTATCGGGTTCACTCATGATTAGGATTCAATGATTGGGCCGGAACACTCTATTATCCACAAGCCCGATAAATTATTAAACAGGGGCGGGCAGCGGGATGGTTCACTGAATATGGCTCAGACGGGATAGTTTGGAATTCGGCTTAAGTTTTTCGGTGCCTCTTTTGTCCCCGAACACACGAAAACCAATACCAAAACGACCGCCGGGATGGAGGCGCATGGCTCGCGCGAGCGCAGATAAGGCGCAGGTAGTAGAGATTTCTCCATGCGCTCGTACCTCGCTTGGTCGAAATGACAATGCGCGATCCGCTTTGCAAATTGACTGAATCCGCCGATGCTGGCAACCTGCTTGACAAATCGGGCGTAATCGGGGTATCGTTCAAATACATGTGCCGCGCAAACGGGCACGGCGCTTCTCTCATTGTTCCGCTTTCTTGTTTCATGCTACGGCTGATCCCGGAATGGGGATCAGGAAAAATTAAAACGTACGCATGGAAACGACTCCCAATACACCTAGCGGCTTTGCCGCGACCGGGCTCTGCTCGGCTGTCCTTTCAGCTATCACAGAGCTGAACTTTACCACTCCCACGCCTATTCAGGCTGAAGCCATCCCTGTCGCGCTTAAGGGCACCGACATGATCGGTGTCGCACAGACAGGCACCGGCAAGACGCTCGCCTTCTCTCTTCCGCTGATCGAACGGTTGATGAATACGCGCGGCCGCGGTCTGATTTTGGTTCCGACACGCGAACTCGCTTTGCAAGTCGAAGAGGTCATTCAGCAGGTCACCGAACAGATGAACGACCCGATGCCGACTGCGGTCCTGATCGGCGGCGCATCGATGCCGCGCCAAGTCGGCATGCTGCGCCGCAATCCGCGAGTCATCGTGGCAACGCCCGGACGACTTCAGGATCACCTGCAACAGCGGACGGTCAATCTCGGAACGGTCAACACCCTGATTTTGGATGAGGCCGACCGCATGCTCGATATGGGCTTTATTAACCAAATCAAGCGAATTGTTGAGCTTGTGCCGAAGGATCGGCAGACGATGCTGTTTTCGGCCACTATGTCGGCGGAAGTTACTCGGCTCGCTCAGGAATACATGATCAATCCTGTTCGCATCGAAGTCGCGAAGTCTGGGACTGCGGCTGAACTCATTGAGCAGCAACTTTGCTATGTGACGACTGACCGCAAATCTGAAGTCCTTCGGACATTGCTCAATCAATACGACGGCCCCGTGCTTGTCTTCTCCCGAACCAAGCATGGAGCATCGAAACTGAGCCGGTCTTTGGCGGTATCAGGGTTTTCGTCGGCGGAAATTCACGCCAACAAGTCGCTTGGCCAGCGTCGCCAGGCGCTCGACGGATTCAAGTCCGGACAATATCGTGTCCTAGTCGCGACTGACCTTGCTGCACGTGGGATCGATGTGCAGGACATCGCGCTGGTGGTCAACTATGACCTGCCCGATGCGCCGGCGGACTATGTTCACCGCATTGGCCGAACAGGCCGCGCAGGAAAGTCTGGCCTTGCGATTTCGCTGGCGAGCCACGATCAGTACAACGATGTCCGCACGATTGAGCGGCTGATCAACGTCACCTTGCCGCTTTCGGAGCATTCAGAGCAGCGTCAGTCGGGTGTGCCGCAGTCGTCCTCGAGCTCATTTGGCAGACGATCATTTGGAGGCGGAGGGGGCGGCGACTGGGCAGATCGGACGCCGGCTTGGCGTCAGAATCGCCCTCAGCAAAGGCGCTCCGGCCCGATGGGCGTCGGTGCGAGTCGCGGCTCTCGGTAGCGCGAATCGTCTTCGACAAAGAAAAACGCGTTGGTCAGAGCAATTGCTTTGACCAACGCGGTGATTATTGAGGGAGAGTCTCAGTCAGGGTCTAAGAGCGTTCGGCGAAATGAGTGAAGTCCGGTCGCCTAACAGAGCGTAAAGCAAGAGGCGCAGTCATTGCCGCAAATGACAGCGCCTGATTAAATATTAGCATTTTGAGCCGTTGGCGTCCCCATCCTCTAGGCCGGAAATACGCTGGCCGATTGGACAGGTGCTACGATATGCTCTACTTCAGCTCTGTAAGACCCTTCTTAAGCGCGATAATCACCGCCTGCGTCCGGTCCACCGCACCGAGTTTGCTCAAAATATTGTTGATGTGGTACTTGACCGTCCCGAGCGCAAGCGAAAGCGACTGCGCGATCTCCTTGTTGCTCAAGCCTGCGGTCATGAGGTTGAGCACCTCAATCTCACGCTCGCTCAGATCCGGCATGGTCAGTCGCTCGGCTAGCTTTTCGGTCACGCGCGCCGGAATGTGGCGACGACCCCTGTGCACAATCCGGATCGCCGTGATGATTTCGTCGGATGGCGTGTCCTTGACGAGGTACCCCATCGCACCGGCCTTCATGCTCTGATAAATGTCCTCATCGCGGTCGTACGACGTCAGGACGATGATTCGCGCCGTTGGAAATTCTTCGCGAATCGCCATGGCTGTGTTGACCCCTGTCATGCCGTTCATCTTAAGATCAAGCAGCGTGATGTCCGGGCGAGTCTTTCGGAAACTCTCAACCGCATCGTGGCCATTACTTGCCTGAGCAACAACCGCCATGTCGGCTTCGTTGCTAATAATAAGGGCGAGTCCCATGCGCAGCGCCGAGTGGTCATCGACCAGCATGATTCGGATTTGGTTGACTGGCTCGATAGGCCGAACTGCCGCCGCCTCGTCGTTGAAATTTGTAGGTCGGTCGGTTGATATGATCATGGTTGCTCCCGCGACAATGGGACGATGACGCTGATTGATGTCCCATTGTCGGGCTCACTGAGAATGCTCATCTCGCCGCCGATTCGGCGGCTTCGTTCGGCCATATTGCTCAGTCCAAATCCGCTGTCGATTCGAAGGGCGTCAGGATCGAAACCTTTCCCATTGTCGGTGACCATAATCCTTACTTTACCAGGTTCGAAGGCCAAATCTACTGTCGCCTTGTCGGCGCTCGAGTGCCTCTGTACGTTGGTCAATGCTTCCTGACAGATGCGCAGCAAGTTTTCTTCGATATCATCAGGCAGGGGCCGCGCTTCGCCGGAGAAGTTGAATGCTACGGCAGTGCTCGCGCTCGACGACTGCCGATGCGCAACCTGTCTAATCGCAGCGACAAGATCGCCAGCCTCCAGAGCGACTGGCCTCAGGTTTAGCACCGATCGCCTAGCTTCTTGAGCGCCCTCAGTTGCCAGCTTCTTTGCTTCGTAAACACATTCGAACGCCTCGGTGGATGGCCCAAGCCTGTCGGCTGCCTCAAGCAAGAACTTGATGCCGGTAAATGCGTGCGACAGAGTGTCGTGCACATCTCGCGCCAGACGGTTACGCTCCTCAAGTATTGCGGTCTGCCTTGTCTGCTGCTGGGCGCGTTTGGCTTGCTGTTCGCGCGCGATCACCACGGCGGCGTGGTTGCTGAGCGTCAAAATAAGACGCTCGTCCTGTGCTGAGAATGGCTGCTCGTCGGAGCGTCGCCCGACAAAAAGAACTCCGATACAAGTCGCCTGCACGATCAGCGGAACGAAAAGTCCAAGTTCGTCCACTTGCGGCTGCATGGGTGCAGCGGAGGCCTCATTCTTTGAGAGCAAGCTAGCCGTCGCCTTGGAAGCGGTCGCTAGAACTGACGTCTTGAACGCGTTGCTTAAGCGGCCGCTGCAATCCTGTGCCGCGATGGACATTGATTGATCTGTGTCAGACCATTCCAGAACCATGCACGAAGAAGCCTCGCAAATCGTCACGATCTGCTCGACAAGAATGCGAAGCAGAAGCTCGGTTTCGACAGCGCGGTTGACCTCCTCGCTGGCCTTATAAAGAACCGTGGTCTCGCGCTCGCGAGCTTCCGCGTCTTTGGCGCGCTGCCTGGACTGCGACGCAAGCCGCGCGGTAGCGATGGCTGTCGCCGAAAACGATACTAGGAGAATCCAGTTGTGCGGCGATTCAATCCCAATTTGATAGACGGGCGGGAGGAAGAAATAGTCCCAAGCCAGGTAGCAGCAGACTGTGGCGAGAACCGCCGGACCAAAGCCGAAAAGGATCGCGCATAGAATAATGATCGGCAGGTACACGAACGGTGCCTGATCTGGGGCGATAAAAACATGCGCTGCGGACGCGATCCAGGTGCCGGTTGCCGCACCTGCAAACGCCCATACATATCCAGCCGCCTCCGAAAGATCGATAGCGCTCGAACGCTTGGATCGTGCAGCGCCGAGGGTTGGCTTCGCGAGGCCGCTCATGGACGCGCTTAGCGAATGCGGACTGGGAGTGGCCATTTCGTGAGTTGCTCCGCTCAAAGTATACCTGTCGAATACGCTGCCGAGCCTGCGCAAAGCCCTTTCCTCCAACCCCTTTCCCATAGGAATAGGAAAGGGCGTTAAGACCTAGCCGCGATGAAGCGTTGCGCCCGTAGGCTTAGCTGAGGGCAGGCTCTCCAGAAAGGGAATGCTGAAGAGCGGCAACTTAGAGTTAGACATTTGAACAAATCAGCCCCCCGGACGATTGTTCCGGCGGGCTGACATGTGTGTGTTCGTAACGAGTCTAGGAAACCGCGATGTCGCCGCGTTCGCCCGTGCGAATGCGAATTGCTTCGGCGACCGTGGAGATGAATATCTTTCCATCACCAATCTCGCCGGTTTTTGCTGAGGATTCGATTGCCCCGACCACTGAATCCTGCTGCGCGTCAGGAACGACGACAATCAGCAGCAGCTTCGGAAGCAAGTTCACCTGGTATTCGGAACCCCGGTAGTGCTGCGTGTAGCCCTTTTGCTTACCCGCGCCGCGGATCTCGATCACGCTCATGCTGTGGATGCCTACTTCATCGAGAGCCGACTTGACATCATCAAGCCGACTCGGACGAATAATCGCTTCTATTCGTACCATTGTGCAATCTCCTTATTGACTAGCCTACACCAACGAGCGCTGCTGCGCCGCTGGATTCGCTAGAATAACCGACCTCTCCGTGATCGGTGACATCAAGACCGTTCTCTTCCTCTTCATCCGAGGCGCGAAGTCCGCCACAGACGACCTTGCAGATGAACGCAATGACGATGGTACCGATAACGGCAATCGCGATCGTCGAACCAGCATCCATGAGCTGCGGAAGAAGCGCCGTCTTGAGCGTACCGCCGTTGAAGAATCCGTCGTGTCCGGCTGAGTTCACGGAAGCCGTTGCAAACAGACCGGTCGAAATACATCCCCAAAGTCCGCCGCAGCCGTGGACGCCAAACACGTCCAGAGCATCGTCGGCCTTGAGGGCGTTCTTGATCTTAATGGTGAAGAAGCAGATCACGGAAACAACGATTCCGATAATCAGCGCTCCCATCGGAGTGACGAATCCGCAGGCAGGAGTGATCGCGACAAGACCCGCGACTGCGCCAGAACAGAAGCCCAGAGCGGTCGGTTTCTTGTAGAATATCCAGTCCATGAACAGCCAGGTCAGAGCTGCGGTGCCAGTGGCAACATGTGTTGCGGTGAACGCACTCGCGGCAAGCTGGCCAGAGGTGCAGGCTGAACCCGCATTGAAGCCGAACCAACCAAACCACAGCAGGGCAGTGCCGAGTGCGGTCATCGGTAGGTTGTGAGGGCGCAACTCTTCGCCGCCTTCGGATCGCTTTCGCTTTCCGAGGATAATGGCCAGCGTGAGTGCCGAGAATCCCGAACTCATGTGGACGACAGAGCCGCCAGCGAAGTCAAGCGCGCCTGCGACACCGAGGAAGCCGTTATGACCCCAAACCCAGTGAGCGAGCGGATCGTAAACGAGGGTGGCCCAGAGGAACATGAAGAGCAGGTATGCGCTGAACTTCATGCGCTCGACGATCGCACCGGAGATAAGCGCCGGCGTGATGATCGCAAACATCAACTGGAACATGCAGTAGACTTGATGCGGGATGGTCGGAGCGTAACCCCACCAGCCATTCGCCGTAGTTGCGGGGTCGTGATCGTTGCAGATGCCAGTATAGGAACTGACATTATGCATGAATGACCACGAAAGATCGCCAATAAGTCCCTTATGGTCAGGTCCAAATGCGAGCGAATATCCGAAAAGTACCCACTGGACCGTAATCAGTCCGCAGGCAACAAACGACTGCATAAGGACGGACAGGACGTTCTTGCTGCGCACCATGCCTCCGTAGAACAGAGCAAGGCCGGGTGTCATAAGAAGAACAAGCGCGGTAGAGGTCAGCATCCAGGCAGTATCGCCCGAATCCAGCTTTGGTGCCGGAGCGGCCGTATCTGCGAATGCAGGTACCGCGGCAAGAGCGCACAATATAGCAACGAGAAGCGCAATGCGCCAATGACGTAGCTTCAAGAAATCATCCTCCTAACAATTTGGAAGTCTCTGATTCCGGATGTGCAACGTCGCTTTGCCGGAGCTTGCAAACCACTTCAGTGCGATTTGCAAGTTTTATATTAACGACTCCCAATTCTCTTTGTCAATCCTAGCCAATGGTTGTGGTCTGCACTAATACCGGGGAATCGCGCGTAAATCCGATCAAAAAGATAGTTGAAAAAACCTGGCGATTTTGTCGGGCCTACGACTTCTCGATGCTGACTTTGGGAGGAAGCAAAATCGAGGCCGGGTTCGTCGCGGCTGCGATAGGAGGGATGGCGTTTAGGAAATGATAGCAGACACCGAAGGTAGCCGGGTCGGCGATCTTGTCCGTCCAAGCGAACTCCACATCACACCGGCCCGAAGCGTCGAAACTGATCATCAGGCGTTCGCATCCCGCGGCCATCTCAGTGACGGCAACCGCGAGCGCCTTGGTCGGCTCGTTCCAGTGCATCCAGAACTGCGACGCGGCATCTTTGCGAGCCTTGATGTCGCCAGTGTAATCGACGCGCGTTGATCCACCCGGTAATTGCGAAGCGATCACCCACTTCACCGGACCGCTCGACCCGATCAGCGCATTTTCCCAGATGACTGCGTCGATCGTGCCTGCGTGAATTTTGGCGTAAGTTCCGTTGCCGATTCCAAAATCGCATGTTTGGATGTCCGAAGTGACGTTGAGGCCTAAAGAGAAGCGGAGTGTGGCGTTTTTCGGGACATGCCGCAGTGAGTGCCGAACGGTTGCCCACGACTTGCAGGCCGTCAACCCGACACTTGTCATGGCGTTCACGGGTTTCGGGAAGCCATCATCGTGCAAACCGGTTTGGGAAAAAACGGCGTAAAGGTCGGTGTAAGGCAACTGCTCCCGCATAGGGCGATGCTTATGGTCAGCAGTGAAACGGGTCTCGTCCAGCGTAATTTCCAGCGAATTTTTCAGGTGCTCCACTCCATCGTAATTCACTGACGACAGCGAACCAAAATGGTCGATTGCGAAGCTGACTCGCTCCTGTGAGACCGCATATCCGGCACCGGTTGGTCGGACATGCAACGGATCGGGAATTGGGACGGCCGAAAGGTTTTCCTGACGTACCAGTTGGAGGGTTGCGGTTTCATAAGGCGCCAAAGACAGTGCGAACGCGCACTGAACGCCATCGTCGCAGTGGGCCACATGCGATGGGATCAGGTTGCCGTTGGTATCTGCCAGCGCGAGTTTGCCGACCGAGCGACGGTAGACCGCAGGAATCTTCACCCGCAGTGGGTAGAGATAGCGGCGCATGCCGTGAACTTCCGTGACGGCGAGTTTGATTCCCATCGACTCCTGCGTCATTTGAGTGATCCTCCCAGGGCGGTCGCGATCTGTTCAACCGTGAACGCCGTCGCACCGGTGCTCTTCTCAAACAGCGAATGGGCCCGTTGTCCCATCTTCGTGCGGCGCGGTTCGTCGGTGAGAAGTTCGGTGAACGCCACTATGAGCTGTTCGGATTGCAAGTCTGGCTGATCCACTTTGGCTGAAATCTGCAAGACCGCGTCGCGCTCCAAAAAGTCGTCGATGATTTTCGGGAAGTTCTCCATTGAGGGGCCAATCACGATGGGCTTTGCATAAACCGCTGGCTCCATGATGCTCTGACCGCCGTGCGGAATAAGCGTTCCGCCGACAAAAACGACATCGGCGAACGAGTATGCCGCCGCCAGTTCGCCGAGCGTGTCCAGGATTAGGACGCTTGCATCTGAATTCGGACGATTCTCTGTGCGCTTTACGACCACGTGGCCCATTTTTCGTCCCAAATTTGCGACGCTTTCAAACCGTTCTGGGTGACGCGGAGCAATCAGGAGGCGCGTTTTCTCTAGACCGGCGGATTGGCGAAGTCGGTGCAGAACATTGAACAGAATCTCCTCTTCGCGCTCATGCGTGCTGCCAGCAACTATGACGGGATCGTGAGAATCGATCAGGCCGAACGACAAGTCGATCGCCGAACGCTGAGACTCCGTGACCTCTTTTTCAACGACATTGCGATCGTACTTGATATTGCCGCTAACGCTGATTTTGCTGGCGCGCGCGCCCATCTGCCTGATGCGGTCTGCGTCCTCATCGGATTTCATCACCAAGCGCGTGTAGTTGCTGAGTACCGGCGCGAGGAGGGGCTGCACCCAGCGGTAGTATTGAAACGATTCCGCGGAGATTCGGCCGTTCACCATTACAATCTTGATGCCGCGTCTGTTGCATTCGTGCAGGACGTTGGGCCAGATTTCGGTGTTGACGGTAATCAGGATGCTCGGTTGGATGATATCGAGGACGCGGTTGACAAAGAGGGGCTCGTCGATCGGAAAATAGAATGCATTTCCTTTGCTGTATTTTTCAAAGCGCTCCTCAGCGATCTTACGGCCCGTTCGGGTGATCACGGAAAAGACTAGACGCGCGTGCGGGAAACGTTCGTGGATGAGGTGCGCGAGCGGCTGAATAGATAGAGTTTCGCCAACCGAACAGGAGTGAAACCAGATGGTGGGCCGGCCATCGCTCTTCAATGAGTCCGGCAATTTGCCCGTCCGCTCCATGAGGTTTGGCAAATACTTCTTGTTTCGGATGGCGTTGTACGCAAAGAATGGCAGCATGACGAAAATCCATGCCGCGAGCAAAAAGCTGTACAGAAAATACATATTGGTGCGGCCTGCCAGACGCGTCGCGGGGCCACGTTAATATACCGGATTGCCCTGCATTCGCACAAGGAGCGCGGACAGCGCCAGGAGCTAGTTGTGCTGGAAGCCGCCGCGGGAGATTGCGTTGGGACCTGTCGGAGCCGTGCTTGGACCACGAGTCGGAGCCGGAGGCGGCGGCGGGATGACGTCAGCTACGGGACTCGGTGCGACCATTTTGATTTTGGGCGGTTTCGCAGAAGCCTTTGACTTCGGAGCGGAGTTGCCTTTCGGCAGGGCAGCCGTGCGGTGACTACGTTGAATATGCCTGTGGCGTCGGCGGCGCAGATGGCTGGAGCGCACAGGTGTATGCTCGGTCGCAGTGCGGATGCCATGTAAGGTTGCCGGATTGGTCGTAGCGCTTTTGCCGGCGGTAACTGGCGTGGCAGCGAAGGCGCCACTCAGCGACAGTAACCGCGACCGTTATGGCTGTCAGTGCAAATGCCAAGAATTTCTTGAAGTGGTGAGCAGGCAAGTTTGTGTTCATTCAATTTGCTGTATATCGGGCAGGTTGACGAATCTGCGGCGGAACGCGACTCCGACCGGGCAATTATACTTGATGCTAGTCGGCGTCCATCAGTGCCGCCGTTCGAGAATCTCCCTCACGCGCTCCAAATCCGCCGGTGTATCGACGCCGACTGTGTTGATGTCCGTTTCAGTGACGAATAGCGGCATGCCGTTCTCTAAAAGGCGAAGCTGCTCAAGGTTTTCGGACAGCTCGAGTTGCGAGGGCGGAAGGTCGGAAAACCGGGCGAGAGCGTCGGCGCGGTAGGCGTAGAGGCCGATATGCTTATAGTAGACAGCGTATCCGTTGTGGTCGCGGTCGAACGGAATTGGGGAACGCGAAAAATAGAGGGCGCTGCCGTCGAGCGCGCAGACGACTTTGACGTTGCCAGGATCTAGCGCAGAAACGGGGTCGATCTTGACTTTCAGCGTGGTCACTTGGACTCGTTCGGCGCGGTCGTCGTAGAACGGCGACAGCAGGGCGTCGAAGTGCGCGGTAGTCAGCATCGGCTCATCGCCTTGAATATTGACATAGATATCCGCAGGCATTGCCAGACTGACTTCCCGGATACGGTCGCTACCGCAGCAGTGATCGGCGCGGGTCATCACGGCAGGGATATCGCGCGCGCGGCAGGCGTCCATGACCTCGTCAGAGTCTGTTGCGACGATGACTTCGTCGATTCTTGTGGATTTCAACGCTGCTTCATACACCCACGCGACGACCGGTTTTCCGCCGACATCCTTGAGGACTTTGCCTGGCAAGCGGGTTGAACTTATGCGCGCTGGGATGACACCGAGGGTTCTCATAGAGGGATATTGTACCGAGTGCCGGTTGTGGGGCGGTGGAGAGGCCCGCTATCTGTTTTGTTCGCAACCTGGCATGAGATTTGCAATTGGTACTTTTGCCATAAATGTTCCCGTGGCCAGGAGATCAACATGATTCAGAAACTTATCGCAAGGCTCGCAATGACTGCGATCGCCTTTCTTCTTTTGCTCGGATTCGGAATCGGCAAGGCGGAAGCGCAAATAACAATTGCGGCGCCGTACTCGGGTGTGTATTCCGGATTTTCGCTTGGACAACCTCCGGGCGTTCCAGGCAGCTATGGCGGCCTTGCTTTCAAGCCTGGCGATACAAACACGCTCTACATGGTCGGAGGCTCCGAAGGAGGTTCGGGCGCGGTGTATTCCGTTAGCGTAATTCGTGGAACAAACGGACACATAACCGGTTTTAGCGGCACGGCGCCTGAACTGGCGACGGCGTCGGGTGCAGACGGCGGCCTTGCGATCGCTCCAAATGGCACACTGCTCTATGGAAATTACAGCACCGGCATTGGAGAGATACCTTCTGGTTCGTCAACCACGACCAAAGTTATAACAGTTACTGGTGCTAGCCAACTGGAAGGCGGCACCTTCGTCCCTACAGGTTTTCCAGGTGCGGGACTCTTCAAAACCGTTGACTACTCAAACGGCGATTTTAACAGCATTGTTCTGTCGCCTGATTCCTCGGGCGGAACGTACAGTATCTCTGCCCAGACCACTCCTATCGTTATAACCGACGGTGGTAGCGAAGGATTCGCATATATTGCTAGTGGCAATCCAGGTTTCTCAAGTAACGCGATACTGATGAACCACTACCATCTCGGCACAATAAATCTTTACTCGCTCGACAGTAACGGAAATCCCTCGACGGCGACAGGAACCACATTTGCGACGTTCGGTGGCCCAGAAGGGATGACAATCGACCCCGTGACGGGAGACCTGTTGCTAACGAGCTACAACCAGGATCTGGTTTATGAAGTGCAAGGTTTTGCGGCACCCGCCAAGCTTACATCCCTCAGCCCGTCCACAGTCACGTTCGCAGGCCCAGCATTTTCGCTCACGATCACCGGCTCAGGCTTCCTGCCTGCTTCGATTGTGAAGTGGAACAATACGGCACTCACCATCACTTCGCAAACTCCGACGCAGCTTGTCGCGTCGGTGCCGCGCAGCCTGTTTATGACGCCGCAGAATGTTCAGATTACGGTTGTCAATCCAAATGTTAATCCATCCAATGCACTGACGTTTACTGTACAAAACCGCCTTCCGTACCTTGGATCGGCAACGCCATCGACTATCCCAGCGGGCAGTGCATCGACAACGCTTGCGCTAACCGGTGGATACTTCCTGAATGGCGAAACCGCGTATTGGAACAGCACGCCGCTTGCTACGACATACCAAACGGTTACGCAGATGTCGGCGGTCGTGCCCTCGTCACTGCTAACCACGCCGGGAACGGCGTCGCTATCAGTCGTCCTATCGGGCACTGGCGGCGGATCGAGCCGACTCATTCCGATCAACGTTACACCGACGGCTGTGATTGTATCTGGTCTTAAGGTCACGAAGACGGCAAACGGATACTCGGTTGCATCTACGCTTAAGAACACCGGAAGCACACCTGCGACGAGCATCACAATTGTCGGAGCGTATCTTGGGGCGGCTGCGTCCACGACGACGTTCCCAATCAATATCGGCACTCTGGCCGCAGGGGCGACTACTGTCATCACGACCGTCTACCCCTCTTCGGCTGGAGCCGACGGTACCGTAGTCTTCTCGACGGTGTTCGGTTCGTTTAGCGGCGGAATCATCGACGACAACAACGAGACGCCGCTGCCGTAGGGTGCGCCGTTCCCTTCCCCTCCTTTTTGAAGGAGGGGCTAGGGGCGGTTATCGTCAGGAATTTCGAGTTAGTCAAGCGCACATCGCTGCTTTGAACTACCTACCTCACCTAGCCTCTCCTTCAAAAAGGAGAGGGACGGACTAAACTACGCGGTTCGTCCAGTCCGCTCATTCTTCGCTCCATTTGGAATGACAAGAAATTGCCTTGTTGCAGCATGAGCGCGTTTATGCTTGAATAGGAGCGACTTGAAACCAATATTCTTCCTCATTTTGGCGCTGTCTGCGATTTCCCCAGTTTTGGCCGCGCCTCCCGCCACATCGAGCACGCAAAACAAGCAATCATCAGTCCTGAATTTGCCTGACTTTGTAACCGGCGCGGATGTATCTGAGCTTGCACGCGAGGAGCAGTTCGGCGCGGTCTACAAAGATCGCGGCGCACCGACGGATGCGCTTGCGATGTTCAAGAAGCGTGGTTGCAGCGTGATGCGCCTGCGCCTATGGGTCAATCCATCGGATCAGGGCGAGATGATCAACGATCTGCCCTACACGATCAAACTGGGTCACCGAATCAAGGCGGACGGCTTCAAACTTTTGCTGGATTTCCACTACTCGGACACTTGGGCAGACCCTGGAGCGCAGACAACTCCGGCGGCTTGGGCCGGTTTGCCATTCGACCCGCTTGTCACGAAAATCCACGACTATAGCGAGAGCGTCATCATCGCCATGAGAAATGGGGGTGCCATGCCGGACATAGTGGAAGTCGGCAACGAAATCAACAATGGAATTCTGTGGCCTAGCGGCCATGTCGAAGATCCCGGCGGATGGGGTCGCCTAAACGCCTTGCTCCGCTCCGCAATCGCGGGAATACGCGAAGGCGCGGTCAGTGCACCAGAGCCGCGCATCATGCTTCATATTGCGAGCGGAGGCGACACGGGATTGGCTGATTGGTTCTTCGGCAACTTGCAAGAACCGAAAAACGGAGGGCCAATCGATTTTGACATCATTGGGTTTAGCTACTATCCCGACGGTTCGAGGACACTTGAAGACCTCAAACGTGCTGTGATTGCAACCTCAAACAAGTACGGCAAGCCCATCTTGATTGCAGAAACAGCGTTCCCAGCCTCGTCCTGGGCAATTGGTCCGCAGCAGACCGTATATCAAACGTATGGTCGAACTCCAGAAGGTCAAGCGAAGTACCTCAAGGACCTGATTGCGACAGTTAAGGGTGCTCCCAATCATTCCTGCATCGGGGTGCTGTGGTGGGCACCCGAATGGATAACGACCCCTAAGTTACGCGCTTACGCCAATTGCCCGCTGTTCGATAGCGACTTCAACGCGCTTCCCGCGATCGATGCTCTATCTCCTTAGTTGGACTCAGTCCGAATCAACTCCATCTCCGCTGGCCTCAGATCAACAGCCCGGATACGCCAGTGTGCGCCGAAGCGGGTATCGGGATCGGCCTCAGCGTCAATGACAGTTCGTTTCCCATGTTCAACGACGTAAAATTCCGGATTCGGCCACGATGTGATGATCTTGCCCTCGGCGCACTCGGCGAGTGTCAGTGGCGGGCCGTCGGAAACGATGTTTAGATAGTCCATTGACGGCAGCCGCTGAACGAGGCGTTGCCAGCCTTCGCCGAAGCGCATACGGGCGCATGTTGGGGATTCGAGAAGCCGTTTGACGCCATGCTCCACGAACCAGATGGCAGGCGACGTGCTTGCCTCAACTTCAGCTGGTAGACGGATCAACCGGCCCTCGAGCTGCGCGGGCGAGGCGATTGTCTGGCGCGACGAATTGCCCCGCGCCTGATCGGCCGAGTCCGCAAAAATGATCTCGACTTTGCCAACGACGGGAAGGAACGATACCGGTGCGAATGCCGCCACGATCTCCGCTTTGAACACGCCCGGCTCTTCAATTGGCATGAGGCCACCGTCGCCGCCATCGACGGTGAATGAGTACGCTACGGATTGACCGTCTTCTGCAGGACCGATTTCGCGGCCAATCAGCTTTTTCACGACTTCTGGCCGGACAATCACGCGCCACAGCACATGGCCTGGTTTGGGTGCGGACAGTGTGCCGGCTTCCGTCTTCGGCGCACCCTTTCCGCCGAACAGCTTGCCGCGATTGCCAGCCAGATCAATATGCGTGGAGACAAACGCGACATCGGTATGCGACGACGAAACGGTGGTCACAACGACGCCTGAGGAGTGCGGGGATCGATGGCGGTCACGGTGGGATAGCGCGCGAAATCGACGGTGTTGAACGTGACGATGTGCTGGATATTGGATAGGTTCATGAACGCGACTAGGCGTGCATCATGTGATTCTTTGCCCGAAACTAGCAACGTGGTCACGATATTCAGCCATTCGCGGTAGAGGCCAATGGGCTCATCGGCGAACTCGAAAGTTTGATTGAAATGCTCGATGTTCGTTCGAACTTGTCCCGGACTCAGTCCCAGACCACGGCGCGCGACAGGCCTAGTCGATGCGGACCAATACTCGTAGACGACTTGAGGAGCAACTACAAGGTTATTCCCAGCGACGTGCAAGTGATCTACAGTATCCGTCGCCTCGTCGAAAAATTCGTCGGTTGGGTCTGACAAGCGAATAAGAACTGAAGTATCGATCAGGTAGTTCAATTATCCGCGCTCATCGTCGTAAAGGTTAATCCGCCGCATATCCTCGTCCGTCATCCTGCCCGGCGGAATTGGAAGTTCCGCTTGCCAAGCCTTGAGTTGACGTAACCACTCATCGTGTGGCAAGTGGTTAGGATTTTCCTTGCTATCGCTCTTTTGGTTGAGGGACAGATGTCGCTGCATCATATCGGAAATATATTGATCGACGGTTACACCATCGTGCTGAAGTTCTGAATCAAGCCGTTTTTTCAATTCGTCAGTCAGGTCAACCTGAACTGCAATTTTAGCCATATTCTTTGCCTCCTAATGTTAGCCATCGTACATATTCGCACGCCGCAACTCTTCATCCGTTAAGCTAGGCTGAGGGCCTTTTACGCTATGTTTCGCTATCCATTCGCGTAGACGATCACCTCTTTCCTGCGGAGACGACTTCGTGAGCACTTCCGAATCTAGCTTGGTTAGATTCGCTTGGATTAGATAAGCAATATATTCGTCTCGTGGACGTCCAATTCGTTCCAACGTCGAATCGAGTCTATGAATAAGTTCGTCATCGAGTTCTATAGTTGCCATATTATTTAGACCTTATACAGATGCGATTGTGTGTCGTGCACGCGTAGCGACTCGGCGATGCTGCCGAGCACCTGGCCGTTGATCGGGGCGGCGATGACGATTCCCAACGCGTCGCGGTGCAGCCGCTCTAGGCCGTTTTCGCGGAGATATCCGGCTGTTCCCGCGATGGCGATGGCTTCGGTGGTCATCTGCAGCGCAGTTTCAGATAGGAATAGCTTTGCGGTCATAGTGCCTGCGTCGATAGCCGGACGGTTTCCTTCCGGCAGGCTCGCCTGCTCGGTTAGCGCATAGACGTGCGAGCGCATGATGCTCAGTTGGACGGCAAGCGAACTGATGCGCACACGAACACTTTCAAATTTTTCAAACGATTTGCCCATCCGCGAGATGTCGAGTAGACGGCGAAACGTCCCCAGCGCGATGCCCGTGGCAACAATTCCAGAATGCAGGCCCGCTTTCATGTCGAATGCGATAATCGGGCCAATCTTCCCCGGTTCGCCGACTCGGTCTTCGTCTGGAACGGAGGCGTTCGCTAGGCCAACCTGACCGGAATGTGTCCCTTGCAGTCCCATCGATGCCATCGGCTCGCCGACCACTAGCCCCGGATTGCTGCTGTCGACCAGGAAGAACGCCTTGCCCTCTTCGGTGTCTGTCATCACCATGTAGACGCCAGCGTGGCCAGCTCCGGTGCAGAACGCCTTCATGCCGCTGAGTTGCCAGACACCATCGGTGCGCGATGCTTTTGTGTTCAAAATGGCCTTGTCAGCGCCGACTCCCTTTTCCGACCACGCCGACGCGCCAAGCTCACCTTTGGCAAGGCGCGGCAGGTATTTGCTGCGCTGGTAGTCGGTTCCGGCCTTGTTTATTCGATTGGCAGTCAGCGAATGTAGCAGAAGCACGAATCCCGTAGCCGGCGCAACACTTGCGATCTGCTCAATCGCGAACGTTGTATTGAGCGTGTCAAGTCCCATGCCGCCGAACTCATTCGGGATCATCATTCCAAGAAAGCCAGCCTCCGCAAGCGCATGGATGTTTCCTTCGGGAAAGTCGTCCTCCGCAGTCTCTTCGTTGAGGTGCGTAAGAACCTGATCGATCAGATCGTGCACTTGCGGAGCAATCTTGATGCCTGGATAAACGGTCAGCGGATCCTGGTCCCATGAAAGTATCATGTTTTGATTCTGGCATGGCACGCTCCCAATGTCAAATTGAGTAAACTCTGGCATGGCCGCGCTTAGATTCGCCTCAACCTCAACCCTCCCGTTTACCAAACTTACCGATCTCTTCAACTCGGTGTACGAAGGCTATCGCCATCCGATTTCGTTGACGACAGATGCGTTGGCACGCGTCGTCCGGGTTGAAAACACCGATCTGCATATCTCTGTCGTCGCATATTCAACGGAGAAGGGCTTTGACGACGAACCAATCGGCCTTGGAATGATCGGAGTGCGTCGGGCGGTCGCGCGGGTAGCCGCGTTTGGCGTGGCGCAACCTGCGCGCGGAAAGGGGTATGCGCACCAACTCATGGCGGAGATTGTCAGCCGTGCGAAGGAGGCTGGCGCGCAGCGGCTGATGCTGGAAGCCCTTGACGACAACGTCGCCGCGATTAAGGTCTACGAACGGGCAGGCATGCGCAAGGAGCGCAAGCTGTCGATTTACGAGCGCAATGTCGTATCAGCGGTTCCGTCGCCCCAGGTGTCCGCGAACCTGTCAGTACCGGTGATCCCGAAGCTCATCGCAGCAAATTTTGTGCGTCTGCACGCCTGGCAGCCGGCTTGGCAGCGCGATCTGTCTCAGGTAATCAACTTGCAGGTTGCGGCATTGATCATCGAGGGCGATCCCGCGTATCCGAGCGGATATGCAGTTGCGCTCAACTTGCCGGACGGCAGCATCTACCTTTACGACCTAGCTGCAATCGACTCCGAAGCCGCCTCCAAGCTGTGTGCCAAGGTCGCCGCAAAGTCCGGGCACTACCGCGTTGTCAACGAGCCGCAAGACAGCCCATTCTACGAGGCGCTTACCCGCCACGGCTTCAAGGTGGTTGATCGGCAATTTGAGATGGGCATGCAGTTGTAAGTTCTTAGAGATTTAGGAACGCTCAGGCCGCTGGGCCTTTTTTCATGCCGTTTGTGTCCGCGTCCTTTTTGCTTGGGGCAAAACGGACACGGACACAAACGGAGAAGAATGTCGAAGCGCTTGGAGCATCCGTGATAAACTGTCCTATGCGCATCAGACTTTCGGGCGGCTTTGCGGCTGCGTTTATCGTTATATTTGCCGCTGGTCTTCGGGCAGCGCCAATTGATACGCCGTGGTCGCACGGATATCACGTTGTAATCACGAACGCACAGTGGGTGAATACGTCGCTTAGCGAAACCGATCTGCATTTCAACTTCAGCATTCTGAAGATAGACGGCTCGCCGGTATTGCCAAACGGAAAGAGCGGATCGGTGAGTGTTGCTGGCTGGACGCCGGATGACATCGATCCCGGGGGATATCATTCTGCGATTGCAACGGCTTCCTCGGATAGTCAGGGCTGGCAAGCATTCGTTCCGGACCTCGATCCGCGATGCAGCACTGCACATGTCCAGATCGAGATGCAGGAGCCGTCCGCGCCGATCCAACAAACAGGGTCGGCAACTAGCGACATGGAATTTGACTCAGTTCCCGTGCCGACAGCATATGATGTCGAGGTGCCGCTGAACTATCAATTTGTAACTCCCCTCGGAACGATAATAAAGTGGAAGGCATAACTATTGATTCAAAGTCGCCTCTAGGCGGCGCGATGACACGTTACTCGTTCGATATTGACCATTCCAAAATGCCGGATGACTTTGTTGGCATTCGGCTGGTGAATGCCTACGATGGAGTAATTCCAGTCTATGGAATGACTGCCACGAGCGGGAATGTACCGGGGCCAGACGGTAAATCCGATCCTGTAACCGGCCCAATCACTCCCGGGTCGCATAAGTTTCTTAGGTTTGAATTCAAAGTCGGCGAGAACGCGGCTAGTCTGAAGCAGCAGACTGCCTGGATACCGTTTGATGCCGACATACCGCTTAGCAGCTTGGCTCCTCCTGCGGCCAACTACGTCGTAACAGACAAATTCGGAGCGACGATTAACGGTGTCAAGTTCGGCATTCAAGCGATCAAGGACACGAAGCCGTATCCTAGCCATCTTTTTCTCATTTCGACCGATTCTGGCAACCCCAAAGTAGCCTGGTTCATCTCGGACATCGATTGGAAAGGACCACTCGCGCCGCAACATACGCACTATTTTGAACTACATAATGAAGTCTACTGGAACGCCGACGGTTCGCACATCGGTCCAGGTCAAACTCAGGCGTTCTTCACTTGCAGTGGTCAATCCCCGACATCCTGGCCGCTTCAATTCACTGCAACGGGCTACGAACGTCATGAGCAGTTCGTTTCGTTTCGCAATATTCCGGTGCCTGAACTCGGCCAGACGCTTGAGCTTGATAAAGCATCCGATGACGCGCCAAACTTGCCGCTAAAGCTTAAGTCTATCCGCTATGTGGGAATGCCGACCGACCAACGAAACAGCATGGAGGCCGCTCAGCAAAAGGCTGATGCCTACACGCTCCAGTTGACGTTCACCTATCCTCAAATTGATAAGACTAACGTGTATGTCGGCACGGCGCTGGCTCGTGACGATCAAAATAACGGCATTAATCGTTTCACAATGCGCGGATGGCCGCCGAGTCCATCCGACGATGCGCCGCAGACCAACGTTCAAATGTTCATCTTGCGGGAGTCCTCGCCACCGCACGGGTCAAAGTTGATCGGGGTGAAGGTGCTGCTTGATAGAGAGACACAGATCGGCGAGCCGATAGCAATATCAATATCGGATTCGGGCGCGTGGAGCGTGGTCAAAACGCCGGTTGCCGCGCCGGATTGAGGGGCCGAGCTCTGTTTTGCGGCTGAATTGCCTGTCTTTTTGATTCCATCATTCAGGATGCCGCCGCTATTCTCCCGCCCCGTCCTGAATCCTTACCAATTCTGCGTCAATGCGATCAGCGATTTCGGCCCAGTCCGATTCTAGCAGTAGGCCGCGACGTTCGGCCTCCTGCAGCGCGATTTTCTCTGCAAAAAGCGCCAGGCTTTGCGGCGAGTTGTTTTTGCTTGCGTAGTTTGAGTCGAAGCGCGGATCGATCTGTCGCAGCTCGTTCACCGCGGTTGACATATCTTGCTCGTAACGCCTCAGTAGCAGATCCAAAGACCAGGTCGCGTAGGACTCGGTCATCTTGAGCCGATCGATCTCGTCAATTGCCGCTTGCGCCGCGACGATCTCCGCGTTTAGCTTCCGAATTCGGGAAGCGGTCGCATCGCTTGGGTCACCGCTCAGCGAACTGCAGAGACCGAGCTTCGTGAGAAGCGGGCCGAGCGTCATCCCTTGCACCAGCAGCGAAAACACAACCACGCCAAAAGTGGCTGTCTCAATTTGACTGAGGTACGGAAATGTGCGCGGCAAACCTAAGATCAGCGCCATGGACAACGCGCCACGCAAACCACCCCAAAACAGGATATGCTGCCAGCTCCGGGGAACGTCAGCCCCGATCCGGTTGACGAGTGACGAGAGTGGATAGATGACGGCGCGGCCCGCCAACACGATCAAAACTGCGCCGACCACAAGCGGCAGCTTGTCCGCCCAACTGATATTAGTCACCTCGATCCCAATCAGCAGGAAAACGAGTGAGTTGACCAAGAAACCCGCGTACTCCCACCAGGCGGTCATCGCAAGGCGGGTGTTTGGCGTCATCGCCTTTTGCATACCGTAGTTGCCGATGACAATGCCCGACGCAATCACGGCCATCACGCCAGATAGATGCAGCGCCTGCGCGCACTGATAGGAGCCGAACGCAACAATCGTCGTGAGCGTAATCTCGACCAGATGATCGTCGATCTCGAAATGCAGCCTTGATGCAAGACCGCCTATCGCGATGCCGAGGGCCGCACCACCTATTGCGAGACAGAAAAACTCAAGAACACTCCCGCCGACGCTTTGGTGGACACCCGCCGCATACGCGAGCGCGACTGTGAAGAGGACCACTGCAACACTATCGTTGAAAAGGCTTTCAGCCTCGATTAGCAGGCGCAACCGTCGGCCCGCGCCCAGTCTCGCGAAGACGGCCAGCACCGAGATTGGGTCAGTGGTCGAAATCGCCGCGCCGAACACCAGTGCCGACCCGATCGGCATGTGCAGAAACCGGGAGCATAGTGCGCCGATGACGAATGTCGAAAGGATTGTGCCGGCTAGCGCGAAAACGGTGATCGGCTTCCAGTCGCGTTTGAGCGAATCGACGCGCAGGTTGATCGCTGTTTCGAAAAGAAGTGGAGGCAGAAAGACCGAGAGTAGGATGGTCGGATCGAGGCGCACCTCCGGCATAAGATGCATTGCGCCGATTCCCAGCCCGGCAACGACGAGGGCAAGCGCGTACGGCACCTTGACGGTGCGCGCGAACATCGCGACCACGAACGAAATTAGAATCAGCCAGAAGAGTTGCATTTTACAGCAGCCAAATTCCCACCGTTTTTGCCCGCGGAAGACAAGATTAGAATACTCTATGCTGGAAGCTGGCGGGGAACGCCACTGGGGAAGAAAAACCGCGAGCGCGTGTCACTGTGACTGAGTGGGCTTGGCATTGAGGAATGGCAGCCGAATGCTGTCGGCGTGGTTGGCTCCGACTGTAACTACAACGGTGGTGCCTTTGTCGGAGGTTGCGATATCAACTGTGTCGGAAGTGCTGAGCATCAATGGAAACCCGATTCCCATAGTTCCTGCTGAGCTCCATCCTTTTTGCAGCGTTGCACTGGGAAGATCTTGGAGTGGAATGCCCGCGCCCTCGTCCGTAATCCACACTTGAACTGAGCCGCTGTCGGCCCGCACGGTCACCGAGCCGTTTTTTCCGTGCACGATCGCGTTCATCAGCGCCTCGCCGCTTGCGGTCATCAGCAGATCGATACGGTCGTCCGGGAAATCGCAGTCGTCCGCGACCTTCCTTACCATAGCCCGCGCGCCGCTCAGGTTATGAATGTTGAGGTCGATCATTTTTGCCCGCTCCGGCAGCATTTCTGGTAGTCCGGATGAATCGGCATGAAACCTTAGCTTGCCGTCCGTTACCGAAAACAGCACGTCGCGGAAAAGCTGTTGGTGGGCTAGTGCGGCGACTTGCATCTTGTCCATCTCGTCCTGAATGTCCGAACCCTTGATGAATGCCGGAAACCGGGCGGCGTTCACCAAAACGGCAAAGCCAATGTCGGCGGTCACCATCGCCCAAGGGACGTTAAGGGGATATGTAAGTTTCCAGTACGATATGCCTTCGAGGAAGTGACCCATGCCGCATGTGAAGAAGATCATGGGGACAAACACGCCAAGCAGCCGCTGGAACCAAAGCTGCCTAGAGACAAACAGCGTGAAGGTCATCACGATGGCATCACCAACCAGGAGAGCAACAAAAGGAGAGAGGTTGCGTACGCATAGATAGTCGAGAATAAATGATCCAACCAGATAAGCAAAAGCTAATTGAAGGTCGTGAAGATGCTGGCTCTGATGGCGGCGAATCTTGATGAAATAGAACGTCATTGCGCCGAAAACGCCAAAGTATCCTACGCCGATCTCGACATTTGCAACGCTCCAGATGCGCGACAGCTTGGGGTTCATTAGTACGCAACGGTTCATCAAATCGCCCATGGCGTACGACTGCGTATAGCTGAGCAGTAGCAGCGAGTACATGGTGGCCAGCATGACGGCGGACAGGATCCAGACCGTGGGCTTCCGTTCTGCGTTTGCAGGGGGACGGTGAAGTGTTTGCGTTGACATCGGTTTGACAGGTCTACGAGATCATTCCACGCATACCGGTAAAACTAATAGGCAAGAATGCCGAAAAGACGATTTGCTAGTAAATATCTGATAAGCCAATATGCGACAAGCGTGCGCAAAATACGCCGTGTTGCCGCATATTATGCATTACTGCCTGACCAATCGTGATTGCGCGCCGTACTACGAGCCACTCATTGGGAAATGTTGAGAGACTTTTGCAGAAAGTCGAGCATCTTCTGATGCATCGCATCGGTCCAAAAGAACGGGCCGACATGCTGGTTATCCGGAAAAATTGTAAGGGAGCTGGTCACGCCCGCCTTTTGAAGCGCAGCATAAAATTCTTTGCTCTGATCTACCGGACAGACCGGATCGCCCTGGGCGTGAAGAATCATGAACGGCGGAGTCTGTTTCGTGATGTGGAAAACGGGACTCGCCTGCCGCGCCAGGTCGGGTACCTTGCTTGGAGGGTTTCCCAGGAGCTTCGCCGTGTAAAAGGCTGCCGTTCCGGGCGGAGCAACATCGGGCACTGCCGAGAGGTCTGCGGGACCGCACAGATCGATTGCGGCCTGTACGGTGTCGCTCACGTTGTCGTCGCTGGGATCCGAAAGTTTGCTGTCGCCGGCCGTGGTTGCAAGCAGGCTCGTCAAATTTCCTCCAGCCGATTCTCCCATTGCCGCAAAGCGGTTCGTATCCAACCCGTATTTTGCAGCATTTGATCGTAGGAATCGGACGGCCGACTTGCAGTCCTGGATTTGCGCGGGGAAAATGGCCTCGCTGCTGAAGCGGTACTGTATGCTCGCAACCGCAAATCCATCTTCGGTAAGAAACAGTGGATGCACCCACTCGCCCTTGCCGCCCATAGTCCATCCGCCGCCGTGGATCCAGATGACTAAAGGCTTCGGCGCACTTCCAGCCGGAACGTAGAGGTCTAGCTTGAGCTCTCGTCCGCCTGAGCGCGTAGCATATACCAGATTGTCATAGACCTTTACATTGGCAGACACCACGGGAACTCGGTCTTCCTTGGCGGAGGCGGGTAGCGGTGGAAGCAGCAACGCGCCAAGAGCAAAAAGGACGGCGACATGGCCGGAATTGTTGGTTGAAAACATGCGATTCTCCCCTATCGACAAATACTACCGGCCGGCCGGAGCAGGCCGTCCGCTGCGTTCGGGGCGACCAGAACGTTCGCGCCCGCTTTGGTCGCTCTGCCCTTGACTTCCTCGCTGCCCGCCGCCCGCGAGCGCTTCGCCAATCGCGTGCGACCGCGCAACACTGTGGAGCTTGACTCGGACATTCTGGCCGAGGAATTTGCCGCCGTTCGCAATTTCGACCTGGTAGCCGTTGTCGATATGCGCGGTCGCCCAGGGCAGGGGCGAAATGACGCTCTTCTGCACTGCACAGTCAATCACTTGGCCGCGCTTCGGCAGCGGATAGTTCTGCTCAATGCGCTGCATGCTGCCAGGTTCGATCTCGTACTTTTCAATGTGAAAATGCGGCTGCGCACGCACATAGATGGCGCGGCGAACCTGTCGCTCCAGCTTTTCGATGTCCTCGCCCTGCGCGCCGACAAGCTGCGCGACAACGTCCGGATGGGCAATCACCAAGATCGCTTCGCTGCTGACATCGGCCGACATCTTGTGGATTTCGCGCTCGACTTGCATGCTGACAGTTTCAGACGACGGCACGCGCCCGATGCCGTGGCAGTACGGGCACGTGTCAGTCAGCGCGACATCGACCGTCTCTTTTGTTCGCTTGCGTGTCATCTCAATGAGGCCAAGCGGGCTGATGCTGGAGATTTTGGTGCGGCTGCGATCATTCTTAAGCGATTTGAACAGCGCGTCGGTGACCAGCTTCTTGTCGCGCTGGCTGTCCATATCGATGAAGTCCAGGATGATCATGCCACCGATGTCCCGTAGTCGCAATTGGCGTGCAATCTCGAGGGTCGCCTCCATATTGGTGGTCAGGATGGTTTCGGCGAGGCCGGACGTGCTGCCGATAAACTTTCCGGTGTTGACATCGATCGATGTCAACGCTTCGGTCTGATCGATCACCAGATATCCGCCACTTCGCAGCCAGACCTTTCGCCGCAGCAGCCGTTCGATGTCCTCCTCCAGCTTGAACTGCTCGAACATCGGCTTTTTGCCGTCGTAGAGGTGAATGCGGTCGGCGAGATCAGGTGAGATGCGGTCGATGATTTCGTACGCGCGGGCATAATCGTCCGGGGAATCGATGATCAGGCGGTCGATGTCGGAGCCGAACGCGTCGCGCATGATCGCATAAATAAGGCTTTGATCTTGATGGATTAGTCCAGGCGCGGGGGTGGTCTTGGCCTTCGCCCAAATCTTGTGCCAGGTTTCGGTGAGCATCATGTAGTCCTGATAAAGCTCACTGATATGGCGGCCCTCCGCCTCGGTTCGGACAATAATGCCGAATCCCTGCTGGCGGAACTTCTCCACGGCGTTCTTCAGACGGTCGCGCTCTTTGGCCTCCTCGATCTTGCGGGAGACGCCAAGATTGTTAGCGTCGGGCATGAGGACAAGATAGCGGCCAGGGAGCGACATGCGGGTCGAAACGCGCGATCCTTTGGTGCCGCGCGGCCCTTTGACGACCTGCACCATGAGTTCTTGACGAGGCTGCACCAGCTCCTGGATCGGGACATGGCGACGAGGCCCGCGACCGGGCCGTGCGCCGCCCCCTGGCCTTCGGCCTTGCTGAACTCGCCCACGCGATCTGTCTGCGCCTGGGCGGCGCGGAGCTTGTCCAGGTGCGTTCGAGTTTGGAGCGGCAGAGTCGAGCGATTGATCAGAAGCCTCGCCATTAAGCACAGATTCCGCCAGTTCGTCATCGCTTGGCGATGTGGCGATTTCGTCGCCAGCTCCCGAATCTGTTGACAAATCAAATTCGGACGACGCGCCATCAAGTTCGGCGTTCCCCTCGTCGGCGGACGGTTCGGACGCAGCCTCAGGCACATCTTGCGATTCGATCAGGGCCACGACTTCAAGCGGTTGGCTGGAGTTGACATCGGAGATTAGGCTCGATACATTGCTATCTTGATCGGCGACTGCTGACGTTACTTCCGGAATTGCATCTTCCGACGCCTCGTAGGACGAGTCGCTGGCAAAATCGATATCCTCGTCAGCTTCATCCGTGTCAGAGCGTCCGGGATCACCTAGGTAAGCCGAATAATCTTCCAGCGGATCGTCCGAAATGCTGGAGATTGGCGCCGTATAGTCAACATCGTCCTCAAAGGCCGAAACGACAGCGTGCGCCTCTTCCTGCTGCTGACGGGCCTCCTGTTGCTCCCGAACCTGCTCGCTGCGCGGCGCGGCAACGACCTCTTTTTCGCGAGGGGAGCGCGCAAAGCTGTCGTTTTCGCCTTCGTCATCTTCGTCGGAATCGTCGTCCGAATCTACATATTCCGGCAGAATATCGGCAACGTACAGAAACGCGTTGCGCTCGAGGCCAATATCTACAAACGCGGCGTCCATACCCGGCAGAACGTTTTCGACACGTCCCTTATAGATATTTCCTACTACTTGTTCTTCACGCTCGATCCGCAGTTCGACTAGCTGGTTGTCGTCGAGGACCGCGATGCGCGTCTCCCGGTTGGCGACATTGACCAGGATCTCTTTTCCCATAACTCAATTTTTCCTTGAAAATTTATGCTGGCGCGCTTCGACGCAAACTAGAACGCGTCGGCGGCTTCGCCAATCTCGTTTGCGTGGACACTAAAGCTAAGTCATAAGCGCTTATCGCAACGAGATTCTTTGCGGAAAGGATACCCGATGAGTTATCTGATGCGAATCACCCTTGCCAGTCGTGCTCGCCTGTGTTCGAAGGGGCGTGTTGCCGTTGAATTGTGCAACAATGGAGCCAGGTGTGGGTCTTTGGTCCAAGTCGATCAGACCGACTCAAAGCCCGTTGACGATGACGCAGCATTCAGCCCAGGATGCCGCGGCTCCCCGTCACCGCCGTTTCAAGACAAAATTTGGAGAATAAACGAATGCCCACTCGTCGCAATTTCTGTGCGTATTGGATATTTACCTTGACAGCAGTGTTGCTTGTGCCGATGACCGCACAGGTAGTTCGGGCAGACGACACCCCGTCCGCATCGACTGCACAGACCTATAAAGTGCAGGAGGGTTCGTTCCCGTGGTACGACCGCGAGAATGTCTGGGCGCTGACAAAGGTGCCGGATTCATTGAAGAGCAACGATCCTGTCCCGCAGCAGAGCTGCAGCAGCAGGTCGCTGGATATCGGCGGTTCGCCGAAATCCATCTTGATCGGTGTCGCCGAGTTCGATGTGGACGCATTCAAAGGGAAGGTACCAACGGCCAAAGCGACCGGCGACACGGTCTCGATCAAGAATTCGACGGGCACCGTGATTTCTTACACAGTCTTCTCGCTGGATAATCCACCTGCAAAGATCGACGGCACAGGGGTTTACCATGCGGGGCTAATATTGTTAAAGGTGGTTCCTGGGCAGGCTAGCAAGTAGAAGCGTGAATGGGGGTCGCATGAACTATACGATTGATGTAAGCCCGCAGTTATCGGAGCGTCTTACACAAACCGCGAAAGCTAGAGGGGTAGAGCCGACTAAGCTGCTAGAAAGTTTAGTAGTGGAGTTCATTTCACCCGTGATTTCGGACTCCAGCGCGACGCCAGACATCAGCGCAAAGAATGCCGCCGCGCTTGCGTACCTGCGGAAGCGACTTCAGGACGAGGCGTCTACCGATCCTGAAGAAATCCGCAAGTCAGACGCGGAGGCCGAGGAGCTATTGCAGAGCTTGAACCGAAACAGAATTGAAAGTGGCGAAAGGCCGCTAATTCCATGAGTCTGCACATTTTTCTGCATTCATATCCGCTCGGACAGCTATCCATTCCAGTCCGCGGCAACACAGTTAGGCCCGTAGCTCATTGGGCAGCGAATTGCATAGCCAGCGGACGTGAAATATATGTGCCTGAAATTGCTGACTACGAATTGCGCCGCGAATTGCTGAGAGCGAAAAAAACGAATAGCGTACGAGAACTAGACGTACTGAAGATGAATTTCAACTTTCTCCCGCTAACGTCAGACGCAATGCTGCTTGCCGCAGGTCTATGGGCTCAATCACGTAATCAGGCGGTACCGACTGCAGATCCTAAAGCTCTGGACGTGGATGTCATACTGGCAGCGCAAGCACTGACGACGAACTTACCAAAGGCACAGCTCGTTGTCGCCACGAGTAATGTCGCACATATTTCGAGATTTGTTTCAGCAGATATTTGGAGCAATATTTCGTAATAGTGTTTGTCGAATGTTGACCCAATCGAGCCGCATAGTTCTTTAGCAGCTCTACGTCCCCTTGCCCGTCCAATGCGACCATGCTTTTTGAATCAATCCCGCAAAACCCGTCGGTTCCGGTCGCGCTGCCCGCGGCATGTCCTTCGTGTCAACCACGATGCTGATCTCGCCGGGCTTCAGATACCCTTGCGCACGTGCGGCAGTTTCGATCCCGGCGGGCTGCTGAATGTAGCGGATTTGTCGGTCGAGATCGTCGTTGGATGCGTTGAGGTCGGCAAGCTGAGTGTTGAGCGCGCGCATTTGCTTGTGCTGCTCAAGCTGCATCGAATAGGGCTGGGCGATCTTGGCGACAAACGCGCAACTCGCGAAGACTACCACAACCGACGCCATCGCGATCAACGCAATACGCGGCACCAGTCCTAAGACAGGCTTGCGCTTGCGACGCTTGGAGCCGATCCGCGACCTTCGTGGCGTCTCCGCCTCGTCGCCTTGAGAGGCTTGCTCACCCTCATTTCCTAGATATCGTGTTTCCGTTTTCATGGTTTGCCTTCGCAGAGATTTGTTACTCGGTTGAGTATGGTTGCCCCATCGTGTGTACTTTGATGAAGTTCGTGTTACCGGGAATGCCGACCGGAACGCCACCAGTCAACACAACCACGTCCCCATCCTTAATGAAATCCGTCGCGGCCGCCGCCTTCAGGCACTCGACCATCATCTCGTCCGAATCTTTGACATCGCTGACCAAAACCGGCGTTACGCCCCAAATGAGCGCAAGGCGGCGCAGGATTTCCGGCCTGTGCGCTGCCGCGATGATCGGAGCATGCGGACGATAGCGTGAAACCGCAATCGCAGTGCTGCCCGACGATGTCGCTGTAATGATCGCGGACGCGTTCAGATCTGACGCGATGTCGCAAGTCGCCTGCCCGATGGCCCGCGTGATCGTATGAGAATCGCTCAGGTCTTCAACGATCACATGGCGATAGCTCAGTGACGCTTCGGTAAAGCGTGCGACATGATCCATCATCTTGACTGCCAGGAACGGATACGCGCCAACCGCCGTCTCGCCGGAAAGCATGATGGCGTCGGTGCCGTCGATGATGGCGTTGGCAACGTCGCTGACCTCCGCGCGGGTCGGTCGGGGATTGTGGATCATCGACTCGAGCATCTGGGTAGCCGTAATCACAGGTTTGCCGACCGAATTGCACTTCTTGATGATCATCTTCTGCGTGACAGGCACTTCGTCGATCGGAATCTCGACCCCAAGATCGCCGCGCGCCACCATGATGCCGTTGACCATAGCGATGATCTCATCGATATTGCGAACGGCCTCGTGCTTTTCGATCTTTGCGATCAGCTTGACTTTGGCGCGGGACGCGTCACAAAAGCCACGCAGGACGGCGATATCGTTGGCGCTGCGCACAAACGACGCCGCGACCCAATCGACCTTTTGCTGAATGCCGAACTTGAGATCGTCGAGGTCTTTGTCGGTAATCGCGGCGATCGGAAGCGAAACACCGGGGGCGTTGACGCCCTTATGCGACGATAAAATCCCTCCGGTGACCACCGTACAGACAAGCGCGTCGGGCTTGCGCGCTTTGACCTTTAGCTCGACATTGCCGTCGTCCAAGAGAAGTTGCGCGCCGACCGGGACTGATTCGGTCATCTCCGGGATGGAGATGCTGATCTCATTTTCGTCGCCAGGAACTTCGCGTGAGGTCAAAATGAGCTGCGCGCCTGGTTTAAGATCGACCGTGCCCGCCGCGATCATGCCTATGCGGACTTTCGGCCCGGACAAATCCTGCAGAATGGCGACCGTGTCGCTTTTGGGATGGCTACGGATCGTGGCGATGACGGCCGCGTGATCTTCGTGCGAGCCATGGGAGAAGTTGAGGCGGGCCACATTCATGCCCGCGTCGATAAGCTGGTTCAACGCATCCGGGCTGCTGGTGGCCGGCCCGATTGTACAGACGATTTTCGTGCGTCGCATCGCTCTCCGCTGGGTCATTCGCTCAAGGTCTAGGAAGGGAGTACCACTCGCGGTCAGCAACGTCGCGCGCCTGTGGAGATTACCGGCTAGATTATATCATTGAATGAGGGGGATTGGGGCGGGATGGGAGGGGACAATGATTAGACAGGAAGTCTGAGAATGCATGATTGTAAGGCATTAAACCAGGTTCTCATGGCACGGGTACTGAAGAAGATTAGTTTATCATTGAATCAAATTTACGCCCAATATTGAACGTAGTAATTAATTACCACAATAGGGTATCATTGTTGAGTAAGGAGGGCACCAATGGCCGAGAACCGATTTGGACAATACATTAAGGAGCTGCGTCTGGCGCGTGACATAACTCTAAGAGCGTTCTGTGCGGCGAGTGAATACGAAGCAAGCAACTATTCTAAGGTGGAGCGTGGCCTATTGCCGCCACCAAGAGAACCAGCAAAGTTGGAGCCATTTAGGGTTGCGCTTAACTTATCTACGGACGGACCCGAGTGGCATGAACTGACCAGGTTAGCAGCCCTCGATCGTGGAGAAATACCTCGGCGAATACTCGACGACAAGGAGCTTGTTGGGAAGCTGCCAGCGTTCTTTAGAACTCTGGAGGGGGATCCAGTTGATGAAAACACGCTGAACGAGTTAATCGCAGCAATCAAGCGGGAGTATAACTCGTGAACGTCCCGTTTCTGAGCGAGGATGAAATTGAGCGGATCGCTCAGGCTTTCCTTGCGGAACATTGTCCGGAAGCGTTAGAACCGACACCGGTCGTTCCAACTCCGATAGAAATTATTATCGAGAAAAAGCTAGGGTTGGAAATCGTCTTGTTTCGAGGTTACAGGGATCGTTTCGGTATCGACGGGTCACTGTCTACCGACTTGTCGAATATCACTGTAGATGAACATGTATTCGAAAAGTATCCTAGCCGTTTACATTTCACATTGGCTCATGAAGTTGGACACTTTGTACTGCATCGTGAGCAGCTAGCGCAACTTGCGGCTAACACGACAGCAGAATGGTCAGCTAATATTCTTGGGATTCCTGCGCGTGACTATAAGTCCGTGGAGATTCAAGCCAACATGTTTGCTGGCCATATCTTGGTGCCGACCAAAAAGCTTTTTACGGCTATTGACAAGGCGCGGGAGAAGCTTGCTGAAGGGACTGGTGGTCTTACACCAGAAGAAATTTCGACGACGGCTCTTTCCTATTTGGCGGGCTACATTGCGGATCAGTTCCGTGTTTCAACTCAAGTGGTGGAAATTCAGATGCGACGGATCATTTAGTGGGATTTGATAAAGTATTGCGAAGTGTGTAATCTGGGATTGATGGACGGATAGTGTCTTTTCGACTGAGTTCACAAACTCACGAAGTCCAATCATGAGCGTTCTATTTGGCTGAGTATCTGGCCCGTCAATGACCAATACACATCTATATCAGATAATTCCAAGTTGTCTACTCCATCAATACCTCCTAGAAACAGCGGCACTTTATATCCGACGCACTGATCGTACTTCGGTATTCCGCCGCCTGCATTTCTCCAGGCGGAGTAGAAGCTTAGGCCTAACGCTTCTTCTTGAAATTCTATCAACTCGCTTTCATGGAAGGTCTCTAGATTGCATGGCGTTTGAAGTGCCTCGCCGTGTACCTTGATCATACATTAGAACTCCAGGGCTTCCAGTACGGGCTCATTGCTGTTCAAAGCGAACGCCCGTCCTAGCCAGTCATAAGCAAAGCAAAGTAAGAGACCTTTGAATTTAGGAAATGCCTCCTCGACTCTGACATTCCATTCTGCACGATTCGCAGACGAGATAACTCGGTACAATACCTTCGCCGAATGAAATGCCTCCGTATCGAGCGAAATATTGCTCGATCAGGTCACTTTCGGCGGTTGGTATACAATTTGACGGCGGCCCATCCAGGCTGACTCCGTCCGGAAGATATGACTGTTCGAAATTGTGAAACATGAGTTGATTTCCTGTCGATAGGCCTAGAACAGACTTAGCGTATCATCCTCAGCGTTTACCCGACTCGTTTTCGCCACTCTTGGCGGCGTATCCGTGATGCAAAGCTCTGCGTGCATTTCGCCCGCGGGGTAGGGTTTGAGTAGTTGGGAGAGAAATTCAGTATCATTTGCTGCGGTCAGCCATTGCTCAGCGGTTTCGTTGTTTAGGATTGCAGGCATGCGGTCGTGGATGGTCTCGATCAACGGGTTTGGCGCGCAGGTGATAAGGGCGGTGCTGCGCAGTACCTCGTTGGTCGTAGGGTCGTACCAATCATCGAAGAGCCCCGCGTAGGCGTACAGTTCGCGGTCGCCAATGGTGAAGAAGTACATATCCTGCTTGCCGGCGGAGTTCTTTTTGTTGCTCCACTCGTAGAAACCGTCGGACGGGATGAGGCAACGCTTGCGGCTGAGCAAGCGCTTGAACGCAGGCTTTTCGGCCAACGTTTCGGCGCGGGCGTTGATCAATGGCCGCCCGGAAACGTCCTTGCTCCACGAGGGCACCAGCCCCCAGCGCATCGGCTCCAGAATCCGGCTGCCCTGTTCGGGCTGAGTGATCACGGGAATTAGGTTGGTTGGCCGAACCTGCTCCTGCGGCTCGATTTGGTCGGTCAAGATCGCAGTGACATCAAATTTGGCGACAATCCGCTCTGTTGCCACCCCCAGCGCATATCTTCCGCACATTGCTGTTAAACTCTCTTTCCTAGCCCTTAGCTTACGTTGCGCTCACGCGAGCCTTGCGCTTCGATCTTGGTTCGTCATGGTGGGCCGCAGTAAGACCCTCCCCCGCCTCCCGAAGCGGGAGGAGCCTGAATCGCGACTTTCGTAACATTTCGCCGAAAATAGCTCCTCCCGCTTCGGGAGGCGGGGGAGGGTTTGCGCCTAGCTCCTTGCCTCCGCCATAAGAGGAACAAACCCTTGCGGCAACACACCCGGTTCGGGGCCAGTAATTACCGGTGGCAAAGCCCACTCCTTCCCTTCCCGCTTCGGGAGGGGTGGCGAGGAACGAGCCGGGGTAGGTAGGCTCTCGCCAACATCCTTTGTACCCATTCTGAACTATACCAGATTTTGCAGAAAATACGAACATATGTTTGACATTTCCGCTCCGTGAACATATAATTGGCCATTGGTCGATGGCGTTGGAGGCGTTTGTTTTGATCGCTTGCTTCTGGTTTCGAGATGTCCCTGTATGTTCTGAGCGGCGGCGTCACCCCGACATGTCGGGTGAGCCGCTGGTGATCGCGTCGGCGGATGGTGTCATCCAGGCGGTCTCGGAGGAGGCGTCGGCGTACGGCGTACGCTGCGGCCAGTCGGCCACTTCAGCGCGGGCGCTCTGCCGTGGCCTGATTGTGCTGCCCTACGACAAGGCCGAGTACGAGCAGGCGGCTGAGGCGCTGTGGGATGTTCTCGCGGTCGAAAGCTCGGTGGTTCAGCCGGCAAGCCCCGAAATCTGCTATGTCGAGATGACTGGCCCTGGCGTGCTCGGCAGGACTCAGGCGCTGGCATCCGGCATCGCGCAGGCATCGTCGATGGCCGTGCATGTGGGACTGGGATCGACCAAGCTGGTCGCGCGGCGGGCGGCGTTTGCGCGAAAATTCAGCGGTTTCGTCGAGGATGTGCCGCTGGGATATGAGCAGGAGTTTCTCGCGAAGACTAAGCTCGGGGAGTCGGGATCGGTCGATTCGAAGCTGGTCAAGGAGCTTGGAAAACTTGGTGTGGAGACGTTTGGTGATCTCGGCCAAATCCCAAAGCCGGAGCTTGAGCGCAAGTTCAGGCGGTTCGCCTATCGCTTGTCACGACTGCTGGTGGGGGAGGACGACGATCCTGTCCGCGCGATCTGGCCGCCGCCGAAGATCGAATGCTGCTATGTGTTCGAGGACGAAACGTCGCTCACCGACACGATCCATGCATCGCTCAAAACCTGCTGCGAACGGATCGCCGCCGATCTGTTGTCGTCGCTGAGATACTGCCGGACTTTGTCGCTGACTGTCCAGATGAACGACAGCAGCTACATCCGCGAATCCGAATCGCTGACCATGCCGTCGCACGATTGCGCCATGCTTCTGCGAGGCGCGCTGCGGCTGCTGAAGCGTCTGCATCTTGACCGTCCAATTCTGGATGTACGTCTTGCGGCAAGCGATCTCGACGGCGGGTCCGGCGTGCAGCTTGCGCTGCTTGACGACAACGACAGCGCACGAAACCTGCCGCACGAGCGCAAACATAGCCTGGAGGCCACACTTCGCCATCTGCGGCGCAAGCACGGCTACAGCATTGTCATGCCAGGATCGCTGCTGATCCATGCGCGGAGGGTAGGGTTCTGGACGCACTATCTGGCGAAATTGAAAAACGAGAAGGTGTCTGTTGCTGTCAACTCCAAGGGCGAGCCGGTTCGCTACAAGCGGCTTGGGCGGCGTGGTCGGGTCGAGATGTTTGATGTGCGGAGGGTGATCGACCGGTGGAAAGAGAGTAGCTGGAGCCATGGGACGGTGATGGAGGCGCAGGCGTTCCGAGTGACCACCGAACCCGACGGCACGTACGAGCTGTGCCGGATCGGCGAAGGCGAGTGGCGTCTGCGCGGGATCGGCGATTGAGACTAAATGTACGTTGAACTCCATTGCCATACGCCCTACAGCTTTTTGGACGGCGGCAGCGAGATCGAGGAGCTTGTGCGCCGTGCGGCGGAACTTGGCATGACCGCGCTGGCAGTCACCGACCATAACTCGCTCACCGCTGCGGTCAAGTTCAATCTCTGCTGCAAGGCGTATTCGATTCGGCCCATCTTTGGTACCGAGATCACGCTGGACGACGGCACGCACCTCACACTCCTCGCGAAAAGCCGGCTGGGCTATGCCAATATCTGCCGCCTGATTTCGTGCGCCTATGCACATGGCGGAAGGCTCTCGCCGTTTGCTCCGTGGGACGCGGTGCCGCTTCATGCGCAGGATGTGGTCTGTCTGACCGGTTGCAGGCGTGGAAAGCTGTCGTCGCTGATTCGGGCGCACCGATTCGACGATGCCGTCCTGTGGCTCAAAACACTCAAAGACTGGTACGGCGACGATCTCTATGTCGAGCTTCAGGACGACTTCACGCCTCATTCACTGGCGACCTGCCGCAATCTGGCGTTTCTCGCGCGGCATGTCGGCGTGAAATGTGTCTCAACGAACAATGTCCACTATGCGAAGCCAGATGGAATGATCGCGCACGATATCAAGCGGTGCATCGCGGCGGGAATTACGATCGCCGACGAGCACGAGACCAGGCCGCTGAGCAGCGAGCGGCATCTGAAATCGTTCAGGGAGATGTGCAGCATTTTCGACTGGAACCCCGAGGCGGTCACCAATACCATGCTCGTGGTGGAGAAATGCGCGTCGGACGGCATTGTCCCGATGGATGAGGATATGACCGCGCGGTACCGGTGGCTGCCGGATGGCTGCGATTCGCCGCAGTTTCATCTGCGTGAACTTGCCTATCAAGGCGCAAGGCGAAGACGCGGCATGTTTGCGGACTCGCATGAAGCGCGCTCGCGCCTAGACTACGAACTCAACCTGATCAATACGCTCGGCTACACGCACTTTCTGCTGAATGCCGCGCATATTGTCCGCTCGGCGAGAGAGCAGGGTGTCATGGTGACTGGCAGAGGCAGCGGCGCGGATTCGGAGGTCTGCTATTGTCTTAACCTGACCGATATCGATGTCATCGCGCGCAACCTTCCGGTCGCCCGCTGGATTGCGCCCGGCAAGAAGCCAGACATCGATTTGGACTTCGACGCAAGGCGTCGCGACGATGTCTTCCGCTGGATCGCCAAGGAGTATGGTCAGGATACAGTCGCGCTCTGCTGCACATACATGTGCTATCAGGCAAAGGGTGCGGTGCGCGATATCGGCAAGGTGCTGGCGATCCCCGACGAGGCGGTCGAATGGTTCCGCAAGCACATCAGCGGATTTGTTTCGGCGGCGCATATTCGGGAAGCGTTCGCAAAGTACGCTGAACTGCGCGACCACGCCGAGTATGCGGAGCGTTTCGAACAGCTTTTCGACCTGTGCGCGAGGATCGCCGACCACCCCCGCCATCTGGGATCGCACTCGTCGGGATTGGTCATCTCCGAGCAGCCGCTTGCCTATCTGAATGCAGTCACACCGTCAGCACGTGGGGTTTTGCCGATTGTCATGCTGGACAAGGACGATGTCGAATCGGCAGGAGCGATCAAGCTGGATATTCTCAGCCTACCGATTTTGTCGGTGGTCAAGGACGCATCCTACAGCATCGGCAATATTGTCCCTGGCTTTACGCACGAGCAGATTCCGCTGGAGGACAACGAAGTCTATAAGATGCTCTGGAGCGGCGACAACATGGGCCTGTTCCAGCTTGGTTCACCGGCGCAGGCAAATCTTGCGACTCAGCTTCATCCGCGAGATTTCGAGGATTTGGTGGCGTCTATCGGATTGATCCGGCCGGGGCCAATCCGCTCGAACGCTGTCCGAAAATATGTCAACGCCCGCAACGGCTACAGCCGGATCGAGGTGCTGCACCCGTGCCTCGAGCCGATCGTGCGGCGCACATACGGCGTGGTCTGCTTCCAGGAGCAGGTGGTCTTGGTGATCGCCGCAATGATGGGAATTTCGGAGGCCGAGGCGGATGTTTGGCGCAAGGCGCTCACGAAGCATTCCAAGCGTGGGACTATGGACATTGCCCGCGAGGAGTTCCTCAGCAAATCGCTCGCGCTTCACCGTGATCTTAGCCCCGCCAGCGCGAATGTGATCATGGACGAGCTGTCGGGATGGGTCGGTTTGGGTTTCGTGGAGGGCCATAGCGCGAGTTTCGCATTGACCGCGCAGAAGACCGCCTGGATGCTGCGCTACCATCCGTCACGGTATTACAGCGCACTGCTGAGCAACCAGCCGTGCGGATTCTACGAGGCGCAGCAGATCGCGGCTGAGGCAAGACGCCGCGGGGCAGTCATCAGGCGATTGGATATCAACCAAAGCCGGTTGGAATGCTACGTGGTTGACAAACAAAGTGATGACATTGAGGCCGACACGATTCAGCTTGGCTTCTGCCTGATGTCGGGAATTCGGGAACTGGATGTGGACGCGATCCTGGCCGAGCGCGATGCAAACGGGCCGTACAGGTCGCTGCTCGACTTCTGCGCGCGAACGACCATCAACCGCGATGCGCTCGAAAATTTGGTGCTGTGCGGCGCGTTCGATAGGCTGCACGACAGCCGCCGTCGCGGGCTGATCTGGCGTTTGGACGAAACCATCGCCAAGGCATCGGCGATTCGATACGACTTGGCCAATCGCGCGACCATGCTCGATATCCGTCACTACGGGGAGACCGACACGCCGCTCGCATGGAACGTTCCTGAGCTTTCGGATTGGGATGCGATGATGTGGGAGTGGCGAGTGATTGGAGTGACCAGCACCTGCCATCCGTTCGCGTTCGTGCGGGAGCAGCTTGCCAGAGAAGGGATCATGTCTGCGCACGAGGTGAAGCAGCAGCCGCACGGGAAGATTGTGCGGGTGGCTGGGCTGAATATTCGGCCGCACCGTCCGCCGAGCAAGTCGGGTGGCCGGCATCTGTTCTCGACGCTGGAGGACGAAACCGCGTATCTCCAACTAGCGTTCTACAACGATGCCATCGACCGTTGCACTAGCACAATTCTGCTGTCGCCCGTAGTTGTGGTGGAAGGCATGGTCAAGCGGAAGGGCCTTGGTGCACAAATTGAGGTGCGGACGGCCCAGCCCTTGAGCATGATGCGGCTCATTCATACCAACGTCGCGGAGGAGATTTTCACAGCGGCCCCTCAGCGCTCCAGTAGCGCAAGGTAGCAGCCTGATTTATGCTCATCGCATGTCATATCGACCACGCGAGGAACGAGCACGCGGAGAAATCCCTGTGTTTCCCTCCTTTCGGAAGGAGGGACTAAAGGAGGTTCCTGCTGCGCTCCCGTGAGCCATACGCCTCGATCTTGCCGATGGTTTGGGTCTTCGCTTTCATGTGTCGCCTCGAGTGTTTGTTCCAAGTCTCCGGCGTTCGCTTGCAGCTTGTCCGCCACGCCAGCGTGGTTTTGTTACGCGCTGCCGAACAGGTGTGAACGACAACGAATGGCTCCCGCGCACAGCCGTTCGTAGCCTCCCTCCGCGCTAGCCTCGCCCAAAGCCGAGCTCCTTGCCTCCGCCATGAGAGGAACAAGCCCACGCGGCAACACACCGAGTTCGGGGCAGACAGGAAAGGCCTTTCCCCTAGGAATAGGAAAGGGGAGAAAGGCAGAGAAAAGCGTAGAAAATTGGCAATTCCTTCCCCTCCCGCTGCGGGAGGGGTGGCGAGGAACGAGCCGGGGTAGGTTGCCACGCGGCAACTCACCGGGTTCGGGGTCTAGGAAAGTCCTTTCCCCCGACCCTTTCCCATAGGAATAGGAAAGGGGAGCAACACTTCAGATGACAGGCGGGGACGCCCGTCCTACAATTCCATCCCTTCCCGTCGTGGGAGTGGTGGCGACTTGTCGCCGGGGTAGGTCTGCGGTATAATCGCCCTAATAACCAGTCCCACATTTTGCCGATTCGAGTCTGACATCCATGTCCACAGACACACAAGAAAAAACCCCCGCACAGAAGCAGTCGGGCGCATGGCAGTCTCTGCTGTCGAAGATCATCCGCCCTCGGCCCACGGGAGTGACGTGCGAGTATTGCGGTTGGAGCGGCGCAAAGGATGGCCTACTGAAGTCGCCGCGCCTCAACGAAGACGGCACGGTCTACCAGATCATGACCTGCCCGCAGTGTCTTCGCAATGGCGGTTTGATCTTTTACGACTAGGACTATTCACACTAAGATATGGCAAAAGCCCCGCGCGAGGATATCGCGCGGGGCTTTTAGTTTGCCGAATATCTTGCCGTGCTACTGCGTTACGGCGGGCGCAGCCTGCCGTGCGTCAGGCGCGGGATTGAGCGGAATAGGAGCTCCAGCGCCGGGCTGCGGTCTGCGAATCCTCTGCATCATGCCAACACGCTGCTTCACCGCAAATTCATCCGGAGTTACTTCGGTAGCACCCGGTGGCAGCGTGAATAGGCTGCTATCCAGCGGTGCGCTTGAAACGTTTGTCCGGTTGAGGACGACAGCAGCGTTCCTGCCGGGAAATGGTAATGCGACTTCGATCTTGACCGGTGTTTGGGTCGCAATCGTTTCTAGCTTCGCTACATCGCCGGTCATGACATAGTTGACATCGCTCTTTGCAGGTGCGGCTGGCGCGCTCGCATCTCCGAATGCGCGTTTGAGATTGCTGCTAAGCGGACGTGGCGCGTTGTCGGTCCACATGTCAATCTTGATTGGGCGAGGATCGATCTGAACACTACCAGTCGCAGTCTGAGTCATCGTAATCGACCAGTGATGAGCGCTGACCGCATTGACTGTCTCCATGCCAACATCCTGAACGGAAACATTGGTTGTTACCGTCCCGGCCTGGCCCTGGACTGGACCGATTCTCTTGTGCGTGCTGCCAGGCATTCCCGACATAGCGGCGGTTAGCCCAAAAATGTCCGGCTCGGATCCGCTGAGCGGATAACTGGCGTAGATGTTTTGGGTTGGATCGATCTCGAACACCTTGTCCTGGCCTGCATCGAGCAACGTAATCGTGTCGCGGCCGATGGGCATTCTACCGCCAGATACCTGGGACTCAATGCGGGTAACGTCGCCCTTGTAGGAATACAGGGTAGTAATGGTTGGCAGCATATCCGGGCTCATCGATGGCGGCAGCGCGGCACTTAAATCGACTGTGAGCGTATAGCTCAGGTCGGCGCTCGCGCTGTTAGTGCAGGTGACGCACGCGGCCAATGCCGCCGCAATCATGACGGGCGCGGCGAAACGCAATCGGTGCATAGGGAAAAGCTTCATGGGTCTAACGATCTCCTAACAAATAAAGTACGCCGCATCGATAGACGTCCGGCGCGGCCTTTTGTTTGGAGTCATTTTTCGACAGGATGCTTCAAAAATCCTGCACGAGTATCCACGGACGTGAAAAGGAGCCGCAGTCCCGACAACTGCGGCCCCTTTAATGATTAGTGCTATCGATAAATACCACCAGCATTCGCAAAGAAATGATTATGCGCGAATGTCGATGTTGCGTCCCAGAGTTGATGACGAAAGGCCCGCCAAGAGCTGCGTAGTAACGCTCTCTTTTGTGTAGGCTTCTCCCAAGGCTCCTCCGATGGATGAATCTTGATTCTGCATTGAGTACAGGATCGCGCTATTGGTGCTTTGGTTGTTGACTGCTACAGCGACGGCCGGATTGGACGCCGCTACCTGGCTGATTGTTGAATTAATGGACGACATGAAGATAGCTCCTCAATCGGCACTGCGCTTGCGCTCTAGTAAGGGAGTTCAATCTGCTTCCGCGGACCTTCTACGCTGGAAACCGATCTTGCCGCCAATCGCTAAACACAAATCGCATCACCAACTTCATCTTCGGTGAAAACGGGGGAGAACCTTACCAGGTAAATTTGCAGGAATTAATGGACTAATAAGCCTGATCGTACAGACAAGCGAAAGGCGCTGGAATCTCGCCATTCCAGCGCCTTTCTATGAAGCCAGCTTCCATTCGGACCTTCCAGACGAATGGTTACCGACCACAGTGTCGAAATCCCGTCAGTCTCAAGCGAAAATGCACGCTCCGTGCATATTCATGAGTAGCTTTATGATAGCAACGTCCGCTTAAGCAGCATCTCGACGCCGTCAAATGCATTATGGCTCAAGTTCGCATGTTTCGCAAACTTTGTCCTGCATTTTACGGCTCTGCGGTCGATTTGACTTCAATACATCCACAAATTAGCCGAATTTGGCGAACTTCAAACGTGATTTTCGCTATAAATCGAATGCGGACAACTTCAAGACGTAAAAACCCCCCAAATAGTTTCAATTTTTTTGTCATGGGCCAGGGCACATTGCAGGAGTTGTTCAACCCGGCTTGCGATCGGGTTCAACCGAACCCGGGCTAAGAGGTGGTCGCGCCAGACATACAATCGCAGACTCAACTGGCGATGCGGCGGGCGGGTATAATTGTTCGTTATGAAAGTCGGGCGAACGGTAATCGAGGTTGTGCGCGGGAGTGTGACAGATCAGCCGGTCGAACGCGATTGTGAACGCGGCGAATCAGACGATGCGTGGTGGCAGCGGAATTGACGGGCTAATTCACAATTTGGCCGGTGAACTGCTGGTTAAAGAGCTAAGAGTAGTCGCGCCGAACGGTGCCGACACGGGCGTGCCAGTAGTCACTCGCGCCTATAATTTACCTCAGAAATTCGTCATCCACGTAGCGGGACCGGATTGCCGCAATCTAAACACATGTGCTCCTGAGCAACTAACTGTTTCTTATTACAACAGTCTTAAGGCGGCAAGCGAATTAGGACTAGAAAGCATCGGGCTATGCTCGATTTCGACCGGAATCTATCGTTACCCGCTCAGCGACGCGGCACCGCGAGCCATAGAAACGGCAATCACTTTTCTGGCTGACTGTCCCAACACATCTCTCCGCAGAATCGTTTTTGCAATGTGGGCGGAGGGGGAGCACGCGGCATTTGAGCATGCGCTGAGAGAGGCGGAAAAAGCCCGAAACGGCCATGTCGAACTCAACGAAAGGCCAGGATAAATGTCATCCCGACCGGAATGAGGAACGAATGGAGTGGAGGGAACACGTAGTTCGCTATCTCGCGGTGCTGCATTTACGAACTACGTGTTCCCTCTACTTCACTCATTCTTCGCGGTGGTCGGAATGACGGAAAATGCCTGGGGCCATCACTCTCCCTGCGAAACATGGCCCAGCGGCCACGGAGCGTTCTTAGAGAATTTACTTTACAGACTTGAAGCAACTCATAGGCGAGACAACCGAATCGATCAAGGCGGAGTTCGCGCAACTAGGCTTGCCAGCGTATCGCGGCAAACAGGTTGCGGAATGGCTGTACCGCAAGACATTGCTGGGCGATGGCGGGGGCGCGTCAGCCAAGTTTGAGGCGATGACTGATCTGCCGGTGGCGTTGCGGGAGCAGTTTGCAGGCGCATACTCGCTTGCGCCGATGACGTTGACCCGTGAATCGCGTGATCGGCGCGACGGCACCATAAAGATTGTTGCAACTTCGCCGGACGGCCTCGACATTGAGAGCGTGCTCATGCCTGACGAAAACCGCGTATCGGTCTGCCTATCGACCCAAGCGGGCTGCCCGATGGCGTGTGTTTTTTGCGCGACCGGAACTCAAGGGCTGGCGAGAAATCTGACCGCTGCGGAAGTGATTGCGCAGTTTTTGTTGCTGCAATCGCTTTCGCCGCGAGCGATCACGCATGTCGTCTTTATGGGCATGGGCGAGCCGCTTTTGAACCTTTCGAATTTGCTGCAGTCAATCAAAGTTCTTCACGACGAGATCGGCATCTCCATGCGGCATATCACGGTTTCAACCGTTGGAATTGTCCCCGGCATCAAGAAGCTCGCCGAAGTGGATATTCCGATCAATCTGGCGATTAGCCTGCATGCGCCGAATGATAAGTTGCGCGCTAGGATTGTGCCGAGGCACAAGAGTCTTTCCGATCTTATCGATGCGGCGAAAGAGTATTTCAAGAAAACTGGGCGCGAGATCACGTTCGAATATGTTTTGCTCAGTGGTGTCAACGACAACCCAGAAGATGCGCGCCAGCTTGTGTCGCTGCTGCGGGACTTCCCGTCGTTCACTGTCAACTTGATTCCGTACAATCCGACCAGCGTTACCGAGCAGTTCGAACGGCCGGAGGGGCGACGGATAAGGGAGTTCCGGCGTATTTTGGAGCTATCGCATTTGCGAGTTACTCAGCGGAAGGAGCGCGGCCAGGAGATTGCGGCGGCGTGCGGCCAGCTGGTAACACAGCCTTATGCTAAGGCAACTAGATTGACTGAATTGCCAGTTTTCGACTCCGTCAGCAATGGCGAAATGTCGATTGCAGGTGGAGTGTCGTGACTAGCATCGAGCCGGATACGGCAGTCGATGATGCTGCTGAGAACACCGAGCCGACAACAGAGGCACTGAAACCGGCGGACGCTGAGCGGCTGCTTGCCAGCTTATCGGTATCGACAATTCTTAAGACGCTTAAAAGCCCTGATTTCGACCTAGCGTCGGGACGCGTTTTTACCGGCTTTCGAGTGGGTGCCGATTTTCTCAAGAATCCTATCGCAAAGCGTCAACTGGTCGTTGAGCTCATTAACGATCCCAAGCTGGTCAAAGCGCTTCAAGAAGCGCAATCAGTTTCTCCGCCAGCTCCGCCCGTTGAGCCAAAGCACGCGCCGACGGCAAAGCCGACAAACGGCAGCGAAAAGGCTGCCGCCATTCAGCACCATGACGATAAGCTCGTGGCCGAACGCGACAAGCTGAAGCGCGATCTGATTGAATCCAACAGGGCAGCGGCGCAGCACCTGAATGAGAACGCGCAATTCGTAAAGCGAGTAGGTCTGCTGGAGGCAACGATCGGCGAACTGCAGCGAACAATTGCGGCAGTGTCCGTCCGCGAAAAGGCGCATCTTCGCCGCATCAAGCGGTTGGAATCCGAGCTTGACGAGGCGCGAGCGTTCGTAAAGGCGATGCCGAAACCAGACCGTTTAACGAACAGCGGGCAGCCCAGTAGCCTAAAGCGGCAAGAGGCGGAAAAATCGGCAAACGAAGAGTCCCTATCTGCTGTTGCCGAAACAATCGACCGCCTCATCTCGAGGCAGAAGACCGACATTGCCGCCATTTTCGCGGAAGAGATGTTGCATGTCGATCCAACAAATGTCGAGGCGCGCCGTGCCCGCGCGTTGGTGAATGTCGCAAAAGGCGACCGCGCAGCCGCGCTTGATGACCTACGCACCATTTTCGATGGCCAACTGCGATCCGGCGACAGTGTCGGCGCAGCGCAAACCCTTGCGCGTTCGGTTGTGGTTACGCGTGAACCCGACGCTAGAATGGCCTCATCGCTCTTTGCCATGCTTGCGAAGCAGCCGGTTGGTGTTCTGCAGCGAGTTGCGGAGACATTTGTTCCGATCGCTGGGACGCCAGGCTACGACGCGCTGCGCTCTCTTTGCCGCACCAAACTCTGCGAGCAGATTTTTCCGCAAGACACAGCCTCTGGCGACGGCTCAATTCTGCCGCAACCCTTGCGGGCGGTTCTTGGCGACAATTTGACTGCCGCGAAAATCGTCCGTGCCATTGACCGCAACGACATCAGCACAGTCCACGCTGTCCGCGTAGCGATTCAGAATCTGGACAAACGAAGCCGCGAAGTCGTAGACACGTTGATCGGTCAGGCTGGCGACCACTCGCATGTCGTATTACTGAACCGGAAAAACCTGCAAGGCCCAGCGATAATTGATGCGAGCAATGTCGCCAATTATGAGCTTGAGATCCTCGGTGGTGGCACTCCGCGCCTTGCCAATGTTTTGGCCGTCCGCCAGCAGTTGCGCCTGGCTGGCTATTTTCCCATCCACATGATCGGCGATGCCAACTTAACTTATGTCGTTGACGACAAAGCTCGCGCCCAATCCCTGCTGCGCGATGACGAACTCCGCCTAGTTCCCGGCGGCACCGACGCCGACGAGGAGATCATCCGCGATGCACTGCGCTACGACGCGATCATAGTCACCAACGACAAGTACAGCGATTGGGACAAAAGCGGCGATATCGATGTGGTTGAATACAGCATCTCTATGACCGACGGCCGCGCAACGCTGTATTTTTAGTCCCACATTCTTTCATCGGCTCCGGGGTACCATCCCCTCAAATGAAACAACTCGCCCTTATTGCTCACGACGAAAAGAAGGCCGAACTGGTCGCGTTTGTCACACGAAACCTTGAGAAGTTTTCAAAGTTCCACCTGGTCGCGACACGCACAACAGGCGGCGAACTCAAAACCGCAACCGGCCTGGATGTCCGCACGATGCTCTCCGGCCCGCTCGGCGGCGATCTCCAAATCGGCGCCATGATCGCCGAGGGCCACATTTCGGCGGTCTTCTTCCTCCGCGACCCCCTGACCGCACATCCCCACGAACCCGACATCGCCGCACTCCTGAAAGTCTGCGACACTCACAACATCCCGCTTGCGACTAATTTGGCCACATCGGAGATGATTTTGCATCAGTTGGAAGCGAAGTAAGGCAAGAGCATTTAAGATTTAGGAACGCTCAGGCCGCTGGGCCTTTTTTCGCTGCTGGCGGTTTGGCCGGTTCTCGCTTAGGCTCGAACACGACCAAACCACCAGCGGAAAGCGCTACGTGTCATTTCAAGCCGAGTGAGGTACGAACGTAGCGGAGAAATCTCTCTTATCCCCCTTTCCTATTCCTATGGGAAAGGGGGTTGGGGGAAAGGGCTTCCTTGACTCGCTCCGCACACAGGGCCTTAAGTTCACCCTCCCAATCATATCCCCATCCTAGCGCCTGTTGTAGCGTGTCGTTATCACTTCCAGGATGGCAAATAATCTCGCTTATCCCTCCAGGTGGAAGGCTTGCAATCATGCTGAGGAGCTTCTCTTCGTCCAAATGACCTGACACGGCCATCCCGAAAAAATGATCCGGCGAATACAATCCACAAGTTTTGATTTCGCGCTTGGCCAAGCGCGCAAGCACGCTCGAGTATTCGGCTTGCCGCTATCCTGCCGAACGGCGCGTCGAGAACGGGTATCTCTTCCGACTGGCAAACGCACATGCCCAATCCCCCGCTCCATCGCAACTCGGCAAACGACACGCATCACCGCAGGCAGGGCGTGGATGTGCTGGTGGCTGTCGATATGCGTGGGATGGATACCGTTGCGTTTTAAGAGGTCGAGTTGGCGGTTGAGGAAGGTCCCAATCCGGGATGGCGGGAAGTGGCCAGCAAGATATTCAAGCGCGAACTGGGGATAAGCAGCCGGTAGATTCGGCAAGCCAACAAGCGCGAAGTGCAGGCCGACTTCGAGGCTGGGGTGCGCTTTCGCCAGTTGGACAGCCTCCTCGAACGACGCAGCTCCGTCAATTGCCATCAAACTGGCAGACGTCACGATCCCGCGCTGGTGCGCTTCGATAATGGCCGAGTTGATGCACGGATGCAGGCCGAAATCGTCAGCATTAACGATGAGGCGCGACTGGGTTTGCGGCACTGGTGGTTGCTTCCGGCGTGAGTGAAACGGCTGTAGGCGAAGCGATGTTTTCTGGTGAGCGCAGAAATTCCCACATCTCGGCAAAAATCTTGAGGACGACGGCGTTGCTGGCGAGAGTCGATTCGCCTGCGGTGCGCGGATAGTAGTCAAGCCCCATTTCGCCGATTTTGCAGCCCAGTCTGCGGCAGCGGATGAGCAGTTCGGCATCGATGAACGATCCCTCGCTTTGCAGCGTGAACTGGTGCAGAATATCGCGGCGTATCATCTTAAAGGCGAAATTGACATCGATCACCCTCAGCCCAAAAATCGCACGAATCAAGCGGTTGTAGACCCAGGACATGATCTCGCGTCGAACCCCTTCGCTGCGGTTTTTGCGCCAGCCTATGACGAGATCGTTGCCAGCGAGCGCGAGCGGGACTGCGCGGACGGATTCGCTCAGATCGATTGGCAGGTCACTGTCGATATAGAGTGCCCAGTCTTTGGTAACATTGGCGAACCCAGTTTTGATCGCGCCGCCGAGCTTTCGGTTGATGGCATGATGCACGACCTTGAGCTCCGGGTGCAGCTCGGCAAGTTTATCGGCCAGCGCGCCGCTGCCGTCGGTGGACGCATCGTTGACGACGACAATCTCCAGATCGCCGGTCATTTTGTGGCCGACTTCAAGTGTTTGCGCGACGCAGCGTTCGATGTTCCCGATCTCGTTGTACATCGGAAAGACGAAGCTCAGGCTGGAAAGTTTTTCGGAGGGATCGTTCAAAAGGTCTTAGCGTCCGCTTCTTGATGAGCGGTTATCGGCACTTAATTAAGATAACCGTGTTACCCGATTGTGCCAAGATTTTGTACGGGCGGTGCAAAAGCGGGACTAGATTGTTCATGACAAACCATTGATCACCAGCGCACAGTGGGTACGGTGCTTGCTGGAGTGCGGCTGAGACTCTCTTTTCGTCGTCTGTGTAAATCAAATGCCGATCCGAATAATAGACCAAGCTGGGCTTGGTGAAAGTCAGCACGTAGACGGTATCGCTAGGCTGCGAATATCGCGCAAGTTGATGGCCCATTTCGATTGCGGATAATCGTTTGGCATTCGGATGGTTCCAAAATGGTAGCGACGCGGTAACCGCGAACGCAACCGCAAGAACTCCCCCACTTGCAGCAAGGGCAGTTCGTCGCCAAGTGCGCTCCCTCATTTCCGCCAGCCACTGGCCCGAAATGCACGCTGCAAACGGGTAAAGCGGAAAGATGTAGGTCACGAGCTTGCTTGCCGAAAGTGAGAAGAACACAAATACGAACGCGATCCAGATGAGGGCGTAAGTATCGGCGTGATTTCCGGCGCGTGCGCGCTTGAACGACTCAATTGCCCCCGGCACCAGTGCAAAAGTCCAGGGCAAAAATCCTAGAATTAGAATCGGGAGAAAAACGAGCGGGAAGTCGATCTTTGGATGCTCCGCGCTTAGGAATCGGCCGATATTTTGCGACTCCAAAAAGCCTTGGATGAAGAGCTGGCCATGGAGATGAACCATTGAGACATACCACGGCGCAGCGACCAGCAGGCAGATCGCGAGCGAAATCCAGAGTTTGGCATCTAGCAACTTGCTGAGTTGCCGGGTTGACGCGAGGTAGATCAAGAGTTGACCGCCGAGAAGGACGATAGCCACCGGGCCTTTGACAACGTCGCGATCCCGGTAGCAAGATCCGGCAAGCAGAATCGGCACGCGCCTTCCCGATTCCACCCATTTCCACGACCACATCACGGCGGCTGTGAGCGACGCGACCAAAAGCAGGTCTGTCGTCGCCGAGTGCGCGACGAGGAGAGTTTGAACACACGTCCCAGTCGCAATTGCAGACCAGATTGGGGTCGTTTGCGAAGTGGGATACAGCTTCCAAGCAAGCCTTGCCGTGACATAGACGAGAACCAATGCCGCAATGGCGCTTGGCAGTCGTGCGGCAAACTCCGAAACGCCAAAAAGGCGCATCGATAGCCCGATTAGCCAGTATGTCATCGGCGGCTTATCGAACCAGAGGTTGCCGTTGTAGTGCGGTGTCCACCAGTCCGCGAACACGTGGCTACGCGCCATCAGCTTGCCGACTTCGCCATAGACAGGCTCGTCAGGATCGATCAGAGGAGGGTGGCCAAGCGCCCAGAAATAGGCGATGGCGAGGAGCGCAAGAATGATGGCAATGGCGCGGAAGGGAAACGGGACACGTTCGGATTTTGGGGCGGATTCTGGGGTCACGGAACGATTGTCACATGGCCGAACTGCCGGAAATGATGATCAAAAGCGAAGGCTTGATGAATGCCCAAGCGCTGCGTTAGAACGTAGCTCGTGCAATCTATGAAACTCCATTCCTTGTCGGAATAACCGGAGAAAATGTCCCAGGCCGCCATGATCTCGGTGTCGCTCAAATGGTGGATTCTCGCGAGTTCGCCATTGACTAGAATCGCTTGCCCAAACTCGATCGCCTTGAGATTATTGCCTCGTGATCTCATCAGTGTCAGCGTTTCTTCAATTATTCGATCTGTCGTGACAAGGGTCTCTTTGTTCGTTGAATACCACCGGTTCGCCGCCGGATAGTTTTTGTCTGTTTCAACAAAGCGTGCGAACCATGCTCCCGTATCGACCAAAATCATTTTGATTTTTTCCAGCCATACAGTGCTTCGTCATGATCTTCGCCGGAGAATGGCTCGGTATTTTCCTCGGGTATAGCCGCAATCCTATCAGCGGCAGCCTTAGATGCCTCGACATCAAACGTTTTCTCCCATTCAGCGTATTCGGCTCTAAGTCGCGCCGTTTCCTCTGGATCGAAGCGCTTCATGAAAAAGTCGTTGTCAATTGGAGTTTCTGCACTAGAGGTTAGGTCAGGTGCTAGGACTTCGACTTCGGTACCGTTAACAAGTTCCAAAGGCTCGAATGTTCGAATCCTTCCATTTTCCACAAACGCTCTTAAGCTTCTCATAGACTTACTCCCAATTGCATTATAACAAAAAAGGCCATGCCGCGCGGCATGGCCTTTTCGAAACGCCCTCTAGCAGTGCCAGTCAACGTTGGTCGCTTCCTTGGCGTATTGAATGATGAACGCCTTTCGGGGATCGACTTTTTCGCTCATAAGGACGTTGAAAATGTTGTCGGCCCGTGCGGCGTCCTCGACATTCACGCGCTTGATTGTACGGGTCGCCATGTCCATGGTGGTGTCGTAAAGCTCCTCGGCGTTCATTTCGCCCAGGCCTTTGAACCGACCGACCTGAATATCCTTGCGCTTCAATCCCTTCACAATCGTGTCGCGTTCGGCCGCGGAGTGCGCGTAGAACCGCTTGTCCTTACCGGCCTTGATTGAATAGAGCGGCGGCTGTGCAATGTAGACATGGCCCTCTTCGATCAGCGGGCGCATGTACTGGAAGAAGAACGTCAGAAGCAACGTGCGGATATGGTCGCCATCGACATCGGCATCCGTCATGATGATGATCCGGCTGTAGCGCAGCTTCTTGAGATCGAAATTGCTGGTCGATTCGCCCTCGTCATCGACATCGGTGTCGACCTTGATTCCGATTCCCAGCGCTGTAATGAGTGACTTGACCTCATTGTTCTCGAGCGTCTTGTCGAGCGCGGCCTTGCCGACATTGATGATCTTGCCGCGCAGCGGCAGAACTGCCTGGTAGCGGCGATCTCGTCCGGATTTCGCCGAACCGCCTGCGGAGTCGCCCTCGACAAGATACAGCTCGCAGTTTTCGGGATTGCGGTCTGTGCAGTCGGCGAGCTTTCCGGGCAGGCCGTTGCTTTCGAACGCGCTCTGGCGCTTGATCAGCTCGGCCGCTTTTCGGGCCGCGTCTCGGGCGCGCTGGGATGTCAGCGCCTTGTCGATAATGCGCTTGGCGATGGCGGGATGCTCTTCGAGGAACTGACTAAGGCCCTCACCGACAATCGAGTTGACAATGCCATCGACATTGGTATTGCCAAGCTTGCCCTTGGTCTGGCCCTCGAACTGCGGATCCGTTAGGCGGACACTGACAATCGCAGTCAAGCCCTCGCGGACATCGTCGCCGCTGAAGTTGACATCCTTCTCTTTCAGCAGGCCGTTCTTGCGCGCGTATTGGTTGATGACACGAGTCAGCGCGGTTCGGAAGCCGGAAAGGTGTGTTCCGCCCTCTTTGGTGTGGACATTGTTTGCGAACGACAGCACCTGCTCGGTGTAGCCTGTGTTGTATTGGAGGGCGATGTCCACCTGCACCTGCTCACGGGTCTTCGTGAAGTAGATGACTTCGCCAATCGAATCTTTGGTTTCGTTGAGGTGTTCGACAAACTCAGCAATACCGCGCTCATAATGAAAGACTTGGGTTGCGGGATCGGTGCCGTAAAGATCGTCCGTGAATGTGATCTTGACCTCAGGATTGAGGTAGCACGTGTTTTGGATACGGTTGACAAAAATCTCCGGGTCGTATTCGTATTCGCCGAAGATTTCGGGATCGGCGTACCAGGTGATTTTGGTGCCGTGGCCGTCCGAATTCGCCGATCTGCTTAAGATATGGCACTGGCCCTTTCGGAATGCCTTGTTCGCATTCGAACTTGAACAGGCCGCCGTTCTGCTCGATCAGTGCTTCGCAGCGCAACGAAAGAAAATTGACGCAGCTTAGGCCGACTCCGTGTAGTCCGCCGGACACCTTGTAGCCGCCGTCGCCGAACTTTCCGCCCCCGTGCAGCTTTGTCATGGCGAGCTCGACACCGCTTAAGCCTGTAGCGGAGTTGATGCCGGTCGGGATGCCGTTACCATTGTCTTCAACACTAACGCTCTTGTCAGCGTTGATCGTGACTTCGACTTCGCTCGCGCGTCCGGCCAAGACTTCGTCGATGCAGTTGTCGAGGATTTCGTAAAACAGGTGATGCAGGCCGTTCTTGCCCTTGTCGCCAATATACATGGCAGGGCGCTGCCGCACAGCATCTCGCCCTTCAAGCACACGCATGACATTTGCGTCATAGGTCTGATCGACTTTGTGCGTCTAGGGCCTCCTCGCCCTCAATGCCTGCTGTAAAATCTGTGTGCTCGATTGATAACGGTTCTGAACTATCGTCTGGTTTGTTCGTCATAGATGGGGTAGAGGACGTCGCTGCAGATAACCCCGCGACGGTGGGGTGTTGCCTTTTCAGTGCCATACTGGGTCGTTTCGCTCCGGATTCTACTGGGTCGGTGAGTCACTACATTTTCGCTAGCTTAACGTATTATTATAGCACATTTCGTGCTCAAAATGGCACTTGCGTTTTCTGAAAAACCTGCTACAATGTATTAGTCGTATGAATTGTCCGACCATTAAACTGCTCGGACAGGACAAACCGACATTCTGACGAACCCAAATCGCGTTCCCCTCTTCGCTCCGGAAACAACCGGTTACGAAGTTCGCGGTTTGATTTCATAAGAATAGTAATCGGCAAGAGGCGCGGTTTGCGGCACCGTTGCTGAAAGCCACGAAAAGTTGCATTTCTTTTCGTCCATTTTGACAATCTAATAGACTCTTTTGCTGTCCGATTCTTTTGATGATCGACGGCCCGGCATTCGATGTTTTGTGCCTTGGCCTGTTGGCTTCTTCCGGGGGTTATAAAGATGCTCATTACGCCGCGTAGGGGGACTTCCAGATCAGGTGTCGGCATTGCCGGCAGTTTGGTCGTTATCGTCGGAGGCGCATGCGCCTTCTTGCTTTTGCTTCAAGATTACACCCAAGCGACCATGTCGCGACCCGCGCCGGTCGTGGATTCCACAGCGTTTTCGACTGCCGCGCTGTTCGTTTCCGAAGCGCAGCGCGCCTGTTTTCAGCCAGCTCCGCCCGAAGTCTCGTCCGAGATGAAGCGCATCGTACTCACGCAGCTTGTAGCCGTGCGTACGGGCGACGACGACGCCGCGCAGCGGTGTATCAACATCCCGGCACAGGGAGTCTGCCCGCTGCACCTGCAGTCTGTTCTCAACACCTGCAAGCGAGTGGCGACGGCCCCGATGTTCGACATTCTTAGCACTCGGATCTCGCACGACCAGAACACCGGTGTGGTTTACGCTAGAGTCGCGAGCCGCAATGCACCGAGCAAAATTGCGATGTACAGCCTTGTCCTCAACGAAGGGCGCTGGCGGATTCAGACAATTGAGCTGAATCATGTCATCTACCCGCCGCGTGAGAACGAATTTCGCAACGACTGGCGTCAGCGGCTTTATGGAAGCGCGGCGCCGGCTTCACAGGCTCCTCAAGACGCGGAGATGAACAGAACTTAATTCTCGATCATTTCCGCTACGGTCCCCCGCAGCCGGATCAAGTCTGCAGTTTTTGCGGCAGGTTGCAGACAGGTCGGCTGAATGACGAACAGCCATATCAGGTATCCTCCCTGGTATGGCTGTTCGCAGTTTTGAACCTTCACAATCATCCGATCCTATCCGTATTCTGCATTTTGCCGATGTCCATTTCGGCGTCGAAACCTACGGCCGCTACGATCCCGCGACCGGGCTGAACACGCGGCTGATCGATTTCCGCAAGTCCCTGCTGTCTGGCATTCAAGCGGCACTCGAACGAAATGTCGAAATCGCTCTTTTTGCTGGCGACGCCTACAAAACCCGCGATCCCAGTCAAACCCACCAGCGCGAATTCGCCGCCTGCCTTCGCGAACTGACATCGGCTGACATACCAGTCGTCCTTCTTACAGGCAACCACGACATCCCGAACACGAAAGGCCGCGCCAACTCAATCGAAATCTATGGCGCGCTCAACGCCAACCTGATCACTGTCCTCGATCGCCGCACGGTCACAACGATCACCACAAAAAACGGTCGTATGCTCCAAATCGCGGCAGTTCCTTACCTCACTAAGAGTGTCGTCCTCGCCAAAGAGGAAGCATCGAAACTGGGAGTCCAAGAGACCACATTCGCCGTGTCCGAAGCGTACGAAAACGCCATTGAAGAACTCGCCAGCCAGTGCTCAGCCGACCTGCCAACAGTCCTCATGGGTCACTTTACCGTTGCAACAGCCCAAGTCGGCCAAACTCAGTCTGGATACCTTGTCAACGAGCCCCAAGTCTCAAAAGAGACCCTCCGCAACCCAGCGTTCGACTACGTCGCTCTCGGCCACATCCACAAGTTCCAAGACCTCAACCGTAACTCGCAGCCACCGATTGTTTATCCCGGCAGCATCGACCGGATCGATTTCGGCGAACGTGGCGAGGCCAAAGGCGTCGTCATCGCTGATATCTCCCCTGGCCACTCCACCTACGAATTCGTCGAAGTCACGACCCGCCCGTTCCTCGAAATCGAAATTGACACCACCGCCGAATCGAAAACCGACGATACCGATCCCACCGAACGTGTCTTGGCCGAACTCGCCAAGCGCGACCTCACTCAAGCCATTGTCAAACTCACGTACAAAATAAGCCCCGAAGACGCGCCCCTTATCCGCGACCGCGACATCCGCCAAGCACTGCAAAACGCGTTCATGGTCGTCGCCCAACGGCGCGAAATCGTTGACGAAAACGCCGCCGCCACGGTCCGCTCCAAACTCCTGAAAGAGTCCCTCGCGCCCCTTGACGCCCTGTCTACCTACATCGACACCAGGGAGAATTTGGCTAAGCGAAAAGCTGAGCTGATGGCAAAGGCGACAGAACTGTGGCTGGAAGTGGCGAAGGACGAGGGTGGCGTGGGTGGTGGCATAGGATAGGACGAGGGGATTTAGGAACGCTCCAGGCCGCTGGGCCTTTTTTCATGCTTTGCGGTTTTGATCCCATTTTGCTTGAAGCAAAATAGGCCAAAACCGCAAAGTGAAGCCGCTAGGAAGCATTGGTCTTCTCGGTCATCCCGACCGAAATGAGGAACGAATGGAGTAGAGAGATCACGTAGTTCGCTTAACGTTAAGCTGTATGTCAGCGAACTACGTGTTCCCTCGATTTCGCTCGTTTCTCGCTCCACTCGGGATGACGTATAAATCTGACCGTATAGGAACTCTCAAATGCCGCATTTAGCGTGTAACCGTACCGGGAAGGGCGAACCGCACTCGCAAGCTCGCATGGTTAGGCCCTACATATTGAGATTTCTCCGCGCCGCTCGTCCCTCGCGTTGGTCGAAATGACAATGAATTTCCGCTGGCGGTTTGGACGTGTTCGAGCCTAAGCGAGAACCGGCCAAACCGCCAGCCTCGAAAAAAAGCCCAGCGGCTTGAGCGTTCCTAAATCTTCTTTTCCTTCTCCCCCTACCACTTGACGCCAACCACTGCTCCTTCGCTTGCCGAGCCGACATTGGCGGCGTATTTGCCGAAGACACCGGTTTTGTAGACAGGATCGGGCGCGGTCCAGTGGGCTTGGCGCAGGGTCCATTCTTCGGAGGGGACATCGGTGTCGATGGAGCGGGCATCGATGTCGATGGTGATGGTGTCGCCTTCGTGAAGGAGGGCGAGCGGGCCGCCGACTGCGGCTTCGGGGGCGGCGTGGCCGATCATGAGGCCGCGCGTGCCGCCGGAGAACCGGCCATCGGTGAGGAGGGCGACAGATGGGCCGAGTCCAGCGCCGACGAGGGCGGACGTTACGCCGAGCATTTCACGCATCCCAGGGCCGCCGCGGGGGCCTTCGTATCGGATGACGACGACGTCGCCGGGACTTATTTGTCCACCCGTGATGGCGGTCATGGCATCCTCTTCGCGGTTGTAGAGTCGGGCAGGGCCAGTGTGCAGCTTGCGCTCCGTGCCTGCAAGCTTGACCACAGCCCCTTCTGGCGCGAGCTTGCCGTGCAGGATGACGAGGCCGCCTTCGGGCTTGAGGGCCTTCGACATGGGGAAGATGACGCGCTCGTCGGGCGTGATCGTTTGTGTACCGGCTTCTTCGCCGATAGTGCGGCCCGTGACCGTAAGCGGTGAGGGATCCATTAGATTGGCGTCGATCAGCATTTGCGCAATAAGACGAGTGCCGCCTGACTTTTCGAAGTCAACAGCAACATATTGTCCAAGGGGCTTAAGATTGCAGAGCAGGGGAGTTTTGCTGCTAATTCGGTCGAAGTCCGCGAGATTCAGTTCAATTCCGGCCTCGTTGGCGATGGCAAGGAGGTGCAGGACGGCATTTGATGAGCCGCCCGTGGCCGCGACACCAGCGATCGCGTTCTCGAATGACGTTTTGGAGAGTATATGGCTGGGGCGAATTCCACGCTCGACCATCTCAACGATCAATTCGCCTGCTTTTTTGGCAACTTCGGCGCGGCGTGGATCGACGGCAGGCACTCCCGCAGAGCCGAGATAGGAGATGCCCAGGAATTCGGTCGCGAGCGCCATTGTGTTGGCCGTGTATTGGCCGCCGCACGCACCTGCACCCGGACAGGCGACATTTTCGATCTCGCGCAGCTCTTCGTCGGTGATTTTCCCAGCAGACGCCGCCCCAATCGCCTCATATACACTGACAATATCGACATCGCGGCCGTTGTGTTTTCCAGGAGCGATGGTGCCGCCGTACAAGATCAGTCCGGGGACATCCAGCCGCGCCAGGCCGATCGCTGCGCCGGGTGCGGTCTTGTCGCAGCCGACCAGCGCGACAATACCGTCGAACATATAGCCGCGTCCGCAGAGCTCGATGGAGTCGGCGATCACTTCGCGGGAGATTAGCGACGCCTTCATCCCCTCGGTGCCCATGGTGATGCCATCGGAGATGGAGATCGTGTTGAACTCCATCGGCGTGCCTCCGGCTGCGCGGATGCCCGCTTTGACATCATTGGCGAGGAGGCGCAGGTGGATGTTGCACGGCATTGTTTCGATCCACGTATTCGCGATTCCGATGATGGGCTTGGCCAGGTCTTCATCGGTGTATCCGATCCCTTTGTACATGGCGCGCGCACCTGCGCGGTTGCGTCCTTGTGTGATTGTTTTGCTGCTTGGCGGCGTCGGTAAGCGTTGAGTCATGAGGTTGTAGTTCTCCGGAAATAACGAGTCAAAAAGTGGAGTTTGCGCGGAACAGTTTGCGCTATCATTTGAGTTTACCAAGTATGAATCACGAGCGTCAATGAACCTGCCGGCAACAATGTGGACGCTTGGAACATTATGCTGGTTTCGAAGAGTCTACTATTCGGGCAAAATATTGAAAATGCCCAATTTTGAACAGGAAAATGGATGGTGGCGCGTCGAACTATTGCTTAAACAATGGTGTGCATAAACTGATGAGCCGCTGGCCTTGTGCTGGGACGCATAATCGCCGATAACCATTTATATGTTTACGCAACTTTGCGGGTAAACGCGTGCGATTAATTCGACATCGCTTTGGTTCGCATTTTTCGCTTTGAGGAATAAGGGACAGAGGACTACGAGATGTTTTGCCCGGAATGCCGTCGCTACTGGAACGCGCCCGAAAAAAAGAGCGCCGGCAACGAAGCCAGTAAATTCGCTGACCGCCTTGCCCGATTGAAAAAGCAAGAATCGACACCGCTTGTTTGCGGAGTTTGCGGCACGTTGCTCGCGAAGGATCGCCTAGTGGCGGAGTTCCCGCCACCGGAGCAAACCCAGCAGGCAGGCCGCGTACGCGACCGCGCGCTCACGGTTCAGGACATTTTGCGCGAAACATCCGGCCCGGCAGGAGCACGCGCGAACAACAACACCGTTCCCGATCTTGTCCCCCTTGACGACCGCCGAATCAATCGCAAACAACGAAACGAACGCGCTTCGAACAACGAGCCGGCGGGTGAGCCGCAGGTCCCGTAACGAGTCCCGTCGCGCGCGTAGACAGATCGCGCCGCTGGACATTGCGCTTGGTTTTGGTGCGCTGGGCGCGATTGTTGTGCTAATCGTGTCCATGACTGCAAAGTCGATCCTGGGAATGCCGCACAATGCAAACGTCGCCGCGTTGACCGACGCCGCAATCACTTCGCATGTCATGCCTAAATCTGATCTTGGCGTCCACAAGTCCCTGACCAGCAAAGTGGCCGCCGCAATTTTGCCCAGTTCGCCAGCAAAGTCGATAGATCAGATGCTTCCCGTAACTGTTAGCGGCGATTGGGGCCGTCTTGACAACGCGAAGGCATTGACACCAACTCCGATTAGTAGCGGCAAACTTTCGATGGCCACGTATAAGCGCGGGACATCGACGGTCACGGTGTGGCTCTTCCAGTTCGGAACCCCGGATTTGGCTGGGAAGTTTTTCGCGAACCTTGCGGACAATCAGCAGACGATCCACAGTCCTACCGGAAATCAAACAGTCACCGGTCGCCTTATGAATTGGCGTGGCAATCCTTCGATTGAATTGGACACGCCAGCCGCGACCGAGACCAACTCGTTGGCGAGTACAACACCTGGCATCTCCATTGCGCAGCATATGCTGACATGGCGCAGAGGGCCAGACGTGATCACAGTGGCATCGGACAGCGAGTCCGACCGCAACGCCTTCGCAACAAGTTTCCAGGACAAACTCTAAAGCCAGTTCCTTCGACCAGCCTCAAAACGCTCCGCGAGCAAGATGCTTGCGGGGCGTTTTTCCATGGCAACCATCGCTGAGAAAAAGACGAGAGTTTACACTGGGTAAATATGCAATATTCTTTTATATCCGGGTATAATATATGTATGGAAAACTCACGGAATTCATTCTTTGCGGCATTTAGTGGGGATAAGTTATTGGCGAGAGGAGCGATTGTTGACGTCGCTCTTGCGGCGAAGTCGGCGTTAGATGCCAATCCAAACGCCTCGGTTGTTATCTTCAACAGCGAGGCTGGCCAATTTGTCGAAGTGGATTTTCGCGGCACTGCCTACGATGTCGCAGCGCGCTTGGCCACGCCCGTCGCGCAGCCTGACGAATCACAGCCCGTTCGCGGGCGGCCGAAGCTAGGCGTGGTCGCGCGTGAAGTGACTCTGCTCCCGCGCCACTGGGAGTGGCTGAACAGTCAGCCGGGCGGTGCGTCGGTAGCGCTTCGCAAACTAGTGGAGGCAGCACGCAAGGATAACGCCGCCATTGACGAAGCGCGACGGTCACGCGAAGCGGCATATCGGTTCATGTCGGTGGTTGGCGGGGATTTCCCCGGCTTTGAGGAGGCGACGCGGGCACTATTTGCTGGCAATAAGGCGATTCTTGACGCGCTACTCGCGCTGTGGCCAATGGATATCAGGAACTACGTGCGGGAGCTGGCGGAGGTGTCCTTCAGTATTGCTGATGCATCGGCGGAACAAAGGCTAGCGAGCATCGAATAACTTCAACGGCTGCGTTCGCTTCACATCACGCTGCTATGAGCTCTTTGCTGTTTTCGTCAGCACTCGCGAGCGGACTGTTCTGAACATCAAGCAGGGCGGCGATCTCTGCCGCCGGGAGTGGCGGCGAATAGAAGTAACCTTGGCCGGAATCGCAGTCCAGCGATCGTAGTCGATCACGCTGCTCAGGGGTTTCGATCCCCTCCGCCGTCGTCTTAAGTTTCAAGGCCTTCGCCAGAGTGACAATGGCGCTCACGATCGCTTCGTCTTCATTGGACTGCGCCATTTTGTTTATGAACGATCGGTCAATCTTAATCGTGTCGATCGGCAGTCCGCTCAAATAGGACATGGACGAGTATCCCGTGCCGAAGTCGTTAACGGATATGCGGATGCCGATCTCCCTTAGCTGCCCCAAGCGCATCGCCACACTTAGCGGGTCGCGCACCATAACGCTTTCGGTGATCTCCAGCTTCAACCTGGTTGGGTCCATGCCCAACCGATCAAGGATGTCCGAAACGACCGCGACAAAATTGGGCTCGTGAAGTTGCCTTACCGAAACGTTGACGCACAAGGACAACGGGGCGGCGTTGGGCGACAGTTTTTGCCACTCGATCACCTGAGTGCAGGCCATTTCCAGCACCCACGTACCGACACGGACAATCATGCCGCACTCTTCGGCAATCGGAATGAACGCACATGGTGCAATCAGACCGCGGGTCGGATGCTGCCAGCGAATTAACGCTTCGACCTCGTTGACGATGCCGCTCTCGAGTGAGATGATTGGCTGATAGTAGATGCGAAACTCGTCGCGCTCCAGTGCATCGTGCAGGTCAATCTCCAGTTCGAGACGCTCGACTGCCCGGATGTTCATGTTGGTGTCGAAAACAATGGAGTGTCCTCGAGCGCTACCTTTTGCCTGGTACATCGCCGTGTCGGCATCTCGCAGCAGGTCTTCCGCCGATTGATAATTGCCATCACTCACCGCGATTCCCATGCTACCAGCTGCAGAAATCTCCCGCCCCGCGATTGGAATCGCAATCTGCAGGATATTCGCGATTCGCTCGGCTACTGCAATGATCTCGCAGTCAGCCTTCACGTCTTCCAGAAGAATCGTGAACTCGTCGCCTCCCAACCGTGAAACAGTGTCGCCTGGCCGCACCATTGCTCTGAGGCGTTCTGCGACGGCCTTTAGAAGAGTGTCGCCCGCTTCATGGCCGAGGCTATCGTTAATCACCTTGAAATGGTCCAGGTCGAGAAAAATGACTGCGGTCTTTTGCTGGGAGCGCTGGCTGCGAAGCAGTGCGTGGCTGAGGCGCTCCATGAAGAGTGCGCGGTTAGGCAAGTCGGTGAGCGGATCGTGAAAGGCCTGATGCTCAATCTTCGCTTCGGCAGCCTTGCGCTCCGAAATGTCGCGGCAACTGACAACGAAACCTTCTATATCTTGCTCGTGCAGTAGATTCGTAATCACTATTTCGGCCGGTCGGAATTTGCCATGCCCATCTCGAATTGGAACTTCTCCCGTCGCTGAGCACTGCTGGCTTTGCAGTGACTCATCCAAAAGTGCGCGGGCAATCGCTTGATTATCCGCCTCGATAATCGCGAATATTGATGTCTCCTGCAAAGAATTGGGCTCATGCTGCCAAATCAATTCGGATGGTGAAACGACCGACTTGATGACATGGTCGGCGCCGACGATCAGGATGAGGTCGGAAGCGTTTGCCAGCAATGCATGGAACCGGTGCTCGCTGCGCTGGAGCGTCTCTTGTCGTGAGACAAGTTCGTATACGGTTTGCCTTGATCGCTCGTGATGTCGAAACAACAACCCGATCAGGCCCGCTGCGAGCAGTACCAGCAGAACGCTAAACACGATGGCGACTACGTTTGCATGGTCAGCAGCCGCATGAGCATTCGTTGCCGCGCGTAAGGACTGCATTTGTAGCAAATCGAAAAGTGGATCCACCTTACGGCTGGCATAAAGTTCGGCAAAGTCGGCCCGATGGCGGTTGATGTAGCCGTATTCCACGTCAAGGTGCTCGTCGAGCTTCGCCGCAATTGACTGAAGGCTACGGGTGTCTACATGGTCACCCTGATGATCAATCACTTGGATCAGTCGTGTAATCTCATGATCGATGGCGTTGTCGTCGGAATTGAGCTTGGCGCTAAACCACTTGTCGGCGTGCGCCTGCTCCTCCACGAACGCCAAATGATAGCTGCAAGCCTGAATACTGCTTAGCGAAGTCTCAATCAGCGCCTGCTGGTCGGAATATCTCTCCAGCATGACGATGCAGCACGCGGCCGCGATGGCAATGAATGCAGCCGCTAACGTGTAGTATGCGGAAACTAGCGCTACGGAAATCGTGCGCTTTGGACGGTGAGCTCTTGGCTCATTTGGAATTGTCAAATTCATTGCAGTATTTTGCGGAAGAATGGTTGTTCAGTTGACGTTGACGGAGCATCGAACCAACTGTTAGGCTGCTTGGTTCATCAAGTTGGCTCGCAGTTCATTATTGGCGACTAGCACCCTCAACTTTATGCCTTGTCGCTAAGTAGCTATTTTTTGCACGTCGGCCGACTTGAAAGTCTAGTGATCAGCTTTTGAAGCGCTTGCGGGTACTTAGATATGATCGTAGAATGCTCTATAGCTATTGGCCTTGATATTTCATCCGACCCGGAGGGTAGCAAATGATCCCCATAGTTCTTGTTCCAGGATTGCTTTGCACGGCGGAAGTCTTTGCTCCGCAGATCGCAGCGTTGTGGACGTTTGGACCTGTTACGGTAGCCTCCACAATGGGAGGCAAAACGGTTCGTGACATTACGGCAGCGATCCTGGAATCCGCCCCTCCGCACTTTGCGCTGGCTGGCTTCTCCATGGGTGGGTTTGTCAGCTTTGAGATCATGCGTCGGGCTCCGGAGCGGGTCAAGAAGCTGGCGCTACTGGACACTGTTGCGAATCCGTTTCCTGCCGACGGCATTGAGGGTCGGCGCGAGATGGTCGAGCAAGCGCGTACAGGAGATTTCACCTCTCTTCTTTCGAAGATGTACAGCGAGATGGTGCACCCGTCCTGCAAAGACGATCCAAAGATTCGAGAAATTGGTGTGCGTATGGGGCTAACGGTAGGAGTTGATGCTTTCGACCGTCAGACCGAGGCGCTGATTTCAAGGGCTGATAGCCGCGACACGCTCGCCGAAATAACGGTTCCAACTCTGGTTCTTGTTGGCGACAGCGACCCACTTGTGTCGCTGGATCGCTCTAAGGAGATGGCTGCGGGTATCTCTGGCTCAAAGCTCGTGATCGTGCCCGAATGTGGCCACTTTTCAACATTAGAACAGCCAGGCGCGGTCAATCGGGCATTGATCGAGTGGATCGCCAACTAAGATTTAGCAGGCATTTTCTCCCAACGCATGCCTGCGGCTGAGACGGCAAGCATGCCACACAAGGTATGCGTTGCCGTCTCGATTTGAGGGTTCCGAAGGTCTAGGCGCCGAAATATGTCCCATCCGTCAGGTCGGCGAGCAGACCGCAGTGCGTAGGTGTCCAGCCCAGCCGCTCCTGAGTCAGCTTGCTGGAGGCAGGGCAGTCAAGTCCGGCAAAGCGTGCAATCCAGTCGAAGTGGGCGGCAGCTTCCTCCAAAGTTTTGCTGACAACAGGAACGCCAAGGCCCCTTCCGATCGCGGCCGCGATATCGCGGAACGCAATGCCCTCGTCACCGACCGCGTGATACTTTGCTCCGGCAGAACCCTTTTCGATTGCAAGTCGGTAGAGAACGGCCGCATCCAGTCGGTGGACAGCGTTCCAACGGTTCAGCCCCTCGCCGACATATGCCGACTCGCCTTTTTCACGGGCAAGGTTGATGAGCATCGGGATAAAGCCGTGGTCGCCGTCGCCATGGACAGACGGCGAAAGTCGAATATTCATGGCGCGAACGCGCTGTTCGGCAAACTCCTCCATGGCCATTTCGGATGCCACTCGCGGGAAGTCGCTTGGAGATAGCGTCCGAACGGTGTCTTCCGTCGCAAGTTGACCGGGCGAAACAAGTGCCGTCCCAGACGTATTTACGAAGGGCCGGTCGGAACCGACGAGGACCGAGCCGATTGCCGCGATTGCCTGCCGGTCTATTTCGCAGACCTCTTGGAACCGCGAAAAGTCGTGAACAAAGCCGCAGTGGATGACCCCGTCCGACTCGGCTGCTGCGCTCTTCAAACTCTCCAAATCCTGGAGCTCACCCCGGTGAACCTGCGCTCCAGCGGCAGTAAGCTTCGCGGCGTTGGCATCGTTGCGCGCTAGCCCGACCACTTCATGCCCCGCCGAAAGCAGTTCCTGCACCACCGCCGAGCCGACAAATCCGGTGGCTCCTGTGACAAATACCTTCATTCCGATCTCCTCATTTCGTTTGTTGTATACTGACCAATCAGCCCGCACGTTTATTTGCGTGCGGCAACAGCTTAGAATCGAATATAGTATAGCGCGATTACTCTCGCGAAAGCAATATGTCTTCAATCAGATTATTTATTCTTTGGTCGTTCGCCGAACTTGGCCCCATGCATGGTCATCGGTTGCGGCTCGAAGCCGAGCACAACCTTGTGCATCTGTGGACGGACATCTCCGTCGGCGCGGTTTACGGCGCTATGAAGCGGCTCGCTGCGGAGGGACTTTTGCGGGAGTCGGGTCGCGAGCAGGAGGGGAATCGGCCGACCCGTCAGCTTTATGAAATCACTGACAAGGGACGCCAGGCGCTCGCCGAGATTCGAAAAGCCGGTCTAAGCGAGGTCTCGTTCAAGTTTGATCCGTTTGACCTTGCGCTCACGCGCACCGATCCCGAGACGCTTGACGATTTGCCCATGGTTTTAGCTGAACGTTTGGAAGTGATGCGAGCAATGCTGGCTGACTGCAAGGAAAAGCTTGTAGTTGCGCGCGATTATATCAGTCTCGCGAAGGAGTGGGCATTACGCCACAACATGTTCCGGCTCGAAGCCGAAGTCGCCTATCTCACTGAACTTGTCGCCGCCGCGCCGGACATCGTCAACGACGAGCGTAATCCAAGGCCTAAGAAGACGAAGGTGCGGTAGCGAATGATTGTTGTAGCGAACGAACAAAGCCATCTATTGTGGAGAAAATCATGAATTGGCCCACATGTAGCGTCCTGACGTCAGTCCTGTTAATGACTTCCGCCTTTGCTCATGCGGCTACTCCAACTCACCAAACTTCTAACAACAGCACTTTGATGCAGCCTCTGTCCATCAAGTTGACCATTCCTGAAGACGACGACTCGACGGACATTTCAAATCCAGATTTTCACTTTACCGTACTCATTCAGAATGTCTCCAATCATCCGGTTACAATTTGGAAGCGATGGTGTTCAACAGGTGCATTTAACGTTCATTTCTTTGTCAACAGTGAAGACGGTCAGAAGTTCAAGGTACCGAAAGAGATCGAAAGTGGCGGAATGGTCAAATGGGCTGCAAACTTCCCTGATCCTCTCGTTCTCCAACCCGGCGAGATAGATGTACGCGATTTCTTTCGATATTTAGGCGGCACGTTTCAAGAGGTAGCGCCTGATCTGCACTCGGGAAGCGCGGCGGGAAATTCACAGGAGTTCGAGTTAATGCCTCCGTCTCGCTCATACGGCACCGTGATCGAGCATAAATTCGTCATGCGTGCGACACTCGCCATACCAGGCTCCGATAACTGGTTGAAGCCTCTTAAGATTTGGTCAGGCACGGTTTCATCCGCACAGGAGACATTTAATCTCTACAGCACATCCAAGACTGACGACTTTCAAGATTTCAGGATCGAGTTTTCGCCGTTCTATTCGCCCGGATCCTTTTATCAAAATCGCTGGATGAACGCAATCGCTCCGACGCACCCAGCAAAATAAATTTCGCTAATGTTTCAGTCAACTTATAAATTCGTACCTGGCTGCAAAAACAGAAATTTTACTATTTTCCGCTCGGCGGCAAAAGCTCCGTCTTGAATTGCGGCGCGAGCGACATGGCCTTGGCCATGAATGCCGCTTGGGCGGCCGCATCGAGCTTAGGCGGCGGAGTTGTTCTTGTTGCAACAGGCACGCCAACTAAGGCGAAGAACTCTTCCTGGCCCGCGGGTGAGCAAAGGCATAGCAAGCGTACAGACTTGCCCGACTCGTTGTGAAACCAGTGGGGCGCGTTGGCTGGGATATTCACCGTCTCGCCGGCGCGAATCACTGACTTTGACCCACGAAACGTAGCCTCGATCTCGCCTTCAAGGATGATGAACGTCTCTTCAAAGTCATGGCGATGCGGCGGAGGCCCTCCTCCAGGCGGAATAAGCATGTCAATCAAGCAAAATCTGCCCGCAGTATCGTCGCCGGACGAAAGGATTGTGTAGGTGTCGCCCACTAGCCCGACGTGAGGCAAGTTTTCGTCTTCGTTTGGTTTGACATGCGTAAGGTTTCGCTTGGTGTCGTCGGGTGGGATTGGCGCGTAATCTGTGTTGCTCATGGTGATGCCTCGTGAACGCGGACTTGCGGCAATGCCGCTAAATCCAAAGGCTTGCGGTCTCGGTTGCGAAACCCTCATAGCTTCGCGGCGCGTGTCCAAGTAGCTCGGTGAGGATTTCGACCTCGTTGTTAGTCGAGGCGAACCCGCGCTCGAGGTAGCCTTGGAACATCATGCGAATATCAAATGCCGACCAACTTGGCGCGGTTTGACGCATTTGCTGCTCCAGCGCGTCGAGATTTTCGCCAGGGTATGTGATGTCTTTGCGCAAAGCCTTGCTCCAGATTGCGGCAGCGCCAGGGCCGCTTAACACGTCAGGGCCAACGAGGTCGTACGTCTTGCCTTCATGGCCCGCTCCGGTGAGCGCAATGGCCGTCGCTTCGGCGATATCGCGAACGTCCACCGCTGCAATTCCGGCGGTTCCAAGTGGCGCTGGATATATTCCGGGGCCAAGCAGCAGGTCTTTAAACGTGACATCGTTCTGCATGAAATAGCCGGGCCGAATAGTCGTGTAAGGTACGCCGAACTCGCGCAGCGCCTCTTCGACTGCATGTTTCGCCGCAAAGTGCGGAACATCGCGGAACTGTTCCACCCGAAAAACGGAGTGGTACACGATGTGCTTGATCTGATTCCTCCGCGCTACGCCATAGGCGATCAACGCCTGAGTCAGCTCGTCGGCGACCACGGCGTTCAGCAAATAGAGCTTATCAACACCTTTGAGAGCTTGCTCCAGCGAAACGGGGTCGAGGAGATCCCCGACGGCGACTTCCACTGTAGAGCCGAACCTCTCCGCCGACTCACGCTTACGAACCAACACGCGAATGTCAGCCGAGCGTTTCAGCAGCTCGTCAACAACGGCCGAGCCGACCGTGCCTGTTGCACCTGTGACCAAGACTTTCATAATTGCTCCTTACGGGGTATGCCTGGCATACGGACAGGTATCTGGCTGAAATGTAGATGAAAACGATGGCATTGTGCTGGTTGTTCATCGCAGTCAGATACCCCGCTTGGATTCTTACGAAACGGTTGGAGCGGCCGAGCAGTCCCGCTGACCACAAGTATCGTCAGAAAATCGATCTGCCGCTCCGACACAGTGCGCCAGCTTACTTAGCTAGTCCTCGTACTTGTCATGGAGGCGCATCCAGTCGCCCATCCCCGACGTTTCGTTGCGCCCCTTGGGTGTCAGGTCCAGATAGTTGTAAGTGCCGACCAGCAAGTCCAGTCCCCGCTCGTAGCTGGAGTAGGTGTGGAAAATGTTGCCCTTGTCGTCCTTGTAAAAGACGCTCAGCCCAGGCTGCTCTTCGCCATTCAGCTTTTGGACCGTGAAGTTATGCAGGACCTTGTCGCGATCCAGGTCTTCCCGTTTGTACGAGACGCCAAAGTCGTAGTTGAAGTCGGTTCCGGCGGACGAAACCCATTTGAAGTCCCAGCCCATTCGCTTCTTGAACGGCAGAAACTCCGCAAGCGGAGCACGGGAAACCGCGAGCAACGTGACATCGTGGTGCGCAAGATGCAGGTTGGCGGCATCGGCGTGATCGCACACGAACGAACAGCCGCTGCAGCCTTCGCCCCAGCCAGGCGCGAACATAAAGTGATAGGTGATCAACTGGCTGCGTCCGCCGAACAAGTCGGCGAGAGTTTCCTTGCCGTCGGGTCCGTCGAACTCGTAGCTTTTCTCCACGCGAACCCAGGGAAGCTCGCGGCGCATCCGACTAACTTCGTCACGGTGGTGTGTCAACTCCTTTTCCTGCGCCAAAAGTTTGGCGGAAGCGTCGATCCACTCCTTCTGAGCGACGATCTTGTGATTTTCAAGTGCGGTGCTCGTCGTATTCATAATTTTTCTCTCCTGTGAAGCTCCCTGACAATCCTAAACAAAATCTATACCCATCACGGCCAACGAATATCGTCAGTTGCTGTGAGCAACTCTTGACTCCTCAACATGCGGATGACGTGTTCCGCAGGCTGAGCTTGACTCGTCCGTGCAACTACATTTACCTAGAATGGTCGCCGCGATTTTGCGTCCCGTCGCGGAGCGGATCACCTTCGCCACTGCGAAGGTGATCCCACCTCCGATCGAGGTTGCGCCGAGCACGGACCAAACCATTGCCGCAATGCACATTGGACACATGGCCTAAAGTTCCTCGGCTTCGCTGCCAGAAAGTGCCAGGAACTGCTCCAGGCTTTCCAGGCACTCCACCCAGCCATGTGCGTGCAGGTCTCGGACATCCTGATTTTCGAGCCGTTCGTGCCGGATCGTGACTTCGGTTCCGTCGGCAACGTCTCTGAGTTCGACCGTTACGAGGGTTTCCGGTGCGGGATTGTCCGGCCAGCCCCAGGTGAAGCAGAGTCGTTCGTTCGGGATGATCTCGGTGTAAGTCCCAATGACCACGCTTGTGCAGTTCCCGTGTTCGTCGCGTTCGCCCATATCAATCCGGTACGCGCCTCCGACCCATAAGTCAGCGGTCGCGGTAACGTTCGACTTTCCGTGCTCGTTGCAACCGAACCATTTTGCGATCAGTTCGGGTTTCGTCCACGCGTCGAAGATGCGCTCTCGCTTTGCCTTGATCACGCGTTTGACGTTCAGAGTCGTGGCTTCGGCGGATTGAGCTTTGTCCAGCGCGGTGTTCATTCGTTTATTCTCCATTCTTGACTTCGTCATTTTCCTGTTGCAGAAACGTTTCGAGTGCGTCGAGCTGGTTGTTCCAGAACCGCTCGTAGTAGGCGAGCCACTGCTCGGCCTCCTGCATGGGGGCTGCGTTGAGACGCACGATCTGAAAACTACCGCGCTTTTCGCGGCTGATCAACATCGCCTTTTCAAGGACGTTCAGGTGTTTCGAAACGGCAGCGAGCGACATCTTGTAGGGCCGCGCCAGCTCCGTGACGGTACGCTCACCCAGCGCCAACGAGCGCAGAATCGACCTGCGCGTCGAGTCCGACAGTGCGCCGAAGATCGTGTCCAGCGACCGCTCATAGGGCATGTTCAATGAATTAACCATTTGGTTGAATCATAGCACAGTCTATGAAAGAATTCAACCGTTTGGTTAAATCTTTTTCAATAGTTTTCTGCGCTTGGACGGAGGGGACATTTGGTGACTCATTTCTCAAGCGTGGAACGGAAGCCAAGGTCACTCGTGGGACTTTGATTCTTATGTGAGGCAACGGCGTAGCCGGACTTTGGATTTAGGTGAGGCAATGCGCCGTAATTGACTTCCTGCCCCCCCCCCTCGCCGGCAATGCTCACCTCGGCATTCCACCGAGGCGATTTCCCGTGCAAACGCGCACTTCTCCATGCCCTGGTCTGCTAATTCGAATGGACAGTCACAGTCGTTCTACGACGCCAAATCCAATATTGGAATGCGACGATCTGCCAAGCTACGGGGACTCTGTTCCAGAACGCCTAATTTATGAAATGGTGAATTGCCTCGTTGGCGTTATCCTGAAACGAGGTATTATTCAAGTCAGTAAAAAACGTGCTCTGGTCAACCATCTCCCCTGATAGCTTCCCCTCTTTGCTGGCATAAAATACGCCGCTTTTATACCGCTCGTCCGAAATGGCATCTACAAAGCGCTTGGCACCTACGTCAAGGTTATGCACCATTTCGCCCATCAAAGGGAATACGATAGGCATCATCACGTACTTCAACATAAACCGCATTGGTGGTGGAAGACTATCTGGCGCCCGAGTTCCTTTTGTATTTCCTGGGCTCACAACAATAAACTTGAGCTTAGGATATTTTCTTGCCATCGATAACGTCCACATGGTTTCTGCATACTTGACATATGCGTATGCTTGCAATGCATCAAACTTATCACCAAAATATGATCCATTAAGAACAGCAGCGAACTCATCCACAGAAGAAGTCCTCATTGAGACTGGTTTTATTCCGAGCATCTTTACTCCTGGAACGGCTTCCGCACTGACCGCTAGAACAGCATTCATTAAACTGTCCCGTCTAATTAATTCCTCCACTAGAATTACATTACCTAAAATATTCGTAGCAGCTAGTGTGTTCATACCGGAAGGCGTGGGTTTCGCAGCCGTTTTGCCGACTACGCCCCCTGCATTTAGAACTACTGCATCAACAGGTTCCTTCATTTGGCCTACTGCCTTTCTGACAGAATTCGCGTCCGTCACATCTCCAATAATAATTTCAAAAATCTTTTTTCCCGTTTTCTCCTCAAGGTCTTTTTTTGCCGCCTCTGCACGCCCTTGATTTCTGCAAAAAAGAATTACCTTTCTTGTTTCTTTTTTCAATGCTAACTGCCGGGCAGTCTCTTTCCCAAGCCCGGCATTTGCTCCGGTTATCAATATACTTTCGTTCATAGTTTCTATCCTTTTACGTTATTAATTAGCGACGGGCGGCGGTCTCAGGAGTCTGGATCATGCCGGTGACGATTGCAAAGATTAGTTTAGCGAAGTCTCCTTCGTGAATGGTGAAGGGCGATTCGGGAGGGTTCGGGATGCTGTCCCAGGACGGGGCAAACCTGCTAATTTCGAACTGTTTGATTATATATTGGCGAGGCGACCATTGTCAAGGATTTTGAACTAAATGTTTCATAATTCCACAGTGTCGCTTAAGAGTAGTTTGGCTGCCCTATCCGCATCTACTAGAAGATTTTGCCTTGGGGCTCCAGTTCTCGCTCTAACAACAAGGCCACGAGACATGTCCAAGATCATCTGGGAGCGTTCTTCGCACGGGAAATCATCGGGCAATTCCCTAGCGTCAACTCCTTGTTGAAGGCGCATGGCGACGGCTGCTGCGCCTTCCTCGTTGGCCGTGGCAAGCAACCGCCGGACGTTTTCATCCTCCACAAGAGGTGCGACGCAGATCATAAGACAGCCGGGCGGTGAGTTTTGGTCTGTCGCGCTTTCCACGGAGAACCGGAGGAGGCCCCGAATCGCTTCGTGAACATCTTTCGGACCGAACAGCTCCCCGGCTGCGAGCTTCCCTTTGTTTTCCCGATAAGTCGCCAGGCATCGCATGAACAAGGTGGACTTGTCCCCAAAGATCGCGTAAAGGCTTGGCCTTCGGACGCCCATCCCTTCCACGAAGTCGTCGATAGTCGCGCCGTCGAAGCCTTTGGCCCAGAAGACCTTCGTGGCCATGCGGATCGCCTCTGACTCTCATCGAAACTTCCGAGGCCTCCCCCTGGGTCTTTTCATATTTTTAACCATTCAGTTCGTTATCCCTTGACATAACCGTTGCCTGACTGTTATCATACCATTCAGTTCTAAATCTGGCAACCTGCCGGAATGGTGAACTACGCAGAAGGAGTTTTACATGGACAAATACAAAGGCAAGACAGTATTGATCACTGGCGGAACGACCGGCATGGGCCTCGCGACGGCCAAGCTATTCGTAGGGGAAGGCGCACGGGTGATCGTGACCGGACGCACCCCGGCAACGATCGAGGCGGCTCAGGCTGAACTCGGTGAAAACGCGATCGCAATGTATAGCGATGCGACCTCGCTCTCCGATATGGATTCCTTAGCTGAGAAGGTCAAGGAAACGTTCGGCAAGCTTGACGTTCTGTTCTCAAACGCGGGGATAGCCCGGCGCGTCCCCTTCGAGGCGATGACTGAGGAAGTCTACGACGAGATGCTCGACCTGAACGCCAAGGGGCCGTATTTCATAGTGCAGAAGCTTGCTCCACTCATGCCGGAAGGAAGTTCGGTGGTCTTTACCACTTCGCTCGCCAACGTGAAGGGAATGCCAGGTAATAGCGCCTATGGCGCGGCCAAAGCAGCGCTTCGCTCGATTACTCGAAGCCTTGCTGCTGAGTTGATGCCCCGTGGAATACGTGTTAATGCGGTGAGCCCGGGTCCAATTGAAACGACGATCATGCAGAAGATGGGAATGCCGAAGGAAGCGGCAGACCAGATGTACATTAAGATGCAGGAAATGGTTCCGATGAAGCGTGTCGGCCAGCCGGAAGAAATTGCCAAGAGCCGTGGCTTTCCTAGCCTTTGACGCCACCTACACAACGGGAGCGGAGCTTCCCGTGGATGGAGGATGGACTCAACTATAAGTGGGCGGCCAATATAAAAAACGTACGAACGGTCAAGACTAATGAAGTTTTCCGTCTGAAGGACTTCCCTATTACAGTTCATTAAGAAGATTCCCATCTGGTCTTTGACAAATAGGCAAGTTAAAGGCCAGAGGGCAGAACCTTGAGTCTGTTTTCTTTCGAACCCCAACCCGGTGTGTAGTCGCGAGGGTTTGTTCCTCTTATGGCGGAGGCAAGGAGCACCACGCGACCAGGCAAGCCAGCAGCAAGGCACGAGCGAAAGGCGCAGATCAAGCAAGCGGCAAGCGAATGCCGGAGACTTGTAACAAACCCTTGCGGTGACACACGACAACAAAAGCCCAAATCATTGCCGTGATCAAAGCTCATGGTACGCGGGAACGCCCTCCTGACTCCGGCAGCAGCCCCCCAAAACCCAAGCCGGACCCGGTGGCGACAACTGCATTTGACTTCCCACCCCCGCTCCGGCTATACTCACTTTGGCATTCCACCGAGGCGATTTCGTGTGCAAACGTGCACTTCTCGATGCCCTGGACTGCTAAATCGAATGGACAGTCACAGTCGTACTACGACGCCAAATCCAATATTAGAATGCGAAGAACTGCCGAGCGACGGGGACTCTGTTCCCGAACGCCTGGCCGCTGAACGCATGATAGGGTGCGATGTTCCCGCTGGCACAGCTTCTCCGCGATCTTGGTCGCGGCGGACGCGAAACCACAGCATGGGGGCTTGTGTCGCCGGATCCGCAGCCCGCGGTTTCGTCGGTGACGCAGGCTACCGGGCACACCGCGCCGCTCACGCCTACGGGAAACCCGGCGGGGCAGCAGTCCGCTTTGGAAGCGCAGGTTGGCACGCCAACCGCTTCCGAGAGCGACCTGCCGTCCGTCCCTGCTCCTGTTCGTAAGCGGCGATCCCGTTGGCGCGTCTGGCTCTCCATCCTTGGCCCCGGAATTGTCGCAACCGCTGCGGGCAACGACGCCGGTGGCATCCTCACCTATATCCAGGCGGGCGCGCAGTTCGAATACTCGATGATCTGGTCGATCCTCCTGGTGACGTTCTCCTACTACGTTGTCGAGGAGATGGTCGCGCGCATGGGCGTGGTCACCGGCAAGGGACTCGCCGACCTCATCCGCGAAAACTACGGCGTCAAGGTGACGCTCTTCGCGATGATCGTCCAGCTCATCGCGAACCTGGCGACCACTGTCACGGAATTTGCGGGCATCTCAGCGGCATGCCGGGTTTTGGGCTTGTCGGACCCGATCACGCGTTATATTGCCATTCCTGTTTCGATCGCGATGACCTGGGGGCTAGTGGTCGGGAACTCGTACGCCAAGGTGGAGCGGGTTTTCCTGTTCATGTCGGCGCTCCTGCTGACGTATGTCGTCGTCGCCCTCAAGCTGCATCCCAACTGGCCGATTATAGTTCACCAGTCGCTCGTTCCGCCGATCCGCCACGAAATGCATCTCAACGGCGCAGCGTATGTCAACATGCTGATCGCGCTGATTGGAACGACGATTGCGCCGTATCAGCAGTTCTACTTGCAGTCCGCGATCCGCGACAAGGGCGTGAATGTCAAGCAGTACGCCACCACGCGCCTGGATGTCCTGATCGGCTGTATCACGTCCAACGCCATCTCAATTTTCATCGTGATCGCCTGCGCGATGACGCTCTATGCGCACAACATCCGTAGTGTTTCGGATGCCGGCCAAGCGTCGATAGCGCTGGAGCCGATTGCGGGCGCGTACGCGCGGTACCTGTTTGGGGTAGGGCTGATGGGCGCATCGCTGCTAGCAGCGGTGGTTGTGCCGCTAACTACAGCGTATGCCGTCACCGAATCGCTCGGCTGGGAAACGGGAACTGGCCGCAAGCTCAAGGAGTCGCCGGTCTTCTACATCACGTACGGCATCATGCTGCTGATCGGCGGATGCCTGCTGATGCTGCCGCAGATTCCGCTCGTTCAGTTGATCATTCAGGCGCAGGTGGTGAACGCCGCGCTGCTGCCGGTCGAACTCGTCCTCATCATTTTGCTCAGCAGCAAGCGCAGGCTGATGGGCCAGTACCGCAACAGTGCGATTTTCAACATCATCGCCTGGGCTACGGTCGGCATCACAATTACGCTGTCGCTCGCGAATTTGGGCCTGCAGTTGTTTCCGCATGGGTGACGGTTTGTCATTTCGACTGTAACGAGGCACGAGTGGAACGGAGAAATCTGTCCGCTTCCCGACTTTCGGATGGAGGTATTACGGGAGGTTCTTCTGCTCGGTGCCATGTACTAGCTTCCGGAGGCTGTGAGAGTATTCCGCCAGAAATCGGCCTCGAATTTTTCGCCTCGCTAGGATCGCCTGTGAGGTGCGTCTGGGCAGAAAAGTGAGTTTGGCTTCACGCTAAATTGGCCGTTTTTCCGAAAATCTCGAATACTTTCACAGCCCCCGGAAGTTAGAGCATAGCATCAGATACGGCGAACTCAGTCAGGGTGCCTGACTTGAGCTGAGCGAGATCGCGAGGAAAAGCTATAGATCTATGGTTGCCGACCGATTCTACTTGACTCGGTAGCGAGTTCCTCTACCCGCTCCTACCCGCTCCAGCTTATCCATTCCAGTGAGCTTACTGATGATGTCTTCAACAGTGCGGACAGGGAAGCCCGTAGCTTCGACCGCCATCTTTGGGCTGAATATCCCACCGGAAACGCTTTGCGCCCAGTGCCATAAGGCGAGCTGCTTTTCTGAAAGCATTAGTTCAGTCTGATCTTCTTCAAGCAGCCTAAGAGCTTTCGCGGCTTGCTCACGGAGCACGTCAAACATGAATACGAGCCACGGAGAAACATCCTCCTGTTCCGTTTTCCATGTGCGCTGCGTTTGGTTTAAGGCCATATAGTAGTCGGCCTTATGTTCCTCGACGATCTTTTCGTGGGAGGCGACCGTCGTAAACGCATAGCCATGTTGAAGAAGCATAAGGTTGGTCAATATCCGACTGGTTCGACCGTTGCCGTCTTGGAATGGGTGTATCGCCAGAAATTCAAAGATGAAGTTGGCCGTCAGCGTCAATGGGTGTCTGAACGATTCAGTCACGGCCCATTGGTACCATCCGCACAAGTCCCGCATCTCCACAGGGACAAGATAAGGCGGCGATGGATCGAAGATAATCCCGACGACATTGCCGCTGGCATCTTTGGCTTCGACGCGGTTGTTGCCGAACTTGTATTTGCCCATATGCCCAACGTCCTTTTCGCTATGACGCAGCATGTCCCGGTGCAGTTGAAGGATGATCGACTCGCCAATTGGCATCTCTGCATAGCTTTCAAAAACGGATTGCAGAACTTCAAGATATCCCGCAACCTCCTGTTCATCACGGGACGCCAGACGGCGAATGCGCATGTTCCTGTAGAGCGTCTGCACCTGCTCATCGGTAAGACGGTTGCCCTCAATGCGGTTTGACGCGCCGGTGGAAGTCACGAGAACGCTCTGCATCAGCCGCTCGATCATTTGCGGCATCAAGCGGTTAGCCATCCGCCAACTGTTCTTGACGGCGTCGATCTCCGCTATGGCATTATAAATGCGCTCAGTAGTTTGTGCTGTAAGACCTAAACGCCGACTGAAACGATGATCCTGCCAGTCCATAATCTCCACCTTTGCTACGTGGGATTATGTGGGATTACGTGGTCAATGTCAACTTCCAGGCTCGGTCCCGCGCCCAGGCTCTCCCAGACGCGCCGTTTTGACCGCCCTGGTGTACACTACGCCAAGAGCTTTCCGCTATGCGTCGCGAACGAAAAACGGGCGTTGCGCCCTGGCTGCAGCGCGGCAGAACTCAGCCTGCGCCGCCATCTTCACCAAGTCCCAACCTGCCGATCAGGCGCGCGCGCCTGATGGGTTTTGTTCTACTGCTCGCTGCCGGAGGACTAATCGCCCGCCTTTGGTGGATGCAGATCGCGAACGGCGAGATGTATGTCCAGATGGCGCGCGAAAATCATAGCCGTCTGATGCGCGAGCCTGCGCCGCGCGGCGTGATCATCGACAGCAAGGGGAGGGTGCTGGCGGCGAGCCGTCCTCAGTTCGCGATTTATGCGGAGCCTTCGGTCGCCACTGACTCCTTGACCCTCAGCCGGCTCTCAAAACTGCTGGGAGTCACTCCGCAGGATATCTGCGATACGCTGACGTCGCTCAAGAAGAACGATTACGACCTGATCAGGATCGCGATCGATGTGCCTGTCAGTGTCGTCACGCGCATCGAGGAGGAGAAGCCTTACCTGCCGGGAGTATCTACCGGGCCTGAGCCTGTGCGTTTATACCCGTGCGGTTCAGTTCTCGGCGACACTCTCGGTACGCTTGGCCGGATTGATCCGTCTGACGTCAAGAAGTTGAAGTCCGACAGCGGCGTGGATTATTCGCCCAACGATTTCATCGGCAAGACGGGTCTGGAAGCGAAATACGAAAGCGATTTGCGCGGCACTCCCGGCGGCATGGAGGTTGAGGTGGACGCGCGCGGAAAGCCTGTGCGCGAACTTGGCGTCAAGGAGCCAGTGCCGGGCGACACGCTCCAGCTTGCCATCGACAAGCGTGTCCAATCGGCCGCCGAGCAGGTTTTCGCCGCCCGAAAATGGACCGGCGGAGCCGCTGCGGTCAATCCGCAAACCGGAGCGGTAATCGCGCTTGTGACCAGCCCATCGATCGATCCCAACCAGTTTGCGACTGGGATCAATGGCGCGGCCTGGGCCAAGCTGAACAGCGATTCGCGCAAGCCGATGCTGAACCGTTCGGTTCGACGCGCTCTATCCGCCTGGATCGACCTTCAAGCAGGTGGTCGCAGCGGCTGGACTTGAAAGCGGTGCAATTACGACGCACAGCACGGCCTATTGCACTGGCGTTTTCGATCTTGGCAAGGCCAAGTTTCGCTGCTGGCAAGTCCACGGTGCGGTGGATTTCTACCGCGCGATTGCAGTGTCCTGCGATGTGTTTTTCTACCAAACGGGATTGAAAATCGGCCCGGAGCGGATGTCGTACTATGCGCGTCAGTATCCGCTGGCGCAGCGCACTGGTATCGATCTGCCCAGCGAATCTGTTGGCAGCATTCCGTCGCCAGCGTGGAAGCTGAAGCATTTCCGCAAGCTCGGCAGCGCGTACGACGCTTGGTTCGGCGGCGATACCCTGAACACGTCGATCGGCCAGGGCTATGTGCTGGTAACGCCGCTGCAGATGGCAATGGTTACATCTGTCACAGCGAACGGCGGCTATGTCCTCCGTCCATATCTCGTTCAGGATATTCAGGAAGCGAACACGCACAAAATCATCCACCAAACGCAACGAATTGTGCTGCGCAGGGTCAAAATCTCTGCGGAGAACTTGCAGGCGGTGCGCGACGGCATGCGCGCGTGTGTCACCAGCGGCACTGGGCGAATTGTCGATTTTCCGACTGTTGCGACTGGAGCAAAGACCGGTTCCGCACAGGTGCACGGTCAGCAAAAGACGCACGGCTGGTTTGTCGCGTTTGCGCCCTTCGACCACCCCACAATCGCGTGCGCAGCAGTGGTTGAACATGGCGGCCACGGCGCGGACTCTGCGGGACACGTGGTCAAGGCAATGATGCAGGCGTATTTTGGGTTGGAGGACACGGGCGAAATTGACGCCAAGAGCGATTGATAGCGCTTGGCTAAGGAGACCAATACTCACATGAAGTTGCTGGTTTTGACGACAATGCTGTTCATTAGCACGATCGCCGTTACTGCCGCCGCGCCTAAATCGCCCGCCGACAATAAGGTGGACCAGTTCATACGCGCTCGGATGAGCGCAGACCATATTCCGGGTCTGTCGATTGCTGTGGTGAAGTCCGGCAAAATCGTTTACGCGACGGGGTACGGCAAGGCGAGTTTGGAACTGAATGTCGCGCCGACTGCATCAACCATCTATCCCATTGCATCGCTCAGCAAACAGTTCTGCGCGGCAGGCGTAATGAGCCTGGTGCAGGACGGAAAACTGAAGCTGGACGTACCGTTTGTCCCGCTCCTGCCCAAGCTGAAGCTGCCCGCGACCTGGTCGGCGATTACGGTCCGCGAACTGCTCAATCAGACATCGGGGCTGCCAGCGTACACTGAGTTTGCCAATATCGATCCTAACAAGGATGCGATGCTAAAGACCTATTCTGCTCAGGATGTGGTCAACTTGATCGCCGCGAAGCCGCTCGCATTTGTTCCCGGTACTCAGTTTGAATACTCCAACACCAACTACTTTCTGCTGGCGCAGGTCGTTGCAGCAGTCAGCGGCAAGGATTTTTACCAGTTCCTCAAGCAGCAATTGTTCTTGCCGCTGAAGATGAACTCGACAGCCGAATACGATCAGACTGTCGTTGTGCCAGGACGAGCCGACCGGTACATCTGGACTGGTGGGCAGTTCTACGACAACTTCCTGGATACCGATCCGAGCTTCCGGGTCGGGGCTGGCGGGATCGAATCGAGCGTCCTGGACTTGGCGAAATGGGATGCAGCCCTATACAGCAATTCGCCGTTATCAGAGGCGTCAAAGAACGCAATGTGGACCGCGCCTAAGCTACAAAAGGCTCCCGCTTTGGACTACGGCTTCGGGTGGGCACTGTCCCATGTCAACGGCCATCGCCTGATCTGGCACAACGGCGCGTTGCCGGGAGCGATGTGCTGGATGGGCCGTTTTGTGGACGACAAGCTCACCATTATTTTTCTGACCAACTCCCTTGACCTCGATCATGTCGGAGCAATGACCGGCGAATTTCAGCAGATCGGAGAGCATATCGCCGGGATTTATGAGCCAGCGTTGATGCCGAAAAAGCGATCAGACACGCCCGACTCAACCGCCAGCAAAGCGGATCCGAAGCTCGTGGCGTTGAGCAACAAAGCGCTAGAAGACATTGCGTCGGGCCATGCCGACCCGACAATGTACTCATCGGCTGCTGCCGCAGTTTTGTTTCCAAGTGGAATTGCTGCGACAAAAGCCCTCTTCAATTCGCTCGGCGATATGCAAGGTTTCACAGTCCTTGGATTCCGCCAGGCGACCAGCAATGAGGTGGTCTTGCGTGGCCGCGTGGTTTTTGGAACTCAGCCGATCACTTATGACTTCTATTTCGACAAATCGGACAAGATTACGGGGATTCTGCCCGAAAAGCCGGAGTAATGTTCATATGAAGATAAATTGTATATGTTCATTGTGCCAATACATGTACGAAACTTCAGGCTATTCGCGCGCTCTGTAAACCCGAAGCAGCTCGACAATTTCCTTCTGATTGTGCATTTGTGCAATATGCAGCGGCGACCATCCGGGAATCCAATGTGTGTTGGGGTTTGCGCCGCGGCGGAGAAGCAGCTTTACAAGTTCATAGTTTCCGCCCATGATCGCGACATGAAGAGCAGTGCGGCCCTTGAGGTCATGGACATGGACTAGGCTGGGATCCGCGTCCAGCCAATTCACGACGACTTCATCGAGGTTGAGAGACGCCGATTCGACAATGCCGGGTTCCACGCCATTTTCCAGGAGGAAGTCCGCCATCTCCTTTGTGGTCGCGGAAGCGAGCGGCGTATAGCCGTACTCCGGCTCGGCCGCGTTAATCAGAAGCGGATTCGACGCGAGCATCACGCGGACCAGGCCGATGAGGTTGCCGGATACGGCTTCGTGGAACTCCACGGCCGGGTCAACTCCGTCCGATTCATCGAAGACTGGAGCGAAAGACGACTCTGCAGGTGGCGCGAAATCTTCCAGGACGATCCCGAAGTTCGGTTCGAAATCCGGCTCCTTAGAAGATCCTTCGAATAGTGGCCCTGTTTCCGGCTCGTCGTTCTGCCCTAGATTGGTTGGGTCGGCACCATGTCTCAGGAGTAGCGATAAGAGACGGTTGCGCTCCTCTCCCCCCTCTGCCGCAAGCTGCAACGCCGTGATATTTCCGAACGTTGGATGGTAGCCAACCGCGTCCACTTCGGCCCCGCATTCGAGAAGGCTCTTCGCCATTTCTATGTTGTTTAGAGCGGCGGCATAGTGAAGGGCGGTGACCGTGTTTTTTGGCTGGCCCGACTTCGCCCAGGACTCGCTATAGATATATGTTCTACCGCCGAAGAGGGGATCCCGAAGACTCTGATCCGTTCTTGCGAGCGCGTACTCAGGATGCGCGTCGAGGAAGGTTTGCATGCGTGCCGTGTTCCCCGACCAGACCGCCTCGAAGAACGAGTTTAGGCCGAGAGGACGCGAAAGTGGCGGATTTTCCGGCGGATTGGTGCTTGACATTGCGCGAAGCCCTTTCCCCCAGCCCCTTTCCCCCAGGAATAGGAAAGGGAAGGCAGAGCTGAGAAGTCAGACGGCGACGGTCTACGACGTAATTTTGGTTTTGCTTCTCCCACTTGTGGGAGAGAGTTCGGGATGACGGCGTCTACTCCGCCCATTGCGTGTGAAAATCGCCAGGCTTGTCGATTCGACGATAGGTGTGAGCGCCGAAGTAATCGCGTTGCGCTTGGATGAGATTCGCTGGCAGCCGCTCTCGTCGGTAAGCATCGTAATACGCAAGGGCAGACGAGAACGCTGGCACAGGGACACCCGCTTCGGCAGCAATGCCGACAACGCGTCTCCATGCCGCTTGACCAGAGTTTACGGCATCGGTAAAATACGGCGCGAGGAGCAGGTTCTGGAGGTTCGGGTTCTCGTCGTACGCTTCTTTGATCCGGTTCAAGAACCGCGCCCGTATGATGCATCCTCCTCGCCAAATGGTCGCTATCATGCCGCGGTCGATATGCCAGTGGTTTTCTGCGGCGGCAGCGTCCAATTGCTGAAATCCCTGCGCGTAGCAGCAAACTTTGGATGAATAAAGTGCCGCTTGAATATCGGCAATGAGCTGATCTTTGTCGCCAGTAAATTTATACTCCGCTGGCGCTTTGAGAATCTTCGATGCTGCGACACGCTCCTCCTTTAGCGCCGAAATGCAGCGCGCAAAGACAGCCTCCGTGATGATCGTGACGGGAATGCCGAGGTCGAGGGCGTTTTGGCTGGTCCATTTCCCTGTGCCCTTTTGCGCTGCTTCGTCAAGAATGATATCGACCATCGGCTTGCCGGTTTCGGGGTCCACCTTTGCCAGCACCTGCGACGTGATGTCGATCAGGAACGAGTCCAGGTCGCCCTGATTCCAAGTCTTGAAGACGCCGGAAAGCTCTGATGCAGACAGCCCTAGCAGGTTGCTAAGTAGGTCGTAAGCTTCGGCGATGAGCTGCATGTCGGCGTACTCGATGCCGTTGTGAACCATTTTCACATAGTGGCCAGCACCGTCTTCGCCCATGTACGAGCAACATGGAATGCCATCGACATGCGCCGATATCTTCTTGAAAATCGGCTCGACTATCGCGTAAGCGTCGCGGTCGCCCCCTGGCATGATCGATGGCCCGTTGAGCGCACCCTCCTCGCCGCCGGAGACACCCGTGCCGATAAACATGATGCCTTTTTCTTTGAGCGATTTCTCACGCCGCTGGGTGTCGGTGAAGTATGAGTTGCCGCCATCGATGAGGATATCACCTTGATCGAGGAACGGGACGATCTCGTCTATTACCGCGTCAACCGGCGCTCCTGCCTTGACCATGATCATAATCGGACGCGGCTTCTTGATCGATTTAACAAACTCTTCAACCGATTTTGTGCCGACAATCGCGCCCTCGCCGCCATGCTCCTGCATAAACGTTTCGGTTTTTTCCGTAGTGCGGTTGTGCACAGCAATCGAAAACCCCTTATGCGCGACATTGCGGGACAAATTGGCCCCCATCACGGCAAGGCCGGTTAGGCCGAAATCACATTCACTCACTTTTGTGTCTCCTACCTTGATAATGAAAATCGTTGACGCGCATAAGAACGCCTGTCGAAACGGTCGGGCTTGCAAGTCAAATGCCAAGCAGCGCCGCCAGGAGGTGATCAGCTTCGAGTCTCGGTTCGATGTCAGCGGACAACGCTGGGTCAATCTTAGCATTGAACTCATCTCGCTTCCGCTCACCGAATCCTCGCCGCTGACCACCTCCTGGCCTGAGCGGCTGCATATTCCCAGCCATTTGCCGAGCAGAAATGCCTCTGCTGACTATTTCCTCTGCTGGCGGTTTGACCGTCTGAGCCTCAGCGAAGCCCGGTCAAACCGCCAGCCATGAAAAAAAGCCCAGCGGCTTGAGCGTTCTGAAAATCCTAAAATGTAATCAGCGATTCGATGGCGTAGCCATCAAGCGCAGCGCGGCCATTGAGAAAGCTGAGTTCTATCACAAACGCGAACGCCACGACTTCCGCGCCGAGCCGCTCGACAAGCTTCGCTGCGGCCCGGCCAGTGCCGCCAGTGGCCAGGAGGTCATCGACAATGAGGGCACGCTGCCCGGGCGCAATGGCGTCATTGTGGATTTCGACCACGTTGCTGCCATATTCCAACGCGTACTCTTCGTAAAGAGTGATGTACGGCAGTTTGCCCTTTTTTCTAACTGGGATAAAACCTAGGCCGAGTGCAAGTGCGAGCGGCGCGCCGAATACAAAACCGCGCGACTCGATTCCAACAACAACATCCGGCTTGTATTGCTTAGCGATTTCGGCGAACTTGTCGATTATTTCCTGGAACGCGGCCGGATGGGCAAGAACGGGCGTAATGTCTTTAAACAGAATGCCTGGCTGCGGAAAGTCGGGAATGTCGCGAATTAACGAACTTGCAATGAGTTCTGTGGCCACTGGCAGTTGTCCTCCATGAGAAACAGGTGTTGCGTCTTGGGATCGAGGCAGCGCCGACTCGCCAAATATGGTACCCGCGTTGACGGACGAAACGCAAAAAAGCGGCCTGGTCGAAAGATCGACCAGGCCGCTGGACTATCTGTCTAAGTTAGCCTAAAACGATTCTGAATTAGTGGTTGTGCCACCGAACACGATCGTACCGTTGTTGTATGGTGCAGGTGCCGGATAGCTCGAAGTCGGATAGGGCTGTCCGAGTTGATTATACGCGTAGCCGTTGTTCATGACAAACGGATATGTTCCAAAGTTGCTGTTCACGTCGGGATACGCTCCGGCGGCACCAACAGCATTCGTATTGCCAAAGCCGTTGGGGTTAGCCGCAGCGTTCGCCTTTGCGGCAGCATCGATGGCAGCGTTTGGCTGCTTGATCTGCTGATCCACAGGAATGAAGTGAATGGTTGTCGGGCCGTTGAACATTTGCGTCGCTTCGTACTGTTGGTACGACATTGTTGGCGGCACTGTTGCAACCCGTGCTTCTCCGGATGCACTGCGTCCATCTGCGACTGGCGCAAGAACATACACTGATTTCCAGTGTGTGTGAGTCCGCTGCGCAGCGGCCGCAATGGCGTCCGCGATTGAAACGTTGTTGAGATTCAGGTTAATGTCCGATACGAACTGTGTACCGCTGAACCGTGCGGACGCCCGGTCGGCTCGCGCAATCGCCGAGATTGCCGCATTCGCAGGCAATGCGGTGCTGCCAAGGGTAACAAGGCCCGTCTGATCGACCATCTGTGCAGCCATAGCTTCCGTCGTCACTGGCGCACCGTCGCCAGCGGGCGTGATTTCATATATTTTTCGCCAAGTGAGTCCGGAGTTAGCAGCCAGTTGCTGGATGTCACGCAGTCGCGGAGTTGGCGGCGCGCTGTCTATCGACCGCGCCGAAAGAGCATTAGTTGACATCATCAGCGGAACGTTGTACTGATTCTCGAAGCTGGTGACAGCGTTTTGCGTCAGCGGACTTCCCGATATCCCGGGAGTAGTTGCCGCAGTATCATCGTCCGCGTACGCTGCGCATGCGAACATGGTCAGGAAGCCAAATGCAGCTAGCGAGCCGCCAATCCGTAGTGAAAGTTTCATCGCTCCATCCCTTCAGGCCAAAACACGTTCTTAGTTGATAGATATGTACCAACTTGCGGCGCATCTTAATCCTGGTGTAGGAGCGGCTTAGTCTACGGCCGCCTTGACAATCTGTGCGAAGTCGCTAGCGACCAGGCTTGCGCCGCCGATGAGGCCGCCATCAATGTGCTCCTGGCTAAGAAGTTCTTTGGCATTGCTTGGCTTCATGCTGCCACCGTACTGAATTCGAATCATGTCGGCAGTAGGCGAATCGTAAAGCGAGGCGATCTCGGCGCGAATCATTCCGCAGACGCGATTTGCCTCGGCGCTATCACAAGTTTCGCCCGTCCCGATCGCCCAAACGGGTTCGTAGGCGATGACCATGCGCGCTGCGCAATTTGCCTGGGAGACGCCTTTGAGTCCCTTTTGCAGTTGCTTCTGGATAATTGAATCCGTTTGATTAGCTTTGCGCTCTTCGAGAGTTTCACCGACGCACAGGATCGGGACGAGGTCATGATCAAGCGCGGCGATTATCTTGAGATTGACTGTGTGGTCGCTCTCGCCAAAATACCGGTAAAAGTTATCCTCAGCGCCCTCCTCCGGCACGCCAAATCGTCCGCGCGGCTCGGAGTGACCGATGATGACGTACTCCACACCCAGATCGACCAACATGACAGGGCTGATCTGCGACGTATACGCGCCGCTCGCTTTCCAAAAGACGTTCTGTGCACCAAGCGTGACGTTGGTGTCGGTGCCTGCAATCTCTTCGCGCAGTGCATAGATGGCAGTAAACGGCGGACAGATAACGACTTCGGCGCCGTCCACGCCCTCCACCAGCGGATGAAGCTCGCGAATAAACTCCAGCGCTTGCGGCACGGTCTTGTTCATCTTCCAGTTACCAGCAATGATCGGAATACGAGGCATGATTATCCTTCCCACCTGACCCACCCGCCTCGTTCCTCGGCACCCTCCCGAAGCGGGAGGGCAAAGTTAAAGAGGAGGGGGCTAGATTTACGACCTATCTACTTGATTTCTGTGCAGCAATTGTGATTCTAAGCATTACTTCACGCAAATTAGTTCTGACATCGGCAGCATCGATGCGCAATATGCTTAAGCCAAGGTCAGTCAAAACTCGATCGCGTTCCACATCATACTTCGTCTGATGGCAGTGTATTTCACCATCGATTTCAACCACAAGCTTTACCTCGTGGCAATAAAAGTCAACAATAAATCCCGCAATTACTTGCTGCCTTCGAAAGTGAAGGCCGCGGAGTCGATTCGCTTGTAGTCTCGACCAAACGATTTTCTCGACAGGATTCCCAGCGCTTCGGAACGCCTTCGCACTCTCTCGCTTAACTCTTTGTGCTTTTGCCAAGACCGGTGAGCAATATTCTATATGCTTCATAGAATTTACACTCGCGCAACCTCGCCAAAAGCGGAAATCGTATGTGAAATATTATTCCTAAACGTTGCCCTCCCGCTTCGGGAGGGTGGCGAGGAACGAGCCGGGTGGGTCTTAGCGGCTTCGAACTTGCTCGCCCGACAGCCTCCTCCCGCTTTGGGGAGGAGGAGGCCCGCTTGCGGGAAGGCGGGCCGGCTACCTAAATATCGTCTGATCCCTGCGCCGTCCCACAGACAAAATCGCCACGGGGCAATCGGCCACTCGCTCCACCGTGTCCACAAACTGTTGCACGTTTTTCGGCAACTCTAAGTACGACTTCGCGTCGCTGACATCCTCGCTCCAACCGGGCACCGTCTCGTAGACCGGCTTGCAGCGCGTCAGCCGAGCTTGGTCGCTGGGGAAATCCTCAATCTCCTCGCCGTCAAACTCGTACTTTGTGCAGATCTTCACTTCCTTGAAGCCGGAGAGCACATCAAGGTGCATGAGCGACAGGTTGGTGAGGCCGTTGACCAGCACCGAGTAGCGCAACGCGACACCGTCGAGCCAACCGCACCTTCGCGGCCTTCCCGTCGTCGTGCCGTATTCGCGCCCGCGCTCTCTTATGGTGTCGCCGATTTCGTCAACAAGCTCCGTTGGAAATGCCCCGGCGCCGACGCGAGTGGTGTACGACTTCGCAACACCGATAATCTGGTCGATCTGAGTCGGCCCAAGTCCTGTGCCGATACATGCACCTCCGGCCGACGGGTGCGAGGAAGTCACGTAGGGGTATGTACCAAGGTCGATGTCCAGCAGCGTGCCTTGTGCGCCCTCGAACAGCACACTTTTGCCGCTTTTTGCCGCGCGCGCGACCAAAACAGCGGTATCGTTGACATAGGGACGCAACGTCTCCGCATGCTGGCGAAAATCTTTGGCAATAGCCTTTGCGGAGAGCGGCTCGACGTTATAAACTTTGGTGAGGATTGCGTTCTTTAGCTCAAGCGCTTGCTCAAGCCGTTCATCGAACACGTCATGGTCGACAAAATCGCGCATTCGGATTCCGGTGCGCGCAGCCTTGTCCTGGTACGCAGGTCCGATTCCACGACCTGTCGTGCCGATCGCCTTGCCGCCCTTGCGCTTCTCTTCGAGTTCGTCGAAAAGTCGGTGGTACGGGAGGATGACGTGCGCGTTGCCGCTGATCTTGAGGTTGTCGCAAGGGATGCCGCGGTTTTGCAGGCCGACAAGCTCGGCGCAGAATCCGGCGGGGTCGATGACAACTCCGTCAGCGACAACATTTAACGTATGAGGATTGAGGACCCCGGCAGGCACCACATGGAGCTTGTACTCCTGGTCGCCGACACAAACCGTGTGCCCGGCGTTGCTGCCGCCGCCCCAGCGTACAACCACGTCCTTGTCGTGCGCCAGGCAGTCGATGATCTTGCCCTTGGCCTCATCGCCCCACTGCGCACCCACCACGACGGTGTTCTTCATGATAACTTCGCGACTCCCCCAAGCTATTCTTTAGTGCGTAAAACACTCCGAACGCAATGTCGCGGTTTTACAAGTGATTATAGCATAGGGGGCAAGAGAGCGGTGATTAAGGGCAGGAAAGTGCTAGCCGCCCGTTCCGGTAAAGGATAATTGCGAATTACAGAAGATGCACATTCACCGTCGGCGCGTTGCTTGCGACCTGCTTCGGCAGCTCTTGGTCAAATGTGATAAGTGCCGTTGGGACGAGTTTAGCAAGTTCCTCGGCCAGCGCAATGTATGCACCATCTGCCGAGCGGCTACAGCCGTAACCTTTGCCAATCTGGTGTATGCGTGGGATAAGCTGAAAGTCATTAATTGGGGAATGTGAAACTCTTTTCATAAACGAGACCAAATCGAGTACAGCTTGATCAAATTCAATAAGTGTCAAGAACCCGCTTTGATACTTGCGACATAATGCGTATAGGGACTCAGTCACGATTGCTCCTGGCGCAAATGAAGTATAGCGATTTCCAGCATATAAACTTATAGCGCTCAACGCGACCTGATCGCGACTTGCTTCACGTGCGGCGATAGCTACGGCAACGCTTGCGTCGATCACTAATGCTCCAAAAATGTGGCTAGCTAGGCGCATAGCCGTACATGTCCCCGTTTCTGCCCTCCCGAATGATTGCATCTGTCTGCGATCCGTCGGTGTGACGACGACCAGCCTGACGTCGAGCAATTTCATGAAGCGTAGCTAGCATAGCGTCTCCGGAGAACTCGTCTGGAGAATTCGAATCGTCCAGTAGATCAATTTCAACGATCTGCCCCGGCTGAAAAAGGCTTCGTGCTTCTTCAGGCAGCTCCAAAGTTCTGTCTTCTTTCACAATTGCAGAGTAATGTGCCATTTCTGTTCTCCTGAATAGTCAAATGTTACCACACCGAAACTTTGGCTCTTGTACCGTCCGGTTCACCCACTCCCCTTCACCATCCCTCCATTATCAACGTACACCAGCCTATGCGTCGTCTTGACCACATTGCCCGACGCGTCCTCCGCCCTTGCTTCGATCAGATGCTCGCCGTCGGCGACGTGGCGGCTGTTGAACGTGAACGCGTACGGCACCGAATCGGTCATCGCGGCGAAGTCGCCATCGACGTAGAACTCCACCGTCGCCGGATCCATATCACCAGCGTCGGACGGACAGAAATAGTTGCCATGGACAAGCAGGCAAACCGCCCGACGATGCGTACTGTGCACGGTTCGACTGATAGTTTTTGTTCACCTCTGCGATGTCCTTGCGCAGCCAGATGAGGTCGCTGTCGCCGATGTCGCGGTGCAGACGGAACGCGGTAATTCCGCGCTGTGCGATGGCGTTGTCCTGGTCGCCGACCATGGTCGGCATCGGCAGCCATTTGTCGCCGGTCAACGCCGTCTGAACATCGCAAATCCATGAATGGGCGGGATCGTTGGGCGACCATGCGAGCGTAATCCCGCCGTAAAAGAGTGGCGCGCGGCCCTCCAAAGTCGGCAGTTGGGCGTGGTCTTGGCCGATGACCATCACCTGCGGCGCGCCCTCCTCTTCGGTCTGGGTGTTGTGGTAGTAGGGCTCGATTTGGAAACCGCCGCGCCGCTCGTCGCCGTCGCCCTCCATCAGTTTGGAATCCGAAACTGGCGCAGTCCCGATGGTAATGACGCACGTGTGGTTCGTGTTAACCGCGCCCACGCCGGTGTAGGACGTGCCGTCAAACCGACCAACTCCCAAAACTGGCTTGACAACATGAGTTACCACTTCCGACGTGCCGTCGGCGTAGGTTGCCGTCACGGCGCCACCTGTGCGGTTTTCGAAGACGATGCTTTTGAGCTCGTTCGCTCGACGTTTGGAGAGGATCATCAGCGTATCGCCGATCTGCGGGACATAAGAGGATGTCAGCGGCACCAACTGACCATTCTTCACCAGATAGGTCGGGCTGCCGACATAGGGCGCAAGCTCGCGGAAAATGCCGACACCGCTCGGTATGTTCGTGTATATCCCCGACGATCCCGCGATATGCCCGCCGAAGTAGTTTGGAGTGACGGCGAACTCCTTTGGCACGATATTGATCATTGACGGGTACGACGAGGCCGTGTCCCCCAAACGGATGCGGATTCCGTGAACCGCGGTCGCTGCAACTGTGCCAATCGGCGCATAGCCTGCGGCGAGATAGCCCATCAGGCTTTCGGTTGCAGGCACGCTCACCCTCCCGACAAGAGTCCAGGTTTGTCCGCGATCCGTGCTTACTTCGATCGGCCCTTCGGCGAAGTTTTGAATGCGTATGCGCCAGGCCTCGACCATCGGGAGGGATGAGTTGTCCGGCGGCTGGGTGTTCGGAAGATCGCCGACGTCGGCGAGGGAGGGGAGGGAGCAAAATAACAACAGCAATATCAACGCAACATAGACCCACCCGGCACGATCTCGCTCGTGCTCCCGAAGCGGGAGGGCAAGGTTGCCGGTTCCCCTCCTTTCGGAAGGAGGGGCTAGGGGAGGTATTCTGCCTGACCTACCCCGGCGACAAGTCGCCACCCCTCCCGAAACGGGAAGGGGAGGAATTTGCCTGGCTACTGCACTTGCCGCTGACTTGCTCACTTGTGGGAGAGGGACCGGGGGTGATGGTCTGCTAATCCACAAAACCGTGCACGTCCAAACGGGAAGGGCGAACCGCACTCGCAAGCTCGCTTGGTTAGCCCCTACAAAAGGCTCCCGTTGCCTTTTCCTATGGGAATGGATTTTGTAGGACAGGCGTCCCCGCCTGTTATCTTGTACTTTCATCACAATCCCGTCCCCGACACGCCACCGTAAACAATCACCGGCGGGAGCTGCACGCCTGCAGCTTTTTGCGCGAGGTGTTCCTGCCGTATGGTTTCTAAGAGGCCAGGGTCGGTCTGAGGCGCAGGAGCCTGACCATGGAACGCTTGCGTGATCAGCGGCCAGTAGTCGAACGCGTTGATCTGCGAAAGGTCGAACAGCATCACGCCCTGCGTACTTGCCGCCGCTGCCTGGATGCACCGCGCGAACTGATCCGGCTTGCCGTCGAAGAGCTGCACATACAGTCCGGCATAGACCCAGGTTTGATCGTTCGCCGCGCGGTTTGACAGCTGGCCCGCTGCTTCGACAGACGCGCCAGGCTGGCCATCCGCCTCGCCATCGACAATGGTAGCGTCGGTGTAGTAGCAGCCTGTCGTCATCCAATCGAGCAGCCCAGCAAAACCAGCCTTTTGATATGATGGCGTCTCAAATTGGAAGGGCCCCGCGAAATCCTCCGCGGCCCAGTTCGATCCATACTGATAGTATTCGCCATACCATGATCCCACATAGACACTTACGGTAGCATTGGGCTTGAACGTTTTCACGACGGCGCGCGCTTTTGCGAGCCAGTTGCGTATGGTCAGAGCGCGCCAAACCGTCCATGCTTCAAAATACGGTCCTTTGATGATCTCCTGACCCGGGTACGGATTGATCTTGAAGATGTCGTCTGGCCAAGTTAGCTTGTGTCCCACATACGCCTCGAATTGGCTTTTGGAGAGATCGGAGAAGTCGGCGTTGATGGCGGCAAAGCGCAGTCGGTCGTCGAAGATGATGCCGTCTATGTCGTAACTGCTCGCGATCTCCTGAACGATGTTGAGTTCATGCTGCTGGACATCGGGATTGTTCGGATTGACAAACAGCGTGACCTTCTGCTCCTGTGCCTGAGCGATTGGGATGTACTTCGGGACCGAATTGTAGACGAGAATATCGCCGATACGGGTTTGGGTGCGCAGTAAGTCGCCGGCGTGGCCGACACCAACAAGCACCGCACCTTGTGGCGGAGTGGAAATATGCACATCGGCGATCATCCGTCCGTCAAATTGCCCGACGACTCGTCCCAAGAAATCGACCACTTCGACGGTGGCGTTCGGCAGGTTGCGCTTTAGCAATGTTGGATCAGAATAGAACGCGAGCTGCGATTGATCCGTCGGCAACTGATTCGGCGTGTCTGCAATCGGAATTGGCCCTGCACCGATGATTGGCACGGTCACGGTCCGAGTCGCTTCGTACATGACGGTTTGCCAATCGGCATTCGGGCTGTATGCGGGGCCGCTGCCGATCAGCTTGTGGCCCTCCCCGAAAGTGGACATGTTCGCAATAATTTTCAGCCCTTGCGCATGTCCTGCGGTAATCATCGCCGCTAGGGGATCGAACGTTGCGGGGAGCTGTGCACCTTTCCAGTCGGTCAGCTTGGGCGCAAAGTGGCTGGGATAAAGCGTGTAGCCGATGATCGGCTTGACGTCAAGAACGATCGTGTTGAAACCTGCGTCCTTGGCCTGTTGTGCGAGTGCGTCGATTTTGTCTTCGCTGTTGATCGACGCGATGTTCGCGGTTGCGTCGATCCAAAGCACGCGCGCCTGCAAGCCGTGCGCGGCCGCCGTTTGCTGGGCGATGCCCACACGGTCGTCGAGCAGGTCAAGGTTAAGCGGCTGTTGACCCGGCGCCGGTGCAGGAACCGGCAGCGCTGGTGGAGGTGGCGGAGGCGGAATATCGAGCGGAGCGGGCATCACGATCTTCGGTGCTGGCGGCGGAGGCGGAACAACAGCCTGGCCCGAAGCAGGACTGGTCGGCGCGGCTTGGAGCGGCGGCAGTGGGACCGGCGGAACAGTTCCCTGGGCATTCAGTGAATGATTCGAAAAACCAAAGAGCAACAACGCAGCGATAAGCGTCAAAGTTAGACGGGACAAGAGTAGCAAGCAGTCCTCCGGCGAGCGCGAACATCGTGTTCGGCCCGGCGATTTCCATTATATCGGGCGTTGAGACGGAATCAGTTTCCACACGATAGAATCGGGATCGTCGGGATCGCGCCACGCTGGCGCGCGCCTAAGTCCGACAAAAAGCAGTTGCGGCGCGCTGACTCCATGCTCGTCGCGCAGCCTTCCGCGAACATCCGCGTCCTGCCAAATGTTGCCAAGCGCGAAGACCCGATGCCCCGATTGCATTGCCTGAACAACCGTGCCTTGCAGATCGCGCGACGTCAGTGTCACATTGTCGCCATGTGCAGTTAGGCTGTCTGCAAGCGAAAAGACGCTTCGGCGAGCGAAGTAGGGAAAATATTCCGTCGCTGTGACCTCGTCGCCGGTACCGCTCAGAACTATCACATCGCCCGGTTGCGTGTGGCTTTCGATCAATTCCGCCTGACCAAGCCACGGATTCTCGGACGCTTCCATGTGCGGACGTACGAACAGTTCGAAATTCGAGAACGCGAAGATTACCGTCCATGCCGTAAGACCTGCAAGCCAAAGCATCCCGCCGCGTTTGCCTCGGTAGTACGAGCCGGCAATGGCCATGATAATCGCCGAAGCGGTGGTCACCGGCAGCCAGTTCGTGTATGCGCCGGGACTGACAACAGTAAATAGCCCAGCGTAAATGAAAACGATTGCCAGTGCGACGATCAGGAACGACTTGTAGTGTGTCCGCACCAAGAACATTGTTGCCGAAAGAATTGCGTAGACCGCGGTAAACCACCCGGCCAGTGTTGTCCAGTAGAGCACAGACTGTAGAGGTCCGCCCTGCTCTTCAAGATGAAATGTGCCTGTCTTCGTACCGGGCTCGACAAAGAGTGCGCGGCGAAACGCATACACGTCGAGGCGTAGATTCGCGAGCGGATGCGGGCTCCAGTTCCAAAACCGGTCTGCGCCATCGGCAAACCACGCTCTCCAATCACTTGGCGAATCAAAGCGCTGTATTCCCAGCCCGACCAGCAGGTATGCAAAAACGACCGGCAGGACGAAGCTCGACGTATAGATGGCCAGGTTTTGGTTTCGCGCTAGCCGCTCCTCGTCTTCCGTCCCTTGAGAATATTCGGCGAGGAAAATGGCAAGAATGCCGACGATCAGCAGCATGCCTGATGGCAGGTAGAGCAGAGTCGCGACTGCGCCAGCCAGCCCGGCAGTCGCCGATCGCCTGCGGATCGGAAGGAGCATGCACCGGATGATCATATAGATCGCTGCGATCATGGCGGCGATTCCCGGCATCTCCGGGCGTGCGTCGGTGGCGACGATCCAGTAGCCGAACGAAAGCCCGAGTGCTACGGGAACGAGCATCGCAAGCGATCGGCTGCGTGTCAGAATCGCACGCAAAGTCAGGTACAGCAGGCCGAGGCCAATACCGCCGCAGGCGCAATTGATATCTTCTAGCACCGGCAGCGGACCACCCTTATATCCGAGTACTCGGGTTATCGCCCAACCTATCGACGCAAAAATTTCGTAAAGAAGGTGCGTCGGCTGATAGAGGTCGTCAATGGTGTGCTGGTGGTGGTAGCGGACCAGGTCGTTGCCGATGCGAACGGCGTCAACCGAATAGAACTGCGTTCGGGTCGCAAGATAGAGCAGCGCAAACACGCCAGAAAGCACGACCGACGTTGCGCCGGCTGTCCATTGAACACGTTGTTTCGGCGACTGCGAAGCAGCACGAATGCGACGCTTTTTGGCCGCAGTGTCCGAGGTCCTAGCCGAACCGTCCGCCTTAGTTTTCTGAGTCTCTGTGATCACGACAACTTCTTCGAGGCATCCGCAGCAGCGTCTGCTGGTGCGTGTTCATCGTACCACGAACCCAAACCTGCACTCCGGCGGAGCACCCAAAAATACTGTTTGAGCATGCCCGGTTCTCCGTGGTAAGATCAATTAGGCCACGTAATTACGCTAGTTCTGGCTGAAAGAGAAGTATATGCAGCACCTTGAACAATCGGCGGAAATCATTCCCGCACACGCTCCGAGGGCGGGCAAACGGATGGCCATCATCGGCGCAGGCCCGCTTGGTCTTGAGGCCGCGCACTATGCTGCGGAGTGCGGATTTTCGGTGCGCGTTTTCGAGGCGTCGGCGGAGATTGCACCGACGGTTCGAAACTGGCAGCATCTGCCGATGTTTTCGACCTGGGGCGCGATTCGAAGTTCGTTGGGCGAACGAAAAATTCTCGAGCAGTTCCGCCCGCTTGGCACCCGCATGCCGAGACCCACCCTTTATCCCACAGGCGAAGAGCTGCTGCGTGTCTATCTTGAGCCCCTTGCGCAGGCGCTTCCGCCGAAATCGCTGTATTTGAACTGCCGCGTCGTTGGCGTTTCGCGCGCCTACCAACTTCCAACCGACAACGCCGACCTACCATTGCTTCGCGCCAAGCACCCGTTTCGAATTCTTACCCGCAACGCGGTCAATGGCGAGGAGCGCGCCTGGAGTGCGGAGGTCGTGCTGGACTGCACGTCGGGCGGGCGAGTCCCCGCGTGGGTGGGGGCAGGTGGGCTGCCCGCGATCGGCGAGATGGGCTGTTCTCACGAGATCGAGCGGCACACGCCGGATATTTTGGGACGAGATCGGGCGAAGTACGCGCAAAAGAAAACCCTGCTCGTCGGCGACGGGACCACCGCGGCAACCACTGCATCCCTGCTCGCCGAACTTGCCGAAGCGCAGGAAGGCACGCAGTTTCTTTGGGCGGTGAAATCCGAGGGCGAACTGCCGTATGTGGTCGAACCCTGCCTTGGCCGCGCAATCGAAGCAGGCGATGGCATTTAGCCGTGCGAATCTGCTGGTCAAAGGGGCGAAGCCTTATCTCGCGTACTGCCGGCACACACAGGTCGACGAAGTCCGCTACAACTACGAGCTTCGGAAGTTTTTCGTGACGCTCCAGATCGACCGTCACACCAAGCGGTACCAGTTCGACAACGTCATCTCCAACACAGGCACGCGCCGTGAACAGGTCTATTACAACCAACTTGTCCCGAATGAGCCTGGATTTTTTCAAATCGGCGCACAGGATTGCGATGGCCCTGAACGCCTGTTGCGCACCGGTCACGAGGAGATTCGGCAGGTGTTCCGCTCAATCTGCGAAGACCCCAGCCTGGATTGCTACGTCGAGGGCGAGAAGGCGGCGTAGGGTTTGGCGTTTGTGGGACAGGCATCCCGCCTGTCGTCCTAATTTCTGGAATGTGGCGCAGGCGTCCCGCCTGTGTGTTTGTTCAGATGACAGGCGCGGACGCCCGTCCTACAAATTCGGAAAGACAAGTGGGGACGCCTGCCCCACAAACCCAAGAGACAGGCGGGGACGCCCGTCCTAAAAATTTTGATGACAGGCGGGACGCCTGCCCTACAACAATCTCCCTACACCGACCCAATTTGCTGCAGTGCTTGGCTGGCGGCCCAGCGGGTGCGGGGGCTGAAGGCGGTTAAGGCGAGGGTGGTTAGCGCGTCCTTTGCGTGGTTGTCGCGAATCGTTCCCAGCGTGACGGCAACCCAGGTCTTTTCTAAATCCGGCGCGCTCGACGATGCCGCCGCAATCAGCGCCGGGACGGTCGATGGGCCAATATGTTGAAGCGACTGACTCGCGTAGAATGCGGCGGTCTGATTTGCCGACGCAAGCGTCTGAATGAGCGCAGGAACCGCCTGGGCGCCAAGCAGATGCAGCGAGTTGCTTGCAGCTCCCGCGACTAGGCCGCTACTGTCGGAAAGCGACGCGATCAATAAGGGCACTGCACTCTTATTGCCACTGGTGCCAAGAGCCGTCGCCGCAGCCATACGAACATCCGCCGACTTATCGCCAAGCGACCGACTGATTGCCGAAAGCGCAGTCGCGTTTCCAATTCCCCCGAGCGCGGATGCCGCTTCAATTCTCACTGCCACATTCGGACTGGATGTCGCCGCCGCCAGACTGGGAACGGCCAAACCGCCGACCTGCTGAACTCCCGTAAGTGCAGCGCTGGCCACGCGCGAATCGAAATCCCCAAGCGCTGCCACCAGCGATGCTGTCGCTTCCGGCCCACCAAGGCGGCCCAGCGCAAGAGCCGACCGCGAGCGCGCGAAGCTGTCCTCCGACGTGTCCGCCAGCGTCTTTATAAAGATCGGCGTGGTCAACTTGCAAAGCGCAATGTCACTTGCCGATGGGCCGACCGGCGGAGTAGCTGCCGCTGACGCGGCTGTTGCAGGAGAAGCACCCGGCGCAGGAACCACCTTCAGCACGATCTGCGAAATCGCGATGATCGCTTCGCGATGGACAGTCGGGATCGGTGGCTGCGCGTTGACCTGCTGCTCGAGCGACGGGATCGCGGACGCGTCGCCGATCGCTGCCAAAGTCGAAATAATTTTCGAACGGAGGGTGACGTCTTTGTCCGCGAGCATTGGTGTGAGAAATGGGATAGAAGGCTTTCCGATGCCGGTAAGCGCGGCGATGGCGGAATCCGACGCGGCCGCGTTCGGCACAAGCGGCGCGACCAGTTCGGCAGCACGTGCGCCGCCAATTTTCGAGAGCGCGTCCGACGATGCCGAGCGCACATCCGGGTCGCCATCGGAGAGATGGTTGACGATCATCTTAAGGTTGGCATCGCTCTCTTGGCCAACCTTGGCAAGGCCCGCTGTCGAGGTCGTCTTGACACCAGAGTCGGCGTCCTTGCGGAGCATGTACAGATTGTCGAGCGCGACATCGGTCGCCACTTTTTTTTGCGTGATGAGCGAGTTCAGCGTGGTCGCGGCGGCTTCGCGGATAGTCACGCTCTTGACGTTTTGCGGATCAGTCGCAGCGGCGTTAGGGTCTTCGGTGTCGGTGAGCGCGTCGGCGAGCGCACGAGAATTGGCAAGCTGAAGCACTTCATCTTCGCGTACGGACGCGTCGGCGCTGGTTAGCTTTGCCAAAGTCTGCGCCTTGTTCGCTCGGTTCGCGCTGACGCCGGCAAGGATCACAATGACGATCAACAGCCAAACAAGAATTGTGATCCGATTGGCCTCAAGGTACTGCAGGATTTTCGCGGGAAGGTCGGTGAAAAATTTCAAAGTGGATTTGATATTCAGACAAACGCTATGTTTTTGATTGAATGCGGCCCGTTTGCGCGGGTCGCAGACGGCTTATCCGGTAGAATTGAACGGATGCGCCGAACAATCGAGCGCTCGCAATTATCCGTTATCATAGTGATTTGGCGAGGCGATGTCAAGTTTTCATGTTTAGAATCACAGTCCTTCTGTCCGGCAAGCACGGACGCGGCAGCAATATGGCGGCCCTGCACGCCGCGTGCGAATCTGGCCAAATTCCGAACGCCGCGGTAACGCATGTGATCGGAACCCATCCCGATTCGCCCGCGTTGGCGCGCGCTAGAAACGAGCTAGGAATAACATCAATTGCCATTACCAGCAGGAACGAGCAATTCGACAGCGATCTTCTGAACGCGCTCGAGCAAAGCGACCCAGACCTCATTTGCCTTGCCGGATATATGCGAATGATCCCAGAAGTCGTGCTAATTCGGTTAGCAAATAAGATCGTGAATATTCATCCTGCGCTGCTGCCGTCATTTGGAGGCAAGGGAATGTACGGCGCCAAGATTCACGAGGCTGTTCTTGACCACGGCTGCAAGGTCACTGGCTGCACCGTTCATTTTATCGACAAGGAGTTCGACACCGGGCCGATCATCTTGCAGAAATGCGTGCCCGTGGAGGAGGGCGACACACCGGAAATGTTGGCGCAACGCGTCCTGCATGCCGAGCATGCCAGCTACCCCGAAGCGGTGCGGCTGATCGCGGAGGGGCGGGTGACGATCGATGGGAGGAGGGTGCGGATCATGCCGCCCACACCTCCTGCCCCTCTCCCATAGGAATGAGCGAGGGGCCATGCAAGGCATGGTTTTATAGCGCGCTTACGAATGTGTTCAATGCTCTACACCGAGTTCCCGCGTACGGCCTAGTCAAAAAGCCTCTTGCCGCGACTCATCCCGATGTGGAATGGAACGGGCGTCAATCGCATAGATCCTTCCCTTCCCGCTTCGGGAGGGGTGACCGAGGAACGAGGGCGCGGTAGGTCGGCAGGGCGCTACTTCCTATAGCTCGCCATCTGCGTCGGAGTCTCCCAGACCTGCACTTCGTCGAGGTTCGCGCTTTCGAACGGCGTGCTAGCGAGCGTCTTGTAAACATGCGCCGCGATATTTTCAGCCGAAGGCGATATATCTTTGAACTCTGGCAGATCGTTCAGATACGTGTGGTCGAGGCGATCCATGATCACGTTGAACTTCTTCTTGACCTCAGCGAAGTCCACCAGCATGCCGAACTCGTCAACATGATCGCCCTTGTAGATGACGATAATCCGGTAGTTATGGCCATGCAGCTTTTCGCACGGGCCGTTGTAGCCGAAAAGCTGGTGCGCGCACGCAATTGTTTTTTCTACTTGTACTGTAAACATGGGTCCTGCTAAAGTCGCCGCTCGATGCGGTTATGCTCGTCGAGCAGCACGATCTGCGGCGTAATCGGCGTACTGGACATCGCAAAGCTGGCGATAATGATCTTGTGACCGACCTCAACCCTAAGCGCGGCGGGGCCGTTGAGGCAGATCACGCCTGACCCGGCTTCGCCCTCGATGACATATGTTTCGAACCGCTCACCGTTAGACGAGTTCCAGATATGCACCAGCTCGCCAGGCCAAAGATCGACGGCCTCGATCAAATTTTTGTCGATAGTGACCGAGCCGACGTAGTCGATGTCGGCCTCGGTGACAGTCGCGCGATGCAGTTTGCTCTTCAAAAGCTGCCGCAACGGCGCGGCGTTTGGTGTTGACATAATCCTGACGTATTATCCACAGAATGGCCCTACCTTCCCACTGCGTGGGCCCCTTCTTCCTGCAGTGGGAGGGAGCGTTCCGTTCCCCTCCTTTCGGAAGGAGGGGAACTAATGCCCGCCCTTCGCCGGAATTGGCGATGTCCGCGCCCTCACCCTTGAGCGTTCTTCGCGCTTGATTACTGGCACGGCACCAACGTCCTCCGGATCCGGAACCGGAATCAGCCGGTTCTCCAGCATGCGTCGCCGCATTGAAATTAGCCCGCCGAGCGCAATTAATACCGTTCCAATCCACACCAGAGAGATCATTGGGCGCGTACTGATCTCAATCGTATACGCTGTCACCGGGGGTGCGCCAGCATCGCGGATATAGAACTGCGCACTGCCCGAGTCCGCATTCATGCCCGTGAACGCAATCGCCCACGGAAATCCATCCTTACCCTTCGGCAACGATAGTTCAGGACTGGTTTCGGCGATCGGGTCAATCCTGTTCTGGATGAACTTCGGGCTGACAATCTGCGTTTTGCCGTCGTTGGACGTCACCTTGATAATCGCCGTGACCGGGAATATCTCTGGCGATTCGCCGCGGTTGACCATCGCCGCGACATCCGGCGGCACTTCGAAGCTCTGAAACTGCAGCGTGTACGGGCCGACGGTCGTCGTCTGACCCTTGGCCAGCGACGTCTTGATCAGTGGAGTCGGCGAAATCTGCTCGGGGCCATCCTTGAGCGCAAAATAGAGGTCACCCCACCAGCGGTGGACAATCGCGGGGCGTGCGAGCAGCTTCTTCTGGCCCTCGACGTCGCGGACAGCGACAGGCATCAGCGCGACATAATGCAGCTGTGGGCCTTTGCCTGTCCCTTCGAGTACGTCTAATTTGATTGCGTTCTTGGGATCGTAGAGAGTCGATGTGGTGCCGTTGAACGTCACCGTCATGGGAATATTTTCGACTTGAGCGGAATGTCCATCGACCAGAGTCTGGTCGTCGGATCGGTACCAGGCAACCAGAAAAACCACGCCGAGCAGCAGGAGCGCCGCGCCGATATGCGCCAGCGCACCGCCCGCCGTGCGGATTGAGCCGCCAGCAACCGCAACGCCGTCTTTGGGCGTCTTCAGGTAGCGCAGCAGCATCGCGTTCGCGATTACGCAAAAGACGCACGACGCGAACAGCACCACGCTGTACCAGGTATCCAGATGGCCGAACAGCAGCTTGCCCGCCACGAAGAATGCAAGGGTCAGCAGCACCGAGACGCCATAGATATTCACCAGCGGAAGCAGCGACCCTCCCGTGGTCTGACGCCACGCGAGGTAGGGCCCAATCCCCATGCCAAGCATCAAAATGACCGCAATCGGGAAGTTGGCCTTGTTGTAGAAATCCGCCTGCACCGACGACTGCGCTGCCACGATGTGCAGGTCAACTCCAGCCTGCGTGATCAGCGGCGCGGACATGCCGACACCCGTTATGATCGCGCATGCAACTAGAGTGACTATTGCTAAGGTCATGCCAAAATCGCGCGACGACGCGTCGTCTAGGGCGTTGGACTCGTTCTTAATCTTGCCGGATCGCCAGATCAACAGCCCGACACTTAGGACGACCGCAGTCAGCATGCCGTACAAAATGATGCTGTTTGCGACTCCGCCCAATGTCGAAAAGCTGTGGTTGGAAAACTTGTCCAAGATTCCGGTACGTGTCAGAAATGTTTCATAGAGCGCCAATACAAATGGAAACATGCCCAAAAACAGGGTCGTCTTTTTGAGCGATCCGCGGACGCGCTGCACCTGAACACTGTGCACAAACGCGGTCATGCCAAGCCATGGGACCAGCGGGCCGTTTTCGACCGGATCCCAGCCCCAAAAACCGCCCCAGCCGAGGGTCTCGTACGCCCAGTACCCGCCGAGCATGATTCCAAATCCGAGCACGGCGAACGAAAACAGCGCCCATGGCCAAGTCCGCCGGAACCAGTGGTCGTCGTCGCCAAAAATGAGCGACGCCACCGCGAACGAAAAGGTCACGGCAAGCGATGCAAACCCCAAAAACAGAGTTGGAGGGTGAATGACCATCCATGGGTTTTCAAGCAGCGGATTGAGGCCGATGCCATCAGTCGGGGTGGTGGTCTGTGGGTCGAGCATCGACACGGGCGCATACGGTACGAACGGGCTCTTTGCGGCAAGCAGCACTAGCAGGAACCCCAAAACCATGCCGTAGACCGGCATGACGCGCGGTTCCATGCGTCGCCCGCTCGTGAATGTCAGTACAACACCCAAGACTGCTGTCCAAAACGCCCACAGAAGGAACGATCCCTCCTGTCCCGCCCAAAATGTCGCAAACAGATAGCCCGGCGGCAGGCCGCGCGCGCTGTAGCGATAGACATAGTTGATGTCGAACCGGTGGGTCAGAAGGAGGGTCGAATGGACAACCGCCGTGCCCAAAACACACAGAGCGGCGACAACGAAGAGGACTCGGCCAACAATTTGCATGACGGGTGGCCGTGTCGCAACATCCCCGTCGTTGAGAGATCGTGACTTGAGAAAATTGCTGAGCGCGTACGATATAATCGCGAGGACAGCGGCAACCAGACCGCACCAAACAAGCGACGTTCCTAGTTCGGGCAAAAATCCAAGCGTTCCCATGAGATCAGGCTAGGCCTTTGCGCTGTAGCTGCGGTTGGTTTGGCCGCTGGTGTCGCCGGCATATTTCGAGGGGCATTTCACTAGGAGGTTGTCAGCCACAAATGTCTTTGCCGCCGGATCGTAATGCCCAATCGCCGCGATCTTAACCGCCTGATCGAAGTTGTCCGGCTTCGGACTTTTGAACACGACTGGCATGACGCTACTAGTTCCCTGCTCGGCGAGCACAAAATGCAGGCAGCCCGAGGCCTGATCGAACGCCGTCTGTCCCTTTTCCGGCACGCCCATAATCTGTACCGTGCTGCCGGTTTCGGCAGCCTGCACGGCCTGACTAAACGGAACATACGCGACAAGGCTATTTTTGAACGCGACTGCGCCGAACAGCATTGCGGCGGCGATCACGCAAATTGTGATGATTGACCCAAGCTTCATGATGAAAACTACTTCTTTGGCGGCAGCGCCTGATCGTCCAACAGCTCCTGCTCAATGCGGCGCGTCCGTGCGTTGACACTCCATACATAGACGAACACCCCGGCAAAAACGATCACGGCAACTATGAGAAGCGGCAGGTCTTGAAGGTGCATGATTTAGTACGTACAACACGCCCGCGTCGTTTGCGGTTACCCGAAGCTAATTCTCTGACCGCCTTACATTGTATCCCATCAATGCAATCTGCGGCAGAAAAACCAAACGTTGGCTCGGCCGACAAGCGGTGCGCCCGGCAAAGTCTGCAAAAAATCTGACATTAGCAAATATTCATGAAGGAATTTTTGCCAATGTGCTGTATATTCTCTGTAACTTCGACCACAGGTCGCGCCAGCACGGAGGTCTCATGAATTCGCCCTGCTTTTATCATAGTAATGTGCCGGCCGCTGTCAGCTGTATCAACTGCGGCATTCCCATTTGTTCCGACTGCAACAACAATGTGGCAGGACGATCCGCCTGCAAGAACTGCGTACCCACCCTACGCGCCAGATTTCCTGAAGAGGAGATGGCCATGGCCGGAGCGTCGGCATCAAACTCGGCTTACGGAAGTCAGTCCGGTGGGCAATCGTACCAAAACGCGCCAAGCTGGGAAAATCCCAACACCACGTACCAGCCACAGCCCGGACAATATGCACAGGCACCAACGCAGTTTGGGGTCGCTAAACCTCCGATGTCGTTTGCTATGCACCTGCTTATCGGAACTGGAGCTGGATTACTGGTTGGCCTTCTTGGAGCGCTTGGCTGGGAAAAGTTCGTATTTTACACAGGGTGGAATATTGGCTACTTGACGGCTCTTGTTGGCTTTGGTGTTGGATTTGGAGTGGCCATGGGCAGCCAGCGGACGGGGAACTTGATCGCGTCCATCGCCGCGGTTCTCGCGTTCTTTGCTCAAATGTTTGGCTATTATCTGTTGGTTAGCGACTACATTGCACGCGACGATCCGGGATTGAGGGTGCCAGTCGCGGCGGTATTTAGCGCATTGCCTAAAGCTGTTGACCCGATGGGCTGGGTGATTATAATGGTTGGCTGTATTGGAGCGTTCAACGCGGTGATCCGGATGCCGAAGTTCGCACATGAGCAATAGGGTTGACTAATATCTGCTGGTTGAAACGTCAATTCGACCACCCGAGGAACGAAGGCAGGGAGAAATCTTTCTTCTCAATCCTGATGCTGTTCGAGATAACTGTCCGCCATCTTCTCGATCCGCTCCACACGCATCGTAATCTGATAAATCCAGGCCGTCATGCCGAAAAATCCAATGACGGCCGACCAGAAAATCAGCTTGTAGGTCGAGTCCATGCCGTTTTCCGAAAAGACCACGCCTTTGGGATGGAGCGTTTGCGGAGTTGAATTCGGAAGGATGTAGGTGAGAAACGGCACCGTCACTGCGGCGAAAAGCGTGTAGCCAGCGGCGATTTTGGCGCGGTTGTCCGGGTCGGTGATGCCAGAACGGATGGCGAAATACGCGAGGTAGAAGAGCAGCAGGACGAAAATCGCGGACTGCTTCGGATCCCAGTTCCAATACGCGCCCCACTGCACCTTGGCGAAAATCGAGCCAGTGACCGTGGTCAAAATCCAGAAGAGCAGGGCGAGGGTCGCGAATGTTTTGGATTTGGCGTCGTCCAACCACAATCTCTTCGCCAAATATCGGATCGCGAACCACGCCGAAAGTGCGCTGACCACGGTTCCCACAATTGAGTTCGGCACGTGAAAAAAGAGGATTCGCGCTAGGCCAGGGTTCTGAAAACCCAGCGCGGGCGGAGCATACAAAAACGCTGCCACGGTGACGCAAAGCATCCAGACTCCCAGCAGGATTTTCCAGGGCGCACCCGAAACCCCCGCGCTACGCCTTTTCCGCGCTGGCTCGTTCATACCCGTTCCTGCACCTTCCTCCTTTGAGGTAATCACTCGCTGCTCCAAATCACGCCGATCAGGCCCAGCGACGCCGCCAGCACCACGACATCATACGACAAAAGCAAGACTAAACTGTTGTAAGCGGTTCCTGCCGGCGATGCTTCCGGCACAAAAGCGGCGAATGTCCCTTGCACGGCTGGCCTAAGCACAGGCAGAAGCACCGGGAACGCCGCGATGAAAAACAGCGCACCGCGTCCGCCGGCCGAGTTTGCCTGCGCAATCAACGCTGCGACAAAAGTGGTTGATGCCGCCAAACCAATGCCGCCCAAGATGCTGACCTCAACGAACAATTTCCAGTCTACATTTCCCTCTGAGAGCGGCAGTACCACGAAAAAGAGGATGGTCGCAACAATCTGCACTGTTGCCAGCAAGGCCAGGTTGAAAAGCAGCTTGCCAGTGTGTACTGCGGTTGCGGGAGCGGCAAGGCGAAGAGCGTCGGCCGTACCGACCTCTTCCTCACGGACATAAGTCCTGCCGAGGCCAGTGGTAGCGGTAAAGAGAAGCAGCACCCAAAGTAGCGCGGCCTTGACATCCGGCGCGACGGTCTTGAGCGCAAGCACGAAACCAATGGCCGAAAGCATGCTGACAGCAAACAGCAACGTGCTCCCGATCGCGCTGCGCGTCCGCCATTCGATGCGCATCTCCTTGGCGAAGACCGCGACCGCACTACGCACCCATAGCAATGCTGGGCCAACCAAAGCGCGCGAAGTGGCTGGCATCGTTGGTTGCGACAATGGCTGCCCGCTGCCCGTTTCCTGCGCCAACATGCTGTGCGAGGACTTGTTCGACAAGCTCAACTCCGGCCCGGTCGAGCCCAATGGTCGGCTCGTCGAGCACCAAAATATCCGGTTCGTGAATCAGGGCGCATGCGATCTTGAGACGCTGTGTCATTCCGGTTGAATACGTTGCGGCGGATTTGTTGGCCGCGCGGCTCAGTCCCAGGCGGTCCAAAAGAGTCTGGCAATCGGTTGCACTAGGACGCAGCCCGCGTGCTTCGGCAAAAAACCGGACATTTTCGAGGCCGGTCAGTTCGCCGTAAACCGCCATGTGCGGGGCGGCGTAGCCAATTGCATTTTTGGACAGCGGCGCATTGACCGAGCCCACGTCAGGACGAACCAGTCCAACCAAAATCTTCAAAAATGTGCTCTTGCCTGAGCCGTTGTCGCCGACCACCAGCAGACCGCACGCCGGCGTTAGCTCGCCAGAGCGCCCCTCAAAAAGTCTGCGCCTACCATAACTTTTCGCCAGATTTTGCCAGCTCAGCACGATAGAGGGATTATACCAGGGGAGGGGATTGCGGGTGGCATGTTTGTGGGCGCCGTCCCGCAAGCATGTCTTTGGCTTGTGTGGAGACGCTGTCCCGCCTGTCGCTTTCTCAGTCATCCTGACCGCAGCGAAGAATGAGAGGAGTGGAAGGAACACGTGGTTCGCTGGCCAATGAGCTTTATGGTTTGCAAACTGCGTTTTTCCTTTGTGGGGAGGCGTCGCCGCCTTTCGTAGCCTCGCAAATGACAGGCGGGGACGCCTGCCCCACAAAAACACATCCCATCGCCAGTCCTACAGCACACCCTTGCTGCTTGGAATCCCCTTGACGCGCTCGTCGCGGCGTGTGGCCGTGTCGAGCGCGCGGCCGAACGCCTTGAACGCGGCTTCGGCGATGTGGTGCGCGTTGAACCCGGCAAGCTGCTGAAAGTGCAGCGTGATGCCGCCATTGAGCGCGACGGCTTTGAAGAACTCGTTGACCAGGTCCGTGTCGAAATTCCCGATTTTTTTGCTGGAAAACTCAAGCGTGGACTCAAGTTGACCCCGTCCCGAAAAATCGAGTGCGCAGAGGACCAGCGCCTCGTCCATCGGCACAATCGCGTGTCCATAACGCACGATCCCCGACTTGTCGCCGATAGCTTGAGACAGCGCAGCGCCTAGCGCGATGCCGACATCCTCGACCGTATGGTGATCGTCGATGTGCAGGTCGCCTTCGGCAGCGACGGACAGCTCAAGCAGTCCATGCCGCCCGACTTGCGTCAGCATGTGGTCGAAAAATCCGACGCCGGTTAGGACTTGTGATGTCCCGGTGCCGTCAAGATCGATCGTTAGCTGGATTTTCGTTTCGCTGGTGGTGCGGTTAATCGTACCGGTTCGTTTGGTTGTCATCCCTGATTAATCCATTTCAATATGTCGTTGACATCGTCGGCGATCAAGTCCGCGCCCGCCTCCCGAAAAAGCGGCTCGTTGGTTTTGCCCGCCGGGCCGGTTAAGACGAGAGCGCCGATGAACTCCAGCGCTTTGCCCGTGTGGTTCAGATTGCGGACAGTGCGCAGATCGTCGAGGGTGTCGCCAATGTAGATTCCGCCAGTCTGCGCGCCAAGACGTTCCGCCAGTTTGATCAAGCCGCCAGGCTCCGGCTTATGGAAGCCGTCGCGCTTGGTGATGCAAACCTCGTCCCGCAAAACCGCTTCCAGCTTGCAAATTTCGCGCCCGATCACCGCTTCTTCATACGTGCGCCCAGTTTGCATGCCGATCTTTTTGCCCTTCGGCATGAGCGAATGGTCTAGCAGGCATTTGTCCTGATAGACGAAGCCGCGGCCGTGATAGTATTGCGCGTCGAATCCATACAGGCGCTGGCACTGATCGCCCGCTAAAAGTTCCTGATAGACTTGGCGGATAATGTCCTTGCTGTAAAGCGGCGCAAGCTCTTCGCGCTGCGCGCCGCTTAGCAGTTCGAAGCAAAGACGCTCTGCTGGAAAAATCCCCTTGTCTTTCGCACCAGCGCCGGGCGACTCGACGCGCAGGTTCGGAATCGAGTCGGCGTACTCAGCGAGTGTCGGGCTGATCGTGTTCAGTTCGTCAGCATCTTTGATCCTGGAAGTCAATCCCTTCGTCAGATAAAGGAGGGTCAACGCGTGAGTCAAATCCCAGTCGTCGTTGAAGCCGCCGACATGCTTGAACATCTCGATATCAGCTGAAGTCAAGATCGCGTCGCTCGATTTCCAACCCAGAACCTCCCTGAGATAGAACGGCACCGCCAGACAATTGACCGCGCGGATTGAGCCTGTAATATCGAGCAAGACACCGTCCATGTCGAAAATGACGGTATCAAGCCGCTTTCGGAATACCTCGGCTTCGGGGCTGCAATAAAGGAGCGGCATGGCTAAGTGCTGCCTTCCTTGCGGATGCGTGCCGAAAGCGCGTGACCGTCGAAACCCTCGCCGTCCGCGATCACGCCAGCGGCTTCGCCCGACGCAACTGCCGCTTCGCGGCTGTACGATATGACACTGGAGCGTTTCAAAAATGTAGACGCGGAAAGCGGCGACGAAAACCGCGCCCCGCCAGCAGTCGGCAGCGTGTGCGATGGTCCAGCAACATAATCACCCAGGGCCGCTCCGGAATAGTCGCCCAAGAGTATCGCACCAGCATTCCTTATTTTGGGGAGGAGAGCCATCGGATCGCGCACCTGGAGTTCAAGGTGCTCTGGCGCTAGAAAGTTCGATAGCTCGACGGCCTCGTCAATGGTGCGCGTTTTGACGACAATGCCGTTTTCGTAGGTTTCGTCGATGATGCTCTTGCGCATTAGATCGAAACGCATGTTGTCGATTTCAGAAAGGATATTTTCGATTACGCGCTGGTCGTCGCAAAGGAGAATGCCGCGGTTGTCTGGCCCATGTTCGGTCTGGGCGAGCATGTCCGCTGCTGCGAACCGAGGGTTTGCGCCCTTGTCCGCGATCACGCACACTTCCGACGGTCCTGCCAGCATATCGATTCCCACCGTTCCGTAGACGAGCCGCTTGGCCGCATTCACAAATCGGTTTCCCGGGCCGACCACCACATCTACCTGCGGGATTGTCTTCGTGCCATACGCCATCGCGGCAATGGCCTGTGCGCCTCCGATCCTAAAAACTCGATCCGCCCATCCATAGGCGGCTGCGGCGACCAGTGGCGGAATATGTCCATGCCGATCCGGCGGCGTGCAGATCACGACCTCATCAACGCCTGCGACGCGCGCAGGAACTGCGGCCATCAAAACCGTGCTCGGATAGGCAGCGTGACCGCCCGGCACATAGACTCCCGCGCTGCGCACTGGCCGAACAATCTGTCCCAGCATCGGGCCGCTCCCGTTTTGCGAAAAGTGCATCCACGACTGCATCTGTCCGTACTCGCGCTGATGAAATTCCTGAATATTCAGCGCCGCCTGCTCGAGGGCGTCAAGCGACGCCGCGCTGACAGAACGTCTCGCCTGTTCAAGCTCCTCGCGCGAGACTTCCAGCGATTCAAGCGTCACGGCCTGCCAGTCGAACCGGCGCGTGTACTCCAAAACGGCCGCGTCCCCTTCGGCACGGACACGCTTCAATATCTCACCGACCGTAAGATCGATTTCGGAATGGTCTACCGAACCGGAGGTTTCGCCGAGCGCGGCATGAATGGTTTTGAGATCGTCGCGAGATGTGTCGTACAGACGCATGGTAGCGGGATTATACCGTGAATGGCATTTTGCCTCTAGGCAGACTTTGCGGTGGCCCGTGTGAGCCGATCCCGAACAGCGTCCCAGTCGCTTGTTTCTGGAACTTGCTGCACCAAAATACGTTCGAATCCTAGTTCGTCGAGTGTGCGAAGGGTGGCGTAGAGACGTTGCGCGTATGCGCTAGGATCGTTGGGCAGAACGCGGATATTGGAAGCCTCTTCGACAGATTCGTGCGTGATAGCTGCCCAGCGCGGATTGCTAGCAACGTCGAGCGCGGCATTCGCACTGATGCTTAGCGCTGTGTTAGGCGCGTAGTGGCGCGGCATCTGTCCGGGAGATAGGAGAACGGTGTCGGCATCTTGCGTAACCGAGCTTGGAGTCACACCAATGACCTGGGCAATCATCTCCGCCGAAATCGCCCCAGGACGCAATATTCGCGGCGGACTGGCAGTCAAATCGAGCACAGTAGATTCGATTCCAACCTCGCACGGGCCGCCGTCCAGGATAAGTTCGACCTGCTCGCCGAGGCTTTGGGACACATGCTTCGCCGTCGTCGGCGAAACCTCTTCGGATCGGTTTGCGCTAGGAGCGGCAATCGGCAGTCCGCACGCGCGGATAAGCGCAAGCGCAACCGGATGACGCGGCATGCGTACGCCCACCGTGTCGCCGCGAGCCGTCACCAAAGCCGAAACGCGTTCCGTCTTTGGCAAAACCAGGGTAAGGGGGCCGGGCCAAAAGTGCTCACCAAGAGCTTTTGCGTACTCGCTTATATCCCTGGCAACCAACTCGATTTCCGACAGCTCCGCGATATGGACAATTAGGGGATTGGTCGCGGGCCTTCCCTTCGCGGCGAAGATGCGCTGGACAGCATCGTCATCAAGCGCAGTGGCTCCTAATCCGTAGACGGTCTCGGTGGGAAACGCGACAATACCGCCCTTCTTGATGATCTTTGCCGCTTCGGCGATCCACTCTTTAGTTGCCGTGACAATCCGCGCCATGATAGGATGAAGATACCATGCAGATCAACGTTGACTAATACAAGGACAGGCTAAAGGTGAGCGGGAGCCATTTTGACGTAATCGTTATCGGTGTCGGAGCGATGGGCGCGGCAACCTGCTGGCAGCTTGCGCGGCGAGGTGTTCGCGTGCTGGGGATTGAGCAAAACGGTGTCCCGAACACGCTTGGCAGCTCGCACGGCTATACGCGCATGACCCGCAGCGCCTACTGCGAGCACCCCGACTATGTTCCATTAGTCAGGCGCGCCAACGAGCTTTGGCGCGAACTTGAGGCGCAGTCTGGCCAGTCGATCCTGCATCTTTGCGGCGCACTCTACATGGGCGCGCCAGGCTCCCCTCTGATCGTAGGATCGAAACTCGCCGCGGACTTGCACGCCGTTTCACACGAAATGCTGGATCGAGACCAGCTTGGTTCGCGTTTTCCGCAGTTTCATGTTCCTGACGATTTCGTCGCCATGCTTGAGCTCGAGGCGGGGTATTTGCGCCCAGAGCTTGCGATTGCAACGTTGGCCGATCAAGCCATGCGCTGCGGTGCAGAAATTCACGGCTGCGAGCGTGTAATTGGGATTAAGCAGAGTGCATCGTCGGTGATGGTTCAAACCGGTCAGGCAGCCTACGTTGCGGATCGACTCATTTTGTGCGGCGGCGCGTGGAGCAACGAGTGGCTGGCGGACGTGGGTGTTAAGATCACGGTCACTCGTCAGGCGCTCGCGTGGGTGTGGCCGAAATCGCCGGAGATGTTCGCGCCGAGTGTCATTCCGGCCTGGTCGGTCGGACATGCCGACGGCTCAATGCACTACGGTTTTCCTATGCTGCCGGACAATCCCGGCCTCAAGATCGCGCTGCACAAACCAGGCGAAATCACCGAACCGAGATCCCTCGTTCGCACGCCGGTTCCTGCCGACGAGCAATCCTTCCGACCGTTCCTTAGCGAAACTGTGCCTGACGCCGACGGCCCCACAGTCGCAATCCGCATCTGCATGTACGAAAACAGCCCCGACGGCCATTTCATCCTCGACAGTCACCCGATCCACAAGAACATTCTGCTCGCCTGCGGATTCAGCGGGCATGGATTCAAATTCGCGACGGTCATCGGCGAAGCGCTGGCGGATTTGGCCATTAATGGAAAAACAAACTTGCCGATTGATTTTTTGAGCTTGAGAAGATTTCGGGTGGCATGATTTGCATCTCGGCACCAGCCATGTGTTCTTGTGGGGCAGGCGTCCCCGCCTGCCTTTTCTTCGGGAAGACAGGCGGGGACGCCTGCCCCACAAAAGAGTCCTCCCGCCAGAAAAAAGCGTATCCGGCTTGCGCCTGAATAATGGAACATTCAACTGGAATCGATATTCACCGCCGTAGTCCCCTTGGAGATTTCATTGCATCCACTCTGCCGGTTCGCCGTCTGCGTCATTTTCATTTCGTTCGCCAACTCATTTCACTCGCCCGCACGTGCTCAGAGCGTCTCGATCATCCATTCCTTTGGAACTTCCGCTGGCGACGGCCTTAGTCCTATCGGTGGTCTCTTCCAAGCCAGTGACGGCACTCTTTACGGCACAACCAGCTCAGGTGGCCAAGGCTTTGGGACCATCTTCAAGATCACGACATCGGGCACGATCACGACGCTGCACACATTCGGCGATGGCACTGTTGCAAACGATGGCCAAAATCCGAACTCAGCGTTGATGATGGCGAGCGACGGCTACCTTTACGGAACCACCACCAACGGCGGCGCGGGAAGCGAAGGGACAGTATTTCGAATATCAACGTCTGGCGTGATGAACATTGTGCACGCGTTCGGCGACGGACACTATGGCAACGACGGCTACCAGCCGTACAGTGGTCTCATCCAGGCATCTGACGGTTTCCTCTATGGCACCACGGAGTCGGGAGGCCTCGGTTACGGCACGATCTACAAGATGGCGCTGGATGGGGCCGAGTACGCGGTCCTTCACTTTTTCGGAAGTGGAGTCGCAAATGATGGCAATTCGCCGTTTTCCGGCGTGATCCAGGCATCGGACGGATTTTTGTACGGAACTACCTCCGGCGGTGGAGGAGCCGTGGAGAACTCAACATCCGGCGGCACCGTCTACAAAATTTCCACGTCAGGTGATATGACCATCCTGCACTCGTTTGGCGACGGCAGCGTTGCTAGCGCCGAAATGGCCCCTTACCCTTCGGTCGTACAGGCCGGCGACGGCATGAACCCCTACGCGCCGCTTGTGCAGGCCAGCGACGGCAACCTCTACGGCACCACCAAGTACGGCGGCTCAACCGGAAACAGCAATCTACTCAGTGGCGACGGTGTGGTTTTCAAGATCACGACGTCGGGCACCGTCACCATCCTGCACTCATTTGGCGACGGCAGTGTTGCAAACGATGGCGTTGCCAGCAGCGCAGGTCTCGTGCAGGGTGCCGACGGTTTCCTCTATGGCGTCACTATAGAAGGCGGCTCGGCAAATGAAGGCACGGCGTTCAAAATTTCGACCACGGGCACGGAGACCATCCTGCATTCGTTTGGAGATGGGAGCGTTTCGGGAGATGGCCAAGCTCCAACCAACGCACTCATTCTAGCCACCGACGGAAACTTCTACGGCGCTACAAAAAATGGTGGCACGCAGAGCGATGGAACGGTCTTTCGGTTGACGCCACAAGCACCCATTCCGCATCGCTTCGACTTCAACGGCGACGGCACGGACGACCTGCTGTTCCAGAACTCGAACGGCCAGACTTTGGTCTGGGACATGAACGGCGAGGCGGTCAAGTCTTACGGCTCGGTGTTCACCACTGTTGCTCCGCCGTGGCACATCCAGGCAGTTGCGGACATCAACGCCGACGGCCATCCCGACCTGCTTTGGTGGAACTCGTCAACTGGCGAATGCCTATTGTGGGAGATGGCAGGATCGATCGGGACGACGGTCCTGCAATACGAATCGTCGTTCGCGTCGATACCGGATACGCACTGGCATCCCGTTTCGATGGCCGATTTCGATGGCGACGGACATCCCGATATCCTATGGGAGAATTCTTCCACGGGCCAGCTCCTCATCTGGTACATGAATGGCAATACGATCAAAAAGTACGGCTCAGCGTTTACGACCCTCCCAGCCAACTGGATCGTCGCGGGAACTGCCGATTTCAATCAGGACGGCCATCCCGACCTGCTACTCGAAAACACCAAGACAGGCCAAGTGCTGGTGTGGTATCTGTCCGGCGCACTCGGCACGACCATCCTATCTTACGGTTCGACGTTCGCGACACTAAGCGACACCAACTGGAGCGCCGTTTCGACCGGCGATCTCAACGGCGACGGTCGTCCCGACCTGACCTGGCACAACAAATCCACAGGCGCGACCGATGTCTGGCTGATGGGCGGCCCGCTGGGGACGACGGTCGAATCCTACGGCGGCAACATCGGGAGCGTGCCGACAAGCTGGAGCATCGTCGGAGTGCATTAACGTTGGAATGATGGGTGGCATGCTTGTGGGCTCCGTCCCGCAAGCATGTCATAATTTGTGGGGCAGGCGGGGACGCCTGCCCCACATCCTGACAGGCGGGGACGCCTGCCCCACATCATGACAGGCGGGGACGCCTGCCCCACATCCTGACAGGCGGGGACGCCCGTCCTACAAAAAGACATGGCTAGCGCCGAGACGCCAGCCATGTCACTGTCAATTATCAATCGGCGTTCTAATGCACGCCGACGATATTCCACTGCAGATCGCTTTGTGTTGCGAACGGTGAACCGTAGTTCAGCACAGTTGTGCCGGTCGATCCGCCCATCTCCCAAACGAGCACCTGGCCGGACACCTTGTTCCTCCAGACGAGGTCGGGATGACCGTCGCCGTTAGTATCGCCCGTGCTGGCTACGCTCCAGTTGAGATCCGTCTCCTCCGTGAACGGCTGGCCGTAGGACTGAACCGTCGTGCCGCCTGCGCCGCCCAGGTCCCACAGGAGCAGTTGCCCGTTGGACTTGTTGGTCCACAGCAGGTCGAGCGTTCCATCGCCGCTGAAGTATCCAGTGCCGAGGATGCTGTAGTTGGTGTTCGGAACGGTCGTGAACGCCGGGGCGTACTGCTTGATGGACGTGCCGTTCAAGTACCACACCAGGCAAGCGCCGGTCACTGTGTTCTCAAGCAGGATGTCGGGCGATCCGTCGCCGTCGAAGTCGGCTAGCGAAACGACTTGCCAATTGGCTGGCAAAGTGGCGAATGGGCTGCCGTAGCTAGTCACATTGGTACCATTCATCAGCCAGAACAGCAGTTGGTGTGTGGACGAGTTCTGCCATAGCAGGTCAGGATGACCGTCGCCGTTGACATCGCCCACCGCTGCCACATGCCAGGCGCTGCCCGATCCGATCGACGAGAACGGAGGGTTGTACGTTTTCGCCGTGGTGCCGTTCATATCCCAGACGAGAAGCTGACCGGTCGAGGAATTCTCCCAAAGAAGATCGTCCTTGCCGTCGCCATTGAAGTCAAAGCGGACCGGTTTCGTCGGTCGCGTGACTTCGAACATGATTCCGTAGCCGGGATTCGGCGAAACGATAGTCGTGCCACCCGCGCTAGTCGTGCCAAATAGCGCGCCCCCTGGACCCTGAACAAGGCTGCCTTCGGGATCGTTGCCATCCTTTGCCACACTGCCGTCGCCAAACGAATGCAATGTCGCGACCGTGCCAGTCGGGCTCATCTTGAAGACGGTGCCGTTGCCGCCGGCTCCGCCCTGCGTGCAGGTCCCATAGAAGTTGCCGTCGCTATTCAGGAAGAGCTGAGTTTGCGGGAAGTCGCCATCATCGATCACGCCACCGTCATCGAAGTTGTGCAGTAGTGTGTACGTACCGGTGGACGTGACCTTGAAAATCGTTCCGTTACCAGCATCGCCGCCTTGAAAGGTTGTTCCGTAGAACGCGCCGTCTTTGCCGATCACGAGGCCGGCGGCGGGTGCCGAACCATCGTTCGCAACTGAGCCGTTGGCGAAGACATGCAGAAGCGTTTCGGTACCGGTCAAGTTCATGCTGAAGACAGTGCCGTTGCCGTTGACGCCGCCACTGCTAGTCGTTCCGTAGAGAAGTCCGCCGGACTGAATCAACGCGCAAAGCGGAATTGCGCCGTCATGCGTCACAGATCCGTCGCCGAAGCTGTGCAGAATCGTAACGACACCACTTGGCGTCATCTTGAAGACAACGCCATCGTGCGCCGATCCGCCAGCCTCGGTGGTTCCGTAGAAGTTGCCGTCCGACGCATACAGTAGGGCTGCGCTGGGCTGAATACCGTCGTTCGTGACCGATCCGTCGCCGAACGAATGCAGGATCGTGACTGCACCGGCCGGGGTCATCATGTAGACTGTTCCCATTCCAGCAGTGCCGCCCGCGAACGTTGTGCCGTAGAAATTATGGTTTGGTGTCTGGATAACAGGCGCGTCGGGGCTGTCGCCATCGTTAGCGACGTGGCCGTCTCCGAACGCATGCAGGATGGTAATGGCACCGCCGGGCGTGGCCTTGAAGACTGTACCGACGCCGCCAGCGCCGCCGCTGTCGGTCGTGCCGTAAAAGTTGCCGTCAACTCCGACCGTCAAAGCTGCTTGCGGCCCCTGGCCGTCATTCGTTACCGAGCCGTCACTGAAATTGTGGAGAACGGTGAAAACCGCGCGGTTTGCGTTGGCCGCAACACCCGCGCTGACCGTCATCAACGCCGCTAGGGCAGTTATCGATGCGGCCTTGACGGCGATCCGTCCTGTAGCCCAAGACAGCATGCTCCGCTGGTTGGAAGTTCGATTCGAAAGTAACATCTATGTTTCGTACCTCTCTATATAGACGCAGACGCGCGATAAATGCGCGCAAAACGTTTGCAAAACCAATATTGGCGAAACTTGCCAGGCTCGTTAGTGCCGAAAACAAGTAAAAAGGGGAGCTATTTAGCAGTTTCCGGCGAACGAGCTATTGTCCCCGCACGAAGGCCAGTATTAAACCAGCAACTTTCACGGCTAGTATAGCAGCGGGATTTTGAGATTTTTCAATCTCAAGGGCAATTGCATTGCCTGCAGTTTTGCTGGCATGAGGAGAGTTCAAATGCGCGACAGGCTCTCGGAACATCGCAGCGTTCCGGGAGCCTGTCGTTAAGTGTCGGACTTTGCCGCTATCGCAAATGTTCCAAAACTTGCCGATATTTCATTTTTCCGCATCTTAATGCAATCACCGAATGAGCAGTACGTTCACAGTGACTTGCCTGCTATCGGTTACTTTGATTGTTGCCGCTGCTATTACTATTACTACTGCCGCCTTGATTGCCTGCGGGTTTTTGAGTGTTGCCGTTGCCATTGGCATGGTTGGTATTGCTTTGGCGCGTGGGTGACAGCTGGACCGGCGCGTGCCTTCCCGCGGTCACATCCGAGTTTTCGTTGTACCGGTAGTTGCCCTGGAACGGATTTCGCGTCGCTGCCGCTGGAGTCCGCGTTGGATTTCCAGCGCCCTGGAACACGTTGCGGTTTGGGACAGTCTGCGGATTCTGCGGGCGGAACGGCTGAGGACTTGAGGCATTGCCGCCGTTCGGGTTGAACCCTCCCGTGTTTCCTTCGTTAACGGGCGTTCGCACGACTGGCGCAGGGCGCGTTGGATCTTCCGCCTGGTTCGACCCTCCGAAATTGCCATATTGGCGGGTCGGCGGCTGACTTCTAGCAGGGGCGGGCTGAACATTGGTCGTCAATGGCCTGCGCGGTGCTACAAAGGCGCTCGGGCGATTTGCTGACGGTTGCTGGCTGCGAACCGCGAATGTCGCAACAGCTTGCGGTAGCGCGCTACGGAAGACGGGCCGGTTCGAAAGTCCAGTGTCAACGTGCTGAACCGGGCTGAACGTCCGCGTCGGTGTTGTGGACGCTACTGTCGGATGAATGAACACCGGTCCGGCAAGTGGCCGCTTTTCGCCTGGTGCGAGGCCGATTGTTCCGCCGCGCTGGAAGATGCTGGCCGACTGCGTGTTAACAGCATGGTATTGGCCTTGTCCACCAAATTCCGCATAGCTCGCGCCAGTAACGCCCTGACCGTTCCGGGCATTGAACGGCACGAACGTGTTATGGACGTAAGTCGCCTGTGAGTTGTTGACGATTGTCGTGTTGTAGACATTGGTCACGTTGTTGACGTAGACCGTGCGGTTGACGTACTTATTGCTCCACGGCCGCGCTTCGCAGGAGTTGCCGTTTGCGTAGTAGACGCCGCAGCCACCGATGGAGAAGCTGAGCGCCCAGTCGCCGTGCCGGAAGCCGATGCTAAGCGTGGTGGGGTAGTGGACATCCTGAGGCGCAAGCGGTACCCAGTCGCACTGGTTACCATACGACGTGAACTGCACCGCCCCAGGGCACCAGTACTGATGCGCAGGTCCCGGCACCCACGACCATCCGTAGTTCAGTCGAATCCAGGTGCCGTAGTGGTATGGCGCCCATCCCCATGGCTCTGTCGATACCCAGGTCCACCCAAACGGGCTCACCCACACCCAATGTCCATACTCATAAGGTCGCCAGCTATCGTCGGAAACAAGCGGGCACCAGACATGGCCGTATTGGGGATCGTTGTGCCACGTGCCGTACTCGTCCAAGTTGCCTGAAACCAGGGAGATGTCGGACGGCAGGCAGCGGCGAGTATCGGCATCCGCAAGCTGTGCGTCGCGGGCATCGTTCCAACGATCCCAACTGTCGGCATCTGGAATTGGGCCAACATTGTATGCCGCATCTTGGCTTTCGAGGTCGAGATAAGCGCCAGCTTGAAGATTGGTGGTGCCGGATTGGCCGTCGATCGCAGCGGAGCCGTCTTGCACCGAAATTTCAACGCTATTGTCGACGCCGACACGCAGCTTTGCTTCACCCGACGACTTTACGGACACAAAGGGCGTGTCCACCTGAAAAACGGAATCTGAGTGCATCAAACGAAGCGCTGCGAGGCCCTCGTTTAGCTTGATTTCGGTGAACTCGCCTTGCGAATCGCTGTAAAGAGTCTGAACGCTGGCGACTGCCCCGCGCCCAAGGCGCAGGAGGCTGCCGTCGTCAAACTGAATCTCGGCGCGTCCTCTCGTGATCCAAATCTCAGCACCTTGCCGAAGCGGCATGTTGATCGCGGCAGGCGACCATTCCGACGAATCGTCGCCGCGCCAAGTGACGTCGCCAGATATAAACGAAAACCGGGCAAGACGAACTGGCCCCTGTCCCGTCGTGGATGGATCGGTGCCAACACTGGTGCCATCGCCGGGCTGACCGGTGTCGGGCGCGCCTTCACCGATCTGATAGGAGTTGTTGCTGCTCGAATCTTGCGCGAAAACCTGCGCCGGAGCGAACGCGGCCGCTGCCAAGAGGGCCATGGCAGCAGCCCAGAGTTTGTAATTCATCGAAAGTTGTTCCTTACGCGGGCGCGTCGTTACGCGCGTGTTCCTGTAAGGGACGATGCGGCCAGGCGAAAAGTTCCGCAGTCCGATCTTGGCAGCCTTTCGCTTGGGCTACTTATCCACCGAAACGCGCCAAATTTTGTTTTCGCCGTCGTCGGTGATGAGCAGAGAACCATCCTTCGCGAAAACGCAGGCCACGGGCCGACCCCATACATCTTCGTCAGGCATTTTCCATCCCCAAACGAAATCCTCGTAGCCGCCTTTTGGAGTGCCGTCGCGATTCATTGGGATGCGCACCACTTTGTATCCCGCACGGTCGCTGCGGTTCCACGAGCCGTGCATGACCAGGAACGCGTCATTGCGATACTCAAATGGAAACATCTTGCCAGTATCGAACTCGATGGAGAGCGCGGCGCAATGAGGCTCAAGAAGAACGTCGGGCACGAGAACGCGGTCTCGAAGGGCCGCATTTTCAGGCATCCTGGGGTCGTGATTCGTGCCGATGTAATAGTAGGGCCAGCCGTAGAAGCCTCCATCTACAACTGATGTGGCGTAGTCCGGCGGCACGCGGTCGCCGAGGCCATCGCGCTCGTTGACGGCGGCCCAAAGCTTGCCGGTTACGGGATTCCAGGTCAGGCCGACCGCGTTGCGCAGGCCAGTCGCGTAGACGCGGCCGCCAGTGCCGTCGGGATTGAATTCCATTACGGATGCGCGGGGCGGATCTTCAATTCCAATATTAGACTTGGAACCGACCGCGACCAGCATCTTCTTGCCGTCGCGAGTAAAGAGGATGGTACGCGTCCAGTGCTGGTTGTATCCACCAGGAGTCAGGTCAACCATCTTTTCGCCTGGACCTGTGGCTGTGAGGTCGCCATTTGCATAGGGAAATCGGATCACTTCATCCGTGTCGGCGATGTAGACATATTTAGGCGACTTGCCGGGCGGATAGAACGCAATCCCGAACGGCTGGTGCAGGTCGGTCACGAAGTGCTCGCGGACATCCGGCTTTGCAGGATCGTTGGAAGCGCGCAAGACGGTAACTCGCCCGGCAGCGCTCTCCGCAACAAAAATGTCTCCATTCGGCGCAACTGTCAGGAACCGCGGATTATCTAGGCCGGATGCCCATTCCGCAACTTTGAATCCCGGTGGCGTGTAGAGCGTCGCGCCGTCTGGCGGCGGAATGACATGGGGGCCGTTGTTCGCTGAAGGGGTCGCAAATGGCGCGGGCAGTTCGGACGGCAAGATTTCGTGATGCTCAGGAGTTGCGGTCGCAATTATTACTGGCGCGCTATGCACTCCGCAACCAACCAGCAAGATCATCGCGAGCATCAAGAAAGCAGAAGAAGCGGATGTCGCCCGGATTGGCGAGCGGCGTCCTGTAGGACTAGCTTCAGTATGGTTCAACATGGAATTTAACTCTGAGCCTGAAAAATCGGCAAGTGAAACTACCGGATTCTACTTTATGTGACGCACAGCCGAGTGTTGGGGTTCATCTGGCAATGGCGATCCGACTATTTGCCAAGCCTATTAATCCATCTCGCGAATTGTCTATGTTTCGAGAGTTTTCTTTAACATTCTGTTCTAATTGATTTTTCATATCTTCATGACGCCACTGTCATATATACGAGTTCGTCGATGAACCGGCGATGCTTGTGCCAGGTTGATTGGCACGTATTCTGCCCTTTACCGATGCAACGTAGTTCCACTCGGCCGCGAATTGCAAACCTGCTTTGCGGCGTTCGAGTGCTGTTGTACCGACCGAGGAGTACGTGTAGTGAATAGCTGTAGTATAGACCACGCCGAAATTTGCCCGACTATCGATGTCAAGATTACCTCTCTAACAACCAAAAGAACGAGACGATCCGGTTTTACGCTGATTGAACTGTTGATCGTTATCGCCATCATTGCTGTGCTCGCGTGTATTGCCCTTCCCGTTTTCAGCGCCGCCCGAGAACGTGGCCGATTGACAAGTTGCGAATCCAATATGCGCCAGATAGGACTCGCCTGCCTGCAATATGAGCAGGACAACGACGAGACCGCGCCGGGCTCCAACCAGGTTGGAATTACAGCAAACCCAGGCCAGGGCTGGGCGAGCCAGGTCTATCCTTATTTCGTAGGTGCGGCAGGAACCGCCAGCGTTTCCGGCGCGACCGGCATCCTGCAGTGTCCAGACGATCCGACTGTCCCTAATGCCGGATTCGTGGTCGATTCCTACGGATACAATGTTGACATGATTGCGACCGATACATCCGCCAAAGCGACATTGATTCCAGTCTGCAAGTACAACTCGCCTGCTAAGTCGGTCATGATCTTCGAAATCGAAGGTGGTGTCAGCGCAAGCCCGCGGCTGTCGCCGGACACAGCAAACAACGAAGGCTCGATTTCGGGGGATGGGCAAAATCTGTTTGGCGGAGACAACTACTATGTTCGCTACGCGACCGGATTGCTCGGGGAAATTCCGCAAGCTACAAGCAACACATTGTGCGCATTTTGGTGGACCGGGAACACGTGTCCCAGCGCGATTAACCAGCCTAACGGCAAAAAGGGCGTTGCGCCGCACTTCTATGCGCCACTCAACGGGAGGCACACTGGAGGCGCAAATTACTGCATGGCGGACGGCCATGTGAAGTGGATCGTTGGCTCGCAAGTGTCCGTCTATGGCAACGCCGACTACTCCTACTGCAACCAGTATAACGTTCCAAAAATCACTGGCTGCAGGCCCGGCAATCCGAATTCAGCAGGGACCGAAGGCACTGCCAACGGCAAAGTGCCCGCTGCAACATTCAGCGTAATCTAGGAATTCTAAATCCGCAGCTTGGCTATTCGATGACAACATCACGGAACGTCAGCGAGACGCGCCTGTTCCGTTTGACCGTGTGGCCGCCAACTATGTCGCTCAGGCGGCCACGGATGCCGTGCTGCCAGACATTGCGGGCATCGCCGTTTAGCACGACAATGCTCCGAGGAGCGAGCCAAATGGAGGCTCGCGCCTCGGGGCAATCGGGAAGCGTAAATTCCATGATACACCCGCTGCCAAGGCTAAGCGAAACCACAGTTCCGCCGAAATAGTCCACATGCTGCGCGATTCCCTGTCCGGGCAAATACTCATTGATGCCCATTTGTGTCGGCAGCTTGTTAAAGATTTCATGGGAGACTAGGCGCTCACGCACGAAATTCGACCACGCTGGAACTTGCGCAATTGGTGCGTCTAGGTTGACACTGCGCGCGGCGCGATCGTATTTCACTCCAAAAAACTTAGTCCTGCGCGACCAATGCGTCAACCACTCCCCCTCCTGATCGGCCTGCCAGAGCAAGACCCGCTCCTCGCCGCAGGTGATGAACTCCGGGATGTAGTCTATGCCTCTAACTTCGCCAAGATGACCTGAAACAATGGTCAGGCGATCGTCTGGCGGCGAGTATTCAAGCTGGCGTTCAGATTCCGGATCGAATAGTGAAAGTGTGGCAGTAACCATATTTTGTCTCGCTAGTACAAACGTATGTTCGTATTATAGCACGTTTGTCCAGATATTCCAATTTGATCTGCTGCCGGCGCACTTGCACACGAGAGCGGCCGAATATCTCATGCAGGACATAGCCGCGCGCAGAAATTAGCTTTCGACGGGATTTGTCGGAACGCCGTACCTGCTGCACGCGCTAACGTCAGAGGGCAGACTTGAGACCGCGTATGCCCTGCTTAATCAAACGACATTCCCGTCCTGGCTCTATCCCGTGACACAAGGCGCGACCACAATCTGGGAGCGCTGGGACGGTTGGACCGACCACAAGGGGTTTCAGGATCCCGCCATGAACTCGTTCAACCACTATGCATATGGAGCGGTTGGCGACTGGCTGGACCGCGTGGTTGCCGGAATATATAATCTTCATGTGAGCCTTTGAGGGACCGATTCTGTCCTTGCTTGCAATGATCCATTTAACGTATTCTCCTGAAGCGACTTTGTAGCCTCGACGGTGTTGTGTGGTCGGCGACGAGTGGCACGCTTTTCGACGCACAGCGGGGTATCTCTCGCGTCCGTCTTGAATGGTATTGCTATGCAAAGATTTCCACCTTCCGAAAGGCGGGAAGAAGATAGAATTCTCCGCGTGCTCGTTCCTCTCGTGGTCGAAATGACAATAGCCGCATACCCAGACTCCGTCGCAGGTATACTAGGGCGTGAATTTTGACGAGGCTGTCCGCCATTTGCAGGGCCTAACCCGCCTCGGAATCAAGCTGGGCAACGAGCGGTTTGAGGCGCTCCTCGCCGGTCTTGGAAATCCGCACCTTAACCTCAAAGCCGTCCACATCGCCGGAACCAAAGGCAAGGGATCGACCGCGACATTCGCGTCGAGCATCCTTCGTGCCGCCGGATACAGGGTTGGCACCTACCTTTCGCCCTATGTCTACGATCTGCGCGAGCGTGTGCAGGTCGATGGCCAGATGATCTCGCGGGATGATTTTGCGCGCCTGGTCGCCAAAATTAAGCCCGTAGCCGACTCGCTGGCCGAATCCGATCTTGGACCGACGACCGAGTTTGAGTTCAAAACAGCCGTTGGATTCTGCTATTTCGCCGAGCAAAATGTCGATTACGCGGTCATTGAAGTCGGACTCGGCGGACGGTTGGATGCCACCAATGTTTTGCCGCGCTCGCTCGTGAGTGTCATTACCAACATCGGCTTCGACCACATGCTCCTTCTCGGAAACACGCTCCGCGAGATCGCGGGTGAAAAGGCGGGAATTATAAAGCCGGGCGGGATTTGTGTTACGGGTACCCAGGCACCCGAAGCGTTGCAGCGAATTCGCGAAGTCTGCGCCGACCAGCACGCCGATCTTTTTGTTGTGCAACCGGGACTTGATTGGGAACCGCAGGAGCGCCATGAGCTTAGCGTCACGACAACCAAACGCTCCCTCGACGGCCTAATATTGGGCATGCGCGGCGATTTCCAGCAAGCGAATGCGGCACTGGCCGTTCATGCACTCGATCATACGGACATTGCGATCCCCGACGACGCCGTCCGCACTGGCCTTCAAAACGCCTGGATTCCCGGTCGCCTCGAAACAGTTCGCGAAGCAAACCCGGCCATTGTTGTTGACGCGGCGCACAACGGCATGGCCGCCGAAGCGCTGGCGGTTTCGCTGAAGCATGCGTTTGCAGTCGATAAGCGACCGCTGATTTTGGTCGTCGGCATGTCCAAGGGGCATGAGCCGGACGAGTTCCTTGGCCCATTGCTCCGCGACCTAGTCGCACAAGACATCGTCTTGATCGCAACCGAACCCGAGTTCCGTCCACGCGAGGCAGAAGACATCGCTGCTGCAGCGCGCGACCTGGGGATGGTTTCGGTCGAAATCCACAAGCCAGCAATCGAAGCGGCCCGCCGCGCGGTTGAGATTGGACGGAGGCTTGAGGACGCGCTGGTCGTGGTGACGGGATCGTTCTACACCCTTGGGGAATTGACGCCGGATGTGTGGAGGGAGATGGTCTGAAACCCATCCGACTCGTTCTGGTTCCTCTCCTTTCGGAAGGAGAGGTTAGGTGAGGTAGACTCTCCCCGAATCGCCAAGGCAAGCTTAGGATGAGTTTGCACCTGGGCGGCTACGTCGGAGCCTGAAGCCGGACAGGTGCAGGCGCTTACAAAGCTGTATCCGCCCATTCGACGTATATGAAGAACCTCCCCTAACCCATCCTTCCGAAAGGAGGGGGGACACAGTTTCGCTCAAAACAGGCTATACTAAACACATCCATTATCTCCATTTTTGAAGGTTGAGAATATGCATTTACAAGGAATTCTTGCGGTCTCTATCGGCATCGCGTGTGTTGCCATTCCGGTGATTACACTTGTTATGGCGGTGAACAAAACGCCGAACCATCCGTTTGCATGCCCGGAGTGCGATCAGGATGTGCCCGTCGGCAGCCCGCGATGTCCTCACTGCGGACATGCGATCCCCGATCAAGATCTGCGGCTCTAGTCAGCAGCTTGTCTTGACGCCCGCCATGAAACCCAGCAAACTGCATCTTTGTGTCTCGCTTGCCGTGATTTTTGTTTGCGGCTTCTGCGCCTCACTGCGACTTAACGCCGACCCGACCGACACCCCCGCCTATCAGCAAGCCATGTCGGACGGCATGGCGGCAGACCACTCCGACGATCTAGCCAATGCGCTCACCGCATACGTTCAGGCGTCGGTGGCAGCGCCGAGGGTCGACACGCCTCTCGCTTCGATTGGTGCAATGATCACGTCGCGCGGAATGCCGCGCCGCTTGACCGGTGTCCAGCTTTCGGCGCTTCGGCGATCGCCCGGGCCATTCCTCTACCATTCGTTCAGCGATGGAAACACGGTCTTAATGCTGGACGGCACTACGGGTCATAGCGTCGATACACTTACCGACCCGCAGAACGGCTGGCCGTTTGCCGCGATTGCATCCATCTATGTTCCCGACTCGAACGAGCCATCGGGATCGACCTTGGTCTGCACGGTTCATTTCCAGACACCGGATGACCGTGATTTAGCCGAACACACCGCGCGCCTTCTTGCACTGCTGCGCAATGTTCTGATGAAGCGAACTGGCCAGCAGCCCGAGTTCAATAATGCGTTCAATGTCTGGCTGTCGCGCAATTCGGCGACCGTGCCTGGCGGGGAGCAGTGGCGCAACAACGTCTACTTGTACGACATCGCCGACCAGAGAAGCTCGATTGAATGGATTCGCGAAATAGCGCACGAGTACGGACATTTGGCGCTCCCGCCGCTCGGCGGCGAGTACACCGATCCCGAGGCGTGGGCGAACGGCTATGTCGGCGAACGACTGATGGTGCGCTGGCTGGCGGATCCGAAATACGCGGGACAAGACGCAGTCGAAGCCGCGTGGGGACGAACATTTGATGGCTATCCAAATTTTAAGGCGAAGTTGATTGACCCTGCGCTGGCCGAGTTCGAGCATAGCGGTCTCAGCAGGACGATGCTTGCGCGCAAAGACGGCACCGGGATGCGTTACCTGATCGGCCTTTGCCTTTGGACGGACATGACCAAGGGCGGCCCTGCTCTCGGCGACCTGCTTTGGAACGCCACCTCGACCGATCCGAGCGATCTCTACGAAGCGTCGGCTAAGCTTGGAGCGCCGATGTCTCCGAAACTCGCCGCGCTCACCCACCGCGCGAGTCAAACACCGTAGCGCCATGGGAATTGTCCGCGCGCATGCCAAGATCAACCTCACGCTTGATGTCCTCGATCGCCGCCCCGACGGTTACCATAACATTTCATCCGTCATGCAGACGATCAGTTTGCACGATGTCGTTCAGGTCGAGCTGACCCAAGTAGCGGGCGAAATTCGCGTGACGGTGAACGGCCCGTACGCGGAGGGCGTTCCGACCGACTCACGTAACTTGGTTCACAAAGCCGCAAAGGCGCTACTCGATGCCATCGAGGATCATGAGCACGGAGTCGTCATCCATATTTCGAAGATGATCCCATCGCAAGCTGGCCTGGGTGGAGGGTCGAGCGACGCTGCAGCGACGCTTGTTGAATTGAATCGATTACTAGGCAGACCCTTTCAGCACCAGGAATTAGTGCCAATTGCTGCGACAATCGGTTCGGATGTTCCGTTTTTGATTTTTGGCGGAACATGCCTTGCGGAAGGAATCGGAGAGAAAGTGACGGTACTGCCAAGCTTGAGCTATCTTTCCGGCATTCTGATCAAACCTCCAATGGGGGTTTCGACGGCAGCCGCATATGCCGCGTTGGATACTGAACGGAGCAACTTCAATGTAAATGTGCCGCCCGAATGGGACCGACAAAAGTTCCGCAACGACTTCGAGCCTGTCGTCTACACTCTGTACCCCGAAGTCAAGGCCGCGCGCGATGCGCTAATCGACAGTGGCTGCAGCCAGGCTGTTCTTTGCGGAAGCGGCTCGGCTGTATTCGGCCTATGCAAGTCCGAAGACGCTTTCGCAATCCTTGAACAGATGCGAGCATTTAACTTAGGCGACTGCTTTTTCGTCCGCTCGCAGGACGCCGTATGAGTGCATCAACAACGTCCCTCACCGCCATAATCCTCGCGGGCGGAAAAGCAAAACCACCGTTTGCCGAAAAGTTTGGTGTTACCAACCGCGCCATGGTCAATTTGGCAGGCGACAAGACCATGCTGGATTTTGTCGTTGACGCCGTGGCTGGGGCGGTTTGTGTCGGCCAGATTTTTGTGATTGGCGATGTCGCGGTTACTCCAGTGGCCGGTCAAATCGCGCCGACCATACTCCCTAGCGGTAAATCACTGATCGACAACATCATCATAGGCCTCAACACCGCGAAAACACCGTCCGAAGACCGAGTCCTGCTGGTTAGCGCGGACATTCCGTTTGTAACCTCTCAAGCCATCGATGATTACTCCAAAAGTGCGCTAGCGTCTGAGGCGGATTTCTGTTATCCGATCATCCCGATGGACGACTACCGCAGGCAATATGCGCAGATGAAGCGCACGACGCTCAAAGTGCGCGAAGGGGAGTTCACAGGCGGGAATGTCATGCTGATGCGTGCCGCTGTGCTCAAAGACCATCCCGAACCGATCCACGCGGCGTACGCGGCGCGCAAATCGCCATTCGCGCTCGGTGGACTGCTGGGGTGGGGGTTATTGCTGAAGATCGTCGCGTCACAGGTGGCGTTCCCGAATCTGATCACGATCCCGGAACTCGAAAAAGGCGTGGGAAGAGTCCTCGGCAACTGTATCGCGAGGGCGATTGTCACCAAGCATGCGTCGATTGGCACCGACATAGATAAGCCGGACGATGTGGCCATCGCCCGGCAAATACTTGGTACGACCTAAGAAAGACCCCTCCGGCTCGTTCCTCGCCACCTCCCCGAAACGGGAAGGCAAGGTTCCGAGAAGAGGGTGGGGCTAGGCTATTTTCGCCGCTTCTTCCATAGACTGCTTGTAGTCCTTGACGAACCGGTCGAGGCCAATATCGGTCAGCGGATGGTGGAAAAGCTGCTCGAGCGGCTTGAACGGCACCGTCGCGATGTGCGCGCCCGCGCGAATGCTCTCGACAATGTGGTACGGGCTGCGGATCGACGCTACCAAAATCTCCGGATTCTGCGGGAAATCGTACGTGTTGACCATATCGACCGCATCGACAATTGACGGCATCGCATCGGGGCTGCCCATGTCGTCAACACGTCCCACGAAGAACGAGATAAACGACGCGCCGGCTTTCGCGGCAATGAGCGCCTGCGGGAGCGAGAAGACCAGGGTACAGTTGAACCGGACGCCCTGCGGCTGCAATTTTCGCATTACCTGGACACCAGCGGGAGTCATCGGCACCTTGACATAGATGTTTTCATGCCAGGTCGCGATATCCTCGGCCTGCGCCAGCATCTTGTCGTATTCGGTCTCGCCAACCTCGGCAGACACGGCCTTGCCAGGCCCAACAATATCGCAAATCTCGAGAACACGATCCTTGTGCTTAGCGCCCTCTCTAACAATTAGTGATGGGTTCGTCGTGACACCATCCAAAATGCCCCATGCGTTCGCCTTCTTGATCTCGTCAAGATTCGCGGTATCAACAAAAAACTTCATTCCAGCCTCCTCATCAAAATCTGCAGTGAAAATGTGCCATAGGCACGACAATGCCGGATATTTTACGGGGGAAGTGTACCCATGCGCAGCATGGTTTTATTGCGCGCTACGACACAGGATCGGCGATGTACGTTTTACGCCCGCGCACAGCCAGTGATCGACTGTCGAGTTCAATATGCACCGGAGGACGCGTTTACGGGGCGAAAATCGAGATTTCTCCGTTTAGCTCGTTCCGCTGCAGCCGAAATGACAAATCCTTCCCTTCCCGCTTCGGGAGGGGTGGCGACTTGTCGCCGGGGCAGGTCTGAAGGACTACCTCCCCTGGCCCCTCCTTCCGAAAGGAGGGGAATAAATCCTACTCCATCCCAACAATCTCATCCATCGACGGCAATTCCAGCACGGCGTTGGCGGCGCGGGGTTTCACATGGGCGGATTTGCCGTTGCCGTTGCCATTCGCGTGTCCGTTACCGTTCGTGCCTGATTTTGTGACAGAAAGCGGAGAATGCGGAATGGGCTCGGTCTTGTCTTTCGGCCCGCGGTGCATCAGCGCGGATTCGACTAGGCCAGCAAAGAGCGGATGAGCGTGATTCGGACGCGAGCGGAACTCAGGATGGAACTGAGTCGCGATGAAGTAGGGATGTCCCTGCAGTTCGATGATCTCGACCAGACGGTAGTCCGGCGAAACGCCGCTGAAGACCATGCCGTGCTTGCCCATGCGCTCGCGATAATCGTTGTTGATCTCGTAACGATGGCGATGACGCTCCATGATCATCTCTTCGCCGTAAAGGCTGGCGGCGAGCGTGTTCTGACCGAGACGGCACGGATAGGCGCCGAGGCGCATCGACGCGCCCTTGTCCGCAACTCCATGCTGATCCGGCAAGCAGATGCACGACGGGATTTGTCGTGTCGGGCGCGTTCTCCTCCGAATTGGCGTCCTCGATTCCGCAAACTGTCCGGCAGAATTCGATCACGGCCATTTGCATGCCATAGCAAATGCCGAAGAACGGCAGGTTGTTCTCGCGCGCGTAGCGGATCGCCTTGATCTTGCCCTCGGTGCCGCGCGCGCCAAATCCTGGGCCGACCACGAGTCCGTCGACCGCGCCCAGCACTTCGGAAATCTCTTCGTACGACGCGTCGTCCCACGGCTCCGAATCCAGCCAGATTTGATCGACACCCACATCATTTGCGATCCCGGCGTGCTTCAGCGCCTCCGCAATGGAGATGTAGGCGTCGCCGTTCGCAACATACTTGCCGACACAAGCAATGCGCACAGTGCCGTTGGCTGGCTGCTTGATGCGCCTAATTAGCTCGCGCCACTCGGCCATGTTGGGATTGCCGTTTTCCAGCTTGAGGCGGCGAACGACCAGGTCGGCGAGTCCCTCATCCTCAAAATGGAGCGGTACTTCGTAGATGGTTTCGGTGTCGCGCGCTTCGATAACGGCGTCTTTGTCCACGTCGCAAAACAGCGACAGCTTCTCCTTCATTTCGGAGCTGATCGGCAGTTTGGTGCGGCAAATGAGGACATCCGGCTGTATGCCAATCTCGCGCAATTTAATCACGGAATGCTGCGTCGGCTTGGTCTTGACTTCGCCCCACGGGCCGACATACGGGATCAACGTCACGTGCACATACAGAATATTGTCCGCGCCAACGTCCTTCTTGAGCTGACGGATCGCCTCTAGGAATGGAAGCCCCTCGATATCGCCGACAGTGCCGCCGATTTCGGCAATCACGACATCCGCGTCGCTCTCCTTGCCGAGGCCGATGACCTGTTCCTTGATCTCGCTCGTGATATGCGGGATCATCTGCACTGTCGCGCCGAGGTAGTCGCCGCGACGCTCTTTGGCAATGACTTTCGAGTAAATTCCACCAGTGGTGAGAGTCGAACGACGTGTCAGGTTGACATCCACAAACCGCTCGTAATGTCCCAGATCGAGGTCGGTTTCTGCGCCATCATCGGTGACAAATACCTCGCCGTGCTGATAGGGATTCATCGTTCCGGCATCGACATTGATGTACGGATCGAGCTTCTGCATGGTGACGCTAAAGCCGCGGTTGCGCAGGAGCCGGCCGAGGGACGCGGTGGTGATTCCCTTGCCGATCGAGGATACGACGCCGCCGGTAACGAGGATATATTTTGTGGATTTCATAGTGGTTTGACAGATCATTATACTAGATGCTTGGAACGGTTAACAAGCCACGCCAGCGTGGTTTTGATACGCGCCGCCGAACAGGTACGCACCATAAAGCATGTCTCCCGCGCACAGCCCTTTGTTTGCTCCTCCCTCCGCGCTTGCCTCGTCGCGCGGGAAGCGAACGCCGGAGACTTGGAACAAACCGTCGCCGTGACACACGAAGAAGAAAACCCAAAGAATTGTAAAGATCGATGGTTGCGGCTCGCGTGAGCGCGCACCATCTCTGAGTACCCAATCGGGAAGGACGAACCGCAGTCGGAAGCTCATTTGGTTAGCCCCTACACAGATCAACAGGTATACTTACCCCGCAATGCCTTTCGCACATACGACCATCAGCGCCTTTGAGGTTTATCTGCTGGTCGTCGCCATGTTCACCGCTATTCTTTGCATCAACGGCATTGTCAACCTCCTCGTTTTCCAAAAACCTAAAGCCGTGATCGCGTCCGACGACGACCTGCCGTTCATCTCCGTCCTCGTGCCTGCGCGCAACGAAGAGCAGGTCATCGAAGCCTGCGTCCGCTCGCTGCTAAGCCAAAACTATCCGAACTTCGAAGTCGTAGTGCTGGACGACAACTCCTCCGATGCCACCTACGATATCCTCTGCCATCTGCGTGATCAGGATTATCGTCTGCGTACGCTTGTTGGCGCAGCCCTGCCGGAGGGTTGGTGCGGGAAACCGTTCGCCTGCTGGCAGCTTGCCCAGGCGGCCAAGGGCGAATACATTCTGATGACCGACGCCGACTGCGAGTTCGCACAAGACGCATTGCTCTTTGCCATCGGCGGACTGCGGGGACTTCGCGCCGATGTCGTTTCGCTTGCGCCGGACTATGTCGCGCTGACTTTTTGGGAACGGCTGATCATTCCTATTTTGGTTTTGATTCCCATGACGTTCTTGCCGCTGTTCTTGGTGCGCGGGTCAAGGTTTCCCGTGTTTGCGGCTGCGAATGGCGCTTTTTTGTTTATGCGCCGCGAAACTTATTTCGAAATCGACGGCCACCGTGCGGTTAAGAGTCAGCTTGCGGAGGATGTCAAGTTCGGCCAATTGGTGAAGCGATGCGGCAAGACGATCTGGTACGGCGACGGCAACCGGGTCTACAAGGTGCGGATGTACGAGAACCTCAGCGAAATTTGGCAGGGCTTCACGCGCAATCTTTTCCCGGCATTCTCCAGCAAGTTGCAAATACTTGTCCCGACGTTGATCATGCTGCTCTGCGTTTTCGTTCTACCGCCATTCTTGGGTATTGCTGGCTGGATGACTGGCGCGCCGTGGGCGCTGCTTGCAGCGATGCCATATCTGATGTTTGTGGCGTTGCGGATCTCTATTGCGCTCACGCTGGAGCGCGACGACATTCTTTACGCGCTGCTGAACCCGCTGGCTTGGTCGGTTGCGATTGTCGTCGCGATCGGGTCGGTGGTCAAGACCCGGAAGAGCGGCGCAAGCTGGAAGGGCCGAGTATACGTTGGAGGTCAGGAGCGTAAATAGCGCGAACCGCAAACGCGGAAAATCGGTTTTGATTGCAGTCAGCTTGACTGGAGCCTGCCATTAACATCTTCGCTAGTATTGCCGGAATTTGTGTGATCATCTATTTTCTGGTAGAAGGGTTCGAGACTGTTGTCCTGCCTCGCACGGTGACGCGCCGCTGGCGATTCACGTCGGCGTATTATCGCTTTCTCTGGAGGCATGTTTGGACAAAAGTCGCCAAAAGGATCGACGACGACAAGGAGCGGGACAATTTCCTGAGCATATTTGGGCCGATTTCGCTGATTCTACTGCTGGGGTTGTGGGCGGTCGGACTGATAACAGGGTTCGCGCTTGTCGAATGGGGCTTCGGTCCGGGCATTGTTGGACCAGATGTCCACACGACATTCCTTAGCGACCTGTATTTTAGCGGGACGACGTTCTTCACCCTAGGCTACGGCGATTTTCGGCCAGATTCGGGCATTGAACGGCTAGTCGCGATTGTCGAAACAGGCACAGGATTTGGCTTTCTCGCCATCATCATTGGGTACCTGCCTGTCCTTTACGGACAGTTCTCCAAGCGCGAGGCGTCTGTGTCGCTTCTCGACGCCCGCGCCGGCTCGCCACCGACTGCGCTTGAGATGATACGCCGACATGCGTCCGGCAATGCCATCGGCGACCTCCAAGTCTTGCTCAAAGACCTGGAGCGCTGGTCAGCCGAAGTCTTGGAAAGCACGCTGTCGTACCCCGTGCTGGCGTTTTATCGTTCGCAACACGACGATCAGTCGTGGATTTCGGCGTTGATGGTCGCCATGGACACGAGCGCGCTGATTTTGACCGGGATTGAGGGCGTGCCCACCTGGCAAGCGCAACTCACGTTCGCGATGGGACGTCACGCGCTTGTCGATTTATGCCTGATCTTTAACCAGCCGCCCGCAAAGCAGTTTCTTTCTCGTCTAACCCCGGCCGACATGGAGAGGATGACCAAAGAGCTCGCGGCCGCGGGAGTGCCGTTTGAGGAGGAATCATCGGCACCGTTCCTATTATCGGAATTGCGCCGCTCGTACGAGCCGTACGCGATCACGCTGGCGCGCATGTTCCAATTTACGCTGCCGCCATGGGCACCGATCGGTGAGGCGAGCGACGACTGGCAGAGATCGGCGTGGGAGCACGAGTCGCATTTTTGACCTACCTACTGCGGAGCAGCGCCCGCGCCTGCCATTTCAGACCCACCCGGCTCGTTCCTCGCCACCCTCCCGAAGCGGGAGGGCAAGGTTTGAGTTGTGGGGCAGGCGTCCCGCCTGTCTTCTTAATTCTTCGCAAGCGAAAAGATGGCAGGCGGGGACGCCTGCTCCACAACCTGATTGACCAATCCATGCCTCCCCTTTCCTATTCCTATGGGAAAGGGGTTGGGGGAAAGGGCTTCCTAGGCCGTTTTAGTTCTCGTCACATACTCCGTAATCGGCACCACCGGGAACACCTCGCCTTCACGTCGCGCGGCGAGCGCGTAGTGCAGCGCACGCGCGGTGTCCAATGAAGTCAGGCACGGAATCGAATTCTCGACTGATGCCCGCCGGATATGCAGACCCTCCTGCTCGGTTTTGCGGTCCTTTGAGAGCGTGTTGATCAGCAGCGAGACTTTTCCGCTGCGTATTAGGTCGATGAGGTTAGGCGTGCCTTCCGATATTTTCTTGACAGGGGTTACGTCGAGGCCGTTGCGGGTCAGAAATTTGGCCGTGCCTTCGGTCGCATATAGCCGAAAACCAATATTTGCGAACGCCTTGATGATCGGCAACGCTTCATCTTTGTCGGAGTCGGCGACTGTCGCGAGAAGTGCGGCGCTGCCCGACGGGTACGGAATATCGATCCCGCTGGCGACCATCGCTTTATACAGCGCGCGGGAGAAATCAGTATCGATGCCCATCACCTCGCCGGTGCTTTTCATTTCGGGGCCAAGGTTAGCGTCAACGCCAGCGAGTTTGGCGAACGAAAACACCGGCGCCTTCACGGCGACATTTGGCTGCTGCGGATAGAGGCCGCTTTCGTAGCCCATTTCGGCTAGCGTCTTGCCAAGTAACGCGGCTGTGGCAAGCTGGACCATCGGAACTCCGGTGATTTTGGACAGATACGGCACAGTACGGCTAGCCCGCGGGTTAACCTCGATGATCGAGACATCCTCGCCTTCGATCACAAACTGGATGTTCATCAGGCCGATCACGTTCAGTGCCTTGGCAAGCTGAATCGCGTAACCGCACATGGTGTCGAGCGTTGATTTCGGCAATGTCTGCGGAGGGTAGACCGCCATCGAATCGCCGCTGTGGACTCCCGCGCGCTCAATGTGCTCCATGATGCCGGGAATGAGGCAGCCGCCCTTGCCGTCGGCGATGACATCGACCTCCGCCTCCTTGCCGACGATATACCGATCAACTAGAATCGGCGAACCCTCCGCGACATCTCGTGCAAAGCGCATGTACGAGATCAGTTCGGTCTCGTTGAAGACAATCTCCATGGCGCGTCCGCCGAGCACGAACGATGGCCGTACCAGAACGGGGTAGCCTATTTCGTTTGCGACGACAATTGCCTCGTCGGTCGTCTTGATGGCGCGCCCGGCGGGCTTGGGGATTTTGAGGTCGCGCAGCAGGCGTTCAAAGAGGTTGCGGTCCTCTGCGATGTCGATGGTTTCCGATGACGATCCCAAAATCTTGACGCCCGCAGCGGCTAGCGGCTTCGCAAGGTTGATGGCTGTTTGACCGCCAAATTGAACAACGACCCCTTCGATCGGCGCTTCTGCTGCGAGCACATTGAGGACATCCTCTACCATCAGCGGCTCGAAATAGAGCCTGTCCGACGTGTCGAAATCGGTGCTGACGGTTTCGGGGTTGTTATTGATGATGATGGCTTCGTAGCCAAACGATTTGAGGGCGCGGACACAGTGGACACAGCCGTAATCGAATTCGATTCCCTGACCGATGCGGATTGGGCCGCTGCCAAGCACGACGACCCGCTTTCTTGAAGGTTCCATTAAGGCGAAATTATACCTGCCCTCAGAGTTGCCTGCATCTGCTATAATAAGTCCAATTGACGGACTGTGAACGGAAAGAGTAGGCGCAACGCGACGTCAGCAGAGAGGGAGACAAGCTGAAAACTCCCGGCTAGCCGCGCCGAACGTCGTCCGGGAGTCCATGGAATTTAAGCGTCCGTAAGGTCATTGTGCCCTGCGGGAAGCAAGGTGGTACCGCGCTGATGCGGCAATGATCGAAATTGCTGACGGCGTCCTTGCAAGCCATGTTTTGCGCTAATTTTAGCGCGCGGCTTGCGGGGACGCCGTTTTTTGGTAGCTACCCCGCAACAAGTTGCGACCCTCCCGAAACGGGAAGGTAAAGACGGATTTGTCATTTCGACCGAACTGAGGAACGAAGGAAGCGGAGAAATCTCTCACTCTTTCGGAACGACGCGGAGATTTCTCCATTTCGCTCGTGCCTCGCTCCAGTCGAAATGACATAACTCCTTCCATTCCCGCTTCGGGAGGGGTGGCGACTTGTCGCCGGGGTAGGTCTGTGGGAAGGTGGGCTATGGAAAAATCATTCGATTTCGCTTCCGCCGAGAAGCGCTGGTATCAAAAATGGCTGGAAATGGGAGTCTTTGCGCCGGATGAGAATCCCGCGCCGGGGACGCCTTCATATTCGATCACCATTCCACCCCCGAATGTGACCGGTCAGCTCCACATGGGCCATGCGCTCTGCTACACGATCCAGGATATTCTCGGGCGTTGGAAACGGATGTCCGGGTTCAACGTCCTCATCCTGCCGGGCGTCGACCACGCGGGCATCGCGACACAAAACGTGGTCGAAAAAGAGATCGCAGCGGAAGGGCTGACCCGCCACGATCTGGGCCGCGAGAAATTTTTAGAGCGTGTCTGGAACTGGAAGGAGCGCTACGGTGCGCGGATTATCAGCCAGATGCAGCGGCTAGGGTGCTCGTTCGACTGGGCGCGCGAGCGCTTCACCATGGATGACGACTACGCCGACGCCATCCTTGAAGAGTTTGTGCGGCTATATGACCTTGGATTAATCTACCGCGGCGCACGCGTGATCAACTGGTGCCCGCGCTGCATGACCGCGCTGTCTGACATTGAGGTCGAATACATCGAGCGCGATACCAACCTTTGGCATATCCGCTACGATTTTGCCGACGGCAACGGCTCGGTGACGGTCGCAACGACTCGGCCCGAAACCATGCTGGGCGATACGGCGGTCGCTGTCAATCCCTCTGATGAGCGCTATGCGGGCATGAAGGGGCACATGTTGACATTGCCGCTTGCCGGACGCGAAATCCCGCTGATTTTCGATGACTATGCGTCGATGGAGTTCGGAACCGGCGCGGTGAAAGTCACGCCCGCGCATGACCTCAACGACTACGAGGCGGGACGGCGACACAACTTGCCCATGATCGTCGTAATCGGCGAGGATGGCCGCATGGCCGCGGCAGCCGGAGATGCGTACGCCAATTTGACCCGCGAAGAGGCGCGTCTGGCGGTTGAGCGCAACCTTGAAGAGCAGGGATATCTGGTGGGCAAGGAGCCCTACCGGCATTCGGTCGGGACCTGCGAGCGCTGCCATACGATCATCGAGCCGCTTTTGAGTGAGCAGTGGTTCGTCAAAATGGCCGGGACGGAGCTAGTGCAGCGCGCGATTGATGTCGTCATGGACGATCAGATCACCTTTGCGCCGACACGCTACAAGAAAGTGTATGTCGATTGGATGGAGAACATCCGCGACTGGTGCATCTCGCGCCAGCTTTGGTGGGGACACCGCATTCCGATCTACTACACGGAGAACGGCAAATACACGGCCGCGCGATCAGAGGCAGAGGCGCGCGAGAAGTTGGGATTGGCCGCCGACGCTCACCTGCGCCAGGACGACGACGTTCTCGACACCTGGTTCTCTTCGGCGCTGTGGCCGTTTGCGACGCAGGGCTGGCCGCAAAAGACGGACATAGGGCCGTTCTATCCCACTGCCGTTTTGGTGACCGCTCGCGAAATCCTCTATCTGTGGGTTGCGCGCATGATCATGACGGGCATGGAGTTCATGCACGAGATTCCGTTCCACGAGGTCTACATCTACACGACCGTGCTCGACAAGCAGGGCAGGCGCATGTCGAAGTCGCTTGGCAACGGCATCGATCCGGTCGAGATGATCGACAAATACGGCGTCGACGCGCTCCGTTTTTCGCTGATTCGGCTGGCTTCGAAGGGTCAGGACATCCGCTTCAGCGAGGACCGAATCCCAGAAGCGCGCAACTTTTGCACTAAAATCTGGAACGCCGCCCGGTTCGTTTTGATGAACCTGGAGGACAAAGGCGCAGTCGAAACCGAGGAAAACGCCGAGGCGCTGCTGCTTTCCGAAACCGGCATTGCATCTTTTGTCCCCCTCCTTTCGGAAGGAGGGGTTAGGGGAGGTTCTTCATCCATCCCCCTCCTTTCGGAAGGAGGGGCTAGGGGAGGTAGCTTCTCCATCCCCGAGCGCTGGATCCTGACCCGCCTGCAGCAAACCGCGGACAAAGTGAACTCGGCGCTGACGACATACGACATGGACGATGCCTGCTCCGCGCTATATTCGTTCTTCTGGAACGACTACTGCGACTGGTTTGTCGAGCTGGCCAAGCCTGCACTTCGCTCTGACAACGCTGAAGAGAAGCAGCGCATGCGATGGACCTTATGGCATGTGCTTGAGTATGCGCTGCGTCTGATGCATCCGATCATGCCGTTCCTGAGCGAGGAGATTTGGCAGTCGATTCCGCATGAGGGCGAAAGCATTTCGCTGGCACCGTTTCCGGCTTCGAATGCTGAATTTGTGGATGAACATGCGGCTGCGCAGATGGAGACCATCATCGCGACCATACGCGCTGTCCGAAATGCGCGGGCCGAACTGCAGATCGCGCCTTCATTAGCGTTGGACGCTGTCATTGTCGCCAACGAGAAAAAGCGTAAAATACTCTCGGACAATCTGCCAACCATCCAAAGCCTGGCGCGATTGAGTCCTCCGAAGTTCATGGACTTTCCGGAGACTGGCGAAGGGATTATTGCACTGCCTGTTGAGGCAGGGGTCGATCTCTACCTGCCGCTTGCGGGGATTGTCGATATGGCCAAAGAGCGCGGCCGGATCGATGCCGAGATCGCCAAAGTTGACAGCGACCTCACCAAGCTTCGAGCGAAGCTGGCCAATCCGATGTTTATCGCGAAGGGTGCGCCGGACATTGTCGCGCGCGACCAAGCCAGCGAAATCGACCTGACCGACCGGCGCGCTAAGCTCGAATCTCGCAAAATCGCCCTCGGCGGCTAACATGGATAAGCTCGAAGTTCAGAACTCTTCTGACTCCTCGTCCTCCTCCCCCTTTCCTATTCCTATGGGAAAGGGGGTTGGGGGGAAAGGGCTGCTTTTCCTCGTCCTCATCCTCCTCCTCGCCACCATCCTCCGCCTCATCGGCCTGGATTGGGGCTTGCCGAACGCACTTCACTACTTCTCGTACCATGTTGACGAAACCACCCTGCTTGTACAATCCGATCCCGATCTCGGCGGTCTAAACTTCGCGACAGGCAACTTCCTCCCGCGCACCTACAACTACGGCCCGCTCTCCTACTATCTCATCTACACCGCACTTGCGATGGGCAAGGCGTACCACTTTATCGGCTCGGTTTCAACCGCGACCGGACAATTTGATCCGGCAGGAATGGCGCGCAGCTATCTGGCCGGCCGACTGCTGACGGCCCTAATGGGAGTGGGAACAGTTTGGGCGGTCTACGCGATTGGACGACGATTGTGGGGCGAGATAGTCGGTCTAATTGCCTCGCTCATTCTCGCGGTCATGCCGCTTAATGTGCAGCAGTCCCACTACCTTACAGTCGATGTCCCAGCAACTTTTTGGATCGCTCTATCGCTAGTCTGGTCTGCGAGGCTGATGCAGATCGGACTTGAGCGGGAGGGCGAAAAGCCGGTATCGCCGTGGCTCTGTGCAGTACTCGCCGGAGTCTTTGCGGGGCTGAGCGCGGCGACTAAATACAGCGGGATCATTGTTGTTTTGGGCATTGGCACGGCAGTTTGGATGCGGATGCTGCGCGACAAGATGCCCTGGACACGCGCCGCGCAACTTAAGCTGGTTGGCGTTTTTTGCGCATTTGCAACGTTCGTGCTGATCTGCCCAGGATGCGTTTTGACACCAGGTGTATTCTTCCGTGATCTTCGCTATGAGTCTGTTCATGTCATGCAGCACCCCGAAATATACTTCCAACACACGGGACTTGGCTGGGTCTATATCCTTAGCCGAAATCTTGACGCTGGGCTTGGGTTGCCGCTGCTAATCGCGTTCTTGGTGAGCGTCGGTTATGCGATGAAGCGGCGCGATTATGGCGACGGACTTTTGGCAATGGTCGCGCTGCCGCTCTATGTCCTCTTCGGGGCAGCGCAGTCGCGCTACGCCCGCTATGACATCCCGCTGCTGCCGTTTGTCGCGCTCTGGACCGCGCGGATGATGGTGGAGGTGGCGGCGGGGTTTGCGATGAGAGGTTTCTCCACTACGCTCGTTCCTCGCTCCGGTCGAAATGACAACAAATCGGCTCTTGCTGTAAAGTGCATATTCGGCGTGGTCATCGCCTATACGCTGCTCGACAGTGCGTTTCTCATCGCACCAATGACTCAAACCGATCCCCGCGACCGCGCTGCGATCTGGCTGAATCAGCACGCGCCCGCGCCGACACCGATTGGGTTTGTCAACGAACCGTGGTTCCAAACGCCGCCGATCAATCCCTACTTTACGATGTCGATTCCGGGTGCGTGGCTCTCAACTACCACGCCGCAGGAAGATGTGCGATACCTCTACAATTCGTCAAAACCGTACGACTTGGCAATGTTGAACAATGACAAACCACCCGTCGTTGTTCTGAGTGAGTTTGAATATTACGATATCATGCGGCTGAAGTTGCCCATTGGGCGTGACTACGTGCAACAACTCAATCGCAACTACAATCCGCCGCTCGTCTTCAAGTCAGTACACCCTCTCGGCGGGCTAACCGAAATCGGCGGCCTTCCCACGCAGGATCTGCCCCATGATATGCTCTATCCAGGGCCGACCGTGCTTGTTTATACGCGAAGGTAAGACCCTCCAAGCCTCTCGAAACGGGAGGAGCCAGGTTTTTGACAATCAGCGGTTCCCGATCTTTCTTTGTCTTTCGTAGCTCCTCCCGTTTCGGGAGGCGGGGGAGGGGCCTTCGAAAGGTGGGGTCTGCTCCGATTTCCCCTCCAATCAGGTATCAATACTCCATCTCACCAACCATTTTTTCGCTTTGGAGCAATTGAAATGTCCGTCACCATCAATCCGCCCGACCTGCTTTCCAGCGTCCGTTCCGACCAGCCGCTTTGCGATCTTTTGGGTGGCGCTGAACGCATTCCTCTCCATGCACCGCACGGCACCACGCTCAATTGCAAAGGCTGGATTCAGGAAGCAGCGCTGCGGATGATGCTTAACAACCTTGATCCCGAAGTCGCCGAGTATCCCGATGAGTTGATTGTCTACGGCGGCTCCGGCAAAGCCGCGCGGTCGTGGGATGCGCTTCGGGCAATCGCGCGAACGTTGATGAGCCTCGAAAACGACGAAACCCTCCTGGTGCAGTCCGGCAAGCCGGTTGGTGTTTTCAAGACCCACGCCGATGCGCCACGCGTCCTGATCGCCAATTCCAACCTCGTTCCGCATTGGGCGACTTGGGAGAATTTTCGCCGTCTCGAGGCCGAAGGTCTGATCATGTTCGGCCAGATGACCGCGGGATCGTGGATTTATATCGGGACACAGGGGATTTTGCAGGGGACCTACGAAACGTTCGCCGCAGCCGCGCGCAAGCATTTTGGCGGAACATTGGCCGGAACACTTACTGTCACCGCCGGACTTGGCGGCATGGGCGGTGCGCAGCCGCTCGCGGTGACGATGAACGATGGCGTGGTCATCGCCGTTGAAGTTGACCCGACCCGCATTCAGCGACGACTGGACAGCGGGTATGTGATGCGGTCGGCAACATCGCTAGATGATGCCCTTGCAATGGCGAATGAGGCCGTCGCGGTCAAAAAACCGCTATCTATTGCGCTCGAGGGCAACATCGCGGAAGTGCTGCCGGAGATCGTGCGGCGCGGCATTGTCCCACAGATTGTTACCGACCAGACCTCCGCGCACGATCCGCTGCGTGGATACATTCCCATCGGCTATACGGTTTCGGACGCTGCCGCATTTAGGGTAAGCGACGAAGCGGGCTATCTCGCGAAGGTCTACGAATCGGTCAACACGCACGTCGAAACCATGATCGCGCTGCAGGAGCGCGGCGCGGTGGTTTTCGACTACGGCAACAACCTGCGCCAGGTCGCGAAGGATCATGGGGTTGCGAACGCGTTTGCCTATCCCGGTTTTGTCCCTGCGTTTATTCGTCAGCTCTTTTGCGAGGGCAAGGGGCCGTTCCGCTGGGCCGCATTGTCGGGCGATCCCGGCGACATCTACCGCATCGACCAACTGATTCTGGACGAGTTTGCCGACAACGAATCGCTTTGCCGCTGGATTCGCCTTGCGCGTGAGCAGGTGCATTTCCAGGGCCTTCCCGCCCGCATTTGCTGGCTTGGCTACGGCGACCGCGCGAAACTAGGGTTGCTGATCAACGATCTTGTCCAGCGCGGAGAAGTTTCCGCGCCGATTGTGATTGGGCGAGATCACCTCGATTGCGGCTCGGTGGCATCGCCGAACCGTGAAACGGAATCGATGAAGGACGGCAGCGACGCGATCTCCGACTGGGTTTTCCTGAACGCGCTTATCAACGCCGTCGGCGGCGCATCGTGGGTGAGTGTGCATCACGGCGGCGGGGTGGGTATCGGCTTTTCGCAGCACGCGGGGATGGTCATTGTCGCCGACGGTACGCCAGAAGCAGCGACACGCCTGCAACGAGTCCTAACTACTGATCCTGGTATGGGTGTGATCCGTCATGTCGATGCTGGTTACGAAGAGGCAATCGAAACGGCAAAGGCGAAGGGTGTGCGAGTGCCGATGCGGGAGGGGTGAAGGTATCTTGGCTAAGCGGGGTCTAACTGTCCGTAATAGACCCGCGTATCCTGCTCGAACTCCACTATGCCTTCCACGGAATGCTTGTTGAAGATTTCACTGTAGAGCGCTCTCATAGCGCTGAATTCCGGCTCGCCAGGATCGGGCATGTACGATCCTGAAGCGAGGCGAGTGAGCAGCTTGTCAAAACCGTAAGTCATGTTGTTTTCCAACTGGAGTGTTTGGCAACCCTGGATCCCAAAGAACGTAGTCACATCATCTTCTACCTCAGCTTCTCTGCGAAAATTTCGGTAATCGCGGCCAAAACGCCGCATCAGAACTTCGAAATCGCGCATGAACGGCGTTGAGTCTTCGCGTGACTCATTCCAGACCAGCACAGCCCATCCGGCCGGCTTCAAAATTCGCTGGCATTCGCATCGAAAGGCGACCGCGTCAAACCAGTGGAACGCTTGCCCTGCGGTAACGAAATCGACGGATGAATCGTTAAGCTTGGTTTGCTCCGCAGTGCCATCAATGCTGGTAAAGTTCGGATAACCCCGCAAAAACTCATCTCCCGCCTCGCGCATTGCCTGATTCGGCTCGACGCCATAAACCCTGTTTCTGTAGTCCAAAAACAGCTTGGACAATAGCCCGGTGCCCGAACCGATATCCGCAATCACGGAACTTGTTGTAAGTTCCGTCTTCTCGCGCATGAGATCAAGCAACGATTGCGGGTAGCCGGGTCTGCCTGCCGTGTACGCGGCGACGCGCGAGGTGAAGCGTTGGGTTGGATTAATATCTGTCGCTTGATGTATCAAGTGAGGTTAGGAAGGGACAGAGTGTGGCCGTAGGCATCTTTGACTAGACCGCCAACTGCCGCCAGAGTATTTCGGGCACGTTCGAAGTTTCTTTGAGCATCGGATGCCCCAAATTCTTGGCTTGGTGCGAAAATCACTACCTTATCAATTGTTCGGTCAATAACAAAGTAAGGATATTCCGGGTTTATAGCAACATCCTAGTTGAAATTATCTTTACCTGGTTTCTCTGGAGCAAGACTCTCTAGCAGCTTAATTTCGTCCACCAAGTCTTGGTCAACGGCTAAAATCCTGCCTATGTGCCTCGATAGGACATGTCCCGTAGACGCTGAAATGCTTTTCAGGGGCGAGTGCGTGTCGAACAGTTTGTCCCACCATCCTAGCACACCGTCAAAGAGGAATAAGGACTTAATGGCAAGCTCAGCAGCTTTTTGAGACGACGCGATTGACGCAGCATAACGACTTTCCTTAAGGAAGTGCGCATCTTCGAAATGCCGAATAGCCTCCGTATAAAAGGCAAATGCCACGTCCGCACTGCTTGGAAAGGATGCCATAAAGAGTTATACAGAACTAAGGGCGGCGATATCTCTTGGATCATGCTTGGTAGAAACAGCATCGCTCGGTGCCCAATCTATGGGAGCGCTGAGCTGAAGTACCGAGTCGGCATATCCCTTCTCCGCTTCACGCATGACCACGTATCCACGTCTCACTCGACGAAGCAGGCCGTTTACGTCATCCCTGAGCCTTTCGTCGTGTATCGACTCTGGACGCTCAAACTCCTCCGAAATCAGAAAGTTCAGTCGAATTACACCCCTGAATCGTAGATCTGAGCTGGACTGAAAGACCAAGTGGCGCGGCCCTGACCACTCTTCTAGGACTTCCAGCAAGTCTACGTCGTAGGTTTTCGCTTCATTCACAGCATCGCCAAAGACTATAAATGCTCGCATCTTGTTGCCCATAGTTGCAGAATGCGATTTCAAAATCTCTACGACAGCACTGCGTTCGAAATATTCAATCTTGTCAATGGACGCTTCCATAAACTGAATTTACCACTTTTCCATTCGTTTAGAGACTCGCTATGCCACTGTCGCGCTGTGGCTCGAAACGTCATGCCGCGCCGGGTCGAACTGCTCGGGCGAGAGGTTGGTGAGCACGGCGGCGATATGCGCGGGACTTAGTCCGACAAGGTCGCGTAGCACGGGAACTGGGCCGTGTTCGACAAATTGGTCGGGAAGGCCGAATAGCTTGACAGGCTTTTGGATATCGTTTGCGGCGAGCAGCTCGAGGACGGCAGAGCCGAATCCGCCGTGAACGACATTGTCTTCGATAGTAACTATCCGATTGGATCGGCGCGCGACGGCTGTGATAGTCTCTTCATCGAGCGGCTTGACAAACCGGGCGTTGACGACCGTGCATCCGAGGCCATGGTTCGACAGTAGCGTGGCCGTTTCGAGCGCGATTTCGACTCCTGCGCCGATGGCGATGAGCGCGATGTCGTTGCCGTCTTCACGCAAGACTTCGGCTTTGCCAAGCTCAATGGGTGCAGGATGATCGGTCAACGCAGAAATTCCGCCGCGTGGATATCGAACCGCGATTGGGCCGCTGGAGTATCCCAGGGCAAACCGGGTCATTGCGCGCATTTCATCCACGTCCTTTGGCGCGGCAATCACCATGTTGGGAATGCATCGCAGGTAGCTGAGGTCAAACACGCCGTGGTGCGTCCCGCCATCGTCGCCGACAAGGCCGCTGCGGTCGAGGAAAAATCGCACGGGCAGGTTCTGTAGCGCGACATCGTGAATGATGGGGTCATACGCCCGCTGCAAAAAGGTCGAATAGATGCCGCAGACTGGCTTGAAACCGCTCGCGGCTAGTCCCGCCGCGAAAACAACCGCGTGCTGCTCGGCAATGCCGACGTCGAAAAACCGCGCGGGATGCTCCTTGGCGAACTTCGCGAGGCCAGTGCCGTCGGGCATGGCCGCGGTGATTCCAACAATTTTATCATCGGTCATGGCGAGATCGTTGAGAGTCTCGGCGAATGCGCTCGTGAATGTCGCACCGGTCGACTTCTTCTCCATCTTGCCGTCGTCGGGCGAAAACTGTGTGACCCCGTGATATGTCCGGCTGTCGGCCTCGGCATAGGGCAGCCCCTTGCCCTTGACGGTCAGCACATGCACCAAGGCTGGCCCCTTGAGCTTCTTGACATGCTCAAAGACATCGATCAGGGATTCGATGTTGTGGCCGTTAACAGGACCGATATAGTTTAGGCCCATCTCCTCGAACAGGAGACCGGTGTGCGCGGGAGTCGCCCAGTGGGTTGCAGCATGCTTCACACCACGCGCCGCCTTCATGGCCAAGTCGCTGTAGACGGGCAGACCTTCGATGACCCCTTTGACACTCTTCTCCGCCCACTGATAACCCGGATTCATGCGAATTTTGGACAAGTACGTCGCGATTGCGCCGACATTTTCCGCGATCGACATCTCGTTGTCGTTGAGCACGATCGTGATGTCAGTCTTGGTTTCGGCGGCGTTGTTAAGGCCCTCGAGCGCTAGGCCACCGGTCAACGCACCGTCGCCGACAAGTGCAACCACACGCTCCGACGAGCCCCGAAAATCGCGCGCCTTGGCAAAACCGAGCGCGGCGGAAATCGCCGTTGACGCATGCCCGGCTCCATACAGGTCGTATGGGGACTCGTCAATGCGCAGAAATCCGGAAATGCCTTCGTACTGACGGATGGTCGGCAGTAAATCCTTGCGCCCGGTCAAAATTTTGTGGACATAGCCCTGATGGCCAACATCCCAAATGATCTTGTCCTTCGGGACGTTGTAGATGCGGTGCAGCGCGAGGGTCAGCTCGACCACGCCTAAGCTGGGCGCAAGGTGACCGCCCGTCCGCGAAACGCACTCGGTCAAATACTCGCGAATCTCAGTGGCAAGCTGGCGAAGCTGCTCCACATTGAGCGGCTTGAGATCCTTGGGGGAATCGATATTTCGAAGGATCGGATAATTCGACCACTGAGTTTCGCAGTCGCCGCTCTTGATAGAACCGTTGCCGTCGGACTTACTATCCGGCATGGAGGGTTTCCTTATGATGATTGAATGGTTAACCGCGCGGTGCGTCCGGGCGTTCCGCGTTATGTTAAGCCGAGATTGTACCCAGAGCGTGAAGGCAGGGTCAGATCTTGAGAACGCTCAAGCCGCTGGGCTTTTTTTCGAGCCTAGCGTTTAGTCGGATTTTGCGACGGCGCAAAATCCGACTAAACGCTAGGGGAAGATGGTAGAAATGACCTTTCGCGTTCGAATACCGGCTCGCTGTCTCAGCATTTGGTTCGCGCAATTCACTTCTACCTCACAATCAAACCACAACAGATCGATGCAACGGCTGCTGCAATAGCGCAAGCGCCGCAGGTGTGCCACTCGTCCGCCGCTTGTGGCCACAGTTTCTGAAAAAACACAAAAGATGACGCTGGTATTGCGACCAGCGCTTGAACAATTGCAGTGACGACTTGCAGGCCGACGTAGTTTTTACGATATTGGTCAGTCAGTACGAGCTTGGAAACCAGATAAACTTGCAGATTCCCGAAGGTGCAAGTCCATAGAAGATACGCTACATTGAGCGGATATATCCAAACCAGCAAAATTAGCGCGCCTGCAATATGATCGGGCGACGAGTCGTCCATCGAATGCGGAATTGTCATGAAAACGGAAACTGCAACAACAGCCCAGATAGGAGCATATAGAAAAAGCAATCCCATCCAAGTCACTGGATTAATTGAACTCTTCGCTGGAATAAAGTTTGTCACGTCCTCTCCTCCCGCTCCTCCGACTTCCCAATCACAAATCCGCACGCAACCGATGCGATCAGCGCTGCGAGTCCGCAGGTCATGAACCGCAGGGACGCGCTTGCGACAATATCTGGGAATGCCAAGTTGATCGCCGAAACCGCTCGAAACACCATCTGCCCCGCAGGGATTGCGAAGCCCGATTGGATGGCTCCGAGAATCACGGAAGTTAATAGCGCCAGTTTGTCGTCGTCAATGGCGAGCAGCGGTTTCCAATTGGACTCGTACAGGAGTCTTTCCAAGGAAATTTGTGCCGTCGCAAAGACCGCGACCCACACGACCACGGCGCAGTCGAATGTTGCACTTTCGAGCGCCTCACGCGGCAGCGACAGTAGCGATGCCGGGATGACATGCTGCGAGTCCTGCGAAAAATAGAGCGCACCGAACGCAATTGGCGCGACGATCAGCCACGTAACAGCGTAGATCGCGGCGTAAACTGCCGGATTGCCAAATCCCTGCCGCTCGCGCTTCGCGGAACCATAGTCGTAGTTTTGCGGATCAGTTCGTTCGATGGATTTGTCCATATTCTTCCGATCTTAATTGTTGCTGCACGGCGCGGTAGTGTTGCATCCTGATTGTTGCACCTTCGATGCAAGTGCGCTGAGAGTCGATAGTTGCGACTTGACCGCGTTGTGCGCAAGTGCAAGCGATGTGCTCCACTCCTGAAACTGCAACTTTGGACTCGCGTAGGCGGCAATAAGATTTTGCGCAAGCTGTGGCTGCTCGGCTGGCGCGACCGATGATATCGACTGGATCAGCGCAGGGGCGGCGTCCGCGCCGAGGTCGGTAAGGTACTGCGCATCGAAGCAGATCAACTTGCCTCGAGCAATGTCGGTCTGGACGACAATTCTGTCCGGGTTAATCAAGTCAAGTGCGCCGATGGTCAGCATGCTGACTATGAGGACCCCAAACGCAAAATGCTTCGGTGCGCCGCGCCAAGCGGTTGCGAGAAACCAAATGAAAATCGCCGTTATGACGCCGATGAATACACTCACGAAGAACCGCTTTTCGGTCATCCCCCACGCGTCCTCGTACATCGCCATCCGTTTGAACGCCGATGCGACAATCACGAATAGCAGCGCGACCAGCAGGCCGGTCAGCACCTTGACCCGCTTCTGCGCATCCAGCGGCGCGATTTGAGCCACCCAATGCGCAAACAGCAATACAGGCAGCGCCAGCCCTGCCACCCACGCCAGCTCGAAGAATCCGCCACGAGCATAGCTGGCGTAGTTTAGACCGGCAACACTATGGATGACCGCTTCGCCGCCAAAGAGAAATTTGAACTGGACGACCACGAACGCCACAAAGAGACAGTCGATCAGAACCAATGCAACCGCGATATCCCCAGCTTCGAGCGGAAACGAGCGCCCCTCGCGCGGGTCGGTTTGATCCGCGGGCTTCGCTTGCACAAGCGCGAGACGAAGTATGCCGACGGCAAGTGCAAAGAACAAGAAAGTAAATAGGACGTTGCTGGCGACACTTGTGAAGTCCCAGTTGAACAGCGCCTGGATTTCGCCCGCGAACACAGCATCCGCATTGACAAAGAGCGCGCCAAATACGAACAATGGCACGACCGACAGGAGAACGCCGCGAAATAACATGGGCCATGCACGCAAGACCGTGGCAGGAGGCCCGTAAATCTGCGCAACGGGAGGTCTTGGACGGAAATCTTGGCTTGCAAGCAAAACTGGCCCTGCCGCAGTTTGTCCTAGCGCGATGGCAAATAAGCGAATATACTCGGTGTAACCGGCAGATGCGATCCGGCACGGCCCCAAGCAGCGAGTCGCGATCAGCGCAGCCGTGACAAACATTAGCGCTCCATCCCAAAAACGCAGGAAGCCGCATTCTCGCCAGGCAAATGTCGAGGCGAAGAATAGCAATGGGACAAAAAACCAGCCGCTTTCAACGTTGAGCTTCACGCCACTGCGCCGCGCGATCAGAATCAACGCGGCGCAGCAAAGCAAAGTCCACCCAAACACATTTGTTCCCCAGGAAAGCACCGTGCCGTCGTCGCGCCGAAAGAGCCAGTCGCCAGCTACGCCTAGAGCGAGAGCACAACCGACGATCAAGAGCAATATGTTTCGATTCTGCATGAGGCTTTCTATTGTATAAAAGTACTTTGTGAATCAAAGTATAATCGCTACAGCCAGACTTGTCAATGGTTCTTTTTGTGTATAGGATTGTCCAATCCTGTTAGAAATACCGTAATTTTCTGCAATGAACCGCAATATGGTGATTTTGCTATGAAAATCTTCGCTACGACGGTTTGCATTCGGGACTTTTTGTGTTAATATTCTTGATGGAATGCAAACTCCCACCGGCGTTACAATCAACGCTGGCCAGCTCTATTCCACTTCGTCGATGTTCTGGCGTATTAATAGCTGGCTCAGCCGGCAAATCCTCGTCAACCGACTGCGTAGCCGCGCGGCCATTTTTGGCCTTATCGTTGTTGCCGCCGTGGTTGGATCGTACGCTGTAACTGCTAAGTTTGTTAAAGTTTATTCCGCAACCGCCTACGTACGTGTTCCCGCGCAGGAGCAAACGTTTTGGCCCGACGGTTCCGGCGTCGCCGAGACGACCGCTGAGTCCAACGCACGCATCTTGATGTCGCGAAACTTGCTGTCTGAGGCAGCGCAGGGTTTACAGCCCAGCGCGGCTTCTTCGACTGCATTGGACATGACCCTTTCTTCCGACGGCTCGAAGGTGCTTGTGTCCGTTACCAGCCCGAACGCATCCCTTTCCACTCTCATAGCCAACAGAGCTGGCGATATCGCAGTTAAGGACGATCAAGAGGCGTGGCTCAAGGAGGTGCTGGCCCGAAAGCCAACCGCGGATTCATCGCTGCTGTCCACGGCTTCGGTTCCGGAAGTGGTGCAGGAAGCCAGTGCGGATTCGGTTTTCCCGCAGACCTTGCTTCGAACCACTGGTGGGCATCTGATCGCACAGGCCGCGATAGTAGCGCTATGCGCCGTCCTCGCGCTAGCGACCCTACTTGTCCCTGAGTCGAAGACCGACGCACTACGGTTCGTGTTTTCGCGGGGCAATCAGAAGCAGGACGGCATCGAGCTCAGCCCACTCGACTTCGACTTTGCCGGCGCACTCCCTGAACTGGCGGTCTATCGTCTGCCAAACCACGACGCGCTGCCGGGTCAGCAATCCGCAGCAACGCTCGAGTTCGGCGCCGCGATGCGCTCATGGCTTACTGGCCACACTCAGACACACCAGCTTCACGCGCGCGAGTTTGTGATCGCGCGCTCTTCGGGTGACGGCTATCACAGCCGCGCGGCGACGCTTGATCTGGCGCGTCAAGCAGCCAGCATGTACCTTGATGTCGTGATAATCGACGCGGACATGTGCGGCTCTTATGCCGAGCGCGATGGGTTCGGTTTCCCCGATGTCTACGGACTTGGCGATATTCTTCAAGCGGGGATTGCACTGTACGACTGCGTTCTTGAGGACGACGAAATCCACGGACTTTCCGGACTATCGGCAGGACGATTCCCATATCATTCTCATGAAGAAGTTGACCACGCGCTTGACACCACACGCGTCCTCGATATACTGGATGTTCTGGGATCGCAGGCGGACGTGATCTTCATCCACGCGCCAGCCATCCAAAGCGGCAGTGGTGCTCAAACCCTTGGTCTTCGGGCAGACGGTGTAATCCTCGCGAGCGACCACACCACCGGCTCAATCGATGACCAGGTTGTGGCGGCTCGTATTGTCCAACAATCCGGCGGAAATCTAATCGGTGTGCTCACGATCGCAACCGCTGAAACTTCTGCTGAAGCTGTCCCCGTCGAAGCGTAATCCCAAAAAAGTACGCTTGCTCCCAATCCCCCCGAATTGGCACGAATTGTGCGTCATACATGCATTATCGCTATGATTTCGATCCGTCCTAGCACATTGACTCGCTTGCGCTAGGACCAGTTTCGTGCTAAATTACGATAGGTATGTTTATATTAAGCTATCCCCGTTATTCTGCGAAGCGACTGTCTTAGCGCCTATCTTATTCCTAAAAATGCAGTTATGAATTCATCCCCAACAAAACCCAAGAGCTCACCTAATCCAGCATCGACTAAGACAGGCAAAGAGCCAATTTCGTCCACTCCACCGCTTTTTGCACTCATCAAGGAAAATGCGGCTGTGATCGCTGGCGGTCTTGCCCTGATCATCGGAGTGCTCGGATTTATGCTGCGCCAAAGCGCAGGCCCGGTCTACATCGCGACATCGAAAGTGCTACTTCCGAATGCTGCAAACTATCCCGGCATGAACATCACCGATTCGGCGCGGGTTCAGGCAGTGTTAAAGGGAGCTGCGGCAGGCATAGTGGAAAAGGGCGACAGTTTGTCGATTGTCAAGCAGGATCCTACAGGCTCGGTTTATGTGGTAACTGCGCACGCGGTCGGCCTAATGCGAGCGGATCGCATCGCGGACAGCGCCAGCGAAACACTGAAGAGCCAAGATTGGCGCTACGACAAAATTGAGTCGCGATCGCGTCGCCCGGGTGCCGCTGCCAAGGTCGCGAACGTCATGGCCGAGATTATCCAAAAGGCATCGGATCAGGATGCCCAGCTCGATCCGGACAGCCCGGTGACGCCGTTTAGCCATCTCCTCGAGTTGTTTGTCTATGTGGCAATGATGCTTTTTGGCGGAGGAACGCTGATTTCGGTTGTCGGCAAGTCCATCGAGCAGCGATCGACAATGCCGGTCAGCATGGTGGAGTCCCAGGCGAGCGACATGGGAATCGATCTGCCACAAGTGCATACCCTCGTAACCATAACGCAGATTGCGCCGCGAGCAGCCGGTCGGTTTAGTCCGCCTGGCGATCTTGTTTACAGTTCGGGCAACGAGTTCCCGGAGGACGCGCCCTCGCCGGTGCTGCTCGCAGGAACGTCGATCAACGAGGAGACCGCGATCGACCTGTCTGTCACCACTGACATCGACGAGATTTTCTTTGAACGGTTGGCGGAGTACAAGCGGCACTATCCGGATTTGGGCTGCGTTTTGCTGGTTACGGAGACTTTGCCGTCCGCGTTCCAGTCTCAAACGGGGGGAATGTTTCCCTCGCTGAACGGCGCAGTTGCCGCGCTGAGTCTGGCCAGAACGGTTGCGCAGCGGACAGGAATCTCGACGCTTGTCGTTGATACCGGCTCTCCTGAATGGACCGCGTTCCGCAAGTCGAAGAACCCTCCGGACGTGATGAATCTGCCGAAGATGCCGGGTGTTTACGATCTGCTCGCCAACAAGGGATCTCTGCATGACTGGATCCTTGAGGAAGAGGCGATACCAAGCCTAATGGCGCTTTCTTCCGGCAAGGTGCCGCGCGACTGGCCTGAGATTTTACGCTCCGACGACATGGGTGCGATGATCGGCAAGGCGAGGAAACTTGCGGAGCTAATTGTGATTTATGCGCCGCGTGTGATTGAGCGTCCCGAAACCGTTCGGATCATGGGCGAATGGACCAACGGCATCATGATTGTCAGCGGTGTTGACGCGGTTGCGGAAGCGGTTGAGATGCAGGCAGTTTCGATGCTGACCAGCGCCGGCGCGTCCGTGTTTGGCCGTATCGCGCTGAACACGCTGGAGTCAGTTGGAATCAGCCAGGCTCAGGCGGCGCTATTGAAGCAGACGAACACTGCCTCGACCGTCGAGATTCGATAGCCACTAATTTGTGGGACGGGCGTCCCCGCCTGTCATTTTATGATTTCGCCAGGCGGGGAGGCCCGTCCTACAAAAGCCCCAACACAATTCCCCGCGGGTCAAAAACCCGGTATAATCACCATCGGAAATGAATGCTCGACAAGAGCGAGCGTTTATCCATCCAATCTGCCACCGCGATGCTGCGTGAGTTCGGCGATTTTCTATTGACGGGTCGCAATCAAACGGGACGCATGACCAGGGGTGGTGCGCAGATGCTGAACATTTCCGCTTCCACCCTGTTGCCACGCCCCTGATTCCCAATAATATTGACAGGGCATCGTGTCTGGAATAGCTCCGGCGGATGCTCACGCCTATTTATTCGGCTATTCGTAGCGCATTGGAGCAATCTTCGTATGAAGCACCTCGATCTTGTTGTCATCGGTAGTGGACCTGCTGGCCAAAAAGCGGCGATCCAAGCGGCAAAGCTTGGTAAGCAGGTCGTGATCGTCGAAAAGTTGACCGCTCTTGGCGGAACATGCATCAACACCGGTACGATCCCGAGCAAGGCCCTGCGGGAGGCGGTAATTCATTTGATCGGCTCCAACAAAGTCTTCTCGACCGATAAGTCGCATCTCCGACAGGATATAACGCTGGATTCGCTGATTTTCCGGTCGCAGCAGGTGATCCAAACGGAAATCAGCATGATTCGCGAGCAGCTCATGCGCAACGATGTCGAGCTGATCTCCGGAATGGCAAAATTCACTGACGCCCACACGGTCGAAGTGCAGCGGGGGCATTCGGTTGACACGCTTTATGCGGAAAATGTCGTCGTCGCGACAGGCACGTCGCCAGCCCGACCAGACAACGTTCCGTTCGACTCGCAACGCGTGATTGACAGCGACGGCCTGCTGCATTTGATGGAACTTCCGCGCAGCATGATCATTGTTGGTGGCGGCGTGATCGGCACCGAATACGCCTGCATGATGGCGGCGCTTGGTGTGCGTGTCATCCTCACCGAAGCGCGGCCAATGCTGCTCGAGTTTGCCGATACCGAAATCATTGAGGCGCTGCAGTACCGCATGCGCAATATGGGCATCACGCTGCGCCTCGGCGAGCGTGTCGATCAGATCAAAATCGATGATGACGGCATGGTGCAGGCGACGCTCCAGTCGGGCAAGCACCTGCGCGCGGATACCTTGCTCTACTGCATCGGCCGCCAAGGTTCGACCGGCAATCTAAATCTGGAGAGCGTCGGCCTGAAACCCGATAATCGCGGCAGGCTCAAGGTCAACGAGAACTACCAGACCGATGTCCCGCATATCTACGCTGCTGGCGATGTGATCGGCTTCCCTGCGCTTGCGAGCACGTCGATGGAGCAGGGCCGATTAGCCGCTTGCCATATGTTCGGCGAGCCGACAACGTCCATTCCATCCCTGTATCCCGTCGGCATCTACTCAATTCCGGAAATCTCGATGGTCGGTAAAACCGAGTCTCAGCTTACCGAAGAGGGCATTCCGTACGAGTGCGGCATAGCGCAGTACAAGGAGATCGCGCGCGGCCAGCTACTTGGCGACGAAGTTGGTACGCTAAAGCTGCTGATCCATGAGCAGACTCGCCAGATTCTCGGCGTGCACGTCATTGGAACGGGTGCGACAGAACTGGTGCACTTGGGACAGGCGGTGATGGCGTTTGGCGGGACGGTCGATTACTTCATCAACAACGTCTTCAACTACCCGACCCTGACCGAATGCTACAAGGTCGCCGCTCTGAACGGCAGCAACAAGCTGCGCTCCCTACGGCCAGCCAACGGCCACATTGAAGAAAAGCCGAAGCTGGAAATGTCGGCGATCGCGGCGGCGTAAGAAGCCCTTTCCCCCAACCCCTTTCCCATAGGAATAGGTAAGGGGTGTCAGACTTGTAGGCGCTAACCAAACGAGCTTGCGAGAGCGGTTCGCCCTTCCCGACACCGAAACAAGAAGGGCGAACCGCAACTCGTTCCTCGCCTTGGTTAGCCCCTGAACATTCCTTGCGCGACTACTTTTGGCGCTTCGATCCTATCCTGGTGCAATCGCTCAAGTCGTCGCGCCTGCCGGAACGCAACGTGCGTAGGCTCGTGGAGCTCCCGGCGCAGTTCGCCGGTGTTGAGGTCGGGAACCAGATCCCACAGCCCCATGCGGGTCCAGACCTCCGGCTCGTGCCATTCCGGCATACCCAAGATCGGGTACAGGCAGACCCCATGGACGGGGAAGCTGTTCAGCAAGAGTGCCTCAACATCCTCCGCCATCCAGCGCATCCATAGCGGACGCATGTCACCGACATGGCCGGTCTCCGATACGATCACATCCGCGCCAGTTCGCTCGTGCGCCCAGCGCAGCAATTGGCCAAGACTCCAACAGCGCGGATCGTCCAGCGCAAGCGGCGCGCCGACCTGGTCAATCTGCCACTGGTTGGTCCAGTAATAGTTGACGCCAATGATGTCCAAGTGATCCCGCGATCCGCCAAGCTCGGGAAGCAATCGGCCCGCAAGCATGTCCCAACTTTCAAAGACGGCGTTATTGTTGAAGTTCTCAGCGTCATGAAGCATTTCTGGTGGCGCGTCGAACGGCGCGACCACGCGGCAAAGCGAATCGACATTGATGATCCGCGCATCTGGAGACACGGCCTTGATCGCATTGATCCCCTGAATCGCCGCACGGATCAAGGCAACCTTTAGATCGAAGCCGCGATTGTTGCAGTGCGGGGCAAAAAGACCAGCATCCCCGGCAGCCCATGAGAAAAACGACGGCTCGTTGATTGGCGTGAAATGGAGCGTCCGACCGTCGGAATGTCTGCTGAGGTACAGGGCAGTCGCGTAGCAATAATCTGCAAAGCGATCGGGAAACTCGTCCGAGAAGAGATCAAGCCCAGGCGGATATCCAAAGTGGAATAGATCCCAGACAACATCTATTTCTTGGCGTCGCGATGCCTCCACGAATGGCGCCACCGAGCAGAAGTCATAACCCATTTTTCGGTTGACCAGCGGCCAGCGGACCGATTCGCGCGCGGCTTGGATTCCGAGAGCCTTTATCCGGGCGTAGTCTTCGTCGGCAAAGCGGTCGTGATGAGTTGCGGCGATCTGATCGATCCACTGACCTTGCCGGTTGAATCCAGTCGCGCATTCAAAACCCGCCATAAAAAAGCTCTTAAACATATTCTCTGCTCCGTCCGCGTACGACTCGTGCATCGGGTTTTACGCCGCTTGCTCCACCCTGGCGTTTACCCTGCCCGCTTCGCCTGCGATTGGGCCGATCAGCGCGTTGCCGGATGCGGCAAGCGTCGTAAATTTTGTCGACTAGCGGCGTTTCGCTGCGACGCAATCCACCATTTTCCTCTGCAACCAGATCCCAAAGCCCCATCTTTTCGAGATACGCGCCCGGCTCGCGTGTTCCCTGCCGATACGCCCACGCGACAAGCGAAAACATCGGCCACCATGTGTATCCAATCAGCGGGATGCCTTCCGCACGCACCCTCTTTATCGCTTCCACAGACTCGCTCAGCCAAAGCACACGTCTTTGAACTGTTCCCCGTGTTGCCGTTTCTGTAATCATAATCGGCAGCCTGTAGCGCAGAAAGTACATGCGCGACAGCCGGTCGATGATCTCCGCTGATGCATACGGCATGCGGATTCGGACGCCGCGCGCGTCCCGCTTCAGACATTTTTGCGAGAACATCGGATATAGATTGATGCCGCAGATATCGATTTCGATTGGATTTTGCGTGAACCAATCGAGGGTGCTTTCGGAAATGCCGTTCTTGATCGCCAATCCCCAGAGCGGGTGCGAGCGATCCAGCTTTCCCAAGATTAAATCGAGCGCGAGGAAAACCACTGTCTGTCAACTTGCTGCGCTAACAGCGAGATCGGGCTGGGACACGTCCGCTTCATAGAGATCCGTCGCGTCCACGTGGACAATCACATTTTCTGGATTGATTTTTCGGATGGCATTAGTCGTTTCGACAATTCCGCGGCATACGCCGACCATCACTTCCAGAAAACCGTGCGTACCGTGTTTATGAGGCGGCCACCATCCTAGCCGCCCGCAGTACCATGCGGTGATCCTCGGTTCGTTAAGCGGCGTATAGGCGAAAATTTTGCCGCTGAACCGCTCCGCGAGGCGAACTGCGAATTCCGAAACGAACTCAGAATAGCGAGGATTTGTGAACGCTCCTTCGATCCATTGCGGCGTGCCGTAGTGCACCAGATCGACAATTGGATCGATTCCCAAATCGACCATTCGGTTCAGAGGATCATCCGCCCACTTCCAGTCCCACTCGCCGGGCGCGGGATTGATGCGGTGCCACGGAACGCCGTACCGCGCCGTCCTGATTCCCAGCGACGCCATCAAATCGAGATCGGATTCCCAATGCTCGTAGTGTCCCGTGAGCTGATATTCGTCCAGTATTCGGCCTGTCGTCGGCCACGGCTCGGTGATGAACGTGTCCTCGATCCCGGTCGCCCAGAGGAATGGAAGCTGATGGAGCTTCTCGCGTTTCAGACAGGATCGGCGTAAGGGCAAAGTCGAATCTCCATCCAGACTGCTAGGCAAGCACGCCGTCAGGCCAGCGTGCTTGCCCGTTTGATCTAGATTGTCCCAAACCTAGGTTTTCGCGACAGTCGTTTGTACACTGGCCAGCTTTCGGCGGCGTCGAACCGGCGCTTTGGTGGCGATGATCTTGTTCGCTCCAGCCGTGACGGAAGAAAGCCGCAACCGCGCGTTGCGATCCATCTCCTTCTCCGCTAGCTCGTCCTGTTGAATTTTCTCAAACGTCGCCAGCGCCTGTCCGACAACCTGATCCATGTTGTAGTACTTGTACGTGGCGAGGCGCCCAACGAAATACGTATCGGGCGTCGTTTCGGCCAGTGCCTTGTACTTGTTGTAGAGCGCAGTGCATTCCGGCTTCGGGATCGGATAGTACGGATCGCCTTCTGCCTTGGGATATTCGTACACGAGCGTGGTCTTAGGATGCACCTGCCCCGACAGCTTCTTAAACTCCGTTACGCGGGTGAATTCGTTGTCGTTCGGGTAGTTCACAACCGATACTGGCTGTATCTCCTCTTTGTCGTGCGTTTCGAACTTGAACTCCAGCGAACGATACGGCAGCTTGCCATACCGATAGTCGAAGTATTCATCGACTGGGCCAGTAAAGATCATCTTGCGATATGGCACGATATGCTGAATTTCTTTGTAGTCGGTGTTCAGCATGATTTTGATGTTCGGATGCGCCAACATCTTCTCAAACATTTTGGTGTAGCCGTGCAGCGGCATGGCCTGGAACTTGTCGTTAAAATAGCGGTCGTCTCGGTTCGTGCGGGTCGGGATGCGCGATGTCACCGACGCATCAAGCTCCGACGGATCGAGTCCCCACTGCTTTCGGGTGTAGTTGCGGAAAAATTTGTTGTAAAGGTCGCGACCGACACGGTTGACCACCACATCTTCGGATGTGTAGCAGTGCTCCTTCGGCTCACGCACGGAATCGAAATACGCTTCGACATCCTCTTCCTTTAGGTCAAGTCCGTATAGGCTGTTGATGGTATCCAGATTGATTGGGATCGGAAGCAGCTTGCCGTCGACACTCGCAAGAACGCGATGCTCGTAGGGCAGCCACTGCGTGAACTGCGTTAGGTATTCGAAGATTCGCTCTGCGTTTGTGTGAAAAATGTGCGGGCCGTACTTGTGGATGAGAATGCCATCCTCGTTATAGTAGTCGTACGCGTTCCCGGCGATGTGCGGACGCTTGTCGCAAATCAACACTTTCTTGCCGCCCACACGAGCCAGCCGCTCGGCCAGCACGCTTCCAGCATATCCCGCACCGACAATGAGAAAGTCAAACATATTCGTGATCTTCTTTCTTAGTCCCCACGCCTTGGCAATCAACTACCTGCAGGTTTAGGCGCTTACACTGGCCGCACCGAGCGGCTGGTCGACATTTAAATTTGTGTCTTGGTTTTCCGTCACTCCCTGACTGAAATTAGGGATGCTAGTAGGCGTTGGGCTCTCGCTAGCGATTGCCATGTCGATAAGTTCACTCATCCGCTGCCACGTCTTGTCCCAAGACGTTAGGGATAGAAAATCCTCGACTCGCTTTTGAAGTTGCGCCTGATCTTCCGCCAGTGCTGCATCAATAGCCTGCGCAAAATGGTTTGCGTCTGCAGCAATATGAACAAGCTGCAGTTCCTGGTACGGTCGAACGACGTCCCGGATCGGTGTCGAAACAACCGGACATCCCGCAGCCAGATACTCCGGCGTTTTGGTCGGGCTGATGAACTCGGTCGATTCGTTCATGGCGAACGGCATCATCGCGACATCCCAGCCCGCAAGATAATGCGGCAATTCTGGATAAGATTTGCCGCCTAAATAGTGGATATTGCTCCGCTTGGGGAGTGTTTCCGGGTCGATTTTGACCACAGGGCCGATCATGACAAAATGGACATCTGGGCGCAGATCGGCGACCTCACCGAGCAGGTCGATATCCAGGCGCTCGTCGATGACTCCAAAAAATCCAGCCCGAGGACGAGCAATCTCTGCCTGGTCGGATGGATCATCCTGGATTGACAACGCTTGCGCAAAATGCGCCGCATCGACACTGCTCGGGAACGCAAAAACATGCGGGTGCTCACTGCGTTTTGCCTCGTACAAACTCTGTCCGCCGGTAAACACCAGGTCTGCCTTTTTGAAGAGCTCCTGCTCATTAGAAATTAGGTCGGGAGAAGCGCCCTTAAATGCCGACAATTGATCCATGCAGTCATAAATAGTGGCAAGAGGCTTCAGATGGCTCGATAGCGGAATCGCCATCGGCGTGTAGTACCAAAGAACAAATCGCTCGACCCGCATGTTTGCGAGGAGCTGATCAATCAGCGCGGACTGCGCACCAATTGGATCCGCATAGCCGTGTGGGAGATGAGGCACAGCGATGATGATGTTTGAATTGGTTTCGTCCTCTCGGATGTCGAGAGTAGGCGCATCGACCGAATCGGTGTAGATCGGCTCCTCAACAAAGAAAACTCTGTGCTCAATGGCACAGCGAGTTAACAAATGTTGAGGACGCTGAAATACAAAATTCCAGCGCAGATGAGACAAGCAAACGAGATCATAATTCGTTGACATGAAATCTCCAAGGCGGAGCAGAGATTAGGCTAAAGCGTCTTAGCGACGCTACGTTATGACCGCCTGCTCCGACCAGGATATACCCACAGGCAGGGCGAGCGAAACTCAAGAATGGGTCTTAGGGAGCAACTGGGAGCGCCTTGAAGGCTTCCATTTTAGAATCGGTCGATGCAAGTTGCCAACGTCAGCGTCATTTCCGGATGTTTGGCAGGCATTGGCTTAGATTCCAAAAAACGAAATATTTGCTTGCAAAACGTATTAATTCTGCATAACCATGCAAAACGCTTGTTCGGCTCAGTTGTGAATTGTTGGGGATCGAAAAAAGCTTGCGGCTCTCGCCGATTAGTTTTGAAGATTTGTGGGCAAAGCAGAGGATTGCGGCGCAAACCGATCTGCCTTTGCGTATTTAGTAATGTGATCGCGCGACGATGCTGAATTGCCTAATTATGATGGTAAATTTGAAACCATTGTGCGACTTTTGTTGTCATTACGGGTAACGAAGGCGCGCGGTTTTGCCTTGCGGGTTAGCACTAACGTTTAGAATCTCGATGGTGGAGAGATTATCGTGAACAATTTCGATCAGGGACAGAACTTGAGTCCTGAAGATCAGCCGGAGCCAATTAGTTCGGAGAATGTTTCGCTCAAACCGGACGCGCCTGCCCATCTGCTTGAAGCATTGCTGCATCGCATGGGCAATCCGGTTGACGCGACCACGCCCAGGCCGGAATATCCGCGCCCGCAGTTCGCGCGTGAACACGGCTGGATGAACCTTAACGGACAGTGGGATTTTGAGATCGACCATAGCCGCTCGGGCCGTTCGCGCAATCTGCACAAGGCAGACGCGTTGCCAGGTTCCATCACGGTGCCATTTTGTCCAGAAAGTAAGCTGTCTGGCATTGGCCATACCGACTTCATCGCGGCCGTTTGGTACAAGAAGCGCGTCACGCTGCCGGAGCACTGGCACGGTCAGCGGATTCTGCTGCACATTGGCGCGTGCGATTACCAGACGTGGGTTTACATCGACGGCATCGAAGTCGGAACGCATGTCGGCGGCTACACGGCGTTCTCGTTCGACATCACCGACTACCTTGAGGACGATCAAGTCGAGTTTGTCGTAACGATCTACGCCGAAGACGACATCCGGTCATTTGCGCAGGCCAAAGGCAAGCAGGCGCATCTCTTCAAGTCGTCCGGCTGCGACTACACTCGCACCACTGGCATTTGGCAAACAGTCTGGCTTGAAGCAGTGCCGCGAACGTTTTTGCATAGCGCTCGGTTCACGCCGCAGCTCAATGCGGGCGGCATACTAGTGGAATCCCGCATCACCGGCGATACCCTTCCGGAGGGTGGGCGTGTCCGCTTGCGCGCCTATGCGGGCGGAGACGTCGTCGGCGAAGCCGTGAACGCCATCAGCGGCAAGCAGTCGGGCGCGTTTCTGAGCGTTTCGGAAATCCGGGCGTGGTCGCCGGACGATCCGTTTCTGTATGATGTAACCCTGACACTTGAGGATTCATCGGGCACGGTTCTGGATTTCGTGAACTCTTATTTCGGCCTTCGTAGCGTTGAACTCAGCGGCCCGGCAATACTCCTAAATGGCAAGGTTGTATTCCAGCGCCTGGTCTTAGATCAAGGTTATTATCCCGACGGCATCTACACCGCTCCAAGCGATGCCGATCTCAGGCGCGATATCGAAATTGGGCTGGAGCTTGGCTTCAACGGCGCGCGGTTCCATCAGAAGATCTTTGAGCCGCGTTCGCTCTACTGGGCGGACCGATTGGGTTATCTCGTCTGGGGCGAAGCACCGGACTGGGGGCTTGAAGTCAGCCATGTAGAAGGGCTGGCCGGCTTCTTGCAGTCCTGGGTCGAGGAGATCGAGCGTGACTACAATCATCCGTCGATTGTCGGCTGGTGCCCGTTCAATGAGCACGATTCGGTGAAGACGCCTGAGACGTTCCGGTCAGTTTATATGCTGACGAAAGCGTTCGACGCCACCCGTCCCGTGATCGACACCAGCGGTTGGACACATGTCGAGACCGAAATCTACGATGTCCATGATTATGACCAGAACCCGGCCACGTTCGAAGCGCGCTACGCGCCGCTGGTGACCGGGGATGGAGACACGTTCAAGAATGTCGCCGCCTCCAGCGCGAGCGGCGAGTGGAAGGCTGGCCAGCCGTATATGGTCAGCGAGTACGGTGGCATTTGGTGGAATCCAGGTCAGGAGTCGCCTGGCGGATGGGGCTATGGCGACTGGCCACGATCCTCGGAGGAGTTCCTGGCGCGCTACCGCGGCTTGACTGAAGCGCTGCTCAACAATCCGATGATGTGCGGCTTCTGCTACACGCAGCTTACGGATGTGGAGCAAGAGGTCAACGGCCTGATGACCTATGACCGCCAGCCGAAGTTCGACATGGCCATCTTCAAGGCGATCAATAGCCAGCCGGCCGCGATTGAACTTCTGATTACGCAGCCCTGGACGGTCGTCCCGCCGCGCGGCGCACGGCGTCGCCAGGCGATCGAGGCCGAAACCAAGCCGAAGGTCGCGCCAAACCTCAACTCTCAGTATTCACCGGATGCGACCGTGGAGACGACCGGCGCAGTACCGAAGGAATGAATAGTGCTGGTGAACGGGTTCCATGTTTGGCCTCTCAGGGCCACGCATGTCTTTCTTGTGAGACTCAGCGCTGAAAGACATGCCTGGGCCTGATAGCCAAAACATGCCACCCGGACAGCTAATCGTTTGATCCTCGATCACGGTAAGCCATTAGCTCATCTTGCGACAAATCTGATGCTGCCACTAGCTTGTAATGGCGTTCGGAAACGATTCCAACGCCATTATCCGTCAACGCTAACTCAAACAGCGCGATCACATCATCTTTCATAAACTGTGCGCTGATAGGTCTGCAAGTAAGATTTGGAAATTTTTCAGCGCAAAGGGCAATATCCTGTTCGGCCTGTACGATGCCAATCTTGTCACTTCCACGTTTCGCCTGGACCGGAACTACGAAGTGAACTCCGCGCTTGTCAACTCCTACGTAGATTTCGTCAGTCTCGACCTGTCCCATTCCGACAACAGACGCCCGCAGATGGTTTTGCAGCGAATAGCAAGTGATTCCAGTGAACGTATCTATGAGTCTGTTGTAGCGTAGCTTAGCGAGAAGTGCCTGCTCGTCGCTGAGCGCATACCTGGCGATCAATCCTGGTGTCGAATCGAGGATTTTAGTTTCAATGAGGTGAGGGTTTGGAACTATTGGGCGGTCGTTCACAAGAGCAAACTTGTATTTCGAGCGGCCCGCTAACCGGATGACCCAAGCTTCACCCTTTCCGGCAGTCTTGAGAATAGACTCTGGAAGCGAAGCACGGAACCGAAATGTGTAGATGAGGTCGCCTTCATTCTCTGGTACCGTTACTCCAAGCTCTTCGGCTGCCTCCTTAATAGCAGATCGATCGAACGGTACTTCCCTGTCGCCCTGGTTAAAGTGCTTTTCAAAAATTCTGGCAATAATTCCGCGATAGATGGTCTGGTTTCGCTTTTCTGCCATCACCCGTTCCACCTGAGCACGACGACCTCCTCGCGCAACTGCTCCTTGGTAGCGGTCGCAAGGCGCGTGCGGAACAGATCAATGTTGACGAGTTCATATCCAAGATCGACGGCAATCTCGCCAATCAAACGGCCAGTGCGGATCATCACGCGCAGGTAGGATGCTTGATCTCCAACAACATAGCCAAGTATCGCACCTGGTTTGAGGATGCGGCGCATCTCGGCAAGTTGACGCGCCATTCCGCCGAAGTATAGCTTAGTGACGCGGGCGTACATGCGCTCAAAACCGCTCGTCTTTCCCAGTTCGATGCGCCTGCGCTCGATCTCGTCGGCAAGCTCGGCAATCTCGGGGAACTGTTCGATCCACAGGTGATCATCGTCGCCCTTGTAGACATTGCGAGTGTTCGACCGCAGCAGAGTTCGCTTCATCGTCTGAAGCTCTTGGCGATTGTTCACAAACCCAAGTAGGACTGACTCCAGACGGGTCGTTCGCGTGTAGTCCTTCTCGTTAGGATAGGGAGGTGACGTGAAAACGGCGTCCACTGATCTATCGGGAAGCTCCGCAATTGCCGTTCGCGAATCTCGGTGTAGGACAAGCGAATCGGACGCAGGGACATCTCGCATAGCCTTAATGTCAGCCGCCATGCCGCAAACCTTTTGAGTCCACGCCTCAACCACTGGTGCATCTGATTTTGGTGGTCCGACACCGACCTCCGGCCCAAACTGCAAATTGCTTGCAACGAAAACGCAAACGTTTGCCAGAGCGAGTCGAAAGTAGTCGCGAGTGAGGCCGCCGGAGTGCTGGTCAATCAAGTCCCGGAGGATCAAACACTTATGCAACGGAATGGGCGAAATGGAGTTGGTCAGAAGAAGTTTTTCGGCGTCCATTCCGACCGTTCTGAGATTTGATTGGCCCTTTGTGGTAAGCAGATTGTCCGCTTGCTCCGATATCGATCTGGACTGTCGGCGCAACTCGTCGCTGTCGATTTGCCAATTCGTCTTAGTTGCGCTTGCAAAGTAGGCCATGTTGTTGGCTTCAATTCCCACCGTATTGACTCCGCGCTTTTTGCACTCGACCAGAGTCGTGCCGGTACCACAGAAAGGATCGAGCACGGTTTGGCCAGATTCGATCCTGAATTTTTCCAGGTAGTCGGCGACAAGGTGCGGTGGAAACGACAATACAAACCTGTACCAGTCGTGAATCGGACGATCGTCCAGCGCGAGTTTGTTGGCCTCGCCATTGGTGCGCCGCCGGTTGATTGCGATTTTCGGTTTGGTTTCGCTATCGAGAATCATAAACTTGAGTTGGGAAGATTCGGGCAGGAAATGAGTAATCATTGTACTCCTTCCTCGCAGCAGGGTTCGAAAAGCGGAAAGGTTGCTCAAGACTTTTTTCTACGAAGCTCACCTCGGCGTAGAAACCCGGCCTCGCTCCGCACGTTGAACGAGGCCAGGTTTTTTGGTGCACTGTCGAACGTTACTAGGGGGATTCGATCAAGCGTTCAAGGATGCTTGATGTTGAGCTGTCGAAAGGGGAGGTTCAACTGCGATGATCATTCGGTCGCCTTGACGCTTGGCACAAAGCAGCATCGTTGCATACTCGCGTTTCCCGCCGGTCGGCGGAAAGAATGCGGTCGTGTCCAAAGGACAAGGAGGCCTCCTGTGCTCCGGGTGGGGGATGGGCGCCTCTGTCCAATCGCCCCATCCATTGCGCAATTATGTTACCGTCAGACTTGTACAGACTTCGTTAAGAGCAGATTAAGATTCGATTAAGTTTTTGTTAAGAGCGAGGGTGCCATTGAGATGCGGAAATGATCTGTTTGAAGACACGCCTTGACAACCAAACAAAAAGCGCGGTATCATTTCGATAGTTCGCGAAATGTTAGGATGTGCTATTCAAATGACGACTGATTTCGATATTCCGCTAATGTTCAAGGCCCTCGGCGATCCGACGCGGCTGCGCATATTTGATTTTCTGCGGCGTCAATGCTGCTTGGTGGCAATCGAAGAAACCGGCGACGTGCGCCCTGTCAACGGCCCCACCATCGGCGAAGTTTGCTGCCATGTCACTGGCGAGGACCGCATCAACTCGACGATATCGCATCACGTCAAAGAGCTTCGGCTGGCGGGTCTGATCACGATTGAGCGTCGGGGAAAGAACATGATTTGCGGGGTGAACCAGAAGGCGGTTGCCGCGTTGAGCGATTTTCTGTCAGCTCAGGATTTCGAGATAAGCGGCTGCTGCGGGGAAGGGAAGGATTAGAAAATGTCCAACGAATCAAACTTGACTGATCGCGCCGATGTGCGCGAAATTGTTCGCGAGAAGTACGGCGCTGCTGCGCTGACAGTTCTTAAGGGCGAAGGCGCGGCGTGCTGCGGCGGCAACTCCGGCGGTGGAAGCGAAACCTGCTGCGGAGGCGACGCAATCACGGGCAACCTTTACTCGCACACTGAGGCAAGGTCCATCCCCGAAGCGGCGCTGCTCGCGTCGCTCGGATGCGGCAATCCGACTGCTCTTGCCGAACTGCTTCCAGGTGAGGTCGTGCTTGATCTCGGTTCTGGCGGAGGGATTGATGTCTTGCTGTCCGCCAAACGTGTTGGCCCGGAGGGATTTGCGTTCGGTTTGGACATGACGGACGAGATGCTCGCGCTTGCGGAAAAGAACAAGGCCGAGGCTGGCGCGACGAACGTCACATTTCTGAAAGGCCACATCGAAGCAATTCCTCTCCCGGCGAAGTCTGTCGACGTGATCATCTCGAACTGCGTGATCAATTTATCTGGCGACAAGAATGCCGTTTTGCGGGAGGCGTTCCGCGTGCTAAAGCCGGGCGGACGATTCGCCGTGTCGGATGTCGTCGTTGACGGCGAACTTCCGAACGCAATTCGGGCCGATATGGAGGCGTTCGTCGGGTGCGTCGCTGGCGCGCTGGAACGTCAGGACTACACGCAAAGGCTGGAAAATGCAGGATTTGTCAACGCATCCATCGAGCCGACACGGCGGTACACCTTTGCGGATTTGGAAGCGACGACATGCACTTCAGCGGAAATCGCCGCGCTTTCAGCGGAGGAAAAGTCGGCCATTGACGGTCGCATCATGGGTGCATTCATCCGTGCATCGAAGCCAAAAGCCGAAACCTGCTGCAGTCCGGCGTGTTGCAAAGAGTGAACAGGTCAAGCGAAAACTTCATGATTAGGCGATACCTAGCGGAATTTGTCGGCACATTCGGCATCGTCTTTGCGCCAGTCGCGTTGTCGGCAACGGCTCATTTTTCCGGTGGCGATAGCAGCCTATTGGCAGGCGCACTGGTATCGGGACTCGCCGTTCTGGCGATGATCTATGCACTCGGGCATATCTCGGCGGCGCATTTCAATCCGGCCGTCACATTAGGATTTGCTGTCGCGGGCCGTTTTCCCTGGAAGTACGTTGCGCCTTATTGGACATCCCAGTTTCTAGGAGGGATCGCAGCCGCGTTCGTGGTCGCTATCCTCTTTGGTCCCGGCCACGGCGCCCATATTCCTGCGCCCGGCCCAATTGGGCGCTCTGTCGGCACAGAAGCCATGCTGACATTCTTCCTGATGCTGGTCATTATCGCGGTCGCGACGGATCGGCGGGTCAACGGAGCGATCACTGGCATAGCGATTGGCCTAACTGTGGTGTTTGATGTCCTGATTGGCGGACCAGTGACCGGCGGAAGCATGAACCCCGCCCGCTCGCTCGGCCCTGATCTGTTTGCGTCTGGCGGCATGACGCTCTACTGGGTGTATGTAGTCGGCCCATTCGCTGGCGCGATTGTCGCCGCTCGCCTTTACGAGTATCTTCGCGGCGGTGAGCAGCATGCTCAAGGCGCGCCAAATGACCTGTTCGACGCACTTTCCGCCATCGAACTTGATTCACGTCGCGAATCAATTCCTGCTCCGGAGCCTGTCACATTATGACAACCAAACTTGCCATATTTTCAGACATCCACGCGAACCTGCCGGCGATGGAGGCGGTTGCAGGCCACATTCTAGCGCACAAATTTGACGCCGTGTACTGCCTCGGCGATATTGGTGGGTATGCGTCGCAGCCCAACGAAGTCCAGGAACTGATCATGGCCGGCGGCTGCCCGACAATCATGGGCAACTATGACGAAGGCGTCGGCTTCAACAAAGACGACTGCGGCTGCCATTATGTCAAGCCGTTCGATATCGAGATGAGCAATATCTCGTTTGGCTGGACGAGGGAGCACACCACGGACGATAACAAGGCTTGGCTACGAACATTGCCAAGGCATCTGCGCCTCGTAGTCGAGGGCAAACGTGTCATGCTTTGTCACGGCTCGCCCGCGTTGACGACCGAGTACCTATTCAAAACCCGCTCCGACGCCTACTTCAAAAAATTCACGCCAGGCGGAGTTCACGGCTCGCTGGCGGATGTGGTCGTATTCGGCCATACGCATGATCCATTCCACAGAACTATTGACGGCGTCGATTTTGTCAACACAGGCAGTGTCGGCCGACCCAAAGATGGCGATTGGCGCGCAGGATACTGCATTCTCACAATAGACCAGGGCTACGTGAATGTCGAGCAAATCCGGCTGGAATACGATGTCGAGGCAGCATGTGCACGGTTGATCGTGGCTGGCCTTCCCGAATACTTCGCCGACTATTTGCGTACTGGTGGCAGCGTCGCGTCCTAAGATATTGCAAATTTGCCCAGCGGTGGAAGGGCCTCGAAGTCGCGAATGCAGGAATTAGCGCTGAAAGCGGTAATGTATCATTATTGACCCGCGCATTTTTGGCGCGATACTGTCGGAAAGACGCGAAAAGGGCGAAAGGAGCCACCATCGATGGAAGATGAGACAGCAAGCTTTGCCGGATTTTTCCCAGACCACGGCGCAAGGACCGTTGCCGAGGTCGTTTTGCCGTTGCATGATGAGGCACTGCACCATTTAAGCGAGATCGCATCGGCGCACGGTTTTGTGGGTTCGACCGAGTTGACGCGCAGCGCGGCGCTTCAGATTGCGCTCAATCATTTTATAGAGTTTTGCCGTCAAAAAGGCGACCATGCGTCGGAGCAGTTCCACCTCAGCGGTGGAGAGTTCAAGGATCGATCCGTCTTACTGTTTGAGGATACGATGGTGCAACTCGGCGAACTTGAGGGTAAGTACCGGCACTCTGAAACCATCCTCGCCGAAACAGCTATCCGCATGGCGCTGGTAGCGATCCCGTCGCAGCGAGTTGCGCTTGCCGCTGCCGGGTAGCGGGCGAGATGCCGAAAGCACAAGTTTTTCGCAGTTGCCGCGCTATTCATTCTGAGCGCGGCAATTGCAGTTTATGAACCGCTCGTTGAGCCAAAGTGCGTCACCAGCGGTGCCTGCGACAGGGCCATTTTTGTCAGCTCTAATAGATGGCCTTTCGAGACATCGGCGACATCATCTTCGAGATCAAGCTTGGTGCCGTCGCTGGACAGGTGCCAACGGTAATTTTTTGGTGCTTCGTGAATCGGTTGAGTGCGTGGGCCGGTTGACGGAAACGCAGGCATCCCGCGCGACGCCATGTACTGCTGCATCCGCTGCTGAGTCGCGGGATCCATCGCGATCGATACCGTGGTCAGAGTGATCGTCATTTTGTCGCCGCTAAGCGTGTATGTCCCGGCGTAAGTCCAAGTTAACGCAATGGGTCCGTACGACGTATCCTGCTTGACTGTGACCATGCCGCTCGAATCGAACGTGTAGACTGTCGAACTGGAAGCAGAGGCGTACGGATTGCTGCTGGAACCTGAGAGTCCCCAGCTCCCAACGGGCGTCGGCTTCGCTGCACAGCCATATGAAGCAATGGAGCAGATCAGGACGACTATAATAAAATGGCGGCTTAGTTGCATTCCTTTTCCTGCCATTCCTTTCAGTGCTCGCCATCTCCATTCCTTCTTAGCTGAAGGAGATTGCAAACGCTGCGTCGCAATTCTCTTCAATGGATTCCCTCCCGCATATCGCACAGCCCCGAATCTTGTTCTACGCTGTGAATGGACTCGGACTGGGACATGTAACCCGACTGTTGGCGATTGCGCGCGCGATTCGTGCCCAACGTAACGGCGCGCAGATATTGTTCATCACCACGACCGAGGCGGATTCGGTGATCTACCGGGAGGGGTTTGCATCGGTCAAGATCCCTTCGCGAACGATCATCCAAGCATCGAAAATCCGACCGTCAACCTATAACAAGCTCGCGCACAGCGTGGTGATGAACACGGTCGCGGCGTTCAATCCCGCGATAATGGTGGTCGATTCGTTCCCAGCGGGCTCGTCGCAGGAGCTTTTGCCAACATTGTCGTGGGAGATGCGCCGAGTATTTGTCTATCGCGCACAGCAGACTGAGCGTGCGCGAGACCCGTTTTTCCAGCAGGTTTTGGCACGATACGACATGGCGATTGTCCCGCACGAAGAAGGCTCGGAGGAGATCCCTGCGCCGGATAGTTTGCGCCTCGTTTGGACCGGCTCGATCATGATCCGCGAGCAGAGCGAAGCGCTGCCGAAAGACGATGCCCGCCGTCGCCTCAACCTGCCCGCCGACGAAAAGTTGCTGTATGTCACGGTCGGAGGCGGCGGCGACGACGAGATGGCGCAGTCGGAAGGCATGATCTTCGACGCTGCCCGTCGCGCTGGCTGGAAAACAGTCGCACCTGACGCGCCGCTGCTTAAATCCGGGCAAGCTCATGTCGGCGCGCAGCCCGACTTCCGCATTTCGTACTATCCGATGGCGGAATGCCTGAATGCGTTCGATGCCGCCATCAGCGCCGCGGGCTACAACAGCGTCCACGAACTGCTGCATTTTGGTGTCCCAACTGTGCTTATTCCGCGTGAACGCTCGCTTGACGACCAGTTTGCCCGCGCAAAATGGGCTGAAAATGCGGGTGCAGCACTTGTTGCGGATATTGATGCGGCTGAACTCGAGTCAAAGCTAAAATCGCTGACTGACGACTCCCTTCGCCGAACACTTAGTGACAAAGCGAAGCTGCTGGTCACCCAAAGCGGCGCGAAGATCGCGGCCGAGCAGATTTTGGGATTGCTGTAACGGTTATCAGTGCCTAAACGATACCTGCTGCCACTTCGTCGCTCTGTATAGCCTAAATGAATGTCACTCGTTAATTTCTTTCATTTTCATTGAAAACCATTAGTTTTGCTTGTTATTTAAGGCCGCGCAAATGGCACAATGGTACGATTCTTGCACCAGTAATTTTCGCAGTACCATTTCGCCGTAGAAAGAGACAGCTATGATCAACAAAAGAGGTTCAGTGCTCGTCGCAACAATTGCGGCATTAACACTGCAGTGCATTTTTTCAACAACTGAGGCCAATGCTCAACTCACGATTCAAGCGCCGTATTCATCAAGCTATACAAGCATCGCACTTGGGTCTATCTCAGGATTGCCAGGGAATTATGGGGGTTTGCTGTTCAAGGCAGGCAATCCGAACACGCTCTATGCCGTCGGAGCAAGTGAAAGCTCGGCTGCGACAATTTATTCAATAGGAGTTGTTCGTGGTGCCGGTGGTCACGTAACCGGATTTACTGGATCGGCTGCAAGTGTCGCCACATCTCCTGGTTCCGACGGTGGCCTTGCCTACGCGCCAAACGGGACGTTCCTGTTCGAAGACTATTCTTCGGGAATCTGTGAGATACCCGTAGGCTCGACGACGACCACAAAGACGGTCACCGTCCCTGGTTCTAGCAGGTAATCCGCGGGTACGGCGGTGCCAACAGGTATGCCAGGTGCAGGCATTTATAAGACGATCGACTACGGCAATGGCACCTTCGACAGCTACGTTTTTTCGGCGGATCCTTCTGGTGGTACATATAGCATATCTAGTGTGACGACGCCGATCAGTTTGGGAGGCAGTAACGAAGCGTTTGCGTATGCCGCGAGTGGAAATCCTCAGATTACTGCTCCTTCGCTACTGATGAACGATTACGGCGCAAGCATGATTGATGTCTATCCGCTCGATAATGCGGGCAATCCTTCGACATCCACGGGAACCGAGTTCGCATCTTATTCGGGGGCTGAAGGAATGACCGTTGACCCGATGACCGGAGATATCATAGTATCTAGTTGGAGTGGAGCAGTAATTTACGAGATTCAAGGATTTACTCCGCCTGCAAACCTGACGTCCCTCTCTCCAAGTTCGGTGACGTTTGCGGGACCGGCGTTTTCGCTTACGATCAATGGCTCAAATTTCACGGCGAATTCCGTTGTCTATTGGAGCTCGACCAGCCTCACGGTGACTTCTGAAACGCCGACGCAAATCGTTGCGTCCGTTCCGCGCAGCCTATTTATGACTCCGCAGACCTCGAAGATCACTGTGATTAACCCGAACGAAGCGACATCAAATCCGCTGACGTTTACAGTTGCAAACCGATTGCCCTATCTGGGATCGGCATCGCCTTCGGTAATCCCGGCGGGCAGTGCGGCCACCACGCTTGCACTAACGGGCGGATACTTCCTGAGCGGCGAAACCGCTTATTGGAACAGCACGGCTCTCGCCACCACATACCAGACGGTTACGCAGATGTCGGCCGTTGTCCCAGCCTCACTCCTAACCAATCCCGGAACTGCGGTGTTGACTGTCGTCCTTTCAGGGACTGGCGGCGGATCGAGCAAGGCGATCCCGATTAACGTCACTCCTACCAACGTTGCCGTGTCCGGTCTTAAAGTGACCAAAACGGCAGGCGGCTATACGGTAGCGTCGACACTTAAGAATACAGGAAGCGTAACCGCGTCCGGTATCGTCATCACAGGCGCATATCTCGGTAGCGCTGCGACTACAACGACTCTGCCGATCACTGTGGGTACACTCGCTGCAGGCGCAACAATGACCGTGACGACACTGTATCCATCGTCGGCAGGCACCGATGGCCAAATCGTCTACTCGACCCTCTTCGGCTCGTTCACTGGCGGGTCGATCAATGCCAACAACGAGACGCCGCTGCCATAGGCATACGCAAGAATGCCCTTCCTTCGACCAGTCGGAGGAAGGGCTTTATTGTCCGAAACGCGCCCCGACACTGTCAGAATTGACCCTCGAACATCCGCGTGGTAATCTGATAGTTGAATTAACCTTTGTCATCCCACGATTAGGAGATTGAACAATGCCTGACGTAACTCCGCAGTTGGCCGGAAACGGCGCTCCCGCGAGCCCCAATATACCTGCCGACATCTGGCAGCGCCTGAAACTGCCGCACACCACCGCACTGCCTCGGCCGAAGGCAAACGCCAACACAATTGCCGAAGACACCATGTCACCGCTTGACAAGTTCGCTGTCAAGATCACGGACAAAGTCGGGTCAATGACCTTTTTTCTGATCATCTTTGGCTGGACTATTCTTTGGACAGGCTACAACATCCTCGCGTCCGAAGCGCCCGGGCTGCATTGGAAGTCCTTCGATCCGTTTCCGGCGTTTGTGGCTTATCTCCTGATCAGCAATGTGATCCAGATTCTTCTGATGCCGCTCATCATGGTGGGCCAAAACCTGCAGGGTAAGCACTCAGAAATCCGCGCCCAACTTGATTTCGAAACAAATCAGCTTGCCGAAAAAGAGGTAACAGTCATTCTACAGCATCTTGAGCACCAGACAGACCTCCTGATCAAGCTGATGCGTCACCTGGAATGCCGGATCTCCGAAGAGGAGATGCGGGCCATTGAAGCGGAACACAAGCTGGCGGAAACTGTCGCCAAAGTGCAGCCGGGAAAGATTCCGGCTCAAGCGACGACCTAGCTGTCTCTTTAATCTAAATATCGGCGTCAAGTACCCGCAGCAGCTCCGCCGTCGTAAATGCTTGATGCCCTTCGAGTGCTGTGCCGTCAATTACAGAGTCGAAGAGTTCGCGCTTCTGCTGAATCAGGTCGTCTATGCGCTGTTCGATCGTATCGATCACAAGATAGCGATAGACACTAACCGCGGATTTCTGGCCCATTCTGTGGGCGCGGTCTTCGGCTTGGGCTTCCGTGGCAGGATTCCACCATCTATCGAAGTGAATGACATACGATGCGCTTTGGAGATTGAGACCAGTTCCGCCAGCTTTGAGCGACAAGATCAGCACTGCCCTATCGCCTTCCTTTTCAAATCGACGGATGACAGAATCACGTTGATCTTGATCGAGGTCGCCAGTATAGACGAGCGGTTCAAGGTGCTTCAATCCATGAGCGATCCGCTCTACGCCGGCGTTGCCATCCGTGAATTGGCTGAATACCAGCGACTTATTTCCAGACAACACAATCTCGTCGAGTCGTTCTCTGAGATCGTTCAATTTGACCGATGAACCTGTTTCCGGGTCGAAATTGCAAATCTGCTTAAGGCGCATCAGTAGGGCCAGCACATGCGTGATCGTGATTTCGCGCTGTTCTTTGAGCTTGACAATGCCTTCGTGGCGTGCGCGGTCGTAGGCTGCTAGCTGTGCGGTAGTCAGTCGCAGGGGGACTTCGGTGATAATTTTTGGCGGTAGGTCAGCCAGGACATCGCGCTTTCGGCGTCTGAGCTGCACCGCGCCCAAAATCTGCCGCGCCTGTTCCGAGGATTCCAGTCGTTTCCGCCGATTAAGTACGAACCCTAATATCGATTCGAGATCTTCCAGGCTGTTTTCAAGGGGCGTCCCTGTCATCACCCAAGAGCGAGTTCGCCGAAGCGACTTGCAAGCCTGCGAAGCGTCGGTCTCGGCGTTCTTGATCTTTTGCCCCTCGTCCAGAATGGCAACGTCCCATGGCCCCGCCGCGTGATGCAAGTCCGAACGCAGTGACTCATACGAGACCAACTTGATGTGCGTTGGAATATCCCAGCGGCTAGCCCGCTCGCTTGCGCCGCCTACGACCGCGATGCAGCGCAGTTCCGGTGCCCAAAGATGCAGGGCGCGCATCCACTGGTCGATGATCCCGGCCGGTGCGACGATCAGGGCCTTTTGGGCCTCTCGGCGGTGGATCAGAATCCGAAGTGCGGCGATGACCTGGATGGTCTTTCCGAGGCCCATTTCGTCCCCAAGCAGCAGGTGATCTGCAGAGATGAGGCGCTCAACGCCTGCCTGCTGATATTCGAACAGGGAAAACGGCCACTGCAAGGGGCTGTCCTTCTGAATCAAAAATTCCGGTGCAAGCTGGAGGATTCGACGTAGCGTGGCGGCGATATTTTTGGGGTGTGGCTCCGATTTGCTATCTGAGACCGCAGCATTTTTGGTGGACTCTCCTGCTGGGGTTGTGCGGCGAAAATCGGCGTCATCGAGCGGGTAGGATCGGGGCTGCCACTGCCTGACGAAGCCGGCCCGGTGCCTTGACTCATGATCGATCATAGAAAGATCATCCAGCAGGCTGAGAGCAATCGGGCGCTCCATGTCTACTTCAGCTTGATCCATTCCGGATACACCTCGCTAAGTCCGGTCAGTGCGCGTTCAAATGGCTCAAGCACCAAGTTTCTGGTAGTCAGAAGTTCGTATAACCGCCGCGCCGCGCCATCGGGAATCTTCGATCCCCAAATGACGGTCACCATGGGTCGGGATGCATAAATTGGCGCACCATCGAACGCACGCTCTGGCAGGGCGACACGAATGTCGGGAACATCCACTCGAAAAGGATTCTCCTCGCCAAACAGCGGATCGAGCAATGGGCTAGTTGGCAGGAAAAGAAGGCGCGGCGTAAGAACGGCCGTTGAAAACAAACCGCTCACCAGCCGACGAACGGCGGCCTGCTCGGTGTCGCCCTCCCGCCACAACGTGGAAGGCAGCAGCGCAAGCCGGTTGCAGACAAACTCCAACGGCTCGCCGCGAGCGTTGACGAAGAACAACGCTCCAAACCACTGATCTGGGTCGCCGACAACGCGCTCCAACCGCATGAACGCGGCCGCGCCAAGCTCGTCAATCGATTCGGTGTCGTGGAAGGGGATGGGCAAGCGGTGGGTGTCCTTCAGAACGTCGTCTGCGGCACTTCGGCCGTCTCGTCGATTGACTCGGCCGCAAAGTCGGCGTCTTCTTCGAGGTTCATCTTGACTTCCTCCATCACCTGGTTTTCTGTGCGGGACTCGTATTCATAGAGGCGAAGCAGGTCCCACGAGTTGATCCACAAGCGAATGTACTGTCGTATCCTCGTCGAAGACGTGTACTTGATTTTGTCGAAGACGTCCGGCGTCCACCATCCTAGATAGGACTGACTGTACAGGTCTGATACTTTGTCGTAGATTGTTCGAATATCGCTAGGTGAGGGTTTGGCAATCTCGGTTCTTTTTGTTTCGATCAACTTCATTCCTGCCACCGCGAAAGGAATGATCGGCTTGTCTTTTGTAAGCACAAGCTTCTCAGGGATAGTAAGCTGATCGTGTTTCGACTGCCCCCAGAGCACGGTACTTCCAAAGTCCGGCGTTATTGCCGCAACGATCCCGACTGAGTTCGGTCCCGGCGCGCCGGTCGTTCCCGTCAAGCCTGCGAGGTTCGCGTATGACTTTGCCCGCTGCCTCAGCGAATACTTGGAAATCATCTCAAGCTCGTCGAGAAGAATGATCCACCCTTTGTAACCCCTGGATTTTGCGAGCCTAGCCAGGAACTCGAATCTTTGGATATAGTTGTCCTTGACAACACGCGTAATGTCCGGTGAGACCGGTTCGTTAATTTCCTTCATCAATTCGCGAAATCTTCCAACCTTGATCGGGTAGCCAGTCCACTCGTTAAGAATTTCCAGTCGTATGCCTTCGTCGCTGTTGTTGCAGAAAATCAGCAATGTGGCATAGAGCCGACGGTCAATAAGTCCTTCGTCGGCAGCGGACTTTGCCCAATCATGAAATACCCGAAAACCGGGCGCTCGGTCTGAATCGTATTCGCTGATGATCTCCTGAATTGCCGCGCCAGACCGATCGTCTGCCTGAGAATTAAGAATGCTCGCGCGGTAGACTTTGGCAAGATCGTACAACGGAATCTCCTTCGTGAGCGCGATGGACGAGCAGACAAACCCCTCCTCAAGCGCCTTGTTACGAAGGTTTGTCAACCAATGACTTTTCCCAGTACCAAAGTCGCCCTCAAGAATGATGCCCGAGGACGCATCGGCATCTCCTTTTTCGATCGAAGCGATCGTCCGAGAATATGCGTCGTCAATTTCCTTTTGCGATGGCGGCACAAACCGCACGACGTCGCGGTTTGGTACCCCGCCACGGAGGCTCTCGATTGCCTTTTGCCTCAGCATTCGGTTGACGTTCACGATATCTCCTTATAATGTGGGCCGGAATCGACCTTAACTAATGTGGTTAGCGGATTGTCTCTTTCACTGTCTCGAACATCGCTTACAACGCGGGCCTCGAATGCCAAATAGTTCTTGTAGTTTCGCTTTGGATCCTCGATAATTCCTGGACCGCACACACATAGTATATTGATGAACGACATTGCATCGGTCTCATCGATGAATTGCCTGAGCGTTTCATACAAATCAAGCACAGTCGCGCGGGAATAGCGGACTTGAGTCGCCGGATTGTCGTTGAACGCACTGCTAAGGTTGATCACAACCGTAAGGCCATTCGCGCCTGCGTCGTGCAGCCAACGTGCAAGTGAGATGAGGATCGCACGGGCATTGTTCCGTGCGATCTTCTGGTAGATTCGGAGGCGCTTCAAGTTCGACAAAAAGACAGGTTCGCCCTTTAGCCATGCAAGAAGTGCTTCGGCATACTCCGGCGTCACGGACTTCGGCGTGGCGATACTAACGCACAGAGCAGCAACAGCATTTCGGAATTCGCCGCATAGACTTTGCTTTCGGGAGATGCCGTCTCTAATGACTCTGTTGATCGAAGGTCCGATGTCCTGCACGTCTTTGCCGTTCGCCTCCGCGAGCGCGTCCAAGTCGCTAATTGGACGATCATCTGGAACGCGGTATCCCGCCAAGATCAAATTTCGGCGAAGCCACAGTTCGGCGATGTCCGTCCAATTCAATTGTGTTGCTGCTTGACAGAACAGCTTGTCGATCATGTGAACTCGAGTTTCGGACGAATCGACAACGGCTGTAACAAATCCCGATTTGTTGGACATGGTTCGCAGCAATTCCGTTACTCGTCGCGCCTCATCCATCGGAACTACCAGGAACTTGACCGTGGATCCTCCAGATGGGATGAAGTCGCTCAAATATTCGGATTCGAAGATGCGCAACCATTCTTCCAAAGGAACGCTCATACCGAACCCTCCGAAAAAGGCGTAAACCGAACGAAGGCGTACACTTTTTCGTGACCGTTCGGATCAACAAACCGCAGGACGCTTCCTTTCGCTTCGCGCGTCGCCGTGCTCGCCGAGAGGCTCATTCGCAAGTTGCCGATCCTGTCTTCGCCGCTTGCGTCAAGCGCGTATAAGTCTCGCGTGAACTCAAGCTCACTGTATTCCTTTTTCATCTGCGGCATCATGGTCAATATTGCATATATGTCTCTTAGGCGGACATCCCCACCAGGCGGCGTCCCCGATTTTGCCAGCACAAACGGATAGGCCGTACTGAGCTGCTTCAGCGTTTGATCGGGCTTGGTGCTAGGGGGTTTCTGCTGGAGCTTTTTGAGTTGATCGACTAGCACTTCCGGACGAATCGCGGCAACCAGCTTTTTGTCGATTCGCACTGCGCTGTACGGCGCGTCAAGCCTTAACAATACGGGATAGCAGTACACAACACCGTCACGCTCGAACAATTTCAAGCCCTCGGTGTCTGCCGCCCCTTTCAGGTCTACCAAGAACTGTCCGTCCACCGCCAAATACTCTTCGATGTCGAACTCAATCGGCGTCAGTGCGGAGGCCGACTGATAAGTTCGTTCAGACAGTTCCAAAATGGCTGCGCGTTGCTTATCATAGTCTCGCACTGCTCCTGTTTCAGCAAGTTTTTGCAGCTTTTGCGCTGCGCTATGTTGCCTCTTCGCAAGATCGACAAGCCCTGCAACTTCTCGCGCACGGTCGTCAAGTAAACTGCTGAATGCCACTAGATTACTCCTTCACTTCCCGTAAGAGACTAAGATGAATTGTTGCAAGACGGTTAACCGTTCTGTTCCCAATCTCCTTCTTGATGTATCGACGACTTCCCTATCCGCATCGCAATGATTTCATAGAAGTCCGACATTGGCCAATCGCACCTAAAGAATACCGGCACACCTGGCGAAAATACAGTTAGCGCGCCGCTTCCATGGTTCCCGTTTCCATTTTGCTTTTTTGGCGCTCTTTCGGTCTTCGAACGTCACTAGGGTGCCAAAAAATGACTTCAATTTCGCGTTGGACCTGGGTCTTTTTCGCCCTGGCGGTATGCGCGATGCCGATCGCAATGTTTGCGACTTACTGGGTGTACGGCTCGCCGGTTGTCTACCACGACGACTTCAATTTCTATCCCATCGTTCAAGAAGCAGCGCAGGGACACGTAGCGTTCAGTGACTTGTGGAGGCAGCACAACGAGCACCGGATGCTGTTCCCCTATCTGGTTTTCCTGCTCGCGTATAAAGCATACGCCTGGAACAATGTCACGCTGTGCTACATCAATCATTTTTTCGCTTTCTTGTGTCTGCTTAGTCTCATATTTCTCGCGAACAAGACAATGTCTCCGCGCTTTGCGCTGGCCTTAGCGCTTGCCGCGTCTGTCTTGTGCTTTTCGCCGCTTCAGTATTTCAATTGGCTCATTGGCTTCGATCTGCAATGGACCATGATGGGGTTTTGTGTTTGCCTTGTTGCGATCATCTTTACCTGTGTTGACAATAAATTTCACGCAGCTCTTATCGCAGCTTTGCCCGCTACCGTGGGATCCTATTCTGTTGCGAGCGGTCTCGCCATATGGGAAGCAGTGGCAATTGCGATACTACTATCACGAGTTCGTTGGGACTCGAAGGCCGCATGGACGTGGGGCGTGATGGGAGTCGCCGTAACACTAGGCTATTTTGCCGGCTGGAGGTCTGGTGATCATCCGAATGTCGCTTACGGCACCGCGGGTTTGATCGCGTCCGGCGAGTATATCCTGACTTATCTTGGCGCGCCGTTTGCATTCGATTCGCAGCCGTTTACTGGCCTCGTGATCGGTTATGCGGGCGTCCTCGTTTTCGGCTACTTGCTGGTTTCCGCTTATCCACTGCTCAAAGACAACCACAACCTATCAAAGCGCGTATTTCCCTGGATTTTCCTCGCGATCGTCGGCCTAGCAAATGCCGTCATGACAGGAGCCGGTCGCGATACTCTTGGACTAGGATCTGCATTAAGTAGCCGTTACATCACCCTGGGCACCTTCTTCTGGTACGGCGTCATCGGTTTAGGATGCGTTCTACTGCCCGAGCTAGCGCAGCGAGTTCCGTCCAAGCGCCGCATAAGATTAATCGGATTCACGTGCGCAACAGTCTCGGTATTCGTAGCTTGCCTAGCGGCGTCGGTTGTGACAGGCTACCGGGATTATCAGGGATTTGCGAGCGACCTGGATTTGAGCCTAGTTGTCGAGGTAGAAGACCGCTCCATGCCGCAATCCGTTCTCGCCCGCATCTATCCCGATACCGACCTTGTTTTCGGAAGCCTCGACTCTATGCGGCTGCTTCACCAAGGTCCGTATTCGGAGCCGAACCTGCCTTCTGCCGTCGATCACTACTACGCTGGAAAACAGTTCCTGCATGCGAGGCAGTTTGAGTTGGCCGAGCGCGAGTTCGTTTTGGCCGAGCCAACGCTAACTAACAGTGCGTTAGTCCACTACAGCCTCGGTCAAGCATGCTTCGACGATGGCCAAAAAAGTCGTGCGGCGCACGAGTTCAAGACAGCATGCGCTCTGTGCCCCTCTCTGGAAGCCCTGCCGTATCTTCCTGCGACATCCTAATCCTCATCAGCAGCTATAATGCAGGCTAGGTTTGACCCTCCTTCAGCCAATGTGCTACACTTTCCGGGCATTTGCCTAGGTGGTGGAATGGTATACACAGGGGACTTAAAATCCCCCGCGCAAGCTTGCGGGTTCGAGTCCCGCCCTAGGCACCCACGCGAAGCGTGGTCTTATGCGCGCTGCCGGACAGGTGCGAAGTTAAAGGTTTTGTTCCCGCGCACGTCGCCATGCGCGGCATGGTTATGTTACGCGCTGCCGGACGGGTTCGCAACTGGAACCATAGCTCCCGCGCACAGCGTTTAGTTTTTGAGCGATTCGACGAGATGATGGCCTTGTCGTAGCACGAAACTTATTGTCGCTTGGGGTTTGGCTTGATTTTGCCTAGGCAAAATCAAGCCAAACCCTAAGTTGCGAAAAAAAGCCCAGCGGCTTGAGCGTTCCGAAATTCTATTAGGAGACATACAATGGCAGGTGAAGCGCAACAAGTGGATTTGGTAGTAATTGGCGGAGGGCCAGGCGGCTATCCGGCGGCGATTTCGGCGGCGAAGGGCGGTGCCAAGGTGGTCGCGATTGACTTCGACAACGCTGGTGGAACCTGCCTAAACTGGGGTTGTATTCCGACGAAGACGTTGATTGGTTCGGTGGCGGCGCTGGAGACGGCGCACCATGCCGCCGATTTTGGGCTGAAGATCGATAGCGCCGGTTTTGATTTCGGCGCGGTGATGGCGCGCAAGGACAAGGTGGTCAAGCAGCTTGTGTCGGGTGTCGAGTTCTTGTTCAAGAAGAATGGCGTTCGGTATATAAACGGCTTCGGGAAGATTATCGACAAGAATACGGTTGAGGCGACCACGCCCGACGGCAAGTCCGAGCGCATTTCGACCAAGAACATTATCATCGCGACAGGTTCTGTTCCCGCGAAGATTCCGATCCCAGGTCTGGATGGTGGAGGCGCGGACAGTGACGTATTCATCAACAATGCGGAGGTCAAAGCGCGCAAAGCTGCGGGCAAGCTCGGCGGGACTGCGGTTTGGACCAGCAATGAGGCTGTATCCGCGCCTTGGAGGTGCCAAAGAATCTGGTCGTGCTAGGAGCAGGCGCGGTCGGGACGGAGTTCGCGTACGTTTATCGGGGACTTGGCTCCAATGTCACCCTGATCGAGCTGATGCCGAATATTGTGCCCGCGTGCGATCCGGAAATTTCCGGTGAACTGGCGAAGCTGCTGGAGAAATCCGGCATCAAGATCATGACCAGCACCAAAGTCGCGGCGGTCGATGTGCCGGGCCGCAAGCTCAAATACGTCTCAGAAAAGAACGGCGACGGCGAGATCGCATTCGATAAGATTCTCGTCGCGGTTGGGCGGTCACCGTATACCGAGGGACTTGGACTTGAGGCGGTTGGTGTGAAAGTCGAGAAGCGACGCGTTGTTGTCGATGAGTACATGCGCACCGCCGTTCCGAACATCTATGCCATTGGCGATGTCACCGGCGGACGTTTCGCACTCGCGCATGTCGCGACCCGTGAAGGCGAAGTCGCCGCGGAAAATGTGCTTGGCCACAACATCAAGATGGACTATCGCGCCATCCCAAGCTGCATCTACACAGAGCCCGAAATCGCCGTTACGGGCCTCACCGAGCAGGAAGCCAAAGATGCCGGATACGACGTGCAGGTCGGCAAGTTCACGTTCCGCAATCTCGGCAAAGCGATGGCGATCAACGAAAATGTCGGCTTGGTCAAAATCGTGTCGGAGAAGAAGTACGGCGAAATCCTTGGCGGCCATATTGTCGGCCCTCACGCGAGCGACCTGATCCACGAAATCTGCGTTTCGATTAAACTCGAATCAACCATCGACGAGCTGATGCACACCATCCATGCACACCCGTCGCTCGGCGAAGCGGTGATGGAAGCCGCACAGGATGTCAAGGGCATGAGCGTGCATAAGTAGGGGATAGAGAAGATTTAGGAACGCTCAGGCCGCTGGGCCTTTTTTCGCATGGAGAGTGCGCCACATCGGCGTTTTTCGTCATCCCGACCGTAGCGAAGAATGAGCTCCAGTCGTTCCTCCTTTCGGTCGGGATGACCGGACAAGCCGCACAACACACTCTTCCTCTCCTTTCCTATTCCTATGGGAAAGGGGTTGGGGGAAAGGGCTTCTACCGCGTGCAGGTATTCCGCCTCCTTTCGTCGAATAGCTCCTCTATCGCTATTCGATGTCGAAAGGGAATTCCCCCATGCCAAGCAATGATGCACCAACAACCACCGCCGACCCCATAATTCCGCCGCTTCCGGGCGGGGTAGCAAACCCAGCGCCTCTGGGACTGTGCGCGTTCGCGCTGACTACGTTCGTTCTTAGCGCGGCCAACGCCAAGCTGTTCGAGGGTGCCGGGATCGTTATTGGGCTGGCTGCATTCTACGGCGGCCTGGCGCAACTTTTGGCGGGCATGTGGGAGTTCAAGACCGGGAACACGTTCGGCGCGACCGCGTTCACGTCGTACGGAGCATTCTGGCTGGCAGTCGCGGCAACATTGCAGCTTAACTTGATCCCGAACCACCCGGCGTTCGGCTTTTTCCTGCTCGGCTGGAGCATTTTCACGGCCATTTTGTTTATCTGCACGTTCAGGCTGAACGTCGCACTCGTCTTACTATTTGGCCTCTTGCTTGTGACGTTTATTCTCCTCACTTTCGGTGAATTCGGAAGTGCGTCTGCAGGGCTGTACGGCGGATATTTTGGCCTCGCGACGGCTGCAGTGGCCTGGTACACGGCGTTCGCGGGAATCTTGAGTGGCATGAAGTCAGTCATCAAACTACCGGTCGGCCCGCTTGGCTAGACGGTGGAAATGGTCGCTCGTACGGTCATAATAGGACACTATGCCCGATATTTCCGCTGACCGCTACGCGTCCATCGCCCGTTTCGTCACCAATACAGACCGCAATGTATTCGCACTCCGCAACCTGCCGGAAGAGGTTGCGGCAGTGCTTTTCGCGTATTATTCCCGCTCGCCCGACAGCCTTCGCGACAATCTTCTGAAACTGCTCGACGAGGGCGACCTGGAAGTGGGCGGCGAACTGGCAAACTCCGCACCGCCGCTCGCGCAGGCGCAGGAAAAGGCGCGGGCGTTCCACGAAAAATGGGTTGTAGGCTATGGCCACGGCAGTGTCGCTGAACACGCGGTTGTCAAGCTGGCGGTTGAGAACGTTTCCATATTGGCATCCAAGCTGATCGAAGATGTCCGACTGGCATCGTTCACCGAGAAAAGCACCCGCTACGTTAAGTTCGATCCCACGAAGACCTACACTCCGGAAAGCGTGCGGTCGAATCCGAGGATTTTCGACGCCTATCGCGAGCGAATTTCGTCGCTAATGGAGACGTATTCATCTTGGCTTGAGCCGGTCTACGAAGAGGTTAAGGCGCGGACTCCGAAGACCGAAAAGCAGACGCCGCGTGGGTACGAATCCGCGCTGCGAGCAACCACGTTTGATATTCTTCGCTATCTACTTCCCACGGCGACATATACAAATATTGGCATGACCATCAATGCCCGTTCGCTGGAAGGCCTGATCACCAAGCTTTCGTCGCAGCCATTGCCGGAGGGTCGCGACCTCGGCGCGCAGATTAAGGCCGAGGCGATGCACGAGGTGCCGACCCTCCTCAAGTACGCTGATCCCAGCATCTACAGATCGACTTGGGCGGACGTAGCCGCTAAACCTGTCGGCGAAAAATTGAACAAGAATGGGGTACGCCTTGTCGGTCCCTATTTCAACGAGGCGCAGGCTTTGGACTTGGTTGCATCACCACGCGCCGGATCCGACCTCGATCTTGTCACCATGTTGTCCGAACGCGGCAAGCATGATCCAACTCCCCGCGAGCTTGAGCGGGTTTCACTGACATTCGAAATCACGATGGACTACGGTGCCTATCGCGACGTTCAGCGGCATCGCATGGCGACCTTTGTAACGGAGACATTGACACCCAATTATGGATACGAAATACCTTCGCAGCTTGTGGAGTTCGGATACGAACAGCGTTTCCAAGAGCAAATGGACAAGGCGGCGGACACGTACAATTTGCTTTCCGACAGCATAGGAGCCGCGGAAGCTGCCTATGTCCTTCCGCTGGCGTTCCGTGTTCGCACGCGCATGACCGCCAATCTACGGGAACTGTTTCACTTTATCGAGTTGCGCACGGGACGCGGCGGGCATCCTTCGTACCGCAAAATCGCGCTGGACGTCTACAAGCATGTGGAGACGGTTTATCCGAGGATTGCGGAGTTCATTAGGCCGAACAAAGGCGCGTTTGGACTGACGAGGGAGTGACGTACCGTCATTTCGGCCACAGCGAGTCTGCGGGCGTAGCGGAGTAATCTCTCTTTGACAACTATGGCCTCAGACTAGCGGCTGATGCGAGATAGCGCCAGGTCTTGCGCCGGCTCGGTGTCCGGCTTCATGATCCGGTTCGATGTTGGCGGACATCCCTCTCTTCGCGTGACGGACAACTCATCTCGCCTCAGTTCACCGAATCCACTCCGCCGAACTCCCTCGCGGCAACACACCTGGGTCGGGGCAAAAAGATCACGGACGCACGAGTATGCGTTATGACGGTCTTAGCAATTTACTCCCGCAACGATATCGCCCCTGTCGTTTGCTTCCTGACCGGCAGTATAAGTCGAGGACCAACCTGCGGGGTCTACCAGCCGCGATCCCCCATTATCGACTGCGTCAGGGCCAACGCTGTAGAGCAGATACTTTGCGCCAACGCGTCGATACTTCAGCGGCTGATTGTCCGAAAACGGATCGAGTGGAACGGCAGGAATGTCCGTTGGAACTAGATCGGACAGTGCGCTTGGATATGCACCATGGTCGAGATAATAGGCGCGAAGTGCAAGCTCGCATTCGAGCAGGCGGTTGAGCGCCAGATCGTCGAGACCCTTATAAACGGTTTCGTCAAAGACTGGCATAAGCCATTGGCAGGCTGGATCGCTCGAAGCCTTTGGATAGCCCGCTCTGCGTTGTTCAGGCCAGGTCATACCCGCCCATTGCACATCAGCGTCAAGGCTTCTCTTCAGCTCACCATAGATCGTTCGAGGGGATTCGATAAGGAAAGCCATATTGCGCTCGACATTAGGCAATGTGAACATGAAATCCCCGGCACTATCTGATAATTCGCGGATATCCCGCCAATCGCCGCGACGGGTTCGGATCAACTCGAGAAAGCCAGCCTCTGTACACCACGCCTCCTCACGAACTGTTTGCGACACTGGTACTTGGTTGGATTGTATCTGGGCCAATCTTTGTGCGGACCATCGCGCCTCGCTTGCTGTCACTCGGTTGATGACGGCCACGGCTCCGCCTTGTTTGCCGCGCCCGATTTCTTCGCACGCGACACCAGTTGTCACTCCCAAAGTTGCGCCCCTTGCAAGGTCGCTGCCGAACTGAATAATGTCCAAGCGGTCGTTCATCGCTGCGTTCCAGTTTCCCGTTTCTGCATCCACGTTTGCTTTAAGATGGAGCAGACGCGCTAATGCTCGATCCTTGGACTCATGTGGAAACAATGCGCCAAATGATCTAGCAGGAGGCGCCAAATATTGACAATTAAGCCCCTGATAGAATGAGGTAATTGCAGGTTGGTTTTCTGCAACTAGCTTCTGCTTTTCCGCCAATGTGAATACGTGGTCGTTGCTGTTCCAATCTGGGTTCTTGCCATGCGGCGGTTTCGGACGCCTTCCTGCTGCGAAAGAAACAGCATCAATGTCGCGGAGATGCGTTTCAGCTTTGTTAAAATAGTCTCTCGCATTCGGCACGGGCATTTTTGGCATGGGAATATCGACATTTTCCGGCATCAACGTCGATTGCCATTTTACAATCAGCGCGACTGCTATGATGACCACGGCCGTATTGACGTACCATTTTCGGATTAGTCTTCGCGCGACTTCCATCAGTAATTTACTCCCGCCACGACATCGCCTTTTGCATCTGGGGCTGAGGCGGCGTACTCCATGCCAGAATTTCCGGCGTTGCGAATTGGTGTGCCGCCGTTGTCAGCCGCGTCGGGCCCGATGCTGTAAAGCAGATATTTTGCGCCAGTCCGTTTGTATTTCACCTGATGGTTGTTCGAAAATGGATCGAGAGGAATGGCAGGCAGATACTTCGGAGTGAGATCACTCAACTGAATTGGATATTCGGCGTGATCGACATAGTACGCCCGCAGGGCGAGCTGGCAGTCCAGGAGGCGGTTGAGCACCATGTTTCGCATCGCGACATAGGTCGCCCCTTGGTACACAGGGAGCAGAATTCTGCTTACTGGATCGGTCGGCATTGGTATGGGACTTGCCGCGCGCTGCAAAGGCCATGGCCTAGACGAGAGCGCAATTGTCTTGTCCATGTCGTCCGTAAAATGCGCGTAAGCCGTTCTTGGAGATTCGATTTCAAGAAGCCAATATGTTGTGTTGGCGGCCCAGTCAACGGATGTAAAGACAGAATCAGTCTGGACACCGTATTCGCCCAGTAAAACGCGACGCCAATTATGATCCTTGCTTGTTAGTTCCACCAGTCCAGCCTGCGTGCTCCATTTTTCCTCGGTGAGCGTTTGAGAGATCGGAACTTGCGCGGCGTCTATTTCAGCCAGACGCTTTGAGGCGGCGCGGGCGTCGTTGGATGACAAATGGTCGATTACTTTCGTAGCATCACGCGTACGACCACGGCCAAGCGCCTGACAGGCAATGCCCACAAGCATTCCGATGAGTTCGCTGCCGCGCGGCAGATCACTGCCGAGCTTAATGTCATCGATGCGGTCGTTCATTGCTGTTCGCCAATCGCCACTCGCTTCATCCACTTTCGACTTCAACAAGACCGCGCGAGCAAGTGCCCTGTCTTTGGACAGATACGGCAAAGTCCCGTCGAACGACCGGATAGGAGGCTGAAGATAGGTATGCGTGAAGCCGTCGTGCATTTTGGCAAAAGCGGGCGCATTTTCAGCGACCAACTTCTGCTCTTCCGTCAAAGTGAACTGGTGCCTATCAATGGTAGGCTTCGCGTCGATTGCCCTGCCGATCGCGTCACTGTCGCGCATCAGGCCAACGGCGGCGGCGTAATCGTCGAATGTGTTCGGCACCGGCATTTTTGGCGTCGGAACGTAGACGTTCTCCGGCATCCAGGTGGATTGCCATTTCACCAGCAACGCGATGATGACAATGACCAGGGCGATGATCGCTTCCCAACGTCGCGCCTTACTAAGTGAAATCGGCGGTGAATTTGTCATAGGTACCTACCATACAATAATGAGATAAGAAATTATCAGCGCAGCGCCGATCACAAGAATTGGAACGAAAAATGGCGGAATGAGTGCTTTGAACCGCTTCGAAGTCTTGAGCGTTTCGCCACGTGTGAAAACACTGTAAGACATTGAAAGCAGGATTGGAATGCTGAGGGCGGCTAATCCCAACAAGCCGTAGTCGATCTGTTCCGACTTGATGTCCAGCCAACCCGCCAGCGCGTACATTCCCGTCGCGATCGCAATTGACGCCAGAAGGCAGGCCATCAACGCGCTGATCGTCCGGTCCGTCAGCATTGTCACCACCGATCCGACCGCAAACAGTGGTAACCCACAGAACGCGAAGTAGATGGGAAATGTTAATACAAACATCTGGAGGCTTTCTGATTCGCTTCGGCTGTAAACTCCAAAGGTGTGTTCTAGCGCGCCAATCGCGAGGTAGGTCGCCGCAGACGCAAGCATGCACAGGATTAGCATCAAGACTCCTGACGCGATCTTTGTCCACCAGATTTCACGGCGACTTATGGGCAATGCGCTCAGAAACATCAAACTCCCCGAACCGATCTCCGGCGCGAACATCGACGATCCGCACACGATCGCGGCACCGATCCACACTAGCAATGTCGCACCGTCCAAAACGCTGATATCAATCCTGCGCACTTCGCCGAAATAGTCAGAGTGAAGCATGACCACAGAAAGGCCGATCAGTAGCCCTAAAGTAATCGCAGCCGCCCAAACCGCGATCAGCCTGTTTTCACGCCACTCTTTCCAGAAAATGGGATTGGTCATTTTTCGGTTTCCTCGCCGCCCACCAGCGCGACAAAAATCTGCTCCAGCGATAAAGGCACTTGCTCTATCAGCGTCAAATTGCATGGCATCGGCGGGCATTCACCAGGAGAACCGAACTTGACGGTAAGATGCGTTTCGTTGCCCTGCCGACGGGTGAGCAACACTCTACACCCGGGCAATGAGTTCGCCTGAATGAGTGTGCCACTCGCTAAGCGAAGCATCTTCACCGTTTCCTTGAGCGTGTCCAGCGGCATCTCGAGCTGCATGCGGCCGTCCTTCATGATTCCGACCCAGTCGCAGATGCGCTCCATCTCGTCGATCTGGTGACCGGCAAACAGAACAGTGCGTCCGCGTGTTTGGAGTGCGTTGATGACGCTTCGTTCGAACTCCCGCCGCGCGATTGCGTCCATGCCCGACGTGCACTCGTCCAGCAAAACCAGCTCCGGATGATGCGCCATCGCAACAACGAGCGATAACAAGCGCGCGGAAGCCACGCGAAATTGTCCCGACTTTCTGCTTTCGATCAGCTGAAACTGTCTAACAAGTGATTGCTCCTCTTCTGTCGACCAGTTTGGGTAGATCGCGCCGACAAATTTAAGAGCTCGTTGGACGGTCATCCAGTCGTACATCGCGAGGCGGTCGGGAATATAGCCGACCCGCTGCCTAAGCGTAACGCCCTGCTTAACCGGATCCATGCCAAGTACCGATAGCGAACCCGTGGTTGGCTCCAACATGCCCATGAGCAATTGGATCAACGTACTTTTCCCGACACCGTTGCGGCCCAGAAGAGCGTAGACACTGCCCTCGGGAACACGGATGTCGAGGCCGTCAAGCGCGCTCGCGCGCCCAAACCGCTTGACCAAGCCGCGCCCGTCAATTGCTGCGGGCAACGGATTTTGAATCCCGTCGAAGGGCTGTTGATCTATAATATTTGACGTGACTTTCATCGCCCAACCTTTTCACTAAGGATAGTTGCTAACTTTTGTTCGGTTCGATCCGCAGGTTCCAAACGCCGCAAACGCTCCTCGAACAGTTCCATCAACTGCTCACTGTCGATTTGTAGATTTTGAGCCTCGCGAAGGAGTTCGTCAATGCGGTCCGCAATCAGCCGAATACGGCCAGCCGGCGGCTGTGAGGTGGCAAGATCACAGGCGAATGTCCCTAGCCCACGGCGCGTCTCGACAATGCCGTCGCGCTCCAAATCTTGATACGCCCGCGCAACTGTGTTTGGATTGACCCGCAGCTCGGCGGCGAGTTCGCGCACGGTCGGCAAGCGCTCGCCGGATACGTATGCAGCGGACATCACCTGCCGCGTTACCTGCTGCACAATCTGCTGCCAGATCGGCACCCCTGTTGACGAATCAATTCGAATGAGCATTGTATGGTTGTACTAATACGATGGTACAAGAATATCATGAAGAACGAAGGATGTCAAGACCGTAAGACCCTCCCATCGTCCCGAAGCGGGAGGAGCCGCGCGCAGCGTGGTTTTTTGTTTCGGCCGCCGCATTGGTGCTTCGAATGACGATGTCTTCCCGCACACGTTACGTTGGATCATTCCCTTCCCGCTTCGGGAGGGGTGGCGAGGAACGAGCCGGGGTAGGTCGGTCTTGCCCGCTTCGGCAGGCAGGGAGGGCCTGTTGAAGGTATTTTGCCCGGTGCTATCGAATCTCGTTCCAACTAGTTACTACAAGGATCAAAATCATGACCGACCTCGATGTCGATATCCGGCCATTCAGCCATACCGACGCAAACCAGCAGGAATATGACGCAATCAATCGGCACTTCAACCGCGCCAAGGCGCGAACGTTGCCTGATGATCCGCCCACGCCAATTGACGAGCGAATTGCACAGTTTCATAACGTGCCGTCGTTCGTCAGTGTGGAGATGTGGGCTGGATGGAACGCTGCCGGGGATGAGATTGTCGCGAGTGGAGAGGCTAATTGCCTGAACACGCCGGAAAACAAACATCTCATGTTTTTCGAGATCGAGGTTGATCCGGATTATCGTCGTCGGGGCATCGGCCGCACAATGCTGAAACTCGCGACGGAGGTCGCGCTACGCGAGGAGCGACGCATTATGATGTCGGACACCAACGAGCGCGTACCGTCAGGCGAGGAGTTCATGAAGCGCATTGGTGCCGATCGCGGTCTTGAAAACCACACCAATCAACTTACGCTTGCCGAACTTGACCGAAATCTCTTGGCCAACTGGCTGGTCGATGGGCCGCACAAAGCCGAAGGATTTGAACTCGGCTATTGGGACGGTCCGTATCCCGAAGAGCATATTGAAAATGTCTGCCTGCTCGACGACATTCTCAACGACGCACCTCGTGGCGAACTGCAGATGAACGATTGGCACGCGACGCCGGAGCAATTGCGGGAGGGTGAGAAGCGGCAGCTTGCGCAAAAGACTCAACGTTGGGCACTTTACGCGCTGGAATCGTCAAGCGGCCGCTTTGCAGCACTGACCGAGGTCTACTGGAATCCGAATAGACCCGATGTCGTCAATCAGGGACTTACCGGTGTTCACCCCGAATTTCGAGGTAAGGGCATCGGCCGCTGGATGAAAGCGACGATGCTCGACCGGATTTTGAGGGACCGACCCAACGTCAAGTTTGTCCGCACCGGTAATGCCGATTCCAACGCGCCCATGCTGGCGATCAATCACGCGCTTGGCTTTAAACCGTATATCTCACGATGCGTCTGGCAAATTGAGACGGAAAAGGTGGCGAAGTATTTGGGGATATAAAGTTACCGCTTGTTGGAACGAAATAACCTAACTCAAGAATGCCGCGCCATTTTCCTAATTTGACATCCCCAACTTCTTCCCGCTGTTCCACAGGTTGTATGCATGCGCGACTGCTTCGCCCGCCGGTGTGTAGCGGAGGGTTGCGCTGGAGCCGTCCGCGATGAGCGGCAGGCTGTCCTGACCCTTTATCGTGAACGCCCACGGAGCAATCGCGAGCGGCTGGGGGCGCATCGACTCGAACGCCACCGACATCTGCCGCAAATAGGGTCCGTCGCCGCCGAACTCGCCGATCAGGAGTGGCAGTCCCGCTCTGGTCATCGGCCCGTAGCGCATTTCCACTTCGCCGGGCGCGACGTACGCGTGAGCATCATACAAATCCACCGCGACATCTGTGATTGGACTCTTCGCCGCTCCGCGCCCATCCTTGCTGAATCCTTCGAGCGGGACAATCACGAACGCTTCGGGGTCAACGCCGCGGATCGTTTTGACATATCGTTCGGCAATCGGCTTCCACTCCGGCCATGTTCCAAACTCGTGGGGCTCGTTGACCAACTCGATCCAAACCGGCTTGCCCTTGTAGTTTTCGGCCATCTGTCGGCATAGTGCCGCGCCGCGTTCCACTCGCTCGCCAATGGTATTGCCCTGCGGCAAATCCTGCGGCGCGATGATCGGATACGAGTCCGATTGCCAGATATTTTGGATGATCTGGTCAACGGAATGTTGGTAGAGCGGCTCGTTGATATAGCGGTCCGGATTGTAGACGATGCGGATAAAGCGGCATCCGAGATCGGAGAGCAGAACGAAATATCCAGGCGTGTTGAGGGCGGGATGGATATCCCAGCCGATCGCGTTGCCATAGTTTCCGCCGCGAACGAAGGATACTGCCCTTGTAGCTGCCGGCGAATCGGGATAAAGCGATGCCGGGACTTTGCCACCTTCGGTAAGCTTGACAAACCGGTCATTGAAGACCCGCACTCTGGCTGGCCGTCGCGGCGATTTGACCACCCATGCATCGCCGCCAACTTCGAAGTCGAGGCCCGGATAGACCCACTCCAGCGCATCGCCCCAGGTCGCCTTGAAGACGCCAAACTGCACGTTCCAAAGACCCGGCTTGACACCTTTCAACTCAAATCGAACTGGTGCCTCAAGGTATGTGTCGTGGGCATCATTAGCCGGTTTCGCCGTGTTCATGCCGACCCACTGCTGCGAAAATCCGCCATCGCCCTTGGCCATCACCCACAGGCCGCCCTCGGCCGCCTGATATCCACGCGGGATTTTTACCTTGGCCGGAATCGTGACGGTATAGGTGCCGTCTCCCGCGGCCACCGTCGCGGGAATCGGTGCGTAGGCAAGCACCGGACTGACCACACGGGACTGCGACGTCGCGATCTCGAAGTGCATCGGCACCGTGCGTTTGACCGTATCTGCGGCGGTATCGTAGACCTCGTCGCTGTAGTTGATCCCGTGGCCGCCGGACGCGTCGAACAGAAGCAATCGGAAATTGTCGTATGTGCCGGGCGACAGCGATGCGGTGAATGTGATGTCGTTGTCGAGGGTTCGGTAGAGCGGGAAGACCTTCGGTCCGCCGGTCGAATCCTGTGCCTGGACAAACTCCCACGTGTCCGGCTTCTGCCGATGGACATACATTTGCAGGCCGACGTCCGAACTCATATTGGACGGCGTGACGTGAAAAGTGAATGTCACCTGGCCGAGATCGACCTTTGTCAACACGGATATATGGCTGAGCTGCAACTGGTTCGGTTGATTTGCGGCATTTGCGACGGAGTTGGCGCAAGACAGCAAAACGAAGAACGCGAGTGTGCACGCCACAGCGAACGGTAATGAAATTGTCTGATACTTCATAGAATGGTTGTCCGAAGATGTTGCGGCTTGATTGGGCCGCGCAATATATCCACGCATTGTAGCGAATTCTATGGCGGATTTGCCTGCGGAGCGACAGAACCAATAGATGTCGCCGCGTATTAGTAGCCGAAATAGCATTACCTGGAATGGGGTCCCTGTCAAAGGTACAATTCCTCCCATGCAGAAATCTCTCACATTTTCGCAGGTAGTTTGGCCGAGTCAGACGATCAATGTCGCGCCAGCCAAGTGGCTGGCCAGAAATGTCGCGCTGATGATTGGCTTTAGCGCACTGATAGCGCTGACCGCCCATTTTCAGATCAGGCTTGGCTTCACGCCGGTTCCGATTACCGGGCAGACATTCGGCGTTTTGCTGACGGGCGCACTGCTCGGTCCGCGACTCGGCATGGCTACACTCGCGCTTTATCTGGCGGAGGGGATGCTGGGGCTGCCCGCGTTCGCGTCGAAGGGCACAATTGCCAGCTACGGATATCTGCTCGGCTATATTCCCGCAGCCGGAATTGTCGGCTATTTGGCGGAGCGCGGTTGGGATCGCAAGCCGCTAACCAGCGCGCTGATGATGGCTGCGGGAAGCGTGATCATCTATGTGGCCGGTGTGACCTGGCTGCAGCACTTTGTCGGAGGATTCGGAAAGGCAATTCTGCTGGGCGTTTTGCCGTTCCTGCCTGGCGACATTATCAAGTCTGGTCTCGCGACCGCCCTTCTGCCGCTCGGGTGGAAATGGCTGGGCAAATCTAAGGCCAACCAGGAAATCGATGCATCTTAAGCTGGGTACCAGGGCCAGCGCGCTCGCGGTCGCGCAGAGCGAATGGGTTGCATCGCAGCTATTCTCCGCGCACCCTGGCCTGACTGTTGAGCTTGTACATGTCACGACGCGCGGCGACAAATCGCAGGCCGCTAACACGCCGCTATCGACCTATTCCGAAAAGGGAATTTTCGCGAAGGAGCTGGAAGACGCTCTGCTTTCGGGTGAAGTCGATTTTGCGGTGCATTCAATGAAGGACCTCGCCGCGGAACTGCCCGATGGCCTGGTCATCGCCGCTGTTCCCGCGCGGGAGGATCCCCGCGATGCTATGATTGGCGCGAAGCTTGACGACCTGCCGCCGAGTGCACGGGTTGGCACGGGCAGTGTCCGGCGCATGGCCCTCCTGCGCGAAAGGCGTCCCGATCTGAACATTTTGGACATTCGCGGCAATGTCGATACGCGTTTGCGCAAGCTGGCAAACGGCGATTTCGACGCCATTGTCCTCGCCGTCGCGGGGCTAAAACGGTTGGGACGCGCCGACGTCATCGGCGAATACCTTGACCCGCTTTGGTTCATTCCCGACCCCGGTCAAGGTGCGCTGGCGATTCAGGCACGCGGCGATAGGGAGGATGTTCTGAACGTGGTTAATAGCATTGACAATCCCCGCACAAATGCATGTGTTCGGGCGGAACGCGCTTACCTACGCGCTCTTGGCGGCGGATGCAGCACGCCAGTCGGTGCATGGGCGAACTTCCCGGAGCGCGAGTTTACGCTGCATGTGATGATGGCGGAGGGTGGCGTGATTCGCCGCGCAAGCGTGGCGGGATCGCTTGACAGGCCGGAAGAGTTGGGAAAACGCGCGGCGGAAGCAATAGTCAAATAATTCCGTAGATTGAGTACCAATAGCTCATGTCGATTCCAGAGACAGACGAAATTAACGCAGCCATTCAGCGGGCTATGGAGGGTCTTCAGCCTGCGAACATCGATGAAGCGCAGGTAATTATCGATCAGGTGATGCAGCGATTCAACGATGCTCCCGTCGCCGATTTTTGCGGGCTGTCGCCTTCGAATATGCGGGACTTCCTTTACAACCCGTTCGATAGCCCAGACACCGTAGTATTTTCGAGCGAAGTCGAACACGCCGATCTTGCCTCATTTGCCATCATGTTCCGCTTGCTCGCTACTGCGATTGGCCCGACTGGATTGAAGCCGACCCCAACTGGAAACCTGCCCCGAAAAGTTTGTCGTGACATTGAGAAGGCGGTCAGCAGCGTCGAAGAGCACGATGAGTTTGTGCGATTTGGAGAAATTCAATCCGAAACGGATTTCAGAGAGCTGCAAGTTGTTCGGTTTGTTGCACAGAGCGCTGGCCTGATTCGCAAGTTTGACGGCAAATTCGTCCTGACAAAAGCATGTCAAAAACTCCTTGCCGAGTCAGGTCTGAGCAAAATCTATCCGAAGCTGCTCAGGACGTACGCGACAAAATTAGCGTGGGCATCTTGGGATTTCGAGGACGACTTGCGCACGATTCAGCACTCTTTTTGCTTCTCGCTTTTTCTACTCGCCAAGTTCGGCGACGAGTGGCGACCAACGTCGTTTTATGCGGACAAAATCGCCCAAGCGTTTCCGCATTTACTCACTGAAGCCGAGGAAGTTTCCTGGTCAACGCCGGAAAAGGAGTTCCGGGATGCGTACGAAAACCGGATGATGCGCAGATTCGGCAAGGCCTTTGGCTTGATTGAGACGGAAGAGGATGGTTCGAAGTATACGCGCAAGATTGTTTCCTTGCGCGCGACTCCGCTGCTCAAAGAGGTGGTGGAGTTTAACGTGGCGGGGCAATAGGATTAGGGCGGTTTTCAACCGTGGTGGAATTATTGGTGCGGCAAAAGGAAACTACGTGATCCTTCCACTTCGGTCGTTCGTCCCTCCGGTCAGGATGACTGACTGTCACTTCGAAACCCTTTCGGCTACAATAGCGAGATTCAAGGCACTGTCGCCCAAAAAATTCCCCCTTGCACCATCGGAAAACTCTCATGACCGACCATTCACGCACTCAGCCCGACTGGCAAAACCAGCATGTCCTGCATCGCAACCGCATCGATGTTCTCGCTGCGGGCCATCCTTATGCAGATCGAGACGCCGCAATAACCGGCGATTGGCGCTCGTCGAAATATGCCAGCATGCTCAATGGCGACTGGCAGTTCCTCTACGGGAAGTCGCCCTACGATCTGCCGGAGGGTTTTTCGGCGGCGGAGTTTGACGATTCAGGGTGGGACAAGCTGGCGGTGCCTTCGAACTGGCAGATGAACGGCTACGGCATCCCCAACTACACCAATACCCGCTATCCCATCCCGATCGACCCTCCATTTGTGCCGACCGAGAATCCGATTGGACTGTATCGCCGCATGTTCGATCTGCCCGAGGGATGGTCGGAGCGTCAGACGCGCCTGCATTTCGAGGGGGTCAATTCGGCATACAACGTCTGGGTGAACGGCGAATATGTCGGCTTCAGCAAGGTCAGCCGCATGCCCGCGCGGTTCGACATCTCGCAGTTGGTTAAGACGGTCGCGAACCAAGTCACGGTGCAGGTTTTTCAATGGTCGGACGGCACCTACCTCGAAGACCAAGACGCGTGGCGGCTTAGCGGCATGTTCCGCGATGCGTACCTGGTTTCGTTGCCGAAGGTGAGGATCGACGATATCCATGTCGTTACCCGCATCGCCCCAAATTCGATTGACTTCAAGCTTGATATTACCGTCGCGACAAACGACACGAGCGCCGAAATTAGCGCCGAACTGATCGATGACGGCGGCGCGACAATCTTGCAGACAGCGGTTCCCGGCGGCAAATCGACCGTCGATGTCACCGCCCCAAAGCCGTGGACCGCAGAAACGCCGAATCTCTACACGTTGCTAATCACGCTGAAGTCGCCCTCTGGCGAAGTTCTCGATATCCGCCGACAGCGGATTGGCTTTCGTGAGGTGAAGATCGAAAATCGGCAACTCATTGTCAATGGCGTTTCGATCAAGCTTAAGGGTGTCAACCGTCACGACACCCATCCCGACCGCGGTCAGGCGGTTACGCGCGAGGATATGATCCGCGACCTTGTCCTGATGAAGCAGTTCAATGTCAACACTGTGCGAACATCGCACTATCCCAACGATCCGTTCTGGCTGGAGCTGTGCGATACGCACGGGCTTTATGTGATCGACGAAGCCGACCTTGAGACCCACGGATTTGGTGGCGCTAAGAGCGGCGACTGGGGTGAATTGTCGAAGAATCCCGAATGGAAGGCGGCGTATGTTGACCGCGCCAAACGCATGGTCAGCCGCGACCGCAACCATCCGAGCATCATCATCTGGTCTCTTGGCAACGAGTCCGGCTACGGCGAAAATCACGACTCCATGGCCGAAACCATCCGCGCTATGGATCCGACTCGCTCGATCCACTACGAATCCGCGTACGACGCGCCGGTGGTCGACATGGTCAGCAATATGTATCCGGGTGTTGACGAGCTGATCCGGCGTGCAGAAAGCGAGACCGAAACTCGCCCGTATTTTCTTTGCGAGTACGCCCACGCGATGGGCAATGCTCCCGGCAACCTCAAGGAGTATTGGGATGCGATCTACAAGTATCCGGCCCTAATCGGCGCGTGTGTCTGGGAGTGGGCCGACCACGGGATTCGGCAGTACACAGAAGACGGCAAGATGTGGTTTGCGTACGGCGGGGACTTCGGCGACGAGCCGAACGATGGCAACTTCTGCATCGACGGCCTGTGCTCGCCGGACCGGGTGCCGTCGCCCGGACTGATCGAACTTAAGAAGCACTATGAGCCGCTATTGATTGAGGCGGAAGACATCGCGTCGGGCAAGTTCAAGGTCACGAACCGTTACGGATTTCTCAATGCGAGCCATTTGTCAGCGTCGTGGAGCATCGCCCAAGATGGAGAGACCATCCAAAGCGGGAAACTCGACAATCTCGACATTCCGGCGGGCGGGTCGAAAATTGTCGAAGTGCCGTTTGAGAATATAGCGCCTGCGCCTGGCGCAAAATACTGGCTGAACATTTCGTTCTCGGAGAAGAGCGCGACATTTTGGGCCGACGCTGGGCATGAGGTGGCATGGGGACAGTTTGAGATTCCCGTGAAAACGCCGTCTGTGCAAACCTTTTCCGCCGCAGGAAAAATCTCAATCCTGGAATCGCCTGTTGAGGCCAGCGTCAGTGGCGAGAACTGGATCGTGGTGTTCGATTCAGTGCGTGGCACGATCAAAGAATGGATCGTTGGCGGGACTTCGCTGCTCAAATCAGGCCCGCAAGTAGAGGTCTGGCGCGCGCCGATTGACAATGATAGGGGCTTCTACCGCCAAGCGTGGGAGAAGGCTGGCTACAACAAAATCCAGCGTCGATGCGACGGATTTGAAGTACTCGAGACGGGCGATGAGAGTGCCAGAATCGAGATTAGCACGCTTCTTGGCGCGTACCATCACAGCCCTATATTCCGCGCGGATTCGGTCTACACGGTCTCAGCGAATGGTGAGATTACGATTTCAACTCATCTGGAGCCGCTGCTGGAGGAGATGCCTGTTCTGGGCCGCGTCGGCTTGAGAATCAGCCTACCTGGTGAGTTCGACCATTTCGCTTGGTACGGTTTAGGACCGCACGAAAGCTACCCCGATCGAAAATCAAGCGCGCGCTACGGCGTCTATTCTGGCAACTTGGCAGATCAATATGTGCACCGAATCAAGCCGCAGGAGGGTGGAAACCGCTCGGGCGTAATTTGGGCGAAAGTAACAAATGCAAATGGTGCGGGAATTGAAATATCGGGGCCGTCGGAGCTGAATATCGCGCCGCGCCGCTACACGACCGAAGAGTTGGCGAAGGCGGCGCACGATCACCTGCTCAACGCGCGCGACGAATCGTTTGTCTACATAGACCATCTGACCGCCGGTCTAGGCAACAACAGTTGCGGGCCACTGACCTTGCCTCCGTATCTGATCGAGGCTAAGCCGATTGATTTCACGATCAGGCTGAAGGGGATTTAGGACAGGAAACGCTGCCTCTCGCGCGGGATATAGAATCGCTGTCGCGCGAGTGCCTTACGACCGTTCCAATTAGTTGTTCGCTTACGCGCAGAAGCGCAGGATTGCGGCGACCAATCCTGGGATCGTATGCTCGGTGGCGATGATTTCCGGCTCACGTTGGAAGATTTCGCGAGCGGTTTGCGCGGTGGAAGGCCCAATGCAGGCAAGAGCGACGTCGGCGATGGATGGCGGATTTGGGCCGAATGCCGTCGCGAAATTCTTCACCGTGGACGACGATGTGAACGTGATCACGTCCATCTCGCGCGCTTCCAAATAGCCGCGCAACTCATCAGAGTTGGCCGAATCCCGCACTGTTTCATACGCGGCGACATCATCAACATGCGCACCACGCGAAGCTAGAATCGCCGGCAACTTTTCGGCAGCGTCCTTAGCTCGTGGGATCAGGATGGACTTTCCAGCGACATCGTCCGGGAATTCCAGCGCGATATCCTCGCCGGTCAGCTTCGCCGGAACGAAATCTGCCCTAATGCCGTGCTCCATCAGCTTCGCGGCTGTCGCTGGGCCAACTGCGGCGAACTTGGCCGAAGCGAGTGCACGCGTGTCTTCACCCGCGTGGGCGAGCCGTGCAAAAAACGCCTCAACACCATTCACCGATGTCGGAATGATCCACGCGTAGCTACCGATGTTAGCAATGCTTGTGTCAAGGGCGGCGAAATGGTCGCTTGGCGGCACAATCTTGATTGTCGGAAATTCGAATGTGTCCGCTCCAAGCTGTTCCAGAGAGTCGATCAAGACAGATGCCTGCTCACGCGCCCGCGTGACGACAATCCGCTTTCCGAAGAGCGGGCGGTTGTCCCACCATTGCAGCTTTTCACGCCAACGGACGACATCCCCAACCACAGTCACGGCGGGTGCCTTGAATCCGGCGTCGCGAACACGCTGAGCGATATTGCCAAGCACGCCGGTCAACGTCTGCTGACGGCCAGCCCATGTCCCCCATCGCACCATCGCGACAGGAGTTTGCGGGTCGCGGCCGTTCTCGATCAGGCGGCTGGCGATTTCGCCAATACTCTCCACGCCCATCAGAAATACCAGCGTGTCGGCGGCAAATGCGATCCGATCCCAGCGCCTCCGTCCCTCCGACTCGCCCGCGGAACGCGTGCCGCTTTCGCGGTCGTCGGCGCGCTCGTGGCCGGTGATGACCGCAAACGACGAGGATGCATCCCTGTGAGTCACGGGAATGCCTGCATAAGCAGGTGCGGCAATCGAGCTGCTGATGCCTGGAACGACCACAAAGGGGATGGCGCGCTCGCGTAGATATTCTGCCTCCTCGCCACCACGTCCGAAGACAAACGGATCGCCGCCTTTGAGCCTAACAACTGTTTTTCCTTCGAGCGCATGCGTTGCCAATTCGGCATTGATCTCGTCTTGAGTGAGGACATGCCTGTCGGCCGACTTGCCGGCGAAAATGATCTCGGCACTATTAGGCGCATAGCGGAGGAGTTTTGGGTGCGCTAGCCGGTCGTAGACGACGACATCGGCGCGCTCAAGCGCTTCGCGTCCCGCGACCGTGATGAGCTTCGGATCGCCCGGCCCTGCCCCGACGAGATAGACCGTTCCTGCGGAGATTTTCGGTTCACCTGAGTCCGCCAAATTGCCATCCGGTGCTTCGTTGCTGGTTACCATGCTGATCGCGATTGTACCGTAGAGGTATCATGGGGCGTGCCTGGCTCAACCCATCCGTCCGTCCTCTTGCCGACGGTGATTGCCATTCTTCCCCTTTTCGGTCTGGTTGCTACAGGCGTGATTGCTCGCCGAATCAAGCTCCTAGACCGTAGTGATTCGACAATTCTGAGCTCGTTTGTGGTTCAGATCGCCTTACCCGCGTTGATCCTGTCCACTCTTGTCACCAAGCATTTTGTGGCTTTAGATGCCCTGCTACCTGTTTTGATGTGGATGGCCGAAGCGGCCGCGATTGCGCTGGTCTTAGGAGTAGCCAAGATCGCCAAGCTGGACAAAGGGTCGATTGGTTCCGCGATCCTTTCAATGTTCGGAAACACGGGGTTCATGGGTTATCCGATGACGAATGCGCTCTTTCCCAACGAGCTCCCGGCGACCGTTTTTCTAGACCAGCTTGGCATGGCACTGCCGCTTTTCCCCGGCGCTCTGATGCTGAAGTCCGTGTGCGGCGAGGGGGCGAGCAAGTCCGGCAATGTGTTGCGCGCGGCGGCGATTGTTCTGAAATCGCCGATGTTCATCGCTCTGGCTTCAGGCATCATCTTGCGACTGGTTTTTGTGCGGCTACCCGCGTTGAACCACAACCTTCCCGCGACCCTGTTGACTCAGACCGTCGCCCTGATAGGAAGCGCGACCATTCCGGTCGTCATGTTTGCGATTGGAATGCGGCTCAGCGCCGGACATGCGATCAAGCACATCGGCTTGATCTCGGTCTTGGGCGTCATCAAACTGCTGATTATGCCCGCGCTTGTCTTTGTTGCCGGTAAGTACGTTCTGCACCTCACAGGCGATCTGCTGTCCGTATGCGTGCTGGAAGCGGCCATGCCGCCGGGAGCGGCAGGAACTGTTCTGGCGGAACAATACCGGATGAACGGCGATCAGGCTGTCGCGACATTCTTCGTATTGACACTTGCGAGCGGGATCACAATTCCCCTGCTTATGAGCATATTGAGGTGAAAGTTCAAGCCCCGTTGCACAATTCCGGGGTACGCCGTAGTATATTAACGCCAGCAATCAGACTTTCCGTTTGGGCAGCTCATTATGAACATCTACAAATCGCTGCGGATTTCCGCCCTTTTTCTCGTCGTTTCTTGCGTGGCGCTTGGCCTGACAGCAGCGGCAATTTGCCATGCCGACACCACGACGATGCGCTACAAGTTTACGGCCGGGCAAGTCATCACATACAAGTCGTCTACCGACATCGATTCGACCATGGTCATGTCCGGTCAAACCATCCCGCTCAAGCAGCATATCGAAAGCATGATGACGCAGACGATACAGAGTGTTGCTGCCGATGGCACCGCGACGATCAAGTCCGGGATCTCCTCCATGCAGATGTCTACCAATGGTCAGCCGACGACATTGCCGGACGACGTGATGAACAAGCTGGCGGCAGGATCGAGCATGACGATGACTCCTACAGGCAAAGTAAAGAGCCTGGAGATGACGGACACTTCAGGAGGCGGGTTGCCTGGCATGGATATGACCGGTTCGAATCCCTTTGGCCAGATGGCACTCCTGCCAGACCACCCGGTGAATGTTGGCGATAGTTGGCGGGCGACTGTGCCGATTGCTCAAATAGGAGCGGACATGGCCGTATCGATGAAACTTTCGCAAATCCTGAAGGACAGCGGAGCAAGCATTGCTGAAATAGGTACGAAATACTATGCGGCGACCAAGCCGGGCGGTTCGACGATTGAAGGCGCGCCAATGAAAATGGACATGCTTCTGAATGGCACGGGAACTACCGATTTCGATATCGACGCTGGCAATGTCAAATCGACCGTCGCAAACATGACCATGAAGATGACCATGGCCCCTCCCTCAACGGGCGCTCAGCCGCAAACCATCCACGTTGACATGACCATGGTCATGCACCTCGATCGGCAAGATGGCGTCGTAGCCCCTCCTTCTGCTCCGGCAATACCACCAACTCCCGGTACTCCGCCGACTCCGACTGCACCGTCTTCTCCGGCCGCTCCGCCTACGACCATGAATTAGCACCGCACTTCTTAGAGTGGGAATAATGCGAAGCGTCGTATTATATTAGTGACAGCAACCTAGCCTCAGTTACGCGAGATCATTGTGAAAATTGATTCATCGACCGTCATGAATGCGGTTCGAATCGTCGCGGTCATATCCGCATTCAACTCTCTTCTTGCCTGCGCATGCAGTGCCGATCCTAGCACCGCGTCTGCGCCAGTCACAATTCGCTACAAGTTCACCCAGGGGCAGGTTCTGACCTACAACATGTCGATGGATATGGCCACAGCCGCGGGTGGAATGATGAGCCCAATCCACACTAACTCGACCAGTGTCATGACGGAGACCGTCCAGAGCGTCGCACCGGACGGGAGCGCGACAGTAACGATGTCGTCCAGCGACACAAAGATGACCATGAACGGCAAAGCGTTCGATCTGCCCGACAAGTTGAAGAACCTGATGCCCAGCATGTCGCTGCTCATCGGTCCGACAGGCAAAATATTGAGCATGTCCCTCGGCAATGGAGCGCCGGTTCCGACTGGCGGAACAGGGCTTGGCGACACCAGCGCGCTTGGCGAGATGGCCGTTTTGCCCGATCAGGCGGTGAAGGTTGGGGACATTTGGCGCAGCTCATCGACTGGCCCGTACGGGATGTCGCAATTCTATAAGATGGCGTTGATTGGATTGCAACAGGCCGGCGGATCAAACATTGCACAGACTCACTTCAAAATGTTTGGCGAAACAAAGCCAGGCGGCGCAAAAATCTCGACAATGAAGATGGATTTGGAGCAGTCAGGATCTGGCGAAACTGATTTTGATATTGATGCTGGAAATGTGAAAAGTTCGACGAATACCGTTACAACTAAGACCACGACGACATCAAGCGATCCGTCCTCGGTGATTCCGACAATTCATACCGACATGACGATGACGACGACGATTAGTCGGGTGGATAACTAAGGAGCCCTTTCCCCCTAGCCCCCTTTCCCTCCCATAGGAATAGGAAAGGGGGAAGAAAGGCAGGCGGGGACGCCTGCCCCACAAATGTTCGAGCACGCTTGTCACGTTCACGCATGCTTTCCGCTGGCGGTTTGGCCATGTTCGAGCCTAAGCGAGAACCGGCCAAACCGCCAGCTTCAAAAAAAAGCCCAGCGGCTTGAGCGTTCCTAAAATCTTCTCTGTCCTCATCTTAACCTATGCCACCGCCGGCAAATTGCGATCGTTGCTGGTTGCGTTCAGCGCACGGCTTGTGGGGGTGGTCACCTGCAGTCGCCAACTGATCACGCTGCAGAATGCCCGCGCCATGATGGGATCAAACTGCGTTCCCATATTTCGCTCGATCTCCTTCATGGCTTCGAGCCAATCCATACCGGCGTGGTAGGGCCGGTCGGTCGTCATTGCGCTGAACGCGTCCGCGACCGCCAATATTCGGCCAAGGAGGGGGATGTCCGTGCCGGAGAGTCGATCGGGGTAGCCCTTGCCGTCCCAGCGCTCGTGGTGGTAGCGGACCGCGTTGACAACGCCATCCATCCCTGGAATCGCAGAGACGATCATGGCGCCGAGCATGGGATGTTGTTTGACAGCTTCGTACTCCTGCGGAGTGAGCTTGCCGGGCTTGCGAAGGATTTCCTCGGGAATTCCGATTTTACCGACATCGTGAAGCAGTCCGCCGACACGGATCAGGTGCATGGTTTCGTCGGAGAGCCGCAGCTCCTGGGCGAGCCAAAGTGCATATTTGGTGACGTCTTCCGAATGCTGCCGCGTGTAGCTGTCCTTGTTGTTGATCGACGTTACCATCGAGTCGAGGATACCGAACGAGCTGTCGGTGCGCAGTTTGTGGCTGACACGCTGGATCGAACTGGTGACGCTGATCCCGGAGTGAGATTTCTTGGCCTTGTAGAGATTCGAATCCGCAAGTGCGAGCAGGTCGTGTCGCGCGTGAGCGTCCTCTGGACACACTGATACGCCAAAGCTGATTGCGATCGGGATGGGTTTGCCTTCATCGGCGGCAGCATTTCGGAAGCCTTCCGAGATCAGCCTGCTGCGAAGCCGCTCCGCAAATTCCGTTGCCTGCTCGATTGTCGTTCGAGGAAGCAAGACCAGAAACTCGTCGCCTCCATACCGGCCGCAAATCGCGTCTGCGCTCTCTTCGCTGAGCGTCTGCGCAACCAGGCGAAGTACCTGATCGCCGACCGGATGGCCGTAGGTATCGTTGAATATCTTGAAATCGTTGAGGTCCATCATGATGACGGACAGCGACGAATCGTGCGTTATGCAGTGTGCGATCTCTTCGTCGAGCCGCTGATGAATGGCACGATGGTTGAACAGGTTCGTGACCGGATCCCGGTCGGCGGCATCGCGTACAGCTGCGTACTGGCGTGCGTGATTGAGCGCTGTCGCGACTTCCAGTCCGATGCTCTCAAGCAGGTCGCGGTCTGATTGGTCGAACGCGCCGTCGAGCAATTCGTTGTCGTTGACATTGCGTATGACGCCCAGTATGCCCAATATGTCATCGCGGTAGCGAAGGGGCGCGTAGAGCAGCTCGGCAACCGGCGCTGCCGATTCGCCGCCGATTTTTCGGGGATCCAATATCGGAACTACGGCGCTGCCCTCCCAAATGCTCGGTTCGAACTCCTGTACGAAGCGGTCCACAATTGGCAAAGGCTCGTCAACAAAGTTGATTCGCAAGAGCCTGAATGTATCGGCATCGTTGCCGATTTCGCGCTCGATCATCCAGACAATGGCGGCGTTTGCGTGCATCACAACTGTGGTGTTTCGCGATGCTGCGGTCAGGACAGCGTCCACCTGCTGCGTATTGTGGACGGCCTTGGTCAGTTGGTGCAGTGCGCCAAGCTGTTGCGCGCGACGTTCGACAATCTGCTCCAGCCCTTCTGTGAAATGTCGCATTTGACCGTTCAAGCGACGGTTTTCGCTGAGCCTTTGCTCAAGATCTCGGTCAGTTTCTGATTGTCGATCTGCGTGACGACCTGCCGGATGATCACTAGCAAAATGATGGCGTATGTAATGGCGAATGTTGATGCATGCAGCCGGTCGTAGGACAAGTAATCGTTTGCCATCATTTCGGCGCAAATCAGCGCGGCAATGGCATAGGGGATAAGTAGGCGAATGACCGAAACGGTGACTCGGCCTGGCGTGTTTGGTGAACTTGCGACATTCGCGGCGTGGTCGTCATCTTCGTTGAACCTACTCGACGGAAACCAGAGCGGGCCCGCGAACGCGTACCCGAGCACGAGCCAGCCCAGATTCCAGCGCAGCGCCGTTGACGCCGCCGATTCGAAGGCACCTGCCAGCATTGCATAGGTGCTGAGCGTGTCGGCAAACGCGATCACCGCGATTCCACACGCGACAATCGTAACTTGCAATCGATCCGATCTACGTGCGCGGAACATCGTCTGCAGAAGCATAATCGCGCTGAAAAGTGCAACGATATCCGCGAGAGGGTAGGCGACCGTAACGAGCTTTGACCAAAGCGATAGGTGCGATACGTGCCAAAGTCGCTTGACTATGAAGTACCAACTGCCGATGGCGACACCAGACACCGCAATCGTGCTATCGAGGATCAGTCGCGCTCGACCAGGGAGTGGCATAGAGCCAAAAAGAAGATATATTCCCCCGAAAATGAGAACATATGCCGGAAGATAGAATGCGTCCGCTTCGCTTGGAACAGGCGGCTGAACCCTTAAGACAAGCTGATAATACGCGCAAAGTGCCTGCCCGGCAGCCCAAACGAGCGCGGCAAGCGCGATCAGCAGCCAGCCGCTAGTGAGTGGGCTGACATCGCCCACTTTTGTGCGTTCGCGGGAGTATTTTAGCCCGCAGAGACCTGCAAAAAGAGGCGGAAAGAGGTGAATCAGGGTGAAAAGTCCGCGATCTGCAATGGTCTGGTGACCGTGGAAGAGCTGAAGTAAAATGGATACGAGCACGTATGATGCCGTCAGGGCGACGACTCGTGTTTGGTTCGGATTCATTTTAATTTGAAACAGCATCAGCGCTTTGCCACTGCCCCGACGGGCTCAAAATCAAGACAAGTGATTATGCTGATTATCGGCAGTTTCCGCAGTTTCCACAGCTTGACACCGAGCATCTCGCTGCCTATATTCAAAGCAAAACGACCTGCCCGGCGAGCGGGCAGGTCGTTGCAAATCATCACAAAACTACGCAACTTTGAGCACTTTGACGGCCTGAGCTTCGTACTTCGGGCGATAATCGGGGCATTTGTACGATTTGGAGTATTCTTTGGGATTCTCCGCCTCGGCAATGAATATTTGCGCGCCGCTAATGCCGCACTTTTCGAACGCTCGGTCGAAATTGCCGCAGTCGTAGCACCGTCGAAGAATGGTCCAACAGACCGAGCAACGCAGCGAACCGATCAGCTCGACACGACCGCACAGCGGGCAGTGGATGTAGACCTCTTGGAACCCGGACTCCTTGCTCTTGAGAGCTAGGCGGACCTTCTTGTTGAACTCGTCAAGAACGCGGTTCAATTCGGCGCAGGTCGCGAGGAGCTGGTTCATTTGAACTGGCTCGAGATATTCGACCACGCGCTCGTCCAGCAGGTCCCCAAGCTGAGTGGCGACCTTGTCGATCGCCTTCATGTGCTGGTCGGCGGTCTGCGGCTTGTACGGCTTGGCGCGTTCGGCGCGTGCACCCAAAGCGCGCAGAATCTGCTCGGTGACGGCGAGCGGGACGCGCAGGAACGCCTCTTTTTTCTCGGGATACTTGTTGATCGCCTGGATGACGCGTTCGGTGTCGCCTTGGTTCAGCTTCTCTTTCTTGATCTTATCGACCATCCGCTTCTGGACCGACGGATCGTGGCTGAGCGCGCCAAGCATGCGGGCGTGGCCTTCGGTGAGAAGCATTTCGCCTGGCTCGGCCTCGCGCAGTGTCAGTTCGTGCTGCACAAATCCCGGTAGCTCAAGCAGCTCAAGCGAGCGCCGAAGGGTGGTTTCGGAGACGCCCAGCGTCTTGCCGACTTTCTCCCACGACATGAATGTCAGCAAACCCTGGATTGCGCGCGCCTTTTCGATGGCGTTGAGGTCTTCGCGCTGAAAGTTTTCGAGCAGGGCGTCGGCCTGGGCGTCCTCGTCGGTCATCTCCTTGACAATTGCAGGGATGGTCTTGAGTCCCGCGATGCCGCATGCGCGAAATCTACGCTCGCCCATGACGATTTCGTACTTTTTAGGCCCAGTGGAGTTCTTGATGGGACGCACGACAATGGGCTCGAGGACGCCTCGCTCCTTGATGCTCTGCGCGAGTTCGTTGAGCGTATCCTCGTAGAACGCCTTTCGCGGTTGTCCTTCGTTGGTTGCAATCTCTGTTAGCGGAATCTGCTGCATCATGGCCGCGCGTCTCCTCGAAAAAATGCCGTGCGGCTTCGCGCACGGGGGTTAACAATTTTCAATTATCGGGAGATACGTGGAGAATTGGAGGGGGAGGATAGCAAAAGACAGACTAGAAACGCTCCGAGGCCGCTAGGGCTTTTTTCGCATGGAGAGTGCGGCGCGGAGGGTAGGCAGCTCGTTACTTCTTCCTCAACTCCTGCAGCTCTTCGCGAATTTGCATGGTCGAGAGGTGCGACTCCCGAACCATGTAGTAGGCGGCGAGCAGAATGAAGAACATGCCGAGGACAGTGAGACCGACGGGAAGCCAGGTCAGGTGGTTGTGGAAATAGTGGTCAATCGCGATGGTTAGGCATGCCAGGACGAATGTGCCGACCGCTCCAAAGAGCGCCGTCACGGCGCGTTCGGCGACCATGGAGCGTTCGGCGTAACGCTCTATCCATGTGGAAATGAGCGCATCCGTCCAACCGTACTTTGCAGCGTCTTCCGGCGAGACCAACATAAGCGTTCGCGCGCGGTCGACCGCCCTAGCCAAGCGAACTAAGGCGGTTGCAACCAGCGACGCCGAGCCGAGGATCAGAAGAGCGGGCGAGATCATCGCGGCGATGATCAGTTGAGCGGGAGACGCCAAATTGTTCATCAGGTTTTCCTCGTGCAACGCTTAGCTAGGAAACCATCTCGTACAGCAGCTTTGTCGCTTCTTGCCCAACCGGCTCGCGGAAGTCGCCGGCAAGTTCGCCTGTGAGTGTCGGCATTGAAACAGTCGATGCGCCCGCTTGAACAATCCGACTCAGCGCCGCCGATTCTGTCCGTTCGCTCACTCCGCCGCAGGCATCTACCACGACAAACATGCGGTAACCGAGATCAGTGCCGGTTAGCGCGGGTAGCTGGACGGCAATTTCGGTGGCAACGCCAGAAATCAGGATGGTCTTACGTCCGGTTGCTTTGATAGTTTCGAGAATGGCTGCGTTTTGGAACGAATCTGCGGTTGTCCGATAGTGGGTCGGGAGCACACCGAGCGCGTCGCCGATTTCCGGCATAATTTTGGCATCGCTTCCGTCCGGCGATTTTACTGCCGTCACGATGACGGGCATGCTACGGAGTTTCGCAAGACGGGCCAAGCCGGAAACCTTCTTTTTCAGTTCGCTGTGGTGGATTGTCAGCGGCATGTCGGCAATTCCGGCCTGGAGATCGGCGAAGAGGACGAGGGTATCGTTGGCATCAATTTGGAAGCGGCTCATGGTCGAGTTTATCTCCTTCGATTTGGATGAAAGTCGCAACAGAAGTCTTCGGTGAAACCAACAGAATTGGCGGCGATTATGTTCCGGGCTAAATTGGCTTACGAATTGGCCAAGCGAATTTCATCCAATTGCGCGCCTTCAAAATCATAGCGAGCGAGGATCGTAAGAATGAACTCGCTCTTGCCTTCGGTGTACGCGTCAATATCGCTCGAAAATTGCTGCGCCATGCTCCATCTTCAATTGGGCGTAAGTGTCTCGATCAGATAGATTGGTGCGAAGATGGTCTCTAAACGTCACATGATTGCGAAGTGCTAGGCTTTTAGCCGGACAGACATATAGATGATGGCGTAACGAATCCGCAGGCCCGCGGAACGACTCGCGGCCTTCTATTCCGAAGTTTCCTTGATGCTCATATCCTAATGCAGCCAGGCGTTTGATGACTTCCGGAAGTTCGGCTTGGGACGGGATTACGATGTCCAGGTCGATGATGGGCTTGGCGCATAGGCCGGGTACGGAAGTGCTTCCGACATGCTCGACGGAAGTCGCGAGATCGCTGACCACTGGCCAGATGCCGCTCTTTAGCGTTTCGAACTGTGAGGGCCAAAGGGGTCGTAGGGGACGACTTCGATGGAGCGTGCGATCATTTGGGGAAGTTAGGTCTACTTCTTATAAACCTGATCTGGATCAAATTGCGCTTCGGTGATCTCGCGCCAAGAATCCGGAACCGCTTCGCGAAAGTAGCATGTGGGATGTCCAGTGTGGCAGGTTGGACCCGCGGGCGTGGCCATGATCAGGAGGGAGTCGTCGTTGCAGTTGATTCGCACTGATTTCATGGCCAAGATATTTCCGCTGGTTTCGCCTTTGGTCCACAGCTTTTGACGTGAGCGGGTCCAGAACGTCACCATGCCCGTATCCAGAGTCTTTTCAAGCGCGGCACGGTTCATGAAGCCGAGCATGAGGACATCCTTGGTGTCAACGTCCTGAACCACCGCAGGCACCAGTCCCGCAGCATCCTTGTCGAACTGGACTTTGTCTAATATTTCGTTGCGGACGGTTTCGTCAAGCGGCATTTGTCGCGATCTTTCCTTGCGGCGGTCTAATTGGGACACCGAGTTCGGCGAGTTCGACTTTGATCTGGTCGCACGTCGTATGGTGATCGTGCAGCAGGCTCGCGATCAATGCGGCCTGCGCGCCGCCCTTGAAATAGGCGTCGGCGATATGCTGCACCGAACCCGCGCCGCCCGACGCGATCACCGGGATTCCAACCGTCTCTGTCACTGCCTTGGTGAGCGGGATATCGTAGCCGTCCATGGTGCCGTCGCGATCCATGGATGTCAGAAGCAGCTCTCCCGCGCCCATTTTTTCCATCTTCGCGGCCCACTCGAGGGCGTCGATGCCGGTGGGTGTCCGCCCGCCGTGGACGAAAACCTCCCAGCCGGATTTGGTCGCACCGGTGCGCTTGGGGTCGATCGCCACAACGACGCATTGCGCGCCAAATTTGTCGGCGCATTCGCGGATCAGATCGGGCGTCGCGACAGCCGCGCTGTTGACCGAAACCTTGTCCGCGCCCGTCTTCAGCATGCGCCGGAAGTCGTCGACAGTGCGAATCCCACCTCCCACGCAGTAAGGAATGAACACCTCTTCGGCAACCCTCGCGGCGTATTCGAAGACAAGCTCACGGTTGTCCGAACTCGCGGTGATGTCAAGGAAGACAAGCTCGTCAGCACCTTCCTTGGCGTACAGCGCGGCGCGCTCGACCGGATCGCCGGTGTCGCGCAGGTTGACAAACTGCGTGCCTTTGACGACGCGGCCGTTCTTGACATCGAGGCATGGAATGATTCGGAGTGGGAGCATGGTCTTGGGGAGATTCTACCCAAGTGAAGCAAGTCGCTCCCGCGCAGTTCGGGCGTGCACGGTTTCAATGCCGACCGCAACAGCCCGTTCGAACGCTTCCTTCGCCGCCTGACGGTTGCCGAGGCCGAGTTCGCAATCGCCGAGGTGGAGGAGGTATCTGGGCTGTGCGATGGGCAGATCTTCGGTTTCACCCCACTTTTCAAGCATCGGTTTAGCCACATCGAATCGCGACAGCATTAAGTTCAAAGTGACCAGCAAAGGTACGCAAGTTTTCGTGATTCGCCGATTTCCCAGAATATCTGGCAGTTGATCAGATATGTCGTCCATGATCCTTTCAGCTGCTGCGTATTGACTGCGATAGCATTCAACTATTGCCTTGGTCAAGGCAAAGGCGTAAATGTGTTTGCCACGATCTTGAATTGACTTCGCGCAAAGGCTCAAGTGGTTTTGGGCCTCTTCAAAGCGCCCTAATTGTGCACAACAACGAGCGGCCTGGAGTCGGACCGTCGCAATCGCATCCACGCCAACAGTTGTCCATTTGTGGCTTTCTTGCCTTTTGATCGTCTCGTTCAAGAACTTAAGGGCTTCCTCGTATTGTCCAAGCCAGATAAAGCAGGTTGCAACAGCTAAAGGAGGGTCTTTCGTGTTTGTTTCAGAACAAAGCCTCATTGACTCTTTCAAAGCAGGCGACAGATGTCCCTGTGCGATTTCGATATTGACAATGCTGATGCGCATTTGTTGCGTCTGCTCGATATCGCCGTACGCCTTTGCGGGCAGAAAGCGCCAAACTGAAATGCTCGTGGGCGGCATCTAAATTGCTAAGTGCACGATTTGCTCGTCCGGCCCAGTCGTGAGCCATTGTCTTAATCCGAAGCCGCGGACTTGTGGCAAGACAATCTGTAGCCCAGCGTAGACCGTCTTCAGGGCGTCCAAGGTTATTCGTCGCGGTCACGGCAAGCTCAATGAAAATAATCTGGCGCTTGACGACCTCGTCGCTGGAGCAAAACTCCATCGCCTTAATAAGCATTTCGTAGTGATGGCCGTAATTTCCGGTGCGCTCGGCAATGTCAGCTAGGGCTTTGAACTTCATGAAGCTGTCTGGCAGTGACTCGATGCGCAATTCAGCTTCGTTCCATGCTTGCTCTGCCTCAGATTTTCTACCCATGGCAATGAGGCAGTCCGCCCGGCGTATCCACGCGTCCAAAATTCCCACGCGCTGCATTCTCGCGGCTTGGTCATAAAGTGCAAACGCCTCAGCGTATCGCTTTTTACTGAAAAGGCAGCCTGCAATTATGATCGTCGCGGACGCCTTAGCTCCGCTCTCTGTATTTGCGGTGCTTATGCGGACGATCCGCGCAAGCAACTCCGCGACGTGATCGCGGCCAAGCTCGAGCTGCTCACCAGCAAGAAGCAGCAGAATGCTAGCGAACTCGCCTTTGCGCAGGAAGTTTCGGATATTTCGGTGTAACACCTCTTTACGCTGGTTGTGGGCTTGTACATGCATTTACGCCTAAGTATATCTTTAATTCGACCAAGCGACATTGCAATATTCACTCGAGTCTGGCGGCAAAGTCTCGCCAGTCGTCTTCGTTCCATTTTATGCTAGAAAAATGCCTTGAATGCCGTCCGAACAATAGCCCACCTCTGCCGTCTACAACAATTGTGAGCTAGCGAGTTTTAGTATGAAACGAGGTTGCGCTCGCGTGCAAACACCTTGTTCATGACGCCCACAATGATCTGCGGAATATTATATAAAAAATTCTTAACAGTCTTTTAATATAAATATCGAGATTATTGAGTAAAATAGTAGTGAGATCGGACCGCCGAAAGGCGTTCGAGCTTGAAGTGCAAAACAGAAGCCCTCGGAAGAAAGCAGGAACGTGAACCTTTCGAGGATACCAATTGATAGAAAATGCTGCTGCACTGGCGAGGATGACTGCCTTGCGAACTAGTGCTTATGCTGCATCGGATTGCTTGATGTACGGATGCATATCAGGAGAATGATTAGTTGAAAACGCGTCGCCCTTCCTCCGCTGCGATTCGCTCCCGCAGAGGTTGGACCTTGCTTGAAACTCTCAGTATCGTTACTCTATCGGCGACCTTGAGCGCCATCGCTTTTCCACTCTACGCCGACATGCCCGTCGGTTACCGTCCCTATCATGTCCCGACTCAAGCCGAGCTCAACACCCTTGAGCAGCGTCGGGAGATCATGTACAAAGTCACTTGCCGTAACCTCGACTGGATGCGTGCGCATCCCGGCGAACCGCTTCCGATGTCCCTTCGCCCAAGTCCGAGCCACCGCATTGAGATCGAGCGGACCATGATGGCTCTGGCAGAGCAAAACGAACATTCGCAAATGACGTTTACGCATTCAGACCAGCGTTCCTAATCTCAGTTAATACTGGATTGCAAAAAGCCGCTTCGCCCGTTTGGGTGAGGCGGCTTTTTGGCCACTTTGGCACCGTCCCACGTCGGTCCACCATCTTTCCGTTCTGGTATAATCCTCCAGATTCGCCCGCTTACAATGCTTGTTTGCGGGTGTCCGGCAGTTGTTTGGATTTCCACAGATTATGTCTTCCGCACCCAAGTCAGAACATAAAGGCACAGGCGCAGCAGCCCACGTCGGCAACGCTGCGAGCGAGGGCCGCTACGATTTCAGCACAGTCGAAAAGAAGTGGCAGCAACGTTGGCGCGAAGCCGACATCTACCGCGCAGAGATTGACCCGTCAAGGCCGAAGTTCTACGGACTGGAAATGTTTCCGTATCCCAGCGGCGCGGGACTGTCGGTCGGCCATTTTAAGAACTACGCCCCGACAGACGCGTTCCTGCGCTACAAATCCATGCGTGGGTTCAACGTTTTGCACCCGATGGGCTGGGACGCGTTCGGTCAGCCCGCCGAAAACGAGGCGATCAAGCGCCAACGCAACCCGCGCGAAATGATCGCCGAGTACTCCGAAAACTACAAGCGCCAACTCAATCTCATTGGGTTGAGCTACGACTGGAGCCGCGAGATCAACTCCAGCGATCCCGAATACTACCGCTGGACGCAGTGGCTGTTTCTGTTGCTTTACAAGCGCAGTTTGGCCTATCGTGGCACTGCAGCAGTGAACTGGTGCCCTGTCGACAAGACGGTTCTCGCCAACGAAGAGGTGGTCAACGGCCGCTGCTGGCGCTGCGAATCGCTGGTCGAAAAGCGCATGATGCCGCAGTGGTTCTTCAAGATCACGGCCTATGCCGAACGGTTGCTGGCCGATCTTGACACCATCGATTGGTCCGAGGGCATTAAGGCGATGCAGCGCAACTGGATCGGCCGGAGCGAAGGCGCGGAGGTGGAGTTTCAGACCTACCCCGCCTCGTTCCTCGGCACCCCTCCGGAAACGGGAAGGGAAGGATTTGTCATTTCGACCGAAGCGCAGACCTACCCCGGCGACAAATCGCTCACCATTCCAGACTGAAGGATTTAGAGGACAGTCATATCGATGAACTCCTGCACATCTTGGCTGAAACTAGATCACAGGAGCTTAATCTCAGTGCGGGTAAGCCTCCTATTTATCGCAACGGTGAAGGGCTCGAAGAAATGCAGTTCGTTGAGCTGAATTCGGCTGATACGGAGCGAGTGCTTTACGACATATTTCTGACGATCAAATCGAGCAAATAGAGAAGCGAGGTAATGTCGAGTTCTCGTACGCGTTGCAGAAGAAGGCGAAATTTGACGTCAAGGCCAAGAGAGAAAACGATGAAGTATCTGCGACGTTTGAACTCACTTGGTCGGAACTTAGTTCAATACGCCTCCCTCCCCCATCCTTTCGGAAGGAGGGGTCAGCGGGAGGTCTTCCAGCCGCGTCTTCACCACCCGCCCGGATACCCTCTGGGGCGCGACGTTCATGGTGCTTGCGCCGGAGCATCCGCTCGTTGATCAAATCACGACACCGGAGCATCGCGGCAATGTGCAGGACTACATCCTGCGTACGCAACGCGAGACCGAAATCGAGCGTCAGGCGGAGGGAAAGGAAAAGACCGGCGTCTGGACAGGCGGATATGCGATCAACCCGGTCAATGGCGAGCGCATACCCGTTTGGATCGCGGATTATGTCCTGATGGGTTATGGAACTGGCGCGATCATGGCGGTTCCCGCGCACGATCAGCGCGACTTTGAGTTCGCCCGCAAATTTGGCCTTCCGACTGTCCCAGTCTATCAGGATGTTCCCGAAACGCCGATAACGGGCGAGACAGATGACCGAAGCGATTGTCGGCAGCGGTGTCCTGACCAATTCCGGCGAATTCAACGGGCTTTCGTATTCGAAGGAGACTGTGGGCAAAGTGGCGCGCTGGCTCGAAACTCAAGGCTGCGGCAAACCTGTTGTCACGTATAAGTTGCGCGACTGGCTGATTTCCCGCCAGCGTTATTGGGGCGCGCCGATCCCGATTATCCACTGCCCGACCTGCGGCGAAGTGGCCGTGCCCGACGATCAGTTGCCGGTCAAACTGCCCGATGTCGAAAGTTACGCGCCTTCGGGCACGGGCGAATCGCCGCTCGCGACCATCACGGAGTGGGTCAACACGACCTGTCCAACCTGCGGCGGCGCGGCGCGGCGCGAGACCGACACCATGGGCGGTTTCGCGTGCTCGTCGTGGTATTTCCTGCGCTTCACCGATCCGCACAATTCCGAGCAGCCCTGGTCGCGCGAGGCCGCCGACTACTGGATGCCGGTTGATCTGTACGCTGGTGGTGCCGAACATGCGGTCATGCACCTGCTCTATGCGCGTTTCTGGACGAAGGCGTTTTACGACGCTGGATTGGTAGGTTTCACGGAACCGTTCCGAATTTTGCGCAACCAGGGCTCAATGCTCGCGTGGACTCCAGGACGAAAACCAAGCGAAAACGAAGAGTCTACCGGCGACGACTCCGACGACTCCGAGCAGATTATCGATTGGAAGGTGCTCAAGCCCGAAGAATTTGCGGCCTACCCGGCCGACAAGGTGATATGGCGCTGGGCGCGCATGTCGAAGTCGAAGGGCAACGTGGTCACGCCTGACGAGGCCGCTGAAAACTACGGAGCCGACGCTTTGCGTGTCTATGAAATGTTTGTCGCGCCGTTCGAAGAAAATGTCCAGTGGAGCGAGGACGGAATCCGCGGCTCGGCGAAGTTTTTGGGCCGCATCTATCGCCTAGTTATGCAGTACGCCGACGGTTTCGATCCCATCAAATGGCGCGAGCAGATCGTGGGTTCGCAAAATCGCGCGCTGAGGCGAAAAACGCATCAGACTATTGCGAAGGTCGGCGAAGACCTCGAAGAATTCCGATTTAACACCGCAGTCGCCGCGTTGATGGAGTGGGTCAATCTGATCTACGAAGTTACCGGCAAGCTGCCGAAGGGCCAGCGCGATCCGGCGGTCAACGAAGCGGTCGAATATCTGGTCCGCATCATGGCACCGTTCACGCCGCACCTCGCCGACGAGCTTTGGGAGCGGCTTGGTCAGCGGGGCTTTTTGTACCGCGCGCCATGGCCGCTCTACGATGAAGTGGTCGCAAAGGTTGACGAAATCACGCTGGTTGTCCAGGTGAACGGCAAAGTCCGGGACAAGCTGACCGCGCCAGCCGATTGCAACCAGGCCACGTTGGAAGCCATGGCTCTTGCCAGCCCGCGTGTCATCGAATCGCTCAACGGCAACGCGCCGAAGAAGATCATTGTCGTTCAGGGCAAGCTGGTGAATGTCGTCGTGTAGGACGGGCGCCCCGCCTGTCTCATGCTAATCTGAGCCTAAGCGCTGGCTAGAGATATTAAGAAAGACAGGCGGAGACGCTCGTACCACAAAAAACCTTGCCTTCCCGTTTCGGGGAGGTGGCGAGGTACGAGCCGGAGGGGTCTTGATTATGCAACCACGCGCCCGCATCGCCATCACTGTCATTGCTGTGCTTGCGGTGATCGCGCTGCTTGTCCCCCTCGCGGTCGGCGCGTACCGGAATGCCACCCGTCCTCCAGTGATCATTACTATGCCGCCAGGCATGAACGCACCTGCGCCATTACCGCAAGCATCCAATGCCGCGTCATCAATTGATGCCGCAACCGGGCCGTCTTCAAACTCTGGCACGATCTATGTCCACGTTGCCGGTGCTGTGAAAAGTCCCGATGTCTACAAAATGGCGAACGGCCAGCGTGTCTTTGAGGCAATCAAAGCGGCAGGCGGCGCGCTCAAGACAGCCGATATCGACGCCATCAATCTCGCCGAACCAGTCCACGACGGCGAAAAAGTCTACATTCCCACAAAGGCGGAAGTGGCATCGCAATCGTCGGCCCTCCCGGACAGCGGGAACTCGGTAGGGGAGACGTCGGATAACGGACGGCCCGAACTATCCGCGTCCGGTAAGGCGGCATCAGCTTCCAGCGGTGCAATCACGAAGCTCAAAGCGCCCGGCGCGGAAAAGATCGATATCAATACGGCGTCGGAAAGTGAACTCGAAGAGTTGCCCGGAGTCGGCCCGGCGATGGCAGGCAGAATTTTAACGGTGCGGCAGCAGATTCATCGATTTCGAACGCCGCAGGACTTGCTAATGGTGCGGGGACTGGGCGTTAAGAAATACGATCGGCTGCTGCCATTTATCAAGACGTGATAAAGTTATTGATCTAATCTTGTATTAATTGACAGCATATGAAAAGTCACCTGCCCAATATAAACGAACCAGTCTGATTTGCAATTCTCTCGCTTAGACTCATCGGGCCGTAAGAAAATGGGTTATCACCAGGTTTGTCGCGCCAACGAACGCAAGCGATGCGGCGATTGCGGCCCACCATCCAACCATTTTGCGCAGATAAATGACTAGTCCAATTACTGCGCCCCAGGACACCGCGACTAGGGAAACTAATAGAAAAAGCCCGATCGGCAAGAGCACTACTGCCGGATGGCCGAAGATCATCATAAAGACCGTCATTAGCTGAAATGCGGCGAATATTGGCAGGGTTATCAGCACGCCCATCTCGCCGCCGTACGCTCCACGAAGAGTCGCCATGCCAAGGGAAACGTGCCCCGCAGGTCCCGAGAACCAGCTCCCGAATCGGTTGTGGATCAGCTTTGAGTTCGGTGGCGCGCCAGACCATGCGGTCGCCGCGCCAATCGCACCGGCGATGCTTAGGAGAATGAGCGGCAGTGTCGCGCAGATCGCCCAAACCGTCATACGCGACTCCGCGTAGCTTCCGACCCACGCGTCCGCCTGAGTCGTGTGCCTGGTGAAGACCATCCACATGACGATTTGCGGAACTATCCCTGCTGATAGCAGGCCGACTATTGCGGCGAATATAACGTCAGAGATTGAGGACTCTGAGGGTTCGTTGGGTTGGGAGAAAGTCACGAGGCAGTATACATGGTCACTCGAGTTCACAGCATACTTGCGCAGTTGCCCGGACTGCCTGCGCTTGTCTCCTCCAGGTAAACTACCCCTATGATTGAACGATATTCCCACCCCGAAATGTGCGCGATTTGGGAGCCGCAGGCCAAGACGCAGCGCTGGCTCGATGTCGAGATTGCCGTTTGCGAGGGACTTGCGCATTTTGGTGTTATTCCGCACGCCGACGTCGAGAAGATCAAGGCAAACGCCAAATTTGACCTCGACCGCATCGCCGAGCTCGAGCTTGAGACACGGCACGATGTGATGGCGTTTGTGAAAAGCGTTCAGGAGAACCTCGGCGAAGAGGGACGGTTTGTGCACTTTGGGATCACGTCATACGATGTGGTTGACACCGCCCTTTCCCTGCTACTGCGCGACTCCATCGACCTGATTTTGCGCAACTGCGAAGGGTTGCTGACGGTCATTGGCAGGCGCGCGCGCGAACACAAGGACACCCTGCAGATTGGCCGGACACACGGTATTCATGCGGAGCCGATCACGTTTGGGTTCAAGCTTGCGGTCTGGTACGGCGAATTGCAGCGCAGTGTCGAGCGCCTGCATCAGGCGCGGGAGATGATCGCGTTCGGCAAAATCTCCGGCGCGGTCGGCACGCACGCCAATATCGATCCGAAAATCGAGGAGTGGGTTTGCGATCGCCTTGGTCTGAAACCTGCCCCCGTGAGTACGCAGATTCTGCAGCGGGATCGTCACGCGCAGGTGATGACCACCTTCGCCATTCTTGCGGGCAGTTTGGAAAAGTTCGCGACCGAGCTTCGCAACCTGCAGCGCACCGAAATTCTGGAGGTCCAGGAGTACTTCGCGGAGGGCCAGCGGGGCTCGTCGGCCATGCCGCACAAGCGCAATCCATGGAACTCCGAAACCGTTACTGGACTCGCGCGCCTGGTGCGCGGCAATGTCATCCCGGCGTTGGAAAACATCACGACCTGGCATGAGCGCGACCTTGCGAACTCGAGCGTCGAACGGATCATCCTGCCGGACACCTGCATAGCGGTCGACTGGATGCTGCGAAAGTTCACGAATATTCTCGACACGCTCATCGTCCATCCCGACAACATGCTCAAAAACCTCCAGAAGATGGGGAACCTGGTCTCGTCGGAGCAGATCATGCTGGCGTTGATCGACAAGGGCCTTTCGCGCGACGACGCGTACAAAGTGGCGCAGCGCAACGCCGCCAAGGCTTGGGAGGGCCAGGACTTCAAGACGGCCATCGCAAACGATCCGGCCGTCAAGGAGCACCTGACGCAGGCGGAATTAGACCACGCGTTTGACGTGCGGCAGCACCTGAAGCATATTGACGAGACGTTTCGGAGGCTGGGGTTGGAGTAATGCGCTGCCAAACTAAGAAATAGCTAGGTTAGCATCTGTGCGAGGACTCAAGAAAGTATAATTGGGCACACAAACAGAAGTTGGCCGAGATCAACCGGGAGACCGTGACTCATATGCTTACAAGACTGAATAAACGCCGAACTTTGATCCGCAGCTTGCTAGGCATAGCGGCGGCGTCTACCATTCTTGGCCCGTTGGCATCGTTCGCCGACGCCGCATCAACTGCGAAACCATATACGCCGCCTACTTATACAATAGAGCTCGTCTACCCTACAGAATCGCCATTTTTCTACTGTTTGAACGATCACGGTGCGACCGTTGCATCCTTTGGTACATCGCCCGGTGTCAACGACTCCATCTTTTTCAAAGAGGGTCAAACGACCGACATCACCTCTGACGTGGGCACGAATGCGATATGCTTAGCCATCAACGATTGGGGCACGATCGCGGGCGCGCTACGAAACGGAACTAGCTTCCAACCTTTCCTCTATTACGACAAAAAGATACACCCGCTGGAAGCTCCTGAAAACGACAGTGTCGATACGGCAAGCATCAACGATTTCGGGATCACGACTGGCAGCGTCCTCATTGACGAGCCAGGCTTATTTCGACAAGACGCGTTCGTTTGGGACAGGGACGGACACGCTACAGATCTTGGCGATGCACCTGCGGGATCCCCCTCGTTTTCCGCTTCCAGCGGCAGCATAGCAGGGGCAACGAATCTCTTTGGCATCACCGTGGGCGAAGCGGATGACGACGCCGTTTACTGGAAAAACGGGCGCGGCTACAGCCTTCCGGATGCGAACGGCGCTCCCTGCACCGAGGGTTATGCGTCAGGGGTCAATATTTTCGGCGAGATTTGCGGACTGTCGGATGCCAACACCGGTGGCGTTGCCACGGTTTGGGATCGGAACCATGTTGCATATAAGTTGCCATTCCTTGATCCCAACTATCCGGAAAGCAATGCAGAGTCCATCAACGATTCAGGAGATGTTGTCGGAGGATGCGAAATCGGTGTCGATAGTCCATTTTTCCACGCCGCGCTCTTCCACAAAGGTGTCGCATACGATCTCGCTAAGCTCGTGCCTGCGAACTCGGGCGTGCAGTTGATCCAAGCGGACTATATCAACAACCGGGGTCAAATCCTGTGCCGAGGCACGACCAACGACGGCGCTACGATACTCCACTACATCCTCACGCCAGTAAGAGATAAATGAGTAAGGCATAGGAGTGCTGGCGTTTCTTCAATCCCACTGCAGTAAAGTGGGTAGATGTTTTTCTTGCGCGGACAAGGCGCACAATACGCTGGCACCTGTTCGCTGTGGTCATCAAGAGCCGATCGGCTCTCAGCGAGCATTTGACGCAAGAAGAGATAGACCACGAGTTTGACGTTCGGCAGCACTTGAAGCATTTCGATGAGACGTTTCGGAGGCCGGGGCTGGAACATCTAGAGCATAAGATAGAGAAATCTTCGGCACTTTTCAACACGGCACGCGGCCTGATGGAGCAGGGTCGTTTCGAAGAAGCGGCGGAGACATTTAAGCAAAGCATCCAAGTTTCTCCGCACTTCAAATCGTGGGAGCTTCTAGGTGACTGCTATATGCGACTCGGTCATCCCCTAGTAGCGTTTGCTCCCCTCGCCACAGCGATGGTATTGAATGGAGGCGCTCGTGCACCGACTCTGTTAGCGCAAATCTATTCAGAGCTCGGAGATAACAATCGCGCTGTTTAATATGCTCGCATCGCCATTGAGCGAAATCCCGACCATGAGCCCGCAAGGTTGCTGCTCAAAAGGTTAGAGCAGCAGGCTATTGAGCCTACCTGTACTTGAATATCGTCCAATCTGCTACCGACTTGTCAGAAATGAACACCGAACCCGAAAAATCTGAACGTGGCCTTCTCGATGCCCGGGCCGTGGCGCACCATGCCGCGTCTGATCATTCTGAAGCATTTGCCGTTTACGAGAGGCTCGCGTGCATCGTTCCGCCCGACGATCTACCTGCATATGAGATCGTGCTGGGGCGGCTTTCGAATGTTTCGTATTTGGCTGGGTTGATGACAGAATGCCTGCTTTGGTCGAAACGAGGCATCGGCGAAGTAAATGATCCCAAGATCAAGACGATTTGCTACAAGATGGCCGCAATTGCAAGCACGAACCTGCTCAACGATGCCGCCGCTGAACAGTTTTGTAAGGAGGGTTTGGATCACGCTCTGGAGCATTCGCTCCACAATGACGCGTCAAGTATACGTGGGATGCTCGCCAACCTCAAGAAAAAGGACGGGAAGCTAGCGGAAGCAATTGCACTTTGCGATCAAATAATTGCAGAAAACCCAGCTGGTGGCCGAAGTGCCTGGATGACAAAAGGTGAGGCGCAAAATCTTGGCGGAGACTTCGATGCCGCATTGGCGTCATTCGAGAAGGCGTTGGAGATGGTCGGTTCCCGATCCGCCTCAAGCATCTCAAAGCTAGCAGCCATCGTCACGCTTGGAATTGTTAGGGCGCTGATGTTGGCGGAGCGCCCGAATGAGGCGTACTTCCGACTGAATCGTGTTGCGAGTGCATTGGAGCAGGACCCAAAACTAAATCTCTATGCTCATGGATTTTACGCTTGGATATATGCCGCCATGGGGCGCGAATTAGACTCGCGGCGCAAGGCTGCCCTTGTTGACGAGGGACGACAGGGCTTCCTGAACGACCGAAATACGCAGCAATTTTGCCTCGGCCTGCCCGCACGCGCGATGCTTGCGCTTAAGGATTATGAGCAGGCAGATCGATTTGCCGAACTCTACCTCGCCACGGAACCGTCCAGATGCGATGTCCCCTTTGCACGCTATGTTCGAGGGATATGTGCCGAACAAACCAGCAAACTTCTGGACGCTCGGCTGCAATTTGAAGTAGCTGCGGAAAGCAATGAAGAGCTTTACTACAGTAGGCTGTCCCGCGAGCGGCTTTCGATGCTGCCGACTGATTGACAGACAATGCGAAGGAATCGGGTCTATCCTTGTCCAACCTACTGCCGTCCGATGTTCCTGAAAGTCAAGATGGAGTACGGACAAAGAAAATGTCAGCATTCACCCTAAGAACACGCGGCGTAATTTTCGTAGTATTACGCCTGGTTTTGGCGGGACTTGTCTGCCTGATCTCACCGTCGATTTTACACGCCGCCAACTCCACTTTTCCCCCTACCTACACTGTCACCGAAGTCTACACGAAGCCGCTGGATGTTGCGTCCATGAATGCAAGCGGCGTTGTCGCTGGGTTGACGGGCAAGAACTTCGCCGCCAAGCGGACTTCGGTTGTGGTCGAAAATGGCGTCGTTACGGACATCACATCCGCAGTTGGTGACAATGCACTTTGCACCTCGATCAACGACGAGGGCACTATCGGGGGGACGCTCGACAAGAAGTCGAGCGCGACGCCGTTCGTGTTTTTCGATGGTGCCGTGCATGAGCTAGAAATGCCTAAGAACAAGGGAGTGTACGTGGATGGTCTAAACGATCTTGGGGTGGCCAGTGGCGAGGTGACGTTCGAAACGTCTACCGGCGTCTTTCACCAGGACGCCTATCTTTGGCCCGGATTTGGCGAGCCGATAGACCTGGGGCTAGCTGAGGGCGATGCGCCTGCGTTCCCGGCCGTTGATGGCAGCGAAGTGTATCAGCACCAACGCTTTCGGCGAAAGCATGTGGGTTATGCCAACTTCTACGCCTGCTACTGGAAGGCCGGCCTCGGCTTCAACCTTCCCGATGCGCACGGGGATTCGTTCTCGTACGGCTATGCGGACGATATCAATATCGTTGGTGAAATTAGCGGCCGCACCGACACGCAGGACGCTGGCGGCCTCGCGACATTTTGGGACCGAAGTCATGTCGCAACCCTCATTCCGCTCCTAAACCCAACCTATCTGGACAGCAGCGCGGAGGCGCTCAACGACTACGGCGACGTGGTCGGGGAATTGCTGATGGGCCGAACACTGCCGGAGTATCACGCGTTTATCTATCACAAGGGCAAGTCATACGATCTCAACACGCTGATTCCGAAGGACTCGAAAATTGTCCTGACTGATGGTCAGCAGATAAACGACCGCGGCCAAATTCTGTGCGCGGGAGTCAAAAAGGGCAATATTTCGACACCGCTGCTTTATTTGCTGACGCCTGTTGAAGAAAAAGAATGACGCGCCGGACTATTTCTGCTTCAGCCCATCGTTCCACGCCCGTCCAAACTCCTGCCTGATGCGGGTGATAACGGTCGAGATGTCGCCCTTCCAGAGCGAGTCCTCGAGTTCAAGTTCGGAGAAGATTTCGAGGGTGTAGACGCCCCTGTACCCCGTCTCGTGGATTGCGCGGAGGATTTTTGGGAATGGAATCTGCCCCGCGCCGATCACGGCCCGGTCGCCCATGCAGCGCGGCGAGTGCCAGTCATTGACATGCACGGCGAAAATCTTCCCCATGCACTCGTCGATCCGCTTCTCGACCTGCGAATCCTGCCAGATGTGCCAGGTGTCGAGAAGGATGCCGAAGCTGTCGTTGTTCACTTCGCGGACAACGCGCATGGCGTCGCTGATCGTGCAGATGAACGTGTCGATGTTCATCAGGATCGGATTGAGCGGCTCCAGCGCGATCTTCGCGCCATAGCCAGCCGCAAACTTCGCTAGCTCCGTATATTCCTTAGTTGCAGTTTCGTAGGCTAGACGGTAGTTCTGGTCCGGCGCAGCGCCCGGAATGGTCACAAACACAGTTCCCATCGCGTAGCCCGCTTTGGCGAACCGCTCGATGGTCTGGCGCAGGAGGGCCATGCGCTCCGAAGGCGACTCCGGCTCCGGGCGCGGATAGTCGGGGAACAGGGAGTGTGTGGCAGGCTGAACGGAGCTGATGGTGAACATCTGATCCGTCACCAAGCTGAGTTGCTCCTTGAACTTGACCGGGTCCTTGTAATCGAGCTTTGATTCAACGATTTCGATGTTCAGCAGGCCGAGATCGGCGTAGCGCTCGATGTCTTCTTCAAACGTCCACGGCATTGTCGTAAATTCGGACACGCCAAAAATTGATCGGCCAAGGCTCATGAGTAGGGCTCCAAAACGGAAAGTCGGTGCTCAGAGTTGAGCATGCGCAAGCATCACGCGGAACATTGTTTTACCCCATCGGCTTAGGAAGTTGGATGGTACAAGCTGTTGTCGGATAGTTAGGCGTGACCCGTGGCCGAAAGTAACGTAACAAGGCGGACGGCGGCCTGTCGGGCTTAGTGAATCACAATGCTGTCGGACATAAAATACATGAAGGTCGCAAACACACTAAGTCCGAGCAGTAACCGAATCGGCATCTTGATCAACATATTGGGAGTTTTCGCAGAACTCGGACTCGGTACCTTCAAGCTATAAAGCAAGCAGGCGTCGGCAAGTCCGAAAAGAATGAATCTCCCTGTGGCAAGCCACGGGGAGATTCATTGTAAGCGTGTGAAATCCTTCACATACACGTTCGCTACGCTCGCCTACACTTCAAGCAAGCCTGCTGGTCACAGGCCCACGGCAGACGCGGCGAACGATTGCGCCCTATCACAAAACTCTCCTGTTCCGTGATAGCGCCGGTTCGCTGCGGAAGAGCGTTGCAACGACGCGCGTCCACTACGCACCGTCCCGGATCTTGCGGACTTCGGGACGGTGCCGCCGTGTCCGCCTAATTGATCGCGACGATACTGTCCAGCTCAAGCACAATTGGGCGCAATAGCTCAAAATATTCTGACAGGACAGCATCCTTGTCGAGTGCCGGTACAACTTCCCGCACCCGCTCGTAAACACGCTGCAGCGACGGTGACGGCTGGAGTGGTTTGAGGAACTCGATCGCCTGGCACGCCGCAAGCAGTTCAATTGCCACGACGTATTCCACATTGCGGACGATCTGGTCGAATTTCAGCGCGGCAGTCATGCCCATCGAAACATGATCTTCGCGGTTTGCGGACGTCGGGAGGGTCGATACCGACGCCGGGTGCGCCAGAACATTGTTTTCGGCAATCAGGGACGCGGCTGTCACTTGGGCGATCATGAGGCCGGAGTTGGTGCCGGGGTATGGGGTCAGGAACGCGGGCAAGTCGGAAAGCTGCGGGTTGACCAGCCGTTCGACTCGGCGTTCGGACATGGTAGCAAGGTCCGCGACGGCGATGGCGGCGTAGTCCAGGCCCAACGCGACCGGCTCACCGTGAAAGTTGCCGCCGGACAGGATTTCGCCGCCGTTTGGCGCGGAATCGTCAACAAAGACAAGGGGGTTGTCGGTGGCGCTGTTGATCTCGATTTCGATGATCTGACGGACATGCGCGAGCGCGTCGCGAACAGCGCCATGCACTTGCGGCATGCAGCGCAGGGCGTAGGCATCCTGAACACGCGTGTCCACCGACGGATCCCGGTGCGATTCGCGAATCTGGCTGCCTTCGTTCAATTTGACTAGGCGCTTCGCGCTGATCTGCTGGCCGGAATGCGGGCGTACAGAATGGATTCTTGGATCGAACGCGACTGGTGTGCCTTTGAGCGCGTCAAGTGTCAGCGCGCCGGTAATGTCTGCTGCGGCGACCAGTGCCTCGGCATCGAGCAGCGCCAAGCCGCCGACGGAAGTCATCGCCTGGGTGCCATTCAGGAGGGCCAGACCCTCCTTCGCCTGAAGTGTCAGCGGCGTAATTCCAGCCCGCTTCAGCGCTTCGCCTCCTGGCAAAATCTCGCCGCCCAATTCCGCCTTTCCCTCACCGATCGCGACCAGCGCCAGATGCGCCAGCGGCGCGAGATCGCCCGACGCGCCGACACTGCCCTTCGATGGAATCACGGGATGCACGCCGGAGTTCAGCATTGCAAGCAAAGTCTCGATCACGACTTTACGGCAACCTGAGAAGCCTTTTGCGAGGACATTGGCGCGCTGCAGGATCATGCTGCGAACGACGGGTATTTGCAATGGCTCACCTACACCGCAGCAATGCGAGCGAACGAGATTGAGCTGGAGGTCTAGCAGTTCGCCGTCGGGAATACGCACGTCAGCCAGTGCCCCAAAGCCGGTGTTGATGCCGTAGACGGCGCTGCCGGACGCGAGGACGCGTTCCACAAACTGCCGCGAACGCTCGATGCCAACGTCGGCAGAAGGAGATAGCAAAACCTTGCTTTGCCGGTCAAACGCGACTGTACGCACTTGTTCGAGACTAAGAGAGTTGCCGTCGATTGAAATTTCTGGCATGGATTGTTTGGAGTCTGAGAACGTTGGGATGGTTCGGACGATGATACCTTAACCCCCTAGCAAGACCCTCCCCCGCCTCCCGAAGCGGCAGGAGCCAGAGATAAGAACCGTCGTTATACTTTCTCTTTCCTAGCTCCTCCCGCTTCGGGAGGCTGGGAGGGTCTTTTCGGCGGGACTTCCGCGTTTCCCCCTCTCCAATCTCCCCTTTCTGCCGATTATGGAATAAGCAGATAAGGCGAGAAAAACAGCAGCACTGCAAGGAATAAGTTAGTATTACTGATGATACGTAACGACAGTAAGCCACGTAGCCAAGAATCCATTCAGCTTTCCCTTACGCAAATACTCGGCACACTTAGCTTCGCGCTCGATCTAACTACGGGTCAGCCGATGGGACATGCACAGCGAACGTGCGCCATTGGCATGAAGATCGCTGATGTTTTGAATCTGGGTGCCGAGCAGCGGCAGAGTCTCTATCCTGCATTGCTACTCAAGGACGCAGGTTGCTCGACCAATTCGGCGCGCATGTACGAAGTCTTCGGCGGCAACGAGCTTGATGCCAAGCGAATGTCCAAAATTGTTGACTGGACTAATCTTTTGGAAGCGATCAAGTATGCGACCGCGGTCACGCTCCCGAAGGGGTCGATTCTCGCCCGCGCCCGTAAGCTGATCGAAACGGCCAAGGAGCCTAGCCCCGGACAACAGTTTATCAAGGCGCGTTGCACGCGCGGCGCGGATATCGCTTTGCAAGTTGGACTTACTCCCGAAGCGGCAGAATGCATCCGTGCGCTCGACGAGCACTGGGATGGCAAAGGAAATCCCTATCATCTTAAGGGTGAGCAAATCCCGTTTCTGGCGCGAATCGCGTGTCTTTCGCAGACGCTCGAGGTGTTCGTCAAAACGTTCGGTCGCGAGACCGCGTACGAAGTCATTCAGAAACGCGCTGGCCGATGGTTTGATCCTGAAATGGTTCGAGCGGCGTTTGCGTTTGAGCGCGACGATCAATTCTGGGCCATGGTCTATACCGATCCGTCGAGCATTTTGCGCAAGATCGAGATGGAGTCTGTGGTTCAGATGGCGACCGACCTGCGCATCGATTCGGTCTGCAGTGCGTTTGCGCAGATTGTTGACGCTAAGTCGCCGTTCACTGCTGAGCACTCGACGCGGGTGAGCGAATACACTGTTCGAATTGCGCAGACGCTTGGAATCTCTGGCGAACGACTGGTTCTGCTGCGGCGAGCGTCGCTGCTGCACGATATCGGCAAGCTGGCAGTTCCCAATACCATCCTGGATCATCCGGGCAAACCGTCGGACGATGACTGGGCCGTCATCCGCAAGCACCCGTTCTACACGCAGCAGATTCTTGAGCAGATTCCTGGCTTCGAGCGGATATCGGAAGTCGCGTCTGCGCATCACGAGCGCCTCGACGGTAAGGGCTACCATCGCGGTTTTGGCGCGGAGCAGCTTGATCTTGACATGAGGATCATTGCCGTGGCGGATGTATTCGACGCGCTCTCCGCCAAGCGTCCCTATCGCGACGCACTGCCGTTCGAAGAGGTGATGAAGATCATGGAGAGGGATTCAGGCCATGCGCTAGATTCGGACTGCCTTGACGCCGTCCGATCGTTCGGACGCGGCGGCTCGTCGGCTCTCCAGTCGCTAACATCAAGCCGCGCCGACCTTCCGAAGGCGGCATGATGCCGTGTTACGTCCACTTTGCGATTTGACGCAATCGATCCTAGTACCGCTATAATACGACTATGAAGATTTTCCGCACGTTATTTTCCCTTAGCACGCTTATCCTTGCGCTGCTAGCAGCATTCCTACTTGCAGGATGTTCAAAAACGACCACGACGTCCACCACGACTTCTGGATCGACTGGCGACACCGCAAACGGAAATAGCGACAACGGAAAACCGGATGTTGTGACGTACACGTTCACGCCCGACAAGGCGAAGTACAACAACAGTTTGAGCCAGATGGTCAGTGCGGATCCTGGCGACAAGATCGATATCCAGAACGATTTTGGTCAGATCTATGTTGACGAAGGCGGATCGAAGGTGGATGTTGAAGCATCGGCCTTTGCAGATTCGCAAGCCGATTTGTCGCAGCTCAAGATTTTTGCTTCTAAGGATGTCAACGGCGTTCACATCCACATTGAGGGCCCCGACGATCCTAAGGGCACGGTCGGCGCGGACATGAAAGTGAGCGTTCCGCCAGGATCAGAAGTCGTCGCAGAGGCAGATTCTGACAACCTCACCGCAAATGGTCTCGGCGGCAATGTCACGCTGAATACGCAAGACGGCGACGTTCGGTTGACCAAGAATACGGGCCATGTGACGGTGCGAACGAAGTCCGGCGATATCGATTCGCTTCACAACGGCAGTGCCGACATCACGACGGACAGCGGCACAATCCATCTGACCGGGTCGCACGGCGCGATCAATCTTACGTCCAATAGCGGTGACGCGACCATTGAGTCCTCCGACAGCCCAGTGACGATCCAGACGGCCACAGGTGATGTGACCCTCAGCGGGCTTACTTCAAGCGCCGCAGCGACGACGGGAACATCCGAGATCGATGTGTCTGACTGCTCGGGCGCGCTTACATTGACGACCACGAGCGGCGATATCAATGTGACCGAGAGTAAAACGACTCCTCCGTCAATCGAAATGACGACTCAGGGCGGCACGGCGGAACTTGACCTCCCGCCGAGTGTCAACGCCAGCATCGACGCGGCGACCGGGGGCGGGGATATCGACAACGACTTCAATGTCGATGTCAACAAAAACGACACAACAGGCGCGTCCACGATGCACGCTAAGCTGGGCGATGGCAGCGGTGGTCCGATATCGATTAAGACAAAAACGGGAGATGTGGATGTGAAGAAAGTGAAAGGTAGCTAAGGTCTGACCCCACCTTCCCATTGACCTACCCCGGCGACAAGTCGCCCCTCTCCCGCTGCGGGAAGGGAAGGATTGTTTTGTTTGTGGGGCGGCGGCCCCGCCTGTCTCATAAAGGCCTATAAGAACCGGAAATGTCAGGCGGGATGCCTGCCCCACAGACTTCGCCTGCCTGCAACTACCCCGACCCCGTCAAAAACTGCAACGCCTTCACCACGTACTTCGCAACGGACTCTGGCGCCGACTCGTAGAACGCTGGCCAGGCGAGCGACTTGTCCTCGTCATACGTTTCGGCGCGGTCGGGATGGGAGTCTAGCCAGGCCAGACGTACCGCATGGCCGACGAGCACGTCGGTGACGATATAATCGTCGATCATTAAAGTCGGCTGGCGCTCAACCAGGGCTGAAAGCTCCGTCATCGCTTCGATGGTAACGTGTCGGAATTTGGCGGCGTCCATCTTGTTGAGCAAATGCTCGATCCAAAGAGCGAAGTTCTGCTCGCCCGCAGTGGTTTCCGAGAGTATCAGGCTGCTGTCGATGCGGTTGCGGACGTCCAGCTTGTCGCCAATGATCAGTCCTCGGCAGTGCTTCAACAGGTTCCAGACCTTCGGATAAAATCCTTGTGGAACGCGGTTTAGCGATCCCTCGCGCTGGCGGAGTTTCAGCCAGCCTCCCACAGGAGCCGCGGTTTGCTTGGATGTTGCGATCGATTCGACCACTCCGCGTTGCAACGGCAACGCTTCCTGCTGCTGTAGCTGCTTGGTCTTGTCATCGTAGTCGCCGAGAACGTTGCGGAGCCGAGTCTGAATCTCCGACGGGCTTAGGTGTAGGAGATATTCGTGCGCATCTTCCTGTCGGACATCCAGTTCCGATGCAAGTTCCGTGGTCATCAGCAGGAGCAGGTATCCCGCGCGGACGGTCATCAAGCCGCGAAACAGCATCGGCTCGACGCGAATTAGCTGGCCGAGGTAGATTAGGATCTCCTGGGTGAGCATCCAGTCTCGCACGTCGGATCCGCCGAACTGACGGATTTTTTCGCGTATTTCGGCGGGCGGTAGCGGATGTGCGATCACAGACGCGTCGGAATAGGCCTTGCCAACTGTAATCTGCTTCTGGCGGACAAGTATGTCGGTAACAGCGTCCGAAAGCGAAATGTCGGTCTTGTCCACTAGCCCGGCGGTGAGACGAACGACCGACCAGTAGGGCAGGCCATTTTCGCCGCGCGCAGCCTGGGTATAGACATCCTCAATCAGATCGCGGATCGCAACTCGACCGTCATCCCACGGAATCTGACCGTCCAAACCCTCCAGCTTGACGAGTGCCCGCAAAATTTCCGACTGATCATAGACATTTCGGCTTAGTTTTAGCCGCTCGACCAATGGGTCGGCTTCAGACTGCTGTTCAATCCAAAGCTGTTCCAACTGCGTGATCGGCAGCGAGTGGGCGTGCAGCGCGACAATGTGGAACTTGTCGGGCTGGGCGTCACGCACGGGAGCGTTAGAAAATTCAAAGTCGTGCAGGTAGTCGATGCGCTCTGTTCCGGCAGTTTGGCGAAGTTCGTCCAAGCGACCTAGCCGCACATGTACCCCTTCGATTTCGCCCTGCTTGAGCTGGCCAATTAGCTCCAGAAGCGCCTCACGGCCACTTTCAAGCAAAGGTCGGGTCAAGAGAAGGGTTACAATGGGACGGCCAAGCTGCCGCCAGTTGCGGCGAATATACGCGAGCTCGCCCTTGATTTGCTCAACGAGATACTGGCGGTCAAGGGTCAAATAGAACTTCTGCGCGTCGAGAAAGGATGGCAGGAAGACCATCAACTGTCCACGGATGCGAAAGATTTTGGACGTGGTCAGGCTACGCAACCGCCGTACGGGACGGCCTGTCAGGCCGAGGCTGTCATTGCGCCCTATTTGGTTGTAGGCGTCTGCAAGCTCGCCCGCGCGCCGTACTTCAATCGGCTCGATCTGCTGGGGAGTTTGCGTCTGTACGCCGTGCGCTTCAAGTTCTAGCTGCAGGGCTTCATCCTCCGCGAGAAGCGCGATCTGAACAACGGGATCGCGTGCCGCGCCGACACGCAGGCGACGGCCAAGCGGGTCAACTTCCGGAGGCTCGAGCAACCCTTCGTCAAGCATCTGCGCGAGATAGTAGAGGCTTTGCGCCCAAACGAGCGGGACATTGGCATTTGGCTGGCGAAGCTGGCTATGCGGCTTGGAGCGCTCGGCGTCGAGATTTTCGCGCTCTACAAAGTAAAGCTCCGGCAAAAGCATCATGCCGTCGTGTTCGACAACGACGCTCTCCAGCCAGACACGGTAGTCGCTGACCGATTCGGCATCGCCTCGGAAAATCGCGTCGAGCATCAGGTAGACAAAAAACAGCGGCCACTCGCATTCGATATTGTCGAACTGACGGAGCTCCCACGTTTCATAGTGCAGACGGGCGGCGTCTTCGATGACGGTCTGATGGCCGTCGCGCAGGAACCGCTTACAGCCGTAATTGCCCTGCAATTGATCGACCACGCGTGCGCGTGTTCGGTCGGCTAGCTCTTCATCTTCGACGGCAAACGCTGGAAATCCGACAATGCTGAGCAGCGCCGAATCGACCTCCTTCGAACTGGACTCCCAGGGCAGAAGCGATTCTAGCGTGATGCGCGAGCGCGCGATTTCGTCGGAAAGCACATGCAGCACCGAAGCCTGGCTGCCGCGCACGCCGAACATGTCGAGGCCGCTGAGCGCTTCTAGCGCTGCTTTCGCCATGCCGACAGAGCTGGCGTTGAGTTCCGTGTCCCCGCGATTGATTTTGTTGCCGCGCTCCCAAATGCCGTAGTCAGGCGTTCGGTAGGCGCGTCCGATGTAGTAGACCAGGTTTTGGACGAAGTTAACTTCGTCTATCGTATAAAGGACGGACAGGCCCGACGCGGTCATTTGGGCAAGCATCAGAAGGTAGAGCGAAGTGGCGTCAAGCTGAAGATGGCCCCATTCGTGATCCCCGACTACGCAGTTTCCTGTTCCGGTCTCGTATTTTGCGTGCAGAGCGTCCGCAGGCGATTGAGTCCTTTTGAACCGCTCAACCTTATTCGACTGGCGCATCATCGCATAGAGCAGGCCGCGCATTGTCTTGACCACGCTCTGCTCCAGTTCGTATGTTCGGCCTTGATCCCAGTCCAGCTTTCGGTACGCGAGTCCAAGTCCCCAGACCGCCATGATGCTGTAGACATTGTCGCGTACCCACGCGTCGGTGTAGTTGCCGTGGGCGTTGACTGCCGTGCTTGCGGGCATCAGTCCCGATATCGGATGCTGGCGGTTGAGCAAAACCTTCTTGATCAGGCGGTAGTAGTGGCTAAGCCGCGCTTCGAGTTCGCGCTGGCTGTGTGACGATTTGTGGGCGGACACGAAGGGATTATCGGCGGATTGTCGAGGACGCATCATGCAGGTCAGTTCCTTGGTTCGGCAGCCCGCATTTACGGGCGCGAACGTCGGCTCTGACGTACTGCTTGAGTTTACCTCACCAGGAGGTCACCTGCACCCGCAAGTTGACCTCTGACGATCGACGACGTATTGCTGCGGATTATGCACCTGACCACGCCGACATGCATTTTATTCCCCATATTCCCTTCAGGTGGCGCTCAAAAACCTGGTGATTCACAGGTTGTCAAAGTTGCTGGATTTTTGGTTTTCGGCCCTCTTTATCTATGAAAACGCTGCTGTACGCTTGCTTCGCTACCGAAGATTAAGCCATGAGAACCGTAAGACAAAATTGCAAAGCGTGGTTTGCCACGCCGGGATTATTGGGGTTGTTGTTGTTCGTGTGTGTTGGCGCTTGCAGCGCCATGTGCTCGTTTAAAGCAGGCGCCCAGACCCTGCCAGTCGAGACCATCACACGTATTCTGCTTAACGTCAATTCCATTAAAGTGCAGTTTATGGATCCGCCCGGAGTGACGGGCATTGTCGATCACCGAGCGTACGTGGACGGTGATTCAACAACCGTGAAGTACGCTGGTCAGACGGTCGTTCCCAATCCAGTGGACGGCGCAGGTCAGAATGGCATCCCGCAGTACATCGACGTGCCTACCATGGAGATCGAACTGAACGGCATCACGCGGCATACAACGCATACCGTTGTCGTTGAAGCCGTCGATTGCCTGGGACCGTTCCCCATTGGCAACGTCACCAGCACGACCACAAATCTTCTCGTTTCTAACGACGATCCGATGAGCATCGGGAATTCGAACGAGGGCATGACGTTGGACGGCGATAACTCAACCAACGGTCAGGGTACGACTACAGCCGTACCGAATGTCCTCGCATGTTCCGTGCCGGTCACATTCAAGCTGAACGTGCCTCAGCCTCTACCTTCGGTACCAGGCGTAAGTCCAAATGAGATGATCCTTGAGGGGTTCGCTACACCATCGACGATCACCAAAGTTTCGGCCGACGGCAACGGCGATGATCTTTTCACTGTCGCCATCGCGCACGCCAACAATACGACCGTTCTCTACGATTGGATTCAGTATCAGACCGACGATACTGCAACTCAGGCGTTCATCATGAGAGACCACTGGATGGACTGCGTATTTGATGGTGCGCCGTACTACGAGTTCGGCGGCAGTGTCATGCACAACAACCACGGCCTCGCCGCGCTATCGCCGCACAAGGCCGTTGCGATAAATACCGAAACGATCACGCACTTCACGTTTGAGGCGGACGCGCACTGCTCCGGTCGCCGCTACATCAGCTTGGTGCTCGCGCCGTCAAATGATGCACCGGTCAACTGGTACAACGGTGCTGGGCCCTTCGTTGGCTTCAACAAGTCCAATCACGCTATAGAGTTCCGCATTGATGTTTCAACTATAGACGCGACTCTCTTCAACGGTTATGCCAGTGATGGCGTGACGCCGGATAACTTGTCCATTACCGGCCCATGCGCGAGCGGCATTCAGTATGCTGTTTACCGCAGCGGGCAAGGCCGTGGCATCGACGACCGCAGCCGCTTTGATTTCTACGTCTCGCAGACTCATTGGCGGGTCTATGAAGATGGTGTACAGGTCTACGATGGCGGCTACGGCATCGATCCGCTCACTGGTAAGCCCGCCACACTCGGGTTTAACCAGGCCCGGATGTACCTTGCCCACTGGATGTACCACTCCAGCCTCGGCCACAGCGAGCTCCAGACGTACTATCCATGGGAGCAGTACTGGATCAACGACGCCCCGTATGGCGACGAGCGCCATGAAAACAACATTGGGTTCGAAGCCCTGCCCGTCACGGTCACCTGGTCGAACATCGACACGACCAGCATGGCCGGAGTAGCGAACAACTGGGCTGAAGCATCTTCGTATACGAACTGACGCTTCGCTAGATGACCGAATCGCCTGCCGGCCACCCATCTCAAGAAGGTGTCCGGCAGGCGATTTTTTGTGGATAGTCGTTTCAGCTTCATTTCAATTTGAGCGAAATTGAAATGAGATTGAAATAAGCGGCGCGGCAATGACAGACGAATTGGATTGGTATTCGCCTTCGTCGTGTGTCCGGCTTTTTTGTGAGCAGGGTGTCGAGGGCACGGTCGTTTGCGAACCGGTGTGCTCCCGGAAGGATCGCGCGAGCGCGAACTATGTGTTTTGCTAACACGGGAAAGGCAAGGCGGACCTCGCTCCACGGTTTCGCCATCCCTGCAATATGAATTTGTATCCTCCTCCATTCCGCAGGTACAATAAGCCACTACCGTTTTTCGCGTTTGGAGTGCGACGTTCCTCATGGCAAAAGAAGAAACCAAGCAGCCGTATCGTGTCAAGGTTCCGGATATCGACTACTGGCGCGGCAAGATCGGCTGCCAGTCGGGGTGTCCGGTCAAGACCGATGCGCGCGGCTATGTCATCGCAATCGCCGAAGGCCGGTACGAGGACGCCTACAAGATCGCGCGCGCCCCAAATCCGTTTGCGTCGATGTGCGGCCGTATCTGCGGTGCACCGTGCGAAGTAAAATGCACGCGCGGCAATGTCGACGAGCCTGTCGCCATCCGCGCCCTCAAGCGGTTTGCGACCGAGGTCTACGGTGTCGAGCATGTCCGTGATCTGAAATCCACGCTGGAGGCGTCGAACGCCCGCGGCAGCGCCCACCCCCTTTTGACCAAGGACAAGATCGCGATCATCGGCGCGGGTGTCGCCGGAATGACAGTCGCGCACGATTTGGCGCGCCTTGGATATCAGGTCACGGTTTTTGAGGAGCTGCAGATTCCAGGCGGACAGATGGCAACCGGTGTTCCGATCTACCGCCTCTCCCGAGAACTGATGCAGCTCGAGAACGCCGCCATCTTGGAGCTTGGCGTCGAATTGAAGCTCGGCATTTCGGTCGGGTCGCCAGGCTATACCATCCCCGAACTGCGCGAGCAGGGGTTCAAGGCGTTCGTCGTTGCCGCTGGCATGATGGCCGGACGCAAACTGACCGTCCCAGGGGCGGATGCCGAAGGCATTCTTATTGGGATTGAATTCCTGCGCGAAGTCAACCTCGGCCGGCCGCTTGAAACCGGCCAAAAGGTCGTGGTGATCGGCGGCGGAAATGTCGCCATGGATGTCACCCGCACCGCCGTCCGTGCGCCGGTCATGCCGGGTCTGTCCCGCCTGTCCAAGCCGAAGAACTACGCCATGACCGATGTCGCACGGCTGCTCGCGCGAACGGCAAAATCGGTGGATGTCATCATCCCCGAGAGCCGCGCCAAGATGCCCGCCGACGAGTACGAGATTGAAGAGGCCCTTCTTGAAGGCGCGGTCCTGCACAACAACCGCATGCCGGTCGAGGTACTGAAGGACGAAAACAACCATGTCAAGGGCGTGGTCGCGAAGCGGGTCAAGTCGCTGATCGATGCGCAAGGGCGGTTCAATCCGCAGCTTGACGATGACGACGTCCTCACAATCGATTGCGACACTATTCTCGTTACCATCAGCCAGATGGTCAACTGGAACTTCCTCAATGGTATTGAGGATTTGGAGAAAACGCCGCGCGGCACAATTGCTGTTGATCCCGACACGCTCCAGACAAACATTTCCGATGTCTGGGCCGTTGGCGATATCGCGCTCGGCGCGCGGTTGTTTATTGATGCGATCGCGTCAGGTCAGCGTTGCGCGCTTGCCATCGACGAAGCGTTGACCGGCAAGAGCTACAAGCTGGTCAAGCGCGGGTTTATGCGCCCGCTGCCGATTGTCAGCTACGAAATGCCGCAGAGCTACGACGCGTTTGTGCGCCAGGAGCCGCCGGAGATGCAGGTGATGAACCGCTCCGCTGGCTTCGATCTTGTCGAGTTCAACTTCAACGAGAAAGCGGCGCGGGAACAAGGCATGCGCTGTTTGCGTTGTCATATTAACGTCGTTTTCGATGCCGAGAAGTGCATCCTGTGCGGCCTGTGTATCAACATCTGCCCGGAAAGCATTTTGAAGATGGTTCCGGTGACGGATGTTGTCGGCGACGAAGACCTCGCGAACTTGATCGAGGCGAAGTATGGACGTTCGCAGGAAGAGCTTAGGCCGGAGGACGGTACGGTCATGCTGATGGACGGCACCAAGTGCATAAGGTGCGCATTGTGCTCGAAAATCTGCCCGGTGAACTGCATTTCGATGGAAGCGTTCGAGTACGAAGAGGAGCTTGTTCCGCTCGACACTCCGACGCGTACTCTAATACCGGCATAGTGAATTGCCGGGTTTTGGTGTAACTTTGCATCGTTAAACCGCAAATGCGGTATATAGTAAATACATTGGCTAAATTGCCCGACAATACTAGTCGGACTTAAGGAACACTTTTATGGCGACAGCATTGATGACTGAGACGGAAGTGGTAAAGAGCGCGTCGGCGATCTCGCTGACCCAGCAGGCGGCGGACATGGTCAAGGACCTGATCAGCCAGCAAGAGCGAACCGATCTCGCCCTGCGCGTCTACGTGTCGGGCGGCGGTTGCTCCGGCCTTCAGTACGGCATGGCGCTCGACGAGAATGTCGAGGACGACGACAACGTTTTCGAGACCGAGGGTGTTAAGGTGGTGGTCGATTCGATGAGCCTACGCTATATTGCTGGCGCGACGGTCGATTATGTCACCACGGGCATGGGCGGTGGCTTCAAGGTCGAGAATCCTAACTCGACTGGCGGCTGCGGCTGCGGCTCGTCGTTCAAGACCGAAGAGGGCCAGGAAGCCTCCAGTGGCGGCGGCTGCGGAAGTGGCTGCGGCTGCTCGAAGTAGTTACGGTATAGGCATGTAGTTTGTAAGACAGCGCTGGGGCAGATGCTCCGGCGCTGTTTTTTCTGTTCCCCTCCTTTTGGAAGGAGGGGTTAGGGGAGGTATCCTGTCGGTTGTGCGCTCGACCTAGGCTGGTTCGTTTCCATGCAGTACCTACCTCACCTCACCTCTCATTCCGAAAGGAGAGGAACCTGATTGAAGCCGAAATGAAGCCAAACAGCAGTCGGTATTGGTGTCGCATGACGTTTGCGGAGTTAAGGATTTGCGGCCGGAGAGCGGACAATGATTTCTGACTTTGAAGAAGAAAGACTGCCGAATGTTCATCGTGGCGAAATCTTTTTACAGTAATTCATGAAGCCGCTTGGATTGACGGCCCATAGATTGGGCACAGATATTCATGTTCCAAGTAACCGGATTGACGCATAATCGCAGGCCGATGCCGAATTACGGCGGACACTGCGGTTCGGTTAGCGCTCTATTTTGGAAATCCGCCGGAATTTTGGATGGGGTTACAGACGCATTATGATTTGATGGAAGTCAAGAGACCAGGCGCTGATTATAAGATTGAGCGGAGATAGGCTTTAGCTGGCAGCAATGGCTAAAATGTGGTCAGTGTCCCTGCTATCGCGGGCTGAAACTCAGAAGACGCCTATATTGGCTCGATGGTGACCTCGCCGCCGTCGGTCATCTCCATTGTAACTAAGTTTCCTTTCAGTAAGTCCACGCCGACTAGGGGCGAGCCAGTGTTGCCTAGACATAGCGCTTCGACCTGTTCCAACTTGCCGTCCCGCATAATGGGGATTATGTACGCGTCAACATTGCGTATGCCACCATCGGCAAGGGAAATGGGTACGAAGCCGTCATAGAGTGCGTTAGTCATTCTAATAACGTCTAACGGTAGCGATAGCTTTCCCTGAAAGCCAGTGTCGATTGTTAACTCAATAGAGCTATCGCCGTCCAATGTTGGTAACTGAAGAAACATACGGGGCAGGCCGTCCCTGACATGTCCAAAGATCACTTGTACAATGGCCGCCCCGTTTCCGCTGCCAGCACTCGCGACGCTAGACCATAATCAACCTCGTTTCCGATCCTTCGGGTCATCACGCGGCCATCGACACCGAGGCGGTCGGTAAGTTTTCGGAGCGCCTGGGTAAATGTTCGCCCAATCTCATAATCCCCGGTATCCACATGTATCGCCACATATTCGTTGTGATGTTCAGGTTCCAATAGTGCCTCAAGCTTGTCCGCATAAAGCTTTTGGCCCTTTTCACTTATCTCTTTTCGAAACTCATCAGATGGAATTATAGCCACTTTGTTTGCTCCCAAGTCTGATTATACCAAGAAGGTTCGAACGAGCTTGGTCGTCAATTCAAATGTCTCATAGGCGCAGTTCATTTACATACTACACCGCCCTTGTCATGGCCGGAGGTCGCCTCTCCGGCAAGGACGCAGAGTTCGCAGGCACCACAATCAAGGCGCTCGCTGAACTTTCTGACGAAGCGCTGGTTGTTCGAGTTGTCCGCGAGTTGAAACTCGTGCCCGAAGTTGGACGGATCGTCGTCGTTGGCCCGGATGAGGTGCGAAAAGCACTGGGCGACTTGTGCGAAGTGTGTACCGAAACCAAAACGCTTCTTGGCAATGTCCAGGCGGGCGTGAAATTTGCGGGACTCACTGGATCAGATCGTGTATTGCTTGTCGGTTCGGATTTGGCGTTTCCGTGCGCGGAGTCTTTTTCTGACTTTATCCAAAGGACGCCGGAATCATCGGATGTCACCACCCCACTTGTCACCAGAGCCGCGTACGATGCGGCGTTTCCCAACATCCGGAGCGCGTTTGTGGCGTTGCGTGAGGGCGATTTCACGATTGGCTCGCAGTTTACGTCGCCCGCTGGTTTGCTGCTCGACCCTCCGCCGGGAGTCGAGGCAATCCTGGGCAACAGGAAGTCGCAAGTTCAGATGGCGATCTCGTTCGGACCGATGTTTGTCACCGGCTTGTTGACCAAATCGCTGACCATCCCGGCGCTTGAGAAGCGCGCATCGGAAATCCTGCGCGTTTCCACGACGGCCGTCCGCGACTGCGCGGCGGATTTAGCGTTCGATATCGACGACCGGCACGATCTGGCGGAAGCGAGGGCGTTCATCAACTAAAGAGTGTGGATGAACCTAAATTGAAGGTTATTTGAAATTCGGTGTCGAACCTCTCAAGATTAGCCGCGTGCGTCAAACAATCACGCTGCGCTAGGAACATCTGGAGGATCGTCATTTTGAATTTTATGAACGTTGGCCGGGTATTGGCGGCGGCTATCGCCCTGTCGGCGTTGGTCTTGCCCGCGTTGGCTGACGAGGCCTCAAATCCGTCGCTGACCATCTACAACCAGCAGTTTGCGGTCGTTCGCAACACGATTCCGCTCAATCTAACTGGCGATGTCACGAGCATCAGCTTTACGGGAATCACATCGCATCTCGAGCCGGATTCCGTCATCCTGCGCGACCCGACCGGCGAGACAAATTTACGGATTTTGGAGCAGAACTACCGCGGCGACGTGGCTTCGCAGGATCTCTTGCTGTCGCTCTACGAAGGCAAAACGATCGATTTCCAGACTGTCGGGCCGAACGGCACACCGGGTCCCATTGTCCAGGGCAAGATCATCCGCAGCGGGTATATCCCGCAGTCCGATCTGTCTTCGAGCTACAACCCGTACTATCAGCCGCAATACAATGGCTCCGGCGCGTCGAACCAGCCTCTGATCGAGGTCAACGGCCGGCTGCAATTCTCGCTTCCCGGCACGCCACTCTTCCCGCAGCTCACCGACGATTCCATCCTCAAGCCGACACTCGAGTGGTCGATTGCGTCGGATAAGCCTGGGCCAGTCAATGCAGAACTGGCGTATGTAACCGGCGGCATGAGCTGGAAAGCAGCGTACAACGTGGTCGCGCCCGACACCGGCACCAAGCTTGACCTCACTGGCTGGGTGACGATCGAAAATCAAAGCGGTCTAGATTTTCCGAGCGCGCGAATCAAGCTGATGGCAGGGGATGTTAGCAAGATTCAGCAGAACGGTCAGTATGGAAATTTTGACGCGGTTAGCATGTCGCAGAATCCCGGTACGCCGCAGGTGACCCAAAAGGCATTCGACGATTACCATCTCTACACCCTCCCGCTTCCCACTACTTTGCGCGACCGCGAGACGAAGCAAGTCGAATTTGTGCGAGCGTCCAACGTCGATTCCGATACGATCTACACCTACGATGGTCTTCAGATCGACCAGAGTCAATATAGCGGTTGGGGCTACGACAATATCCGCAACCGCCGCGAGTATGGCACCGAGTCCAATCCGAAGGTCGCGGTCGTGCGGGAGTTCAAGAACAGCGCGGACAACAATCTCGGAGTTCCGCTTCCTGCCGGTCGTGTCCGCTTCTACCGCAAGGACACCGACGGCCAGCTAGAATTCCTCGGCGAGCAGGATATCGACCATACGCCGAAGGATGAAATAATCCGTGTCACGACCGGCAACGCGTTCGATCTGGTTGGCAGCCGTACTCAAACTGACTACAAGATCGATACGCAGACCGACACGCTGGACGAGTCGTTCTCCATTGTCGTCAAGAACCACAAAGCCGAACCAGTGGATGTCCGTGTGATCGAGCATCTCTACCGCGCCCTTAGCTGGGATATCAGGAACAATTCCGATCCATTCGTCAAGAAAGACTCGCGCACAATCGAGTTTCGCGTCCAGATTCCACCGGACGGCGAGAAGACGGTCACGTACTCGGTGCACTATACATGGTGAGGGCTAACTTGGTAAAAGCAGCCTACAAACCGTTCTTTGCGTCGAGTGCGATCATAGCGCTTCTCTGCATTGCGCTTTGCCCCAGCGCTCACGCCGACAACTCCTGCCCCGACGCGTCCTTGACCATCTACAATCAGCAGTTCGCGGTGGTGCGGAATGTCATCCCGCTGAAGTTAACGGCCGGTGTCAACAGTGTCAACTTCAGCGGGATCACGTCGCAAGTTGAGCCGGATTCGGTGACGTTGCGTGATCCGCTAGGCAAGACGAAGCTGCGTGTCCTGGAGCAGAACTACCGCAGCGATGTCGCGACGCAGGATTCTATGCTGGCGAAGTACGAAGGACAAACAATCGACTTTCAGACGACAAATGCCGACGGCACGCCTGGGTCGGTTGTGCAGGGGAGGGTGGTGAAAAGTGGGCATGTCATGCTGCCGGAGCCACCGCCTACCACCAGCTATTCAAACGGCTATATGCACATTAGAGGCTCGGACTTTAACCAGGTCGGATTCAACTATCCGTATGGTGGTTGGTCGGATCTTAGCGACAGAGGAATTACAAATCAGCCTGTAATTGAAGCGAATGGCAAGCAACAGTTCACGGTGCCCGGCAGACCACTTTTTCCGCCGCTAGCGAACGACTCGATATTGGTTCCAACGCTAGACTGGAAGATCAAAACGAACAAGTTGGGACCGCTGAATGCAGAGCTTGCTTACGTCACTGGCGGATTGGTATGGAAGGCGGCGTACAACGTTGTAGTGCCTGAGTCAGGCGCGAAGCTGGCGCTGACCGGCTGGGTGACCATCGAAAACCAGAGCGGACTTGATTTTCAGAAGGCTCACATTAAGCTGATGGCGGGGGATGTGAGCAAGATCAAGCCCAGAACTGATACTTTGGACTTCGGTGAAATCGATGGCATCGCTGTACAAGGGTCTGGCAATGTCGTCGGGCCGCCAAAGGTCACCCAAAAATCCTTTGGCGATTACCACCTCTACACGCTTCCACTGCCGACAACTCTGCGCAATCGCGAAACAAAGCAGGTTGAGTTTGAGCACGCCGCGAACATCGATTCCAACCAAATCTACATCTACGATGGCGCTCAACTAGTCGAACCGCGATACGAAAACTACACCGCCTACAATTTCCAAAATGATCATGAATACGGTACCGATTACAGCCCCAAAGTGGCCGTTGCGCGGGAGTTCAAGAACTCGGTTGCAAACGGATTAGGAGTGCCTCTGCCCGCAGGACGAATGCGGTTTTATGGGCAGGATGCGGATGGCGCGCTTGAGTTCCTCGGCGAACGGGACATTGACCACACGCCAAAGGACGAGACCATCCGGGTGATTACCGGCGACGCCATCGATCTGGTCGGTAGCCGCTTGCGGACGGATTATTTCGTCAATACGGAAGATGATGAGATGAACGAAACGTTCGCAATCAATCTTCGCAACCACAAGTCGGATGCTGTCGAAATTCGCGTGGTCGAGCATCTGTACCGTGCTTCGGACTGGAAGATCACAAAAAGCTCCGATCCGTTCACAAAGACTGATTCGCGCACAATCGAATTTCGAGTGAACGTTCCTGCTGATGGAGAAAAGACGGTGACGTACTCCGTCCACTATGCGTGGGCACAGGTGTGATTACGGTTTGGTCGAGTCTTCGACATCTTTAACCGGCCCAGCTAGCCAGCCAAAAATCCACATGAGTGCGCCGAAAAAGAGGAGAACAATTCCCCACCAAAGGTCGATGAAAATTCCTGCCTCAAGCGCGGGCTGCACAAACGCCTGAACGACCAGCACGAATCCGGCCAGCACAAAGAATATCCCCACAGGCAATCTCAAGTCAGGCATATTTTCCCGTCCTTCCTACCAGAAGATCAAGTTCACGATAATTGTGACCACCAAAATGATCCCACCGATGACCACCGGACGCTCAAAGATCGGAGTTGCCGCCTGGTCGATTTTTTCGGCAGCCTGTCCGTAGACAAGGCCCTTAAGCTGTTCTTCCCCAGGCGCGGGTGTGACCAGACTCACTGCGGCAGTAGCGACCAGTCCCGCCGCGAACGCGATCGCGGCGCGCCAGAAGTTGCCGGCTTGATCGGTTGAAAAGTGGATCATGCCCTTAGATGTCATGTAGTAATGGACCACTGCGGTCAAAATGCCGACCAAGAGTCCCACAAAACCGCCCCATGAGCTTGTACGTTTCCAGAACATGCCCAGGAGAAATGTCGCCAGGAGCGGCGCGTTGACAAAGCCGAACACGGTCTGCGTAAAGTCCATTACGCTTGGCGCCGACGCGGCCAAATAGGCCGTCGCGACACTGACTAGCACCCCGACGACGGTCACGATGCGTCCAACATTCAGATAGTGCTGATCTGGTTTGTCCTTTGCGATATAGACGCTGTAGAGATCGTACGTGAAGACGGTATTGAACGCGGTCACGTTCCCCGCCATGCCCGACATGAACGATGCCAGCAGTGCAGTTAGGCCGAGTCCAAGCAGACCATGCGGATAGTATTGGGCCATTAGGAGCGGCAGGGCGTTGTTGTACGTGTACGTGTGATTTGTGGGCGAATCCGGCCCAAGATGATGGCCGAGAAGTCGCACCGCGAACAGGCCGGGCAGAATCACGATGAACGGGAAAAAGATTTTCGGAATGGCGGCGATCAGTGGTGTCCGCTGCGCCGCGCTTAGGTCTTTTGCCGCGAGTGCACGTTGAATCACTAGAAAGTCCGTACACCAGTACCCAAACGACAGCACAAACCCCAGGCCAAGCACGATTCCCTCCCAGGTGATGTGCATGGTATTGGTGTCCGGCGAACCGGTTCCGGCCCAAGTGTGCGTGAAGTTGGGCGGAAGAGCGGGCTGGCCATTCGGCAAATACTGAAGTCCGTGCCAGCCGTGCGTGGCTGCGAATCCGATGATGACGATCGGCACGATTCCCAGCACGATCAGGAAGAACTGCAAAACCTCGTTGTAGATCGACGAAGTCAAGCCGCCTAGCGCGGTATAGACCAGCACGACACCCGCTGAAAGCCAGATGCTTGTGTTGATGTTCCAGCCAATCAGATCATGGAACACCAGCCCCATCGCAAACATATTGACGCCTGAGAGAACGAGCGTCGAAACGGCGAAAGTGAGGGCGTTGACAAAGCGAGTCGGCTCGTTGTAGCGCCGCCGCAAGTACTCCGGGACGCTGCGCACTTTGCTGCCGTAGTAGAACGGCATCATCGCCACTCCAAGAAAGACCATCGCCGGAATCGCGCCCACCCAATAGAAGTGCGCGGTCATCATGCCATATTCCGCACCCTGCGACGCCATCCCCAGCACTTCAAGAGCGCCGAGGTTTGCAGAGATAAATGCAAGGCCGGTCACCCACGCGGGGATGCTGCGTCCTGCGGAAAAGAACTGCGCGCTGGTCTTGGTGCGCCGGCCGATGATGACGCCGAGGCCGATCACGAACGAGAAATAGATGACGATGATCGCGTAGTCGGGGGGGCCTGCCGAGAGCAAACTGGGAGCGATGTGCCTGGGTTCCATATTGAGTCTATCCAGTTTCGCGGGAGCGATTTTTGGGGCGACCGGTCCTCATTGAACGAATCGGGCGTCAGCCAATCAATTGTATTCCCGGACAAGCCGAATAATACTCCAGGTGCGGCGAATTCTTTGCGGCATCCTTCCTAATACTCTCTAGAATGCAACTAGCTGCTGTTTTGGCACGGAGCAAGTTGGCGTTGCCGCAATTTCAGGGCGCAATTACGCACTGGTATAATCCTCCCATGGCTCAAGCGCCGCTGGGCTCAGCATTATCCGTGGAAGTTGAAGAGGTTCGCGGCACCCTCGAGCGGATCACGTTTCACAATCCCGAAAACGGCTACACTGTCGCGCGCATCATGCCCGAAAAGGGGCGCGACCTAGTCACGATCATCGGGACGTTCACAAATCCCATCCTTGGCGAATCCCTCCTGTGTGTCGGCACGTGGTCTCGTCACCCCGAATGGGGCCCTCAGCTTAATGTCCAGCGGTACGAAAGCTTTCGGCCCGCGTCCGCAGCAGCGATCGAGAAATATCTTGGATCGGGGATGGTACGGGGGCTGGGGCCGATCCGCGCAAAGCGGATCGTCGAGAAATTCGGCGACGAATCCCTGGACATCATCGAGCACAAGCCCCGCAAGCTGTTGGACATTCCCGGCATCAACGAGGCGTTGGTCGAGCGGATCAAGGAGGCGTGGGGCGAGCAGCGTGAAATCCGCAACATCATGGTCTACTTGCAGTCGCATGATGTCTCCCCGCTGATGGCCGACAAGATTTACAAGACGTACAAGGATCAGGCGATCAGCGTGGTCGAAAGCAATCCATATCGACTTGCGTACGATATTTGGGGCGTGGGATTTGCGTCGGCGGACAAAATCGCGCGCAACATCGGCATTGCGGATACCGATCCGCGCCGCATTCAAGCAGGTCTGATCTACTGCATGAACCAGGCCGTGGAGCGGTCGGGGAATGTCTATCTGACCCGCGAACAGCTTCGCCAAGCGGCCGTCGAGATTCTCCAGATGGAGGATGTCGAGGGACAGATTGACCTCCTGATCGAGCAGCGCCAGCTTGTGGCCGAGCAGGTGCCGTTCAGCGACGAGACCGCGCTCTATCTGCCGCCGATGCTCGGTCTGGAGCGCGGTGTTGCGAATCGAATCTTGGAGCTTCTTGGAAAAGCCAGTCCCGCGCCGGTGTCGAGGCCGAAGATCGAAGCGGCGATTGGCAAACTAGATATTGAGCTTTCGGACGAGCAGCGCGCGGCAGTCGATCTCGCAATCGATTCCAAGATCATGATCCTGACCGGCGGGCCAGGGACGGGCAAGACCACTACGACACGCGCGATTCTGGCGGCGTTCAAGGCCGCTGGACGGTCGGTGCAGCTTGCATCGCCGACCGGGCGCGCTTCGAAGCGGCTAAGCGAGGTGACGGGCGCGGACGCTGTCACCATCCATCGCCTGCTCGCGTACGATCCCGCGTCGCGCCAGTTTCAGCATGGGACGGGCAATCCGCTGAACTGCGACGTGCTGCTGGTTGACGAATCGTCGATGCTCGATCTGATGCTCGCGAACGCCGTTTTGCGCTCCATCGACGACAACGCGCAGCTCATTTTGGTCGGCGATGTCGATCAACTGCCAAGTGTCGGGCCGGGGAATGTCCTGCGCGACATGATCGAAAGCGGACGGGTTCCGGTTGCGCGGCTGACCACGATCTACCGCCAAGCGGCGGAAAGCATGATCGTGACCAACGCTCACGCCGTGAATCAAGGCTTGATGCCGGAGTTGCCGTCGCCGCGCGAAACGGACAAGGACTTTGTCTTTCTGAATGGCAGCGAGGCTGAGGAGATTGCAGACAAGATTGTCGGGGTGGTCGCGCGGAGTCTCCCGAAGCGCGGGTTTCCGTCGTCGGATGTCCAGGTGCTGACCCCCATGCAGCGCGGTTCGGCTGGGGCGGCGTATCTGAACCAGCGCCTGCAGGACGCGCTCAACCCCAAGACCCCGAACACGCTCGAAGTTCAACGCGGCGGGCGAACATACCGCACCGGTGATCGCGTTATTCAGCTTAAGAACAACTACGATAAAGGCGTATTCAACGGCGATATCGGGCTGGTCTATGCGATTTCCACAGGTGACGAAACCTTGACGGTTAAATATATTGATACGGACGTCAAATACGACCTCGCAGATCTCGATGAGCTTGGTCTGGCGTACGCGTTGTCGATCCACAAATCGCAGGGCAGCGAGTTTCCGGCAGTGGTGATTGCGCTGCATACGCAGCACTTCGCGCTCTTGCAACGTCAGCTTGTCTATACGGCGCTGACTCGCGCGCGGCGTTTTGCGGTGATTGTCGGCTCGGCCAAAGCGATCGCGATTGCGGTGAAAAACGACCGGACATCCTGGCGTCTCACCTGCCTCAAAGAGCGCCTTCAAGGCCTGATGTGACCCAGCGGAAAGCATGGGCCAAGCCCGCTCTTCGATATCTTCTTGCTGCAGGGATGGTTTTCGCTGGTGTCGAACATTTTGTGCACACCGAGGAGTTTGCGTCGATCATTCCCAATTATCTCCCTTGGCATTTTCTGCTGACTCAAATCAGCGGCGTTTGCGAGATTTCCGGTGGTATCGGACTGCTTGTTCCGCTTGCTCGTAAGGCGGCATCGCTCGGACTGATAGCACTGTACATTGCTGTTTTTCCAGCGAACATCAACATGGCGGTTCACAACATGCCCGTTGGCGGCGCGCACCATCCGCTGCTTCTGTGGCTGCGCTTGCCGTTGCAGGCGGTGCTTGTAGTATGGGCGTGGTGGGTTGGTAAGAAATAGGCGCGCCGTCGGCGAACCGTACATATACCAAACGGCATGAATTATCGATAATTGTTTTGAAAATATTTATTGACATATCGTTAATTCTTTGATAGCATCTAGCTCAGTTATCCTTCGATGTTTGAAAGAGGCTAGAACCATGCCATCCAGCAAGTTCCTCATTGTTTTCATCGCATTGGCAGTCTGTCGAATTGACACAAACGCTTCTGCGCAAACCATCCAGCCTGCGGACTTGACGCCAATTTCAGTCGTTGTTAAAATCGATGCCTCCAAAACGCTTGGCGTAATCGATCCGCAAAAATTGGGCGGAACAAATGTTGCGCTGTGGGATTCGCCCAAAAGCCTGACTGATCCGGTTCCGTTCGGCTGGATGAAGAACCTGGGCGCGAAAATGATCCGCATGCCCGGCGGCTCGTGGAGCGACATGATCTACTGGAACGGCAACGGAGTCCGCAACAGCGCTGGGGTGGTTGACACAACGAAAGTCGGTCCCGACGGATACCCGGCAGTCGATTACACTGGCTATGCGCCCGCGTTCGCCGCTGACGCCAAAACTCTGAAGCCCTCCACCAAGTTCGCCGGAAATGTGGATGTCGAGGCTCTTCACAACTTTGTGCGTGCTATCGGGGCAAGCCCGTATATTTGCGTCAACGCTGGCACTGGGCGTCCGCTCGATGCGGCGGAATGGGTGCGCTGGGCGAACCTGAAAATGGGCTACAAAGCGCACTACTGGGAGGTGGGCAACGAGCTTGATGGCGGCTGGGAGGATGGTCATATCGATCCCAAAACGGGGAAAGAGGTGACGCCTCAGCAGTATGCGCAGCGGTTCCACGCGTTCGCCCAGGCGATGAAGGCCGTCGATCCGTCGATTGCCGTTGGCGGTGCGGCGACCGATGTGACTCCTGGCGGATTTGCTGAAGCGATGCTGAAGTACTTTGGCGAGGATGTTGATTTCGTTTCCATCCACTCCTATCGGGCAGTCGGCGGAAAGACCGCCGATGAATCGCTCCAAGATGTGGACAGCACGGTCGCTTCGGAAGTGGGCCAGGCGCGAACGTATATCAATGAGTATCAGCCCGCGCGTGCAGGTAAAATCGAGATTGGGTATTCCGAATACAACACGACGGGCGGAAGTCCGGACATGTTCAGCGGGCTGTGGACTTCGGAATGGCTTGCGGCGATGGCGCGCAACGGCGTCTCGTTTGCGACACAGTGGGACATTTATCAGAACCTCATATTGGGCGAGTCGCCATACAACCGCGCTGCGGAGTATTTCGCACTCAAGCTTTGGAACCAGTACACCTGTCCCCAGATTGTCCCGGATGACGTCTCCGAATCTCGTACCGTCCGTTCGTTTGCCACGCGAACCGACAACCGAGTTGTTGTGATGCTGGTCAATCCGGACAAAGATCGTGCGGCGGATGTTCATGTCAATCTCAACGGATTCAGCGCAGCGAAATCGGGATTTACGACGACCATCTCCAACGGGACTTGCTTCTGGAATGAACAGAAATCGGCGCCGGATTGGAGCAACGAGCCAAAGATTGCTCCGATCGAGACTGGCGCGCGGTTCAACGCGACTGTTCCTCCGATGGCGGTCACGTATGTCGTCGTGCCACGTTCGCATTCGGCGAAGTCCGATTGCGCATTCGCAAACTGCGGCCATGATCTACAATCCAAGCCTGTTCTACGCTTCGTCCTTCCGAAGCAGGTTTTTGCCGGCGACCTGACCGAGGGATGGCTGGAGGCGGTAAATCAAAACGGCAAACTGTCCTATGCAAAATCGCTCCCTGACGCCAGCATTACCACGTCTGGCGACGCAACCTTGGACCGCAACCATGTCCGCCTGAGTGAATCGATTGGGCGGTTTGTCCTGCAGGCGCAAAATCCGGGCGAGTTCACGCTCAGCGCGGATGTGAACGGTGTACGCACCACGCAGAAAATCGACGCGCTTTCGTCCGTGCCGCAACCGGTAGCCTATTGGGACTTCACGAGTCCTGACGCAACGGACAAGGACCTGTTCCAGTCCGATTTTGCGCTGACGTCGGACGCTTCAGTTCGGCCGAACAAATCCGTTGCGCGGATCGATTTTCCGATCGGCGCGGCCAAACCGCAAAGCGGCGGAACACTCATTAAAGTTAACCAGTTGCCCGACGGCGACAAGCTGGTTAAGTCGAACATTCGGGGTGTCATTTTCGACCTCAAGACGTCGCCCGACTTTGCTTGCGACGATCCTAATGCTTCTGTCAGCGCCGTCATGCAAAGCCCCAACAACTACTGGATCGCCCTCGGCAATGCTCCGCTCGCTGGCCATTCGGACTGGAAAACGGAGACTGTTCCGATCACAAACAAGGATCAGATACAGTTCATGCCGACAACGTTCAATCTGCTGCTCGTGCTCAACACGTCAAAGCCGGTGAAGGGCACGATTTATCTTGATAGGGTCGGATTTTTGGTCAGGTAGTGACTATCAGGAAAGGCTGAGATCGACAATCGAGTCGACGTGAACCTAAGGCACATTCACGACAACCGATGCGTCGTGGAACTCGCCCCACCAATATCCGCCCGCAAATTTGCCGGTAGTTTTGTCGTAGAGGAGGGTCAGGTGCGGTGTCATGCGGAAAGAGCCAGAAAAACTTGCTGGCGGCTTATCGCGCAAATCTCCTTCGCGTCCGTAGAACTTGCTGTGCGGATCGTCCCAGCAACAGCCAAAGGTTGGAAGCGAATCACACGGAAGGCTAGATGATCCCGCGTTTGCTCTTGCCGAATCCAACGTGTCGGCCACGTTCCAATTCGCGTTGACGCAGGTTCCCGCAAATGCGACTTGATTATCTGGAACATGTACGTCGGCGTCGATCTCAACTAAGTTTGCGGAATGCGTATTGCTGATTCTCCAGAACTCCGAGTGAGTACCCCACGAGTTGAAGGATCCTGTTACTCTGCCTGGTGAGCTTATTAAGTATGCATTGACAATGGCGGCGCGCATTCCGAAATACGGCATCTCAGATCTGGGCGGCCTTGGGATCGGCTTGCCGTTTTCATCAAAGAATCTCGTTTCCGGGTCGTCCCAATCGACTGTGAAATCCCCGAAACCTTCAGAAGACGGAGGGTGAACGACAGCGCCCGCTAATGCCTTCATCTGGTCATCAGCAGGCATATACATTTGGTACCTAACGCCTGAGTTCTTAAGAGAAAATCCGGGCGCGACTGACCTAATCGTCAGCCGCTGGTAAACATAGCGTGACGAAAACGATGGCGGCGTTGGTAGACGTGGCTCCCCCGGCCGATAGTAGTTCAGCATCGGCAGAACGTTTTCAACCCGCACCGCGATTAAGCACGCGATGACGATACACAAAACGACGGTCGGTGCGCCTAAGTTGCCGTGTTTGGTCTGGGAAGGGGAGGGTGTCATCAAAATGCTGTAGCATGACGCGAGGCTAGCAAGATATGGTGGACGATGAGGGATTTGAACCCCCGACCTCCTCGGTGTGAACGAGGCGCTCTACCCCTAAGCTAATCGTCCTAGCGACAAAGCTAAGTATACCAGTTTTGAAAACAATCGCTAGGGGATATTGTGCCCACGGGCGCGTGCTAAAGCGCCCGCATCCGGTTGTTTTTGGGGTTGTGCTCGACTTCCGCGAGGCCAAGCGCCTCCAGCAATGGCGGGACATACATGCCGAAGCGTCCGCGAAAACCCTTCTTGAGGCCATACCAGCCGCCGACCGGATTTGTTTCCGATCTGCCCCACGCTTCGACAGTTCCCTCTGCGGCAGGCTTCTGCTCGTCGGCACTGCCAAGCAGCATCCAGTCCCCGTACGATTTCAGCATGGCGTGCAGATCATCGATGCAGCGAAGCTGATATTTTAGGACAGTGGTACCGACCGTGCATACCAGTGCGGGAGGATGGGACGTCTCGTCGCGATACATCGTATACTCCGATGTGCCGGGAGGCGTTGTTAATTTCCAGGGATTTTCTTTGGTTCCGTCGCAAGATGCAGCCATCGATTGTTCCTTCCGAGAGTCTAATCGTGAGTTCTCAGGACTCAATTGCGTCATTGTCTGACAAGTTTCCTGCCACTCAAAGAGATTTACAGCTTCAGCAAAGTCGCCAAAACCGGCAGTTCTGTGATCCTCGCCTGTTCTAAGGAATTGAGCGTCTTGTTCAGATAGGGCCGGTCGTGCTCAATTGCCCTCGAGAACGACTGCACCAGTTTGACCACATCAGGGTCGGAGAGGTCGTGCTTGAGCGATCCGGCAATGCCGACCAACAGTGTGCGTACAAAAACAAACTGCATGGCGAGCAGAACAAACTCCTGATAAATAGTTCGGCTTTCGACATACAGCCCTTTTTGCGGGCCGAACGGGAACAGATCCTTGAATGCCTTTGAAACGAGATAGTTCTCCCAAAGATACTCACGCTCGAAGATGTAGGAATCGTAGTATTGATATTGAGCGTTGCTAAGGTTTGCGGCAAGTTCGGGCGTCTCAATTCCCTGCTGATATCCGATGCCTTCAAAAAAGAGAGTGTAGCATTCCAAGAATCGCGGCGACACGTACTCCGCACGAATTCGGTCTTCGAGGCTGTTAATCACTACGTTCAATAATAAGGGAGCGTTTGCGGTGACACCGGCGAGCGTGCTGTCGAACTGTCGCTGAGCGATATGCTCAGCGAATGAATGCGTCAGCAGTGTCGTTCCGGCATCCAGTTGTTCGACCGCAATGCGCGAGAGCTGGTCGCAGTACATTCCGAGGATGGTCATGCGTTCGCTGATCTTGTAGGCGCGGTTCTGCAGAAGGTTGACGCAGAAATTGCGGACGGTATCGAAATGAGCGTAGGGCTTGCCGCTAAAATGAGCGTCGGCTGTATCGACCGCCGGAAAATCGTCATATTTGTCTGTGGCGTCAATCTGGGCGGTTAATAGGCTAATCCCGCCTGGCCTTAATAGGATTTTCCTTGCCGCTTCGGGACACGACAGGGAGAGCGACCGCTCCAAAGTTCCGTCGATTTGGCTGAACGTGCGGGGGTAGGTGTCGCACGTGCGCGAGAGGTAGTCTTCGCCGAGCCGCACCTGAATCTCGCACAGCTTTTCTGCGTTCAGGAACGGGCAAGAAGGGCCATCGAACGCGACCATTCCATAAGTGGTTGGGTGGACGGATGTGGGATTTCGGATGACTGTGCGCTGGATGATCGGGAGGAGAACAGCATCGGTCAGAGCCTGATACTTGTCGTATGTCGGCTTGTCGATTACGACACCCATGCCGCTGCAGCAGGTGTCTTCACAATCGCCGCCGATGCACGCGAATGCGGCGTAGAAGTCGGGCTCGATGACGTTCAAAGGGGTACATCCGATTAGTCTTACTGCGGCAAGTTCCCCGTCCAACTAGTAGAGCGCTTGCTGATCATTGTACAGCCAGAACGGACGAGATTATTCGTCTGAAGCCGGAAAGATTTTCACCATGTAGACGACGTCCAGCCATCGGTCGAACTTTCGGACGATCTGAGGTAGCCGTCCGGAGTGTTCGAATCCAAAGCGAGCGTGCAGGGCGATGCTGGCGGCGTTGTCCCCGTCAATCGCAGCGACAATTGCATGTAGCTTGAGTGTTTCTGCCCTCTTAACGAGTTCGGCGAGCAGCGCCTTCCCAACCCCTTTGCCGCGCCAATCATGCGCCACATAGACACTATTCTCCGACGTGTGGCTATATCCAATGCGCGCGTGGTATGGATTCAGTGCGCCCCAACCGACGATGACGCCCACAGAATCCTCTGCAACGACAATCGGGAACCCTTTTGTTCGACGATCCTTGTACCAGGCTGCCCGGTCCTCAAGCGAACGCGGCTCGTAATCCGCAGTCGCGGTCGAATGAATGACGGCATGGTTATAGATGTCGAGAATGGACGGCAGATCGGTCTCGTGCGCGTCGCGGATTGAAATTGTTGGCGTGGTTGTCATGGGTTTGCAGTCGCTAGGATACCGGAATTATGTTCGAATTCCACTTGGATAGTATCTGCTGCTCCTTTTCGGGAGTAATCGAGCCCGAAAGAGTCTCCCTATAACCAAGCGTGCGATACCAAGCGAGCGTATCCGCAACAGTCTCCTCAAGCGGACGGAATGTGATCCCCGCTTGCACGGCTTTTTCTGTCGAAAGCGCACCAATACCGATGGACTCCGGATCGTCAGGCACCCAAAGTGGCAAGCCAACAAACGGCTGCACTCCCTCCGCCGAGAGGAACTGATCGCCGACCCATGTGAACCTCGCATCGCTACCTGAAATGCAGCGGCAGGTTTCCAAGACGGTGGCCATCGTCAGCGGATAGTCTGGGCCGTTGGCATTGAAGACTCCGCCGGTTTCATTCTCCACAAGATGTATGGTGAACTCGCCAAGATCGCGCGCATCGATAAACTGAGTACGTCGATCAGGCTGACCCGGTGCGAGCACCGCGCCGCCTTCGGCAATTCGGGCGGGCCAGTAGGTGAACCGGCCCGTCGGATCAAACGGGCCGACGACCAGGCCGGGTCGCACAATCGTGAACCGATCTGCATAAATACTCTCAACCGCCTTCTCGCACAAAACTTTGAGACCGCCGTATGTCAGCCCGTTGACCTCTTCCAGATCAGGGTCTTCGAGACGCGCCAGTGCGCCGTCTTCGTCCATGCCTGGTTTGCTGAAATCCGAGTAGACCGAAATGGTGGAGATGAACAGGTAACGAGAAGTTGAATTTTGCAGCGCAGTCGCGGACATCTTGACGATGCGCGGGACATAACCGCAGGTGTCGATGACGGCATCCCACTGTCTACCAGAAAGTTTCGCTAGCCCGTATTCCGTGGTGCGGTCGCCGAGTACATGCTCCGCTTCCGGGAAAAGATGCGATCCATGCTCGCCGCGGTGAAAAAGAGTGAGTTCATGACCACGCTGCAGCGCGGCCTGCGCAATGTACCGGCCGACAAACCGCGTTCCGCCAATGATCAGAATCTTCATCTGCGTTCTCCGTTTACGATGGCAGTTACGGAAATTTTACTGCTGAATTATGAAAAACTACTAACGCGTTCTGGCTTGGTCAATCAAATTTGAACTGGCCGCTGATGCATGAGTTCCCATGACTCTAAGGATTTAGGATTCGCGCGTCAGGGTAAATCTTCCCAAGGCATGTATGTGCCTTTGGAGGGCTGCTATGAACGAATCGAAGATTGCCGAGCGAAAAGATGAAGATATCGCCGGTGATGACGCAGACTTAACGGAAGCTGAAAAGGTTGACGATTCCAACCTCGCCGACACCGAGGCGAGAGCCGATATTGACGTCGCCGACTTGGCGGGATATGTTAGCGGGCGCGGCTCGTCCCTCGACGTCGCCGACAACTCCCTGGGAGATACCACGCGATCTACGAGATAAAGCTTGGGCAGTAGTTTCAGCGCGCGACACTATTCGAGATCGTGTCCAAACCTAGATTGGCTGGCGAGGTCTTTCTATCGTGAAGCCCTACTGAATGTCGGTTGGGTTTTCAGTCGTGCGGAATGTTTCTGGATAGGAGTCGCTAAGTTCCATCGCGACGTCGCGACTGCCGTGAATGATCCGAAGGATTCGAACTTCCTTGATCTCCGGATTCGACAGCGAATAAAGAATCCAATAGGGACGAACTATGGTGGAACGGCTCCCCGCACGCAGGTGTGGCTGAGCTTGACCTAGTCTAGGATTGTATTTGAGCCGATCCATCGAGTCGGTCAGAGAGTCAATCATCTTATCGGCCGCGGCCTGGTTATCTTCTGCAATGAAAAGCCATATTTCCGTCAGGTCATTCTGAGCCTGGTCGGAGAGTCGAACGACCCAATCAATACTCATGGCTTTCTTCGCGCTGCTAAAATCGCTCTGCCTTCTGCCTTGATTTTTGCCGCGAGGTTCTTTAGGCCCTCCGAATCGTAGAGGGTAGACTGTCCATTTTCAATCTGCTTGGCGCCGATTTCAATCTCCGCGCGTAACCTCTCCAGTCTATCGGCGCTGGCCTCGTCCTTATATTTGAGAAGCCGAAGACCCTCCTGAACCACTTCGCTTGCCGAACTATACATCCCCGACTGCACTTTGGATTGCACAAACTCGTCTAACTCGCTTGTAAGAGACACATTCATCATCGTTTACCTTTAATAATCTTCTTAGCTGGCAATAGCAAATTATGCCATAAGTCATTGTTGCTTGGCATATCCGAAGCTGTTGACAGCTTCAATACCGCTGTCAGGTATAGTCTCGGAAACCATCGGGATTGGGCAGTGGTTGAATATTTGTATGACCAAGCATCACTTTGACTATGTCGTCATCGGAAGCGGCAGCGCGGGGCTGACATTCGCGCTCACTACCGCGCTCGCGGGCAAAGAGGTCGCGCTGGTCACCAAAAAGACCCGAACCGACTCCAACACCAACTGGGCGCAGGGCGGAATCGCGGGCGTGTTCGCGTCAGACGATCTTCCGTCGCTCCATGTCGAAGACACGCTGGTCGCGGGTGCAGGGCTGTGCGACCGCAAGGCCGTCGAGATTCTGGTGGACGAAGGCCCAACCCGCATCCGCGAGCTGATGGAGCTTGGCGCGCACTTCAATACCGAGGCGAATGGCGAACTCGCATTAGGACGTGAGGGCGGGCATTCGCGCCGCCGCATAGTTCACGCGGCGGATTTGACGGGGCGCGAAGTCGAGCGAACACTCGTAGAAGCGTCGCGCACCCATCCCCGCATCAAGATTTTCGAGAACCACTGCGCTATCGACCTGATTGTAGTGGATGGTCGCTGTCTTGGTGTCTATGTTTTGGACGATTCCACAGGTGAAATCGAGGCGTTCATCGGAAGCAGCACCCTCCTTTCTACGGGCGGCTGTGGGCAAGTCTACCTGCATACGACCAACCCGCCGATAGCGACTGGCGACGGTGTCGCGATGGCGTGGCGCGCCGGCTGCGCGATTGCGAACATGGAGTTCATCCAGTTCCATCCCACATCGCTGTACCACCCTGACGCCAAGAGTTTCCTGATCAGCGAGGCGGTGCGCGGGGAGGGCGGTGTGCTGCGGCGCGCGGATGGGACGGCGTTCATGGCCGAGTACGACGAGCGGCGCGACCTTGCCCCGCGCGATATTGTTGCCCGCGCCATCGACAGCGAGATGAAAAAAGCGGGCGCAAACTGCGTCTACCTGGACATCACGCAACGGTCAGAGGAGTTCATCAAGGAGCATTTCCCGACCATCTACGCACACTGCCTGAGCTTTGGGATCGACATCACCACCGAATGGATTCCGGTCGTTCCGGCCGCGCACTACTCGTGCGGGGGTGTCAAAACCGATCTCTTCGGGCGCACGCCGATTACTGGCCTGTTTGCGTGCGGCGAGGTCGCCTGCACGGGAGTGCATGGCGCGAACCGGCTGGCGTCAAACTCGCTCTTGGAGGCACTTGTCTACAGCAAGCGTGCCGCGACAGTAGCGCTTGGCGAAAAGTCCACGGAAGTCGATGCGCGCAATGTTCCCGATCTGAGCCGGGTCACCGGCCCCGCGCCGAGCGATGAGGCCAGACTGCGCGAGCGTCTGCAGATCGTGATGAGCAAATATGTGGGGATTGTCCGCAGCAACAAGCGCCTCGCCAAGGCGCAGGCGGCCATCGACGCGATCCGCCAGGACGCCCGCGCCGCCGACATGCCCCTATCCGGCGAAACGCAGGAACTGGCCAACATGATCGAGGTCGCGACGCTCATTGTCCGCTCCGCGCAGTCCCGCCGCGAATCCCGCGGCCTGCACTACACGACGGACCATCTGGAGACGAAGGATTCCGAGAAGCACGACACGGTGCTCTTGCTATAATCCTAGCACGACATTTAATCCTTCAATGAAGGTAGCGTGGTCAACTTCGCTGCCAAGTTGCCTTTTCACCTCAGTCCAGGCCGGTGAATTGGCGTTATTAAACATGTCATCAGCCAAGCGCTTAACTTCCTTCGCAATATCCATATCCGCGTATTTCTCACGCAGCCCGGTTGCGATAGCAATGTCGCCTTGAGTCAGCGAGGCCACTATCCTATAAACGTCGGCCACATGTTTCCTACCATATGGTTTTTTCTCAGGTGCCAGCAGCCAGTCGTGTGCGGCTTTAACCTTCATGTTAGTCAACGAGTAGGCGTTAGCGATTAGCAACTTGTGGTCCTGCGCTCCCGCTTGAACAATGATTTCTGAAGGCGCATCTTCCACGGCGAAAGCCTCTGGCGTTGTTCGGCCGTGCAAATCGATACCTGATCCAGTACCAACTCGGCGTTCGTCAAATTTGACGTCACCGTCGGCATCGACCGGTTGTCGCGAAAGAAAGTCAATTTTTACATTTGCCCCCGGTATCGTGGGACTAAGCGGCTTTGAGAACTGGAGCTTTTCTTGCCCAGCTATCAAGGTGTAGCCAAGTTGGTCTAACATTGGCCTAATGTCTTTTCGCGCAGATCCTTTGCAGAAGCAGGAAACCCTAAGTATTAGGTCGATGTCACTCGTCGGCCTTGGTTCGAGGAGCGGCGGGATCAATACTTGATCGCCAGTGCGGAGCAGGTGCCGTTGTTTCAGCGAGATCGCATATCCTCCAACCAGAATGAGTCCCTGGGAGGCGCGTTCGCGAAAAATTTCAATTATTGCGTCGAGCAGTGGGTCGGCACTCATGGAGCCTTACCTTCCAGCCTGTCCAAAATCCTTGCCTCCAAAAGCTGTGCCGCTTGCTGCTCCCGCGGTCCCGAATTTGCGAGTTCGATCCAAGTTTGGAACATAGATGCCCAGCTTCTGCCGCCTTCCTGATCGGGATTGAAGTAGAGCACGTCATCTGAGGTTTCTATCAATTCGACGTTCGGGAACGCAAGCGTCGGGGTCGCCTCCAACAGTGTTGAAATGCTGTGCACCTCATTGACATATAACGACAGCCTGTTGTTGTCCGAAAGTACGCCATAGTGGGCCGCTGAACCCAGCCCCGTCGCGATGTATCGAATGGTCCCTCGAAACTCCTCGCGGTACATTGCGCCCCATATTTGCGATGGATTCATACCGCTTCTCATCAGCTGCGGTGGATTACATTTTGGCTTATAGTTAGTACGAAGCCGCTCCATCAATAGTCTAGGGTTCACCAATCTGAGGCCGTCCTGATTTTTTTCCACGATGAACTCTTCTTGAAGGGACCGCCAAACTTTCGATGCCGTGGCGAGTGTTAGTCTTGACGACCACGCATTTGCCGAACTTGTGACCGAAAAGCTCCGAATCGCCCGCTCGCGCAGATCACCAACCGTGCGGTATTGCGGTTGGATTAAGAAACACCGAGCGAATATCGAGCTATCGCCTCTATAAATGTTCTTTATTGGCTCGGTAGATTTATATAGGTTTGGATTTCCAGATTTCCAAACGGCAAAATCTGGCGCTAGAACCACACAGTTTCCGCACAGGTCTAGTCCACTGACGTTGCGCTCTTTGAGGAATTTTAGACGTTCTTCATTTAGATAAGGCACCATCACTATTGGGAGATAGGGAGTCTCCTTCGCATAATGCTGTATCTGCATTACCGCCATTTCAACTGATTTGGGAGTTCCGTTTGGCTTGTACTCTAGTGCAAATTTGGCGCGCTTTTGACCCCATGATATTTCCACTATTGCGTCAAATTGCTGTAATCCCCGGTCGTGAGGCACCACAATAAGTTCGATAGGTTCGAACGGTATCATATGTTCTCGAAGCATGCCGAGAACGTCCGATTCATAAGGAGGTTTCCTAATAATAGCCATTTTCTTATTTAGGATATTAGCCTATTTTAGGAAATAAATCAAGGGATCATCGCCGCTTACAAATCCCTCTTCTGAAACACCACCATCCCCAGCACGAAAAATCCAATCGCGTAGCCCAAAATCCAGCCCAGATCGATCCAGTTTGCGGGCGGGTCGATTGGGCCGACCCTGTTCCCTGGATGAAATTGCTTGATGACCTCGAAATGCAATGCCCGCTCCAACCAGCGGCTCATGGGGTTCAACGGGCAAACGTAGACGATGTCGCGTGCCGCGACTTTAAGCGAATTGACGTCGAGCCCATATCCGAACAGCTTCAATATCCCTTCGGACCAGGCGGTACTCGCGAGGATTAGGGGCATGATGGTTGCCAGCAAATTCCCCGCGAAGCTTGAAAAGCACAATGTCACCGACGAAAACAGCAGTGGGTAGAGGAACATGACCGGAATTGCGGTCCACAGCGATTTGACCATGACATGCACATGCATCCAGACCGCCCATTGCAGCAGGCATGTCCAGAAGATCAGCAGCGGGACGATAAACAGATTGACGCCCAGCCATTTGCCGACGTAGATCGACCAGCGTGGCAAGGGCTTGGGAACAATTACGGCGAGTGTCCCGCGCTCAAGCTCCGCCGAAATCGCCCCCGCCGAGAGCGCAACCGCGAACAAGAAGCAGAAAAACTCGATCATCTCCGCGCCGTAGGTCGTCATGAACGCCTCGACGAACTGATCGAGCAGCGGCCCCATCATCTGCCTGCGCTGGGCTGAAAAATGGATCGGAATGAACGCCAGCGCGATGTAGAAGACGCTGACCAGAATCCCCGCGAAATAGAACCGCCGCCGCACCGCCTCGGTGAGAGTGAGGCGCGCGATGATCCAGCTGGCGGATATTCCTTCGAGGAGGGTCGAATTGCGCCGCTTCATGGAGGCAGGCGCGCTGGTGGCTAAAGTCGCTGACATCAGCCCAAGTGTACCCGGCGCGAAATTACGGCGTGATGGTGAAGGTCTGTGTTTTGGAGCTGCCGCCGGTGGTCGGGTTCTTGACGAATACCGTTGCCGTTCCAGCGGTTGTCACGAGGGATGCGGGGACTTGCGCGGTCATCTTGCTCGCTGAGACAAATGTCGGCGCAAGGTGCAGATTGTTCCAATAGACATTGGCGCCGCTGACGAAATAGGAGCCGTTAAGGGTCAGCGTAAATGCCGCGCTCCCGGCTTTGACCGACATAGGCGAAATCGAGGTCAGGACAGGAGTTGGCTCGGTGATCGAGAAGCTCTTGGTGTTCGAACTGCCGCCGGTCGTGGGATTTTTGACAAAGACAGTGGCCGTACCTTCCGCGGTAAGAAGCGATGCGAGAACGGTCGCGGTCATTTGGCTCGAAGAAACAAATGTCGGCGCGAGGTGCAGACTATTCCAATAGACATTCGCGCCGCTGACGAAATTAGAGCCGCTCAAGGTCATCGTAAACGTTGCGGCGCCCTCTTTCGCGCTAGCAGGGGAAAGCGATGTGAGCACCGGAGTAGGCTCAGTGATCGCGATTGTGGCCGAAGCGGTGGTGCCGTCGGGATCGCTGACAACGATCGTCGCCGAGCCAGGATAGGTTCCGAGCAAAGTGTTGACTGACGCCGGGACAGTCAAAGAAATTGTGTGATTGCTGATCGAAGTCGTAGGGACAGAGAAGCCGTTCCAGGTCACGACCGCCGCGGGATCGAATCCGTGGCCGCTGATAGTCATGGATACCGGAACTCCGGCTTTGGTTGTCGTCGGTGACGACGACGTGATGCTGAGCAGTTCGAAATAGTAGACGTTGTCGAAGCCTACGCCGGTATTTTGGCCCGTTCCGACAAAGTCTCCCGCAGGATTCAGGACAAGTTGCGATTTCGGCTCAATGCTGTTGGCAACGGTGAAGCTGTACTGGTTCTCCAGTGCTCCCGTAATCGCCGCAGAAATGATGCTTCCTTTACCGTAACTGCCGCCCTTCTGGCAGGGCCCAATCAGGCCAGCAGTTGAATTCGACTCGGTCAATCCGCCGAAGGGAGCTTGGCCGACAGTTGAAGTGAGACTCGAAAGCAGTGTAAAGCCTGCAGCTGGCGAGTATTTGTAGAAAGTGCCGTCACTGTTCGCACCGCCGCCTTTGGCAGTGCCATAGAGGCTGCCATCGGGGTCCAGAGTCAATTCACAGGAAGGACTCGAGCCGTCAGCGCCTCCGGTAAACGAATACACCACGGAGAAGTTGCCGCTCATATCGACACGGAACAAATCGCCATGCCCGTCCGCGCCGTCGTCGGCATCCGTGCCATAAAACGCGTTGTCACTGGGCAACCATGTCATCGATGCGAGGCTGAACAGCAGGTTAGGATAGACAAAATAGGTGAGGGTCGTATACGTACTGGTCACAGGATTATATGTCCAAACTCCGCTGTTTAGAAGGGTTGCGTAGCCATTTTGAAGGCTGTGACCCGTGCATGTGCCGTAAAAATTGTTGTCAGGGCCAAGTACTACACCGCCTTGGGGATTCCCGAGGCTGTTGTCATATGGTGGATTGATCGTGTTAAATTCGTGTACGGAGTGAAAACTCGTTCCGCCCGTCTGGAATTCGAAAATCGTTCCGTCCCCAAACTTTCCTGCCGCTGGAGCGAAGTTCGGGCCGCCCGCATTTGTCACGCCGCAGATGGTACCGTCGCTCTTACAGGCCATCTGACCGATCGGATAGGCTCCGTCGATGCCGCCGAAGTCGTGAATATCGACTAAAGTCCCTGCGGTTGTCAATTCCCAAATCTGGCCATAGCCCAGAAGTCCGCCAGTAGGAGAGATTCCGTAAGTGTTTCCATCCACAGTGACGAGCACCGGCGATGACTCTTTATTGCCGTTGGGCAGTACGAACTTATACACGGGTTGTAGATCCGTGCCGGCCGTGTTACACTCATAAACTTCTCCCGCGTAGTACCCACCCTCCTGCGTCGTGCCGAGAATGTCTCCGTTAATGCCAAAAATCAGCGAACCAGTGGGATACTCCCCATTGTCATAGTCGAATGTGTACAGGGTCGTTAGACTGGTGCCGTTGAACTTGAAGATGCAGCCGTCTCCAGGCCCAGTCGGCCCTCCGCCATCGTCGCTTACACCATAGATATTGCCACTTGAATCGAGCAGCAGCGGGGACGTGATGTTTTCGAGATCGTCGGAAATCTGCACGTTATAAAGGACGGTGAGCTTATTGTTTGCCGTATTGAACGAAAATATGATTCCGTATCCGCTAGGCACGCCGCCCTGTGCGCTGCCATAAAGAATCCCATTTTGTCCGAGAGTTAGCCCAGTGATGGGATTTCCGTAATCCGTGCCGGAGAAGTTGTAGACCGCCTCGAAGCCGGTGCCATCTGGATTAACCTCGAAGATATTGCCTTGTCCCGCGGAGCCGTGGAAGTTTGTCATCCCGTATAGCTTGCCATTCGGTTCCTGAACAAGAGGGCCCTCAGGGTATTCGCCGTCCGGATAGTTGCCGCCGCTGCCCGCGGCAAAGTTGAAGACGACGTGGAAGTATCCCGTTAGCGTAATTCTATACGCAGACGCGTTTGAGACACCGTACAGCTCACCGTCGATGCCCTGGATCATGCTGGTCTGAGGGCTACCGCCGTCGGTACCTCCAGTGAAGCTATAGAGAGAGGTAAATGTGCCTGTCGGCGTGATCTTGAAAATGGTTCCCTGGTCTGCTCCGTTTGGAAATCCCGTGCCACCCGATCCTGTCGTGCCGTAAAGGTTTCCATCGCTAGCCAAGACAAGTCCGGAATGCGGAAACTGGCCGTCTGGCCCGGTAAAATTATGCAGCACCGACTCCACGCCCTGGGCGTTGACAGAGTAAACAACGCCATAGCCGTTTGAGCCTCCATTTACAGTCGTGCCATATAGTGTGCCGTTCGAGGTTTGAATCACGCCGCCCGACGGGCCATTGCCATATGGCTGAGTAAATTGGGCAGCCACAGAGTAAGTGTTGGCCCGCGCAGCTCCGCAAAGAACGACAAAAGCTGCAATAAGGACAACAGATAAGAGAACAGTGCGAGCAAGGCTCGAATACCGGCGAGCAAAATGCATGAGTGGTAGTTTGGGAAGCATCGTCGTTTCTCAACCGATATTCTGGGAAGTGGGGGCCTGTCGAAGATGACCGTTGAATTGCTTGCACAAATCATGCCAATGAATCTTATGGTCAGGCGGCCATGATCAATCAAGTGACGATACAGCATTATTGCTGGGGTTGCTGTCTAGAGCTAGTCGCCGCGCTTCAGCAAACCTTAAGGTGCAGCCATATTCCCATTGCGCTTCAAAATCATTTCCAAGGGTTTCACCCAACTCCACGATGAGTGCATTAAACCGAACCTGCTGCGCTCCCTCGCGCGCTGCTGAAATTTGATCGCGAAGGATATCGACGTAACCTAAGACTTGCGTTGCCAGCCCGCTGTGTCCCGTTTGATGCAGGATCAAAGCGGCAGATTCCAGTCCATGTGCTGCAAACCGCCGGTCGTCAAACCGCATGCAAAGCTCGATACCGTCGCTAACAAGGCTCATCGCGCCAGTTAGGTCGCCATTTGCAATATAGACGGGAGCAAGATTGAGCGTTGCGTAGGCGGTTGTGCGAGTGTCGCCAATTTCGCGCGCAATCTCCAGTGCCTCTTCCAGAGATTGCTTCGCCAAATGCATCTCGCCCATTTCGTTGTGTAGATCGCCAAGATTTTGTAAAGCAAGGGCGACGTTTTGCTTATCTTCTATCGATCTGAAAATTTCAAGACAACGCGTGTAGTAGGCTTTTGCCAAATCGTAATTGTGCATTGCGGCCGAGACATTGCCAAGATTACTGAGCGCGTTCCCTTGTCCGCGCAGGTCGCCCGCTGACATAGAACGTTCCAGCCCCTGCTCAAGCAGAATTTTTGCGGCTGGGTGGTCCCCCTGTTCCCAGCGAATCACGCCGATCATGGTGCGCGAGTAGCCGATCGCGGCGTCGTTTCCGAGAGCTTCGTTAATCGTGATGGCTTCTTGGTGCAGTCGGATCGATTCGTCATAGTCGCCTTGTCGATACGCAATGATTGCTGCACCAACTAACGCTTTCGCCTTCAATTTCGATTCGGCGTTTGCGCCGCGTGCCAGAGCCGCTTCTAGTCGATATCGGCCCTCGGTGAGGTGGCCGCGCACCGCCCAATAGCGCCAAATGGAACTTGTGATGCGTAGCGCACCGTCAACCCAAAGTGCGTCGCCCAGGTCAGTACGAGCCTCGGCCTTAGATAACGCTTGACGGATATTGTCCTGTTCGAGGTCAAGAACCCGGCACCAAGTCGCCTGCTCGGCACCGGTCAAGTGCGGCTCCGCGAGCTCGGCGAGATCGCGAAAGTATTCGAAATGCCTAACATCTCCAAAATCTGCCGCCTCGATGTCGCTCGTGTTTTTGCTCAGACTATATTGCCGGATCGATTCGAGCATCTGATATCGATTTTGATTGCCATCGTTTTTGCATATGACGAGCGATTTTGATTCTAGCTTGCCAAGCAGATCAATCACTTCCCAGTCCGATACTTTTTCGTCTGAACAGACTTTTTCGGCCGCTTCCAGCGACCAGCCGCCGCTGAAGGTCGACAGCCGCAGCAGCAGTAGACGTTCGGGATCGGTAAGTAGGTCGTAGCTCCAGTCGATGGCCGCTTGCAGGGTTTGGTGGTGCGGCAATCCACCGCGCTTCGAACTTGTCAAAATCCGAAACCGATCCGATAAGCGCTCAGCAATCTGGGCGGGAGTCATGCTGCGGACCGAGCTGCGGCCAGCTCAAGCGCAAGCGGTATGCCATCGAGCCTGCGACAGATATTTGCGATTTCACCAATATTTGTTTCACTGACCTGGAACGTAGGCAATGCCTCGCGTGCGCGCTCAATGAAAAGCTGGATCGAGTGAATTTCCTTCAGCCGTTCGAATTGCGCTTGAGTCACAGAACCGGAAATAGCCTCGGTGGGAATGCCTAACGGGGCCAACGGAATCAGGCACTCGCCTTTGACGAATAGTGATTCACGAGTTGTGGCCAGTATCTTGGCACCCGGACACGAGCGCAAAAGCAGGTTCACGACCCTGGCGCACTCCTCGACGAGATGCTCGCAATTGTCCAGAATGATAAGCGTTGTCCGGCTCTGTAGCACAGTGACCAGAGTCAACTCAAGCGACGCGCCGCCCTCCTCGCTTAGACCCAAAGAAGATGAAATTGCTTGAACCACGAGATTGGAGTCGGAGATGGACGCAAGTTCCACGAGCCAAACTCCGTGTTCGAAATCATCCGCGAATTCGTAGCCAACCGCGATGGATAATGTCGTCTTGCCCGACCCGCCGGTTCCGCAGATTGTTACCAGTGGATGGTCGCGCAGAGCCTCCACGACCGAGTGCAGGTCATGGTCTCGTCCGACCAGCGACGTCAACTGCGGAGGCAGGTTGTGCTCTTTGCTGCGATCTGTTTTGAGCGGTGGAAAATCCGCCTGAAGAGACGCGCGGATCACTTGGTAGATTGTCTGCTCGTCTTCAATATCCCGCAGCCGATATTTTCCCAGGTCCTTGAGCTGAATATCTTCCGAAAAGTGCCATTTTAGTAGATTCGCCGTGCTGTTGCTCACCAGTATCTGGCCGCCATGACCGGCGGACAAGAGACGTGCGATCAATGCCAGTTCCGGGCCGAAATAGTCGTCGCCACTTTCGGAGGGAGTTGCAATGCAGCTATGCAGTGCCATGCGCACCTTAATCGACAAGGCTGATTGCCACAGCGGTGGCAGGAGGGCTGATTGAGCGTCAATCGCGCAGCTTACTGCGTCGCCAGGCAGTTCGAAAACGCAGCAGAACGCATCCCCAACTGTCTTAAAGACGCGTCCGCGATGGCCCTCAACTAGGCGCGTGAGCAAATTGTCGTGCTCGACGTGCGCAGTCGCCATAGCCTCACGGTTCTGCTGCCACAGACGCGTGCTGCCCGCAATGTCGGTAAAGAAAAATGTAGCAGATCTAGCTGACTCAGCCATGGGAAAAGTTTAGCACAATACTGAATTGCAGGCAGCGATTGACGCCAAATCAATGAGGCGCACAGTCGCTCAAGGGCCAGCCCCAATAGTATGGTACAGTCATGCCCATGAAAGCCCCTTGTATTGTTTGCCGCGAGACCTATGACATCGACCGGGATCGCGGACAGGTGATCACGATCGATAATGTCCAGATGTATGTCTGCAAAAAGGATTGGCCGGGTTTCAACGCCGGTGCCGAACTGCAGAAGCGGATGATGGAGGCGCTTGGCGGCCCTCCACGCGATGCTGGCAAGTCCGAGGAGAAGCGTGCCGCGTCGCATAAGAAGCTGACCGATTTTCTGCTCAGCCCTCGCGAAATCGTTGACGCGCTCAACCAGTATGTCATCGGGCAGGACCGCGCCAAGCGTGAAGTCGCGGTCGCGGTTTATGACCATCACCGCATCCATCAGGGACTGGTCGGTAATGTCGAAGGCAGTGTTGATCTCGAAAAGTCGAATATTGTCCTGATCGGGCCGTCGGGAAGCGGCAAGACGCTGATTGCGCGTACATTGGCCAAGTCGCTTGGCGTGCCGTTCTCGTCGGCGGATGTCACCAGCCTCAGCCCAACGGGATATACCGGGAACGATGTCGAGAGCGTGCTGACGCCGCTGTTCATTGACGCGGGCGAAGACACCGAATGGGCAGGTAGGGGGATTGTCTTCCTGGACGAGATCGACAAGATTGCACGAAAGTCAACGTCGAATCCATCGCTGACACGCGATGTCAGCGGCGAGTCTGTCCAGCACGCGCTATTGAAGATGGTGGAGGGCACGAACGCCCAGCTCCCGCAGGGTGCGAGCGGGCGCAAGCATCCCGACGCGCCGCCGGAATATATCGATACCACCCATGTGCTGTTCATCGGCGGGGGAGCGTTCGAAGGCTATCCGGAGATTGTCGCGAAGAAGATGCACCGTTCGACCGGCCGCATGATGGGGCTGCGCGCCAGCAATGAGAACATTGTCGGCGACCCGCAAAGGGAATACGAAATCCTTGCGGAAGCCCCGACGGATGTCCTGATCGAATCGCTGATTGAGTATGGCTTTGTGCCGGAGCTTGCGGGACGCTTGCCAGTTGTTGTCCCGCTCGCGCCCCTGACCCGTGCTGAGATGCGCCGTGCGCTGACCGAACCGAAAAACGCGGTTGTCAAGCAGCAGATCGAACTGTTTCGCCGGGATGGGATTGAATTGGTCATTCCGGACGAAACTCTTGAAGCAATCATCGAAAAAGCGACGAAAATCAAGACGGGCGTCCGCGCGTTGCGGTCGCTCACCAAGCAGATCACGTCGCGTGCCCGCTACGATTTGAGCGGCGACAAAACCGTAAAGCGGGTGATCATTCCGCCCGCTTGTTTGGACGATCCGGCGAAATATGAGGTTGTGAGGTGAGACATCTGTCATTTCGACCGAAGAAACGAGCCTAAGCGAGTTTCGTAGTGGAGAAATCTCTCTTGCGTTTACTTTATCTGCGCTCACGCGAGCATTGCTCCTCGATCTGGTGTGAGTTTGCCATTAGCACAGGGTTCGTGGTGAATGGAGCGGATGCGGACAAGGGCACGGATGGGCCATGTGTTAGCTTCTTTGGGAAAATAGCCCGACTCCGGTAAAATCCGATTATGACGACCGTAAATATTGAAGACGTGGAGGGGCATCTGCGCGACTATTTCGAGCGCGCTCAGCAGGGCGAAGTTTTTGTCGTTGTTGATTCAGGTAAGACTGTAGGGCAGCTATTGTCAATCGACAATGCGCCGAAGGAGCCACGGCCAAGGGGTCTTTACAAAGGACAGTTTACGGTGCCCGATGATTTTGACGATCCACTGCCCGACGACATCCTTGCTGCGTTTAAGGGGCGCGATTGAAGCTCCTCCTAGATACTCAGATATTCTTATGGGATTTACTGCTCGACCCGCGACTTCCCGCGAACATTGATAGTGCGCTGGACGATCCTCAGTATGAGATTTACTTCAGCGTAGTCTCGCTTTGGGAGGCAATCATTAAGTACAATCTAGGTAAGTTGGCGCTTCCACGCCGTCCTGAAGTAATGATCCCAGATGCAAGGGCCAAGCAAAGTATTAATAGTCTCGACCTTGACGAGGTGAGCGTTTCAGCAATCGCTCATCTTCCTTCGGTTCATGCCGATCCATTCGACCGGGCACTAATTGGACAAGCGTTGGCGCACGGCCTGATCCTAGTGACTGTCGATGAAAAAATCAAGCAGTATCCTGTCCCGATACTCTCGTAACTATCCATTTCACCTATCCGGTCGCCGATTTGTGTCCGACATACTGATGTCCGTCAACCCGTCCGAGTACCGAACTGAATCCGCCGTTGTAAATTTTGAACGATTGCCGCATTTCTTCAGCCGCTGGGTCTGACCCGCTTCGCGGGTAAACGAAGATGTAGAGCACGTCATCGCGCGATGTCACCCGTATCGGAAGAAGATCGCCGTAGCTGCTGCGGATCGGTGCTTCGGGAATAAAGATGGCGTCATTGTTCAGCACAATGAAGGTTTGCTCGTCCGTACCATTTCGAAACCGCGTAGCGGCTATTCCAGGCGATTTTTCGATTTCGAAATCCAGCGCTGAGCCGTCATATACAAGTAGCGGCAAAGTCACGCCCCATTCTTGATCGCCGCTAGTTCGAGTAAGCGAGCAAAGATTTCCGTCAGGTGTCAGAATGAACTCATTACGAAACGATGGCCCGAACTCACCAGCGATCGGCGAATATTCGATGTGGCAACGCACAAGCGATTGATGCTCGAACTCGACGCCGAATTTGCCGAAATATTGGTCAGGAATGCTGGCAAGCCGGTGCCAAATGCCGTTCTCGCGAAACGTCGGCCCGAAGCTGACTCCAATTCCGTCACGACCTCTCATTCCATCGCTTGGCCCAAGTCGAGAATCCCATCCAGCTTTTCCAAATCGCACGACTCCCAACGCGCACCAATAGTCGGCACTGCTCGCAAGCTCGGTGTCTCCGCGAAGATCGGCCTGCATGTGCATGCCGCCGGCGTTCGCGAACGCGGTTGAAAAGCGATCGTCAAGCTCGAATGCATAGCCTCCAGTTTCCGACAGGGTAGGTCTTTCGGCAATATCGCTTTGACGTATTTCGTATGCCTGAGCGAGATGGTGCATCAGCGAGCCGTTATAATTTGTATATTGGCTTGCGAATTGGTAGCCTGTCCTATCAACGGGATTGAGTCGATTTTTCGTGACAAAGTACGATCCTGCCCAGTCGCCATCCGTCCTTCGCCACCGCTCTATGCTTTGGAAACACAGCGAAGCCGCACGCCGGAACTGGCCCGCAAGCTCCTGTTCGCCGCGACCATTCGCCATCTCGGCTGCGATCTCGAATGCAAGCTGGTAGCCGACATCCACCCAAACGTGGTTGTCCGTGCGTCCGTTGCAAGGTGCCTGCCCGGATGGTTCCAGCAGCTTGATTGAGAGTATCGTTCCAGACCACGCCGCATCGCGAATTTCGGCCGCTGACGGGCCGTCATAGCCAGAGTATGTTAATGCTAGTAGATTGCCCCGACCAACCGCTTCGACAGCGAGGGTATCTGGATCGGAAGTGCCGTCATGGTACAAGTTTCCCGCTGTGCCCTGGATTCTGGAGCGTTGCCAGCACGCCCATTTCGCTTCAATTGCATTGATGGCTTTATCTCGGTGAATAAGGCCAGCTTTCGTCCTCAGCCATTCGCCGAGCATGAAGTAGGTTGACCAATTGTTGTCTCCTGATTCATCGGGTGAGACTTCGCAGGTCAGACGCATACGCCAAATCTCAATCTCGTTTTCACCGACAAACGGTGCGTAGAAGTCGAGGCTCTCGACTAACGCATGCGTGAAGAAGACTCGATGTCCCTCTGTATCGTTGCTCTGAAAGCACTTCGTTGCCCAATCCATCGCTTGGATGCCGCCTTTGAGCAGATCGGTTGCTCTACCGGCTTTGATTAAGACGCCGAGCGCGTGCGCGTAATATGGAGTCGCGTATTGGCACTCCCTCTTGAGGAAAGGATCGATGATCGCTCCATCTTTGTTTTGCCACCGCGACATGCAGCGAGCAACGCCGTCGATTCTGTCGAGGAAGACTTTTTTCGGGATATTCAGTGGCGTCCATGGCCGGATGATGCGGTGATGGCTCACCGCCTACTTTACCGAAACCGCGGGTTGCCATCCCCTCTTTGGCGCTGGGATTTCCGCCAGGTCGTAATCCAAGCGCCGTTTGCAGAATGTTTCGTAGTCGTGCACCATCGACTGATTCTTTGCGCTGCGCACCACGAAATCCCCCTCTGGCGGATAGCAGGCTATGTTCACTTCTGGCACGGACAGGGAGAATTCGCTCGGCCCTTGGAAGGCGTTGGTTGGGACGTCCGCAGACTGATAGCGCAGATCGACGCTCCAGCGGATTTGGTCAGAAGTGTTCGCAGTCGAGCAGTGCGGCGTGAGATTGGTCATCAAGAGCGCGCCGCCAAGCGGTACCGGAACATCAATCGCGGTGGCATCAACTTCCGGGAGATCACCGTCCTCGATGACAAGAAAACCCGCGTTGCCGCCTGTTTTGTGTGGAATAACGCCGGCTCTATGCGCCCTTGGTAGCACTTGCAGGCAACCGTTGTCGGGAGTCGCGTCCACAAGCGGAATCCAGCAGGTAACAATCAAGCTCTTGTCGCAGTGCGCCTCGAAATAGCCTGAATCCTGATGCCACGGGACGATTCCGCGCGACATGCCCGGCAGCTTTGGCCGAATTCTGTAGACGCTCGACGCTATAATCTCCGGCCCGACCAGGCTGGAGATGGCATCCAGCAGTTTGGGATGCGTCAGGATGTTGAACATCTCCCGACCTGTATGTCCGCCGCCAGCCTTTCCCTCGATTGCTGCGAAGTACTCCTTGGAGAATTCAGGGTGATCGTTGACAAGAAGCCCCATTCGTTTGTCGAACGAATATTCCGATCGGATGTCGGTGATATGGCCGGAGTCGAAAAGCCTGCCAGCTGCGGCATCCACCAGCCCGTCTATTTCGAACATCAGCGGTATTAGTTCGTCTGGCTGGAAAATGTCGGGAACCATCACATACCCGTCATCAAAGAACTGCGCGCACTGTGGCTGAGTCAAAAACATAAGCTTCTCCTGAACTCATCATAGTATCGAAGTCGAAATCGTGCAATCACTGCAACGCTGATGTTTATTTGGAAGGATACAAGACTGCCTTTGTCAAAACTGAGTAGCGACCCAATAATTCAAGGCAGGATTATCTATGACTTTCGGCTTTCCCTCTTCGAACGCTTCCGACTTGACCCTCCATTACAGCGAACCCGCAACCGGCTGGCTCGAGGCGTTGCCCATCGGAAACGGTCGCCTGGGCGCGATGGTCTTCGGCGGAGTTGTCGAAGAGCATCTCCAACTTAACGAGGAGACGATCTGGGGAGGGCCGCCGCTGCCGCAGAACAATCCTAACGGCCGTAAATATATCGACGAGGCGCGTAGCCTTCTGTTCGCTGGCCAGTATGCGGAAGCAGAGAAAATTTTGAACGACGATCTACTCGGATCCTACTCTGGCGATGATCCCCGCAGCTATCAGCCGCTCGGCGACGTTAAGCTAGCGTTTGGTGAGCGCGGCAAGCCGATCGAATATGTCCGCGAACTTGATATCGACAGCGCCGTTACGACGACGACCTACAAGTTCGTTGATGTTAAGTTTCGACATGAGGCGCTTGTGAGCGCGGTGGATCAGGTCATTGCGTTCCATATATCGTCAAGCACAGCCGGACGGATCAGCTTCACGGCGACGCTGGATCGTTCCGAGTGTGCGTCGGCGGTTGCTTTTGGAAACGACTGCTTGTTTCTTTCTGGGCAGGCATCGCAGGGCGGCAAACACGAAGGCGTGAAATTCGACGCGGTATTGAAGGTCGTCATCGACGGCGGCAAGGTGACTTCAGAAGGCGACCGGATCGTCGTCGCAGCAGCGAATTCAGCAACCCTCCTTGTTGCCTGCCAAACGGATTACAACCGTGAGACGCCATTTTCACCGCTGACGCTGGATCGAAAGGCCGTTGCTCTCGCAACAGTCAACCGTGCGGGAAGCAAGCCATGGCAGAATCTGAAAGCGGACAGCGTAGCCGATTACCAAAGCCTTTTCCGCCGCGTCTCAATCGACCTCGGCACCAACTCTCAAGTGCAAGGTAAAACAACGGTCGAGCGGTTACTTGCCGTTCAGGAAGGCACATTTGATCCCGGTCTTGAGGCGCTTTACTATCAGTTTGGACGCTATCTGCTGATTTCGTCGTCGCGACCCGGAACACTCGCCGCAAACCTTCAGGGCATCTGGAACTATCACATGAAAGCGCCTTGGAACAGCGACTACCATCCCAATATCAATGTTCAGATGAACTATTGGCTTGCCGAGCCTACCAACCTGTCCGAATGCCACGAGCCGTTTTTCTGGCTGATCGAGCATATGGTCGAACCAGGCAAAGAGACAGCTACGACGCTCGGTTGCAACGGGACGGCCAGCGGACATGCTACGGATGTCTGGCATTGGACAGCATTAATGGGCCAGCCGGTCTGGGCGTCGTGGCCGCATGGAATCGGCTGGTGTTCGCAGCATTTCATGGAGCATTACCGATTCACGGGCGACAAGGAGTTCCTGAAGAATCGCGCGCTTCCCGTAATCGAGGAGTCCGCGCGGTTTTATCTTGATTGGCTCGTCATCCATCCCGACACCGGCAAACTGGTTTCTGGCCCAGACACGTCGCCAGAGAATAGATTTTTCGCGCCGGACGGAAGCCGAATCGCCGTTTCCATGGGGCCATCGATGAGCCAGGAGATCATTTGGGACGTTTTCACCAATCTCCTAGAAGCGACAACCGAGCTCGGCATATCAAATGACCTGACCAAGGCTGTGTCAGCCGCGCTCGACAAACTTGCCATGCCTAAAATTGGATCAGACGGCCGCATCATGGAGTGGGCCGAGGAGTTCGAAGAGCCCGAGCCGCATCATCGCCACTGCTCTCATCTGTACGGGCTGCACCCTGGGCACCAGTTCTCGCTTTCCAAGTCGCCCGAAATGGTCGAAGCGGCGAGAATAACTCTCCTTACTCGCGGCGACGAAAGCACCGGGTGGAGCAAAGCTTGGAAGATAGCGTTCTGGTCGAGACTGCATGACGGCGACCATTGCCATGAGCTTATCAAGTTGCAGCTCACGCATGTATCCGAAAATGCGGCCATGAACTACTCCCAAGGAGGTGGCACGTATGCGAACCTCTTCGACGCCCACCCACCGTTCCAAATTGACGGCAACTTCGGAGTTACTGCCGCAATGACCGAAATGCTCCTGCAGTCCCACGACGGCGCAATCGACATACTGCCCGCGTTACCTTCGGCGTGGACGAAGGGACGTATCACCGGGCTTTGTGCACGCGGCGGTTGGACAGTCGATATCGCGTGGTCGGACGGCAAACTAACCCAGGCGAGACTAATGCCAGATCGCGATCAATCGGCGAAGGTGCGCTATGACGGAAAGATGATCGTCGTGAGAGGTGTAACTGGCACCGCTTTGGAACTGAGTTCAGGGTCATTTTAGGAATTTCCAGAACGCTCAAGCCGCTGGGCTTTTTTTCGCAGGGAGAGTGAGTCGATCTTCCCATGGTGTACTAATCTACGTTATCCCTTTCTGTACAGGCAGACTTTGCATAAGAGTCTCCTTTTTTGACCGCGAACCCGGCGACACACGAAACCAGATACCAAAACCGTCTCCAAGATCGAGGGGAATGGCTCGCGTGAAAGCAGTTGAAGCGTAGACAAGAGAGATTTCTCCATTTCGCTCGTGCCTCGCTACGGTCGAAACGACAAGGCGTACGGCTCGCGTGAGCGCAGACAAAGGGTCGCCGATAAAACAAAAAGCATGCGTCTAACCAGCAAAAGTCAATATGGTCTCCTGGTCATTGCCGAGCTTATACGCTGCTACCGCGTTGACCCGCGCGGCTACACGCAGATCAGCGTCCTGGCTGAGCGCTGCGGGACGTCCGCCAAGTATCTGGAGCAGATTCTGCTGCCGCTCACCCATGGCGCGATCCTCGACAGCAAACGCGGCGCAAACGGAGGTTACAGGCTCGCTGGCCCACCCGAAAACTATTCTCTCGCCGACGCAATCCGCCACCTCGACGGCCGCCTAATGCCGATTCCCCAGTGGGCGGAAACGCCCAAACAAGCATCGCCGTCGCGCAATGATGCCACCATCACCAGCTTCGGAAATGTCCTACTGCAAGTCCGTGACTCCATCCGCAACATCCTCGAAAACACCTCCATCGATGTCCTCGCCGAAGAACTCGCCACCGATCCGGACGCGGTCGAGCGGTCAAAATCCGCTGTCGAAACGCTCATGTACTACATTTGAGACGCTCTACATCCCATTTGTGCTTGCCTTGTTAGGTATCATCACGTATCGCCACGATGCAGATGCCGTTGACAATTCCAGCAATGACCCATTCCAAGAAACGTTTCCCCTTGTTGTTTGCGCTGCTCGCGTTCGTCAGCTTAAATTGCTGCCATACCGCAATTGCGCATGCGGATCGTGTAATTGTTACGCCGAGCGGGACGAATCTTGCTCCGCAACAAATCCAGGGCGAGTATCTGTTCGGATTGGACAAGCATACACGCCGAATTACGTGGGCAAACATCGACGCGAACACGCTCGAGTTCGAGATCGTCCATGTGCAGTTCCCCGGGCGAGATCAGTACGGATTCTCCGTGCAAGACGCGATTTTGCCGGAGACGTTTGCAACACCCGCAGTATCGGTCGGTGTGCAAGACATTCTGAACACCACACTGCACGATGGCGCAGCTGGTTACGGCCGTCGATCCCTCTATTTGGCCGTGAACAAGTCGTTCGCCAACACGGTATCGCTGCCATACCCGTTCAAGAATCCTTCCATCTCTGCAGGGCTCGGAACAGGAATCACTAACGGTTTCTTTGGCAGTGTCAGGGCGTTGACCGGATTTGGTCTGCATCAGACGCTGGAATTCGACGGCCGCTCGCTCAACTACCGCGTCGATCACGACCTGTTCGGTATTGCACGGCTCGAGTATGTCCGCATCCACGGCCGCAACTTTATAGGTGCCGAAATCCACACGCCATCTGGCATCTAACCCCACGTCGGTTCTGGCGCAAGTGCCCCACAGCATCCCTACTTGCTGCTATGCAGCAATATTGCTAAAGATTACGCGGTTTTGCCCGATAATCGTGTCTAAAGGGCTTGCGCAAAACGCTCTCGCGAATGTGACGATGCTGTCGATTATTCGCATGTTTGCGATCACGCGCCGCTCTGCACCACTGTTACTGTGACGAGGAGAATCACTTGACTACAGCCGCCGACCTCAAAATTAAGCAGGAGCGCCTCATCAGCATCATTGAAGATGAGCTCCAAGACTTGCCGTCGCTACCGGCCGTGGTCATGCGCGTCATGCAATCGCTGAACGATCCCAAGACCTCCGCTAGCGATCTGAACCAGATCATTTCGAGCGATCAGGCGCTTGCCGCGAAGCTGCTGAGGTTGGTGAACTCGCCTTATTACGGATTTCCGCGCCGCATCACGACCATCACGCACGCGGTTGTCATTCTCGGCCAGAACACAGTTCGCAATCTAACGCTTTCGCTTGGAATCTGCGGCGTCTTCGAGGGCGGCAATAACCATCTTTCGCTTGACCGCGAGCAGTTTTGGGCACACTCGATGGCTTCGGCGATATCGGCTCAAGCCATCGCAAAGCGGCGACGTCTTTCAGTCAAGCAGACTGAAGAGGTCTTTGTCGGCGGCCTATTGCACGACATCGGCAAGCTGTTCCTAGACCAGTACTTCCCAGACCAGTATATAATTACGCTGAAGCTGGCGCGTCAGGCGAACATCAGCATATGGGACGCTGAAAAAGCTGCACTTGGGGTGGGGCATATCATTGTTGGCAAACGGATCGCCGAGCGATGGGCGTTGCCGCCAAGCCTCGTCAGCATGGTCTGCATGCATCATCAGCCTGCATTTGCCCGCGACTATACCGAGCAGGTTTGGACCGTCCATGCGGCAAATTATGTCGCGCGAAAGCTGCATTTGGGAAACAGCGGCGACAATCTGGTTCCGGCCATGGCGCCGGAAGTGGTGAAGTGGCTAGGGTTCGATCAGAACGCATGGACCGCCATCGAGGCCGAAACGATGACCAAGTTCAAGGACGCCGAAGATTTTCTCAAGATGACCGTTGGCCGACGGTAAAAGTCACCGGATTTTGGATTTGGTATCGGGGGTCAGTTCCAACCCGTTACTTGACGTCTTCCGCGACCACGAGGACGTCGATCCCCGGGACGAGGCTGATCAGCTTGTTGATGATCGAGCCTGTCCATCGCTCCAAAAAACTCGTCCGCTTGGAATGCCCGATCACGATCTGCGAAACTTGATTCTTGGTCGCGTACTCTGCCAATGTCTGCGCGATGTCCTTGCCGTTCACCTGCTCGATTTTGATATTCAGCCTTGCTGCGAGCGCGAAATCCCCGTCGATGACCTGCTGCTGTTCGCGGGTCAATTTGTCCACAGCGACATATACGCCAATCAAGTCTGCCCGCAGGCGTTGCGAAATCCGCCATCCACGTCTAAGAAGCCTGTCGGAAGGCTTGTCCGGCGAGATACAGACCATGATGCGTTCGTGCGTTTGCCAGGGCTGATGGACATCGTGCTCCTGCCGGTAACTCTGAACCGACCGATCCACCGCCGACGCCACCTCACGCAGCGAAATCTCGCGCAGCGCCGATAAATTTCCCTCAGTAAAAAAGTTCGACAGTGCGAGAGGCACCTTCGCCTGCGCGTACACATCGCCGCGCTGCAGTCGGTTGATCAGCGTACGCGGGGAGATGTCGATGCTGACAATCTCGTCGGCCTCGCTAAGAATCCAGTCTGGCACGGTTTCGCGTACCTTGACTGTTGTGATCTGCTGTATGGTGTCGTTGAGGCTTTCGAGGTGCTGGACATTCATCGCCGACAGGACATTGATTCCGGCGCTCAGGATTTCAAAGACATCTTCGTATCTTTTGGCATTCTTGCTGCCTGGGACATTGGTGTGGGCCATCTCGTTGACAACTGCCCATTTCGGCTTCCGCGCGATGATGGCGTCGGTGTCCATCTCCTCGAATTCGGCACCCTTGTATTCGATCTTCTTGCGCGGGATGATTTCGAGGTCCTTGATCTGGTCGGCGGTGCCCTTGCGCCCGTGCGTTTCAACAAAGCCGATGACTACATCTTGGTTGCGCTCGGTCTTGCGCCTGTTCGCCTCTGACAGCATCTCGTAGGTCTTGCCGACGCCCGCCGCAAAGCCCAAAAACACCTTGAGGCGACCTCGGCACGGATCGGCTTCCCGCGCCGTGCGTTGCTCTTCCAGCTTGACGCGGGTTAGAATCTGTTCGGGATCGGGGCGACCATCGTTGTCGTGATTTGCCATAAAGTCATTATGCACTGGAAAATGGCGTGACACTGCAAGGTGCAGAGGGATTTGTGTTGACTTCGCGCCGATAGGCAGGTATGTTGTTTCTAATGATTCCGATATCGGACTTGCGAACTACGGCGAAAGAGCGGCTAGCGGACGCAAAGGTGCTATACAGGGCTGGGCGATACGACGGTGCGATCTACGTGTGCGGCTATGCAGTCGAGATGGCGCTAAAGGTCAGGATATGCCGACATCTACGCTGGCCTGATTTGCCCGACGAAGACAAAGAGTGGAAGGGCAGGACAAACATAAAGACGCATGACTTCGATCAACTTTACATGTTTGCCGGAATGCCACAGACATTCAAGGTTCGTTACCAAAATGAATGGGATGCGTTGACTAGCTGGAGTCCGGAACTGCGGTACCGAACGAACTTAAGTGCGAGCCAGTTGGATGCAGACAAAATTATAAAGGCAGCTACGAAAATCACGAGGATTTTATGCGGACGTTAGAAACTAAGAAATTACCGACAGAGACACTGGAGACTTTGAAGCATCGGCTTGAGTCCGATCACATACACTTCCGGCTGTTCGGTGCGATGGTCCGCTCTGGCATAGTGACCTGGAATTTGATTGTGTCTGGAGATTGGGGCGACGAAGAAAAATACGAGGTACTGAAGAAAATTTCGCTCGCCGTGACAAAGCAGTTAACGGAGTCTCAAGCATATTATTTCGGCAGCACGTTGCTGATTGACCCCAGGTCGCCATTTTATGTCGATGTGATGCGATTTTATCCCAGCGGCGATCATCCAGAAGTATATCGAAACATCGAACTGGGCGGCCTTGATATCGATGAAGCGGTCATCCTAGTCGCCCAGCCCTAACGCCTTTTGCCGTCCGGTCTTATCCCGCGCAGCCCATCTGTATCTGCTCGACTATCGGTCCTAGCGCCAGCGCCGGGAAGAAGCCGAGGCCGACGACCATGATCGCGGTTTAATTTCGTGCAACATCCGCCTTATTTGCGTCAAAATGACCCGCCTTGCGCTCGCGCAAGCATGGGGCGGGTCTGGGAGGAGGATAAACCTGAGTGGGTTTTACTTCGGAGCGGGTGTTGGCGCGGCTGGCATGGGATACTTCGCATCCAGCGCGACGTTGAGTTTGAGCACGTTAACTCCCGGTTCGCCTAAGAATCCCAGGGCGCGGCCGGCCGTGTTCTGATCGATCAATTGCGTCACCTGGTTGACGCTGATCCCGCGCGTCTTTGCGACACGCGGAGCTTGCAGCGCGGCGTTTGCCGGACTAATATGGGGGTCGAGGCCTGAGGCTGAGCGCGTCACCGCGTTGACCGGCACCAATGCGTTTGCAGGCAGATTATTGGTCTTGCGATATTCCGCGGCGAGGTCCTTTACACCGTCGAAATCGCTAGGGTCCGGCTGGCCGTTCTTGAGGTTCGGCTTGTGTACGCCATTGATCAATTTGTCGCTGGTCGGGCCAAGGTTTGTGCCACCGCTGGCAGTCGGATCGTAACCATTCCCAGCGGCAGACGGACGCGGCTGGAAATACTGGTCTTTTGTAAAGCCCTGCGCCAGCAGCTCCGAGCCGATTACCTGACCCTGTGCGTTGCGGATCAAGCTGCCGTCCGCCTGTTTGTGGAACAGGGCATTGCCCAGACCCCAGACAATCAGGGGGTAGATGCCGCTGACGATCAACAACAGTACCAAAGTGATTCGAATCGAGATGATGAACTGTTTCATTGTTCTATAGTCTTTCTAAAAATCGCTTTACTGCGCGGGGGCGCAATGCAGCAGCACGACGATCTGATCCAGCAGATAGATACAGGGGAACGGAACCACGATTCCGCCAAAGCCCCAAACCAGGAGGTTGTTGCGGAGGACAGCCGCCGCACCCATAGGCCGGTACGGGACTCCCTTGAGCGCGACCGGGATGAGCGCGATGATGACCAGCGCATTGAAGATGACCGCCGCGAGAACGGCGCTGTAGGGCGAGTGCAGGCCCAAGATGTTGAGCGCCCATAGCGGCCCGTGCTTGGTGCCAGCAATGATATAGAGCGTCGAGAACATCGCAGGTATGATCGCGAAGTACTTCGCGACATCGTTCGCGATGGAGAACGTCGTCAGTGCGCCGCGAGTCATCAGAAGCTGCTTGCCGATCTCGACAATTTCGATCAGCTTGGTCGGGTTCGAGTCGAGGTCGACCATGTTCCCGGCCTCTTTGGCGGCCTGAGTGCCGGAGTTCATCGCCACACCTACGTCGGCTTGGGCGAGTGCGGGCGCGTCGTTGGTGCCGTCGCCGGTCATCGCGACGAGTCGTCCTTCGGCCTGCTCCTTTTTGATCAACGCCATTTTGTCTTCAGGTTTGGCTTGGGCGAGGAAATCGTTGACACCAGCCTCCTGGGCAATTGCTGCTGCAGTGAGCGGATTGTCGCCCGTGATCATGACGGTCTTGATTCCCATAGCGCGCAGGTGATCGAACCGCTCACGCATGCCGCCCTTGACAATGTCCTTCAGGTAGATGATGCCGAGAAGGGACTCGTTACGGGCAACCGCCAGCGGAGTTCCACCCTTTTTGGAGATGTCGTCGGCGACCTGCTGAAGCTGCGGTGGAACAGTACCGCCGTTCTGCTTCACATACTCCGCTACGGCCGCGACAGCACCCTTGCGGTAGCGTACTCCGGCCACATCAGCGCCCGACATTCGGGTTTGCGCGGTGAACGGAATGAACGTCACTTCGTCCTCATCAAAATGTCGTCCGCGGAGGCCGTACTGCTCTTTGGCGAGCACGACAATGCTTCGGCCTTCGGGAGTCTCGTCGGCGATGCTTGATACTTGCGCCGAGTTCGCGAGTTCCGCGATATCAATCCCCGGAAGTGCAATGAACTCCGCAGCCTGACGATTTCCGAGTGTAATCGTGCCCGTCTTGTCGAGCAAGAGGACATCGACATCACCGGCCGCTTCGACTGCCTTGCCGCTCATGGCGAGGACGTTATATTGCATGACCCTGTCCATGCCTGCGATGCCGATAGCGGACAACAGGCCACCAATCGTGGTCGGAATCAGGCAGATAAGAAGCGCGATCAAAACGACCACAGTTGGCGCTGAGCCCGAACCAGCCTGCTGGACACCGTAAATTCCAAATGGAAGCAGCGTGACTGTTGCGAACAGGAAGATGATCGTCAATCCGGCAATCAGGATGTTGAGCGCAATCTCGTTGGGCGTCTTTTGGCGTGACGCACCCTCCACTAGACCAATCATACGGTCGATAAAGGTCTCACCTGGATTTGCTGTAATTTGGACGCGTATCTCATCAGAGATCACCTTAGTGCCGCCCGTGACGGCAGATCGGTCGCCGCCAGCCTCGCGAATGACCGGTGCGCTTTCTCCTGTAATTGCGGATTCGTTGACGCTCGCGATGCCAACAATCACGGTGCCATCGCTCGGGATGACGTCACCAACGGCGCAGACCACGACATCTCCCTTGCGAAGCGCTGGTGCGGGGGTCTCCTTGATTTCGCCACCAGCAGTAAGCAGCTTGGCCATGGTCGTGGTTCGAGTTTTGCGCAGCTCATCGGCCTGCGCCTTGCCGCGCCCTTCAGCGATTGCTTCCGCGAAGTTCGCAAATAGGACTGTAAACCAGAGCCACAACGCGATCTGGCCTGTGAACGCCTTCTCCCATCCGCCCATAACAACCTTAGTCGCATCAGGAGCAAGTGCCAATAGGAAAAGAATCGTTGTGACGACGCTGCCGACCCAGACGACAAACATCACTGGATTTTTGGCTTCGACAACCGGGTTCAGTTTGACGAATGCGTCGCGGATCGCGCGCCGCACAATCGGCGGATCAAACAGCGGACGCGATCTGCGCGTGTGTTGTATCTGTCCTGGCCCGCTGCTCATCGGGGCCGGGCTAGGGGTAATTTGGTTAGGTGATAGTGTTGTTGCCATTGATAGTTAATTCCGATCTTGAACGAAATGAGGTCAAGATGTCTGATTCAACCGGAGTGGTACAATTTGACCACTATGGAAAAGCAAGAAATGCACGAAATTGCCGAACTGGCGCATCGGATTTACGATGAGAGAATCCGTGATTTGGTCGAGCCTCAATTAATTGGTCAGTACCTTGTCATGGATGTGTTGACCGGCGAATTTGAAACGGGGCCGAACCACCTGGCTACCGCGAAGAAACTGATGCAAAGAACCGCGAAGGGCCCCCGATTTGGCATGCGAATTGGATATCCTGCAGCGATGCGCATTGGCGGAGGTGCCCCGATAGCTCATGCAAAACGGTAGAGTCACGCCGGAATTGCAAGGAATTGTTGAAATTACAATTGCGTCGCCTAGCGACTCAAATGCCAAATTATCGTTTGATGCGGTCGTAGACACAGGTTTTTCTGAATTCCTCACGATTCCATCGTTTGTCGTGCCAGCACTCAACCTTGCGATGATTGATGTCACCAATATAATTCTCGCCGACGGATCGATTGTCGAAGCTCCCGTCGTAGAGGCGTCTGTCCTTTGGCATGGTGATAAATGGATCGACATTGATTGTGCTGTTATGGAAGGCGGCCCGCTCGTCGGCATGTCCTTGCTTTATGGCTCTCGCCTCACGCTCGACGTGATCGACGGCGGGTCCGTCTCCATTGCTCCTTTGGCCTAGAATGTCTTTCCTGCGTGCATCAATATCTGCTCGACCACCGGCCCAAGCGATACCGCCGGGAAATAGGTCAGCGCGCCGACGATAATCACGACACCCACCAGCAGTCCCGCGAAGAGCGGCGTGTCGGTCGGGAATGTGCCTGCACTGATCGGCACCCTCTTTTTCTTCACCATGCTTCCGGCGATGGCCAGCAGCGGAATGATCATCAGGAACCGTCCCACCAGCTCAGAGATGCCGTTGGTCAGGTTGTAGTACGGCGTATTGACCGAAATGCCCGCGAACGCGCTGCCGTTGTTGCCCGTGTTCGAGTCGTAGTCGTAAAGCATTTCCGAGAACCCGTGTGGGCCGGAGTTGTTGGTGTTCGCCGACGCGAGGGCATTTGCCGTTCCCGAAACCGTGTTCCAATAGGTTGACGGTGCGGGGACATGTGTCGAGCTGGCCAGCGCTGTGAATCCGAGGACGTCGGCCGCCAGGATCAGCGAAGCGATCATCGCCATCTTGACCTCGTACGACTCGACCTTCTTGCCCAGGTATTCAGGCGTTCGGCCAACCATCAAGCCTGCGATGAAGACCGCGATGATCGCGTACATCAGCATGCCGTACAGTCCAGCGCCAACCCCACCGAAGATGACTTCGCCGCTAAGGATGTTCGCCATCGGGACAAGGCCGCCGATCGGCGTGTAGGAGTCGTGCATGGAGTTGACCGCGCCGCACGATGCATCTGTCGTCACGGTCGCAAATAGAGCCGAGCGCGCGATTCCAAACCGCACCTCCTTGCCTTCCATGTTTCCGCCGGAGTCACCCAGGACAGAGGCGCTAGTTTCGACTCCCTGCGCCGCGATCAATGGATTGCCCTTGGCTTCCTGAACGTAGCAAACCGCCACGCCGAGCAGGAATAACGCCCCCATCGCAGCCCAGATCGCCCAACCCTGCTTTGTGTTGCCGACATACAGGCCAAACGTGTAGACGATTCCTGCACCGATCAGGAAGATCGACAGGATCTGTATGAAGTCTGTCAAGGGCGTCGGATTTTCAAACGGGTGCGAGGAGTTCGCATTGAGCGGGCCGCCGCCGTTCGTCCCGAGCATCTTGATCGCCTCTTGCGAAGCAAACGGGCCGCCGGGAATAATCTGCGTCTGCCCTTCCAGAGTGTGTGCAACCGCATAGCCGTGGAAGTTTTGGATGACGCCCTGCTGAGTCAGGAAGAGCGCGTAGACAATGCAGATTGGTAGGAGAATGTAGAGCGTGCAGCGCGTAATGTCCACCCAGAAGTTGCCGATTGAGTTCGCGGTGCGTCGCCCAAGGCCGCGGCAAAGCGCAATCGCGATCGCAATGCCAGATGCTGCGGAGAAGAAGTTGTGGGAGACCAGGCCCACCATCTGCGAGAAATACGACATCGTGTTTTCACCGTCGTACGCCTGCCAGTTGGTGTTGGTGGTGAACGATGCTGCGGTTCCGAACGCGAGGTCTGGCGTCATCGCGGTCGCCCAGGAGGGTGCCTTGTCGCTTCCGAGGTGCATCGGATTGAGCGGTAGGAACGCCTGCCACCTAAGAATGGCGTATGTGACCAGAAGCGTCACTGCGCTGAAGAGGAGCATTGCGACCGTGTAGACGGTCCACGGCATCTCCTCGTCTTCTTTCACTCCGCCAAGCTTGTAGATGAGGCGCTCGATTGGGCTGATAATTGGGGTGAGCCATGTCTTTTCGCCCTCGAACACCTTGTACATGAAAATTCCGACCGGCTTGGTGAGAGCCAAGATCAGTCCAAAGTAGAGAATGATCTGAAACCAGCCAATTGCTGTCATTGGTAAGGACTCCTAAAAAAGTTCCGGCTTGAGAAGAGCAACCACGAGGTACACGAGCAAACCAACCGTTGCTATCCCAGCCAGCCAATATTCGATGACCATATCTGTCTCCTTCGACGGCCTACAGCTTGTCGCAGCCGTACGTATATGCGATGCTGATGGCAAAAAACAGCAGAATTACGAACAGGAACCAAAAATCTTGCATTGAAATGTTTCCTTAGCGGGTATCTCTTTCAAGGTCCCTCGCAACGGCCTGTCGCGGACTCGACGGACGCTCTCACATTACCAATTCCGATGTAAAGAAGGAATAAAGAAGAAAGTGGTGGATGTAAAGAAACTGCAAAGATTTAGTGGTCAGCCGCTACTGACCCAAGCCTTAGAAGTTCAATAACCGTCGCGCCGCAAACGGTGGAAAGTGAAGCATGCAAACGACTAAACGATTGAAGTCGCCAGAAAGCGGTTTTTCGGCGCAGGAGAGCGATGGTTCAACGCCGCCCAGTCTTCGCTTGGTGGCTCATCAGAACTATCAGGATAAGCTCAAGCCCTTAGACCAGATGCGAATACAGCTACTTGAGGATGTGTCGGCTCTAGGCGAAATTCAATTGAATTGGAAGCCCGGGGAGGAAAGCTGGAGCATCGCTCAAATCATTCAGCACTTGGTTCTTAGCGACGAGACGTACGGCAGATCGTTCGAGCAAAATGCTCTGCCAAGCGAAAAGTTGTTGTTTCGCTTGGTGCCGCGAAACTGGCGTCTAAAAATGATTTTGAAGGCGATGCGCGAGGACAAGAACCTGCCGATTCCTTCGCCTTCCGTCGATCCTATCAAAGTGTCGGACGTACCCCTGTCGGAGCTGGCACAGCGATGGGATACCGCGCAGGCGAACATCCAGCGGACAGTCGATTCGCCCCGCGTGGACATGCTGCGCTATTTCCATCCGGTCATCGGAGCGGTGACCGTTTCGGAGATGCTGGAGCTGAAAGAGGCGCACATCGCCTACCACATGCGACAAATAGACAAGCTGCGTGCAATGCCTGGATATCCGAGGCCCGAATTAGAGGTTTGATGACATCGGGTCAGCTTGTCTTAAACCGAAACCCCACACCTGGCTCGGTGATGATCATGCGTGGGCGTGAGGGATTGTCTTCGATCTTGTGCCTGACATGCCCGACATGCACGCGCAAAAGCTGCGTCTCGGAGGAGTATTCCGGCCCCCAGACTGAGCTTAGGAGCTGCCGCTGCGTAATCACGCGGTCGGCATTTTGCGTCAGGTACCGAAGGATTTCGTACTCAAGCGGGGTCAGCTTCACCTCGTCGCCGTTCTTGACAACCACCCTGCGCGAATAATCGACCGTCAGCCCGCCGAACTCAAACGCTGCCAGTTCGGCGTGCTGGGGCTTTGCGCTTTGGTGACGCCTGAGCGCGGCGCGGACGCGTGCCGTAAGTTCGTCCATGCCAAACGGTTTGGTGAGGTAATCGTCCGCACCAAGATCGAGCGCCTTGACCTTCTGTTGCTCCTGGCCCAGCGCGGAAAGCACCAGGATAGGGACTGTGGTCCACTCACGCAGCCGTCTGCAGACCTCGAGGCCGTCCATTTCGCCGGGGAGCATCAGATCGAGGATGACCATATCGGGAGTGGATGTCGAGGCCTGCTTCAGCGCTGACGCGCCGTCGCCAGCAAGCTCAGTATCGAACCCTTGCGCGATCAGACCGGAGCGGACGGCTCGCAGTATTTGCGGCTCGTCGTCCACGATCAAGATCATAGGCTTTCGACTGCTGTCCATGTAGGTGCTATGAACCAAATGCGGCTATTCGGACAGCGAGCGGCCGTTGGTCTCGATCACCTGCTTGTACCAGTAGGCGGAGTCTTTAGGGATCCGTTCGAGGGTCTCAAAATCGACATAGACCAGGCCGAAGCGGTGCTTGTAGCCCTCGTTCCACTCGAAATTGTCCATGAACGACCACTGGAAATAGCCCGCAACATCCACGCCGTCCGTGTGCGCACGCTCAAATTCGAGGATATAGCGGGTCAGGAAGTCTATGCGCGACGCGTCGTGGATTTTTCCATCGACATGAACCCAGTCCATGTTGCTGAGGCCATTTTCCGTGATGACGATCGGCACGCCGTACCGCTCGTACATGAACTTCGGACCCCAGTACAGCGCGGAGGGTGTCACCGGCCAGCCATAGACCGTACGCGCCGTGCCTTGCGGGAACTCGACGTTGATGGGGTCGCCGTTTTCTCCCGCCTTGACGATGTTGCAGTGATAGATGTTCGCTCCAAAGAAATCGAGCGGCTGCTTTATGGTCTCCATATCACCGTGCGCAGGTTTTGGCGCGAATTTGCCATAGGCTTTGAGACCCTCTTCGGGATAATGGCCGAGAAACGCGGGATCAGTCCACCACGAAGTGCTCCAGACGGAATCGGCTGGAACGCTATGGGCCGATCTGCGCGCCGCCTCGATGTCGGCATCTGACAACGTCAATGGAGTTGCTGCGAGCGATACCGGCGCCATCCCCACTTTGGGGTTTGCCAGTTTGCTGCGCTCGCGTATCACCTTAACTGCCTTGCCGTGCGAAAGGAGGGTGTTGTGCGCGGCGACCAACACCTGCGAAAGCTGCAGCTTGTCACCAGGTGCATGATTCCCGTTCAGATGCCCCAAACCGATGAAGCACTGGGGTTCGTTGAGGGTCATCCAGTGGCCGACCCGATCCGACAGACGGTCTACAACGACTTTCGCGTAGTCCTCGAACCACTGGCTGCTCGCCGGGTTTAGCCATCCGCCTTGATTGTAGAGATCGTACGGATAGTCCCAGTGAAATAGCGTAACCCACGGTTCAATCCCAGCCTCCAGCAACGTGTCGATGAGATCGTCATAAAAGGCCAGCCCCGCTTCGCTTACTGTTCCTGTTCCGGCTGGAATGACGCGCGGCCAACTGATGGACAGCCGGTACGCCTTGATCCCGAGGCTCTTCATCAGTGCGATGTCGCTTTTGAAGCGGTGGAAATGGTCGCATGCGGTCCAGCCGGTGCCGTTATCGAACACCGCCCCCGGACGCTCACAGAACATGTCCCACACCGACTTTCCGCCGCCGGACGCCAGCGCTGAACCTTCAATCTGATAGGAGGCGGTGGAAACGCCCCAGCGAAAATTTTTTGGGAAAGCCATTAGCCCTCAGAAAGGAGACGAATTGGCAAAAGTATACCATGCCTGCCACGACCGGCGTGTTCGCCATCGTACACACCGACCCCTCCGGAAGTACGCTCTGATTGCCTCATAGAAATTCGTCTGCGAAACCGAGCATCATGAAGGCTGTATACTTTCATCATCTTGCCGGAACATACATTCAACCGTGAAGAAACAGCAGCCGCCTCAAAGCAAAACGGAGCATTGCTCGTGCTACGTCGTTTGTCGAACGCGGTGGCTAAAGCCTGCCCGCTTCGTGATCCAAGCGCACTTGCGGAGCCGTGGCGAAGACTCGGCGCAGCGGCTCTCGATACTTCCCTGCTGCTGATGGCGCAAGCCCTCGTCCTACTGCTGATATTTGCACGTAGTTCAGAGGCGTCAATCAGTTTAGGCGCATTCGCGTGGATCACCCCGCTCGCTTGCTGGATATATGTGTGGGTAGGCTGGTCGCTTGGCACTACGATTGGCATGTGGATTTTTGGTATTCGGCTGCTACGGCTAGACACGGAGAATGGCGGGACCTTAACTCGGCCAGGGCCCCTTTGTGCGGCGCGGCGCATTGCTGGATACATGCTAGCTTGCATTCCCGTTAAGGGCGGTCTATTTCCGATCTTTACCCATCCGGCAAGACAAGGGTGGCATGATCAGATCGCGCGCACCGTGGTGATCAAGACTGGCCCAGCATGGCATGCCTTAGATTTCGCGCCGGTAAGGCAGGAGATACGGATACATCCGCCATCGCCTCAATTGCGAGTGCTCAAGCGCGATTTGCTGATGCCCATCCTTTTGTATTTGGCAATTGCCCTGATTTTCGGGCGGTCAATCCTTCCTCATTTCGGCACTGAGATGGCCGGCTTGGGCGGCGACAGCAGCCTCTTCGCCTGGGACTACTGGCACGTTTTCGACAGCCTGCAAAATCATCGGCCCCTGCTGACTACAAACATGGCATTTTTTCCGCAGGTCGTGCCGCTCTACTACCATACGATGGACTGGTTCAACAGCTTTGTCGCTTCGGTTTTGCTGTTAAAACTCGGCATGGTAGCAACATATAATGTGCTTTGGTTTGCCTCACTCGCATTGTCCGCGTTCTGCACCTACGTTCTTCTTTACTCGGTTTCTTCCAACCGCAATGCTTCGATGGCCATCGCCCCGGTGTTTGGCCTGTCTCCCTTTTTTCTCGTGCATGGCCTGGGTCACATGGACATAATCAGCGCCGAGTTCCTGCCGCTGTTTCTGTTGCTCGCATATGCAGGTTTAACAAAGCGCAAGGTTTGGATTTGTGTTTGTGCGGGCATCGCGCTGGCTCTGGCAGGATTATGCGACTTTCAGCAGATCATATTTGGCTGTGTCTTGCTTATTGGCCTTTTCATCGGCTTTTGGTGGAAACCGCGGTCGATGGAACTGCCGGAAATAATCGAGCATGTCAAGCTCATTGTAGTGATCCTTGCCACTGGCGCGGTTCTACTATGCCCGCTAGTCATACCTATGGTTTTAGCCTCGCCACCAGGACACGAATTCAACCAATCGGGCGAGGCTGGAGCATTCAAGGCAGATCCACTCGACTTCGTCTGCGTGAGCGGGATGAGCGAACTCGCTAGGGGCATGGGCTTGGAGCAAACGGTCTATAAGGTTCCGATTGAGACTACTCTAACGCCAGGGATCGCCGTCCTGCTTTTGGCATGCTACGCAATGTTGAGAAGTTTCAAAAAACTCTTTGTCTGGTACGCCGCAGGCTTGGCGGCGATTATCCTGGCTTGTGGCCCATTTTTGACATTTCACGGCTACAGCCCGTCGCCCTTGATCTCCGTAGCCTTGCTTGGTTTTCCGGGTAACGCTTTTTCTCAACCATTCGACTTTCACGAGTTCCTATTTGGAGCGCAGTTGCTTGTGGCCGCTCCAAGTCGTTTTCTGACTGCCGGCGTAGAGCTTCGTCTGCCATTCGAATACGTCCAGAATGCCTTTCCGATGTTCAATGCATTCCGTGTGCCTGCCCGCATCGGTATGTGCTTTCTGCTGTGCGCGGGAGTACTGGCGACATTTGGCCTGTCGGATGTTATGGACTCAGCAGCAAAACGGTTCGGCAAAATAGGTTCATTGGCCGTTTGCGTAGCGGTGTTATTACTTGTGATCGGAGAGTACTTTCCCGCATACTACGCCACTTGGAAGGCCCCCATTAGCCCATTCTACGCGGTAATTGCACGTGATGCGCCGATGCACCCTGTCGTTAACTTGCCGCTTGGCCCGTATCCAGCAAACGACTTCGACCCCACTGTTCACCACCAGCCCGTGTTTGCGCTGTTCATCTCGCGAACTCCCGCCTACGCCTATAAACTCATTTTTGGTAATCCCTTTCTGGGATACTGCGCGACGTTCGGCACTATTCACGCGCCGATAGTAGCCACTAGGGCCGCACAGTCTGCGTCTGACCAGCGGGCTGGTTTAGCTCAACTACAGATGCTTGGCGTCAGATACGTCATCGTTCATAAGAACGAGGTACCGGAATCTTCGGTGCGTACTGCCGACCGCGAGTTCACAACTAAGCTGGGAATGCGCGAAGTCTGGGACGACCGCTATGTTCGCGTATACTGCCTGCCAGGGGTTCAATCGAATGCGATGCCGGACGGCGGCACAAGAGGCAACGCGCAATCCCCAGCCGAAATGAGCCGGTCCAAATAGCTGTAGGTATCCAAATCGCGATACGTCTTCGATTCGATATTTGCATTGGTAGCGATAATGTTGACGGAAGCGCTTCGGATTTGGAACTTCGCAATTAGCAGCGATGCAATCTCAGCGTCCCGATCAGAACTCACTCGAATGGTTTTCAGGGCCGAGAGATCCAGTGAGTCCTTCACGAGGAATTCCAGGCTTGGCAAGCGTCCGAACTCGTCCCGTCTCTTGATCAGCGCGCACATCTCGTCGTAGTCGAAAACCGGCTGACACGCGGCTTTTGATCGCCATGCCTTTGTGTTGCAGGGGAGCAGCGCGCAGGAATTGAGATTGTTTCGCGCGACCAGTTCCGCATCGAATTCCAACACAACATGCGGCATTCCTCGCGACAGCTTGTCGCGAACAAGCGGAGTCAGCAGGTCGAAAGCGAGGTGGACATATCCGTTGACGCCAAGCATGCGGTCGCGTCGAAACGCCGTTTTTCGCGGCACGATGCCGAATGCGCCGCTGATGGATGCCGCCATGAGCGTCCAAGCGCTAAGAATGGACGGCAGATAGTGCAGCGGAGCCGCGTGATAGATCGAGCGGCCTTCTAATAGCGCTAGCCATTTCTCTTGACCATTTGATCGAGCATCAAAAGGCGTGCCATGTCCGTTCCTGCTGCGAGTTAGTGTTTGCATATTCTTATTACTCGCGCGACATGGCAAAAAGCGGAAAGGCGTACGAAAAAATTATTTTAGGCCAGCGGAAATCGACTGGATCAGGTCGAGGCACTGCTCGGCGGCGACGATGTCCGGCAACGACTTTCGGTCGAGAACAGCGGTGAACTCCACGTTGCGTGCCTGCTGGGACATCCGCTGCGCGCTGACGCGGTAGCGCTTATAGGAGCGCGCGAAGCAGGCCACTTTGCCGCGCTCGCCAAGCGCATCGAACAGACGCGGGACGGGCATGTTGCCATCCGTGCTGTACGACAGAATCGCCCAGCGGCAGGGAAGGGAGTCGATCAGCGCGAGAAGTGCGGGAAGAGCTTTCGAGGCCACATTGTATTCGGAGCGGCGGAGCGTGCGCCAGTCGGTACGGATGGCCGACTTGGCGTCCGAAATCGGCGGGATGTCCGGACTGTCCCAGAGTGCGATTGTGTTGAGTATGTGGTAGTTCGAGCCGTAAGGGTGCTGGTTGTACGGAGGATCGATATAGGCGATATCGCAATCCCCAAGCCCTATCTGATTCCAGTTTTGGACAAGGGAAAGTGCGTCGAGCGCTGTCGCCGAGCATGTCGAAGGTGAATCCAGCAGGACAGGGGGCGCCAATCGCAAGTCGCTCAAAATTCGGTAGAGAGCCGTTCCAGTCGCGCCGCCCCAGCCGGCGTGGTATGCCTTGAACACGCCGCTGGTGTTCGAAACATATGATGCGGCCGCGATCAGTGGCGCGAGAAGGTAGTTCTTAGCGTCAACGGAAATTTTGTCCGATTGCTCCCACTGCGCGATTTTTGCGCGAATGACATCGATGCGCATGCCGTTCGCGCGGGTGTAGTAGCAGCGCTCAGTCTCCGGGCTCGGCGCATTGTCACTGGCGGGGCAGAAGTTCTGGGTGATAAAGCCTTCGATTGGAGGCAGATTGTTCAATTCGTCAAAAAACGAATTAGGAACTGGCGAAGTGTTGAGTGCGATGACCGCGCCGTTGATCGCAGCGGCATAGGGTTCCCAATCATTGGCGACGGTACGGAATCCAAGGTTTTTGGCTAGGCGGCTGACCACTCCGCTCCCTGCAAATAGATCGACAAATCCCGCGCCTGGCATAGCGCCGGTGAGTTCAATCGCCCGGTAGATGAGCGGCAAGAGCTTGCGCTTGCTGCCGATATAGGGAATGAGCTGCGCGAAAAGATAATCGCGGGTTCGCTGGTAGGCGTGACACCGCACGTCGTAGATGATTTCGGGAGGAATGACTTTAGCCGCCGTCGCGGGCACGTTGGGGCTGGCGATAATCTCGTTGCCAGTGTGCGTCACGCGACCTGCTCCATCTCCGACCAGTTGCGCCCAATCTTGACATCGGCGCGCAACCTGATTCCTCCGAGATCGAACGCCCCCTCCATCTCGCGCTGCACCAGTTTGGCGAGTCGCATCGACTCGCCCTCCGGGCATTCGAATAGCAGCTCGTCGTGCACCTGAAGCACCATTTTCCCCGTGAATCCTTCGGCTTTCATGGCCTTGTCCACATTCAGCATCGCGATTTTGATGATGTCCGCAGCCGTGCCTTGCACTGGCATATTGACCGCCTCCCGCTCCGCGGCCTGCCGGAACTGGAAGACGCGCGAGGTGATGTCTGGCACGTATCTTCGCCGTCCGAGAAGCGTCTGGACGTAGCCTCGCTCACGCGCCTCCGCCAAAATTTTGTCCGCAAACTCGCGCACGCCGGGATAGCTTTCAAAGTAGCGCTTGCGCCAGTCGGACGCAATTTGGCCCGTCACGCCAAGCTCGACCGCCAGTCTAAACGAGCTCATGCCGTAAATGACTGCGAAGTTGATCGTCTTGGCGCGGCGCCTCTGCTCGCCCGTAATTTCAGACTCTGGCGATCCAAAAATCAGCGATGCCGTCCGCTTGTGAATGTCCTCGTCGGCGTGGAACGTCCGCACAAGCTCTGGATCGTGGGTCATGAACGCAAAGAGGCGCAGCTCGATCTGCGAATAGTCCGCAGCGACCAGTACGCAGCCGGGATTCGTGACGAACGATTTTCTGATCTGCCTGCCGACCTCGGTGCGAACCGGGATGTTTTGAAGATTGGGATTGGCGGACGACAGCCGACCGGTGCTTGCAACGGTTTGCCGCAGCGATGTGTGCACTTTGCCGTCGATTGGGCTGACCAGGGTTGGAAGCGCGTCGACGTACGTTGACTTCAGCTTCTGCACCTCGCGCCACTGCAGGATTTTCGCCGCAATCTCAAATCCCTGCTCGGCAAGTCCCTCAAGCACTTCGGCGTCGGTCGAGTAGCCTGTTTTCGTCTTTTTTCCTGGCGGCATCTTCAGCTTTTCGAACAGCACGACCTGAAGCTGCTTGGTCGAGCCGATAGCGAAGCGCTCGCCTTCGTTCAGATTGTAGATGTCGTTCTCCAGCTCCTTAAGCGACGCCTCCATCTGTTCGCCAAGAGTCGCGAGCGACGGCACATCGATCGTCACGCCCTCCCGCTCCATCTCCGCGATGACTCGGCTAAGCGGCAGCTCGAGGTCGTCATGCAGCTTTTCCAGGCCGTCCTGCTGCAGCCGCGCCCGAAGAACCGGCTCTAAGCGACGCAGCGAGAACGCAAGCGTGGTGGCATCATCTACAGCAACTTCCTCGTTCAAGTAGTCCGCGAGGATTCCCGCAAGCGGATAGCCCGACCGCGCGGAACTGATCAGATAGGCGGCCAGAAGGGCGTCAAACGTGATGCCCTGCAGCTCGATCCCATAGCGTTCGAATATGCCGATGTGCAGCTTGGCATCGTACGTGATCTTCGGAACGTCAGGGCTTTCGAGCAGGGCGAGCAGTTCCGAGTCTGACTTGATCTCGTCCCACGGGATAACGACTGACTCTTCGCCAGGACGCGCAACCGCAATCCCGGTTGGCACTGTGGTCATCAGATCGGCCTTTTCGATCGCGTCTCCAGTGGCAACCAAAATGGCGGTTGCGCTGGACTCGTCGCCAGCCGGAACATGTGACACATTCACCGGAGCTTCATGGTTGCGCTGCGGCTTTAGGGGCGGTGTTTCAATGCTGAAGAGGTTCGGTGCTTCCGTCTCAGTGGCGACTGATCCCGAACCACCCTTGATGCGCTTCAGCAGTGTTCGGAACGCCAGTTTTTCGAACAGCGGGCGGATTTCGTCAAGGTTCGCGCCCCTTTCTTGATAGCCTAGGGCAAACTCGAAATCTTCCAGCGGTACATTGCGGATGATGGTGGCAAGCCGCTTGCACTGCAGCGCCTGAGCCTCGAACGGAGCGATCTTCGCCTTGAGCTTTTCGTCCTTCATCTCCGGAAGTTTGGCGAAAAGGTTTTCGACTGTGCCGTATTCGATCAGCAGCTTCGATGCCGTCTTGTCGCCGATGCCCGGGATGCCGGGCAGGTTGTCGCTGGTATCGCCCTTAAGCCCCTTCATATCGGGAATCTGCGCGGGAGTCAGCCCATAGCGCTCAAGGACGGCGGCCTCGTCGTAGACCACGGTCTCCGTCAGCCCTTTGATGGTGGTCACGATCCGCACCGGCCCGTGCTTATCGTCAACAAGCTGAAGCGCGTCGAGATCGCCTGTGACGACATAGACCTCATGTCCCTGTGTCTTCGCACGCTCGGCAAGCGTGCCAAGAACGTCGTCGGCCTCGAAGCCCGGCTCCTCCAAGAGCTGAAAATTGAACGCCTGTACCAGTTCGCGCGCGATTGGGCCCTGAATTTTAAGTTCGTCCGGGGGAGCAAGCCGCTGCCCTTTGTACGTATCTAATTCTAGGTGACGAAAAGAAGGCGCATGGGCATCGAACGCGCAGACCACCGCATCGGGTTTGAAGCGGTCGAGCGCGGTCAGGATCATTAGAGTGAGGGAATAGAGCGCGTTGGTGGGCAGGCCGTCGCTAGTCGTCAGCGACCGCATGGCAAAAAATCCGCGGTAGAGCAGACTATTACCATCGAGCAAAAGAGTTCGTGCCATAACTTTGAGAAAAAACGGGTAATATGCTCAGTCACTGCGCGTTCGCAATCAATTGGCGTGGATGCCAGCGAGTCGGCGGTGTCCTTCGCTAATTTTCATCGTTGACAGAGCGTGCAGGGACTCAGTATAATTTCGCATCCGGCAGGACGCGCCACCGCGAAGTGTACCCTTTGGACTAGTGGTATCGTCGCGCCGCCAAAATTGACTGCGCAGCGGAGATCAGCGGTTGCAACCGTTTCGCGAGCCGCCATAGTGAAGTCAGGGCCGACGAAGACCTCCCGCAGTACTGGTTGTTTGCTTTCAACCAACCCAAGTACCGCAAATTGGGGGTCTTTTTACTTTAGCTTGGCCAAGCACTATTGGTGGGATTTGCCCGCGTGCGGTTGGGCAATTTTTCAGACGAATCGCGTTTTGGGCTGTTCATTGCCATTTGGCTGCTCGCCAAGAGTTACGAATAATTTCACGAATGGTTGAAGGGGAAGAGGCAAGATATGTGGGATGAGATAACAACAGGGTGGAATTTCCTTTGGAAGGGCGGGCCGGTGATGTATCCGCTCTTCGTGTGCGCCGTTCTTTCGGTTGCCGTCATCATCGAGCGGTTCATCTCGATTACGCGAGCTGCCAAGGATAACGAAGGTCTGCTCGACGCCATCCGCGAGCACCTTCAGGCGGGCCGCACAAAGGACGCCCAGGCGCTGGCCGAGCAGGCGCAGGGACCTGTCGCCCAGCTCGTCGCATCCGGTCTGCGTTCCAGCAACCTCGACTCCGACGCCATCGAGCGCCAGATGGAAGAGCTGGCTTTGCGCGAAACTCCCGTCCTTTATAAGCGGCTTGGAATTCTGGATACGATCATCACGCTTTCGCCTCTTCTCGGACTTCTCGGAACTGTTACCGGTATGATCAAGGCGTTCCACGTCGTGGGAACTCAGGGTATGAACGGCGCGACCGCCATCACTGGTGGAGTTGCAGAAGCGTTGATCGCCACAGCGACTGGTCTTGCGATCGCCATCGTCACGCTGGTCTTCTACAACTACTTGACGGAAAAAGTGAAAGAGATCATCGCGGATATGGAGATTCGGGCTACTCAGCTCCTCAACATCCTTGCAAGCAATCACGCTGCCCATCCGGCCGTTCGACCCGTCGACGCGGCTGCGATCCGCGCGTAAAATCCGAAGGACCGACCATTGAAAATCCGCCGCACCGAGCTTAAGAAGGCGCGCATCGAGATCATTCCGATGATCGACACGATCTTCTTTCTGCTTGTCTACTTTATGATGTTGAGCTTATCTATGGTGCAGATGTCGGCCTACAAGGTCGCGCTGCCGCAAAGCTCGACCGCCGAAGGCAAGCCGACCGAGAAGGTCGTCATCAGCCTTTCTAAAGAGGGCCAGTACTTCATCGACAAAACGCCAGTGGACATCAAGGACATTCCCGGCATACTGCAGCAGCGCGTCAGTGAGAACCCGTATATCACAATCATTATCAATGTCGATAAGGATCAGACTGTGCAGGATTTCCTCGGCGTTATGAACATGGGACAGGCGGCAAATCCCGGCGATCTGGTCATCGCTACTGAGCCCGTGAAGAAGAGCTAGAAACGATGAAATTCTACAAGAGCCCGATCAAGAAAGCGCGTATCGAGATCATCCCGATGATCGACACGATCTTTTTCCTGCTTGTCTACTTCATGTTCCAGACTCTGGTGATGATCAAGATGCAGGCGATGTCGGTAAGCATTCCAAAGCCCAGCCCGCCGTCCACCGCCAAGCCGCCGCCCAAATGCATCGTCAAAGTCGACAGCGCTGCCAACTACTACGTCGATGGCAAGCTGGTTGACGTCACGGGCATCACGGATGCTGTGCAGAGCGATATCGACAAAAACCAGGACACCCTCGTGATTATTTCCGTTGATCCGACGCAGAAGGTGCAGCCGCTTATCAATTGTATGGACGCAGTAAACTACGCGCACAAGCCCGATGGTTCGCCAGTCAATACCATCATCAATGGCCAGGGCGGCGTTAACATGGGCGTATAGATAGACTGAATATGAAAGATAAGCTACTCAACTATTCGTTTCTGATCTCGGTGTTCATCAATGTCCTGTTCATTGTGATCGTCGGCAACAGCGACATCTTCCAAGAACAATCTACTAAGCAAGAGCTCATTGCCAAGCACGTGAAGCTGGTGCATCCGCCGATCAAGAAGAAGCCGCCGCCCAAAAAGAAGCTGCCTCCTCCTCCGCCGCATCCCATAAAGACGATCCCGCCTCCACCGACTCCACAGCCGGTGGTGACGCACACGATTCAGCCGCCCGTGCATATCAACACACCGACCGTGCCTGCGCCTGTCGCCACGCCAACCGGAAATGAGCAAATTTCGCAGCCGACAGTAGCTGCACCACAGCCCGCGCCCCCCGCGCCGCCGCCACCACCTGCACCGCCGGTGCAGGTGCCGACTGCGCCGGCCGCGCCGCCTCCTCCGCCACCTCCGCCTCCGCCGCCACCACCACCGGCGCCGGCGCCGACGCCGGCGGTTGAGGTCGGAGCGTCAGTTTCGGATAATTTGAAAATGCCGGATGGCGTTGACCCTGGTTCGCTCAACGGAACTAAGTGGAGCGTCTATATTGAGGTCGATGAATCCGGGCACGGCCACTTTAAGGGGATGAAGCCCGCAAGTACTGGAAATGCCGACCTTGACGAAGCAATTAGAAACGATGTCGAGTCGCTGGCCTTCACGCCAGCGACGAAGGGCGGAAAACCCGTTTCCGCGCTAATTACACGCATCGTACAAATCGGATAGTTCCGCAGCATTGTCAATTAGGCCGCCGCCAGTAGCCATACTGTGCGGCGGCCTTTTTCATGGGCGTGGTGAGTCGGGTTACCGAGTGACCGCCAGATTTATTTCCCTGCGAGTTCACATAGTGGGGGCCTATTATTTACCGCGCAAAAATGCGAGCATGTTCCATATCTCGCCCTAAATGCTAGCTATTGGCAATTAAGCACTAAAAGACCAATCCATACGCAAAAATAATGGGATTTAGTTTCGTCCGAAAGCAGGAAAATCGAATTCGAAGATGTAAAATACTTAGAACGCTTAACAGCATCGCGTCGCCCACACCGGTGTCCTCCCTGTGATCCACTAGTCCGGTGCCGTCGATTTGTGTTTTTATTGAAGGACGCTGCAAGATGCGCTTCGAAAAAAATGCCGAACGCGGGTGAACGCACTTCATAAAACAGAAGGGAAAATACAAGATGAAGACAGCAGCATTCTATCGCCTGCTCGTCGTCTCGATGCTTACCCTGTTGGCCGTCACGTTTCTCGGCAGCTTCCACGCTGCTCAGGCCGCGACAACGGGAACCATCACGGGCGTCATTCGCCGTGTCGATGGGGCGGCGGTTCAGGACGCGACGGTAACGCTCAGCAGTGTGGGCGTAACGGCAGCTTCCGGTTCAACCAAGACCGATGCCAATGGGTACTATACTTTTACGGGAGTTACGCCGGGAGCGTACACTGTGCACATCACAGCACCATCCTTGCAACCCGTCACCACTACGATTTCGGTTACACAAGATTTCACGAGTGTCCTCGACATATCTTTGGAGCCAAATACGAAGGGTGTGACGCACATCATTCCCAATCAGGTTCAGCGGTCTCAGAGCGGCAGTACGTACACCGTCACTGAGCAGCAGGAGCAAGCGCGTGAGCCAAACCCAACAGCTTCATATCAGTTTCCCGGTCTTGTAGTTGGCGTTCCTGGCATTACCTTCGACCCGTCTGGCGGGTATGTCCACATGCGAGGTTCGGATGAAAATGCGGTCAGCTTCCAGCAGGATGGCATTCCGCTTATCGACAGCCTCGACGGCCAGTTCACCACTAATATCGTTACCGTCGGACTTAAGGACGCGAACGTCGAAACGGGCGGTCAAAGCCCGGATGTCGGCAACGCACTCGGCGGCGCAATCAACGAAGTCACAAAATCCGGACGAGACATGGTTACCTCCGGAAAATCATATGGCGGAACCATTGAAACCGAGCTCGGCCCTGGCCGTGGCTGGAACTACACTGGTTCGCAAGACGAGTTTGGTGGAATCCTAGACGGCGGCAAGTTCGACTACTATCTTACGACCGTCGTTTTTCGCAACCGATTCCCAGACAACTACAACGGTCTGACCAATCTGCCGGATTCTTACGACGGCATCTACAAGTTTGACGTCTATCCAGACAAGAACAACACCTTTTCCTTCTATTACGGCAAAGGCAACGAAGAGTACCAGGAAGCCGAGCCAGGTCTGCCAGACGAGAGTATTCAGCTTAACTGGAAGACGAACAGCCTCGTCAACAAGGGCAGCGGCTTTGCTGACGAAGAGATGCAGGGTTATCAGAACACTTACCTGTCCTTCCAGCACAAGTTCAACCAGACTTCCTACCTGTCGTACAAGTTCGACTACAATCCTGAGAACGTTGACGTTTACTTAAACGGTGACGTTCCTAACGAGGAAGGGGTCTTCGAGCACTTCGACTACCATAAGTTCGTTCATGACCTTGATTATCAGAATCAAGTTTCGAAGAAATTCACACTGTCGACTGGATATCAGTATATCCCGCAGCATGACCGACGAACCGAAGAGGTTTATACGCCGAGCACGCCGTATCAACAAGACACATTTGTTCAAATTTACGGCGGTTCCGGAAACGGCTACTATGCTCCCTCGCAGGACATTACAACCGACGAGAACGCCGTCTACCTGAACGGCCAGCTTAAGCCGATGGGCGACAAGCTGACGCTCAATCTCGGCGGTCGTTATGACACCGAGGAGTATCACACCCATCTCGAGGGCAACTTCACCAAGACGGCGGCGGATCCTCGACTTGGCATCGTCTACTCGCCAAGCAAGACCACAGCATTCAAAGCGGCTGCGGACACCACATCGCAGTTCGCCGATGCTGGCCGCGTAGAGTACATCGCTCCCGAAATCGCCGGTTTCGGAACATACGACACGGTGCCGGGTGACGAGGCAGCCGTTCTGGCCAGCCGCTATGCACCCAGCAAGCCGGATGCGCAGCATCAGAACAACTACGAGCTGGGCTGGGCGCAGGCCATTACCATCCCTACCGATGGACCCATTGGCAAAACATTCGGTGGCGCTTATACGTTCACCGCGACCACGTTCCAGGACAAAGAATACAACCTGCTTGACTACAGCCGCCCGAACATTGTCGGTAGCGTAGCTGCGGGGTGGCACCTCAGTGGCCCTCGCTCCTACATCAGCAACGGTACGGGACATTCGACGGGAGTCGAAGCCGAATTGGCCAAGCCCGCCAAGGGCCGCTACGACCAATCGTACAACGGTTTCTTGTCGTATACGAACGACACTGTTCGCCGAACGAGCTCGTTCTTTGACGGCACCTACGTTCCCTACTTTGCAAACGCGTTCTACGAAGTTCCGGGTCTTACCCAGCAGCAGTTTGCCGCTGGCCTGACTTCCGAATCCGCACCGAGCTGGGATCAGAAGCATACCGTTTATGCCGAACTTAACAAGCGAGTAACCAAGCTGGTAAACCTGCACCTTAACCTGGACGCAGGAAGCGGCTATCCGTTTGTCATCGGTGTTTCGAATCTTGGAGCTTTGGGAGCGGGTCTAGCACCTTCGGTAGACTCCCAGCATACCTACAGCGTGGCAGACAACTTCGCCAGCGTTCCGGTCGTAATGCCGAACGGATCGCTGCAGCCGTTGAATTCTACTCCGGGCCGGTCGGGCTGGCACTACAAGTTCGGCCTGAACGCCGACTTCGACGTTGCCCAGAACTTCAGCCTCTTCGTTGAGACGGACAATATCTTCGACAGAAAGACGACCACGATCTATTCCACGGTGGACGCATACGGCAACCTCTACTACTCAAAGCCGACATTCGCTCACCCGCAAGGCCAAGTCTACTACGGCCCGAATACGATCTTGCTTCCAGAGTACGTCTCCTTCGGAGTCCGACTTAAGTTCTAGATTATTAGATGCTGCGCAGTGCTTTGCACTGCGCAGCGGATCTCGAAAGGATCAATTTTTACATGAAAACACGGCTTAAGTTAGCCAATGTGTGTCAAGGTGTCGGCATCCTCGCGGTGGCATACGCTCTGACCGGATGCGGCGGCGCGTCATACAACTCTGATAGCAATGGAGTGCACACCGGGGCGGCAGATCCCTATATTTTCGCGTATGCGGACAATGTCTTCGGAAATGAGGCAAGCGGCTTGGGCGTAAGCTCCACGACTTTGCCGCCAGCCGCGACCGACGTGTTCTACTTCACGTACGCTTCGGCAAACTCAGCCCCGAACAACACGCTGACTGGTTCAGGGCCGTTTGCGACTGGCCTCGCCCAAGGGCAAGGTGCGACAGTCTTTGGAAACCCAGGCAGCTTCGTCGTAGGCACGACAGTTCCGGCAGCCCCGGTCAGTTCCACGGTCACATTCCGTGCCCAAGGGATTCAAGGGCAGACAGCAAGCCGCACTGTCCCGAATATCACATCGGTCACGTTGACGGAACCGAGCGGCACTACGGTTCCCTTTGGCTTCGCCTATACGACCGAAACGGCTGCCGCAGGTCCATTCGTAGCAAGCCCGTATGCGGTTGCGGTGACAACGCCTGCTACAAGTGGAGTCTATACGTACAAGGCGACAGTCACGGATGCGATTGGGCAGACGACCACGACGACATTTGAATCGGTGGTTTTGGCCAGCGGCTTCAGTGCGATTGCGAGCGCGTCGTCACTTTCCGTCACTGGCGCGACACCGACGGTCACATACGGCCCCGACGCAAGCGGGACCACGGTGCTCATCCTGCCGGCTGGAACGTACAACGTAAGTGTTGGCGGAGCTGCGGCCGCGCCTGTTACGACCACATCTGGAAAAGTATCGATAGAATAGTTCTTTTGCTATTCTCACTTAAACGAATGCCGGCTTCGACTTCGAAGCCGGCATTTTTTATGAGGTGGTAGAATGTATCGCAACGTTCTTGCGCTGGGATCGACAGCAGACGACATGAATTCTTCTTCGGCCAAACATATGTCGGCCTATGCCGAGGCTGGCGTGGACATTGACGCGGCCAACTCCGCAGTCGATCAGATGAAACGCCATATCGCGTTGACCCGTTTGCCGGGCGTCCTTTCGAGCGCAGCGGGAAACTTCGGCGGCATGTTTTCGCTCGGCGGCGCGATCTCCGGGATGCGCGAGCCCGTGCTAGTTTCAAGCATCGACGGCGTCGGGACCAAGCTAAAGCTGGCGTTTCTGACTGGACGGCATCGCAGCGTCGCGGCGGATTTGGTCAACCATTGTGTTAACGACATCCTTGTTCAGGGCGCTAGTCCGCTGCTTTTTCTGGACTACTTTGCGACGGGCAAATTGGAAGAAGGTGTCGCCGTTGATGTTGTCGCCGGTCTCAGCGACGCTTGCCGTGAAGCCGGATGCGTCCTGATCGGAGGTGAAACCGCCGAGATGCCGGGCATGTACGCCGCTGGCGAATACGATTTGGCGGGTTGCGTTGTCGGCCTCGTCGATCGGGAGCACATTGTCGATGGCAGCGCGGTTCAAGAGGGCGACATGCTCATTGGATTGCCGTCCCTTGGACTGCACACCAACGGCTACTCGCTCGCAAGGCATGTTCTATTCAAGCAATCGCCGGTCGACTTGGAATCAGTCGTTCCCGGAGATAACGTTACTTATGTCGATGCGCTGCTCGCGCCGCACAAGTGCTACTCAGGCTCGATCCTCCCAATCCTGCGGCAGGCGCCCGGAACCATTAAGGCGATGTCGCACATCACCGGTGGGGGCTTGCTCGAAAACATTCCGCGATCATTGCCGGAAGGACTGGGCGCCCAAATTGATATGGGAAGTTGGCACATATTGCCGATATTTGCGGACATTCAATCGCGCGGCGGCATCGACGACCACGAGATGTTCCGCGTCTTCAACATGGGAATCGGCTTCGTTCTGGTGGTTTCCCGTCACGACATGCCGGAGCTTGTGACTTTTCTTGAAGATTCGGGTGATAGCTCAGTCCAAATTGGAACAGTTACCGCGTCAAAAGGCGTTCAATTAGTGTAGTTTGTGAAGATTCAGGGTGCAACTAGAAGACCATGGCTGAAGAACCGAGTACGCTAACCACGTGGCCGCCAGCGCCGGATGCGGCCAAGACAGAATCTACTGATCCGCTGACCACTTGCCCGCATTGCAAGCGGAAGCTGCTCAGTACACGAAGCATCCTGTGCAACTGGTGCGGCGAACGGATCGATGATCCAGAGTATCTTGAAAAGGCGGCTCAGGAGCGAGCGTTGCTCGATCTTCAAGTCAAGGAGCAGCTTGACAAGGAGCTGTCCGAAACTGCGAGGATGGGCATTTTGGGTCGCCTGAATCGCAAAAAGAATCCGAACCTAGGTGCGCGCGAACATATCCTTATCCCACCGCCGGATGCCAAAAAGGCCGACAATTGAAATTGGAACGCATTTTATGATTACGCTAACGCCCAAAGAGATCCCCGCAATCCAGCCCGCCGCTATTGACGCGGCTGAGAGTCAAATCATCGATCCGCTCATCACGCTCACCGATGGAGCGCGCGCGCAAATCAAACGTGCGCTTGCGAGAAAATTGCAGACGGAGCCTGGCACGTTCCTGCGGATTGGTGTCAAAGGCGGAGGATGCTCCGGCATGAGCTATTTGATGGAGCCGGACACCGAATTTGATGAACGCGACCGCACTTGGGTGACCGAAGATGGAATCCGCGTGGTGATTGATGCGAAAAGCATCGAGTTCCTTACAGGAACAACCATCGACTACGATATCAAGAACCTGATGGAAGGCGGCTACGTCTGGAACAACCCCAACGCCGCTCGCTCCTGCGGCTGCGGTACTAGCTTTACGCCGAAATAAAGCCGTTGTTTAGTGGTCGCGCCGCTTCAGTCAAAGTAGCTGAGCAGCTTTCCCTCAGCCATCCACAGCTCTTCAAACATCGCCCGGATTTGCTCGAGCGAACAGACGCTGCGAGTCAACGGATCCATTGCGCATGCATGGAATGCAGCCTCCCTATCATGATCCAGAACTGCGCGCACGGCCAATTCCTGAACCACGATATTGGACAAGTTAAGTGCGGCTAATTGAGCGGGGAGTTCGCCGACATAAGTTGGTTGGACTCCCTGCGCATCCACCAAACAAGGCACTTCGACGCACGATCCGTCCGGCAGATTCGGGATTAGCCCGTCATTTATCACATTGCCGTTGAACTTGTAGGGAACGTTCGTCACGATAGCCTGCATGATCCCCGAGGCATACTCTTTCGACGGGATCAGCTCCGGATTTTCCTTCTCCTTTGACCAATTGCGCGGTTCGGGAATGTCGTCGGAGATCACACGTTTTTCTAGTCCGAACCGCTCCCTCAGTTCTTCCGTGCGCCGGAAATAGGGATGGTATTCCGAGCAATGCCTCGTCGATTCCGTGACGAAATAGCCAAAGTGCTTGTACATTTCGAATCTGACCGTATCCTTAGCGACAGTCTCAGGATCATTCAGCCTTTCACGCAATTTCGGATAAAGGTCTTCTTTACCCCGCCGCAGCTTCAAATACCAGGCCTGGTGATTGATGCCTGCACACAGGTACGTTATCTCCTCGACAGGAACATCAATATAACGCGCGATTTCGCCGATTGTCCCCTGAACGCTGTGGCAGAGCCCGACGTTCTTGATCTTTGATCCCTCAGAGTGCAGCCAGGTAAGCATGCACATGGGATTCGTGTAGTTAAGAAGGAGCGCGTTCGGGCATAACTCCTCCATGTCCCTGCAGATGCCAAGCTGAATTGGAGCCGTCCGAAGAAATCGGAATATCCCTCCGACTCCGATTGTGTCGGCGACGCTCTGTTCCACGCCGTACTTGCGCGGGATATTTACCTCAGCATTGGCCGGAAAGCCGGAGTACGCCGGCCCGCCTGCCGATATGCTTGTGGTGACAAAATCCGCACCGTCCAGCGCGACACGCCGGTCAAGCGTTCCCCTGACTTGCGCCGGCAGTTTGTGGCGCTCGATAATCGACTGCACGTACGAAACCACGCCATCCAGCCGCGCCTGGTTGATATCGCAAAGCACGATTCTCGACTCCTGCAGTTCGGGCAGCGACAAAATATCCTTCGATAGTGTCCCGCCAAAGTGACTGCCCGCACCGATGATTGCAATTTTGGTCATTCTTCTGCCGCCTCCTGCGTTTCTTGCGCCTCGTTACCACTTTATCTCTTGGCTAGAGCAACAATTGCCCTTGCTTGGCACCGCCGCCGCTTCGCACGCCGCTCACGCTGAGTCTGGACTCATTCAAGTTCTGGCTGAAGTCGCTAGCAGAGATGAGTTCGCCTTCGCAAATCTGCGAAAGTAAATCCGCTTGTGCTGGCTCCAACTCAACCAACAGAGTCAGAACGTTAAGCAAATCAATTAGATCCGACGTGTACTCTGGCAACCAGTGGTCTGGCTGAATCTCACCGAGCTTTGAGGGCGGTCTTCGATCTCCCATAATTGGTCGCTCGCGGTTCGCTTTGCGATAGCTGAACCATTGTCTGAGCACGTTTTTCCCGGATACCGAGTAACTCCAGACCTCGGATGAAACCGGCTCGATAAAGCCGCCGCCGATCAAGATGCGATGATGCGCCGGATCATATTCTATTGAGTCCGGCAATGCGCCCGATATCGCGCCGCCAGCAGGCACCTTCGGCGCTTTGTCTCGTGGCAGTCGAGGCGCACCTCGCGGCAGGCCTTTGGCAGGATCAATAAAGCGTTCGCCAAACGTATGCAACCATATAACGCGCCTTCCTATTTCACCAGCCTCTGAAAAGAGGTTGCTGTTTGCCGTTATTGGAATTCGCAGTCCGGGCTGGACGAGATCGCTTTGAAAGCGCGCCGTGTATGCGGGATGGGATGCAACGGCCGCTATATAGGCCATTAAATCGGCAGCGGTCACCGTTGCCTTGAGCCGTTCGCTTAAGTACCTAAGAAGATTGGCGTCTACATTGGTGACGTCCGCATTTCGTGATCGGAACAAGGGAAATGCGCGACCGCCAAACGACCCTTTGAAGTGGTCCATATCGGGTACCGCTGCGGCAAACGTCAATGCTGGCCCGTCTGAAGGCGCAACCTGCGCAACAGCAGTCAAGTAAACCTGCTGTGCTGAGTGCCAGTTCCACAATTGCGGATTTGGCCGATTGATCAGCCGCGTGTCAGGAATGATCCATTGGCGATCAAACGACCTAAACGCGTACCGAATAGGCGTTATGCACGGGCCACGATCACTTGCTACCGTAACGTCGCGAACTTCGTTGTTTCCAATAGCGTTGAGAACGGTTCGGTTAATATGCCTATCGCCAGGTTCGCCTTCTACCAAATGCGGATGAAACAGCGCTTCCTTTTCGCTTGCCGCGGCATGGATTAGTCGATCCCAGCGTCGGTGTAGGCTTTCTGCGTCCGGCGCGATGATCCATGTTCGGCCCGGCATCACACCTGACCCGTTGTAGACAAAGAGCGATTCCAGCGCAGGAAACGAAGACCACTCTTCTGCGGAACTCGGAATGAAGCTTGCCCTCCATTCGGAAGAGCAAAGCGACCATTCTGTGCCGTCGATAGCAATGCTCGAAAGTGCCTCGAACTTGACTTCTCGACGGCCAGCGGGCAGCTTTAGGTAGTTAACTCGCGCGGGATTTTGATCATCCGCTCGGTGACGCGACGCCAAGACAATGCATACTGGCTGCTGAACGCCTTGAAAGATGCGTGTTGGCACATCCGGCTGATGACCCTCGGGCGAGCAGTCGATCACCCAGATGTCGTTGGCTTTGCGCCGTAGGTAGTCGCGCATTTTTTGAAAGCCCGGTCCATTTAAAAAGCCAGCGACCGTAATGAAGCAAACTATGCCCGTGCTCGCGGCCTTATCCTGATCGAATACTTTCCACGTTGCCCATCGCCAAAAGTAGATGTAAAGGTTCCGTAAATGCTTGGCATGTGCGCCGACGCCCCAGCTTGCCGGTGGCATCCATGTGTTTAAGATGGGTTCTACGTTGAGACCGCCATTTTCCACCCAGCCGCCAATGCCCTTTGCCTTTTCCTTATAGGGCGGGTTGCCGATAACGACCGTAATCGGAACGTTCTTCTTGATTTCGTTCGCCGCTTTGCGCGACTCGGCAATTGGTGCGTACGTGTTTGGGAGCCACTCGTCCCCCGCATCGGGATTGCCCAGCGTGTCTGTCACGAACATTTTGAGCGAAGCTGTGGGCGCTGCGCCGGTCAACTCGACGACTTCCGCGAAAATCCGAAGTTGAGCGACGGCGAATGGCCCAAGCTGCATCTCGAATGCGAAAATGCGATCCAACGCAGCGTTAATCTCTCCCGCGGCCGCTCCCTGCCCATAACGTTCTGTCGCCGTGCTGGCCAATCTTCGAAGAAGTCCTAGCACGAATGTTCCCGTTCCAACTGCGGGATCCGCGATTTTTACATCTCGCGTTGCTAGACCGTCCGGCAAATTGAACCGAGCAGGCGACCTTAAGACTTCATCGACGAGCTTGACCATAGGGTCAACAACTTCGGGCGGCGTGTAATACGATCCGGTCTTCTTTCTTAAGACGTTGTCGTAAGTTGATAGAAAATCCTCGTAGAAGTAAAGCCATGCGTCGCCGCTGCCCTTGCTGATCGTTGGCCAGTCGACTACATCCAGGACGCGGGTCATGGTTGCAATCGAGGTTTTCAGCGACGATTCTCTTTCTACCTCTTCGGTAAGCACGCGGAGGGCCGTTCCGATGAGCGAGTTTGTTGCGCCGAGCTGACTCGCTGCGTTATTGAGGCCGTCGTGAAGGCTAATATTCTTGGCCCGAGCGACCAGCAGCCCGAACGTCACCGCTTGCGCATAACCGTCCGCGAACTGCGCATCAGTCGCTTCTGGAAACAGCATCTTGCGCCAACCTGCTGCCAACACCGGCAATGCTGTGCTGCCGCTCGCGAGCTGCTCGACAACTTCTTCGCGTAGGAATTTGCAAAGTCTCGCGCTCGTTTTGGCGAGTTGTTCCGCATCGCGAGGCGGTATCGGCGTCCAGTGGAGGAAGTCGTTGAACAGCGTCAGAAGCGCATCAGGGCCTTTCAGGTGATTGCCCGACGACTCGATATCGCCATCGAGCCGAACTATCGACTCGACCAATTCACCGTTTTGCCATAGGCTGAACTCATTACCATCCGTGTAGATCACATTTGGGAGGCATTTTAGTTTGTCCCACTGAGATTTGTCGTGTGGTGAGCGGAACTTGCGCGGATCAGCACCCTTTCCCGGTGCCTTTACTTCGATGAACCCGACCTGTGCGCCCGAGACAGTAACGGCGTAGTCGGGACGTGTTTTGAGGTCGGAAATGCTTGACTCGCCAACGGCTACGACAGACTGACGCGTGAACCCGCAGAGTTCTGCCAGATCCGCAAGAAGCAGTTCAAGTGGGGCGCGAAGCTGCTCCTCGGGCTCGCCGACTGCGGACGTATTTGCCAATTTGGCTTTCGCAGCCGAGCCAAAGGACGAGATGACTGAGCTTAACGATATATGCATGCGTCGGATATTCGAAAACTGAGTGGTAAACCAAAGTTGGTCGGCGGCGTCGAAAGATTTCTCCGCTACCCTCGCACCCCGCTGCGGTCGGGATGACAGGAATCTTCCGCTGGCGGTTTGACGTCCGTTTCGGTTCAAGCGAAACGGACGTCAAACCGCCAGCCTCGAAAAAAAGCCCAGCGGCTTGAGCGTTCCTAAATCCTAACTCTACCTAACCCCTGTCAGCACTTCGAACGTAAGCTGATCCAGCTTCTCGTACGGCAGCGGCTTTTGTGCTAGGGCATTGGCATCTAGCGGCATAGTCTTCAGCTTCGAGGCTGTTTGCGAGCTGTAGCCGCTGGACAGCAGCGGGTCGATCTCGGCGTTGGCCGCGTTCAGCTCGGAGAGAATGGCTTGGATATCTGGGTCGGCGTTAAACTGCTTCGCCTTCTCCTTGAGGATCAGGTATGTGCGCATGCAGCCTTTGGCGAACTCCCACACGTCGGCGACATCCGATGTGCGAAGCGCGTGGGCGTCGAAGTGCTTGGGGCCTGAGTAGCCATAGTCTTCGAGCAGCTTGACCAGGAAGAAGTTGGTCTTGTAGTCCTCCTGGCCGAAGCGAAGATCCTGGTCGAAGCGTCCGACCTTCTGACCGTTGAGATCGATATGGAAAAGTTTGCCAGCTTCCAGTGCCTGCGCGACGGCGTGGTAGAAGTTGAGTCCGGCGATGGTCTCGTGGGCGTACTCCGGGTTGACACCAACCATTTCGGGGTGCGCCAGAGTCGAGATGAAGCCCAGCATCGCGCCGGTGGTCGGCAGGTAGATGTCGCCGCGCGGCTCGTTCGGCTTTGCCTCAAGTGCAAACTTCATGTCGTAGCCGCTGTCGAGGACATATTCGGAGAGGAAGTTGACGGCATCGCGGAATCGCTTGGTTGCGGTCACGGCATCCTTGGATGCGTCCACTTCCGCGCCCTCGCGTCCGCCCCAAAAAACGTAGATCGTCGCGCCAAGCTCGGCTGCGAGATCGATGCCGTGCATCGTCTTTTGAAGCGCAAAAGCGCGCACCGACGCATCGTTTGACGTAAAGGCGCCGTCCTTGAAAACAGGATGAAAGAACAGGTTGGTTGACGCCATCGGCACCACCACACCGCTGTCGCTCAGTGCCTGTTTAAACTCCTTGACGATCCGGTCACGCTCCGACGCAGACGCGCCGAATGGCACCAGATCGTTATCGTGCAAATTGACGCCGAATGCACCTAGCTCACCGAGCTTGCGGACGCCTTCCACCGGCGTCGGCGGAACACGCACTTCCGTGCCAAACGGGTCTCTCCCGGGATTTCCAAAAGTCCACAAACCAAACGTAAACTTGTCGCTCTTACTGGGAGTATAGCTCGCCATTTCTTAGATCTCCTTAAGATTCATGTCGTGCAGTGCGCATCGATAACATCTACTGTTTCTCGCGGCAAACGCGCATTCCTGCCATCATTTCGCATCGTTACGCCAAAACGTAGGGTACCCGCTTGATTGCGCCAAAAGTTTGCAGCGGCTATAATGACGTATGCCGACTGAAGTGAGTTATTATCGTCCTGAGGGCCCAACGAGTGCCGTTCAGGATTTTCTCGTTAAACTGGACCAAAAAAGTCTTGCGCGTGCGTTGAGTCAGATCGACCTGCTGGAGGGCGATGAGCTTCCTGAAGAGATCGACCATGAAGTAGAGGGTCATCGTATCCGCGTCTTTACATGCCGCAGCGGCCGGGGCCGGTTGCGGTTTGTCTATCTTCCGCATGGGGATCAGACCGTTCTGATTGGCGCGTCGGAGGGGAAATCCTCGCGCTTGCGACGCTCACTCATCCATGGTCTTGCCCCGATTATTCAGGAGATCGACGAGACGGTTGGCAACGTGCCCCAAGACAGCCTGAAGTCGCACCGAGAGTTTGTCGCCGAAATGACCCTCAGCGACCCGACTCTAGCTGCAGCGTACTCCCGCGCGCGTGAAAACGCGCAGTTTGCCGTTTCGTTGATCCGCTTGCGAAAGGCGCTGGGGCTGACTCAAGAAACGCTCGCAGAACGCACAGGCCTCAGCGAGGGCCGGATCGCAAGTCTGGAGCGGGGACGAATGCCGAAGCTCGCCACCATGCGACGACTGGTCGATGCGCTGCAGGCCCGAATATTGATCGCGCCAGGACGCGGCGTAACAATTGAAGCACACACGGAGCCAAAACGTCCTAGTCGCGCACGACGCGCCGGTTCGATTGCGGTTTCGCCCGCCCTGCTCACGGACGGCAGTCCGGCAGCGTGAGACGAGGTAGGACTTTCGGACCGCTCTAAGGCCGCTAGGCCTTTTTTCGCATTAGGAGGATGCCGATGTCTTTCAATCCAAGGCTCAACAACACAAGGTTGCTGGTGACGGACTCCAATTTCGAGGCGTGCGTTCATTTTTACCGCAACATCATGGGATTTGAACTCCCTCCTGACGATCACTGCTACCCGTATGTCTCGTTCAAAGTCGGCGGCGAGACCATGGTCGCGATGTTCGATCGCAAGTTGATGGCGCAGGCAATTGGCACCGACCACCTGCCCGTTGCAGAGGTCGATCAAGACCGGGTCGCGTTGATTTTCGAAGTGGACAGCGTCGATGAAGCGTTCAAGGAGCTGAGCGCGAAGGGCGTTGAGTTTGTCACCGAACCCCAAAACCGCGACGCTTGGATGATCCGCACCGCGCACCTGCGCGATCCCGACGGCAACCTGATCGAACTTTACCAAGACATGGTTTCGATGGGGACGACGGCTGCCCCCTAGCGCACCAAGCCAATTCAAAATGCTCGATCCGGCCTAGATGCCCTGTCGCATCTGGGCCGACTTCGTGTTTCGACTTTATCGAAAATCTCAGTTAAGCAATCGAGCAAAAATTGAGCACTTATTGAACTGGACGCAAAAGTGCCCATCAAGCATACTAAATGTGTCGGCGGAAGGATGAACCTGCAGCGGGGCATTGTCCCAAAGTGGGGACTTGGAAGGTCTATATCCAACCGTTCGGCGCGGTTCGCGGACACGAACAAGGCAGAATAGGTCAAGAAGACGTTGCTAAGCGGGTGCAATTGCGCCCGTCTAGTTGCGAAAAACAGCCGGGCGCATAAGATCCCAATGCGCCCGGCTGTTTCATCTGTCTACCACGGACACTTTTTGTAGTCCTTTAGGAACAGTCCGTATAGCGGCTCTTCTGGATTCGTAACGCCATCGGCGATGGGGTGGTAGATGCGCGCCATGCCGTCGATGATATCCAGCGGTGCGAAAAAGCCAAGCTCTTCCTGATTGCGCAGTCGCTTCGGCGTCGGGTTTTCGTCGGTGACCCAGCCCGTATCCACACTGTTCATATAGATGCCGTCCTTGGCGTAGTCCGATGCCGATGTGCGGGTCATCATGTTCAACGCCGCTTTAGCCATGTTGGTGTGGGGGTGGTAAACAGTCTTGTGACGCGCAAACTGGCCCTCCATTGCGGAGACGTTGACGATAAAGCGGCGTTCAAATGGCGACCGCATCATCAGCGGCTTCAGGCGAGAGTTGAGCAGGAACGGTGCGACTGAGTTGACAAGCTGCACCTCCAGCATCTCCTGCGCGCCGACTTCGTCCAGCTTCAACAGCCAGCTGTTGCGGTCGCGCGAATCAGCGCGCTCCTCGTTGTCCTCTAGGCGGTCTGCGGGCAAAACATCGGTGACTGTTGGCATCACCGAAGGCAGCAGCGCGGAGCTGTCTGAGATGGCGAGGGTTGACGGTGCGTCCTGCGCGACCAGCCGACGCGCTTCGAGCGGCAGCGCCGCCTTCGGATCCATCTCCTGAGCAACCAGATCGTTGTAGAACCCAGCCGGACGACGGATGGTCTGGGCGGCGTTGTGGATGATGATGTCGATCGCAGGTTCGGATTCAATTAAGTGCCGCGCGAAGCTTTCGACCGCCGGGATATTGCGCAGGTCAAGTCCAAAGACCCGCACGCGATCCATCCAGTCCGCCGAATCCGGTTCGGAGTACAGACGTTTGGCCGCGGCGTGGGGAAAACGTGTGGTGACGAGCACGTTCGCGCCGTCGCGAAGCAGCCGCAGTACAGTCTGATGGCCAATCTTGACCCTCCCGCCAGTGACGAGCGCGGTGCGACCGGTGAGGTCGGCACTCAGCGAGCGCATCTTGTAGTTGTAGGCCGCGCAGGTCGGGCAAAGCAGATGATAGAAAAAGTGGACTTCAGTGAACGGCTGCTTGCAGATGTAGCAGTTCTCCGGTTTGTGGAGGACTTTGGCGGGTGTAGCGGACTCCGGTTCGGGTAGCGAGGCAGGATGAGCGGCATCACGCTGTATTTGCACCATCGACGTGGTCGCCTGCATGGCGCGATCTTTGGCGTCGATGTCGCGCCGCTTGGCCATGGTGTCGTAGCGCAGGCCCTCCCGGTAGACTTTGGAGATCAAGCTGTTGAAGTGCTGGCTGCGCGGAATCGTGCCGTAGGCGTTGGCGATCCGGTGCAGGACGCTCATGCAGATTTCTAGTTCTTCGGGCGGAATTTCGGGCATTTGAGATCATTTCTACGGGCTGAAGGTGCAGCCACGAACTAATATGATACCTGGCAGATGGAACAGTAATTGGCAGGCCTCCTTTCTGTCATCCCGACCGAAAGGAGGCACGACTGGAGTGGAGGGAACACGTAGTTAGCTAACATACACCTCTAAGTTAGCGAACTACGTGTTCCCTCCACTTCGCTCATTCTTCGCTACGGTCGGGATGACAGAAATCCTTCCCTTCCCGCTTCGGGAGGGGTGGCGAGGAACGAGCCGGGGTAGGTCTGGTGCGGGCATAGGTATAATTCCCTCTATCCCTCCCGAAAGGAATCGGAGCGATTTCGGAACCATTTTCCCTTAGCGACATCCCCTCCGTTCACGAGCCGTTTCTCCTGGTCAACCGCATCCCAATCCGCGAGTGCGGCGAAAAGCTGGTAGACCTGCGCGAAACGAATCCCGACCTGCTGCTGAGCAAAGGCTGCGTGCCGTTCGTTCGCGAGTCGGTTTCGAAGATGCTCAAGGTGGCTACGGGCGCTTTGCCGCCAGAGCGTCAACTGATGGTGAGCACGGCCCTGCGCACGCTGAAAATGCAGTCGGACATGTATTGGAGGAACTTCAATCGGTTCAAAGAGGAGCATCCGCAATGGCCTCTGGCGACGATACGCCGTCAGACGAATCGGTTCTTTGCGCCGCCTGATACCAAGGCACCGCCGGGGCACTGTACCGGCGGCGCAGTGGATGTGAAGCTGTGCGACTTGGCCGGGGAGGGTCTGGACTGCTCGTCGCCACTTGAGCACTGGAAGGCAGCGCCGACCCTTGCGCCTGGCTTAAGCGACGAGTCGTCTGCGAACCGGCATCTGCTGGCGTTCGCGATGTACACCGCTGGATTTTCCAACTGCCGAGATGAGTGGTGGCACTGGTCGTACGGCGACAGCGCTTGGGCGGTGCGGGCGGGCCAGCCCATCGCAGTCTATGGATTTGTCGAACCGCCTGACACTTGGACTCCGCCGGAAGAGCCGCAAAAGTAGCCACACTAGCACTTACTTGTGGCCAACATGCATAAGAAAATACACTAAGCTGCAAACGGCCGTGACCGCGACAATCACGCCGACAGTAAACGTGATGATCATCAATGCCGCTTTTTTGGTGCCGTCGTCTTTTGGCTCGACAGGCTGTGCAACAGATCGATTGCGCTCCACCACCCAAAGCTCATCAAATCGGATCGGCGAGTCCGAGACAAACAGATCGGAATCGAGTTCGCGCTTGTGTGGGCCCGCGTCAAGACCGGCGTGTAGGAGCATCAGCCCAAGCCGCACGAATCCCGCGCGGTCTGCTTCCATGCGGTTGGTTTCCGGCCACCCGCCGCTAATCTTAATGCGGCCGTTGCTGGACGGCACCAACCGGTCAATATCCTCCAGCGCCTGCAAAATTCTTTGTTCTTGGTATTCGTCCATAATTCTGCCGCATGGCAACTCCGAATCTAATCTCCAGCCAAGTGCTCAAGCTGAGCGGCCCATAGCATGGCGCGGGTCATCAAATTCCGCACGTGCGGGATCGCCACGATATCGGCATGATGGCCAAGCGAATTGTACGCGACTCGTCCGTCACCCCAATATTTTGTCCAGATCACCGGCATGTCGAACTCGCCGTTTTTTATGTGCGGGCCATCCGCCACAGGAAATTTGGTGACCGCTTGAACCTTGATCGCCGGATCAATATGCATGTAGTACTGCTCGGACGAAATCGGAAACTCCGCAGGGGCGTCCTTGGTGATGAAATGGCCGGGATCGGTTACTCGCACGGTGTAGTCGGTGCCGTCATTTCCGGGGTGCGCCACCCATTGTCCGCCGGTCATCCACTGGTATTCGGTCTGCTCGCGGAACGAGTCGCACATCCCGCCGTGGCAGCCCGCCAGCCCAACTCCTGATTCGACCGCCTCAAGCAGCGGCCTCACTTGATCGCCTTCGATCCTGCCCATGGTCCAAACAGGAACGATCAGATTGAGCGACTTGAGATCGACGGTTTTGTATGCGTCCAACGTGTCCGACACGGTCACGTCAAAGCCAAGCTCCACGAGCGACTCCCGAAAGAGCTCGGCGACCTGCTGCGGCTCATGGCCGTCCCAACCGCCCCAAACGATTAACGCCTTATAACTGCCGTTAGTTGCCACTGAAAAGTTCTCCCTTGAAAAAGTGATGCCTGATTCATTCAGGCTGCCGCTATTGTAGCTTGTCGGTAAGGGATGCGGGATAGGATTTTTCGGAACGCTCCAAAGCCGCTGGGCTTTTTTTCGCGGCTTGCGGTTGATGTCCGTTTTGCTTGAGGCAAAATGAACTCCAACCGCAAGCGGAAGCACTGTGACGTCCAGGCCGCATTATTTGTGGGGCAGGCGTCCCCGCCTGTCTTCTACCTGCTTCTTATACCTATTCCGTTCGCCTTTCCCAGTGTAAGTTGAGCGGGGGATAAGGGCAAGGGTACACTATCCCAACGTTATGCCAGACAGTTCCGAAACCAAACCTGTGGCCGTCGTGGGCGTAATTATGGGAAGCCGCTCCGACTGGGCGACCATGACCAACGCCGCCGAGACCCTTGCCGCGCTCGACATTCCGTTCGAAACACGGGTTGTTTCTGCCCATCGAACGCCGGATTTGCTCTTCGAATACGCCGGTAGCGCGGCGACGCGGGGCGTCAAAGTGATCATCGCGGGTGCTGGCGGTGCCGCGCATCTTCCTGGTATGGCTGCATCGAAAACACAACTGCCCGTCATCGGTGTTCCAGTCGAGTCGCACGCGCTCAAAGGGATGGATTCGCTGCTGTCCATTGTTCAGATGCCGGCTGGAATCCCAGTCGCGACTGTCGCAATCGGCCGCGCAGGCGCGATCAACGCCGCGCTGTTCGCCGCGTCGATACTTGCGCTGAGCGATCCGAACGTTGAGTCAGCACTCATCGCATACAGAAAGCGTCAGACCGACACCGTTCTAGCGCATCCCGATCCCTCAGAAGGCGATGTAGGATGAGCCAAGCGAAGCCGGTGACAATCGGCGTTCTCGGTGGCGGACAGCTTGGACGCATGCTCGCACTCGCGGGCTACGCTCTTGGCCGGCAATTTCGGTTCCTAGACCCCAGCAAAGATTGTCCCGCATCCCAGCTTGCCCCCTGCATCTTCGGCGAATACGACGATCCCGATGCGTTGAAGAATTTTGCGGAGGGACTAGATGTGGTCACGTACGAGTTTGAAAATGTACCTGTCGCAACCCTCGACTATCTTCAAGATCAAGTTCCCATTTATCCAGGCCGCGGCGCGCTTGCCGTTTCGCAAGATCGACTGTTCGAGAAGCAGTTTTTCCAGAAACTTGGCATAGCGACACCCAAATTCCTGGCCGTTTCCTGCCGCGAAGAACTTGATTTGGCGGTTGAAACAATTGGACTGCCCGGAGTTCTCAAAACGCGGCGGTTCGGCTACGACGGCAAAGGACAGTTTGTTTTGTGGACGACCGCCGACATCGCGCGTGCAATGGACTCCATGCAGGGCCATCTTCTGATTTATGAGGAGATGATTCCGTTCGATTGCGAGGTTTCGATCGTCGCCGCGCGCTCGATATCGGGCGAGACGGCGTTTTACGACTTGACACAAAACACGCATGAGGGCGGTATTCTGCGTGTTTCGCGCTGCCACGAGCAGGTCGGCAACGCTAAAATCAGCAAGCAGGCGCATCATTTCATCCTTCAGATCATGGAGGAGCTGGGCTATGTGGGTGTCCTTGCGCTGGAGCTTTTCATCGCGGGCGACCGACTGATCGCTAACGAAATGGCGCCGCGTGTCCATAACTCCGGCCATTGGACCATTGACGGCTCCCCGTGCAGCCAGTTCGAAAATCACCTGCGCGCTATTCTCGACCTGCCGCTCGGCAACACCGCAGGCGCATGGTCGGCAGGGATGGTCAACTTGATCGGGTCATTGCCGGACATCAACAGGTTCCTCGCCCTGCCCGACACCCATGTTCACCTCTACGGCAAGTCGCCCCGCCCCGGACGAAAGCTTGGCCATGTCACCTGCGTCGCGCCCGACGCGGAATCGGTCGAAGCGCATTTGAAGAAGCTGGTTGAGATCGTAAGATAACCTGCCCCGGCTCGTTCCTCACCACGCATCCTGAAGCGGGAACGGAAGGAACGCAGTCGTTTCGATGGCAACGAGAAGCAAGCGGAATGAAGAAATCTTCTAGTCTGCCTCGAACGCGGCGACACACTTTGATAATGACCCAAGCCTTCGCCGATCGCGGCGCAAGGCTCGCTGTAGCGCAGTAAGAACCTTCCTCAATCCTCTTTGCGGAGGAAGAGAGGCCGATTGCCGGGGCCCGCGTTGCTTTTTTGTTAGAAGTGACATCGCGTCCGACACATGGCAAACTCGTCTGCTTGTTGACTTTCCCTATCCCGACTGCGTATAATAGAACGCTGTTCCAAAAGTGTTCGATAAATAGATGTTTGAGAGCCTGTCCGAAAAACTTCAGAATGCCTTCAAGAACCTAACTCGAAAGAGCGTTCTGAGCGAAGAGGATGTGGCCGAAGCTCTCAAAGAGGTTCGCCTCGCGCTTCTTGAGGCGGACGTCAACTTCAAGGTTGTCCGAGATTTTGTCGCGCGTGTCAAAGAGCGTGCGACTGGCGCGTCGGTTTTAGAGGGCCTGAACCCAGCGCAGCAGGTGGTCAAGATCGTTGACGAGGAGCTGACCCAGCTTCTGGGCGGTTCGGACGACGAGACCAGCCTGCGGTTTGCGACGCAGGGGCCGACGATCATCATGCTCGTCGGTTTGCAAGGCTCAGGAAAGACGACGCACGCCGGCAAGCTGGCCCTTTGGGCGAACAAAGAGGGCAAGCGGCCGCTGTTGGTCGCGTGTGATATCTATCGTCCCGCGGCAATAAGGCAGCTTGAGGTGGTCGGGGGGCAGGTACTAACACCGGTTTTTACCCTGGGCGACAAGGTTGATCCCGCGGAGATTGCGAAAAAGGCGGTAGCGCAGGCGCTTGCGGACAACCGCGACTTCATCATTATCGATACGGCCGGTCGGCTTCAGATCGACGAGCCGTTGATGAAGGAGCTTAGCAGGGTCAAGAAGGCGATCCAGCCAACCGAAATCCTGCTCGTTCTGGACTCGATGACCGGCCAAGAGGCGGTCAATGTCGCGAAAGGTTTTCACGACGAGCTTGGGGTGACAGGTTTTATCCTCACCAAGCTCGACAGCGATACGCGCGGCGGTGCGGCGCTTTCACTTCGCTCGGTTGCCGATGCGCCGATCAAGTTCATGGGCGTCGGCGAGAAGATGGACGCGCTAGAGCTGTTCCATCCCGACCGGATGGCGTCGCGAATTTTGGGCATGGGCGATGTCCTGTCCTTGATCGAGCGTGCCGAACAGGCGGTCGATGCCAAGCAGGCAGCCGACTTAGAGAAAAAGCTGCGTGCAAACACATTTGATTTTGAGGATTTCCTCGAGCAGATGCGTCAAATGAAGAAGATGGGGCCCCTGAAGGATATTCTTGGGCTGCTGCCCGGAATGGGCGCTCAGCTTAAAGATGTCAATATCGACGATAAGCAGCTCGCGAGGGTCGAAGCGATCATTCTTTCGATGACGAAAGAGGAGCGGCGCGATCCCAATCTGCTGATCGGCTCGCGGCGACGGCGCGTTGCGCAGGGCAGCGGAATGACGATTCAGGATGTCAACCGACTGATCTCTCAGTTTGAGCAGATGCGCAAGATGGTAAGAGGAATGATGGGTGCGGACGGATCGGCCGGTCGAGGCATGCCGCAGCCGGGAATGGCCAGGCCGGGGTTAGGCGGCGGGATGATGCCACGGATGCCGTTTGGCGGCGGTGCCACTGGAAAGCATGCGGGCAGCAACAAGAAAAACAAAAAGCAGCAGCAAAGGCGCGGTTTTCCGTTTGGCAAATGAAGCGCATCACGGAAGCGCTTTGGATTCCCCGCAGAGATCAGGTTTTTGCATTAAGTCTCACATTGTGATATGATTTGCAGGCGCTATGGCGCAACAGGTTTTATTTCAGTCTTCGTTACAGTCCGATACGCGGTACGTTCAAATAGAAAAAGGCAGAATAAGACTACCAAACAGTCTAACAGGAGCAGATAGTCAATGGCCGTTAAGATACGATTGAAGCGGATGGGCGCCAAGAAGCGGCCGTTCTATAGAATAGTGGTTGCCGACAGCCGGTTTCCGCGCGATGGTCGATTCATCGAGTCTCTGGGGCACTACAATCCATGTGTAGAGCCTTCCGAACTCAAGATCGATAGCGAGCGGGCAAAGCTTTGGCTGGGCAGGGGCGCGCAACCGACCGAAACGGCGGGCGCACTTCTCAAGCGCGAAGGCATCATTGAGCGACGGCAGGCGACCGAATCGAAGAAGACAGCGACGACTGCCCCTGAAGCTGCGGAAACAGTAGCGACCGCTTAGGCTCTGGTAAAGCGGCTGACAGAGATCACGCATCTGAAGCGGCCACGTGGTTTGGGATGCCTAGTCCCCTAGCGTCCTTAATAGGCACCAAGTCGTGTGTGTCGAAAAAATTAAATAAGCGCGCAATGAAGTTACGTACGCGCGCCGAGGAGTTGTACCGTTCAAGTGAAAGCATTGATTGAGTACCTCGTTAAGGCCTTAGTGGACGAACCCGCTGAAGTCAGCATAACCGAGGTACCTGGGGATGAATCGACCACCTACGAAGTACATGTTGCGCCCAATGATCTGGGTAAGGTCATTGGAAAGCAAGGACGCATCGCTAACGCACTTCGCACTGTCGCCAAAGCAGTCGCGATGAAGGAAAAGCGCAAGGTGTACCTCGAGATTGTCGCCTAGTTTCGTCAACTAGGGACGGCATTCTGAACATAGTTAAACGACCGCCGAACGACGTAATCAAGTTGTAGCCGGAGCGCAGATCAAACCCGCGCTGGCCGGCGGTCACGCTTAAGTAGCCGCACTTAATATCAATATCTCGTCTCGATTGTGCCCTCCGCAGCCATATCGTTCATGGCGCGGCGGGCTAATCGTTTGTGATGGACTAATGACTTTGGCCCGTTGCCGGGTCGAAAAAGCGTTTGAGCAAAACTAATTACGACATACTTGCGGGCACGATCGTTGCCGCGCACGGAGTCCAGGGCGGACTCAAGATACGACTCGCGACCAAAACCGCGCTGCCGCTGATTTCGGCCGGGGATGGTGTTTCGCGAAAGCCCGTGGACGTGATGCTGGTGGCAAAGGCTGTGCCGGCCGAACCCGGCGCGCAAATTGCGGAGCCGGAAGGACGGATTGCGACAATCACGTCGCTCAAGCAGATAGACACAGCAGGCGCGATTGTGCTGGTCAAGCTGCAAAACGTGAAAGATCGTAACCAGGCGGAAAGCCTGATCGGTACATCGGTATATGCGCCGCAAAGCCGCCGCGCACCGCTGGCGGACGACGAATTTTTTGTCGAAGACCTGATTGGCTTGCCGGTGATCGGCGAGGGCGGGTCGGAATACGGTAAGATCAAGGCTGTTCTGGATCAACCAGCCAACGATGTCTACGAGACGGACATGGGCGTGCTGGTACCCGCCGTGAAGGCGTTTATCAAACAGGTTGACATCGCGGGCGGCAAAGTGGTCGTTTTCGACATTCCGGGACTAAGGCCGGAGGAGGCAGAAGTACTATTGCCGGTTGGTGGCGCAGACGACGATAGTTAACATGCGCAATTACCGCATTGGCGCGGGATACAGTTGGAAACGTGTGGCAATGTGAGCCTACGAATCGACATATTGACCTTGTTTCCGGATTTCATACGGTCCGCGGTTGAGCACAGCATCATCAAACGCGCGCAGGCCGGTGGATTCGTTGAGATTGTCGCTCGCGACCTGCGCGATTGGACACACGACAAGCGCCGGACTGTCAACGATACGCCCTACGGCGGTGGGGCGGGGATGGTGATGAAGCCGGAGCCCCTGTTTGAGGCGGTCGAGGAGCTTCGCGGAGAGCGGACAAGGGTAATTCTGCTGACGCCGCAGGGCAGAGTGTTCACGCAACGCTACGCGAATGCATTTGCTCTGGAAGATCATCTGCTCTTGATTTGTGGTCACTACGAGGGTTTTGACGAGCGAGTCCGCGAGCATCTTGTTGATGACGAGATTAGCATTGGAGATTACGTCGTCACCGGTGGCGAATTGCCTGCGCTCGTCGTGACGGATGCAGTGGTTCGCCTGATTCCAGGCGTTTTGGGCAACGCGGAGTCAGCATCGAGCGAAACGTTCGAAGGGAATTTGCTGGAGTATCCGCAGTATACGCGGCCGGCCGATTTTAGAGGTTGGAAAGTGCCGGACGTTTTGGTCTCGGGGCATCACGCGGAGGTCGCGAAGTGGCGGCTTGCTGAGCAGGAGAAGCGGACGCGATTGCGTTGACTGGACTTGTGGGAGCGCTACGTGAGCGCTCAAGATGAAGAGAAGACGTGACCTACCCCGGCGACAAGTCGCCACCCCTCCCGAAGCGGGAAGGGGAGGATATGGAGTCGCAAAGCAGTGCTCGGTCATTCCGAGTGGAGCGAGGTGCCTCGCTTTGGTCGGGATGACGGAGAGAGCCATAAATTGTTGCACTCCTTCCCTTCCCGTTTCGGAAGGGGTGGCGAGGAACGAGCCGGGGTAGGTATGGCTCATGGAACTTTTTACGCACTACACGGAATATAAGCAGGAAGGAACTGAAGGTTAACTGATATGCATCCCTTAATTGCAGAGATTGAACGATCGCAGCGCAAAGAGAACGTCCCCCAATTCGAGGCTGGCGACACGGTACGTGTCCATGCCAAGGTTGTCGAGGGTGGCAAGGAGCGAATCCAGGTGTTCGAAGGAGTGGTGATTGCCACCAAGCAGGGCAACGATGCGCGAGACGCGTTCACCGTCCGCAAGGTCAGCAACGGTGTCGGTATCGAGCGCGTCTTTCTGCTGAACTCGCCGCGCATCGACAAGATCGACGTCACCCGAAGGGGCGATGTCCGTCGCGCCAAGCTGTACTACCTGCGAACCAAGGTAGGCAAGGCAGCCCGCATCAAGGAGAAACGTGTGCTGAGTGCCACCCACGTCGCCAAGCACGGCGAAGCGTAATCGCGAACAGCGGCATTAGTTTATGGACTTTTCACACATATCGCAGGAACTGGCCGATATTCATGTGTCGGCCATCATGTGGTTCGCACTGGCCCTGACAATCGTCCGGCTAGTGCTGATCAAGATTCCCAATGCGACGTCGCGCGCGTTCGCCGAAGTGGTCGAGGCTGCGTTGATTGCGGTGGTGCTTGTCTTTATGATCATCCAGCCGTTTGTGATGAAGTCCTTCTACATCCCGTCGGGATCGATGCTTCCAACTCTTGTTGACGACGATCATATCGTGGTCAACAAGCTGCTCTATCGGTTTGCGCCGCCTCATGTCGAGGACGTGGTCGTATTTGTCGCGCCGCCTCAGGCGCTGGCACTTGCGCCGGAGGGCATGCCCGATGCCGACGCTGGCCCGACGAACTACATCAAGCGGATGATCGGCAACGAAGGCGATATCATTGAAGCACGCCACGGCTTCATCACCGTTAACGGTGCGCAATATACGCACGCCGATATTCGCGGCAAGCTCGATATCATGGATCGCGACAAAGAACATGTCAAGATCGAGCCAAGCGATATTCGCATATACGACACGGATTCGTCCAAAACCTATACCGCCGACGATATCGCAAAGCTCTGGGATCTGCCCGGCGCTACGGTGACGTTCCACCCTGGTCAAACGATCCGCAACGGACAGGTTTTAGACGAACCATATGCCGCCGAAGACCCCGCGTACGATCTGAAAATTGTTGACGGTATGTCGTTGATCGACGATTACGAGGTCGGCGGAGGAACCCGCATCGACGGTTCTGAGCCTGACGGCCCGCAAGAGCTGGCGTTCCGCGCCATGCCAGCAGGACCTGTTCCGAAGGGCGAAATCTTTGTGATGGGCGACAACCGAAACGACAGCAACGACAGCACGCGCTGGGGGCCATTGAACCGTAGCGCCGTGGTCGGCCGCGCCAGCTTCATCTTTTACCCCTTCAACCGCATCCGCATCATCAAATAGCGTGTAAAATCTAGGCGTGGAAAACCGCCAGATGCTCGAGCGCGAACTCATGTACCGTAGCCAAGGATTCTCCCTAATCTGCGGCATGGACGAGGTCGGGCGTGGGCCGCTTGCGGGGCCAGTGGTCGCAGCGTGTGTCATTTTACCGATTGAGTTTGACTGCGCGGGAATCGACGATTCCAAAAAGCTCACCGAAAAGCAGCGCGAAGCCCAATTTGACCGGTTGCAATCGAGCGGCGCGCGAATTGGGATCGGGATGGTCGATTCTGTCCAGATTGACCGAGAAAACATCCTTCAGGCGACATATTCCGCGATGCGCCTTGCGCTTCGCTCTCTATCCTCCGACATCGACATCCTGCTGATCGACGGTCTGCCCATCAAGAATCTTTCCGAACACAAGCAAGAGGCGATTGTCAAAGGCGATTCCCTAAGTGCATCGATTGCCGCCGCATCGATCATTGCTAAAGTCACGCGCGATCGCATGATGGTCGAATACCATGCTCAGTGGCCTGTGTACGGCTTCGACGGTCACAAGGGCTATTCTGCTGCGTCGCATCTAGAAGCGCTCCGTCAGAACGGCCCTTGTCCCATCCACCGGCGTTCGTTTGCCCCCGTCCGCGACTGCCTAAATCCCACACATCGGCAAGGCGTTCTGCTGTGACCGTCGAGCGAAAGGCCGCGGGACGTGCTGGTGAGCAGAATGCGGTCGATTTCTTGCGCTCGCAAGGATATAGGATTGTCGGCACCAACATCCGGCCGATGCCGGGCCTTGCACGAGGCGAGCTGGACATTGTCGCGTACGACGGCGAAGTGCTGTGCTTTATCGAGGTGAAGGCTAGGCGCACTCAGTGGCTGCCGCCTGATCTTGGCATCACGCTTACCAAACGCAATCAGATCATCAAAGTCGCCGATGCCTATCTTTCGGTCAACAATCTCGATCCTGAACAATGCCGCTTCGACGTCGTCTCGGTATGGAGCGATCCCTCGCTGCCGGCACCTATGGCAACATTGCACAAGGATGCGTTTGGGCTGGATTAATTGACTGTGAACTGGGTAGCATCTGAAATCGCGAAAAACAAACAGGAGGACTTGGCTGATGCGGGCTATCAATCTTGCAGACAAGCTCGAAGAATTCTCGGCCCATTGGTCGCCAAAGATTGTCACGACCTACAACGGGAATGATGTGATGCTGGTGAAGCTCCAGGGTGACTTTGTTTGGCACTCCCATCCTGAAACGGATGACTTCTTCTTAGTGCTCAAGGGCAACCTGACCATGAAGCTCCGCGATGGCGATGTGCATCTCGCGCCTGGAGACCTTTTTGTTGTCCCCAAGGGTGTCGAACACTGCCCGTATGCCGAAGAGGAAGTGCAGTTGCTTCTCATCGAACCGGCGGGAACGCCCAACACCGGAGACCCTTCCACTGCGGCCAAAAAAGAGGCGATTTAATCACGGCGGAACGCCGCCAAAACAATCCCCTGAACACTTTGATGTCCAGGGGATCAACCGGCCGCGAAAATTGGGGTTAGCCGATACGTAGGCGCTGACCGGTAGAGCGGTTATACCTGTATCGATGGCCACCGTACGAATAGTAGCTGTAACGGCTGCTATGGTGGTAATAGCTGCGGTGAGCTGCGCGATATCTTGCTGCCTGCTGAGCCTGGCTCTGGTGATGGCGATCCTGCTCATAGCGGTTCGCGGAATAGGCGGCGCCAGCGGCTCCTATGATGGTCTCCGTACTGTTGTGACGGACGAGTCCGTTGACAGCAAGAGCCCCGCTTCCGATTGTGAGGTTGCGCCACAAGTTCTTGTTCTGCTGCTGGCTGTTTGGGTCAGCGTTGGCGACTGTGATCCCCAAGACCAGCGCGGCCATCATTGACACCGCCGCGATCTTCAGACCATGCTTCAAATTGTTCATCTTATCGTTCTCCATACTATACAATGCGATTCCTTGGCGTAGCCTTCTTGCTGCCACTCGTACTGGCGTACAAAGGATGGCCAATGCTTCGCGAAAACCGTTGCCTGGACATTTGAGCGCGTCCTGACCTGAGTCAGTTTACACACAAAAATCAGACGCCGCGTTTATGCGGGATGTTCCACTAAGCAACCTGCCTACCGTTTACCCCGCGCCTGCTCTCTTGAAACGATAACCGCCCTGAACGCGCAAAACACAGGATTTTCACCAGCAACGTCGCGCCTTTGCGGAGTACACTACTGTCATGCGCGTGGTTCAGTTGCCGTCGGTCTATGATCAGCCGTCCGAGAAGCCGTTACGCCGAATGTCCAAATCCGCTATGGTTGGCCTGATCGCGGCGGGATTTGCAGGATGCATTGTTGGCGCACTATTTCTGAAGTCGCAGTGGCCGATCTTCGTTTTTGTCGCCGGTACGTGGGCGATGTGTGTTGGGTTCGTGTATTTTGTTGGTGCGAACGATCTTGTCACACAGGGCGAAGCCGGAGAGCGGCTGGCGCTGCGCTGTTTGGCGTCGCTGCCCGAAGACTACTTCGCTGTTACGGGCTTCAAGATTCCGGGGTATGAGCGCATCGGCGACGTGGACATAATTGTTGTGGGCCCTCCTGGCGTGGTTGTAATCGAGGTAAAGAACTACTTGCGCGCGTGCGTTGTGGACGCGGATACCTGGACGATGGTCAGTAAGTACCAGACCACGCCGATCAAAAGCCCGACGTTGCAGGCGCGTGACCTGGTCGCCGCGCTCACGAAGTATTTGCAGCGCGAAAACCTGGGATCGACAGTGCACGGAATTGTCGCCGTGAACCCGAACGCGTCCATAAAGGTGGAGCAGCCGCCGTCGTTCCCGATTGTTCCGTACGACCGCCTGTCCGAAGCCATCCTCGCGCTGAAAGCGGCGCGCTCGCCGCTGACCGACGCAATCGAGCGAAAACTATGCGCATCCTCCGCTACGACGACCTGACAGCGAAGAATCTGAGGCAATTGTGTGCGTTCGACGATCCCGCGTTCGCGGCATCAAAGCTGCAGGATTTGGCCGGCTACGACATCGCCGACGAGCGGTTCGAGGGGCTTATGCCGATACTGTTGGAGGGTCTCACGGAGACGGGCGATGCCGACCGCGCCCTTGCCAATTTTGCCGAATGGATTGGCCGGCTGGGCAACCGCTCCACCTACTTTTCACTGCTGATGACTCATCCGGCTGCTCTCAATGCGCTGCTCACTCTCTTCTCCGTTTCACAGTTTTTCAGTGATCTGCTGATCAAATACCCAGAGCATTTCGAAGTCGTGGTGAACCCCATGATCCGCGATGTTCCGACCGATGCTGGGCGGTTCTTCGAAGCTGCGAGACTGAGGATGGCCGTCGCGAAGTCGATCAATATGAAGCGCGACGCACTGCGGCGATTCAAATCGGCGGAGATTCTGCGGATCGGTGCGCGCGATGTTCTCGGCATTGCGGATACGGAGACGGTGACGCGGGAGATTTCCGATTTCGCGGAGGCGTGCGTTCGTGGTGCGGTTGCGATCGCAGGGGCCGAATCTGGTTTTGCCGTGATTGGGATGGGCAAGCTGGGCGGATGCGAACTGAACTATGCGTCCGATATCGATCTGATCTTTGTCCACGATGACAAAGTGCCGCAGGCTGCGGCAATTGCCATTGGTGAGCAAATTACAGAAACACTTTCAAAGCCGACCGACGCTGGATTTCTCTTCCGGGTCGATCTGCGTTTGCGCCCTGAAGGGCGCTTCGGGCCAATCTCTCGTTCGCTGGAATCCTGCCGCGCCTACTATGAATCTTGGGCCGAGCCGTGGGAGCGCCAGGCGCTGCTGAAGGCGCGATTTGTCGGGGGAGATTCCGCGGTCGGCGAGGCGTTTCTGACGATCGCGGAGCCGTTCGTATATCGGAAAGCGGTGGACGCCGCGTTTATCGAGTCCCTTCGGCAAAACAAGCGGATGATTGAGCGTAAGTCTGTCCGTGACGGCGATTCGGACTCAAACGTGAAGGAGGGTTTCGGCGGTATTCGTGATGTCGAGTTCATCGTGCAGTTGATGCAACTTGTTGCGGGAGGCGCAAAGCCCGAACTGAGGACGAGTTCAACGCTGGACGCACTGCGAAGGCTGCAAACTGCCGGATTGCTCAGTCAAACCGAGGCACACGAACTCGCAGAAAGCTATCTTTTCCTCCGCAATGTGGAACATCGGCTGCAGATTATGGAAGAGCGACCCGTTCGGGATCTACCCATTGGCGATCCGCACGCGATGGAAAAGTTCGCGCGGCGGCTGAAATACGGCTCAGCCGCGGAGTTTATGGCCGACTTCCAGAAGCATACGCTGCGCAATCGGGCGTATCTGAACCTGCTGTTCTACGGCTCGGATTCTGGAACTGGCGCGGAAAGTACCGAACTCAGCCCTCTTGCCGACTGGCTTTCCGACCTTTCGAGCAAGCCAAATCGCGAATCGATGATCAACTATCTGCACAGCCATGACTTTTCGGACGCCAAGTCGGCGATTATCTTGCTCGAGCGCGCAATAAGTGGCAGCAACTACGGTGATGTGCACCCGGAGGAGCGAAACGCGTTCATCGCCTTTGCGCCCGCGCTGATTGAGGCCGCGTCCAAAACATCTGATCCTGATCTCGCGTTTAAGGGAATCGAGGCGCTGGCATCTAAAGTGCCGTCGCCAGCCGCACTATACAAATCGCTGTCGAACAGTAGCGAATTTCTGCACCGTCTGGCATATTTGGCCGCCGAAAGCGCGCCGACCCTTTGGCAAACCCTGCTCCAGCATCCTGAGCTTCTCGATCGCCTCGCCGATCAGGAAATGATAGAGCGTGAAGAGCCTCTGGTGCGCGATTTTGCGTCGCCCGCGACTGCAAAGTCGGTGGCGGCTTTTGTTCGCCGTGAGCGCCTCCGGATCGGCGCGCTCGATCTGTGGGGCTTGGCAACGCCGGAGGAAGTCATGCGTCAAACCACTGACGTCGCCGATCAAGTCCTGCTCGCCGCGCTCGATTTCGCGCTCAAAACTGAATCGTCGGCCGATATTCCGCGTCCCGCATTGATCGGCCTCGGAAAGTTGGGCGGGCGCGAACTGTCCTACGCGAGCGACTGGGATGTCCTTTGGATCGCGCCGGATGGTCTCTCCGATAGCGAGATCGCACTGACGAAGCGTACCGCCGAATCCGCGATGAGTTTCCTTAGCGCCGACATGAAGCCGCACGGCGAATCGGTGGATGTTGACGCGCGCTTGAGACCGGAAGGCCGGTTCGGGACATTGGTGCGAACGCTTTCTGACTACGAACAGTACTTTCAATTGAGCGCTGACGATTGGGAGCGGCAAGTGCTAATCAAGGCGCGTCCCGTTGGCGGGAATCTTGACGTTGGAAAGAAGTTCATGGCGGTCGCGCGCGAAATTGTCTACAACCATTTTCCGGACGAGGATGGTCTTGCCGCTGTCCGCCATCTCAAGTCGCGCATGGAGACGGAGCGCGCAAAATCCAGAAACGACATCAAGCTTGGTGCTGGCGGTCTCAGCGATATCGAGTGGACCGTGCAACTGCTTCAATGGCGCCATGGATTGCGCTGGAAAAAGGTGCAAAATGCCAACACGCTTGCCACCATGCTCGCCCTCCGCGATGCTGGCGTCCTGCGGCAAGACGATTGGGAGCTGCTGTCGAGCGTCTATTTGGAGCTTTACACGCTCCGAAATCGGCAGTGGATGCAAGGCATAAGAGGGGACTCACCCAAGTTGCAGACGGATGAGCTGGCGGAAAAGCGTCAAGCGGTGCGAAAAGTGTTCGAGAGGTTGTTCCTGGACGGGAACTAGGGCGACGTGCTTCTAATTGCTCAAATGTTGGTAACACCATAGTGAGGACCTTCCGAAAATGCAACAAAATCGAGTCGCGCTGATTACCGGCGCAAACAAAGGGATTGGGAAAGAGATCGCGCGTCAACTTGGAGCGCAAGGATATACAGTCTTGATCGGCGCACGAGATCAGGAGCGCGGAAATGCTGCGGCGAGCGAATTGCGGGAGCAGCGCTGCGATGCTCATTTCGTCCAGATCGATGTCACCGACGAGCGCACCATCGAACTAGCCGCACAAAAAGTCGAAAGCGATTTTGGCCGTCTCGATGTGCTGGTCAACAACGCTGGCATCGCGCTCGACCGCGGCGCTGCGAGCCAAATCACGCTGGATGTGCTGCGGCAGACATATGAGACGAATGTCTTTGGCGTCTTTTCCGTTACGAAGCGATTTCTACCACTGCTGAAGAAGTCGGACGCTGGCAGAATAGTCAATATGTCCAGCGGACTAGGCTCGCTCGCGCAGAACAGCAACCCGGAATGGAAGTATGGCGCGATCAAGCCGATAGCCTACAACTCGTCCAAAGCCGCTCTCAATATGATGACCGTCATCTTTGCCGCCGAATTCAAGGACACGCTCGATCAAGGTCAACGCGGCCGATCCCGGCTACACAGCGACGGATCTCAATCAGCATAGCGGCCCACGCACGGTAGAGCAGGGCGCGACGATTGCAGTCCGCCTGGCGACACTGCCCGGCGACGGCCCGACCGGTGGCTATTTCGACGAGGATGGCCCGGTACCGTGGTAGCTTCGGCTATCATCTAGTCCATGTGGTTCCCGCACTTTAGCGATTTGCCGCCTGCAACGCCCGCGCAGGCGGCATTCGTGTACGCCCTGTTGCATGTCTCCCCACGCATAGTCAAGTTTGACCGAATTCTTTCCGGCCTTGCGGTTTTCGCGTCCCTATATGAACTGTTTCTTCTATGGTTGTTGCTGAAACTGCGAATTGGCGTGCGTTTCGCAGCGATTGCAAAATCAGCCGCTCCCAATTCACTGTTCTTTCAAGGAGCACAGGTCTATGCGCTCATTTCGCTGTCGCTATTCGCTGCCAATCTGCCGCTAAGTTCTATTCGCGGATGGTGGATGGAGTCGCAGTACGGACTCTCAAACCAAAACTATTGGCAGTGGCTTTGGGATCATAGCAAGGCAGTGGGTGTGAACCTCTTGGTCGGCGCGTTGATCGTGGGACTGCTCCTCGTCATCATTCAGCGCAGCCCCAAACGCTGGCCCCTTTTGTTCGCTGCCGCTCTCGCACCGATCATCGCGTTCGGTATATTCCTGGAGCCGCTCGTTGTCGATCCGCTGTTCAACAAGTTCACTCCTCTGCCTGTTTCTAGCCCCGTGTATGCGCCGATTAAGGCGCTGGCAACAAGGGCGGGAATCGGCGATGCCGCGATACTTATTGCCGACAAGTCGAAGGAGACAAAGGAGACAAACGCCTACGTGGACGGTATCGGATCGTCAGCGCGGATTGTGCTGTGGGACACCATCCTGCAGCAGATGCCGCCGAACGAGATCGTCGCGATCACCGGCCACGAAATGGGGCATTATGTCGAGCACCATCTGGTTATCGGTTTCGCGCTCACGGTTGCAGGTCTCTTCATCATCTTTCCGCTGATCCGGTTGACGGCGCTCGCGTGGATCAGAAGATGGGGAAAGTTCTGCGGCATTAGTTCGTTAAGCGAACCCGCCGCGCTGCCGATCCTGCTGCTTGTTCTGCAGCTCGCATTGATGATTGTCCAGCCGATCTCCAACCAGGTTTCCCGCTGGATTGAGCACCGCGCCGACGCATACAGCCTAGGGATGGTGCGCGACCGTGTTTCGCTGGCGAAGTCCTTCATCGATCTAAGCAAGCAAAATCTGGAAGACCCGTACCCGCCGACTTGGGAGAAATTCTGGTTTGATGACCATCCGCCTATTGGAGAGAGAGTCAACTATGCGCTGTTTGGGCAGCCGGATGAATAACAAGCCTGGTGCCCTGGCTAGCTTTGACGCATCCGGTGCCATGCTCTAGCTTCCGAGCTAGGCATGTCCTAGTGCGTTATGGATGCGCACCACCGCTCCTCGTTTAGACACCAAAGTCTTGCGTCGTTCGCGCAGGACTATTATGGATGCCAATCCCTATTTCGCAGGTTGATATGTGGAGCTTGAGGCATTACGATTCAGGACATGCCTAGCTAAGAAGCTAGAGCATGGCACCAGATGAAGCGAACCAGCTTTTAATGCATCGACATCGGTGCTGCTGCGCCGGGCGCGGGCTTTTTGATCAAGAACACGAACGGGATCACGAAGAGGAAGACGAAGGCGATCAGCAAGAACGCGTCGTTGTACGCCATCGTGGTCGATTGCACCTGGATGGTCTGGTCCATCAGCGCGAGGGCGCCAGCTTTAGCCTGAGGGATGCTGTAGCCGTTTGTCATCAGGCCGGCGGCAAGCTGCGATTGACGCTCCTGCGCGTTGCCGCTGCCATTGAAGAGGTACGCAACCAGCATGGAGCGGTGGAACTGGGTCATATTGACAACATACGTATTCAAAATGGCGATGCCAATTGAACCGCCCATCTGCAGCGACAGGTTCCAAAGCGCAGTTCCCTGCGCGATTTGCGCACCCTTAAGAGTCGCGTAGGCCGAGACAGAAACCGGGATGAACAAGAAGCCTATGCCAAGGCCGCGCAGGACTTGGCCGAGGAGGGTGCCGCCCGCGTCGGTTTGCGGATTGAGATGTCCAAGCTGCCAGTTCGCCGCGACAAATACCGCGATGCCGATCAGGATCAGGACACGCGGATCGGCACCCTTTTGAATCGCCGCGCCGCAGAACGCGATCCCCAACAAAATCGCAATTCCAGCAGGCAGGAGAACCATGCCCGTTTCGGTTGGCGTAAAGTGTAGAATTCCCTGCACAAAGAGCGGGAAAATGAAGAGCCCGCCAAGCAGGCCGAATCCCATTGCGCCGCCGACAATCGAACCGCCAAGCAAGTTTCGGTCCGCGAGGACACGCAGGTCGATCGCAGGCTTTTGGTTTCGCGGCGACAATTCCCAAGCGACAAGGCCAATCAGGGCAGATGGTTGAGAAGATAGCAAGGCGCGTGATCAACGCGCTGGAGAACCAGTCGTCAAGCTGGCCCTCCTCCAACACGTACTGCAGCGATGCGAGCCCGCAGGCGAGAAGGCCGATGCCGAGCCAGTTGACCGAGTCGGCGGATTTGTTGTGGAACTTGGAGTCCTTAAGGTATGTGGCGATGAGTGTCGCGGCGGCGATGCCGACCGGCAGATTGACGAAAAAGACCCAGCGCCAGTCGTAGTTGTCGGTGAGCCAGCCGCCAAGAAGCGGCGCGACCGCGGGTGCCACAACGACGCCTAGACCGAATATCCCCTGTACCATCCCCTGCTGATCCGGAGGGAAAATTTCCAGCATGGTTGCTTGCGCCGTCGAAAGCAGCGCGCCTCCGCCAATTCCTTGAATGACGCGCCAAAACACCATCTCGCCCAAGCTGTGGCTCAGCCCGCAAAATAGCGAAGCTGCAGTGAACAGCAAGATGGAGTAGACGAGGTAGTTTTTTCGTCCGAAGCGCGCAGCAAGCCACGCTGTGAGTGGCACGATGACGACGACCGAAAGGATATAGCCGGTCGACACCCACGCGATTTCGTTCGGCGTCGCGCCCAAATTTCCGCCCATTTTCGGCAACGCGACATTGATGATGGTGCCGTCGAGAGCCTCCATGATGACGCTGGAGATCAGCCCTAGAAGGATGATCCAGCGGAACGGATTTAGCTCCGTTTCCGGTGCCGCGTGCTGCGCAATCGGCGCTGGCGGTGCATCGAATATCTCCTCCGGCGTCAGTTCAATTGTGGACACGTTCGTAAACTCCTAACCTGATTCTATGACTGCTTGGCCAATTTCTGACCAAGCGGTCAGTTTTCAAGCAAATTCTATCTATTTCAGGTCCGTACGGCATTGCGCTACTTGATCGCGATGCTGTTCGCGATCAAAGCATGAATGTCTTCACGGACAGAGTCGGCGTCGGCAGCGATTTCATCCGGCGCATCGCTCATCAACTGATTGCACCCAAACGCCATCCCCAGAACCAGCATTGCTGCCCGTTGCGGCACCATTGGGCGAAACGCGCCCGATTCTATTCCATCTTCGATGATCTTCGTGAAGTAGGCAAAAATCTTGCCGGTCTTGTCGTCGAACCGCTCTTTAAGCTCAGCCGGGAGCGTGTTCCGCATGCTCATCGACTTGAAGAGCATGAACTCTTCGTAGTGCGCGTAAGTCTTGTCGAAGCTTAGACCCGCATCGAGCGCGGCGAGCAGGTTGGTCATCGGATCGGACGCCGCATCGAACGAATCCGTGATCAGACCCATCAGGACATCCAGGCCGTCATCGACTATCGCGACATAAATCTCTTCCTTGCTTTGAAAGTAGAGATAGATCGTGCCTTTGGCCAACTCCGCGGAGCGGGCGATATCGTCGATAGTCGTGTGCTCATAGCCTCGCTCGAGCAGCAGAGTGCGTGCCGCACCGAGGATATCCTCTCTCCGTCGCTGCTTGTCCCGATCTCGCCGTTCTTTGGTTCCCATAAATGTCCGTGCAAGGCTCTTGCGTCATCGCAACAATCTTGCTAACACGCCGATTATACTCGAAGTTCCAAGAAATGACTGCGTGGTCAGAAATCAGTCTTAGGTACGATAATGACGAGATCGCTGACACGTGAGGCAAGGCAAAAACAATGCAATTAACATTGACTGCCTGGTGCCCTGCGTTAGCGTCGGCGCTTCTGGTGCCATGCTCTAGCTTCCGAGCTAGGCATGTCTTTGTACGCTACGTCACCGATATCGCTATGCGGCACGCGCTCACCCACCGCTCGACCTTATAAATCTGGCGCCCGGCGCGTGGGACTATTATGGACGCCAAGCTTGGTATCGCAGGTCAATGCCAGCAATTTCGGGCATTACATTTCGGGACATGCCTAGCTCGGAAGCTAGAGCATGGCACCAAATGAAGCGAACATTCGCAGGTTATCCGGCAGAGCAAATCAACTTGTGGGCTCCTAATGTCCCGCACCAGCTCCCGCACCCCCTGGCGCGCCCGCCTTCTTTGGCCTCAGCAGAAAAATCGCAGGGCACGCGAACACGAAAAACACACCAAGCAGCAAAAAGCCGTCGTTGTACGCCATGACGGATGCCTGCGCCTGAACCTGATGATTGATCTCTCCGAGCGCTGCTCCTTGCGCCGCTGCCGCACTGTAGCCGTGGGCTAACAAATTGGCGGCAAGCGCGCCTTGACGGGCCATCAAACCGGGCGCGCCCGCGGTCACATGGGTCAAGATGTCGGTGCGGTGGAACTGCGTTTGGTTAACGACGTAGGTATTAAGAACTGCGATGCCGAACGATCCTCCAAGCTGCCTAAACAAGTTGATGAACGACGACCCTTGCGCGATCTCCGGCCCTTTCAACGCCGCGAAAATCACGTTGTTGATCGGTGTGAACAAAAATCCCAGTCCGAATCCGCGAATGATCAGTGCGAGACGCGTGTCCGGTTCGCCGCTCGCTATGGTCAGATGGCCCAAGCTCCACATGGAATACGTAAACAGCAGCACGCCAATGCCAATCAAGAAGCGCGGGTCCACTTTATTGCCGGGAAGGCTGAGAAGACGTCCGCAGATCATTGCGGAAACGGCGGTCATGAGACCTCCGGGCAGAAGGACAAGCCCGGTCGCAGTCGGCGAAAAGCCGAGGACATTCTGCGTAAACAGCGGGAAGATGAAGATGCCGCCATACAGGCCGAATCCGAGCGCGAGAAACAGCACCAGTCCGGCGGTGAAGCTGCGGTTTTTGAGGACGCGGAAGTCAATGATGGGGTGTTCGTTTTTCGGCGACAGCTCCCACATCACGACTGCGACCAGTGCGACGACCGCAAGTATGGATAGGCGTGTGATGGCGACACTGTCAAACCAGTCATACCGCTCGCCCTCCTCCAAAACATACTGCATCGATCCGAGGCCGATCGTTAATAGCAAAATGCCAATGTAGTCGATTCCGCCGCAAGGATTCTTGTCCTGCGTGTCATGCAGGAAAAACCAGACCAGCGAAACGGAGATCAGGCCGATGGGGACGTTAATGAAGAAGCACCACGGCCAGGTGTAGTTGTCCGTGATCACGCCGCCGAGGGTGGGGCCGACCGTCGGCGCGACGACAATGCCCAAGATAAAGAGCGTCTGCACCATCGCCTGCTCTTTGGGCGGGAACACCTGCCGCAATGTCGCCTGGGCGGTCGAAAGCAGCGCCGCCCCCCCAGCGCCCTGCAGGATGCGCCAGAAGACCAGTTCGATCAGGGTTTTGGAAGTTCCGCAGAAAAACGACGAGATGATGAACAGCAGGATCGAAAAGCACAGGTAGTTGCGCCTACCAAAACGCTGCGAAAGCCAAGCGGTCATCGGCAGGACGACGACATTCGACAGGATATAACCCGTGGAAACCCATGCGATCTCGTCGGTGGTGGCGTTCAGGTTGCCAGCCATCTGAGGGAGGGCGACATTGATGATGGTGGTGTCGAGAACCTCCATGATCGCTGCGGTGATCAGCCCGATGAGAATGATCCAGCGGAACTTGAGATTGAGCTCCGTGGCCTCGTCGGTCGTCCTCGTCATGGGCGGCGCGGCAGATTGCGAAGTTGTTGCGCTCAGATTAGTGCTCCTTGTCCCCTTCGGGACGATCTGCGTATAGGATATTATCGCATATCGGAAACGCGAAACTTTCGCGAGGCGTTCCGTGCGGCCTACGTCGTATGGGGACTGACAAACCGCGACCAGGGTGGGCGCTCGAGCGAGCCAAGCGCTTTGATCTCGGCAGTGGTTTGGGTTTTCTCTTCGTGTATCGCCGCAAGGGTTTGTTCCAAGTATGCGGCGTTCGCTTGCGGCTTGCTCGCCACGCCAGCGTGGTTCCGTTACGCGCTGCCAAACGGCTGCCAGGCCATAAACTGCGTGCCCGCGCTCAGCTCAATGCTGTGGCCAAATGCAGATGCCAAAATTGTATTCTTTCGCCAAAAGCGGAGCTCCTTGCCTCCGCCATAAGAGGAACAAACTTTCGCGACAACACACCGGGTTCGAGGTGGAGGGAAATGAGGAGGTGGCACTATTTGTCGGCGACATTCTTAGGATGCTTACGCCACTAGAATGGGCCACTATGCTCGGCTGCAGAATCGGTTACGGCAAAGAATATTTTGCGGTGCCTATTGACAAGATCGCAGTTGTCGCTTAAGATGCGTATATTAGTATACTAATTACGATTATGAGCGCACATCCTCCTGTAGAACTTCTCGACAATATGATCATCACCGACAAGGGCCGGGATGTTCCCCTACACGCGCAGGTTCGCCGCGCCATGTCCAAGGTGATCGAAGAGCACTTCGTTGATGGACAGCAGTTCTGGACCGAGCAGATGCTGACCGAGCGGCTGAACGTTTCCCAGATCACGGTCCGGCGCGCGTTGAACGATCTCGCGAAAAACGGTGTTCTGATGCGGCGCGCCGCCAAAGGGACGTTCGTTCGCAAGCCTAACCACGCGCTGTCCACGGACTATCGCGTCGCGGTTTTCGTTCCAGGGTACGCGTCCAACATCCTCGCCAGCCTGCTCGATCAGCTTGCAAAGTCGAGCAACGAGCGCGGCAGGGTGGTGCAGACCTACCTGACGCACAAGGGCCAAAGAATCAACGAAGCGTTCCTTTCGCTCGATCAGGCTCCGGAGAAGCAGCGGTTGATTGCGCTGGGCAACCCGCATGACGCCACAACAGAGCTGCTGCAGCTTGCAGCCGATCGCGGATACCGCGTGGTCTGCATAGAGGGAACCGTCCCGCAGAAGAACGCCGACTATATCGGCATGGATGATGTCGAGGGCATGCGGGTTGCGGTAGGTCATCTGCGCGACCTGGGGCACGAGCGCATCACGCTTATTGTCAATGAACCATTTCGCCTGGATCAGGTCATGCAGCGCCAGATCGCGTTCGAGCGGATTTGCGCAAGCTGGAACCTGGCGGGACGAGTCGTTTCGTCGCGCACGGAGTTTTGGGAGAGCGCGCACGACGGCGCCTACCGCGTGATGCCGGAGGTTTGGAACTCAGACGAGCGGCCAACCGCGATTTTGACCGTTTCCGATGCAGGTGCCTGGGCCGCACTTCGATGGCTTGCGGAAAACGGAATCAGCGTCCCGAATGAAGTCAGCGTGATGGGTTTTGACGACGACTCACTCAGCCGGATCACACACCCGGCGTTGACAACTTTGGGCCGCGATGTCGTGCAGATGGCGAACTGTGCGCTGGACTATTTGGATAGACCGACATGCAGCCGCGAAACCATATTGCTCGAGCCACATCTGATCCAACGAGAAAGCACGGGCAGGCTCTAGCTGCCATTCTAAATTACTGACCACCATGTCACAGAAATTAAAGGATACTGAAATGACTACTACCTTAAGCACGAAACGACGAGGCTTCACACTGATTGAACTGCTCGTCGTCATAGCCATCATCGCGATTCTCGCTGCGATACTTTTCCCGGTATTCGCAAGTGCGCGTGAAAAGGCGCGTCAAACAACGTGTGCGAGCAATCTCAAGCAGCTTGGGCTTGCCTTCGTACAATATGAACAGGACTACGATGAGTACCTGCCGTGCGGATCTGCGCAGCTAGCAGGAGCAGGAGCTAATACGGGAGTCGGTTGGGCAGGGCAGATATTTCCATACGTCAAGGCGAATGCTGTCTTTGTCTGTCCAGATGACCCAACCGTTCCGGTCCATTCCTACACCGTTCCGATTTCGTACGCCTACAATCAAGACCTCGATTCCATATACGGTAACAAACCCGGAATATGGGCCATCAATAAACTGAACGCGCCTGCAAGCACGGTTTGTCTTTACGAGGAGCAAGGCGGAGAGATAAACTACTTCAACTACACGGGAGTAATCGACACGCAAAGTCCCTCACAGTTAGGCTTTACTGGCTACGACCTAGGAAATGACAATGACGGGCTGCCGATTCATTACGCGACTGGCCAGATGGGAACGCCATTCGCCGCGAACACGCCTCCGTGGTACATCACTGGCCGTCACACGAATGGCTCCAACTTTTTGGCATGCGACGGGCATGTCAAGTGGCTGCTTGGAACCTTGGTTAGCAACGGTGGCGTCAATCCCGCGTCAAACCTTTCGACAAATCCGTCAACCTTCGCGTATGCCGCTGGAACTGCGAACATGACCAATGGCGCAGGCGTGACCTACACGCTGACGTTCAGCAATCTCTAGACCCACTCAACGCCACAACCATCGCCGCGCTGTCGAAACTCAATTCTTGCGAGTTGGCAGTGCGGCGATTGCCATTTTGCCATTGTCCGCAAACTCTTTGCAAGATCAGAAAATGACTGAGCAGGATATGAAGCGTCGCGCACAACGTGCAGTGCAATTTTCCGAGCTGGCACGTCTAGCGGATAAACGGCATCTCTTCAGGGTCGTCTCGGACATGCCAGGGTCGGATGCAACTGCACGGTCGAGGATTTCAACTGCATCGTCCCGGTGAACCTTGTGGTCAGCGGATTCGGAAATACTTCAAACTTTAGCGGCGTCAAAAGCGTCACTGTAACCGAGAGTAGGATTCCGGACACGGGAGAGGCGGTTTTGACCGCGCCCATCCTGGTCAGCAAGTTGACCGTAAAAATTTTGAACGGCAAGATCACCTTGAGCTTGCCGGTCATCAGCCCGCACGAGGCCCTGGTTGTGCAGATCGCGGCGTCGTAATCGGGCAATAACGGCTCGTCGCAGCCAAAATAATGAATTAGTCAAACCTGCTTGACAGAACGGACGCGATCACTTATAATTCACTTATATAAGTATACTAATTGAAATCGACAGCAAAGATTGTGGCCGCAACTCAGTGTTTTGAAGTCGTTATTTTGTCTCAGCGACAAGAGAAATATCGTCGCTGAACTTAGGTCGGCAGCCGCATTCATGGATCAATGGTAAAAGGATTTGATAATGCATTCCACAACCACCAATAGATTAAACGACTCGGCCACTTCGCCCAAGAGCGGCTTCACTCTGATCGAGCTCCTCGTTGTCATCGCGATCATAGCGATTCTCGCGGCTATATTGTTTCCCGTGTTTGCCAGCGCAAGAGACAAGGCGCGCCAAACAGCCTGCACCAGCAACTTGAAGCAGCTTGGTCTTGGATTCATGCAGTATGTTCAGGACTATGACGAAACGTTCCCTTGCGGCACGACGCAAACTGCTACAACCAGCGGAGGCATGGGATGGGCGGGGCAGGTGTATCCGTATGTCAAGTCCGTGGGAGTATTTACTTGCCCGAGCGATACATACAAAAATAATTCCGGCCCGACATTCACGGTGGGCTCCTACGGCTACAACCAGCACCTAGATGCTGGCCCTGGAGCTGGAAATCCGGCCGGTATCATGCCGCTAAGCAAGCTGACCGCGCCGACGATGACGGTCTGTCTCTTTGAAGTGACTGGCAACCTTATTCCCAATGGCCTGACCTACGGCTTCGCGACAAACGAAGCGTTTAGCTGCGCAGGTATCGGATACAACAACGGCGCACTCAATGGAGCAAACCCCGCGCTTGGCGGCGGCTACGCCACGGGCGACATGGGCACTCCGTTCACAGTTGCGGTGACTATCAAGGCAGCTCGGCACGCTGGCGCAGCGAACTGGCTTGCTTGCGATGGTCACGTCAAGTGGATTCACGGCGAGCTTGTCAGCAACGGCATCGATCCCGCTACCCCGAATTCAAACTCAAGCACAGATGTCGCGGCAGGCACCGCGTCCATGATGTCGCCGACGGGCACGCAGTACGCAATGACATTCAGCAATCTTTAAGGAGCAGATATTGACTTATAGAAGTTCGCGTTGCGCGGCGGTCTTGTCCTACATGACCGCCGCTGTTTTTATGGCTCATGGGTACTCGGCAAGTGCCGACGAGCCGGCGGCGATCCCGAAGATCGTCAACGGCACGCTCAGCATCGCGTTTCAGCATGGAGTCAAGGCAGGTACGACAATTACGACGTCGGACGGAATCACCAAGTCCGCGACTAAAGTCTCGGCTGATTCCGGCGGATTTACTCTGACGCCGCTGGATGCCGCGCCTCAGTTTGTCGAGACGTCGCTTGAAAAGGGACGGACGATCGATATCGTGCTGACCGGGCCGAAATCGGACGCCGAGTGGAAAATCGAGCCGATCATCAACTTTCTGTCCCCAAGTCCGCCGTTCCTGCCCGTGCATTTCGATGGCGGTCAGGACACCACCGGAACTGGGACATTGACGGCGTTGACCAAAGGCGCGCATGCGGCAATCACGTTCACGGCACAAAAAAACAACTATGTGCAGTTTACGATGGATCAGCCCTTGCCTGCGGATACGGTGGGACTTGGCGGAATCGCCAAAGATGATCCGGCCAGCCCGGTGACCGGTCTGCTTTCTGTTCGTGTCGCGGATTCAACTGGAGAGATTTTCGGCTACTCGTTCCACGGCTCCGGCATCGACGACTACACAACGCCGCAATCGACCAGTCTGGCCGCCATTAGGTATCGGTTTGGTGGAGCGCCATCGTCAGACGGCAAGCCCAAAACAGGCGCTCCGATCGGACCGCTCAAGATTGTTGGACTCCTTGTCGAACCCGGCAAGTGGCAATGGGCCGGTTCGATGACGACCAACATCACCGAAATTTACGCAATCCGGCAGATTCGGAGCGAGATCGCTTCCATTCCGCCGAGTGTCGTCGTGATGCTAGACAAGCCGGTACCGAATAACAAGTCGATGTGCGGCTTCATCGGCGAGGGCGAGGCGGTTGGCAGCACAGAGCGCATGACCGCGCTCCGTCCGGCTCTTTGGCGAATAGGGAACCATCCCGAACCGGATCGAACTACGCTCAAGGCCATGGGCGTGCCGATTATTGTCGTCCTTAGCGACCTTTGGGGCTACAAGCACAGCAACGCGCCGTCGCTGGATTGGGGAAAGTACGAAGCGGCAATGGCTGTTGACGCCAAGGGTTGGCAGTCGTTCAACCCAATCATGGAGCCGTGGAACGAGCCGGACAACACTGGCGACCAGTTCGGGCCATCAAACGACATACGCGATTTCTACGCCATTTACAACCACGCCTATCATGCTGTGCGCAACGCACTTGGCCCGAACGTGCCTGTGGAAGGCCCCAGCTATGCCATGTACACGCGGGCTAAAATCAAGGGATTTCTCGATTACTGCGTTGCAAATAACCTGGAAGTCAATTACCTGAGCTGGCACGAGTTGGATAAGGACTCGAACCCCGCGATGATCGTCAAGGATGTCGTGGAGGTGCGCCATCTGCTGGCGACAAATCCGAAGTACCATGCGCTGAAAATTTCAAAGATTCAGATTAACGAAACTGTCGGCCAATCTGTTCAGTACAAGCCGGGAGATATCACCGCGTACCTCTACTATCTCGAAAAATCAGGAGTGGATGGTGCCTGCAAGGGCTGCTGGTGGGCTGTGAACGGCCAGATGAACTGCTTCAACCGCTCGATCGACGGCATCCTAGACCCGATGACCAACGGAACCCGCTCCGCGTTCTGGGCATACAAGCTCTATTCAGACGGGGTGTCGCACCGCGTCCTTTCAACTGCATCCGATCTGCGCCTCGCGCCAATCGCAAGCGATGCGAATGGCGGCATGCAGCTTCTCCTGGGCAATCACTTTGTTGGAAGCCAGCCGCTTGTGATGGACGCACCGGTGCTTACCATCGAGGGTGTATCGAGTGCGCCATCGTTGCGCGCGCGCAAATCGCTGACGATATCTGTTTCGCGCCTTCCGGACAGTGGCGAGGCTGTTCTGAATGCGCCGGTGGTAGTCGCGACACTCACAGCGAAAGTGACCGCGAACACAGCGACTTTCACCCTCCCGACCATCGGCCCGCACGAAGCGCTAGTGGTCAAGACCATCCCTGGGTAATTTGTTCGCGCGCTCTACGTAAAGCAAGTCTGTCATCCCGACCGAAGCGAAGAATGAGCGAAGCGGAGGGAACACGTAGTTCGCCGACAAGCACCCTATCGAGACGCGAACTACGTGTTCCCTCCACTCCAGTCGTGCCTCCTTACGGTCGGGATGACAGACTGTTTCCCGTCCCATGTCGGGAGGAGCGCAAGGAAAACTGCCGTTTTGGTCCGAAATCATCGTGCCGAAGGTCTTTTGTGACCGCTTATAGAACCATTCCACTATGAACATTCCAAGCATGCGCGTCGATGGCAAAGTCTGCCTGGTGACCGGCGGAGGCAGCGGGCTGGGATTGGCCATCGCCGAGGGCTTGGCGAATTTCGGCGCTGACGTGATCGTAACTGAGTTGCCGTCGAAGCTGTCTGTCGCGCAGGATGTTGCGAGTCGAATCGCCGATCAATACAACTGTCAAACGCACGCCCTCCCGCTTGACCTGCGGTCAATGGACAGCATCGCGTCTATGACCAAAGCTGCCATCGCCAAATTTGGCCGCATTGACGTTTTGGTGAACAACGCCGGTGTCCAAATCGCTAAACCTGCGCTGGAAGTAACGGAGAGCGATTGGGATACGGTTCTCGATACGAATCTGAAGGGCGCATTTTTCTGCTCGCAAGCAGTTGGCCGACATATGGTTGCCGCGAAGAAGGGCCGGATTATCAACATCGCCTCGCAGAACGGTGTCGTAGGCTACTGGAAGCGCGCGGCCTACTGCTCGGCAAAAGCCGGCCTGGTCAACCTCACACGCGTCCTCGCCATTGAATGGGCGGAGCATGGAATCAACGTAAACGCCGTCGGCCCAACATTCGTGCGCACACCGCTGACGGATCAGACGTTCGCAGACAAGACAATTGCGGACGACCTCATTAGCCGTATACCTTTGGGGCGAATCGGCGAGCCGGAAGACATCATCGGCGCTGTGGTTTTCCTGGCGAGCGATGCGGCAAGCCTGGTTACAGGGCACACGCTGCTTGTCGATGGCGGCTGGACTGCTTGGTGATGGGAGCACAAAATGTCAATTTCGGAATCTATCGAGATCGCCTACGGACGCAATTCGCTTCATATCTCGCTGCCAGAAGGGGCGCTGCCAACCGTAATTCGCAAAGCAACGCTGCCGAAGTTGCCGGACGAATCCCTCGCTGTGCGGCAAGCGTTGGAAAATCCCATTGCGGCGAAACCGCTGTCGCAGCTTGCGCAGGGTCGCAATAGCGCCTGTATCCTCATCTGCGACATCACACGTCCCGTTCCCAACCACCTCTTCTTGCGGCCAATCATCGAAACGCTTCTTGGCGCGGGGATGGCAGCGGATCAAATTTGCATACTTGTCGCAACTGGCCTACATCGCCCCAATCTTGGCGCGGAGCTCGAAGAGCTGATTGGCGATCCTTGGGTGCTGAAAACGGTCCGAGTCGAAAACCACTATGCGCGCAACGATGACGACCACGCCGATCTCGGAGTCACGTCCAAGCGTGGAACGCCCATCAAGATCGACAAGCGCTTCGTTGATGCGGATTTGCGCATTGTTACGGGACTGATTGAGCCGCATTTCATGGCGGGATGGTCGGGCGGGCGCAAGATGGTCGCGCCGGGAGTGGCGCATCAAGAGACCATCCGGACGTTTCATTCCGCTCGGTTCATGGAGGATCCGTTCGCAACCCAATGCAATCTGGTGAACAATCCGCTGCATGAAGATCAACTTGAGATTGTCGAACGAATCGGCGAAGCGTACGCAGTAAATACCGTGCAGAACGAAGATCGCTCACTTGTTTATATCAATTTTGGCGAAATTGTGGCCAGTCATCTAGCTGCGGTGGACTTTGTGACTAGCGCCGCGATGGTCAATGTCAACAGAAAATTCAGCACGGTCGTCACTTCGGCCGCCGGTTATCCGCTCGACAAAACGTACTACCAAACGGTTAAGGCGATGGTCATTCCGACCGATATTTTGGCGCCGGGCGGGACACTGATTGTCGCGTCGGAGTGCTCGGAGGGGATGGGGTCGGAAGAGTTCCGCGCATCGCAGGCACGGCTGGTGAGCATGGGGCCGGGGACGTTTCTCGCGTCGATCCAGGCAAAGCGCCTCGCGGACATCGACGAGTGGCAGAGCGAGATGCAACTCAAGCCGATGAGCATCGGGAGCGTGCAACTGTACACAACTGGCCTCAACGAGGCAGAGCTAACACTCACAGGCGTCGGACGTGTCGAATCCCTCACCGACGCGATCCGCGCCAGCATCGAACGATCCGGCGACAACGCCGTCGCGATCATCCCCGAAGGGCCGTATGTGGTGCCGAGGTGTGGATAGGGATCTACCCCGGCGACAAGTCGCCACCCCTCCCGCAACGGGAAGGGAAGGAATTCGCAGATTTGCGTCGCCTTTCATTTTCTTTCTCCCCTTTCCTATTCCTATGGGAAAGGGGTTGGGGGAAAGGGCTTCATACTATGCTCCGCTTGAATCTTGCGTCGCCGGGAAGGGCGAACCGCACTCGCAAGCTCGCTTGGTTAGCCCCTACCCAGATTTCTTTGCGTCGCTTGCATTCCCCTTGCCCGTCATGCTATACTGACGTTTCGTGTTCGACGTTTGGCTGCTAAAGACCAATCGTCCTTACGTCCGTGTTCCGCGCTTGTCGCGGTTCACACTTCCTGCCCCGGTGCGTTCAACGAACGTTATGCTGGGGATGAATGCTAACCAAAGGGAGACAATTTCCAATATGCCTGCAACTGTCCGGCAATATGAGCTGGTCTATATCGTTTCGCCTGATCGTTCCGACGAACACATCCAAGGCGTCATCGACAAGTACAACAACATCATCACCACCCAGGGCGGTGAAGTAGAGCGCACCGACATCTGGGAGCGACGCCGCCTCGCCTATCCGATCAAGGGCCAGACCGAAGGAATCTACGTCGTCTGTATTTTCCGAGGCCTTCCACCGGTTGAGGCAGAGCTTCGCCGCGTTTTTGGTATCTCCGAAGACACCATCCGATTCATTATCGTCCGCCCCGACGACGAGATCGACGCGTCCATCCCGACTGTCGCTCCGCGCGAGTTCGGCGGAAGCCGCGCGCCGTACAGCGGCCCGTTCAACCGTCGCTGTCGCGTCCCAGGCTGCAATAGCAGAAGTTCCGGCAGCCGCTGCAGCCGAGCCTGTTGCCGAAACGGTCGAGGCCGTGGCGGCGGAAGCTCCTGTGGAAGCCATCGCTGAGCCAGTGGCCGAAGTCGAGGCAGAAGAGCCTGCCGCAGTCTAGGTTTGCGATACCCTTTAGCGAACGGAGTGAAAGTTTGCCGAAAGGGTTGAACAGGCATGCAGCGTGTTAGGTAGAATATCGTTGTGCCGTCAAAAACAGTTTTGGCGTCGCCACGGTTTGAGATCGAACAGGCAAATTAGAGATGGCACTGCGTCCGCGCAAGCGCCATTAAGGATCAACTGAATCCCAGGACCGTGTGTAAGATCGACAAGTTAGCTTAAAGATGAATGAAGGAGTGAAGAGACTATTATGATGAACAAAGTGATCCTTATCGGTCGTCTTGCGAACGACCCGGAGTTGAAGTACACGCCGAGCGGAATCCCGGTAACAACGTTCCGGCTGGCGGTAGACCGACCGCTTTCGGCGGAGGCCCGTCAGAACGGCCAGGAGAAGCAGGCGGACTTTATCGACATTGTCGCGTGGCGTCAGGCCGCGGAGTTCGCATCGAACTACCTTGGCAAGGGACGTCTGGTCGCGGTCGATGGCCGCTTGCAGATTCGCCAGTATACGGCGCAGGACGGTACCAACCGCCGTGTTGCCGAGGTGGTGGTCGATCAGTTGAAGTCGCTTGAGCGGCCGAAGGAGGCTGCAGGCGGCGACGACTACGGCCATCGCGGCGGCCACGACTACGGTCACGACGCCGGGATTGGCACAAATGGCCGAACTCCTGCGCCAATGGGCGACGATATGGCGCCGCGCAGGCCGTCCGCCGCGCCGGTGCGAAGTTCTGCGGGAGCAGGCGCGGGTCGCCCGCCTGTAGCGGACACTTCGGCCGAAGCAGATCCGTTTGCCGACGATCTCGACGATCCCTTCGCTGACGAGTAAAGCGTAATGTCTGCAGAAACGCGAAAAATGGCCCAGCGGCCATAGAGCGTTCCTAAAAAGTCTGAACTAAAAAACAAACGCGAGCGTCATGCCCCGATTCAGCCAGACGCTCGGGCCTTGATCCAACAAGGCCGTTCCGGGGTGATTCAGTGGGGCCGGCATAACACTCCTGCCGGTCCCCATCAGACCAAACTGTTGAGGAGACAATAACGAATGAGTAACGGTGGACGATTCAACCGCGACGACCGCGGTGGTTCCGGGGACGCGCAGGGACGCAAGCAGAACAAGTTCCGACGGCCGCGCCGCAAGGTATGCGGATTTTGCATCGAGAAGTTGACCTATATCGACTACAAGAACGCGACCAAGCTGAAGCGGTACACTTCTGATCGCGGCAAAATCGAGCCGCGGCGCAAGACCGGAACCTGCGCCCGGCATCAGCGCATGCTGGCAACCGCGATCAAGCGGGCACGTGAGATTGCGCTGCTGCCGTTTGTCGCGGATTAGGTGCAACACGAAGATTGAAAATCAAAGCCCTCGAGTATTTGCTCGAGGGCTTTGTCTTGCCTAGCCGTGCAGCACTCACCGACCGGGACTATCCGTTCGATTAAGTCGGCTGGCAATGCGGTTCAAACCAATGGATTTTCATGGTTCAAGAAGGAGTGGCTGGGTTCCTATGGGGGTGGTCGTGCCGGAAATGTCCGATACAGCATCAGTCAGCGTTCGGACGTCCTTTACGTGCCACGAAGCGGGCACAGCATAGTCGCTTGCCCCTGCCGAATTCCAAACGATGTATCCCATCCTGCCGTCAGGTCGGCGGATGATCGCTGTCCAAATGGAGCCGGATTCGCAGTCACACGAGAGCATCGTCGAGCCGATAAGCCAAGATTCTACGGCGGAGTAGGCGATACCGGACGGGCCGAGTTGCGACGGATCGCGCTTACCGCGTGTGTCCAGGTCGAAGCCGCAGTAGATTGCGTTGTCGTAGGCATAGAGGAAGACTTTACGCATGCCGAGGGCCCAGTCCAAAATCAGATTCCTAGCGACTTGACCAGCGACTTCATCTTCAGAATAGCGCTTCAGATTTGGGCCGGCCTCAGTAATCCATACCGGTTTGTTAGCTAGTCCATGCGCTGCTAACTGCCGCCCGAAGTTCCGTAGCTCAGCGACATTCGCCTCAGGAGGGTTGTTGTAGCCGTGATAGGCGATGACATCCGCGTCGCGCCAACCTCCAGCCGAGAGGTAGCCGTCCAAGAATTTAGGCGACAAAAGAACATCGTCCTGGGCCACTGGCGGTGTCACAATCAGGGCGCTTGGATCGATTTTGCGGACGATCTTCGCCATTATGTGTCCCAAATCCGCTAGCTGGGTTGGTGTGCCCGAATAAAACCCGACTTCGTCCGGCTCGTTCCAAACCTCGTAGGCGTTGATTCGTCCCTTGTAGCGCGTCACGACCGCGGTGACAAAATCCCTCCAATCCTTTACGTCCGCGGGCGGCGCAGCGACACCATTGCCATATGCAGCATGCTCGTCCGGCTTCGACGATGCCCAGTGAGGCGTCTGCCCCATCGTAAACAGAAACGCCTGATGATGTGCCTGCGCCGTCGCGACATCCTTGTCGAAGTCGGCCCAGTCGTAGACACCACGTTCCGGCTCAATTTTCGGCCAGATCACACCGGAGTCCCATGAGCGGAACGAGCCGAAGTCCATTGCAGGCCAATCAAAGCCTGGCGCATCGTGCATATGGTTCACATTTAGTCCGAAGAAGTCTCGGGGAACCGCATCGCTTGGCGGAGTCAGATGCACCGTCTGACTCTGAGACATTGACGCGTCATCAAGCCAGATTTTGCCCGGATTTGAGACATTCACCATAACGTAGCCGTCAGTGGCTGGAACGAGACCCTCCACTGTAACATGCGTCCACTTGCCGCCGATTTTCAGCGGTGTAGCTGCATACCGATCGTACGGTGGCCCGGATGCACGAAGCGAGAGCGCTACCCATTGAGCTGGCTCCGCGCGCATCCAAAGCGAGACCGTGTAGCATGACTGATGGAACGCAATCGGCTGAACGAACTGGGCAAAACCTCGCTCAATGTAAATCTGCTGGCAAAACGCTCCGCCATGGGGGTTGTGCGCATCCAGCGAGTAATCGATCTTGACGTCGCCCCAGCTTGTATTGTCCTGCCAACCTTCGGCAATTGTTCCACTAATCTGCGCCTTGCTGTTTGGAGCGTCGCTGGCACTCACGAGTGTTGGGCCAGGTTTTTCAAAGCAAGGATCTTTCAACTCTTGAGCAGCTACCGAAGCCGAAAGGGAAAGGATGGCGTTCAAGGTGACGAAAAATACTACGTTGCGATGTCTTAACGGTTTTGGTGTCAATATCTGTTTCCGAGAAATGTCGCCGACGGCCTAATTGCTGTGCCGAGGAAGTTGTGCTCGGGCTAATCGAATGCGAACGTAACCACATACTTATGCGGGGAGCAGTTGACTCCCTCGGCTGCGTCGGTATACGCCGGACAGGCGCCGACGGAGTTCTGGTCATGGTCATAACCAGCACTTACCTTCTCCGGTGTGAACCATTTGGCGTGGTTGTCCGCCATAAGATAGTTAGCACCGTTGTTGTGAACTCCAGTTCCGCTGGAATAATAGTACGAAGTACCTTGTACGGCGTCGGCGGGATTTGCGTCGCACGCAGCGTTGTTGTCCAAGATGCACGTGTTGCCGAGAAGTCCCGTGTTGTATTTCAGCGAGGTTGCCTTTGTCGTTGCAAGCGAACCAGTGTCGCGGTTTGCACCGTACATCCACCCGGCTGCATCACGTCCGAATCCGGCCGGCGACAAAGCGCAGTCTGTAAACGACGTGTTAGCCGGATTGCATTGCGTAATGTCCCAAGTGTGTTCGTTTGCAAGTGAACCATTGTTGAATACGTTGCAGTTCTTGACCTCAAAGAGCAATACGGACGATGCTGGAGAGTGCATCGCCGAAATGCTAAGTGGGTAGCTCGTCGTTTGACCCGGGTTGACTATAACATTTGCGTTTTCGCCATACGAAACGATATCCGCCACACCGTTCAGTGAGCCCGTATCGTCAGGACATAGGAACACTTGCTTGCTTTTTACATACGGGTAAATGGGTGCTGCCCAGCCACCTGCGTACAACGCACCTCCAGTATAGGTTCCGCCACAGACAACCTTTTCGTCGTAGTCCTGCTCGTACTGGGCGACTGCGAGGCCAAGCTGCTTCAGGTTCGAGACACATGCAGTCTGCCGCGCCTTTTCGCGGGCAGAAGAGAAGACGGGAAACAGAATAGCTGCCAAAATTGCAATTATGGCGATCACGACAAGAAGTTCAATTAAGGTGAAGCCGTATTTCCGAATTGCACTCTTGGATATGACCGATGATTGAATGACTTTCATTTGAGTATTCCTTCCTTTAACAAACTCGCGCGCCAATGCTCGGTGCGGCGGCACTCTCGCGAACGACCAATTTCGATTCTGACCAAGCCGTGCGAGGCTCGCCGTCATATCGACCTTCCAAACGGTCGCTCACCATACTGACCAAGTTCCAACCCAGGGACTCCAGGGGAAATGTTACGGTAGTCAGCGGCACGAGGGCGTAACGTGCAGCCGGTTCGTCGTCGTGGCCAACTATGCTAACGTCGCGCGGGATCTCCATGCCCATCCGTGTCAGTATATTGATAAAGGCGGAAGCTGAGGCGTCGTTCACGACGCAGATTCCGGTTGGCCTTGATTCAAGGGCCAAAAACTGCTGCGCGAGGCGATGACCGCCTTCTTCGTAATTGCCGCCAAAGAACATCCATTCCTCACGGGTTTTGATACCATGATCCTGTAGCGTCTCAAGAAAACTGATATAAAGTCTTGATTGCGGAGTCGCACGGCCGTGAAAACAGACTCCGATGTCGCGATGTCCCAGTTCGATCAGGTGACGAGCGCAGATGGCCATTCGCTCGCCTTCGTCCCTCACCGATTGATCGCAAGGCCAATCCACCTTTTCGCCGCAGATGAACAACTGTCCGCCTTCGTCCTGATAGCGCAGCAGTTCCGCTTTGGCATCCTCGTGCAAAAACTCGGCGACATTATGCAAAACCACGGCTGCGGGACGTTGCATCCGCACCTTGGTAACAAGCCGAATCTGCTTTTCAGATGCGCACGAAACATGCACTGGCGCGGCGTAGGTTTCGAGTTCGTATCCAGCTTCGTCCAAACGAAATGTGACGAACGTCTTTAGTCGGCTTGCTACGCCAAGATCGTCATGGGACATGAGTGCGATCACGTTGCGGGCACGGCCGTGCGCCAGCCACCTCGCATGCTGGTTGGGTGAAAAGCCAAGCTCCTTTGCCATCGCCTGGATTGCTTCGCGCGTAGTCGTCAACATTCTGCCCTTGCCGTTGAGCGCACGCGAAGCGGTGCTTTTCGAGACCCCAAGCCGCTGGGCAACATCTTCAATTGTGGGTGTCGAATTCGCCAAGGTCTTAACTAGCCGAAACGCTTCGGTGCGCGCAATTGGAAGTGGCCAACCGGTTGCGCAAGACAAGTATAGCAGTGAGCCAATTTGTTGTCAATAGCTATTTTGAGTGCTGTGTCCCGCGTAGTTCATAATTAGTGGTAATCGTTTGTGCGCACCCAGAATGTGGCAATATGAAAGGACGAGATGGACAGCAAATATCGTAATAACTACGTGATACAGGTTGAACGAACCCATGGTTCAGAGTATTACAGGATAATTAGTACGCCTGAGTATTTTGGCGAACTTGCTAATCGAATCCTCAAACAGATCGCGCAGCGCGAAGAATCGAGAGAAGATCCCGATAGTGGGAGCTACGAGCAGTTGCTTCTCAGCGAATTTGCAACAATCGCATTTGGTCGAACCGATAATGTCTGGATCAGTTTCAGGATTGAGGAGAATCTCGACAAATACCACGCCAGCCCATCAAAGAGCTACGACTGGATTGCGTGCGGAGAGCTCATCCTCGTATTTGTCCTTGCCGCTATGGGGTTGCAAACTGTTGGGCGCTGGATATTTCGGTAAGCAACTGCTGGGGCAATGAAAGGCCGAGTTGTGGTCGTGAACGGCTCGCATGCCGGGATTCATTTCAATCACTCCCCGAACGCCGCGATCTCCAGCCGGTGGTTCGCAGCAAGACGATCGGCGAATTCCGTCCTCCCAGTTTCGCGCAACCGTGCAAGATAGCCGCGAAGCGCACCGCGAGTCTGATACGGGCCGCCTTCGCGGATGATTGTCCACAAGGGATCGACCGCCTGAGTTGAAGTCCGCATCATCTCCACCGTCCATTCGTCCAAATGGTTGATCGCTTCCGCAACTAGGTCTGGATAATCGGGAGCGAGATCATGCTGCTCGTGAGGGTCGGTCTCAACGTCAAACAGCATGGTCTCCGGGAACGCGTGCAGGCCATCGTCAAGAGTTCGGAGGCAAAGAAAGTTTTTCCAGCGCACCGAACGCTGACAGCTCCAAGCTCCCTGCGAAAGGATGAGAAGCGGTCGTCCGCCACTCGCGATGCCCTTCACGGTAGCGGCAAACGACTGCGCGTCCCAATTGCCCTCAAAAGTTCCGCCCGCTAGTTCGACGACTGTCGGAGCCAAATCGACATGGTAGTGGAACGCTTTATCGACCGTTCCGGCCTGCGTCATATTTGGCCACGAGATGATCAACGGCACTCGTGCAGTGATGTGATCCGCCGTCTGGTGATCGCCATAGATATTCAGTTCGCCAAGATTTTCGCCGTGATCTGCGGAGATGATGATAGCGGTTTCGTCGCGAACACCGAGATCGGCAAGGTAGCCCAAAATCCGACCGATGTACTCGTCGGCATATCGCACTCCGAGGTCGTAACCGTCGAACATCGCGCGGACATCGTCCATCGATGCCATCGCTGTAGGCTGTAGTGGATACGCACCGCCGAACGCGTCCAAGCCGTCGAAGCCTTGAACCTCCCGCGCCGAGTGCGGCCCTCCGCTGTTCCAGTGCATTTGGCGAGCCTCCTCAGTCAGCCATGACGGGAGGGGATCATTGGCAAAAATATTGGGGAAGTTCGCCGGAGTTCGATAAGGCGTGTGCGGATCCCAGAAGTTGACGTGGAGGAACCAGTTGTCCGATGCGCCATTGCGCTCAAGCCAGTCCAGGGCGATCGCTCCAACCTCATCCGCACGCTCCATCCCGCAACGGCCAGGATTACAGATTTCGCTGAAGCCAGCGTAGAAGTGCCACGCCGAATGCCGTTCCGCAAAGGAGCTGATCGTCGCGGTATGGTAGCCACATCGACGCAGCTTGGTCATCCAGCATGTTCGGGAAAGATCTGACTGAAACTCGCGTGGTGGGCCATCGAGGAAAGGATCCGCGGCGGTGCCGCCGTGACCGCATAGGCCATTATGTATGCCGAACCGACCGCCGAACAAAGCCGTGCGACTGGGTAGACAGGGTGTGTCGGAAACGTAGAAGTTGTCAAACCGGATTCCTTGCGCCGCAACGTTGTCAATGTTCGGACTGGTATCGCGGCGATAGCCATAGCATCCCAAGTGATCGGCGCGCAATGAATCGATGTCGATGTAGAGGATGCGCATGAAATGAAGCGGGCCTAACGGTCGCCAGTTTATTCAGGAGAATACTACAAACGCAGAGTACCCGGAGAACAGCCCAACGGTATCTTAGTGCGTAAGGTTCTTGATCGCAGAACTGAGACGCTCTTTTAGCTTATTCGGGCAGCAGAGGTTTGCCATACGGGTGCGAAGCTGGACAATGAGGGTCTCTTCGAAGTGAAAACGCTCTAAGCACGGTTTGCATATGTGCAGGTGCTTGATCACATCCTCACGTTCTGCCGGATCAAGCTCGTGGTCGAGATAGTCATTGAGGCGATGGATCGCCTGCTCGCAAGAGTAGAAGTCGAATGTCGTTTCCTGCTCAGAAAAAATCTGGCTAACCTCGACCTTGGTCAACTTGTTTTCACTTTCCATCATAAAGTATCCAGGCCTACTTTGGAGCGATGCAACATCGAAGCTCCTCTATTTCGTAATTGCGTAATTGGTGCTTGGAGATCCGCCCAAAATATCATAACACGAAAATCTACGCAGGCTCCCCTGCCAGCTCCGCCTCCGGCTCCTCTTCGGGGAGGGCCGACAACTGGTTCCAAAGAGCTCTCTGCAACAGTTTTCGTCCGCGTGACAATCGAGAACGAACAGTCCCGATCGGAATCTCCAAAATGTCGCTTATCTCTTGATAAGCGAGTCCTTCCAATGTCGCCAGCGCCACTGTCTCCCGAAATTCAATCGGCAACTTCGCGATGGCCGCTTCGATCGCCTCACGATCCAGACGGTTAAGGACAACATCCTCAGGATTGGCAACCGTCTGCTGGTTCGGCCCAGTCGCCGAATCTTCGGCGATGCGGTTGTACAGATAAAAGTCTTCGAGGCCGTCGTAAGAGACCGTATCCGCTTGACGGGACTTCTTGCGATACTCGTTCAAAAAAACCGTATTCATGATCCTGAACAACCACGCCTTCGCGTTTGTTCCTAGCTGATACTGGTAAAAGAAGCGGTAAGCACGCAAATAGGTGTCCTGCACCAAATCTTCGGCATCATTTGAGTTGCCGGTTAGGCGGACAGCGTTGCGGTAAAGCGCATCAATGTGCGGCCCCATCTCCTTTTCGAACTGGACAGGATCAGTGGGGCGCGGGATCGCCGGAGGACGTTTTTGCTCTTCGGTTTGTGGCTCGATTTGGTCGGTCATGGAATCTGTTGACGACTATGAGACTGCTAGGCGGACAAACTTGCGGCGGCCGCTGCTGACAATCGTTCCCGGTGCAATGTCGATGCTCGCCGCGGGATCGGTGATTTTTTCGCCGTTCACCTGAACACCGCCCTGCGAAATGAGACGCTTCGCATCTCCGTTTGTACCCGAAAACCCAGCCGCAACGAGCAGTCCCGTCAGACGCGCCTTGCCGTCAACGATCAATTCAGCGGGAATCACAAATTCAGGCATGTCGTCCGGGATCAGCCGTTGCGCGTGACGTCGCTCCCACTCGGCATCGGCTTCCGCTGCTGAATCCGCACCATGGTAGAGCGTGACGATCTCGCGCGCCAACCTTTTTTTCGCCTCTTTGGGATGCGTGATTTCGGGATTGCAGATCTGCGGAATTTCCGCAAGTGGGATATCGGTGCAGAGTTCGAAGTACTGCGGCATCATCGGATCGGAAATCGACATCAGCTTTTCGAACATCGTCAGCGGCGGCTCATCGATCCCGACATGGTTGCCCTTGGACTTGGACATCTTGTCGACACCGTCCAAACCAACGAGAAGCGGCATGAAAAGACCAATCTGCGGATGCTCGACACCGGATTCCCGCTGCAGATCGCGGCCCATCATGATGTTGAACTTCTGGTCGGTGCCGCCCATTTCGACATCGGAGTTGAGAGCGACCGAATCGTACGCCTGGCAGATTGGATACAAAAATTCGTGCGTATGGATCGGGATTCCGCTTGCGTAGCGGTTCGAGAAATCGTCGCGCTCCATAATCCGCGCCACTGTGGTTTTGGCCATGAGCGCGATGATATCATAGAGATCGAGCGTACCAAGCCACTCGCTGTTGAAGCGGACGCGCGTTTTCGCTGGATCCAAAATCTTATGGTATTGGTCGGCGTAGGTTTTGGCGTTCGATGCGACATCTTCGCGCGTAAGCTGCGGCCGAGTCTCGGAGCGGCCGGTCGGGTCGCCGATCATGGCGGTGAAGTCGCCGATGATGACGGTTACCTCATGCCCGAGATTCTGAAAATGGCGCAGCTTGCGCAGAACGACTGCGTGGCCGATATGCAGCTCCGGGGCGGTGGGATCGAGGCCGAGCTTCACTTGCAGGGGTTTGCCGGTTCGCTCCGACTCCTTGAGCTTATGGACAAGCGCTTCACGCGGGAGCACTTCGACCGCGCCGCGGGTCAGCAGCTCCATCTGATCATCAATGGTCATTTGGAGGAGTGTACCCCACCCAAGGCCCTACCTTCCGGATTGCGGGAAGGTGGGGCTGGCGGGGCCTACTTGTAACTCGGCAAGATGATCCCCTTCATGATCACGTTCTGCGCGAGCAAAAACACGACGAGTGTCGGTAGTGCGGCGATCACAAGGGCGGCCATGATGACGTACTGCGGGGCAGAAAGAGCCTGGAACTCGTATATCCAGACCATAAGTGTCCAGTGGCTTTGTGCCTGCGCGACCACCATCGCGAATAGAAACGCACCGTACGCGCTGGTGAACGCATTCAGCGCGATCACGGCAAAAATGGGGCCGCTGAGAGGGAGGGTGACGCGCGTGAAGAGGGTCAAATCGCTGGCGCCGTCGAGCATTCCCGCCTCATAAAGCTCCATCGGAAGACTGTCGAAAAACCCCTTGAGCAGGAAGATCGAATAACCCGATGCCGCCGATGGCAAAATGAGCGCTGCAAACGTATTGAGCAGGCCGAGCTGTTTTAGCAGCAGGAAGTTCGGAATCATGGTGATTTCGGCGGGAAACGCCATGGTCGCAAGCAGAAACAGCAGCAGCGAAGTCGCCTGCGGCATGCGAAAACGCGATAGCGCGTAGGCGCACAATGGATTGACTATGATGGCAACCAGCACCGCGCCCGCGCAGTAGATTGCAGTGTTGAGCAGCCCGCGTCCGTGCAAAAGCAGGTAGTCTAGCGCGAACTTGTAGTTGCGCGCCAGAAATTCGCGCCGGATTTCGCCTTTGTGGGCCAGTGCGTACTCGCGGTCCTCCTCGGCAGCGGGAATGGTCGCGCTAGGATCGCCTATGTATGTCCGCCAAAGGCTTTCTAGGCTGCGGACACGCATCATGTTAGGATTGGCCTGCGAAACAAATGCTGCGTATTTTCGAAGAATCGGACCAGACGGAAGCTGGGCATTGGTTGGCAGCGGCCCAACGCCGCCGAATTTTAGCCAATCCATTTGTGCTTCGGGCGTCCACGAGATGAACCGAAGGGGAAGTTTGCGCCGTACAAAATCTGTCCAGCATTTTGCCTGAGCAGATTGACTCTGAGGGGACGCTGCCAGCTTGATTTGCGAAAAATCGGTGAATTTGGTTCCCCAGGCTGCGTTGAGATCGGCGATCTTTCCCGAGGGGTAGGCCTCGTCGTGCAGGTATGCCTGATAAAGAGGGTCGCAAAGAACAGGCTGAAACCATTCGATTGGAAGTTGCGCCTGGAAATCGCTCCAATCTCGATCCTTTGGAGCACTGGATTTAGGCGCGAAGAACCGCTGTAGAGGGCGCTCGTATGGCGGGAAAACGGAGAGAAAGTTCGTATCCTCCTCCGTGTACTGCGAGCTCATTGCATGGACATCGCCATGGAATTTGTCGCGCAGCCAGCTTCGGTAGCGCTCAAGCAGCTTCGAGGGAACGTACTGGCCGTGCGGCCCCATAAATCCCACCACGCGGTAAGACGCACCCTGTCGCGCAAAAAAAGTGTCCCATTTCGGCAACGTTGCCGCGGCATTCGAATTGGCGTTGACAGTCAAATCCTGCAGAGAGGCGTAGTTTGTCCCGTAAGCGCGGTTGAGTGCGATCAGATCGGCGTTGTACTTGTCCTCGACGTATTTTGCGACCAACGCCTTGTCGGAAACGAGATATTCGGGGATGAGGGTGTAGGCGTTCTGGTCGTAATCCGATGCCACCGACGCCGACAGCATGACCATGAAGGGATAGACGGTCGTCACCGCGCCAGCGCACAGCAGGAAATAGATGAAGCCGAGCAGGAGACGCATTTTTGGACTGCGCCGCCCGACGACGGGAATGAGGGGCATGGTGGTTAGATTCGATTATACGCGAGGAAAGCCCTTTCCCCCGGCCCCTTTCCCATAGGAATAGGAAAGGGGAGGACGAATGCAGGAAGACAGGCGGGGACGCCTGTCCTACAAATGACACCCATACAATCCCAGCAGCTTTTCGAAGCGCCCAATGCTGTCGGACAGCCCGCCTTCGCGGCTTCTTTCGAGCCAAAGTCGGCGGTATCGCGGAAGCAGCGGTGCGAGTTCTGCACTCAGCGAATCCTTCGTCTTTACGGGTATTTTTTCTACTTTTTCCCGACTTTTCAGGCGCACCTCCGCGAGATGAGAGCCGTGGATCATCAGATCGGCAGTCTGCTCGTACTCCTCGATGATGAGCGCGGCATCGTCTCGTTGCATCTTTGGGAGTGATAGCCGCTTCTTGATCTCCAGAATTCGGTCCGGCACGTTTTTGATCGCACTTAGACGCGCACCCCACAGCTTGTGGTCGTCGATCTCGTGATCCGGGCGCGAAAGGATGTACGAGTAGTATTCGCCATTCACGCTCGGAACGCCCGCCGCGCTGCAAACATTCGCGAGATCAATGGCGATGGATGCCATTTCGCGGGCATCGTCACGGAATATGTGCATATCTAATGCTCGCTCAATGTCGATGTCGCGATTTGAGTCAAGTGCCCAGCAAACAGACGCGCCGAATGCAAGGCCCGGATAAGAGATTGTAGGCGGCTCAAAGTGACCGCCGTCGCCCCAGTTAGTGATAAGAAATCCGACCGCGCCGTGCTTCAGGCCGTTTTCGGCGGCATTAAGGAGGTTTTGTTTGGCGTTGAAGAAGCGACCGCCAAGCGAGAGCCAGCTTGACGTGCCGGGGCAAACGTAAAACGGCACACCGCTTTCGGCAAATTTCGCGCCATGCTTGTCGAACGGCGACTTTGCCTCATAGCCCCATTCCAGGGCAATCACGCCTTCCGGAATTTCTGGGATCAGTTCGGGGCTGTGCATTATAATGTCGCCCCAAAACTGCATCGTCTTCCCATGTTTTTGAGTTAAAACGGAGAGCTTGAGCAGAAAATCGAGATAGACACGGCCTTTGCCACGCGACTTGCACTCGTCTTTGCTCTTGCCCTGGCCAAGCTCCCAGGTCTCGTCGCAGCCGACATTAAGCTGGTGGCTCGAAAAGTTCGGCAATAGTTCGTCAATTAACTCCTCAACGAGCGCGATCGATCCTGGGTTAGCTGGATCGAGTACGGAAGGAGTGGTGGATTTGTCGCCCCACGGAAAGGTAAAGCCGTCAGGGCATTCGGCAAGGTGCTTGTACTGGTCGTGCTTGAGCCAGCGTTCGAAATGCCCAAACGACGCCTGGTTCGGGACAAGTTCGATATACCGATCCGCGCAATAGCGATCCAACTCGCGAATCTCAATCGCCGTCATCGGCGCTGCGTGCTCCCATACTTTGCGGTGCTTGGAATAGGCGAAAGTGTGTTCGGTATAAAGCTGAAACTGGTTGATTTTCAGTTCTGCGAGCAAGTCTACCAGGCTATAAAGCGTAGCCATGGTCGGAACCCGGTCACGGCTGATGTCCCACATGACCCCGCGGTTGGGAAAGTCCGGCCAGTCTTCGATGCGAAGCTGCGGCATCTGATCGTCCGCGAATTGTCTGGCAAGCTGCTTAAGCGTCTGCAATCCGTAGAACGCACCCGCCTTGTCCTTCGCCAAGATACGGACAATGTTCTCGGCTATGATCAGCCGGTACTGCTGCGGGCGTGCGATCTCAGCGGGGTCTACGGAGATGTGGACGAAGTCGTCCGAGAACGAAAGTGGGCCAGAGATTAGTGAGTGCTGAGACAGCTTGGCGAAGAGTTCGTCAATGGCAATCGTGATTGCCGCGATTTTCGAGGAGGCCTTTGCAAGCTCAATCTTGCGGGGGCGCGGCAGCAGAACTAGATCTTTTGCTTTCATGAACTCTATCGTACAACATAACGATAAAGTTAGCGGGAAGATTGATTTGGTGGCATGCTTGGGCTCTCAGGCCCAGGCATGTCTTTCTCCGTCATTCCGACTGAAGCGAGGAATGAGCGGAATGGAGGAAACACGTAGTTAGCCAGAAATTCGGCATGGGGACAAGCCAACTACGTGTTCCCTCGGCTCCATTCGTTCCTCATTCCGTTCGGGATGACCAGACGACACGCGGGGACGCCCGCCGTATAAAAAGACATGCCTGGGCCTGAGAGCCCAAGCATGCCACCCAGAGAAATTACTGCACGTTCAGCGCGAAGTCGTCCACGACGAACGATGTCTGGTACTCCGAGTCTTCCGTTCCCGTCAGATAGACTTCGACCGTTTGACCAATATACGATGTTAGACTATAAGACTCCAGAACATAACCCGTGTTATGGTTGAGGTTCGTGAACGTCCCTAAAGTCGCAAGAACTTTGCCCTTGCTGTTCAGGAGTTCCACCTTCATCGTGTCGTATTTCTTGGTCGTTGTCGTTTCCGCGGTGTCGATGTGAAGCCAGAACGTAAGTGTTGCGGTGGTCTTTCCACTTGGTATCGCAACGGTCTGTGCCAGAGTTTCGGTTTCGCTCTTGCCCTTGCCGTCCAGCCATGCGTCCCACAGACCGCTGTGCGGCGGCTCGGTTCCAGAGTCGTTGATGACTCCTGTTAACGCCGTCCAGCTGACATTGCCGCTTTCGAATCCGGGATTAAGTAGTAGCTGAGTTGCTCCGCCGCCGCTCGATACGATTGTCAATGAGATTGTCGTCGTTTTCGTAATGCTGCCGGAAACGCCGGTGACCGTGACGGTGGTCGTTCCGGTCGTCGCCGTGCTGCTTGCGGTGAAGGTCAAGACACTTGTCGAGGTAGTGCTCGTTGGATTGAACGCAGCAGTCACTCCGCTTGGAAGTCCAGTGGCAGACAGCGCAACGGTTCCCGAGAAGCCGCCGGAGGGCGTTACCGTAATCGTGCTTGTCCCATTTGTTCCCTGAGTCAGAGACAACGTCGATGGCGACGCGGAGAGCGTAAAGCTCGGCTGGGCAGCTGCCGTGACGGTGAGCGATATGGTCGTGGTGTGAGTCAGGCTTCCGGATGTTCCCGTGATCGTTACAGTCGAAGTACCCGTGGTCGCGGTGCTACTTGCAGTCATTGTTAGGACGCTCGTAGTTGTTGTAGAGGACGGGTTAAATGATGCCGTGACGCCGCTGGGAAGGCCGCTGGCCGAAAGCGCGACCGATCCCGTGAAGCCGTTTGTCGGCGTCACCGTGATTGTGCTGCTACCGTTCGCGCCCTGCGCGATGGTGAGCGTGGACGGCGATGCGGACAGCGAAAAATTCGCGCCCGATCCGCCGCTGCCCGGCCACGGAGTGCCACCGTCGAAGTCGCTTGTCAACGTATCGTCCAGCGACGCTAGCGTGGTGGAGTCGTTGGTGATGATTCCCAGTTCTCGGTTTTTGGTCAGCGAAGCGCTCGAAAAGTTCTCCGAACCGAGATAGAACTGCTCCGACGCTGTTCCATAGTCGGCAACCATGATTTTCGCATGGATGTAAAGGGACGCTGTCGAGACGTACGTCGAAACATAGCAGCCGGCCTTGACCAAGGCGTTGAACTCAGTCTCGTAGTCGTTGCTAGTGTTCGTCATCGCGATCTGCACAGTGACGCCTCGCTCAGCAGCAGCCTCGAGCGCGTTGACAATGGCCGTATCGCTCATCTCTTCGTTTTCGACCAGCAAAGTTTGCTTTGCCGAATTGATGAGACCGACCATTAGTGTCTGCGAGTTCGTAGGACTCCAGACCAGATCATCACCGGTGGGCGGCGTAATCGTGCCGTTGACAAAGTCCGCGTTGAAGGTCGTTTCGATTGCGGCAATGTCGTTGACATCGTTTTCGATCAGGGCGAAATCGCGCGTGGTCGAGTAGTATTGCGGCGTCAGGTTGAGGGTCATGATCGCCGTCTGAGCATCGCTGTACGCGCCGTCAATGGTGATGGTCTTTTGATGGGTGACGGCGTACGTCGGATTCGCCCAGTGCACCGAAACACCGTTGCTGGTCAAGTAGTTGTATGCGGCAGTATTGGCGCTCTTTTCGTTGTTCTGATCGAGGATGACGCGCACTGTGACACCTCGGCTTGCCGCCGCAGCAAGATCCTGCTCGAACGTGGTGTCGCTCAGCTCGTACATCGTCATGTCGATCGTATGAGTAGCCTGACCTAGAAAATTGTAGATCGATGTCATGCCTTCGTCCGGCTCGGTGACAAGAGTATAGGACACAGCGGCATGCGCGCTCGGCATGCACAGGAGGACGGCGGCAGCAAAGACCGCAATGGCAAATCGTTTCAGCAAGTAGCACCTCATTGTTAGGGTTTTTTGAATGTGTCGGGATTCACCGGACTTTGAGAGATGCTCGGTCATCTTGTGGATCCAGTGGGCACCTAAATTCCTTTGGAGACATCGGGGAATTTGTCGAGTAGCCTCAATGTTACCTGAATAATACTAGGACTTCATTAAGGGAATAATATAGTAAGATTAATTTTGTGTAGAGCCGACCAGTCGTTGCCAGGAGATGAAAATCTGCAGCCAGGAGGGTGCAAGAATCTGAGGTCGGGGTCAGTTTGGCACCATAACCTTTGGCCGGGTTGCACTCAGGTAGGTTAGGTGCTAAAATTGTTTGATGGGAGCGCATGCGTCCTGTTTCGCCCTCATGCAGAGTCGCACGCGGGACTGGTGCAGCCAAAGTGGTGTTCGTGGCTGGCACTGATATCGCACGAAATCCGATCATTCTGAACTTCGCGGTGGTACATTCGTCTTTCATGGTTAGCGAACACGGTGACGCGTTTTTTGGCGCCGGTTCGGCTGACTGTGAAATAGGATGTCCGTGGGCAGCAATCCGCTAGACTCCGACCTATGCCTCTGCCAAATTTTCTCATAATTGGCGCCCCTCGGTGCGGAACCACGTCAATGCACGAATGGCTCCAGCAGCACCCCGCCGTTTTTATGAGCAACCCGAAAGAGCCTTGCTTTTTTGCGTTTGAGGACGGAAGCAAGCGCAACAAGGTCCCGGTTCCGGATCAGTTCATTCACACGCTTTCGGGATATCAGGCCCTCTTTGCAGCGGCGGGGAACGCGTCCGTTATCGGGGAGTCTTCGACTCTTTACCTCCAGATTCCAGAAGCTCCTGCGCGGATAAAGGCGCTAATCCCGGATGTCAAGATGGTCGCGATCCTGCGCGATCCGTCCGACCGGGCGTTCTCCCATTTTCTGCAGCACCGCTTTGTCTGCGCGGAGCCGGAAGCCGAATTCCGTGATGCGCTCAATGACTTGCCGAACCGCCGCGCTAAAAACTGGACGGTCAATTACGACTATGTCGATCCTGGATTTTACGCGAAGCATCTGCGCTGTTTCGATGCGAATTTCGAACCTGAACAGATCAAAGTGGTCTTATTTGACGATCTGATGCGCAATCCGACCTCAGTGATGAGCGATCTGTGCGGCTTTCTCGGCATGCAGCAGTTCAAGTTCGACACGTCGCAGATTCACAATGCCGGCGGCTCGCCGCGCAACAATCCGGTTGCGCAGGGAGTGTACGGCTCGATGCGGAAGCTGAGCGCGATCGGCAGTCTTGTGCCCGAAAGGCTGCGCAGATCGGTCGCCGGGAAGGTACGGGATTTTGCGCTGGAAAAGCCCACGCTGCAGCACGAAGAGCGAGCGAGACTGATAGACATCTATCGCGACGACATTTTGGCGCTCGAAAACAGGCTCGGGCGCGATCTGTCGCGATGGCTGGAAGTGGAAAAAGGAGCGAAGTAGCTGCCGCGCGTTATGCTACGACAGCCGCTTCCATCATTTTAGGGATAGCGGATTCGTAGATGTTGGTGATATCAGCAACTGCTAATGCGAGCGATTCCTTCATCACTCCGTTCAAGCTAGAATAAATGGTCAGGTATTCTCGCCGGACTAAGCCTAGATAGCTAATCTCAACGCCGTCAATCTCACTAGGCAAGGTTTCATTCGCCCCAACCGACACAACAATCGTCGCGCTTCGCTCGCCAAATAGTTCGGTGACGACAGCTTCGTCCTCTTCACACTCAATGCGAATGGCAGCGCCGATTTTACCGATTATGCAACACTCGGCGAGCGCGACAGCAAGTCCGCCGTCGCTGACATCATGCGCGGACTTCAATTTTCCCTCTGAGATAAGATCGCGTACAACTTTCTGAACACGCTTCTCCTCCGCGAGGTCTAGCTCAGGAGGCGCGCCGTAGGTCTCGCCCGTCAGCAGGTAGGACAATTCGCTGCCTGCCAGCGACGGCTTTCCGCCGCAGATCAAGTAGATTCTATCGCCCTCATCCTTAAATCCCATGGTCATGCGCTTGCTTGGATCGTCGATGATGCCGATCATGCCGATGGTCGGGGTGGGGTAGATCGCGTGGTCGGGGGTCTCGTTGTAGAATGAGACATTGCCGCTGATCACCGGTGTATCGAACGCCTCGCATGCCTGCGCGAGACCCTCCACACATTTGCGAAACACCCAGAAATTGTCCGGCTTTTCGGGATTCGGGAAGTTGAGGCAATCAGTGACCGCCGCAGGACGCGCGCCGACGCAGCTTAGATTCCGCGCCGCCTCGGCAACTGCATGCTGCGCGCCGAGAAATGGATCAAGGTAGCAGTAGCGCGAATTGCAGTCTGTGGTGAGGGCAATCGCTTTGGACGTTCCACGAACACGCAGGACGGCAGCGTCGGCATCGCCAGGAAAGACTGTGGTCTGCGTCTGCACCATATGGTCGTACTGCTCGTAGACCCACCGTTTCGACGCGATGGTGAGCGAGCCGAGCAGCTTGAGCAGATTTTGGCCCAGATCATTTGCGCTTTCCGGCAGTTCCGGCGCGAGCGCGCGGACTTTGGCGAGATAGGCTGGTTCGCTAGCATTCAATTGATAGGTGGGGCAATCGTCGGTGAGGCTTTTTGCGGGAATTTCGGCGACGACAACGCCGTTGTCCTTGATGACCACATTTCCTGTATCGGTCACTCGTCCAACCACTGCCGCGCTCAGACCCCACTTTTCGAAAATTGCTAGCACCGCCTCGGCATGCTGCTCCTGGGCGATTGCAAGCATCCGCTCCTGCGATTCGGAAAGCATAATCTCGTAGGGTGTCATGCCTGGTTCGCGCGCAGGCACGAGACGGACATCGATCTCCATGCCGTTGCCTGCCTTTGCGGCTGTTTCGCAGGTGGAGCAGGTCAGACCAGCCGCGCCCATGTCCTGAATGCCGACGATATATCCGCTTGCTAGCGCCTCAAGTGTCGCTTCAATGAGCAGCTTTTCCTGGAACGGATCGCCGATCTGCACATTTGGACGTTTGGATTCGCTGTCCGGGCCAAGCTCGACACTCGCGAATGTTGCGCCGTGGATGCCGTCGCGCCCCGTGCTAGAGCCGACATAGATGACCACGTTGCCGACACCCTCCGCCGCAGCGGTCGCGATTTTGTCGAGCGGGACGGTTCCGACGGCCATTGCATTGACCAGCGGGTTGCCGAGGTAGCACGCATCGAAGTAGATTTCTCCGCCGACAGTCGGCACGCCGACACAGTTGCCGTAGTGCGCGATCCCCTCGACAACACGCTCGAACAGATAGCGCGATCGCTGATCGGTCAGTGGACCGAATCGGAGCGAATTGAGCGAAGCGATGGGACGCGCGCCCATGGTGAAGATGTCGCGCAGGATGCCGCCAACGCCGGTCGCCGCGCCTTGGAACGGCTCGACCGCCGACGGATGGTTGTGCGATTCCATCTTCATGACGACGCCAATTCCATCGCCGATGTCGATCACGCCCGCATTCTCGACCGCACCGGTATCCATTGCCTCGCGGTACTTGCTGAACAGGCGCAAAACGGGCCGCGAGTACTTGTAGCCGCAGTGCTCCGACCACATCACCGCGTACATGCCAAGCTCGGTAATGGTCGGCTCGCGGCCAAGGGTTTCGACAATCATCTGGAACTCTTTATCGTTGAGTCCCATCTCTTTATAAACTTTGGGATCGATCATATTTCTGGCTCGTCACCGGTTTCTTCCCCGTGTGCTTCAACGGGATAGTTGCCGGTGATTTCCTCGAGGCGAAGGTTTGATAACCGCTCAAGCCTACGCGCTTGAGTCAACAGTGTACGGCGGAGGCCTTTAGATACTTCACGTTCGCTGATTACTTTCGCGAGATTGGCAATAGTGTTTGCTCGCCTCGCGATTCTAACGTCCGGATGCCGAAGCTGGTCGAAGTATGGCTCAGGCACAATACGGCGTCGGTAAGACTTTGGTAACTCGATTTCTTCATCCTCAGGTATGTCTTTTTCATTAAGTACCGCCCCTAGCGCGCTCGATTGAAGTACCTTTTGAAATACCGTGTATTCTGCGCGAGCAAGATGAGCCTTTCTGTCTTTCGTGTCTAGGCCGTCAATTGATAGCGGCCACGCTTCGATTTCCGCTACCTCAAATGGATCAAGCACGCTCATGGCGACAGCGTCAGTGCGCTGATTGGTAAGGTGTCGTCCGATTCGTCCCGAAATTTTCTCCTCGGTCTGCCCCACGTAGATTGGTTCGCCGTCAAAGTCGTAAAATGCATAGACGCCGTACTTTGATGCTCCAATCTTCTCACCGTTATCCCCGACTATATTGAAGAAGCTTTTGATTTCAGTCCTGATAGCATGGACATGGTCCGGGACATTCTTAGGCATAGACCAACTCCCTTGTTGCACGCCTCTTCTGACTCGTCCGGCGACCTAACTGGCGTAATGTGTTTTCGAAATAGTTCTTTGCGATCCATTCAACAACCGGTACGCACACCGCGTCACCGAATCCAAAAAGCGCTTGATTTAGCGGCACATCTACTATGAATCCATCAGCACCCATTAGACGCGCGCATTCCGCAGGGCTAAGCAAGCGAGCAAAAAATTGCCCGAATCCTGCCTTAAAGAGAATTTGGCGACCGCTCCCGCCTTTGGGCGTGCGGAGGCAACCAGCTATGCCATCTGTGCGCAGTTCCGCCATTGATCGCCCATTTCTCACACGCCTGAACACTGTCCCATACGACCACTTCGGTTCTGACATCATAGACTTGGCTGACGCGGCATGCAACTCGGACATTTGATTGAGCAGGTAGTTTGCTCTGTCCGAAGACCACCATTCCTGTGACTCGTGGTCAGACGGGTCAATAACGTGACTAAGATGGTGGTTAAGTCGAAGCGGGGATGGTAGCGGAGAAATGCTCCAGTGGATATCGGAGTTCGCCTTAATGTACGCGACTAGCGCCTTTGGACGAATTTGACTCTGTTCAATTAAGTCATTCGGCGCAATGTCTGACGATGAGGTTGCCTGTTTCTGCTTGCCAACCACGAAAAGTCTTTGGCGACTTTGAGGCACAAAATTGACCGCATCTAAAATGAAGGCGTCAATGTAGTATCCAAGACTGTTCAAGGCAAGCGCAGCATCTCTAAAGTCTTGCCCCTGATTTGATGTTAGAAAACCCGGAACGTTCTCAAGGAGCACGATCGGCGGCTTGCGGTGTCCCCAAAGCTGTAGGCATCTGACAAATCCCCAGAATGCAGATGACTGCTTGCCGTCTAGTCCCGCCCTGGCGCCAGCAAGCGAAAGGTCGGTGCATGGAAAAGACGCCGTAGCTAAAGTCACCGTCGGCAGGTCTGAGCTGGAGAGACAGTGGATATCGCAAAGATAGAAATGTTCGTCAATGCCGAAGTTCGCCGCGTAAATCTGATGCTTCAATGGATCAATGTCGTTTGCAAATTTCGTGGCCCACCCAGTTCGCTCAAGGCCGAGACGCATGAGCCCAATTCCGGCGAAGAATTCGGCAACCGTCTTGTCGTAGATTGAGCATTCGTGTTGGATCATATTTTTTGTGGCTGGCTGATGACCATGAGCGCATATCCCCCACGATTATAGCAGGCCACGTAACCCCACCTCCCGGCCAACCCCGGTATCTTTGACGGGCAGTTTTACCGCCTCTTGCACCTCATGATCCCCGGCAAAGTCACCGATAATCACGCGTAGCAGTTAACTCGGTGGAAGGCAGGGTTTTTCGCGTGGTGGATCAGTCGGGTGTTCTCGTTACCTACAGACGGCGCAACGCGTTGGGGTCGCTCACCGTGAGCGGCGACTTCGTTTCCAGTCGCATTCCCAACTTGAGCGAACTTGCGCGTCTGGCCGTCTGCGACACGTTCGACCAGCCGTCTCGCGATCCGCTGCCGGGCAAAATCGCCGCTCGACATGACCACCGCGCACATCTTGTTGGCGTTATGCCGCGACGCCAGCGCTGCCGGTAAAAGCGTGATCATTCGGGATCGGGCTGGATCGATCCGCAGCTATCTCTTAACAACAGGACTTGCACTGATATGACAACAAACCTACTTTATTCAATTGCCGCTGCAATGGTCGGGGCACTTCTCGGCGCAGTAGTTACGGCGAAAAAGAGTTCCAAAAAGGTGCTCAAGCTCAAGCTCGACTTGCGTGGTGCGGAGATTAACGCTGCCGCCTGCAAGGCGAGCATGGAAGTGGCGCGTGAGGAGCTTGCGGCGATCACCGAGGCTGAAGTCTCTGCCGTTCCGGTGCGAACGCGGATGGTCGCGAACGACAATTCGCGCGGCGCGTCGGTTGCGTCCCTCAATTCCCAGCCAGTGCTCGAGGTAGTCAATTTCAACGGTGACCGCAAGGACAAAGGCGAAAAATGACCACAACAATGCCGTGGAGCTTTCAGCAGTCGAAGCGCATCAATCGAAACTCGGTGATCGCGCGGATCATTGGCGGCTTGTTCGGCCTGACAACGGCCGTCGCCATCGCGACCTACGGGCTTTCGGGCGGAATCGATGACGCCGCCGTTTCGCTGCAGTCCAGCGCGGCTCCCGTACTGCGATCGCTAGGCGGCGCGTTTGGCCAGCTCAGCAAGTTTCGCGACATGCAGAACGATCTCGAAGCGGCGGCGAAGATGCCAATTCCCGTCCAAGTCGACCCGAATGTGAGCGCGGCAGTCGGTGAACAGAGCGAAACGCCGGCCCAGGACGCGGGCGAATCCCAAAACACGTTGCCAGCCGACATCGACGAGCACACCAAAACGCTACTCGCAAGCAGCGGCGATCTAGAAAAAGTAGACCCTAGCCAACCCGGACTGTCGCGTGCGGAATCGCTGATCCAGAGCGCGGCTCACCCTAAGGTTCCGGCAGAGCGCACCGATTGGTCGGCCACCACGAATCAGGTCGGGCCAGCCCCAATTTTCTTCGATCCCAAGGCGATTGTGCAGGGTGCCCGCTCAGTGATTGCTTGGCTCGTGGTCATCTCGTGCGTGATTGGGTTTTTCGCGGGGTTTGTGGCGTCGCGCGCCGCGGAGGTGCTCTCCGCTAGACTCTCCCGGCGGAGTTGCAGCGCTCAGCCATTTGCGCCACAGCTACAGATGGTGAACACAGGTGCGCAGGCACCTCTTCCTGCGCCCAAGTGGGTTGGACAGGAGCTCGAATCGTCGGCCGAGCAAAATCGTGTTGCACAAATCAGACCGCGGCGCGTGCAGCACAACGGGACTCACGGCTCGGGTCAGTATCTCGAGATTTAAGCGACGCCTGCAACTAATCGCAAAATTGCCTCCCGACCAGTTCGATCGTCGGGAGGCAATTTTTTTCCGTTCGGCTAGCCGCTATGGATTAACCGTGATCGGTGCCGTCTTACTGACGCCGTTGTACGTCGCTGTGATCGTCACCGTTACCGGCGAAGCGCCTTTGTTCGACGTGTATATCTTGAACGACGCGACGGTCATTCCACTTGGAATCGTAACTGTCGGCGAAGCAGGCACGGCATCTGTGGGCTTGCTGCTGCTCAGGGAAACCACGATTCCGCTTGGAGGAGCAGCCTCCGTGATCGTCACAGTTCCCGTCGCGACCGTTCCGCTCGTGACAGACGGTGGACTGACCGTCAAGGAACTGAGGATCAAGTTCGGCGGAATCGGGTAGATCAGCACGCTGGACGTCTTGGACACGCCATTATAAGTTGCAGTCAGCGTAATCGAAACAGGACTGTTGCTCTTGTTGGCGGTGTAGATGGTGAAGTTCGCCGAAGTTTGTCCAGCCGGGACAGTCACTGTTGGCATAGCCGAGACGGCGTCTTTCGGATTGGAGCTGCTCAGCGCGACGACGATTCCGCCTGTCGGAGCTGGCCCAGAGAGAGTCACCGTTCCGGTCGTCGCCGTTCCACTCGTCGTGGAGCTGGGATTGATGGTCAGGCTGGACAGGCTGACGGAGGCGGGATTGACCGTGATCTGCGCGGTGGCTGTGGTTCCCGCATATGAAGCGGTCAACGTAACATTGACCGGCGCGTTGCCCTTATTCGCCGTATAAATCGTGAACTTGCCAACGCTGCTGCCCGCAGGGATCGTAATCGTTCCCGATGCAGCGACGGCGTCATGACTATTCGAGCTAGTTAAAGTCACAATCGCGCCGCCGCTTGGTGCGGGCTGCGACAGGGTGACAGTTCCTGTGCTTTGCGTGCCGCTCGTGACATTATTTGGCGCAATTTGGAAGCTCGCGATGCCAGTTGCGATCGACAGCTCCCACATTCCTCGTCCGTGGGTGCCAGCCGCGAGAATATTCGTCGTTGTGTTGAGCGCCAGATTCACGACTTGGCAATTCGAAAGGCCAGTGCCAAGCTGCGCCCATGACGCGCCGTTGTTCGACGACGTGTAGACTCCGCCATCACAACCAACATAGATGGTTTGCGTGGACGGGTTGTATTTGATCGCGCTGGTCGGAATATCGCCAAGCGAGCCGGTGATATCGGTCCAAGTTGTTCCACCATCGGTCGAGTGGAAGACATGTCCCGTGTCGGACGCGTCATTGAAATTGTCGCGGACAATGTAGAGGTTCAGCGAATTCGTGCTGTCCACCGCGATGTCACTGTACTTGTCTTGAACTGCTGGGATCGACTTTGCGATCCAACTGGTGCCATCGTTGGTCGATACAAAGATCGACGACCCCGCAGCAGCGTATACCGTGCTTCCATTGACACCGATCGCATCCACTGGAACATCATTCGCATTGAAGCCGCTCGTGTTCGGAATGCCGATAGGTGTCCATGACGAGGCGGAATTCGTGGTTTCGTAAACATGATCCGTGCCGAGGATCAGACGCGCTGAGTTGGCCGGATCCATGATATACGGAGGGTAGAAGTTGGCCGTATCGCTCTGGTTGATGTTGTTGTCGCCAGGGACATGATCGTTCGCGCCAATGCCATTGCCTGAGGAGTTCCACGTTGATCCGCCGTCCGTTGACTTCTCAATGAAGCTCGGGCCGGAATAGTAGAACGTGTGGTACATCGTCATCGGGTTAGTCTGATCGATGCGGACAAACCCGCCATCACCGCCCCGTGACAGGTTCCATAGCGAGCTGCCGGTGTACTTCTCAGTGCCGTTGTCCTGCGATCCGCCGAGCGCGATTGTCGGATCGGTGGGATGGAGGTCGATACCCGTGAACTGCGTGATGCAGAGGTTACTGTTGATGTCGGTCCACGTGAGGGTGTTCGGAAGATCGCCGTCGAGGCGCCAGATGCCTCCGTCATTGCCATCGAGCAGTTTACCGTTGGCATCGAACGCGACCCCGTGATGATCCGTGTGAGGGCCGTTGCCCGTAGAGTCGTTAGAGATGTCCGTCCAGGTCGAGCCGCCATCCTGGCTTTCGAGAATCGCGTCGGAAGGCGTTGAGTAGGTAGTCACGCCAGCAACGTATACGATATTCGGATTTTTCGGGCTAACCGCAACAAACTGGTCATACCACCCTTGTGTGCCCATGTAGTCTGGGCAATTTGGGAGGTTCGTCCAAGTCGCACCGCTGTCGGTGGACTTGTAAACGCCAAACAGCCCGTACGTGGAGGGATTCTGAATTCCGGTGTAGATAACCGGAGGCGTTGAGTTCGATATGCCGAGCGAAAACCGACCAACCGCAGTGCCTGACGGGGTGGTACCTGCCAGCGCCCAAGTTGAGCCGCCATTTGTCGTCTTATAGATACCGTTTTCGGCATCGCCGTAAAGGACGCCGTCCGCTGCATATAACGTCAGATGGTTCGTCGGGTCCATCACCATGTCGCTAACCTGCGCGCCCGTGTTAAGTGTTGCGGAAGTGGTGTTTGTCCAAGTGTTGCCACCGTCGGTTGTCTTCCACACTCCACCGCCGCCATAAAGGCCGTTGACGCCGAACGAGCAGACTGAGACATAGATCGTGTTTGAACTGCTCGGATCAACGATGATCTTGCTGATGGTCTTTCGAAAGAAGGGGTTCGATTCCGACGCCGGGGGAATCAGCGTCCAGCTTGTGCCACCATTGGTTGATTTGTAGATGCCGATTCCGTATTGCGAATCTCCCGAGTTGTTCGGTTCGCCAGTGCCCGCATAGATGGTCTGCGAATTTTCGGGATCGATCGCCAGCGCGCCCATTGCCTGCCATGGCATGCCATCGGTAAGCGGAGTCCAAGAGCTTCCTCCGTCGGTCGTTTTCCAGACGCCGCCGCCCGCGCCCGCAACATAAATCGTGTTAGCGACCTTTGGGTCGGCGACGACTGCTGTGATTCGTCCCGCATAGTTGTAGCCAGGCGATCCAAGATAGATCGACGACGGCCCGACACTCGTCCAAACCGATCCCGAAAGAACATCGGGAGTGACGAGGTGCGGTGCAAGCATGTCCGACACCTTTGAGGGGCTCGATTTTGGCGAAAGCCGCCCGTCATAGATTGTTCGAGCGTGGTGGCGTGGGACAGCAGAATTAGCAGCAAACGCCGACGATGTTCCGTTTGCGCAAAGAATGGCGGCCACCATGCCTGCAAGAAGGAGGACAGCGTTGAAGGTCGGTTGTTGAAATGCGAGTTTGAACGAGCGGTCAATCTTCGACGCTCGATACGGTAAAGCAGTCATGTTTGTAAATCTCCGGCCATCACAACTTGCGACACGGCAAGCCATCGACGGCGCTTGAACGATGTGTGAAATGGTTTTCTTAATTCAAAACCGGTAACTAGCAACGGAGCGAAGACCAGATTACTCATCCAGTTGAACTAGCCAGTCTTGAACACATTTGCAAGCGGTCTGGTCAACTGGCGGCTTATTCAGGCAGTTCCTGCCTCATGCACCGAGACACTTCATAAGCCATCCGAACAGAGAGCCTGCAACTAGTTACTTGATTACCGGAGCACAAAATTTCTTCCCGGTATTTTCACGGGTTTACTTGCAATTGCTTCGTGGTGACAGGAAACTTGGCATCGGTGAGACGTGAGCGCGGCTTGGATTGCGGCTCGGGGAAACCTGCGCCTGGTGGAAAGCCTCCCTGCCGAGGAAGTTGGCAGGGAGGCGTTTTTGCTAGAATGCGGCCATTCGTTATGGGTTAACCGTGATCGTCGCAGTTTTCGTGACTCCGTTGTACTTCGCGGTAATAGTGACTACGACGGGCACTGCCGACGGGTTCGAGGTGTATATCTTGAACATGGCGGAGGTCATTCCGCCGGGAATCGTCACTGTCGGCGCGGCCGGGACGGCGTCCGTTGGTTTGCTGCTGCTCAGTGAAACCACGATCCCGCTCGGAGGCGCTGCTTCCGTTATATAGACGGTCCCCATCGCAACCGTACCACTAGGGACGGTCGGAGGCCGGATAACCAACTCCTCAAGGATCAGGTTCGGCGGGATTGGGAAGACCAATACGTTGGCCGTCACGGAAACGCCGTTGTATGCTGCGGTCAATGTGACGCTGACCGGATTTGCGCCCTTGTCGGACGCGTATATGGTGAAGCTCGCCGACGTTTGACCTGAGGGGACGGTAACGGTCGGGGTGGCCGAAATGGCGTCCTTCGGATTTGAACTTGCCAAAGCCACAACGATCCCTCCTACCGGCGCAGGGCCGGAGAGGGTTACTGTCCCCATTGTCGGCGTTCCACTCGTGGTCATGTTCGGATTGATCGTCAGGCTAACCAGGCTGACTGGAGGCGGAGTCACTGTGATCATTGCAGCCGCAGATGCGCCTGCATACGAGGCAGTCAGCGTTATGGTCACCGGCGAAGTTCCTTTGTTCGCCGTGTAGATCGTGACCGTGCCGGAACTGTCACCCGAAGGAATCGTGATAGTTCCCGACGCGGTAACAGCGTCATGGCTGTTCGAGCTTGAGAACGTAATCATCGCGCCGCTGCTTGGCGCGGGCGTTGTGAGTGTGACCGTTCCAGTGCTCTGCATGCCGCTAGGGACATTGTTTGGTGAGATCTGGAAACTGGCGATTCCCACGGGCACCCCCGCAATTGCGGCACCCGTTCCTGCTGCAAAGAGAGTGGCGATCAGCAGGCCTGCAAGCAGCAGGACGCGACTGAGGCCAAGATGCTGAAAATCGATATTCATCGAGCCATCAAACTTCGACGCTCGGCACCGTGAGTTGGTCATCTTTTTTGTCTCCGGACGTCTGCGCTGGCTACTTGGCACTGCGTTGTCAGCGCAAGCAAAACTTGTGAGATGGTTGTTAGTCGTGCTTCATTTGTCGGCAACTTACAGAGAGCGTGCAAATGCTCATTTGAATACACTGGTGCGAAATTCCTTCCCGGTAATTTCACCGGTGCAGACTTGACGGCCTGTCAGAAAAAAAGCCTCCCTGCCTAATTGAATGGCAGGGAGGCATCTTGTATCGCGCGGTGCTACGGCTCTACAGTGACGTCGCAGTACTTCGTGACGCCGTTGTAGGTGGCTGTAATGATCGCAGTGATCGGCGAGGTTGTATTGTTCACTGTGCTAATGTTGAAGGTCGTGGTCGTGGCTCCAGACGGTACGGTTACGCTACTGGACGACAGTATCACGTTTGATGGCTTGTTGCTTGTCAAGCTAATGTTCGTCGTATTATTGATGGCAGCACTGCTGAGCGTGATCGTTCCGATCGTAGGCTCGCCGCTCACTACAATCAGAGGTTTTACGGTTATGCTGGACAGTGTTGGCGGGACTGGGCTCGAATTGATCGTCAGCAAAGCGGATCCAGTGCCACCGCCATACTTCGCAGTGATTGTTGCCGTGATTGTGGAACCGGAAATATTCGCAGTGTTGATTGAGAAGTTGGCTGTTTTTTGACCTGCGGCCACTTTGACCGTTGTTGTAGCCGGAGTAGCATTGGCGAGTGCAGAAGAGCTTAAAGTCACTGTTGCGCCGCCGGCAGGGGCTGCCGAGGCGAAGGTCACTGTTCCTGTTGCGACGGCTCCTCCCGTGACAACAAACGGATTTATCGTAATCGCAAGGACGGCAGAGCTGGTCGCAACTGTGATCGTCCGCGTGTAAATATCGTCACCTGTATTGGACTCCTTTTTGCCTGATGTGTTTGCGACTAGCTGAATCGTGTGGGTTCCAGGCGAAAAGACCGCTTGCACATAATTCTCAGTCGAGAAGAACGCGCCTGCTGGGAACGGACCCAGCGTGAACGGATAACCGACTCCGTCTATTTTGAGCGTGTTGGAGCAAGCAACCGCATCGGCTGGCGCGATATCTGCGATGCATACGCCGATAAAGTAGTTAGTCGTGCTTTCAAACGTCGAGGGCTCGGTCGGCGAAGTCGAAAGGGAGTGAATCATGATTGGCGAAGTCCACGTACCACCCTGTCCATTTGCGCCGGGATTATACGGCAGATAATTAGGATACGTGTCGAGGTCGTAGTAGAGCTTTGTGAAGTCGGCCGACCCCCATCCGGTGCAGAAGTTCCAGTAAGGTGTCACCGAGTAAAGGCCGTCGGCGCCGGACGAGATTGTGTGATAAACAAAGTTCTCTCCCTCAACGTTGCGGTTGGTGCCGATACTGTACAGCGCACCGTTGAGCGAACCACTCTTTGACGAGGTCAATTCATCAAGGAGCACATTTACCGAGGCCCAAAGGGGGGTCGATGCGCTCGTTCCGCCGTATTGAGAGGCCACGCCATTATAAATAATATAGTAGCCGGGTGTGTCTGGGTCGGCCAGTGCGGCGACGTCTGGGACCTGCCGGAAGCCATCGCTATATTGATTTGCCACGCCAGGCCCAGCCTGATAAGCCGGTCTTGCAAAATAAACGCTGAGACCGCCTCCGCCTCCGTCGCCCGAGTCCGCGCTGTAAGTCCATGCTGTTTCCGACTTCCAGTTGCCATGGTCGTCGTTCGGTAAGGATGTTCCGCCGACGCCGGTGGTATCTGGATCGGCTGCTTCGGCCTGAACCGTCACAACGGAAGGATCGTTCGGATCAAATGCTCCCCAGTCGCCTGAATCGTTGTAGAGCGCTATTCCAGCAGCGGCGAGCTGTGCGCCCGACGATTGCAAACTGCTGAAGTAGGTCTGGCCCTCCGAGCCCAAGTCCTGAAGCTCGTCTTCCGATATTGACCAGCTTGAGGAAACCACCTCAACACCGTCGGTCTGCATTTGGTTGCGGCAGTCAAAAAGAGACGTTAGGGTGTTGGGGCAATCGTAAAACCGGATTGCGGCCGCTGGTGCCTGCCCTTCGATGACTTCGACATCGAGTGACGCTTCGTCTGGCCCATCCGACGAATTTGGTCCACCATCTACGTTGACATCAGTGACGTTCACTGTGCCTAGATCGAACAGCGTCGCGAATTGCTGCGCATCGGTTGTGATTCGCGTCGTGGGCGAGTATATGCCAATTTTGACACCATTTCCGTTCGCGCCGAGGTTGTGCAGGCCGTCAACATTGTAGACTTTGGACAGATCGGCCGGCACAAGAGGGCCCGTGAAGTTGGGCTGCAAGTTGGCATTGATAGGTCCCATTTTATAATTTGGAACCTGATTGACGGGGGAGATGGGAACCAGCCTCTTGAGGCCGTTGGGACCGGAGAGGCCTGCATGGGATTGCAAAAGATTGTCCAGTCCGAGAATTCCCGACAGTCTACCAGCAATGTCGGTCGGCAGTTTCGGGTCAACGTCTGGCGCATAGAACGTTTCACCGTCGCCGGCGGCGATCATTCTTGATGGCCGTTGATAGCCCTTGATTCTTACACCGAACGCCGAACGAACATGCGCCACATCCGTATCGACCGATATATAGGTGTGAGACGGCCAGACGTGGCTAACGGTAAAGCCCTTCGATCTGGCATAGGCGACAACCGCGTCAACATCCGCTTGCGGCGCGCCAAACCTGCGGCCGAATTCGGCGTCGGTGATCCATTTGTGGTAATTGGGCGAGTCAGTATCCTGCTGAGATGCCACGAACTTCTCCATGTCCTCGAACTTGGCGGTCTTGAGGGCGAACATAATATGCATTGCGGACGTGTTAACGGGATCGGCATCCGGTCTAGCAACATATTTTGCCACCTCTGGAGACGAATGCATCGAGACCAGCGGCTCGGCCTTCACGGCTGCCGAAAAACAAAAGCCAAGAACTGCGATCAGGAATGCGAGAGAAATCTGCGGCAAAATCTCGCCGAAAATGACCCCCCGCCACGGATAATTGCCCTTTGAGCATGAGTAAGTTGTACGATAGTGTGACATGGAGTTTCTCCCTCGAAGGGCTGGTAAGCTCACGCTTACATTAGAATTGCGGTCGTCTCAAATCGAGAAGCGCGCCAACCTTTGCGCGTGTAAAGCGAGCAGCGAGACAGATGAAGCACCTTGACCACTGTGAAGACGGTGCAAGATGTTTCCAGTTAGCCCAATGGAGCCTGGCACCTCTCTGGTTACGGATGCGGCATTGGACGATTTGCTGAGGAAAGGCAGAAAGTGCAAACGCCACAATACCATTATTCAATATACAGGAAAAATGCTAGCGCGCAAGCACCTGCGGCAATCTTTATGGATGTCTATTCAACTCTGGTTGTCCCAAGTCCTTCTTTTAAGTTGTCAATTTCAGCATTCCGGGCAAATTTCGCACGGAGCGCGGCACCGCCAACCTGAAGATGGGTTTGACGTATCGCATGAGCGCTTCGTTGGAACGATAGCAGGTTTACAAGGTTTTGCTGAACCGTGTGTAGAAAGTGGTCTTATGGCTGAACATTCCTTGATGAGCAATTCCGAATACGATGCTACGGAAAAGATGGTTTTTGTTCCCTTGGCATCGCCGGGCTACCACACGAAAATCACGAGCGGCTTTGTGCATCCCACGCGTGAATCCATCTATTACGCCGCCGATCTCTTTGAGGTCATAGACGTGGAACCGGGAGCGCAAGTTCGTGCGGAAGACATTCTGCGGCGTGTGATTGCGCTTCAGGATCAGGATCCCTTGAGCAAGACATACGGCATCTGGAGCTGGTATTTGGAGGAGCCGCTCGCGGAGATGAATCCGCCGGATTGGAACTGGGCGGATTTTCTGTCGCATCCCATGCTCGATATTGTCCGAAGGCATTCCGATCGACTGAGTGCGGATGTCGCAGGATTATTGAGAGAGAGCATTCTTCACGCCACGCGGTCAATCAAGCGCCGGGATGTTGTGCTTGGCTACACCAACATAGCCGCGAAAGGCACGTTTTCGACACTTGCGGCAGGCGAACTTTATGGCGACGACGAGCTCTTCGAATATGGACTGGAGCGTCTGAGTAAGTTTCATAAGTACATCATTGAGCGCGGCTCGTTCGACGAGTACAACTCGCCGACTTACACGCTTGTCACCATGCTGGCCTTATGGCGCATCGCTAGCCAAGTCCAAAATGCGGAAGCAAAGCATCTTGGTGCAGAACTCCACAAAATGGCCTGGCAAGAACTCGCATCCCATTTCCACGCACCGACCCGACAGTGGGCGGGCCCTCACAGCCGATGCTATTCGACTCTTCTCTCGGAAACCACTCTGCTTCTGATTCATCGCGGCACTCTTGGCGCGGCCAACCTTGGCATTGAAGACGAGGGACTTGAACCACGTGCAAAGCGGGAGGGCATCCCTCAGTGTCCGGACGATCTGATATCACTATTCACTGTCCTTTCAGAGCCAAGATCGATTGTGAAAACTTTGGTGCGAGGTGAGCTGGACATTATCGGCACGACCTATCTGCATCCAAAATTCGCCCTGTCCAACGCAAGCGTGGACAACTTTTGGAACCAGCGGCGCGCGCTGCTGGCGTACTGGGGTGACGCCGATAAGCCAGCATATCTTCATGTTCGCGTCTTGCGTGACGGTTACGATCTTGCAGCCGCGCAATCGTTCACCGTCCAAAAGGAAAACCGACTCGTCTCACTGATCATGCTGACTACGGATGGCGGTTACACGCATCCTTATTTCGACCTCATTCAAGACGGCATATTCGAAGCCAGCGCTTTTCGAGTTCGTTTTGAATTGGGCGGAGATGCAAAGAATCTCAAGTTGCATCTGCCAGCGTCGGTCGACTCGCTCGTAGAAGTCGCGGATAGGGAAATTAAACTGCAATTCCAAATTCCGTTCGCAAATTGCGCTGGAATTGCACCAATTTGGGAACAAGGAAGTGACGATAAATCCACGTTCCTTGACCTGGTTTTTTGGAAAAACGAGCAGAAGTCAATTGACCTCAAGACCGCGGGCGAAATCGGGATCGGGCTTGCGTTGGCAATCTCAACGTCGAGCGATGAACCGAAAATCAACGCTACCGCATCGGTCGATGGCCAGATTCTTACGGTAAGGCATGCACGCTTGGAAGTATCGGGTTCACTGACACCTGGGCCGATTGTGAGAAGAGCGTGATTGTGAAACGTGACTGCCATCGGAGTGGCTTGATCCTATGTCCAAACACAAAACCGCAATGTCATCATGCGCCTTCCTGCTCGTTTTGCTCTGCGGCGCTCTCGGCTTGTATAGCTTGCCGTGCAACGCCGCTTCGTCGATCACCACAACCGACCTCTACTCGTTCGGGGTGGTCAGCAGTGATGGCCAAACGCCAAAAGCTGGCCTCGTGCTGGCTGGCGACGGCAATTTCTACGGCACGACCTATTCCGGCGGCAGCAATTTTGATGGCACCGTCTACCGAATCACTCCACAAGGCGCGGAGACGGTCATCCACAACTTTGCCGACGGCAGCATCGCGAACGATGGAATTTCGCCTACTGCGGCGCTGGTCAACGGCCCCAGCGGTTATCTTTATGGAACCACATCGGGAGGTGGGTCGGCCGGAGTTGGCACAGTTTTCCGAGTCAGCACATCCGGCGCGGTGACGATTCTGCACTCATTTGGCGACGGCAGCGTTCTGAATGACGGCGGCGTGCCGCTGTCCCGGCTTTGGTTCTACCGCGATGGCAACTTTTACGGCACGACCCAAATTGGCGGAGCAGCGCAGCAGGGCACGGTGTTCAGAATTACGCCCAGTGGTGTCGTAACTATCCTGCACAGCTTCGGTGACGGCTCCATCACATACGACGGCTCAGCTCCGACCGCCGATCTAGTCGCGGCGACCGACCTCAACTTCTACGGCACGACTCCCTTTGGAGGGAGCGCCAACAACGGCATCGCGTTCCGAATCACGCCGAGCGGCTCCTTCACCAAGCTGCACGATTTTGCCACGGACTACCCATCTGTAAACGATGGCGTCGGCCCTACATCCGCGCTTACTCAGGGGTTCAACTCCCTGCTTTACGGGGTTAGTCCCAAAGGCGGGACGTTCAATGCGGGCACTGTTTTCTCCATGACTTTGAGCGGGACAGTCAATGTTCTTTACAACTTTGACGGAGCAGAATTTTCCACTCTGGGTTCGGCGCCTAAAGCCGCACTGATCAAGGGCGCTGACAGCAACCTCTACGGAACCACTTCGGCCGGCGGGGCCAACCGCCAAGGGATCGTATTCCGAATCTCGCCGAGTGGCGAGCTAACGACGCTACACACGTTCGATACGGCTACCGATGCCAGCGACGGCGCGACTCCGCTCGGCGCACTTTCGCAGGCCACCAACGGCACCCTCTACGGCACGGCTTCTCAAGGCGGCTCGCAGGGACTCGGAAGCGCCTTCAGCATATCGCTCGTAACACCACGATTTGATTTCAACGGCGATGGCAACTCCGATCTTCTCTGGGAAAACAGCGTTACGGGCGATGTCGAAACCTGGGATATGGACGATACGACCACGCTGACCTACGGCTCGTCGTTCGCACAGGTTCCCAATCTGGACTGGAGGATCGTTGCGACACCGGATATAAACGCCGACGGTCATCCCGATCTGCTCTGGTGGAATTCGTCTACCGGCCAATTGCTAGTCTGGACAATGGACAACACCACGGCTCTCAGCTACGGAAAGCCGTTCGCCCAGGTCAAAGACACGACCTGGCAGCCTGTCGCCGCTGGCGATTTCGACGGCGAGGGCCATTGGTCGCTGATCTGGCAGAACTCCAAAACGGGATCGATCCTGCGCTGGCGCATGTCGGGGACAGTCGTGACGGACTACGGCAGTGTCTTTGCGACGGTTTCGCCGAGCTATCACGTTGTGGCGTTCACGGATTTCAATGGCGATGGCCACAGCGACCTGCTGTTTTGGAACAGCCAGAACGGCACTGTCCTGCGCTGGCTGATGGACGACACCACAGTCCTCAGCTACGGTAGGGTGTTCGCGCAAGTGACCGACACCAACTGGCATCTGGTCGGCGCGCCGGACATGAACTCCGACGGCCATCCCGACCTGCTGTGGGAAAACTACCAGACCGGCGCAATCACGCGCTGGCTGATGGACGATACGACCGTCGTCGAATTCGGCGCGATCTTCGAACAGGTGGCCGACCCAAGCTGGCGGATTGTGGGGATGCGGTAGATTGGCAAGATTTGACAGGCGGGCCGTCTGCCCCACAAACACACCCGAAAACAAATAGACAGGCGGGGACGCCTGTCCTACAAAAAAACCGCCGCGATGGACATGTCCATCGCGGCGGCGTTGCCGATTACTGCAGGACAGTAATGTTTCCCGATTTCGAGATGCCGTTCGCTTGCGCGGTGACGGTATCGGTGTAAGTCGCGTCCGGGAAGTTGCTCGTGAAGTTCACGCCATAGCTCGAGCTGCCTGTTGGCGTGATGTAGTAGTTATTGATGTATCCGTTCGTATCGGTGAAGGTCACCAGGGTCGCCGTGGTGACGGTCGATGAGAAAGTGATTGTCGCCACCGCAGCATCTCCGTAGTTGATCGTATCCGGGTCAAACGTCAGGCTGGTCAGAGTCCACGCCTCGGAGATGACGTTAAGAGTAGTCTGCGCCGTACTTGAGTTGTACGTGCCAGCTAGCACCACTCCGCCAAGCGCCTGCGACGAGCTTACCGTGACGAAGTACGCTATGCTGGTCGATCCTGCTGGGATTGTCGCTGTGAAATAGGCGCTTCCCCCAAATGTTACCGGAATGCTCGCTCCGCCCGTTGGAGCGGCGGCAGTGAGTGTGATCGTGAACAATGTCGTGCCACCTGGCGCGATGCTGGAGGGATTGCACGATAGACTGGACAGCGTCGGCCCTGTCGCGGCGGGATTGACCGTGATGGTGGCCGTCTTAGTGACGCCGTTGTACACCGCCGAGATGGTCGCTGTGATCGTCCTAGTCAGGCTCTTGGCAGTGTAGATTTTAAAGGTCGCCGAGGTAGAGCCTGCAGCGACCGTAACGGAAGTCACAGCGGGTACCGCATCGCTCGGCAAGTTGCTGCTTAGTGCGACAACGATGCCTCCGGCCGGTGCGGCTGCGGAGAGAGTCACGGTTCCGGTCGAGTTGGTTCCCGCTGTAACCGTCGATGGGCTGATGCTCACGGAGGATAAGCTGACTGTAGTGGTCAGCGGATTGACCGTCAGGCTATAGGTCTGAGTGACACCGTTGTAGACAGCGGAGATGATCGCCGTAACCGGCGATGTCAGATTCTTTGCCGTGTAGATGGTGAAGTTCGCGGTCGTCGAACCCGCTGGTACCGTAACCGTGGTGGTCGATGGAACCGCATCGCTCGACTTGTTACTGCTCAACGTCACCACAATTCCGCCGGTTGGGGCTGCGCCCGAGAGCGTTACCGTGCCCGTTGCGTTAGACCCAGAAGTGACCGGATTCGGGCTGGCCGACACTGAGACTAGGCTGACTGCAACGGTTGCCGGATTGACTGTCAGGTTGTAGGTTTGGGTCACTCCATTATAGACAGCGGAGAGAGTCGCGGTCACCGGAGCGGTGAGGCTCTTGGCCGTGTAGATTTTGAATGTCGCCGTGGTCGAGCCTGCTGGGACCGTGACCGATGTAACCGCAGGCACTGCGTCGGTCGGCTTGTTGCTACTAAGCGTCACTGCAATTCCGCCCGTCGGTGCTGCGCCCGAAAGGGTGACCGTTCCCGTAGCATTTGTCCCTACCGTAACAGGATTTGGGCTGGCCGACACGGAAACGAGGCTCACAGCGGTTGTAGCCGGGTTGACTGTGATCGTCGCCGACTGGCTTGTGCTGTTGTACGTTGCCGTGATGGTCGCTGTGACGGAAGCCGATAGGCTTTTCGCCGTGTAGATTTTGAACGTCCCCGTTGTCGAACCGGCAGGGATGGTGATTGACGTTACCGAAGGAACGGCATCGCTTGGCTTGTCGCTTTCTAGATCGACCACCGCTCCACCTGTTGGTGCGGCGCCAGTGAGCGTGACAGTTCCAGCAGAGTTCGTGCCCGCAGCGACGGGGTTGGGGCTGATGGTCACGGACGCGACACCTACGGTCTGCACTACAGGATTAACCGTGATGGTGGCGGTCTTTGTTACACCGCTGTACACCGCAGAGATGGTGACGGTCGTCGGCGTCGTAACGCTGCCTGTGTTCACGTTGAAGTTCGCCGTCGTGCTGCCTGCTGGGACGGTTACGGAGGTCAAGGCAGGTGCGGCGACGGCAGCATTGTTGCTGCTTAGTGTCACAGCCGCGCCACCGGTTGGAGCCGCAGCGGTAAGGGTTACCGTTCCCGTCGCGCTTGTACCTTGCGTAACGCTGGTCGGGCTGATTGTTACAGACGACAATGCCGCTGTGCCGCCGCCAGTAACGGTTATTGTTCGCGTGTAGACATTGTCCGTCGTGTTCGATTCCGCAATATTTCCCGTGTTTGCGGTGAGCGTGAGTGTGTGTGTTCCCGCGGGGAACGACACCGTAAACGCGTTAGGATAGGTGAGATAGTAACCGGCAGGATATGGCCCCATTGTGAACGGAGTGGTTGTCCCGTCGATTTTTAGGCTATTTGTCGATAGAAGACCGTCGGCCGTGCCGAGGTCGGCAATGGCTACGCCGATCTGATACGACGTTCCCGCCGTAAACGTCGCCGGTTCGGTAATGCTAGTTGTGCTGGCGTGGATCATAATCGGCGAGGTCCATGTGCCTAGCGTTCCGCCGCTGCCGGGGTTGTACGGCAGATAGTTCGGCTTAAGATAGAGGTCGTCGTAAAGTTTGGTGAAGTCCGCAGATCCCCATCCAGAGCAAAAGTCCCAATCGGCAGTCGCCGAATAGTAGCCATCACTGCCAACGGTGATATCGTGGTAGACAAACGGCTCTCCCGCAGTGTTTAGGTTCGTGCCGATGTTATAGAGGCGCGTATTCAGCGAACCTGTTTTCGCGCCAGCAAGCTGCGTCATCAAAACGTTGACTGAAGCCCACAGCGGAGTCGATGCGCTCGTGCCGCCGACTTGGCTCCATGCGCCATTGATGACGATTTCGTAGCCGGGATTACTGTTGTCTCCCAGAGCGGCGATATCGGGATATTGCCGGTTCCCATCGCTGTATTGGTTGGATACTCCGGGACCTGTTTGGTACGAAGGCTGCTTGTAGATCTTGCTGACGCCACCCCCGCCGCCTCCCGTGTCCGCCGACCAAGTCCAAGCGGTCTCCGAGGACCAGTTGCCGTTCGCGTCGCCATAGACCGAAGTGCCTCCGACCGCGGTCACGTCCGGTTCGCTGCATTCCAAGTGCGGTTCAAGGTGCGAGTCCGTCGCCTTATCCAATGCGCCGTTGTCGCCAGTCGAGTTATACAGGGGGATTCCAGCCGCGACAAGCTGCGCGTCGATTTTCTGGAGGTTGGTGTAATAAGTGACGCCCTCCGCGCCGAGGCCAATAATCAGATCCTCTTCGGAGGATTGGCTTGATGTGACTACCTGAACACCGTCCGCCTGCATCTGGTTGAGGCAGTCATAGCGGGCGGCATCTACGTTGCCGTCGCCGTCATAAAACACGATAGTTGCCTTCGGTGCCTGACCTGCAACTACTTCGCCGTCGAGCGACTCCTCGTCCGCGCCATTTCCATCTTGTGGGCCGCCATCAATGTCGACATCGCTGACACTGATCGTGCCGAGGCCATAATTGTCTGCGAACTGCTGAATGTCGCCGGTATAGCGGGTGCTGAACGACAATATGCCAACTTTAACTCCTGAGCCAGTCGCGCCCAGGGCCTTTAGGCCGTCGATGTTATAGACCTTGGATAGGTCGGCTGGCCCGATCGGCCCGGTGAAATCTGGCGCGACATTGCCGATGAGAGGGCCAATGTTCAAGCCACCGGCTCGCCCGATGCTCGATACTGGCGTGAGCTTGGTGGCAGCGTTTTGAGCGGAAAGATCGGAATGCTGGATGATGAAATTGTCAAGACCAAGCACGCCATCAACTCTCGACGCGATGCTCGCGGGCAGCTTCGCCTGAGAGTCTGGAGCGTAAAATGTTTCAGGGTCGCCGTCGGCGATCATCGACGCGGGACGCTGATAAGCGTTGATCTTCACGCCGAAGGCAGCCTGCGCGTGCGCAACGTCGGTCTTTACGGAGACAAATGTGTTGTCGTCCCATGCGTGCGTTACGGTGAATCCCTGCGATTTCGCATACGCGACGACCGCGTTGACATCTGCCTGTGACGCGCCGAAACGCCGCCCAAACTCCGCTGAACTGATCCAGTGGTGGTAGTTGGGTGAGGTAGGGTCTTGCTGCGTCGCAAGAAACGCTTCAATTCGATCCACGCTGGCAGTTTTCAACACGAACTCCATATACATCGGCTTAGAGGGCGCGGGAGTGGCGTCGGGCCGCAGCAGATACTTCGAAGTATCCGGCGCACTGACGACCGCCATGGTCGGCTCTGCCTGAACACGGACAGTAGTCGCAATCACGACACTGAACGCGAAACTGAGGGAGACAGCAATTGTCTTTATTGATCGCAATAGTTGCTTTTGCATTGCAAGCCGACGCGCTTCTGCGCCGTCGCAGCATGAGGTGAATGACATGGAAATTCTCCTAGTCTGGACTGAATGATATGTTATTGGACGTACTCGTACGGCTACGTACTAACAGTCTGCGACGTTTTGGTCACGCGGTCGAGCTAACGCGTCAACCGTTTGCGGCAACGGAGATGGATTAGGCGGCAGGAAAGATAGGAAGACCAATGCGTGTCGGATGCCCCTCTTAGGACTCCTCAACGCGCTGCCTGGTAGTGATGCGTAAAAGAATACTGCAATTGCCGTGCCAAATCCTTCCGCAATATTACGGTATTCTACGAAATTCTAGTCGAGCATGAGGGAGATTGAACAAGAAAATGCAAAAAATAGGAAGAAAACGCAATTTTGACAGGTAGAGCCGTCGAAACAATCAGCCGATAATTCTGTCAGCCGGGCGTAGAGTCTAGCTTCTACCATGATTAATCTCGACCAGGGATATTTGTTGGCATCGCTACTATGGGGATCGATTGGCGCTGGCCTGCTGGCCTACGGCAAGAGCCAAACACGCGCCCCGGCCATGATCGGCGGACTCAGCCTGATTGCTATCACATTTTTCATCTCCTCGACCATTGAACTGACTTTGGCGAGCATGGGCATCATCGCCGCTGCTTGGTTTGCCATGCGGCGAGGGTACTGAGCAAAACCTCCCCCGGCGACAAGTCGCCACCCCTCCCGCAACGGGAAGGGAAGGATTGTTGGTACAGGTTCTGGGGCAGGCGTCCCCGCCTGTCTTCTTTCGTTTCGCCTCTTGCCTAGGTTTTCAGTATCGAAATGAGTGAACAGGCAGCCTGGTGCCTTGTCTAGCCTGTCCGTTTCCGGTGCCATGCTCTAGCTTCTTAGCTAGGCATGTCCCTCCTCGCTTTGCAACTCAAAGTTGGCTCGGCCAGAACGCAAACTGGGTAGTCTATTATTGCTCCAAAGCGCTTGAGAATTTCGCGCAGGTACTCCAGACATGCCTAGCTCGGAAGCTAGAGCATGGCACCAACTTGACGAAACCTGGGCAGGGTACCTGGCGGACCGAAACCGGACATTTGCCCTAGTCAGCCCCTAAACAGAAAACAACCGGAAAAGAGAAATCACATGAAAAGATTCGAAAACAAATTGCGGGAACAAGAAGGAATTCGGCAATGAGCGCGTAAAATATATTTCCATGGATAAAGAGTTTCTGGCAATCGATCTCGGTGCGGAGAGCGGTCGCGGAATTGTTGGCAGATATGATGGGCAAACCCTTACGTTGACAGAGGTCGGGCGGTTTGCGACGGGCCAAGGCGATCTCGATATTCATTCCGACGGGCGCAGGCGCTGGGATTTTGAGCGCATTTGGAGCGAAATCGATGCGATTGTCCGGAAGGCCGAGGCGGAGCATGGTGGGCCGCTCGACGGGGTAGGGGTCGATAGCTGGGGCGTCGATTACGGACTGGTCGATTCGTCGGGCGGGCTGGTGATTTCGCCCGTACAGTACCGCGATCCGACCCACGGCGAGGCGCGACAGCGTATTTTCGAGAACTTTGGCCGCAACTCGCTTTGGATGCAAACCGGCATTCAACCGATGCCGTTCAACACCGTCTTCCAGCTTCATGCGCGCACAAACGCCGAAGCGGATGCACTGCAGCAAGGCGCGCAGCTTTTGCTGATGCCTGACTTGTTCCACTTTATGCTGACTGGCGGCGAGAGCGGTCGGCACGGCAACGAGCTCACCATGGCGAGCACGACTCAGCTTCTTAAGTCGGATCGCTCGGACTGGCACCGGGAATTGCTCGATCAACTTTCCATCCCGCATCATTTCCTTGACAAGCTGCATGAGGCAGGCACGTTGCTTGGGAAAACCTCCGGCGGAACTCCCGTTTATGCACCCGCTACACACGATACCGCGTCCGCCGTGGTTGCAGTCCCGGCAAAATCTGGTGAAAATTGGGCGTTCCTGTCGTCCGGAACTTGGTCGCTTTTGGGCGCGGTTCTCCCGAATCCGATTCTCGACGATGCCGCGCTCGAAGCAGGTTTCAGCAACGAGGGCGGTGTCGCAGGTACCACGCGTTTCCTGAAGAACATCATGGGGTTGTGGCTCGTGCAGGAGTGTCGGCGCAGTCTAGCGAAAACTACCGGACGAGACTACACCTACGCAGAACTAACCGAAATGGCGGCTCAATCTGCTCCACTAGTGAGCTTAGTTGACGCCACCGACGACCGCTTCCTTGCGCCTGCGGATATGCCGTCGGAGATTCTCGCCGCTTGTGCCGAAACCAGTCAGCCGATTCCCGCTGCAGGCGATGTTGGCGCGCTGATCCGTTGCTGCCTAGACAGCTTGGCGTTTGCCTATCGGCGTGGCATCCGCCAGCTCTCCGAACTAACGGGCCGTAAGTTTGACATTCTTCATATTATCGGCGGAGGGTCGCAAAACAGGCTGCTGAACCAATTGACCGCTGACGCAACTGGCCTAACTGTTATTTCCGGCCCAGCCGAAGCGACCGCGATCGGCAATATTATCGCACAGCTAGTTGGGTCGCACGCTATCGAACATTGGCAGGCAGGAAGCGAGCTTTGCCGAAGTTCGTTCCCGGTCGAAACTTTTGCGCCGAACCAGGCCAACGACGGCATTTGGGCGAGCGCGGAAAACAAACTTTAACATGTTCAGCTACGGAGCATAAGTAACCTATGGCTTATTCAATGGATCGTGCGTACGCACTTTTGGCCGACCAACTAGGCGAATCCGGCATTGACGTGGCCACTGTCGAAGCACGTCTGAAGGCGCAACGTGTCGAAACGCCGTCGTGGGGCTATGCCGACGGCGGCACTCGGTTTGGCGTCTTTCGCATGGCTGGTGCGCCCCGAAATGTCAAGGAGAAATTTGCCGACGCCGCCCAGAGCCAAAAGTTCACCGGCATCGCACCTGGTGTGGCTGTCCATATTCCGTGGGACACGGTCGACGACTGGTCGGAGCTTGCCGTGTACGCGTCGTCGCTCGGCGTGCATGTTGGCGCAGTCAACCCGAATGTCTTCCAAGACTACGACTACCGATTCGGCAGCCTCGGAAGTGTCAACCCCGAAACGCGCCGTAAGGCGACCCACCATATAATCGACTGTGTCGAGATCATGAACAAAACAGGTTCCAACGCACTATCCCTATGGTTCGCCGATGGCACCAATTTCCCTGGCCAAGGTAGCATCCGCCAGCGCAAGCAGTTCTTCGAAGAGGGACTCGCCGCAGTCTACGAAAAACTGTCGCCCAGCCAAACCCTCCTGCTCGAATACAAGCCGTTCGAGCCCGCGTTCTATCATACCGACATCGCCGATTGGGGCATGGCGGCATCATTTTGCAGCAAGCTCGGCACCAACGCCAAGGTTCTGGTCGATCTCGGCCACCATCTGCATGGCGCAAATATCGAGCACATTGTCGCGTTCCTGCTCGACGAACACCGGCTTGGCGGCTTCCATTTCAACAACCGCAAATACGCCGACGACGATCTCACCACCGGCTCCATTAACCCGTACGAGCTCTTCCTCATCTACACGGAACTAGTCGCCGGCGAAAACGATGGCATCGCCGACCATGTTGCCTACATGATCGACGAGTCCCATACGCTCAAAAACAAGATCGCCGAAATGATCCAAAGCCTGGTCGCGCTACAATCTTCCTACGCCAAAGCGCTCATCGTCAACCAATCCGCCCTCAAAACCGCACGCTACAACGACGATCTCGTCTCGGCCGAAGAAGCAATCAAAACCGCATTTGCCACCGATGTCCGCCCGCTCCTCTGGAAAGTGCGTTCCGAAATGGGCCTCCCTGACCCAGTTGACCCAGTCCGCGGCTTTGTCGAAAGCGGCTACGCTGATTCGATGGCCAAGGAGCGCGGGATTGGCGGTGGGGCTGGCCTAGGGGCGTAGAGGTGGGGAGAAGAGTAGGGAAAGAGGGGATTTAGGAACGCTCTAAGGCCGCTGGGCCTTTTTTCGCGGCTGGCGGTTTGTGCGGTTCTCGCTTAGGCTCGAACACGCACAAACCGCCAGCGGAAGCCTGCTAGGAAGCAAAATAGGTTAGGGCCGGACCGACATCATTTGGCCTGCTATGGAGTCCATGCGCGGGCCAACGCACTCTCCATGCGAAAAATGGCCCAGCGGCCATGGAGCGTTCTTCACTCTTAAATGAGTCAAATGACTACAAAGACTATGGAAAAAGCGGAACTTCTGCACGAACTGATCAAGCTCTCCCGCACGCTGGGCGATCCGTCGCACGATTGGGCGATCTTAGGGGAGGGGAACACGTCGACGCGCGTTTCCGACGAGACGTTTTTTGTCAAGGCGAGCGGCTCGACCCTAGGGACTCTTGTGGAAGAGCAGGTCGCGGAGGTGAGATTTGCGCCAATTTTGGATGCGTTGATGAGCGAAGGGAGTTTGTCGGACACGGAGACAAAGGATTTGTTGCTGAGCTCGTGTGTCGGTGCGAATTCGAAGATGCCGTCGGTCGAGACATTGATGCATGCGTATTTGCTGACATTGCCGGGGATCAGTTTTATCGGCCACACGCATGTGACCACGATTAATGGCTTGATGTGCTCCGACGGAGGGTGGGCGGCGGTGACGTCGAAGGGCAGGATGTTTCCCGACGAGATCGTGGTCTGCGGGGTCGCGCCGTGTTTTGTGCCGTATATCGATCCGGGCATTCCGCTTGCGAGGGCGATTCGCGACGCGGTTGTGGGCTATGTTGAGGAGTATGGCGAAAACCCGAAGACGATCTACATGAAGAACCACGGATTCATCGCGCTGGGGAAAACGTCGAAGCAGGTGGTGGATATCACGATGATGGCGGACAAGGCGGCGCGGGTCATGCTGGGAGCATTTGCTTGCGGCGGCCCGACATTTTTGACTCCGGACAATGTCGCGCGCATCCACACACGCCCCGACGAGCACTATCGTCAGGCCATGATCGCAAAGAGCGCGGGCACCTAAATCCTCAACCTTGCCTTCCCGCTTCGGGGAGGTGGCGAGCTTGCGAGACGGAGGGGTCTTCCAGGTCAAAATCCACCTCAAACGTCCGTCGCCAGGGTAGCCGCGTGCTGCCCCGGACGATGCTCACGCCAGTTCCAATCCCCGATTCCTGCAGTTCGCCGAGGATGATGTTCAGCCGGCTTTCAATAAATTCGCTGACGGCCGAAACTTGATTGTTTGATTCCGGGTTGGGGTCGCGCGTCCCAAACTGCGAATCGCAAAAGTCTCTGGCTTCGCGTCGAACACGCTGCTGATAGCCGTAGTCTTCAAGGAATCGGTGGGTTAGGAAGAGTCGTTGCGCGGTTTCGCGCACAGGATCGCCGACACTGAGCAGCGCACAAGCTGCCTGCGCGACCACCACGCCCAGCGTATTTCCGGCCGTGTTCCAAGCTCCGTAAGCGGCTAACTTTGATGCGACGCCGACTCGTTCTGGGGCGAGAAGCGTTTCGCTCATCAGCGGATCAGAGCCGTTTGGGTAGGCGACATCGGCAAGGGCGACAGGCGTGCCTGCCGCTTGCGACTCCTGGATTTTGTCTAGAAACTCTGCGTATTTGGCGGATCTAGTTTCGCGATCAGGCGCTAGATAATCCATGCGGTAGTCTGTTCGGCGCGGCGATGGTGTCACTACCGCAAGCACGAAATCGCACTCTTCGCCGCTAGGAACTACTTTGCAGCCGCACGCTTCGATTTGTCCCACGACGGTTTCACGAACCGGTCGGTCTTCGTATGGCGCGACAATCATCTCGTCGCCAGGGTTGGAGTAGAGGATCGAAACGCGTGGCACGTTGCCAGCATTTTCGTTCACCAGTTTCGCCAATAATGCCGAGCCGACCTCGTCCGCGCCGGGATGCATCTGGATATTGGATGGAGTTGCGTCGCCGATCATTTCCAGCCACGAACGTACCCAGTTTCGCTCGCGTGTAGGAAATCCGAATGGCGCGGTATCGTCAGAAGTGAGAAGCAGCGATGTGATCCGTCCGCGGGACGCGAGATCGACCAACGAGAGATTGACAGCGTGATTTCGCAGTCGCCGTTTCAGCCAATCAGACTTGTAGTCCGTGGGAAGCTGACGCGATAGCTCGAAAAGCTGGGATTGCTCGCCGTCGGTAAGATGGGTCGATTCCGATTGATGCTTAAGCCGAGCGTAGCGTGCAAACTTAGTCCCCCAAACTTTCCAATAGCTAGGTTCTTCGACAATATCGTCGGAATTGGCAACGCGAGTGATCAGCGAGAACGCATGGATCGGCGTTTTTTCCCCGAGCTCTTCGAGTAGCGCAAGACGGCTGATTGCGTACGCCGCGCTGTCGTTGGAAATGCGTGCGTTGATGAGGTTGCCGTAGGCTAGATAGTCGCAGGAGACAATTGCCGCGCTTGCAGACTTTGACTCGACTGATTCCCGCAGCCATTTCGAAACGACCCACAAGTCGGCAGGTTGGCGCTGTAAACCGCGCGCATGTTCAGGCGGCAGCAAAACACTTGCGCCGGCGATCGCGGCAAGCATCTGCGGATATTTGGTGTTGACTGGGCGCTCGTCTAACGGAACAAGCGCGATTGTGAGAGTCATCTATTTTGAGTTTGGCCGGTCATGGACTCCGAGAAATGTGCAAGTATAACGAGAATGGCTTTACATGAAATCATTCATATGAAGTTAAGTACTTTTCATTGCGTTATTGCAAGCGATGCTGCGCCAATAAGGGATGCGTTTTCGCCGAGTGTTGCCGTAACCACTTTGCATTTCGCTGGCCCTGGCAAAGCAAGTCGGTGCAGCGTTTCCCGCGCCGGAGCGAGCAGCATTTCGCCAAGTTGCGCCAATCCTCCGCCGATGATGAACAGGTCAGGATCAAGCACATTCGCCATGCTCGCAAGTCCGTAGCCCAGATACTCGCCCGTTTTTGAAATGGCAGCGGACGCCGGGCCGTGAGGCGCGCGCTTTGCGTTTTCGCTGATTTGCGCGCCGGTGATTTGAGTCGAATAGTCGCTAGTCAGTTCGCGCCATGTCCGCACAAGCCCTGGCCCGCTGCAAAACGATTCCAGTGTTCCACGAGCGCCGCCGACATCCTGCCGAGCATTTGGATCCATCGACAAAATGAGGTGGCCCAACTCGCCGCCGGTCCAGTGCGCACCGTGGTGGATTTTGCCGTCGATCACAATTGCGCCGCCGACTCCCGTTCCCAGAGCCAAAAAGACAACTGTTTTCAGGTTTTTCGCGACACCAAATCGCAATTCGCCCATCGCCAGCGCGTTGACATCGTTATCGACAAACGCTGGCACTTTGAATGCGTCCTCGAACTCGCGCTTAATCTGCGTACCGTTCCATCCAGGAAGGATATCCGTGGCCGAAACAACAATTCCGCGCTCGGCATCAATCTGGCCGCCCGCACCAATTCCGATTGCTTGGATTGAACCGGTCTCGGCCATTGCTGCGATGGACAGCGCTAAATTGATTGCGACTCGCAGAACACTCGCTCCGCCGCGATGCGCGTCTGTGGGCACTTCCTCAGAAAATAGAAGCTTGCCGGTTTCATCGACAAGCCCGCATGCGATTTTCGTGCCCCCGATATCGACTCCAATGTATGTTCGAGATTCAGACATTAGCGTTTCAATGCGAGTATGGCGCGGACAAAACGCTCGGTGATCTGCTGCGGCCTTGTAATCGCGCCCCCAACAATCACAGCGAACGCGCCCATCTCAAACGCTTCCGCAACCTGTTCAGGAGTCGCGAACCGGCCCTCAGCAATGAGCGGATAATGTCGCCGAGCGAGTCGCGCAGTTCCCTCACAAGCTGCAGATCGGGCCCCTCCTGCTGCAGACTATAGGGCGTGTAGCCGGACATGGTTGTCGAAACAAAATCCGCGCCAGCGTCGCGCGCAGCCAGACCTTCGGCCAATGTGGAAACATCCGCCAAAACTGGCAGTCCCGTGCATGCCTGTCACTTTGGCGATAAACTCCGCCGTTGTTCCTTCAGGATGCGGTCGGTCGGTCGCGTCAATCGCGATGATATCCGCGCCCGCTTCGGCTACTGCGACAGCGTCATGCAAGCGTGGCGTGATGTAGACGTCGAATCCGCGGACGTCCACTTTGTAGAGTCCGATGATCGGGACTTCCGACCGCCGCGCGGATCGCAGCGATATCCTGCGGCGTGTTCGCGCGGATCGCTGCCGCGCCGCCATTCACCGCAGCGATGGCCATTTTCGCCATGATCTCGCTGCCGTAAAGCGGCTCATGCGGAAGCGCCTGGCAGGAGACGATGAGCTTGCCTTTAATCGATTGAAGGATTGTGGATAACGGGATTGGCATTTACGTTGAGTACCAGGATTTGCCGTCGCGGGATTCCTCCATCGGGTAGCTATACTTTCGAAGACCGCAGTTGAGGCACGTTCCGCTGAACGAGTTGTGAAAAGTGGTTACTCTTAATCGTCCAAATAGCAAAGCTTCTTTGCTAAAAAATCTGAGCGAGCATCTTGGGCATTTGAAGCCGTTAACCGCAAAGATAACATACGTACATACTGCCCAGTCAATCAAGGCTGGCACTATTATTACGATTGAGTATGGGCGTAAAGTACGCCAAAGCGACAGGGCCAGAATCGCGCCTGAAAATCCAAACCACAGTATCCAGAAAAGCTTCCATAGACGCTTCAGCCGCGCCCACGCTTTTTCATATCGCTCTTGTTCCAGATTTGAGCCCACCACAGCGGGTTCGTCAGCGCCTTCGTCGTTCATATTGAAACGCCTAGCCTACTCCACCGGCAGATACGTCTTCAGCACAATCGCATCGTCCTCACCGGCCGCGATCACGTATTCCCCTACATTCGCCGGGACGATATACGATTCCCCTTGCATCAAAGAGTCGCCTCCAACTGAAACGTTTCCTTGCAGCAAAAACAGATGGTGGAAGCCACGCGCGGTCGATTGCGCCGCAGTTCCGCCAGGATACAGCGTGATTCGGTCTAGTAGGAAATAGGGTGTGCGGAAAAGCGATTCGATCTTCGATAAACCAGTATCCTCGACGAGTTTCGGCTGGCGAAGGTGGTGCTTGAGGTCATTATAGAGCGAATCCTGCTCGATGGTTTTGAGGTAGTCGTCAACATGGGTCGCGCGCAAATGGCCGTTGTCGAGGATTTTCCCCTTGTCGAAGCCGCGCATGGAGCAGTTGTCGTCGTGCACATCGACTTGGACTTCGTAGACCAAGTTGCCTTCGGGGTATTTCTGCTCGTCCTCCTCCCATGAATGGTGGATTCCGCCAGCGGTGAGGTCAACGATATCGTCCTTACGCGCCTCGACCACATTCACAAATCGATAAGGATCGCGCTGACGGATAAACTCCTTGGCGAGTATCCGCGCTTCTCCAACAGAAATATCGCCAGCGATTGTTTTGGCACTTAAACGCTTCATTTCGTGGTCGATTTCTGTGAGTGCGTTGGCGAATTCGAGAAACGAGTACCCCGATTTCAGCCCGAACGTAAAAATTCCCGGCGCAAGGTACAGCCACGCCTCCGGCTTCTGTTGCCAATGCTTCAGCGTTTTGCCCGCGGAAAGATGCACCTGGAACGAGTTGCCTTTAGCCTGTGTCAGCTTAATCAGGAGCGAGATGTCGGTACCGAATTTCGCGACCACGTCCGGTCCCAGTAGCTCATTGGGCGATTGGGCGATCAACTCCGCCAGTTTGTGATGCTCGCCCGTTAGCGGATCAATCAGTACCGACGATTTCGCCAGCTCATAGGATTGACCGACCTTCTTTCCGGTCCAAGCGGGATCGTCAGTGAGTCCCTTAAGATCGATAATATATCTGCCGCCCCAACTTGGCTGCTCGATCAGATGATCTTGAACGCGCCAGGGTCTTTGTGTGATCTGTGTCATATTTCATGCCTTCACTGGACTGCTATTTGCTGCGGTGCAAATGGAGTGCTTACGCTCAACTGTACCGCAAAACCTCTGAGTCGGCCAATGTGTTTATCGTTGGGCTGACCAATTAGAAATCTGAACTGCAACAAACTCCGGTACCGCCTGTAGGCAAATTTCAGGAGGAATAACGCTTGCCTACAACAAACACCGTTGCATGAAATCAACGACCCGCGCCTACGCGGCGCTATTGACTCTTCTTGTCGCCGGGTTTACATCTGCGAACGCATTCGGACAAGGAACCGCTAGCCAGTCCGACATCCAGGCCAGATACGATCAATTGGACAACATTCTTGTCCATCAGGATGCCGCGGCGGCCATGAAATACTACGCTCCGAGCCTGAAATTCATGGACATGATGGGCAAGCCCATGACCTACGCGCAGTACGGGCCATATCTTGCTCAGGAGATCAGGGGCGCGCAATCGGTGTCCAGCAAGACGACGATTCAGACCTTCGCGGCGGCGTCAGATGGCGCGACCGCAACCGTTAAGGAGATTATAGAGCTGACGATGATCAATCCGAAAACCGTCTTCTTGGACACCATCCAGGGCACCGTGATGGAGCGCGACCATTGGATAGAAGTCGGCGGCGAGTGGAAAATCAACCGAGCCCGAGTTCTGAGCTACTCGTTCATGACAAACGGCAAGTCGATGAAGATGATGTAGTCAAATGTCGATTCAGGTTGTTAGCGACACTAAATGTATGAACACGAAGTACTTCCAGACACTCGCTGTTATCTCGCTTTCGATATTGCCTCTGGCGATGAATGTGTCGGTCGTTAGCGCCGCAGGTACGCCGGACATTCAGGCAATGTGCGCACAACTAGACGATGCTTGGAACCATATAGATGCCACAGCGGCGGCGCGATTCTATGCGCCGTCGATGGTGCTGCTTAATCAAAAAGGCAAACCAACTAATGCCAAGCTGATCAATCAGACCATGGACACATATTTCAAGAGGGCGCAGTCCGTCGTCAGCAGAAGAATTGTGAAATCCTCTCAAACAGACGGTACGGGAGTCGCGGCGACAGTCAAATGGACGATGGACATAACTGCGATCAACCCGAAATCAGGCGACCTGGACACGGTGCAAACAAGCGTGACAGAGAGACAACACTGGACTCAAATCGGCGGCGAGTGGAAGATTGACCGCGTTAGGCTGCTTGATACCTATATGCAGGTTGACGGCAAACCGGTGAAGCCGATCTAGCGTAGACCTACCCTGGCGACAAGTCGCCACCCCTCCCGCGGCGGGAAGCGACGGAAGAGGAAGGATTGAATGCTAGGTTGTAGTGCTCTGCCGGGCACAATTGACTGCCTCCTTGCGTAATTGGTATATAGTGTAACCGGGATACCGAGGTAACGCGCAGTGGCGGACGATCAAAAACTCGACGAGCGGAAACGTAAAATACTGCAGGCAGTGGTGTGGAGCTATGTCGAAACGGCTGAGCCTGTGGGTTCGGAGAACCTTGCGCTGCGCTATTCGGAGTGGGGCGTCAAGTCTGCGACCATCCGCACTGCGTTGGCCGACCTGGCCGATCAGGGCTATCTACGTCAGCCGCACACCAGCGCTGGACGGATTCCGTCGGACCTCGGCTACCGGTTCTATGTCAACAATCTGATGGTGGATCGCGGGCCGGACGACGAGGTCATGGAGCGAACCCGTGAAGAGCTTGAATCCGAGCGCGCCGAAACGCTCGAGCGCATCCTGCGCCAGACCTGCGCTCTGCTGACCCAGATGACCCGGTACACGTCGGTCGCGACCCCGCCTAAACCCGCGGAAATCGTCCTGCGCCAGTTTTTTGCGGCACCCGCTGGGGTAGACACGCTTCTGATTGTCGCCATTCTGAGCACTGGGGGATCGGAGCATCGAATTTTGACCGGCAGCGCATCGCACCTCGCCATGACTGAGCCCGCTGCGCTGACGGAGGCACTGAACGCCGTCAATTCCCGCCTGGCGGGACGAACCCTCGACACGCTCAGCAGTCCGACCGATCTAGTCCCGCCAGATGATCTGCGCCGCCCCGAATCGCGCACTCTATTTGTGGCATTGTCGGAATGCGCGCAGCAGATCGCGCGGTCCATCAACGACGGCTCCGACCGACCAGTTGTGGAGGGTGCAAGCGAAATTCTGCGTCAGCCGGAGTTTAAGGATGTGGGCAAAGTCGAGGGCGTGCTGGAAAGTTTGCAGACCCGCGCGACCGTTTTCGACATCCTGTCGCATGCATTCCCTGGCGAAGAGGCAACGGTCGTGATCGGCTCCGAAAACCCGGTCGAAGCGATGCGCGAATGCAGCGTCGTCACGGCGCACTATTTCATCGGCTCGCGCGAACGCGGGACTTTAGGCGTGGTCGGGCCAACCCGCATGGACTACGACCGCGCCGTTCCTGCAGTCAACCTGATGGCGCGCAGCTTGAGCGAACTGTTGACCAGGCTTTCGTAGGCTTTAGCCGCGCTTGTATATCTCCGTCAGTCCCGTTTCCACAAATCCCAGTTTTTCGTATAGTGGCCGTCCCATCTCCGACGATTGCAGGGCCACCACGCTGCACTTTTTTCGACGCGCGATGTCGATCAAATGGTGCATGAGCGCGGTCCCGTAGCCGTGTTTGCGGTGATCGGGATGCGTCGCGATGTGAAAGACTTCGGCGATCTGCTTTTGGATAAACAAGGTGCCACAGGCGACTGCGGTGCCATGCGAATTGCGCGCCAAATAGAGCTGGAAACGAGAACGCGGCATGGCGAGGAACGAGTCTGTCAGCGATGCTTTGTAACGTGCCATCGGCGGCTGCAAGTCATAGCCTTCCTGAACGACATGTAGCCAGTCCTTTCGCGCCTTCTCGGTCTTTACGTGCTCGACTATCGCTTCCGAGTCGCTTAATTGCGGGGCATAATCGCGTTAAATCCAACGTCATTTCCGGCCATTTGAACGAGTACGCCCAGCCATTTGCCTTCAACCGCTCGCCCAGATCGTGCGGCAAATCGGACGTCGAACGCGAACCAGCGCGCGGTCTCATTCCATGTCTCGACTTCGCGGTTTACCCGTTCAATCAGCGCATCGGCTTTGTCTTGGGGAACATTCGCGGCATAGACAATATTGAACGCGCCATCGCCCAGGCGGCACCAATGGATGTCCGGCGCGCGGTGAAACTCCCCGCGCTTGTGATGCGCCTTGTAGATGCGGTTGCGATAATCCAGCGCGGCAATATGGCTGTCGTGGTTGAGCGCGGCAAGGCGGGCGAGGTTGGGATTAGCGGACATGGTGAGAGGATGTTACCCGTATGTGCTTTGTCGGACGCGACTTTCCAGGCGGGTAAAATTTGTACATGAAAAAGAGCCAGATTGCCACATATATTAATATTTTCATCATTCTAGGAGTTGCGGCGTGGTGCTCCGCGGCGTTCATTCCGCCAAAGCCTCATTTGCGAGACACCAAGGCACCCGTTCCCAACGCGTTCGACGATCTTGAGACGGCAGATAAGCTGCTCGTCGAGGATCCGGCAATCTACCCCGACCGAAAGATGCCGCATGTTGGCGATCCAGGATATATGGACTCGTTCCTTCAAGGCGTCTCGGTCGCGCATCAAGACAAGATCATCACCGAGAACGCGCCTGCCCTGCAAGACTTGAGGGTTGCGCTGTCGCAGGAATATCTGTCGCCTCAAATTACGTCCCTGGAGCAAATGCTGCCCTACGACGCTAGGTATCGGCAGATGGCTCGATTGCTGAGCTTCGAGGGCAAAGTTGCGGCATCGCGAGGAGATTGGCAAACGACTACTTCGAACAGCTTGGACACGATCGCACTAGGATACAAAATCCAGCGCGGAGCGCCGCTCATCCAGGTACTGACAGGTTTCTCTATGAATACGATCGGCCGAGCGAACGCGTGGTATGCCATTGATCATGTGTCCGGCGAAATTGCCAGAGAGTCTGCACGGCGGTTAGAATCGATTTATGCGACAAGGACATCGTCCGATCAACTCTGGGCACAAGAAGAATCTGCGGTTGAAGCAATACTCGTTGAGGTTATGGCTCATCCAGAGCGCGCCTATCCGAATCAGAAAGACTGGCTACCTTCCTGGTATTTCCTAATTATTCCGAAGTGGAAAATGATGGATGACTACAGATCTGCGATGACCGATTTAGAGCAGAAGTCAATTCAGCCATATCAACTGGTGAAGAATAATGATTTCACGCGTGGTCGGGCTGACATCTTTGTCAACCTGATGTTGCCGGAAGACAGACAGGCACTAATTAAGAATACGATTGACCAGACGTTCACTCAGATGTTAATGACTCTCTTCGCGCTTCGCTCGTACGAAGTTGACCACGAGGGAGCCTATCCTGATCGAATAATCCAGCTAGTCCCACGCTACCTATCTAAGGTGCCTTCCGATCCGTTCGCCGCAAACCTTGGCCCTCTCCAGTATCGGCGCGTAGGGAAATCTTATTTGCTCTATAGCGTTGGGCCGGATGGCATTGACGATGGTGGCAAGCCCTTTCTTGGCACAGACACGCATGGAAGGCCGTCACGCGTATACATGCAGGAGGATACGAAAGGCGATATCGTTGCGGGCGTGAATATGGATTGAGACTATGGCGCGGCAGCAAGTACGTCAGCTGTGCTCGACTGCTTCCAAAAGCTCACCAAGGCGCTCTGAAAATTTTCGGCCTCGGCCGGGTCGGCAAAAGCTTCCAATGGGATGGGGCTAAACTGATTGCCAATAGTCACAACAATAGCGCAGCCCTTGTAAACATGAACACCCTTGACCAGGTTCCAAGCCATTGAATAGCTCCAGCCATCGTGCTCACGTACAAAGCTGTCCTTGTTGATCGTGACCTTTGTTAGACCGAAGTAGTGAGCGCTGGCTGATTTTTGAGACTTCAGCCACCGCCGCTTAGCGACAAAACCGTAGGTAGAGATATACTTTCCTACCGCCAGTACCGCACCGACGATGAACCCGCCTTCCGCGGTGTAGAAACCTGCCCCGAATGTGATGCCGATAATCATCGGCCAAAATAGCAGAACGGAAATCCAGTCATACGATTGACCGGACCTATATCTCCTGTACACATAATTGTGCGCATTCCAGTATTGCTCGGGCGTTAGCTCGTATTCGATTTCCATTCCGCTATTTTGGCGCAGTCCAGAACCTACGGCCCGACAATCGTCCCCATCTGAACCACCTCGAAATCGCTGCCTTTGATCTGCTTTAGCATGTTGAGATCGTTGTCGCTCCAGCGTTCGTCCGGTGCGCCGGACAGGTACCAGTTACTGCCGTTGTCGGCGACAAACATCCCGTACTTTTTGAGCGCGGTGAGGATCACCTGATCGTCGGGAGGGTAGCCTGAAGTATCGACACTGGCCTTGAGACGCACACGCATCCCCATCGGCGGGAGCGAACTGCTCGTGTTGCTGCTCGCCCAATGGCGCGCGGGGGATACATACGCTTCGCGGGTGTGCTGCACCGTGAAGCGCAGCGCGTGGTTGATCGCACCTTGAGTCACTACTTCATCGTAGCGGACTAGCCCCGGAAAGATCGGCAAACCGGCGGCGTCGGCGGATGTCCACCCTGCCGGCCGGAGCGCGTCTGATTTGAGATCGAAAATCGCGCCGGAGCCGGCTGTCCACGATTCCTTCCCCGGATACGACGACCACATCTCGTATAGCACCCAATTGTCGCGATCGATCACGATGACATGACGGTCGCCGCTCGACTGATTGCCGCCTTCGATGAGCACGTTGCGCGGGATTGGATATGGGCCGGGATCGCTCTGAGTCGGCATACCCAAACGACACCGGCACCCTGGGCTGCTTGCCCGAAACGACGCAAAAGGGAATGCCGAACGGCCCGCCGTTGTAGTTCGCACCGAAGTCGGGATGCAGCGATACCGTTGTCCCAATTGACCCAATCAACGTCGCCGAATTCGGATCAACCGGCGCGGTGTCGATGGGCGTGTTCCACGGGTTGTCGGCGGGGAAGACGGATCGGCCGCCGAAGAAGGCCGCGTTGTTGCCATAGAGAAACGGCAGGTTGGCCGATTGCGCTAAGGAACGAGGAGGGTCAAAAGTCGCAAGTGCAGCAATGGCGATTGTCGCAAGCAGGCAAAGTTGTCGGCGGGACACGGGCGAGTCTCCTCGGTCAGGGCAAGATTTATTCGCGGTCTTCCTCTATTTTGCCATTTGCGTTAGCCAATGGTGCCATTCAAAGTGCGTGGATTGAAGGCCAAATATGGCATTTTTCGAGACGCATTTTGGCAGGACAATGTCCACGGATCGCGAATAAGTCCCAGGACGAATTCATTCAAAGAGGAGACAACATTATGGCTGGAGCAGTTCAGGCGTGGGTTGCGGAGCGGACCGAAAAGCAGATGACCGATTTTATCGGAGTGGTCGAAAACATTCCCGAAGAGAAGCGAACCTGGAGCCCGAAAGAGGGAACGCGGTCAACACTTGACCAGGCCGCCGAGTGCGCAATTCTCGCTGGCCGAGTCGCCGATCTATTGACGACGCGCGTCTTTAACATGGAAGGCGGCATGGAGAAGTTCTTCGCGGAAAAGAACGCGCTCGCCGAAAGCTGGCCGGAGACCAAGGCTCTGTTGGAGGCGAATGTGCCAAAGCTGGTCAGTGCGGTCATGGCGATCCCAGATGAGGACTTGAGCGTCTCCATCGATATGCCCTGGGGTGCGCGAACGATCAGCGAAATCCTCTACTATCCGATGTGGAACCTGGGCTACCACGAGGGACAGGTCAACTACATCGCGTCGATTCTGGGCTGTTTGAAGTAATTCGGATAGACGGCCCGGTCTAGGCAAAAATGTGCTTCACATATGCAAGGTAGACCGGGTCGTCGCAGATCGGTTTAGGTGTCCCAGCCTGCTACTTAATCGCTTTGACCTTGTAAGTCGCCACGCCTGCGGGAATCTGGACTTTAACGGTTTCGCCGACTTTTTTGTCGAGCAACGCCGTGCCAATGGGCGATGTGTTTGAGATGCGTGACTTGGATGGGTCGGCGTCAAGTGCACCAACGATTGTGTATTCGATATCCTCGTCGAAGTCCGCATCATAAACCACGACGGTGGATCCCAAAACCACGGTGTCGCTGACGGCTTGGTATTCGGCGACATGCGCCTTTTCCAGCATCTTTTTGAGGCCCTGAATTTTGCCCTCGAGAAATCCCTGTTGTCGTTTGGCGTCCTGGTAATCGAAGTTTTCGGAAAGGTCGCCCAGGGCGCGCGCCTGCCGAATCCGTTCGGCGATTTTGGTCCGTTCGACTGTCACCAGCTCCTCAAGCTCGGCTTGAAGCTCGGCGTAGCGGGCAGGGGTAAGCGAAATCTCGTGATTCATGGGTCTTGTGCTGGGCGCTCAATCAAAGATGCGAAAAACCCGTGGATAACGTTGCCAATCGAGGCAGACGTTTCCCGCGGGAACAATAGATGTTACCAGAACAAATTCGGCAGTGTCAACGACACTGCCGAATGACCTGCCCATCCCAGAAGGAAGTTACACGGTGAGCACTAACCGCGACAGTTGGCTGCGCTCACGCGAGGCGCGCGCCTCGATTGTTACGGTAAATTGGGTTTTGGTATTCGTGTGTCACCGCGAGTTTCTCATTATCCTGAGCCGCAGGACCCTCCCCCGCCTCCCGAAGCGGGAGGAGCCAGAATACGGAGTTCAGAGAACCAGTCCACGTGCGAGCGTTTTTGCCCCTCCCGTTTCGGGAGGCGGGGGAGGGTCCTGAACGCCGAGCTCCTTGCCTCCGACATAAGAGGAACAAACCCTCGCGGCAACACACCGGCTTCGGGTCGTAAGAGCCCGAAAGAACTTAGATCCTCCAGTATTGTCCCAAATTACTTCGCTTGTGTCAGGTCCGGCAATGTCTGCCGCATGTTTGTCGCCCACTGTTGAGCTAAGTCCAGGGTTGTCGTCTGATTGGCCCCCGCAGTTTGCTGATCCGCCGTAAACAGTAACTGGCCCTTCACCAACACCACAGCGTCGGTGCCGCTTTGCTCGACGGTGATATCCTCAGGATGGATCGGCCCTTGGCCCAGCAATTTGTTTACACGCAGCTGAATAGCGGATGCGCGTTGTTCAGCCGACATGCCTCCGGCCGCAAATCTAACCCGCATAATCGGGGTTCCGCCAACAAAGACTGATGTTGACGAGTACTTCGAACTCGCGCTAGAAATGTCGTTTGGCGTGTCGTCTGCCCGCAAAATTACTGGGATGATCGCCAGCATCGATGCCAGCGCATATCCCGCAAAGACTAATTTTAGGTTTTTGTTCTCCATTGTTGGTTACCTCTAAGGTGGTGTTACCCAGATTGAATGATTGGCATGCGGAAAGCCCTCACCCCGATCCCTTTCCAATATGAACGGGCGAGGGGATGAAGACTGAATGATGACAGGCGGGACGCCTGCCCCACCCAAGGAGATGACAAATATCTTCCGCTAGCGGTGTGGACGTGTTCGAGCCTAAGCGAGAACCGGCCATAACCGCCAGCTATGAAAAAAGGCCCAGCGGCCTGAGCGTTCCTAAATCCTAATCCTTCCTCTCCTCATTTGACAAACAGGCAGGCGGCGGGTTAAAATCCGTTGTTCCCGCCTTTGTCCAACTTCCCTCCGCATGTACCTGAAACGCCTGCAACTAGTCGGTTTCAAGACCTTCGCCGATAAGACGGTGGTCGATTTTTCGCCGGGTGTTACGGCGATTGTCGGGCCGAACGGCTCCGGCAAGTCCAACATTGCTGACGCCATTCTTTGGGTGTTGGGTGAGCAGAGGCCGTCCGCCATTCGTGGCAACAAGCTCCAGGATGTCATCTTTTCCGGAAGCGCCTTGAGGAAGCCAACAGGTTTGGCCGAAGTCTCGCTGACAGTTGACAATTCCGATGGCAGTCTGCCGCTCCCTTATGACGAAATCACCATCACGCGGCGGGCCTATAGAAACGGCGAGGGTGAGTTTGCCATTAATAAGACGCCGTGCCGCTTGAAAGATATCCACGAGCTGTTCTTGGATACGGGCGTTGGGCGCGAATCGTACGCGTTGGTGAATCAGAGTGAGGTCGACGCCGTTCTGTCTGCGGATCCGCAAGCACGTCGGCCCCTGTTCGAAGAGGCAGCGGGAATTCATAAGTTCCGCGTCAAGAAACGCGAGGCGCTCCGCAAGTTGGAGGCGACTGAAACGAACTTGGTGCGTGTCCGCGACATTGTTCGCGAAATCGAGCGGCAACTTGGCCCGCTTGAGCGTCAGGCGGAAGTCGCGACACGCTTCAACGAAACCAAATCGCGGCTGGAATCCCTGGAGAAGAACTTTCTGATCGCGGAGGCACGTCAGATTGATCAGGAAATTCAGGCTGTGCACGCGGAGCGCGAGAAGGCGTCGATGCTCGCCGACTCCAAAGCAGTTGCGCTGCATGTGGCCGAAGATAGGGCGGCATCGCTGGCCAAGTCCTTAGCGGACATCGATGCTGTCTTAGATTCCATCAGGACTCGGCACCAAAATGCCCACTCGCAAGTTGAGCGGACTAGAAGCGACCGCGAGCTTGCGCAGCAGCGCGGGCAAGGCATTGCGGCGCAGGTGGATTTGATCAAGGCCGAGCTGGACGACGTCAAGATGCGCCTCGAAAACGCGCAGGACACGCTCAAGTCCGTCCAAAGTGGCTCCGGCGATGCGCGTGACCGAATCGCGGGCATCACTGGACAAATTCAAATTCTGGATGGTCAACGCAGAGAACTGTTGCCGAAAATCGCTGAACTGAGGCATGCGGAAGAGAGCCGTGTGCTACGCGCAGCGGAACGCGAACGGGCGCGTGCGCAGCGTGAAGCGGAGCTTGTTTCACTCGAAAGTCGGGAGCGTCAAACAGAGTTGCAAGTAAGCGAGCTAGGCCAGCGCGCGGCGGAAGCGGAAGCTAGGCTGCTGAAGTCCAAAGTGGAGATTGAGACGCTGCGGGCAACCCACGGAGCCTTTGTCGCGTCTCTCAAAGACTCGGAAGCTAAAGTTGGTGCGGCGACTAATGCTGTGCAATCAGCGCGTGAGGAGCTTGCGAAGGCGCAATCTACCCAGGCCAAATTGCGCGCGGACTTGGCGTCGATTTCTTCTCGTTTGCAAACCCTGCGGGAGCTTGAAGCAGCGCAGGAAGGATATTTTTCGGGTGTTCGGGCCGTCATGCAAGCGGCTAAGCGCGGCAAGCTCAACGGTGAATATACGCTGGTCGCCGACGCATTCCGTGCGCCGGAAGGCTATGATATCGCGTTCGATGTCGCGCTCGCCGGCTCGGTGCAGGACATTATTGTCGAGGACGAGGACGAGGCCAAAGCCGCGATTGATTTGCTCAAGAGAGATCGCGCTGGACGTGCGACATTCCTGCCGCTGTCCCGGATTCGTCCAAATACTCAAACTCCAAACATTCCCAATGGAATGCGCGGATTTTTAGGCGTTGCTTCGGAACTTGCGACCTATGAGCGGCGATTTTCCGCGGTCATTGAAATGCTCCTTGGGCGGGTGTTGGTTTGCGAAACAGTCGATGATGCCCTCGCCGTGAGCGATCGCGCGCGTGGCTGGGGCAAGATCGTCACGTTAGCGGGAGAAGTCCTACTGCCGAGCGGGGCGATTTCTGGAGGGTCGGCGGCCAAGTCGAGCGGTTCGCTATTGCACCGAAAGACGGAAATCGCAACGCTAACGGATCGGACTAAAGCCGAACGACACGATCTCGAGCGCGCGGACGAGAGGATCGCAGCGGCGAACGATGCACTCAAGTCTGCGCTTGCGGTGCAAACTGAAGCGAGTGGTCTTCGCCAACAAGTTCAGCAGCAAGTCAACTCGGCGGAACGTTCTCTGGATCAGGTGACACGCGACGCCGACCGCTTCCAACGGGAGCGTGCCGATCTGGAATCGCGTCTGTCGCAGGTAATGGGTGAGCGTCAAAGCGCAATTGCCGCCTTGGCCGACAAGCGTGCGGCATTCGATGAGGCGGAAGTCGCGCAGAAGCATGGGCAGGATGCAGTACGTTCAACGGAATCGTCGGGCCTGCTCCCAATGCTGCTGGAGAGCGACCAACGATTGCAGGAAGAGCTACTGACGCTAAGAATTCAGTTGGCGTCAATTCAGGAAAAAGCGCGACAGGACGAGCAAACTTTGAGTTCAGCGCAAAGCGAGATTGATAGGCTGAACTCGCAGATCGCGCGGCGAAGCGAGCGGTTGAGTCAACTTGAAATAGAGTCAAATGATCTAGCTAGTCTGTCCGCAAACACGGAAGAGCTTAGGATCGCGGCGTGGGCGACACTAGTAACAGTCCAAACCGAGCTTGACACGCAGCAGTACGCGCGGACAAAAATCGCGGCCGACGCTTGGGAAGCCCAGCTTACCGCGCGCGCCCTGGCCGAAGAGCGGAGCGTCGCGCAGCAGGCAGCGCAAAGCGCTGAACTTCGCGAAGCAAAGCTGCAGATGCAGCAAAGTCAGTCGGTCGCGCGATTGCTGGAAGAGTACGACATCACGCACCAGGACGCACTTTCGTTGCCCGAATCGCCGTTTGTCGCACCGGATACGCCGCGCGAAGTTGCCCGCCTGCGACGCGAACTGCGCAGCTTCGGCGAGGTCAATACCGGCGCCGCTGCGGAGTATGTCGAGTTGCGTGAACGGTACGACCACACGACCGTCCAGCAGCGCGATGCCGAGGAGGCCAAGGACAAAGTGCTGGTGGCGATTCGCGAGATCGACGACAGCACGCGCGATCTGTTTATGGGAACGTTCCGGCAGGTGGGGGTGGCGTTCGAAGGCATTTTCCAGCGTCTGATGGGCGGTGGCCACACTGAGCTTTCGCTGACCGATCCCGGCAATCTGCTTGAAACGGGGATCGACATCAATGTCCAGGCACCAGGAAAGAAGCGGCAAAATTTGCTGCTACTGTCGGGAGGTGAGCGGGCGCTGACAGCGGTCGCGCTGCTTTTTGCGTTCCTGCAGGTGCGTCCCGCGCCGTTTTGCGTCATGGACGAGGTTGACGCACCGCTCGACGGTGTAAACGTCGAGCGCTTCGCCAATCTTCTGCGCGATTTTGGCCGCGACGGTCAGTTCCTGATCATCACGCATAATCCTTCGACTATGGAGGCGGCACGGACATGGTACGGCGTGACCATGCAGGAGCCGGGCGTTTCACGTGTACTGTCGATGGAAGCGCCGGCAAGCGCCGAAGCCGATTCTGCGGCGACCAGGGAGAGGATGGTAGCGGCGGCGTGAAGCGCAGTCGAAACCACGGGTCGAACACAGAATAATTTATCGACTGGCTGAGCCATAATAAATTAGGTTGGAGTGTGAAGTGAGGGCGAAGCCATGCAAAGTATTCAGCTAGCTGACGACATATATGACCAAGCGAAGCGCCGGGCGGACGCCGCAGGATTCGACAGTGTCGATGACTATATCGCTGAAATGCTATCGGATGATATTCATGAAGACCACATCTTCACACTGGAGCAGCTTTCGATGATTGACAAGTCGTTAGCCGAAGTCAGGGCAGGCGCCAAGATCAACACTCCAGAAGAAGTCGAGGAGATGCTCGCCGAAAATCGCGCTGAATGGATGCGCAAGAACGGCAGTTGAAAGTTTACTACAGCCAACCTGCAACGGCCGACTTACGCGATATTTGGAATTGGAATGCTAAACGCTATAGCGTTCGACATGCGGACCTTTATCTGGCTTTCCTCGCAAAATCCATCGACAACCTTCGGAAAACATACGCGAAGGGAAAGCCCGTTGAGTCGCGGGAAGATCTTCGATACATTTCGATCAAGAGGCGATCAGGTGGTCACGGGCACATCGCGGTTTATTCAACAGCTGCGGACGAGATCGTGATTTTGCGCGTATTTCACACGTCTCAAAACTGGCAGGATCGGCTCTCATGAGGAGGCATGAACGGCGTCGAAGCCCAACCCCCCACTGGTTAGTCATCCCCAATCCGCAGATGCATCCGCCAGTTGGCGTATCTTCGCAGTACTTTGAGAAAAATTTCACAAGTTGCCGCGGCGTTCCTTGACAAACGAAAGGGGCAGTGGATATACTTTTGATCGTGCCGGTAGGTCAGCTAGGTTCGCGCGATCGACGCAATTGTAAGCGCGATTTTTGCTGGTTTCGATCAGTTTTGATAGACGAGCGGAGCGCTCAAAAAATGACGGTCAGCATCCTGTACATGTTCGCAATCGGCCTGATGATCGTGCTCGGCGCCATTGCCATGTTCATCTGGGGCGCGTCTACGGGTGCATTCGACAAGACTGAAGACATCAAGTACATCGTTTTCCGGGACGAAGAGGACGATTGACCAGCGGCTGGCTATAGCTCAGGTTCCGTAGCGAAGCATTAGAACGCTACTTTCTGGTAGCCCTGTAGCCTGAAGCGAGACGAAAGTTAGTTTAAGAAATGGCCATCAACTACGATCGAGAAAAAACGGAGCTTACCCGGCGTAACTTCCTGTCAGCAGCCGGTTGGGGAATATTCGGAATTGGCACGCTCGGCATCCTCGGATTTTTCGGACGGTTTTTTGTTCCGAACGTCAAGTACGGGCCGCCGACGAAGTTCGATATCGGCAAAGCGTTCAACCTATCCTGACGGTGCTCAGCAGACATTCATCGACCAGAAGGTTTCCGTCATTCGGCATGGCGACCACATCGGGGCGATCTCCCTGGTTTGCCAGCATCTCGGTTGCACAGTTGCGCCGTCGGCGACCGGCTATGATTGCCCGTGCCACGGCAGCAAGTACGATGCCATGGGCAATGTGACCCACGGCCCTGCGCAGATTGCACTGTTCTGGTTTGATGTCAGCCTGACTCCGTCGGGTGATCTGCAAGTTGACAAAAGCAAGATTGTTCCGGGCGGCACCTATTACACGACGCCCTAGGTCGGAACAAGTATTAGTTTGCTGGACAAATTGCGGCCAGCCTGCCGCAATGCCAGTTTAGAAAAAGCATAACGACATGAGCGTACAACAGACGGATCGACCTGCACCGCCTCCTCCCGGCAATGGATTGCCGCCCGCGCAGCCGCCGATGGGGGCTATGGAGCGTTTGAGCCGCGCGATCTATCGCCAAGCGCCCGAGGTGTTCGACAGCATCAAGGCGCTGCCGTACAACATCTACAAGTCGATCTACCGCACGACCGCGTTCCCGAAGACCGAGCGCGAGCGCTCGGAGGCGTTCTTCAACTCGTTCCTGCTGCACATTCAGCCCGCCAAGATCGAAAAGCACGCCCTGCGGTTCACGTACACGTTCGGTCTCGGTTTGATGTCGTTCTACCTGTTCTTGATCCTGACCATCACCGGCATCCTGCTGATGTTCTTCTACGTCCCGTCGACAGAGCAGGCGTACAACCGGATGCTCGACCTGCGCTCGGCGGTTTCGTTCGGTATGATTCTGCGCGGCATGCACTTCTGGGCAGCGAACGCGATGATTGCGTTCGTGTTTTTCCACATGTGCCGCGTGTTCTATACGGGAGCGTACAAGCCGCCGCGCGAGTTCAACTGGGTGATCGGAGTCTTGCTGTTCGTGCTGACGCTCGTCCTTGGATTTACCGGATACCTGCTTCCGTGGGATCAGTTGGCGTTCTGGGCGATTACTGTTGGTGCGAACATCGCGGGCAAGGCGGACTACATTTCGGATCATCTCGGCATTCCCGACGCGCACTTTGGAATCGTCTCTAAGGGCATTTTGCTGGGCGGCGACACGGTAGGGCAGGAGGCGCTCATCCGCTTCTACACGTTGCATGTGGCCGTCCTGCCGATGATTCTCGGCATTCTGATTGTTGGCCACTTCTGGCGGATTCGCAAAGACGGCGGCATCTCGTCGCCGAAGGAGTCGCCCGAATAGGCCGCCCACCCGGCTCGTTCCTCGCCACCCTCCCGAAGCGGAAGGGCAATGTTGCAGGGGTGTGGCTGGAACTGTAAGTCGGTTTGTCTGCGCATAAACTGAAACGCGGTTGGTACGTTCAAATATTGCCGACCAAACCAAGCAAAAATCATGGCAAAGCGAGTACGAGAAGAAGAGATTTTTCCGCGCAACCCGAACAAAACGTACGGGTTGATGGAGCTGGTCAAGGGTTCGTCCCCGCGTGTTGACCGTGGGCCGGAAGACATGGTGTCGTCGTGGCCGCACCTGCTGATACGCGAGGCGATCCTGTTTGCGTTCACGTTCCTGCTGATCACGGCGCTTGCACTATTCATGCCGCCGCCGCTCGAAAAGCAAGCCGACCCGACCAAGCCGCCGAACCCCGCGAAAGCGCCGTGGTACTTCTTGGGCTTGCAGGAGTTGGTTAGCTACGACGCGTTTTGGGGTGGCCTGGGCATTCCCGGCATCCTGATCCTCGCGCTGATGGCGATTCCCTATTTCGACCGTCACCACAGCGGCATCGGGCGATGGTTTGCCAGGAGCCGCAGCACTGCGTGTTTCCTTTGGACAGTGCTGTTCGTCATTCCGACGATTGCATTCATTATTATTGGCGTCTATTTCCGAGGTCCGAACTGGGGTTTCTACTACCCGTGGAACATGCCCATCGAGCCGCAGCTTTTGCTGCCGCATCTAATTGGCCTTGTGAGATAGCCGCAAGATCAGGATTGTTGGTCTAAATCTATGTCGATTGTATCGAAATTCGTCTGGTGGAGTCTTGCGCTGCTTGTCGTCGTGGGAATCTGCGGCTATCAGGCAGCGTGGAACAACCAGCCGTCTTTTTCTGGTGGGACGCCCGACTTTGGCTACTGGCAGCAGAAGTACAAGGACATTGCTTACGAGCTCGCGACTACTCCGGACACCAAAGCGGTCATTCAGAGTGCGCCCATCGAAGTAGAGCAGTACACGCTTCAGCAATTCCCTTTTGTGGTCAACGACGGCACCGCGCAGCAGCGTGTAGATCGGTGCGAGTCATGCCATATCGGCGTCGAAAACCCCAGCATGACCGCTGAGAACATCATCAAGACGGTCGATCATGTCACTGTCTCGGCAACCGATGTCCCTTCCTATCTCGATCAGCATCCTAAGACGCGCGACATTGTCTACACGCTTGGGGTTCATCCCGGCAAGGGCGTCGCCGTGACGAAGGGCGAACTCTCGTGGGCGGTCGCGGTCAACAATCCCGCGCTGCCGGAAGACAAGCAGAAGCAGATTCTTGATGCGCGCTTGACCTCGCAGCACCCGTTCGCCACCTACGGCTGCACCACTTGTCACTACGGCTCTGGACGTGAACTGGTGCAGAATAAGGCGCACGGCGACAGTGAGTTTTGGCTCCAGCCGATGCTGCCGTCTAAGTATCAGGAAGCGGCCTGCGCGCAATGCCACCAGAAGTTTGACCCTAAGACGTTCGCTTCGGTTTATCTGCCCGAAATGACGACCATCGCGCACGGTCAGCAGCTCTTTAAGCAAAACGCCTGCTGGGGTTGCCATAAGATAGAGGGCTTCTCGAAGGGCAATGTCGGGCCAGAGCTAACTTACGAGGGCCGCATAACGACGTTCTATTCGATCGAGCATCAGTTGTATGATCCGCGCTACAAGGTCAACAACTGCATCATGCCGTACTTCTTCTCGAAGAAGGTCGAGACCTATAATTACGCTCCGGATCCGTCTAAACCCGATGAGATTTTGTCTGTTGCTACGCTCTATGACAATTACGGCAAGGTGATGAAGGGGCCTGACGGCAAGCCGTTTGATCCGGATATGTTCCCGCGAGCCGAGGTTCAATCCGACGATACAACGACTTCCCTAGCCGATCACGGTTATATCCCGGACCGGTCGCGTCAAACTGATGTCGATGCGCTGGTGACGTTCATCACCGCCCAAACCGGATTGAATTATGCGCAGGATCGCGCCGGTCGATTGACGCGGATAACCGCGTACAACTCGTCCCAGCCGGACACAGTACCCGTAACCGCGGCTCAAGGCAAAATCCTGTTTGAGCAGAGCGGTTGCACGGCCTGCCACTATTTGGGCGATCCGGACCATCCCGAAAAGGGCAAGGGCGGAGTTGCGGGGCCGAATCTGTCCTGGGAAGGCTCGCGCCACTCGCAGCAGTGGATGATCGCGCACTATGTCAATCCGCAGGCATTCGTGCCCAAGTCGATCATGCCGATCTTTCCGTTCTCGGATTCGCAGCGCGCGGCACTGGCTCTGTACGACAGCTCGTCAAAGCCGAAGGGATCGAAGGCCGTATCCCCGGATCAGGATATGCCGAGCGCAGGCGCGCTCAAAGACGATATCGCTGACCCGCAAGTCCGCTACATGACACGCTAGGATTTTGGTGACGAATTGATTTACGCCGCCGCGAAAGGCGGAGCAATATTTCGAAGGACATAATGAAGAATGGCAGATAATCCAGATAACAAGCACGTCGAAATCGATGAAGTCCAGAATTTTGGTGGTGGTGTGCAAAGTATTGAGCCGATGGCTGAAGGCGACACCAAGCATGGTGTCCACGGCAACTTCCACAACTACTCCGGCGGCGAGATCATCGAGCGCACCGATACGACGCTCAGCCCGCTACTCTGGGCATTCTGGGGATTCGTCATCATCGCCATTGTCAGCGTACGCTGTTCTTTTCTGGCGCTATCCCTGGCCTGCAGGCGACGGGCCAACAGCTACGACGATCCCTACCGTACACCATGAACACCGGCTACAACAATGTTGCCGCGATCATGAAGCAGAACGCGAGCTCGGCGGCGTTGCTTTCGCCTGCCTATATCGACATGTACGAGCTACCGCACCCTGGTTCACCGAATCTCGACGCGGCCATTTCGCATGGCTCCGATCTCTACCAAACCTACTGCATCGGCTGTCATGGCCCTAACCAGGATGGCGCTGGCCCGAACGCTGTCTCGCTCAACCCAAGCCCGCGCAACTTGCGCAATGTCAACTTCATGCAGGCGATGTCGCTGCAGCGCATCAACACGTCGATCCATAAGGGTGTGCCCGGAACGGCGATGCCTCGCTGGGAAAACACGCTCAACGACAATCAGATCGATGACATCATCTGCTACGTCTTTAGCCTGACAGCGCCGACCGATCCGAAAACGGGCAAGTTTATCAAGCCTGCGCCGTCAGATTTTCCAAACCCCAATCAGCAATCGGCTGGAGGGGTCGCGCCCGCTCCTTAAGTTTGTCGGGCGATGCGTTTAAGGCCGTTGGTCTACTGACCGGGCTACACCATTCCGGTCCACACGAAATACAGAGAAGAGTTGCTCCATGGCAGTTCAACAAATTATGAACCTTCAGCCAGCCGCTGAAGCCGAAAGAATCACACACGAAGACGACGCCGCAAAATGGTGGATCGCGTTCGCCCTTAGTTCGCTCGTCATCTTCGGTACGTTCGGACTGATCACCGCGATCAAATTCTTCGTTCCTGGACTGTTTAATGGCGTTGACTGGCTGGCCTGGCCGCGAATTCGTCCGGCGCACGTCAACGGTGTCGTTTTCGGCTGGCTGGTTCCGCTCAGCTTTGGCCTTTACTCGTACATCATTCCGCGCCTATGCGGAACGACTCTCTACAGCGAAAATATCAGCAAGATTGCCTGCGTCCTCTGGGCGATCGGCGTAGTTTGGGCAACTGTGTTCATTCTCAATCCATGGAACACGCTCAGCCCGTGGCTGATGACCAAGGGCAAGGAGTGGGAGGACTACGATTCCGTCTCGAACCTCCTGATCGCGATCGCCGCTGTGATGATGTGCTACAACTTTTTCCGCACGATCGCCCAGCGACGTTATCGGCAAATCTACGTTGCGCTATGGTATGGAATGGCGTTCTTTCTGTGGATGACCTTTGCCTATGTCATTGGTAACTGGCCCGGTCAGGCGCTTGATTTGACATTCCACACGCATATGTTCGGATTTGTCGGCAGCAACGATGCCAATGTCAACTGGTTCTACGGCCATGCGATTGTCGGACTCGTCGCAACGCCCGCTGCGCTTGGGCTTGCGTACTACTACATTCCGAAAACCACCGGTGCGCCTCTTTATAGCCACAAGCTGAGCATTATCGGATTCTGGGTGATCGCAACGGTATATGTCTGGAACGGCGCCCACCACATGATCTACGGCCCGATCCCGTACTGGCTGCAAACGGTCGCGACAATTTTCTCGTTCCTGCTGTTCATTCCGGTTGTCGCCGCCGTGACGAACTTTCTCGGCACCATGCGCGGGGAATGGCATCAGCTCAGCTTCAACACGCCGATGAAGTTCTTGCTCGCCGGAACGATCATGTACTTCCTGGTCTCCGCGCAGGGATCGTTCATGGCGTTGCGCCCGCTCAGCGCGATCACGCATTTCACCGACTTTACGATTGGCCACTCGCATCTGGCGCTGTTTGGCTTTGCGACCATGTTCTCGTATGCTGGTCTGTACTACTCCGCTCCGCGAATCTACAAGCGGCCGCTCTATTCGGAGGCTATGGCGGAGTGGTCTTTCTGGCTGTCGTTCATCGGCATCACGGTTTATGTCGTTTCGATGTCAATCAGCGGCTATTACCAGGGGCTGCTTTGGGCAAATCCCAACATTCCCTTCCTTGAGACGGTCAAGGCGATGGAACCGTTTTGGCAGGCAAGGGCCGGCGGCGGCGAGCTGATGGTGCTCGGGATGATTCTGGTGGCTTACAACATCTACAAGACCGCGACGGTTCCGTACGAGCCGACCGAAGGCCTGGAGCCTGAGCTGCAGGTTCGCGCGACGGACATGGCGCTCACCAGGTAAAGCACCGCCTGACTGCGCTTGTCACGCGCAGCCCAATTTGAGTTAGTCACTATGAAATCCGAAAAATCCGTTCTCTGGCTGGGACTGTTCACAAGCCTGACCTTTGTCGTGGGAATGATCTTTACCGTTTGGCTGCCGTCGCAGGATCCGAACTGGAGCGCGGGCGACACGTCGAAACAGGAGCTCTACAAGCAACCGTATACGCCGCTTCAGGAGCAAGGCCGGCTTGTCTACCAGCGTGAAGGCTGTATGTATTGCCATTCGCAGCAGATCAGGCCGTTGCAGAGCGAGATGATCCGGTACGGACTTGGAACCTCCCCCGCTCCCGCAGCCGACGAGCGCGAGTATGTCTACGACGAGCCGCACTTCTTTGGCACCAAACGCAATGGCCCTGATCTGTCCCGCGTCGGCGGAAAATACTCTGACGACTGGCAATATTCGCACCTGTTCAACCCGGTGCAGATGAGCCCAGGCTCGATCATGCCCGCGTTCACTTGGCTCTTTACAGTTGAGAATCCTGCGGATCCGTCCAGCCCGCCAATGCCAACCGATGACGCCAAGGCACTGGTCGCCTATCTGCAGACCGAAGGCAGCGAGCGTCAGGTTTTCGACGAGTCGGCGAACAATGGCAAGGGCGAATGGCGACCGTGGCTCAAGACTATCGACGCGCTCAATAGCCAGCAGGCCAGTCAAGCGGCGGTCAGCCGCGCGGCGGTTCCGGTGCGTGTTACCGGCGGCGAAAAAGCGTTGACGCCGAAAATGTAGTCGCGTGCAATATAATAACGGTGAATGCGCAGAACGACGAGCGCGCCTGGGAGAGCAAACCGCCGTCCCAAGCGCGCTCGTCGTTTTATTTGAGCCGTAGTGTTGACGACTGAGGAACTGAAATGCCACGAACTTGGAGCAATCGAAAGATCGACCATATCGACCTTGCCATAGGGAGAAACAGGCCGCTGCCGCGGGTGCTGTGGGCGTTTGTAGCGTTCACTGTGCTGCTGCTGAGCATGTTCTCGGTGATGATTACGCGTGTCCTGATGCACCCGGTGCAGGTCGAAATCGGCGCGAATGGCAAGCCGATCCCGCAAGGCAATCCGTTCAAGGGCGCGGATTTCGGGCACTAGTCGCCTAATGTCGGGCCAGATGACCGATGCCCACACCCACCACCAGCGTTGCCCCTGAGCCGATCCGATGTGACGAATCCCAATGCCGCCTTTGCAGCCTGCCCGTCCGCCAATCCGCAATAGCTAACGACAGCGGCTACGTATTCTGCTGCAACGGCTGCAAGAATGTCTGGCGCATTCTTGAGGATAGCGGCCAACTCGCTGCGCCAAACTCGGATCCTCGCCAAAGTCTCCTTTATCGCCAGGCTCTAGAACTGGGCCTGATCGGACGCGGCGAAAATTCGGCGCAGCGTTCGAATGACGCGGAGATCACTCCGCCCGATGACCGCGGCACGATCCACGACACCCGCCAGTGCATCCTCTATATCGACGGGATGTGGTGCGCGTCCTGCGCATGGTTGATCGCTGAAGTTTTGCGTCGCCAGAGGGGCGTTGTTTCGGCGGACGTTTCCTTTGCCAGCGACACGGCGCGTGTGTCGTACAAACCCGCGCGCACTGGCCTTGAAGAGCTGCGTGCTGCCATTGGTCGCCTGGGCTATCAAACAGCGGACTCCGTTCGCACTGATGGGGATGGATCAGACTCGCGCGCCAAAAGCAGACGCTCGGAGCTTATTCGCGCGGGAGTCGCGCTGTTTTTCGCGATGAACGTGATGATGCTCGCGCCGGTGATCTACGCGGGTCATGCCAGCGGCCTTGCGCCGCTGATCGCACGCGTCGTGCCGCTCATGCTGCTCGGCCTCTCGATCCCCGTTTTTGTTTGTGCCTGGCCATTATTCGACCGAGCAATTCGTGCGGCACGCCACGGTGCTGCAACGATGGAGACGCTCGTGACTGTCGGTGCGACCACCGCGCTGATCTATTCGCTGTGGGAGATTGCGCATGGCAGCACCAAGTCGTATTTCGACACCGCAGACATGCTGCTCGGGCTGGTGTTGGGCGGTAAATATATCGAAAGCAACATCCGCGCGGACGCGTCGGATGCCGTCGCGCTCCTGCGCGGCATGATGCCGAAAAAAGCCAATGTCCTGCGCGATCGCCGCGAAGTGCCGGTGGCGTCGGGCCAGCTTGCCGAGGGCGACGTCATACGCACCCGCGCTGGCGAAACAATCGCGGCGGACGGGGTGGTCGAGCGCGGCGACGGCTCGGTTGACGAGTCCCTGCTGACCGGCGAATCGCGGCCCATTAGAAAACAGGAGGGCAGCGTGGTCACGGGCGGATCGACGCTCCAGGACGGCGCGCTGGATATCTGCGTGACACGTCCCGTTGCCGTCGGCACGCTCACAAAGATGGTCGAGCTCGTACGCGACACGATGCACAAAAAGGCGCGCAGCGAGCAGCTTGCCGACCAAATCAGCCGATTTTTTGTCCCTGTCGTTATAATTTTGGCAATTGCAACGGCGATCTTGGTTCGCACGGTGCTGCATGGAACCCTGGATATGGCGCTTTCCCGCGCGGTCGCCGTGCTTGTTATCGCTTGCCCCTGTGCACTTGGCATTGCGACGCCGATGGCTATCCTTGCTGGAGTTGCCGCTGCGGCGCATCGAGGAATCCTCATTGGCGACCCGGATTCGCTCGAGCGGATGACTAAATTGCGCCGCATCGTCTTTGACAAGACTGGAACCCTAACCGAGGGAGTTTTTCGCGTGCAGCATGTCCTTCCTCATGATGCCGATTTATCAAATCTTGCCGCTTTGGAGAAGTACTCCGAGCATCCTATCGCTCGCGCAATCCGCGACTATGCGGGGGAGGGGTGCGCGGATTCCGACATAGAAGTCGAAGACTTTACGCGCTTCGATGGAAGCGGCGTGACCGGGACGATTGGCGGTGCGATGCTGTTTGCCGGAAATTTGCGCATGGTCGAAGGTTCTGGTGCATCTTTGAATGGCGAGATGGCGGCGCAAGCACGTTTGTGGGCCGAATCAGGCATGACCGTGATCTACTATGGACGGGCGCAGGGCGATGTCCGTGCAGTCGTCGCGCTAGGTGATCGGCTGCGTGACGGAGTGGCCGAGGCCATTTCGGAACTGAAGCTTGCAGGCGTCGAACCGGAGATTGTCAGCGGCGATTCGTCGGAAACGGTCGCATCGATTGCCGGTCAAGCAGGGATCGCAACATGGCGCGCGGGAACATTGCCGAGCGAAAAGTGCGAGATTGTGGCAATGCGCGAATCCATCGACGGCGCTGTTGCCATGGTAGGTGACGGAGTAAACGACGCGCCCGCGCTGGCCCGCGCGGATGTCGGCATTGCAATGATGTCCGGCACCGACATCGCTGGCAAAGCCGCTGCGGTGACGTTCATGTCTGGCCGCCTTAACCGCCTAGTCGATCTGATCGCCATCTCTACCGAAACAGGCAAGACCATCCGCCAAAACCTCTTCTGGGCATGCGCCTACAACCTGTTTTGCATCCCGCTTGCGATGGCTGGACTGATCGCGCCGATTTGGGCTGCCATCGCGATGCTGGTCTCCAGCATTACAGTATTGTTCAACACCAAGCGGCTTGCGTCGCGGCTTTCGCGGTTGCGATAGCGTCTATTAATAGCTGCGTTTAAATGATTTCAGCGTAGGGGCTAACCAAGCGAGCTTGCGAGAGAGGTTCGCCCTTCCAGCGTGGCAACAAAATATGGTGGAAATGAGCGAGCGATGCCCCTCGACTGAATTGGCTTTCTGTGTTCTCGCTTCCAATCGTCGCCGGCAATGGCGAGGAGAGAAAAAATACTGACGACAGGCGGGGACGCCCGTCCTACAAGAAGAAGCCCCCTCCGGAATATCACGGAAGGGGCTTAGTCATCGGTTGATGCAGGTCAGCTTATTTTAGAAAGCCGTGCTGTGATGTGGTGGCGCTGGTGAGGACATTGGCCACAGACTTCAGCTCACGCTGCCAGTAGTTGCCGTCGCTGTCCCAGTAGTTGTACTTCTGCGTGCTTGCCGCACCCTTTTGGCCGACCAAGCCCGTTTCGCCAAAGTAGAGAATGTCTTCGGTCGCGATGTTGTTTGACGTGATGTCGTAGTAGCCGATCTTATCGCCATCGTACTTCAGGTTTTGCTCGCCAAACTGCTGGGTGATCGACGTCGTTTGGGACTCGTTGCCATCCGGAAGAAGCGCGAGCGCGAGGTTGCAGATGAGTGGATACGAGAGAAGGTGAACGGTCGTCTTCTTCTCGTTTCCGTGCAGCACGGTAATCGACGTCTTAACCTGCGTTCCCTGCTCGACGTCCTCGACATAATGAGTGTCGTCAATGTAGAAGTTCTGCAGATTGCGGTAGTTGATGGTTGTGTCTAGGTACGTATCGACACGGCCCTTCGACGTGTTCACATAGCCGGAGAGCTGAATGTGCCGGCCTTCGGTCGTTAGTATCGGGCCAGAGGTTGCGCCAAATGGATTGGATACGATGCTGTCACCGATCACGGGATTGGCAGCACCCACGGCGAATCCAGTGACGCCGCCCGTGACGGTCGCCAAATTGGGATCGGTATAGAGCAGGAGCGCTCCGGTGACCAGGAAGTAATAGTCGTCGTTGTAGATGCTGATCCCGATCGTGTGCGGCTTGCCATCGTCCAGCAGGCTCGCGAGCGGAGTCAGATCGACACGATACGGCTTGAAGTTCAGCGTCTGCACCCCCGGTGTCGGGAACCACAGATAGGGGTCTAGTCCTCCCGTATAGATCCAGGGATAGACTGGCGCGGCACCTGCAAGAAGGCCGTTGACAGTCACCTCCGCCTCACGGAACGACGAACCGCCGTAGGATTCAAGCGTGCTGGTGAGATAGTTCGGGACGTTTAGGAACCACTGCTCGTCGGTGTTCTGACTTTCAGACGTTACATCCAAATACGCGTGGGTGACGTTCGTCGGGAAGGTGAATGTCGCGTCGAGATCGTCGCCAGCACTGCCGAGGAACGCTGCGCCGCCTGGGCCGTCAGGCAACGGAAGCACCTGGGACGCAGTTTCGGGAGCGGGGCTGTCGGATGTTGCCGGGTAGAACAGCAGCTTTACACTGCCGGTGATGATTCCCGTATAGGTGGAGTTGACCAGATTGCCGAGATCGACTTCACCAGGCTGGGACGCTCTGAGCAGCGATGAATAGTCAGTCAGGTCGCGCTCAAAGTGCCAGTTGGGACCAAGGTCAGGCGAGTCCTCGACCGTAGTGCCGTAGTAGACGTTGACATAGCCAAGAGAAACCTCCGCCGTGCGGTCGAACTGAATGCCTTTGCTGATGGAAAAGTCACCAACAAGAACGACCTTCGCCCACGGCCCACCGGCTGGCGGCGAATACGTGAAGTTATAGGGATTGAAATTTTCGAACGTGACGTTGGAAAAGAGAGAAACGACTACCGGCTTGACGTCCGGGTGAAGGACGGGAGGGTCGGCAACTGCGGTATTGGACGAACCGATGGTGAGATCGGTGGACTGCGCACTTGCGACGTTGATGGAAACACCGACGCAAGCCAGGGCAAGCGCTAGGGCGGCAAGCGCTTTGCCAAACGAACTATTCATCGCAGATCATTCCCCTATCGAACTGTGGATTTCGGACAACTACTGCTTCTTCCGATTGTTGTTTCCAGGGATTGTACTAGGTTTTTGTGCCGAACTACCTGACCTGAGCTAAAGATTTTCGTGAATAGTCTGAATTGCCCGTATTTTAACTCGGCCCCGGCAACATAAGATGATCGCGGCTGGCCGTTGCGAGTATTAGCCAACGCCGCTCTGCGCGCACGACATGCACGCGCTAGCGAGGCGCGGCGGCAGGTCAGCGCAGCCTGGCTGAGCGTGCCACCACTGCGCAAACGCGGCTTCCCCTTCCGGCAACGCTGCCGAGCACGCGGAGACAAACGAGGCGTGATGCGTGTCGATTGGGAACAGATCAAATACCTCTGTCTTGCCTTCGTACCATAGGCCAAGCTGCCAGTCGCACAAAATATGCGCTGCGATGACCGGATTTGCGCGGTGGAAGACGCGTCCCATCAGCATACGGATCGCCTCCTCCAACGTATACTGGGCAACCCCGCTTGGATTCGTGGTCAAGACCATTTTGCGGAAGTCCTTCGGCGGGAATTCCGTTTCGCCCATCGCGCTGATTTCATGACGCAGCCACGCTCGGAACGAATAGTTGTACTCTTCGAGCGCGGCGGAGTTTTGCAGCAGAGCGCGGACAGACCAGTGCGAGCTGCTTTTTGGCAAAGACTGGAACGCGTCGCACAGCATTTCGCCAGCTGGCCCGCCAGAGCGCAGAAGCATGGAACAGCTTGCGGCTGCCGGTTCGCTCGGCTCGTCACGGTGCATGAAGTGGTCGCGCAGGGGCTGGATTTTCCACAATTCGGCCAAGTCTCGGAGGCGAAGCCCGCGATCCAGGAGCGGCGTAAAATCCGGCGCGGCACCGCTATTGCGGACATCCCCCGGCAGACGAGTAAACGATATGCTGCGCCCGAGGAACGCGTCCCAATTGAGCGCCCTGTCCGTATCCGCAACGCACAGCCCGCAGCCCGACATGAGATCCACGGCGTACCGTTCCCAGGCTGCGTTCAGCGGGCTGCATGCGGTGTCGATTGTTGGCGGAATGTCTCGTCGTGGCTCCATTTGCTGCTCACTCCCAGATGCACAGGCTTGCTCACCATTTGAAGCAACCTGACGACATGACAGAAGAGTTACCCTATTTTGAACATTAAGGAACGCTTATCCTGCCTTCCTACACCGATCCGAAGCAACATTGCCCGCTGCACAGACTAATCACATACTCTAAGAAGAACCACTTTGTCAGGCAGCACAACGCCATCGGCCTTGGCAATCTCGCGAATGTGGTTGCGGGTCGGCTCGTCTCCAGAATTGTATATCTTATTCAAGGATTGGCCGGCCTCGGACCGCGTAAATGCATCGGCGGTCGGATCCTTGCGGAGTTCTTCAAGAATATCCGCTGCCTGCGTTGACGGGAAATCCCCAAGCTCGCGAGCAATATTTCCCGGCGAAATCTGTTTTGCCTTGGAAAGCGCTTTGATCGTACTTGACGTGCAGTCGGCGGGCATGGTCATGAGCGTTTCAATCATCTCATTTTGAGATATCACCGGGCATTTTGGGGAGAGAATATTGTTATATATCTCCGCCGCTCTTTGTCGCAACTCGGTATCAGATCGGGGGCCAATAATCACGCTAAACCGAAATGATTTTCTAACAATGCCTTCAACTTCGCCGGACAGCGAGTCTGCGCCACCGTAGTCGCCTAATGCATATTCAAGATTCGTGATTATACTAACGTTAAATTTTCCTTCGTGAAATCCTTTGAACCACTTTGTGACCGTAAAATACTCCTCTTCGTCCTCGTTCGGTTGCATCGGCAGTACGGCGCATTGGCACAAGCCCCGAGGCGGATACTCTCGGTCGTCCTTCGTTTCCGGCAATTGGGTTCCATGGTCATCCGTTACGAACACGGAGTACCAAGAGGTTCGGTAAAATCCCAAGTTTGTACTGATCACGTCGGCTGCAATGTTGTGCACGTGTAGTGCTATAGCAATGGGATCGCCGTACGAAATGTGGTTTGAGGTTGCAAGCGCAGCGCTGACGCTGACCGTAGGATCCGAGTAGGCGGCTTGCTGAAGAGCTAGAGGCATCAATAACGATGCAGCGAGAATCACACTTGTGCCGAAGCTAATGTTGTTGATCTTCAACTTGGTATCCTTCTTGTCGAATTTCGTGTTGTGATGAGTCGCCGAGCCTATGGTTGGGTTATCGTGGCCGTTGTTCCGTTCTTCGCTGTAGAGGTGTACCAAACTGGAAGGTACGGAGGAGGCGATGGGACGGAGTAAACTGATCTCACTATCGTGTTGATGCTATTCGGCCCCGGAATAACCACATTGTCGACACCTGTGACCGAATCGAAAAATTCATAGGTCTGGCTTGCGCTTAACGTTGCCACGGCATATGGCTGGCTCACTGAGAGCGCCTTGTGTGTATCATTCGAGACGCCGACAGACATGTTATAGCCGCTTGAGCCGGAACTCGTTTCCAGAGATACCAGCGGTCGCCCCAGCAGGGCAATAATCTGTAAGGCCACCGCCGGATCCTTGCACAGTAATGGAATTTGTAGAGTTTGCCGGAGCGCTCCACGTTGGTAAATTTTCCGCATACCCAGAATAGCTACCGCTGAACGACCCTGTTGGACCGCTAGAACTGACGGACTTTTGCCAACCATCAGCGATAGCTCTATGTGCGGTTAGCGATAAAATAGCAAGCATTAAAGATTACAACGGAAATTTGTTTCATGTGCGTCCTGCATTTCCTGGTGCCCGCCTTGTGGCATGTCATCCGATCAGTAAATAGACCTGAATTATCGTTAGTTCATTTTCATGTTAACAGAAGCATAGTAAGCTGTCAAGCGCAATTTTCGGATAAGTTTTCCAGCCGAATGCCGTGATTGACGCGAACGCCTGCAAGTGCTATGATCAGTTAGTAATCTTGGCGTTTGAACGGTATTGTCCGCGAGAATGCATCAGCAATAATGACGTAATTTCCAGCAAGCCAGACAACTAGTTTTCCACAAGGCCGGATGGTATGAGCGTCGATCAGCGACGGAGCGTTCGCAGCACCAGTTTATCGGACGATGTTGAACCCGGTTTCGAGGACGTTCGCGCGAGTCCCAATTCGGAGTTCGCCCAACTTGTCGCCGACAATACCCCGACCAGTCCACCGTTCGACGCCGAAACCACAGAAGTTACCCTGCGAAAGTTTGGCACTCGCGGATCCGATCCCCGAAAAGCCATTGCCGCGCTCCACAGCGCAGGTTCGCTGTTCTGCCTCATTGGATTGATTCTGAGCGCTCTTGGGCTCTTGCCCTGGCTGCTTCAGGCGCAAGCTCAAGTCGTACTCGAACACATCTACGTTCCGATTGCGAACTCGCCCGCAATGGCGATCTGCTTGACTGCCACCGGGATCGGCCTGCTTGTGCTCTTGCGCTCCTCTCATTCTTCGGAGCGATACGCACGGCTTTGCGCGATTACGAGCGCTACTATCAGCGGTCTGATCGCGCTGCTGTTTCTAGTTAGGTCGCAGACGAGCGGTGGATGGTCGCTCTTTGGTTCGACCGGCAGAATCGACGCCTATTCGGCTGCAAACCTTTTTGCAGTAGCGTTTGCACTTGCAATCTTGGCTGGATCGCCGGTATCAGACGACATGTCATTTTGGCGACGACGATCGATTGTCGCGCTGATTGGCACGGCGATCGCGGCGATAAACACGGTCGTCTTGCTAGGAATAATCTATCGGTCGCCGATCCTCTCTCCAACTGGAAGCGGCGGCCTCGCGACATTGCCGATCGATCCGTTCGCTGCGACGGCGCTGTTTTGCTACGGCAACTCGCTGATCCTTTCCGTCGGCCCAAGTCATTTCCCCCTGAAGTCCGCTGATGGGGCCGTCGGCACGCGCCACCCTCCTTCGTGCGTTCCTGCCAACGACCGTGATTGTCACGGCCATCAACGGCGCGCTGTTTCGCATCGTGCTGATGCATCACGTCGATTACGCATTTGCGTTGACCTTCTCCGCAATCGCGACGGGCATTGTAATCAGCGCGATAGTTACACGCTCCGCATATCATCTCGGTGGCCAGATGGATGAATTGCAGACGCGTCGCGAACGAGTCGAGGCGCAGCTTATCGAGGCAAACCGCGACTTGCAGGTGGCGCGCGACTATCTCGAAGATCGCGTCAGCGAAAGAACTCACGAACTCGAAACTGCGAACAGTTCGTTGGAACGATACATTGCCGAACGCAAAAGCCTCGAAGAAACCACCCAAGAAGAGCGCAACTTGATGAAGATCCTGATCGACAGCGTTCCGGACTGCATCTATATCAAGGATCGCCAGAGCCGATTCATCTTGAGCAACACCGCGCACCTGCATCAATGCCGAGCATCGAACTTGGAGGACGTGGTCGGTAAAACGGACTACGAGTTTTTCCCAGACGAACTGGCGCAGCGCTACTACTCCGACGAGCAGTCGCTCATTCGCGGCGAAATTCCGATGCTCCACCACGAGGAGCAGATCATCCGCGTAGACGGCGAAGTTGGCTGGGCATCAACTACCAAAGTCGCATACCGCGATTCCGACGGCATCATCCAGGGGATTGTTGGCGTGACGCGCGATGTCACAGACCTGAAGCGAAACGCCGAACTGGTGCGCGCACGCGACGCCGCCGAAGCGTCGAGCCGCGCCAAATCGCAGTTCATGGCCAACATGAGCCACGAATTGCGCACGCCACTCAACGCCATCATCGGCTATAGCGAACTGCTGGAAGAGGAGGCGGGGGATCTCAAGTTGCAGTCGTTTGTCGGCGATTTGCGCAAAATTCATCAGGCGGGTCAGCATCTTCTGGAGCTGATTAATGACGTTCTCGACGTTTCCAAAGCGGAGGCCGGCAAATTCGAACTTTTCCTGGAGGAGTTCGAGATCGGTGCGGTTTGCTGGGACGCTGTCAACACGGTGACGCCTGCCGCGCATAAGAATGGAAACATAATCGAGCTTGAGATCGATCCCGGAATTGGCCGGATGTACGCCGACGAGATGAAAATTCGTCAAATCTTGCTTAACCTGCTCGGAAATAGCTGCAAGTTTACGCACGGCGGCTCGATTCGGCTGGAGGCGTCGCGGTTCAATGATGGCAGCGGTGACAGCGTGCTGCTGCGAGTTGCGGACACCGGAATCGGAATGACCAGCAAGCAGATGGAGCGGATTTTTGAGCCGTTCGTTCAGGCGGACGCATCGACCACCCGCGAGTTTGGCGGCACCGGCCTCGGCCTTGCGATCACGCGCCTGTACAGCGAAATGATGGGCGGCACGGTGATGGTCGAAAGCGAGCCGGGAGTGGGTTCCACCTTTATGTTGCGCCTCCCGGCAATTGTCAAGCCAAACTCCGTGCCGCCTGAAGCGGAGATCACGATCCTGCCCGGAACAACGCTTTATTCCGAGCTTGCGCCCGAAGCGGCCTTGACATGGGAGCATCCGCTCAAGAGCGACGTTGCTGGCATGCACGGGCAGGCAGCGCACTGCGCTGGCCTGGTGCTTGTAATCAACAACGATGTCAGCGAACGATTTCTCATCCAGCGTTTCTTGCAGCGCCAGGGATTCCTGGTCGAAGGCGCATCCTCGGGCGACGAGGCGTTGGAGCGTGCTCGTGAGTCGCGTCCGGCCGTTATTGCGCTGGATCTCAATCTGCCGGACACGTCGGGCTGGGAGACGCTGACTGCGATCAAGGCCGATCCGAAACTCTCGGACACGCCGGTTATTGTCATTTCGATGTGCGAGGACAAAAAGAAAGGATATGCGCTCGGCGCAGACGACTACCTTGCCAAGCCGATCACGCGCATGCAGCTTGTCGAGGTCATCGAAAAGCACTGCAAGCGTTGCGCGGAGGCGGTCGGAGCGCGACCCGTTGTGCTGGTAGTGGACGACGATGAGGACTTTCGCGATCGGATCACGCGGATGCTGGACAAGATCGGCTGCGATTCCATTCAAGCTGAGAATGGCCAGATCGGGCTCGAGATGCTCGAAGTCCATGATGTCGGCCTAGTGTTGCTCGACCTGATGATGCCGAAAATGGATGGGTTTGAGTTTGCTGCGATCACGCGGACGAACCCAGAGTGGCGTGCGCTGCCCATAGTTGTGCTAACCGCGAAGGACATCACGAATGAGGATCGTTCGCGTCTGTTTGGCAATGCGGAGCGCGTCATGCAGAAGGGTGCCTACAGCAGGGACCAGCTTTTGTACGAGCTGCAACAGCTCGTCATATCCTGCGCACCGTCGAACGAGCTAATGGCCGGTAGGTGATAGACGAAAATTTAGTTGAAGCCGAGCCTAAGACTCGGCGTGTTGTAAGGTCACGACTGATTGTCACGCGGCTCGATTGGGAGCTGTTGGGCGGAAAAGTTGAGGCGCGTAGCGAGCCGGGAAAGGGCTCAGTATTTACCGTCTTGCTGCCGATTGATGTCGAGCTGTGGGCAAAACCAGCCCCGCAAAACTTCCAGCAAACGGAAGGAGAATTGGCAAGTTGGGGTGAACAAGCAGGTGTCTTGCTCCAGGCCAACCGAGCAGGCGACGCGACAGTTCTGACTGCTGAAGGCGCAGGCTGACCACCGCTGTATTCGACGTACAGGACACTCATTGGGATCGAGACATACTTCGGAGGTTAGGGCCATCATTGATGGCTCCGCTAAACACTAAAATGGCCACCATATTGCTCGTCGAGGACAATGATGATAACCGCGACATGCTGTCGCGACGTCTTGACCGAGTTGGATTTACCACAATCAGTGCGACGGACGGAGTTCAGGGCGTCGTTTCAGCGCAGACGCACGCGCCGGATTTGATTCTCATGGACATGAGCCTTCCGCTCCTCGACGGATGGGAGGCCACCAGGCGGCTGAAGGCGGACGATGCCACCAAAAACATCCCCATTATTGCGCTAACGGCGCACGCCATGAGCGACGACCGCGAGCGTGCCATGAAGGCCGGCTGCGATGACTATGATACAAAACCGGTCAACATCACGCGCCTGATGGCAAAAATACGCGCCTTGTTGGGTGATGCGGCCCCGGCTTAGGGTTTAGGCGCTAGCTCAATGCAGATTCAAGCCGGCCTCAACTGATTTTCCAACAGCCGAAACGAGGTAACGATGATGGCAACTCAAGAGCAGATTTCTTCGGGCAAGAAGGCGGTAGTCGATTCGTACTCAGAACTTAGCTCGATCCGGCCTACCATTCAGCGCGCGGTTCTGCTGCTGATGATCCTGATGATCGAGGCGACGGTCGTTCTCGGCATGTACCTGTTCGACCACTTCCTCGCGCGTACGCCTTCAAGTGCCAGCTTTACTTCTCCCGAGCGCGTACTGCTTGTAGCCACGGTGATCATAGCGGCAGTGATCGGCTGCATCCTGATGTTTTCGGAGCGCAAGGAGCTGACCCGGCCGCTTGAAGAAGCAAGCAAGCTCGCAGAGACGACGCACAACAGCAACCGCCTCCTACTTGCCAGCCTTGATGTCCTTCAGGAGGGGTTTGTGCAGACCGACCGCCATGGCCGCATCCTGCATTTCAATCGCCCGATGGAAGAGTGGACAGGATCGGATCTAAAGACGCTCAAAGGCTCTTCCGTCGCGACCCTTTTTGATGTCACCTATTCGGGAACTCGGAAGAAGGCGACGCAGATTGTCGATGAGGTCGTGCGCACGGGCGCGAAAGTTGACACTGGCGGTTTCGCAGAAATTCATTCCGTTGGCGCAAAACCGTTCCGGGCATCGCTTAGTGCCGAGCCCGTTCTCGACGAGCGGGGCATCGCTGTGGGCGTTTCGATGGCCGTTCGTCCACATGACATCCACGAAAAGGCACCGGCCGCGCCATCCTCGGACTCGCAAACTTCCGCCAAGCCCACTACGGCCGCCAGCGAAACCGCAGCGGACCCGTTTGATCGGCGCGGTCGGTTGATTGTGGACTCAAATGCCCGTGTCATAGAGTGCGATGAGGGCGCAACGAGGCTGTTCGGATGTTTCGCTTCGCGTCTCACCGGCCGCAACGCGGCGGATCTGATCACGTTCAACGATCTGCTTGATCGCTCAAATGGTTCCGAGCCGATGTCGTTCCTAGACCGCTGCGAAAGTCAGCCGTATGGATCGCTAAGAAACGTGTCCGTTTGGCGAGGCGAGGCAGAGTCGCTCTTTGCTGAGCTTGTGGTGGAATCGCTGGCGGACGACCCGAACTGGTCGTCGGTAAGCAAGGAAAAGCGATACGCGCTGCATCTGCGTCCTGCAGAGGGATTCAAGAACGATGAGGCCGCAGACGCGCTAAGGTTGGACGTTGAATCGTTGCGCTCCGAACTGCAGAACGCCAAGGCTGCCGTGGCGTGCTCAGGTATGGCGCAGAGCATGTTGCTTGCAGACATCAGTGAAGATCTCCGCACGCCTCTCGATGTGGTCATCGGTTACTCTGAAATGCTTCAGGACGATGCCCGGGATCAGGGCATCGATCAGTTCGCGCAGGACGCGCACAAGATAGAAAAGGCTGGCAAGCGGCTGCTGGTACTCGCGAACGACATGATGAACCTTGCCCTAATGCAAACCGGCAAGGTGGATCTGTATCTGCACACGTTCGAACTTTCAATGCTGACGCGGGAGATTACGAAAGCGGCGCAGCCGCAATTGGATGCCAACGGCAACCAGCTTGAGATCGAGTACCGCCATCGCCCAGGCCACGGCCCTCGCCCAATCGCCGATGCGGGAACGATCCACGCGGATAGAACCAAGCTCGTGCAAACGCTGCTGAATGTGCTCACGTGCGCCATCCAAGAATCGGTCGGGAAGTCGATCATGCTGTCGATCCAGCGAGATTACGACAACTTGACTTCAACTGAGTGGGTTCACTTTAGGATTGAGGCTGCGCATACGGGGTATGAGTCTCAGCAGGCTCAGCGTCTGCTTGACGATGTCCGCGACACGGACGCCATTGTCGCTTCGACTGGAACCGGCTCGGCGCTCGAGATGGAGATCAGCGGTCGATTCTGCCAGATGATGGGCGGCGAATTGATCATTGACCGCCAGCCGGGCCGCGAAACAGAGTTCACCATCAAAGTCCCGGCGATTGTCAAGGATCCGAAGGCGATCTCGACCAGCCGAAACTCGCGCGTGACTGTCTAGCGCCGAAACCTTGTTATTCCGGCGGACTTGCTGCCGGCGGCTCAAACTCGGCTTGTGGCTGGTAGCCAACCTCTGGATTGGCTGGTGGTGGCCACGCGTCAGGCGACGTGCCATAGGTTGCGTGCGCCTCTTGCCGGAAGTTTGGACCGGTGTATTTGTTGAGTTTCGCGAGCGCGTTAGCGGCGGACAGTCCCTGAAAAATGCAGTAAATCGCATAGACATGGAATGCGGCACTTAGCCACTCCTGCAGAAATCCCTCAAGGACGCCGTCCAACAGGTACAGAACCATGCCGACAACAAAGGCCCACCGCAAGCCTTTGCCGCAGATAAATCCCCAAAAAGCGATGATGGCGGCGATGAGCAGATCGAGGCCAAGCGCGATGAGTCGAATCGATCCCGCCACCGCATGTCCGGTGCCCGTTTGAAGGAGAACGGCATCGATCACGTCTGTGGTACCCGTGCCAAGCACAAACCGCCAACTACCTCCAAACTGATGGATCACGGCGTTGACCACAGTCAGGCCTGCGATCCAGTAAAACCATCCTGCAGCCGTTGAAATCTTGCTCTTTAGCGCCATACGCTGCAAATTGTCTCCCAACGCCTGAGGCGCTTCGGAACCCGGCGTGGAAGGACCTGTTTGCTGTGGGTAGTCGTTCATCGTAATCTTGTCTCCTAGTCGATCAGCCTAGCGACGGCGGGTGTAGATCGCATGCTCGTTCACCGCGAAGATGGCATTAACCTCCTAAGCGTTAAGTTAGTGCAAATCTATTTTCTGGCAGGCGGACCTGCGAACGCACCTTGTCCTGCTAAAATTCTCTCATGCCTAACATCTCTGCCATAGAACCAGGTCGGCGGCGCGGGCGATTCAACATCTACGTCGACGGCCAGTTCGCGGCTGCGGCTGGCGAAAAGACGATTGCCGAGCTTAATATTAGGCTAGGGCAGGAGTTTACGAGTGAACGTCTGGCGCAGATCGCGCAGGGCGAGGAGACCAGACGTGCAGTTGAAACGGCCGCGCGGATGCTGGAAAGCCGTCCGCGCTCGTCCAGTGAGATCGTGCAGCGTCTTCGGCAGAAGGGCTACGAAGACGAAACGATTCAGAAAGTCGTCGAAAAGTTTAAGGAGATGGCGCTGATCGATGACGCTGAGTTCGCGCGGCAATGGGTGGAGAGCCGGGGCAGAGTGCGTCCGAAAGGCGCACGGGCTTTGCGTACCGAGCTCATGCAAAAAGGGGTCGCGCGGGAGGAGATCGACGAAGCCGTCGCTGGCGTGTCGCCTGATGACGAGCTTGACCTAGCAAGGAAGGCGTTGCAATCGAAGCTTCGCGGTGGTCCATTGCCCGAAGAACGTGATGCGCGCCGCGCCGAACGTCAGCGGCTGGCGATGTTCCTGCAGCGTAGGGGATTTGGATGGGACACGGTCAAGGTCGTGCTGGCGGAAGTTTTCGACACGAATGAGGATGAAGAGGTAATGGAGGAGTAGCGCGCCGACTTGAGCTTTAATGCCATTAGTGGCGTTCCATCTCAAGTCGGCGCGAGATATCTTTCCTAAACCGGCGCGTCGCCGACTACCGGCGGCTGCGCTTTCAATTCTTCGCCGAGGAACTTGTAGAACAGCCCGCCCAAGATGCCGCCAACGATCGGCGCAACCCAGAACATCCAGAGCTGCGCAACCGCCCAGCCGCCAACAAAGATGGCGGTGGCCGTGCTTCGGGCCGGGTTGACGGATAAATTGGTGACCGGAATGCCGACCAGGTGAATGAGGGTCAGGCCTAGTCCGATGGGGATAGGCGCGAAGCCTTTTGGCGCGCGGCCGTCGGTCGCGCCCATGATGATGACCAGGAACGCAAATGTCAGCGCGATCTCAGAGACGAGGCACGCGCCGAGCGAGTAGTTACCTGGCGAATGGTCAGCGTAGCCGTTGCATCCGAAGCCGCTGGCCGTCGCGCTGAAACCAGGATGGCCCGACGCAACCACAAACATCAGGCCTGCGCCGGCGATGCCGCCTATGACTTGGGCGATGATATAGGGCAGCAGATCGGATGCCGGGAACCGTCCGCCAGCCCACAGACCGAGCGACACCGCCGGATTGAGATGGCAGCCTGAGATGTGCCCGATCGCATACGCCATGGTCATGACAGTCAAGCCGACCGCAAGCGCAACGCCGATAAACCCTATGCCCATGTTGATATTGGGGTTGTCCGCAGCAAGAAAGTGCGCGGCAATGACCGCGCTGCCAATTCCGGCAAAGACAAGCCATGCCGTGCCGAGCGCTTCGGCCAGAGCGCGTTTGAAGAGAGGGATGGTATTCAAAGTTGGAACCTCTTTGGGTGATGATTTTGCAGGCGAGCACAATGTCGCCGGCCTTACGACGGACAGTATACGCGGTAGGGTTCCACTTTGATGGGAAAAATTCCTGCGTAGCAGGCAAGGCTATTCGTCAGGGAGCAAATCTGCCACAGGGATGAGGGCGGACGGAGAGTTTGTAGGGGACGCGGACTGGCCCGCGTCGTACTTGACAAGCATTCGGTAATCTTTGCCTGAGGAGTCGCTGTACGTTTCGAGCATCTTATGGCGTAAATTGATGATCCACTATTCGGCGATGCCCGCGCTCGCGTAAAGCTCCCAGTGATCGGCTTACGTAGACAAGCACCTAAGACTTAGCATGGGAGGCTCTGAATAGGCGTGGCAGTCCGTTGCGCAAGAATTCCATATACACTTTGGCAAAAGCAGTTACCTTGCTTTGTGCTGCTGCAATCCGATCAGCGGGCGGGCTTTCCACACCGTCGAACGAATCGAGGTCGGCGGAAACGCTGGAAATCGAGGTGCTGATCGAATCCAACTTAGCTTTAGCGTTTTGCTCTGATTCGTTGAGGGCCAACGTGCTTGGTTGAGGATCGTCAGCATTTGTGCTGTAGTGCTTTGCGTTGCGAGCCTCCTGATCCTTAAGTAGCGCCAGCGTCTGCTGAGCTTCGTCTGTGCGGCCCTGGCTGGTCAAAATGCTTGCCAACCCGGTGTACGCTCTCCTGACGTCCGCAATGTACGACGAAGCCACCGATGGATCGAAGTGCGGCAGAGGGTGGATGTGTGCTTGGTGAACATTTACGCACTCTTTGCCATAGAACGCCGCCAATTTCAGGTTTCCTAACGCCTGTTCGCAAAGCATTAGGTTGTAGAGCGACTCTTCACTGCTGGACTGGTCGCTGATTTCGGTCTGCAAGGTCAAGGCCTGAAACTCACATTCGAGCGCCTTCGCGTAATTCCGCCTGTTCATGTATACGGCTCCCATTCCAGTCAACGCTTCGTTTTTCGTAACAAGTTGTGACTTTGCTTGGCCGAATGCGATGGCTTGTTGATCATACTCAAGCGCCTTGTCGGCTTTGCCCATTGCGAAGTAGATGTTGCCAAGCTCTTGTAGGTCCGCGCCTTCAGTGCTTTCATAATCTATTGACTTGGCAAGCACGTAGGACTGATTGTGGTAGTCGATGGCCTTGGAATAATTGCTAAGCTTAAGGTAATCGATTCCGAGGCTGCGCAATTGTTCGGCCTGCAATCTTTTGTTTGCCGTTTTGCTCGCAAGAGTCTGAGCCTGTTGATCATAGCTCAGTGCCATTTTGTAATTGCCTGTATCTAGATAGGCATTAGCTACGCTCGAAACAACTGACTCCATGTCCTCGTCAAAGCCAAGCTTGGTGAATAGAGCGAGCGATTGACCGTAATAATCCTGAGCGACATCATATTGACATTCGTCTCGGTAAGCAAGGCCAAGACTACGTAGAAGCATGGCCTGGGCGACCTGATTGTTGTCCGTGGCCGCGATGGCAAGCCCCTTCTTACTGGCGTCAATCGACTTCGCGGGTTGATTCATCTCAATCCCCAGATATCCGATATGTTCGAGAGCCATCGCCTGTGCCGGTTTGTCATCGCGCTTGGTGGCAATCGCAAGCTTTTGTTGCTGCAAGTCTAATGCGTCTCGGTATTCGCCTTCGTTTTCGAGCGCATCGCCTAGATTGGCTAGCAACCTCTGCTGGTCGTGCAAGTCGCCGACATTCTTCTTAATAATAAGGGCTTGTCGATAGGCATCTACCGCCTTGTTATGTTTGCCTAGCAGTTCGTAATCCAAGCCGAGATTTCTGAGGGCGTCGCCTTCTCCGTCGGCGTCCCCAATTTTTCTCGCAATGTCTAGCGATTGTCTCTCGCATTCTATTGCCTTATCTGTTTTCCTCAAATCCGAATAGACAGCGCTCAGGTTAATGAGAGTGGTCTCCTTGCCTTTGAGGTCCCCCATCTGATCCGCCAGCAGGAGGGATTGCTGAAAATTATTCAGCGCATCATCGTACTGATGCATTTTTTCGTAAGCGACACCAATGCTTTCTAAATCAATTCTCTGATTTCGAGCCTCGCCGAGTTGGGTCTCGATCTTCAGGTCTTGTTGGTAATAGTCAAGAGCTTTATCCTCTTGCTTTAGGTCATCATAAACACTGCCTATGCTTGCGAGATCGGCTCCTTCGTCTTGGAGGTCTCCAATCTTGCGGTCGATTGCCAATGCTTGCTGATGCGCGTCGAGCGCGCCTGTGAAATTACCTTGATACTCTTCTGTCGTGCCAATTCCGCCGAGCGCAAGCTCTTGAAGGCCGGGATTGTTTAACTTATTTGCAATTGCGATGGCCTGCTGATAGGAAGCCATCGAATCGCTGTATTTGCCCGTTTCTCGATAGACCTCGCCCATACGGCACAGATCAATCGCCTGTTCGTTTGTGTATCCTATCTGAGTGGACAAATCCAGTGCTTTCTTATAACAATCAAGTGCGACTGCATAGTTGCCAACATCCTGCACCGCTAGTCCAACGCCGGTTCCATATTTTGCCACTCGCTGATAATCGCCAATTGCGTCGGCGATTTGCAAAGCCTGAACGTAAACTTCGGCTGACTTCTGATAATCGCCTGTTTTTGCGTACAAAAGTCCTAAATTACCCAGGCCAATCGCCTCAGTGCGCTGATCGCCAACGTTATGAGCTTCCTTTACGGCTTTTTGCAGCAGAGAAAGCGCTTCCGGCAGCTTGCCGTTGTCCAGGAGGCTGCCGCCCCAATCGACCTCAAGTTTTGTCACTTGGTCGTTGATGGCTTTCTGATCGGTTGAGGTCGCGTTCGGCAGAAGAGCGTCTAGAGACTTGATTGCGCTCTCGTAGTTACTGGCGTCATCGGCCTTTCTAGACGCTTCGATCGCAGCGGCCACCGCAGGGCTAGGAGCGGGCTGCGATGCAATGGCGGAGGGTGCGGCAGGCGGTGTTGTTGGTGCGACCGTATCCGCAACGGCAAGCCACGGCAAGCTGAAGCATATCAACGTCAAGCTGCAAACGCGAAGAAGTCGATCTATCAAAAATGACAATTCATTCATCTCCCAACGTGGCCCGCAAATTAAGCGACGTACAACTCTCAATATGGCGATCTTATAAGCCAAGCAGGTCTATACAACCAGCAGCAATGCGCGAATGTCGACAGACGCAAGGAACTTCCTTTAAAAGATATGATCGGCATCTGATAGGTGCAGAGTTCGCACTCTGCAGATTCAATCATCAGTGTGCAGGATTTCCAGCGTACCAGTCTAAATCATACGCCATGAACAAGATCGTCAGCCAGACATGCAGCCCCCTTATAATCATCATTCTTGCGGTAGTGATCGGAATAGTCAGCGGCGTTTTGCCCGCCTTTTCAACCCCGACCGAAACCATTCTGCACGCGTTCGGCGACAACGCTGAGTTCACAGACGGGGCGTATCCTTATTCTCCCCTACTGCAAGGGCCAGACGGTCGGTTCTACGGCATGACCAGCGGCGGTGGAGCAAACGGCGACGGCACATTGTTCAAGTTTGACACTGCCTTGCCCCTCCTGTCCGTTTCGATTTTAGCGGCGACGGCCACTCCGATCTGCTATGGCAGAACACTTCGTCGGGCGAGGTCGTGATCTGGGACATGGACGATACCACTGTCCTCAAATTCAACCAGCCATTGGCCACCATAGGCGCAAACTCGCCGTGGCGCGTCGTCGCATCGCCGGATGTCAACGGCGACGGCACACCCGACCTGCTCTGGTGGAACTCGTCAACCGGCGCTCTGCTGGTGTGGGATATTCAGGGCGTCGCGTCGCCCTCCGTTCTGTCCTACGGTGCGACCTTTGCGAAAGTGGCGCCGTCAACAGGCTATCAGCCGGTCGCGGCTGGGGATGTGGATGGACATGGCAAGTGGTCGCTAATCTGGGAGAATATGAAAACGGGCCAGATCCTACGCTGGAAGATGACAGGAACGACCGTGGATGACTATGGAACGGTCTACGCACAGGTGCCTCCAGCTTGGAAAGTCGTTGCGGCGGCTGACTTCAACGGCGACGGCCACTCTGACCTGCTATTTTGGAACAGCCAAACCGGCCAGCTTTTGTGCTGGCTCATGAACGATACTACCGTTCTTAGCTACGGTCAGGTCTTTGCGACGGTTTCCCATACGACCTGGCATCTTGTCGGTGCGCCGGACATGAACGGCGACGGCCATCCCGATCTGCTCTGGGAAAATTTTACTACCGGTGATGTCGAACGCTGGCTGATGGACGACACCACTGTCCTCTCGTACGGCTCGACATTCACATCGTTCGCACCATCGACGGGGTGGGAGCTGGCGGGGATGAGGTAGGAGGAAAGTCAGGATGGGTTGGAACGGCTCCATCTGCCCGTACGTGTTCATGCCCTCCGATAGCATGATTGTTAGCCGCGGTACATCCGGAGCGAGCTTAGCTCCCGCTGTTCAAACCCGCTACTCGCGAGTTGCATAGGTCATCTTCTGCATCGCCCATTGTGAAGGGTCCACTTCAACAGTAATCGGACTCGATATTGCCACGTCCTGCTTCCTCCTATCGTCGTGGTTGAAGACCTTGTGCTTTACTCGGATCACATACTTGCCGGGAACGGTCATGTCGTAAAGCAGGTTGACTGCCATCACAGCAGTTTCGGATTGGCCAGGCTCGAGGCTATCCATCACCGTACGAAAATGTGCCTGCCCAAGTCCGCCTACAGCGTATTGGCCGAACTTAGTGAGCGGTTGATCAAGTCCAGACTGGTTTGTGACTTCAATTTGAAACGCGGAGTTTGGCTCGTCGAGCGAAGGAAGCTGAACTTCTTCGGACGTCGTGTTGTATAGCGTGACCTTTAACCTAATCGGCTCTAGTTGGCGCACTTCTGTATCTGGACATGCAATTGAGAGCCGAAGGCCGTCTGTTAGTTCGGATTCCGTGGTATCAGACGCCAATGAGGTATTTTGTGCTGCCAACCGCAAGTCGCCTCCGAAAAAAGCAAGCATGAAGGCGACCGTGGCAAACAATGGTGCAACAGATTTTACGAAAAATTTGCTTTCATATCGACACATTTTCATTATCAACTAAATCCTCCGCTCAAGATATTGTCCCACCATATTGGATATGTAGTACTTGCCGTTGCAGTGGCTGCCATGGGCGCAGCGCAATTAGCTCCCTCAGTCCAATTGCTCGGGTGACCCAGTGCATCGCCAAACCATGACCAATTCACCGTTAGAATAGCTACTGGAATCGATGAGCTGTCCGAAGGAGTGAACATGATCGGAATGCAGTCAGCCTTGGTTAGTCACGCTAGAGCAATAGCTAATTGCGTTCCAGCCCTGGCATCCGTAGCTCCGCTCGGCCTTGTCTCGCAGTTAGATACGGTTGCCGTCAACCATTTACCTTTCAGGACATTCTAGCTCGGAAGCTAGGACAGGGCAACGAGTGGGCCGGCTCAAATTTGGGCACCCGGCAAACCCGCTACAGTTTCAATAGTCGTTCCGCATTTCCGTGCGCGATCTTTTCCTTGTCCGCAGTGCTAATTTGGAGCGAGTCCAGAAACGCGTATCCGACGGCGTTGGTGCTGAACGGATAGTCAACCGAAAATAAAATCCGGTCGGCACCCATGACGCTCATCGCGCAATGAAACGGAGGGTGCGTGAAATACCCGCTTGTAGTAATCCAGATGTTTGACTGGAGGATGTCGGAGGGTTTGCGCGACAGCGGCGGAGTCATGCGCGCGAGGACACTGTCCGCGCGGGCAATCGAGAACGGCAAATCCTCGCCCATGTGTCCGATGATGATTTTCAAACCGGGGAACCTATCGAACACCCCTGCCGCAATCATACGGAGGACATGCAGGCCAGTTTCGACATGCCATCCCCACGCTGCGGTCGAGAACATCTGCTTCGCGTTTCCGGGCAAATTGTCGTAGTAAGCAACTGTGACTGCCGGCGGCGGTGGTGAGGGATGAAGATAGATCGGGACGTCTAGCTCGACCGCTGCCGCAAGCACGGGCGCGAACCGAGGATCGTCGAGGAATAGTCCGCCCGTTGTTCCGTTGACCATCGCGCCTACAAATCCAAGTTCATTGATGCAGCGCTTGAACTCATTTGCAGCTTGGCCCGGATCCTGTAGAGCAAGCGCGGCAAAGGCTGCGTAACGATTAGGGTGCGCATTTACCGCTGATGCGGCGGTTTTGTTGGCGTCGCGGGCAACTGCTGTAGCGGTGTCGGCGTCGAGATTCTGCATCTCTACACCTGTAAGCGATAAGACCTGTAGACTGATTCCTGCTGCGTCCATGTCGGCCACGCGCGCATCGCCAATATCAAGCAGTTTTGGCTGAACCGCAGCCATATATTTGTTTGTGGGTTCGCGCGTTCCTGAAACGTCTAGCAACATCGGCGTAACGAAATGCTCTTCAAGGGTGATTGTTCTCATGGGTGGTGGAACCGCTATTCGGAAAGCTCGAATCTGATTTCAGCTTACCCGCAACCGCACTGCGGTAATCCGTACTGAGGTACGATCACGAGCATGTCTGTTGCCGTCCAGTCCATCGCAGCGTCGCCTCGAAATGAGTTGGTTCGCTGGTTTCGCAAGTTCTTCGCGTTCTATCGCGTCTATTTCGGCGATGCGCTGGTCTACCGCGCAAACGCGGTCATTTGGCTGCTAACCGACACGTTCCCGGCGGTGATCATGCCGCTTCTGTGGCTCGCGTCGTACAATGGCCGCAGCACTATCCATGGGTTCACGCCATCGCAAATGGTCGTCTACTACATGGTCATCCTGTTTCTTTCCTGCACGGTGGAAAGCCACATTATGTGGGACATGTACACGTACGTGCGCGACGGCCTGATGACCGTCTTCCTGGCGCGTCCTTACAGCCTGATGGGGCAGATGTTCGCGTGCAACGGTAGCTGGCGGCTGATGCGGACGCTGATCTTCGTGCCGCTGTTTTGCATTGTTCTGGCGATGTTCCACCATTGGGTGCATTGGGATCCGTCGCTGTACAATTTCGGCTGGCAGTTTTGGCTCGCAATGGTCTTGGGGCACCTTGTATCGTATTTTCTGACCTATGCCATGGGGCTGTTGACGCTGTATTTCATCGAGGTTGGCAGCATCTACAACTTCTACTATCTGCCGTTGGTCTTATTCAATGGTCAGATCGCCCCGATCGCATTCTTCCCGCCATTTATCGCGAAAATCGCTTATGTGCTGCCGTTTGCTTGGACGCTTTCATTCCCCGCGCAGGTTTTCATCCGGCAGGTCCAAGGGCAGGCTGTGATCAACGGCTACCTTATGCAAGTGCTTTGGATTGTCGTGGGATACCTGCTTGCGACGGTGCTCTATCGGCAGGGCATCAAGCGGTTCACGGCGTTTGGGATTTAGGTTCCCCTCCTTTCGGAAGGAGGGGCTAGGGGAGGTTCTTTGTGGGGCAGGCGTCCCCGCCTGTCTTCCTGATTCTTCAGAGGGATGAATATGACAGGCGGGGACGCCCGTCCTACAAACTGACGGACGCTCTTGCGGGAAAGGGCTTTCCGTGGCCCCTTTCGGTATAATTAGCCGGATTTTTAGAGCAATCTCTCATTTTGGGTTGACCACAGTAGCTCCAGGGAGTGCTTAACATTTTTGTAACACCGCAAGGCCGCACTTGCACAAATCAATAGGAGATCACGTCATTGTCAACACTGATTCAGAACATCACTGGCCGCCAGATTTTAGATTCGCGCGGCAACCCGACCATCGAGGTCGAGGTCTACCTCGAAGACGGCGCAATGGGACGCGCGGCGGTGCCGTCGGGCGCGTCGACGGGAGTCCATGAGGCGGTCGAACTGCGCGACGGCGACAAGAAGGTCTACGGCGGCAAGGGTGTCCTCAAGGCCGTCGAAAATGTCAACGAGAAGATCGCGCCGGAGCTGATCGAGCTCGACGCCATCGACCAAGTAGCCATCGATAACCTGATGATCGATCTCGACGGCACGGAAAACAAGGGCAAGCTCGGCGCGAACGCGATCCTCGGCGTCTCGCTCGCGGTCGCGCGTGCGGCGGCCAATTCGCTTGGCCTGCCACTGTACCGCTATATCGGCGGCACCAACGGCGCGCAGTTGCCGGTTCCGATGATGAACATCCTGAACGGCGGCAAGCACGCGGACAGCAATGTCGATCTGCAGGAATTCATGGCGATGCCAGTTGGCGCGGACAGCTTTTCCGAGGCGCTGCAGTGGGGAGTCGATGTCTACCACGCGCTTAAGGGTGTTTTGAAGGCGAAAGGCCTGGCGACGGCCATTGGCGACGAGGGCGGTTTTGCGCCGAATTTGCCGTCCAACGAGTCCGCCATCGAAGTGATTGTCGAAGCGATCCAGAAGGCTGGCTACACGCCAGGCGAGCAGGTGATGATCGCGCTCGACCCGGCATCGTCGGAGTTCTACGACAATGGCAACTATGTGCTTGCGGGCGAGGGACGTACTCTCACCGGCGAGCAGATGGTCGACTACTACGAGAACCTAGTCAGCAAATATCCGATTATCTCGATTGAAGATGGCCTTGCGGAAGACGACTGGGCGACGTGGAAGCTAATGACCGACCGCCTCGGCAAGCGGATTCAGCTTGTCGGCGACGATCTGTTCGTCACCAACACCGAGTTCCTGAAGCGTGGGATCACGTCAGGTACGGCCAACTCCATCCTGATCAAAGTCAATCAGATCGGTACGCTCACCGAAACCCTCAACGCCATCGAAATGGCCAAGCGGGCAGGCTACACGGCGGTCGTTTCGCACCGATCCGGCGAGACCGAGGATACGACCATCAGCGATATTGTTGTCGCGACCAACGCGGGCCAGATCAAGACCGGCGCTCCTGCGCGCTCCGACAGAGTCGCCAAATACAACCAGCTTCTACGCATCGAAGAGCAGCTCGGCGACTGCGCACGCTTCGAGGGCAAGGCGTCGTTCTACAACCTGAAAAACGCGTAGCGTACGGGCAGACTCGAATGAAACGATGCCCACCTGCCCATTCGGCGGGTGGGCATTGAGCGTCGTGAACGATTGTCTCTTTTGCCTCCAAAATCGCGTCTTGACAAGCCAAACAAACAGTGCGATAATATGCGCATAGGAATGCGCAGGGCATCCTTGAGCGATTAAGAGGGTTGAATGGCGGTCACTGCAAAAGATATTGCGAACCAGCTCGGTCTATCCCAACCGACGGTGTCACGCATACTGAATGGCACACGCGGCCATCGGATCGCCGAAGCGACACGCGTTCGGGTGGTAGAAGCGGCTCGCCGGATGGACTACCGCCCGAATGCGGTTGCGCGATCGTTGCGGCGGCAGCGCACGAATATCGTCGGGTTCTATTCCGGCTATGCCAGTCTCGATGTCCGCCACGACTTCCTCGGCGCGATTATCGGCGGCTTGCAGCGCGCCTGCGAGCCGCATGGCCTTGACCTTCTGCTTCACGGCGTGCAGGCTCATCGGTCGATGGAAGAGGTCTACCGCGACCTGACGGATGGCCGGATTGACGGTCTCTTCTTTCACGCCACGATTGCGAATCCCTTGGTTGCGCGACTAGCGGCCTCGTCGCTGAAGGTCATCGCGCTCGTCAACGCGATGCCGAACGTGCCGGCAGTTGTTGCGGACGGTGCCGACGGCATGCGGCAGCTAGTCAACTACCTTTGGAGCAAGGGCCACCGGCGGATCGCTTATGTGTCGCCAATGCAGTTCGAATCTGTTCATGCACGCCGCCAAGCATTCCTTGACGAGATGCAAAAGCGCGGTGCTAGTCCAATCGAATCGCCGGTCATTTCGACATCGATAGAGGACACGCTCGAGAGCGCGGCCGCTGTTTGGAATAGCCTCAAAGAGCTGGAGGTCATGCCGACTGCCGTTTGCTGCTGGAATGATCGCGCTGCCTACAAGCTGCTCTGGCATTGCATGCAGATCGGAGTCCGTGTCCCTGACGAGTTGGCCATCGCAGGTTTCGACGGCTTTCTCGAAACAAAAATACCGGTCAGGGAACTGACCACAGTGACCGTTCCCTACGGCGATATGACGGAGCGCGCGCTCGAGCTGATGATGAATCTCTTCGATGGCACTAGCATTCCTATGACGACGGTGGTGCCAGTCACCTTAACGCCAGGTGACACCGCGTAGCTGTTTGCGCGCAGTTGCGCCGGTCCCTGCAAACTTCGCTTCGAATGTACCCTTCAAATCGCTTGACAACTGGCCGCAATCTGCTACAATGAGTTTGCGTATTCGAATACGCAAAGTGATTTCGAGGATTTTTTGCAGAAGCAGGCATGTGGCGTTGAGATTTTGCTTAACGCGATGATTGCAATCTTGTGAGCGCAATCAGTAAGCTAAATATTAGGGAATCCGAATGAAGCAAGGACTGAAAACTATTTTGGCCGTAGCCCTGGTGGCAGCAGCATTTTCTGGGCAGGCCCGTGCTGATGTCGCCAAGGCGAAGCTGCCAGTCGTAGTCTACGGCAAAGGCGCGACTGCGTTGCCCTACATTGCGTCGGGTTACATGGGCAATACCGAAGCCATCAAGATCGATTTCAATTGCAAGGATCAGCCGCACGAAGGCGCGGCCTGCATGGAAGTGGACTACACGGCCAGCGACAATTGGGGTGGAGTCGTATGGCAGAGTCCGGCAAACGATTGGGGCGACAAGCCTGGCGGGCTTGATTTGACCGGTGCAAAGAAGCTGTCGTTCTGGGCGCGTGGATCAACAGGCGGGGAGAAGGTCAATTTTTCGTTCGGGCTTCTTGGGAAGAGCAAAAAGTATCCCGATAGCGCAAAGGGAAATACGTCGGTCACGTTGACCACGGATTGGAAGCAGTACAGCATTGACCTCGCGGGCGACGACTTATCGTGCATCAAGACGGGCTTTTGCTGGATTGTTAACGGCGCCGGACATCCGACAAAGTTCTATCTCGACGATATTGAATACGATTAAGTCGCGTGGTTGCCGGGTTGGTCAGTTTAGGGGAATGTCATTGAAGTTAGTCTTGATTTGCTTATTTCTTGTTGTTTGCTCCGCCGCTGTGAAGGCTGATCTTGCGCCGATCGCGACGGGAAGCTACTGGATTCATTCACAGGCGATGCCAAAGGGCGTGTTGTGTGTTCAAGGCGGTGTCAACGCCTCCGGTACCTCTGTGGTAAATGGCAAACGCCGCGCTGACCCGGGATCGCAATGGATGCTAGAATCGGAGCCGGACGGCGCTTACAAGGTTTACGCTTTCAACGGGATGAACTCGCTGCAGATGCTTGACCACGGCGGTCAAGGCACCAGCGAAAGCGCTGTGTGCACGAACGAGGACCTCGCGGTTGACGGCCAGGACGACGCTGCTCAAAAGTGGTGGCTGATCGGGAAGCCAAAAGGAACATACGAGATAGCGTCGGATTCGGCCGGATCAAAATGTCTGACGCAATTTCCATCGTCCGCGCCGGCCAAGCTTACGCCATTTGACGCTGAGCGCACCCAGCTTTTCACGCTTACGCCGATATCCGATCCCGCTGTGCTTTTCAATCCAAAGAAGGGCATTCCGACAGGGAAAAAGATACTGGATTCTGCAGCGACGTTGCTCCATTGCTCGTGGGTCTACAACTGGGGCATGAAACGCCCAAGCGACCTTCCGACAAACATCGAGTATGTGCCAATGGTCTGGGGCTGGTACGGCGACACCTCGATAGGTCAAAAAGTGCTCGACGGCACGCCGGGTGCAAAAGAGGTGCTTGGCTTTAACGAACCGGACTTTCCGAACAAATATGGCGGCTCGGATATGAAGCTCGATAAGGCTCTCGAGGGCTTCAAGTATGTTTCCGATCTGAAGTCCAAAGGCCTGACGATTGGTGGGCCTGCGTGTGGTGTCGATTCGGACGACTGGATGAAGTCCTTTATGAAGCAGGCAGAGGCAAGCCCATACAACTACAATATGGACTTTATCGGCTTTCACACATATCAAAAGGACCCAACACCCGAGGGAGCAGCCGCCGGGGTACTGGGATTCTGCGATTACGTCTATTCGATCTATCACAAGCCAATATGGGCGACGGAGTTCGCGCCGACGCATCTCAGCAATGCGGATGCGGTGACTTTTGTACGGCTTGTTTGCCAGGGCTTCCAGAAGCGCGACTATGTACAACGATATGCCATGTTCACGAGCGAGCGACCTTCCGACTCTGGCATGGGAGCGTCCGCACTGGTGAACGAAGACGGGAGTCTGACTAATGTTGGCCGCATTTACGCACGAATGTAGCGAGAGTGGAGCGCCGTTCTCAATAAGTTTGAAGCAGTTCGCACATCGCATACCCATGCGGCGGCTTGGAGTGTGAACTGTCAAAGAAATAGGCAACGGATGTGCAACGGAAGCCGCAGCATCTATTCGTCCGTTGCCTATTAAATTAGAGCCGCAGCCGTCGATGCATCGCACATCGCAAGAATCAGGCTTGCATTCAAGCCACTTAGGACATGCCGCACTCATGACCGACGTTCATTGCGCCAACAGTTTCTCAGGCGCTTTATTAAGAAAGGGGATGTAAAATGCATCCGCAAGCAAATAGAAGCAAGGGTTTCACGTTAATTGAGCTACTCGTCGTTATCGCCATCATATCCATTCTCGCGGCGATCCTGTTCCCAGTTTTCGCAAAGGCCCGTGAAAAGGCTCGCCAGACCACCTGCGCAAGCAACATGAAACAGATTGGCCTAGCTGTGCTCCAGTATAACGAGGACAACGACGAAGCCATGCCGAGCGACTTGTACTCAAACTACGCAGGCTGCTACAACGCCTATTCCTGGCGATTCGCGATCTATCCCTATGTCAAAGCGACAGGCGTCTACACCTGCCCCACCAACACGAATATCGTGTTAGATTATTTGAGCACGTCCGACTGTACCAACAAATTGTATGGGATTGGAAACGGCAGCAACGGTGGCATGATCGATGATTACGTCGCAAATACAAATAATGCCCGCACCAACAACCGACCGGGAACGCACTATCCTGGGTTTTGTGGTGGAGTAGACTGCAATAATCCCGGAGACGGCCCGATAGGCAATCAGGATTCGTCGTCGGCTAGCTCCGCGAACTTCAACTCGGCGATCAGCCTTGTACCGAAAATAGTGTCTCCAGCCCAATGCATCATGTTCCTCGAGATGGCACCGGCAAAATCGCAGGACGACATGCTGGACATCAGCAACTCCCATTACGTTGGATATCTGTTCGCCGGTCACACGCAAAATACGAACTATGCCTTTTGCGATGGCCATGTCAAGTCAATGACACCCAACAATACGCTGTGCACTATGGACGGCGGCACGTCGCCAACCAACATCTGGACAAAGGACGGCATCTGCTTCACTGACACCACCAGCGACAATCACTATAACTCTGGAGATATCACGGCAGCGAAGGCAATTATATCGGCGGCTGTGGTTGCGTACCAATAAGAAGTAACAGCACGCAGAAAGCTATGCTCTCGGTCAACTTTAGTTCTTCTAACGCCCACCTTCCAATTCGGCAGGTGGGCTTTTCTACGTGAAGTTCTTGGGTAGCGTTTGCGCGAAATGCGCTAGCCTAATGATCGAATCATGAACTACACATAATCAGGATTAGGCTATTTGCAATTGTGCTTGCGCGTAACTTGAGCTGCCGTCGATTGTCCACTGGACAAATTTATGAGCATAGAAACCGTGATAGATTCGTTTCGCGGTCGTTTAAACAATTCGAATCCTCCCACCCACTCCAACGAAGTTGTCATGAACGGCGGCATAGTGACTTCTGACAGCCATTTTCGCATCATCGCGGAGAGCGTCTCAGACCTCATCTGCGTGGTGGATATTGGCGGCACGGTGCGGTATGCAAACCCTTCGTTAACGCGCATCCTCGGTTGGACTCCGCAGGAGTTTATCGGCAAAAAGTCGCTGGACTATGTACATCCGGACGACAAAGACACTGTTCGCGCGATGCGTCAGCGCACCATTGAAGTCCCTCGTGATCCGGTCAGATTCGAAGTGCGCTACCGTCGGTCTGATGGAAACTATTGCTGGCTTGAGTGCTGCAATACCAACATGCTCCATGTCGAAGGTATAGAGGGCTTCTTGGTCACGTACCGAGATACGACTGAGCGCAAGGAGAGCAAAGCGGCAAGCGCACTGCTCGCTGCCCTGGTGGAGTTGACGTATGACGCCGTCAGCTCCGCTGATATTGAAGGGTTTGTAACAACCTGGAACAGTGCCGCAGAACGTCTTTACGGCTATTCTAGAAGTGAGATGATCGGCCAGCACATCAGCCGCATCTTTGCCGACGAGAGCAAAGAGGAAATGACCGCAATTCGTAAGGCCGTGTCCTCCGGCAAAGCCGCATTTAACAAGCCTGTTCGCCTTCGCCATAAATCCGGCAAGCTGCTCGATGTTGCGCTCACCTTATCGCCTGTCCTAAATAACGCAGGTGAGGTTGTCGGGCTTTCGGGCATAACCCGCGACATTTCCGAAGAAAAGAAGGCCGACAAGGCATTGCGGCTAACAACGGCTGCAATCGAAGTGGCGACTAGCCCAATTCTGATCTGCGATGCTCAGTCGCCCGACATGGAGATTGTCTATGTCAACCCGGCGTTCGAGCGCCTTACGGGCTACACCAAAGAGGAAGTGATTGGGAGAAACTGTCGGTTCTTGCAGGGCGGCGACCTCGGTCAAACAGGCGTGCATGACATCCGAAATGCCATAGCTCATCGCCAGACTACACACGTGCTTCTGCGCAACTACAGAAAAGACGGCTCGCTGTTTTGGAATGAGCTGTTCCTCTCACCCATATTCGGCGAGGACGGCGAGCTGACGCATTTCGTCGGAATCCAAAACGATATCACTGAGCGCAAAAACTCGGAGGACCTACTTAAACAGGCCAAGGACTCGCTTCAAGAGGCGAACGATCTCTTTCAAGGAATCATGGAGGCGTCAAGTGACCTGATCGCCGCGGTCGGTACCGACCGGCGGTTCCTGCTTTTCAATGACTCTTACCGCGACGCAAGCCCATCCCTGTTTCAGAAATCGGCCAAGATGAACGAATGCGTCGATGCGGCATTTTCTGCGGGAACGACCAACGACCGCATAATGCTTGGGTTGTGGGATCGAGCGCTGACGGGCGAAGATTTTTCGGTTTCAATCGAGCTTGGAGAAAGCACGGCGGACCGCAAGTGGTTTGAAATCACGTTCACGACGATTCGGGACTACACCGGCGAACAGATAGGTGCTAGTCATGTCATGCGCGACATCACCAAACGGCGGATTGCCGAAGATGCCCTACTGGAAAGCGAGGCCGTGCTCAGCAGCTTCTACAACAGCAGCGACATGTACATGGGAACGATCGAAGTTTTCGGCAACGAGATCGCTCTAGTGTCGGTCAATGCCACGGCGGCGAAGCTTTTTGGGATCGATGCCAAGTCGAAGGACATTCGTCTCGCGGAAATCGGCATATCGCCGGAAGATCACGTGATTTGGCTGACCGAGTGCATCAAGAGCAGACAGTTCGGCCACGCGGTGAGATTTGATTACGAGATCGACTGCCCGAGCGGCTTCCCCGCTTGGCTATCTGTCGTCGTCTCCTTTATTGGCGACAGTCCCACGGGATCAACGCAATATACGTTCATCGCCGAAGACATCACGGATCAAAAGCAGGCCGAATCGTCGCTTCATGACCTTTCAGCCCTGCACGCTGCTATCCTGGACGGCTCTAGTTACAGTATTGTCGCGACAGACGAAAAAGGCGTCGTTCGCGTACTTAATCCAGCCGCGGAAGAGATGACCGGTTATTCACTGACTTCGAGTTCGGACGAAATCTGCTTGCAGCAGCTTTTCGAGTCCATAGAGTCGCAGCGAGTTGGAACGGAAAAATCGCGCTTCCAAAGTCTTGTGACCAAGCAAAAGCAGCGTTCGGAGAAAAGCGGTGATTGGAAGTGTATCCGCAAGGACGGCACCACGTTGCCTGTGACGCTGACGGTCACTCCTCTGCATAACAAGGAGGGCGAGCTCAGGGGCTACTTGGCGATTTCTCAGGATATCACGCAGCAAAAGTTGATCGAGACGCAGATGCTGCAAACGGAAAAGCTGGCCGCGCTCGGCGAGCTTGTTGCCGGAGTTGCGCATGAGTTGAACAATCCGCTAGCTGCGATTTCCGCAGGTTCTCAGCTTCTTGAAATGCACCCCGATCCCGAGGTTCAGGAGGACGCAAAAACGATTCGCGCGATGACCGACCGCGCCACCAAGATTGTGCGTTCGCTTCTGACCTTCTCTCGCCGCGGCAATGATGATCAATCGGAAGTCGATTTGAACGAAGTTGTGCAAGCATCGGTCGAACTTGCCAAGTTTCGGCTAGCAAGTTTCGAAGTGAACATTGCCACCGAACTTGATCCCGACAGTGCGCTGGCCATGGCTAACGAATGCCAGATTCAGCAGATTCTGATCAACTTGATCACGAACGCCGAGCACGCGTTGATGGGGCCGCACAATGGCGAGCGCACAATCAAGATCAAGACATTTGGCTTCAACGCGCCGGATGATCGCAAAATGGTGGCTGTAAGCGTCGAGGACAACGGCACGGGAATCGCGCCGGATGTCCTACCGAAAATCTTTGATCCATTCTTTACAACCAAGGATGTCGGCCAGGGCACCGGACTTGGACTTTCGATCTGTCACGGGATCGCAACGTCGCATGGAGGCGACATCAGTGTGGAATCGGTAGTCGGACAGGGCACTAAGTTTACGCTGACTCTACCGGCTACGGATTAGCCGTACGCTGGAAATGATGCATTACGTCGGATCGAGCAAACATTATGGAAAATTCGACAAACAACAACACGGCCCCAGGACGGCAGATTGACGCACCCTATTCGGTGCTCGTCGTTGATGATGAGCCAGCGGTTGCCACATTTTTGCGTCGTGGCATTTCGTATTGCAAATACGATGCCGTAAGCGCGACAAGCGGCGTTGAGGCGCTCGAGAGGCTCTGTGAACGCCACTTCGATGTGATGCTGACCGACATTCACATGCCAATGATGCGCGGCGACGAGCTGCAGCGGTTTGCGCGTCAAAAGCAGCCAAATTTGATCGTGCTGCTTGTGACCGCGTCTCAAGACCTTACCGTTGCTATCGAGTGCATGAAGGACGGCTGTTTTGACTACATTACGAAGCCATTCGAACTGGCCGACGTTGTTGCTAGGATTGGAAAGGCGATTCAAAAGCGCGGCCTGTCGGAAGCGGTAGCGAGTTTTGCCGACCAGCCCAACAACCAGACCGACCTTAAGCAAAGAGTTGCCGAACTCGAAGCAAAGAATCGGTCGCTTCTGCTTCACTCTATGGAATCGATTGCAGAAGCGCTCGAAGCCAAAATCCCCGGTAGCCGCAGCCATGCCATCCGTGTTTCCGAGATCAGCTATGAGATCGCGTTGAAGCTCCGGCCGGAAGAACCTAGCTTTGCGGTTCGGGCGAGGCTTGCGGCCGTGGTTCACGATTTCGGCATGATTGCCGTAAGCGACACCATCCTGCAGCGAGCGCGTAAGCTGAACTCGGACGAATGGGAGAATGTCGAAAAGCATACAATTTCCGGCGAGGCGATCTTGGAACCGCTGATCGGCGACGACATTGTTCGGGCAGTTCGAAGTCATCACGAGCGCTGGGACGGGCAGGGATATCCAGACAGGCTCAGAGGAGAAAACATTCCGTTAGCCGCGCGCATCATTTCGGTCGCGGACGCTTACTGCGCAATGATCAAAGATCGTCCTTATCGCGACAGAATCAATCCTAGACGCGCGCTGGCGATCATCGAGAAAAGCGCTGGCGAGCAGTGGGATCCGGCGGCCTGTGCGGCGCTGCTTGAGCTCGCCCACGAGGGCCGTCTCGTTGACTGCGATTTCCAGGATCCGGTGCTGCCCCAAGTAAGACGCGCCGCCTAATTCTACAAAATTAGCCGCAGCTTCCCAATCGCTCGCTAATCGAATGCTCAAGCAATGAGCACTGTGTGAAACATTTCTGCACTTCGTTCGTATACCCTCTGCCAGTGTTCAGGCGGAGGGTTATTTTAATGACTATCGGAGATGTCCTTGCGGCGATTGCCGCGATTTCGCTCATCGCGGCGAGTTGGATTGGAATGCTGGTGTTCGTGATTCTGCTTGCGCCAGACCTCGCTAGACGTGCGGAAAAGGCAGCGGTGAACGCGCCGCTTCGGTGCGGCCTGATCGGGCTTGTTGCGGTTATGTTTATCGTCATACCGTGCCTGTCGGGTTTGAGCGCCCTTGTCGGCATCCACAAGCTCATGCCAGCGGCGGTTCTTGGACTTTTGGCAAGTGTTGCGTTTGTCGGGAGCGCGGGGATCGTTCAGCACATTTCATCGAGAATTGACTTGCGGCACGCTCCATCAACAAGCTTGATCCGAGCAGCATCGATCTATTTCCTGGCGAGCATTTTTCCCATCGCAGGATGGTTCGTTGTGACTCCGGTATCGGTCTTCATCTCTGTCGGCGCGGGAATTTCGGCCGTTATTGGCGGACTAAATGTGCCGAAGCAATCGCAAGTGCCTCCTGTTTCCGTCGAACTGGCGCACGAAGCACGATGAGACAAACCCGCCGCGAGGTAATACAGATTGGCGCATTGGCGACAGCCGCTGGCTGGCTCTCGGGCTGCAAGACCATTGAGCAGCAACTTACGTCCGGCCAAATTACGCAGCCAGAACTGGGCGATTTGCCCACGCCGTCCGTTGAAGTCCGCATGCTGAATCGAGCGGCATTCGGCGTCACGCCAAACGACATCTCGTTGATTCGCTCGATTGGCACAATTCAGTGGGTCAACCAGCAGCTTGCCGCGGAGTTGCCGGAATCGCCAGTACTGAGCGTTCGGCTACGCGAACTTTCGGACACGTTGAACGCTGACCCGGGCATCCTGTTCGATATCGACGATCATGCCGCCGTCCGTACCCTGCGCCAAGCGACCATCCTCCGCGCAGTCTACAGCCGCAACCAGCTCTTCGAGCGAATGGTCCATTTCTGGACCGATCATTTCAACATCTACGCTTACAAGAACGAAGGCGCGCAATACAAGTTGATCGACGACCGCGAGATCATCCGCAAGCACGCTCTGGGCAATTTTGGCGATCTGCTGAAGGCGTCCGCAAAATCTGCGGGCATGCTGGGCTATTTGGACGGCAACAAGAACGTCAAAGGTCGGCCCAACGAAAACTACGCCCGCGAACTATTTGAGCTGCACACGCTTGGCATCGGCGGTGGGTACACGCAGGCCGACATTCACAACGCGGCGCGCTGCTTCACCGGCTGGCGCACTAAGCGGCATTGGCATCGCGGCGCGTTTGAGTTTGATCCTTCGCTGCATGACAACGGTTCCAAGCGTGTATTGGGCGTGGTCATTCCGGCTGGCGGCGGCGTGATCGACGGCGAGCAAGTTTTGTCTTTGGCGGCGAACCATCCGTCAACCGCCAGGCATATTGCGACCAAGCTGTGTCTCTACTTCGCAGGGATCGCTCCTTCGAATCTCGTTTCGCGGTTAGCTTCTACGTTCCTGCGGACGTCCGGCGAGATCCGGCCCGTTCTTCGCGAACTACTGCTTTCGCCGGAGCTGGCGTCGTCGCCGCCAATGTTCAAGCGGCCGATCGATTTTGTCGTTAGCGCGTTGCGCGCGACCGGCTCGGATACAGATGGCGGCTATGCAGTGCAGTCGCACCTCGCGGCAATGGGCCAGCCGCTGTTCGAGTGGCCGATGCCCGACGGATTCCCGATGCGCGAATCGGCTTGGGTTTCTGGACTGATCCCGCGCTGGCGATTCGCCGCTGCACTCTCGTCAAACGCGGTGGAAAATACGTCCATAGACTGGGATGGTTTAGAGGTATCGCTGAACCTCACGCGCTTAAGCGCGGCCCGAGGTTCCGTCAATATGCTCTTCAATGCGCCGAATGCCGACCTCGAACATCAGCTCGCCGGTTTCGCCGACATCCGCGAGGCGGCGACCGTTGCCATGATGTCGCCTTATTTTCAATACCGATAGGATTTGGAAGCAAATGCAAACCACACGGCGGACATTCTTGGCGGCCACAGCGATTGCGGCATTGGGATGGTCGTGCAGAACAGAACGCACTCTTGCGGGACTGGCGGTTGCGGACACGGGAGGAGATGCCGCGTCGCATCTGCTGGTAACAATCTTCCTGCGCGGAGGGTTGGATGGTCTTAGCGCAGTCTCGCCGTACGCCGAGGACGCATACCATCGCAGCCGTCCAACTCTTGGATTCAGTTCGCCTAAAGCCGGACTGAATGCCGCTGGTCGAGCTATCGATCTTGACGGTTTTTTCGGTCTACATCCGTCGCTCGCGCCTATCCTGCCGCTCTATCGCGACGGCCAACTCGCCATTGTCCATGCGTGCGGCTCCGGCGATCAGACCCTTTCGCACTTCGACGCCATGGCGACGATGGAGCGCGGATTGGCGCGGGACTCTTCGACGGGCGCATCGAGCGGCTGGCTGGCAAGGCATCTGAATTCTGCACCGGCGACGCACAGCACGCCTCTTCGTGCGGCTGCGCTCGGCGATGTGATGCCGCAATCTCTGGCAGGTGCAACTGGGGCGAGCGTTTTTCAAAGCGTTGACGATTTGAAGATTAGTCTGCCGTTTGGCCAGCAAAATGACACTGTCGAGAACGCTGTTCGGCAATCGTTTGCGCAGTTTTCAGGAGCGCCAGCCAGGCAATCGGGTTTGCAAAATCTGAACGTTCTCAAGCGATTAGCGTCCCTGTCACCGCACGCGTATCGGCCAGCAAACGGCGCTGCGTATCCAACCGACGATCTCGGCGGCGCGCTTCGCCAGATTGCCATGCTGCATAAGTCAAACCTCGGCCTCGAAGCCGCGTGCGTCGATCATCAAGGCTACGACACGCATGTCGCCCAGGGAGGGCCGCAAGGGATTCTGGCGTCGCGGCTGAGCAGTCTAGCGCGTGCGTTGGAGGCGTTCCGCGCCGATCTCGGCGGCGACTATTGGCCGCTAACGACGGTTGTAGTACAATCGGAATTCGGCAGGCGGGTCGAGGAGAACAGCGGCCTCGGAACCGACCACGGGCGCGGCGGAGTCATGATGGTTCTGGGCGGGACTGGCATCTCAGGCGGCAGGGTCTATGGAAAATGGCCCGGGCTGAGCGCAGATAAGCTCGATCCCGACGGAAATCTCATTGTAACCACCGATTATCGAAATGTCCTGTCGGAGGTTTTGGTGAAGCGATGCGGGAATCGAGACGCCACCTCCGTCTTTCCGGGGCTAAGCTACCAGCCACTTGGGTTGATTCACACGTGAGAACTTGTCACTTTGACACTTAGATCAACAACTTGGGATATTGCGCTGCGGCTGCCATTCAGAGGTCTTTTGCAGGCTGCGCCTGCGCCGCGCGATGAGGCGCATGCAGAAGGTAGCGACGAGGCGTTGTTTGCGCGCACTTGCGTGTCAAGCGATCACGCGGCATTTGGCGTGCTGGTCGAAAGGTACAGATTACGCGTTGCGGGTCTTGCTAGGCGGATGTTTGCAGGGAATTCTGCGCTTTCGGCGGAGATCGAGGATGTTGCTCAGGAGGCGTTTGTGGAGGCGTACCACAAGCGCTCAACGTTCCGAAAAACCGAGACATTCCGACCATGGCTGTATAGAATCGTGGTTAACCGCTGTATCGATAGGCTGCGTAAAACGCGCCATTCGCCGCAGTCCGTGCTGCTCGCGAGTGATCTGGCCGACAACTCTACAGGGCCGGAAGATGAAGTTTTGCGGCGTGAGCGTCACCGTGCCATCGACATGGCCGTTTCGCAGCTTCCGCCGAAACATCGGGCTGTGCTGGTTTTGCGGTACATCGACGATCTGTCCTACGAAGAGATCGCGTCGGCTACCGAACTTCCGCTTGGCACGGTGAAGACTCATCTCTTCCGAGCGCGGACCGAACTCAAGCGCAAACTAAAGGTCGAAGACGTTGATTAACTGTAAACGCATCGAACGCGATCATATCCAGTTGCTGATTGACCGGCGCATCACGCCAACCCAGCGCGCCGAGCTTGACACGCATTTGGCATCGTGCCCGAAGTGCAGCGCGTTGGTCGAATCGTATAAGTCGGTTGCTCAGGACGCGGTCGATTGGGCGCAAGCTGGCGCAGGCAGCAGTCTGCCGGAAACGTTCACGAGCAATGTGCTCGCGGCGATTGGTATGCGCGAGCAGAGAGAGCCGGTCGTCAAATGGCAATTGGCAGGAATATCCGCAGTTTCTTTCGTGGCGATCCTGCTGGTTGCGATCATTTCGCAACAAATCAGTTTTTTGGCGGCCCTCGCCGTCCCAACTTCACTTGCGAATGCAATTTGGATTCCCCGGTCGCTGCCGGATCTTTTTGGAGCAATTCAATCAGTTCCAGGCAGCATTTTGCCTTCGGGTTTGCAGTTCGGCGTCCCTTGGTTGACTTTCGGAAGCTCGGAACCGGCTAGCCTGTTAGCAATGGCTTCACTATTTGCGCTCGCCGCGAATTTGTGGTTCGCTTACCGGGCTGCCGCGAACAGGCGGGCGACGCAGTGAAGTTCGCTAGACCGTTTTCCTCGCTTGTTTTTCTCCTGCTGTTTATTGGTAATGCCTCTGCAGCGTTTGCCGATCCGGTGAAATCGTCCGTCCGCGCCGCAGGCGGCGATCAGGTTGCAAACCTGACCCGATTGCTGCTGGCTGGCCCGTACTTCGTTCTGATTCTCGCAGCGTGCTTCTCGCTGATTTTGCTGGTTGCCGTGCTTTTTGAGACCGACAAGAGGCTATTGTCAATGCTTGACGATGCTGCCGAACGAATTTCCGCTCGTAGATTTCCACTCACAATTTGGGGAATTGCCAGCTTCGTTCTCCTGGTCGCGCTCGCCCTACTAATGTCTAAGATTCACGGCATCTTGGCCGTTGTCGTTGCTATTTTCGGTCTCATCGTGATTGCGTTGGGTCTCGCCGCGGCGTGTTTTCGCGCTGGCTCACGGCTGACCGAAACGGACGTGCCTCTTGCACGATTCTCAACTGGCCTATGGCTGACTTTGGGTGCATCCGCAGTTCCTTTTGCAGGTTGGATATTCGCAGCCATCGCGATTTCCGCCGGAATAGGCGGTGTTCTGGAATCACTGATCTCGCGACGAAAAAGTGGAGAATAAGCACAAAACCGACGCATTCCGTTGCCACCTGCAAAAATCGCGAAACACAAACCCCCACAAAGTCGTCCCATAAGGTATCGTTGTCACCGAGGATGATTCTTATGCTTCGCTTAAACTCAATTGCTGCTTCGCTCGTGCTTATGTCGGCAGTGCTGCTGAACTCTCTTTGTCCGCAAATGGCCAGCGCTGATGTTATGCTGCGCGATGCCGTCGTTCGCTCTCATGGACACAAATTCGCTAAACCTAAGACCAGGTTCGCTGCGGACACAAGTTCCGGGATCACATCGTCGGTTTTTCCGGGTGTCGGGCCGTTCGGTCTGTCGATTCATGAGCAGTATGTCGGCCCTGCCGACCACAGCATCAATGTCGAGTGGGTGCGCCTCGATGCTGGGTGGAAGCAGGTCGAGAAGGGGCCGGCAAAGGGCCAGTACGATTGGGCGAGCTACGACAAGTATTTCGACTACTACCTCTCGCGCAACTTCCATGTGATCTGCATCCTTAATGTTGCCACTATGAACCCCATGTATCAGAGCGATTTCGCCGACAAGGACGCCACGATCGCGGATATCACCACCTGGGCCGGGGTGATGGCCAACCGCTACAAGGGCAGGGGGATTGTCTGGGAGATCGGCAACGAGCCGGAGGTCTTCCCGATGAACGGCTACTGGAATGACCCCGCAACCTACACCAAGATGGCGGTTTCAGTCGCCAAGGCGATCAAGGCTGCGGATCCAACCTCGCACATCGCAGCGCCCTCGCCTGGCTGGATGGACAAGAACTTTATCGCCGCCTGCTTCAAGGACGGCCTGCTGACCGACGGCAACATCGATGTAGTCAGCTATCACGGTTACGACCGGTGGAACATCATGGCGGAGTCGGGAATTGTCCAAGACGACGCTTGGCTGCGTCAGGAGATCAAGCAGTACGGCGGCGGAAATCACTATACGATTGCCGATACCGAGCGGGGCTACGGAATCTTGCCGTTCGGCGCGCAGAAGCCGTGGGGCAACGCGCTCAACATGGTCTACACCGAGTCGGAGCAGGCGGCGTATTTGGCGCGCCACTACTTCGAGTCGATCCACGACGATGTCGAATTGATCAACTGGTACGTTGACGCGGGTGAATCGAATTTTGGCATCTGGTACGTTAGCAGCGCCAATCCAAAGGGCATGCGTCCGTCAGGCTATGTCTACCGGAATATGGCCGCACTTCTGCCGGACAATGTCTATAGCGAGCACAACGACTCGTATGACGTTTCAGTATCTGGCAACGGCTCGTCGAAGATCATCATACGGTCGTACCTCCGCAAGTTTGCGAACGGACGAAAGCAGTTGATCGTTGCTCTGTGGAATCCGGTGGAATCGTTCGACGGCAAAACCCTGGAGTCGCGCGTCCATCAGGGCAACTACGCGGTAGAGCAATGGCGGGACGCAACTCCGTCCGACCATGCGACCGTCCCAGTCCAGGTTACGATCTCCGGGCTTTCACCATCGCTTCTGAAGGGGTTCTCGTCGTACAACCTTACCGCTGCAAGCCCGCCCGCGGCGCTTGCTAAAGCGCACTACTCACAGCAAGGCGGCAGCATAGTCAGCGATACGATCTCCGTAGGGCCAATGCCGAGCGTGCTGATTGCGGACATTTCACCATCAAAGTAGATAAGATAATTGCGGCTGATAAGAAGGATTAGCAAGCCCATTAGGTGAACTGCCCGCTTTGGAAGCGCGACAAGGATAGCCGCAGCCAGGTTCAGCTTCGGATGATTACAGGAGGGTTGAAATGCCACAGTATGTTATCGAACGAGAAATCCCCGGTGCCGGCGATCTAGATCAGCCGACGCTACAGGCGATCTCGCAAAAATCGTGCGGCGTGTTGAAGGACCTTGGTCCGGAAATCGAGTGGATGCACAGTTATGTAACCGGCGATAAGATCTACTGCGTGTATAACGCGCCTAGCGAGGATCTTATCCGCCAGCACGCCGAAAAGGGCGGCTTCCCCGCAAATAGTATCGCGGAGGTTAAGACGGTGATTTCGCCGGCCACCGCGAATGAGTGAACTCGCTTGGTTTGATACATTTGGCGCGGATCGCGAGTCGATCCGCGCCACAATTGTTTTTGCTGATGGACTGTCGTAAGAAGAATAGTACCCATTAACTTATCTGCCCGCTTGTGATTGGACGTCCTTTTCGCGCTTCATTTTGTTTCCCAGCCGCCAGTTCTGTATGATGACAATGAAGACTGCCGCGAGCGCTGACGACGTCGCCCACGCCGCCCACGAGGATTGAGTCGGATGGTACACCGTTCCCGCGAGCGCAAAGGTAGCAACTGATATCCCCATCACCGTTCCGGCTACCGCTGCCCACCACAGAAGAAACTTACCAAGGATCTCTTTTTGGTTCATTCGAATTCTTCTCCTTCCGCAACGCCTTGAAATTATTATACTAGAATCGTCGAGGAGAGGAAAGCAGGAACTTCGGGCGGCATGGTTAGCGTTTTCATTGTAGAAAACATTTGGAAAGGTTTAATATGAGCGTCGAAGAAAAGATCGTCAAATCGGAAGAAGAGTGGAAGAAGGAGCTTACCGACGAGCAGTACCACGTGCTTCGTCAGAAGGGCACCGAGCGGCCGTTCACCGGCAAGTATTGGGATGTCCACGACGACGGCATGTATGTCTGCGCCGGATGCGACAACGAACTGTTTGAATCGGGCACCAAGTTTGACTCCGGCTGCGGCTGGCCCAGTTTCTACGATGCCAAGCCTGGAACTGTCGAATTTCACGAGGACAACTCGTTCGGCATGCGCCGTGTTGAAGTGACCTGCGCCAAATGCGGCGGACACCTCGGCCACGTCTTCCCCGACGGCCCGAAACCTACGGGCCAAAGGTTCTGCATCAATTCGGCGAGTATAGACCTTAAAGTATCGAAATCCTGATCCGACGGCCCTATTCTAACCTGTAAGCCTGCGACTCCCAAGGTCGGCAGGAAGTAGCACATCTGGGCGGGATGGCTGACACACGGCGCATTGAATAAAGCTATGTCGATTAGGTCGCATTCCCGGTGCTCGGACTGACACAATTGGCAACACAAAGTCAGCCGAAGCCTCATGCCCACTCCCTATAGCAGACGGTAGAGGAACGTCGAGGGTTGCCAGTGTTTGTAGGATCGACGTCAAAAGTGTGCCAACTGGATATGTGTCAATTATTGCGGAGGGCATGAGGCAAGCAGTCCTATTTGAGTCAGAGCCTAAAAAGGTAGCTGAGCTATGGGAGTCTTGGCTGTCTAAGCTGCTCTGAGCAATGCTGCATCGTCAGTCGCCTCCGACCTCGGCAACCGGCGCACGAGATCGACCAACTGGGCGGGGGGGCGTGACCACGTGCGCTTACTATTCGCCCGACAGGCCCGAGACCATCAATGAGCAAGTTACCGATGGCTGCGGTAGCTTGCAACGGCCGCTGCTGCGTGTTACACTTTCTTCGTAAGCTATGTTCCAGCTACGCAGGAATATCGGCCTAAGGATGGCGAGTAATTTGATGGAAAAAATCGTTGTGTCGGTCTTGGTTCTTCTGACTGTTTGGGTCGTCATCTGCGCCATTGTATGTGCGTCTACGACTAGTCCGGCGACGTTCGCAAAAATCCAATTGCCGATTGCGGTGAGCGGGGAAAATGTCGTTCTAGGGCCAAATGGCCAAGCCGAGCGGGATTTTGGAGTCGTCGATCCGGTTAGTGTCCACATGCTAGCTGAGGATTTTGTGCTGCGGAACGCTTCGTCAACTGCCGTTTCAGTTACTGGGTTGTATCCCTCGTGCAAATGCACTCGGCGACGTTCGTCGGATCGGCCACGACAGACTTTCAGCCACTCCCCGTAAGCCTTGCCCCTGGAGAAGTGAAAACCTTGCATGTAACTGTGGCGCTTGACAGCGCCGTTCCGGGCAAGTTCGTCAAGACGGTCACCCTCCAGTACGGTATCGGCACTTCGAGTGCCCAGTCTAATACTGCCGTCGAGATGCATTTTGAAATCGCCAAGACGGTAGATATCGACCCGCCTGTGGTCAAGCTTGGGCGCTTTGAGAGCGGTAGCGCGACTTCTCAGACCGTGACCCTGTCGGTTGACAAGCGGCTACTCGCATCAGGCGATGAACCAATCGTGATTTCGTCCAACCCGGATATCCGTGTGGAGAAGTCGCCAACGCCTGCCGTTGCTGACGGGAACTTTGACCGTATCAAATATACTGTGGATGTCCAGAAGATCCGCACCCATCGGGCCGTTGCTTGGCGATATTATCATGCAGGTGAGGAACGGGGATGAGACCAGCGGTGGGGCGCTGCAGGCGCGGGCGATGGTGGTTGGAACTGTGGTCGGCCCCGCCAACGCACTTCCCGATTCGCTCAGCTTCGGCAGGATTACGGTCGGTACGACACCGACCGCACAAGCCGAGATCACTGGGATAAGCGCAGCAGTAGATGGTGCAACCGCAACCACAGATGCACCCTGGCTTGATTTGAAAATGACAAAGCCAACAGCTGCTCAGCAGGGCGCTGGAACTCAGAGGTATCTGCTTGTGAGCGTCAAGGGCGATTGTCCAACCGGTCTCCGCAGCGGCATTGTGATGGTGTCGCTTGGCGACGGCCACAAGATCAGCATACCAGTCAATGCCTTCGTCGCACCAAACTCGACTTTAACAGCCCAAGGCCGTTGAGTTTAGTCAGACCAATTTTCCCAAATTGCCTCGGTTCACAGCACGATCCTCGGTCGGCACCGGCGCAGCAAAATCAGCCAATGGCATCTCCGGTCTTGGGAAGCACAACCTAACCTTGAAAAGGTCGGCCGACATAATTCCATTGTCGGCACCATTGGGCGCACAATTATTCTTCAACTACTTAGAATATAGCTCTTGACGGAATATGGTGCCTGTGTTAGTATACGTATACAGTATACGATACGTATACTTTCTTGGGAGCCGTCAGTGAGTCTAACAGAAACGCCGAAACGCAGCGGACAGAATATCGCATCCCCCAACGGGGATGGTATCGGCGTGTACGTTCGAATTGCCGACAACCTCCGTCAACTAATTCAGAAACGTCAAATCGGCTACGACTACCCTTTTCCAAGCCACCGACAACTTTCGGCGGACTTCGGCGTCTCCATCGGCACGATTCAGAGAGCCGTTCGGATTCTGGTTTCGGAAGGAATTCTCGCTGCCAAGCCGGATCACGGCATCTTCGTCACCGATCCGGCTGCAGCAAGTTCGTTGTCGTCTAGACCCGGTCGGCGGACTTCGATATCGCCGCTCATCCGTACCCCCCTCCGCCCTGCCCCGGCGTTAGTTGTCGAACCATACTTCGGCATGATTGTCGCGTTTCCGTCAGACATTCATTCGGGCACTTCCATCCCCAACCTTCGCTACATGAGCGTCGAGGTCGCCAAGGCGTTCGAGCAGGCGGTTGCAATCGAGCACGGATCGACCTCATTCGTAAACGTTTGCGGGCAGGGCGCGATACCTCAGTCCATCAACGAATCTGTTGAGAAGCTGATCGCCTCAAACGTAGACGGCATTGTCCTCATAACACCGCGGTTCGCCGACTCTCCTGTCAAGATTCTCGACAGCCTAAGCAGAGCATCCGTCCCAATAGTTGCGATCGAAAATGATCCGGTGAATACGTCGTTGCCACAGGTCTATTTTGACAGCCGCGATGCGGGTCGGCAGGCGGCTTCGCATTTGCTCTCTAGAGGATGCCAGAGTCTTCAGTATTTTTCCATTGCACCTTTGACGGAGGCCTGGGTCTCGAACCGTCTGGACGGCGTCAGGGATGCGGCACTCACGCAAGACTGCGATGTAAGTGTTGCTGCCACAGAGCAGATATTTCACCGCAACGTCAGCGAGGATAAGCAAAGGGCCATGCGAGTTGCGCTCGACTATTTAGAACGTCAAAAGCCTGATGGCGTAGTCGCTAGCAACGACCACGGAGCGCTCATCTTCATGGAGGCAGCGGAGTCGCTTGGACTGAGAGCCGGTGAGGACTACCTTATCGTAGGCTTCGACGACACGCCGGACAGTCAGGAAGCTGGACTGACAACTCTGAGGCCGCCGTTGCAAGATATGGCGAACGAGGCGGCCGCGCTGCTCATGCGCATGATCGGATCGAGGCCAGCTCCAGGGCGCGTCTGTCTCAATTCGCACTTGGTTGTAAGACAATCCACTAGGTCGCCGCATAGACCTATTCATTCCAATAACTAGAGGAGGCTTAAATGTATAGGAACAGATCACGCGGTTTTACTTTAATAGAGCTGCTCGTCGTCATTGCGATCATTGCAATTCTGGCAGCTATATTGTTTCCGGTTTTCTCGGCTGCGCGTGAAAAGGCGCGACAAACCACCTGCGCGAGCAACGAAAAGCAGCTCGGGCTTGCATTTCTGCAGTATTGCCAGGACTTCGACGAGATGGTGCCCGCATCCTGTCTTGGCGGGCCGACCTGCATCTATCCTGGCGGTGGCTGGGCTACGTGCCTCTACCCTTATGTTAAGTCCAAAGATGTTTACAAATGTCCTGACGATTCGACCCCTCTGAACCCCGCCTCCGGCAGTTCGCTTCTGTCATACTGCTACAACCGTAATGTAGCAGATCAGGGAATTATTCCGATCGCAGGCAATATCTCAAAGTTTCAGGGCCCATCCATGACAGTACTGTTCGCCGAGGAGCAAGGGGCCCAGCAGTTCAATTTGACCAACCCCCTCAACGCGAACATGAATATTTATGAGGCTGTGGGCTACGGCCTGGGAATCACTGGCAGTGGTAAGTACGCGACAGGTTACATGGGCTACAACGGAGCGCTTTATTATCCTGGTAGCTTTTTGGGGCCGTTAGGCATTCACACTGGTGGCTCAAACTTCGCCTTTTGTGACGGACACGTCAAGTGGCTGCCTGGAAACCTCGTCTCTGGGGGATACACGCCTTATGATAATGGAACTCCTACGTATAATGGGAGTTCTACGACCCCGGAGCATCCAAACTTCTACGCGGCAGGCACACAAGGGACGTTCGCAAACGGCAAGCCAATAGCGGCGACATACAGCCCCATTTAGCGCCATCCGTTTTTGGTCGTTAATTCTTTCAGTATCTTTACGGTCGTCATTTGCTGGCTAAATCAAGAGGAAAGATCAATAGATGGAAATCGGTATGGCAGGTCAGGCCGCCCGGCGCAACGAATGGTATAAAAATGTCAGAACGAGGATCGGCGAATGGGTTAATCCCGATGGCACCGGTAGGCTCCCTCAGTTCAATGCGCCCTACCGGGAGCCTGTGTGGATTCTCCCCGCTCTGTATTCCGGAGATCAGAAGGATATCGATCTTGCGAATCGCATGGTTGCTCGGTACCACGAGGGCGATGCGATTGAGACGACGGACATCGGAAAGCGCTCCGGGAAGATGTACAACGTCTTCCAGACGAATTGCTTTTGCGAATATTATTTCCTGTACCGTGATCTGCTCACACCAGGTGCCGAGGAAGTGATGCGCTGGCATACTGAGCAGGCATTGCGAACATTCGCCGGGTCGGCGCAACCGGATTTCGTCTTTCGCGGCGGCAACGACAATATGCCGGCCCATAGCGCGTGCGGACTAGTGATGGCCGGACAGGCTTTGAACAATCCGGGCGCGATTGAGCATGCGCGATGGAACCTCCGGCAAATGCGGCAGCTACTAGGCCGCAATGCTTGGATCGGGGAGTTCAATTCGCCGACGTACACAGCACTGACGCTGACCTGCTTCGCAACCGTCGCCGAACATGCGATTGACGAGGAGATACGGGATCTGGCCCTCCAGATTGAACATCGCCTTTGGGCGGAGTTGCTACTGCATTACCACCCTGGTACGCTTCATCAGGCTGGTCCAATGTCGCGGGCCTATTCGAACGCGAACGCCGGACACAACGGCGACGTGCAGCTCTTGATGTGGTTGGCATTCGGGCCCGACGTAACCAAGAGGGATATCATCGCGAGCTCGTTCAGTCCCGACGGCACTGAATACGTGGCTTTCGGAGGATGCAGCGCGCAAGGCATCGCCGCGTTCACCCATTTTGTTGCGGCCGAACTGCACGTTCCAGAAGAGCTGGCGGATTTGTCGGCCCGCCGCATATATCCTGCTGTCCTGCGCGGACGCGCGGAAGTGAATAACAGCTTCGAGAACGGCGCTTCGATTCAGACCGAAACCTACATGGAGGAGGAGTTCTCCCTCGGGACGGCAAGCCGCCCGTTTTGCAGCGGAGATCATACGGCAAGTCTCTTCATCACGTATCTTAGAAAAAAGAACCCTGAGACATGGCGCGACGCAGCCACGGCGTTCGTGCGCTATCCGACCGACAAGGTGCCAATGGGCATCTTGGAGAGATCCGAGGATGGGCAGTTTCGAGGAGAAAAAACTCTTTTCAGCCAAGGATGGTTTTACACGGCGCAAAAGGAGAATTCGGCGCTGCTGCTAAGCGTGCCTAACCTGCGTCTAGCCCCGATTGAGTCGTCTTCCCTTCAACTTTCTCTAGTTTTCTCCGCGCATTACGGCCAGATTACGGCATCAGTAATCGGAGATCAGCCTGTGCGGGAGGGAGCAGTTGGCGAAAGCGTCGAAGTTGCGCCTGTGAGCATTGAGGCGGGCGAGGTCTTCATTCATGTGCAGCCGCTGATTCCGACGAGCATGCGCAGGAAAGTAGCCGTTCGTTTTTCCAAGCAGAACAATTACGAAGTGCTGGAGATGATCAACTACGAAGATGAGCCGCGAGTGTTCGACCGGCTGGAACTCAGCCGCGTCCTTAACGGGATGGTCGTGACTGTCGAGGCTAACGCCAAGCATGCTTCACTGCTCGACTTCCACCAGAAAATGTCCGACTCGAGGATCACCGACTACCTATTTGTCGGTATGCGCTACTTCGAATTCCTGCGCGACGATGTTTGGTTCCGCTTTGCGGTTTCTACGGATTCAGTCGGCGCTATGACGGAGCTGATCGATGGTCTGCCCCGCCCGACGCCGATCATGGAGTCCAATCAAATCGATGTCGGCAAGCTGCCCTTCCTCGGTGAGCGCAGTACACCAAATGTCCCCTTCTTTCCATGGGAGAAGATGGAGATCATGGAGTGGGCAAATTCGTGGATTATCGGCTCGCGAGGCTTGCCGGGTGAACGTCCGTACGCCAATCGAACCGAATCGCTGCGGCCCGTTCCAGACGGACCGCGGCGCACGATGTTTCCTGATAAAGTGGCCAAAGAGGAAAAACGGCGCCAACTTGAAGCGCTATTGGTGGAAGAGACGGCAAAGTAAGCCCGCGATTTTTCACACGGTCAAAGAATAGATTGCCTCGACATCTTAAAATCCCTGATCACCCCGTTGCCTAGTTGATATGGAGAAGGTTACACAATGAAATCCCTCACGCACTGGCTGCGTATAGGAATCGCTCTGTCGTCCGTGCTCTGGACGATGGCGATTGGTTTGAACAGCGCATGCGCGCGAGCCGACAATGGTGTGGATTTGCGCGGCTACGGTAAGGTCACGGCATCGATTACTCCAGAGCGGAGTGAGTTCACGTGCGAAAACAACGCCAAGGCTGACATATTGCTTGGCAAACTGCTCGCCGATATGTTCTGGGACGCTGGACAGAACCATGTTGTCAAGACCGTCGCGCTCGGCGGCCGCAAGGTTGTTGTGCATGAATGGCAACCTTATGGCGACGTGATTGTCGCACGAAGCGAAAACTGTGTGCTAGTGATCGGCGGTGGCGACGAGCAGCACGTATTGAACCGTGCAAGCAGTGAACCATTGCTGAAGTCTGCAAATACTCTCTTCAAGCCGGTGCGCCCGTACCCGATGTACCTCGACTGGTACGACCTCAAATCGGTCAAGTGCGGCAGTTACGGTCTCCATCCCATGAACAAGTTCCGGTACAAGGAGGGAAGTGCGTTCATCAAGAAGTTTTGCGATGGCGGCGTGATCAGTGGGATGCGATTCGGCGCTTCCTTGGAAGACGGAGTCGATCCCCAATTTGATGCGGTGGATTCTGCCATGGTGCTGGCCAAGAAGTACGACTACATGGTCTCGATGGCAATGAGCATCGGTACTTGGCCGGCATGGGCGCGTGACAAATGGCCGAATTACGTCGATCAGCCGAGCCCGGTGCATTTTGAGGCGCCATCTGGCTATGGTGCCCCCGAAGCCTTGGGCCTCAGCCCCGAGGATCGTCGGCAATCGAGCCTGAAATATTTCGGTGACTTTGTGAAGCGCTTTGCAAACAATCCCTTGACTGGGTCATGGGAGCTCTACACCGGCGACGGAATCTTTGAAACCTGCTTTTATAGATGGAACCAAGGGCACTTAGGGTTCTCGGACATCGGCGAAGCGGCCTTCCGAAATTGGTTGAGGACGGCGCAGGGATATAGCCTAGCCGATTTGGGAACGCGGTGGTACGGCGATCCGAATCATTTCAAAAGCTGGAGCGAAGTTACGCTCAAGGATCCCGATGAGTTTTTTGGCGACTACAACTCCGACTGCCTCCCTATCCAGAATTCATGGCTCTGCAAGGAGGAAGACACGCCCCCGACGGCGTCACCAGCAGTTGATGATCAAGGTTGGATTCCCGTACCGACGCTGCCAAATCAACAGATGGCGGCGCTGCCCCACGTCCCAATGGCCTGGCGCGCCACGTTCGACGCAAGCAGTTGGCTGCAGAAAAACAGCGGCAAGGACGTCTATCTCGTTTTGAACCCCGACGATGGCTGGTGGCGCAGCACCGAAGTTTGGTTGAACGGCACCGACCTCGGCTCCCAAAAATCTACAACGAATCCGTTCTATGGGCCGATCGCGCTCAAGGTTACCGGACTTATTAAGAACGGCGACAATCAACTGTGCTTTTACGTCAACAAGCAAGTTGTGGGAGCGCCAATCGGACTGACCTTCCTTACCACGACCGAGCCAAAGGCGTACCCGTATCTTGGCAAATACATGAACGCGCAGTGGGTGGACATGATGGAGTGGCGTCTTGATGCCCTCAACTCGAAGGTGGATGACGCGGCGTCTTACGTCCGGAGCGTTAGTCCTGACAAGCCCATTATAATGTGCGCCACAAACGGCGACGTCAAGGATGGTCAGGGCGAACTCCTTCGAGAATACGGCGGCAGCATGCAGGACACTGGCTACGAGTCGTCGTTTCGGCCGTTCAATTCGCGCATGGGATATGTTGACGGGTTCTACGGATCCTGCGAACCTTCGGGCACGGCGGACGTCGCCAATCCTGATCCCACGAACTTCATCACCACGTCGAACAGAAGGTTGGGCTGGACGCTGTTCAACGCCGAAGGGTCGTACAAGGAGCTTAGTGATCCCACTTTCTATCTCGCTTTCGAGAAGAAAACTGGCTGGTTCACAAAGAACATGCGCCTTTACCAACTAATCGGCAAGTTTCTGCCTGAGAAGCCGGGCGTCGCCATCCTAGGTTCGTCCATCAACCCATTGCTCGGCGACGAATTTTATGGTGGCGCATGGGATATCGGCCGCGGTGAAATAGAGGCAAGCCACTACGATAACGTCTACATAACGGACACGATGCTTAAGCAAGGTTTAGCAAACGACTACCCGGTCCTGTTCGATCCCGGCAATGCGATTATGGTTCAGCCGACCATCGATGCCATTCGAAAGTATGTCGAGCAAGGCGGGACGTTCATCGCTACACAGAACAGTGGGCGGGACTCGCTCTTGGAGGGGGACTCTTGGCCGATCAGTCAGCTCACCGGCTTTAAGGTTCTTCAACTCGCCAAGAAGGGCGATATCAAGTTCGGGAACAACTTGCCAGTATTCAAGGGTTGGGAAGGCCGGGAGTTCGAAGGCGAGGGAAGCTCCCTTGACTTCAAGGACGTGCAGTGGGCAACGAACGTTAGCGTCGGCCTAGCGCCCGCAGCGGCGGACACTGTTGCGCTTGCCAAGTGGGACGACGGCAGCGTCGCCGTGGGAATGCGCAAGCTGGGCAAAGGCAGGGTGATCGTGCTGGGTTCAACCTTCTGGCGCAATGGCAGGGATGTCGGCGGAACGGGCATGTGGCGGACAGGCAAAGTCGAACCGGAGTTTCTCGAGCGACTGTTTACCGATCTGGGCGTGAACCGCACGGCCGACGCTTCCACTCCCGATGTCTTCGCGCGTGAGATGATCACGAAGAACGGACTGCAGGAGTCGCTGATTGCAATCAACACAACCAACGCGAACGTCACGGCCGATCTCGGATTTGCCACATCCAAACAGCCAGAGGCCGTGTGGGACATGAACGACAATAGTCCGGTGCCGTTTACGTACACAGACGGCTGGGTGCGCATCAAGGATGCAGCTTTGACTCCGTATGGCACGCGAATTTTTGCTACGAAGCGTGGCACGCTCTCCGAAGGCGTGGATTTCTGGTGGGGAGAGAAGACAAAGTTCTGGACGCGCAGAAAGACCGTGGCCCCGCTTGTGCAACCATCCACGAATCCTGCCAGCCCTCCGCCAACCATTTCGCTCGAGGCATGGAAGTTCTTCCCGGATCGAGATGGCACGATTGGCAACACCAATGGCTGGCTGATGCCGTCATACAATGACGCAGCCTGGCGAAGCGCCAACAACACGCCGTGGAATTTGCAGTTTGACGACCTCGTTGACTATGGCGGCGTTGGACTTTATCGCAGTTTGCCGTTTGCCATTCCGGCCAACTGGAAGGGCAAACCAATCACCATCAACATGGACGGGTATCTTGGAGCATGCTGGACATCGATCGATGTGTACGTCAATGGCGTGAAGATCGACGCACTTTTGCATCCCCGCCTAAAAATCGACGTAACCAGCTACCTCAAACGCAAAGGCAATGTGGTTTGCGTTAAGCTGGCTGGCAGGCCAATCACGGGTGATTATCCGCTGAGCGGAATAGAGGGAAGCGCAATTTGGTTGCAGCCAGAACAGATTCTGACACCATTCCAATCGCTGCTCGGCGAATGGCAAGCGGTACAGGCAGATTGGGTTACACAGCAACCTGTGACACTTCTCGGCGTTAACACTTCGCTGACCGACGACGGACGCGTGAAAAATGGAGTCCAAGCCGTGACCGCGAACCATCTGGTTCGGAGTGTTAACATTCCGTCCGCGTGGGAGGGGAGAAGCGTCTACTTGCACCTGGTCTCACCCTCAATGACCTCCTCCAAGACTCAGCCGATATCTGGCCTACCTGGGGGCATGCTCATGGTCAACGGTCACATACTACTCTTTGCCGGATGGCCCAACAGGCCGTTTGACGAGACTTTGAACCTGACGCCGTACATCACGTTCGGAAAGGCAAACCAGATCGAGATATGGCCGGTCGGTCCTGCCCGCGGCAGCACGGTAGCCGACAATATTGTTATCAACAATATGACGATCGGCTGTGGGGCGATGGACGGCAGAGCCAACGGCGAAATTGAGCAAGCGAGACAGTAAGATCAGCGACAGATCAAAGCGCCATCAGCGACAATGGGTTATGCAACGATCGACTAGCGTTGCGGTCGAGACTCTTCTGAGTGCGCGCGTGCAGACTCGTCCTCGGCGGAAATGTATGCAAAATCAGAGCACAGCCCTATGTTCGTTATTTGGCCCTTTGAGACTCACCATCACAGAAAGCAATTGAATATTCGAAAAACCCTATTGACGTGGTAAACCATTTGTGATACAGTTGGTCTACAACGCAGGTATGAGTGTTGCGGATTGTTCCCATCGGACGTATTTGAACAGTTATGCATCCTGCTGGAAAACACTCGATCAATTCAATAGGAGATATCAGCATGTCCAATGCAGATCGCAATCGAAAAGGGTTTACTTTAATTGAGCTACTTGTGGTTATAGCGATTATTGCCATTTTTGGCAGCGATTCTTTCCCCTGTCTTCCAGAGCGCGCGAGAAAAGGCGCGTGCAATTGACTGCGTCAGCAACCAAAAGCAGCTTGGCACCGCTCTCCTGATGTATCTACAGGACTACGACGAAGTGTTCATCGACGGATACCCCGGCTCACCGCCGACTACAGCGACATATGGTCGAGGATGGGCAGGCAAGCTGTTTCCCTACATCAGGAACACCAACGCTGGTATTCTTGAATGTCCTGACGATCTGACTGTTTCCCAGGCGGGCGGATATGGACCAGTGTCCTACTCCTACAATGCAAATCTGGTCGGCGGGGCGACGCTAGGTCCTACTCAGCAGGGCGGCAGCCACCAGATTAGTCAGCTAGTGTCCCCGGCTCTCACCATCCTTGCGCATGAAGTCAGCGGAATGGAGGCGGCGTTCCAGGATGGCCCGCAAGGACTAACGGAACTTGACTCTCCGGGAGATCTTGGCATTTGCGCAAACACGGCATATCCTCCGGCACCCCTAACCATGGACGAATCCTTGGCAATGCAGACACCTGCTGCCGGCTACACATCGTTTTATAACGGCACCACGGCACCTGGCTTTGTCTTTTTGCAGGCTGCCAACCGGCATACGGGCGGCTCCAACTACATGTTTGCCGATGGACACGTCAAGTTCCTCGAGCCTGGAGTGGTAGCGGTCCCGAGCGTTTTCGTGCGTTTTGCCGGAGCGCACATGAACTTGGCATCAAGATAACGACTTGGATTGGCGCTCCTTGCATTTATGCTCCCATTCTTGAGCAACATCCCGATTGGATGCTGCGTTATGATAACGGTGCGCCATGGGATGGCAATTACGGCGTTCTTTGTGCGCCGTCGCTGCGCCGCGGATTTCGGGACTGGATGTTGGGCGAAGTGAGATATCTACGGGATTTGGGAGTGGACTCGCTGTTTATCGACTCGTACCACAACATGTGGGCGATGGAGCCTCTAGAAGTACAATTATGAGACTGGCAAAGAAGGGCTCTGGATATGGTGAAAATAGGGACAAAAATGTTGACAGCGAGCGCTCTAGGTGCTACTATGTGCATACGCTGAGTAGCACGATTGTTATGCATACCACTTACAGCACAGATAAGAAGCAAAAGATCCGCGGTTACCACGAAATCGCCTCTGATATTCGCAGTAAGATCAGCTCTGGTGAGCTCGCGCCAGGGGCGATGCTTCCAAGCCGACGCGATCTTGCTCGGATGTATGCCGTCGCTCCGGTGACAATCGCGCGCGCCATTGGCAGCCTGGTCGAAGCGGGAGCCGTAAGGGCAGACCATGGAAGAGGAACATTTGTTGCGGATGGCCAACAGGCGACCGCGCCGCTTGCCAGCGACCATAGGCCTTCATCTCTGTTGCGAGCCAGCAACGTTTTCCGACCAGCCGCGCCAAAGTCCACGCGGATCGCCGTCGAATGTGAATCGTTCGGAGTCGTGACTAACGGCGAGGTTTGCCACAGCCCAAGGACTTTGGACGGCGAAGTAAACGAGCGCATCATCGTTGGATTTGAGCAGGCGATCCTCGAGGCCGGACACACTTGCCGGTGGCCTGGGAGCATGCCGTCAGGCAGCGACTACAAGTCGATTCGGGCGATCGCCAACGAGTTTATCGACTCAGGCGTAAGAGGGATCGTCGTCATTGACCACCGCCTCTCAAACGACGATATCGAGCAGTTGCAAGGTCTGGATGTTCCGGTTGTTGTCGTCAGCGAGGTAGAGCGCCGGATGCCGCTGCCGGTTGTTTTTGATGACAATCGAGACGCTGGCCAGATCGCGGCAAGGCACCTGCTCGACATGGGGTGCCGCAGTATGCTCTTCTTTTCATCGGGCGACTACGACTGGGTGACCGACCGGCTTCAGGGTGCCCATGACATTTTGGATGGGGCAAACGTTCCTTTGCAAGAATGTGTTTCGACGAAGATTCGCAACCGACCACCGGATTGGTATGGCGTGGCTGCTCCACTGGCGCGGGAATGCTTAGCACAGGGCTCGTTACCGGATGGCGTCATCGCTGCTAACGATTATATGGCGGCTGCCTTCAAGAAAATTGCTTTTGAAGCCGGGCTGATTGCTGGACGCGATTACTCGCTAATCGGGTTTGACGACATCATTAAATTTCGGGGCGAGTCATTGACTTCGCTGCGTCCTCCCTACTACGACATGGGCCGCGAAGCCGCCCGTGTGCTTTTGGGCACACTTGCCGGACAAAGCGCTCCCGCTCGCGTCTGCCTTCGCTGGGAGATGATTGTGAGGGAGAGTTCGGAGTTCATGCCGCGCGTTGGGGGCCTTGCAAGTGCAAGAAGAAATCTTAAGGTGTGAGCAGTGAGCGATGCTGGAACCGTTCAGATGTGCGGGTCGCGGCACGGTTGCATTGCAATTTTCGTGATATATCATTCCACTTCGCTTTCGCCACTTGCGGTTAGGCCAATACGACCGACTGCCCTGCGTTAGACGCACGGTCTCCTGTGGGCACACAGACAGCCATCACTCACATTCACATCGGACTCAACTTAAATCATGCGCACTTGTCTCTCATTATTGGCTGCGATATGCATCCTGGCGCTGCCCGGATCAGTTCTCGCTGACCCGAACAGTGCCACTCTACGTGACTTCGGAAACATCGGTGCTACCTTCAGGCCTGGACGCGCGACTTTTGCCTGCGATAGCGAACTGCACGCAAGCAATTTGCTTGGAAAGCTCCGGGCGGATATGTTTTGGGACGCGCCAGCGGATCACACCCAGACAACAGTCAAGTTTGCTGGCCGTGATGTGCCCATAGATGAATGGAAGCCTTACGGCGCGGTGTCGCTGGCGCGGATTGGCGAAGATGTCGTGGTCGTCAGCGCGGCAACAATCCCTGAACTTACTCACGCAATTGCATCCGACCCGCAGTTTGTGTCGGCATCCGCAAAGTACGTCCCTGATCACGCGTATCCCCGCTCGCTCGATTTCTACGATCTCGGTGCATTTAAGTGCTATGCGCACGCGATGACCAGTCCCGAAAATATGGGGTTGGCCTCTCACTGGCCCTTCGTCAAGAAGTTCGGCACGGGAGGACTCGTCTTTCAAGGACTTGATCTTCCGGTGAGCAATCCGGCGCCGGGCGTCTTTGATTGGTCTGCCATGGATTATGAGATGAAGCAGGCCGAGCAGATCGGCGGCGGGATTATCCCGGCTACGGCAATTGGCGGAGAGATGCCGTTCTGGGCTGCAAACGACCATCCCGAGAATATGATGAAGCCAGCGCCGACAGCGCTACTCGGCGCCTGGGGCAATACTCCTTCCACGGCCGGGTCGCCGTTCGAAAGCTGGGGCGCGCCGGATTCGGAGCTTGATACTGTGGGCCTCGCTTTCATGCGCGCCGAGGTCGAGCATTTTGGCAATAGCCCCGCGCTCATGGGATGGTTTCCCTACGCTGGCTCGCCGGGTGATGAATACGGATTTCACGAAGCGACTGACGAGTTCTGGGATTACTCGCCTGCTGGCGAGGAGTCGTTCCGCGCTTACCTGCGCGACACAATGGCGCTTTCCCTTTCGGCCTTAGGGCTGCGGTGGCATGGCGATCCGCATTACTTCAAGAGCTGGAACCAAGTGGAAATTCCCAACATACAGGGGTTCTTCGGAGACCTCAGCGGCAGCTCGTTTCTAATCGACACGGGATGGCAATGGCGGCAACTACAGGCGACCGATACCGCGCCACCGGCTTCAAACGCCGATGGATGGGCTAATATTGCCAGCCCGCCGTCGCAGCAAGCCGCGTACCTTCCCTGGGGGCCGTCTTATTATCGGGTGACGGTCGATCCGTCGCGTTGGCTCGCGACGAATACGGGGAAGGCCGCGTACCTTGTCGTTACTGCAGATTTCCGCTCGTCTTCGGGCGTCGCTGTTTGGCTCAATGGCAACAATCTCGGCCAGTTCAAGTCCAGCAACGGCGAACCCGGGCCATTTGCCATAAATATTGCAGGCCTTTTGAAAAGTGGCGAGAACGAGCTTGCGCTGAGTGTGCCTGGCGCAGCCCATAGCGGCGGGAAAATCCTAGGGCCAACGTATCTCACCACGACGCAGCCGTCGTCTTATCCGCATTTGGGTTCCCTCCGCAACGCCCAGTATGTGGACATCCGCAAGTGGCAGTGTTATCAGATGTCGCAGTACCACGCGAAAGTCTTTGCGGAAGTCCGCCGCCTCGACCCCAACTGCCCCGTCATTTCATCCACCGACAACTTCGACCTGCTGGGCGACTACACGTCCGACATGGCGAGCCGCTACAATCTGGGTGTCGAGATGACTGGCCGGGAAGCCTATTACTTCCCGCGGTTTAGTGGTCTGGGCTATGTCGCTGGATTCTACAGCACGGGAGAGACTAGCAATCTCGTCGTAGTGCCCAATCTCGACAGAATGCTTCGTTGGATTTTTTATGACGGAGACAGCAGTCAAGCGCTCTTTTGGGACGTCGAGCAGTACATTAAGTATGAGCAGGAAACTGGCTGGTTTACGGCACATCAAAAGCTCTATGCCCTTGGTCGGCTAATCAACTCAAACCCCTTTCGTGGCGTTGTCAACGGAGTCTCAACGTGAAACTATATACCCTTCCTGCACTTGCCATCGCGATTCTTGCGTTCGCCTTGACCCCCTCTGACGCCCAAGATATCGGAAGCGTGATGCCCTCAACGCTTCCGCTTCCTCTGCCTTTCGCAAGACCGATTCCGCCGGATAAGCTACGGGCCGACAATCCCTTCAACCTTCAGATGACTGGCCCGTGGAAGTTCAAGATGATTCACGGCGAGATCGTCAGTGGAGGACAGTTTGTGCCTTCCACGGAAGGGACTGGCCCCATTACCGCATCCAGCCATGAGCTGGCTAACCCTCCGGAGCACGCATTCGACGGCACCAACGACACGCGTTGGTGCGCTGATGGCCCCGATCTTCCAGCTTGGCTACAGGCAGATTTAGGCACCACTCGCCACGTGACGAGCATCAACATAGCTTGGGAGAGACCGCAGAACTACGAGTTCAAGATCGAAGGCCGCGTCGAAAAGGGAAACTGGTTTTTGCTGGCCGATAAATTGGCCGCGCCAGGTCAGTCGGATGGCCAAGTTGCGATCGCGCCGGCCAATGTTCGCTTTATCCGCCTCACGGTGACGGGAACGCCAAGCGGTGGCTGGGCATCCATCCGCGAGCTTCAGATACATCAGCAGATCGACGGCAAGGACGTTGTTTTTCAAAACCCGCCGCTGCCACCGGCAGACCTGTCGCCTGCCGTCCGCGATGCGTTCAGCATGTCAAACTTCGACGATTCGAATTGGGACACTGTGACGGTGCCAATGAACTGGGAGATGCTCGGGTACTCGTTCCCGACATACAACAGCGTAGATGATACTGTTGGCTTATATCGACGTTGGGTGGTCGTGCCTGCTTCGTTCACTGGGAAGAAGATATATTGGCATTTCGATGGCGCACTGGATGGCGCTGAAATTTGGGTCAACGGCCAGCGAGCAGGCTACCACGAAAGCGGCTACACCGCGTTCATTGTCGATGTCTCCGGTCTGGTCAAACCTGGAGAGAAGAACTTATTTGCGGTGCGGGTGAGCAAGACGACGCCGTCCGATGATTGCGAGACCGGCGATTTTCAGGCAATGGGCGGAATCTACCGTGACACGTCGCTGATTGCAGTGCCGCAGACCCATGTCCAGGATATTACGATTCGAACGCCGCTGGACAGGGCGTACAAGAATGCAACGCTCGATTGCCAGGTTGTTCTTAAAGGTTTCGCGGGAGCGCAGGTCGGTGTTAATGGAGCACTTTACTCAAGCGATGGTGTTTCTACTGGCGTCAAATTTAGCGGGACAGGAATAGTCGGTTCGGATGGTTCGGCTACTGTCGCAATGAGCGTGCCAGTTGAGGCACCAAAGCTTTGGTCAGCGGAAAAGCCGAATCTGTATTACGTCGTTTTTGACCTGTCTAGCCATGGAAAGCCGATAGAGCGCGTGGAGCAGCGGTTCGGCTTTCGCCAGGTCGAAGTCAAGAATAGCGTAGTGCTTTGGAACGGCGTTCCGATCAAGTGCGAAGGCACCTGCCGCCACGATTTTTGGGCCGACCGAGGCTTCGCCCTCACAGAGGCAAATTGGGAAAAGGATCTGACGATGATGAAGGCCGCCAACATCAACGCCATCCGCACCAGCCACTACAACCACGCGCAGCGGTTCCTCGAATTATGCGAGGAGCGCGGCTTCTATAGCTTAGACGAGGTGCCGTTTCTGCTGGATCGGCAATAAGGTCAATGATCCCGCATACACGCCCTATCTGCTTCAGCGCGCGACCGAGACCTTGGCCAGGGACAAGAACAGGCCGTGCGTTTTGGCGTGGAGCATCGGCAACGAGAACGGCGTGGGCAAAGACTCGCAAGTTGTCTTTGATTTGGTCAAGAAACTCGATCCCACTCGGCCCGCCTTTGTGTCGCAGGCAAATCCAGATAGTGTCAAGGGACAGGAGTGGGAGGACGATCACTACCCGACACCGAAGGATGTCGATCGGCTGGCGGCGAACACCAGGTTTGGAGCGAATTTCTCCGAGAATCCGCATATTTTCTATCAAAAGGATACGCAGGACTACGATCCAGGGGCGTCGGATTTGTGGTCGGAGGCGCTGATCAAGGTTTGGGACAAGATTTGGCAATCGCCGAACTTGCTAGGATCGTTCATTTGGGAATGGCAGAATCAAGGTATCGCCGTCAAGGATCCTAATAAGCGCGACCTCTGGTATGGCCCGGATCGCCTGCCACAGGAGAATGACAAGGGTGTGGTTGACTCCTACCGCAATCCGAAAGCCGAATATTGGATCGTCAAGCAGGTCTATAGCCCTGTGGTGGTCGGAACGCGAACGATCAGTCCGACTCAAGGCGAAGTTTCAGTGCCACTGACCAACCATTACTCCTTTACGAACTTGAACGAATTGTCCTGCAACTGGTCCGAGTATGCTGGATCGACGCTGCTCAAATCCGGCGTTTACCGAATCCCCTGCGCACCGTTGCAATCCACCCGGGCGGCATTTCCCGCGCCAAGCGGCATGACTAGATTGCGCCTCGATTTCCGGCATGCGGATGGGACATCCGTCGTCGCAGCAAATCTTGATGTGACGGGTTCTGCGCAGCCCGCGCCGCCTGCGTCGTTGGCCGGTGGAAACACACTGATAACAGCGGATGCGTACGACACGCTAACCGTCTCAAATAATCTGCAAACCATCGTCTTCGACAAGCACGATGGAACAATCCGGTCGTGGAAAGTTCGCGGCAACCAAATCCTGGTCGGCGGGCCAATCGTCAATTTGGGCCAAGCAAAAAATGGCGGCGAAAAACATTACTTCTATTCAGCCAAAGCGCCGGCAATTCGCAATGCTCAAGTCACCGCTGGCCCTGCCGATGCTTTGGGCGTAGTGACAGTCACTGTTTTCGCGGACGTGCTCGATGGAGAAAACGGGCCACCGCTTGGCACGCTTACGAATGTTTACTTCATCAGACCTGACGCCCAAATTGGCGTACAGTGGGGTCTGAACTGGTCGGGCACCGATGTGAATCTTTGGGAGGAAGGGCTGAAGTTCGAGCTTCCCGCGCAAACGACCAAGATGAACTGGCTGCGTGATTCGTATTTTGCCGATTACCCTGTCGGGCATATCGGAGAGCCGGACGGAGTCGCAAGCGCGACGGATGTCTCCTTCAGAGCGTCGAAAAGGGGCCTGCACTGGTTGACATTGACTGACCAGAGCGGGGATGGCGTTGCGCTTATCCAAAATGGAGATGCTCCGCTTGTCGGACGGGCAAATGCATCAACTGGCAACATCACCCTTTTTGCCAGCTCCGAGGTGGCAGGCCCGCACGACTTCAGTGGACCATGGGTCGCAGACCACGACATCCAGGCGACGTCAAAATCGCCGCTGACCGGATCGTTTGTGCTACGGGCTGTTGTTCCGTAGAGCCTACGGCGACGCGGCCGGTGTCGGCACTGGAACCGGCGCTTTGGGATCATACGCAGGGAGTGCGGCGAGATCGTCGCGCTGCCAGGCACGGACGTAATCGATTGAAAACGTCGCCGGAAGATGTGCGTCGTCAACGTATCCGTTCGTGCCCCAGCCGCCAAGCGGAAGCGTGAACAGGATGTACTCGGGCGTGACGCCAATTCTGTCGCTTTTCCAGGTTCCGACCATCTGCCCGTTGCAGTAGAACGTCGCGCAGCCGGGTTCGATCAGTACGCCGGAAGTGACAAAACCGTCCTTATCCGGATGGAAGTAGACATTTTCGGTGCCGACCGCTTTGTGCAGCTTGCCGTAGCCGTCATAGTGCATGGCGATATTGTAGTGGTACGGCCCGAAGCGCGCCAGATACTCCATGATGTCGAACTCCATGCCACCGTTCTTGGTGTCCTCGCGCTGCCATTCGAATTTGCCGCCTGCCGGGCCCCGGTCGGGCATCAGCCAGAACGCTGGCCAAGTCCCAAGCGTGCTCGGCAACTTCATGCGCGCCTCGAAATACCCGTAACGCTGCGTCCATTTGCCGTAGCTTGTCACTACGGTCGAGACATATTTGCGCGTGTTCAGGCTGGGATCCGAATAGGTGGGAGACGGAGACGGCTTTTCAACTGTGAGATGCAGCATGCCACCGCTAACGGTAGCGTTTTGGGACACATTCACCGACATCGAATCCCAAATACTTGCGGTAGGGGTTTGCGGTACGACCCAAATCTTAGGATCGAGCGTGGTGCCGTCGAATTCGTCGTCGAGCGTTTTTGTCCAGTTGCCGGCAACTGGCGGGCGCTGACCCACCCAATCGGGAATCGGCGGCGCAGGCGAAACCGACGCTGCAATCTTCCGCACAAGTACCGTCTTGCCGACGCCACTTGCGTCCGACGAAACAAACACGCCGAGCACGCCACCTGCACTGGCATGTGATCCCGATGTCTTGTCGTTGCCGTCCCACGGTTTGGCCGCCACGAACGGCACAAGGACGGTTTTTGTCGCTCCGGGCGCTAGTGTCGCTTCGCCAGTCGGCTCGTCGCCGGGAAGAACGTACTCGGAGTTTGCGACGGTGCAAAACACATGCACGGGTTCGCGGCTGGGATCGGACAGGGTCACTTCGACTTGATCGTAGTCCGTCAGATCCCAAACGTTTCCTTCGGCTGCTTTGATCAGCACGCCCGACGGCTTGTAGGAGGGGGCCTGTTGGAACGTCACTACGGCTGCGCCGGGAGAGAGCGAAGTTGACGCTGAGCGGGACTCAAGCTGCGACGATTGGAACGACGCGCCGAAATCGGTGAGGATGCCGCCAGCCGGCTTGTTCTTGACGACAAAATTCGCAGGCTTTTCGCCCGGCTTGCCGCCCGCATGAAGGGATGTCACCCGAAACACTGCATCCGCCTTCAGCTTTCCCGTAAAGAGCAGTACTTGGATTACCTTGCTCGGATCGAGCGCGTAGCCGACATTGCCCCACGAATAGCCGAAAACGGCCTTGACCGTCGCGGACTTTCCGGCGGGAATTGACGTGCGATCCTGATCCCACGGGCCTCCTTGCCAGTTGCCGGGATTGTTGACGCGGATGAATATCGCCAGCGGCGCAGCGGACAGATTGGTGACGTCGGCATCGACTTCGCCGAAGCCGGTCAAGTCCCACGCGCCGCCTTCCGGCTTGATCGCCACTCCCGGGGATCCTTTCGTGCCAGCGGTGCAGGTCACTTCGAGCGCTTTACCGCTATCGCCGTTGACGATTTTGAATGCCGATCCCTCAGCCGAATTAGGAGCGATCTGCGACAACGCCCCTGGTGCTCCGAAATCGATCATCGGCTTAACATCGGCCCTAGTCGGGAGACCGCAGCCAGCATAAGTGAACAGGGCAAGAGAGGCGAGGATGCCACTTGTGTGGCGCGACGAGTTGACGTACTTCAAATTACTTTCCTTCAAATTACGGGGAATATCTGCTTCCCGCACATTCGGGCGAGGCGCCCTCGTTTGCGCGGGAAGCCGCACTGTCCTGCAATTTCTGTGTGGTGGTTACTGAGCTGAGAACGTTACCGTGTAGTTGTTCCCAACTCCCAATTTCGCGACTGAAACGGGGAACTTCGCGGCGGATATGCATCCGGTAGAGAACTGGTCGCATGAGGAGACTTCTGTCCACGGGATAAATTTCACATGGCCATCGGCCATTAGATAGTTGTTGCTGGCAATCCCAGGCGATGAGAACATGTGCCTGTGCGTCTGGATCGGACTGTCGAAGAATGCGTTACCGGCCGCACCGCCGCCGCCCAGGCTTGTGAAGCGGATATCGACGGTTCCTGCGGGACCGTAACTGCCGGTTGCGTTGACAATCGGAAATTGCAACAGGCTCGTCTTGTTGACCTGAAGTGAAGTGAAGGCGGCACCACCATCTCCAGAAGTTCCCGCAGCGCTGTATATTTGAGATCCCTCATATAGCAAGACTGTGTTCGCAGAAGCCGTGAGCGCATTCAGCGGGCATGCCTGCGCGTTGTTGGGGTTTGTCGCCTTGAAGCCGCCGATGCCTGTCGTCGTCGGCGTGCCATAGTAGTCAGTCGGGTAGGAGACCTCGGTGTACGAAACGTACGGCAGGACGAATGTGCTGACGTTCTTTGGCTTAGCGACATCGTCGGCGCATTGGAACGTCGCTACGGACTGCACGTAGGGATAGATCTGTGCAGCCCATCCATATCCATTGATGGGGTTGGTCGCTGCGCCGCCGTTCGACCATGGAATGGCGATCGCCGCTGGAAACGTCTCGTCATAGTCCTGTGTATACTGCATGTAGGCCAATCCAAGCTGCTTCATATTCGAAGCGCAACTGGTTTGACGTGCCTTCTCCCTCGCTTGGGCGAATACGGGAAAAAGGATTGCTGCCAAAACGGATATGATCGCGATGACCACGAGTAGCTCGATCAGCGTAAAACCGCTTGCCTTGTAGCGACGAACCGCGGCGGTCGAATTTAAGGCTGAATCGCAATTATAGGAGCAGGGAGAAAATGTGATTTGTTTCATGATATCGTCCTCATTTTCGGTTGAAGTTAGTATAAAGCGCATCCAATAAAGGTCGTATCGTTTAATCGGTTAAACGATGAAGTTCTGATTGTAACACGTAACCGCTATTTGGGCAATAGCGATTTTCTGTCGTCCGTCCCTACGGTAGATAGGCCCCCACTTCCCGCAGCCCAGTGCGCAGTTGACGGACATCCACATGGTGGACATTCGTCTCGACAGATTGCGCCGCCATCGCCGCCGCCATTCCCGCCGCTTCGCCCATGGCAAGGCAGACGGGCATCACGCGGACGCTCCCCTGCACGATCTGCTCGCAGGAAATCGAGCGGCCAGCAACAATGACGTTGCGCAGCGTGCGAGGCGTGAGACATCGGTAAGGCAAGCCGTGCGACTCGCCCTTTTCGTAGCGCAATGTCATCGACTCCCATTTGTCGAGGTCGTTGACGCTCTTGTTCATCGCCTCTTTTGCCGCATGGATGTCGATGAAGTAGCTGTTGCGGCAGATTTCGTCATCGAACGATCGCCGCGCCATGTAGTCTTCCAGCGTCAAGACGTAATCCCCGACAATCCGGCGCGACTCGCGGATGCCGACTTGCGGCGCCGTGGTGACGAGATACGAGTTGCCGAACGCTTCTGGGTAGAACTCAACCAGCGCCTCATGAAACTGTGCGGCCATTTTCCGGCCCTGCATCAGCGCCTTCGAAACTGTCAGCGGATCAGTATTGTTGACGCCCCAGAGATGCCCGGCATTGAATCCAATCGTTCCAGGGCCGACCATGCTTGGGATGATGTGCGAATCGGGAATCGCCGGATATTTGCCGCTCTTCAGAATGGCGTAGATGGGACTGTTCGGATTGCCGGGATACAGATCGGGACCACTGAAATACGCATCCAATTTCACGTTGGAGATAACAAAACAGTGGGTCGCGGGCATCAGCTCTTCGCCATGGTCGCCGCCAATGTGAAACTCGCCGCCTGCCCATGCAGTCAGATCTGCGTCGCCGCTCGCGTTGACAAAGACTTTGGCCGAAAGCGCCTGCAAGCCCGCTTTGCTGGCGGTGACAATCGTCGTCACTCCGCCGGAGCCGTCGGTATCCACAGCGGAAAGGAGGGTGTTGAACAGCACCGACGCACCGGCCGAAGTGACCAGATCGTCATAGACACGCTTCAAATGCTCGGCGTTGATCGGAACCCAGTCGAGGTCTTCTGGTTTGACATGTGGCGTGCCTTTTTTGCCCTCGTTGAGCACTTTTTCCGCCAGGCCGCGGTAGATAATCTTTTCGCGATCGGAGAACGGGCACCAAGCCGGAACAAGCGCGGAAGTCGCGCTGCCGCCGAGTTGGCCAGAAGACTCGACCAGCAAGGTTTTTGCGCCCTCGCGCGCGGATGCGGTCGCGGCCGTACAGCCGGCCGGCCCTCCGCCGACAACAATGACGTCCCAACAATCGTCGAGGTTGATTGTCCGTGATTTCAGTTCGTAGTGCGTGTTCGACATGCTATCGAGCTTGTTCTGCGCAGCGTGGTGGCGCGGTGGTCTCCCCGTCAACCAGTTTCGCGGGAAGCAAGAAAATCTGTTGAGTGATTGGTTCGCCGCGATTGACGATATGGTTGATCAGCAAGTTTGCGGCTTTTGCGCCGGTCTCTTCCAGCGGATTGACGACCGTGGTTAGGCGGGGACGAAAAACTCTTGCTACCGGCGCGTCATCGAAACCGACCACTGATAAATCTCGCGGCACGTCGATGCCTTCGGCGTGAGCCGCGTTAATTACTTCCATCGCGATATAGTCGTTTCCCGCAACAATTGCGGTAGGGGGATTTGAAAGACTTAAGAGCGCGCGGGTTTGGTGCGGGACAGGGGACGCGTTGAAGTCCGAAAGCAATATGTAGTCCTCATTGGGCGCGATGCCAGCGTCCGACATCGCCCCGCGAAAGCCGTCCATGCGGGGCTGGTAAGAGGACAGATCGTTGTTGCCGGACAGGTATGCGATCCGGCGATGGCCGAGCGAAAGGACATGATTGACCGCGAGGCGGACGCCAGCCTCGTTGTCTACATCGACCACCGGGATATCGCCGTAGGATTCGGACGAGATTCCCACAGCGGGCATATGACGATCGCCGAGGGTCGGCAAGATCGGGGAACCGATAAACGGGCCGATGACAATGATGCCGTCGGTGCGTCCGTCACAAAGTTTGGCGACATTGCTTTCGGTTGTCTTCCAGCACTCGGTGAACAGGGTAATGTTGAAATCGGCGCGCTGCGCCTCTGCGACTATGCCCTGCATTAGACCTGCGGCGTAATGGTTGACCAGAAAGTTGACCGGATCGACCGCGCCGAGCAGGACGCCCAGCGTATGAATCCGCTTGCTCGATAGGCCGCGCGCAACCGCGCTGGGATGATAGTTCAATTCGCGCATTGCGCGAGATACGCGATCGCGGGTATCCTGACGAAGGACTCGTTTGCCGTTGATGACGTACGATACGGTGGCTTCGCTGACACCGCACGCAAGGGCGACATCCTTGATGGTGGCCGAGTTGGACTTTCGTGTTCTCATAGGTATTTGTATCGTTTAATCGCTTAAACGATTGCAAATACTATAGCAGACGAGTCCAATCTTGTCAAATGCTTCTTTTTGCGGCTAATTAAAGAACATTGCAAATACGCGTGTTAGGCAGGGAATGCGGTCACGGCGTCACCGATTCGATTTTCCAAGTCACCGAAAGAGTGTGCTGTCCGGCGCGAACACCCGCGGGTGGTGGCGCGAGCGACCAGATGATGTCCACGCCGCCTGAGACGGCGTTGGGATCGCTGACATAGACCTGAGTGAACGAATCCGCGGTGAGTGTGCCTGGCGCGCCGACACCGTTAGTTACGCTTCCGATTGTCCAACTGACATTTGACGCTGGGATGGGCACACCCGCTGGCGCGGTGAACGTGGTCGATGATGCCATCACGCTCAAGCGAAGCTCGTTGCCTGAGTCCAGCGAAGCGCCGCTGTACGTGATGGAGAAAGGATTTGGCGAACCGACCGTGGTTTGCGTGGCATCGTCGACCGCAAAGCTGACCGCGCTTGGAATGTCGATGTTCACCGATTCTGCGCGTGCTGAACCGGCGCAAAACGCCAGCCAGCAGCTTGCGAACATCGCCGTTGCGGCGATCGTCAGGCTGGCTTGTATCGTAGTTTTGGGTTGGCGTTGCATAAGACTCTGTTATTTACTATTCCACGAACCAATGCCCGCTACTGAAAAACCACCGGGCGATCGTGGTAGCAGACCTGGAAGTCCACCTCCGGGGCGGATTCGTCTGCTTTCAACGACAGGTCAACCGAGGAAGGTCCGACTGGCGTATAGCCGCTAGCCAACCTCGTTTCATCCAGAACTACGCTGTGCTGCCCGGGATCGACATTGCGGAACGAGAACGATCCATCGCCTGCGGTCAAGGTCGCCGAATTGCCCAGGCGAATGCAGACCCCCGCGATGCCGACATCCTTTCCACCGGTCACATCGTGTACCCGTCCCGCGATCACGCCGAGCGGAATCACGCGAAAATCGAAGCTGATCTTTTGGCGATCCTTCAAATCAACCGTGGTCGGTTTGGTCTGCGAACGTACTGTCGCGGGAAGCGAGGAGTCGTCAACTTCGAGCGTATACCGACCCTCCGGAACATGCCTGAAGATATAGGTGCCGTTCGGCTTTACTGCCTCGTGCAGCGACCCCAAACGCACCACCGCGATCCGCTCCGGCTTGCCGGCAAGATCGACGACGCGTCCCAAAACTGTCCCTCCACCAGCAGGCGTGTTGATTCCAAACGCATGGTTGAACAGCAGCGAAAAACCGCGCGCGCTTGGCGTATTGCTAATTCCCTGGTATGGCGCAATCTGCCCGTAGGTCAGCGCCAGTGATTCAGTGGGCGACAGGTCTTGGCTCAGCCTAATTCGTAGTTGATCCGAATCGACTGCGGTCGGAAAGCCAGAAATGATCTGAAGATGCGTGGAGTGCTGCAGATTGAACGTCGAGACGAGCTGGCTCCACTGACTAGAATTGCCGTCGCCTTGCCAGCGCGTGCTCATCTGATAGTCGAACCGGGCGCGCTGATTGTTGACGGGAAAACCGAAACTTGCGGCCAGAGTTCGGTCGGGCGAAGACGAGCCGAAGCCTTCGATATTGCGCTCGTTTTGGTCGCCCCATTGGTAGTTGCCCGTGACGAACATGCCTCTAATCGGCAGGCTGACACTGACCGTGTTGTTGTTTGATGTCGTGCCAGATTGCATGGACTGGCTGCGGGCGTAGCTCATGTCGATAGTGCGCGTGATAGGAAACTGCGCTCCGAAATTGACCCACTTGTACTCGTTGAACCCGCTTCCGGAATGGCTATAAGCGGCGCTGAGCGCAACGCGCGGTGCCAATTTGTACGCCGCGAACGCGCCGTTGCCCGAACCACCGGAATCGCCCGAATCATGTAAGAATCTCTGATAGGCGTACATGAGCAGCGCGCCGTGGGTGAAGCGCTCCTTGATGAACGATGATGTGTCGCTCGCCACCTCACCACCGACAGAAAACTGCGGCGTAATACAAAATTCGTCATCGAACGCCGCTACCGTGCCGTGCTTGCCGTCGATGGAGGTCGGAGTGTAGAGGCTGAAGCTCGACCAACGGTTTCGCCCCGCGCCAAGACCGACTCGCAATCCTTGGCCGATGCCCCAAATCTCGCTGGTCAGGTCGCCGAAGCCAAGCTGCCAGCCCGACTCTTTGTTTTCCAGCAGTCCAGCCCCGCTCTCAATCTGGGTGCCTTTAAGTCCTTGCGTCGTGAACGAATTGAGGTTGATCGTAGTACCGTCACTATGCCCTTTGCCTGCCAGCGTGACGCCATAGTCGGCGCCCTGGACATAGCCGACGCCGAGGTTCATCTCGACGGTATCGTGATCCGGCGCGAGGTGATCAGGCCCAAGCGAGCCGGCTGTGCGCGCGGAATTTTCTGCCTCACTGCTGGCAAGCTGTGCAAGCTCCTGCGCTGATTTTGGAATAGAGATCGGTGTCCATCCGTCCGCGCTTGGTGTTGCATTTGAGGAAGTATCCACGCCGAGCGATGCCGTCTGCGCGGTGGTGTCAATTTTGAGCGTCAAATCGGCCAGCGAAGCGATGATTGAAACGGGAACATACACCTCGCCATCGCTCTCGAATACGGGAGCAGGCAAGGGCAACGTGCGCCCGCTAGAATCAAGTTCGCTTGAGCCTTCGGCACAATTCCACTTCGACCCGTTGCTATCAACGATCCAGTAGGCGCTCGCTGAGCCGCCGACCTGAAGTCCGAGCGTCATCGCTAGTGCGCTGCAATTGACATACGGCTGGCCAGCGCGTTCAATCGGTGACGCGATCCCGGTCACATCGACACCACGCACGCTGACAGTCCAGCTCGCATGCACAGGAGTTGCGCCGAATGCCGCAAACATCAGCGCAGGCAGGACAACGACTCCGGGCGCAAACGCGCGCCTAAGGATGTGCAGGGCTAGCGAGTGTGTCACGGGTGACGTCCATCTCCTTCTGCACCCCAATGTAGTGATCGAGGCCGATGTCGAGGATTGCGCGAACGAGGTACCTGCCTGCGGGCAGGGCGGTCGCATCGGGCATAGGAGCTGTGAGGATGGCGGTTTTGATCGGTTCGCAAAAAACAGAGGTCCGCTGGAGCGGAATCGTCGCAACAGGAAGTGTCGTTCCAGGCTTTACAAACTCGAATCTGCCGCTAGCCGAGAATGGCGTGTTGCCGATGTTCGAGAGTGTAAGAGCCGCGGTGCTTGGTGTGATGCTGACATCGTCGATGTGCGCGTCAGTTGTCACTGCGCCAACGAAAACGAATATGCCAATCGAGATCGACGTGTAGAAGCGCACGCCCGCGTTATCGGTACCAGACGCCAGCGGATCCGGTACTTCGTCGATGGTAAGAACGCACCAATAGCCGCCTGGCTTGATGTCCGCCGGAACCGCGATGGTCAGCCGGGCATCGAGCCTTCTGCCAGGATCGAGCGCATCATCGGCCGGATTCAGGGACACCCAGTTGGCGCAGGAATGGGTGAGCGTTCCAGGCTTGCAGTAGAACGAGTGGGTGCCGTCGGCGCTGCGGTAGAAATCCTGCGTGGACAGATGCAGTTGAACATGCGCCTGATCGGGAGCAAGCGTCATCGAGAATTGCCGATTGACCGTATCTCCCGGCTCGGCATTGACCTTGATCGATGTCAGGTCGGCATGGAATTTCATCGCGCTGGCAGAATTACCAGGTATGACGGTAAATAAAAAAAGCAGAAAAGCAATCTGCTGAATTTGACGTTTCATGATCGTTATCCTCGACCTTCGTACTGACGAACCGAGGCGCTGCATAAGTGCGGCAGCGATCTATTGGCTGAAAACGGATTTATGGCTGCCGCCCGGTCGGAGGCGGCAGCCGCGAAATGTCTAGGGTTAGACAGACTCAACTTTCCATGTCACACTCAAAGTATGAGCACCGGCACGGTTGACTGTCGGCTTTGCCGCCAGCGTGAGCTGAAGGGTAGCGTTGGCCAGTTCGGATGCGTTGTTGCTGGAGAATACGACCGGAATGAAGCTGGCGTTTGACAGCGAACCCGCTTGACCAGTGCCGTTAGTCCAGGAGTTGACGCCCCAACTGATGTCGGACGCGTCCCAGGTGACGGAACCGCCGCTCGGCGGCGTGAAGCTGGCGTTGGCCGCTTCGAGCGAAAGATGGAGTGAATGTCCGTCGGTCAAAATAATGTTGGACAGATCGACATTGACGGTCGTCGTCGTCGCCGCTGTTACATCGTTGACGGTGAATGTTGCAGTTGCAGGCAGGTTAATCGTGCACTGTTCGGCAACATTGGCCGTAACCGCTGTCGTATTCGAAGAGTTCGGTATCGTTGTCTGCGCGGCGAACGAGGGTACACAAACCGCCAACGCCAAAACTCCGGCAGCCAACACAGTCTTAAGTTGTTGCATAGCTTTTTCCTTGGGCGACGGTTGATCGTGAAGACCCGGGCTAGATAAATTTTGGCCCTAGTAACCGTACTATCAGTGATATTCGGTAAGTCTTTGCGAAAAATGTAGAGAATCGCAGTAAGTAACTTATTGTCTCGTTGCTAAAGCCGATAATTTTTCGTTGTAATAGCTCAATTTTGTGTGCCTGTCTCGTCTGCAATAAAGTCTAAGTCCAACAATTCGCGCTCAGTCGGTTAGCTTTTTCGCAAAAAACTGGACTGATTGCTCCGCAAATAGCTCCAGGTCGATCTCTATGACATCTGATCCCAAAACGCGCCCGTCATCGCTGCCGTGGTTGCTCCTTTGCATCGCATTTATCGCGTTTGCATTCCTCTATAGCGTGATCAATCCACTGAACGCGCTCCCCGACGAGGGCGCGAACATGCAGTATGTCAGCTTCCTTGCGACGCATAGCCGGCTGCCAATTTGGTCGCTGACCGGGGATTCGGAGGGCGGATACGAGACACAGCATCCGCCGCTATCGTTTTTCTATGCAAGCATCCCGTTTCGGCTGGCATCGTTCTTGCCGCTGAACATCCAGTGGGAAGTCGCGCGGTGGTCGTTCGTTGCGCTCGGCCTGGTAATGCTGATTTTGCTGAACGGCTTGTCGAAGGTGCTGTTTCCCGGAAAACCGCTGCAACAGGTCGTTTTCGCCGCAACGGTCGCGCTGATGCCGCTCTCGTTGATGACATTGGCGCATGTCAACCCCGATGGCTTTGGCCTGGTGATTAGCTGCGCCGGACTGTGGGCGTGCGTTGCGATCTACGAGTCCAAAGTTGAGCCGAAAATGTTGCCGGTCGTTGGTGGACTGGTAGCTGGTCTGGCCGCACTGACCAAGCTGTCCGTGCTGCCCATTGCCGCTGCAATTTTGATCGCGCAACTGCTCCGCAAGGAGCCGAAGCCGGAAAAGACCAGGAACACGGCGACGATTATTGTCGTGGCCGCAGTGGTTTCTGGCTGGTACTACGTCCGTAGCCTGATCCTCTATCACAGCCTTTTCATTCACACGAAGTACGCCAACGACACCGGAATACATCTCGGTCACAGCGCGGGCTACGGGCTGATGGCGCTCTTCACTCTCCGCGAAACCTACCTCAGCACGTGGGCGCAACGGGGATGGTTTCCGTACGAACTCGACATCACCTACGCAGTTGTGATTGGCGTTGTGATTTTGCTCAGCATTGTCGGTTTGAACCGAAAGCAAGAAGTAGCTGCAGATGTTACTGATGCTGACGCCGATACGCTGGCGAGCGACAAATTCCGCATTAGGCTGTGCGTGGGCATTGTCGCGGCGCTTCTGCTCGCGCAGCAGCTCATGTTTTGGTTTGAGGACACGCAGCTCAACGCAGGCGGCCGCTATTTGCTCATCGCCATGCCCGCCATTGCGTACATCATTGTGCGAGGTATTTCAAGCCTCGGTGCGACTCCCTCGAAGGTGATCCTGAGCCTTTGGGTGCTTGTCATCTTGTCCATGAACATTGTCGCAGCCAATCGAATCGTCAACGTGCTCACTCCACGCTATTTCCCCGGCTGGCAGATGTTCCAATTCGCTAAATAGCGGGCGTTCACTAAGCCGATATCCACCGTTTCGCGGACGACATTCGCCCGGAGCTAACCCACAATCAAACTAACGAAGCAGCGCGCCCGCGTTGCCGGGAGGTTTGGTCATGGGCTGGTTGACGGACATACTCTTCAATGCAAGCAACAACCCCGCGCTAGCGACGGCTCACACAGTCTTAGTTCTCGGCCTGGTCGCGGCGATTGGTCTATCGATTGGCTCAATTCGCTTTTTCGGCATTCGACTCGGTGTTGCCGGCGTGCTGTTTGTTGGGCTCGTTTTCGGCCATTACGGATTTGGCTTCGATCATTCCGTGCTGGAGTTCGCGCGCGATTTCGGCTTGATCCTGTTTGTCTATACCGTTGGCTTGCAGATCGGCCCAGGCTTTGCCGCATCGCTGAAACAGCAGGGACTGCCGCTGAACATCCTGGCGGCCTCGATCGTGCTGCTGAGCGTTGCGATGACAGTCGTCATTGGCCGCTGTTTTGTGCCGCATGCGGATTTCCCTGCGATGGTCGGTGTCTTTTCCGGGGCAACCACAAACACACCTAGTCTCGCTGCCTCGCAGCAGGCTCTCGCGGGAATCGCAGCGCCGGCCTCGGAAGCCGCTAAGCTTCCCGCACTTGGCTACGCCGTTGCCTATCCGTTTGGCGTTGCAGGGATTATCCTCTCGATGTATCTGCTGAGAGTGATGTTTCGGGTCGATATACCCAAGGAACGCGGGCTGATGGCCGCGAAATCGGGATCGGCGAAAAAGCTGCAAGCGCAAAGCCTGCATGTTACCAATGAAAGCATACTCGGGGAGACCCTTGGTCACATCATGGCGCAGACGCGCAAAGATATCGTCGTCTCGCGCATCGTCAGCGGCGAGAACACCCGAGTCGCGACAGACGACAGCGTAATTGAGCAAGGCGACATGCTGGTGGCCGTAGGACATTCCTCCGAGATAGACGAGTTCAAGAGGCTTATCGGCGAAGATAGTACGGTTGATCTGACCAAAGCTTCGACGGAGATTTCCAGCCGCGATCTGCTGGTTTCGAAAAAGGACGTGATCGGCCAGAGCGTACCTGATCTGATGCTTCCCGAAAACTACAATGTCACTGCCACTCGAGTTCTGCGCGGTGATGTGGAGATGCCCGCGACTTCGGGCGTGAAGATTGTTTTTGGCGACAGGATCCGCGTCGTGGGTTCCGACGAGAACGTGGCTAAAGTCGCAACGCTCTTCGGAGATTCGGCACGCGAACGAGATACTCCCATCATCATCCCGATGTTCTTGGGGATTGTCGCCGGGGTGGTTTTAGGTATGCTTCCGATTCCTCTGCCAGGATTTCCCGTTCCTGTGAAGTTGGGCCTCGCCGGTGGCCCGTTGGTCGCGGCGATCATCCTGTCGCGCATTGGCAAAGTTGGACCGTTGGTCTGGTACATGCCGCGCGGCGCCAATCTGACTGTTCGCGAGATCGGGATCATTCTGTTCCTCTCATGTGTCGGGCTGAAGGCGGGTGATAAGTTCGTTGACACGCTCGTCCACGGCCAGGGCTTTATCTGGATGGGCTACGGAGCGCTGATCACGGTTGTTCCGCTGTTGGTCATTGGAATCACTGCGCGACTTGCCCTCAAGCTGAACTACATGTCGCTCACCGGACTGCTCGCCGGCAGCATGACCGATCCTCCAGCGCTCGCGTTCGCCGGTTCGATCACCAATTCTGAAGCACCGTCGGTCGCGTATGCCGCTGTTTATCCTCTTGTGATGCTCATGCGCATCATTGCGGCGCAGGCGATGATCCTGTTTTTCAGGTGAAACCCGTCGGCACCCGATGTGCTTGTCGCATAACGGCATTGCTCGGTGGGCAAGCGGTCAAGCCTGTCATGGGCTTTCTGCCAGCCGAACACGGCGCACAAAGAACTAAGTACCGCTCAACATCAAAAACTAAAGCAGAATCAGCACTAAAAACTAAAACTGGTACAGCATCAAAAACTAAAATGGGTACAATTCAATAGTGTCAAGTCAAGGAGAAAAACTTGCCCACGCGTTGGAGTCGCTCCATAACGAAGCAGTGGACGGCATCGTACGATCAGAACGGCTAGCCAGAAACGAGCGTGAGCTGCTGCTCAGAACAGGCTTTGTGGAGCAGATTATTCGTGGCTGGCTTCTAGTAACCCACCCAGACTATCCGGCCGGAGCAACCTTCCCTTGGTATAGCGCCTACTGGGCCTTTGTAGCACAATACTTAGAAAACCGCTTTGGCAACGAATACTGCCTTTACCCGGAAGAGTCTGTAAGAAGACACGTCGAGACGCCGGTAATCCCAAAGCAGTTAGCTCTCTCGGTCAAATACCGCGAGAACAATTTGGTCACGTTACCGCACGACACCTCACTCCTAATTAGCCATTCGACTACCGCACTTCCTAAGCGGAATAATCTAAGGGGTTTGCAGGTGATGGAGCTGGCTACGGCAATTTGCCGGCTCAAAGAGCCTTTCTACCGCAACAATCCAAATGACGCGGAACTGGCGCTACGCATGGTGCGAAGTAGCAGCGAACTACTAAACCATCTCCTGAAAGGGAATCACTCTGTTGTTGCAGGACGATTGGTGGGAGCGTATCAATTCCTAGGTAATGAACGCATGGCATCGGAAGTTAAGGCTGCTATGACTGCGGCAGGGAATCAAGTACGAGTCACCAATCCATTTGATCGCCCTAACCCAATGCTCAGCGGCTCTATGCGCATAGTTTCGCCCCACTCGGCACGGATTCAGGGACTTTGGAAATCCATGCGGGAGGATGTTGTCCAAGCTTTTTCGAAAATACAAGCGCGAGATTTGGCGGCGTCGGACTACATGGTTGAGATTGAATCCAGATATATCGCTGACGCTTATAACTCATTGTCAATTGAAGGGTACCGGGTAACTCCCGAACTTATCAATCGAGTGCGCAGCGGAAACTGGAACCCGGAAGCAAGCCCCGATGACGGCAAGCAAGGAGATGCCTTGGCGGCCCGCGGCTACTACTTGGCTTTTCAATCCGTCAAGAAAAGCATTAGTAGAATACTTGGCGGTGAATCAGCAGCGAATGTGATAGACGACGATTTTCAGAGTTGGTATAGAGACATGTTCTCACCCTCCGTTTTGGCAGGCATTTTAGAGGCACGCCAGCTTGCGGGCTATCGGAACAATCCTGTCTATTTGAGAGGATCGAGGTATGTTCCTCCTAGCTACGAGGCCGTAACAGACTGTATGGAAACGTTCGTGCAGTGCCTCAAGTCTGAAACCGAACCAGTTGTACAAGCAGTTCTTGGGCACTTCGTATTCGTTTATATTCACCCATACTCTGACGGCAACGGTCGCATTGGCCGGATTCATTATGAACGCAGGGTTCGCATCCGGCCGATATCCCTGGACAGTAATACGCAACGAACGCCGTGAACAGTATCTTGCTGCTCTGGAAGAAGCGTCTACTTGCCACAATATCCTTCCATTCGCCACATTTGTGGCCGAGGAGATGAGTGCAACGTATGTTGATACTGATCGTAGAGCACCTTGAGAATAAATAAGACAATCGTCCGACATTAGCATGGTGAGAGCATTGATGGTTGGAGAATGCTACATCTTGCATGGACAATCATCCGACATGCGGGCCCATTTAAGACGGTCCCAATTTGTCCCTCAATTTGAGTCCCAATTTTTTTCAAACGCGCAGCATCGTCCATTTCTCAGCATTCCTGCTAGGTTTAATGCGAAAGTGACGTTTTCATGCCGCCGCTGCTTGAAACCTTATCCAACGGGGAACAGTCAAGGTTAGTGCGATCGCCGATTTGCGCGTCCATTGGCCGTGCTCTTGTTGAAAGCGGATGTACCGCTTCACTTTCGGGGGACATTGCGGTCGCGAAGGAAAAGAACATGAAAATTTTCAGTAAACAAGAAGGCGGGCATTATGTCACGCGCAATGATCGCCACTGTAGCAGCACTAGCGCTCCTCGGCGTTGCATCGGCGGGTTACGCAGATGATGCCTACTCGATGGCTCCGCCTGTTGACGGTGGGAGCGCGGCGTATAGCTCTAGCGCATCCAACGTCTTTGGTTGGCAGGAAGTGCCAGCAGAACAGCAGGTGCCAATCGAGCGCGCCGTGTTTGACCACGGCGGCTACCAGCTTTACGATAGTGTTGGCGAAACGATTGTGGTGCCGTTTTCGAACAATAACCTTTACGTGATGAAGTTCGGAGTATCGCAAACCGGATCGATGTATTTTGTCAATTCGGGCGACGCGCCAATTCTTTACTTGCCGGAGAACGGCTATCTGCAAAACGCGACGTGCTCGGGTGGCAGATGGTATCCATTTACTGAGAGATGGCATCCCGCGACGCCAGTATATCTAGGCTGCGCGCCAAGCTGGAGTGCTTACACGTCGATCGGTTGGTATCCCGGCATGTACTGCCACGGTGGCTATTGGCGCCAATTCGAGTTTTGGCATATTTACGCCGGCGTTCGGGCTGTTCATTGCTTTTGGCGGCCATCAGTTTGACGGGTGGAGCCCCTATCGGAGCTACACGTACTATCATCCGGCACCGTATCACATCGGGTACTTCCATCCCCAATACTATCAGTATGCGCGGGAGTCGTATCACGGCGGTCAACCGTTCTATCCGGGCGGAGGGATAGCTGTAGCGCACTACGCGAATGCCCGTCCGAACTTCGCGGGTCACATGTTTGTAGGGACACGAACCAATGTGGTGCGTGTGCCGCACTTGGCCACTTACGTTGCGCATTCGTACAGCGCCGCGCCTGGCGGAAATAGGGGCTTTGCGCATACTGGCGGCCAAGTGGCAAGCGCCCACGAATTTCGAGGCGTTCCAGGTTCCCATCCGGCATCCGCCCACGGCACAACGAATTTCGGTCGTCCCAATCAGGCCGTGAACCGAACTGCCGCGACTTTCCATGGTCAAACCGCTAAACCGGCAGCGCACACGTTTCAAGGTGCGCGCGGCTTTGGCGGAAGCGCGGCGGTCGGTTCGACCGGTGCCCATCGGCCGATGCAGACGAATAACCGATCACTGTCCTTCCACGCGAATGCTAATCGTCCAGCCAATACCAGCGGCGATTTCCGTGGTGCGTCTGGTGGCGGCAGGCCGGCAGCAACGTTCCACCAGCCAAGCAATGGCGGTTTCCGAGCGACATCGGGTGGCGGCAGGCCGGCAGCAACGTTCCACCAGCCAAGCAATGGCGGTTTCCGAGCGACATCGGGCGGCGGCAGGCCTGCGGCAACTTTCCATCGCCAGCCTAGCGAGGGCGGTTTCCGCGGTGCATCTGGTGGCGGCGGTGGTCGTCCAGCGTCAACGTTTCACCAGCCCAGCGGCGGTCGTGGTGGTAACCACGGCGGAGGCGGCCGACCGGCAGCAGCCAGGCAACCCAGCGGCGGAGGTGGAAATCATGGTGGGGGAGGCGGCGGCAACCAGCATGACGATCACAACCATTAGCGATTTCAACGCTTAGACAGCGTTCAAGTTCCGGTGCGGAATTGTCCGACCCAGATCACGGCCAGTGAAGGTGCGATAGCCTTCCCTGGCCGCTTTTCTGCGTTTTGAGGGAAGCAAAGATTGAAACTTATTGACTAACATTCATGTTTTCTTAATGTAGCTCTACAATAATTTCTGTGTTGGTAGACGAGGTGGTTAATTCATAAATTTGCTGGGAACACTATCAGTATAGGGATCGTCTTAGGAAATAGACGACCAACCAACTTCCGGCGTTCGATGGCCAAAGTTGATCTGCTTGCGCCGAGGAAAGACTGTAGGCGCAGCGCAAAGGATGAAAGACGTGAAGAAAATGGCAAGTACGAAAAAATCAGCGATAGGGAAAGCCGGGCTATTGACGGCCATCAGCGCAGTTGCGCTGCTCGGTGTCGCGACCGCCGGATATTGTGACGATGCGTACTCAATGGCGCCGCCAGTCTCTGGTCAACAGGACGCACAGCCGGTTGCAGACGGGTCCAACTCGGCAGCATCTAGCGTTTTCAACTGGCAGGAAGTGCCTGAGAACCAGCGCGTTGTCATCAACCGCGCGGTGTTCGATCACGGCGGCTACCAGCTTTACGACAATGTCGGCGAGACCATTATCGTTCCGTTCAAGAACGACAACCTTTACGTGATGAAATTCGCCGTCTCCGACAGCGACCAGATGTACTTCATCAACTCGGGCAGCGCGCCGGTGCTGTATGTTCCGGAAAATGGTTACCTTGAGAACGCGACTGTAGACGGCGCGAAATGGTATCCGTTCACCGAGCATTTCCATCCTGCCGACCCTGTCTTTCTAGGATGCGCGCCTAGCTGGGACGACTATGTCTCCATCGGATGGTATCCGGGAATGTGCTGCTACGGAGGCTACTACAGTCCGTATGCGTTTGGCATCGGTGTGTTTGAGCCGTCGTTCGGCCTGTTCATCGCATTCGGCGGTCACCACTTTGACGGTTGGTTCGGGTATCGGAACTTCCTGTTCTACAACCCGGCGCCATATCGAATTGGTTTCTATCACCCTGAGTTCTACGGCTTCGCCGGACGAGGCTACTGGGGTGGGCGCGAGTTCAATGGCGGCTGGGGCCATTATGCTGGAAGGGGCTTTGCAGGGGAGCACAGCTACGCCTACAACCACCTGTCGAACGGATCGGGGATTCGGACGGCGCACACCTTCCAGGGTGCAGGCACGCGCAGCTTCTACAGCAGCCACAACTATCAGTCGGGTAACCGTTCATTTGGTGGAGAGGTCGGACGAAATTACAATAGCGGCAACAGCGGCCACGTATTCCGAGGAGCTGTTGGCGGTGGGTCGTCCTTCAGCAACCATTACAACACATTCGGAAGCCGTGGCTTCTCCGGTGGCGATCGACAGACCGGATCGTTCAGCAGCCACAGCTTCTCTGGAGGCGACCGGTCGTTCGGAACGTTCAACAGCCACACCACGCAATATGATGCGCATTCGTTCCAGGGCGGAAGCGGCGGGTTTGGCGGCGGATCGTCCAGCCACTCGTTCAGCGGCGGGTTTGGCGGCGGATCGTCCAGCCACTCGTTCAGCGGCGGCGGTTTCCATGGCGGCGGCTCGACTAGCCATTCGTTTAGCAGTGGCGGCAGCTTCCACGGCGGCGAATCGCATGGCGGCGGCGGGCAGTTCGGCCACCACTGATTCGGTGTAGGAAGTTAAGCAAAGCCCCTGCGACGCAATTCGCAGGGGCTTTTACGCGTCTAAACATTGCGCCGCGAACGCGGATCGAGCGCGTCGCGGAGGGCGTCTCCGAGGAAATTGAGCGCGAGGACGGTCACGCTCAAACACACTGCGGGATAAATGACAAGGGTGGGGTACTGCTGGTAGTAGCCAGAGATGAGCGGGTTTGCGATCATGCGTCCCCACGAGGCCGACGGATCTGCGAGACCAATGCCCAGGAACGACAGTGTCGCCTCGCCGATGATCACGGCCGCGATATCGATTGTCGAAGCGACTACCACGGACGACACCATGTTCGGAAAGATGTGCTGCGTCATGATGGCGAAGTCCGGGACGCCGATTGCGCGCGCCGCTTCGACATACTCGCGCTTGCGCAGAGTCAAGGTTTGGCCGCGCACCAGCCGCGCAAGGCTGGCCCATCCGGTCACAGCAAGTGCGGCAAAGACATTCCCCAGACTAGGGCCAAGGATCGCCATGATCAAAATGGCGAGCAGGATGTCGGGGAACGCGAACATCATGTCGGTAAATCGCATCAGGATGATGTCGGCCAGCCCGCCGTAGTATCCCGCAAGCAGCCCGACCACCGTCCCCACCACCACGACAATCAATTCCACTCCCAACCCGACCGACAACGAAATCCGCGCGCCGTACGCCAGCCGCACCAGGATATCGTAGCCACTATCATCGGTTCCAAGCCAATGCTTGGCCGACGGCGGCGCGGAGTAGTCGGCCGTCTGCTGATCCCAGTGATAGGGAATCACCATCGGAAGGAAAATCGCGGCGAGCACGATCAAGCCTAAGACGACAATGCTGATCGCACCCAGCGGATTACGCCAGACCAGACTAAGGACGCTACGGGTCGGCGCTGGCGCCACTAGCTCGGGGAGCGGCGCGGCGTTTTCGCGCTCGATGGGTTGAACACTCATGCGCGCACTCCCGCCGGAGATCGCATATCCATCATTCGTGACCGGGGATCGAGCGCGGCATAGAGCAGGTCTATTAGTAGATTTACGATCACGAAAATCGACGCCAACAAGATGGTTACGCCTTGGATCATCGGGTAGTCGCGCTCGGTGAACGACGCGAACGATGCCTGCCCCACTCCCGGCACTGCAAAAACGGTCTCCACGACAAAGCTACCCGACAGCAGGTAGCCGAATGACGTGCCCGTGGTGGTCAACGCAGGCAGGAAGGCGTTCTTGAGCGCGTGGACGAACAGAATCCGCGCGGGCGATAGTCCCTTCGCGCGAGCAGTTCGAATGTAGTCCTGATGCAGCGTGTCGAGCATCGACGACCGCACCATTCGCGCGATCAGCGCGGTCGGGCGAGCCGCGAGTACGACGGCCGGTAGAATCATCGACAGCGGATTAGCGCCGTCCCAAACGATCGGCAGCCAGTTGAGTTTGACTGCGAGAAGGAGGATCAGCATCGGCGCGATCACGAAGTTCGGAATGCTGACCCCTGCCAGCACAAAGCCCATCAGGACGCGGTCAATCCAGGAGTTTGGCCGCAACGATGCAGTCATGCCGATCGACGTCCCGACTAGCAGCGCCAGCACAATCGAAATGGTCGCAAGCAGCATGGTGACGGGAAATCGCTGAGCGATATACTGCGCAACAGGCTGATCATTGTAAAACGATGTCCCGAGATCGCCGTGCGCAACGGCCGTGACATAGCGAATATAACGCGGGATCGGCGCAAGGTCCAATCCGTGGGCATGTCGAAACGCCTGCACCGCCTGGGGATTCGAATGCTCGCCGTACTTGAGCATTGCGGGATCGCCGGGCGCGAGAAACGCCATAAAGAACGTGACCGTGGCGATCGCCCAAATTGCAACTAGCGCGAAGAGCACGCGTTTGGTGATGTAGCGAAGCATAGGGGATTATAGCGCGCGGTGTTTTTTGTGGGACAGGCGTCCGCGCCCGACAGGATGGGGGACAAGGTCCCGCCTGTCATCTTCTCCGTCATCCCGACCGGAGCGAAGAATGAGCGTAGCGGAGGGAACACGTAGTCCGCTTTCCACGCAGCCTGTCGTGAAGAGAACTACGTGTTCCCTCCGCTCCAGTCGTGCCTCCTTTCGGTCGGGATGACGGAAAAGACATGCTTGCGCGCTGCGCCGCACAAGCATGCCACCCTAAGAATCCGTCCCTACTTCACCAAATACAGGTGCTTGTACGGCAGGTGTCCCATCAGGCTGTCGTCAAGGCCCTGGACGTAGGGCTTGATCAACTCAGGGTCTTTTTGGTAGTAGAGCGGGATCATCGGGACGTCGTCTGCGAGGATGCGGGCGGCTTGGCGGTAGAGCGCAGCGCGTTCGGTGGGGTTTTGGTCGGAGTCGGCCTTGTCGCAAATGGCGTCGAGTTGCGGGTTGCTGTAGACAGTGTGGTTTTGCTGACTGCCTGTGTGGTAGAGCAGGCTGTAGTAGTCCTGCGGGTCGAGGTAGTCTGCCGACCAGCGTAGATGGTAGAATGGCAGATTGTTGTGGTCTTCCATGTCCAGTTCGGTCGCCCATTCGGTCTGGCGCGCTTCCACGGTGACGCCCAAATTATCCTTATACATCTGGCGCAGCAGATCAACTGTCTTGGAAAGGTCGGGGTATGACTCGCGGTAGACCATGTTGAGCGGCGGAAATCCCTTCCCATCGGGGTAACCCGCGGCGGCGAGTAGCTGCTTGGCCTTGGCGGGGTCATACGGCAGGCCTTTGAAATCTTTAGACCAGCCGGGTAAGCCCTCCGGCAAAATGTCCTCGGCGACGTCGCGGTGATTGTCGAAAACCACCTGAACGATCTTCGCTTTGTCGGTGGCATACGCGAACGCTTGACGCACACGCTTGTCCTTAAACACCGGCAACGCTTGCTCGCCCATCCCGACGTAATACGTTGCCGAACGGCTCCAGAACTTCACCTGATCCTTAAGCTGCGGATTGTTCAGATCGGCTTCGAGCGACCCCTGGGTTTCGTCGACGACATCCAGTTGTCCCGAAAGATAGAGGCTGTGGCGCGTGTTGGCGTCCGTCAAGATTGGACGGTGCTGACCAGCGATTTTCGGGGCGCCGTCCCAGTAGGTAGGATTCGCCTTGAGATCGACGTAGCTGCCGCGCGCATAGTTGGCAAGCGCGAATGGGCCGGTGCCGTCCGTGTTTGCCTCGGTGATCGGCGTGCCGGGATCGTTGCCAAGTTTTGCGGGATTCACCACGAACGCAGTAGGATAGGTAAGAACATCAAGCCAGTACGCCTTTGGCTTGGAAATCTTGACCTGGATGGTCAGCGGATCGATGACCTTGACTCCGGTCACGGTTTTGGATTTGCCCGCAGCGTAGTCACTCGCTCCGACGATATCGGCTAAGTAGGTCATGGCCACAGGAGAACCGAGCTTAGGACTCAGGCTGTGCTCGAACGAAAACGCGACGTCGTCGGCCGTCACAGGCGCGCCACTCTGAAATGTTACGCCGGGACGAATATGGAACGTGTACGTCAGGCCGTCCTTGCTGATGTCCCAGCTTTTTGCAAGGGCGGGCGCAAGCGTATTTTGCGGCGTCCACTGTACCAGACCCTCGTACATCTGCTGGATCAGATCGATGGTGGTGCCGTCTTGAACCATGCCTGGATCAAGAGTTGTCGGCTCGGCAAGCTGCGCGACTCGGTAGATGTTGTCCGGCGACGGGCCGCTGGTGCTCGTTTTTGATTGGCAACCCGACATACAAAACAGTCCGACAGTCGCGAGAATAACGGTAAACAATTGCGCGGAATTGCGCGCTAGTAGGCGTGTGGGAGTCATCGGTTTTTGCATAAATTTGTCGAGGGGTGGTGTACCGACGATTATACCTGCACCTCGCGCGTCAGCTTATGTAACGCACAACAGAGCAGAAATCATGCAGTAATGACGTCTGAAATTTTAACTGTGTTATAATTTTGATAGGCACTGCCGGGAGTAAATCGGGCAAAACCGCATTTTTCGAGGTCTCAGTTCAAAATGAGCAGCAACGCAACAGCGAGTGTCATCGACAGGCGCGACGCTCCGCTGGAATCGGCGATCCGAACCGTCACGCAGGGGGAATTGCAATCGCCCAATACGCTTCAATTCGCCCTCTTTCCGCGCCTGATGACCCAGGACACAGGCCTCTTGATCCCGACTGGCCCCTGTGCAGGACGGCTGGAAGCGATCTTCATCCCATACATGATCAATGTGCATCCCGGCGACTTCGCGCACCGGTTGTACATCATCAGCGCCGACGGCGCGCCGCTTGATGACTACAACTATCGACTCGGCCCGTACTTGCAGGCGCTCGTCGCTCATGACGAAGTGCCGCGCACCATCTGGCTCGAAGAGCCGGAGCGCACGCCAATTGCCCGCCGGTACATGCCCGACGGCACCATCCAAAACGGCGCCGCAGACCATCCATTCAGCCAGGGTGTAGACGTGGTCGTGATGCCGTTCAGCCATTTTCGAGCGCTGTTTTTTGGAACCGGCGGAGTTTACGGCGTTCCGGAATCGATTGGCTTCGACCGGGAGATGGCGGCCGAGATGAAGCCCCGCGGGCTATTCTACTTCGACGAGGCGATCAGCCCGGTGCGCGATGAGCAGCTAGCGTTCATCCGCCTGGTCGAATTTCTGTTTGCGCAGGACTTGGACGTGATTGTCGGAGGGTCAACGTTTTCGCAGACACTGATTGACGAGATGTCGTTCCTAGAAGTGCTTTCACTATCGGAGCTGCAGCTTCAGCCTAGACGCACAATCCAGTTTGTTGACGCAGATTCAGGCGGTCTGCTTAAGGAAGCAATAAACCGGCTCGGTGAAGGCCGTCCGAGAGCAAGCAGTATCGATAATCGCGTTCAATGACCCCGAAAGCATGGCAATGGGCGACTTGTGCGAAAAGATCAAGATGGAGATCGCGCCGGACGTTCTGCTGTATCGGAGCGCAGACTCGCGGCGCGAGCGCCTCGCAGTCTACACCGAACTGCGGCGGCGCGAAAAGGCGGGCGAGGGATATGCGCTAGTTGTCGATGGACCCGCGCTCGAAGTTTCCGATCTCGATGCCACTCTGCTGATCACCGAGCCTTGTCATCCTCTTGCCTTGCTGCGTCGCGCGGGCAGATGCAACCGGCGCGGAGAGTCGCACGATGCCAAAATTGTTGTCGTTGGCGACCCATCGACAGTGACGTCATCCCCGGTCATCCCGATGACAGACTATCGCCAAGAGGCGTTCCTGCGGCTTGTGTATGCCGCGAGGACACCCGTTCCGTTCGATGCTGAGGATTGGAAGCCACTGGTGGCGTAGGGCGCTTGCGAACATTTGGCCAACATTTTGTGGTAAATCTGACTCCAATAGATCGTCGCAATGAAGCCCTTAGCCTCGTACGAAAACAAATGAAACATTTTCCCGGTGTTTTTCGTCCTAAAAGTATGCGGCACTGACGAGGTTTTTTACATTTCGTTTTGACGCTGTCTGGGGACTTGATGCTTGACTATTGACGGACACGGGCATAATTACTACGGCTGTACATTATTTAATGCGCCCGGTGGCCGCTCAAAGGTAAGGAACGATTTGAGTTCCGCCACAATTGAATAGAGTGTGCTATAATGGTTTCGACTGGAGTTCACGGTGTCCTCGCGCGTCCGGATTTCCCCCATCGATTGAGTAGTATGCGAACGACATCATCCTTTCCTAACACTGTGAATTGCCGAAATGGGGACAAAAGTATCAACAATCGTACGCTTCCACCAATTCTAGGAGGTGGTGCAAATGAGTAATCTCCGATCATCCATCAAATGCCACTGCGGCCAACGGGTCATGGCGAGAGATGTAATGCAGACGGGCTACTACTTGCGCTTGTTTGGTCCGAGCTTCGTGTACGTCAAGTACCGCTGTTCACGCTGCAAAAAGCTTGGAGAGCAGTTCATCAAGCAAGAAGAGTGGGACGGCGGCATTCTGCGCGATACAGGCGCAGAAGTGACGACGGACGACAAAGAGCAGTTCGATGCGATGGGGCCAATCGACATCAACGAAGTAATCGACTTCCACTTTGCGTTGGAAGAGGTCAACGACTTCGCTGGACTTGAGCCGCCCCAGCCTTCACCGAAGAAGGTCAAGCAGCGCTCGCAGTAGGCCAGGGCTGATATTTATAAGACCGACAGCCAAATTGCTTGGCGCGGCGCACTGATCGAAGTGCGCCGCGCATCCCCTGTGAGAATTACCAGATTTTTCATTCGTGCGCCGGCAGCAATCCTAGCGGTTTCCGCGAGTGAATGTTAGCGTGTTTCAGTAGAGTTTTATGGCCATTCGATTGACAGGTGACGACGTGGCGAAGGTCGCGGATTTGGCGCGACTGGAGCTGTCCAGCGAAGAGACCACGCGGCTCACATCGCAGCTCAACGATATTCTTGTTCAGTTCGCTCGGCTGCAGGAGCTAGACACCGACGGTGTTGATCCGACTGCACATTCGATTCCAATGCGCAACGTCTTCCGCGAAGACGAAGTGCGTCCATCGCTCCCAAGAGAAGCGGCGACGATGAACGCTCCCGAGCGCAGAGACGGCAATTTCATCGTTCCGCAGATTGTTGAGCAGTAGTGCATGTCCGCAGCGGCAATCTAGCTTCTTGTCGTACGCTGGTGCCACAATTCATTAAGATTTGAGTCCATGCTGAGTACTTCATACGGCCTTGCAAGTGATATTGACCGCGTTCTTCTCAGCGAGGAGCAGATAGCGGCGCGCATTAAGGAGTTGGGAGAAGAGATCACCCGGGATTATGCCGGCAAGGATCTCGTGCTGGTCGGCATCCTCAAGGGCTGCGCCTTGTTTCTGTCTGATCTGTGCCGTCAGATCGATCTGCCGCTCTCATTCGACTTTGTCGCGGTGTCGTCATACGGTGCGGACACCAAGTCGAGCGGTGTTGTCCGCATTCTGAAGGATCTGGACGAAAGTGTAGAAAGCAAGCATGTCCTGATTGTTGAGGACATCATCGACACCGGATTGACTTTGCGTCTTTCCTATCTTTTGGAGAACATTCGGTCGCGCCGCGCGGCCAGTGTCAAGGTCTGCACCCTGCTAGACAAGCCATCGCGCAGACGAGTAGAGGTTCCGGTAGACTATCGCGGCTTTACAGTGGAAGATCAGTTTGTAGTCGGGTACGGCATGGACTACGCAGGAAAGTACCGAAGTTTGCCGTACATTGGACTGCTGAAGCCGGAAGTGTACGGCGGCGGCTAGGCCGATCGGCGCCACTAACTGCAAGTTTTGAAAAAGTGCTTCGCTCAGCGTCATGCGATGCCGTGCCGCACTGATCGTTCAGGAACTTTCCTGTTAATTGAGAGTGTTAGACGGGTATAATCTGCTCGTAAGCCGCACTTTTCGGCTTGACGCCCTCTCGAAGAGACTATCTCTGACCAGTAATACCGAAGTTCGGTTCTCATTTTCCCTTTGTTTTGGTTGCTTCTCGCGAATTTCGCCCTTGCGAATTGCAGCGGGGCCCGCAACATGACGACGTAGCCCATCGCTTAAGACCCACCATAACCTCCATGTCACAATTAGAAGACCCAACCACAGATCAAATCATGATCGAAACCAACTCTCCGGAATCTTCGGCGAACTTTGCCGAATCCGACGGAAACCGCGCCATGTCCGGAAGCTCCGAGCAGTCCGGCGGAGTCGCCGTTCTTGCGCCGCCGGTCGAAATGCCGCAGGTGCGTGAGCGTCCCGTTCGCGCACCACGTGGCGAGCGTCCGGAACGCGGGGAACGCCAGGATCGCGGAGACCGGCAAGAGCGCGGAGACCGTAATGATCGCCCGGATCGCAACGACAGGGGCGACCGCGGCGACCGCCCGGATCGTGGCAATCGCGAAGATCGCGGAGACCGCGGTAACCAGCAGGCATCCGGCAATGGTAACGGTCAGGCATCCAACGGCAACAACAACGCGCCGATGCAGTTTGCGCAGGGTGTTCTTGAGATTTTGAACGAGGGATGGGGCTTCCTTAGGCACGGCAACTTCGACCAGAACGGCCAGGACATCTATGTCGCGCAGGCGCAAATCAAACGCTTCAACCTGCGGACAGGTGATACGGTGTATGGCCAGGTTCGTCCGCCGAAGGATTCGGAAAAATACTACGGGCTTCTAAGAGTTGACAAGGTCAACGGTGTCGATCCGGAAGTCGCGCGCAACCGCGCCAACTTCGATGAGCTCGTCCCGATCTATCCCGACGAGCGGCTGATGCTCGAAATCGACCAGAAGCTCATTCCACCCCAGCTTGCGACTCCGCGTGAGCATCCCGATCCGCAGGGACTGACTGCGCGCTTTATCGATCTTATTGCACCGGTCGGCAAAGGCCAGCGCGCCATTATTGTTGCTCCGCCAAAGGCCGGTAAGACCACGATCCTTAAGACGGTCGCCCTGTCGATTGCGGTTAATCACCCGGACATTCACCTTGTCGCGGTGCTTATCGATGAGCGCCCGGAAGAGGTGACTGACATCCGCCGATTTGTCGAGCGTGCCTACGCGGGCCGCGAACTCGAAGGCAAGCCGATTGGCGAGGTGATTTCGTCCACATTCGACGAGCAGCCTGAAAACCATATGCGTGTCGCCGACATGGTTCTCGAGAAGGCGAAGCGCTTGGTGGAGTCGGGCAAGGATGTTGTTGTTTTGCTCGACAGCTTGACCCGGCTTTCGCGTGCGTCGAACTTGACCGTCACGCCGAGCGGCCGAACCCTGCAAGGCGGTCTAGACCCGGCGGCGATTTATCGCCCGAAACGATTCTTTGGGGCAGCCCGTAATATAGAAAATGGCGGCAGCTTGACGATCATAGCATCGGCGCTGGTTGAGACTGGCAGCCGCATGGACGACATCATTTTCGAAGAGTTCAAGGGAACCGGCAACATGGAGCTCAAGCTCGACCGAGGTTTGGCCGAGCGAAGAATCTATCCGGCAATCGACATCAAAGCATCTGGAACACGCAAGGATGAGCTGTTGTACGATCAGGACAGCCTAAAGGCCGTGTGGCTGCTGCACAGAGCATTGGCAGGACTTCAGACTGCCGAGGCGACAGACTTCCTGATTGAGCGTTTGACCAAGACGCGCACCAACAAGGAGTTCCTCCAGATGGCAAGCAAGCCAGGTGGCTAGCTGTCTGAGGGGATCGTTCAGGGCGAATTAAGTGTTCTTAGGTTAGGTCGCTTGATGTGACTGACGATCTGCTTGATGGGCTTGCGGCACGCGCCGATCCGTGGAATAGTGTTCATACTTGGTGGGTTTTCTTCAGATTTTCCAGCCAGCGTCGATTGGCGAATCTGGTGTAGAAAAGGAACGTAAGGTGGCAAGCGATTTCAAAGATCTATTCGGTGAGGATTGGAAGCCGCAGGATTTCCAGCACAGCGGCGAAGGCTACCATCCTGTCGAGGGTTCGAACGATGGCAAGGACCTCCAGCCCGGCCCCGACGGCAGGCAAGAGGGCTTTACCAGCGAAGTAGAAAACCGGGCTCCTCGAACCTTGAACGAAAAAGAGGTCAAGGTGATGGGCGTTTACATCCAGCAGGAGCAGGGATTGCAGCCGCAGCATTTTGTCCTGTTCAAAGACAACCGCGGACGCCTTGTCCGGATTTGGGTCGGCCAATTCGAAGCACTTTCGATCTCTAACGCCATCGAAAACGAGCCGATGGACCGCCCCCTCACACACGATCTTATCAAGATTATTGTAGATCGGCTCGGAGCGACTGTAGAGCGGATCATTATCGACGATCTCTGGAAAGAGACGTTTTACGCAAAGGTCACGCTCGTTAAGCCCGGCGGCGAATACATGGACATCGATGCAAGGCCAAGTGATGCGGTCGCTGTAGCGCTTCGAGTGAAGGCGCCGATCTACATGGCGGAATCTGTGCTGGAGATGTCGGTAAGACAAGAGTAGGAAGCCATTTCCCCCCAGCCCCTTTCCCATAGGCATAGGAAAGGGGAGTAAAGAAGAAGACAGCCGTTCTTTTTGCACATTGGCCCCGAGCATGATTGCTCGGGGCCAATGTGATTTGTTCGTGGTGAGTCTACTTCGGTGATGGCGCGGATGCTGGGATAATAAACGACGCTATCCGTAATGGCTACCGATCTGCTGCTTCCTTCGGAAATGCTTTCTTCAGCAAGGCAACAATAATCAGACTGATGATCACCAGCAATGTCCAAGACGTCACTTTCTCCACATGGACTATTGTCCAGCCATGACGCTGATCCGGGTATACCCATGCCCCAAAGTAGGTCGCGAAATTCTCCGCCAGCCAAATGAATGAGCCGATCAACCCGAAAGCCGCCAGCAAGGGCATCTTTCGCGGCGGCTGGTTGTCGAGAACCGTGAACTGGACGCTGGTGTGTCGGAAAGTGAGCAGCAGGAGCCCGAAGAGCCACCACCGGGCGTCGCCGAGAGTGCGCTCCGTGAAGAAGTTGGCGTAGATCGCTGCGCACAGCGCGCTGGCCGTAAGCTGCGATGGCAGGCGGTCGATCTTCAGATCGAATATTCGCCACGCCTGCATGATATAGCTGGCGACCGATGCGTACATGAAGCCGCTGTAGAGCGGAACTGTACCAATCCGAAAGAAGCACGCCTCGGGATAGCTCCACGCATGGATGGCGGGCGAAGTCTTGTAAAGCTCCAGCATCATTCCAAGAAAATGGAATGCCGACAAGACCAAGACTTCGCGAACGGTTTCCAGCTTGGTCGCGACGAGCGCGGCCTGGATCAAGATCGCGCACACAAAAATGAGGTCGTAATGCGAAGTCCCAGCAACTGACAAATGACTGGAGATAGCAAGAACCAGCAGGAACGGCCCTGCAAACGCGCACGATTTGACCTGATTTATCCCAAAAATGAGCAGTTCGTGCAGCGGGTGAGTTGAACCTTGAGATGGAAGACTAACGGATGCTTGTTTGGAGAGGCCGAGCATAGAGTACCGACAGAAAAGCTGTCATCAGTCAATACCTGAGCTCGGCCCGATCAAGTTCCTTCAATTCAGTCCAATTACTGCGCCTTTGACGATTACTTAGCCGCAGATGCGACAATTGCGTTCCCCGCCGCCTGCACATCCGATGTCGTATCGGGATCGTCCACCACTCCGGGTTTGACCGGCGCGGGGCTGGCAGTCCACGTGTTGCCGCCAAGATTCAGATCCGAAGCGTAAGAGGCAAAGATCGAGCCGGACAGCAAAGTAGCCGGAGCATCAGCAACAAGTCGGCTGATCCGATTGTTGCGGACGGTGATGTTCTGGGCCGAATTAATTGAGACGAACGGGCCGTTGCAGTCCGTGAACGAGTTTCCAGCGATGAGGATATCATGGAACATCGGATACGACGACGGCCCTGCTGGCAGCAGCGGGCCGACATAGATGGACGGCCCTCCGAAGCGCGTGCGAGCATTCTCGCCATCAAAGACGTTGTTGCGGATCACGACATTCGACGCAGCATGACCCTCTGCCCATAAATATCCGACGATCTCTGTTTCAATCTGGATGCCGCAACTAAACGTATGGTTGAACGTGCAGTTTTCGATGGTGGCGTTCTCGCCCGAGTACAGGACGCCGCGGCCGCCCGTATCATGGAAATTGCAGTTGACGATGTGCACGTCGCTGGTGTGGTAATGATGGTTGACGATGATGTCCTGCTCAAGCACGGTTGCAGGAAGTGCTTGCGTAAGAGTCAAGACGGTATTCTGCCCGTCGTATTTGATGGCGGAGATCGTCGATTTAAAACCTAGCGGAGAGCAGTCTGCATTGAATAGCTCGATCTCGTCGCCGACGTTCACTTTCAGCCGATATCTAGGATTGTTGAGCAGAGTCAGGGTATGGTCGTTGACGCGCTGCAGTCCCTCGAACACGATGGAGTGGATATTCATGCAGTCGTCGCCGAGGCCCGTAAACTCGCAGCCGTCAAGGATCAGGCCGCCGAGCGATTCTGATACATGGAATCCATCAGCAGCCGTGGTGAACACACGGCGCGAGCCTGGCGGCCGGACAATCCGGCAATTGTGCAGCTCCCAGTTCTTCGTTTCGCCACGACAGAACCATCCCATGCCAGGAATTGAATAGATCGTGACGTTGTCGAACAAAACATCGCTGCAGTCGGCCATGCGGAACGCGCCCATATCGTAATAGAGATGGCGGATGCCGTAGAAGCCGCCTGCAACCAGTGCGACGGGGTTCTTGAAGACCACATGCACCGTGTTGTCACCCGTTTTCGTGATGGATGCGACCGAAGTGGACAGGTGAATATCACTTGTTATGAGGAGTTTAACGGGATCGATCGGGAACATCGCCATCCACGGGGACTTTACGACCAGATCGGTCTCAGCACTGTTATCGTCCGGCAACTTGATGTCCGCGCTGAGGTGATCGTCCGACGCGGTCACGACCTGTCCTAATGTGGCAATTGGCGTGACCGACCAATCCCAATCAATCTTCAGGTTTTTAAAGACGCAGCGGTGGCAATCGTTCACGCTGATCGCGGCGAACGGTGGGTGAATCTTTTCGAAAACAAACGTCGCGCCCTGGCCGTTGACGACCAGATCATTGAGGTGATCCATGGGGATCGCAGTCGTGGAGGTGAAGCGATAGATACCGGGCGGGATGGTCAGTACGGACGCGCCGCGCTTTGCCGCCGCACCAAACGTAGCCGATATCGCCGTAAAATTGGCCGCCGCGACATCCATCGATGCCGGAGTTGTGCCGCTGTCGGCGACAAGGCCGAAATCTTTAGCGGACAAAACTAACGTCTGCTTCGGCTTCGGCGCGGATATGGTGACTGGCGGCGCTCCTGTGGGAAGGTGCAGAGGAGGCACAACTGTACTTGCCACTGCCTTGACGTTCGCTCTGGCCACAGCCGGGACATAGACGTAGCCGGTACCGTCGGTTATGGTGCAACTATCAATGATAATTGAACTTGGCCCTTTGCAGCCGACATAGAATGTCCAGTCGTTCGCAGGCTTGAGGCTCATTGTTAGGCGCGCCTTCTCAGGCTTTCCCGGTTCACCGAGGAAGTTTTGCCAGACATCGTTCGCTTGGCCGAGCGACGACGACCGGGCAAACACATAGAACGAATCCGGAAATTTTGGCGAAGTCACTACCTCATAGCTGACTACGGCCGTGTAGTCATGTCCGCCCTTCAACAAGCCTCGCGAAGTCACGATGAAATGGTTGTAGCCTCCACCGATGGTCGTAATTTGCAGACCGGGCTGGCCGCTTGGGCCAGTGACTGGCGTAGCTGAGGTGTTCCCGCCTGCGTGGAAGCGACCAGGAGTCCAGTTGTAGACGACGTCCGCCGAGCAGATCGTTGGGACTGCCGAAATCAGCATTAATGCTGCGAGCGATAGACCGATTCGTGAAAAGAGTTTTGTCATTGGTTCCTAAATATTTCTTGCATTCTTGTAGGACGGGCGGCCCCGCCTGTCAGAAAAGGTGACAGGCGGGACGCCTGCCCCACAAATGCCTGCCCTACAAATGCCTGCCCCACAAATGCCTGTCCACATGATTTCCTAATTGGACAGCACGTTCACCCCTGGCAGGATGCCGGTGGTAGTTGCCGGATCGGTCACCTCGCCGGGTTCGGCTGGCGCGGGGCTGGATGCCCAAGTGTTCCCTCCAAGGCTCAAGTTCGATGCGTAAGCGCCGAACAGGGAGCCGGATAGATACGTGATGTCGGGCGCGTCGGTCGACCTGTATATCGTATTGAGGTTCACCGTGACGTCTGCGCTTCCACCAATAGACACCGCAGGTCCTGGCGCATCGGTAATGTTGTTGCCGTAAATCAGGATGTTGTTGAACAGACCGTAGGTTGACGGTCCTGCAGGCAGCACCGGCGTTACATAGATCGCGGAAGCGTCGTACTCGCCGCGCGCATTGTTGTAGTTGAACGTGTTGTACTCGACAACTAAGTTCGACGCGCCGTGGCCCTCCGCCCACAATCCCGGCTGGATGTCCGTATGGACTTTCAGACCGGTGCTGTACGTGTGGTCGAAGACCGAATAGGTGATGGTTGCGTTCTGGCCACCAAACAGAACTCCGCGCCCCTGTGTGTTCTGGAACGTGCAATGGGTGATCAGCACGTTCGACGTGCTGTAGTGATGGTTCCAGACGATGTCTTGGAGCAGAATGTTCGCTGGAAGCGTGTCTGCAACGGTCAAGACGGTCGTTGGACTCGATCCTGTCGTGTAGGAGATACCAGTGACCGTCAACGTGTACCCCATCGGCGAATAGTCGGCGTTATCCAGCTCAATCGTGTCGCCCAGGTTGAACTTGACCTGGTCGGACTGATTGCCATTGAGCGTGAGAACATTGTCCGACGTGCGAGTCACTCCTTCAAAGCAGATATCGTGGATGTTGACGCAATCGTCGCCAAGGTGCGAGAAATAGCAACCGCTCAGCTCGATGTTCCCAAGCGACTCCTCGACATGGAACCCATCCGCAGCAGTCGAATAAGGATTTGTCGAACCAGATCGCGGCGCAATTGTGCAGCTCGACAGCTCCAAATTGCTGGTCTCGCCGCGTGTCAGCCATCCCATTCCGGGCATGGAGTAGATACGCACTGAGCTGAACAAAATGTTGCTGCTGCTCTCGACCCGGAACGCCGCCATGTTGTAGTAGAGGCTGCGGATGCAGTAGGACGTCCCGGCTGTCAAGGCAAGAGCGCTATTGAAATTGACCGTCACCGTGTTCCCGCTCTGGTTCGTAAACGATGCTATGGAGGGTGTGAACGAAACGTTTGCAGTGCGCAGAAGCGTGGTCGGATCCATCGGTGCCATGCTCATCCAAGGAGATTTTGTGACAAGCGTGGTTTGGGTTGCGTTCAGATTCGGAAACGTAATTACCGCGCTTAGCTGATTGGCAGCGATTGACTGCACAGTACCCAAGCAGCCGATTGGCTCGACTGACCAGTCCCAATCCATGTACAAATTCTTGATCACGCACCGTTGCGAAGTCAAGAAATCTATAGCGTAGCCGTTCGAGTTGATGTTTTCAAAGATGAATGTCGATCCCTGGCCGTCAATGGTGAGGTCCGAAACGTTTTGAAACAGTATCCAGGATGTGGACCAAAACCGATACGTTCCGGTTGGGAAGCTCAGCGTGGCGGCGTGCTGCGATTTTGCGGCAGCAATGGCGTTTGTGATAGCGGTGTAGTTGGCCTTCTGGACCGCTAGCGAGGCGGGCGTTGAGCCTTGATCTGCAACCAGCCCGTAGCTGGCGGCGTTGATCGTGATCGACGTTGTAGGCGAAGGTGGCGTGATGGTCACGCCAGTCGCGCCGGTTGGGAGTGCGCCTCCAAGCGGCGTGTTGGACTTAGTGCCGGTCACGGCGGGATTGTAGGCATAGCCAGTGCCGTCCTGGACAATGAAGCTGTCGATGATGATCGAACCTGGGCCATTGCAGCCCATATAGAATAGCCAGTCTGGCGCTGTGGTAAGCACAAACGGCAACCGCGCAGTGCATTCCTGGCCGGGCGTGCCCAAGAACGTCTGCCACGTATCGGCGGCCGCGCCAAGCGTATGCGAATGAGAGTGCATGTAGAACGTCGTCGGGTAGGGCGACTGCAAGACTCGGTATGTCAGGATGGCCGTGTAAGGCATATTCTGCTTGACCTGGCCGTTAACGACGATCAGGTCATGGTAGCCTGCGCCGGTGCAGTTCGCCTGAACACTGATGCTGCCGTCGGCATTTGTAATCGGTCCGCCTGCGATGGTCGTTCCGTTCGGATGAAAATTGCCTGGTCCGAACGTGTAGACCACTTGGCCGAAGCATTGTGCTGCGAACCCGGCAAACAGCAGAAGCGCCAGCATTGCCATGCGTAAAGACTTAGTGTTCATCGTCAAATTCCTTTGGATTCTGTAAGCGTATGCGGAATTGTTTCGGTGCGCGAAAACGCAAATAATCATAAGTGCTAGCGAAACAGAATCAACGTGAACATTGCGATAAATACAAATACAATCAGAATGCTTAACGAGATCGGAAAGAATCCCCGGCCGAACTGAGCAAGATTCAGCGCTGAATAGCCATGCTCGGTTCTGTTTATGGTAATCGCGAAGCGAAGTTGCCAACTATTCGTGGTAAATCGTTGGAGTGACGCCAAACGTGCGGCCTACGGCATACGTGTACTCAAGTTGCTCCTGCGATGCGTAGAATGCTCCTGGGTACCACTTGACATGACCGTCGGCAAATGCGGTGTTCCCACCGCCGTTGTGGCCGCGAGCAATCGGCACTGCGTCGGTGGCGCTCTTAAATATGCCGCCAAGCCCGTCCAGAGGATTGCCTTCTATATATTGGAAGTTGGTGTTCTGATCCATGTACCAGGAGGCGGTGCCATTTTCCCACGCACCGAAAACAACTCCGTCCGCAGAGGGCGTCTGAAGCCTCGATAAGGGCATTGCCGGACCGACTGTCTTCTGCATGAAGTAGTAGTTCCATGCATAGCTGACAACCTGGTATGGATGGCCGGTGTTGCCTTGATAATCTTGCGGATCCGATGACAGAATCGAGTTGTCGCTTGGGCACCACCAAATTCCGAAGCTCTTTGCATAGGGAGTAAGAAGCAGTCCCAACGGCGTAACAGCCACGGCCGGCGGACCAGCGCTAGCGGTGCGAATCGTATAGGGAGTATCCTCGTCATAATCCTGCTCGTATTGCAGAAGCGCTTCGCCGATCTGTCTTAAGTTGCTGGTGCACGTGGTCTGCCTAGCCTTTTCCCGGGCCGAAGCAAAGACGGGGAAAAGAATTGCTGCAAGAATAGCTATGATGGCTATAACTACGAGGAGCTCGATCAGTGTGAAGCCCATGCGGCCAAGTCGTTCCGGTTGAATCGAATTATTACTTTTCATTAAGCTGTTCCTCTCTGAATAGTCTTGCCGCTCAATTCTGTCAAATCGGGACTGAGTTGGCTGGCGCCGTGCTCTTGCGGACGACCAGCGAAGGCGCTAAGAATTCGTGCGACTGGCGATTGTCGGACAGTATCTCGATTGCCCTGCGCGCAATTTGCGGTCTCGGGTGGGCTATCGTGGTGAGCGGCGGATTCATGTAGCGGCTGGTACGGTCGTCGTCGAATCCCATCACGGAGACTTGGCCCGGAACAGAGATATCGTGTTCGCTTAGCCACCTCAGCGCGCCATCCGCACCGGCGTCCGAAGCGCACATGATCGCAGTTGGATGGCCGCACGCTCCATTCCAAACTTCGTCCATCGAATTGTATGCAGCCAGAATCGGGTCGTCCCATAGGTGCTGATGCGCGTTGACGACCCGCGCTCCGGTGAGGCCATGATCCCGCGCCCCTGCCAGGAACGCGTTTAGGCGAATCTGGCAGACTGTGGCATCCTCCGGCTCATTAAGAAGAAAGACGATTTCCTTGTGCCCAAGGCTGATCAGATGGTTCAGGCCGAGGCGTACGCCCATGTCGTTGTTCGTACCGACATGGGAAGAGGGATGATCAGGCAACAATACGTCGACGGTGATGACCCTGTAGCCATTGGACTCCAACTGAATATACAGATCGCGCATCAACTTTGGATCGATTGCAAATAGGATGATGGCTTGTGTGCTCGAATCGGCAACAACCTGCTTGATGGCCCTATCGCCGACATCGCCCTTGTGCGTGCGGTAAACGTTCATCGAGATGTTGCGCTCGGAGGCGGCGGCGAAAAACTCGTCCAGCATGTCGGATGTGAACTGCGAATCAAAGTGCGGAACGAAAACGCCGATCGATTTGAGCCCGGTTGTTGACCTCACCGGTGCGCCCTTTCGAACACCGGCCTTGCGTACAAAAGTGCCTCGAGCACGGAAACGGGTGAGCGAACCGTCGCGAGAAAGGCTCTGCAGAGCGCGGCGCAAAGTAACGCGCGAAACGTTAAGCCGCTCACTCATGACGTTCTCGGGCCAGAACCGTTGACCGTCCTCGAAGTGTTGGTCGATGAGTTCGGACAGGCCACTTCGCACCAGCTCGTAGAGTGGTTGGGTAGCTGCGTCAGCGGCGAAAGAGTCGGCATTCATCCCATCGAGAAGTTGTACTGGCGGTGCATCAAGCATACATTAATGTATCCAAAAGTATCTACTGTTGAAGCATAACAGATAATCGATTGACTGTCAAGAGGCTTTGCGAAGCGAATAGCTGGCCGCCGCATGCTCGACAATGAGGGATCAAAGTCGGATCATACATACAATTGAATACAATGAGCTTGCATTGCTAGGGATGAAAAGGAGGCGGATCGGGCTTCCAAAAGGGGGACTATTTGTGAGGTGGTGGGCCCAGAGGGTTTCGAACCCCCAACCAACCAGTTATGAGCCGGCTGCTCTAACCGTTGAGCTATGGGCCCAGGCGGGGCATGTGTCAGTGGGCCAAAAGGATCCTCCGGCCACTGGAATACTATACCTCACGGTCGGGGCGTGTTTTACACAGGCAAAGGAGGCTTAATCTGTTCCGATTTCGTCTGGCTGTTACGCAATTGCTCAGCAGCAAGCATCATGCACTTAGGTCAAAGCTGGGTGTGCAGGCGGATCGCAATAAATAACCGGTCATTGCGTGGCGCCGTTCTAGACCATAAGGAATCTCCACTTCTTGCCGCGCGTTAAGGGCAGAAACAGTTTTTTCGCTCAGGTCAAGAGCATTCCGCGCGGAACTGCTACAGAATTGCGCTTGATCATCGATCGCCAAAAGACACCCTGAAATGATTTTTTTCGCAGGGTATTGCCACAAAAAAGGTTTTGTGTTAATATTGGGAAACGAACAGAGCGAAGGAGTCGGAAATCCCGCTTCAAATAGTGTCGAATGCAGCTAATTTGTCAATTCACAGCCGAAATGGACATGATCGAGACGGAAACGTTGGCTGCTGGTGTAAAAAAACGTTTTTGCAGATTTTGCAAGTTTGGCCGATTAACGGCAAACACGAAGTAGAATATAGTTTGCGCCGATTCTCAGGTCGGCGCCCAATGCAGAAAGGGGAACGTAGGATGCGCACACGCTCACAGAAAATGACGGGATTCACTCTAATCGAGCTCCTCGTTGTCATCGCCATCATAGCAATACTAGCGGCGATACTTTTTCCAGTTTTCGCCAAGGCCCGGGAGAAGGCCCGCCAAACCACTTGCGAAAGCAACATGAAGCAGATCGGTCTTGCAGTCCTGCAATACAATCAGGACAACGACGAAGTGATGCCCAGTGCGACGTACGGCAATCCTAGTGGCTGCTGGACCTACTACTCATGGCGGTTCGCAATCTATCCGTATATCAAGGCTACGGGAGTCTATACGTGTCCGTCCAATACGAACATTAATCTTGACTACTTGAGCACCTCAGACTGCACGAACAAACTATACGGAATCGGGACGGGAAGTGGTGGAGGGCTGATTGACGACTATGTTGCGAATGCAAACAATGGTCGATCCAGCAACTACGGCGGTGTCCGCCAATATCCAGGTTTTTGCACCGGCAACTGCAACAATCCCGGTGACGGTCCTATTGGCAACACCGTGCAGAGCTCTGCAAGCGGCTCCGATTTTAACACGGCTGTAAGCACGGTTCCATTGATATCCTCACCGGCGCAGTGCATTATGTTCCTAGAGGAAGCGCCGGGACACCAACAGGACTATTTGGATATCAGCAACTCCGGGTTTACCGGCCAACTCTACGCGGGACATACTGAAAACACAAACTACGCATTCTGCGACGGCCATGTCAAGTCGATGACTCCATACAACACCTTGTGTAAGGCTGATGGTGGCACTTCGTCAACAAACCTTTGGACGAAGGACGGCTACTGCTTTACCGACTGCACGAGCGACGGACACTGCAATAACCCCAATGATGTGAATGCAGCGAAATCCATTCTTTCGGCGGCAGTTACGGCTTATCAGTAAAAAGGACGGGCCGCTGCCGCGCGGTCTTGGCCTAGTCAGCGCCTCCCAGCTCAGTTTGCTTGGGAGGCGCTATTTTTGTCGCATGCCATTACGTACCTCATTCACGGTGCGTGACCCTACGATTTGATTTGCGCGCAACGAAAGGTCGCCGCCCTAAGCAGCTTCAAGTTTCAACAAGCGGATGGGACGGATCATCATTAACACGACCTAGGGCCAACAGAGTTCTAGGTTGGACTCAAGTGGCGAACGCTGGGATCTACCCTGTAGCGTTTCCTCACGAAAGCAAACAATCGACCTGGCCGACTCGCTGTCCCGCGTTCGCATGAAAGCAGAAAAGACCGCCCTCCATTCCTCCTTTCGTTGGGCGTAAAGAAGGTGGATGTTTCCGTCCATATCCTCATTGCAGCCGAATAAGCATGGCAACTACCGCCGCGCGCTGTTGCGTAGCACCATCATTCCAGTCACAAAAAAGCTGACCCGATCTACGGTCGATCAGGTCAGCTTTTGGTTTCTTGAACAGCCTACAAACTAATGGCTTTGCCGATACCCGGCGATCCACCACGGCGTTTCGTAGTAGTTGATCGGAGCTTTCGGATCCTGCCACTGAGTCAGCTTCGTGGAAAACATTTTGAGCAGATCGTCGTACGAATCGGTAGCCGAATCGTACGCCACCGACGAGCCGTAATAGTTGAAGCTGGCCCATCCGCCCTTGTTGACGGCCTTATAGCACCAGACCGCGTAGCTCCAGTCGCGTGACTTCATGGCCGAAACCAGGTCAGCCGCCGATTGCTGGCTGTCGTCGAACGACTTCATTTCGCCGATGAATACGGGTGCAGGGACGTTCGGATTGTCCGAAATCTTCTGGTCCTTTGCCCATGCGTCAACGCGCCCGTCAACAGTACCAGTCTGTTTGTCGCCAGGGTAATGCCCCGACCAGACGGCGTTCGTCCAGTAAGGATCGGAGAAATTGGAGTAATACATCGCTTCGCCAATGACGATGCGCTGCGGATCGGCTTTGCGGATGGCTTCGTAGCTGGCACGCTCCATGTTGTCGTTAGGCGAGCCTTCAGGTTCATTGAAGAGGTCAAAGCCCGCGACTGTGCCATTACCCTTGAAATGCCGCGCCATCGCGCCCCAGATCGCGGCTGCTTTGGCTTGTTCCGCTTCGCCCTCAGGAGTAAGTCTGGAAATAGCCGGATAGTTCTCTTGCTGCCCTGGCCAAATATGCAGATCGAAAATGACATAAATATGGCGTTGCGCCGCCTCCCGGACAACCCAGTCCAGTCGCGCCATGTCGATCATCCCCTGAGCGTTGCGATGCCAGTCGCCGTGCGCGTCCTGCAGGTTTCGGAAGCCGAACGGCACTCGGATCAGATTGAATCCATAGCTCTTGATCCGGTCCATGTCGGCCGTCGTGAACCAGTTGTCGTACCACGCATTCATCAACGTGGCGGCCTTTTCAGGGCCGAAGCGGGACTCAAACCGCTCGAGCATGAATCGATCGCCTTGCTTGTCGCCGCACATCCAGCCCTCGGTCACGAGCCATCCACCGATATTGACTCCCTGCAGCAAGACTTCATTGCCGGAGGCAGTGACAAACTTCTTTCCGGATGTGTGCAAGGGCGGCAAAGACTTGATCGCCTGCGCACTCACGCTCACTGGCAGGGACAGCCCCATTGCAATGCAGAGAGCAAGAACAGCAAGCTGTTTGATGACGGACCGGCAAACATTGTTCATAATAATCGTCCTTTGATAGGGCCATAGCGCACATTGGCTCGGCGAACAGCGCGGCAGTGCGCCGCAATTTTGCGAAATTTGCCAAAAAGTGCTCTCTTTTCGACCCTCCTTCATTATAAAATCGTTTTTATGATATGTCAATCTCCAAAATATGACATTATTTCGGGCTATGTATGGCTGGGAACTGGAGCGGTTTAGACGCCTCTCAGTTAGGCGTCGGGGCCAAATCGCGAAAAATCGCCGGCACTCTTACAAAAAATCCTTTGAAAGTCTCGAAAATACATGCTTGACTATCAAAACGATTTTTGAGATAATTAGGCATGCCTACAATACGTGACGTCGCCCTGGAAAGTGGCGTATCGATATCCACGGTTTCAAATGTCCTCACTGGTGCCGCTCGCCCGGTCAGCCAGCATGTGCGCCACCGGGTGACGCAGGCCGCGCAACGTTTGAACTACCATCCCAACGCGGTCGCTCAAGCGTTGGTGCGCAAGCGTGTCGATGCCATCGGCGTGCTTTCCGGCATATTCAGCGCCGCGGACATTGTAACCAACACCTACGCCGCCGGTGTGATGGCGGGCATCTTGGAAGAGGCCGCACTTGCCGGTCAAAATCTCATGCTGTACACGCAGATTTGGCGCGGCGCGGCAAATTCCATGCCGATGATTCGGGACCGCAGGGCTGACGGCATGATCCTGATCGCTCCGCACACCACGTCGGACATCGTCTCGGCAGTGGCGAGTGTTGGTCTTCCGCTGGTGACGGTTGCTGCCAAGATGGTCGAGGGGGTCGCATCGGTGGATGTGGACGACGCCTTGGGCATTATGCTGGCAGTCGAGCATTTGGCGAACCTTGGCCATAAGCGCATCGCGCATATCCACGGCAATATGGACATGGCCAGCGCCCAGGCGAGGTTGCAGGCTTATTCGGCCGCGATGACAAAGTTTGGACTCCCTGTGCCGCCTAGTTTTGTGATGGGCGCGTCGTACAGTGGCGACGGTGCTGCGGAAGCCGCCCGTGCATTGCTGCGCCGGCCGGATGCACCGACCGCCATTGTTGCGGCGAACGACCACATCGCTGTTGCCGTGGTGCAGGCTGCGCAAGAGAATGGCATCAGCGTGCCTCGAGAATTGAGCGTCATCGGATACGACGATTCGCCGATCGCGTCCATGACTCAGCCACCGCTGACAACCATTCGCCAGCCTCTTGCCCAAATTGGCGCGCTCGCGGTGAAGTTGCTTCTCGCACGAATTGAGGACAAAGATACGGGCACCGCTGCCCATAAGCTGCCGCCCGAACTGATCCTGCGCTGCACGACGGCTGCCGTTTACGGCGACTAAGCTGGCGCGACCTTGTCTCCCCGTCGCCCTCATCCTTCTTAAACCTTGCCTTCCCGTTTCGGGTGGTAACGTGTCCGAGATCGCCCGTGGATTTTGCCCGGCTTCGTCAGGCTCCTCGCGCTGCGGGAGGAAGGGGCCCACGGAGTGGGAAGGTGGGGCGCCTGCACCTGTCCGGCTTCAGGCTCCGGCTCAATGTCAGGGATCAGCCTGAGACTTACTTAACTGACAACTCATCTCGCTTCCGTTCGTCGGAACCTTGCCGCCGAACAGCTTCCGGCGATCCAGCGCCGGCTCTCCGTTTTTCTCCGTCAAACCTTGGCTTCCCGCTTTGGTGAGGCGGCTGTTGAAGAGACGTTTAGTTCAACGGCATCGTCAGGCTCCTCCCGCTGCGGGAGGAAGTGGCCGCGGAGTGGGAAGGTGGGGTCATTGCCCCGTTACCCTTCTCATCTCCCGCTCTATCCGTTCATTGACCAGCGGAATCGCGACCTTTGATTTCATACCTTCAAATGGCTCAACGCTAATCGGCATTCCGTAAACCACCCTCACATGCAGCGGGGAATGTCGTGGCACGACTTCCGCGTAAGGCAGCACCAGATTCGTTCGCACCAGCCCGACAGGAACAATCGTCGCACCTGTGCGCAGCGCGATCATCGCTGCGCCCGGCTGCAATTCGATCAGCTTTCCGGTCTCCGAAAGCTGTCCCTCCGGAAATATCACCAGCGAATTTCCTGCGTTCAAGATCGCCTCGGCACGCCGAATCGACGCCCTGTCCGCTGAATCGCGCTTCACCGGGAATGTCCCAAACGCTCGAATCATCCGGCCTAGGATCGGTATCTCAAAGAGCTCCGACTTGGCCATGAAGTAGATGTCTCGGCGCGGGGTCGAAACATACACGGCGCATGGATCGCAATCGCTGATATGATTCGGGCAGAAGATCACTGGCCCGGACATGGGGATATTCTCGACGCCAGTCCACGTGATTCCTCCGCAGATTTGGAAGGTTGTTAGTAAGGCAAATCGAAGAAGTGGGGCAAAGACCGGCTGCGGAACGGCGCTTTTTGCGAAATCAAATTGCATTCAGGAGCGCTCTATGGACGCGGGCCAATCTTAGCGCGAAGAGAAACGCAATACGGCGCTGGACCGAGCGATAAAGCGACGTGTGGGAGCAAGGCTAATCAAAAAGCACCTGTTCAGTTGCGCGTAAGAAAACCATGCCACGCATGGGCGACGTGCGCGGGCACTAAACTTAGGATTGAATAACCGTTCCGTTGCGCGTCACGTTCCAAGCTTCGCTTGGCGCGTACTGGCTGCCGGACTAGGATTCGAACCTAGGACCTTCTGATCCAGAGTCATAACCGCTAGTTCGGAAGCCGGTCTGAGCACAAAATCGGCACACGCCGCTCCGAAATTTGCCCTAACCACTTCTGAACCTATTTTGCGGCCTCCGACAGCTCCATGATGATCGCCGCTGCGCGTCTGACCGCGCTCCGGCCAGAGTCGTCGAGGGATGCGTAGCGCTCGACGAACTCGTCCTCGAATCCCGCCGATATCGGCTTTTCTCCCAATATCACCGAAGGCCGCACCTGCAGCTTGTCCGATATGTCCACCAGCATCGTTGCGTCTAGGGCGCTTGTTCCCTGCTCCCAGTTGGCATAGGTCGATCTTCTGACGCCGAGAGAGCGCGCCAACTCCGCCTGGGTGACGTTGCGCGCCCGCCTCACCACCGTCAGATTTTCCCCAAGCTGCTTCCGTGAAATTGGCATGCTGTTTAGACCGTCTTTGCATTGGCGTTGATCTCGATTTCAACCGTCTTGCGCGGATGCAGAAAATGCTCCATAGGGCAGTCAAGCAAAATCGCCATTCTGCGCGCAGTTAGTTCGCACTTGCAGCCCTGATTGAGAATCTGGCGCACGTAGCGTTCCGATATCCGAAGCCGCCTGGCGATTTCTGCGCGCGTTAGCCCGCGTTCGATCCGCGCCGACTCGCACGGAGTGACCAGCTTCGTCTTTCGGTTGGTCGCCATCAATGCCGATCTCCTACATGTTCCGCGCGGAACACGTAGGCACATGGCGTTGCTAAACTAAAATCGCAACTTGTGAGCCTTTCCTGACCGCGTGCTCTCGGAGCAGGCCACAGAGTCTGCACGCTTTGTTTTGGACGAAGATGTCGGAGGTGGTGTTGCTCCCTGATTCCAGACGGCTTCCTCGAACTCGTCCACCGCCTTTCTAAACCGCTCGAGCACAACGTCAACGTGGCGAGACCTTTCCTCCAAATCCTGGGCTTCTATAGCATCATCAACTGGTGACGTTTTTTCTGGTTCGGGCTCTGGCCGTGGCATTTAAGCTTCCTTCTTGGGCGGACAATGAGTCCAAATAAGCGAGACGGCTGATCATCATATGCAGAACACTGCAGAACGGCCTGATATACTCTTCGATCTCTTCCTCTTTCTCAGGCGTGGCCCCAAAAACATACTTCTTGCTTGACTGAATCGACAGTACTCCCGAACAATCACTGCCATGTCCTACGGCCAAAGTAGCGAAACTCGAGAATTGCGCGTTCTTAAAATACGCTACCACTGCATCTTTTACTGACCTCGGCTGATCCGCGATATGGCGGCTACCGCTTCGAATGCTCGACGTGTCGAAAACGTGATCGCGCTCTCCTGTCATAAAGGTCTTAGGCGCTCCGAAAAGAACCTGCTTGGGATCCCGATGCACCGGCAGGGCAAAATCCATAAGATCGGCCTGGTCCCTACCCCAGCCAGCAACCTTTAGCACGCACCTGTAGATGTCGGGCGAGTTCTCCCTATAGGTGAAGTGAACGCGGTCATGAAAATCGGTCGGCGAATATTCGGACGTGTCCGTTCTAAGAAATATGGTGGCGTTAACATTTAGCCCGTCCTTGCTGTGATAGGCGGCGATCACCGACGATACGGCTCTCAAGCAGTCTTTGAGTGCGCTTATGGTTTGCTGACGGTCCCCGTCCCGGATCGCGATATAGGAATCGAAGGCGGTCGTAAGAGATCTTGTATAGGTTCGGTTAAAAACTGCGTGACTGAATTCCCCACGCCGAGATTGCTCGTCCCCAATCTCCTTTAGCACTTCCAGGGCTACTGCCGCAAACGAAAGCCCGGCAAACCACGTATCGTACGCATTCCATCTGTGGCTGCCGGAAAGGTCGATCTTCGATGCGAAAAAAGCCACAAAGACGGCGAACGCTACCGTAAGTATAGCCCCGACAAATAGGCGCCCATATCGTAGCGATTCAGTGCCCAACGCTCGTCCGCGCCTAAATATGTCATCCCTGTCGGAGCGCCTGTCGATTATCAGCCACGCCAAAATCAGCAGTAGAAAGATGACCGCAAAGATTGCACCGATTAGCAGATCAGCGTTCGATGCATTTGATCCCATCCATCAGACTAGCCTCCAATCATCGCAGGCATTAAAATGTCGCCGCCCTACTCGTCGAACATGCCGATTTCGTCGGGGTCGATGCCGTCGATGCCGGCCAAAAGGACGGGCTCGGTTTCGCCCAAGGCGGCCTTTTCGCTTACCGAATAATCGCTATGCCACTGAGTTGCAGTCACGATGAGCGCCGTCATGTGCCGGTTCCAAGCCTCGTCAGGATCCACCTTGTCCCACCCGAACGCGGTGCGCCACATCGGCTCGGCGGCAAGAGCCGTCAAATGAGCCGCGTCGCGCAGCCTGTCCGTGTTTCCAGCAAACGAAATTCCCAGAGCACGCTCGCGCGGAAAAAGCATGTCCGCAAAAGTCGGAATGATCCGGCGCGCCTCGATCTCGGTGGCCTCGTGCATCAGCGCGTCGCACTGGGCCGACCTAGGCGCGGACGTGTCCAAATTGATGCGCCATTTTCCGGGAATGTCCGCGCACTCGCCCGCCTTGGCGACTGCCCTGCGGTCGTCAGGCGCCGAATCCACTATCTTGTGCCCAAGTCTCGTCACAAAGACTCTTATGTCGAAAAGACTGACGGACTCGCACTCGTCGCGCAGATCGCGGTCCGGAAACAGGTCGCACTGGCCAAACCGGATGAAGATCGCTGCGGCCAGACGCGCGGATGCGGCAGTGATCCTGCGCCGGTCGCGACCCTGACCGGTTGGAGGCTTCCATGATTTTGGCGCGCGGCGTGTGGTCATCAGGTCAGGTCAAGCCAAGCCAAGCCTAGCGATGTGGAATCGGCGGCACGATCGGGTGTGCCGCGAACCACGTCTGCAATATGTCCGTGATCAGACGCGTGATCGCCACATAATGCGGAGCAGCCAGAATGAAGACGACTCCCCAGAATATCGCTGTCAGGAGGCCCGCGTCACTTTTGTTTACCGATTTCTTGGCGTGCATGAATATCTCCTTAGCCGCTTCACTGGCTTGCAACCGGCGCAACAGGCAGAACGTCCTGATCCACATACACTGTAAACTGCGTCCCCGCCTTGTAGCCGATTGCGCTGCTCATGATCGCCATCGACAAGGCCGCGTCCGGCCCCGAATGCTTGGCTTCGATTTCCGTTTTGACGCTTCCTGTGCTCTTGGCCGTGCCGCGCAGCCAAACCTTTCGGCCGTTCACTCCAATGGCGTATTCGCAGGTGAACGTCAGCTTCCCGCTAAGGCTCTTGTCGAAGGCTTTGGACAGTCTGATCACCCGGCCCATCGCAATTGCGTGCTTGGCGACAATCAACGTGTGGCTCCCATCGGTCGAATAAATGTCGTCGCTGACATAAAACTCCACCGGATCGCCCTGTCCCATGTTGCCCGTATTGACGTCTTTGGCCAGTTCCACGGTGATGGGCATCCCCTCCGTAATCATAGGCACGGGGTTCTGCGCGACGCATCGCCCGCTGGCAAACGCGAACGCCAGCACGCCAGCCAGCAAAATTGCACGTCCCGGCATCATTGCTTCGCTCCAGGGGGGCTGGACGGATCGGAAGGCGGCTGATTCTCCTGAAGTCCGCCGAACGGCTTGTCCCTGGAACCGGCAAACGCGACCGTCTGACCTGCGAGATAGTCGTTCTCGTCAAACTCGCCATAGACGTGAACAAATTGCGGATACTGATCGAGCAGGTTGCTGGTCAACCGCTGAAGGGTGGTGTCGATGGCCGCGCGGAAAAGCCCTGTCGTCCCGCTTCCCTCCTGCCAGTTGTCCTTGTGGTCCTCGAAATAGCGGTCGCATATCCAGCCGTTCTGCTTTACGTCCAGGATCCGCATCTGCACTTTGGCTTGCGCGCGCCGCTGGTTGAAATGCGATTTGGTCTCCTTCACTTCGATGACCGCTCCGCCAACCACCCAGTCGGCACCCGTGTCGGCCGCGAGCTTCTTCATGTTCGCCTTCGTCCGGCTGTCCTGGTCGCCAAGGTCGAAGTCCTCATTGCGCGCCGCGTGGATCGCCATTTCCGGCCCCATAACCTGAAAGCCGCGGGTTATGAACTCGTATTCCAGCCTGTGGTTGCCGAAGTTGACATGCTCCTTCTGCATGTCGGGGCGGTCGCCCGTCTCGTCCAGCACCGGAAGGATAAGAACTTTCGTCTGTGCAGGATCGACCGGGATCGCAGGCAGCTCGTCCGCCATTGCGAATCCCGAACAAACCATCAACGCCAAAACAGCAAAAACCACCAGTACCGTTTTCATCCCTTTTTCTCCTAAATCAACGCCAGACTAGTCTTTGTTTTCCGTAGCCTGTCGCTCCAGTTCGATGTCGAGATCTGATTTTTTCCGTTTGCCAGGGACGTGTCCCTGGTAGCCTTTGGCGCGCTCTTCCTGCTGCTCGCGGATGGCCTGGCCGATGTCTTCGGCGCCGATCTGGTTGTTGACTGCGGCGAGGCCGATTGCGTTGTTGACGATTAGTTCTCGCTGAATTTCGGGGAGGGTGCGGCCACCGTCTGTCATTTTAAGATTCGGCCGAGCGGGCGCAACCATTTCCGCAACGGTGGAGATCAGCTCCAACGGCACGTGACCAGCCAAAATTAGCAGGCGGTTTAGATCGCCGCCCATGCCTGCCACAAATTTCCGAATAGTGTCTTGGCCAACAGAGTCTCCGCGTGTCATAGATGAGACGGTGCTCGCGCTGACGCCAGTTTTCCTCTGCACCATCCGCGTAGTGAACTTTCGGTTGGCGTCGCTTTGGTACCAGCCCATCAGCTCCCGCACGGTCTGCGCGAACTCCACGTGGGGACCATCAATCGGTATCGCTGACTCGTCTTGCATGTTGACTCTATCTTCTGTCGCGTAAATTCGTTGCACGAATAATATTAGCGCGACGGGATTCAAAAGCCGTGCAAAAACTTTGAAAAAATGTCGTGCAAAAGTATTGCACAATTTAAGAGTTACTGGTAAGATGGTGTCGTGCAAAAAAATTGCACGCGGAGCCGTTATGTTTACACCAGAAGAGTTGAGGCTGATTGATGACCGTTTGCGCGCTGGCGTTAAGCCGGAAGATGTGGCGCGCGACCTCGGAATCTCGTACTTCACGCTGCGAAATCGGCTGATTCAGTGCGGGAAGAGGATCAAGACATCGCGATATCTGGAGGACCTGACGGTTGTCCCGATCGGCCTAGAGCAAGAACAGGAGGTAGCTGCTTGAAATCAGTCGAGTACAGCGGTGCGGTGATACAGGGCATTTTGCAGGGGCGAAGAGTTTCTCAGCAGGAGCTTGCCTCCGAAATGCAGGTTACGCCCTCTGCCATCTCAACGAGACTCAAGAAAATTACTAATTCTAACATCGTTGACGCGTTCGAACTGGGCTGGGCGGCCGGATCGGTGGCAACGCGGCGGACAAGCAGACGAAAAAGCGCATAGGGCCGAAAAACTAAGAGGCCGCTCCCTCCTGCAAGAGAAAGCGGCCCATTCCTAAAAAGGAAACCGACACATGAACACAGCGATATTACCAGATTATAAGGGCAAAGGCAAGACCTACCCCGCCTTCGTTCCTCAGGCACCCCTCCCGCAACGGGAAGGGAAAGCGTTCGGGCCGCTCGTCAACGATTTCGACATCCATCAGAGCGCGGGGTTTCCGCACTTTACGCCGCACCGCATGGATCCCCGGTTTGCGGACGTCTCCGGCAAGACCGGCGAACCTATCTTGCTTACCGGCGACGAGCTGAGCGAGCTTTGGCAGTACGAGGAGATGTACCGGTTCGAGGACCGGGCGTTCGAATTCGAGGTGTATTCGTGATGGCAGCGCATGCCGTGAAGGGAGGTGTGTAGCTTGGACGCTCGACGCTCCCCAGAGCTGATCACGCCAGGCGAGGCCGCGAGGCGGAGGGCTCAGCTCTCGACTGCCAGCATCGCCAGGCGACTGAGGATATCGGAGCGCTACGTCCGCCAAATCATCAACCGCGGCTGCCGGTGCGAAATCACCGCCAGGCGCATGGCCATTCTTTTGGACTGCCCGATGCAGTGCTTCGCGCAGCCTAGAAAAACGGTCGCTCAGGGACAAGACAAGTCACGACATGGAGCTTAGGGGCGACGTAAACCCCCGAGCCGGAAATAAAACCAAACAGGCGCCGGGAGTCTGAGGCAAAACGGGCGGGCACCCGCTTAGACTTTCGGCGCACCAATCAAGTTTTTTTTGGCGAGATCAAAACAATGACAAACGCAATTTTAGACGGGCCGGTTGATGGGAGCGATCTGCTCAAGGTGGTGACCAGGCTGAGAAGGACGGTGCGGAGGCTGGAGACGAAGTTTTCACGGCGACGAGCAGCCCTACCTTCCGGCCTACCCCGGCAACAAGCCGCCAAGCTCGCCTCTCCCGAAGAACTAGCGGGAAGGGAAGGGCAAGACCACCCCCGGCTTCGTTCCTCAGCCACCCCTCCCGCAGCGGGAAGGGAAGGAAATGGAATCACAGGCGGCGACGCCTGCGCCACAGTTTTAGGAGAGATTTCTCCGCTCCGCTCGCAGGCTCGCTCCGGTCGAAATGACGGAAGCGTACCTCCCCTAACCCGTCCTTCCGAAAGGAGGGGAACTGAACGCAAAGTGCTTTCGGGGTATGCGCCGACATTTGACGACGGCCAGTTCGAGGAATTCGATGCCGAGCAGCTCAACGCGGAAATGGGGTCGGCGAGCTGGCCTGATCCTCCCTATGTTGACGGCTACGTGATGCGGCATCTTTCGACCGGCATCTACCTGACATATTTCCACAGCGTCAATGGGGCGATGGTGCCCCTGTCGTTTCCAGCGGCTTGGATTGCGCGGCGGACGATTGCCCGGCGGTTCGGCGCGTCGGCTGTCTGCCAATTCGAGATTTTCCGCGTTTCGGGCAGGCGATTTGCCGAAATAAGGGCCGAGATCGGGAAACTGGGCGAGTCGTACGGCGAGGAGCTGGGTGACGTACTTTGCCGCGCAGAAAATACCTCCCCAGGACTTAGCCCCTCCTTCCGAGAGGAGGGGTATGAACTCTGGTTTGACGACGAGCCGGTTGCGCCTACGCAAAACGAGGGCAGGCGCAGATGTTCCACGCGGAACAGTCGGCGCGGAAAGGCGGGTGCGCGGCCATGAAGAAATGGATTCACCCTAGTTGCGCTCCCAACTCCACTTGCGTGTTCGAGCATGCTGTCGCCGAAGGCGCGCTGGCGGCGCCGGTTCAGCCGGATTTTCTCAATGATTGGGAGCGCACCAGCGCCATTATCGGGCAGATGAACGTCGATCCGACCTCTCTTCATGTCTCGCTGCCCAAAAAGGCCGAGATCGCACGGCTGGCGAAATCGACCGGGCTGCTGCCCCACCACATCTGCGATCTTGCGGTGTGTGCGCCGGACAAGTTCGAGTACCTCGTCTCCGGAATGCGCGCCAAGGAGCGGCGAAGATTTTGGCTGGCGACGTGCGCGCTCAAGGCGGTGTCCGTTTCTGCGGCGCTGGCCACCTGGTGGGAGATCGGGACCAGCGACGTCAATTCGCAGTTTTCGTGGTGGGCGCTTCCCTGGGCGATTGTGTGGCTGGTGTGCTGGAGGGTGGTGGAAGTGAGGGAGGCGAAAAGCGGACGATCCCTACCTACCCCCGCTTCGTTCCTCAGCACCCCCTCCCGAAGCGGGAAGGGAAGGATTTAGGATCACTGGCGGGGACGCCTGCGCCACAGGTTGACGAAGAGCTGCCTCCCCAAGACTTAGCCCCTCCTTCCGAAAGGAGGGGAACGGACGAAACGATGCCGAGAGCGCGCAGAACAGATAGGAACAGTGCGTTTGGCGCGTGGCTTGAGGCGGCGCGGGTTGAAGCGAAATTGTCGGTGAGCGGACTGGCGCGGCTGGTCGGGGTCAATTATTCGATGATCTCGATGCTTGAAAACGGCAGCATGAGGCCGTCCGAAAAGACGAGGATGGTCGTGCGGCTTGCAGGTGCGCTGGAGGTCGATGCTGCGGGCGGGCTTGCCGCCGCACAAAAAGATTTGGAGATGGACAGCTTGGAAGGAAACGAAGAAATGAGCCAGGTTTTGGTGGAGGATTTTGAGGGTGCGCTAGGTCTGCTGCCGGGAAACGGGGAGCTCACGCGGGTGCGTCCCATCGAGCCCGAAAAGCGCGCACTGAGCGTCAGTTTGGACGCCATTGAGTCCGGCGAAAACGCCCGCGAGGACTTCGGCGATCTTGAGGCTTTGGCCGAGTCGATCCGGGTCGACGGCGTGCGCGATCCGATCAAGCTGAGGCCGGCTGCGCTTGCCGAAGGCCGCTATGTGATCGTCTACGGCGAGCGGCGCTTTAGGGCCAGCAAAATTGCGGGCCTCGACCGCATACCGGCATATATCGACACCGGCCTGGACGACAAGGCGGCATCGCTGCTCCATGCCAAGGAGAACTTCGAGCGCAAGGATCTGAACCCTGTTGAGCGCGCCCGTGCGTTCGAAATGATGGAGCGGGCCAGGTGGACGCATGCGGAGATCGCGCTGAATCTCAACATCAGCCGGTCGGACGTGAGCAACGCGCTGCGTCTATTGAAGCTGCCCGCGCAGGTTTTGGAGTGGGTGAAGTCGCGCGATCTGGACGCGTCGAAGGCCGAAATGTTGGCGTCGCCCGATCTGACCACCGATGATGTTTGCCGTTTGGCGCAAGGCGCTGTAGCCGAATCCTGGACGTACAAGCAGCTCCAGGTTGAAGTTGCGGAGGTGAAGAGAAGGAATTCGCCGGGGGTTGATGCGATTGGAGACCAGGCCAACCTACCCCCGCTTCGTTCCTCAGCACCCCCTCCCGAAGCGGGAAGGGAAGGAAATGAAGACCCTCCCAGCCTCCCGAAACGGGAGGAGCAGGATTATGTCGGCGGTGAGTCGAGCGGGGTGAGCGTTTCGGATGTGGTGGGCGTCGAGTCAGGAGCCCTTTCCCCCAACCCCTTTCCCATAGGAATAGGAAAGGGGAGCGAGCCAGATGGAGACCCTTCTGGCCTCCCGAGTCGGGACGAGCAGGAGCAGGAGAACACTGGCGATGGGATTTCTGGTGAAGTCGGCTATGACGACGGCAATGGCGGCGACGAGGAGGGGGTGCTGGAAAGTGGCGTATCTTCCGAAGAGAGCGTTCACGGGGCCGCACCTGGCGCAGAGTCCGAAAGTTTGGGGCAACAAAGCGTCGCCGCTCCTCAGACGCCGGTTTCGCCTGTGGCCTGGACTGCTGTTTCCCAAGCACCGCCAGCTTCGCAGCCTGCGTCCAAGGCGGCGAAAACGAGTGATCGCAACGCGCCGCTGAAAACCATGGCGGAAATTGCGGCCGCCAAGCATCCTGCTCCCTCCACATTGCCGCCTGGACTCATTCAGGCGATCATTCCCGAGTCTGTCTATAAGCAGGCGATGGCCAAGGGTCTTTGGCCGCTGGGTGTGATGTTCGGGCGCGTGATCGAGCTTGAGGAGCAGGTTTCAGCATCGTCATCACCTGTCGCTCAGTCGCATGATGCGGACGGCATTCACCCGCTGGCGTGGGAGGCCGCCGAGGCGCTGGCGCAGTGGAGCAACTCCAAAGGCGCGCTTCTTCCGGGCGAGATCGACGTGCTCAACGAACTTTATCCTGGCAGCGGAGAGCCGACTGCGGCAATGATCGTTTCGGCCCTCATGGTCCGCAAGGCGCGCAACGAACGTGTTGTGGAAGTGCCTGCAAGAAAGGAAGCCCAAGTTGGCTCTTAAGCGCGATTTCTACTATATGCGCGGCACCGAGCGGATATCGCTGCCCGACATCGATCCAGGCATGAGTGCCGACGACATTCGGCGCACCTATGCCCATGACCACCCGGTTCTGCTCAATGCAAAGATCATTTCGCACGAGCCGGATACGGAAGGAGTGCAGTCGATTGGCTTCACGGCAAACGAGACAGCAAAAACAGGCAAGACGTCTGGCAGCGGCCCAGCGACCGCGACTGGCGGCTCGGTCGAGTTCAAGCCCAGCATCGGAAAGAAGGGCTGACGGGCCATGCCATCTGCAACAGCCGGAACAGTCAACCGCGACCTTGCCCAAAGAGAAAGTGCGGGCCAAGATCGGCCAGACGAAGACGATCTGTACGGGCGAGGGCCTGTCATTCCACCTGGCGAGATTGGAGAACGAAACGCAGTCAGAGATTTTGGTGCCGGACAAAACGGACTGGCGCCGGTCGTCGATTCAGATACGCCGACAGATCGAAGAGGTGGGAGAGGAGCAGGCGATTCTGCCTGGAGTCATCCTTTGGACCATGCTCATGCGGCAGCTTGGGGAGGACAAGTACTCGCCGGTGATGCCGAGCGGCGAGAAGTTCAACATGGGCCTCATGCTTTAGACGATCTGGACGGTCCAAGACTGTTGCCGTTCAGCCGCCCTGGCGATCCGCTGCTGACGCCTGGACTGCCTGCGCCGCGCACGGGGTTTGAGATACCCATCATCGGCGACGATGTTCCCGCCGCGATATCCTTGAGGAGATCGGAAGCTGCGCTTGGCACGGACATGACGCTGCGGCTGGCCAAGGGTCTGCTCGCACTAAAGGTTTTGAGGGAAAGCGACTGGGACGCTCGCTCGCTGGAATCGTCGGTGAGCAACGGAATCAGGCGGTGGCTCGAAGTGGAGCTTGGCGCAAGAAACCTGACCGGCCCGCTTTCCCAGCTTCGGTTCGAATATGGTCACGACTGCGAGGGGACGTTCCATCAGGCGGACGGCGAAGATTGGAGGATGGAGTTTGGCGGTCCGGATGCGGGCCAGTTGACCATCGCGTTCATGGGACTGTCCTGCGGACTTGACAGGCCGGTTGACGTGATCGTCAGGCAAAGAGTTTCGGAGCTGAACGAGGCGTTTGATGGCATCGATCTTGGCTATGCCGCGCTCTTTCTTGTGCAGAACGCGATGCGCTGGAGCACGGGCGGTGTTGGGTTTGCGGATGCGTTCATCGCAGCCCAGCAGGCGACCGAGATGCTGCCCCCAGACGTGGCGCATGATCCCGAATCCACCGAGTTTGGTCTGACCACGCTGCTGAAAAGCGTCCCTTCTAAGGTCTGCAGGGCGTCGATCAAGGCCAACACGCTTGAGCGCGCAGAGCGCGAGTGCCGCTGTGACAGCCGCAAACGAAGGCGGTATGCATCCGTTGTGGATGCGCTGAGAAATATCGAGAGCGAGCTTTCGCAGACGTGCAAAACCTTCGCAGGCATGGACCACACGCCGCTTTTGGGACTGTCTCGCGCAAAGCCCATTGTGCTGCGCTGGTCGGAAGATGACGCGATGGGCCGAATCGTGGACGACTGGCAGGAGGCGGTGCAGGTGACCGCGGCCAAAAACCGCAGCGATTCGCGACAGGTGGCGCCGTTTTGCTGGTCTGTCGGATACATGCCGATGCAGGTTGAAGGCAGGCGTCAGAGAGCGGTTTTGGAGGCTGCCGAAGCATTGGCCGCGGGCGATCGGGATTTGATTGGACAGATCGATCCCGCCTTCTTGGTTGCGGCGAAAATTGGCGAGTGCCATGCTGCCGGGACGCTTGAGGCGGCTGTCAAATGCGTTGCTCAGACGATGCGGACGGCGGTGCTTTTGGACTCTATTTTGAGATGGCTGGGAGGAAGCTGAAAAGCCCATGGACGTAATCGCGCATATGATGGAGCGGCCCGAGCTTGAGCTTGGCTCGGCGATATTGCTGTACGGAGGATCCGGCGAAGCGGTGGCGACGTTCCACCCCGTATTTGCCGCAGACAGCGCAACGGGCAGACAGGCCCGGGATGTTTATGGGCCGATGTTTCACGGCGAAGACGAGGGCGCACGAAGCCTGAGACCGGTGATCGCCGAAGGACGGCTTCTCACGGTCGACCAGCTTGCGTCCGTGAACGAGATGCTCCAAATGTCCGCCGCCGGAGCTGGCGGGATGACCGAGGAGTTTCGCAGGCGCATTTTGCCCGACACGGTTCTCTGCTGCGAATGGGGCGTGGTGGCCTGGTGGGTTCCGTCGCACAGACGTCCGCTTTATTTCGAAACCGGAACTTCGCTTGATCAGGAGCTGACGCCGAATACGCCGCTTCTTCATCCGCCGCTTGTGTTTGTGGGAAGGCCCGGGAGATTGACGGTGTTTGCGCTGGCTGAAAATGCGAGGCCGAACGGTGCGTCCGAGCTGATGCGGGCGCCCTACTTCAATCTGTATGCGCACGGCTCGATGTGTCCCGGGAAGGTGCCGCTTCCAAAGTTTGCTACGCCCAATCAGATTTCGGCATATGAAGCGGCGTTTTGGGACAGTTCGTTTGTCCACACCAACGCGCGCGGAGCAGGCGAGGAGCTGACCCTGCATCCAGACGGTCACCACGGGCTTTGGCGCGAGATGGCCAAGTCGAAGATCGAGGTCTGGCCGGGCGAAAAATATCTTTCGCCTGTCATGCAGGGAGCAGATCATTTGACGCTTGAAGCCGCGATCAACATGTAGTCCGGGCATTTGGAGGGAGTGGGAGCAAGCCTTTGAGATCAAAAAACCTGAAGATATCTACGACGGACAGAAGGCCCAGTCTGCATAAGATTCGCGGCGATGTCGGAATCAACCGTCAGCAGCAGGGCGTGTTTCGGATTGCGCTGGCGGGTGCCGGTGGATCGGGATCGCGCATGGTGACCAAGCTGTGCCTTTTGGACAGGGCATTGCGCGCGAAGAGCCTGGGTCGTCTGCATGTGGAGATGTTCGATCCAGATCATGTTTCGCTCGCCAATGTCGGGCGGTCGTTCTTCTATGCCAACGAGGTCGGACTTTCCAAGACGCAGGCTCTGATCAACCGGGCGAATCTCGGATTCGGCTTGAGGTGGCGCGCATGGCCCACCGAATATGTCGGCCAAAGCTGCGAATGGGCGGTCCCAGGCATGGGCCAGATGAACGTGCCCTACGACTTTTTGATCACATGCATTGACACGGGCTCGGCGCGCAAGGCGATTTGGGGCAGCCTCAACGAGCCCGATGTGGATGTGACCCGTGTGCCGCGATACTGGCTCGACCTCGGCAATGAACGCGCGACGGGCAATGTCCACTTGGGAGAATTTCCCGCAAGTCGGCCCGAATGGAAGATCGAGCACCCGGACATGCGGCGCGGCGAAGCGCTGAGGAACACGTTCGCAACCATTGTCAACCACAACGGACTAGATCGGCTTGAGGACGATCCGGACGAGCGGGCGGCGCAGTTCGAGGAAGCGGAGCGCGATGTCGAGGCTAACGGCCCGGCGACTGTGCTGATCATGGATGCGCTGACCAACAGCTTTCGGCTGGAGCAGCTTGGAGTCGATGGCGTACGGGCGCTGGCGAATTCGCATGACGAACCCGACATGTGGCGGCGCAGGATGACCCAGCCGCGCTTGAGGACGGTCATCGAAGAGTATCCGTTTGAATTCGAGCCGGATGCTCTGGCGGCCGACGCGGCGGAGCCTAGCTGCTCGCTTTCGGAGGCACTTGATAGGCAAAGGTTGTCGATCAACGACCTTGTGGTGGACTGCGCGTTCGAGCTGCTCGAAAAGCTGCTCATCACCGGCGAAACCGGCCATGTGGGATCGTTCATCAACATCGAAAACGGAGTGGATATCCGGCCGGTGCATGTTCCGTCAGAGGAGCTCTTTCGGGATCCAAAAGGCGCTGGCGAGTTCAGGAAAAGCCGCGAGTGCAGCATGGCTGTTTCGGGAGGTGCGCGGTGAGCACCGTTGATCAGAGGATTTTTGATTGCCCTCTGCCCACTTCGGAGGATCTGGCGGGTCGCGGATATTTTCGTTGGAATCCGTGGGCCAGGAGCTACGAGCCGGTTCAGGGCGAGGCTGTCCAGGTCGCCGGGTTTGAGGATTTGGACCTGTTCACGTACGTCGCGTTCGGCGACAAATTCGTCGTCGCGGAGGGCAAGTTCGGCCAGATTGTCGGCGACTACTTTCCCGACAGGGCGGATGCGGTTCAGTGCGCGGCGCAGAGGCTCAGGTTCAAGGGGCTGGAAACCGCCGTTGACGAAATCGAGAAACGGGCAGTTTTGATCGGCAGAGTGTCGCCCAGGTGGACTGGGATCAGGGAGGGATCGGAATGAGCGGGGAAACGCAACCTCAAACGCATACGCCGGGGCCCTGGAGGTGGCAAAAGCTGGGCAACCGCTTGATATTGGTCGCTCAGGATGCTCATCGACATATCGTTCTCGTTTGCACCAACAAGGAGGACGGACACGGACCGGTGCTGCGTCTGCGCGACAAGTACTCCGTCATGCAGGACGCCACTGCCGACCATCCAGACGCGCTGCTTATTGAAAGTGCGCCTGCCCTGCTCTACAGGCTCGAAATGCTGATTGGAGTCGCCAATACGGTCGCCTGCGAGCTGGCGTCGGACAGGATCGCGCTGGACAAGGCGACGGATGACGCTCAGAAAGTGGTCGATCAGGCGAAAGGGCTGAAGAAGTGAAGGCTATCTCGCTCTGGCAGCCGTGGGCGACGCTGGTCGCGTTGGGCGAAAAGCAGATCGAAACACGGTCTTGGCCAACCAAGTATCGTGGGCCGATCGCAATCCACGCTGCCAAGAAACTTGATATTGAGATTCTCGAGATCATGCAGTCGCAGCCGTTCGCTCGTGTTTTGGCGGAGCATGGGTACTCGATCTCCGCGCCGGTGACAAACATGAATGGCCGTGGATGGCGCAGAGGACAAATCACGTCCGATCTTCCTCTCGGCTGCATTGTTGCGACGGCCAATTTGGTCGACTGTCGGCCGACAGAGGAGCATGTCTATATTGGAAAGAACGGCCCGCTCATCCAAGGCAGCACGGCGAAATATGAAGCCGAGTTTGGGGATTATTCAGGCGGCCGCTTTGCGTGGGTCCTTTGGAATGTCGAGCCCGTGAATCCTCCTATTCCGGCAACTGGTAGGCAGGGACTTTGGAATTGGGATGGTCATCAGATTTTTGCCAATTGTGCGGATGCTCTGAAAACGATCCGTGCCTTCAAGGATGCAGTTGGGTTTCGAAGGAGCGCGATCTTTGCTCGGCGTGTCAGGCGAAGGGAGAAAAACCATGAGCGCAACCGTGAAGCAGCAGCCCAATTTGACGCTGATCAGTTACGAGACCGAGCAGAAGGCAGGCGGGACGCCTGCCCCACAAAGCAGCGTCTTTGTGCCGGGGAGCACGCTGCCCAGGCGCCGAGTGATCAAATGCTATCCGCTTGGCGGCACGCCGCCGAGTCAGGCCAGACCGCGCGAGTACCCGCTGGAGTGGATCTCGCCCAAGGCCGATAAGCTGGCCCAAATGTTCGCGCTTGGGTGCGAGCCTGGAATGTGCGCGGTCGCTGGAGACGTGCGCAGAAAGAGTTCGATGGTTGGCTCGATTGCGATCGTCTGCGTTCCCATCTATGACCGCGGCGAGGATGGCAGCAGGGTGGAATCGTTCGCCCGGCTCGACGCCATCATTTCGCTTGCCGTCGAAAAAGGTGCGCTTGCGTGGGCCAAGGAGCCTGGGACTGGCGCGGACGGTCCAAAGCTCAAGAAGCTGCTGGCGCGCGAGTGGGGCGATGTTCCAGTCGATCTGCATATTGCGACAGAGGAAACGTTCGGCAACGCGCTTGTCTGGTGGACCGGCAGCGGCGGCTGGAACCATCTTATGGTGACCAAACGCGCCCAGGGCGGCCTGATGCCGGACAACATGCGCTATGTCGGCGCCAGACTCCGGAGGGTCGAGCGCAAGATCGGCCAGGTGGTTGGGATCGAGTCGCCCGTGGTCTGCCGGACCGAAGAGGAGATGTTTGCGGCGATGGGACTGCCTTACGTTAGGCCGGAAGATCGGAAGGAAAAGACGGCGATGGAGATGGTGAGGGCGATTAGGAACAGGGTGATTTAAGGCCCGGCCAACCTACCCCCTCCCGAAGCGGGAAGGGGTAGGCACAGCCTACGTTTCTACGCGCTGTCCGAACTGGTGCGATCCATGAAGGTCATGCCCGCGATTCAGTTTAGTTGAGGCGAGGTCAGAGTTACGTTTCCGCTTCGGTCGAAATGACAAGGTTATGAAGCTGCATACGATATATAGCGCGGGTTATTTGGGGCATTCGGCGAGTGAGCTGGCGCCGCTGCTGGAGTCGCTCGGCGGTGCGATTTTGGCGGACATTCGGTTTCTTCCGGCCAGCAGACGCCGCGAATGGTGCCGCGATAGGCTCCTTGAAAATGTCCGCTACGTGTGGCTTTGGGAGCTTGGCAACCGCAACTATAAGGAAAAGGGCGGCGAGATTGTGCTTGCGAAGTCGGAGGCCGGAGTTCAAAGGGTGCTCGATCTCGCGGAGATATGCCCGGTGGTCATGCTGTGCGTATGCAAGGGCTATGCAGGCTGCCACCGGAAGGTTGTGGCGGAATTGTTCCGCGCGGAACGTGGGATCGAGGTTGTGGAGATCGCAGATTGGGGCGATGCGCTCAAACTGGGAGGGTCGTATGAAACGAAGAAGGCGGGATGCGCTGAGGACGTGCGAGTGCAGGCGGCGCTACTCCAGCCGCAGGCAGGCTGAACGGGCGCTTGCGCGCCGGTTTGAGCGTGGCGTGGGCGCGTCGATGGGCCTTTCGCCCGAAGATGTCGCCATCATCGCGCACTGCTGGACGTGCTTGGGATTCCACGTTTTGCCCACCGTTGTCGAGGCTCGGCGCGAATTCACACCTGCTGCCGAGTTCGAGTTGGTTTGAGCGATTTGAATAGATGAAGTCGCCCAAGATCGGCGAGGACGAGCGGATCCGGCTTGATCTCGCGCTGCTGACGCCGCTTTCAGGCAAAAGCCTGGAGGCGGCAAGGGCCGAGTACGAGACAAATTTTGAGCCGAGGTTTTCTGACGAAGGGCGGATGAGCTTTTCGGTGCGGCGAAGAGGCGTCAGGGCATACGAAGATTCGGCCAATGTGTACCGTGAGCGGGTTGGTGAAGATTGGGCCTGGTCGGTCAAGCGCGGCACGGACGCCAGATATCGGGACGAGGTGTATGTGCGGTTGGCGGAGGATGCCCTCGCCCCCGGCCCCTCTCCCATAGGAATGGGCGAAGGGTGACTGAGAGATTGAAGGCGCAGAGTTCTGGGAGGCGGTTGAGTGAAGAAGGTTTTGTCGTTTATCGGAAAGTTGCTGAGCAAGGCTATTGGGCTGGTCGATAGGTTGTGGCCGTATGTGCTGCTGTGGACGTCGATAGTCCATATCGCTCGCAACGAGTGGCCCCAGGCGATCTGGTGGCTGGCGGCCGGTATTTTTTGGCGGCTCATGGCTGTCCCGCTTGAGAGGGCGATGCCAGTCAACGTGAACGTCACCATGATGCAGCCGGAAACGCTTAACGGCACCGAGCTTGCCAAGCAGATCGCCGATGCGGTCAGGATCGCGGAGAGGAATTAGGGATGGCTGAAGAAACGATACGGCTTTTGAAGGTTATTGGCGGCGCACGGTACGTGCTGTTTGTGATTGCGCTTCTGCTGCTGGCGGATCACCCGATCCAGGCCGACATCGTTTTGGCCGCTGCGTTCTTTATCTCGCTGGTCGTGATTCCTATGCTGAAGAGATCAAAGCCGACCGAATCGCCCAATGTTGAGGCGTCAGTGATGAGCGCTGCGAAAGTCGATTTGACCGAAGTGCCCATGACCGATCTGATGGATGAAATTGGTAGACGCAGCGGCGCGTCGATCATCGCCTGCATACCTATGTCCAGCGGGCTGGAGCCGGATGGGCACCAATGCTGCATGTCGTTTCGGGGCGACCTTCGCGCGATTCCTTCGATGATGGCTGCCATCGTCAAGACGTGCAGCGACCAAGTTGGGACGACGCCTCAGCGTCTGCTCGATTTTGGAATGCAGGGAGTAGGCGGCAAATTTCCTGACGGCGCTGAGTGGCCGACCGGAGGCAAGGTCGAATAGATGGCTGAGAAAACTGGAATCGAGTGGACAGATCACACGTTCAACGGCTGGTGGGGATGCACCAAGGTCAGTCCCGGGTGCGACGAATGCTATGCGGACACGCTTGCCAGCCGCTACGGCTTCGACGTGTGGGGTCATGGCAAGCCGCGGCGTTTGCTGTCCGATAAAAATTGGAACGAGCCGATCAAATGGAACGGCGAGGCTGAAAAGTCGGGAGTTAGGCGGAGGGTCTTCTGCTCGTCGATGGCCGACGTGTTCGACACCGAGGTGCCTACCGAATGGCGGGTCAGGCTGTTCGACTTGATTAGGCGGACGCCGAGCCTGGATTGGCTGCTCTTGACGAAAAGGCCTGCGGCGGTGATGAGGCTGCTGAACGATGCCGCCGACCAAATCCGTGCCAAACAATTTGAAAACTGCCGGCAGCAGCGCGACATGCTTGACCTCGAAGATTGGATTCGGGACTGGATAATGAGCGACCCTCCTGAAAACGTCTGGGTGGGAGCGTCGTGCGAGGATCAGAAAACGGCGGATGTCCGCATTCCGGCGCTCTTGAAAGTTCCGGCCGTACTCCGTTTTCTGAGCTGCGAGCCGTTGCTGGGGCCGATCGAGCTGTTCGACAGCAGCGGTTGGTCCACAAGAGATGCTCTCCAGCAGTTGGGCAAGCCGCTCGGAATCGACTGGGTGATTGTCGGCGGAGAGAGCGGTCATGGCGCGAGGCCGATGCATCCTGACTGGGCAAGATCGCTTCGGCATCAGTGCCAAGCGGCGGGTATTCCGTTTTTCTTCAAGCAGCAGGGCGAGTGGGTTGAGACGAAGCTGGACAGTGTCGGAATTGTCCGAGCGAATCGAACTGGCCACCCTAAGCTGTGCACGTTGGAGAATCACGAGGTCAAGAGCGCCTGCGACCTGCCTGGCTGCCTCACATACATGGAGCGTGTCGGCAAGAAGAAGGCTGGGGATCTGCTGGACGGCGCGCGGTGGCATGAGTTTCCCGTGTTGAAGGTGTCCATCGAAAAATGAGCGTTGCGATCCCGCCGCCGGAGCTTAAGTGCGCCGTCTGCAATCCGCACAGGATTCCGGGCACGTCGCCGAAATCGGCGCAGATCATGGCGCTGATGCCAATCTGCCGGTTTGGGAGGCGCGAGGTGCCGCAAAATCCCGTGCCGGTGTGCCTAATGTGCTTTGCGAAAAGCGCGGTGGACAGTGTTGACGGGCCGCTGTGGACGAGGCTCAATGCGGGTGCCGAGAAAAAGTGAGGCTGCATTACTGCAAGTTCTGCGGAACGCGGGGTTGTCTGGCCTGCGACCATCTGAGGGGAAGCGAGCGCATTCAGGCGCAGTTGATCGTGGAGGCGAGAAAGTTTGTCGAAGGCACGCTCAGCCCGCCTGACCGTGATCTCGTTTTGGCGGATGAGAACTGGATGTCGCTTCTGGGACTTGCGATCTCGCACGGCAAAAAGCTTATGACGGAGCGGGCCGTTTTGGGTGGCGGCGAGGAGTCGGAGGGCGTGAGGTTCGATTGGGTCGAATTCCATGACGGAAGCTGAAGTCGAAGTTGAACAAGTCGGTGCGTCTGGTGCGCCTATTGCCGAGGAGTCGGTCAAGCGCGGCTATTTCCGCAAGGGGGACAGGGTGGCGCTGATAAAGTCGCCCAATGTCGAGGGAGCCGTTGTGGGAGTGGTCCAGCCGGGGGACGATCCCGAAGGCTATGTTCGGGTCAAACTTTCGCGGTCGGGGACGGTCGTCGGAAAGCTGCCCAAGGAGCTGAGGTTCAGATGAGCGCCCAAAGCAACGTCGATGCGGAATTTACGCCTGCGGACAGCTACCCGTTCAAGTGCGCGGTCTGCGGCCACGGCCAGCGGGCAAAGCCGTCGATCTCGATGAAGATGGGCGAAAACCACGGGCACGGAAGCTGCGTCAAGTGCGGGGAGTTTCTGCATCTGTCGATTGCGCCGGACCTTCGCGGCGAGGTGATGGTGAGCGAGCGGTGGGATGATTTTGTAAGGAGGGAGACGGCACCCGAAGACCTACCCCGGCTTCGTTCCTCAGCCACCCCTCCCGCAGCGGGAAGGGAATGAGGAGGACTTTTTTGGATGTCAAACCGTGGCGGAATGCGTCTGCCCGCGACGGATCAGGTGATGTGGGACGGGTTTTTGACGCAGCTTGCGCGCCGGTGCAGGCTCTGCGGCAGGAGTCTTCCTGGCCGGAAGGACGTGCTGAAGCTTGCGGTCGCGGCGCTGTCTGTCGCGGGTGAAAATTGCGAACTGACCAGGCGTTGCCCACGAATTGTCGGCCAGCTTATCGCCAGAAGGATCGCGAAAAGTGTCGGGGCCAGGGCGACCTTTCCCAACGGGGCGCGGATATTGCTGAGATGGTGGGAAGCTGGCTTGGAGGAAGATTTTGAGCTGGCGGTGCCCGTGCTGGAGTGGCGGACGGGCAAGTTAATGCCAAACAGTGGACAGGATGAGGCGAGAAAAGTTGAGCATAGTTGCACGCATACCAAATGAGCTTCCCGAAATCGATCCCGGCGCGGACGGCGGATGGGTGATTGTCGACGACGTGACGGACAGGGTAGCGATCGCATCGCTGCATGTGAACGGGGACGGGCCAAGGCCGCTCGTGTTCGGGTCGCTTGAGGCGTTGCGCGAATTTATGGCGAGGTCGATGCCAACAGACGCGGCGCTGGCGACGCGCGAGACGGCGGTCTGGCTGGACAAGGACAGGCTGGCAAGGTACTGCGAGGTGGCGACGCTGCCACAGGTCTTGGATTTGGCGGAGCCGGTGTACATATGAGCGAAATTGTTTGGGAGGAAACGTGCGGCGGCGTTAGGGCGAACCTAGGCGATGAGGACGACTACGCGTTTGTTCTTCGCCCCAAGGAGGGCGAAGCTCTGTGGCGATGGGATATCGAAATTTGCGACGAGCAGTCCTACGGCTCCGCGTCTTCCGAGGCCGAGGCAAAATCCGACGCGATCAAGGCGGCGTGCGTCACGCTGAAGTTCCTCGTGAACGAATTCCAGACCAGGCTGTGGTCCGCCGAGGCCGAGATATTGAATCTTGAGGCCGCGCAAAAGGAACCGGAGGGTGCCGCTAAATGAGCGTCGAAGCCCATTTTGAGAGGTTGAAGTCCACTCAATATTTTATCCACTCGTACCGGTCGTTCCTGTTTTGGACGGACGCATATCCTGTCCAGGTCTGGGTGACGCTGCCGGAGTGGCAGGTCAGGTGGAGCACGGAGGGATCAATTGACGATGGAGGCGACACCGATACCGTGGAGCCTGCCGTGTTGACGATGGTCGGGGAGTTCCGGGCACTGGACAAACGCGCCATTGAGTGCGCGCAGTTTTGGGGCGCAAGAGGGTTTGCCGTTAGAGCCTGCATGCTTAATTGCGAAACCAAGCACAAGGACTGGGTGCTTTGGGATGACGCGAAGTTTGTGGTGGGGAGAACTGAGTACCGTATCTGATGCGGATGTTCAAGAATTTGAGGCCGGGTGAGGGAATTGTCGCGCTGGAAGATGCCATGCGCGAGTACCGAAATCCGCCTAAGGATTCGGTTACGCTGCTGGTGGTCTTCTGGAATCCAAGCGATTTTCCGGGTCGCTGGGTGCTGCGTCGTCATCACAACATGCGCGGCGGCAAGGTGCTGGTTGACGGGTATGCGCTGCTGTTCGATATGCTGGACGATCTGCACGAATGGATGGATGACGCGGTTCCTGGACTCTACAATTTTGGACGTTTGGACGGCGACGATCCGGCGATCTACGAGGTCTGGATGTGAGCGATTCGGCTGTCAGTGAAACATTGCCGGGCGAACGCGAGGTCCTTAAAGGTGCGGGGATGCTTGGGCCGAAGCGGCGAGAGGCCAAGGATGCGCATTTGGTCATTGGCCCCAGAGGGCTCGAATGTCTCCACCGCGGAGCAACACGGAAGCTGCATACGCCGTCGCTGGTCGATGACGTTGTGCTTCAGATGATGGCGTTCAACGTCGGACATATTGGCTGCAAGCCGAGGGCGACATCGGAGCAGGTTGGGATTCCAGGGTTGGAAACGGCGGATGTCTGCGCTCCAGAAATTTCATGATCACTTTACGCCCGATTCCAGGCATCGATCCTAGGCATTACCGCGCTGGAGACGACGGCAACATCTACAGTTCGCGTCACCCTTCTTCGCCCGGTCAATGGAAGAAGATGAACGAAGGGTGCCACAGGGGATATCCGGCGGTCGTGATTTATTCGGACGGATCAAAGCGCAAGCGCGCCGTACACAGAATGGTCTGCGAGGCTTTTCACGGACCGGAGCCAAGATGCCTCCCGCTTGTGAGGCATCTTGATGGCAACCGATTCAATCATCATCCGAGCAATCTGAAGTGGGGCAATACAAAGCAAAACGCCGAGGATTATGCGGCGAATGGCCACCTTTGGGAAAGCATCGGCGAAACGAAATTTCGGCACGATCTCGAACTTATCGAGGAGCGCCGTGCGCGCAAAGACCGGAATCGGCAAGCTAGAACTGAGCAACTATGAGCTGGGTGCGGTTCGACGACAACTACCGCGACCACGAAAAGGTCGTCTACGCCGGGAAAAGCGGCCGCGAGCTGCACATGGCGATGATCTTCTATTGCGCGCGCAATCTTACAGACGGATTCATCCATGAAGGCATGGTCGCAAAGCTTGCCGTTTCAGAGGAAATCGAAAATTGGCCGGACGCATTGCAGCGCCTGATGACCATTCTGCCGAGATATAAGAATCCTCTGGTCTATCGTCGCGAAAACGGATTCTACGAGCTGCACGATTATCACAAGTACCAGCCGTCAAAGGCGCAGATCGAGGCGCAGCGGTCGGAGCTGAGCGAAAAGAGGGCCCAGGCCGGACGAGAGGGTGGCAGACAATCCGGAGTCACCAGACGAAGCAAAAACGAAGCAAATGGTGAAGCAAACTGGAAGCAAAAACGAAGCCCCGATCCCGTACCCGTCTCCGTATCCGAATTCCCGTTACCGAATACCGTGTCCGAAACGGCAACTGGCGCGCGCGCGAGGCAGAACGGCAATGGCTCGGACCATCCGTGGGCGGCTTACGATCCCGATGCCGCCGCGGTTTTTGATGAACTTGTGTCTTTGGATGTCGGAGCGGGTGTCGCTGGTGATCTGCTGAAGTGCGCAACGCCCCAGCAGATCAGGAACCAGATCGCGTGGCTGAAGTACCGGACGCTCGACAATGCCGTCGCGGGACTGGTTACGGCGATCAAGCAAAACTGGAGCGAACCGGCCGAGCTGCTTGCTGAACGCGAAAAGGCTGAGGCCGGGAAACGGGACCGCGAGGTGCGCGAGCGGAGCCGGACCGAAGCAAAAGTGGCCCGCGATGCCAAGTCCGAGCAGACGCGGCATTGCGACGCGCTGCTCGACTCGCTTGAGCCGGACGCTTACGAAAAGCTGAGAATCGAAGCATTGAACAGCTTTACGGAGACTCTGCGGCGCTCGGTGCAGCATCGGCACAAGTCGCCGACTGTCCGTTCGAAGATGCTGGGAATTTTGCGGGAAAGGTGCGCGGCAGGAGTTGCGAGGGCGCCGTGAAGATTGGCAAAGAGCGACTTTTCGGAGTTGAGGCCGGGGCATCATGGGAGGATTGTTATGGGAGATTTGAGGGAGCATCTTGGGCCGGGGGAGTCGCTGGCCAATGTCACGCTGCAGCTTGAGGGCGGAATCCAGCTTGGGCTGCTGGTCGATGGAGAGTCGGCCAAGGCGACGGTTGGGAAGCTGCGCCTGCTGGTCGCGATGGCGGAGCATTACCAGGTGCTGAGCGCGGAGCAAATGCCCCATCTTCCCGCAAGCGGGCCCCTTCCTCCCGCAGCGGGAGGAGCGTTGCCGGATGCCGGTTTTGGGCCGCCGCCACGAAGAGAGGGCGGGATTTTCGGAGTCGGCGGCAAGGTCTACAGGGAGACTTTCAACGGGCTGGTGGAGTTCGTGCCAATCGATATGGACGGTCCGCTTCCTGGGTTTCCAAAGGAGGTGCTGGACGCGTTTTTCGCAGGCAAAGGAGGCGATCTGGTTGACGAATGTCCAACTACCCCCCCCATGGCCGCGCAAGCCGAGGGCCCTGAAGACCCTGCCAAGCGATCAGACCTACCCCGGCGACAAGTCGCCACCCCTCCCGAAGCGGGAAGGGAAGGAGAGAAGATTGCCGCCGGCACAGCCGGAAAGGTCGTGACTTGCGCCAGGCATGGCATCGAAAAGAAGCTCGTCATCAAGACCGAGAAGGGCGTGCAGAAGCGCAAATGGCGTTGCGCCAAGTGCGCGGCGGAATACAGCGCCAAATACTTCGCAGAGCGGAAAGCGAAGCAACCGATTGCTACGAATGCGGCTACGTCGCCGGTACCGACTGTCGCTCCGCTCGCTGCAAGAAGGCGCGGACGGCCGCGCAAAAACGGCGTGAAGAGCGCCGTCGATGACGATGGCTCCAATTCGGGCGATGACGCCCAGGCGAAAACTGGGGCGGCGGATGTCGATCTGATCTCGCTGTGCGTCGGGCTTCATCCGGACGGCGACGAACATGTCGATCCCATTTCGGAGATCGAGGCGATGGAGGCGGAAACGGCGGAGGCGGTCAGGGCCGGAGTCATCACCGACGAGATCGCCGTGCAGTTCAGGCTGCATCCGTGCACGTGGCCGGGCTGTGTCGGCGGCAGCATCAAGCGTGCGGATGGCACCTGGAAGCTGTGCAACTCGTGCGAAGGGACAGGGTTTTACGGGACGAAGGCGGCGAAACTGCGCGCGGCGGAGGCCGCGAGGCAGATCGCAGGGAATGGACGGGAGTCTGCTCTGGCTGGGATGTGACATGAAGATCGGCGAAAAAGTCGACGTCTGCGGCGAGCAATGGGAGGTCATCGAAGTCAATCGCGGCACTGTCGATCTTCGTCGCTGGTGCGAGGATGAGCGTCGCTGGCGGTATTTGGCGGATGTGAGTGTTTCGGCGTCGCCAGAGACGAAACCGGTGGCGGCCGTGCGCAGGCGGTGGGTGTATGGGATGGGGATGTCGAGGCTGGTTCATGAGGGGGAAAGCGCTTAGATGGAAACGCAAACTGGCTTGGGCGACATGGAACGGGAAATCGAAACGGAGGTCCGATCGTGGGGTCTCCAGGGCTTTGTCGCCGTCCCTGATCATCCGCGGTCTGTGCAGGCGTTCTACCGCGTACCCAACGGCAAATATGAACGGGTTGGAAGGGCCGAGTGGGTTGACCGGCGAGATAGGGAGGGTCAAACCAATGCCGAGTGAAACGACCGATGGGACGTGCCCTTACTGCGGTGAGCGGATCGACAGTCTTTGGGAGATCACAAAGGACACGTTTAAGATCGACTGTCCGTTTTGCGACAAACCGATTGAAGGTGATCGCCAGATCGACGTCACGTATACACTGACACGGGATAAGGATGAAGATGGCGGCTGAAACTTTAACCAAAGCCTACATGGTGACTCCCTGGTACTCCGAAATCGTGTTCGCCGAGACGCCGGGCAAAGCCAAGAGCAGTGCGCCGTTCAGCAGGGAGTACAGCTTCACGGAGATTTCGGTTCGTCGTGCGCCGCTCTTTGACGGCCTCAAGCACCCGATTGCTTTGACCGACTACTTGGAGCGCGGATTTTGGCTTGAATGCGAAGGCTGCTATGCCCATGTGCAGGGCGACGACCCCGACGCGCCGCCAGTGATAACCGATGACGAACGAATCTTTTGCAGCGAAGAGTGCAGACAGCGCGAAACAGAACGTGCCATTGAGAGACCCTCCAAGTCGGGTGCGGCGGTAAATGGCTAAAGGAGCAGGATCATGGGCAGGAGGCTTGAAAACATGCCGGATGAAATCGAAGATCCCGATGTCGAGATGAGCGACAAGAAGGTTGCTGCAATGGATGGTCAGGCGAAGTCGATGCTCAACGAATGGGTGGGTGAGCGGATCGAACTGAACAAACCATCGGGCGCCGTGATGAAGTATTTTCCAGATGTCGACCTGGACACGGCGATCCAGCGGGTGAGGGATCTGGTGCAGGCGCTGAACTCGCGTCGCGGCTCGCCTAGTGCGCGCGAGTGGATGATGCGCATTCCCATCCAAAAGGACGATCCCGACGTGATCGTCTTCGATCTCATCCGCGCGGCGCTGAAATGCAAAGAGGCGCTGGAATTCTACGGGTCAAGAACGAACTACATCGGTTTGGCATGTGGTTCCGGACGTAACGACATATTTGAGGACAAGGGCGCAAAGGCACGCGTAGCGCTGGGCAAAGGACGCAAACACGATGGACTGGTTTAAGCGAAAAGACGCTGCCGAGGATCAAAGGCAGGAGGTTCGTCAAAGCAGATCGGGGCCAGAACCAACTCTGGGGTCGGGCATTGCTCAGCTTGGCATGATGGCGGTCACCGCCGCTATCGAGGCAGCCGACGCGAAGCGTGGACTGGCCGATCTACAAACTGCTGTCAACGAGGCGGACTGCCTGATCCAGGCGTTTCGAATCGGACACGGCTATGAGGATCCCGCTAATTTGATCGTCCAGGCGTCGGAAATGCTGGAGGCGAAATCGACTATGGAAAAGCTCGACCGGCTGGAGCGCGCGCGGCAAATTTTACATGAGGCGAGAGAGCAGTGAGACAGGCTAAAGGAGTTGACCACAAGGCGGAGCGGGCGGCGAAGGTTTCGAACTGGGAGCTTTCGTATAAGCCCGACGGAGTGCACAGCGATTCCATAGGGGGCCCGCATTTCGACTCGCTGGATGTCGGCGAGTGGTTTCACCTGGAGCAGATGGACACGTTTCTTTGGCACATGAGCTTCGCCCATTTCAGCTTCTATGTCGAGGTCGATCCGCACGGAACAGGCTCGGTGGTCAGGGATCCCGATGCGCTGGCGAAGCTGCCGAAGAAGGAGTGATCCAGGAGCTTACTCCATGACCGCCCATTCGATGCGGCACCGGATTCCCATATCCGCCAGGCGGTGGGAGAGCCTTGACAGCATCGCAGCGTGAGCCGTCGCGGGGATGCGCAGCTCGCCGAAATCGGGGCGCGAGCGCCAAAGGTCGTCGTCGGTGCGGTAGCGCACGAGATTGACGGATTTGGGAGGATTGCCCTGAGATTCGGTCTGCTCGGCGACGACCGCGAGCGCGTTTTTAACGCAGGTTTCGAGGATCAAGTCGATATTGGTCACAAGCGCGGCGGCGTCGCGCTTGACGCTGAACTCTCCCGTCTCCCAATAATCGACCGAGCGGCGGCGGACACCGAGGCGGTCTGCCAGCCATTGGACTGGCAGACCGCACGACTCGCGGATGGTTTTGAACTCGGCGGAGGTCATTTCGAGACTGCTTTTCCTAATTGGTCAAACACGACTTTTTGCCCCATGCCGAAAACGATCTTCGTGCGCTTTGGGGCATGAAACGACGGATTGGCGAGCAGTGTCGCAACGAGTTTGGCATCGTCGGTCGATAGCGCCCTCTCCCAGCACTGATTGAGAATGGCGGACGGAGTTTTTGTCTGACATGCAACGCTGAGAGAAACCAGTCGGGATTTTGCTGCGGCAAATGCCTCGGCGCGGTCGTCCGCGTCGGAATATCCAAGTCGCTCGGTTTCGATTTCGGCCTCGGCCAGGAAATGGTCGCGTCCGTCGAATCCGGTGAACGGGGTGGTGTCGTCAAAATCGAAGTTGAAAGCAGATGTCATTGTTTTGCTCCTTAAGCTCAGCCCGCCTAATGCGTTGCTGTTGAATACATTATACTTCTCATTTGAGAAGCTGTCAATAGGGTACGCGATTTATTTTGGGATTATTTTCATGGACAAAACCACCGACCTTTCCGCGCCGACGGTCAAGGCGAGCGACCTGATCTTCGAGCACATGGACAAGCACAGGGACGATCCGCGCCTGCCGTCGATCCGTCAGATCATGCGCAAGTTCAGCGTTTCGGACGGGTGCGCTCGCGTTTTCGTGCGTAATGGCGTTCCTGGAACCATTAATGCAGAGTTGTTGGTACAATTTAATAGGCAATTGCGGTTAAACGTTGCCGCTTTGACTTGATGAGTGTTCCGGGCCGTTGTTTTCACCTGCTAGCGTTGCGTTGTAAATGGCCGCTTGAGGATGATTCAGGCAATTCGGCGCGTATGAAATCCAGTCAGCAAAGCTTATCCAGCGATGAAGGTGGCGAAGCCGGTTCCCCCCAGATTGCGCCTCCGCGTCCGTTTTGTCCCATCCAGCGCACGCTCGAGGAGCATGTCGAGCACTACCGCCAGACGCACGGCGGGCAGTATCCCGATGCGAAGACGCTGATCTCAATTTCCCACGTTTCCAGACGAACCGTGTACAGGTGGCTCGCGCGCCAGGAATTTCGCCTTCGAATCCTCACGCGTCCCAACTCCGCGCCGCGCCGTAGGTTTGTGCCAAATGGCATATAAAGTTTCGGACGAATGTTCGAAAAACGAAAACGGCGTGATAATATGTTTGAGCAAGGCAGCCAGACTACCTCCCCCTAACCCATCCTTCCGAAAGGAGGGGAACGGAGAAATCGACCAGCCTTCCGCAATTGTTCGACAATTTTACGTACGGCAGCCGTCAGCTCGAGTGACGGCGAGCAAGTAGGCTCCCAAGCTGCGGCGGTGTTTTTGTCGCCAGGCCAATCGTCCTATTTGACCAACCGATGCCCAGTGTCCGCCTAGAGCGGGTGCCGGGCTATTTTTGTATCTGCTGTAGCTCATCTTTAACCCATATGGACTCACATCAGCTTGCAGTATCGCGGCATCGGTTTGAGCGCTCGGACGATTCGTTCGACAGGCAGATCACCGCGATCTGGATGGAGCAGCTCGCCATTGTCGCCATGAAGCGCGAGGTCGAGTGCGAAGTTGACGATATCGCCAATGCGCTTTGTCTGCCCACATGGTTTGTCGAGCATCGCCTCAAGGTGATCGCCGGCCAGTTTGCCGAGATACGGATCGAGGCCGAAGCGGTGCAGCGTGGAGCGGTCCACGACGGCCGCCAGCTGATGGATGTCGCCGCCGAAGAGTGCGGATTGACTGTCGTTCAGTCGCCCGTGATGACGGAGGCGGCGGCGTCGAGCACGGCAACGAATCGCCCCAGACTGACCACTCCCGAATATGCGCTGAAGACGCCCGGGCTTTATGAGACGGGGAAGCGGCTGGCTGGAGCTGCGGCGTAAAGCCCCATTAAGACCTACCCCGGCAACAAGTTGCCACCCCTCCCGCAGCGGGAAGGGAAGGAAATTGGCTGGCCGGTAATTTTTTGACATTTCCTCGAACGCCGCATTTCTCCGTTTGCCCTAGTCGGCAGGATGGACGCCTGTGGAATCACGCGAAGCATTTCTGCTGACGGTGCTTGGCGCCTGCGCGCGCGGCGAAAAGGATTGCCGCGAGCTGGCGCAGCTTGCCATAAACACGTCCGACGAGGGCGAAAAGGCGCTCGCCGACTACTCCCGCCAGCAGGCAAATGTCTGCGATGCGGCCGAAGAGTTTCACGAACAGGGCGGCGACGAGACCCGCGCCAAGCTCACCCGCGAGATCGAGCATCTTCAACGATTGAGAGGTGGGCGAAAGCGGCCGTCTAACGCAGTCCACCGCGAGCCTGCCGGACGCCGCCACGCGAGGCGTGGTTCTTAACGCGCCGTCCGCACAGGTTCGTCACGAAACCGACCGCGCCCGCGATTCACCTTAGCTCTAAACGCATGTTCATTGTCTCGCCCAACAGCACCCTTCTCAAGGAAGTCAGGGAATTCGAGGCGCGTTATCGGCCTAAAAGCATGTTCACCTGCTCGCGCACCAGCGAAGTCTATAAGGCGGTTGTAACGCTTCGTGGATGGCCGGATCCCAAACCTCTGACTGCTCCCTATTATTTGCCTGAGATCGAAGCAGGCAGCAAAGGATTGTTTCCAAACATGGGCACATTGCGCCGCTCGATGGCACTTCACGCGTTGGTATCGTCGATGCTTGCCGGAATCGGCTGGTCGTTGCCCAGCTTTTCCGCTCCGAACACGGCCCGGATCGGCGGACAGTTTCACAGGCCGCGCAGTCGTCAGATTGGGCGCAATGCCGACGAAAAGTCGTGCAAAAACCCGTCGCTGCAGTTCAAATTCAATCCGGCAAAACCGTTTCTCGATCTGCTGGTCAGTGTCAATGCGAAAGAGTTTTTGATCCCGCTCAAAGTGAAGGTGCCGGGCAGCGAGATCGAGGCGGCGTTGAAATACGGATCACCGGGATCGTACCAGGCCAGACTGCTCAAAGTGGCGCAGGCGTATGCCGAGCGGGAATTGATCCGCGAGGGGCACCCGTTCAGAGGCACTTGGAGCGCGAAGATGCCGGTGGCTGCCTAGGACCTACCCCGCCTTCGTTCCTCAGGCACCCCTCCCGAAGCGGGAAGGGAAGGAGTCGGAGAGATTTCTCCGGTACGGTCGCAAGCTCACTTCGGTCGAATTGACAATAAGATGTGAATCGAATGGCGGGAACTGGTAAACGAAGCGCGGACAAAGCCACGCCGCGCGTGGATGCATACACCGAGGCGGACAAAGACGTCGCCCTGGCTGCTGTATGCGCAGCGCAGGGGGATTTCCAGAAGGCCCAAAAAGTCTGCGGAGTCCCCGCTGCGGTGCTCGAGGTGTGGTGGCGTCAGTCGGGCGAAACTTCGTTCACCGAGTTTCAGAAACCCAGCGGACCGAAAAAACCCGCCAAGACCGAGCCGCTGCAAAGCGCTGGGCAAGCGTTGGAGTCGGCGATATCTGGCCGTCCGCTTCCTCCTGAAGGCATGCGCGGCGAGATGGCAAGATCGTTTCCAAGCTACGCTCCGTCGCCGGAGCTGGTGGAATGGGCGCGTCAAAATTTCATCCTCGAAACCGGTCCCATCGCCAATCCCGAACACTGGCACCTTGAGTTTGCAAAGATCGGCTTTTTGTGGACGTCGGAAGCGAATTCGAAGGCCCGCAGAACTGTCGCGGGTACGTGCGAGATGCCGTTCCAGGGCGGCGCGGCCAAATGGGTCAAGGGAAGGATGCTCTGGCAGCTTTCCGAATGGTTTGGCGAAGTCCCCGATTTTCTGATCACCCTGGACAGCGTGATCGCGGCGCAGGCGACCGATGAGCAGTTTTGCGCTTTGATCGACCATGAGCTGTACCACGCCGGCCAGGACTACGACGAGTTTGGTTGTCCCCAGTTTACCGAAGAGGGTCTGCCGATGTTTGCGCTCAAGGGCCACGATGTCGAAGAGCATGTCGGGGTGGTCCAGCGCTGGGGAATGGGCGCTGCGAGCGCGGGAGTCGAGGATTTGGTGAGAGTGGCAATGCGCGCGCCGACGATTAGTGACGTAAAGATCGCGCTCGCTTGCGGGTCGTGCCAGGCGCGGCCTGGACGTTAGCGCGGCGTCGAAACGGGTGCGGGACATCAGGGTCATGCCCGCGATTAAGTTTGGTTTAGGGCCGTAAAAAAGCCTCATAAGATAATGGTTGAGACTCAGGCGGAATTGGTGACCGAGACGGCTGTTTGCGGGAATCCGGCGTGCGCTGGCGGCTGGGTGTCCAAAGGCGGGCGCAAGGTGGTGTGCACGTCGTGCGACGGCACCGGCAAGGTGCTTGGTCCGTACAAGGCGCGGATAGTCTACTACCTGGGTGTCAACACGGTCAACGAGCTGATCTTCCACAACTCGCTCTACGAGTCCAATGTGGGCGACATGCTGGGAGCAGGTTCCGGAGCGCTCCTGTAATGGTGGATGCGTTTGTGCTGATTGGCGTCGCCATCGTTATTGTTTTTTTGATGATTGCGCTTGGCGCGACTGCGGATTTTGTATATCAGCCACCAGGCCAACCTACCCCGCCTCGTTCCTCGGCACCCCTCCCGCAACGGGAAGGGAAGGATTTTGACTCCACGTAGGATCTGTCTTTGCCCAAGTGTTCCGCGCGGAACATTTTGATCGCTCAGGTTTGATCTAGTTTGACCGGGATCGACGATGGTAGATGGGCCGAAACGGCATGGCCGCACTCGAAAACAAGCACAAAATATTCATCGTCACGAGGCTCGCATGGTATGTCGAGCCTTCGGACATCCTGGAGCAGGTCAAACAGGAGTTCGGCCTCAAGGTCACGCTGGCGCAGCTTACGGTCTACAACCCCCGGACGAAAACGGGAGAGCGGCTGAGCGCGGAGCTTAGGGAACTGTTCGAGCGCGAACGCGCCAAATGCCTGGGTGAGATTGAGGATGAGCCGCTCGCGTACGACAAGCCGCGCATCCGGGCCAGGGCGAAGCTGCTCAAGCACAAGCTGGTCGCGAACAACCCGAAGATGCAGCTTGAGATTTTGGACTCGATCGCCAAGGAGGCGGGCGGAGGGTTCTCGAACCGCCGCGAGATCACCGGAGCCGGAGGCAAGGCGATTGTGATCGAAGATGGCAGCCTCACCGATCAAGAACGAGCCGCTCGAATTACTGCCCTACTTGACTCCGCAAGAGCGCGCCGAGATGGATGCGCTCCTGAAAGCGCTAAGCCCGGAGATTGAGCCGGAAATCGACGCGCGGGTTCCTCCCGACTGGTTCCATGCGGGCCAGATGTCGGTTTGGGACTGCCGCGCAATCGATACGGTTGCATGTGCCGGGACGCAAGGGGGGAAAACGGCGTGTGAGGCGCCGTGGCTGCTGCGCGAGATCCAGCGCTGCGCGCCGGTCATCAAGTCGCTCAAGTCGGGCAAATTCATCTATGCCGGGCCGACGCTCGAGCTGCTCAAGGCGCAGGCGATCCCGTCGTTTCGCGAGCTGTTCCAGGATGAGCTGAAGCTTGGCAGACTGATCGAGGGCAACAAGCCCTACTTCAAGTTTTCCAAAAGCGGCCTCATGCGGCTGCTGGGGTTTTCCGACTGTCCGGTGACGGTGACGTTCGCCTACACTAAGGACTCGTCGAACCTCGAATCGATGACCGCCGCGGCGGGAGTCTGGGATGAGGCCGGCCAAAAGGAGAACAAGTACGCGAGCTACGGCGCGTACAACCGGCGTCTGAAGGTGGCGCGCTCGACCACGTTTGCAAGCGTCGTCAACGATGCCCCCGAGTGGTGGAAGCATCGCTATTTTGATGCCGAAGGGCCGGAGGCGACGTTTGGACGCCGCTTGTGGGGCACCACTCCCTACGAATGGGGATGGTTCAAGAACGAGGTAATCGACCGGGCCGAAAAGCCGAACCCCGATGATCGTCAGGGGTTTGATCTCAAGAACTGGCCGTCCTGGATGAATTCCAGGGTGAGCGAGGCCGAGTGCCGCAAGGAGCTCGATCTCGGCATGCCGGTGTGGAAGTGGACGAGGATGTACCTGGGGCGATTTACGCGCCCCGCCGGCATTGTCTACGACACGTTCGACCATGAACGCGACACCTGCAACGCGTTCGTCATCCCGAACCACTGGAAGATCTACCCTGGAGTCGATTTTGGATCGGCCAACACGGGCGCGGTGCTTGTGGCCGAAGATCCTGCGAGCCTGACGCTCTACGTGATTTCGGAATACCGCGAGGGCAACAAGTCGTTTGCGGAGCATGCTGCCGGAATTCGCGGCAAGCACCCGCTTCAGCCTGGCGCCGGTGGATCGCATCAGGAAGAGGGCTGGCGCGAGGCGTTTCGAAAGAACGGCCTAGCGCTGAACGAGCCTCCCGAAAACGCGGTGGCGGTGCAGATCGGCTGCGTGTATGGTGAGATCAAGGCGCATTCGCTTCAGATCTTCCGGTCGTGCAAGGGCCTGATCGCTGACGTGCAGAACTATTCGTACGTGCTGGGCGATGACGGCAACGCGACGGACGAGATCGACAACGACGCGATCTACCACCTGCATTCGGCGCTGAGATATGTGATTACGAGGCTGAGACCGCCGAAGAAGAAGCGGAAGGGGCGGTTTTATACCTAGATCAACCTACCCACCTTCCCGCAAGCGGGCCCCTTCCTCCCGAAGCGGGAGGAGCCATGCGATTCGGTCAATTTTTTGACATTAGAGTCTGCGCCGATAATTGCCGCTTATGCATCCGATCACGCTTTTCCAATTTATAGTCGCGGCGGGAAGCGGCATCGTGGTGGTGGCGCTGGAGATTGGGGCTGTTGTTGGCGTGGGGCTGATCCTGCTGGCGCCGATCAAGGCGCATCTGCCGGTAAAGCGCACTAAGTAAGGCTTTCAATAAATGAAGTTTGCTGAAAGTCTGGCGAAGCGTGCGGCGGATGGGCTGGAGGTCGTTTCGAAGGCGTTCGGAATCACCTGGGACGGCGATGCGGGCTGGCGCTCGTACGGCGGAGGGTCGATCACGCGCTATGTCGGCAGCGACATGGACTGGGCGCTTGAGGCCGGAAGTCCCAAGCTTTGGCTCAACTCGCCTGCGGGAATCTGCCTCGGCTACATTTTCGACAAGATTGTCGAGCCGCGGATACATGTCGTCTACGAAGACGACGAGGGAATGCTCCAGCCGGTCGCAAAGCACCCCGCGACGGAGCTGATGCTGCATCCCAACCCCGAATATCAGGGCAACGCGCTCCTGCAGGGGCTGGCGCTTTCCTATAAATTTGCGGGCAACGCGTACGCCATGAAGGTGCGCGGAGCTGGCGGCGGCGGTGCGCCGGTCGAGCTGTACTACATCCCGCACTGGCTCATCTTTCCGATCCCGCCGAAGGATGGCGGACCAACCGAGTTCTACGCGTACAACAAGCCTCAGGTGAACGGTGGTTTCAAGGTGGTCGCCGTGCCTGCGGCCAATGTCATCCACATCAGGGATGGAATCGATCCGGACAACAGCCGGATGGGGCTTGACCGGTTCAAGTCGCAATACCGTCCGCTGGTGGCCGACAATGAGATCGACTCGACGATCGCGTTGATCCTGCGCAACCGGGGCAACATCGGCACGCTGATCACCCCGGCGACGGCCGATATCGAGATCGACTCGGACTCGTTTGAGGAATTTAAGCGCAAGGTCGAAAACCAGTCCCGCGGCGATGCGCGTGGCGGCATGATCGCGACCGACTTTCCGATCAAGATCGACCGCACCACGCAGTCGCCCAAGGACCTGATGCTGGATCAGGTGGGCAAGCGTCCCGAGGCCAGAATCTGCGCCATCCTGGGAATCGATCCTGCTGCGGTTGGGCTGGCGGAATCGTCGTCGGGCAAAGGCGGCCAGTACGGCGCTAAGATGCGCGAGGCGCGCTCGTCGAGCTACGAGACCGCGATCCTGCCGACTTTGGCGGCAATGGCCGAAGCGCTGACGTACCAGCTTCTGCCGGATTTCCCCATTCGGGCGCTGTCGCGGGCGAAAGACAAGACCCTCCCACCTTCCCGCAAGCGGGCCCCCTCCTCCCGTAACGGGAGGAGCGTTCTTGGACCTGACCGGCACAAGTGGGTGATTCCAGCGTCGGAGTTTCGCGCGAAGGCTTCTGACGACGCCGCAGCGAATGCCGTTGTCAAAAGCTTTCGGTTCAACTTCGACTATTCGGAGGTGCGCGAGCTATCCGAAGATGCGGACGCGACGTCGAAGCGCGCCGTCTCAATGTTTCAGGGCGGGATTGTCACGCTGGACGAGTCGCGCGAGATTGTGGGCCTCAAGCCGGTCGATGATGAAGCGATGGGCGGGTCGTTCAGCTTCCAATTGCTGAGCGGACCCAAAGGCGGCGAGTTTGGGGTTGTGCCTGGGGCGAACGATCCGAAGGGCGAGCGCACGCGGACTGATCCTGATCCTGATCCGGAAGATGAGAATTTGCCGCCCGAGCCGGATGAGGATGAGGAATGACCTACCCCGCCTTCGTTCCTCAGGCACCCCTCCCGAAGATTAGCGGGAAGGGAGGGATTAGGATTTACGCGCTAGGTTTAGTCTGCGTCACCGTGGCGGGTGACATGGTGACCGCCGTGCATGAGGAGTCGCAATCCGTATCGCGGGTCGCTCCCGTGAAGAAATGCACCAGGCTTGCAGGGTCTTAGGGCCTGCAATGCTGCGGAATTGACGGAGCCGGTTCGAGTCCGGCACGCAGGCTAATTTATTTCACGAAAAGCGTCGCCAGATCCAATATAGGACGCCATCGTTTTCCCAGCGCTCACGGCGAAATGTCAGATATTCAATCGGAACCACTTCCAAAGGAGTGCGTTCGTCCATTTGGGCGATCTGATATGACGATGATGGTCTGACCGGGAAGCGCACTTCGTTTCGGTCGGCTCCTCGATCGGGATGAAGTCGCCGACCGCTGTCTCGCGGAGCAGGATTGGGTTTTTCACTATGCTGCCCCATAGGGTTTAGCTAACTGATGCGGATATAGTCGCCGACGGCAGCTTTAGCATCGACTGGACGAAACCTGAGCTTGCGGACAGTTCCGTCGCTGTTTAGCCTAAAGGATTCCGCAATCCTAAGACGGCAATTTTCGCACGGGCAGTTTGGGCAGTATCCCAGCCCGACATGTACGCCTGACGCGACCATCTCGTCAAATGTCGCGGTTTCTCCGACGGCGATGTCATCAAGGCTGCGAATGGCGATAGCTGCTGTTTTTTGTCTCATTCGATGCGTTCCCAGCCGGTTTTGATTCGCTTGAACGCGACTATTTCAATGTTGGAAGGTAAGTCGGCTTGATCTTCGATGGTTCCGAATAGACGGATGGCCGATTCCTCCGTCATGCGTTGAAATGTGGCGTCGTCTACATATTCGACACGCCGATTGTTCAGGTGCGGAAGGCTTACGCGGAAACCAATGGGACGGTCAGCGAACTCGGCTAGGGCATCCAGCGGCATGACTTCGCCGATTTCAAAGTCGGTCGGCGATTTATCCGTTGGTTCCTGTCTCAAGAACATTTTCTTTCGTGTCGCGCCTTTGTAGAAGGCAACGGCAGCGTCGCTCGACAAATCCCAGCCGACATGCATTTCCATGTCGGAAATTGTACCTACATGAACCCACAACGTCTGCTCAAATCGTTCTCGGCCAAGGATGCGGCGGCGCAGGGGAACAGCCTGGCTTGCGTCCCCAGTGTCATGGGCGTGCTCGACCTCTATGGCGACGCCATTTTTCCGGGCGCGTTCAACAAGGCTCTTCCCAATTTCCGCAAGCGCGGGTTTGTCCCGGTGAGCCATGAGTGGCTTTGGGAGTCGGTCGTCGGCTATCCGACGATGATCGAGGAGCGGGGCAGCCTGCTCTACAGCGAGTTTACGTTCCACAGCGACCGGGCGTCGCAGGACGCCCTGATCAAGTGCCGCGAGCGGATCGACGCCGGACTTGATGTGGGCCTGTCGGTCGGATTTTCGATGGAGCTGAGCCAGTACAAGGAGTTCGACAACGGCGCCGCGCTGCTGTCGTTCGCCGAGAAGAACAGGTACGACCTCAGGCTGTTCGATGTCAAGGGCATACGTGCCCACACCGGGCCATGTTCGGCGATCCTGGAGATCGAGGATCTCTGGGAGTACAGCCTGACGCCCACGCCCGCAAATCAGCAGGCGATCGCAATCGCGGTGAAGTCGATGGCCGACAGGGGCAGCACGATTTTTCTTTCGACACGGGGAGCAACGAGGGCTATGCCGGAACTTAACAATGTTGGCGCTAATAACAAGGTGATGAGGCTGAACTCGGTCTGCGGAGCGCGCGGGCTGAAGCTGGCGCCCCGCGAAAAGGGATGGTCGGCCAGTTCCGCGCAGACCAGGGTCAAGGCGTGGGCCGGTGCCGAAGATGCGCCGAACGAAAAGTACGCAAGGGCGTTTGCGCTGCTTTCCGGGCCAAACGACGAATTCGCTTCGTACCACCTGCCGTTTGCCGATGTCGAGGACGGTGAGCTGGTCGCGGTTCCCAAGGCGATCATGGCGGCGGCGGAAGTTTTGAAGGGCTCTCGCGGCGGTGTCGAGATTTCGGAAACGGACCGCGAGAGCGCCAAACGGTTTGTCGAGGCGTACTACGTCAAGATGGCCAAAGCCGCGGACGATGAGACGATCCGGGTGCCGTGGGCCAAAGAGAATTCCGATGATGCGGCGATGTTCAAGGGCCAGTTCCTCGGCACCTATGTCGAATATTCGATGTGCATGTCCGCCTGCTACCAGGCGTCGTACGCGCTTTTCGATGCCCTGGGCGACATCTTGCTCGGCTGGGGCTGCTACTCGGACATGACCGACGACGAGATCGACGACTGCCTTGAGGGCATGTTCGACGAACATAAGGATTTGTGCATGAGCGTCTTCCGTGCGATCAAGGGCGGCTCCGGGGCGGAAACGTCCGAAGAGGCCGTCAAGTCGATCAAAAAGATGATGCTCGCAACGATGTCCGCTGGTGGGCTGGGGTCCGGCCTTCCGTGGAGCAAACACGCCGACGCGGCGGTGACCGCCGTTCGGCTGATGGTGGAGCGCGGAGTGGCCAAGGCCGACATCCGCGCAAAGGAGAAGCGCACGCTGTCCGGGACCGACCGCGCCACGCTCGCTTCGATGCACTCCGAACTGGCGAAGTTGACCGACACGCTTAAGGAGCTTGTCGCGAAGACGGAGCCTGCGGCGACCGAAAGAAACGCCGAAATCGAGGTGCTTCAGAAGCAGGCTGCAAAGGTGCATGCGGAAGCGGTTAGGACGCTCGCGCTGATCAATTAGCCAGGCCGACCTACCCCGGCTCGTTCCTCGCCAAGCTCGCCCCTCCCGAAGATTAGCGGGAAGGCAAGGACTTAGGAATACCGCCGAACCCAGTTGGCCTCACGTAACGACAATTTGACCACGGCACATTTTAGCTCCCGCCATTTTTGGCGAGGGGCTTTTTTGGTGCGTGGTCCCGAGTGAAGAAGGACCCCACAGAAATGACGAAACTGCAAGAGGCGCAGGCGAAGCTCACCCAGAAGATGGGCCAGCTCGACGACCTGATCAAGAAGAATGACGATCCGGCATCGACCGCCGACGACCGCAAGGCGCTCAAAGCCATGAGCTCCGAAGTCGAGGCCATCCAGATCGAAGTCAAGGATCTCCGGGAAATCGAGGACATCGCCAAGAAGCAGGCCGAGCGTCTGCTGGATGCGCGGCAGGTCAATCCTAGCGATCGACCCGCGAACTTTGGAAACGGCGGAAGTGCGAACGCCGACGCCAGCAACATTCTTAGCGTCAGCGTTCCCGCGATCTGCAAGGGCCGCACGCCCAAGACCCTGATGCGCATCACCGGCGGAAACCGCGAGGAGGCTCAAAAGGCAGCGTTCTCGCTCGCGAAATTCGTGATGGCCACCTGCCACACCGATCCGCAGTTCCGTGCAAACGCCCAGGAATGGTGCACCAAGAACGGCATCGTCACCAAGGCCGCCCAGGCCGAGAACAGCAACACCAGCGGCGGCTTCCTTGTCCCGATCGAGCTTGCCAACTATGTCATCCAGCTCATGGAGGAGTTCGGCGTCTGCCGCCGCCTCATGAAGAAGGATCGCATGATGGGCGACACCAAGGACATCCCGCGCCGCTCCGGAACGGTTTCCGCCTACTGGCTGACCGACAACCAGGCGATCACCGCGTCTGCGAAGACGTTCGACATGATCTCGCTGACGGCCAAGAAGCTGGCGACGTTCGTGTACTACTCGAACGAAATCGCCGAAGACGCGATGATCGACATTGGTGACGACCTCGCGAACGAAATCGCCTGGAACTTCAGCGCGACCGAGGACATGGCGGGCTTCAACGGCGACGGCACGTCGAAATATGGCGGCATTTTGGGTCTGGTGGGCGCTTTCGCGAACGCGTTCCCAAGCGGCGGCGCTGGAATCGTGGTCGGCACGGCAGGATCGGGATCGGCCTGGTCCAGCTATCATCTGACCGACTTCAACCTGACGCAGGGCGCTCTTCCGCAGTATGTCTGGAAGCGCGGCAAGCCGACCTGGTACTGCACGCAGCAGTTCTACTACAACGTCATGGTCGCTCTCGCGGCTGCAGCAGGTGGCAACACCATTCTGTCGATCATGAAGGGGCCTGACGGCCAGCCGATGTTCCTTGGCTGCCCGGTCGAGTTTGTCCAGGTGCTGCCGAGCGCGGCGTCGATCAGCACGATTGACGCGTACTTCGGCGACATTTCGCTGTCGTCCACGTTTGGCGATCGCCGGACGCTGACGGTGGCCTTGTCCGACCAGATCGGATTTGCGGCCGATCAGCTTGCGATCCGCGGAATCACGCGGCTCGACATCAACAACCACGATGTCGGCGGCAACAACGCGGCCACGCTGGCGCAGAACCCGACCTACGATCAGAGCGGTGCGACCTACTATGCAGGTCCGCTTGTGGCGCTGAAGTCGGCTGCCAGCTAAGTCTGGCAACTCAGCCAATAGATTAGACTAGCCTGCTCCGGGGTCAAGGCGACTGCGGGGCAGGCTCTTTCGTTTTTCGACCAAGAGAGAACCTAAAGACGATGCAGGATATTTTCAATCTCAAAAAGCAGGTCGCGCTGCCGTTGACGTCGGTCACGGCCGCCGCGACGGCCACAAGCAACGTGATCGACTGCTCCGGCTACGACAACCTCGTGCTGGACATCATCGCGACGACGACAGATGTCGTTTCCGACTCGCCATCGGTGCTGAAGCTCCAGGAAGCGGATGTGACGAACGCGTCCTCGTTTGCGGATGTGCCGTCGTTTGTCGGCGGCGGAGCAAGCGGCTTCACGATCCCGAACGGCTCGACGGCCACCGGCACCCAGGTTTATGTGTCGCTGAATGTCGATACGCGTGCACGAAAGCGGTATCTGCGGCTGCTGATCAGCCCGCGCACCACGCAGACGTTCACCGCGCTTGTACAGCAGGGCCGCGCGCAGACGTTTCCGACCAGCGCTTCGCAGCAGGGCGTGAGCGGCGGGGTGTTCGGTCCCTAGCCGAAGGCTAGTCTTATACGCGCTGTCCAAACGGGTTCTGTCCGGCAGATTCATGCCCGCAATTCAGTTTGGCTTAGGACATTAGCTGGCTTAAGCCTATGATGCCGTAATTGCAGGACGTTCCCCAAAAATGGCGATCGTGCCAAAAGTGCCCCTGGCTGCTCCCGACAGCCAGGGGTTAACTCTGATCGGGAAACTGACGATTTACGCCTCGGGAGGGCGAAAAGTTATGGCGGTGGATCTTAAGCAGAAGCTGGGGGCGTTTCGGGTGAAGGCCCCCAAATCGCCCGCTGGAGATGCGGCAGTCGTGCTTCCGCAGGCGTTTTTAGCCAAAACGCTGGTGAAGTGCTCCGGAATTCCGGCCAATGTGGATGTGCTGGTCGAACGCGACTATGCTGGCGACTTCGCGCTGACCTGGTACGACGGGTCGGACAGGCCGGTCTACCATAAGGCTGCCAAGGATTCGGGATCGATCGATATTTCGGACATCCACGCAGGCGCGGTGGCTTCGCTGCTGGAGCAGCTCACGACGGAGGATCTTCAACGGGAGATCGACCGAAGAGCGCTCGCGGCGGAGGTCGAAACGGCGAAATCCTAGTTTGTATGATATTGGGATATCCCTAATATTAAGCAATTTGTAGATTAGACGCCTCGGGAGGGCGAAATTGCAAATGTCCGATGTTGAACTGAATACGCTGATCGAAAGTGCTCTAAGGCAGTCCGAACTCGCCGCGGATGCACGCAAAAACCTCGAAACTGCAAATCAGGAGCTGAATCGGTGCGAATGCGCGGCGTCGAATGCGTGGAGCGACCTGCATCAGCGGCTGCTAAAGATTTTGGAGGCTGATCCGGTTGCGATGAGAAGCGATCTTGGCTGGGCGCTCTGTTCCAGGAAGTCCGAGGCCGAGCAGAACGCGCATCCGATTGGCGGTCATTGACTCGACCGCATTTGTTAGCAAATGTTTGGCCCTTCCGCATGTTGCGGAGGGGCTTTTTGACGGATGAGCCGCCTCGGGAGGGCGGTGAATGATGAAGAACCATGTTGACCTGAATGTTGGCGAGCAAGACAGGATGGCGTCGGAAGATAATGGCGATTTCTGGTTGCCTGCTCCATCGGCCATTGTTGAAACCATGTATAGCGGCGAGCGGCCCTACTACACGATGCATGCCCAGGGATACGACATACCGATTCCCCGTTTGACGTTCGAGTGGCAGGTCAATGTCAAGCGCACGGACATGGATTCGTTTTCCGGTTGGATGCCGCTCAAAGAGACGCAGTTCTACCGGCCTTCGAGCGGCTTTGCGAAATTTCGCGCCCGTGCGTGGGTGGACGCAAAGTGCTCGGACTGGACGGTGGGGCGACTGATGAATTTCGGCCCCTATCGAACCGATGACGGCGCCGGCTGCAACGAAAAGGCTGATCCTCTGTCCGGTGTCGCGATCAAGCTGGTCGATAAGCCCTATGGGACGCCGGTTGCCAAACTTCTGGTGGACGCGGCGGCGGAGTTGCACAGAAACGGTTTTGGCGGCAAGGTCGCAAACGGGCCGACATGGAGCAGCGAAGCGATCTATGCCGAAACGGCGGAAGACGGAATCGTCGGCGTCATCTGCTTTACGATACAGACCTGGCGCGGCGAGCTTTGGATCGAGATGGGCTATGTCGATCCGAGATTTCGCGGCTGCGGCGTCTATACCAAGATGTACAAGACGCTTGAGCGCGAGGCGGTCAAGCGAAACTTGAGGTCCATTGCCGGAGGCGTCGATCCGGGCAATACAGCGATCATCAAGGCGGCGGAACGCCAGGGCCGAAAGCTGGAGGCTTTGACATATCGAAAGTGGCTGGAGTTTGACGGAGTTTCGGTGGAAATGACGCCGGTCAAGGTGACTGCTGCGGAGGGCGAAGCCAATGTCTAACGCCCTCAACGCCCTCAACGTCGTAAAGCTGAACCTTGGCGCGGGATCGAGGCCGCTGCCGGGCTACATAAACGTTAACCGGATGTATGACGACGGTCTGTCCGGCAAGACCTGCCAGGAGTGGAAAGAAGAAAACGGGCTGCTCCTTTATTCTGCCCACGCCTATCCGCTGCGCAACGGAATCAACAGGTTTTCGTGCTTAGACGACAGCATCGACGAGGTCCGTGCGTCGCATGTGCTCGAGCATTTTCCGCGCCTGATGCTGGCCGTCGTGCTGAGCGATTGGGTGCGGGTGCTGAAGCCGGGCGGATGGCTCAAGATCGCGGTGCCGGATTTTCGCTACATCGCCGAAAAGTATCTCAATGGCGACGAGTCCGAACCTCTGGAAGCTTACTGCATGGGCGGACAGGTGGATCAGAACGACTTCCACCACTGCATCTTTGACGAAAGGCTGCTGAGGAACGCGTTCGAACATCTCGGCCTGGTGGACGTGCAGCGGTGGAAATCCGAAATCAACGACTGCGCAAGTCTGCCTGTCAGCCTCAACCTGATGGGACGCAAACCGCTGCCCGGCGAGGATGTCGAGACGGACAATCCCCAAGAGTCTGCAATTGCGGTGATCGACGGTTGGCGGCTGGTGCATGATATCGAGCCAAGAGAAGGCCCGTTTGCGTGCCTGAACTATCGCCGCTACACGATGAAGATAGCTCCGCTTGGCCAAAAGCGGCACAGGGGGTTTATTGCGGCGCCCGACGGTTCGACAATCCAAGCCATAGACGATTTTGAGTGCGCGGACGACGCATTCCGTGTCGCGAAGGAAACGATCGACAGCATTGTCGATACCGCGCAGCTCCTCGACCATCCCGATCCGAAATATGCCGACGTTCAGATTGCGCCAGGCTCCATGCTTGCGGTCGAGACGTGCCCCAGGCTGGGGTTCACGTCGCACATGTCCTGCGCCATGAAGGCGCTGCGGCAGTTTGGGATTGATTTTGTGCAGCAGGGCGGCGCGTTCTGGCACCAGGGACTTGAAACGCTCCTTGAGCAAGCGGTCGAGTCCGGTGCGAAATATGTCCTGACGCTGGATTTCGATACCGTGTTCGATGCGCGCGACGTGCAGACGCTCTATGGGATCATGGAGTCGAGGCCGGATATAGCGGCGCTTTTTCCTGTTCAGTCCAGGCGCGAGGTGATGTCGGCGCTGTTCACGGTCAAGGGCGAAAACGGCGAAAACTTGCCGTTTGTGGACCGGAAGCAGTTCGACGGCGATGTGACCGTGGCGCATACTGGCCATTTTGGGCTGACCATCATCCGCACCGACGCGCTGAAGCAGCTTCAGAAGCCGTGGCTGCATGCGCAGCCGGACGAAAATGGTAGATGGGGCGACGGCAGGGTCGACGCGGACATCATGTTCTGGAAGCGGCTGGAGTCTGCCGGCATGCGGGTCTGCCTCGCAAACAGGGTGGTTGTCGGCCATATCGAACAGGTGGTGACCTGGCCGGATGTCAACCTGCAGCCGTTTGTGCAGTATTCGTCGGACAATCATAAGGACGGAAGGCCGTCGAAGGCGGGGTCACCCATATGGCGCTGATCGTTTTTAGCAGGGAATGGCATGGATTTGCGGCGGGCAAGCCCGTACGGATTGGCGATGGCCTAGCGGACGTGTATGTGTCGCAGGGCATGGCGAACTATGTCGAGGAAAAGGGTGAGTGCGAGGTGAGCGACCTACCCCGGGCCGGCAACTCTTCAAGTTCGCCCGCTTCCGAAGATCTAGCGGGAAGGAAAGCAGAGCAAATGTCCAACCGCAGCACTTCCGAAGTCAAGACGCGCGATTTGCAGGGTCCGAAGGATCCGCGCAGGCCAAAGCCTAGCGGCGCCAAGAGCTAATTTCAATACTTAAGTCCATTTGACGGGAGCTAAAAACCATGGCTGAAGAGATTATTGGGGCATCTGTCGCGGGCGAGTGCCCAAAATGCGGAACCGCGTACACGCGTTCGGCTGGCGATGCCGAGCATGCGTGCGCATGCGGCTGGAGCGAGTCCGACGAGGCGCCAGGTCCGCAGGACGGCGATCCGCAGTCGGAAGATGATGTCGAGTCTGCTGCCGAGGCTCAAAAAGCTGCCGAGGCTCAAAAAGCTGCCGACGACGCTGCTGGCCAGAAGCCGAAACGTTCCGCGCGGAACAAAGGTGCTGAAACTGCTCCGGAGGCATCCTAACCCATGTCCGCGCTGCAATCGACGTTAACCTTGCAGGGAAGCATTCAGACCAGCGGCGGAGGGTCGCTCAGCTACGGGCCGCCGTCGCTGGTCAATCCGAACAGCGTCGGCGAGCTGCAGACCATCAATCTCGCGGCCAACACGTGGACCGAGGTGACGCTGCAGCCGAACACGCAGTGGTTTGCGGTCATTCCGCCGCCTGGAAACGCAATCGCACTGTCGTTCAAATGGCTCACAGGCGATACCGGAGTGAATATCAGCGCACCGCTGGGCATGCCTTGTGTCGCGGTGGACCAGTCGCAGCTTACGTTTTGGATTAGGGCCGAGAGCACGCTGGCGGTGAATGTGTGGTCGGCCTAAGCGCGCGAAGACCTACCCCGCCTTCGTTCCTCAGGCACCCCTCCCGAAGATTAGCGGCAAGGGAAAGAAATTAGAAACCATGCCAACCTTTAGGGAATCGGACGAACAGGAAAGATTTCTCCGCTACGTTCGCAGACTCACTCCGGTCGAAATGACATTTGTGCAGATGGTTAAGGCTAGGTAAGCATGGCGTCCGAGCGCGACTATTCCAAATATCCTTGCGGTCAGGATGTGCTGGATGTATTGACCAATCTGGGTCTGACGCTGGCGCCGGGTCTGGATACCCAGGGCGCGGCAAGCGCGGCGGCTGCGGAATGGGAGCGCAAGACGCGCTGGTACCCGTTTCTGGCCGGTCCTCCGCAAACGAGGTTGATGACGCCGCCCCGTTTTGGTCCGCAGGCCGGCAGGATGATGTCGGCTCAGGGCGGCAGGATTTTGGAGATCGAAGGCGGGTTGCTCGACTTGCCCGACGATGGATTGCTCATCGGTTATGTGCCGAACACGTCGGATCAGATCGGCATCGCCGAAGGGATCACCGATTCCACCGGCTCGCAGGGGACGGTGCTGACTAGGGGCATTCAGTACTATCTTAGGCCCGACAATGCCGACAAGCGCGGCTATCCGTGGACATATATCGAGTTCCCCACTCCCACACGGGGGCTGGTGCAGTCGATCGTGCTGAGGAACGCAACGTTTGGACGGGTGAAGATTCTTCCCGCCGATGTCTGGCTGGCGGTTGCACGGTATGCGGTGAGCACGCTTGCACCGGAGATATCTCTGAACATTTCCAAGGGCCTGTACCAGTGGCGCGACGGCGACGAGCAGGAGCGCTACGGGGGTGCGGGCGATGTCGGTCCGCTTTCGAGCCAGGCGGGCGATTGGGAAGACAAGTTCGCGAAGCTGGCGAAGTTCTACAGAAGGCCGGTAGCGTAAGATGCCCAGAGAACTTGTGCCGCTCACGATCAGCCGCAAGTTCAAGGTGCGCGACGGCGGAAACGGCTACATCGACTCCTACGCGCCGATTTCGGTCGGTCCGCCGATCTGCCGCTACTACCGCAAACCGGAAAGCGCGACGCCGGGGTACCAGGTTAAGCCTCCGGCGACGATCCAGCAGGACGCGTATGTTGTGGTGAGCATCCGCTATGCGGACAACAACGGGGTCGTGCCGGCGGTCCAGATCAACGACGTGGTGAGCGGGGTCTACGGCCAAAACGCGCTTGTGCGCAGAGCACGACAATACAGCCGGATGCTCCAGCTCGACTGCGAGATCGGGACGGTACCGGAAAGCTTAAGCGCCATCTCGCAGGGCTTGGCGTTTCCTGTGGGCGCGTTCAGCCCCGCCGCGCTGCCGCCGGGCCAGTCCGCGACGCTGCTGTTCGACGACGAGTTCAACACAGGCGCATATCCAAAATGGAGCCTGGGGATACCGGGAGCGCCTTATGGCGGTCAGACCGATCCTGGAACCGACGCGTGGTTTTCGGCCCAGCAGATCGACATGACGAACGGCGATCTGAGGGTGAGCTGTATCCCGGCGCCGGTGCCAAATGCGGCGAATTTGAACTGGCAGTCGGCGTGCCTGACGACCTACGGAAAGTTCGCCGCTCAACCGCTCAGCCAGGATGGGACGTTTCAGGTCTTCGAGACCTACGCCCGCATCATCGATTTTGTAAGCGGTCTTCGCTACGCGCCGCTTTGGATGAAGTGGTGGGACTCCATCATCCTCGAGGAGGTCGATGTCGCGGAGATCACGACCATCGGTGGTGTCAATGCTGCGCTGCACAAGACGGTCGGGGGAGTTTTCAGTCTCCTGGCGCAGTGGTCCAAAGGCATGGACCCTACGCAGTGGCATGTATTTCAGATGGTCATGGGACGCTCCGGCGGAGTGGCCACGTTTCAGTTTTTCGTGGACGGAGCGCTGGTCTTGTCCACTACAAGCCTATCGCTGGTAGCCGCCGTCATCGATCAGCCGCTCACGCTGGTCGCGGGCTATGTGCAGGTGATCCAAGGCGACACGCCTGTGGGACTGCCTTCCATCCTTCAGCAGAAGTATGTGCGCGTCTGGCAGTATTAGAGGTTTGCATAAGTGATCACCGCGCAGCTTAAGGATCAGATAAGCGTCATGCTGCAAAGCAGCTCGGCGCTTGCGCTTCTGCTGGCGAAGGATCCCAACGATTCGTCGGCGCTTGCGATCTTCAACGCGCGCATGAACGATGTGGGCACGCCGGTCTACGACTGCATCACGTACAGAGTGAAGGCGAACAATCCCGATCCGAGATTTCGCGCGCAGCCTGCAGGCTCGGTCTACGGAACCGGCATCGAGTATGTGAACCTCGAGTTCGAGATATGGTCGAAGGCGTCGACGGCTCGGGCGATCTCGGAAATCGCGGGGGTGGTATCGGCCCTGCTGCACCAGCAGACGTTCGCCATAGAAGGCGCAAATGTCTACTATTCCGACTGGCTGACCGGCAACGAGGACATGTGGGACAGCAATCTTGAGTGTTATTTTGGGGTGTACGTGTTTAGGTTTAGGATTCAGCTCCAGAGCTAGCAAGCCCTTTCCCCCAACCCCTTTCCCATAGGAATAGGAAAGGGGAGCCAGAGAGATTTCTCCGCTTCGTTCGCAGGCTCGCTCCGGTCGAAATGACAAATACGTTTTAAGCAGCTTCAGCCAAGTTGGCTGGGGCTTTTCTGCTCTCTGGAGGTTTGGATATGGCGCAGTTTGAGATCGGCGACAGGGTGCTGGTGGCGGCGACGGTGGTCGCGGGGCTGACCAGCGCAAACAGGATCGGCGTTCACTTTGACGGACCAGGCAAACCGTATTCCGAGGTGCCTATCGAGGCGTGTTCGGCGGTGCAACAGGCTGCCAGTGTTGCCGCACCTGCAAAAACGGCGCGAACAAAAGCTTCTGCCGCGGCAAGTCCCGCAACGGGCGCCAAAGCCACAGTCGAGATCACGGTCGATGCGCCCGACCAGGCTACCGCGAACGCCGAAGCTGCCAAGATCGGCGCGGAAATCCAGGGTGCGGAGCTGCCTCAGGATTCGGCAAGTCCTACCGATTCACCGTCACCGACTTCACCGTCCGCACCGTCAGCAACGTCAGCAAAAACTTCCAAAACCGTCGCCAAGTAGGCAGGCAATGAAGCGAAACGACCGGCCAAGGCGCCTTGACGCGTCCGCCCATTCATTCACAGGAGAAAAGAGAGATAAATGGCAACTGAACAGCATGGGTTTTCCACCGGCGTTCTGCTTATCGGCGCGGCCGGCAACACCAGCCTCGTCCCGACATTGACGGTCACGGTCAACGGCGCGCCCACGGGCGGCACATTTTATCTTCAGCTCGGCAACCAGGTGACTGCGGGGATCGCCTACAACGCCGCCGCTTCCGCCGTACAGAGCGCGCTCAACGCGATCTCGAACGGATTCGGCGCGACGGTCACAGGCTCAAACGGCGGCCCGTACACCGTCCAGCTTCTGACGCCGCTGTTCTCGCTTTCCGCGAATGGTGCTGCGCTGACAGGAGGCACCACGCCAAGCGTCTCGGTGTCCATCTGGACGCTGCCGAAAATCGGCGACGTGCAGGACGGCGGCCTCGACATCACCTATACCGAAAGGGAAGTGATGACCGATGCGGCCGAGAGTGTGTTTGGTACCGACGCCGCGTTCCACGGCGGCAAAGCCGTCTCGAACATAACCGTCGAGGATCTCAACCGGCTTCTGCTGACCACGATCCTCAACGCAGTCAAGACGACAGCAAACAGCATCGACACGTTCACGATCGCCGCGACGACCGTTCCGATCTTCTTCCGGTCGGAGTTCTATGGGATCGACACCAACGGCAAGTTCATCTACTGGTGCGGCACGCGCTGCTACTCCAAGGGGTTCCAGGACAGCTACAAGCTGCAGGACATCACCCAGCGCAAGTTCGACATCAACATGATCGCCGATCCGGCCGCGACCGGCGCAAACGGATATGGAACCGTGCTGGTGCTGTCTCAAGGTCAGTAGGCGAAGCCTACGTTTCCTGCGCGCTGTCATCACGGGGGGGGGGGCTAAGCGGTAGGGTCATGCCCTAGGGTTCAGTTGAGATCGTGGCAAGGCCAAGGATGCCTCCCCAGGACTTATCCCCTCCTTCCGAAAGGACGGGAACTGAAAACCACAGGCGGTGACGCCTGCGCCACAACGCATGGCGGATCGCGGGACCAGTTGGCTATTTGACGATCCTGGCATGTCTGCGCGTCGAGGATCAAACATGAGGTTTGCCTTATGGCGTCCGCGTTCATACAGCTGGGATCGTCGGGGTCGTTTGTGGCGCCGTGCAGCGGCTGGGCGGTGTTTCAGTGCGTTGACGGCGTCCGCAGCGACAACTCCGGATCGCTGTCGGGGACGGTCAACGGAGTTTCGTACACGGCGCAGTGCGCCACGGACACGGCCGGGCCTTATCTGGTGCAGGGCCAGACGTATTCGTACAGCTTTTCGGCAGGCGAGTACTGGTACATCGGCAGTGGCGCATATTTCAATGCGGACGGACTTGCCAACGCCAGCAACACGTCGCCGTATACCAGTCCGCCGTTTCCGGAGCTGGTCGGCTCCGGCCAATATGCCGGGCTGCTTGATTTCTCGCTGGTGCTGCGCGTTGACGCGCCGTTCGTCAACCCAAACATTATGGAACAACACGGATTTTCGACCGGAACTTTGTATCTGAGGCCCGTTTTGTCGCCCCTGATGGCGTACAGGCAGCCCGGCGGCGCAGGCGCGCTGGTGGCGCTGCCGGGAATCACCACGCCTACGACCACGGAGACGGCGTTCGCATCGGCGGCGTCGGCTGCGAACGGACAGTGGGCGGTGGTCGATCTCGGCGCGGCGATCGATGTCGCGCTTGTCAAGCTCTACGGCTGCTTCGATTCGCCCGCGATGGCGGCTGGGGCTCAGGTGTGGGTGGCGAGCAGCATCTCCGCAACTCCTGGCGGAGCAGGCACGACCGCGCTGGTTATGGCAAGCTCGGCGGTGACGGGAGTCGCACAGACGGTGACGCTCGATGCGACCGCTGCGCCGGTCAACGGACGATACCTGATCATTGCGACGGCCAACGCGGGCGCGGGCCTCTCGATGTCGTTTGATTGGCTGCAGGTCTACACCGACTCGATCCAGCTTGCCGTGGTGCAGGAGGGATCAGCGGCGGTGATGTACGACGACAAGCTGCTCTACACCGATCGGGGATCGTCGGCGTTTCCGATAGACGTGGCGTTCTACGGCGGCAAGATGACGTTCAGCGGCAAAAATGTGGGCATCCGGGCCGATGCGGTCGCCCAGCTTGCGAAATCCGTGCTTTCGGGCAGCAATCCGCTGGTCAACACGGTGGGCCCGAAGTTCGTCACGATTCCAGAAGGGATTTTGACGTTCAACGCGCTCGACACCAATGGGAAAACGATCGTCTATATTCTCCAGCACGCCCGCTCGAAGGGTATCAAGCTCGAGGCCAAGCTCGACGACTACATGATGCAGGGGTTCGACTTTTTCAGCTTTGCCGGAACGGACGGGGTGGTTGGATACATGCAGATGCATACTTAAGCCCACCTTCCCCGCCATCGCTTAAATCAGGCACCCCTCCCGCAGCGGAGGAGCTAGGCGAAGCGCTTCCAGACCTACCCAGGCTTCGTTCCTCAGCCGCCCCTCCCGCAGCAGGAAGGGAAGGAAACTGGGGCGGTAGGTTTGATCAATTTATCGTCGATTTTGGCGATATTCAGAGTTCGTTCCGGGCTGAGGGGCTGGTGACTCCTTCACCCTACCCGGAGCGGGCAATCTTCACGAAGGAGTCAATTCACATGTCGGACATTCAAGAGATCAAGGACGCCGCTGGACTTGGCGGCACGTACGAATTCGCAGGCAAGACCTGGAAGCTGGCCAAGTTCTCGTTCAGCGAGCTTTGCGATCTCGACGATCTGAAGGCGCTCGTCCCCGTCGAAGGCGGCAAGCTGGGCCTGTCCGTTGCGCGCGACCTGATTCTGGTCATGATGCGCAAGACCGATCCCGAAATCGGGCCGGAGTTTTTGGACGACTCGCTTGATCTGCTCCAAGTTGAGGGCCGCGACGCGTTTTGGGACTTCTACGCCGCATGCCGCAAGGCAGGCATGCCCGATTCGACCAAGGGCGACTCAAAAAACGCACCAGCTCCGTCGCGGGCAAAAAAGTCCGCGGCGGCTGGAAACGCGTCTTCGCCTTCCTGATCTTCGAAGGCGGAATGAGCATGCCGCAGATCATGGCGCTCACTCCCGACCAGGCCATTTGGATCGAGGAGCACCATAGGCATGTGAGCTGGCGGGTGCGGGCGACCGACTGGATCCTGCGCGCGCTGCACTCGCTGTTTCCGAGCAAGGATCAGACGGCGTACAAATCCCCGATCATCTTCGGCGACGAGGATGATGGCGAAGGGGAGGCAAAATCGTCTGAGGAATGTGCGCGCACGCGCATCGACGAGGCCGAGGCCAAGCGGACGGCAAGCGAAAAGCAGTTTGAAGAGGCGTTTGCGCAGTTTGGACAGGGTGGGCGGCGGGTGGGGAACATAACGAAGTAGTCCCGACAGACATCCCCACGTTCCTGAAAGACCCTCCCAGCCTCCCGAAACGGGAGGAGCAAGACCAAGACCTGCCCTGGCGACAAGTCGCCAAGTTCGCCCCTCCCGAGGATATAGCGGGAAGGGAAGTACAATCGGCCAAGCGAGGTGCATTAATGATAGGTGAAATTGAGAGACCGAAAAGCGAAGAAATTTCCTGTTGGTTTTCCACTGGCGTCGGAGTGATCGTCGGTTCTAAGGAAGCGGTGCCGGCAAGTCTCGTCCAGGATATCCGCATCATTTCGGATATCGGCACGGGGACGACGCAAATCGAGATCGGGACGTGCAACCTGTGTCCCAAGGTGCTTTCCAATCTTCTCGGCGCCGATGTCTCCGACATGGACGGCAGGTCGATCTTCACGGTTGGACCAGGATCCGCCGTGCATGCAATGGGAAAGTGCGACATCGCCATCGACGGGATTGAGGAAACTCGGAAGAGCGGAAAGCCGAAAAGCATCAAGGCAGTTGGCGCGGTGCTGAAACGTGCGCTCGTCAGCCTTACGGTGAACGATTTTGCGAGACTGACGCTGACGTTCGACGTGTCGCAAGACGGATATTCCATCGAGCCTTCCTAGCCGAAAGGACATGTCGGTATGCCGGTCAGAGGCTTGGAGCGTGTCAAGGCGCGGATGATGCAGGTGGAGTCCGATGTCGAGGTGGCCACGCTCGCCGCCGCGCAGGAGATCTCCGCGTTTTTGTCCGCGGCGGCGATGGTCCACCCGTGGAAGAACCGCAGACCCCACACGGAGTTGACCATCAAGGCCGAAGTCGAAAGGCTCGACGCCTATGTCAAGGTGACTTTGAGCGCAAGCTACGATGCGGCCTTGTGGCTCGAGCTGTTTCGGGGCGCAGAATATAGTTGGCTTTGGCCGGTTGTCCAGGAAAACAAGGAAGAAATTGTCGGCATTCTGCTGAGGCATCTCTCCAAGTGGGGATTCACGGCCGAGGGAATTGTCGCGGTCAAAAACCCCAACGTGATGGCGGAGGCCGATTCGGCCAAGGACATCATGGAGCTGGCCCGGGAGCATAGGGAGCGGTTTGGACATATAAGGTAGGCGATTATGATTTCACTGTCCGACGTGAAGGTCGAGATCAAGAGCGACCGAATCATTCTAGGGCCGGGAATGCTTGAAATAGATGGTGCGCAAACCGCGAAATGCGCGAGCGGCGTGATCTTCATAACCGTGATGGAAAAGCCGGTATATACGGCCGACAGTCCCTATCCGGTCGATCTGGCGACGGTTTCGCCCGCGCTGGTCTTCATCGAGTTTGACGTCGAAGACGGCGCCGCACTGAGGTTTTTCAACCTTGCTGCTCGGCCAATTTCCCTGGTTTGGCGACCGCTTGAGATTGCAGGCGTGGAAAGCGCAATTGAGCAGGTGAGTGCAGGCCATTGCTATCTAAGGGGATCCACACTAAACACCCACTCCGGCGTTGCCGAGTGGGTGTTTGAAGCGTTGGAATCTCAAACGGATGGTGACGGTGGTAACGGCGGGATAGTGTGCGTCAAGATGCGCGTGTAGGCACAGCCCTCCCACCTTCCCGCTACGCGGGCCCCTTCCTCTAAGCAAGCGGGAGGAGCCATGCGAAGCATGGTTTTGCTGCGCGCTGTCCAACCGGGTGCCTGAATACTGAGGTCATGCCCGCGATTCAGCTTAATTGCGACGACGCAGTTAGGATATCTCCCCCAGCCCCTCCTTCCGAAAGGATGGGAACAGATTGGCGCTGATCGCGGGAGCGGTCGGCCACGCAATTAACCCTGCGTGTTTGCGCGTTAAAGGTTAAGGCTTGGCCTTATGGGCGATACAGTCGATCTTGGACAAATTGTAGCGCCTGTGGGGTTCGACCTGCGTCCCGCGCGCAAGCAGGTGGGCGAATTCGACGGCATCGTTAACGATCTCGGCAGGAAGCTGGGCGGGTTCGAGTCGCTCAAGGTGGGAGTTCCCGCGGGACTGACCACGCTTGGCGAAAAGCTTGTTTTGATCAGGACAGAGGCGGCAGGTGCCAGGACCGAGATCACGGGACTTGGCGACGCGCTGAGACCGCTTTCCTCGCTGACGCGCGATGTCGCGGTGGGCATGGGCGCGATTGCGGACCGCGTGAAATCCACCGGAATGGCGAGCGCGGAGGCGTCGCGCGGGCTTGGCAAGGTCGCCGAGAACCTTCAGGCGATATCCAAAGTCGCCGGAAATGCGGGGGTGGAGCTGGAGGCGTTCGCCGTTTCCGAGCAGCGCTCCGCCGATGCTGCCGTCGAAGCTGGCGCGGGGTTTGCGATTGTACGCGACAATCTGAAGGGCGTCACCCAGCAGGCCAACAACGCCGCAAGGGCGCTTGACAGAGTGTCGGCATCGGGCAAAACGTCGGCTGAGCGTGCCGCTGCAGGCGATGTTGTTTCGAGCGGGGCAGGAATAACGACCCGGCGCGTTCCACGATCTCCAAGCAATTACGAAAAGATGCTTGGTGCGGCGAGATTCGCCGGCAATGCCTCTCTCTTCGTGACCGGCGTCACTGGCGCGGTCGCGTACCAGGGAGGAAAATTTGAATACGGTACGCAGGTCACCGCCAACAATGCGAGGATGTCCACGCGTGAACTCGCTGGCGCGCGTGCATATTCGCTAAAGGAGTCGTCCAAATACGGGCTTGATGCTGCCGACGAGTTCAACGCCTACAAGCAGATCAGGGACTTTGGATATTCGGATTCTGCCGCTAGAGCTATGCTCGATCCGTCCTCGGCGCTCGCGCGCGGAACGGATTCGCCCGTGGCCGATACCGCAAAGGCCGAAGCGTCGATCATGAAGGCGTTCAACTTTGCGCCGACGACTGCCAACATCAACCGGGTGACGGCATCGGCATTCGCCGCGTCCAAAGCGGGCAACATGTCTTTCACGCAATTTGAGGAGAGCTTCAAGCGGTTCGCCGCCGTTGACGCAAACAGAAGCCTCGCAGGACCCGGCAACAACTACGACATCTATACCCAGGCGGCGGCGTTGTTTTCGACATTGACCGAGCACGGCTTCAATCCGGCCGTTTCGGGCACGCAGCTCCGGGGCCTGGCGGCGTCAGTGACCAATCCCGTGCCTCAGGTGCAGAAGATCATCGCCCGGTTCAGGGAAAAGTCCGGACTCGACCTAAGCAAATTCTACGGCACTGCGTCTCTCAACAAGTATGGACTCGGGGGCGACATCGAGGGTGTCGAGAGCTATCTCGAAGAGGCAGGACTAAGTGCGGTAGATCGCGCTCAAATGCTGAGCAAGCTGTACCCGAACATGCGCGGCGGTGAGGCCGCGCTGAACTTGGCGGGAATTGCAAGGGGCGACTACGCGTCCATTCTCAAGTATACGCGGCAGGGCGCCAGCCCCTACGATGCGGCAAGCAGCGTCAACAACACGTCGCTTGGTGCTGCGGAAAAGGACTGGACCGACCTTCAGAACAAATTTAAAGGTCCCGAGGCGATCAAAATTGCCGACAATCTCGTCCCGGACATCAACAAGTTGTTTGGGCTTCTGGACAAGATTGCGGACGGCGCACTTTCACTTGCGAAAAAATTTTCAGGTCTGCCTGATCCAGTGCGGCTGGGGGTGGAGGTCGCTGGAACCGTCCGACTGTTTCAGATGCTTATCGGGGGATTGTCGCTAGGCGCTAGCGTAGCCGAGGCCGGGCCACTTAGGATCGCGGCCTTTAGCAAGCTGGCGGGCAAAGCGGGCGAAAGCACCGCTCTCGGAAAGATGTTTACGTTTTTGGGAGGAGCGGGCCGTGGAGCATCACCGGCCAACCCGCTGTTTGTGGTGCCAGTCGGCGGCGGGGTGGGCGGCGGAGCTGGCGCAGCTCTAGGCGGCGCAGCAATGACGGAGGGTGAAGAAACTGCGGCTGCCGGCGGAATAGTTGGGCCGATGGTCCGAATGGTAGGGAAGCTGTTTTGGCCAGCGCTGGCCGCGTTTCTTGCAGGTGAGGCCCTCAATCATTTCGTCATCGATCCCGCGTTCGCAAAGGACATCGCCGAAAACGACGCGGTTCGAAGCAACGCTCTGGAACGAAAAAGCAATCTGATTTCGCAGTGGAATTCCAAGGGCGCACAGGATCATGTCAACTTCGACAGACGTCAGCTAAGCTCCGACATAAACAGTCCTCTGCTTAAGGAATATTCGTTCAACGTACAGGCAGCCACCGACGCACTGAAAGCGCTGAAAGAGCAGACGGCGACGCAATACGGCGCGGCGCACGGTATTTCAGGCACCAGTTACCAAAATCAAAACGCAGCGTATGCCAACGCTCTCGCGCAGGCAAAGAAAAATCTGGATGAAGCGAAGGACGCACTAGATCCGTTCACTAAAGCGATTCACAATCTGCGGCTGGAACTGCAGCAGTTCAAAGCGCAGGGAATAGTTCCTCATGCGTTGGCGCCGCTGCCTAAGACCAATCCGAGCTACAAGCCGTATACAGGACCTTCCATATCGCACACACCTTCGTTTTTGGACAAATTGCCTGCAATGTCGCCGCATACGATGTATGCCGAGGCCAGCAGCAGGGCGTTGGCCAAATTTCGCCAGCATCAAATTGGGCTTAGTCCTTCATCTCTGAGCTACATTATTGGTGGGGATGCTAAAAAGCCGAAGGTTGATCATAAGGCGGAAGCTGCCAGACGAACAGCAGATAGAGTCAATCTAGGCGATGATCGGGCCCAGACCCTTGCACCGATGTCGCCGGCCGATCAGCAGATGATGCGGGCCGTATATCGCTACCAGGACGACATCGCAAAGCCGGGAGTGAATCAGGCAAGCGCGCTCGCCGCAATGCAGGATCAGGTCCGCGCCGCACAGGCCAAGAAGGACGATGCTGTCCTAAAGGTCGATCAGACTCATCTTGACCATATCGTAGCGCTTAACGAGCGTGCTGCGGGTCTCGTACGCGAGATGGGATCGAACATTCTGCGCGATCAGGGCCATGATGCCGAAGCTCAGCGAAGCGATGCGCTTGCTCAGGCGGACTATGTGCGCAGCCAGCGGTCCGATCAGATCGACCAGTGGCGGGTAGACCGCGGACTGAGCGTCGATCAGGCCAAAAAGCTGCCCGAATACAATCAGATGGTCTCGCAGGCCGATGCGGAAAAGGCGGCCAATGTCCAGAGGGCCAACGACGACTATGCGAAGTCGGTTGCGGCAAACCGCAAGGCGCTGGACGAGTTTACGGCGACTCTGGCGAGGGAGAAGGCAGCATTCGACCGCAAGGGCGACGCCACTCCCAGCGACGTGTTCAAGGACGCGGTTGATGAAAATAAGCGCCAGGCGCAGGAAGCCACAGACAATCTGAACGAAAATGCCGTGGCCTGGTTTGGCGGAAAGAGTCTCGCGGATGCGCAGCAGACCCCTGGCTACATACAGGCTGCCGCGCAGATACAGGCTACGCAGACCGCTGCAAATCGGAGCGCACAGTATCAGTCGGACGTTTCGGCCAGTTCCGATGCGCAGTCTGGATTTGCGGCGAAGCTCGACGAAATTCGCACCCTTCGCGACGAAACGCAGGCATATGGCGAGTCTGCGATGACGGCGGCGGGGATCGCGCCGGAGACGCTTGGCAAGTACATCTCCGATCTGCAAGGTCTGATGGCGGAAGTGAAGGCCGAAAAGCCGGTGACTCCCGAGCAGCTCAAGGAGCAGCAGCAGGCTCTTCTTCAGATCATCGGCCAGATCAAGGAAGCCAATGCGCAGATGGCTGAAAGCGTTTCGCGTCTGCAGCAGTTCGCAACGGGCGCAACGGGCAAGCTTGCAGGCGACTTTGGAAGCGCGACGACCGATGCGCTCGACGCAATTGAGCAAAAGCATCATAAGGGCAAATCGGGTCTTGCCGGCTTCTGGGACGAGTTCAAGGGGAATGTCCGCAACAGCGTCCGCAGACAGGGCAACGAATTCCTCGGCCAGCAGGTGGAAAAGGGCGCGAACGCCGTCTTCGGCAAAGCGCTGGGGCAGATATTTGGGTCCCCGAAAGGAAACAAGCCGGACGGTACGTCTAGCAATCCGCTGCATGTGGTACCGCAAGGAGCGGGACCGGGAACTTCCACGCTTGATCCGCTTGCGCAGAAAGTTCTTGGCGCGAAAAACGCCGCACTTGGAAGCACGGGGCCAGACGGCAATCCGCTTGATCCTGGAATGAGCGCTGGCGGCTCGTCAAATCCGCTTCAGTCGATACTTGGCAATCTCAAAAACAACCCTTTGATGAAGGGCAACAACGCCCTTGACGCGGGTGGGATTGCCGCCGCCGGATTTGGCCTCGCCAACATCTTCCAGAAGAAAAAGAAGCATTCCTGGCTTGCGGCGCTTGGTGGCATCGCTGGCGGAATCGGCGGCTTCATGCTTGGTGGGCCTGTCGGGGCCGAATATGGTTTTGGCGCAGGCTCGTATCTTGGCGGCCAATTTGCAAACGGCGGCCAGATGGACCTGCACAAGTACAACCTTGTCGGCGAAAAGGGCCCGGAAATTGTCGGGCCTGGCGGATTTGTCATTCCGATGCATGGGGGTCATTCAGGCCGGTCAGGCGTGGGTGCGAGATCGTTTGCAGGCAGCGGAAGCGGCCAGCACATGCAGATGGGCGAAACCAACGTGCATATCAACGGCAACGTCTACGGAGTTGACGACCTTGAGCAGCGTGTGCACAAGGCGGTGAAGATCGCGCAGGGGTCGAGGTCGGGAGCCTGGGCGACGAGGGGCGATCTGAGCTTTGCGACGGCTGGGGCGTAATTGCCCCCACCTTCCCGCAAGAGGGCCCCTTCCTCCCGCAACGGGAGGAGCCCAACCGCAGCTTGGATGGTTACGCGCAAACATCACGGCTGCGCAAATATCATGGTCATGTCCTAGGGTTCAGTTGAGACTGCCGCGTCTGGAGCCCTTTCCCCCAGCCCCTTTCCCATAGGAATAGGAAAGGGGAGTCGGAGAAAGTTCTCTGGCTCCAGTCGTGCCTCCTTACGGTCGAAATGGCAAAATGCTGGGCGCGGGAATGGTTGGCCGAATTGAGATGATGCGCAAGGTGGCGCGTCACGGATCAAACCTTAGGTTTGCCTTATGGTGAATTACAAGCTGCAGTATGGATCGCTGGATTTGACGTCGGTGGGCGGGATGACGTGCCGGCTGTCCAGCAAGTCGCTGACGGCCGACTCCGGCGCGCGCGAGCTGCCGAGACTTTCGGGCGCCGTCATTCAGCCGCTGAGGTTTCAGCCGCGCAAGCTGGTGATCACCGCCGATGTCACGCTGACCGCAGGATCGTTCACCAATCTGCTGGCGGCGGTCGACACGCTGCTGTCGGCGCTGGCCAGCCAGGGCAGCGGACTTCCCAACGAACTGTTTTTTGGCAGGGCCGACCGCTACATCTATGCGCAGGTGGTCTCCGGCGCCGAAAAGTTCGATCAGGGTGGAATGTCCTGGTTCGGCGCCGACCATGAGTTCGACATCGAATTTCTTGCGGCGGACCCGTTCTTCTACGACACCGCAGGAACTCAGACTGTCAACCTAACCAATACCGGCGGGACGGTGACGCCTTCAAATGGATCGGTCAATACGAACGCGCCGACGTTTGCCACCTGGCAGTTCACCATCGCTACTGGCGGTGCTGGGACCGTCACCATCACCAACGCGGCCACGGGCGAAGCGGCGGTGATCAGTTCGGCCAATCTGAGCGGCGGAGTGTTCGTCACAGGCGACGTGATCCAGCTTGTGCGCAACTTTCAGGCTGGGGCGTCAAGCTATGTCGTCAACTACAACTCGGTGGCGACACCGGGGCTGATGTCCGGGATCATTCCCATGCTGGTGGCCGGGTCGAACGCGGTCACCATTGGGGTGACGGGGGCGTGCACGGTTTCGAACGTGAGCGGGCATGTGCCGACTGCGAGCTATTTGCCGAGGTGGTGGTAGGCGCAGCCTAGTTTTGTTGCGCGTAAACATGACGGGTGCTTGGCAGCAGGGTCATGCCCTAAGGTTCATCATCGATGATGGCCCTTAAGAAGCCCTTTCCCCCAGCCCCTTTCCCATAGGAATAGGAAAGGGGAGTATGAGAGAAGGGATATAACATCAGGTTTGATTTATGGCCGCACCGATCTACTACATTCAGGCGCGGGACAGGATCACGGGCTACTACAAGCCGTTCGACTCGGGCGCGATTATTTCGAAGGAAGGATTTTCCTGGGAGTTTCAGGAGCAGGGCGGCCTGACGTCGATCGACGTGACGCTGGCGGTGCCGTTCGAATATACGGGACTTTCGGCAGGAGACTGGCTTGAGGTCTGGGTAACGGGCGAGACGGTTCCAAGATGCCGCGCCCAGATCATGATTCCCGAAGCCAAGCTCGCCGATGCCGAGGTGCTGGCGATACGCGCGATGGGCCGGATGGTCCACATGAACCGCGTGCTTCTCTACCAGGTGTTCTTTGATCCGGCCGGCGCCAACCAGGACATTTCGATCCTGGCGGGAAAGCTGTTCAGCCACTATCAGAAGCGGATCGCGCAGGCGACGGTGTGGCTGCCTCCGGTGACAAGCCTGATCACGCCGATCGGGCTCAACATGCAGTCGCTGACGATGGATCCGGCAAGCTGCCGGTCCGCGCTCGACGCGCTGTATGCTCAGACGGCCGGAAACGTGGTCTGGGGCTGGAACATCGACCCGGAGAGCGGCTACGACCAGTTCTATTTTGTTCCGCGCGGAACAACGGTGGGGCACCAGTTTGCGGTCGGCGCGGACGTGCTCGACATGTCCGATCCCGAAGAGATCGACAATCTGATCAATGCCGCCTGGGTGCGCGGCGGGGCGGCCAAATATCCGAACCTGGTGACCAATCCCAGCTTCGAGCAGCCCCAGAACCCGGATGCCGACAGCGGCGGCATTCTGCTCAACGGAGGGTTTGAGGACCCGCAGACTCCGACCGACAGCAACCCTGGCTACACCGACACGAGATCGGACTGGACGCCGAGCAGCTCCGCTTCGTGGAACTGGCACGATCCGGCGACAAATCACAACTTTTCTCCGCACACGGGTCGATACTGCGCCCTGCTCGATGGGGCGGTGACCATCCCCGATTTGACCAATCCGCTGGACGGGAGCAACTCGCTCTACGGAACCGGGGACTGGATGTATCAGGATGTGGCGTTTCCGGATGTCGGCGCCGGCGCGCCGCTCGGCACTCCGCTGATCGCGACATTGTACGCGGCGCAGGCGTCGCAGGTTTCGATTGCCAAGGGAGTGCTGTTTCTGATCGGGCTGGACTCGTCGAAGAATCCGACCGGCGAATATTTCGCGCTGCCGCTTGGCCAGAACTCAGGCGAGCCGCCGCAGTCGATCGCATGGACTGGCGGCGCTCCGACGACGGTGATCGGAAGCGATGCGCTGCTGCTGGCGTCGGTGTTCACGGATGTGAGCACCGCCTATGTGCGGTTCTATCTGGCCTGCACGTACAAGGATCCTTCGGCCACAACGTCGGGCCTGCTGATCGACGACTGCTCGCTTGCTCCTGCGGGGGCCGTGGGCCAGTTCGCCTGGGGCACGCACCTGGAAAACCCGGGATCGGGCGCGAATGCGATTGAGGCGCTTTGGGCGTGCGAGCCTGCCGCCTGGGAGGGTGCGTACGGAGTCCGGGCGACGGTGGTCGCGAACTCGTCCAACAGGCCGGTGATCAATCCTGCGGGATCTACCGAGTTCAACGCGGGCACGGCTGGCCCTTACGGTTTCGACGGCGGCGCAAATGCGGTGCTCCTGGTCGGGGTCCGGGTGAGGATGACGCCGGGGCAAAATTCCGCAGCGGGCGGCTGCAACGTCTGCTACCGGGAGTTTGCAGGCGACGGCCATGAAACGCAGTCATCGTTTTTTCCTTCGGGACCCAGCTATGCGGCGAATGTGCCAAACGACGGTCTTTGGCACATCATCTACGGAACGGTGACGGTGCACGGCGATGCGGTGAGCGCATACGTTCAGCTCGAGTTCACCCAAAACGGCGTCTACGACATAGACGGATTTACGGCAAGGTCGATCGCAAGCGAGGAGTATCTCGCCATCGACGGCTCGGACGATACGGTCAACCAGCAGGATCCCGTTTCTGCTGGATATCTTCGTGGCGCTGTCTTTGAAAAATATGTGACGGCCGAGTCGGTCTGCACGACCATGAGCGCGGCCGATGTGGCTGCCGCGGCGAGCGTCGATAATTGGGGCAGGCTCGAGGGCAAGCTCACCAACGACAACATAGTAGCCTGGGATGCGGACGCGGCGCAGTCGCTCCAGCAGTTTTTCCAGCGCGCGGCGGTGCCGTTGCAGAGGCCGAGCGTGAGATTGGTGGGCAAGAACGCGCTTGCGGACTCGCCCCAACCTGCTGACGCTGCGACTGTGGCGATTGTAGGGTCCAGCAAGATCATCGTGCCTCAATGGGTATCGACGGCGAAATATGAGATCGCGGCGGGATCTCCGCTGCTGACCACGCTCGATCTGAACAACCAAAGGCCGACTCAGGCCAAGCTTCTTCTTCTTGCTGCTGAAGCAGCAACGGGAGGGCAGTCGTTTGCCAGCCCGAGCGTGGGTGCGCCTGCCGGCGGTGGAATGACTGGAACTGGGGGTAAGGGAACAGGGCTGCTTCTGCAAAAGGACGCCTTTCTGGTAGGTTCGAACCCTGCGGGGCCGTATGTGCTCAGCCAGACGCCCAGCGGTCTCTACATGCAGGTGATCGTTGACAACAACATCGAATACGACGACAACTACACGGTGACGGGCAATTCCGTGGCGTGGGTAGGCGGCTACGACACGTCCCAAATAACCAACCGGGTGACCATCTGGTACTCTTACTCCACCTAGGTGGAGGGAGAAAAGACAGGCCATGCCCGACGAAAAATCCGGGAAATTGACGCGCAAGGTGTTGACGCTCATGGAGGCGACCGGCGGGTCGATCGGCCTCGGAGCAATTCTTGCTGCGTACGACGACTTCATTGCGGAGCACAACGCACAGATCAGGGAACTTGAGAAGCGCATCGCGCAGCTCGAAGCAAAACAAGATGAAAAATCCTAAGCAAACGTTTCGGTTCGGCGCATTGGCCCTCTCGCTTCTGGCGGGCGGGCTTTTTTTATGCCCGAGTTCAGCGCATGCGCAGACCCCTTCGCAGATGTCCGGAAAGAAGGTCGCGGCCGGAACGCTGCCGCCTGCCGCGCTGAACGGAACCACAGGATCGCTTGGCCAAGTGCCCACGATCCAGATCTCGGGAACAGTCGCTTGGGGGACTCCGGGGACGGCCGGCGGCAATGGCACCTACCTCATCTCCGGCGGCGCGATCGCAAACGCGGGCGGGCTGAACGTGACGGTGCAGGCCGGAACGGGCGCGATCTCGTTTGCGCCGACATCCTGGAGCCTGACGACGCTGACGCTGGCGACGGCAGACCCGAGCAATCCCAGGTTCGACGCGATCATCGACACCGCAGGGACAATCTCGGCGATCACGGGGACGGCGGCGACCAATCCCGCATTTCCAGATGTTGACCCATCGACGCAGCTACTTTTAGGATATGTGAGCGTCCCGGCGGGCGCGACCAGCATCGGCACCGTCAACGTGATCTACCAGGAGGACGCGGGGCCAAGCGCGGAGTGGACGGCAAGCTCGACCGCAAACGTCAACGTCGCCAGCACCAGCAATCCCTACGCAGGCTCGAAGGACATTGAGTTCACCAGCCCGGCCAGCGGCAACTCGGTCACATTGAACAGCGGCACGACGATCAACCTGAACGCGAGCTATTCGACGGTCAGCTTCTACGTGCGGAACAAGAGCGCGCTTCCTGTCGGCGATTCGGTCAGGGTGCACTGGACGACCAGCGGGAGTGCGACGACCGGCGTGACGGTAAACCTGTCGCCAAGCTACGGGTACACAAGTACAGTCAGTGGGACATATCAGCTTGTGGTGATTCCGATTTCGGCGTTTGCGATCCCCAGCGGCACGGCGAGCGCGAAGCTGAACATATTCAAGTCGGGGTCGGCAAGCTGGACTGGCTGCTACATCGACAACATCCAGCTTGAGATCGGCACGTCCAGCGGCGGGGGCACAACCGGCGTGACCTCGGTCAACGGACTGACCGGCGCGGTGAACGTGGTAGCAGGCTCCAACGTGACGGTGACGACCAGCGGCACCAGCATATCGATTGCATCGACCGGCGGCGGCGGCTCCGGAACGGTCACCAGCTTCTCTTCGGGCAGCCTGTCGCCATTGTTTTCGGCCAGCGTCGCAAACAGCACAACGACGCCCGCGCTGTCGTTCGCGCTTTCGAACGCATCCGGCTACTCCTGGTTCGGGAACGCGTCGGGATCGAGCGGCGCGCCAAGCTACAACACGTCGGTCATTCCCTACCAGATGCTTGGCTCAGGCGGCACAAACACGAGCGGGCAGTATCTGGGAAGCGATGGGGATTGGCACACGTATTCGGCGGGATCGAGCTACACGTTCACCGCGCCTTTGGTCAACACGTCCGGCACGGTCTCGGCGTCGAACGCGACATCTACAGCGGTTGGAGTGGCCTCGTTTCCGACATCGGGAGGGTTGATCGCAAGCTCAGGCGCGGTCAGCGAGGCGCAGCCGATCACGACGATCGGCAGTGGATTGAGTCTTTCAAGCGGAACTCTCAGCGCGACGGGAGGGGGAGGCAGCGGAACGGTCAACAGCGGCACGAGCGGCCAGGTCGCGTACTACGCTTCGACAGGCACGGCGGTATCGGGCGAATCGAATGTGACCGTCGCGCAGGGCGGAACGGGCAATACGACCTACACCGATGGCCAGTTGCTGATCGGCGACACGTCCACGACAGGGCTTGACAAGGCGACACTGACGGCAGGCTCGAACGTGACGATCACGAACGGTCACGGCAGCATCACGATTGCGGCGACTGCCGGAAGTGCGGTCAACGTCGTAACATCGCTTCCGACCGCGACGAGCGGCAACCGTGGCAATCTTTACCTTTTGGAGGCAAGCGGATCGGTCGGCACAACTACGAAGCTGACGCCGCCTGTAAGCATGTTCGCAACCGCACCGGCCAACCTCGCAACCGCAGCATTTCAACTAAATGAAGGTACCGGAACAACGACGCAGGAGGCGGCAAACTCTAAAACAGGAACACTCACATCAGGGTCTACATGGGGGACAGGGGATGCTGGTGCGGATGTGGCAATCAACGGAACCGGCACAGGCATTACATTCGCGGACACCGATCTTAGATCGGGCGGCGGCAACTGCGAATTGATGATGCGCTTCAAAACCACGTCTACCGGAACTGTCCGCCTGTTTACTTATGGCAATGTTAACCCGAATCAGGGCATAGACTTTGCCGTATCATCGAACAAGCTCTACCTAGATCAAAAGACGACTGCGGCAACAGGTACGGCAGTCGTCAATGACGGAAACTGGCACACGGTTTTTCTCACCTATAACGGTTCCGCGTGGTCTGCATATCTCGATGGTTCAACTAGCGCCGATCTCACTCTATCATGCACGATGGCGACTTCATTGACCGGTACGGCGGCGATAGGAGCTTATAACATCGGCTCGTCCGATCCGTATCCACTGAATGGCTCAATCGACTTCTTCTACTTCTTCAACACGCAGTTGACGACGGGGCAAAGAAGCAATTTGTACAGCAATCCCTATTCGATGTTCTATACAGGCGGGATTAACGATACGTTTTATATATCATCGCTACAGGCTGGAGTTTGGACGATGCAGCAGATTAATTTGCCTTAGTACGGCGCGACTGCCCGAATCGGCGCAGCGGCTTGTCGATCAGGTGATAGAACAACAGCGTCACCAGCGCAATCGACGCGGGATAGACCCACGGCATTTCTGTGTAGCATTGCGGGTAGATTGCCAGCATGACCGGAAGGTGAACCAAATACAGCGGGTAGCTTAGATCACCTAAGTAGTTCAGCGGCTTGATCGAGAACTGAGGCAACCGAACATATCGAGACGCGCCGATCAATGCGGCTGTTCCGGCTACGGTCAAAATGCCGTGGCGGGTCAAACCCGAATTGTCGCACAGTACGATTGCGGCAAGAACCGAGCCGATGAAGATCGTGAGCGCGGCGGGATTGTCCTTGTGGCGATAGAAGAGAAAACCGGCAATCCAAAGCCAGCAGAGCATGAGCAAGGGCAAGCCGTCCTTGAGACCCCAATATGCCCATTGAGAAATCGGCGCGTAGTGCGGGGCAAAATCGAACAGGAGAGCAGAGGCGGCAACTATTCCGGCAAGAAATCCGGTGGACATTTTGCGGAAACCAAGTGCGAGGATGTATAGAATCCACTCAACGCTCAGGCTCCATGCAACTCCCGCAAGTCCGATGGTAGCGAATCCCACGCCCTGCACTAGCAGAAGATCGAGAATCAGGCTTTTGAAGTCCGTCGCACCGCCGATGGAGCCGGTTGCGCAGGTGAAAGGATTGCCCCAAAGCCAGATCGGAACCATGCCGAGAACCAATGCGCCGATATAGACCGGGTAGATTCGCCAAAAGCGGCGGCGCATGTAGTCGCGCCAATCGGAATGCTGGCTGAGGGAGTGGGCTATCGAATAGCCGGAGATCAGGAAAAATCCGAGCACCGCTTCGCTCGCGCCGAACGTCTGCAATGTCCGTGTTAGATCGGTCGAATAGGCGACGAAACCTAGATGCTGGCTAACCACAATCGACGCCAGCACGAAGCGCAGGCCAGCCAAAACGGCCCATTGGTCGCCGTTCTCTTTCGCGGGAGGCGGCGCATACCTTAGCTGCGCGGGTATTTCAACAGGTTTTTCGATTGTCGCCATTGCCGATGAGTCTATCACAAAGTGCGCCATTTGGCTAGACTGACACCGCCTCGCGGGATTGGTTGCGGAATTCTTATGTACCGCTTATGTGCAGGTTAATACGGAGTAAACAAAATGAAACTGCTACGCCTTCTCGCGCTCCTCGCCGTCGGGCTGGGGGCTATTTTTGTGGCCGGGTGCGAACCGGCTCCGGCGCAGGCGCAAGTTCTAAAGGTCTCGAAATCGATACCTTTAACTTCGCAGGTCACTAAAACCCTCTTCTACGATAACTTACTGGTTGATTCCGGTTTCAACGCCGTGCTCTGGCGCAACGGCCTGCCCTACTCGCCGGGGACGTGGGAAAACGGAACATGGCTCGACGTGTCGAACTGCACATGGGATTCCGTCAACGGGCTGACGATCCACGTCAGGCAGGCAATCGACAATCAGCGCAAGTGGATCGGCTACGGCGCAGCCCTGTCCACGGTGCAGCAGTTCACGCCTCCAGCGACAGGGACGCTCACAATTGAGGATCGCGCACGCTGGCACTATGGAACGGGCGAGACCGCCTGCGTGTGGGGCAAATCGTATTCGCCGACGCTGGACGAGGCGGACGACAACGAGTACCTGCCAAACGGCACTGCGGAGCATGGAACGGCGCTGCTCGCGAGTCCGCCGAACTATCAGCTCGTGCCGCTGGGGACGACGTTCTGGTACGGCGACGTGAGCCTGTGGCACACGTTTGATGAGGTCATCGACGCCTCGGCGGGAACGGTGACCTACAGCGTTGAACGGGGTGCAGATACCCCCAAGCGCGAAGTATCCGAATCCGGTCAAGGCGGCGATCGCCCATCCGCTCTATCTGATCATCAGCGCGTGGGACATGGCAGGAAGCGTTCCGGCGCATACAAGCGTTGCGAGCTTGAGCGTTGAATACGTCAAGGTGACGCAAAGCCTGTAAAAATCGCCTTTACATTGTAAAGATTCGCTTTACATCCCCGCAGCTGCCCCAGGCCAGCGGGCGGGTTTTTAGTGCATGGACATCGACCATATTTTAGTGTCGAAAAATTACCACTGGCGCTTAGGAGGCGCATAGAATGGCAGAGGAGTTCCCGCGAAGCTGTGATATTCAGCGAATGACGAAGGCCGAGCTAATGATCATGGATGCTCAGCGTGAAGTCGAGAAGCTGCCCGCGAGCACGCAGCAGACGACTGCTACCTGTCTGCTCACGGATGCGCGGACGTTTGCGGCCGCGATTGTGGACGGCGAAGAGTGGCCGCAGACGCTTGCCGACATCTATCCGGGCCTGAAGCCGAAGCGATCCGTATTCTGGCTCATCGAGCATTCCGGGCCGTTCTATTTGTCGGCAGACGATTGCTCTGGAAATACCTTCTTCTGGACGGCCAACGTTGACAAGGCTCTCGAAATTTGCAAATCAGGATCAGGCCGACTCCGCAATGGCGGCCATAAGGAAACTTGAACGGGACCTATTTTCGGACACCTTTTCATACTACGTCGCGGAGCATCTTTGGCTTGACGAGCCATTGAAGTCGGATGAAGAGGCAAAGCCTAAGGCGTCAACCGCATTAGGAACGCACGACCATTCGTGGGACTCCTGGGTGGCTGCGCAGCGGCGAGGCGAAATATAGCTAGCGCGCAAGCATTAGCTCGTCAATTTAAGAATTTAAAGAATATCGATAATCTTTAAATTCGACCAAGCGCCCCGGAGGCGCAACATCATGAACATCAACCTGTCCCAATTTTTGCCCGCGCTGGCGTCTATTGCGCTGCCCCAGCTCCTCGGCACCAAGGAGGGCGAAGAGCTGACGCCGGTTGTGGAATCGTTCATTCCCCAGCAGCAGGGCGAGCCTCAGGCCGGTCCGGTAGCCGTGCAAGCCGGCACGCAGGCGGTCGCGCGCGAGACGGTGATGCAGGTGCTCCAGGCGGCGGAGCCTGGCCTGATCAGCCTGATCGAGACCATTCTCGACTCGATCGTGACACAGTCCGAGCGGCCGGCAGTCAACGCGACGCTGCAGGCGACCATCGATTCCTGGTCGCCGTACCCGGCCGGGCAAACGCCCTAGCTTTTTTCGGTGCACATTTTGAATCTCTCGCCCACGCCCCGTGCCTGATCCGCAGGCCGGGGCTTTTTCATGGCCTCAGGAGGGCCGAACCAACATGTCCAACATTCTCACAATGATCGAAGCCTTCGAAAAGAAGTTCAACATCGGCGCAGTCGCCGCAGCCGCCGAACATGATCTGCCGGCAGTCGCCGATGAAGTGATCGGCGCGGCCGCCGACAAGGTGCTGCCTGCCGGAGTCGGCCCGGCGCTGGTCGCGGCGGTGAGCAGCTCCATCGGCAACTTCATCGCTCAGAAGGCGACGCCTACGACCGATGCCGTCCACGCGGTCGCGCCGGGCAGCTCGATATTGAGCACCCTCGAAAACGCGCTCATCCCCAGCGAGGCGGAAGTGGAGGCGTGGATCGCGGGCGAGGCCCCGGTGATTGTCGCGCATGCCACGCATGGGCTGGCGCCGGAGATCGTCGCCGACGCCACAAGCCTGCTGGTAAAGCATCTGACGCCGCTGGTGCATGAGCTCTACGAGCGGTTCTTTCCGGCGAAGGCGAGCGACTAGGCGCTAGCCTAGCTTTCTACGCGCCGTCAGGCCGGGTGCGCAAATGCTAGGGTGATGCCCGCGATCCAGCTTTGCTGTTCACCGACAAAGATACCTCCCCAAGACTTAGCCCCTCCTTCCGAAGGGAGGGGATCGGACTGGCGCAGCACTTGCATACCTTTACGGCCCAATGTTCCACGTGGAACATTGGGCCGTATTCACCACATTGCACCACTTTTCACCAGATTGCACCGCGATGTTGCACCGGTGCAAGTTTTGGTGCAATCCACTTGCGTGGTCTTGGAGAGGATTGACCGATGCCCCTAATCAGAAGTTTTGCCCGATATCTGCTGCCCCAGGACAAGGATGACGTGTTGACGCAGATACTTGCCATGATCGCAGCCGCGACGGTCGAAATTCGCGTCTGTGCGTACGGATTCACCCATCCTCAGATCACCCAGGCGCTGATCGACGCGCACGCAAGGGGAGTCGATGTGGAGCTGCTGCTCGACCATTCGCAGGAGTGCGGACCGTCCGAGAAAAAGCAGGTTGCGCTGCTCCAGGGGGCCGGAGTGCCGTTTTGGATTGGAACCAGTCCGGAGCACCAAATTCGGCATTCGAAGACGATCGTTGTAGATCGGCGGTTTGTCGAGAGCGGTTCGCTCAACTATAGCGAGTCAGCCTTCGGGCAAAACAACACCTCCTCAGTGGAAACTGACTCGGAAGTAGCGCTTTGGATGATCAAGGACTGGGACGACAACAAGGCTTGGCTCATTGCCAACGAGCCGCAATATCAGATTGGCGTGGCTCCCGTGAGTGCGGCCAAGTGACGATGTTCAGCAGACTCATACGATACTCGAGCGATTGGATCGGCGTGGTGCTTATCATTTTCGCGGCGGTGGTGTGCGTTTGGCTTTCGATTGCGTCCTGAAGAAGGCCCACCTACCCCGGCTTCGCTTAAATCAGCCACCCCTCCCGAAGCGGGAAGGGAAGGAATCAGACAGTCATGAAAGTCTTTCAGCAGAATAGCGGCGGATTTGTAGGCTCTCCAGGCATCTGGGAGCTTTTTTTGTTGCTGACGTTTGGGCTGCTTGGCGCAGGATTTTGTGCGGGCGAGTGCCCCGCGCAGACTCTGCCGGCCGAGACGGTCACCGGTATTGAGCAGAACGTCGATTCGATCAAGGTCCAGTTCGCCGATCCTACGGGAGTGGCGGGAATCGCCGACCACCGGGCGTATTTGGACGGCAACGGCGAAAATGTCAAGTACGCGGGAGTGACGGTGGTTCCAAATCCTGCGCCGGACGCGGGACAGAACGGCATTCCCGGGTTTGTTGACGTCCCCACCATGGAGATCGAGGTCAACGGGATCTCGCGCAGAGTCAAGCACACGGTCACTGTCGAGGCGGTGGATGCGCTGGGGCCATTCCCCATCGGCAACGAGACCGATCCGCTCACCAATCTGCTGGTTGACGGCAGCGACCCCATGTCCATCGGAAACTCCGATGCCGGTATGACGCTCGATGGGAACACGTCGATCAACGGCCAGGGCGATCCGACCAATGTGCCGAACGTTTTGGCGCGGTCGATTGCGGTGCCGTTCACGCTGAGCGGGCCAAACCCGATTCCGTCAGTCGCGGGAGTCGATCCCAGGCAGGAGATTTTCGAAGGGTTCGGCACGCCGGTCACTATCACGAAGGAGACGGCGGACGGCAACGGCGACGATCTGTACAGCGTCGCGGTGAGCCATTCGAACAATACGACGGTTGCGTACGACTGGATCGAATACCAGACGGACGACACCGCCAGCAAGCCGTTTGCGATGGGCGACCACTGGATGGAATGTCTGTTCGACGGTGCGCCCTACTACGAGTTCGGCGGGTCGGTCATGCACAACAACCATGGCCTGTCCGCATTGTCGCCGCACAAGTCGGTGAATGTCGGGGCCAGTCAGATCACCCATTTCACGTTCGAGGTGGATGCGCACAACTCGGGGCGGCGGTATGAAAGCCTGGTGCTGGCGCCGTCAAACGATGCGCCTGTGAACTGGTACCAGTCGGACGGGGTGGCGTTCAACAAGTCCAACCGCGGCATTGAGTTTCGCATAGACACGTCGACGATCGACGCGACTCTGTACAACGGATTTGCCGGCGATGGTGTCACTCCGGACGATCTCTCGATCACCGGGCCTGTCGCAAGCGGAATTCAGTACTTTGTCTACAGGACCGGCCAGGGCCGGGGACTTGACGACCGCAGCCGCTTCGACGTGTATCTGACGCAGACGCACTGGCGCATCTACGAAGACGGCACCGAGCTCTACGACGGCGACTATGGAACCGATCCGCTGACCAGCCAGCCTGCGACGCTTGGGTTTACGAGCGCGCGGACGTACTTCGCGCACTGGATGTACCACTCCGGCCTCGGTCTCTACGAACTGCAGACCTACTATCCGTGGGAGCGTTACTTTATCGCGCACCCTTACGGCGACGAGCGCCACTGGGACGACATGGGTTTCGAGGTGCTGCCGGGGTCGGTGACTTGGGCGACGGTCGATGCGACCAGCATGGCAGGGGTGGCACAGAGTTGGGCGGAGGCGTCGAGCTACCCGTAGGCCGACCTACCCCGGCTCGCTGAAGTCGCCAAGCTCGCCCCTCCCGAAGAACTAGCGGGAAGGGAAGGGCAAGACCTACCCCGGCTTCGTTCCTCAGCCACCCCTCCCGCAGCGGGAAGGGAAGGAAATGGAATCACAGGCGGGGACGCCTGCGCCACAGTTTTAGGAGAGATTTCTCCGCTACGTTCGCAGGCTCGCTTCGGTCGAAATGACAAAAACGCACCTCCCCTAGCCCCTCCTTCCGTAAGGAGGGGAACTGAAGAAAGACACAGCAATGAGCGAACCTACGCGGCGGCCATCGTACACGTCGATGATCCTGGACAGCGTCACCCGGCTCGTCACGAGCATGGATAAGATCGACCTGAAGCTCGACAACCTCGACGCCAAGGTCGAGGCGCAGAACCTTTCGACGGTCAAGAGCCTGGAAAACCACGAGCTGCGGATCAAGTGGCTCGAGGCGTGGCACAAGACGGCCGTGGTCAACATCTGGAAGGCGATCGGCGCGCTGATCGGCGTCGGAACGATCGTCGTCGCCATCGTCACGCTCGCGCTGAGGCACTAGCCATGAACTCTTCCAAAGGTACGGTTTTGGACCGCTACAAGTGCCGCGGGTGCGGCGGCAGCGGGCATCACCATCCGTTCTCGATCCGCGCGTGGGTTGGAGGACGCGAAAACAGGTTCCATTTTTCGCACACCTGCAGGGCGTGCGGTGGAACGGGAAACAGGCCGGTCGCGGACGTGGTGGCAGAGATGTATGAGGAGAGGGTGAAGACCCTCCCAGCCTCCCGGAACGGGAGGAGCCAGACAATTGTTCCGCGCGGAACATCGACGGTGGTCTAGCGGCGCGAGGAATACCCATGCGAAGAGGATTCGAGGGCAAATCCATGGACCTTTTGGCGGCGATCGGCAGGCTCACCGAGATCGCGGCGAAGTGTCCACAGAACCGGCTTGACTCGCTGGTCGAAATCGCGGCCGGATTTGCGGCGGATTTTGCGGACGGCGAGGCGCTCAGGGAGTCTCCCATTTGGGACGTCTACCTGCCTGAGGGCATCGGGTCGCTCGCGGTGCCGTTTGGGGCGGTCTATGGACGCACCAGGGCCGAGGCCGAGGAGCGGGCGAAGCATTTTCTGTCGGGGCGCTACACTCTGGTTTTGGTTTGCCGCGATCCAAATGGAGAGCCGGACCCGAAAATGTTCAGGGATCAGCCGAGCTTCTACGACATGTGGAGCTGGGATGACAGAGTTCACTAGGAGACCTACCCCGGCTCGTTCCTCGCAAAGCTCACCCCTCCCGAAGATTAGCGGGAAGGGAAGGATTTCGCACATTTTGCTTAGGAGTTCACCATGAAGATCAATTATGCCGAAGCGCTGAAGTTTGTATTGGCCGCGGAAGGCGGTTATTCGGACGATCCAGCCGATCCGGGCGGCGCGACCATGCACGGGATCATCCAGACCGAGTACGACAGCTACCGGACGTCGCACGGCGAGCCGCATCAGCCGGTCAAGCAGATCACGATGGCCGAAGTCGAGGACATCTACCGCAGCAAGTACTGGGCGGCAATCGATGGGGACGCGCTGGCGTCGCCGGTGGACATCGTCCTGTTCGACACGGCCGTCAACATCGGCAAGGGCTGGGCGGTGCGGCTGCTGTGCCGCGCGCTGACGCTGCCGGAGAAGAATGTGATCAGCCCGGCGATTGTCGCGGCGTGCGCGAAGGAGCCGGTTGCCGTTGCGGGCAAGCTGATCGAACATCGGAACCAGTACTACCAGACGATTTCGACCGAGCATCCAGTGCTGAGAAAGTTCCTCAAGGGATGGCTGGCGCGGGATCAGCGATTGAAGACGTTGGCGCATATCGGATAGCCGCGGCCACATTTTCCCGCCGTCCTCCCCACCTTCCCACTCCGTTGGCTCCTTCCTCCAAGCAACCGGGAGGAGCCAAACGAGGCCAATCCACACCGGCCTCGCTTAAATCCGTCACCCCTCCCGAAGCGGGAACAGAAGTAGCTGTCGGCACCATGTTTCTGGCGTAGCAGGTACCTCCCCTAGCCCCTCCTTCCGAAAGGAGGGGAACCCGAGAGATTTCTCCGCTCGAGTCGTTCCTCCTTACGGCCCAAAAATGACAATTCGAAACCAATGACGGAAGAAGAGTTCGACAAGTTTACTGCGGCCAGAAATGCCGAGATCGAGCGGCAACGGCAAAGGGCGAGAGGGGGAAGAGCGCCTGCGAGGGCGGCCATGCCGAAGCGTCTCACGCTGAAGCCCGATCAGATTCCGTGTCCGCTTGAGGACTGGGAGGCAAAGGAGTTCATGCGCAAGGTCAAGGATCTCGCAAGGATTCACTCCGAGCTGGCCTGGGTCTATCACACGCCTAACGGCGGGTTTCGAAATAAAACCGTCGCCGAAAATCTGAGGCTGATGGGAGTGGCGCCGGGGGTCGAGGACTACAGGCTCGATGTGGCGAGGGCCGGATATCACGGGTGGATCGGCGAGCTGAAGCGTCTATCAGGCAGCTATCCCAGCGACGTGCAGAAAAACTGGATGCAGTTTCACACGGAGCAGGGCTATTGGGTGGACTGGCACAAGGGGCATCAAGCGATGCTCGAGGACCTGCTGAGATATTTGGGGTTGCCGGAAGTTTGGGTACCTGCCACTGCAAGACCTACCCCGCCTCGTTCCTCGGCACCCCTCCCGCAGCGGGAAGGGAAGGAGTAGTGCCATTCATCTCCAGGTTAAAGCTGAACGGCTTGACGTTATCCCCGTTGTCGAAGTCCGCTATGAACGCCTGAACTCTTAGAGGCAGACGATATGTCGCCCTATGATACGAGTCGGTAAAATGGATATGGACTTCCAGTCTTTGCACGCTGACGCGCCACGCTTGAGGAAATGCCTCGTCGATCGCCAGAGCAACCGGACACGCCAGACAGAGGCGCGGGATGCCCCGTGCGATATGGCGCCGGGTGACGTGGATGTTCATTTCTCAGATTCCTCATCGACCGCGTTGTTGACGCTGGCCGCCTCAAGCTCTCCGCAGACAGTCGAGACAATCCACGTCTTCACGGTGTCGTAAGACGCTTTGCCGCTTTTGCCGAAATGAGCCGCTATTGCTTCCCGCGACTCGTCGTCAATCTCAAACGTTATGTTAACCCTCATTTCTTAATTACCTTATTGCGTCCGTTTTCGTCTAAGTCCAGTCCGAAGTCCCTTATGAAACTTTGTTCGCAAGTCTCCTCGACGTCGACCAACGGAAAAACTCTACGCATCTCGTTAAGAACGTCCTTGGCTTCGGCCGTGTTGCGCACAATCAAATTGATCGCGATGCCATCTGCACCGATCTTTATGCCCCTCACTTCTCCGTCTTCCTCAACGCGTCCAGTGTGGCGAGAAACCGCTTGGCGCAAGCAATAGTGTCGTCTTTGAATTGCTGCGACCCCCGCTCCCATAGCTCGGACGAATGTTCCAGGGTACCGTTTGTTACGCTTAAGAGGCGCTCGGCGTGATACCATGCTCTTCCGAGATCCTCGTCTCTGGGAGCGGCCAGCTTCGCTAGGACGGCTGACTCCGTTGCCGTTACAAGGTCTTCGTAGCAGCTGCCCGCGAATATGGCGCGCTCATCCTCCTCCGAAAGAACGACACCGACCAGTGTTGTTGGCCGCTGCGTTAGCCTGTCAATAACGGCAACCTCGATTCGTCGCGCAAGCTCAATGGTGGTGCAGCCATTGAGGAATGCACCTCCTACAACAGCTTTGCATTCGTCCTCGCTCAGAAATTCCCGCACGTCATATGTATTTGGCATCTGTCTTCAGCTCCCAAAATATCGTCACTTCTTATATATGCAGCCCTATCGCCCCTTCGCCTATTCGCTGGCGAAGGGGTCGTCGAGGTCGTCCGCAAACGGATCGTGCTCGGCTGCTGCGGAGCCGCGTGACTGATACGCGGCGGCAGGCTGGGCGGCAGGCTGGGCGGCAGGCTGGGCGGCGCGAGGAGCAGAGCGTTGGCCAGAAAATCCGTCTGCGCCGGAGTCCTCTTTGGGACGGTCGAGCGACTTGAGCTGCTCCACTACCACTTCGGCGACGCGGCGATTGGTGCCGTCGTTTGCGACGTATTGCCGAATCTGCAAGCGGCCGTCGATTGCGACCAGGCGTCCCTTGCCGAGATAGTTCGACGCGAACTCGGCAGACTGGCGCCATGCCACGATGTCGATGAAGTCCGCCTGCTTTTCCTGGCCAGCGTTTTTTGCATCGGTGGATAGCGGCCTGTCCACAGCGAGCCGGAATGTGGTCACCGGGATGCCGCTGGGCGTGTACTTCAGCTCGGGGTCATTGGCCAACCGGCCGATCAATATCACCATGTTCATCATTTGAGTTTGTTTCCTATACACCTTCACATAATCTGCAATTAGGCAAATCGTCCCACAGCCTGTGGGACGATTTGAACGTCTTTGCCGGCTGCCCTACTTCACTCCGGTCTTGATGCTGAACGACTCTCCAGGCGGCGTCACCTCGAAAATCTCCACCGGCAGCGATTCCTCATATCCCTTCAATGGAGTCACGATCACCGATTCCTTGACCTGGACGCACTCCGGCATGTTGCCCTTGGCCCAGGTTACTGCCTCAGCCATGTCGATGACCTTGATCGAGCATTGAGTCGCGCGAAAGGCGAGAGTCCCGTAGGCCGTCTTTACGCTGCGATCCTTCGTCCCCTTGATCTTTTCGGCGGCGAACCAGCGCAGATCGGCGTCAAACCTGTGGTGGATGAAGTTCAGCCGGTTTTCGTGCTGCTTGATCTGCGAGTCGATGTTGGCGACAATCGCGTCGCGCTTGGCGCGAAGCCCTGCAATGGTCGATTCCTGCTCGACGAGCAATGAAAGCACCCATTCCGCCTGATCGATTGTGCGTATTTCGAAGCGCTCCGATCGCTCCGGCAGAATCTTGCCGTCGTCATCGACCATCCCCAGCACTTCGCCGGTTTCCGGGTCGATGGCGAATCCGTCCTTGCTGACGAAGTATTCGATTGGCTTGGAAATGCTGGCCGTAATGTTCTCTACCGTATCTGTGGTTGCGTTCATTTGATTTTCTCCTTGTGATTTCTAAACTGATATCTTCGAACAGTTGCGGGTGCTAGGCTATCTGCTCCGCTTCAATGGATTCACCGCGTGCCTCCGCGAGGAGCGAGTCGATCTCGCGGACGAGGGTATCGTCGTCGCCGGACATCATGCACTCGATCAATTCGCCTTTTGCCTCCAGGAGCATTGCGTAGAGCTTGGGCGCGGCGGCGATAAGGTGGCAGTCGGCGTTGATGCGCTCTTCGTCCGTAATGTAGTCGCCTTCCGGTCCTCGGGGTCGTCAATCTTGTAGTCGTCCTCTTCGAGTCTGCAAATTTCGCCGCCGCTGGTTTCGATAAAGCCTGGACGGTTTGCGATGACCGTGCCGGAGTAAATTCTCGTGTGACCTTGCCATATAGACCACGGGCCTGGCGTAAATTTCGTTTCGTTGCTCAATTTTTAAGTCTCCTTTTTGGGTGCTGGGGCCAAAGTTGCGATCAATGTCAGGTTCTTTGGCAAGACTGGCGCGAACCATGTTCTGTCGCCGATCAGATACATTCGGGCATCTTTATCGAACGTCACCGTTTGGGGCGATCCCATTTTATCGGCCAGCTCCTGCGCGAACTCCGTGGCCTGGTCGAGGGAGGCGTTCATGAAGCCAGCGCTCCCACAAGCGTCGGAAATGCTTGAACGGTCAAGCGTCCATCCTTATATAGGTCGCCGCCGCAGCATTCGGACAGGGCGTCGCTGAAATCGTCGGCTGTCGTCAACTCCTTGCCGCATGAGCCGCAGTAGAGCATATTTGGCCGTCCGTTGGAACAGGTTTCGCAGATGTCGGATGGCGAGTCCTCAAAGTGAAATTGCTCGGTGCAGATGGCGCACTTGATGTCCATGCCCTTCACGTAGTAGCCGACTAGCGTATCCGCGATCTTGGCGTAGATGATGTTAAGCGCGGCTTCGGGCAGCTCCTCAAGCCAGTTTTCGCAGTGTGCGCCGATCTGGTCGGACACGTCGCGCGGCAAGGATAAGCACCAGAGGCGAAGATAGTCTCGTTTGGATTTGGTTAAGGGCATGTCGGTTTACCTTTTGATATATGAACAGTAGTAATAGTCGCGAACTAGGCCGATTCGGCTGCCTTGCGCTCCTTTTGGCAGTCTGGGCAGAGGGCGATGCCGAATTTTCGTACCGATAGAGCTTCCTGGCCCTTCGTCAGCGGTTTTTCGCAGGAGGAGCATTTGTGGTCTGACTCGGCCTCGACCCCTTCGTTTGCTGGAGGGTTTGCCGCTGAATCGTTCGCGGGGCCATTGAACGGCTGTGAGTTGCTTGGCCTGCTTCCATATCGGCCTTGGTTTTGCGGACCGTTTCGATTTGGCTGGGGCGAGTCTACGATCCGGCCACCCTCAACCTCGTCCAGATCGGGCGCAAACTGGGTGCCGAAACCAGCAACGGCGAGCGCTCTGCCGATTGCGCCAGTTTCGGCCTTTTCGATGTAGTCCGCAAAACCACGCGCCGTCTCCATCTTCGTGCCCTTGGCCATGAGCTTGCCGTCCGCGTTGTAGACGAACGCCTCGAAGATCGCGTAGCCCTTTTCGGTGTCGATGGCGACTGGCCGGGTTTCGATGCCCCAATCCTTGTGCTCCTCGCGGAACCAGACCAGGCGAGCCGCGACGGGCAGATAAAGACGGTTGCCGGGCAGTTTGATCAGATGTTTTTTGACTTCGAACATGTTGGTTGTTTCCTTGATTCTCTCGGATCGTGCTCTAATTGACTATGCCGCTTGACGGCTTTTGCGTGATTCGATTGCCTTTTGTCTTGCTTCGATCTCCGCGTCGATGAATTTGTTGAAGTACTCCGCCGTTTCGGGAAAGCGCGAGTGGCGGGATCGTTTGGCCCGGAGCTGGGTGAGTGTTTCGTACCAGTTGAGACGCGCCCATGCTTCGGCGCAGATCGACGCCGACGGATGCTCCAGCCGGTTGATTCCATGCCGTCCGCCGTTGTCGCAGCGCCAGATTTTGCGCGAATCGTCGTAGGCCAGATAGCCGAGGGCGATAAGCTCGCCGATCAGCTCCGCACGGCGCGATCCCTTCTTCACTCCCGCATAGGGATTGGACAGGTCGAGGGGCTTGCTCTTCGGCGCCGCTTTGATTTTTGTCGATTTCGTCATTTCGTCCGTCCTAAATACAATGACAACAATGTATTTACTATACCGCGTGATTCGAGTGCTGTCAACTGGCTTTCAACAATTTTATGCGTTGACAGCGATTTATTTTTTCGGGCATAATGCCCGCTATGGATACGGACAATCTGCTTACCGTCCAGGATGCCTCGACCCGCTACAATCTCGCCGAAACGACCCTCCGGTGCGCGATGCTGGATGGTCGGCTGCCGTTTGTCCACCAGCTTGGACGAAAGCTCATTCCGATTGCCGAAATGGAAGGCTATATTCAGCGGACTCGTCCCGATGGCGTAAAAAGGGTAGGAAGGCCGCGCAAGCAGAAACCTTCCCCGTAACCGCTCCTTTCTATTCGGCGAAGGGATCATCGATCTCCGCCATGCGGTCAAGCTCTTCGTCGCGCTCGACCTGCGCTCTAAGCGCGCGCATCACGTACGCTTCCACGGTTTCGTTGTAGGAGGCCGACTGGCTTCTAACATATGCTTCGATTGAAAACGGAAGCACGATGGAGACGGTGCGCTTTGCGGTTCGCCGCGCAATTCGGATTTCGGTCATGATCTGCTCGACCGCGATCACGTGCTTGCAAAGATTGAAGCGGCGGTGCGCCGGGCAGGAGCACTCGAAATTTCCGCTCAGCTCCAGCTCGATCCGGTAGATCGCGTCGCCGTTCGGCTTCACCACATAGAAGCCCTGCTCAGGCTGGCCCGCATGGATCGGCGCGTAGGTGTAGTCCTGCGCGGTGAAGAGAGTTGCCGCCTTTTCGGTCATCGACTCGCGGAGTGCGAGCAGTCCCTTGTTGGTTCCTACGTAGTCGCGAAGATCGATCTGCATTGCGGTTGTGGTGGCGGTCATTTCAGTTAGTTCTCCTCTGCTCAACTTATGAATCTATTATCGCATATCAGATAATAAATGTCAATAGTTTATTGCTTGACATCAGATATTTTTTAGGATATTATTGCGGCATGACTTTGATCGATATGGCCGAGGCTGCGAAACGGTTGGGAACTACGCGCGATGCGATTCGTCGCGCGCTACGTGCCGGTGACGTGCCGCTGAAACAATACGGGCGCACATATACGGTTGAGATCGATGATTTCGAACGCTATGTCGAATCTCGCGGGGGCCCCCAAGCTTTCAAGGCTGGGCGTCCGTTCAAAGCGGCAAAGGAGACCTCGGATGGCCACAGTTGAACAAAACGCCGTCCTCAAGGAGGCGTTGATCAAGTTCGCGTTTGTTGCCCGTCGTGACGTGGACAATATCGCGCGGCTAGCGAGCGCAGACAATTTTGGACAGGCGGAGCGCTCGCGGGCGATGACCCATGTGGATGCGATCCGTTCCGGCGCCGAGGATCTGGCGGTTTCGCTCGGTGCAAACAAGTCTGTCGGCTACAAGCCGAACGAAGCGATACCTCTTGAGCTGCTGAATACCTACGCCAACCGCCGGCTCCTAAGCGCTTTGCAGGATGCCGCGGCATTTGCGCGCGCGGTCGATGTCGAGCGGGGGATCGATCCTGAGGAATCGCTTACGGGGATATTGATGAGCTTGGCGGAGACAGTGAGAGTGGAGTGCCATGGGCCGAAAGTTGAATGAACGATCTGGTGGGCGAAAGGTAAAGAACAATGTCTGAAATACGAGATGAGAGCCAGACGGTTCTTAAGGGCTGCACCGTGGACGTGACATTTCACGACGAGGAAACTCACAACGCCACCGGGTTGACCGTGCTTGGTGTTAAAGAGGGCATGCTAGTGGTTGAGCGCGGCGACGAGGTTAGCTGGATGCCCCTAGCAAACATTCGAGTCATAACGGTGAGGGTGCCAGCTCCCGCTGCAAACCGAGGCGTGATTTCATACTAGCAGTCGCTAGTACAGATCGACTTGCAAACCCAGCGCATGCAGCGCAGATGCGGCGATGCGCGAGGGAAATTCGTGGGTGCCTTCTAGGTACATCTGAAGCTCCTCTTCGTCCATCTCAAGCTGCAGCGCTAGTTCGGACACGGTAATTTCGAGCTCGGCCATGCGCTTTTCGAGTATTTCGATAAGACTCGCTTTGCTACGATTGTCGTCGTTCACTGACGTTTACCCTCGAAAATCCGCGCATTTATGCCAAAAAGATTGAGAAAAATTCACGGAACCTTTACATTTGGTGGGGCGTAGCCTATAATTATAGCGACGCGGGAGGACGCAAGTCCAGTATCTGTCACCGACCGCAAGGTTGAGAGCTGACTTAATGGGAGAAATCCCGGGATGCCTCCGGCTGAATCGACAGCCTACCGCGCCTATTTTGCCTCTTCTTCTTCATCCATGTCAGGTTCTGGCGAATGCGCGAGTACGCTGCGCACGTGATCCCTTTGCGCATACACGCTCAAAAGTGCGGGCTTGTCGAGCACTAGACGAATTCCGTCCAGATAAACGTTTCCAGTGCGTCCCTTGTGAAATCTAGGGAGGATCCGCTCAAAGTATGGATAAAGGCGGACGGGTTGTCCATCCTCTCCGTTTTGCTCTGGCACTCCATGTCGCTCGTATTGATTCCAAACGTTGTATGCGACGAGGTCGGCGAGCTGCAGAAAGTTGCTTTGGGCGCTTGACGCGAAGTGGACGTCTTCGATGATGTCCTTGGTCTTGCCCTTCATATACGACGCGATCCACTGCACGAAAGCATGAAGATCGACGATATCCTTCTGGTGGCCCTTTGGTACGCCGACACTGGCCTGAATGAGATCGTGTATGAAGATTGCGTGTTCAGATCCCTGGTTGTCCTCGAGGTAGTTCGACACCAATTCAGTCAATGCCATGTATGCGATGGTGGTGATCGATGTTTCAGCCGATACGCCGTCGCCTGGAAACCGGTGCTTATCGACAACTACGGCAAAGGTCTTGAAGTGAGTCAGCACTTCGTAAAAGCCTTCGCTGACCGCCGTGACATCCGCATCGGTCACTGCTAGTGGATCGCAGTATTGTTTTTTGCGCTTTTCGGGAATTCGCATCCAGTGCGACTTCACCTCGACTTCTTCCTTTTTGAAATGCTGCCGCTTGACTCGGTTCAACCTGAGATTGGTCGCCCTCCAGCGAGATTCGCCTACTACGACCGCTGCCAGAACGAAATACCTGCTGCATTTGTTGTTTGTCTCTCTGCCTCCACTTTCATCCACATAAACAAGAAACACAATATGACTCCTTGCTCGCATTGCGAGCATCGGTCAGTTTACCGCAAAACAGCCGTTGCGCTACATTCCTTTCGGAAACAGCAGATCGGTGGCGGAGATGTCGCCTTTGCCCTTCCACATGATCAGGCCCATGTCGCGAAACCACTTCAGGTGGCCGTCGAACGAGCTGCTGGTCGAAGACTGGCCGGACTGTCTTGCGAGATCTTCGTAACCTATCCGATGACTCGGCGCCGCGATCAATATTTTCAGCATTGACTGTTTTCTCGGCTCGTTGTCCAGCAACCTTAGCCACGCGCGGTGAAGATCTGCCAATGTCGAAGGTTTCGTTTCAGGCGGAAGCGAAGTCACATGGTAGTACTGCGAACCATGATGAACGATCAGGCCAGCGTTCCTCAATGTCGAAAGATCGGCCGACAGTGATGAGGATTTCGGACCGCGTCCGGCCATTGCCGCGATGTTGTATATGTGAACGCTGCGCACGCCAAGGCGCTGGAAGCCGGCGATGGCGTCGATCAGCTTCGCGTGGTTTGGCGAAAGTGTTCCCGTAGGCGTTTTAGGAGCAACGTCCGTTTCAATGTTTGGCTCGAAAACCCGAGGCAAAACTTCCGCAATGTCGCGCAGGGGCAGCTTGGACTCGTCAAATCCGATGGCGATTCCTGCATTTGGCGAAGACTGGCGCAGGTTGCGCAAAACGGCGACGATCTCGCAGCCTTGCGCGGCCATGTCCTTGCCGGCAGCGATCATGTCCTGGGCGATGTCGCCGAGGCGAGCAATCTGGTCGTCGGAAAGGGCGGGCACCTCGACTTCCACTTTGACCGGCACCTCTATCCTCGTCTCGACCGGCTTTTCGGCCAGCTTGGCGCGAAGGTCCAATATCTGGCGTCGCAAAATCTCCGGGTCGGCCTGGGCGCGCTCCTCGATCGATCTTGCGAACTGCTCGCGCAGCGCGTCGATGTCCAGCGGCGGAAGCGCCGTCGGCGATATCACACTTTCGCCTGGTTTTGGTGTGCGCGAAGAGTCGTAGGTCGTGCATTCGGCGATTTTGGTCTTGACGTAGAGTCCGCCAAAACCGGATACGATCCACGCGGTGCCGGTGTCCAGCGAAGGAAGCGAGTCGATGACGCTGCGTCTTTGTTCAGCCGTTCCATGGTTTTCGATCCAGCTTGAAATCATGCCGATCTCGAGATTTCCTGGAAGTCGGTGCGCGATCAGGGTTTCGCATTGCCCGCGGACGTTGGCGTCAACGTTCTGCGGCCGCTGGCTGGCGATGGTGATTCCTATTCCCTTGATCCGGCCCTCGAGCGTGATTCTGCGGACGGCGCTTCTGGCGCTGTAGGCGTGCGAGCCTCTTTGAGGAGTGGCCGGTGCAAACCGCTGGGCCTCGTCAAGAATCAGGTGCATGGCGCGGCGGTTTCGAAACAGCAGACGCCGGACAAAATCGTCGACAAACCGGGCCTGGTCCTCCTCCTCCTCGATCTGGCTGAGGTCGAGGATCGCCGAAAGCTGGTGATCGACGACGACGTCCGCGATGAGCTTGCCCTGGCCAGCGCCCATGGGGATGTCCGAGCGGCCAGTTTCGCCGCCGAAAACGTGGATGCCAAGACCTGATGCGCTCTTGCCGCTCGGGTCGAAGCGAAGTCCCCAAAAGACTCCCAACGGATCGATTACCGCAATCTGCTGGCCAAGGTTTAGGAGCTGCTCGGCGAGCTTGTGGGCCGTGTAGCTTTTGCCGCTGCCGCGCACGCCGAAAATGGCGTGGGTGCTTGTGACCGATTCGAGCGGGAGGCGCACGGTCGGGGAGAGGTCTATGGTGGTCATTTCGGTCAAAACAGCCTCGGCTTTCTTTCCTTCAATGCGCGGCGCGTGCTGAACAGACGCTCCAGCGGCGCGGCCTCGTCGTGCGAACTGGTCGCGTGATCAAACTGCATGTTCTGGTAGATCATCGTCGTTTTTGGATCCTTATGGCCCGCGATCAGCATGGTGTCCACGAGATCGACGTGCCCAAGGCAGCTTAGCGCGTAGTGCCTGATCCCGTGCAGCGTGAAGTGGCGCAAGCCCGCAAACTCGCGGATCAGCGCGAATGTCTTGTTGAAGTCCCCGTAGTCAACCATGCCGCCATAGCCGTTGATGAATATGAGGTCGTCGGGTTCTCGTCCGGCGGATTTGGGCCGCACCCGCAACCACTCGGAAATTGCGCCTTGAGCATGTCTTTTGCAAGGGACAAACCGCTCCTCGCCGCTTTTCGTCACCCGAAGGAGAATTCGGTTATTTTTGAAGTCCATATCTCGGTGCGCTATGTTGAGCAGTTCGCTGATCCGGGCCGCCGTTTCGATCAGAAGCTTAAGAATTGCGACGTTACGGCGACGGCAGAGAAGCCGTCTTTTCGGATCGACATTTCGTACGGGCGGATGCTTCTGCGGGTCGTAGTAGTTTTCGTAGGCCGCGAGCAGCAGTATGATCTCGTCCTCGGTCGGGACGGAAATGCGCCTGCGTTTTGGCCTGGTGATGACGACGTCGGCAAGCGGATTGCGTTCAAGGTATCCAGCCACGTGGCAAAAACGGAACAGCTGCTTTGCGCAGACGGCATCGTGCCGGCGAGTGTTTGCCCCGACTCCATGACCCTTCTGGGTTGGTCTCAGCGAGCTACCCTCCTTTTCGCGAAAGACATCGTAGGCGTCGAGGTGCCTCTTCGTGAACTTCTCGATTGATATCTTGTTGTCGATCGCCCAGGTCACAAGCAGGCGAAGCTGCGCGCGATAGAAATCGACGGTGCGCGGCGCAAGCTTTCGTTTCGACCGTAGGAACTCTTCGACTGCCGCAACCCAGTCCAAACTTTCGAATTCAGGCGGACCTGATACATTCTGAGACACCGCGACATCCTCCTAGTCAAGCGTGACCGTTACTCGGTCATTCTACCTTCGCAAAAAAGCTCTGATCTCGCAGAGCTGAAAATCGATATGGAGCTGGTATGGCTGCCGGACTAGGATTCGAACCTAGGACCTTCTGATCCAGAGTCAGACGTTCTGCCAACTGAACTATCCGGCAATAAAAAAGCGGCGACAGCCGAAGGGTCACCGAAACGCGCCGAGATGTTATACTCTATTTGCGTCAAAAAGGCAAGTTTCGTGGCATTGAGACGCAGTTGTCCCTATTTCCGGTAGCAACGTCGCTTCCGCCTACAAACGAAGATTTGCAAGCGCGAGGACGAGTAATGAGAGCGTGTCTCTATCCCATTTTTGAAACGGAAGATCCCGATTTCGGCGCGCTTGAGGTCTTTATGACAACGACGCAGGAGCATCAGGATGAGCTGGTTCTGCTGGCGCAGATTCTGGGTGTGACGCCGCTGCCAGAGTTCATCAATCGGCTGAAATTGGCGGAAGCGTACGCGGAAGAGCTGTCTTCTGAGCTTCGCGCGAGTCTCGAAGCGCGTGAAAACTGGTTCGACGCGTCGGACGGCCTGCAGACGGCGAATGCGTTGCATGACGCGCTCGAAGCGGGGCAGGGCGAAAACATACGAGATCACAAGACGGTCATGCTGGAGCTGGGAGCACTTGCCAAGGCGCTGGAGGATGCGGTCAGCCGCAATATACGCTTCAGTCTTATGATCGATGCATAAAGTTGACAAGGGCGAAAACCGGCGGCGACAGACTTCGTCGTGAAGGTTCGCCGCCGGTGTGATAGCTGATAGTTCGCGATTCTATTCGTTGGGAATCGTGCGATTGAGCCGCTGGGCTTTGCGCTTTGCTGCTTCGATTGCCTTGCGCTTCTTGTCGCTCGGCTTCTGATATTCGTAGTGCTCTCGCGCATCGCGCAGCACTCCGGACAACATGATCTGCTTCTTGAAGCGTTTCAGCGCCTGATCCAACGACTCATTCGGCTTAACAAGTACCTGCGTCAAACGATCCCCTCCTTAACCCCCGCCGGGGCATGAAAAATTGTGCACAAATATTATAATGGCGTATTGCAGAGCTGTCAACCACGTAGATTATCGGGAGTTTTGGGGCGGGAGACGAGGGGATTCGGTGGCATGCTTGTCGGCTCCTGCCGGCAAGCATGTCTTAGTACGGTAACGCGGATGGCATAATAGGTATATCTGTCCTAGCCATGTCCTGAAGGAATGTCGCAGCGACAGTAAGGCCGCTGTACTCGTCGGGAATAGTTCGGATGAAAAAGCGCGACTTACTAATCCTCGTCGCTGGGATAGCGATTGGCGTCGCCTGCCCTGTCATTTGGACGGCCATACAGTACGCTCAGCTTGCGAGCCGCGGTGACTCCAACTCGCTCAAGATCACGTTGACGATCCCAGAAGATGCTTCCTCCACAGATGCTAATAAGCCCGATTTCCATTTTGCGGTAACCATTATGAACGTATCTAACCATCCCGTAAGTGTCTGGAGCAGGTGGTGTTCTAGGGGCGAGCAGAACGTTAAGTTTTTTGTTGACGGCGAGGACGGAAGGTCATTTTCCCCACCTGATGAGTTGCCAGGCTCATACCAGGGAGCGTGGTTTGCTGATTATCCTGATCCGTTGGTGATTGACGCAGGAAAATTCGTCATTCGTGACTACTATCTTGCCAGGCCCGGAATGGTGTTAAGTACTAATGGCCATTACCGGAACTATGGTTCAAGTAGCGGGCATACGTTCAGAATGCATGTCGTTCTTTCAATCCCTCCGTCTGCTCTTGATAGACAGTACGGAGTTTGGACCGGCACCGTCTCGTCCCCCCAATCGACATTCCAACTCCTGGGGACTGATCCTTACGACACGTTCCAGCATTTCGCGGTCATTTATGATCCGTCCTTTGAACTCTCCAACGATAGATATTGGCTCAAGATAGACAGAGACTATAACGGAATCGAGCCAAAGAGTAAGTAAATGCGTGCGCGATCGCGAACATAAGTAAATGTGGGCAGGGGCAATGTCTCTGGCCAGAATAGCTGACTCACCTTGAACGAAATCCTATCCTTCAACACACCCTCCGCCTTCCGAATCTGGCTCAAGCAAAACCATCTCTCCTCCGACGGCATCTGGCTGCGGATTTCCAAGAAGGGCGCCGAGGCGCAGTCGATCACCTATGCCGAAGCCCTCGACGAAGCGTTGTGCTTTGGCTGGATCGACGGTCAAAAGAAGCCATTCGATAAGTTCTCATGGCTGCAACGCTTCACCCCAAGGCGCGCAAAGAGTAACTGGTCGAGGGTCAACACGCAGCATGTCGAGCGCCTCATCGCCGAAGGCAAGATGGACGCTGCCGGTCACGCCGCAATCGAGTCTGCCAAAGCCGACGGCCGCTGGGCGGCAGCATACGATTCATTCAGCAACGCGACATTCCCCGATGATTTCCTCGTGGAGTTGCAAAAGAACGAAAGGGCCGAAGCGTTCTTTAGGACTCTCAGTAAGGCCAACCTCTACGCAATTTCCTATCGACTTCAAACTGCCAAGAAGCCAGAGACGCGGCAAAAGCGGATGGAGATGATTCTAGGAATGCTGGACAGAGGCGAGGCATTTCATTAGCGCACCGACGCAAAGGCAGATCGCTACTGAGCATCATTGACTTACCTCCCGTTCTAAGCCATAATAATAAGCTCATTGTCGATAATCTCGATCAACAATGATACTTTTGTACGTGAGAGGCTTCGATGAATAAGGTCGAGGAAATCAAGCAGGCGAAGTTTCCCCTGCGTGTCATTGATGACATCTATCGCTATGCCGATGCCGGCTACGGTGCGATCGACAAAGACGATTTTACCCTTTTCAAGTGGTACGGCATCTACGAGCAGCGGCCCAAGGGCGACGGCGACTTCATGATGCGCATCAAGGTGCCGGGCGGCAACATCTCCTCGCACCAGATGCGCGAGTTCGCCGCGATTGTCAAGCAGTACGCGCGCGGGATTGCCGACGTGACGACCCGCCAAACGTTCCAGGTCCACTGGCTCCGCATTGAGGACATGCCCGACATCTTCAAGCGGCTGGAAAGTGTCGGCATGACCACTTCAGGCGCTTGCGGCGACATCGCCCGCAACATTGTCGCCTGCCCGGTTGCGGGCCTTGCACACGATGAAGTGTTCGACGTGCGCCCGACGGTAGACAGGCTGCAGGAGTTCTTCCACAACAACGCCGACTTCGCCAACCTGCCGCGCAAGTACAAGATAGCCGTCGTCGCATGTCCTGTTCACTGCGCGCTGCCGCAGATTAACGATTTCTCAATGGTTGGCGTCAAGCATCCCGAAACCGGCGAGAACGGATTCCACTTCTATGTTGGCGGGGGGCTTTCGACTCAGCCGCATATCGCCCAAAATGTCGGCGTCTTCATCCCCGAAGGCAAAGTGGTCGACGGTGCACGAGCGGTCAGCGAAATCTACCGCGATTCGCTGCAGCTTCGCGAAAGGCGCACGCACGCGCGTCTCAAGTTTCTCGTCGCCGCTCAAGGCATCGAATGGTTTCGCGCGGAGTTCTTTGGCCGACTGGACTGGCGACCGGAGGACATCACGGGCTACACGCTGCCGGAGGACACGTTCCGCGACCATCTGGGAGTCAACGCCCAGAAGCAGGACGGCCTCAATTGGATTGGTTTATGCATATTGACTGGTCGCGTTGATGATAAGCAGCTTATGCGGCTTGCGGCAATCGCCGACGAGTTTGGCAGCGGCGAACTGCGCACGACCAATGTCCAGAACATCCTAATTCCGAACATTCCCGACGAAAAGCTCGAGGCCGCAAAGATTGCTCTGGCCGATTCTGGATTCGAATGGGACGTTCCCGCAATTCGTCGCGGCGCGATCGCCTGCACGGGTATTGAGTTCTGCAATCTTGCGCTGACCGAAACAAAGGCGCGCATGAAGGAGATCATCGCGTACCTTGAAGGCGTAATCGATATCGACTACCCGATCCGCATCAACATGAACGGCTGTCCGAATTCCTGTGCGCAGCACCATGTGGGCGACATTGGCCTGCAAGGTTGCATCGCGAAGCTCGCCGATGGCACCAAAGTTGACGCCTACGATATCCACCTCGGCGGCCAGCTCGGCAAGGACGCGCACTTCACTCACGCGATCCACCGAAAAGTGCCCGCCTACAATATTCAGTTTGCCATCGAAAACTTGATCAAAGCCTACAACGCCACCCACCAGCACGGCGAACGCTTCGGCAAATGGGTGCATCGCCACAGCGACGAGGAGCTTGACTCGTTCCTTGGCGTCGAGACCATCATCGGCGCACCAGATTTGCCGCAGTCGGCCAAGGATTTGATCCCGGCGTAGGGCGACGCAAATCTAATGTTTGAGGCTTGCGCTGTCAAACTGGAAAGCGCACAAGCCTACAACCGGCCTTTCCGAACACATCGAACTATTCGTCGAGTCCTTGGTTTCCAGCCAAGAACTCGTCTGAATTGGGAGCGCGTCGTTGAAACGAATTACTCAGTCTGTCATTCATTCTTATTAGACGAACTGCCGATTCAGAGATGCGATACCCACCAGGTGGCGTGTAACCCACAACTTGTTCAGCTTCTTTTATTCTTATGCCCATAAGGTGTAAAGTGGCCATTCCCGGTGTCCCGTAACCGTCCGTATCCGCAATGGCATATGTCCAGTGTGTGACCCAGGTTGGATCCTTGTGGTAGTTCTCGATATCGTTGCGTAGATGGTCCAGTTCGGTGCCGCTGAGTATATATTTAATCTCGCCTGTCCCTCCATCATCCGGCCGCCAGACGCTTAGTTTTACTGCAAACCAGGTAGCATCAGCGCTCTGATCGCATCCGTTTTTATTAGATACAGGATTAACAGTCTGCATTTTCTTTACCTCTTTTCTCTCTTCCGCTTGCCTCTTGCGATATTCCGCTTGCCTTTGTGCGGGACCTTCGTGCACTCGCTTCCTTGCCATACTGTCCTTTCGTAACGCTATTTTATAATATCATAACGTTATGATTTTACCCAGGGGGCCTCTCAAGAGCAATGAATATCTGTAAAAAGTTGGAAACTGATTGACGTCGTCCACAAACCAGGCGATGCGTAATCTTCAGCTAGCCCTTGACACAATTGCTTATGCGTGCAATAATGCTGACACAGTGTCAGAGTTTGGAGAGGCGATCATGGGAACTACGGAACGGCGGGAGCGTGAGAAACAAAAGCGGCGGGAAGATATTCTGACAGCGGCGCGAGCGCTGTTTTTCGAAAAAGGTCTACGCGGCACAACGATCGACGACATCGCGCGGTCCACGGAGCTTGCGCGCGGCACCATTTACCTCTACTTTGAAACCAAAGAAGAGATATATGCGACCATCTTGCTCGAGGGTATGGATATTTTAGGACGTCTGATTCAGGAAAGCTTCGACGAAAAGGCCGATCCGCTCACCAATCTTCTCAACGGCCACGATGCGTACATGAAGTTCCACGACGACTATCCGCAGTTCCATAGCGTGCTCATCATCAACAAAATGGAGATCGCGCCGCTCATTCCAGAGCAGCTTGCGGGCCAGCTCAACGCCAAAATGGATCAGATGGCGACTTGGATCGCCGGCATTCTTGACGAGGGCATGAAACAAGGATTCTTTCGCGCCATGGACTCTGTTGCGGTAGCGTACATGCAGATGGGAATGGCGACAGGATTTGCAATGATGGTCAACCGGTGCGCCGCACAGAACGCTGCGCTCGGTGATCGTCAACAGTTTCGCCAGGTGATGCATGACCTGATTGCAAACGGAGTCATGAAGCGGGCCTGATTTCTGTTTTTCGAGGCGCGAAGTTTTCGCGCCTCTTCATTTGGCTGAAATAGTGACGATATGTCATTAAAAATAATAGTGTCAGCAAAAGGCGAAACGCCAGCGGAGAACACAAAAGATGTCGATAGCAGTTGAGTCTGGAGCACGCCCCCAATCAGAAGCACGCGTGAGCCGCAGTCAAGCACCATTAACGACAAAGGAGATTGTGACCGATCCCGCATCCCGTTCCAGCGCTATGCGCTGGCTGGCAGTAACGGCGGCGATGATAGGCTCGGTGCTCGAGGTGCTGGACACGTCGATCACAAATGTTGCGTTGCCGCAGATGCAGGGGAACCTAGGCGCGACTCTCTCCCAGATCGCGTGGGTGAACACGGGCTACATCGTCTCGAACGTGATTGTTTTGCCAATCACAGGCTGGCTGGCAGCTCGTTTCGGACAGCGAAGATATTTTGCCGCGTCGATAGCCGTGTTCACGCTAGCGTCGGTCATGTGCGGCTCGTCGCACTCGTTGACTAGTTTGATCTTCTGGAGGGTTGTCCAGGGATTCGGCGGCGGCGGGTTGCTCTCGACAGGGCAGGTGATTTTGCTGCAGTCGTTTCCGCCCGCGCAGCAGGGTCTTGCAACTGCGATATTCGGCATGGGCGTGATGGTCGGGCCATCGCTCGGACCAGTCCTTGGCGGATACTTGACCGACAACTTTTCGTGGCCGTTCATTTTCTTTATTAACATCCCATTTGGCATCGCAGCAACAATTCTCGCGTGGTTTTTCGTGCCGGACAACAAAGCCAGCGTAACCGGCAAGCATGCAAATGTCGATTGGCAGGGATTCTTGCTCTTGGCCGTCGGGATGGGCTCGTTGCAGACCGTGCTTGAGCGCGGCCAGGAAGAGGATTGGTACAGTTCCAAGATGATCACGTGGCTGACTGCGTCAGCGGTGATCGGGCTGGTTGCGTTTGTCTGGCGCGAACTGACGGTCGAGAATCCCATTGTCGATCTGCGCGTCTTCAAAAACCGCTCGCTCGTTGCTGCGTTTGTGCTCAGCTCCGTGGTTGGCCTTGGGCTTTATGCGACTGTCTTTCTTCTACCCGTCTACTTGCAGGATTTACAGGGCTACACGGCGTTTGAAACAGGCATGACTCTCCTGCCATCTGCACTGCTTTCAATGCTTTCTTTCATGATTGTCGGAGGGATCAGCCAAAAGGCCGACGCGCGATTCCTGCTATTCCTAGGCATCGCATCGTTTTCGGCAGGCGCGTACGGATTGTCATTCCTGACCACCTCGTCCGGCACGAACGACGTATTCTGGCCGCTTATGTTTCGCGGCGCATCGCTCGGCCTGCTGTTTATCCCGCTGACCATCGCTGGGCTGTCGGGCTTGAAGGAGAGCGACATGGGAACAGGTTCGGGCATGATCAATCTCGCGCGTCAGCTTGGAGGTAGTGTCGGAATCGCCGCTTTTTCGACTTTGCTCAGCCGACGCCAGGACTTCCACCGCTCGGTGCTAGTCGGTCACGTGTCCGCGTCCATGCCAACGGTGCAAGCGTGGCTTCAGCACGCAGTCTCGTCATTCGTATCAGGCGGTATGAGCATAACGCACGCCAATGCAGCGGCCATTGGTCTGTTGAACAGCATACTGCAAAAGCAGGCATCGATGCTCGCGTTTGACGATGCGTTTCTGATGATCGGTGTCGCATTCGCTGTGTGTGTTCCGGTGCTGTTTCTATTCAGGAAGGGAGCGGCGAACGGTGCGGCGATGCAGGCGGGGCATTGAGACCCTCATCCCAACCCTTCCCCCCATAGCAATGGGCGAAGGAAGCTGTAGGGGCTAACCAAAGGAGCTTGCGACAGCGGTTCGCCCTTCCCGTGACCGAACTCAACGCGGCACAAGACATTAGAAGACGGCTGGTCAGAACTCGATGAAGGTGGCTGCGTGCCCGGCTCCCAGTTTCGGTTCGATGTCAGGGAACAACGCTGCGCCACAACGGCCTTACGCTCATCTCCCTTCCGCGAACCGAAGCTTCACCGCCGAGCAACTCCGCCAATGAACCCTTGGCATAACGGCCAGTCGGTCTTTAATCTTGAACGTACCGTGCCATTTCGACCAAATGCGGAACGCGGTCTGTGAGAAATCTTTCGGCCCTATTCAACGGCCTGGAGAGATTTCTCCGCTCCAGTCGTACCTCCTTTCGGTCGAAATGACAAATTCTTTCCCTTTCCGCTGCGGGAGGGGTGGCGACTCGTCGCCGGGGCAGGTCTACTCAATCGCCATATTGCTCGAAGTCATCTCGGCATGCGACACCGAGATCCAAAGCTGCGGGTTTTGGTCGAATTCCTTCTTGCACTGTTTGCTGTGGAAGTAGAACGTGTGCCCGCGATACATCGACTTGAGGGCACGCCTGGGATCGACTATGGTGTGGCAGATCGGGTCCTCGTAGGGGTTTTCGACTTCGGGTTTGCGTAACGGTTCGATCAAATCAGTTGTTCCTCGGGAGTGGGTTCAAGAATTGCGGCGGCATTGTTACCACCTTCGTACAGTAGACATCTTACCACCTGGATGCCAGATGCCACCATACTCGGCGAAGTCGTCCGGCAGATGTCCATCACATTTGCGCAGCGCGCCGCGAACTGGCAGCCTGGCGAAATCCGGTCCGCCTGCAAACGCGGCGGCTGTCCTGGCAAGAAGTAAAGCGGGCCGTCCTGCGCCCGGCGACCGATATCCGGCAGCGCAGCGAGCAGCGCCTTCGTGTAAGGATGCTTTGGCGACGTGAATAGCTGCGCAGTCGTCGCATTTTCGACGATTTCGCCCGCGTACATCACCGCAACCCTGTCGCAACGTTCGGCGACAATGCCGAGATCGTGCGTGATCAGGAGCACCGCCGTTTTGGACTCTCGCCGCATCTCGTCCATCAGGTCGAGGATCTGCGCCTGCACGGTGACATCCAGCGCGGTGGTCGGCTCGTCGGCGATTAAGAGTTCCGGCCTCAGCGAAAACGCCATCGCGATCATCACGCGCTGGCGCATCCCGCCGCTAAGCTCGAACGGATACTGCGTCAGGCGATGATCGGGATCGGAAATCCGCACCTTCTCCAGCCACTCGCGCGCAGACTGCATCGCTTCGGCGCGAGTCAGCTTTTCGTGCGCCAGCAGGGTTTCGACCATCTGCGTTCCGATGGTCAGCACCGGATTGAGGGCCGTCATCGGATCCTGAAAAATGAACGCGATCCGCTTGCCGCGCAATCCGCGTAGATCGCGCTCGTGCATTTGGAGGAGATCCTGTCCATCGAAGAGCGCCGTGCCGGATGTGATGCGTCCGGGCCGATCTACCAGCCTCACCAGCGACATCGCGGTGACGCTTTTTCCTGAGCCAGATTCGCCGACAATGCCGAGAGTTTCGCCGCTATCGACGGAAAAACTAACGCCGCGCACGGCAAGAATAGGCGGCTGGCCCTTTGGCGCAAATTCGGTGTGGAGGTCGCTGACTTGGAGGAGCATTACGCGGACATTTTACCAGCCGGGTGATGCGTGCGCTAGGATAGGATTTTGTGCCGACGATGGCGTCTCGCAGCAACAACGTCCGATGCGAGTCCGGTAGCGACGGACTCCGTCATCGATGCGACCTGCACGACCGTTTCAGGAGCTGGCTGGCCGTAAAGTAGAATCGCCTGCGGCACCGGCCTGCTTGGGATTCCCGGCGAAGTGTGTCCTGTCACCAGAATCTTGTCGCCAAAAACGAGTGATGTGCTGAAGCCGGAATCGAGGAGGACAGCCTCTTGCAGGCCCATCTGCTGAGCTGCCTGCGCCAACTGAAGCGATGTTCCGACATAAGTCGTCGCGCCGAGAACTGGCCTACCGTCGGTCGTAATGCCAAAGAATGCGCGTCGGCGAGGATCCATCGCGTCCTTCATGTGATAGCCATTAATGCCCTGACTGTCGATGGCGATGCCGTTATGGACCAGCCAAACACCGCCGAGGAATGCATCCTTCATATCGGGCAAAAACGTGCGCAGGTTGGTGTCGTCGGTCATTGTCGCCGAATCGTACGGAATCACCAAAGTTCTCTTCGCCGACATTAGCACCATCGGCCTGCCGTCAAGCTGCGGCTTTTGGTCGAATGGGCTAGTGAGCAGGTGAGCGTCGTTGTCGCAAAGCGATGGGCCGATCAACAGATTGTCGGTGCCTTCAAGGGAAGCATTTGCGAAAAACGTCCCGTTTAGCCCAGCGGCCGCGCCAGCGTCCTTAACGAACTGATCAACGCCCTGCCGAATCAGCGACCGACGCGAACCTGCGGTGCCGCCAACAATGGCAGTGATCGGGACAGGACCATCGGTGCAGGTTTGAACCGTAAGTGGAGCGATTGGATTGACCAGGTTCGCCGAGCCGGGCGGAAGCGTGCCTGTGCCGGAGTCGGCGACATCAGCCACGGGTGTCGGCGCTGCCGGAGCGGGGACGTGCGCGATTACCGAGGCGACTTTTGTCTTGACTAACGTCGCACGATTTTGGAACGCATGCGAGATCGAGGGTGCATAGACTGTCAGGCAGAACGAAAGAACGGGCACTGCCACTCCAAGTGACAGCCATTTTGCCGCAGCAATACCCGCTCGACGCGCATTACGGCCTCGAACAGGAGCGGCCGTGATATGGGAATGATATGTACGTCTCGTTCGGGCTTGTTCGTCCTGGGAAGGTCGGGCCACGTCAGAGGGTCGCGTAATGGTTCGCTTCTCGTGACTCATCTTTATATATTATGGGGCAAAACTGCTGAAATTTGACTGGATGGCTAGATTAAATTTATATTAAGAAATCTAAAGGGGTGACGAACAGGAGTGCATTCTAATCCTATCTACGCTCAAACTCACCAAATAGTTCCCGGCCGCTGGCCCAGACTACTTGCCCGGCCCCTCGCATTTCGGGAGGCGGGGGGCGGTTCTGCTCGGCGGCTGCCCGCGTTTGCTAGCCTCTTATCTCCGCCAAAATCGCCTCCGCAGAGGCTTTTGGATCGCTAGCCTGGGTAATCGGCCGACCGATGACGAGATAATTCGAACCTTGCTTGATTGCGTCGGCTGGGGTCATGATGCGCTTTTGGTCGTTAATGTCAGCACCGACAGGCCGGACGCCCGGTGTGACAATCAGGAAGTCCGGCCCGCACGCCGCGCGGATGGCCGGAACCTCATGTGGCGATGCCACCACGCCATCGCAGCCGCTTGATTGCGCGAGCTTGGCAAGGCGCAAAACCTGCTCTTCCGGCGTGGCTGGAATGCCAATCTCGTTGTTCAGGACCTCGGCGCTGATGCTGGTCAGCAAAGTCACGCCAATCACCAGCGGCTTTGTGCCGGGTACAGATTTGGCGGCATCAACCACCGCGCGCAAAATGGCTGAGCCGCCGCCAGTGTGGACGTTGATCATCCACAAATTGTGCTTGGCGGCAGCGTACGTCGCGCCCGCGACGGTATTGGGAATATCGTGCAGCTTGGGGTCATAGAAAATTTTGATGTCCGACCCGCCAGCTTCACGGAGGGCATCGAAAATGCTGGGGCCAACTGCGTTGAACAGCTCGAGGCCGACCTTGAACGCGCCGACTGAACCCGTCAGCGACTTGACCAGACGGACGGCTGGCTCTGTATCGGGCACATCCAGCGCGACAATAATCGGGTTTTCGATAGTTTGCATAATGCCTTATTGTACCGTCAGGTGCGAAACATAGTCCGCCAAATCTTGACGCTGCTGTGCAAGCTGGTTTTGCAGCGCGGCGATCTTGTCGTTTGAGTTTTGAAGCGTGGTCTCCTGCGAATCCAGCTCGGAAACATAGCGCTTATACAGATCCGATGTATGGTCGAGCGCCTTCATGTTTTCGCGAATACGATCCTGACCGCGGTTGATTGACTCAATTTGGCTGCTTAACGTGCTGATCTGATCGGAAGTAGATTGAATTGCACGTCGCCTCGTGAGAATGTCGCTAAGAGCACGCTTCATCTCCGGGCTGAGATCGCCGGATTTCGAGTAGCTAAATAGGGTTGGCAGATCGCAATCGATTAGACCAATTTGGTTGTTGTCGGTCTCCTCTTGACGAACCGTGAACTTTTTGCTGTCCCTAGCGCCGAGCGGGACGTCAAACCGATAGAGACTCGCAGTCGTTTCGCTTGGCACAGCGGGTTCGATCAACTTGAAGTTGTCGCCTTGAATGGGCTGCTCGACGACCACTGTACGAGCCTCGTCAGAGTTGTTCTTGAAGGTGTAGATCATGCTCACCTGGTACTTCGTCACATCCTGCAGAAGTCCGTTCGCGATTGAAAAGACATTGGTTATGCCAGAACTGTCACCTTGCTTCGACGCGGCATCGACACCGGTGTCCACCGCGAATGAAAACAGCCGCGTCTGGCCCGGCTCCGTATCATCAATGACCGCGTCGCCGACATACCCGTTACCGGAGTCCGTTTGCGAATCAAATACGGTGATCGGCCCGCCCATCAGATGCAGCTTTGATGTGTTGACCATCCGTGCGCCGCTTAGGGGATGGTCGGGCAACACGGACTGATTGTAGATGGACACGCGCTTGGCACGAATATCTTCGGACAGAAACGGAATCATCGCCGACTGCTGTCGCGGCACGCTTACTGGCACCGAAATATCATACGCGAAGAACGACTGGCCCAGCTTTGCGCCAGTCGTGGCGATGCTTTGCTGTAACGCCGCACCTCCGAACGACTTTCTGAACATACCAGGATTTTGGTAGATGTTGCCATTAGGCAGCGATCCCAGTTGCGTGATCGGAAGGAGACTGGTGACGACTGGCGCAGGTGGGACACTACTCTCCGCAAGACTATTCATTGGCGCATTCGCCGCAGCCTTGGCATCCAAATTAGAGGCGTAGGTCTGCGGCGCAATCGACTGCGCGACCTGTGCCTCGATGGTTGGGCGAGTCACGTACAGCGGCGTGTACAGGTCCTGAATGAACGATATCGGGCGGCCAGAAACGAGGCTGAGATGGACATTTGCCCAATCGTCCTGGCTGGTGTTTTGCACCAACGCCCACCCCTGCAGCACGGGCTTATCGCCTAAAACCAGCCGATATGACGTCTGCCAGAGCGGAGTCGCAGTCACGTAGCCGACCAGGACAGGCCGTTTTCCGTGACCGGAGAAACTGAGCGTCACCGCGCGCTTTTGCGCGTCGCGCCCTTGTGCGACCACCCCAAGAGCCGCGCGGATTTCGGCGTCGAGAGCGGGATCGAGGAACTTAATTGCCGATACAGAATCCAGCGGAATTGACATCAGGCCGTCATCCGTCATGAGGCTAAGGGTCGATTGCTGAGTTGTGCCTTCGCTGTTCGGGAGGGTGATTGTGCGTTGCTCGACTCCAACGATTGAGCCTGTTATCAGCGTCGCTGGAGCGGCCAAAGAGACACGCACTTCAGCGCCTCGAAGGCGATTGAGAAGCGTAGCGCGGTCTGGGTTGTCGCTAAGATCAACCGAGAACGCCTGCAACTGCTTGTTGACCGGATCTTGCGCGGCGTAAGTCACAGGTTCAATCGACCCGCCGCCAGTGTCGAGGAGGACAAGCGATTTGAGAATGTCGTTCATCTGGTTGACAGGGAACAGCAGATTTTGGCTGGCCGTGCCATCGACTTCGCCACGCCGCTCGAAATAGCCAACCCCGCTCGTGTAGAGCGAAACGCGCGTGATTGGCAGATTGGCGTTAGTTGGCGCGGGTGTGGTTTGGGCGACGGACGGGATCGCGAAGATAGTAGATATTAAGAAGGCGAGGCCGAAGCAGGCAAGTTTTGGTCGCATGGACATTAACCCTCCGGGGGTTTGGAGCGCGCTGTACGCCAGATACTTCACTTACTATACGACATCGGGCTCACTGAACCTGCCACAACTGCCGGGTTATGCTAAAATGGCCTATGCGCACTGTTGATATCATCGAAGCGAAAAAGGACGGCAAGGAGCTGGCCGACTCAGATATTGCTGCGATGGTCGCGGGCTTTGTTGCGGGCGAGATTCCCGACTACCAGATGAGCGCGTTCCTGATGGCCGTCGCTTGCCGTGGAATGTCGCTCGACGAAACCATCTGCCTGACCCGTGCGATGGTGAACAGCGGCAAAATCCTCGATTTGTCTAGCATTCCTGGAATCAAGTTGGACAAACACAGCTCCGGCGGAGTGGGGGATAAGGTAACTTTGGCCCTGGTTCCGATCCTTGCGGCAGCGGGTGTTCCGATGGCGAAGATGTCCGGTCATGGGCTCGGCCATACCGGGGGGACATTGGACAAGCTGGAAAGCATCCCTGGTTTTCGCACGGAACTGACCGAGAAAGAGATCATCGCGCAGGTCAAAAGCGTTGGCGCCTGCATCTGCGGCCAAACGGACACAATCGCTCCAGCGGATCGTCTGATGTACGCCCTCCGGGATGTCACTGGATCGGTCGCCAGCATTCCCCTGATCGCGTCGTCGATCATGTCCAAAAAGATCGCCTGCGGCGCGGACGCCATCCTGCTCGACATCAAGGTCGGCAGCGGCGCGTTCATGAAACGTATAGATTCAGCCCGTGAACTTGCACAAAGCTGCCAGAAAATTGCGCGTTCCTACGGCAAGAAGATCACGATTTACCTGACGGATATGAATCAGCCGCTGGGAAGAGCGGTAGGCAATTATCAGGAGCTTGCCGAGTCGTTGCTGTTACTCATAGGCATGCCATCAGACGATCGGTTGCTTGAGCTTACGGTAGCAGCGTGCAGGCAAGGGCTAAAAATGGCCGGAGTTGAAGCGGATGTATCACTGCTCATTTCATCACGTGCCGCACGCGCAAAATGGGTCGAAATTGTTAAAGCTCAGGGCGGGGATCCTAGTTCAGTTGATAGCTCTACGCTCCAAAGATCGATAAGGAACCGTCGTTCTGTGCTATCGACAAAGGCTGGCTATGTGCAAAAAGTTGACGCGCTAAAGATTGGACGGCTTGCCCAGCGACTCGGCGCTGGTCGAGAAAAGAAAGGGGACAAGATCGACCACCTTGCTGGCGTCTTTTTGTCGAAAGTAGTGGGGGATCAAGTGAAAAATGGTCAGAGGTTGGCAACACTGAGTTCGTCCGATACGGCACGCTTGAACAACGACTCTGGATTAGACGATGCCCTACGCGATGCCTATGTCATCGGCGATGAGCCGCCCGAGCCATCCCCAATCATCTTGGAAATCATTGGCGATGATGCGCCATGATCGACTTTCACTGTCATATCATGACTCCCGGATCGCAGCTTCCGCTGCCAGACAGCGGCTACTACGAGACGCTGGAGCCGCTAACAAAATCCGGGCCGTGGATGGATTTGGTTTGGCAAGAGACGGTCGAGGCGGTTGCAGAGAACTTGCGCAGCGCGCCCGCACTACGCAGCTTTCGGCAAATGTCGCCGCTGATCTACTCCGAGATGGTGCGGCGAATGAAGCAGACGACGGCGCACCGGCTGACTGTCGAGATGGCGCGGCGCGGGGTGACGCAAGCGTGCGTGGTCGCGATCGATCCGGTCATTCCCACCGACGAAATCATCGCAGCCTGTGCGCCGACCAAGGGCATTCTGCTGCCGTTCGGGAGTGTTGATCCGTGGGCGGACAACTGGCGTGAGCTGCTGCTTCAAACCTTGCAGAAGCCAATCGCTGGGTTCAAGTTTCACTCCAACTTGCAAAACCTATCGTTTGGCGAGCCGCGCATGTACGAGATTTTGAGCGTTCTACAGGAGCAGGCATTTCGCCGACCGATTTTCGTCCACACAGGGGACTATCCGATCTACAAGCCGATCAAGGGCGACTGGACCGTCGAGATTGGCCCGCTGCTCGCAGAGTTTCCAGAACTCAATTTTGTATGTGGTCACTGCGGCTGGAACCGCCCAGCAGCGGCGTTTCGCGCCGCGCGCAAGCATAAAAATCTAACTCTGGAAACAAGCTGGCAGCCACCGCAAATTTTGCGCCGTCTTTGCGATCTGCTCGGCCCGGAGCGCCTCGTCCTGGGCTCGGATTTTCCGCTGTTCTCAATGCGCCGCGCCATCCGAAACTGCAAGATCGTCATGACCGCTGGCGAGTTCCAAATCATTTCGGAAGACGTCCCGAAAAGACTGCTCGCCCAATTTTAAGCAATGCCAAACAAGCACGTTACAGCCAAAATTGCGGAACTGGTCTCGATCCTCAACATCGAGTTTGACCACCTAAACAGCGTCCATTTTTCCGGCCGCCTAGCACGCCCGAAGATCGAGTTTTCGGTACGCAAAAGCTTTGGCGGATACTACCAAAAGCGCGCGCACCGGATTGTGCTTTCGTGGCAGGCATTCGAGGAACACGGCTTGGACGAGACGCTGAACACGTTCCGCCATGAAGTGGCGCATATTGTGCACCTGCATCATCGGCGCGAGTTTTGGGAGCTGGCGTTTCGGCTCGGAGTGACGCAAAAGTACGCTAAGAATCCCCTCAAGCCGCGATTTCGACGCGTCCTAATCTATGAGTGCCCTTCGTGCAGGAACCAAGTGCGGCGTCTGCGCCAGATACGGAATCATTCCTGCGCACGTTGCGACAAGAAGTTCAATCCAGCGTTCAAGCTGCGATTGGTCGAGGCGCGGGATGAGAGGGAAGCCGACACAGCGGCTTGTAGGGGCTAACCAAACGAGCTTGCGAGTGCGGTTCGCCCTTCCCGGCGGGGCTTGAAACGAAGGACACGGGCGAAGGGAGCCCTTTCCCACAACCCCTTTCCCATAGGAATAGGAAAGGGGCGACAGAAGTCAGACCGCTCCAACTCGTTCCTTGCCACCTCCCAGAAACGGGAAGACAAAGTTTTAAGTTCCCCTCCTTTCGGAAGGAGGGGCTAGGGAAGGTATCTCCGGCTGGTTTTGATCTCCAGTCGTATCCATAACCAAATAGATTGCCGAGTGCGTTCCAATTTCCTTGCGCAGTTCTTAATTGCTCCGTTCCGTCCCAATTTGCGGGTTTTTGAATGCGCGTGCTCCACCAGGGCATGCACTTTTCAATCCACTGTGTACGCAGCTCCGCGTGCGAAATTCCAAAATCATCGTTTCCGAACTCGATTCCGCAGCATGGGCAAATGTCGTAACTCCCCTGTCCAGAACCGGCGTGCGGCGGGCCATCAAGTTCCGGATATCCGCAAACGGGACACGTAAATGTGGGCGTATCCACGGTCAAAGGGTACCTCCCCTAGCCCCTCCTTCCGAAAGGAGGGGAAAAGATGTCCCCTCATTCCTCGGTTGGTCGGAATGACAATTGCTAACGGCTCAATTACTTCGCCGCCTTTCCCGTCTCCAAAATCGCGGCGTCGCTGGTGACCCGCAGCCGGTCCGACAGGTCGCTCCACGCCTGCTCGCGGAAAACGTCCAGCTTGGGAGGGCCAGCACGCTTCATCGAGTCCGCGAATTCAGACTGCGCTTTGGCACGTGCGGTCGATGCTGCATCTTTGGCGTAACGCGCAAAATCCGATGTGTTCGCTGGGATATCCGACGAACCTGTTCCCTCGGCCGTGATCGTCCCGAAGGGGCCAGGGCCGACAATTTTCGCGTCGGCGTCAATGATCCCGCCTTTGTTCAAATCGTAATTGCCGCTGAGGTGTACCGTATACGAGCCCGGGCCATCGTTCCAGTAGCGGATTTCGCCGCCTGCCGTGTCGCTCTTGAGATCCGACTCGATCGCGCTCTGCGTGTCCTCGATAATGTCCATACCGGTTGTCTTGGACGTGACATCGACCGTCCCGAAAAGCATCACGCGCGGGTCTTTCTGCTGCGTGTCGCCCCATTTCGAAATCGGCGGTTTGTCGGTGGTGTAGTCTTCGAGTGCGTTAGTGACCGCGGTCGGAGGGCAGACCATGATCGCCTCAACCTGCGGCGCGCCAGGGTTGATCACGTATGCGACGATCCCCTGCTTCGGGAAGACCTGCACCCACCAGTCCTCGTAACGGGTGTGCGGATAATACGCAGTTCCGGGATCGGCAACGTCGGTTTGAATAGCATCGAGGTACGGCAGTCGCTGGTCGTAATCTACATAAATTGCGGCGAGGGGCGACGTCTCCTCTTTCCCGGCAAACAGCGCATGAACGATCACGTTAGCCGAGCGCGGCGCGGCGAGTCGAAGGGAGTGGGGGATATCGTTGTGCTTGTTGATATCGAACTCGCTCTTCACATCTTTGGGCGTTGTCTGGCCAAAGTAGAGTCCCGACCATCCCTGACCGGTGCATTCGGCGAACGATCCCGGCGTAAACTGCGGCAAATGGCTGTCCGCTTCAACTGGGTTCACTGTCGCTATTAAGAAAACTGCCATTAATAGCGCCGCGAAAAACATGAGGGGAGGCAGTTTGACTGCCTGCTGAACTGCGTTGTCATCCGTGAACTTCATCATAGTGATGTTGTATCACAAGACGGCAGTTTTGTTTATGGACTCGGCCTTAGGGAACGCTAATTGTTTTGCGGCGGCCAGAAAGTGGGCCAAAAAAGGTACAATTATACGAGTATTTCGTAAGTTAAGGGCGAGTTCATGACCAGTTTGAAAATCTCCGACAGCATTCTCCAGCATCTTTATGCCCATCACTATGCGGCGACGATTGAGTCGCTCTCGTCGGGCCTTAAAGTGGACCGTGCGTCGGTAATCGAAAATGTTGACGCGCTCGCCAAAGAGGGCGCGGTGAAGCGCGATGGCCAGTCAAATGTCAAAATCACGCGACTTGGAGTCTACTATCTCGAGTCGAAGATGTATGTCACACGTGCGCAGATTCTTGCCAGCGAAATGAACCAGTACGCACTGCTTCGCCAGGCTGGCGACCCGGGCGCGACCGACACCATTGTCGCGGATGGTCAGGCCGTTGACCTCACATCGACCCAATCTGCCGCCATCGCCGACTTGCTTGGTCTCATCGGGAATGCTTCGGGAGAACGGCGACGGCACATTCGCAATCACCGATGACGGTTCCAAGCAGCTCACGTATTACCGGAACCGTTTCTCGCCGCCTGCGCCTGTTGTCGCACCGGTTGCGCCGGTTCGCGCGACGGCCACACGGCGAGTCGCAGCGACTCCCAGAGTCACCAAAGCGTCCCTCGCTAAAGCCGCCGCTGCAGCAGCCGCCCAAGAGCCGGTAGCGGCGGAGTAAGGTCAAGCCCTTTGCCCCGTCCCCTTTCCCATAGGAATAGGAAAGGGGAGTGAGATCCCTCATCCCCAGACCTTCTCCTATAGGATTGGGATAAGGGAGAATCAGTTGGTCAGTCAGTTTGTTGGGCAGGCGTCCCCGCCTGTCTTCCATTTTTTGCAGAGGGTCAAGATTACAGGCGGGGACGCCTGCCCCACAAACAGGGGGACTAACTCCGCGAAACGGCATACGCCTGGCTAGGGGGATTTGCGGGTGGGCGTGGTGCACGTTGAAGCCTACGCAGGTGCGCTTGCAGACGCCGCGCATTGCCTCTTGCGACCTCTTCGGCGGCGCGTACAAGTTCCCGCAGCTCGATGTGCTCGTCCGGGGCAAGAGTGTCCCGTCGCGCGAGGAGCGCGTCGAGTCGCGACTGTTTCACCGGGTCGAACTGCTCGACTATCGTTGGCTCGTCGAACGTCAGCAAGTCCCCAATTCCCACTCCGAGGGCGTCGCAAACAACGCTAATGACCCGCATGTCCACTTTTTCAAGCGGCTCCTGCGGGTCAGCAAGTCGGTAGATACTCTTCGGATTGATGCGCGCGCCGCTATCGGCAATCCGGCGAACCAGTTCCGCCGTCGTTAATTTTTCCGCCTCTAGGACAGATTTCAAGCGTGAATAGGCTTGCCGCAAAACCGACTCCTTACACACCGGCGCCGGCAGTCATCTTGGGCTCTTCGGCCACTGCGCTGGTCATTGCCATGGTGCCGATTCCTGTCGGCAGCTTCGACTCTTCGGCAGCAGGCTTGGTGATTGGCAGAATCTCCGCTCCAACCTTGCGGCGGCGCAAGCTCCAACCAATTCGGCGTCCATCGGTCGCCCGAAGCGTTCCCATTACGAGATCGGCAAGCGGCAAGATCACGTTCAGGTTGCTCAGCATGTACTTGTGATGAATATGATGATGCGCATCCAGGTATCGGTAGAACGCGAACCGGCTCAAAATATTCGACGCCTTTGGAACGTGCATCGCCCAATGGAACGATTCGTACAGCGCGTAGTAGATCGTCACCGCCGTCATGCCAGCCCAAAAACTTGGGATGTGCGTAACTTTTTGGATTACCCAGAAGATCGGGGCGTTAAAGCCCAAAAAGCCGAGCAGCGCCCACCAATCCATCGTGACCTTGTGCGGATGGTCATCGTGCGCATGATAGGTTTCGCCAGCGCCGTAAATCTGGTGATGTACGAGCGTGTGCATCTTGAACGTGTAGTACCCGAACTTCGGCGTGTGGAAAAGGTGACGGTGGAACGTCCATTCAAAGAAGCTGCAGTAAACGACATACACTGCAAATGCGATCAACTCACAAAGAACTACGTGCGACGACATGTTGCGTAAAGCCTTTCAGACCGGAGGGAAGCGAATTCATCTTTGTGATCGCTTCATTGTCTTCATTCTACCATATACACGGTAAAACGCGGTGATTTTGTTCCCTAAGTGTCGAGAATTTCTTAGGCTACGCATTATGACGCATTTGAGGTGAAATTATTCCCTTTCAGACGGGCACGTTCCCAGACGGCAACCGACCGTTGACCCCGCTGGGGCTGAACTGGGTTGGAAAGTGTGCCGCGCGGATCTGTCAGCAGATCATTGAACAGTTCAACATACTTGATCCCTACTTCTTGCCAGGTCATCCCACGCCCAAAGGCATACGCGCGACTTCGAATGGTTTCCGCCTCCTTGCCATCGCTCAAGATCGAGTTGAGCCGCCTGGCGAGGGCATCGGGATCGCGGAACGGAACAATGTAACCGCGCCGATTCGCGAGAAGCTCCTGGGCGTACGTGGTTGGCGTAGACACCACCAGTTTTCCGGCGACGAATGCCATCGCAAGCGCACTGCTCGTGATACGGACCGGATCGCTTCGTCTAGCGCTGACATAAATGTCGGTGGCTGCGATGTGATCGATCAGTTCCCGAAAGTCTAGGTGATGATCCGCCAGCAGCACATGATCGCGAAGGGCCAGCGAATCGATCATATTGTCGAGATTTGCCTGATGGAGCAGACTAGAAGCCTCCTGGCCTGAAATGATCTGAAGGACGACTCGCGGATTTCGGTCAACTACAGTTCTCAGTGCGCTGAGGGTCTCTTCGGCACCGAGGGCTTCGTCAAGGCATCCGATGGTCGTCAGCACGATTTTGCCGGACAGACCCAAGCGCGACTTGGCGGCTTCGGACGCTTCGGCGCTAGCTTCGATGTTCGGCGCACCAAGTGGGATATACCGAATCTGCGCGCGGGGTATTTGGTACACATCGGCCAGCAACTTGACTCCCGCGTGAGTGAGACTCACAAACACCGCGCCGCCTGGAACCAGCAGCTCGATGATGCGTCGCTGCTTGATCTGAGCCGTCGCGGACAGTCCATGGATAACCACCACAAGCGGGCGCTGGACCGCATTAAGAAATGCCGCGATATCGGTGTCGGATGCCCGGTCGAAAACACCTGGAGCAAGCTGCAGGCACACGACGCTCGCCTCACGCGAAGCAATATGATGCACGGCCTTGCGAAATGCCAGCTTATCGGACGGATCCAGTACAAACTCGACCTTAGAATCGAATGTATCACGCGCGATTTTCGCGCAAGGTTCGACTGCAATCACGAAGCTCTGCCAGCCGTATAGGTCGGTGGAGTTCACAAGGTCAAGCGTAAATTCGGCGGCGCCCGAGGGATCGGGTGGGTAGGGGCCGATATAGGCCACAGAATGCCTGGTCGTAAGTGACAGGACACTTCTCACGAAATCACACCCCATGCCGATTGCATCGATTGGGTCCACGGAAATGGCTGGCACTTCATAACAGCAACTCCGTTGAGCCTGTGCGGGCAATCAGTTCCAAACCCAAATTATCGACAAGGCAACCTGGTAGATGTACTTGGAAAATGGTGCCCGGTCGAACGCGTTATTGGACTAACATCCACAATTGGATTCGCCCAATAACCTGTGTGCTACCCAGGAATGACGTTCACCGAAACTAGGCTAATACGTTTAGATGGCTATTGAGGGGACGGTGCAGGAGCATCGGGATCGGCATCCGGACGATCCGTTGAGGAAATTGCGCGGCCGTTGCCGCCCTTTTGGCTGACACCAGGAATGTGGTCGCCGTAGACGGCGTACAGCAAAACGAGAGCGACTAGAATCACTATTGTGCCAAGCCAAACCCGCGGCCCTCCGAACGGTGCGCGCTCGTTGGCCTCCGCGACCTTCTCGCCGGCCATCGGTGCGTTGTTGCCTGCCTGGTTGAACTTGGCTGCCCCGCCAAGGAATGATCCGTCGCCGCCGGCACCTGCGCCGGACTTTTGATCGTTTGCCATGTGGGGCTATTGTACCGGAAAATTGGTTGAGCCAATCGACGAAATGGTTGAAACTTTCCGATACTAGGAATGTCGTAATAGGTAGGACGACAATGAGCAAGAACCGCACCTCCCCGCCGACCAAATACAGCACGTTTATTGAACGAATCAGCCCTCGATTTGATTGGCTGCCCGGTTCGCACACTCGGTTCGAGCGGCTAGCAACGCTTGTTGCCGACCACACGGCGACGGCCGAAGAGGTCGCCGAGTTTACGGCTCATATAGAGTCGTGCGCAGACTGCAAAGCGCTTGTCCACACCATTCAGTTCTCACGCGCCGACCTGAAGGCGCGCCCGCAGATGCCGATGCCGGATGGCCTGTCGCTCAGGCTCATGGCCGCGCTTGATGTCGAACGACGCAAGGAGCAGGATCGGCAGCGCATTTTCTCCCAGGGAAACCTCCGGCTTGCAGGAGCGGCTTCCGCTGCAGCACTCATTCTGGTGTCAGTATTTGGCGTCCATTCTCTGCTGAGTAATCATCCCGCTGGGCCGGTTGTAGTCTTGCCTGCGTCCCCCGGCAGCGAATCGCGTTTTGGCAATCGCATCGCGAACGTGCCGCCGGTCAGCAAACAAGTGAAGCACGATCACACATTAGTTGCGACAAACAGCGAGCCAACAGAAGTGAGCCCGTCGGTCGTTCCCACAAAGCGCCAGGAGATCGCTGCTCCCAAACTAGGTGTCAACAGCAAGTCGGCAGTTACGACGGAACCGAATACGTTGGTAGCATCGCTGCCGTCGGGGGCATCAACCAAAGTCAAATCTCACGGCGGCGCGTTCCATGACGGCAACCCGGTGAATGTCGCGACAAAGCCGAATTTTGAGACGCCAGCGCCGGAAGTTCCGATAACCGCACCCGCAGTTGGAACGAGCGGAAATACAAATCCTGGCACAGCGCCGCAACAGCCTGTGACAGTTGCGCAGATTCCGCCCGCGGCTACGCCTTTGCCCGCGGATACGTCCGCCGAAGAGCCGACTATGCACGTTGTCAGTGCGCTGCGTGAAATTGCGCGCAACTCACAGCGTCAGGCGGCCCTCGGGGCGACGTTGGCGGTTGCCAGCAGCGACCATCCAAACTGGACCGGCACGGCCAGCATCGTCTCCTCCACGTTTAAGCAGTAATTCCGACGCCATCATCTCGCCCGGCCGAATATCATATGGCTTGGGATGCCTCTGGCTCGTCTTCGGGGAACTCCATGACAGGATCAGCCGGCAGGCGGGCGATCCGCAAATCCGTGTTGGGAACCAGCCCTGTGATCAGGAAGCGGGCGCGCATCCAGAGCGGAAGTGTGGATGAGGGTTGGGTGATGTCGAAGTCGCGGTCGAACGGTGAAACGATATATAGCGCCGCCTCTGCCGGATTGTATGTCCAGACGGGATCCATCAGGATAGGCGCTTTTGGTTCGGATATCCAGCGCAGCGCATTGCCGATCCCCGACGAATATCCCATCAGCTTTGTCGCTTCGATGTCGGTGGTGAGCACGGACATGGTCACATCGCCCATCGCAAGTGCCGCGCGGGCCATCGGTGCCATGATGATCAGCAGAAACTTTCCGAGTGGGGTCAAACCGCACGACGGATCGCGCCGCCAAACATTGCCGATCTGAAAGTTGAGTCCCGGTGCCAGCGCAAGCTGGAGTGGAATCCCTGCAAGGGCCGCAGAGGCGCTATTGATGGTCGCCTCGCCTGAAGCGATGCGTACGCAGGCAATAGCGAGCAGGGAGTACAGCTCCAGATCGCTCGCCTCGCGCAGAAGCGCTTTTGAAATCCCGATCCGTCCGCGAATTCTGTTGCCGAGTCCGGAGGCGCAGGCGCACATCTGAGGCTCTTCGACATCAATTAGCCAAAGGGCGGGCTGTTCGATCTTGAGGTCTTCCGTGATCGATTCGACGTGCCGGAAGGTGTCGGGCGACAGGTTGACATCAAGTACTTTGCCGTCGTGCAGGTCGAGCGGATAGTGTCCTGCTGCTGTCCACGCAAAAATCACGACAGCTATGCTGAAAAACATGCCGACAAACAGGCCGGGCCATCCCCATATGACCATGCCGACGAAACAGACGATCGCGATTGCCACGAGACGGGGCCAGATGAGCCGCGCCGGTGCGGAACTGAGCGACCGAAAACGCGGTTGCGCAATTCGGGTGGGCGCGGGACCGCCAGCATGGTCTTCAGCAGGTTCGCTATCGTCATCGGGCGCGACATTTTGCGGGATGGTTTCGTTTTCGGACGTCATGGTTGCGTTGTACCTTTTCAATTGAGGGAATTATTCCCCCACTTGAGACAGTATCTAACGGCAGTGTGGCGCTAAACTTGTCCCCAGGCCAGTTATTTATATAAAAAAGTTGACGTTTGTGCGGGAATCGGGTAGATTAGTAAGTAGCAGCGGTGGGGAAGTCGGGCGTAATAGAGGATTTAGTCTGCGATAGACCTCACATAATGCAAGGAGATAACTATGTCGAGAAGGTGGAGCAAGGAATCGATCGCCCTCGAAATTCGTAGCATGTACGAATCTGGCGAGAACTTGAACTACTCGGCCGTTTCCAACAACAACCTGCCTGTCCTGCGGGCGGCAACACGCTACTTCGGAACTTGGGAAGCGGCTGTGAGTTTTGCAGGCTTGAACTACGACGAGATTCGTCGGTACAAATCTTGGACACGCCAGCGCATCATCGAGCGGATTCGCGAGCTCCATGCGAAGGATGTCGATCTTTCATGGCGCAATGTTTGTATAAATGTCGATCCGCAGCTAGCTGCAGCGGCGACTAAGAAGAGTCATTTTGGTTCCTGGCGCGAGGCGCTCGAGGCCGCAGGTCTTGACTACGACGCCATCCGCCGCTACCGCGAGTGGGATGATGATCGAGTCCTAAGCCTTGTTCGTGAGCATGCGAAGGCGGGGCATTCGCTCAACGCCAAAACTGTTCAGCAGGACGATATCACCCTCATCACCGCGGCTCGGAGACGGTTTGATTCGTGGCACGAGGCGCTTTCCGCAGCCGGACTGGACTATCGCAAGATCGTTCGACGGGCACCGTTCAAGCACAGCAAGAAGCGCAAGACAGATGCGGGGCAGTTGGATTTGGCGGTTTAGCGCGACTGACGCCGAGAATATGGTCCAAATGTACGGCGGAGCCTCACAGAATATGTGAACGGCTCCGCCTTATGCTTTTCGTGCTGAGCTGCCAGCGACTCCGAGAAATCAGGATACGCCACTCCCTGCTCGGTGAAGATCGCGGAAATCAACCTGGCGGGCGTGACATCGAACGCGTAGTTCAGCACCTTAACACCCTCCGGCCCGATCACCGATTCGCCGACTTTCGTCACTTCCTCATCCCCGCGCTGCTCAATTGGAATCTCCGCCCCCGACTTGATCTTGAAATCGACTGTCGATATAGGCGCGGCGACATAGAACGGGATACTGTGCGCGTTCGCAAGTACGGCCACGCTATAGGTGCCGATTTTGTTTGCCGTATCGCCGTTTGACGCGATCCTGTCTGCGCCGACCACTACCGCATCGATTTCGCCCCTGCTCATCAAATATCCAGCCGAGTTGTCGCTGATGACTTTGACATCGATTCCGTCGCGTTGCAACTCCCACGCGGTCAGCTTCATGCCCTGGAGTCTAGGGCGGGTTTCGTCGGCGATCACCGCGATCTTTTTGCCCGATTCCACCGCTGCCCGAATGACGCCAAGCGCTGTTCCGTAGCTGACGCATGCGAGGGCGCCTGCATTGCAGTGCGTTAGGACACGTGAACCATCCGGGATCAGCGATGCGCCATGAGCGCCAAGGGCGCGGTTTGCTTTTTCGTCCATCTCCAAAATACCGAGTGCAACGCCCTTCAAAATGGCTTGTGTCGTAGCGAGATTAAAATGAGGAGCATCGACCGCGCTTGAGGCAAAGCGATTCATGAGGTCGATCGCCCAGAAGAGATTGACCGCGGTGGGACGCGTAGTTCGCATCGTTTCAGCAATCTCTGCGAACTGCGCCTTAAAGGAGGCAGCATCGTCGGTTTCGATTTGAAACGCCCCGAGCGCCATACCCAAAGCCGCCGCCGCGCCGATTGCTGGCGCGCCGCGGACGACCATGTCCTTGATCGCCTGCGCGACATCTCGGTAATCCGTATAGGAAACGATCTCGTAGACGGCAGGCAGCTTGGTCTGATCGATCATCAAGACTTCGGGCTTGCCAGGAGTGTTTTCGCGCCAATCAACCGTGCGTTCAGTGAAATTAGGCATGCGGAGAGTATAGCATAGCCGTCAAAAGCCATTCCCCCAACCCCCTTTCCCGTAGGAATGGGAAAGGGGAGGAAGAATGTGTAACTAGGGGACTGTGATCGTGCCGGTGCCAGTGGAGCCAGTGTCGGACGCGTCGCCGGCGAATGTCACAGTGACCGGGAGCGATCCGTTGGTCGTACCCGCTGGAATTGTGTATCCTTGGTAGGCGATGCCCGTGGAGTGCGTCGTTTCGGAGCCGATTGTGACGCCATTGACTGCGAACGTCAAGGTGCGGTTTGGTAGTCCTGCGCCTGTGTCGGTGCGGGTGAGGGTGGCATCAATCACGATCGCCGTACCCGCTGCGCCCGAAACGGGAGCGACCGAAATGGCGGTGGGCAGCAGGAGCACAGTCAGAGTGCCTGTGCCGCTTGACGCGGCGTAAGAAGAGTTGCCAGCGAACGTTACCTTAATTGTTTCGTTGCCAGCACTCGCGCCCGTCGGTATTGTGTAGCCTTGATATGCAATGCCGGTCGAGTGAGTCGTTTCAGTACCGAGTAGAGTTCCGTTGAGATAAAACGAAACTGTGTAGCCTTGCAGGGGCGCATTCGTATCGGTACGGGTCAACGTTGCCGTAAGGACAACACTCGCGCCAGCCGCGCCCGAAACAGTCGGCACGGTGATTCCTGTCGGCGCAACGCCAACTAACAATGTTCCTGAACCACTCGATGCGCTGTTTCCCGCATCTCCGGCAAATGTGACCGATATCGTTTCGCTGCCAGTGGCCGTGCCCGAGGGAATGGTATATGACAGCGTTGCCACGCCGCTTGAGTTGGTCACCGCCTTTCCTACTTGCGTTCCATTGATCGAGAATACCAACGTTTCATTGGGAACCGCCGCCAACGTATCCGAGCGAGTCAGGGTCGCAGAGAGCATGACTGCCGTTGACGCTTGTCCCGAGACGGTTGGAACGGTGATCTTTGTCGGTGAGATCAAGACGGTCAACTGCCCCAAACCGTCCGAGTATCCATATGTGCTTGTACCCGCGAAGTTTGCGCCGACCAGATATGGTCCGACAAGATCTGTGGCTGGAACGGTGTAGACCAGCGTCGCGACACCGCTGCTATTGGTTGTCGCGGAGCCAATGGTGACGCCGCCGATGTCGAACGAGATCGGCTCGCTAGCAATTGCCGCCCTCGATCCGACAGTGGTCAAGGTTGCAGTCAGCGAGGCGGTATTCGTTGTGGTTGCCGAAGGGCTGTTGACTACGATTTGTGTCGAACTGGTGCGGAACGTGTAGATATTTGGTGCAACTGCCCGAGCAGCAGCAACAAGACTAGCGTAAGGGCTGTCTGTGATCGCAAGGAAACCGATGCAGCCGTTTTGACCGTTGACTGGCCTCCCCGTAATCGGTTGATCGACATACTGGAACCAGTTGACGCCAACGATCGCCGTATAGGACAGTGCGGAATATACATAGTCCTCAAATGCCGATTCGCGGGCAGCTTCACTGGATTCCGCGACAAGGCCGGGGCTAAAGACACCCATGTCGGTTGCGCCGTTGTCAAACTCGGCGACGATGAACGGCTTCCCGAGCGAATTTACGACGCTCCACTCCTTCAGATTGAGGCGCGGCTCGTAGATGTCCATGCTGACCACATCTGCGTATTTGGCGCACGCCTGCAACACCGGTGTCGTCCAATAGTTTGAACTGAACTTGCAGCCGAGGTACAGGTGGTTGGGATCTTGCTTTTTCACTTCGGTGTTGACCAGATTGAAGTAAGTATCGGCGAGATTCGTGATGAATGTATTGATGTCCGCTTCAGCCTGCGACGAGAGGGAGGGCGACGAGCTCACCGCTGACGGAATCGTGATCGGAGCATCAAGATCGCTCCACGCCGCAAATGTCGTGCCCCATGCGGTATTGAAGGCCGCGATGGTCGAATACTCGGTTTGCAGTTGTGTTAGGAACGTCTGCTTTGCTGGGGACGCCGTGGAGTTGAGACCAAGAACGCCCAGGCCAAGGCCGTACGGCGCGAGCACGCCGTTGCCCTCCCAGCTAGGCTCGTTCTGTACGTAATATCCGATCAAGTACGGGTCACTCTTGACATTAACGATGTTCGCTGCGATCGCGGATACGAGCGCGGTATCGAAGTTTGGATCATAGGGATCAGGGACGGGGATGCCTTCGCTTGCGCCACTTGGTACCGTATCGTACGTGCCCGGAATATCGATGCGAACCTGGTACGGTGTGCCCTGACCATAGAGGCCATTGTTGGAAGAGTTGCCGATGGAGTTGAAGCCCCAGGACTTTAGGCGGGTGAGCGCCATTGTCACAGATTGACTGTAGAACGCCGAGCCGTACTTGCGCCGGAGGTTGGTGCCCTGGAAGTCGTAGGTTGTGCCCGACGTGATCGGGCCGCCGGTCGCTCCGCTAAATGTGCTGTAGAACTGGCCGAATGTCGGGTCTGTCGTCAAGGGCAGCCATTTTAACCAAGTGGACCTGTCAGTGGTGAACGTGGGATCAGAAAAGCCCACGCCGTCCACGCCAAAATCAAAATACAGGCTTCCGATCGGCGTAACCAGCCAATACCGACCACTGTTCGTGCCCGTGCGGAACCAGCCTGTGTGCGAGAGCATCGGGCCGCCAGCCCAGCCGCCGTACGCATCGCGGCCAGCGGGGCCGGGATTTGCGGCCAGATCGGCCTCCTCGTTCGTAAGAGCGTTCGTCAGGTCAGTTTGCGACGTGATTTTACCCGTCCAAGTCGTTCGTGTGTATTGACCGTACTGATCGGAAATGGATGTAAACGTGACCGGCGCAATAGTGCGGACATTGTCAACATACAGCGAGGTCACGGACGCGCAGTTCGTGATGCCAACAATATAATCGTAGATGTGGGTGGGGTCGAACGGATTGTTGCCAATGACTCCCTGCGCGGTAAAAATGCCCGTGTATGGCATGTCCCCAACTCCATACTGACTCGGCGCCAAACTGTCTACGAATGGCAAAATAAAGGATTCCGTCTCGTGCGGCTCTATCGTGCAGTGGGCGGACCGGAAATCTGTGGTGGCACTGCTGGACAGATTCTGCTCGTCCTCAACGCGAAAAACCACTTGCACCGGGACATCGTTCGGATTGGTGATGTCTGCGGCGAGCCCTGCGGTCGCCGACCAATTCCACGGTCCGGAAACTGGGGCTGGCACAGTGATCTTCGGAAATGCGTTGGGCAGGAACGTCGCCTGCAAGGAGTGCGACCCTTGCGTTATTCCTGTAGTCGAAAGGGCTACCTGCGACTCGTAGGTTTGGACCGTGGCAACTTCAGCCTGGGTTTCGAAGCCGTTGATCAGCGTCTGTGCGTTCACGGGCGGGCAGACTGCAACTAGAAAGCAGAATAGGGCGACAAAAGGTGCGTTTTTCACGAGCGGAGTTCCTTGCAGTAGAAACGCGCGACACTCGAGATCGCGCGAGAAGCTAAAGAGAAGATTTATGCACAAAGGATACCAAGCAGAAAGACATGAATCAGCCGGTTTGTGCGACAGGTTTATACGGCCTAACTCTAACACAAACCGGCTGATTACGCAATGCCAAATCGCCTGCACATGCCTAATTCACAGTAAGCGTACCAGTGGCATTAACGGCCTTAAAGGACGAATTCCCGGAGAACGAAACGCTGATCGTTTCGGCTCCCAGTTTTGTTCCAGCAGGAATGGTGTAGGCGCAGTAAGCTATTCCGGTTGAGTGGGTAGCGTCGGTGCCGACGGACTTGCCATTGACCGAGAAGGTCAAATTGTAGTTCTGAAGGTCTTGGTTCAAATCGGTGCGGGCAAGAGTCGCGGCAAGCACGACTTGAGCACCTGGCGCACCGCTGACACCGGCGACCGTGAGGTTCGTTGGTGCGGCTACAATCGACAATGTCCCAGTACCAGTTGAAGCGTTTGTCGTGTAGCTGCCAGCAAACCCGACTGAAATGGTTTGGTTTCCCGTCGCCGAGCTGTATGGGATGGTGTAGGGGACATGGATCGTGCCGTTGGAGTTCGTCGTGTATAGCCCTTCGCTGATGCCGCCCAATGTCAGCGACACGATTGTGTTCGGAATGACCGTGTTCGTGTCGGCACGCTTCAGCGTGGCCTGAAATGAGACCGCGTCACCCGCGCTGCCCGAAATAGTCGGAACGGAGACTACTGAGGGCCAGTTCGAAAGGGTCAATGTTCCCATCCCCGCCGATTCGCCGTCCGTAACGTCTCCGACAAATGTAGCACCCACTAGATACGTCCCACTTACGTCCGATGATGGAGTTGAGTAGGTGAGGGTTGCGACACCAATCGAATTAGTGATGCCAACCCCGACCGTCACTCCATTCACATCGAACGAGATGATTCGGCCGACAAGTCCTGCGCCAGTATCTACCCTGGTCAGACTTGCAGTGAGTGTGACCTTAGAGTCGGCACTGCCGCTGACACTCACAACAGTAGTTTGCGTCGCATTCGACCGGAAGGTGTACAGGTTTGCCGCAACCGAACGCGCCGCGGCCACCAGCGCAACGTAAGGCTCGTCGGTGTCGTTTACAAAGCCGTAGTTGGCGTTTTGACCGTCTTGAACGCGGCCGGTAACGGGCTGATCGTAATACTCAAACCAGTTGCAGCCAATTATGCAGGGGTTGGACAGGGCTGCGTAGACGTACTGCTGGAATAGTGTCGCGCGCGCCGCTTGCGATGGCGCACCGACAATTCCTTGGCCAGGACAACCCATATCCGTGGCGCCCATGCTGTATTCGCCTACGATTAGCGGTGCATTCAGTGTGGACAAGAAATTCCACTTGATCGTATTCAGCCCAGGTGCGTAGATATCCATGCTGACCGCATCCGCATATTCGGCGTTTGCCTGAAGCTCCTGCATGGTCCAGTAGTTCGAGCTGAACTTGCATCCTAGGTAAAGGTGATTGGGATCCTGTTTTTTCAGCTCTGTGTCAACTAGCTGGAAATAGGCCTTCGCGACACTTGCTGTGAAGTTGTCGATGTCCGTTTTTGCGGCAGTGGACAGAGTCGAGCTGGAAACGGAGGGAATGGTCACGGGCGATGCCATTGCAGTCCATGACGCATACGTCGTGCCCCATGCGCTGTTAAGCGCGGCGATGGTGCCGTACTCTGTCGTAAGCTGGCTGAGAAATTGCTGCTTCGCTGGCGATGCGCTGCTGTTCAGAGCCAAGACGCCGATTCCCAAACCCCACTGAGCGAGAGTGCCGTTCCCAGCCCAGCTCATCTCATTGCCGACGTAGTATCCGATTAAGTTGGGATCGCTTTTGACCGATGCAACGGTTGACTGTATAGAGGAAACGAGCGCGGTATCGAAATTCGGGTCCCACGGATCCGGGACGAAGTTTCCGCCGCTGGTACCATTTGGCACGGAATCGTAGGTGCCCGACACGTCGATTCGAACCTGAATCGGCACTCCCTGACCATAGACACCGTTGTTCGACGAGTTCCCAATGGCGTTGAATCCCCAGGATTTCAGCCTCGAAATTGCCATCGTACAGGACTGCGCGTAGAAATCGCTCCCGTACTTGCGCAGCAGGTTCGCGCCGACATTGTCGAATGTAGTACCACTCGTTATGGGACCGCCAGTACCGCCCGAAGCCGTGCTATAGAACTGGCCAAAATAAGGATCATTGGTCGCCGGCAGCCAGGTGAACATGTTCGTCCGACCTTCGGTGAACGTCGGCTCGGTAAAATTAACTCCATCGACGCCATAGTCGAAGAACACGTTGCCGCTTGGATCGACTAGCCACCATTTGCCGAGGGTTTTGACCGTGTGGAACCAACCGGTCGCGGTCTGCTTCGGGCCGCCATTCCAGCCACCAACAGAGTCGTAATTGGCTGGAGGCGGGTTTGCGGCGTTGTTCGCCTGCTCCGTGACGATCTGATTAGCTGCCTGATGCTTGTCCACAATTTTGCCGGGCCAAGTTGCCCGTGAATATTGCCCGTATGTGTCCTCAATTAGATTCATGGTGGCGGGATTCACCGTGCGGACATTGTCTACATAAAGAGTGGTGACGTATTGGTTGCTGGAGATCGAAATCTGATAATCGTAGATGTGCGCGGGGTTGAACGGGTTGCCATCGAGAATATTCGCGGCGGTGTACATGCCAGGATAGGGCAGGTCGATTACGCCATAGGCCGTCGGTGCTAGGGCGTCAACAAACGGCAGCAGGTACGTTTCCGTGGTGTGGGGATCGATCACGCATCGCCCAGAGCGATAGTCGGTCGTAGCCGAGCTGGGCAGATTTGCAGCATCATCGACGCGAAACGTCAGCGTGATCGGCACATCGCCGGGATTCGTGAAGTCGGCCGCAATTCCTGCGGTCGATTGCCACGCCCACGGCAGCGAGGGCGGACAGGGCACCGTGATCTTCGAGCAGCTCGACGGGCTCATTACGACTTGCAGCGAACTTGCGCCGTTGGTTAATCCAATCGTCGAAAGGGCGACCTGCGAATAGTACGTTTGGATGGGCGCAATCTCCGACGACGATTCGAACGAATTGATCACCGAATTGGCTTGCGAGGCCGACGACCAGCAGGTGACGGCAGTTCCTATAAGAAGGAACAACAAGAGCGACTTCAATTGGAATCTCCCGAGATTTTAGAGCGGAGCAGGTGTCTGGCGGAGTACGTACAGTTGCATTCTACAGGCAAAAATGCCAAGTCTCAAACAATAGTTCACGCTCAAAAACGGGGGCTATGCATGCCGTTGCAATAGCTTGCACTATCGCAAGCAACCAAGCGAAAATCGTTGTCGAAAAATTTTCATATATTTTTCGACAACGAAGGTTTTTGGGAGACCAGAGCGACGAAATGCGCTCATTTTTGATTGCTTGAGACGTACGGTTAGGGGATAGTTAGCGTACCGGAACCGGAAGACGCGGTATCCTGAGTGTCGCCAGCAAAGGTGACCGTGATCGGCACTGTGCCCGCGTTCGAGCCCGAAGGCACGCGGTAAGAACAGTACGCGATCCCCGTGGAGTGCGTGGTGGCCGTTCCGATGGCGATTCCTCCAACCGAGAATGTCACCGTGTAGTTATACAGAGCTTCATTTAAATCCGTGCGCGTAAGTGTGGCGTTGAGTACGATCGCCTGGCCGGGAGATCCGGTCGCGGGGGTAACAACTATTTTGGTTGGCGCCGGAACGATAGTTAGGCTGCCCGCGCTTGTCGATGTTGCGTAGGTTATGTTCCCAGCAAACGATGCCGAGAGTGCAACTACGCCTGGTGTCGAATGCCATGGAATGGAGTAAAGCAAGCTGGCGACACCATTTGAATTCGTCACAAATGTTCCGAGGGCCGTTCCTTTAAGCGAAATTGTTATCTTATAGCCAGCTAGGGGCGCTCCCGTGTCTGATCGCACGAGTGTCACCGCGATGGTCGTCTTTGCTCCGTGGCTACCCGACGCTGGCGTCATCGTGAGGCTGGTCGGAATGGCGGAGACGTTCAAGACGCCCATTGCACTGCAAGCGGAATCCGATGAGTCGCCCGCAAACGATGCGTTGATCAGGTTCGGCCCGACAATGCTTGTCGCTGGTACGGTGAATGCCACAGTTGCGATGCCGGACGAGTTTGTGGTCGCACTGCCGACCACTGTTCCACCAATGTCAAACACTACTGTTTTGCCGGCCAGAGTTGCCCCGGACGAAACCTGTGTCAATACGGCGGAGAGGCTTGCCGTTGAAAGAGTTCCGGCGATGACGGTCGCAACTGACAGCGCGGTTGCGTTCGACCTTTCGGCATACAGATTTTGAGCCACCGTTCGCGATGCCGCGACCATGTCGGGGTAGGGGGTGTCTGTGATCGCTACAAATCCGTAGTTGGCGTTTTGCCCATCTTCGACGCGTCCCGTGATTGGCTGGTCGTAGTACTCAAACCAATTGCAGCCGACGACACACGGGTTCGAAAGTGCCGCGCTGACATAGTTCTCGAACTGCGTTGCCCGATCCGCCTGGTTGACAGCGGTGACGATGCCTGGCCCAAACACGCCTGCATCGATTGAGCCAAAGCTGAACTCGCCGTCCATGAACGGCGCATTGAGCGCCGCGATGGAGTTCCACTGGATCGTATTCAATCCAGGCGTATAGATGTTCATGCTGACGACATCCGCATATTGCGCACATGCCTGCAGCTCTTGAGCCGTGTAGACCGTCGAGGCAAATCTGCAGCCAAGATAGAGGTGGTTTGGGTCCTGCTGCTTAAGCTGCTGGGCAACGAGTTTGAAGTACGCTTGCGAAAGTGCAAGTGTGAACGCGTTGATGTCCGTTTCAGCTTGTGAGGTGAGCGAGCTAAAGGTCAGCGGTGAGCCCATTGCAGCCCATGACGCGAAGGACGTGCCCCACGCGGTATTGAACGCCGCTATGGTTGAATATTCGGTTTGCAGTTGAGTGAGGAATTGCTGCTTGGCAGGTGACGCGGCGCTGTTCAGACCGAGCGCGCCCAAGCCCAGCGCATACTGAGCGTATGAGCCGTCTCCGGCCCAGCTCATTTCGTTGCCAATATAGTATCCGACGAGATAGGGATCGTTCTTTTCGGTTGCGACCGCTGAGGAAATCGCGCTGGCGAGCGCGGTCGTAAAGTTTGGATCCCAGGGATCGGGAATGTAGTTGCCGTTCGTGGTGCCGTTCGGGACGACATCGTACGTTCCCGGCACGTCGATGCGAATTTGCACAGGTACGCCTTGTCTGTAGACAGCGCTGTTGGAAGAGTCCCCGATCGAGGTGAATCCCCACGACTTCAGCCGTGAAATCGCCATCGAAGCTGCGTCGGCAGAGTAGTTCGAGCCGTACTTTCGGAGAAGGTTGGTTCCTTCGTAATCGTAGGTGGTGCCGTTTGTGATTGGACCGAGGTCGATGCCGGTCGCCGTCGAATAGAATGAGGCAAATGTCGGATCTGTCAGGAGTGGCATCCACAGGAACATCTCGCCACGATCCTGCGTGAAAGTTGGCGCACCGAAGTTGACCGCGTCCATGCCAAGCGCGAAATATGGGTCGCCATTCGGCGTGACCAGCCACCACTGGTTGCCGGCCTTTTGGGTATGGAACCAACCGGTCGAAGTCAATTTTGGCCCGGTAGACCAACCTCCATACGCGTCGTAAGTTGTCGGTGCCGGATGGCTCGCGATGTCCGCTTGTTCGGCCGTCAGTTCGGCCGTGAGGTCGCTTTGCGCCGCAATCTTTCCTGTCCAGGTTGAGCGCGTAAATTGACCGTATTGGTCCGAAATCTCTATCATCGTGATCGCCGAAATCGTTCGGACATTGTCGATATACAGCGTTGTCGCGTAAGGACTTCCGGAGATCCCAATCTGAAAGTCGTAGATGTTTGCTGGATTGAACGGATTCACGCCCGTCATGTCGTGAGCAAGGAAAAGCCCCTCGTAGGGCATGTCGATAACGCCGTATGCCGCCGGTGCCTCGCTGTCGATGAATGGCAGGATGAACGAATCCGTCTGATGCGGCTCGATGAGGCAATGCCCAGACCGATAGTCGCTGGTTGACGAACTCGGCAGGTTTTGCTCGTCTTCGACACGAAACGTCACAGTCACAGGGTAGTCGCCGGTATTGGTGATATCAGCGGCAAGACCCCCGACAGCAGACCAGTTCCATGGCTGATCTGCAGGGCATGGCACCGTAATCTTTGCGAAATTTGCCGATGGGAAGTTGGCCTGAAGCGAGTATGAGCCGTCGGTCACGCCCACATTTGATTGGGAGACTTGGGTGTTGTACGTCTCGACATTGGCCACATCGGACGCCGTTTCGAACGAGTCGATCAGCGTGTCGGCGTGAACGACCGAGCACAATGTTCCGAGCAAAACGGTTATGAGTGCTATTGCGAGTGGTCGGAACAAGGATGGCGTCTCCGCTTAAAATACGGTGTAGACAACCACCTCTAAAATCATACTAAGCCGCATGCCTAATGCATCCCAGCAAATTTGCTTGTTTTATATGAAACTATCGGCATTCCGACAGCGATTACTGAGCAATGGTATGCGTCACAACGGGGAAGAGGTGGGTATCAGCAAATTTCAGCAAAAAACAGCCCCGCCATGCATTTTTGCATGGCGGGGAAGATTCATTTTGATGATCTACGAGGGTGTCGTTAGGCTTTGAACTGACCCTTAAATGTCGTAATCGCGGACTTTAGCGTTTCGCTGGTCGTGTCACTAAGCGCCTTCTCCTTACCGACTGTTTCGAGGATTTCCGGATACTTGTCATCCAAGAATGCTAGGAATTCCGTCTCAAAACGCCGTACTGAGCCGACCGGGACATCGTCAATGAAGCCGTTCGTCGCAGCATAGATCACCACGACCTGGCGTTGGAGCGGAACAGGGCTAAACGGCGGCTGCTTAAGAATTTCTACATTGCGTAGACCGCGCGCAAGCTGGTTCTGGGTAGCCTTGTCGAGGTCGGATGCAAACTGCGAGAATGCCTGCACCTCGCGGAACTGCGCAAGTTCAAGCTTTAGTCGTCCAGCGACGGACTTCATCGCCTTGGTCTGCGCATTGCCGCCGACGCGGGATACCGAAATGCCGACGTTTACCGCCGGGCGCACGCCGGAGTTGAACAGGTCGGATTCGAGGAAATATCTGGCCGTCGGTGATAGAGATGACGTTGGTCGGGATATACGCTGAAACGTCGCCAGCCTGCGTCTCGATGATCGGAAGCGCGGTCAGCGAACCTGAGCCAAGCTCTGTTGACAGCTTTGCCGCGCGCTCCAAAAGTCGGGAGTGCAGGTAGAAGATGTCTCCAGGATACGCTTCGCGTCCCGGCGGGCGGCGAAGAAGCAGCGAAACCTGGCGATAAGCGACGGCCTGCTTGGAGAGGTCATCGTAAATGATGAGCGCATGCTTGCCGTTGTCGCGAAACCACTCGCCGATGCAGCATCCGGCGTAGGGCGAAAGGTATTGAAGCGCGGCAGGATCGGACGCGGCTGCGGCAACAACGGTCGTATACTCCATCGCGCCCTTCTCTTCAAGGGTACGGACGACATTGGCGATGGTTGACGCCTTCTGGCCAATCGCGACATAGATGCAGTAGACGTCGGTGTCCTTCTGGTTGATGATCGTGTCGATTGCGATGGTCGTCTTGCCGGTCTGCCGGTCGCCGATGATGAGCTCGCGCTGCCCGCGTCCGATCGGGATCATCGCGTCGATGGCCTTGATACCGGTCTGAAGCGGCTCTTTAACTGGCTGGCGGTCGACAACACCCGGTGCGGGGGTTTCGAGCAGGCGATACTCTTTGGCGTTGATTGCGCCCTTGTCGTCGATGGGCTTGCCAAGCGCGTCCACGACGCGGCCGATCATCTCCATGCCGACGGGTACTTGGATGATGTTGCCCGTTCGCTTGACCGTGTCGCCTTCCTTAATGTGCTGATCGGAGCCAAGGATGACCGCGCCGACATTGTCCTCTTCGAGGTTGAGCGCGAGGCCCATGATGCCGCCTGGGAACTCGAGGAGTTCGCCGACCATGGCGTCCATCAAGCCGTAGATGCGCGCGATCCCGTCACCGACGGATAGGATCGTGCCGACGCCGACCTCTTCGATCTCGCCTTTATATGCATTGAGTTCACTGGTCAGTACCGACGTGATCTCTTCCGGTCTTATAGCCACGATTAATGTCTCCCGTTCCCATCGTCTCCGTTAGGGAGATGAGGGCAAATCCAAACAATGTTTAGTTCAATTCTAAAGCTAAGCGAACAATTGCTGCGAGCATTAGGCAAATCTGGTTCCTCTCCTTTCGGAAGGAGAGGTTAGGTGAGGTAGGAAGCTCAGGGACTTACCTGACTGCTATGCTCAGTAAAGTCGTCCAGGACTACCTCCCCTAACCCCTCCTTCCGAAAGGAGGGGGAAAATTATCGCGCTGCTAGCAAAAGCTGGTGAATCTTTTCCAGCCGGCCGCTCAGACTGCCGTCGATGATCGAATCGCCAATGCGCACACGCATGCCGCCAAGCATCTTGTCGTCGAGCGATGCATAAAGTTCAACCGTCTTGCCTGTCCTCTGCTCGAGTGCTCCGCGCAACCGCTTTAGCTGATCGTCGCTTAGCGCGATCTTTGTTTCGACAAACGCCTTGACTCTGCCCGCCGCTTCGTCAGCCATCCTTCGGTACTCGGCGATGATCTCGTCGATCACGTCCTCGCGCCGTTTTTTGATCAGCAGATAGAGGAAGTTGAGCGTCGGCGCTCCAAGACGCGATTCAAACGCGTCCCCGATCACCTTGCGCTTTCGCTCATCCGAGACGAGCGGCTGCATCATCACTGCGCGCAGATAAGGCACGTTAGCAAGCATCTCCTCAACGACCGTCAGATCCGCCGAGGCCGTTTCGATGCCATCAGGATCGCCCGAAACCGCTTGGAACAGCGCGGATGCGTACCGTTTTGCGACTTTGAGTTCGCGCTTCATGCTTGTTGGCTACGCCCCCGCCTTGGTCGATCCGCCATTTGTGCCGGTACTGCCGTTGGTCGAAAACGGCTTGACGCCGCTTTCGCTCGTCGAGCCGACACTGGCAATGAACTGATCAACCAGTGTCCGGCTGCGAGCGTCATCGACAGATTCGCCAATGACTTTGCTGGCGGCCATGATCGCGAGATCCGCGACCTGCTGACGCATCTCCGCGAATGCCTTTGAGCGTTCGCGCTCCAGGTCGGCGCGCCCGTTTTCGATCACGGTATCCGCCTGCTGCTTGGCATCGGCCAGCATAGCAGCACGCAGCTCCTGCGCCTCTTTGACTGCGGCCTGAATCTTTTCGCGTGCCTGCGCTTCGATTCCAGCGAGACGCTCCTCGTACTCTTTGCGAGTCCGCTCCATGGCGGCGCGGTCGGCATCAAGCTGATCGTAGGTCGTCTTGATGTCGTTGGCGCGATCGTCGAGCATTGTGAAGATCGGCTTGAAACCAAAGCGGACCAGCAGCGCGATCAGAATTAGAAAGCCGATAATCTCTGTGACAAGTCCCTGCCAGGAAAGGCCAAGAGATTGAAGTACTCCGCTCATAACTGACTCCTATGCAGACTTGCAGATGGTTAGTGGGCCAACATCTGCGTAATTTGATCCGCTGTCGGGAGCTTGCCAAGGAAGATAACGAACACGACGATTCCCCAGATAAACAGGAACTCGACGAGAGCGAAACACACAAACATCAATCCTCGGATGCGGCCCTCAGCCTCGGGCTGGCGCGCGATGCCCTGGATCGCGGACGAAAAGACCATGCCTTCGCCGATGCCCGCACCGATGGCCGCGAGCGGCGCCGCGAGAGCGCAAGCGATTGCGACCAAACCAAAATAGATACCTGCCATTTAGAATTTCTCCTTAGTTGAGACTTATTGAAATCGACTACAAAACTGTCTTTGTGCTTTTCGTACCCTATGCGTCCGAAAGGGCATGCTGAACACCATCGAAATTGGCCAAAGCGCTCGGCTCGTTAACGTGCTTTTCGTTATGATCCTCATGTCCCGTCAACATGATCGCGATGTATGCGCAGGTCAGCGTTGAAAAGATATAGGCCTGAATGGTGTCCGTAAATAGCTGAAGCGGATAGACGATTACCTGGATTGGGATGAAGAACTTTTCGCCCGCCTTGGTGGCCAGGTCGCTGAGAACATCCTCACCGAAGATGTTGCCGAAAAGCCTCATTCCAAGCGAGACTGGCTTGGAAATTTCGCCGATGATCTCAATCGGGATAAAAAGCCAAGCAAGCCAGATCACCGGCCCGACAAAATGCTTGAGATAGCCGCCGAGGCCATTTTTTGAAATCCCAACGTACTGGACGTAAACAAATACCAGCAGGCCAAGGCCGATTGTTGTGTTGGTACTGGAAGTCGGCGACTTGAACAGCGGCACTTGACCAATGACGTTGGAAAAGAAAATGAAGAAGAACAGGGTCAGCACCAGAGGCATGTGCTTGTCGGCATCAGGCCCAAGCGCGCCTCTGAAATTGTTCCTGAGGGCATCTAAGAGCAGTTCGAAGAGGTTCTGGTAACGACCAGGAATCTTTTGCTTCTTAGCTGCCGCACCGCCGATGAGCGCTAGCGTTGCGAGCGCGGCGATCAGCGAATAAATTGAGTAAACCCACCATGGAAGAGTTGACATATTATCTAATTGGTGTCCGAATCAGTCAAACAAGACGGTTAAATTATTTGCACGTTGGTTTTGGAACCGTTTGCTACGAACGCAGTGCGATCTAATTCTTTGACCGGATGAGCTTATTTCGTTCCATATGCACGACCACGCTGCAGGTCATCGCGATCTGCGTCACCACCGCGCCGAACGCCAGCGCCAGGATATTGACATGCCCGAACCGGACGATGCCAAACACGAGCGCGCCGAGCGCAATAAACTTCACTACCAACAGTACGACAAACGATCCGATTGGCCCGCGAATATCCGGACTTGCGCTACCTCGCATCCCTTTGATGAACAGGTCGAGGCCCTTGGTGACAAAAGCGTACAGGAACCCGTAGACGACCATGCCGATCAAGTAGCCCGCGAGAATACTAAGAGCGATTCCCAGCTTATTGCCAAAAAGATAGAGTCCAACCGCAGGCATGTTTGCCGCAAGCGAGATCGCGCCTAGAGTTATGAAAGGTGGCAGCGTTGCCCTTTCAGGATTCGACTCTGACAACTGGCCCGCGCTCTTGTTCAATTTTTGCGATGCAGCGATCATAAAGTATGTTACTTCCGCGGCTTTGTCGTCGCGAGCAGCCGGAACAAGTTGATAAAGCCGGCCGCCATTCCCAAGAACGTCAACAGCAAGGTCAGCCATGGCGTACTGTGAAATTTTCCATCCAGCCACTGACCGATGACCAAACCTGCACCAATCGAGCACGCAAGCAGTAGGCTTGCCGCCATGCCGCGTCCGAGAGACACAGAAAACGGCTCGGCACCTTCGCTCTGACCAGGCAAGTCTGCGTTTGGGCCGCCCTCCGCCGGATTGCGCCCTTTGCTAAAGCTGGGCCGCGTAAACTGAATATCTGGCGGTGGCGGAAAAGTCGGCGAGGGAGGAATATCGATTTGCGGCGGGCTTACATCCTGATCCTGAGCGTTCTCCTCGCCTGTCTCGCTGCTCGTTCTAGCGGACGGTTGCGCGGAGTCGCTTCCAGAATCACGGTCGCTTAGCGCCATTGCCTTCGCATTCTTCTAACCAGCCGATGCGGTTTGCGGCCGACGCATCGCCATATTTCCGTCGATCTTCGGCGCTCAGTATAACATAAACTCGCCGCGAGAATCAAGCATAAAGAGGGTGGAAGCGCGGAAGGTCGTGATTTTTTTCACAAACGGCTTCGGAAATTTGGCGATGATGTTGTTGCGGACATCGATTGGCACGTTCTGCCATAATGACAATAAAGCTAAGGCGAACTAGGAGAAGTTGAAAATGACCTTTAATCTATCGTTATCGCCGCAAACTCATGCTTGGCTAGACTCCGAAGCCAAGTTCCGTGGAACAGAACCGGAAGTGATTATTCGAAATATCGTCGAGGATCGTGCCGCTCTGGCGAACGGAAACGCTGAACCGGTAGCAATCAGCGAGCGAAACAAAGCGGCAATCGCGTATTTGCAGGAGCAGCTAGCGGAGTACGCCAAGGCTACGCCTGAAGAAATTCAAGCTGCTGAAGAGGAATATTTGGAACTGCAAAGGAACTTGGCGGCCAAAAGATTCAATTACGGTTGAGGATGTTTGCGAAGAATGCCTTGGTCTGCCTAATCCCGGCATTATTACTATACGCCGCCGAGAAGGGCGAACCGCTCTCGCAAGCTCGCTTGGTTAGCCCCTACCAGGAGAACTTATAGATAGTTTTGTGATGATACGTCTCACCTGGCCTCAACACCGTGCTGGGAAACTCTGGATGGTTCGGTGAGTCGGGGAAATGCTGCGCTTCAAGGCAAAGTGCGCCGCGCCGCTCGAACACCTTGCCGTCCGCGCTTTTGAGATCGCCCTTGAGCGAGTTCGCCGTGTAGAACTGAACTGCCGGCTGAGTCGTCAATACTTCCATGACACGGCCCGATGTCGGTTCGACTACGCGTGCCGCAAATCGTGGATCGCCGGCAGCTTCATAGCCGTTTAGCACGAAGTTGTGATCGTAGCCCTTGGCGAATGTGAGCTGCTCATTATCGGCGTCGATCCGCTCGCCAATCGCGTGGGGCGTGCGAAAATCGAATGGAGTGCATTCGACTGGCCGAATTTCGCCGGTTGGGATGGACGTCTCGTCGGTCGGCGTGTACGAATCCGCATTGATTTGCACTTCATGGTCGAGGATCAGACCATTCCCTGCACCCGCCAGATTGAAATAGGAGTGGTTGGTTAGATTGAGAACGGTTGGCTTGTCGGTTGTGGCGACGTAGTCGATCGACAGTTCGTTTGAATCGGTGAGTGTATAAGTAACCCTCACGTCCAGATCGCCTGGAAAACCCTCTTCGCCATCGACGCTGTGATACGATAAGACTACGGACGGCCCCACTTCAGCCTGAGTCAATTCACCGAGCCAAGTGTGTCGGTCGAACCCGCGAATTCCCCCGTGCAGACTGTTTGGGCCGTTGTTGATCGGAAGGTGATGGGTCTGTCCATCAAGCGTAAACTGCCCCTTAGCAATTCGGTTGGCATATCGCCCTACCAACGCCCCAAAGTGCGGGTTGGTGGCTTTTTCGGTATACGGTGCGAGGTTGTCGTAGCCCAGGACCACGTCGGCCAGAATACCGTTATTGTCCGGCACGAGCACTGACGTTACGATCGCGCCGAAATTGGTGATCGACACATGCATGCCGCTGGAATTTATTAACGTGTAAAGCGATACTTCGTTGCCATCGGGCGTTTCACCCCAATAACGCTCGGTCATAATGCCCCACCTTCCCACTTCGTTGGCCCCTTCCTCCGGCAGCGGGAGGAGCTTTCAGTTCCCCTCCTTTCGGAAGGAGGGGCTAGGGGAGGTACTCTTCACGCTGCAAGGCTTGACTACAGCCAACGAATTGTCGATGCGCTTCCTACATCACGTAGCCTCTCCTTCCGAAAGGAGAGGAACCAGATTTACCTTGCCTTCCCGTTTCGGGGAGGTGGCGAGGAACGAGCCGGAGGGGTCTTCGATGCCTTGCCTTCCTGCTTGCGGGAACGTGGAGCGCCCTACACCAAACTTCGCATCACCAATCCTGACAACAGCTTGGGATAGAAAAACGTCGATTTCTGCGGCATCCTATCGCCCGATGCCGATACCGCGCGGACAGATTCCACCGTTGGTCGGGCTAGCATGAACGCGACCTGAAATTCGCCGCTTATGACTTTTTGATGCGCCTCGTTTGCGTCGCGAGTGTAGCGGACTTTGTCGGTTGCGGCCAGCGACGACATCGGGATATCGAGCAGGTCTTCCAAAACGAGCTTATGCAGGACTGTCACGTCGAGCGATTTCCAAGCAACCGATTCAGGGCCTTTGATCAACGTCGCCGGATCCGTGCCTTCGGGCAGCAACATTCGATAGCCACGGACGCCGTACATCAGCATGTCGAATCCCAATGTTCCCGGCGGAAGCGGCTTTGCTTCACTTGGCAGATTGCTGACGACAAATCCGGTGGTTTGCAGACGCTCAACTAGCGTGTTCAACAGATCAGGATTTAGACCGCGCACCAGTCTGTGGGTCGGCAGAACCAGCAATCCCTCGTCCTGAAACGCCGTCAATGTGATCAAAATCGCGCCGGAGCCGGGTTCGTCCGGATACTCGCGCAGATAGGCAAGCGCGGTTTCGTAGCGATGGTGTCCATCAGCGATGAGAACTTGCTTGTCGTTGAGAACATGCTGGAACGATGCGATCACGCCGGGATCATCGATGCATTGGAGCGTGTGGTCGCTGCCGTAGATGTCCCCAACCTGGCCGACAATTGGCGCTTCGTTTGCCATCTCCTTGATGAGCTTAGTGGCAAACCCGGAATCGTCCGAATACAGACCGTATATTGATTCGAGGTTGGCGTGGGTGGTGCGCATCAAATCGAGCCGATCGGCGCGGTGCGCGGCGATTGTATTTTCGTGCGGCAGCACTCCGCCTGTTTCGTAGCCTTCGAGGCGCAGAGCGCAGACCAGACCTGCCCGTGCAGGCATGCGGATTCCAGTCTCGGGATCGGTGTAGGTCTGGCGATACAGATAGACGCTGGGGTGGTCCTGAGTAAAAATGGCGTTGTCCCGCCAATTCGTCCACAGCTTGCCCGCGCTCGCGTAGCTCTCGGGGCGAGTCAGATGGGTGATGTTATAAGGACTTTTTGCGTGGAACTGGACGACTTCGTCTTTGGACAGAACATCATACGGCGGCGCAACTACCGACGAAAGGTCGGGAACCACTGTAGGATTAAAACGTATTCCTGTAAAGGGCGTAATCTGCGCCATTGCTTCAAATCTCCGTACATAACTGTAGTTGCGGTATGCATCACAAGCCGCGCAACGCCGACAATGGTACCCTAGCTAGGGAGTCGTTTATCGCCGCTTGGGTATACTTGGGGAGCATCGTTGCTCCCGCGAGGAGTTCGTCACCATCGAGACATTGTCAACATCGCACCCTGCGACAGAAATCATTCAGCGACTGAAGGACGACCACCCCGGCGTCCCTTTTTTGGCACTTGGCCAAACGGTGCTTTGGGACGAGCCGATGAAGGCCGTTTGGCGACGGTTGCTTGACGAAGTCCATCCCGACGCCAAATTTATAGCCGGTGTTCACGACACCGACTACTTCGCCAAATCGACCGCGCTTGTACACGACGATCAGCCCTATATCATGTTGCCGCACGATGATGGCGCGACCCGCGGCCTCTGGAGCGCGGCCGGCGAGATGTCTTCTCTTTTCGGCAGCGAAGACTTGGCGACGCGCGCGCTTTACGAAAGGTACCACGTTCCGTTCAACGAGCTAGCAGCCGAATTTCCAAGCGGCAAGGCTGAGTTCTACGCTCAGAAAACGGCGGCGTTTGGCTGGAGGGGAGTCGTCGGCACGAGGTCGAGCGTGACCATCGCCCACGATGTCAAGCTCAGCGAATACATGCCCGCGCTGCTGGCGCAACTCGAATGGGCATTCGAATCGAGCGCGGCTTGTCTCAGCCAAGAACTGCGCGAAAACGCGTCCGACCTGCATGCGAAGCTGCGGGATTGGATTGACGAGATCTGTAGCTCGAGCAGCGAGTGTTACCTGTCCGAACTGTACGAAGCACTCCTGCCCAAGCTGTACGAACTGCTCCTCGGCCACCCTCCCCTCAATTTCGAAACGACCGCATCTACAAGGCTTTTCCAATTCAATTCGCAAACATGCCATCTGTCGCGGTTCCGATTTCTCGGTCTGTTTCTTGACCCCGCGACATCGGAGATCTGCCGCAACGCTTACAGTGCGGCTGTGTCGGGCGGAGGAATGTATGCGCTGGATGCATTCGGCGTAGGTGCGCTGCCATTTGATGTGGTCGTACCGGGACTAGGTAGGGGAACACTATTTCTGAATGAGGGCATTGTCTCGCTCGATCTGCCAGGACAGAAGATTGTAATCGACAACATGTTTGTAAGCGATTTGGCCAGCTTGGCGCAAGCGCTGGAGTCGCGGCTCGGATTGGAAGTCGCGCTTGTCGGCAAAGCAGTTGCATTGATCGACATGATTGCGAGCGAATTTCTGATCGTCTTCCACGAAACGGCATCTGGCTACACTGACCGGACCTTAGCGATGAACGACGCCATCCGCGAATCTGGAATCTCGCTCGATTTGCACCCGATCACAAGACTGAGCTATCCGACTTGGGACGCGCTATCGGCCTTGCCGCAGAGCGTCCAGTTTTCGTTACCTCCTCATCTTTCGGATTCGTTCGGTCGGCGCGCGATTTCTGCTCCCGATTTTGCCAAGCGATGGAGGGGTATCGTTGCGAACCAGCGCGAAACGCTCAAGGTCATCGCGGATCAACGCACGCCGCGCGATCTGATGCGGTATTTGGATCAATCGGGCGACGACACCCAGTGCTGGACATGTCTCATAAGTCAATATGACACGGCGCTGAAAACGTTATTCGACGCTGCGATTGGTCGCCAGCCGCAGAAGGCGCAACTCGCAGAGCTTCGGCAGCAGCGGTTTGAATTGCGGGCGCGTCTGGCGCGTCTAGAGCGCCGCAAGGGTGAACATTTCCGTAGGCGTATTTTGCCGCTAATCGAGCAGATGGGTCGGCATGAACTTTTGGCGCAAGTCGAGCAAGCTGCGTCGCTGCGCGGACTGCTGTCAAGACGCGAAGCGACCCGAGCGCGTGGGTTCGACCGGCGCATCAGTTCAATGATAAGCCGTGTACACGAGCTTGGCCGCGAGATCAAGGCAGCGCGATTGCAGCTGCGCCAGGTTGAGCGTTCGCCCAAAATACTGAAGACACGAAAACATCTGCGGGGAATCATAGTGACGTCGGAGTTTGCACGATTGGAGTATGTCCGCACGGCGATTCTCACGACCACTAGCTTGCCGCACACCCAGGCCCGCCCGACCGCTTGGTGGCTGCCGCTAGTAGATCCATCCGGCGCTTGGTTCGCGGCCATTGCCAGCGGAACTCAGGCGCGCCTGGAGCACGTCTAGCCGAATAGTTTAGGCGATGTCGCCGAAAATTCCCCAAAAGTAAAGATAATAACCCTATGCCATCTAACGGACAACAAATCGATAATGAGGCGCCGATCTGCCTCGCCATCAACATCTGCAATGAAGTGATCGTCGATGCCCGCACCAACAATAAGAGCTTGATCAGTTGCTTTAACGGCATTGTCACACAGTCGCTTCCCGCCACACATCCCCGCATGTTCATCATGGCGTCGCTGACGAATGTTTTTGCGAATTCCGAAATCACGATCAGCGCGCGCGACCCAAACTATCAGGAGATCATGCAGTTCCGCGCCCAGATCGCGGCGAGTGATCCGCTGGCAGTGCATGATTTAATCGTTGAGGTACACAACCTCCAGATTCCTATCGGTGGAACTTACTTTGTGGATGTCCTCTATCAAGAAAAGCTACTTGCCGAACGTCGCTTCATTGTGCAGGTTATGCAGAACCCAACCGGGCAGGCATAGGGTGAACACCATTCGATTGCTCGGAGCAATCCTCCTGGCGATTCTTTCAGCGTGCGCTTGGCGCAGCGATTTCGCTTCCGCGCAGCTGATTCCCGCGCCGCCAGTTCAAATGTCGTTTCGGCTCGGCTGCGCTTGGTACGCGCCGACCAGCGCCGTACTTGTGCTGGCTGACAAGGTCCACACGGGCAAAAGTTCGGATGACGACCTGACGACTGCCTCATCGGTCGCGCGGAAATCCGAACTCGACGGATACAAAGATTGCGTCACGGAACTTCTCGCACTAGGTGCACCGCCGAATGTGCGGCAGCCATATGAGGATGCAGTGCGAGTCCTATCTGCGCCCGTCCAGATTACGGATGCGGCTATTCAAAACGCGCCTAATTCGCCCAAAGCGCAATCAGTGTGGTCGATAATCGATGAAGCGCAGCGGATTACGCCTCCGGAAGACGGCACGCTCCTCACGTGGCTTAAGCTCGCGCATGGCCGATATGCAGTCTGGGCGTTCCATGTCGGCTGCCTGGAAGAATCCATCCGCAATTCGAAGGAGGAGGAGATCCGACCAACACGCCGTTGCTCGGCACAGCGGGGCCGCTATCTGATACCGCGCCCTCGACCGCCAACCCCGACCTTACCGACGCACTCGCAATATCGCAAAAGAGCATGACAAGCACCATGTCTATCGCGACGATCTGAAGAAGCTGGACGACGAGATCACGGCAGTTTTCGGCGAGGCGAAGCTGCCGCAGTAAGCCCCCACCTTCCCATTTCGTAGGCCCCTTCCTCCCGCAGCGGGAGGAGCTTTCGGTTCCCCTCCTTTCGGAAGGAGGGGCTAGGGGAGGTAATCTTTCCGGCAAACACGTCTCGTTCCTCGGTTGGTTGAAACGACAATCTGCGCAAATCTGGCCAACATTGTGCTATAATTCACAGAGTCGTTCAACTCGCTGCGTTTGCAGCAGTTGGACCGACCGCGATCTAACCCCATTTTCCGCGAAGGAGTATGTACGCCCGTGCCTTTGGCTGCTGACGCTTACGCCGAAATATCGCCGCCCATGCTGACCTGCGTTCAGAAGAACGACGGGTATCAGTTTGAGCTCTTGATCCGGGTTGGCTTGAGCGAAGCGCCGATTACCAAAGTTCGCATTGGCCCTTATTTCTTCAAAGACGAATACAAACCCGCACCGATGCTCGGCGGCCTGTTGTCAAAGGGCGGTCCGGAGAACGCATTCTGGATGCACCAAAGCGCACCACCCGGATGGTCACGGATCCGCTGGGAGAATGCACCTGACGAGCCGGGCGAGCCAACATACCTTGCTTGGGTTGGCAACCTTGCGCCGGGATCGACCGGTGTCTTTAGGTTCATCTCACTGTTCAAACCGGGCGGACTACGTGTCGGCATGATCCTTTATCGTGGAAAAGAGACCGAATTTCTTGGCGTCACCGGTCCGAATTACGAGCGGTTTGACAAAAGCGGCCACGGACACTGATGCGTTCCAATGCCCGGGGGCCTGTTTCGATTCGAATGGACGACTCTCGCGGGTATCTTCATGTAGTTTAAATTCTGAGGAGCCATCGCCCGTTGCGTCATCGCATTATCCGTTTTGGACAGATCGGCCTTGGTCTGATTTGCACGCTTTCCGGACTCCCAGTTTTCGCTCAAGACGCCCCTCCGCAATCTCCAGCTGCAGCTCCGGCAGCTCCAAGTACCGCAATTCCCGCACCCGCACCAAACGCAACCACGCCAACTGCCATCCCCGCGCCTGCACCGCCGACGCGCCCGGTGATCCATCCGATTGCCCATGCGCCGATACGTCTCTCCAATGAGCAGGGATGGTTCGACTACATGACCATCGATCCAGGTGAGCAGCACGTTTTTGCGGCGCACCCGAGCGCGGGAAAGCTGGCCGTGCTGAATTTGGATTCGGATCGCGCCAGGCAGTTTGAGACCGGCGCGGTGACTGGCGTGGCTGTCGACGGCGATGATGGCAAGGTCTTCATGGCTGGCGCGGATCAACGTCTGCGCGTGGTCGATCGCCAAAGTTTGGTCAAGATCGACGAATTTGTGCTTGACGGCAAGGCCGGATTCGTGGCCTATAACTCGGACAATCATCGAATCTATGTCGATCACGCTGGACTGCCGGACGTCTGGGTGTTTGATGCAAAGACGCACCAGCAGATCGCAACCATCTCCGTTAACGGTTCGCCGGGTCAAATGGTCTACGATCCCGGCACGCGCCTCCTGTTCCAAACCATTGGCAACAAGGACCGAGTGGATGTAATCGAGCCGAATTCGAATCGTGTCATTGGCTCTTGGCTGGTCGATCCTGGCGCGCGGCCCACGGGAATTGCGGTCGATTCGCAGCTTCACCTACTATTTGTGGCGTGTGGAAACGGACAGCTCATCTGTCTCGATTCCCGTTCCGGCGCGCTGCTTGGATCTGTTGAGATCGCGAAAGACGTCGACCAGATCGCGTACGATCCATTCGCGCAGAAGCTGTTCTGCGCTTCCGGGACGGGTGTCGTTTCCGTGGTTGGTGTCACTCGAAGCGGCATCAGTTTGATCGGAGACTTTGCCACGGCCAGCGGCGCGCACAGTCTTGCTCTGAACCGGACATCGAAGACGATTGATGTCTGGACGGCGTACTCCAACAGCGCTGGCAGCTACTTTCAGTGCTTCGGATTTCCCCGCTAAGCCCAGCAGCATATTTATTTCTCAAGCAGCTTGACTAAGGCGGCTTGTTTGTGGGTAACTCGCAGTTGAGAGCAAATCATGCCGAGCTCGTCGGCAGCGCATCTCATATTACTAGCGAGATTACCGCCCTGGACAGCTTTGCAGGGAGCAATTAAACCCTTATTGAGAGAATGACGAACTAAGACCAGTTCGGCTGTTTGATGGAGCGAACAAGACAATGCCACGACTAACAATTCCCGTTACGGATGACGACCACATCCTCGGTGAAACGGAGGACGCCACCTACACGTTGGTCGAATACGGCGACCTGCAATGCCCTGACACCGCCATTGCTGAGCCGGAACTTCAGGACGTTCTTTTGGAGATGGAGGGCCAGATTCGGTTCGTCTATCGCCATTTCCCGCTCAACGATATCCACATCCATGCACAGATGGCGGCCGAGGCGCTGGAGGCGGCTGGAGCGCAGGGCAAGTTCTGGGAGATGCGTCAGCTTCTACTAGAAAATCAGCACCATCTTGAGTACGAGTCGCTTCTGGAGCATGCCAGGGAGCTGAAGCTCGATCTGGAGCGATTCAAGCGCGAACTGGACGATCACACGCATGCAAAGAGAATTGAAGAGGACATGAAAGGCGGCGTACGCAGCGGGGTCGAAGCGACGCCCACATTCTTCCTCAACCGAGACATGCTTGATCCTGGGATCTCTCTATATGATGTCTTCGAGGACCTGGCCGAAGAAGAGGACGAGGAATCCGAAGAGTAGGGGTTAACCGAACTCCGAAATGTGCACGACGCGCTTTTCGTCGAGCGACTTCTTCACGGCGTAGAGTGTGGTTAGGTCGCGAAAGCCCATCTCAGGTGAATACAGCGCGTCCATTCCTGCTTCAATGCACGTCAGGAGCTGCGACCACATCTTGACATGCCAGTCGGTGTCGGTGAATTTCTATCTCTCGAGCTTCCGGCACCGATTCGCTCATATTAGGCTCAATCGTGATCGATTTTCGCGTCACCGACGCATCCCCATTGGTCCCACGCACATTGAAATAGTTGCGCTGTCCGCCCAACAGTCCGGAATGCGTAAATGTGCCGACGATGCCGCCAGGATGACGGAATGTCATCGCGATCAGATCGTATTCCCCGTGCTGGTCCCTGATCTTCGACCCCTCCGCAGTGACCGTTTCCGGCACGCCAAACAGCTCCGTAAGGACGGCGATTTCGTGGATGCCGCCGTCCATCAAAGGGCCAAGCGGGTAGTCGGCATCACGACGCCACGCCGAATCTCCATATCCGCTGGGATCGCCGCCGGGCACAAGGCGAAAACCGCTGAAGCGCTCGTACGACACTACCCGTCCGATTTCGCCCGATCGTAGGATGTCTTTGGTCTTGGTTAACGCGTCCGGATAGACATGCTGTTCGAGAATATAGAGCCTGTTGTTCCCAGTTCGAGAGGCACAGACAAGTTGCTTGGCGTCTTCAAGATTCGTCGCCAGCGGCTTTTCGAGAAAGACATATTTTCCAGCAGTGAGAGCCGCAAGCGCGACGCGGGCGTTGAGCGGAATAGGAGTCTGAATCAGAACAGCATCTATGACCGGATCGTGAACGAGTTCGCGGTAGTCCGAGTATAGCTTTGCGCCCGGAAAGTCCGCGTGCGCTTCGGCGCGCGACTGCTCCGATTGTGCGCAAATTGCCACGATCGCAACTTTTTCAGGGAACGCGCAAAGGATACGGCGATGCGTCTTTTTCCAGATGATCCCCGTCCCGATCACGCCGAGTCGGATTGGTAGGCGCGCCATGGCAGTCAAGTTCCCTCGACCAACTCAAATTACTTGCCGCGCTGGCCGTCAAGAGGCATGCCCGGCGCGACAGGTTTGGGTTACCCTTGCACGTTAGCACATAAACTGATAGTGGTCTTTGTTTGCTAAATGCTACATAGACGTAAAGGTCGCGAACCAGTCTTTGCTCTCGGCGAGGTTGGTAAGCGTATCAAATGTCAACGCTGCGTCAAAGCGCGCCCATAGCTTGCCGACTTCCGGATTGACGTGCGCCTGGGCGATCGCGTCGTCCGAAACCCACTCAAAGACCTCGACAAACGCGCCTTCTTTGGAGCGCATGAAGATTGGCTCGCGCTCGGTCGCGAGTCCCTGGCTGCGCAAGATCGGTACATGCTCCAGTAATAGCTGCGTAAGTTCCGCGTCCTTGTTGGGTTTTGCCCGATAGACTACGATCACGATTCTGCCCATTTGAATCTCCTTCCGAAAATGTGCGGACTAAGCCTTTGCGTATATCTCCAGCGTCGCGCCGCTGACGGCTTTCGCTGCATCAGAACATAGATAGAAGGTCGCGTCGGCGATGTCGTCGCCCGTCACCCAGTTTTTTGCCTTCGACTCGCCCATAGCCGCGCGGTTCGCTGCGGTGTCGATGGTCGATGCGAGCATCACATTGACATGGATATTGTCCTCCAGAACCTCCTGGGCGAGTGCCTGCGAAAATGCAATTAGGCCGGCCTTCGTTGCCGCATACGCCGAAAGCTGCGCGACAGGCTGCAATGCAACGCGCGATGACATCCCAACAATCCAACCCCGTCCAAGCGGCTTGAAGGACTTTACGGCAGCTCGGTACGCGTGAAAAACTGTGTGGAGATTGAGGGCAATCATCTTCTCCCAAACAAAGGGGGCATCGTCCGCGTCGATTGGTCCCATCGCAAAGCCGCCAGCGAGATGGATTAATGTGTCCGCCGGCTTTCCAGCGAAATCGTAAGCGGCGGAAATCATGGAGGAGGCGCCAGATTCAGTCGTTAAGTCCGCAGCGACACCGGACAGCCGATCAAGCAGCGACTTGTCTGAAATTGTTTCGCGGAGGCGACCGAGCGATTCCTGGTGGACATCGACCGCAACGACGTGCGCTCCTGCCTCCAGCCAGCGTCGGCAGACTGTCGCGCCGACTCCGCCCGCCCCTCCGGTGATCAAGACTACGCGGCCAGCAAACATGTCCATGGCGATCTCCTTGGCGCAATCGTACCAGAATTTGCAAGGGCCAAAAAAAGGCGGTGCGCAAAGCGCACCGCCGAACAAGTAACTCAAGGAGACCGACAGGACAGGAAACACAGCTAAGGAATAAGGAGCATGATGCAAAGTTATACAAATATGCACAACTAGAGATGCAGCTCGAACTCTTCCTGATCAACTTACAGAGCATGCACCATGCCAAATGTCCATCGCAGCAGAAGGTTGTCCAGCAATTTCTAGATTCAAGTAAAATTGCTGGGTCGGCGCGCCATGCCACCGTACCGCATTCTGCATTCGAAAAAAGGCCCAGCGGCCTGCGCGTTCCTAAATTCTCCAATTCTCGCCGGGTTTAAGTTGCGCAAGGTAAACTGAATCCATGATAAGCAGTAGTGATGCGCCGATCCGTACGCTCCCCGCCGATGTCGACGATCCGATCAATTCCCGCATCCTGGCGGTCTCCGAGGATCGAATCCAGGGCTTTCTGCCGGATCCGTTTGGAGAGATCGCGGCGCTGTCGGGGGTCGACGTCGACACGGTCATTGCGCGTATTCGTGCGATGCTGGAGGCGGGCACAATTCGCCGTGTTCGTCAAACTCTAATGGCGACGAACCTGGCGCAGGGCGCGCTTGTCGCGTGGGATGTGCCGCGTGAACGACTGGACGAGGCGTTCGACACTATGTTCCAGCGCGATCCATTTTCGGGTCATGTCGTTTTGAGATCGACTGATTCAGCGATCACTGGCTCGGCCTATCGCCTTTGGACTACGTTGAAAGTGCCGCAGCGGTTTTCGCTGGTCAAGCATGCGGACTACCTGAAATCGCTGGTTGGCGCGAACACCTATCGTCTGATGCCGGCGAAGAGATTGTTCACCCTAGGTGTCGGACATATTCGTCGAAGGCTTCTTGAGATTGGCAGCAAGGCGGACGAGGTAGCCGAGGTCCACGACACTAAGATTGTGGAACTCAGCGATCTCGATTGGCAAGTTCTAGTGCCCCTTAAGCGCGAGCTCGATCCGCACGAAGTACGCCGCGATGTCTGGAGCTTGCGCGCCGAAGAGGCGGGCGTGGACTTGGACACGTTCGTGCAAGTCGCAAAGTCGCTGAATCAGCGCGGCGTGATCGGACGATTCTCAACATTTTTGGAGCATGTCAAACCGGTTGCGGGCGACAAACGCGTCACCCGCTACAACGGCCTCTTCCACTGGGCTGTTCCTGCCGGGCGCGAAATTGAGGCGGGCCAGCAGGTCGGCAGGTTCGACATTATGACCCACGCATATTGGCGCGAGGGCGGACCGGAGTTTGCGAACGTGAACGTGATGGGTGTCGCGCACGGTCAGGAAAAGGATGTCGTGCTCGCGCACAAAAAGGCGATCGACAACCATCTGGAATCCATTGGAATTCCCGTTTCCTACACTGCGGTATTTTGGGGCGGGCGCAGCGAGATCAAGCCGTCGGAAATCGCTCCGCAGGCCTATGCTGAATTTTGCGTTGCAAACGGCCTGGATCCAGACCAGATGCGGGCTTAAGCAGAAGACTTAGAAATCAAGGGTAGCAATTCGATAGCGTCTTTGTTGTTCAATCAAGGAGGAAAAGTTGAACTCGGCACAACTATTGCGCGGATTTGCGCTCTGCATTTCGTTCGCCGCTTTGAGCTGGATGGCAGGTCCAGCCCGAGCTGACGATTCCTCGGCCGATTCCACGCCAGCCGACAATGGAGGTGGCAGCTACCATCCGCTCCAGTTAGGCAAGACGGAACTTTTGCCGCTTCACAGCAATGAAGCTGTCGATGGGATGATCGCGCTGCCTCCTGGACGTTATCGGCTCATTCTAGACCTACGCAGAACCAGTGCGGACAGCGGCGAAATTCAGGCAAATGTCGCAATCTGCAATTCCGCAGGCGTTGTGACCACGCCGAGCGTCTTGACTGCGAACGCTGTTGGGATTGATGACCGAGCCGCTACCATTCTTTCCATCACAAAGCAGCGCAAAGTGCGGCTGCGCGTGTCAAATACGATTACCGATGACGTCGTGCCGCTGGACAGCTACGTAACTCTAACATCCGCGAGCTCAACGGACTTCGTACCGTTCGGTTTCGGCACAGATGTACAAGAGTTGGCTGTTGGCGACGCCAGCGGGAGCAGCGGCACCCTTGACGCGGGGAATGACGCGTTCTATCGGGTCGCTTTGCCTGCTGGAAAATGGGCACTGAGTCTGACACTTTCGCGCAACGGTGACGGCGAGGCTATCGGTCTGCTTGGCCATGCGGACGTGCTGGATTCATTTGGTCTGACCACATCGACTGCATTGATCAAGGTAGATGCAGTTGATACGCGGACTACCAAGCAAGCGTTCGTCACTGCGCTAAAGCCGCGAACCATTATCGTACGGATCGAGAACGATAACACGGAAAATGTCGAGGCATATAACCTCGCCATATCGAAAGCTGAGGATCAGTGATGCCAAAGCAGGTCACGAGAAACTGTTAATCTCTGTATAGCTTAGGTCGATAAGACTTATCCATAAGTTGTCGAAAAGTCACGTCTGTTGCATCACCCGTCGGATGAGACACGCGCCTGAAGTTGTTCGCGGTTTCCTCTCTTGACGTCTGACCGACTTGCCGAGATACCTTGCAATTCACACCACTTCAACTCTCCGATCCGACTGGCTGGGGCAACGCTAAATACCCGGCCGGCGCGACATTCGGCCCTCGAACCATGCGGGACTACGAGCTGGTCTGGATGATTGATGGCAATGCCATATATGAAGCCGACGGCCAGTCGTACGTTGCTTCCGCGGGTTCCGTTGTCCTTTGCCAAGCCGGTGTTAACGATGCGTTCTTTTGGGATCCGTGCAAAGTCACGCGCCACGGATATGTCCACTTTAATATTGAAGCCGCGCCGCGGCACTGGCCAGCGCGCGCTAATTGGCCCGTTGTTAGGCAGGTAAGCGAAGGAAACATCATCGTCCCCATGTTTCGGTATCTGCTGACCTGGATTGGGCAGGGAGATGCCGGGCAAACTCGGCTAACAGTCGCGCATATTCTGACCGCATTCGTAACCGGCGAAGCGGCCATTTCAAATCGCGCAACTGTATCATATTCGCCGCCGGTCGAGCGCGCTCTCGAGATGACCTATTCTCGTCTTGATACCAATCTTGCTGATCCACTTTCGCTGGCGGACCTGGCAGGGGCCGCGTTCGTTACGTCGGAGCATCTGTGCAGACTTTTTCAATCAGAACTGGGCGTTTCGCCTTCGGAAGTGGTGCGGATGGAGCGCCTTGACCGCGCGTCTGGACTTGTCTGCGGAAGCAATTTTTCGATGACCGACATCGCATCGATGTGCGGATTTTACGATGCGTTCCACTTCTCACGCCGTTTCAAGGAGGCATTTGGCAAGTCCCCAACGGAGCTAAGGCGCGACGTCAGAGCAGGCGCATCTCCGCCGAAACGACTTCTTGATCGACTTTGGCCGTAACGGTTTCTGATCAGATATCAATTCTGTACATGTTTCTGCAAGTTCGGACTATGGCGTACGTAGTGGAAACCAAATAGAATAGAGCCATTGGATCGGAGGATTTTCACTATGTCCGCAGCATTGATGTTGGAAAGAGTCCCCAAACCGACCACGGTGGACGAGCGTTACCGTGTCTCGGTTGACGAGTACCGGACGTTCCGCCAGCAAGGTTTTCTGGTCGTGCGCAATCTGGTTTCGGCAGAGGAAATCGCCGAAATCAAGCAGCACACCGACGATCTGATGCAGGGCCGATTGCCGGAGCAGCGCGGCAGCGTTATGAAGGGTGCGAATCCGTCCGCCTACTCAGGCACAACCACGCAAAGTCTTGAAGCGCCTCCCGAGCATCTTTCGCCTGACGAGAAGGCGCAGTTTTTTCTGCGTATCCATATGCTGCACCGAAAATTGGAGCTGCACGAGCGCTACATGTTGCATCCGCGTGTCCTCGACGTTCTCGAAATCCTGATCGGTCCGGATGTCCTTGCTCTGCAGACAATGCTCATTTTGAAGCCGCCAGGCAAGCCGGGCCAGGGCTGGCATCAAGACAGCTACTACATTCCGACAACGCCCGACAGCCTCTGCGGGGCTTGGATCGCGGTAGACTACTGCGACGAGCTCAATGGTGCCATGTGGTTCGCCGCGGGCAGCAACGCCGAACCCGTCTACCCGCCACACTCCGGCTACGGCTATGGCGACACTGGCATTTCGGACATTGCGCGGGTTGATCACGTTAGCGATCCCGACGACGAAGTGAACGATCTCAGCCGCATCGCAGATCGGTACCCGCAGCTGCTTGTTCCGGCGAAGGAGGGAGACGTCGTCTTTTTCGGTGGCCATGTTTTGCACCGCTCGAAGAAGAACTTCACCGCGGACCGCTATCGGCGCTCGTTTGTCAGCCACTACTGCAATGCGCGCTCGTTCACGCTGTGGGGCCATGACGGTGACCGACCGAACGGAGCCGCGACGATCGACCCGATCACAGGCATGACGAACGCATCGCACATCTTGGCGCGCGGCGACACGCATTTGCCATTCGCGCAGACCCGTTTTGGAACCCCATGCGCGGCAACCCTGACGGCGGAAGAGCGCCGCACGCAAAGCGAGGCGAGGGCCGTTGTGATGGGCGATATGGATTCGGGGATGATGGGCCTTGAGCCTGCGGAAACCGAGGAAGAGAAGTAGCCTGCTGCTGCGAGCCGATTCTCGACAATAGACTCCGTCCGGCGACCGAAACTTGCTTCACCCACGAATACCGTCTTTACGTGAATCTGGCGAGTCGCGAATTTGGCCTTGTCACACTCAAGACCTCTGCGCAGACGAACCAGCGCAGAGGTCTCGCGGTGTCACGGTGAAACTAAGGATTCACCACGATGGTCGCCGTCTTGACCACGTTGTTATATTCAGCGTCCAGCGTCACGGTCGACGGACTTCCTGATCCGTTGGCGGTGTAGATCGTAAACGTTGCCGTAGTGGCACCGGAGGCGACCGTCACTGAAGGCACGGCCGGAACCGCATCCTTGGTATTCGAGCTGGAGATCGCGACGACAATTCCACCCACAGGAGCAGCTTGCGTCAGTGTCACTGTCCCGGTCGCGTGAGTTCCCGCAGTCACGGTGCTTGGCGAGATTCCGAGGCTCATCAGTGCCAGGCCTGGCGGAACGGGATTCACCGTGATGTTGGCGGTTTTGGTGACCGAGCCGTATGTCGCCGATAGCGTGACTGTGACTGGTGCGTTGCCAGAGTTGGCGACATTGATCGTGAAGTTGGCGGTAGTTGAGCCCGCAGGAACCGTGACGCTCGACACCGCCGGAACAGCGACATGGCTATTTGTTGTCGACAGTGTCACCACGATTCCACCTGCCGGTGCAGCGGGCGAAATTGTGACTGTTCCTGTACTCTTCGATGCGCTCGTGACGGTCGATGGATTTATCGTCAATTTGGTCAGCGTGATCACCGGATTGACCGTGATGGTCGCTGTTTTGATAACTCCGTTGAGTGCAGCGGAGAGCGTGATCGTCACGGCAGATGTGGAACTGTTCGCCGTATAGATCGTGAAGTTTGCGCTGGTTGAGCCAGCTGGCACGGTCACAGACGATACCGCTGGGACTGCGTCGTGGGAATTGGAGCTTGAAAGCGCAACCACGATGCCCCCAGTTGGCGCAGTCTGATTCAGCGTCACCGTCCCAGTCGCATGCGTCCCGGCCGTCACTGTGCTTGGCGAGATAGTCAAGCTTTGCAGCGCAAGCCCAGCAGGCAGCGGATTAACCGTGACCGTAGCCGTCTTGACGACGGACAGATAGGTCGCCGATATCGTAATCGTCACGGGCGAATTTCCCGAATTCGCCGTGTAGATGGAGAAGTTTGCGGTCGTCGCTCCAGCAGCAATTGTTACTGTTGACGTTGACGGTACTGCATCGTGCGAGTTCGAACTCGAAAGTGAAATAACTGCTCCGCCGGATGGCGCGGGCGCGGCGAGGGTGACCGTCCCGGTTGTAGTCGTCTTACTGGTAACGGTATTTGGGCTGATCGTCAGGCTGGTTAACGGAGGCGCTACCGAAAAGATGTAGAGGTTGCCACCGCTTGAGTTGCCGTACTGGTCGGCGCACCAGGATGAAAACGAGTGTGAGCCATAGGTGCTGACGGTAATTGGTGACGTATATGCGCTGTAAGCGCCGCCATCCAGCGAATAATACGTGCCTGAGATTGTCTGGCCCGTGTTTGGCGTCGAAACTACAGTCACTTTAGCCGAGCCAGAGTATGTACCGGAACCGTCGGTAGATCCGGTGATGTTCACAACTTCCGTCGGCAGTTCCGGCGTGAAGATGCACGGATTCAAACCGCTATTGTCCGACATGTAGCCTGCAATCTCGCCTAGATCATTTAACGGCCCGGGCACGATGTACTCCAGACTGTCGGTCAGTAGCCCGTTGATTTCTATCAGCGTCGTATTCGGGCTTGCGATCCAGAAACTGTTGTCGTCGTTGCAGAGGAACTGGTTGAAGTTGTTGACGAACGACTGCTGGTTACTGGCGGAGCCATCGGTGATGGTGTGAATGCCGGCCGTGTCCCAGTACACTGCGACATGGTTGTCCATGCTGTCGTAGCCGGTTCCTGTTTCAATCCCTTCGTCGTTGATCGATGTCGCCGCAAGACCCGTGTAGCCGCCATCTGGTAGCGTAGTGACCGTGGAGCTGCCGTTCGCCCAGGTGAACGCGTGTGCATGCGTTCCATCCGAGTAGGTACCTGAAACCACGTTCGAACCATTGATGGCAAACGCCTGACTGTCCAAAGTTCCCGAAGGGAAATACCCGCGCGTCTGGAGGTCGTACGGAAATTGGCCAATATACACAATCGCGTGTTCGTCCCCGGATGTATCGAGCGCGCCATAGCCAACGACATTGCCCGAGTTATTCATGCCGAGAGGCGTAACATTTGCGCTTTCTGTCAAATTCGTTGAAGTACTGGACGACGCGCTGTAGAAGAAGATGGTGTTTACGTTGCCGGTCAGCGTGGCCGTGCCTGAAACATCTCCCTCGGAGTCTATAAACATGCCGTCGCTAGCCGAACCCCCGATTATCGAATTGAGATCCGTTAGTCCCGCAGGAGCGGAACCGTTCGCGTCGGTGGTTAGGCCATTTTGGTACGTCACCGCATGCTGATTACCGTTGACAATCAGGTACCCGGTAGACAAATGGTTGTTATTGATCGCGTTGAGTCTTAGGGCGACGATGTCCCCGTCGCTGTTGGTTGGGACATTGAGGCTGTAAACCGGCGAATTCGTATAGCATACGGCAAACGGCCAGATCAGCGGTACCTCCGTGCCAGGAGCAGTGAAGGTAATCGTGTCGATTTCGAATGGCGTTCCTGAGGCGCTGCTTCCGGGATACCAATCAAGCGTGATAACGATCGTGCCGCTGCCACCAAGGTTTGCTGTGCCAAAATTGATAAAGTTGTCTTCGGAAATGCCGGGGGCATAGGTTTGGGCCGTGCCAACATCGCCACGGTTGTCCGACCAAATCTCCGTGATGTTGCCACTCGAGACGTTGGCGATCGTGAACGGTACATCGAGCTCGTCGCCGTTTCCACCAATGCCGAACGTTTGGCTCTTTTTGACTGTTCCCGCAAACGTCGCGGGCGACAAAAGTGAGCACAAAATGATTAACGCCGCAATGCTAATCAGTGTTTTCATCTACAAGCCTCGTTTTTTCTGCTAAATTGAACTGTTTTGAGTAGACCCAAATGCGATGCCACGGTTGCATCTGGATGAGGTCATTTTTGGAATGCGGCAAAAAACTGACCGGAAGACCTTTTCGACGAGCAGTTCGATATCTCCTTCGGTATTATTGCCGGGTTGGGATGAGGGTCAGATCGTCAGAGGTTCGGAGGAATTCTGCGGACTTCCATCAAAGCTTAGGGGAGGCGTTTCGCTGATGAGCAACTTATGCTGAGGAAATCCACCATTATTCAGAGAGCAATCCCCGTAGCATTTGCATTCGCATTGGTCGTACCCTCCGCCCAAGCTGCCAGTTCGCCATCTTCGCCGACTGTAATTTGCGATTCGCTAAATACACTTGCTGCGTCCGAGCTATTTAGCGCAGTCGATTCGCCGGCTCTCCTGGTAGCAAAACACGCTCGAAGTATTGAAATCAAGGCCGGTTCGCAGGTCTCGCCTGTAACCGTCGAGCGCACCTTCCGTGTTCTCGGCGAAATTCAGGCCGATATGGGCGACAACAAGTCCGCAGATGAGTCGTTCAAACAGGCGCTCGCCTTCTTGCCGACGAAATCAGACGGCGAGTATGGGCTGGTCCTGCGCGATCAGGCGGACCTACTTGGCGCCACGGGCGATACGGACAAAGCGGATCGTCTCTACGAAGAGGCGCGTAAAGGCGTAATGCCACGTTCGTCTGAGCAAATATCCATCGACATGCACGCCGCTGCAAACCTTGCCAACAACGAAGGCAAGCTGCCCGAAGCTCTCGCTCTCCTGCAACCGACCATTCAAGTCGCGCACGCTACAAATGATCACGTTGACGAATCCGCGGGCTGGACAACCGCCGCTTACGTGTACCTCGTGCAGCAGGATGAACCGGACGCCATATCAGCCAGCACGAACGGCCTCGCAGTCGCGTCCGCGATCCGGGACGTCCGCTCGCTCGAAAATCTTTACCACTACAGGGGTGTCGCGTATCGCGCGCAAAGCCAAAATGACAAGGCGATCAGCGACCTCAAACACTCCATTCAGGTTGCCCATAGCATCGGCGACGTCCAAACCGAGGGCGCTGTGCTGGGCGACCTTGCGATCACGTATCGGAATTTCGAGCGACTTCGGCAACGCCATCCAATACGGCAAAGAGGCTGTCAAGATCGCCTGCCAGCTTGGAGATTCCGACGAGCAGGATCAAGGAACGAACCTGTCGATGCTTTGCGTTGCGTACTGCGAAATCGGGCAGTATGGCCTTTCGCTCGACGCTGGATTTCAGGCGCTAAATGTCCTCAAGCGCGTGCACGACGATGCCGGAATCGCTGCCTGCTGGAACAATCTAGGGCGCACATTCCGCAAACTCGGGCAGTACGACCGCGCGTTGAAGTGCTATCAAACGGCCCTAGCCATCGATCAGAAAAACTCGCTTATTCGTGCCGAAGGCGTAGTTTATGGAAACATCGGAGAATCTCTCTGGCTGGAAAAGCGTTATCCAGAAGCAACTTCCGCGCTGAACCAAGCCCTCGACATCGCCGACAAGCGAAGTGATCTCACCACCCGCCAATGGGCGCTTTACAACGAAGGCAATGTCGCGCTAGATCAGAACCAATATGCCGACGCGATATCGTCATATGGTGCCGCACTCGTCGTCGCCCGCAAAACTGGAGAGCGGCGGCTCGTCGGCTACGCTTATGGCCAAATGATGCTCGCCGAAGCGGCGGAGGGCAATTGGGATACGGCGATCTGGTTTGGCAAACGTTCGGTGAACGCGTTCCAAAGCATGCGCGGCGACCTCAAGGGGCTTGATCGCGGCAGCCAAAAGACGTTCGTCAATAGTAAATCCTCGTTCTATCGCACCTTAGCCGACCTGCTGATCAAAAGTGGCCGCATCGTCGAAGCAGAGCAAGTGCTTGGAATGCTCAAGCAGGAGCAATACTTCGCGTTTATCGGCGAAAACCGCGATGCCGCGGCACAGCTCAATGCCGATGTCAGCCTCACGTCTGGCGAACAAAAATGGGCGAAGGCGTATGACCAGCTCGGAGAAACGGTCGATGAGATCCAGTCGAAAGTTTCCGCCTTAGCCGCCATCGAAAACCCAACGCCAGAGCAAAGTGCTGAATTTGATGCGGAATCCGCAAAACTAGACGTAGCGAACACGGCATACAAGGAGTTCTTGACTCAACTTCCCAAGCGGCTTTCTGCCGATGAACATGGCGCAGAAGACTTGCAGACGATCTCAACTTTCAGCACCATTGCATCCAAGCTTCGGCAGTTTTCGAGTGCAACCCATCTGAGAGTCGCCTTGGTCGAAACCATCCAGACACCAACGCAATACGACGTGATTCTGCGCACGCAAGGCTCGTTGCCGCGCCCTGGAGCATATCCGATCTCATCGAGCGACATGTACGCGCTCATCGCCAAGTTCCGTGAGGCTATAACCAATCCCGAGGTTGACCCGCGACCTGTTGGCAAGCAGCTTTACGACATCATGCTTGGCCCGCTTGAAAAGGAGCTGGATGAGTACAAGCCAGATGTTGTGATGTGGTCGCTAGATGGCCAGCTTGGCCTGATTCCGGTCGAAGCACTGTGGGACGGCAACGAATATCTCGTCCAGCGCTGGCAAAATGCGATGGTCAATCCAGCGTCGATTGCGCAACTTGACCCAAGCGAATCGCACAGTGACTGGTCGTCAGCACTGGGATTTGGAGTCACCAAGCAGCGCGACGTTCAACTTGCAGGGCTAGTTGACCATTTTGATGCGTTGCCGGGAGTGGAGTCCGAACTTGATTCCGTGATACATGACCCCGCCGTGCCTGCGTCTGCGAACGGCATTTTGACGGGCCGCATTATTCGCGACGAGCATTTCACCTCATCTGAGTTTCGCCGCAGGCTGCAGGCAGGAAATAGCCCGGTTGTCCATATCGCCAGCCATTTTAAGCTCGATCCTACCGACTCCTATCTGCTTGTCGGAGCGGGCGAGCCGCTGCATATCGCGAACATCCGGGACACCGGCATTTTTCAAAACGTCAAGCTGCTGACGCTCTCGGCATGCTCGACCGCCGTCGGCGAAGGCGATGCCAACAGCCTGGACAGCCTGGATACGCTCGCGGAGCAGGACGGTGCCGAGTGCGTGGTCGCAAGCCTATGGGACGTTCCCGACGCCAGCACGAGCGCGTTGATGCAGATTATGTACCGCAATCTGAAGGATCATCCGTCCATGACCAAAAGCGAAGCGTTGCGGCAGGCGCAACTTTCGCTGCTGAACGGTGTCGTTCAGCATGGCACGCAAAATTCTTTGGTAATGCTGGCGAGCACGGATATTGGCGGAGCAAGAGGGTTCCGCGAAGAGGGCAGCAAGACTGCTCCCGCGCGGGAGCCGGATATGCCGAAGTTTCCGTACGACCGCGCAAAGCCCTGGGCGCATCCGAAATATTGGGCGGCATTCGTCATGCTGGGGAACTGGAAATAGTGTCCTGCTTGCCGCTGAGAGAATAAACGTTGAAAAAATTGATCTCGCGACGAGCGTGTTGCCTCATACTTTCGCTGATTCTGGTCGGCGCGTTTTGCCGGCCTGCGAATTCGGCGACGCTACGCGCGCTGCTGATCGGAATTTCCGACTACTCGGCGTACCACAGCGCTGAAAAAGAGCCGCTATATCCGGATTTGAACTGTAGTGAAGACCTGGCGCGAATGCACGTCGTTTTAATTACAAGATTCGACCAAAAGTCGGGCAACACGCCGCAAATCACGACGTTGTTAACGCCTCGCACCACGACCCGGACCGCAATTTTGAGCGCGATGCAGAGCTTGATCAGCAAAACGCAGCCTGGCGACATCGTCTACATTCACTATTCCGGCCACGGGTCGCAAATTCCGGACAGCTCCAAGCCGACAGGACTCGACTACGCCCTGGTGCCGTGCGACTATAAGGATCCGAGCGATCCTTCGACTGTGACGAATTGGGAGCAGGCAACCAACGAAATCTCAGGCGCGACTCTTGGATCGTATCTGGCGAAGATATCGGCTCGTCATCCTTCTGAAATCATTGTGTCGATAGACAGCTGCCACTCTGGTGAGCCAACGCGCGGCGCGTGCCTCAAGCGTGGCAAATCGCTGCGCGAGATTCAGCAGTGGTATGTTGAACATACGGGCAAGTCAATGCCCATAAAGTCGCGTGGAGGGCATCAGGCCAGCTTCGACTCAAATGTTTCCAAGCGTGGCTTCACCGAAGGCGACATTCACATCACTTCGCCGTATGTCGTTCTGTCCGCCTGCAGCGACGACGAAGTGGCGTCGGAGTACGACGACGACGGCAAATATCTGGGCCGTTTCACTTATTTCCTGACTCAAATACTAAGCCGCGCAAGCAGCGGAACAACCTATCAGGAGATTTCCGACCAGGTTTCGAGCGCATTTTTCCAGAAATTCGGCGATCAGACGCCGCAAATTGAAGGCAGCGCCACCAATTTCCGCCTCTTTGGAGACAGCCCGTCGGCGAACGTCGGCATTCCGATCTACGTCGATCCCTCCGGCAAGTACATTCTAAGAGCGGGAAAGCTGCACGGGGTGACGTCGGGGTCAACGTATGCGATTTATGATCCCAACTCTTCCACGCTCGACGACGCACACAAAATAGCAGAAGGTGTGATAGCCCCGAATGGTGTCCGTCTGGCTACCGCGCAGATCGAATTGGTCAAGAAGCTGCGACCAGGCTTGCGACAAAGCGATCTCGGCGGCGCTAGGGCCGTCGAGATAAATCACGCATTCGACCCCAGGCAATTTACGTTCGACGGTCAAAGTCTTGCCGTTCTTGACCCGGCCGCCGCGCAAGCCACCCTGACCAAGCTGAGTACGCTTCGCATCATAGGCGTTGCGGGGATCGACAGTTCTTCGGGAAAGTCTGCCGACTTCAAACTGGCAAAAGATGGCAGCCGAATCGCGCTTGTGCGCGGCGACACAGGTTCGCTGATCGCGCCGATTGATACGTCGAAGAGCGACGACGCAATCGCCGATTCGATCTTTGCGCAAGTCAAGAAGCAGTCGCAGTATCGGTACGCGCTGGCGATGGTCAATCCACCGGCGGGTACTCGCCCGATTCTCACGGCTAGGATTGTTCCTGCGAAGACTCCAGAAAAAGGCAGCGACGGCAATTTCGTCTATGCTGGCGACATGCACGCGAACCATTCATCAACGACGCATCTGACTGTGGGTGAGGCGTTTACGGTAGAAGTCACCAACTGCAGCGACACGACCACATATCATATTGCGATGCTGGATTTCAGAAGCGACGGCACTGTTAGCCCGGTTTGGCCCAATTTCGATTACCACGGCGATGATAATATCGTCCCTCCTGGTAAGACTGTCCGGCTTTGGTACGAAAATAATATTCATCGCACCATTCCCTTTATAGCCGATTCGCCTGACCCAAGGGAGTATCTTCGGATCATTGGGACGGATTCGTATGTGAGCTTTCAAGCCCTGGCAGACCGAGGAGGCGAGCGCGCCCAGGACAATCCCTTCAGTGATCTTCTTGGCCCTGCAGTCGATGATGGCGTTCGCGGATTCCACGCATATTCGGCCCCACCGGCATCATGGGCGACGGCAACAGTGCCTCTTGTTGTCGCCCCTTAGCTATTTGCTGACCACTACCAATGCCTACTCGGAAACGCAGCCAAACCCCTCGGAGTTCGCCTCCGCGCAGATCCGCGAATAATATGGCGCATGTCGCGGCGAATCCCAAAAACGCGAATCGGCCCTCCGGCAGCGGCGCACATACAATCGACGAGCAGAAAAAAGCGTCGCCTCCCAACTCACACCGTCGCAAGCGAACGAGGCCGAACACCTTCGACGAGAAGCGGCGCGGTGAGCTTGCCACAGAAATCAAGACTCAGGTGATTATTGGGCTGCTTGCGACGCTCTTGCTGATCGTGTTGACGAATGTGGTTGAAGAGCACACCTATCCTGGTCAGCAGTTCAAGAAATTTGGATACGACATTGTAGAACGAAACTTCCTGAGCACGCATCCTGATTTGAGCCCCGCTTCGAAGATTGTCATTGTAGATATTTCCGGCATGCCGGTGGATTCCAGCGCGCTGATATCGGACAAGTCGGCCTACGCGACTTCCCGGCCAATGCTGATGTCGGTGCTTCAGCGACTTCAATCGGATGGTGCTGTAGCGACGGGAGTCGATATCGATTTCAGCCCGCTTCCCAATTCAAAAACGGGATATGTCTTGCCGGAGGATTCCGAATTCTTCGACCAGTGTCTAGATATAAGCTCCGGCGCAACTGGTTCGCAACCTATGCCGGTTTATCTCGGGGTTGGTCGACAAGCGGGCGCAAGTGCGGACGTGTGGCTCGGAGGTTCGCGCTACGAGCCGCTCGCCGCTGGTATTCTTGTTCCGGCCGAGGACACGTCGCGCCTGATTTCTTGGACCAAAACCGACAGCCCCGCGACCAAATTGCCGTCCATGGGAGTGCGCTTAAGCGGCAACATTGGTCCATTATCCACTGACGACAATGACTTATGGACGCGCGCTCTTGCCGCTGGTTTGCGCGCGCATGTCATCGAGACTTCTGGTGCAGACGAAGAATTTCCGGCTCTATTCGATTCGTTCCTGATCGACTACCGACCTCTTACCTCGCGATGGCTCCCCGCGTCCAACCAGTTGAGCGACACCAGCCCTTCGGCGCCAAACGCTGGAATTTTCGCCTACACGGACATTCTGAGCGGAGGGGTATTGAGAAACGAGATCGCTGGCCGAGTGGTGATTCTAGGTGACGTGCGTAGGCCTGAGCTTAGCGATGTCGCTCAAGTTCCGGGCATCAATCACCCAGTGCCTGGCGTTTTGCTTCATGCCAGTGCGTGCGCCACAATTGCAGGACAGCCGCTCTACCGCATGACTCCCCTGGGTCGAGTCGCGGTTAACGCGTTGATGGCGATACTTATGATTGGAGGAACGGGAATATTGCGCTATTTTGTGGCGCTTCGGTATGGTGCCGTGCTGTCAGATCACCCCATTACCATCGTCACCACTGTCTGCGCCGCACTCGGCGTCATTATCGTCGCCACCATCTTCGTTGGTAGGACTCATCTGTTTTGGAGCGATTTCCTGTTCGTAACAATAGGAACATTGATCCATCCTTCGCTGCACCACCACCTTCACCACGCTGGCGCGTATCACAAGAACGTACGTGCAAAAGGATGGCGAGTCATTTTTGAAGACGAACCAAATGAGAAAGAAAAGTCACATGATCACAAATAACTTCGCTGCCACGAAAACATTAGCGATTGCCCTTTGTGTTGCCTCGTTGATTCTGGCCATTTCGAATATGGCGCTAGCCGGGACTCTACCAGCAACCGTGACCCTCAAGTCGGGCGCAGCCTGGATTGAGCCATTCAACGGGGGTAACAAGAAGGACCTGTCTCAAAACGTGGTCACGCCTGTGCACCCGGAAGATGTTGTTGTTTGCGGACCGTCCGGCAAATTGATCGTCGATTTGGGCTTGGGCGCGTTTGAACTCGTCAAACCGTGCACATTTAGAATTCCGTTAACGAAGCCTGTTTCATCCCCAAAACAGGAACAAATGGCCGAGGCAACGACCACCGCCGGACGCAGCCGGTCTGGGATCGTAAAGTGGCATAGCCCTCAAAATGGGTCAGTCTTGTCGCCCAAAGGGCTGACTCTCGCTTGGACCCCTGCGGCGTACATGGGACCAGCAACCATTACGGTAAGCCTCGGCAGATCGCATCCGATTTGGGAGCAGGATGACGTGGATACTAAAGTTGGCACTCTGGACGCACCGTTGCTGCGCGAGCTATTGACATTTGAGAGTCGATCTGGTTATAGGGGACCGTTCCTCATAACAATTGACTGCGGGAAGTCGGGAGTGGCGGAATCTGTGTTTTACGTGCGGAATGGGCGCTAGGAATTGCGCTCTTAGGAGATCCCTTTCTCCGTTCATGTACACCACGCCGATCCCCGAACTTGTTGGCCGTTCAAGAAGACGACTCTGCAACGGGGAATGACCTGAATAAGCTGCTCGGGAAACGGGCGGAAGTTTTTCAATTTCAACAACCGGTTTACAAGGAATTCTTGTACCCGTATCGAATTACACACATGTGTCTGTAAGAGGCCGAGGAAAACCATGTTGGTAACCGCTGATTGAACATGTGTTTTGCGATTGGAGAGACAAACTAGTGGAGATCGAGAAATATTCGTTTGGAGTGGGAGATCGTTTTGCGCATCAGGCCAAGGCGCAGCTCCGGGCGTTTCAGCTTGCCGCGAGCGCAGGAGCGCAGATCGTTCCGGTCTGGAACAAGTCGAACCGCGAGCATACGACCATCGGATCCAGCCCAGATAGTGTGCGCGCCGCTGCGGACGCTGCAGTCCATGAGCTCGGCTGGGGCAACGGCTACTATGTCGACGCCGACCATATCCGCCTTGACACGGTCGACGGTTTCACCGCCAGCAGCGACTTCTACACAATTGATGTTGCCGAATACATCGGCAAGCCTGCAAGTGCAGAGACTGTCAGCGCGTTTGTAACCGGTCACTCGGAACTGGTTGGAACGCTGAAAATCCCAGGCATCGAACATCCGCTGGTCCTAAGTTCAAGCGATATTGAGCGGATCGCGGGCAAATACATCGATGCCGTGCAGGAAGCCGGCAGAATCTATCGGCATATCGCGTCGGTGAAGGGCGACGGGACCTTTGTGACGGAAGTCTCGATGGACGAGACCGACAGCCCTCAGACTCCGCCGGAACTGCTAGTGATTCTTGCGCTGCTCGCGTCCGAGGCGATTCCAGCGCAGACCATCGCGCCAAAGTTCACGGGACGCTTCAACAAGGGCGTCGACTACGTTGGCGATCTCGCGCAGTTCGAGCAGGAGTTCCGCGATGACCTGGCGGTGATCGCGTTTGCGGTGAGCAAGTACCAACTTCCGAAGAACCTCAAGCTCAGTGTCCACTCCGGGAGCGACAAGTTTTCGATCTACGCGCCGATTCATCGCGCGCTGAAGGATTTCGGGGCTGGCATCCACCTCAAGACTGCGGGTACAACCTGGCTTGAGGAGCTGATCGGTTTGGCGGAGGCGGACGGCGAGGGGCTGTCGCTTGCGAAGGAGATTTACGCCAAGGCGCTCGCAAAGCGCGAGGCACTCTGTGAACCCTACGCGACGGTGATCGATGTCGATCCCTCCAAACTCCCTACCGCGGAGGATGTTTCGAACTGGTCGGCGAAGGAGTATGTCGCGGCAGTTCGACACGATTCGAAAAACGCGTCGTTTAATCCCAGCATGCGGCAGCTTCTGCATGTTGGATACAAGGTCGCGGCGCAGATGGGCGACAAATATCTTAATATGCTCGATTCGTGCGAGGAATCGATCTCAAAGAACGTTACCGAAAACCTCTGGGCACGCCACATCAGACCGCTGTTCCTCGCCGACTAGGAATGAAGAAAATGGCATTTATTCACGACGACTTTTTGCTGCAAAACCGGGCCGCGGTTCGGCTTTATCACACATACGCTGAAGAGCCGGCGATTTTCGACTATCACAATCACCTGCCGCCAGCCGATATCGCCGCGAACAAACGGTTCAAAAACCTGTTCGAAATCTGGCTGGCGGGAGATCACTACAAGTGGCGAGCGATGCGGGCGAACGGTGTTGACGAGCGGCTCATCACGGGCGAAGCAGAACCGTACGACAAATTTCTCGCATGGGCGAAGACAGTCCCACACACGCTGCGAAACCCTCTCTATCACTGGACTCATCTTGAATTGAAGCGTTATTTCGGCATTGACGAGCTGCTCAATGAAGACAGCGCCCCGTCCATTTGGAAGCGCACCAGCGAGATGCTGCAATCGGCCGACCTCACGACGCACGGCATTCTGCGCAGGTTCAATGTCGCCGCGCTCTGCACTACCGACGATCCCGTCAACGACCTCTCCCATCATATTGCAATCGGCAAGTCCAATCTGGCCACTCGCGTCTATCCGGCGTTCCGGCCCGACAAGGCCATGGCGGTCGATCAGCCTGCAGCATTCAATGCGTGGGTCAGCAAGTTATCTGAGGTCAGCAATACGGAGATCAGCAACTTGTCCGACTTCCTCAGCGCTATCGGCAAGCGCCATCAGTTTTTCCACGAGCAGGGATGCCGTCTGTCGGATCACGGACTTGCAAACGCCTTTGCAGACTTCCCGACCGAAACCATGGCCAGCGAGATCTTCAAGAAAGCACGTGGAGGACAGGCCGCATCTAAGGCCGAGCATGCGCAGTTCGCGTCCTATCTAATGCTGCATCTCGGACATCTTGACACCGAGCGCGGCTGGACTAAGCAGCTTCACCTGGGCGCGCTGCGCAACAATAATCCGAAGGCTGTCCAGAAACTGGGTCCGGACACGGGCTTCGACTCGATCGGCGACTATCCGCAGGCACAGTCCCTCGGCGCATATCTTGATCGTCTCTCTAGCGAAAATGCGCTGCCCAAGATGATCCTGTACAACAACAACCCAGTCGACAACTACGTTCTCGCTACCATGATCGGCAACTATCAGGACGGCACTGTCCCTGGCAAAATGCAGTTCGGTTCTGGCTGGTGGTTTCTCGATGCCAAAGAGGGCATCGAATGGCAGGTCAATGCGCTGTCGAACTGCGGCCTGCTTTCGCGGTTTGTTGGGATGCTGACCGACTCGCGGTCGTTTATGTCGTATCCGCGGCATGAGTATTTCCGCCGGGTACTGTGCAATATGATCGGGCGCGAAATGGAAAGCGGTGAAATTCCAAACGATGAGGAGATGGTCGGCAAGATGATCTCGGATATCTGCTTCCAAAACGCCAAAAACTACTTCGACCTTGAGACTGCGGCCTCGGTGCATGCCCAATGACTCTATCCAACCTATTTGACCTTAGCGGCAAAACGGCGGTCGTGTTCGGCGGCACGGGGGTGCTTGGCGGGGCCATGGCGGACGCGCTGGCTGGAGCCGGTGCGCGGATTGCGATCTTGGGACGCAATGCCGAGCGTGGTGATGCCGCAGTCAGGCGGATCGGCGACAACGGCGGCGAAGCGTCGTTCCATTCGGCGGATGCGATGGATATCGACGCATTGCGCAGCGTGCGAGATTCTATCGTCGCTAAGTTCGGCACGGTGGACATTCTTGTCAATGCCGCTGGGGGAAACAAGCCCGAGGCGACCCTCCCTCCGGGCAGTGATTTCTGCAAACTGCCCATCGACGCCTGGCAATCCGTCTTCGACCTGAATCTGGTCGGCGGCGCGCTGATACCGTCGCAGGTGTTCGGTGAAACGATGCTCGCACAGGGAAGTGGCAGCATCATCAACATCGCGTCGATGTCCGGCATGATTCCGCTTTCGCGGGTGGTCGCATACTCTGCAGCCAAGGCAGCCGTGATCAACCTGACCATGTTCCTTGCCCGCGAATGGGCGCAAAAGGGGATTCGGGTCAACGCCATCAGCCCAGGTTTCTTCCCCGCCGAGCAGAACAAGGCGCTCCTTTTCAAGCCGGACGGCACGTACACCGAGCGCGGCGGCCAGATCATCGGCCACACGCCGATGGCGCGGTTCGGTAAACCAGATGAGCTTGCAGGTGTGGTCGTTTGGCTGGCTTCGAACGCGGCGTCGTCGTTTGTCACCGGCCAGAACATTGTCGTCGATGGCGGATTCTCCGCGGTGACAATTTAAGAGCAAACGATGTCAACTGGAATTGCCGAACCACTGACGGATATGAGCCTTGACGGCGAGGATAGCGGCGTGGGCTCGAGTCCGGCTTATCTGACGGACGAACAGGTGCGCAACATAGTCGCCGGTGCTTTGATGCCGATGAACTTGGCCAGCAAGAAAGTCCTGTTGATTGTTCCCGATTCGACCCGCACCGCACCAGTTGGCCTGATGTTCCGCACGATTTTCGATCTGATCGGGGAAAGCGCGACGAGTTTGGATGTCATGATCGCCCTCGGCACACATCCTGCGATGAGCGAGGATGCTATCAACCGTCGCCTTGAGATCAGCGCGAACGAGCGCGTTGGCAAGTATCAGAAGGTTGGCTATCTCAACCACACCTGGGACGATGCACGCTCCCTCACCAAGCTAGGCACCATCACGGCGGCAGAAATTGGCGAACTGTCCGGCGGCTTGTTCGAGATGGATGTCGATGTCACCATCAACAGCAAGGTCTTCGAATACGACCAGTTGGTCATCATCGGGCCGGTGTTCCCGCATGAGGTCGTTGGCTTTTCTGGGGGCAACAAGTACCTATTTCCCGGCATCAGCGGCCCGGAAATTCTAAACTTCTTCCACTGGCTCGGCGCGGTCATTACAAACCCGAAGATCATCGGGCATAAGTGGACACCGGTGCGCAAAGTCGTCAACCGGGCGGGAGCGATGGTTCCCGTTGCGAAGTTAGCATTCTGCATGGTCGTGCACCATCATAAGCTCGCCGGACTTTTCGCTGGAACGCCGGAGGACGCTTGGTCGCAGGCGGCAGATTTGAGTGCGAAAGTGCACATTGAGTACAAGAAGAAACCGTTCCACACGGTACTTTCATGCGCCCCGCTGATGTACGACGATCTCTGGGTCGGCGGAAAGTGCATGTACAAGCTCGAACCTGTCGTTGCCGACGGTGGCGAGCTGATCATCTACGCACCGCACATTCACGAAATTTCCTCGGTTCACGGCGCGATGATCGAGCGCATCGGCTATCACACGCGCGACTATTTTCTAAAGCAGTGGGACAAGTTCAAGGATGAGCCGTGGGGGATTGTCGCGCATTCGACGCATGTCCGGGGAATCGGAACATTCGAAAACGGTGTCGAGCATCCGCGCGTGCAAGTGACGCTAGCTACCGGCATTCCAGAAGACATCTGTCATCGCATCAATCTCGGCTACCGCGATCCGTCAACCATCCTCATCGAGGATTACGCGAACCGGGAAGATGAGGGCATTCTGTACGTTGCCAGTGCGGGCGAAACTCTCTATCAGCTTTCCGATCCGCCCGAGTGGGCGCGCGGCGACGGTGAATGAAGCGACTAACGATCGACTCTTCGGCATAAGACATGACTCAAGACTGCGTTCTCGCCCTCGATATCGGCACTTCGTCCGTCCGCGCCATTGTCTTTGATTCACACGGAAACATCGTAGCTGCGCCGGATGGGTCGGCCGTCGATGCGCAGATCAAGTACGCGCAGCACACCACAGCGGACGGCGGCGTTGAAGTGGACGCCGATGCGCTGCTGCTGATGACGGTGAACTGCCTCGCGAACGCGACGATCAAGTTGGGAGATGCACGAACGCGCCTTGCAGCAGTCGGCATTTCCTGCTTTTGGCACAGCCTGGTGGGAGTGCGCGCAGACAATCGCGCGCTGACGCCGCTCTATTCTTGGGCCGACACGCGGTCATCGGATCGAGTCCCACGCCTTAAGCATCTCTTTGACCCTTTGTCCTATCACCAAACCACCGGCGCGGAACTGCACCCATGCTTTTGGCCCGCGAAGCTGCTCTGGCTTCGCCAGAATCAGCCAGACTTGTTTCGCGCCACGACGCGGTGGTTGGGATTCGCGGAGTACCTGATGCTGCGCGTCTTCGGCAGATGTGACTCGTCGCTGTCGATGGCATCGGGCACCGGTCTTTTCAATCAGCAGACGGCAACTTGGGACCTGCAGATTCTCGAATCGCTCGGCATCGATGCGGCGACCCTCCCAGGCTACTGCGATTTCGAGCCAATTGTTGGCATGAATGACGAGTTCCGGGGGCAGCTATCCGGCTTGAACGGTGTTCCGTGGTTTCCTGCTGTTGGCGATGGCGCATGCTCGAACATCGGCAGCGGAGGTTGCGATGACGACGTCATGGTGCTGAACATCGGCACTTCGGCGGCGATCCGCGTGGTTGTTCCTGCACCACTTGGCAAGCCGCTCGATATTCAGCCGGGGCTGTTCTGCTACCGTGTCGATGGAAATCACGCCATTCATGGCGGCGCATTCGCAAACGGCGGCAATATCTACGCGTGGTTGAGCGAACTACTCGACTTGAAGGACAACGCAACATTCGAGACCGAAGTCGCAAACGTGCCGCCGGACGGCCACGGTCTGACCGTCATGCCATTCTGGGCGGGCGAGCGCTCTCCGGGATGGCGACCCAACGCACACGCGGCGATCCTGGGCATGAACCTGCACACCAGCCGCGCGGACATTGTCCGGGCATCGCTGGAGGCGTGCGCGTACAGCTTCGAAGTGGTTCGTTCAAAACTTGGGCAGCGGTTCCCGCAAGCGCGGCAGATCGTCCTTTCGGGCGGCGCGGCGGGAAACAGTCCGCTGCTCTGCCAGATCGTCTGCGACGTCTTCGGTTTGCCGCTTGTGACCAGCAAAGTCGCGGAGGCATCAACGCGCGGTGCCGCACTGCTCGCCCTCCAAGCCGCCGGTATCATTAAATCGTGGTTCGACGCACGCGCCCAGTGCGGACAGATTTTCCAGCCAGACGATGCCAGCCACAGGGCATACCTCGATGGCGCCGAGCGCTATCTGCGATATTACGAAGAGCTTGCAAAGTTGGAATTCGCGTAGATATAAGGCGACACTCCACCTAGCAGGATATCCGCGTATTTAGCAGGCAAGCACAAATTTCAAAGGGACTGACGATCTCTTACCAACTGTCCGTTCGAAATGGCGACGCTGGCAGGCCTGCGCCGTTGTAAAGGTTGCAGCCTTCGGGATTGTCCGCCCACGCGTAACGCACCGCGGTAGGGTGGGGCACGCTAGCCGCCGAGACCACCACATCGTCACCATCGATCTTGGCATCCGCCCAAACGAACTGCTTATCGTCGCCGGCAATGGCAAACTGAGTCAATGGCCAGCCCTTCGCCACCAGACCGCCATCAACATGCACGAAATGAATCCGAATCTGCGCGCCTTCGACGGCCATTCCTGTGTAGATTGGCCCCGAATAGGGTTGCTCTTTGCCGTAGGTTTGGTCGAGCGCAACCAGCGAAAGCCTTCGGCCAACCTCCTGCTTTTTAAGCGGGTGAATGTTGTTTGCTTCGCCGAGATCGATCGCAAGCGCGATGCCGGAGTTTCTTACTGTTTCAGCCGCGTGCAACTGCCCCTCGCGCACGAGCGCCCATCCGCTATTTACCTGCGGGGATTTTGGTGCTTGACCGAAATTGGCAAGCTGAACAATATAGAACGGGAAATCGCCTTCGCCCCACTTCTGACGCCAATCGCCGATCAAGAGCGGCAAGACCGTTCCGTACTGCGCGCCGCGACCCTGATTGCTTTCGCCCTGGTACCAGATTGTCCCCTTGATGCCGTAGGGCATGAGCGGGTGAATCATGGCGTTGAACAGCGTGGTCGCCGTGTTCTGCATATTGGCGTCAGGCGCTTTCGGCAGTGCGGCGCGGTCTGCGTCGGTGAGCGCGGGAAATGTCTGCTCGACCTTGAACTTCCAGTTGTTGTCCAGCGCTTCTGGATGGTCAACAGGAAGCTGCATTTGGTTGGTATTGACGAACAATCCTTCGTTGTCGGTTGGCACGGTGGCTCGAACGGCGATGGTGAATGACTGTCCTGGCTTGATCAGCACGGCTGGCAGAAAGAACGACTGGCTGTGCGGGTAGTACTGCGGTGTTGTGTCACGGTTAACCAGCGGCGTACCATTGAAATAGACGTTCAAGACATTTGCACTGTAACCGCAGTTTACGCCGGTGTCCTCTGGCTTGAAGTCTGGCGGAGTCGTAAAGCTTCTCCTGTACCAAACGACACCGCCGCCTTTCAATCCTAAGGTGTTCAGTCGCACATTGGTTTGCGCGGTAATCCATCCGGAATCGTCGAAAGTAGGATTCGCCCAGCCTGCCGCGAGGCCCGAGTTCCCTGCGTCCACAACTCCGTGATCGGAATACCATTTGGCCGTGTTAGCGGTGAACGCCTTGTCGTCGGCAGGCTTCGAATGCATTTTAGCGAGCTGATCGTCGGCGAGTTTTTTGAGGTCGGCATTTTGACTAAGCGCGTCCATGCTCATCCACGATTCTGCTTGAGTGCCGCCGTAGGACGAATTGATGATCCCAATCGGAATCCCGAGCGCCTTACGCAACTCGCGGGCATAGAAATAGCCGACGGCGGTAAAGCCCAGCACCGACTGTGGATTAGCAGCTTGCCACACGCCTTTGACATCGGCTTTGGGATCGAATGACGAATCGGGGCGCACGGTAAAGCAGCGCAGCTCAGGATCAGTTGAAGCTGCTATATCGGCAGCGTAGTATTGCGGATGGTAGTTTAGCTGGTACTGCATGTTCGACTGGCCCGAGCAGAGCCACACGTCGCCTACGAGGACATCGTTGATCGTGAGGCTGTTCTTTCCCGACACGGTCAGTGTAAACGGTCCGCCGGATTGAACCGGCTTGAGACGCGCCACCCATTTACCGGAAGCATCGGCTTTCGTCGACGCCGTTTGTCCGGCAAACTCGACTGAAACAGTTTCGCCTGGATCCGCCGTGCCCCAGATTGGAAGTGCAATGCCATGCTGCAGAACCATGTGGTCGGAGAAAAACGAAGGTAGTGCCACATCGGCGCGGCTATCGCCGGCAAAGAGCGAAACGTCAGCAACTTGCGCCTGCATGGTGGGAGCTGGAGTTGGCCATGAGAACTGGACGCCGATTGATTTTCCTACGTCCTCTGTTGTTGAGGTGTAGGTCACAGTGGAGGCTGTCGTTGGTCCGCGAGGTTCGACACAATCGCTCGCAACGCTAGCGACAACTTTACCGTCGATTAGAATTGTCGAAACTTCATGGATTGTGCCGTGTCCTTGGCCGCCGACATTTGCCGTAAGCGTGTAGAGTTCGCCCGCGCGCTCCACTTTGTATTTTGCCGGGTCTACAATCTGCGTAATTGAACCCTCGGGACTGTTCCAGAAGAACTCCGATTCAAGTCCTTTATCGCCGCTGAACACCTGAACACCAGCACCCGCGAGATTGCCAGAGTATGTCCAGCCTGGCGCTTGGCAGGGCGCAATGTATCTCGCCGGCGAAATGATAGCAGGCTTTGAAAAGTCGGCATTAACCAACGGTATCTGGTCTGCGGACGCAACCGCAAAATTGCTGATCGCCGTCGTCGCAAGCAGCAGTGCGCAAAAGCCTAAATAGACGTATTTCTTCAAGAAATGATGTTCCTTTATAGGATTGAACTTTGATGTTCGAAGCTAGAATGGGCTGAATGTCATAACGAAGTGCGAAGTGTGGGTAGTGACGTCCGTCATGCTGTCCGTTCCGGCGGCGTTGCGGCAAGTCGTATTCTCCGCCAGAATCGACATGTTTGCGGTCGGGCCGCATTGCAAGGCTGTCCGTCCTGGGCTTACCTGCGTTCCCATCAACCATTTGACATGACCATCGAACGCCAAGAAATTGGCGCCTCCGGAATGCCTTGCGATAAGCCACTCGGTTGGCGGCTCGTTCGCGGTGTACTCCGTCCCGCCAAGCGGCCCTGTGGCGAAGCCCTTCATAAACGCATATCCCGTCAAGCCGTCCGACATGGTGGAATAGTCACCGGCGCCAGGCTCCATCTGCGCGCCGGTGCATTCGGCTAGTTCGACCGTGAGGGACGGCGCATGAACCTGCGCCAGCGTGTATGGTGGCAGATCAACAGTGTTTGTCCATCCTGTGAGCCAAATGTTGCTGAAGTAGGAGCAAGTATATAGCGTTGGAGTATTAGCGGGCGGAACATAGGCGTCGTCGGGGCAGGCGAACACCGCCGTGCTTTGGACGTACGGAAAGATCGGTTCAGCCCAACCGCCGCCCGGGCCATTCCCGGGCGAGCCGACTTCGAACGTTTCGTCGTAATCCTGCTCATATTGAGTAAACGCTAGGCCAAGCTGCTTTTCGTTGCTGATGCACTGCGACTGCCGCGCCTTCTCCCTGGCGGTCGCGAACACCGGAAACAAAATCGCAGCCAGAATGGAGATGATTGCGATGACGACGAGCAGTTCAATTAGAGTAAAGGCGTATCGCGAAGATACGCCTTTGCAAATTCTTATCATCCTTGACCTTTCGTTCTGCAGTTGCCTATGATTTGGACCATCCTAAAGAGGGCTGAACGTAAGCGTGAAGTGGTATGAGTGGGTTGTGTTGTCTGTCATGTTGCTGGTTCCAGCGGCATTTCGGCACGCAGTGTTCTCTGCTGAATTTGTCGTGATTCCGCATCCTGCAACCCCAGCTTCGCTACGCCCTGGACTGATCTGGCCGCCGGACGTAATGAACTTAACGTGGCCGTCGAAAGCAAGCCAGTTCGCGCCGCCGCCAGTATGCCGACCGGGGAAGTCTGGATGTGCGCCAGGTGCCACTGGGGTTTCGAGCGTGGTGTACTCAGGGGCTCCCAGCAGACCAGCCTGAAGTTCCATAACACCATTCGGACTGTAATACGTCAACCCATCCGTGGTCGGAGAATTATCAGGATGCGCGGCGGTTGAGTTCGCGCTCATTGTGGAGTTTGTGGCTTCCCCAAGCTCAACGGTGAGGGCAGGCGAGATCAGCTGATTGGCAACTATTGGCGTGCCGTTCGTGCCGCCCGCTCCGTTGCCGCCCATTAAGTACGGATTGGCAAAATAGGAGCAGAGGGTGTAACCGTTGGTGATTTGTGCGGCCGTGGGTACGAACAGATCATCCGGGCATGTGTACGCCGCCGTCGCCTTGACGTACGGGTAAAGCTGATACGCCCAGCCCTGATCGTGTGTGGAATTCGCTCCGGATAGGAACGTTTCATCGTAATCCTGATTGTATTGGACAAACGCCAATCCCAGTTGCTTCATATTGCTAGCGCAAGTGGTCTGCCTAGCCTTTTCGCGAGCTGCGGCAAAGACTGGAAAGAGGATTGCGGCCAAAATGGAAATGATCGCTATGACGACGAGTAGCTCAATTAGTGTAAAGCCTCTAGATGGTTGAGACTGGTGTGTTGTTCTTCTCATTGTTTAAGTTCTCCAGCAATTTTGATGGAACCAAGAATGAAACCGATCCGCATCCGAGTTCGGACACGGATCGGCTAATGCCTGCAGTTGCGGCTACAGGCAATTCTGATTAGACCGGGCTAAATGTTGCTGCGAATGTCGACTGATCTGTGCTGGCAGCGTTCTGATATCCTTGACCCGGATTGCAGGCAGTGACATGAGAGTCCTGAACACATCCTGTCGTAAGCGGAATCTTACCTGGGGAAACGTTTGTGCCCATCAGGGCCTTCACATGACCGTCAGCCATGAGGAAGTTTGCAAGCTGGGTGTGTCGCCCGACTGTGATAGCTGGTCCGAGCTTATTAGGGCTTAGAGGGGGTCCGACATGCGCCGGATTGCCCAGGTATCCCGTAGCCAACGATGCATAACCACCTTGGTAGCTCGCAGCTGTCCAACCGTTCGTGCCGCTTAGGAAATCGTAGCCCGCCATGGAGCCGCCATCGATCCCAAAATAGGCCGGCAAGTTCGTAAAGTAGTTTTCGTACCCTGCCGTATTGTTCACGTTAGCAATAACGCCCGCGCACTCGAACAACTGGACAGTTTTGGCGGGCGCCGAACAGTTTGCAATCAGGGAATAGTTCTTCGGCGCATTGTAGTAGTTGCCCATCGGATTGGTTGAAAGGTTGGTGTTCATTCCGTACGAGCAGACATATCCCTTCACTGTGTAGGCTGTGGTAAGTTGAGGGGTGGTAAGGTCGTCGGGGCAGTTATAGACGAGCGTACTCTGGACATAGGGATAAATCTCGCCCGCCCAACCTGCGCCGTTATAAACGGGCGTGGGAATGCTGGTGCATCCTGTGGCGCAATTAACCTCTTCAACCCCTTGAGAGGCCGCAATTCCGCTTGGGTAGCACTCGTCGAAATCCTGCTCATACTGGCCCATCCCGATTCCAAGCTGCTTCAGATTGCTTAAGCAGGTCGTCTGCCTCGCCTTTTCGCGCGCAGCAGCAAAAACTGGGAACAAAATAGCAGCGAGAATGGCTATGATGGCTATGACGACGAGCAGCTCAATCAATGTAAAGCCGGTTCGGTTAGTAGGGTTTTTAGGCGACATGGTTGATTCGTTCCCTGAACCGCCCGACCGCAAATTGACTATCGCGGTCAGGCAAGTTCCGAATTAGTTTTAGAGTGTCGAAAACGTCAGCGTAAACGGTCCCGAATTAAGCTGATCAGTCGATGCGGCAGTGCACAGATTCTGGTTTCCAAACAAGCACGTGCCGCCATCCTTCTGCACAGACGATGTGATTGGCGACCATCCTGACGAGACATAGTTCGCAGCGAGGAATTTCACGTGTCCATCGAGCGCCAGGAAATTGGAACCCGTGCCATGCCTCGGCGGCACTCCCATTTGAAGGGCGTTGGCTGGGTTGTAGTTGGTTGTATCGGTTCGTCCGCCGAACCATCCCGTGGCCAATGTAGGCGTGTAGCTCCAGCCGTTACTGTTGCCGCCCCATCCGCCCGTCATGCCTGCACCGGCAAGGCCGTTGGAGTAGCTCGACAGCCAGCGAGCGCCCGATCCCTCAAGTCCATTCGCCGCGTTGATCGTCACGACCGGCCCTTGGCCCTCTAGTAGGAGCACAGTTGCCGACGGAGAAGCGCACTTTGCCATGTTGACTCCTAAATAAGGTGTCTGACCAGCGATGTACTGCAGCGTCTGATTGGTGTATATGTTATCGTTCAGCAGGTATGAAACAGGGGTCGCGCCAGCCGTCGCCTGAGCCGCAGTCGGCACGGTCGGGTCGTCTGGGCACGTAAACGCGCCTGTAGCCTTGACATACGGATAGATCTGGAATGCCCAGCCGTAACCCGAATTGCCGCCCGAAATATCCCTCGGTGCGCATTCGTCGTAATCCTGGAAATATTGGATAAACGCGAGCCCAAGCTGCTTCTCGTTGCTGGCGCAGGTGGTTTGACGCGCCTTTTCGCGAGCCGAAGCGAACACGGGGAAGAGAATAGCGGCTAGAATCGCGATGATGGCTATGACGACGAGCAGCTCGATGAGTGTGAAGCCTTTGCGGCTGTGATTTTGGTAGTGGCTATTTGTAAGTTTCATTTTGTCCTCTTTCTAATTTAATAAAACGTTCAACGATGACTTGCTTCGATTAATTAGTGACTAGCAATTGCGGCTTCTCGCGGGGACTGTTCATCGCGCCGAATGTTCGTCGGTTTGTTGTGCGCCGTCTCCCGCAAATCCGAAATTGGCGCGGGACCAGCACTTTCCCGCTTCATCAGCACGGGCGGAATCAGAATGCGTCCGGCAGGTTCTGCATTCTTTGCTTTCAGAACATCCAAGACTTTGGAGACGAGTTGCTCACGCGGATGCGCAATGCTAGAGAGTGCGGGAATCATATACTTGCTTGATCGTGTGTCTTCGAAACCGAGCACAGACAGATCGTTCGGAACGCCAATCTGATTTTGCGAGCACCACTTTAACGCGGCCCAGGCGCCGGGATCCGAAACCGTCATGATCGCTGTTGGACGTAGGCCAGTTGACGAATCCATCGCTTCCGCCATGTGGTTGAACGCGGCCTCGTAGGAATCGCCATGTGACCTCTCGCATACGACGACCCGGCAGTCGCGCCATATACCCAGTAGTGCCGTCTCGGCCTGGAACGCGTCGACTTTTTCGCTAACGGTCGGCTCGGATGCGGGCTCGTTGACCAGCAAAACGATCCGGCGGTGCCCAAGTTCATGAAGGTAGTTCACACCGATCCGGGCGGCTTCGGCGGCATCAGTTTCTACGACGCAGCCAGGATAGGACGCGGACGCGCCCTCCATCGCGACCGTCCTAAACCCCCGATTCGCGAGCGAGTGATAAAGCATCATGGTCGCTTCATATGGGGTGTGCAGTACGAACGCCTCTTCGTCTGGCGCACTGTGGATTGCTGCAAACGAGCGCAGCATCGAGTCCGCGTTGCTGGCATCGTAAAATCGGCATTCGATCCGGCGTGCATCGCATTGGTTGCGAAACTCCGCCATAAGCTCGGTGCCATGCTCGGAAAGCGGGACCATGTGAGCCGGGCGGAAAATGCCGATGGCGCGGAGTGGGCGATCGGTTTGCGTTGATCGCTTTGGAGCGGTGCCGGTCAAGGCAGCCGTACTGGCTGCACGAACCAACGGCTGGCTAAGCGCCGGCTTGCGCTTACGAACAACCGTGCCCCGCCTACGCATCCGCTCGATCAGTCCTTGGTTCGTCAGCTCCATCATTGCGCGCCGGATGGTGACCTGAGAAACGGGCAGGCGGTCAATGAGAATCTTTTCTGTGAAAAACTGGTCGCCGTCGGCGAAGTCGCGCTCGATCATGTCGGACAGAAAGTCCGCAACCTGCGCATACAGTCGTCTGGCATTGCCGCCTTCAATCTGCAGGGTATTCAGTTTTGATTGGTCAAGCAGTGTCAATTTAGTACGGCCTTTCGCCAGCTCGTTTCATACTACTCGGCTGTCGATTCCCAATCATAACACTGTCGGTGAATACTGTCAATACGTTCATTGAAAAAAGTTTAATACTTCTATTGATTACTGCTATTGGCCATCGGTATTGACTTGATTGACCAGAATATTCATATAAGTATTAAACTTTTCTGTTGACAGTATTGCGGCCCTATGCTAAACTGGCCGTCAGCATGCTTCTGCCAAAGTCAGGCAGGCGCAATCGGTGTCGGTAGAAGTCGGTAGATCAAGGATCATATGAAACTCACTCACGCGCGCATCGCTGCCGCATTGATAGCATCGCTCAGCTTTCTCGGACTAAACTGCACAGGCGCTCCGGCATCGCCAAGTAGGATTGATGTCCATTCGACCGGGGCAGTGGCCGATGGCGTGACCGACGATACCGCTGCCATCAATGCAGCGATCGACGAGGCGATCAAAAGCGGTCCGGGCGCGACCGTCCTGTTGCCGAAAGGCGTCTACCGCATTGCGACGCAAGCGGCGGGCGCGAAGTCCATTGTAGTAGCTGGTGCTCAGAATCTGACGATCAAAGGGGAGCCCGGCACCAAAATCATGGTGGACTCGGCTGCGACGGCGTTCGATCTGCACGACTGCAAGGGCCTGACCATCAGCCATCTGATTGTTGACCACGACCCGATGCTGTATACCCAAGGCACGATCACCGCTGCTGATCCGGTCGGCTTCACATGTGAAGTTGAGATCGAAAAGGGATACGAAGACCCCGATGCGCCGATCTTTACCAGTGGAGTCGCGCTGAAGCCGTTCATCTATCCCGGCGCCGACAACTATCAGCAGGATCATTACATACCGGGCGTCCAGTCGATGCAGAAGATAGGCGACCATAAGTTTCGCTTTACGCTGAAGCAAAACGGCGTCGTCGGCGATTGGGTCGGCAAACCGTGCGTGCTGGACGGCGGCGGACGCGGCTGGTGCTTTATGGGCAGAAATCTACAAGATTGGACAGTGAGCGATGTCCAGTACTGGGGTGGGGGTGGCCAGGCGTGCTGGTATATCCGCGGCCTGACCGGGACGACCACGTTCAACCATCTGATGGTGCGTGTCCCGCCAGGTTCGGGCAGGCTCTACTGTTGTGCCGGTGGTGGCCAGATTTCGGGCTTGCGGGGCAAGCTGCTGATCGAGAATTCGGAATTTACCGCGTGTCGATGATGACGCGCTTGATATCCTTTCCACTTGGGACCGGATTGTCGCGCAGGACAGCCCGAGCATGATCCATGTCCAGCGCGACGGCTATCAGGTGGGCGACCACATCGCGGTCTGGGACTGGGACACCAAGACCGCTCGAACGACAGCAGTTGTCACGGCGGTCGCACCCCTGGGCCACGGCGAGCAGGAATTGACCCTCAACCATGATATCACCTGTAAAAAGGTAGGAGTGGGAGACGGCCAGCCGTTTGGACGCGACGCCGAGGCCGACGGCATTGACCGCGTGATCAATTTGGACGTTACCGGCGAGCAGACCACTGTCCGCGACTGCAAATATCAGGTTTTCCGCGCAAAATGCCTGAATTTAAAGGCTTCGAACTGCACGGTCGAGCGGTGCGCGTTCTACGACTGCTGGGAGCCGCCTGTCTCTGCCTCCCCGGAGTGGTATTTTGAGGAGGGACCGCCGGTTCACGACCTTACGGTACGAGACTGCACATTCACAAACTGTGTCCACGGCAACATGGAAGTTGGCACGATCAGCGGTGAGCAGATGCCGCCTGTGCGGGACTCCGCGTCGCCCAGCGAGCATCCGGAGTTCTTTGGCCACGAGACGATGAACATCGTGATCGAAGGCAACAAGTTCTCGGACTACGGCGCGCACATCAGCGACAATCCGTGGACGCCAATCGGGGATGCGATCCGGGTTCTAAATGCGGCGAACGTGACGATCATCGGCAACGATCTTGGATCGCCCGCACCGACAGCGCCCCGTTCGCCCAAAATCATTCTGGTGGGCTGCACCAACGTCAAGTTGGCGCGCAACACTAATGTCACGTCAGCCGAAATCGACCAACACTAAACCTTGAGAGTCAATATCCAGATATAATTGTTGAGGTCAACTTAATCTCCGAAACCGGTTAAGAATCATTGCTGAATGAGCAAAACGCTAAACACTCCTTCTGCCGACGATACCAGCCTAGCCGACGCCACATTTAGCGCCGAAGGCAGCGCGGAGAGCAGGCCAACTCCTGCGGCAGCGCCCATGCTCCGCGCCCGTACGTGGGTGATCGGAATCCCTCTGCTGATTGGCCTTTGCGTTTTGTCGGTCTATGCCGACATGTCGGCGCAGAAAATCCAGTTTGGCGTGCTGGCCTTTTCGCCGCCTGCCGTGGTCGGACTTTTCGTCCTAGCGCTGGTGAATATCGGCTGGAAATCGCTCACCAAACGCCCGCTGCTGTCGAATGCCGAGATGCTGGTCATCTACGCCATGCTGCTTGTTGGCGTAATGGTCTCGACTAGGGGCATAGTTGAAAAGCTGGCCGGATCGATCGCGTATCTGCCGTACGGTATTGCGCATACGGACCCTGAGCTAAAGCCGTTTCTGTCGCATGTCCCCGGTTGGATTGTGCCGTACGACCCCAATCTTCCAGGGGTACCAAAGTCCGTCAGTGGCTTTTTTGAGGGCAAATCGCCTGTCTATTGGGGTGCTTGGATTCGTCCGCTTGCGGCAGACTTTGGACTGTTTGCGTTAGTCATTTTGGTGTTCCTCTGCATGGGGACCATCTTGCGCCGCCAATGGGTGGATGTCGAGCATTTGAGCTTCCCGCTGACGTCCATCCCGATTTCGCTCATCCGTAACGAGTCCGATGGCAAGCCGCTACTCTCCAGCCCTTTGCTTTGGGCCGGTTTCGCCGTATCGATGCTCGTGTTTACGCTCAACGGCCTCCACGCGAACTATCCGACCGTGCCCGAAATTCCGACGATGTTCGACATACGGGCCCTCCTCCCGCTGCCACCGTGGAATTCAATCGGGATTTTGCAGGCGTACACGTCGCTTGCCGTCATCGGGTTTGCCTACTTCATGCCAAGCGATGTTCTGTTTTCGCTCTGGTTTTTCTACCTTCTGCTGCAGGTGCAGACCGTCGTCGCCAGCGCGACCGGCTATCCGTCTAACATCTCGTCTAACTGGCCACCGGACGAGGCGCTCGGTTCGTATCTTGTCTTGACAGTGTCGATGGTCTTCTCCATGCGCGGCCACTTAAGCTTGGTCTGGAAAGATGCGTTTGGCAGCGAGGACGGCGGCAAGAAAATCGACTCGGGAGAGCTGATGAGCTACCGCGCGGCACTGATTGGCCTTGTAGTGGGATTTGTCGGAATTGTGGTGTGGCTTGCGTTTAGCGGAATGAACCCGCTAGTCGCGCTAGTGGTGATGGGTGTATATCTGTTTGTGACCGCATTCGTAATGTCGCGCGCGGTCGCGCAGGCTGGCCTATTGATGACAGAAACCAGCTTCATTCCTACCGATTTGATCCAGCTCTTTTGCCCCGTCGCGAGTCTTGGCACCGCGACTCTGACCATGGCCGCCTTTACCAATACATGGTTCTCACGCGACTTGCGCGGCGAACTGCTTGCGCCCATCATGGACACTCAGCGAACTGCTGGCCAGATCGGCCAGCGTCCAAGGGTACTGCTCGTGCCGCTCCTCGTAGCGATCGTAGTCGCGTTTTGTGCAGCAACGGCAACGTTCCTGCATCTCAACTACAGCGCAGGCGCGCTCAATCTCTACAGTCACCCAATCTGGTCAACGTCACGCGAGTTCGTGCAGTATGCAGGCAACATTAATGGACGCGTGGCGCAGTTGACCGCGTCGTGGGGCGCGTTCCTCGCCGGCATTGCGACAACAATTCTGCTCGTCGCACTTAGAACCCGCTTCGTCTGGTTCCCATTCCATCCGCTCGGCTTTGCGCTTGCCCCAACATGGGCGCTGATCGTCTTTTGGTGGGGCTTTTTCGTCGCGTGGGTGATTCGCAGCCTCGTTCTCGGCTACGGCGGTTTCCGGCTCTACCGCACACTGACGCCGTTCATGCTTGGCTTGATTCTGGGCGAGTTTTCGTCGGCGGTGCTTTGGTCAACATTGAATATGAGCCTCAATGTCTCAACGCCGCAGTTTCCGTGGCCATGAGCGGAATTCACCTAACGCTTAGGCGGGCTGACGCAAGTGCATTTTTATGGCCGCGGAACCGAAATAGAACCATTGACAGTAAATGATTTCAGGAACCATAATCAAGATCATGAGTAAGGTCGTCTCAGACAGGAAAAGCCGAGTAATTGATTACATTGAAGGCGCGCTGTCGATTTTCGACTTCTGCGGAATATTCGGGCTTGGACAGCATAACATGATCAGGCCGAAGCCCATTGAAAATGCCGTCTTGCGTCATGTAAGGCCCAGCCGACGCATCTATCGCGTGGTGAACGGTTCGGGTAAGCAAGTTGTCACTCACACGGTGAGCAATGGCTGACGAGGAAAGCGGCGGTCAGCCTCCAACTAATTCTCCCGAGACCAACCAGCAACAAAATACTCCAAATGATGAGCAAGACCTGACTTATATTTCCGATGAGTCAGGTTTTTTGCGTCCATCTGAGCCAGATGGTCAGTTCAACCAACTAACTTCATATTCATTCACCGTGGCTCCCGTAGACCTACTCACTGCAAGCGGCATTGCGCAACTGCACGAGCTAGACCCAAGCCTTGCAAAATCCTTAGTTAATGAAGTTGTCGAATCCGGAAAACATGCCAGGGAGCTGGAGAAGACTCAGGTGAATGGACAGGAAATGCGCCGTTCGATAGGGCTATGCTCTGCAATTGCTTTCATCTCAGTCGCGCTGGGATTCGGAATTCATTTCTTTGAAGTTGGAAACAAATTCGGCGGCACTGCATGTTTTGGAGTACTAGCCAGTTCAATTCTGATTACATTGATTACTGGTCAAGTCTTGAAAAAAGAAAAATCCGAAGCTTCGAACGACCAGACCGAAGTCGCTCCTTAAAGTGGATCGTTTAGCAGAGTAGTTCACGTCCACTCACTAGTGATTAGGGCCGGAGATTAGAAAGAGATCACCGCTCTCGAAACTTCGCTGCCTTTGCCCGGCTCGAACCGAAATCCCAATCTACTAGCAACGCGCTTCATCGCGGGGTTGTCGTCCGAAACCTCACCGCCCAACTCTTTAATATGCTCTTGTTTGGCAACGTCAACAAGTCGCTGCAGCAGTCGCGTGCCCACTCCTCGTCCTTGCCAGGGATCAGCCACAATCACCGCGAATTCGGCCGAGCCGCCGCCAAACGAACGGATCATGCGCGCGACACCAATGAGGCTATTCGCGCCGCCGCGTGGTTTCTCCCGGACTGCAATGAGCGCGATTTCGCGGTCGTAGTCGATGCAGCACATCCGCGAAAGCCGGGAGTGTGCGACCCGGGCACCGAGCGATGGCATTGAGAAATAACGCGCAAAGACGCTTTCGGGCGAGAGCGCTTCGTGGAATTCCGCCAACGCCGGCTCATCCTCTGGTCGAATCGGTCGAATGGTGATTTCGTCGCCGCCCCTCAGTTGGCATTCCGATATATACTGCGCGGGATAGGGCCGGATGGCAAAACGATCTTTGTGGTCTCTTGCTTCTGGTTCGAGAACAACCCGCGCATCGAGCGCCAGTAGCGAGTCTGACGACGCAATCAGAGGATTGATCTCAATTTCGCGAATCTGTGGCTGTTCGGTGACCAGGCGGCTGAAGCGGACTAGGAGTTCCGCGAGCGCATGAATGTCTACGGGCTTTCGTCCGCGGACTCCAGTGAGCGCGTTGTAGATTCGCGTATCGCGGATCATGTGCAGGGCGTGAGTGGTCGAAAGCGGAGGGAGGCCTAGGCAGTGGTCTTGGTTGACCTCGACAAGCTGTCCGCCGGCACCGAACAGAAGAATCGGCCCAAGCTGCGCATCGACACTGCTTCCCAGAATCAGTTCGTACCCGTCGCGCAGAGAAACCATCGGCTGGACCGTAACACCCTGGAAATGCCCTTCGCCGGCTTTCTCGTCGACGGCGTTCTTGATTCCTTCGAACGCTTCCAGCAGCGAGTTCGCGTCCTTGATGTTCAGACGAACGCCGCCGACATCTGTTTTGTGCGTAATCGTTTCCGAGTGAAGCTTGAGCGCAACGGGATAGCCGACTTCAGTAGCTGCGTCAAGTGCGGTAAAGATGTCTGGGGCGACAATGGTGCGCACCGTGGCAATACCGTACGCGGCCAATATCTGCTTCGACTCCGCCTCGGTGAGCAAAGTCCGCTGCGCTTTTGTTGCAGCGTCGATAATCTCCGCAACTCGCGTTGGGCCGAGCAGCAGGGAGTTCATGTCGTCCACATAGGTAGGTGTGGCGTACAGGCTTTGCAGATTTTCACTGTACTGCCACATGTAGTGAAAGATGCGCGCAGCCGTGTCAGGGTAAGGGAAGGTTGGGATTCCGGCATTCGTCAGAATTGCCCGCCCGCCCTCGACATTCAGTCCGCCCATCCAGCTGGCAAGTATCGGCTTGCCGATTGCTTGCGCCTGTGCAGCCAGTCGCGACGCGGTTGCCGTGGGATCGGTCATCGACTGGGGCGTAAGAATGACCAGAACGCCGTCTGTATCGCCGCCTGCCGCTGCAATCTCAGCCGCCTTCGCGTAGCGCTCCGGCGTGGCATCGCCCAGGACGTCCACCGGATTGTTGTGACTCCACTGCGGCGGCAAGATTTCGTTGAGAGATTCGAGTGTTTTGGATGTAAGTGTTGAAAGCTCGCCACCTGCGCGGATAATCGCGTCTGCGGCAAGCACTCCCGGGCCGCCCGCGTTGGTAACAACGGTAAGTCGCGGGCCAAGCGGAAGTGGCTGTTTGACCAGCACGTCGGCCATGTAGAACAGCTCGGCAATCGTGTTGACGCGCAGGACGCCGCAGCGTTGAAATGCTGCATCCAGTGCGTCGTCACTGCTTGCCATTGCGCCCGTGTGCGAAGCGGCCGCCTGCGCTGCACGCTCCGTCCTCCCGGCCTTGAGGACGATGATCGGTCTGGACAAAGCTGCCTGGCGCGCCGCAGACATGAATCCGCGGACATCCCCAATGGACTCCATGTAGATCAGGATGCTGCTCGTGTTCTCATCGCGTCCGAAGTAGTCGATCAGGTCGCCCCAGCCGACATCCAGCATCGACCCGACCGAAACAAACGCCGAAAAGCCGACATTTTCCTTGCGACTCCAATCGAGCACAGCGGTACAGAGCGCGCCGGACTGGCTGAGCAGCGCAGCGCTGCCGGTCATAGCGATTCCGTCGGCAAAGGTCGCATTCAGGCCCGCGCTTGGGCACATCACGCCGAGGCAGTTTGGCCCGATGACGCGCATTCCGCTTTTTGCGATGATCGCCTGAATCTTTGTTTCAAGCGCCTTGCCTTCTTCGCCGATCTCTTTGAAACCAGCTGACAAAACGATCACCGATCCCACCCCAGCTTCGCCGCACTGTTCGATGATATCGGGCACCGATTGGGCCGGGGTAACGATCACCGCCAGCTCAACACTGTCGGGAACCTGCTTGATGTCCGCATAGGCTGGCAGTCCAAACAGCTCTTCGCGCTTTGGATTGACGGGATAGATGCGACCAGCAAATTTGCCGTCCAGGAGATTGCGCATGACGCTTTGCCCGACACTTCCCTCCTTCTCGGTCGCGCCGATGACGGCGACACTTTTCGGGTGGAAGAAGCCTTCAAGCGTATGCTCGTGCTTTTGGCTAGGCCGTTCGGTATGGATCGTTGTCTGCTCTGCAATCATTGCAATCTCCTGGAATTGTGATTCTACGTGTGATCTTTCGATTCCAGCCTACGCTAAGACTGGTTCCGGGAAGTCTATCAGCACCCCGGCGAACGGCCCGGCGCTCTCCAGAACATGTTCGCGGCCCGCGTACTTGACGAAGTTCTCAACAAATAGCTTGGCCAGCACGTTTGCCTGTCGATCATAGGCATCCTTATCGGGCCAGGTGAGGCGCGGTTGCAGGACATCGTCCGGCACGCCAGGGCACCGCGTCGGAACCAGGAATCGGAATATCGGATCCCATTCGTACGGCACTTTTGCCAGCTCGCCAGACAACGCGGCATGCACCATGCGGCGGGTTAGCTTGAGATCCATTCGTTTGCCAACGCCGTACGCGCCGCCAGTCCAACCCGTGTTGACGAGATAGCAGGCCGTGCCGTGCTTCTCGAGCTTTTCGCCCAGCAGTTCAGCGTAGCGCAGCGGCGATAGCGGCATGAAAGGCGCGCCGAAGCATGCCGAAAATGTCGCTTGCGGCTCTGTAATCCCTCGCTCGGTGCCAGCGAGTTTCGACGTGTACCCGCTGAGGAAGTGGTACATCGCTTGCTCTTTGGTCAACTTCGCGATGGGAGGAAGGACGCCAAACGCATCAGCCGTCAGGAAGATGATCGTGTCGGGATGTCCGCCGACACTGGGAATCACCGCCCCAGGAATGTACTCGATCGGATAGGCGACTCGGGTGTTTTCGGTGTATGTAGCGTCATCGTAATCGGCTGTACGGGATAGCGGATCGATCACGACATTTTCCAAAACCGCGCCGTAGCGAATCGCTGCCGAGATTTGCGGCTCCTTCTCCGGGCTGAGCTTGATGCATTTTGCGTAGCAGCCGCCCTCGAAGTTGAAGATGCCATTTTCGCTCCAGCCGTGCTCGTCGTCGCCGATCAGCGCCCGGTCGGGATCAGCCGAAAGTGTGGTCTTGCCGGTTCCGGATAGGCCGAAAAAGAGCGCGACACGGCCGTCTGTGCCGACATTCGCCGAGCAGTGCATCGGCATAACACCCTGGTGCGGCAGGAGGTAGTTCAATATCGTGAACACCGACTTTTTGATCTCACCGGCATATTCTGTTCCGCCGATGATCGCGAGTTTGCGCTCGAAGTCGATGATGATGAACGTCTCCGTTTTCGTGCCATCGCGCAGCGGATCAGCCTGGAAATTGGCTGCATTGATGATCGTGAACTGCGGTTTGTGCGTCTCTAGCTGTTTGTCCGTCGGCCGAATAAAAAGCTGGTGCGCAAACAGCGAATGCCACGCCATTTCCGTGACGACCCGTATGGACAGCCTGTGGTCGATGTCCGCGCCAGCGTAGCCGTCGAATACGAACAGGTCGCGTCCTTGCAGGTACGCCTCGACTCGTCCAAGTAGGTGATCGAAGTTGTACGGTTTGAACGCCTGGTTGACCGTGCCCCAGTCGATTTCGTCATGCACATCGTCGTTGTCGTCGATATATTTATCCTTGGGTGAGCGGCCCGTGTACTTTCCCGTGCGGACCACGAGTGCGCCGCTGTCCGAGAGGACTCCTTCGCCGCGGCGAATCGCCTCTTCGATCAGGGCGGAAGCCGAGAGGTTGACATGCAGGCGTCCTGTGTTTCTCAATCCGAGATCGGCGAGAGAGGGGTTGGGAGCGTTGAAATTTATCATTGGACCATCCTCGAAATTGATTTTTGTTGCGCCGATCGAGTGCTAGTCCGATTTGGCGCGTCGTTGATGTCGATTTTGTTGGCGCGGTCGTCGCTTGAATTGAGCGTCGCGATGCCTTCATGTTCATTCTGGTACGCTCAACATCGCCTCACATCCGCTGTATGGCGTATTCGCGCAATGCGACGTCGTACGTTTGCGTTAAGCTATAATAAACTTCTATTGGAACCGCAAAGCCATCCTGTCGATATCGATCATGGCGCGACGAACGCGACATCGCTTTTGGACGCGGTACTCGAAGCGGCGGACGACGCCATCTTCACCAAATCGCTCGCGGGAATCATCACGAGCTGGGGACGCGGTGCGCAGATCATGTATGGCTACTCGGCGGACGAGATCGTCGGGAAGCACGTCAGCGTTCTGATGCCCGGCGATCGGAAGCACGAAGCGATTCTGCTGCTGGCCAAAACCCGTGCTGGTGTGGGGGTTTCGGACTTTGAAACCCGGCGCATTTCAAAGTCCGGCAAAATCCTCGATCTCGTCTTGAACATCACGCCGATAAGAGGTGAAAATGGCGAAGTGATCGGGGGCCTGACGGTTGCCCGAAACACTCGGCACCTGTTGGAAGTCGTCCGCACAGTAAAAGTGCTAAACGAGCGCGAACGCGACCACATGCTGGTTCTCAATGCAGCCCAGCGGGTTGCGCTCGACATCCTTACTAGTCAAACCGGTATTGAGGCACTGCGGCACATCGCCGATGCGGGCCGAGCCCTGACTGGAGCGCGGTATGCAGCACTGGGGGTCGCGCGAGACGATGGTGTCCCTGGCTTGCAGCAGTTTGTTACTGTCGGGCTGACACACGAAGAAGAGGCGAGAATCGGCCCTCGGCCCCGTGGTCTTGGCGTTCTTGGTCTGCTTCTCAACCGCTCGGAGCCGCTGCTGATAGAAACGCTGTCAGACCACCCAGAATCGGCTGGATTTCCGCCAAACCATCCCCCGATGAATAGCTTCCTCGGGGTGCCGATCCGATCAGGTAGCAGCGTGATTGGCAGTATGTATTTGACGGACAAAGAGGGCGGAGTCCCTTTTACGGACGCGGATGTCCTCGCCGTAGAGGCGCTGAGCGGTCATGCCGCTGTCGCAATCCATAACTTGCTGATGCTGTCGCGGCAGCGGGCGCTTGTCAACGGTCTCATCATGGCGCAGGAGGAAGAGCGGCGTGCGATAGCGTACGACCTTCACGACGGCCTGACTCAATACGTCATGGCGTCACACGCGCACCTCGATTCGTTCCGCAAAGCTCATGCAGCCGGGTCGGAAGAGAAGGCGAAGCGCGAACTCGATACTGGCATGAAGTATTTGAAAGAGGCGGTAGTTGAGTCTAGGCGCCTAGTGAACGGCCTGCGCATCCTCGCTCTTGATGATCTCGGTCTTGCCGGCGCACTGGAGCAGGTAATTGAAGAGGAGGGACGGCGCGCTGCATGGGACAACACCGATTTTGTTCATAATATAGTCGGGCGAAGGTTTGAAGCTGCGCTGGAAACGACTGCGTATCGGATCGCCCAGGAAGCGTTGACCAATGTCCGCAAGCATGCATACACAAAGAGGGTCAGGCTCACGCTGCTTTATGAAGAGACGCCTCCCTGCCTGCGGCTCGAAGTGCGCGACTGGGGCTCAGGCTTCGACACGGAACAGGCGCAAAACGACGACAGCCGGGTCGGCCTGCACAGCATGTTCGAGCGGGTGCGTAATATGGGCGGCGAGTGGTCTCTTATCAGCGCTCCGGGCGAGGGGACCATGGTCAGGGCGGTATTGCCGGTGCGACCAAACGCGGATTATCCGGAACTGAAAGAGGATCACGACGAATGGTAATGGGATCACCCGAAAATACTGACGGCCAGAAAACTACGACGGTGCTGCTTGTCAACGATCACGCAATCTGGCGCGAAGGTGTGCGCAGCATGCTTGAAGAAACGGAATTTACAGTAATTGGCGAAGCAGGCTCTGGTAGCGAGGCGATCGACAAGGCGCGAGAACTTACGCCTCAATTGATCCTACTTGGACATCCGTATGGCAGGTGGTGATGGTCTCGACGCGCTGCGCGTTCTCAAGTCGGAGTTTCCGGCCACGGCAGTAGTCATGCTGACGACTTACGACAATCCAACCTACATGGCGCGCGCAGTTAGCGGCGGCGCATCGGGCTATCTGCTCAAGGGCATTGACAGCGACGAGATGCTTGCATGTCTAAGGTCAATTGCTGCCGGGGACATGCTGCTGACGAAGGAAGAGCTCGTTCGTTCTCTTCGCAGTGTTTCGGATGTCGGCAACGCGTCGGGCGACCTGATCGAACCGCTCACCGAGCGCGAGCAAGAGGTGCTGCGCCTTCTTTCTACGGGCCTCAATAACCGCGAATTGGCCGGAATCTTGTTCATTGCAGAATCGACGGTGAAGACGCATGTCGAGCATATCATCGGCAAATTAGGCGTCTCGGATCGCGTCCAGGCGGCCGTCTGGGCCGCCCGAAACGGCCTCGCTGAGCCTCCGCATACCTCTGGGTAGGCGATGATTCGTGGTGCAATCAGTTTGTGGGGCAGGCGTTCTGTGGGGCAGGCGTCCCCGCCTGTCTTCTTGAATTCTGGCTTCGCTCACCAGTCTTATTCCCTAAATAAGGCGTGATGCTGCCTCGAATGGCGCTCCCAAGATCGCCTTCTGACCCTTCGAGACCCTCCGCCTCCTCCCGAAACGGGGGGAGCTAAGACAAGATAAAGCGCTCAACTCAGGTTGCTTCTTGATCTGGCTCCTCCCCGCTTCGGCAGGCGGGGGAGGGTGTTTTCTTCTTACTCCCTGCTCAAATCCCCCGTTTCGCGGATTCCGCAATTCGCGATTCCTCCTATCATTGAATCAATCGATTTTTTGTTAGGAGCAAACCCATGTACAAACACATCCTTTTGGCCACCGACGGCTCACCGTGCGCGATGCGCGCAGCGCAGGCTACGTCCATGCTGGCGGAATGCAATGGAGCGCGTGTGACGCTGGTCTATGTCCAGCCCACGTTCGCGGCGCCGTTTGGCATCATCGAAGCCACTGTCGCGCAGGAACTGATCGAATCGCAGGAGCAGAATGTTCGTAACGAGTTCAACGAGGTCATCAAGCGGACGCGACAAGCGTTCGATAGCCCAAAGATAGAATTGGATGCCATCCAGGCGCGCGGCTATCCAGGCGACGCGATCATTTCCGTATCATGTCAGACCGAATCGGATCTCATCGTGATCGGTCACCGCGGACTCAACGTTCTGCAGACATTGCTTCTCGGTAGCACGTCGGAGCGCGTGGTACACGCGGCGAAGTGCAGCGTCTTGGTGGTCAGGTAGCGCATCCGGCCCAAAGGATCGGCTTGTTTCATCTCTTTCCGAAGACAATCCTCCGTTATGCGGATGTGCCTTTGGACTCGAATCCTTAAAATACTATCATGAGCATTTCGCGAGACGGCAGATTAATTCAGTGCGATGGCCCGGACTGCAAGGAGACAACCGCAATACCGGTTGCGCTCCGTGCGCAACTATCTAGCCATCTGACCGATCTCGGGGCGGGAAGCAGCACCGATGGCTGGCTGTTTGTGCGTCGGGGCGAGCACAGCGAACACTACTGTCCCGCTTGCAATAAGGCGGAGCTCGCAAGTATTACGCAGGAGATCACTCGATGAAGCGAATCGCGATACTCACCAGCGGAGGCGACGCGCCCGGCATGAATGCCGCCATTCGCGCAGCGGCTAGAACCATCATTGGTGGCGGCGGCGAGGCGTACGGTGTTCGTAATGGCTATAGCGGTCTTCTGCATGGGGACATTTTCCCACTTTCGGCGCGGGATGTCGGCGGGATCATGGAGCTGGGCGGGACCATGCTTGGCAGCGCAAGGTGCCCGGAGTTCAAATCGTTCGAGGGGCTCGACCGCGGCGCGACCATGCTGCGACGACTGTGCATTGATGGGCTGATCGTCATCGGCGGGAACGGTTCGCAGACAGGCGCGAACGCACTTGCCGAAATCCAAGTGCCTGTGATGGGAGTGGCGTTGACAATCGACAACGATCTCGCCGGAACGGATGTCACCATCGGCTTTGACACTGCGCTGAATATCACGCTCGAGGCAATCGACCGACTACGCACGACGGCATCGTCGCACCACAGGGTTTTCGTCATCGAAACTATGGGCAACCGATCCGGTTTCCTACCGCTGATGGCGGGTCTTGCCGGAGGGGCTGAAGCGATCGTGACTCCCGAAATGGATTTGACGCCAGAGCAGGTACTCGAAAAGGTCTATGCTGCCCGCCATCGTGGAAAAAAGCACGTCATGATTGTGGTTTCGGAATGGGCGCCGCATCATGCAGATGCGTTTCACCAACATCTGTGTCAGGACAAAGAGCTTGACTACGACCCGCGTCTGACAGTCTTGGGACATGTTGTCCGAGGCGGAAGGCCAACCGCTGCCGACCGCATCCTGGCGACTCGGCTCGCCTCAGGTGCGGCGTCAGAATTGATGAACGGAAACAAGGGCTGCCTAGCGGCCATGGTCAACAACCAAGTTAAATTTGTCCCGCTCGGAGACGTTGCGGGCAAAACAAAGCCAGCGCCAGAGGAGATGATCCGCCTCGCAGAACAGATGAGTATCTGAACTGCGATCGAACTCGTCGCCAGAAAATCACTGTTAGTTTGAAGGGAGATTTCAAATGTTCAACCACGTACTGTTACCAACCGATGGCTCCGAGGGGTCGCTGCGCGCTGCTGCGATCGTCGCGGAACTTGCGAAGCACAATCCCAAAGCGCGTGCCACCGTCATATGCGCGATCGCAATCGCTGATCCCAACAGGTCGGATCTCGATGCAACTTTGATCGAACAGCAAAACCACGCCGTTCGCCATCATGCGGAAATGGCAATCGAAAAGACCTGCCGTATTTTCCAGAACAACGGCATTCCTTGCGAAGGCAAAGTGGTTGTCGGCGATCCTGTGTCGGCGGCAATTGTGGAGCAGGCGGGCAAGCGAGATGTCGATGTTATCGCCATGGCCAGTCGCGGCCTTACAATGAAGCGCAATGATCGCCACTATCTTGGCAGCGTCACGGATCATGTCCTGCGCCAAGTTAGCATTCCGGTGCTTGTCCTGCCAGTGCGCGAAGAGGTCTAACAACTAAGATGGCAATTTATCTGTTCGAATCAAACCAGGAAGACCGGCAGTATCTCGAGCGGTATTGCTTCGGCGAAGAACTTCATTTTTGTGAGGAGCCGCTTACCCGCGTAGAGCAGGTTGAAAAAATCGCTAAGAACGCGGAAGTGGTTTCGGTGTTCATTCATTCGAAAATGACCGCCGAAATTATTGATGCCCTTCCGCACCTGAAAATGATCTGCACCCGCTCGACAGGCTATGATCACATCAACATACCGGCGGCATCGTCGCGCAGCATTCCCGTATGCAATGTCCCGACATATGGCGAAAACACAGTCGCGGAGCACACGTTCGCACTGATCCTCGGACTGTCCCGCAACGTTTACAAGGCGTATGCGCGCGCTTCGCAGGGCGACTTCTCGCTTCGCGGACTGCAGGGCTTTGACCTTAAGGGCAAGACCATCGGCATCGTCGGCACCGGACATATCGGAATGCATGTCGCGAAAATTGCGGCGGCGTTCGAGATGGTGGTGATCGGATACGATCCGAAGCCCAACAATGCCATGGCGGACGTCATGGGTTTTGAGTACACTGATCTTGACGATCTGCTGCAGCGCAGTGATATTGTCACGCTGCACGCGCCTTTAGCCGAGTCGACCCACCATCTTATCGGGGCGCACAATATCTATAAGATCAAACGCGGCGCGCTCTTGATCAATACGGCGCGAGGAGAACTTGTGGATACCGTAGCGCTTTTGGATGCACTCGACAAAAAGCATCTATCCGGCGCCGGACTTGATGTCCTAGAGGGCGAGTCGAATCTGAGCGAAGAGTCGATGCTGCGCGGCGACGATACGGTCTCGCGCGAGGCATTGCAGACGACCCTGCGCAACCTTGCGCTGCTGCGTCGCCAAGACCTTCTGATTACGCCGCATATCGCCTTCGACAGCCGGGAAGCAACTGACCGCATTCTCGACACGACCATTGAAAACATTAAGGCGTTTCGCCACGGTTCGCCGAAAAACACAGTATAACTGCCGTGCATTTAACGAAACCGACTTCTTGAGATTAAATGACTATGGGTGATCCAGCACTTGCCGGACGGACGCAATTTGCGTTCACGGTTATGTTCCATTATCTATTTCCAGCCCTGACCATGGGGCTGGCGTCGATCATCGCGCTGCTGAAGACGATGCAGTACGTGACTAAGAACGAGCTGTGCGGCCAGGCAGCGAATTTTTGGGCAAAAATTTTCGCCGCGAACTTCGCCATGGGCGTGGTGACTGGAATTCCGATGGAGTTTCAGTTTGGTACCAACTGGGCGAACTTCTCGCGGTTTTCCGGCAATGTGATTGGGCAGACACTGTCGATGGAGGGGACATATGCGTTCTTCCTCGAGTCCGGCTTCCTGGGCGTTTTTCTATTCATGGAGAAGCGCGTGCCGCCGTTCGTGCACTGGCTGTCGTCAATTTTGGTGGCTTTTGGAACTCTGCTCTCAGGCTACTTCATCGTGATGACTGATGCGTGGATGCAGCATCCGGTCGGATACCAACTGCTGCCTGGCGGAAAAGTTGCGCTGGTCAGCCTGATGGCCGTCCTGACCAATCCCTACGGCGTTTGGCAATATTGGCATACGATCAACGGCTCGTTCGTCACTGCAGCGGTCATAGTCGCTGGAACTGGCGCATATTATTTGCTGGCACGTCGCGACGAGCAGTTTGGTCGGTTGTTTGTTAAGCTTGGCGTTGCAATGGCTTTGTTTTTCAGCGTCACGCAACTCTTCCCTACAGGCGCGAAGCAGGCTGAACGGCTCGCCGAATTCCAGCCGATCAAGACGGCCGCGATGGAGGGTCTGTACCACACGCAGGTCGGCGCTCCGCTCGCGATCATTGGAATGCCGGACAGCAAGAACGAAAAGCTGCTTGACCCGGTCGTGGTCCCGGGCGCGCTCAGCTTCCTTGCTTATGGACATACAAATGCGCGTGTCGCCGGCATAGATTCGTATCCCACGGATCAGATTCCACCCGTGGAAGTCGTGTACTACGCCTACCACATCATGGTCGGCATTGGAACATTGATGATGGGCGTTTTTGGCCTCGGCGCTCTGCTCCTGTGGCGCGGGAAGCTGATGACATCCCGTTGGTATCTGTGGATCGTCATGCTCTGCATGCCGTTTCCGTACATCGCGAACGAAGCGGGATGGTGCGTTGCCGAGGTCGGTCGTCAGCCCTGGGTGACATACGGCCTCATGCGCACGGCGGTCGGAATTTCGCCGAATGTCAGCTCCGGCGAAACGATCTTCACCCTCCTTGGATTCATGGGACTTTACGCCCTGATCGGTCTGCTATTCCTGTGGACACTCATCCGCATCATCGGCGCGGGACCCTCGGCGGACACACACGAATCGCATACGGGCGGCAATGGCGTCTCACCCAACCACATCCCAATCGACTCGCCCGCGCCAGAGCTGGTCGGAGCAGGAGGGACCGCAGCGTGAACACAGTCTGGTTTCTAATCCTTTGCGGAATGATCGCGGTTTATGCTGTCCTCGATGGCTTCGATTTGGGAATCGGCTCGATCATCCTGCTCGTCACGAAGAATGAAGAGGAGCGACAGCAGGTGCTGGAGTCGATTGGCCCGGTTTGGAACGGCAACGAGGTTTGGCTCCTCGCAGCAGGCGGCGTCATGGTCGCGGCGTTCCCCGGTCTCTATGCAGCGGGATTCAGCGGGTTTTACCTGCCGCTGATGGTCGTCCTTTGGCTCTTTATCGGTCGCGGCATCGGCTACGAGTTTCGCCATTTCGAAAAAAGCCCGATGTGGACAGGCGCAAGCGACGCGGCGTTCAGCGTCGCGAGTCTACTGCTGACCTTGATCTTTGGCGTCGCTGTGGGAAACGTCCTTCGAGGTGTTCCGCTCGACGCAAGCGGCAGTTTCACGGGCGCGTTTGCGTTCCTGCTTAATCCGTTCGCCCTCGTCGCTGGTTTGATGACGGTGGTGATATTGGCGATGCACGGCGCTGCATACATTGCGTTCAAAACATCTGGCGAGCTTAAAGCACGGGCGACCAAGTTTGTCGGCGGACTTTGGGCTGCATCAGCCGTATTCACGATCTTGCTGATTGCGGCGAGCTTCTTTGTACGGCCTGACTTCGTGCGCAACTACATGCAATATCCCTGGCTGGCAACTCTACCGATCCTCGCGTTGGCGGCAATGGTTTGGATACCCGTGTCGATCCGCAAAGGTAGTGCGCCAGGGACATTTTTGGGGACGGTTGGGTTTATCGTAGGGCTTCTGGGATCGGCGGCGGCTGGAATCTATCCCAGAATGCTGCAATCGACCTACGGTTCTGGCATCAATAACCTGACCATCTACAACACTGCGGCGGGCGATCACAGCCTGCACACCGCGCTGATCTCTTATGGGATCGGCATCTGCTTCGTTGCCGTCTATATGATCTACATCTACCGCATGGCCAATAAGAGCGCGCCTGCACAAGCGTAAGCTATGGCGCTTACGGACGCAGAAGCGCCGATCCAAGTGGTATCGGATCGGCGCTTCGTCTAGTTGAACCAATTTATCGAACCGCTATCGGCTTGCAGCGGCCTCTTCTTTGCGCACTTCGTGGTTGGCCTTGATGTCGTTAATGTCATTACTGACATTCTCCTTCAGCTTGCCCCAACCCTCCTGAATCTTGCCTTCCACCTGCTTGGCTGCGCCGGCCGCCTGGTTATCGACATCGCCGGTCGCGTTGCCGACCGCGTTCTGAACATGACCGACAACCTGCTTAGCCTGACCCTCAATCACATCTTTATTTGCCACGGTAATTTCTCCTTGGTATGCGCCTAATTGCTGGCGCGACGTGGAGCATTTACCCATTTGGCAAAGATTTAATGCCTGGTGGAACGAGATGGCGGATTTTCCCATGTTGACGGCCGGGTTTGGCGTGCGGCTGTGACGCAATTTCGTCCAGCGTGCTTCGAAGCGTAGAGTGCGCGGTCCGCTTCGGCGATTAGTCGCCCAGGCTCGCGCATCCGCCCAAAAGTGGTCGCGACTCCAAAACTTGCTGTAATGGGCCGATTGGTCCAGTCTGTTTGCTCGATTGCGACACGAAAGCGCTCCGCGATCTGCAGTGCTAGCTCCGGGCCGACACCCGGCAGGATCACGACAAACTCCTCGCCGCCGTAGCGCGCGACGGTATCGGAACCCCGGCTGTGCTGAGCTAATAGTGAAGCGACAGATCGCAGCACTTCGTCGCCCTGTGGATGGCCGAACGCATCGTTGTAGCTCTTGAATAGGTCGACATCCAGAAGCATCAGCGACAGCGGCTTGCGCTGCGTTTGCGAGATGTGGAACTCCTCCGCCAGCCGCTCCTGAAAATAGCGGTGGTTTTTGAGACCAGTGAGTCCGTTGACCGTTGCGAGATGCTGAAGTTTGCTGTTGGCCGCCTCTAGCTGGTGCTTTTGGTCGCGCAATACGGCCATATAGTCTTCGATCTGACGGCCCGATCGTTCGCGCTGGAGCGCGGACGCAAGCACGTTGCCAATCGCCTGCAAAAAGTTGACCTCCTGGTCGGTAAACGACCGGTGGTCGCTCGTGTACGCCCCGATGGATCCAAACGAGCGGCCCTCTTCGCTGATCACAATGCTGATTCCGCTCGTGATTTTGTGCTCGGTAAGCAGATCCCACGCAGGGAAGCGTGGCTCGTCGGCAATTTCGCCTCTGGCCGCTTCGATCAACATGGATGCCGCATCACGGGCGTTGTCCATTGGTACAAGGTCGAGGTTGAAGTCGCGGAACGTGGTGCATTCGTTAAACAGGTTTGCAGAGTTTTCGTTAGGCGAAATGCGCGAGCCAACCACTCCCTCCGGCCAGCCGCATCCCGCGAGCACTGAAAGCTCCGGGCCGCCGTCGACAAGTTCCAGCGCAATCGTGAAGTTGACGCGAAGGGTGACCTGTACTTTGCGGCACGCGTCGTCGAACAGCGCGGCAAGACCGCCGTCGTTGAGTGCGCGTTGACCAAGCTCCATAATCGCGGCCTGTTGACGCGCGTGGTTGGTGCGCTCCTGCTCGCTGCGCTTGAGCTCGCTGATATCGAAGTACGTGCCTATCCCGCCAATGATGTGACCGTCGAGCGATCGAAGAGGGAACGCGCTGTAAAGCACGGGCGCAATGACGCCGTTGCTCAGCTTGCACTCGCACTCTTCGCACTGAATGAACTCGCCGCCAATGACGCGCTTGATGATTTCGCGGCTTTCAGGCCAGATTCCCGGCTTTGCGAGAACGTCCCAGACTGGGCGGTCGAGTGGAACATCTTGAAAACTTTGATGAGTCGCAAACGCCTTGTTCCACTCGAGGAGGTTGCCGTTTGCATCATAGGAGAACGTGGGGATTGGCAGCTCTTGAAACAGATTCTGAAACCGCTCAGCCGCTTGTATCAGGACTTCGTTCGCATCCGCCAAATCCTGCGCGGACTGCTTGACACGCAATAGGTCGGCCTCGAGTTCCTCGATCCGCAGCGCGATCGAGCCGATGCGGGCGTTTGCTGGCTTGGATTTTGAGTTGACTAACGGTTTGGGTTTCAATTCCGCTCTTTTGGCTTTTCAGATGTAGGTCAACGATATGGCCATTCGCGTTAGATTATCGGAAAAGTGGGCGGAGGTTTGCAGGTAACATTTCCTAGTAATTAAGCATTACGGTGCGAAATGATTAGGGCGTGTTAACACTATCTGAGAGCTTCGATAATCAGGACGAAGTAGACGAATCCAATATAGAGCGCGTCGAGCTTTTCGAACCTCGAAAAGATTCTGCGGAAGCCCTTAAGCCTTCGGAACAGTCTTTCGATTTCGTTGCGCTTCTTGTACATCTCCTTGTCGTATTCCCAGGGGTCGATCCGGTTCGATTTTGGCGGCACGACCGGCTCGAAACCCAGACCCAGGGCCAGCTGGCGCGTTTCGCCGCCCTCGTAGGCCCTGTCCATCAGAAGAAACAATCTGCCTTCGGACTTGCCGTAGTCCGACAGCAGCTTGCGTCCCTCCGGCGCATCGTGCGCATTTCCGGGCGAAAGGGCGAACTTCAAGGCCGTCCGGCAATCCGCGGCGACCATATGAATTTTGGTTGTCCATCCGCCTCTGGACTTTCCGATGCATTGAGGCCCCTTTTTTTAAGCGCGCCGGTTCCGTCGGGATGCACCTTGACCGAAGTCGAGTCGAGCGAGACGGCCTCGATGCGCATCCGGATCAGCCGCGATCTCTGAAGCTCCTCGAAAACCTTTTCGAGGACGCCCGTCTTAGACCACCGGCTCATCCGGGTGTAGACCGTATGCCAGTTCCCGAACCGCTTCGGGAGGCCACGCCATTTGCAGCCATGCTCGGCGACGTGCAGAATGCCGTTCACAACCATCAGGTTGTCCAGGCGGACGTTGCCGCGCTGCACGGGAAGGATCGGCTCGATTATGCTAAACTGTTCACGGGTAAGCTCCATAAATGAATTATACCCGAATTAGTGTTAACACGCCCTAGTTAACCACGTCTTCGCCGCGGCAAACTCGCTCTGCGTGAGCGAATGTCCGCCTGGGTGCGTAAACACCTCGACTTCCGCGCCGCAACGACGCAGCATTTGGGCTAGTCGCGCGGTCTCTTCGGGAGTCGAGATCGGATCGCTTGCGCCAGCACCCAGAAAAACGTGCTTGCCGGTTAGATCAGGATCGTGCTCAGGAATCATCGGCACCATTGCGTGTAGCAACGCCCCGCCAGCAAGCAGATCGGGACGAGTCAGCAGCAGACTGGCCGCGATGTTTGCTCCGTTTGAAAATCCGACCGCGACCACTGCGCCCAAGTCGAATTTGTACTCTGCCGCCGCGCGTTCAACAAATTCAGCGAGCTCTGCAGTGCGGAATTTCAGGTCTTCGAGATCGAACACTCCTTCGGCGATGCGCCGAAAGAACCGGTTCATCCGCCCTTCCAGCACTTTTCCACGCGGGCTGAGCAGGTTTGCGGTTGGTGCAAGAGCGCGGCCGAGGCCGCGTAGGTCGTGCTCGTCGCCGCCGGTTCCGTGCAGCAAGAGGAGGGTAAAGGCATTCTCAGGGCGATTACTCGGCTCGTAGACGTGATGAAAACCGAGGTTGTGGGATATTTCCGGCATAACATTTCTCCTGGACTTTATGGCCCAACTGTAATCAGCGTAACTTCCGGCCGACAACCGATTCGGATATTGACACCCATCATGCCCACTCCGCGACTGGTATAGACGGGGTGGTTCTTCGCCTGCTGCAAGCCTTGCGGATATTTGGTACCGAGTGGCGGTGTGATGATCGGACGGCCGAAAATGCGCACTTGGCCAGCGTGCGAGTGACCAGAAATCTGCAGCGCGAAACCGGGAGGAGCGAGGTCTGCCCAGTCGGGTTCATGGATTAGCAGCAGCTTAATCGCGTTGGCTGGGACACCCTCCATTGCTTTTGGCAGGTCGGTCTCGTTGACGGTGTAGTCGTCCAATGTGACCAGCCACAGCGGATCGTAGCCAGTGATCGGCATCGACTGGTTGTTAAAAATGGTGATCCCAACCTGTCTAAGCGCAGCAATAATCTGAAATGCGCGTGCGCTCCACCAGTCATGGTTTCCGAGAACGCCGAACGCACCCAGCGGCGCAGATGCAACACATGCGATCGCGGTTGCACACCGTTCACCCCACGGCTCGCCATGGTGGGTAACATAATCACCGCCGAGCAAAACTATGTCCGGATGTTCGCCCATGAGCATCTGTGCCGAGCGTCCGGCGCGAGCGACCGATTCGTCCGTTTCGCAATGGAAGTCGCACAGGTACCCGATTTTAAGTGGCGGCTTTCCAGATGGCCATCCCTTAATCGGAAAATAGGTCCGCACGACTTCCAGTTCGTTAGGCTCGACGGAATGCCCATACGCGAGTGTCGGCGCGGCGATCAGGCCGGTGACGAGCAGCCGCTTCAAAAAACGGCGTCGTCTGGAAGATTTCGGGTTGTTGCCGTCGGTCGTCATAATCATGCAAAGTCCGGTTAGTTTACGTCGCCAGCGGCCGGATCGTTCTCAAAAGCACTCTCCGCCTGATTATTGCCGCAAATTGCGAACCAAGATAGGGATTTATCGTCCATTTGTAGAAGTATAGAATCCGTCGCGGCAAATTTTCGCAGATGACGGATCCCGTAGGAGTAATCATTTGAACCTGTTCCCCGTTGCGGTTTTGGCCGCACTATTCCTCATGACCGCACTTTCCAAATCTGCTAACGCCGACGGTCTGCCGTTTGTCCACCCACTTTTCACCGATGATATGGTGCTCCAGCGCGACATGCAGGATCCGGTTTGGGGATGGACAACCCCCGGCGAGAGGGTCAGCGTCTCTTTCGAAGGAACGACATCGAAGACGGTCGCCGGGAGCGACGGCAAGTGGATGGTGAAGATCGGGCCGTTCAAGGCAGGCGGGCCAAGCGACCTGACTATATCGGGCCCGCAAACGGTCACTCTGCATAATGTCGCGGTTGGCGATGTTTGGATCTGCGCTGGCCAGTCGAACATGGAATTCGGAGTCAGCAAAGTGACGGATCAGGGCGACTTCGTTCAACATTCGGCGAATCCAAATCTGCGCACGTTTCTTGTTCCTCACAATGTCCAGACCGCGCCGGTCAAGACCGTCAAGGGACAGTGGCTGGTCGCTGGGCCGGATACGCTGACTCAAGGCGGTTGGGACGGTTTCAGCTCAATCGGCTATTTCTTCGGCAAGGAGATTCAGCAAAAGGAAAACATCCCGATTGGCCTCATAGAATCGGCCTGGGGCGGAACAACCGCCGAAGCGTGGACGTCCAGCGGTTATCTCGAAAAAATTCCGGAGTTCAAGCCGCGAGTCGAAAAGCTTCTGGCTGGCACGGAAGACTTGTCCAAATTCAATGAGTACTCTCCCACGGCGCTCTACAACGGAATGATTGCGCCGCTCCAGCCGTTCGGGATCAAGGGCGTGATTTGGTATCAAGGCTCGTCCAACGCTACTCGCGGCATGCAATACCGCACACTTATGCCCGCCGTGATCGCATCATGGCGGGATGCTTGGGCACAAGGAGATTTCCCGTTCTATATCGGTAGCCTGCTGTCGTATGGCGAGCGGTCGCCCGATCCAAGGGAGAATAGCACCTGGGCCAATTTGCGCGAGGCACAGCTCCTGACTGCGAACACAGTGACAAACTGCGCCGAAACCGTCAACTTCGACATCGGGGACTCGGACAATCTGCACCCTCAGCATAAGGCGGTCATGGCGCATCGCTACGCGCTCGTGGCATTGGCCAAAGCGTACGGCGAGAATGTGGAGTGCAGAGGCCCGGAATTTACTCGGATGGACGCCGCCGATTCGGGTAAAATCACCCTCCATTTCGACCACGCCGAAGGGTTGAATGCCGCTACGGTCGATACCGTCGCGAATGTGCCGCCGACAACTGCCACAAGCCTGGTCGGATTCCAAATTGCAGGAGACGACAAAAATTGGGTTTGGGCCGACGCGGTGATTGAGGGTGACACGGTCGTCGTTTCCGCAGCGACGGTTCCCAATCCTGTGGCAGTGCGCTACGCATGGCAAAACAATCCTGCTGGAAATCTGTTCAACAGCGCGGGGCTGCCAGCATCGCCGTTCAGGACGGATGTGCCTCCGACGCTCCCACAGTAATTACGGTAAAATTGCGAACCAACGTAGGGATTTGTCGTCCGTTAATAGAACTCTAAGTCAGCAGCGGTGAATTTCCGTCGCAAGTAGTTTCAATGAGGAGATATATAGTGAAGTTTTTCGAAAAAATCATCTTGGCCGTGCTCGGCTTGATGTCGCTTGTATCAGTAGCGTACGCCGACGACCTGCCATTCGTGCATCCACTGTTCGCCGACGACATGGTGCTTCAGCGCGATATGAAGGATACTATTTGGGGATGGACAACGCCCAGTGCGACCGTGACGGTGTCGTTCGAAGGCAAAACCGCGAAGGCAACCGCCGGAACCGACGGCTCATGGATGGTCAAGATCGGACCGTTCAAGGCTGGCGGACCGAATGATCTAACCATCACTGGCCCTCAAACCGTCACCCTCCATGATGTCATGGTTGGCGACGTTTGGATCTGCTCCGGTCAGTCCAACATGGAGTTTGGCGTCGGAAATGTCAAGGATCAGGGCGATTTCATCCAGCAGTCCGCCAATCCTAACTTGCGCACGTTTTTCGTTGAACACAATGTGCAGACCTCGCCGGTGAAGACCGTTAAAGGCCAATGGCTTGTTGCCGGGCCGACCACGATTGTGCAGCATGGATGGAACGGTTTCAGCGCGGTCGGCTATTTCTTCGGCAAGGAGATTCAGCAGAAAGAGAATGTTCCTGTCGGCCTGATCGGCACGTACTGGGGCGGAACTCCCGCCGAAGCGTGGACATCCAGCGACTATCTCGAGAAGATGGCCGACTTTAAGCCTGGAGTCGATCAGATTCTTGCTGGAACTGAAGATGCGACCAAGGTCAATCAAAACACGACGGCAACGCTCTACAACGGCATGCTTGCGCCGCTGATGCCTTTTGCGATTAAAGGCGCGATCTGGTATCAGGGTGAGTCGAATGGCGGCCGAGGTATTCAGTACCGCACATTGCTGCCGTCCCTGATCGAATCCTGGCGGGATGGCTTTGGCGAGGGTAACTTTCCGTTCTACATCGTCAGCCTAGCTGCATATACGGCGCGCAGCGCCGATCCCATTGATGATTATCATAGTTGGTCGGAAGTCCGTGAAGCGCAGCGCCTAACCGCGAACACACTGCCCAACTGCGGCGAGGCGGTCACGTACGACACCGGCAACGCTACCGATATCCATCCGCAATATAAGGCAACCGTTGCGCATCGCCTCGCGCTTGTCGCAGAGGCAAAAACATATGGTGAAAAGGTCGAGTGCTACGGGCCAGAGTTTACGCACGCAGATGCAGCCGATTCCGGCAAAATCACTCTGCATTTCGACCATGCCAAGGGCCTCAATGCTGCCGCCGTGAGCACTGTCGTCGGCGTGCCGCCAACTCCCGCAGGGACATTGGTCGGATTCCAAATAGCAGGCGACGACAAGAAGTGGGTTTGGGCCGACGCTACGATCGACGGCGACAAGGTGATTGTTTCAGCCGCCAGCGTGCCGAATCCAGTCGCCGTGCGCTATGCGTGGCAGTGCAATCCTCCAGGCAATTTGTTCAACGGCGCGGGTTTGCCAGCGCCCCCGTTTAGGACGGATATGCCGCCGACACCGGGGCAGTAGCTAGGTTTACTTAGCGGCTCTTTCAATTCCCCTCCTTTCGGAAGGAGGGGCTAGGGGAGGTAGTCTTATCCTTGATCTGGAGTTGTGTTTCAAAGTCCACCGCCCAAACTGCTCCATCTTTAATGGGACAGGAGCGTAACTATCATACTGTAGGCGGACGGCTGCCACACAAAAAGTACCTCCCCTATCCCCTCCTTCCGAAAGGAGGGGAACCGAAGGCTCCTCCCGTTTCGGGAGGCTGGGAGGGTCTCAGGGCTTCGACAAAAATTAATTTATGGCCAAACTTTTCCTTGACATCCCCCGTTCCACATGCTATACTACAAAGTCTTACTGGGCAGGGGCATGCGCCTCGGCTCATATTTTTTGGCTGTTTGAGCGCGGCAACGACAAGCCGCGAACAAGCTTTGAATTGAGTGTTTGAACAAAATGGCGGAACGAGAAGACCCGAAAGTATTGCTTGCGCGTCAACGCGCAGCGACGATGTCCAAATCCATGTCCGGCGAATCCTTGCAGCAGCAGGCAAAGGACACGTGGAACGAGCTTAAGAAAACCACCTGGCCCGACCGGCCCACGTTGCTGAAGTTGACGTACATCGTCCTCGCGTTCATCGGCTTCACCGCGATTTGGGTCGGGTTCTTCGACTTCATCCTCACTCACGTCTCGAAGGTCATCTTCGGACTCTAAATTTTCAGCAGTAACCACCTATGCAGCGACACTGGTACACCATTCACACCTATTCGGGGCACGAGAAAAAGGTCTCGACCAATATTCTGCGGCGTTCGCAGTCGCTCGATATGTTTGGACGCAAAATATTTGAGGTCATTCTGCCGACCGAGAAAGAGACCAAAGTCCGAAGTGGACGAAAGACCGAGGTCGACCGCAAGGTCTATCCGGGTTACGTCTTTGTCAACATGATCCTCGATGAGCAGACCTGGCATCTTGTCCGCAACACCATTGGTGTCATTAAGTTCGTTGGCGATCCGAAACCGACTCCGCTCAAAGAGGGCGAGATTCGGCAAATCAAGGACAATATCGAGCACAAGCGTCCGGTGATCAAGCAAACCTGGGAAGTCGGTCAGGCCGTGCGTGTCGCCGGCGGACCATTCGCAGATTTTGAAGGAACGATTCAGGAGATTAACCCGAGCAAGGACAAGGTCAAGGTTTCGATCAACCTGTTCGGACGCGAAACGTCGGTTGAGCTTGAGTTCAACCAGATTGAGAAGAATACGTAAGACCCCACCTTCCCACTTCGCGGGCCCCTTCCTCCCGCAGCGGGAGGAGCTTTCCGGTTCCCCTCCTTTCGGAAGGAGGGGCTAGGGGAGGTAGTCCTTCCCTTCCCGTTGCGGGAGGGGTGGCGAGGAACGAGCCGGGGTAGGTCTTCAGAGGTTCTAAGAGCTTTCTCGCCTAACCGCGAGATCAAAAATCCGCTCCACGGCGCGGATCACAAACCGCCCAATTCGCCAAGCGGCGATCAGGGACGTCATCAATTACCTCAACCCGGCGCTGCGGCAATTAAGTCGCGGTTCGTCGAGCGAGGGAGACACAAAGGTAGATAAGAAAAATGGCAAAGAAAGTCGTTGGAGTAGTCAAGCTCCAAATTAACGCCGGAAAAGCGACCCCAGCGCCGCCTGTCGGCCCCGCGCTTGGTAGCTATGGCATCAATATGATGGAGTTCATCAAGGGCTACAACGAGAAGACTGCATCGCAGATCGGCTCGATTGTTCCTGTTGAGATCACCATCTACGATGACCGGTCGTTCACGTTCGTGACCAAGACTCCGCCCGCCGCGGACCTCTTAAAGAAGGCGCTGAATATCCCCAAGGGATCGGGTGTTCCGAACAAGACCAAGGTCGCGAACATGACCTCCGCGCAGCTTCGCTCGATTGCCGAGACGAAGATGCCGGACCTCAACGCCAACGATATCGAAGGCGCCATGAAGATCATCGCCGGAACCGCCCGTTCGATGGGAATCACACTGGCCGATTAGTCAATAACGGCCGCAAGCTAGAAAAGCTTGAGCGGGAGGGGCGAAACCCCGATTGCACCGCGGAGAAACAAAAATGCGAAGGCAAGATCGAAAGAAAGTTATATCCAAACGGTATCAGGTGCTGGCCGCTAAGGTCAAGTCCGAAGAGCTGCTGATGCCGAACGCTGCAATTGCACAAGTTAAGACACTCGCGACGGCAAAGTTCGACGAGACAGTCGATATTGCGGTCAACCTTGGCGTTGACCCGCGCCACGGCGACCAGATGGTCCGCGGCACCACCACATTGCCGTTCGGAACCGGAAAATCGCGCAAGGTCATGGTCTTCGCCAAGGGCGAGAAGGCCAAGGACGCCGAGGCGGCCGGTGCTGATCTGGTCGGCGCGGAAGAGCTGATCGAGCAGGTTACCAAGGGAACGCTCGACTGGAAGCAGTACGATTTGATCATGGCGACCCCGGACATGATGGGGCAGGTCGGAAGGCTTGGCGCGACATTCAAGCAAAAAATGCCGAACCCAAAAGCTCAGACAGTCACGCCAAATATCGGTCAGGCGGTCAGCGATGTTAAGAAGGCGGCTCGTGTGGAGTACCGTGTCGATAAGGCAGGCATTGTGCATGCGCCCATCGGTAAGGTATCCTATACCGTTGAGCAGCTCGAAGAGAATTTCCACGCGCTGCTGGAAGCTCTTGTAAAGGCTAAGCCGACCGCGGCCAAGGGACGCTACCTGAAGAAGATCGCGCTGTCCGCTACGATGGGGCCGAGCGTTCATATTGATCCGCTGACATCTGCAAGGCCAATCGCGAAGTAATACCTTACGTCCTGATTGCTCGGAAACCTTGCCTTCCCGTTTCGGGGAGGTGGCGAGGAACGAGCCGGAGGGGGAATTAACAATTTCATATCTGTCTTCGCCGAAGACAGCGGGTTGCAATCCGTAATACACGCGTCCTAACAGACAAATGTTTCCCGCCGAGGAGAAGAAGAATGCCAGTTTTCAGATTTTAAACGTCTGAAAATCACGCCTCCGGGCGCGCCAACGCATCCTTCGATCTGCCTCGTGCGGATCATGCAGGATTCGGCGCAGCCCGGGGGCGTTTTTGGTTGCCCTCACCCCTGGCTTCTCTCCCATAGGAATGGGTGAGGGGCGTTTGGTTTCCCTCCTTTCGGAAGGAGGGGCTAGGGGAGGTAACGGGAGTCAGTTTCTTGTCATCCCGAGTGGAGCGAGGAACGAGCGGAATCGAGGGAACACGTAGTTCGCTTTTCATCTAGCGTGCTTCAAATCGAACTACGTGTTCCCTCCACTTCATTCGTTCCTCATTCCGGTCGGGATGACAGACTAGCGCCCCAATCGGTTTGACCGACGGGGTAGGTCTATTTTTGCTCGACCCAGTGTCGGGCAGGTTGGAAGGAGGTGAACGAATACTATGCCGACTCTGGAAAAAGAAAACATCATTGAGGGCCTACGGGAATCTATCGAAAGCAGCACCGCTACTCTCTACACCGATTATCGGGGGCTGACTGTTGCCGATGTCACCGCGCTTCGAAAGAAGCTGCGGGATGTAAATGCGGAATACCATATCGTCAAGAACACGCTGTTCAAGCGCGCCGCTGTCGATAAGCTGCCGCTCGACGATCTGAACCAGTACCTTGAAGGTCCGACCGCGATTGGCTTCGCTAAGGGCGATGCCGTTGCCGCTGCCAAGGCGTTGCTTGAGTTCATGAAAGATCACAAGCAGATGTCCCTCAAGGCGGGCGTGGTCGAAGGAAAACTTTACAACGCCGATCAGGTAACCGCGATTTCCAAGCTTCCGCCGAAGGAGCAGATGATCGCCGATATTCTGGGAGCAATCGAAGCCCCAGCATCCAACTTGGTTGGAACGCTTGACGCGATCATTGGCGAACTCGTCTTTACGATCCAGGCTATTGCCGATCAGAAGGGCGCAGCAACAGCGTAAGCTCTTTGCCGAACATTATTGACGCTTCTAGGCGTCGCTGATAGATAAACACAGAAAAATTCAAAGGAATCTAGTACAAAAATGGCTACCGTATCAAAAGAAGATATTATCGAAACCCTGAAGGCAATGACCCTTCTCGAAGCAAGCGAACTCTCCAAGGAGCTAAAGGAGATTTTTGGTGTCAGCGCCGCCGTGGCTCGTTGCCGCCGCTCCTGCCTCTGGTGGTGGTGAGGCTGCGCCGGTTGTCGAAGCCCCGACATCGTTTAACGTTGTCCTGACCGCCGTCGGCGACAAGAAGATCAACGTGATCAAGGTTGTCCGCGAAGTCACCGCCCTTGGCCTGAAAGAGGCGAAGGATTTGGTCGAGGCCGCTCCGAAGGCGATCAAAGAGGGTGTCACTCAGGACGAGGCCGACGCACTCAAGGCCAAGTTCGTGGCCGAAGGCGCGACGATCGAGATCAAGCCGGCGTAACCTACCCTGGTTGACTGTAAGGGCTAACCAAGACGAGGAACGAGTCGCGGTTCGCCCTTCCTGGCACCGACACAGGAAGGGCGAACCGCAGTCGCAGGCTCCCTTGGTTAGCTCCTACAAGTTCTGACTCCCCCTTCCTATTCCTATGGGAAAGGGGTTGGGGGAAAGGGCTTCCTACGCTGGCAGCGGAAACACTCCCGCCAGCCTCAATCCCCAAACAACCAGCACCACCGCAACTCCGGCAAATCCCAAATTGTTCACCGTCTGCGGTCGAAACTCAACCCTCATCTTTGGCCAAATCGCGCCGCTCAATCCCCAAATTCCATAAGCTGCTGTCAGCACAAACAGAATTGGGCCGAGAGGATGGTACGCGAACGATTGCGCGATCTGTCCGTGCGCGAAGCAATCGAATGAACGTGTCAAGCCGCAGCCAGGGCAAGGCAATCCGGTCAGGTTGTGGAAGAGGCAAAGCGATGGGACATGTCCGATTTCGCCGTTTTGCGGCAAGGGCATGGCTCGCGAAACTGCGATAACCGCGATTGACGCGACCGCTAGCGGCTTCGGCCAGCCCACGTCTTTAGTATTGACTCTGCTCGGCATTAATCTGATAGGCGCGGTTCCAGATTTCATTCAGATGTCCCTGCTCGATCATCGATGGTATCAGGCCAAGTCCTATGCAGTTTAGCACGAGATACAAAATCGAGTTGTCAGTTGGCCGAATTCCGACCTTTGCCTGCATGCGGGCAATCTTTTGGGCGGTTTTGTAGTCCCAATATACGGTGTAGATGCCGCAGGAGATAATCGAAAACAGGAGCTCCAGCGCGGGACTGGTGTCGGGCTCCTGGTCGAACGCCATCATCTCTTCCGACGTTCGGTAAATCCACCACAGATAGTAGATTCCGAACGTGACAATGTGCAGGAGAAGCACGACTCCAGGTTCTCGTCGTTCGCCGATTCGCGGCAACAGGGGTGTGTCATAGTAGGTACTCATGGTGATCTCCGATCTATTTGATTCCGCGTGATTTCACGGACATTGGGCGAAAAAAGAGCCACGAGCCTTTCGGCTCGCGGCCAACATTGAAGGGAAATTTTAGGCCCGCTTGCCGGAAAAGCCGCGTCCGGGATACTCGCGTGCGACCCAGCGCAGACGTCCCAGCAGGATCTTCGACCAATCCTGATCTGGCAACGGCTCGTCGGAACGGCGCTCGAACGCCTCCGCGAGCGATCCGTCCGGCGCGTAAGTCGCTGTCCAGCGCACCTCCAACCTGCCGATCTCGTCGTACTGCTCCGCCACAATCCGGCTGACCCCTAGGGATTCCCGCTCGGCGGCATCGTCGACAATCGATATCTTTTCGCCGTACCACTGTGGCTGCGGATAGCGATGCTCCAGAACTTCAGATCCCAAAACATCGTACGCGCGCACCACCACACACTCGACCGTAGCCATCGTAACTCTCCGCATGTCTCCAAATAGGTCGGGCTTGCGGCGCATTGACGCCAGCTCAAAGAGCTCACTTCCGTCGTCCGCTAATCTTTCTTGTCGATACATAGGTCCCCCGATACGGATTGAAGCGTGATCGTCGCGGCGGTGCCGTCACCGATCTTTCCCGATAGGTACTGCTGGCCGTTGCCCTCTTTGTCCGTCAGTGGATAGGTGGACTTCAATGTCCCACTGTGCGTGTTCATCGTCAGCTTTGCGTGAAGATCTGCGGAAAACTTCACCGTAAGATCGCCGCTTACAGTAACGCCAGCCGCGAGGCCGTCAAAACCATCGGCGAACGTGATCTCGCCATCGCCGCTGGTCGTCCCCAGACTGACTTCCCGCGCCGAAAGGCCAACCGCTTCGATGTCGCCGCTGATCGACTTGAGCGTTGCCCGTCCATCTGGACACGTGCTCCCGACAGCTTCGACGTCCCCACTGACCGTCTCAAGATTGATATCCTTGGCGGCCAATTTCTCCATGGCAATATCGCCGCTCTGGGTTTTGGTAAGTGATTGTCCGGCGATGGTCAAATCCTCCAAGTGAAGGTCGCCGCTGACAGTCTGTGCACTGAAATCGCCTGCGATAACCGCGTTCTGAACCGTGACATCACCACTGTGCGTGTGGACAGTCACTTTCGGCGCGTCGAGCATATCGATCTGGATATCGCCGTTGACCGAATCGATCTGCAGGGCGCGTCCCTTCCACTGGCTGATCGCGACATCGCCGCTTGCGGTGTTGATCGTCGCCGGCTCGGGCATCTCGCCAGTCGAATAGACATGCAGCAGCCGAATATCGCCGCTGGCTGTCTGAATTCTGCGCGTGCCGCCTTCGAGCGATTCGCAGTGCAGTTCGCCAAAGCTGGTGCGCGCATCAACTTGCGCCCTCGCGGGAACCTGCACGGTCATAGTGACTGCAACATGATCCGACGGGTTGTCGCCCACTTCAATATGAAGATCACAGCCGTTGCCCGGCTCGCCGGTATCGCCCGACGCAAGCTCGACCCTCTGTACCTTCTCCTCGCATTCGGCGCGGGTGCTCGCCCAGACCGTCTTTTCGGTCTGAACATGAATCTTGTCGTCGGCGCTCGTACCCGTGATCTTCAAATCGCCAAAAGGATTGCAAAGGCTAACTACGCCGCTAACGGGCATGTTGACCGTGCGGTCCTCGCGGATGGTGACTTCGGGCAGACCCGCGCTATTTTTGGGGCGATCCGATGTGTCGAAGCCGAAATTGACCTCAACTCGGATGGTCTTGCCCATCTTTTCGGCCTCTTGACGGAAGCGGCGCGCCTCTTTCTGCGCCTGCCGCGCGGCTCGTTTGGCGCCGATCGACGCCTCCGACTTGATTTGGTTGATGCCCTTGACCGCATCATCGATCACGTCGTTAATATTGAACTCGCCGAGACCAAACGGCAGCTTTACTGATCCGCTTCCGCCGGTTGACGAAGCCGAGCCGCCAGCCTGCGCCGCACCCAGCTTGGCCTGCATCTCGCCGAGGCGCTGCTGCAATTCGGCAAGCCTGCGCTGCATCTGCGAGACAGACGACCACGAAGAGCCGTCCGATGAGCTCGACGAACTCGAGCTTGAGTTTGCCTGGCCGCTTGTGGGCTTGAGCGCCTCCAGGAATGCGATCCCTTGCTCGGGGGTGATCTTGCCTTCCTGAACCATCTTGAGAACCATGAGCGCTTCGTCTGACATTTGAGTGAACCTTCCTTGTTTCTTCGGCCATCGGCGTCGCTTCGTCGTTGGAGCGATCCGCTGGCCGGCTTCGATTTATGCAGTTTTTCCTAATTCGAACAGGTTCTTGTTCCCTTAATGAGCTGTTATTGAAAGCAGGCTGACTGCGCTTGCGCCGACCGTCAACAGAAAAAGGAACACGGTGCCATATTCGAACAGGTTGCTAATTTTGGTGCGTTTCATTTTGTGACTCTTCCTTATGCTTCGAGATTTTGAAATCGTCCGGCTAGAGCCGGTTCAATAGATTAGTGTGCGATCATCGTCAGCAGGCCGATTGCGCTCGCTCCGGCAGTGGTCAGGAACAGGGCAATCGAGCCGTACTCGAACATCTTGGTGATCTTCATTTGGTCCTCATGCGCCTTCTTTGTGGCGCTCTTCCGAAGAATTTCCTCAGCATGCAGCCGGTTGAACTCGGCCAGGCTGAGCGTGTTGACGTCGCTGGTGTTGATCTGTCCGACAATCGCGTTCATGTCGGCCGTCTGGTTATTCGTGTTGTCGTAAGTGGTCTTCATCGTGATCTCCGTCCAATTCACTGCATGCTACAAAATCGTTAGTGTCAGCTCTATTTGCTGTTGTTGCTCGAGTTGCGCAGAGCGTCCAAAGCTGCCTGCGCGTCCAGTTTTCCAGAATCCAATTTGGATAGGATGTCCTTGATTGACGGCTTCTCTGCCTCGACTGGCGCTGCGGCTGCCTGCTGCGCCGCCGCCTGGTCTGTAAGTGCGAGCGTGGTCAGGAGGCTGTCCAGCCTCGCCCTGACCGTCGGGTAGGAGATTCCGAGAGCGGCCTCGACATCGCGGATGATTCCACGGCACCTAAGGAACGTCTCCAGGAAAACCATCTGGTCGCCGGTCAGACTATCGAACCGGCTTGCATTCTGACTGGCCGCCCCTGCAACTCCAAAATTGCCTCGAACCTGGATATCGCAGTGCTCGCACTCCAGCTCCTTGACCATCATTTGGCCCTTGCAGACCGGGCACACCGTCGAAATCGAATGTTGTTTGCTTTGCATTTCCCGTCTCCATATCTATACTACCGCAATGCATTAACTTTGTCAATAGGCATATTAAAAAAATTAAGATCTTTTTTCAAAGTGCTTAATTTTATTAATATGGCATTTGATGCCCGCTTCTTTAGGCCTCTCTGCGAGCGTGAAAATGCCAGGATGCGTCCGCTGGCCAATTCCACATTGATCATGTCCCAAATGGATGACGCCAATCCATCCGATTCGTGCTGTCAAAGTGCCCTGTCGGTAGCAAGTCAAATTTTCTTTTTGGACGTTCATGCTAAACTATCGGACATGGATATCGAACATTACCGCGCGGAGTTTCCGCATATTGATCAGGGCTTTGTTCATCTGAATCATGCGGGCGTATCGGGAATGAGCCGCCGCGTGATCAACTTGATCGAAGAGTACTGCAAACGCCAAAGTGAAGATCCCATTGGATGTTTCCCGTGGGCTTTTGGGCAGATTGGGGAGTGCCGGTCACGTCTGGCGAGCTTGATGGGTGTCGCGACAGAGCATTTGGCGTTCACGAAGAATACCGGGCACGGCCTGTCGATCATCGCCGACGGCCTCGACTGGCGTCCGGGTGACGAGGTCATATTCGCGAACTGCGAGTATCCAGCGAACTCCTACCCGTGGCTCGCGCAGGAGGATCGCGGTGTCAAGTGCGTCGTTGTGGACTCGCGGCCCGACGGGACCATCGATATCGCCGACTACGAAGCAGCGTTTACGAGCAGGACACGTGTCCTTGCTGTTTCGTGGGTGCAGTTCACGACGGGATTTCGCGCGGATTTGGCTGCATTGACCAAGCTGGCGCATGAGCGGGGAGCGTTCATCGTGGTGGATGTCATACAGGGACTGGGCGCGTTCCCGATCAATTTGACCGAGCTGGGAGTCGATGCCGCAGCGACCGGTTCGCAGAAATGGCTGATCGGCCCGCTGGGAGTCGGAGGACTGTATGTTCACCCCGAAATGCTTTCACATATGCGGTTGGTCAACATGGGCGCTGGTGCGGTGAAGAACGTGATCGCGTTCGATACACTTAATTTCGATGTCAAGCCGACTGTGCAGCGCTACGAAGAGGGCACTCCGAATATCATTGGTCAATGTGGCTTGAATGGCGCGCTCGAAATGCTCAACGAAGTAGGGATGGAAACAACATCCTCTCGCATTCTAGCGACTGGACGATATGCGATGGATGGTCTTGCCAGGCGCGGCTACGTGATTGATTCGCCGCAGGATGACGCAATCCGCGCCGGACTTGTCATGTTCCACCATCCAACCATCTCAAGCGACGATGTCGTCAAAGCTCTCACTGACGCGAAGATTGGCGTGGTATCGCGCGGCGGTCGGGCGCGGTTTGCGCCGCACTTCTACAACACCCACGACGATATCGACCGCGCACTGGCTGCCTTGCCATAATCGGCCATTCGGACGATGCAGGATAAAGCACTCACGCTGGACAATAGATCACGGTATCGCCGCCAATGTCCCCAACGCGAAAAATGGCCCAGCGGCCATAGAGCGTTCTTAAAATCCTAAACATGAATGAGATTTAAGCACCAGTGATTGTTGCTGTTCCATGCGAGACAAAGCCGGGCGAGCGCAGGGTTGCGCTGGTACCGGACGCCATTGCTCGGCTAACAAAAACGGGCTTGACCATTCGCGTGCAGACTGGCGCGGGTGAGCAAGCCGGTTTTCTCGACTCGGCGTTCGAGGGCGCAGGGGCGCAGATTGTCAGTTCCGTCGGCGAGCTGTACGACGGTGCCGATGTCATCGCCAAAGTGCAGGGGCCAGATGCGGCCGAGATGGCCGCTATGCCCAGAGGCGTCGTCTTGATCGGCTTTTTGTCGCCTCTCGGAAGTCCGCTGTATGTCCAGGCGCTTGCTGCACACGATATCACTGCGCTGGCGATGGAGACCGTGCCGCGTATCACACGCGCTCAAGCCATGGACGCGCTGTCGTCTCAAAGCAACATCGCTGGCTACAAGGCGGTTTTGCTAGCCGCGACTAGCCTGCCCCGATTTTTTCCGATGCTTACGACCGCAGCTGGGACTGTTCCGCCAGCGAGGGTGCTTGTCATTGGCGCGGGTGTCGCTGGCCTACAGGCGATTGCGACCGCGAGGCGTCTTGGTGCGATTGTGAGTGGTTACGATACTCGGGCCGTTGTCAAAGAGCAGGTGCAGAGTCTGGGTGCCGAGTTTCTGGAGATGGAGGTCGGTGTCGATGCTTCTGGGGCAGGTGGTTACGCCAAGGAGTTGTCGCAAGAGCAGCTTGATGCCCAGCGGGCGTTCATGGTGAAGCACATCGGCGCGTCGGATGTGGTGGTGACCACGGCCAATGTTCCTGGCAAACGTGCGCCGGTGCTGATTACCACCGAAGCGGTCCGCGCGATGAAGCCCGGTTCGGTGATTGTCGACCTTGCCGCAGAAAACGGCGGCAACTGCGAACTGACTGTTCCGGGCGAAACGGTTGTGCGCGAAGGAGTGACCATCATCGGTATGCTTAATCTGCCTGCCACAGTTCCGCTCCATGCCAGCCAGCTTTATGCACGCAATGTTGCTACGTTGCTTGGTCACTTCATCAAAGACGGTGCTATCAAGCTCGATTTTGACGACGAGATCACCCGCGAAACTGTCATTACGCACGGCGGCAAGATCCTGCACAAGGCGACTTTGGCCGCGCTGATTCCCGCATCGCAAGGAGTACCCGGATAGATGAGCGCACATCTGCTGATCGAACTGACCGTTTTTGTGCTTGCGGTTTTTGTGGGATTTGAAGTGATTGGAAAGGTGCCGACAACGCTGCATACGCCGCTGATGTCGGCCACCAACGCCATCCACGGCATTGTTCTGGTCGGCGCGCTTCTGGTTGCGGGGATTGCTGCGCCGAAGCTTGGGCCAGTGTTTTCCGTGATCGTGGTGACTCTCGCGGCAATTAATGTGGTCGGAGGGTTTGTAGTCACCGAGCGTATGCTGCAAATGTTCAAGCCGCGTGTTCAGAAGCCGACTGGCAAAGGTGGGGCGAGCACGTCGAGCAACGGAGCGTCGGGCAAATGAGCATGCAAGCGCACGCCAGCCCGATTGATGTCGCGTACTTGATAACGGGCATCCTATTTATCGTTGGTCTTAAGCTGCTGAGCTCACCAGCGACTGCTAGACTTGGCAACCGCGTGTCCGCCGCAGGAATGCTGCTTGCGCTTATCGCAACACTTTTTGACTCCTCGCTTGCGAACACGGGAACGTCGTATGTGATTTTGGCAGCAGGCGTCGTTGTGGGTGGGCTCATCGGTTTCGTCTCTGCTCGTTCGGTCAAAATGACCGCGATGCCGCAGATGGTCGCTATTTTCAACGGTGCTGGCGGCGGCGCGGCTGCGCTGGTTGCCACGGCAGAGTTTTTGGAGCATGTTCAGACCGGTTTGCCGCCAGATCAGGCGTTCACAACTGTGATCAGCGCGATCATCGGCGCGCTCAGCTTTTCGGGAAGCATCATCGCGTTCCTCAAGCTGCAGGAATTAATGACCGGCCGTCCGATCACGTATCCGGGTCAGCAGGTTGTTAATGGTATCCTCGCCATTATCATAGTGGGTGGTGCGATAGCGCTGATGGCGGGCATCCATCCGCACGCCTCGTTTGCGGCGGCGGCGCTGTGTGCACTGATCTTGGGCGTCCTGTTCGTCCTCCCAATTGGTGGGGCGGACATGCCTGTCGTGATCTCGCTGCTTAATGCCTTTACCGGCATGGCGGTCGCGGCGACGGGATTTGTGCTCGGCAACAACGTCCTGATCATCAGTGGCGCGCTAGTGGGAGCGTCGGGAACCCTTCTGACCGTGCTGATGGGCCGCGCGATGAACCGGCCGCTCAGCAATGTGCTGTTTGGCGCGTTCGGGCAGGTTCAGGAAACAGGCGCGGCACAGGCGGGCGGAGGATCGGCGAATGTCCGCAGCGCATCGGTCGATGACGTCGCCATGATGCTCGCCTACGCGCACCAGGTGATTGTTGTTCCCGGCTACGGCATGGCGGTCGCTCAGGCGCAGCATGCGGTGCGCGAACTGGCAAACCAGCTTGAGGAAAAGGGCGTGATCGTCAAGTACGCGATCCATCCCGTTGCTGGGCGCATGCCTGGCCATATGAATGTGCTTCTCGCGGAGGCGGATGTTCCCTATCCGTCGCTCTATGACATGGACGATATCAACCCCGAATTTTCCAAGACCGATGTCGCACTGGTGATTGGCGCAAACGACGTCACAAATCCCGCCGCGCGCTCCGACACCAGCAGCCCCATCTATGGTATGCCGATCCTGGATGTGGACAAGGCGCAAAATGTGGTAGTACTGAAGCGAAGCATGCGCTCAGGTTTCGCTGGAATCCCTAATCCGCTCTACGAAAACCCCAAGACAGTCATGCTCTTCGGCGACGCCAAGGAGTCGGTCGAAAAGCTCGCTGCGACGACGAAGGCACTATAACCTACCCCGGCGACAGGTCGCCACCCCTCCCGAAACGGGAAGGGAAGGACTCGCACTTTTGTGGGTTCGGGATACTAGTCTGTTCGCTTCAAGCAGCATAGAAGGTTTGTGCAGCATCTACTTTGCATTTTGCTCGGCCAAGTAGAGGTCCGACACCTCAATCGTCTGTGGATTTGCGTGCCCTGCTTGACCGATCTGGATCGATTTGACCTGATCGAGGTCGAGTTTCCAGTCTGGATCGGCCGGGCCGGACTGCGAAGCAACGAAAGCCGAGATTGGGATGAACTTCGTGTGCCATTGGTTGTCCGCCGGAATCATCGGCATCGGTGCGCCATAAATGCCGCCGGGCTGGCTCTCCACCAAGTTGATCAAGTTCATACAGTCGGTGGATGCCCGCGCTCGCACAATAAGTCCTAGCGTGGTCGCAGGATTTATCACTTGCGAAAGATCGAAATGCGGCACGGTCCAATTGTCGTGCGCTCCCGTGTACGTTGTGGTCATTGTCCAGCCGCCGCCCGCGACGCTCGTAAACTCGGAAGTGCCTTTCGCGTTCTTGTGCCACTTCGTCAAATCGGACAGATCAATTCGCTCGCTGGCCGGATAAATCTTCAGATAGTCGGATAGGTCGCGGTCCATCGAGAGTTCGATTGACACGACACTCTTATCGCCCACCGAATCTGTCGAGGTGAACGTCAGCGCGGAACTTGGTTTGGTGGCCAAGAAGGCGGCAACATTCACAGTCCAGTTCGAAACGATTGAGCTGGAGGCTGGCACCGAGTACTGCTGCACGGGGGTAATTTGGTTTGACACGCCAGGTGCCGAGACGGCTATCGACAAGTTCTCCACTGAACCCGACAGGTTGCTGATCTTCAGCTTAATGGGAAAGGCCTGCGCGGAGTCGCGGTTTACCTGATATCCAGCGGTTGATGCTTGCGCGACAGTGTCGTTGACCGTGTAGGACATTATGATCGGAGACGGCGCTGGTCTCTTTGGCAAAGGCGTGCGCGAGATCGCCCATAAGGACGCAGCCTTCGTATTTCGCTGAATCAGGCTCGCGGGGATGCGTTGATCCGGCCAGACATAGATCAAGCCGTCCGAAACAGCGACTTTGTTGTCAGTAGTGGTGTTCAGCGCCCGACCATCGATGCCTTCCGCCCTTGCCGCGTGAAATGGTAAGGTAATCTGATGCCCCGCCGCTGCTCCCGCCGCGTAAATGCACACAACCGTAGACCCCGATTCGGTTGTGAACGCCCGTGCGCGCTTGACGGCTGGATCGGCGAAGCTGACGTCGCCGATATATTGAGCGTTGGACAAAGTTCGAATCGCTTCAGCATAGGCTGCAAGCGACCGCAAGGGCGTCACTTCCTTGCCGAGCATCGAAAAGCTCTTGCCAGGCTCGACGTAATAGGGAAGCACAAACGGAAAGAATGCAGCGATTCCGCACGCCTTCGCTTCGACGGCTTTGGCCGTAATTTCGAGCGCGGAGTCCTGATCCTCGGCAAGCGGAGGGCGATCCGGGCCAGATTTCCACGGCCATCCCGATTCGGTTAACCAAAGTGGCATCGACTCGCGTCCGCCCTCTTTGAGCAGTTTCCGATAATCCTCAACCGCGCCTTCGACCGAGGGTGCCGCACCGTAGTTGTGGAAGCTGACGAAGTCCACGTCGTCCAGCATGCCATTGTTGATGCATTGAGTGATATAAGGCCGATTGCACACCGCAAAAACGCCGCCGCCGACTGGGACCGTCACGCCCGCTTCGGCCAGTCCATACGCCACTGCCTTAACTAATGGCACATACTGGTCGGCCGGTAGATTTGCCCTGGTGTCGTAGTCTGGCTCATTCCACACCTCGACCGCGCCCCACGAGTTTTTCAGACGATTAGCGAGACCCTTTGCCGATTGACTCGATTCCGGCCACTTTGATGGAAATGGGTTGCGTTTGAGTTCGGCTCCAGGGCCGGTAAATCCCGGCGATCCGAACAGAAGCTCGAGCACTTTCACGCCAGATTGCTGGTAAGTTGACCGAATTTCGTCGAAGTGCCGCTCCGTCGTGTTGAAAACGCCAGGCTTCGGGTTATAGCTGTTCCAACTAAACCGCTCACGCGCGATGTCGATGCCAACTCGATGCATGTCGGAGATCATGGCTACTCGAAGGTTTGGATCAAGTTCTAGCCAGGACAAACCTGCGTCCATGCCGAAGAACGGGTCGGCTGCGCCTGAGTGCGTGGGGAGCGCGTCAATGCCGAACGTTTGCCGCGCCTCCTTGACTGTCAGATCGTAGTAGCCTTGCGCAAGTTTGACCGGGACGCTAAAATGCCCATCTGCTGAGACGCTCTGAACACCGCTATCAACCTGCGTGCCGTCATAAGATGTGATCGTGTAGTGGAGCGAGCTAACAGCGGGGATCGCGGCAACGGTAAACTTCATGTCCGCCGTCTGAGCCGGTCCGACGAAAAAGCTGGCTGGCGAGGTCGGCGTGAGTGTTGGCAGTTGCAGGTGGACGGGCGTTTCGCCGGATACCACAAAATTCTTTATTGCTGGGCCGTTGACTCCCGCAGTACGCGGGCCACTAGAAAAAAAGTAAAAGCTGGCGGATTTGATGTCCGCCATGTATCCAACCGAATCCGGCGTCACTTTAGTCGGAATCGATTCGCCGTCGAGCCATACTTGAATGGTATTCGTCTGTTGCGCATAGGTCAGCTTCATGTGGTTGAAGCCGCCCTTCACGAAGCTGCTGGCAGACCCTTGGCCGATCAGTGTGTTCTTGATGAACACCTGACAGACGCCCGCTGGCCGCAAGATGGCGTATATCTGGTCAGTCGCCCAATAGTTGTTGCCTTCACCCCCAAGGCCGATGGAAGTCCATTCGGTGTTCGACGGATCCACATCCGCCTCGACAGTAATCGGTACCGTCGAAGGCGCTGACAATGTCGCTGGCGGGAGCATTACCCATGCGTTTCCCGTTGTTCCAGGCGTCACCGTGGCCGCGCCATCCGACCGCAGCACCACGACTGGAAGTGCTCCCCATGTCGTCTTGTCAGGGGCTGCCAGACCGTTGAGAGGCGCGCCTTCATGGCGGTCGGCATCAAGAGGGCCGAATGGATCGGAAAAATTTGCAGCACTGGCATGCGGACCGTAAGCCAGTGCTGCAACTAGTATCAGGAGTCCGATCACGAATGGCCGAAAGCCGTACGTTCGGTGTCGAGGCTGCGTTGACCGAGCGACTAATAATTTTCTCAATATCAGGCTGATCCTAAAGCATTAATTGACGATCACACTCCGCTGAACGTCATCACAAAATGGGCTGTTCCAGCCTGATTTGTCATTGTGGTCGTGCTCGCCGCATTAAGCGTTCCGGCATAATCTTCGTACCATGACGGCAGCTCGCTGTACGTGCTTATCGGGTCATGGGGCCAGTAGGTGTAGCCTGGACTGACCTGAGTGCCAATCAGCCATTTGACATGGCCATCGAAAGCCAGGTAGTTTGCGCCGCCACTGTGCCGCGGAGGTAAATAGGTCGAGACCAGATCAATTGCAGGGTTTGAAAGGTACTCGGAGCCGCCCAAAGGCCCCATCGCATAAGAGCCCACAGTCAGTGTGCTGTTAGCACTAAATCCGCAGGCCGTTGGCGAATTGTCACCCAGCGGTATCGCGGTGGTCGGCAAGCTCCAATAGTTCTTGGTACATTCGGCCAGCTCAACGCTTTGGGACGGAGACATCAGTTGCGACAGGAGCATCGGTGGGCCGGGATTTGTTGGGGTTCCGTTGTTGTATCCAGTCAACGCCCAACTCATGTAGTAAGAGCATTTGTTGTAGAGGTTGGGCGGCGTATATAGGTCGTCCGGGCAGGAGTAGACCGCATAGGTTTTGACGTAGGGATAGATCGCAGTCGCCCAGCCGCTCTTATGCTCATCGCCCGCAATCTGGCTTGGCGTGCCTACGGGGAAGTACTCGTCGTAGTCCTGTTCATACTGAATGAACGCAAGGCCAAGCTGCTTGAGGTTGCTCGCGCATGTCGCCTGTCTTGCCTTTTCGCGCGCAGTCGCAAAGACCGGGAAAAGGATTGCGGCCAGAATTGCTATGATCGCGATGACAACGAGCAGCTCGATCAGTGTAAATCCTGAGGATGTCTGGCGACTTGTGTATCTATAATTCATAGGGTTTGCTCCAAGAAAAAGAGTCTTGCGAGACTCATGTGATGGTGCGGCTGACGCTATCTCGGATGACCAGTCGTGGTTGAATAACGGTCAAATAGTCTTCGTCCGTGAGTGTCCCGCTCGTGGCCTTCTCCAACACTTGCATGGCAGACGAAATATGTTCGTCAAGGTTCACATCGATGCACGTGACCGCCGGGTGTGAGTATGCCATCATCATGCTGTCTCCCGAGCATATCACTGAAACAGCCTCTGGCACCGCTCGCCCGGCATCGCGGCACGCGGCTATCGACGCAAGCGCTAGTTCGTCGTTCAGGCACAACAGGGCAGTGGCATCTTTACCGATGCCCTTCAGAAAATTGCTGACGGCATTGTACGTGAACGGACCTGGGCATTCGTAGTTTGGAGAGTTGACCGCAATTACGTATTGCTTCAGTTCGATCTCTGAAAGCGTGTCTTTGAGAACATTCTCCCACGCCGTAATCTGAACCCTGTCGATTGCCTCGTTCGGATGGTCGCTTACGATCGCAATTCGCCTGTGTCCTAGTTCGCGCAAATGGGCCATTGCCATATGGATCGCAAAGGAGTCGTCCGCGAGCACGGACGGGATTTGCTGTTTGTCCATCCTGTTGCCGATCAGAACTGTTCGGCCTTTCGACCCCTGCATCGACCTGATCAGTGGAGCGCACAGGCTCGCCTCCTGCACCATGACAAGCGCGCAAGCATCTTCGTCCAGGATTCGGGCGACACTAGGTTCGTGACCAAGCTGTAACCGGTGTGTGCGCGTCAGCCAGCCGCGTCGGCTCGCCTCCTTGCCTGCGATCCGCAGGAACGACTTTGCAAGCGAGCTTTCGTAGGCCTGACAGATCAGGTTTACGGTAATGGTGGAAAGACGATGTTGGCTGAGGGATCGTACGTAGGAGCCAGAGCCGCCCATTCGCTCAAGGATATCAAGCTCGACGAGTTCGGTGACCGCTCGCCGCGCTGTCATATGGCTCACGCCAAACTTTATGGCAAGGTCTCGCTCCGCTGGCAAGCGCTCGCCGAGAGCATATTCGCCGTTTCGAATCGCACGGGCGATTTCGTCCCGAACATCCTGATATTTTAGGCTTGTGGCTGCGCGTCGCATTTTTGTTATATAACAATCTAACACGGAGAGGATAATCTGTCAAGCGGTTCCATGTGGCAATCAACGGCTTTCACACAAAATTTGTGCCCGGACACCACTCATGTGTGGTGCCTAGGGCGAGTGAAGCATACTCATCGGTGTTAATACTTGCCTCAATCCGGTAACATTCGTCTTACCGTGTCGTACAAATCTACCTACAATCGGGCATTAGCGAACCGCGCGCGTTCGGCGGCTTTGCGGCTTTACGAGCAGCAGAAGGCCGGCGGGCCAATTGAATTCGTTGAACCGGAACCCGAGGAAGAGATCGAAGAATCGATCCCGACTGCGGAAGAGCGCCTGAATACTGCGCTGCAAACCCTCCGCGACGGCACTTTTGGCACTCCGTACAGCGGCAACTTGTGGATTGTCGGTGGATATGTACGTGATAAGATTCTCGGGCTGCACGCCCAGGGCAACGATGTTGATCTGGTGATGCAGTCCAACGCGCTCGAACTCGCTCATCTTCTCAACGATCGCGGACTTACCGAGATCGCGCCGGTGGTTTACCCGCGATTTGGCACGGCTATGGTGCGTGTCGCTGGCTGCGACGTCGAACTCGTAACCGCGCGCAAGGAGTCGTACGCCGAGGGAAGCAGAAAGCCCGCGGAGATCGAGCCCGCCACTCTGGAAGAAGATGCCGTGCGCCGGGATTTTACGATCAACACCCTTCTTGAAAACCTGCACTCGGGCGAAATAGTCGATCCGCTCGGCCAAGGACTGCCGGACTTGACCGCCAAATGCCTGCGGACGCCGCTGCCGCCCGATGCCACTTTTGCCGACGATCCCCTTCGCATGCTGCGTGCCGTGCGTTTTGCCGCGCGGCTAGGTTTTGAAATTGCGCCTTCTACTTGGGATGCGATGATCCGTAACGTGAAGCGGCTTGCGCCGCCGACCGTATCTTGGGAGCGGATTCAGGCGGAGTTTTCCAAGATGCTGATGGCGCCGTCGCCTTCACATGGACTGGAGATGCTGCGCCGCTCAGGACTGGTGGATCAGATTGCGCCGGAGCTGGGCGAAATGGTTGGAGTTACACAAAACGAGTTCCATTCGCTGCCTGTTTGGGATCATACCCTCCTCGCGTTGGACAATCTCGTTGCGGGTCGTCCTGACGCTCCACTAGTTCTGCGCCTCGCAACCCTGATGCACGATGTTGGTAAACCGTCAACGAAGTCGGTGGGCGAGGATGGTCGAATCCATTTTTATGGCCATCAGGACGCTGGCGCGAAAATCGCGCGCAAGATCATGGCGCGGCTGAAATATTCCAACGAAGACTGCAACGCGGTTGAGCAGCTGGTCGCTCAACACATGCGCATCGGTGAATATAATCCGCAGCGATGGACCGATGCCGCCGTGCGGCGCTTGGTGCGTGAGACCGGTGAGCACCTTCCGAATCTATTCGACCTGCACCGTGCCGATGTCTCAGCGCTGTCGGATGAGCATCAGGATATGTCGCGAGCCGAAGCTCTCAAAGGCCGAATCGACGCCCTCGAAAGCGAATTGCCTAGCGGTGGAATCACGTCGCCGCTTACCGGCGAAGAGATCATGCAAGCGCTGGGAATCGCGTCAGGGCCGGAGGTCGGCAAGTGGAAGGAGCGCTTGACTAACCAGGTGATCGAAGGGCACTTATCGCAGGACGATAAAGAGGGCGCGAGGAGGTTGATAAGGGCCGATAGCGCCTCGCCGCATCTGGAATGACTGAAGTGCGGCGAACGGTTTGTCCGTCATCCCGACCGGAGTGCGGGAGCAGTAGCGACTGTGCGAAGCGGAGGGAACACGTAGTTCGCTATTAATTACGCTCTTATGTGAGCGAACTACGTGTTCCCTCCACTCCGCTCATTCTTCGCTTCGGTCGGGATGACTTCGCGCGCTACCCCGAACCACGTTATAATATCCTAGCAGCTTTTTCTCTCCCGATTAGGAAACCCGTTTTGCATACAATTCCCGAGATGGCCACGGCCGTCGTCGCGCAGCTAGGATACGCCGGTGTGTTTGTCTGGATGATGGTCAGCGCGTTCATCCCGATTCCTAGCGAGGTAGTGCTGCCATTGGCCGGTGCACTCATTGTCACGCAACACAAGTTCACATTTGCGGGACTTGTGATCGCCGGATCACTTGGCAACCTCGCCGGTTCGATAGTCGGTTACGGCATCGGGGCGTGGAAGGGGCGCGAGTTCTTCGAGAAGTACGGCAAGTATTTCTTGATTCGGCGCAAGGACATCGCCGCCGCCGATCATTGGTTCAGCAAATACGGCGAGGCGACCGTCTTCTTCACACGAATGATGCCGGTCATACGCGCATTTATTTCGCTTCCCGCGGGCATAGTCAAGATGCCGTTTGGGAAGTTCTGCCTCTACACGCTTCTAGGATCCATTCCGTGGTGCCTTCTGCTGACTTGGCTGGGGCTGCTGCTGGGCGACCGGTGGGGCATGATCAACACCTACTTCCACAAGGCCGATTTGGCGATTCGGAGCCATTTTGCTTGTTCTGATCGCAATCTGGCTGAAGCATCACCTGACGGACCACGAACCGGATGCAGAACAAGCCCAGCCTGCCGAGTCACAGGCGAGCTAGGCACTTTTCCGCATTCATCGCTCTTGGGCAAACGTCGCCAGCTTGGTGGGTTCGGGGACACAAATGCGTTTGGTCTTTGGGTCAAGCACGATGAGCTTTGCCTTCTTCAAAACGCCCATCGCCTGATTGACACGCTCGCGGGTTGCTCCGACGAACGACGCAATGTCCGCTTGAGTGAGATCGAGACGGAGAATCCGGGCGTTTGGACAATCCTTGAGGACAGTTGGGTCGCCGTGCTCGACCGAGAGGCGCGCAAGCAGCTCAGCGACCCTACTGATGACATCCTGCGATGCCAGCGATTCAATGGCGCTGCTGCTGTTGCGGACTCGTTCGCATAGGACCCGCATCATCGACAGCGCGACTTCGCTGGACGCCTTGATTGTGTGAAGAAGCGCGTCCTGATCAATGATGACGCACTCCGTTTTCTCCCAAGCCGTGATATCCGCAGAGCGCGGCTTGCCATCGATCAGGCTGAGTTCGCCAACACACTCCCCTTCACCCATCACTGCAAGAATCACCTCGATGCCGTTTTCAGTGGCGGAATGCACTTTTAGTTTCCCGCTGACGATGACGTACATGGCACCGCCAGGATCGCCGCGATATGCGATCGCTGCGCCAGGTGCATAAGTCCGCCTGCGCGCACTCTGGGCTAGAACGGATATCTGATCGGACGTCAGGCCGCGAAACAGTGGTACGTTCTTGATTACTTGCGAAATGTCCATTGTTGACAATAAGTCCTAGCAACAAGCGTATCCGAGATAGTGTCGATTTATCTAACTTTCGATCTCTAAGTCCGAAATAAATCGCAGGGAATTGTCAAGTTCGAACCAATGTTCGCGCAATCGGAACATTCACCCTGGCCGCGACGTATAACCATTATAATGCGTGCGCACTGAAGTCCGTAGACGGCTTTGCCGATAATCGTAAGATTAAGCAAGCAAAACCATTGGTATAATGAAGAGTAGCCCACGACATGATAGCTTGCGCAAGCGGACGGTGACTATCGCGACTGACAAGCAGACAGAGCGTTAATTTGGCCAATGTGCCAGCGCTGAGCAGAGCTGAAACGCTCTGCGACTGTCGATGTGAAACATTCGAACCTTCACAATGCGGCACTGTTGGCGAGGCTGGGTGAGCGTTTTCTCTAGACAAGCAAACGGACTTGCTCGGCTTTCCGTATAGAAACCTACCCAAAGAAGCGGCAAAGCGCGTCGATCACCATTACACCGCGACTTCCCTAGCTCATCTTCAATAGGTACTTTTGACCCAGCCTCTACCAAAATGCGGCGCAATCGCATTCGGTTGAGGCTGTCTGCGTTTTTGGAGATAGCATGGACTTGGATCGATTAGTGCAGTGGAAATGGTTGACATGGCGCGTCTTTCGTTAGGCGAATGCAGCGTAGAACTCAATTAGGCAGTCATCCAAATTTGATGGACGGGATCATATAGGTAGTTTTTCAATGGTAACGGGGAAGGAAACGAGGCGAATTGAATGGCAACTTGGGACATTCTTAAACAAGCGGAAGAGCAGCGGTCGCAGCAGGACAAGCTGACCTGGAGCGGCACGTTTCGCGATTATCTTGATATCGTACAGAAGAATCCAAAGGTCGCAGACCTGGCGCATGCGCGCGTCTACGACATGATCAAGACCGCCGGCAATATCGACAATGGCGAGGGCGTTCCTCGCACGTACACGTTTTTCAAGGACGAGCTCTTTGGCCTAGATCACATGATCGCTCACCTGGTCGAGGAGTATCTCAGCCCGGCTGCGCGCCGCCTGGATATCCGCAAGCGCATCCTTATGCTGGTTGGCCCAGTGGGCGGCGGCAAGTCGACCCTTGTAACCCTCCTGAAGCGTGGGCTCGAAAAATACTCGCGCACCGAAGAGGGCGCGATCTACGCGATCAAGGGCTGCCCCATGCACGAGGAGCCGCTACACCTTATCCCGGAAGACCTGCGCGAGGAGTTCAAGAAATCCACCGGCATCTATGTCGAGGGCGATCTGTGCCCGGTCTGCCACTACAAGCTCCAGAACGAGTGGGGCGGCAAAATCGATGACGTCCCAGTTCAGCGCATTGCCCTGTCGGAGCGTCTGCGCCTCGGCATCGGAACCTTCAAGCCTGCTGATCCGAAGTCGCAGGACGTCGCTGAACTGACCGGCAGCGTCAACATCCAAGCACTGACCGAATACGGCCTCGAATCTGATCCGCGCGCGTACAACTTCGACGGGGAACTCAACATCGCTAACCGCGGTGTCATGGAGTTCATCGAAATGCTCAAGGCCGAGAAGCGGTTCCTTTATGAACTGAATACAGTCGCTGGAGAGCAGACGATTAAGGCATCGCGTTTTGCGCTCATCTACGCCGACATCGCGGTGATCGCGCACACGAACGAGTACGAATACAACTCCTACTTCGGCAACAAAGAGAATGAGGCGATGATCGACCGCATCTTCGTGGTGCGGGTGCCATATAACCTCAAACTGCACGAAGAGGTCAAAATCTACGAAAAGCTGATTGGCCAGTCGCAGCTTTCCGAAGAGCGGCTTGACCTCACCAAAGTGCACATTGCGCCGAATACACTGCGGGTTGCGAGCATGTTTGCACTGCTGACACGTCTGAAGGCGTCGAAGAAATCCGGCATGTCCTTGATGACCAAGCTCAAGCTGTACGACGGCGAAAAGCAGGTCGGCGACTGGGATCAGCGGCACATCCGCGAGCTGCAGGAGGAGTTCCAGGACGAGGGCATGCAGGGTGTCTCGCCGCGCTTTGTCATCAACCGGATCTCCAGCGCGCTTGTACGCGGCGGCAAATCGTGCGTCAACCCGATCGATGTCCTTCGCTCTATGCGCGACGGCCTGTCCGAATACACCAACGGCGAGGAAGACCACAAGCGAATGCTTGGCTTTATCGACGAGACCCGCAAGGACTACGACGAGCTCGCCAAAAAAGAGGTGCAGCGCGCGTTTGTCTATTCGTACGAGGAGTCGGCCAAAACGCTGCTGGACAACTACCTGGACAACGTGGACGCGTTCTGCAACCGCACCAAGGTCAAGGATCCGATCACGCAGGACGATGTCGAGCCGGATGAGCGCCTGATGCGCAGCATCGAGGAGCAGATATCGGTTTCGGAGAACGCCAAAAAGGAGTTCCGCGAAGGCATAATGCGCTCGGTTGCGTCGGTTTCGCGCCGTGGCGGCAATTTTGGAGTCGGCAGCGATGAGCGTCTCAAGGAGGCGCTTGAGAAGAAGCTGTTCGCCGACCTCAAGGACATTGTCAAGATTACGACATCGTCGAAAACGCCAGACGACCAGCAACTTAAGAAAATTAACGAAGTTGTCGAGCGTCTGGTTGAGGGTCACGGCTACTGCCCGATCTGCGCGAACGAGTTGTTGAAGTATGTTGGCACACTGCTAAATCGTTAAGCTGAGCGAGGAGATACATGCAATATCATTGGAAGATTGGAGAGATGGAGAAGGAGACTCTTCATCTCATGTCCACAAAACTGTGCGTTCCGCCGCACCACACGTTCTTTGAGCGGTTTGGGCATGATAAGATTCATCAGCCCACTTTGGTGTGCGACTTGCTTGAGAAGTATGAGCCTCAGATTTCGTCAGGCACGAACCCCATTGAGATCGTGCTTGACGAAACGGAGCGCGCCGAGCTGCTGCACGAGCTCAACGCCCTAGTCGAGCGTATGGATCATGAGAACAATAACCTTGCTAAGTTGCCAACTCCCTCGAATCCCAAGGCGGATTTCTGGGATTTCTACGGCAACGCGAGTGAAGTGGCGAACGAACTGACTGTTCTGAAGCCTAGCGAAGAGTGACTTAAGTGAGCATCGCCATCGATCGTTCCCAACCAAATATGCCAAGCCCATCGCCGTTCCGCTGGACGGTTGACGCGATGTACCGCGCGATCGACGCGGGCGTGTTCGACCATCCCGAGCGGATTGAGCTAATCAACGGAGAATTGATTGAGAAGATGGGACAGAATCCACCTCACGCCTCTTTTTCCTCTAAACTAACTCGCAGGCTCAGGGCGAAGCTTGAGCCACCGTTCAACGTGCGTGAGGATAAACCGCTTCATATTTCGGAGTTTTCGGAACCTGAGCCGGATATTATGGTTGTAACGGGCGACGAAGACCAATACGATCGCCGGCACCCTCGACCAGATGAGGTTGTTCTGTTAATCGAAGTGGCCGACTCGTCCGTTGCCTACGACACTGGAGAGAAGGCAGTGCTATACGCTCAGGCCGGTATTCCGAACTACTGGATTATTTTGCTTGTAAGTGGCGAGGTGATCGTTAATAAGACTCCGCGTCACGGCGAATACCTCGACATTGCGCGTCTCAGCTCTGGCAACATCGAAATTGCATTCGGTCAGTACGCAGTCACCTTGACCGTGGAATACATACTTGGGAAGGCAACGGATGTCGTCATACAATAGCTTCTAGGTTACGTGTGCTAAACCAAACCCCATCGCAGGAATCTAAAGACCAGCCTCCAGCCGCTCCGCAAAACCCTGCGGCGGATCGCGATCCGTCGTCTCTGCAGATTGCGCGGATTGCGGGTATTCCGATCCGGCTGCATTTTACGTTTCTGCTTGTCCTCGTGTGGATCGGCTTTGGCGCAGTTCAAGGCGGCGCATTGTGGGCGCGATTGGCGTTGGTGGCTGGGCTGTTCGTCTGCGTCGCGCTGCATGAGCTTGGCCATGCGCTGACGGCTAAGCATTACGGAATTCAAACCAGCAGCATCACGCTTTATCCTATTGGTGGGATTGCGCGGATCGGCTGAGCGTCCAAAGCCGAACCAGGAGCTTTGGATCGCGCTTGCTGGGCCCACGGTGAATGTTGTCATTGCCGCGCTACTGTCGGCCATCATGATTGTTACGCGGGAATCAAATGTGGCGGCGAGCGCGACTCATTTCGATGCCACACAGTGGATGCTGACCCTTGCTACAGGTTAATGTCATACTCGCGGTCTTCAATCTGATCCCTGCGTTTCCGATGGACGGTGGCCGCGTACTGCGCGCAATCCTTGCGCTTGCGGGTCTGCCGATGCCGCGCGCGACTCAGGTCGCGGCGTCCATCGGTCAAATGCTGGCGATTCTATTTGCAGTAGTTGCGCTTCTCTGGCCGGGCGGGGCAAACTGGTATTTTCTCTTCATCGCCTTCTTTATCTACATTGGTGCGGGCCAAGAGGCGCAAATGGTGCGGCAAGAGGCGATCTTTACCGGTGTTGCGCTCGACAAGGTCATGCTCACCAACCTCGAAACTTTAGTGACGGGAAACACGCTTCGCGAAGTTGCGGACAGGCTGCTGCACACGTCGCAGCAGGATTTCCCGGTGATGCTCGGCGAGCAGGTCGTTGGGCTGATGACGCGTGACCGTCTGCTCCAGGGACTTGCCGCGCAGGGGCCGGATGTCTATGTGGCTGGCGTGATGGCGCGCGATTTCCGCACTGCGACCCCAACCGAAGAGCTATCCGATCTGCTCGGCGAGTCAACCCGCGCGGGGCTACCGTTCGGCCAAAGCCTGCCACTGCTGGTCATGGACAACGGACGCCTGCGGGGGATGGTCACTGCGGAAAACCTGGCGGAGTATTTCGCGATCCAGCAGATTTTGGGCAGGCGAAATAACAGCAACGTCGATAGAAACGGACGTTAGCTGATCAATTAGGTAAGACAATGGCACCAAACTATTCACTTTCAAACGATACCTGGGACCTGCACCGGAGGGCGGAGCGGGACCGGGGGCGTCACAACGAGAAGATCAAAGAGGCGATCAAGCAGAACCTCGGCGACATCATTTCGCAGCAGGACATCATCACCGCGGATAAGGGCAAGATCGTGAAAGTCCCTGTCCGCGGCCTCGAGCTGCCGCGATTTCGCTTCGATCCGTACGACCGTGAGCATGTTGGGCAGGGGCAGGGCGGGACAAAACCCGGCGACGTGATCGCGCGCGGGCCGTCCAAGGAGCAGCAGGGGCAGGGCACCGGCAAGCAGGCGGGCCAGCAACCCGGCATCGACTACTACGAGGCCGAGTTCACCATCGACGAGATCGCGCAAATGGTTTTCGAAGACCTGCATCTGCCGAACCTTGAGGACAAGGGCGTCAAGCAGATCATGGCCGATCATGCCGTCTTCAATACGATCTCGAAAAAGGGCATCGCCGCCAACCTCGACCGCAAACGCACCCTCCTCGAAGCCTATCGCCGCAACTCGCGCGAGGGCAACGAAAACAAGTGGGAGGTCAAAGACTCCGATAAACGCTTTAAAAACTACGAGATTGTCACCGAGCCGCAGCGAAACGCGGTCGTGTTCGCGATGCGCGACATCTCCGGCTCGATGGGCGAGTTTGAGGCCTATATCTGCCGCTCGTTCTACTTTTGGATGGTGCAGTTCCTGAAGACGAAGTACACCAACACGGAGATCGTCTTCATCACGTGCCATACCGAGGCGAAGGAAGTCAACGAGACCCAGTTCTTCAGTGTCGGCGACTCCGGTGGGACGCGGATGTCGTCGGCGTACGCGCTCGCGCTCGACATCATCAACAAGCGCTACAACCCGCGCGAGTGGAACATCTACCCGTTCCTCTTTTCCGACGGCTACAACTGGGGCGATCAGGAGTGCGTCGAGCTGGTCAAGAAGCTACTTGCGCTCTCCAACCTGATCGGCTACGGCGAGATCGGCAGCGACGGCTGGCAGTCGTCGTTCGGCTTCGCGCCGCTCGGACAAGCCTACGAGGAGGCGTTCGTGAACGAAAAGGACGTGGTGCTGGTCAAGATCAACGACAAGGAAGACGTCTGGCCCGCGCTGAAGAAGTTTTTCGCGAAGCGGCATGCGGATATAAAGAATTGACCTACCTACGCCGGCACGATCTCGCACGCTCCCGCAACGAGAAGGGAAGGACAGTTGCGCGGTGCTTAGGCTTTGGTCATCCCGACCAAAATGAGGAACGAACGACGCGGAGGGAACACGTAGTTCGTTTGACGAGAAGGGCGCGCCTAGTGAACTACGTGTTTTCTCCACTCCGCTCGTACCTCGCTGCGGTCGAAATGACGGACTCTTTCCCTTCCCGTTGCGGGAGGGGTAGCGAGGAACGAGCCGGGGTAGGTCTGCAGGCGGGCGAGGCGGGGTAGGTCTTGCTTTACCGCGCTGTCGGAACTTTCGTCGTAAGTTGCATCTGCCTTCTCGGCATTCGGGGTGCCGCTGGCGACCCGCCACGTCCCGCTGTCCATTACCGTCTCACTCGGATTGTCTCCGGCTGGCTACCGTACTGGCTCAACAAGAACGGCGATGGCGCGGGGTGGAAGGTAGTCGACGGGCATGTCAATATGCTCGACCAGGTGTCGTTCTTCGAGGCGCAGGCCGACCCTGCGACCGGCAATCTCACACCCAATTTCGGCGCGACCGATACTGCTCTCAACTCCGAAATAGCGACCCTGCACGAAAACGATGTCCAGGCGCTGGTGACAGTCACGCAGTTCAACCACGTCCACGAGATCATCAGCAATCCCGTGGCGACAGCGCATTTGATTGATAGCATAATCGTGTTGCTCGATCGATACAACCTCGACGGAGTCGATATCGACTTCGAGGATTTTTCGCACCAATATCCGGACGATGCGTCACTTTACACCGTGTTTATCCAGGATTTGTCCACTCGTCTGCATCACCGTGTCGATAGCTTCGAGCTGCCGACAACCGTCATAGCGACTGTCCTCGCACGCACCGAGCGCGGGCATTTCTCCTTTGCCGACGAGACCGCGCTGGCGAATACAGATGTCGATCAGGTGCGGATCATGGCGTACGACGACTACTACTCCGGCAGCAAAACCGCCGGGGCGAACGCGCCCCTGCCGTGGGTACAAAGTGTCGAGCAGTATTTGCGGCAGGCGCAGGCGCCGACTTGGAAGTTCGTCATTGGCATGCCCGGCTACGGTTATCAATGGCCGGTGGCTTCCGCGACGGACATGACCACCCTCGCCAAAGGGAATTCGGTGACGTTCCACAAGGCCGCAACTCTCCAGGAGCAGTACCATGTTTCGCGTCAGTGGGACGCGCAGAACGCCGCGCCCTACTTCACGTATGACAGTGCCGACGGCAAGCACTGGATTGCGTACTACGAGGACGCGCAGAGTTGGAAGTCGAAGATCGACAACGTCGTTGCGGATGTCAACGGCCCCGCAGTCGGGGGGATGGCCGAGTGGGCGTTTGGCGACGAGGATCCCTCGTCTTGGCCAGAAGTGCACAACAGCCTTGGAACGCGCTCGTCCATCTACTCCGCAATTGGGTTGTGCTACACGCATTTTGGTGGAGGCGCGCGGTTCGGCGATCCGCTTGAGCCGGAGCAGAGTTGTGGGCAGGTGTCAGCTACGGCGTGGAACGGCCGCAGCGGACGCGAGCAGCGATTTTCAGCAGCGACGTTTTTCTATCAGTGGAATTCGCCGCGAGCATATTTTGTTCAAGGAGACATTTTGCGGCAATACGCAGCGGAGGGAGGGCCAACTGGCGCGCTAGGCTTTCCCATCAGCGACCAGTTCGATAATGCAGACGGCTACTGGACGCAAAAGTTCGAGCACGGAACACTGACCGTTAAGACGGTCCGCGAGAGCGCAATCTCCATGAAGCCGGATCGCGTGCTCGCTGCGAGTATTAACATGACTGGCTGCGCGCTAATTGGCGCAGGATTCTATTTTGGTAGTCGGGCAAAATCGCGAGCTAAGGTAGCCTGACAATCTAGCGCTCGTATGGTTGTTTGCCACAAATCCGTCTAAATTTGCGGTATGAATGAGATAGGGGACTACTGATTGCCGATGGGACTTTCGCAAGCAGGACAGGTGCAGGCGTCCGCGACAGAAATATCGAATATTTTCGCTGACATTGGGCTGAGTTCTGACGATCAGACCAAGTATGATCTGGCATTTACTGTTGCAAAAATGATCCATGATTCCGGTCTTTCGCAGCGATATGTTGCGGAAAAATCAGGATGGACTCAAGCAAAGGTTTCTGCGCTTGTTAATGGACGTCTTGAGGGAATTTCCGTCGGCAAGATTATTGAAGTGGCGCAGGCATTGGGCTATGTGGCGGACGTGACGTTCAGACAACTTGAGGCTGTCACCAATAATGAAGATGCTGCTCATGCAACGAACAACGTTGATGAACCGGAGCTTATTAGCGTATAACATTGTGTGAGCACTCGCAAATTTCGAGGCCAAACCTAAACTTTACATATGGGACTTTCGCAAGCAGAACAGACGGAACTTGAGCGCTGGATCGACATTATCTGGGAGCGCGCGCAGGAGATGGGCCTGAATCCCTATCCGACGCATTTCGAGGTTGTCCCTCAGCACATCATCTACGAGTTTGGCGCGTACGGTCTCCCCGCGCGCTTTTCCCACTGGACATTCGGACGCGACTACCATCGTCAAAAGACATCCTACGAATACGGGATGTCGAAAATCTACGAGATCGTCTTCAACACCGATCCGACGCAGGCGTTCCTGGTTGAAGACAACAGCATGCTGTCGCACAAGTTCGTCTGCGCGCATGTCCTTGGCCACTCCGACTTTTTCCGCCGCAATGTCTACTTCCAGCACACCGACCGGCGCATGATCGAAAACGCCCGCCTGCATGCCGAGCGAATCCGCGAGTATGAGCAGGAATTTGGCCCGATAGTCGTTGAGGATTTTCTCGACGCTGTCCTGAGCATCGAGGAGCATTTCGATCCCACGGCCCCAGTTTTCCGTCGAAAAACGGCCGACAATTACGCTGACGACCGCAAGAAGGGCGCGGAAGGTCCGACCAGCTCCTATGACGATATCTGGAATATCGGCGGCAAAGCCGAACGTCCGAAGCCAAAGCCGCGAAAAATTCCGGAAGAACCCGAAAAAGACCTCCTGCGTTTCCTGATCGAGTACAGCCCGGAGCTAGCCGAGTGGCAACGGGACATCATCGAGATGGTGCGCGAGGAGATGATCTATTTCCTGCCGCAGATGCGCACCAAAATCATGAACGAAGGCTGGGCATCCCTATGGCACGAACGGATACTCGAAAGTCTGGACTTAACTTCCGAAGAGCACTGGGAGTTCCGCCGCCTCCACTCATCGGTGCTCTCCCCGGGCTCGCGCATGCAGATGAACCCGTACTACGTTGGCTTCCAAATCCTCAAGGACATTAAGCGTCGCTGGGACGGCGACACCCATCCCGACGATCCCGAGGAAGTGGATTGGATGGGCCGTGCAGTCCCGCGCACCGCTGGCGGCGGCGACGCCAAACTGTTCGAGATTATCGAGCAGGACAACGACGTCACGTTCCTGCGCCAATATCTCACCGAAAATCTGGTCAAAAAGCTCGACCTCTACACATACAAGCTCGAGGAAGTCGATGGCGAACAGATGTGGGTCGTCCAGGACACCGACTGGCGCAAGGTGCGCGACACCCTAGTCGACTCCATGACCAATTTCGGCCAGCCCATCCTCTACGTCGACGACGCCGACTACAACCGGCACGGCGAACTCTACATCCGCCACGCCTATGACGGCAAGCAGCTCGACGCCGAATATGCCCGACGCACCCTCCGCAATATCCACCGGCTCTGGGGCCGACCTGTCCACTTTGAAACCGTAGTCGAAGACGAAAAAAGCCTACTGTCATTCGACGGCGACGACTTCAAGCTCGAGAAGCTGTAGTTGGTTTGAAGAATTTAGGAACGCTCAAGCCGCTGGGCTTTTTTTCAAGGCTGGCGGTTTGAGCGGTTCTCGCTTAGGCTCGAACACGCCCAAACCGCCAGCGGAAGATGGTCTTAAATGTTGATCAGCGTGTCGCGTACTGTCATTTCGACGGAAGCGAGCGAACGAGCGTAGCGGAGAAATCTCTCTGGTTGCCCTCCTTTCGGAAGGAGGGGCTAGGGGAGGTAGTCCTGATTTGTAGGGGCTAACCAAACGAGCTTGCGAGCGCGGTTCGCCCTTCGTGGCAATGCCCTAAGTCCAATCTGCCAAAATTTCCACCACGGTTTCGGCGGCTTCTTGATAGGCGCTGGCGCGTTTGGATCGATCCACAAGAATAATTCGCCCTGCAACTTGTTCTCCGAATCATAAATGTACGGCAGACCTAACTTCCTCATGAAGTCGGTCAGTTGCCAATCTTCGCCGAACTTACTCTCGTCATCGGGATACGCTTTTGCCTCCAGGTATCTCTGGTCGTCTGAGGAAAGATGCACCAAGTAATTCCTGATTTGCTCAGGGTCAAGTCCGGGAACATACTTTGCCACAATGTCAGCGTTGCCGGTTTGTGCCAACTTCTCCGACTGGGACACTTTTTCAAAATAGTCTGGATCGGTAATGAACTTGTCCCTCTCCTCACCACGATCGAAAAGCGTGTAATTCCAAAAATCTCCGTCATAGATCATCAGCCAAAACACAGTTGCGTTTAGATGCTTAGAGAGAAATCGGGATTGTTCCTCACCAACAAAGCCGGATGGGTAAAAAATAGTTGTGCCCTTCTCGGCATTAACCACTGCTAGGTGTTCGCTGCCAATTTCCTTGACCGCGACGGGCTTCAACTCGCAGCCTTCATTCGCGGCCAATACATTCAATGCCTCAATAACTTGATCGGCGTTTCTTCCGATCACGCCTGACATCTCAGCGAACGTTCCCATTAGAATGGCACTCCTCAACTCTGCTATAATGGCCTTCGATAACGAAAGATTCAGTCAATGCCTCACAAAATCCTCTGCTTTGGCGAAATACTGTGGGACTTGCTCCCGACCGAAAACGTCCTAGGCGGGGCCAGCCTCAATTTTGCAAATCGTCTGTGCGAGCTTGGCGACCATGCGTTTCTCGTGTCCAGTCTTGGGAGCGACGAGCTTGGCGATGCAGCCTGCGCGGAGTTGAAGCGCCTGGGCTTACCGCTCGATTGGGTGCAGGTCGATCCAAATCATCCTACGGGGACTGTACCGGTGACGTTCGAAAACGGTCAGCCTCGCTATTTGATCACGCCGAACGTCGCGTACGATTATATCGAAGCAACTGGCGAAATGCTGTCGTTCGCCGCGAAGGTGGATTGCGTCTACTTCGGCACGCTCGCACAACGTTCACCGCAGTCTCACTCGGCGCTTATATACATCCTCGAAGGTGCAAAATCGGCCGTAAAATTTCTAGACTTGAATCTGCGCAAGGACTGCTACACGGCGGAATCGGTGCGCTCGTCAATTGCCGCAACGAATATTCTTAAACTCAACGACGAGGAGTGCGTTGCGGTCTCGGAGATGCTAGACTGGGCGCAATCTGCCGAAACTGAATTTGCGAAGCGAGTGGTGAACGATTTCAGCCTTGATGTCTGTGTTGTGACGCTTGGAGGCAAAGGCGCGATTGCCGTAACGATTGGCAACGAAGAATTTCGGGTTTCGGGTTACAACGTTCGGGTTGTGGACACGATCGGGGCAGGGGACGCATTCGCCGCTGGATTCGTTCACAGTTACTTGAACGGCGTTGGGATCGAGGCAGCACTAAAATTTGGCAATCAGCTTGGCGCGCTGGCCGCATCGAAAAAGGGCGGGACGGCACCGATTCGGTTTGCGGCAGAGTGGATGATGTTGAAATAGATATGGCGCCGACCAAAAGATCGGCGCCAGACGGTCACGCCGCCGCTTTAACGGTCTTCGGTTCGCTCAACACCGGATGGATATGCTGGTGCTGAGCGTTGTAGAGGTTGGCGTAAACGCCGCCCTTTTCCAGCAGCTCGGCGTGCCTGCCGACCTGCACAATACGTCCCTTGTCCATCACCACAATTTTGTCGGCATGGAGAATGGTCGATAGCCGGTGTGCGATGATGAGCGTCGTACGACCGATCATCAGTTTGTTGAGTGCGCCCTGGATTTGGCGCTCCGACTCGCTGTCGAGCGCGGACGTCGCCTCATCGAGGATCAGGATGGGAGGATCCTTGAGAAACGCTCTTGTGATCGCGATGCGCTGCTTTTGGCCGCCGGACAGCTTCGCGCCACGTTCGCCGATCTGGGTTTCATAGCCGCCGGGCAGTGCCATGATGAACTCGTGGGCGTTCGCTGCTTTTGCCGCGGCGATCACTTCCCGCTCGGTCGCGGATGGGCGACCGTAGAGGATGTTGTCGCGGATGGTGCCGGTGAACAGGATATTGTCCTGCAGAACCATGCCGATCTGGTTGCGCAGCGAGCGCAGCTTGATGTCGCGCACGTCGTGGCCGTCAACAAGAATGCTGCCGGACGACACGTCGTAGAAGCGAGGCAGGAGCTGAACCAGAGTCGACTTGCCCGCTCCTGACGGCCCTACAAAAGCCACCACCTCGCCCGGTTCAATGGAGAGAGTCACATCTGAAAGGATCGGGCGATCCTCTGGATTGTATCCAAAGCCGACATTTTGGAGGGATACCCTCCCGCGTGCCGGATTGCTTAGCTCGATTGCGTTGGGCGCGTCAACGATATCCGGTTTCTCGTCGAATATCTGAAAGATGCGCTCGATTGCCGCTGAGGAGTTTGCGATCACGGCGGCCAAATCGGTGATGCGCTGCAACGGGCCGTAAAAGGTTCCGAGCATCACCCAGAACATAATGAGTGTTCCGATGGAAAGTCGTCCGGCGAGCACCTCATGCGCGCCAAAGAAAATGACCGCCAGAGGGGCGACGGTAGTCAGCAAGTTAGATGCTGCCATGTTGAGCGCGCTCGAGCGAACGGCATCAGTTTGTCGATAAAGCAAAGCGCGGTGAATTTTCAGGAAGTCGATCATTTCGCGCTTTTCACGCGCGAACGCCTTTACGACAGTTACGCCGCTGACTTTTTCCTGCACTTGTCCCGAGAGTTCGCTCAGACCCTCCTGAACCGCCAGTGAGGACCGGCGAATGCGTTGACCGAACCAGCGGACACTCAAGACCCAAAACGGCAGAATCGCGAACGCCATCAGAGCTAGTCGGTGGTCAAGGGAAAGTAGAAACGCGCCTAAGAGCAGGATGGAGAGGGAGTCCATCCAAAGGTTAGTGCAAGCGTTGCCAATGAAGTTCTGCGCCTGAGCGATATCGCTTGTCATGCGCGAAACAATACTGCCCGATCGATGCTTTTGAAAGAACGAAAGCGGCAACGTCTGGATGTGATCATAGAGATCGTTGCGCAGTTGATAGATCACCTGCTGACCGCCAGCGCCGGCAAGGAACGCGCGGAAAAACACAAGCACGCCCCAAAACGGAAGCAAGACAAGCAGGGAGCCAAGCAGAAAATTGAGAAGATGTTCAGGAGATGCGTTCATGCCGCCGAAGCGTGCGAGATAAGCATCAATTCCGCGATACAGAATATTCTGCGTCGCCGGAGCGGAATGGTGAGCTGGCCCGGCAGAATTACCGTGCGGCAGTATATGGTCGATTGTGTACCCGATCGATGTCGGGATGAGGTTTGGCACTAAGTAGATCGTAACGCCGCATAAGGATGCGACCACGAAATACGGTGCAGAAGGTTTAAGGTAGGCCAGAAACCGAAGCATTGCCCGCCGCTCTTTTTCGGCGTTGCGCTCATGCTCATCTCCATTGCGGGCCTTGGCAACCGCGATCGCATCGGTTTCGAACGGTCTGTTCTTCCGGCGCGACGGCATCAATGGCCGTGCTTTGAATCCGAGTAGTCGCTTCGAGCGTACAGCTTTATGGCTTCTGGCCTGCGGTGACGGTGGACGTCCCCCCACAGGCAGTTGAATCATCAGGTTTTGTCTCCTGGCGATGGTAGATTTGCGCTAATCTATACGCAGGACAGCCATCGCAAGACTATTGTGCCACAGGTGGGAGGGATAAGGCAAGGAAAACAAACCCTTTCCCGCATCCCCTTTCCCATAGGAATAGGAAAGGGGAGGAAGAAAAATCCCACCAAGCTCGTTCCTCGTCGCCCTCCCAAAGCAGCGATCCCAAAAAGACCTTCCCCCGCCTGGCGAAGCGGCCGTCCTAAAAAAAAAGGCCCTCCCCCGCCTGGCGAAGCGGCCGTCCCAAAAGGCCTCGCCTCCCGAAACGGGAGGAGCCATAGTTTAAGAAACATCAACTAAATTGTATTTCCCATTTCTTAGCTCCTCCCGTTTCGGGAGGCGGGGGAGGGTCTTCGGGCCTTACGGCAGCGTCTTGGTGATGTCTCTGGTGACACCCGTCGAATCCTTGGTGATCTCGCGCATCATCAGGAATGGCTTGACAACCCTCACCTTAGTGCCAGGCGGCGGGTTGACAACGAATGTTCCCGACGGCGGAGTTTCGTTGTACGTGAAGTGATCGTTAGAGCCGGACTCCGTCACTTTGCCGCTTGCGTCCTTGATGGCGTACTGGCAGTTGTCGATCAGCTTGGTCGAAGGATCAACCACGACCGTCTGCAAATAGGTCTTGCCACCGGGTAGCGTGATGACCCGCGTGAACTGCGTCATCGTTTTGCCGCCTACGTTCACGGATTTGCTTGACCATGATGGCATCTTCGACGAATCGTTGCCTTCTACCCGCAACTCCAACTGTTGAGCGCCCTTTGGCGAAGGCGAGACTATCGAAATCTGATCCATTTTGCTGACCGTGATCAGGTTTTCGACAGTCTCCTTGACTGACGGTATGGGAGTACCAGCAGGGATTTTCAGCTTCGTGAGCACTTTGGTGTTCGGATCATAGGATGCTGTGCCCGCGTCGGTGTCCACGAATTTGCTGCCGGGTAGGGCGACATTTGTTCGGCTAAGCTCGCCGGGGTCAAGCGTTGCCCAGTTGTCGTCAACTTCTTGGAACGTCTGCTTGCCGCTCGAATCATACTGTGCGACAGTGGATCGCCAATGCGCCGAAGAGACGCCATTCAGCGCATCCGCGACATCCGCAAATGCGAATGACCGTGTCGTTTTGTGGCTAACCAAGAACACGCCGATGAGCGCGGCGCAGACCATCGCTCCGGCAAATTTCAGACTTTGGCTGTTTCGAAGCGTCCAGCCTGAGGCGGACGTGGTTACTGTTGTTTTCATCGTTTCATTCTCCTTAATGGGATGGGTTGAGTGAGGAGATTGCCTGGTTCTGTGCGGCCTGCTGGACGGCAAGCGCGATGCGGGATTCGAGCGCTTGTCAGGGACTAATTCCCCGATAACGCTATCGAACGCGATGCAAGCTCAATCAGCGTGTCTCAGTTCTGACCGGCAGAATCTGCAGCGGCCGAGATGCCGTCGCATCGCAAATCCGGCGATGACGCCTGGAAGCGTCTGCATATCGTCCCGCTCTGAAATTAACCGGAGTGCGGTTTCACATTTCATGGATTGCCACCTCTGCCCTGTTTTGTGCGTGCTCTGTCGTCTGAGATTGTCGACCGTCTGACTCGCTTAGCATGTGCCGCAATTTTAGAGATGCTGCAAACACTCGCGCCTGCACTGTGCCCATCGGCTCGCCAAGTACCGTCGCTGCCTCACGGTGAGTCAGCCCTTCGATCCGTACAAGCAGGAATGCATCCCGCTGATCGACCGTCAACTTCTCCAGCGCTTCAGCGAAAACCATGTCAACGATGACGTCCGAAATCGGACTGTTCGTCGAGCATTGGTTTTCATCCAGGTCTGCGCTTTCGATATTGTCCGCTTTTCGCTGAGACGCCCGCTGAATGTTGAACGCGATTCTGTAGAGCCAAGTGAACAGGCTCGCCCGCCCTTCAAACCTCTCGCGCCCCTGGAACGCCGCAACGAACACTTCCTGCGTCAGATCCTCCGCATCGGCAACTCGCCCTGTGAGCCGGTAGCAGTAGCGGAATATCCGCGCACCGTGCAGCCGGTAAAGTTCGGCGAACGCGTCGCTGTCGCCCCGCTGGAACCGCGCAACCAGGTTTTTCTCCTCTTTAGCTGAGATCAATGAGGGCCCTCAAAGTGATAGTGCGGAAAATGGAGGAGTTTGTTGAATGGTGTGCAGATAATTTATCGATTCGGCTCGCTGGAACGTATACTATCGTAACCGGAGTCGGGAAAGTTGAGATTGTCGATTGAGCCTAACGAAACGTTCTTGTTACAACCGTTCAACATTATTTGCGGTCTTTACGCTTGGAATAGTGCTTGCGCTAGGTGGGCTTGTCCTCCAAAGATTCAAAGTGCATGTCTATGTCAACGCCTATTCAAGCGACCTGGCGTTTGGCCGCGCAGTGGAACTCACGTCGGACGACATGCTGCCGAGCGGGCGCTCCTCCCATGCGAACGAAGTTGGCTACCAGTTTCAGGCAGGGCATGTTTCTATTTTTCTGGAGCGGAAGCAGTCGGCGGGCAGAATGTCATGACTGCAAAGGTTTCAAACTTGCCTGCGGAAAGGGGCTGTCCTGCGGACCAGGACGGCAAGTAATTGATATCGTCCTTCGAAATTCCCCTTCATCACGACTTCGACTCCGACTGGCTCCTGTTGTTTCTCGGCGCGAGACTGGTTCCAGGACTCGAATCACTCAACGCTTATGTCTACCACCGCAGCCTGTGGATCAATGATTCGGCTACGGTTTTGTCCATCACGGTTAATACAGACAGCCTTTCGATAAGCTGGACAGGGAGTGTGAGACAAGGGGCTGTGGACGATGCAGTCCGCAAGATGTTCAGCCTCGATCATGACCTCTCCGCCTTTTTGACCATGGCTTCGCGCGATCCAATACTTGCGCCACTGGTTGCGCGACGACCAGGGATCCGTCTGCCTGTGTATGCGGACCCGTTCGAAGGAACGATCCGCGCAATTCTTGGTCAGCAAGTCAGCGTTGCAGCGACGCGAACCCTGACCGCGCGATTGGTGGAGCGCTTCGGCGAAACTGCGCCGCACGGTTCCGCTGTTTCCCGCATGTTTCCGCTCCCCACGGTGATTGCTGATGCGTCCCTGGACAATGTCCGCGCAATTGGACTGACATCAGCGAAAGCGTCAACGCTGATCTCTACGGCCAAAGAGGTAGTGGATGGGCCGCTGGATTTTGAAAGGCTGAGAACACTCCCCGGCGAAGAGATCGAGGCGCAGCTAATCAAACTTCCCGGAATTGGCCCATGGACGGCGCAGTATCTGCGGATGCGCATATTCGGCGACCAAGATTCGCTGCCGTCGGGCGACCTGGTGGTACGCAAGGCGATTCAAAGGCTCATGCTGAGCGAAAAACTCATGTCCTCGCGCGATGTAGCCGCGCTGGCGGAGCGCTGGAAGCCGTGGCGCTCCTACGCAACCCTTCACCTCTGGAACTCGATGAGCAACCCCGAACCGTAGATTAAGCCCTATAGCACCAGATCGCACGCATCTCCGGGTATCCAATGCGCGTCCTGGCCCTCCCACTTAACATTGCAGCCGAGGGGATTGGTCAAGGGCTTGGAGATCGGCCTTCCGGCTACGTGCTCCGCCAGAGCGTTGTCAAGGTCGTTCACGGCCATTTTCGACGTGTCTTTGGGGCTGTCCACTCCTCGGCCCGTGTAAACGAGTGTGCGCTCCGCGTCAAACACGAAGAAGTGCGGTGTGCGCAATGCGCCGTACGCGAGCGCCGTCGTCTGCGCCTCGTCGCGCAGATATGTCCACGGAAACTGATGCTCCGCCATGCGCTCGATCATACGCTTGAACGAGTCTCCAGCATTGATAAGAATCGAGTTGGAATTGATTCCGACAAACTCTACCCCGCTGTCCCGATATTTGAGGGCAGTTTCCCGCGTGACCTCATCCGAGCCGACGACATAGGGGCAGTGGTTGCACGTGAAGAAGACGACGAGCGTCTTTGCTGAATCAAAATCAGCAAGCTTGTAGCAGTGGCCGTCCGTCGCAGGAAGAAAAAAGTCCGGCGCTTTTGCTCCTAGCTCGAGTGTGAATGGCATCTAATCGTTCCTTTTCGGCAAATTGACGTTGGCGTGATGACCTGTTAGACAAAATGGTTCAATTGACCTGTTCTGCGGAACACTTGTCGTAATTTTTCGTTGCCTTTTAGGTATACACCATTCGGAAGAGCGGAAGTCCAGCAAAATTTTGGAGTACGAAAATGCAATCTCGAACACTTGGCAAATCTGGTCTCAAAGTCTCCGCCATCGGCCTCGGCTGCATGGGAATGTCGGAGTTCTATGGCCCTGCGGACGAGTCGGAATCCATCGCGACCATTCACCGCGCGCTTGAGCTTGGTGTCAATTTCCTTGATACCGCCGACATGTACGGAGTCGGCAAGAACGAGGAACTTGTCGGCAAGGCGATCGCGGATCGTCGCGATAAGGTCGTATTGGCTACCAAATTCGGCAACGTCCGTACGCCCGACGGCGGATTTGCGGGCGTTAATGGCAAGCCGGATTATGTGCGATCTTGCTGCGATGCTTCCTTGAAACGCCTGGGTGTCGATCATATTGATTTGTATTACCAGCATCGCGTCGATTCCGCTACGCCAATCGAAGAGACTGTCGGTGCGATGGCAGAGCTGGTGGAGCAGGGCAAGGTGCGCTATCTGGGCCTTTCGGAAGCGGGGGTCGGCACCATTCGGCGTGCGTTCAAGACCCATCCCATCGCCGCTCTGCAGACCGAATATTCGCTTTGGAGCCGCGATCCTGAAGACGAAATCCTCGCCGTCTGCCGCGAACTTGGTGTCGGTTTTGTTCCCTATAGCCCTCTCGGCCGCGGTTTCCTGACTGGTCAGATCAAGTCGCTTGACGATCTCCCCGAAGGCGATTTTCGGCGCAACGGGCCGCGGTTCCAGGGAGATAATTTCCAGAAAAATCTCGATATGGTAGCCAAGGTCAACGAACTCGCCAAGGCCAAAGGCTGCGAGCCGGCGCAGCTTGCGCTGGCGTGGGTGCTCGCACAGGGCGACGATATTGTCCCGATCCCTGGCACCAAGAGGGTGAAATACCTGGAGCAGAATGTCGGGGCGCTTAATGTCCAGCTTACCGACTCCGATCTGCGTACGCTCGACGAGATCGCGCCAAAAGGTTCCACTGCTGGGGAACGCTATGCCCCTGTTCAGATGGCGCGTCTGGGACTTTAATTCCGCGCATCAACAAGAGGAAGCACCTTATGACCAACACAGAAACATCGCTGACCGTGACACGGATCACAATCGCATCCGAGCAGCCGTACACGGAGGTCGTCGCAAAATTAGAGTCGATGCTGGGCTACGCGGATGTTGAACGACAAAAGGAATTGATAAAGGCCGGGGCAACGCCGACGGAGGTCAAAACGGCGGTTGAGTCCATGCTCGGCTCGAGCGGGCTAATGATTGTCGGCAAGGTCGATCCAGGCGCGTTCTTGTCGCTTCTCGGCAAGCCGAAAAAAGCCGTACTGTATATTCTTGCGAATCCGCTTGTCGCGAACGCCATGTTCGAAGTGACTTCGGCTGTCGTGGAGTTCGCGCCTCTGAGACTTGTCGTCTACGAGGACACGGATGGAGTTGCGAAAATAAGCTACGAAAAGCCGTCGACGGCCCTTTCGCGATTTGGATCGGATGCGATAAATGCGGTAGCTGAGCGATTGGACCTAAAGCTGAACGCGCTGGCAACTTCCGCAGCCGAATAGCATTTAGCCTCTTGACATCTGGCCGCAAATGGGTAGGATAGTAGGTAGTGACACGTTAGGCTCAAAGGAGAGACTATGATGATGGATCGGAAAGAGACGGTTAACGAGCATCTGAAGAACAACAGCACTTCGGATACTGAGGACGAGATACGAATGCGACGCCGCATGGCGGAGCAGGAGAAGCAGCATCAGCCGCAAATGGGTCAAGATCAGCCGCATCATGACCCGGACAACTGGGAAGAAGTGGAAGTTGACCCGCAACCCGGCTAGACCAAGTTCGCTGTGCAAAAATTTGAAATAGGCTCGCAGCGCCCATGCCCGAACACCTCGGACATGGGCGCAAATTTTTACAAAAATGTTATGGAAGAGATTGTAATGCCGTGGAATAAGGCTTGTGTAGGCAGTTAGTTTTCACGATCCTCCTTTTCATGGTGTCTCTCCAAAATGTTCGATTTGGCCGCAGCAGAAGTTTTGCTGCGGCCTTTTTTTCATTTCTTGACGCTTGCCTGGTCATCTCCTCAGTCGCACCTCCAGAGTATAATCATTCTGCCGAGTTGACGCACTCTTAAGGATGGTTCATTGGTTAACTTCACGCAGATTAACGACAAAAAGCGAGCTTCGCGCCGAGATGATCCGGCTGTTTTCTGGCACGGGCAACCCCAAGCTGAGCGACGATATCGCGCGTAATTTGGGCATTCCACTAGGCGCACTGAAGATTAGCAAGTTCGCCGACGACGAAACGTACGTCAAATTTGACGAGAGCGTGCGTGGCACCGACGCGTTCATCCTGCAGCCGACCTGCCCGCCCGTTGACCAAAATCTCGTCGAGCTGCTCATCCTGATTGACGCGCTGCGCCGAGCGTCGGCGGATCGGATCACCGCCGTCATTCCGTACTACGGCTACGCCCGCCAGGAGAAGAAGGAGCGACCACGCGAGCCGATCACGGCGAAGCTGATCGCGGACATCCTGACCACCGCCGGTGCCGACCGTATTATCACGCTTGATCTCCACGCCGACGCCATCCAGGGATTCTTCAACATCCCGCTCGATCATCTCACGGCCATCAGTATTTTTGCGGATTATGTTCGCAAGCAGAATCTGCAAAACATGGTGATTGTTTCGCCCGACGAGGGCCGCGTCAAGACGGCTCGCAAGATGGTCGGCATGCTCAACGCGCCTTTGGCGGTTGGCTACAAACACCATCCTCAGCATATGGTGACTGAAATCACCGACATAGCTGGCGATGTCCGCGGCAAGACACCGATCATCATTGAGGATATGATCACCACAGGTGGCAGCATCATCGAGTGTGTTAAGGCGCTGCTGGAGAACGGCTGCAATCCGGAAATCCACGTGCTGGCTACGCATGGTGTCCTCGCTGGTCCGGCGGTTGATCGGCTGCAGGATCATGAGGCGATTGCCGAGGTCGTCATCACCGACAGCATCCCGCTCCCAGCCGAAAAGCACAGGCCAAAAATCAAGCAGGTTTCGATCGCGCCTCTGCTCAGCGAGGCGATCCGGCGAGTTAACCAAGACCTCAGCGTGACAAGTCTGTTCGACGAGTGACATAATAGAGATTATGCCGACGATTACGATTGAGATACCGGACGATGTTGCGGCTTCGCTGCAGGCTGAGGCCGAGACAAACGGAGAGAGCGTTGAGAAGATCGCTGGCGAACGCTTTGCAAAGCTGTTCCTTACGGCGGCCGAGGCGCAAGATAGGCGCGTCTTCGCCCTCATCCACGATATTGTTGAAGAAAACACCGAGTTGTACAGGCGGCTTGCCTAGCGATCTGGGGCATTTGGTCATCCCGACCGGAGCGAAGAATGAGCGCAGCGGAGGGAACACGTAGTTCGTTCACATACACTTTGTGCGCTAGCGAACGACGTGTTCCCTCTATTCCGCTCGTGCCTCGCTCCAATCGGGATGACGGACTGAAACTGCGCAATTCTATAGACTCACCATGCCTCTCTACGATTTCCATTCCCACACGTTCTTTTCCGATGGCGAGCTTTTGCCGACGGAGTTGGTTAGGCGCGCTATCGTCAAGGGCTACACGGCGATGGCGATTACCGATCACGCGTCGATGTCCAACATCAGCGAACTGGTCGAAAAAGTGACGCGTGACGCCGCCCTCATCAAGGAGCACTGGAACTTCACGGTTCTCCCGGGAGTTGAGCTGACCCATTGCCCTCCAGCGTCGATTGCAAAGCTCGCAGCTAAGGCAAAGGCGGAGGGTGCGAAGATCGTTGTCATTCACGGAGAAACGCCGGTCGAACCGGTGCCGCCGGGGACAAACAGGGCGAGTGTCGAGTGTCCGGATGTCGATGTGTTGGGGCATCCAGGGCCGTTCTTGACGGAAAAAGAGGCGCAGCTTGCCCGCGAAAACGGTGTGCATCTGGAGATCACGTCGCGCCGTGGGCATTGCCTCGGCAATGGCCTGGTCGCACAGCTCGCCCGCGCAACTGGTGCCAAGCTGCTAATCAACAGCGACACCCATGCGCCGGGCGACCTGCACACGGAGGAGTTCGCGCGCGCGGTCGGCTTTGGCGCTGGACTGACCGGATCGGAAATTTGCACGGCAATGGTTGAAAACCCGGAACAGTTGCTGGTGTTTGCGCTCAAGTAATGTGGAAGCAGCTTTATGGCATAAAACTTGCACATAGAATCTGCATGGAATTCCTCATGGTCGAGTTCGCCGTGGTCGGTGCTTGCCTTCGCAGCATGTTTAAGCTTGCTACCCGCAGCTATTACATCTCCTCTTCTGAAGTTCAAGAGCCGCAGATCAGAATGATCGAAACCGAACTCGAATTCCGCTTCGCCCCAGCCCCTGATTCCGGCTCACAGCCGATAGTAGCGTCCAATCGCCCTCTCGTCACCCGCTAATTTCCCCTTTACGTTGATGTGCTGCAGTTTGCATGCGTTGACACTGCTTTCGGACTGTCCCATAATGAATGAAGCCGCATGAGCAGGCAAGCGCTTACCATGCGCGTTCTTGCCGCACTACAAGGAGAGCGATTCGATGGCAGTCCCTCAGTTAGTTCCGACCGGCGCGCTAAACGCGGTTGTGGCCGACGTCACCTATCACATTCAGGGCGAACTTGTTCCCGTCCTCACCCTCGAACTCGACCAGATGCCGGTCTATTTCGAGCACCATGTGATGCTCTGGAAAGATCCAATCATCAATGTCAACCTCAAACCGCTTGCGGGAGTATTCAAGCGACTTTTGGCCGGGATGCCCGTCTTCATGACCGAAGTCCGCGGGCCTGGCAAGATCGCGTTCAGTCGCGATGGCGCGGGGCACATTTTCCCAATCCACGTCATGCAGGGACAGTCCCTTGATGTCCGCGAGCATCAGTTTCTGGCTGCGACCGCGAACATGGAATTTACGTTCAACTGGGTTAAGGGCGTGTCGAACATGCTGCTCGGCGGAACGGGGCTGTTTGTGGACACCTTCACCTGCATGCAGGGCGAAGGTTGCGTCTGGCTGCATGGCTACGGCAATGTTTTCGAAGTCAACCTCGGCTACGGTGAGGCGATCGATATCGAGCCAGGTGGATGGATCTATAAGGATCCGTCAGTTCGTATGGAAACCATGTTCCAAAGCCTGAAAACCACATTTTTCGGAAGCGCGGGGGCGTTTACGTGGAATAGGTTTAGCGGGCCGGGACGTGTCGGTTTGCAATCGATGTATCAGGCGCCGTTCAGCGGCGGCAACGGTGCTGACGGCACACAGACAGGATCGACCGGCTCAGCGGCAGGTGATATTGTCGGCGGCGTGTTCAAGCTCCTAGGCGGCTAGCTGCATTGCCGGCACATCTGCTTGGCTGGCACGTTTTCTGCTCATTAGTGGTAAAAGTCTGCATGGCGCAGCCTCAATCGTCCGAAGTCGCTCGTGACAGCAAACGCCCGGTGTGGTTCTGGGCGGGGCTGCTGGCTCTTTTTGCTTTGGGCGATTGCGTCTACTGGATTTACAGCAGGTTTGATGTCGATATCATTCGAACAGGTTCTTACGCCGGGTTTGATGCGGAGTCATTCCAGCTAAATGTGGCCGGCCCAATGGCAGCAAAACCGGACGAAGAGACCGTCGCATATGATGTTACTGCGGGCTATCTGGATGTTCAGTTGACGCTGAAAAAGTATAGCATTGCAGGCAAACATGGAATCTCAAACTGAGTTGGTCAAAACTCGGAAGACTGGCGGGACGCCTGCCCCACTGCCTGCCCCACAATCAGATCACGTTTAGCCAGGTTACAGTTGTAAACTATGCAAGCAATAATTCTCGCGGGTGGAAGCGGAATGGCGCTTAGACCATTGACGGCGCGCAACCCGCGTTCGATGGTTCCTCTCGCCAACAAGCCTCTCGTCCGCTATCAGATCGAGCACTTAGCCCGTCATGGTGTACGCGACATCATTCTGTGCATCGATCATTTGGGTGAACGTTTTGAGCGGTATTTCGCCGACAATGCGGCTGAGCTGGATGTGCGCGTTCGTTTTCACCGCGACCTGGAGCCGCTTGGAACAGCAGGTGCGGTCAAAGCGGCAGAATCGATGGTCAGCGGCGACACCGTTCTGGTACTAAACGGCCACATCTTATCCGACGTTTCCATCTCCGACCTGCTCGCGTTCCATACGGACAAAAACGCCGAGGCGACGGTTTATCTTTCGGCGAACCCCGATCCGAACCGATATGGTGTCGTGCTCACCGACAGCGAGGGGCGCATCAAAAACTTCATCGAAAAGCCTGCGCTCTTTGACGAAGTCCCGACCGACACCATTAACGCTGGCATCTATGTCTTCAACCGCGACGTTTTCCGTCACATTCCGGCGGGTGTTGAATATTCGCTCGAACGCAGCGTTTTTCCGGCACTCTTGAACGAAAACAGCGCGCTCTACGGCCTCGTCAGCGAGGCGTATTGGCAGGACATCACGACCCTCACCGATTACCGCAAGGCGCAGGAGGACATACTTTCCGGCGCGGTGCAGGCGGAGATGTCGGGGCGATCGGAGGGGGAACGGTTTTGGGTCGGCGCGGGCACGAGCATCCATCCTACGGCGGATATCTCCGGTTGTGTCGTACTGGGAAAAGGCGTTACGGTGGCGAAGAATGTCAAGATTCGCGGACCTGTTTCGATCGGATCGTTTTGCCGGATTGAAGAGGGCGCGACGATTGACAACTCGATCGTCTGGCGCGGCAGTGTGCTGGAGCGCGGGGCGACCGTGCGCGGCTGCATCCTGGCCGACGACTGCACGGTAAAAGAAGGTGCGGCGGTACAGGAGGGTAGCGTCCTCGGCGACGGTGCCGTGGTGGCATCGTACTTCGCGACACTCGATCAGGCCGATCAAGCGGCGCGGCGCGGAAAGATCAAGTTTGGAACGGACGGTTGGCGCGGGATCATCGCCGACGATTTCACCGGCGAAAATGTCCGGCTGGTTGCTCAGGCGGTGGTCGAGCTGTTCAAGGAGCCGGGCGCAAGCGGCGATCCCATCGTAATCATTGGCTACGACAATCGTTCGCAAAGCGAATATTTCGCGACCGAAGCGTCGAAAATCGTTGCGTCAAACGGCCTGAGGCCCGTGCTGTCGGCGGGATCGTGCTCGTCGCCGTCGGTGTCGTATTTGGCCAAATATCTGCACGCACGTGGCGGAATCATGATCACTGCGTCGCACAACCCGCCCTCATTCAACGGCCTCAAAATCAAGGCGCACTATGGTGGGTCGGCGTCGCCCGTGCTGGTTTCGCGCATCGAAGGCCATCTGCACCGAATGATCGACTCCGCCGAGCGCCCGAAAGTCGACCGTGAGCATCTGCAAAAGGTTGAGCTAAAGGACTTTCGCGACGCTTACCTCGGCCACCTCTCCGCGCTGGTCGATCTGGACTTGATCCGCTCGGCTGGCCAGAAAATCGTGATCGATCCGATGCACGGCAGCGGCGCAGGCTACCTGCCGCAGATTTTTCGGACGGCTGGAATCGAAAACTTCATCGAGATTCGCGGCGACAAGAATCCAGTTTTCGGAGGAGTGAATCCCGAGCCGATTGAGTCCAACATGAACGCGACTTCGAGGGCCGTAATTGAGCATGGCGCGGCTGTCGGGATTGTCCTTGACGGCGACGCGGATCGCGTGGGGGCAGTCGATAGTCAGGGACGATTTGTCGATTGCCACCGAATTTTTTCCGTCCTGCTCAAGCATTTGGTCGAGCAGCGCAAATGGTCGGGCGGGGTGGTCAAGACCGTTTCGACCACAAAGCTAATCGACAAGCTGTGCAAAAAGTACAACTTGAAGATGTTTGAAACTCCCATCGGCTTCAAGCACATCTGCGATCTGATGCTTGCCGAAGACATCCTGATCGGCGGCGAGGAGTCCGGCGGGATTGGGGTTAAGAACCATATCCCGGAGCGCGACGGCGTCCTGATGGGCCTGCTCATTCTCGAAGCGATGGCCGTGCGAAAAATGACCCTGGAGGGTTTGATCGACGAGATCATGGCCGAATTCGGTCAGCACGAATATGCGCGCATCGATCTGCACCCGGAGCCGTCGGCAATGCACCGGATTATTTCGTCTCTGCAGAGTTTTCAGCCGACGGAGATCGCCGGACGTTCTGTCGCCGAAATTTCGCGCAAGGACGGTACAAAGTTCACGTTCGCCGATCAGTCCTGGCTGCTACTGCGGCCCTCCGGCACCGAGCCCGTCGTCCGCATCTACAGCGAAGCTCCGAGCCAAGCCGAGGTCAAGGGACTGCTCGACGCTGGTATGGCCGTGGTGCAGGGAGCTTAGTTTCTGGGTGGCATGCTTGGGCTGTCAGGCCCAGCCATGTTCTTATCCGTCATCCTGACCGGAGCGAAGAATGAGCGAAGTGGAAGGAACACGTAGTTCGCTTGCGATCATCTTGTGGTTGGCGAACGACGTGTTCCCTCGACTTCATTCGTGCCTCATTGCGCTCGGGATGACGGATCAGTTCCGATGACCTAATTCACTCCCACAATGCTCCAGGTCGTGGGGACGCTGCCGATGTTGCCGCCGTAGGATTCCACTGTCGTGCCGAGCGAGCCACCCATCAGCCAGACGTCGGTTGCGCCGGTGGACTTGTTGTGCCAGGTGAGATCGGGATGGCCGTCGCCGTTCATGTCGCCGGTTGAAACGATGCTCCAGTTGGTGTCCGAAACCGTTGCAAAGGTCGAGCCGTAGGTAAGGATCGTCGTTCCATTGGCGCCGGTGAGATACCAGACCAGCACTTGACCGGTCTTGGTGTTTTCGAGCAGAAGATCGGGATGGCCGTCCTGGTTGAAGTCGGCGGTTCCTGCGATGATCCAGTTGGCAGGCAACGTCGTGAACGCCGAGCCGTATTTCGTGATCGTATTACCGTTCATGTACCAGATGAGGAGCTGGCCCGTGGAAAAATTCTCCCAGAGGATGTCGGGATGGCCGTCGCCATTGAAGTCCGCCATGGAGACGGGATGCCAGTGGGTGTCAGGGATCGACGCGAACGATGACTCGTACTGAAGCACGGTGGTTCCAAGCGAACCGGTCATCTCCCAGAAGAGGCACTCGCCGGTCGAGGAGTTCCACCAGAGCAAATCGGGATGGCCGTCGGCGTTGATGTCCGCAACCGCCTGTGTGTGCCACGGCGGCGCGACGGTGGTGAAGACGGAGCCGTACGACTTGACCGCCTCGCCGTTCATGTTCCAGACCAATGTTTGGCCGCTGGAGTTCTGGAAGAGGAGGTCGTCGAGACCGTCGGAGTTGAAGTCGAAGCGGTGGGCCGTTGGGACGCTACTAGCATCGTAGGATCCAATGCTTGGAGGGTTGGGACGAGTCACGCCGCGTTGATCCAAGAGTGGCGCTCCGCTTGCAGTTCCTGCGCCAAGGCACGGTGAGCCATCTTGAAGGGCGATGGTTTCGGTCGGCCCGCCGTTGTTTGTGAGGCCTGCGGACGAAAAGAGGGGGGAGGCGTCGATGTTGCCGCCTTCATCCGTAATTCCGGTGAGCCCTCCGTCAATATCGCAATAGCTTGCTGTCTCTGACTGGCCAGATACGACGTAGTTCTCGCTCGGGCTATCGGACCACAGTATGCAATTTTGCACTGCTGTCGTGCCATTGCTGGCGATAGCTCCTCCGCCGTTCACCGCCGTATTCATCCAAAACGTACAGTTTATCAAAGAGTTTTTGACGCCGTTAATCGCGCCGCCATATGCTCCGGCCGAATTTCCTGAAAATGTGCAGTTCACCGCTGTGAATGAGCCACTGCCGCAATAAATGGCACCAGCGTTGCCGCCCGATGTGAGCGCCTCATTTTCTGTAAACGTACTGCCCGACACAGCTAATGTGCCGAGGTTATAGATGGCACCGCCATTGACGGTACAGGTGTTTCCAGTAAACGTACAGTTGTTGACTTGCGCGTTTCCAAAGTTGTTTTCAAGCGCTCCGCCGTTTGGGAATGAGCCGCTAACGCTGTTCCCTGAGAACAAGCAGCTATTTATAATCACGGTGCCATTATTGAACACTGCGCCACCGCCGTTGCCCGCATCTTTATTGCCTACAAAGTTACAGGCTGTGAGGGTCAGATCGCCCGAATATTGCTGATACACGCCAATCTGTCCCGCACGTTGAACTGTCAAACCAGAAATCGTCACCGAGCCACCCGAATCGCCGTCGGTAATAATTCTTAGCTGGTTCGCGCCGTCAATGGCAATGGATTTCGCTCCCGGTCCGCTAACTGTCATGTCAGCAGCGATCGTCGGAAGACTGCTCGCCAGACTGATCGTCCCCATCAAGCCACTCTGGAAAATGATCGTGGAACCTGGACTGGAGTTAGCCGTCGTGATCGCGGCGCGGAGTGTACCCGTGCCGCTATCGGCCAGGCTAGTCACGGTAAATGTCTGCGCTGCACGAGAGGCGACTGTGCCGACACAGAGCAGTACTATTGCGACAATTGCTGTTCTAATAGGGGGGGGGGTAAGACCACAATAGTTGCGAATAAATCGAAAGTTCACGGATGGTTCCTCCAGGGACGAAGTTCGTAGTTTTGCCTGACCGAACGAGCCGATTGAACATTAACGGAAGAGGTTTCGAGACAAAGAATCTTACCATTTCGCCTAGAGATTTGTCTGGGTTTTTGGGTGGCATGCTTGGCGTCTCAGCGCCAGGCATGTCCTTTGGTTTTGTTTCTGCACCGCCAGACATGCCTGGGCCTAAGAGCCCAAGCATGCCACCCAATTTCCGTCAGCTTTTCCGACATGCTTGCGCGACGGAGCCCACAAGCATGCCACCCATCGCCGTCCTCACTATCGGGTATGATATTCCTACAACCTACGCGACGGCACCAGGCTTGGGCGAGAAATAATCGCCGAAGCCATTTTGGCGTTTTCGCGTTTTGTGCATAATTTCTGCCTTGTAATACGCTGACGTATGGAACTTAACGAGCTTTCGGGACTGGTCGAGGATTTTGGGGCGTACCGCGCGCTCAAGGAGCGGATCGCGCAGGGCGCGCCGGTGGTGCAGTTGGAGGGGTTGCCCGCGCAGGCCAAATCGTTCCTGCTGGCGCAGCTTCAACGCGAAGTCGGAAAGCCGCTGTTTATCGTCACCTACAACGACGACGCGGCCGAAAAGCTGATCGCCGACCTGTCCGTCTTTGCGCGGGACGCGTCGAAAATCGCCCCGCTGATCTCCACCGCCGAAACCCTCATCTACACCGAAGGCGCACCGGATTACGGCCTGATCGGCAGGCGGGCGCACGGGCTGCATCTGGCGCTGGATGGTCAATCGGATTTTCTGGTCGCGTCGATCCCGGCTGTTTTGCAGCGGACTGTCTCACCGGATTTAATCCGCAATCGAGTTCTCAAGATCGCCAAAGGCGACACGGTCGAGCTTGGCGCGTTGCAGAAGCAGCTTACGGAGCTTGGCTACGAGCGTGTTGAAAGCGCCGAACTGCCGGGACAGTGGGCGCGTCGCGGCGGAATTGTCGATATTTTCGGCGTCGGCGAGGAGATGGCGTTCCGCCTCGATTTCTTCGGCGACGATCTCGAAACCATCCGCGTTTATGACCCCGACACACAGCGTTCGACCGGCGATATCGAGTCGATCCGAATCCTTCCGGCCCGCGAAATGCCGCTGGACTCGGCGAGTGTCCCTAAGGAGCGTCTCGACGCGGCCATTGACGCTGTCCGTGCGAAAATTCCGGCTCGCATGAACGAGCTTCGCGCCGCAAACCTCGAAGACCGCGGCGAGGAGCATGCCGCGAGGCTCGAAGAGCGGATCGAAGCCGACCTCTCTCAACTCGCGGGACGTACCTATTTCGATCAGGCGGAAGTCTATCTGCCCTATCTTTATCCCGAGCCCTACTGCCTTCTGGACTATGTTCCGTCGGGAGCGTTGGTAGTGCTTGACGAGCCCAGCCAAGTGCGCGCGCGTTGGGATCAGGAGATGGTGGAGGTTAGCGAGATCGCGTCTGCGCGTGTGGCGCGCGGAGAGTGGCTCGAAACCGAGATTGGGGTCGAGTGCCCGTTTGACGATTTGGCGCAGTTTCTGGTCCACCGCCAGACGATTGCGCTTTCTCTGCTGGTGCGTCCGCTTGGCTGGCTCAATGTTACCGAAACCATCCCTGCCACCCATGCCGGTCAAATGGACTCGTACACCGGACGCTTCCCCGCGCTCTTCGAGGCGCTCGACTCGTGGCTTGGAAACCGCTTCCGCGTGGTATTCGTTACGCGTCAGCCGATGCGTGTCCGCGATCTGCTCGCGAACCACAAGATTTCAGTCGCCAGAAGCGAAAAGCTGAAATCTGGTGCGGTGACGGGCGGCGTTTATGTCTATGAGGGCGCGATCCCGAACGGCTTCAAACTCCCCGACGCTGGCCTGATGGTCATCGGCGACCCTGACATCTTCGGCGCGGCGGGACTGGTCAAGAAGAAGGCGCCGCGCTACAAGGAGGGGATGCGGATCGCGTCGTACCTCGAGCTGCGCGAGGGCGATTATGTCGTCCATATCCACCACGGAATTGGGATTTATCGCGGGATTGTCAAGCTCAAGGGCAGCGACGGCGCTGTGCGCGACTACCTCTTATTGGAGTACGCTGGCGGCGATAAGGTCTACGTGCCGTCGGATCAGACCGACCGTGTCCAGCGCTATATCGGGGCGAACGCCGATGCGCCCCAAATTCACCGGCTGAACTCCGGCGAATGGCAGCGCGCGACCAAAAAGGCCAAACGCCAGGTGCAGGAGATGGCGGGCGAGCTGATCAAGCTCTACGCCGCCCGTCGCGCAGCGCACCGCAAGCCGTACGGCCCCGACACGCCCTGGCAAACCGAGATGGAGGAAGCGTTCCCATACGAAGAGACGCCCGATCAGCTCCGCGCGATCAACGAGATTAAGGACGATATGGAGAAGGGCCAGCCGATGGACCGGCTGATCTGCGGCGATGTCGGCTACGGCAAGACCGAGGTTGCGATGCGGGCGGCGTTCAAGGCCGTCGACGGCGGACGGCAAGTTGCCGTCCTTTGTCCCACAACAATTTTGGCCCAGCAGCATGTGAACACGTTCCGCTCGCGCTTCGCTTCTTACCCAATCAAGATCGAGATGGTTTCGCGGTTCGTGAGCGCGTCGGACACGACCAAAATCCTGAAAGGACTTGCGGACGGCACGGTAGATATCGTTATCGGTACCCACAAGCTGCTCGGAAGCGCGGTCAAGTTCAACAATTTGGGCCTGCTCGTAGTCGACGAAGAGCAGCGGTTTGGCGTCGGGCACAAGGAGAAGATCAAGCAGTACAAGAAGTCGGTCGATGTCCTAACTTTGACGGCGACTCCCATTCCGCGTACCCTGCACATGTCGCTGTCGGGAATCCGCGACTTGTCGCTCATCAACGACCCTCCCGAGGGGCGTTGACCGATCATGACCTACATCCGCGAATACGACGACGAGCTAGTGCGGGAAGTGATGCTGCGTGAAGTTGATAGGGGTGGACAGATCTATTTTCTGTCGAACCGTGTCGAAGGAATCTATCACACTGCGGAGCATGTGCGCAAACTTTTGCCGAATGCGCGGGTCGCCGTCGGACACGGCCAAATGCACGAGCACGAGCTTGAAGAGGTGATGCTGGGCTTCTATCATAAGGATTGGGATGTACTGGTTTGTACAACTATTGTCGAGAGCGGGTTAGACGTTCCTAACGTAAATACGATCGTTGTCGACAACGCCGACCGTCTTGGCATGGCGCAGCTTTACCAGCTTCGTGGGCGTGTCGGACGCTCAGATAGGCAGGGTTATGCGTATCTGCTGTACCGCAAGGACAAGTCCCTTAGCGAGCTAGCCGAGAAGCGGTTGGCGGCATTACGCGAGTTTTCGGATTTAGGATCGGGATACAAGGTGGCGTTGCGTGACCTTGAAATTCGCGGCGCGGGGGATCTGCTTGGCAGGGAACAGTCGGGGACGGTCGCCGATGTGGGCTTCGACCTCTATACTCAGCTCTTGCAGCAGGCGATCAGCGAATTGAAGGGCGAGCCGGTGGAGGAGGCGTTCATCCTGCCTGCGGTCAATCTGCCGCTCGACGCTAACATCCCGATACGCTACATTCCCAGCGAGGCCGAGCGGATTTTGATGTACAAGAAGCTGACCGCCGTGCGCGGAAAAGAAGATGTTGACGAAATCCAGGCCGAACTCGAAGACAGGTACGGCGATCCGCCAAAAGCCGTTTGGAACCTGCTTGCACTCATGCGGCTGCGTTTGCGCTGCAAGGAAATTGGTGTCGGCTCGGTGAACTCGGAGAAGAAGCGGGTCATCATTCGTTTTGCTGGAACACATTTGCCGCCGGATAGCGTCAAGACCCTATCGCGCGCATTTCTGCAGTACGAGTTCGCCAGCGATCATGTCGGCATGAATATGGGCGACACGCCGGCAAGTACCCTCCGCGCAGTCGAGGAGATGGTCGAAATTTTGGTGAACGCACTGCCGGACAAATCTCGCGAGGAGCGGGTGGGCATGGTTGCATCAGAAACCAACGGCTCAGAGCCAAAGAAGCTGCGCGAACAGCTCATTGAAAAAGGGCTGAACGTGACCGTGACCGCGGCACCGACGAGAACTGTTTCGAGGCCGCCCACGAGATCGTTTAGAAGGTAGGGGTCGTCCAACCTATCGGGCGACAAGCTCCGGCCCTCCCAAAATGGGAAGCTAAGGATTGTGTTACAATCAATTTCTTATATTTCCCTTCCCATTGCGGGAGGGGTGCCCGAGGAACGAGGGCGGGGTAGGTATGTCCGACAACAAAAACCAACTCATCATTCTGACCGCCATAGGCCCGAAAGATCGGCCAGGAATCATCGCGTCGCTGACACGTGCCGTCTATGATGCGGGCGGCAACCTTGACGATGCCACCATGACGCGGCTGCATGGCGCGTTCGCGACCATGATTGCCGCAAGGGTAGGGCAGGCGGCGTTGCCTAGTTTGCGGGACAGATTGAGTGTCGTCGCGAAGGAACTCGATCTGCATATTGCAATTGAGGCCATCGACGAGACCGACCGCGCTACCGGTGACCATCGCTGCGGGCCGGATCATATTATCAGCGTGTACGGCGCGGACCATCCGGGAATCGTCCACCATGTCGCCTCAATGCTGCACAGTCATAATGTCAATATCACCGATCTCGAAACGCGGCTGACCGGCGACGAAGGTGAGCCGATCTACGTCATGATGGTCGAAACGTCCGGCGGCAATTGGGACGACCTGCCCCATCAGCTTGCGGAACTTGGCAAGGAGCTTGGTGTCGATGTCAGCTTCTCCGAGATCGACGAAGAGACTCTCTAGCCCACGGAATTCCCCGCAAGGAGCACAAGCCCATTGGCCGCCCGCGCTGTCGTTCGCTATCCCGACCCACGCCTGAAAACCGTATGCCCGCCTGCGGACGACTTGGCCGACGCGCGCCGAGTCCTTGCCGACCTAATCGACTCGATGGACGCCGGCCCGCCCCGCACGGTCGGCATTGCAGCGCCTCAGATCGGCGAGATGACGCGAGTGGCCGTCCTGAACACTTCGCGCAATCCCAAATATCCGCCAGGGAACGGGCTTCTGCAACTGATTAACCCGGTGATTGTTGATCGTTTGGGAGAGCAAGTTTTTCGGGAGGGTTGTCTTTCGATCCCTGAGTTCACCGCGAATATCAGCCGCGCGATGCATGTATCAGTGAGGGCAATTAATCCTGACGGCCAGGAATTTGAAATCCACGCCGAAGGGTTTGAGGCGGTTGTTTTGCAGCACGAAATAGATCACCTGGACGGCATTTTGTTTCTGGATCGTGTGAAGAATCTGAAGAGCGATCTGTTTCGGAGGAAGGGGTAAACAAGTACGTTTTGTAAACGAGGTATGATGATTTCATGTCTACAACACCTATGTCGCAATTGGGGCCTCTGCGTTTGGAGGATGATGGACGCATTCTAATTCCTCTCCAGATTCGAAAAGAGCTTGACTTGAGTCCCGGCGACAACGTCGTCATCAGAAAGACCGCAAGCGGCGGATTCGAGTTCGTCTCGGCAAGGACAGCAGCTGAGCAAATGATCGGCTTTTTAAGAACGCCTCAGCTTGAGGGTCGGAGTATAGTCGAGGAATTTTTGGCAGAAAAGCGGACCGAAGCTGAGCGTGAATGAAGTCTCCCCCAACTCTTTTGTCCTTGACACGTCAGCGGTTTTGGCATTTGCTTATGGTGAGCCTGAAGCTGCATATGTGGCCAGCTGTTTAGCTAATACTTGCTATGTTTCGATAGTGATCTGGGCTGAGATTCTCTCGAAAGCCAATGAGTTTCTCGATACGCCAGAGGAGCTTGCAGACCGACTTATTGATGCTGGCGTACTTCACCAAAGTCTTAAGTTGATGGATTTGACAGAAGAAGATTGTTTGGAGATCGGACGCCTTCGCCTATCTACGAAACCCGCTGGTCTTGGTCTTGGAGACAGAGCGTGCATAGCTCTAGGTAAGCGCATAGCTTTGCCAATCCTTACCCCTGATCGTGCCTGGACGAGCCTTGCGGTAGGTGCTGATATCCGTATGCTACGGTAAAAGTATCTACTACAAGGAACCCGTCATACGCTCATGTCGTTTCAAACGCAATGATCGCTGAACAGCCAACTCATTCTAGTCATGTCGCCTCCACTTGCACCAGCCTTAACCTCCGCAAGGCGGCGCGGGCGGCGTCGCATTTCCTTGAGGGATATCTGCTGCCGGTAGGCCTCCATGCCAGCCAATTTGGCATTCTTAACCAGTTGTCTAAGAATGGCACGATCCCTATGACGTGCCTTGCCGATATCTTGAGCATTGACCGCACCACGCTTACGCGCAACCTGCAGATCATGCAGCGGGACGGCCTTGTCGATGTTGCCCTCTGCGGGAAGGACAAGCGCGTTCGACAGGTTTGTATGACAGACAAGGGCAAAGATGTTTTCGCCAAAGCCCTCCCGCTTTGGGAGCAGGCCGAAGCCGCTCTGACCGAGCGTCTCGGTGCAGACAATCGCCAATCCTTGCTATCCCTAACTTCCGCCATCGTTGCCATCGCCGAAAAATAATTCGATCATTTTTTCGCAATTCGGGAACGCTTTTGATGCCCTGGAGTTGAAGTACGTGTATATGCACATTATGAATTAGGTGCATATACACTGATCTAGGATACTTAAGGATTTTTCATGGCGACGACACTTGAACGACCTAAATCCATCCCCGCTCTCGCGCCGCTCGAACGGCCGGTTCCGCAAGTTTCGCCTGAAACTACTAACAACCTGCCCGCATCTCAGCCGCTAAATCCCTATCGCTGGATCATTATGGTTGCCGTACTGACCGGTGCGTTCTTGGAGTTGCTCGACACAACCAGCGTCAATGTTGCCCTTCGCCAGATGCAGGGCAACCTCGGCGCAACGTCCGATGAGATCGCGTGGGTTTCCACTGGATACATTCTTTCGAATGTCGTCGTACTGCCGCTCACCGCGTGGCTTTCGTCGCTGTTTGGACAACGTCGTTATCTCACATATTCGATCCTGCTTTTCACGGCGGCATCGTTTGCTTGCGGCATGTCAACGACCCTCGGTGCGCTTGTCTTCTGGCGCATCATGCAGGGAGCGGGCGGCGCTGCGCTGCTATCAACGGCTCAGACTGCGCTTCGGCAGGTTTTCCCGAAAGAGCAGCAGGGGATGGTGCAGGCGCTCTATATCGTGGTTGTCGTTGTTGGGCCGACAGTCGGGCCAGCGTTTGGCGGCTATATGACCGACAACTACTCCTGGCCGTGGATATTCTTCATCAAGTCCCCGCTTGGACTGGTCGCTGCGGCGCTTGTTTGGAAGTTCTTGCAGGATGCGCCGAATGCTGTAAAGGCGACCCGCTTAGACTGGCAGGGCATCGCACTTTTAGCGGTTGGCCTCGGGTCGCTGCAATATGTTCTCGAGGAGGGCGAGCGCTATAACTGGCTCGACGATCCGACCATTACCAAGCTCATGATCGCCTCCGCGATCACTCTGACTGCATTCGTCATGTGGGAGCTATCCCCAAAGAATGACCACCCTGTAGTTAATCTGCGTGTTCTTCGCCACAGCGCCCTCGCCGCTGGTGCGGGGCTGCTGCTCATCGGCGGATTTGGTGTCTACGGCGGCGTCTTCATTTTCCCGCTGTTCGCCCAAGGAATATTAGGCTTTACGCCGACCGAAACCGGTCTTGTCTTCTTGCCCGGTGGTTTAGCGACAATAGTCGGGACGATCCTTTGCGGCCAGCTCCTGAACGGTGCTAGACCGCTCGTCAAGCCGCCCGTACTGATATTTTTTGGGATGGTGATTTTCGCAGGATCGCAGTGGATGCTGGGCCATTTGTCCACGCAAAGCGGCATTCCGGATACGCAGATTGGCCTAATCATTCGCGGCGCAGGTCTTGGATTTTTCCTGACGCCGGTAACGGTGGCGTCGCTGAGCACATTGCGTGGAGCAGAGATTGCGCAAGGCGCCGGGCTGACCAACCTCGCCCGTCAGCTCGGTGGATCATTTGGGATTGCCGTGATCAACACTTACGTTACGAATCACGCGGCGTACCATCGTGCGAATCTGTTGAGCAACATCTTCTCGGGAAACTTGACCCTAAGTGTACGTCTGGCCAGCATAACTCAACGCTTCATCGAACATGGCTATTCGCAAGCAAGTGCGCAAGCCGCATCTCTTGGCGCTCTTGAGCATGCCGTTGACGCGCAGTCACTCACGATGGCATATAATGACGCGTTCATCCTCATCGCGACGGTCTTCCTGTTTGCCGCGCCCGCCGCGCTGCTGTTTGTGCTTCGAGGCAAGGCCGCCGTGCCGATGGCGAAGGTCGAGATCGGGCATTAGTTCATTGCTATTGGCGTGGCCAATTCTGCTTTGCCATTGCCCCTCGGAAGAAGTGGTGCTCGATTTCGTTTGCAGCACCCGAATCCACAGCGGCTTGAAATTGCTCTAAAGTCTGGCGATACTCGGAGAGTGCAGACGACAGGGCAGGGCGGTTGTTTGCGCAGATGTCGCGCCAGAGGCTGGGGAGGGATGCTGCGACGCGTGTGCCATCGGCGAAGCTACCTGCCGACATAAATGGAATGTCGGCGTTATCTTTGGCGCGGACATCGGCCAAAGCCATCAGAGCCGATGCCAAAACGTGAGGAAGATGGCTCGTAACGGCTACTGCCTCATCGTGAACAGTAGGTGACAATATCCTTACCACGCCGCCCAAGTCTTGTGCGAGTTTTCGAACAGTGGCTAATGCCTCCGGATTTGTTGAAATTGTCGGCGTAAGTGCCCAAGTAGCTTCGTGAAAGAGGTCTGGCCGCGCCGATTCAACTCCCGATAATTCGGAGCCAGCCATTGGATGTCCACCAACGAAGCGAGGGTCACCGTCGGCTGCATCGACAATTGCGCTCTTGACGGAGCCAACATCTGTAATTACGGCATTGGGCTTTGCCCAACGCAACACGTTAGGCAGATCGCTTATAATCTGCGAAACCGGTGTGCACAGGATGATAACGTCAGCTTCGGCACATGCCGCTGGAAGGTCTGAATCCAGAAAGCCCTTATGGCACGCATGAAGTAGCTGGGCAAACCTCAGACGGCTGTTGTCTCGGGCACACCCTACAATGATGTTCGCAAGATGGGCGGAGTTGATCGCCATACCCAGCGATCCACCGATTAGGCCACCAACTCCTACGATCAAAACCGTATCGATTAAATCACGCTCTAGTTCGCCCATAATGTTTACCGCGCCGCGCCCGCAAGCTGCCGGATTTTGATCTTCGACGGGTTCAAATTCATGGTTCGGTCAACCGCCTGAGCGACCCGCTCAAGCTGCGGCATAAGCTCCGCGAAGTGCGGCAATGTCAAGCGACTGCGCGCCGTCCTTAAGTGCCTTTTCGGGGGCGTGATGGGTTTCGATCATCAGGCCGTCGGCACCGGCGGCAATCGCGGCCTTGGCAATCGGCCCCACAATCGCTGATTTGCCGGTGCCATGCGACGGATCTCCGATGACCGGCAGATGCGACAGATCTTTCAGTGTGGGGATCGCATTGACATCGAATGTGTTTCGGTAGGAGTTCTCAAACGTTCGGATCCCCCGCTCGCACAGGATGATCTGGTAGTTCCCTCGGCTCGCGATATACTCCGCTGCCTGCAGATACTCTTCGATAAGCGCGGCCATACCGCGCTTGAACATCACAGGCGTACGCGATTCGCCGACTTCTCGCAACAATGTGTAGTTCGTCATGTTGCGGGTGCCGATCTGCAAAATATCGGCGTAGCGGCACACCAATTCGACATCGCGGGCATCCATGACTTCCGTGATGATCGGCATGTCCAGCTCTTCGCGCGCGGCGGCGAGCATCTTGAGCGCCGTCTCGCCGTGACCGTGGAACGAGTACGGCGACGTGCTCGGCTTGTAGGCCCCGCCGCGCAAAATATGCGCTCCCGCCTTCTTCACGGCGCGCGCCGCAAGCATCAGCTGCTCTTCGGTCTCAACCGTGCACGGGCCGGCCATCATCACCAGGAAGTCCGGGTCACCAATCTTAACGCCACGCACATCAATAATCGTCGGATCGGGATGGAACTGCCGATTGACGAGCTTGTACGGCTTGGCGATCGGGACGACCTTGTCCACATACGGCAGCGCCGAAATCTGATCCATCAGCTCGCTTTTTTCTTCCGGGCTTTGCTGCGCACCGACCGCGCCAACAAGTGTCGTTTCGACACCCTCGGACAGGTGCGCGTCGTATCCCTGATCCTTGAGAAGGCGTGTCAGTTGCGCCAAATTGTCCGGCGTCGCCGCCGAAAGCACGATAATCATGACCAAATCTCCTTACAATTCGCTAACAGTTTACCATTGACCTACCCCGCCCTCGTACCTCGGGCAACCCTTCCCGCAGCGGGAAGGGAAAGAATTTTGGCGCGAAATAGGCATTTTTCTCCTAACCGAATAATGCTGCTCTTTCCCTTCCCGCTTCGGGAGGGGTGGCGAGGAACGAGCCGGGGTAGGTCTTGCGGGCAACAAAAAATCCACCTGCGGGAGCTTGCTTCTCCTTCGCGGTGGACTTGTCTCTAGCCTTCAGTTTTCTTTGCTGTATGTCAGGCTAGGCACTTGTCTCCTTCACGAAGGTTTCAGCATAAAAGTAAAAGTACGGGCGCCAGCCGCGGTACTGCCAATAGCCAAATGAGCCAAACAAACCGGACGCAAACGAAGCTGCGGCAACAGCCGATGCCTGTGAGTAGGATGCTTTTGTGATTGTCTGCTCAGTTTCCATTTCCGGCTGAATTAAAGCACACTGAACAGGCCGTGTCAAGTGCGTTCCTTCGCAACGTAAGGAAAACTCGCCATTGCACAAGCCGTACGAGGCATTAAGGCTGTTATGCCTTATAGGAAGGGAGCACATCGTCCGAAAATACCTGTTCTAATGACAAGTCAATCCACTAGATATCCATTGAAATTGCTGAAAGAGTCGGCCTCACCTCCCGTTTTCAGGGAGGTGAGGCGTTCATTTGCCCCATATTTGACGACTACCTACGGACTGTGTAAATTGCCGGCAGCCCAACCCAGGCTAGTGCTTTCGGTGACGAGTTCACCGCCTCCGACCGAACTATTATTCGCAGACGCGGTATTTGTGGCACCACCAGTTACTGATGCCTGCTGACCAGTTGCACTATTGCTGACCCCTCCCGTGACCGAACTGCTTATTCCGTTCGCATTGTTTGACGTGCCACCGCTCACCGAACTTGCTTGGCCACTAGCAGTATTACCTAATCCTCCACTTACCACGCTGTAGCTGGCCTCGGCTGAATTCGCCTGACCCCCGAGAACGCAACTTTCGGCTCCAGTAGCTGTGTTCGATAATCCGCCACAGATTGATGATTCCATTCCGTTGGCAACGTTGCTTCCTCCGCCAAGAACGGTGCTATAGGCACCTGTAGTCATGTTGAGGAGGCCACCAGTAATTGAGGACCAACCATTGTTCGCAATATTTCCTGAGCCGCCCGTTATGCTGGACCAGATTCCGTCGGTCTCGTTGTTAAATCCGGCGATGATTGTACCAAACGTCGAGTAGTTGTTCTTATCGCCGATTATCAGATTGTGACTGCCATTGCGCGAGTCCATCCCTGAACCGCGTGTCAGGTTGTAGCCAATGATCAGATTGCCAAGACCATTGACCACGGCGTTGTTGTTGGTGTCCGTTGGGTCGCTAGGGTTGCCGTCTGTTGCGCCAAGGCCGTTCACTATGTGCAAGTTCACGCCTCACATTTAGCTCCGTTCCCGTTCCGACTCCATCCGTTAGCGAAAAGAGATTCGTTATCTTGGTCGCTGCGGCCAATGTCGTATTGATGGAAGTGACTGAATTCTGCAGCGAAGTAATGCTTGTCCCATGGGAAGCTTCAGTTGTCTGCAGGCTAGCCACCGATGTAGTCAGACTTGAAACCGATGTTTGAAGCGATGCAATCTGCGTAGTGTGCGTTGCAACCGTCGCCTGCAGGCTTGATACGGAGGAACTCAAACTTGAGTTTGAGTTTTGAAGGGACGTTATGCTAGTGCCCTGCGTAGTTTGCTTCGACTGTATGGCCGACACCGATGCGTTGATGCTTGTCACAGAAGATTGCAGACCGGCGATGTTCGAGGTCTGGGAGCTTTGCGTTGTCTGCAGGCTAGCTACCGATGTCTTTCAGCCCGGGTACGCTCGAGTTGTACGGCTGGAGATCGTTTTGAACCGCGGTAGTTAGATTTGCCCCCCCTTCGATTACGGAATCAACGTTCGTAGCTGAGTTTTCAAACCCTCCTACAACTACAGATTGATCACCAATAGCAGAGTTGTACTGACCGCCAAAAATACACGAATACGCTCCTTTGAGCGTGTTCGTCACGCCGCAAGCAAATCCGCCATAGCCGAAGTAGTTCTGCTGGTCGCCTAGAATAATGTTGTGACTGCCGGTACGCCTGTCGCCCGACCCGCCACGAGTGGCGTTGTAGCCGACGATCAAGTTGCCAAGTCCGTTGGGTGTTGCGTTCGTAGTCCCCGCCCCGCTCTGGATATGAAGGTTGTAGCCCGTAAGGTACACGTCGGTACCGGTAACAGTGAACGGTCCGTAAGTTCCATTACGGGGCGATACCTGCTTCGCGGCTCTAAGTTGTGCGATCGTTTCACTCTGGCTCTCAACCGTAGCTGTCAGCTTGTTGATCTGAGAATCTTGCGATGTCAACTTAGCCTGTTGTGAGTTGAATTGGCTTTGTAATTGGGCGATGGCCGTGGCCATGTCGTCAGATGACATCGCACTTGCCGGTCTACTGATGAAACCAATTGGGACAAGTGCGATGAGAACCAGCAGCGGTGATATGCGCTGGCTTGACTTTCGAACGGGTAGTGAAAACATAAATAGCCTGCCTTTATGGTGTGGATTGGTACAGCATTAACTTACTTGTAACTTATCATTTTCGTCTTGGGTATCGGCTTGCCTCATCTTTGCCGGCAAAGGAATCGGGTTAGATTCCGCTGGTTTTCCGCCAGTTCGCAAGGTTGATGCCACCGCGAACTGTGCACTTCGTCAAACCGGCTTCTCATCGAGAACCCGCCTGAACAACGCACGGCACAGCGCATTCGGTGGATCTGCATTCAATGCAGCTCATTCGTATTCCTCCTAAATTCAGCGCGAAAATTTAAGAATCTCAAGCGATGCGCCTCACCCGCCCATTCCTGAGCAAGCGAGGCGCTATCTTTTTACCGCCCAAAGTCCGCGATAAGCTGTGGCGTTGCGGTGTCGAACCCGATGACGTCCAGCATTCCGGCGTCGTTCGGGTCGGCGATCGTGAACTCGTTCGCGACCATTCCCACCACGATCAGCTTCGCGGCAATTCCCATGCGCTCGCGGTATTCGCGCAGGGCCTGAGCCGGGTGGATCTTGCCGTGCCACGTCTCGCTGTCCGTGTATACGACGAATACATCCGCCTCGATCTTGTTCTTCAGCGCCCAGATCATCGGCAGCGCGCAGTCGGTTCCTCCCATTGGGAGAGCCGATGTCGTCTTGACGACGTCATCCAAACGCTGCCGCGGCGAGAACGAAAGTGGCGTGATGCCGGATTCGCCGCCGCCCCAACGTCCACCAACGCCGCCAGTCGCCGCAGTGAACGCGATCATCTGGTGCGACTTTTCAGTCGCCGCAGTCACCATCGCCATCGCAGCGCTGGCGACGCGCGGAGTCAGCCCCGGAATGCCGGAGACCGTTCCGTGGTCCATCGAGCCGGAAACGTCGAGCGCAAGCACCCAGCGCTTTCCAGTCGATTCGACATTGCCGAACGACGCATAGAACGCCGCATCCAGCGCATCGACAATCTCCCGAACCGGAGTCCAAGTGCCGCTTCCGCGCTCGCCGCGACCCTGTCCGTACGTCTTCAGCGCCGCCAGGACCGCGATCGGATGGATCCGCGCCGCGCGCAGCTTCGCCTCATCGGTCAAAGCCCGCACGATCTGATCCGTCTCAGGCGTTCCGGTCGCCAGATATCCGACACGGGTCATGGTCGCAAGGTTGCGTACCATCGCCGTCATCGGCATCTGTTCGGCCAGAGCGGCCCAGACGGCCGGATCGGTCAGCCAGTTTGTCGGCACGGCCTCACGCGGCAGCTTGTACTCCCGGATTAGCGTTGCCGCTTCACCGGCGGACGAAACGCTCTTGATCCGCTCGAACGCCCAGATCTGGCGCAGCGCGGCATTGGAGTGCGGCTCGTCGCCGACTCCTGGCCAACCCTGCGTCATCCAGTAGTAGAGCGCCTTGCGCGTCTCGCTGTCCGGCTTCGGGTGCGAAAGGCGCAACAGGTCGCGGTGCGACCAACCATCGCGCTGCTGGTACTTGACCGCCTGGTACGCCAGCTTTTCAGCGGGCGTGCTGTCGTACCAACGCGCGACAGCCTCACGCAGCCCTCGTCCCCATCCACGCATTCCGTTAACATACTGCGCGAAGTGGAACAGGTGCGTTCCGATTCGGCAGACCTGCGGCAGGGCGCGCAGAGCGGCCCGGCGAGTTGCTGTGTCGCCGAAGCTCGATGCTAGGGCGAGCGCGAAGATCGCGGGATCGTTCTTTGGCGCGCGGCCAGAGTCCGAAATCTGGACAATCGTTTCGACCGCTCGGATTCCGTCGGCCTGGATGCAGCGTACCGTCGCCTCGGCGTTCTCACGCGTCAACTCAGCCTGCTTGGCGTAGTACGACCCGCCCTCCGACCCGAGGATCAGAAAGCGCTCAAGCCGCACCCAGTCGTCGACCGCCCAGGCGTACCCGCCCGCGTTGTTGGCGACCTGCTCTGAGCCAGGGATCGGCTGCGACTGCGGCGTCGCCTTGCGCGACAGAATGTTCTTCAAGTAGTTTGTCATTTTTGCTTCTGACCCTCCTTTGGGCAATTTGGCCCTTTACTGAACAGGCAAAGTTTGCCGTGGGTGATTTTTCCTCTCGTACAGATAACCCTCCAGCGGCGGCCCGTTCAATTCTTATGTTGACTAAAGCAATTGACGCAATTTAATCAGCGAAATCTAAATGCATTTCAAGCAGTATAAATTTGGAGGGCGGCAGGATTCGAACCTGTTACCTCGTCGTTTTGATCGATAACCGTCACCCATCGGCCCAAGCGGACTCGGACAAGTTTCGAATAACGGCGTTTACGTGCTCTACCAAATGAGCTACGCCCTCAGTGTCAAGCCCTTTCCCCAACCCCTTTCCCATAGGAATAGGAAAGGGGCAAGGCAATAGAACTTTAGGCTGTGGGGCAGGCGTCCCCGCCTGTCTCTTTTGCGTCCGGCATTCGGCCAGGATTGCACCCAAAAAATTGGAAAGCGGAAGGACTCGAACCTCCGACCGCTTAGTTCGTTAACCGTCATCCGCCGGTCCGTCAACTCTCGAACCGTACGAGAGCCTCGGACAAATGTTTGGCGACGGTGTTTTGTAAGTGCTCTAATCCGCTGAGCTACGCTTTCCATGAGCTCCCCACCTTCCCGCAAGCGGGCCCCTTCCTCCCGCAGCGGGAGGATCCAAACGTGACCAATGTTTAGAATTCCACCTCATTGTCTTTCAACCATTCATCGAGCTATAGTTCGGGCAAGTTTTGCTGCGGCACGGCCGCTTTTCAGGCGACTGCTTAACCGGAGTTAAGCCATACCGTTTCGAGTTGATAACCCGCGAGCTTCGGCCCGAACAGTAAATCCTCAATCCTTTCCTTAAACTATCATCGCAATCTTGCGTGCTATTTGCGCCCGCATTTTGTAACCAATCTTGGGGAGAGCGGCGGGATTCGAACCCACAACCTCTCGCGTACGAAACGATAACCATCCACCGCCGGCCCGAGGCTTTCGCGGCCCTGCTCATTCACGATCGTTCACCAACGAATCGCGCCCTTGCAAGCTCGGGCAAATTTCGGCAATGATCTTGTTAGCGTTCTGCCATTGAACTACGCTCTCATCCTGTTCCAGCAATCAATTCAGGCAAGGTCCGCTGCGGGCGCTGCCGGCAACTTAGGCCGGTGCCTGTTGACAACAGGCTCGCGTTGTAGGAGTCGTTAACCCGCAAACATCGGCCCGAACTTCGATATTCTTGTCTGCGCACAATTGGGCAAATTCCGCGCACGGGGGCTATTTTGTCAGATAACCCGTGCGCATCGGCCCAAAAAATTTTTTCGCTTTCAACTAACAATTCGGACAAATAGCGTCTGACGATATGACTGTCCGCAAACCTCTGGGACCGAATCCCGGCGCTCTTCAATGCGGGAGTCCGCTTTCGCGCATGAGCTATAGATAACCGTCAGACTCCGGTCCGAACAACCTAATCAAACTGTCGCCCGATCCTTGCACTCAGGCTTTCCTCGAATCACGCACCAATACTCCCGTCGAACGTCCTCATCGATTTCGATTGGCACGCGACTAACGTACAAACGATCTGCACCATCTTTGCGGCACCCGGATATCCAATACTCTTCACCGGATTCGATCTCTCTCCAATTTGCCTTGAAACCTCCCCCAGGTATGATTTTGAAGGTCATCCCGCCGTAATAAATCGTGTGAAAAGTCTTAGAGAACAGCACCCGACCGATTTGCGCTGGGCCGTTAAGACTTCCCGACTTATTTTCGATATACATGATCCGCGAACGTGCCATGACTTTGACCCCTCGTTGTTCAAATCTCTTGACCAGGCTCTTTTCGTCACCATGCGGTGCCGTCGCAAGATAACGCATCACGTCCGGCCCGGCCAAAGTCCCAAATTTCACTCAAACAAAAAAACCACCTGCCAGGATCGTTATCCTTCGCGGTGGGCGCACTGGTCGCGTCTTTCGACGCCTCTGCAACTTGTAGCCTACTAATTGACTAGTTGCTTGCCCCCCTCGCGGTAAAAATTTGATAGCGATCTGTGGTTGCGCCGACAAAAACGGTTGACGGCCAGGACTGCGAATGCCCAAAGGACACAATGTGTCCGCAAACATCGCTAAGCATATTAAATTTGGCTATTTGTGTTCGGTTCAGCATGATTCAACAATCAAGCGCAGAGCTTTCGCCCAGCAGGAGGCAATTAAAGCACAGGCAATATGAGGTTGTCAATAGCGGAGCGAAATATTTTTGCCGCGTTGCGAAAAAGTATTGGTGATTATTGTATGCGAATTGTTACTTGGGTAAAATTTGATTGTCCCCGCAGATCTCGTACAAATCTCCCCTGTGGAGAGATTTCTGCTTCGCGCAGAAATTCATCGGAATGCGACTTGCTCCATCCGCTTGAGACACCGGGGCCATTGCTAATACTTCACCGCATTTGACTTTTTTCGCCTCTCTGTATTCTCGTACCTTGTGTTGGTTGCTGTCTAGGCGTTGCAAGACATGCGTGGCGCTGAGACGCCAGGCATGCCACCCAATTACCTATCAATCCGCCGAATGCGGTATCATACGCGAACGGCAAAATCCCTTATCATGTCCCTTTTGCGAAGGGAACGCCCGACATTATTGACCGAGGAGTACGCGCAACGTGGCCATTTTAGAGCAAGATACAATCACCCGACCTGAGGCATTCCCGCCGTCCAGCAGCTTCAATGTGGATCGCGACGCGTCCCTGAGCGACGTCGATCCGGACGTTTTTCATGCCATCCAGCAGGAGGAGCATCGTCAGCACGACAAGATCGAGCTGATCGCTTCAGAAAACATCGTTTCGCGCGCAGTCCTGGAAGCGCAGGGGTCGGTGCTGACCAACAAGTACGCCGAAGGCTATCCTGGCAAACGCTACTACGGCGGTTGCGAGTATGTCGATATTGTCGAAACGCTAGCGATTGAGCGTGTTAGGCAGCTTTTCGGCTGCAACTTCGCCAATGTCCAGCCGCACTCGGGTGCGTCGGCAAACATTGCCGTCTTCACCGCCTTGCTTGATCCCGGTGATACCATTCTTGGTATGCGTCTCGATCAGGGCGGCCACTTGACGCACGGTTCGCCGGTCAACTTCTCCGGCAAGTTCTATAACGTTCATTTCTATGGGGTTGATCCGATCAGTGGTCGGATCGATTACGACGAATTAGAGCGCATCGCAAAAGAAGTCAGGCCGAAGTTGATCACGAGCGGTGCGAGCGCCTATCCGCGAACCATAGATTTTGCGAGAATGAGTGCTATCGCCGATGAGGTTGGTGCTCTGCTGATGGCGGATATCGCCCATATCGCGGGGCTGGTCGCTGCGGGCGAGCATCCGTCGCCGTTCCCGCATGCGCATGTGGTCACGACCACCACGCATAAGACCCTTCGCGGCCCGCGGGGCGGGGTCATCTTGACGAACGACGAGGACCTTGCCAAAAAATTCGATTCCGCCGTATTCCCCGGCACACAGGGCGGACCGCTAATGCACGTCATCGCGGCGAAGGCGGTTGCATTTAAGGAGGCACTGCGGCCATCGTTCAAGGAGTATCAGAAGCAGGTGCGGCGAAACGCCGTGGCGCTCGCGGACGGCCTGACCGAACTTGGCTTCACGCTCTTTTCCGGCGGCACCGACAACCATCTTATGCTGGTCGATCTTCGGCCCCAAAAGGTGACTGGGAAAAAGGCGCAGATCGAGCTTGACGAGGTCAATTTGACGACCAACAAGAATTCCATCCCGTACGATACAGAGAAGCCGTGGATTACATCGGGCATCAGACTTGGCTCGCCAGCATGCACGACTCGCGGAATGCGCGAGGCCGAGATGCGCCAGATAGCGGGATTTATCCATAAGACGTTGACGAACATTGGCGATCCTGATGTGTATGGTGAAGTGCGGGCAGGTGTGAAGGATTTGGTGGATAGGTATCCGGTTTAAGCCCTCACCCCTGCCCCTCTCCCATAAGAATGGGCGAGGGGAGTTTACAGATGACTGGCAGGTTATTTCGATGGCACGAACACTTGCAGAAGAATCGATGCACGAAGCGGCGAAATATCGGAAGATTTCGTTCGAGGAGTTTTTGCGTTGGGACGGCGCGAGTCAGCATGTCGAGTGGGTGAATGGCGAAGTCCTTGGAATTGCTGAAGTATCGGAGCGACATCAGGAGCTTGCTGGCTTTCTCATAACTTTACTCGGAATAAATGCGAGAAACTTTACCAAGGGTCGCGTTCTCTTCCGCCCATTCGTGATGAAACCGGAGCAACCTTGCCGGGTCGTGCGCCGGACATCATCTATGTTCGTCCCGAAAATCTTCATCGCTTGCAGAAGAATTATCTAGACGGCCCTGCAGATCTCGTGGTGGAAATAATCAGTCCTGGCTCGCAAATAATCGATTCGCTGACCAAGCAAGACGAGTACGAAGCGGGCGGCGTCTCAGAATACTGGCTGATTGATCCTCAAAACTCATCAGCGCGCTTTTACATTTTGCAGCCTAGCGGGAAGTTTCTTGTTGCTCCGCTGGCGGAAGACGGCTACTTTGAGAGCTTTGTCATGCCGGGAGTGCGGCTCAAAGTGGACTGGCTTTGGGAAGCGGAACTGCCGTTGGAAACGGATATTTTGAGGGCGTGGGGCATAATCTAGAGATTGATCATTATGGCACGAGCACTGGCAGAAGAATCGATACAGGAAGCGGCGAAGTATCGCAAGATTTCGTTTGAGGAGTTCTTGCGCTGGGATGGCGGCGAGGGTGCTCATGAATGGGCCGATGGGAGAATTATCGAAATGCCGCCAGTGAGCGATCGGCACGCTGAGATAGTCTGGTTTCTGGGTCCTCTCTTAAGGATTGCGGCGGATGTAAAGGGGATAGGTGTCGTCCGCGGCGAACCGTTCGTAATGCGAGCGTTTCCAAGCGGCCCTGGCCGATCTCCAGACTTGCTTTTCGTCAAATCCGCAAATTTGTCGCGAATCGAAAAACTCTATTTGAAAGGCCCTGCGGACTTAGTAATTGAAGTCGTAAGTCCGGGAAGCGCAAAGACGGATTGTTCTACCAAGCGCGACGAGTACGAGCGATCTGGCATCCCGGAATATTGGATTATCGATCCAGACGGCAACAAGACTACGTTTCTGGTGCTTAACGAATCTGGAAGTTATGTCGATATTGAACTGATCGATGGGCGCTTCACTAGCAATGTTCTAGGCGGCCTGTCCATCGATCCGCTTTGGTTCCACGCTGAACCAATGCCATCTGCGCACTCGATTTTAATAGAATGGGGCATTATTTAGAGAGCGGCACCTATGGCACGAGCACTGGCAGAAGAATCGATACAGGAAGCGGCGAAGTATCGCAAGATTTCGTTCGAGGAATTTTTGCGCTGGGACAGTGGCGAGGGTGCGCATGAATGGGTTGACGGGAGAATCATCGAAATGCCGCCAGTGAGCGATCGGCACGCTGAGATTGTGACGTTTTTGTTCAAGCTTCTGGGGATAGCTACCGAGATAAAGGAGTTAGGAATTATTCGCGGCGAACCGTTCGTGATGCGGGCGACGACGAAAGGGCCAGGCAGGTCTCCGGACTTGATGTTCATTTCGAACATGAACCTTTCACGCATCCAAGAGCTTTACCTACTCGGTCCAGCCGACATTGCCATAGAAGTCGTAAGCCCTGGAAGCCATAAAACAGATTACTTCGCCAAGCGCGACGAGTACGAGCGATCTGGCATCCCGGAATATTGGATTATCGATCCAGACGGCAACAAGACTACGTTCTTGGTGCTTGACGAATCTGGTCGATATGTCGATGCTGAACTCATCGATGGACGCTACATCAGCAAACTACTCGGCGGGTTGTCCATTGATTCCCTATGGTTCCTTATCGATCCGATGCCGTCAACTCACTCCATTCTAAAAGAGTGGGGAATCCTATAACCCCAGTCAAGGTCTAAAATGCCGGTTTCCGAAATTGTTCGTCCCTCGTGGGACGATTACTTTATGAAGATCGCGCAGGATGTCGCCAGCCGCGCAACTTGCCTTCGTCGACAAGTGGGCGCGGTGATCGTGCGCGACAGGCGTATCTTAACCACCGGATACAACGGCGCACCGAAGGGGCTCGCGCATTGCCTTGATGTCGGCTGTCATCTCGTGAACGGCCATTGCATACGGTGCCTGCACGCTGAGCAAAACGCGATTATCCAAGGCGCGTTTTTTGGAATCGGCACGGATGGTGCATCACTCTACTGCACTCACCAGCCGTGCAATATGTGCGCGAAGATGATTGTCAATGCGGGGATCGTTAAGGTCGTCATCGGCGGAGAATATCCCGACGAGTTCGCCATGGAAGTGCTCAATGCAGCGAACATTGAGTTGCAATATTTGCGGCTTGGCTAAACGATCAATCCTCGTTGCTACGCACTCTCCATGCGAAAAATGGCCCAGCGGCCACTGAGCGTTCTTGAAATCTTCCAACCCTAGCAATTTTCATGCTATTGTCGTACAGTAATCGAAAATTGACTGCCCCGGTCACTTCTGCCCGTTCCACTGCGTACTCCTGTTCATAGCAGCATGAAACTTCAACCCATTTTAGCGTTTTTCCTGTCGCTCATCTTGACAATGGTGTTCACGCCAATCGTCAAACGGCTGGCGATGAAGTACGGCGCTGTGGCTGTGCCGCGCGAACGTGACGTTCACAAAAAGACCATTCCGCGCTGGGGCGGTTTGTCGATGTACTTCGCGTTCATGGTAACGCTTTGTTGCTCGTACGCCTACATCTACTTAAACCGGACGCACTTTCCGTGGGATTGGAAGCAGCTACGCGAATTTGCAGGCGTGCTGATTGGCGGTAGCCTGGTCGCGTTTGTGGGAACGCTAGATGACAAGTACGAGCTATCGCCGATCTGGCAATCGGCCGCGCTGCTCGGTGCGGGCGTCATATTGATTTTGTTCGGCGTTCGTGTCGAAGGCGTGACAAATCCGTTTGCGACCGGTGTCGCTCTGCCCCACTACCGCCATTTCTATGATCCGCGAACTTGGATCCCGTTTTCACCTGTTCTGGGTGACCTTTTGACCGTGCTGTGGGTGTTTGGTGTCGCGAAGACGGTGGACTTTATGGACGGCCTCGACGGCCTTGCTGCGGGCATTTGCGCAATCTCCGGCGCAACTCTTGCGCTGATGGCCGCGCAGGCTGGCCAGTATGAGGTAAGCATCATTGCGGCGTGCTTGGTGGGCGTCTGCGCGGGATTCCTACGCGACAACTACAACCCAGCCACAATTATCATGGGAACTGTCGGCGCGCAGTTTTTGGGATTTGTTCTAGCCGCCATTGCGATTGTAGGCACGTTCAAAATTGCTGCGACCCTAAGCGTCGCGCTGCCGATCTTGGTACTTGGCGTTCCGATCTTCGATGGTGTACGTGTTGTGACTCAGCGTCTCATCAATCACACGCCAGCCTATCTTCCCGACCGGACGTCGCACTTGCACCACATCCTCATCAACCGCGGCTACACCACGAAGCAGGCAGTTTGGATGATCTACGGAATCGTCGCCGCCATGTGCGCGTTCGCATTCCTCATTTTCCGGCTGACGTTCCGGTAGCACCCGGTTATGGTTGCTTCGGAAGCACAGCTTGTCATTTTGGGAACGCTCCTGCTATAATATCGCTCTGGCATATGGCGCCGTGCCCAAGTGGTAAGGGAGAGGTCTGCAAAACCTTTATGCAGCAGTTCGATTCTGCTCGGCGCCTCCAACAATCGCAGCAAAAAAGTCGCCCAGCAATGGGGCGACTTTTTTGTTGCTAAAATTTTCCGCGAGTTACTGCTGCTGCGCTTTTGAAGCATAGAACGCAACTGCGTGATAGAAAAGTGTGATCTCCGAGCGGTCGGTCAACGCGACGCGCACGGAGATGTTGTCGTACCAGCGAACCACCCCTTCGATAGTGTCACCGGTCAAGAGATGAAAAACGAGCGGTGTCCGCATGTCGCGGTACTTGATCATCTCGCCTTCGCGTGGACTGATGCGCTCTTCGCGCTCGTGACTGCCCCCGCCGCGACCTGTGTCCATATATTCCATATGTCTAACTCTCTGCTTTGCCCGCGGACGCAGCGCTAAACCTTGCCTGCCGCCTTCTTCGGGTCGCGTTTGGCCGCCAATGTCGCCTTGTGGCGCGCTTCCGATCGCTTGCGACGCTGGCGCAGCTCTTTCAATCGTATCCTCATGTTTTTGAACTAATCTCCTTGATGTGTGTCTTGAACGCCTCGACGTTCAAAAATGTGGCGCAGAAAACTTTTCCGTTAACGGCAACTACGGGAATGTCAAACGCATACTTTTTTGTCCAGTCGGCGCTATCGTTGATGTTGCATTCGACCAAATCGAAACTGACATCCTTGAGCGCGTCGATAAGCTGTTCCAGCGCGGATTCGCACAAATGGCAGCCAGGCTTTGAGTAAAGTTCGACACAAACTCGCGGTTGTTCACCGTGTACCATCCATCAATTATAGTGACCGTCGCACATAATGTCAACCAACCGAAAACTCAGGTACGTGGATTCGCTACTTGGCACGCGTCTTGCAGTTCCATATATCCAGGAGACTGTGCGTCCCCATCTTGGATGCATGAGCCGTATTGTCCCCATGCCTACCTCTTCCTTCAAACCTCTGTTTACCGACGAAAGCGAGCGCGGCAAGAACAATTTCGATGTCCTGCGCCTGTTGCTTGCGGTGGCAGTCATCTTCACACACAGCTACGCACTGCTCTATACCGATTTTGCGCAGCGCGAACCGTTGCAGGTGATTGACCGCCAGCAGATGTCGCTCGCTACTATGTGCGTCAACTTTTTCTTCGTGATCAGCGGCTTCTTGATTACGCAAAGCTGGCTTCGAAGCAGAGGTGCCTGGTCTTATTTCAAAAAGCGAATTTTGCGGATTTACCCAGCATTTTTGCTGGTATCGATTGTATGCGCCTTCGTGGTTGGGCCGCTTGGCGCGGCTGACCCGCACGCGTATCTGCATGGCGTCACCCTCAAGCACTTCCTGAAGAAGTTCATCGAACTGAAGGAGCCGCTTTTCGGATACACGTTCATGAGCAACCCGTGCCAATACTTGGTGGACGGCTCGGTGTGGACAATCCGCTACGAGTTTGGGTGCTATATTCTGGTTGCGTTGATTGGCCTCATCGGGCTGTTCAAGTGGCGCGCCGCGCCGCTTGCGCTCTTTGCCTGCGCATTTGGGCTATTCATCTACCAGCAGTACACCGGTTGGACATTCAATCATTATCAGGCGGTTAAGATTCTTGACAAACCGGATTACTGGCCACGCTTTTTGACTATGTTCCTTGCTGGGATGGTGGCGTATCTGTACCGGGACAAGATCCCGCGGCAGAGATGGCTGTTCTTCGCAAGCGTGATCGCTTGTGTTATGGCTGTATTCAGCGATCACAATTTGACCATCGCGCTGCCGATTGCCGGTGTCTACGCGCTCCTCTATATTGCCAGCAGCCAGACGATCAACCTGCACAACTTCGGCTCGAAGGTCGATCTGTCTTATGGAACCTACTTATGGGCATGGCCGATCCAGCAACTCCTGGTGCTTTACTTTGGGGATAAGCTTAACGAATGGTCACTCTTCTTCGTCGCGACTGCACTTACGCTCATCGCCGCAACCATCAGCTGGTTCCTAGTGGAGCGGCCCGCATTGAGCTTGAAGAATCGGACATTCAAGATTGCGGACAAACCAAGAGAACCGGATGCCGTGCCCTCTGCACTACCGGCGGATTTTTCAGAGGCTATAGCTGAGCAGTAAAGGCCCTCTCAAAAGCCTTTTCCCCCGGCCCGTTTCTCATAGGAATAGGGAAGGGGAGCGTTCGAAATGTCAAATTCCTTCCCTTCCCGCTGCGGGAGGGGTGGCGACTTGTCGCCGGGGTTGGTCCTACCTCTGCACTCGCCCCGATCCATCACCCTTAATCAAGTTTTCGACCTCTGCGACACTCACCAGATTGAAATCCCCGCTGATCGAGTGCTTCAGGCAGGATGCCGCAACGGCGAACTCCAGAGCGTCCTTTGCAGATTTTCCGGTCGCCATGCCATAGATCAGCCCTCCCGCGAACGAGTCCCCGCCGCCAACCCGGTCGACAATCGTAATGTCGTACTTTCGGCTATCGTAGACAGTGCCTTCGTGAAGAAGCATGGCGGACCAGCCGTTGTGGTCCGCAGAGTGGCTCTCCCGCAGCGTGATCGCAACCGAACGAAAATTGAACCTTTCGGCCATTGTCCGCGCGACCTCCTCATAACCCTCCGCCGAGACATGGCCCGCCGTGATGTTCGCGCTGGACGATTTGATTCCAAAGACTTTTTCCGCGTCCTCTTCGTTGCCGATGGCGACATCCACCCATTCCATCAGGCCAGACATCGTCGCCTGCGCTTGCTCGGGAGTCCACAGCTTCTTGCGGTAGTTGAGATCGCACGAGACGGTCAGTCCCAACTCCTTTGCGGCTCGGCAAGCCTCTGCGATCGCTTCGGCAACCTTGGGTCCAAGCGCGGGCGTAATGCCGGTGAAATGGAACCAGCTTGCTCCGCTGAAGATCGACTTCCAGTCAAACTGGCCCGGCTCAACCTGAGAAATCGCCGATCCTGCGCGGTCGTAAACCACCACCGACGCGCGCTGACTTGCCCCGGTTTCGAGGAAATAAATGCCGATCCGTTCGCCGCCGCGCGCGATTTTGGTGGTGTCGACTCCTAAACCGCGTAGCGATTGGATCGCGCCGTCGCCAAAGGGGTTTTTCGGCAATCTGGTGGCAAAACTCGCGTCAAGGCCGTAATTCGCAAGGGACACCGCGACATTGGCCTCGCCGCCGCCGTACGTGATCTCCAGCTCCTTCGCCTGCGAAAAACGCAGCCGATCTGGTGTCGCGAGGCGCATCATGATCTCGCCAAATGTCACTACTCTGGTCATGGCTTAAGTCCTATTTCGCCGCCCGTGCTTCGTGAATCTTCGCCACAAATTCGCGTGCAGCCTTTGTAATCGATTCGTAATCGCCCTTTTTCGCGCCGCCGGTTAAATTGGAACCGACACCGACCGCGACCGCACCCGCCTTGATCCATTCCGCGACGTTATCCAGATACACGCCGCCGGTCGGCATGAGCGGCGCTTGAGGCAGCGGCCCCTTGATCGCCTTCAAGAATCCCGGCCCGAACGCTTCCCCCGGAAACAGCTTCACAATATCCGCACCAGCTTCCATGGCGTCGATCACTTCGCGAATGGTCATCGCACCCGGCATGACCGCGACTTGGTATCGGTTGCACAATCTAACGGTCTCCCCATTCAGCGACGGCGAAACTATATAGCTTGCACCTGAAATGATCGCGATCCTGCGCAGTCTCCGGATCAAGCACAGTCCCCGCGCCCAAAATCAGCTCCGCAGGATCATATCTCTCCGCCAGCGTCTCGATGACGCGGTGCGCTCGCGGCACTGTAAACGTCACCTCAATTGCCGGACAGCCGCCCTCGATACAGGCGTCTGCAATCCGCATCGCTTGGTCCGCCGACTCCGCGCGGACGACCGCGACTAGGCCGACATCGGTAATTCGTTTGAGAATTTCTATTTTATTCGTCATAATTCACTCAGTCATCTGTTTCCATCGGTCATAATTCCATGCAAAGGAGTCTCCATGCAAATGGTCAACAAGAAAGCTGCAAAGCAAGCTAATGACGAAGCGGCCGTGCTTGCGGCCATTGCTGCTATGCCTGATCCGTATTGCGCGATTGGCGAACATCTCCATGCAATTATTAAGGAGTGCGCACCGAATCTGCTGGCACGGACTTGGTATGGAATGCCAGCATATTCAAACAAAGATGGAAAAGTCATCTGCTTTTTCCGTGGCGCTGACAAGTTCAGGGAACGCTATATGACATTGGGATTCAACGACTCCGCCACGCTCGACGACGGCGTTTTCTGGCCAATCGCATTTGCATTGACCGAACTGAACCCTGAAACCGAAGCTGCGATCCGTACGCTGGTGAAGAAGTCCGTGAGGTAGCATTTGACATTCCTCGTCGCACTGTTTCGGCCTCATAGCGTCCTCAAGTGAAATCCCCCATCCACATTGATCACTTCGCCGGTCGAAAACGGCAGGTCGCCGCGAGCGATGGATGCGACCGCGCGTCCAATGTCCGAGGGCTGCCCCCATCGTTTGATCGGCCAGACTCCTGCTTCGATCATGGCGTCGTATTTTTCCTTGACCCCTCCGGTCATATCGGTCGCGATCACGCCAGGGCGGATCTCGTAGACGTTGATGCCGTATTCCGCCAGACGCGCGGCAAAAAGGGCGGTCATCATGCCGAGCCCAGCCTTCGCGATGCAGTAGTCGCCTCGGTTGACCGATGCGGTGTAGGCCGAGATCGATGAAATTGTCACGATCCGCGGCATTCCGAAGTCGGCGAATGGTGACGATTTTGTCTGTTCGATCATCTGCAAGGCGACACGTTGAGTCAGAAAATACGGCCCCTTCAGGTTGATCGAGATAAGTCGGTCAAACGATTCCTCGCCCGCGTCCAGGATGTCCGCGCGGACATTCGGCGCGACTCCGGCGTTGTTCACCAGCAAGTCGATCCGGCCATACTTCGCGACGACTTCGTCAACGAGGCGCGCACGGTCTTCCGCAACGGAAACATCCGCCTTTACCGTAAATCCGTCGCCGCCCGCATCGCGCACCAGCGCGAGGCACTCCTGCGCAGCTTCGGAATTGCCCGCGTAGTTGATCGCGACTGAGTGGCCTAGCTTGGCAAGCTCGACGGCAATGCCCCGCCCGATTCCGCGACCGGCGCCGGTGACAAGTGAAACAGGACTATCGCTCATTGGGACGCTCCCGTAGGCGCGGCCATGTCCTCTTCGGTCGGGCCGTCCGACCATGTCCGCGCGGACGCAGGCAGCGAATCCTCGGGGTAGGGGGTCACGATCGCAGGCAGCGGCTGTCGCTTGGCTAAGTTCAGCGCTTTGAACAGCGCTTCGACAAAGAAGTATTCGCCGAACAAGACCGCTTCGTGCACACCCAGATCCTTGTGGATATGGTAGACGCCGCCGTTCAAAATGCCTTCAAATCCGGGTGTCCGCTCACCGAGATACTGTTCCGAAAGTGAAACCAGGCTCGTGATCGCAAAATCTCGGTAGATTTTCGCCTTGGCGACATCGGGGTACGTGTCGGCGAGATCGAGCAGGCCGGACGCGGCGATTGCTGCAGCCGACGTGTCCACCTGCGATTTCGCCAGCTTGCCAGTTTCGGGCGCATCGTAGTCCCATGGCGTAATGCCATCGGCCGGAGTGTTGGCGATGTAGTATTCGGCGTTTAGCGCGGCCGTTTCGAGGTATTCGGCGCGTCCGGTCTGGATGTAAGAGCGCGTAAACCCGTACAGAGACCACGCCAGCCCTCGGCTCCAGCAGGAGTCGCCGCGATAGCCTTGATGGGTCGATTGACGCAGGCATTCGCCGGTTTCAAGGTCGAAGATGGCTTCGTGGGATGTCGATCCGTCGCCGCGCACCAATGTTCGTCGCGTGGTCTCGCAGTGACGATGCGCGATTGCCAGGAGATGCTCGTCGGACGTTTCAACCCCAGCGCGGAAGATCGTGCCGACATTCATCATGATATCGATGAACAGCGACGCCGGTTCGACAAACGAGCGCAGATACTGACCGCGCTCCATAAAGCGCATCGCCATTGTGCGCCCAGCCTGATTGAGGACGCCCTCGATACGCTCCTTGGGCCCACCCAATCTGAGCCAATGCAGATAGGTTGAGAAGAAGAGAAATCCGAGGTCGTGGACAGAGCGGTCGTACTGCCGCTCTTCCAATGGAGTCGAATAGGCGATGGCTTTGTCGAGCCAAGCCGTGTCGCCGGTCGCATCGGCAAAGTAGTACATCATGCCGGGAAAGAAACCGTCGCACCAGTGCGTCCAGCGCTTCTTGTCGAGGCCAAATTTGCCGCAGACCGTGTACATTGGATAGTAGTCAGCGGGATATTTTTCCGTGATCGCTTTGACCTGCGACTGCGCAAAATCGAATGCGAATTGGAGCTTGGATTGTTCGGATTGAGTCAAATGCCCCACCTTACCACCCCGGCCTCTTTCCTCCCGCAACGGGAGGAGCCCTCCCTTCCCCTCCTTTCGGAAGGAGGGGCTAGGGGAGGTATCTTCGTCGGGCCACGTGTCAGCCAGTGACTGTAGATGTCAATTAGTGTTTTTGGCCATCGCGCTCAGATTCCTCATTGGACAGCTTAGGATTAACTCCCCTAACCCCTCCTTCCGAAAGGAGTTGGGGACCAGAAGGCTTTCTTACTTCGCCAATTCCGGCACGTCGAGCCACGCGCGCTTTTCCCATGACTGAATGCCAATCTCGGCCAGTTGGACGCCCTTCGCGCCTTCGCGCAGATCGTATGGGAACGGATACGCTTCCGGTTCGATCACATGCTTCAGGAAAAGCTCCCACTGCGCCTTGAAACCGTTGTCGAAAACTTGATTGGTCGGGACGGTTGTCCAGCCGTCGAAAAAGTTGATGGGCGAATCGATATCAGGGTTCCAAGTCGGGCGCGGCGTGCCGACATAAGGCTGCATCACGCAATTGCGCAGACCAGCGACTGCGCTGCCTTTGGTGCCGTCAACCTGAAGGGTCAGGAGATCGTCGCGCCGCACGCGCACAGTCCAGCTCGAGTTGAAGTTCGCAATCACGCCCTTTTCAAGCTCAAACGTAGCGTAGGCGGAATCGTCGGCGGTGCATTTGTAGACTTTGCCAGCCTCGTCGACTCGCTCCTTGACATGGGTCGCACCAAGGCATGAAACGGCCTTAACCTCGCCGAACAGATTATCGAGCACGTAGCGCCAGTGGCACAGCATATCAACAATGATTCCGCCGCCATCCTCCTTGCGGTAGTTCCAGGATGGTCGCTGTACTGGAATCTGATCTTCGCCAGTGAAGACCCAGTAGCCGAACTCGCCACGCACCGACAAAAGCTCGCCGAAGAATCCGGAGTCGAGCAGCCATTTGAGTTTCATCAGGCCGGGCAGGAACAGCTTGTCCTGAACCACCCCGTGCTTGATTCCGGCCTTTTTGGCCATGGTGTAGAGCTCGTACGCCTCTTCGGTCGAGACGCCAGTCGGCTTCTCGCAATAGATATGTTTGCCTGCCTTGATCGCCTTGGCGACTGCAGGAGCGCGAAGCTGCGTGAGTTGAGCGTCGAAGTAGATCTGATTGTGCGAATCGTGCAGCGCGGCATCAAGGTTTGTCGTGTAGCGCTTGGTGCCAGTCTCTTCTGCAAGCTTTTCGAGCTTGGCTTCGTTGCGCCCGACCAGAATCGGATCGGGCATGATGATTTCGTTATCGCTGAGCTTGACTCCGCCCTGCGTTCGGATCGCCGCAATCGAGCGAATCAGGTGCTGGTTGGTGCCCATGCGTCCGGTAACGCCGTTCATGATGACGCCAAGAGTGTGTGTTTTGATTGAACTGTTTGCCATGATGTTTTAACCGCGAAAAATGGCCCAGCGGCCATGGAGCGTTCCTAAATTCTTAATCCGTCTTCGGCTTCTCCATGCACTGTGGTGTCGCGCCTGCTGGCAGCGGTGGCGCTTCGACACCAGCCCGGGGCAGGGTGCCGTCAAGCTCTTGACGCCAATGGGCGACATCGCCCGCCGGGCCGTAGCAATAGATCATCGTCAGCGGCGTGTCGCCGATATTGGAAAGCTGATGAAAAACGGTCGGTGGAATAAAGACCGCCTGACCCGCGGTGAGCGTCTGTTTCTCTTCGCCGAGGCACATTTCGCCTGTGCCTTCGACAACGAAATAAATCTCTTCCTGCTCCTGGTTGTGCCACGGAACCTGGCCGCCTTGAGGTTCGAGGACGACATAGCCGAAGCAGAAATTTTGCGCCTGGATCGGCGCCGCACCGCCGACCACGTTGCGGGTGAGACGCCGAGCAGGGTATGTGCGTCCCGCAATCTTGTTGATATCGGAAATAATCACGTTGCACTTCAACCTTTGAATTGTTGTGACAAATGGTCTTTACGCCAAACAGCGGGCGAATCCCTTCGGGCTAGGACAGAAAATCGGACAATTTTTTGGGCTAAGAAATGATCAACAGCCGCTCATCGGTCATGTCCTGGATAGCGTAGTGCATTCCTTCGCGTCCAAGTCCAGAGTCCTTGACTCCGCCGTACGGCATCGAGTCGATGCGGAATGTCGGCGTATCGTTCACAATCAGCCCGCCGACTTCGATGGTCTCGAACGCGCTCATGATGCGCCGGATATCGTTCGTGAAGATGCCCGCCTGGAGGCCGTAGACCGAATCATTGACCATAGCGAGGGCATCATCCCAGTCTGAGTACTTTTGAAGCGTCACAACCGGCCCGAAAATCTCCTGGCTGACGATTTTCATGGATCGGTCGACGTTCTCAAAGACGACGGGTTCGAAGACCAGACCGTATTGTTTGCCTCCGCAAAGCATTGTAGCACTGTTGTCAACAGCCTCTTTTATCCAGGTTGCGACTCTGTTTGCTTCCCTGGAGCTTACCATTGGTCCGACGGAAACGTCGCTGTCGGCTGGGTCGCCGACCTTGAGAGACTTGACAAAACTTAGAAAGGAAGTCCTGAACTTCTCATAGATCGAGTGGTGTACGATGATGCGTTGCACCGAGATGCAGGTCTGGCCGGTGTACGTAAATCCGCCGACTGCGCACTTCTTTGCCGCTGCTTCGATATCGGCATCTTCCGCAACAATCACGGCGGCATTTCCACCAAGCTCCAGAACGACCTTTTTTGCACCGGCTTTCACGCGAAGAGTCCATCCGACCCGCGCGCTGCCTGTGAAGGAAAGCAATTTGACGCGCGGATCTGTGACAAGCTGTTCGGCAACCGCGTCTTCGCAGATTACTATCTGCATGGCGTCGCGTGGAAATTCGAGCCGCTGGGCGATCTTCTCAAACCGATCCTGAAACAGCAACGCCGCTCCCGGTGCCTGAAGGGGTGGTTTCCAAAGGATGGTATTTCCCGACGCTAGTGCGGGCCCTACCTTATGCAGGCCAAGATTAAGCGGAAAATTGAACGGCGAAATTCCTGCTATCGGGCCGATCGGAAATCGGCGCGTGACTGCGAACCGGCCATCTCCGGCAGCAGTGCTGTCGATAGGAATCTGTTCGCCGCCGATTCTCGTTGCTTCCTCTGCCGATCCGCGCAAGACAGCAACCGCTCGTTGCACCTCAGCGCGCGCTGATGTGATCGGTTTACCGGCCTCCTGCATGATCGACTGCGCGAAAAGTTCGGCGTCATCTGAGACGGACTTCTCAAGTTCGCGCAAGAGTTCGACCCGCTTATGAGCCGGAATTTTCTTCGTCTGCTGAAAGGCCGTCAGTGCGGCCTCTATAGCGGCGTCCATTGCCGCCGAATCGATCAATTCGACGGAATTGACCACATCGCCATTATATGGATTGACTACGGTGTGTTTGGTGTTCACGACTTACTCCGATCCGTCATCCCGACCGAAGCAGAGGAGCGGTAGCGACTTTGCGAAGTGGATGGAACACGTAGTTCGTCATACGCTAGGCTGTACTATCACGAACTACGAGTTCCCTCCACTCCATTCGTTCCTCATTCCGGTCGGGATGACGATTCTTATTTTCCATATCACTGTAGGTCAACTGCTCGCCGAACTGTAAGACCTCGTCGCATGGTTCCAAAAAACAATTGTGGCGCAAAAAAACACGCCGGCGACAATGATCGAAACCGCCGCACCTGCGAGCGGCGCAAAATGTCCTGTTAACACCTTCACCGGCAGGGTCGCAATGATTCCGAGCGGAATGATATAGGTCAGAACAAAGCGCGGAACTGGGCCGAACGCGCCAAAAATGTCGATCGGCGTCCTTGCGATTTGGAACACGGTATCTGATAGCACCATAAGGTTATCGAGCCGGACCAGCCAAAACGCTAAAGTCATCAGCAGCATCGTTAGCGAGTAAAACAGGGTCGTGCTGGCGGCAAGCATGACCACAAACGCAAAGATGGTCGGCGCAGTCGGCGGATGCGCGAGATGCAGATTGGCAAGACCATACGCGATCACGAACGATCCGCCGACACTTGCGCCGATGTCTTCAAACTCCAGATATCTCAGCGAGACGTAAAACTGCGAATTGACCGGCTTAGTCAAAATCCAGTCCATTGTCCCTTTGCGAATATAAAGAGGGATTTGCGACAGGTTCTTGTAGAACAGCACGTTGCTGATCCCACGCATGATCGTGTAGGTGCCGAATAGCACGAACATCTCCGGCGCGGTCCATCCAGCAACGGAATTGGTATTATGATAGATCAGTGCGAGGAGCAGGGTAATCGATGCCATCCAGCCGAGATTTGTCAGCAGATTTGCCCAAAAATTTGCGCGGAATTCGGCGGCCTGCCGGACACAGTTTCTGATGAACGCGATGTATAAACGAACGTAGCGGCGCATAGGAAGCCCTTTCCCCCAACCCCTTTCCCATAGGAATAGGAAAGGGGAGAAAGAAATGCAGAATGACAGGCGGGAACGCCTGTTCCACAACAGATCATACCTTGTCCTCCCGCTGCGGGAGGAAGGGGCCCACGAAGTGGGAAGGTGGGTAAGGGTAGGTCTACTGTCGTGCCTCGAGCAGCCCTTTCGTCAGTTCGATCCTCCGAGCAAAATCGCCATCATTCGTTAAAGCAGGCACCGCGCCCTTTGTTGATATTGGTTCTCGCAGAGTTACCCAGGACTTACAGCCACCGTATTCGGGTTCGTTTGGAACGATCACGGGTGTTGCGAGCTGATACGCTCGGACAAGCAGGACAAAAATCGGCTTATACGGTTCCCAATCGAAGCGTCCCCGAATGAACTGTTCGCTCCAGATGTGCTGCGGCGAAAGTTTAATCAGGGTTTCTGGATGACTCACGCGAACGACATCCACAACCTCGCACGCACATTCAAACCGGATCTCATCTGGCGCACTCCTTCGTCTCTCCCCCTCGCTCAACCAACCACCAAAGCATGGCTGCAAGTCTCCCGCGCGCTCAGTCTCGTGAATGTAGGTCGGAAAGATCAGAAACTCGCTCGTCCGCAGCTCGAAATCGCCAGTGTCCTCGACAATGCCCCCTTTTCTGAGCATCATGATCTGATGACCCTCCAAGAGCGATCTCTGTACGACAGCCCATTCCTTAAGAGCGACACTAAGGTTTTCGTTCAACATGGAATCTTAAGTTCACAATACCCTCGAAAGTGCTTGGCATGTCATTTCGACCGGAGAGCCGAGCTTGCGAGGATCGTCGTGGAGAAAAATTTTCTGCTGTTATCGAGTCCCAGGAAAGATTTCTCCGCTCCTGTCGTTCCTATTTACGGTCGAAATGACAATTCAGGTATACTGGCACCATCCTCGAAATGGCGAGCAGGACGGCGGATTTGATGGCACCCGTGCATCTATTTCGGGTTATTGTTAGCGTGACCGATATCGACGAAGCGGCCGGCTTCTATTCCGCGCTATTTGAAACGCCGGGCCGTCGCGTCTCTCCCGGTCGACACTATTTTGATGCCGGCGCCGTCATTTTCGCATGTCTCGATGCGGAATCAGACGGAGACGATACCCCGCACTGCCCGAACCCCGAGCCTGTCTACTTCGCTGTCCACGATCTCCAATCGTTTTTTGAGCGGGCAAAACGTCGCGAACTCATCGGTAGCCATGTCCAGATTAAGACTCAGCCATGGGGCGAGCGATCATTTTACATGCAGGATCCATTCGGGAATCCACTCTGCTTTGTCGAGGAATCGACCCGGTTCACAGGAGAATCCGAGGTCGTAGAGCAGATTCAGGAAGTGTCGGTTTCATGAAGCAACGCAATTTTGGAAAGACCGACCTTAAAGCGTCGGTGGTCGGTTTTGGAGTTTGGACTGTCAGCACAGGAATGTGGGGCGTTACCGACCACGAAGTCCGGCTGAGCTTGCTGCGTCGCGCGCTCGATCTAGGGATCACGTTCTACGATACCGCGGATGTCTACGGCGATGGCACTGGCGAAACTATCCTCCGCGACGCATTTGGCGACCGCATCCGCGAAATCACGATCGCTACAAAGTTTGGCTACAACTGGTACAACTTCCCCGGTGTTCAGCCGGGCCAGCGCGAACGTCCTCACGATTGGTCACGCGCGTACGTCCGCAAGGCGTGCGAGGAGAGCCTGAAGCGCCTTGGAGTCGAGACAATCGATCTTTTTCAACTGCATAACCCTCGCTTCGATGCGATCCATAACGACGAGCTTTGGGGCGAGCTTGACTGCCTGAAGGCAGATGGCAAAATCCGCCATGTTGGCGTTGCGCTCGGGCCAGCAATCCACATTCGCCAAAAGGACGAAGCGGTCGAGGCGCTGAATGTCCGCAGCGTTACCAGCGTTCAAATCATCTATAATTTGTTGGAGCAGATGCTTGGGCCGGACGTGTTTGCTGCTGCGCGCATGACTGGCGGCGGGGTGATGTGCCGCGTGCCGCACGCGTCTGGACTCCTTGAGGGCCAATATACTACCGACACAGAGTTTGCTCCAAACGACCATCGCCAGTTCCGGGTCAAGACGACGGATGCGCGCAAACAGTGGCTTGACCGCGGCCTGCTCAAGGTCGAGAAGCTGGATTTTCTAACCAAAGGCACCGGGCGCACGCTCAGTCAGGCCGCGCTACAATACCTCTGGTGCGAACCGGCCATGACCTGCGCTATTCCGAATATTTACGACATGAAGCAGCTTGAGGAGTTTGCCGGGGCACCCGATGTGGCTCCGCTCACTGACGAAGAAAAACGACGGATTGACGAGCTTGTCGAGTCGGATTTCGGACTGCCGCCGTTCCAACCTGAGCCGGAGCTTGCGGTCGCTTAGAGCGCAACATGAACGTTTTCGTTGAAAAACCGAAAATTGATCGATTCGCGGACGTCATCAACTCGATCGACGAAAACACCGATCTTGCGCGTCCGGCGCTCTTGCTTGCAGCCGACGAATACCCGTCGCTGAATGTAGAGCGGTACATGCGTCAACTCGACGATCTGGCCGACGAAGCGTTGCAGACGGTTATGGCAGACGCGGAGTCCGAGTGCGAAGCGGCCAGGCGGCTGGCTCTATTCCTGGCGAACACCAAAGGATTTCAAGGCAACGAATGCAGCTACTACGATCCGAAAAACTCGTTCCTGAACGAAGTTTTGGATCGGCGGATCGGAATTCCGATTTCGCTATCGCTGGTATTAATCGAGGTGGGCCGACGTCTAGGTTTGCCGCTTGTCGGGATCGGCTTTCCTGGCCATTTCTTGGTGGGCTGCGGCGCGCGCGCCAGACGCGGTAAACAGTATCTCCTGCTCGATCCCTTCTCTGGTGGCAAGGCAGTCGACTGGTCGGAATGCGAACAACGTCTCCAGGCCATGGGAATCGAATTTGATCCCGTCGCACATCTTTCTCCCGTCAGCAACCGTCAGTTCTTCGCACGTATCCTCAACAATCTGAAGCGCGTCTATATCGACCAACGCGACATCGATCGCTCTTTGCGAACCATTGGCCGCCTTTCGCTGTTAGATGATTGCTTCATCGACGAATATCGCCAGTTTGGCGCCCTGCTCGCTGGTGAAGGATTGTGGGACGGTGCCCGTCAGAGTCTGCGTGCGTATCTCGACCTGCGGCCTGAAGGCTCGGGGGCGGAATCGGCGCGTTGACTCTTGGGACATCTGTTGCAGCAGCGCTCGATCAGGAACTAACCAGGGACTGCAGTGGCAAAAAAAGAGGCAACCGTTCAAACGACTAAGATTAAGGACCCCTTCGCGTACCTGCGAGGCTTTGCCATTCCGCGCCCGTTTGGTTGGTACAGGTATGTCGAGCAGCGTCGGGCAATGTACAGTGTGGGCTCGCTCGTCCTTCTGGTAGTCGCGGTCGTTTTTCCCCTCCTAATCGGCCTTGCTGAAGTCCGCAACGAATACAGTTTTGACCATCTACGCCCAAACCAAATCGCGCTCTATTTTGGCGCTCTGGTGGTGGTGGCGTTCGTTCGCTACAGCTACATCCTGCACAAGCTGTGGGACGACAGCAAGTGGCTATCGCGATATGGCCAGATCGAGGAGGCGAACCTGCTGTGGGTGATCCGCAGCAAAGACCGCCTGATCGTCACTTATCGGTTTTGGACGTACCAAGGATTAGAAATTGTCAAAGAGACGATCATCGATGCAGACGGCCCGCATGCACTTGCGCCTCTTGCGGCTGGGGATGTTGTCCCGGTCCTCTTTGATCCGCGTAGTCCGCGACAGCGCAGTATGCTTTGGGCCGAGATTGAGCGTTACGTGACCGTTTCGCCCTGGCCGGGTATGGCCAAATCCAATACGCCCGTCCTAGACACCACTTCCTCTGTGGCGCAGCAGCCAACCACATGAGCGTCGAAGAATACCAGCAGACATTTGCGCGTCCGTCTCAAGGCATCACTTATGGCTCGCCGACCACTGGGCCGGATGGGCGTCCGCTTAGCATCGCCGAGCGGGTCGCGTCGGCGCGCCGCCGGAGGATGGTTGGTCGGGAAACGATCATTGATGAGTTCCGCGCGGCTATTTCGCAGTCGCCCTTCCCGTATTGCGTTCTGCAGGTGCACGGCCCCGGTGGTGTTGGGAAAACGACCCTGCTAGATGCACTAGCGCAGCAGGTCAAGAAAACAGATATTCCGCTGATCTCTGTTGATGCCCGCGCCATCGAAGCCACTCCAGCCGGATTCTTGCGCCTGGTTGGTCAGAGCCTGGGGATGGATGAGCCGTTCGATTCGTTAGATGTTCAGACGCGCCTATACGCGATGGACAAGTTCGTCCTGATGATCGACACGTACGAGGCAGTGGGGCCGCTAGACGGATGGCTGCGCAACGATTTTCTGCCTCAGCTTCCCGGCTCGGCGCTGGTCGTAATGGCAGGTCGAAAGTCGCCATCGCCTGCGTGGCGGTCCGATCCGGGCTGGCAGGAGCTGGTAAGGACAATCTCTCTTCGCAATTTCAGCCCCAGTGAAAGCCGCGACTTTCTCACGCGGCAGAATGTCCCGGACTTGCAGCATGACTCCGTCGTTAATTTTACGCATGGATATCCGCTTGCGCTATCGCTCATCGCAGACCTCTACAAGCAGCGCGGCGAACTGGAAGTCAATTCCGATTCATACGCGGATGTGATCCCGCTCTTGATGGAGCGTCTCCTTGATGAAGCGCCGACCACGCCTCAAAAACTGGCGCTGCAAATTTGTGCGCTGGTGCGTTGGACGAGCGAGCCGCTGCTCGGGCATTTTTTGGGCGAGAAAGACGCGGCGTCAGCCTTCGATTGGTTGCGCGGACTTTCGTTCATCGAGGCCGGATCGGGTGGGCTGATGCCGCACGATATCGCGCGAGAAGCGTTGATGGCCGAACTGAAATGGCGTAATCCAGATCGAAATGTCGACCTGCACCGGCGCGCCAGCGAATACTATTCGAAGCGTGTCACGGCCACGCGCGGCGACGAGCAGGAGCGGACACTGCTGGACTTCGTGTATCTGCACCGCGACAATGCCATCGTCGCGAGTGCATTCGAGTGGCCCGACAACACACCTGTCTACTGCGAGCCGATCTGTCGCGCCGATCACGATGCGATCGTCGAGCTGGTGGAAAAGTACGAGGGGCCCGAAGCTGCGGAGTTCGCGCGTTACTGGACCAAGCATCCCGCGTCAGGTGGTCAAGTTTACCGCTCGTTTGGGCCGGGAACGAAGCAGATATTGGGCTTTGCGCTCAGCATTTCGATTGAAAAGCTCGAGCCTGGCGAGGGCGAGTCGGACCCGGGTGTGGCACCCGTGATACGGGAGCTGTCGAACCATCCGCCGCTGCGGCCAGGAGAACGCGCAACTCATTGGCGATTTTGGCTCGACGCCGAAAATTACCAGTCAGTTAGTCCAATTCAGAGCGCAATCGTAATGACGGCCGTCCGATACTATCTGACCACGCCTGGACTCGCTTACACGTTTTTCCCCGCCGCCGAACCCGATTTCTGGGAGGCACCGTTTCGCTATGCGGAAATCCACAGGTTGCCGAAGGCGGATTTTGAACTTGGCGGCCGATCGTACGGCATGTTCTGGCACGATTGGCGAGAGATGAGCCCGCTCGAATGGCTGAATCTCCTTACTGAGCGCGAAGTCGGAGGCGAGAATGCCCTGATCGCCGAGCCACCCGCCAAACCACAGCTCCTCGTGCTCAGCAAGCCCGACTTCGCACAGGCTGTAAAGCAGGCGTTGAAGCGCTATCCCCGTTCCGAAAGCCTGGCCGATAACCCGCTTCTTCGATCACGTGTCGTTGCCGAGCGTAGCAAGACTGACGGCGAAGCCGAACGCTCTGAAAAGCTGCGGGAACTCCTCCGGGCAGCTACAGACGACCTTCTCACGTCCGGAAAACGCAAACTCAGCCATCAGGCCATCTTGCTGACATACATTGAACCCAAGGGCAGCCAGGAAGATGTTGCGGACGAGATGGACGTGCCGTTCAGCACATATCGCCGCCACCTGTCCGCCGGGATCGACCTCATCACGGAGGCGCTCTGGGCACAAGAGATCGGGGCGTAGGTTCCATTTTCTTAGGAATTTCCGGAACGCACCGGGCCGATTGGCCTTTTTTCATTTTTTGCGGTTTTTACCCATTTTGCTTGTGGCAGAATAGGCCAAGATCGCAAAGTAAAGCACCTGAAGGCTCGCCGACGATCCTTCGCTGCTATTGCCAGAACTGATAAGTCGGGGTCTGTGTTGCGATGCCCCAGATGTTGAGAAGGCTACCGGGGATAAACTGGCCGAGGATCAGGCCGATGAAGAACGGCTGCGTGGTTGCCATACCTTTCGCTCCGCCGTATTTCAGGATCAGGCTCTTGGCAGCCCATGCGATCAGCAGCGGCATCCAGAGCAGGTTCATCTCCCACGATCCGCTGACGGCAAAGGCGAGCGGATGGAACGGCCACCAGAAGAAGCGCACGCGCATCGCCTGAAGGAACGCGGCGAAGAGAAAGCCGATGGCGATCGCGGACGCCGCCGCCGTATTCGGTGGTTTGGGAGAACGAAGCCAGCCCGCATATCGATCCCAGGTTGACACATCGTTGAACTGCATGCCGAGGATGTAGCTGTTGTGCAGCATCGCCCAAAATGCGCAGATCATTCCGAATCCGCCAGCGAGCAGCAACGCCCAGAACCATCCCTTCATTTCGCGACGCGCATGGTGCATTGCGCCGGTCTGCTCGGCCATCTTGAACGCCTCGATCTGGAATGGCATCGGATGCGCCCGGTACGCCCTGTTGAACCAGAAGAACAGCGAAAACACTGCCAGCCCCTGAGCGCCGATCGCTCTTGGCCCAAGTAAATCAGAAAGCGCCCAATCTGGGCCGGTGAAATGCAGGTCGTGGACAGGGGTGCCCAGCTCGGCACGCATGCGCGTGATCGCGAGGGCAAGGCAGAAGTAGATCAGGAAAAACAGCGCGGACAGCCACCAAGCAAGACCCAGCACCACCGAGAACGCGGTTAGTGCTATAACTCCTCCCGCAAGTCCGACAAATGCCCAGCGGTAGCGCATCGGCTCGACACTATCGTCGATCTCGGATTTTCGTCCAATCGCGCAGTTCCAGACCTCCCTCAAATATTTGCGGCTGAGCCATACCGTGCTAGCGAAAAACAGGAAGTAGGCGCCGAATGCCTGATAGTTCGCATAGGGCATGCGCGGGTCTGCGTCAAGGCCCGACGCGGACACGAAAACGGCCTGCAGTTTCCAGGTCAAATAGAAAAACCAGCTCGAAAACAGGAAGTCGAGTGGCATCAGCGTCCCCAGCCCGATCACAAAGGGATAGAACGTCACCGGTGTCCAGCCGATCGCCTTCCACGGCTTGGTCGTGACGAACTGATTCATATCCAGCAGACTGGCACCGCCGCCAAACCCGAGCGCGGGAATGTTCGGATAGTAGTAGTTGAGTGAGTTTGTCAAGTCGATGACGAACGCAATCGCAAATCCAAACCAGAACAGCCGGTTGTGCGTCAGTGGAAGTCCGCGTCTGCCGCGACCGTACGGCTGGGCGTCGGTGATCTCCAGCGGAATGTTGACGAGCGGATAGCCGAGGCGCTCATTGTCGGTCCACTGACGACGAATGATGACGTTGATGCACTGCATCACCCAGAGCAAAACGACGACAAAGCAGGTCCAAACGATAATCGCCGGCATCCACGCATGGATATGCTGCGCCGTATAGAACGTACTGTGGCCGATGTAGTAGGCTTTGGTGGCATCGTTGTCGCTGACCATTGCCCAGCGCGGCAGGTATTGGTTGAAGAGGTGATCGTAGCCGTTCGTGACGGTCGCATGGGCGAACGGCCAGGTGAGGTTTGGAACCAGGTTTTGGATGAAGTCGTGCGCGGCCATGCACGAGCCGATGTTGAGCATCGCATACACAAGCAGCAGCTCTCCCTGGCTGAACGCCCAGCGCGGCTTGATCCTGTGGACAAGGCCGTTGATCCCCGACAAAACCACTAAAATGAAGATTGTATTGAAAAATAGCGAGATCGTGGTGGGATGCGCGGAGTAGCGCATGTTTTCCATCATAACGACCCAATAGGCGTTGATGGGCATTAGAATGAGTGCCACTATCAACGCCCGCGCGGTCACACTGCGTGGAAATGGTACTGAATCAGGAACGCTATCTCTATTGGTGGCTGACGGCTCTAGGCCTCGATCAAGCCCACTAAGCGCTTCTGCTTTGGACACATTTTCCATCGGATCAACAACAATCGATTAGTACTAGACTAGGCTGTCCGCTTTATTAAAGCAGATACTACGTGGCTTGTCACGGACATGCGCGTCCGAATTCTTCGACGTCATTTCCCGAACTGTCGAAGTTGCTTAGAATTTGCAAGTGCGGATTGGATGGCTAACCTGTTGGCACGGTGGCCGACGCAGTGAGTGGGCGTCGCACGAACGGTTTGAGCCGAACTTTCGCTGCAGCACAGGAGTGCCGACAATCTGCGACCAGTATACCATTAATGCGCCCGAAGTGTGTAATTGTATTTTTGAGCGCAACTTTTTCTTGTGAAATTAGCTTTTCAATTAGTAATGAGTGCCAAAGTAGGGTATATTTGGTGTATATCGCCACGAAACCCGACATGCAACCAAGTGAACAGCTTGTGAAATTAATCAATTTATTGGGTGCGAGATGCGATGGTCAACCTCGATCCTCGTCGCCAGCCGAGGCTACTGTTGTCAACGCCAGCATGTATTAAGCGAAGGATATCACAACCCATTGAAGCTCAACGAAATACATCTTCGCGATCCGTTCATTCTCGCTGAAAGAAACGAGCGGACTTATTACCTTTACGGCACGAACGGCCCGAATCCCTGGGACAACCCGATCGGATTCGATGCCTACACCAGCAACGACCTGGCCGAATGGAATGGACCATTTCCAGTCTTACGGCCGCCGGTTGATTTCTGGGCGAACAAGTCGTTTTGGGCTCCCGAGGTTTACGCGCACGACGGAGCGTACTACCTGGTTGCGAGTTTCACTGATACTGATTGTATGAAGCGGCGTGGAGTCCAAATCTTCTCTTCGGATTCGGCGCTGGGCCCGTTTGTGCCGCACAGCGACGGCCCGGTCACGCCTACAGGAGATGTTTGTATCGATGGCACCTTAGTCTGGGACGAAGCAGGCGACCCCTGGATGGTCTATTGCCATGAGCGAATGCAGGTCATTGATGGGCTTATGTGCGCTATAAAGCTTTCGCGCGATCTAAGGTCGGCTGTGGGTACGAAGCACAATCTGTTTCGGGCATCTAGTGCCTCGTGGACCGATCCGTTCGAAGCCGATCAATATACGACGGACGGTCCCTTTATATATCGGTCGGGCAGCGGTTCGTTGTTGATGATCTGGTCAAGCTTTCATCGAGGAAGCTATGCAATGGGGATGTCGCGATCTCCGTCCGGCAACGTGCTCGGGCCCTGGATCCACGATGACGAACCGTTCTTCGCAAATGACGGCGGGCATGGAATGATCTTCCGCGACCTGGGGGAACGTTTGCTCATGGTGCTTCACGAACCCGGCATGATCCACGGTGCCGAGCGCCCAGCGATCTATCGGCTAGGCGAGAGACCGGACGAATTGGTGATCAAGGGAAAATTTGCGGGTGCCTCGATCAATGAACACCTGGAAATCGCCTAGCGAGTGCCCTAGGTGGGTCGAATGAGGCTGGGTCTCAGATAGATATCGGTCTGAGGAGCAGTAGGGTTCGCAGCACGCCAAATGAGCTGGTCAACGGCTCTCGCACCAATAGCTTCGGCGTAGAGGTCGACAACGGCCGGTGCGGGATGGAGATTGGATAGGAGCTGCTTTTCGTTATTGCACGATACGATTTGAATATCGACACCGGGACGTATCCCTCGCTCGTACGCCAGCGGATAGAGGGCCGCCGTCAACAGATCGGCAGGAACGAATATGCCCGTCGGCCGAATGGATGCACTCAGAAGCTCGTCAAGAAGTGCTCCCATCTGGTCGCGCTTCACAATTTGACACTCACCCGTAGTTTCCACAAGATCCTCGTTTGCGAAGACTTGTACATGCGCCCCTAGAGCTTCCATTTCACTTCGAAACGTGACCATGCGTTCCATTTCGGTACCGCCGATCTTGGCAATAGGCCCGAAGTATGCGCATTCCCGGTGTCCTGCGTCCCATAAATAGTGTGCAGCCAATTGGCCAGGAATGGCGTTCTTGAACGAGACGTGGTCGTACCAAGCATCGGGCTGAGGCGTCCCCATCACACGAACAGTAGGAATGTTGCGAAGCGCCTTGGGAAACGAGTGGGCTGACACTTGGCCAAATAGGATGATGCCGTCGATCGATTGATGACGCAATTCTTCAGCGATATCGGTACCTTCGTTGACCAAATACAGCAACAGTCCGCAGTTATTGGATCTCGCGGTTGATTCCACTCCGTGGACCACATCTGTGTAAATCGGAGAGGATACCTGAGCTCGAGATAATTGCCACGCGACTAACGCGAGGTTTCGGGACGTCTTGACACGGGTCGCGCGAACGCTTCCGAGGCGTGGTCCCCGACGGCTACCCGTCGATGCAGGCGAATAAGAGAGCGCCGCCATGGCGTCTTTAACCCGCTGGACGGTCTCCGGTCGCACCCGATCCGGGGAATTAATCGCATACGAAACTGTCGATGTTGAAACGCCCGCAAATTTTGCGACTTTTACGATTGACATGGCTACTCAGTATCCAATCTCATACGAATTGTACCTGCACAACCACGGCTGTGCAATTAGAATTTCTGCGATGTGACAATCGCGAAACTTTATTTTCTATAATTGAAAATAATTCCCCTCAATGACAGCACTTCGATTGGTGTTCGCGCAAGTCCTGTCATTTTACGCGCAGCACTGCGGGTCGTTGGACATGAATTAATATGTGCATGTGACTTGCACAACGTCCACGAGTGAGGAACGGACCGCCTCCGGTATCGTCAACCGTAGAGTGCCCTCGTCGAGTTCGAATGGGACAGCAGTTCCGTCGCGCAGCAAGCAGACTTTGTCCGTAGAAACGATGCCCTCAACGACTATGGCGCTGTTATCGCCTGGTAAAGCATGCAAATATAGGATTTGTTTCCTGCTGGTCACTGGTACGTTGGCAGCAATTGATGGAGGGCAAGGAGCAGTACCAAGAATTGCCGCCGAGTTTTTGTTCATCCACTCGCTAAGCTCTCGGAGGCGGTCATAGGCGACACCCGGCAGAGCGCCATCCGCGTTCGGGCCAACGCTAATCAGCTCGTTGCCGCCCCAGGCGCGAATTCGGACAAACTCGGACAAAACCTCCGCAGTGGAACGGTAAGTTTCGCCGCTCATGAATCCCCAGCCCGGCGTATTCCAGAACGTGCACAGTTCCCATGGTCCGGCAGGCCTTTCTTGTGGAAACTTGACTTCGGGAGTAACGTAGTCGCCTTTGCCAAAGAGTCTCGGATTAACGACGATGCCAGGCTGCAGCGCGCGGATATCGACGATCGTTATCTCGCCTGACGTGCCCAGCGGGTAAGGGCGACCATCGAACCAAAGCAGGTCGATGGTGCCGTAGTTCGTTAAGAGTTCCTCAATCTGGCATCGTACGTGGCATGCTATGCGCTCGGCGAAGTCGGGCGGATAAGGAGGCGTATTTCGCGGTTTGTGGTCCAAACCGTAGATGGTCGTCTCAGGACGCGAGCCGACACCAGATCGCCGCCACGCCTCAATCCGATGGAAGCTTGAGTACTCGAAGGACATGTATTCGCGTTCGAAATGCCAGTCTGGCGGCGAATAGTAGAGCCCGACGCGAATGCCGAGCTGGCGGCACGCCTCAACAAACGGCCCGACCAGATCCCTGCCGCCTAGATGCGTATGCACACCCATTTCCGCGAAGTTGCTTGGCCACAAAGTGTAGCCGTCGTGGTGCTTTGTAGTCATTACGGCGTATGTAACTCCAGCCTTCTTTGCTGCTTCGAGCCATTGCTCGGGGTGGTAATTGAGGGGATGAAAACGGTCGGCGAGCGCGAAGTACTCGTTGGGCGTTATCGTCCGGCTAACTTTGCTGCCCTCGTTCCAGGGCGTGCCTGTGATCATTCCCCAGGACAGATCGGTAGCACCGTGAGCGCTCGAAATGCCCCAGTGAACGAACAGTCCGAGGGCCGCCTCAGGAAACCAGGCCGCGCCAGGATGGGGATTTGGAAATGCACCTGCATCGCTTTGCGCCGAATGCACGTTCCCGATTAACGCATGTTGAAGTTCCGCTGTGTCCATTTTCTAGTTCGGGATTCAGGAACCTAGAGCCGTGACGGCCACATGGTCGAATGTCGACGCCTGCATATTTGTCTGCTCCTCCGCCTCCGTTTGAGTAGCCTGCGCAGCTCAGTCCAACGTAGATCGTCGAGGCCATTGTGATGGTTGCCGAATTGAACGATGTCCAGTTCACGCCATCGGCAGACGTGTATGCGGTCAATGTTGAGCCTGCCCGCGTCAGTTTGAGCCACTGGTTCGTGCATGCCTGAGAATAGTGCCCACTGCTTAAATTGGTTCCCAATCTCTGGTTGAACCATGCAAGCCCAGTGGGAGACAGGCACAAGCATATGCTTGAGGCACCGGTGGCGAGGGTTTCCCGCATCATTACGCCGGACATGGCAAGGGAATTGTTGTTTGGCACCTGACTAGCCAAGTGCGCCACGATTTGGCAGTTGCCTGTCATCGGAGTGTACGTGAAGTGGCAGTCGTCGGCGGAATTGTTGATCACGTAGCCGTAGTCGTTAACAATGAAGCTCCCGTTTAGGTAGCCGGCGAATCCCTGAAACGCCGGTGTAACTCCGTGTCGTGCATATGTCAGATCGTAGATGTCGGTGTCGCCCCAGTTTTTTGGGAGAGGAGCAGACGTTACCGCAGTTTTCAAAACTGCTTGGCTGTCCAATGTTCCGCTATTTTGCACCAAGCCAACGCCATAAAGTGCGCCGGTCTGGCGTAGTCCATACTCATCGATGCAAACGTATTGGCTAAACCCTTGAAATTGGTACCCCAGAGGCGTCTGCTCTGCGCTGGGCGTCCACATGATGTTTGCCCCCGTGACGTTCTCAAAAAACATTTTGCTGGCGCCTAGCTTGCCATGGGTACCCCATAAACCGCCGGAGACCGTGAGTGCGTTCGTGGTTGACCACGCGGTTCCATTCCATGTGTACCACAACCCCTGATTGCCTACGGACGGTGTTCGGTTCACATCTGCGGTTACGGCGGTCCAGGCCGCGATCGCTCCAACGTTCTCGTTGGTCGTTACGATGTCCATTTGGCACGCCTGGCCATCGTCGCCTCGAAGAAATGTTCCAGGAATGAGAGTGCCGCTCGCCTTGTGCCAAGTGGTTGCGCTGTCATCTGAGTAGGCGTAGAAGATGCGGGTTTCGCGAGGACTGCCGTTGAATTGGGGATCTGTATCGCAACTCGTCGCGAAGTGGAGGCGATTCGAATTGTCGAATTGCAGAGTGGCTTCGAAGTTTTGCCAGCCATCGTCAACCGCTTCCCAAAACAGCATCGTATAGTATGGGGCGATGGAACCGGCCGTCGAAGGATCAGCTTGTCCGCCAAAAGCCGTCCATGTTTGTGTCGCGGTGTTGTAATGATAGAAGCCGATGCCGCGGTCGCCCTGCCCCCACGCCGATCTGTTAAATGCGTCAACCTGCGAGTAGTAGTAGAGCTCGCCGTTGACATCGGTGATGAACTTTCCCGCGTGCCAACCATAACCAGGTATCGAAGTCGATGTTGTCCAACCAGTGGCAGGGATGGTCGTAACCGGCACTCCCTCGAACGTGAACCCTTTGGTGACGTTTACAGGCTTGTTCGATCGCCAATAAAGAATGTTCTGCGTCGGCACCCAGTAAGGCTCGGATTCGTAGCGAGCTACATAGTTTATGGTTTCTGGATAACCCTGGTGCATTGCGCCGGTGACGTGTATATATCCCACCTTGTCGATCCCGATCGAAAAGCCACCGTGGCTGGAATCGTCAACCACCGTAAAGTCTGGCTGGTCGATGTAGCCTGAGGTTGTTCCGGTGCTTGAGATTTTGAGGACTTCGGGACGCCCAGTCGGATCGATGGTGACCGCATACGTGCTTCCCTTATAGCAGCAGACTTGGCTGTGGACGGGGTCCGCTGGTTCGTAAATCGGCAGCGTCGCCTGAACAGTGGTCGTGAGGACAGTTCCAACATTGCTTGCCTGCGATTCGGTGTTCGTGAAACATAGAGCGGCGAGAATGATGCAGTGGACAATCAGCGCGACGCGCAATGTCGCCGAACCGGCCCTACGGGACGAAGTGAGAAGCTGCATTGGTGGTGATCTCCTTGAACGACATTGAAACGAACACGTCCGTCCGACTTACGTTACGCCGGCGCTTCAGGCTTGAATTATACCAACGAAAATGATAATTTCATATCTAGAAAATATTTTTTTTGATGAGGTGAGAGCCATGGGCATTGCAGTTACAAACGGCCTTTACCAAGCCACCCGTACGGGTACGATTGTTCGCTTGTGCCCCATATCGCGCTTGGTCGGGCAAAGGCCAGCTTATTTCGGCGGCGAAAATGCCATGGAAAAATTAGTTGTGAATATCATTGTAATTGTGTCGAATTTCCATTGACAGCCGATTTTCGCTATGTTATAATGGCCGCAGACATCTTCATTAAGCACCGACAAAGAACTCTCCACATTTGGCGGTGCGTCGGCAGCAAAGGGAAACGATATGAAAATTGGACTTGGCCGGAGCCGCCGAGCGGCTCACGGTTTTACACTGATCGAACTTCTTGTTGTTATCGCGATTATAGCCATTCTAGCAGCGATATTATTTCCAGTCTTCGCAAAAGCGAGGGAGAAGGCGAGGCAGACGACCTGCGTTTCCAATATGAAGCAGCTCGGGTTGGCTCTTATTCAGTACCTTCAGGATTCCGATGAAGTGAATCCTTATCGCGAAGACATCACCGCGGGTAGTTTTAGCTGGAAGAACGAACTGTATCCCTATGTAAAGACATCTGCTGTATACATCTGTCCGGACAATCCGAATTCGGGCATGAACGACTACAACAGCAACCCGTCCATGCCTGTATCCTATGTTCCAAACTGCTTGAACAATCCTCCTAACGTGACGCAAGTAGGAATTTTGGGCGACAATTCGTACACGGGGACGACGACGGCCGCCCAGGTGGCAACTCCCACCACCGTGATTTTGCTCCTTGAAACTCCCACTCGCTCTACGGACTTCTATGTAACCAGCCCATATTTCGATGGAAACAACGGTAATGCACCGTTCAATATCGGCAATGTCGTGCCGATCGTCGAACATACGCAAATGAGCAACTACCTGTTCTACGACGGGCACGCAAAAGCGCAAAGCCCGGCCCAAACCCTTGCAACCTCGGAGGGAGGCAGCGGCCCAACCGACGAGTGGACACGAAATGGAAGCGCCGTCAACAATGCGACGGCAAACAACAACATGGGAATGGCCGCTCAGTACGCCCAATAAGCGTCGTGTGCGAGAGGGGCGTTCACCCGCTATTTCGACTCTTTCAATTCAGAGGCTACGACGTATTACAATGTACGGGACGAAATCGCCTACGTTGTTGCTTTGTATTGCTGGACGCGACCAAGAAGGACATAATGACCAAACAAATCGCGAGCAGATTGACTGCCGTTGCTGCTGCGCTCATTGCGATAGTCATGGCCTCGATAAACCCTGCGCAAGCTAACGAACCTAGCAATCCCTCGCCAAAACTAAGCGCTGCGGTAACGGCCACTGCTTACGCAGACAGGAATTCGGACTCTAACATGCATGATCTGGGAGTCGCGCTACTTAGCCGAACGTATATAGGGACATGGGACAAGAGCGAGTTTAATCGTCCCGGACGCTGGGCTCTTCTGAAAGAAGTCCGCGACCGGATGGACGACAATGACTATCCGACCGCATTGGATCTGTTCAAGAAATACACGCTCGCCAAGCTCCGCTGCATTGACACGTTCGGATTGCCCAGAGGTCGATTTGATCCGTATTCGACTGGTGTCGTGGGAGTGCAGTGGATTCGCCCGCTGATTCAGATCGATCAGCGTGCCGACACATTAAAGCAGGCGGATGAACTGATGGGCGGCGCGATAGAAGTGAACGGGAAGCAGATTCGTATAGGAGAGCCCGGAGTCGTTAACTGGAAGGCCGCGTCAACGGACGATAACCGGCGCAACAGGGGGTGGCCGTGGGACTTGAATGCGTTCAACCCGCTGCTGGCTGCCTACGTGATCACCGGCAAGACGGACTACATGAATCGATGGGCTGGATATGCGGATGACTGGGCCATGAACCAGCATGACGGTACGGGTGCATGCAATATCGCGGACCTGCCTGACCAGTGGGCTAACGGCGTCGATACAAGCACTACATTTCTGCGGTACTTAGGCGGCGTTGCGGATATTCCCGGCGGCGAAGAGGCGTTCCCGACCGGCACATTTGGACGCGTCATGCTGCGCTTGCTAAAGGATTTCATTCCTGTCAGCATTCTCTATCATCGGTCCAATCCTCAAAACTGGAACGATGCCAGTCTGGTAGAGCTGCCTGACCTCGGCTATTTTCTGGACGAGTATCCAATTGGCCGCCAGCTTCTCCACGAGTCTCGGCGCCGAATGGAGCTTCTTGTTTCCACTCACGACTTACTTGACGGCGGCGATCTTGACTCCACAGTCGGCTACTGGCACCTGTTTCTAGTGGGACCGGCAACGTTCCTGAGCCGCGAGCAGAATCGATACTCCACGATCCCCGATTGGATGCTGACGCCTTGGGATAAAGAGGACTGGCTGGATGATCCGGCTATGGTCAACTGGGCTCCCAATATTCGAGAGGATATGCTCGAGCGCGCTCGGGCGCTGGTTGGCCACACCATGTCTAACGGCGAATGGCCAATCGGCGGCGCACGCAACGACAGGCACAACCGCGCCGCCGAAACGGACGGATTTGTAAGGTTCTGGGTACCGGAGGCGCTACAAGATCCCGACATTACAAACATCCTAGCGATTGGAACAAAAGGGACGAGTCCCGGCCAGCCATCGTTTACCTCCGAGCGGTACCCCTACTCCGGCATGAGTTATATGAGGGCTGGCTGGAAGCCTGGCGATCCGTATGTGTTCATGTACTGTGCGCCGTGGCCAGTGGGCGGCGTGCTTGGACAACGCAACAACAACGCAATTGGATTGTCCGCGTGGGGCTACGATCTCCTGGAAACCGGCGAAAACGGCACCTACGATCCCCCGCGCACTCCTGTGAAAGTCGACGGCCAAGAGCAAGACTTTCCGTACGGTATCACAAACTGGGGTCACCGCGGCAACTTGATCAGCACGACCAGTTACACCGACCCACCTGCGTGGAGGTGGCACGACTCGGCTCGCTTCAATGTCGCTGAAGGCGTATATAGGGGCCACTACGGTAAGACTGAGGGCATTTCAGGCGTGACGCACCAGCGAATCGTTCACTTCGCAAGGCAAGCCGGTGTTTGGGTGATCACGGATCGTCTCACAAGCGTCCAGCCGCACGATTACACGCTGGATTGGCGCTTCGGTATACAGCCGGGAGTTCCGTCGGACTTTACAGACGACCAGATAAAAGTTGACGCGGCCCATAACCGCATCACTACAGAACGCTCCGGCGGCGCAAACATCTCGCTCACTCATTTTGCGAGCGGCAAGCTGGCCTATTCGACCGGTGAAGAGCGCACGCCACCGAGTGGCTACAGGATTCACGACTTTTATCGTGTGAGCGCCGATTGGAAGGCGACAGGTTCGAGCATTGTTGTGACGTTGGCATTCCCCCGAAAGTCTGTAGACAGCGAACTCAGCTTCGTTAAGCCTCTCAACAGCGCCACAGCGCGTGGATTCGACGCCAAAACTCAATCTGGCTATCGCGTGCTTTACCAGGCGGCCATTGTCAAACCATCCCCTGTTGAAGTCGGCGACTTGAAGGCGATTGCTGAATCCATTATGCTTGTCATCGCCCCTGATGGATCGCACTCGGGCGTTGTCCTTGGCTGCAAGACTCTTTCTATGGCGGGCAAGCAAGTTCACGTCGCCGAAAGCGACTTCGAGTTCACCGAAACCGCCACAGGGCTTAGTACTGAACCTATCTACACACCCGTCCTACCTGTAACTATTTCGCCTTCCGATAGCAACGTGTTTCTTGCAGATCAGATTGTCGCCCTCCACTGCGCGACACCTGGGACAACGATCCGATATACGCTCAACGGCTCGGAGCCGAATTTGCTGTCTCCCGTCTACCGAGAGCCCATCCAATTAACTGAGAATGCCGCCATAAGGGCACGTGCCTTCCGCGATGGCGTGACGACGGCTCCTACGACACTGAGCTGTTCATTGGCGTCGGTTGTTACCAAGGCGGAATTCCGAAAGATGGCGGCACTGCCGGCGTCGAACCCAGACTCTACATCCCCGGGTTTGAGCTACCAGTATTTTGAAGGCGACTGGCAAGATCTGTTCACCAACCTTGACGCCATGACGCCGGTCTCGTCTGGACAGGTCAAATCGCTCTTCGATCTAAGCCCGCGACGGGCCGCCGCGACGTACTATGCATTCAAGTATTCGGGATACTTTGCGGCCGATGCCGATGGCGTTTATAACTTCTACGCCCCCGCCGAGTTCTATGAGCCGACCATAATGGCAGGCTACGAACTCCAGGTGCGCATCGATGGCAAGGAGTGGTATCCGGAAACGGCGAGGCACGCGCTCGGCGACTGGGGCATCGCCCTCCAAAAGGGCAAGCATCGGTTCGAGGTGGTCTACGCCGACCTTCGGGGCGACGCTGCTACCCGCTGGAATACAGCGGGCCAAGCGCCGCGAATCTGGACCGGCATTGCTCCTCGGATCGAAATATCGGGGCCGGGACTGACCCGGCAGGACCTCGCTAGCCTTTCGTTCACCCATTAACGATAAGAGTTCAGACACTGATACGATTGAAAGGCCCTAGGTCAACACAATGAAAGCTCGCTACGTTATCATCGCATTTATGATCTGTGCCTCTTACGGATTCGGACACACCACGCAATGTCGAGCGGCTGACACTCCACACGTTTTCTGGGTATCCGATCCTGTTTTGCCAAACGAAACCGTGCTCGCGACCGGCGAGGACATGAGCAGCGTAACCAACGTGCGCGTGACGAGGCTCGATGACGCGACGCCGACCGGCTCGTTTACGACTGCGAACGTCCCAGCGAAGGCGTGGCGCGATGTGAAGCCAGTTCAGATAACCGCCAGATCCATAAAATTCGTTGTGCCAGCAGACTGGAAAGCCGGCGTCTATGAGTGTCAGATGGTCGCCGGCACTGACGTGTCGAAAACGGTCACGATCAACGCGCCCGATCCGTGGTGGATGCAATCCGATGGTCGCGCAACTGGAACACCTGGCGGATGGCTGCGTGTGTTCGGCAAGTCGCTGAATTTTGGCGGCACAAGCCGAGCGGAACTTCGCGATGCGAGCGGTGCCAAAACGGTAATCACGGCCGGCAGCGGCGACGGCTTCGCGTTGAAGTTCAACCTTCCGAAGTCTCTTAAGCTAGGCAAATACACGGTATATGTTCACAACGGGAACGGCGGCGATTCGTCTTGGGTCAAGGTTGGCACATTAAATGTCGCTCAGCCCGAAGCCTGGCCATCCCAAGTCTTTAATGTGATGGACTACTATGGTGCCAGCAAGGATCAGGAGATTCGCAAGACTCTAGGAAAAGGCAGCCCGGCCCTCGACCGGACCGATGCCGTTCAGGCAGCTTTGAGCAAGGCCAACGCGGCTGGGGGAGGAGTAGTCTATTTCCCCGAAGGAGCGTACTCGATTAGAGGCGCCATTGCTGTCCCGGCTCACACCATTCTTCGGGGGGCGGGTCAGGGGCGGGTGTCACTTTGGTGGGGCAACGGACAATTTGCGCTTGACGGAGGAAGTGACCAAAGGCGTATTAACGATGCCTACTCGACGCCACCGCGTCTCATTACCGGCGGCGCGTTTGGCCTGGAAGACATGACAATCATTGCGCCGCGCCAATATGATTGCGTCATTGATGCTGGCGACGATTTTGAGATGCAGCGAGTCAAGGTGCTGGTCAACCGATTCTGGGTGCGGGACGGTACTCGCGAGGATGGAATGACTGTCCTGATGGGCAAATACGGCACCGTCACCGATTGCGATATCCTCGCAAAGGGCCTTGGTATTGCCTTTTCCAACGGCATAGGTGACGTCATAGCGCGAAACCGCGTTCAAGCAGGCAAGTGCCCGATCAGTTTGCAGACCGCGGATGGCATGATTGTCGAGGACAACCAGTTCATAAGTCTTGATCCAACGGCCTATATCAACCTCAGCAACGTTGGCCGCAATCTGTACTATGCGCATAATCGACACGAGGCCGAGTTTGGCGTGCAGTCGGACTTCTCTTGGACATTCGATGGCAGTGGCGTAGCCTACCAGGGAGCTGTCGCCACAGCCGATGGGACGCAGTTGACACTGGCTAAGGATCCATCTTATCCATCCTGGGAGCCCGAATCCTCTCCGATTTGGAAACGCGGCGTCGTTTGTGTGCTCGCCGGGAAGGGTACCGGTCAGTTAAGATTTGTTACCGCTAATGCTGGCCGGTCGTGGCAAGTTGATCGGCCATTTGACGTCTCACCCGACACATCTTCCGTGGTATGCATCGTTCCTTTCCGTGGCCGAACGCTTATGATCGGAAACCATTTCGAGGACTCGGGCTGGGTGAACCTCGGCTACGGTACTTCAATAGACGTCGTGTGCGCGAATAACAGCATGTACCGTTGTGGCGCGCTACTTAACTATGGCCTGCGGGATCCCGATGGCGTACTCCCTTCCTGGCACGTGCAGTATTTTGATAACGATGTGTACGAGGGCGCAACATTGGTGCAGACGACGGCCGATCATAGAAACGCGGACGTCTTTTCTGGTACGTCAACGACCGCTGCAGTACACCGACGCCTCCACATGCACGCGGACAATGGAGGAAGCATCGACGTGGGAGCTAATGCTACTGATGTCATCGTCGAGCACTGCCAGCTAGATAACGCTCGGAGCGTTCTGTCGGTGAGCGCGGATTCCTCCGGAGTGCTCTTGCGAGGAAACCACTTTGCTGGCACCTCAAGCTACATAGGCAACGGCGTATCCAAGGCGACCATCATACGTTGAGATGGCATTCCGCCTACCATACCCGATCCACTTGCGCGTCGGGTGCATCTGACGGCAGACTTTGGTTCTGCAGCCAGCCATGCCAGCGCTCATTGCGCGTACTGACTGGCCAGTACCAGGTTGTAGTTCGCCGTCGCGTTGTTCATGGCACTTCCATCTCGAGTCCACTCGTCCGTCGGACTGCTGCCGCCTTCCGAGATTGCTAGTGTTTGCGCCGGGTTTTGCGATTTTACGTGACCATCGTAAAACATGTAATTGCTCATAAGCGTATGTCCGACAAAGGGCACGACATTGGCGCTATTGGTGTTGACGTAAGGCACATTTGGATTGGTGCCATCAAAATAGGGGCTGGTAATGTAGAAGTCCGTGGCGCGGTTAGGAGTTTCAAGGACCACAATCAGTGTCGAGGGGGATCCCACCTGTGCGGCCGTCGTCGTACCCGTGTAAGAGTTTTCGCCCACAACACCCACTTGCGTGACTTTAGGAGGATTGTTCAAGCAGTTAGGGACATACGATACCGCCAGTTGCGGATTGCTGTCGTAGTCGTTGATGGCCGAATTTGGATTGTCCGGACAGACGTAAACCGCAGAAGTCTTTACATAGGGATATAAAACGTTCTTCCAACTGTAGTTCGATACGCTAGGGTACGTGCGGTACGGATTCACTTCGTCGGAATCCTGAAGATACTGCAAGAGGGCCAAGCCTAACTGTTTCATATTGGAAACGCAGGTTGTCTGCCTCGCCTTCTCCCTTGCCTTAGCAAAGACGGGAAAGAGTATCGCTGCGAGAATAGCAATAATTGCTATGACGACTAGGAGCTCGATCAGTGTAAACGCTGCGTTTCTTCGGCCTGATCTACTAATTTCGCGCAAGCGATGCATTTTAAACCTCTCTTTTCCTCATGTTGACATCCATGCCACACGAACAAATAGCAGTAATAATCGACGAAAAGTCGGACCTGCAAAATCCATCTTATTAAAATGCGTTGGCTGCCTCAGAAATATTAATTTCGCAGCGAAATCGTACACAGCTAGTGACGACATCAGGTCAACAGGACAGCTCTTGTAAACCATGCCAACGAGCATTTCGGCTGAGGTCTAATAACTATACCAAAGGTGTCACCTAGTGTCAAGTGAGTTTAAGGGCGTCAATAATTTAATTTCTGCGGCGATTTTTTGTGAAAATAATAAGTTTGATAATAGAGGGTCGCCGTGGAGTCACGGAGGGCGAATCTTCGGCCTGAACTTCATCAAACTGTCCCTTTCCCTGCCCCGGCGAACAGCTACAGCAGCGTTTGGCTTATTTACTTTCCTGGACAGTTTTGTCGGATTTGGATTTCACTTCCTGCCCGGGATTGATCCAAGCGCGGCAGACGGTACATAGACAAGCGCGGAATGATCACGCCTGCGCTGGTAGATGTCTTTGATCGCAATAGCAACGCGGTTGAATATTTCAATGAAGATGCCATTTGTTAGTACGGAGTTATTTTATCCTTGGCATGTCTTGAGAATGCCGCTTGATAGTGGAGTAGGGGCGGTCAAATGTGCTGAATTATCCACGGGGTACTTCTGCAATCGGCGTTCGACCATCGGAATTTACACTCTAGGGAATACGCCAAGTCTATTGTAAAATTAGCTGTGAATATGATTGTAATTATGTCGAATTTCTATTGACCGCCGTTTATCGCTGTGCTACAATGGTTTCATGCATCTTTATTTATCGGCCGACAAATCATTCCGCGTTTGGCGGCCTCTCGGCAGCAAAGGAAACAATATGAACATCGACGCTACCCAGCCCCGCCGAGCGAGGCAAGGATTCACTCTGATCGAACTGCTCGTTGTGATCGCAATTATAGCAATTCTGGCAGCCATACTCTTCCCGGTGTTCGCTTCAGCCCGCGAAAAGGCGAGGCAGACGACGTGTTCTAGTAACCTAAAGCAACTTGGGCTCGCGTTCATGCAATACACCCAGGATTACGACGAACAGTTTCCATGCGACACCAACGGCGGTTATTCAAATGGTTGGGCCGGCGAGCTGTATTCCTATGTAAAAGCGACGCGGGTATTTGCGTGTCCGGACGACTCCTACGTCCCGACTACGAACATTTCGGCGTCGTATCCTGCCCAGACATTTTCGTACGGAATGAACTACAATGTTATGCAGCATTTCCCTGTCAATAATTTAAATCCGTACTCCGCTATCTCGGGCATGACTGCAAGCAGTTTGACCGTGCTTCTATTCGAAGTAGGAAACATCAACGCTTGTAACCCGAGCATGCCGTTGGAGCAACAAAGCCCCACTGGCATCGGCAGCATCAATTTCATTACATCAAACTACACCTACAACAAATCGCCGGCCACCTACTTTAACACCGGCCTCTATGCGACGGGAAGCATCAGCGGCTATAGCCTAAATATGATTGGTACACAAGACGGCACGCGACACAACGGCGCTTCAAATTTCTTGGCGGCTGACGGGCACGTCAAGTTTCTGCGCCCTGCCATGGTTTCAGGAGGATATACGGCGCTTGCGTCCTCCGCCCAGGAGTCAATAGCAACGAATAAAGCCAGCGGAGCATCGTCGATGCTGAATGCCGCCGGCAAGTCCGTTAACATGACGTTTAGTCCATTCTAACCTCCACGCCACCGCTGCCTGCCCGTCGCAACAGCGGCTTGTCCCGGCCGGTAGAGCACCGACTGAAGCGCGATCGCGAAAACATTGAGGCAAATCATGAACTCATAACGACCGCGCGTTTGGCTTTGCCGTCGTAATTGTGGTGGCGTAAGAGAAACGGTGCTAACGTGAATGCGGGCCAACCTAATGAATTGCCGCACATCCCACTCTCGCCCTAACTGCTAGACATACCCGATGATATGAGCTTCCTCGTCGTGGACAAAACGTTAGGCGAATGAAAAGAGTACCACTTGAAATTTGACTATGTACGTCTCGTCGAAGAGTGGAGCGAGCCGCCACTTACCAAGCTCGTTGTCCTCTGTGAGGCTAAATTTTCAGGTCTTGGCGACAATTGCTCGGGCTTTTGACGAAACGCCAGCATGCGGTTGTTTTTGGGGTTGTGTTCGACTTCTGCGAGGCCAAGCGCTTCCAGTAGACGCGGGACATACACGCCGAAACGGCATCGGATACCTTTCTTAACGCCAGACTGTGCGCAGGAGCAGGACTTTCACGTCAACGATACAGCGGAGCCGGCACAGCACGGATAACTGAGATTAAGCGATCGAAGCCGGGTCTTCCGTCAAAATTGCCACGCATTCCATCACTACACAATCATAGCGTTACCGCCTAACAAATCAAAAACGTCTGCAATAAAGGCGTAGATGCCTTCCTCGCTTCGGTCGGGATGACGGAATTTTTAGTGCGGTCGATTGTTTGTCTCCCGCAATTTCTGGTCAAAAACTGAGCAGTTAATGGTCTGGTGACTGATCCTCCAAATCCGTAAACTATTCTCCTGTAAGCAAACGTCCGCCTGGCGATTTCGTCAAGGCGTCAGTTCACACTCAGGAGAAACCCAACATGAAATCGCAGTCCCTGCGCAAAGCCGCGTTCACCGTTGCCGCACTTGCGGCCATCACTTTTTCCGCGCTGACCACCTCGGTCGTGCGCGCCGATGATTCCAAAATGGACATGAGCCGATACGGCGGCCCAGTCTACTCTGGCGATCCGGCACTTAATGTCACCTCGGCGCTTGTTGCCGCTGGCGGCGGCGCGTCCAGCTTTTCCACCGCAACCGCCCTGACCAACATGGTTGGCGCGAAGGCGGTCGGCAACGAAGTCAAGAAGCTCGACAAGCAGTACGGCAAGGCGAAGGTCGCCTCCTGGCTGACGGTCTTCGATTTCGCCGTCGCTGACGCCCTCAAAATTGCGACTGCAGCCGGAGTTTCACTGCCCGCGCCTGATCCGTCGCTTACAGGTACCAAGCTTGCGACCACGCTCGTCACTGCAGGCTGCGATTCGGACGGAACGTTCTACACCGAGTTCCTTCTCGATAAGGCCGTGACGCATAATATCCACATGCAGGTGATGAACGATATTGACGCCAAATACGGCGCAGATGCCGACCAGAGCTACCATGCGATCTCCAATCAGGCGTTTGTAGACCTCGCCCACGCTCTCGGCGCGACGAATGTGAAGGTCTCCAGTCTGCATTAAGCAACGTCCAGTTCGAACACTTCTTCTTAGCCGGCAGACAATCGTCTGCCGGTTTTTCTTATGTGCAAGATTTTTGGAAATTTGTGCAGGTCTTTACAGGTCTAGTGCGGAAACCCCTACATGGATCGCCGCAGGTCCCTATGTCCTGTCAAGAACAATGGCTTTCGGTCTACCTGTCCGCATGTGACATACAGCGACGGATTCAAGCTAGTGCGATCCTAGAAAATGCACGCAGAGCAGTACTCTGCGCGCCATTGCAGCTCTTTGAAAGGACAAAATGATGAAATCCGGCATTGGCTCGGTACAGTGGAGAGTCTTTTTGATGATGGCAGTTGGTTTCGTTCTATTGCTGAACGGCAGCGGCGCAAATGCCTCGGGGCCGACATTCGTCACGCTACACACGTTTAACTCTTACGGCGACGGCTGGACACCAGCGTCATACGATGCCAGGTTGCTGCTTGGTTCCGACAGCAACTACTACGGAACCACGACTGTTGGCGGCACTAACGGCGTCGGCACTGTCTTTCAAGTGACATCTGCCGGTGTTTACAAGACCCTTCATTCATTCACCGGCAGCACGACGCCCCCCGATGGCTCGTCACCGAACGGTCATCTCATCGAGGATCCGACGAGCGGCTATCTTTATGGCACCACGCAAGCGGGAGGGGCCAACAGCTACGGCACGATCTTCAAGATCGCCAAGGACGGCACAGGGTATTCGGTGGTCTATTCATTCGCTTACTCGACGGACGGAGCGTATCCCTATGCGGGGCTGGTTGAATCGAGTAGCGTCCTGTATGGTGTTACGTCCCAAGGCGGAGCCAACTCGAACGGCACTATCTTCAAGATTAATGCGTCCGGCGGAACACTCACCGATCTTCATGATTTTGCCGGTAGTGGCAGTGACGGCAGCCAGTTCTATACGAGCCTTGTGATCATCAAGAGCGCACTGTATGGTTCCGCGCGGGCGGGCGGTGCCAACTATGGCACGATCTTTACTATCGGCACAGGCGGCACAGGCTTTTCGGTGTTGCATTCGTTTGCCGGAGGAGCGACGGAAGGCGGCACACCGGGTGGCGTATGCGACGGCGGCAACGGTATGCTTTATTTCACTGTTGCCAACGGAACAACAAACGGCTACGGTGCGCTCGAGTCGATACCCACCACCGGAGGCGCACCGACAGTTTTGAAATCATTTGCCAACGCGACCGACGGCTACAACGCCGAAGGCGAAGTGGTGTCTAATGGCAGCGGTTCGTTTTATGGCGCTACCGAGTATGGAGGTACCGACTCGACAGATGCTTCTGGTAGTGGAGTGATCTTCAAATATGTTACGGCAACATCCACATTCTCCGATTTGACTACTTTTCTCGGCGACAGTTCTGAAGGTGCAAGTGGCCAACCAGGCCCGATCATAGGATCTGATGGTTCGCTCTACGGCGTTCGCGGAACAGGGAGTGTGCTCAGCGATGGCACGATTTGGAAGGCATCGACATCCGTCAGCACATCACCGACCGTGATCTACAGCTTTGGCGACGGCTTTTTCGATGGTAGAACGCCAGACTACGGCTCGCTTGCATTTGGGCCAGACCAGAAGTTCTACGGCACAACCACCGCAGGCGGGGCATACAGCAACGGCATTGTCTACCAGATGGCGCTAAACGGCACCTACCAGATTGCTCACGAATTCAATGGCCAGAACCTTCTGGAAGGATCGATGCCGCAATCGGGCCTAGTGGTCGCTCCAAGCGGTCTGCTCTATGGAACAACCAGCGGCGGCGGAACTTATTCCGAAGGGACGGTCTATTCGATCTCGACCGCGTTCGACTTTACGCCCATCTTCGATTTTGGAGAAGCAGCAGGTTCAAACGTTCCATCGAATCTGGTCTACGGAACAGACGGCAATCTCTACGGCACGACGCTCTACGGTGGCCAGTACAACGACGGCGCAGTCATACGCATGGCGCCAGATGGAAGCGACGAAACTGTGCTGCACTCCTTCAATGGCACGGACGGCGAAAATCCGAACGCGGGTCTAATCCAGGCGTCTGACGGCAACTTCTATGGGACTGCCCGTACGAATACCGCAGGTTTCGGGAATGTCTTCGAGTACTCGCCGACAACGGGATTCTCTATCGTGCATGCGTTCAAAGGCTCTGACGGTTCGCAACCGTCTGGTGGCGTGATCGAGGGGTTCGACGGGACGCTTTACGGCATGACGTCTTCGGGTGGATCAGACTACGGCGTTATCTATAAGGTCGCAAAAACTGGCGGAAGCACGTTCCACGACATGGACGACTTCGACTATACGACTCGTGGCGCTACTCCCTACGGAAGTCTTGTTCAAGGATCGACCGGAACACTCTATGGTACGGCGTACCAGGGTGGTCCGAACGCGGGCGGAACGATTTTCCAGGTCGGAACCGGCGGAGGCAACAGCTTCTTCGTGCTGAACTCGCTCCCCGTTACGGGCAGTACGGGCGCAAGTCCTAAGGGCTCGCTCGTAGAGGGGATTGATGGAAACATCTATGGAACGACATCGGTCGGCGGAGTCACACCAACAAGCGAAGCTGGTGCTGACATCATGGGTTCAGTGTTCCGAGTCCAGATTCACAGCCCGATCATCAACAGCTTCTCGCCAACTTCCGCCGCACCAGGAGCATCCATTACTATCAACGGTTCCAATTTCGCGGGGGTGACGTCGGTTAGCTTTAACGGAACTGCTGCGACGCCTACGTCGTTCACGGCTACGACCATCACAGTCAAGGTGCCGACTGGCGCAACCACCGGCCAGGTGCAGGTGACGGAAGTGCTTGGCGGCAACACCGTGATTGTCTACTCGTTCAAGCCGTTCACCGTGACTTAGGTGCCAGTTGGCATAATTAGGCAAGACTACAGAGTAAGTTGATTGTGTCCGGCGTATAATACGTACGCCGGACACACTTTTGCCCCAATCACGGCTCGACTTTGCTTTCTGAAAGTCACAACGTTGTACTTGCAGGTCGTGGAACAAACGACGCGATGCTCGCCCATGTCAGGCCGAGCGTGCCAGCAAAGAGGAGCTTTCATGCAGCCTTCATCCCTTTCGAGCAGACTATTGCGCTCGATTCTTTTTCTTGCTCTTGCCAGCTTCATGTCGGTTCTGTCCAGTACGACCGCGACTGCATCCGGACCAACATTTGTCACCCTGCATACGTTCAACGAGTGTTAGGTTTCAGGACATTATGAACAGGTACTTTTGAATTGCGGCACCAGGTTGTTTGGGCATGCGGTAGTCTACTAGCGACTAAACAAGAAGGTACCGACATGCCCACCTATCATTCTAATGCAAAAACCAACCATCACATACGAAATCTCATACAGGACAACCCCGACGGCGAGACGTTCCGGCAGTTCGCCGAGCGGCTGCGGGTCAGCGTCGCCACCGTCCACAAGTGGAGGCGGCGGGGCGTCACCCACCGGCACGTCAACGACCGCAGCAGCCGGCCGCTGCATTCAAGAACCGCGTTCAGCCCCTCGGAGGAGGAGCTCATCGTCCATCTGCGCACCAGCGCCGAGCTTGCTCTCGACGATCTTCTCGACAACGTCCAGGCGCACATCCCGCACGCCACGCGCTCGAGCGTATTCCGCCTGCTCGTCCGCAGGGGCGAAAACCGGCTCCCCGGCGGCGGCAAGGACGGCGGCGGGCAGGACGAACATGCCGCAGCCAGGCCCTGCTTCGACGACGAGGCTGCGCGCACGCCCGGCTTCCTTCACATCGACAGCTTCACCCTGCGCGGCCCGCAGCACTGCTTCGTCGCCGTGGACCGCGCCACGCGCATGGTCTTCCTGCACGTCTACGACAGGCACGACTCCGCCGCCGCCTGCGACTTCCTGCGCCGGTGCCGCGCGTTCTTCGAGTTCGCCATCCACACCGTCCTCACCGACAACGGCGGCGAGTACACGCTCAAGGGATGCGCTCCCGAAAAGCACGCGCACGGGTTCAGGCGACCGTTCGACGACCTGTGCGCCGAGCACGGCATACGCCACAGGACGACCAGACCCTACCGTCCGCAGACCAACGGACTTGCGGAACGCACCAACGGCCTGGTCAAGGAGGGCGTCATCAAAGGCAGGCGCTACATCGAACGCGAGGCCAGAACAGCCGCCCTGCTCGGATGGTGCAGGCACTACAATCTCAACAGGAGGAACAGGCGCATACCCATCGGCACGATGACGCCCTTTCAGGCAGTCCTCAAATGGTATGCGACGAACCCGGAACTGTTTCCAGGAGGAGCACCGGATGCACAACACCTCACCAGCAATCTTCTCTGTTCACAACCTCCCGGAACTTGACACAACGAGTTTGGCGACGGATGGTCACCATACCAATATGATGCTCGTCTTCTGCTGGGCTCAGACGGCAACTTCTATGGCACGACGATGTACGGCGGCCCAAACGGTCTCTATTCGTTCAAGCCGTTTACCGTAACGCCATAGACCTGCCCTTCGGTAGAGCGCCCGCCTACAGCGGGCGCCCTCTCTTTGCCGGTATACTGGGGTAATTGCCAGGTTCGGAGTGTTCCGAAAGAGGAGAACCGCTTTACCAAATGAACCGAATGATCCAGACAGCCGTCCTATGTGCCGTTTTGTTTTGCTGCGCCGTAGCAGCTTTTGCCGATAGTCCCTACGATTCGCCAGCCTATAAGGACGCGACTAAGCACGAATCCAAGATGGCCAAAGTGGGTGATATTAGCCTAAACTATCTGGACTATGGCGGCACTGGCCCGTCGCTGATCTTTATTCCCGGACTCAACGACACCGCGCACATCTACGACGACTTTGCGCCGCGCTTTGTCAGTCACTATCATGTGTATGCAATCACGCGCCGTGGCTGCGGCGATTCGGACAAGCCCGCGACCGGCTACGATACAAGCGCAAGGGTCGGCGACATCGCCGGATTCATGGACGCGCTGAGTATCAAAAGGGCGATCCTCGCTGGCCATTCGCTCGCCGGTGACGAACTTACTGTCTTTGCGGGGAAATACCCAGACCGTGTCATCAAGCTGGTCTATTTCGATGCCGCGTATGACCGGTCGCAGGGCGCGTTCGCGCCGTTTGCGACTATGTCGGCAGAAGACACGGCAAAGCTCGTTGCTACAGCTCCGTCCACGCTCGCATCGTTCAGCGCATATCGCACATTTTGGACGGCATTCGCAGCGGGCGCATGGAATATTGGTTCTGAAAACAATATGCGGGACAAGGTGACAGTCAACCCGGATGGTACGCTGACGGAAAAATGTACCGCGCAGACGACCGCCGAGTTTATTCACTCAACCACAAATCTGCATGCCGACGAATCGCTCGTTAAGGCTCCCGCACTCTGCTATTTTTCGACCTTTGGCGACTTCACCAAGATGGGCGCGCCGCAATCCGTCCAGGACGCGATGGTCGCATGGCAGACTGGAGCAGAAAAGGCGGCAACGGATCAGATGCACGCGCAGGTGATCCCGCTGCCAGCCGGATCATCTCACTACGAGTTTATCCAGTATCCAGCCCGCATGTATGTCGAAATGACGAAATTTTTGGCAGAGAAATAGTGGCTGAGGGAAGCGACGAACTTAGTCGGTTCGTGGCCAATCCGCCTCAGAAATCGCCGTACCTGAATCGGCTAGGCTTTCCAGAATGTTCGCGATCCGGAGGGCGACTTCTGCCGTGGCTTTGGCGGTAGTTTCTCGCTTGTTGGATTTGTAATCGTCGACAAGCGTGCCGAGATCGAGCGGTTCGGCTATTCGGATCAGTGCTTCGCGCCTCGGATACCGGACATGCTTGCCGAATACCTCCTCCTCCATTCGGCCGATGACGTCGCTGAGCCGCTCGAAAGTCGGATGGTCGCTAACATAATGTCCAGAGATGGCGATGCAGTCGTGGATGCGCCCTAGGTCAGCCAGGGCCAAGTTGATCTGCACGGCCCGCTGCTCAAGTAGCCGCTCCTCGTACTGTGTTTTCGGCTTCTCCAATTCGCATTTGAACTCGCGGACGGCGTTGAAAAGCTGGCGCATCTTTTCGGGATGAGTCGCGTCGGACGCTCGCGGCTCAAGGCCAAGCAGAGCAACTCCACGGTCGATAATGCGATCCTTGATTCGTTCTATGCGCTTTGGTAGCGCGCCTTCGTGCGGCACGCGGTACTGAGCCTCCAGCGTTGCAACAATCGACATCCCCAAGGCGATGACCCGCTCCTTTAGGTTTTCAGACGGACTGGTAATTCCAACCGCTTGCTCAAGTCGCGCAACGCGGTTCAGCATCGGCTGCCGTGGAGGATCGAGGAACCGGTATTTGACCGCGATAGGAATAATCGGCAGCGACAAATCGCGCCCAGCCTTCTGCAAGTCCTGAAGTGCCCAAAAACCGATCTGGACAACGCCCGAATTGAGCGGCAGCATGATGTCGTTGTGGTGATAGACTTCCCCCTCCGGAAATAGGACGACCTGCCGATCCTGTTCCGCTAGAAGAGCGCGGGTGGTTGAAATCGACGTACGGTCAGGCGTGCCGCGAGCGATGGAATAGGCACCGATGCGCTGCATGAACGGCCCCCAGCTCAGTTCAAAGTTTTCGCGCGCAGAGACGTAGTAGAACGAGCGGTTGATCCTGCTGGCGAGATAGCCGACAATCAGCGGCTCGACACGGCTGGGGTGGTTCGGCGCGATAATGCACCGGCCACTTGAATGGCTTTGCAGTCGTGCAAGGTCATCGGGAGGAAGGGAGACCGTGGCAACTCCGCACCAGCGCAGCGCGGACGGCAAGATTGCGTTCGCCAACCTGATGATGGACGGCTGCGGCGTAGCCGGATAAAAATCTAGGCGTTTCCTTGCCATGCCGTCAGTGTACTGCTCCGCTACGGCGAATGGCTGCGCCTACCCAATTATTCTTTGCTTGCTAGACTCGGTCGCGGTCGTCTTCGTCTTGATCAAGATCGTCGTTCGATGTCCCGCCGCCCGGAATGCTGAGAGATTCGAGCTCCCGCGGATCGTATTTGCCGTTGTTGGGGTCGTCGTCGTCGTAGTCGTCCAGCTCTTCGTCGGGGAGGGTACGGCCAAGATGGCTGAGGGCGCGGTCAGGGATTTCTTCAATCTGGAAGCCGCCAGAGCCGATGTCGAGCGGAACATGGCTGCCGAATCCTCTGGCGATGCCCGCCGCTGTACCCGTGATATCGACGTCGCTGGCGGCTTGACCAGACAGCGAATCGTCGTCGCGTTCCTCGTCAAAGTCGTCCGGATCGCTCGAGTTCATTTCGCCAATGAAGTCTGCCTCGCCTCCGTCCGCACCCTTGACCGAGCCGTCGTTGATTCCGCCGAGAAAGACAGCGTCGCCCGCATGCTTATCGACGATGTCGCTCAGGTCACCGATCGCACCGGTGTTTTCCTCGAACAGTTCGTCGAACTTCTCACTTCCATGTTGGTTCAGTCTTCCGGCCATGGCAGATTACCTCTCGATTTCTAAATCGTTTCAGCGCTCACATCTTCCTAGTAAACTATGGCAGGGTGGGGAAGCGCGCTGGCTAGAACGTTACCCCGAAGTTGATCTGTAGCAAACAAGTCAACTGCTTTGCTTACTTGCTCTCTGCGGCTCCAATCGCAGCGCATAACGCCATCGCCGCCTCACGCGGGTCTGGCGCCGACAAAATCGCCTCCGTCACCGCGATGCCGTCCGCGCCCGCCTCAATTGCCGCAGCCGCCTTCTCAGGCGAGTCGACGCCACCGAACGCAACCAGCGGCACATTTACTGCATCCTTTACTTTCCGTATCGTCGCGAGAGAATCCTCCTGACCTTCCGCGAGTGGGTCAAAAACAGGCCCTACCTGCACAAAGTCCGCGCCATTGTTTTCCGCACGAGACGCGCCCTGGACAGAATCCACAAAGCATCCCACAAACTTGGCGTTCGTGCCGCCAAGATAGTCCCGCGCCGCACTGGGCTTGTAGGATCGTTCGCCGACAAGCAGGACACCATCCGCATGGCACCTGTCGGCAAGTTTTAGGTCGCCCGTGATCAGGAACGGGACGCGCCCCGACGTAAGTTCGCGCAACCGCTGCGCGATCGCGTACGCCGCCAGATCTTCAGCCGCACTGCTGTTGCCGTTGTCGCCGGGTAGCCGCAACTGAACCATGGTGACCCCACCATTGATCGCTGCCTCGACGAGTGAAAGCGGTTCGCTGTCTTGCTGGGGACGGTAGAGTCGCCGGTCGATCACCAGCGTGAGGTTGGGCCGCACGAAATCCATTTTCGTATTTTACCCATGCCAGTCGCGGCAAGTTAGCCGCGTCAGGCCTGATCTTTTACGGGCAAGGAGCAGGTGGAACTGCCTGCGTATCTAAGCCGATATTTATGCGTGTGGGTACACTCACACCACGTGCGAAAATTCCTCTTAGCGCTTCCATGCTGTTAGGTATTTTTCCTCTGTCAATCTTCCGAAAACATGTTATAGTGCATAAATCACCACTCTGCTGCGCGGCCATTTTCGGCCAGGGAAATAGAAAGTAATGTGCGCTCGGCGTTCGGTCAGCTTGCGTTCGTTTAAGTTTCTTACCGTTTCAATCTGCGGATGTTTGTCGCTGCTCCTGGGTGTGCCTGCGCACGCGAGTTCCCACAAAAAGCATCATAAGGCAGAAGTCGCCTCGCAGAGCGACCCAAAGCCGTCGCACCGCCATCATAAGCACTCGTCCGAGCAGGACGCATCGTCTGACTCTCCAACGAGCCACCGCAAGGCGCGTCGCCATCAAGAAGCGTTGACGGATACGACCGATCGCCATCACCATAAGACCAAGCGCGAAATTCGTGAAGCAAAGCTAGCTGAGGCAAAAGCGGAGCGTGAGCAGGCGTTAGCCGAACCATCGCATCATGCGGAAATTGTTGCGGAAGCGCGCCGCGAGCGACATGAAACGCCTGCGCAGCACCGTGAAAAGCTTGCGGAACTTCAACATCAGCACAATCTGCGTGTGGCCAACGAGCAAGCGCACGAAGCCAAGCTCTACGCCGAACATCTAGAGCGACTGGCACGAATCGAAGCCGCACGCAACCAGCATCCCGACAAAAAGTCGCAGATCGTTGCGAAGGCTGCAGACAGTGGATTGCCGATTTGGCAGGGCGATGCCTATGCTGCGCAGGTTCCTGTCAAGATCGTCCAGGTCGACCTCAACGATCCCCGCATCAAAGTCAGCGCACTGCTGGCGCGAAATGGCATCGGCACCTCGGAGCCGTTTTCGCAGATGATCAACCGCGCGCATCCGAATGTCGCGGTCACAGGCACATTTTTCTCGCTGGACAATTTGCGCCCAGTCGGCGATATCGTTGTCAACGGTTCCCTGGCCTATTTCGGCGGGATGGGAACGGCGCTTGCGATCACGCCGGACAATCACGCCGACATGGTGACCGTCCCGTGGGGGCATCATCATAACTGGAGCGGTTATGATACCGTGGTCGCTTGTGGGCCTCGTCTGCTCGAAAACAGCGCCATCGTCCTTGATCCGCGCATGGAGCACTTCAAGGATCAGCACATGCTTGGGCCGAACAGCCGGATTGGAGTTGGGTTCACGAAAACGAATCAGCTCGTCTTTGTAATGACCCGCGAACCGATCTACCTCGGCAGGCTCGCCAAGATCATGCAGTCGCTTGGCTGCACCGACGCGATGAACCTGGACGCGGGAACATCCACCGGCTTCTACTGCAACGGACGTATGCTTGCGCGGCCGGGCAGGTGGCTGACGAACGCGATTGTCGTCTACGCAAACAGTAAGCCGCGCGATTCCGAAGACCGTGAAGCGGGCCAAATGCCTGTGCCGATGGTGACTGCCAAACTGGTTTCGATGACGTCGAATGCCAGCGCCAGTAGCGGCCATCGCGGACGGGTGCGCATCGCAACACTCCGCTAGTCACGCTCCGCCGATCTATTCTTCCGACCAGCCCAAACTGCCTACAAGCGGCACAAAAACGCACCGGCCATGGTTCATGATGGATAGGTGTCCGTCTGCGCTCTTGTCAACCGTAGTCAACTCCTGCAAATCGCGCGGCCCTACCGGGCATACCAGACGACCGGGCGATGCAAGCTGCTCGACTAGCGGGCCAGGAATATCGGGCGCACCCGCGGTGACGAGAATCCGGTCGAACGGTGCTCCGTCGGGATAACCGGCGGAGCCGTCGCCGATGATGACGATGACATTGGACCCTCCAAGTGCAGCAAGCCTTCGTCGTGCGCGGCGTCCGTGGAGTGAATGCCTCTCAATTGTGGTCAGTTTTCCATGCGGAACGAGTTGCGAGATGACGAATGCTTGATAGCCGGAACCAGTGCCGACTTCAAGCACGTTTTCCAAGCCATTGAGATCGAGCAAAGTGGTCATCCACGCGACCATGGTCGGTTGAGAAAGTGTTTGCCCGAGGCCGATCGGAATGGCGCGATCATCGTATGTCTCGGTCAAAATTGCACGGGGCGCAAAACGCTCGCGGGGAACCTGACGCATGATTTCGAGCACGGCGTCTGAGATGACTACGCCCGTTTGTTCGCAGTTTCGCAGGATCTGTTCAACCATCGCTTCGCGCGCAGCTAAAAAGCCTGGCTCAGCTAAATCCTCTACTTCGACCGTTTCGTCACCGTTCATTCCCTATTTGTACCCGCATTAATTTGTAGGGGCTAACCAATGTGAGCTTGCGAGCTGCGGTTCGCCCTTCCTGTTGGGAACGCATCATGGGCCACGTAAACGAGAGCAATTCGTCGCCAAAATGGTGGCACTCGAATTATTTCGGAAGACAGGCGGGGACGCCTGCCCACATCCTGTCCCACAGATGGACGAAATTTGCCTGGCACGAATCTCTGGGTATAACCGTATACCACTCTAGGTTTTTGTTACGGGCTGCCGACTTCAAGCAGCTTTTGCAGATGGGAGCGTCAATCGTTGAATTTGAACAAGGGATCGATTAATAACTTAATGCGGGTTTGGAAGCTCGTGCGCGGAGTCACTGGCGACGAACTGCGCGCGCTTCAATCGCGCGACGTCAAATTGGCCGTTGTCGGCACACCGGCGAACCGCGCTTGGGCGATGGCGAGGCTTGGCGAATCGGCGGGCGTCGTTACGGAGTACGACGACCAGTTGCAATCGCTCACAAAAACGAAGCAGCTTGTTCTCAATGCCGATGATCCCGCGCTCCAAACCGATGCAGGATGGTCGAGCGCGCTTGCTTCAGTCGCCAAACTGAAGCCCGAACTTCGCATTGCGCTAGGGGCTCAAGTGCCTGCGTTTCGCCAGGTGGTCGCAGAGCAACTAGCGCGCGAATATTCCGTCACCAACGCTCGCCTCGCCGCGATATCGGCGTTGCCGGGAATTGTTCCGATGTTCGACTGGCTGCTGCCTGCGACCGCTGCGGGGGATATGCTGGTTCTGACCCGCAATCAGATGACCCTAGTCCTTGAGATAGCAGCATGCTACGGATTAGAACCCGATCCGCGCGCAAGATTGACGGAGATGATCCCAGTGGTCGGGTCGGCGTTTGGCTGGCGAGCAATTGCGCGCGAGGCGCTGGGAATTGTCCCTGGCGGGGTAGGGGTTGCGGTCAAGGCCGGGGTCGCGTACGCTGGCACATATGCCGTCGGGCGCGCCGCAAGCTACTACTATGCGACCGGCGGACGCAAACTCGACTTGTCCGGACTGTTTCGCGGCTCGTTAAAGGGCGCACTTCTGAAGAGTCGCAACTGGATGACACAAAAAAGCCTAACCGGCGCGAAATAACCGAGTCCAGGCAAAAATTTCGTGAACTTATCCGCGCAATTGCCTGTTAATGTGAAGATTCGCGTTAGGATTGCCGATGAACCATTATGCGATGATGGAGTCGCTCCATAGGTTCACCTGCCACTGGAATCGATATTGACAGCCTGCCAGGTTCGGGGTATACTGAACGGCGATTTTAAGTAGTCAGCGATGATGCTTGATAGATCGGAAAGCTGTTGTGGCACAGGTGATACGGCAGTCCGCTAATGGGTGCGGAAGGTCGTTCGCCTGCTTTTTTGTTCCGAAATCACGTGGAATTTGCTGGCACCTGAAGAGATATACCGAACATTAGATCGGTAAACTGTAGAAGTTTTTGCCATTAGGCGAGTCTGGAAGTCGCGGACTTGTCGGGCAACAAAGGAGCGGTACACGAATTGGGTGATAAGGAAGAGATTGTTTTGACGCCTGTTGGTTTTAGCGAGCTACAGGAAGAGTATGACCGCCTTCGCACAGTGGACCGACGAGTGATCGCCGATCGAATCCGCGATGCGATCACGTACGGAGAGCTTACCGAAAACAGCGAATACGAGGACGCCAAGAATCAGCAGGCGTTTCTGGAGGGCCGTATCGAAGACCTCCGGCATATCCTGCAGGTTTCGCGCGTGATTGACCAAGAAGAGATACCGACGGACACTGTAGGCCTCGGATCGTTGGTCAAGGTTTTGGACGGCTACGGTGACGACTGGGAGTTTCGGATGGTTTCTCCGGTCGAGGCCGACCCTAACCGAGATAAAATTTCCGACGAGTCCCCCATCGGCGAGAGCCTGTTTGGCAAGACGGTCGGCGATCAGGTCACTGTCCGCGCCCCAGCAGGAAATGTCACGTACAAGATTCTAGCGATTAGCAAGTAGATTGCAGGATTCGAAGGCCCGGCCGACGTCTTATGACGTTGGTCGGGCTTTTTTCTTTTCTCCTCCTTTCGGAAGGAGGGGCTAGGGGAGGTTCTTTGTGGGGCAGGCGTCCCCGCCTGTCTTCTCAATTCTTCTTTTTAGTAATGATGACAGGCGGGGACGCCCGTCCTACAAATTCCTATGGAACTACAGGATGAGGGATGGGGCTTTTACATGACTTTGCATGGTGCATAATGCTAGAACACCACGAGGAGCAATGTTGCATTGAGTCAAGAGTCAGAATTAGAACAAATTGCCGAGCATAGTCAACCCGAGGGAATCGATCCCCTTCGCTTAGAAAAGCTGAATGAACTGCGCGCGGCAGGACGCGATCCGTTTGCAATTGAGCGTTTCGACCGCAGCCATGCCGCTGCATTTATTCCCGAGCATTTCGAGGAGCTCGAAAACCAGAATGTGACCATCGCTGGGCGCATCACCAGTGTTCGTCAGATGGGCAAGGCGGCGTTCTTGGACATTACGGACTCGTCGGGGCGCGTGCAAGTCTACGTGCGCGGCGACGAAATTGGCGCCGAACTTTACGACGATGTCAAGCACCGACACGATATCGGCGACTACCTGGGTGTCATGGGTTTTGTGTTCAAGACTCGGACCGGCGAGGTGAGTGTTCACGCAAAGTCGATCCAGCTACTCGCCAAAGCGCTTCGTCCGCTTCCGCTTGGCAAGGAGTACGAAACCGCCGGTGGTGAAGAAAAGCACGTCGGCGCGCTTTCCGACACGGAGATGCGCTACCGACGGCGGTATGTCGATCTGCTGGTCAACCGCGACGCCCGCAAAACCCTCCTGGATCGGGTCGCTGTCGTGCGCGCGATCCGAAATATGCTGGACGCCGATGGCTATATTGAAGTCGAAACGCCGGTTCTGCAATCCGTCGCGGGAGGTGCCGCCGCGCGACCGTTTCTGACCCACCACAACGCCCTCGACGCTGAACTGCATCTTCGGATTTCGCTCGAACTTTATCTAAAGAGGTTGATCGTTGGCGACATCGAGAAGGTCTACGAGATCGGCAGAGTCTTCCGCAATGAGGGTGTCAGCACGCGCCACAACCCAGAGTTTACGCTCCTTGAGCTATATGAAGCGTACGGCGACCTCGACACCATGATGGCCCTCGTGGAGCGGATGTTCCGCGCAGCCTGCAAAGCGGTCAATAACGGCGCCGAGCAGTTCACGTTCCAGGGTAACACAATTGATGTCTCGCAGCCGTTCGCGCGGCTACCCATGTTGGACGGGATCGAACGGTACGCTGGCATCGCGCCGTCGGCGTTCGACTCGCTTGAATCGGCCCACGCCGCGATGCGCTCTGTTGGTCTGCCAACCGAGAACGAACCAACAATTGGCGGAATCATTGAAAAGCTGCACGAGCGGTTCACCCAGCCGCACTTGATCCAGCCGACATTCATCACGGATTTCCCGCTGGAAACGTCGCCGCTCGCCAAAAAGAGTCCGTCCAACCCAAATCTTGTCCGCCGATTCGAGGTCTACATGGGCGCAGCGGAACTTGGCAACGCCTTCAGCGAAATCAACGATCCCATCGACCAGCGCGAACGATTCACACAGCAGATGGGCATGCGAGCCGCCGGCAACGACGAGGCCCACCCGATGGACGAGGACTTCCTGCGCGCCCTGGAATACGGCATGCCGCCCACAGGCGGCTACGGCGGCGGAATCGACCGCCTCGCGCTTGTCCTCACCGACGCGCCAAGCATAAGAGACGTGATTTTCTTCCCGCAATTGAAGCCGGAAGTATTTTAGGAGCAGGATTTTAGGAACGCTCTCAGGCCGCTGGGCCTTTTTTCGCATGGGGAGTGCAACATACAAGCATTGTCCGTCATCCCGACCGGAGCGAGGCACGAGCGAAGCGGAGGGAACACGTAGTTCGCTTGGATCGAAGCGATGTGAAGCAGATGATGGGCCTTCGGCTCTTTCTTGCAAGAGGTTTAGAAAATGCTGCTTCCCGCTCAACAAATTGCAAAACGATTCCTGGCTCTAAGCATTGCGACCCTGTGTTCCCTTCTGCTTGCGACTTCCTTATCGGCAGCGTCCGCTAGGCCACCAAGGTACCGCTTGTACGTCTTGAAAGCGCCGAAAGGCTGGGATAGGCTCAACCTGCAGGGCATGACGCCATCTGGCATGATTTACGGAACTGTGCAGCGGGGACAGGGCATGAATGATATCCGCTCGCAACCGTTCACTATGAAAAATGGTCAAATTACCATTCTTCCGGCTGTGCGAGAAAAAGATGATCAGGGCTATGAGGGAACGACCATTGCAATCGATTCTTTGGCGAGCGAAGGTTCTGTCAAGCTTTGTGAAGTGACATTTACGTGGGATGGAACGTGGAGCGGTTCGAAAAAATACGCCTGGGCAACATTGGGCCATTTTGAAGGCAACTTGCCTGAGCCGCAAGATCGGCTAGACCACGACATTTCTAACTGTTGGTTGGCCAAGGACGGGACGATCTATGCCACCGTGTCGCGTTCGGATGTCCCGAGCCTGGACGAAGTCTTTTCGCACATGAACGACAGGCAGGTCGGTGTTTGGAAGGATGGCGTATTAGTTCGGATAATCCAGAATGCACAATTGATTGGCATTGATTCTCAAGGCAGGGTGCTCATTACGGCAGATAAGCGTTTGGCGTTGCTAGGGAAAACGTCCGTCACACCATTGCCCGAACCTCCGGAAGTTAACTACCGATATATGACCCGAACTGGCCATCTGGTGGGGGAATACGGTTCTAACGGACAACCTGCCAAGTGCTCTATAAACCTAGGCAAACGTGCCAAGGTTCTTGATTTCTTACCACGCGATGCTACGATGTCGGGTGCTGTCCTCGGAACAAAGAAGGATGAAAACTGGATTGACGAATCGGCCATGCTCTCCGACCGCGGAACTTGGAACCTGAACTCGTGTGTCGTCAACCTTCCTCACGGCGTTACGCTCACGAATGCTTACTTTATCAACATTCGAAACTGGATATTTGCAGAGATGACCGACGGCCCCTTGGATCTAGCTCCAAGTGACTTTCTTCTAAAGCCAATCTACGGATGTTCGCGCAGAGGCTTCTCAAATATGCGATTGGCAACTTTTCGCTCTTCCGCACGCCATTAATTTACCGATGTCTAGTGACGGCTCATCCATCCTCCAATCCCGCTCAATCACGAAATCCTTCGATGGCGTCCTTGCCCTCGACTCTATCGATTTCGCGCTGAAATCCGGCGAAATCCATGCCCTTCTTGGCGAGAACGGCGCGGGCAAGAGCACGTTGATGAATGTCCTTAGCGGTCAGCTTCAGCCAACGTCGGGTGAGATCATCATGGATGGCAAAACTGTCCGGTGGAACGGCCCGGCCGACGCCGCTGCGCACGGAATTGGCATGGTGCATCAGCATTTTTCGCTTGTGCCTGTCTTCACAGTCAGCGAAAATCTGGTGCTTGGTGTGCAGCGATCCGGTGTTTTGCTTCAAACAAAAGAGATCGAAACGCGATCGCAAGCACTTTCCGACCAGCTTGGCTGGCGAATCCCGCTCAACGCTCGCGCGGGCGATCTCCCTGTTGGTGTCCAACAGCGCATTGAAATCCTGAAGGCTCTCCTTCTTGAACCGCGCATTATTTTCTTCGATGAACCGACCGCAGTCCTAACACCAAGCGAAACCGATGAGCTTTTTGTCGTCTTGCGTAAATTGCGAGAGCAGGGCCGCTCGCTGGTTTTTGTATCGCACAAACTCGGTGAAGTGAAGGCGCTTTGCGACCGGGTGACCATCCTCCGGCGCGGCAGAGTGACAGGCGATTTGTTGATGGACGAAACCAGCGAGGCAGACCTCGCGCGACGGATGGTCGGCGCGGACATCGAGACCATTAGTGGGCCGGCACAGTTGACGGCGGAAGAGAGTTCGCCGGTCATAATTGTCGAAAGGCTGTCGTCGGCAAAAGCTCGCCGCGATGATGTTGCTCTGAACAAAATTTCGTTCACTATTTTCCCGGGCGAGGTGCTTGGAGTCGCAGGCGTTGACGGCAACGGACAGACAGAGCTGTTCGCCGCATTATCTGGAACGGCAAAATACTCTGCGTCAAAGTTTGAGGCTTTCGGTACGGATGCGCGCGGCTGGTCACCCGCTAAACTTTTGGAAGCTGGCATTTCGTGGATTCCGCCGGATCGTCAAGCCGATGGCCTCGCGCTGGGCCTAAGTGTCGAACGAAACTTAATACTGGATGCGCCGCTGAGCCGGGAGTTTCGACGCGGGCCGTTCCTGGCGACAGGGAAGATGCGCGCCGCTGCATTGACGCTAATGCAGGCGAACGATGTCCGGGCAGCGTCCCCATTGGTCGCAGCGTCGTCGCTTTCAGGCGGAAATCAGCAGAAAATCGTGGTTGCAAGAGCCGTTGCGCGAAATCCGAAATTCCTGATCGCGGCGTCGCCCACGCGCGGGCTGGATGTCGGCGCGGCGGCATTTGTTCATGCCAAAATCCGCGATTGCCAGGAGCGCGGGGCCGCCGTTTTGCTGATTTCAACGGAGCTCGATGAAATCCGCCTACTCGCGAATCGAATCGCGGTGCTTTATGAAGGGCGGTTCATGGGCATTCTTCCAGGCAATGCATCACAGGAGCAAATCGGGTTGATGATGGGCGGGAAGCCTTTGGAGCAGGCGGCGTGACATTAGGCAACCTTGTTCCGCGCGAGTTTTATGTCGGCGATACGGTCGAAATTGCACGAAGGGCGCTAGGCAAAGTCGTCGTTCGCGAAACGGACGCGGGAAGCATCAGCGGGCGGATTGTCGAAACCGAGGCCTACACAATCGATGATCCCGCCAGCCACGCGTTTCGCGGAATGACGCTCCGCAACGCCGTCATGTTCGGCGAACCCGGTCACGCCTATGTCTACTTTTCCTACGGCGCGCACTTCATGCTGAACCTGGTAACTCAGGAAGCAGGGGTGGGGGAGGCAGTTTTGGTGCGCGCATTGGAACCGGTTGATGGAATCGAACTCATGCGCGCAAATCGCGAAGTGCCCGAAAGCGTACCTGATTTCCAACTTTGCGCAGGACCCGGCCGATTGACCAAGGCGTTGGCCATCGACCGTCCGACGTTTGACGGTACCGACCTCACATCCCGGCATTCCAAACTTTATCTTCTCGACGCGCCCGTAATCCCGCCCGACGAAATCGTCACGACAACCCGTGTCGGTATTACGAAGGCTATCGATCGGCCGTGGCGATTCTATGTCAAGAACTGCAAGTCTGTGAGCCGGAAGTGACGTGTTAGCTACTGCGCCTTTGCGCCAGCGTTGTAGAGAAATCCGCTGATCAGTAGGCAACCGATCGAAATGAGCAGAAACATGGGGTCGTGAGTGCCTGTCACTAATCGGATCACGACAAAAATCAGATAGATCGCACCGAGGCCGGCGATGATCGGCCAAGTCTTAAACCCATTTGTGTAGGCAAGGTAAGCGCGGTTGCCGACACGAAATACGGTCAGCAGCAAAAGCGCTATAAAAATGAGAATATTTGGGCTCACATCGTTCCTCACGTCTAGCAAAAAGTACTGCTGCTAACTATATTATCACGACTGGCGCTACTTTGCCAGAAAAGCGACAAAAAACCAGGCCACAATAGCAAGTGGCCTGGTGAAAGAGCAATCAATCAATAGATCGCAAGGGTTTCCAATTGTTTTGACGTACGGAGAGGAGGAAGGTTCAGAGACGAATTTGCCTTTGTAATATCAGTACGGGAGAAATTCGACATGGTCATTCATTTCATCCGTTCTGAGAGCTTCGCACAGCAAAGCCAGCGAATCGACACATTTTCCAAAGTCTGTTTCGCTTTGAGGAAAATAGGCAACTCCGGCAAAATGCCTGCCAGCGTGTTGAAACTCCGTCGCAATGTATAGGAAATCCTTGTCGGTTGTAACCACAACGCGACTCAGATTAGTTGCCCGCAGTAATATCTGATCATCTGGTGCTTCAGCATGCTCGTCGTCTTGGGCACGAACTACATCTATGCCTCGGCTGACTAGTCCGCGATGTACTTGGCCTGGCGTATTAACATCAAAATAGAGCCGCAGTATGAGTAATTACGACGGAACCCGGCTTGGGTCATAGTCAAGCCGCTGCTCGAGTTCGTCTTACGAGAAACGGTTTGGACTCCGCTTGCGAGGTTCGTCTACAAACTTCTCGGCATCAGAAATGTAGTCATCAAGTTCCTCTCGATGATCGTAGTAATAGGTTAGCGATGCATGAATTTGGGCTGATGTCAGATCAGGGTATGCCTCCTGCAATTGATCGCTAGTGAGCCCGCTCAGGTGACTAATCGCGATTAAGTACACCTTGAATCGGGTGCCATCGATGCAAGGCACACCGTTGTTGTTCAACGTGATATGCGGCGCGACATAATTCAGTTCCGATTTCGGTTCGGTTGCTGTAGCCATGACTATATTTTCCCGTGTTACGCCTACTTCTGATCCTTCTTCGGCGGCCACTTGATCTCAAGATGCAGTTCCCGAAGCTGCTTGTCGTCGATAGGCGACGGGGCGTCCATCAGCGGGTCGTAGCCGTTGCCGGACTTCGGGAATGCGATCACCTCGCGGATATTGTCCGTGTTGACGAGGCGCGCGACGAATCGGTCAATCCCAGGCGCGATTCCGCCGTGCGGTGGTGCGCCGTACTCGAACGCCTCCAGCATGTGCCCAAACTGTCGCTGAATCTCCTCGTCGGACTTGCCGATCATCCGCAGAACACGCCTTTGAATCTCCGGCTTGTGGATTCGGATCGATCCCGACGCCGCCTCCTGACCGTTGCAGACGAGATCATAGCAATACGCGCGGCAGACGGCCGGATCAGATTCCAGCAGCGGAATGTGCTCTTCGTGCGGCATCGAGAACGGGTTGTGGGCGTAGGTCCAGCCTTTGGCGTCCTCGTCCCATTCAAATACCGGAAAGTCGGTGATCCAGCAGAACGCAAGCTGGCTTTGGTCGGCCAGCTTTTCGCGCTCGGCAAACTCACGTCGCAGGCGATCCATGACGCGGGCAACCGTTTCGGGCTTGTCCGCAGCGAACGCGATCATATCGCCGGGCTTCGCGCCAGCCGCAGCGACCACACCTTGCAGCTCTTCGGCCGTCATGAACTTTGCGATTGGCGACTTGATGCCCTCTTCGGTCACAAGCAGATATGCCATGCCCTTCGCGCCGAACTCACGGGCTAGGGCAGTGAGGTCGTCGATCTGGCTGCGGGTGAGTGACGCGCCGTTGGGATACAGAATCGCCTTGACCTGTCCGCCAGTGCTGAGGACGGATTGGAACACGGTGAACTGCGTATTCTTGAAAATCGATGCGCAGTTGATCAGCTCCAGCCCGTAGCGAAGATCGGGCTTGTCGGAGCCGTAGCGCTCCATGGCTTCGTCGTACGTCAGGCGCACAAACGGCTTGAACGGCAGGGTCTTTTCGGTGACCTCGGCGCAGACTTCGATATAGAGATTTTCAACCAGGTTCAGGACGTCATCCTGCGTGACATATGACATCTCGAGGTCAAGCTGCGTGAACTCCGGCTGGCGGTCGGCACGCTGGGCCTCGTCGCGAAAGCATTTCGCGATCTGGAAATACCGCTCAATTCCGCCGACCATCAGTAGCTGTTTGAACTGCTGTGGTGCTTGCGGCAGGGCGTAGAACAGTCCCGGCTCGAGGCGGTACGGCACCAAATAGTCGCGCGCGCCCTCAGGAGTCGCCTTTGTAATGATCGGTGTCTCGACTTCGATAAACCCGTTGCGATACATGTATTGACGCATCAGGCGGATGACATCATGCCGCAGGCGCAACTTGTCCTGCATCGACTGGCGGCGCAGGTCAAGGTATCGGTACTTCAGACGCACCATCTCATCGACATTTTTGTCGTCTGCAACTTGGAACGGCAGCGGCTTGCACGTATTGAGCACCTCGAGCGTATCGATGACGATCTCGATGTCGCCGGTTGTGAGATTGGGATTTTCGGTGCCCTCCGGACGACGGCGTATATTGCCCGTAATCGAAAGGCTGTATTCGGATTTAACGTCCGACGCGGCGGCGAGGGCCGCCGGATTGATATTGGCGTCACAGGTGCATTGAATGATCCCTGTACGGTCGCGCAGATCGATAAAGACAATCCCGCCCTGATCGCGGACACGGTTGACCCACCCATTGACAGTGGCTTTTTCACCAATTTGACTTTCGGCGACTTCGCCGCACCAAACCGAACGCTGCGTAAAACTCAAACCTAAACTCCTTCAGAAGCAATCAAACTATTCAAAATGCGCGGTTTCCGTGCTCAGCATGGCCTGGTTGATGCACATATTTGGCTTCGTAGTTATCATTATGATACACCATGCCTTCAACGCGGAGCTGGCACAGCTTGTGTTTAACTTCAGCCAAGCGATCTTATCCAACACAATTAATGGTTCAGAAGTTTTGAATGCCAATTTTGTGGAGATAAAGGGCCATGGTGTTGCGGTCAGCAGTATCGGTCGCAACCCGCCTTTGTTAGTGTCCTCAATAATTGCAGTTGTTCGTTCGCAGGGATTCGTGCTTCCAACACGTCGCAGCGACATTTGCAAAATGGCAGCGAACCGTCAAATCGGCAAAACTATCATTTGGCAGGAGCATAACATCCATGACAACGACACTTGACGGCAATCCCGTCACCACCACTCCGGCAGAAGCTGCCGACCGCCTAACTCGGCGTCACCTTCTACGCGTTTTCGGCGCGTCCGCGATTGCAGGAGCAGCAATGATGGCGACGGGCGGCAAAGTATTCGCCGACCCTAGCGCACCGTCAGATACTGAAATCTTCAACTTCGCTCTCAACCTGGAGTATCTCGAAGCAGAGTTCTACAGCTACGCGACGACCGGTAAGGGGCTTGACGGCAACAATATACCGACAAGTGGAACAGGCACGTACGGGCCAACCACGGGCGGAAGCAAGGTAGACTTCCAGGGCGACACGCTGCTAGAGGATGTGGCCAACCAGATTGCGCAGGACGAGCGCGACCATGTTCTGATCCTACGAGACCTGCTCGCGTCTGACGCGGTCGCAAAACCGGCCATCAACCTCAACGCTCTAGGCATTGGATTCGCCGGTCCAGCGCAGTTCTTGACCTTGGCTCGGGCATTCGAGGACACTGGTGTCAGTGCATACGGCGGCGCAGCACCGTTGATCAGCAGCAGCGCCAATGTTGGCTACGCGGCCCAGATTCTGGCTGTTGAAGCCTATCATGCCAGCAATATACGGCTGCAGATTGCGCAGGCGGGCATCACGACTACGCCTATCGACCAACTCGATATCATTCCTCCGCCGAGTGGAACGAGATACTTCACGACCACAGGGTCGCTTTCGGTTATCCGAACCACCGGTGAGGTTCTTGCGATTGTGTACGCGGCCCACAACGCTACCAAGGGCGGATTCTTCCCGAACGGCGTGAACGGCGTCATTCACACGTCGTCCTAGTTATCGACAAAAAGCCCGGTCGCGCGAGTTGCGTGGCCGGGCCGTCTCTTTGACAGAAATTCGACTAACGATTCGCGCTGATTCTCTCGCCATCATCCCGAACGCGAATTGTCCCCGGGTCCACGGCATCGAACATTGTTCCGCGAAATCGACCTGCTGAGATAGCAACGTAGTGCGGCGTGCTGGTTCGCCTGGCGAAAAGCTTGCAGGGGCGGTGCGGTGTGCCGGTCGCTCTCAAAAGGACGTCGCCGACGCGCAGCAAGTCGCCCTCTTCGAATTGCGCCAGATCAATTCCGCGAATGATAAGATTGTCGCCTGGAGTCTGGTAGCCGATGCCGAGCGCGTCCAGAACCTCAGCGTTGATGGCGCTGATTTGACGGCCTTCCATCCTTTTGCCGCGCCACCACTGCTTGTAGGGACGATCGCCAGTGACACCAACTTCTGGGACAACGTCAACCCGCTGCATCGAAACATGTTCGCCGTGTTTTGGCGAAATGATGAGTGCCGCGACGGATGCAGGCTCGAGGAACTGGATCGCGGCTAACTTGTCGCGGAGTTGTCCGAGCAGCACGTTTTCCGCGAACTTCTCGTCAGCTTTGTCCAGTGTGATCATCGCCATAAACCACCTTCGATAAGAGTCATCCGCGCGCCACAGTCTTCTTCATTATAGCCAAAAAGAACGGTGCGCCGAGGAATGCTGTGATCAGGCCGACCGGAATTTCGCGTCCGTCAGGAAGAATCGCGCGCGCGATTGTGTCGGCAACGGTCATGAGCGACATCCCGATCAGCATCGACATTGGAATCACGCGCCGGTGATCAGGAGTTCGGCCAACGCTGCGCGCAATGTGCGGAACGATGAAGCCCACGAATCCAATCGAACCTGCGACGGCCACTGTAGCAGCAGCGAGCAGCGAACCTGTCACCACCAATGTTCGTTTCAGCGCCTCTACATTCACGCCAAGCTGAAGCGCAGGGACATCTCCCATCGCCAGGATGTTCATTTCGCGGCCAATCAGAGCAAGTATAATGCCGCCGGCTGCAAGTGCGGTTGCCAGAGCTGCGTCCTGCGCGAATGTTGCCGCCTGCAGCGATCCCATCAGTCGTCCCAAAATGAACGCGGTGTCGCGAGGCGGTCCCAATATCAGCATCAGGGCAGAAACCGATCCCAAAAACGAGCCAAACACAACGCCAGTGAGCAGCAGGACGGTGACGTTGAGCCGCCCCGCGCGCATGCCAATGCGATAAACAAGAGCCAGAGCGGCCATTCCCGCCACAAAGGCGGCCACGGGTACGCCCAAATTTGCAAGCCAAAGCGAATCACTGCCGTAGAGCAGAACAGCTTCTGCACCCACCGACGATGCCGCCGAAACACCCATGATATACGGATCGGCCAGGACATTGCGGAGAAGCGATTGAAACGCGACGCCAGATAGCGACAAGATCGCGCCGATCAGTGCCGCGCCCATAATGCGCGGAAGGCGGAAGGACCACACAATCGTATCCGCCAGCGACATGCCGCGTGGACCATCAAGAATCGCTCCGATCACGCTCCGAATTGACAGCCTATAATCGCCAATGCAGGCCGAAACCAATCCCGCGCAAATCGCGATGGCGACCAAAATTGCGTACTTAAGCGCGATGTTTTTGTCCACCGGACTTCGCCCGGCCATTTTCGGTACTGCCCGATTTGTATCCGCGCGTGCCGTGTTCGGACTGATTTGAGTCATCTTTGCGATATTGTTATTTCGACGCCGATGCTCCAGCTAACGGCTGCGTATCCGGAATTTTCTCCGACTGCGCTCTGCCTAGAATCGACGTGATGTTCTCGTCAACTTTGCGACCATCTATGGAACCGTCATATGAAGGAGGCAGCAGCGCCGGATGCAGTATGCGCGCAATCTGCTCCAGTCCGTCCGCGAGCCTTGGACCGGGTCGATCCACCCAGTCCGAGTGAATTGCGTAAATCTGGTTCGTCTTGACGGCTTTGAGGCGACTCGCACCTGGCAGGGCCTTGATGCTGCTGATCGCATCCGCGGAGCTGTCGTCCACGATCAAAACGTCAGGATTGTGCGAAGCAAGCATCTCTAGAGAATAGGAAGGATATGCACCAGGCGTGTTTTCGGCGATGTTAATGCCGCCTGCCAAACGAATCACGTCTCCAATAAAGCTCTTTCCCGTCGCGGTGACCATTGGGTCGGGCCAGACTACAACAAACACATTCGGCTTTGACAAGTGAGCAACCGAGCTTTCGACTTTTGTTCGGACGCTCTCCATTCGCGCTGCCACTGCTGCCCCGCCTTCCTTTCTGTCAAGGACATCGCCCACTAGGATTGCATCATGCTCCGCTTGCGCATACGTTGACGCAGCGGTGACGAGGACAGGGCAACGCCACTGTTTTGAGTACATGTCTGCATCTGGACGGCTCAGCGTCTGGCTTCCCACAATAATCAAGTCCGGTCGGAGCGAGATGATCTTCTCGGGGCTAGGATTAATCGCCCCTCCAATGTGCGCCACCTTGGTCGCCTGCGGCGGGTAGTCACAGTAGACCGTATCTCCGACCAGCAGATTTCCCGCCCCAACCGCGTAGATGAACTCGGTGACGCTCGGCGCTATGGAGATCACGCGCTTCGGATAGGCGGGGAGGGTAATCGTGCGGCCCAGGTCATCAAAGACGGTTACTCCGGCAAAAGCCGGAGTAACCGTTGAGATCAGCAGAACTGCGAAGGCAACATGGAGCGCAAGTCTCATGTTGGGCATTGGGTTGATCCCGTCCCATTGAACAGTGCGTCATTGAACGGCTGGCCCTGAGTGTTGACATCGCCCAGGTTGAAATTCGAAAATCCTGCCGTACCGTAGTAGCTATAGTTGGCGGCACGGTAAATCGGTATTGATGACTTGACATGACCATCCACCCAAAGTATGTTGCCGAGGCCATTATGCAGGCCATGGAAGTTCGGAAAGCCGTCACACGGCGCGTCTAAGTAGGGATCGGCCTCAAGTTGGTTGGAGCTATTGATCTGAGCGGAGTCGGCTAGGAGCACGGTAGTGGTCGGCACCTGAATTTTAGCCAGGGTTGTTGGCACACAATAATAGTTTCCGACAGTGTCCTCGCAATCGCCATATCCGTCGGTGATTGTGCAGGCTGGACTGGTATTCGAGGTTGTCGCGTATGGAGCTAGATAATCGACATTGTAGCCGTATCCCGTCAGACCGATGTTTGTGCTGATGTTTGGGTCAAGCGTCGGGCAAGCCTGCACTTGATTGGACTTCATATACGGCTGGACGATCCCGTTCGCGAGCTGGTACGTCGTTGGGTATGTGTTCTGATTGGCTGCACCCCACCATGTGATGTATTGGTTAAGGGTCGGTGTGCCCGTTTCGTACGGTACAAGCTGCTCATCAAAATCCTCCTCGTACTGGATGAAGGCAAGCCCAATCTGATGCAGATTCGACGCGCACGACGTTTGTCGCGCCTTCTCGCGTGCAGAGGAAAACACTGGAAACAGGATCGCTGCGAGAATCGAGATGATCGCGATGACGACGAGCAATTCGATCAGCGTGAAGCCGAGAATGCGCTGTGATCGCTTAAAAGTAGAGAGCGAGGAGGCGCAATGCTCCCCGGAAATGCTGCCTGAAAACGTGCCAGTGACACTGTACATGACGACTAACCTTTCACCCTGTCGCTCGCAGGGATGGGCATGGAAGTCGCTCACGAAGCGAATCGTGAACGACGCCTTGTCGTCGGCTGGCATTCTGGCTTAGGCGAGGAAACCTCACCCCTACAGTTGCGGCACAGCACCGGAATTGTGTTCAAGACGAGGAAGATGTCTGAACCCGCACCGGATTTCCCCAATTGAGCGTCGCGTTGACCGCGGCGCACCGACGACGGGGCTTAAGTTGTTTTGGTAGCGGAAGTATACGCAGGGCGAGTGGCGAATGTCAAGAGGGGAAAACTTAATGCGCAAACTGCAAATGGTGAGGCTCATGCCATCCCAAACCACGGCCCCTTCGCAAGTTCGTCCTCAAAGTGCTCACGGTCTTCTTTGTCTTTGATTGCTGCTCCAGCGTCCTTGGCCAGCATCATGTTTTCTTCGTAGATGTCGCGCTCTCCCGCTGAAGCCGCGGCGCGCGCAATCGCTTCGTACGCGAACGCCATCTCAAATCCGCCGATTTCATGCTTGACGCAGATGTCGCGGCACAAAGTCGCGTGGAACATTGCCTCTTCGTTGTGCCGAATCAGTGTGTACACGTGCGCGATCTGCCACTGGCTGATCGATTGGGTTGAACGGGGTGCTTTCCGGCGCTAGACTCCAGTGATACGCCGACGCATGCGCACAATGAACCATGGCCAAGTCTTCCGCCGGTGTGCGCTCGGCCTTGTCAATCCAATCCCAAGTCTGGTTGAACAACTTGACACCTAGCTGTCGCTCTGGGCTGCGCGTGGGTTTATCTGCGGTTTCGTTGCTCAATTCAAAATCCTTTCGCTTCAAATCCGAATTGGAAATTAATTCGCATCATTCGCGTCAATTCCTGCTGCATTACGCGGAGGAATTTAGGGCATAGAGCGGCAATTGATCAACGTATCAACTGAGACGAACCATTCCAGGTTCGACAATCGAAATTTTCTGCAGGAGTACTCGAATGTTGCCGATCAAACTGAATTATGCGAACCTCGCGCCGGATGTGACCGGCCAGATGGTGAAGGACTGGCAGGACCAAGTCAATCTCGCTCACGAAAAAGTCGTGCATGGAGGTGGTCTCGGATCGGACTTCCTGGGATGGGTTGATCCGGAAAAAATGGTTCCAGACACCGATCTGGCGGAAATCCAGCATCTAGCCGACAAGATTCGCGAGCAGAGCGATGCGCTGGTCGTGATTGGAATCGGTGGTTCGTATCTAGGTGCGCGCGCGGTGGTCGAGGCGCTCGGAACCGGGGACGGTCCTGTGGTCTTCTTCGCCGGTAACAATCTCTCCGGCCATCATCACCATCAGGTGCTCGAAATGGTCAAGAACGAGCGGTTCAGCATCAATGTGATTTCCAAATCGGGAACCACCACCGAGCCTGCCGTCGCGTTTCGAATCTTCCGCGAACTGCTGGAAAAAGCAGTCGGCAAGGACGAGGCCAAGGCCCGCATAGTCGCAACCACCGACAAGCACAAAGGCGCGCTGCGGAAGTTTGCCGATCAGGAGGGTTATGCGACTTTGCCGATCGGCGACGATGTTGGCGGACGATATTCTGTCCTCTCGCCCGTGGGTCTGCTTCCGATTGCGGTTGCTGGCATCGACATAGTCGCGTTGCGGCAGGGCGCGATCGACTGCGCAGCGGCTTGTGCAAACCCGGATGTTACCATCAACCCCGCCATGTTCTATGCCGCCGCACGCAACTTGCTCTATCGTCAGGGTTATGGAATCGAAATCTTCGCTAGCTTCGAGCCTCGTCTGCACTACCTGGCGGAGTGGTGGAAGCAGCTTTACGGCGAGAGCGAAGGCAAGGATCACATTTCGCTGTTCCCAGCTTCGGTAGACTTCACATCTGACTTGCACTCGATGGGGCAGTGGATTCAGGAGGGTCGCCGATCTATTATCGAAACGTTTGTCATTCTTGACGGCGGCGAGCCGAAGGTCCAGATTCCAGAAGGTGGCAACCTCGATGAACTCGCTTACCTAGCCCTAAAAGACATGCACGATGTCAACGACGCGGCCTACCGCGCGACTTCGCTGGCGCACCGCGACGGCGGTGTCCCGAACCAGACCATCCATCTTCCCGAACTCAACGCCTACAGCCTCGGCGCGCTGCTCTATTTCTTCGAGTTTGCTTGTGGTGTCAGCGGATACTTGATGGGCGTGAATCCGTTCAATCAACCGGGAGTCGAGGCGTATAAGAAAAATATGTTCGCGCTCTTGAACAAGCCTGGCAACGAGGCTGCCAGCAAATCGGTCAGCGAGCGCCTGGCCAAGATTCCGAAAGATACGGTGGTGGGGTTTCCGGAGGTCGCATAAGCCCTTTTCCCCGGCCCCTTTCCCATAGGAATAGGAAAGGGGAGTAAAGGCGAGAAATGAGCAAATTAGTTCAAAATCCCTCCCCTCCCGTTGCGGGAGGGGAGGCGAGGAACGAGCCGGGGTAGGTCGGTGAGCGTTCCTAACTTCCTAAATGAAATTCAGGTCGTTGTACCGCGCATCGAGAACTCGCTCGCTGTCGGCGCCCATCCATCTGTCGAGCGCGGTCGCGTAGACAGCGCGGAAGTCCGTAGTGTATTTGAGGTCGCCGGAGTCTAGGTCGGTGAGGCTGGGGTACTGACCGTACAGTCCACCCTTGACCTGGCCGCCCATGATGAACATCTCCGATGCGGTGCCGTGGTCGGTACCGCCGCCGGCGTTCTCGTGGACTCGTCGACCAAATTCGGAGAATGTCATCACCATCACCTTGTCGGAGACTCCCATCTGCTCCATGTCGGCATAAAAGGTGGAGAGACCGTCGGAAATCTGCTTGAGCAGCCGCGGCTGGCGGTTAGCCTGCTGCGTGTGCGTGTCGAATCCACCAGTCGATATGTAGAAGATTCGTGTGCCCAGATTTGCAGCGATGAGCATGGCAATTTCCTGCATGCCTGTGCTGAACGAATCCTTCTGGTACTGCACGGTCGATTTGTAGTTCGACACGCCCGCGCGAATCTTGTCGGCGCTCTCGTACATTTCCGAGGCGGTCTGCTGAATGAACGCACCGTAGCGGGAATTGCCGTCGGCAAGCTGAATTTTGCGCAGAGCGGCCGTGCGGGCTTCGCCTTCCGGGTTATTCGGGAAAATCATGCCAAAGTTGGCGAGTCCTTGGATGCTCGGCACAGCGGCATGGGCGGAAACGACCGCTTCGCTCTGCTCGTTGCCGATATTGATTCCCGTCAGCGCCGAGGTGCGACCGTTTTCGACAGCGTCAAGGTACTTGCCGACCCAGCCTTCCTGTGCGATCCGTTCCGGCTCGGCAGTCTGCCAAATCTCCATGGAGCGGAAGTGCGAGCGGTTGGGGTTAGGATAGCCAACACCCTGGACGACCGCGAGCTTGCCGGAATCATAAAGGGACTTTAGGCCGGTCATCGCGGGATTCAGGCCGACATTGTTGTCGAGGTGCAGGACCTGGCTGTCGGGAATACCGATTGTCGGTCGTGCCTGAAGATAAGCTGAATTAGAGTACGGGATGACCGTGTTGATGCCGTCGTTGCCGCCTGTTAGCTGCACAACCACTAGAATTCGGTCGGACGGAACATTGCTGTGAAAATTCATCGCCGCGCCGCCGTCGGCCCAGACCATTTTTGATAGCCACGGCGGAACTGCCAGTCCGACCGCGACCACCGCTGCGCTCTGCTTCAGAAAATCTCTACGTGAAGTGCTCATTTTGTTTTCTCCAGTCCGACAATTCATCTTTGGCGCGAAACAGGCGGACTCAATTGCCACCTGGAAAATCCTCTAGCTTAGCTGATACTCCGACGTTCCCATTGCCAGCGACACAACTGCACGTGCGGCCACTTCTGGGCTGCGCTCGGTTCGGGCCAGTTGCACTAGCGTGTCATGAACGGTGGGCGAAACATCAAGAGGCCCAAGCGTCTGCAGGACATTGTCAACGATCTGCTCTGCATCGGCGGTCGTGGTGATCCCCGATGTTTGATTGGCGGCGTTTCCAGCAAATGCGGCTGCGTTCAGCTCGGGCAAGGCTGAAATCCCGACTGCGAACCGGGCCCGCGCTTGCAAAGTGTCCGTGTTGATCCACTGAGTACCGCCGTCCCAGCCTTTGACCGTTGGAGGGCCAAGCAGATCCTGACCCATATTGCGCATCTGGTTCGTTAGGAAGACTAGTCGGCCAACCGGGCTGCCCAGCGCGCCTTGTCCGCGGCGGAATTGGCCACCCTCCTTGCCCTTCCCGCCGAACTGCACAAACGGCGCAGGAGCGTTGGGATCGTCGCCGAAGAGATTTTCGACAGGCGGCGCGAACTGGGGCGTTAGGCCAAGCATGTGTACCGAACCGCAGACAAAATCCGCTGGTGGCTTGATGATGGCGTTGCGCGCCTTCGCAGAATAGAACGCATTCGACGTCATTATCTGCTCGACAATTGGCTTGATCTCGTAGCCGGTGTTAAAATAAGTGTCTACAAGCGCGTTCATGACATCCGGTTCCGGATCGTCATACGCAAAATACCTGAACAGCTTGCGCGTAATGTAGTGCGCCGTCGCTGGAAGCGCGCAAAGCATATCGATGATGTCGTCGCCGTTGAAGTTGCCGGTGCGTCCCATGAAGGACTTGACCGTATCATCATGCTGATTTGGGTTATAGTAGAAGCCCTGCCGCTCATTCCAACCTGAGAACGCACGCGCACTGTTCTTGATGTCGTCTTCCGTGTAGTTGGGATTGCCGTTCTGATCGACGCGTCCGCAGGTGAACAGCTCCATGAGCTCACGAGCAAAGTTTTCGTTGGGATGCGCCTTGTAGTTTTCGTTGCCGTTCAGATAGCGCAGCATCTCGGGATTCTTCGCGACCGCCAGCGCTAGGGTGCGGAAGTTTCCGAGGGCGTATTTGCGATAAAGCTGATTCTGCTCCATCATCAGCTCGCCCCTAGCGTTGCCATCCTTGCTGGTGAAATGGTTGTGCCAGAAGAGGGTCATCTTCTCTTCCATTGGACGGTTGGTGGCGAGCATTCTGTAGGTCCACCAAGTCTGTACAAGCTTAATCGGCAGCAGAGTCTCTGCCAGGGGGCGCGCTGCTTCTGGCAGCGCGTCCTTCAGCTTTTCGATGACGGCATCGTCGTCGATCGTGCTAGGGAACTGCTCGTAGTTGACCAGCGCGCTCGTGGTGGCGCGCAATCCACGCTGTGAAGCTGCCTGAATCTCTTCAGGGGTTCCACCAAACGCGGCTCGGCGAAGCAGGTGTGCGGTATCTAAATAGGATTGGCTGTTGGGCTGCATGGTTTAGCTCGCTACACAAACGTTATGTACGGAAATAGTGACGACTGTTCAAGCCTAATTGTTCATACCATAAGAAGACAAAATTCGATGCAACATCAAGATTCTTCCTCTTTGAGCAAAACGTTACTCAGACCGTCGAAAAATGAAGGAACGCATCGCCGCCGAATGTTTTGCAGGTTCCGGCGTTTAAATGCATTTAGCGTTAGAATCTCGGCACGTTTGGGAAATAAACACTCAGCGCGCGAGTCTGGCGGGCCTCTTCACAAATAAAACAACTGCCGTCGGACGCGGAAAGGTTGGAAGATGAAAATGACGTTTCGTAAGATCGCTGCACTCGCAGCCTCCCTGCTGGCGATGATCGGCATCGCATTAGGCGTTAGCTCGCCCGCAAGCGCACAAGGCTGGCATCATGGCTGGGCGCGTCCGTCAGGCTACCATCATTGGTACCATCGCCATTGGCGTGCGCATCCGTATGGCTTCGCGCCAGCGCCGGGATATGTCCACTATTCTTGGGCTTGGTACAACAGCCGCCCGTGGGCTTGGCGACGCGCCCATCCGTATTACCATGGCGGTGGAGCAAGTGTAGGCGTTTGGATTCGCCTCTAGTCGCTAGGCAACATCAGGCCGCACCTCCAAAGCTGAAGGGGCGGCCTGACTCTTTGAGCAGCTATTCTTGACATAAGCCAGTCATCGGATCACGTTTTAGCGTCTTTGCTGGGCGTCCATGAAACTACGCCCGCAGCGCAGGATCCGCGCCGATAAAGCCGCGCAGCGAAACCGCATAGGACGGCTCAGATACCCGTGCGAGCATCGCCTTTGCTTCTGAAAGGCGTTTCGCCAGCATGTCAGCATGCTGCGACCCACGTTGATTCCCCGACGACAGCAGACTTTCCAGGTATGCGACATGTCGTTGCCAAAGATGCTGGTCAACCATCTGCTGGGTCCGGAGGCGCTCTTCGTACCACGCCGATTTCATCATGCTATCGCGAGTAAACAGTTCGCGGAATCCAGGGTCGGTGGACTTCAACCCCTGCCACTGGCCGTCGCGCATGACATGGAGCAGAGCGGCGAGAGGAGGACAGGCCATTTCGACACTGCCATCCAAGAAATAGTTTTCGGCGATGCGCTTTTGGGTCGAAACGATGTTGTTGACACCATCCACAAACGATTCCACGCCCTGCAGCTCCGGCCTCAGCATCTCCGGGGTGAACAGGTCATTCGGATTGTCGAAAATGATCCCGAAAAACGCGCTCACAAAATGCGCAGTGATCCGAAACCCAAGTCGACTGGCCTCGACCTTGATCCCACCGACCTCCTCGGGGCAAGGCTCGAGATAGTTGTTTTCGATGAGATATTTCGGGTCGCGCTCGTGCACCTCCATGCGTGACCAGACCTCTGGAATGAGCAGGCTGATATCGTGATCGACGCGGAAGTTCGGGCCGACATATCCAGCAGCGGTAACGAATGTCTCCGCTCCTGTGATGATGTGCGCGACTAAAGCGTTGTTGAGATCGACAATCGGTGGGAGCGCGTTGAATGGCCCCTTGGTCAGCGCGCCTTCCGACCCGGCGCCCGTTGTTGACGGCGACTTTCCGGTCAAGCTGCTGATGTTCTCCATGAACAGCTCCGGCGTTTCCTGATAATGGATCGGCGAGTAGACCGCGAGCGAACGGATTCCTGCAGCTGCGTCGGGAGGGTTGAGGCGGCGTCCGGGCAAGATCGCGTTGACGGGATTGTAAAGCGGCTCGCCGGTCTTCAAGCTACGGTGCAGGCGCGCGCCGATTTCGGCAAGGTACGTCCCCTTCGGATCCGAAATGTCCGGCCTGATCTGCAAGTAGCGGGGATTCTTGGACGGTTTTCCATCCACGATACGCGGATGCGCGGACGAAACAAAAAAGCCGGGCACTTCGGCGGCCTTCTTAATGACGGCCTGCATCGGCGGCGTAAATTGCCCGAATGTGATTGGCGCGGCAACAATCTCCTTTGCCTGTTCCTGCACCAGCGGCTCGAAGTTGGAAAAAAAGTTGTCCGGTTGTGCGAAATCCCGTTCCGTAATCTTATCGAAACCGCGATGAATGGCGTCGTCAGGACGCTGGAAAAGCCGACGCTCTGGGTTTTCTCTCGAGACCAACTTGTACGAGAACTGGCCGCTGTAGCGCGGGTTCAAATGGCTGAGAAGATCAGCCGGAATGACCACCGAAACGGTGATATCGTCCTCTTGCTGCAGTTTTGCGGCGGGGACATAATCGTTGCGCAGTGAAAAGATGCGCCAGCTTCCGTCGGGCGTGAAGCCGACTCGCATGTAGTAGGTGAGCAGCTTTTCGCCGTTGTAGCGAAGCTCGTTGCCGGGCCGGCCATTTACCATGTTGACGCTGAACTGCGCGCGCCAATCGTCACCATGCTCCTGCCGATAGAACCGCTTCACGACGTAGACAAGTTGGCGAATCGCGTGCGGAATCGATTCGAGCCAAGCGTTGTATTCGTCGGTGTAGAGCGTTGCGGATGGCGTCAGCAGCTTGATGACCGAACCCAGTGAGCGTTTTGGACTTAGGATCGGGCGGCTTTCAGGCTTTCGAGGAACACGGAAACGCTCACTATAATCGTGCTCCAGCAGCTCCTGAACTGTGTCCATGTCCTTGTCAAAATCGGTGATGTAGAACGGCCCGTACATGATCTGGTCGGAAATCGCCTTGGAAATTTCAGACTTTCCGCCGCCGGAAACAGTGCTCGGCTTGTGGCAGTAGGTGCCTTCGCCCGCGACTCCGATCAGTCGCCATTGGTTCGATCCCTTCTCCTGCTGAAGCCGCACCTTGAAGCCTGATGGGACGATGTACGTCTGGTTTGGATCGAGGGTAAGCGAGTGTTTGCCGCTGAGGTTCGTCCACGACGCCGTTTGCTTGTAGATATCGATCTCGACATTTTCGGGGACATACAGGACGTCCGGGAATTTCTTGTTGACCGCATAACCCTCCGGCTTCATCTCAATCTGGCCTGCGATCAGCTCTTTGACAGTGCGGAACGAGTAGTTGGTAGCGGGTAGATGGGTCGCGACACTAAAATACTTGCCGAGATCGTAACCAGGATAGACAATCGCGCCGCCGGCGTGCTCCTCCTCGACCATGCCAAGCAGATTCGCCGCGTAGCTCATCTGCGTCTTGACCTCTTTTTTGCAGTAGCCGTAGTAGTTGTCCGCGATGATGGTGACGATCACACCCGCGGTGTCGCGCGCTGTGAGTTTGAACGCGTTCCCGCCATTGTATAGCTCGCTGTCAGACTTCCAGCACTGGCCATCGCGAACCTGTCGCTCGGTCGCATCGGCGATATTTGGCAGTCCCAGGGATTTCTTCGTAACAGTAATTAGATGCGGCGCGAGAACCACATACCCCGTGTGGCCGGTCCAGCCGTTGATATCTAAGCCGGCATCGTTGATCGGCAAGTAAGGATCGCCCGCGTTGCCGAAGATTCGCTCGAGGAAATCGAGATTGCTGGTGAGGTTTCCGGGGACGACGTACTGTGTCTCCATCCGTTTTTCGCCCAGAATTCCGCTGACTTCCGGAACGACCAGCGGGCGCATCATCAGCGTCACTTGCGTTTCGAACGGCACTTGGTTGCCCGATGTGAACGGCAGCCGCATCAGCTCCTTCGGCGGCGCTAGAGCGATCTTAAGTAATTTGGCAAAGACGCTTTTTGCGACGGCAGTTTTGTCTTCCGGGATTGGCAGACCGCCTTCAGCGACATGAAAGACGCCCTGGGTCGTGCGGCGGTCGCTTTTCGGATTGTGCAAAACTCCCTGGCCGTTTTGGAGCCGGAATGAGCTGACAATATCCGATTCGAACTTGTCCCCGTTTTCCGGTAGCGAAAGTTCCAGCGCCATGCGCGCGCGATCCAGCACGAATGTCTGACCAAGACCAGGAATTCGAACATGATCCTCCGTGGCGACATCCGCCAAATATAGATCGATGAAGCTCTGAACTCTGGTTTCGAGCGGGCTGTGCTGCCCGTATGCCAGTCGAATCCGTTCCTTCAGGTGCGCGATGACCTCGAACGGAACATGGAGCCTTTCGGCCGCACTGGCATCGCCGAGGCCGTCGTATCCGTTGACCATAAGGCGCAATTTGATGTAGTCGAGCAACGCTTCACGGGCATCTGCGGGAGCAAGTTCTGAGGAAGTGGTTTGCAAAGTTTTCATAGTTGGTGGCGACCGGCAAGGTATGAAAAAGGGCCGCCAGGCAAACTGTATGTCTGGCGGCCCTTCATTGGGCAAGGTGCTGGTATTTTACCCGGTAGTGCAACTGTGATATCTGCGGAAACGGTTGCCTGGTCGCGGGGCCGTAGACATGCAAGCGTTGAACCGATATACTTTAGAACTTGGCAGCATCGCCAATATGTAAAGAGCCTTGGCGCTCACCGCAAGCTAGGACGGACACTTGGACTTTTTCATTTCCGATCATGCTGCTCGATCTATGCGTGAGCGAGGAATACCGGTTTGGGTTGTAGAGCAAACAGTTGATGAGCCGGAACAGGTGTTGCCAGGTAAGGGCAAAGAGCGCATATATCAAAGGCGGTATTTGGTTGGCGGCGCGGTGTTCTTGATACGGGTTCCAGTTGCAGACGACCACAGGCCGGCAGACGTGCTAACCGCATATCGTACAAGCCGCATAAGCAAATACTGGGACGAGAGCGGTCAATATGATAGAAGGATCGAAACCGATGACAAAGATTAATTTGCGTATCGATAGGGACCATGACGTTGTGCGAATCCTATTCCGTGACGACACGATTGTTGAAAGCGATGAAGACGAAAACGGTGTCATCTTTGACTATGACGCGGGAGGGCTCGTCATCGGCATGGAATTTTTGAATGCATCAACAAAGTTCGGCGACCTTACCGAATTTGAGGCGAGCCTCCAACGCAAGCCGAGCAAGAAATTGAAGGCTGCCAACGTTGCTGTTGCCGACTACCGGCCTTGCTATGTTTAGTGACATGCGGCAAAAAGCGTCACTGAATCGAAACCACTATGCCTGCCGAAGCAAAAACCCGCGAACACCTCGCCAATGAGCGCACCCTCCTTGCATGGGTGCGCACTGGCATTGCGCTACTCGGATTCGGCGTCCTGATCGCTAAACTTCGGTTTTTGGTCGCGGATAGCGGTATCCAAGTCGCAGGATCGCATTTCGGGCAAGGGACGGGAGAGCGCTCCACGATCCTGGGCGTGACGTTTTGCGTTGTCGGGCTTGCAACGCTCATCTTCGCATCAATTCACTACAACCGCACCCTTGATATGATCGAGGCGCAAAACTATGTCCCGCGCAGGCAGATGCTGAATGCGTTTGTCGCCGTGATCGCACTGTTGGCGCTTGTCAGCATCGGGTTTCTAATCAATCTTTCGCCGCGATAAGACAAGAAAAAAACCATCCCCACTTGAGGATGGTTTTCTGCTGTTTTGGTGGATTAGACGCTCAGCCCATAAATCGCGCCAAACTTGGTCTTCAAATATTGGATATACGGCCCCGTCTGTAGCTTGCTGCCCGTCGCCTTTTCGATCTGCTCCTGCGGGAAATAGCGGCGTCCGTACTGCCAGACGTTCGTCTGCAGCCAGGCGAAGAGCCCCTTGAAATCGCCAGCCTCGATCTGCGAATCGAGGTCGGGGATGTCGGCGTGAATCTTCGCGAAAAGCTGCGCGGACAGGAAATTTCCAAGCGAATAGGTTGGGAAGTAGCCCATGCCGCCCATCGCCCAGTGGATGTCCTGCAGGATGCCTTCGGCGTCGGTCGGGGGAGTGATGCCGAAATATTCGGTGTACTTGGCGTTCCATGCGGCGGGCGCATCCTTCACAGACAGCTTGCCCATCAGCAAATCCTGCTCCAGTTCGAAGCGCGTGATGATGTGCAGGTTGTACGTCACCTCGTCGGCTTCGACACGTATAAACGACGGCTCGATCTTGTTGAGCGCCCGGTAAAGCACCTCGCAGTCGATGTCGCTCAGCGATTCGGGGAACATCTGCTGCAACGCTGGAAAATAGTGCTTCCAGAATGGCCGTCCGCGCCCGACCTGATTCTCCCACAGACGCGACTGGCTCTCGTGGACACTATTGGAGCAGCCGTCGGCGAGTGGGGTTCCGGTCATCTCTTCGCCAACATTTTGCTCGTACATCGCGTGCCCGGTTTCGTGGAGGGTCCCCATCAGCGCCATCGGCAGGAAATTGGCATCGTAGCGCGTGGTGATGCGGACATCGCCGCGCCCGAACGAGCTTGCAAACGGATGCACTGTACGATCCAGACGTCCTCGTTTAAAGTCGTAGCCGTATGCGGTGATTACGTCCTTGGCAAATTTCTCCTGGCGATCCTCGGGGTAATGTCGCGAAAGGACTGAATTGTCGACGGGATTTCCTTTTGCCTGAACCTGCTTGACCAGATCAACGACTACAGGCCGCACCTCATCGAAGAGCTGCTTGACTTCGCGTGTGGTGAATTTCGGCTCGTAAAGGCCAAGAAGAGCGTCGTAGGGATGCTCCGTGTAGCCGAGATATTCGACCTTGCGCTTGGCAATGTCGATATTCTTTTCGAGCCAGGGTGCGAATTTGGCAAAGTCATTCTCTGCGCGCGCTTCCGCCCAAACGGACTGCGCCATGGAGCTGACCTTTGAGTCTTCGGCAACGAAATCGTCCGGCAGCTTGCGCGACTTGTCGTAGTCGTAGCGGGTCATTCGGACAAGCAGAAAGTCGAACGAATCTTGGTCGAGGCTTGCAACCTCTTTTTCCGCGCCGTCGAGAAGTCGTCCGAAATCTGTCGAAGTTTTCTTTTGATGGATGACCTTGTTGAGCGCCGATTCCTGCTCGGCGCGAAATTCCGCGCCGCCGGGCGGCATGTAGGTGTGCTGGTCCCAGCCGATCAGCCCAAGCGCTTGGCCGAGGTACGTCACTTCGGCCAGTGTAGTCTTCAGATCCTTTAGATAGGACACGGTTTTTGGTTCCTTAGATGCGAATTCGCAAAGATACTGCATTTTACCCTCGCATATTCACGAGTTCCGTCAAATGCCTCATTGCCAAAGAAACGACGCCAGAGTATAATTGATGTGCGATAAACGTAAACAGAACCATTGTTAAAAGCTGCATAGTTTGATCGTCGCTTATCTGGCATTCGGCGGCAACATCGGTGCGGTTCAAGACCGTATTATTACTGCCTGGGATTTCCTAGGGGGCGAGCCGACAATCGAACTATTGGCGCGGTCCAAGATGTACCAGACCGAGCCAGTCGGCGGTCCGCAAGGCCAGGACGATTACATTAACGCAGTTGCGAGGGTTCAAACCTCGCTGACTCCTCGATTTTTGCTGGATGTTTGCCTCGACGTCGAGCGCAGACTTGGCCGAAGGCGAGTCGAGCGCTGGGGCCCAAGGTCGATCGACATCGATCTTATTCTCTATGGCAATGAAGTCATAGACGAACCCGGGCTGACAGTGCCGCACCCAAGACTAAGGGAGCGGCTCTTTGTGCTTGTTCCACTCGCCGATGTTGCGACGGCGGAACTGGAATTGCCGCCGTACGGTATCAAATTGCAGGATGCGCTGAGGGCGGAACTTCACGCACGCGGCGAAACGTTAGATATGTGGCAGCAACGGGTAATTTGAACCAATCCCCACGCTGCTAAACATGTTCGTTCTTAGGTTTTTCGAAGAAGTACTGTCAAGCAATGCCAACGTTCACATATCAAGCAAAAGATGTCACCGGGCAGACGATTCAAGGTTCGATCTACGCCGAGAACGAGCGGGCCGCTGCGGGCCAGGTTCGTGAACTCGGCTATTTCCCGATGCGCGTTGCGATGGGCGGAGCATCTGTCGAATCCGGCATGGTGCAGCCAAGCCCAATGGTGCAGCAACAGCAGGCCGAATCTGCTGTTACTGATCCGTTTCCGCTGGCCGGACGGTTCCTGCGCGAGGAGACGCCGAAGGTCAGACCGTACGGCAGCTGGTTTGAGCGCGCATTCATTTTTCCCGTCTACACCGGTGTTTCGCTGCGCGACCTTTCGATGTATTACAAGCAGTTTGGCGCGATGCTCAACGCGGGCATGAGCATTGTCCGCGCACTTGCCACGTTGCGCGAGCAGTCTCAGGGAATGCTGCGCATCGTCTCGGTCAAGATGAGCAAGCATATCGAAGCTGGCGGTCAGCTTTCCGAGGCGATGGCAATGTTCCCGCACATTTTCTCGCGTCTGCAGTGCTCCATCATTTCAGCGTCGGAAGGCACCGGCGCGCTTGACGTCATGATGTACCGGCTCAGCGAGTACCTTGAGCAGGACTATCAGCTACGTCAAACAATCAAGAAAGAGACGTTTCTGCCTAAGATTCAGTTCGCAGCGACTTTCCTTATACCGACATTAGTTATTGCGGTCGTGCAGGGCGTTACGTCTTATGTCAATCAGGCGGTCTTGCCGCTTGTCAGGATCATTGCTGAGTTGGCCATCGCATATGTTACGGGCCGATATCTCCTATCGTTTAGCGTAGGAACCGATCCAAACACAGGATTTTCAAGAAGGCCGTTCGCTGTCATCTACGACACGATCAAGGCGCATCTGCCGTATTTTGGAACGACGGTCCGAATGCTCGCACTGGCGAAATTCAGCCGTGCGCTCGCCGCACTTTATTCTGGTGGAGTTTTGATTCCGCGTGCGGTCGAGACATCGGCGAAGGTCGCGGGCAACGAATATTTGGGCTACATGATGGGCACCGCTGTTCCGAAAATGATGGCTGGCGAGGGCTTGACCGAGTCCTTCCGAAGTACCGGAGTGTTTCCGCCGATGTTCCTTTCCATGATGGGGACGGGCGAAACAACTGGTGGCCTAGATGTTATGCTCGACAAGATGGCGGAGTTCTACGAGGCGGAATCGAAGGTGCGGCTGCATCAAAGCGTCACTGCGTTCAGTGTTCTTTCGACTTTGGCGGCAGGCGCGATCGTGGGCTACGTGGTCGTTCAGTTCTACGCAGGGCCAGGTTACGCCGGTCAAATTAACGCATTGACAGGCGGGGATAGCCAGTAATCTTGGCTGTTAATTAATTCACAAAGGGAGGGTAATTTTGACCATTTCGAGAATCATCTAGACGATGAATAATTGACTATTGGCGCAGTGCGTTTCGATACCAGCACAGGGGTCGGCCGGTCAGAAGTCTTGGCATGGCGCTTGGCGGAATCATTTATATTATACGAAATTAGGAGTCGCTGAATGCGATTACAACGCACCTACTATGAGGTAATGGGGTTGCCCCGAACGGCGACACCACAGCAGATCAAACTTAAGTATCACGATCTTGCGCGACAGTTCCATCCCGACAGGGCCCAAGACAAGGTTCTGGCGGAGCGGCTGTTCGTGCAAATTAATATCGCGTACCGGACATTGATGGACGAAAACAAGCGAGCAGTCTACGACTCCAGCTTGTATCAGGCCGATGCCGCTCCGGCGAACGGCGGTGGGGCAGCGGTCGCGAATGGTTCGGGCGGATCCGCGCCGCAAGCTGCGAGAGCGGCGGCAGTCGCGCCGCAGGCAGCTCAAGCGGCTAAACTGGACATTGCGGACACAATCAAAAAGGCTCAGGCTGCCTACATGGGCGGCGACCGGATTACGGCGCATAAGCTTTGTCTTGATGTTCTCAAGATCGACCCGCGCAACACCGACGCCAGGCTTGTAGTCGGCGACGTTTACGCGGATCAGGGACGAAGGCAAGAGGCGCTCGCGGAGTACAAGCAGGCGGCGGAGTCGGGCGGCATGACCCGTCTGCTGCAGGAGAAGATCAACCGCATGGAAGCGGCAATAGTCGCGCCGAGCGCGAGCCAGATCGCGGCAGGCAAGTCGATTGCAGAGGATTTGGCGAAAATGAGCCAGCCGCCTCCGAAGAAGGGCTCACTGTTCGACAAGCTGATCGGCCGCGGCCGATAATCAAATCATAAGTTCGAGGATTAGTTCGACTATCGTTGTAAGCTAGCTTTATTAATATTCTCCTTTCGCTAGAAAAGAACGAAATCCTAACAGAAATAACCACCCCCGAGAGCGAATTGCTTTCGGGGGTGGCTGTTTGTTTGTGGGTCAATAGGTGTAGCTGGATCGATGTTTTATTGGGGCCACGCCTGACCCGTGATCTGCGCTAAGTATGGCCCCTCGTGGTGCGCCGTTTGATCGAGAGCGTAGCATTCGCTCGCGTTCACACCCACAAACCATGCGGTTAGGCCAAGATAAATGAGAAGTGCAAGCAGGGCCACAGACTGGCCAATCCGAGCAGCGACCGACAGCGATTTTTCGCGGTACTTGCTCGCGATTATGACGAGCGCAAATAAGCTGAGCATGGGAAGGAACAATGTGATCGCGGCGGCGATTGGGCCGGCGGCCGACATCAGTGCGCCAGGCAGAGCGAAGGTTGATGGAGCGCCTGCTCGTTGCAAATCCGCCAGAATTATCCGCATATTACGAAAGCCGTCGCCCCATTCAGCATTGAAGTAAGCCTGAACCCAAACGACTATCAAGCCGCACGACAATATGGAAACCGCCGCTCTTCGCCAATTTCTGATGTGCTCCACGACGAGCACTGAAGCAGAAAAACCCAGCGACCACAAAATCGTCGCAAGCAGGGAAATGCTGACAATCCATGCTGCGAGCCAGCAGTAGAAAGGTTGTTCAAAAGGAGAGATGCTCCGCGCGGTCTTAACGATCTGCTGACAACGGTCACCGTATGCGAGCACTTTCTCCACCCATTCCGCTTCAGGCTGCTGATTGTTGCGTGCCAAGTAGTTGGCATATAAGCGGATGTGCGCTGCGCGAATCTGCGCCGCTGTCAGGCCATTCGGCCCCTTTGAGTCCTTCAAGCCTCCGGGACTTTTCGTCGCGATGTGCTCTAGAACATTCCCAACAAGGCTGCCAATCTTTGACGAAGAATTCACGCACATCAAATGCCCGCACCGCATCAAAGCATGCCGAATTCTAATGCCGCTACGAACGTCGCCGTAAGTCTCGTCGAATGCGGCGTAATTTACGGCTATCCTACCCGCTGTTCTGAATTGGGCCATTTCGGGAAAAAATGACTCCTCGTGAGTCGCCCACCGCTCGAGTGCGCTGTCGTCCTGGAGCGTCGAAAGGATTTGATTTTGGCTATCATATTCCTCAGATTTGTAATCGTTCCAGTTGGTGTCGCAACTAGCCTGTTTTAGCTCTCTCAATGCCATTTCGTCACGCCTTACCGCGAATAGTCCGACTGCTCTCATCATCGGGAAATAGGCGTTTTCCGGGTCAATACGCTCGCCTCGCTGTGCTACGTCATCGTATTCTTTGAACTGGGATGGTGTTGGTGAGGGTTGCATGAGGTGCCCAAGCGCGGGGTCGGAAGCAGAAGTCGCTGGAGGGTCTTCCTCCGGGCGCTCGATCCTCACACCCTCAATTGTGCAAATTCGAAGGGCGGCGGCATATGCTGACGGCTCGCGGGGAAACTTGCCAAGGAGCGCTATGAGACCAATCGATCTTGGGTGAGCATCTGGTCCGTATACGGCGAAGGCCAACTGAACTGTATAATCGGCGGGATTCTCAGCAACTAGCCTAACGATTTTATCGTCCAAAGGGTTAGATAAGTTCGGCAAAGGGGGATCGTTAAGGCCCACGTTCCTGTCGGTATTAACTAGCTCGTACGGCGGCCTCATTTGCTCCACCAGTTCCGCACGAAACAAGGACCGTAGGCTTGGCACGCCGAGCAGAATTGCCAACACTCCCGCAATTCCAAGCCACGGAAACACGATCCAACGATCTAATTTTCGAGAGTCGGCCATATCTGGCTACAATCTGCTGCGTGAAGCGGTCAGGCAACAGGCAGCAGATCATAGTACCAGAGCCGTTCGAGCGGCCGGTGCCAGCCGTTAGTTGACCGTAAACACCTCCGTCACATCCGCAGCCGCAGGCTCGCCACCCTCCATCGCGGGCGTGAAAGTCGCCTGCTCGGCGGCGTCGCGGATTTCGCGGTCGAGGTCGGCGCTGCCGGTCGTTGACGGCGACATGCTCTTGAACCGCGCCTTGCCGTCTGCGGCAACTTCCACAGTCACTGTCCAGCTTGTGCCGCTTAAGTCGGATGCCTGGACGCCATCCGGCATCTGGATGCTGGCGAGAAACGAGCCCTTGGCATCGACAGGCGCTTGGAACCTGAGATATTTTGTCGGTTGCGTATCCGACCTAGCTGGTTCTGTGTTAGTTGACGTTTCGGTGCCGCCGGACTTGTCGTTGTGGTCATCTGGTGTCGCGACCAGCGGCGGTTGCAGCAATTTCACCGTCTTTGTTGGAGCAGCGTGCTCGACGATTTGGCGACGACAACCGGCTCTTTACTGACTGCAGTGATCGTAACTGCCGTTGTAGTATGCGATTGTGGCTGACGAAGCGCTTTCACAACCGTCGCTTGTTCGGGCCGAGACAACACGATCTGCCGCGGCGTCGGACGGCTTGCGGCGGGCCTTAAGACAATCGAATGAACATGCGTCGGCTTCGGAGGTACCACCAGCACCAACGGACGACGCTTGAAAATTGGCACGACGTGGAGTCTTCGCGCACGAACCCATTGACGCCGACGATCACCACAAAAAGGCAGTTGAGCAGCACCGAGATGACCAACGACCATGTTTGCAGGGGCTTGATGGCGGACTTGCGTTTTGCCGCTTCGGACTGATGGAAATCGGCAACTGGGCCGGGCGTATTAAACTTGTTGGACATTTCCGTCATAGCCTCCTTACATTGGCGTGATCGATTGTCCCAACGCCACTGTCAGGTGATATTCGGCAGCTTCGACGAATTGTTGAGTTTGATACTGAATCGCCGACATAGCTTCAAACGAGGCGAGAATAACTTACGCCGCCCGCTGCGCCATTTCGGGGAGGGCATCGACTCCAGCATTTTGGGTTGGTGTGGCTTTGCGCTTGAAGCGGCTGAGGAACTGCATGGTCTGGTGGGAGCGGATGAGCAGCGCGACGCAGGTCTTGTCGTAGCGGCTCCCGCTGTGCTCCAGGAGATACTCGATTGCCTGCCCGGGCTGCATGGCAAGGCCCGCGCGGTAGATTCGGGGACTGGTCAACGCGACAAACTCCGACGCGACGCAAAGCACGCGCGCGTCGAACGGGATCGCGTCGCCAAACCGCCCAAACGGGTAGCCGCTGCCGTCGAGATACTCTTTATGATAGAGGACTGCCGGGACGCAGGCCTTAAGGCTGGGGACTGCTTCAAGCATTGCCGCGCCGATTCGGACGTATTCCCGGACCGCGTAACGGTCGGCACTGGAGCGCAACGACTGTGGGCTGTTAAGCAGGGCGTACGATACTCCGACCTTGCCCATCGTATGCAGCAGGGCGGAGGTTTCGATGCGCAAAATGCGCGTCGGAGGGACGCGCATCGACAGAATTGACATCAGGACCGCGAACCGCGCTGTCTGCTCCGCCTGACCGACAAGATGCGGCTCACGCGCCTCAACCGCGCGCGCCATCGCAACATAGCACTGCAGTTCGGCCCGACGCGTGTTCATGGGAAGCGCCACAAAGACGGCCCATAGCGCGCCCAGGATGACGATCCCACCCAAAATATCAATTATCCAGTAGAAACTGGTCACGGTATTTTATCGGTTCTTCCATGCAGGCTCTGCAGTGTGGACGCAGCGTCAGGCCGCGCCCTTGAGTCTGATCTGACCACCGGGCTGATTGATTGGTTTCGATGTCTGGCTGTTCGGCGAAACCAGCACTAGGAGCGGCGTGCCGATCTCGGCGTCGCGCAACTTGCGCGCCTCGTCCTCTTCGGCATCAAGCACTTTGAGGAAGCACTGCACGACCTTCTCGTCAAACTGCGTGTTCGAGCAGCGGACAAGCTCGGCACGCGCCTCTTCCATCGTCTTAGGCTCTCGATATGGACGTTGATCGGATTTCGACGGCCCTCCGACCATGGCGTCGAACGCGTCAACGACGCAGATAATCTTCGACTCAACGGGAATCTGCTGATCTACGAGGCCGTCAGGATAGCCCTTGCCGTCGATGCGCTCATGGTGATGCCGAATCCAGTACGAAACCTGTCCCAGGTACTGCATGCGTGACGCAATCTCTGCGCCCACCACGGGGTGATCCTTGATCTTGGCCCACTCTTCGTCGGTCAGTTTTTCGATTTTGTTAAGGATGCGGTCGTCCAGCGCGATTTTGCCGATATCGTGAAGGACGGCGGCATTCTGCATGTGAGTCATCGACTCGGCCGGAAGCTGCAAACCCTCGGCAATCTTTACCGCCCAGCGCGCCACCCGGTTCAGGTGGCCGTGCGTGTACGGATGCGATTCCTGCATCAATCGGCCAAGCAGCTCGACACCCTCGCGGTAGGTTGCCATGCGCCGCTCGTGCAGGGCATATCCCTGGTGAATTGCCGCCAGCGGGATGATAATGAAGCCCAGGCCGAGATAAACGCTCTGTTCTGTCAGAACACCCATCAGAAAGCCGAGCGGAGAGAGCAAAACGGTGCTTGCCAGAGTCCAGCGATAGTTGTTGTACCAGACCACGTCCCAGCGCATCTTGTACCACTTGGCCACTAGGATGGTCATAAGCGCGGCGCTGATGTAGAAGTCGGCGACGGAAGAAACGCACAGAAGCCCGGCGGATGTCGGGGAATGCTTTGCGAACCAGTGCGCGTGCACCATTGTGGCAAAAACTACTGCAGGTAAGCCGGCAGAGAAGACGACGTGGGGAACGTTGTGGACGCAGCTCCAGAAAACGCGGCGACGCTGCGTTGGCTCGAACAAAAGTTTTCTATCAAGCCAGATTGCGGCGATCAAGATGCCCGTAACGGCCTGTAGGACAGCGGCGAACGCCCCGTAAACATAGAGCGTCGCCATAACAATCGGAATCTGCGGCGAAAGGCTGATATGCTCCGACGAAACGCGTACCGGGAATAGGCCGATCAGGATGGAAACGATGAAAAAGAGGTCGAACTGGATGAGCTGTTCACCGGAGAGGCGCAGTGGATCGAGGCGCCAGCAGGCGTAGACGACCGGAACGGATAGCATCGCAAGCGCGATGCCGTGCTGCTTGCTAGTCAATCGATTGAATTGAAGAGCGTTGCTTATGCCGGATGCAAATTGTCTAAGCCTGGATGAACTCGCCATGACGATGCGATCCCACATTCATCGTCAGTAACGGAGAATCGCGCGAATCGTTTAGATCATGGCGCGATATTGTTTGAGATCCTAAGATGGCTTTGGCTATTTGCATAGAAGCGAATCTAGGGCAGAGATCGATCATCAATCGCTAGAATCTACAATCAGAAACGGTCAGCCAAAGCATCCCGTCAGTGAGATTTTCGGATTTAGTAGCCCGGAGGAGGTGACCAAATGCTTGTGCAAGCGCCGGTCAGAACCATCGGCTTGTTCGTCTTTACCAATGTACATCGGAACCATAATTCGACTCTGCGCCTGCTCGGCTACAGTAGTCTTTCTTCGCTCGTTTTGGATGCCAAACTTCCCGGCATCCATAGGTTCCTCTGCCCTAGTCCACAAACCGCGAATCTTATTCGTTACTGTTGGATGAACTCCTCCTCGAAAACTGGCGGAGCGGTGTAGTATCTGTTGACGGCGTCCAGAGACGCTGCTGCAATCGCCTTCCACACGTCCTGCCGAACCATTGCCGATCCGGTCAACGTCTCTTCACCGCGCTCCGACATCACGCTCACAACCACGATCGCGACCTGTTTACCGCCGACCGTCTGATGCAGGCAGACATCTTCCACAAGCATTGTTCCATCTTCTGACTGCCCATTCTCAACAGCACGTATGGTCGCTGTCGAAACAAGTCGAAGCTGGTTATGGCTGGACGCGTGTCCAGGTGCAACTCCGGTGTGCGTGTCGCCGTTTCGCTTGAGGACTACAGTCGCTTCCGCGCGCAATCCTTGAACACTGAGCGTGACATTGCTGAGCTGAAGCCGGGTGCGGCTAGGATCCGCAAAGCCGGGAATGCCGAATCCCGTGGGCGAAGTTGCCGATCCGCCAGGCCGGCTGAAACGAGTCTGAGCGATGCTGATTTTCTTATAGTCGACGGTCATTCCGAGGTGAGCGGAAAGCGCCGATTCGATATCGCGCGCAACCAGCTTCGGCGCCCGTTTGGAGGACGTCATCACGTGAAGCTCCTGCATGGAGCCATTGGTCCCGAGGACAGCACGTGCGCTGATCACATCTTTGAGTTGACGAACTACATCTTCGATCTGCTCTGCCGATGTGTACTGGACTCCCTGTAGGGGGTGGGTGAGGGACATTCTTTCTCCCTTTGGACTTGGCCGGTATCTCCGGCTGATCCCTACTGCGCTAAAGGATTGGATTTCCATTATAACACGGCTTGCAGGCGAGCTTGATAATAATCGGGAGCAATAGATCGAGTACTTTTATGATCGGTTGTTGGCTAAGAAATCCTTACTCGATTTGCGCGTACAAATACGGGGAGGCTGAGCGTATTTTAGTGGCAAAGTGTTTCCCAAGGAATGCTACTAGCAAGTAAGCACTGTAATGTAGTTGGCAGCAAACTTCTCTTTAAGAGAACGGACAATTAATCCGCAGGACTTTCTGTTTAAATGTAACCTGGCAACAAATCCGCGTGATTGAATCACAATTAATTTTAGGGTTGTCAACAAATATGGAGCTATCGTAAGAAAATGAGGCGAAAGCACAGAAAAACTATCGCCGCGCAGAGCGTCGAAAGGGCATTGACCAGGTCGTTGTTAACCCACTGTAAGCCCCGAACCAGTTCCGCGGAGGATGTTTGCACCTCGGTAAGGCGGTCGGAACCTTCGGCCGCGTACTGCGCCTGGACTGTCGCACCGAGAATGCTGTCGATGAGCGCGCCAATGTAACCCGCCACGGCAACCGAAATTGCGGTCTCGAGGATCTTATGCGACGTCAGCAACGGGGTGAACAGACAGATTGTCGCGGAACCCGCAAGAGCAGCGGCAAGGCCCGGAATCGAAACGGCACCCGACATTCCCGCGGGAGCCGGACGAAAGTTCGTAATCATACGAGTCGCGGCTCCGGAAGCCGAGCCTATTTCAGTCGCCCAGGTGTCGGCGTTGGCCTCAGCGAGGCAAGTCATAAAGATGTCTGTGAATAACGCGTGATGCGCCGGAAAAAGAGCCGAAGCCAAGATCGCCAGCGACGCTAGGCCGCCATTCGCAAAGACTTGCGCTGCATCGCGCTGGCCGCCCTTTTCATGGCCAAGCTGCGACTTCATACGCTTGCGCCAACGGCCGAGTAGGCTTGACGTCACGAAAAACGTGATCAGCGCTGCGCCTGCGTACCAACCTCCGCTCGCGACGATGATCCCTCCAACGAGAGTTGCCGCAATAGCGCCGTCAACGGTGAGTAACCGTGCGCGAACGCAAATGGTGGCGATCAATGTCGCTGCACCGAACCCTAGTAAAACAGTCTGGAGTGGTTGCAATGAGATGCCGATTATGTTATAACAGGGATGTTATTGCTTCAGCCAAATTACCAATTATTGATAGATAGTGACTAAGCAATTTGATGTTGCGGCGGTTCCCACGCCTATTCCGTGTCCATAAATCAAATAGAATTTCACGATGCAGTTTTCGACTCGTCATTTCGTTGCTTCCACTTTAGGTCTGTGCGCTCTGCTAGGGATCGCCATCAGCGTGTCGGCAGATTCTGGCAGTTCGTCGCCGACGATCCCCGCTGCGGCAAGCGACGCTGCGAAATCGTTAATTCACTTAAAGCATGAGCTTCATGCAATCCTATGGCAGAACGGGTCCCAGATGCCGTCGGGCGGTGCGTCCTCCAGCAGCCCCGTGTACGAAATTTCTGCTAAGGTCAATGGCCGCGTCTCGACTGGCGACCAAGACACGCTGCTGCTCCAGATGTCGAATGCAAGCATTGACGCGTCCATTCAGCAAAACGCCGAAGCGAACTGGCTGGACAGCGGCGCCCGCCTGCGCCTTTTGATTCGCGACAATGTCGATCAAACTGTTTCGCACGCCACCTACACGGTTGTTGCCGCTGCGCCGGAAGCGGAAGTCGCCGCGCTGGACACCCCCGCTCCGACCTATTCGGCTCGGCAGAACGTCCCTTCCAAGCTCGCAATACAGATGCACTATCCGCAAAACTTGCCCGCTGGGCATCCTATTTGCCGTCTTTCTGATAGGTGTCTCGCGGTCTATCCGTACTACCGCGCTGCGGTCTGGAACAACAACAGACACCTTGACGAGTCCACCGTCAACAAAATCACGACCAGCATTCTGGCCTACAGCGACTACTACAAGATCGATCCCAGGCTGATTATGGCCATGATTATAGCGGAATCGGGCTTCGATCCGTCGTCAACTTCGCATACGGGCGCCATGGGCTTGGGGCAATTGATGCCGGAAACGGCAGCCGGTCTTGGAATCACGAATCCCTACGATCCAGTCCAAAATGTCGGCGCGGCAGTGAAGATTTTGAGCGACCACGTTGCGCAGTACGGCGGGTCGGACAAGGCAGGTCTGGTCCCTATGAACACGCTTTTGCTGACCATGGCGGCGTACAACGCCGGCGGTGGCGCGGTGCGCAAGTTCCATGGAGTTCCTCCTTTCCGCGAAACTCAGGAGTATGTACGGCGCGTGTCGTCGCTCTACAGTCGCATGTGCGCGGGGGATAATCGATAAGCCTATGATGGCCTGGGTGCATGCATCGATCGGCGCAGCAATTGGAAGCAAGGTGCGCAATCCCGCTGGCGCGTTTGCCGCCGGGGTAGCGTCGCACCTCCTCGCCGATCTGTTTCCTCACCGCGATTACGATCTGCCTGTGGAGTTGCCGCTGGTGGGCGTTACGCTTGCGGTCATCGCTGCGCGACACGGCCTGAAATCGCCCGAACTCGCTGGTGCACTGGGCGCAATCTCGCCCGACATTGAGAACGGACTGGAGCGCCTTGAACTCACCAAGGGTTCCGTTTTCCCGACGCACACCAAGCGCGAATGGTTCATCGGCCACGGCGAACGAGTCGAAAGCCCGCTCCCACAGGTCATTTTGGCGGCAGCATGCCTTATATTCGCGGAGATGGGGAAGCGATAGCCCTTTCCCCCGACCCCTTTCCCATAGGAATAGGAAAGGGGAGCTGAAATTCGGATGACAGGCGGGGACGCCTGCCCCACAGGGTACCTCCCCTAACCCCTCCTTCCGAAAGGCGGGGAACCGAAAGCTCCTCCCGCTGCGGGAGGAAGGGGACCGCGAAGTGGGAAGGTGGGGCGTGGTAGGTTGACTTTCCCCTCTCCGCACGCGCACAATCCCGCATGAGTTCCACTCAGCGTAGCATCAAATCGGTGAAAGTTACCGTTCCTCAAATCCTTGAGCGGAAGGCTGCGGGCGCGAAAATCACCGTCCTAACGGCATACGATTATCCGACAGCACGACTCCTCGACCAGCAGCCGGGCCTCGACATCATCCTCGTCGGCGATTCGCTCGGCATGGAGGAGCTTGGCTACGACACAACGCTGCCCGTTACCCTAGACGACATGCTCCACCATACGCGTGCCGTTGCCAGGGGTACCGAACGTGCGCTAGTTGTTGGCGATATGCCGTTCATGTCGTATCAGGTGAGCGAGGATGAGGCTGTGCGCAATGCGGGTCGATTCCTGCAGGAGGCAGGGGCGAACGCGGTCAAGCTGGAGGGCGGACGCACGGTACAGGGCGCAATTAGCCGAATTGTCGATGCAGGAATTCCGGTCATGGGGCATGTTGGGTTCACGCCGCAGTCGGAAAACCTGATTGGACGTCGTGTGCAGGGACGCTCTGACGACGCGGCTGACCGGATCGAAGATGACGCGCTAGCGGTTCAGGAAGCGGGCGCGTTTGCCGTGGTTTTGGAACTGGTCCCGATCAGCTTGGCCGAGCGGATCACGTCGAAGCTACGGATTCCAACCATCGGGATCGGCTCAGGTCCGCACTGCGACGGCCAGGTGGTGGTAATTTCCGACATGCTGGGACTGCGCGCGGAGGGCGTGCCATTTCGGCATGTGAAGCAGTACGCCAATGTCGCCGAGATCATTTCCGGCGCGGTCGCATCTTACTGCAGCGATGTCAAAAACGGGAAGTTTCCGACGGACGAGCAGGGGTTTCGTTAAAGCTGAACTAGATTACTTCGCATAAATCCTGTCCAACTGCTCCTCAAACCCAATCGGCATGAACTGAAACGCCTTCTTCATCGGATCGATATCCGCGATATTGTTGCTCTTTAGATTCTTGAGCTGATCGGCTGAAAATGGCGGATTTGGCAGCATTTCAACCAGCGGTGCGATGAGTGCTAGCAGGTTGATAGGCGCGTGAACTAGCGGCTTGTTCACGCCCAAATGGGATTCGAAACTCTTCAGCAGTGAGTTGAACGACACCTGCACCGCACCGCCAAGCTCCACAATCTGGTTCGCCAATGCCGTGTCATCGACACTGCCCACAATGCACTTCATCAGATCGTCCACAAAAATCGGCTGGAATTTGTTCGTCCCCGGTCCTGGGACTGGAACGACCGGAAATGGCAGCGCCACCGGCAGACCGCCGTGCAGGATCAAGTCCTTCATCTGAGCGACAAATTCGCCGTCCTTGCCTAGAATGATCGATGGACGAAGGATGACAAACGGTATTCCGCTACCTCGGACAATCTCCTCAGCAGCGAACTTGGTGCGCGAATACTCAGCGGCGGCGTTTGGGCTGGAGCCGATCGCGCTCAAATACACGATGCGCGATACCTCGGCCTTCTTTGCTGCCGCGACTATATTTTGGGTGCCTTCGACATGAATTCGCTGGAACGTCTGGCCGTTTGCCTTACGCTCCATGATAATGCCGACTAAGTGAACAACCACATCGACGCAGCTAAAGTACTGGTCTTTGATGGTCTTTGCGTCGGCAACGTCAACACCATGGAAATAGACAGCGCCGGGCTTATTTCGGTCGCCTTTTGGTGCCGTCCGCGACAGGCCAACAACTTCATGGCCCTCGGCAAGCAGTGCCTCGACGACATGGTTTCCGACAAATCCTGACGCACCGGTGACAAGAACTCTCATTACAGCGTAATCCCTTCGACAAAGGTCAAGTCGAACGACTTTGGTTACCGACTGAACACGCGCAGAGCGGCAGCGGTTCCATTCGCTTGCTTAACCGGAGCTTCGGAGCTGGCGTCCCTAGCGAGTTGAATGAGGGTGACGAGCTTATAGCCGCGCGCACGAAGCTGCTTTGATAGCTCGGGGATCGCGCCCGTCGTGGCGAATGCGCCGTTATGCATCAGCACGACCGCGCCGGGCCGAATGCGGCTCATGACGAAGTTCACGACGCCTTCCGACGATCCCGCATCCTCTGCGGAAAGCACGTCGATGGTCCAAAATGCCCCAGCCATGCCGCAGTTTTGAGCCGCTTGCAGCACGAACGGATTTGTTTCTCCGCCGGGAGGACGCAAGAAATGGGGCCAAATTCCGGTGAGTGCGTGGACAATCACCGCATTGCGCAGAATCTCTTCGTAGATATGGACTGGGATCGCCTGATCAAGGTTGGGATGGCTGAAGGTGTGGTCTTCGACTTCGTCGCCATCCGCATGCATGCGGCGCAGAATATCCGGCGACGCCTCCGCGCGGATGCCCACGACAAAAAATGTTGCTGGTACTTGGTTGTCGCGCAGGGCATCGAGCAAAGGAGGGCAATCGGTTGGGGATGGGCCGTCGTCGAAGGTCAGGGCGACCTCCTTGATGTTGGGATTGCCGCGCCAGATGCCCATTGTCTTGCTGACGCTTGCGACGGCTTTTGCTGATGGGCCGCGTCCGCCAGTCAGGTTATATACGATGGGAATTCGGCCTGTGTAGATCCCGGCGATGGCTTTTTCGCCGCCGGCATACTCGAAATCGATTGCGGCAGCGGTCATCAGATGTTCGATGGACTCGTCCCGATCTCCCGCATTTGCCTCCGCCCGCGACAGCGCAAGCTCGATCGCGCGGTAGCTCGGCTGCAGAGCGAGGAGATACCAATCGTCGGCCTCGCCAACTTGATCGGCACCCGACAGCGCAGTTTGAGCTAATGCGCTGGCGGTGGATGGGATGGCCGGCGAGTTATTTTCGACATCAAACTGCGCCGACTCCGTGCTCGGCGCCGCCGAAGGATTGTTCGGCTCGGTAACCGTAATCAAAACCGTGTGGACACCATTTGGAACCGAGGTCGTGTCCCAATGGAACGAGTATGAGCCGCCGTTGATCGCTGCGGCGAGATCGTTATCGACGAAAAAGGTGACTAAGCTGCCCGACGCGATCTCGCGCCCGGATGGGCGTAGCGTGACCGTTCCCGAAACCTGCTTGACCGGATTGGACATCGCTGCTGGCGTAAATGTCCCGGTTAGCCTGCTGGCGACCGACTCGGCAACCATTTCATTCTCGATCGCCTGCGGGATCGGATCGCCAGTGCCAGCCTCGCAGCGAAGTCCCGGTGCCTCTATCACTCGCGGCACGCCACCGGGCAACTCCCAAGACTCAAGGAGCTCGCGCGTCGTCTCGATAGAATCCGGCCCGGCGCTTGATCGCAATGCGTTAAGCGCGGCCATTTCCCGAGCGGCAGGAAGATCAGAGCCACCTATTAGCCTCTGCGCGGAGGCCGAATCGCCGAGACAAATGTCGGCCGCAGCCTGCGCAAGATCAATCGCAGCTTTGTGATCTGAATAACCCTGACTTGCTTCGGCGTGGTTAAGGAGCCGCGCCGCAGCCGGATAGTCCTTCTGCATCAGCGCGCAAATCCCTTCGGCATAGTCCGGTAGGGGATCGGACTTCGGAAGCAGCGTGCGCAGCTTTTCGAAGACCACTGACGCAGCATGGGGACGACCGCAATAGAGGAGCAGTGTCGCGCGAGCGAACAGGTTTTGAACGCTTTTGGGGTCGTTCGCCGCGGCAAGATAGTCCGCCGCGTCTTCGTAACGCTGCTGATCGATCAGGTAGGCGGGGCGATCGAGCGTTGTGCTGGGAGCAGCGTAGCAAAGTGGTGCGACTAAAAAGAAAATGATCGCAACTGCCGCAACAATCCGGGGAATAGCACGAAGCGTCTTACGAGCGGGGAACGACATAGTTTCCTGCGAAATTTTGGACAGGCCGAAGTTATTTTACCATGTGCTTTACTTAATGTCCGAGGAACCATGCGGTTCCCCTCCTTTCGGAAGGAGGGGCTAGGGGAGGTAGCTCTTGAATTGGGGGTATTGATCTGAGAAATGAATTCCGAGCACTTCGAAGGCAATTCGGCCACGATTTCAGCGGGCATGGGTGCCATTCGCTATGGAACCTCCCCTAACCCCTGCTTCCGAAAGGAGGGGAACTGAAAGACTTCGCCACTACACGCGTACCTCGGTTCAGTCCAAATGGCAGTAAGTAGACTATTTAGCAATTAACTGATCTAATTACCACAACCGCATGGGCTTTCTCCGACCCGTAAACATCCACCAATTTAATCTGCGCCTTTAATTTCAGCGATGCAAGTACGTCCTTCGCGTCCATAATTTCGACCGGAGCGCGCATGCCCTTTAGTGCGGCAATCACTCCCATTGGCGTTTTCCTGTACGGCTCGCACCACGGAATCAATTTCGAAAGGGGCGCGACGGCGCGGGCGGTGACAACATCGTAGCGACGCCTGAGTTCGGGACGCGTTTCTTCGGCGCGTCCATGAATCAGCCGAACCTCCTTGAGGCCAAGTAAGTCTACAACCGCTTTGCAGAAATCGAGTTTTTTCGCGGTCGATTCCAACAGCGTGACCTTGATATCCGGCCGCATGATCTTGATGGGAAGCGACGGAAATCCAGCGCCAGCGCCGATGTCGATCAGCGTCCCGTTCGCCGGAATTTCAACCGCGCGGAGCAACGAAACCGAGTCCAGAAAGTGTTCAATGGCGATGTCGCGGGGCGACGTCAGCCGCGTGAGGTTCATCCGATTCGCGTTCCACTCGACGAGTAGATCGCGATAGGCGAGAAGTTGGTCAAACTGGTGCGATTCGCACGGCATTTGCCACGCGTCAAAGCCGCGTTCAAGCAGGACGCGAGTTTCATCAGCGGATTGGGTGGTCGTTTCGGTCGCGTTAGACACCGACGGCAGTTTTTCCGCCGACCGCGGAGCGCGACTCGATGGGCTTGAGGGTTACAGTTTCGGTCACGGGACGTTTCGGGGTCGATTCTGACGAATGGCGGACCACCAGATGCGCCGGGAACACATGGCTTGCAAACGGCTTTTCGCAGTTCTGGATACGCTCCAAAATCATTTGCGCTGCCGTCTTGCCGATCCCCTCGAAATCCTGCGCCATGGATGTCAGCTCGACCGATTCCAGGCCTGGCTGCACGACATCATCGAAGCCGACGAGGGCGACATCTTCCGGCACTTTCAGGCCCAGTAGACTGAGTTCCTGATAGACAACTGGCGCCCAGTAGTCGGAGACGAGGAAAATGGCCGTTGGGGCGTCGGAAGCATTGAAAACTTGGCGAAGCATCTCACGGTCTAGGCGCCTGCCGCCATCCAAAGCAAGCAGGATATGACGAGGGTTTGTTTCTAGCCCAGCTTCCTGGAGCGCCTTTTGATATCCGGCAAGGCGTTCGGACGCACCGTCAGTCATGCTGAGGCTGGTCATGTGCGCGATCCGGCGGTGTCCGCGCTCGATCAAGTGCTTAGTAGCGATGTACGCGCCGTTGACATTGTCCGTGCCAACATAGTCGAGTTCGAGGCCAGGCACTCTTCGGTCAATGGCGACGATGGGAAAATGGTGATCGCGTATGGATTGGATCAGATCAACATTCGCCCGCCCGCCCTCATGCCACAAAATGACACCTGCAAAATGATTGTGCTGCGCATACTCGAGCGCTTCCGCCTCTTTTTCGGCGGCACGCTGGTAGGTGTCGGCGTACGTATCCAGGACAAGCGGATGGAAGCCGTGGGGCGTTAGGAGGGAATTGACTCCGTAGAAGATATCGGTGAACAGCGATCCACCAAATCGTCGGCCAAGAAGCAGACCGACCAACCGCGTATCCATCGCCATTGCGGAGTCGCGCGCGGCACCATGCAGACGCCGGACTGGTGGAAGAGGATGATGTCGCACGACATACCCAAGGGCGCTTGCCGCAGCAACTACCCGTTGCCGCGTCACTTCCGAAACAAATACACCGTTGTTCGCACGATCGTTTAAGACTGTTGAAACAACTGCTTGAGATACGCCCGCCTGCAGAGCCACGTCCTTGAGAGTGACCGCTTTCGTTGCACCCATGAATCGCCTGTGAATCCTTGCTGCTTTTATATAAACCTTTTATATGATGTACCTAATGACAGCAAAACTTGTCAAGTAAAAATGCTGGGGTTTTGGTTCATTTACGAAGGAAGTATGCGTATAAGGCGGCTTTCCGTCGAATTTCGGGCGATTTCTCAATAAGACCGTCCGCTTGCAGATCGACGGTAGCAAGCGGGCTTATTTTTTGCCAAAGAAAAAACCCTTCGGTCGTCTGTTGACCGAAGGGCTTTTGAGCGGCTACGAGACTTGCGAAAGTGTTTTCTTCAGCACTTCGCCGGAGTTGATTAGTGCGGCCTTTTCGCTTTCAGTCAGCGAGATTTCAATCTGCTTAATGGCACCGGCACGCCCAACTTTAGTCGGAACGGAGAAGCAGACATCCCTGACTCCGTGCACGGCGCCAGTCTGGAGGGTGGAAACCGGCAGGATTTCGCCAGTGTCGCCCAAGATTGCATGCACCACCTGACGGATTGAAACACCGACCGCAGGCCCAGCACCATCTTTAAGCTTGATGACTTCGGCACCCGACGAGCGCGTACGCTGCGCAATGGCCAGCGCGTCATCATGGTTATAGCCAGGCAGCGAGGCGAGAGGGATGCCGCCGACAGTTGCCGCGCTCCAGATAGGAACCATGGAATCGCCATGTTCGCCGAGCATCAACGTATCGACATCGGTCGCCGCGACTTCGAACCGTTCGGCGAGAAGTGATCGGAAACGGCAGGTGTCAAGGACAGTCCCAAGACCCATGACTCGCTCAGCAAGAAGTCCGGAGCGCTTGACCGCTTCATAGGTCAGGATATCGACGGGATTGGAAACCACCAAGAGGACAGTGTCGCTCTTGAGATTGGCGCTCTTGATTTCGCCAAGGATGCCTCGAAACATCTCGACATTGCGATTAATAAGAGCAAGCCGCTCCTCGTCGGGCTTACGCCTGAGGCCGGACGTAATCACGATCACATCGCTGCCTTCAAGAGTTTCGTAGCCTCCGGCGGTGATCCGAACTGGCGAGCTGAACGCATTACCGTGCAGCAGGTCTAGTGCTTCGCCTTTGGTGCGATCCGCGGAAAAGACATCGATCAGGGCAAGCTCGCGGACTAGCCCGCCAAGCTGCAGGGCATACGCAGTGGTGCTTCCGACACGTCCCCCTGCTCCGATAATGCTGACTTTAAGTGACATTGCCTGATTTCTCCTCCAGAATATGCCCGCAGCATCAATGCCAATCGGTCACATCCAACGCGAAAAATGGCCCAGCGGCCATAGAGCGACTCCGAAAATTCTTCTTTAACCATTGTAAGAACATGCCTGCTCCTGAGAGAGCAAGCATGCCACCCAGACCGCTAAATTCCCAGCGCCTCTTTGACAAACTGCGGAATATCCGATGGCGACTCAGCAACCCGTACTCCCGCCGCTTTGAGCGCTTCGACTTTGGCCTGCGGCGTGCCGGATTTGCCCGAAATAATTGCGCCCGCGTGTCCCATGCGCTTTCCGGGAGGGGCGGTAAGGCCCGCGATGAATCCAATCACAGGCTTGGTCATCGTCTTTATATATTCTGCCGCGATCTCTTCGTCAGAGCCGCCGACTTCGCCGCACATGACGACTGCTTTTGTCTCAGGATCGGCTTCAAAAAGCGGTAGAACATCCACAAAACGGGTACCGGGGAACGGGTCGCCGCCGACACCGACACAGCTTGTCTGGCCCAGTCCCGCGCGGCTGAGGGCATCGACTGACTCGTACGTGAGAGTGCCGGATCGCGAAACAATTCCGATGGGGCCAGGCATGAACATATCCGACGGGATAATGCCGATTTTGCTTTTGCCGACTGACAGCAGACCGGGGCAGTTCGGCCCGAGCACTTTGCTGCCCATCCGGTTTGCGAACTCGACCGCCTTCATCTCGTCGCGCTGCGGAATGCCTTCGGTGATGCAGACAATCAGCTCAACCCCCGCTTCGGCCGCTTCCATGATGGCGTCGGCCGCGTTGTACTTCGCCGGGACAAAGATGCAGGTCGCGTTGCAGCCTGTGGCCCTGCGCGCTTCCGCAACGGTGTCGAACACGGGGACTTTGTCGTCAATGACCGTCCGGCCACCTTTGCCCGGTGTGACGCCGCCGACAACCCGCGTGCCGTAGCCCATCATCAGGCGCGTGTGGAACTCGCCCTCTCGTCCGGTGATGCCTTGGACTACTACCGTCGTATTCTCGTCAATCAGGATGCTCATAGGATTGCTGCCAACAAAACAAGATTCGCCGCGGCGACGCGGCGAATTGCATAAACGTGCTTAGGATGTGCGGCGCTTGAGGTAGAAAACAGTTACCGGGATGTTTTCATCTTCGGTTTCGCTCTCTTCGTCGGCACGGACATCCGCGATCGCGCTGACAAGTTCCCAGCCTTGGCCGCCAAGCTCGTTGAGCGTCTGCTCGTCGGTGTCGTCGTCGTCGCCGCTTACAATAATGCGGTACTCGTACATATCTGCCATTTTCTGTGTGACCTCCGGAATTGTAACCGTCTAATTTATGCTCTGAAGCGGCGTTTTGCTCCAGTTTTCAAGCAAAGAGCGAACCTCGCGGTGCGGCGTGATAGTACCTTTGCGGTGTGCGATTGTCAACGCGAACTTCCCACGCAAACCAAGACCCTCCCCCGCCTCCCGAAACGGGAGGAGTTCAGACTGCAACGGCTACCTTACCATCTGTCCTGCATCTTTCCGGCTCCTCCCGCTTCGGGAGGCGGGGGAGGGTCCCTAAGAGCTATCCGCTTTCAGGACGCAGGGGAGGGTCCCTAAGAGCTATCCGCTTTCAGGACGCAGGGGAGGGTCCCTAAGAGCTATCCGCTTTCGTGAGGCGGGGAGGGTCTTCATGCGCTTGCCAGCTTCACCGCCATCCGCGCTGCCTCCTGCATGGTCGCGGCGGCGGGAATATTGGCATCTTTCAGAATCTCCGCGCCCTCAACTGAGCGAGTGCCCGCGAGGCGGATCACCAGCGGCACGTTGACATCCAGTGTCGCCAGCCCTTCTAGAATGCCTTTTGCGACCTCGTCGCCGCGCGTGATGCCGCCAAAAATGTTGAACAAAACCGCCTTGACATTCGGGTCGGACAGCACCACTTCCAGGCTGCTGCGCACGCTCTCTGCTTTTGCGCCGCCGCCGATGTCGAGGAAGTCAGCAGGCGTACCTCCTGCGAGTTTAACTTCGTCCATGGTGGTCATGACTAGGCCAGCACCGTTGCCGATGATACCGATTTCTCCGCCTTCAAGACGCACATATTGAATTCCGCGCCGATGCGCCTCGGCTTCGATCGGGTCTTCGCCAGCGTCATCGTCGGCGAGGACGCTAAACTCGGGATGGCGGAAGAGGGCGTTGTCGTCGATGAGCCACTTGGCGTCGCCCGCGATGATCCGGCTGTCCTTTGTGATGACCAGTGGGTTGATTTCGGCCAGGGTGGAATCGCTTTCGGCGTAGGCTTTGTACAGCGTCAGAAGAAGCGGCACTGCTTTGCCGACCAATGCGCTGTCGAAGCCCGCGTCGAACAGGCCGTTGCGCGCGCCGTATTCTGTCAGGCCCATCCATGGATCTATGAATACTTTGCTGATCGCTTCGGGATGCTCGTCTGCGACCGCCTCGATGTCCATGCCGCCCATGGTCGAGATGATCAGGACATCCTTTTGCGTCGCGCGATCTTGCGTGAACGCGACATAGATCTCCTTATCGATCGCCAGCGCCTCTTCGACGAGCACTTTTTCGATCTTCATGTTGGCGTTGGCCTGGGCGAAAAAGAGGGTTTTACCGAGCAGGTCCTTGGCGATTTCGGCGGTCTGCTGATCGTTCTGCGCGAGCTTGACTGCGCCCGCCTTGCCGCGTCCGCCGGAGTGCACCTGACCTTTGATCACAACGGGCTTGCCAAGATTTTTGGCGAACTTCTGAGCCTCCTCAGCGGTCGACGCGACCGCGCCGGACGGAAGGGGAAAGCCGTACTGGGCCAAAAGCTGCTTGGCCTGGTATTCGTAAAGTTTCACGCGCTGCTCCTTAGGTGAGGAAAAAATGGCGGCTACCGCGCAGGCGCGGGCAGCGATTCGAGCGGATTATAGCAGGTTTTTGAGGGAAATGGGATTGGACTATGGCCGGTGTTCTCCAGCGGGTGAGACCTTATGTTGAACAATTCAGCATGTCATCCTTCCAATAAGGCGGTTTGGCCAGTTCGGGAGTGCCTAACTCGGAACAGATACTTCGAACTCTCCTAAGAGCGAATGTTTTGTCTTCATATTGCTCCACTCGAAAGCCGAATCTAATGTGCCTGATGTAAAGCATAATGTAGTATTGATCAGGCATGTTCGACCTCGCGTACTTTCTGCAGTGAACGCCTACAAAGTCGGACATATCTCCGGTAGTCTTACGCACGAGAAACGTATAGCCCCAACGGAGGAGATATCGGTGGTTGCTCCGATCAATTGTGATTTTCCATGGTCTGACCATGTGCAGTACGAAAAACGCAGGCCCGAAAAGTCCTAGTGTCCAAAACCAAAATGTGGGCTCTTCCAGTGGATGGGCAAATGTCAAACATTGACGAGTCATGTAGCAGCCTGCGCCGAACATCGCCAATCCGGCATAAAATCCGTTTTCATTCGCATCGGATGTCGCTGATGTGAAGACTATATTGTCGGTTTGAGCCAAATTACGCTTCCTTTGTGCGCTACGGCAATTGTACTGAACCTTTCCTTGCACGCCTATCAACAGACGGCGACCGCGCTCTAGGCTCCGCAAAATGGGGCTCCCGCAGCTAGCCAGCTAGCCACGGGAGCGCGAAGAGCTCAGACCTGCGCCATGCCTCCATCGACGGGGAGATTTATACCGGTGATGAAAGAACTTTCATCGGAGGCGAGGAATACGACAGCATCTGCAATTTCCTCGGGCTTGACCCTGCGGCCGAGGGGAATTTGCGAGGCGAATTGAGCGGCCGCCTCCTTGGCCTGTTCGACTGTAAGGCCAGTCGTCTTCTCTAAAGCCGGGGTTTCCGTTGGACCGGGGCTAATCGAATTCACGCGGATCTTGCGGTCTTTCAGCTCCAAAGTCCAAGCGCGCGCGAAGTTGCGCACAGCCGCCTTACTCGCGGCGTATGCGCTAAACCCTGGAAGCCCCAACACGTTCGCGACCGAAGAGGTGAGGATAATCGATCCGCCGTCTTTAAATAGGGGAAGGGCCTTCTGCACGGTAAAGAACACGCCCTTGACGTTTACGTCGAACGTCTGGTCGAAATGTGCCTCGGTAGCTACCGCAAGTGGTGCGATTGTGCCCGCGCCGGCGTTCGCGAAGAGAATGTCGATATGACCATGTTTCTCTTTCACGACTGCATAGAGTTGATCCAGATCTTCCAAGCGCGACACGTCGCCCGCAACAGCAGTAACGTTTCCCCCGATAAGGGCTACAGCGTCGTTTAGATCTTTCTCTCGTCGGCCGGTGATCACAACGTGCGCTCCTTCTTCCACGAAGCGCTTGGCTGTGGCGAGGCCAATCCCGCTATTTCCGCCTGTGATTACCGCAACTTTTCCGGCCAATCGTTGCCCGTTGTTATTACTCATGATTGTTATCCTGTTTGTTTTTCTCTATTTATCTGTAGATTTTTCGCTCTTCTTGCAAACCTCACAGAGTCGTCGATTACTGATCCTTCTTGAACAGATCCTGAAAGATAAGGGGGCCCCAAATGCCGTCGCGCGCATGTATCAGCGCGCCACCTTCGTCGAGCTTTCCCAGCTCGACCGGTGCGAATCCGAGTCGTTTAGCCAGGTCCGCCACGACAGCGGTCGCGCCTTTATCGTCGCTCGATAGAAAGACGACCCGGTGGCCTCCCTCGACGACTGGATCGGTCGCCAGGGTGTCTGCGCCTAGGTGATTGAATCCTTTCACGAGCTTAGCTCCGGTGAAAGACTTCGCTACGAAGGCGGAGGAAAGGAGGCCGCCAAGCTCCTTGGAGGGCACTAACGCGTTCATCGCGTCAATGATTGTCTTGCCGTTCCAGGTTGGCAGGGCCTTCGCAACATCCGGGTGCGCTTCAAAACGGACAGCCAAAAAGAGGGTGTCCGCCTTGACTGCTTCCGCGAGTGTTTTGGGAATGATCGTGGGGCCGATTGCGGCTGCGTCGGATGCAAAACTTTCCGGGTCGCGCGTAGTTGCAACCGATACTTCGATCCCGTTGCGGGCAAATGCCTTGGCCAGGGCCTGACCGATCTTGCCGAATCCAACAATTGCGTAGCTCATATATGTTCTCCTTTTGTTCACCAAACCGTTACGGCGCTCCGTATGATCGATTAGAGCGGCAACGGGCATGGCATGTTAGATTTGCGCTAGGCCGCCATCGACGGCAACCTCGCTGCCGGTCATGAAACTGCTGTCGTCCGAAGCGAGAAAGGCGGCCACTGCCCCGAGCTCCTTCGGATCGCCCATGCGTTCGAGCGCAGTCATCGAGCCGTAGGCCTTTAGCCCCTCCTCGCCCAGTGCTTCCGTCAGCGAGTTCGGTTGCTATCGCCCCGGGCGTCAGGACGTTTACGCGGATACCGGTGCCCTTAAGGTCAAGCGCCCATGTTCGCGCGAGATTGCGCACTGCCGCCTTGCTCGCGCTGTAGGCGGTGAACGACGGTGCGCCCGTTGTGCCTGCACTCGAACCGGTCAGGATGATCGAACCGCCGTTGCTCATCAGCGGAAGTGCCTTCTGTACCGTGAAAATCGTGCCCTTCACATTGACATCGAAGGTTTCGTCAATGTGCTGGGCGGTGATCTCGCCGAGCTTCAGCTGGCTTCCGACGCCAGCATTGGCGAACACGATGTCGAGCCTACCGCTTTCGGCCTTCACAGCGGCGTAGAGTCGGTCAAGGTCAGCATCATCGGAAACTGACCCCTGCACCGCGCGGGCACTTGGCCCTAGGTCGGCCACCGCGGCGTCGAGTGCTGCCTGTCTGCGGCCAAAAATGTACACGAATGCGCCCTCCTGAATGAAGCGCTTTGCCGCGGCGAGGCCAATGCCAGTAGCGCCACCGGTGATGACCGCAACCTTACCGTCAAGCTTTCCCATAACCTTTCAGATCCTTTCGTCTTGCCCTACTGCGTTCTTGCTCTTAATCAAGCAAATGTGCAGTATAATATGGATCACTGATCCTTTTACGAAAGTCAGTATACGGATCACTGATCCGTTTGTCAAGAGGGACGAGAAAAAATATGCGGGCTGACGCCAGAAAAAATCATGACCATCTGCTTGAGGTCGCGCGGGACGTCGTTACTAAGCATGGCGCCGACGCGTCCATGCGGGAGATCGCCCGCAGGTCTGGAGTTGGGCTGGCCACATTGTTTCGCCATTTTCCAACGCAAGAGGCCTTATTCGAAGCGTTGCTCTGTACGAACCTGGACTCTCTAACGAAGAAGGCAGAGGAACTCGAAACATCGGACTCGCCTGACCAAGCGCTCTTGTCCTGGTTTCGCGAAGTAGTGGCATTCGCCCAAAGCTACAGGGGTGTTATCTCCATGATGGCGGCTGCGCACACGAACACGGAATCCGCTCTTTATGCTTCTTGTGCGGCGGTGCATTCGGCTGGAGCGCGGTTGCTGGTCCGTGCTCAGACGGGGGGAAATGCGCGGGCCGACATGAATGGTGACGATCTTTTCGCCCTGATTTCGGCGCTTGGCTGGGCGGTCAACCAACCCTCATTTGCACCGCGCGCCGACAATCTCTTTCACATTATCGCCAGCGCCATCCTTACGAATCGGACAAGCGAAGATGCGGAGAAGGTGGCGTAGCAGAAGAGTGGATGCGAACGCAATCTACGGTGCATCAAATATTCTCCGAGATACACATCTGTCAACGCGCTACATCACTGATACCATAACGCGGACCGCTGCTATTCATTTCGATCTTTAGATATTTCTTCCGTCGCGTATCAATTCGTGAAAGCCAAACCCTGACTCGAAGCTCATTGATTAAGCTTTAATGTTGCTCCACAGGTCAGCGGGAACAAACCTTGATAGATGGCCTACATTATCAGTTGAAATGACGATATTGTCCCCTGCAGGAATCTGCAGGGTAAGCGCCTGAGCTGCTAGAATCACATCGATATCTAGCTTCAGGGGGTCGCCGGTCGGCTGACCGCTGTTTCGGGATTTCGCCCAAAGATCAACCGCTATACAGCATTGTCGCGGTTGTAATCGGCAGATAGCGAAGGCTTAACTTAAGGTCTATCCAGTCTTGCAATGCTCGTCATCTTGTTCGCCCGGATCAGCTCACGACGCAACTCGTAGTCAATGACTTCGGGAACGTAAATGTGATGGCCTGCTGCAAGACAAGCAGTCACCTATTGGGTGATCGGCTGCACTTGAGTACTCCGCTGAGGCTTAGTGATAATGCCTAATGGCGCAGAATCAAGCAAGATGTGATGGCTCACCGGCTGACGAGCCTTTCTCCAGTTGCGGCACGGTTGGCATTCAAGTTTCGACGAAGTTCCGCAACCTCCTCGTCCGCCTTGCGGATTTCTTCTGGGTCGTCGGTGGCGTCCTCAGCAATCCATTGGTTCAGCATCGCGATAGCTGCGGCATTTTCGGCGTCAATGGCGGGCGGGGGTTGTGCGTCCGAAGGCATTGGCGGCAAGTAATCGAGCACGATCTTCTCAAAAAACGCTGCTGGTTCAATTCCATTTTGCTTAGCGGCCGCCTTAAATTTGGCTTCGGCCTGAGGGCTGACATCAAGATGTAGGCTCATTGTTTCTTGTTCCTTTGCATTGCCCTATTTGCACTATGACTGACAAAGATGTTAGCACACAGGTATTGCAGTCACGTCTGTTAGTTTTCATTAGCGGCTTACTCGGAGGAATCGATAAAGGCGAGACGCTGCCAACTCATGATAATCGACAGGCGGGGACGCCTTTCCAATAACCATCAATTCCCCGCAAAAATACTGCCTAAAGTTTCTTCCCCCTCTGCCGACAATTCCATCAACCCAATAACGGACGAAAGGGGGCAAGCCGAATATGGCCATGCTTCCGGTCGCACCCAAAGCCCCCCGACAACGGAATCCTACCAGAATCCGAATGCGGAAAATGGGTCGGGAATGCGGCCAGTTACCAAACGAACGCGAGCATAAGTTCTCGGCGCGAGGGTGGGGCGAACAATTATCAATCGCCCAACTTGACCCGGACGCGACCGAATTCAGAAGACTCGTTCAAAACGACGCTAAAGAAGAAGCAGCAGCAAAGCCGTCCGCAAACCTGCGGCCAGCCGCTGACGCATGCAGTCGCGCAAACCACCGTGCCGAACTCCGGCATTGGTTCGCCACCGCGCTTGCCGCATCCTTTTCCGAAGTTCAGAATCGCGCCGAACCGACGGCTTCAGATCCGGCGCTTGTGCAGTCTCAGAGCGCAACTGCTGGCTTGTCGTCACCGGAACGATCGCTGCTAGCACAGCGACTTTCTCCCGAAGCTACGACCGCATCACAATCTGCTTCTCCGCAGTATCCTTTAGCGACAGCCGCACTGGCAACGGACGAGACCAAGCCCGTTTCATTTGGCTCAACCATTGTCGCAGCGATCCAGGGAGGCAAGGACACGCTCGCCCATCCGGCTGTCAGCAAAGCAGTTAGTCCCGCGCCGGCTAAAACCTTAGTGGTCAATCCCATTGGCGCACGCACGGCGCAGGGCAATTTGCAATCAAGTGCTAGTGAGGCGGCTTCGGCCAGGGGATCAAACGTCGCGGACATCACTGGATCAATGGTTCAGCATGTTGTAGAGGACGCGCAATCAGCCAAGCAGTCTGCACCACTGCCGCTGCCAATTACTGCCGCTTTACCCGCACCCACAGCTCCAGCGCCACGTGAATCAGCGCCGTCATCGAAGGCACCGACAATCGCCGCGCCTGCGGTCAATGCGGTTGCTGAGAAGGCAAAATCGCCAAGCGATCAGTCCGGCGGTGGCTCGAAATCGTCGTCCGACTCCGGTTCTCAGCAACCGCAGCAGGGCAGCCTGAACGGTGGCGTGCAAGCGCCAACTGTGCAGGCTTCGACACCTGTCCAGGACGTCAAAGTCGTGCAGGCTAGCTTCGCGGAGCGAGTCTCGGTAATCAAGCAGATCGCCAGCGGTGCAAGCTCGTTGAACGCATCCGCGAGCGTTTCGCCCGCTGCGCAGCATTCCGTGACGATCAATGTCAGCCCGGAGCACTGGGGCGATCTGAAAATCGCACTCACCATGCCAAGTGGCGAGGCAGCTTCGAACGGCGCTGGAGTGAGCGCGACCATCACTGCTCAAAGCGCAGCGGTGCGTGACGCTCTTGACGCACAGGTCAAGGATCTTCGGCAGGCGCTTCAAACTGCCGGAGTCAAGGTCGACAAGCTGGAAGTGATCGTCGCGGCCAACTCCGCGACTGCTTCGCCTCGGGCATCTTCAGAGTCTGGATTTCAGCAGAACTCCAATTTCAGCCAATCACAGCACGGCCAGACCGAATCACGCGCGGATTCAGGTGGCCAGGGGTCGAAACACGGTCAGCAGCAGGGGCAGCAGTTCGCTTCTCTGTTTGGCGACAGCACTTCGGGTGGATCGAATCGAAATGCCGCCACTTGGCTGCCCAGCGTTCTGCAGCCGCAAGCGGAAACGCAAATCGAATCGGAAACATTGACGCCGATCAGCATTGTCGATGTGACTAGCGCCAACTTCTATAACTCTCGCGGCATGAACGTCCTCGCATAGAAAGGCAAGGAAACAATGAGTCCATTAATTCTCTCTCCGTTCGACACGGCGACAAACTCGAACTCTAACACGCCGACAAATACGGTCAATAGCAATGCTGGCGGCGCAGTCGACCCAAACGCCGGCAACAACGATAACGTAAGCTCAAACTCGTTCCTGCAGCTCTTGGTGACTCAGCTTCAAAATCAGGATCCGACTCAGCCGGTCGATGACTCGCAGTGGCTATCCGAGCTTGCAAACTTCTCGTCGCTGCAGCAGATGACCGACATGAACACGACGCTCACCAACCAATCGGGACTAACGCAAATCTCGTCGATTTCAAGCCTGATCGGCAAAACCGCAACGACAAATCAGCTCGATGCGAGTGGGAATCCAATCACTGGCGTCGTCTCCGGTGCAAGTGTTGCGAATGGCACGGTGACGCTAACCATAGGCTCAAATCAGGTGCCGCTGTCATCAGTCACAGGACTTAGCCAGACGCCAGCCAGCTCAACGTCAACAACGACCAGTTAAGGCATCCGAACATGGCCGAAATCAATTCAACCGCATCGAACTTCGACCTCGAAACACGCATCGCGGCTCAAAACCGCACTGCGGCTGCTCCTGGGGCAAGTTCGGTTGGCGCGGATAACTCCGGCCAGGGCGCGTCGTTCGCTCAGGCGCTTCGGGCAGCGAGCCAAGGGATTACCATCTCCGGACACGCGCAGACTCGGCTCGCCTCGCGTCAGATCAACTTGACTGAAGACGATTTCGGCAAGATCAGCAACGCGATGACAAAGGCGGCTTCGAAGGGTGCGCGCTCGTCGCTCATGCTGATGGATCGCCCTGACAGCTCGGGCGGACAAGTCGGGCTGGTGGTTTCGATACCTAACCGGACAGTCATTACTGCTGTCGACACCCAGTCTCTCAAGGAGAACATCTTCACGAACATTGATAGCGCAATGATTATCTAGAGTTCGTGATCGTCGATCAGGGCGGATTTGCCTGCCCAAATTCATGAATAGCTTCACCGCTGGACCCGGCAACGATTTTGATTGCCGGGAAGCTTGAAGCAGACCAATGATCCGCAGGCGAAATTCCTGCATCAGCGTAAATAACTAGTAACCTAAGGAGAATTCTCAATGCTTCAAGCAATGTATAACGGCGTATCGGCCATTCTGCCACTCAAGAAGACCTCGATGTTATCGGCAACAATATCGCGAATATCAACACAACCGCGTACAAATCAAGAAGGTAACTTTTGCGGATCAGTTGTCGCAGACGCTCCAGGGCGGTCCGCCGACACGGGCACGGTTGGCGGCGTTAACGCCAATTCAGGTCGGGACTGGAGTCAAAGTCGGAACGTTTCCACGCTGGAGTCCCAGGGTGGACTGCTTTCCACATCGGCCCCGACCAACCTGGCGATTCAGGGCAATGGCTACTTTATGCTTTCTGATCCGTCTTACGGAGTCAGCTACACGCGCGACGGCCACTTCTCGTCTGGACAATAGTGGGAATCTGGTCGACTCCACATCGGGCAATTATGTGCTTGGCTGGCAGGCAAACAAGTCTGGAGTCATCGATCAGAGTCAGGACAGTGGGCTCAGGTTCCACAATCAATTTCGGCATTGGCTCGTCCACTGCCATCAGCCACTGCGAATATCACGTACACAGGCAACCTCTCCGCCGACGTAGCCGCAGGAACCACATACCAACGCAGCATTAAGATTTATGACAGCTTGGGTGAACCTCACTCCATTACGCTGACATTTACGCGTCAAGCGCAGAGCGGATCTAGCGCTGCAAGCAATACCTGGACATGGACTGCGTCTGGAGATCCCGGTCTGACCGCTCCCTCCGGGTCAGTCAACCAAGGCACTGTGACATTCGATGCCAACGGCAATATTTCGGCGCAGACCGGCTCGCTGTCGATGAAAAATACCAGATGGTTCCGCGACTCCGCAGACTATGAACGTAAGCTTTCGCGCGACGACTCAGGTGAGCGGGCAATCGACGCTCGGACCGCAGTCCCAGGATGGCTATCCGCCAGGATCGCTGGAGTCGTTCACCATCGATAACCAAGGAGTCATCGCCGGCACGTTCTCCAATGGACTGACCCGGGCCATTGGACAGGTCGCGCTGGCCAATGTCAGCAATCCTCAGGGTTTGAGCAGTATCGGCAATAACACGTTCTATACCCACCGCGGATTCTGGTCAGCCGCTTGTGGGAGGCCGACACGCTTGGACTTGGATCGATCGCTGACCGGCTATCTGGAACAGTCGAATGTTGACCTCGGCACCGAGTTTACGAACATGATCGTCGCGCAAAAGTCCTATGAGGCGAATACGAAGATCGTTACCACGGTGAGTTCTATGCTTGACACGCTGATTCAGATGGATCCTGGCACATAAATAAATACTGGACTGTTGCCTGGTACAAAGCGCGAAGGGGCCCAAAAATCCGCTTCGCGCTTTGTGCCAATTGTGCGGAATACTGGAGATAAGGTGCGTGTCGATTGCAGACTCGCACTTGGAGATTCATCATTATGATTCATGTCACTAGGCTCAACCACGAAGATTTCATCGTGAATGCAGACCTCATCGAGTTCATTGAAACCACGCCAGATACGCTGCTCACCTTGACCACGGGCAAGAAGTTCATGGTCGCGGAGACTGCCGACGAAATTGTCGAAAGGGTGATGCAGTACCGCGAGCGCGCCGGACTACGCCTCGCTTACCCTGGCATGAACGCGCCGCATTGCCACATCGATATGCACGAAGCGGCGTAGAGTGCTTCCGCTTAGCCCTTAATCAGTAAACTTCTTTGCTGCCTTCGGCAAAGACACTTTTCTTTGCGCTCCTTTCGAGCGAATTTTCCTCAGGTGTGTCATGATGAGATTAGTTGCTGAACTAAGTGCGCTTCGTCATGATCAGTGGAGCATAGCAAATGGAATCGCTGGCTACCCTAGCTAGATTCAAAGTGTCTGGTGCCATGCTCTAGCTTCTGAGCTAGGCATGTCTTTTTGCGCTGCATCAGTGACATCGTGCCGTAGCTCGCTCAGGTTCCCTGTTCCATCTCGACAATCTTGCGCCCCCCGCGTTGGAATATATTGGACGACAGACCCGGTTTCGCAGGTCGATGCCGTTGATGTCAGGCATTTACATTTCGGGACATGCCTAGCTCAGAAGCTAGAGCATGGCACCAGACGCGCCATAGCTTGCCAGGGCACCCGGCGATTTCGATTAAAGCCGATGACAAGCATGATGCTGAACTTGCTGACAAAGCGAAACATTTATGGAACCATCTTAATCGATGAGGATGGTTTCGTGGTCTCGGTTCGCCGCGAAAAAGCGCATAGTCCGATGGGCCGACATCAAGCTTATTGCCGCGTTCAAATTTGATGCGATTACGGTTGACACTATTTGCCTGAGGTTCGACTTAGACAATGCAAAGAGCGTGGTTGTCAACGAAGACCAAGCGGGCTATGCGGATCTGGTCAAAGCCCTTGCCAGAGAAATTCCCTGCTTTCGACAAAGATTTCTACGAGAAGATCGTCAAGCCACCGTTTGCAGAAAACTACACAGTGGTCTACATACGCTAGGGCCATAGCGATGACCATTTACGTCTTGCTGATTGTGGTAAAATACCAGTCGCAACGTCATAGATGATCCGGCCCGGTGCAACGTTCGGCGTTCGAACCAAGTCAGGACGGGAACGTAGCAGCTTTAAGATTGACCGTGCGTGTGTATCGGTCGCCGGATCATCTATGACGTTTGTCGCCCTTCCGCCGACCTACCCCGGCGACAAGTCGCCACCCCTCCCGCAACGGGAAGGGAAGGATTTGTAGGACGGGCATCCCCGCCTGTCTATTATCTCTTCCATTTGGCCGTGAAGGCGGTGCGGCAACACACGAAGAGAAAAACCAAGACTATCGCTGAGATCGACGAGCATGGCTTGCGTGAGTAAGTACAATCGAAAGCTACCTCCCCTAGCCCCTCCTTTCGGAAGGAGGGGAACCTGACAGATTTCTCCGCGTGCTCGTTCCTCGTGTGGTCGAAATGACAGCCATGGTCACAGGTCAAGGCTTAGCCTTGCTTGCGGTATCATTTCGTATGCCGATTTTGGAGATGCGGGGGGTTACAAAGCAGTTTGGCGGGCTAGTTGCGGTCAGCGACGTCAATTTTGCCATCGAACCCGGCGCACTGATAGGTTTGATTGGCCCAAATGGTGCTGGCAAGACCACGATCTTCAACCTCCTGACCGGGGTCTACGCGCCGACTTCCGGCGCAATTGAGTTCAACGGACGCTCCATTGCAGGCAAAAAGCCGCACGAAATCGCCCAGCTTGGCATCTCCCGCACGTTCCAGAACATACGCCTTTTTCCTGAAATGAGCGTAGTCGATAACATCAAGACGGCCTGCTACATGCATGCGAAGTCGAATCTCGCGTCCGCCGCCCTGCATACACCTGTCTACTATTCTTCTGAAAGCGAAATCGATCAGCGCGCGCATGCTTTGGTTCAACAAGTTTGGCCTCTCGCGCTACGGCAACGACTCCGCACGAAACCTTCCCTACGGCGAGCAGCGTCGTCTTGAGATCGCGCGTGCACTCGCGACCGAGCCGAAACTGATACTCCTCGACGAGCCGGCCGCAGGAATGAACCCGCAGGAAAAAGTCGAGTTGATGGAGCGGATTAGGCGGCTGCGCGGCGATTTCGATGTCACCGTCCTCTTGATCGAGCACGACATGCGGCTTGTCATGGGCTGTTGCGAGCGGATATACGTGCTCGACTATGGGCAGATCATCGCGGAGGGTTTGCCGCAGGAAATCCAAGGCAATCCCAAGGTGATTGAAGCCTACCTTGGGGAGGCGAGCGCGCAGTGACGTCAATCGAATCTCAGCCGCTTCTAGAGCTTAAGGGCGTGTCGGTGAAATACGGCGCAATCCAGGCGGTTACCGGCCTGACCATGCGCGTTTTCGCTGGCGAAATCGTGACGTTGATCGGCGCGAACGGCGCCGGCAAATCGACTACCCTCCGCGCGATTTCGGGACTGGTCAAGCCAACTGGGTCGATTCTCTACGACGGCCAGGAAATTTGCGGACTCGCACCCGATAAGATAGTCCGCCTTGGAATCGGCCATGCGCCGGAGGGTCGGCGCATTTTTGCGAACATGTCCGTGCGCGAAAACCTCGAACTTGGGGCGTTCTTGCGGAGCGACAAGGCGCAGATTCGCGAGGATTTTGAGCGTGTCCAGGTGCTTTTTCCACGGCTCAAGGAGCGGATCAATCAGAATGCGGGCACCATGTCCGGCGGCGAGCAGCAGATGCTGGCGATTGGTCGAGCGCTGATGGGCAAGCCTAAAATGCTGCTGCTCGACGAGCCGTCGCTTGGCTTGTCGCCTGTCCTTGTTCGTGACATCTTCGCGATCATTCGGGAGATCAACAGCCAAGGCGTAACGATTCTGCTGGTCGAGCAGAACGCCCACATGGCGCTGCAGATCGCGTCGCGCGGATATGTCCTTGAGACCGGGCGTATCAAGCTGGAAGGGCCAGCGTCGGAGCTTGCCCAGAACGACGAAGTCAAGAAAGCATACCTAGGGGACTAGTTTGCAGCTATGCTACCGAATTACAGCGCCCTAATCGCCTTCGCGTTGGCGGGCATCTCCATCATCCTTATCCCTGGCCCGGATCAGCTCTACATCATTGGCCGGACAATCGGGCAGGGACGTGTAGCTGGGATGGTCTCGTCGCTTGGAATCGCGTGCGGTCTGATTGTCCAGCTTGCTGCGGCCACGTTAGGACTCTCCGCGCTGCTGGAATCGTCACTGCTGCTCTTTACGATCGTGAAGTGGGCTGGAGTAGCGTATTTGGTTTACCTCGGGTATTCGCATGCTAATGTCGCGCGATCCCGACTCGCACCTGAAGTCGTTGGCTCAAGCCGATCTTGGAAAGGTTTTCCGGCAAGGCATGCTGACGAACCTGCTCAACCCCAAGGTCGTCCTGTTTTTCGCGGCATTTCTGCCGCAGTTTGTCGATCCGAAGCGCGGATCAATACCGCTTCAGATGGCGACTCTCGGCATCTTGTTTAGTGTCGCGGGTGTCACTTGGAACACCGTAGTCGGGCTGATTTCAAGCGTTGCAGTTGACTGGCTGCAAAAACACCCCGCCGCGGCTCGTTTCCAGCAGCGGTTTGCTGGTGTGATTTTTATTGGGCTGGGAGTTAGGATCGCGCTGATGGAGAGGCAATGACCGATGGTCTTAAGTTCTTCAGCAGGATGTTGGGCCCCTTCCGACTAAAGCCATGGAAATTGGAAATTACTTTATATTTTTTAGCTCCGACGGATGCTCCATAGACAAGTAATATGCGTTAGGCCGTCCTGTCCAGTGGATGTTCTTTAGTTCTTGGCTACTGGTCTCGTATTGGATATTTGTACTCGCATGGTTCGTTTTCTTGCTGAACTTTGGGCGTAGGTACTTGAGGAAGGTTCGAGACGGACGGTAAATCGTCAAACGATTGGCAGTTCTAAGAACACAAGCCGCTTTGGTGACAGCGGAACCCCTGTTCCGAAATTGCGCCGCAACCTGTATACTAGCGATATGCCCGATCAAATGTTCGATAGCACGATCTCGTCCCTCCCGAAAATCACGATCCTGGACGACAACACCGCCAACCAGATTGCAGCCGGCGAAGTGATCGAGCGGCCTGCGTCAGTCGTCAAGGAGCTGGTCGAAAACGCGGTCGATGCCGGTGCGCGCCGGATTACCGTTGAACTGATCGGTTCGGGCAAGAGATCAATTCGTGTCACCGATGACGGCTGCGGTATGTCGCAGGAAGACGCCATCCTCAGCCTGCAGCGCCACGCGACGTCCAAGATACGCTCCGCTAACGATCTTGCGGAAATCCTCACCATGGGCTTTCGCGGTGAGGCTCTGCCAAGCATTGCTTCGGTCGCGCGGGTGACAATCGCCACCCATCTTGCGGATGCACGGGGGGATTCTCCAGGGACGGAGATTCTGCTGACAGGCGGACGCATCGACGATGTCCGCGAAATCGGCGCGCGCTCAGGGACTTCCATCACCGTCGAAGACCTCTTCTACAACGTCCCCGCCCGCCTCAAATTCCTCAAGACCGATTCGACGGAGCTGCATCATATTCTGGAGCTGATCCAGCGTCAGGCGATGGCGCACCCCGAGACAGCGTTTCGGCTAACTCACAACAACCAGGAGATTTTCGCATCCTCGGGTTCGGGCTCGCTGCAGGAGGTTTGCCGCGAAGTCTATGGGCGTCAGGTCGCAAGGCAGCTTCTGGAGATCGACTATGCGACCGGGATGGGCGTGCGAGTTCGCGGCATGCTTGGGACACCGGAGACTCTGCGTGGTTCGCGTGCCGGCCAGCACACGTTCGTGAACAACAGGTTCGTCAGAGATCGCGCCATTTCGCGAGCGCTGGAGGAGGGGTATCGCGCAGTCCAAACGATCCATGGGCAGCAATATCCCGTCGCCGTGATCTTGGTGGAGATCGACCCGGCGTCGGTGGATGTCAATGTTTCGCCGACCAAGACCGAAGTCAGATTTTTGCGGGAACGCGAGGTTTTTTCGGCGGTCTACCGGGCCGTGCAGCAGACGTTGATCGACAAAGGCGGCCTTGCGCCGTCCGTTGCGGCCCATCCGGTTCAGTCTTCAGAAATCCCGCCCGCTCCCAATCCTCAAACGCAGTTTTCGCCGATCTGGCGCGATCCGTTCGAGCGAAAAGCCGCGCCGGATCGGTTCGAATATGCGCCTAACCAAGCCGAGGCGCATAGAGGAGGGCCTGTAGCGGATCCGTTCGAAGACCAAGTCTCTGAGCCTGCGGCTTATACAACGCAAGAAGAGTATGCCGCTGAAAAAGCGTCATATGAACAATATGGCACTTGCAGCCCGCATGGGGACGGTGCCGAGCATCGAAAAACACTGACCGATCTGCACGTTCTGGCGCAAACCAGAAACATGTATATCCTTGCGCAGACGGGGCAGTCGCTTGTCCTGATTGATCAGCATATCGCCCACGAGCGAATCCTTTACGAACGGCTGCTAAAGGGACAGGCGGACAGCGCGCTCGCCGTGCAGCATCTCGTCATTCCGTTGACTTTAGACTTGGGTCGCCGGGAAGCGCTCGTAGTTGGCGAGCGGCTCGAGCAACTTGCTCGGGCAGGTTTCGTGCTCGAACCTTTTGGTGCGGGAACGTTTATCGTACGCGCCGCGCCTGCGGCCGTCTGCCAGAAGCAGAGTGTCGAGCGCGTCGTGCGGGCAATTATCGATGAGCTTGTCGAGAAGACGGTGTCGCGCAGACTCGTGGTTCCTGCCGAAGAGGTGCTGATCACCGCGTCATGCAAAATGGCCGTCAAAGCAGGCGACCCCCTGACCGACTCCGAGATGCGGGCGTTGATCGCCGATCTGCTGAAGTGCGACAATCCGTATACGTGTCCGCACGGCCGCCCAATTATGATCGAGATCGCGAACCGCGACCTCGACCGCAAGTTCGGCAGGATTTGACTTCGAGATGCCAAGCGGCAGAGCGCACGACCAAATCACCATTGTCACCGCCGCACTGTCTTTGCCTGTTTGGTGGATGGTTTCGCCGGTTCAGGACGCATGGGCGTACTGCGCCGGAGTCGCGGCGTACATCTTCAGCGGCTTCTATCTTTCCAGCGACCTCGACACGAAATCTGTGGCGATCAAGAGATGGGGCGTGTTCAAGTTCCTTTGGTACCCTTATCAACGGCTGGTCCCGCACCGATCTTGGGTTTCGCATGGAATTGGTGTCGGCCCGATTGTGCGGGCAGTCTACTTCGCCGCAGCTTTATGGCTTTTTGCGCGGTGCGCGCTATGGCTGATCGACGAGTGGATCATCCCGGTCAATCGCGACAGCCTTATTCTTGCCGTTGCAGTAGATCTCGCCAAGGTTGTTTTTTTGCATCGACGCTGGGCAGAGTGGGCGCTCGGCGGCTTGGTGCTGGGTGGTTTGGCACATACGATGGCTGACGCGATTGTCAGCGGTTTCAAGCGACATTGGTAGCCGAGTTTCGCCCGACACTCTGTCGAAAAGGTATAACTGCATCATGAACGCATTTAGTACACAGAATGAACCTTATCTTAATCTGTCGCCGTTGGCTCTTTCATTGGAGATGGCATCCGGCGAGCCAATGGTCATCGTCGATGTTCGCAATGATTGGGAATATGATGGCCGCCACATTCCCGGCGCACTCTTGATCCCGCTGGATCAGTTGGGTTCCAGGGCGAGTCAGGAATTGAAGACCGATACACCGATAGTATGCGTCTGCGAACATGGTGTCCGCTCTGCCGCCGCTGCAAGGTTCCTGGTGGCAAGCGGGTATACGAACATATCTCACCTTGTTGGAGGAATGGCCGATTGGGACGGCGAAACGGAGTCCGGAAGTCAATAGCCGGATCGACGCGCGAAAGGCTTTGCAGGGCGATTCAACAAAGTCAGTTGCGGGCCGACTCAACAAAGTCTTTGCATAAATGACTCTGAGGCCGTTCACATGAGTAGCGAACCAACAAACACAGTCGCGTTCCTATTCACAGATGTGGAGCGGAGCACCAAGATATGGAGCCACGACGACGCGCCCATGCAGGTCGCGATCAAGCGCCATTTCGATATCATGGATGACGCCGTCACCAAGAACGGCGGCGTAGTGTTCAAAACAGTTGGCGACGCCGTCTGTGCGGCATTCCCGACCGTCAAGGATGCTCTTGCAGCCTCCATTTCCTCTCAACAATCCCTCCAGGCCGAAATTTGGCCAACACAATCTCCAATCAATGTTCGCATGGCCATTCACTGCGGGATGGCGCAAGAGCGAAATGGTGACTATTTCGGCTTTGCGCTGAGCCGTGTTTCGAGATTGCTTTCGACCGCTCATGGCAAACAGGTGGTGCTTTCGTCAACGGCCCAGGAACTGGTCGCCGACTATCTTCCCGCCGACGTGCGATTAAAGGACTTGGGCAGCCATCGCCTCAAGGACCTCGATCGGCCGGAGCATGTCTATCAAGTTTGTGCGCCGGGACTGGATACCGAGTTTCCCGCCCTCCGTTCGCTTGACGCGTATCGCCACAACCTTCCGCAGCAGCTCACTCCGCTGGTTGGGCGCGACAAGGAACTTGTCGAAGTTGCCGGGCGGATTCGCCATGCGCGGCTGGTTACATTGACCGGCATGGGCGGAACGGGCAAGACCAGACTCGGACTACAGGTCGCAGCCGAAATGGTGGATGAGTTCGCCGATGGCGTCTGGCTTTGCGAACTGTCTCTGGTCGGCGCTGAGAACGGCATTGATGGTGTCGCACAGCAGATTGCCGTCGCCACGGGCATGGCCGAAGGTCCTGGTCACAGCATCACGCAGTCGCTGATCGATCATCTACGCAGCAAGCAGATATTGCTACTTATAGACAATTGCGAGCACGTCATTGATGCCTGCGCCGAACTGGTTGGCTTGATGACAAAGTCTTGCGTGAACCTACGCATTCTGGCGACAAGCCGTGAATCGCTTCGCACCTACGGCGAGGAGATTTTTTGGGTTCCACCGCTTGCGTCCCCGGCAATTGCCCCGCACGACGGACTCGAGGCACTTGATCGGGAAACTGCGGGGATTACGTCACCATGGAGGCAAAAGGTGGCCGAATACGACTTGGATCGGCTCAAGTCCATTGAATCCGTACAGCTTTTTGTTGAACGAGCGACAGCGGCATCACCGACTTTTGTGCTCAGTCGCGGCAACGCCGGAGCGGTTGCGTCTGTCTGCCAACAGCTTGAAGGCATTCCTCTTGCGCTGGAGCTTGCGGCGGTGCGGATCAAGGTCTTGTCGGTCGATCAGCTCGCGCAACGTCTGCCGGACATGTTTCGGCTCCTCACCGGCGGCTCTCGGACATCGTCAGCGCGTCATCAAACCCTCCGCGCGATGATCGACTGGAGCTACGAGCTGCTGACTGAGAAGCAGCGTCTCTTGATGTCGCGCCTTTCCGTGTTTACCGGTAGCTGGACCCTTGAGGCGGCAGAGGAGATTTGCGGATTTGGTGAGATTGAGGACTGGGAGGTGCTCGACAATCTTGCTGGGCTGGTTGATAAATCGCTGGTGCAAAAGATCGAGTCGAAGGATTCCACCCGGTACAGGATGCTTGAAACGCTCCGCCAGTATGGCCAGGAGCGGCTAGATGGCGGACCAGAGCGAGACGATGTACGCCAGCGGCATTTCCAGTATTTTGGCAATATTGCGCAGCAGGCCGAACCGCTCTTGGTCGGTCCCAACCAGGTGGAGTGGCTGCAAAGGCTTGACGACGATCACGGCAACTTGCGTGCGGCCCTCAATTGGGGACTGGGCAACGGTCCGGCAGTTCCGCATGGCCTCCTGCCAACCGATTTTGCGGCGTCGCTTTTTAGGTTTTGGGTACACAGAGGTTTTCTGAGCGAAGGGCGAACTATGATTTTGGGCGCTCTCGAAGCTGGATTCGATGCTCCAGTCTATAGTCGCGCGCGCGCTCATTACGCACTTTCCGTCATTCTTTGGCGTCGGTGCGACTACAGCGCAGCGGTCAGGCACGCCAATGAGTCGATGAAGTTGGCCGAATCCATCGACAACGATAACCTCATCGCGGGCGCGCTAAACACGCTCGGACGCGTTGCCTGCGAGACCGGCGACTATGAAAACGCCCGTACGCTACTTACGCGCAGCATTGAAATCAACAGGCGCATCGGTGACAGGCGCATGGTTGGCGTGGCCTCCATGAACCTGGGAACGATCGAACTCGATTTGGGCAATTTCCAGGCGGCGCGAGAACTTCACGAGGGCGCGGTGACAGTATTTCGTGAAATAGGCGATTATCAGGCGTGGAGCACAAGTCTACAAAATCTTGGAGCAGCCCTGATGGAGGAGGGCGATTGCAGCCGAGCCGAAACATGCTTCACCCAAAGCCTGGGCATCTGCAGAGAAATCGGCGATCAAGATGGCGTGGCGTACGCGATGGCGCATCTATCTGCCGTTTCCGCGCGTGGACTCACGTCGGAATGCGATGGTTCGCAGGCAAAGATTGGGCCAGTTCGGAGACAATTAGATGAAAGTCTGACCGCCAGTTCGCGCTTGGAAGACAAGGCGCTGATCGCATACAACCTCGAACTCTGCGTTCAGGCGAGCGCAAGTACGGGCGACCTCGGAACTGCGGTTACGCTGCTCGCGGCTGTTGATGCGATCCGAACATCTGTCGGCACCACGCGCTCCAGCGTCAACGAGGACCGCCTTGGCGCACTTGCCGAAGTGCTGGCCAGTCAGCTTTCGCCAAGCGACATCGCGTCGCTGCAGCGGGCAGGCGGCGCGATGCCGCTGGACCAAGCAATCGACTTCGCATGCGCTTGGTGCAGGCGCGATGCCAGCGCCTAAGTGAGCTATTGCACCGTGATGGTCATCGAGTTCGAGTATGTCCCATCGGGCGCGAGAACGAATACTGGGATCGCACCAGTAGTAGCGTTTGCGCTGGACGGCACATTCACTGTGATTGACGAGTAGGGCGCTGCAATTGCAACGTAGGGTGTCAGTTGCACTCCATTGTAATCGATCACCGAGCCAGATACGAACCCGCTGCCGTATGCAGTGAGCGAGTAGCTGGCGTTGTGAATGACAAGCTTGTGCGACAGCCCGCTAAGTATCGGGTCGGTGATCTGTATTACTGCGCCGAATCCCAAACCTCCGTATTCGGTAGTGGAGTAGTAGAATCCATCGCCGCCCGCAACCGGCGTCGAATTCGGATTGGATCCGTTAACACCTTTATAGCTCCACAGATTCAGCACTCTCGCGGTTGGTGTCTGCACGGACGGATCGAGGGTGAAGTTAGTGCCGCCGCTAGGCGCGCCGGTGCCAGCGGCGATGGCGGTCGCAAACGATTTTCGCATCTGATCAGGCGTGCGAATCGTTGGCTTCACGACTAGCCCTGACTTCGCGCCCGCTCCACTGAACGTTGCGCCGAGCAGAAAACCGCCGCGCGAAATCGCAAGCGGATGGACTCCGCCTACATCTGCGCTCCCTGGAAGACCGCTGGGGATGGACAAGAGCGATGTGGTCGGATACGCGCCGGTGGTGACGCCGTCGCAGTCAACGAGCGTTTCGAGCGAGTTTGTGCCTATGGAGAATGCAAACTCGGTGCCGTACTGACCCGCAGTTCCTGTCCCGCCGTATTGGGTGGTTCCGTAGAGAACCGAGCCGTCCGCGCTCTGCGAAAGTCCAGCGGACGAGCCAGAGCCGTCGGTGTAGTCGAACGAATGCAGCGTCTTAACCGATCCTGGCCCGAATGCGCCATCGACAGAGAAGATCGTCCCGTAACCGTTCAATCCCCCGCTTTCGGTCGTGCCGTAGAACAGGGCGGACGCGCTTGACTTTAGTAGGGTGTTTGGATATGCGCCGTCTGTGTTTGTTGACGCGCCGCCTGAGGCAACGGCTGAGAACGAGTAAAGCGTCTCAAAATCGTGTGTGGGCGAAAATTCAGCTTGTGGGTTCACCCGAAAAATAGTGCCTGTCCCGGCGGTGCCGCCGAGGAGGGTCGTGCCATACAGCAGACCGAGATAATAAAGGAGACTGCAGTGTGGATATGCCCCTGTCGCATTTGCTCCGCCATTTGGCAAAGAATCGAACGGCGCGAGTGTAGTCAAAATCCATTGGCCGCCAACAGGCGAAACTTCAAAAACAGTGCCCGTGCCATTCTTGCCACCATACTCGCACGTACCGTAGAAGTTGCCCGCGCCGTCGCCGATGAGCGCCTCGTTGGGGAAAGCGCCGTAGACATTCGAATTCGCATTGAGCGCGTCAAAGCTGATAACAGCGCTCGCATTGCCGGATGTCGATGTAACAAAGATTGCGCCGGTGCCGTTTTCGCCACCCGACGAGTTTGTTCCAATCAGGACGGTGCCGAAATTAGTCAGCGACGATGCCGGCAAAACACCTTCCGGTGCAATCAGCGGGGACGATTCTGTCAGGGTCGCAGAACCTGCTCCGATGCTGAGCGAATTGACGCTCCCCGCTGCGCCGCCGCCACCCGAAACACAAGGCACGAGTGCAGAGAGTCCACCCGGCGACAGGGCAATCCCGACTGGCTGACTGCCGTCAACAAACGAAAAACTGTACAACTTCGACAAAGTTGCCCCTGACGATACGGTGAAAACGGTGCCGTCGCCAAAGTCTCCGCCTGCGCTGGTGGTTCCGTAGAGCAGCCCTGATGTAGGATCGAGAGTCAAGAAGTTCGGGGCAGCGCCATCGGATGAGATGTCCTGCTGTCCGAAGCGAATGGCGGTGACGACCAGTCCGGATGCAGATGCCTTGAACACAGTTCCACGCTTCTGACCGGAGTCGGTTAGCGTTGTACCGTAGAGGAAGCCGTCGGTGGGATTCAGAACTAGCGCGGAATTCGGATTGGAACCGTCGGGCGACCCGAAGCTGTGCAGCACCTGAAACGTCGATGTGGACAGAATGAACCGAAAATAGGAGCCCTCGCCGTATTGGCCGCCGCTGAATGTCGTTCCGGTGAGGACTCTAGTCGGATATTCGGTCAGCTCGTTCGGCGCGCTGCCTTCCAGGGTCGCGAAATTATGCAGGATAGTGATCGTTGCCTGCGCCCCCGAAATGACCGCCTCATAGATTGCACCGTTGCCGCTAGAGTTGCCGCTTGTTGCGCCATAGTAGTTTCCATCGCTCGCGTGAATAAGCGAAGTCGAATAGCCCTCCGCCGCGGTAAAGGAATGAAGCACGACGAGTTCGGGTGTGCCGGTTGGAATCAGGTGGAACAATGTGCCATAGCCGAACCCGCCGCCGCTCCCAGTGACTCCGATGAAGCTGCCGTCAGACAGCGGCAGCAGCCTAGCCGCAGGATGGTTGCCAATAGTTGCCGCACCTGATGTGCCGAACTGAGGAAAATCGTAGATGTCTGTGATGGTGTCGGTAGCGGGATTGACCTTGATTACGGTGCCACCGCCCATCAGTCCGCCTGACTTGGTGACGCCATACAAATTGGTATCGGACGACAACGCCGACGCGACTAGTGGCGCGGACGGTGCGAGGCCCTGGGGATAAGTAAACGAGTGGACGACCCGGCAGTCGATGCCGTTGTGCAGCAATGTCGTCGCTTTTGAAGACGGCAATGCGGCCAAATAGGCGAGAAAGACGAACGCCAACAGGGCTGTTAGACGGGAATCAAGCGGTATTGCGGTCATTTGGTGATCTCCTGAGGCAATCTAAAGAGCGGAAACAAACCATACTGGATTATTTTGTATTTCAGTCTACACATTATGTATACAGCGTGCCGAGTAAAGGCCCTAGTTCATGGTCTTGCGGCGCTGTCTGCGTTAACGTCCTTAGGGACTGCAGCCGCGCTAAGCGCCTGGTCGATGTATTCCACAATGGATTCAACAACGCCTTCCAATCGAGCTGGCGGTTTTCCAGCCAGCCCAGAGCGATTAAGATAGGCAATCCATGCTCTTTGATTCTCTGCGTTGGCCGAAAATCCTCCGGTAAGGCCAACAGGCATTTCTACGGGAACTGGAGTCGAGCGCCTAGCAAACGTCGCGCGAATGGCGTCGGACAACGCATCGGTTGGCTGACCAGTTAATTGCGCTATCGTCCAAAGGTCAAAGTAGTCTTTCAACCGACTGTTAACCAATCCGTATCTAACTATCGCGTGAAGTTTTTCGGCTACAACTGTCTCGATAGGATACACCAGGAGCAATGGCGGCGGAAAATCAAGAAGGGTTTGCATGGGTTTCTCGACAATGCTAGGAGTGATTGCGTCTCCGATGCCAACGTTGACCTGAACGATAATTCTAGCTGTGCCCAAGAAGCACGGCAGCCTCACGTGAACACCCTGATATTCCTGGTCCTCCCTAATCGTAGAAAGTGAAATACTGGTCGGATCAAATCGCAGTCCGTCATCAGGAACTGCGATAAGGCATATGGATTGGATCATGTTAACTATCGACTGCTCGTCGGTAGTTCCTCGGCCTAGAAAGTCAATATCGCGGGTTGGCCGGTAGGTCGTGCCTGTCCAAAGCGAAAGAAGCGTTGCGCCTTTCAATATGAGTCGACTTCTGTAATTCGACACCGATAGTCGGTAGAGAAACCTTTCGGCAGCATATCTGGTCAGTACAAGCTGCGAGTCCTCTCGGTTCGCTTTCGCGATATTTATTAGCCTTGCCTTGACCGATGCACTGAGATCGCGTGGCTTATGCGTCGTCATTGCAGGGACTCCAGGTAGGGCTGCATGATATTGCTTTGACGAAGCATCTCCGAGTATCTTCGTATTTCAGCCATGGAAATCCGCTTGTTTTTCCAGGCATCTCGGAGAGCTTCGAGGGCTACGTCGCGGCCGATTTTGTTTCTATATTTGAAGCAGTCAACGATGGTCTTTGCGATGCTATAAACCCGGACGGGGCCGTCAGTGGTATTGTGCATTTCGATTCCCTCTGATAGGGCTTCGCCTGAGAATCGAATGATTTGCAGTCGAACTAGATGGTTTTCTGGTATTCGAGCCTTTCTGTCGATGGCCATCCATACGGCGAACGGATTTTGAGTGCCGACCTCATGGAATCTTAGAGCAGATAGCAGACAGATGCATCCCGCTGGTATGGCTGCGCAGGCTTGCGCAGCCGACGCATTCTCATTTTCATCAGAATCGGCTAGCTTGTAAATTCCGCGCGCCGTACGTATCAGCTTGCCGCTTTGAAAAAGCCGATGAATATACACGTGCGGAATTCCGCGTGAACGTAGGTCTTGGGGACGTATGTAGTGAATCTCTCTGGCGAGATCAAGCACGGTCTCAGATGGGGTGGCATTGGGTTTGTGTAGCATAACATCGGCACTTATGGATATATGCCGACATTATGCTACAATTTGACCGGTTTTCGCTGTGTCAGTTTTCCAGACCCAGTGGGCTGCAAGCGGAACTGTCCTTTACTGACGCGCGTTTGGTACAATGTGAATTAATGCACAATGTAGTGCGCAAACGCTAGCGAGCGAATAACGATATGAGCAAACGACTGGTTGAATCCGCCGGGCTGAGCGATATTTACGGGAAGGTGATGCGGGGAGTCCGTCTGACCTACGACGATGGCCTACGCCTTTACGAAAACCCCAACCTTAATGCGATTGGCTGGATGGCGAACATTGTGCGCGAGCGGCTGCATGGCGACCTGACCTACTACGTCAGAAACCAGCACATCAACTACACCAACGTCTGCAACAAGGGCTGCAAATTCTGCTCGTTCTATGCGCAAAAGGGCGGGCCAGATCCGTATACCATGTCGATCGACGAGGTCAAGAACCGCCTGCGTGCGCACCTCGATATCCCGATCAAAGAAATTCACATGGTCGCCGGGATCAATCCGAAGCTGCCGTATCAGTACTACCTCGACCTCCTGCGGGCGGTGAAGGAGATTCGACCCGGCGTTCATATCAAGTCGTTTACTTGTGTAGAAATCGCGGAGATTTGGCGTCAGGCGAACAAGCCGCTCGACGAGGTCTTTGCCGACCTGATCGAAGCGGGCCTTGATTCAATGCCAGGCGGAGGTATAGAGATTCTGTCCGACCGCGTCCACATGGAGCTGTTCGGGCGAAAACTTTCGGGCGATCAGTGGCTTGAGATCAGCCGCGCAGCGGCGAAAGCAGGCCTTACCCAATACGCGACCATGCTCTACGGCCATATCGAGACCGTCCCCGAGCGAGTCGAGCATCTGGTCAAGATGCGAGAACTGCAGGACGAAACCGGCCATTTTGTCACATTTACGCCGCTGTCATTCCATCCCGAAGGCACCCAGCTTGAAGATTTGCCGCATCCGACCGGTGACGGCGACCTGCGTGCTATCGCCGTTTCGCGCCTCATGCTCGACAACTTCGCCCACATCAAGACGTTCTGGATTATGAATACGCCGCAGGTGTCGCAGGCCGCGCAGTGGTACGGCGCCGACGACCTCGATGGCACCATCCACGAATACGAGATCACGTACAAGGACGGCGAACAGGGCAACAAGCAGCAGGTTCTAACCCGCACGCAGCTCATCGAACTGATCGTCTCCGCTGGACGGACACCCATCGAGCGCGACAGCCTGTACAATGAGGTCAAGTCGTCGGAGATGGACGATCCGGTGCGTAAGACGCATACGGCTGTCCCATTGCCGATGGCTGTCGGCTAGACGGGCTGCCCGCTAACCGAACAGCAGCTTTTGTACCGAAGGCAGAAGCATAATCCCAGTTCCGGCGGCGATCATCACTGCCCCCACCGTTCTGCTAGCCGCTCGTCCCCACGGGAGCAGCTTTTCTGCGGACATCAGCGCGGCAACAATCGCCATCCACATCAGGTTCATGATTCCCAGGACAAAGAGAACGAGCATGAGGCCGATGCAGCACCCGCCGCACACTGCGCCATGCTCGACGCCCATCTGAACTGCACCGAGCGGCCCCTTTTTCCATCCGCGCATCAGGAAATGGAGCGGCGAGCGGCAATGCCGAAGACAAGACTCTTTCAGCGGTGTCCATTGATAGACACCGGCAGCCAGGATTGTCGCACCACCGATGGCAGGTCCTAGTGCGGCAACAGACTGATGGTTGGACGCGTAAGCCTGAATCCAAAGCGTTGCAAAGTACGCTGGTATGCCAAAAGACCCCCAAACGATAAGGTATCCGGCCACAAAAAGCCAGGGCAAAATACCCATCATCGAAGGCGAATACGACCTGTTTTGCCGCATGGAACGGGCGTAGAGCAGCACAACGGGCGAGGCGGCGGGCAGCATCATTGCCGCCATCATCACAGCCCATGCCACGACATAGGCCGGACATCCTTGCCACCACGGGCCGTGCATCGCCGGCATCATCATGACGCACGACATGCCCTGCACGTCGTGAATCGTCTTGAACCAGGCGATCCCGGCAAGCAGAATCAACCCGCCGACGATAAAGGGAGCGTCAAATTTGGTTGGAAATGGGCTTGCAGCAGCCGGGACGGAGGGGAGCGTCTCCGCCTTAGGCGTTGCTCCAGTTGACGACGCAGACATGGGCATTCTTGTTGGGATAGGAGAAGTTAAGGTCGCCGTCGTTGACGGTGCACTTCTTGTTTGAGAAGACGGGCGCTTCCTCGAAGATGAAACCGTCCGGAATGACCACGCTGCCGTGAACAAACGCACCTGTCACAGGATTGCGCATCGGCTCGACTTCGACTTCGATGACGTCGCCGACATTGTACCAACTGTCTTGTCCAGCAACGTGAATTTTGATTGGAGCTAGTTTTGGCTGACGGAAATCGGTGAATGTTCCGCCCAGAATCGCGAACGGGTTGCCTCCGAGTTGGCCGCTGCCGATGGTAAGGAAGGCGTTGCGCTGCTCTTCCGTGCTGGATGCCGGGTCAAAATAGGCCGCAAGCGTTCCGTTGCCCTCGTGGATCAGTCCCGGCCACTTCATCACCAGAACAACGTCCATGCCATCGAGGGACAGGCCGTCCAGTTCACCTGATTGGATGTGTATGGCCGAGATGTCTTCGCAGTATCCCATAGTTGCAGGCGCGTTGAAGTTGCACGGACAACCCCAGTCGCAGTTGCAGTTTTGGAGGTAGTCGGCGGTCATTTTCCAGGCTGGCATAGCTGTGTCCTTTTTTGCTGACGTCCATGTTTATGGATCGGGAAGCTCAGTAGTTCTGTAGATTGCTGACAGACCAGATGATCGCAGCATTTTAGCACTGTAGTCGAGTCGTGTCAACTAGCAAGCTACCGCCAAGCGCTGCCATCTTAACGAGAAGCCAGCTTTCGAAACAAGGCTTGCTTTTTTGCGGGTTAAGAACAGAGATAGGGATAATATGTATTAATCTCATGCGGGCCAAGCAACCAACCAGTATCGATGTCGCTAAAAAGGCGGGCGTGTCGCAGACGACGGTGTCGTTTGTGCTTAACGGACGCCATGACCGTTCGATTCCTGATGCCACCCGCAAACGGGTCTTGCAGGCTGCGCGTGAGCTGCGTTATCGATCCAACCGCCTCTCTCATGGAATCCTTCGCGGCAAGACCGGACTTGTTGGCGTGTTGATGCCGTACATCAACGACTCCTACTTCAGCGATCTCCTTTCCGGCATTTCCAGCAGCATCCAGACGGCTGGCCATCAAATGCTCCTGACCTGCGCGGAAGCGATGGACGATTCCCGCGCCGGTTCGGAACTAGTCAGCAGGTTGCTGGAATATCGCGTCGAAGGCATCATCTTCGTCTCACGAAACTGGCAGCTTAGCGCAGCTTCGATCTTGCTCGACGAAATGCTCGCGAAGAAAATCCCGTTTGTGATTGTCGATGACCGCAGCCACGCCGATGTCGCGGACTGTGTCGTTTCCGACGATGTTGCCGGAGCAGAATCGGCTGTTTCAAGCCTCATTGCGGCAGGACACCGACGGATCGCTCACATATCCGGCGGAAGTGTTTTGACTACTGCGATAGACCGGCGTGCAGGGTACGAAAAAGCGCTGCAGACGGCGTCGATTGAAATCGACGAATCCCTCGTCGCGGGTAACGGCTATGAATGGACTGACGGCGAGGCGGCTGCGCGTGAACTTATGAGTCGCAACATAAGACCGACCGCGGTTTTCGCGGCGAACGATATCCTTGCGGTCGAGTTCATCAAGGCGCTGCACAGTAATGGTCTTGCCTGTCCCAAGGACATCTCCGTCATTGGCTATGGCGACACAATCCTCGCGAACGGCACGGATTTGACTTCCGTTTCGCAGGATCCGATGAATCTGGGAAAAGCGGCTGTCGAATTATTGATCGAGCGGATCGAGCAACCAAACCTTCCGCCGCGCCTCATCGTACTGCCGACCCATCAGGTAGACCGCGGCTCCGTGCGTTTGGCAATGTCATAACCAGTTGGTGTCCGAAAATTTCGGTTCACACGGTTTTCATAATTTCGGACTATCTTAAATACTGTCCTGGTGCTTTGCAAAATGGCAGTGGAATCCAAATGTCGAGCCGCTTCCCGGCAGGTTTGAGCATCCGTTTTAGGCGATGGGTCGAAGATAGGTTGAACTGCATGGCGAGTTTCGCGTCAAGACTATTGGGTTTCGCAACTCCTCGCCGGTTGAAACAAAGGTCCTCGCAGCAATTATGATTGTTTCCGGATTTACAAAATTAGACTCCTTGATGGAGTCGGGACGAAGCAAGGACGGCTTCGAGTGGATCGACCTTGAGGAGGTCAAGCCGACTGACGAGGCCATCGGCCTTGCGCCTGGCGATTTTGCGCTCAAGAATCAGGTCTTGCCAATCGAGCTTGACGGCAACATATTGGTCGCCGCGATTGGTTCGGCCGAGTCGCTCTCGGCTGTGGACGATCTTGGCGTCCTTTTGCAGCGTCCCACCAAAGCCGTGCTCGCATCGCCCGCGCTGATCAAGGAAAAGATCGAGGAGATATTCCTCGAAAAGATTTTGGCGGGTCTACCTGGCGGCACCGACGATGGCGGCTTCGCTGCCGAGATCGACGACAGCACCGACCTCGCCGATCTCCAAAAGATGGCGGGCGAAACAGCTGTCGTGCAGATGGTCAACCTGATGTTCGCACAGGCTGTCCGCGATGGCGCGAGCGACATACACGTCGAGCCGTACGAGCGCGAAATGAAGGTGCGGTACCGCGTTGACGGCATGCTGCGCGATGTCATGACTCCGCCGAAGCGGATGCATGCGGCGATTGTTTCGCGCCTCAAAATTCTGGGCGAAATGAATATCGCCGAGCGACGTCTGCCGCAGGACGGCCGTATCAAGATTACGATTGCTGGGCGGCAGGTCGATGTCCGCGTCAGCATCATCCCGACTGTTTTTGGCGAGCGCGCCGTCATGCGTATTCTTGACAAGGGCACCGCGATGCTGGGGTTGGAAGACCTCGGCATGCACCTCGACACCCTCGACCGGTTCCGAAAAATGATCCGCATTCCGCACGGCGTGATCCTGGCAACCGGACCAACCGGATCGGGAAAATCGACCTCGCTCTACGCGTCGCTGCAGGAGATATGGTCGCCAACTACGAACATCTTGACCATTGAAGACCCGGTCGAATATCAAGTTTCCGGCATTGGCCAGATTCAGGTGCGCCCAAATATCGGTCTGACGTTCGCCAACGGCCTGCGCAGCATTGTCCGCCAGGATCCCGACATCATCATGGTTGGTGAAATCCGCGACTATGAAACCGCTGAGATTGCGATCCAGGCGGCTCTGACCGGTCACCTTGTGTTTAGCACGCTGCACACTAATGATGCCCCCGGCGCAGTGACCCGTCTGCTCGACATGGGAGTCGAGCCGTATCTGGTCGCGTCGTCTCTAATCGGCGCAATCGCGCAACGACTGGTGCGGCGAGTGTGCTCGTTCTGCGCAGAAACGTATTTGCCCGAGTTGGAGTCGCTCGAAGCGATCGGGATTGCACGCGGTGAGTGGTCGGGCGACGCCGTGCCGTTCAAACGCGGCCGCGGCTGCGACAAGTGCCTGCACACCGGCTACAAGGGACGAGTGGGGCTTTACGAGCTGTTCGTCTGCGACGAAACCATCCGCCGCATGACGGTCGACCGTTCGTCATCGTCCGATATGAAAGATCGTGCCGTCAAAGACCAGGGCATGCGGACTCTGCTAGGCGACGGCAAACTGGCCGTCCTCGCCGGCAAGACCACCCCGGAAGAAGTGATGCGCGTCTGCGCCCGGGAGTCGTTCTAGCCGTGGCGCAGCAGACATTTGCCTATACGGCGCTCGACTCGCTGGGAGTCCGGCGGACCGGCGCGCTCGAAGCCGACAGCAAGGATGTGGCTATTGCTAGACTTGCCTCCGAAGGCCGCTTCGTCCTCGACATTGCCGTGTCGGCAACCGGCAAGTCGTCCACTGTTTCCACCGAGCCAAGTGCGTTTAGCAAGCAGCCGAGTAAGCAGGAGCTAGCGCTGTTTACAAGGCGTCTGGCGGATCTGTCGTCAGCAGGACTGCCGCTAGATCGCGTGTTGCAGGTGGTCGCCGAGCAGTCCGAAAGCGCGATGCTGAAGCAGATTTGCGAAGAGGCGCTGATCGATGTGCGCTCCGGCATGCCGGTCAGTCAGGCGCTCGCGAAGTATCCGAAGTTTTTCAATCCGCTTTTCACACAGACGTTAAGAGCTGGCGAGGCCAGCGGGCAGTTTGGGGAAGTGGCGGCCCGGCTTGCAGACTATCAGGAAAAGGAAGTAACGCGTCGCGGCCAGATCACAAGCGCGCTGGTGTATCCTTCCGTATTGGCCGTGACCGCGCTGGGTGTCATCATCTTTTTGATTACGTTCGTGCTGCCACGCATGGCGCCAGTTTTCAAGGACATGGGCAACGAGCTGCCGTGGAACACGAAAGTCCTGTTGGCGGGTTCTGATTTTTTGACCTCGAATTGGCTGGTGCTCCTGATTGCCATTGGCGGCACGGTGATTGGGGTTTCGGCGTGGTTCCGCACGGAATCTGGGGCATACGCGCGTGACCGAATGCTGATGTCCGCGCCCGTAATTGGGCCTGTTATCGAGAAGGCAACCGTTTCGCGGTTTGCGCGAGTCCTTGGAACTCTGGTCTACGGCGGCGTGCCGATCCTAGAAGCGCTTGAGATTGCGGGACTGTCGGCCAACAACCAGGTTTTTCTGAAAAGCGCCCGCGCAGTTGAAGACGAGGTACGGGCAGGGCGGCCCATTGGTGACGCGATGCGCGATTCAGGTGGCTTCCCGCCAGTTTTAACCCACATGGTCGCGGTGGGCGAAGAGACCGGCGACCTTCCGAAGATGCTGAATCGCGTCTCCGACAGCCTCGATTTCGAGGTTGACACCGGCATGCGCAAGTTGATTTCTCTGGTCGAGCCGGTAATTGTTCTGGGGATGGGAGGCGTGGTCGGCTTTGTTGTGACATCCGTCCTTTTGCCGATCTATCAAGCGCAAGATTTTGTTAAGTGAGAGTATGAGAATGCAGATGAAAAATCCTTTACTGAATTCGAAGCGAGCCTTTACGCTGATTGAAATGCTCGTCGTTATCCTGATCCTATCGATCCTGGCCGCGCTGATCATTCCGCGCCTTGTGGGACGCACCAGCGACGCCAAGATCGCCAAGGCGAAGAGCGATATCGCGACCTTGAGCAGCCTAATGCAGCAATACCGCCTGGACAACGACGCCTATCCCACCACCGAAGATGGTCTGGAGGCGTTGCGCACCCAGCCGAGCGACGCGCCGCACTGGAAGGGGCCATATACGACTAAGGACATCTCGCTCGATCCTTGGGGCAACGCGTATGTTTATCAGTGTCCTGGGCCGAACGGTCAGGACTTCCTAATCACATCGTATGGCTCTGACGGCGCACCTGGCGGCGACGGCGACGCGGCGGATATAACGAGCGATCAGTGAGACCTACCCCGGCTCGTTCCTCGCCACCCCTCCCGCAGCGGGAAGGGAAGGATGTTCCCCTCCTTTCGGAAGGTGGGGCTAAGGGAGGCAGCGTTTCAGACCCACCCGGCTCGTTTCTCGCCCCCCTCCCGCAACGGGAGGGCAAGGTTGAGAGCGACTGGAGATCAGCTAACATTCTCTTTCCCTTGCCGCTGCGGGAGGGGTGGCGACTTGTCGCCGGGGTAGGTCGGGGTGGCGAGGAACGAGCCGGGGTAGGTCATGCAAGGGTAGGTCTTAGGGCTTTCACCCTCGTCGAAATGACCGTCATCATCGCGATACTAATGCTTTTGGCGGCGGCCATTACGCCAAATCTGATTGCCATGCAGCGCTCGCGCAACTTAAAGGATTTGGAGGCGAAAATCGCCAGGCTGCCGATTGAGGCGCGAAATGAAGCCGTCCAAACTGGCAATCCGATTCAGATCAAAGTTGACGGCAACTCACTCTCGATGGTGCAGGCGCCCGCAGACGGCAGCGCAACCACGCCCGTGAAGTCGGTAGATCTGAGCAATCTGACCGTGGACAGTGTCGAGCAGAACGGTCAGCCGTCGAGCACGGGGTCATGGGAGTGGACTGTCTACCCCGATGGCAGCGCGGACGACTGCAATATACAGTTTTCGGAGTCAGGCGCGATCAAGACGCTGGTTTTGCCGCCGCGTGGCGATCCACAGTGGATCAATGGCGACCTGCCAGACCAAACGCCAAGTACTTGGCCGGCAGGCCAGCTCGCGCAAAGGACAACGACAGTCACGAGCTAGACGATGTACGTAGGGAGAAAAAATCGAGCGCGCAAGAACAGCGCATTTACGCTGATCGAGGTTCTGGTAACTGCGGTCATTGTTGCTGTCGCCATGGTCGGCGTTTACGGTGGCATCGGGGTTCTGAGCAAGGTCGATTCGCAGGCGCACACGGCGGACCTCCTTCAAAGGTTGGCAACCGAGAAGATTCAGGATGTCGAGCTGCTTGCGACGCCCTCTGCGAATGGCAGTACGGGAGATTTCACGGATCGCGGCTATCCCGATATTACGTGGAGCCTTGACGATCAACCGAGCGGAGTCACTAATGTCGATCAGATTACGATGACCGTGACGCGCGGCAGCGATTCGCAGGCGGTCACGACCCTTGTCTATCTGTCGCAGCAGGCGACCACATCGACAACGACTTCGACAAGCACATCGACCGGGACGGCAACGCCATGAGACGCAAGGCATCTCAGGCTGGGCTAACGCTAATCGAGCTGCTGATCGTGCTCGTGATGATCGCGGTCTTGGCGGTCGCGATCAGTTTTGCGTTTGCCGCGGAGATCAAGATTCAGCGGCTTACGGAGACGCGCCGTGCGTCGGCCGATCAGACCAATTCGATGGAGCAGGAGCTCACTCGCACCATTCAGGAAGCGAGGCTTTCTGGGATTACAGGGGATACGTCGTCCTATTTCCAAGGGACGACCGACAACGGCACGAGCAGTTTGGGCTGCGATAGACTGACGTTTACAACCCAGGCACCGGGGATTCCGTTCGTCACGGTCAACTCGCAGGACGATTGGGAGACGCAGAATCAAGATCAGGGACCGGTCGGGGGGTTGACGGAGGTTTCGTTCGGCACAACTGCCGTCGGCGATCCCGGCCAGCGGGTTGGGCTATTCGAAAGGATCCAACATCCGGCTGATTCTGATCCAACGCAAGGTGGCAATGAATACGATCTTGATCCGCAGATTGACACTGTTGGGTTTCAATTTTGGGACGGTCTTGAGTGGATCGACTCTTGGGACACGACCACAGGCAGCGTCCGTTTACCTGCTGCGGTGCAAGTGAGCTATACGCTGAAAGGCGATACGACGAATACCGTTCATATGTTTGCGGTCACGATTCCAGCGAGCGACGTAACGCCGTCGAATCCTTATTCGGCAACAACGACTTCGACCGCAACGACGACAACAGGCGGTACCGGCGGATGAGAAGCAGGCAGAATCGACGCGGATATATTTTAGTGCAAGCACTGGTCGTTGTTGCTGGACTCCTTGCGCTCATGGCGATGGTCGCTGCTGACCAGAGGGCGTCGCTGCAGGACATCCAAAACCGTCTGCGCGCGCGCCGGGCCGACTGGCCGTGCAGGCGGGAGTTGCGCGGGAACTGGCGGTCTTGCAGGCGGCGAATCCAGACATCGTTTTGCAGAGCGACGACTGGTTGACGCTTGGTTCCAATGGAGATGAAGAGTTTCAGTTGAACGATAACACCACGGGATCGTCAGGGTTAACGTCATCGCCGACATTTAGGATGCAGATAATCGATGCGGGTTCGATGCTGAATGTCAATACGGCCAGTCCTACTGCGCTTGCCCTTCTGCCGCTCACTCAGGATCAGATCGACTGCCTGCTCGACTGGCGCGAAGCTGGCCTAACTGCGCGCACCGATGGCGCCAAAGACGCCTACTACAATTCGCTTGCCCAGCCGTACAACACCAAACTTGGCAACTTGACCACGGTCAACGAGCTGCTGCTTGTCAAGGATTGGACAACGCAGACACTTTATCAACCACCCAGCCAAAATACCAGCGGTACGGTCACGACCACAAATCAGCTTCCACTGGACGTGAACGGCAACCCACTCCCGCTTGTCTCGATGCTTACGGTCGATAGCGGCTCACCCAATGCACAGGCGAGTGGCAGTGCTCGTATCAACTTCGATGTGCGCCCGCTGAGCTTGGCCACCCTAGCGCGCGTTGGAATCACCGGGCGACTGGCGACGACTATTGCGGCTAGGGCGCCCTATACCAGCTTCGCTGCGCTCCTCGCCACTCCTGGCATGAATCCTACGATAGAGCAGAACGTGCTGAACATGGTGACCTTTTCAACTGCAACGCGCAATGTTGGCAAGATAAATCTCAACACGGCTAGTCAGGCTGTCTTGGAGACGATCCCGACAGTTACAACGTCAATGGCATCGATGATCGCGACTCAGCAGTCGCTTGGATTTCAAACGCTTGGCCAGCTTACGACCATCGCCGGAATCGCGCCGCCGCAGATCGCTCAGCTTGCCGACAACTTCACCATTGGCAGCGACACGTGGATAGTTCGCGTGTACGGCGAAAGCGGCGGAGTCGGTGAAGCCGAGGAGGTAGTCGTACGGCAGACGAACGGCAACATGCAGGTCATCAATTGGGACAAGATCAATAGTCCTGGCATACCGGACTGGTGGAACTGGGACGCGCAGACCACGACGACAGTTAACGCGGGGTCTGCCCAGTGAGCAAAGCCGTCGTTCAGCCAATCAATATCGAGTGGACCCCCACTTGGGTTCGTGCCTATAATCCCGCGAACGGCGAGAGGGATGAGGCCACAACCATCGCTGGGCTGGGTCAAATTGTCACAAACCAGCGTCAGGCGATAGTTGGTGTGGGGCGAAACCACGTCTTCTTGAAAGCAATCCGGCTCCCTAAGGCCGCGCAGGACGATCTTCGGCGAATCATTGGTGTACAGCTTGGCTCGCTTTTCCCGCTGCCGCCGGATCAACTATCGTTTGACTTTATCCAGACGTCGGACTTGAACGGCGATGGTTTTCTCACTGTTGTTGCCGCGATTCGATCCGACGATCTGCTTCGCATCCGCGCGGAGCTGAAGCAGTCAGCGCTCACGCCTGTCCGCATTCTGCCGGTCGCACTGGCATCGGCCGCGGTTGCGCAGCGAGCGGGTCTGACGGACGCGCTTGTGGCCGAAAGCGGGCAGGCGGGCCTCGCGCTGGACGTCGTTCAACATGGCATTGTTCGCTTCAGCCGGGTCGCGCCAGCGGGAGCCGATCCTGCAGTAGAAGCGTTGCGCACTCTTGCCGCAGCACGAGCCGAAGCCCTCCCGATTGTGAATGTCGGTGACAGCAAGTTCGAAAATGCCCACCCAGCCGACGATCCCGGATTAACCGTTCTGCAGGATGCGCCCGCGTTTTCGTTTGAGCTTGCCGAAGAGCGCGCACGAATAGTCCAGCAGGCGGCGGCGAAGACGATGCGGACGGCGGTGTTGTTTGTGACCGCAGCAGTATTGCTAGTGTTGTTGGTTTGGTCGGATCGGCAGGACAAAGAGGCGGTCGTCACTAAGGCGGAGGGCTCATCTGCGAGAATCTTGACTGTCAACAAGTCGATCTTGGACGACGCGTCGAAAAAAGCGGGCAAGGTGATTGATGCCAAAACCACGCTTGACCGTGCATTCGAAGTCGCGCAACCGCTCAGCGACGTCAGCGCGGTCATCGGCGATAGCCTGCCGAAAGGCGCGTGGTTGACGGCACTTAAAGTGGAACGCGGCAAGCCAATCGAGATTCGCGGCACCGCAGAAGATGCAACCGATGTCACCAAGCTGGTTGATACGCTTGGTGAGAATCCGCGCTTTCGAGACGTGAGGCTGGTTTTTGCGAACAGTTCGACCATCGAAAATACGCCCGTAATCAATTTCAATGTTACGGCGACATCGGTCGGCAATCTGCCGATGCCCGTGCCTGTCAAGCCTGGAGCGCGTCCAACCGCGACGGCCACCACGACGGTGCAAACTGCCTCGAGCGACACGTCAGGAGCATCGAGCCAATGATCAACTTCAAAGACCGCGACGAAATCCTTCCTAGCGCGCTCATCGTATTTTCCCTTGTTGTTCTGGCCGGCACATTAATTTACATGTTGGTTGTGCCTCAGCCAAGTGATGCCGGCGTGATCGCGGCGCGCCATCGCAGCGAAATGCAGATTTCAACGCAGATCCGCAACGCCAAGCAGGAGGCGGAAACGGCGCGAAAAGCCGTCGCGCCGAGACTTTGGATTGGCGGCTCTGAGGAGACCAGCACGGCGGTTTTGGCGTTCGTGAGCGCTCAGACGGCCGGCCATTTGGTAAGCGTCAACGCGTTCCGCCCGCAGCGTCCTACGCAAATCCAAAACGTCATTGAATTGCCGTTCAGCGTCCAGATGACCGGCCCTTATCCAGGAATCAGGGCAGTGATGGGGTCTCTTGATCAACCGTCTAGCAAAGTAGTTTTGCGATCCGTGCAGGTGGCATCTTCGGAGCAGACCAATTCGACCGTAACCGCGACGCTTGGCCTTTCAGCCTATATTCCAGCCGATCCGACTATTGTCGAGGCTACCCAAGCGCACGCTGCCCGAGCGGCGAAGTTCACCCAGGCAGCAAAGAGCGGAGGCGCACGTGGCAAGTCCTAAAATGAGCAAGGTCAGCCGACCTGTTGTGTATACGGCGCTTGGAGCGCTAGTAGTCGGGGCGATCTTCTATTTGACACAGCCCGACACGCCGACCACACACCACACGGTTCGGCGAACGGTCGTTCAAACGGCTGACAGCTCAGACGGCATCACCGCTGCTGATCTTGACGCGCACTTTCCGCGATATAGACCGCTTGGTCGTGATCCCTTCGTGCCGAATGTCGCCAGCGGTCAGCAGACCGGCATGCTAGGCACAAGCAAGTCGCGTGGAAGCTGGGCTTTGACTGGCGTCAACACGGTGGACGGCGTTCCGAGCGCGCTAGTCGAAAACGCAGCGACCGGCGATAGCGTCTTTTTGACTCCCGGCGATCGTTGGAATGGCCTGCGCGTGATTGCCGTGAACCCCGACTCCGTCGAGTTCGTCAATGCACTTGGCCAGCAGACGTCGCTGTCGTTCCCAGTGCCGCCAGATATTACCGCTCCTGGCGGGACGACGTTGCCGGGATCGACGGTGACACCGCCGTCTCCGGTCCCGAGCCTAAGCCAGATTCAGCCGCTTCCCGCGCTCGACCCTCCTGCCCGGGTCGGCAGACGTCGTCGATCGTACGCAGCCGCCGATCAATCCGCTCCGGACGATTCCGAACAGCAAGATGAAAGCACCAATCAATGAAGGTCTCACGCTTAATTTTTCTTATCGCCGCCGTCGCACTTTTTGCGTCAATGCCGGCGCACGCGCAATTCGATCTGTTTGGCGACGATTCGTCCACGCCACCGCCGCCGTGGACGCAGTTCAAGCTGAATCCGAATACACGCGTCACGCTAGACTTCCGCAACGCCAGCGTTGACGCGGTGCTGCATGTGATGAGCCAGGCGAGTGGCATTGCGATCATCAAGGATCCGTCGCTGACTGGCGGGATCACGCTGCAAAGCCCGAAGCCGCAGACTCTCAATGATGCGTTTTCGATGCTGAGCGCCGTTCTCGGCCTCAAGAATTACGAAATCGACAAGCAGGACAATTTCCTTCTTATCAAGGCCAAGCCTGCGCCGTCCTCCCGGTTCGGCGGATTCGGCGGCGGGACTGGCGGAACTGGGGGCGTTAGCGGATACGGAGGCGGCAGGAGCGCGCAGCAGGTCTTACGCGTCTATCCGATCAAGTACGCCAATGCCACGAATCTAGCAAAAACGATCAATGATGTCTTTGCGCAAACCGCAGCAACGCAGGCGCAAAATGCAAACCCGTTCGCCGCGTTTGCCCTTGGTGGGGGCGGTAACAACAACAATGCTGCTGCAGGTAATGCAGGCAACGCTGGCGGAAATGGCGGCGGAGGTTTCGGTGGCGGAGGGCGGCGAGGGGGCGGTGGTTCGTCCGCGAACGCTCCGCCAGTGAAGGCATCCGCAGATGATTTTTCGAACTCACTGGTGATCAATGCGACCAGCGACCAGCAGGACCAGATCGCCGAAATCATTTCGCAGATCGATAAACCGTCAGATCAGCCGCAGCAACCACGCGTGTTTCATCTGGAGTATGCGCTTGCATCGGATTTGCAGCCCGTGATCCAGAACTTCTTGAGCAGCACGTCGCCGGTCGGAAGAGGCAGCACGACGACCAATGCTCCACGCGCGTCGCCATTTGGAGGCGGAGGGGGCGGTGGCGGCGGACCTGGTGGCTTCTTTGCCCGAATCGCACAGGCCACATCGGGGCAGACTGGCGCGGGAGTCGTTTCCGCCGACACGCGTACCAATTCGCTGATTGTCACGTCCACCGAAATCTATCTTGACCAGGTCGCTAAGATCGTGACTCAGCTTGACACGCCTTCCACGTACGCGAGTTCGACATTTGTTTATGTCATGAAGAACGCCCGCGCGGATGTGGTCGCCAATCTGCTGAACCAGTCGTTCGGTAACCGAACTACCAACGGCCCCGTGGGAGGGTCGCTCACCAACACCGGCCTAAGCCAAGCGAGCGTTTCCAGTTCGTCTAGCTCGCCCGGTAGCTTGAACACGACTGGCGCGAGAACGAGCGCGCAGAACAATAACTTCACGGTCACCAGCAGCACGCAAAATCAGACTATGCCGACCACTGGCCTCGATGCCGACGGTCACATTGTCAACATCCGAAACCTAACCGGAAACGTTTTGCTCGTTCCCAATATCGATACGAACAGCATCATCGTTGTTGCGCCGCCGGAAGATAAGGCGGTGGTGGAGAGTGTTCTGGAGGAGATGGATCAAACACCCGAGCAGGTGATGATCGAGACATTGATTGTGGAGGCAAATCTAACTAAATCAGATTCCCTGGGTGTCGAATACAACTTCATGCAGACAAATCCGCTTGGCGGAGTTCACGGCACCATCACGGGAACCCAGTCCTTCGGCAACCAGGCGAATACCACGCAGCCGCAGGGCTTGCGCCTCACGCTGACAGCAGCGCAGTATTCGGTGTTTCTCAACGCCATCCAAACGGATACCAAATTCGATGTTCTGAGCACGCCGCGTATTTTTACGACCAACAACGCGACCGCGCAAATCAATATCAGCCAAAGCCTGCCATATGTCACAAATCAGACCGTTGACACGACAGGCACGATTGTTTCGAGCTACAACTTCCTTGACGTTGGTATCGTATTGACCGTCACACCGCGCATCATGTCCGACGGTGCGGTCACCATGGACGTTTCCCAGACGGCGAACGATTTCGTGAACTACACGTCGTTCGACGCTCCAATTGTTAATCAGCGTGAGACGCAGACGACCGTCACCGTTAACGACGGCGAGACCGTAGTCTTAGGCGGAATCATCAACAATCAGGTGAACGATACGACCAACAAAATCCCGCTGCTCGGAGATCTGCCGCTGGTTGGAAATCTCTTCCGATCCAATACGAAGACAAATCAGAAAACGGAATTGCTTGTCTTCATGACGCCGCATGTGATTCATGATGCCGCCGATGCCGAGAAAATCAAGGAAGCCACCGAAAGCGAACTTGGAAAGTCCACTCAGTCGATGATCCCAAGCGCCGCACCAGCGCCGAAGGGAAAATGATCGACAGCAGACGGCGAAATGATCGATATGACTGGCTCCTAATCTAGGGGCCAGTTTATTTTTCGACTCGTCTCGTTCAATTTTGGGGCCATACTTCCGCGCTCGAATGCTGCTTTACGCGGATTTATGTTGACATGCTGGCCGAATTGTATGGACATCATTTTTTTCTGCGTAAGAAAAAATAGCTGTCTCCTGTGCAACGGATATTGACACTGACTGCTTGATTCTGTACTATACATTCAGATACTTTCCTATACTTATCTGCCTGAAGTTCTGGGCGTTGGTATTCAATTGACGGCCTGGACATTTTGGCTCCTCTTTGGTGCGGGATTTGCGTTCCTATCTGTCATCCGATTCTGGACGAACACGCTAAGCGACTCTTGCTACCAGCAAGACTAGTCTCGGCGGTACAAACGCGGCACCGTGTGCTGCTTATTCAGGAGCCGCCTGCAGAGCAGTTGTTAAACCGTTCAAGCCATTTCCATCATTTCATTATCTAAATCTATGAGGCTGCGGCGAATGTTTCTGAAATCATCACTTTTCCTGTCTTTGTTTGGCGTGCTATGCTGTTTATCAATCTCCTCTGCCCAGGCGCAACTGATGCTCAACTCGTTCGAGAGCGCGTCTGAGCTGCAGCAGGTGGTGACCACGTCGAGCGTCGTTTCGCTTTCGAATCAGTACGTCACAAACGGCTCCAGTTCGCTGCAGGTCAACTTTCTGCCCGCCAGTTGGTCGAAGATTATCGTAGACTGCCCCAATGGAGTGCCGTGGAACTGCAGTGGCGCGGCTGGGCTGGAATGCGACATGACCAATCCGGGAGACTACCCCGTCAACCTGATTCTACGCGCGGAAGACATGGCGAATCTGCCGAGCAGCAGCACGTCAGATTGCCGTTCTGGGCGATACGTGGTAGAGCCGCATGAGACCGAGCGGTTCATTCTGCCGATCGTTGACAGCATGACGCCATGGGCCTATGGCGTTTGGGACATGCCTTATGGTGGACTGTGGAGCACACGTGCGGAGTCAGGGGTCAATCCATGGAATATCGGCAACATCTATGACTGGTCGATCTCAATTCAAAATCTCGCCCTCCCCGCCACTCTTTACATTGACAATGTGTGCACGGTCTCGCCCGTTTCGATGAACGGCATTTCGGACCAATACGGTCAGTTTACGGGTGGAGCTTGGACTGGAAAGGTCGCAACAAACACCGATCTCGCGACCCAGTACGCGGCGGAACAAGCCGACATTGCGGCCAATCCTGTGCCGGCAAATCTGGACAGCTACCTCGGATGGCTTGGTGGACCGCAGCTTCAGGCAACAGGATGGTACCGAACCGCTAACATCAACGGCAAATGGTGGCTAGTTACGCCGACCGGTCACCTGTTTTTCGAACTGGGCATGGACGCGGTACGACGGTCTGATTCGACATTTACAGTCAGCCGCACCAACATGTACCAGTGGTTACCTCAGTCATCCGATCCTCTAGCTCAATTTTATGGAGTTACTTATGGCGGATACGGCGGCCCGGTGACTAATGGGCAGACGTTCGACTTTTTCCAGGCGAATCTCGACAGGAAGTATGGTGCGTCAAGCTGGAACGCAGACTTTCCAACACAGGCAATTGCGCGGCTGCAGTCGTGGGGCTTCAATGCGCTGGGCAATTCGACCGATCTTGACGTGTTCGGCCACGGCTTTCCCGAGTCCACTCGCATCGATATCTCGGGAAGCTATCAAACCATCCCTACCGGAGCCGGATCAGGAGGAATTGCGCCAGATCCGTGGGATCCGAACTACGACAAGGCGGTGATTGCTTCCATACAACCAGTTGTTGCACTTTACGCCAATGATCCCTATTTCATCGGCTATTACGTGGACAACGAGATGCCGTTCGCTGGCCTCGGCACCTTGGCCCGCTACAGCATTGCGTTGAAGGTGCTGACGTACAACGCGTCCACTTCGCCCGCAAAACAGTTTTTCGTTCAACAGCTTGAAACCGAATATTCGACCATCGCCGCGCTTAACGCAGCATGGGGCACCTCGCTCGCCAGTTGGGCCGCCTTGCAGGCCAGCGGCGTGACCATACCGTCCGCTGTGTCGAGTTCGCCGTACCTAACAACTCAATGCGCCGCTGATCTCTCTGCGTTCGACCTGGCGCAAGCCAGCCAGTACTTCAAGATCGTCTCAACCGAACTGAAAAAGCAGGATCCGAACCACCTCTATCTCGGCAGCAAGTTCAGCATAAATACATGGACGCCAGAGGCTCTGCAGGCTTGCTCACTGTACACGGATGTTATCAGTGCCAACATTTACGAACCTCGCCTCGATGCGTCGGAGTGGAACTACATCGCCTCGTACAACAAGCCGTGGATTGTCGGCGAATTTCACATGGGCGCCACTGACCGGGGTGTGCTCAGCCCGGGCCTGGTCGCGGCTACGAGCACGGCTCAGCGCGCGGCCATGTTCCAGGACTACGTCCAAACTGCTCTTTCATCGCCGTGGTTTGTCGGCGTCAACTGGTTCAAGTACACGGATCAGCCAACGACCGGATACTCTGTAAGCTCGGAGAATAGCGGAATCGGCTTTTTGTCGGTCACCGACAACCCTTATCCTGAAATGATAGCGGCCAGCCGAACGCTCGGCCAAAACATGTACACGTTTCGTCAGAACGCGACTGCGGTCACGGTCGGCAACATTAATGGGCAGCTAGGGACACCTGTCGCATTGACAGCAAACCTGTCGTTTGCAGCCTCGACAACCCCTGTAACCGGTCAGCCGCTTTCATTTCTGGTCAACGGCGTAGTCGTCGGTTCAGCTACGACGGATGGGAACGGCAATGCGTCGGTTCCGTATACCGTCGCGAGTTCGCTTCAACCTGGACCGCAAGGCATTGAAGTGAAGTTTGCGGGAAGCGCAAGTGCTAGCCCATCAAACAACATTGGCATTTTAACGGTCGCTCCAGGGCCTACAAGTCTGACCATTCCGCCGGTCACGATCGCAGCGAACAAGGCCGTAGGACTTAGCGCGCTCTTGATGCGGACCGATACCGGCGTCGTGCTTTCGCAGCGCGTGGTTACGTTCGCTGTGGACGGCGTTGTGCAGGGTACCGCGACCACCCACACGAACGGCATTGCCTACTACAACACGTTCGTTCCGACAGGAGCAAACGCCGGAAGCAACGTCGTCACCGCGAGTTGGGCTGGCGACTCGATCAACGCTCCTTGCACCGGAACCGGAATTTTGACCGTCACCGCGACGCCGACCGCCCTTGTCGTATTAAACGCAAGTGGCCTGCCAGGAGCGAACGTTACGCTCTCAGCGACGCTCACCCGCACGGACACCAAGGCCGCATTATCCGGAAAGACGGTGACGTTCGTCGTTGGTGGCCAGAGCGCCGGTACGGCAGTCACGGGTTCGAACGGTGTCGCGTTAACGACTTACACCATTCCAACGACCTTGCCATCTGGCCCTCAGACCATTGCCGCGAATTTTGCAGGCGATACGACAAACTCGTTTGCGAATGGATCGGCTACGCTGATGGTGCAGTCGATGCCCACCAGTTTGACAGTGACAAATAGCTCCGGTCAGTCCGGCAGCGCGGCCACGCTGACCGCAAAACTCCTGCGCTCTGATACAGGCGCAGTCGTGGTTGGCAGGACAGTTTCCTTCAAGCTAGCGGGCGTCGTAGTTGGAACAGCAACGACCGACGCTACTGGCACAGCGAGCCTTACATATTCCATTCCTAGCGGAACTAGCGCAGGCGCACTTGCGATTGCGGCGAATTTTACAGGGGACACGTCCTACAGCGCCTCGAGTGGTGCCGCGACTTTGACCGTGACGGCAATTCCGACCGCGCTCGCGCTTGCCAACGTCACCGGGCAATCGGGCAGCAGCGTGACCATCGTTGCCGTTTTGACGCACTCCGATACCGGCGCGCCGCTTCCTGGCAAGACAGTGAGCATTTCGGTGAACGGCAGCGTAGTCGGCACTGCGACCAGCGACACGAATGGCAACGCTTCGCTTTCCTATCCGATTCCGGCAGGCACTTCTGCTGGAACTCGAACCAATCTCCGCCAGCTTTGCAGGTGACTCTTCGGATACGGCGTCTTCGGCGACTGGCGTGCTTACCGTAACGGCAATTCCTATGGCGCTGGCCGTCACGAGCGTCACGGCCACCTCCGGTAGCAGCGTCAACATTCCGATCACCCTCACGCGAACAGATACCAACGCGGGCGTGCCAAATTGCACCGTGAGCATCAGTGTAAACAGCATTGCCGCAGGAACGGTTACGACCGACTCGAACGGAAATGCCGTGCTCGTCTATCAAATTCCGGCGGGCACTCAGGCGGGCACGGAACCAACCGTAGCGACGTTCGCGGGCAATGGATCGAACGCCGCGGCGTCCGGCAATGGCACGTTGACCGTTACTGCGATTCCGACCAGCCTCGTTGTGCCAAACGTGACGGCAAATATTGGGGCGACGGTCACTCTGACCACAATACTCACACGTACCGATACAAATGCAGGAATCGCGGGCGAGTCGATCGTGTTTGCGGTGAACGGGACCAGCGTTGGCACGGCAACAACCGCTTCAACGGGAAATTGCTACCTTAACCTATTCGCCGCTAGCCGGGACAACGGCTGGCAGCGAAACCATTACGGCGGTATTCGCGGGTGATGGTGTCAACGCCCCCGCAAATGGAACCGGCACGCTGACGCTGAACACGAATGCCACTTCCATCGCCGTTCCAAATGCTTCTGGCACGGCTGGGAGTTCCACAACACTTTCGGCGACGCTGACGAGCACAGGCACCGGCGCACCGCTTGCGAACGAATCGCTATCTTTCTCGGTGGACGGCGCTTTCGCAAGTGCTGCGACGACCGACCAGAACGGCAACGCGAGCATCTCGTACGCCATTCCCTCGAGCGACATATCCGGCAGCCATGTTGTCGCAGTTTCCTTTGCTGGAGATGGCGCGAACAGCCCGTTCAACTGGTTTGGGAGCACTCACCGTATCGGTGATTACTCTAGCCATCCCTTCATTGACAACCGTTGGAAACGCTTCGGCCGTATCCGCTGGATCGGCCACGCTCACGACTACGCTAACCAGAACCGACACTGGCGCAGGAATCCCGTCTGAAACGGTGCAGTTCTCGGTCAATGGCGTCGCTTGCGGAACAGCGGTCACGGACGTCAATGGAAACGCGACGCTTCCCTATGCAGTGCCAGCGGGAACGGCTGCGGGAAGTCAGCCAATCGCGGTGACGTTTGCGGGGGATTCAACCTACGCACCGTTGACCGGCGCGGGCACATTGACCATCTCGAATGTCGGAACGACACTTGCTGTCTCGAACTCATCGGCGGTGTCTGGTGGATCGGCAACACTCAGTGCCAACCTAAACCGCGCCGATACAAACGCCCCGATTTCCGGTGAGCAAGTGATCTTCTCTATAAACGGAACGCAAGTCGGCGCGGGCGCAACGGATGTCAACGGCAATGTTTCGGTGACCTACGCCGTTCCGACAGGCACGCCGGCCGGCAGTGACACGATCACGGCGTCATTCGCAGGGGATACCGGATTTGCATCAACTTCTGGCAACGGGACGCTCACGATAAATGCAGTCGGGACCACGCTAGCCGTCGCAAACGCGTCGGCGCAATCCGGGAGCACAGTCTCACTCACAGCCGTCTTGACACGCGCAGATACAGGCGCAATGATTGCCGGAGAGCAAGTCTCGTTCTCCATTGGCTCTCAGGTCGTCGGGACGGCCACTACGGATTCGATCCGGCACCGCAACATTCGCCTACGCAATCCCAGCGGGATCGGCAACCGGTAAAAATCCGATCACGGCGAACTTTGCTGGCGATTCCGCAGACTCGGCTTCGAGCGGCACGGCAACGCTGACCATTACGGCGATCCCAACATCAATCACTGTTCAGAACGCAACTGCTCAATCTGGCAGCGCAGTCACGCTCACCGCAAGTCTCACGAACGCAAGTTTAGTCGGCTTGCCAAACGAGCCGGTATCGTTCACAGTCAACGGCACAGTCGTGGGTGTTGCAACAACCGATGCCAATGGTAACGCCGCACTTGCCTACGCGATTCCTTCGGGAACCCCATCGGGAACCCAAAGTATTACGGCAGCATTTGCTGGTGACGAATCCAACGCTCCGTCCAGCGGTACGGGCATTTTGACCATTTCTTCTGTCCCAACAACGCTAACCGTCGCAAATGTCACGGGCCAATCGGGGAGTGCTGTTACGTTAACGGCAAACTTGGCACAATCTCCAAGCGGTGCTGGTCTACCTGGCGAGACAGTTCAATTCAGCGTCAACGGAGTCGTCGTCGGAAGTGCCGCCACAGACGTCAACGGCAACGTGTCGATTCCGTACACGATTCCTAGCGGGACGCCGGCCGGATCGCTTACGATTGCGGCGGCATTTGCTGGCGACGGGTCGAACCAAAGCTCCACCGCGTCGGCAACACTTACGGTGACGGCGATCCCAACGTCGATTGCTGCTGCGAACATTACCGGTCAGTCCGGCAGCACCGTCAACCTTACCGCGACTTTGACCCGCCCAGATACCGGAGCGGGGATAGCAGGCGAGACGCTGACGTTCAGCGTCCATGGCCAATCGGTTGGCACAGCGACGACGGATGTAAATGGAAACGCATCCGTTAGCTACGCAATTCCGGCTGGGACAGCGGCGGGAGTCGAGCTAATTTCAGTATCGTTCGCGGGGGATGGGGCGAATGCGGCTTCAACCGCAGCAGCCTCTCTCACCATCACTCAAGTTCCAACGGCGATTACGGTCGCAAACGCGGCAGCAGCGTCTGGCAGCGCCGTCAGCTTGAGCGCAACCCTTGTTCGCGCCGACACTTTGGCCGCACTGCCGGGCGAGCAGGTTTCGTTCACGCTGAACGGAGTTGCTGTCGGCAGCGGCACCACGAACTCGAGCGGACTAGCGTCCCTTACGTATCAAATTCCAGTTGGCACTCCCGCTGGCACTCAGCCGATCAGCGCAGCATTTGCGGGCGATCCTGCAACGTTCAACAGCGTCCGGCACCGCCGCTCTGACCATCATTGCCGCGCCGACAACGCTTCAGTTGCAAAATGCAACTGGCCAATCGGGCAACGTTGTGACATTATCCGCCTCCCTAACTCGTTCGGACAATGGTGCAGGCGTCGCCAACGAGACCCTTTCATTCACAGTGAACGGAATCACCGCAGGCACTGCAACCACGAACGCGAGCGGCATCGCAACCCTCGCCTACATCATTCCCGCCGGGACGGCGGCTGGCGTTGAATCGATGTCCGTAGCGTTCGCCGGTGACGCGGCTACCGCGCCGGCAAACGCAACTGCGAATCTAACAGTCACGGCCATCACAACTGCACTCTCTGCGGCAAACGTTTCCGGAACGTCCGGAAACACGGTCACATTGACGGGGACCCTCACCCGGCCAGATACAGGCGCAGGAATCGCGAACAAAGTGATTGGATTTAGCGTTGGAGGGGTTTCGGTAGGAACCGCAACGACCGGAGCGAACGGCATCGCGTCGCTATCGTATTCCATCCTGGCAGGAACCGCAGCGGGAACACAGCCCATTGCGGCGTCGTTTGCCGGTGACGCCTCGGACGGCATCTCAAGCGGAACGGCAACCCTGACCGTGACTGCCGTTCCCACCAGCCTTTCTGCTGCGAACGCCACTGGCCAAATCGGCGCGACCGTCAATCTGACGGCGACATTGGTACGCTCCGACACGCTTGCTCCCATTGCGAATAAGAGCGTGAAGTTCTCGGTTTCCGGCACGACGGTCGGCACCGCGACGACGAATGCGTCCGGCGTCGCGACGTTTGCATACCTCATACCGACCTCGTCCACATTCGGCTCAAAGCCGATTGCGGTTTCGTTTGCTGGCGACACTGCCGACTCGTCGGCGTCCGCGACAGGAACGCTGACTGTTACGGGAGTAATCACTACGCTGACCGTAGCCAACGAAGCGGTTCCTACTGGAACAGCGTGCAGCATCACAGCGACGCTTACGCGCAACGACACCGGTGCAGACGTTGCCCAAAGGACGGTCTCGTTCTACCTTGACGGCGCGCTCATGGGCACGGCGGCGACGCACACGAACGGCATCGCGTACTACAACAGTCTTGTCCCCACCGGAACCATGAACGGTAACCACACTGTCACAGCGACATTCTCCGGCGATACCACCTACGCAGCCTCGACGGGAACAGGCACGTTGACGGTCAACGCGGTTCCGACTGCGTTAGTCGTTGCGAACGTGACGGGCACTAACGGCAAGGCTGTAGGCTTGACCGCGACACTCACACGGACGGACACAGGCGCAGATCTATACGGCGAGACTGTAACGTTCTCCATAAATGGAGTCGTGCAGGGGACGGCTGCAACGCACACGAACGGCATTGCGTACTTCAACACGTACGTGCCGCCAGCGGGAAAAACGGGCACTTCAACGATTTCCGCAACGTTCGCGGGCGATACGACCTATGGCATCTCTAGCGGAAGTGGAGTGCTGACCGTGCACTAAGGTATGGCTCCGCCTCGTGGACCCGAACACGTCGGTCAATCTGCGTTGACGATTTTCGTTGTCCCAAAGGATAAGCTATTTCCGATATCGAACAGCGCAGTAGCAAAACTTGACGCGGGCCGGTTGCCGCTTCGCGCTAAATAGGGAGTTCAACGAACCATATGCCCGCCATCACTGCCGCCTTCGTCGGCGTCGCCCACATCCACACGCCTGGATTCATCAAGATGCTTGTCGCGCACGCGGAAATCGGCGACGTCAAGGTCAAATGCGTCTGGGATCATGACGGCGAGCGCGGCCAGAAGCGCGCCGCGGAACTGAGCGCAGCTTTTGTCAGGGACGTTGATGCGATTTTATCTGACCCACAGATTACGGCGGTCGTCATCTGCAGTGAAACCAACCTTCACCGCGAGCTGGTGATCAAGTGCGCAAACGCCGGCAAGAACATCTTTTGCGAGAAGCCGCTCGGACTTGGCAAAGAGGACACGTCGGAAATGGCACTAGCCATAGAGCGCGCGGGAGTGACATTTCAAACGGGCTATTTCCAGCGAGGCAGCCCGGCAAGCCAATTCATTAAGCGGGAGGTCCAGGCTGGACATCTTGGAAAACTCACGCGCGCCTACTTTGCGAACTGTCACGGGGCTGTGCTGGGCGGCTGGTTCGACACCGAATGGCACTGGATCGCGGATGCGAAGGCTGCAGGCGGAGGGGCGCTTCTCGATCTTGGCGCACACGTGCTTGACCTGGTCGTGGATATTTTTCCCAAAACCGAAGGCGAAGTCGTGGGCGCGACAGCCTCATTTGGCAATCGAACTGCTCGATACGGCAGCGAAATTGATGAATATGGAACAGGCTTGCTGACGTTCGAGACTGGATTTTCGGCGGTCATCGACGCGAGTTGGGTGGATGGGCCGCTGCGTGCGCCCACGATGGTTTTCGGCACGGAAGGGCAGATATCAGTTCGGGACGGACAGGTATTCTATCAGTCGAACCATGTTGACGGCGCGGACGGCAAGACGCCAGTCGAAAACCTCCCGCCTGCCGCGCCGCACGCATTCGAACTCTTCTGGGATGCCCTGCTCGGCAAGTCCCTCCCGCTACCGCTCGTTCCCGTGCAGAATTGCGTCGCCGCCTCGATTCTCATGGAGCGGCTCTATCAATCGGCTGGCCGTTCCACTACATCCGGGCTATAAGGCGGGACTACTGCGCTGGCATGGGCGCGACGGGCGGCGCGCCAGCATTCACATCGACGCACGACGAAAGCGTGTCGAGCGAAATCCGGCCAAAAACAGCGGTACCCGATCCGCTGACAATCGCTAGGCCGCGCTCCTCGGCGGCTTTGGCCGCATCGTTGACACCGCTCACAACCAATATGCCGTTGGTCCAACCTGCAAGTGTCCGAACGGTTTCAGGTCGATCCATGCATCGTGGCGCGTAGACGATGATCAGGTCGGCCACGCCGCGTGTCTGCTTCAGCAGCAGCTTCATGGCTTCGGATGTCAGTTCGCCGGGCCATGTAGCGGGTGCGTTACCGGGAGCGAGCGCCGTGAGAGTGGGGATTTCCTCGTCTTCCAAGACGCACTGACTGAGTGTGAACTTGTGCGCCAAGATATCGTACAGGCCGGGGACGTCGGGCAATCGGATGACGTCGATGTCGCCGTGCTTGTGCGCGCTCCAAAATTGCGAGCCTGTGTCTATTAAAAGCGTCGGCTTGTCGAGCTGGGCCGCAATTGTCCGCGCGACGGTAACTGCGGCTGTAGCGCCATTGAGCGCCGGATTCTTATCCGATGTAAGTGCCGCTGCCCGATCGGGAAGACACTCGGTCACGAGAAGAATGCAGCCCTGGTCGGGCCGCGCCGCCTTATACTCTTCCAGCCTCTGAACAAAGATGCTGTCCACTTCCGTCTGAAAACAGGCGTCGATCCGCGACTGATCGCTTTCGGAGTCATCTTGAAGCGGCAGGAAGTCCGGATCGTCAGTATCCTGTTCCTCATCCGCGTTCGCACTTTTGCCAGAATCCTGCCCGAGAACTGGAATGGCCGAAGTCTGCGTGATCTTCACCAGCGTGCGAACAACAGCTGGGACTGGCGCAGATGGTTGAATTGGCTTTGATTGCGCCGAGATCGGGCCGGACATTGACGGCGGTGAATAGGCAGGCGCTGTCGAGCTCCTGTTCGCTGCTGACGTAGGGGCTGGCTTCTTCGCCGCAACATTGGGCGATATCTTCGGCGCTGGCTTTTTGCCGCTTGCAGGTGCGGAAGATTGAACGGCAATAACTGACGCGATCAGGCCCAAGATTCCAAGCACGACGCAAAATCCATAGATGCCCATCTGGAGTTTTGGGCCGATGTCATCGGAATCGCCGCCAGCGCTTTGGAGGGTCTGGCCGTTTGCCCTTTGCAGGACCGTATCCTCCTTGGGAGGAGGAAGACCAGTGGCCTCCTGGTTCGCAGTCTGAGGGCCGTCCTTGCTGATCAGGTCGCTCGCGACAGAGTTTGCGAGTGAAATCGCTCGTCCACCGCTGTGAGATGCCACTTCGACGCTGAATTCGGTTGACGAAGTCTGCGGACGCATGCCGTAGGGTTGCTGGAGGTTCGGGCCATTCTGGCCGCTTGGTCCGCCCTCATCAATTGTGGCGGGATAGATGTAGAGTTTCTCTGCGTCGCTAATGCCTTCTTTGTCGGTTATGTCCTTGACAATCGTCTGTTCTTGGCCGCCGTCTAGCAGCTTCCCGGATTCCGCACCCACAATCTTGACCCGGGCGGTCGCAATTTGGAAAGGGCCGTTTTGCAGACTGAAGTACGTGCCAATGATGCCGACGATGAGAAGCACCGTAAAGATTGCGCCGACCTGCTTAGGATTTCCGCCTAGGTTGATCGGTGGAGCGGATGGCTTCTTAGTTGATTTCTTGTCTGAAGTAGAAGTACTCATCGATGATGTATTTCGGACTATTGGACTTGTTAACCGTTCTGGGCAGTTTATAAGCGCATCTAATCTGAACTTCCGTTAATTTAGCATGATCCTGCTTTAAACGCAACCGCTAGCAGACAAGCTGCAAATGATCACGTTTCAATCCTCTTAGTATTACTTACTTTGGAAGTTGGGCAGTTGTTCCTGCCCTGAGTTATGGTTTTGCGATCAGTTCGGCGTGGCGGACGGAATATCCTTCTCGCTATTCGTAGCCTAGTTCTAAGTCGGCTCGGTCAGCTTGGCGTTTGTCGCGCGGCGATGATCCAGATAGGATTCCAGCAGGATTTTTGCGGCCCACTGGTCGATCAATCCCCGCCGCTTTGCACGTGAGTAGTCCAACTGAATCAACTGCTCCTCGGCTTCAACGCTAGTCAGGCTCTCGTCCCAATAGACCATGGGTACGTCAATTGCACGTTGCAGAGCGTCTCCGAATCCGCGCGTCTTCTTTGCCTGCGGGCCTTCGCCTCCGTCGATTGAGAGCGGAAGCCCAATCAGCACCATATCTGTCTCCTGCTCGACCGCAATCGCGGCAATTGCGGCGACATCCCTCTTCAGTGTGCCGGGACGGGTCAGGGTCGCAATGGGATAGGCGCCGAGTTCAAGTTCGTCGCTGATGGCGACTCCGATTCGGACATCACCGACGTCGAGGGCAAGGATTCGCATGTCGTTCCCAGCATTTCGTGAAGCAGCGGCAAGACCAACGTGCCAAACAGTAATAGCGCGGCAACGCTACCGGAATCGTTGAATAGGGCCGCCGCGAGCATTCCCCAAAGACCTGCTGTGAGCGCGACGCCGTATATCCGGCGCTTGGACAAGAACGTTGCGACCATAGGCCTAAGCTTCGCACGTCTCCAGAAAAAGATGATTGGAAAGAGACAGATGATGGCGGTGAGAGTTCCAGGCATCAGTGCGACCTTCACTGCCATCTTTGCCTTTCGCACGGCTACATGCGCAATATACCCAAGTCGGCCGTGCTGGAGTGCTGTTGTCGCCGCTTGAATATGCGTTTCACGGCTTCCGAAATGGTGCGCGACTGCGGACATCGCGAACACAAGCGAAAAGCCGATTGCCACAGACAGCACGAAATTCCAGAAAGTGATCTTTTTTCCTCGCGAGACTGCAAGCCAGCAGGGCAGAAATGCCGCTGTTGCTGTAACTGCGCCGCCTGCCTTCGCCCCGAACTGTGGATAGGAAAGGGCGATTAGGACGACCATAAACCATGCGGCGAGCAGCGCCGAAATGCGCGCTTGAGTCGTGTTTTCATCCTTATTAATGAGTATTGCCCATCCCGTCAGTGCCGTTCCAATCAGTATCCCCATGTATTCGTTGCCGATGCCGTAAAACCGAATCCCTGAAAGCCAGTAGCCAGACAGCATGGAGCGAGAAACGAGGGTCGTGCCCGTGTACGCGTCCAGCGTGATGGCCACCGCGATCAGGGTGACTAGAGCGCCGACACTCGGAATCGCTGCGAATATCAGATCGACGGCAAGTATCTCCGTGAGATAGCCGGGAACATCTGCGACATATCCCAGCGGCGCGATCATCAGCGCGAGCGGCATCGCGATGACCATGCGCAGCACAAATCTTAGGACAAGCGAAAATCTTGGCTTCTTGGCTGAGATTTGGAAGATGCTGATGAAAAACACCATGCCAGCGACAATTCCGTATGTCCAGCCAAACGGTGTGAGGCCGCGCTGATTGGTGCGCACGAGGTCGTCCATCCGCACAAGCATCTGGTCGCGTGAACGAGAAGAGCCCAGAAAAACAACATGTGCGGCGTGTCCGCTCATAGAATCGGGAATCGGCGCGCCCTCCGCTTGAAGAATTGTTGGTGCAATGTCACGAAGCGAAATCAGGCCAGCAGTCTGAGTCGTGTCGGAGCTGAGTGTCGGCTGGAGGGACGCATCCGTGCTGCCACGTCCGCAACTTATCCAGACGATTGGTGTGAGCGAGTCCCACGGCCGCGGCGAGTTGTCTGTCGGCACAACCCCAACAAGCATAATCCCGGGTGCGCTCGCGGATTTTGTCGAACTTGCACGTATCGTTTCGATCCTAGAACGCAGCGCGGCGAGGCTCTTTGGGTTGGAAACATCGCCGAACTCTTCGATGGTCACATCCTGATCCGCGCCTGCTGCAAAGAGATCGCGCTGCAGGAGGCCATTATAATCATTGCTTGTATTGATCTGGTCTCCCGCCGAGACGGTCGCATAGAGGTTTGCAACGGGATCGGCGCCGCGCGGCAGGCCGGGCGAGACGAGCGCGACCACCGAGCCCCTCAGTTCATCAGCAGAAAGCGGTCCCGCCGCAGTGTCGTAGACATTGCCCAAGCCGAGATGGTCAACCAGGATGACGTGCAGCGGCGACGCGTTGCAGACGCAACATGCCACAAAAGAAATTCCTGCGAATAGGCCGAAAACCAGTTGACGCAATCGCGTTGACCTGCTACAATTCATCGAACATACGTTCACATATCGCGCTCAGATTTGATTTAGAGGAGACCACTATGGCTTACGGATTCGAGGACATGATTTCAGGTATCGAGGCAACCCGCGCACAGCTATTTAAGCACATTGATGGCATTTCTGACGAGCAGTGGGTCTGGAAACCCTATGTCGAAAGCAAATCAATTGGCGAATCGATTAAGCACCTGGTCTGGGGCGATACCGAAACGCTTCGCGGTCTCAAGGACGGCGGCGACCCGGACTACTCCACAGTGCCATCTGGACTCCCGACAGAATCGCGCGACGAGCTCCTCGCACAGATCAAGCACTCGCATTCGGCCCTTGTGTCGCATTTGAAAGACACCTACGCTTCGTCGCCGCTCGATACCATGGTGTCGTTCTACGGCCATGAAACGAAGCTCGGCGAACTACTGTCCGGCCTTCGTGCGGAGGACACGTACCATACCGGACAGATCGCGTTCGTTCGCATGGCCACCGACCCAAGCTGGGACTACTATACGGCGATTTATAGTTAGGCCGAAATAGAAACTCCTCGCCCATTTCCGATGGGAGAGGAGGTGAGGGAGTTAGTCATACATCTTAACGTCTTCGTCCGTCAGCACGGCCGTTTTCGCTTTCTTGAAAGCGGCGCGCTCGTCGCCTTGCCGCGTCAGCGACCGGTAAAACATGAGGATGAAAAGGAGGATGGTTGACGAATCGACCGGGCCAGTGGTTGCGATGACTCGCCTAGACAATTTGCTTGCCTTCAGCGGGAGGGTCTGATCCGCTTCGTCGCCGCCGACCAGCATCACGAGTTTGTCCGAAAGTGGCGACGCTTGCGGGAGGCCGGTCTTCTTTGGCGCGGCAAGCGCGACTTTTTCTTCCGCACCATAGCGAAGGCGCATTTCGACGCGGTCGCCTGCGCTGGTTGGCGTTATGGTCACGATTACGCGAACATCTTCACCGGCAGCGGTGATGTCCATCTGGCCATGCTGCACGACTCGCCGATTGGATAACAAGAGATCAGCACCGGCCCGGATTCGCTGAATTACCGGGTCGGCATAGGGGGCAGGGATTTTATCATAACGCACCCACGAGTCGGCAACGCACAGAAGGATTTCCGCACCGCCCATGTCTGGCTCGACGATGATTCCACTTGCGTCAAGGCGCCACGACGAGTACAGAAGAGTGTTGAGAAATTGGATAATCAGCGGCTCATCGCGATGGCTGCTGTCCACGGAAAGCGTGACACCGCGCACGTCGGGGGAATCGCGGTGATCGGCATGCGCCTTTTCCAAGCGCTCAACCTGCCGCGCGTTGAGAAATTCCAGCCCTACCAGGCAGCTTCGAAGTCCGATCACACCGGAGATTTGGACATCCACGCGCAAGAGGCGTTGGCCGAACTGCACAATGCCGAAACCGGTCAGAACGTCTTGCGTCCCTAGGACGTTGCCAGGAATATCGCCAATCAGCGCGAAATGCCGGATGGCTTCCGACGAATCGTCAGGCGTCAGCGGCGCGATTTCGCCCTCTTCGCCGGTTGCTAGCGCTCCGGTTGCGTGGTAGCCTCCGGCGGGACTTGGTGCGATGCGGAGCATGACGCCTTTGGCAGTGCAAACCCGGTTCAGCAGTTCGGAGACTACAAATTCGCCGCGCTCGACATCCAGATTGTTGACTGCAACCGACTGGATTGTGCGGAGCTTGGAATGGTCAACGGGCGGACCGAGGGTTGACGAGAGCGGGCCAATGGTCAACGCGTCTTCAAGGTCGAGCGCGGACTCGTCAACCGTTTCGCAATAGATGATGTGATCGAACGCCGTCGCTCGCCCAGCAAGCTCGGACGCGGATTCGACCAAGATGACGCCGAGGCCCATCGCTTCCAGCCCCGACCTCAGGGCGTGCCCAAGCTTCAGGCGATGCTCGCTGGCAACAATCGCCACAGTTCCTTGGACCACACCTTTAGCCATCTAACGCACCATCCTCCATCAGCATTATAGGCTGAATACCTGTTATTTCTTCAGGGTTTCGATGATTATTGTGCGCGCAGCTTCTAAAGCGTCGTCCAATTTGGAGGGATCTTTGCCTCCAGCCTGCGCGGCATCGGGTCGTCCGCCGCCGCCGCCGCCGACGATTTGCGCAGCCGACTTGACGATATTTCCCGCGTGAATACCACTTGCGACGGCGTCTGCGCTGGCGACGACTACAAGGGATGGCCGCTGCTCGATTACCGCGCTGAGCATAACTACCCCCGAACTTAGCCTTGCGAGTGTCGCAGTCGCAAGAGACTTGAGGGCGTCCGCGTCGGGAATCGAACTCGCTTGTTGGATGGCCACTTTGAACTTCCCAACTGTCTGCGCTTGACCGACAATCTGGTCAACCTGGCCGAGTGCCAATTTGCTTTGAGTGGTCGCCAGCTCCTTCGACTTCGATTTCAGCTCACTTTGAATGCGTTCGACCGCACCGATAAGCTGGTCAGGCGGCGTGTTTAATAGTGATGCGGTGTGTTGGATCATCGCCCGATCGTCGCGCGATTGTCGCAGTGCCGCCTTGCCCGTTACCGCTTCAATTCTGCGAACGCCTGACTGCACGCTTTCCTGCTTCACAATCCGGAATGGACCTGTCTGTGCCGTGTGATCAAGATGCGTTCCGCCGCAAAACTCCAGCGAAAAATCTCCCATTTTTACGACACGCACCACCGATCCGTATTTTTCCCCAAAGAGCATCATCGCGCCCATTTTTTTGGCGTCGTCAAGGTTCGTCTCCATAACCTCTACGGGAAGATCGGCGAGGATTTCGTCGTTGACGATGGCTTCAATTGCCGCGATCTCGTCGCTAGTGAGCGGCTTATCGTGCGAAAAATCGAAGCGCAGTCGATCTGGCGCAACCAGAGAACCGCGCTGCTGGACATGACCCCCGAGAGTCATCTGAAGCGCCTTATGAAGAAGATGAGTGGCCGAGTGGTTGCGCTGGATATCCCGGCGTCGCTCCACATCGATCTCTGCGGTCACGGTGTCGCCGGACCGGAGTTCGCCATCGCGCACTTTGCCCGAGTGAAGATAATAGCCGCCGCTCTTTTGCGTGTCCGCAACATCGAAGACGCCGCGCTCTCCGATGATGATGCCGGTGTCGGCCACCTGTCCGCCTGCCTCGGCGTAAAACGGGGTCACGTTAAGCACGATTTGTCCCTCGTCGCCGACGCTCAGCTTTGACGCTTCAGCGCCTTCGCGGAGAATCGCAAGCACCTTCCCTTGCGACGATGACGTGTCATAGCCAGTGAACCGGGTCGTTTCGATGCCAGCGTCGCGCAAATGCCCAACGGTATCCGCGCCGAACACTTCCCGCTGCTTGTCGCCCTCCGAGATGACGGCATGTTCGGCCATCTTGGCCGCAAACTCATCGAGGTCCACGTCGATCCCGCGTTCGGACGCAAGCTCCGACGTCATTTCCACGGGAAAGCCGTAGGTCGCAAAAAGCGTGAAGGCCTCGTCGCCAGTCACTTTTTCGCCCGGTTTTTTCGCATCGAGCGCCGTTTGCAAGCGCGCGCTGCCGCTCTCCAAAGTGCGCCGGAACTGCTGCTCCTCTGCGGCGGCATAACGCAGAATCATGTCCTGCTTCGCTGGTAGTTCGGGGTAGAACTCCGAATACTGCTGAATGATCGTCGGGATGGCCTCCACCAGAAGTGGTTGGTCAAGCCCGAGACGGTTTCGGCCAGCAAGGATGGCGCGTCGCATCAAACGGCGCAAGACATAACCTCGGCCGATGTTGCTGGGGATGACGCCGTCATTGAGGCAGAAAGTGGTCGCGCGGACATGATCCGCGACGCGTCGAAATGCGATGTCGGTCAGATCGTTGTCGTCGCTGCCGTACTTTTTGCCCGAAATGCTTTGCAACCGCTCCAGAATGGGCGCGAAAAGGTCGGTTTCGAACGGCCCGCGCAGATCCTGCAGCGCAGCCGCTGTGCGCTCCAGACCCATGCCGGTGTCAATGTTCTTGCGTGGGAGCGGCACCAGTACCCCGCCATCCTTGCGTTCATAGGTCATGAAGACCAAGTTCCAAATCTCCATCCAGCGGTTGTCGTCCCATACGCCATCGGGAGTCGGCGGGAAGTTTGGCTTGGTGTCGTAGAAGATTTCAGAACATGGGCCGCATGGGCCGTTCGGGCCTAGCGAAATTGCTCCTGCAGGCCAATAGTTGTCATGCTCGTCAAAGCGGAAAATCTTCCGTTCGGGCATGCCCTGCGTACGCCAAAGCTCGAACGCCTCGTCGTCCTCGTTGTAAATCGAAACACGCACTCGGTTCAAATCGAGTTTAAGGACATCGAACAAAAACTCCCACGCCCACGCAATCGCCTGCGGCTTGAAATAGTCGCCGAACGAAAAGTTGCCCAGCATCTCAAAGAATGTGCAGTGCGACGTGTCGCCGACACTCTCGATATCCGTGGTCCTCAAGCACTTCTGAACGGTGGTCGCGCGCGTCGCTGGCGGCGTCAGTTGCCCGAGAAAATAGGGCTTGAACTGAACCATCCCAGCGGACGTGAACAGGAGGGTAGGGTCGTTGGGAACGAGCGAGTCCGACGGCAGGTGTATGGCGCCTTTGTCCACAAAGAACTGCGTATATTTGATGCGTAAATCGCGTCCGAGCATGATGACATTCTTACCGATCTAAATTGGGTACTTGCCTACTTGACGTGGAAAGTCCTTCCAATTGAGCGAGTGGCGCGGCCCTGACCCGCGACTGCCAATTGGGTGCGGAAATTATAGCATACGTCAAACCCAGCATCTTCAATCCAAAGTACATCTATCTTTGTGGACGGAGGGTGTTTCCATGTTGAAATCGCCAGTAATTAACCCAGTTTTGTACAAGAAACAAAAAAATAATTTGACTTATTGAAGCTTTTTGCAGGAATATGGAGCTGGCCTATGTAAAGTTTTTGGAGCCGCAATCGTACCTGTAAAATATTTCGGTATGACGAGACTCATCAAGACGGCAACTCGTTGCAAAGAAAATGTTATCGCGTTCTGAGACTGTGCCGCAAGTGGGCGCGGTGTAAGACCGAACAAGGAGACTACCTGTGGAAAACACCTATCAACTATCAACGAGCAGTACTCATCGGCAGTTTGTCCGCGCCACATTTGCGATCATTGCGATCTTGTGCGCGTTTGCGTCGCCATTGCAGGCGGCCACGCTCAATGTTCCCGCGACATATCCCAACATCAGCGCGGCGATCACAGCGGCATCGTCGGGCGACACGATTTTGGTTGCCGCGGGAACCTATTCGGGTGCGACAAATATAAATCTTAATTTCGGTGGGAAGAACCTGATCCTGGTTTCCGCTAGCGGTCCCGGTTCAACAACCATCGACTGCGGCGGGACGTCTGGCACGAATGAGCGCGCATTCATATTCAAGACGGGCGAGACTTCCGCGGCAGTGGTAAACGGATTCACCATCCTCCACGGCTACGAGAGCTCGACTGGCGGAGGCGCCATTGCGATTTCCGCCGCGAGCAGTCCAACCATCGAAAACTGCGTTTTCGAGAACGATGTTAACGGTAACTACGGAGGAGCGATCTACGCGACGGGCGCAGGCTCGAATCCAGCAATTTCGAACTGCACCTTTAGTCTTGACAGTACTGTGGGCCTCGGAAGTGGCGGCGGGATTGGCATGGATACGTCGGCATCGGTGGCAGTTACTAACTGCCAGTTCGATTCGAACACTGCCGCGAACGCTGCGGCGGGCATCTATATCAGCGCTGCTACAGCCGTAATCACATCTTGCAGTTTTGGCAGCAATACGTCATCGTCGAGTGATGGCGGCGGCGGAAGTGCGATCTACGGCGTAAATTCACAGATAACGCTGGCAAGCGATTCGTTTTCCAATAACTCTGCTACTAACAGTGCGACGGTGCAACTTATCGATTCTTCATCGCTTCTGACAAACTGCACGTTCGGCACCAACCACAGCACGGGCCAAACCTCAGGGCTCCAATGCCAAGGGGGGACAGTGACTGTTTCGAACTGCACGTTCACTGGCAACACGTTCGGCGCACTCGGAATGATCGCGGACGGCTTTGGTGCAGCTGTCGACGCTGCCATTACCGAGTGCACGTTTAGCGGCAATACGTCCACCGACCCCGGAGCGGGCATCCTGCTGACTCAATCGAACGCCTACATCATGGGCTGCAACATCGCAGGCAATCAGGCGACGGGAACTACGACGAACGGCTATGGCGGCGGAATGTTTGTCGGCACTAACGCGCGAGCGATGCTGGTGAACTGTTTGGTCACCGGCAACAGCGCGACGACCGCCGGCGCAGGATTGTATGTCGCCACATCGTCGAACACGTCCGTTATCAACTCAACATTTACGGGCAATACCTCTTCGGGAGGCACGGCCGGCGCGGCTGCCGTAAACAACGCGACGCTCTATTTCTACAACACGATTCTGTATGGCGACTCAGCTATGACGACGGCGGAGTTAGCGGTGCTTGGCACGACTTCCATAGCGTTTGTGAATTACAGCGATGTCGAGGGCGGATACGCAGGCACGTCGAATATCAACGCGAATCCGGCATGGGTCAATCCAAGTTCCGGAAACTACTACCTTCAGACGAGTTCGCCGTGCATCGGCAAAGGTCAAGAGACGTACTCGCCATCGACGGACTACGGCTCAAATTTCCGGCCAAATCCGCCAAGCATTGGCGCGTATGAAGTGACGCCGACTGCTCCGACTGGGCCGTCGATCACGTCGTTTACGCCTACGGCAGCAAAGGTGGGGGCCACTGTCGCGGTGACTGGAACGAACCTAAGCAGTGTCACATCCGTGACGATTGGCGGGGTCGTTGCCAAATCGTTTACAGTCAACTCATCGACATCAATTACGGTGACCGTCCCAACGGGAGCTACGGTTGGGCCGATCTCCGCGACCGCATCTACTGGCACTGGTACCAGCCTCGGCTATTTTGCCGTCCTCGGCTCAAACGGAGTAATTCGCACGGTGCCAGGGGAGTATCCGAGCATTTCGGCAGCGGTTGCGGCCGCATCTGCGGGCGACGTAGTCTTCGTTACCGACGGACTGTACACAGGCGTGGCCAATTCCTCCATCGACTTCGCTGGCAAGAGCATTATCTTGACCGCGGTTCAACCGATTGGGAGCGACAATCGATCTGCTGGCGAGGCCATCAAACGATGCACGCGGATTCAAGTTCCACTCTGGCGAGACAAGCTCAGCCATACTGAACGGGTTCATGGTGCTGCATGCCTTCAGCGACACTTCATCAGTTGGGAGCGGTGCGGCAATTGCGATTTCAACATCAAGCAGTCCGACGATTCAGAACTGCATCTTTGTTCTCAACTCGGACGACTATAACGGTGCCACGATTGACATAACCGCAAGCGGATCGAACCCGAAGATCGCAAGCTGCCAGTTCTATATGAACAATGCGTTGGGACTAGCCAACGGCGCAGGAGTTTCGGAGGAGACGAGCGCAAGTCCAACGTTCTCAGGCGACTGGTTCTACGAGAACTACGCCGCAGACGGCGGCGGTGGCATTAATCTTAGTAGTGCAAGCATTCTCCTGCTGACATCCAGCTTCGCTGACAATATCGGGGCATCAAGCGATGGCTTCGGCGGCTCGGCGATGTATGTGTCATCTGGCAACCTTAACGTCAGCACGGACAACTTCAGCTACAACACCCAAACAAACAGCGCGACTGTCGAGGTGATTGACTCGTCAGGCACCATCACCGGCTGCACGTTCCTGAACAACTTCTCCACCGGGCAGACATCCGGTCTGCTGGCGGAAGGCGGCAGCCCGACAGTGACACGATGCAGCTTCGTCAACAACGCGTACGGCGGACTGGAATTTACCCAGGACGGAGGCGGTGCGGGTGTGAACGGGAGCATTTCGAGCTGCTACTTTAGCGGCAACACGAGCATCAAACCTGGTGCTGCGCTGTACGTCTACGGATCCAAGACTCTGATCAGTCAGAGCATCTTCTCCGGAAATACCGCAACCGGAACCACGACAAATGGTGAGGGTGGGGCCGCTTACTTTGGTAACTCGAGCACGATCAATCTCGTCAACTGTCTCTTCGACAAGAACACGGCAACGACATCAGGCGGCGCACTTTTCGATGACAACAAGACAAACTGCACGATGTATAACTGCACGTTCAACGTCAATTCGTCGTCGGCCGGAACCGGCGGCGCAATGTATGTCAATGGCGCTACTCTTACGCAGTTCAACACGATCATGTACGGCGATACCGCCGCCGCAACGCCTGAGCTGGCAGTCGCGGGGACGTTGACGGTCAGTGTCGAATACTCCGACATGGCCGGTAGCTATATCGGGACGGGAAATCTCAACGAGACGCCGGGCTGGGTCAATTCGGGCGGTTCCAACTACTACCTGCTGCCGAACTCGGGTCTGATTGGCAAGGGAACTGCCTCCGGCGCGCCGACGGTCGATCTTGCGGGAAATCCTCGCATTAATCCGCCGAGCATCGGGGCTTACGAGCAGCAGGTGACCAATCCGGCGAACATCACGTTCACGCCGACCAGCGGTCCGATTGGAACCAGCGTTGCGATTTCAGGCACTGGCTTCCTCCCGGGTGCGAGTGTTTACTTCAATGGAACGCAAGCTACGTCGGTGGTTGTGAATGGGGCTACAAGCATCACTGCGGTAGTCCCAACCGGCGCGACCACTGGCCCGATCAAGGTGACGACAGTCAATGGATCCGGTACAAGCGCGGCAAGCTTCACGGTCACGGCTCCGGTTGTGCCGACAGTGAAATCGCTGGCATTCAGCCCGTCGAACGATCGCGCCAGGTGGATCGACGACTGGCACGGTGACACTCACCAGCCCCGCGCTGCAAGGCGGTGCGCTGATTACGATCACCGAGGGCGGGTTTGTCTTCGAGCAGTTCGCGATTGCCGCAGGCTCAACGACAGGCACATTCGGTGTGACCTCCACGTCGAACGCCTCCGCAGGCACGTACACGTTCACAGCGAGCTACAACAATAGCTCTGCAAGCGGGACCGTGACGATCAACTAACAACGCGACTAACGCAAAAAGTATCCCGCCTGGATGAAGTTCCAGGCGGGATACTTTTTGTCCAGCCGGCTCGCAAGCTCGCCGCCGTCTCGACGCGGGAGGAGCTTTCCGTTCCCCTCCTTTCGGAAGGAGGGGCTAGGGGAGGTACTCTTCAAGCCAGCACTCTCTGCAAATGTTGGTTCGCTCCGATCCGCCTCCTACCTCACCTAACCTCTCCTTTCGAAAGGAGAGGGACGGAAATTCCTTACATTCCGGGTTGGGAGGTCGTGAGCTTGCGAGACGGTGGGGATTTGGCGGTGTCGGTCGACTTTGAGCGGAAGGCTGCTGCCCGGATCCCACGTACTTCTTTGTATCGCCCGTTTCGGTACCGCGAAGTTTCCTTAGCCTGCCAGGGACAAGCATACATTGGGACGCAGTTCGCGTGGAATGAGGCCTCGTCAGTGAGGCCCTTCGCATACGGTAGAATCGGGTGGTGGACCTAGCTCGGCATCGTTGCCGGAACAGCGCTGCCTTCCGCGATTCATCAATCATAGCAGTTATCCATAATTCGCACAAGCGGGCAAAGGTACCAGTCTCACTGTTCCGGCTCACCAAAGCGATACCTAAGACGAAGTTTAGACGCGTGCTCTTTTCGGGTTACAATCAAGGCAGAGCCACAAAGAATTGAGGATCGGCCGTCCGTTTGAAGCGACGTCGCACGCATAACCGAACCGCAGGAAAGTCAAGCCCATCAAGGTTGCTGACCATCTTCGGACTGCTTGTCATTGCGGTCGGGTACGGCTTCTATTGGGCGGATACGCAGCTCTCCCCGCTCGATCCCGGCAGCAAATCCAAGATATTGGTTGAGATTCCCTCGCATGCGTCCGCAGGAAGGGTCGCGACCATCCTTGCCGATAACGGCGTAATTAGGAGCCGATACTCGGTGCTGATCATTGCGGCCTTCAACGGCTGGTCTAGCCGTCTCAAGCCCGGAGTCTACCGGATATCACCGAGCGAGGCACCTGAACAGATCGTTCGCATGCTTGCCGACGGCACAACAGCAACGGCTCGAGTGACATTCCCCGAAGGATTTACCCTACGGCAATACGCAACCCGTTTGGCGGAACGACACGTCACGGACGAGCAGAGCTTTATGGCCCTTGCAACTCAAGGCGGCAAGTCATTCCGTTGCGCCGACGGATTTACGCCGCCGTCGAAAAATTTGGAGGGATATCTGTTTCCCGACACGTACGATTTCGATCCCGGAATTTCAAACCGGCAGATCATACAGGAAATGCTGGATCATTTCGATAAACAAGTCGTACAGGAGGAGCCGAGAGTCAAGGACTGGCGCAAGCCGGTCATCCTTGGCTCGCTGATTGAACGCGAAGCGGAAGTTGAGCACGACCGCCCGCTGATCGCCGCTGTAATGTACAATCGCCTGAAGATCGGCATGCCTCTCCAGATCGATGCTACGGTCGAATATGCGTTGCCCGAACATAAGGCGCGTCTGATGTACAGCGACTTAAAGACGGTTTCGCCGTATAATACCTATCTGCACCGCGGCTTGCCGCCCGGGCCGATCTGCAATCCCGGCCTGCCTAGCATCGAAGCGGCGCTGCATCCGGCGCCCGTAGACTATCTGTACTATGTTCAGGGAACAGGCCGCGAACACATCTTTAGCCGAACGTTGGCCGAGCAGGACAAGAATATCGCGGCGGTGCGTAGCGTCCATGTACCTAGCTGATTTGCGTTTGACGATAAACCTGCATTGGTAAAGGCTATTGGGGCACGGTTATCGGATATTGCACTATAATAGTAGGACGGTAGCGCTGCAGCGATGAAGCGCCAAGCCGTATATTCGTCGGCGATTTAGACCATGTTTAACTTCTGGAAAAAACTGACCCCCACCGAAGTGGTTGTCAATATCGGCGATATCCGCCCGCAAGACCTGAAGGCCCGTGGGATTACCGCGATCATCACTGATCTCGACAACACGCTCGTGCCGTGGCGTCGCTACAACATCGCCGAAGATGTGACGAAATGGCTGGCCGAGTTGAAAGAGGCGAATATTCGCATCTGTATCGCGTCGAATACGATCCACACGAAGCGTTTGCAGCATCTTGCCGAAGTCATGAACATCGAGTTTGTGGATCGCGTCCGCAAGCCGTTCTTGGGTGGTTTTCTGCGCGCGATGCAGCTTATGGGGTCAAACCGCGACCAGACAGCTGTTGTCGGGGACCAGATTTTTACGGATGTCCTTTGCGGCAACCGGCTTGGCCTGACTACATTTTTACTGCGTCCGCCGCTGGCCAAAGAAGAATTCGTTTCCACTCGCCTTCTGCGCAATGTCGAGGCGTGGGTGATTAGGCGACTGCAGAATCGCAAGCTGTGGCCCCAAGATCATAGAGCTGGAACTCCGGTTGAAACGAACGACGACAGCGATCCCTTGGCTGTCGTGAGTGCCCCGCAATCCCCGCAATCAAATGTCCGTTAAGGCGCGAGCACCGCTGACTGGCGCAACAAAGGTCGTTGCCGTTTGGGGACACCCTGTCAGCCACAGCCGTTCGCCGGCGATGCAGAACGCCGCACTTGCTGCCCTTGGCCTCGACTGGGTCTATGTGCCATTTGACGTCGATCCTGCAAATCTCAAGGATGCTGTCAATGGCCTGCGCGCGATGGGCTTTGTGGGCGCAAACTGTACCGTCCCCTTAAAGGAAACTGTTCGGACCTACCTCGATTTTGTCTCATCTGAATCCAGCCATGTTGGGTCGGTAAACACGATCATCAACAAAGGCGGCGAACTGTCCGGACACACCACGGACGGCCCAGGGTTGGTTTGGGACCTTGAGCGAAAAGGGATCGACTGCAACCGCAGGAGTGTGCTGATCTGGGGCGCGGGCGGCTCGGCGAGAGGGGTAGCGTACACACTCGGACAGCGCGGATGCCGTGTAACCGTGGCGAATCGAACCTTCTCCCGTGCGCTGGAAGTTGCTAACCTCGCTGGCGGGCGCGCAACCGATCTGGAGGGCGCGGCGTACGAAAACGCGTGCAATTCCGCTGACATTCTGATCAACACCACGACACTTGGTATGGGCGATGCCGCCGACGACCATCCGCCGCTTCCGGCCGGAGGGTTTCGTGCGGAGCAAGTGGTTTACGACCTTGTCTATGCCTCGTCGGTCACTCCTCTGGTCGCGGCTGCGGCCGCGTCAAAGTGCGCGGCATTCAACGGTCTTGGCATGTTGGTCTGTCAGGGCGCGCTTTCGCTGTCGCTCTGGACCGGTATTCCCGCGAGCGAAATGCCGCTCGCGGCGATGGATTCTGCAGTGCAAGGCTGATGGTTCGAAACGAAGGTCATCGATCGCGAGCGATTTGAAATAAGGCCGCGTGTTGCAATCAGATGGCCTTATCGATAATGCTAAACAATCTTTGTTGGGGTATTTACGGGTTACTCGCAGTGTGCTATAATAAGTCGCAATCGGGCACTGTAGGGCATGGCGAATGCGCCCGCCTTGCGTCGCGGCTGGATTATTGAGGAGTAGCAACTGCTCCATATCTTCCGGCACATCCAACATTCATTGCATTTTAGTTTCCTCGTTAGTTAAAGCAGGATTTCACGCCGTAACCTCTTGGCGAAAAAATCCGTATAATATAGGATGGAGCAGATCTCCTATCCTATAAGTAGCAATATCGCCGCGACCGGACAGTCCAGTTGCGTGTACATGGTTTGAAAATACGCGTGTTGAGTTAGTTCCGCGTCAAGCCTCATAAGGCTCAACGCCATTCCGTAGTAAAGGCGTCTGATCACTCTGGCTCTGAGATTGAACTTTGCAAGGCACTCGCAATAGCGAAGACATCATTAAGGTAATTATTTTTGATGCGAGTGCGGTGTATTTTGGTTTAAGAACGCTGGTAAAGGCCGACAATATAAGATTGGCCAAACTGGCAGCATCCAATCTGACCGTCAAATGGTCGGAAGCAAGTGGGGATGCCACATAGAGCAGATTAAGACGGAAACTTGGGCCGGGATGTGTGAATGAGCGGCCGAGCTCGAAAGCTGCATGAATTGGGCTTTGTCGAGTGTTCGGTCGCAATTTAAGGCAATTGACACAATCAACCCGCCCCGCCGCGCGCAACTCAATGGCGCAGCGGGAAGCTATAGGCGATTTCAAACAATGAGCGTTGCTGCAAAAAAGACCCTCGGCGAGATTCTGGTTGCAAAAGGCGTCATCACCGACGACCAGCTCCGTCAGGCAATTGAAGTTCAAAAGTCCGCCCCAGGCGATCTTGGTAAGATCATCATCGACCTTGGCTACGCCACCGAGACATTTGTCACGATGGCTCGTGCTAAGGAGCTGGGGTTGCAGTTTTTCGATTTCGGTCGCCACAAGGTAGACCCCGATGCTGTCCGACTTGTCCCCGACCACATCCTGAAGCGCTATTCTGTCCTGCCGGTACTTCGGCAAGATGGGCGGCTCTTTATTGCCGTCAGCGATCCGAAGGATTCGGTGGTCGCCCTCGACGATATCCGCGCGCTGCTCCGGGCCCAGAACATCCAGCCGCAACCAGTGCTTGCCAGCAAGACTGACCTTGACGAAAACATCGCGAAGATGCTTGGCAAGGGTGTGGCACCGGCCGCAGGCGGCGGCAATGGAAACGGCAATGGCAATGGAAACGGACATGCGGCCGTAAAGCCTGGCGTTGTTGCGCGGCAAAGACCCGGCGCAGCACCGGCTGCGGCTGCAAGCGGTGGTTCGTCAGTTCCCGCGCTTATCAAGGAAGAGGCGGCAACACCTTCGCTCGTTGATGATTCTTCAGCGACACCGGTCAGCCTCGATCTCGGAACATCTATCGCGTCCAATGGATCAGGACCAGTCGGCGGCGGTTCGACGGGTGGCGGATCTGGTTCAGGCGGTCTTGGCTCGGTGCCGAACTCTTCCGAACTTGCTAACGCGATCAGCGGCGAACTGATAAACTTTGGAGTCGGCGAGGACGAAGAGGACGAGAACGCCGACGATTCCAATGACGAAGCGCCGATCATTCGAATCGCCCACACGATTGTGCAGCAGGCGATTCGCGAGCGCGCGTCAGATATTCATATCGAGCCGGAAAAGAAGGGCGTGCGCATTCGGTACCGTATCGACGGTGTTCTCAACGAGATCATGACCGTTCCGAAGCACATCCAGGCACCGTTGATTTCGCGCTACAAGCTCATCGGCGAAATGAACATCGCCGAACGACGTATTCCGCAAGACGGACGTATTCCGATACGCTTTGAGGGCAAGGAATACGACCTTCGCGTGAGTTCGGTGCCCTCCAACTATGGCGAAAAGATCGTTATGCGTATCCTCGACAAAGGAAACGTCATGCTCGGTCTCGATAAGCTGGGATTTGCGCCGGATGTTAGGAGGAACATCGACGAACTGACACAGCAGCCGAACGGAATGTTCCTGATCACCGGCCCGACAGGCTCAGGCAAGACGACCACGCTCTATTCGATCCTGAATCAGGTCGCGACCGTCGAAAAGAACGTCTGCACCATCGAAGACCCGGTCGAATATATCCTGCCCGGCATCTGCCAGGTACAGTCCAACAAAAAAGCGGGACTCACATTTGCAAACGCCCTGAAAGCGTTCCTTCGCCAAGACCCCGACATTATCATGGTCGGTGAAATGCGAGACCTTGAAACGGCGCAGATTGCGGTGGAAGCGGCTCTGACCGGCCACCTTGTGCTCTCGACCCTGCACACCAATGACGCCCCATCTGCTGTCATGCGACTCGCGGATATGGGCGTCGAGACTTTCCTACTAGCATCGACCATCATCGGAGTGATCGCCCAGCGACTCGCGCGCCGCATCTGCTCCAACTGCAAAGAGGCGTACGAGGTGCCTGGTCACACGCTTCGCCGCTTTGGTTTCGCGGTCGAGGACGAAGACGCGCCAATCACGCTCTATCGCGGCGCTGGTTGCGACACGTGTCGCGGCAAGGGCTATCGCGGACGACTTGGCCTCTATGAGCTGATGACAGTTGACGAGGAGCTGAAGGACCTTATTGTCCGCCGAGTTCCGCTTGCCGAGCTAAAACAGTCTGCAAAGGCTGCCGGTATGAAGGAGCTTCGCGAGGACGGTCTTCGCAAGGTGCTCTCGGGCGACACGACTCCCGACGAAGTCATGCGCGTCGTCTTTACTGCCGGAATGGGCTAGTCCGCCGGACTTTGTCCGCATTAACTGGCGCACTTTTCATATGCCGCTTCCGACACGGCCTTCTTCAGTGTCCGAAGCGGCATTGTCGGCTTGACTCGCTTGGGTTTGCGTTCAGATCATCCCTTGCTTAATTGCGCAGATTTTGCGATAATAGAGCACGAGATAAATGTCGCGCGACCTTAGGATGTGCGATATACGCGTTGGAAGCACATACAGTTGACCTCGTGAGTGACCGAAAATCAGCTTACGGCTAAAGCAATTGTGCACCGGCCACCCTTAACGGATTGGGTTTTCGCGACGGATTGCACGATTTCATAGAATTTTTGTTCGGAAGCGGCGTGCTGCGCAATCACTGGGCAAATGCCGCGAAGAGTGTGGAGCAATTTCGATATGGCGGACTTCAATCCTAACGCGAATCGCCCTGGAGCGCCCGGAAATGGAAACGGCTATGGCGCGGCGAACGCGGGTCAACCGGGTGCAAAGCCGGGCCAGCCCGCTCCCGCAGGCGCGCGCGTCCCACCGGGTCTGCAAACGAACTACGGTCAGCAGTCTTCGGGCGGTGGCGGCGGTGGTGCCCCTCAAGCTGCGGCTGGCGGCCTCGGGGCTGCTGCGACTCCATACACCATCACGGAAACGGATGAGGTCAATCCCGCCGATTTCTTCATCAACAAAGCCAATGAGCTGCATGGCCGACTGAAGTCCATCGAGGATAGCCATCTCGACGAGTTCCTGCATGTGCTCGCTGAGACCGGCGCATCCGACCTTCACATGGCTGCAGGTATCCCGCCAATCTGCCGCAAGGACGGCAAGCTGGTTCCGCTATCGTTCGACAAAATGACTGCTGCCGACACGCAGCGCATGATGTACGATATCCTCACCGACGAGCAGATTCAAAAGTTTGAAAGCACGTGGGAACTGGACTTCTCCTACGCGCTGCAAAAGAAAGCCCGTTTCCGCGTCAACATCTACCGGGATAAAGGTACGGTCGCCGCAGCGCTTCGACTAATTCCAACCCGTATCCCTGACCTATCCGGCCTCGGCTATTCGCCAATCCTGGAAAAGCTGACGCACGAGAAGCGCGGCCTGGTGCTTGTCACAGGTCCTACCGGATCGGGCAAGTCCACCACGCTCGCGGCCATGATCAATGCGATCAACCTTACTCGCAGCGAGCATATTCTGACCATCGAAGACCCGGTCGAATACCTTCATTCGCATAAGCACAGTGTCATCAACCAGCGCGAGCTTGGAATGGATACTAAGTCCTTCGCCAATGCACTTCGAGCCGCTCTTCGAGAAGACCCTGATGTGATCCTGGTCGGTGAGATGCGAGACCTGGAAACGATGGGTCTTGCCATCTCGGCCGCAGAAACGGGACACCTTGTATTCGCCACGTTGCACACCAACAGCGCCGCAACCACGGTTGACCGCATTGTTGACGCGTTCCCGGCTGGCCAGCAGGCGCAGGTTCGCTTGCAGCTTTCGAACAACCTAGTGGCCGTGATTTGTCAGACGCTCATTCCGCGCGCTAATCAGCCTGGACGAATTGGTGTCCAGGAGATCATGATCGCGACGCCCGCCATCCGAAACCTGATCCGTGAAGCCAAGGCGCATCAGATTGCATCTATTATTCAGACGAGCGCGCACGCAGGCATGATCACGATGGATCAGAACCTGCGCGACCACTATCTGCAGGGCAAGATTTCGTACGAGGATGCCGTGTCGCGCGCCATCAACGCGGACGAGCTTAAGAGAATGCTCAGCGGCGGCGGGCCTGACGCGGCCGCTTCCGGCATGCGTCCTCCCGGCGGAGCACCTGGTGGGCGGCCAGCTGGAAGATAGCCAGAAGCGGCAATGCGCTGCGCTAATATTCAGACACGACGTAGTCTTTGAGTTTTGCATGGAAGGCAAGCGGGCTGAAAGTCAGGGATGCCATTAGAATCGTCGAGGCAAATGGCTGGACTCTCAAAAGGATGTCGGGAAGCCACCGCCAGTAGTATAAGAAGCAAGGGTACAGGAATGTGCATACAGTCTCGGGTCATCCACGAGACGAGATCGATGCAGGAACCCTTGCGGATATGAGGCGGGATTCAGGAATTGAGGAGCTGCGATGAAACTGAAGGTATCGCTTACGGACGCGGGTCGCAATTGGTGTGCGTCTGCGTCGGACGGAAGAATTGGCGGTACGGTCGTGGCGACTGGCAAGACGCATGACCTCGCAATCAAGAAATTTCAATCCGCCCTAAAATTTCATTTGGATGGTCTTCGTGAGGATGGGCAATCTTTAGCTAACGCTAACGAAATCGAACTCTTGGAACTCGTCGGGACGACATCTTGAGGACTTCGGTTGAAAATTCGGACTGAGCGGCTATCTTAGCCTTGATGTGTTTTGTGTTGATCTGCAAGGAGTAATTCAGACATGGCGACTTATGCATACGTAGTTAAGGACCAGGCGGGAACGGTACGCCGCGGCACTACGGAAGCGGAAAATGAGGAAGTACTTGGGCGGCGTCTGCGCGAGCAGGGATTTCAAGTCAATGAAATCAAGGCGTCGCGAGCAAAGAAGAAGACGGGAGAGGGCAACTTCTTTCAGAATCTCCAGAAGGTCAAGGTTACCGAACTCGCCGTTTTCTTCCGTCAGTTTTCCGTTATGCAGGACGCTGGTGTGAGCCTTGTGCGCAGTATGGCAGTCCTCGGCGAGCAGACCCAAAACCCACGTCTTAAGCGAATCATTGCGGACCTTCAGCGCGAAATCGAAGCGGGCAACTCGCTTTCGAAGGCGATGTCCAAATATCCTACCGTCTTCACTAACCTCATGCTCGGCCTTGTCCGCGCGGGCGAGGTCGGAGGCGTTCTGGAAGAGACGATGCAGCGACTTTCGACATTCGTCGAAAAAGACGTTGCCCTTAAGCGGAAAGTGAAGTCAGCGCTTTCGTACCCGATGACCGTGCTTTATCTCGCTGGCGGTATCGTCGTGGGTATCTGTACGTTTATCGTTCCAAAGTTCGTCTCGCTCTTCAAAGACCTGGGAGTCAAGGACTTCCCTGCGATGACCATGAGCTTGATGGCGTTGTCCGACTTCCTGGTGAACGACTGGGCGTGGGCAATCGGCATCTTCTTCGGCACCAAATTCGCACTAACGGCGTTTGGACGCACAAAAGTAGGCAGACGCTGCTTCGACTATTTGTCGATCCGAGTTCCTGGCATCGGACCGCTCAACCATAAGGTCGCCATCGCGCGTTTTGCACGAACACTCGGCACGCTGCTCGTCAGCGGTGTTCCAATCCTCCAGGCAATGGAAACGGTCGCCAATACTGTTTCCAATTCACAGATGATGGACGCCATTATGGAGGCGCGCGCTAGAATCCGTGAAGGTGAACGCATCGGAGATCCGCTTAAGCGGTCCGGTCTGTTCCCTCCAATGGTTGTTCATATGATCGCGATCGGCGAAGAGTCGGGCGCGCTTGACCAGATGCTGGCAAAGGTCGCGGACTTCTACGAGGACGAGGTCGAAGCCGCGCTTTCGATGCTTGCCTCGGCCATCGAGCCTGTTATGATCTGCCTTCTGGGAGGCATCGTCCTTTACGTTCTGATTGCGCTGTGGATGCCGATCATCGCGATTATTTCACAGCTATCGGGCGGTAGCGGTGACGACGACAAGTAGGTCGCGGAGCCCATTCCGAATATTCTAAATGCTAGGCTCCGGCGCATCACCTGCCCGGAGCCTACCCGAAAATCACTCGAGCCGGCGCGCCGAAAGTTTTGTATCCGGCGCGCCGGTTTTGCTTATGTCAACCGCATCTGCCTCTCCCGTTTTATGGGCCTCAGGACTGCTGGCCGCCATTCTTTATGGCATCTCGATTGGCTCGTTCCTGAACGTCGTAATCTACCGTCTGCCGCGGGGACAGTCCGTCGCAAAGCCGACCTGGTCGTATTGCCCAAATTGTGAGCATCGTCTTTCGACGGCCGATCTTATCCCGCTCTTTTCGTTCCTCGCGCTTGGCCGCAAATGCAGATACTGCAAGCAGCCGATTTCGTGGCGATACTTTGGTGTCGAGGCACTGACGGGCATACTGTTCGTGATCGTCTATTTGAGCATTGGGCCGACAATTGATGTCATATTCGACATCGTCTTCGTCAGCCTCCTGATCTGCATCTTCTTCATCGACCTCGAGCAGTTCATTATTCCCGACGAGCTTAGCGCGCTTGGTGTGGCGCTCGGTTTCGCGCACAACGTTTATGGGATCGTCGTGCGCGAACCGAAGATGTGGACGGAACTGTTCGGCGTAAACTTGCCTTCTTCGATCCCCTCAGCCGTCATCTGTGCGATCATTTTTCATATGATCAGCTTTTTCGGATTGCTCTACTATGCGAGCGCATCTGGAGCGAAGGGCAATAAAGTCGCGCAGTCTGCGGGAAAGTTTGTCGCTGGAATATTCGACGACTACGCGTATCTTTTTTTGAAGTTTCTTGGATTTGGAATTTGGCTTCCCGCTGCGCGTAAATTTATTCAGGAGCGCGAGGTGCTGCTTGATGAGGACGGTGCCGCGTCCGAGCGCGCCGAGGTCGATCCGCAGACTGGCCAGCTCAAAAGTAGGGAGGAAATCGCGACCGAACTGGAGAATGATGAGGAGCAGACCGGCATGGGGCAGGGCGACGCCAAGCTTGCGGCCATGATCGGCGCAAACCTTCTGCTGAGCCTTTCGCTGGTATCGTTTTTTCTGGCCGTGCTCTCTGGAACGATTGTTGGCGTTTCGATGATGATCGCGCAACGAAAGACCGGCCGCACAGCAATTCCATTCGGGCCATTTATGGCTGTCGGCGCGCTGCTGTCGCTTCTTTTCGGACATTCGCTGATACACTGGTATCGCGCATACGCGCACATATAGCAGTGGGACGGCGGCGCTTTGGGCGAGCGAAATTGGCGGCAAAAAAGTTTCAAAATTTTTTGGAAGTTGGGAACAATGTGAATTGCGGGGTCGTCAAAGCGGTGAGCACTCCTGCGACAGTGCTCAGGTCAAGCAAATTTCCATATAATAGTCTGGAAATGAGTCCTGCCATTTCGACGCGATGAACACACCTGCGGTCTTGAGAGTCGTTATAAAGTTTCCCTAACTCGAGCAAATCGCCTGTCAGAAGCGCTATTATTATTTTTATGAAATTCGGCCCGCGCGACTGTGCTCAGCTTTAGATCGGTTCCATGCTTCATCTTCATTCTTGTCCATCGGAATTAATCCGCTGGCGGAGGAAGATAGTCATTTCTATCCAGGAATGATTCCGGGAGAGATCATCGTGAAGAACCTTATGTTGCAAACCATGCCTAAATCAACTCTCCGTTTGAGGTCAGCGTCCGGCAAGTCCGGCTTCACGCTGATCGAGCTTCTTGTCGTCATCGCGATCATCTCGATTCTCGCCGCTTTGATCTTCCCCGTGTTCAGCACGGCGCAGGAGAACGCGCGCCAGGGCAACACGATGGAGCACATGCACGACATCTCCGCGGCGCTCGCGCTCTACAAGCTGGACAACAAGACCTATCCGCCGGTGCTGTTTGCGTATGCGTATGGCTCTGACTCGATGGCAACAATTGGCAGTGATCCGGCCGCGACATCGTCGCTTGTTGGGCTTTATCCAGAGTATGTGAAGGACTGGCATGAGTTCACCTGCGCCGATGATTTGGTCAACGCTAACGATCCAACTGGATCGAACACTGCCCTGCTGCAGGCAAATGCGCTTCAAGGTTCTGGTCCCAACCAAGGATTGTTGGCTCCTGCCAGCACTGCGACTTCGACCTTTTACAAGGAAGACGCATTTGATGTCGGCCCGGAGATCGATAATACGCAGGACAATAAGTTACTTGCTCCGCCAACATTTCTAGTTCGCTACCAAACCAACTGGACACCGTTTTGCGACACGAGCTATGTCTACGGCTCGAACCCGGTCGCCCCTTGCGACGCCGACTACTTGCGCCAACTTCGCTGGCAAAATCCGCCTGCGGATACGTACGTGACTGCCATCACATATCATGTTCCAAACGCTAACAAGCTTCTTGTTCTGTATGAAGCCGGTACAGTCAAGAAGGTAGACTATCAGCCGTTTACAATCTCGCCGTGGACATCGTGTCAGTTTGGTTCGACGCCCTGCGCGACACACATTGGCTTTGATGACGCGTATTCGGACATCTCTCTACACACGCCGACTGCCGACCCGATGAAGTGCGGAACGTCTGGAGCGCAGTCGTGCAACACTGTTCAGGCCGATTTCTGGAAGTTCGATGCGACCGGGCACTAACGGAAAAAACGCAAGTTCCTTTCCGTCATGATTCTTGTATACGTCAAGACCAAATTCATTGCCGAATAGACTGCAGCATGAAGCTGAGCTATGAAGAAGATCACGTTGCGACAATTGAATACAGGCGTATTGCGGCGCAGGCGCACGGCCGAGGCAGGCTTCTCGCTCGTTGAAGTTCTGGTCGCGATCGCGCTCTTGACCATCGGCATCGTCGCGTTCCTGCAGCTTTTCCCGATCGGCTTCTTCACGCTGTCGATTGCGGCGAACTCGTCGGCGGCCAACCGGCTCGCTCAGGCCGAGCTTGAGCGGCTGACCGGAAGCAACGGCAACGGCGCGCAGATTCAGGAAATTGCGGCTGTCACGACCGAGTACGATCCAATTAGCGGGCTGCTTACGACCAACCCAACCTACAACGCCGACGCCAACCTGTTTGTGGCGCACTCGGTTCTTGGGCCGACCAACGATGTCAACGGTGCGCGTTATGTCAAAGGCGAAGTCGTAAGGATTCCGGCGCCAACCACAACGGCAACCACTTCATCGTCAAACGTCCTGCTAGATTTCGGACCGGTTGAGGTGCCTGCCGGGTACACGTTCACGACTCCGGCAGCGTACACATCTACTGCAAACACTCCCGTTACATACGATCCGACAAAGAACGTCGTCTTTTATGTGCACGGCACTCCGTGGGCGCGGCAAATCGGCGTTTCAACATCCGCGACCAGCGGGGTGTTAGGCACCTCAACCACTGGCGTTGCGGCAACTGATCCCGAAGTGGAGCTGGCCCAAGATTCGCCATCTTATCTGATCGACTATACGAATAAGGCGTTGGCCGTTCGGGAGCCGACGGGACTTTACAACCAGGCCTTCACTCTAAGGTACTTCGACACTGCGCCTGCCGTGAATTCTGTGCAAACGGTGACATTTGTTTGCAATTGGTCTGGAACTCCAAGTGTCCCGAATTGCTGGGATCCGAACTACCACAAACCCCTTTGGTTCTCACTGGCGTCGATTGGAATTACCGATCCGATCCAGCCTGGTAGCGACGTGCTGTACCGCGACTTTCAGTACATTTCCAGTGGGTCGGCGTTTGGGTCTGATCCGTACCAATACACCATTCCAACTTCCAGCCAAGTCAGCTCAAATGTCAACATTAGCGGTTACGCTTCGTTTGATACCTATCTTGGCGAGATCGCGTTCAATCCGCTGGCGGGCCAAATCCGGGATGCGCGTGGCGAGCCGATCCAGGCGTCGGTTGACTATCTGGTCAACGATTGGCACATCATCCACGAGGATCGAACTGTTGGGGCGCTGTCAGGCAGCACGGTCTACGGTAATGCTGGAGGCGGCAGCTCCGTGCTACGTCTAACGCTCAACCACCTGCTGCAGAGCGGATCCAACACCTCCGATGGCGCACAATACGCAGGAATCGCGCATGGTGGATCTCCTCTGTTGGTCTACGACCTGGACACGTTCGCACCACTTGCGGCAGGTACGGACTACACGGTCAATTACGACACGGGTACAGTCACCGTTCTAAATAAACCTCAAGGTACGCATCTGCGAATCTTCTACATGCCTGCCAACGATTGGGGTGTTACCACGATCAAGCCAGCGGCGGTCTATACGCAGGATCCGAATACTGGCGACACCACTCCCGCCGCGGATGGCGAGTTTGTCGCGACCTCGACTAGCTCGAAGATCACTTTTCCGGCAACCGATGCAAACGAGCAAGTTCAGATCACTGCAACGATGACGTTCCTGAACACCCTAACGTCGCAGACTCAGACTGTTTCCGTGCATGAGATGGATCAGATCGGTACCACCGGAGCGCCGTTCGTCGATCTCACCGACAGCAATCACGCCAGCCTGATTCCGGCAAACTGCACGTTCCAGAGCATGACGGTATCGTCGGTGCTGGGCGCGTCGCTGACAGTCCGTACTGTGTACCGCGAACGCGGCGACTGGCGAAACAGGGACATCACAACCGTCGATCTGCCTAGCACGACGTAATCTTGCTGAACACCTTAATGCTGACGAGCGAACTCACAATTTGGAAACCGGCAAGCAAGCGGCGCGCGAATGGCTTTACGCTCATCGAGCTTCTGGTCGTCATCGCGATCACGACGGTTTTGCTGCTGCTTCTCTTTGGCCCGCTTGTGACTGGATTTCAGCTTACGGCACGTGCGCAGGCCACTACCCAAGCCCAGGACTGGGCGCGGGTTGCGATGGAGGAGATTTCGCGTGAACTCGGCAGCGCCGCTGGCGTGCGGGACACGTCCCACCAGTATCTGGACATGCGCATGTTCAGCGAGCCGGGCGGCGTCGCGTCGGAATCACAGCTATTTCACAGCTACAACGCCTACCTGGACATCATCCCGCCGCGCGGTGGAGTAGGCGCGACCGCGGTCGATCCCACGGTGGATCGAAATACTCCGACCGCTAAAATCGGGCCAGCGAGCACTTCAAATCAAGCGAATGTCCTGCAGAACGCCGACCTGGTTTTTCCGCTTGCGCCCGGCACGACGATTGTCCGGTACTTCATCGGCCTGCGCCATCCGATCAATATCAACTACACGCCCGGAACTTACGATAACACGGGCGGGTATACGGCTGGATCGGCCGGCGCCGAGCAGCCGTACAGCAACAGCGGCGAAAATCAGGTGTTACCGGCAAGCGACGGTAATTTTGGTACGGGCGGAGACAAAAGCGAAACGCTTGCGCAGGGTCTTAGCAACACGTACATCCTATACCGTGCGGAGGTCAATCCCAACGAGACGCTGACGGCGTCAACGGTTACCGACCCGACGAAGGTGCAATACAAGTTTTTTCAGACAAATAGCACCGGCACTACGGCCGCACCCATTCTGGATGACCCCGACTTCTTTCGTATTTATAGCCCATCCGACATTGTCACTCTGGGGATCACTACCGCGCAGGCCCAGCAGCACAACGATCGCGTCTACTACTGGTATCAGGTCGCCAAGCCGGTGATCGATCAAAGCGCACTGAACCTTGTCATTTTGCCTCATGACGGACGCGGCAACGTTGTCTATGACTCCACTTCCGGCTTTCCGGCTGGTTCTCAGTTGGATACGGATGGCACTCCAATCCTGCGCACATCGGTGACGTTCGGTCCGGCAACGATCAGCAACGAGCCGCTCACAGCGACGAACATTTCTGATGTCAGCCAGGGCTACGGCTCGCAGCCGAGCGACAACGGAATCACCTCAAGCGGGCTTGGTGAGTCGTATGTTCCTGCGCTCTACGAAGCGGCGTTCGGCCAGTGGCACGGCGGTCCGAACATCACGTTCGCCAACACGACGCCATCACCGGCGATCACGCTTCACACGTACCTATATACAAAGACGTCATCCACTTTGGCCGCCAAGAACTACGGCGACTTGATCGAGACGGATGGTTCGGGCAACGATGTCTACAATGTTACGAGAAACTGGCTTCTGCAGCCCACGGCCAGCATTTCAAACACCAACCCATTCGTAGCAATGTCCGCGGACGGCGATTCGGGCACGATCAATTTTGCGATTCCCGCGATTCCGGATGGGCCAAAAAACGACTTGCCAAGCAACATACCACCTGTTTACGAGCGAGTTGACAATCACCTGAATGACGCAAACCAGCTCAGCGCGAGCAATCCATACTGGTATATGACATTTTCATCGGCAAACTACAGCACCGACCCGACATCGTCTACTTACGCAAGCACATACCACGATGTCGAAATCCATTTGCGCGACTATTCCGACTTCGCTCAGTCAATACCGATTTCGCCCGATCCAGAACTAATTCAAAACTCGCCACTGAGCTCGACATCGCTTGCCGCGTCCTCTTCAGCCTTTCCAACCGGAGCGTATCAGTTCGCGTACGTCCCGAATTCGAGGGTTGCTGTCAATTCAGACCGAGTTTTTGGCCCCGACCAGATTCCTGGACCAGGCAGGGATGCGGGTACATCCACAGTTACGGGCGTTCCTGCGAACTATCCCCTTGTGCCGTATCGGCGCGTCGCTCTGAACCTTGGCGGGACCATCGGCCCGAATCAGTACATGATCGACTACGACCACGGCGTGATCTATCTCGGCGATCCGCAGACGAACATCAATACGAGCTACGGGAACCCGTTTGAAGCAGACGGAACCACAACCAATCCGAACTACGACCCGCGCAAGGCCACGGTAGTATTTTCGTTCAGCTATCAAAACAATTTGTACCAAGCGTTTCCGAACGGCACGATCACGGCTCTTGGCCAACCTTATCCCGATGTCGTGAAGGCCACGTACCAAACAGGAAGTCAGATCGAGGTGCAGGTAGGAATCCGGGTGTACGACCCGAGCAACAACCAGCCTACCTATTTCAACTTGGTGAACCGCGTAGGAGTTGGGAACGCGTCCCGATAAACTATCTCGGTCGCAGTCAGCGAAGACAAACTTTAGCCATGACAACCAGTCAGCGTCGAAATCTCAAAAGGCAATCGGGTCAGTCGGTGATCATCGCCATCGCGGTGCTGTTCATCCTAGCCTTTTTGGCTGCGGTGTTCATCATTCTGATCGCCCGCAACCTCGAGCGCACGGCGCGGGCCACCGACATCACAACCGCCGACTACTTCGCGCAGGCGGGAATCAAGTACGCCGACCAGATGCTGACCACCAGCGTGCAGGGCGCAGACTGGCGTCCGCCGCTGCAGTTTCAGCTCTCAGCCGCGCCGAGTGGGGCCGATGAAGCTGCGCAATATGCCCTTGGCTCCGCTGCGCTTCCTTCTGTTGCATCTCTAGACCCGGACAAGTTCTGGTTGCAGCAGGGCTTCTCTCGCTACAACCTCAACGGCGGGCGTTTTTTGCTGAGGGTGACTTTTGGCGCGCAGGAGACCGGTTCGGTCTACGACAACGCGAGCACACAAACGGGCAAATACATCAAGATTGAATCGATTGGCCGCACAGGCACGGTCATCGCCGATGACCCGACCACGTTCACGCCGCAGCCCATTCGCCTGCATGCGGAACTGGTCGCCTACAAGCCGATCGGCCTGGTGGACTATTCGCGCTTCATCACCAACGTCAATCAGCGCAGCGACGTTGCCGCGCTTGGTGTGCCGAGCCAGTACGGCGACTTGGCCGTGCAACCGACCGGCGCGAGTACAAGCTCGGTTGTCGCCGGTCCGGGCATCTTCACGCCGGGAGTCTACGATTTCAGGATGGCGCCGAACACTCTCCCAGCGCCCGCTTCGACTACGCCATTCCTGTATAGGTTCCCTCTGGTGACGACCTATGGCACGCCAATCGTAGGTGTGTCTAGCACGTTGGGACAGGGCGGCTCACTGCGCTGCAACGGCAATCTCCGTTTATATGGCGTAAATACGGCATATCTCAACGCGACCAACGGCGACGATTGGGAGATTGCGGGCAACTTGACGTTCGATGGTTACAACAGCACATCGGATACGACTCAGACCACACTGCTGAACGTGGTCGGTACGGACACCACCGCCGCGACATATCCGCTTCAAACTGGTATCGGCCCAGGAACGCCGTCTAATTCCGCCAGCGGATTCAATTCGATTGGTGGCCTTATCCGCGACGGCAGTGGAAGTAACGATATTAAGGGATTCCCGCGTGGGGTCAAGCGGCTGAACCCGCCCTCACTGGATACGCTTGACCCCTCTACAAAGCTGAACAAGTACGAGGCGCTTGTCAAGACGGGCACCAAGACGGTCGCAAGCGGCAGCGTGGTCACCACGCAGGGCGGACCGTTCCAGCAGGAGAGCCTTGCATCGCCCGCGACTGTGTTTATTGACAACAGCTCGGACATTCAGGAAGAGAGCGCGAATGTCGTCACTGGGGCGTACACCCTGCGCGACGACTGGGTCAACCGGACGTCGAACTGGTGGGAGGGCGGAATTTACACGCCGCCGGGCGCGCAGATTGTCTTCGGACCAATCTACCTTAATGTCGGCACTTCGACGCCCTACCAGACATGGGGTTTCACGATCACCCGTTCAGACTCAAATAACGGCAGTACTCCAACCTGGGACTGGACCGATCCTAGCGGCACGCCCGACTCCAGCACGACGCCGACCTATGTGTTCGTCTATTCGAAGAGCGCGCCGGTTGGTTATGTAGCGGATCCGAACAATCCTGTGGTCTTTCTCGGCGCGAACAACGGTGGCAACGGCGATGCCGTCGCGTCGGGCGCGATCCCGTCAAACGACATCCTGATCTATGCGGAAGGCAATGTGCGTGTCCGCGGCGTGATCTCGGATCCGAACACGGTCACGCAGCAGCCGGATCACCATGTGACGATCGTTTCCGGCGGAATCGCCTATGTGGACGGCAATCTATTGAAGGGTGGCCAGAAGTACGCGAATCCAAGCTATGACAGCAAGTCGTCCATCGCACTTCTCGCCGAAAGCTATGTGTGCGTGAATACGACACAGTTTCTGGCCGGTCAGCCGGATTTCCTGACCAACGCGACCGATGTCCCGGAGCGTACCGCCGACCCGCCCACCTTGAGCTTTTCGTCAGGGCAGGAGTTGACCGAATACTTCGATTTTCCACCAGTGACTTATGCGGGTTACACAGGCGACGAACGGCTGTTTCTTGCACAATACTCGGGAGAACCAGCGGTAACCTCGTCCGGCGACATGGAATTCGACACGGTAGGATATGGCGCTGCGGTAACTGCGTCTACCGCTACCTATTCGCCGACCATAGCTTCGCCCGGAATCTACCAGACCATGCTGCAAGGCTCTGCCGTGACGCCGATCCGAGGATATGTCAACTTGCTCACATCATTTGCGCCAACCGGAGCGGGGACACCATTCGTGCCGCCAGCGGGTAACGGCTATACAGCAATCGCGATGACGTTCGCGAAGGATGCGCAAAGCACGGCGGACTATCAGATCGCCAAGGCGGCGATTTTGCCGTCCGACGTTCGGATTGAGGCGATACTCTACGCGCAGAACAACTCGTTTTTTGTGATTCCAGGCGAATCGTTCAACAACGACGCTTCTGATACGCTGCTTGCGGCTGAAAGTCGGCCTAGACCGACCACCGGTGCAGGGTCGACGGCGCCGTTCTGGCCATTCTTCGGCCAACCGATCGATATGAAGATTACGGTCGATGGTTCCGTGATCGAAAATCTGCCAGCGGATATCGGCGACCAATCGTCCTGGATGCTGAATTGGGGATGGATACCGGATTATCATGGCACGGGAGGCACCGGCGGGACGCCGGAATTGGCCGCGCACGGATATCAGGGTACGTCTGCCAACACGCGCGGAAATACGACAATTTGGACACCGCCAGCAGGCGCAACAAGCCTTGATATTCGGACGGGTCTGAACATTACGTACGATCCCAATTTGGCGACCGCTTACTCAAGCACCACGGCTGCGGGTGCCACTGCGGGTTCACCAGGTGCGCCGGGCTATGTTCGCCTCGATCCCTACGGCCGGCCGCTGCCGTACGCGCCGAACCTGCCGGTCAGTCCGGACCTGCTATACAGCGGACAGACGACCGGAAATTCGCTCTTACAGTAAGACAGCCCTACGCCTGAACGGACAGGCGACGGCATGATGATATTTTGTATTGGCCAATTGGCAAGCAAGAAAAGCGCAATGAAACTCTTTAACCGAACGAATCGACTGACGAAAACTTCGCTCGTTGGGCAAAGCAACGCCGGACTCGCATTCTGCCGAATCGCCGCGTTTTTGGCCGCGCTTGCGCTTATCGTTTTCGCCAATGGACGCACGCCAGCCAGCGCGGGCTCGTTCTCCTACTCGACGTCTCAGCGCAACATCCATTGCGGAATCCTCCTGATCGATTCGGCCGCCCAAGTAGACACCGATGGGAACTACTACCAGCAAAACGCGGCGGATTCGTACGGCAATAGCAATAATATCGAGAACTACGGTCCGGACGCAGGGCATGACATCATCGCGCCGTATGCGTTCTACATCCTTGACCGCAGGCTCGATGTCAAGCCGTGGGGATGGGTGCTCTCGAATCCGCTGGCGCCGTTGACTGTGACCCAGCAAATGGTTGACGCTTTTCCGGAGCTAACACTAAACCAGCAGGTGACGGAAAACATGCTGGTCTATTGGCATGTCAGCCTTCCAATCGTAGCGAAAGCGTATACGTCCACCGGAACTAACGAACTGTCGCAGTTTGATCTTCTTGTCATCCATACGCATAGGCTAATCGGTCTTAGCCAAATAGAGCGCGAATGCCTGCGCAACTATGTGGACGCTGGCGGCACGCTCTGGATCGAAGACAGCGGCGGCGCGTATACGACAGTTTCCGACGGCGGAGCGGCCAATGACCCGGCGGGCATCATCGCTGATGTATTCTTCAATGACACCGGCTCAAACCCCCGTGGCTTTGCGTATGTCCCCGGCATTGCCCAGCACCACCCGATCATCACGACGCCGTATCTGCTTTCGTCGCTGGAGCTAAACAACATGGGCGACAAGGATGTCAATCAGTACTTCATGTCGTCGATGAATACTCCCTCAACGCCGTTCGCGCAGCCGGATCCCAGTCTTCTGGCAACCGTGATCGGGAACGCCGCCAACGCAGATCCAAGCGGCAATCCGCTGCCGTACATCGCGGCGGGAGATTACGGTAGTGGGCACGTGGTCATCGACAATGCAGACTCGATGGACGCGATCAGTAATCCTGTCAACGCCAACAATGGTACAGGTTTTTGCGGAAGCAATCTTCAGGCCGCAGGAACGCAGGATCTGAAGTTTGCCACGAACGTGATCGCCTGGTCCAGCAACACGGCACCGACGCAAAATGTCAACGACCGCCATACTGCCTTCCAAAACGTCCCGATCTACGGCTCCATGCTGAAGAACTGGCGATTCCCGGATACGTCGCTCTATAACAACACCGGCAACAAACCGCCGACTTTCTCCGTCTCCGGAATTGCAATCGAAGGCAATGTCGCCTATGTCTCGACCAACGACACCTACCCCTCAGGTGCAGGCTCGGTCGAAGGTCGGCTCAGGGCATTCGATCTGATTCCGTCAGAGGATTTGGACGGCGACGGCCTGGCTGACGACGGCTGGCACGTCACTGGCTCCAGCACATCCATCACGGATCCGGTGACAATTCCTTCGGGCAGCACAACCGGCCTGAACATGCTGCAGGATTACAGCCAGAGCCACGGGTACGACGAGCTTTGGTTCGGCGAGCCGGGCGACGATGGCACGGGCGCGAACAGCAATGTTGACGAAATCTCGTCACCCACAGTGGCCTACCTGCCTGGGAAGTCGTCGGCAAACGTCATCGTTGAAAACTCCGCTGGAATTATTTCGATCTACGACGCGGGAGCACTGCCGCAGACCTCGGCGGCGAAGAATCTGAGCCTTGCGCCAATCGCTACGCTTCCCAAGTCGCTTAAGCCAAACGGCACATTTGGTACCGGCAATGTCCCGCCCGCGCCAACCTATTATCGTGGCTGGCTAATCTGCGAGTGGCCCGGTCAGACTGTATATCTCTACGACTGGAATACCAACCAAGAGTACACCGTGAAGGTGAACGACAATTTGAACACCGACACGTCGTCCTGGGTCGGCTCACCTGTGGCTGCCGCCATTCCCAGCCTCGATAGCACATACGGCGGAACGGACGTTATCGCGTATGTCACAACGCAGGTCGCTACGTACGCCATCTTCCTGGGAGCGCGCGATGAGCACCTGTCCGGCACAGGAACGCCCTTCACGACGGTAGCTTCCGCCATAAACGGTTCGCTCAGTTTCAGCCAAGTCATCGGTGCGCCTGAAGACGCATACACCGGCGGCGGTATGGGAAGCTACTTTACCTATATCAATCAGTCACCAACTTGGGACACGGATCCCAGCCCGACTGCACCGCCGGTCTTTCCGTCGTTCCGGTTGTCATCGACGACGACGGGCAGCAAGTCGATCAATGTCTTTTTTGAAGGTAGCGATAATGGATCGACCGCATATGGCGATTACGACATTGTTCCGACCAACAACGGCACCTTAGTACGTCAGTTCTATCTAGGAGCGCTCTCATCTGCGGAGAGCTCCTCGAACGCGGTCATACAGGGAGCCGCAGTTGGTCCGGACAATCTGCTTTACTTTACTGTGAACGAGACCGATGCCAATGGCATCAACACAGGCTACATCGAAGCCGTGCAGGATCAAAACGTCCTCAACTCAGGCGGAACGCCGGGCACGATAGTTAAGTGGCGATTTGCGCTTGTGACCATGCCTGCGAGCTTGAGCGGCGACAATATTGAGTACAATTTCGCAGGTTACCAGTTCGTCGGCGGCCCCGTGCTGGACGGCAACCACGTTTATGCGCTGATTTCGAATGGGACAAACACGGCAGTCCTGTGCTTCAATCCGACGCCAGTCTGCACGACCACGCTCAACGCGGCGATCAATTCGATTGTTACGCTCAACCAGGTTGGGCAATCCGTACTGTTGAAACAGACAGACGAAACCGTGACTGCGAACATATCCTCGGGCCAGACCGCGAACAACGAAACGTTGACCGGCAACAATGTCCAGTATCGCATCACCGATCTCGGCTCGGGCAATATCACGTTCACCGACTACGCAAACATTCCGTCGCCAGGGTTCATTGGAGTGCAGGCGAACTTGGGCGCGCCTATGCCTGTGTTCGCCGAGTTTGAGCAGCAGAACGACAACAATCCGACTGGTGCGAGCCAAACGCAGACGACCGCGCTGCTGAACACCAGCGGCAACGGCTCACCGATGCTTGATTGGTTCACACAGGTCGCGTTCAACTACGGCGCCTTCGGCGACACTGTCCAAAATTGGCGACTTCCTCTATTTCGGCGGAACAAACGGGGCGGGAAGCGCGGCCGGCGTCTGGTCGGTAAATGCGGTTACTGCGCTGAACAACATCAGTGCCGGCAACAGACAGGTTGCCGCGACATCACCACTCGTGCAGTTTGGCCCGCTCGACCTCACCGATCCTGACACCACGACGACGACGGGGCAGGTTCAGTCGCCGGTCGTTGCAAGCGGCACCTACGCGGTTGTGGCTGGAAACGAGGGAATCGAGGGCCTTGAATATGCCCAGACGGTGATCGCCGACTCGAACCGGCTCGTTGGACTCGACCCCGGTGACAACGCGGTCTGGTCGATGGACAGCACGTTCCAGCAGACCTATGCCGGCATTCAAGGACCGTATGACAACGAAGCCGGCGTACCGGGTGCAACGCTGGCCGTCAGCAAAGTTGCTCTGAACAGACCGTCCAGCATTTCGCAGCTTGGCGCGAACGATTACCTGATGGCCGACACCGGCAACAATCGCTGCGTGCGTGTTGATCGGTCAGGGCAGGTCTTGTGGGAGCTTTCGACATTCTCCGACCCTATTGGCTTGTTGGGGCCGGGTGCGTCGCTGTCGCTTAACCAGCCTCAGGGCGTGGTCGTTTGGCGCGACACTTATACGGATACAACCGTGACGCCGAACGTCACATATACCACCGACCATTATCTCATTGCGGATACCGGCAACTTCCGCGTGCTTGAAATCGACGACCAGTACTATCTAAACAGTGGCGGGGCAGTTTCAACTACTACGACCACGGGTCTCCTCCCGGTGCCGACTCGAACGCACTATCTTGTCTGGGCGTCGCACACGCAGGACAAGTTCCAGCGCAAGTACCGGTTCGTTGCCGCTCAGCGATTCACCGACGCAACCGGCGTCAACTATATCCTGGCCGCCGTCGCAAACCGCAACGTGGCTCCGCTCACCACCGACAACAGTGGCGGCGCATCGCTTGACATTGCGGCGAAGGATTCGGACGGCAGTTCTCTTCTGTTCCTCGGCTACCAGCCACTCTCAACACAAACGGGGAATGCCTATCCCGTCTACGGATATGGCGGCTCGGCTCTACCGGCAGTGACGAACTACAGCAAGTACAGCGGCCTTCCGTCTCTGGTGGTCAGCACGATCAGGACAACAGGCACGCCAACCTATCTGCCAATGCGAGATCTGCGTTTCATGACCATCTACACGCCTCCAGGAACCGCGCCGGGCAGCACGGCAGCGCTCGACCACGTGATGATTTGCGACGACGATGGCGTCTTTGACGGCCTCTTCACACAGGCTTCGACCAGCCTGCCAGGTGCGCCGATTGTGGTGGATACGACCGCAAACGGTGGATTCTCGTTCCAAACGGCGGACTACTCGTCGTTCGTTACAAACTACAACGCCATCGGAACCAATTCTGAAAAGCTGCAGGTGAACCCGAACTTTGTGCCTAGCAGTGCTCAGAAGCTAGACAACGGGGACTATCTGATCTGTAACTCGGCGAGCGCCGGGAATCCTTCGAGCGATACGACTAACGGCGCTGGAGAGAACGTTAACTTCGCGGGCGTCGTGTTCGAAATCAATCAATCGAAAGCTGCGGCATCGGCCTATGTCTGGTCGAGACCGCATCTTACCGGCCCTCTGTCACAACCTGCCTTTGCCCTGCGACCAATGTAGGTCTGCTGCGGGTAGAAACACTAGAAAATGGATTTACGCGAAGCAAGACGCTTCGAAAGCGCTGAACCAATGAGCTTGAGCAATACGAAAACAACTGATCGGATCCCGTCGCACCGCCTGTCTACGCTGCGCGCAGGCACGCTTGCGTTCGCCTTGGTGCTGGCTACGTTGGGATTATTTGGCATGGCCGGAAAGGCATCGGCGGCAACTCCGACGCCCGCGACAGTTCCGGTGCCGTTCTCGTGGCCGCAATGGAAGCAGAGCTACGGGACGACAAGCAGCGATCAATCGTACACGTTGTCAGGCACGGGCACGCCGACGGTGCTGTTCAATCTCGGACTGCTGACGGACGCTACGTTCGGCTCGCAGGTGTCCGGCCCCGGCCAAGAGCTGCGCGGATTCATCCTGGGCGATTATGGAACTACTGAGCCGCCGCTAGGTACTAGCAATTTCCGCGATCGCAGTGCGCTTTCGAACGGCAACTATAGCTTCGCGCCGGGCACGCCTGGCAGCGGTCTCGCCGTCGCCGCGTGGGCTGCGCCGTTCTACGGTTTAAGCCAGCTTGGAGTGCAGAACAACAATATCCAAGTTGACGATAACGGATTCTCTTCCCCTAACAATTTCACATTTAATGGAATGAATCAAGCGGTCGGCTCGACCACAAATACGGACGCAATTAATCAGGAATACTACTATGGGACCGCTACGGGGAGCACCTCGGGAGCTCCGTCCGCAACGTGGACTATCGCACCTGGCGAACCCGGTGACTTTGACTTGTGGGTGCATGTACCGTTCCGAATTCCTACGGATCCCGGAGTTACAAGCGGTCAACTTCTTGACCCTGCGGCTGTCTACACCTACCAAGTTTACAATACCGTTACTAACCTGCCCGTGTCTGGGTTATTTACCGCAACCGCCGACCAAGCGCTTTCATCGCCGACCGCCGGAATATGGCTACAGTTAAATAGCCAAGTAATCACGATCAACAGCAGTGAATCAGTGATCGTTACACTAACTGCTGGCGGCACGAACGGCACGGAAATTATCGCCGACGCCGCTGAACTTCGGCCAGAAAGCCTAGTGGTCAGCAATACGATTCCAGGCGTTCTGCCGGCTCAGGTTGATCCTCGTTTTACATCGCAGGATACGGGGACGGCTCCGAATGTCTGGACAGCCAACACATTCGACCAGGACTACTATGGCGCTGACTATTTGTCGGTTCCGGCGGTTAGCCGCACCACGTTCCCGAACGGAAACTGCACCGCAACTTGGACGATTGCGACCGTACCTATTTCTGCAGCATATGATTTGGACGTGTTCTTCCCGTCGCCGTATACGGATTCGTCCGGGAATTCTGACACGCACATCGACGACGCGCAGTACACGATCACAATTGGCACGTTTTCACAGACGATGACGGTCAATCAGACGCAGGGTGGATTCTTCCTGCCAATTGGTGGCCCTTTCCAGATTCCGGCCGGAACGCCGGTCGTCGTTACGCTCAACAACTCCACCAACGATTCGCTGACCCAAATTCCACCGCCAATTGTCGTGGCCAACGCGATTGAGCTTGTCGCCGACGACGGCACTGTCAGTGGTCAGGCCACGGCAGTTAATATCACGGACTTTCCCGAGTTCGTGAACGGATATGCGGATACGGCTGCACTAAATACAAATGGTACGAAGGTCGGCACGGTTTCATACTATGCGCCGCAGGTAACGTTGGGTTCGACCGAGAACTATAATCCGGTTACGATGGAGTACGTTTCGGGTGAGACACTCACCCAGTATACTGCCGGGCCAGTAACGACTGCGGGCACATATACTTCGCCGACTCTGCCGACGCCTCTTACTCTCAACACTGGAACACAGCCGATTGGCCAAATTGTCTACTGCGGACGTGTTGAAAATACCGTCCTGGGTGAAGGCGGCAATGTGACTCCCGGCGTTGCGACCTCCGGCGGCGCGATGTACGCGTATGACGGCTCAACCGGTAATCCGATCTGGCGGTTCGCAGGCGGATCGAGCACCATTGTTGACGACACTGATCCGGCTCCGGCGTGGGTCGGTACGCAACTGTCGGTATTTCCACCGATTGTGCCGGTTGCGCCGAACTGGACTTCAGCGACCGGCCCAGATCCGAACTTTTACGGATCGGATTATAAATCCGCTCCGGTTGTCTCACGTGCTACGTATCCCGGCAACACGACGCAGACCGCAGGATCGCTCGATGCCACTTGGTCGTTATCGGCCCTAACTTCCGTCCTTTCCTATCAGGTCTTCGCCTGGTTCCCGTCGCAGTATTCGGAGCAGGACTCCGTTGTTGATAACGATAGCGGCGGATTTGTTCAAAATCCACTCGGAACCTGGGCGACCGAAACGTCGGCGTCTCTTGGGTATACGACGAACGCTGTCAATCAGGACTATGTCCGAATTCCCGCAGTGACTGGACCCATTACGTCATCAACGTCGACAGTGGTCTGGACTAACCCAACTGCGCTTCCGGACAGTTACTCCGTCGATGTCTGGTATCCGTCGCCGTCCGCAGGAATGGTTCTCGATGAGACCGCTGGCACTCCTGAATTCGTAACCACTGGAGCGTGGCAGCAGGAAAGCTCATCCACAACTAATGGCACGGTACGCGATTATTACGGCTCAGACTATTTGCGCGCTCCGGCGACAACCAGCGGCACAGCGACCGCGACCGCGACGTGGACATTTTCTAGTGTCCCTGCAGGTTCATACACTGCCTATGCTTGGTTCCCGTCCAACAGTACGGATGCAGGCACGACCGAAACGCATATTCCCGATGCCACATACACGCTCACCGATAATGGGGTATCCGTTGCGACAATCCCGTCGATCAACCAGACCGTTGGTGGCGAGTGGGTACCGATCACAGCCGCAAGCGCAATCACCGCTGCTGGTGCCGACACGATCGTGATAACTCTCGCGAATACGACGACCGATACGAATACGCCTGTCTATGCCGTCGCCAATGCAATCGAACTCGTCTCAGCAACGACGACTGAGAATCACGTCACCGACGCACAATACGAAGTGGATATTAACGGCACGGCGGCGCCCGCTTATCCGACGCCTATAGCAGTCGATCAAACACAAAACTGCGGTCAATGGTTCAATATCGCGACCAACGTTCCGGTGACAGCCGGTCAGACGCTCAGCGTTAAACTCTACGACACCTCCGCATCAGGTGGACCGACCGACTACATCGTCGCGGACGCCGTGCGCTTCCGCCCGCAATCCGATGTCCACATTACGGACGCGGAGTACACAGTCAATAGTGTCGACTCGACTGGCGCGGCCATCCCAGGCGGGACAATCGTAACCATCGATCAGACGCAAGGGGGACAGTGGGTCAAGCTGCCAAACCCCAACACTACGGATGGCTCCTGGTTCATGGGACCAAACGGCGACAGCGTCATCTTGGACAACTCGACAAACAACACGATTACATCAAGTACCGTGGTCGTGTCAGACGCGATGATGTTCGAGAATGGTCAGTCGCCATCGGCCGTATACAGCACGCCGGTAGTCGTTCGCAACATGAAGGTGCTGGTCAACCCTGTGGCCGTCACATATGAGCCGCGTGATGTCGTGATCTTTGGAGACAATACTGGCAAGATTTTCTGCGTTGATGCGGCTGGAAACGGGGATGGTGACGATACTATCGTCAACTCAACTAATCAGGCCATCGCGTTTAGTTCAACTGGCCAGCCCATCGATCCGAATTCGACGACATCGCCTCCAGCGACGTTGAATCCGCCTTACAATCTGCATCCGGTTCACTTCGGCACGACTAAGCTCTACTGGGAGTGGGATCCTGATCCATCGAACGGCGGCGTCATTTCGCGCACTGACGAAACGGCAGACCTAAAGGCTACCAGCGGCAGCGACCCGTTGATCACCGATCCGAACCGGGACATGCCAGCTCCAGCCGGCTTCTTGATGAACTCGCCCACGGTTAAGCTGGTTCCTGACGCGACTTTGACATCGCCGCAAGCGTACGATGCAACCCTGTTCATCGGCAACACAAATGGTGTTCTGTACTCTCTGGATGCGACCGGCGTAAATCCAATCACGGCTGCCCAGATCGCCGGTAATTCGGCGCTGCGCACGACGGATACGCAATACAGGTATAGTCTCGAGCCGTCCGAGCCGACGCTGAATGTCAACTGGTGGTTCAACACCGGCGAGTCGATCGCTTATGCGCCTACATACAACAGCCTAGCGGATGCCAACGGTCAGAACTACGTCTATGTGACTACGTACAACAACGAGTTAAACTCACTTGGCCATCTTTACGCGATTGATGCTGTAAACGGCCCGATCGGCAACGGCGGTCAGGGCACGTATCCAAATTTGCCCGCCAATACTGCGCCAGCGGAATACAACTACAATGTTAATCCGGTTTCCTACTGGTCGTTCCCGGACAAATACGGCACTGTGTATGACAGCCAGGGCGCCGACATTACGGTCGCTCATCCGACGTCGCATGTCCGCACGAGCACGGTGCCTAGCACACTCAAGGCGGGTGCATTCGCTCCGGCAATGCCTCTAGGCGACATGGCCGGGACGCCAGCCCTTCAGACCGTTACCAACTCTCTTGGCGCGTTCAATACGGACGTGTATATCTGTGCAAATGATCCTGGCAGCGAAACCAACGGGCACATCTACGCGGTCAACGCATATTCAGGCGTTTTCGATTATGCATATCCGAATCTTGCGCCGCAAACGACAGGCGGCTCTCCGACCGATCCCAATACGATAGGTTCAACTGCCGAACAAACGACGGCGTTCACGGCGACAGCAACTGGCTCTCCTGGCGCGTTCACGCAGGCGCTTAGCGAACTCAACATGTTCTGCTCGTCTTCGCCGGTGACCGGGCTGATCACCTTGCCCGGATCGCAGTACGCTGAAGTGCCGCCAACGGTAGCCGACACTTATGCGGATCAGCAGCTTCCCGTACTTTACGTCGGCTCGACCGACGGCTTCCTCTATGCTCTCGACTTGGCTGCGCCACCTGGATCGGCAGACTCCGCACGTCTGCTCTATCAGAAGGACGTTTCCGATGGCGGAATCTATTCCACCCCTGCGATTCTGCCTGGCAGCGCGGATCTAGGCAGCGTTGCTACAGGAACGCCTTCTGTTGGAGGAGTTGTCTTTTTGACAACGTCGGCCGGAGATATTCACGAGATCGAAGCAGCACCATACCAGTTTACGGACACAACCCAATCGCCAGCCGTTAGCTATCCGGTCGTCAACGACGATTGGGCATACTCGGGTGTCGGCGGCGTCTCGTCGCCATCTGTCGCGGGTTTTGATGCACAAGTCTTTAAGGGGTCGTTGCTCGGGGACGGACTAGGCACGACCGTCACGTTTTCGAACGCAGCAAACGTAAGCGACAACTCCGAGTGGGTCTACTGCGGCAGCGATTCCGGATTTACGTTCGGGTTTACGCCAAACGGGGCATCCGGTGGTACCAACAACTACAACCCCGGCTATGGCATTCCTGGCGGCAACGTGCCGCCGGCGTCCAATACGATCGACCTGACGCAGAATATTTATGTCAGGATCGTCGATACGTCGAAGACCACCACTCCGTTGACGAACACCGACTGGACGAAGACCGTCCAGCCGACCGATCCGTTGCCATACTTTGATTGGGGCCAAGACATCTACATTGAGTTCTTCAATGTGTACAGCACGACCGCAAACACCTATCCGCAGATGACAAATCTCCGGTTTAGCCTCAGCCACATTGGGCCAGGCGGGCGAGCTGTCGGCCCGATCAGTCTGACCGTGATCCCAATGGGCGCAAGCACGGGGCCTGTCCAGCAGGCTACCAACTTGACCGGCTGGCCCGGAGGAACGCCCGCCACTGCGCCGTACTGCGTCGTCTACAAGTACACGCCGGGCAACGGTGCCAACTCGAACCAGACTCCTGGTACACGCATCACCATCACAGGTGTTCAGATGATTGCGGAGCCGTCCAGTGCGGGCGGTTCGCAGGTGGTCAGCGGGTCGGGAACCGGCGGCATCAATCTCGTCAACAAGGGCGGAACACTCGGGGCCGTTCAACAGAATAAGCAGGGCGATTTCGGCCTGCTGAATCCGCTGGCGGTCACAGGGTTTGGCAGGGTCGAGCTCCCGCCGACAGGTGGACCAAGCACCCTGGCAGTTCAGGATCTTGGGCCGTACTCTGGTGTGACACCGAGTACGCCGTGGAGCACGGTGAAGTATGCCGCCACAAACGGAAACTTCATTCCGACATCGTCAACCGCGCCGACCTCCGATCCAACCGGTGGCGCTGTCGAAGATCCGACACGCGGTGGCTCAACGGGACTGGTCGTGCAGACTCAGCGCGTGACACTGGCGGTTGGCTTGGGCGACATTCCGCACGGGCAAACGACCGATTCCGGCACGGGCCAAGGATCTGATTCGCCGCTATTGACTGCGCCTTACACGCCGCTACAGCCTGCGGTTGGTACTCCCATCGGACTGCCTGGCAACTTCGGCAAGTCGATGCTCCGCGTTGGCGATCGAAGCGCGGTCACACGCAAGCCTGGCATCTCCATCTACATGGATGCGCTTAAGCTCGGCTGGGCGGACAACTCCGGACAGGGCGGCCCGGGTTCAGCGATCAACATGCTAAACTGGGACACACCTCCGCAGGCTTGGGACTACGGCTCGGTCAATGAAAGCCCGGACTATCCAGATCTGCCTCGAAAGTATGTGACGGCGGAACTCGTCGCGCGCTCTGCTGTTCCGGGCAACCCAACACTCCAGGCGCCAAACGGTGCGAATACGCCGGTTTCGGCGCAGATAGACGCTGGCAACGGACTGCTGATTCCGACCGATGAGAACGGCGGTGACCCGCTTGCCGTGCGTAATGTCTATCCGGAGTCTATCGACGTGACGGTAGCTGTTCCGAAGTACCAGCCACCGAATCTGGAAGTCTGGGATGCCAACGCTCAAAACAGCTATCCGCACACGTCCACGGCGTTCAATCCGAACACGTCCATACCGCAAGGCTATGTCGCGACGGCCCATGTGTTCGTCGATACCGGCCAGCACCACCGGTTCATTCCTGGCGACGCCTACCGCGATGTGCAGGTCTGGGTCGGCGTACCTGTCGATATGTCGATGTCCATTGACGAGCAGACCACTGATGTTGGCAATGTCCCGGCTGGTTTTGGTCTCAACACGCCGACAGCGGGCACTAATGCCGCCTACGGTAAGTGGAGTCCGCTCGCCAGCGGATCGACACTGACGTCGTCCAGCGTGCCAAACGCATCCGCATTCCAGAACTACTATAAGACGGTTACAGTACACAACAAAGGCAATGTAAACCTGCTGAATGTCCGATTCGATCAGTTGATTTCTGGCCCAGACGTTTCCGGCACCAACTACGACGGCTCTACCAAGACGCCTACCGTGGGGCCGTTCCTGACGCTCTTCAGCGATGAAAACGAACTGCCGTATGTCGTGACAAACCAAAGCACCTGGTTCGACTCGCTGTCGTACATACCTAGCTATGACAATACTGCGGCTCTGCTGAGAGGCGATTCGTCACAACCGCCGGTGCTAATCCGCTCGTCCATCGATTCGGATGTCTATACGCCAAACCCGGATGAGTTCGATCTCGCTGGAAACTCGTCGGGAGGGCGCTTGTTCAACAACGCGACCATCCATAAGCCGCGACCTGGCGATGCGAATGACACTGTCATGCATATCCCGGACAATCCGCACGATTATGGGCAGCTCACGTACGTAGCGCCGAGCGGCCTGTCCGTGCCGTACAACGGCCTGCCGGTAGTCAGCATCGCAGTGCCGCTTGGTACGCCGGTGGGGACGTATTCGCAGATCATCCGCGCTTACGAGGAGTCGGAGCCGTTTGTAGGCAGCCTGAGCACGACATACTCGAATCCGTTCAACGGGCCGAAGTACCAGACGAATCCAGCGCTTGCGCCGCTTGGCTTCCAGATCAACAACGGCCAGCCGTCGCAGTACTATTCCGTTCCGGGAACCGTGCTGAAGGTGTCGGTGACAGAGAATCGCTTCACGGATGGGGCATCGCTGACGGACGCGCCAAATATTGGCGGTTCCACCGTCGCTGCCACGCCTTTGGTGCTTCCTATGGCGGACACTGGGCCGAGCGTTCCGCTGACCAGCATTCTTGCGCCTGGAACCAATCCATCATCAGGCGAGACCTACCTGTCGCCAGCCAACGACCTGCAGCCGTTTGCGTTCCGCTCGCCGATCACTGGCAGCTTCGGGATGGCGTTTATCAGTAACAGGAACGTCAACACGACCACGACTCCGCCATCGGCATCGCCATTCGATCTGTACACGTCCGTCTTGGCGACACCTGCGTCGGCATCGAATCCTGTCGCCGGTGGGCCGACCGCGCTAAGTGCTCCGACGAACACGAGCGGAACGACATGGTGGACGCCGCCAGCGATTCAGACGACTAAATCGGGCGATTACGCTGCTGGCGAATCCGGCAACGTGCGCAGTCCGTTCATCCTGAGCGATGGCGTAGACACCACCATGATGTTCTGGGTGACCACCAGCACAATTGGGTCGGGAACACCGACTCAGTCGACCAAGGCGATCTACACGATCCGCGAGGCCGACGTGACGTCGATCGACAATGCGGGATTCCACTTCAGCTCGCCGACCGCTGTGCTAGACACGACCGGAACGACGCCTGCCCCGAGTACGATGTCCGCGCTCTATTCGACTTCGCAGCCAATCTTTGGAGTCAAGGCGCTGGTCTTCTACGACACAAGTGGCGGCAAGCATTTGCTGGTGTTCTGGCACACTCGGCTTGGCGGTCGTGCGGCGATCTATTATCAAGTATTCGATATGAACGGCACAGCGCTGTCTCGCTCTGCTGGGCCGGTCGATCCAACAACCGTCCATCCGCCGCAGCAGTTGCCCGTCCCGGCAACCCTGTCGAGCGTGACGAATCCGTCTCCCGTGGCACGCAGCATTGGCCAGGTGTCTGGAGGGGCGGTCACCACGCCATCGAATCCGAACTGCTTGGACATCACGTACAGCGGCACTTCGAGTGCGACCGGTGAAACCGACATCTATCTGAGCCGCTACACGCTCAGCCCGTTAACTGGATCGACGCCGCCCACGCTTGTTGAGCAGCCGGTCGTGCAGCAGAATCCGGGCAACACCGCACTGTTGAACGTGTCGCTGATCCGGTCGAACTCCGATCCATCTCTGTTCGTGGGAACCGACACGGCGTGGGTCTTAGATCCTACATACTTAGGCTTGTTCGCAGTGAGCGGCGGGGCACAAACGTTTATGCTGACGCCGGGGACGGCAGTGCATTACACGTATGATCGTGCCAGCGGTCAACTGGTGTACACGGGAATCAGCGCGCCTTGGGGCGGAACGACCAACGTCTACATCAATGCAGCTCAGGGAACTGTGAGGTTCAGCAATCCGCCACCTACAGTAGCGGCATCACCGTGGACGTTGACGGCGCAGGCCGTCCCGCTTGACGAGCGGATCACCTTCGGTTCGCGTGTCAATACATCGCCTGTTTCGTTAATTGATGAAGCTACTAAGCAGAACGCACCGTCGGACGGCTCCAGCCCGCTGACGCTTGGGCCGGTTCGGATGTCGCGGCAGTGGTTCATCTGGCGCAAGAGCGGGACGGCGGGCGGCGACGCTGCAGCGGTTTCGTCCACGCTGTACTATACGACGCGTCAACTCGCTGTGAATCTCAACGCCATCGATCCGGCAACGACGAGTCTGCACATGCTTCATTCGGCGACTACAGGTCAGCAGGTGGTCAACTTGTCTAATTTCGACGTCGAAGTCGCCAATACGCCAAACATGACCGGTAAGGTGAACGTATCTAGCCTTGTCGATGTGGATTGGTCAAGGGCGAGAATCAACTTCCCATCCTATATGGAGGGCTTGTACGCAACGGTCGCCTATGTACGGCAAGACGGCACGGCGATGACTGCCGCAGCAACTGGGGCTCACCTTCAGTGGTCATTCGAGCCCTATGTCAACGCGTTCAATCCTACCCAGGTCCTCGCGGGTGAGCGGACGGTGCCGATTACGACGGCGGTCAACGAAAGCGATCCATGCGCGTTCATTGATCCAACTGCGGGATCGTATCCTGTCGGCAGCAATACGCCGACGCAATATGTGCCGCACCGCCTGTGGCTGTTCTGGACCAGCGCGCGCAACGCCAGCACCACGGGCGCGGACATCTACTACGAAGCGCTTGATCCGAAGTTCTATCCTGAATAGACTCGGAATCTGTCAGCGGGGAACGGGCCCAACCGTTCCCGGCTGACTTGTTTTTGGTCAAGTCGACAACCGGCAATCCGCCAGTGGCGACGCACCTCCTATCTTGATGAATTCGACTGGAGTGTTCATCGCCAGCGAAATTGTCGAAGTGGCAAAGTTTCCTCCCGCTCAAACTCCCAAAATTTAGGCAGGAAAACGCCTCGCCCGTGTCAAATTAGGTTTTTGCCCGTATATTCTATAGGAGCGAACGAGTAGCAGGCAGCCTGTCTGCCAATTTTCGGCGATAAGACAGCAGAATGGATCGGCATACGAACCATCCGGTAGTCATTCTGGTCGAAGCTGAGATTTCTTGACACTTAAGAGAGTACATGTTACAATCACCCGGCTTTGAAGCGAATTGGCTGAGTTTTCATAATAATCTTTCGGCTCGTTCATCCTCTCCTGTTGTACTCGTGCGCAATCGTTCCTTATATCTAGATTCTGTGATCGGTGAAGTGCGCGTCGGAAAAACCGATCAAAATAGCTGTTAAGATACGCTCATCGTGTTCAGCTCTCAGAGTGGGCCGTTGGACACGGAACGACTGCGCCTTCGCAGGCTCAGCGCCTTCGTAAAGGTGCGTTAGACTCGAGACAGAAGTTCGAAGGATAGTCAAACCTATGGCTCTTGCGCCAATTGTAGGACTGGATATTGGCTCGCAGCTCATGAAGGCTGTTGAGCTACATGTTTCCTCCAAGGAAGGTATCAGCATCACGGCCATGGCGGTCGCCCCGACTCCTCCCGGCGCGATTCAGAACGGCATGCTGACCGATCCGCAAGGCATGGCGCTCGCGGTCAAGCAGATGCTCAAAGATGGCGGCATACGCGCCAAGCGAGTCATTGGTTGCATCGCGGGCCAGTCATCTGTCGTCGTGCGCATCATCGAAGTGCCGCGCATGACTCCGGCCGAACTCGCCGAAACAATGAAGTGGGAAGTCGAGCGCCACGTTCCGTTTGCGCCGACCGACGTCCAGATGGACTACCAGCCACTTCCGATCACCGATCCCAACGATCAGAATCCCAACATGTCCGTCCTGCTCGCCGTCGCGCAAAAGGACATGGTCAACTATTATGTCGAGATGCTGTTTAAAGCGGGTCTCGATCCGATCGCCATCGACATTGAGCCGCTGGCAGCAGGTCGCGCCCTCTTGGACATCGAAAACGGCGTGCCAGTTGTTCGCAAGACCGCGCCGGTGGTGATGCCTGAGGGTGATGTTGCCACCACGGAAGAGGTCGAACCAGGAACACACGAAACCGTCGCCGTAGTCAACATCGGCTCGTCCAACACGGATATCAGCATTTTCGAAGACGGCATGCTCATCTTTCCAAGATCGCTGGCGCTGGCCGGTGAAAGCATCACCAAGGCGATCAGTGAAGGCATGGGCTATCAGATAGATCAGGCCGAGCGCATCAAGATTGAGCACGCGCAGGTTCTTATGGATCGGGTGCTGGACTACGCTGCTGGCGGTGGGGCATACACGCAGGAGCAGGTCGAGTTTCCGTATGGACAGCCGGAAGAGTCTCCAGAGAGCCTTCGCCCTATCGGCCTTCCTGACAGCGGCCCGCTTGGGCGCTCGGTATTTGACAGCAGCCCAGTGCCGAAAAATCCGTTCGACAGCGGCCCAGTAACGCCAAGGTCGCCGTTCGACAGCGGCCCCATTGGTGCCAACCGTCCTCCAAGTGACAGAATTTCGAGCGGCCCGCTCGGGCGCACATCGCCGTTCGACGTTGACGCGACCACCGAGGGAATTGGCCAAAGCGGCGAACTTGATCTCGAGCGCACTCAGCCGATTCAGCGGCGCACTCTTGACCTAGCGCGGCGCGGCTCGCCAGGCGGCGGGGCGTTCGATCCCACCGCGACTGGTGGACCGCAAACCGAAGCGGATTCGCTGACCAGCCAGGTGTTCGACACCATCTCGCCTGTTCTTAGCGAACTGGCAACCGAACTTCGCAGGTCGCTTGACTACTATCGCAGCCGCGCGGCCGGAAAGAATGTCGATCGAATTTTGATTTGCGGCGGGACTGCCAGTTTGGTTGGACTGGACAAGTATTTGGATCACGAACTGCAAGTTCCGGTGCAAGTTGCAAGCCCTTTGACGGGGCTGACCGTAACCACCAAGAACTTTGATCCACGCTACCTCCAAACCATCGCGCCTCTTTTTACGGTTGCAATCGGGCTTGCCGCCAGGCAGGTGGTGTTTCAAGCCAACCCGCTTCCCGTGATGAAGAAGCAGAAAAAGCTAGCTGCGGGAGCCGCACCTGGTGGCGATGGGACGGTCGCGTCAAAGAAGCCGGGCTTTACTTTGCCCGACATTAGTGGAATGTTCAGTAAAAAGCCTAAACCGGGCGCTGGCGGCGGCACTACTCTGCCGCCTGGAACGTAGAGGAAAAGGCACGGATGCTTCGAATTAACCTACTCCCGGCGTATGTTGCGCAGCGACGCCTCAATACTCGACTTGCCGTCACTTTTGGTGTTTTGTTTGTGGCCATCGTTGGCTCGCTTGGCAGTTGGTACGCCATTCTGGAACCACAGATTGCGGTGTGGAAAGACAAGGCCGATCAGGCGGACCAGAACAAGACTGAGATCGAAGGGCTGAACGCCCAGGCTGCTGCGGCGACAGCAACCATTGCACCTATCCAGACCAAACTTCAGTTTGTCAAGGACGTCCAGGCCTACAATCTGGCCTACATCCAGCTCTATCAAACGGTCGCTAAGTACACGTCGCCGCGGATTCTCTACAAGAGCATGGCCGTTAGCGGCACTACCATGACGATCAGTGCGTATACGCCGTCGTTTGCCGATCTCGGCCGCTACCTGCAGGTCATGTATACCGAACCAGATGTCAACACGGTCAGCATTTCGGGCATTCCCGGCTATGGCTCGCCAAATCCTGATGTTGTGGACACGCAGACTGTGCCGACCGGCGCCATCGGACACCTTCCGGGCTATCCTGGGCCGGTGACTTCTTTCAGCGTCTATCGCGGACAGATTGTTGGGGTCAACGGGCGCATGATCGTCACTCCAACCACCGGCGGCAAATTCGACATGCGGCGAGATGGATTTCCGGTGACGGTCACAATGGCTCTCAAGAAGGCGCTGGCTCCGCCTCCTCCGCCAGGTGCTGGCCCGGCTGCTCCGGGCGCTCCGGGTATGTCGGGACCGGGCGGACCAGGCGGGCCAGGCGGAGCATAGTTTATTGGGGCAAAGTTAGCTCAGATTCGGACAAGATAAGCTTATGCGTGGATTTCGAATAAACTGGATCGTCATTACTGTGGTTGGCGTGGTTGCCTGTCTTGGGGCTGCGGCCGGCATGTATTTTGGGTTGATCGTACCTACTCAGACTCAAATCAACACTGAAGAGGCCAGATATCAGGCGATTGCGATGTATAGCGATAAATCTGGCATAGCGGTTGCGCAAAAGCAGCTTGTCGCCGCACAGGCGGCTGCTAATGCCGTAGCCGAGCAGTGGGCGTACATTGTCAGGTACAAAAATCCGAAGGTTGACGTTTCCGACCGCTTCCACGCATGGCTGCAGTGGACGAACGAGCTCGAGTTTGACTTTGCGCCGAGAGTGGAAGCGTTCCTGAACCACACCGGAGTTCAGTCCTTGACCAAGATCAGCGCACCGCCGCCACCGTCTGATCCGAACGCTGTCCCGACCGCAATGATCGCAATGCCGCTTGGTGCCATATCGGTGTTCGGCTCCTACAACCAGATTCTGAACCATGTGGCGCGCTGGAATCGATTTGACCGCATTGTTTTAGTGGATGGGCTTTCGCTTACTGGATACAGTCCGTTCGTGACGGGAACCTACACGGCGACGGAGTACATATTCCCGCAGAACGGCGACAAGCCAGGACCGCCGGTGCCGAGCGGATCCGCTCCAGTCGCCGCTGGTGCGCCAACAGGAACGGCGGCCAATATCCAAAACCAGCCCGGGTTTGGAAGCAAGTCGCCGACCCGGTAGCCGAACGGCCTCATGAAGCTTGATTGAAGGTCGGAGTTCAGGGTGGTATCATTAAGTTACGGTTAAACACCATAATTATGAATACCGAGGTTGAAACCGAAACATTATGAGAGAGTGGTTCCAGGACAGCAAAAACCAACCGATTATCGTTGGCGTCTCAGTGGTGCTGCTGATCGCCGCAGTCGTATTCGGGCTGAAGGTACTTGGCGTGATTGGCGGCCCAACTCCGCAAGCGGCTGAGGCACCAGGTGCAGCTCCAGGGGGGCCGATGGCTTCCCCGATGAGCGGACCACCAGTTCCCGGCGCAAATCCGATGTCGTCTGGACCGACGACACCAGGTTCGCCGATGTCGAGCATGAGAGCGAATCCGATGATGGCGCATAAAATGGGTGCGCCCGGCGCGACCAAGCAGGCAGCAGTCGCAGCGAGGATGGCCAAGATACAGGCCGCCAAGGGCAAGGCGAAGCCCGTGCAGGTGGCGAATGCCGCAGGGGCGCCAGTGCGAATGGCATCGGTCGCCACGACCACCGGTAAGGCCGATCCGCTATTGCCGAAATACAACGCAAAGAGCTTGGTCCCACCAGAAATTGAAGTTACTCAGCTGATTCCCATTAGCCAGGTCGCAACCGCCGTTCCACTACCCGGAATTGGCGGAACACAGGGCGGCGGTGCCGAGCAGCCGACTCCGCAAATCGTCAGCAACTCAACGCCGACCAACATGGGCCGCGTTTCGGGTCTGATTTTCAGCAACGGTGTCCACGCGATCTATCAGGGTACGGACGGCAATTCGATTATCATTCAGGCGGGTGACGAGCTCCCGGACAATGTGGGACGTGTTGAGGCGATCAACGCCACTGGCATATCGGTTCGGATTCCGGGCGGTCAGGTGATCGACGTACCCGTAACTGAGGGTAGCGCCGCGCCGGCAAATCCAAATCAGGGTGGTCCGGCCCCAGGCATGTAGCACGCGGCGGTTGAATGCCGACAATTGCTGTAGTTTTGAATGAATCCGAGCGCAGTCAAGTTCGCTGCTCGAAAGGAAAATGAAAGTGAAACAGACAACAAGCAGGCTAGCTGTTCTTTTTCGAACCGTCGCCGCAGCGGGACTGATCCTGACGGCGATGGCGCTTTCGGCGCCGGCTGTCCGCGCACAGGACGCAGGCAACCTGCCGACTAAGCCCGTAACGATCACTCTCAGCGAATCGCCCGTTAGAGTTGCGCTTGACGCGCTGTTTAAGAGCGCAGGTCTCAACTACACGATTGACCCGGCGATCACGAGCAATGTCACAGTCAACCTGAAGGACGTTCCGTTTGACGTGGCTTTGCACGCGATTCTTCGTGGTACCACGCCTCCCTTGCAGTACACGGTTGTGGACGGAATCTATCAGATCAAGATGCCGGTTGCCGAAGCGCCGGCTGCAGCAGTTCCGACCACGCCCGCACCGGCGTCAGGCGACAATAGCGGCGGCCAGCAAAGCTCCGACAGCAAGCAGGCTGTCGTGATCTACCTTAACTACATCAATGGTGCGCTGCTGAATACGGTCGTCGGCCCGGTCACAATCATCCCGCCCCTGCTTAGCATCGGCGGCGCTGCTGCTGGCGGTGCTGGTGGTGGCAGCAATACAGGTAGCTCCGGCGGATTTGGCGGCAGCACAAGCGGCGGCTTTGGTGGAAGCAGCAGTGGCGGGTTCAGTGGAGGTTCGACCGGCACCTCATCTGGCGGATTTACCGGAGGCTTCTAGTCTTTGGTCTGCCCGAAGGTGCTTTGTAACGCAACCTGGCCTGAAAAGCGGCGAGACTCACCTTCGGCGTGGGGCACTTTAGCCCACTTAAGACGAATCTCAGAGTGCGCAGGCAAAGCGACGGCGCGAACTGTGTGCAATCAAGGAGGACACCCTGCAAATGAGCAAGGGTAAGACAAAGGGTTTCATGGAACAAACGAAAGCGAAACTAGCAACGACGGTATACGCAACTCACAAGAGCTTGCAAAAGGCCGCTATCGCAGCACTTCCACTCGCGGTGATCTGTACCGGTCTGTTCAACATGAGTTCGACTGCCTCATGCGCCGATACCTACGGCTATGGTTCACAAGCGACCGACTCCTCCTCAAACCGCGGCCAAAAAGTCGAGCTGGACATTGTGAATGCGAATCTGCTCTCCGTTGTCCAGGGAATTCGCCTGCAAAGCGGCGCACAGATCGTCATTGTCGGCGGCGAAAAGAGCTATCAGCCAGTCACTCTGACTGTCAGTGGTTCGCTTGACGATGTCCTGCGATATGTCGCACAGAGCGCGGGCGCAACTGTGGGTAAAGACGACAACGGTGTCTATACGTTCCGTCCCGTCTCGTCGGACAACTCCGACAATACAGGCGCGTACGTCCAGCCGCAGCAAGCTCCGCAGCCGGTCGTCCAGCAGGCACCTGTTCCCGCGGCCAGCATGCATTGGGAAAAGATCGTTCTTGAGAATGTCGATCCCAACTTCATTCTGAACATGATCAACGATTCGGATGGCTATCGCGACTCGGATCCGTTTACCAACCCGGCGAATCACATCAGCCCGGCACAGCCAACAGATACTGTCGCGCCGGTAATGGCGGGACCATCGGCTGTCACGGTCAATGAGACCAACAATGGCCGCACTTCGTCCGAAGAGCCTAGCGTTCCTATGTCAGGAAATCAGTTTGGTTCGGCAGGTAACCAGGCGAACCGTTCGAATGACAGTCGCCAGGATCAGGCTAATCAGTTTGGGGGCTTCCAGCCCGGAGGGGGCCAGCAGTTTAATCCCTTCGGCGGAGGTGGCGCAGCTCAACCAGGTGGCGCATTGCCGGGCAATATTGGTGCCGCCGGTGCAAACCTACGGCCCCAAGGCATTGACGCAATCATCGCGAATGAGCAGGACAACGCCTTGATCGTTCGCGGTACTGCCGAGGGCATTGCCGAGCTGAAGCAGATTATTAATTTTCTTGACCGTGCGCCCAAGCAGGTGCAGATCAAAGTCGATTTCATCACGGCGTCGGTTGCTGACGTCAACAATTTCGGAATTAGCTGGGATCTGATCCCTGCCCCTAATATCGACGTGGGCTTCAATGGACCTGGAATCGATGGCACCGCAGGTAGCACATACCTTACGTTTGCTCAAGGCAACCTAGTGGCGCGCATGCAGGCCATTCTGACCAGAACAAAGGGCAAGGTGATCTCCGCACCGGAAATTACCTGTACGAACAACACCGCTGGCACGATCAACTTCAGCCAACAGATTCCGTACCAGACGAGCACGACAGTTGCGCAAGGCAGCGGCAACGCTGTTACCGGCACGCAGGTTAACTTCTTGACAGTTCAGAACTCGCTCACGGTAACGCCGCGAATCAACGGCGACAACTCCGTTTCGTTGCTGCTTGCGCCGATTCTGTCTACGCCCGGCACCCCGACGTTCAGCGGCGGACCGCCGCCCGTCTCACAGCAAAGCATTCGAACGTATCGAACAGTCGCAAACGGCGACACCATGGTGCTTGGCGGTTTGGTATCGAAGAACGAGACGAACCTCGTCGAGAAGGTGCCGTTCCTTTCGAGCTTGCCCATCATCGGCAGCTTGTTCCGAACACGCAACCTGAACACGTCAGATGTCGAACTGCTGGTGTTCGTGACTCCGACGGTTCTCCCGCCTATTGGCGCGAACCTGGCAACGACGGTCGGCGGGGCAACGCCGAACGCCGCCAGCGCTGGCCCCGCAGTGGGCGTCACGCCGTAAGAAACTCGGAACGATTAACACAAGGCTCTCGCTTTCCGGCGAGGGCCTTGTTTTGTTGTAAAATCTGTCATATTTCCATCATGCAACTGAAACAGCCGACGAATGACGAATACTCCGCAAGGACGCCAGCGGCTACGTTCCCAACCCGGCGTCCATGTGCATCAGAAATCGGAATTACCTTCCTTTTGTCGGCATTTCTGATCGGCGTTGCCGTGTCTTGGAGCGAAGCCCAATCATTCGATCGTCCGATCATAACGAACTTGCAGCGACTGAACATGCCCGTGAATGATGTTGTCTTCGTTCGCCACAGCAACATGCTTTACGTTACTGTCCCAGGCTCCGGGGGCGCGTATGCAAACTCTTTAGTTGAGGTTGATTCACGGACAGGAGCGATCCAAAACTCATACTTTGTCGGCGGAGAACCGACATATATCGCCCTTTCAGATGCCGAGAAGTATATCTACGTCTACTTGTCGGGCACAAATCAAGTCGCACGATTCAATATCTCGACGAGGATGATCGACAGCGATATCTCTTTTCGGAAGGATCGCGCCGTTTCTGAGCTCTTACCCGTACCAGGGAGCCCTGAGTCGGTCTTTGTCGTCCAATACGTACCAGGACTCGATCCCGACGATGCCGAAAGCGCAATCTATGACAACGGAATTCCCAGACCGGCATCCTGTGAAATTGGTGACTTTGCAACGTCGAGCTTCATTCCCGGTAGGATATACACCCACTCTGAAACCTACGAATTCAGACGAGACGGCTTGGTGCAGGTAGGACATTGGCATGACTATGATGGCATGGATTCTGGCTTCGTCTCGGAAAACGGCCTTATTTTCACCAACTACGGCAAAGTAATCGATCCTGAGTCTCGAGCAGAAATTGGAAGCTTCGATGCCTTTGATTCTGGGGTTGCCACTTTTTCAGATGTCGGCTATCTTTACGTCTTTGACGACGATAAAGTCAAGCTCCTTGCTCTCAAAACACTGACACAAGTTGCTACTCAGACTAGCTACAACCTGCCTGCCGTTCCGACGGCATCCCCGCAACCTAACAATGCTGGCATTCATCCCCGGTCGCCCGGTTCGACTCCGACAGCAGTATACAACCCATTGGAAGCTGGTTTTCGACCGTATCGCGTTCTCAGATGGGGAGTCGATGGACTTGCGTGGGTGGCAAAAAACCGACTGACGATCGCGCACAGCCCATACCTCCGTGACACGGTGCCACATGTCGATCTATCTGTTCAACGAAAGGGGCTGCCGGACATAATTTCGGACGGCGACGAGCATAAATATACGATTACAGTTAAGAACAGCAGTAGTAATACTGCAACCGGCGTGATGCTGAGCGAGAAGATCAGCAACCATTTTGATGTTGTTTCAGTTTCGACCTCCGCTGGATCAGCGTCAGTCGAAAACGGAATTATCAGCGCAAATTTGGGCGACATGCGCAGCTTAAACTTGGCAACACTGACGGTCAGCATACGGGCGCGAGACAATGGAGTAGCCCTCGCGACCGCAGTCGTCCGGGCACTTCAACCAGACGGCGATCCGGCGGACAATATCGCAGAGCAGAACGTTACAGCCAGCGTTCCGCCAGCGCCTCGGCCTGTTTGGAAGGCCAGAGTAGATCCTTTCTGGCCACCGAAAACGGTCGCCCAGCCTAGCACAAAAATCGGCAACGATAACCTCGAAACAATTTCAGTTGCCAAGACGGCACCCACTGGTGAGATTCCGATGCCGATTGATGTGTCTGGCTTCAACGCACCTTTGGTGGCTTCGACCGAGGGCCTCAAAATCGAAACATCCGTAGATCCCTATGATAACTGCTTTTACGAAAGCGGAATCATTGGCCCTGATGGAATAGCTCGGAAAGATGGAATTACGCTTGGCAAGACTGAAAGCCAGTACCTGAACGATGTTTCCGGTGGGCACACAATTTTCGACTTGAGGGCAGACCACAGCGACATAAATGGAAGTGGGCTTCTGCTTCGACCAGGCATTCAGTTGAACAGGGACCCTTATCCTCACTACTCCAATGGCGTACCACAATCTCGCCATACTTGCTTGCGGCTTCAATACTTCAAAGGATGCGACCGGGGCGTTTATACTGCATTTTGCTGACGATACGGCAAGCCCGCTACTGACGTATAACGCATTTGACTGGGAAACGGGAGAATCTCACTTTGCGTTGAAGGGACTGGGCCGAACAAGTTGCCAGGTTCACTACCGCTTTGACCCTCCCGTCGGCGATCACTTTGCAATGTACGAAACGGACATTGATCTGCAGAAGCTTGGACTGAGCCGAAAGCGGATTGTAAGCATCGACTTCAGTGACAGCACAGCATGTGACCATCCAGATACCCCAGCGGGCCCCTCAACGGCAATCTTTGCTGTCAGCGGAGCACCATCGGCATTTACCGAGATATGGCCCACGCCTCAAGAAATCGAACTGGCCAAGCAGCGTGCCGAGCTAGCTAAAATAAGAGCCGCACAAGCAAAGGCGCGCATCTACATGTTCGCCCATCCGGTTCCTCCCAAGCCGATAGCAATTCACGGCTTCAACGCCAACGTCATAATGTCCAATGACCGCACCGTACCCGTTGTTCCGGTAGATGCAGGTACGGCCTGCTTTTACACGAAAGGGCTCGTTACATCTGACGGTCAGACGCACAATGACGGTCTACCTTCTGGAAATTTTACAAGCAAGTGGTTGAACAATGTCACTGGCGGTCATTCAGTTTTCACCCTTCAACCGCCGGCGACAAGCAATGGATTGCTGATCCGGGCTACCGGAAGCTATGACGGGAGATTGACGCTCGACAAGCCCGGAAAATACAGCAGTCTCGCTTTCTTGGCATGCGGATTCAACACTGTTCCAGACTGTGAAAGTCCGTTCATGCTTGAATTCAAGGACGCTAGACGAGGTAATTACCTTTTTTGCCCATTCGATTGGGAAACCGGGAAGTCGAATATTGCCTTAGGTGGTTTCGGCTGTACATCTTGTCTCAATCCGAATGAAATCATTACGATGGACGGCGACCATTTTGATCTCTACGAGACGGATGTTGACCTCAAAGCCATCGGCGCAAGTGACTTGACGCTCGTCAGCATAAGGTTCCTTAATTTTATGGTCCCCGATCAGCGCGCAGTGCCCGACAGTAGGCCGTCATGCTGCATTTTCGCAGTGAGTGGCGTTCCCACAGTTTCTACGACAGCCAGCGGACAGCAGGAGAAATTGAGTTCGCCGAAAGCTCGATCTTCATATAGCCGGCCATCGATACCGCGCCACGCCACTAGCATCGCACAGCGTTTTAGCCCCGAACGCCAGCCACCGACGAGCGCGGCGCTCGTCTTGCAGAATCCACTAGCTCCTAAGCCAATTCCTCTCTCCGGCTTCAACGCAAACATCATCGCCTCAAGAATCAAGACCGTACCCGTGACATCCGCTGATTTTGACGGTGCATGTTTTTACGAAAACGGACTCGTTGGCCCCGATGGCACTGTGCACAATGACGGATTGCCAAATGGCCAAATGCTGAGCCAGTGGGCGAATGACACTACCGGCGCGCACGCCGTGTTTGACTTAATCGGCGGAGGACAGCGAAATGTTCTCTTGCTGAACAATCAGACGCAAAAAATTGGAACGCTTCGGCTAAAGGCTCCAGGTGCGTATCGGAGCCTAGCGGTTCTCGCTACGGGATGCAACTGCCAATCCGATTCGACCGGCGAGCTTATTTTGAAGTTTGCCGACGGGTCATCAAGCAATCCGATCCCGTTCAACTCCTTCGACTGGGCATTTGGGCCGACACACATCGCGCTCGGCGGCCTCGGGCGAACGTCAATCACAGACCCGAACTCATTTCAGAACTTTGGAGGCGGTCACTTCGCGCTTTATGAGACGGATGTGGATCTGGTTTCGCTTGGGTATGCGAAGAAGCGCATTGCCAGCATTGATTTTGTCTGCCCCACAAGCGGAGATCAGCCGCAAAATCCCTACCATGGCCCCTATTGCAGCATCTTTGCCGTAAGTGGTTTGCCCGCAAACTGAAGAAGTATAGACGAGAAGTACGTTCGTATGAAGTATGATTTGGCGACAGACAGGCCGCTCGCGCAAGCAGCCCATCTGCCTCTGTAGGAGGTTGACCCGACTTGAACGATGCGACTGGTGAGCAAACGAGGATATGAGCCCTGCGGCTCGCCTGTCTGCTGGTTCACCCGTCAGTTCCCGACGTTGATGGTCAAACATCGCGCTTATCGAGGGATAAGTTACGATAGTTTACGATACCCATATTGGCGCACGTTGGAACTGACCTCATGGCCTCGCACGATCATCCTGAACTAATGACGCAGAGATGGCGGTGAATTGAGGCTTCCGAAAGTATAGCGGAACTTGAGTTCGAGCGCTCGTGCCGTTGACCCTGAGCAAGAGACGCTACCGCGTATGCAGGCGGAGCCACAAACGAAACCGCATCGATTTGGCCCAAATGCTCAAGCCAAAGCGATGCGGTTTAATGAATTATAGAAGCCTGGCATCCTGCCGACTAGGCATAGGCGACCGCTGCTAGCCTGCGCTTCGCCGAACGCGCGCTAGGCGAGTGTTTCGAATCGAAATCGGCGCACTGGGAGTCTTCGGTCCGGCTGGACGAGGATGTGTGATGAGCGCGACGGCTTTGGCAACCATCAGGGCCCAGATGGACAGGCCGATCCCCGATAGGAAGGCTACGGCGGCGATCGGCTTAGAAATCGAAAAAACCCAGCAGCTAAATGCAAATAAGACATTGCTGAAGGCTCGGATTAGATGCTTTTTGCGCTGCACAACCGGCTCTTTGAACGCGCGGTATACCAGCACAGCCGCCCGCACCAGGAACGCGATGGGCATGCCGATGACCTGAACCCAAAGCAAGTTGTGTACAAGAGGATCGCCGAAGTCAAGAAATGAGTGCATAAGAAATCCCTGATCTTTCATGCTGTGGGCGTTGATAGACCACGGCAAAATAGCCAGCCTTGCCTAACTTCTAAGCAAGACTGGCTTATTGATGCTACACAGATGTTAGTTCGCGCTCTGGAGCGGCACCAGCATCCTCGTATAGGCCGGGATAGGCGAGAACGCCCATCTCGGGAATGTCCATTCCGCCAATCTCGTCCTCGCGCTTCGCACGGATTCCTCCGGGCGTTAATGCGTTCTGTACCTTGAAGAACACAAACGCGACTCCAAACGACCAGCAGAAGTTGACCACACAATCCAAGACCTGAGCGAGGAGTTGTCCGGTTCCGTTCTTGGTATGGTCGTACAAGATGCCAGCGACCCCCGCCGCTGCACCGCTGTTCCATCCGCCTCCGTATGTGCCGTCAGCGAAGATGCCGAGGGACAGCAGTCCCCAAAGGCCGCAAACGCCGTGGACGGAGACTGCGCCGACCGGATCGTCGATGCCCATCTTTTCGATGATCTGGCAGGAATATACGACAATAATTCCTGCAATTGCACCAAGCGCGACTGCTCCAGTGGAGCTGACGAACGCGCACGGACAAGTGATCGCGACCAGTCCCGCAAGCATTCCGTTACAGGCCATGCCGGGATCGAACTTTTTGGTCTGCATGTGGATGATCATCAGCGAAGCAAACGCGCCTGCGGCCGATGCCAGCATCGTGTTTGTCGCGATGACGCCGATACGGAGGTTTCCGCCTCCAGATGCGCCTAAAGTCGAACCAGGGTTGAATCCAAACCAGCCGAAGGCCAGAATGAAGCAGCCGATGAGCGCCATCGGGATGTTGTGGGCGGGGATTGCGACTGGCTTGCCGTCCTTGAATTTCCCGATTCTAGGGCCAAGAACAATCGCACCGGCCAAGGCGGTCCAACCTCCAATTGCGTGGACGACGCCGGAGCCGGCAAAGTCGACCGCTCCGTGCCCCCACATTCCGTTGCCCTTGGTCGCGAGTTGAGCGAGCCATCCGCCGCCCCAGACCCAGTGGCCGTAGATTGGGTAGATGATGGTCGAGACGAAGAACCCGTAGATGATGAACGAGCTGAATTTCCAGCGTTCCGCCATGGCTCCTGTCGGGATGGTCGCGGTCGTATCCATGAAGACCATCTGGAAGAGGAACAGTGTGAACGCCCCGACGTCATATGCGGCACCTGATAAGAAGAAGCCGTCAGTCCCGATGAACGGCATCAGATGAGCATTCGTACCGGCGGCGAGTGCTGCCGTGCCTCCAAGAGTGGCCGCGCCCGTTCCTCCGAACATGAACGCGAACCCGCAGACCCAGTACCCTAACATGCCTATCGGATAGATCATGAAGTTCGTCATAAAGACGTGGGCTGCGTTTTTGGCCTGTGTGAAGCCGCACTCGACCATGGCGAATCCGGCCTGCATGAACATGACGAGGTAGCCCGTAATGAGCGTCCACATGATGTTAATGGCAATCCGGTTCTGGCCGACCGCGTCCAACGACCTTACGGCCAACGGCTCTTTTGCAGAATTGGCTTTATATTCAGGCGTTGAGGTGATGTTGGTTCCGCTGGCGTCCATAGCATCCGCGGCGACGCCGGTTGATGCACCGGACGGATCTGGTGCAGGCGTGCCGGCGTACGCACGTCCGGCGGTTCCGAGCATCATAATTGAAGTCAGCAACATGCAAACAAGCATGATACGACTCGTCCATACGAGTGCTCTTAGTCTGAAGTTACGCAATGACTGCATAAGTTGTCATTCCTCCTTAATTTGCGGTCACGGTCACGATGATGGAAACGATAAACTCGCATCACCATCATCGACTGCCAGCAGCTTGCAGCACTTGCATCGCTCCATCGGTTGGCTGTGGTCGCTTCACCGCTGACAATTCTTCAAAAGTGAGTCAGGCAATTAGCTGTAGGCAACCTGTCCTTCTACAGTTGGCAGGCTTGAAACCGGCTCGTCAACTGACACCAGGCTGTCGCCGCTGTTAGGGTCTCCGCGCATCGTCACGAGCGCCAATTTGAGAATGGGAGGTGTCAGGAATGTGGTCAGCAAGACCACGATCAAGATTGCAGAGTAGAGATTGCCGCCGATCACGGAGTTTTTTAGACCGTAGGCGGCGAAGATGAGTGTTACTTCTCCACGCGGGATCATTCCGCAACCGACTACCAATCGGTTGATTTTGCCGAACGGCGTACTCAGTCCAGCCGCAATCTTCGACACGATTGCGATCGCAGCGAGTCCGGCGGCGAGCGCGAGTGCAACGCGGCCTGCGGGAGTGGCGGGCGAGATGCTTGCGATCGGCATTGCGGCACCCATCAAGACAAAGAACACGGGAATGAAGATATCGGCAAGTGGTTTGATTTTCTGCTGGAGTAACTCCTTATGCTCGGACTCAGAGAAGATCAAGCCTGCGACAAAGGCCCCTATGATTGGCGAAAGACCTGCCGCTTTGCCGGCGACGATTGCGAGGACAAAGCAAATCGCCAAGGCGGCCACTGCCAACGCTGCGCGCGTCTTCATTTTGTGCGCCCATCTCATGATCTTTGGCGCAAGATAAAGTCCGGCCGGAAGCGACAGGACCAAGAACATTACGGCTGCCAGCGCGGTCAGGCCAATGGTTGTGAGCGAAACCGAACCAACGGCAACTACGCCGGTGATGACTCCAAGGATTACGAGCCCCATCACGTCGTCCGCAACGGCTGCCCCGAGTACTGTTTTAGCCTCGGAACTCGCGGAAAGCCGGAGATCCGAAAATGTTCGGGCCGAGATGCCGACGCTAGTGGAAGCGAACGCGCCGCCCAGAAAGACTGAAGTCAAAACGGTCAGTCCGGCGATCCGGCAGGCAACGAAGCAAAAGAGGAAAGTGAAAAGGACTCCGGCAGTGGCAAGCCAGATCGCTGATAGTCCAAGCTTGCGGAGATCGTTCAGATTCGAGTCAAGGCCGGCTTCAAAGAGCAGCAGAACCGCGCCTAGCTGGCCAAGCATGGTCAGAGTTACGTTTGAGGAGTTAACTTCAAGAACGCCTATCTTCGGAAATAGATGGGCAAGCGAGCCAAGTCCGCCAAACCCGACAAGTACGCCTGCAATTAGCTCGCCCAGTACGGCAGGCAGTTTCAGGCGCTCCGAGATCTCCGCGCCGAGCTTCGCGGCGATCAGGATCACAATCATCCAGAGAAGAAATTGGTTGAACGTCATAATACGGCTAAGTTCGACATCCCTCCGTCATGGGAAACATTCAGGAACGGAGCGATTTTCAAAACGACACAATAAGGGCGTAGCGCGCCGACATCTGTGTCGCGAAGCTCGAACTAGTCGCAAGGCATCAATGCCAAACGGGCGAAATGCAACGCATCTCTATCGATTAGATGGCGTAGTTTCCGCAAAAGTAACAGATCAACAGTGCGCAAATCAGCCTGCATGAAAGCTGTTGGCAAATGGGCCGTTTGCGCAGGCGACCCATTTGCATTTTTGTTAGGAGAGTCGAGTCGTCTCGTACTTTACGACAAGTGAGCAGACGCGGATTATGAGCTTTATACTCGCCTGTTTGCTGGTTCACCGTCTGTGCGAAACGTTAGTGGTCAGAAATCACCCTTACCGAAGGATAAGAAGCGATGAGGCAAAGATACCAGGTTTGGTCTAGGAATGAACTGATCGAATTGTTGGAAAAACACTAGTCCATTGGCTAGTTTTTTTCCATGCCATATGGCTGGCAAGATGACGGCCTTCATGAATGCTGCCATAATTTGACAACACATCGCGTGCTTGAGTATAATCTTTCCCAGTTTGCAAAGGCATTGACGAAGACGAGTATCCTGCGTTGCGACAGCTACAGAGAGCCGCCCTTGGCTGAGAGGTGGCGCTGAAGGTGCAGGAGAAAATGGCTTCCGAGCTGGATCGGCGAAAGGCGCGCAATGTGGCCGAGTAGTCTGTTCCGGGGGGCTCCCGTGATAGGGCCAGGGTATGGTGTGTTTTGACGGCTCATTTGCCGTGTCTAAGCAAGATGCATCGCACCCGCCAAGGCGACGAAAGAGGGCATGCCGTGAGGCCGTCGCGAAGCAAGGTGGAATCACGTAGAGCAACTCCGCATGAAGCTGATGCAGTTTCATTGACGCGGAAAGATCGCTCTTCGTCCTTGCGTTAATCATCGAACGATGGATTACGCATGCGGCGAGGGGTTTTTTGTTTGCCCCTCCCGCGCAGGAAAACTCTTCTTATGCCAACCGATAAAGTACTTGGACTCAAATGCCGCGAATGCGGCCAGCAGTATGACAAGCGCCCCGTGCATGTTTGCGAACTTTGCTTTGGGCCGCTGGAAGTCGTCTACAACCACGATCTGATCGCGTCAAGGATCAGCCGGGAATCAATTGCCAATGGTCCGCTGACCATGTGGCGCTACGCCGATCTTCTCCCGCTCGATGGCGAGCCATGTGTGGGTCGGCAAGTGGGCTTCACGCCGCTTGTCCGCGCCGAAAACCTCGCCAAAGTGCTCGGCGTGCGCGAACTGTACATCAAGAACGACGCCGTCAACCATCCGACGCTCTCGTTCAAAGATCGCGTCGTCGCGGTCGCTCTTTCGAAGGCGCGCGAGTTTGGATTCGAAACAGTTGGATGCGCGTCAACTGGCAATCTTGCCAACTCCGTTGCTGCTCATGCGGCGGAGGGCAAGTTTAAGTCGTACATCTTTATTCCGCACGATTTGGAACAGGGCAAGGTGCTCGGGACTCTCGTTTACGGCTCGACTGTCCTTTCTGTCAAAGGCAATTACGACGAGGTAAACCGCCTCTGCTCGGAAGTGGCGGGCAAGTATGGTTGGGGACTCGCAAATGTGAACCTGCGGCCATTCTACGGCGACGGATCGAAATCGTTCGGCTATGAGATCGCCGAGCAGCTTGGCTGGCGCGCGCCGCAGAATATCGTCTGCCCGTCTGCAGGTGGTTCGCTGATTACAAAGATATACAAGGCGCTGAACGAGTTTGCCAAACTCGGGCTGATCTCTGATGTCCCGACCAAGATGTTCTGTGCCCAGGCGACCGGCTGCGCGCCGATAGCGACTATGGTCAAGGAGCGGGCTGAAATTATGAGGCCGGTTCGTCCAAATACGATCGCGAAGTCCATCGCAATCGGCAATCCTGCCGACGGCTACTACGCCGCGGAGGCGTGCCGAAAGTCGGGCGGATGGGCGGAGGATGTCACCGACGACGAAGTGGTCGAGGGGATCAGCCTGCTTGCGCGCGAGGAGGGGATTTTTACGGAAACGGCGGGTGGCGTGACCGTAAGCGTTACCAAGAAGCTGATCGAGCAGGGCCGGATCGCGCGCGACGAAAGCATCGTCATCTGCATCACCGGCAACGGGCTCAAAACGCTTGACGCCATTGTCGGCAAGATCGGCTCTACCATCCCGATCAACCCGTCCCTGGCATCTCTTGAGGAGGCGTTGGCGAAGCAGAGGTCTCCGGTAGAGGACGTATTCGATGTTGGTGATCTGACGGCAGGGCGCCTCGCGCAAACGCTGCTGGTTTAACTCATAATAGGAAAAGCCCCCTCCGGCTCGTTCCTCGCCACCTCCCCGCAACGGGAAGGCAAGGTTTCAGGCTCCCCTCCTTTCGGAAGGAGGGGTTAGTGGAGGTAATCGATGCTGTCTGAGGCTATGCCATGACCAATATGCGGACATACAAGCGGGAGATTTCGGACGAGGAGCAGGCACTTTTCGACGAGCGGCGCAAGCTGGATGCCGAAAAGCCGCGCCAGTTTGTAAATTTCGCGTTTTACAAGCTCGATCCGTCGTTTCGGCGCGCATTTTCCGATGAGCAGCGCGCGGATGCGGTCGAAGAGTTTGCAGAAGTTGTCGAGAACGCCAAGCACAAGTTTCTCGTGTACCCATATTCGACTCTTGGAATTCGCAAGGAATGCGATCTGCTCCTGTGGCGCATCAGCTACCGGATCGAGGACTTCGAGGAGATGACTGCGGCGATGCTGCGGACTGCTCTTGGCAAGTATCTAGAGACGCCGTACTCGTTCGTCGCGATGACGGGCCAGAGCATCTATGTGGACGAGCACAACGACGAGTCGCACGCGGAAAGCAACCGCAACACGATTGTTTTGGGTGGCGGCAAATATGTGTTCATCTATCCCTTTGTGAAGACTCGGCCCTGGTATGTCCTGCCACAGGAAAAGCGGATGGAAGCCATGCGCGATCACATTAGGGTGGGGCATCTGTATCCGTCGGTCAAGTTGAACACGACGTATTCGTTTGGGCTGGACGATCAAGACTTTGTGGTTGCATTCGAAACGGACTATCCGCAGGATTTTCTGGATCTGGTCAAGCAGCTACGCGAAACAGAGGCGAGCACGTTCACCGAGCGCGACACGCCGATCTTTACGTGCTTGAAGCAGGATCTGCGCACCACACTTGCTCATATCTGCGCGGTTGAGCCGAAGTAAGACCCCTCCGTCTCGTTCCTCGCCACCTCCCCGAAACGGGAAGGCAAGGTTTCGGATTCCCTTCCTTTCGAAAGGCAGGCTACGGGAGGTTGCCTTTTGGAGCGGACATTGAACAGTCCAGGTACTATCTGAGCACCAGTTTTTGTCACTAAAGACATTAGAAAGAGATTTTTGACATGGCAGTCAGTGTATTGATACCGACCCCTCTTCGCAAGCTTACCAATGACCAGGACACTGTCGAGATCGACGCCACCAACATCGAGGAGCTGATTGACGGCCTCGAAGGTAAATTCCCCGGTATTGCTGGCCGCTTGACGGACGATAGCGGCGAATTGCGGCGCTTTATCAATCTCTATCTCAACGACGAAGATATTCGATTCCTGCAAGGCAAGGCGACGGGGCTCAAGGACGGCGACAATGTCTCGATCGTGCCCGCAATTGCCGGCGGCTAACCTGAAGCATCATAATCACAATCACAAAGCAATCACTCAGATAAGGACATCACGCATCATGGCAGTTGAGACGTTCAACCTGACCTTCACTAAAGATATGGCGGACAGACCGCTTCTCTATAACCTCGGTCAGCGCTACAAGTTAGTCTATACGCTGAAAAAAGCCCAGCTGTCCGAAACGACCGGCTGGGTGCAGGTTTCGCTTCAGGGCGATATTGACGAAATCCAGCGTGCGACCGGCGACTTGCTAGGGCAGGGGATTATGGTCAGTCCGCTGCATGTCAAGCCTTTGACCGACGACATCAACCCGTTGCCGTAATTCGGCTACCGTGATGAGTCGAGCGCCTAAAATTGTCGTTGTTGGAAGCAGCAACATCGACCTCGTTTGCCGCAGCTCCAGGCTTCCCAAGCCTGGTGAAACCCTCATCGGATCGTCATTCGAGACGGTTTCGGGCGGAAAGGGCGCGAATCAAGCCGTTGCGGCCGCAAGACTTGGCGCTGACGTTTGGTTTGTGGGAAGGGTCGGAGCCGATGCGTTCGGCGAGATGGCCCGAACATCACTCGAGAGCAGCGGCGTTCATACCGACTTCTTGTTCACCGACGCCAGTTCCTCGACAGGCGTTGCGCTGATCAGCGTCGACGCGGCCACAGGTGAAAATAGCATCATTGTGGTGCCCGGCGCCAACGCTTTAGTTTCGGCAGCCGACGTTGCAAAGGCGAGTGACGCGATAGCTTCCGCCGATGCCGTCATCTGTTCCCTGGAAATTCCCCTTGAAACCGTAGAAGCGGCGGCTTCTATCGCCGAAGAGTTTGGCGTGAAGGTCGTGATCAACCCTGCACCGGCGATGGCGTTGCCGGATCGACTGATTCGTTCTGCCGCAGCTCTCACGCCAAACGAGCATGAGGCGGCAATTGTCAGCGGCATTCCCGGCGCAAGTCCGACCGACGCCGCGCGATTCCTCATCAACCGCGGCGCGAAGTGTGTCGTCGTAACCCTCGGTTCAAACGGTGCCGCCGCACTTGTTGCTGGGGAACCAATCGCGGAGTACTTTTCGCCAAGTGCGCCGGTTGCGTCGGTCGTCGATACGACCGCTGCCGGAGATTGCTTTACCGCGGCGTTAACCGTGGCCATCTCCGAAGGACGCGGATGGGACGACGCTCTTCACTTTGCGAACGCGACCGCTGGACTAACAATCACGAAAGCGGGCGCGCAATCGTCGCTACCGACGCGCGCCGTGGTCGAAGAATTTCTTTCGACATTTCACGCATGAAAAAGCGCGAGGCTGTCAGGCCTCGCGCTTTCCTCTCGCTTCTAGCCATTTACTGGAGTTTGAAGCTGGGATTGATCCTCTGCCATGAGACGATATCGTACTGGTTGCCGGTCGTTGGGAAGAACGGCGGCGGCGTGTTCGCGAGCTTTGCGTCGTAGTTATAGTGCTCCTGGAAGCCATACAGAAGATTTCCACTGCCGTCGATCAGGCCGAAGTACCCACCTGCTTTGGCGATATATCCGCCCATGACCTGGAAGTTGCCCTTGGTCCGATAGAGGTTCGTGCAGTCGAACGTGTCAAGCGCAAGAACAGCGCCGTCCACGACAACGTTCGTCAGCGCGTTGCCATTTACGTCGTTATCCACCACTTCAACAGCATCGCTGACGATTCCAAATGACCCCGCATTTCTAAGATAGTTGGGGTCGTTTGACTCTGGAACCAAAGCACCGTTGGATGTCAAACGCTGCGTATTGGTCAACACGCTGCCATCGATGTTCGTGTTGTGCGACGAGTCGGTGGCAACCGTGATGCCGCTTGCATGTACGAGGGTCCCGCTAGAGTTATAGTAGTTGTCCGCAATTGTGCCGTAGACGCCGCCGGTCTTGTCTGTGCCGTAGGATAGGTTGCCGTTATTAGCCGCCGCAGTCTGATCGTTGTACTGTGTGTTTGAGCTTTGAACTCCGATATTGCTGTCGCAATAGACCACGCCGTTCGTCGTGCCGGTGTATGTAGTCGTGGAGGACGTGACGGGGCTGCTTGAGCCCTGCGTTGACACAGTGTAGATACTTGTCGAATTGTTCGTCGGATTGATCGTGACGTATGTCTTGACCGTCGTGCTTGGAGACGTGGTCGTATTTGTCTGATCAATCTCGACGTTCTGGGTCGTGTTATTGGTCACTGAGAAGATCATGTTGTTGACGGCACCGTGGATGTAGATGCCGCCGTCCGTGCCGCTCGAGTTGGCCGGGACGATCACCGACGGCGCAGTGCCACTTGGCGCAGTTGCCGTGCCTAGCGCGGACGTCTGCTGCTGACTTGACGTGGTCGGCAGCGGGACATCCGCTTGGTTTGTCAGAACCGAGCCTGATCCTCCAACCGCAACATTCGTCCAGTCGCTCGCGCTGGACGGTGCAGTTGGATTGCCAATGCCGTCTAGGTTCCAACCGATTGTGGATGCAACACACGTAAACGCGTCCGGGCCAGCGTATTGGAACATCGGCGTAGGTGTAGTGGTGTTGTTGTACCAGATGATATTTGTTGGAACAGAGCCGGGATTGTTGCCGCTCGAGTCCGTATTGTTGCTATGCATGGGGCCGTCAAACGCGTCCACGCCGCAAGTCCAGTACCCTCCCGCCGACTCTTCATCGTTGAAGTAGGCGTATTTGGAGAAGCTGCCTTGCTGGACATACGCCGTGACCATCTGCTGGACACCGTTGAACGTTCCGATCGATTCAATCAGAAACTTCTTTTGCGTGTTGAAATTGTTGTTCTGGTCAGGATAGACTTCAACGGAGAACGTGCCGCTGAACGTATTTGTGCCGGTGCCTTTAGCGTTGGGCGCGGTGAAGGTCAGGGTCACGACGCTGCGCGCCGGGTTACCCGTGCTCGTGCTGTTCCAAATCGCCGGTGCGAATGCCACGGCGTTGCTCGGCGGTGCCGGTTGCTTGTGTAGCCACTCTATGGTGTATTCGATGCCCGATTCGGCCAGATCAAACGCTTCGGTCGTGTTTTCGGCAGAACCGGCGATTTGCGTGGCATCGTTGTTCATGCCGATCAAACCGCTGCCGTCAGAGCCGACTCCCACGTAATCAAATGTGCCGAGCAGTAGAACGCACAAAGCGATGAAAAGCACCATCATTGTTGCTGCGAACGCCATGCCTGATTGCTGTTTTCGTTGTTTCATCTTGCGTTTCCAAGAAATCTCTTAACTCGTGCCGTCCTAGGACGCCTTGAAGCGGTTGCCGATTGAGGTGGCGCTGACATTTTTCGGAATGTGGACGCTGGTCAGCTCGAAGTTGCGCATGGCGATGCACTTGCCAACGAGTTGCGTCGTATTTTTATCCGCGCCGCCAGTGGACTCATTGGTCTGCACACCGTTGATGATGCTGAAGTAGCCGCTCGTAATCTTGATCTCCGCCTCGTACGGGATGTTCGGCGTTCCCGTGTTGTTGGTGGTGTTCCACGGACGCAGGAACTGGATGGCATCCCATGAGGAGTTGACGCTGGTGATGATCGCCTGGTTGACGGTCGCACCGTTATCGGTTCCGACTTCCCATAGGCATGTGCCTGTCAGGGCGTTAGGTGTTCCATTGCTGTTCGCCCGATACAGGAAAAGATACGATCCAAATGGCGAAGTGCGGTTGTATAAATTGTATTTGTTGCTCGCGGTGGAAAGAGACTGAGTTGCGGAGCTAGTTAGGATGACTCCTTCACTTGAATCCGCGGCGGGAAACGCAATAAACATGCCCGTGTCGCAGAAATTGGAGCTTGTGGAGTCATGCGAAATGAAGTTTGCCGTCGTATAGGACGACATACCAGTGACTGTCGCCAGCTCTTCCGTGAAGTAAAGGGTCCCGCTGTTGGATAAATCGTTGGCATCGTTGGCATCGGGCAGGGCGAACCAGAGCGCTTCGCGGGTATCGTCGATGATGTGCCTAAGCGATCTCGCAGCGTCTTGGCTGGCAAATACTTCAGCCGTCGACCGCGACGCAAGCCGCAGCGAGCCGATGAACAGATCCATCGTGCCTAGCATCAAGACCATCATGATTCCGAGAGCGACCATCGCCTCGACGAGCGTGAAGCCCTGCTGACGTCGCATGTTCTTAGAGGCGTAATGTTTGTTGCGTGTACGCATTATTGGTGTGCCTCCTCAACCAGCTTGGTCGCAGCGGTGTAGGTGCCGGACGACATGCCACCACCGGACCAAGCCACAGTGACAATGACGTTCTGGACGGCTCCTGACGGCACGCCAGAGCTCAGGTCGGGATCGATCGTCAGAGTGGCCGTGCTTCCATAGGGAAAATAGCCAACCGACGTAACGACGCCAGCAGTCTGAATATCTGCAATGTTGTCGGTATTGGTGAACGTGCACGCGAAACCGCTATTGGAGTCCGCCGCGCAGCTTCCGGAGTTAACGATGCCAAGATTCGTCAAATTGGCCGCGGTAAGGGTCAACGCTGACCCTCCAAGCTGACGGATTTGGTCAACTTTATGCTGCGCGATCATAACCGCCTGGTTATAGTTGTTGGAATACTTGGATGCGGTTACGGCAAGGGGGAAAACCGCGGCAAAGACCAGCACCATCATCAAGAAGATGACCATTGCGAACACGACTTCCATCATGGTGAAGCCGCGCTGATGGCGAATTCGGCGCTTCATGAGGCGTACATCTCCCTCGACTCTAACAGATAGCGTCTCGTAACACATAGTGCAACCCATTCTATTGTCGGCACCCTTCTTAGAAAACCTAACCCCGAACAGATGCCGGTTTGGAGCAGTTCACGGCGATTCCGAGCACAAACCAGAAGACAATATTCACTGGCGCAAACCAGAGCGTATAGTCGCTGATGTTCTGCACCAACCACGCGATCAGCCCGGCAAAAGCGCCTAAGGCGATCAGATGTCGCGGATCGTTCCGCGACGACGCAAGTAATGTCCGTGCGCTGAATAGCAGCCAAATGACGAAGGCGACAGTTGTCGCTGCGCCGAATAGACCGCGCTCGACCCAAGATTGCAGGAGCAGGTCATGCGCATGCAGGTGAATGGAGGGAATGCGCGGAAGCCCCGACGGCGTTTCCGAATTCCGCTCGGTCAAGTGAAGCGCGGCCATCCCCGCCGGAAATCCGCCCATCCCAATCCCCGCGACCGGATGAGATTCAATGATTGCGATGGCGGCGTGATAGACAGTTGCGCGCTGTTCGTCGCTTTCGGATCGTGATTGATGCAGCAGTTTTGGAAATAGGACGAAGCCCAGCAGCGCAAACGCTGCGGCGCAGACGATTGTCGCTCGCACTGCGAGTTTGCCGCGTTGTGCTCTTTTCTGGTCTGAACTCGCGGACGATGCCCATATTGCAGCACCGAAATACGTCATTCCGGCGCAGAGCCCGAGGATGCCGCCGCGAGACTGCGTCAGCAGCATTAAGACTGCCAAGACGACGGCGAGTGCTCCTGCTCCGATCCTGCTCGGAAGGCGCGAATCTTTCTGAAAGGCGAACGACGCGACCAGCGGCGTAGTCAAACACAGCGCTGCGCTGAATAGGTTTGGGTTTGTAAATGTCGCCTGCAACCTCGGATCTGTCGTACCAAAAACCATGTTCCGAATCTGTTCTGTGATTCCCAGCGCGGCAACTCCCGCGACTGCCCAAACTAATGGGGCAGCAAGCCGTTCGGCCGAAGCATCGTCGCGCTTTGCCCATGCCGCCGCAAAGAACGCGGCAAAGGCGGCGATCTGATCGATCAACAGATGAACTGGGCCTAAGAATCCGCCGCCATAGATTCCTTGCGGGTAGGGCGATGCCGTCCCCCAATGGAATCGGTATGCGAGGGCCGTAGCTGAGAGGTCGGTGATCAACCACGCCAACGCAACGAACTCAATTGCGCCAACGCTGCGGTCGCGCGAAGCGACGCGGAACAGAAAAAGCGCTCCTACTGTGGCCTCCGCCATCGAAATGCATATCGAAAGAGAAATGGCCCCGGGAGCGACCAGCAGCAACGTGAGCGCGAGGAACCATGCAATCGGCGCAAGCCGAACGGTTGGCGCTGCTATTGACGGTTGACTTTCTAGCTGCTGTTGTACGTTCAATTTGCTGCCCTCTGTACGGCTTGTCCGATCGAAGCCATTTTTTCGGCATTGAACAACTCCGCTTGGTACTCTTCGTTGTTGCCGTCTAGAGCTACAGCCCGCTTTAGACTTTGAATTTGCTCGACCGGGTTACTGTTCTGTCTGGCCAAAGTGGCTAGCATCGCGTAGTTTGCTGCGCTCGGATCCAGTTCGCAAGCGACCTTTGCGTGTACATAAGCGTCTTTCCGATCGCCAGCGCGGATAAGCAGATTGGCGTTGCGCATCATTAGTGCCGCATAGACGGAATTTGTCATAGCACCGTCTGGTTCATCCTCCATGAGCTGCGGGCTTGCCATGTCGATCTGCGTTTTTTGCTCCAGATCAAGGTTAGTCGCAACCTGCTTGAAGAGATCTGGCCGGTGATGGTCCGGGACTATCTGATCTGCGAGGCCCATGGGCGTAAGAGTCAGATCGGGGCCGACGGCTGCTAGAACGTCACGGTTCAACGCGTTGATGCGAATGTCCCGAGGGTCGACGTCGGTCATAAACACTGGACGGCCCTGTGATAGAGCTTTGGTGACGATATTCCATGTCGGCAACTCATGGCTGATGTAACTTGGATCTTCTGAAGACCTAGCCAGTATTTCACTGGAACTCACTAGTGACGGCTGCTGCTTCGAGAGTTTTTCTACCAGCCAGCCCATTTCGTCGCGGCCGGCCTGCGTGCCATAGGACGCAAGATACGAACGCGGAATCACGGCGACATCCTGCCGAACTCCGAGGACATCCTGCACGTACCACATCGGAAAAATGCGGTTGTCGCCACGAGAAACTATCACTGCGTTGGGCGGCAAGTTGGCGAGCGTATTGATGGCGAGGTTCCGCATGAACAGCGCATGGCTGCGGTCGCAGTACGCCCAGTGAGTTAGGATGGCAGTGAGGCCGACGAGGCAGCAGACCGACACTTGCAGGGTCTTTAGCTGGCTACGTGGTGCGTTCCACCGCGCCATCAAACCGCGGACGACCGCGTCCATGCCGACTCCAGAGAAGACGCAGAGGATCATCACGAGCGGCGTATAGTATTCGAAGATGTTCAGGATGCCATAGGCGCTGGTTTCGAAGAGATACGCGGACGCTGCGATGAGCAGTGCTTGCGCGATTCGGCGCGTCGCCGGACTCCAAAGCGCACGCGCCACTCCCGGAACGACCGCGACCAGGAACCAATCCATGTTGTGCCAGAGAGTCGCGGGAAGGCCAACAAGATCGCGCTGCGCCATATCAAGTCCAGATTGACTGAACATATAGGGGCGGTAGCGAGCGCCGGTCACATGCAGCCAAAACCGGTGCGGGTCGGAGGGATCGCCCCAGATTTGGCCGCCAGGATGGCTAGCTGCGGCAACCCAAATCAGCGCATAAAGGCTGAGCGGCGCTACCATAAACGGAATTGCGGCAAGCGCTGCAAACACAGGTTTGGGATCGCGCTTCAACGCACCGGCAACGATCCAAAGCGTGCCCGCGATGGCGCAGACCATGCTGACATGGTTGGTCAGCGAGAATCCGGTCAACAGCGCATAAAATAGTAGATCGCGGCGCGCGCCGGTTTCGTTGTACTTCGCGGCCTGGTTGAACAGCAGCGTCACGAAGAGCGCGTTCAGGGCGTAGGTTTCGACTTTGGTTGCCTGTTGCCAGAGTGCGACCGAAAACGCGAACGCCAGCGCTGCGGTGACCGACCAGGTCATTCCAGCACCCAGGCGCCGTGTGAGCTTGTACGTGAGCGGCACAGCAAATGCGGCAGACAACGCAGACAGCAAGCCAAGCCGCCATGCAGGTTCGCCGAATCCGATCAGCTTGATGAAGAGTCCGCCAATCAGCGTGTACAGCGGATAGCCTGGTGGATGCATCACTCCGCCAGTCGCGACAGCGGTCGCGATCTCTCCGCAATCGTCGGCAAAAATGGTCGGGCAGAGCGTTTTGAGATAGACGATCAGCGCAATCGCAAAGAGCGCGAAGCATGTGATGAGATCGCGTTTTGCAAGCCTTGCCTGCCGATCCGTCGTGAAAATATGGCCTGAATCGTCGGTTTGAGTCGTCGGAGTCATAAGTGAATTATGCCAATTGACCCTGATAACTTTAGTAGGATGTTGCTCCTGTGGGTACCAGGCAACTTTGCGAGATCGCCACGTGCAGGAATTGGGAAGAATAGTCGCGAATTAAGAGGCTATCAGGCACAATCTCGTTGCCGGTGGCGCAAACAGAGGAGCAAATCACATGTCCGTCGCGTATACGCCGCAGTTTCAACCAAAAGTTCGCTTCGAATGGATCGGTGAAGCGTGGCAGCTTTTCGTGGCCCAAGCAGGCACGTGGGTGGTCAGCATTTTGATCACGGGTTTGGTCATCCTCGGAATAACATATGGCGGCATATTTGCCTTGGGGTTAAATGCTGCAATCCTAAATGCCGCACCAGCATCGCCGACGAACCCATTCAGCAACCCTGCGTTTGCTATGTACAGCATGCCAGGGTACTGGTTTGTACAGCTCGCGACGTACATTGTTAGTGCGTTTTTCTACAGCGGTTTGTTCTCAATGGGCGTAGCGCAGGTTCGGGGGCAAGAGATATCTGTTGGGATGTTGTTCCAGGGCGCGCCGCGTATGCTGAGTTTCTTTCTGCTTCAACTTCTTACAGGGATTGCTGTGTTTGTTGGAACCATTTTGTGCATACTACCGGGACTGGTTGTTTCCGCGATGCTTTATCCGGCCTTTGCGCTGGTCGCAGATGGTGTGCCGCTCGGAGAAGCAATCAATAAGAGCACGAACGCCATAAAGCAGGATTGGCTGCAAGGTGCGTTGTTCGTGCTGCTATTCGGACTTATCTATATTGCGAGCTGCTTGCCCTGCGGTCTTGGTTTGTTTGCGACGTTGCCAATGGCTGTGCTCATTCCGGCCCTTGCCTACCGCGATATGATCGGCATGCCAGCCGGCCCTGGGCTGCAATTCGATCCGAACGCACCGTATTACACTGGCCCTGCCGCGCCTGGTGTGTGGCCGCCTCCGCCTGGCGCGAACTATCCCGGCCAATCGGCTGATCCTAGTAGCCTAAATCCCGGCGTCCCGCCATACGCGCAGACACCGCCAGATGCGCCATCCGGATTTGCGCCGCCGACCTATCCGCCAACGGACATCCCGACGTCACCCGCAACACCATCCGAGCCTAGATTTTCGAACGAGCATCTGGCAGGTCATCATCATGGACATATTGAAGTGCCGCCCCAGCCGCCATCCGATCCGTTCCTCGCGGGAGGTCAAACGCCAGGTGCGCCCGACTCGATGTTGAATCCGAACCCGCCAACAGGTCCCGATCCGTCTAGCGGGTCGTCGATGCCGGATACGAACAGTCCGCCACAGCCGTAGTTTAGAGTTATGAAGCGAGTCTGGATTGTCCTTGCGTGTGTTGCGGTGATGATTGCGTCGGTTATGCTCCAAAAGGCCTTAATCGCGACTATTGTCGGCATAGTTGTTGGTACGCCGTTCTTCTTAGTCGCGTTTGCGTCGGGCGGAGGGATGGCGGAGGTACGGATCACGGGCGGGAAAAAGCCAAACGACCCGAACGCGTCGATCGGAATGGGTCTCGCGGCGGCAGGAATCGCCGCGACCGCCATGTCCAATTCGGACTATCCCGAATCATTCCGCATATTCTACGCCTGTTGTTTTGCCATAGGACTGCTTATTGCGGTCATTTTTGCAGTAAAGAAGCCTAAAGAAGTGTCGATTGATGGCGATCCGAGCGAAACAAAATCGAACGGCTCGGAGCCGATGACAAAACCATGACAAGAATTTTTGCTGGATCGGCCACCGATCTGGGCAAGCGCGAGGTTAATGAAGACTCGCTTCTTGCCGTCATCTCACAGGATGCGTCAAGCGGTGCGGCTGGCCAGCAGTCGTCCGGCGGGAGCGCGCTGTTGATCGTTGCGGACGGGATGGGAGGCAGGGCGCGCGGCCAGCTTGCCAGCCGCACCGCCATCAAGACCGTCTACAAAGAGCTTGCGCATGTGCTTGCGCTGCGCGCCGATTGTGACCGTGCCTACCTCGAAGAGAGCCTTAAGAAGTCAGTTGCTTCGGCAAACTACAAGATACGCGAAGTCGCCAAAGACCAGCCGGGTTCGGAAGGCATGGGAACGACCTGCATTGCCGCAGTGGTGATGAAGGGCCGTGTGATGCTGGCGCATGTCGGCGATACCCGTGCTTATCTATATCATCCCGGATCGCACATTGTCCTCCTCACGGAAGACCACTCCATCGTAGGCGGCGAAGTGAGGGCGGGTCGTCTCAGCGAGAACGAAGCCCGCAAGAGCAAGTTCCGCAACGTCATCACGCGTGCAATTGGAGTCGAAGAGACGATTGAGGCCGACATAGTCGATCACCGGATCGATTCGGGAGACATCCTCGTTATCTGCAGCGACGGTCTCCACGGCACTGTCGAAGACGCGATGATCGAACGCATCCTACGCGAGGTTCCAGACGAACAGGCTGCGGCCGACCGGCTGGTCTCCGAAGCCAAGGACAACGGAGCAAAGGACAATATCAGCGTTATTGTCGCGCGAATTGAGGGCGACGATGTGGTCATCAACGACCCCGCAAGTCCGGCTGATGCCTCAACCGAGGAGTCGAAGAACGAAAACGCCGAGAGCGGCCGATCACTTGGCAATGTAATCGCGTTTATTGTGGGCATCCTGATCATCGGTCTTGCACTTTGGCTCGTTCTGCCTAGTTTTGTTTCCAGCAGAATGCCTGGCGTTACAGTTCCTGTTCATCACACTGCACCCGCGCCGCCGGCTCCGCTGGACTTGAGCTTGGTGAACTACGCGGCACCGGAACAGCTTCTGGGACGGCCAGTGCTCGGCAATGTTCTTCTTCGCGCCGATAGCGACATGATCGTGGCAGATCCCGCAACCCACAGCCTATTGCGCGTCCATCCCAACGGCTTTGTGGCAACATCCTTGGCTGATACCGCAAACCTTGCATCGTCGCCAACACGTTCGACTTCTTGGGCATCTGATCCTCAGGGAAATCTTTACGAAACTCAAATCGACCCGCCGACGATCAAGAAGTTCAAGGCCGACGGGACATTCATCCGCACGATCGCCCAGGGCATTGTTAAGGGGCCGACAGCCGTTACGGTCGAGCCGAACGGCGATGTCTTTGTGATCGACAAGGGCATCCTAACGCGCATTAAGGCGGTCGCTGGACCGTCCGCCGCGCCGCAGACTGCGCCTGCAACATCGCGTCCCAATTCCTCGTAAGTCAAACTAGCGCCAATGTGCGCGTTGCCGCAAGATGTCACTAGGAACCATCGGAAAATACGAAAGGCTCGATGTCATCGGGCACGGCGCGTCAGGCATTGTCTATCTTGCGCGCGATACGCTGCTGCGACGTCAAGTGGCGATTAAAGAGATATCCGCGCAGGGTGAGGAGCGCGACCGCTTCCTGGAAGAGGCGCGCGTGCTTGATCGCCTACGCCATCAAAATATCGTCGAAGTGCACAGTGTCGATACCATCAACGGCAAAATCGTTATCGACATGGAGTATGTTGACGGCGAAAACCTGCTGGAGATGATTCGCCGTACGGACGGTCCCTTGCAGATTGCCACTGCGATCGATATCACCGTGCAGGTGTTGGACGGTCTCGCGTTCGCGCAGGCGCGCCACATTGTGCACCGGGATATCAAACCAGCCAACATTCTGGTCAGCAAAGTCGGCCAGGTGAAGCTGGTCGATTTCGGACTCGCTGAGGTTTTGGGCACAAACTCATTTGTCGGCGGCGCAGGAACCTACGCCTACATGGCGCCAGAGGACTTTGAGGAGGGAGAAAGCAGCGACCAGCAAGCCGATATCTGGGCTGTTGGCGTCATTCTGTACGAGATGCTTACCGGCCGTCGGCCATTTTCGGTGGCGAAGCCGAAAGACCCCTTTTCGTGGAAGCGCGCTATTGAATCCGGTGCGATCCGGCCAGCGAGCTTAGTCAATTCGGAGGTGCCGGAGGCGATAGACGACATCCTCGCCGAGGCCCTGGCGCGTGACCGCGCTCAGCGCTTTCGAACGGCGGCGGAGTTCGCAAACGCACTGAACAGATTCAAGATGGAGAATCTGGGCAGCGGTGCGAAGGCGGCTTGGCCGTCAGTTCGGGACGAGCCGAGGCAAAGCCAGCCGCCCAATTTGATCGGCGCGACCGATATCGACACCTTTTTGAATGCCGCGCCGGAGCGATGGGAAGAGGCGCGCAGCGCGATGTCGTCGGGCCTTCTTTCGCGCTGGCTGTGGTCGATCAACGAAGCACCGCTCGCCGAAATTGCACAGAAGTCATCTGAAGAATCGGCGGACGAGCACTCTGACGACGACGCCCTGCTGCGCGACTTTCTCTACCGTGCCGGGCTGGACGTCTCCACAGTTGCCCGCAACGCGGCAAACACGGGCAGCAGCTTTCTGCGTGCCGGTGCGTACGACGACGCCGCAGAATCCCTGATGCAGGCGATTCGCCTCGATCCCAACCATGTTTCTTATTTCCGACAGCTCCATAAGGCGCTCACGGCGTCCGGCGACACTGCCGCGGCGAATGCGGTGATCGCGCGGGGACTTGAATATCATCCCAAGGACCGCGCCTTGCGCAAGGAGCAGGCGGAAATTGGGCTGATTCGTCCACAAATCAGTCAAAAAACGGTCGATTTTGGCACTTTGCGTCATGGAGAGCAGGCAGCTTCGCGCGTCTTTATCCGCAATCTGGGTGTCGGCATCTTGCAGGGGAGGGTGGCGTCGCTGCCGGGGTGGATTCAGGCGACGCCGATGTCGTTCAGCACGCGGCACCGCCAGCCAATAGCGCTGGTCGCGGACACGTCGGATCTTTTTGACCGTGAACAGGAGTATAACGGCGCAATCACGCTCGACACCAACGGCGGTTCGCTCGAGGTGCATGTCAATTTGACGGTCAAGCCACCGCGCCCCGCGTTTCAGGACGTTATGGCCTGGTACCTGCCGCTGATCATTGTCGCTCTTTTCCCACTCCTCGGAAGCGAGTTTGCCACTCTGCGGCATCATCACCACGGCATGGTGCCGTACTATTCTGTCGGACTAGTAGTATCGGGACTGATGCTCGCCGCAGTTTGGAAGGTGACTGCGGTCGCCGATATCGGGCCAGCAGAGCGGTTCTGGCCCGCTCTTGGCGGATTTCTTGCGCCGCTCGGAATATGGCTGTGCTGGCTAAACCGTGACCACCGGGCACTTTGGGTTGCCCTTCTGATTTCAGCGATTCCAGCGGGGATTTTGCTAGTTGCGCAGGGATTTGCGATGCTGCGCGCACCATTGACTTGGGGCCGGTGGCCGCTCTGGGGATGGGCGATTGGGCTGGCATCAGCGCTCCTGACAGCCCTCTTCTGGCAGCAGACCAAGTTGCCCGTGGTACAATAGGCCGCTTTACGCAATGGCATTTTGTTGCCTGGAATTGCGTTTGAAGGTTTGCAGTTTATGCTCAAAGGCGGCTTTTTCAAGAACGTTTTCCAGAAGATCGACCAGCTCATCACCGGACGTGGGCCGATTACGGATGGGCTGTACGACGAGCTTGAGGAGGCACTCGTCGCCGCCGACCTGAACATCCACACGACCACGGCGCTTATTGAGAACCTGCGGAAATCGGTTCGAGACGAGAACCTAAAAACGGCAGAGGATGTGAAAGACAAGCTGCGCGAGCTTCTAGTCGCGCAACTAGTCGGCACGCAGCAGCTTTACTTTTCGCCTTTGAAGATCGCTCCCGTGCCACCAACGGTGTACTTGATCGTCGGAGTGAATGGAGTCGGCAAGACGACCAGCATCGCCAAGCTCGCGTATCGGTTCAAGGCGCAAGGCAAAAAGGTGATCCTCGCCGCTGCGGACACATTCCGCGCCGCTGCGATCGACCAGGTGCTAATCTGGGGCGAGCGGATTGGCGTGGATGTGGTGCGCGGCAACGAGGGTGGCGACCCGGCCGCGGTCGTTTATGATGCGCTGCAAGCAGCGCGTGCGCGTCACGCCGACTACGTGATTTGCGACACCGCCGGTCGCCTGCACACGCGTCAAAATCTGATGGAAGAGCTGAAGAAGATCAATCGTGTGCTGATGCGCGAGCGCGACGGCAACCCGGCCGACGAAACCCTCCTCGTTCTGGACGCGACCACCGGCCAGAACGCCATCTTCCAGGCCAAGGAGTTCAAGCAGGCGGTGGATATCAGCGGCCTGATCCTGGCCAAGCTTGACAGCACCGCACGCGGCGGGATCGTCATCACGATCCAGGACGAACTGAAAGTGCCGATCAAGCTGATCGGAACGGGCGAAAAGCCGGACGACATGGAAGCCTTCGAGCCGCATTCGTTTGTGAAGAATATTTTTGGGTAGGGCGTGGAGCAGTCGTCGGGTGTAGCAAAATGAATGATCAAGAACTTAAGGAGGCCGCGAATCTTCCTTTGTATTTCTCCAGCCTTAGGCTGGCGAATATCAGATGTTTTGGGGACCAACAGACAATAGACTTTCTCCAGACCAGTGGCAGGCACGCTGGATGGACAATTCTGATCGGCGACAATGGCGTAGGGAAGACAACAATTTTGCAAATATTGGCGGAAATGCAGCCGGATTTAGGAAAGCAACACTCGTCCAAAATCAGAGATATGCTATTGTTGCAGACTATAGGCTTCTCTTCACCCTTGAGGTTTAACATAACAAAAGTCGCTCAAGGTAAGCCTGCAGAGATAGAACTATTTCTCTCTCAGGGTGAACTTGAAAATCGTCTGTATTTAACAGCCACAGAAAAGGCAGCGGGATTCTTTGAAGCTGAGTGCTCACCACACGGTTCGACTACTCAAAACTTGCTATGCTATGTTTACGGTGCTAACCGTAAGACCGGCCAAATATCATTCGTCGAAAGTTCCGAAAAGCTAAACACCCCTATTCCGTTTGCCGATGACGCCGAGCTAATTAACGCCGAAGAGTGGCTTTTGTTGACTGATTATGCCGTTCGCAGACAGGTCTCCGGGTCAGTGGAAAGACAGAAAAAGATCAATTCGGCAATTGTCAGCCTGCTGCCAGATGTGACTCAAATTAGAATTCAAGATCGCGCAGAAACCGCGCGAGCAGAGTTCGAAACGCCCTTCGGTTGGGTTCTTTTCGACGATCTGAGCCTCGGTTACCGCTCCGCGATGACTTGGATGATCGACCTCTCCGCACGGCTTTTTGCTCGGTACCCGGACAGCGAAAATCCTCTCCATGAACCGGCGATCGTTCTTATCGACGAGATCGATCTTCATCTCCATCCAAAGTGGCAGAGACAACTGCTAACAACTCTCAGCGCGACGTTTCCCAACACTCAGTTCATTGCGACTGCGCATAGTCCGCTCATAGTTCAAGCTGCTCAGGATGCAAATATCGTTTTGCTGCGAAAGGAGGGCGACCATGTCGTCATCGATAACGATACCGAGCATATCCGTAATTGGCGAGTTGACCAGATTCTTACCAGCGAGCTATTTGATTTGCCAAGCTCCAGGAGTGCAAGCCTCGATCCTCTACAAGCCGAACGCACCGAGCTTTTGTCAAAGTCGAAGCTGACCGCCAAAGACAGGGCTAGGCTTGCAGAAGTTGAACGGCAGATCGGCAATTTGCCTGAGGGCGAAACGCCATTGGATATCGAAGCGGCGGATATCATCAGAAGGGCGGCCGCAATTCTCAAGCCGAAAATCGCCAACGGGAGTGATTAAGATCAATAGGCCCGCTGCTCCTCCCACCATCCTAAAAACCAAAGGTGTTGCGGAGCGAGATAAGCTATGTGCTGAATACGACGCTGGCAATCGATCTTTCACTTTCAGACAAGCGCTTTATGGTGATCCTAGTGTAAAGAAGGCTCTGTGCGATGCTCAGCATCGAAAATGTTGTTTTTGTGAATCTCGAGTTGGCGAGGATGGCGATGTGGAGCATTTTCGTCCAAAGTTTGGACATCGGCAAGGCAAGCAGGCCAAGCTAAATACGCCGGGATACTACTGGCTTGCCTATGAATGGAGCAACTTGTTTCTAAGTTGTTCGGCTTGCAATCAAAGACATAAGCGCAACCTATTTCCGTTGGTAGACAATTCAAGGCGTGCAATAAATCACGCTGGCGACGTTGCGGCAGAAGAGCCCTTATTCATCGATCCCGCTCAGATTGATCCAGAAGACCTCATTACGTTTCGTGAGGAGCAGCCAATTCCCGTTAACGGAAGTGTAAAGGGAAAACAAACCATCGAGGCAATTTTTCTCGACAGGCCGAACCTCAACGAACGACGCCGGGATTATTTGGAGTACTTGTACATGATGAAAGAGACACTTAATCAGCGAGAGAATCTAGAAGATGATCCCGAAGGCGTTGCGCTTCTTGCACGAGCCGAAGCAGTATTATCCAAAGCTGTTTCCAATTCGGCCGAATTCGCTGGAATGGCGCGCGCTGCAGCGAAGCGAGACTTTCAAAGATTTCCAAATTCAAACTGATCTTAAATTACTACAGTCGAGGATTTAACCATTGCCACTAGTAGACATGCCGCTCGAACAGCTTCGGGCCTATCAGGGAAGAAACCCGAAGCCAGCCGATTTCGATCAGTTTTGGGACGATGCGCTCGCTGAGATGCGGTCACTTGATCCGAAGATCGAACTCATCCCGCATCCGCTAAAGTCCAAAGCTGCGGACTGCTTCGACATGTACTTTACTGGCGTGGGTGGTGCGCGTATCCATGCAAAGTACCTGCGTCCAAAGAACGTGACCGAACCGCATCCTGGTCTAGTCATGTTCCACGGCTATGGCGGAAGCAGCGGCGAGTGGAACGACAAGCTGGGCTATGTTTCGCAAGGGTATTCCGTCGCTGCGCTGGATGTGCGCGGGCAGAGCGGATTTTCGGAGGATGTCGGCGGGACAGTTGGGAAGACGTCCACGGGCCATTTCATTCGTGGGATCGACAATGAAGATCCGCACAAGATGCTGTTTCGGCATGTCTATCTCGACTGCGCCCAACTTGCAGGTATCATGATCGACAGGCCGGAAGTGGATGGAACTCGGGTCGGTGCGACAGGCGGATCGCAAGGCGGCGCACTGACTCTGGCATGCGCGGCGCTAGAACCACGAATAAAGCTGGCGGCCGCGATGCATCCATTCTTGTGCGACTTTCAACGCGTTTGGGAGATGGATCTCGCAACTGGTGCCTATGCCGAAATTAAGGACTACTTCCGCAACTTTGATCCGACCCACGCGCGCGAAAACGAAATGTTTACCAGGCTTGGATACATCGATATCCAGCATCTCGCGCCGAGGATCAAGGCACGTGTCTTGATGGGATGCGGCCTGCTCGACACGATCTGCCCGCCTTCGTCGCAATTTGCGGCGTTCAACAAGATCACGTCCCCGAAGCAAGTCCTGATCTACCCGGACTTTGCGCACGAAAATGCGCCTGGGCAAACCGATTCGTTCTTCGATTTTCTGAGTGAATTGTAGTCCGTGATTGCTATTTAATCTGCCGGAATACGCGTAGGGCTGCAGCGACGCAATCGGGATCCCATTGGACGCCGCTGCCTCTCTCGATAATGGACATTGCCTTTTCCGGATGCATTCCTTTTCGATAGGGGCGGTCAGTGGTCATGGCAGAGTAGGCGTCGGCGACAGCCATGAGCCTGGCGGAGATTGGCGTCTCCAGGCCACGCAGGCCGAACGGGTAGCCGTTGCCATCCCAACGCTCGTGATGATGACGGACAGCGTCAAGCGTTCCTTCAAGTCCAGGGACAGCTGTCACCATGATCGCGCCCATCTGCGGATGTTGTTTGACCGCCTCGTACTCGCTTTCGGTGAGTTGGGCGGGTTTTCGCAAGATTGCATCTGGAATGCCGATTTTACCGACATCGTGCAAAAGCGCCGCGACACCGATCATATATTCCTGATCCTCGTCCATGCCCAACTCTCGGGCGATGGCGCGGCTGTAAAGCATGACTTCTTCAGAGTGCTTGCGCGTGTAGCGGTCTTTGTTGTCCACTGCGGTGACCAGAGCATCGAGCATCGAGAATCCTTGAATGCTGCCGCCCAATTGCGTCCTCATCCGATCTGCCTCGGTTTCGAAGTCGCCGCCAGTTTTTGCTCGGTATAGGCGCTCGTCGGCAATCCGCAGCAGATCGTGCCGGTTCGAAGTGGTCTCAGGATAGATCGCAAAGCCTATGGAGGCCGTGATCGGGATCACGGATTCTTCTTTTTCAGGTTGGTAGCCAAGGTCGCTCAAATCGGCTGACAGGCATGAGGTGATTGCTTCCGGATTAGTCGGGTCGATGCCGTCCATGATTACAACAAACTCATCGCCGCCAAAACGCGCGGTCACAAGGTAATGGTCGCTTGCGTTCCGCAGCGCATCTGCGACCATCCTAAGTACTTCATCACCGACGACATGGCCATAGGCATCGTTGAAGAACCGAAAGTTGTCGAGGTCAAAGATCGCGATTGCAATGCTGGACGATGTCTCATGCGCTTCGTCAACAGCTTCGTAAAGTCGCTTGTGAAATGTCCGGTGGTTGAGCAGCCCGGTCAATGGGTCACGGTCGGCTTGATCCTTTGCCGCTTGAAGTGCACTTTCCGCCGCAGCCTCGAGCTCCTTGCGACGGGTGATATCTTGAGTCATGCCGATGGCATAAATTGGAGCGCCATCGCCCCCATAAATCAATGTCGCATTTGAACACAGCCAGTGAATACTGGCATCAGGCCAAACCACGCGATGGGACAACTCACTGCTGTGCCCGGACTCAATCAGCAAACCAAATGCAGCTTGGACGGTATCGCGGTCTTCGAAGTAAATTCGTTTGAAAACGTCGCTTATGGACTCCAAATCTGCTTCCGACGTCAGACCGAAATGTGCTTTGCAGAGATCCGACGCTTGCACAACGTGCATAGTGCGCAAATCGAGTTGCCAGCTACCAATATGCCCGCTCTCAAGGGCCAGCTTTAGAATTTGATTGCTTTCGCGCAGCGCATCATCTGCAAGTTTATGTTCATGCTCAGCACGCTTCTTTTCGGTGATCTCTTCGGTCGTGCCGACGATCTGCGAGAGCGATCCACAAGTGTCATGAACACGCGCCGTGTATCCTCTTATCCAGTGAACGCTGCCGTCGGGCCAAATGCAGCGGTAATCGTCCGTTAACTCGGCTTCCTCCGTAAGCTCCCGCACAATTAGGACTTCGAGCCGCGAGCGGTCTTCTGAATGGATCGTCTTGAAGAAGTCGTCAATAGTAAAGTGGGCGTCGGCAGGCAGACCAAAATGCGACAGACTGACCTCCGACATATAGAGCCGGTTGTCCTGGAGGGTGTCAACGCGCCACATGCCTAGCTTGGCGGTTTGGAGGGTGAATTGCAACAACTGTTCGTCGCGAACAGTGGAGCGCGGATTCGCCGCATAGTCCATGTGGACAAGTGGGTCTAGACTAGACGTGACATTGCTTTGCATTGGATACCTGCAGGAGAACTGCATCGTCTGCGAAGCGACGAGCGAACTCGACGTCTGCCCACTTATTAAAGCACATTTAGTGTGTGCCTGCAATATTTTTTGCGTTGACAATCGAATACGCTGGCATGTTAGGAGCGTTTCGTAATAACTCCAACTCAGATTAATGAACGGAGTTGGAAGTATCTGCTGAAATGCTCGCTTTGTAGCGTATTAGCTCCAAATTGCACATAGCATTCCGTAATAGCTGGGGCATTCGTACGTTAGAAATTGCGGAATCAGATTGGTATCCTCAAGTGCGCCAGCCAGCATGAGGCACTGCCAGATGCCGTCGGGGAGCGCGCATTCTATGAGGTCGTCTGGCAGCTCCCCCAGTTCGTGGAGTTTGCCGCTCTTGACGATCCTCAGTACCTGCTCGTCGAGCTCCTTCGCCGCGGAGTGATATCCGTAAGGCCCATCCGCATAATGCGCGTGGGACCAGTCCGCGGACGCGATCACGGCGACGCGCCTTCCGACCGAATCCACGGCACGCACCAACGAACGGCCGAACTGGACCAGTTTATCATACGGCACCGTGCGGGAGGGAACCACAACGGCCACCTTCGGCTGATGTTCCCAGCGTGCGCCGAGATACCAGAGCGGGACGAGGGCGCCCCAGTCGAGCGGGATGCACGAAGACGGCCCAGCGCTTGATCCGTAGATGGCGCTGGCGATGGGCACGCAGTTGTCACGCGCTTCCATTTCAATCGCTCGGGCGAGTTCCTGATCGAGAAGCATGTCGGCGGCGATCATCGCGCCGTTTTCTGTTAGCGATCCGGCTGCGCGTTCGGTCACGGCGATGCAAATGGAATCCTCGATGCGGACTCCATGCGGCGTCATGACGATCACCGTATCCGGCTTGGCATCGAAGCATCGCTTTTCGATCAGCTCCATTGCCGCAACAAGGCCGCGTGTCTTCTCCACCATTTTTGGTTTCGAAAGAGCCGGGATGATGTCGCCGTGAGGAACGATTGCCGCAAAGACGATTGATGAGCCACTGGCAACGGACGTCATTAGCGCTTGCCTTCGTACCAGGCGTTGAACCGTCCGGCCATCAGCTTGATGGTAGAGTAGGGCGCCTCAGCGCATCGCTCGCCGCGGAAAACGAACGTTGGTACATGGGTGATGTCGTTTGAGTACGCATCGTCATCGAATCCGACCACATATTGCGGAAAATTTCTTAGCGGCAATGGCCCCGACAAACTCGCTGCGATCTACTCCAACTTGCTGCGCAATATCGCCCAATACCTCGTAGCTGGAGATGTCTTCGGATCGCTCCCAGAACGCGCGGTAGACAGCTTCGTTGTAGGCGTCGAACAAACCCGGAGCATGGTGCTTGAAATATTCGGCACCTTGCAGTGCGTCATGCGTACGCACGATGCCAATTGTGCGGTTTTGCGGGATGGGAATGCCGTCAAGCTCTTCGAGCAGTTCTAGCCGCGTCGGTGGATCACCCGGTTCTTTTGGCTTTGGCTTGTAATCTGGTATTGGGCCGAGCGCTTCCGGCAGAAGCTCGTAGCCGCGCCAATCCTGCTTAATCTCTGGGAACTCCAGCTTAAGGCGCTGCGCCTGAAACAATCCCACCCAGCACCAGGGACAAAGATAGTCGTGAGCAATGATGACCGTGTCAACGCTTTGGTTCTTCATAGCCGGGTTATACCCGTGTTAGGAACCAGTTGCGACGGCACGAATACTAAGGGAATCCAATGTTCTTCTCATTGCGGCCTCCAGGGAGATATGCTGTGCCTTTGCCTGGGCGATCAGGAACGAGCACTCGGCCAGATGGCCGCCTGCAGCCTGCTTTTCGAGCTCTTGGCAGACCTCACCCAACGCCTCTGCGCCTAGCGTGCGGCAGCTTCCCTTGAGCGCGTGCGCGGCGAGACGCAGCTTTTCGTCGTTCCCCGACTCAAACGCCTCGCAAATCTCACCGACATGCTTTGTTGCCCCGCGAAGGAAGTCGCTCACGACTTCGGCTTCAAACTCGGGATCGTCGCCGACCATTGCTGCGAGTCTGGACAAGCGCAGAACTTCAAAGTTGCTGCTGACGACTGTTTCCTCACGTTTCGGTGCTCCTGTTGCGGGCATATCGAGGCACCGCCTGATCGCATCCGCAAGAGCGGTCGGCTCGACAGGTTTGGAAACATAGTCGTCCATACCGGCTGCGATGCAACGCTCTCGGTCACCCTCCATAGCGTGCGCGGTCATCGCTATGATTGGAATTGTCCCCGATATCTGTCCTTCCACCTGCATCTTACGGATTCTTGCCGTTGCGTCAATGCCGTCCATTTCCGGCATCTGCACGTCCATCAGGACAAGATCGAAACGGCATGTCTGTAGCATCTTAATCGCTTCAGCACCGGTTTCGGCAGAGGTGACATCGCAGCCCCAGCGCTCCAAGATGTGGGTCGCAACTTTTATGTTGACCAGGTTGTCTTCGGCGAGCAAAATATTGAGCGCGAAATGGGTCGAGTCTGCCTCTGCGGACGAGCCAGCGGATAGAACCTGCGGCCTCACCGCGCTAGCGTCTGCATTTAAGACGTTCATGATCGAGTCGAACAGATAAGACTGACGGATCGGCTTAGTGAGGATCGCAGCGACCAAGCTGCCAAAGGTTTGCCTAAGCGATGCCGTAGCGCCGACGCTTGCCGTCAAGATAATTGGCGCAGATAGATGGGCGAGCGCGTCGCGTGCTGATCCCTCCGCTGGCGATGCAGTTGTCGCCAAATCGCTGTCGAGTATGATGACATCGTATGACTCGTCGCTTCCAAGCGCATTGACCTTGGCGGTCAATTCGTCCAGAGTCGCACAACCCTCTACAATGCAATTCCAATAGCGAAGATGATCCTGGATGCCTCGACACCGTGTTGAGTTGGCATCCGCCACCAATAACTTCGGCTTGCGCCCTGACTCCATTTTGGCGATCGATTTGCACTCCGGCTGGGACAGGCACTTAGCCAACGTCAGCTCGAACCAAAAATTGCTTCCTGTACCCTCTTCGCTTTCGACGCCAATCTTGCCTTCCATGAGTTCGACAAGCTGTTTGCAGATGGTCAGGCCAAGACCGCTGCCGCCGTATTTCCTGGTGGTGCTCCCGTCTGCCTGTGTAAAGCTTTCGAAGATCGACGCATGTCTGCTCTGCGGGATGCCTATCCCGGTATCTCGGACGATAAATCGTACCAGCACTTGCTTTTCGCTGTCGTGGATGACTCTCGACTCGACTACAACTTCACCTGAGTCCGTGAATTTGATCGCGTTGCCAATCAGATTCGTCAATATCTGCTGGATTCGTAGCGGGTCTCCTAGCAGCCGATCGGGATATTCAGGAGCGATATAGTATGCTAGCGCGATGTCTTTGTCTTGGGCACGGTGGGCGAGCAGATCGAGGACTTCCATGATGACGTCTCGTACACTGAATTCAGCCTCAGAAATCTTCAGCTTGCCCGCCTCGATCTTTGAAAAGTCAAGAATGTCGTTAATGACTTCAAGCAGGGAGTGGCCGCTGGTTTGAACTGTCTGCGTAAAGTCACGCTGCTCCTGGTCGAGATCGGTTCCGAGCAGAAGATTCGTCATGCCAAGAATTCCGTTCAACGGTGTGCGAATTTCATGGCTCATATTCGCAAGGAATGCCGACTTTGCGCGAGTGAGCTGAAGCGCCTGGTCGCGCGCCTGCTCGATTCGTTCCAGATAGGTTTGGCGTGCGGCCTCGGCCTCGTAAACGTTGCTCATATCGCGCAGAAACGCGCTGAGCATTAGGCGATTGTCGATGAATATGGTTGTAATGGAGATTTCGGATGGAAACTCAGTTCCATCTTTTCGGCAAGAGAACGTGCGTGATCGACTTGAGACCGGAGAGTCGACTGTGGCTGATTGAACTGACGCTAGGCGGTCGATGCTCTCCTGGCGCAGTCGAGGGGGAACCACTAGGTCAACAATTCTGTGTCCGAACGCCTCGCCTGCAGAATAGCCCGTTATAGTTTCCGCCTGCGGGTTCCAGTCGGCAACAAAGCCGTCGGAGTCCACTAGAATGACTGCGTCCATAGACGTGCTGACCACGAGACGAACTCGTTCTTCTGAATCGCGCAACATCGTCGCCGTGGCCACAAGTCGTTCGTTAGTTTCTTCCAATTGCGCTTGGCGCATCCCGATGTCCTTCATCTCAGCAGTGCCACGTACGCATGCATAGACTAAGAATATGTCTTCAAAGACCACCCATCCGGTATGCTCCAACCATCTCCAGTTGTTCACCGTTTCGACCCCGTAGATCGAAGCAGGAAAGTACGTGCCGCGAATGAGGTGGTCGGCCGCAGTCACGACTGACGCAGTCACCAGCACGCGCCAGTCACGGTAGAACGCCAGGAACGCAAGGGAGCCGAATACGTGAAAGTGGGTTTCGATCCGTCCACCAGTTACATGGATCAGAAGTCCTGACATCAGCATCTGGGCGACGGCGATTACTTGGCGTGTAATCACCGCGCCGGGCTGCGTCAATGCAAAGTAGATGGGCGCGCTTGCAATCGCGCCGCCAAGGAGAATTGCTGCCCAAACATGGATGTGGATCGAGCTCTGCGCTCCTTCCCACGTTAACGGAGAGATATAGATCGCTGCAAGCACTATTGCGAGCCACTGAAATAGCATCAGGCCAGCAAACATCCGGTCTGTTCTGGCATGGACAAGGCCCAAATCGCGATCGTATAACTCCTTGGCGCGCACCTTAATTCGCCTGTCACGCCCAGAATCAGTGGGCCCATCAAGACTTGTAGGCGAATGCAAAATGTGATCCATATTAGTGTTCAAACCTATGTGGCGTCATGCTGCTTTGTACAAGGGCGCAGCCATAGACTGGCGTGGTGGTCATGCGCGATCCTGAACCGCGGACGATCGACAAAATTGATGTCATGCCTTCGCACTCGCCGACATGACCCCGGCCATCGGTGATCCCGCCAGAAAACAGCAGCCTGCCGTGATCGGAGAAGACGTAAACCTGTCCAGACGTGACCGCTCCGAGTCTCGCGCTGATATGCGCGCCTGGATCATTCACAACTCTAACGCCAGGAATTTGCCGCGCAGTCCTCACCATGTCCGAGTTCGTCCACTCGGCGCTTGCGTCATCCGGACTGTTGACGACGACGAATGCTTGAATCTTTCCTGATGCGCGCATGAGGATTTCCTGTAGGTTGTCCAAGCTGGCACGTGAGCATTGGCAGAGCGGATGAACAACCATAACGACACTGAATTTGCCGGGCGATGCTTTGAAAACTGAGTCTGACGCTTGCTTGGAAAGCGCGGCAGGCGGATTCGCCGGCGTACCGGGCGATGCGCTGTATCGATTGAGCAAGTGCATGCCGGTCCCGACCGCGACTGCCCAGGCAACGAGAAACGTAACGCTCGTGAATGTGGTTGAAAAGCGCATGCTACTTCATGTTCGGTCGGTTGCGTGAATTAACGTAGACTGATAGAGTCATTCCATGCGCGGTGATCAAGATGGAGTAAATTCGTTTCAGCATCGAATTGTGGCTTCGAGCGCAAACAAAAAGCCCAGCCACTTTGAAGCGGCTGGGCACGGACTGCATTGTATAGCGAAGCGTCCTAGCGATCGCCCTTGAAGATGTCGGTGATGGTGTCGACTTTGTTCGTGCTTCCGATGTGCCCGAGGCGGAAAATGTCTTCGACGGTGCGAAGGACGTTCCAGTGGTCGACGCCCGGTGTTGCCGCATACATGGGAACACCTTGCGGGCCGGAATCGGCGTTGACTGTGGACACGAACGTTACCGAATGAGCTTCCGGGAATTCGCCGGTTTTGACGTGCGCTCCGTAGAAGATCGTGGGAACTTTGTTAATCAACGTGCTGTAGTCGTCCTCGTCCCACGTGATGATCAACAGGCTGTTGTGCGTTTTCGCCCACTCCGCATATGGGTCGATGTAGGTCTTAAGCCACGCATCACCGTCTGCGATGAGTTGGGTGCCGGTAGCTCCGCCGGTGATGCCGTGATCATCATGCTGCTGGTTTGGCACAACAATGGAGAGAGTCGGCAGGCTCTTGAAGTCGCCGGAGTTCGTGATCGCAACCCACGGGTCAAGGGTCTGGTTCACTGTGGAAGGCAGATAGTTAGATGCATAGTTCGAGTCGGAAGCGGGATACGCATCGTTCTGGTAGTTGCACCATGGATTGTGCTTGCGCGCATAGTCGTGAGTCCCAGCCGGATCGCCAGGAGCTGCGCCGAAGTCGTCCGTGGAATCGCCAACGTACGGCAGGTCTTCCGAGTAACCCTGAAAGCTCAGGCCCTTGTGCAGGAGCTGAGCACCAAGGTTTTCGCCGCAGAACGGGAGTGTTGCCACGTACGGATCATTGTCGTCATTGATGTTCTGGTCCGAACCGGTGAAAATGTCGAGATAGTTCGGCTGGCTCGGATGCTCGCAGCCATAGGAGTTGGTAAGTAGAGCGCCATGCTGAGCGAGCCAGTTCTCGTACGGCGCCTGCGGCAGTCCGATGATCGTGCTGTACTGCTGGTTTTCCATCATCACGATGACAACCTTGTCGTAGTGGGGGACATCGTTCTGGTCGGCAAGAACGGGCGCCGTCAGTGCGGCGGCGAAGAGGCAAGCAGTGCCAAGTACGGCAGCTAAAGCGTAGGTTGAAGTTTTCAATCAGTGAACCCTCCGTTTGATTTATGCCCGTCTCTGGGCAAGGCAATATTACTGGGCTCACATTAACATTTTGTTAAGCAGATATTAAGTTTTTGTTAAATGAAATTGATGTTTGGCCGCTTAGCCCCGCGCTGTCAGATGCATCCTAAAAAACTCTAGCGTCATCGCCCATGAAAGCGCTGACGCTTCGGCATTGTATGCGGTGCGCTCATCGCAGAAGTAACCGTGGTCGGCCTGCGAAAAGACGATCTGGCCGAAATTCTTGCCTGCACCGGTCAGCGCCTCTTCGACCGCACCCCGCTGGTCTGCACCAATATGCTTGTCCAGTCCGCCCCAGAACAGCAGGATAGGCGCGTTGAGGTCGCCTGCGCGGTCAGAAGTCCAGGTCTTCCCATGGCCGGTGCAGGCGCGATTCCGCCACCGTAGTAGGAAGCCGACGCCTTGACGGGGAGGGTGGCGTCGGCCAGGAACGAAACCATGCCGCCCATGCAATAGCCGCTTGTGCCGACATTCGCGACATTGCCGCCCTCTGGCGACACCAGCCAATCGAACGCGGCCTTGGCGTCGGCGGCCTCGCCATCGACGGTAAGCGCCATCATGTGCGGCCGAATCGGATCGAAGTTTTCGTAACCCGCTTCAAAATTAGGATCGGTGCGATGGAACAGGGCCGGCGCGATGGCCACGTAGCCCTCGCGAGCGAAGCGCTCGGTGAGATCGCGGATGTGATGGTTCACTCCGAACGCCTCCTGAAAGACGATAATCCCTGCAGTGGGAGTTGCACCTTGCGGCCGGGCCACGTAGCAGGGCATGGTGGTTCCGTCAGAGACGTTCAAACTGATGTTATTCGCTTGAATTTGTGTCGGCATGTGGACAGGTTATCCTTCTTCGGGTTTGGACAGATTCAATGTGTTGCACGGTGAGGTCGATTATGGATGATCTATTTTGCCTTCGATTCGGCGTTGTAGTCAATTTCTCAGGGTCGGATTTTTCTTGTGGACGCATATTGTCAATAGTTTGTTTTCATAGTAATATCATCTTGCCACTGGCCGCTCACATTTGCGCTCACTGCTGGTGTGGCGGCAACCGCGTGAGTGAAGACAACCGCGGCCAATAAAGCGGGCCAGTTACACGCGTGTGGCGATTAATCTTGTCGATTTAGCGATCCCGGCCAATGGCTCGCCCAATCCTCTGCCGATTCGGTGCGAGGTCATCAAGACCACCTAGCCAAGACCTTCCGGACACTGGGATCACTACTAAGACCGTCCGTAGCAACCAAAGCTTCGGACGGTCTTTTTGATCGCTTGACCCAAAGCGTAAAATATGCGGAGGAATCGCGTTGGCGGTCCTCGAATGATTCTCATAATACTGATTTTTGGGTAACGTACGCTTATCGGCTAGAAATCCGCAACCAATGAACTTCTCTAAATTTCATCTGCCTTGGCAACATACTCCCGACGAAGACGCGGCGAGAGCCGAGGCTGAGCGTCGCAAGCAAGAGATCGAGCAACTTACCTTGCAACGGCGTCAAGAGGAGCAGATTCGCCAGACCAACGATTTCCGCGAGCTCTCGCGCGGTGGCCTTCCAAGTCAGGCAGTCTCCCGACTCAAAGAGATTGGCGAGACCGGCAGCGGAATTTTCACTAGCGACCTTGCGCCGGAAGAGGCAGGGCTGCTTCGCCGCGAGGGTTTTCGACCAATCGGCATGGTCACCGGTAGCGCCATGTACCATGTCGGCCAGGCATATGCATCAATCTACAACGATTGCGAAGTGAATGTCCTGAGCGACGCCTACAATATAGCCACCAAGCTGGCCGTCGCCCGGATGCGTCAGGAACTGAAGCTGATTAACGGCCACGGCGTAGTCGGCGTCCGCCTCAATCTCGTGCGCCATGAATGGGCCGACAAGACCGTGGAAGTGCAGGTGATCGGTACGGCTGTCGAAGGCCCGGGCATTCCGCCCAAAAATCCCTGGCTTTGCGACCTTTCCGGGCAGGAGTGGTACATGTTGCACCGGGCGGGTTATCAACCTGCGGGGCTGGTCTGGGGCCACTGCACGTGGTTTGTGCTTACCACCTATGCCGATGAGATGACGAAGCAGACTTGGAGCAATGTCGAGATGACGCATTGGAGCACGGCGCTCAGCAGTGCTCGTCATGTCGCCCTCAAGCATGTGCGCGGACAAGCCAAAGAGCAGGACGCTACAGGTGTTGCCGGAGTCAAAATCGTTCATCGGCTCGACGAGGTGCATCTCACCGGCGGCGAAGGCGATGTTTATGAGCGAGAGCACCATAATCTGGTGCTGAGCGTCATCGGCACAGCTATCAAGGCGATCCCGCACATGCCGATTCCTCGGGTTGCCGCGACGATCGACGTACTTTCATTGCTCGACGGCCGGATTTCTCCCGTAGGGATCGGTGCGATGGACGCCGTCGTGGAGTAGGATATTGTTTCAAGAATATGATGTCGTGAAGTCTAAAGACATAAAGCCCTGTGAACAGCTCGGCCAAAATTGCCAGGGAACGATCCTAAATGCTGTAAGTCGAGACCCCGATGCATTCGCCGTCGAATTTGTTGGAAATTATGTCTCTGAAAGCACTCTCCTTGATTTGAAGGCACACGAAATAGTTCTCGTAAAGACCGCAAGTGAAATGGAAAACAAGGCGAATTCCAAGATTGCAGTATGACGGTTAATCGAAAACTTTCGCCTGATTGGAGGCGCAGGTCTACTTACACCATACCTTCAGCGAAGTACCGTCGCTGCGAAGGAGAATTTGTGCCGACTTATGCATGGGCAACTAGGCGACGGAACGGCCATACGTGGTTCAGGCGAAGGGATTTCGATTTTGGTAAATTTCATCGAGCAAAGATACTGTCGCCAAATCATTGGAGCGCCTGGGACGAAATTGATGACACCATTTTTTACAAATCTGTGGGACATTTCAGCCGAGGCAGAAAGTGGTTTGCGCGGACTTTAGGGCCAAGCCGTTACTTGAGTCCAAAGCTTTGTAGACAAGTAGTGCGATGAACTTTCATAAGGTTTCTGATTCTACTTTTGACGATTATCTCGCTAACAAGCCAGACGATAATATCAAAGACGTCTTCCTGAAGATCAGGCAAGTGGTGCATGAAACCGTCCCGGAAGCTACCGAAATACTTAGCCCATGGAAGCTGCCGACGTTCATGTGCCACGGTCAGATGTTTTATCTGAGTCTTTGCAACACTCATGTTTCGGTAGGATTTGCGAAAGGCACATCGTTGCCCGATCCAGATCATCTATTGGAAGGGATTGGCAAGAACCAGAGGCATGTGAAAGTGCGGAGTGTCGATGAGGCGAGTAATGCAAGACCTTCGTGCGCTGATTCTAGCAGCGGCAAAATTGAACGAGCAGGCGGACGCAGTCAGGAAAAGTTAGAACTATGGATGAATCAACAACCGACGACCAGAAGCAGTACGCAACCCTCCCAGGGCATGCCACCGAGCGCCTTGTGGAGATGCGCGGCAAAAGCGAGGAGCTTCGCCTTTTCACCAGCGACCTTTCCACCAGCGAACTTTTGCTGGTGAAGGAAGCAGGGTTCGATCCGGTCGGGCTTGTTGTCGGTAGCTCGATCTATCATGTCGGCTTTCAGCAGTCTGCCTGGTCGCAAAATCAGGAGATGACCGTTCTCACTCAGGCGATGTACCACGCGCGCGAACTAGCGATGGATCGCATGGAAGAAGAGGCGCACGAGCTAGGCGCTGATGGGGTGGTCGGGGTTCGGCTGGAAGTAAACCACAAGGAGTGGGGCCACAATATTGCGGAGTTTGTCGCAATTGGCACGGCGGTTGTTCATCGCAACGATCCCCATCGCTTCAAGAACAAGCACAACCGTCCCTTCACGTCGGATTTGTCTGGCCAGGACTTCTACATTCTGCTGCGATCGGGATATCGTCCGCTAGGCCTTGTGATGGGGAACTGCGTTTATCATGTCGCAGCGCAATCATTCGGCAATTTCATGCGCAACTTTTCGCAGAACACCGAACTCGTGCAGTACACGCAGGCGCTGTACGACAGCCGCGAGCTTGCTATGGAGCGGATGCAAAAAGAGGCGGAAGATTTGGGCGCGAAGGGCATTGTCGGCGCGAACATCCATGAGCGCACCCACGCCTGGGGACCACATGTAATCGAGTTCTTCGCGATCGGCACTGCCGTGGAAGAGATCAGTGCCGACCATGTAATCGAGCCGCCGGTGATGGTTCTGCCGCTGATCAGCTAAGAGTTATTGCTTCGTGAAGCGTATCGGCGATCCGGGCGTTGTACTGTCGGTAGACTGTGGGGTCACCATCAGGTCGTCACCGTCGAATGTCAGCAGCGCAGTCGGCGGAAACGGGACGTTCAACGCGGGCTGCGGCTGTGTGCGCACGATCACTGATCCCGAAACGACAGCGTAGTTTCCGCTCAGCGTAAACAGTTTTCCTGTGGCGTCGCGTCCCGTGACGGTCTCACTGCCATTCGGCGCAAGCGCGAGCTTTACCTTTATGCTGCCGGTGGGCAGCGGCACTGCTCCCGACCAATTTCCAGCGACTGCCTGCGGCCTCTTGAGGAATAGCGAACCCCCTGCCTGTTTGATGACTAGCGACGAGCCGTCGTAGGACAGTGTTGAAACGGATGCTGGCGCCGCCGGCCAAGCTGAAGTTTGCGTACCGCTCAACGTCAAGTTGCTGATTGTCAGTGTCTGCCCCTTGACCGCGTATGTTCCTTGAGCGGTCTCCGGCGCGCCAGTACCAGTTGCGTCCGATGGCCCGGTCACCAGAAGCTGCGACCCCTGCTGGAACGTGTACGACACTGGGATGGATTGCGTACTGCTGTGATCAGTTCCGATCCATATGCCGCTAAGATTAAGCGCGCCGGCATGGCGATGCGCGATCAGTTCCGTCATGACCGTAGATGGTCCAAGAATATTGTCGCCCTGATCGGAGGTCATCGAGTTCTCATAGACCGCCGTTCCGATGCCGACGAGCGCGACGATCACTAGCGCGATAGCCACTATGGGCGAGCGCATGAGCTGCGCCTGCGCCGTCAGCTTCTTATACTCTTCTTCGCTGATCTCGACCTCTTCCGGCTCATCAACTGCGAACGGCGCGTCGCCATTCACCGGCGGCAGAATCGACGAGGGGCGACCGTTCGGCCCGGACGCAATGCCGAGCGGCGGCTGCGCTAGGTTCGGTGCAGTAGGTGCGGAATTGGCGTGCTCAGTAGGCTGAACGGGTGCTTCTGCGGCTAGTGCCGACGCGTTTGCCACAGACGCCGATGGGGCTGTCGGTTCGGCAGTTGGCGCGGATTCCTGAGCTGCGGCGATCGCACTCATTGCGCGCGCGTGAGGGGGAATGGTCGGCTCGGGAGCAGTTGCGCCGCACTTCGGGCACACCGCACCAGTAGCTTCGCCATCGTTGATGGCCTGGCAACGGGTACACATCCACATACGACTACTCATCCTCCGTAACAGTCACGCGGTTTCGCAACTCGCGGCAACCGCACTCCACCGTCAAACAAAGCATCTTCCAGAAGAAAGAACCACGGTGGTTGATTTCTATCGGCGGTCGGCAACTTTAGTCCAAGCGGCCTGATCCTACGAAGCAGTTTATGCACCTTCGCAAACGTTGCAAGAAATTACTTGGCTAATCCTAGCAGAACTTTGAGATAATCGAAAAACGAGACTACCCTTAATGTTACAGGAAAAATCGCCAGTTCGCGCTCTCCCGACATCGCAACAATCTCTGTTTTCGTGTCTCCAGGCGGCGTGTTGCCGTTTGGTTTGAACGACATTACGACATCCGCGCCATCCTGACCGCTGAGTTTTAGTTGGGCCGGCTCAAAGCTGATGCCGAGCTCTGGATTGCGGGCGGCAAGATAGAAATCGCCGACCAGTTCGCCGCGATTAGTGATACTGAACGATCGTTTACCGGCAAATCCTTTTGCCGCCTTTAGCGTGAGGCTTGCGTCTTTGTCCTTCAACTCCTCGATTGAGAGCGTAATCGGCTTCGCCTTGACGGTCACATAGCAATGCACTACCCATTTGTCGGCCTTGCTGATGAGGGCACCGTCCGGGCTGCGCGTCTCTTTCGTATGAACCTCGACATCGCCCTTAAGCGGAACGTTGAATTCCGTCACCCGAGTCGGATCAAGAACGACCGCGACATCGCGGCGCTTGCCGCGAAACTTGGGAACATCGACCTTCAACCACGGTGCCTTGCAGATAATTTCACCTTGCAGCTCAACAGGAGGGCCAGAGTTGTATATCCGAAACTTCTGGACAGCACCTTTGGCTTGCAGATCCACAATGCCAAAATACAGGCTCTTGTGCGTTACCATCGGAACCGGCGGCGAAATCTTGCGAAGCTCCTGCAGAAATAGTTGAGCGCTTGCGAACCGGTACTCGGTGTTGTACGAGAGCGCGGTCGTCACCAGCTTGACATACGCAAGGTCAACGTCTCGGCGCTGAGTAAGCGGCGTGGTGACGGCCAGATTGCGCTCATTGATTCGCTGCTGCTCCGGCGGAATCCCCATGACCATCTCGTACAGGATGCAGCCCAGCGCGAAGATATCCGTTTGAACGTCGGCGACGAACGTCTCCTCAACCTCCGGCGGCAAGTAGCCTTCGGTGCCGTAAAGCTCGCCATCACTAAGCACAACATCCGGGACGTCGTCCTTCGGCTCACCAAAATACTGCGCCGCGCCGTAGTCGAGGACGACCAGATGGCCCTCGGGGTTGATCTTCAGGTTGGCCGGCTTGAGGTCATGATGGACGATGCATCGTTCATGCAAGAAGGTCAGCGCGTCGCACAGATTAATCGCCCACTTGAGCATCCAATCGCGATCGAGCTTTTTGTAGTGGTAAATGATGTAATCGAGCGTATTGCCTTCGATGAACTCCTGGGCAATATACATCTGGTTGCGGTACTCAAAAGCCTCGAAAAACGTAGGCATGAGAGGGTGCGGGCTAACCTGGGTCAGCACGTACTTTTCGCGCTCGAATAAAATCTTCAACTGCTGGATGTCGCGAGGGTGCGACGCGGGGAAGTACTCTTTGAGCGCGACCACCCGACCCAATTCGTCATACGCACGGTAGACAGCAGCGTAAGCGCCAGAGCCGACAAGTTGATCGACCTTATACGTATGATGACCCTTGACAGTCTCGTCCTTGACGAGAACCATGTGGTCGTCGATACGTCTGCGGCGGGCCATGGAACCGGATGCCATATCGTTCAAAATATCCTATCAGAGCAAGCGAGCTTTGTCAACTCGATGACGCTCGCCGTCGCGCTTACGGCGCAGACTTACTTGACTTACCCGAAACATGAATGCTATACTCATTGCCGTCCGAGCGTCATTATAGCCTTTCGCGAGGCTATTTGAGGGTCATGAGACAGCTTCTATAGGTCGCGGCGCATTCGTCTAGCGGCCCAGGACGCTACCCTCTCAAGGTAGAGACCGCGGGTTCGAATCCCGCATGCGCTACCATTTTAGATGCTTGTCGTGACATCGATCTTCGCTTTTGCGATAACGAGCCGCTCGGACCACAATTTGATACCGATTCCTCTAGGGCCGCTTCGCACCACCTCCAACCAACCTCTGGGGCGGCCCATTTTGGACAAGTCAAAACGGTTCCCCTTGTACACTTGCGGCGTAGCAGCCAGTCATTACGAAATCCAGAAACGCTATCCTGCAACTTCAGGGCTGACATCGAGCGTCTTTTCGCGGCTGTAAATCACCTGTCCGGGCTTTGACCCGCGCGGCTTGCGCACGAACTTCCGCAGCGTGTAGTCAACCGGTACCAGGCGCGAATGTTTCGCCGTACTGCGCTTTGCGACTTGTTCTGCCGCATATCTTAACGCCGCCGCCGAAACCGCTGCTGGCCTGTTTCGCGACCGGATGATCGCATGCGCCGATGTCTGCGCGCGGGCGTGCAGCCAAATATCGGAAGGCGACGCCACCTTTGTCGTCAGGTAGTCGTTGCTCTCCGCATTCTCTCCGACCAATATCTCCCAACCATCCACAGACCTGTAGATTTTAACACGATAACCTGGGTAGGGACTGGTCTGCGTTTCGCCAGCTTGACCCGATGCGGCGACCCCTCCCTGATTGTCGGCAATTCCCTTGATATCGTTTATGGACGATGCCAAAGCATGTACCGAATCAAGGCTCGCCGCGGCTTGAGCTAACGGGATCGCGGCGTCAACGCGATCTAGCCGCGCCTCGATCTCCAACTTGCGCTCCTCGAGGCGTTCCCGCGCATCGCGCGCCTTGCGGTACTTCTTAAAGTAACGCTCCGCATTTTCCTGCAAGGAAAGGCTGGAATCGAGCAAAATTTCGCGTTCCTCACCAATCTCGTAGTCCAAAAGCATCGCAGATTCGTCGCCAGGCTTGATTTTGGACTGATGGGCTAGGATTAGCTCGCCGTTGACGCGGTATTCGTCGGCCCGTTCAGAATTGGCCAGACCCTCCTCGACATCGATTGCCTCGCGCTCGCAGACCTTTCGCGCGCGGGTTAAGGCCGAGATGAGTGCGATGCGCTCATCATGAAGCGCGGTAGACTGCTCAAGCGCTTCGCAGGCATCGTCGAGAGCGGCGCTGAAGCTGATCGCATCAACCTGCTGCGTCTTCGGGATTGTCACCAGCATGACCGGATAGGCACCGATAATCCGGCCAAGCGAATCGGTATAGTTAATCGGCCAGTATTCCGCGAGGCGGGCATAGTTAAGAAGATCGTTGATGCCGTACCAGACAATTTCGGACGTCAGCGACGCGTCCGGCCGGCGCGCGATTGCCTCTTTGGCCATGAGCGGGCTAAGACCACTGAATGTCTTGCCCACCCAGTCGAGCGCCTCCTTTTCGTCGGCGAACTCGACTTGCGGAAGATCGTTGCCCGCGACCGGCGAATAGACGTCGCGCTTGGCACCCTTTTGCCTCGGCGGGAGCGTGTATTCGATTCCTGGGCGAACCTCCCGGAACCGGCTCATATCGGGTGTGACGCGCTTGATCGCGCCCAAGACACGACCATTCGCATCGGTCAAAATCTGATTACTGTGGCGGCCCATCAGCTCGACATAGAAATTGTACCGGTTGCCATCCGCTCCGGCGAAAACCAGCCGCGCGACGCGTTCGCCATACCCTAGAGGATGTTCAATTCCCTCCAGAAATGCATCTCCGAGATGCTTGCGCAAGAGCATGCAGAACGCGGGAGGGTTTGGCGGGCTGTGACGAGCACGCCTAGTCAGGTGCATTCTGCTGCTGGTTGCGTCGGAATCGATCAGGAGGGTCAGCTTGGTTCCTCGAATAAACAACGTCCAAAGCGTTTCGTAAGCTGTTGGCTGCGCGATGCGCTCGACTTTCGCTCCAGTGACGCGAAGTTCAAGCTCGCGCGACGCGCACGCCAGCATCATCGTGTCGAAATTGATCAACCGGCCTTACCCTCCATAGACTGCCTCAGGAAACGAAAATCCATATACTACTATACGTGTTTTGAACACGATTTTGCACCGCGCGTGCGGACAACAAGAAGCCCGATTCCTATCGTATGGGAATCGGGCTATAGGCGCGTCATTTAGTTAGTCAGACTCATGCTCAAGGCGGTAGTGCAGCCAGTCGTCTAGCGTTGCTACGCGATCTGGATTCTCGCGGCTCCGTGCCAAGAAACCCGCGCCATGGCTGAGCATTTGATCTTGGTCTGTGGGCTGGTAGCGCAGATCGACACTCCACCGTACGCCGCTCGAAAGGTTGGGCGTGGACATGTGGATACATCGGTCGTTAAACAGGATTGCGCCACCAGCTTCGAGCGGGATCGGGACCGCGCGGACATTTTTCAGGAACTGCTCATCGATCTCATAGAATCCGGTGCCAGTATACGTTTCCCGGTGAAAATCAAGGACTTGAAGCTTGTGCGTCCGTGGCCAAATATGCAGACAACCATTCTCCAGGTTCGCATCGACCACGGGAATCCACACGGTGATAACCGGGTTTGAGTTTGCTCCGGGCCAGTAGGATTTGTCCTGGTGCCACGGAACAGCTCCAGCCGCGACCTTCGGCACCTTCGGCCTAGTGTTGTAGACTGGGTTCGAGAATATTTCACCGCCAATGAGCGATTCAACCGGACCAAGAACTTTCGGGTTCGACATCAGGTCAAAATAGCCCGGCCTTCGTTCTCGCCAGCTACGCCCATACGCGAGAAAGTCCTCGTCATCGCGTCCTTCAAACAGCTTAGCCAGACGCGTTTCAAACGGCGCGCCTTCGAACTTGTCCTTGATTACGCCATTCGAGAACAGCTCCTCGGCGATCTCTGACACCTTTTCGGCCATTGATGTCTTGACGGCCGCCATGTCGTCTTCATTCAGCAGATGAGGGAGGACGAGATAGCCCTCATTGTCGTAAGAGTCGATCTGCTTGGATGTCAGGGAGCCGTTTTTGCTGTGCAGACGCTTCTCCTCAATTGTTGTCGCCATCGCCGCGCTTTTCTGTGCCATGCTTGATGCCTTTGCCTTCACTCGAAAGAATTATGGTGAATATTAGCGCAACCTGGCTGATCGATCAATTGGCTGGATGCCAGATTAGTGGTATAAATTTCGAATGATGCAATCGAATGTGAACGGGCCATCACCATTGCGTGCGCAAAGCCCGATCGCGCAGGATGCCTTGATCGCGGTTCCGTTAAGCCAGCGTCCAATCATTATTGCAATGGGCCTTGGCGTGCACGGACTTGTGCGGCGCGAAACCTACGTCCTTCCTGATCTTTGGTGCCTCCACCTTTACAGATATGAAGCGCAGCTTAAAATTGACGGCCGGCCGTTCGCGATCCATCCCGGATCAATTAGTCTGGTCGCGCCCGGTCAGCGCTTGGACTACCTCTTCGATGGGCGCTCGCAGCATCTGTATGTCCATTTCAAATTCGATCCCCCTGGGACTCATGATGCCTCATGCATGGACACGCCCGTCATGCAGGACGGCGGAGATAATTTCGGACGAATCTACGGCTCGCTTGCCGAAATGATCGGCTGTCCCGCAGAGCAGCGTTCGCGCGCGGATGCGAGACTATGGGAGGCTCTATGGCAGCTCCGCAGCGGATATATTGCAACGGCGTCAGCAGGATTCGCTCAAACTGGCCGCGCGATCCCTGGTGCGGTTGCGAAAGCGGTACAGATGATTGAATCGAAGCTCGATCAGAAAATTTCGGTACGGAAGGTCGCGAGTGATTCCGGGGTGTCGTACGGCTACCTTTCACAGCTCTTTCAGCAAGCAATCGGCAAATCGGCGGCGGAGTATATCAATTCAAGACGGATGGAGCGGGCAACCAATCTGCTGAAGAGATCCGACCTGCCGATCAAAGCAATCGCCGCCATGGTAGGTTACGTGGATCTGCAGCAGTTCAACAAGGCCATCCGGCGCTTCACCGGACGGTCACCGCGGGACGTCAGGCGAGATAGCATGGCCACTATTTCTGCGCCGGGCGACGTCTAACTTGGCAGTATCACGACATGCGCTGGCCAAGTCTCGATGCATAGGCGATATGGTCAACAGCGCGGCCCAAGTGGAGACGCGTCTTAATTCTCACCCTGGAATTGCCCTTATGGTACACTTGATTTAGCCCTCCGTTTTGCCAGGATCGACACTCATGCTTCCGACGGTTCCCGTATTCGACCGCAGCAAAACCTTACATCTGTTCACCGTCGTCTTCTACGTCGTGCTCACTCTAGCTGGACTGTGGCTGCTGTACGTTCTTCGCAGTTTGATCCCACCGTTCCTCATCGCCATCACAATCGCACTCACATTGGCGCCAGAAATCGACCGCATGGAGCGGCGCGGCTGGAACCGCAGTTGGTCGATCCTCATCATCTATGCGCTGTTCATCGCGGTTTTTGTGTCGTTTATGATCGTCCTTGTGCCGTTTGTCAGCACTCAGCTCGGGCAGGTTGCGCAGCACCTCATTCCGGCATCGCTTTTAGCGACGCCCTCCTCCGCGCACGTCACGAACATGATCGCCGACTTCATGAAGAACCATCACTGGCCCTCGATGGTGCGCGCGCCGCTGATCAATCAGGCCCAGCACGTCCCTGAGTTTTTGTCAACGTACCTTAGCAATCTTAGCCAGCAGCTTCCCATTTGGGCGAGCAACCTGATCTGGGTGATTGTCGTCCCGATCCTCGCCTTCTATTTCCTCGCGGACTATCACAAGATCATGGGAAAGACTCTGCTGTTTGTTCAGCCGAGCAAACGCGTCGAGGTGCTTCGGCTGCTTAACGACGTTGTCGCGGTCTTCGGCAACTATGTTCGTGGACTGCTGCTGATGATGGGGCTGGATATCGTCGTAAGCTACGCGGTCCTGCGAATAGCAGGCGTTCCGTTTCCGGAAACCATTGCCGTTCTCGCGGGCGTTTTGTACGCAATTCCGTACCTGGGCGCAATCATTTCAACCGTACTAATTGGATTAGTCGCCTGGTCCAAGAGCGCCAGCTTAGCCATTACGGTTCTCGTGATCATGGTGATCATCCACCAGGTGATTTTTGACCAGATTGTCGCGCCGAGGATCATTGGCAAACAGGTCGGGTTGCATCCCCTGTGGGCGATTACCGCGATGCTGATTGGTGGCGAGGCTTTTGGTGTGGGCGGGACACTGCTGGCCGTTCCGCTTGCCGCGGGAGTGCAAGTGGTGCTGGTGCATCTTTTTCCGAGCCTCAAGGACGATACCGTTTCACTTCTCTCCGAAAAGTATATGGAGGAGTCGGACAAAAAGGCTCAAGTCGAAAACCAGAAAGCTGGCCCCGCAGACCGCAGCGGCGGCGTTTATTCGGCACTATCGAAAGCGTCGAGCCGCAGCGCAAGCCATCCAGCCGCCCGTCGCTGAACCAGCCCCAGAGGCAGAATAGTCCAATCGTGTTGGATTCGGGCGTTGCAATTCCGTTGTGATATAATACGCGCTAACCCCGCACGCTGGGGAAATTTTTGTTAACGAGGTCGTTTTCAAAGTGCGAATCCGCCTATCTGTCATCGCAATTGCCGTCCTATTAGTGGGCTGCTCGCAGAACACTTCCGAACCCTCCAACCCTTCTTCGCCATCTGTCTCAATGAACGCGGGTGTACAGACGGAGAATCAGCTTTTTCTCAACCAAAAGACGTTCGATCCCTGGGAGCTAAGTACGAATGACCCCGCTCGAACGGTAGATGTCTACCTACCGAACATCGACAAAGGTAAGGCATCTGGCGCAGTCTACGGTGCCGCTGGAACGCCTCTACGACAGCTGTCGCCCGGCATGTACAAGGCTGGCAAGATCGCGGTGACGACCAACGCAGTAAGTGCAGCGCCGGCTGCGGATGGTTATTCCCAAGTCCTGGATTTGCAGCACGGGACGTTGAGAACGACAGCTACGAGCGGCAACCAAAGCAACTCGGTCGTGTACCAATCCAGTTCCAATCCCAGCTTCTGGCTAAATTTCTGGTCGAAGTCCGACATCGCGATAGCTGGCGATCCCGAGGCGCAGCAGGTGACGCATGCGAACATGTTCACCCTGGCATCGTCGGGGATATTGGGCGGCACGAACTCGATTCCACCAATGGGGTACTCGTCTGGCGTATATGACGGCCACATATTTTGGGATGCAGAAATCTGGATGTTTCCCGCCCTAATCGCGCAGCATCCCGATATCGCAAAGGGCATCATCGACTATAGATTCAAGCATTTGGCGCAAGCTGAGGCGCTCGCCAAGCAACACGGATTCAAGGGCGCGGAGTACCCGTGGGAATCTGCGGATACTGGTTTAGAGCAGGCACCCGAGGAGTTCTCGCACGAGCGTCATATTACGGCTGACATTTCATATGCAGCTTGGAATTATTACATATGGACAGGCGATAAGCAATATTTGTCAACGGAAGCTTGGCCAATCTTGCAGGCCAATGCCGAGTATTGGGCAAGTCGCGTCAAAAAAGAAGCGGACGGCAAATATCACATTCTCCATGTCGTCGGCCCGGACGAAACCAGTGGATTAGTCAACGACGATGCATGGACGAACGCGATTGTCGCCGAGACCCTAAGAAACGCTGTCGCAGCGGCTAGTGAGGTTGGCGAAAGTCCTGATCCTCAGTGGGAAGCCATCGCGGGCAACATCTATCAAAGAGTCGATCCTGCGTCGGGCGCAATAGTCGAAAGCAGCACTGCTACTGATCGGCTGCAGGCAAAGCAGGCTGATGCGCAGATGCTGATCTACCCGCTTGGAGCAGTTACCGACTCCAAAACCGCAAATGCGACTCTGGACTACTACCTCAAACATACGATGACTGTTGGCCCTGCGATGACATCCAGCATTGACGCCATCGTCGCCGCGCGCCTTGGACGCGCATCGCAATCGCTCGACCTGTTCCACGACTCGTACAGGCCGTTCATGCGCGGCCCGTGGGATGCGTTCTCCGAGAAGCGCACGAAGGACAATGTCTATTTCTGTACCGGAATGGGTGGCTGCCTGCAGACGGTGCTTTACGGTTTTGCGGGGCTGAACGTAGCTATTGCAGATCATAAAGGCATTGGAACGCTGATCGCAAAGGTCGGCGATGCCTCGCTTTACGCCGACCCGCACCTCCCGCCTGGATGGTCTAGCGTGACGGTCAAGGGCGTCCATTTCCGCGGCGGGATATACGACATTGCAATTGGTGCGGGGAACAAAGTGAGCGCGACGAAGCATGAGTAGCGACTCCAACACTAGGCAAAACTTTGTCGTTTCGACCGCAGCGAGGCACGAGCGAAGTGCAGAAATCTCTCGGCGTTTTGGGGCCAAGGTTACAGAGAGATTTCTCCGCTTCGAAGCTCGCTTAGGCTCGTTTCTTCAGTCGAAATGACATCGTCCGCCAGTCTGCCACGTCAACAATGCCCCCTCAAAAACACATTCATTACGCTCGCAAGCCATTCCTTTTCTGCCTCCGTCGTCAACTGGGCGATCTCAATTTCGTCGATTTGCATGTCCGAACTCGTCGTGTTCAATCGCACCAGTAGCTGCGATTCTTGCATGCCCGTGGGATCCTTGCGAATGCTGAAATTGCGAATGGTCGCGTAGGGCAGGGTGATGAGGCGCGGCTTTGCAAAGACTGTCTCTGCCAAGATTAGAGAGTCGCGTGTGAACAAAATGCGCTCCCGTCTCGTTAATGGTTTGAAGAGAATCGTCAGCGCGTAAACCGCAAGGATGCTCATGATGAACCATCCCGTAACGTAAAACAGCTTCCAGTACCAGCTCATGCCGGCAAAGCCGGGGCCGTCAAGAACGTGGACAACCGGGCTCGACGAGTTCAGCGTGAAGATTGCAATTCCGGAAAGCATGAAGGTGAGGACGGCTACCACGGCGACCCCAGCGGCAAGGCGGACGGGAAGCGGAAGTCTGGCGCGGGGGATGACGATTGTTGCGCAACCATGCGATTCGTCCACCAGGATGAACGATTCGGGCGGACGCTCAAGTGCCCCGATGACTTCTCGCATGATGTAATCTTAGATTTGAAATGATGCCGAAACCCGCGTCCCGGCGCAAATCCACCGTCACGATTGCGGGTCTTTCGATCAATTTTACCGCCGCGAGAGACGTTCTGGTATGATATTTGCGTAATTGAACGCTAGCAAGTGATTCAGAAAAGGATGAACGAGGAGTTAACACAGTGACGGACTACAGCAGTACAGTTTCGCAAATCGTCTACGTCAAGTACGAGTCGGTGGACGGATCGCTCAACATCGCGAAGCACGTTCGCCCCGCGCTACTGAGTGCCAGCGAGGAGGCGGACGACTTTATTCGGGATATTGTTCATAACTACAAGTCGAATCCCGACATGAGATATCTGGGGTTGGCGGACGAGGATGAGTTCGCGGCATTTGAGCGGCTGCATGCGTCGGAAACGTCTGACGATCTGCCCATTCGCCTTTAGTGCGAAGGTGCTCAAATTTAAAAGGGGCTCTGCCGATCCCTCTGGCAGAACCCCACCGACTAAGAACTGTCGAATAATTAGTGCTTGTCCCCGAATGCCGCGTCTCTTGCGGCGCTTAGCGTCTCTGTCTTAGACAACCTGCTGCAACTGTTCAGAATGCATCTCCGTCTGGCCCTCGCCTAGCAGGGCGACATGCGACGCTTGTGGTCCTTTGAGACCTTCCTCAATTTCGAACTCGACACCTTGGCCCTCGGCGAGTGTTTTATAGCCACGAATCTGGATCGCCGAATAGTGCACAAAAACATCTTTTCGTCCGTCCACTTCGATAAAGCCGTAACCTTTAGCGTCGCTGAACCATTTCACTTTCCCTATAAGCATGGTAAAGGACTTTGAGCCTCCTTATGAAAATTATCTATTTAGCTATGTGATAAGCAATCTCCGCGCTCTTGCTCTAGCGGCTCGATGCGCCTACGTTGAACTACCCGACAAGCTACGGTATCTTAACATACGACCCCGGTACTGTCAACAAACTATTTGGCAATATTTCATGGATTTCTATGAAAATCATGAAGATTAGTAGTTTTTTTGAATTGGCAGGCAAGGTAGTTAGCCATCACTTTTTGACAGTACGTCAGGCACTGAGGACACGGGTCAGATTATGTTAGATTGCTCACCGAACGGAAGACTATGTTCGGCTCCTGCAGATGGGCGAAAAGGGATAGGCTCGTCCCACTTACACTTCAAGTTTGGCCGCCACTGATCATAGAGAATGAGGTAATAAGATGTCGATGACTTGAGGTCTGCTTTTAGCCGGTACATCCAAAAAGATGATTTTCAATTGGCTCCCAGGGACAATTCACAGAGGGTCGCGCAAGTTGCTCGAACGGCTTAATGCGATATGGCGAAACCGCGCGTTTCGGGTCGTGTCGCGGATCGTCGTGATCGGCTGGGTTGCTTGGACAGTCTTCGTGCAAATCGACCTGGGAATGCCCGGTGATCTCAACTTCTATGTTCATAAGCGCCGATTGGATCAAGTCGTCGAGCAGGTCAAGAAAGAGCCGACACCTTCCACTAAGGGTCGTGATCACAGCTTTAAGGACTATCGCTGTTTATACGGATCGCAGCAAGTCCGGGATTTACACGATCACGATTGTTACGCTGGACTGGGATCATGCGGGAACATACGGCTATGTTTACAGCGACACACCGCTCAATGCGCACAGTAGGACGGATCCCTCAGCAGTTGACGGTCGATGCGCCACATGATCTGCCTTTTGTTTCAAATAGCGATTGTTGGCCAGGGCGGTCACTGGTGGTGCGCCTACGATAACTCGAACTAGGATTTCCGCCATGCAAGCAGTGCAGACCAAGTTACTTCCTCTGCATCAGCAAGACTCCTGCAACTAACAGCACCGATCCGACCACGCGCCACGAATTGATCGGTATTTTTGGCACGCCAAGAAGGCCGACCGAATCCAGCACAAGTGCGGCGATTAATTGACCGCAAACCGCCGAGCAGATCAGTGCAGCCGTGCCGATTCGCGGAACGGCGACGCCGCTGTCACCACATACGCCGCGCCAGCAAGGCCGCCAAGCCAAGCCCACCATGGAAGCGAGCCGAGATTGTCGAGTTTCGCCTTGCCCATCCACCCAAATGCAACCAGCACAACCAGCAACACTGCACCGACGGCAAACGAGATCAGCGCGGCGACGACAGGTTGGTTGACCTGCGCCCGCAGGCGCGAGTTCATGGCCGCCTGCAAGCTGAGACCTGCGCCAGTGAATGCGACGATAAGGATGAGGAGGATGTTGGACATTGATTTCGCTTTCCGGGTGGCATGGTTGGCCTCTCAGGGCCAGCCATGTCTTGCGACGAATCGCTGCCAATTTAGGACATGCCTGGCGCTGAGACGCCAAGCATGCCACCTAGACCACATCTACTTCGCTAATGGGTGGCTCTTGCTGTAGACGTCCCGGAGCCGTTCGGGCGTGACGTGCGTGTAGACCTGAGTGGTCGCGACGCTGGCGTGTCCGAGCAGCTCCTGGACGATTCGGAGGTCCGCGCCGCCAGCAAGCAAATGAGTCGCGAACGAGTGGCGGAGCACGTGGGGCGTGATTTTCAACGTCGCGCTCGCATGTCCGCAATATTTGTCGAACAGCTTTCGCACGCCCCGGTCGGAGAGACGCTCTCCACGATAGTTGACGAACAACGGCTCGGACTTTGGCCCACGTTTTGGTTTAGCTGAACTGTCGCCAAGGAGCGATTCGCGGACATCCAAATAGTTTTGCACTGCGGAAACCGCCTTCGATCCGATCATCACTACGCGCTCTTTATCGCCTTTTCCAGTCACCGTCGCGATGCCCTGATCGAGATCGACATCCTGCACATTGAGAACTACTAGTTCAGCGGCGCGTATGCCGCTCGCGTAAAGCAGCTCTAACAGGGCGATATCGCGCAAGGCGAGCGCAGGAATTTTGTTGAGTTCGGCGGGAGCGGCCATCAGCGTGTTGATCTCCTCCGAACGAAGAAACTTCGGCAGACGCTTGTCCTGTTTTGGTGTCCGCAGACCCGCAGCCGGTGATACTTCGACCACCCCTCGGTTGACCAAAAAGTCGAAGAACGAACGCAGCGACGCGACCTTGCGCGCCCGCGTTGCGCGTGCCAGTTCGGGACGACTTCCGATAAATCCGCGCGCAATTTGAGGCGTAACATCATCGACTTTGGTGATACCCACCGACTCGGCGTATGCGATGAATTGCCCCAAATCCTCGGAGTAGGACTTGCACGTGAGCGTGGACGCGTTCCGCGCGGCCATCATATAGTGGAGAAACGCTTCGAGGTATTGATCCATCGAACTATTCCGTGCGGACACGCTCCATCGCGATTTCGGACATTACGAAGCCAAGCGTTTCCCAGAATGCGCGGCTACCGCGCCCATCGCGCAACACCCAGGTGATTGACGGCGCACGTTCCATAATTCGGTGAACGACTGCAGTTCCAATTCCCTGACGTCGATAGTTCGGATCGACCGCGATCATCGAGAGATAGCCGTTAGACACGTCGTCGCAGAGCGCGCGGCCAAAGCCAACCACATGAGTGCCGTCAAGCGCGACGATGGCAATGTCTGCGTTGCGCACCATCTGCTCGAATCTCTGCTGGTCAACTATACGTTTAGCCCATCCAGTTTCGATAAGAAGTTGCCTGACCTGCTCGAAGTCGAATGGTTCAATCGGACGGTAGACAATGTTAGGCATCTTCGCATGTCGCATCGCCAAGCGCGGTTTCCAAATCCGCGAGACCGCGCTCCGCGTACTGCCGAACCTTCTCTTTTTTGTCGCGCGGAGGGTTCTCGAGCGGCGGGACTATTCCCCAGTTCGAGTTCATCGGCTGGAAATCCTTGCCGGAATAGTTGCAGACATAGTCCACCAACGCGCCGAGCATGGTCGTATTTGGGAGGGACATCAATGGCTTGCCAAGCGCGAGAGCGGCGGCGTTGCGCCCAGCGAGAATGCCTGTCGCGGCGGATTCTACATACCCTTCGACCCCTGTGATCTGTCCCGCAAACAGCAGATTGGGATGCGAAAGCATCTGGAGGGTAGGGGACAAGAGCCCCGGCGACTTGATGTACGTATTGCGATGGATGACACCGTAGCGCACAAACTCCGCCTCCTCAAGGCCGGGAATCATGCGGAAAACTCGCTTCTGCTCACCCCATTTCATGCGGGTTTGGAACCCAACCATCGAATAGAGCGTTGCCGCGAGATTCTCCTGACGAAGCTGCACCACCGCCCACGGACGACGTCCCGTGCGCGGATCGGTCAGGCCGACCGGCTTCATTGGGCCGTAGGACAGAGTCTTTGGGCCGCGCGATGCCAAGACCTCTATCGGCAAACATCCCTCAAAATAGGGTGTGCCAGCCTCGTGCTCGTGGATCGGCGCCATCTCCGCCTTGAGGAGCGCATTATGGAATGCTTCGTACTCGTCGCGGCTGAACGGGCAGTTAATGTACGCAGCGTCGCCCTTGTCGTACCGAGACTGGATAAAGACCTTTTCGTGGTTGATTGTTGAGGCGTCGATTGTCGGCGCGACCGCATCATAAAAGAACAGCTGATCGGAGCCTGTGATTCTAGCGATTTCGGAAGCAAGCGCGTTCGATGTGAGTGGGCCGGTAGCGATGATTGTGGGCGAAGAGGACGATTCATCAATGTGACTGTACTCTTCCCGTTTGATGGTCAGATTGGGATGCTCGGTTAGTTTACGTGTAATTTCCGACGCGAAAATTTCGCGATCCACAGCAAGCGCTTCGCCCGCCGGAACTTGCGCTGTTTCGGCGCACGACGTGATCAGCGAATTCAGCCGGCGCATTTCGGCTTTCAGGAGGCCAGCGGCGTTGGTGAGGAGATTTGATTTGAGCGAATTGGAGCAGACAAGCTCGGCAAAGTGATCCGTCTGATGGACTGGTGTGGGATGCACGGGCCGCATCTCGTACAACGTGACCTTTGCACCGCACTGCAGCGCCTGCCAGGCCGCTTCCGCGCCCGCCAACCCTCCGCCGACCACAACTACTGACGGCGAATCTGATTCGCTCAAAGCTCGTACTCGTCGATGGGCGAGAAGTAAATGATCGTCGCCGACTGCTCCGGGCTGACCTGCTCGCCGTAGATGTGGGTTAGGAGCTTAAGGACATCCTCAAGCGTTCGAAATTCCGGATTTTCGCGCTGAATATCCCGTGGCGAAAGCTGATCGAGCGGCTTGACTTCCACCTTGTCCAGGATCGCGCAAAAGATCTTCTTGCGATGGGCGTAGCGCTGTCCCGTGGTGATCCATACCACCATGCCGGTCTTGTACTTGTCGCTCTTGTCGCCCAGCCGGACTGTCGCAGTCTTGCGGCCCGACTTGAGCTGCTCCCCGTAAAGCTCGTTATAAAAATTGAGTGCAAACATAGGATTGATTATAGCATGATGGCAAAACTCTGTCAGAGCGGACTAACTGAGCGGATGCTTCGCGACGAAATCCCGCGCGTCGCGATTGATGTCCGCCAGCCCGTACGCATAGGTCAACTTAAGCTCTTCGTTTTCCTTGGCGAAGTCGCGCTTTTCGTTGTATGCTTCGGCGAGGTTCAGGTGGGCGATGGCTAGCAATTCGGTGTCTTGCGAAACACCGAGAACGCGCTCTGAATAGCGAATCGAATTGTCCGGCTCGCTCTTGTTCAAATAAACGTCGGCAATCGTAGTCATCATATTGTCATCGTCAGGAAAATAGGTCTTCGCGACTTCGTACTGACGTAGCGCCTCGTCGTATTGTTTATCCTCATCAAGGCAGTTAATGAGGCTTCGCCACCCCTGAAGGAAGTCAGGCACAACGTCCAGCGATTTCTTGAACTCACTTATGGCAGGCGCGTATTCCGACTGAAGCTCATAAACCGTAGCGCTACCGAAATGGCCATCGCTCGAATTTGGATAGTAACGTAGTTCGGTCTGCATCTGCGCTTGAGCTTCCTTGTACCTTTTGAGAGATTTGAGCGCCCAGCCCAGTCTATAGTGAACATTCGGATAGTCTGGCACCATATTCACTACGATGGTGTGCTGCTCGACTGCTTCCGCGAGGCGACCTCCGTTGTAGCAGGCATCTCCTAATTTATAATGTACTTCGGGATCGCTCGGGTCTAGCAGAACGCTCTCCTTCAGCTCCCGCCGCGCCGCGAGCCATCGTTCAAGCTCAAAATAGAGGTAACCCAGTCCGGCATAAGCTTGCGCATCATTTGGATTTGCTGCGATGCGCGCCTGCAACGACTTTGCAATTGAGTTGGCAAGAGTGTTAGCCTCCGCAGTGTAGGGCGACTTCCTGATGCGGTGATACACCGTGATCTGCTGGTATGGCGTGACCGACGGATCTGTTGCCAGCAGCGAAATCACGGCATCAAACTTCGCACTCTGCCCTAACCACTTGGCCTGGTACGTCTGCAACGCCCAGTCGTAACTGTCTGCGATATCATATTTGAGATGAAGCGCATGACGCATAGCGGCATCGGCTTCGTCTTCTTTCCCTGCAAACGAGGCAGCCTCAGCAGTTTCCCAATAGGCATAACCGTCGTTCGCGTCAAGCAATGCGGCGCGTTCTGCCGCTCCAAGCCAGTATCCGTAATCGACGGTAAGATCGCCCCACTGCTTTGTCGTTAGACCGCTTGGGAATCGACCCTCACGGACGGAATCACCGATCAGCCCGTAAGTGACGGCCAGCGTCTGCCACGCATCGGGATTGATCGGCGCAGATTTGACAGCTGACTCCGCAGCAATGACGGACGAGCGTAGGTCGTTGCGCTCACGATCAGCACGACATGTTGCAAACGCAAGTTGATAATTCCCCGGATAAGCAGCGTAAAGCGCGTCAATCTGCGGCTCGATTGTTGGCAATGCGCGCTGAAATGTCATCGCCAAATCTCCGACGCCGACAGGGCTGTTGGGCAGTAGCTTGATAAGGTTTTGCGCGCACGCCGTGGCAGAGCTTGCGGAGTATAATTTCGTATGATCAAGGTCAACAACGGCAGCGAGAGGGACGGTGTTTGCAAGTGACGCAAGCTGCACGGTTTCTCGACCCCCAAGGTTAGGTTGCCAGCGCGCTGAGCCAATCGCAGCGAGGTCCGTGACAGCGCAGGCGACTGGCGGCAGTGTCGGTTTCGACACTCCAAGGATCCCGTCAACCTGCGTTGCTGCGCTGGGTAACTGCGCGACAAGCTGATCCTGGGTACCGGACAGGGTCACGGTCTTCCCGATTTGCGCGTTCGTAGGCTCTGACAGGACTTTGTAGTTGATTGTGAGAACACTGCCAGCTTGAGACATGGTGCCAGTGACAACATCTGTCACGCCCAAGGTCTGAGCCAAGGCGGGCGCATCGGCGTCTGCGATTTCGAGATTCGGTCTGCCCATCTCAACTCGAGCACGCTCAAAACTGTGCCAAAGGGGCGTTTGACCAAATTCCGATTGGCCCGCCGCTGCAAGCTGCATCCATGCGGAAACGCCAAAGCCAAAGTTCTCGTCGCCTTTAGCGGTTGCGTCCACGGCCGGATCGCAAACGACCACTCCCGGGCCTGATGTACGCAGGCTTAGCGCCCCTGGCAGCTTGCCATGAATAAACTGCTTATACGCGTCGGGGACGTCCGAGACCAAAGACGTGTCCGCAGTCTGTAGCACGGGGCCGTTAACAATGCTGCCGTCGGGCGCGTCCACTGTTCGGGCGCCGAGGCTAAACGAGTTTGGGGCAAGGCGCGTCGCAGCGATAATCACCACCACCAAAACCCCGAAACCGATTACGCCCGCCGCGAGGAGAAACGGCCAGATCGGGATGGAATTGCCTTTGCGCGGGGGCTCGTTTGAATAGGGAGAGTTGACCATTGGCTACCGAAGTTCCTGTCGCTAAGTCGATTCTTGATTCAACTAAGATGTCTCCGTATTTTAGACTACGATGTGGGTATTTATGTATCAATCACAAATTTTTGTTCGTTAGCAGGAGTTAGCAGCGGCAATGCTGAACTGATCTGCACGAAATAGCCTTTGAAGGAGCACGTTCAGACGATGCAATTTACCAATCTTGGCCGGTCTGCGCTGAAAGTGAGCAGACTGTGCCTCGGAACCATGAACTTCGGCCCGCAGACGACTGAAGAAGACAGCCATGCGATCATGGATCATGCGCTTGATGTGGAGATCAATTTCTTCGATTCGGCGAATGTCTACGGTGGCAAGCGCGGCGAGGGAGTGACCGAGCAGATCATTGGGCGCTGGTTTGCGAAGGGTGATGGGCGTCGCGAAAAGACCGTGCTCGCCACCAAGGTATATGGCGATATGGGCGACTGGCCGAACTCCGGCAAGCTGTCCGCGTTGAGCATTCGGCGGAACTGCGAGGCCAGCCTAAAGCGCCTGCAGACCGATTACATCGACCTTTACCAGATGCACCATGTTTGGCGCGAGGCAAGCTGGGAGGAGATTTACCAGGCGTTCGAGCTGCTCGTGCAGCAGGGCAAGGTGCTCTACTTCGGCAGCAGCAACTTCGCGGGATGGCATATTGCGCAGGCCAACGAGGCAGCCAAGCGCCGCAATTTCCTCGGCCTTATCTCCGAGCAGTGCCACTATAACCTGATCCAACGTGGTGTTGAGACCGATGTCCTGCCCGCCGCGCAGTATTATGGCGTCGGCATCATCCCGTGGAGCCCGCTCGCAGGCGGCATGCTGGGTGGTGTTCTGCAGAAGCAGGCCGAAGGACGGCGCTCATCGGAAGGCATGCAGAAGAACCTCGAGACGAAGCGTCCGCAGATTGAAAAGTACGAAGCGCTCTGCCGCGACCTCGGCGAAAAACCTGCCGATGTCGCGCTTGCGTGGCTCCTCGCAAATCCCGCCGTGACCGGCCCGATTATCGGCCCTCGCACGATGGAGCAGCTCGACGGCAACCTGCGCGCGCTGGAAATCACGCTCAGCGACGAGACCAAGAAACAGCTCGACGAAATCTTCCCCGGCCACAAAACCGCGCCAGAAGACTTTGCGTGGTAGGGTGACAAGAAGAGGCATTGGGTGGCATGCTTGTGGGCGCAGTCCCGCAAGCATGTCTTCGGCTGAATACTCACCGCACAGTCCAGATAAACATCTTGCCATTTACTGTCACTTCGATCCGTTTGCTATCGGTACTCCAAATCGGATCGCCGAACGAAGCGAATGCTGGCACCTGTCCGATTTTGCGGGGATGACGACCGCTGATGTCCGTAATCCAAAACTTCCGCGGCCCGACCTCCGTGCGCCTAAGGTGACCGAAATATAGGCCGAGCGTTGCCAACTCGTTCAAAGGCTCAGCGGAAGGATTAATCACGCGCGTAAAGCAGCTCCAAAGAATGTGTGATGCATTGGGCGAGATCGAAATTTCTGTTAACCCCAAAATTGCATTTGTATGGATTAACGGACTTGGAACAATCTTCGTTATCCACCTAGGCTCCTTGTCAAAGACATTGCAGCTTGCAATTGTCGCATCACCCTTTACACCTCTCACCCCTGACGCGATGATGATGCCACTGGTTCCTTTTCGCTGTCTACGGCGAACTGAGGGCACTGTCGCGGTTATGATTCGCGTGAACGATTCCGGGGGCGACCTCCTGTATTCGACCAAGCTGGAATTTCCCGACGGTAAGTACTGCTGTCCTGTCCAGTTTCTCCCATCTGGAAGCCAAGTTGCATTGTAAAGATACGACGCGGGCTTATAGACGATTGATTTCCTTCCGAGTAGTTCACTGCACTCAAGCGGCTCTGCGTCAGTTTTTGGGATATACGCCATCCTCGGAAACGTACGCCAATTCAGGGTGACGAGCACCCATTTCCCATCAGGCGAAACGTCATCCACTGCGTCCCAGTATTTCGCATCCGGATTTCTTATTGATCTAGCAACGCCGGAGTTGACGTTTACCAATTGGAAAGCTTTGCCGCGGCATTTCGATGGCGCGAGGCAAAGTATATTCCCCGTATCCACCCATTGAAATGCTTGTACAACTGGCGCACTGATCTTACGCGACACGCCGCGAAAGTCTTGCCATGCTTGCGATTGTTCTGAGAATGCCGGGGCCGAAAGCAAAGCCGCAAACGACGACAGTCCTACAGCAAATACGATGAGCTTCTTGTTCACAAAACCTTGTTCACTTTATCGCTGCGCTTATCCTTTTTCAAAAAACATGCCTGGCGCCGAAACGCCAAACATGCCAAATTGCAATCAAACCGTCAGCGCAAATCGGCGCTAGCCGACGGACCCCTATTTCTTGCCCTTTAGCAGCGGCACGAGTGCGACCGACCAGCCATGCGCAAGCTTTTGATAGCCTTGAACGGTCGGATGAAGGCCGCTCACGCCTATGTCATTCACAGTTATGCCCGAAAGCTTCTCGATATCTATGAAGCGCACCCGCGGGTCATCGATGCCGGCAACAGTTTGTTGGAGCGCGATGTTGTAGGCAATTCTCCGCGCCAGCACAGCTTGTGATTTGTGGCCAATGGGAATCACGCTGGCAACGAGTAACGTGGCTTTAGGATTGTCATGTAAGATATCGCCAATGAGTGTTCTTACGTTGCGCATTGACTTTTCAGTCAGCTCGCAGGTAGTGACATCGTTTGTTCCGATCATGATGCAGTAACTGTCGGCATGAATCCACGCATCCCACTCGCGATAGTGGTTAGCAAAGTCTGCCGTCATCGCGCCAGGATGCGCTTCGCAAGCCCGCTGCCAGCCTGGATCGCGGCCAGCGACTACCGACCCTACGAACTGCGCGCGGAGGCCCTCTTTCGTCAAGATTTCTTGTAAGAACGGTCGGTAGCCGCCAGAGCAGTGATAAATGTTGAACGATTTCGGCTCCGTGTCTGCGGCTCCATACGTGATGCTGTCTCCCATCAACATAATGCGCGGAGTACCGGGAAGCACGAATAGGGGATTCCACGCGGTAAAGTGGCGAGGCGGTAGATGATACTTTGCCGAATCGTCGGGATATACATACGGGAAAACCAGATGAGCTTGCTTGACTTCGTAGCAAATTAAGAGGGTGGTTAGCGCGATGATCGAAGTAAGAACAAGTGTCTGCCGCTGCTTGGATAAGCGAACCTTTGACCGACTGCTGGCAGGCGGAATGTAGTCTACTGACTGCGTTGTCTCTTGCTTGGACATGAGTTGCAAGTTGGACGTTAACACGAAAATGTCATCCAATCGCGGGAAAATTTCGACTAGCGGAGCAAAACATCTCTGGCACCATGACCGACGTCCAGCATACCAAAAACAAAGACATGCTTGCCGGCTGACGCCGACAAGCATGCCACCCAATCAACATTCCGCAGTCCTACGCGGCGACCGCCATCTCTTCCACAGGCGCGTCGGAGTCGGAGTGCGAATGGCCGTTGCCGTTGCTTTTTCCGTTACTGTTGCCGTTTTTGTGGCCCTCGCCTTCGGATTCGTCGGAGTCCTTCAGGAGCGGCTCTTTGTAGCCGCAGTCGCGGTTGTTGCACTTGATGCCCAGCGCGCGCCCGCGGTAGCTGTTCTCGATCAATGGCTGGACTCCGCATTGCGGGCAGGTGCGTCCGACGGGCTTGCCCCACGCTACAAAATCGCACGCCGGGTAGTTCTTGCAACCGTAGAAAACCAGCCCCTTTTTCGACTTGCGCTGAATAATCTCGCCGCCGCACTTCATGCAGGGCACCTCGACCTTCGCCGCCTCGGGCTGAACAATCGTCTTGCACTCCGGGTAGCCGGAGCAGCCCAAAAATTCGCCATAGCGCGACGAGCGGATCGCCAGCGGCTTGCCGCAATTCGGGCACATCTGGTCGGTCAGCTTCGGCTCGATCTTGACACGCTCCATCTGGGTTCCGGCGGTCGTTACCTGCTCATGGAACGGCCCGTAGAACTCGCGCATCATTTCGACCCAGTCCTGAGTTCCCTCTTCGACATGATCCAGTTTGAGTTCCATGCCAGCGGTGAATGTAGCGTCCAGAATCTCCGGAAAATGCTTTATGAGCAGATCAGTCACCGCAACTCCAAGCTCGGTTGGGAAGAAGCGTTTTTCCTTTAGCTCGACATATTTGCGCTCCTGGATGGTCGAAATGATCGCCGCGTAGGTGCTTGGGCGTCCGATGCCTTTTTCCTCAAGCACCTTGACCAGAGTCGCTTCGGTAAAGCGGGGTGGCGGCTCGGTGAAGTGCTGCTTGGGTGTCAACGCGAGGAGGGTAAGCATCTGCTCGGCGGACAGCGGCGGAAGCGGCGCACGCTCCTCGTCCTCGATTGTGGCCTCGTCCTTGCCTTCGCTGTAGACCTTCAGGAATCCCTGGAAACGTACCGTCGATCCAGTCGCACGGAACATATAGCCCGCGCCAGCAGCGATGTCCACCGACACCACATCGAAGATCGCCGCGGCCATCTGCGACGCAATAAACCGCTGCCAGATTAGGCGATAGAGCTTGGCCTGGTCGGCGGAAAGGTATTTCGCGATCTCGTCAGGCAGGTTGTCGATGTATGTTGGGCGGATCGCTTCATGGGCATCCTGCGCGTCCTTGCCCTTCTTAAACTGCCGGTTGGCGGTGTACTCCTTGCCGTATGTCGCCTCGATGAACTTGCTCGCGGCCTCCTGCGCTTCGGCGGCGACACGGGTAGAGTCGGTACGCATATACGTGATCAGACCGACTGTTCCCTTGCCCGGCAGTTCGACGCCTTCGTAGAGATCCTGCGCGGTGCGCATGGTGCGGCGGGCGTTGAATCCGAGCTTGCGCGACGCCTCCTGCTGCAACGTGGACGTAATGAACGGGGGCGCGGAGTTGCGCTTCTTTTCGCTCTTCTTGACCGAATGAACTTTGTATGTCGCGCCATTCAAGTCGTTCATGACCTTGGTCGCGTCGGCCTCGTTGTTCAGCTCGATCTTCTTGCCGTTATAGGTATTGAGCGCGGCGTCGAACTTGTGCGCCTTGGTATCCGGCGTCAACTCTGCGCCAATGGTCCAATATTCGACCGCGTTGAACGCGTTTATCTCCCGCTCCCGGTCGACAATCAGCCGAACGGCGACGGACTGCACACGCCCTGCGCTCAGGCCCTTCTTGACCTTGCGCCAAAGGAGGGGGCTGATCTCATAGCCGACCAGACGGTCAAGCACGCGGCGGGCCTGCTGGGCGTTGACCTTTTCCATGTCGATCTTGCGGGGCGACAGGAGAGCCTGCTGAACAGCAGCGCGCGTGATCTCGTTGAATTGGATGCGGACCGCGTTCTTGAGCCCCAGCGCCTCGGCCAGATGCCACGAGATCGCTTCGCCTTCGCGGTCAGGGTCGCTTGCGAGGTAGATGGTGTCGGCGGACTTCGCAGCCTTGCGAAGCTTTTCGATCAGTTCCACCCGCTCAGGAATAATTCGATACGACGGCAAGAAGTCGTGTTCGACATCGACCGACAGCTTGCTTTCCGGCAGGTCTCGTACATGGCCCATCGAAGCTTCGATCTGGTAATCGTTTCCCAGGAAGTTTTTAAGCGTCTTTGTTTTGGCCGGCGACTCTACAATGATTAATGATTTTGCCATAGCGTTTCCATTATGCTTCGGAAGGACTCAATTATAACACCTTATCAACGAGGTTCGTTTCAGCTTAACGGCGTATTCTAAGCGTTTCGTCCCAGCGCCTGTCTGCTTATTGGTATCGGTAAACGAGGCCAATTCTTGAGGATGAACGTCAAAAGCTCTAAGAATGGCCGATTCGAGTCGCTCCAGCAGAGTGAGAATTGCGATGGAGGGGAAGTGGTTCCCGATACCTACCCCGGCGACAAGTCGCCACACCTCCTGAAGCGCGAAGGGAAGGATTTATGTCATTTCGACTGGAGCGAATCCGCGAGCGGAACGGAGAAATCTCAATTATCTCCTGGGACGTAGAGCGCCGAGAGATTTCTCCACTCCAGTCGTTCCTCCTTGCGGTCGAAATGACAAAGAACCTCCCCTAGCCCCTCCTTCCGAAAGGAGGGGAGCCCTAACCCCCTTTCCAATTCCTATGGGAAAAGGGGGTTGGGGGAAAGGGCTTCCGAATGCCTGACGCTTGATAACAGACCACACGGGAAGGGCGAACCGCGACTCGTTCCTCGTCTTGGTTAGCCCTTACAAATTACTGCCTGGCGTTGGGGATGCCGGCTTTACCGGCGCGCAGCCTCCCATGCACAAGTCCTTGACGACAAGCTGCAGCGAGCGCTTACCCTGATAGGTATTGATCGACGGCGCGTAGACCATGTCGATCTCGTCGCCGCCTTCGAGCTGGTTGTCCCACGCGGCAGCCAGTCCCCAGCCCACACAATCGGCGTGCCAAGATGAGATCGCTTTGCTGGTGGTGACTGTAAATTTCAGATGAGACAAATCCTTGCCGATGCGCCGCTTGTCACCCAGTTTGAACCTTTCTGTTGCCAGCAGCGGCGCGGGATTGCCGAGGCCATGCGGCTGAAATTGATCCCACTCCTCAAGAAGGGCCATAGTGATTTCGTTGCCGTCGATGATCGCGTCAAGCCGGATTTGCGGCTGGAAATCCTCCGGCTTTAGGACACTCGACGCATGCGCGCAAAGTTTGTCGTAGAACTCTTCGAAGCGCTCCATTGAAAGCGACAGGCCGGCGGCGTGCGAGTGGCCGCCGCAAGTTTCCAGAAGTTCTTGACACGTTGCTATGCCCTTGAATATGTCGAACGCAGGAATCGAGCGCGCGCTGCCCTTGCCCCAAACGCCGTCCTCCGTGACCCCGATGACAATCGCAGGCTTGTGGAACTGCTCAACCAGCTTACCGGCGACAATCCCGATAATCCCGGTATTCCAACTTCGGTCATGCACGATCAGAACAGGCCGATCTGTGATTTTGGTCAAGATTACCTTTTCGATCGCCTTTAGCTGAATGATTTTCTGGGTGACTTGGCGCTCGCGATTCACTTCATTAAGGTGCGTGACAAGCCTTTGCGCCTCGGCACCGTCGGTGGTGAGCAAGAGGTCCAGTGCGATTCCCGCGCTTTCCAGGCGCCCGACAGCATTGATGCGCGGTCCGATTCCGAAGCCGACCGCGTCGGCGCTCAGGCGGTGTGTCGTGTCGATGGCCGCCCCTTCGAGCAGGGAACGCAGGCCCACTTTCTTCGTCCGCCGCAACGCCTCCAACCCGTGAAACGCCAGCACCCTGTTTTCGCCCATGAGCGGCATCACATCGGCGACCGTCCCAACCGCGACCAAATCGAGGAAATTCTGTATGAATGCCGCTTCCCACTCCGGCTTCATCAACCGCGTGACCGCCTGCATGGTCTTATACGCCACTCCGACACCGGCAAGCGCCGGGAACGGATAGGTCGAATCGTGCCGCCTGGGGTTGACTATCGCGTAAGCGTTGGGGAGGATGTCGCCTGGTTCATGGTGATCGGTAATGATCACGCACAGGCCTAGCGAATTCGCGTAATCGACTGCCTCCCGCGCCTGTATGCCGCAGTCAGTGGTAATGACAAGCTTCGCGCCCTCTTCGTTCGCAAACGCGATCGCGCCTTGCTTGAGGTCGTAGCCGTCGATGTGGCGATTGGGGACACGGTGAATGACATTCGCCCCGAGCTTGGAAAGGGCGCGGACGTACAATGCCGTTGACGTAACCCCATCCACATCATAATCGCCGTGGACAAATATCTTTTCGCCACTGTCGATGGCCGCGACAATTCGGCGCGCAGCTTTGTCCATGTCGGGAAGGCCGAATGGATCGTGCAGATGGGTTAGCTTGGGATTGAGGAAAAGTTCCGCGTCTTCGGGTTGAAGTAGGCTTCGGTTGGATAGCAGGCGAGCTGTCAGCGGATGGATGCCTAGCTCGCGGGTCAGGCGCGCCTCCGCAGCTTCGTCGCGGGGCGTTTCAGTCCAGAGGGTCTGCATGATGCTAGTTGTACCACATCGCAGGTGCAGACCATCGATCCGCGTAGGGGCTAACCAAAGGAGCTTGCGACTGCGGTTCGCCCTTCCCGTGTCGGTAACAGGAAGGGCGAACCGCGACTCGTTCCTCGTCTTGGTTAGCCCCTACGCGGAGAAGAACAATCGGCGGGGGAGAGTTTTAGAACCTTCTCGATACCTTCTTCTTCGCCTTCGTGACGCTCGGACGTCCGGGCGCGCCGTCGCCGACGGAGTCGGTTGACTTCACCTGTTTCGGTTCCGTAGCGCGCTTTTCTGCGAACAGGCTGCCGCCATTGGAGCTGCCAGCGCCAGCCGTTGCGAGCGTTGGTGCGAGTGGGACAGGCATCAACGCGCGGCGTTTGGCGATCCAGTTCTCCCAGTCCACCAGGATTGGCGTGGCATTGAAGATCGACGAGTATGTTCCAGAAACGACTCCGATCAGCAGCGCGACAATCAGCAGGCGGGTCGACGGTTCGCCGACAATCAGCATCGCAAGGAGGGTCAAAACGACAGTCAGCGACGTGTTGATCGACCGCGCAAAGCTCTGCAGCACCGAGCGGTTCGCCAGATCCTCGAACGCATCGTTCTTCAGCTTATGACGCAGGTTTTCGCGCAATCGGTCGAAAATGACGATGGTGTCGTGAACGGAGAAACCGACGACGGTCAACGTCGCAGTCACAAACAGGCTGTCGATCTGCCAATCCAGGAAATAGCCAAGAATCGCGAACGATCCGATCAGCACGAGGACATCGTGCAGAAGCGCGACAATTGCCGACGTTCCGAAGCGAAGCCCCGCAACAAATCCTCCGATTGCAAACACTGACGCCATATAGATCACGATCAGCATTGCCGCGATCAGGACTGCCTGGAACGCGTTGGTAGTCAGCTCTTTGCTGATCGAGCCGCCGACCAGTGAGTGCGATTGCAAAGCAAACTTCAGGCCTGCGGTGGTCAGCGAATTTTCGACACCGATATACGCATTGGGGTTGCGGTCGGTGACGCTTATATAGGCAATCGGCTCGTTATGCGCGCCGGTCGCCATCTGAATCAGATTGTCGCGGTAGCCCGCCGCGACAATCGCCTTACGGACAGTTTCCTGGCTCACTGGAGCCGAAAAGACCGCTTCAACCTGTGTTCCGCCCTTGAACTCGATGCTCTTTTTCAATCCGCCCAGGCAGTAGAAGATAATGCCCGGAATGATGACCGCAAGCGAGATCGCGTAGTAGACCTTACGGTTGCGGATGACATTGACGCCTGTTGACGCTCCCCCGGCCGCATAGACAGGAGTGCCGGGGCCAGTTTCGGCGGCGCGGTTGCCTGTCACCCACTGCCGCTTGAGGCCGAAGAGGGCTGGGTTGTTGCCCACACCGAGATCGACTAGCAGATAGAGCATTGTCCGTGTTGCGGTAATAGCCGTGAAGAGCGAGACGACGACGCCGATTCCAAGCGTGATCGCAAATCCCTTGACACTTGGCGTTCCCATCGTTCCCAGAATGAAACAGGTGATAAGGGTACAGATGTTGGAGTCGCGGATTGCCGTAAATGCACGCTTAAATCCGGAGTCAATCGCCTGACGGAGCGGTTTGCCGTTGCGCAGCTCTTCCTTTAGGCGTTCAAAGATCAGGATATTGGCGTTCAACTGCCATACCGACCGACAGGATAAAGCCTGCGATGCCAGGGAGGGTCAGTGTTACTGAAGGAATAAACCACGACAGTGCGCCCTTGAAAATCGCCAGCGCAAAGATTCCATAGAAGATGAGCGCAATATCGGCGACAAGACCTGGAAGCAGATAGTACGACGCCATGAACACTAGAACCAGCGCAAGGCCGATCAGTCCCGCCTTGATCGAGTTTTGCACTGCCGCATGGCCAAGCGTCGCTTCGACACTGTCCACCTGCTGGATCGACAGCGGGACGGGCAGGGCGCCAGCGTTGATCAAGTTCGCAAGCTGCTGCGCTTCCGCGATGCTGGAAAATCCGCCAGAGATCTGGCAGTTTCCATTGAGGATGGGCTCGTTGATGTTTGGCGCAGTAATGACCCGTCCGTCGAGAATGATGGCCAAAATTTCGCCGACATGATTTCGCGTGAAGTCGCCAAAGACCTGCGCGCCATGATCGGTAAATTGCAGGTTGCAGACGGGCTCCGGAACTCCAGTGCCGCCAAGCGCGGAGGTCGCGTCGGGCTTGATGTCTGCGCCTGTTAGCATGGGCTGCGGCTGGCTGTTGCTAAGGGTTCCCGATGCAGCCAACTCCATGTTGTAGAAGTTATTCCAATTGGTCAGCTCGGTGTTGAGCGACTGGACTTTAGCCTGCTGCGTTGGATCGAGATAAAGTATTTGACCGGTCGGCGCAAATGGCGCGAGCGGCGCGGCAATAGTTGTGGCCACGGCTTTTGGCCGTGGCTGGCAGTTGCCGAGGATGGATGTCTGAAAATCGGAAACGATCTGTCCTTGGTCGCGGAACGTCGAGTGGTCCTGCGTATCCATGAACGTGTACTGATCGTGGCCAGCAGGGTCCTTGCTCGGCATGGCCTGAAAGCGTGCGAAGCGATTGCGCTGGCTCTGCACGTCACGGAACCACAGGAACTCCATCTGGGCGGTCGTTGCCAGCTCCTGGATAAGCTGATCCTTGTTGCTGACATTCGGCAATTCAACGACAATCTGGTTGCTGCCCTTTTGCGTGATCTGAGGCTCTGCGACTCCGCTTGAGTTCAGCCGGTTTTCGAGAATGCGCAGGACGGTCGGCATGTCGAACGATTGGCCGGGCTTTGGCTCAACCTGCAGTACGGCGCGAAGTCCTCCATTGATGTCCAGACCAAACTTGGTCGGCATCTTGATGATGACGTAGATCGATGCGGCCACCAATGCCAGAATAATTGGGAACCAGATTACTTCCTTCTTCAACTTGTAGCTACCTCGTGTCTCCGTTGACAGCCATTCGAACTCTTCGGAAAATGAACTGCGGGGGGATAATTTTTGAACACAGTATTATAGTGCGGAGCCTGCGCTTTGTCAATAAAATCGAGTTTGCGTCGCACGATAGGCCCGATTCCAAGCGCAATTCCGGTATGTTTTCTGTGCAAGAGGCGCTTATTGGTTCTCCCGACCATCATGCCAAGTTTACGTTTCGGCGAGACAGAAAATCCGCTTGGCGCAGAGTTGTATGACGCGCTCCGCACTGGGTACCATTGCAATTATTACTGCCCGAAAACCGCCAGAATATTGGCCGTGCTGGGCAGCATGGGAAGCCGGCGGACAGCACCTGCATGCGACTGGGCATTAGCGAGTTTGTTGAAGAATACGAGATCGAAGACGAGCTCCGCGAGCGCGCGCCCAGACGATTGCGCTGGACCGCATGGCTGGCACTAGGGACGATCACCACAGCCACAATTCTCCTCGCGATTTTAGCGTTTGCCGGTTTCGTCGGAACGCGCTCGGCCCAGCTCCTGCAACTTGCTACCAGCGGCAAGACGGCCGTCGCTACAGTCACTGGTTGTAGCACGCCCGACGGTGCAATGGGCGCGTGCGCGGTTGATCCACAGCGGCCTGTGACCGAAATGTATTTCAAGTTTGCGACAGGCCCGCTGCCGTCAGACATAGTCACTGGCGTGACCAGCATTCCGCTTCCGCAAACCGACTTATCGTCGCCATCACTGCTGCAGACATCGCCGTCGCAAGCGCATGCTGCGGGTCGCTTCTTCGTTCGCTACGTCTACTGGGGTCACCATCTGCTTTACGCCCGGGCAAGCGGGCTGACGGAGCGAAATTCGTACATCTCGATTGCATTTGCGCTGGCTTTGATCGCGGTTGCTGTCTTCCTTTACGCGAAGTGGCTGCGGTGGGTGATCCGCAATATCCGGCTTGTCAGGCACGGCGACGCCGTGGTTGCAACTATTGTTGACAAAGAGATCCACGAGTCCGATATCCCGCGCTTCTACATTGAATATGGATATAGCGATCGCGATGGGCACGACCAACGTCGTCGAGAGCGCTGCACGCCCGATCAGTGGCGCTCGCTTGCGATCGGCGAATCGGTCACGGCGCTTGTCTTGAGAACGCAACCAGCGAAGGCATCGTTGTATCGGCTTCTGCCAATCAGGTGCGCGAAGCGGTAAGACCTACCCCCCGGCGACAAGTCGCCACCGCTCCCGAAGCGCGAAGGGAAAGAATTGTAGGGGCTAACCAAGACGAGGAACGAGTCGCGGTTCGCCCTTCCCGATACAGTGACAGGAAGGGCGAACCGCAGTCGCAAGCTCCTTTGGTTAGCCCCTACAATTTCATGTCTCGCATGTTATGGTACAATTTTTCATGCGAAGGATTGTGGCGTGCTTGATTTAATTGTTGACGCTGCTTTCACATGAGGTGTGCCTGATGTCCATGCTGGGCCGAATGTTCGGCTTCGGACGCAACGAGCGCTACGACCGCGGGTTGCGATACTTTGACCAGGGACTGTACGAACAAGCTGTTGAGGAGCTTGAGGCGGTTATTGACGACTCCAGCGACGCAGACACCCTCTCCAAACGACTCGCCAAATTCTACGTTGCGGAAGCCTATTCAAATCTGGGCGTCTCAGCGCTGCAAAAGCAGTCTTATGAGCATGCGCGGGACTACCTCGGCAAGGCGCTCGAACTCAACGGCCACTACGCCGACCTTCATCTCCATTACGGCCGCGCATGTCGGAAGCTGGGCGACCGTCCCTGTGCGCTGAAAGCGTTCGACGCCGCCGTCTCCATCAATCCCAAATTTGCCAAGGCGCTATTTTTTCGCGGCCTGATTCTAGTCGAAATTGGAGTACCAGAGGATGGCTTTCGGCAGATTCAGGATGCTGCAGAAATAGATCCCGGATTCGCTACGGACACGTTTGAAGAGGCGGTCAGGAGCCTGAACGCTGGTGATCCCGAGAAGGCGCGCAGCCTCTTCGAGCAGATTGCCGAGAGCGATGTCGATGATATTGGCTACCATGTCGGCTTGGGCACAGACCTCTATCGTCGAGGGATGTATGACCAGGCGATTGAAGAGTTCCAAAAGGCGCTTGCACTGAACTCGCACTACGCCGATATCCACAACCACCTCGCAATCGCGTATAACGCGCGCGGCAACTACAACGAAGCCATCGAACATTTCAAGCAGGCGATCTCGATCAATCCCAAGTTTATTGAAGCGCGGACAAACCTAGGTTTGACCCTCCGCGCAGCCAACCGTCCTGACGATGCTCGCGATGAATTTCAACGCGTACTCGAAATGGATCCCGACAATGTTCTGGCGCGGGAAAACATGACGCATTAGTAGCAAAAAAATCGGATGCTTTTGTCCAGCGCGTAGGTCGGCAGTTGCAAAATAGCCCATCCACGCGCTCAATTTTTTTGATACTTCGGGACAATAGACACGTCTATAGCTTTGTGCTACAAATCCACCTCGCAATTTATGCACGTCTCCGCTCGACTTCGTAAGGTAAGTCCAATGGCGAATGTCCGGCCCAATCTATTGCTGGCAACCGCCGCGCTCGCGTCGATGCTTGGCGCGTCGGCGATATCCGCGCCGCGTGTTGCCGCGCCAAGCGCAACACCTCCCTACGATCAGGCGGTAGCTCCAACCGTCACCAAGTTCTGCACGCCCTGTCACAGCGGCGACAAGCCGGCGGGCGGAATCGATTTGAGCGCAGCTCATGCTGGTGCCGATGTGGTGAAGAATGCAGCGCTCTGGCAGAAAGTCGCGGACAATTTGCAGTCAAAGCGCATGCCGCCCATGGGTGCGCCGTCGCCGACAGATGCCGAAAGAGCATCAGCGGTGGCGTTGATTCAGTCAATATTGTCCCAAGCGGATTGCAAGCTGAGCACGCCAGGGCGGGTCACCATTCATCGTCTCAACCGGGAGGAGTACAACAATACGGTTGACGATCTCCTGGATGTCAGCCTCCATCCAGCCGACGATTTTCCTTCCGACGATGTCGGCTACGGTTTCGACAATATTAGCGACGTCCTTTCCATGTCGCCGCTGCTGTTCGAAAAGTATCTGAACGCGGCTGAGGATCTGGCTCATGCCGCCATCGTTGCGCCGGAGTCGGCAAGAGTCTCTGAAGACTTCAATCCAGGCGATTTCACGGTGCACGACGAGTCCTGTCGGATCAACTCGGCTGAGGAAGCAATTCTCTTTACGAACGGCGAACTGGGAGCGAGTGTTAATTGTCCCAGTGGCGGCCAATATGAAATCCGCGTCAAGGCATACGGTGAGCAAGCCGGAACCGAGCATGCGAAGATGGCGATTCGCGTGAATCACGCTGGCGGAATGCAGGTAGACGTGCCGCAACTCAAGAAATCGCCCGGTGTCTTCCGTTTCGTTTCGGAAATCCCCGCTGGACAGAACTTTATCGGAGCGTCGTTCCTGAATGATTACTACAAGCCTACCGATCCCGATCCAAATAACCGCGACCGCAACCTGGTTGTTGAGAGAATATCGATAACAGGCCCTATCGGTGCGCCTGAGATTCCCGCTTCGGAAGCGTTTTTGTTGCCAAGCAGACCGAAATCCCGCGCCGAATTTGACCACTGCGCTAAGGTCGATTTGGCGCTGTTTGCGCCGCGCGCGTTTCGGCGTCCGGCGACAACCGCCGAAATCGCAAAGCTATTGAGGGTATTTGATCGGGCGACCGCGAATGGCTCCAGCTTTGAGCGTGGTATGCAGGTCGCAATCGAGGCGGCGTTGGTGTCGCCAAGTTTTCTGTATCGCGTCGAGACAGATCCCGCCGAAGCAAACGGCGCGAGCCACACGCTCAATGCCTACGAATTAGCATCCCGCCTGTCCTATTTCCTTTGGTCATCGATGCCCGACGACGAGTTGACCCATCATGCAGAATCTGGCGATCTGCTCAAACCTGCGATCCTCGATCAGCAAGTTTCACGCATGCTTCACAGCCCCAAATCGAAAGCCCTTGCGGAAAACTTCGCCGGGCAGTGGCTGGAGCTTCGAAAGCTCGCTGCCGTTTCGCCCGACAAGGCGCGCTTTCCCGAGTTCAACGACACCCTCCGCGACTCCATGCGAACGGAATCGGAGATGTACTTTGATAATATCGTTCGGCAGGATCGCAGCATTCTGGAGTTCCTGGATTCGGACTACACGTTTCTCAACGAGCCGCTCGCCAAGCATTATGGGATCGATGGAGTCATCGGCAACGATTTTCGCCTGGTCCACCTGCCAAACCATGATCGCGGAGGCGTGCTGACCCAGGCCGCAGTGCTGACGGTGACGTCCAATCCAACTCGCACATCGCCAGTTAAGCGCGGCAAATGGGTATTGGAAGAGCTTCTCGGCACGCCGCCGCCGCCGCCTCCGCCCGGAGTGCCGCAGCTCGACGATGCCCACGATGCGCAGCTTACAGGCACGATCCGTCAACGAATGATCGAGCATCGCAGCAATCCCGCTTGCGCGGCCTGTCATGCGGGGATGGATCCCCTCGGTTTTGGATTGGAAAATTTCGACGCCGTCGGAAAGTGGCGCACGACCGATGCGAACGCTCCCATCGACAGCTCCGGCACACTCCCCGACGGCTCCAGCTTCAACGGGCCGGCGCAGCTGAAGCAGGTTTTGATGAGCCGAAAGTCGCAGTTTGTTCACGCGTTTACTGAGAAGTTATTGACCTACGCGCTCGGACGCGGCTTGGAGCCTACCGATGCATGCTATGTCGATGCGTTGGCAAAGCAGACCACGGCGCATGATTATAGGTTTGGAGCGCTGGTCGACGCGATCGTCGCTAGTCCGCCCTTCCGCCAGCGCAGCAATTCTGATAGGATAAACCCATGAGCATCAAAATTAGTCGGCGAACAGTGTTGCGGGGCATCGGTACGGCGATGGCTTTGCCGCTATTGGAGGCGATGATGCCGCTGACAGCGCTCGCGCAATCGGCACCGAAGTCAAGAGCAGTCAGGCTGGCGTATTTTATGGTGCCCAATGGCATTGACATGCCGATGTGGACACCCACCAAGATTGGCACTGGCTACGAGCTTACTCCGACACTCCAGCCGCTTGCCAATGTTCGGGATTATGTTTCAGTCCTTACCGGCTTGACTCAGCATAATGCCGAAGCTCTCGGCGACGGCCCCGGCGACCACGCGCGGTCAGCATCGGTCTGGCTGACCGGTGTGCATCCGAAGAAGACATTTGGCGACGATATCCATGTCGGCATGTCGGTAGATCAGGTTGCCGCGAGTCATATCGGCGCTTTGACACAGTTTCCGTCGCTCGAGCTTGGTTGCGAACGCGGTGGTGTCAATGGCGACTGCGACAGCGGTTATAGCTGCGCGTACTCGTCGAATATTTCCTGGAGCTCTGCGAACACGCCGATGGCCAAGGAGATTGATCCGAAGCTGGTCTTCGACCGGTTGTTTGGCGGTGACGATCACGAGTCTCCGCAGGCGCGAGCTGTTCGCAACAATGATCGCCTCAGCATTTTGGATTTTGTCAGCGACGACGTGCGATCGTTGAACGCCAGCCTAGGTTCGCGCGATCGCAATAAGCTCGATGAATACCTGACCGGTGTGCGCGAAATCGAAACGCGGCTGAAACGGTCAAAATCAGTAGACCAAAATGTGAACATGACAAACGTTACCGTCCCTAGTGGAATCCCGGACACGTACGGCGAGCATCTTCGTCTGATGGCCGACATGCTCGCGTTGGCGTTCCAGGCCGATCTGACACGTGTAGCGACGTTCCAGTGGGCCAATGAGGCCAGCAACCGCAGCTTCACCGAGATCGGCATACCTGAAGGCCATCATGAGCTTTCGCATCACGATAATCAACCCGAAAAACTGGCCAAGCTGCAGAGGATCAACCAGTTTCAGGTGACGCAACTCGCGTATTTTCTGGAAAAATTGCGCTCGATCAAAGAGGGCGACGGCAACCTGCTCGACAACTCGCTGATCGTTTTCGGTGGTGGAATCAGCGACGGCAACCGTCACAACCACGACGACCTGCCAATCCTCCTATGCGGTAAAGGCGGCGGCGCGATCCCGGCCGGTCGGCATACTGTCTACAAGGACGGCACCCCGATGGCGAATCTCCATCTGTCCATGCTGGACCGAGTCGGCGTGCCGACATCGGCCCTGGGAGATAGTACGGGACGGTTGCAGCAGTTGTTTTAGCTTTCAAATGCTCATCCTCTCCAGGTCAAGTGTAGCCTTTCGTAAATCAATACTTTTCTTTACTGGTAATATATCTTCATGCTTCGCAGACTATATGTGCACAATTTCCGGTGCCTCGAAAATTTTGAGTTGGAGCCAGACAAGAATAAGACAACGCTTCTCATCGGCAGAAACGGGACGGGAAAAACTACTGTTGGGTTGGCGCTGGGTATTCTCCAGCGGATCGCCCGAGGTGTAAACAGGGTTGATGATCTTGTCAAACCAAAAGACCTTGCACTTGGGCGTACCGAAGCACCGATGCGCTTTGAAATAGAAGTTGAACTAGATGATGCGATATTCGAGTTTAGCGTCGCCTTCGAGTTGCCAGAAGGATTTAGGGCACTTCGCGTATATGAGGAGAAGCTGTCCATAAATAACAAGCCCGTTTACGATCGAAGTCTTGCCAAAGTGGAAAGGCATCGATCTGGTTCTGGGCGAGAGGCGCAGTTTGTAATCGATTGGCATCTTGTTGCGCTACCAATTGTCCATCAAGAATCTGAAAAAGACCCAATCGCTACCTTTCGGAATTGGCTGTCAAGGTCTTTGTTATTGCGGCCTGTTCCAAGTCTTATATCGGGTGATTCAGAAGGAACGTTGGTTCGGAAAGGTCAGTCGCTTCAGCCTGAACCGACTGTAATAAACCTTGGGGAGTGGTTCACTGATGTTATGACATTGGCTCCTGCAGCTTATTCCAGGGTCGAAAGCTACCTTAAGCAAGTCATGCCCGACCTCAAGCAGATTAAAAACCTTCGGGTTCAAAGGACTCTCGGAGTCTTCTAGTCGAATTTGAAAATGGCGGGGGCGCGGCTGAAATACCATTTGAGGATATTTCAGACGGCGAAAAATGCTTCATGATTTGTGCCCTAGTGCTGGCATCGAACGCAGCATACGGACCCCTTCTCTGTTACTGGGATGAGCCTGATTGCTATTTGGCTCCCAACGAGGTGGGGCAGCTAACCCTAACTCTTCGGCAAGCATTCGAGGCAAGTGGTCAGCTAATTGTTACATCGCATAATCCGGAAGCAATAGCCCGTTTCTCCAATGAAAACACTTTTGTGCTTTTCAGACGGAGCCACATTGAGCCGGCTACGATTCACCGCCTAGGCTCGCTGCGAATCGAAGGTGACTTTATCGACGCTCTTATTCGAGGAGACGTTGAACCTTGAACAGATATATTGAGCATCTTCTCATTGTCCCTGAAGATGATGCTATTCGTCAAATCGTTAACGGTTTCATTGCGGACATAGCTATATCAACTAACAGAGTAAAGGTCGAGCCGAATGCGAAGGGGTGGAGCAAGGCCAGGGATTCTATACTGTCTGAGTATATGCCTTCGTTGACAAGACTCCAATACAGGTATTTAGTTGTTCTGATTGATTTGGATGACGACTCTGCCAGGCTACAGCAAGTAAGAGATCAAATTCCAGCAGAATGTAAGGACCGCATGTTTGTTCTCGGAGTAGCATCGGAGGCAGAAGACCTTAGAAATAAGCTGAATATGACCTTCGAAGAAGTTGGCAGAGCACTCGCGGAGGATTGCCGCAATAGCACGAGCACAGTTTGGACCCATGAGTTGCTCTCACAAAATTCTGAAGAGATATACCGTCTACGTCAGTCCGTCTCCCCGTTCCTGTTTAAGGACTGGCCAGGTTAACGAGCACGGTGTGATGCATCCCTAAACTTAATTGGTGCCATCAACTACAGGCGGCAGGTACACTCCTACCTCGCCATGCCGTTGAAATTTGACATCACCTCGACCTGCTCAACCACGCGCGCCCGTGCTGGAAACCTCACGCTCGCATCGGGACGCGTCGTCCAAACCCCGATATTCATGCCGGTTGGCACGCAGGGGACGGTCAAGGCGATGTCCCAGACCGAGCTTTCCGACGAGCTTGGCTTTCAGATCATCCTCGGCAATACGTATCACCTGTTTCTCCGTCCTGGCCACAAGCTGATCGAGCGCGCCGGCGGGCTGCATCGTTACATCGCCTGGGACGGCAGCATGCTCACCGACTCCGGCGGCTATCAGGTTTTTAGTCTCGGCGCTCTGAGGAAAATCACCGACGATGGAGTTGCGTTCAAGTCTTATATCGACGGCTCCGCGCACTTCTTCACCCCGGAATTCTCGCTCGAAATCCAGCATAGCCTCGGCGCGGATATCATCATGGCTTTCGACCACTGCCCTCCCTATCCGTGCTCCCGTGAGGACACAGCAGAGGCGACCGAACGAACCTACCGATGGGCCAAGAGATGTGTTCAATATCACGGCGAACAGAATCGTGCGGATCGACAGACGCTGTTCGGCATTTGCCAGGGCGGCGTCTATGAGGACTTGCGGATCGAAAGCGCGCAGCAGATCGATTCGCTCGGATTTAAGGGCATGGCCATTGGCGGGGTGAGTGTCGGCGAGCCGATCGAGAAGATGCGCGCGGCGGTCGAGTGGTCCGTTCCGCATATCGATCCCGCCAAGCCGCGATATTTGATGGGAGTCGGAACGCCGCTTGATCTGGTCGAATCGGTCGCGCTGGGAATCGACATGTTCGACTGCGTTCTGCCAACCCGCCTGGGCCGGACGGGATCGCTGTACACGTCGCAGGGGAGGGTGAATATCAAGAACGCCCGCTTCGCGGAGGACCTTGGCCCAATCGATCCCGAATGCGACTGCGCCGTTTGCCGGCGCTATTCAGCATCCTATTTGCGGCATCTATACAAATCGGGAGAAATCCTCGGGGCGCGGCTTTCGACCTATCACAATCTGGCATTCTATGCCAATGTGATTCGCAGAGTTCGTGAGTCTCTTGCTGCGGGAACGTTCGACAGCTACCGTCGAAAAATAGTGTCAACTTTTGCCGACGAGCCAACGTAAGTACAAGTATTGACTATTAATCTTGTGGAACTCCCTGGTCATGGTACAAGTTAAATGGATATGGGTATAAACCACTCATACTTCATTTGAGCGAAGGCAAGGGAGTTGCCTTCACATTGCAAAGGATGCGTGAACCGTGTTAGTGCTTACTCGTAGGTTGAATCAGAGCATCAAGATCGGCGACGATATCGAAATCATGATTATCGAGGTCCGTGGTGACCAGGTTCGTTTGGGAGTGACTGCGCCGCGAGATGTATCAGTTCACCGCAAGGAAGTGTATCTGCAGATTCAGCAGGAGAATCTCGCCGCCGCAGGTCAGACTCCTGCGTCAACCGAAGAAGTCGCAGCCGCTCTGAACGGCCTGCTCGGCAGCCGCAGCGAATCAAACGGCAGCAAAGAGCGTGAAGGCGCGGTTGCAGTGAAAAAATAGCGTTCGAAATTTCGAGACGAGCCGTCATGCGATGCGCATGGCGGCTTTTTGAATGGCAATTTAGCCGATTTTCCGGTCTTAGAAACCGTGCCGCCAACTTTAGTTCCCGATTCTTCACTTTCTTCTCAGAAATTTTCTTCTCATGTTTGACATTCGAGGTATCGGCAACTATACTTAAACTCTAAATCAACGCCAAGCAGAACATTAGTACGCGTTCCTCGGGAGGTACGGCCATGTCTTCAACTCGATTAGACACTTTTGGTCATTCGCTCTCTCATCGCCAAAGGGCGAGAGGCGCCACTCTGAACTACGCAGAGTGGATTATCGTTTTTCTACTCATGTTGCTCCTCCTTGCTGCTTGCGCAAAATCGACCGCGCAAGTTCAAATCGTCACGACCCAGACCGCTTCTCTGGTTCAACAACAACCCGCTCCTATCGCACCGTCCGTCGCCTCACTTATGGTTCAGGGCGCAGAAGACATAGAACAAGCCCAGTTCGATGATGCCGTCAACGTGCTCAAACAAGCGACCACTCACCCTAATGCGCCTGCCGGTGCTTACCATTTGCTTGGGACGGCTTATATTCGAGCTGGCCAACCCGCAAATGCACTTGTTCCCGCCAGAAAGGCGGTTAACCTCTCGTTGCCTCGAAGCGATCAGAGGGCTTCTAACTTATTCCTTCTCGGCCATGCATATTATTTGACGTTCAATGCTGAAGCTAAGCAGTGGCGTGAACGATACGGCGAAATGCCGGGCTTGTCCCAGTTGCTTCAACAAATGTCGCGGCATGTGCATACGATGCCAGACGGCACTATTCTCGTAGAAGCCGCGGACACAACAGCTTCAGATCAGTATCACGATATGAACAACGAAATTGAGGCGGAAGGTGAACGTTTGGTGACTTTGGCGTTGAACGCTGAGAGCAACCTCACGATGGCCGAGGACATCCAGCCAGGTCTTCCGCATCTTCACGACACCCTTGGACTTGTGGATGTCGCACTCTGGAAAACGACAGACGCGCGGCACCAGTTTGATGACGAGCTGAAACTTGGTGAAAACGCCGCCGTGCACTTGCACATTGGAGAACTTGATCTGGAGACAGATAATATCGGTGAGGCCGTGGACGAGTTCGATCGCGCGATCACGCTTCAGCCAGGGCTACGAGCAGGATACGACTATCTCTCGCAAGCATATGACGAAATGCGAGACACTGATATGGTGCATTGGGCAAACGGAATGTCGGACATCTGCTTGTCAAAGCTCGACGACGCTCAAAAGCAATTCGATCAGGTTTCCAAAACAAGCACTCAGATTCTACGAGCTCGCGCCATGCTGGCTCTTGCAAGACACGACGATGGCGCAGCTCGCTCCTTCATTGATCAGGCAACCGCGATGGATCCTTCAAGTATCCCGACGGCAATTATGGACGGGGACATGAATGTTCACCAGCACAAACTTGACGCTGCTCTGGCATGCTACCAACGAGCACTGTCATCGGACTCGACTTCCGATTCAGCATGGTTCGGTACTGGGCTTGTTAAGGACGCGAAGTCAGATTTCGCTGGAGCTGTGGATGCGTACTCAAATGCCATAAAGTACAACCCTGGCAATTCAGAGGCTCTGATCAACCGCGCGGTAGATTGTGCCGAACTGAAAAGGTCAGCGGATGCAATTTCCGATCTTCGTCTATATCTGGATCGCTTTCCGAATGCCGCCAATACATATGCAGTGGAAACACGGCTTGCGGAGCTTGAGCAGCAGCCAAATTAATAGCAGAGCAGAACAGTTCTCGATGTTCCCGCGCGATGCAATGCCATTGCGCGGGAACATTTATTTTGATATGGGTTGTATTCATATTAAGAATGCATTAATATAGAAGTACAAAATTCCTAGGCCTACCAAACTAATAAATGACAAAGGATATCGAATATCATGCCCATTACGCTTAGAGATATTGCCGAACGTACCGGCGTATCCCCCAGCGTCGTGTCCACAGTGCTGAGCGGACGCGAAAACGGAACATTCGTCAGCAAGGACACCCGCCAGCGGGTTCTGGATGTGGCGCAGCAGCTCAACTACACCCCTGTACGGTCAGGACGGCCGCGCGGTAGCCGTCGCCTGCGCCGTATGCGCACCGAGCAGTTTATCGGCATCTGGGCGCCCGCGACAGATCGTCCCGCGCTGACAGCGATCTCCGCCCTACACCACGCGATCAACGAAGTTTCGCACGCGGAGCCTGGCAGCGACGACGATCTCATTCTTGGGCTTCGCCTGGTCTCCGATGCGGAGTTGCCTAGGCTCGACACTCTCGGCTTGATGGGAATCATTATCGTCGGCGACATTGCGTTGCCTCGGATCGCGGCGACTGCCAATATTCCGACGATCCAGCTTGGCGAGGCGGACCACGCGACGCGTGATGTAACGTCGATTCACCTGGACAACTTTCCGGCTGGGCAGGCGGTCGGCGAATATCTGTGGAAGCTAGGGCATCGGACGCTTGCGTTTGTCGCGCCTGCGTCGAAGCCGCGCGTGACGCGGCACCGCTGGCAGGGTTTGCAGTCAGTTTGGGTGGAGCAGGGCGCACCGCACACGGCATGTGTCCCTGCGCCATACGACAGCGACCGAACGGCATCATTCAAGGATCAGATCGAGCAGACGATGAGGAAGCTATATGTTTCTGCCCCGCAAAAGCCGGCAACAGCGCCCACGTCTGTGGTTTGCTTTGATGAGACTGTCGCGGCATATGTCTTGCAGTCACTGCACCGCCTCGGCAAGCGCGTGCCAGAGGACGTGTCCGTCGCAACGTTCGGCGATAGCGACGGCGGTGCAGAGGCAATGCTGCCAGCCATGACAACAGTCAAAATCCCGCTCGAGTACCTTGCGAAAACGGCCATCAAGGAGCTGGTCGCGCGCGCCGAAGCCGCTGAAGGAGACTCCGCAATGATTGCCGAGCCGAAGCAGGATGTGAAAATCCTTGGCTCGCTGGTCGTGCGGGACTCGTGCGCTCCTCCGGCCGTCGCTGTGAGCGCCTAGCCATGCCGAGCAGACATCCCAACATCCTTCAGATCGACTCCGCTTTGCTTGTCTTGGTCGACTTGCAGTCGCCATTCCTGCAGGGCGTTTCGGAGCGCGAACGTGTGGTAGAGAGGTGCGTTTTTCTGGCGAAATCTGCTGAGATTTTGCACCTCCCAACCATTACGACCGTTCAGTATAAGGAGCGCATGGGGGACGTAATCCCGGAGATCGCGGCCGAAATAGGACCTAATCCGGCGCTAGACAAAATGTGCTTTTCGTGCGCTGGCACGGACGATTTTTTGGAGCGGCTTCGCGAATCAGGCCGTCAACAGATCCTTCTGGCAGGCATCGAAACCCACATCTGTGTCGCGCAGACCGCGCTTGATCTTGTCCATCATGGATATCAGGTGCATGTCGCGGCTGACGCGGTCTCGTCGCGCGGTATGGATCGCCACAAGCTTGGCATGGAGAAGATGCGCGACGCTGGCGTGATCCCTTGTTCTGCGGAGCAAGCCATCTTTGAGCTGATGCAGCTTTCGGGCACGCCTGAGTTCAAGCAGATTTTGAAGCTAGTCAAGAACTAACTTCCCCTAGGCCATGGCACTCCTTCCCAACCGAATCGCCCTCGTAACCGGCGCTGGCCGAGGAATCGGATCGTCGGTGGCGCGGCTTTTTGCCGGGGAGGGCGCGACAGTGGCTGTTCACTACAACCATAGCGCAGAAGCGGCAAATAAGCTGGCGTCGGAGATCGGCGGCTTAGCCCTTCGGGCTGACCTGACGAATCCCAGCGAGGCAAGTAAGCTGGCAGACGACATCATCACCCAGCTTGGCAAAGTGGATATTTTGGTGAACTGCGCAGCGTCGTTTACGCACGGCACCGAGTTTGCGGACGACGACTGGTCGTCGTATCTACACGAGCTGAACGGCGTATTCGGGACAACGTTCCACATTACACGCGCGCTTGCGCCGCACATGAAGACCGCCCGTTATGGCCGGATCATCAACTTTGGAGCAACCTTGCTGCACCGGCCGGTCGCTGGATACGGGCCGCATATCTCCGCGAAATCGGCCGTGGTTGGACTGACATCGGTTCTGGTGCGCGAGCTTGGGCCATTTGGCATTACGGTGAATCTCATACATCCGGGCATGACATTGACCGACTTTTCCAATTCGCTGCCCGAATCCGAGCGTGCGAGGGTTGCGGCTCGCACACCGCTGCGCCGTCTAGCGACTGCTGAGGATGTCGCGAAGATCGCGCTATTCTACGCGTCCGATTTGGCCGATTTCGTATCTGGCGCAGGGATTGCGCCCGATGGCGGATTGGCTGCTCTCTAGCTGAGCGTTTTCACAAACTCCAGCACCTTCTCCACGTGCTGGTCCACCTTCACGCGCGGGAAAATCTTGGCGATCTTGCCGGATTTGTCGATGACAAATGTAGACCGTTCGATCCCCATATAGGTCTTGCCGTAGTTCATTTTCTCCTTCCAGACGCCATACGCCTCCGCGATCGCGTGGTCGGGATCGGCAAGCAGCGGGAACGGCAGTGCGTGCTTCTCAGCGAACTTCGCATGCGACGCCTGCGTGTCGGGGCTGACTCCCAGGATGACGCTGCCCGCCGCTTCGAAGTCTGGCAGCATGTCGCGGAACGAGCATGCTTCGGTGGTGCAGCCCGGCGTATCGTCTTTTGGATAGAAATAGAGCACAACGCTCGACTTCCCCGCAAAATCCGACAAAGATACGGTCTTTGCACCCTCTCTGGTGATTGCAGGAGCAGAAAAATCGGGCGCTGGCCCTCCCACAACGATTTCAGCCATGAACGAATCTCCTTTAAGTGCGTCTATTGGTATAAAATATGCTGTAGCAAGTCGCAATTACTCTTCGAAGTTCACCTAAAGTGAATTGGGAGCCTTAGGAAACAGACTCGCGCGACCATTTCGTTTCTGCAACTCCAGCACGGAAGTTGACCAGTCGGGCGAGGTCGAAAAGATGGTCCGAAAGGCGATTAACATAAAGAATTATGTTGGGACCGATCTCATTTTGCTGCGATAGGAGTGCGATGTGGCGCTCTGCTCGTCGGCAGACCGTTCTAGCGAAGTGCAAAGTCGATGCCGCCTTGCTGCCGCTTGGCAAAATGAAGTGATTGAGCGCGCCGACTTCTTCGGTAAACTGGTCGATTTCGGACTCGAGTGCGCTGGTCATGTCTGGCGTCACTCGCGGAACGCTCGAAATTGCGGAGCTAGGTGACGAGTCCAGCGGTGTAGCAAGGTCCGCGCCGACCACCATAAGTTCGCCCTGCAGCCTGAGGATAATCGTGCGGACTTCGTCGTCGATTTCGGAATTGCTTAAGGCCATGCCGAGAACAGCGTTGAGCTCGTCGATGGTTCCGTACGCATCGAGGCGAACCGAGTCTTTGCGAACCCGCTGACCGCCGAACAGACCGGTCGTGCCGTTGTCGCCGGTTTTCGTATAAATCTTCATGGGCAATCAGTATGTTGACCGTTAAGGAGGAAAGTCAAGCAGACTTGAAGTAATATTTGAACGCGGGCATAATATAAAAGTTCCCAAAGTCCAATCGCCTACTACTGGAGTACCAGTTTGTATAGCTACAAGACAATCGTAACGGATTATGAAGGCATGCAGGAAGCACTGTCGGTCTATGGCGCGCAAGGCTGGAAGCTGATTTCGGTAACTCCCGACACTTGGCGAGTCGTACCAGGCAATCTGAGCGATGCCGACACGCTTGGCCTAGGCACCGGTGGCCCCGTGGGTCCGAACACGCCGAACAACGAATATTCTGCATCGTACTACCTGCTTGTACTGGAGCGTGAGGGCGAAGTCACGCACGCGCATGGGCATGCCGTTGCCGCCGAAGCGTTGGATATGCCGGACTTTTCGCTTCCTGAATACTAAATTTCGCAGCATTGTGCCCCTTGAGTGTTCCACCGCAATCAGGTGGCCTCAACCTTGCTTGCCTTGCCATGATGCTTTCATAGAAGCTAGCAACCTTGTAATTCCGCACGACTCAACTGAATAGCGGCTTAGATAAGACGGACGTTGGGCCTATCGCATGAATTTATCTTTGTTTCGATTTCATCCGGCGATAAGGCGAGAACCTAAGGGATCACATTATGCTCACTGCTGAGGGACTGAGACCAACGATAGCGACGGAGCGCTTCTCCTGCCGCATCGACGCTGAACGCGGCACTTATTCTGTTTACAATATCCGCAGCAACATGTTCACAATTGAGTCGGCGTCCATGGCGATCGTACCGCCGCGTGCGTCTGGCTCACCTCCCATCTTCCTCGGTGAAACGCTCTGCTTCAACAAAGAGTACAGCGTAATCGAGCCGGGTCGCCTTCAGCTTCGCTACAATCATCCGCAGTTTCCATTTTACGCGCTTGCGGAGTTCGCCATTGTGCCTGGTGACGACAACGCCCTGACCATCCGTCTCTCCTTTGCGAATCGCGGCAATCATCCAATCAGGGTTAACGCAATCTGCCCTCTCTGGGTGCATCCGTCGCGTGACGGTTCCATCGAACTTGGCGGCTCCTGGAGCCACGCGTCGATGATGATTAACGGGCTCGACTCCGAAAGCGAGTCGCGGATCGAATTCTTTTCCAAGCCTGACGGCACAGTTTACGAGTCCCACGGCTTTACGCTCCTCTACAATCTGCTGTCTCACCAAGACCTCTTTATGGGGTTCGAAACTGCCGACGCCCAGTTTTCAAGGGTGATTTTCAGCCCGCGAACCGATGGTATGTTGGTGCAGGCGATCAGCGAAGCGGACGATGCCAGTGTTGGACCGAAGGAGACCATGCATGGCGAGACCCTCCTGATACGGGTTGGCGAGCCGCCGCGCGACCTTCTTGATGCCTACATGAGGCGCATGGCAGAAGGGCGTCACTTTGAACCGAAGTCGATGGAAACTGTCTCTGGGTGGTCCACGGAGGGTCTGTGCCTCCCCGGTGCGCTGACCGAATCTGATGTACTGGAAAATGTCGCGTGGCTTCACAAGCGCCGAGATTCGATGCCGGTCGAACATGTCTTAATTCACAACGGCTGGCAGGCCCAGATCGGTGAGTGGTTTGAGCCGGCTGTAGGACGCTTCGATGAGGGCATGGCATCTGTCGCCGAAAAGATCAAGTCAGCCGGGCTGAAACCTGCCATCTGGCTTGCACCTCTTCTTGCCCATCCTGATTCGAAATTTTTCGACGAGCACCGAAGCTGGTTCCTTAAAGATGTCAAAGGCAGCCTTCTGCGTGCGAACCGAAAGGATCTGGGCGGTAGCTGCTACATTTTGGACACGACCCATCCCGACGCGCTCGCGTGGGTGCAGGAATTGGTGCGGACGATCTGTATCGATTGGGGATTCAAATACCTGCAGCTCGACTGCCTGTCGTTCCTGACGCATGGTGGACAGTTCAAAGACCCTGCCGCGACACGCATGGACGCCTACCATCGCTGCATGGAGGCGATTCGGGCCGGTGCAGGCGACGATGTGATCCTACATGCGCTCGAAGCGCCGCTCAATGCGTCTGTCGGCCTCGTGGACATTTGGCGCACTGGGCCTGAAATGACTCCGGCTTGGCATGAAACCGGCGAGACAGGAATTCGTGTCCCCGGCCGCAACAGCTTGCTTCGCAGCGCGACACGCGGCAAGTTCTGGCGAACGGACATGGGGCCGATCGCGCTATCGACGCCAGATCTGACCGATTCCGAGGAGCAGGTTTTGGACTCGCTTGCGGCAATCTGCAGTGACACGCGCATCATTCGCGGCGCGCTCGCTGATCTCGCTCCGGAACAGCTAGATCACGCCCGATTCTTGCTCGGAGGGCCAGCGCCCGACGACGGCTACGTGCCGAACATGATGGAGCGCGCGTCGGTGCCGAACCACTATGTCCTCACTTACGGCAACCGAAAACTGGTCGCGATCTTCGACTGGGACGAATCCGACGAGCAGATTTACTTCCCGCTCGAGCATATTGGCGCAGAGCCGTGGGACGCGTTTGTGGCCTACAACGTTTGGGACAAGAAGGTTGAGGACGCGAACATCCGCGAGGACTACATCGCGCGCAATGTTCATCCGCACTCCTGCCGACTGCTGCATTTTGTTCCGATGCCGACTGACGACACCCCCGTCCTGATTGGCAGCACGCTGCACTACTCGCAGGGCGCGCACGAGGTGGTCAAGTGGGAGCGTGACGGCAAGAGCCTGCATATCGAACTCAACTGCTCCGCCTGGATCGGACGCAGCGGCAAACTGACGCTCTATCGACGCGGACCAAGCACCGTGGAGCTGGCAAGTTTCACTGGCGCAAGTGACGTGACTTTGGTGAGCGAGGTTATGACCGGCGGCCAAGCGATCACGGTGGAGTTGGGGAAGATTGAAGCGGGCAGGGTGGGGTTGGAGATTGGAATGTGATGAACGGGAGAGATTTCTCGCCTTAAGTTGCCTTGCCTTACACGGAGTTCAAAAACTCCTCCAATTCATACCCATCCTTAATTCGCACAGTATCGGATATGCGCTCTAACGCAATGAATGAAAATCTTGAAGCAATTAGGAGCTTTTCCTTGTCGGTCAGAGTTCTCCCCAATTTTTGAGCGGCTTCACGAATTATTGTTTCTTGAAAGTTTCGCAGAGTTGTCTCTTTATCCATTTTGCCGAGTCACCCCGCCGCTAGGCTCAAACAATATACTGCCTTAGCTCCCGCTTTTTTCATCACTTTCGCGCACTCACGCTGGGTCGTTCCGGTTGTTGAGACGTCGTCGATCAGTAGGACAGTCTTTCCGCTAACTTCCGCCGATGCCGTGAATGCGCCTGCGAGATTGCCGCGCCGCTTGTCGCCGTCGAGACCAACCTGCGGCTTGGTGCGCCGAACGCGTCTAAGCAGTCTCCTATCCAACCTCAAGTCAAGTTCGCGCGCAAAAACCTTTGCGAGCCGTTCGGCGTGGTTATATCCGCGCATGCGATGTCTGACCGGATGCATCGGGACCGGCACCACCGCATCGAAGTTCAGCCTTCCCAGCAATACCGAATTCTTGCGTGCGTGCTCAACCAAAATCTGGCCCAGCGGCTCCGCGAGCATCGGTTTTTCTCTATATTTGAAAAAGTGGATGGCGTCACGCAACGCGCCGGAGTATTGGCCTGTCGCCATGGCAATGACAAAAAACGGAGGGTCGCCGAGGCAGCCGTCGCATGGCAGCGACTCGCGTGGATGGCCGCACCGAGGGCAGACCGGCTCTTGCAACGGCTTCGGCATCTCGGCAAGACACGTCGCACACAGATATTCCGGCCCGAACTCGTCGCAAAGCACGCAGCGTTTCGGATAGATGAGATCGAGAAGGGTATCTGCGGTTGTTTTGAGTGGCGCGAGAAGCATGGAGCCTGATTCGGCAAGATGGAGGTGAAATCCTACCAAGACCTACCCCGGCGACAAGTCGCGCCTATTGCCCTCGGCTCGGGAGGATTTCCGCTCCCCTCCTTTCGGTGTCAAGTTCCGGGAGGTTGTGAACAGAGAAGATTGCTGGTGAGGTGTTGTGCATCCGGTGCTCCTCCTGGAAACAGTTCCGGGTTCGTCGCATACCATTTGAGGACTGCCTGAAAGGGCGTCATCGTGCCGATGGGTATGCGCCTGTTCCTCCTGCTGAGATTGTAGTGCCTGCACCATCCGAACAGGGCGGCTGTTCTGGCCTCGCGTTCGATGTAGCGCCTGCCTTTGATGACGCCCTCCTTGACCAGGCCGTTGGTGCGTTCCGCAAGTCCGTTGGTCTGCGGACGGTAGGGTCTGGTCGTCCTGTGGCGTATGCCGTGCTCGGCGCACAGGTCGTCGAACGGTCGCCTGAACCCGTGCGCGTGCTTTTCGGGAGCGCATCCCTTGAGCGTGTACTCGCCGCCGTTGTCGGTGAGGACGGTGTGGATGGCGAACTCGAAGAACGCGCGGCACCGGCGCAGGAAGTCGCAGGCGGCGGCGGAGTCGTGCCTGTCGTAGACGTGCAGGAAGACCATGCGCGTGGCGCGGTCCACGGCGACGAAGCAGTGCTGCGGGCCGCGCAGGGTGAAGCTGTCGATGTGAAGGAAGCCGGGCGTGCGCGCAGCCTCGTCGTCGAAGCAGGGCCTGGCTGCGGCATGTTCGTCCTGCCCGCCGCCGTCCTTGCCGCCGCCGGGGAGCCGGTTTTCGCCCCTGCGGACGAGCAGGCGGAATACGCTCGAGCGCGTGGCGTGCGGGATGTGCGCCTGGACGTTGTCGAGAAGATCGTCGAGAGCAAGCTCGGCGCTGGTGCGCAGATGGACGATGAGCTCCTCCTCCGAGGGGCTGAACGCGGTTCTTGAATGCAGCGGCCGGCTGCTGCGGTCGTTGACGTGCCGGTGGGTGACGCCCCGCCGCCTCCACTTGTGGACGGTGGCGACGCTGACCCGCAGCCGCTCGGCGAACTGCCGGTACGTCTCGCCGTCGGGGTTGTCCTGTATGAGATTTCGTATGTGATGGTTGGTTTTTGCATTAGAATGATAGGTGGGCATGTCGGTACCTTCTTGTTTAGTCGCTAGTAGACTACCGCATGCCCAAACAACCTGGTGCCGCAATTCAAAAGTACCTGTTCATAATGTCCTGAAACCTAACACTTTCGGAAGGAGGGGAACAGGTATACTCCCAATCGGAGCATTCTTTGCATGGTCGCAGTCTATCCCGGAAGTTTTGATCCCATCACCAACGGCCACCTGGACATCATCGAGCGCGCGTCGGGCATGTTCGACGAAGTGATTGTCCTAGTTGCGGTCAACTCCACCAAAAAGAACTCGTTTTCGGTCGAGCGACGAGCGTCGATGATCCGAAAGGCGGTTGAAGCGGCGGGCCTGTCGAACGTCCGTGTCGATTGTTTTTCGAACGGTCTTCTGGTAGACTATGTGGAGCAATCGGGCGCGCGTATCATTGTCAAGGGTCTTCGCGCGGTATCCGATTTCGAGTACGAACTGCAGATGGCGCTGCTTAACCGGCACATTCGTCCTGAGATCGAGACGGTCTTCTTGATGACGCGTGCCGAATTTTCATTTTTGTCGTCTTCCATTGTGCGCGAGATTGCCAGATTGGGCGGCGATATCACGGGATTGGTCCCGGATGTGGTCATTCCAATCATCCATAAAGACCTCGGTCGGGGTGCGGGCACCGATGTCCGACCCGACTAGGCTAAGCATTCCTACGGGAACGAACGGCGCTCGATTTACGTCAGCACTGAGATACAACCAGATAACGGAGAGCCTTTTTGCCGCGAGGCGGCGGAAAGGAGACACTACAATAGATATCCTTAAACTGTTAGATGAATTGGAATCGCTCGTCGAGGACAGCAAGAACCTGATGGGCTTGACGTTCAACCTCGACCGCGACGAGTTTTTTGAGCTGACGAACAAGATTCGGGTAGCGTTGCCCGATGAAGTCCGCAAGGCGAGCCGTGTCACGGCCGAAAGCGAACGGATCGTTGGCGGTGCACGCGAAACTGCCGAGCAGACATTGATGGACGCTCAGGCCGAAGCGCAGCGTATCCTGCAGAACTCGCAAAGCAGCGCCGAAAAGCTGACGCGCGAAACCGAAGCGAAGGTTCAGCAGCGCGCGCAAGAGTCCGACGCTGCCGCGAACCGCCTCGTCAGCGACGCGAAGGCGCAGGCGCAGCAGCTAGTCGAAACCGCGCATCAGAACGCCGAGAAGACAGTCATGGACGCGCACCACCGCGCCGAGCAGTTGATTAGCGACAGCGAGATTATACGGCTTGCCACTGTGCAGGCGAAAGACATTGTTTCGAGCGCCGAATATGAAGCGCGCGAAATGCGTCGCGGTGCTGAAGAGTATGCGCGCGAAGAGATGTATCGGCTCGAAAAGGTGCTCAGCGATGGACTGCTCACAGTGCAGCGTGGGCGCATGAAGCTTGATCAGCGGTTGGCGTTCGACCGAGCAGGCACCGGCGCAGCAGCAACGACCATCGTCCGGTAAGAATGGGAATGTAGCGGGATCGCGGCGGTAGCCCTTTCCTCCAACCCCTTTCCCATAGGAATAGGAAAGGGGAAGACCTACCCCGGCGACAAGTCGCCACCCCTCCCGAAGCGGGAAGGGAAGGAATTGGATAGATTTATTGATCGCCTTTCCCGCTTCGGGAGGGGTGCCTGAGGAACGAAGGCGGGGTGGGTCGGTAGGTTTTGCACAGATACTCGGGTATAATGTCACGCCTGTCGCCGTACGCCGGAGATTCGAGCGCAGAAGCTTGGGTTTTTCGGGCGAAATCGGCGACGTTTGTATTTGTTATTGAAGTAGTTGCTTGTCATGTTGCGAATCGATCTTGCGGAACTTGTTCGGGTCACCGGTAAAAATATCGTCGTCGATATCAACGAAACGCCGAAATCCGATGACGATGTAACGTACCTTGCGCCTGCTGTTGGGACGGTTACCATTACGAATACCGGCAGCCTTGTGCTTGTGCGCGGACGTATTAAGACGGTGATCGAGATGGAGTGCGGCCGGTGCCTGCTTGATGTTCGTCAGCCGATTCACGCCGAAATCGAGGAGCAGTACAGCCTCACAGAAGTCGAAAGCGCGCACCACAACGATGCCGAGGCGGCAATTGTCGCAGACGAAGAGAACGAAGTGCCGCCAGGCTTGATGGACGGCACGGTGATGGACCTGAATGTGATCATTCGTCAGGCCGTAATCTTGGCGTCGCCGCTTGGCCCCGTTTGCCGTGATGATTGTCGCGGGCTGTGCGCAACGTGCGGACGCAATTTGAACGATACGACAGCCACCTGCGACTGTGTACAGCCGCAGCGGTATACGCCGCTTGCGACGCTCAAAACTTTGCTGCAAGACGAAGATGAAGTCGCGTCAGAAGCAAACTCAACGATTAGTTCGAACGGGTCCGGTAACCATTGAAGGCCAATCCGGGCTTTTGTTCGTGATATGTAAGACCGAATCAGGAGAATCTTAAGAAATGCCACTACCGAAAAGGCGCCATTCAAATCAACGAACACGCAAGCGCCGCACCCACTATAAGCTGACAGCCCCGTCGCTGTCCGCCTGTCCGCGATGCACCGCACCGCGCCTCTCCTACCATGTCTGCCCAGCTTGCGGATACTACGGAACGGGCACGAATTCCCGCCAAGTGATCGATGTCAGCAAGAAAGAGAAGCAGCCCGAGGAGACCGCGTAAGGCTTGCCTTCTATGCGAATCGCGCTTGATGCCATGGGGGGTGATCATGCCCCGTTGGAGCTGGTTCGGGCGGCTGCCAAAGTCGCCGCAGAACCTGGGTTTGAGCACGAACTGATCCTCGTTGGCGATGAACCACAAATCCGCGCCGCCCTGTCCGAAGTTGGCGGATCGCTTTCCGAGCATCTCACCATCCGTCACACAACGCAAGTGGTTGAGATGTGCGAGCACCCCACTCAGGCGATCCGCAAGAAGCGGGACTCGTCGCTAGTGGTTTGCGGGCAGATGGTCAAAACGGGCGAAGCGGACGCGACTTTGTCCGGCGGCAACACTGGCGCAGCGATGGCCATTGGCGCGCTCGATCTGGGCCGTGTGCCTGGCATCGAACGTCCCGCGATTGCTACCACGCTCCCTACGCCAAAAGGCAAAATGCTCCTGGTCGATGCCGGAGCTAATGTCGACTGTTCGCCAAACAATCTCCTGCAGTTCGCCCTAATGGGCTCGATCTACGCCGAGCGTGCGATGGAAATTGCAGCGCCGACTGTGGGCCTGCTCAGTGTCGGTTCGGAGCCTGGCAAGGGCGACGAACTCACCAAAGCTGCGCACGTGCTTCTAAAGGCATCGCAGGCGATTAAGTTCCACGGCAATGTCGAAGGCAAGGATGTCTGGGAGCATACGACCGATGTAGTCGTATGCGATGGCTTTGTCGGCAATGTGCTGCTCAAATCGGCTGAGGGTTTTGCTGATTTCTTGGTCCAGCAGATAAAGGCCGAAGCCAAGGCAGGCTCGCCAGAAGATTTGCAGGCGATCCAACGTCTCCTTGGCAGGCTTTTCCAACGCATTGACTACACAGAGTACGGCTGCGCGCCCTTGCTTGGCGTCAACGGTGTCACCATGATCTCGCATGGCCGCTCGAAATCGAAGGCGTTTGAAAGCGCCATCCGTCAGACGATCAGCGCGGCACAGTCCGGATTTGTCGCCGCAATTCGGGACGGAATTGCGCGCGTCAGCCCCAAGCAAGCAGTATAATCTGACCATGCCTCAAACTGTTATCCCCGCTGACCGGAGCGAGGGCAGCCGCCGGATTGGTGTTGTTGGTGTCGGGTCGTTTGCCCCTGCAAACATTGTCACCAATTTCGATCTCGAAAAGCGTCTGGACACGTCGGACGAGTGGATATTCTCCCGCACGGGCATTAAAGAGCGCCGGATTGCATCGCCTGACGAATCGACCTCCGACCTTGCGCTTTCAGCCGCAAAGAACGCCCTTGACGATGCTGGAATCACCGCCGATCAAGTGGGCCTGATTGTGGTCGCCACGTGTACGCCGGATCTTCCCATGCCATCGACCGCCGCCTTGGTTCTCCGCGCGCTGGGAGGCAGGGCAGCGACTGCGTTTGACCTTAACGCCGCTTGTGGAGGATTTGCGTACGCGCTTGAAGTTGGGTTCCGGTTGACCAAAACCGGCCAATATGGTTATGCACTCGTAATTGGGGCAGAGGTGATGTCGCGCACAGTGGATTGGACCGATCGCGGCACGGCTGTCCTTTTTGGCGATGGTGCTGGCGCAGTAGTGCTTGGGCCGGTCGAAAAAGGCGGAATGCTAGGTTCGGTGCTGCACGCGGACGGCGAAGGTGTCGAGCATCTGTATATTCCCGGTGGCGGCTTCAAGAGCGAAGAGGCGCAGGGAGCAGATAAGCGGGCCATGATTATGAATGGGCGCGAAGTCTACAAATTTGCGGTGCATGTCATGGGCCAGTCCGCCATTGAGGCGCTAAACCTGTTTGGCATCGCGCCAGATCGGGTTTCACTGCTTATTCCGCATCAGGCTAATATTCGGATCATCGAAAGCGCGGCCAAGCATATGGATCTGTCGATGGACAAGGTCTACGCAAATGTCGATCGCTTCGGGAACACGTCCGCGGCGTCGGTGCCGCTCGCGCTTGACGAGGCGTACCATGCGGGAAGGTTGAAGCCGGGCGATATCCTGGTGACGGTCGGTTTCGGCGCTGGACTCACTTGGGGTGCAAACGTGATCGAATGGAGCAAGACCGCTCCGATTCCCTCCTGAAACCTTGCCTTCCCGCTTCGGGGAGGTGTCGAGTCCGCGAGACGGAGAGGGAGACTTTGGTTGAAACTATTGGGTTGCGCAATCGTGCATGCGGGTAAACCTCTCCAACTCTTCAGGTGAAATTGCGGGGGCGTGGTACACTTGCCACTTGCGGCCACCATAGAGGCGAGCCCGCACAACAGTTTTTCGACTTAAGTTAGTCCATAGATGAAAATTGCATTTTTGTTTCCGGGTCAGGGTTCTCAATCGGTTGGCATGGGTGCCGATGTCTACGCGAAGTTTCCGGCTGCGGCTAAAGTGCTTGATGAAATTGACGAGTTCATCGGCTACAAATTGACGACCGTTTGCTTTTACGGGCCCGACGAGACGCTCAAGGCCACCAACATCACGCAGCCAGCGCTGTACGCGACGAGTGTCGCAACCCTAGCTGCGTTGACAGAAAACGGGATCAGTTGCGCCGCTGCTGCTGGGCATAGCGTCGGCGAGTACGCCGCGTTGGTTGCCGCTGGCGCGCTGAACATGCAGGCGGGCTTATCGCTGGTTTCGCAGCGCGGTACGATCATGCAGAAATATGCAGAAGCCACTCCTGGCGCGATGGCCGCAGTGTTGGGGCTTTCAGGCGAACAGGTTGTCCAAATCTGCAAGGAAACGGAGTCTGCTGGCAACGGGATTGTTGACGCAGCCAATATCAACGGCGCTGGGCAGGTGGTCATCAGCGGCGAGCACGCGGCCGTCGAAGCAGCCGGCGCACTTGCTAAAGAGCGCGGCGCCAAGCGTGTCATTCCGCTGGCGGTTTCGGGCGCGTTTCATTCACGGTTGATGACGCCAGCCGCGGAGGAGATGCGCAGATTTTTGACCACTGCCGATTTTTCCGAGGCCAAGATTCCGGTGGTCGCAAATGTCACAGCGGACTTCGAGGCATCGGTTGACGACATCCGCGAGAATCTCGCACTGCAGATCGACCACTCGGTTTTGTGGGAGCAGTCGATCCAGAGACTGCTCTCGGATGGGTTCGACACGTTCGTCGAAGTTGGTTCGGGGACGGTGCTAACGGGTCTGATGAAGCGGATTTCGAAAGAGGTGGCCGTCTACAGCACGAACGACGCCGATGAGCTGGAAGCGACCATCCTCGCGCTGCAATAGTTTATGGCCATTGATTTTAGCTTAGCGGGAAAGAATGCCCTTGTGACCGGTGGTGGCACGGGCATCGGCCGCGCTATCGCGCTCGCTCTTGCGGAGCAAGGCGCAAATGTCGCGGTTGCCAACCGATCTTCGATTGACGCCGCCGAACAGGTGGCCGCAGAAATCAAAGATATGGGCCGACAATCGCTCGCGCTCAAAGGCGATGTCGCTAAGGCCGACGACGCCGAAAATTTCATAAAGCAAGTCTTGACTTCATTCGGGTCGGTGGATATAGTAGTCAACAACGCGGGGACGACACGCGACGGTCTTCTGGTGCGCATGAGCGAAGACGACTGGGACGCGGTTCTCGATACCAATTTGAAGGGCGCCTTTCTGGTGACGCGCGCGGCGATCAAGTCGATGATGAAGCAGCGCAGCGGCAAGATAGTCAACATCACAAGCGTCATGGGCCTGATCGGAAATCCCGGTCAAGCGAACTATTCGGCCTCAAAGGCGGGCATAATTGGTTTCACCCGTTCGATGGCAAAAGAGGTCGGCTCGCGCAACATCCAGGTGAACGCGGTCGCGCCGGGCTTTATCGAAACGAGCATGACTGAAGCGCTTTCGCCGGACCTGCGCGACTCGCTGACGAAGCGCATTCCCGCTGGCCGATTGGGCCAGCCCGAAGACGTGGTCGGCGCGGTAGTCTATCTTTGCAGTCCAGCCGCAAATTATGTTACGGGCCACACGCTGACAGTCGATGGTGGAATGACCATCTAACCATTTTGCATTCGCAGCAATAAATCAACACAGTATTTCAACAAGGAGAACAGCATGTCCACGTTTGATCGAGTTAAGAAAGTCGTAGTAGAGCAGTTAGATGTCAGTGAGGACGAGGTGACGCCGTCGGCATCGTTTGTCGAAGATTTGGGCGCGGATTCGCTCGATGTTGTCGAGTTGGTCATGGGCCTCGAAGAGGAATTCGATATCGAAATTCCCGATGAGGACGCCGAAAAGATAGCTACCGTTCAGGATGCGATCAGCTATATCGAATCTAAATCCGGGGAGCCGGCAGCGTCTTAGGGAAGACCCCTCCGGCTCGTTCCTCGCCACCTCCCCGAAGCGGGAAGGCAAGGATTTGGAATTAAGATCGGGGTGTACGCGTACAGTAACGTATGAGAAGAGTCGTCATAACAGGTATCGGTGCGGTAACGCCAATCGGCACGGGCAAGGATCAGTTTTGGTCGTCGCTGCTCGATGGCCGCAGTGGGGTTGCGCTTGTCGACAAGTTCGACTGCTCCGACATTGCGACGCGGATTGCTTCGGAAGTTCGGGATTTCAATCCTGAAGACTACATGGAGCGGAAAGAGTCGAAGCGGATGGATCGCTACACACAGTTCGCTGTAGCGGCAGCTCATCTTGCAATGAGGGACTCTGGCCTGACAATAGACGACACGTTGGCGCCTCGCACGGGAACGTTGATCGGCTCCGGCATCGGCGGCATTTCGACACTAGAAGAAGAGGCCAGGACTCTTTATGACAAAGGAATGAGCAAAATCAGCCCATTCTTCGTTCCCATGATGATTGCCAACATGGGCGCGGGCAAAGTCGCGCGGATTTTCAACGCCAAGGGGCCCTCAGAGACGGTCGTCACCGCGTGTGCGACTTCGACCAACGCGCTTGGGGATGCGTTCCGCTACATCCAGCGCGGCGAGGCGGACATTATGATCGCTGGAGGCTCGGAGGCAGCGGTCACTCAACTTGCTATGGCTGGCTTCTCCAATATGCGGGCGATGTCGCGGCGAAACGACGAGCCGACCAAAGCGTCAAGACCCTTTGACAGCGGACGCGACGGCTTTATTCTTGGCGAAGGCGCGGGAATTGTCATCTTGGAAGAGCGTGAGTTTGCGATGGCGCGCGGTGCGACACTGTACGCGGAGATTGTCGGCTATGGCCTCAGCAACGACGCCTACGATATGGTGCATCCCGCTCCAGAGGGTGAGGGCGCTAGACGGGCGATGGAGGCTGCGCTCAAGGACGCAGGCATGGCGCCGACCGAAATTGACCATATCAATCCCCACGCCACCAGCACGCCTGCTGGCGATATCGCTGAAACCCAGGCGATAAAAGCACTCTTCGGCCCGCACGCATATAAGATGCCAATTTCGGCCACTAAGTCGATGACGGGCCATCTTTTGGGGGCGGCGGGAGCGGTTGAAGCGATTGCCGCGGCAATGGCCCTGAAGACTGGCATTGTTCCGCCGACAATCAATCTAGAGAATCCTGATCCCGAGTGCGACCTTGACTATGTTCCGAATAAGCCGAGGCGCGTTCCGATTGGAACAGCGATGTCCAATTCGTTTGGATTTGGCGGACACAACGCGACGATTATACTGGCCCGTTCTTAGGGTACATACTTTAGCATGGCACTCAGCAGCAAACCAAAAGCAAGACCCGGCGAATGGCGCGATGTCCTCGCACCAGAAGTGATGGGACGGTATATCGGCAAGCACATCGCGATTATCCACAAGAAGGTGGTCGCGGTCGGCGAGACCTATGAAGATGTCCGCATAGAGGCGGACAAGCTCTATCCCAACGAAATGCCTTATCTGGCGTATATCCCCGACGATGCTTACGACTTGGAAGATATCGTAACGATGACCGAGGTTGGGGTCTAGTGGCGAGCGTTCCCCGGGATTCAGTGCTGCAAGAATTTGCCGAACGAATCGACACCGGAAACGACAACCCAGATCGCAGCCGCGCACTGATCATATTCAATTTCAGCGACAAGCCCCTTGAGGGGCTTGTTTTGTTTTCGGTGGACATGCCGTGGACCGATACGGACGAATTGCCGCCAGTGCGCGTTTGCAAATTTGGTTCCGAAGAGGCTGCTCCAAGCGGCATCCGTCAGCTAAAGCATGAACCTGCGGCACCCGGACAAGCAAAGGGCAGAATATCGTTTGGCCTGTGCTTCGAAGTTGACTTGGTCGGAGAGCACAGTTACGCGACCTACATAGCCGAATATGTCGAGTCGCAGGATGTGCCCGAAGTGATTGGCGAACCAGCCGATTCGCAATACTATAGGGTCGTCGAGACCGTACGTCACGAGGGCGAACTTCCGCCATTTGGGCCGTTGCCGGAGCTTTTCGGTTGACACTCATTTGCGCGTCGGGCTATACTTCTTAACTAAGCGTCAGAAAGAAATTGCTGTAGCCCAGAGTTTTGCAAAGGGATTAGAACTAGAAAGTCAATCATGACAACGGCGACCTCAAAGACGAAGCTCTCCGCGCGCGCAATCAATGCGCTGCCAAGCCCGACCCTGGGCATCACAGCCCAGGCTGCCGCATTGAAGGCTGCGGGTAAGGATGTCGTCAGCTTCAGTGCTGGCGAGCCGGACTTCGACACGCCGCAGAATGTAAAAGACGCGGCTGTTGCTGCAATCGCCAAGGGCCAGACAAAGTACACAGCATCAAGCGGGACGCCAGCGCTCAAAGAGGCGATCATCGCTAAACTGCAGCGTGACAACGTCTTGGCCTATAAGCCCAACGAAATCATCGCGTCGGCGGGCGCCAAGCACAGCATCTATAACTTGATGCAGGCAATTTTGCAGTACGGCGACGAAGTCCTGATCCCCGCGCCCTATTGGGTTTCATACCCAGAGCAGGCTAAACTCGCGGGCGCTACGCCTGTTACGGTGCCGACCGACGAACGCTTTATCGCAAGCGCGGCGTCGTTTGAGAAGTACGTCACTCCGAACACAAAGCTGCTGATCTTGAATTCGCCGTCAAATCCGACTGGCGCAGTATATTCCCGCGCACAGATTCAGGAGATCGCCGACCTGGCAGTGTCCAAGGGCATTTTCGTACTGTCGGACGAGATCTACGAAAAAGTGATTTATGATGGGACGGAGGTCGTTTCGATTGCGTCGCTCGGTGACAAAATCAAGGAGCTGACCATCACGGTAAACGGCCTTTCCAAGAGCCATAGCATGACCGGCTGGCGCATCGGCTACGCCGCCGGCGATGCCGAAATCATCGCGGCGATGGGCCGTATTCAGGACCAGAGCACGTCGAACCCATCGAGCATCACGCAGGCGGCTTCGGTGGAAGCGCTCAATGGCCCGCAGGATTCGGTCGAGATGATGCGTGTCCAATTCGAAAAGCGCCGTTCGATCATTGTGGATGGACTTAACTCTATCCCGGGCATCCATTGCAACAAGCCGCAGGGGGCTTTTTACGTTTTCCCGAACGTTTCGGCGCTCTACGGCAAGTCATGGATCACCGAATCTGGCGAAACCAAAACCATCAAAGGCAGCGACGATTTCGCCGCCTACCTGCTTTCCCAGGCGCTGGTCGCCCTTGTTCCCGGCTCCGGATTTGGCGCGGACGGCCATGTGCGGCTGTCGTACGCGACGTCTGCCGAGATCATTCAAGATGGACTGGCGCGCATAGCAAACGCGGTTAAACGGCTTGACTAACACCGACGCTGCCCCAGAGACTCTTCCGACTGACGAGCAGCTCGGTGCCATGATCTCCGCTTGGTCGCTTGGCGACATCGATCTCACCGCACTCCGACAAGCGTTCGTGCATACGTCCGCAGTCGCGCCACACTCCACCGACAGCAACGAGCGGCTTGAGTTTTTGGGCGATTCCATCCTGAATGCGTCTGTTGCCGACTTTCTGTTCACCACATATCCCGACTGGTCAGAGGGCGAGCTGGCGAAAGCGCGCTCGCTGGTGGTCTGCAAAGCATCGCTCTACGATGCCGGACTGCGCATAAACTTACCTGATCTGATTGTCGTCGGGGCGAATGTCGAAGGAACGCTTGCGCGCGGCCGCAGGTCGCTTGTGGCCGACGCGATGGAGGCACTGTATGCCGTCATCTATTTGGCTCATGGCTGGGAAGCGGCCAAGAAATTCATCCTAGATTCTTTGGCGATTGAGCTATCGAAGGTGAACGAGCGCCAGGATCTCCGCGACCCAAAAACCATCTTGCAGGAGCGCTCGCAGGCACTGCGGGAACCGGCTCCGGTCTACACAATCGTCGGCGAGGAAGGCAAAGCCCATTCGAGGACATTTGTCGCCGAAGTCCACGTGCACAGCGGTCAGGTGGCGCGCGGAAGCGGACGATCCAAAAAGGACGCCGAACAGGCTGCTGCGGCGCGCGTGCTGGAGTCCCTCACGGCTCCTGAAACCGGTCTAGTAGAGCAACTTGCTGCAAACGGTTAGAGCATTGACGTCCGATTTTGCGACCGCCAAAATTCCCACGACAATTCTTATAAGGCTTTTTCGCTATTTCGCTCCTGTTATTGCAACCATTTCAGTCGTATAATGAAATTCGGTTTCGCTACTCGCGCTCCGGCGTACCAAAGCTCCTATAATTGCACCTAACTTTGGGGATTATTTGTCACTCCTTCGGCTACTAAATCCATTAACTAGCATCCGGGCAAGGCTCGCGCTCGCAATCGGCGGACTGTCGATCGGCCTGACGTTGATTGTTGCAACGTCGGTTGACAACTTCATGTCCGAGCATCTTCAGCTTGCAACGCAAAGCAAGCTGCGTTCGATTTCGCATCAGTTGTCTGAGGCGCTGGATCGAGGCCTGTACGAATCCCGCCGCGATGTCATCGGTATTTCGCAGATCGACGAGCTGCAAAATCCCGCCGTCCCGATCGCGCAGAAGCGAACCCTCCTCGGCGAGATTCACGGCACCTATCCCGACTATGCTTGGATCGGCATACTCAATCCGAATGGAACAGTTGCTGTTGCTACGGGCGGACTGGGTGAAGGGCTAAATAAGGCGTCGGAGCCAATCTTTGTCAACGGGCGGAAAGGCGCATGGGTAGGAGATGTCCACACCGATCCAATTTTGTCGCCTCGACTCTCAAACGGGCCCAACCAGCCGGGCAAGTTCATTGATATTTCAACTCCCATCTACGATTTCCACGGCAAGTATCGGGGTGTCGTTGCCGCATATCTTAACTGGCAATGGGTACGCAACGAGCAAACGATGCTTCAGGACGCCGGCGATTTGCCAAGAGCCTATGATGTTCTGGTCATTGCGCGCGGCGGCAATGTCTCGGCAACGGACCCACGCCTTATGGATGGTTCATCGCTTACGACCACGGATTTTTTCGCGCGTGCGGTTAACCCGAAGAACTATGTCAGTGCGTCGTCCACTTGCATCGGCTACCGCGACTTCACCGGCCTCGGATGGTCGGTCGTTGCCCGCCAAAGGCTTTCGCTCGCGCTTGCGCCAGCGCAAAGCCTGCACCGGTCCATCCTCGAATCGGGGCTATTGATAGGTTTGCTCACGCTAGTGATCTCTTGGATCATGGCGGATCGCATCACGCGCCCGTTGGTGCGAACGGCCAATGCCGCTGAAGCGATTCATCCGGGAGAAGCGAAAGTCGATCTGCCGATTGTTCCGGGCAACGATGAGCTTGCACGTCTTTCGGCTTCGCTGCGCCGCATGGTTGACGGCCTACGCACCAGCGACGAGCGCTACCGGAATTTGCTGGACACGTCGCTCGAGGGCATCTGCCTCGTGGACGCCGACGATAAGACCACTTACGCCAATGCAAGCCTAGCGCAAATGCTCGGATATGATCAGACCAAACTCATTGGGATGAGCATCTACAACCTTGTTTTCCCGGATGAGATCGCCGAAACCGTCGAACGCAGAGCTAGGCGCCGCAAGGGCATTGCCGAGCAATATGAGATGAGGCTGAAGGGCAACGGCGACAAAGAGATATGGACACTCGCGTCCATAACTCCGATTTTTGAAGACGAGGGTGAGCATTATGCGGGCACGTTCGTCATGGTCATCGACATTACGGAGCGTAGGCGCGCGGAAAAGGCGCTGGAAGCGGCTTATGACCGGCAAGTGCTGATCAGCGAGATCGCGCTGACTTTGCGTGATTCCGCTGACCCGGTGCAGATTCAGCGATCCGCGCTCAGGCAGCTCGGCGAAGCGATTAAAGCGGACAGTTGCATCTTTATGATCGCGGATAGCATCACGGACATTGTCCGACTCGAAGCCCAATGGCAGGCTCACGACCAAAAGCCGTTCCCGGCGAAATTCGACTTCAACCGGCTAAAGGTTTCCGCTGAACGGCTATTTCCGGACAGGGGAACGTTTGTCGCGTGCGACATCGCACTGCACTCTCTTGGCCGAGAGTTGGACGCGACTCTGGTTCGGTATGGACTGCGGAGCTGCTGCATCGTTCCGCTCTATGACCGCGAACGTCTCATCGCCGCGCTTGGTGTTTATCGGAAGTCGGGGCCGTACAACTGGACTGCGGACGAGGTCAGCTTGATCGAGCTTGTCGCGACCCAGGTGCGCTCGGCGGTCGATACCGCGCGGGTAACGTTGCGAGAACACCGCATCGCCACCGTTCTTCAAAATGCCTTGCAGCCGACCAAAATCCACCAGATTCCTGGACTGGACATCGCCACGTACAACAAGCCCGCGCTAGACGAAGCCAGTATTGGCGGCGACTTCTTCGACATTTTTCCTATTGACGACCACCGGCATGCCATCGTCATCGCCGATGTCAGCGGCAAGGGATTGTCTGCGGCTGTCCAGGTTGCGACTGTCCGAAACATGCTTCGTTTTGTGCTTTATGCCGGACGCACGGTGGACCGCGCGGCCAGCGAACTTGACGAAGTGTTCTACCGCCATCGGTTGCTGAACGGCTTTGTCACTCTGTTCATTTCGGTCTACGATTCGGATGCGCGAACGCTGGAATATGTCTCGTCGGGTCACGAACCGATGCTCATTTACAAACGGGCAGCCGATAAGGTGATCGAACTAGACGCGACCGGGCCGCCCCTTGGCGTCGATCCGAACAGCCAGTATATTCGGCACTGTGTTGATCTCGAGTCCGGCGACCTGATGCTCTTCTACACCGACGGTCTCAGCGAAGCGGGACCGGATCGCATGCACATGATGGGCACCGAAGGACTTGTCAATCTGCTTTGCGAGCATGGCCCGACCGCGACCAGTGCGCATGCGCTGCGCCTGCGCCTAATGCGCTGCGTCGAAGAATACGCGAACGACCATCTGCGCGACGACGCCTGCATGATTGCTACCATTGTGCGCTAGTTGCCGGAATTCTGGAGTACAATCGCCGAGGTGAAACCGGCGGCTAGCCGCCAGAACAAGGAAAATTTGGGCATGACGCAGCAAGCGGAGATTGGTATTTTTGGCGGTTCGGGATTTTACGAGTTTGCCGAAAGTGGTGTAGAAGAGATCAAAGTGGAGACGCCCTACGGCTCGCCAAGCGATAAGGTCGCGCTCTGCACAATCTCCGGACGCAAGGTGGCGTTCCTCCCTCGTCACGGAAAAGATCACTCCCTCCCGCCTCACAAGATCAACTACCGCGCGAACCTGTGGGCGTTCAAGGAGCTTGGCGTCACGAGGATTCTGGCGCCGAACGCGGTCGGTTCCCTAAACGCCTCCTACAAGCCCGGGGATTTTGCAATCAACGATCAATTCGTAGACCGAACTAGTGGGCGCGCGGATACATTCTACGATGGCCCCGTTGTCACCCATGTCTCCACCGCCGAGCCATACTGCCCGCAGCTTCGGGAGCTGGCGATCGCTTCCACACGCTCCGAGAATGTCCCGGTACACGAAACCGGGACTTGCGTGATTATTCAGGGGCCGCGATTTTCAACGAAAGCCGAAAGCATCTGGTTTTCTAGCGCGGGGTGGGAGATCATCAACATGACGCAGTATCCCGAAGTCGCCCTTGCACGCGAGCTCGCGATCTGCTATGTCAACATCTCCTTGATCACCGACTACGACGCAGGCGTGGCTGTTGAGGGCGATCATGTCGAGGCGACGGACGTGATGAAAGTGCTTGGCCAGAACACGGCGAATGTCAAGAACGTGCTTCGGCGCATGCTGGCGGACTTTCCGGCAGACCGCACTTGCAATTGCGGCGACTCGCTTAAGTTTGCGAAGGTTGGTTAGTACGAAAAATTTAGATTGGTTAGGGGCGGAGAATTGGAAGATCGAAAAGTTGGCGATGCGACGGTGCATGCGTTCACGGAGAAATTCGGCCTAAAGCCTACTGCGGTTGCTGTTGCGCCGGGCCGTGTAGAGGTGCTGGGTAACCATACCGACTACAACGGCGGCTTCATTTTGTCGGCGGCAATCGACAAGTACACAGGGGTCGCAATTGCGCCCCAAGACGGCGATTTGCTGACCATATTTGCAGCAGACATGAACGAAACGTCGGAGCAAAGCACCGCTTCACTCAATCATGATGCAGTGAATAAATGGGCCGATTATCCCGTCGGCGTGATATCAGAAATCCTGAGGCTGCCGAATACGCCGAAAATCGGCGGAGCGAAACTTGCCATCCACAGCGATGTTCCGCTTGGGGCAGGACTCTCGTCGTCTGCGGCGCTTGAGGTTTCAACCGCTCTTGCAGTCCAGCACCTTGACTACTTTTACATCGGCAAAATGGAACTTGCCCAGCTTTGTCAGCGGGCGGAAAACCAATTTGTCGGTGTCAGCAGCGGTCTGATGGATCAGTTTTCGTCGGTATTTGGAGAGCGTAACAGCCTCCTTTTTTTGGACTGCCGGTCGTTGGCGCACAGTGAGATTCCTCTTCGCGGAACCACACCCGTTAAGCTGGTCGTGTGTAACTCAATGGTGAAGCATGCCTTGACCGGCGGCGAGTACAACAGCCGCCGTGCCGAATGCATGTCCGCGGCAAAAAAGCTGGGCCACGAACTGCTGCGCGATGTCACGGCGGAGGCTCTTGAGGCCGGCAAGGACAAACTTACCGAGCTTGAATACAAGCGAGCAAGGCACATCGTTACGGAGAACGATCGAGTTCTAAAGGCCACGCACGCCGCCGCGTCGGGCGATATGCAGACGCTTGGTCAGTTGATGTCCGAATCCCATGCGTCAAGCCGCGACAATTTTGAAAACAGCACCAAAGAGCTTGATAAGCTGGTCGAAATTGCTCGTTCGCTTGCGGGCTGCTTCGGTGCGCGCCTAACCGGCGGCGGTTTCGGTGGCGCTGTGCTAGCGCTGGTGGACGCAAATAAGGCCGATGAGTTTTGCCATAACATTGCCGATCAATATGGGGCATGGCTCGGCAAAACGCCGGACGTGTTCGAATGCCAGGTTAGCGCAGGTGCGCGCGTGGATGCTGTCCAATAATGCCCAGCGATGCAACAAAGAGAACGGCAGTAGTCACTGGTGCTAGCAGCGGCATTGGTGAGGCGACCGCACGATTGCTTGCAAAAGCGGGTTACCGAGTGATCGTCGCCGCGCGCCGCATGGATCGACTCGAAAAGCTGGCGGCTGAGATTGGCGGCCAGGCGCTTCAACTAGATGTCACGGATCAAAAAAGTGTTGACGAGTTTGCTGCGAAAGTAAAATCGGTCAATATTCTGATCAACAACGCGGGTGGTGCGCTCGGGCTGGAGAAAGTTGCTGAAGCGAATGAAGAACATTGGCTGACAATGTACGAGACCAATGTGCTCGGCCTTATGCGGGTGACACGCGCGCTGCTGCCGAAGCTGATCGCGTCTGGCGCGGGACACCTGGTTACTGTCGGCAGTGTAGCGGCACTAGAATCCTATCCCGGTGGGGCAGGATACACCGCCGCGAAGCATGCCGCTCGGGCCGTAACGCAAACCCTCCGTCAGGAGCTGATTGGTCAGCCAGTGCGGGTGACCGAAATTGATCCCGGTTTGGTCGAGACAGAATTCAGCCTCGTCCGATTTGATGGCGATGCCGAGCGTGCCAAAAAGGTCTATGCCGGTATGACTCCTCTCAGCGCGGACGATGTCGCCGATGCGATTGTCTACTGCGTGACTCGTCCCGCGCATGTCAACATCGACCAGCTCGTCATCAAGCCACTCGCTCAGGTGAGCGCTCAGGTGGTTCACCGCACGACAGAATAATCCTCAAGCTGTCAAGCGTCCTGTTGGAACCTTCGATCTAAATTCTGCGCTTTGTTTAGTATCTGCCCGTTGCGGATAACATATGGCTGAGCTACTGGAATGAGTCTTTGGCGCGTTCCGGACACTCACCATTGACCGCAAACACTCGCCGTTAATGACGACGCGGTGAACGGCATTATCCTCAGGAGGGATGTAGTTCGATGATTAAGTTCAATGCAAAAGCGGTCGCCGCTTTGGTTGCAGGTTTAGCAGTTGTGGGATTCGTGGGCGCTGCGCCGGTGCAGGCTCAAGAGAAGCACGATAGCAATACGCTGCACAAGATCGGCAAAGCGATCCAATATACGACCCGGAAAGACACGGAAAACCTCAGCACGGATGTTCACCGCGGTGCGAATCACAAGTCTGTTGTGCACAACCGAAAGAGCGGCACAAATGTCGTGGTCACGCCCGGCGGACACAAGATTCTGAAGAGCACGACGAAGCCGCACTACTTCCGACGCCACCACCTGCATCGCTACTACAAGAAGTACACGAAGTAGTCCGTAGCATCAAGTTGGAACAGACATGAAAAAGCCGCTGAGATTCAGTTCTCTGCGGCTTTTTTCTTAGTCAAGATGGCGGTGAAATTATGCGCCTGCAACCAATCTTTGCCGACTTCCGATATCCTTTGTGACAATCGTTTCAGTGAACGCGTTCATGAACTGCGGCAGGTCCTTGGGAGACTGGCAGGTGACGATGTTGCCGTCAACAATCACAGGTTCGTCGATGAAGTGCGCACCAGCGTTGCGGACATCGACCGCGACCGTCCGGAAACAGGTGACCATTCGGTCGTGCAGGATATTTGCGGAGATCATGAGCTGCGGGCCGTGGCAGACGGCTGCGACGATTTTGCCGGCATCGTCCGCGTCGGAAAGCGCGTTGATCATCTCTTGTGACCGGCGCATCATGTCGGGCGCGTAGCCACCGGGGACAATGACGCCGTCGAAATCCTGGATGTCAATCTGGTCGATATTGACGTCCGGGACAATGCGCGCTCCGCGCTTTCCCGTAAACTCCGGTGCCCGGCCTGACCCGACAATGACTACCTCCGCACCCTCACGTTTCAAATAGTTTCGAGGTTCGAGAATTTCGCTGTCCTCGAAGTAATCTTCGATGAAAATGGCAATCCGTTTACCCTTTAAGCGTTCGGTCATTGTCGTGCCTCCATTGCCGAAATTGTACCCAATCGCGCGAACCTTGCACGCCTCCGCATCGATGTGCTATACTCGCACGTGCTTGCGGAGCCGCCAGTAATCGCGATTGTAGGCCCAACTGCAATCGGCAAAACTGCGGTGGCAATCGAACTTGCGCGTTTGTTTGACGGACGAGCGCAACTGATTTCCGCAGATTCCGTGCAGGTGTACCGCGGTCTGGATATAGGGTCAGCGAAGCCCAGCCAAGAAGAGCAACGCCAGGTAACAATCCGCCTAATCGATGTAGCAGACCCCGACCAAAATTTCACGCTTTCGGACTATCAAAATCTTGCTGTTGATGCACATGCGGCTGGTGTGTCGCGGGGCCAAGCGACGATCTTGGTCGGTGGAACGGGACTGTATATCCGCGCACTGACCTCGCCGCTTGGTTTGCCGGAGATGCCGCCTAACGAAGAGTTTCGGGAACAATGGCGCACTTTCGCCGAGGAGAATGGCCAGGACGCGCTTTATGCCGTGCTGAAAGAGCAGGATAAGGCAACGGCCGCGCGCCTGCATCCCAACGATACCAAGCGTATTATTCGGGCATTGGAAGTGCAGCAGCATACGGGAAAGCCGCTGTCGTACTGGCACGAGGAGGACCGGCGAGCGGGCAGGGCGCTCTTACCGGATGTACAGATCTTTGGACTTAACCGTGAGCGCGAATCGCTGCGCGCAATCATCGACACGCGAGTTGACTCCATGATTGCAGCGGGATTTCTGGACGAGGTCGAGTCGCTAAGACGAGCCGGGTATAATCCTGCGCTGAATTCGATGCAATCGCTCGGATATAAGCAGATAAACGCGCATCTGGATGGTACGCTCACATTGCGGGAAGCCATCGATGAAATTAAGCTGCGGACAAAGCAGTTCGCACGCAGGCAACTGATCTGGTTTCGAGCAGATCCACGGATTCGCTGGATCGATGTCGAACCTATGGATTCGGTGAAAGTTGCCGAAAGTATTTTAGCCAGCGTCGGAAAAAATCATTAAAGGGCGCACCAAGTTGCCTTAGGAAGACAGGATCACCGTATGAACCGAAACCAAGTAAATCTCCAAGACACGTTCTTGAACCAGGCCCGAAAAGAGAATATCGGGGTGACAATCTACCTGGTGAACGGTGTCCAGTTGCGCGGCATTGTTCGAGGTTTCGATTCGTTTACCGTTTTGCTCGACTCCCCTGGCAAGCCTACCCAGCTTGTCTATAAGCACGCGATCACCAGTGTTGTGCCCGCACGTCCGGTTCCCAACATGTACCATGAAGCCCTCCGCGACGCTGGGCAGACCGACGGGCCTGATGGGATCGAACCAACGATTAATGCGGACGCACTACCGACTTCGTAGCAACGCGGTGAATCTTCCTCGAACTGCAATCGTGCCAGGTTTAGGTTTCGCGATAGCTCCGCATACTGTTATTAAATGACAGTAAGGAATCCATGATGAACCTCCCGTTTGTAAAAATGCACGGTATCGGCAACGATTTCGTGATGATCGACACGCTCGCTGAGGGGGCGTCGTCGCTTGCCGAGGCCGCGAAACAGCATGCCGTCTTCCTGTGCGACCGGCGGTTTGGCATCGGTGGCGACGGCGTGATTGTCGTCATGCCGTCGGAAGACGGCACAGCCGATTTTCGGATGGTCATGTATAACCCCGACGGTTCCGAGGCGGAAATGTGCGGCAATGGCATCCGTTGCTTTGCGAAGTTTGTCTTTGACCGTGGCTACACCGAAAAAACCCTGCTGAATGTGATGACTGGCCGTGGCGTCCTGACCACCAATGCCAAGACCGAGGGAGGCAAAGTGGTGTCCGTACAGGTGAACATGGGCCTGCCGATCCTTGCGCGTGCGGAGATTCCGTTAACCATCCCCGGCGACAGCGGCTCGCCCGCGATCGCGGAAGATTTGGAAGTCGATAGCAATGGCTACAAAGTAACACTAGTTTCGATGGGCAATCCGCACTGCATTATTTTTGTGGATGACGTGGATGCGCTGAAGCTTTCCGAAATCGGCCCGAAATTCGAGAATCACACCTATTTCCCGCGACGAATCAACACTGAGTTTATCCAAGTCCTGAATCGCGGCGAGTTCAAAATGCGTGTATGGGAGCGCGGGGCGGGCGAAACACTTGCGTGCGGGACAGGCGCGTGCGCTGCTGCCGTGGCCTGCGTGCTGAATGACGTGACGGATCGCAGCGTCATCGGCCATCTCGCGGGAGGCGATCTGAAGTTGGAATGGGCCGGAACAGGCGGGGTATTGATGACCGGAGGAGCAACCGAGGTCTTCACCGGCTCAATAGATTTGCCGGATTAGACTCGCGGAGCAGCCAGCCGTCAAGAATCCCCTAGAGACTCGGCTTTGCCTGTCCGATAATGCTTATGTATGTCACAACTACTAACAAGCACAGCCGGCCAGCAGCGACGAACCAGACGGTTCGCGCGCAAAGAAGTCAATGTAGACGCTGAGTTTTCGCCTGTCAACATCAAGTTGAATGCGCCGCACAACCTCGGCACGATCCACGGTTCCATCAAGAATCTGAGCCCGGCGGGAATCTACGCCGAGCTGCCGGTGCTTTACCGTGTGGGCACACGTTTTCAAGCGCGCATCCAAATCAACGGTACCAACTACTCGTTCTATGCGATCGTCTGGCGCGTCGACCTCAAGCACGATGTTAACAAGCCAACCGTTTATGGTCATGGCATGAAGATTACGACCGCGAGCGACGACACTGTCTCTGCGATCATGAACTATTTGGCGAACTGACCTACCCCGGCTCGTTCCTCGCCACGCCTCACGCAACGGAAAGGGAAGGACCTGTAGGACGGGCGTCCCCGCCTGTCGTCCTAATTAGGGTGGGTCAAGAGCGATAGGTCCGGATGTTTGTGCCTTACTTCGCCTCCTTTCCTCCTCCGCTACTGCATTTCCTACGTGTGTTAAAGGGGCTAACGGAGCGAATTGGCTCACTCTTTAGCAGCTCCCGTTGCGTGAGGAAGGGGCCGACGAAGTGGGAGGCGGGACCCTACGCCGCGTGCTGGCGGCTGTCGTCAACCAGCATTTGGCGCGACTGCATGCGCCAGCCTTCCGCCGTGTTCACCCAGAGATCGTGTGCGACCATATCATATGTGAACGTGCCGCCGATATTCATGAACAGAACATGCTTGAAGCCTGTTCCCTCGCTGTGCAAGTGGACTTCAACCTCGACGCCGATCCCGTCCGGTGTGATTTTGGTGAGCTGACAGATCGTTTTCAGCGTACGGATTGAATTGCGCTCGCCCTGTAGCTTCTTCCGGGTGCCGTCCTTGTCCAAGACATGGCCGGTGGGGTCGGATTGCTTGTAGTCAGGGGTTAGCACCTGTATGATCTGATCGACGTGGTTGTTGGAGAAGCCTTCATTCATCTGATCGTAAGATCGCATGATGGCGGCGCGATCAGCATCACTAAACGAAACGCCAGAATGTACGGGGTTGGGATCGGCACAATACGCCCGAATCGGCGAAACAGTTATCCCGAGAGCGCAAAGCGCGCACAAGGCGAAGGAGCAGATTTTCGAAAGTCGCAAAACAATCTCCGAGCTAACGCAGAAAGATGAACCGAAAGGACAGTGGGACGGCGGCTGGAGCAGATGCGCTCGATCTCGCCACAAGTTTCGATTCGCGGGGCCAATCCGTGGGGTAGCCCATAAACTCTACCACATTTTCCGGAGAACCGTTCCCACGGCAACGTTCCCGAGACGGCAACTCTACCATCGGCCGTCTCTGACCCTCCCAAATCGTATTTCTTCCACCGTAAATGCTGACGGCCAGGGAGTACACTCAATCCATGTTACTATTGATACCCAATTCAGACAAGTTCCTTCATGGCGAGTGACACGCGCACGGTGATCGTGGTTGGCGGCGGTGCGGCGGGAATGATCGCGGCGAAACGCGCCGCTGAGCTTGGCGCAGATGTCACCCTCCTTGAAAAGAATCCCCGCCTTGGCATGAAGATACTGATCTCCGGCGGAGGAAAGTGCAACCTGACCCACGCAGGCTCGATGGAGGAGATACGTTCCCAGTTTCGCCAGCCTGAAGCACGGTTCTTGAAGCCGTCGTTTTACAAATTCACCAACGACGATTTTCTGGACATTTTGCACCAGCAGGGTATGCGAACTTACGTCCGGCCCGATGGCCGGATATTTCCAGTCGAGCCGTCGAACGCCAAGGATGTCGTGGAGTTGATGGAGCGCGCCGTCCGCGTGGCGGGTGTTCGCATCTCAACCGGCATTTCGGTGAATGGTCTTGTCGCCGAAGATGGTGCTATCTCAGGCATTCGCGTCGGTGATAAAATTTGGCGGGCAGAGCGGGTCATCGTTGCTGTCGGTGGGTCATCCTATCCGGCTACTGGCACCACTGGCGACGGTTGGCACTGGGCGCGTGAACTCGGCCATACGCTTGTTCCGCTACGCGCCGCGCTTGCGCCTCTGTATCTGGAGAATCCGCAGCCCGATTGGTCAGGGGTTTCGCTGCGGGATATTATCCTGCGCGCGCGCCTCTCCAGCGAAGGCAAAGAATACGTGCGCTGGCGCGGCGATCTGCTGTTCACGCACAAAGGAGTTTCCGGCCCAGCTGCGCTTGGCATTTCACGCGAAATCTCCGAAAAGATTGCGGTCGGCGTGGCGCTAGGCGGATATTGTCGAAGTTGATCTTGCGCCGAACGAATCATTTGAACAGCTGCGAGCCGCGATCCTCGCCGAGCTTACGGGCAATCCCCGCAAAACAATCGGTGCAATTATCAGTCGCTACGTTCCCAATCGGCTGGAATCTGCTCTCGCGAAGGCTGCGAACATCGACCCGGCGTTTCGTTCCTCGAATCTGCCATCCAGATCGCTCAACCGCTTCGTGACGACGCTCAAAGGCTGGCCGCTCGGCGGAGTCAGAAGTGTCCCACTAGAGCGCGGCGAGGTGGTTGCGGGTGGTGTCAGTTTGGATGAAGTCAACATGCAGACGATGGAGTCGAAGCTGTTTCGCGGCCTCTATCTTTGCGGCGAAATCCTTGACATCGCGGGGCCTGTGGGCGGCTACAACTTGCAGGCGGCATGGAGTACGGGATATGTGGCGGGGGAGAGTGCGGCTAACAGCTGACAATGCCCGCCGTTCGCCACTTTCTCCCTCTTTTCCCTTAAATCTCCGTTTTTCTCGTACGGCTTACAGTATCTCTCCCACCCTCATCTGCCGATAGCTCCAGTGTCGGCTGGAATTTTCTTGCCGTGATGTTGTAATTGCACCGCCGGGCTACCGGCAGACGCATAGGGGAGAGTACATGCCGCATACCTTCAATGCCCCGACGCGAGCGCTCGCGCTTGCTTTCAGTTTCTTCGCCGCGACGATCCCGACAATCAAACCGGCCAACGCTCAGATTTCGCTCAAACCAACCGCCGATACCTATGTTCTTGCAGGCAAATACGACGCAGTATCCTATGGCACGCTGTCCACGCTCAACATCGAGCGTGTCACGGATACGGCGGTCGCAGCGAAGAATGCCTGCGCGTATATTCAGTTCGACTTTACGAACGTCAAGACGGCCTATCACGCGACCCTGACGCTGACGGTCAACCCAGCCTCGACGCCGGCTGGAAAGCTGTCGCCGATCTCGCTTTACGATGTCGGCAATCCATCCTGGACAGAGGCGTCCTTGAACTGGAACAACGCCCCCGGCCTGACGCAGGCGACTTTCGGCAGCACTGGAACGCTGATCGGAACGCAGAACGCCTTGCTCGCACCGTCAACGGCAACTTGGGACGTTACGTCTTTCGTCGTGGCCCATCTAGGATCAAAGGGCACAATCCAGATTGTCGATCCGAACATCGACGGCCACTTGACAGAATTTTGCAGCAGAGAAACCGGCGTAACCGGACCAGTCATCTCGATCATCAACGCTCAGTCGCCAGCTCCGACGTTCAGTCCAGCGGGCGGCAGCTATTCGGGGCCGCAGACGGTGACAATTAAGAACGGCAATCCGTCAGCAGTGTACCGCTACACGACCGACGGCACCACGCCAAACGACACGTCCGCTGTCTACTTTGGCCCGATCACAATCGGCGCGACTCAGACTGTCCAGGCGATTGCCACGCTCCGTGGCACCGCCGACAGTGCGCCAGCGACCGCCGCGTACACAATCACGCCCGCCGCTTCGCAAACGTTTGTTGCGCAGCTCTACGGCTCGCAGGAGACTCCCGGCGACGACTCCAATGCTCTTGGCACCGCAAGTCTAGTGGTCAATCCCGGCGGGAAGTCCGCAACGCTTTCGTTGCAATTCTCCGGTCTTGCCGGTGCTGAAACAAGCGCACATATCCAGGGCGCGGGCGCGCCAGGCACAGGCGGCGCGCCGGTTCTCTATGACATGAGCACGCCGTTCGGTGGTTTCAGCGGAAAGACGTGGACTTTCGCGCCGGTCGGCGGCTTGACAGTCGCGCAGATTCTTTCGGATCTGCAAAGCGGACTGCTGTACGCCAATGTCGAATCGGCAGCGTACCCGGGCGGCGAAATTCGCGGGCAGTTCTACCCGGTTTCTTCCATGCCGATTACGACCCGCGCACCCGCACCGCGTCCTGACAGCCCCGACGACGCTGATGCTGTTCGCTTCTTGGAGCAATCGACTTTTGGACCAACACTTTCGGATGTTGCGCTGGTCAAACAGATCGGCCTTCGCGCCTATCTCGCTCAGCAGTTTGCTGCAACGCCATCCAATTACGCCGGATGCCCCAACACAGGCTCCGATCCTAAAAACCGCGGTGGATCGTACATGTCTGAATACGCCAAAGCGCGCTTTTTCGACAATGCTGTTCACGGTCCCGATCAGCTACGCCAGCGAGTGGCATGGGCGCTTAGCCAAGTCTTGGTGACGTCGCTCGACGACAATGCAGTTGGCTACAAGCAGGGCGACGCATTCTCCTCCTACATGGGCACGCTTAACAACGACGCGATCGGAAATTACCGCACGCTCCTTCAGGATATCACCCTGACTCCATACATGGGCCACTACCTGGACATGATCGGCAACATGCAAGCCAACGCTAAAAAGAACACTGCACCCAATGAAAACTTCGGACGCGAAGTCATGCAGCTCTTTACGATCGGGACGCTAAGCGAGAACTTGGACGGGACGTTCGTCCTCGACAATACCGGCGCGCCGATCCCGACATACGACAACGACACGGTTACTGCCAATGCCCGCGCCTTAACCGGCTGGGTATCGTCCGATTGGCCCGGTCCCGGCTCATCGACATGGAACTGGGAAACCGCCGATTATCTCGATCCGATGGTTCCATACGAAGCGGGTCACGATCTCGGCTCGAAGTCTTTGGTGAATGCGGTCACGCTTCCTGCTAACCAGACGGCGGAAACCGATCTTGGCAGCGCGCTCGATGCGCTCTTCAATCATCCGAATATTGCGCCTTACATCTCCCGCATTCTGATCCAGCATCTTGTCACCGCCAATCCCAGCCCAGGCTACGTCGCGCGGGTAGCGTCCGTATTCAACAACGACGGTACAGGCGTTCACGGCAATCTCGAGGCGGTCGTTTCGGCAATCCTGCTCGACGGCGAGGCCGGCGAAAACGGCCCGCTAACGAATGCTGCCTATGGCCATCTGCGTGAACCTGCGCAGTTCGTCATCGGCACCCTGCGCGCCCTTAACGGCAGCGCTGGCGGCTGGGGACTGTCAACGTACACCAAGAACTCGGGCCAGGATGTCTTCTGCCCAAGCAGCGTTTTCAGCTACTACCAGCCGGACAACACGACCAGCTACGGCGACATGGTGTTCTACGATCCCGAGCGCCAGTTGATGAGCCTGGCGGCGCAAATGACGCGCATGAACTATGTCAACACGCTGGTCTACGGGGCGTTTTCGTTCGCACCAACCGCCTACACGCTGCAGCCGACGGACTTAATTCCGACGGTCAACTTCAGCAACTACGACGCCTATGCGAACGATCCGGCGACTCTGGTCTACCAGCTCAATGCCCTGTTTTTGCATGGAACAATGTCGCCCGACATGCAGCAGACAATCATCAATGCGGTCAACGTCATTCCGGCAAGCACGCCGCACGCCCGGGTTCAGCAGGCACTCTATCTCGTACTTTCATCAATGCAGTATCAGGTGGAACTCTAAATCGTTTAAGACAAAGGAATTACCATGATTCGATATTCTCGCCGGGAATTCTTGCGCCGCACCGGATACACGCTTGGCGCCGCTGCGTTCGCATCTCGCCTGGGCATGCTGAATGCCCTCGCAGGCACCGTCCCGGACTACAAAGCGCTGGTGTTTGTCATGCTGGACGGCGGCAATGATGGCTGCAACACCATCGTTCCGCTGAACTCTTCCGCCTACGCAACATATTCGGCCGCGCGGTCATCGATCGCCATTCCGCAGGCATCGCTGCTCCCGGTAAGTCCGATCAGCGATCCGAATCCATACGGATTCCATCCCAGCATGCCGGAGATGCAGTCGCTGTTCAACAGCAAAAATCTTGCGGTCGTCTGCAATATTGGGACGTTGATCGCGCCGATCACGGTTGCGGAGTATCAGACGTCGCCGTCGGTGCGCCCGCTGAACCTCTTCAGCCATTATGATCAACAGCGCGCCGTCCAAATGCTTGCCGAGGAGACGCAAGGGTGGGGCTACAATATCGCGAGCCTGGCTGGATCGCTCAACTCAGCGCCGAAAATTCCGATGATGATGAACGTTGGCAGCTTCTCGTCGTTCTATATGGCGGGCAGCGCACCGTTCATCACGCTCAATCCAGGTTTGCCCCCGCAGCTTCAGGGATTCTACTCCGACGCCGCGTTGACCGCCCGCTACAGTGCGCTTCGCCAGCTTCAGCAGCTCGGCACCAACTCGGCGCTTGTCCGTGTCATGGGCGACGGCCAGTCGTCGTCGATCGATCAGGCGCAGATGGTTTCGAGCATTCTCGGCACCACTACGCTGACGACGGTCTTCCCAACGGGATCATCCTCCCTTGGCCCGCAGCTTCTGCAGATCGCCAAGCTGATCAAGTCGAGGGCATCACTTGGACACACAGGTCGCCAGGTGTTCTTCGCATCGGTCGGTGGATTCGACACGCATCAGGGCCAAACCGAAGCGCAGACCGCGCTGCTACGCGATCTCAGCCAGTCGCTGTCGGCCTTCAATGCCGCCACTATAGAGCTAGGAGTCCAGTCGAACGTGACAACGTTCACGCTCAGCGAGTTTGGCCGAACCGTGCAAAGCTCAGGCGACGGTTCCGACCACGCATGGGGCAGCCACAGCTTCATCATGGGCGGATCGGTAAAAGGCGGGGATTTCTACGGTCAGTACCCGTCGCTCGTGCTTGGCGGCCCGAACGACATCGATCAGGGCACTGCGCCGCGTGGACGTATGCTGCCAACGACTTCCGTCAACCAGCTAGCCGCAACTCTGGCCAAGTGGTACGGCCTAAGCCCAACCAGCGTTCAAACTGCCGTCCCGAATATCGTTCGCTTCTCCCCGACGGATTTGGGATTTATGAACGCGTAACCCTAACCCCCAAGCTCGGCCTCTCGTTAGTGGAAGCATTTTGTAGGACGGGCGTCCCCGCCTGTCATCAAAGCTTCTGCCCCCTTTCCTATTCCTATTGGAATGGGGGTTGGGGGAAAAGGGCTTGAGGGTAAAATCGCATTACTTCTACCCATTCAACTTCACTCCTTAGAGGCTACCCATGTCGATGATCGAGCGCTACAGAAAATTCTTCGAATACGAGAAGGACTGCAACCAGAAGATGCTGGCGATGATCGATTCCGTTCCAAAAGATGAGCGTAGCGATCCCAAGTTTCGCGGAGCGGTAACACTCGCGCATCATATCGTTGCTGGACGCGAGAATTGGCTGGAGCGCATGACCATCGACAAGCCGCAGATGGTGGAGTGGTGGGACGAAAACTGCGATTTCGCCACATTGCCCGCGCGATTTGCAGCAATGGAAGCGAAGTGGGACGATTATTTTGCGTTTCTCGACGACGAGAAGCTATCCGAGAACTTCGAGTTCACGACTTGGGACGGCAGAGAATTCCCAAATCCTATCGAAGCGCAGATCGTGCAGCTCAGCTTCCATGCAGTTTACCATCGGGGACAAATCGCGATGCTTGTAGATCGCCTGGGCGGTGTCACCGTCGATACCGACTACGCGTTCTGGGCTGTGCCAGGGTCCGACGAAATTTAGCTAGTTCTTAGCCGCGTTCAACATCTTCTCGACAAGTTCGAAGTCTATCTTTTCAGGCTTTGTCCAGCGGATACACCCGCCACCGCAGCTTGCACCTTTGAGCTCATCGCGATATGCGTCTACGATGCTCTTGCCGATGTACAGCGAGATGTAGTTTTTCTGGCTGTTGAACGCGATCGTGAACTTGCCTTCTTTCATGAAGCAGGGCATTCCGTAGGTCATGCTCTCTTCGTAGTCTGTTAGGATATCCTGACAAAGTGCTCGCAGCCTGGCCATCGCGGGCAACCGGTCCGGCGGGACGGTCTCCAAGTATTCGGAAACGGTTGTGGCAGCGCTCTGCATGACGGGAGATTAAGACCGCAATTGCCTACGGCTCGATTGGGAATGGCTGCGAAAGCGCATCTACGGACATTTCGGCAGCCGATTCCGTCGATGCCATGTCCGAGACAATATCTGCCAAAACGCAAACTGGCGGGCGACTGGTGTCGATGCGCCTAACCGTATCCGCCGGGTAGTGCGACAGAAGCGGGAACGTCTGCTCCTCGTAGACCTTCAAACGGCTGTTGATGACATCCTTGTTGGCATCGTCGAGACGGTTTTCAATCAGCGCGCGCTTCTGCAGGCGCAAATACATTACATTCTTGTCTTTGCAGTCGAGATAGTAGACTCGCTTGACATCGATATACTCGTCCATCATTTCGGCCTGCGCCACATTGCGCGGGATGCCGTCGAGGATCAGAGTATCACTTGTAGGGTCGAAACGGTGATTTGACCGCAAATTCTCGACGTAGTCGTGCCACATCTCAATCGTGAACTCGTCGGGCACAAGCTGACCCTTGGCCGAATATTCGATGAACAGCTTGCCTAGTGGGCTGCCGACCTGCAGGTTGCGGAATAGTTCGCCGGTGGAAATATGCACAAAACCGGGAATCTTGCCGAGGACGTTGCCCTGCGTGCCCTTGCCGCTGCCAGGTGCACCAAAGAGCAGAAACGAGCGGTAGCGCAAAGCGTACGGAATCGGATGTCCGTGGCCAGCGTCTTTGCCGGTCTTGACCGCGCCTGACGTGCCGTTAGTAGAAACAATAGTTCTTGGTTGAGAAGCCATAGGGTGTACCTCCTGTTAGTGTCCGCAGCTACATCGGTGCGATCTTGGCGACATTGCCGTCACCCAACGCCTCCCTGTTCATCCCTCGAAAGCGTATTCTATTATATATCAACCTTCGATAACTTGCAATTGTTTTCGGAATATTCCGTTATCCAAGATCAGGCTTTCGGATTCTGGCGGTTCGACCCATCGGCCATCCGATTTTATCAAGTTGACAAGTGCGCTGACACCCTGTTCTTGTGGCACATTCCTCACCGCTTCGCGTCCGCGATACAGCGTAATTATGCCGCCGCCTTTGCCGACATACCCATAGTCCGCGTCGGCCATTTCACCCGGACCGTTGACGATGCAGCCCATTACAGCAATATTTAGGCCAACCAGATGCTTGGTCGCCGCCTTGACGACCCGCAGCACCGAAGTGAGTTCAAATTTCGTTCGGCCGCACGACGGACACGCGATAAACTCGACCTGGGTGCGCCGCAGTCCGAGCGCCTGCAAGATGCCGTAGCAGACGGGAAGCTCGTCAATCGGGTCTTCTGCGAGCGATACCCGGATCGTGTCACCAATCCCTTCGGCCAGAAGCGTGCCGATGCCGGTGGTCGATTTTACGCGCGCATATTCGCCGTCGCCCGCTTCGGTGACTCCCAGGTGCAGCGGATAGTCCATCCCAAGCTCGGCCATGCGCTGAGCAATAAGACGATTAGCTGCCAGCATGATCGGCACACGCGAGGCCTTTAGCGAGATCACGATATTGCGGTAATCGTGCGCCTCGCAAATTCGGATATATTCGAGCGCACTTTCAACCATACCTTCGGGCGTATCGCCGTAGGTGACCAGCATTCGCTCGGCGAGCGAGCCGTGGTTGACACCGATGCGCATGGCGATGTCGCGCTCTTTGCAGACTTTAAGCACGGGCAGCAGACTTCGCTCGATGGCTTCTTGCTCTTCGGCGATCTCCGCGAGTGAATACTCATCGGCGCGTTGGCGCGGCTTGCGGAACACAAACAGTCCGGGGTTTAGGCGCACCTTGTCGACAAATCCGGCGACCAGTTCCGCAATGGCGCTGCCCTGATGGTGAACATCGGCGACGAGTGGAATCTGGTACCCGCGACGTCGTAGTTCGGTCTGGATTTCTCCCAGGCAGTGCGCCTCCTCGATGGTCGGCGTGGTGACCCGGACAATCTCCGAGCCGGCGTTGAACATCCGGATGATCTGATCCACACACGCCGCCACATTGCGGGTTTCCTCGGTGATCATGCTCTGGACGACAATCGGATGGTCGCCGCCGATAAGGACGTTGCCGACCCGTACCACGCGTGTCTTTCGCCTGCTAAAATCGTTCAATGCGTTTCTTGCTCCTAAAAATCAGTGCGAAAACAAAGTTGCGTGTTGGAAAGGCCGTACTCGATCTAGTCGATTTCCAATCGTCCGTTTCGCCTCGACCATTTCGTATCTGGCTTGCAGGTTTAAGAAGAACTCGGGTGACGTGTCAAAAAACTTGCCGAGCAGCAATGCAGTTTTTGGCGTGATGCTTCGGCGGCCTTTGAGAAGTTCGGAGACTTGCGTCGGCGTTAGCCCTATATCTCTTGCAAGCCGATAGGGTGTGATGCCCATTTCATCGAGGAAATCTTCCTTGAGCAAAATGCCGGGATGGGTATTTGGCAAAAGATCGGAATCTATCGCTACTCCGCCAGTTTTATTGTCATTCATAATGGTTTGTAATCTCAACGTTGTAGGCATCTCCAGGCTCCGAATTTGGCTCTGAGGGCTCGTCCGAGCGTAAAGACCAGTCAAAGCAAATTCGCCATTTGTCGTTGATTCGTATGCTCCACTGCCCTTGTCGATTTCCTAGAAGCTTTTCAAGTCTGTTGCTTGGGGGAATTCTCAAGTTGGAGATCAACACGGCGGCATCCGCGTAACGCAATTTTCTTAGGGCGGAGGTCTGAATTTCACTCGGAAGCCTTGTCGATCTACGTCCTTCCCAAACTGTTCGTGTTTCATCATTAGCGAAACTTACTATCACAACGAGATATTACCATACTTAGATAGCAATTGGCTCATGCTTTCTGAAGCTAACAGGCTTCAACCTCGCTCGTTTTCGTGATATGATTAACGAGTTGTATACCGAATGAAAACCGAACAGCGCGAGGTTGACGCGCCCGAAAATCCCAATCCCCTACGCGATTTGCCTTCATCAGAAGCGTCGGCAAAAGCCGTTGAGCTGCCCATCGCGGCACCAAACGTGCCCGAACCCGAGCTGCCGATCTCGCTCAACCTTGTGCTTCTTTGGCTAGGCCAGTTTATTTCTGCACTTGGCGACTACTGCCTCTGGATCGCAATCCCACTCACTGTCTATAACACCACGTCGAACAAGGTCGATCTCGCGTTTACGGCAGTCACGGAAGGCTTGCCGTTCCTGATTTTTTCTCCGATTGCTGGAGTCTTGGTGGACCGATTTGATCGCCGCAAGACCATGATTTTCGCGGACATTGGCCGCGCGATGATGGTCGGATTGCTGCTAGTTCCGCATGGCGCAGTCCCATTGTGGATGTTTTACTTTGTCCTGTTCTGCTGCTCGGCGCTGTCCGCATTTTTCATGCCGGCCCGAATTGGCATCATGTCGCAGGTGGTCGCGAAACGGCAACTCATGCGTGTCAACGCGCTCCTCTCCACAAGCCTGCAAATTAGCGAAACAATTGGGCCTGCGGTAGCGGGATTTATCCTGGCGGTTATGCTGCAACGCGGCGCATTTATTGCAGACGCCATTTCATTTGTGACATCGGCCGTGTGCATCGCCGGACTTTCGATTACATCGCTGCCGCCGCGAACCACCACCGCGCTGACGCTCACCAACTGCATCGCCGATCTCAAAGCTGGAATGTCTGTCTTGTTGAACACGCCAGTGCTTCGCGGCATGCTGATCGCGTGGAACGTCGGCTACTTCTCGGCGGCGATCTTCACGGCCATGATCTACGCATTCGCTCGCGATATACTGCACATGCATGCGGAGCGTTACGGCTTTATGCTATCGTGCATGGGAGTCGGGTTCCTGTCAGCGGGTATCATTCTGGCGACAGTACTGCATAAGCTCAAGGCACCTGTCTTGATCTGCTCAGGACTAATTGCGTCCGTTGCGGCAGGCATTGCGCTGGCGGAAGCACATTCGATGGTGCAGGCTAGCTGCGCACTGTTTGTCTTTGGATTCGGCGGTTTGCTAGTGAATGTTCCCGCACAGACGCTTGTACAGACCGCCGTTCAGCGCGAAATGCTTGGGCGCTTCAGCGGCGCGTTTTCGATGGTCGCCCGGATAGCTCAGATTGCCGGGAGCGCGGCCGCGGGGTATCTCGCCATCGCGGTTGGCCTTCGCGGAACCTATTTGGCGGTCGGCGCGCTTTATGCTGTAAGCGCGGTGCTAGCATTCATGCTGCTGGTTAAACCGCCCATAAGTGACCCACTCAAATCTTCCGACTCCGCATCATGAGTGAATCTCAGGAAACTAGCACGGTCAACAAATCGGCAGATCGCCCCGTTGTAGAGTCGTTTACCTCAATCGCCCCGTTCTACGACCAGTTGATGGCATCTGTGCCGTATAGGTTCTGGATGACCTACATCGAGGCCCTTTGGCGGACGCACAATATATTCCCGCGCCGGGTTCTCGATCTCGCGTGCGGCACTGGAAGCATGTCGTTGATCATGGCCAAGACGGGCATTGATGTGGTCGGCGTGGACAGATCGCCGGAAATGATCGATGTCGCCCGGCGCAAGGCCAAGGAACAGAACGAAAAGATCGAATACCGCGTCGAAGATGCGTTGACGATGACTCCCATCCGCCCACCGGTCGATTCTGCGATTTGCCTCTTCGACAGCCTCAACAATATTCTGGAACACGATGCGCTCGCCGATGCGTTCCGCAATGTCAAACGCAGTCTGCGGGATGGCGGCGTGTTCATTTTCGATGTGAATACTGCGTATGCGTTCCGCCATGGGATGTTCAACCAGCGCAGCTCTGTCATGGACGAGCCGCTACGCTACATCTGGAAATCGAAGTACGACGAATCTAGCCAGCTTTGCCAGGTGACAATGGAATTCGAAATCAAGCCGCGCGGAAGCCAGTCGGAACGCAGCTTCACCGAAGTGCATCTGCAGAAAGCCTATTCGCGGGTGGAAATCGAGGATATGCTCAATGACGCGGGTTTTGGCACGGTTTCATCCTATGACGCCTACTCATTGCTCAAGCCGAAGAAGCGTTCCGACAGGATTTTTTGGGTTGCTGAGTAACATTCTCACGGGAGAAAAAAGATGGACATCGAGCGTAACAAACAAAACGTGATCGCCTTCTACGACCTAATGTTCAATCAGTGCAAGCCCGCGGAGGCCGTCGAAAAATATGTCGGTGACGTGTATATTCAGCACAATCCCACAGTCGCCGACGGCAAGGAGGCGTTCATTGCCTACTTTAACCGCATGGCGCAAGAGAATCTGGGAAAGCGTACCCATTTTGTCCATGTCGTTGCGGAGGGCAATTTCGTCGTTCTGCATTGCAGGCAGGAGTGGCCCGGCGACGCGGATTGGGCTGGCATGGACCTGTTTCGCCTGGATGACAATGGCAAAATCGTCGAACATTGGGACGTTCTCCAGCAGGTTCCGAGGCAGTCTGCAAATCCAAACACGATGTTCTGAACCGTCAATGGACTTGGATAAAATGCTTCCTCGAACTCGTTTGTCAACGCGATGCCCGATCCGCACAAAACGTGCCCAATTCTAGAAATAAGCACTAATTAGTATGAACACTAAATCCCGCTTGATCACACTCATTAGGTGCTTTTGCATGATGCTGGCAGCCATGGCAATCTACACTGTCGTTTGCCGCGCCGATGGCAGGGTGGTAATTTCCATGAGCGCGTCTGATGGCACTGCTCCCGCGAAAACGAGGCCGATCCGCTTCACAACCTCTGTACTTGGTAGTAGCGAACTTCAGGAGATCGACATCTCACAGCCAATCCCTCTGCATCTGCTCTTTCTAGTCAAGTGCGACGAGCAGAAGGTCTACGAGATCGATCCAAATTTGAAAGCCTATACCCTAACGCCTGTCGCCGAAAGTGCACCGGACTTTGTTGGCATGCCGAGTTTGGAGGCGATTTTCGAACTTTTTGGCAAGACCGGTGGCGTGAATACCGGGAAAGTCGTGTCATATATGTCCGTAAAGGATATGGGGATGTCTGTTGCTCCCGGAACTGGGCGGCATGGCCACCACTATCTAGTAGACATTCACCGCGTCTCTTCGGGTGCAGCAGGAACGCTTGACATCAAGACGCTGACTGACTTCTGGATGGATCCGAACCAGAAGCGGCCCGACTGTCCCGCTCGCGGACTCGACAAGCGGATTGTGACAACGCCCAGCGGCGCTAAGATTGAGTATGACTTTGTCGGGGATGTCGATGCGTTCAACGCGATGAGCGCTTATCTCCCGCTCCTGGTTCAAATCCATCCGCCGGAAGGGCAGATTACGTTTCAGCAGGTGGAATCATCCACCACTGCGCCGGACGCCTCCTTGTTCACCGTACGCTCCGACTTTAAGCTGATGACCGCAGCAGAGTTCGCGAAGGCGGAGGTAGATGCAGTGATTGATGTCTTCGCCGGGCCGGCGTCTCCGCTGCCTAAGTCGAATCCAAAATCAGGTAATTGAGGGCGATTTTCGAAATTCCACGTTGCTTGTGAGACCTTGCCTTCCCGCTTCGGGGAGGTGTCGAGTCCGCGAGACGGAGGGGTCTGATCCTAAAGCACTGCGGTTTCCGTTGTCGGCGTCGGCGGGCTTGGCGCCGCGAGTTCCGTCGCTGCGGCACTGTTTTCCGCAACGTGCGCTTTGCGCCCGATGGGGGAATCGACCTTGTGGGACAGCAGCGAATCTGGCAAATCTAGCCAGAATCGGTAGAGGTGAATGATGGTGACGAACGCAATCGCCGTCAGCGGTGCCGCAAAGAGCACGCCGATCACCCCGCCGACTTCAAGTCCCGCGAAGATTACGAACAGTACCAGCACCTCATGCAGGCCGATCGCCTGACCCACTAGGCGCGGATACAGGATTTTGGACGCGACCTCGTTGATGACGATAAAGAACGCCAGTAAGATGACGGCAGCGACGATATTGTTCGAAAAATGCGTTGGGCCGATCAGTGCGGCGATGATGGCTGGCACCGCTCCGAGATAAGGGCCGAAGACGGGGATCAGGGAGGCAATCGCGACAAAAATTCCAAGCAGTAGCCAGAGATGTATCCCCAAGGCCAGCAGCAGAATCGCGGCCAATGCGCCGATAATCAACGAGATGATCAATTGCCCGCGCACGAAACCGCCTAGGATCCTGTTGATATCCTCTTCCCAAACTTCAGCATGGATCCGGAGATTCGGCGGCATCTGTTCGTTCAGCTTCTGCTTCATCTCCGAGCTGTAGATAAGCAGATAGAGCGAAATCAAGAGCACAATCACGGATTCTCCGATGGAAATGGCAATGTCGCGGACGGCCGGGAGGATGTCCTTCTCCGCGCTCGTCGCTGCCTCCTGAATGTTGGGGGGAATATCCGCAGGGTTGTGGAAGTAGTCGTCCAGGTGAAGCGGAATGCCAAGCGTCTTGAGCTTTTCGTCTGTTGCATTGAGGAACGAGTCCGCGCGCGCCATGAACACCGACTGCTGGCTCTTATCTGTCAGTGCATGTATCTGACTGGCGAGCGGCTTTGCAAGACCGTAAGCGCTCAAAACGCCGATGACGACAAGTCCTAGGTACACGACCGAAATCGCGAAAGTTCGCGACATGGTTTCGTCGCCGTGATCCCCTCCGCCGGCGGGTTGCGCGCGCTTAGGCTTTCGTGTGAGCCAGTACGGCAGGCCCGGTCGCTGACGAAGACCCGTCACCACAGGCTCGAGCGCATAGGCGACGAGAGCGCCAAGACTGAACAGCAGCAGCGTGTGCTCGATCTTCATGCCAAGCTGAATCAGCAGCCCGACAAAAACGACCAGCACGAGTAAAGTAGAGACGATGACGAGTAGGCGAGTCCACTTTTCCATAGAATGAGTATGCTATCCGCGCAAAATGACTATAGCACCAAAAAGGAAATGTTTATACGGGAGGGGTGATCTGCGCGATCAATTCGACATCGTGGTGCATCTGCGAAACCAGCAGCTCAAGCGAATCAAACCGCTGCTCGTCACGTATTTTTGCGCCGAACCGAATGTCCAGCACCGAACCGTAGAGGTCTTCGTCGAAGCCATCCATGATGTACGCTTCGACCTTGCGGACAACGCTGCCGCCATCTGTCGTCGGATTCGTCCCCACTGAAATCGCGGCCCTATAATGGCTCCCATCAGGCAACGCGGCGTAACCACTGTAGATGCCCGACGCTGGCAAAAGCTGCCGTGCCTCCTCCGGCTGCAGATTCGCCGTGGGAAAGCCGATGGTGCGGCCAAGCCCTTTGCCAGCCACAACAGTGCCGCGGAGCGTGAACGACCGTCCTAGCAGCACTGCTGCGGTTTCTGTATCGCCCTCCGCAACCAGGCTGCGTATCCGCGTGCTGCTAATCCGTTCGCCCCCGCGCGAAACCGAGTGGACAATATCGATCTTGAACCCATTTGTCTCGCCCATCGACTCCAAATCCATCACGCTGCCCTGCCTGTCCTTGCCAAATCGAAAATCCGCCCCCACGCGAATCCGTTTCGCGTTCAACTTTCCGACGAGCACGTCTTCCACAAACTGCTTGGCGGACAGCGCCGCAAACTCGTTGTCGAACCTGGCGACCACCACTTCGCTCGCAAGTCCAGGCTCGGTCAGCCAAGTCGCTCGCTGACTCAAGCTGCAGAGATAGGCCGGCGAACGCGCAGGTGCGACCAAATCCATCGGGTGGGGGTCAAATGTCAGGGCAATTGCGGTGAGGTTCTCTTCATCCGCGATTTGACGTGTTTGCCTCAGCACTGCCTGATGACCGCGATGGACGCCGTCGAAAACGCCAATCGATACGGCGCCGGAAGAGGTCGGGATGTACGTTTCGAGAGTGGTGAAGGACAATTTAGGATTTAGGAACGCTCAGGCCGCTGGGCCTTTTTTCGCATGGAGAGTGTATACCATTTGCCAATTGATCTCTAACTCCCCTTTCCTATTCCTATGGGAAAAGGCTTTGGTGAGGGCCGCCTAGCGCACAAGCCGCTGAAGCGTACTTTGCTCAGGTGATTGCTTAAGAAGAAGCTTGAAGAAATCCTCGGCGGGTGCTGGCTTTCCGTAATAGTACCCCTGCAGGAGGTTGCAGCGGCTGGCAACGAGCGCGTCGCTCTGCTCTTTGGTCTCTACGCCTTCCGCGATGACACGCAGATTCAGCTTGTGCGCCATCGCAATGACAGACTGAACGATGGCGTTGTCATGCGCGTCGACAAGCATTCCGCGAACAAACGACTGCTCGATCTTTAGCGCCGAAACAGGATAGCGCTTGAGGTACGAGTAGGACGAGTATCCGACGCCGAAATCGTCGATCGTGATTGAAATCCCGCTTGCAGCCAGATCCTTCATGCTGTTGATGACCCGGTTCTCGCAGTTCATCAGCATACTCTCGGTCAGTTCGAGTTCAATCCAGTTCGGATCGGCGCCGCTGTCACGGATCGCCTTTTGGATCATCGCCTGCAAGTCGCGCTGGCTGAACTGGCGCGCCGATAGATTGACCGCGATCTTCAGCGGTGTAAGATTCGCATCCTGCCATTTTCGCGCCTGGATACACGCGCGGTTCATGATCCACTCGCCAATCGGGACAATCAACCCGGTCTCTTCGGCTAATGGAATAAACTCCTTTGGCGGTACCAGGCCAAGATCAGGATGCTGCCACCGCACAAGCGCTTCCGCACCGACAATCCGTCCCGTCAACGATTCCACTTGCGGTTGATAGTAGAGCACAAACTCCTCGCGCTCAAGTGCGCGTCGCAAATGGCCTTCGAGCGCTAGCCGCTCGCTCGCGCCTGCATTCATTTTCGGAGTATAGAACTGGTAGTGGTTTTGGCCCTCTTCCTTGGCACGGTACATTGCGGTGTCGGCATTGCGAACCAAGGTTTCGACATCCTCGCCTGCCGCCGGGAACATGCTGATTCCGACCGTGGCCGTAATGTACAGTTCGTGGCCTGCGACGTGGAACGGTTCGCCGAGTGAGTTGATAATGCGGGTTGCGGCGCGGGCCGCATCACGCGAGTTCGCGATGGTCAACAAGATCACCGTAAACTCATCCCCGCCCCACCTTGCAATCGTATCGCCTTCGCGCGACGTCGCTACCAGTCGCCTGGCGACCTGCTGCAAAAGCTCGTCGCCAACAGAATGGCCCAGGGTATCGTTGATGACTTTGAACCGATCCAAATCAAGAAACAGAACGGCGACCATGGCGCTGCGGCGTTTGGCGTTGGCGATTGATTTGGTAAGGTGATCGTTGAACATCAGCCTGTTCGGGAGATCGGTCAGGACATCGTGGTAGGCGAGATGGTCGAGGCGGTCGTTGGCCTGTTTGCGCTCGGAAAGGTCACGGGCGTTGATGACCACTCCGCGCACGCCCGGCTTGTTCAGCAGGTTTTGACCTGTCACCTCGATATGGCACCAACTTCCATCGGCGCGCACGACGCGCATTTCGATGGTCATCAGCTCTTCGGGAATCTGCAATAGCTGTAGGAAGATCGTTCGGGTAAGAACCAGTTCGTCGGGATGGACAAACTCGAAGATGTCGCGCCCCTGGACATCTTCCGGCTGATAGCCCAGAATCCGTTCAACCGCCGGACTGATATACCGAATGATGCCGCTTTGCTCTAGAACAACGACCATGTCCGACGCGTTTTCAATCAGTTGCCGGAATCGCTGTTCACTTTCGCGAACAGCATCGAGCGCTTGGATCAGCGGCGTAACATCGTTTTGAACCTCGATATAATGGGTCAGTCTGCCTTCTTTGTCGCGAACAGGCGAGATCGACGATGAGCTCCAAAACGGTTCGCCCGCAGCCGTATAGTATTTGATCAGCACGTTGCACTCGTGCTCGGCGGACACGGCCGAGTCTATTTCCCGCAGCTGGTCAGGATCGGTTTGCTCGCCATAGAGTATCGACGGATTTTTGCCCAGAACGTCTGCTGATTTATATCCCGTGATATTTTCGAACGCGGTATTCGCGTAAATGATGGGACGTCCCGGTTTGCGCGGATCGGTAATCATAACCGATGCGACCGACGAATCCATTGCCCGCTCAGTTAGAGACAGCTTGATATGCGCCCGGTCGTTTTCGATGGCGACGCGCAGCAGTGCCGCCGCGCGTTCAGCAATATTCAGCTCCTCCGCCGACGGTTCGCGTGACTCGCGGAAATAGAGGCTGATCGTTCCCAGCACCGGGCCGGAAGTTCCTAGAATCGGCACGGAACATACGGCTTTTTGCCCGGATATTTTGGCGATTTCGCGCTGATCGGCAGCCACTAAATCGGTTGCTATGTTTTTGCAAATGACGGGTTTTCGGGTTGCGAGCGCCTCTGCTACAGTCGTGCGGGGGACGTCGTCCTCCAGCGTGCCGAATGTTTTTCGTAGTGCAAGCGGCATGCCGGGAGCACAGATCAGTTGCGGTTTGCCGTCCTCGGTGAACACGGTCACCGCGCAAATGACCGATTCGTAGCGCTCTTCGATATGGCCCAGCAGGCGGTCGATCACGGAAGCCAGCGGCTTGTTCGCCGCAAGCCACTGCAAGACCTCGTTCTCGCCGCTGATGATGCTCTGCAGCCGCTTGTGCTCGCTGATATCGTGCGAAATGCAGTAGACGCCAATGATCTGGCCGTCGACAATAACGGGCAAGGCGACCGCAGCGAGATTGACTTTCTTGCCGTTCTTTTGCAAACCCATGTATTCGTAGCTGACCGGCTCGCCATGGATCGCCCGTTCGAAATGTCCTAGCACTTGGATGCGGTCTTTGGGATCGACCATCGGCAGGAACGATTTTCCCGTCATTTCATCTGGCACGAATCCAAAAATGCTTCGGCAAGCGAGGTTGGCGGACAGGAATTTGCCGTCGGGATCGATCAGAACAACCGCATCGGGGTGGAAATCAAAAAGAGATCGATAGCGCTGCTCGCTTTCCAGCAGTGTCTTCTCCATCTTCTTGCGCTCGGTGATATCGCGGTTGAGGCAAAGAAAGCCGATTTGCCGGTGCTCGTTATTTTTGATCGCCGTTACCGAGGATTCGACATGAAGAGTTTCGCCGCTGCGTCGATGGTGAACAGTTTCTCCCGTCCAGCGCCCACTTGCGAGGAGGGTGGTGGACGCGTCGCGCTCCTCCTGATCGCTTGGCCACAATGGCTGCAGAAGGTCCGGGAGCCGTTCGCCAAGCACTTCGCGCGACTTGTACTCGTACATCTGCTCGGCGACATGGTTCCAATAGGTGACGCGGTGGTTGAGATCGACCGCTATCACGGCATCGCTAATTTGCGACAGAACGCTGCTTTGGAACCGGCTTCGGTCCTCGACTCTGCGCCACGCGCTGACATCGCGCATGAGCTCGAGGCGAGCGGGAGTTCCTTCGAACAAAACATCCAGCGCGATGATTTCGGAGTCGATAAGCAGACCGTCCTTCGATCTGTGAGTGACTTGACGCGGCGAGTGGTCGGCTTTGGTGCGGTCAAAGACATCCTCGTCTGCCAGAAGACTGCCTGTATTGAGCTTCAGGAAGTCGTCTCGCGAGTAGCCATACTTCTTGACCGCATTTTCGTTCAGCGCGACAAACTGTTCGCTGACCGGATCGACCAGCCACGCGGGATACGCGCAATGTTCGAGAAAATCGCCCGCAAGGGTTGCGGCAACAGGAAATGACTGCGCGAGCGGCACTTCGCTGCGGCGCACGGTTTCGACTTCGGCTGAAACGAGCGCGACGATATCCTTGAACGCGTCGATCTGCCGAGCAGTCAAGCGGTGCATCTTCTCGTCCGCGACAGCCATCACTCCAAGCGTATTTCCAGCGGAACTGACAAGCGGGGCGGCGATGAGCAAACCCGTATGGTGCGCAGACGCTGCGACATGCAACGCCTCGTCGAGGTCAGGCAGAATGGTCAACTCGTTGGGCATGCCGCCAGGAAAAACAGAGCCGACAATGGCTGGCAAGTCAATCGCGCCGAGTTTTCTTGGAACTGTTGATGGAAAATGTGCGGCGGTTTGGCCGGGGCAGCTAATCCAGCTTGTGGAGGAGTGCAGCAACTCGGCTGCAATTCGGGCGTAGCGATCTAGCTTAGTTGTGGCAAAGATGTCGCCGCCAAATAGATCGAGCGAACGATTTGTTGGGCCAGCGAGCCTTTTGCCGCCTATGCCGCGCAGGCTTTTTTTGCTGTCATGCGGCTCGTTAGATGCCATTTACGAGTTGCGTTCTCCCTGAATGTTACAACCACGACCTTGGTGCTAGCGTGGTCTTCCTGTTAAGCGCAAAAATGGACTATCTCTTTGGGCAGAAGCCGCCGCCATTGGCGCAGTCTGATTCGAAATAAAGGTTGATTGGATAGTATCAGGCCAAAGTTAATCTACCATAGTTTTACTAGTGTAGCAAGGAAACTTTGTATAGTTCTGCGGTACGTTGTGGCTAAGACGGAGGCTGGTATAATCGGCCAGACAACTAAGGTTTGGCCGCATTCACCGGGCCAACTCAACTACAAATCCATCTATACAATCAGGCACCTTGTCCTGCCACTCTAAACCTCATCCGGCAACGAATTCCGGATCACAATTTAGCCTATGTTTAAGAAGATTCTGATTGCCAATCGCGGCGACATCGCTGTCCGCGTCATTCGCGCCTGCATGGAGATGAAGATCGCCACAGTCGCGGTGTATTCGCAGGCCGACGCCGATTCGTTACCTGTGAAGATGGCCGATGAGGCCGTCTGCATCGGCCCTCCGCCGAGCCGGGACTCGTACCTCAACGCCCCCAATATCCTCAGCTCCGCCGTCATCACCGGTTGCGATGCAGTCCATCCCGGAATCGGCTTTATGGCGGAATCGTCATCGTTCGCCGAGGCGTGCCACGCGGTCGGCGTGAAATTTATCGGCCCGTCTGTCCACGCCATCGAAAACATGGGCGATAAAATCATGGCCAAAAATACGATGCGCGCAGCAGGTGTGCCTGTTGTCCCAGGGACTGACGGAGCCGTCAAGGACGAGGCCGACGCAATCAAAATCGCCAATCAAATCGGCTATCCGGTGAAGATCAAGGCGAGCGCTGGCGGTGGAGGACGCGGCATTCGCACGGTCCACCAGGAAGACGAGCTCTCCAAAACGCTCAAAATGGCGCAGGCCGAGGCGGAATCTTCGTTCGGTAATCCAGACGTCTATATGGAAAAGCACATCGACCAGATGCGCCATATCGAGGTGCAAATTTTGGGCGACGAGCATGGCAATATCGTTCATTTAGGAGAGCGAGACTGCTCGATTCAGACCGCGCGTCACCAAAAGATCATCGAAGAGTGCCGTGCGCCAAACCTCGACGACCGCCTGCGCCGCAAAATCTGCGACGCGGCTGTCCGTGCGGCCAAGGCCGTGCATTATGCGAACGCCGGCACGGTGGAGTTTATCCTCGCGCCTAACGGCGAGTTCTATTTTATGGAGATGAACACGCGCCTGCAAATCGAACACTGCGTCACTGAGGCGGTCACCGGCACTGATTTGGTCAAGTGGCAGATTCGCGTGGCGGCAGGCGAACGGCTGGACTTTAAGCAGAGCGCCGTGGAATGGCGCGGCCACGCCATTGAGGCACGTGTGACGGCGCGCGATCCCGAACGCGACTTTGCGCCCAGCGCGGGAAAAATCACCAGTTTGCACCTGCCAGGAGGCCCCGGCGTACGAGTTGACACGCATCTCACCCAAGGCGCGGAGATTCCGCCATATTACGACTCGATGATCGCCAAGATCATTGTTTGGGACAAGGATCGGGACCTCGTCATCCTCAAGCTGCAACGCGCCCTCGCCGAGACCCAGGTCGGCGGCATCAAGACGGACCTGGCGTTCCTGCGCCGCATCGCCAGCAACGTGTATTTTAAGAGGGCGGAGCTATCGACGAGCTTCCTGCAGCAGAGGATGGGGGAGTAGATTGATCATGAGCAAACCGACTAAGAAAAACAAAGCGAACAAGGCAATCGTGGAGCCGGCGAACGTTGGCGAAGTTAACACTGAATGGTCGCTTAGGCCGCACGCCAGCGCGGACACGTCAATTGAGGCTAAACCGATGTTCGAGCAACCGTTTGAGAATGAATTCGTCGCGAAGATCCTGCTGCTTAAATATAAGACAGATATGGATCGAAGGGGCGGGCGGTAATCGCGACGTATTGTAGCCGGCTGTATTGCGGTGTGAAACGCTAGGAGAATAACTAGGTTCATGAGGCTATCAAGTCCGATTTTGAATCTTTGCAAAATTTTGGAGGAGCAACGTCTTGCGGCGTCGGAGCACTCCTCGAATCTTGTGACGAGCGAGGCAGCCACAAGAGCAGTCCTAATCGATCCTGTACTTCGTGCTTTAGGCTGGGACATTAGTAACCCAGCGGTCGTTGAGGTCGAGAAGAAGATTGACAGTACGGCGTTTTATCCAGACTATGTTCTAAAATTTGACAGCGGTATTCCTGCAACCTTCGTCGAAGCGAAACGCTACGGCATGTCTCTCTCGCCAGTGACAAACGCTGAAAAAATTGCCTACAACCAGGTTCGAGCACAATCGGTGGCCTATGCAGCTTCGCTGAGGATCGGCAGTTTTTGGATCACGAACGGCATCACGTGGCAATTGCACGATCCAAATACTCAAAATAATCCTATATTTGATCAGTTTAACCTGCTTACTGACGACCATGGAATCATAGCGAGTAAGCTTGTCAATAAGTTGGACGTCGGGCAATTCTGGCCGTTCACGTCAGTCTCAACGCTTGAATCAAGGGTCGCGGCCCTTGAGCGTCTTCAAACGCAACCGACAGCTGTAGCAGTTGCGCAAGCTGCTGCAACGAACACTGTGGCCTATCAAGCACTAGATCCGTTACTCGATCTTACTAGGAAGAGTCCCGAATGGTTTAGGCTGCCAGACGGACGTGAGATGCAAATTAGTGCTTGGTATCAGATGGTCCTTGAGATGGCTAAATATGTTCTTGAAAATAACAGCGCGGTACAGATTCCGTTGCCAAACGCTGCCGGCGGAAATCCAATACTTAGCGACAGGCCATTTGCGCCGTCAATTACCTCTCGACCGCTTAGCTATGGGGGGCGCACCATCTGGGTGTACCTGACCTTCGCAGCAAGAGATGCACTGAGAAATACGCTCTACCCGGCGAAGTTTGCCCCAAACGGCATTGGCCACGCAGCAGTAGCTTTTAGCTAGCTATTCTTTGAGATGGAAGATCGACGTGGAAATATGAACATCCAACTCAAACCTCAAACCATCGCCCACATCAAATTCCTTGCAGACCGCCGCAAAATCACGCCGGAGGAATATATCACGCGTTTGCTCGATTCGTGGGCGGCGGCCATTGATCTTCCGGGTGATTTCAAATGGGAAGACTTCGGCAAAAATGTCTCGATCAGCAAGGGCGGGTCGCTGCGCGCACCAGAACCTCACGACCCGAATCTAGACACGCTTGATGCAGACAAGGAGTTTTGGAGGCGATACGATGAACTCAAAGCGCAGCTAGGCAGAGAACCAAGACCAAGCGAATACGGCGCGATCACTGAGGATATTGCGAACAGAATTTATGGGCAGCAGTAAGGTTTCGCTGGCTAATTGAGGCTTAATGAGTCTGCGCCTCGTCCACACTATTTCGCGGTAAAATGACTCTACGAGGCAACCCAAATGATCAGCGTCCAACTCAAACCCGAAATCGAAGAGCGGCTGAAAACCGTTGCAGGCGAAAGTGGCCAAACGCCAGAGGAGTATGTCGCCGTAATGGTCGAAAGCGAAATCGCGGCCAAGCCACTGGCCCTTGCTCAAAGCGAAAAATACTATCTATTGCCGCCTGATGAGCAGGTAAAGAAATTCCAGCAGTGGCTAGCGAAATTGCCAAAGAGAGAAGGTCCGCCGCTATCGGATTGGGCTGTAAGTCGAGATAGCATGTACGATTGACAGGTCGCTGTTGACGAGACAGGGCTTAGTATTTCCTAGTTCTCCCGTTTCACCGACATCACCGCAATTGACCCCCGAGCGTCTAGCTCATCCATTCCGAGCAGGAAATCGCCGCCGTTTGGCGAACAGACTTCAAATTCTGTCAGGCGGAGGGTTTGCTTTCAATGGGATCGTTTTTTACCAACATTCATGTCCGTACTAATTCGCGCGATGCGGTCGTTTCGCAACTTCCGGCCCTGATCAAGGAACCCGCCAAGGTATCGGAATCCATTAACGGCTGGGTGTCAGTCTTTCCTAAAGAAACGGAAAAACAGAAGGATGAACCCCCCCAGGCAATCGCTAAGGGCTTGTCTGCATCACTGTATACCGAGGCACTAGCGTTTTTGATGCACGACAGCGACGTTTTCATGCGGTGGAAGTTTGAATGGGGCCACAAAACCGAGGAGTATAATTCGAATCCAAAATATTTTGATCAAGACCCAGATACCCAAGAGGAAGTTATCGCACTAATGGCTCGGGTTGTTACGGCGCAGCGCGGTGGCGCGAGCAAGGAAGATGTGACAAAGATGATGGCGGACTTTGCAAGGGCCAAAATTGAGTCAACTAGGGCGAGCCTTGGGACAATTCCACCACATATGCCGATCTTCGCCGACGATCTAGTCGTCGAATATGCCAAAGAGCGCGGAATTAATCCGGAGTTAGCGTCTGTCGGCTTCAAGTACGTTCAAAATGGCGATCTTGAAGGAAATAACGTCAGTTTTGTCGAAGTGACACCTCATTAGAAATGTGCAAAACACAATGAACAAGTCGGTCATCGCTCAACATCATAACTCCTTCGGCGCTGCAGCATTGCAAGCCGCCATTTGCCTTTTGATCACAGTCCTTTTGAGCGTAAGTTGTGGTCCCTCGCTTGTGCGCGCGGCGGAATCCGACTCTTCGAACGCGCCAGCCGCCCCCGAGGCCGTCACGGCTACTGCTGGCTATAAATCGGTAACGTTGACGTGGAAAGCTGTGCCGCGAGCGGCTGGCTACCGTATTTACGAAAGCTTGATATCGGGCGGCGAGGGTGCCGCGCCTATTGCAAGTGGACTTGCTGACACCAAGTTCACTGTGACGGACCTCAAAAACGATGAGACCTACTATTTCACGATTACAGCCGTGCGAAACGGCATTGAGTCACAGCCGAGCGGCGAAAATTCGGCCTCGCCATTCGCATTGCCTCCGGTGATTACGGTACAGCCGTCGCTCAACGGCGGAAAAGTGATCACGGGAATTAGCGCGCCGGTGACTGTAACGGCGACCGACATTGGCGGCTCAGGCGTTCTGACATACACGTGGGGAGCGAACGGCCCTAGGGAAGTCACGTTTAGTCCCAACGGCACCACCTCATCCAATAACTCTGTGGCAACGTTTCACCGCGCGGGCCACTACACCGTGTGGGTGACTGTCACCGATTCCGACGGACTCAGCACCACGGGCTCCGTGCCTGGCCTTTAAGCACAAACGCTAACCTTTCGGATTTGCCATCTCCATCGGAACCAGCGTCTCCGCTCAACGTCAAATCGACTGCTCCATACAGGGTAAACTATCCCCATGCAACCAGACGCGAGCCAGCCGGATCAAATGCAGCCGTCCGCATCGACCACCTCCGGCCACAATGCCCCGCACCGCAACACCCGACGCGAGGCGCGCGAGATGGCGCTACGGATGCTGTTCCAGATCGATGTTGGCAGCCAGCCCGTGGCCGAGGTGGTGGAATCGTCGCTGGAGCAGTCCGTCCTTGAAGGCGGAAATCGCGACTATGCGCGGCTGGTGGTCGAAGGCACTTGGGCTAACCTGGAGACCATCGATACCAAACTACGGAAATTCGCGCAGGACTGGGCGCTGGAGCGTCAGGCTGCGGTTGACCGCAACATCCTGCGCATGACCACGTACGAAATCCTCTTCCAACCCGAAACTCCTGTCGCGGCGGTGATCAACGAGGCCGTCGAGCTAGCGAAAAAATACAGCACTGCGGAGTCGGGACGTTTTGTGAACGGTGTCCTCGGCGCAATCGCGCGAAGTGTCCCGCGCGGCGAGCATTTGACCGATGAAGAGATTGCAAGTCACGCGATGCCGAGCGACGAGGCCGACGAACCCCAAATTTTGAGCGAAGAGGAACAATGGCAGCAGTAGTTCTCGACGGCACCACGACCGCGAGGACCATCCGGATGGAGGTCAAGGAGCGGGTCGCGCGATTAGTGGACGCAAATCCAGGCCGAATACCGCAGCTCGCCGCGATTTTGGCTGGCGACAATCCAGCGTCGCAAACCTATGTTGCGATGAAGGAAAAAGCCTGCGCGCAGGGGGGAATGCGTTCATCAACTTATCCTTTCCCAAGCAGCGCGTCTCAAGCTGAAGTCGAAGATTGCCTCGCGCGTCTCAATGCCGATCCCGATGTCCACGGCATTTTGATCCAGCATCCGCTGCCGAAAGGCATGGACGAAGCCGCGGTCCTCGCGCAGCTAGACCCGCGCAAGGATGTTGACGGCATCTCGCCTATTTCCATGGGACGACTGCTTGCCGGGATGGACGCGTTCCACGCCTGCACTCCCGCAGGCATGATGGAGCTAATGCGCCGGTATGAGATCCCCGTCGCAGGCAAGCATGCGGTGGTAGTTGGACGCAGCGTGATTCTGGGTAAGCCTATGGCGATTCTGCTGCTGGACGGAAACGCCACTGTCACCATTTGTCATTCGCGCACGAGCGATCTTGCATCGATAGTGCGCCAGGCGGACATTCTGGTCGCCGCAGTGGGCAAAGCCGAAATGATCACCGGCGACATGATCAAGCCCGGCGCGGTTGTGTTGGACGCGGGCTACAACCGCGTCGAAGGCCGTACTAAAAACGTTGGCGATGTGCACTATGAGTCCGCTGCGGAAGTTGCGTCGTTTATCACGCCCGTCCCCGGCGGGGTCGGCCCAATGACCATTGCGATGCTCTTGCAGAACACGGTCACAGCCGCTGAACGTTTAGACGGCCTTTCCGCATAGCTCATCGTTGGCCTTGCGCGACTGCGTTTCGCGTTGAAAATTGGCCATTACGATCATTGGCCGCAATTACTTTTGGCCCCGTACCCGGTGTGTTGCCGCGAGGGTTTGTTCCTCTTATGGCGGAGGCAAGGAGCTCGGCTTTGGGCGAGGCGACTCCGAAGCGAAGAATGAGCGGAGGACAAAGACCGAGCAAGCCGCAAGCGAACGCCGGAGACTTGGAACAAACACTCGTGGCAACACACGAAAGCGAAGACCCAAACTATCGACGAGATCGAAGCGACTGGCTCGCGTGAGCGCACACTCAGCTTCCGAGGTACACTTCCTCCATGACCGAACGGATGCTCTCCTCTTCCTACCGCGCCGAAGAAGACCAAACCGAGTACAGCCTGCGGCCACGCTACCTGCGCGAGTTCATCGGCCAGTCCAAGCTCAAACGTCAGCTTGGGCTGTTCATCGAGGCTGCAAGGCGGCGTCCTGAGTCTCTCGATCATGTCCTCCTTTATGGCCCTCCCGGACTTGGAAAGACGAGCACGGCCCACATCATCGCCAACGAAATGGGCGCAAATGTCCGTGCCACATCCGGCCCGGCAATCGAGCGCGCCGGCGATCTCGTTTCGATTTTAACCAACCTCGATGAGGGCAATGTCCTATTCATCGACGAAATCCACCGATTGAATCGCGTCGTCGAAGAGATTCTCTACCCCGCGATGGAGGATTTTCAGGTCGATGTGATGATTGGACAAGGCCCCGCCGCGCGTTCGATCAAGCTGGATGTCCCGAAGTTCACGCTTGTCGGGGCGACCACCCGCGTTGGGCTTTTGACCTCGCCACTTCGAGATAGGTTCGGCATTGTCCTAAACTACGAGTTTTACGACCCTGCTGATTTGAAGCAGATCGTGACACGTTCTGCGCAGATCATGGATGTCGAAATAGACGAGACCGGCGCGCTAGAAATTGCCCGTCGCTCACGCGGCACTCCCCGCATCGCCAACCGCCTGCTCCGCCGGGTCCGCGATTTCGCGCAGGTCGAGGCGGATGGAATCATTACGCGAGAAGTTGCGGATGCTGCCTTGAAGCTGTTGGATGTCGATCATTTAGGACTTGACCAAACGGACAGAAGGTATCTGCGTGCGTTGATCGAAAAGTACGACGGCGGCCCTGCCGGTATCGAAACCCTATGTGCGACCCTTAGCGAGGAGCGCGATACCTTGGAGGATGTCTATGAGCCGTTCCTTTTGCAGCAGGGTTTTTTACAGCGGACGGCGAGGGGGCGGGTGGCATCCCGGGCGGCGTACGATCACCTTGGGATCGCTGCACCTGCGAGAGTGCTGCAAAATGGGCTGTTTGAACCAAGTTGAACGGAAATAGCAGCGCGTGATTTCATTTTCCTCCATATCCGTTGCTGGTTCTGGCCTTTCTGATGACCGCGTAGCCGTTATCGAGATTGGCAATGCGGTGGCATTCTGCCTCGCTGATGGTGCCGGAGGGTCGGGTGCAGGTGCTGAAGCGGCCGAATCCGCGCTGGAGATGTTCCGCGAGTTGGTCACGCAATCGTCCGAAGCGGAGCTGCGGAGCACTTTTCTTTGGCACGATCTTGTTGCCGAAATCGATCAGGCGATCTGCGATGATGGTGTGGGCGGGGAAACGACGGTCATTGTTGGCATGGTTTACACGAGTTCCGAAGGCACAAGAATCGTCGGAGCAAGCGTGGGCGATTCCGCCGTTTGGTTGATCCAGGGCCTAAACGCCACCGACTTGACCGACGGGCAGGCCCGAAAACCGATGGCCGGGTCGGGATCTGCAGTCGCGACCAACTTTGAGCGTTCGTTTCCATCGGGCCAAATACTGATCGCGTCTGACGGTCTACCCAAATACGCAGCACATATCAAGATAGTTGAGGTCGTTAGCGGCTTTCCGACTGAAATCGCGTGCGACGAACTCATACGAGCTGTTCGCTTACCGTCAGGCGATCTCTGGGACGACACCAGCGTCATTCTGATCGACTGTTCGTGATACATCCAGACAGTGTTGATTGGGTACAGTATCGCAAATGGCTGAACCAACCGCCCCAAACCCCGCACACACCAATTTTGAGGTTGCGCAGCGATTTGCCGAGCTTGCGGACTACCTCGAAATTCTAGGCGAAAATCCGTTCAAGACGCGGGCGTACCGCAACGCTGCCCGCGCGCTGGAGACTCTCCCCGAGCCGATCGCGAAAGTCGCAGCCGAGAAGCGCTTGGGCGACATCGCGGGTTTTGGCGACGCAATCCAGGCGAAAACCAAAGACATCCTCGCTACCGGAACCACCAAGGCTCTTGAGGAGGCGCGTTCCAAGGCCCCGGCTACTGTTCTTGAGCTGATCGGTCTTCCGGGAGTCGGCCCCAAAACAGTCAGCACCCTCTTTGGCGAATACGGCATCGATTCGCTTGCCGCTCTGGAAAAAGCAATCGATGAGCACAAAATTAGGCACCTTGCCGGTTTTGGCGAAAAAACTGAGGCCAAACTTAAGGATTCGATTGAGCGCAAGAAGAAGTACGGCAAGCGGATGCTCCTTTCCGACGCTCGCGACCTCGGGCGAACGCTGATCGAGCTTATTTCAGCGAATCCGGAAGTCGGGCAGATGGCGCAGGCGGGCAGCGCCCGGCGAGGCGTCGAAACTGTCGGCGACATTGATATTGTCGCTACTTCCACCGATCCACACACGACGATGAAGGCTTTTGTCGGGCTTCCGCAGGTTGCAACCGTGCTGGCCAGCAGCGATCAGATTACGCGTGTTCTGCTGAGCAGCGGAGTCGAGGCCGACCTCAAACTAGTCTATCCAGGCGACTTCGGCACCCTCCTTCATCACTTCACAGGCTCGCGCGAACACAATATCCGGCTGCGCGAAATGGCAGAGCGGAAAGGTCTGAAAATCAGCGAATATGGGGTCTTTCGAGGCGACGAGAAGCTGCCCATTGGCGATAGCGAAGACGCTCTTTATGCGGCCATCGGACTGTCTGTGATTCCCGTGGCATTGCGCGAAAACCGTGGCGAAATCGAAGCTGCCTTGGCGGGAACGTTGCCCAACCTTATCCAGCTTTCGGATATTAAGGGCGACATGCACGCGCACACCACGGCCAGCGATGGCAAGGCGTCTATTGAGCAGATGGCGCTCGCTGCGAAGGCGCGCGGCTACGAGTATATGGCGATTACCGACCATTCGCAGATGTTGGTGATCGCGAATGGCCTCACTCCTGAGCGCGTGCGGGAGCAGATAAAGCAGGTCAAGGAAACTAGCGACAAAGTCGGAATCAAAATCTTCACGGGAACTGAGTGCGATATCAAGGGCGACGGCACACTCGATTTTCCCGATGACTTGTTGTCGGAACTAGATTTTGTGATCGCATCAATCCATTCGCGGTTCAAGATGGAGCGCGATGAGATGACCGCCCGAATGATCCGCGCCATCGAAAATCCAAATGTCGATCTGATCGCGCATCCAACTGGCCGTCTGCTCAATCAGCGTGAGCCGTACGAAGTTGATATCGACGCGGTAATCGCGGCCGCCGCGCGAACTAGCACTGCGCTGGAGATCAACTCATTCCCTGATCGTCTGGACCTCAGCGATGTTAATGCGCGCGCGGCCAAGGACGCTGGCGTGATGATCATGATCGACACCGACGCGCACCGGCCCGAGCACTACGATCTGATCGAATATGGTGTGACCGTCGCGCAGAGGGCATGGATAGAGGCGAAGAATGTGTGGAACACGCATTCGGTTGGGGAAGTGGAGGCGTGGTTAAGACGCTAATGCGATGGTTTTGCTCGTCATCCCGACCGAAGCACGGGAGCGGTAGCGACTGTACGAAGCGGAGGGAACAAGTAGTTCGCTAACATAAACCTGAACGTTAGCCAACTACGTGTTCCCTCCACCCCACTCGTTCCTCGCTTCGGTCGGGATGACGGACAAGACCATAAGTCCCGAATTCTGGCTTCGAAAAACAGCCCTGTGGCTTGAGCGTTCCTAAATTTCCTACTTCGCGGCGATGGGCATCCGGCTCATTGGTTCGACTGTAGTAAACCGGGTGCCGTCGTTGATTTCGTCTTCGATAGCGCGTTCGCGGATTTCGTCGTTTGACTCAGGCTCGAGCGCGGCGTGGAGCACGTCCGTGATGTCGCTGGCGAAGATGAAGTTCATGTTTGCCCGAAGCTCGTCCGGAATGTCCTCCAGCAGGTCCTTTTTGTTGCGCTCCGGCAGGATGATCGTCCTAATTCCCGCACGGCGTGCGGCCAGCACCTTCTCCTTGATACCGCCGACCGGCAGCACTTTGCCTGAGAGCGTGATTTCGCCGGTCATTGCGAGCAATGGCCGAATTGGACGTCCCGTGAGCAGCGAGGCGATCGCCGACGCCATCGTCACGCCTGCCGACGGGCCGTCCTTCGGGATCGCTCCCGCCGGCACATGGATATGCAGGTCGGAGCTGGCGTAGAACGCCGGGTCAATCCCCAGGCTTTCGGCGTGCGCACGGATGTACGACAGTGCCGCCTGCGCCGATTCGCGCATGACATCGCCAAGCTGGCCGGTTAGCTGCAAGCTCTTGCCGCCTTCCATGCGCGACGCTTCGATAAAGACCACATCGCCGCCGACCGGTGTCCAAACAAGTCCAGTAGCGACACCCGGCACCGAGCCGCGCTCCTTCACCTCTTCGTATTCAAACCGTGGCGAGCCGAGATAGGCCGCAACCTGCGCCTCGTCAACTACGATTTTGGCCAAAGGTTCAGCTTCGGAATCGCGCTCCGCAAATGCCCGGGTCGCCTTACGACAGACCGACGCTATCTCGCGCTCAAGGTTTCGCACTCCCGCCTCGCGGGTGTAGCCGCGGATTAGGTAGGCGATGCCTGCGTCGGTGAACTCCAGTTGCTCCTCGGTCAGGCCGTGCTCGGCAAGCTCTTTCGGCACAAGATGCCGCTTCGCGATCTCAGTCTTTTCCTCCTGCGTGTACCCGGCGATCTCGATGATCTCCATACGGTCGCGGAGCGCAGGCTGGATGGTGTCCAACTGGTTCGCAGTCGTCATAAAGAGCACCTTGCTCAGATCGAACGGCACGTCAAGGTAGTTGTCGCGGAACGTCGAATTCTGTTCCGGGTCAAGCACTTCAAGCAGGGCCGAAGATGGATCGCCGCGGAAGTCCGAGTTCACCTTGTCCACTTCGTCCAGAATAAACAGCGGATTATTGGTGCCCGCACGCTTAATTCCCTGGATGATCTGACCCGGCAGCGCGCCGATGTATGTGCGGCGGTGGCCACGAATTTCAGCCTCGTCACGAACGCCGCCCAGGCTGACACGCACAAACTGCTTGCCCATGGCCCGCGCAATCGACTTGCCAAGGCTGGTTTTGCCAACCCCTGGAGGGCCGACTAGACAGATGATCGGCTGACGGGTCGCCCCTTCCGACTTGAACTTGCGCACCGAAAGATACTCCAAGATGCGATCCTTGACCTTACCAAGGCCGAAATGGTCGGCGTCAAGCACCTTCTTGACCTCATTGATATCCAGCTTATCGTCAGATGAGACCGACCACGGCAGCGCAACCAGCCAATCGATATACGACCGCGCGACCGTGTATTCCGGTGAGCCTGCGGACATCCGCTCGAGGCGGCCAAGTTCGCGGTTTGCTTCCTTAAGTGCATCTTCGGGCATGTTCGCCTCGGCGATTTTTGCCTTAAGCTCCTCGATTTCGCTGCCGCGATCATCGCCGTCGCCAAGCTCCTTTTGGATGGCCTTCATCTGCTCGCGCAAATAGTAGTCACGCTGAGTCTTGTTGATCTCCGACGAAACCTGGCTCTGCAGCTTGCTGCCAAGCTCGAGCACCTGCGCCTCGCGAGTCAGTATGGCGAGCAACTTCTGCATGCGCTCGGTGAATGTTCGCGTCTCCAAAATCTCCTGCTTTTCGGCAGTCGAAATCGGCATGTGCGCAGCGATGAGGTCAACCATTTGAACAGCATCATCGACATTGGTCGACAGCGCGGCAAGCTCATCGGGCATGTTCGGAGACAACTGTACAATTCGCTGGAACGTGTTCGCGATCTGACGCCGCAGCGCCTCTTGCTCGAGCTTCTGCTCTTCTGTGAGCGCATCGGTGGACTCGTTGAGCAGGCGAATTCTAGCCTTCAGATACGGCTCTTCGTTCAGCACCTGCAGGATTTCAAACCGCTGAATTCCCTGAACGATCATTTTGATGCCGTCCGGCGCTTTGGCCATCATGCGGACTACCACCGCGCAGCCAACGGGATAGATGTCCTTGGCGGTTGGCTTTTCGATGGCCGCGTCACGCATTGCGACTACGCCGATGATCCTGTCGCCCGCGGCGACAGCCTCGTCTACCAGGCGTACCGAGCTTTCCCGCGACACCGCGATCGGGCTGACCAGAATCGGGAAGACGACCATGTCGCGAAGCGGCAACAGTGCGATCTCTTCCGGAATGGTCAGATTGCGGTCTGTATCCACGCCGACATTCAAGGGCGTTGCGGAATCGTTTGATCCCTGCCCACCGACTTCCTGAAACAGGTTTGTAAATTGATTGGTCATTAGTTTATCTTTCACGCCGGACCTACCCTCCCACCTTCCCACTTCGTGGGCCCCTTCCTCCCGCAGCGGGAGGAACTTTTCGGTTCCCCTCCTTTCGGAAGGAGGGGTTAGGGGAGGTGGTCTTAAACCGTCTCGACTACTTCCTTATGTGCATCTGAAAAACTTGAAATCACCGGTTCGTCTGCCTCTTCACTATCTGTGCGGTGGCCGTCTTCTGTCGTAATGGGAATGATTCGCGATTCGTCCTCATGCGTGGCGAGCCGCTTGGGCAATGTCACGACTAGAAATCCGTCGCGATAGATTGCCTTGATCTCGTCCCGATGCACGGTAATGCTTGCCGGAAGCGTAATTGATCGCTCAAACGGCCCGAAGTAAATCTCAAGCTGATGGCAGCCGAGACGCCCGCGTCGCTCGCCTTCCGGCTCCTTGCGCATACCGCTGACAGTTAGCACGCGGTTGTCGCTCGACAGAGCAACTTGCAACTCTTCGCTCTTCACTCCCGGAAGCTCAATCTTGACCAGCAGCGCATTTTCGCTTTCGTAAATGTCTACAGGTGGATGCCAAAACCGTCCGCTTGCGCCGGTCGTGTCAAAAAAGCCGCGAAACACTTCATCGCTGAACTGCTGCATCTCGCGCTCCATCAAGCGGAAAATATCGCGGTAATCGTTGTAGCTCACTAGATTGGTCTCCTCGTCGATATCAAAACTTTGAGTGCGTAGGTGTAACTAAAAGCCTTACCCGTTGCTTGCGTGCCGCAAACGTCGCAGAGTTCTTCTTGTTTATTGAGTATGGCTCGCTCAATAAATGAACGGAAAATGGTGAGGAAAGGTTCCCGAAGACCCTCCCGGCCTCCCGAAGCGGGAGGAGATTATCGAAGGCCCTCCCGGCCTCCCTAAGCGGGCGGAGATTATCGCAGGCCCTCCCGGCCTTCCGAAGCGGGAGGAGATTATCGAAGGTTCTCCCAGCCCTCCGCAACGGGAGGAGATTATCGAAGGCCCCCCGGCCTCCCGAAGCGGGAGGAGCCGGAACACGCAAAGGTTTCTGGATGAACTTTGTCCCTCTCCTTTCGGAAGGAGAGGTTAGGTGAGGTAGGGAGCGCTTCGGAGCAATCGAATCGTGCAGTTAATAAATGAGCGGAAGGTAACTCCCCTAGCCCCTCCTTCCGAAAGGAGGTGAACCAGAAAGCTCCTCCCTTCTCGGGAAGCGGGGAGGGTCGTGTGGGAGGGTTTTAAGGAAGTCTGGTTGACGCTAATTAAACATACTGCTGGATTTTCGCGCCGCAACACTCAGCGCGAGGCCGAGCGATGCCATGCCGATCAGCAGCGACGAAAGGCCGTAGGAGAAAAAAGGCAGTGGGACACCCGTTACCGGCATAACACCAATGGTCATGCCGATATTTACGATGATGTGGAACGCCAGCATCGAAATAACCCCGGCTACTAAGAGGCGTCCGAGGAGGTCGTCGCTGCCGATTAGAATGACCAGCAAACGCTCGATAAGAAGAATATAAAGCCCAATCAGCAGGCACGCGCCCAGCAGGCCGCCCTCCTCGCCGACAATCGTGAATATGAAATCCGTGTGCTGTTCGGGAATAAAATGGCCATTGGACTGCATTCCGCGCAGATAGCCTTGACCTGAAACGCCGCCTGAACCGATTGCGATTTCTGACTGGTGCAGGTGGTAGCCAGTGTCGTGTGGGTCGCTGGCGGGGTCAATGAACGCTGTTAGTCGATGTTTTTGGTAGTCCTTGATGAGCGGCGTGTGCCAGGCGAGGGTGAAGAGTACGATCCCGCCGACAAGCATCAACAGAAGATGCTGCCACTTTGCGCCTGCGATGAGCAGCATGCCAAGCCAGATGCTTAAAATCACAAGTGCCGTGCCGAGGTCGGGCTGTTTGAAGATCAGCACGAGAGGGACGGCGATGTACGCGAGCGATCCAAGAATGGTTCGAAAATCCAGTATCGCGTGACGCCTATCATAGAGATAAAGCGCGAGGCAGACAATTAGGGCGAACTTTGCGAACTCGGAAGGCTGAAACTGGACCGGGCCAATTGGAATCCAGCGCTGAGCGCCGTGGGATGAATGGCCGCGCACTACGACAAGCAGCAGCAAGGCGATGTTGATTCCATAGAGCCATTTGGTGACATGCGGAATGACGGTATGGTAGTTGCAGAAACCGATAGCGATCATCGCGACTAGGCCGAGAACAATTCCCGCACTTTGCTTGTGCGCGAAGTCCGCTCCCGCATTGTCACCATGAGTTGCACTGTGGATTGCCAGCACACCGCCGATACTAATGGCAAGAGCCGTAAGGACGACGATCATGTCAACCCGTCCAGATGGGCCAGTTGGTTCGCCCCGGCCGAATGTTGCTGCGGTGGACATCTTTTCTATTTTAGCACGGCACGAATTCCGCGAATTGCTTAGGTCCTCGAATGAATTCTTTTCAACACAAAGCTTTGTTGCTGCTTCCGATAGCACTCGCGACGTTGCTTTTGGTAGCAAGCCACGCCAACGCATCGGCGCTGTTGCCGAACGGTGTCTCCGAGTTTAGTGAGATCGCAATCGTCAGCTATGAAGATCACCGCGACTATTCGACTAAGCTCGCATTGATGTTGAGCAGCCAAAATGCCGCCCTAAGGAATCGAGCCGTTTTAGCGGCCGGCCGCATCGGAGATCCGCGTGCGGCCTTTTCCCTCACCAAGATTCTTCGCCACGATCAAGTTGAACGAGTTCGGGAAACGGCGGCGTTCGCGCTCGGGGTGATGAGATCACCTTCAACGGTCCACGATCTGATCGCCGTCGCCGAGGACGAATCCCAGCCGGTGATGTTGCGTGCGCGATGTGTCGAAGCGTTAGGGCAGATCGCAACTGTGCTTGCTCCAACGGATTCGCGGCTCAAACTCGCGAAAAATGCGATCGAGTCCGTGATGTTGGAGGACGTTTTCGGCCTCAAGCAGAGCACCGCGCTGGAACGTTTGGGCGTGGTCGCGTTCATGCGGGTTAAAACGCCAAACGCTGCAGAAATTCTGACTGCGCTTCTCTATTCCAAAGACCCGCAGACGGCAGAAGATGCCGAACTTGCAATTGGGCGAATAGGACCGCCAGCCGAAAGCCTTCCGATCCTAGTAATCCATCTCAGCAGCGGCGATCCTCTTCTGCGTGCCAACGCATGCTACGCGCTTGGCAAAGCAAAGTACGGCGCCGCATCTAGCCAACTTCTGGAAGTTATGGTTAGGGACAGCGACGAACGCGTCCGTGTCGGCGCGATCCGTGCGCTTGGAGCTATCGGGAGGCATACCGCATCAAGGTTAATCGAACAGCGTATTGACGCTCTCCTCAACGAGGACTATGACGATCCGAGATTGCCTGATCCAGTGCCCGCGTCACAAGGAGAACTGCTAGAGTTGGCGACCGCACTTGGGCAGATTGAGCAAGGAACGCACGATATCGACGCGTACGAAACCCTTTGGCGAGAGTCCGAGTACATGCATTTCCGTGAGCCGGAAGTTGAAACGTCGATGGCGCTGGTAAATCCGGCAACATATGCCGAAACGCGGCAGGCGGTCTTTACGAACTTTGCAGGCGACAAGCATTTCGGCATTCTTTGGCCCCAGATGAACGCGAGTTGCCAGGCGCTATCAGCATTGGCGGACACCAAGTTTGCTAGCGATCCCATTGTTCGCACCGGGGCGGAAAACTACATTCTTTCGCAGATCGCGATTGCCGACTCCATTTTGCATCCGGCTGGCAGGAACGCAAAGCTTGGTGCCTTGATTCCAGTCACCGACGATTTGGTAAATGCGCGAGAGAACGCCATCGCCGCCTATGCCGAGTTTAAGCCCGAGCATCTCGACTCGTATTTGGCGAAGTATGTGCATGAAAACGACGTCTACATCCGAGCCACCGTGGTAGGAATTATTGGCGGTGAGCCACCGTTGCCGAGCCGCGAAAAGCTGCTTTCGCGGATGCTGAAAATGGACATTGATACTGAGCCCAACGATGTCGCCATTGGCGCGGTTAACGGCCTCGCTGCCCAACACACTCGCAGCGCTGATCAGACTATCCTTGCGTTTGCAAACTGCAACGACTGCATCGTTCGCAGGGAAATTGCAACGGCACTTCAGAAAAATGGATATAGTTTGCAGGCCGAAAAAGAGACTGGAATCTGCCCGTCACCAAATTCCATTGCCGACTATCGCCGAGCAGTGGACCGTGAAAATCGGCATGTCAGCGCGGTTGTGCTGACCCAGCGCGGGGCATTTTCGATCCGATTATTGGCTTCGGATGCACCATTAACCGTAGACAACTTTGTACAACTTTCTAAGCGTCACTTCTATACAAATCTGATCTTTCATCGTGTTGTTCCGAACTTTGTGATCCAAGGCGGCGATCCGCGAGGAAGCGGCGAAGGTGGGCCGAATTATCAGATTCGCGATGAGATGAACAGAGCACCCTATACCGCTGGAGCGGTTGGAATGGCGCTGTCAGGCAAGGACACGGGAGGATCGCAGTGGTTCGTGACCCATTCGCCGCAGCATCGACTTGACGGCGGATACACGGTTTTTGGACAAGTGACGAGTGGGCAGGATGTCGTTGACAAGATACAGCGGGGCGACAAAATACTGTCGATCAAGATATCGGAAAACTAATTCGAACTTAGCGAATTGTTGCCCCTCCGACCGATTCAGCCGCGCTCGCAAGCTCTTCGTCAAGCGCCACGTCGCTATTCGATTCTACCCAAGTTCGACGTGCCTCCCATATTCCGGAAACTGATTTTCCGGTGCCTCTGTCGCGGATCGTCCACGTGCCGGACATGTTCATGCCGGAGTCGTCCATTGCGCCGGAGTAGTCAATCGGGTTTGCGCCCTTGCCTCTAGGCGCGGTAGTGTAGACCTTTGTAAATCGGACTGTCGCGCCGGACTGTTCGCCACGGACGGTAGAATCGCCCAAAGCGCCGTCGTCGATAATGGTGCCTCTAAACGATCCCGGCTCGTCGCTCTGCAGCGACGCCTCGAAGCGAACCGGTGCAACGGACTTGCCCTTAACCGAGTAGGCATAGGTGCCAAGCCATCCACCTGAAACAGAATTAGGAAGTGACATGTTGAGTGGTCCTTCGTCGGGGCAGCCGCAACGTTACGGCCGGTGGATCAGCATAATGATGCCGATTGCGACGCCTATTGCGACGATCAGGTTGCGTACGGTCTTCTGGCCGAGCTTTCGCGCCACCCCCGCGCCGCCGTATCCCCCGGCAATTGCGCCAAGCGCCATCAATGCGGCGAAAGGCCAGTTTACCTGACGTTCGTAGATAAATGTGATTGCGGCGACACCGTTGATGCAGACCGCAGCGCAGTTCTTGATGCCGTTGGCACGGTGAATATTGCGGGCAAATCCCATAAACCCGAGCGCGGCGAGCATCATAATCCCGATTCCAGCGCCAAAAAACCCGCCGTAGATGGCGACGAAAAACTGAAAAATTGCGGTGCCGATTCGATGAAGCGGATCCTGCGGGACATCGTCGCTGCCGTCCGATGGGTGAGATCGCTTGAGCATGCGCGAGAGCGGCTCCTGAATTACGAAAAGGGCCGTTGCCGCAAAGATCAGCCAGGGGATGAGTGCGGCAAACTTTGCGTTGCCCGTATGAATTACCCACTCAGCGCCGAGCACACCTCCGATCACGCTGGGGACGGCCAGCAGCAGCAGTTCGCGTTGGGAGGTCTTCAGAAAACTGCGATAGCCCCACATCGCGCTCGCCGATCCTGGGACAAGCGCCAATGTATTGGTTGCGTTCGCGACAATCGGCGAAACTCCTGCGAAGATAAGCGTGGGGAATGTCAGAAGTGTTCCGCCGCCCGCGACAGAGTTGATCGCGCCCGCAGCGAACGCGACTGCAAAGAGGCTCGCATCGACGAACAGTCCATGTGGTGTCAGGCTCAAGCTACCGCGACCACCTGATGAGAAGTTGCGGACTCATTTCGGTCCGAAAGCGAGGATTCGTCCTCGGCCTCGTGCCACATCCTGCGCGCTTCCCAGTCTCCGTTTGCGCGCGCGATCAGCACATTGGCTACTCGCACATGGAGCTGCCAGGTGCCGCGCATCGACTTGCCGTCATCGGAGAGCGTGCCGCGATATTCGGTCAGTCCGACAGTCTCAAACCGGATGCCGCGGACGTAGCACTTGGAGAATGTCACCGAGCAACCCGACTGGAACACACTCACAGTCGCCTCGCCAAGCGCGCAGTCGTCGATGATTTCCCCGCAAAGGAGACCGTCGGGCGACAGCTTGAATACGGCTTCAAAGCGGACTGGATGGCGCAGCGACTCCAGCCCGCGATAGCGGTACGTCCCCAGCCATCCACCAACAACGCTGTGATCTCGCGACGACATTAGTAAACTCTCTATGACGGTTTTACCCGATTACTCCTCAAACTGCTTTTGCTGCTTCCAATAACGCTCGCAGAGCTTTAGGAAGTCGCAGCTAGGACATTCGTCTTCAAGAAAGATGGGCCGGACAGATTCCCAGTCCATATTCAATATTTGCTCGCCTATCTCGCGCAGGTCATATTCCCATTTGTCCAACTGCTGGCCGGAGAGTTCTACAGTGGCAACGTCGCCAGAGCGCAGCGCGTGAATTGATGCCATTACCCTACGCTCAGGGAAATTGCGCTTTAGGATAAGCTGGTAGACACACATCGCGAGCGCGTTTTCGACATCCTCAGCAGTGACGCCGGATCGACCGCTCTTATAATCCACAATCTCTAGCGCGCCGTCTTGAACGTGCTCGTCGATTCGGTCGATCCGTCCGGTAAGCACAAATGCACCCATGTCGTGCTTGATCATTTTTTCGGCCAGAAAAGTTCGCGTTTGCCCAGCGCGTGCGGCCTCGCCCTGATGGTACGTGTGCAGCATCGAAACGGCAAGCTCCTGATAGCGCGCCTCTTCTTCAGCGTCTGAGAAGCCGAACGAGCGCCACGACGTCATAGCACGGCCAGCCAGTGCCTCAGCATCCTCCGCGATTGCACCGCCCGCCATGTGGAAATCATGGAGGGCCTGATGAAGTGTCGCCCCAAACGAGTTCCCTGCGCGCGATTTATGATAAAACTTGCCGATTTTGTCGATGTAGTCGTACTTGTACATCACGCGGCAGGCTAGAAAGGTGCCGATACGTGTCGGACTCATGCGCGGCTTTGCTGGCAATTTGGGAGTTTGGTCGGCATTTTGTTTGCGTGCGGCCATGAGGAGATTTTACCGCGCGGCTAACGCGGTCAAAAGGAGTTTGTGAACTGGCTCTCGAATCTTGGCACCAACAAGGAGACACTCAATGCGATCCGAAATTGATTCCTACAAGTTCTTGATCATGCACCACCTGCTTATGATGGCAAACCGCCTGCAGAAGATGGATGGCGACGCGTGCGACTGGAGCGCCAGGCCGGCCGCGCCGAGCGCTCGTCAAGTGTCGGCGCACGCGCTTGCTTGGCTGATTTGCGATCGATACCATATTGTCGAGCCGGACGCGCTGAAGCACCCGCCGGTCCCCGAATCTCCCGGCGAGATTGCGGCGTTGGCAGATGCGATGCGTGCGGAGTGGTCTCAATGGGAGGCCATGCTTGACAACTTGACGGTAGAAAGCTTGACCGAGGAGCGCTGGCAGCTAAACTATCAGGAGGGTGAGCCGCTGAGTGTCCGCTGGTTCATCGACCATTCGATTCAGAACCTCATCTATAAGAGCGGGCAGCTTGCGACCAACTATTTCGCATTGGGGTTCGATGGTGAGGCGCCCTATTCAGCGCCGATGCCGAGACTGTTCTATGCGCAAATCCATGAAGCGGCGGCGAGAGATGCGAGTTGATTTTCGTCGGAAAAGCTAGGTTTAAAGAGGGAAAAGCGTTTGGGAACATTCCCGGCCCGGAGATCGTCCTATCAATGTGATCTCCTTATGCTTCGCCCTGTAGCAAGGTGCAGGCAGACGCCGCGCAGAAGTTTTGCGCGGCGTTTCTTTTCGCCCCTTCCGCCCGCAGCGGGAGGACAAGGTTTACAGTATCCGTAGCGCAGGGTTGGCTCTTAAACCTTGCCTTCCCGTTTCGGGGAGGTGGCGAGGAACGAGCCGGAGGGGTCTTACGCCTTAACTGGCGCAGCAGCCGCTTGCGCAGCGGCCGCGTCTGCTGCGGCTTTGGCGGCCTCGTCAGCTTTTCGAATGACTTCGGTCAATAGATCTTTCGCGGCCTTCAGCGGTGCGATGTCGTTGCCGATGACCTTGTCCATGACGATGCCCTGGGAATCCGTTATGAAGAGGGCAGGGACCTCGTTCACGCCCCAATTCTGTGACGTGTAGTTGTCGGCATCCCAGAGCACAGGGAACGTTACGCTGGTCAGAGCCGCGAAGTTCTGCGCCTCTTCACGCTCGCCAAGAGCCAACGCGCAGATCGACAGCTTGTCGCTGATCGCCTTCCACGACTCAAGCTCCTTAGCCACGGCTGCACTGCTGGAATCAGTTGAGCTCAGGAACCCTACCACCAGATAGCCCTTAGTACGCAGCTTTGTGCTGTTCTGATAGATGCCTGTCAGGTCGCACAACCCGAAGTCCTGAATCCGGCGACCGACATTGATTGCACTTCGATCAAAAACCATGATCTATTGTCAAATCCTTTGATCCCTAAAATGAATATTCGCGAGTTTCACGAAAAATATCGTAGACATGATAACATACCGAAGCAAGAGTTAGCGGGCGATTGCGCCGTATAACCCCATTTCGAAACGATTTCACCACAAGGAAGACAAATAGGCTATGGAGCAACAGAGCTTTTTCCCATCGATCATGCACGGAGGCGACTACAATCCTGAACAGTGGCCGGAAAGCGTCTGGGACGACGATGTCCGCCTGATGCAAGAGGCGAATGTTAATATCGCAACCCTGCCAGTCTTTGGTTGGGTGAGCCTGCAGCCGGATGAGGACGTGTTCACGTTCGAGTGGCTTGACCGCATTGTCGATAAACTGCATCGTGGCGGCATCCGAGTGTGCATGGCGACCGCGACAGCGTCGGTGCCCGCATGGGTCGATCAGCGCTATCCGGACATTCTGCGGGTTGAGCACAGCGGCAAAAGGCTGCAGCATGGCAATCGGCACACGTTCTGTCCCAACTCCCCGAACTATCGAAGACTTTCGACCGATCTCGCACGGCGGCTGGCAGAGCGGTTCGGAAATCATCCCGCGCTGATCGCCTGGCACATCGGGAACGAGTATTCGAACACATGCTATTGCGACCTCTGCGCGGAGGCGTTCCGCGAATGGCTGCGCGAACGCTACGGCAGCTTAGGCGACCTTAACACCCGCTGGTATACATCTTTTTGGGGCCATACCTATACAAAGTGGGACCAGATTGAACCACCCTCCGCGCTAGGCGAAAGCGCGATTCAAGCCCTCAAAATTGACTATGATCGCTTCCAATCGCATAGCCTGCAGATGTGCATCCGCTCCGAAATTGACGCGATCCGCGAATTCAATACCAAGCTTCCTGTCACGACAAACTTGATGGGCACCTGCAAACCGACGGATTACCACAAATGGGCGCAGGAGCTGGACATTGTTTCGTGGGACTGCTACCCGTCGCGCGGCGCTTCCCCGAGCTCGATCGCATTCCAGCACAGCCTGATGCGCGGGCTGAAGGAGGGTAAGCCGTGGATGCTGATGGAGCAGACTCCGTCGCAGCAGAACTGGCAGGCTTATAACGCACTCAAGCGGCCGGGAGTCATGCGGCTTTGGTCCTATCAGGCGATGGCGCACGGCGCGGACACGGTGATGTATTTCCAGTGGCGAAGAGGCCGCGGCGGCTGCGAGAAATTCCATGGCGCGGTTGTTGAGCATGCTGGCCGCACGGATGTCCGTGTATTCCAGGAGGTCCGCACCCTTGGTGAAGAGCTGAAAACCCTGGGCGATCAGACCTTGGGCGGACTTGTGCGCTCCAATGTTGCCGTCCTATTCGACTGGGAAAATTGGTGGGGTGTGGAGTATTCGGTCGGGCCTTCGGTCGATCTGAAATATGTTCCGCAGGTGAGCCAATACTATTCGGCCCTGCATACCAATGGAGTTGTGGCGGATGTCGTTTCGCCGGCAGCGGATTTATCAAAATACCGCGTTGTCGTCGCGCCAGTTCTTTACATGGTCAAGCCCGGAGTCGCCGAGAACCTGACCAAGTTTGTTGAGTCAGGCGGGATTTTGGTAGTGACCTATTTTAGCGGCGTGGTCGATGAGACGGATCTTGTCTTCGAGGGTGGCTATCCTGGCCCGCTGCGCAAGCTGCTTGGCGTTTGGGTGGAAGAGCTGGACGTCCTTTCGCCGCAGGAATGCAACACGGTGAAATTCGATTCCGATCTTCTCTCCGAGCAAAGTCTAGCTTGCGGCATGCTGTGCGAGCGCATTCATGCTGAAGGCGCCGCTGTGATCGCAAGCTATACGCAGGACTTCTATGCAGGCGAGCCAGCGATGACGGTCAACGCGTTTGGTGAGGGCAAGGCTTACTACGTTGGGACACAGCTTCAGCCCGAAGGGATCAAACTGCTGCTCGACGCTATCTGCGATCATGCAGATGTACGACCCGCCCTTGGTGTTTGCCAGCCCGACGGGATCGAGGTGGTCGTCCGCGAATCACCGTCCGGAACGAAGCTCACCTATATTCTCAACCATAATGCCATCCCCGAGCGACTTGACCTGCCGCAGGGCAACTTCATGGACTTGATCACCTGCGCCGAAGTTAAAGGAGAGCTTGAACTTGCGGCGTATGGGGTGGCGATTTTGATGGAGGCATAGTCTCAGACCCTCCCCGCCTCCCGAAAGTGAGGGGCGAAGACTCGTTAATCAGCCATGCGCGTCGCAAGAAACTAACTGGCTCCTCACGTTTCGGGAGGCGGGGGAGGGTCCGCTACTGGCTTAGTCGCATGACCATTCCCATTTCCATTCATTTCCACCTTCGCGAATATCAGACGGCTGATGCGTTGACCATATGCTTCGGCGACGGTCACCGTGTACGCCCCGACATGCGCGCTTGCCCCGGTTTGGGGCGACAGCCCCAGCACGTGCCGCGCATAGCCACCGATGGTCTGATAGTCCTCGCCGCCGTCCAGCGTCAGCCCCAGCTCCTCCGTCACGGTATCGAGCGGCTCGACGCCGGCGATGGCGACACGCCCGTCGAGAAGCCGCTCAATCGGCGCTGGGCGGTCGTACTCGTCCTGAATTTCGCCGACAAGCTCTTCGATGATGTCTTCCAACGTCACCAAACCGGCAGTACCGCCATATTCGTCCAGCACGACGGCCATTTGACTATGACTTCGCTGCATTTCACGCAGCAGCTCGTCGATGCGCTTTGTCTCCGGTACTGCCGGAATTTCCCGCATAACGGACTTGATATCGGCGTTCTCGCGCCTCGCGATTGTCAGCAAGTCCTTAACATGCACCATGCCGATAATGTGATCCCGGTCATGTTCGCAAAGCGGAAAACGCGTGAATCCGCTCGCCTGCGCGACTTCCACGCAGTGCGAGACGGACCATTCAGTGTTCAGCGCGACAATGTTGACGCGAGGCACCATGATCTCTTTTGCCTGCGTGTGAGCAAACTCGAACACATTGTCAACAATCTCGGCCTCGCTTTGACCGATCGTGCCGGACAGTTCTGCTGCTTCAACGATGGCGATGATTTCATCTTCGGAATGCGCGCTGTCATGCGCGCCAACAGCAGCCGGATTGATGTGAATAAGGCGTGCGAAAAATCCAGCAAGTCCTTTCAGAAAGACGACTGGCAGGTAGAAAATGCGGACAAAAATGTCCATGGGGTACGCGACAAAGTGTGATGCCTTTTCAGGATCTTGGATGACCGACCATTTTGGGAGTAGCTCGCCGAAAACCACTTCGACGACGGTTATAATGGCAAAGCCAACGACAACGGATATGATGCGGATGAGATGAGGGGAACCGATATGTAGAAGATGGAATACGGGGCCAAGCAGGTCCTGCATGACCGGCTCGCCGATCCAGCCTAGGCCAAGGTTGGCCATGGTGATCCCAAGCTGTGTAGCGGCAAGGAACGTATCCAGCCGTCCGAGGATGCGCAGGACGACCTTCGACGTCGCCCGACCCTGTTCGGCCAGCTCCTCAATGCGGGTTCGACGGACACGGATCATCGCGAACTCAGCGGCCACAAAAAAGCCGTTGATCGCGACCAACAAGACTACCAAAAGTAGCTCAATGAGTAATGGCATAGCAGGGCTTCGTGACGCAACGCAAGATTGCGTCAACTGCGGCCCAATTGAAATCTCCAGACAGCAACCTGAATCGATCTTGCTGTCAACCGTCTCTATTATTGCCTAGAATATGCGGTTTTATAGTGGACAGCTCGCAGCAACGTACTGATCAAGCCAGAAGGATACCGCGTCAACTCGGTGTCGGATTAAAGGGCGATGCGGCGACAAACATCCACCGTAGTGGAATTGCGCTGCGGGTTTCGACGATCTTAGCTATTTCGAAATCGATCACGCGATGGGCGCCGTCGAATTGTGATGTGCGGGAAGCGTCCCAGTCCACGACGGAAGTACCGGTTAATTGAAGAACATCGCCACTGTCAAAATCGACAAAGAGCAAACCCGCTTTTGGGTTCGAAGCGAGGTTGCCTAACGAGTTGAACATATTGTTTCCTGCGTAGTCGGGAAAAATGAGGCGGCGACCATCCGCAGCCACGCGGACGAATCCGGGCGCCCCGCCGCGATGCGACGCGTCCGCATCGCCGTTTGGGCCAGAAGTCCCTAGAAAAAACGTATCCGAACGAGCGATCCACAAGCGCTGCTCCGCGCTCAAGACCTCTCCCATTTGAACCGCGTGGTCTGAAGCCACATCCGTTGAACGCGGATCCAACTGCCGCGCCTGGATGTATTTGGGGCAGTTACCGTAAGCCTCGCGAACATGAATTGTAAAGCTGTTCGCGTACGCGCTCGCAATCTGTCCATTCACACGAATTCGCCGTCGCGTCGCCAGTTCTATTGCAAGCAGTCCGACGAATGACCCCTCGTGGATATCGTCGAGAAAACGAGCCGCGTGTACGTTCGTCGGCCTTACAATGACCGTCTCCGGATCCATAGCGCTCGCAAAGCCTGGATCGCCGGTCAAAGGCGTAACCCAAAGCTGACCGTCGGCATTTGCATGGCTGACAATCACCATCTTCTGTCGCGCTAGGAAGTCCTCCGCGCCGTCTGATAGCTCGCGCTCAACAATCGCTCCGACTCGCTGCGCCTCCCTGAACACGCCTGCTTGACGTTGGACCTGAATCTCTCCCGTATGGAAAGGCCCGATCATGCTTGAATTCTGGTTGCTCATGTTATCACTTCCGACGGATACTGGAACGCGTTCTGCCATTTCGTCATTTGATCTTCGGAGCGCACTAACTTGCTTTTGCGCTGTTGGAGGTTATAATACCGGAATGCAAGCGCAAGTTCCAGCAGCTGCTGATCAAAAAGTGGCCACAGCATCCAATCTGACACTACCGTTCATTTTCCTCGCCAACGCCGCTTGGCTGGACTTTGTCAATACGAAAGTCGCAGTCTCGGGAGAACAGATCGATCTGCTTGATTCAGCTGAGGCGTTAAAGCGCTGGCTCGTACTGTCGGGATTGATCGGCTCTGATGAGTCGGTTCAACTGGACGCCTCGGATTTCCAAGCCGCGTTAAAGTTCCGTGCGCAGTTGCATGTTATTGCAGATCGCCTGTCCCGCAAAATCGCGCTCTCCCATGACGAAATCGCGCCACTAATCGCGATGCTAAGCATGCTTCGGGTCACGTTACAGTTCGATGGCAGCAAATGGCGACAGGTGATTTCGTCAGACGGGGATGGATTCACATCTTATCTCGCTCAACTTGCTTTGAACGCATCCGAAACTGTCTCTAGCACCGACTCTGACCTGGTACGACACTGCGAAGGCCGCAACTGCGCCCTGTATTTCCTCGATACCAGCAAGAACCACAAACGCCGCTGGTGCTCCATGGAAACATGTGGCAATCGCCACAAGGCTGCTGAGCACTATCACAGGGCTGTCGGCAAAACCCCGGCTTTATAAACCATACGTGTTTACGGCGCGTGTATCCGCACCCATAAACTGATCTAGTAATTGGTACGCCGAGCAAAAAATTATATCTTCTAAAAATAGTTTTAACAGTTAGGAACTCTTCTTGTATAACTTTCGTTATGGCTTTCAACGGTTAAATAGAAGCCGTCCAAGTTGCTAAGTTCTTTCAAGGAGATCCACCATGTCCAACACTCAAACAAAATACCAAACCGGGAATGTTGACGGCCTTTCCGTCTTTTACCGCGAAGCTGGCGACCAGTCAAATCCAACAATTGTGCTGCTTTCCGGCTACCCGTCGTCATCGTTCATGTACCGCGAGCTTATTCCGCTCCTAGCGGCTAATTATCACGTTATTGCGCCGGACTATCCCGGCTTTGGCCACAGCGAAACTCCATCGACGGCCGATTTCGCATACACGTTCGATCACCTATCGGAGGTTATCGAAAGCTTCCTGCAAACCCTTAGATTGGATCGCTTTGCAATGTACGTGCAGGATTACGGCGCGCCAGTGGGATTTAGGATCGCTGCGCGACATCCGGAATGGATTTCGGCGATTATTGTCCAGAACGGCAATGCGTACGAAGAGGGCTTTACGCCAGCCTGGAAAGACTTGCGCACATTCTGGGGCGAGCGCAACGAGCAAAGTGAGGCTGCGGTAGCGTCGCTGCTATCGACGGACGTTGTCAAGTTTTTCTATCAGCACGGCACGCGCAATCCAGCGGCGTTGAGCCCGGACACCTGGACGTTGGACTTGGCCTTGCTTGAGCGTCCGACGAACAAAGCGGCACAACTGGAGCTGTTTTATGACTACCGCAACAATCCACCGCAATATCCCGGGTGGCACCAATATTTCCGCGAGCATCAGCCGCCAACACTGCTGATTTGGGGTAAGAACGATCCGTTTTTTGGTCCTGACGGTGCGACCGCGTTTCTGAAGGATATTCCGAACGCGGAGCTTCACTTCCTCGATACCGGTCACTTTGCTCTGGAAGAAGACTACCAGGTCGCTGCCGAGCTTATCGTGCCGTTTCTAGCAAAAGTTGAGAGCAAGAGCTAGCTTGCGGAAGCATTTAGGTTGCGGACATCGAAGTCCGCAACCTTTATGTTTTTGCGCGATTTCTCGTACCTGCAGATTGACCGTGAAATGCGGGTATGACAGCAGCAGTGACTCATGTGTTCCTCACTTTGCTAGTCTTCGCAGGAACTCTGCTTCTCATATTCGTGCGCCCGCGCGGCCTGCACGAGGCGTGGGCGACGACACTTGGCGGCGCCCTGATGCTGCTCCTTCGACTCGAAACTCCCGCCCAAGCGTGGCAGACCGTTGCGCAGGGATCCGATGTACTGCTTTTCCTTCTCGGCCTCTTGATTCTTTCCGACCTTCTGCGGGCGTCGGGATTTTTCGAATGGGCGGCGATCCTCGCGGCACGCGTCGCCAAGGGCGACGGTCATGTTCTCTACCGCAACGTCTTCGTGCTTGGTGCCGTGGTTACTGCGCTTCTATCACTCGATACGACGGCGCTGATTCTGACTCCGATCGTGTTGTCGTTTGTTGGACGGCTGAAACTGAATGCCAGACCGTTTCTGCTGGCGTGCGCGTTTGTGGCCAACACCGGATCGCTGCTTCTGCCGGTCAGCAACTTGACGAACCTGCTGTTTGTCAGCGCATTCCATTGGGGTTTCGGGCAGTTCTTTGCGACCATGGCGCTTCCGCAACTCGCTGCGCTTGTGGTCAACTACTTTTTGTTCCGTCGGATGTTTGTGCGAGAGCTGCCCGAATCGTTCGATGTGAATAGTTTGCCTAAGCCTGGGGACGTCCTTCCCGACTTGCCATATTTTCGGAGCGCGGTCGTAGTGTTGGTGATCGCTTTGATTGGCTACTTTGCTGGTTCGCTGATGCATGTGCAGCCGTTTTGGATTGCGCTGGCGGGTTGTGCTGTTTTGCTTGTGTGGGGAATCTTGCGAAAACAGATTGGCATGAAGGCGATCACCGGCATTTCCTGGTCGATTTTTCCATTCGTTATCGGACTATTTGTTGTGGTTCGGGGCGTGGAGAATCTAGGTTTGAACGAAATCTTATCGCGCGGTCTTGCATCGGCCGGACACTCAACGCTTGCGCAAGTGCTGGCTGCATCGTTCGGGGCGGGTGTTGGGTCAAACGTCGTCAACAATATTCCGATGGCGCTGCTCGCGATTTCGGCGCTGCACCGTGGCGCGTCGGCATCCGCGCAGTATGGCGCGCTGCTCGGATGCGATCTTGGGCCAAATTTAACAGTCGCGGGTTCTCTGGCCACCATGCTGGTGATCACAAGCGCGCGCAAGCACGGTGAAGACATTGGCGCGCGCGACTTTTTCGACGTGGGACTGCAGGTCACGCCGTTCATATTGCTCGCCGCTGCGCTTGCGCTGTGGGCTACTTCGCTGCTTTGATCCGACTGCTAAGGAAAAGTTTATCGCCGCGTGAACTGCGCAAGTTTCGCAAAGAAATCCTCCAAAAGGAAGCGGGCGTCAAACGACTGGTAGACCCGTACGGGGCGATTGCCTTCGACATGTATCGTGTGGCCAGCATCGTCAAAGTGGGGCGCGGGCTGCATCTCCCAATTCCCGCCATTTGCATACATTACAACGCCCACAGCAGGCGAATCCCCAAGCGCTCGGTATTCGATGGCTTGTTCGTTGTCCGCGTTGTAATCAACCAGTTGCTCGACAAGATAGCGTCCGAGGGGGCCGTGCGGATAGACTCGTTCGACAAGCTCCGCGTAGGAGACCGCAAACAGACGGTAAACCGAGCTTGGAATCTGCCAGACCTCCAAGCGAGATTCAAAGATGACGTTGGCGGCGTTGATGTCGTTCGACAGGTTGTACTCCGGCCATTTGCCTTCGTAATCTTCGCCGCCTATCCATACGACGCGAACATTTCGGTCCGCGATCAGTGGTTCGATCAGCAGCGCCGACGCCATGTCCGTCAGCGGGCCATAGAACAGAATGTTGAGCGTGCGCGGATCGTCGCGCATCGCCTCTTCGATGATGAACCGCGCGCCAGGAGAATCAACCGGAGTTTGAAGGTCTGACATCGCGTGCGGCGCGCCAGGCTCGACGCGTACCTTACCATCCAGATTCATCAACCTCAGCAGCAAGTTCACCTCCTCGTGGCTCGCGTTTAGGCTTTCGGGGAACTTAGGATTCCGGTCGCCAAAGTGCGCCGGAACGATTCCGTGAACTTCGAACGATGTGGTCAACAGGGCGTGGACGATGGCAAACTGATCGTCGGCCTCGTTTTTCGCGTCGGTGTTGACAATTACACGCTGCCTTTTTTCCTGTGGAAAGGTGTAGTTCATGGCGATGGATTTAGTCCTAATGGTATAAATGGTCGTAATCTGATTTCGACCGAACAATTCTATGGAATCTTACCTGGTGCTACGCACCGCAGTTTACCAGGGCAGCAAGTTTGGTAGAATACTGCGACCGTTCGCTATTACGCGACGGCCATTTGCGACAGTTCGTTATACGTAGACTCGACTGATCAAGGAGATCGAAGATGCTTGAGGCTTACCTGGAAGTCTTAGAAGAAGGTTATTACGAGGTCAAGTTTGCGTTCGATGGTTTGTCGGACGAGAAGGTTTGGAAGCGGCCTGCGGAGGGCCTTCTGTCTGTTGGCGAACTGGCCGGGCATATCGCCTATTGGCACGCTGCCCGGTTCGCGGGAGCCGGCGGAGAGACATTCAAGCCCGATTTGTTGACGTGCAAGGTGAAAAGCCCCCTGATCGACGAGCACTTCGCGTACTACACTACCAACATCGCGAGTCCGGTCCCGGAGCGATTTCTTTCACTGACTGCCGAGCAGGTGTGCAAGGAACTGATACGCGTTCACGAGGAGTCGTTAGCGCATTTCAAGGAACTGAATCCGGACCTGTCCAGTACGCCGCCAGGATTTCACCCGAACTTCACGTACCGCGCGCTGGTGAAGTACGCTTCCTTCCACATCGCATATCACACCGGGCAGATGTACTCCGCGCGGCACCTGCTGGGGGACGAGACACCGGATAATTGACGATTGCCTGCCGTGTACTTTCCACGCACACCTCTTGCAGCTAATCGCCCACTTTCGTACTGTATCCGTCTGCGACCGTGTGCCACTCGGTGCTTCCGGGCGCTTGGAGTTCGAAGACAGTATGCAGTTTTGTTGGGGTGGTTTCCGTATAGGTTAACCGAAAGGTCGGCGTACTGGAAGATGGCGCGGAAACAAACTGCACCTGAGTAAGCCCGTTGGTTAGAGTAACTGTGCCCGTATATACGATCACATGGCCGACGCTATCCCAGTAATCTGCCGCAAACGTGCCCTTACCAGAGTTGTCCGGCGCGATCACCATCATCTGCTCATAAGGTTTGGTACTGACTGACGTTTTCGCGAATGTCGAACTGTCGCGCCGTATCAGGACATGGCCTTGAAGGTCTTCACGAAACGTCGATATCCCTTCAATTGGCCCCGAATCGGACTTGCCACCGCCGCTCCACTTGCCGATGAGGAAATGGAGCGGCTGAAGTAGGTCAGTCGTATTAGCTGTTTGCGCCTCTCCGGCGAGCGATGTGAAAGCTAAGGTCGCCGCGAGCAAAAGAACTGTAGTTAGAATTCGCATGGTGTTGGGCCATTCCTAGGATATAGAAGTTGCAGAATTGTACCACATATGCAAACAAGCGTTCGCCAATGGGGTGCAATTTCTTACTCGATCATTGAGCGTGTCATGGTTTGTGCGTTGGACAGAAATTGATCGTGGTAGAATTAGCCATTAGGTCAAAAATGTGGTGTTGGAGAACGTCATGTCAACTGCAATTGCCGCAATGCCAATTGTGCCGCAGGGCAAAATCAAGACTTTCGATGCGCTCGGCCCGAAGTACGAAGTTGGAAAGCTTCTTTATCAACTTCCCGACGGCGACTGGATGATTTGCGTTCTACTCGTCGAGACAGGCGAGCATACGGAATATCGCTTAAGCCATCTAAACGAAGATCCTGAGGCTGTGTAGTATACGCAATCGCGTTTGATCTTGGGTTGCTGACACTGAAAAGAACCATCCCAAAGGCGTGTGACAACTGTTCGCGTGAAGATTGTGGAAATCGGTATGCAGTAACGCCCAGTTGAAGGGACGTTTTGGTCAACTTCCGCAAGACGGCTATGGACTTGCTTCGTCATCGTACGAGTCGTGTTCGGGAAACGAACCAAATTGCCCATGGTCGCGTGACGAGTGCCCATCGGGAACCTTTTCACTACATCGCCTCAAGTCCCGACCCGCACGTTCCGGCGTAAATGATTCTTCGTCTGAGACTTCGTTCTTTGGAATGGCTGGCGAGATTGAGATAACCTCGTACAGCTTCGAACCTCCGGGCGCTTGAACATCAACGATCGCTCCAAGATGTTTGCCCATAAGCGCCACAGCCATCGGCGCAATAGCTGATCTCGCGGCTGGAGTACCAAGCCAATAGTCAAGCGCTCGGCCTGTGTCCACGCACACGATCCTAACCACTGAATGTTCCTTTACAAAGGGGCCGGTATAATTTTGGGGCTTCACAGCGCGAGCCAGCCGATTTGCAAGTGCATCGCGCTCTCGTATCCTCGCCGTTGCAGCTTCATCACGTTCAACGCGCTTTTTTTCCGCTGAAGCCGCTTGTCTCTCGGCCTTAATTATGGCACTTGCTTCGAGCAACTTCTGGTGCTTTCGTGTTTCATGTGCCGTCACAAGGTCTAGAATGACCATGCACTTGGGACATCGCCAATTCTGTGGGACCGGGGAAAGTAACCAACCTTCCGAAAAGCCAAATTGCGGGCGGCATAGAGGTTGACATCGGTATGGTGGCGCGCTACCGACGTAGTGGGCATAGTTACCCAGTAGTGGATTGCGCACCCAAGTGTTCGATAGCAAGCTACTTAGGCAAACTCCGGGTGCAGGTGGTCGGTCGCCGCCGCTGTGTGAGTACTGGTTGCAAATGTGCCGGGGTGCTGAGAAGCTCTTGGATTGACCAGTCAGAAGTAGATAGTGGAGGCTGTCTAGCACGATCCATTCGGGCAGTCGTACACGCTTCACCAATCCTGAAGCGTCCCGCGCCGTCGCTGTCAGCACGATGCCCCTTCTGGTCACACAAAGTCCTGGGCCGACTTCCGTCTTCAGGAATTGCTCAATTAGACCGTCATAGGGACAGATTCGCTCGGCGTTCAGCCAGTCGCCTGTTACGATTGTTCTTAGCCATTTGTGCAAATCGCTGCGCGTAACGGCGGATATTTCGATTGGCATTTCTTTCCTCGCTACCGTATGTTCAAAAACAACTTGAGTTCAGTCCAGACAAGCCGTTGAACTTAATGATCCGGGGACTACAAACCTGGGGGCCGTGCCAGCAATCAGCTCTTTGTGTCCTTGCGTATTAAGTTCAACGACGTTTGATAGCAATCTCGGCTCGCTGGCCAATCTGCTCACGAGCAATTTGGCAAGCGATCCCGGCGTTTGGCAATCTCAACGGACAGGGATATGTCTTTATATCCAGCATAGCCTATCCTGCGGGCGATGGCTCGACACGGGCAAGAGCGTTGACAATGTGCTGGATGTCTTCCTTAAGATAGTACTTCGGCGTCAATTCTTTTACGTTTATATCGCCTTTATACTCAGGTCGCTTGCAAATCGCCTTCTCTAGGAATTCGGCTCCTCTCGTCGGCAGTAGATCCGTCCATAATTCCTTGTTGCCACTGCCGTATATCAGCACCAGGATTGCATCGCGGTTCAAGGCGTCCTCTACCAAGTAACGCGTAAAGGATAGCGAGGGAAGATGGAACAGTGGGTTTTTGCGGATCGCGGGTTTAATTGAAAGACTCCGGGAGTGATATGGCAGCCATTGAACCGCTGCAATCTTGCGCAAGATACTTAGCTTCGCTGCCTCATCATTCGATGTCATCATACCCAAAGCCTTTTCCACTACGGTGTCAGTTGCTTTGTGCCACCAATCGTTTGCCCGAAATTTTCGGAAGTTCTCATCGAGGTAGTGAATTGGATAACTGCTTTCAAATTTCAGCGACAAAAGGCTCTCTTTTACGAAAGTTCGTTGATTTTGATATTCAGGGTCATTGCCTCCGCCGACGAAGCCCGGATTCTTGCATAACAAGATGACCTTTGCGCTTCGTGGGTCGCCTACGTAGGGGACGGGAGGCAGATATGCTTGCAAGCAAAGTGGCCTCTCATAAAAATCCTTGAATATCGCGCTAGCCCGGTCTTGCTTCAGGACAAAATCGTATTCGCGCGTGTTGGTAATTTCGTCGGGAGACTGTTCTAATAGTTTCAGTTTTTCCTCGGCGTAGTGAATCCAAGGGTTGTGTACAGCGTTTCCCATGTCAAGTATAGAGAATGATTTTACCAGCTGCACAGAAAATCGCGAATTATTTTCAGTCTACGTAAGTGAGTGACAAACGAGTGGATTGGCAATATTTAGCATGTACGAGGGGGCTGGTTATAGAAGGCGATCTAGACGAATACGCAAAGCAAACGCGCTGGAGACAGCCAAAGAATCTGCATGTTTACCTCACCCCTTCTCCGCCGTCACCGCCATCGTATTATCGTCCGGCACCTTGTCGATCAGCTTGCACAAGGGATCAATCCCCGCTTTGTCTGGGACGCCGGTGACGTCGCATTGGATGGTGGTCGTTGACTGAGTGATCAGCGTTTTTTGCAGATAGAGCGGTGTGCCGATGTCCTGAGTTTTGGTGGGTTTCGCGAGAACGCCAATGTCGATGACGTCGTGGAGGGGTGCCTGGGATTCGTTGCCCTTGCCGTCCGAGTAGACCTTTTCCGCATGGACTACCATCGTGACGTGATATCTATTCGGCCCGATCTGCTTGTAGGTCGCGGAGACGGCGCGGTTGTTGTAGAGCGTGATTTTTTGGAACAGGTCGGTGATAAGCTGCTGCTTGTCAGCAGGCGCGACTTGACGCAGGATCGTCAGGAAATCCAAGGATGTGCAGTACGGAGGGTTCTGGAACGCATACTTCTGCACCATCCGATGCAATGCCAAGTCCACCTTGTCCTCGCCGATCTGATCCTGAAGTTCGTACATGACCATCGAGCCCTTGTTGTAGTGGATGTACTGCTCGTTCTCGCATAAGGCGAGTGGCTGCTCCTCGTGTCGCTCGCTGCCGCGTCCGTTGAGGTATTGATCCAACTCATATTTAAGGAACTTGTGCATGGCCGCGTCGCCGTACGTGCGCTTCATGATCATCAGTGACGAGTACTGTGCGAACGATTCCGCGAGCATCTCAGACCCCTGGCAGTCCGCTCCCAGCACCTGATGCGCCCACCACTGGTGCGATACCTCATGACAGGTCACATAAAACGGGAAATCGAAGTCGGCCCTTTTCGTCGTGGATACGTGAGATAAAGCCAATCCCTTCCGAATACGGAACGGTGTTGGCGAACGACTGCGCGAAATCCTGATACGCCGGGAATTCGATGATGCGCATCTGGCGGTATTGATACGGGCTGAAATTCGCCGAATCGTAGGTCAGCGCTGCCTTGACGCCTTCGATCATGCGCGGCACATTGTATGGGTGCTGCTTGTCGTAGTAGATTTCGATGTTGACGTTGTGCCATTTGTCCCGCGCGACGACATAGCGCCCCGAAAGGAACGTGTAAAAGTTGCGGATGGGGGCGTCCATTTTGTAATGGAAGTAGCGGCGATTACCGACGGTCCACTCCTTCTCCAGATACCCGGGCGCAATCGCGATCTGATCCGCCGACGTGCTGAGCGTCGTGTCGAGGTTGATCCAGTCCGAATCATTGCTGATGTAAGTATTTTGTCGCGCGGCCATGTCCGTGATCGGATGCATCGGCGCGCGCGGAGGCAGGTGGTATTTGCGCCGGTCACTGTCGCTGGTCATCTCGCCGCCCGGCTGATAGCCGATTTCGGGAACGTAGCCTTCTAGGAATGTGCCGTCCTGCACCACGTCCAGCATCGGCTTGTCGTTGCGAAACCCTGTCTTGTCGAACGGCGTGTCGAAGTTGAGAGTAATGGACTCGCCTGGTGCTAAAGGCGTTGCCAGGTGATAGATGTAGACGCCTTGGTTCTTATCGGCGACCGTCCGAGTGGAGGGTCGGTCGAACGAGACCGAGCGGACAGTTAGCTCTGGATTGAGCGTGACATAGATATCCGTGAGCGGAACGGCGTGCTTGTTGATCATCTTTAAGCTGCCCGCGATATCGAACTGCTGGCGATCAGGAAAGATGTCGGTTCGGATGTTGGCGATCGGTGATGCGCGGCATCGGGACATTTTCCCAATGCTTGTAGGTCTTTTCGAAATCGGCCGTAAGCTGCTTTTGCTGGTTGGTGGTGCGGAAAACGTTCAAGACGCACGTGTTGTAGTAGATGAATCCGCCGATGGCGATGAACGCCACCAGCGAAATAGCAGCGGAAATGCGAATGGGGTTGTCGATCCGGCTTTTTGCGATCTCCAAACGCTGCTTGAACGACGCCTCGGTGCCGCGCACCCAAAGCAGGAGTGTCCCAATCGCGAGCAGTCCTGCAAACGCAAACCAATAGGCGTAGAACCAGAAAATCGGTGCGACATACGGGCCGTAGTCGTTCATGTCGGAAAGCTGTAGGTTTGGCCCAGACGCGTATATGATCAGATGATGCTCAAGTCCTGCCGCGGGCAGCGCGAGACTAGCGACAAACGATACGATCACGATCACATGACCAAGGAACTTGTTGTTTACCAGCGCGTGGACGAAAAACGCGCCGACGGTCAGCAAAATAAGGTCTGGAAATGCGTAAAACAGCAGGTAAGACGCGTAGAGGGGTAGCTGAAAATTGTAGTAGCCCTTCGCTATCTGCACTCCCATGCCAGCGAGCGCAAGTGCGGCGAGCAGCACGAGCATCATGCATAGTACGGTCGTCAGCTTCGCCGCGTATGCAAGCCAGGTTGGGATGGGCAACGCGTCTTGCACCTGATCAAGTTTTAGTACGCGCTCCTTCCACGTCAGTTCGCCTGCATAGACCGTAATCAGAATGAGGAAGAAGATCACGAACGACCCAAACATCAGATCGACCATGATGCGTGTAACCGGATAGATCGACGTGCCGTCGATCTGATCGACGTAGGATGCGTTAATGATGACGTTGACGATCCCGAAGCCAGCGATCATGATGAATGCGATGCTGCGGATCGAATCGGTGAAGTACGAGCGCACCAGACGTGCGAACTGTGTGCCTGTGCTTGGCGTCAGCATTGTTCCGGACAGGGCGGACAGGTCAATAGCATGGCTTGGTGCTTCGTCTGCAAGTTTCGCGGCGGGCTGCTTACGCAAGGATAATGTACGTGCGCTGCTGCTGAACGTGAACAGCGAATAACCCACGGCCAGCACGATCAGGCCAATGCCCATCCACAACAGACGGTTCCATAGGAGGTATCCGTCAAAATGGACTGTTTGCGTGTTGCGCTCCACTTGAGTCCAGTAGCGCGTTGTCAGCATAAGGGGCGTAATGCCAAACGCATCGATGAGGCTGGCGACCGACCGGTTGTCGAGGTTGCGCACCATGCTGAGCGCAATCGAGTATCCGATAAAGATGAGCGTGCCTTGCGCGTAGATGGCGAGCAGGCTGCGTGTGAGCATTCCGAGCGTGAAGACGAAGCAGCTGAGGAACAGCACGTCGGGCACGACAAAGACGATGAACGGCTGCCAATAATAGTTGAAGTGGAACTGCCCGATACGCGTTTGATCCACCCAGGGCATGTGCGCCCCGATAAACAACCCCCACAAAATCCCGCTGAAGATGACGAGCGCCCAAAGATATGAGCCTACAAACCGGCCCATCAGGTAGTCGAACTTCTTCATGGGAGTCGTGAAGAATAGCTCGTGGACGTTCACCTCGAAGTCGCGATAAATCGCCGTTCCAACAATCGCGCTGATCATCATGGTGCCGACTGCGGCGAGGATCGAAGTCACGCGGGCGATCGTAAATGGCGAATTGAAAAAGATGTTGTCGCCGCCTCCACCAACCTGGACGACATCCGTCGCCACAAACAGGAATGACAGCGCGAACATGATCAGGAAGAAGAAGTAGGTCGAAGGCTGCGCGGCGCGGTATTTCAGCTCAAACTTGAGGACTTGCCACATTGGTTGCGCCCTCCTTGACGAATTTGCTGAGTGCTCTGTCGGCGACAGAGTAGTGTGGAAGAAGAACGCCTCTTCAAGACCAGGCTCGACCAGCGTAAAACCGTCGGCAGGGCACGTGTCGGAATGGACAAAGATAATGGGTCGACCTGCGATCATGCGGGTGGAGATCACATGATGATTGCGCTTCGCATCCTCAAGCGCCGTTTTCGCCACGGCCATGCGCCATATTTTTCCGGCGAGCGTTTGCAGAACATCCTCGGGACTTCCCTGTGCGACCACTTTGCCGTTTGAAATGATCGCGACATTGCTACATAGCTCTTGGACATCCTCGACAATATGGGTGGATAGGATTACGACCACGTTTTCGCCAATTTCCGACAGCAAATTGAGGAACCGGTTGCGTTCCGTTGGATCGAGACCTGCGGTCGGCTCATCGACAATAATCAGCTTCGGACTGCCAATCAGCGCGACCGCAATTCCAAGGCGCTGGCGCATGCCGCCGGAAAATCCACCCATCCGCTTCTTTCGCGCTTCGTAGAGATTGGTTTGCTGGAGCAGGTTCGCGACAATCTCTGCGCGCTCTTTGGAATTTGTGAGGCCCTTGAGGGTCGCGAAATGATCGAGTGTCGCTTCCGCGCTGAGGTTTGGATAGAACCCAAACTCCTGGGGCAAATAGCCCAGAATCTTGCGCATGTCGTCCTTTTGCGTAAGGACATCAATGCCGTCGAACATGATCGACCCGGAATCGGCGTCTTGTAATGTCGCTATGGTGCGCATCAGGGTGCTTTTGCCGGCGCCATTCGGCCCAAGCAGACCGAACATGCCGCTAGGGATGGTCAGCGAGACATTATCGAGCGCGCGTACGCCGTTTGGGTAAGTCTTGGTGAGATTGGAGATTGTCAGCTCCATAATGGGATGCTCCTTAGGTAGGAAGAAATATCATGTATTTCATACATTTCATGTATCTTGACACAGAATAGGAGAAAAAGTTGCAGGGGTGGGGGGGAATGTAGTGATGTGAGCTAAATTTCTGACGAAGTGGCAAAACGGCGGCACAGTTGAGCAATTGGCAAATGAAAGCTTAGTGCTGGAACATATTGTCGCGGTTAAACTTCGCTGCGCCGTACAAAATGCACGCCTGGCCGCCCATCAGAAGGAACTTGACGTTCCTCGTTCGGATCGAAGAAAGGACTTTGAGGATCGGGCTCGGGATCAAGGCTGCCTCCCATTCTTAAATAGAAATCCCAAAGTTTCGCAGATTCAGCCCAGCCCTCCTACGGGGTCAGCAACATCCAATCGGCCTGTTCTTCGCCGTATTGCTCGATCATTTTTTCGCGCAGAGAATCAGGTAAATCATCTTGCATGGTCGTAACCTACGCCTTTGTCCCTACCAACCTTAGCGCCTTCCGCACGGCATCCATCGTGACCTCAGCCGCTGCGCGCGCCTTCTCTGCACCATCGGCAAGGATTCGGCGTACTTCGCCAAGATCAGATTCCAGCAAACGACGACGTTCCCGCATCGGGGCAAGTGCGACATTGACCAGCTCTGCCGTCTCTTTTTTCGACTGACCGCAGCCGCGAATCCCAGCGCGGCATTCGTCCCACTGGGTCTGATATCCACTCGGATCGTAAACGCGCCGCAAGTTGCAGACGGAGCAGCCTTCCGGCTCGCCCGCGTCGGTAATGTGGATTTTGGTCGGTGTCGTGAACGCTTTGTTGATCGCCTTGACCGTGTCTTTTTCTGTATCACCGATGTAGATGGTGTTGCCATATGATTTGCTCATCTTGCGGCCATCGAGACCCTTGATTTCACCGGTGACTTCGCTAATGAACGCATCGGGAACCGGGAAAACCTCTTCGCCGACAATCCGGTTGAATCGCCGCGCAATCTCCCGTGAAATCTCCAAATGCGGAGCCTGATCCTTGCCGACCGGAACCGCATGAGCGCGATAAAGCACAATATCTGCTGTCTGCAAAACAGGATAGCCCATCAGGCCGTAGCCCAGATTAAGCTCATTTTCGCCAACCTTTTCGCTCAAATCCTTATAGGTCGGAACGCGCTCCAGCCATCCAACTGGCGTGATCATCGACAGCAGCAGGTGCAGCTCGGCATGCTCCTTGACATCTGACTGACGGAAAATGGCGCACTTCGCCGGATCCAGTCCGCCCGCCATGTAGTCGATTGCCGTCTGAACGCTCGCCGCGTCGAGATCGTCCGGGGATTGAGTGAGCGTCGTCAGCGCGTGCCAATCCGCCACGAACGCAAACAGCTCCCACTGCCCGCTATCCTGCAGCTTGACCCACGGACGCAGCGCGCCCTCCAAATTGCCAAGATGTAGCCGACCACCGCCAGTCGGTTTCATCCCCGATAACATTCGCTTTTGCATAGTTTAAGATTTAGATTTAGGAACGCTCAAGCCGCTGGGCTTTTTTTCGAGGCTGGCGGTTTGGCGGGTTCTCGCTTAGGCTCGAACAGGGCCAAACCGCCAGCAAAAGACTTGTAATCAGTTCGACATAGTCGCAGAACAACACGCGCGACGAAATCTCTCTATCCCTCCTTCCCTTCCCGTTGCGGGAGGGGTGCCGAGGAACGAGGCGGGGTAGGTGGGCCGAGGGCTCATACTGCAAACACTACCGACGCATCAATCGTATTCCCCATCCAGTTGGCCAAGTTGTTCACTGTCGGACCAATAAAATATCCTGCCGTAAAGAACAGGATCATGAACAGGTACATGCCCCATTGCGCCATCATTTTGTCGTACGCAATCGCCTGCGGGGCTGGCAAGATGTTCGAAAATATTTTAGAACCATCGAGCGGCGGCAACGGAATCATATTGAACATAAGCATCAGCAAGTTGACGTAAAGGCATTGGCACAATAGTTGCCAGTAAACCGACGCGTCTGTCAACTGCTGATAAGTTACGCGAACCGCGATGGCGAAAATTGCGGCTAAAATCAGGTTCATGAGCGGCCCGGCTGCCGCAACAATGATCTGGTCGCGTCGTGGATGCTTGAACGCTGCCGGACGAATCATTACTGGTTTGCCCCAGCCAAACGGAGTTCCAAACAGCGCGCTGAGCAGAAATACGATGGAGCCGAGTGGATCAAGATGGTCAATGGGATTTAGCTCAACACGTCCCTGACTGCGAGGGGTATCGTCGCCCAGACGGTCCGCCGCGAACGCATGCCCGAACTCATGGAAAGTCACCCCGATGATGAAGCCGAGGATGTCCATCAGCGCAAACGTTAGCTTCTGATCGTCCATAACTTATCGGAGAAACTCCGGAACTTCGTCAAGGCGAATCAGGTCGTCAAGCGTTTCTCGGCGCGAAATGATCTGCGCGCGGCCGTTCTTCACCAAAACGCAGGCAGGTCTCGGAAAGCGGTTGTAGTTCGATGCCATCGCGTAGTTGTAGGCGCCAGTTGACTGCACCGCGAGGATATCGCTAGGTTGGACATGGCCGATTTTGGTATCCCAGATCAAAATGTCCGTCTCACAATGCTTCCCCGCAATGGTAACGATCTTGTCCTTCGCCTCGCCAGCCCTGTTCGCGACCATGACTTCGTACTTGCTTTCGTAGAGCTGTGGGCGCGGGTTGTCGGACAGGCCGCCGTCGATGGCGACGTAGACGCGTTCGCCCGGAGCCTCAGGTATGGGCACGGTTTTGATCGCGCCGACCGTGTACAGCGTCGTTCCCGCTTCGCCGACAATCGAACGTCCCGGCTCTTGAAGCAGGAGGGGCAGGCGGACGTTATGGTCTTCACATGCCGTTTTGAGCGCGGCAACGACGCTATCCGCAAACGCCTCAATCGAAGGCGGATGCTGATCCTCTAAGTATCGAACGCCCAGTCCGCCGCCAATATCAATCTCTTCAGCCATCCAGCCGGTCGAATCCGCCACTTCGCGGATGAACCGCACCATGACGCCAATTGCCTCGATATGCGTCTTCGAATCGAGTAGCTGCGATCCGATATGGCAGTGCAGGCCGCGCAAATCAAGTTGGGATCCTGCGCCGAGCGCCTCTCGGATTGCCGCAATGGCATCGCCTGAGCGGATATTGAACCCAAACTTCGTATCTTCTTGGCCGGTTCGGATCAGGCGGTGCGTATGCGGATCGACCCCTGGCGCAACACGAATCAAAATGCCGACTTTAGTGTCGCGCTGCTTTGCCAGTGAGATCAGCGAACGTAACTCGAAAAAGTTGTTGACGACAATCTGGCCGACCCCGTTGTCCAATGCCATCACAAGCTCTTCGTGGGACTTGTTGTTGCCGTGGAAAAGCAGTTTTTGAGCCGGAAACCCCGCCTTGAGCGCGGTGTAAAGCTCGCCGAGGCTGGCGACATCTAGGCCAAATCCCTCCTGCTCGACAATCTTGGCCATCGCCAAAGTCAGGAACGCTTTCCCGGCGTAGGAGATGTCGTTTTTCGGGTAGCGCGATTCGAACGCCGCCTTGTACGCACGCATCGTGCCGCGAATCGCTGCTTCGTCCATCACATATAGAGGGGTACCATAGGTGGCCGCGAGCGCCGCCGTGTCGCAGCCGCCGATTTCAAGATGTCCGTGCGCGTCGATGCGCTGAGTTCCTAAAAGCAAACCAAGTTCCTTAATCTAGCTATTGTTTGTCATTTCGACCGTAGTGAGGCACGAACGAAGTGGAGAAATCTCTCAGTTTCCCTCCTTTCGGAAGGAGGGATTAAGGGAGGTGTCTTATTCTCGAAGGCCGATTTAGTATGGCACATGCCCAAACGAGCAGTCAACGACGACCATGCACGGCGCAATGATCTCGACATTCCATTTGGCGCTCATTCTTGGCGTTATCTCTGCCGTTTTTTGGGGCGTCAGCGACCTTACCGCGCGCTACTCGACGAAGGCAATTGGCGCCTTTCGCACCCTCTATCTAACTCAAATCGTCGGCCTCGTCATCCTCAGCCCTGTCGTTTTCCATGACGACACCTTCGCGGTTGCGCTCAAGCAACCGCTTGCGGCCTGGGCTTGGATGGTTCTTGCCGCCGTGCTATTCAACGCCAGCACGCTTGCGCTTTACGTGGCATTTGGGCGCGGCAAACTCTCGGTAGTCTCGCCCATCTCGGCGACGTACGCTGTGACTTCCGTCGCCCTTTCGCTGATTGCCGGCGAGCATGTCGGGCTGCCTGCATTGGCTGGAATTGCGACAATTTTGATTGGACTGCCGTTTGCCGCTAGCGCAACCCATATCGATCTGCCGGGAGGGGGTCTTGAGGAGATCGCTCTGCCGGTCGAAAACGATAGATTGCGTGATCGTCTCGCGCCGGGCGCAGGCCTTGCTCTGCTCGCATCGCTGGGCTATGGCGTTTCGTTCTGGATTTATGGATTTCTGGTGACACCAAAACTCGGAGCGGCGGTGCCTGTTTGGGGCGAAAACGCCGTTTCCAGCGTGATTTTGCTCCCCGGATTCGCGTTCAGAGCGCAGCCAATGCAGTTTCGCGTCAAAGAGGTTATGCTTGCCTTGAGCGCAGCGGTCTGTGCTGTTGGTGGAACGTATTTCGATTTGGTTGGACTCGCGACGGGCTATGTCGCCGAGGTTTCGACACTCTCGTCGCTGTACAGCACGATTACGGTGATTTTGGCGTGGATATTTCTGCGCGAAAAGCTGGTGAAGCGCCAGTGGGTAGGAATTGTGCTCATTTTAGCGGGGACGTTGTTGGTGCGGGGTTAACGCCCGTGTGAGCTTGACTTGCTGTCGTTTCTTCCAACCTTGCCTTCCCGCTTCGGGGAGGTGGCGAGTCCGCGAGCCGGAGGGGTTTCCGACTAGTGCGCGGCTAGGAGAACACTGCTTTTGCCGCCGCGCTTGGCATCCGTTCGACCACGCGGACATCGCGCTGGATCGCGTCGGAGAAATCCGCAAGCGTCATATCATCAAGAAAAATGTCGCGGTCGGGATCGCGCAGCATGATCGACGGGATGATCACGCGCTCGCCGAGATCGCTTCCCATGCTACGCAGATGGTCGACCAGGTCGCGGCCAGTCAGCAGTCCTGCGACCGTGATGTTGCCCTCGAAGAACCGATTGTGAACAACCGCTGTGTTCACTGAAACCCCATCGACGTGCGACAAAATCCTTGCGAAATCCGAAACCAGCGGCGCGGCCAGTTCACCCGTTACCAAGGTTGCGGAGCGAGGTGTTTCCACGGATTTAGGCAATCGGCCAGCGACTTTCGCGGCATCGTCGATAAACTGCCGCACCAGGCCAACACCATCCTCAAGCTGCGGAAAGCCTTCGTACTCGTCCGCGTCTGGGATGGGTGCGCCAGCGCTCAGATAAATCTCGTCGGACAAGAAAACGAAATTCGTCCCCAATCGCCGCGAAAAATCCGCGCGCCACGAGTCCGCTTCTTGAACTAGCCTGCGTGTAAACTCTGGCGAACATGTCGTCAATGCAGCTTGGCGATCCCGAAACTGGGTTAGGCCAACCGGAACCACCGCAACGCTCAAGACGCCGCCGTATTTTCCGCGGGCCGCCGGGTGCAGCGCGGCTAGTTCGTGAACAGTTTGGTCAAGAACCGCGCCATCGTTATAGCCAGGACAAAGAACCACCTGCCCATGCACCTGAATCTTGGCGTCGGCGAGCATTTTGAGGCGCGGCAGAATCGCCTCTGGGCCTTTTCGTCCCAGCATCCGTCCGCGCACTTCCGGGTCAGTGGCGTGAACCGAAACAAACAGCGGCGATAACCGCTGGTCGATCACCCTCTGGAATTCCGCCTCGCCCATATTCGTGAGGGTCAGGTAATTGCCGTGGAGGAACGAAAGCCGGTAGTCGTCGTCCTTGATATACAGCGACGGCCGCAGCCCTTTCGGCTGCTGGTAAAGGAAGCAAAAGACGCACTTGTTCTTGCATATGTGGACACGGTCAAAGAGATCGTCGGCGAATTCGATGCCGAGGTGCTCGTCGTAGCCTTTGAGAATGGGAAACGTCAGCGTCTCGCCTCCACGCTCCATTTCGAGGGTGATCGATTCGCCCGCGGTGTGGAACGTGTAGTCGACTATATCGAGCGCCGGGGTGCCGTCAATGGCCAGCAGGACGTCGCCGACTTCCACGCCCGCGCGATTCGCTGCGCTACCGGGTTCGACCGACAGTACCGCCGCGCGCTCGGCCTTGGCACGCTGCGTGACGACGCGTTCATCCGCCATCGGAAGCGCAAGCGAAGCTCTCATTTTCGGCTCAACGGACATTGTCATGACCGAATAGTATACCCGGAGGGTTTTTCACGATTCAGAATTTGTAGGGGCTAACCAAGCGAGCTTGCGAGTGCGGTTCGCCCTTCCCGTGTGGTTACCACACGTGGCTTGCGCTCACGCGAGCCATTAACTTTGGTTTCAGCCCTAATCAGGTACCGAAAAGACCCTCCCAACCTCCCGAAGCGGGAGGAGCCAGAAAAAGGACCGAGTCGTTCTCGCCCAAAATGGCTCCTCCCGCTTCGGGAGGTTGGGAGGGTCTTTTCGGCATGCTCCGTACTTCGGCCATAAGAGGAACAAACGCTCGCGGCAACACACCGGATTCGGGAGCGTGAGAGTCGAGATTCCAGTGCCCTGCATAAGAGTTAGACTTCCCAATGATGCTTCTCTTAGGTACACTGCACCCGAATTCTTACCAGGAAGACACCCTAATTCTGGAGCACTAAACCATGCGAAATTTTCCGTCTCTGTTTGCCGTTTGTGTGGCGTTGCTAGGCGTCACGTCGATGCCGTTTTGCGCCGCGACCGTCCTGCCTAACGGCTACCGAGTCACACCTGCCGGCATCCCCGTCGCGCTTCCGGGCGATATGCCTGTCCGCATGATCGTCTCGCCCGACGGTAGCAAGCTGCTGGTCGAAACCGCTGGATTTCACGATCAAGGTGTCGATGTGGTCGATCTCAAGACCAATAAACTGACTCAAACGGTCGATCTTCATAAATGCTGGCAAGGGATGTCGCTCTCGGCGGATGGTCAGACGGTCTATCTCGCTAGCGGTCAGATTTACGATACGGCTGGCAAGAACAAGCTGCTAGGTTACAAGGCAACGCCCGATGAGATTGCTACTTTCGGTCGCAGCCTCGCATCGCTCCATTGGGACGGCTCGACACTCGCTAACCCCACCAATATTTCGCTCGGGGACATGGATGCGCAAAATCATTATGTCGGCGGCCTAGCGCTTGAGTCCGACGGCTCCATTCTGACCCTCAACATCGATCACAATCAGATTTGGAAGCTAAAAGGCAATCCGCTCGCCCTTGTCAGCGCGGCCCCGGTCGGCTATAGGCCCTACGCCATCGCGATTTCGCCCGACGGCAAAACCGTGGCTGTCAGCAATTGGGGCGACAAAACAGTTTCGCTTCTCGATGCGGCGAATTTGGGATCGCTCGGCGTTGTTCCCGTCGGGAGCCATCCGAACGATCTCGTCTATGCCAAGGATGGTCGCCTGTTTGTCGCCAATGCCGGTTCGAACAGTGTCAGCGTAATCCTGGGCGGGCAGGTGGTGGAGACGATCAGCACGTCGTTGACGGCCAATGCGCCTGTCGGCTCAACCCCTGACGCGCTCGCAATCAGTCCCGACAACCAGCGCCTCTTTGTCGCCAATGCCGACAACAACGATGTCGCTGTGGTCGATATTTCCGCGCCGGAATCGAGGGTCGTGGGATTTATCCCTACCGGTTGGTATCCCAGCGCTCTTGCCGTTTCGCCGGACAATCGCACACTTTATGTAGGTACAGCCAAAGGTCTGAATTTTTCAGCGAACTACCCGGCAATGCAATCTGGCGATCAGCGGGTTGCGTCGCGTGTCGGCAATATTCCGTTTAGCTACATTGGGGATGTGCTCAGCGGGCATGTGTCCGTCGTAACCCTCCCTGACGCTGACGACCTCAAAACATACAGCAAAGAAGTCCTCCAGAATACGCCTTACACGCGCACGACGCCGAAGATCGCATCGGCTGGCCTGAGCGTCCTCAAGCAGGGCAAGATCAAGCACGTCATTTTTATCATTCGCGAAAACCGCACGTACGATCAGGTTTTCGGCGATATGGCCAATGGCAATGGCGACGCCAGCCTCGCAATGTTTGGGCAGCATGTGACGCCGAATGCGCATTCGCTCGCGTCGCACTACGTGCTTTTCGACAACTTCTACTGCAACGGCGAGGTTTCGGAGGACGGCCACCAATGGTGCGACGCGGCTTACGCGACCGACTTCACCGAGAAATCATGGGTCACAAGCTATAGCGGACGCGACGAAATCGATGCCGACGAGCGCCTGACCGCGTCGCCCGCGGGCTATATCTGGGACAACTGCGCCAAACACGGGCTGTCGTACTTCAGCTACGGCGAGATGGCGGAGTTCAAGTCCAGCCCGAATAGCCCGCCCGTGTTTAATGGCGAATCCAGCTTGAAGGATCACTGCTCGGAGGCTGTCGAGCGGGTGGAGTGGGGCAAGCAGCACGATACGGAGCGCGCGAAAGTCCTGATCGACGATCTCCACAACTTTCAAAAATCCGGCAAGCCGTGGCCGCGATTTGTCGTTATGTGGCTGGGTGAAGATCATACGCAAGGTCTGAAACCGGGAGCGTTCACGCCCTCGACCATGGTCGGCGGCAACGACCTCGCGCTGGGGCAAATTGTCGATGCTGTTTCGCACTCCAAAATCTGGAAAGACACGGCGATTTTCGTGATCGAGGACGACGCGCAAAACGGCCCAGATCATGTCGATGCGCACCGCTCGGTCGCGCTGGCCATTTCGCCGTATATCAAACGAGGAGTTGCGGATCATACGCACTACACGACCGCATCGTTCGTCAAGACCATCGAGATGGCACTTGGCCTACGTTCGATGACGCAGTTCGACGAGGGCGCGACACCACTCACCAACGCCTTCACGACCGACGCCGACTTTTCGCCTTACACAGTGAAAGATGCGCAGGTTGATCTTCTGGCGCGGAATCCCACAAAAGGCCCTGGTGCGGAGGCCTCATCGAAGCTCGATCTTTCCGGCCCTGACCGCGCCGACCCGGACACCCTCAACAAAATCCTCTGGGCGGCGTTCAAGCCCAAAACGCCAATGCCCGCGCCAGTTCGTCGGTACTTGTCCTATTAGTGGAGAGGATTGCGGAATCCGTCATTTGGTGGATACGAGCGACGCGATTTTGCTCAATAATGAACTTAGGTAAACGCTGGCAGAGTCGGGACCTGGTTGGCGTTTACCCAATTTCCCACGTCGGTTCGGCGTAAGGGCTAACCAAAGGAGCTTGCGACTGCGGTTCGCCCTTCACGGCTACGATTTCGTACATGGTCTGGTCAAGTGAAAATGCCCGTCTTCGCGATTCTCACCAGTTTTCCCGAATGCTCGCCTTAAACCCCGGCCAAGCGTCCCACAAGTACCATCCAAAAAACGGCAGCCAAATCAGATCGTTGGTCAGCGACAAGATGATTGTCTGAATCGGCCAAACGTGCGTCAAGATCAACCGAGCCAGTCCAATCGGGCCAAGAATCTTGCCGACAAAACCAACTGCCGCAAGCACAAAGCCCCTTTCGGGAACACGGGCAACCTCAAAGTAGACGACTCCATACAACCCAACAACCATCGCGAGACACGCGAAAATCTGGGGGTGGTTGTCCAGCGGCATGTGCGCGAACCGAAAGAGCCATTGCGGGTCTGCTGCTGAAAACAATCCCCAGGCGATGTTGTATATGCCCGCGAGGGAAAAGACAATTTGGTGAAACTTGCGGTGGGGCAAAGAAAGGATTTCTTAGGCGTCTACCTAGTCTTGTCTACTGCGAACTGAGCTGATGTCATATTGTGTACAAGGATGACCACAATTATCCCGGTCACTTCTTGCATTCCGATACCGAATACGAGCCGCTCGTCCGATCAAGGTGAAGCATCCATTGAGTACCCCTTCGCGAAATGGTGCAAGGCATGCTGCTTACCGACAGACGTCCGAACCTTCCTGTAAGAAGATTTACGCAGACTTCGTTGACAGGAACTGCCTTCAACTGGTTAACCACGCGTTTGTCATTTATTACGGTTCTGTTTCCTGCAGCTCTAACGCTGCCCGACAGCGTGTGACACTGCAATTGGATTCTCTCCACCGGCAGATGGCTTCCATTCGGTTGTTTGTCAACCTGCTCCGCAATTGTCACGAACCGCATGAACGCATGGGGCGACGCGTCAATTTGAGAAATGGCATGGGCTGCCGCTTCCCACGAAACGTCGGCTCGTCTCGCTACAATGTCTGGAAACGCTAAAGGTCGATAACCCGCCAGGCCCAACTTTACTATACCCTTAGCCAGTCTTTGCCGTGAAATAAGTAACTTCGATGCGAACTCATCGCATAATTGCTCGTGCTCCCAATACTCACGATCCGACCGTGGCACCGACTGCATCGAATGCCAAAGGATCCAATGACCAATTTCATGTGCGATGCTGAACCGTTCGCGCGGCAGAAGGGCCTGTGGCGCAAAGTTTGGCCGTTCCAAGACGATTTCAGATCTTGAGGCCAATTCAATATGTGCCTTGATGCGGTCGTCGTTGCCTGTTCGGATGCGCAGTGCAATTCCAAATTCATTTGCAACAGACTCGACATTCAGGGGCCACTGCTTTTTGGCCGCCATCTTAAGAGCGGTCAAGTTCAATAAGTTCCGTGCGGTGTAGCAATCCATAGTTTATCCAATAAACCTCCGAATTGCGGGAGCTCCTGTTGGATATGACTCAGTTTCTGAGAAGCCAGCACTGCGGTTCAAGACTATTGATCGAGGGCCGTCGAGAACTATTTTTTGGTAAAATGGATTCTCCCTAAACTTAGTGAGCTGCTCGGCAATCTGCTGTGCCACGGACTCAAGTGTTTCTTGTTGTGGGACAATGCCAAGCACTAAGGTATTAATTGCGCTGATTAAAACTCGCTTGAACTCAGGACCTTTCGCTAAGACCTCGTCCGAAGCGTAGAAGCCAATTTTCCATAGGCTCTGAAATCTTTCAAGCTGGGCTTCAAGGTGGCCTGCGGACAGGTTATTCGAATGATTACCCTCATAGTCCTTGAACTTTTCGATGTTGCCCTCCACCAAGATGCGGACATCAGCAATCTTCGCGTTCATTCGCGACTCTGGACAGCACATTGCTATAGAGCCTTTGGTCAAGTTGAAATCTTGCTCAAGCGTGGATAAGGCACTTTCCCTGAGATCATGTGAGCCAGCTCCGTCGCCATATGTTCGCTGAACGAAATCGGTCAAGGTATTGAGCTGATGATAAGTTTGAGTAACTATCGGTTTATAAAGTCTGCGTTGAAGCAAATCTGCAGCAATACGTTGGGCAGACTTAAACGCTTGAGATGCTCCAGAAACAGGGTTATCGAAGATGCTCCTTCCCTCTATTAATGCGGGCAACAGCGACTCTTCGGGATTCTCTAACAGCCAATTTTCAAGGTCAGTCTGGAACTTCTCGGAATTCTTTTGGTCGGCAGAGACGGACATTGCTAATCGTAGCAGTCGTTCCAGCATCGCGAGCGCTCTGAGCTTAGTTCTATGGAAAAGCACCGCTTCCGAGAGACTGTATCGGCTTTCTAGCACTTCGAGAATTGCCGATATACCATCTGTTCTAAGCTTTGGGCTTTTGCCAATCGAAACTACGAATACGTCATCTTTATGTGGGTTAACAGTTTGGCCGGGTACCGCAGGATTATTCCGTGGGGTGCAAATTTCCATATATTGGAAAATGCGATCATCAATATACCTGGGCTTGCCGATGTGATGCCAGTCCCTAAAAAGATAATCTAACAGATCGGAACAAATAGTGTTACCTATTATGTCTCGGCACATAATTAATCGTATCCCAGCCGCGGCGAATCTAGCGGGCCCTTCAGGCGATAGGACTTCAGTGTTCTCCTTGGCGCGCAAGATAAGACCTCTTAAGATTCCTAAGGGTGAGAGAGAGGCTGCGGTACTGTTTGAAAGATACTTAGTATAGAGTCGGTCAACGAGAGAGCCGAGTGATTCGGTAACGAATGAAGACCAAACGGTCTTTTCAAAGACTTTGTTCAGTCTGGCAACACCGTCATGCTTGTTAAGAATGTGTAGTTCGTCTTCGAAACTATGGCCGAATGGCACATGTCCGATATCGTGTAACAAAGCTGCCAGTCGGATAAAGCGGCATTCTAACTCCGTTGGTGGCGCGCCAGCCTTGTATAGATCCTTGAAGTCAGGTTCCTTAATTTTCCTTGCATTGGATTGCAGATGATCGATTATTTTTTGGGCGGCTCCCACGGTGCCCAACGCGTGTTCAATTCGTCTGTGCGTTGCTCCCCTGTAGACCAAATGTGCAAGACCGAGTTGGTTGAGACCGCCCAATCGCTGAAAGGCCGGGTGATTGATAATCTCTTTTTCATTGGCATCGAACCTAACGTAACCGCTAATCGGAAGGAAAAACTCTTGATCCAGGTAAACGTCCTCCTGCGCCGTATCAAGCGTCGAAAGAACCAGTGACGTAGTATTTTCGTACGCCTTGTCTTGTTGAGTGGTCTCGTTCATACTATTGCCGTTTCCCATCGAAGTATTTCCGTCGAAGAGCGTTTGCTCGCCTTGCGTTTTTCGAATGAAGGCGGCAATTGACTGCCATGTACGCAGGTGCGGTCGCGATTTTCCTGTAGCATACTTTTCAAGCGCTACCCGCTGAATGCCGGTGGCCTCAGACAAGCCCTTGAGCCCCCCAACTGTTGGCTGTTTGAGCATTGAGTCCAATGTTGATATTAGAGTACTGCGGTCAGGGACGACTGAGATGTCGCCATTAATTGAAACCGGTGACTGTCTTGCCATAAATATTCTCAAGTATAGTCAGTTCGGCCGTAAAATCAAGGCCGAGTCAAACGAACTCGCATGTATTCGCTTATATTGCTCGACAGGGCGGATTATGGTGCGCAAATTGCTTTGTGAGAATAAATGTACCTTCATCCTCATTCCCATAAGTCAATATTCATTGGTCAGTTTTCAGTCCGAACGTCTGTTCTTTGATGGAAACAATTATACACCATTTTACAATCCGCAATCACGCCACTTGTCACATTCGATCAATCAGTAGAACTCGCCTGCATACGTTGTTGAATGATTCGAAATTATTTATTCTGACGAAATGGTTTTACACCAAATCCCTCAGCTTAATCCTCACCACCCTAATCGCCGTCCCCCTTCGCACCCTGACCACAAGCACCGTGCCCGACCGGTTCGCGGAGATATTTGCGGATGAGGTCGTCGTCGCCATCGTGCAGCGTCACGCCGTTGATCGCGACAATGCTGTCGCCGATCTTGATTCCAGCAACGTCGGCGGGACTGCCTGCAACCACATCGGCGATGGGAAATCCCGGCTTGTCGGGATCGATGGTCATGCCCGTTCGGTTGTAAACGTCCGGTTTGGCATAGAAGCTGTTCGGCTCAAAGTACATCTCTTGACGCTGGTAGTCAACCGTCCAATTGAACTTGTGCAGGATTCCCTCGCCGATATTTCCCGCGATAGTCTTGTCCGAATACGCGCCGGATGTGTTGAACGAAAGCTGAATCACCGGCTTTGGCGCGACAACTGTCCCCATGCGGATTTCGCCCGCGCGCGCGACCGCCGCGCGCTCCGCTCCGCCGACTCCGTAGCCGCCAATCGTGGTGAACTTCGGCGCATACTTCGCGATCAGATGCCGTTTGCCTTGACGAATCCGCCGAATAGATCAAGCGAACTGCCGGAACCCGAGTCAATCGTAAAGCCACCCTGAATACCGTCGATCGACCCGTGAATCTCAGGATCAGACTGACGGAATACGAACGGAACAGCAGTCGCCGGACCTACGTACTTGAACTCTTTCAGCGGAGTAAAGGTCAGAACCGAGTGGTCATAATCGACATGCACCGCGAACCTATTGAAGAACTCGTAGCCGATGACGACATAGCGGTCAATTGAAGGGATCGGGATGACGAGAAGTGTCGGCGATTTCAGCGTGATTCCTCCCAATTGAAGCGTTCTCAGCTTTGCCACGCCGACATTGACAGTATTGTTCCCCGTGCCGTTTCCCGGCAGCGCGCCGGTCGCTTCAATTCCGTGAAGTTTGGCGAACTTTGGTGTAACCACAAATCGGCCGCCAGTGTCGAGAATCGCGTCGAACGGCCCTTTGCCATCGATCTTGACCTTCACAATGATGTGGTTCCACAGAAATCGGAACGGCACCGTGACAGATTTCGCGCCGCCGTCAATGGTGTAATCGACCGTTGTTGGGACTGGCAGGGCAAAGTCGGCATCCGTAACTGGCGTGTTGAGCGTGACCGACGTGACCTCATTGACAGAATCATACTTCGGATCGCCGGTTGAGGAACGAATGCTGTAGGGCATCATCAGCCCGCCGATGGGTCGATAATCGCCGTAGATCGTCGTATTCGTCTGGGTCGCGCCGACTTCCACTGTCTTGACGAGAAAGTGCGTCGATGGATCGAACCACATATCGAACGCGTAGCCGCCCTGCGGCTGAGCTGTGATGACGTAGTCTGTGAACGTGCCGTTCTGCTTGGTGGACACTGCCGACAACGTTCCTGGAATTCGGTCGGGATACCAGTACGCGAAGGTGTTCTGGTAGGCGTTGGCTATTGCGGATTTTCGGTCGTCTTCGCTCTGGACGTACCGCGCGATACCGTCGGAATCCTGGTTCCATGCCTTTGTGCCGTCAAAGCCGTCCGCCCCTGTTGACGGCCCGACCGTGTACTCGTCGTGGTATCGTCCGGTGAGAACATCGACCGTGGTCGTATCCTTGCCTGTCAAACCGCCGGTCGAAACTGTCGCAGTGGTCACGAAGCTCTTGAGTGCATCCCACGCCGCGCCGCCGGTTGCGGTTTTGTAGTCGGCGAGGATACGGCTAGCTGACGGAAGCAAAGTTGAGTTCGACAATGTAGGGGCGGCTCTCAACACGTTGGGCGCGAAAAGAAACAGGGCCACGAATATGCAGGAGTGTGAACGATTAAGCATGGGCGATTGTAACCCATGATCACCGATCAATCAGTTTTAAGAAGCGCATGCTAAGCAGTAAATCTCAGCGAGATAAATCGAAAATAACGTAAGAAATTAGCATCGATGAGCGTTCGTACCTAAGCGACCGGCAGTTTGCATGAATAGGAAGGGCGAATTGCGCTCGTAAGCTCGTTTGTTTAGCCCCTACAAGTAGCTTTGCTACTCCCCAATCTCATCCAGTAGCGACTTCGCAACCTCGTTGTGGCCGTCGAGCCTGAATCTCTGGATCACGGCATAAGCTGTTTCGACATCCTGCCAGCCGAGCACGTTCGTCTCCTTTTCCTCAAGCTCCTTGTAGATGTCGAAGAAGTGGACGATCTCCTTGAGGCTGTGGGAGGGCAGGTCGGAAAGGCGGTGGATGTCGCGGAAGCGCGGATCGGCGGCGGCGACGGAGAGGATTTTTTCGTCGGGGCCCTTGTCGTCCCGCATCATCAGCACACCCAGCGGGCGAGCGACAATCAGGCAGCCGGGAAAAGTCGGCTGCGTCGTGATCACCAGGATATCCAGCGGGTCGCCATCCTCGGCCAATGTCTGCGGTACCCATCCGTAGTCGAACGGATAGAACATCGGCGAATAGAGGGTGCGGTCGAGCTTAAAAACGCCCAGTTCATGATCGTATTCGTACTTGTTGCTACTCCCTTGCGGGATTTCAACAATCATGTTGACGACTTCGGGCGCGTCCTCGCCAATGGGGATATCGTGAAAAGCATGCATGAAATTAACGGTTGCGACCTAAACTCTGCGTGACAATCTCTGCCGTAATGTTACCTGGTAATGTCCACAGGCAAATCGTTGGCCAACAGTTAGGATTGTCGGCAGTTTCGGCTAAATCTGGAAGTTCGGAACATGGAGGCCGCACTCTTTTTTGGTAAAACTCGCCCATCGTCCCGCGCGCTCGTCCTCGCCCACTTCCACCGCGCGGGTGCATGGCTTGCATCCAATGCTGGTGTAGCCCTGATCGTGAAGAGGATTATACGGAACAGAGTTATCGAACACGTACTTCCAAATCTCTTTGCGAGTCCAGTTTGCCAAGGGATTGACCTTAGCGATGTTGAACTTTCGGTCCCAACCCACAATTGGCGCGTTCGCCCGGATCGGCGACTGGTCGCGCCTGATGGACGAAATCCAGGCATCGTAACCCACAACGGCCTCGTTCAGCGGAACGACTTTTCGGATGCGGCAGCACTCGTCAGGCGTCTTGTCGTAAATCGGCCCGCCAAACCGCGCCTCCATCTCCGGCACGCTCTCTTTCGCCTTGACGAGATCGATGAACAGGTCGTACTTCGCCATGATCGTTTCGCGCAGCACCATCGTTTCCGCAAACTGATAGCCCGTGTCCAAATTGAACAAATAGACATCGCGCCCGCCTGGAATCTCGGCGAGCATGGCCATCAAAACGCAGCCTTCGACCCCGAATGCTGTCGCCATCGCGAGCTTTTTGCCGTACGTATCTACCGCCCACGTCAGAATTTCCTGCGGCGACCACGGCTCCATCTCCAGGCTGACGGCCGAAAAATCGAGTCTCGCCAGCGTATTTTCCACTTCCAAAGTATGCATCATTGCGAATTTGCCTAATTCCGGTCTCTAAAGTAGGGAATCCTATTATAGCCCAACAATGGCGCTGAGCGCATCGTTCCTTTAGGATTTCAGAACGCTCAGGCCGCTGGGCCTTTTTTCGCAGCTTGGGGATTGTGTCCATTTTGCTTGAGGCAAAATGAACCCAATCCCCAAGCGGAAGCCATGTCATGCAGTGCGCTTGAATAGTAAGCAATGCGCCTCGCCGCGCACTCCCCATGCGAAAAAAGGCCCAGCGGCCTTAGAGCGTTCTTAAATGTCTGAAAATATTTTCTAGACACGTTTCCGCTTTTGGAGGTGTCGTGCGAGTATAGATTATATGCAAACGTCGAGGAGCAAGTCGGAACTTTATGTTCACATCGCTTGGGGCACGAAATGGCGAGCAACGAGCTTGGTTGCACAGGTGGAAGGCGCGGTTTATAGAAGTGTTGAGCGGCAAGTTGGAAGGATGGGCTGCGAGATTTTGGCGATCGGTGGGGCAGCGGATCATGTGCACCTGTTGTTGAGAGTGCCGCCGAGCGAGGCGGTATCCAAAATCGTGCAGATGGCGAAGTCGGTGTCAACCAAGGCCGCGCGGGAGCGGTCGGGACATGGCGAGTTTGAATGGCATGAGGGATTTGCGGCGATTAGTGTTAGCAGATCGCATGTGGTGCGGGTGCAGAAATATGTCGAAGGTCAGGCAGAGAGGCATCAGTCGGGCAGACTGTGGCCGGAGTGGGAGAAAATCGCCGAGGATATGCCGGGTGAAATATCGCGGCAGTATCTTTCAGAAGTGCCGAAGCAGACTATTCTCGGACAATCTCGATCTCTTGAGCCTGAAAAAGTTTGATGGAAAAGCCGTCTTCCTGCATGGCTTCTAGGATTTCGAGCGCCTCTTCGAGGTTATCGCTGAGCTCGAACGCGACGTCGTCCTCCATTTCGCCATAGGCGATGTAGGTCATACCGTCGATCTCTGCTTCTGGAACGTCCTGTGCACCTGGAAGCATGGGCAGTTCGGTTCGCTTTGGAGGTGCAGGTTTGGCACCGTCCCGAGAAGACGCTCCCGCTTTGGGATGGTTGGGTGAAGGCTTTTGATCGCTAGGACGAGAGTCTGCGCGCGGCGGCTGTGGCTTTCCCCCTTGTGGGCGTGGAGGTTGCGAGCCAGGCGTGGCTGGGCGACGTGGTCCACCGCGCTGGGGGCCGCCGCTGCCTGGGCGCGGCGGGCGGTTGTTGGGATTATTATTATTGCTTGGATTACGCATGAGACAAAATCTCCATCAATGCGGACTGAGTGTCCGAAGTCTGGGCCATAGTGGCGTAGAATCCGGCTTCCCGGAGCCGACGTTGCGCCGGGTGGGTGAGCAGATGCGCTCGTCCGCCGCTCGCCGCAATGGCGGTTTCCGCCGCTCGGAGTGCGATGCTGATCGAAGTCGCCCGCACGCGCAAGGCGTTTTCGCGATACTCTGCGTCATCGGCGCGTGCGCCAGTCCAGTAATGGCTCTCTTCACGGCAATGGTTTATTTCTCGAAAGAACTGCTCGGACGCTTCTGTCGCCTGCTCCTTTCCGAGAGTAGCGAGATATTCTGCACTTCCGCGAGCGCATCCAAGCGGCATGACGCAATGTCCGGTGATGCTTCGGAAGTCGGAATTCTTCATGTGGTCAGCGGCTCGTTTTTGGAGCACATATCGTTCTTCGACAAGCAGGCCGTCGATCTTCACACTCACAGTATCGACAGCAGTCATGACGGCAAGCTGCATCGGGGGCGAAGGAATCATGCTCGATCCTGCATCCTTAATGTCCACATAGCAAAACAGCATCTCACCAGTGCCAACCACTGTTGCGCCGAGTATGAACGAATCCAGCATTCGCCAATCGCTCACCCAGGGCGCTTCGCCGAACAGCTTGTAACCGCCTTTAACTGGTTCAGCGCTAAGCACAGGAGGGCCGGGCCGGCGCAGATGCGAGAACGCGACCCCAGACAAGATTTCGCCAGCAATCAGCTTTGGCATAAGCTCACGCTTGAGCGCCTCGTCTTGGCTGCCGCTTACAAAGCCAGGACCACCGTGGAGCTGCTGCTGGGCAAATGCAGTCGCGCCACATGTCGCGGCCATCCGTTCGGTGGCCTCGCGCGTAACCAAATCGGGAAGGCCAAGGCCACCAAATTCGTATGGGGCCCTTGCCCCAAAGAAGCGCAAATCCGCGAGCCGCCGGATGTTGTCCCGAATGAGGTCGTTGCCTGGGCCGCCGGTGTCCACGGCAGACGCCCGTTCGGCGAAAAGTTCGCAAAGAGTTTCGATTTTGCGAATAAACGGGTGGACTTCTTCTTCGGCTGCGATTTGCGAAGGCATTGTTGCCCCGATTATACCCGTCTCGCCTTCGCCAATCCCTCGCGCGGCGCTGGAGTATAATCGCGCCATGAAGGTTCTGGTAACAGGCGGTCGAGGCATGCTCGGCACGGACGTTTGCGCTGTGTTCCGGGCACACGGACACGACACAGTTGCTGTTGGTACTAGCGATTTTGATATCGTCGATCCTGAGCAGACTGTCCGGCTTGTGCACGCAATTGAGCCGGATGTGGTAATTCATGCGGCCGCGTACACCGATGTTGACGGTTGCGAGCGTGACCCGGATAAAGCATATCGCGTGAATGCCGTTGGAGCGGGAAACGTGGGTTCAGCCTGTTTGCAGGTTGGTGCGGAGATGGTCGCAATTTCGACGGATTTCGTGTTCGATGGCGAGAAATCGGCGCCCTACACTGAGTTCGATGCGACTCATCCGCTCGGCGTATACGGCGCATCGAAATTTGCGGGCGAGCAGGCGGTTCGCGAGATACTATCCAAGCATAAAATCGTTCGAACGGCGTGGTTATTTGGCAAGCATGGAAAGTGCTTTCCTTCGACAATATTGAGTGCGGCCCGAAGCCGACCGGAGTTAAGAGTCGTCGAGGATCAAATTGGCAGTCCGACTTATACGATCGACCTGGCAACGGAGCTGCTGGAAATCGTTGACACGCCGACGTTTGGGACATTTCACGTCTCAAATTCGGGAACATGTTCTTGGTATGAGCTTGCGTTAGAGGCAATTCGTTTGGCGAAGATTGAAGGTGTCAAAGTTACAGCAATCTCGTCGGATGAGTGGCCGACGGCCACCAGGCGACCAAAATATTCGGCGCTTCAAGGATACGTCCGAGAACTCATGGGAAAGCCGCCAATGCGTCATTGGCGTGACGCGCTGGCGGCATATGTCGAATCGCTGGATTTTGATTAGATGAGGCCGATCGTCTTGGTTCCCGAAAGACGAGGCTATTGTTCGATTGCCTTGATCGTTAGATCATGATCTGCGACATTTCCTAGTACGACTACGAGGTAAGACTTTCCGCCTTTGAGCGAGAGCGTGATGGGATCCATGAGGGTATCGCTGCCGTCGCCCGAGACTTTGGCCGTCCATTCGTAGGGAAGGGCTGCGAGTGGGATTACGTCGGAGCGCGTGCCGTAGCTGACACCCTTGAAGGCGACAATGCTGTTGATGAGAAAGTCGAGTTTCTCTGTCCCGGCGGCCGCATTGAAGACGCGGACACTTGCCTTATCGGGATCTGCGTTATCAGATGATTTCGGAGAATCAAACACCGTCAGCAACGGTTCGTGGCCCGGCCCGGCTACGCCGTAGGCGATGGCGGTGTATTTGACATCCGGCGATGCATCAAATTTATAGGGATAGAGCGTGTTCGAGCCGAACGCGCTGGACTGTGCGGCAATGCCGACAAGGTAGTGTCCCGGGTCAATGCCTTTGTAGCCTGACCCGCCAGCATAGTCGATGCCGTCCGCAAGGTCTTTGCTGTCAACTGAGATTTTCAGAGTGTCCGACGACGCGACGGCATTGAAGACCTGAACTTCAGTCGGAAAGCTGTCAGGGCTACGTCCCTGCTTGCATCCTGCTACGAGAAAGATGGCAAACACGAACGCAAATAGCGCGGCAACTGCGCTGACGGCGTATGACTTACTGGTTGACTTCCATTGTCGCGTCATCTAAATCTCCTTAGAAAATTTTATCGCTGCTTCAACAGCTTATTGATCTCCGCTTTGAGATCATTGTCAAATCCGTCATAGTAGCCGCTAAACGACCAGCGCACAATGCCGTTCTTGTCGATCACGTAGACGGAGGGCAGGCCGTCAGCGTTGTAGCTTCGTCCGGCGGCGAGGTTCGTTCTAGTCCCGGTTGTAATTGTATAGGTGATGCCCATATGTTTGATGACAGGCTTGACATCGCCGATCGTATCCGTATCCATGGACATGCCGATAAACTGTACGCCACGGCTCTTGTATTCGCGCGATAGCTTCTCAAGACCGGGCATGGCCATTTTGCAGGGTCCGCACCAGGTCGCCCAAAAATCCAGGACCGTGACATGCCCGCGCAGCGACGAGGATGTGATCGGTCGCCCAGTAAGTGTTGTCGTTGAAAATGCGGGTGCTTTGGTTCCGGCCTGCATCGGCGGAGGTGGCGCACTGGTATAGCCGAACTGCTGCGCGTTCGACACGCCACCTGGAAATGCGCAACTCAGGGTGATTGAAAACGCAAAAAGAGCCGTGAGTGTAACTAGTCTAGAGTTCTTCATCATTGATACAACTATATGTTCAGCGCCTATGCGCGAGTTCCCAACATGATTCAAGCGCCAAGCGATCATGCACAAATTTTGTCTTGCGTCGATTTCGATGGAGAGAGGCGGTAAAATGAGCTTCTATTGGAAGGCGCGCGGACTCAGCGCATTGATCGCCAAAGCCTCTTGCCCATCCATATATCCATTTTCCCTTAAATTCAGGAGATCACTCATTAGATGGAACAAAAAAGCGTCGTGAACACCCTCGATGGCCGCACATATGACGTTACCATGAGCTGGCCGGAAAAAATCAAGGACACGGAGTTCATCCTGCCAATTTCGTTTTCTGCTGTGGATAAGTCGAGTGGCCGTTCCCTTAAGCTGCCGCGCGAAATCGCAACCTTTGCTATCGGCGATCCCGCCGAAAATATCGGCGACCGTACCAGAATCTATTACGGAGGTTCTCGCGATGCTCTCGTTTCGCACTGCCTGGAGATGGCATACCGACGCGCCACAGACTGGATAGTTCGCGGCAAGTAGGCTTGGCTGCGCTAAATCCTCGTTTGTAGCGAGTTTTTCAGATCGGCTGACGTTGTCTAAGACATACTCCACTCGCGCAAAAGCTCGTCGGCACCAACTTCCCGCAATTGTTTCGGGCCTCCGCCGTGCATTCCGCTGTGGGGGAATGATAGTTCCCAGTGCGTGCCATCTTTAGAATTTCGATACAAAATCGTCCAACCGTCATCCTTATCGGCGACTCTGCGAAGGTCGTGCTCCACCATCCTCTCGATTTCCTCACCAGTGGCATCAATTGTCAACTTTCCGCCGACAAATTCCCATTTAGCGATCATCACTTCATTCATTTCATCGGTCCAAGAGTTAACAGGCGTACGTTTTCGCCTCAACAGTAGGGCATTGTACTCACCAGCGGAACCTTGTCATTGCGCCGCGTTGTTTCTGCAGTGACACCTGCGGTTTACAGCGTTAAGCTCAAGCAGGTATTATATAAAAACTGGGCGGGTTACTCCATCGCCGCCAATCAACAAGGAGAGCTTAAATGCTTCAAGCGCCACTGCCGGCCGAATACCATCAACTTACCGACTCCGAACTAGACACCCGAATTGTTGCCTCAAAAGAACGTCTCGGCGATAAGCTAGTCATTCTAGGACATCACTACCAGCGCGACGAAATCATCAAATACGCTGATTTTCGCGGCGACTCGTACAAACTTTCCAAGGACGGCGCGGCCAAGACAGACGCCGAATTTATAGTCTTTTGCGGCGTCCATTTTATGGCCGAAAGCGCCGATATCTTGGCCGCCGATCATCAAAGGGTGATTCTTCCCAATCTGACCGCCGGTTGTTCCATGGCCGACATGGCCAACATCGCACAGGTGCGATATTGCTGGCGCGCGCTCGAAAAGCGCGGGATCGCATCGGAAACCGTGCCTGTCACCTATATCAACTCCGCAGCGAACCTAAAGTCGTTCGTTGGTGAAAACGGCGGCGCGGTCTGCACATCATCCAATTGCGACAAGGTGCTGAAATGGGCGCTGGGGCAGGGCGAGCGGATTTTGTTTTTCCCGGATCAGCATCTGGGGCGGAACACGGCGCTTGCTCTTGGCTATACCGAAGATCAGATGGTCGTCTGGGATCCCTTCGCGGAGGGCGATACTGGTGGAAATTCCGAGTCAGACCTGCGCAATGCCAAGTTTATCCTCTGGAAGGGACACTGCTCGGTGCATGGCCGGTTTACCGTCGCGCAGATCGACTTCGCCCGCAAGCGGTTTCCCGATGTCAGGGTGATTGTCCATCCAGAGTGCCGACGGGAAGTGGTTGAGGCGGCAGATGACTACGGCTCGACCGAAAAGATCGCCCGGGTAATTCGCGACTCGCCCAACGGCAGCACCTGGGCTGTCGGAACCGAAATCAATCTGGTCACCCGCCTTGCCGAAGAGCAGAAGGCGAACGGCAAAACAATTTTTTGCCTCGATCCGATTGTCTGCCCATGCTCGACCATGTACCGGATCGCGCCACCGTACCTGCTGTGGGTGCTTGAAAATGCCGAAAGAGGCACGGTCGTGAACGAAATAGTCGTGCCGAATGAGATTGCCCGTAATGCACGGCTGGCACTTTCTAGGATGATCGAAATCAGCGGGTAGGCCAGACTTGCAGAGTAGCTTTTGTGTGAAAGGATGGATGGCAGTTTAATGAACCGTATATATAATTTTGGCGCTGGCCCGGCGATTTTGCCGGTCGCCGTGCTTGAGGAGGCGGCGCGCGGGGTGCAGGAGATTGCCGGGACGGGTATGTCGATCCTGGAGATTTCCCACCGGAGCAAGACCTACGAAGCCATCCATGTCGATGCGCGGACGCGGATTCTTGATCTCCTTGGATTGCCAGAGAGCGAGTACAGCGTTCTGTTCATGCAGGGCGGCGCGAGCATGCAGTTTGCGCTGGTGCCGATGAACTTTCTGCGTCAGGGAGCAATTGCAGACTATGTAGTCGCTGGCGACTGGGGTGCGAAAGCGCTGAAAGAGGCGAAGAAGGTCGGCCGCGGCGTGCCCGTCGAAGCTGTCAGCTCCAAGTCCAGCAACTACTCGTTCATTCCGAAGGAATATCCCGTCACGGCGGGAGCACGCTATGTGCATGTGACGTCCAACAACACAATCGAGGGCACGCAGTGGTTTGGAACTCCTAAAGCGGACGGTCACAGTTTGATCGCCGACATGTCGTCGGACTTTCTGTCAGTCAAGCGCGACTATTCAGCTTACGATTTGATCTATGCGGGAGCGCAAAAGAATGCAGGTCCGGCGGGCGTGACGATTGTCGTTGCAAAGAACAGCTTTCTCGAATCGACAAATTCCGATGTCCCTGCGATTCTTTCGTACAAGACGTATCTGGAGTCCGATTCGCTTTACAACACACCGCCGTGCTTTGCGATCTACTGCGTTGGACTTGTGGCCAAATGGGCGCAGGATCAAGGCGGATTGTCGACGATCGAGGTGAACAACCGGACGAAGGCTGGCATGCTCTATAAGGCGCTCGACGACCTCGGCGAATTCTTCAAACCCGCCGTAACTGCAGCCGAAGACCGCTCGCTGATGAACGTAACGTTCAACCTTCAACCGAAGTACTCCGAGCTTGAGGGCGAGTTCCTTGCCGGAGCGAAGGAGCGAAAAATGGATGGCCTGAAGGGCCATCGTTCGGTTGGAGGATTTCGCGCCAGCATTTATAACGCGTTCCCGGCGGAGGGTGTCGATGCGCTCGTGGCCTACATGCGAGAGTTCGCTGCGGCGAAGGCGTAGTTTCGCAATTCGCTAGGCGGCCCAAAAACAAAAACACGCAGGAGCAGGCAATGGCCCGCTCCTGCATGTTTTTGGCGACTCGATCCTAGATCAAGCACTCGGATGCGGCGTGGTGCCGCGCTTGGTCAGAGGAATTCCCTGGGCGCAGAGCGGGCAGGATTCTGGGTCGTATTGCTCTACTTCCATCTTTAGGAGCGACTCAAGGCGCGCCCCGAAATCCAGCGGTGCGATGCTGCGGTCCGCCAGAACGGCGACGCCTACCAGTACACCTTTAAAATCGTCGATGGCTTGAATGGTTTCGCGGACACTGCCGCCGGTTGTGAGGATGTCGTCAACCAGAAGGACGCGTTCGCCGGGCTTGATGACAAAGCCGCGCCTGAGGACGCGCTTGGCGGCGGCATCCTCGCGCTCCGCAAAAATCCCGCGAACCTTAAGCTGCTTGCCGACTTCGTATGCCAGCAAAACTCCGCCTGTAGTGGGGCCAAGCACGACCTCAACATGATCGTCCTTAAATCGACGCGCCATCTCCTTGCACATCGCCTCGACATACTCGGGATATTGCAGAACCTGAAATTTCTCGAGATAGACGGGACTATGCTTGCCGGAAGAGAGCAGAAAATGCCCGTTGAGCAGGGCTTGGGACTCTAGGAAATACTGAAGAACCTCCTCACGAGAAAGCATTTGCACCGCTTTCCGTGTTCGACGGCGACAGGAACATCGCGACCGGTTCGGCATCGACACGGTCAACCGGCAGGAGCGTTCCCCGCTGGTTGTATTTCGTCCGGATCAGCAATGCAGGCGACTCCTCAAAATGCGTGTGCTCGACCGTTGTGACGCGGTCAAACAGCCAGGAGACCCAGAAATTAGTGGCGAGACACAGTGGCAGACTGACCAGAGCATTCGGTGTTGACAGGCAGATACCCCGCTGCGTAATCCGATAGCTCAGTGGCAGATCGTATGACGCAACTATGATCAGGATATACACGACCAGCGGGCAACCTGCATAGGCAAATTCGGAGTGAAAGAAAATGCCTGCGAGAAAGCAGAGACTCGCCAAAAGCGACAGGCCCAGCAGACGGCGGTTTCTCAAGCTGGCGGCAAAAGACGTCGGTACTTTGATAGTCATTTTGGGTTTGCGAGCGGCAATTTAGCCGAATACTTCGGAGCACATCGGAAGGTGAGCAAGAGACATTGATGCAAATGCTCGAATTTACTGCGATTAGGACGTGTTTACGCCCGTTTATAATCTAATCATATTAATTCTACCATGATTATTACCGGGGCAACAAACACTTTTTCACTATTTCAGTTGGCTCAGTAATGAAAACAATTTGATTTTGGCGAGTCTAACCTTGATGCCAAGAGCTATAACAAATATGCAAAAATACGAATTGGAGCGCGCAAATTACGCACCCTTCAAAATTTAGGCAAAAAGTCCGAAATTTAGAACGTGAAAACTATTAATTCAAGCACTTTGACGGCGGCACTGTTGCTGCTAGGCGGCGTGGCAGGCCTTTGTCACGCAGATCCCTATCCGAGCGACGGGGCGGTTCCGGTTATCAAGCCCAGTGAAGCAGTTATAGCGTCGCCGAAAGCGCCATCCGCCGAGCCGGTCTCGGTATTCGCACCGAAATTGCCGTCGGCACCGATTGGCCCGCTCAACGTCTTGATGCTTGATGGCAAACCGCTTGATCTGACTAGCGTTTCGGGATACAAGGTCATCTACTTTTTCTCAATCGGCTGTCCGTGCGTTCGCGACTGCGAACAGCTGACATTTAAGCCGCTGTCTGCCCTGTATCAGGGCAAGGTGGCGTTCTACGCGGTAACGTCCGGCAGTTTTGATCTGAACGACGACCGAAAGAACTTTCTTGCCCTTGCGGGTACGCACCATTTGCCATTTCCGATCGTTCTCGATACGACCCACGGCGTTGCGGACAAACTTGGCGCCCTGACGGCCAGTCAGGCCATCCTCCTTGATCCGGAGAACCGGGTTTTGTTTTCGGGCGCTGCCGATGACTCCAGAGCTCAGCGCGATGAAACTGGCAAGCTCGGCAAGACGAAGAGCTACCTCAAGGACGCGGTCGAGCAGGCGTTGGCAGGAAAGCCGGTCAAAGTTTCGTATGTTCGCCCGATCGGCTGCAGCATCGCAAAGTAGCAATTCCTCCATAGGCCACGGAATCGCCCTCCGCTTCATCGTGGCGGGCGATGTTTTTTGCCAGATTTGCGATCAAAATATGATCTGGTTCCTGCTCAGTCGATGGCGGGTATACTAGGGAGTCAGTAATCCACAGAGCGTCAGTGCGGAGCGATCTGGGGAACTGCGATTTCGCTGGTAAGTATTCTGACCAGGCAGAGCAGTCAACCGTTTTATGGCGACAACCACCGCGACCAACGATCCTGCGCCTCAGCCATCACAGTCACCCGCGTCGCCGACTCCGCCTCTGCCCGCATCGCCCCCGAATCCGTTTGTCGTTACTTGGCAAGTGATTTGCGCCCTTTTCTTCACGGTCTTCACCTACATCGGCGAAATTGCGATCCTTACTGTTCAGACGGTGAGGACGGTGCTTTCGCGCGGCCTTTGGGTGTCGGATCTTTTCTCACAGATGTATGCCATTGGCATCGGGACATTGCCGATCGCGCTGCTGACGGTGTTTTCGTCGAGCGCAGTGATCGCGCTTTACTTCGCGCAGTTTTTGATCCGCTACGGCGCGGGGAATTTGACGGGCGCGGTGGTTGCGCTTGCTTTGGGGCGTGAACTCTCACCGGTGCTTGTCGGCGTAGTGACAGCGGCGCGCTCGGGGAGTGCGATGGCCGCCGAGATCGGCACGATGGAGGTCAGCGAGCAGATTGCGGCATTGCGCTCATTGGCGGTAAGCCCGATCAAGTATCTGGTCGCGCCAAGAGTGCTTGCCTGCTTGATCATGGTGCCGATTTTGGGAATAGTCGCCGATGCGTTCGGGCTTTTCGGCGGGTACGTCGTCGCCGTTTGGCAAGGAGTGCAGCCGTCCACCTATCCCGAATCGATTCACCAATTTGTCGAGATGCGCGACTTTACCATGGGGATCATCAAGACTGTGGTGTTCGCACTGATCGTCGGGATAGTCAGTTGTCACCAGGGCCTTAAGACGAACGGCGGCGCGACCGGAGTGGGCCGCGCCACCACTAATGCCGTGGTCTTGTCCATCGTCCTGATCTATATTTTCGACTTTGTCCTCGCCGATATAATGTTTGGAGGACGGCCGGTTTGACTGAAGTTAACTTCGAAACCGCTGCTGAGCAGGAGAAAGACAAAGATCCGCAACCGGACATCCTGGTCAAGGATTTGGTCTACAAGGTTCCGTCCAAGACCATCCTTAAGGGCATTTCGCTGCAGGTCAATCGCGGCGAAATCTTGTGCGTGATGGGCATGTCGGGGTGTGGGAAGACGTCGCTGCTGCACTGCCTAGGTGGGCTGGTCAGCCCTACTAGTGGGGAGATCTACATACGAGGCAAGCAGATCGTAGGAATGGGCGAAAACGACCTCAACGTGGTTCGTGAAGACATGGGAGTCGTCTTCCAGTATGCGGCGCTGTTTGATTCGATGAGTGTGTTCGAGAATGTTGCGTTTGGGTTGCGTAGGCGCGGTACAAAGCGAACGGAAGACGAGATCGCAAAGATAGTTGACGACAAACTGCATGTCGCGGCTGTGCCAGGAACACAGCACCTATTTCCGTCCGAGCTTTCCGGCGGCATGCAGAAGCGCGTTGGTCTGGCCAGAGCGCTGGCAATTGACCCCAAGATCTTGCTGTACGATGAACCAACCAGCGGACTTGATCCGATTGTCGCGACCGTAATAGATGAGCTGATCGTGAGTACTAGAAAAAAGCTGGGTGTGACTTCGGTCGTTGTATCGCACAACATTCCGAGCGTCTTCCGCATCGCTGACCGGATTGCGATGATGAACGCGGGAGAACTGGTCGCATTTGGCACGCCCGACGAGTTTCGCAACTGCGACAATCCGATGGTGCGGCAATTTGTGGAAGGGAAGGCCGACGGCCCTCTGCAGGCGACCTAGGATATGAGAAAAATCTTAACTTGAGCTTATGAATACATCATCCCAAACCGCATTTCAGGTTGGCCTGCTGATTGTTATCGGCGTCGTGATATTCGGATTTTGCTACTACTTCTTTTACGGAGCTGAGCGCGGCTCGAACAGTTACTCGATCTCCGTCCTGTTCAAAGATGCCCAAGGAGTCGATAAGCAGGCGAATGTTGACTTGGCTGGTGTGAAGATTGGGACGGTCTCGTCAGTTGGCTTGTCGCAGGACACCGGCAAGGCGATTGTTCGGCTGGACATCGAGAAGAAGTACCGCATCCCGAAGGGCTCGCAGATTATTGTCGCTGGGAGCCTGCTTGGCGGAGCGTCGATGGTGACCATCTCACCGCCTCTGCAAAACGGCCCATTGCCGCCAGACGCTTATATTTCGGCTGGTGCGACAGTTGAAGGCGACGAAACCGCGAGCCTTGCCGCGCTGCAGGCAAAGGCGGGCGGGCTGATTAACCAGGTCGAAATCACTGGTGCCAAGGCAAACAAGCTGCTAGACCAGGTCGCCATCACAACGCAATCAATCAACAAAATCCTGAGCGATCCGAGGTTGCGCAGCAGTTTGTTCGATTCTGTCCAGAATATCGATCTCGCCACGAAGAATGGTTTGCTGCTCACCGATCAACTTCGCACGACCTTGGCGGAAGATAATGCCCAGGTCCACGGCGCACTGGGCAATGTCACAGACATGACCTCCGATATGAAGGGCATCACGGAGACAAACCGCTCCAAGATAAATGCCATTATTGCCAACCTCAACGATACCACGGCGACCTTATCGCAACTGACGACCAAAACCAACGAGCAGCTTGCCAAAGGCCAGACAATCCAAAACATGTCGGACACAATGGCGAACCTGAAGGATGCCAGTGTTAAGCTGGACAAGATCACCGACGATGTTGAGAGTATCACAGGCGACAAGACCGTCCAGGGTGAACTCAAGACAACTGTGCACAACGTATCTGTCGCGTCAGGCCAAACGGAGCTGCTCGTGCAGCGGCTAACCGCGCTGACTGGCGGAACACGCGGGCCGGCGAAGCGCGGCGATCTGCAGTTTCAGACGCGGCTTGATTTCAGCCAGGATTTTAGGCTAAGCAAGTTCCGCACCGATTTTGATCTCTACGCTCCGCTCAGTAATGTTGATTTTGCACGCGTCGGTGTCTACGACATCACGGAGGGCGACAAGCTCAATTTGCAATACGGACAGGTCTCCTCGTATAATAAGCTTTTCACGTACCGGGCAGGCATCTACGCCAGCAAGGTCGGAATCGGCGTGGACTACGATCTATTCGGCGCGCACGCTCTGTCGTTCGACCTCTTCGATCCTAATCGCCCGAGGCTCGACGTACGGGAACGGGTCAAGATCAACAAGAATGCGTCGGTCACGTTCGGCCTCGACAATGTCCCGCGCACGAATGACGCCATGCTTGGCCTCCAGCTCGAGCGATAGCCCAGCATAGTCGCGCGGCCAGTTCCAGCAATTCATAGGGTATGCTAGGAAGTTGCATTTTGGCGTGTGAATGGCGGCATGGCGTCCGACTTCGACGCAACTCAGAAGGAAGAATGAGATTATGAAGGTCATACTGTTACAGGATATTAAGGATAGTGGCAAGCAGGGCGAAATTCTGACTGTCAGCGACGGCTACGCCAGAAACTATCTGTTCCCCCGCAAGCTAGCGGTCGAGGCCGCGGGTGGTGCGCTCAAGAATCTTGAGACCAAGAAGGCGCTTGAAGAGCGGCGCGGCGAGAAGCTGCTGACACAGGCGCAGACACAGCAGGCTGCGCTTCTGGACAAGACTGTCACCCTCCACGCCCGCTCTGGTGCGGGCAAACTCTATGGCCGAATCACCAGCCAGGACATCGCGGACGCGATCGCGAAGGATCTCGGCATCAAAGTTGACAAGCGTAAAGTCAACCTGGACAGCCCCATCAAAGCGGCGGGCGAATACGAAGTCCCGCTCCGACTCCACCGCGACGTCACCGTACCGATCAAGGTTGCGGTAGTCGCAGAATAATTCGTTCGCACCGTTGATGTTGCGAAGTTGTTCGTGGTGGGAGCGTAATTGAGATGGCTGGCGGCATTAATGGAAGCGGCAGCGGCGGTGGCGGAGGCTTTGCGGGCAGGGGAGGGGTTGGCACGGCTAACCTAAGCCGCGGTGTCGAAACTCTCGCACAGTATGTGCCGCCTCACAATATTGAGGCCGAGCAGTCCGTCTTGGGCGCACTGTTGATCCAGCCGGTGGCGATAGAGCGGGTGCAGGAGCTGCTCTCCAACGAGGACTTCTACCGAGACGCGCACAAAGTCTTGTTTGAGGCGATCATCGCGATCACCGCGCGCAACGAACCGGTCAACCTAATTACCGTTCAGGACGAACTGCGCAAACGCGAAAAGCTCGATCAAGTCGGTGGCATGGCCTACTTGACGGCGTTGTTCGACTCAGTCCCGTCAGCGGGAAATGTCGAGTTCTATGCTAAGATCGTCGAAGAAAAAGCGATCTTGCGCAGGCTTATCGACGCCGCGCTGGGAGTTGTTGGTCTTGCGCGCAGCCCGGAAGTCGAAAGTATTGACGACCTGATCGACGAAGCCGAGCGCCTGATCTTTGCCGTCTCAAAGCGTCGTCACGCGCAGTTCTTCACGAAGCTATCGCCGCTCCTGGTGGACGTTTACGACCGCGCAGAGGAGCTGGCCGAGCTTAAGGCGCGTGTTTCCGGCCTTCCGACGGGCATCGACCATTTCGATATGCTGACGTCCGGCTTGCAAAAGTCGGACCTTGTAATCATCGCCGCGCGACCGTCGATGGGCAAGACGTCGCTGTGCCTTTCAATTGCGCAGCACGTGGCGTTGCGCGAACATCAGACGTGCGCGATTTTTTCACTAGAAATGTCGAAAGAGCAGCTTGCTCTGCGCATGCTCTGCTCAGAGGCGCAAGTCAATTCGCACCGTGTGCGACTTGGCAGCCTCAATGATAATGAATGGGGCGATCTTGCGCGCGTCGTTCAGAACATGTATGAGGCGCCTATCTATATAGATGACGCCTCGGAAACAACTACCTTGACCATGCGTGCTAAATGCCGTCGCCTAATGGCTGAGCATGGCCTGGGTCTGGTCATTGTCGACTATCTGCAGCTCATGCAGTCGCACCGCAAGACAGACAACCGCACGCAGGAGATCGGCGAAATTGCGCGTGGGCTAAAATCGTTAGGGCGTGAGCTGAACGTGCCCGTGATTGCACTCTCGCAGCTTTCACGCGCTGTCGAGCATCGGGAAAATAAGCGTCCGATGCTTTCGGACTTGCGCGAATCCGGCTCCATCGAAGCCGAAGCGGACTTGGTCTGCTTTTTGTATCGGGACTCGTACTACAAGATGAAAGAGGCGATCGCTGCGGGCGAGACGTTCGAACGCGGCGGCAAGGAGACGGTTGAAGAGACGGAGATCATCATTGGAAAGCACCGCAATGGGCCAACCGGGACGATCAAAGTCGGCTTCATGCCGGACTACGCCAAATTTATCAATATTGACGCAACGCATTCGGACGACGATTTTTAGCGGATTCCTGGCGCACTTGACCAGTTGCCAGCAAATTTCACGCAGATCGACGTTTCCCACTTATCGATAGAGGCTCAAACGCCATGATGAAGGTTTTGGTTGTCGGCGGCGGTGGGCGCGAGCACGCCCTAGTTTGGAAGCTCGCGCAGTCGCCGCAAGTTTCTCGTCTCTATTGCGCCCCTGGCAATGCTGGAATTGAGACCGTCCGCGCCTCCGAATCTGTCCCCATTGATGCCCGCAATATCGACGCGCTAGTGCGCTTCGCGACTGACACCGGTATCGACCTTACTGTGGTCGGCCCTGAGCAGCCGCTCATCGACGGCATCGTCAACGCGTTCGAACTCCAGGGCCTGCGCATCTTCGGCCCATCCCGTGAGCCTGCACAGATTGAAGGAAGCAAAGTCTACGCCAAGCAGCTCATGCGGAAATACAACATTCCGACGGCTGATTTCGAAGTCCACTCCGATCCGAATGCGGCCATGGCCTACGCGCGCGAGTATTTTGCTGCACAGCCGGGTTACAAGCTGGTGGTCAAGGCGGATGGCGCGGCTGCAGGAAAGGGAGTCATCCTCTGCGAGGGCCTGTGGGAAGCCGAAAAGGCGATTAAGCGGATTCTGGTCGACCGGGAATTTGGTTCAGCAGGCGATCAGATTATCCTTGAGCATGGGCTGGTTGGTCGCGAAGTGTCGCTGATGGCATTCACGGATGGCGTCACCATTGTCCCGATGCTCCCCGCACAGGACAACAAGCGAGTCTACGACAACGACGAAGGCCCCAACACTGGCGGGATGGGCTGCTTCAGTCCGGTGCCGTTCTTTACCAAGGCAATGCTCGACGAGGCGACGCTCAAAGTTTTGAAGCCGGCCGTCGCCGCCATCCGCGACACCGGCATTCCGTACAAAGGTGTCCTCTACGCGGGTCTGATGATCGAGCCGGACGGGGCGATGAAGGTGCTGGAGTTCAACGCCAGGTTCGGCGACCCCGAAACGCAGGCTGTCTTACCGCTATTGGAAACCGACTTGACCGAGATTTTGCTGTCGGTTGCGAATGCGGAACTGCATAATATCGAGATCGAATGGAAGCCGCAGGTCGCGGTGAGTGTTGTGATGGCGGCTGGCGGCTACCCTGGAGCGTACAAAACTGGCGTGCCGATCGAGGGGATTGAGCAGGTCGCTCATCTGTCTGACGTTGTTCTATTTCAGGCGGGCACGAAACGCGACGAAAACGGTAAAATCGTCACCAGCGGCGGGCGCGTCCTGTCTGTTTCAAGCATCGGCGATGATTTTGAACAAGCGCGTGCGCGTAGCTATGCCGCTGTCCGCGCCGTTCACTTTGATGGTGCGCACTATCGAAACGATATTGGGGCCAAGGCGATGCAGGATTAAAATTGTAGGATGGGCGTCCCCGCCTGTCTCCAAAGGATTTGAGGGCAGTGACGCATAAATCTTGAACAATAATGACAGGCGGGGATGCCCGTCTAACAGCTAATAGATATCTTCAAAGAAGAGGGCAAATCACCACTATGCGCATCATCATGATCTCCTGGGAGTTTCCTCCGAAAATCGTTGGCGGAATTTCGCGTCACGTGTACGACCTTTCCGTCGCGCTCGCTGCGCAGGAGCATGAGGTGCATGTCGTCACCTGCGAGCATCCTGGCGCATTGGAGGAGGAGGTGGTCGAGGGCGTTCATGTCCACCGTGTCACGCCGCAGGGGCCGACCGACGACTTCATCCACTGGGTGCATCGCCTGAACGATGCCATGTATGTCCGCGCCGACGTTCTTCTGGAGCAGTTGATGGGGGTGCCTGTGAAGCCAGCAGCCATCACCGAGAAAAAGCCTGCATCGAAAAAGGCCCCGAAGGGATCGCAAGTCGCGGAAGCTGCCGTAGAAACCGCTCTGGCGACACCCATTGCTGCTGTGGAGGGCGCGCGGGACCAGGAGCCGATCCTTATCCATGCCCACGACTGGCTGGCGCATTTCGCGGCGAATGGCCTGAAGCACAAATATCGCATCCCCATGGTCGCAACGATTCACGCGACCGAATATGGCCGAAACAATGGCATCAGCGGGCCGACGCAATCTTACATTTCGTCGGTGGAGTGGGAGCTTCAGAACGAAGCCTGGCGCGTGATTGTCTGCTCCGAGTTCATGAAGCGCGAATGCGAGCACGCACTGATGACGCCATGGGACAAGATGGATGTCGTTTACAACGGTGTTGACGCCGCAAAGTTCGCGCCCACTCTAAACGACCAGGAGAGGGCTGATTTCCGGGCGCGATATGCTGCGCCCGAGGAAAAGATTATCTTTTTTGTCGGACGAATGGTGCGCGAAAAGGGTGTTCAGGTGCTGATTGAGGCGCTGCCGAAGATCCGGTGGGGCTACCACGACGCCAAGCTCTTAATTGTCGGCGGCGGCTACAAAGATCATTTGATCAACTTAGCACACTATGTCGCCATGGAGCGGCATGTCTATTTCGCAGGATTTGTTCCAGACGCCGACTTACTGAAGATTTACCAAATTATCGATATCGCCTGCTTCCCATCGCTCTATGAGCCGTTCGGGATCGTCGCACTGGAGGCGATGGCGGCTAAAGTGCCGGTGGTCGTTTCCGATGCGGGAGGGTTGCCGGAAGTAGTGACGGATCAGATGACCGGAACGACGACCTACGCGGGGAACGCGAACTCCCTTGCCGACGGCATCCTGTCCGTCCTTCACCAGCCGGAAAAGGCGCGGCAGATGGCGGACTCGGCCTACGAGCGGGTCAAGACGGTGTTCAACTGGGATCGGATTGCAAAGCAGACGGCGGAGACGTATTCGCGCGTCTGGAAAGAGCATGTCGCCAATCCGTGGTGATGACCACAAAACGCGGGCTTACGTAAGCTCGTGCGCGAAAATCGACGATGTGCCGATGGAGCAGGTCGGGAGCGCGGTGAAATTGCCGGTCTGGTATGTTCCGCTCTCGGGGCAGTTTGGAGTCGTGCGGATGTAGCTCGGGACGAGACCACCTAAAGTGGAGTCACCAGGGTATGTTGCGTTGGCGAAGGTACTGGCGTTGTGATCCATGATCCACTGGCATTTCGCCGAGTCGATATCCGATAGGTTATTGATGCAGGCTTTCGCGCGGCTGTTTTCGCGCGCATTGATGAACGATGGCAGCGCAATCGACAAAAGGACTCCGATTATGAGTACGACGATCATAATCTCTACGAGTGTGAATGCTGAAGTATTGCGTCCCATGCCGTAATGATCTCCGAAAGTTAACAAGACTTACTTCGCTGACGCGGCTTTGCGGCAAGCCGTCGTCAGTTCATTTTCTCTGCTTCACGTATCCGCGTTTGCGGTTTTCTACTTTCGGAACTTCCCCTTAGGTCAATTCGTGATAGTAGCCAACTCCGTTCACAGTGTTGTTGTAAAGTGAGCAGACGGGAAGGTGATTCCCATCATTGGTCGTATAATCTCCGCTTTCAGGGCAGTTTGGCTGCGTGCGGATGTATGTTCCGATCAAATGATCGGGGTCGGTATAGGTTGTTGCGTGAGTCCATGTTTCCGATGATATGGACGACGCTTTATTGTCCATGAGCCACTGCTGCTTGGCCGAGTCGATCTGTTTCAGATTTCCGATGCATGCCCGCGCTCTGGCGCTTTCTCGCGCCTGTATGAAGTTTGGTATGGCGATGGCAAGCAGTATCCCGATGATCAAAACCACGATCATGATCTCCACCAACGTGAACCCAAATCCGAGTCCGATTCGGCGAGGCTGCGATGTAAAATTTTTGGCCATGAGCCGCAAAACCTCCTTTGTAAATCTAGCCCTGCGTTTCGGTTGAAGCGCAGGGCTAATCTACGAGAGTCTAAGCTGTGAGAAAGTCACCAGGCTTAGGTGAGTTCGTGGTAGTAGCCAACGCCATTGACCGTGTTGTTGTAGAGCGAGCAGAGCGGAAGCGCGGTCGCAGTTCCGGTCGTGTAGTCGCCGCTTTCCGGGCAGTTTGGCTGGGTTCGAATGTAGGTACCGATCAGATTCTCGCCGTCGGTGTACGTCGTGTTGTGCGTCCAAGTTTCGGAAGCGATGGCGGACGCCTTGTTGTCCATGAGCCACTGCTGCTTGGCAGAGTCGATCTGCTTAAGGTTTCCGATGCAAGCGCGGGCACGGGCGCTCTCACGGGCTTGGATAAAGTTCGGGATTGCAATCGCCAGCAGGATGCCGATGATCAAGACAACAATCATGATCTCAACTAGTGTGAATCCGGCCAACTTCCGGCGAAGCATGTTCTGATATGCTTTCATTTGTGGTCTATCTCCTTGAGATGCGTAGCGCTGCCTGAGCCTTGACTCTCGGCAAACTGGTTACACACCAATAATGGCTTTTGTGCGCCATAGCTTTAGGGAGAAGTTCCTGCAATGATTACCAGTTTCGGTATCAGGGACGGCAAAGCGGGCACTTTGGGCGGATTTACCGCAAGATGAGCAGTAAAGTTGACTAGCCCAGCCTCTTCTTCTTGAGCGTAATCGTTGTAATTTCGGGCCTGCAAAGAAATCGCATGGCCAGACCGCTGATTCCGATGCCTCGTGTGACATATAGCTGAGTCCGCCTCGGGCGGTAGCCCAGAATGTTTTGCAGCCGCGCTCCGCTATATAGCCCATGGCTCATTGCCGGGCCAAGATAGGAGTGTGTGAACGGTGCACCAATCAGCGGCAGCTTGACTTGCCCGCCATGCGTATGGCCGCTCAACACCACATCAACCCCGCGTGCGCACGCGAGACCTACACTGTCCGGAGTGTGCATAAGGAGAAGCGTGAACTCGTCTTCGTCCACTCCTTTAAGCGCTGCGCCGATATCGTCGTGTTCGCTGACGGGATCGTCGACTCCCGCGATGACGATCGACTTATTGCCCCGATTGATCCGTACGCTCTTGTTCAGCAACATCTGCACGCCTGATTTTTCAAGGCCACGTGCAAAAACATGCGGCACGACTCCGTTTTTATGTTCTGAGTTGCCGAATGTGCCGTAGACGCCATCCTTGGCATGCAGGCGGCTCGTAAACTCGTACATGCTGTCCATGCCGCGCGGGGTGTAGATGAGGTCGCCATCGAGCGCGATGATGTCGTGCTCGGGCATTGCTTCGATCATCTTGAGAACCTTTCGTTCGCGCACGGCCATGCGGCGGCTATGAAAGTCTGAGAGCAGCAGAACTCGATAGCCGTCGAAGGCTTTTGGCAAGCGCTCGCACAAAAGGGTGATCTCGACGTGATGAATGGCGAACGGTTCGATCAGGGTTGCGTACGCGAGCAGTGCCGCCGCTCCGGCCGCGATGTTGCCAGCAAGCATATTCTTTTTGGGATCCGCTGCGCTCAAGAGTCGGTCATGCGCTCCTTGCGCGCAACTGCGACGACACTGACGCCGAACGGAAGATTGAATCGCCGAACAAAATTGGTCTCACTCTTGGATATTGCAAGCAGCGCGCCATTTACCGACGGCGGGACGTTGACCAGGCTGGCCTTGGGCGCTTTGCCGGTGGGGTCGCGCCGCGCAGACATCATCCTAGTCGCTGTGCGGAACGCCCATATAATAGGAAACAGAGTGGAAACCGTGTACGAGAGCTTCTCGACCGCCAGTCCCGCGCGCTGCGCGACATCGCGAAAGCCGTGGGATGTATACCGCCTGTGATGATGAAGCGCGACGTCATGGTCGCTCCAAAGCGACTCGAATGCAGGCACCGTCGCAAGCAGCACACCGCCGGGCTTGAGCACGCGCGCGATTTCCCGAAGGGCGGCCTTGTCGTCGTCGATGTGCTCTATTATGTCCATTGCGGTCACGATATCCACGGAGTCCGTTTGAAACGGCAGCCTTCGCACATCCGCGCGGCTCAGACGGTATGTCTTACCACTGACTGCGCCACGCTCACCGCAATATCTCAGCGCCTCGGTTGAAAAATCGGCGCCGATGACCGTCCCAAATGGTGTCAGATCGTCTAGCATAGCGCCCGTGCCGCAGCCGACATCTAGTATGGTCGCATTTTTCGGAGGATTTAGATCGGTGAGCAGCGACGTGATCAGGTCGCGCCGAGCCACAAACCACCAGTAGCGGTCCTCGAGCTCGTGCATCCGAGCATATTCGTCTAATTCCAAAGAGAGGTTCCTAACGCGAAATGCATGGTGGCATCCGAGCACGAGGCGCGGCACCGTAATGTACATTATGACAGATCAGCAATCGTCGCTGATCGGCTCAAAATACGTCGTTTTGCGGATTAGTGTTCGCGCAATGCCGCACAGTTTCGGAGCGCCGCTCTTCAGCAAATGCGAAAAATGCCGAATATAGATGAAAGCCGCATTTTTGCGGGAGGATTGGGCCGAATGTTGACTGATCTGCAGAATCTTAGGTTCGCCAAATTTACGACGCAACTCGTGACTCAAATAGAGCTCGCTGGATGTCACCGCGCCTTTCTAATGGCGATCAAAGGCGCAAAATGGATTGTCGTGCGAGACGAGCCTCATTGCATCGTCTGCCGCCAGCCAAACTCTCACGGGCACTGGATCGAGGATCTTGTCACCATCGAGTTTACGTTTTCGGCTCTGCGCGACCGCACGACTAAGATCGATGTGAACGGATCCAGCGGGCGCACGGGAACTCCCGCGCACACGTACGTGAGGCATCAGTCGCTAGGAATGATCCGCCGCGTCGATACCCTTCTGCGGCCCCAACCCTATTTTCCGCCTGTCGCCCAAAATGCGTAGCTTCAAGGATGTGTCCTCGATTGCACCATTGGCGATTGCCTGAGGCCGCGATGAAGACTTCGGATCGTGATCAGATCGGCGATCATGCGCGTGCCGTCGCGAAACATGCTTACCTTTGAGCCGGACTTGTGCGACCAGCGGATCGGCACTTCTGATATTCCGTACCCCAGCTTCCTCGCCAAGAACAGGGCCTCCGCATCGAAAATGAAGCCGTCAATCTTACAGCGGGAAAAAATCTCGGTCGCCGACCGGTCGCTGAAGATTTTGAAGCCGCACTGCGTATCTGAAATCCCTTTAACCGCGAGTAGCTGCACCACTTTGTTGAACATCCGTCCAAGACGCTCCCGGTACCAGGGCTGGTGGACTACGAGATGGGACTGCGGAAGCGGGCGCGACCCAATGGCAATGTCGGAGCCGTCCTTATTCAACCGAGCGAAAAGCAGTTCGAACTCCTCGACAGGAGTCGCAAGGTCGGCATCGCAAAACAGCCGCCATTCTCCCCTTGCGTGGAGCATCCCATAACGAACGGCGAAGCCCTTGCCGCGGTTGCCGCCGTATTCAAGCACATGGACATTGGGATGCCTCCTCGAAAACGCGCGGGCGACTTCGGCAGTTTGGTCAACACTGCCGTCATCGACAACGAGGATTTCGTACTTGCCGGGAAACTGCTCGTCGAAGAAATGCGCGGTAGCCGACAACGTTGTTGCGAGCCGAGCTTCCTCATTATAGGCGGGTATAATCACCGACAAGAACATCTCAGGCATTATAGAATGCGCTCTCTCGATGTGTCAACTTTATGCTTGCCTCGCATAGCGAACATTATTAGCGGGTACGGATACCACCTCAAGAGAGTCGCGCTCGCCTAAACCGCTGGGCATCAATTTCATATACGGACGGAAAATCTTTTATGAGCTCACGCTCGCTTCTATTGACTATCGCCGATAGTTCCATTGCACGCGGAATCTTTCAGGCCAGGGGAACCAAACATCCGCTAGTTGCTCGGTTTGTCGCAGGAGATCAGCTTAGCGATGCGCTTCAAGTAGTCAAGGAGCTGCATGACGACGGAATCTTGTCGGCAATGGACTTCCTGGGCGAGGACATTATGACCGAGGCGGAGGTCGAAACCGCCGTCCAGGAGTATCTCAGTCTGATTAAGGCCCTCGGAACTTTTTACCAGGATGCGTACGCGTCGATCAAGCTTTCCGCCATCGGTCTGCTGGTTTCGCCGGATCTGACTCGTCAAAACCTCATTCGACTGCTGCAGGAAGCGGCGGAGCGCGGCAACATCAAGATTCGCGTTGACATGGAGAGTTCGCGCTATACGCAGGTCACCCTTGACTTGGTGCGCGACCTGCACCAGACTTTTCCCGCCATCTCGACCGTCATCCAATCATACCTGCGCCGCAGCGACAAGGACATCGCCGATTTGACAGCGGACGGCATCTCCATTCGTTTGGTGAAGGGCGCATACTCTGAGGTGCCGCTGGTTGCATTTCAACGCAAAGAGGATGTAGATCGTCAATATCGCCAGCAGATGTTCAAGCTGCTAGACACAGGCATCCACCCCTCGATCGCGACCCACGACAAATCACTCATTGATGCCTGCAAGCTATATGCGAAAAAGCAGTCGATTCCATCCGACCGCTTCGAGTTCGAGATGCTGTTGGGCGTGCGCCGCGACCTTCAGCAGAGTCTGGTCAAGGACAAGTATGCGGTCCGGGTTTACATCCCCTATGGCGACCAGTGGTACCCCTATTTCAGCCGCAGACTCGCTGAGCGGCCCGCCAACCTCGGTTTCTTCCTGAAGAACCTGACTAAAGGCTAACGCCGAATCTACAAGAGCCAGCCGTGCTCAAGTACTTTACTAGACCTAGTCTGCGCAAACATCGCCCTGAATTCCAAAATCTTCGCAATAATGTTGCAACATTAGGGAGGAGAAGGCTCGCCCGACGTTGAACTGCTCTAAGCATGCCCACCGACGGGCCAATCTACCGACGTCCATGTTGACGCCGTTCGTGCGCAGGGGATCGTTGGCCGGCGCTCGGCGCATCGGGCGAATCGAATTTTGGAGACGAAATGAACCGAAAAATCAAGTTTGCATTCACGGCGACGATACTGCTCGCGATCTGCGTCGCGCTCTTCGGCTGTTCCAATTCCTCGACACCAAGTGGAGGGTCGGCTCCGGCCGCAGCGCCAGTGCCCGCGTCTGGCGGCACTAGCGGGATTCAGGTGGCGTTCGTGACCAACAACGCATCCGACTACTGGACCATCGCGCGCAAGGGAGTTGAAGCGGCGGACAAGGAGATGGGCACGAACACGCAGTTTGTGATGCCGGGCGACGGCACCGCGGCGACGCAAAAGCAGATGGTAGACGACCTCATCGCCAAGGGGACTACGGCAATTGCCATCTCGCCGGTTGATCCAGCCAATCAGACACCGTGGCTAAATGAAGTCGCGGGCAAAGCCGCCCTCATCACGCAGGACTCCGACGCGGCAGCGTCCAAGCGGCTTATGTACATTGGCACCGACAACCACGCGGCGGGACTGATGGCCGGGGGTCTGATCAAGAGCGCACTTGGGCCAGCGGGCGGCAAGATCGTACTGTTTGTGGGAAAAAGCGACGCGCAGAACGCTAAGGATCGCATTCAGGGCATTCGCGACGCGCTCGCTGGCAGCAATATCACAATTCTGGATGTCCGCACGGATGATGCCGACCATGGGCGAGCCAAGTCCAATGCCGCAGACGAACTTGTCAAGAATCCCGATCTCGCCGCTGAAGTAGGCATTTGGAGCTACAACGGGCCAGCAATCCTATCCGCCGTAACCGATGCGAACAAGATCGGCAAGGTGAAGATCGTCTGCTTCGACGAAGAAGACAACACGCTTGCCGGAATTAAGGCGGGTTCGATCTACGCAACTGTCGTGCAGTCGCCATACCAGTTCGGGTATCAGGGAACGAAAATTCTCTACGCACTGGCTAAGGGCGACAAGAGCATGATTCCCGCGAGCAAGACCGACTACATCCCGACTAGGGCGATCAACAAGAGCAATGTCGACGCGTTCAAGGCCCAGCTCGACAAGCTTCGCGGGCGAAGTTCCTAGCCTGTTTCTCCTTCGAAAGTTCTGCAGGCGGCCCCAATCGGCCTGCCTGCGGGGCTGTCGAATCCTAGATCATCATTGAATCAGGAATAACGAATGAAGCATCTACGCGCACAAGGATCACTGGCGTTATTGACCCTGTTGATGTTCGCCGCCATTCAGGCAACGTCCCACGCCGCGAGTATCACTTCGAAGCCGTGGGGGCAGGTTGACGGCAAACTCGTCATGCTCTATACCCTCACAAACGGCCACGGGATGACGGTGAAGATTACCAACTATGGTGCCATCGTGACATCGATTGTTGTTCCAGACCGTCATGGCAAATTGGGCGATGTCGTCCTCGGCTACGACACGCTCGCCGGATATATCAAGAACGTCAACAATCCCTATTTCGGCGTAATCGCCGGTCGATATGCCAACAGGATTGCGAAGGGGCATCTTGTCGTGGACGGCCAGACTTACCAGCTTGCCACTAACAATGGCCCAAACCACCTCCACGGCGGAGTCAAAGGATTCGATAAGCGCGTATGGACAGCGAGCACTGAAAGCACTGCGGACGGTTCGGCTGTGCATTTGACGTACGTCAGCAAGGACGGCGAGGAGCACTACCCCGGCACTTTGACCACGAACGTTACGTACATGCTCACCAACCAAAACGCTTTGAAGATCGACTACAAGGCGACGACGGACGCGGACACTGTCGTCAACCTGACTAATCACTCGTACTTCAATTTGGCCGGGGCCGGGTCAGGAACCATCTTGAAGCATGTCCTTATGCTCAACGCCAGCCATTTTACGCCAATTGATTCGACCTCAATCCCGTTTGGCAAAATCGCGCCAGTCGCCGGGACGCCGTTCGACTTCACCAAGCCACATGCGATTGGCGAACGCATCAATGCTAAGAATGAGCAGCTTACAAATGGCAGCGGATACGACCACAACTTTGTGCTGGATCGCAAATCGGAAGGCGACCTTGAGCTTGCCGCGAGAGTCCATGATCCCACTTCTGGCCGCACGCTCGAAGTCTACACAACGCAGCCCGGAGTCCAGCTCTACACGGCGAACTTCCTGAACGGCAAGAACATTGGCAAGGGCGGAAAAGCGTACATACGGCGTAGTGCGTTCTGTCTCGAGACGCAGCATTTTCCCGATTCGCCCAACGAACCAAGTTTTCCGACAACGCTTCTGAAGCCGGGCGAGGTCTATACTCAGACGACGGTGGACAAGTTCTCAGCAAAATGACAGACGGCCTTCCTTCAACCACAACCGAAGCCAAGTCTCCAATCCTGGAGATGCGCGGGATTTCGAAGCGGTTCGCTGGCGTCCAGGCGCTTTCGGATGTCACCGTGACCGCCTATCCGGGCGAAGTCATGGCGCTGATCGGCGAGAATGGCGCTGGCAAATCGACCTTGATGAAGGTGCTCGGCGGCATTCATCATCCCGATACCGGCACAATCGTCATCGGTGGGCAGGAAGTCAAAATCGGCGGCGTCAAGGATTCGATCCGGCATGGCGTTGGCTTTATTCACCAGGAGCTCAACGTCCTGGACAATCTGGATGTTGCGAGCAATGTCTATCTTGGACGTGAACCGCTGAGTGGCGGGCCGCTCAAGCTGATCAATCGAAAAAAGATGCTGGCCGACACGCAGCCGTTCCTCGACCAGCTTGGCCTTGCAATCGCTGCCGACACGCCACTTTCGGCGCTTTCCCTTGCGCAACAGCAGATGGTCGAGATCGCCAAAGCGCTTTCGCTTTCGGCGCAGATTTTAGTGATGGACGAGCCGACATCGAGCCTTACGCTTACCGAAACCGAACGACTGCTGGCAGTAGTCAAAGCGCTTCGCACACGGGGCGTTTCCGTGATCTACATTTCGCATCGACTGGGGGAGATCATGGATCTCGCCGACCGGGTCGTAGCGCTGCGGGACGGCCGCAACGCTGGCGAGTTGTCCAAAGATCAGATTACGCACGATGCTATGGTGCGCCTGATGGTTGGACGTGATATCGACAAGTTCCTCGCGCCCCCACCGGGTGCGGAAAAGGGAAAGCGGCTGGAGATCACTGGCCTGAGGACGCGCCGTTACCCAGCGCGGGAAGTCAGCTTCTCGATCAACGAGGGCGAAATCTTAGGGATGGCCGGCCTGGTTGGCGCTGGACGCTCAGAAGTCGCGCAGGCGATTTTTGGCGTCGATCCGTCGATTGAGGGAACCGTTTCGCTCATGGGCAAGGGTTTAAGGATCAAGTCGGCAAAGGACGCCATCGCGTGCGGCATCTACCTGGCACCGGAAGACCGTAAGAAATCCGGACTGATCTTGGAGATGCCAATCAAGAACAATATTACGCTCCCCGCGCTAAATCGCTACGCAACCGCCGGTTTGGTGAACGGCGGCAAGGAGACCAAGGCTGCCGAGGCGGCGAGCACGTCGCTTCGCGTGAAGGCACCGTCGGTGGACTTTACGGTCAAAAATCTTTCCGGCGGGAACCAGCAAAAAGTCGTCCTCGCCAAATGGCTTAGCCTTGCGCCGAAAGTGCTGATCTTCGACGAGCCGACGCGCGGCATTGATGTCGGCGCAAAGGCGGAAATTTACGACCTCATGCGCGGCCTTGCCAAGGAGGGTGTCGCGATCCTCATGATATCCAGCGACATGGAGGAAGTCCTCAACCTTTCGGACCGGATCGCGGTGATGCATGAGGGCCGAATTTCAGGTTTCCTTAGCCGTAGCGAGGCAAGCGAAGAGTCGGTCATGCAGCTTGCGGTTGGCGGTGCGGGACGTGCGTCGGCAAGTGCCCCCAACTGACAGCAGTTTGCATTCAATAACAATATTTCCTCAATTGAAAAACCATATGTCCACTTCGACTACAGTCAATCCAGCCGTCTTACGGCCGAATCCGGGCCTCAAGCTGATCGCCAACTCCCGCAAGGAGCTGGGCATTTTCGGCCTGCTCGTTGTCGTCTGCGTGATCACATGGTGGCGCAACCATCTGTTCTTCAGCCCCGACAATCTGCAGGATTTGGCGCGCAACATCGGCATCTACGGCGTCTTTTCGATCGGTGCGGGGATGGTCATCATCACTGCAGGAATCGACTTGTCGGTCGGATCGGTCTTCGCGCTGGAGGGTGTTCTGCTCGCGATGGCGCTGAACAACTGGCATTGGAATCCTGCGCTGACTGTGCTCGCGTCGATTGCGTTCGTAATGGCGCTCGGCCTGATCCACGGCTTGCTGATCACGCGGGTGCCGTTGCAACCATTTATCGTCACGCTCTGCGGCTTGCTGATCTACCGGGGTCTAGCGCGGTTCGTCACCGGGGACGAGACTGAAGGCTTTGGCGACGGCCACGGCTACACAGCGCTGGTGAATCTCGCAACCGGCAGCGTCGCAGGCGTCCCGATGCCGTTCATCGTGATGGCGGTCATCGCTGTGATCATGTGGGTGGTGATCCACAGATCGGTGTATGGACGGTACCTTTTCGCGGTAGGACGCAACGAGGAGGCTTCGCGCTACTCGGGCATCGACTCCAAGGCGGTCATTACCAGCGTCTATGTGTTTGCTGCTGTCCTGACTGCGATCGCGGGGATTTTGCTTGCATTCTACACCAACTCGATCTCGCCCAGTTCGCACGGCCAAAGCTACGAGCTGTATGGCATCGCGGCAGCGGTGCTTGGCGGCTGCTCGTTGCGCGGTGGCGAAGGCAGTGTGATCGGAATTCTAATCGGTACGGCGCTCCTTCAAGTGCTGCAGAATTTGGTCAACCTGCTAAATGTCCCCAGCTCCCTCAACTTCTCCGTGGTGGGCGCGGTGATTCTAATCGGCGTGATCGCCGACGAACTGGTCAAGCGGCGCAGCGCGAAAACGGCAGTTGTTAAGTAGCGAGTCGAAACAAGCTATACTGCTTGATGCAGGAAGCGAGCAAGATTTCCAGGTCATGCCCCCAAGTCGAGGATCGGCTGCGCGACGGATCCATCCGCGCGATCACGTTCGATGCGGGCGACACGCTGATCTTCGACCGGCCGTCCATGAACGAGCGCGTTTCGGCCGCGCTTACCTGCAATGATATCGCATTTGATCACGAGCAGCTCGCGGCAGCGGTCAACGGCATGGTGTCGCTGGCCCTCGACTTGTACCTTGCCGGAGTTCCGCTGGACGATCCTTCGCTCATCTCAAAGTTGACCACTCGCCTCCTCGAACTGCTTTCAGCTCCCACCGATCTAGTCATCGTCCAAAAAGTTACTGAAGCCTACGCGCAGATTACCTATGAGCGTTTCGTTCCAACCGAGGCCATCGCTCTGCTGGAAACGCTACGCTCGCGAGGATTCAAGATCGGCATCATTTCAGACTGGGAGCCGGACTTGATCGATCTGCTTAAGACCCTATCTATTGACCATCTCTTCGATTCCATTTCGGTGTCGGCAATTGTTGGCGCATGCAAGCCGTCCGCGACGCTCTTCAACGACAGCATCGAGAAACTTGGCCAGGGCGCGGCCCATTTCGTGCACGTCGGCGACTATTTTGAGCTAGATGTCGCCGGTGCAAAGTCGATTGGAATGCGGGCCATTCTCTACGACTGGAAGCGGCGCTACGACGACACGCCGCGCGGCTGCCCGGTCGCACGATCGTTCAGCGAACTCTCCGAACTGCTCTTGTCACTGCCCGTGCCATAATTTGCGTATAGTGAGCATGGGCGAAAAGCTGACATTCGAGCATCCCTGGTACTGGCTGGCAGTTTTGCCGCTCGCCGCGCTGTTTTGGTGGGTCGCAAATCGCTCCAAAGCACCCCTTGCGCGCGACCAAATTCGCCAATCCTTGATCCTCCGCATAACTGCGATCGTGCTGATTGTTGGCGCAATTGCCGCTCCACTTCTGATCCGTGACACGCAGGATCAGACCGTGGTCTATCTGGTGGATGTTTCGCGCTCGATCTCGCCTGCAGCAAGGGCGCGAGAGTTTGCGCTTGTTCGATCGTCGATTGACGCAAAACCTGCGCGCGATAGCGCTGGCGTAATCGCTTTTGCGAGCGCACCAGTCGTGCTGGCATCGCCTTCGACCACTCCGCAGATGCCCGGGGATGCCGTGCCAGTGGATGATAGCTCCACCGATCTTGCGGCTGCAATCCGGGCCGCGCGTGCGATCATGCCGGCATCAGGCCCTCGGCAAATCGTGATTTTGTCGGACGGCAACGAGAACTCCGGCTCCGCGTTGAGTGAGGCATCGACAGGTGGAATCGCCATCAGCGCGGTTGACCCAGACAGTTTCCTCGGCATTGCTCAGCCAGAAGCCAGTGTCGTGCGGGTCGATTTGCCGCCAACGTGCCGTGATGGTGCGCCTGTGATGGCGAGTGTGGTGGTGGCATCGTCGGTCGAGCAAAAGGCGACACTTACGGCAACTGTCGATGGGAAAGTGACTCGAACGCAGTCTGCAAACCTTGGCATCGGCAAGACACTTGTTGAAATGCCGATCAAGCTAGTCGGCGCGGGACTTCGTCAGGTGAAAGTGGATCTGAACGCGCCAAACGACACGTTGCTTGAGAACAACACGGGCACGGCGATGACGCGAGTTCTTGGCAAGCCGCGCATCCTTTACCTTACCGACGCGCCGGATCAAGTCGCGCCGACACTCCAACGCGCTATGCAGTTGCAGTCGATTTCGCTCGACCTTCGCTCGCCTTTGCAGGCTCCACGCGATGTTGCTGGTTTCTCGGCTTACGACAGTGTCGTGCTGAGCAATATCACTTCGACGGAACTCAGCGCTGCTCAGCAGCAGGCGCTGCAGTCGTCGGTCGAGGACTTCGGCGTTGGCCTGGGGATGGTCGGCGGCACCCAGTCCTTTATTGGAGGGGGATGGGCGGGCACGCCAGTCGAGGCATCGCTACCCGTCCTGATGAAGCCGCGCGCGGGCACGAAGATGCCAGGCGCGGATATTGTCATCGTGCTCGATCAGTCCAACTCTATGAGCGCGGAAGAAAACGGCGTCGAAAAGGTGAAGCTAGCCGCGCTCGCCGCCGTCAGCCTGATGGGCTCTCTTCAGCCTCAAGACCGAGTTGCCGTGATTGCGGTGACCGAAACACCAACCATAGTAGTTCCGTTCTCCAGTCCAAAGGATGCAATCGCCGCCAAAAAGGATGTTGAGGGCCTCGAAGCGGGCGGTGGTGGAATCTACTGCCTTGTAGGTCTCGAAGCGGCCTATAACATGCTCGAAACGTCGCACGCCGCGATTAAGCACGTCATCATTTGTCCCGACACCACCGACTCGGAGCAGCAGGACAACTGCGTGAACCTTGCGCAGCAGATGCGTTTGCATGAGAAAATTACGACATCCTGCTGCGGGATCGGCGATTGGCACGACAGCGATGTTGGCTTCCAAAAGGACTTGGCGCAAGCTGGCGGTGGCCAACTCTATGTTGTGAACCAGGCGACCGACCTGCCCACATTCTTCACTCGGGATTTGTCGCATTTTCAGACGCCGTCATTCCTCGAGGGTGCATTTAGGGCCAGCATCGATTCTAGCGACCGTGTTGTGGCGGGCCTTAGCGCCGCCGCAGAACCGCCGCTCTTGGGCTACAATGTCGTTACGCTCAGGCCCGGAGCATTTGCGCCGCTGCGAAATGTTTCGCGACCAGATCCCATTCTGGCTTATAGGTCATACGGGCTGGGCCGGTCGTTCGCGTTCATGAGCGACGAAACGGATCACTGGGCAAAAAATTGGCTGAAATGGCCTGGTTACGGTCAGATGTGGTCGCAGGTATTGCGCTGGTCCCTTCGCCAATCGAAGGCCGCAGATTTTCAAGCGTTTGTCGCTGCAGACAATGACGGTCAAGGGCATCTCATTGTCGACGCGTTTGCGCCCGACGGCAGCTATGTGAATGGTGCGAATTTCGCCGCCACCATCGCGCGGCCAAACGCTTCGATTAGCAGTCTAGAGTTGTCACAGACCGCGCCCGGACGGTACGAGACGAATTTTGCTGCGCGCGATCTTGGTGCTTATTTGGTGAGCGTCAGACGATCCGGCGCGAGTGACCAGCAAGCGATATTGGGACTGGCGCAGTCGTATCCGGCGGAATATGCGCAGTCGGCACCAAACTTGCCATTGCTCGCATCGCTTGCCTTGGAGTCCGGCGGACGAATGATCGCGGACTCGCGTGATGTTTGGAAACTTCGTCCTGGTGCCGCGCAATCGAATATAGCGCTCGAATGGTTGTTCTTGCTTCTGAGCGCAGTTGTGTTCATCGCCGACATTGCATGGCGCCGTCTAGGGCTGAGGCTCCAGGCAAAGCGAGCGATTCGACCAATCACGGTTGCGGTGACAAGCGCGACCACGTTGACCATCCATGCTGTGCATTCGGCGCGTGAGCAGCGGGCGGCTGCGCAGCTCTCGAGTGAGAGGCGCTCGCAGAATGTGGATACGGTTGCTGAGTCGGCGGTGTTGACTAGAACCGTCAGCAGGCATATGCCCGCGGAAAACGACGACAATTCGTTCCCGCTGGTTGCAAGCCTTGACGATCTGCGCCGGCGCGAACGGGCTAAGGACGCGGACGATCAGAATCGGCGGAACTAGTCAGCACTCGCAAGCCTTAGTACATTGCCGCATCAGGCGCGATCTAGTTAGCGATAGGCCGTTTTCATGGCATTAGAAACTCAAAGCCGAAGGGTCGTTCAGATTGACGCCCCCGTTGTCTCCAACATCGAGATCATCGAAAACCACAAAGTTCTGACTTGCGTCGCCCCGGAAATCGCCGAACTTGCCCAGCCTGGCCACTTCATCAATGCGTTTGCGAGCGGCACGATCAACAGCATTCTGCGCAAGCCGTTCAGCATTTTCAAGGCAAATCCCAGCAGCGGCGAGATTGCCATTCTGTATCAGGTGCACGGCGCGACCACGTTTGGCATGGCGCGCAAGATGACCGGTGATACGCTAGACATTGTCGGGCCGCTTGGCGGAAAGCTGTTTGATGCCGATCCGCTAGCGCCACAAACACACGTCATGGTCGGCGGCGGATATGGCGTTCCGCCGCTTGTTTTCCTGGCGGAGCGGATCAGGGAAATAAATCCCGCCGCTGAAATTCGGTTCATTGTCGGCGCCCGCAGCAGGGAACTGCTCCTTTGCGAAGCAGATATTGCTGGGCTGGAGATTACGGCAGAGATGACCACGGAAGACGGCAGCCATGGCCGCAAAGGACGGGTAACAGATGCTCTTAGCGCTTTGTTTGCGTCTGGGCTTGCAGCCCAAGTCTACTGCTGTGGGCCTACGTCGATGATGCAGGCGGTTGCACATCTGTGCCTAACGGCGGACGCGCCGTGCCAGGTCTCGCTGGAGGTTCCGATGCCGTGCGGCGTAGGGGCCTGTATGGGCTGCGTGGTCGATATTGCCGGAGACAGGAGGGTCCGCGCCTGCACTGACGGCCCGGTCTTCAATTCGAAGGAAGTGATATGGTAACGAGCCAACCGACTTCGAAAATCGCTAATTCTGAAACTAACTACGCCGTCAAAATCGGCTCGCTCACCCTCCGGAATCCGGTCATGACCGGATCCGGAACATTCGGCTTTGGTTCAGAAATGGCGGGCATAGTTGATCTCGAAAAGCTGGGCGCGGTGGTCGTTAAGAGCACGAGCCTTGAGCCTCGTAAGGGCAACAACACTCCGCGTATCGTCGAAACCCCTGGCGGCCTACTCAATGCTATTGGCCTACAAAACGGCGGAATAGACAACTTTATAGCGGAAAAGTTACCCTTCCTTAGACAGTTCGATGTGCCGATTATCGTTAACTTGGTGGGCTATTCGGTGGACGACTATCGCGCGCTGACTGAGCGTCTCACCGAAGCAAAAGGCGCGGAAGCACTGGAAATCAACATTTCCTGTCCGAATGTAAAGCATGGATGCGACTTTTCGGTCGATCCCAAATTGACATTCGAACTGATTTCAGAACTCCGCAAAGCAACAGATTTGCCGCTCATCACAAAGCTATCGCCGAATGTGACCGACGTTGTCTCTATCGCACGGGCGGCCGCCGATGCAGGCTCAGACGGGCTTTCGCTGATCAACACGCTCCTGGGTACATCAATCGACGCCCGCAGGCGGACCTTTCGTTTGGCCAACGTTACCGGCGGATTGAGCGGCCCGTGTGTCAAGCCGGTCGCGCTGCGGATGGTCTGGCAGGTGCATAACGCCTTGCCGAAAGTGCCACTGATTGGTATGGGCGGAATTGTCACCGGCACCGATGCAATCGAATTTCTGCTCGCTGGCGCGACCGCGATTGCGGTCGGAACATCGACATTTGTCAATCCGACTTCGGCTACAGATGTGCTGAGAGGCATCGAAGAGTACTGCGCAGAGTTCGGCGTCAAGGACGTGAGCGAGCTTGTTGGCGCAGTAGGCAAGTAGGCGGGCTTGAGCGACTCGTCCTTGACACGGAGTCATTCCTGCCGAATAATAAACTAGGCTCTGTGCAACTTTTCGGCTGTTAGTTTGTCGGAAGATCGTTCCAGACCCACTCTCCGTTCGCCAGTCCCACAAAATGAAAAAGACAAAAAACGGAGCACTCTTCAGCTACCGGCTTCTCAAGCACCGGATTCCAATTCGTCGGAAGACAGAATCCGTTGTCGGTACGCGCGAAGCCAGGCTGTTGGTTGATCTTGCGACGCGGCAGGATGACTTCAGCGACACCGCGACCGCGTTGCTAGCCCATGCTTTGGAGCGCACGGGCGCGATCTCCACGGGTCTATTTCGGGCTGTACACGACACCGGCCTGCTGGTGCCGTTCGGAAGGCCCTCCTTTGCCAAGCCGGATATTGCTGTCCGATTGACCAATTTGATGGCGCGCGCGGCGGACCAGGCGGCCACAGCGTTTCTGTCATCGCCGAAAGCCTCGCTCTCGCATCGTCACACCGGGATTTATCGCCGCAGAACCACGGCGCAGGGTGGCTTTGTCATCTGGTCTACGGTCCTAATCGCGCCTCCACTTGTCGATGATCAGGCGGACGGCACCCCGCCAGACATCCATCAACGGTCGCTCGCGCCGCAGGTGCTGGGCGTTTGGGTCTCGATCTCGGAGGCCAAAGAGCCAGTTGTTACGACCACCGCCGACATTTATCATGCGCCTTCTAAGAAAGCGCGTCCGCAGGACATTGCCCAAACTGTTCATCCGCTTTTTCAACTTCTGTTGCAGCAGATCAGCTTGCGCGAAGCGGCAACTTCGGCGCGCAGACAGACCGAAAAGCGCCTTCGGGAAGTCGCAACCATCTACGAGATTGGGCGCGCAATCGACCGCATAGATATCGACGATCTCTTCAACTTCATCACGCAAAAAGCAGCGGACGTGATGGACGCACAGGCGTGCTCGCTCATGTTGATCAACAACACGACCGATCAGCTCTATATTGCTGCGTCCTGCGGATTGCCGGACGAAGTGGTTGAAAACACCCGCATTCTAATTGGGCAGGGTATTGCCGGACGTGTTGCGCAAACTGGCGAAGCGCTGCTGGTGCAATCGGATGCCCGTTCGGATCCACGGTTCAAGGGAGCGCGCGGAATCGGACTGCCGGGGATTTCGTCCTCAATCACGATGCCGATGATGGATGAGCATCGGCAAGTGAAAGGCGTCTTGTCCATACGGAGGCGGACACCTTCGGCTCCTTTTACCGAAGACGACAAGCGTCTTTTCAGCATTTTTGCCACTCAGGCGGCACTTGCGATTAAGAACGCACGCCTGTACCGCGAACTCAGAAGCCGTGTTCAGGAACTTCAAACGCTTTCTTCGCTCACCGAAACGATCTCGTTGACCCTCGACCTCGACTTTGTCCTCAACCAGGTGGCCGACAACCTCATTTCTCTGGTAGGCTTCGACCGCTGTCTGCTCTATCTGCGGGACGACTCCCCGGAAACGCCAGATCGCTTTACGGTGAAGGTGTCGCGCGGATTCGAGAACGCCATTGCCGATCTTCCGGCGACTGACGACCTGATCTTCGAGATTACATCGCGACTGATTCCTATTTTGATGGAGGAGGGTGACCACTCCCTTCCGCTCGCGATCAACTACGCGAAATCGATGCGAATGCGGTCATTCTTCGCGCAGCCAGTGATCGTCCGCGGCATGGCCATCGGCGTGCTGGTGGTCACAAATGACATCAGTCGTCGTCCTATCGCCTACTCGAACCTCGATCTGCTGTCCACATTTTTGCAGCACGCGGGAATTGCGATTGAAAACGCCCGGCTGTACGCCCAGATGGAGCGACGAGTCAACGAGCTTCATACGCTCTATACGATGAGCCGCTCGCTTACTACAACATACGGACTAAGTCGCGCCTGCGCGACAGTTGCATCGGTGTCGTGCGACATCTTGGCCGCCGATGCAGTTCTATTGCTTCTCTTTAATGACCGGCTCGATACGCTGCGAATTAGGGAGACGAAAGGACTGACCAACGAAATCAGCGACGCGCTGCGGTTCTTGCCGGATGCGACCGAAATCAGTCCTCTCGCACGCTCCCTGCGCGAACCGCTGCAGCGTAAGCCGTCGGGCCACAAAGCGTTTGATATGGTCTTTGGCGCTCGGTGGAAAGAGACTATGGAAAGCATTGCCGCGCAGTATCCGTCGCTGCTGCTTGTACCTATGGTCACCGAAGACACTGTCGTCGGCTTCCTGATTCTTGGACGTGCGACAGGTCCGACATTTCGACCGGAAGAGACAAAGCTTGTAGCCATTATTTCGTCGCAGGCAGGTTCGATGCTCCGCGGCGCCGCCTTGTACGAGCAATCGATTGAGCAGCGGGTTTTGGAGCTTTCGGCTCTGTATGAATTGTCGAAAAAAGTGCGGTCGGCCCGCTCACTCTCCGATGCGCTCGACGCCATCCTGGACATCGTTTCGTCCGTGATCTGGTGCGAGGTCGCCGAAATCTTCACGGTCGATAAGCAGCGCGGCCTCATCGTTCGGCAGGCGCAGCGCGGAGATGTCGGCGAGGAGCCCGGAATCACGTTTGACGCCAAACGCATCCCCGCGTGGGTTTTGCAGGAGCGCAAGGCTCTGCTCATCGCAGATGTGACCAGCGACAAACGGTTCGTGGAGTACGTGCCGCAGGATGCGCCGACGAAGTCACTGATGGCGATCCCGGTGTTCTTGGGCGACGAAGTTCTGGCGGTTCTACAGGTGCAGGCTGCTGTATCGGGTCTTTACAACGAAGACAATGTCAAGATGCTATCCCTCATTGCGGCGCAGGCGGCCGCGCTATTTAGAGACATGGAATCTCTAAGGGAGCTTACAACTTATACCGACAATATTCTCAGGTCAATCGCGGCTGGAGTCGTCACACTCGACTCCCTCGGCGAGATTGTAACCATGAACCTTGCTGCGGAGCGTCTGCTGCGGGTCAAATATCAGGACATGAGCGGGCGGGCGTTCGAGGAGCTGCTTGATGAGCTCAAGGGCGAGCCTTCCGATATCGACGATATCCGCAAAATGGTTGCACTCGCAGTAGATACGGGTCAAATCATCCAGCGGCACCGTTTGCGATTGTTTTGGGAGGATCTGGCCAGCAGTGCGCGTGGCGCAGCGTCGGAAGACTCTGTAGTTGGCGAGCCGGTGGTGGTGAATGGGAGCGCTTCGCAACTGCTCAGCGAGCGCGGCGAATATCTCGGCGTGGTACTTGTCTTTGAGGACATCACCAAAGAGGACGAGATGGAGCAGGAGCTCAGCCGCATGAGCCGTCTCGCGGAGATCGGCCAACTTGCGGCCGGCATCGCGCACGAACTGCGCAACCCGCTGGCGTCGATCAAAGGCGCAGCGCAAGTGCTGCTCGGCGATCTGTCCGAAGAGATGGTCGAGAGGCACGGAGAGTTTTTGGACATCATCGTCAACGAGGTCGATGGATTGAACGCGACCACGTCTGAGTTTCTGGAGTTTTCGCGCCCGACACCGCCATGCGTCGGGCCCGTCGCGGTGAACGCGTTGCTGTCGAGACGAATCGGCTTCATGCGGCCCGAGATCAAGCAGATGGGCGTGACGATTGACGAAGAGTACGACGCGGAACTGCCGGATATCCAGGCGGACGGCAACCAGTTGGAGCGCGTCTTCCTGAATATTATCCTAAACGCGATTCAGGCGATGCCCGACGGAGGCAAGCTATTTATTCAGACAAGGCGTGGAACTTCCGGCATGTCGCGGGAGTCGAAGGAAGGAACAGTTGAAGTCCGCTTCCGGGACTCTGGACTTGGAATTCCTGAGAGCAGGCGGGACAAGATTTTTGCGCCTTTCTTTACCACAAAGACTAAGGGAACGGGGCTCGGCCTGTCGATTGTGCAGAAAATTATCGATTCGCATGGTGGCCAAGTGCATGTGGATAGTGTTCTCGGCGAGGGAACCACATTTGTCATTACTCTGCCGGTAGCCAGTCCGTTTACGCAGAGGCTGCGCCTGCAAGGGCTGCCTAGCGCAGAGCTGTCAGAGCAGAGAAATCAGGACTCGCACCGTAAACCGGTCCATGCATGGCTTCAGGAACCTGAGTAGCGTTTCTTAGACGTGCTTCTACTGAAAATATGTACTGAGGCTTTCGCTCGCAATCGCCAATATAGAGTGGTTGCTTCCTCGTCGCCGGATGCACTTTGCGGGTCGGACACGTCAGTCAGAGTAGTAACAATAAATGGCAATTTCAAGAAAATCGAACGCACTGCCTGGTGAAGGAAAGCACCTTCTTGTCGCCGACGACGAGCCGAGCATCCGGCGCGTCTTGCAGGCCGTTTTCACCAAAGAGGGCTACACGGTTCACACCTCCGAAAATGGCCGCCGAGCGGTCGAAACCGCTGGCACAGAGCAAATTAGCGTTCTGATTACAGACCTGATCATGCCGGACATGAACGGGATCGACCTTGTTAAGCGAGTCCATGAGATGCACCCGAATGTGGTTGCAATCATGGTAACGGCGTACGGAACGATCAAGACGGCTGTCGACGCGATTCGACTTGGCGCAGCCGACTATATTACAAAACCCTTCGATGTAGAGGAGATTCGCGCTGTTGTGGCCCGCGCGGTCGCTCGCAAGGAAAGTGAGCTTGCCGGCGCCGCACCATCCGCATCGCTGAACCCCAAGTTGACGGTCATGCAAAGCGACCCAGATGGTTCGGTGACGGTTCTTCCACAAAAAGCAGTTGACGAAGCGGTATCTGTAATCTCCACGGGCCCGCTTAAACTCGCCCGCGGCAGTGAAACGCAGATGATTCAGGGCGAAAGCTCAGCGATGCGCGAGGTCTTTCAGCTTGTTCGTAGAGCCGCTGCGTCACGGGCGACTGTTCTAATTCGTGGCGAAAGTGGAACCGGCAAGGAGCTAGTTGCTCGCGCGCTACATCAGCATTCGGATCGCAAAGACGGCCCGTTTATCGCCGTATCCTGCGCTGCATTGCCCGAAACTTTGCTGGAGTCAGAGCTGTTCGGCTACGACAAGAATGCGTTCACCGGCGCAACGACGTCCAAACCGGGCCGGTTCGAGCTAGCAGATAAGGGAACTCTGTTTCTCGACGAGATCGGCGACATCTCGCCGTCCGTCCAGATTAAGCTCTTACGGGTTCTGCAAGAGCGGGCGTTCGAACGGATCGGCGGCATCAAGACGATCAAGATTGATGTGCGTGTTGTTGCCGCAACCAACGCCGATCTGGAGCAGTTGGTCAAAGAGAACAAGTTCCGCTCCGATCTGTATTATCGCCTGCAAGTGATCCAACTGACTCTTCCGCCACTTCGCGAGCGAACCGAAGACATTGTCGGCCTCGCAGCAGAATTCCTACGCCGTTTCGCCAAAGAAAATGGCCGTCCGGCCCTTAGCCTAAGCGAACCGGCAATCAAGATCATGAATTCCTACCCGTGGCCGGGCAATGTCCGCGAGCTTGAGAACGTGATCGAGCGTTGTGTCGTCATGGCCGATCCCGGATGCGACGGTTCTCACGCCAGAGCTTCTGCCGCAGAGTGTCCGAGCAAACTCGGGCATCAAGGGGTAAGACTGTTCCTGTTAGCGACTTTGCACGGACATCTGCGCGACAGGATCGTTAGGATCAAGCGCAAGTGCCTTCTGAAACTCCTTTTGTGCACCGTCGCGATTATTCGCCATCATCAGAGCGCGCCCCAAATTAGAATGCGCCGACGCCAAATTGGGGTTGCGTTGAGCAACATCCGCCAGGCACTTCGTCCCATCCACTAAGTTGCCTGACTGGATCAGTGCCATGCCAAGGTTGGTTTCAGCGGTCATGTTGCTAGGATCAATCGCAAGAACGTATTGATATTGCTCGACCGCTTCATCCGCTCTGCCAGTCCTTGCCAGACCTCGGGCAAGGTTCATCCTCGCCAGCACATACTTCGGGTTTGCTTCGATCGACTGCTCCAGGAAGGCAATCGCTCTGGCAGTATCTCCGGTGGCGGCTTCGAGACGCGCTTCGTTGTTATACGAAAGCCAGCTCTTTGGATTCGTCGCAATCGCCTGACTCCAAAGCTCTCGATCGCTCGACCAGACATTGGTCTGCTTGTACGACATAACCATGCAAGAAATCAGAATTATTGTGACAACGGCATCGACCGCAATAGAGCGCTGCCGTGACACTACAAATGCAACTAAGAGCGCCGGTCCGAGCATTGCCGCGTAGAAGAATCTGTCCGCTACGGTTGAGAACTCCTGGAACAGAAACGGCACGAATCCCAAGCTCGGCAAAACGAACAGAAGCGAAATTAGCAGGCATAAAGCTAGTTGCGGCCATTGTTGTCGAAGCAGGATTGCTGCGATGGCAAGTGCAACGGGAACGAGAATCGTCATATATACATACCAATGGCTCATTGCCTCGGCGGGCGTGCGGCCATAGTCGATAGTCAGATTCGCTGGCCAGAAAATCTTCGCGACATAAAAGGTGATAGCATCGGATGCAATGAACGGACGAGCAAAAATGCTTGGCGACGGAATGTTGGTCTCGGGTACTTGAACAAATGCTGTCAACAACGAAACCGCTACTGCGCAGCCAATCCAGGGCATAAGGGGTTTGATCGTTGTCCAGGCAGAGTGGCGATAGAGGTATGCATCTAGACACAAAACCACAGCGGGCACAACCACAGCAATGGGTTTGCACAACACTGCGCATATAAAGGCAACTAGCGCACTGGCATAAAGAAGCTTCTCTCGAACTGCACTAACGCTGTTCGTTGAGAGTTGTTCCGACCTCCATTCGAGATATAGGAGGATGGCACCGAGCGAAAACGACATACTCAATATCTCTCGCAGGCCCGTGATCCACGCAACAGAGCTGACCTGCAGGGGATGCACCCCAAACAATAGCGCACCGGCGGAGGAAGCGAGATTGTTCTTTGTTAGCCTTTTCGCGAGGCCAAAGACCAAGACGATATTGAGACAGTGGAACACGAGGTTAGCCGCATGAAATGGACTTGCGTCGAGTGTTGTACGCGCCCCATCCGGGAGAACAATTGCGGTGGGAAGTTGAGCGAAGCCAGCTATTATGCCCCAAAGTGTATACGTGATGGGCACGTATTCGTCATAGTAGGCGGTTGTCCAGAAGTGCGCGAAGTCCGGACCGCTAGCTCCCGAAATAAAAGGATTCAAATAAAGATTTTGATCATCATCGTAATTGATGAATCCAAACCCAAGCACTCTGTGAAAGACGACGATCGCGCAGACAACGCATAAACCTGCGAACAGCGCCGTGTACCGTTGAGGTTTTGTCATAAAGATCGTATTCCGTGAAGTGCCTGGGCATAGAGTCGAAAGGCCTTGTGAGTGCCTTTGCGAGCCGCTTAGATTGAGTTCGATACTAAGGCAGAAAATCCCTCCAGGCATTGCGCCCGGAGGGATTTTCCTTCTGTGTTGAGACTGCACAAGCCGAAACTATCGACCGCTGCAGACCTTGCTGTGGTCAATGTTCCTGTTGGAGCCACCGGGATCGACGATGTTAGCATCAATGACCCAGTTGCACATGTTAAAGGCAGCTTCGGTCGAGGTCAGTGCCTTGACATGACCATCGGTGAAAGCGCAGTTGATGAACGAGGTGTGCCGGCCCTGGATGTCAATCATCGTTTGGGCGGTCGTATTGTCCGGCGCATAAGGAGGGGTGGTTTGAGTTGCGTTCGTTGACCAGTCATAGGTTGAGTTACCGAGGTTGTGCCAATAGTTGCAGTAGTAGCAGGTTGCAACCGAGGTCTGGTTGGCGGTGTCCTGGTCAATCATCCAGGTCTGGTCTCCCGACGCGCAGTCGCCAGCGGCGCTGACGCAGAGAGCGGTTGCAGCCGACTGACCGTCATAGTTCTCACCACCGGACGTGTTGCCGCCGTCAGGGGCAAGGCCGTAGTAAGTGGAATCGGCGCAAAGGATCGTGCGGGATGGGCGAGCAATGTTGGCCTGCGTGATTAGCTGGAGACCGGAAGCGCCGCCGTTTGCAGCGGCCGGGCTCATCCACATGTCGTTGTGGCCGTAGCTGTTCTCCCAGCCGTAGCCGACACCGTCACAGCCATTGTACTTGGTCGAAGACGTGCCGCCGCCGCAGGGTACGGCGGGATTCTTGGGGTCGAAGATTGTCCAGCCGTTCGGATTGGACGGGCAGACGAACACGCCGTTTGCTTTGATGTACGGCATGATGAGCTGCGGCCAGAATGTGCGAACGTTGGCATCGCCGTTGACAATGCCGTTACCGGGCGTACCAGCGTTGAACGAGTCAGGATTCTGACCGTTCTTCCAGCGGTGCGGGTAGAAGTACTCGTCGTAGTCTTGGGTGTACTGGATCGAAGCAAGTGCGATCTGCTTCAGGTTGTTCAGACACGAGGTCTGACGTGCCTTTTCGCGGGCCTTTGCGAAAACTGGGAACAGAATAGCGGCGAGGATCGCGATGATGGCGATCACAACGAGCAGTTCGATAAGGGTGAAACCCTTGCGAGACTGACCTTTCATGATTTTCTCTCCTTAGCGGAATCTAATATATGCACGGCAAGATATGATGTTTGCCGTAAGTTCTGGCGATGCGGGCGATTAACTCTGTGTTTGAAGCCTGAACGTCATTGAGCGAACACGCAAACACTGTGATTGCTTAGTCACGCGCGGCTCCGATAAATACTACCTTGCATGGCTCCGCGATTCGGTTAAGAGAATATTAAGGCAATGTTAAATTTATGTTAAGGAATGGCTGTGCCGGATCAAGCCATGCGGAAAACGCTTGTTCTTAATGCACTTCAGCGGGTGGAGCAGGCGAAAGAGTAATTCAATGTCTAACTGTTTCCAACCGAGATGACGCTATGCCAATTGGTGGCCACATGCCTGGTTGCACAACAACATCTCGGTCGATATGGCAGCCAAAAAAATCACCCGTCCCCTGCGACTTGTGGTCGCCGGGGATGGGTGACTGCGTTGTTCGGTCCGCTAAACCAGGACTAGCCTAGTTGTAGCTGAACGTGCCGGACAGGTAGGTGGTCGGGCAGCCCGTGTTCGCCGCAGGGGCGCTGGCCGCAGGAGCAACACCGAGGTTGCCGCAGTTGTTGGCCGTCGCGTTGTTGAGGCCGGCCGAGATGTTGTTCGGGGTCAACCACTTGATGTGGCTGTCCGCGTACAGGTAGTTCGCGCCGTTGGTGTGCCAGCCGAGGCCGCCGTAGCCCTGGTCGAAGTTGTTCGACGCGGTGGCGCTGGCGCCGCCGTTCAGGTTGCCCGTCTCATACTGGGCCGTGGCAGGAAGAATCTGGCCCGCGGTCGTCGCGGTGTTCAGACCGTTGCCGGCGGCGGACAGCGAGTCGAGCGCCGAGTTCGGAGCGCCCTGGACGCCGCTGACCTCGAACGCGAGGATCGTGCGGGCCGGGGAGTTGAACGCGGCGATCTTCAGCGCGTTCGAAAGGTTCGAGTTCATGCCGTAGCTGACCGGAACCTGCGCCGTGGTCTGGTTCGACGTGCCGGAGTCGTCAGGGCACTTGTAGACGCCGTTCGCCTTGATGTAGCCGTAGATCTGCGACGCCCAGCCGATCGGGAACGAGGAGCCGTTGTTGCCGACCGGGAGGCACTCGTCGTAGTCCTGGACGTACTGGGCGAAGCCGAGGCCGATCTGTCGCTCGTTGGAAGCGCAGCTGGTCTGGCGCGCCTTCTCACGAGCCTTGGCGAAAACCGGGAAAAGAATGGCCGCCAGAATCGCGATGATGGCGATAACGACGAGCAGTTCGATAAGGGTGAAACCCTTGCGGGTAGTGTTCTTCAAGATCATTCTCCTGTAATTTGCTAAGTCGCGCTGGCTGAGCCAAGCGGACCCTATAATCTGTACCGCGTGATGTTTTGATTTCGAGGCGTACCGCAACCTGATGTGCATCTGCGACTGCAAACAAGTTGCTCACAGAAATGATAGCAGACTCAACGGAAATACGCAATAGATTTATATTAACAAAAGGTTAAGACAACGTTAAATTTTTTCTTAATGTGTAAAGTTTGACGGCTTTGAGGAACAATACGCGCCTCCTTGCTTCGGTCCGCCTCGTGATTTTGTCAGCAACCACTTTCCGTGATACCAGGGAAAGAGGCCGAACTTGGCCACTAAACCTCGCTGACGCGGACGACAACGCGCAATGACTCTGTTGCGTTGCCCTTGTAAGTTCCGCGCACAGGCGGGATATCGTTGTAATCGCGGCCGACTCCGATCCTTATGTAGCGTTCGTCCACATACGTCGTATCGTGCGTCGGGTCGAGGCCCACCCATCCCGTGGCGCTCCCACACCAGACTTCGCACCAAGCATGGCTTGCGCGGTCGTCGCGCTCGCTCAATGCCCCGCCATACAGATAGCCACTCACATAACGTGCTGGAATCTGGCGAACGCGGCATGCGGCAATCATCACATGGGCAAAGTCCTGACAGACGCCTTGCTTGATCGCCATCACCTCCGAGCTGGGGCTCTGAACATTCGTAATGCCAGGTTCATATTTGAACGTTTCCTGGATTCGCTTGCAGATTCGGGTCGCAGTTTCTAGATTGTCGCCGTCAAAACCCACCTCCGCTGCAAAATTCCGAATACTTTCGTCGAGCTGTACAAACCGGCTTTCCGACACCAAATCCATGCACATAAGCTCGTCGTGTTCGGTTGGCATGCAGCGCCCCTCACCCGTTTCTACTACGGCGATGCTGGTGATTCGAAGCGTCTTGTGGTGTGTCAGCAGGTTGAAGTTGTAAACGCAATTTCCGAAGTAGTCGTCATAGTTGAACAGTGGAGCGTCGGGATCGATTTTGATCTCAAAATCCAGCAGCCTTTGTGGACAATATATCTCCTCCGTTGGCCGCAGACGAATTTCCGTTGCGGTTTCGTAAACGGGCATATCGTATTGGAACGTTGTGACGTGTTCGACTTTGAGGCGCATAAGCTGTTTGGACTTTTTTGTAAAAGGCAACCGAGAAAGCGTCAAGAAATCCGGCTCGAAATAGGGGCGGTTACTGCTGCTGCTGCTCGGCCTGACTCCACATGGCGCGGACGGCGGAGTTTGCTCCGTTGCCCTCGGTCGCGTTCGACGAGTCGTGCTTGGAAACCCGCGTGCGCACCTCCATCGGATCAGGATCGGCCACGCGATAGGCGAAATAGGTCTGGTTGATCTGCATCCCCACCTTGCTCAGCCGCTGCTCCAGCTCGACGAAATAGTCATGCAGGCCGCGGTCATAGATGTCCTCGATCGTGGTGAACGAAAGCTCCGCCTCCAATTTGCCGATCAAACGGTCGCTTCCTACCATTGTTTTGCCGCGTGTCGAACCCGAAATGCGCCAAAGCGCCTCCTGCGCGGCGACCACAGAGAACATGATGCTGCGCGGAAACAGCCTGTCCAAGATCAGAAACCGCAAGACAGAATCTGGATCGATTTTGGCGTGATAGACTTTGCGGTAAGCCTCCAATGCCGACACGCTCTTAAGCACGGCCATCCACTGGAGTACGTCCACCGAACCGAAACGGTCACCCTCGCGTGGCCAAAGCATGTGATATTTGACATCGACTAGGCGTGCGACATTGTCGGCCCGCTCGATATATTTGCCCACCTGAACAAAATCGTAACCCTCGTTGCGCAGCAGAGTCGCATCGGTGATCCCCTGAAAGGTCTGCGAACCGGTTTTCACACTCCTGTAGAAGCTGTAGGGATCGACCCTGACTTTACCGGGGTCGGCCCGTTCGAGATCATGGTAGAGCGAGTTGAGTTCCTCCCACATTTCGCTGGAGATGCTCTCAATAGTGCTGCGCGCATTTTCGCGGGCGAGAGCGATGCAAGATCGTATGGAGTTGGGATTGTTCCGGTTGAAGACCAGAAAATCGGTGACAGTTTCGGCGTTATAGTTCGAGTAGAGATCCTCAAATCGCTTGGTGTCGTACGTGACCTGGATGAGAGGCTCCCAGTAGTTGAGCTCGTCGGTCGCGGTGATTTTGTTCAAATCGAGCATCAGGTGGAAGTTGACGTCAAGGAACGCGGCCGTATTCTCGGCCCGCTCCATGTAGCGACTCATCCAGTACATCGATTCTGCAACCCGGCTTAACATATCTGCTTACCTGCGAAATTTGCCGCTCGCTCTACTCGTACAGCACCCAAGTGTCTTTGCTGCCGCCGCCCTGCGACGAGTTCACAACCAGCGAGCCCTTTTTGAAAGCGACTCTGGTCAGCCCGCCAGGAACGATTGTGATGCGCTTGCCATAAAGTATGTACGGCCTAAGATCGATGTGGCAGCCATACAGTTCACTGGCGCCATGCGGAGAAAAGCTTGGATGCCGAGAAAGCGAAATCGTGGTCTGGGCAATGTAGTTGCGCGGATCAGCCTCGATAAGACGCGTGAACTTTTCGCGCTCTTCCTTAGTCGAGTGGGGTCCTACGAGCATCCCGTATCCTCCCGACTCGCCCGCTGGCTTCACAACCAGCTTGTCCAAGTTGTCCAAGATATACTCGCGATCCTTTGGATTTGTCGCCAGCCAAGTAGGGACACCCGGCAGGATCGGATCCTGATCGAGATAGTATTTGATGATCTGCGGTACGAAGCTGTAGATGACCTTATCGTCGGCAACACCAGTCCCGATGGCATTCGCAAGAGCGACATTGCCTGCACGGTAGGCGTTGATCAGGCCAGCGACACCGAGCGCGGAATCGGGACGGAAGCCAAGAGGGTCAATAAAGTCGTCGTCAACCCGGCGGTAGATCACATCGACCCTTTTCAATCCCTTGGTGGTGCGTTGATAGACGACATTGTTGTCAACTACAAGGTCGCGTCCTTCGGTCAGATCGACTCCCATCTGACGGGCAAGGAAGCTGTGCTCAAAATAAGCCGAGTTGTAGATGCCCGGACTGAGCACGACAACGCTTGAATCGTCGCCCATATCGCGCCTGGGGCTGATCTGCTGCAGCACCGACAAGAGCTCGAGCGGATACTCCTCAATTGGGCGCACACGGTACTTGTCGAACAGCAGCGGGAAAGCGCGCTTCATCACCTGCCTGCTCTGGAGCATGTACGAAACACCGCTTGGGGTGCGCAGATTGTCCTCGAGCACCATATACGTCCCGTCCTGGTCGCGGATCAGGTCGGTGCCGGTAATATGGATGTAGACGCCAAGAGGCGGATTGACTCCAACGAACTCCCGCCGAAAGTGCTTGCTGCCGTAGATCAGTTCGGCCGGAACGACCTTGTCGCGCAGGATTTTTTGGTCGTGGTACAGATCGTGCAGAAAAAGATTGAGGGCTTCGATGCGCTGCTTTAGGCCGCGCTCTATCTTTTGCCATTCGCGCCACGGGACAATTCGCGGGATAAGGTCAAACGGGAAGATTCTCTCGATTCCCTCCTCAGCGCTGTAGACCGTGAACGTGATACCCTGTTCTTGAAAAAGAACATTGATCGCCTCTTGGCGCGCAGCAAGGTTTTCTGCGCTGAGTTCGCTGAACCGCTCGACAAGCACGGAGTAGTGGGGACGCGGCTTGCCCTTGGATTCGTAGACCTCGTCAAAGAACTTCGACTCTTCAGGATTGTAGGATTCAAAAAGCTGTGACGTCATTCGATGATTACAAGCGTCCTGCAAAATTTCGATCGTGCGGCGATTCTGTACCTGGTTAAAGGAACCGCGCGTATCTCAAACTTCCAGCATCCTGCAACATTGCGAGTGCGCCCATACGCACTTTTGCCGACGTCATTGCGGCCAGCGAGGTCGTCTTTCGTCTTCAAAAGAGGACTTTTCTGAGGAGGTCGCCGAACTACGTTGTTGGGCAACTTATGCGAGAATAGCACAAAACGCGGACTAATGTCAAAAGGCAACGCACTCGCAAGCAGACAGGCATATCTCGCAGAGAAACTTGTCTGACAGTATCGATTCTACAGGCACATGGATCCATTCCTCGGTCTTTTTGTGGCGGCGGTTTTCGGAACCCTGATTCCCTTGAAGGCGAAAAACCCGCAAGGAGTCTTTCCGTACGCCACCGTCATCATCATCTTTCTCAACCTCCTCGTCTACGCGCTCACTAGCAACTCCCTTTTATCCGTAAGGGACGATGCCGTCCGCGATCTAGCGGTGTCGTATTCCACACTTAGCCCGTGGCGTCTGATCACGTCGATGTTTCTCCACGAAAGTCCAGAGCATATCCTCGGCAACATGCTGTTCCTTTGGGTCTTTGGCGCATCGGCAGAGGGAAGGCTCGGGCCATGGAAGTTCCTAACAATCTACTTCGCAACAGGAATTATCGCTGCGCTAATCTTTCTGTTCATATTTGGAGTCCACGAGCCCAGCAGCATGAGCTTTGGAGCATCCGGCGCAATTATGGGAATCCTGGGCGCCTACATCTACATGTTTCCGTTTTCGCGCGTATTAGTCTTTAGGTGGATGATGGTGATCCGATTTGGATTTGCCGACTGGCAAGCATACTGGGTGATTGGCTATTTCGTGATATTAAACACAGTTTATGGATATTTCCTGCGTGCGCAGGACGGCACCGCCTATGCAGTTCATCTCGCGGGCTTTGCCTTTGGCTATCTTTTTTCGGTTCTCTTTAGGCCCAAATCGGACACCGCGCAATTTTCGGAGGTCAAGGCGACATTTTCCGAGATGCAGCAGGACTGGGACCTGATGAGCACCCGCGAGCTAAAGGTTCTTCTAAAGCACCCGACCGATGACCCCGAACTGGTTATGATCTACTGCAATCGAGTCCTAAATGAAGCCGAACCAAATGCACTCCAGAACGCACTCGGCATGTTCAAGAGCCACCGGAATCTACTTTTGGAGCGGGCAGACCCGCGGATCGCTGCCAAGTTTATCCTGCGAATTGCTCCGCAGGACCTAAATCTGCCGCCCATCATGCTGCTCAGGCTCGGCACGCGTCTGGAGCAAGCGCTAGACACCGACACCGCCTGTCTGATCTACCGCAGGGTTTATGATCTAGATCCGGCCGGACGTGATGCGGAGACCGCGCTGTCCCGTTTGGGGCGATTGCTCGACCAGGTGTATCACAATCCCACCGCATCACTCGAGACATATAAAGAGGCGCTGCGGCTCTTTCCAAACGGCAGCCTTGCGCTCGATGTCGAAAAACAGATTCAGAGACTCGCCGCAGTTGTGGGCAAGCTACGCGCAAATCAATTGCCGTCGCAAAATCTGCCAAAGTCAACTTCGAAAGAGCCCCAAGGCACAGAAAGTGACGATCCAAACGCCAACCTCGGGATTGAGCCGCCAGCCGGACCGTACATGGGATCGGGCCGAACGATCGAGTTCTAGCTATCGAGAAGATGGGTTCCTGGGGCAGGGCTTAATTCCCCATCGAAGCTATCTGTTATTGAACAAAAAAAGCAATTTTGTTAGCGCTGGCCAGAATAAGTCCAATGCAGCAACGAATAGACGGCCCAGCGCGTGACTGACAAAGAAGTGCTAATTAGACGCCTACGTTGCCGTCATGAGCAACATGCAGATATCGTCGATAATTTCGCCCTGGGAATGCTTGTCGATACGGCCCGAAATATCTGTAAGAATCGCGAGGGTATCGTCTCTTGGGAAGCTGGAGACTGCCTGCATGACCGCCTCCGCAAGGCCTGCGATTCCAAGCGGAGTGCTTTTGCCTCGACCGGCTTCCAGCACTCCGTCTGTGTATATCAGCGCAAGGTCGCCGGGTGCGAGGGTAACGCTTCCTTCCTCGATGACGGATTGCTCGCCAATGCCCAGAGCAGGTGCCGTTGGCGCAAGAATCCGTGGGTTTCCGCCCGCTGCACGTAGCAGCAGGACAGGCTCATGCCCGCAGGAGACGTAGGCAAGCCGGTTATGCATCTGATCATAGACGGCAACAAACGCCGTCGCGAACCCGGCTATAATTCCATGCAAGATGATTCGAGAATTGAGTGCCGACATGCTCTCCTTGAGCGGCTCGCCGTCATAAAGAGCCGCGCGAAGCATGCCTTTGACGGTCGTCCATTCGCGGTTTGCGTCGGCGCCCTTGCTGGACAGGTCAACCACGCAGATCGCGGTGCGATGCTCGTCGATCTCGAACACATCGATAAAATCGCCGCCTGCTGCCTGAGAATCACTTGCGGATGCAAAAGCCGATGCCAACTTTAGCCCTGCCGTTTCAGGAAATTGCGTAGTCGTCAGGCCAACATCCGCAACAACCTCTACAACTTCTGCGGTGCTTGCTGGCTCCTCTTCGGCGGCGGGTAGAAGTCTGAATGCCGCTGATTGCAACCTGTCGGCGGCATCCCGCGCGAGGGAAATGTCGCTCGGAGACCAATCGCGGACGCGGTCGGCCATCGCGACAATCAGCATGTCGGTGAGCCGGCCATTTGTGAGCTGGGGAACGATTAGCAAAGAGCGATGCTTGAAGTCGGCCAGAAAGCCCGCGGCAACGAAGGGTTTGAATTTGCGGGTCGTAATGTCCGGAATGGAGGCGGGCTTGCCTGACATTGCCATCTGCGCGAGCCAGGCGATGGACGAGTCTTCAAGACCGTAGCGCCCTGAAACATCGCCAAGGCCCTCGCGGTGATAATCCGTCAGTACATATGCCGACGGGTCATGCGAGTCGAACGATAAGACATAGCACCGGTCGGCGTGCAGAGCACCTCCGAGCGCGCCCGCGACCACTAATTGTGCGGCTGGTAAATCCTCGGCGTCCCGCAGGCCCTCTGATATACGTTCAATATGCGTATCGCGTTCGACGCGACGCTTTTCGCGCTCCGACAAAATTGCATTCGAGATCGCAGAACCCGTGATCGCCGCGACCGATTCGGCCAGCGAGACTTCTTCGGCCGCCCATTGACGCGGCGCCTCGACCATTGTGAGCACCATTGCGGCGATTGGCTGCTCTTGGAAAAAGATCGGTACACGAATGAACGATCGAACCAGTTCGCCCCTTATTTGAGCCAACTGTACCGCCTGCAACTGATCGGCTTCAGTATCGTCGACTACCAGCGATCCTCGCGAATGCATCAACTGCGCAATGCCGGCAGGAGGCTCATCGAGAGGATGCGTGCCGGCAAGCGGCGCCATCCCATGCGCGCGCACATAGTCCCGCCCAACTATGGCAGTGAGCTCTCCATCCCGATCTTCGTAGCGAACAAAATAGCACCTGTCTGCGTCAACCGCCTGACCGAGTGTCCTGGTTGCCTCACCCTGAATCTCGTCTGTGTCCGCCGCACTAAGCACGGTGGCGTGGATGCGTCCAATCATCTCCGCTTGCGCCGCCCGTCGGCTCTCCACCATCAGCAACCTGGCGGCTTCCATGGCGAATCTGGCCTGCGAAGCGACCGCCTCGACGATTTGCACCTCGTCTGCGCTCCATGCGCGCGGGGATCCCGACATGGCGACGGTCAGCGAAGCGGTCGCAATGTCGCCGTCAAATATAGGAACGCTAATGCACGATCTGACACCAATGCGCTCCAGTGAGTCAACAACTGCGGACGGCAGAGTGCTGGAGCGAAGATCATGCGACGCAACCGTTTCTGCCGAACGATATAGCCTCGGTGCGTCCATTTCGATCTCGTCGTAGTCTGCTTGAAGAGGCGCGACATGGGGCGCGTTCCATTGCGGGCCGAACACGGCCTTCTGACTTCCTCCGTCGCCATTATTCGGGAATACAAGGAAAAAGCATCGGTCAGCGCGCAGCAACTGGGCCAGTTCGGAAGCGGCGGTGATCTGGAGATGGTGCGAGTCGAGGCTGCCGCGGAACTCTTTGCCAAGACGGCTGAACATTGCCTCGGTCTCTTCACGCCTTCTGCGCTGTTCGTCGCTGGAACGCGCCGACGCCTCTACTCGTCGCTTGGCCTGCGTGTCCCAAAACAGAAGGGCTAGAGCAGCGGCAGACCGGCCGCCCGTACGGATCGGCAACGCACGATATTCGACCCATGTCCGCGCCGAATTATCTTGACTGATTACCATCTCGCGAGGATTAGAGCCAGTCAACAGCGTGAACGACTTACGCCCCGAGCTGGCAGCGGCATCGTTCGTGTCAACAATCAGATCGAGTACAGAAATCCGCGAGCCGTCGGCCCGCGTCATTTTGACTGAACTTGATTGCCCGAGACCTTGTTCATGCAGCGCTGCGCCGCCGATGCGCTCCGCCTCTTGACTAGCATGAAGGACTCGGCCGGATCTTGTCATGATCACGATGCCTGTTCTGTCCACTTCCAGCACCGCGCGAAAACAGCTCATTAGGAAGTCGTGATCGCTTGCTTTCGATCGCACCGTCCGCGCCAGACCAGCAATGGAAAGACCCGCCAGAGATAAGATGATCTCGTCAAGGGCGATGTTGATGCCGGTCGCAGCGTGGAGGACGCGCGTCGCAGCATAAACAGAAAGCGCGGCGATAATCGCACCAGGAGTTACTCCACCAATCCAACAGGCGACTCCGGACGGCACTGCAAACAGCAGTAGTTTCCCAAAAACATGCAAGTTTGGCGGCAGAAAATGGCAAATCGCAAACGAGACAAGTAGCGCGAGCACGCCAATGACAAGTCCGTTCAGCGCGGATCTGCTGCCGGCCTTGTGGCCGGTTCTTGCATTGCCCCTCTGATTGCCGCTTGCGCCGAAAATCGGCACGTTCTTTCCGGGCGATCGTCCGCGCTTCGTCGCCAAGGAAGCGTCCGGGTGATTCTCGTGGTTCGCAAGTTGTTGGGAACGGACAGGCATGTTGGTTCTTGAACTATTGCGCTTGATCAAGGTGCGCCCCATCCTATGATGTTACTCTAATCATCGTGATTCAGGTGAATAATGCGGGCGGATCACGCCAAAACAAACGCTCAATGCTTACCTGCCAAAATGTGTTCATTATCTTTAGCATACATTCGTACGTCAGTCAACACTGCATAGATGTCAAAAGTTGTCGCGGGCAACGGCAATCTATCCGCCTAAGTTCAACGTGGGAACCGCTGGAGTGGTCTTTCGGTTGAAACCATCGGACACCAAGTCGGTCTTTCTTGGTATTGGGCGGTCGTTCGGCTAATATGGAACCATGAGAGTAGTCTTGAAGCGCAGGGCGATGTTCTCTGCGGCGCACAATTACTTCCTTCCTAAGCTGTCGGACGCTCAAAACCGCGAAATTTTCGGCCGGTACGCGTCGGCGGAGGGTCACGGCCACAACTACCGGGTCGAAATTGAAGTGGCCGGCGAAGTCGATCCGCGCACGGGGATGGTGGTCAACATTGTCGAGATCGACAGGACGCTCAAGGCGGACATTATTTCGGTGCTCGATGGCAGGTTCCTGAACCGTGAGATCGATTTTTTCCAATCGCATGCGCCAAGCACGGAAAATATTACCACTTTTGTGCGTGAGCGGCTGATTGGGAAGCTGCCGCGCGAGGCACAGCTTGTTGGTGTCACCGTTTGGGAGATGGACACACTTTGGGCGAGTTGGCATGACGAAGCCAGTGGCAAACCGAATATGAACGATTCCGCGGTCACATTGACCCGAATGTACGATTTCTGCGCATCGCACCGCCTGCACAGCGAGCATCTCAGCGCCGAGGAAAACCAGCAGGTTTTTGGCAAGTGCAATAACGCTAATGGCCACGGGCACAACTATGAGATTGAAGTGAGCATCACGGGCACGCCGCCAGTCGATACGGGAATGCTTTATTCTCTTGAGAAGCTGGACAACGTGGTAGACGAGGCCGTCCTGAAGCCGTTCGATCACAAGCATTTGAACCTTGACCTGCCAGATTTTGCTGGGGTGAATCCAACGTCGGAGATGCTGGCAGTGATAATCTGGCGACGCCTCGCAGCGCATTTGCCCACTGAAGGTGATCCTCGGCTCTGCAAAGTCCTGGTGCGCGAAACCGCGCGGAACTCGTTCGAGTATGCCGGAGAATAGCTTTGACACACATCGGGACTTGTCCAACAGGGGCCTGGTGATTTTATCTAAAATGAACAAGGAAGGTAATTGGGTTTGAAGAAGGAAGCAGATGTTGCCCGCACTCACGATGAGGAGCTTGGCGACGAGATCGATAAATCGGTGTCGGGGCTCCTGGAGCGTGCGGGCAGTGTTGATGATCGCAGCGCCCTGGCCGAGGGTAGCTATCGCGACCTCTTGCTCTCTATTGGCGAAAATCCGCAGCGCGAGGGGCTGGTGCGAACGCCCCATCGCGCGTCGGAAGCGATGAAGTTTCTGACCAAGGGCTATGAGCAGAACGTAGATCAACTGCTGAACAAGGCCGTATTCGACGAGACGTACGACGATATGGTCGTGGTCAAGGACATTGAGTTTTATAGTCTTTGCGAGCATCATCTACTTCCGTTTTTTGGCAGAGTGCATGTCGGATATATTCCGAACGGCAAGATTGTCGGTCTTTCCAAAATTCCGCGTCTGGTCGAAATGTACGCACGCCGACTTCAGGTGCAGGAGCGCCTCACCAAGGAGATCGCTGAGGCGCTCGAAAACGCCCTGCATCCCAAGGGTGTGGCCGTCGTCATCGACGGCATGCACATGTGCATGATGATGCGCGGAGTCGAGAAACAAAACGCCTCCATGATCACCAGTCACGTCATGGGCGAATTCCGTGAAGATCGCCGGACGCGCCAGGAGTTCATGGCGCTGGTACGTGGCAACGGTCGCCACTGACAAATTTTATGAGCTGCGGCTGAATTGGTTATCATCGCGCCGCTTGACGCATCCGTACCGGTTTCTTTGGATCGGCTGGGCCGCGTCCGCGCTCACTCATGTTCAGGTGCTTGTTGGTTCGCCGCGCCTCGCGCAGGACTCCGTCGATGATCTCCGATGCGCGCATGAGCCGACCAGATTCCAGGCAGCACTGCGCCTCAATCATGTCCGCACGAAGGCGGTCGTGAAACTGCCGCCAGCGGCTCGGTAACTGCAGATGCTGTGCAGCAGCGATTGTGTCGATTTCCATAAATTGGCCCCACTTTCAAGATATGCTCAAGTTCGATAATTACTCCCTCGCAGCAGGGGGCAGAAAGCGGAAAGCATTTCGAAAAATATTTTTCAGCGTGTAGAAATGTCAACTGATTGACAACGATTCGCCTGCCGGGTATATTCACAGTTAACAGGCGTGACGATGATTGGTAGTGACTGCGGGCGCAAACATTGCCATCTGGAAGTCACAAAGGGCGCTGGCATGATGAAGTCAAAAACTCGGGCTGTGGAGACCGCACCCAAGCTGCGGGAGGACTCTGGTGGAGAAGAGTCGCTGGGCCAATATATTCGGCGCATGCGCAAAGCGCGGGGCCTCACGCAAGAAGAGCTCGCCCAAGTAGTCGGGATCACAAAGGCATACATCTGCATCATCGAACGCGGCGAGCTGACTGGGCGCGGAGTGTCGGTGTCGCCGGTCAAACTGGACGCGATCGCTCATGCGCTGGGTATCCCAGCTGAAGAGATATTCAACCGCGCAAGAATCTTGCCGCGTGGCACAGTGCTTGTGCGTGACGATGTCCCTGCCGCTGACGGCCTATCCGACGGTGCAGGCGGCTACGCGGGTGGCCTGCGCGATCTCGAATACATGCGCGACTGGGACGAGCTGCGCGCGGCAGGCTACGCAGATTTGCCACCGGCAGTCCGCGAAGAAATCAAGCGCTACATCGAATTCAGGGCGCGCCAGGTCAAAGATTCCGGTTCGACCCGATGACAGGATTTTCTTCCAAAATACAAGGAGGAAAACGAAGATTTAGTACGAACATATGTTTGTTATTTCAGGCGGTTTCGGTTAAGCTCAGCGTGAATCCCAGTCGAGGTTTGGAGAACAGGCTATGTTTAATGAGTTTTACTACGTGTCCGAGGAATTCGATGTGTGCGTAAAGGGCTGCGCCGTTCCGCCATCACCAGATGTTGCTTGTCGGTGGCCTTCTCGAGGGGAGCTTGCCGCGTGGATTCACGAGGCGGCTAGCGAAGTAGTGCGGCGGATAGTGGCGGCAAACGGCGGCGTGCGGCCGCGTTCGCTGAACGGCTGGCTGGCGTCTTGCAGGCGCATTGGAATCACGACAGTCGGAATCGCCAAGCCATCCACATTTACAGCGCGCATTATTGAATTCCCGCACGATCAATGGACAATTTTTTACAACTCGAGCGCGCCCGAGCATGTTCAGACGCGCTATATTGCTCATGAACTGGCAGAGTATGTAACGAGGGTGACATCATGGAGCATTGCGCCGCCATCGCCGATTCTGTGCGGCTATGACATACGGCACCAAATTGCACGTCGGGTCGAACACTTGGTGAGCGCAGGCGTGAAGTCCTGATGAGTCTTATCCGTTAGACCGGCCGGGACTTTCAACCACGCGATTCCCATCGGTGAAGGCGAGAAAAAACAGGGACGGCAGGCGGCGACGCCTTCCCCACATCGTGTTAAATGAGTTGCACAATTTCTTGGCGAAAAACGCTCATCGGTATACTATGCCTGTGAACTTTTCGTACGTGTACCCAGTGCGGTCTTTTTGGCTAACTCCGATTTTCCTGATGCTTGGGCTCGCTTCACTGTGCGGGTGCGCGGGTGCACCGACCAATCGTGCAAACCTGACGCATTCACCGGGCGTTCTAGTCATCGCGCTCGATCGCAATGCGGGCGATTCTGTCTATCGCGAAACTGAACTGCGCAATGTCAATTCGCTCGTAAAGTCGGCAGCAGAAGCAGGCTATCCACTGGAAATGTGGGCATATGATTCGTCTCCGACGCGAATCTTCGGCCCAGCGATTCCTGAGTCCGAGGACGATACATTCCAGCTCGAAGCAGATCAGGTAAGGAAAGCTTCGACCAGTAAGCCTGCCGAGTTGTCGCGTCCCGCGCTACTGCTTGAGGCAATCGCGTCGGACAAAGCTCTAGCGGGTTTTCAGGCGGCAAGGATAATGGTTCTGGGCCACGGTGAATCGCCCGAGTCAGACCAAAATCTGATGATGTCGTCAGGCGGCTTGCTCGCCAAAAAGCCTGGCTGGCGGATCGCGGTCGTTGGTGTGGACCGCACGAATATCCACGCATGGCAGAGTGCGCTTGGGCCAAGTTTCGGGACGCGGCTGGACATAGCCGAAAGCGGCCAAACCGACACCCTTCTGCGCCAGAATCGCGACGAATAGACTCCTTTGCCTGTCCCTGAATTTATGTTGCTCCTCAATCCTCAATCCTCGTTAAAGAAGAGCTAAAATTGTAGCGGTATGCTGACTGATCGCCGAGACCGCGAAGAAGAAGGAGACGCAGCCGCAACGGCGCAACACGCGGCGGCCAATGACGACGGCGCTGGCGCGAACGGTGATGCCGAGCCGGCATCGTCTTTAGACTCCCAGCCGAGCCCGCTTACCCCGCTAGAAACATCAAGAGCCCTTCGCATCTGGATGGTCGAGGGATCGATCGCGTCAGCCAATGGCAACCTGATTACCGGGACATTTGCGACCGCGTTCGCCCTGTATCTCGGCTGCTCGAATTTCGTCCTCGGCGTGCTCGGCGCCATCCCGTCCTTTGTGGGCTTGCTCCAGGTAGTCTCGTCGTACCTCGCGCAAACACTGCCGTCCAAAAAGCGCATCGTCACCGAGCTAGCTGTCTTTGGCCGGCTCTTATGGATCCCCATCCTCGCCATCCCGTTCCTGCTTCCGAGACGCGACTGGATCGCGGCGTTTATCCTGCTGAACTTGCTGTCCTACGGCAGCCTCAGCATTGCGGGCACTCTGTGGACGGATTGGATAAGCCGCATCATTCCCGCCGACAAGCGGGGCCGCTATTTCGGCATGCGCAACCTGTACGGCGGGATTGTCGCGATTGTCGTGTCGGTTCTTGGCGGCATTTTCCTTGACATTGCTACCAAGGACTACCACTGGCCCAGGCGAGACGCATTCGGTGTCTTGTTCGGCACATCGACGATCTTCGCGCTGATTTCGTTTGTTTTAGGCCGGCTGAGCGCCGAGACAAAGGTTACGCCGAAGCCGAAAAGCGAGATCAGCCTGCGCGACGCAATCGCGTCCTACTCGCTGCCCCTTAGAGATCCCTCTTACCGTCGGATCGTGGTCTACTGCGTCTGCGTTTCCGGCGCGGCGAATCTCGCCGGACAGTTTTTCACGGCTTATCAGATTCAGTATCTCAAACTAGGATACGGAATGATGCAGGGCTTGCAGGCGGTGGCGACGGTCGCGGGCCTTTTGGCGATGCCGGGGTGGGGCTATCTTTCAGACAAGTTCGGCAATAAGCCTGTCCTGATACTATCCAGCCTGCTCACTTTGCCCGCGCCACTGCTTTGGTGCATTGCATCGCCTGACGCCTACCCTGGCTTCTACACTCTAGCCGCGCACGGACACATTGTGGTGTCTTCGTCAAAGCTCGTGATTATTCTGCTCAACATCCTGTCTGGCGTAGGGTGGGGCGGGGTGGGGCAGACGCAGTTCAACTTGATCCTGGGAGCGGCGCCGAAGGAGACGCGTTCGGTCTATATTGCCGCGATCACCGCGATTTCCGGCATTGTCGGTGGGATCAGTCCGCTGATTGGTGGCGCGATCATGACTGCGCTGGCAACATATCCATTTCCCACAGTAGGACTAATTCGCACCAACTATCACGCCCTCTTTGTGCTCGCATCAGTTGTTCGAGTCGGTCTCGTTGCCGCGGCTTCGTCCTTGCGGGAGTCACACAGCCGTTCTGCCGGATATGTCCTCGGTCAACTGAAATCAGGCAATCCGATCGGCGCAGCAACGGCGCTTGGTGCTCTCACCCGGCCCGGAGGAAGCGACTCGCGTCAGCGCGCCGCCGAGCGGCTCGGCAAATTGAAAGCCCCGATTGCGGTTGAGGAGCTGGTGCGGGCGCTTGACGATGCGTCGTTGCCGGTTCGCGAAAAGGCCGCAGAGGCGCTTGGCGAGATTGGCGACAAGCGTGCGGTCGAAGCACTGGTAACGAAGTTGGAGGATCCCTCGTCGGGCATCGGCACGGAAGCCGCGGTCGCGCTAGGCAAAATCGGCAACAACGCCGCTCTTACCGCACTTGTCGCGGTTGTGCGCGACGAGCACGCCCTCCCGATGCGGCGTATGGCGGCTTTTGACGCGCTCAGCCACATGCCTGACCCGCAGGCGACCGACATTCTGCTTGAATTTGTCTCCCGCGCGGACACTTCTCTTCGTTCCGTCGCTATACGCTCGCTGCTGGAGAGGCAGGATTTGGAGGGCAATGCCGACGCGGTGCGGATTCTGTCGATGCAGTGGGCGGTAGAGACCGACGCTGGCGTCATGCCGATGCTCGCCGATGTGCTTGCACTCACCGGCAACCCCGCGCTTGCGCCGAAGCTGATCGAGGGACTGGACCGAGCTACATCGCCGATTGCGCGCCGCGAAATATTGAACAGCGCTGGGTCGCTGCTCGCCGGGCGGGACTCGTTCTACGTCTACCTGGTGCTCGATAGGTTTGCGGCTGACGAGACGTTTGCAAAACTAGTGGTAAATCTCCAGCGCGGCAGCAGGCCGCGCGGCAAGGACGCTCAGCACGCAGGCGCGCGCAGTCGGTTCGCCGTGCGCCTTCGTCAGGCGTTGGATTCGTACGTCGCTTCGGAGTACGGCGAATGCGCGCGGCACTTGGCGCAGGCAGCGGAGCTGATTTCCGCAGAGTTTCCGGAGCTGGCATCGTCAGGGAGTACAAGTTCGCCACTACTGGGCGTGTTTCACGCTGTTGCTAGAAGAGGCGATCGGGGACAAGAGGTTGGATTCGAAGAGTGCATGCTGCTGGCGTTTTTGCTGTCACGCGTACGGACAGGTTGACGGAAACGGAGGGCGCCAAGCAAGAGAGCCTCTGCCGAATTGCTTTCCAAAGCCATACTCTGCAGAGTAGCATATATTCGATTGGTTTGCGTACTAACCACTAGATGTGCTATTGAGGGCCTTTCGGTGCCAATTCACATGATCGCGAAAATTTAATCTTTTCTTAACACGAAAATTTCGGGGTGAGAGGTATATTTTTTCCGAACAAGTTAGGTATCTTAGCGCCGAACATATCGATTCGATCCGCAACGGCGCTGGATTACTGGTGATAGCCACACGCGTGGCTAGTACTTAAGACTTAAGGAGAACCATTCATGCGCCGACAACAAATTAACGGCTTTACGTTGATTGAACTTCTGGTCGTTATTGCGATCATTTCCATTCTCGCAGCAATTCTCTTCCCCGTTTTTGCTCAGGCAAGGGAAAAGGCACGCCAAACCAGCTGCGCCTCGAATCTAAAGCAATTAGGAATTGCGTTCGTACAGTACGCACAGGATTATGACGAGATATGGCCGTATCCGGGCGGTTCGGCGTCGGTCAGCCTAAGCTGGTCATATATCGACAACTATGGTAATGCGCCTGTACTCAACGCCTACCTTAATAACATATCTACAAATTCCGGTACAGTTTTCGCGTGTCCCGACTTGTTATCGGGGCCAGGGGCCGACGCCTCAGTAGGCAGTCCAAATGATGGAAACGGACACCCATTGCCTGGAAATACAAACTATTATCTGTATTTTCTTCGAACGTACGCAATGAACCAGTATTTGAGGCCGCCGGCAGCGACCGCGGCAGCGGTTGCGACGCCCGCCGTCGCAAAAGGTACAATGGTCGCGGATCCTGACTACTATGACCCGCTAAATACTGCGCTGGGCTTGGCTGGTCAGAAAACAGCCTATAAGGTATTGAACCAGCTACCGGGCGGCATGAACAACTCGCGCCTTGTGCAGCCTTCAAATACGGTTTTGCTGTTCGAGTCGATTGTAGAGGCGAGTTCGACGACGCCCCGGTACAATGGCGCCGCTCCAAGTTCTGGCGACTTTAGCCAGGTAGCGGGAGCGTACTTTGACATCACGACCTGCAATGCCAATGCCTCGGAATACCCTTGCCAAGGAAACGGACTAAACCCAATGCATGGCGGTGGAAACAACAATTACCTGTATTGCGACGGACATGTCAAATCGCACACTCCCGCTGTGTCCCCTACTGTCAATAGCAGTACGGTCAACCTCGCGACAACGACCTTTAACTACTCTGATCCTAGAGTTCAAGAGTTCTTCGTCCAGGACTGTAAGGACGGCAATACCTGCCCGTAGGCCCCGTCACCTATTACGGTAACGCAACAGTGAAGGCGCGTCAATTAACGAAATTGGCGCGCCTTGAATTTCACAGTCTCCAAATCACAGAAAGTCCAAGGATAATGACCAGGTACCACTCAAACGCTCTTTCCGTCTCGGCCGCTGCGATAGTATTGTTCTGCTGTACAAATGCCCTTAACGCCCAATCCGCTTCTCCACAACGAACGCGTCCTAGTTCTGGACACTCCGACCGACCCCCAAGTCCGGATCAATCCACCGTCGCCTTACCGACGCCACCTAAGTCAATAAGCGCGACCAACAAAAAGGTGCTGACCGCTCTCGGTCCCAAGGATGTTGCCAAGGCCGAGGCGCTCGTCGGCAAACCTGCTATCTTCAAGGGTACTGTAACCAACGCGTACAGCCCAGATAATCACGGCATCGTCATTCTTGACTTCGATCCGGATTATCACCATACAATCACAGCCATTGCGAAGCCGGAAAACTACAAGAAGCTGCCAAACCTTAGAGCTCTCGACAACAAGACCGTCTTTATCACCGGAATTTTCAGCGACTATCACGGCAAGCCGCAGATCGAACTCAAATCCGCCAGTCAAATTGAGATAATCAAATAGAAAGACCCACGCGACTATGAATCGGACCAACTGGATAAAGACCTTGCTGCCGCTTGCGGGAGTCTGTGTTCTCATGTGCCTCAGTGCAACTCCCGGATTTTGCTGGGACAAGGTCGGTCACGAGATTGCGACACAGATCGCGTACGACCACCTGACGCCAATGGCCAAGGCCAAGGTCGATGCGATCTTATCGAATATGGCGGCCGATCCGCTGGTTCAGGGACTGCCGGACGACATGAAGCCATTCAACTTTGTCACTGCGGGTGCATGGATGGACGATATCCGGTCGGAAACGCGGGAGTTCAATACGTGGCACTATATCGATCTGCCGACCAATCCCAATATCACGGCGGCGGATGTGGCGGCGTTCAAAGACGATAACTCCAGCAACAACTACCTTGTCATCACCACGAAATGCCTTCCGACAATGAAGGATCCGAAAGCGACCGATGCCGATCAGGCGCGCATGTTGGCGTTCTTTCTCCATCTGGCCGCAGACCTGCACCAGCCGCTTCATGCCAATGGCCGTCAAAAAGGCGGCAACGGATATGACATCGACCCACTTCCCGCTGCGGATCCCGATTGGCATATCACGAATCTGCATTCGTTCTGGGACAACGCGTACCGGTACGGCGTTGAAGACGGCAAAGTGGTGGTTGAGATCACGACATTGGACAAGCCGAGGATCATGCATCCGGGCGACGATCCCATCGGCAAGATCGCAAAGGACATCGAGTCGAAGTACTCGCCGCTAGATCCCGCGCAGGCGTCCGATCCCGACCCTGCTGACTGGGCGGTCGAAAGCGACAAGATCGCATCGACATTTGTCTATCAGTCTGGCGACCCGACGACCCTTTCGACTTCCTATGTCCAGCAGTCGCACGACATCGCCTGCCAGCGTCTGGCGCTGGCAGGCTACCGGATTGCAGCGGTGTTGAACGCGATCTATGGGAAGTAGCGCAGCTTAGTTAAACTCGTCCTTCGCGGGGCGCGACATCAGCTCGTCGACGGCCAAGCTCGGCGACTTGCCCTGATAGAGGACTTCGTAGAGGATTTCGAAAAGCGGGGTGGGCGTCTTGTAGCGGCGCGCGAGAAGATGCGCGGCTTGGGCAGTTCCCACACCCTCCGCAACTTGGCCTAGTTCGCTTAGGATTGAGTCCAGCGACTTGCTTTGAGCAATGCCACGCCCCACGCGGTAGTTGCGCGATAGGGTGCTGCTGGCAGTCGCCATTAAGTCGCCGACTCCTGCCAGACCCAAAAATGTGAGCGCCTTCGCGCCCGACGCCAGACCGAGCTGGGTCATCTCCATGAGCCCGCGGGTCATGAGTGCGGCTTTGGTGTTGTCGCCGAAACCGAGACCGTCGGAGATTCCTGCACCGATGGCGAGAACGTTCTTGAGCGCTCCGGCAAGCTCCACGCCCTTGACATCGGTGTGTGTGTAGACTCGGAAGATGTGCGGCGACATCAAGAGAGCCTGCGCACGCCGGGCGACGACCAGATTGTCCGAAGCGGTCACCGCTGCAGTGGGAACCTTGCGCACAACTTCCTGTGCGAGGTTGGGGCCTGATAGCACCACAAGACCTGCGTACATGACATCATTCAAGATCAGAGAAATGATCTCGGACATGGTGAGGCCAGTATCGGCCTCCAGGCCCTTGGCAGCGCTAATGATCGCTGTCTGCGGGGCGATGTGGTCGGTCAGCTCTGCGGAAATCTGTCGAATGCCAGTCGACGAAATCGCGATCACAACCCATTCTGTGCGCGTGTTGACTGCGTCTTTAAGGGAGTTCGTTGCGGCGATCTGGGCCGGTAGGGTGACGTTCGGCAGGTACACCGAATTGATGTTGTAAGTGGTGATCTGCTCGACAATGTCCGCGTTGCGATCCCAGATCGTCACATTGTGTCCGTTGGACGCCAACAGGAACGCAAGTGCAGTCCCCCAGCTTCCCGCGCCCAAAACAGTGACGTTGCTGACCGCGCGCGCATCCTCGAACGCGTCGTCATCGAGAGGATTTCCAAAGTCTATCATGCCGGTATATAGTGCCTCGTGGTCATTATACTGATCGCTTGTTTTGCTGTCAAAGATAACAGGTTACAATGAAATTGATTTACATTTGACAATGCACGAGAGTAGCCGTACAATCACCATTAACACGGCCTCTCTGTGCTTGACTGGTGCTTCTTCGGAAGATGACGAGGCGGAACATGGCCGATTTTGGCCGCATTTTGGTCGGCATTGGGATTGCGGTCGCATTAGTTGGGCTGGTAATAATACTAGGTTCCACGCTTGGCCTTGGAAGTTTGCCGGGCGACATTGTCATTCGGAAGGATCGATACTCATTTTACTTTCCGTTTGTGACATCGATCCTGGTGAGTGTTGTGCTCACGATTTTTCTGAACGTAATTGCAAGGTGGCGACGCTGATCGCGGACAAGATGCCTGACGCCGAGTTGCCTCTCAGTGATTTCGATTACGAGCTTCCGCCGGGCCGCATCGCGCAGCAGCCGCTTGCGCAGCGGGATCAGTCGCGGCTATTGGTGGTGGATCGCGGAACAGGCGAAATTGCCGCGGACGATGTCTTTCGTAATCTTGTGACGTATCTGCAGCCTGACGACCTGCTGATTTTGAACGAGACTAAAGTTAGCGCGCTTCGGTTGTATGGCAGGACGGTTCCAGGAGACGCCAGCGCGGAGTTCTTGCTGACCCACCGGATCGAAGAGGGCGTCTGGCAATGTCTGGCAAAACCGGGCAAGCGGCTTCGGCCCGGCACTACGGTTGAGGTTGACGGCGGGCTGACTGTCGAAATTCTTGATATCATTGACGAGCGCGGCGCCCGGCTGGTCAGGATCGCATTGGACGGACATGATGAGGGCACCGACGCGGCCATTGAATCGGTCGGAAAGACGCCGCTGCCGCCGTACATCAGATCGGACGATCCCAACCGATTTAGGGAGCGTTACCAGACTGTATATGCGGAGTCGCCGGGCAGTGCGGCGGCGCCGACGGCTGGTCTGCATTTCACGGATGAGCTGCTGCGACAAATTGCTGATTATGGTGTCGATACCGCAAAAGTGACGCTGCATGTTGGAATCGGCACATTTCGGCCGATCGAATCGGCCGACATCCGTGAGCACACGATGCATGTCGAGGAGGGAGTAATTCCTCAGTCAACTGCGGACAAGATAAGCTCGGCGAAGGGTCGAATAATTGCTGTTGGGACAACGTCGGTCCGCGCTCTTGAAAGCGCGGCGATTGGCAGGCGGACGGTGCGAGCAGGCGAGTTCAAAACGAGCCTGTACGTCACGCCCGGATACGAGTTCAAGATAGTTGACGCGCTCATAACCAATTTTCATATGCCACGCAGCACGTTACTTGTGCTCGTGTCCGCCTTTGCTGGTCGCGACACGATAATAAGGGCGTATAATGAGGCAATACGGCGCAACTATCGTTTTTTATCGTTTGGCGATTCGATGTTTATTGTTGGCGGATCGTTGAGCCATTAGTCCATCTGAATTGTCGATTACCGGTCGCGGATTCTGCAAGTTACATCGAGGGTTACTATTCGTGCAATCTCTAGAAGAATGGTTTGAACACCTAAAGCGGTTCGACTTTACAGAAGACCAGCAGCAGGCAGCTAAGAAGGATCAGCCCGCCACGCGCCCGGCCCCCACTGACGAGCGTTCGCGCGATCAGCGCCCTTCCGCACCTCTGCAAACGGCGCAGACCCAAACTTCGCCGCAAGCAACACAGACACGTCCGCACCCAACCGATATTCGGTCAAAGGGCGCTACTGGCCCGCTTACGCGGCCCTCGGCACCGATCGGCAATCCGTCAGGTCGCCTCGGTGCCAAGCCGTCTGGCGTAGTACGCCAAACGAGTGTGGGCCGCCTGCCGTCTGTCGTGCAGACATCCCAGACTGTTCCGCCGACATTCCGCTCTGTTCCGGCGCCGACCATTGCGCCTAAGCCGCAAGCGCCAAGCACTGGGTCCACTAGACCGCTTGGACGGCAGTTGACCAGCACTGCGTATGGCGTCCCAGCGATCAATGCGCCGCGGCCCCGTCAAAAGCCGCTCATGCCAGTCCAAAAGGAGACCAGAGAGCAGCTTCTTTCGCGTCTGCTTGATCCTGTCCTCACGCTCGAAGAGGCTGCCCAAGTACTGAATGTCTGTCCCACCACGGTTCGCCGGTATACTAATAAAGGACTTCTCGAGCACTACCGGACCACTGGCAATCAGAGACGGTTTAGGCTCTCGCATGTGCTTAACTTTTTGGGTGAGGCAGGTGGTTCGCTTGGCTCCAGCAAGTCGGAGCGGCCGTCGTCACAGGACGCAATCGTCAGCACGCGCAGCGAAAATCCACGTGGACGATCAGTGGACAAAGCCGTACGGTCGCAGTTCCGCAAGGGCAGCGCGCTGTCCTGAGTGAGTGTTGCGAATCCGCTGCAAACTGGAAATACCGATACCAATTGGCTAGACCGATGATGGCACCTGGACCAACGATAGCGAGGGTTGCAGCTTCGCTTGGAAACCTGCGCAAGGCGTACACGTCCCAGCGACTCCCTGATCCGCCTCCCAAGAAGCGTCTGCGTATTGGGATATTCACCGACAGCTACTCTCCAGTTGTGAACGGCGTGACCACTTCCGTTATCACCCTGATCGAGCAGCTTGAGCGCCTCGGACACTCCATTCACATCTTCGCGCCAAAGTTTCCAGGGTACACCGACGATCCGCCGAACGTCACCCGGTTCCCATCGGTCTTGACTCCGCTCGACCCCGGCTATCCGTTGCCGGTGCCGTTTTCACATCATCTCATATCTGCGGTCGCACGATACAACCTCGACGTCATCCACAGCCAGTCGCCATTCATGCTTGGCCTGGTGGCGCTTATGGTCGCGCGCGCCGAATCGATTCCGCTGGTCGCGACAAACCACACGCTTTATACCGAATACAGCCACTACGTGCCGGTCGTGCCTGAAGAGCTGACCAAGAATGTCACACGCTCGGTCGTCCACTGGTACTACGAGCGCTGCGATGCCGTGATTGCGCCGTCGAGGATGGCGGCGGATCGATTGCGAGACGGCTACGGAATTCGCAAGGCGGTAGTCAAGATTATTCCGACCGGAATTCCGATCCCTCCGGAGATCAGCGCCGACGACAAGATCCGCATCCGGCAGCGTTACGGTGTTAAGGATGGCGAAATACTTCTTCTTTTTGCGGGTCGGGTCGCCAAGGAAAAAAATCTTGCGATGCTTCTCGACTCGTTCGAGCATGAAGTCTATCCCAAGCATCCCGAGGCGCATCTGATTTTGGCAGGTAGTGGCCCCGACGCCGACGCGATCCGCCATCGCATCGAGTCCTCGAAAGTGCTGCGCACCAACGCTCGCCTGACCGGATTCTTGAAGCGTGACGAGCTCGATCCGCTCTATGCGGCTGCTGACCTGTTCACATTCCCCTCCGTCTCTGAAACTCAGGGCGTAGTGCTGGGAGAGGCGCTGGCGGCGGGAACGGCCTGTGTCGGTTGCGACGAAGCTGGCTCGCCAGAGACTGTTACAAACGGCGTCAACGGAATTCTCACGCCAAACGATCAGCGGCTGTTCGCCGCCGCCGTGAATGGCCTGATTGAGAATCCCAAGCGACGTGAAGAGATGTCGATTGCTGCGCGGATGCTTGCACAGGAGCGGACGCCGGAAAAGATGGTGGAGCAGGTGCTGGCGGTCTACCGGATCGCGCAGCGGCGCGTAACCATGCGTCGCAGAAGTTTCATGCTCAAGGTCGCCCGGTTCCGGCCGCATCTATGATCTTGACGCCGTGTCGAGTCTCCGGCCTGGGATAATTCCAGGACATATGTACTTTTTAGACTGACAAGCTGAGATGAAACAGGCACGTGTCACCCTGAGATGAGACATAGGAAATCGCGAAGATACTCTCTAATCTTCGACGTCGCAGTCATCAGAACTCTCTTGAGCGGAGACTGGCATGTTCGGTTGCTTTCGCACTCCACTTCTGACTGACACACGGCTGATTCGATCAGTAAAGTATGTGTCCGTCCAATTGTAGTCAGGGTACTCATCAGGCCGAGATCTATATGCTTCGACTCTCCCGATCAAGCCGCAAATCCAATCCGTAACCTGCATTAGCTGATACCGGTGACTTTCAACCTGAGTTGGAGCTTCAACCAATGTTTTCGCCGGATATGAGCCGTACATCTCTTGCTGCGGTACCGTAATAAGTGCGTCACGGAGTACGGCATCATCGTGGTGGTCGAGAAACATAATAAAGCCTGCGTCTTTCTCAATGCAGTAGCTATCAAGCTTCTTAATAGCAGTGCGCAGAATTGAGAACATCATTGGATTAGGATGATGATCCGCAGGAGCGGCGGTTTTTTCGATTCCTGTATAGAAGATACGCCCGCCGCATGAATCAAGCCGGTTTAGCAGCCGAAAAGTGGCACTGCGAAGCTCCCGGTACTTTAATACATTCTTGGTAGTGTATAGCGATGCGCCCTTCTTCTCCCATCGATACGCTCGCTCTCCGCTTTGGGCGAGTTCGAAAGCCAGCAAATTACACTTCAACAGGTAGAACCACGTGGAAAAGGTCCGAACTTGGTCAGCGGGCACAAGTATGCCGCCGAGACCAAACACTGGCGACGCATTGTGCTTTGGGTCTGTTCTGGCGACATAAGGCCCGACGTGTCCGAACTCATCAAGATAGACGATATAGGTTTGCTTCAATTTGGAAGCCAGTCGGAATGGGGATCAAAAACACGAAAGCCCACGCATATAGCAGTGGGCCTCGGAACGAGCCGCATCTTTCGACGCTACTCTCCTAAAGTATACCATAGAATGGTGCTTTTACTGATAATGATGAAATGACTTCTTGCCGAGTGACATCATTGCCGCTTGACAATATCAATAATCTGAGTGACTAGCGACAACTATTCGCGCAGGAGCCCAACCCCTGGTTTGCCAGCCTTTATGCTTATGATGTACCTAATGTTGCCTTCGTAGATACGACGCTGGAATCCTGAGCGATTCGCGGTACTTAACGATCGTCCGTCGCGCCACTTCCACTCCGCGCTCTTTGAGTTTCGCCCGGAGGGTCTCGTCGCTGTACGGATTTTGCGCGTCCTCGCTCGCGATAATCGCCGCAATCTGATCCTTTACGGAACCTGCCGGAGCGAAGAACGCGTCGAACGAAATCACATCCTGAGTTGGCAACTGGACGAACTTCCGCAACAGTGCGCGGCTAACAGTCGATTCGTGCAGTCCCGCGCGATGTGCAAGATCGGTGCGCGTGATCGGGATCAGGAACGCACGCGATCCCGTCTCGATAAATCCCTGCTGGGCTTCGATCAGGCAGCGCGTGATCCGCTCGATAGTCTTTTTGCGTTGCTGGATGTTCTTCAAAAACAGGTTGGCTCGCTCCACATATTGCGAAATATGTTTGCGCTCCTGAATCGACATCTTTTCCGTGCCCCTGTCGGACGACATGCTTTTCGCGTTGGAACCTAAGCTGGCGCGCCCATTCTCGGCGTAGGCAACACCGGCATAGGTGCGACTGGTGACCGCTGCAGGCCCGCCGCCGTTACTGACGGCCTTCTGACGCTGCTCGCGCTCGGCGCGCATGGTTTCGTACATGCGCCGATAACGTGCGTTGATGTGCAGCGTTGGCAGTTCTAGACCGGTGATTTCAACATCGAAGCCCGTTGAAGTGCGGCGGATGATCACATCGGGCTTGATCGCTTCAGTAGTGGAATCCGGCTTGTAATCCCACGGCTCTCGATACTGGCTCGCTGGCGCAGGGCTTAGTTCGTTCTGAATGAACCGAACGGCATCCGCAACGGCTACTTGATTGGATCCGGTTCGGCGTGCGAGCTGATCGTATCGGCGCTGGTGCAAAAGTTCCCAATGATCCCGGACAAGAGTCTTGGCGAGAGGATGGCCCCTGTCGTCGTCCTCAAGATGCTCAAGCTGGATCAGCAGGCACTCCCGCAGATCGCGCGCTCCAATGCCAGACGGATCGCACGCATGTAGCGCAGCGATATGTTCGTCGAGAACATCTTCGGTGATGCTCAGCTCGACCATCGCCTCGACCCGGTCCAGTTTCAGCCAGCCCCGTTCATCCAGTGATGCGACCAGATAGTCGGCGATCTTGTGGCTTTGTTCGCCGGAGGTCATGCTGCGCAGGCGCGAGATGAGGTGGTCGCGAAGGCTTGGCAGAGATGGCGCAAGCGAAAGCGGGTCGAACGAGTCCTCGATAAACTCCTCTTTGACATGCGGATCTGTCAGCTCCGACAGCGCTAAGAGTGGGCCGATGTCGTAGTCTGGTTCGGAATCATCGCGGTCGGAATCTTCGCGCTCATTATCGTGGAACGACTCCGGCTGGTCGTCGGCGCGTTTGACGTCCGAGTCGTCGTTGGAAATGACTAGGTCGGCGGGAGAGTCGGACCGGCGGCCCATGAAAGGACAGCTTGTGCAGACTCCGGGCGGAAGTTCGCAATCGGAGCATCGATCTGGCGTCGCCTCGACCGACTCCAGCGCGGGGTTTTCCATGAGTTCGCGCTCGATCGTCTGGCGAAGCTCAAGGGCCGTGCACTGCAGGATTTCGCTCGCCTGAATGAGGTGGGGAGCGATTTTTTGCAGTTGCGATTGCTGCAGATGATGCGATTGATCTTGCGTTGTATCCATCTAAAGTACTGCGAAAAGATGGGGCGCGATCCCTGCGCCCGGGGGCAATAAATCCGTTACCCTTCCAACAGGTCGTGCACGCCGCCGGTTATCCGCCGCCGTGCAAACTACTAGGTTAATTATGGTTCGCTTGCCACTCGAACCATAGGCGCATTTTACGCGGCGACCGGTTCGGGAATGCCGAGTTTCATGCGGAAATAGGGAATTGTGTGTAGAAGACCCTCCTCCAGATCGACTTTCGGCGACCAGCCCAGAAGCGTCGTTGCCTTGGTGATGTCAGGTCTGCGCTGCTTGGGATCGTCGGCGGTCGGAAGCGGTACATATTTGAGTTCACTCTTGCTGCCGGTGAGACGGTTAATCTCGTGCGCCAGCTCGATCATGGTGCGCTCGACTGGGTTTCCGACATTGATTGGTCCCGTTTGATTGGAGATCGAGAGCCTGTAGATGCCGTCGATCAGATCAGAGACATAGCAGAACGAGCGCGTCTGATTTCCCGCCCCAAAAATGGTCAGCGGCTCGCCCATCAGGGCCTGCGACAGGAACGCCGGCACGACACGACCATCCTTCACACGCATGCGCGGGCCGTACGTATTGAATATCCGCACCACTTTAGTGTCTAGACCATATTGGCGGTGATAGGCGAATGTCGCCGCCTCTGCATAGCGCTTGGCTTCGTCGTAGCACGAGCGGGTGCCGTTCGGGTTGACATTGCCGAAATACTCTTCAGGCTGAGGATGGATCGACGGATCGCCGTAGACCTCGGATGTCGAACGCCATGAAGAACCGTGACCCATGCGCCTTCGCCACTTCAAGGCTGTTGTGGGTCGCGTACGATCCCGCCATCAGCGTTTCAATCGGCAGCTTAAGATAATCCTCGGGACTCGCGGGCGACGCAAAGTGGAAAACAATGTCCAGCTTCTCTTCGATGGAGAACGGCTTGCTGACATCAATGTTCCTGTATTGGAAATCCGGGTTCGATTTTAGGTGCGCGATATTGCTCAGGTCGCCGGTCACTAGATTGTCCAGCGCGATCACGGAATATCCTTCCGCAAGAAGGCGATCAACCAGATGCGACCCAAGAAAACCGGCGCCGCCAGTTACTAATGCAGTTCGAGATGACATATTTTTGTGCTATTTTGCGAAACGATTTGGGATGATTGCCGCTTGATTATGGACACTACGGCGGCGCGCTGTCAAGTTTAGACCAGCCAAATTCGATTAGCATAGCTGGCCCGCAGAGCCAAATATGTTCAATTTTAGCCGCTTTTCTTAGTCTTAGCAAAATGTTCATGGGACGCTGCGGTGGTTCAGTGGTAAAAGTACGGTGTCTTGACAGTCCTTTGAGGCCCTTTTTCCTATGAATGAAGCCGTCCTAATTGAGCTCTCCCGTCGCGCACTTTTGGTTGCCCTTGAGTTGTCCATGCCAATCCTATTGGTCTCGCTCATTGTCGGCGTAATCATCAGTCTTTTTCAGGCTGTTACGCAGGTTCAGGAGATGACTCTGACGTTTGTCCCCAAAATTTTTGCCGTAATTCTCGCTCTCGTTGTGCTGGGGCCCTGGATGCTGACAACGATTGTCGGCTTTACGACTAGCATGATTAACGGCGCGCCATCGCTGATCCATTAGGTTTTTCGTTCCATTTATGCCCGACCTTTCCGCCGTCACAATTCCGCTATTTTGGGTCTTTCTGCAGGTGCTGGTGCGATTTTCCGCACTGATCGCCATCGCCCCGGTGTTCGGCGCGACTCAGGTTCCAGCGCAGGTCAAGGTGTGGCTGTGCCTGATCCTTTCGGCCGTGGTTACGCCGATTGTCGCGCCAGCGTTTCCCACGCACGAAGTGCCAAGCAACCTGTATGATCTCGCATCGACCATTGTCCTGCAGGCCATGGTCGGCCTGCTGATGGGCTTTGTCGTTTCGATGCTCCTGCAGGCATTCCAGTTGGCGGGGACCTTGCTCGATCTGCAGGTCGGCTTTACGCAGGCACAGACGTTCAATCCTGAAATCGGAGAGCTCGCCGCGCCTCTGTCACAGTTTCAGTACATGTACGCGCTCCTTCTGTTCCTGCTCGCAAACGGCCACCACATCCTGCTGATCGCTCTGACAAAATCGTTCACAATGCTGCCGATCTCAGCGCTCGATTTTGGCTCGGCCGTGCAGCTCAAAATGATCGCCGATGTGACGTTCGGAGCGCTTGTGAACGGTCTCAAGATCGCCGCGCCAGCGGCCGCCGTGCTGCTGGTGTGCGATGTTTCGTTCGCGTTTCTGTCGCGCGCCATGCCGCAGCTCAACATATTTTATGTCGGCATGCCGGTCAAGGTGATTGCAGGACTTGCGATTGTGGTGATTGTGCTTCCCGCGACGGCCATTTTTGCGGGCCAGATGGTTGCGGGATCTCCCGACATGCTCGGCGGTCTGATAAGTGCGGCGAAAAAGTAGTAACGACAGCAACGTCAGAATGAGGAATTTGATTGGCCGAAGATCAAAGCGAAAAAGTATTTCCGGCCTCGACACGCAAGCGCAACGAGGCCCGAAAAAAGGGGCAGGTTGCAAAGTCCCATGAGCTCAGCGGAGCGCTCGTGGTTCTGGCGCTTCTGATCGCCATACGGACGGCCACTGTCCACGGCATCGTCTTCGATTCGTTCCGTACCGATTTCCAGACGGCGTTCGCGTTCAACCCGCATCCCATGTCGATGGACATGGAGGTCGCCCACCAGTGGCAACTGACCATTGCGCGCGGAGTTGCCGTGCTGATTGTCCCGGCCATGCTGGCCGCCGTCGCGCTTGGTTTGGTGACGAACTTTGCTCAGGTCGGCATTAACATCACCCCGCAGGCGCTCAAACCGGATTTTAATCGAGTCAATCCGGCGTCAGGTTTCAAGCGGATGTTTTCCGTCCATGGCCTGGTGGAGCTGCTTAAGGGCCTGTTAAAGATGACTTTAATCGGCTGGATTTGCTGGACCACCATCAACGGCGCAATTCCCCTCATTGCTAACGGCATGAATCTGCCGTTTATTCCGTTCATCTCGCAAATTGGCGAACTGCTCTGGTCGCTTGGCTTGCGCGTTTGTCTGGTCTTGTTCATCCTCGCACTTGCCGATTACACCTACCAAAAATACGATTTCGAAAAGAACCTGCGCATGACCCGCGAGGAGATGAAGCAGGAGATGAAGCAGACCGATGGCGACCCGCTGATCAAGCAGAAAATCCGGCAACGTCAGCGCGCAATCGCGACTAAGCGGATGATGCAGCAGGTGCCGAAAGCCGACGTCGTTATCACCAACCCGACCCACTTCGCGGTTGCGATCAAGTACGACTCAAAGTCGATGACCGCGCCAAAGGTCGTCGCGCGCGGCATGGACTTTGTGGCGCAGACGATCAAGGAGATCGCCAAGGAGCACAAAGTTCCGACGGTTGAAAACGTGGCCGTCGCACGGGCACTCTACCACGACGTTCCTCTCGGCAAGGAGATCCCCCAGGAGATGTACCAGGCCGTCGCCGAGATTCTGGCGTTTGTTTATAGGACGAAGAGGAGGTAAGTTTTTGGAGTCGCCTTGACTCGGTTGTCTCAGCCGCATTCCATATAAGGCGAATGAGCAGGCAATGAGTCATCGAAATCTATGTCCGAATTGCAATGCCTGCTCAATTCATGCTACTTCGTTGTTTCCGCAGCCTCTTCTATCAGCGCCACGACCACCTTTGGATGCGAGATAAACGCGACGTGGCTTGAGTCGACTTCGCTGGTATGCGCGCCCATCCGCTTAGCATACATTCGCTCCTGGTCTGGGTTAATTGCGTGATCCTTCTGTGAAACCAGGTACCAGGACGGGATCGTGTGCCAGGCAGCGACCGGTACTGATGCCGCAAACACCGACGAACTGAGCGGCTTCTGGCACGCTGCCATCACGTCTGCCTCTTTGTCGGGAACGTCGGCGCAAAACACGGCATGGAACTTAGCGCGGTCAATGTAGAGAAATCCAGCGGAATCGGGCACCAGCGCTGTTCCAAGGTTAACAGGATATTGCTTAACGAACGCTCCCAACGGCTCGTTTTTTTCGGGAGCAAACGCGGCGAGATATACAAGTGCCTTGACATTCGCCTCGCCCGCTGCCGCTCCGGTGATAACCGCGCCGCCATAGGAGTGTCCAACCAGAACGATCGGGCCAGTTTGCGCGTCAACGACCCGTTTGGTCGTGGCGATGTCATCGGCTAGCGAAGACAGCGGGTTTTGAACACCAATGACCGTGTATCCATCATGCTCGAGCAGCGGGATAATGTGTTGCCAACCTGTGGCGTCGGCAAACGCGCCGTGAACCAAGATGATGACCGGCTTTGCTGCATCGTCGGCCTTTGCAAGTCCCGGAGCGAATGTGGCTGCGAGAATGGTCAACAGCATCATACTTAACAGCTTAACAATCGTATGTTTCATGGAGGTGTCCGTCTCCTGTGAGATTTTCCGACAGTCTAGCATCTTTCGGTTTCTTTTCACCTCAAATCAGCACAGCGCCTAGCGAATTTTCATTTGCGGTCGAACCTTCTCTCCCAGCAACGTGATCGCATTCATCACCTTCGCATGCGGCAGATACGCAGCACTCATTTGGAACGTTAGCCGGGATATTCCGCCGAGGGCCTCGCTGTGGCGATGCAGCTTTTCGGCGACCTCGTCCGGGGTTCCAATCATGAACGCACCATGTTCGCTGATCAGATGGTCGAACTGCGCTCGGGTCACCGGTGGCCAGCCGCGCTCCTTGCCAATTTCGGTCATCGCCTTCGCGTAGCCGGGGAAGAAATCGTTGATCGCATGTTCGCGAGTTTCGGCGACGTAGCCAAACGCATGCACACCCACTTTGAGCGTCTCTGGCGCATGCCCCGATTGCCGTCCCGCCTCGCGATACAAATCCACCAGCGGGCGGAAACGCCGCGTCTCCCCGCCAATGATCGCAACCATCAGCGGCAGGCCGAGCATGCCTGCGCGTGCGAACGACTTCGGACTCCCTCCGACACCCAGCCAGATTGGAAGCGGGTTTTGCATCGGACGCGGATACACTCCCTGGCCGGTGAGGCGTGGCCGATGCTTGCCCGACCAGGTGACAAACTCGTTCGCCCGGATATTCAGCAGCAGATCGAGCTTTTCGGTGAAGAGCGAGTCGTAGTCATCGAGGTCAAGACCGAAAAGCGGGAACGACTCGATGAACGAACCGCGTCCAACGACAATCTCCGTGCGGCCCTGCGAGATCAGATCGAGAGTCGCGAACTGCTGGAACACACGCACCGGATCGGCTGCGCTGAGCACCGTCACCGCACTCGCGAGACGGATCTGCTTGGTGATCGATGCCGCAGCCGCTAGGATCACTGGTGGGGCGGAGTCAAGAAAATCCTTGCGGTGATGCTCACCTATGCCAAACACGTCGAGACCGACTTCGTCCGCTTGCCGAATCTGCTCAAGCTGGTTCCGCATACGTTCCGCCGTACTTACCGGCTTTCCGGATTCGTCTGGGTAGTCCGCAACAAAGCTGTCAATTCCAATTTCCATGCTATGTTAATTCTCATATTACAAAGACAGTTCCGGGCTATAATCCTCGCACATGAACGTTCCCGCTGCACCGCAAGAGCGACTAATTACCGCGCCCTTTGCATTTTTCCTGATCTCCCGCGTCTGCACTGCGCTGGCCAATCAAATGGTCGCGGTCGCTCTCGGATGGTACCTGTACGACCGGACACGCAGCGCGTACGATCTTGGTTATTTGGGCCTGTGCCAGTTCCTTCCAGTAGTTGTTTTGACACTTGTCGTGGGGCATGTCGCGGACCGATTTAATCGGCAACTGATTTTGCTGATCTGCAATTTGTCGCTTGGCTTGCTTCTAGCGGCCGCAGCGATTGCCGCCATGACTAACCATCTGACTGTGCACGGGATTTTTGCGGTCGGCGCACTGCTCGGCGCGATTGCGGCGTTCCAACGGCCCACTCTTTCCGCAATACTGCCAGCGGTTGTCCCGCTCTCCACTTTGTCGCGCGCCATCGCGGTGAGCTCGTCGGGGATGCAGACCGCGACAATCATCGGGCCGTCGTTCGGGGGACTGCTGTACGCTGGCGGTGTCAAAATGCCGCTAGGAATTTCGGCCGGTCTGTTTTTGCTCGCCACTTTATGCACAGTGTTCATGAAAGTGAAACAGGAGGTGCGCTCTTCGGAACCGGTGACGCTAAAATCGGTGTTCTCCGGGATTGCGTTCGTGAAGAGCCGCGAGGTGATTCTCGGCGTAATTTCGCTCGACCTGTTCGCGGTTTTGCTCGGCGGCGTGACTGCATTGCTGCCGATCTTCGCGCGGACTATCCTGCATGCCGGCCCGTGGGCGCTGGGACTTCTTCGTTCGGCACCGGCAGTCGGCGCGTTGCTGATATCTGTTCCGCTGAGCCGCAGATCGCTTGGCGGTCATGTTGGTCTAAAGATGTTTTTCGCCGTGATTGTCTTCGGCGTTGCGACAATCGTCTTTTCGGCATCGACGAATTTGTGGCTGTCGCTTGGTGCGCTGCTGGTGCTGGGGGCGGCGGACAATATCAGTGTGGTGATTCGGACATCGATGGTGCAGCTTGCAACTCCTGACGCCATGCGCGGGCGCGTCAACGCAGTTAATTCGCTATTTATCGGGACATCGAATCAGCTTGGGGAGTTCGAGTCGGGCATTACGGCCGGGTGGTTTGGCCCGGTAGCAGCTGGAATTGTCGGCGGGGTGGGGACAATCCTGGTTGCGTTGCTGTGGATGCGGCTGTTTCCAAGGTTGCGGCGCGTTTCAAGCTTTTCGGATGTCGAGCCGGAAGTGGCGGAGCCGCGAGATGAAACCTTGGCGCAAAACTAATTCACGGAAACTTATGCCTTGATGTCAACTTTGCCTGCCGCAACAGGCGCACTCGCGGTCGGTGTCGCGCTTGCTGCCTGCTCCGCCTGAATTTCCGTCTCGATCACGGCAATTTGCAAATCAAGCTGCTGAACAACTTGCGCCTTTGCTTTGGCGCTGTCAGTCTTGCTTGCGTTCTCCTGCAGCACCTGCTTTTCCAGCGCGACAAGCTGCTGCTCAAGCTGCGCCGTGTTCGACGATGACGATGTTGCTGATACGCTCATGATTTTTTCCGACTTCAAAGCTGACGATGCTTGCGATTAATCTCGTCGATATCTACTCTTATTGTCGGTAGATTTACGTGCAACTTAAGTAACGCAGAGCGAGACCGGCGCTTTTTACAATATTAGGACGGCATGCTCTGCCCGAAAAAATATTTCCTCATTCCCATTTTCCCCCTTGACTTAGAGCACTCTAAGTTTTTCATACTCTTTCCATGATCGCAGAAAAAGAGAACGAGTCTGCAAGTCTGCTGACCATCCAGGAGATGGCGAGGCAAAGCGGACTTAGCGAGCACACTCTGCGCAACTACGAGCGTATCGGTTTGATCACGCCCGTTGAGCGCGACCCCAGCAGCGGCCATCGCCGCTACACGCAGGACGATGCGGCGATAGTCGAGAACTTGGCATGTCTGCGCGGAACAGGCATGCCAATCGCCGATATACGCGAGTTTCTGCGGCTCCGTGCTCTTGGCAGGGCAGCGGCGGCGCAGCAAAAAGCGCTCTTTAAGTCCCACTATGAAACCGTTTGCCGCGAAATTGAGATGATGCAGGTGCGTCAAACCTATCTAGCAGGTAAGGTCGCGTTTTGGGAAGCGGTTGACGCGGGAGATATGGAGTTGGCAGACTCGCTGATGCAGAAAAATAAGCAGCTTGCGACGAAATTGGTCAGTAAGAAGGAGACTTTATGAAAACCTGGTTTATCACGGGAACGTCCCGTGGGTTCGGACGAGAGTGGACTAAGGCGGCGCTGGAGCGGGGCGATAAGGTCGCCGCAACCGCGCGCGATACGGAAACGTTGAGCGATCTGGTGGCGCAGTACGGTGAAAATATTTTGCCGCTGAAACTGGATGTCACCGACCACGACGCCGACTTTGCGGCGGTCAAGACAGCATTTGAACACTTCGGCACGATCGATGTGATCGTCAATAACGCTGGCTACGGCCTCTTTGGCACCATTGAAGAAGTCACGGAGGATGAGGCACGAACTCAGATAGAGACCAATTTGTTTGGCGCACTTTGGGTGACACAGGCTGCGTTGCCGTTCCTGCGCAAACAGGGCCACGGACACATCCTGCAGGTTTCCAGCATTGGCGGTATTGTCGCGTTCGGCGGACTTGGCTTGTACCACGCATCCAAGTGGGGACTGGAAGCGTTTAGTGAGGCGCTCAGCCGTGAACTGGAACCGTACGGCGTCAAAGTGACGATCATCGAGCCGGGCGGATTTACGACCGACTGGGGCGGAAGCTCGTCGGTACAGGCAACCCAGATGGCCGAATACGACCATGTGCGCGAGGCGCGGAAAGCGCGATTCACGAATGTCAAGTACGGCGATCCAACAGCGTCTGCGTCCGCCATCCTCAAGGTGGTCGATGCGGAAAACCCACCGCTTCGCCTTATCCTAGGCGAGTTCGGCGCTCAGCTTATTCCGCAGATTTACGATCAGAGGCTTAAGACCTGGGCCGAATGGGTTGAACGTGTCCATCGCGGCTGACGGCAAATAGGATCCCCGGCGAGAAGAATAACGAAGCTCGGTTCGCTAAAGCTGAGCTTGGTTCGAACGGCTAATCCTCCTTTCCCAGCACTGCTTCGATCTGTTCGACGATTGTTTCCGGCTGAGTCAGCTCCATGAGCGCCTTTGCGTCCGGCTCGCTTTCATGGATACCAAGTTTTTTCTCAATGGCCTGGAGCATACTCAGCATTTTGGTGTTCTCTTGTTCGGACAAGAGATTGATTTGAAGATCTAGATGGCTTCTGCGCTCGGAGATACGCCCGTGCCGATTCTGGCTGATCAGAATGAACGTCGACAAGAAAATCGCCTCGAGCGAAACTGTGAGGGTGAGCAGGTTGAACGGGTAGGGGTCGAAGCTGACCACGTGCATAAGATTCAGGCCGATCCAAAACGCAAACCAAACGACATGCACATAAACGAACATCAATCGGCCACAGAATCCCGTAATTTGGTCAACGATTTTATCCGCCAGGGTTCGTTTGGCCTGCGCGGCCGCGTCAAGCTCCGCGATCAGACTAATGTTTCGCTCGGTTAGCTCGGCAACGGACGCAATTTGAGTCCTTTCGATTTCTTGCCGCGACTGGTGCGCCGGCGGGTTGCCTTGCCTGAACATTGCCTCAACTGCCATCGTAATCTCCTTTGAATCTGGATATTGTTGAAACTGGTTCGACGAAAGTCGCCGATCACCAAAAAACAGGCCTCGCGGGCATCTCTATGGATGAGTGCCTGCAAGGCCGTATATACCCGTCAATACCTGAGCTTACACTCTGGTGAATGTGCCTGTTAAGCTGCGACCTGATCGATCGCGAGCCGTCCCCAGTGACGCTTGGCGATTGCATCAACGAAGCTGCTTGCAATTTCATCCCCACCGAATACGCCGGGCTGCGCGAACGGATCGCCCACCGCAGGCGGCAGCGCGGACGTGAGCAGTTGCGAGCCGTCGCTTGACGATCCAACCGCCTTCGCATGCTTGTACGCTTCGGCGACAAACGCGCGCGCATCGCCGCTTTGCGTCAGCTTTCCAACACTGCCTTCGCCTCCCGGCACAAACACGGCGTCATAAAGAACCGAGCTGGCACCCGCGAACGTCTTCGTCGCCTCCACAAATCCACCGTCCGCCTCGATCAGTCCTAGGTGCGGCCCAACTATTTCGCCCTTGGCGTTCGCGGACTTGAGCGCAGTCATGATCGCATTTACCTGCGCGAAGTCCACCCCCGGTTCGATCAAGATCGCCACCTTGCGGCCCTTGGGATTGTTGACCACATTCTTTTCCATGCTCAACGCGTCGGAGCTTTGCACGCCGCCGGATGCTGTCGTCTCGCTGGTGGCGCCGGCAAGGACTTGCGTCTCGGTCGCAGAGTCGGCAGTTCCGCTCGGTTTGACATGCTCGCCCTCTATCATATCAACCTCGCCCAAAGCCGCCGCAACTTGCGATGCCAATGTCTGATTGATCTGCTGCAGGTTGCCGATCATGCGCTGGCGCACCTTTCGGGTCTCGACATGGCCAAGCTCGAACTGCAGCGCCTTGACAATGTGCTCTTTCTCGGGAGGGGTCATGCTATTCCAGAACAGCTTCGCCTGACCGAAATGGTCGCCAAACGATTCGCTGCGAACGCGCACCTTAGGGCCGTTCACCTGCTCCTCGTAGCTGACAAAACCAGGCGCGTTTACTTCGCTAGGATCGTGATCGTCGAGCGATGCCGGGGCATACGAAACGCGGCCCTTATTTATCGTATAGCGCATCTGCGCGTCACGCTGGTTGTTCGAAACGCCATTGATCGGCCTGTTGATCGGAATCTCCGTGAAATTCGGGCTGCCAAGGCGGCTAAGCTGGGTGTCTAGGTACGAGAACGTTCGGCCCTGCAGCAACGGGTCGTCGGAAAGGTCGATTCCAGGCGGCAGAGTGGTGACATTGAACGCCACCTGCTCCGTCTCCGAGAAGTAGTTGTCGGGATTGCGGTTGAGCGTCATCTTGCCGACGCGCTTCACCGGAATGAGCTCTTCGGGCCATAGCTTGGTCGCATCTAGAATGTCGAAATCGAACTTCTGCTCATCCTCCTGCGCAAGCGTCTGAACGCCAAGCTCCCACTCGAAATAGTTGCCGTCGTTGATCGATTCCCACATGCTTTTTCGGTGGAAATCCGGATCCTTGCCCGAAATCTTCAGTGCCTCGTCCCATACAAGCGAATGAATGCCGGCAAGCGGCTTCCAGTGGAACTTAACAAATGTCGATTTGCCTTCGGCGTTGACCAGGCGGAACGTGTGGACACCGAAACCCTCCATCGTATTGAAGCTGCGTGGGATGGCGCGGTCGCTCATCACCCACATGATCATGTGCATCGATTCAGGTGTCAGGCTGATGAAGTCCCAGAACGTGTCGTGGGCCGTCTGCGCTTGCGGGATTTCGTTGTGCGGCTCGGCTTTCGCGGCATGAATCAAGTCGGGGAACTTGATCGCGTCCTGGATGAAAAAGACCGGGATGTTGTTGCCGACGATGTCCCAGTTGCCTTCCGGCGTGTACATTTTGACCGCGAACCCGCGGACGTCTCTCGCCGTATCCGCCGATCCGCGCGACCCGGCTACGGTCGAAAAGCGGACGAAAACCGGCGTCTCGAGCGACGTATCGGTCAGCACCTTTGCCGTAGTCAGGTCGCTCAGGGACTCGTACAGCTTGAAAACCCCATGCGCAGCCGCGCCGCGCGCATGGACTATCCGCTCGGGAATCCGCTCGTGGTCAAAGTGCTGCAGCTTCTCGCGGACGACAAAGTCTTCGAGAAGCGTGGGGCCACGCTTTCCTGCTTTGAGCGAATTTTGGTCGGTCGAAATTGGCTGGCCAACATTGGTTGACATTGGCAGCAGTCCCGCCGTCGTCGCGAGCGCGAGGTCTTCATCTTTGGATGTTAGAGGCGGCTTGACCTCCGGCGTCGTTGACATATCTGTCATCTGGTTGGGCGTGGTCTTGGTACTGGGCTGGGTTTCAGTGCTCATGGTTTTGCTTCCTTAGCTTCTTTTGGATGAGTGTAAACAGTACGTTGCGACCGCTTCTTTGCATGGCTGCCGAACGCGTGCGAACGTCATTTACCCAGGCATTCATTGCGCTAATCGCCCAGCGAGATGAAGGATGGCGGCTAAGAACGGTCTGTAATCACTAGCCATGACAAGCGGCAACTACTTCCGGATTCGTGCAGAACCACTTGTCCGCCGGAGACTGCCCCGCGTAGAACTGCTCGATGCGCAGAGACTGGACATGGCCATCCATGAACGCTGATATTAGCTCGCTGCTGGTGTCGGAAGGCAGGCCGCGCGTCGAACTGATCGTTGAGCTGAACATCCGGCGCGACCAATTTATATGCACCAGCAACCAACGTGGTGTAGTCGGTGAGATTGCCGATTGACCCGGTGCCGATTTCACCGAGCATGACGGTATAGGCGGGAGTCTGAAATTGCGCAAGAATCTTAGGAGGAGGCGCGCCGGTATCTGTCTCATCGGCGAAATTGAGCTCATTCAACCCGTACGAATTGAGATATGCTGCAGGCTCGCTGCTGTCGTCGGGGCAGAGGCGGATTTGATTGTCTTTGACATACGGATCGATCTCGTCAGGCCAAAGGATGGGGTTGTTGCCGGTGAGATCGCCCGGGCGCGGAGTCGCGGTCGGCAGGAGGGTTTCGTCATTGTCCTGCAGATACATGATGACTCCGTACGCGAGTTGCTTTTCGTTGTTCAGACAGCTTGTCTGCCGCGCCTTCTCCCGCGCTTGAGCAAAGACGGGCAGAAGGATCGCCGTCAAAATGGAGATGATGGCGACGACGACGAGCAGCTCAATGAGCGTAAAGGCGGTTTTGCGAATTGGTACAATCGGCTTCATACGGCGAATGTGATCGTTGCATATTGATGCAAGAGATAAGCCAGCAAGATATCCGGCATTTTCTGTTCTGCTTCTTTCGGAAAGTCATGCGAATCCAAAATGTTCAGGATTGACTACCCCCTCATTATGGCCACATATGACCAGCGCTGAAAAGCGCGCCGAACCTTCGATTATCACGCCTGTTCGCCGTCGCCGCATTCCGCGCATTTAATTCGGGTATACTTGCATTAGGAATCGACAGCGCTTTCGCGGTAAACATTTCTTTGTCGTCGCTTTACATCGAAATTGACGGTGCCTGCAAAGGTAACCCGGGGCCGTCCGGCATAGGGATCGTCATCAAGAACTCCTCCGGTGAACTCATCGCGGAGATCGCCAGGCCAATCGGCATCACTACGAACAATGTGGCAGAGTACTCCGCTCTTCTTGCCGGAATGCAGGAAGCGCTTGATCGTGGGGCCACCGATCTGACGGTTCAAACCGATAGCGAACTGCTAGCCCGCCAGGTACAAGGACGGTACAAGGTATCCGCACCTCATCTCCGTCCCTTATATCAGCAGGTAATGACACTGAAACAACACTTTGTTCGGTTCGAAATCAATCACAGTTTGCGCGGATTTAACTCAAACGCCGATGCACTCGCCAACGAAGGCGTCAAGGCTAACGGCAGTTCGGTCAATACAAAAATCGCTGAGCGCGCACAGGCTTAGGGATTTTCTTGGGTTTGACGTGGGTTTTGCCCGAACTTTAGCACGCGGGTATAAGCTGCTGATTTTCTAGTTCGCCAGCCGTAAGGGCATCATAGGAAACAAGCCATGGTCTGTCCGTATTGCAACACTCGCTCAATTCCAAATGTAGACGTTTGCAGCCACTGCGGGGTAATCCTGCGGGACGTCAAGAGCGCAAAACGCCCGAGCAAACCGTTCCCCTTCAGACGAATCTTAATTCTGCTGATTGCGTACGCTCTCGGTGCCGTCGTTGTTGGCGTTTTGGGACATTTCGCCGCCTCGTTCATTTTTGAGGCCAGCCCTAACTTGCTTCCGATGCAGGTCAGTTTCGCAACTGGCGGAGCAATCGTTGGCGTGCTGATCGTGCTTATGGTAAGCCGCGGCAGCGTCATGATCCAGTTGACCATCCTCCAAAACCAACGCAGGAAAGTCCACGGCCAGATTTCCAAGATCGAGCATGAGCGCGAAAAGCAGAACGAGGTGGAGCAGAAGGAACTCGAGGAAAATCCAGGCAAAGAGATCAATCCCGAGTCGCGCCTTACGCTTGCCGCGCTGCATCTGATCGAAGGCGAGGTAGATGAAAGCCTGCAGCAGCTCGAGGCAGGCGTACAAGCTCGGCGTTGGTCCTCGTGTCGATTTTCTGAACAATGTCGGAGTAGCGTTCGCGCGTCGTGGCCAGCTGCAACTTTCGCTGGATCGTTTCAGTCAGGCGATCAAACAAAATCCGGAAGTCTCCGAGCCTCGTCTGAATCTTGTCTACTCGCTCATGCGGACAGGCGACACCGATCGCCTTAGAACGGTTCTCAGTGAACAGAACGGATCCCTGAGCTCAGCGATGAACGAGCCGGCCGCCGCAAACCGCATTGGGATTTCCTACGCCATGACTGGCGACACTGCAAACGGCGTCTCTTATATCGAGCGGATCATTAAGAAGGGCGAAAAGGAGAGCCTCGCCGATGCCCACAACGACATGGGAATCACGTGCGCGATGGAGAGGGACTATTCAGAAGCGCTAGAGCACTTCCGGGATGCGGTCAAGGCCGATCCGGGCCATGCACCTGCCATCGCCAACATTGGAGTTGTCTACTACCAACAGGAGCGTTATGAGGACAGCGCTGAGCGCTTTGAGGCGGCGATTATTGTTGACCCGCATCATGGCCTGGCGCATACGCTGCACGGAGCGGCGCTTTGCAAACTCGGCATGCACAACGACGGCATTCGCGAATTCCGCGATGCGATTACCCATCAAGCCAATCTGTTCGAGCCGCAATTCAACCTCGCAAAGACCTATATCGAGCAGGGAATCCCGGATCAGGCCGAGCGCCACTTGGCTCGTGCGTACGAGATCAACCCCTATTCCTGGCAGACGTTGATCGCACAGGCAGTTTTGCTTTTCAAGCAGAATCAGGTTGAAAAAGCGATGGACATCTATCGTCAGGCGCTGCAGGTCAGGCCGGGCGATCCAAGCATTTTGGGCGGCCTCGGACTTTGCTTCACATTGATCGGTGAGTACGATCAGGCTGAGCACTGTTTCAAGCAGGGATTGAAAGCCGATGAGCGCAACGCGGATATGCTCACCAACCTGAGCTGGCATTTTTTGATCCGGTCGGACGTTGAAAATGCCGTCAAATGTCTCGAACAGTCGCTCCTGATCGACAAAAAGGGTGCCATCGCGAACAGCAACATGGGCCTGTGCCAAATGGACATGGGCGCGCCCGACGCCGCCATGGGCTATTTCAGGACGGCGCTGCAAAATGATTCCGCGCTAGGTTCCGTGTACTACAACATGGGCAACAACTACATCACCCAAAAGGCGATTGAAAACGCGATCGACGCTTGGGAGAAGGCCAAAAAGCACGAAACCGGCAACGCCGACCTGCACACGAATCTCGGCGTCGCGTACTATCGAAAAGACGATTTCGAAAAGGCGTCTGGCGAGTTTAGGCGCGTGCTGATGCTTCGTCAGGAACGTGTCGAGGACTACGCGAACCTGGGGATCACATTCGCGCGCATGAAGCGTCACAAGGACGCGATCGAGCAGTTCGAGGCGGGCATCCAGATCGATCCGATGAACGCCATGCTTCATTCCAACCTCGGTCTTGCATGCTTCTTTGCAAATCGTGTCGAAGAGGCGATGCGCGAGTGGACGGAGGTGACCCGCGTCAATGCCCAGTACGCCAGACGCCGCGGTACGAAACAGCAGAAAGAGTTCGACGACACGTCCATCGACTACATGCCGATCTACATCTCTGAGCGCGCACTATACACGCAGCCAAAGATTCCGGATTACCTCGCGCCGTATGTCCCCGGCTATGCCACCGCGCATTACGAGCTGATGATCAACGACGAGAATCTCTCCAAGCTGGAAACGCTGAAGAACCAGCAGTCGAAGATTGACCGTTCGATACGGTCGCTGAAATTGTAATTTTCGTTCTAGCGGCAAAGGCCTTCAATGCGCTCACGCGAGCCTTGCGTCTTGATCGCGTTAACGGTTTGGGACTTCGTTTTCGTGTGTCGCCGCGAGTGTTTGTTCCAAGTCTCCGGCGTTCGCTTGCTGCTTGCTCGGTCTTTGCCCTCCGCTCATTCTTCGCTTCGGAGTCGCCTCGCCCAAAGCCGAGCTCCTTGCGTCCGCCATAAGAGGAACAAACCCTCGCGGCAACACACCGGGTTCGCGGCGGAATGGAAATTAGGCGGAGACTACGTTGGTGATCCACAACCCCTGGCGCGGGCCCTTTATCGCCCTCGCCTTGACACCCCCATCGATTGAACTGTATAATTTGCGTCGTTGCTGTGGTTGGTCCGCGTCGGCGGAGGGCTGCGTGCCGAAGTGGCTCAATGGTAGAGCGCCCGCCTTGTAAGCGGATGGTTGCGAGTTCGATTCTCGCCTTCGGCCCCATTTCTCCAATTTGCAAAACGCGAAAATGACCCAGCGGCCAGAGAGCGTTCCTAAATCTTCCGTTCCCCGCATCTCGCCTGGTTGCGTTTTTAGGCTGCAGGGTATATAATATGTTGCTCCGCGCCGAACGGCCCGTCACGACGGGCATTTTTTGCGTGTTAGCAGCAACCGATTGACAACCAAATACGTGGGTCGATGTCCGAGTGGTTAAAGGAGGCGGTCTGTAAAATCGTCGGCGCAAGCCTACACAAGTTCAAATCTTGTTCGGCCCACCACCAAATTGCGCGGGCTGCCGCAAATGTCAATTTTCGGCAGCCCGCCAATCTTTTTTGGATCACATCGACTGTGATCCCAACGAATGATCCTTACAGGAGTCCGCTTCTATGTCACCAGCAATAGCTGAACCGCTCGACGAAACCGCCATTTCGACGCCAATTGCGTCAACCAAACTTTCTCCTCATGATGTCAAAGACCTCGGCCTCGCCGATGTCGGCAAGAACCGAATCGAATGGGCCGAGCGCGAAATGCCCGTACTGCGTTCGATCCGCGAGCGCTTCGAAAAAGAGCGACCGCTAGAAGGCATTACCGCCGTCGCTTGCCTGCATGTCACCACCGAGACGGCAAACCTGATGCGTACCCTGAAAGCTGGCGGCGCACAAGTGATTTTGTGTGCATCGAATCCGCTTTCGACACAGGACGAAACCGCCGCCGCATTGGTCAAGCATTACGATGTGCCGACCTTTGCGATCAAGGGCGAGGACAACGCCACCTACTATCAGCACATTCTCAGCGCGCTCGACTACAAGCCGAACTTCACCATGGACGATGGCGCCGACACAGTCGGAATCATCCACACCGAGCGCAAAGAACTGATTCCGGGCATTGTCGGCGGGACTGAAGAGACAACCACGGGTGTGATTCGCCTACGCGCGATGGCTGCGGATGGTGTTCTCGCATATCCGATTGTCGCAGTCAACGATGCCGACACGAAGCACATGTTCGACAACCAGTACGGCACTGGGCAGAGCACGATTGACGGCATTCTGCGTGCCACCAATGTCCTGCTTGCGGGCCGAAATTTTGTGGTTGCCGGGTACGGCTGGTGTGGACGCGGTTTGGCGAGCGGCGCACGCGGCGCTGGCGCGCATGTCATTGTCACTGAAGTCGATCCTTTGCGCGGTCTTGAGGCGACCATGGACGGTTTCCGTGTCATGCCGATGGCTGAAGCCGCAAAGATCGGCGACATCTTCTGCACCGTCACAGGCGATATCCATGTCCTGCGCGAAGAGCATTTCAAGGTGATGAAGGACGGCGCGATTGTCGCGAACTCCGGCCACTTCAATGTCGAGATCGATATTCCGGCGCTCGAAGGCTTGTCGAGCGGCAAGCGCGAAGTGCGTCCGTTCGTCGAGGAGTATTTGCTTGACGGCGGCAAAAAGGTCTACCTGCTTGGCGAGGGCCGCTTGATCAACTTGTCGGCTGCCGAGGGCCATCCGGCGAGCGTCATGGATATGTCGTTCGCGAATCAGGCGCTTTGCGCTGAGTACATGGCCAAGAACGCCAAGAGCCTTGAAAAGAAGGTTTACACCGTGCCGAAGGAGATCGACGAGAAGGTCGCGCTTCTGAAGCTAGCATCGATGGGTGTTAAGATCGACATCCTTACCGACGAGCAGACTAAGTACCTTGCCTCGTGGGATCAAGGCACCTGAGCCGCATTCTCAGGTCGTCATCCGAAAATGGCCCTGCCGAGCGCAACGCTTGGCAGGGCGTTTTATTTTGGAAGGATTTGCTTACGCGAAGCGCGAAGAAGCGACACATGTCTAACGAACTTCTACTCCCCCGAAGCACACCTGCCGCGCAAGGCGTCAATGCGGCGTCAATCATCAATTTCCTCGACGCACTAGACCGTAACGGCCACGAAATGCACAGCCTGATGATCGTGCGCCGCGGGTCTGTTGTTGCGGCGGGATGGTGGGCGCCGCACAGGGCCGACGCACCGCACGTGATGTTCTCGGTGAGCAAAAGCTTTACGTCCACCGCCGCAGGTTTTGCCGTTGCGGAGGGCTTGCTGTCCGTGGACGACAAGGTTGCATCGTTCTTTCCTGACAAATTGCCCGAAAATCCGCCGGACAATTTGATGGCCATGACTGTTCGCGACCTTCTTACCATGAGCGCAGGCGAGCGCACTGTCGATATTGCTTGGAGGGCCAAGGAGATTGACGATTGGGTGGGGGCTTTTCTGGCGTGTCCGTTCGAAGACAAACCGGGGACGCGTTTCGCCTACAACAGCGGCTCGACCTACATGGTCTCGGCGATTGTGCAGAAGGTGACCGGGGAAAAGATTGTTGACTATCTCAAGCCTCGCCTGTTTGACCCGCTGGGAATTCCGCAGCCGAACTGGGATACTTGTCCGCGCGGAGTCAATACCGGCGGTTGGGGCTTGTATGCCACTACTGAAACGATTGCCAAGTTCGGCTTAACCTATCTGAACGGTGGAGCTTTTCAAGGCAAGCAGGTGATCCCGAAGGAGTGGGTTGACGCCGCCACCTCGCGACAAATCGCGAACGGCGACGATGCCAACAACGACGGCAACCAAGGCTACGGATACCAGATATGGCGGGGCAGACACAATACCTATCGCGCCGACGGCATGTATGGACAGTTCAGCGTTGTCATTCCTGATCTGGACATGGTCGTAGCGACGACAGGCGCGATCAAGGACATGGGCGATGTTCTGGGACTGATGTGGGAACATCTTCTGCCAGCCGTCAAAGAGGGCGGTTCGGCGGGTTTTGCCGAACAGGCTTTGCTTGAAAATAAACTTGGCTCGCTCACATTAGCTATTCCCACGGGGGAATTCAGGTCCGATGCAGAAAGCCGTGCATTCGGGCGGGAATTTAAGTTTTCTCCGAACGACGAGTTGATTGATTCGGTGATGTTTGCAGCAGATGGTAACGATATCGTGATTAAATTTGCTGCTGACCATGCCAAGCACGTAATCCAGGCTGGCCGCAAAACATGGGCGGACGGCATCACTGGCCTGACTTTCCGGGCGCAGGAGCCATTTCAGAAGCTGGCCGAATATCGCATCGGTGCAGCGGCCGCGTGGAATGGCAACGAGCTCACCGTCAGGATCGTGTACATCGAAACGCCGTACTCCATTTTCCTCAACTTCACGTTCGCCGATGGCAATGCCGCGCTGGAAATCTCCCAGAATGTCGCACCGAACGGCATCGAGCGTAAGCCGCTCACTGGAATCGACGTCCAGTGAAATCTAGCGTACAATTGTAGATGTGAATTTCGTCCCCGAACAACAACAATCAGGCTTGCATTCGCCCGTTTGGCCACCCGCGCCCGACAGCTCGGCAAATATCGATCCGCGCCGTGCGCGTGGAGTCTTCGTTAGTCGCCGCAAGCTGCAGCGATGGATACTTGCAGTATCCGCGTTGGCGGTCTTATGGGATGTTTGGACATTGATTTTTGGCGAGACATCGGGAACGAGCGGGCTGCCTTTGCTCACGTCGATCACTGCGCTGATCAGCATGACTTGCTTGTATCTGCTCCCCGTATTGTTTCTGATTTGGGTGCATGGCGTTTACAAAAATCTCTATGCGTTTCCTGATGTTTCGCCGTCCACAACTCCAGGCTGGGCGGTTGGGTACTTTTTCGTTCCTATCGTCGGTCTTTATAAGCCTTACCAATTGTTGGACGAGGTCTGGCAAAGCAGTGACCCGAATGAGTCTTGCACGAGGCAGAAATCGGGAGCAAGTCCATTGATCATCGCGTGTTGGATCGTTTTTTTGATCCGTTTGCTAGTCAATGGGGAGAATGCCTACCACCAGATAAATCCCGACTCGGATGGTGATCTCTATCGTGCCATATTTCAAGCTGGCAGACTCACTGTGTCTCAAGTGGTCCTTGTCGTCACTCTGATCTTCATGAATCTCGTCATCCGCGCCATCAACAATCGCCAGGAAGCCAAGGAAAAGGCGCTGGTCGAGGCATGGAACAACAGGCACAGGATCGAGCCTGAACTTGAATAGCCCGCCTGTTTGGCCGCCAGCGCCGGACCGCGCCGCTGTCGCCGCGATGCATGGTGAGCGGCCGTTCAACTTTCAACGTCGTCAGCAGCGATTTATCGTCGCAATCGCTGCATTTCACTTCGCATACTTGTCCTGCGAGGCGGTTTACAACATCAGCTTCCCGCGTATTTCCGAAACGCCAATCATGCGCGTCGTGGAATTTTTCGTAGGGTGGGGCAGCTATATCGCGCTTGCTGGCGCGTTTCTGCTCTGGCTTTTCCGGGCTGCCGAGAACGCACGGGACTTTGGGTCCGCGGAGGGCAAGTTGATCGACCCTGCTTGGGTTGTGCTCGATTTCTTCATTCCTATCATTAACCTGTTCAGGCCGCTGAATTCTGTAGCACGAATCTGGCGCGCGTGCGAGCCTCAGCTCGGAAAGCGGCATTGTTGAAGGCTGGCGAGTCCACGTTCATCAGCGAACTCATTCCAATTTGGTGGGTGCTATGGACTTTGTGCTGGACGATCTATGTTGCCGCCTTCTTTTCAGTCGGCCGGCACGCTAGCTCTGTCGTTCAATTCCACCGCATTGCTGCAATACACGACATTTTAGGAATCGGCGCTCTTGTTTTCATGCTAATCCTGGTCAATGCAATCAACTCTCGCCAGGAGCAGATGTTCAACGCTCGGACGTCGAGTGACTAAGTGATGGATTCGAAGGACAGCGAAGAACATGGCGAGGGGACGGCCAATGCTGCGGCGAATGGTGTTTGGCCGCCAAAGCCGGTTGAAACGGCAAGCATTAGCAAGCAAAGCCCCCAGAACGTTATCGACGTACCTCGGATATGTCGATTAAGGAATTTCGTCGCATTAACTACCGGGGTGCTCATTATCCTGCTCGCGGCAATAGCAGGGCTACAACTCATGCAGCTGCTGTTTTATTGGCATGGTGAAGTGGCAATGATGCGGGAAACCTATCTGCCGAATCACGTCATACATCAGGCTTACTACATTGACCTTGTTTGCGCCCTAATTGTAAACAGTTTTTGGTTGGTTTGCTCATACTCAAATTTGTTCCTGCTTGTGGGAAAAAAGCAGCGGTTTGTTCCCTGGCTGGCAACTGCATTGGCTGCGCTCCCCGCGATTAATGTGTTCGTCGTGTATCCCATCGCCAATGAGCTGTGGCTCGGTTCTCAAAATGACCCGTTGACGTTTGGTAACGTTCCAAGACGATTCATTAAAATGATGTTTGGCCTGGCGGTATTCGGCGCGATCTACAACATCGCTTCCGTCATTCTTTTTCACGGTATGGCTGGCCACTTGTCGCAGAATACGTTCGGCCTTTACCTTGCGTTTACCTATATTGGCATAGCAGGCGGAGTAGTCGGTGCTGCAATGGTTTGGATTGCAGTTAGAGCAGTGACGGCCGAGCAGATTCGGAAGGGGCAGATGGTTGCGGAGTTAGCCGCAAATGTTCGCTAATTTAAGCGTGGCACAATTCGGCAGCCCGCTTAACCTACCGCTTCCCGCCATTCTCCAACCGATAGACAAAAGCCAGCACTTCGGCGACGGCGCGGTACATTTCGGGAGGGATGTAGGAACCGAGGTTGAGCGACGACAGCGCGTTCGCGAGAGCGCGATCCTCGCGAATGGGGACTTTGTGCTTCTTCGCGATATTTAGGATTTGATCCGCGACAAAGCCCTCGCCCGTCGCGACAACGACCGGCGCGTCGCCTTTTTCCGGGTCATAGCGCAGCGCGACTGCGGTTTTTGGCGGAGTTTGCGGCTGCTCGGATTCGTTAGACATGGCTACGCTTTCCTGTCCACGCGGTTGCGTGGATGCGCGAGTGACGCGCCCCCGTACCAGAGCGGCTCGAACTCGCTGGCAAGACCGACATCTACCCGCGTCACATGCCAGCCACTGTTGGACAGGCCGTCTGCAAGATCCGTGTAGTTCCGGCGCAAGAGGCGGTAGGTGATCTGACGCTCTGCTAAGATGTTGCAGGTAAGGGTCGCGTCACTTTTCCCTTGCAGCCTCACTTCAATCAGACCCAACTTCGGCGGCGATAAACGCACTACTGTCTGGAGGACCAATCGGTCGCCATCGTCGGGATTGTTGCGCGCCTCTTCGTCGTCCTTTGTCCACACCTGCACTTCCGCAGGAACCGTTTCGTGGTCGGCAATCCGAAACGGAAACGCAAAATACAGCGGAACGGGCGGATCGAAACGGTTGATTGCAATCTGGTTGAGAAGCTGCTGGCCTTCGATATGGGATGCGTGGGCGTCCGCGGCCATGCGAACATTGCGGTCGTCAGTGTCGTTGGACAGAGTCAGGAGCTGCGCGCGTGGATCGTTGTTGAGCGATTTCTCGCTGAGCAGGCCGCCTTCGGTACGAAGAAGTTGATTTTCGGTGCTGGTGCCAAGCCTCGACACGATCCGGTACAGGTCCCGCGCAAGCTCCTGCGAGCCGGACTGTCCATCAAGCGCAAGACTCAGATCCCGAAGCGCCTCGTCGGGCAGGGGATATTTGCCAAGCGCGCCGTCGATGACACGCGCAAGAGCGCGCAGTACGCCTGGTGTCAGCGGCGCGTCCAGGAGTTTTGCCATCGCGTAGGCGGCTGCTGGCAGGCGAGGATTGCGCGCAAGGATCGAGCGTCCCTCGACGATATTTGCATCAGTGAGGGGCAGTCCAAGCCTGGTGAAGACTTCCGCGAGCGCCATGGAGTCGGCATCGGCGGCGATTCCAAGCTCAAGGAGCGCGGCACGCAACGCATCAGCGGTTACATTTGCGGAGAAGCCTGATGTTCCAGCGCCAACCTCGTTTGCGATTGCATCAGCGACATCGGAAACCTGATTTGCACCGGGGGTGTCCAGCCGTGGACGCGACGCCACCCCTGGAATGGAGCTGACCGGCGGCAGGTTATTCCAGTCGATGCGCATTTTAGGCTTGTTCCGCGCGAATCATCGATCTTACTAGCGAAATTGCAGGCGTCTGACTAATTACAATCTATCACGTATATGCAAGTTTTTGCCAATTAGTGACAATGCTACGCAACAACAAACGCGAAAGATGGCCCAGCGGCCATAGAGCGTTCTGAAATTCTTCTCTTATTATCGGCTGGAATTGACGCAATCATCTAACGCTAGTGCAGCCCGTGCAGGACGCTGAGCAATTCATCGTCGCTCAGAGTGCCAATGGCCGCAAACTGCATGCCGTTTGTCTTGAGGATGACGGTTCCCGCCCTGGGGTGCAGCACCTGCTCCGGCCGGTTCTGCGACCGTTGCGGCGTGGGGCTTTCAAAGACGGAAAGGATCGTCAGGCCGCTGTTGTACATCAGGCCGACTGCGGGCTTGCCGTTGACCTGGAAGATGGACGACGACTGAAAGACGTAGCCTGATGGCAGATACGAGGGCTGCAGGACATGGAATCCGGCCTCGGCATCGCTTGGGAAGTGCGTAAGTTGCTTGCGCGGTTGTTCGGTTTCGGTGCGCGTGCCCTGCGCGACAACTGGCTGATCGAATGTGCCGGACGGGAACGTTGGCCCGAACGCGATCTGAGTAAAATAGGAAACCGACTGCATCTGGCCAGATTCGTCGTAGACCTCTGTTCGAAGCTGCGCACCGGTCGCGTTGTCGATCCACATCTTAATTGAGCCGGTTGGGGTCTGGTTTGTGCCAGCGATTTCAAGCACGGTGGCGGGCCTTCCGGCCACATTGTCCGTTCCCGCAATCGAAATTCTGGCGTCGCCCGTTCGCAGTGCTTTAGCCATCGGTCCAATGCCGGTCATCAGTTTGCCATGCTTGGGAGGGCCGACCTTCAGCACTCTTCGGCTCGGCTGATAGTCCCACGACTGATCCTGCCGGGTCACAAAAACTTCGCCCGCAAGGCTCGAGCGGCGTGTGGTATTCGGCACGGAACGACCTGTCGCCATCTCGGTAAACTGTTCGGTCGGAAGTCGTAACGCCCAAGCGACCCGGTCGGTACAGGACAGTCACCTGTTCGCCGGACAGCGCCAGATTTTTGTCCGCGTCGCGCATTTTGGCGAGCAGCATTCGGATTTGGGGATCAGTCGTGAGTGGAGCAGCGCGGCGGGGAGCGGCAACATGGTAAGGATTTCCCAGTTGACCCAATCTTGATCCAGCTTGGGGAGATGCGAAAACGTTTGGCGCGCCTACGATCAAAGCCAACACTACGGCAATGAGCGTAGCGGTCGTTTTTCCGGGCGCAACGCGCGCCATGCAGTTGTGGCCGCGCTGGTTTAGCATGTCGTTAGTGTGTGCCGATGAACAACGGCGATGGCTGCGATCTCCCGACTTAGTCCTGCGAGAGGACGTTGCTGCCACTATTGTCGATCCGTTCGGCCAGCGCTTCAGCGGACGGGTCCGCTATCGGCTGGGTGGCTTGATCTTGTGCGTGAACACTTGTACATGCGGCCACGAATGATGTGTCGGTCGCCTTCGATGCACTCGCGGATGAAGCGCCAGACAAGTTTACTGCCGGGTATCCGGTGAACTGCCCGTGATTGGAATAGCCGACAAATACCATCACCACTATTGCTACCGCAGCTGACGTGCACGCGACTGCATATTGAACCGCCGGTCTCGGGTTCCACATGCCGATAGACCGCACAAAATCGCCAAACCTGCCGCCAAAGCCCGGATGCTGCTGGCGAGCGTTCGCGACTCTTGCGGCAAGAATTGCGTCAAAATTGTCCGAAACGCTAAGGCGAGAAACGCCCTGTACGAGGCTAACGGTGCGCTTCAGATCGTTGCATTCGGACGCGCACTCGGGGCAGACGGCAATATGCATCTGCATTTTCCATGCGGTCTTCGAGTCCACCGCTCCATCAATGTACGCAGACAAGTTCTGTCGGCAGTTTGTGCATTCGTTCAACATAGTCAGTCACCAGTCCCTATTCAATTTTCGGCGGCAATCCCTTAAGACTGCAGGTAAGGAGTCAGCAGCTTCCTAAGCTGCATCCTAGCGTTGAACAGGCGCGATTTGACTGTGCCCAATGGACAGTTCTCGACTACCGCGATCTCTTCGTACGCCAAGCCTTCAATATCGTGCAAAATAACAACGGCACGCATCTTCTCTGGCAGCTTCGCAAGCGCGCTCTGGATATGCTGATCCAGTTCACGTCTGCCCAGCATGTGCAGCGGCTCTGCTGCCGTATCTGCAATCTCCAGTGCAGAGCGTCCGGTGCCAGACTCCCCGGACGCTTCGCCCGCATCGAGCGACATCATCTCGCCGCCCAGGGCGTTTTCGCGACGGCTTCGCTTGCGAAACCGGTCGATGCATAGGTTGCCAGCGATCCGGTATAACCAGGTAGTGATGCTCGCCTCGGACCGAAACGAGGGCAGCGAAATGTACATCTTCAGGAAAACATCCTGAGTGACATCCTCCGCTTCTTCATTGTCTCCCGTCATGCGATAGACGTAGTTGAAGATTTTTTGCTTATAGCGCGTCACAATCTCGTTGAAGGCGGTTGGATCACGCTCTTGACACCGAGTAATCAAGGCGGTGTCGGAATTTTGCAAACAGATCACCTACTCGCACCCCGCAGCGACGATGAATTCGAATACATGGACGCATAGTCGCGCATATTGTTCAAGGTCACTTAACGATAGGGGTAAAATTATGGAGGAGTTCTGGCTCTTTTCGGCCAAATTATACCGTATAGTCAAAGACGGTATAAGGTCGTTGTGGACAGGGGAAAAAGCTTTAATGAAGTTCAATCAGATTTGCGCTGTGCATCTTAACGCTCGCCACTTGGCTGCTGCCCAACTGGGGCGCATCGGCGGGCTCATGGCCGCGCTCACATTAATTGCCGCCGGCATGATTTTCGCGCCGACATCAGCAAGAGCGGCCGAGCACTCACTCGCCGGCATCCGAATCTTCGCGTCCTCGAAAGAGGTGCTGACGCGATACGGTGAGCCCACCAGGGTCTTGACCGGCGCTGACGCTGTAGGAGTGATTCAGGGCGGAAGCGCGGGTGTTAGCACGCCTCCGGCTGCGGCAACCTCCCAGCCCAACACGGGCAACCGCGCGCCCGAGTTCTCAGCACCCTCCGCTGCTCCCGCGGCGTCGTCAACTCCGACGGACACGTCCGACACGGCGGGCGAAGCGCGCTTCGTTTACGACCGGCCAAACAATGTCGAGCTGCAGTTTCTAATGTCGCCCGACGGCCGTGTCATCGAGATCACGGTGCTTGGCTACAAGAGCACGGTCAAGACTACGCGCAATATCAGCCTTGGCTCGACATACGGCACCGTTATCACTAAATACGGCTATCCCGAGGCGCAGGACACCAGCACGACCGGCATCCTGATGATCCGCTATCTTGAGAAGCAGCACGTTGCGTTCCAGCTCCACAATGGCAAGGTCGTTGGCATTACTGTCGCTGCTGTTGAGTAGCTGGAAATCGGGTAGGATATTTAGTAGTTGGCAAGCCGCAATACGAGTACGTATTCGCGGCTTCGGACATTTATCTGCATGAGGTTAGTGGAGAAGTACGATGGCAGAGCGTGACGAAATCGACAGGGTCCGCTCGTCGGTCAACATAGTTGACATTGTCTCACCGTACGTCGCCCTCAAGCGCTCGGGGCCTATCTGGAAGGGCTGCTGCCCGTTCCACAGCGAAAAGACACCATCGTTTCAGGTTAATCCCGACAAAGGCTTTTGGTACTGCTTTGGCCAGTGCTCCGAGGGCGGCGATGCATTCGATTTTCTGATGAAGGCCGAAAACCTCCAGTTCGGCGAAGCGCTGGAGCGCTTAGCGCAAAAGGCTGGAATCACGCTCACCAGGGGCCACTCCGATTCTCAGGAGACGACCAGCAAGCGCGACAAACTCTACCGCGCTCTGGAAGTCGCCACAAAATACTACCAAGAGACACTCGCGTCGAACCCTACTGCCATGCAGTATTTGCTGGACCGAGGCATCGCCTACGAATCAATCAAATCGTTTCGGCTCGGCTTCGCAGGCGACGGTTGGGATGGTCTTGCTGGCTATTTTCGCCGCAACAAAGTCGAGCTTGCCGACGCGGTCGAAGCGGGCATTCTGACGAAGGGCGACCGCAGCTATGGAGAGCCTTACGACAAGCTGCGCGGGCGCATTGTCTGCCCGATTCTCGACGTACACGATCGCCCAATTGCGTTTGGCGGACGTTTGATCGAAGCAGCCGAAGGCAGGCCCAAGTATCTGAATACGGCCGAGACGCCTCTGTTTTTCAAGGGCAAAACGTTCTTTGCGATGTCGCGCGCGCGCAAGGCGATTGCCGAAAAGGGCATCGCGATTGTCGTCGAGGGCTATTTCGACGTCATCTCTGCGCACCAGGCTGGTTTTTTGAATGTCGTCGCGACACTTGGCACTTCGCTTACACCAGATCACGCGGAGATTTTGGGGCGTCATGCGCAGCGGGTGATTCTGGCGTTCGACGCCGATGCTGCCGGACTCAAAGCCGCGCAGCGTGCGAACGCGATCTTGGAAGCGAAGGAGTTTGAGGCGTTGGTGCTGAATCTTCCACAAGGCGAGGATCCTGATAGTCTGCTGCGGGCTGGAAAGCTCGCGGAGTTCACCACTGCAATTGACGATGCCATGCCAATCCGGGAGTTTCAGCTTAGAACATTGCTGACGGAGCACGAAAAGAAAACAGGACTGACGGAGAGGGACAAGGCAGCGATCTTCAGGCGCGAAATCACGCCGCTCATCAAGTTGACCAAGAGCGTAATCGAGCGGGAGCGATATATCCGCATGGCTGCGCCCATGCATCCGTTTTTCGACCAAGGGTCGGCAATGGCCGAGGATCAGATTCGTCAAGAGATCACCGGCACGCCGCCTGGTGGTCAAATTGGCCAGCCGCAATACGGCGGATTTGGATACTCTGGCGGAGGGCGCTTTGGCGATAAACGCCGTCCGCCTGCGCCAAAGCCGGAAAATGCGACCGGGCACGCACCAGCAAAATCACTTCAGGTAGCCGAAGAGAATATACTTAAGGCGATGATCAGCGGCGACGATGCCCTGGACATGCTGGTGGCGGAGTCCGTAACGGCCGAAATGTTTGTTTCGCCTTTGCATAAGGAACTTGCTTCGCGCCTTCTTTCCGGCACATTTTCGAGCAGAAGCGCAATTATTGACGAGTTATATGGGAATAATGAAGTAGGCAATCTGCTCGCCAGGCTGATGGTTTCTTCCGACAATGCAGTAGGAGAAAACCAGCCGTCGGCAAGCTCGGTTGGCACGAATTATGCGCCATTGACTGAATCCATTGTCGAGGATTCAATCAAGCGTTTGGCGAGAGAACAGAGCGCGCGCGTGGAAGACGAACTGCGGACACGCGCGGAAGGCGGCGATGTTGCCGCTGCACAGGAACTGATGCGGTTTATCCGCGAACAACACGGCTCCAAATGATTGAGTGCCGCTGTTTATGCATTTAAGGGACAGGCAAGGTTGTCTGCAGAGCAAGTGATCAACACTATTAGCGGTGTCGGCGCGGATATCGGCGAACAGGGTGAAATGGAACGGCTTCTTGCCCATGGCAAGCAGAGCGGCGTGCTGACCTACGACGAGATCAGCGACTCATTGAGCCAGTACGACATGCTCGATGCCGACCAGATGGACGACCTTCTGCAAACGTTTGCCGACGAAGGCATACGCGTCGTCCAGCAGGCTAGGGAGGCGTCAAGCAGCCAGGACGCATCGCAGTCGGCTAACGGCAACGGCTCTCATCCCGAAACGCAGTCCGCTGGCGACCAGCAAAACGGACATCGGGAGCATGTCCAAACCCGTGCACCTTCTCCAGACGACGAACTCGTAGCCATGGAGGGCATGCCCCTCGAGGACTCCGTCCGCATGTGGCTGCGTGAGATTGGCCGCTCCAGCCTGTTGACCCTCGTAGAGGAGGTGCGGCTAGCTAAGCGAATCGAGCTCGGAGATACGGGTGCGAAAGAGACCCTAACTCAAGCAAACCTGCGCCTCGTCGTCTCCATCGCCAAACGCTATACGCTGCGCGGAATGTCGTTCCCGGACCTGATCCAAGAGGGCAATATCGGCCTAATCCGCGCGGTCGAGAAATACGACTACCGCAAGGGATACAAGTTCAGCACGTACGCCACCTGGTGGATTCGTCAGGCGATCACGCGCGCCATTGCCGACCAGGGACGCACCATCCGCATCCCGGTGCATATGGTCGATACCATCAACCGACTGGTGAAGATCAATCAGCAGCTTCTTCAGGACCTTGGCCGCGAACCGACCATGGAAGAGCTGGCGCATGAGATGGATTTGCCGGTCGATCGTGTCAGCGAAATCATGCGTGTCGCGCCGGAACCACTGTCTCTGGAGATGCCGGTTGGCGAAGAAGAGGACAGCCATCTCGCCGACTTCCTGCAGGACGGCGAGGCACTTTCGCCAAACGAGGCCACGACGCGCGTTGTCCTACGCGAAAAGATCGACGAGGCGCTCGACCAGCTTTCGACCCGCGAACGCGATGTCCTCAAAATGCGCTTCGGTCTCGACGACGGCTACCCGCACACGCTCGAAGAGGTCGGCAAACACTTTCGCGTCACCCGAGAACGCATCCGCCAAATCGAAGCCAAAGCCCTCAAAAAGCTCCGCCACCCCAGCCGGAATTCGTTTCTGCGGGATTATATTGATCCGGCGTAGATTCCCCTCCTTTCCGAAGGAGGGGCTAGGGGAGGTAGCCAAACGCCGTCGTCTTTCGACCGATGCGTGGAACGAGCAGAGCGGAGAAATCTCTCGGCTCTTCATACTGATATGGACAGCCAAACCGTGCTCAATCCAGAAGCATTGGAAAATTTGCGCCCAGGAATCGCGCTCCGCGAGGACTTCCTTCCTGAATTAGCGGCGCAGGGCATCACTAGGTATCGCCTCGCCAAGAACCTGCGGATGACGCAGAGCCACTTGGACGAGCTTCTTGCGGGGAAGCGCAGTGTCACGGCCAACATTGCGCTGCGGCTTGGGCGGCTGTTCTCCCAAGCGCCAGCAATGTGGCTCGGTATGCAGAACCACTACGACCTTGCGCACGCCGAATCGCAATACGGCGACGAAATCGCTAAGATCAAGCCGTTGCCGTTGCCCGAGATAATCCAAGGCGAAGAGCCAGTAGCGGCGTAATCCCATGGCCTGTTTAACGCCTGCACCTGTCCGGCTTCAGGCTCCGACTCAATGTCAGGGATCGGCGGTGTACTGGCTTGGCTGAACACTCATCTCCCTTCCGTGAGTCGAAACCTTGCCGCCGAACAGCCTCCGGCGTTCCAACGCTTTCGCTCATCCGCTCTTCAACCTTGCCTTCCCGCTTCGGGGAGGTGGCGAGCATGCGAGACGGAGGGGTCAGGCCGGACTCGCCGCATCATACAGCGCAACCCTTTTCCGGTGATCGGGATACGATGCCGCGCCAACCGAGAACGAAAACCCGCGTGGGAGCTCGTTTTGGAGTGCCGCGAGCCGGCTCATGAGGCGATCTGTGACTGCGGCGCGGGTTTCGCCGGTGTGGGGTAGGACGGCAGAGATTTCGTGCGTGTCGGTGCGCGCGACAATATCCGCGCGTCGCATGCTACCTTTGACCGTCTGCGCAACACGCGCAAAGAAGGCCGCTTCGGGCATGCTGTCATTCACGCGCACCCGCACAACCGAAAGCTCAAGCTGGTGACGCACTGCGCGGCTGATCTCTTCTTCCAATCGCGCGTCAAAATAGTCGCGCGAGTAGAGGCCGGTGACGGGATCGACGATCGTTGTTGGGATATCGTCGGACTCCTGCGACGCATAGTTTTGCGTTGCGATCATTCGAACGCGCTTGCGCTCAAACTGCAATGCCGCCTCGCGTACCGCTTCGCTGCGGAACATCTGCTGCAATTTTCGCGCGCTGTTCTTGAGGATATGCGAAACGTAGTTGTTGGAGATCCCAATCTGCTTGGCGATTTCCGTTTGGCTATGATCTTCGTAGTAAAAGAGATAGATTACGGTCTGCTCGATCTCTTTCAAGCGGACAAGCGCCTGTTCCAGTACGACCTTTTCTTCAATCGGAACCTCGAACGATGCCACAATCCCGGCGCTTTGCACACCCTGGCCGTTCTCGTTGAACGATTCCCGGTCGGTCATTGTTGACGAGCCGTCGTCGTAGGATTCATCCAACGACGCGACCGAGAAGATTGCGCGCGTATTTTCAATTTGCGTCACGGTCTCTTCGGGCAGCCCAACCGCTTCCGCAATTTCTGAGGTTGTTGGCTGTCGCCCGAGCTGCTGAAGCAGCACGTCGGATGCTCGCCGCACACGTTGACTTAATTCCTGCAACCACGCCGGCTCCTTGATGATCTGACCGCGGTCGCGCAAGAAATGGCGCAGATGCCCGCCGACACAGTGAGTTGCGTAGGTGATGAACTTGACGTTTTTGTCGGTCTTGAAATTCTTGATCGCGTGGAGAAGGCCAATGTAGCCCTCCTGGACGAGGTCCTCCAGCGGAATGCCAGAGGGCAGAAAGCGGCGCGCGAGCTTTTCGATGAGCGGGCGAAACTGCGTGATCAGTGCTTCGCGCGCGTCGTTGTCGTCCGACTGCTGAGCGCGTAGGAGCAGTTTTTGAATGCGCTGCTCTTCAGGAGAAACAGGAGCGGCCACCGGCGCAATTGAGCGTGGCTCAATGACTGCGGTTGGTCGCTCCTGATCCAGAGGTTGGTTCTCCATATTTGTGAATGCGATCTTTTTGACTTGGCGATCTCGGAGAACGCCAACGAGTCGATCCGATCATTCACTTCTCTATGGAGCGGCTTGTCTCACCGCAATTTTTAGCGGATCGAACTCACCAGCTTGAAGATCGGTGCCATGACCGAAATGGCGATAAAGCCGACGACTATACCCATGAACATAATGAGCATCGGCTCGATCAAGGATGTGAGTCCCTTGATCATCGCGTCCACTTCATTATCGTAAAAATCTGATACCTTGACAAGCATCTCCGACAGACGGCCAGTCTCTTCGCCGACGTCGATCATGTGCGTGACCATCGCAGGAAACAGGCCGCTGGATGCAAGCGGCGCGCTAATTTTCTGGCCCTCGCGGATCGAGCTGCGCGCGTTGTTCACTGCCTCGGCAAGAACGGCGTTTCCCGAAGTGTCGCCGATGATCTCAAGCGATCTCATCATTGGCACGCCACTGGATATCAGTGTACCAAAGGTTCGCGCAAAACGCGAAACACTGATCTTCAAAACAAGCTCGCCGATCACGGGTATTTTCAGCTTTAGGCCGTCAATCTTGTACCGGCCCTTTTCGGTCTTGCCGTATTGGATAAAGGCAATGTAGCTGGCAATCGAAACGCCCAAGATAAGCCACCAGTAGGCGCAGACAAAATCGCTCATGTTGAAAAGCAATTCGGTCGTTGGAGGCATTTCGACATTCATCGTTGAGAAGATGTCCTTGAAGCGCGGTAGCACGAAAATGAACAGGGCGCAAACGATTAGGAACGCGAAGACCAGGACGATCATCGGGTACATCATCGCGGACTTAACCTTCTGGCGTATCTCCAGCTCCTTCTCGAGGAACCCGGCGAGACGCTCAAGGATGACGTCCAAAATACCGCCGATCTCGGCGGCGCGGATCATGTTGACAAACAGCTTGTTGAACGTTGCCGGATGCTTGACCAGCGCGTCGGTGAGCGTGAAGCCCTCCTTGACATCGCGTCGAACGACCTGCAGAATCGCCTTAAGCGCATCGTCTTTAGTCTGCGCTTCGAGAATGTCCAGGCACTTGATGATGCTGATACCGGCATTGATCATCGTCGCGAACTGGCGCGCGAAGACGACCAGAGACTGCAGCTTGACCTTCTGCGTCTTCGCGGTCAGGACAGCCGTGCTCGAAACGGCCTTGGCCGCCGTGATGCTGACGACATGGAACTGCTGCTCATGCAGCTTGGTCAGAACGACCTGCTCGCTGTCGGCATCGATCTTGTTCTTGACGGATCGGCCCATCTGGTCGATGGCTTCGTAAGTGAACGTTCCCAAGTGCGTTGTTCCTCCTGCGCGTTGCTTGCAGAGCTAAGGTTAACGGTCCAAAATGCCGCGGGTGTGAAATCTTGACGAGTTGATTCGAGCGATACTCGGACGGACTCCGAACGCTCAGAATCGGACATGTCTATTTTCGGCAGATTGGAGACTGGGCTTTAGGTGGTAGGGGAGGGGACTGGAGGACGAGATATTTGTGGGTCTTGGAAGCCGCGATACCGTCGGACTTATGTCCCTCATTCCGGTCGGGATGACCAAAGACATCTAAGGATGCGGAATGACGGTGATTACTGTTATCTGCTTCGCGTCAGGGCCGTAATACCAGATTACGCGGTATGCATTCGGTGTTAGGTTTTCGACGTATGCTTCGAATACCTTCTCGCCTTTGGGCCCTGTTACGGCCGAAAATTCGTGCGTACTTAGTCCTTTGGACTTTAGGTTTGTTTGCATCTTCGCAAAGCAATTTCGGACTCGTGCTGCGCGGTTTGGGTCGGATCGATCGAGCTCCGCAAGCACGTCCAATGCTTCGGGCATGAGTATGAGTTGAGACTCCATCAGGCGGAGCCGTCCTCATCGTCTTCTAGAAACTCCGAGAAATCGACTACCACACCCATACCCAATCTCGCTTGCTCAAGGCCCCGCTCCACGGATTGTCGAGCTTCCGCATTTTGCCAAAACCAAAGCTCGCGCTCAGGGATGGCAATCATGGGGACAAGGCTGTACTCGCCGTCCGCTTCGTGCCGCACTCTAAAAGTCTTCTTGACCGCAGAAAGCCCGAGGTTCACGCGTCCACGCGAGTCCGCAACCACGATCTTCTCGTCCATTTTATTCGTTGCCGTTGCCATAGCTGCTCCTCGATGGGACTAGCCCATTTGTTACAGATTGAAATATTATACTTCACTGAGCAAGTCGTTGATGTAACCCCGAGATTGTCACCGCGTTAGCAATGAACATGGTGCGGATAGTGGTCTGTCCCTCTCCTTTCGGAAGGAGAGGCTAGGTGAGGTAGGGAGGGTACCGAATGTCTTGACGCTCCGCTAAAAGTCAAAGCGCAAGGAGCTACCTCCCCTAACCCCTCCTTCCGAAAGGAGGGGAACGGAATTACCCCGTCCTTCTTAGCTGTCCCTTCACCATCGCGGAAACCAATCCGCGGGCGAGGGTGGGGGCGGTGGCAGGGTCGGTGTTAAGGCGTTCGCGGATGATGTCTACCGCCTTGCGATTGTTGCCTTGGTTAACATGCTGGATGACCGACGGCATTGTTGCGCGAAGGCAGCAGTACGCACGCAGAAGGCGGTAGCCGCGGTTGAGCGAAACTTTGCATAGTAGGCAGTTATCGCCATGGGACTTGGCGTAACGCAACAAGACGAGCTTGCCGGATTCCCACATGCGGTCGTAGCTGGAAGTCGTTGCGCCGCCATGCTGGCGATAGAAGCTGAGCGATCCCGGCACAAACGCAAATTTCTCGCCGGCGAGCGACATCCTAAGCCATAATTCCCAATCTTCACTACCACGGAAATCCCGATTAGGCTCGAACCCTCCTGCGAGCTCGAACGCCTCGCGCTTTAGAGTCATACAGCAGGGTGGGGCGACATTTTGGACAAGCAGGCGGTGGTACTGATCGTCGGGCAATGTCTGCGAGCGCAAGCGGTTTTCGACCGTCCCATCGAAGCGCATGCTTTTCCAGGAGCCGTAAAAGACCGAAACTTCAGGGTGAGTTAGAAAGGCCTGGACATGCAGTTCGATATGATCGGGTGCGAGGAGATCGTCGGAATCGAGAAACTGAAGCAAATCCCCCTTCGCGCGGGACGCGCCCGTATTGCGTGCAGCACCCTGGCCAGCGTTCTCTTGGTAAACATAGGACACCCGTTCGCCGAAGGATTTCGCGACTTCGGCGGTGTCGTCGTGCGAACCGTCGTTGACGACGATGATCTCCAAGTCCTGGTAAGTTTGCTGGGTTACGCTCTCAAGTGCGTCGCGTAGAAACTTGCCCTGGTTGTAACAGGGAATGATCACGCTGACTAGAGGCTGCTTCGCGGTCGTCTGCATGTGTCTTGTTGCGGGCTACCGCGTTTTGCGCGGCGTGTGCTGCTTGATGTCCAGCCGCTTTTTCCAAGTGACTGGCGGCCGCACAATCCCTTCCTGTTCGCGCTCGGGGCCGACCGTAAATCGACGGGCGTGGTAGTGGTAATCGTAGTTGTGCGCCCATTTAGACTCGAACGCGCCCGCGTCTACATAATAGACCGCGCCTACTAGGTCGATCCGGCCAAGACGCGCTGTGATCTTGCCAGGCTCGTCGAATCTGCCGTCCGCAATCTCTTCGTCTTCGGTGTGGACTGTGACTACAATCTCATCCTTTTCGTTCAAGATCGAAATCAGGAAGCGGGGATTCATAACCGGCTTGTTGACTTTATAGGCGATTTCGACGGAAAGTGGATCGCCGATCATGATTCGGCTGGTCGGCTGGCCCTCGTTGTTTAGAAGTTTGACACCGGTGATCTCAATCTCCTTGGTTCCCGACCGCTCATCCGTCTCGTCTTCTTCTTCGTTTTCGTCGTCTTCGGCCTCTTCGTCGTAGCCTTGCATCATGTCGGCGAGATAACCCTCAACGACTTTTTCCGGTGGCCCATAGCCCATCACTACACCCTGCTTGAGCCACAGCACCTGATCGCACAATTCGCTCATCAATTCTGGTTCGTGGGAAACGATCACGAGCGTCGCTCCAGAGCGCTTAAAATGATCGATCTGATTGAGGCATTTCTTTTGGAACGCGACATCGCCGACGGCCAGAACCTCATCAACGAGCATGATATCGGGATCGGTGTGCATGGCGATCGCAAACGCAAGCCGCATGTACATTCCGGAGCTGTATGTGCGCAAAGGGCTGTCTATGGCGTGCTCAAGCTCGGCGAACGAGACGATATCGTCGAAACGATTGCGGACTTCCTTGCGGGTCAAGCCCGAAATGACGCCGTTGATGTACACATTCTCGCGGCCAGTCAGCTCATGATGAAAGCCTGAGCCAAGTTCAAGGAGCGGGCTGATACGGCCGTTGACCGTCATCCTGCCTTCGGTGGGCTTGCCGACGCGTGCAATCAGGCGCATGAGGGTTGATTTTCCAGCGCCGTTTCCGCCGATAATGCCAAGCGACTTGCCCGCGCCGACACGAAAATCGACATCCTTCAGCGCCCAAAAATCGCTCTCGGAGACGCCGCCGCGCATGCCGCGGATAACCGCTTCCTGCAGCGTTGTCGGCCGGTTTCGGTTCAGCCGCTGGAGGCGCTTGCTGACACCCTCCGCGACAATTACATCATCCAAACTATACTTCCTCTACAAACTTCTCGCTGGCTTTTTGGAAGAACAGATAGCCTAGGGCGAGCACCACGCTAAACACACCGACCACGCCAAGCAGCTTCCATGCATCCGGCCACTGGTTGTGCAGGAGAATGGCACGGTACGCGTCGAGCACCTGATACATCGGGTTGAACTGCAAGAAATGCTTGTACTTGGCGGGAGCGTATTCCACTGTCCAGAAAATCGGCGTCAGGTAGAAAAACAGCATCAGGAGGGCCGTCAATAAGTGGCGAGTGTCGCGGAACGTCACGTTCAGCGCCGCCGCGAAATACGACAGACCAAGCACCAAGACGCCTTCCGATATGATCACGAACGGCATCGCCAGCAGCGGCCATCCGAGCTTGCCGCCGCCGATCAAGATGAACGCGAACAAAATCGGCAGCGCGAAGACGAAGTGAATCAGGTCGGTCGTCATTCGTGCAAACGGCAGGACTGCAAGCGGCAAGTTTGGTTGGCGCACCAGATCTCGGTTCTCGACGATCGAGCCAGCGGACGAAATGATCGACGCCTGGAACCAGTTCCACGCAAGCACGCCGGAGAAGACATACGCCGGATAGTGCTCGATGTGCTGCGCCAGGATACGGTGGAACAAAAAGACGAATACAAGCAGTTGAGACAGCGGCAGCAGTAGCGACCACGCGAAACCGAGGACGGAGCGCTTGTATCGCGTCTTGATGTCACGGGAGACAAGCTCGTACATCAGGTCGTAAGCGTGACGAAATGCCGCCCGTCTGCCCTTCTTAGGTCTAGGGGCGCGAACCGGTCTGGCTGGAGGTTCTGAAGCAACAGGCTCTATGGCCTGATCCTGGGTCTGCAATTTTACTAGCGTATCCATTGGTTGTAGTAACGCGGGTCGGCTTAGCCGACCATCACCTTGCCTTCGTAATCTGCGATATTTGTCGTGTTGGCGACCTCTTCGCGTGGAAGCTGCAGCAGCTTGGACTCGTATGATGCCATGCTGCCATCGCACGTGACGGCAAAATCGTATCCGCAGGCACCCGCGATATGCGCGACAATCGGATCGTAATCGCCGAATGGATACGCAATCGATGTAATTGGAAGGCCTAGTTCTTTCTGCAAGACTGCGCGCGAATGAGCAAGTTCGTAGGCAATCTCATCGGTTGTCAGGCCAGTTAGGTGCTTGTGCGAACAGGTATGCGAACCGAACTCGCAGCCCTCGTCGCGCAGCCGCTTGATCGTGTCCCAGTTCATCAGCGGGACGCTTTCGCCCATTGCTGCGTCCCATTCGTTAGCGCGGCCAACTAGCGACGAGACCAGATAGTTGATTGCGCCGAGTCCATAATTTTGCAGGATCGGCCATGCATAGACGGCGAAATCGTCGAATCCGTCGTCAAATGTCAACAGGATCGTCCGCTGCGGCATCGGTTTGCGGACGGTCTTGTAGTTGTACCATTCTTCGAGCGTGATCGTGCGAAATCCATTTTCGACCAAGTAGCGCATCTGATCGTCGAACAGTTGCGGGTTGACGCGCCAGCGTGCGGCTTTATAGCCTCCGAAAGGTGCGACTCGGTGGTACATCAAAATTGGCAAGTGCGACGGCGTCGGCGATGCTCCCGCCTGCAAACTAAATCCATTGCGCGCGATGCCGTTCTTCGGCTCCTTGTCTCCTGATTTAAGAAGCCGTCTTAGCGCGCTGCCTGCACGAGCGAGCGGCTGCGGCTTACGCTGCAGAATTCCGCGTCCCGGTGTAAGCGCATCGGACAGGTAGCGCCCGTTTGGCGCGTGCTCCTCGCGAGCCCTACTTAGTTTGGCCACGGCCTCTTCGGTATAGGATGCGTCAGGTAAATAGAGGACGGAATCCGTATCTTCCGGTCGGTACACAGTCGGCCCGACAATCTGCTCGATGTCGCCAAGGACAGACGCGGGAAGCATGGCGCGTCGGCTGGATCCGCCTTGAATGATTGCGGTTGGACGCCTGGCAATGATCGCCGCACTTGGGGCGGCCTCGCGAGCCCGTACAACTTCGCTCGAAGAGCTTGACGCCACTTTGTCAAACTGACGCGCCGACGATTTCAAGTCGTTTCGCCGATCCAATGCATCGATTCCAAGCTCGCGCAGCGTCTTCCTGACTTCAATCTCATGCCCGACGATGCATTCACGCACGACGGCCGCACAAAGCTCTGACGCGCATGCGGTCGAAACCCACGCCCTGATCTCCTGAGATGTGATTAGACGTCCTTCGGTTGAGATGGAGAACGTGCACAAGTTTGTGCCAGCGACCGTGATCGTAAGCTCGAGGCTTGGACTAAGCACCAGAACATTCGGCAGCTCTTCGAAAACGTCAAGCGTGAGGGCATTCTGAGCCGAAACAATGCCGCGCGGACGATCCGGCGTGCGCAACGAATAGAACTGGTCAAACGTCCACGCCGGCCTTCCCCACACTTCCTGAAGGAACAATGTCCAGTAGATATAGTTGTTCGCCTTGTCCCAGAACTTCGTTCCCTCAGGATCGTTGGGCTGGCGGTAGGCGCTGTCAGTGATTAGAGCATTGCCGCGGTATATCTTTGTTTGGCCCGTCTTGACGTCGGCATCGATCAAGCTCAGGAGCGGATACAGAGTCTTTCGAAAATAGGCAGCAACAATCGCGCGACCAGATTCGCTTGCGATTGCGTCTTTAAGCACAAACGAGCTTAGCTTTCCGTCAACTACCGGCAATGCAATTGTGCCAACCGCTGTCCCAAAAATGGACAGCGAAAAGTTTGCACGTTGGACTTCAGCCGGCAGAGCGAAGTCCTCGATCGGCTCGATGACGTTGATTTTGGAGATGAATGTCCCGCCGACAATATTCGAATCTACATCCGGAGAATGCTCCAAGACAACCCGCTCCAACGCACGCCTCGTGCGGATGGCGAGGTTTGGCGCACCGTTGTGCTTTTCCAGAGCGTCGAGATAAAGGGTGAGGTTTTCGCCCATCTCCTCGAGTAGCTTCTGGCCGTCCGTCGGCTTCAGCGCGCGAGGAAGTAGTGCGGATTCAAAGATAGTTTCGGCAGTTAGAAGCGGGCTGATATTTGGCGACCGAATCGCAGACATCAGGTCAAGCAGCACGCGCGCATCACCACCACTGCCTAGAATCAGACCTGCGGCCCATGCGGACGATTCCAGCACCTTGTCATTGATATCGCGCGGATTGCCGCCGAGCACATAGCGCCGATCTGAATGAGGCACGCGCGGATCGGGCGTATGGCCGCGCTCAATCACAATCAGCGAATCCTTGAGCATCTGGCGGCCGTGATTCGACGCGCTACCAGGACGCATGCGGTAAATCGCGAGAGGCTTCTTGATCTCGCCAAAGATTGCCCCTGTTCGCGCGATGCGTTGCCAAAGATCCCAGTCCTCGCAAGTCTTCAGCGACGTGTCCAGCAAGCCCACTTCCAAAATCAGCGCCTTGCGGACGACCGTCCCATGCGCTGCCACCGGGCAAGTATGCGTCGAAACCTCGAAAATATCTTCCGCATCAAACCAGTTCAGTTTTGGAACCTTCAGCCCTTCAGGAGTAAGCCTGCAATACTCGCAATACGCAACGTCAATGGATCGATCCTGGGCGAGAAGTCCCGTCATCAGCTCCAGATAGTTGGGCTCGATCATGTCGTCCGAGTCGAGAAAGACGGTCCAATCATATTTCGCGGCCAGAAGTCCGGTGTTACGCGCCTTGCTCACCCCGCCGTTATCCTGGTTGATTAATCGAAATCGTCCGTCACGCTCGATATACTCCTGTACGATTTCGACAGTATTGTCCTTCGACCCATCATTGACAATCACTGCTTCCCAGTCGCCCCTTGTTTGCGCGAGAAGCGAGTCAAGCGTCTCGGCGATCGTGGCGGACGCGTTGTACGCTGCAATGATGAAGGTGACACGGTACGATGCTGCGGCCTCGTCGGATATCTTCCGGTCAAGGAAAATTCGCGCGCTTTTTGCGAGACCGATGCTGCCCGAATGTGTCTCAAGCAGATTCAGGAATGCGTTGAACATTGTCCGAAATCTTCGGCATTAGGTCCTGCCAGCCTTGTGGCTCCGAAGCTGTAGGAAGAAGCGCGGCGTCATAGATCGCGTTGGCAACTGCTTCGGGATCGAGGCCCGATGGTTTCACACCTACGAGCTCGTTAAAGACGCCTATCGCATCGCCGCCAGCGCCGAGAATCATTCCTGCGGCCGAGCAGGCCATGATGATCTTGCGGGTGTCGAGCCCTGTTGGCGAAACGCCGGCAGCAAACTGGGCGGCGGGATACGGAACACGAGGGTCAGCGTTATGGCCGCGGTCAACAATTGCGATCGCTTCCGTCAAGAACGCAAGGCCACTGCTGGCTTGAGAATCGGAGCGCATCCGCTCCAAGGCAAGCGGCTCGTGTATCTGATGAAGCTGGAAGCCAGTGCGCGCAATCCTCTGCCATAGGTCCCAGTCACTGCAAACTTGCAGCTTGGGGTCGAACATCCCGTTCTCGATGACAAGCGACTTGCGGACAACGATGGCGTTTGAGCCGATGGGGCGCGTCTGTGCGGCCGCCAGGAAAAAATCGTTCGGCTCAAAAAGCAGCGGCTGCGCGATTTTGGCCCCATCGATTTCGTAATATCGCGCGAACTCGCAGCAGACTGCATCCACTGACGCATCTTCGCTAATTGCGGCCGTCATTTGTTCGAGATAGTCGGGCAGGACGAGATCACCACCGTCGAGGCACGCGATCCAATCGTATTGCGCCTCATTGACCGCCGCGTTTCGAGCGACGCTCAGCCCGGCCCGTGGTTTCGATAAGACGCGGAAACGGTTGTCGTTAGCGGCATATTTCGCTGCGACTTGCGCGGTGGCATCCTTGGCACCGTCGGTGACGATGATTGCTTCCCAAAACGGATAGGATTGATCAAGAAGCGAGTCGAGTGTTTCGCTCAAAGTGTCGGCGCAATTGAACGCGGCGATGGCAAAGGAAACCTGAACGGGGGCGTGTTCGAGGGTCTTCTGAATCGGCGAGAAATCGGTGAGAAGTGCCATTGTACTTACTTACTACTATACACGGGCGCATGCCCGTCGATTTGCGACGAGGACATTGACTAAGATTTAGGCACAAACCGTGCCAACTAACTGTAACGGATACGTGCGCTACGTCGGCTCGTTCCGATTTTCGGTCAATCGAACGCGTGCCTTTAGCTCTAACGGAAACTTTGTGCTACGCCGATGGCCTATTGTCGGGTGCAAGTTCGATGAGGCTACTCGCGGCTAAGGTACGGCCGAGCCTTTGAACCCTCCCCAAGGACATCCAGAGCGCGAGGGCTCCGCTCAAACGCCCCTTCAGAACGGAAAGCGCGATTCCAGGTGGAACGCCTTTGCGTAAGACCAGGCTTCGAAGGAGCATGGCGATGTCCATACGGGGCTGACGGTAGAGAAGATGCTCCCAAATTCTAATGTCGCGGAACTGTTGCCAGACAGTCAGGCAGGCGGCTGCATGGCCTTTCGATGCTTCGAATGCCCGCGCTTCAATCGCCGGCATTGAGTCTGCAGGCTGCTGAATAATATACGCCGACGGATAGTATTGCGCTGTGAATCCGGCCGCTAGAACCTTGTACACAAACTGCTCTGCCTCGCCTCCGCCGCACGGCGATCCTGGGCCGAGTGCCTCGTCGACTAGCCCTACCGCTTCATTTCGAACCAGCTCCGCACGTAGGGCGGCGTTGGCAAACGAACCTAGCTGCCAAACTCGCACAGGGTATTTCGACTCGCGCATCCATCGTCCCGTAATCTCGGCAGCCTTAAGGTCGCTTGAAAACGGCATTAGCGAATCGTTCAATCGCTGGGCACCTGATTCAAGCGATTTCGGCAGCGTGCCGCCGCCGACAAACATCACATCGTCGCGCGTGAACGGCATCAGCAGACGCTCTAGCCAATCTACGGGTGCAGTGGACGTGTCGTCAATTGTTGCGATGATTTCTCCGCGACTGCTGACTATGCCAGCGTTGAGCGCATAAGAAAGTCCAGTCCGCGGCTCGTTGACCACTCTGACTCCCGGAAATCGCGATGCCACCGGTGCGGTTGCGCCCGACTCTGGCCGATTGTCCACCACGATGATCTCAACCGGCCTGTCGCTCTTCTGCGCCACAATGGATTCGAGGCAAGCACCCAGTGCGGCGGGGCGATCGGCGGTCGGAATGACAATGCTAACGGTAACGTTCAGCGGAAGCGGTTGGGTTAGTCCAACGGGTGGATTGAGGCTGGCAGTGGCAAGTCCCGTGGCACTCATTACAGGGACAGCCGCAGTTGACGCAACGCCTTCCTCTGCAAATCCCGGACTGTCCGATTTTAGCCGGGCAAGCGCGACTCCAAGCTGGACACTGATCTCGTCGCGTAGTCGCAGCACGGAAACGTCGGCGTACTCGTTTGCAATGGTGACTGTGCCAATCAGTTCGCCGCGCAGCTCGACATAGAGACGCGTCGCTGCATAGTCCGCCACGTCGGCAATTCCTAAAGTCACGCCGTCGTCAATTGCCAGTATACGAACCGCTACGGCATCTCGGCTCTTGCGACTTGCAGATGGCTGAGGATGATACAGCTCTAGCTCCTCGGTCGTCTGCGGGCCATACTGAGCTAGGATTTCAGCAGCCTTGATTTTCGCCTTGTCGTAGCGGAACATCGCGGTGACGCTCGCCTTAGCTTCGTTGATACGGATATCGATGGGAAACCGGTTCGGGCGGCGTATCGACCCAATCGTCTTCTTGATGCAGTGCTGGAAGAACCAGTAGGCGGATTGGCGGAAAATCGTGCGTGCCTCGTCTGGAAAAGCGCGCGCCGAGCGCAGCGCATAGGCGAAGTAGGAGCTGTTGTCGGTTAGCTGCTTCTTAAGCTCTGCCAGTGTGCGCCGATGCCGATGCCGCACGACCGCGTTAGGCTCGTAAACGAGAGTATGGCCAAGCTTAATGACGCGGAAGAACATTTCGATGTCGCCGCCGCCGTTCGTCACTGTGCCAACGTCCAGTGCTGGATCGAACATGCCGATATCGTCGAAAACGCTCTTTCGGTACGCCATATTCGCGCCGGTGCCGAATTGTCCGGTGCCAATCCATTTGCCCGCTGAACCCGGCGTAAACCGGTCAACTCTGCACCAGCGGCGCGTAAAGCCACGGCCAAATCCGCCATAAGTCTCAAAATAGAGCTGCCCTTCAGCTTCAAGCTCGTACGGCACAACCAGGCCCGCGATGCACATCACGTCGGGCGATTGCAGGAACACATCCACAAACGCCTTCACCCAGCCTGGATCGACTTTGACATCGTCATCGGCGTACGCAAGAATTTCGCCACGCGCTTCGATGATGGCGCGGTTGCGCGCCCAGTCGAGACCGGGTCTCGGCTCGCGCGCATATCGAACTTGCGGATAATGATCGCGTACTAACTGCTCGGTGGAATCGTCCGACGATGCATTGTCCACGACCAGCAGGTCGAGATTCGGGTAGTCGATCTCAAGCAGACCGTCGAGACAGATGGCCAGGTCCTTAGTGCGGTTGCGTGTGCAGACCACCACGGTCACGAGCGGAGTGCGCTGATTAAAGCGCCGAACGGATTCGACGGCCGCCGTCTCTTTCCACGGGCGGCTGAGCGCATTGGCGATGGCAGTTTGCAGAAGGCCGGTTTGCGGGAACGCGTTGAGGTGCGCGCGCAGAGTAGACGCGGTCACGACTCCGCCGCTCGACACGGGCATATCCAGCATCGCAACAGGGCGTCCGTACAGGCGCACCAGAGCGCGCGCGCGATGATACCCCGTCAAGCCTTCGGCGACGGGCTTGGCGGGGTCAGCGTTGCCAATTTCAATATCGACGACTTTTGTGCGAAGCGTCACGTTACGTGGTCAATCTATGAGTGCAATGGGTGAGACTACTGATTAACAGTATCGGAAAAGTTTGAGGTTCCGCAGAGGCTTTGCGTTGAACCCGAAAAGCCGCCCGTCAAGTTCGTATTCTAACTTGGGGGCGGCTCAACTCGTTGAACTTAGCGCAGCAGCAGAGCACGAGCGATCGTACTGCCATTGAGGACGCTGTCGAGGCTAACCGGGTCCTTCTTATGCGGAACATACAGCACGACGTTCGGCTTGAGCGGTACATTCGTGTCGCCTACTCCAGTTCGAAGATACGTTTCGACATCGTATTTGGTCAATACGGGCTTACCGGTAGCTGGATCATCTTGAATATAATTGATCTTACTCAGATCACCGGACGTGGGGCCGCCAACACCATTTAAAGCGTCCAGGATGCGGTCGCCCGGCTTGTAGTAGTAGAAGCCAGGCCTGTTCACATTGCCCATCACATAGACGCGGTTTCCGGGCGGAATTACGATTCGGTCGCCGGGAGACAGCTTGATGTTGTTGGTCATGTCGCCGCCGCGAAGCATTGAATCAAGGTCAAGCTTTTGATCCACTCCGTTATGCGAAAGCGTCGCCGAAGTTAGGTCCGAGGCGTCGATCGCTCCGCCAGCGTCGGTGATCGCGTCCATGACCGTCATCGAATCCTTGAACTCATAGCTGCCAGGCTTGGTGACGGCACCAACGACGCTGATTTCGTAAGTTCGCTGTGGGATATAGATGTTGTCGCCAACCTGAATAAAGATGTTGGCCGGTGAAGTGCCTTTGTCTCCGGGATTGCTTAGGTCAAGCGTCTCCACCTCGCCATCGGTATGAGTGACGACAGTCTTTGAGAGGTCCCCTGTTGCGAGCGATCCGCCCACTTCAGCAAGTGCGTCAAGTATGCGCATCGCTGGCCGATACGAAGTCGCGCCGGGCCGCGTCACGTAGCCGGATATCAGAACATTTTGGACATGCTTTGCGCTGATGGAGACGGTCACCGAAGGGTCATTGACATATTTTTTCCAGCGCTGTGCCAGCTCATCTTGAAGCTGCTCAGTGGTCTTACCCGCAGCGTGGATTCGTCCGATTAGCGGCAAGTCAATCGTGCCGTCCGGTAGCACAGTCAGTCCGCCCGCGGGCGACGATAGATCTGCAAAGCCGACCACATTTACGCTAATGACATCGTTAACCGCAATCTGATACGGCTGAGCCTGGACGCCGATTTGCTCTCCGGCATATCCGGACGGTGTGGTTGCATCTGTGGCTGCCATGGCTGCATGGCTGATTGCTGCCGAACCAATAGTCATCAGCGCAACCAGCGCGCCAGCCATAAAATAGTTGTGAGAATGTTTCATACTGCTTTTCCTCAACCTAGAAGGCCTAGTTGTTGTTGATCTTGGCCTTTCCTGCACGAACCGGCAGCGCAAGCTTCGGCTTTCGTCCTTTGCCGTTGCCATTTTGCGTAGCATAGCCGGACGTGTAGTAGTTGTCGTAGCGCGTCACCTGCTCCTTGGGCGCGTTGTTGATGAAGAACATCATGCGGTTCGGCGCAGCGGCTTCGAGCGCGGCAATCGAATCGCGGACAATCGGTTCACTGACCTTCCCAGCCCCGACGACATTCAGGATGCAGTCGGAAAGCGGCGCGAGGAACAGGCTGTCGGCCACCAGCGACGAGGCTGGCGTGTTAACCACGACCACATCGGCCATGTCCTTGTAGGTCGTGAGTGCGTCGATCATGGATGGTCGCGCTATCAATTCCAGGGGGTTCGATACCGTGCGCCCGCTCAGCACCACGTACAGGTTTGGCGTATCGGTCGGGCGGACGGCCTCTTCCGGCTTGACCTTCTGCTCCAGCACATCGGCAAGACCGGTCTCGAACGGCAGATCATATATCTCATCGGTCGCCTTCTTACGCATGTCGGCGTTGACTAGGATGACCTTCTTGCCGCTAGCGGCCATTGAGCGGGCAAGCTGCGCCGCGGTGGTGGACTTGCCTTCGCCAGAGAGCGCGCTGGTCACGAGGATGATCGGCCGCTTCTCGCTGTCGTTGATCAACGGCTGACGCATGGCCAGGAAGAGATTGGCGAAAGCGAGATTGTACATCTCCGACAGCACCTGAGGGCGGACGTCGCCGCGCATCTCGAGAAGCTGCTTCTTGTTCAAATGGGGCAGGGCGCCGACAACCGGGCCACGCACCAGTGTTCGAATGCGGTTGACGTCAGTGACGACGGGATTGGTGTTCTCGGCGATCATCACCGCGATGGCGGAGAAGAGGAACGCAAACACAATCGCCAGCACTGCCGTTAGCCTATGGGTCGGGAACGACGGCTCCGTCTCGTCCGGCATGACCGGGTCTTCGGACACGACGACATCGCTGCTGATCTTGTCGCGGTCGAGCTTGGCGGCACCTACGGCTGCGACTAGAGAGGTATAGAGGCTGTTCAAGACGTTGACGTTTCGGGACAACTGAACGTACTGATTGTCGATCTGTAGGCTGCTGGGCAAGTGTCTGCTTCAGCGCAGCAACCTGCGACTGGGCAGCGGCTAGCTTTGCCTTGGTGAATGAAACGTCGGCGTAGGTCTTGTTGTACGAATCCAGCAGACCGCTCTGCATCGCAAGCGACGGATTGTTGATGCTGATCGTCTGCTTTACCCTGTCAGCAATGCGCTGCTTAAGATCGGCAATAGTTGCTTCAGTTGGGGCTAGTTTGCCGGGATAAGCACTCGTATACCGAGACTTGAGGTCGGTAAGCTTTAGTTCAGCATCGTTTAGCTGAGTCTGCAGGCTCTGGAGAAGTTCATCATCGCGAATGACGTTCGTTCCAACGATGGCCTTGTTTGCCTGATTCAACTGGGCCTGATACGTAGCAAGTCGCGCGGTCTGTGACTTCAGGTCTTGCTGGCCAGCGTCAATATCTGCTTGTGCCTGGGCGATCCTATCAAGGACGACCTTATCCTGAGTTGTAGAGTCAAGCAGTTGATGCGAGGCCTTAAACGCGGTCAGAGCCTGCTCGGCGATCGCGAGCTGATCGTGTGAGCGATCAGCGCGCTGCTGAAGGCTCAGGATGGTCAGTTCGACATTGTGGCGCGCGATTTCGGTCTTCCAGTTGGTGAACGACTCGGTAACCGCCTCAGCTTTGAAGTACGCTTCCTTAGGGCTGACCCCGTCCGCCATGATATTGATCGTATCCGTGTCTTTCGGATTGTCGATCTTGATATCCTTTTGGAAATCGTCGAAGGTCTCGTTCGGTTCGAGCTTGTGGTACAGGTCGTGCGCCTCGTCGTTGTTGTCGATCCAGTCGAGTGCGCGGACAGTACCAGCGTCGCTGTCGAGCATCGCTGTGTTAGTATCGGCATTGTCCGAAACAGCGCTAGCGTACTGCTCGCCCGGATCGTTTGACCCGGCAGGATGCTCCTGAAGCACGAGCTGAGCTTCTGCCGTCCACTTTTTCGGAACGAGAAAAGATCCGCCGACCACAATGGCAATCGTTACTAATGCGACGATGGTTATCAGCTTCGCTCTCCGTCGCATCATCGCCACGATCTGGCCGACGCTGACGTCGTTTTCGGTTTCCTGCTGAAATTCCACCGGCGGTGGAGCGTGCATTGGGGACGTTGGGATTGAATACGGTTGTAATTGGTTCATAGTTGTAATGCTGTCACCCGGCAATTGGATACTACTTGGTTGCCGGATCCGGCAGCAATTCGAAGGAGTCGTCTACCTCCTGCTGCCCAATCTTCGCGGAGCCTACCAGCTCCAGCATTCTCTGTTCCAAGCGAACAGCCGTCACTTCACGAGTGTAGTTTTCGATGATATGTTGCCTGCCTCGTTTTCCCATCTGCGTGCAAAGCTCCGGGTTGCGGTACAGGTGCAGGATCGCGTCGGCCATCGCCTTTGCGTCGCCCGCGGGGACGATCGTTCCGGCATTGGCATCCGAGATCACTCTGGCGCTCTCGCCGCTAAGCGCCGCTACAACCGGGCGCTCGCAGGCCATATACTCGAAGATCTTGACTGAAATGATCTTGTCGAGATAGATATCGGGCAGAAGGCCCGTAAGACAGACATTGGCGCGTGAGATCAGATACGGGACATCCTCAAAAGGACGCTCCTCGCCGAAGACGACATTGCTGACGCCCTCCTTCTTTACGCGCTCCTCGATTGCACCACGCTTTGGTCCCGCGCCACGAACGAAAATCACGATATCCTTTTCGTTCATCAGCAGCTTGGCAGCGTCGATCACAGTGTCCAGGTTATGCTTGATCCCGATGACGCCCGAGTACATCGCGACAAACTTGTCGCCAAAATTGTATTCCGCAGCCACCGGATTGTCCGCAGGCACAGGGCGGAAAAAATCGACATCGGCACCGTTCGGCGCGAAGACCGTATTTTCCGGCTTGACACCTCGCGAAATGACGGTTTCCTGAAACGCGCGGGTCGTGCAGGAGACGCAATCGGCATTTCGGTAAGCGGACTTCTCGATCATCCGCATGATACGGACCGGAGCCGACTCCTCTTTCATGCCTGCGCAGGCGACCGGCTCGTCGGGCCAGAGGTCGCGCAAGTCCACCATCAGCTTCGCGCCAGTGACCTTCTTGAGCCAAACGGCCGGAAGCGCGGAGAAAATCGGAGGCGGCGAAACAAAGATCAGGTCTGGCTTTGCGGCACGAATGCCACTGTAGAACGATGCCGGCATCATGGCAAGGTAGCTTAGACCCTGCGACAATGTCGATTGGTTTCGCGGCGGCGTGTAGTAGTAGGTTCGGTAGACCTTTGCGCCGTCCATCTCCTCGATCATGAACTTTGTGCCGCGATAATCCGGGTGAATGATACCGGTCGGATAGTTCGGCATGCCTGTTGCGACCGACACCTTGTGTCCTTGTCGTACCAGGTGCTTCATGATGGAGTCCATTCGCCGCGCCCCCGCACCCATTTCGGGGCGAAAGACTTGCGACATCATGAGTACGTGCATTTAGAGTACATCCTTGGAGCAGCAGCTCCGGCGCGTAGTTTTAGACCGCTCGGAGAAAAATGGTTTCACACCTAATATATGCAAAAGCCGTGCCAATTCGGTCACGGCTATTGCACCGGTGTTATTACCAGCAAATGCCGTGGTAGCGGTCGCCCATCGATTCGATCCATGCGGCGGGGATATGCGGCAGGCGGACGAGATCAATGACGGACTTATTCTCGAGAGGCTGCTGAAACAGCTTCGCAAATTCAGGGCTGCTATTTCCAATGATCAGAGTATCGGACTCTTCAATCACTTCCTCTAGCGTATCGACCATCAATTCGCCGACATGCGGAATGTGCGTGTCGATATAGCTGCGGTTTGCACCCATCAGGCGGATAAGCTGGACATTCTTGTCGTACAACTTCAGGCTGTAGCCGCGTCCAAGAAGCTCCTCAATGACGCGAACGATTGGGCTTTCGCGCAGGTCGTCGGTGCCCGCCTTGAAACTGAAGCCAAGTACGCCAATCTTCTTGCTTTTTTGCGCCATGACCATGTCGAGGCCGCGCTGAATCTGCAGCGCGTTGCTCTTCTGCAGGCTCTGCAAGAGGGGCAGTTCGATGTCCTGAGTGCGGGACGCGTACAGAATGGCGCGGAGGTCCTTCGGCAAGCAAGAGCCGCCAAACGCGAAGCCGGGCTTCATGTAGACCTTCGAGATGTTGAGCTTGGTGTCGCGGCAGATCAGGTCCATGACGGTGTGGCCGTCGACGCCCATCGATTTGGCGAAGTTGCCGATCTCGTTCGCGAACGTGATCTTCAGTGCGTGGAACGCATTCGCCGTGTACTTGATCATCTCCGCTTCGGCCATCGCCACTTTATGAATGTCGGCGTCGATGTCGGCGTAGATCGCCGATGCCGTCTCAATGCTCTCCGCGTCCGAGCCGCCGATGATGGTGTAGGGCGGTTCGATGAAGTCGCGGACAGCCGTGCTTTCGCGCAAAAACTCCGGATTGTACGCAAGGCCAATCTCGGTTCCGCACTTCTTGCCCGACGCCTTCTCCAAAATCGGCTTTAGCAGATTTTCGGTAGTTCCGGGCAGGAGGGTGCTGCGGACAACCACAGTATGTTGACCCGGCCGGGTCTTGAGCGCTTCGCCGATGCTGGCCAGGACGCTCTCCACATGCGACGTGTCCAGGCTGCCGTTCGCGCGGCTGGGCGTTCCGACACAGATAAGCGATATATCGGCCCATGCGATCGCATTGGCGTAGTCGGTCGTCGCGGAAAGCAGCTCTTTGCTGACGGTATCTTGCAGAATCTCATCCAGGCCAGCCTCGACAATCGGGCTCTTGCCTGCGTTGATCTGATCGACTTTGGCTGTGCTGATGTCTACACCAAGTACCTGGTGACCAAGTTGCGCAAAGCACGCCGACGAGACTGTCCCAACATATCCTAATCCAAAGACTGCGATCTTGCACGACCCCGTTTTAGGCTCGGCCAAAATCTCTGCATTCGTTTCCGGATTCATGCCAATTCTGTCCTCTACAACATCGACTAATTGTGTCAACCCATTGCTCATTGTAATCTGTTTTCCTGTGTTTCGTTATTGTGTGAGCGCAATAGCGATAGCCGAGCGCAAGCGCGGCGTTCGACACCTTAATCGGAGTGACTAAGGCAAGCGCAATGTGCCGTCTGTTATGGGGCAATCTGCACAAGGCAGAAATCTAATAGGCGTTCTCAGACCGGAGTACGGCCGGTATCGCGTGGAAGATCAACGCGAAATCGGTCTTCAGGGATCGGCAGTTGACGTAAACCAGATCGAGTTCCATCCACTCGTCAAACGAGAGCGCGGAGCGCCCGCAAATCTCCCGCAGACAGAGCAGTCCTGGTACGACTCGATGGCGGTTCCCATGCCGCTCTCCCACATGAGCCGCCTCTTTGTCATACAGCGGGCGCGGGCCGATGATGCTCATCTCGCCCTTGAGGACGTTGATGATCTGCGGCAGTTCATCGACTGACGTGCGCCGCATCCAGCGGCCGATCCGGGTGACCCTAGGATCGTCCTTCATTTTGAAGATCGGGCCGGTGGCCTCGTTGTGCGCGTGAAGCTGCTCCTTGAGGGCGTCGGCATTCACGACCATGCTGCGGAACTTGTAGAAGTTGAACGCTTTGCCGTCCTTGCCGGTGCGCCGCTGATAGTACAGAACCGGCCCGCGATCCTGCATGTAGATCATGAGCGAAAGCACGATCACCGCCGGAAGCAGCACCAACAGCAGCATGCTGGACAAGACAACATCGAGCACTCGCTTGACAAACTCGTATGCTTTGTAGCCGAGATTCGACTCGCGCTCGGCAAGGTATGCCCGCATCAGTTCGGACTGCATGTGGGCAGCGTCGGTAAGGGTCGCGTAGTGCAGAATCCGCTCCTCAAGTTCCGGGCGGATTGGCTGGCGACGGAGCGACAAAATTTTGCTCAGCAGGACTTGATCGTCCTTGAACGGATTTGCGTCATTTTTGGCTGATGGAACAATTGGGCGGACGCGCACTACACTCGAACTCAGTGCGGTTTCAGTATCGATCACCCTATCGTCAATCTGCGTCGTGGCTTCCATTAAACTGTCTCTCCTAGATCAAGCAAACAGGCAGGCAAAGATCCCATACGCCAGCTTCGAACACCGTGCAAACCCTGGCGCTTCCATGCATGTCATATTGATTCGCCGGTTCATCTCGTCCGGCAACGCGTGTGAGACTCAAACAATCTGAATCGGGTTGACTTCTATGAGTCTAATTTCGACTTCAAAAATACTACAGGTACGACATTTGTTCGAATCGACTAGCGACTCGGTCATGCCTTTACAGGCTCAGCATCCGGAAGCGAGACGGCCGCCGGCGGTATGGCTGCCGGTGGTTGAGTGGCCACTGCGGCCGGCCGCGCCGACCCACGGTGAGCGAGTGTCAGCGCTGGTTTTTCCAGCAGCTTCCAGCTCAAGAATGCAGCTACAAATGTGAGCGAAACGTTCGAAGCGATCAGGACAGCCCGTCCCAACGTGCTTTCGAGGTGCATGTGCGGCTGAAGATACATGATCGTCAGTTGCAGAATAGGGAACGCGTACAGATACATCCCGTAGGAGAAGTCTCCGTTCTTGGCCCAATTTTGAAGTTTGATGTTGGCGTTGAACGCCGTCCAGAAGATCAGGTACGTAAACAAGAGCGGAAGCGTAAATACGTACGATCCCTTCAAGAAATGCAGCTTGTGGATCATCGGAAGCATCAGCACGATAGCGCAGGCAACCGCCGCCGCATTCGAGTACCGAATCTTGTCGCGGAACAAGTAGAATGTCGCTCCGGCCAAGAAAAATGTCATCGTTCGGAAAAGCTGCTCAAGCGTCCCGAAATAGGGCGCCTTGATCAACCAGACAATCGGCCAGGAATTCTCCTGCATCGCAAAGAGCGAGAACATCACGATAAACAGGCCGAGAATCGCGCCGCGGTACCGCAGTATGCCCATCGCACCAAGGGCAGCGACCATGAGGTAGCAGAGCAGTTCATACCGGATCGACCAGAGCGGAACATCCACCAGGTTTGCGTACGGAAGGTGCGTGAACACGCCGTGCAGAGTTCCAATCGGGCCGAAGAGCAGTCCTTGTAAGACGAATTGATAAGTTGACGGATCTTGGAAATACGCAGGTAGTACAGCCCCTCCAAGTGGTCCGACCACGAAAGCGCACAGGCACAGGGTTAAAGCGAATGCGGGATAGATGCGAAGGAAGCGGCGCTTGAAATAGTCCGCAGGAGTCTTACTGCGCTCCCAGCTCATCGTAATCAGAAAGCCGCTGATGACGAAAAAGCAGTTTACAGCGAATCGGCCAGGCCCCGTAAAAGACACAGGCCCTGATCCATCGGATGCTCCGCCGACCACCGCATGCGTGTCGATCTTCGCGTGCGACAAAATCACCAGAGTCGCAAAGAAAAACCGCAGGAAGTCAAAGTTGTTGAAACGAGATTTGCTGAGCTCTCCGAATGTTGTCGCCGTCTTTTCGGTTTCCACAGTCGTCATGCGATCCCTTTACTACTTGTACAGCTACCGGTCGGCCGATCCGGCCGGTTTGAATCGTCCAATAATGGTCTAGCATTGCCGAACTTTATGCTCGCCAGCATGATTGCCAGCAATCGACAAATGCAGTCCGCAACTCGTCGCGTTGCCATTCGGTTTAACTTTAATTGCAAAAACTGTGCCAAAAATCAACTATTCTGGCTGTGAAACGTGGCGTAACAGCCGTCGAACCGGTACATTTGTCGAATCGAAGGCACCAAAATTGACATCGCGATTACAGAGGCAATCAATCCCAGGTTATCTCGGTGACAAGCTCACCTGTTGCTATCGGAACTTGGACGGATTTATTCGGTAACGAAATTTTGAATTCTGGATGGAAGAATCCATCGACAAGCTGCATTCCCGGTGTATTCACCGAAAACTGCACTGCATTTTGCAGCACGGTCAGGCTGAGCGACTGCGCTCTAGGCTCGATAATGTTGCACGCAACTTCCGGATGGAGGTGATAGAATGCCGTCGCCGACTTTGGCTGTGGATTAACCGAGTCAGTAATTTTGAGCGTTTTGGCGTCAATCTGCCACTTGCGCGTGTGAACAGGCTTGCCGGGCAGACGCTTATAGCCGTCATGGGAGCACGTCACGCTCCATTGTCCATTTGGGCCGCCGTCGTCGATCTTTAGGCCGAACGGCTTGGCGCGACGTGCAACACGGAACGATTTCCATACTTCCGAAGAGCTTTCGCCGTCCACAACGACACAGTTGTGCGCTTCGGTCGAGCGCTCCCAATCCCGCTGCGGATTGATCGCGTATGTCGATGTGCCGGAGTTCACCAGGAACCGCTGCGTCCCAATTGACATTTCGAACGAAAGCGTGTCTGCGTGCGCATGGCCGGGCTGGTAGTCAGGTCCAACTGGCGCAACATCGATCAAGACGACGGCTGTCCCGCGCTGCAAACGTACAAATCCGCTGGACTTTAGATGTGTTATGCCTTCAGCGATGTTCGGCGTGGGCGGTAGTCCAAGCGCCGAAGCGTATTCGTCCAGCTCCGCCGAGTTTGGCGCGACTCCCATAGCGGAATCGTTGAAGAACGACACCCCGCCGTCGGGATGGCTCATCGCCTTCAGCCAAAAGCGCATCTTCTGAATACTATCTTCCCACAGTTTGACCTGGGGCTTCCAATGTTCCGTGATCGCGTCGGGATAGGCGCGCGCCATGTTGATCAAGTCGAGGACGTCCTCGACAATGATGCACTGATACATCGGCGAGCGCTCGTAGTGCGCGCCGTCGGCAAGCACTTGTTCGGGAAATTGGGCCGACAAAATGCGCATGCCCTCGTTCAACCACTCCTCGCCCTCCGAACCGCCAAAAAATAGGCCAGTCATTACGAGGGTCTTTGCGTTGGTGAGCAGATGGTTTGCAAGGAGCTGCCATTCGACATGAGTCGCGAGATGGCGGGATTGCACCGCCAGGCTGTGCAGCGCGGCGGGCGAGAGGGCGTTGCCGGCGAGTCGCCACTTGATCCAGTTGACTATCCGCAGCGAAGTGGGATATGCCTCCCAGCCCGGCGACGAGCCGACCGCATTCTCCGTAATCCAGCGCTCGATGATCGCCTCCTGCCACGCGCGGCGCTTGTGGGCGTTCTTGCCGACAAGATCGTCGAAGTAGTGCAGGTTGTAGCGGGTGACTCGCTGATCGGACTTGAAGTCCCAGTCTTCAGGTGTCTCGACGCGGTGGGACTCGTTGAGATAATGAAACGTCACCGGGTCAAGCATGACTTGCGCTTTGCCGGGAGGCACAGTCCATTTGCCGGTAAGCTTGCGCTGCGGCGGTGCGGGAGAAAGACTAGGGGATGGATCGTAAAACTTATCGCGGATTCTGCTGATGATCTGTACGGGGCGCAAATAGCGCATTGTGCGTACGTACTTGGGTATCTGGCGTGGACTCATGGGGACGTCGATGCCCTTTGCGCGATTTCAGGATTTGGAGTGGTAACGGGTATGCCTTTGGACTTGAGGAGGTCGCGGTATACATTCTCCATGTTCGTCACGCTTTGTTGCCAGTCGTAGTTTTCGCGGACATGCTTTTGTCCCGCCGCACCCATCTGCCTTGCTAGGGCAGGGTCGCTAACGAGCTTCACAATTGCCTGCGCGACTCCGGTGATGCTCTCGCGCTCGACAATGATTCCGGTCACATCTTCCTCTACAACTTCCGGCAAGCCGCCGACGCGGGCGACAATCACCGGCACCGCGCACGCGGATGCCTCAATAATGGCGACACCAAAGCTCTCTGCGTCGCTACGACTAGCGGCGACATAGACATCAAGCTGGTTGAGCGCGCTCGGGACCTCGGCGTACTTTATGCGTCCAAGGAACCTTGTGACGGGCCCAACGCCAACTTCATTTGCCAAAGCTTCGAGCTTTTCGCGCTGCGGCCCTCCGCCCGCGATCAGCAGCCTCATTTTCTTCGCGATCTCGGGCGCTGTCTTTTCGATGGTCTGACGCGCCTCGGCAAAGCCCTTGATCAGCAGATCGATTCCATAACGCTCCTCGAGCGATTTGACCGTCCCTATGGTGATTGTATCGGGGTCTTTTTTGGAGGGATCAGGAAAAAATTGGTCGAGATCGACGCCCCATTCCAAAACGGTCAGATTCTGAATGTCCGGAACAAGCTCACGCACTTGCTTGGCCATGATGTGGCTAGTCGAGCAGACCCAATCAGACTTGATGATGTTTGACGTGACCAGCCACGCGCTAAATTTGGACTCGTACGGGACGTTGTAGACGTCCGCACCCCAGACGCTGAGCATCCGCGGATAGAATCCTGTGAGCCTTCCAAGCGTTCCATAGCCGCTGGCACGATGCACATGCAGCAGGTCGGGCTTGATCTTGCCGAGCTCCTTGCGCACAAGCGGTGCGCCAAGAAAAAAGCCGAACGGCGGCCGAATCGGGATTAGGTGCAGTGTGACGCCGGGATGGAGCTTCTCTCCGCCCTTGTGGATAGAGATCAGGTGGATATCGTGCCCGCGTTCAGCCAGCGCATTGGCCCAGCGGATACCGTGAACAGTTCCGCCCCAATTGGCAAGCAAAGCGATTTTCATAGAGACGGGATTTGATGGTTAAGCTGACCGGTATACGGCGGCAGGGCCAGTTGCTTCGGTGGGGCAGGCAGAGCACGCGGCATCGCCCGAACCATGCCCGCACCCGTGACGCGGCGATTCTCCGCTATCACAAAGCTGAGCGGGATGCAGATGCTTAGCCACATGAACAACCCGACCGGGATCTGGTTTTGCGTGAGGCAAACTTCGAAGGTCTGATGAATGACGATCCCGAAAAGGATGGACGCGCCGATGCGTCCCCAGATCAGGTGCTTGCCCATGTAGAATGTCTGCCATAGGGTCCACAAAACGGCCACGATGCCGCAGACGCCCATAATGCCGGCCTGGAGCAGAATCGCCATGTAGAGGCTAGATGCTGAGAACGGAATGCTGGAGATGTCCTGGATGCGCGCACCAGCGCCGAGGCCAAACCAAATCTTGCGGCTGACATGGTCTTCGATGAACAGCCAGATTTTTTCGCGTCCGTCGAAGAAGTTCTTGCCGCCCGTCTGCGCGAGGTCGGAGACGTCGCGGTAGTGATTCATGTGCGCACCCCACTGCGGATAGAGCACGCAGATTGCGGCAATGAAAGTCACCAGCAGAGCGAACGTCATCGTGTAGGTGACCTTCGTGCTACTTATGAAGGGCCATGCCCAGTACATTAGGCAGATGCAGAGAAGCTCCAGGGTGACGGATCGCGCGCCGCACAGAGGGTGAAGCACGACCACCATCCAGATTATTGTCAGGTGGTAGATTTTTTGCCACGTCATCCGCATGCCCTGGATAGCCAGGAACTGCATAATTCCCATCGCGAGGAGCATGAAGCCGGTCGGGTTGAAGTTGTCTACATCACCGTCGTCGGTCAGTCCTTGGAAATGGGTCTTAATGCCGATAATAAGAAACCCAAGCATGTAAAGCGACGAGACCAGCGCAATCCGGCGGATCAGCGACATATCCCATCTTATCCAGCAGACGGTCATGGTGAACAGGCCGATTGCGATGAGGTTGGCGATCGACACTAGGCCGTGCACCGTGAACTCAAGCAGCTCGGAACACGCGTAAACAACCACCAGGGCCAGCCACGCTAGGCCAATCTTTGCGATAGGGCGGGGGAGGGTGCGGCCCTGACAGACGAACGCGTACACGAACGACAGGCAGGCAAATAGGAGCAGGCCATAGGCCGAACCTAATCCCAGGGCCGTGCCATGGGGGATGTGCAGCGTGTAGATCGTCGCCCCGATTAGGGCAAGCGGCATGAGCTTGCGCATGTCCGGGCCAAGAACGACCTGCCCGACATTGAGCTTAAACTTAGGAAATCCAGCAGGTACAGCCTGAACCACTAAACACTCTCCTCGCCATAAACTACAGGCGCGGTATCCGAGCCGTCAGCCGCAGCATTTTGCTTCCGCAACTTACTGGAAAACATGCTGTCGTCCGACTTCAGAAACAAAAATGCTCCGCCGAACAACACGGCTACGCTCAAAACCACAGTTAATAGTGCAAAATGCGGGCCAAGTACCTTGCCGACCAAGCTTAAAGCGGCTACAGCGGCCACTCCAAGTATCGGCAACGCCTTCAACTTCTTCAGCCAGGTCAGCGTGTTGGAGCCGCCAAGCCGCAATATCCATTCCAGATAGACGATGGCAATGATCGTGCCAGCGCAGGTATAGAGGCCAACGGCGAGATCAATGTTGTGAAAGTAAATGCCGATCGCAACGCTGATGCTGCGAAGCGAGACTTCATAAACAGTCAAAAGCATCGCCTGAAGCTGCTTACCCTTGATCAACGCAAACGCGCTGAGGGTTGCCGACGCAAGATTGCAGATAAACCAGGGCGCCATAATCTGCGCGAAATGTCCGGCCTCGCCCCACCTTTGCCCAAACGCGCGCTGGAAAATATAGGGACCACTGATCAGCAGCAGCGAAAAGAGGCAGAATGCGAGGACATAAAGTGACGTCGCCGCTTTCTCAAGGATATCTGCCGCCTGAGCTTTGTCGTCCCTGATCTTCACGAGCGACGGATAAAGCACTTGCTGAACGGCGACGCCAATAAGCGCGATCGGAATTGTCAATACTCGGATTGTCATTCCGAACTGGCCCGCAGTTGCAGGTGAAAAATAGGCTGAGAAAAAGTATGCCGGGCCGAGTTGTCCGACGAGGTTGAACAAGTTCGCAGCGGCTGTAAAGCGTGGGAAGTTCCCGAACTCTCTTGCTACCTTGCGCATCCGCTCCTTGGAAATCGCGTTCCAGGGCAGCTTTGCACCCTTAATTAGATTGTTGACGCCAAGTCCCTGTCCGGCAACAAACCCCAGGACTAGACCAATCGGACCAAAATGAGCCGCTCCCGAACCGACCTGGACGACAGTCATGCCGATTCCCTGCATTGCCTTCGTCGCGCTCAAGACTTTGAACCGTCGCTGCCGAGTTGTCCAGAAACTGAAAATATTGTAGAGGCCGCCACACAACAATCCCAGCGGAAGCAGGAACAGATACTTGGCCAGTTGCGGGGTCTTAGCAAAGCCGACAATTTGATGTCCAAAGACGCCGGCGACCAAGGCGTAGAGCGATACCATGATACCGAGGACAAAAAGGCATACGGCAACTACGTTTACCGCATCTTCGTCAGTGTCGGGAAGCGGTACAGCCATCTCGTAGCGCAATGCGGCAATTGCAATGGTCGGAGTAAGCAGGGACGTGAAAACGCCGAGAACGCCGAAATCAACGGGCGAATACATGCGCGTAAGGAGGGGCGTAAAAAGTACCGTAAGGCCCTGGCCGATCACGGAGCCGCCTGCAACCATGATGATGTTGCCCAGCGTCCCCTTGGTAAGTCGGTCAATCAGGCGCGTCGGCTTTTGTGGCTCCGGCGAATCTGACATTTGCTGAGCTGTTTCCAAGGGTGGATCCTGCTCCGGAGCTTCTATTTCAAGAGTTGGCATGATGCGTTTAGAATGGAATTGCTGCCGGCTTCCGATCACAAAAAGAGCGGTCGATCTTGCTTGTAGCCTGACAAGACTTGCTGTCGGTTAGCAGTGAGAAGCCGGAAACTAGATTGCGGCCGCGGCCGCATTCTCCAACTCCCGAACACTTCTGGCAGGATCTGGTTCACTCTTGCCTGCCATCTCTTCCTCGGTTTTGAGCGATCCTTTCAGTGCGTCGAGCGCGCCAGGCGGGATAGTTCTGAGCACTTTCGCCGGAACACCCGCTACGATGCAGTTGTCCGGAACATCCTTGGTGACGACGCAGTTTGCGCCCAAAATAACGTTGTTGCCGACCTTGACCGTCCCCATAATTCGCGAACCGGGAGCGATCCAGACATTGTCGCCGATCACGGGCACATCGGATCCGAATGTCCCGCCGACCGTGACGCAGTGGCCGATGTTAACGCCTTTGCCGATCTTGCATCGACGGTGAAGTACCACCGCTATCCCGCCATAGCTGAATTTTGACCCAGCGCCGATCTCGCAACTCGGCGGGATCGACGAGTTGAAAATCAGAAAAGTGATGCCGTAGATGAGCGTTGGGATGAACGGGATGTGCCGTTCATAAAACCATCTGCCGATCCGGTACAGCTTGATCGCGTTCATTAAATCGTTAACTATGCCTCATGCATGTGCCACGCCAGGTAGCCGCTGGTTAGACCGATCCGTCTATTAATCACTGTCAAATCGGCTTAGCGCCTGAGATACAAGCACAATTGCTTGGCCGGAGCGGACAAGCTCCGGCCATCAAGCAATTCATGGATATATTTTACACCTAGCGACCGTTGCCGCGCGCTTGTCGTGCCTGTTCGTTTACCTGTTTGAGCGCTTCGGTCACAGCCGCATACGGCCGGTCGTTGTTGTCTACAAGTCCCCAGTTGGCGTTTTCGCCGGCCGCGGTCGCCGAACCCTGCGGCGGATTATCTGTGTATTTGAACCAGATGTAGCCAACGCTGTTTGGATCGTTGTACAAATCGGTCGTGAACTTCGCGGCGATCTGCGCTCGCTCCTGCTGCGTGTCAACGACAACTGCGCCTGTGTCCACCGAATTTGGCAGGCCACTATCGCGCGCGACTATCGAAAACTCCGATATCAGTACCGGATGTCCGGTAACCTGTGCGATATGGTCGATTTCCTCAATCGGCGCAGCGGTTTTGTAGTGGTTCCAGGAAACGACGTCAACGTTGTCACCCATGGCCGAGATCACTTCGTCCAAAATCCCAGGAGTCGCAAAGCGGCAGCCAAGAATCAGGTGGTTCGGGTCCGCCTGCTTGATCGCGTCGTGCGTCACCTTAAAGTACTGCTCAGCGACCTCATGCCGAAATCCGACTGCATCTGGGTATGTCGTGTTGTCCGGGTTGAGACCATGCCCCTGGCAATAGGCCAGCGCCTTCTCATAGCCTGCGGAATCATGCGGCAACTTCAGGTAAAGCTGTAGAATGCTGCCCTTACCCTTATAGTCTCCTGACCAGTGCAGCTCGTTGTCCGTGAACCATCCGATCAAATGCCTGTTATTGCGCTGCGGCGCTACTGTTCGTTGAGCGACTGCGTAGCAGTTGTCGATAAACGGCCTGTCGAACACGTCCGGCAAGTCCACTTTGTCGATAGCAGTCTTGTTGGACATGCCTAGCAAATACACAAACGGCGTGTTTTGCTTGTAGACAATCGTATCGGAGCTGGCACCGATGGTGTTGAATCCCCAAGCGCCAAGCTGTGCGACAGCGGCTTTGGCCCACGCCTCTTCGCTGCCGTATTTCTGCTCCACTGACTGCTGGTACGGCGATGTGCCGCCGCCTGAAACACCATCCCCAGCCCATCGGACGCCGTGAACTCCTCGGATAAAAAACGGCCTTCCATCGGGATCCATTAGCTGCCAAGTGCCATTTTGGTGGCTCAGCGTGAAATATCCTTGCGCATCTGCCGGTACTGCGGACAGCATCCATGCTGCGCAAATGCCGAATGCGGCGACGGCCGAACCAATCGCCTTTAATTTCATAGGCTTCATTGTCAGTCTCATAGTCGGAAATCTCCCTCTCGACTATGGTTATCCGTTTTCCGACGCACAAGGTTCCACAGACGCGCCAGCGGTGACATGCTGCATCAAATAGGTGGGACTCGTTGCGGTGATCTCCATCGGATCCGCTGTAGAGATTTTGCGCCGAACAGTGCGTGCGATTCGACGCCACGCTCTCAGAATGAGCGAAGAGTTTCCGTAGAACGGCAGCAGATTGGGGTTTGCATAAAAGCGGACAGTTGCGTCGTTGACTAGCTTCTGTCCGGCAATTCCGTCGCGACGACCCTTGTTCGAGGCGCTGAGGAACTGCGGGATGCAGAAAGGTCCGTGCGCTTTGATCGCCTTGAACAGGTGGAGCATGGTGCAGCGCTGCGCAAGCTCAGATGCCAAGGGATTCGGGAAGTTCTTGTGCAGGATGCGCACAAAATTGTAGATGAACTGGCTGCGGCGCTCCATATCTGCGCCGGATTGCAGCGAGCGGCCATTGTGATGGACGATGATATACGGCGTAAAAATTGTATCGTATCCGGCATTGTGCGCTCGGATGGAGTAGTCGAGCTCTTCGGCACCGTAGGTGCACTGCTCGTCGAGCATGCCGATCTTGTCAAACAATGACTTTCGGAACGCATGGCCTGAACCGTGGAAGTGCGAGACTAGATGATCGTCCCAACCGTAATCATTGCACCATAAGTTGTTGCGCAGATTCCAGACTCGAAACGCCAAAATCCCGGCCTTCGGCATGGATTCGAACGCCTGTGTCACAAGTGGAATTTTGGCCGGATCGAACGATGAATCGTCGTCAAGGCAGACGACATACTGGCCGGACGCCATTTTGAAGCCGATATTGCGACCGCCAGCAACGCCGAGATTCGTCTTGTTCAGGACGATCTTAACATTCGGCCACTCGGCGGCGACACGCCGGAGAGTTTCAGCGGAGCCATCAGTGGAACCGTTGTCAACGGCGATGATTTCGAAGTCGCCGGTTTGTGAACCTGCTAGCAAGCACTCCAAATTCTTGGAAAGCTCGTCGTTGCGGTTGTATGAAAGAATTACTACGGAGATCTTTGGCATGGACATCCTTGACTAACTTAGATGCAAAAAGCATGCCAACTGATTTAATTGGCAAACTTCGAACCCAGTACGGATGCAGAGGAGCTAAGCCAACGTACAAATACAGAGCAACCCCCGCACAACGCTATTATCGGTGCGGGGGTTGTTACAGCGCGACACGCCTAATTGCTAGGTTTTCTCGGAAATACTTAGACAGAGTGACGCTTTACCGCCGCGACGATGTGCGCGGCGTCGATTCCGGCTTGCGACATCAGGTCGGCAGGCTTGCCCGATCCTGGGATGTCGCGAACGGCAATCTTGACCACTTTGGCGTCGATACCGTTGGGATGCTCTGCCAGCGCTTCCAAAACTGCATCCCCCAGACCGCCCTCCGGCCAGTGATCCTCCACGACGATCAGGACGCCAGTGTCGCGAGCCGCCTGCTCCAATGCGGCTTTGTTGACCGGTTTGACGGAGTACAGATCGATGACCCGAACATTGATCCCCTCGCCAGCAAGCTGCTCGGCAGCCTTCATCGATTCGTGCAGCGTGATCCCCGCGCCGATCAGCGTCGCCTTGTCCGAACTCGATGATCTGACAGTTTTCGATCCGCCAATTTCAAAAGTTTCGTCAGTGGAGTAGATAATAGGCGTCTTCTCGCGCGTCGTACGCATAAAGACGATTCCCTTCATGTCGTCGGCCATCATTTCTACCAGCTTTGCGGTCTGGTTGGCGTCGGATGGGTACAGCACTGTGCTGCCGTGCACAGCGCGCATCATGGCGATGTCTTCCAGCGCCATTTGCGACGGGCCGTCCTCGCCGATGGAAACGCCCGCGTGCGATCCGGCCAGCTTGATGTTCGCCCGCGAGATCGCCGCCATGCGGATAAAGTCGTACGCGCGGCTGAAAAACGCCGCGAAAGTGGACGCGAACGGCTGCTTGCCGCGAACCGAAAAACCGACTGCGGTCGAGACGAGCTGTTGCTCGGCGATGTACATCTCGAAGAAGCGCTCCGGGTACGCCTTCTTGAACTCGTCGGCATAGGTGGAGTTGCTGACTTCGGCATCTGTGACGATCACATCGGGATTGTATGCGCCGACAGCCAGGAGCGCGTCGCCATACGCCTTGCGAACTGCTTCCTTCTGACCAAGCTCATATTTCGGCAGTTTTAGCTCGCCTGACGATGCTGGGGTTGCGGCTTCGGCAACAGTCGGCTTCGCAACCGAAAACAGCTTATTGATCTCGCCGCCGAGTTCGACGTAGGCGTCTTTCGCCTGATCGGGGCTAAGCGCCTTGCCGTGCCAACCGTCCTTGTTGGCGAGGAACGATACGCCATGCCCTTTTTCCGTCTTTGCGATGATGCAGACGGGCTTGCCCTTGACCGAAAGCGCTTCGGTGTAGGCGGCATCGATTTCGGCGTAGTCGTGGCCGTTGATCACGATCGCATGACAGCCGAACGCCTCCGCGCGCGCCTTGTAGATGTCGAGGTTCCAGCCAAGATCGGTTTCGCCGCGCTGTCCGAGGCGGTTGACATCGATGATGGCGACCAGATTGTCAAGCTCGTAGTGCTGCGCCTTGTCGAACGCCTCCCACATCGAGCCTTCGGCCATTTCGCTGTCGCCGCACAGCACCCACACCTTGTACGGCAGCTTGTCCACATACTTGCCGCAGAGCGCGATGCCGACTCCGATAGGCAATCCCTGGCCAAGCGAACCGGTCGCTACATCAACAAACGGCAGGATCGGAACGGGATGGCCCTCGATGCGGCTGCCAATCTCGCGGAGGGTCATCATCTCTTCATCGGTGATCCATCCCGCGGCCTTGTACATGGAATAGAGCAGGGGCGCGGCGTGGCCTTTGGAAAAGATCAGATGATCGTTGTAAGCGGCGTGCGGCTTATCGGGATCGTACTTGAGGTAGCTGAGCATCAGCACCGACATCAGATCGGCAGCCGACATCGAGGAAGTTGGGTGGCCCGAACCGGCTTTGGTGGTCGAGCGGATGCTGTCGATGCGGAGCTGCTTGCCAAGCTCCTGCCATTGCTGCTGAATTTCAGACATGGGCGAATCTCCTGATTGAATTGTAGCGATACTAAACTGTGTGCGGCGCACGAAAACACGCTCAATGTGACTTCCGTCGTCGCGACGGGGAAAGTATACCTACCAGGATCGTCATTTTTGAAAGCGGGGGACTTCGCGTTGTGCGGTAAACTCTGCCTAAGAATTTTACTGGTTCACCTATATGCTTCTCATCCGCAATATCGGCCAATTAGTGACGGTTTCCGGTGCCTCGACTCCGCGGAGTGGAGTCGATCAATCGGCGCTTGGCATCATCGAAAATGCGGCGATCGTGATCGAAGGCGGATTGATCGCCTGGGTCGGCGAAGAATCTGAGTTGCGAGTTGACTCTGAGGCGGATATCGCCGAAATCGACGCGATCGGCCGCCTGGTTACGCCTGGCCTGGTTAACGCGCACACACACCTTGTCCACGGAGGACGGCGCGAGCGGGAGTTCGAAATGCGCGCGCTCGGCAAGACTTACGCCGAGATCATGAGCGCAGGCGGCGGAATCTACGCGACCGTCGAAGCGACTCGTAAATCGTCCCTGGACGAACTCGTAAGTCACGCAGAAGCACATTTGAAGATCATGCTAGCCCACGGAACGACCACGGTCGAGGCAAAAAGCGGCTACGGTCTGGATATCCATACCGAGCTAAGGCAACTTGAAGCGGTTCGAATTCTTGTTGACAAGCAGCCGGTCGAGCTTGTCGCGACATTCATGGGAGCGCACGCTGTCCCAAGCGGGATGAGTGGGGACGAATTCACCGATTGGCTTTGCGAAACGGCGATCCCGGAAGTGGCCGCGCAGGGGATTGCAAAATTCAATGACGTGTTTTGCGAACGTGGCGTCTTCACGGCCGCTCAGACTGAGACGGTTTTGCAGCGCGGCAAGGAGTTCGGCCTGATGCCGAAAATCCATGCCGACGAGCTTTGCGATACCGGCGGCGCTGCGCTCGCCGCACGAGCCGGCGCGATCTCGGCCGACCATCTGCACTGCGCAAGCGAAGCGGGACTCGCGGCGATGGCCGACGCCGGCACGGTCGCCGTTCTTCTGCCGGGTACGGCAGTGTTTCTTGGCCTTGATGCCCATGCTCCCGCGCGCCGCATGATCGACCTCGGCGTTCCAGTCGCGCTTGGTACAGACTTCAACCCCGGCTCCTGCTACTGCGAATCGATGCCGCTGATCATGTCGTTTGCCTGCTCGCAGTTTGGCATGACACCCGCAGAAGCATGGGTCGCATCTACAATCAACGCCGCCTGTGCAATCGGCTTGGAGGATAAACTTGGCAGCATCGAGCGCGGAAAACAGGCCGATCTTGTCATCTGGGACGCCGACGATTACCGGATGATCCCTTATCACATGGGGATCAATCTGGCGCGGACGGTGATTAAGAGGGGCGAGGTTGTCCGGCGAAACTGAACGCAAGGGTTATGTTGGCGTCAGCGTGCTCAGGTGCTGAGTATCCATCGGATGGACGTATCGTTCGGGATGGTCGATATAGAACATGCCGCGTACATTCGAATATTTCCGACAGAGCATGACGTAATCCGCACCATCAATGCTAAACCGCTGTTGGAGGAGATTGAGCGAACTCGCGCTTGCAAGCAGTTTGACTACCTGTCCACTGTTGTTCACGTAGCCGAGGGGTAATGCTCCGGGAACATCCGGAATGTCCTGATGTAGGGTTCGATCTGCGAAAATCCTAGGATCAGGGCTGTAGGCTCGCGGGCAGAGCTCAAAGGCCAATTTCGCTTCGGGCGTGAAGTAGTAGCTTGTCCGTTCGTCGCTCGGCTGGAGCACAACAATAATCCCCTGGACGATCAGCGCTGCCACCGCCAGACTCCGCCAGCTCGGCGACTCCGGGATTCTACGCACTATCAGCCAAACACAAATCGGTAGGCACCAAGTGAGGTATCGATTGAGGCCCGCGCAGCCGTGGTTCCAGTTGGTCGACATTTCGCAGCCGAGAAGCATGAGAAATAGTGCGGTCGAGATAGCGCATGAATTAACATCGCGTTTTGAGATTGCAGCGCCGATGGCGATCGCGCATCCGACGGTCACAACCGGCAGATAGGTGATTAGGCCGTCGTTGAGATCGAAAATGAGCGACAGCATCCTAGCAATGGATATTGCGTGGATAGTTGCGGCGTGCTGGCTGATGATCAGGCTTGGGACGCCAAATTTCCAGAGGTACGCCATACTCGGAATAAGCGACACGGAAACTGCCGCAAACGAAGTTGAGGTCACCCGCCAACTCTTTTCGTGAAGCGACAGCAGCGCAATTGCGCCGGCGAGTGCCACAATCGGCGGATTCTGCAACGCCGCAACCGACGCGCAAAGCGACCCAAGCGCATACTGCTTGCGGTCGAGCGCAATCAGAGCGAATGTCACGAATGACCAGCACATTACTTCAGGGTGCGGCCAGGCGATGTACCAGTAGACCGGATTGATCGCGACAAGCCCCGCGAACAGATACCGCTGCGAGTCGGAATATTGCGTCTGACGAAGGATAATGCCAATAGTCAAAAAATAGAAGATTGCATTGGTTGCCTGAAACGCCGCCAATTCCGCACCGTGGGACAGGTGGTAGAGAAGTTTGAACGGCGTAGTGACGAGTGGATAGAAGAAGAAGTGCCAGCAGTAGAGCTTGCCGTCAAGCGACCGGAAAAAGCCGGAGGTCGGATTTGTGAGAATCAGAATCGGCGGCCTGTCGTCCGTAGTGACATGCTGAATGTCCGCTGGACGAAGATCGGGTGACCCGTGATCGAACCACGCCTGCGCAACCAGCGCGTACTCGCGGCCATCGCCATGCATTGCTGGCTGGCTGAAAACGGCAGTTGCAATCACGAGCGCGGCAAAAAGCCAGTAGAATAGATTCACATATCCATTCACGTTAATCGCGGCTCTGGGTCGAAGGGCGAGTGCCATAGACCTAATGTTGGCAATTTTGCTGGGTTTCTTTAAGGCTTGGATGACTGAAACGCCGTTTGAGGGGGTATTTGAGGGTTTGCATTGTTCAGAGGAAGACCGGCGGGTAGACTTGGTTGGAACGTCTGAGAAAAACTAGGAGCTAGAAAATGCCTGCAACTGTAGACGATCTTAAGAAGGTGATTCAGGAGGAATTCGAAGACTCCGATTTTACAGATATTGATGAAGAAAATCATCGTATTAATGGAACTATTCGGTGGCCCGGCTTCAAAGGAAAGACAATTGAGGAGCGAAATCGTCTGGTGACTGAGAAGATAAGGCGCCGCCTGGGCTATGAAGGATTAAGCGTGGGCGTTTTATTTCCGCTAACGCCCGGAGAACAGCTTTAGTTGATCGCAAAGCTGCTGATCGAGTCCTTGTTGCCCGCTTCTGATGAAGTGGAGTTGGCCCATTACACAAGCATTGGGACGTTATGCCATCTGATGCCCGAATCAAACCGTGGCTGGAGTTCTGCGTGGGCTGCACCGGTTCAATTTCTTAACGACCGCTTGGAGTTATCACTAGGCCTTGAAATACTCGCTGACGAGGCTGCCAAGAAACCGAATTCCAAAGGTTATTCGAGGGTCGCAAACCTCATTTATCAGTTCCGCTCATTTGGCGGAAGTCTCGACACCGACGTTTTTCAAATGAGCTTTAGCAAAAACCTAGACGAAATTGGCCAGTGGCGAGGATATGCATCAAATGGCATGGGATGTTCCGTCGTAACAAGCTCCCGCTCGGTCAGGGCGGTGGCAGATGCTTCGGGTTGGGTCAAATACACGGAGAGCGAACAAAGAGTTTTTGCGCGCCAAGTGCTTGAAAGACTAAGTACCTACTCTGAAAACAGCCCAATTTTGCAGTCAATTGTTACAGCTGCTAGCTTCATCAAGCACCCTGGATTCGCTGTGGAGGAGGAATATCGATTACTAAAGTTTCCCGAATCAAGAGATATTTTCTTTCGTTCGAGCGGCGACCGGCTGGTGCCGTACGTGGACTTTTTGAGCGATTCCTTTCATACTCCACGCTCCAAAGTGTTAGCAGTTGACAGGATCATCCTTGGACCGGGCTGGCAGCTCGTTCGGCTTCCAAAGGACGAATTTGTTCAGCATCATGTTGTTCAAGCAGTAAAAAGATTGCTCGACTCGCGCGGACTGTCGGCGACTTCGATAATTCCCAGCACGCTTCCGTACGATCCCAAATAGTTTCCAGATTAAGTCAGCAAGAATCATTTCAATATGTCCGAACTTATCGAATGCGTTCCCAATATCAGCGAAGGGCGAAGGGCCGGAGTGATCGAGCTTTTCACCGACGCTTTGTCGAGCGTCCCTGGCGTGATCCTGCTCGACCATTCGAGCGATCAAGACCATAACCGCACGGTGTTGACTTTGGCAGGCACCGCGGTCGGCCTGAAAGCGGCTGTCCGCAGGCTGTTCGAGCTAGCTGTTGAGCACATTGACCTGCGCGTCCATCAAGGCGGCCATCCGCGGATGGGCGCTGTCGATGTGGTGCCATTTATTCCGATCCGCGGCGTGACGATGAAAGATTGCGTTGCATTGTCGAAGGAGATGGCCGAGACGATTTCCGCTGAGTTTGGGGTCCCGACATTTCTGTATGCCGAATCGGCCGCGAGCGATGCACGCAAAACTTTGTCCAATATCCGCAAGGGCGAGTTCGAGGGCATGGAGGCGAAGTTGGCAAAGGACTCGTGGAAGCCCGACTTTGGCCCAGGCCGCCCGCACGAAAGCGCGGGCGTGACCGCGTTTGGCGCGCGCTTTTTCCTGATCGCCTACAATCTTCAGCTTGACACGCCGGATGTCAGCATCGCCAATTCGATCTCAAAGGCCATCCGGGCAAGCTCCGGTGGCCTGATGAACATTCAGGCGATGGGCGTTTATCTTGAAGGCCGCAATCAAGCACAGGTGTCGATGAATCTGCTCAACTACGAAAAGACGCCCATCCACCGCGTTCAGGAGCTGGTCAAGATAGAGGCGGCGCGCTATGGGGTTCGAGTGGTCGGGAGCGAGATTGTCGGCCTGGTGCCGCAGGCTGCGCTACTGGATGCGGCTTCATACTATCTTCAGGTCGAAAACTGGAATTCCGGGATCGTTTTGGAAAATGCGGTCTTGGATAAAGAGAGCGCCAGCGAGTAGGCAGGATTTTTCTATGACACCCGAAAACGCCCTGTACGAAACGTCCCTGGGAGATTTCTTGCGCGAGACGGCATCGTCTTCGCCGACTCCCGGCGGCGGCAGCGTCTCCGCGCTTGCCGGCGCGCTTTCGGGCGCGCTTAGCACGATGGTGGCAAGCCTGACTGCCGGTAAAGAGGGCTTCGAGGACGTAAAGCCCGAGATGGACAAGATTGCGACGGATGCATACGACAGTGCCGAAAAGCTGGCGTGGGCAATCGCCAAAGACGCGGAGGCATTCGATGGAGTGATGGCCGCATACGGACTGCCCAAATCCACCGAAGAGGAAAAATCCGCAAGGCGCACCGCGATCCAATCGGCTATGAAGCATGCCGCGGAAGTGCCGCTCTCGGTCGCCAAGAATGCGAGGCTAGCTGCAGGCTTCGCGAAAACGGTTCTTGATAAAGGGAACCCAAACACCTGCACCGACGCGGCAGTCGCGTGGCTCCTCGCGCTTACTTCGATCGAAGGAGCATGCCTGAATGTGGCTGTCAACCTCGATGCCATCAAGGATCAGCAGTTTGTAACTGAGTACAAGACTGAAGTCGCCAAGCTACTAGAAGACTGCAATTCCATGCGCGTCGAAATTTGGCAAATGGCAAAGACGAAGATCAAATCGCTGCCGTAAGCCCCCTTCGTGGTAAGGCAAGACTACCTCCCCTAGCCCCTCCTTCCGAAAGGAGGGAAACCTGAAACGAGCCGGAAGGGTCAGAGCCCGCCCATCCCGCGCTCGCGGAGGAAGTCTGCGATGGCAGCGCTCGCGAACTCGTTGCCATGTGCAACTTCGTTGACCGCCCTGTCTAATTCAGCGAGCCACTGATCAAGGCGTAGGTCGTCGTTTTTCAGCGTGATTCCCCTCACGATCTTGCTGCGGCGCGCGGTGAGGTTTTGGCCGTTGCCGGGATCGGTCAGCTCGTAGATTTCGTCGCCGAGGTTGATTTTCACGCTAGTCACACGCTTTTCGGACGAAAACAGGCGCACCGGCTTGCGAGTGACCTGCGTGTGCGTGGGAAGGCTGCTTTCCAGCATGACCGCGACCATCCCTGCAAATCCAAGCTGGTCACGGGCATAGCTTTGCGCCAGCGCGGCTGCAAGGCTGATCTTATCTAACGATTCACCGCTGTTTGCCATAGGTTATTTTGCGCCGTAAGAGGCATTTTCCCACCGCTGCCAGAAATCGGGGAACGTCTTCGCGACACAGCCGGGATCCTGGACGATTAGGCCGTCGATTTTGAGACCCGCGACCGCTGCCGACATTGCCATGCGGTGGTCGTCGTACGTGTGGAACATGCCGGAGGGCTCGGGCCCATGCACTGGAGGGTCGATGATCCAATAATCGTCGCCATACTCCACTTTAGCACCCAGTTTGCGCAACTCGTTCGCGATGGCGGCGATCCGGTCTGTTTCCTTTACCCTCAGAGTGTGGATGCCGCGAATCACGCTGCGCCCTTTTGCGAACAGGCACACCACAGCCATCGTCTGCGCCATATCGGGCATGAGGGTGAGGTCGATATCGACCGAACGCAGTACATCGGGCCCCTTGACCGTGATCGAATCCTTGGCATATGTTGCGACACAGCCAGTTGCGGAAAGCTGGTTCGCGAAGCAGACATCGCCCTGAACCGAGTTGGCGCTAAGGCCCTTGATCGTCACCGTTCCACCAGTGACAGCCGCGGCTGCGAGGAAATAGGAGGCGTTCGAAGCATCCGGCTCGATGGCATACTCCCGTGCCTTATAGGTTTGTGGTGCCACGACAAAGATACTGCCGTCGTCATTCTGCACCGTTTCCACACCGTATGAGCGCATCACGCTTGAAGTCATCGCGACGTAGGGCTGCGAAACAAGGCTGCCGGAGATGTTGATGGTGACGTCGCGCCGGGCAAGCGGCGCGGACATCATCAGCGCGCTCAGATACTGGCTGCTGATCGACCCGCTTACAGTCGTTTTGCCGCCGTCGAGCCCTCCGCCAAAGACTTTGACCGGCGGACACCCGGTGCCAAGCTCGGAATCGAGCGACGCGCCGAGTGGACGGAGCGCATCGATGAGGTCTTGGATTGGCCGCTGGCGCATGCGCTCGATGCCGTCGATGACGACCGAGGCCATTTCGGGTAAGTGTACACAAGCTGCCGTCAGGAACCGGACGGATGTGCCGGAATTTCCGATAAAGAGAGGCTCGTTGGGTGCTTGCAGTTTTCCGCCGACGCCATAGATTTTCAGATCGCCGCCGTCCTGCTCAATCGTTGCGCCGAGTGCACGAAGCGACGCGATCATGTACTCAGTGTCGTCGGAGTAAAGCGGCTGACGCAGGACGCTTTCGCCAGACGCGAGCGCGGCAAGCAGCAGCGCGCGGTTTGTGATGCTCTTGGAACCGGGAATCTCGACGACGCAATCCACCGGTGCGCGAACCGCTTTGAGCGTGAACGCCTGCTCGTATTTTTGACGATTGGACTGCAGAGCCATTCGGTATTGTAGCCGAAAGGATGTGGCAAAGCGAAACAGCGTGGGTTGCTGAGCAGCGAGATTTCGAAGAGGAGACGCTCCGCCGCCTCCCGAAACGGGAGGAGCCAGATAGGTCACAAGCTGCTCGTCAGATGCCCTTATGGATTTCTTGGCTCCTCCCGTTTCGGGAGACGGGGAGGGTCTGCAAGGGATGAAAAGACCAATATTGAACGCCATAACATTTACAGAGCTATACAGCAAACTTGACCACTTATCGCGCGATACGGATAAGGTGCGCGCGCTAAGAGCTTTCGTTAATCAAGCCGAACCCCTTGATTCTGCCTGGGCTATCTACTTGTTGTCCGGCAGCAAATTGCCGCGGATTGTTTCAGGACCCGTTCTGCGCGAGTGGGCATCGGAGGCGTCCAATCTCCCGCTTTGGTTGATAGAGGAGAGCTATAAGGCATCCGGCGACCTAGCGGAAGCGCTTTCGCATGTGGTGCAACCGTCAGTCGAACCAATCGATATTTCCCTATTTGACCTCATTGAGCGGCATGCAAAACCTCTTGATATTCTGGCTATTGATGATAGGAAGGCAAGCGTTCTAGCAGTATGGATCCACCTGCCAACACAGACACGTACCATCTATAACAAGCTTCTCACAGGCACATTTCGCTCCCCGATTTCGATGGAGTTGGTTGCTCAAGCGCTTGCCGAACTTACAGGCGCTTCCGCTGAAACTATCGAGCTGCGTCTTGCTTCAGAGTGGCAACCGGATCAAGACTCGTTTTCGGTGTTGACAGCTAGCTCGGACGCTAGTCCTGACCAGTTGCCGACGCTTAGTCTCGATCTGGAAACCATACAAGAATCGCCCGATGAAGAGGCAATTGCGGCGGGCAAGCGGTTGATCGCGGTGCTCATCTATGTCCAACAGGCGAGAGGCACAGCGGACGCGGAGTATACCTTTGGCGTTTGGGATGGCGGCAAGCTGGTGCCGGTTGTAAAGACCGCGGCCGGAATCCGTGCCACCGACAGAACGAAGATCGACCGCCATACACGGGCGAACACTCTGGAGCGTTTCGGCCCGGTGCGAACTGTTGCGCCTACGCTGGTGTTTGAATTAGACTACGAATCTGTGCGCGCATCCAACCGCACTAAGTCGGGAGTCGCGATCGATTCGCCCCGTATTTTGCAGGTACTACCAGACGTGCGGCCCGAACACGTAGATTCGCTGGATTCGTTGAAAGCGAAACTGCCGATCCAAGATTAATGAACGAACTCTCGCCAAGCGATCCGCTCCTTGCTCCTGCGCTCGACTGGTTCCAATCGCGTGGATGGACGCCGTTCGACTTCCAAACTGACGCTTGGCGAGCCTATCTGGCTGGAAAAAGCGGCGTGGTCAGCGCTCCTACCGGGACGGGCAAGTCTTACGCGCTCTGGCTTGGGCCGATTTTGGAGTATCTCGCTGAGGGAAGGTCGCGCTCTTCCGCCGGGCCGCTTCGTGTCCTTTGGATTACGCCGCTACGCGCGCTGGCGTCGGATACGGTCAACTCGCTGATCACTCCGATCCGCGAGCTCAACTTGCCATGGACAGTCGAGCTGCGCACGGGTGACACGCCTAACGCGATGAAGGCGCGTCAACGCAGGCAGTTTCCCACCGCGCTTGTGACCACGCCTGAGAGTATTTCCCTGCTGCTGTCCTACCCCGAAACGCGCGAAAAGCTGTCCGGCATAAAGGCGGTGATTGTTGACGAGTGGCACGAACTGCTCGGCTCAAAACGCGGCGTTCAAACGGAGCTTGCGCTTGCGCGCTTGCGTGAGTGGAATCCTGAGATGCGCATTTGGGGTCTTTCCGCAACCCTCGGCAATCTGAAGCAGGCACGCGATGTGCTTCTTGGCTCAAACTCAAGCGAGCACGGTGTTATTATTCGGTCTGCTCTCATTAAGGAAACGGACATTTCGACCCTTCTGCCGCAGGATATCCAGCGGTTCCCGTGGGCAGGACATCTTGGCCTAAAGGGTGCTCCTCAGGTCGTTGAAGCGCTGGCCAACGTAAAAACTACTCTCGTTTTCTGCAACACGCGCAACCAAGCTGAGAACTGGTTTCAGGCCCTGACGCTCTTTGTTCCAGAGTGGGAAAGCGAGATCGGCCTGCATCACGGCTCGATTGACCGCGAAGAGCGGGACCGGGTCGAACGGGAGCTAGCAGCGGGAAACCTCAGGGCTGTAGTCTGTACGTCAAGCCTTGACCTCGGCATCGATTTCGCGCCGGTCGAGCAGGTGATTCAGATTGGTAGCCCCAAGGGGATCGCGCGTCTGCTGCAACGCGCAGGACGAAGCGGCCATAGCCCTGGCAAGCCCAGCCGAATTTTATGCGTTCCGACAAATGCGTTCGAGATTGTCGAGTACGCCGCTGCGCGCGAGGCTATCCGCGAGCGGCATATCGAGCCGCGTACTCCGCTAGTGGGTTCGCTCGATGTCTTGGTTCAGCATTTAGTCACAATTGCGCTTGGCGGCGGGTTCGACGAGCACGAGCTTTTGCAGGAGGTTCGAAGCGCGTATTCGTTTGCCACATTGACTGACGCCGCTTGGAAATGGTGCCTGGATTTTGTCACCAATGGTGGCGCGGCTCTCGCGGCATATCCGCAGTACGCCAAAGTGTCGAAAAACGAAGAAGGCCGTTATGTGGTCGAGTCCAAGGACATAGCTCGGTGGCACCGCCTCAGTATCGGTACGATCACGAGCGACAGCATGATCCGGGTCAAGTATCTCACCGGTGGCGGCAGCTTGGGACAGGTCGAGGAGTCGTTCATAGCGCGGTTAAAACCGGGGGACCGTTTCCTATTCTCCGGCCGCCTCTTGGAGCTAGCAATCGTCAAGGACATGACCGCCTATGTCCGCCGTGCAACCGGCAAGCGCGGGACAGTCCCGCGCTGGATGGGTGGAAGGTTGCCACTGTCGAGCGAACTGGGTGCGGCGGTGCGTCTAGAACTTGCTAAGGTAGGTGATGCGCTACAAGCAAGCGGAAACCTGCGCGATCTTAGTCCCGAGCTTGCGGCGATCACTCCACTTATGGAATTGCAAACGCGCTGGTCGTTAATTCCTAGGCCAAATCAGCTCCTTGTTGAACAGATGAAAACGCGTGAAGGGCACCATGTTTTTGTGTATCCTTTCGAGGGAAGGTTTGTGAACGAGGGTCTTGGAGCGCTGATTGCGTACCGGTTGTCGAAGGATTCTCCGGTTTCTGTGAACGTTTCTGCGACAGATTACGGATTTGAGCTACTATCCGACAAACCGCTGGGTATAACTCAGGAATCGCTGAGACGACTTTGCTCGACCGAAAACCTGCTCACCGACCTAGTCACCTGCGCCAATGCAGCGGAAATGTCGAAGCGTAGGTTTCGCGATATAGCGAGAATCTCTGGTCTCGTGTTCAGTGGCTATCCAGGCGCGCACAAGCAAGCAAGGCAGCTTCAGGCCACAAGCGGTTTGTTATGGGAAGTTTTCGTCAAATACGATCCAGGGAATTTGCTGGTCGATCTCGCCGAACGCGAAGTGCTGCAAGGCCAACTCGAATTGACACGGCTTTGGGAAACGATGGAGCGAATAATTTCGTTCGATCTGCTGTTCTCGTCGCCAGCTCGCTTGACGCCGCTGTCGTTTCCTATATGGGCGGAGCGTATCCATGCGCAGGTCAGCTCCGAAAGCTGGACCGACCGAGTCCAAAAAATGGCGGTGCTGCTTGAGTCAGAAGCCGCCAAACCAGACCGAACCCCAAAGCGCTCCAGCGGCAGTTCCGAACTCGCTGCCGTTCCAGTGGGCCGGTGAATCCCTCCGATTATACGCGCTGCGGGCCATGTACTGGCAACGCGCCGACACCATCGTCATCTCCGATCCCCATTTTGGAAAGGACGCAACCTTCCGCGCGGCTGGAGTTCCTTTGCCCGGCGGGACAGTCGCAAGCGACCTCAGCCGCCTATCCGTACTTCTCGACCACTGCAAAGCCCGGCGCCTGCTTGTCCTCGGCGACCTGATCCATGCCCGCCCTGGACGCTCCCGGGAGATGCTAGACTCGTTCGTCGCGTGGCGCGAAGCGCACGAAGATTTGGAAATTGTGAACGTACGCGGCAATCACGATCTGCGCGCTGGCGACCCTCCCGACAACTGGAACATCGAACCTGTGGACGCGCCGTTTGTCGAGCCGCCGTTTGCCTGGCAGCATGAGCCATGCGGCCTTGATGGGCTGTTTTGCGTCGGCGGACATCTGCACCCCGGAGTGGTGTTGGAAGGGCCAGGATTGAGCAGCATCAAAGCGCCCTGTTTCCTGTTCCACCATCGAAGCGCGGTCATGCCTGCGTTTGGAGAGTTCACCGGATTGGCTAAAATGCATCCAAGAACAGGCGACCGCGTGTTTGTTATAGGCGACGGTCAGGTTGTAGAAGCAAAGATGCGAGGTCCGAGATGAATACTGAAGTCCTTATTTCCGGTGCGGGGCCGACTGGCTTGACACTAGCTGCCGAACTGGCAAAGTATGGCGTGCCGTTCCGAATTATCGACATCGGCAGAGGGCCGACCGATCTCAGCAAGGCGGTCGGCGTGCAGTCTCGAACGCTCGAAATGTTCGATGTGATGGGCATTGCCGATGAACTGATCGCATGCGGCAACCGTGCAACCAGCTTTACAATATGCGACGACGACAAACAGCTGATCTCCTTGGACTTTAGCGGGATAGGCAACAGGTTTCCGTTTTTGCTGGCAGTGCCGCAAAGCGAAACCGAACGCGTTTTGATGAAGCATCTTGAGTCACTTGGAGGAACGGTCGAGCGCACCACAGAACTGGTGTCGTTTGATCGGGCTAAGGACAGCGTCGTTGCGCAAATCAAGCACGAGAACGGCGAAACGGAGCAGATCAACGCGAGGTTTCTGGTGGGTAGTGATGGCGCGCACAGCACGGTGCGTCGTGGAATTGGTCTGCCGTTTGAAGGCGAGGAGTATCCCGATCAGTTTTTGCTGGCTGACGTATACGTCGAAGCGCCGCAAATGAAGCACACGGACCTTTTCCTGTTCCTGCACGATGGCTCGCTCGCCGCATTTTTCGGCCTTCCCGGCGGCCACTGGCGCATGATCGCCGATTTTCGGCCCAATGAAACTCCTGAAGGTTCTGAAACTTCGGACGAGCCAACTTTGACAGTTTGCCAGAAGATTGCTGATGAGCGCTGCCCGTTTCCCGTTAAACTGAGCGACATGCGCTGGTCGTCGTACTACAGGATTCATCGCCGGATTGTCCCACGGCTCAGCGACGGCAATGTCTTCCTAGCGGGCGACTCCGCTCATATCCATAGCCCCGCAGCCGCGCAGGGCATGAATACCGGCATTCAGGACGCCATTAATCTCGCCTGGAAGCTCGCCTATGTGAGCCGTGGGCAGGCTGATCAGTCGCTACTCGATACGTACAACTCCGAGCGGTATCCTGTGGAAAAGGGCGTTCTGGCGCTCGCGGATACGCTGCTCAAGATCGCATCGATTCGCCAGCCTTTGGCGCGCGGAATCCGCGATGCCCTGATGCCGCTCATTGGCCATACCAAGCTGTTCCAGGAAACCATGCGCGACCGCATTTCAGAGCTAGCGATTGCGTACGAAGGCAGCCGCGTCGTCGTCGAGTCCGCGCCTGGAGTGCAGGGGCCGAACGCGGGTGAGCGCGCGCCCGATGCCACAGCCGAACTAGACGGCAAGCCGACACGGCTTTACGAACTGCTTAGAAACGGAATGGCGAACCTTCTTGTATTCGAAGAAGTGGAGTCGGACGAAGCCATCGATCTCGCGGAACTTACCGTTTCGCCTGATGTCGCGGGCCAGTTTATCGTTTCAACAGCAGACCAGACTACCGAAGCGCCTAGTGGATTTCAACGTCTCGTTGATACAGACGGCGAACTGCGCGCCCGCTATTGCCAGAATCAGGCGTGCGGCTATCTAATCCGGCCCGATGGCTATATAGGTGTTCGTGCTACACCCGGTCAGCTTCAAAGCGCGCTGTCTAGATGGCTGGAAATGCCGGATAAGTGACGCACTCTAGCCCTGGGAGCGATAACTCGATTAATCGGGAAAGTACGCGTAAGCCCCATTTTTCGCCGCGCTCGTGGCCGACAGCGACGACGCCGATCCCCGTCTCTTCTACCGCAGCTCGAGCCGGTACGCGAAATTCACCCGTAATGTAGATGTTGCAGCCGAGGGAATCTGCTTCGCGTACCAGTACCTCAGTCATGCCGCCAACAACAGCGACTTTGGCTGGCATCGCGCTCTTTCCTGGCGCGACTCCTTCGAGATCGCCGAACGTTTGGGCGACTCGCTGCACGAAATCATCGAACCGCTGGGGCGCGATTTCACCCACCATCCCTAGCGGATAGCCGTCCTTTTCGCCAAAATCGACAACGTTACTAAGTCCCAGTTCACGGGCTAGCGGTGCGTTGGAGCCGACAGTAAGCTGGGCGTCGAACGGTTTGTGGCAAGCGACAATTCCGACATCGTTTGGGATTGATCCAAGGTCAAGATTCCAATGGCGATGCAAGAACAGGCCATCGATTTTGCTTGATGTGATCCACTGATCTATGCCGACTAATGGCTCCAGCGCAAGCCCAAATCGCTCAATCTCGCGTTCGGAGGGTCGAACGATTCCGCCCGGATCGTCCGGAAACCGCTCGGTTTGCAGTTCGGATGCGATGAACTCGTGGATATCAGCGATGCTTGGCATTAGTTTGCCGTTGCAGTAAAGCTCATTTCGTAGCCGACGCGTCGAGGAACGACTTCAAGTCGGCAGCACTGATCAGCGGCTCTCCGGGGGAAACGTTGTTGAGCTTGCCTTCCTTCATCCACTGCTCGAGTTCATCGACCATCCCAAAAAGATGCGTGAACGAATCGACAATAAACAGCAAGGGCTGGTAGTGGTCGATTTCGAAGTACTGGTTGATGATCCACTCCAGTTGCGCGGGATAGCGCTGGACATCCGGCGATTCAATCGCGTACTCGATCTCGCCGTGCGAACTGAGCAGACCACTGCCGTAGACCTTGATCTGGTCGCCGTCACGCATCAGCCCGAATTCGATGGTGAACCAGAAGAAGCGCGCCATCGCCTTAATGATCGATGTCAGGCGGCGAATGCGCTCTTCTTCGTTCTCGATTTGAGCGACTAAATCGGCGGCCGTGTGCGCGCAGTCGCCGAAGCGCACGAGGGCGTTCGCGAAATCCGGGTCGGTATGCATGGGGACATGCCCGGCGATGTCGTGAAAGATGTCCGGCTCCGGGAGGTAGTCAAGGCGGTTGCTGTCCCGAATGGTGATTGTCGTCGGGAACTCGCGGTTGCGCAGGCAGTCGAAAAACAGGAACGCCGGAATATATCCGCTGACGGCCTTGGCCTTAAATCCGGTGAGGGGGCAAAGGAACGTGTTGATGTCATCGAGGCGCGGAACTCGGTCTTGATCCATGCAGAGGTTTTCGATGCCTTTGCGGAAGTGCGGGTTCGCGTACTTCGCCCACATCGGCGCCTGACGCTCATATAGCCGACGCCACGCCTGATGGTTGGCCGCGCTGTACAGTTCGTACGGCTGGTGAATGTAAAGCTGATGCTGCTCGCGCGCGTCTTCAATGAACGCGGCCGCGTTGGTGGTTAGATCGGACTCTTGGTTATGCGTCATCGCAATACGTGTAGACATCTTTCAACCTAAAGCTAAACTTGAACTTGAAAACCGTAATCTTATGCTACCGGAATGGATTCGCCGTTGGACAACAATGCAGCCTCGGTTACCGCCATTACATCGCGTGCGAACTCCAACGTAGCCATTGTCGTTGGAGTTCCGGCGATAGCGTGTTCGCAAAAGTGCATAAGCTCACCATAGATACCGCTAAGGAACTCGGACTTGTTCTCCAATGTGGCCATCGAAAATTGCGGCTCCCACACGGCTGTGCCGCTCTCGAGTCCTTCAGGGGCGAACGTCATAGACTTCCCGTACTCGAATGGTGTTGGGCGCCTATACGAAACCTTTGTGCCGTTGTCTATTACAATCGTACATTCCGAAGTGTAAAAACTGTACCGTTCATTCGGTTGTGAGTGGCCGACACCGAATCCGAGGTGCCAAGTGGCAATCACGCCGCTTTTGAACCGCAAGATGCAAGCTCCGTCGCGCGCCAAGGTTCTGAACGTCGCAACCGATTCAACTGGTCCTCCAAATGATAGCAGGAGCGAAAGGGGGTGACAGGCGTGATCGACCCAATTCGCAGAGCGGGGATCCGACGCATCGCGCACTCCGTCGGTCGGGAGGTGGAGAGGATATTCTGCAAGCATGCACGTCAGTGGCGAAGTTGATTCGACGCCTAGAATCTCCCGAACCTTGACCGCTGCTGGAAGAAAGACCTTCTTGAAGCCGACTCCCACAGCCTTGTCTCTTCGCGCTACTATTACGCGATCGAGGTCGGACGCCCGTACGCTCGGGGGCTTTTCGATCCAGACATTGCACCCGTTCTCAAGCGCCTCAGTCGCCAACTCCGGGTAACTCTTCGGTCCAACGATGACAAAGACGGCGTCAAGCTCTTCGTTGCGGTACATTTCTTCGGTACTGGAATAAACGCGGTCTACACCGTATTCGGCCGCAGTACGTTTCGCGCGCTCAGTGTTCAAGTCGCAAAACGCCCGCAGTCGAACCGGTAAGTAGTGCATCGCGGGCAAGATATTTCGGTAGGCGTGAGACCCTAGTCCGATGACGCCAACGTTTAGACGCCGTTCAAATTCGCGCTGATAAGTCATGGTAGCTTTTATTCGTAAAGTCGCATTTCAGGTCAGAATAGCACGCCTACTCTGGCTCAAACTGCCTTTCGTGGGACGAAAAGGCGATAAACATGTATGCATTCTCTTCGCCTACTGCCTCGGCGTTATGCGCCACGCCAGCCGGGATTGTAATCGTGTCACCGGGATTCATTTCAATTTTCTCATCGCCAAGCGAGTGAATTAGTCGGCCAGAATGCAGGTGCAGCACTTCTTCACAATTGGGATGTCGGTGACGAGGGTTTGAGCGTGACGCATAAATAAGGCAAGCGCCGATCGTCATTGCGTTGGAGTTTCCCTGCGCACCCGAAGCGAACCAGGAAATGCTACCCCAATCAAATTCGTTCACAACCGATTCCGAAGATGGCAAAAGCATCGTGGGTTTCCTTTTTCGCATCATGATCTAGCGGCAGCATACCTGGAACCAAACAAAGCGTTATTCAGACTGGCAAGGATCGGTATTCACTTGGAAGGGCGCCTAAACTCGCTTGCCTTCCACTCTGCGAATAGCGGCTTGAGCTTGTTCCTCTGGTACTTACCCGTTGATGTCACCGGGAAAGTATCCCCAAAAACGACCACCTTTGGCGCTTTGGGGTAGGGGAGGCGTTCGAACGCAAATGCCAGGATTGCCTCGGCGGTGGTTGTCGCGCCGCCTTCTAGCTGCACATACGCGCCGACCTCCTCCCCATAGAAGTCGTTCTCAAATCCAACTGCCATTGCGGCCTTGACACCCGGAATCTGGCTCAAAACTTCATCAATATCGAATGGCGAAATGTTCACGCCGCCGCGGATGATCAGCTCCTTGATCCGACCCGTGATGAAATAGTAGTCGAGGCCGTCCGAGCCTTTCCGCCTGAACCCTTCGTCGCCGCTGCGGAACCAACCGTGCGCGAACGCGGTCTCGTTAGCATCGGGACGCTTGAAGTAGTACTTCATCACATTGTGGCCGCGCGCGACAATTTCACCGCGCTGGTCGTCTGCGATCTCGTTGCCATACTCGTCGTGGATCGCCATCTGGTTCGCCGAAATCGGACAGCCAATCGAGGGAAAGCCGCACTCCAGCATCCAGTGTCGATATTCCGCCTCGCTCTGGTCAATCGGCAAGAAGCACGAGTAGCAGGTGGTTTCCGACAGACCGTAGCCGTGGACTACGCGGATGCCAACTTTATCGTAGAATTTGCGCGCAAGTTCGCAGGTCAGCGGCCCCGCGCCGCAGACAATATGGCGCAGATGCGACAGATCATAAAGCTCGCGCGGATTGCCCTCTAGTTCGCATAGAAACGCAAGGATGGTCGGGACAACGCTTACCCACGTGCATTTTTCGGCCGCCAATGTTTTCCAAAACGAATGAGCGCGGAAGCGGCGATTCAGGACGATACTCCCGCCGGAGATCAGCGGCGTAATCAATGTGACTATGGTGCCATTGACATGATGGATCGGCAGGACATTCATCGCGCGGTCGCTGTGGCCCGAAGTTGTGCCAATCGGCGATGGATTGCGCATCGGACATCAGGTTCGCTTGGTCGAGGACAACGCCCTTTGGTGCGCCAGTGGTACCGGACGTGTAGACGATCAGGGCTTCGGTATCCGGCGATAACATCGAATCTCTGACTAACGGGTTCGCTGTTAGACATTAATCGGTCGTATGCCACAAAGTCGCCAAATGGCTCGCCGCCAACTTGCACCTGGAACGCAATCCTGAAATGCCGTGGCGCGAGTCGCTCCAGACGCTCGCACTGATCGGGCATTACGAAAGCGGCCTGAACTTCGCTGTTTTCCAGAATGAATGCGATCCGCGAATCGTCCTCCGAAATGTTGATCGGAACGACAGTCGCGCCGACACACCATGCCGCAAAGTAGATTGCGACCGTCCGGAGATCGTTGACCATTAAAGTCGCAATTCGAGAGCCGCGGGTAACTTTGAGATCATTGACCATCGCCGCTGCAAGCGTCCGAGCCGAGAAATCGAACTCGGCGTAGGTCTGCGAAGAGGCTCGCTCGGTGTCTTCGTAGTATGTCAGGAACTGTGCATTTGGAGTTTGCGCTGCACGTTTTGCAAGAAGTTCGCTGATGCTGCCGTAGGGAAAAAGTGCAGGCTCATCAACAGTCGGATCGCCACTTAATGTCCGAGCTCTGGCTATCTTCGCCAGCGTTTCAGGGGATGCGGATTCTTCATCGAGGGATGGTGAAATGCTTGTCATGGTGATTTAGCATTGTCATCCCGACCGGAGCGAGGAACGAGCGAACTACGTGTTCCCTCCACTTCGCTCGTTCCTCGCTACGGTCGGGATGACGGAAGAGAGCTGTAAACTTTCGCGATTCACCGTTTTATACCAGAACGCGAAGAAAAAACCGCCTGGACGATGGGGCGTCCAGGCGGTGAAGTCTTACTGTTGTTATTGTGATTGACTGATGCGGCCGAAAAGCGTGAAAGTGTTACTCCTGGTTGGTCTCGAAATCCGGCGCGCTTGCTGCGCTCTGGGGACTCGAAAGCGACGCGACGACTTCAGAGGAACGTCGCACGGCAACCAAATGGTTCCAATAGAAGTCCGATTGAACCTTATCGATATCGACTCCGTGGTGGTGGATCGACGAATGGATGAAGTAGCCGTTGCCAATGTACATCCCGGTGTGGTCGATGTAGTCGTGATGGCACATGAAGTACATGCGGTCGCCAGGCACCCATTGGCTGAGATCGCGCAGCGGCACATCGTAGCCGATAGTGGCCTGCTGGGCAGCGGTGCGCGGTAATTTGATCCCGTTTTCTGAATACACCGCCTTGACAAACCCCGAGCAATCGATGCCGTCGATGGTGTTGCCGCCCCAAACATACGGGGTCACGCCCAGATAGTTGTATGCCGACTGCAGGATGCCTTGGATCAGCGAACTCTGAGTTTGAGTGGTCGCAGTCGGTGCGCCGGACGTGTCCGTTCCGCTCGCACCCGTTGCCGTGACCTGCAAGTCCTGCAACTCCGCGTCGGTCTTGGCAATAAATCCGGTCTGGCCGTCGCTCATGGCGACCGCGTAATACTTATCGGTCTGGCCGGTAACGACAATATTCGTGCCCTTGTCGACCGTAAACAGGAGCCGTCCGTACTGTTCGCGGCCAGCATAGATCGATGCCGTGTCCGCCGAAACGACCGCGACCTGGCCACTGATCGTCGCTGCGGGCGCGGTAAAGCCTGCGCCTCGAGACATCAGCGTGGTCTGGGAGCGGTCAAGCGTCATGTGACTTGGAGACGATTGACTATGCCTGCTGCGGGAGTGGGCGAAAGTGGGTGATGCGACTAGCGCTATGGCCGAGAAAGCCATTGCGGAAACAACAATGCTATTTACAAACGAGCGGGAAGGAGACGCATCGTTCGAATTTGTGATTTTGACAAAAAACAACCAGCAATCCTCCATTTTGAAATTGCGAGACGCAGTGCGCAGGAGCCACCACGCGAGTTTCAAAAATAGGCAGGGCAAGCAGCCCAACAGTTAATTATTGGCCAAAGTCTGGGGAATCTGCAATGATTCTGGAGAGTTAGGGAACGACTTCGCTTCAATACATCCTTGCGAAAACCAACCTTGACATACTATAACACAGGTTGTCATAATCAACAACGTTCCGCGCACCTTTGCCGAGGTGGTGAAATTGGTAGACACGCCAGTCTCAGAAGCTGGTGGGCGTTAAGCCCATAGGGGTTCAAGTCCCCTCTTCGGCACCACTGCACTTTTTCCTCTTATTGGTTTACCGATGAACGCTCTCGCCGAGCAAATCGAAGCCTCAGAGCACGATTCCAGCGGCAAGCCCGCGTCCGCTCTTTCACAGTCAATTTGGACACTTGCCTTCGCAAAGCTCCTGTCGCGCGGTGCGTCACGCCCCCTTTTTGCCATCGCCGCTGGATTTGCAGCCGGTGCGCTATTTGCATTGGCCGAGCCTGCTCTCGCGCTCATCGCGGCTGTCGGCACCCTAATCGGCATTACGATTTTTTGGCTGAAGTCATCGCCACCCTTAACTCTACTCGCGCTTTCTCTGATTGGCTTTGGAGTCGCTGCAGTGCGCACTGCGGAGGTTGTTGCGCCGCACAGCGACGACATCGCACGCATGGTCGGCGTTCCGGCGTTGTGTATGGTAAGCGGAGTCATTGCGGGCGATCCGGTCATTCGGCCCCATTCGATCAGTGCGTATTTGGACGTTTCGTCAATCAACATACGCGACCAAGCGACAGCCTCGTCTGGCCGAATTAGCGTCTGGCTAACCGGCCAAGCGGCGTTGAAGGCGCGCGCCTTGGAACCAGGCGACATGGTTTCGCTCGATGGAATTCTTGACAATGCTCCGCCGCAGTACGGCAGCGCCGTCCCAATCGACGCGCGAGTTGAAGGTGCTTGCGACAGGATGCGGTCACTGTCAACGCCAGCGAGTCGGGCACTTGGTTTGAACGCGTTTCATTTCGTTTGCAACCGCTGCCTTGCGATTTTGGCCACGTCGATGAATCCCGCCGATGCTGCCACGACCGGAGCGATCTTGCTTGGCGACAAAACGGGACTCGGCCCGTCGCTCAAGGACGCATTCGTCGATACCGGCACTGTGCATTTGCTCGCGACTGCCGGACTGCATGTTGGAATTGTCGTCTTGATTCTCCGCTTCGTGCTGTCGCGTCTGACGGTGCCGCCGAAGTGGATTGCCGCGATTAGCATATTAATGGTATGGCTGTATGCCTCGATGGCAGGCGGTCGACCTGCGGTGACTCGCGCTGCATTTGTCGCCACCGTCTATTTGCTCGCGGTGATTTTGGAACGAATCCCCGATTTGCTCTCGGCGTTGTCGCTTTGCGCGATCGTTTTGCTCTGGATCGAGCCGCGGCTTTTGCTCGACGCTGGATTTCAGCTCACATTCATGACCGTGCTCGGCATCATTGGACTGATGCCCGCGCTGATGGCGCTCTTTGAGCAAAGTCTGAAAAAGATCAAATGGACAAAGCGACGGCTCTGGGCGAAACGGTTTGTCGAGGTGGAATGCCTGTCGGTTTCGGCCCAAGCTTCGTCGGCACCGATGGTCGCGGAGCAGTTCAATTTGGTCACGATCTACGGCCTCGGCGCGAACCTATTGAGCGTTCCGATCATGTTCTTCTTTATCCCGACAACGATCCTGACCATCGCTTGCGGAGCAGTTTCTGAGGACGCTGGGTCTTTCATGGGGCATTTCGTTACCGCGCCGCTTTTGCGCTCGATGACGTTCATCATTTCGGCAACAGCATCGATTCCTCACTGTGCCGTATCGATTTCGTCGCCAAGCTGGCTTCTGATCGCGGTCTACTATTTTGTCCTTTTCGGGGGCAGTTTTGTCATTCAAACCCTTGCAAAACATCAAGCTGACCATCATCCCGCTCGCGATCCTGCTCCCGCTGACACTGGCGGCCTCCGCGTGGACGATCCACTCGCAGCGGCAAAGTAGGCTTCTGCGCGTGACAATCGTCGATGTCGGGGAGGGCGACTGCATCCTCGTGCAGACGCCGTCCGGGCGCGCAATGCTGATCGACGGCGGCGGCGATCGGTCAATGGACCGCGAGCATAACATGGTCTCAAGCGATATTGGCGATAGGGTGGTCGTGCCATTTTTGCGCAGAGAGGGCGTGGACGATGTCAACGTCATGGTCATCACCCATCCGCATGGCGACCATGTCGGCGGGCTGGGAGCTGTCGTTCGCGAGATTCAGACGGACGCGGTACTTGACGGCACCACGCTCAGATTACCCGTCCAGACCTACCGTGATCTGCTCCAAAGCGCGTCAAGCCGCCATATCGCCTATTCGCCTGCACGTCGCGGCGAGACGATCGACTTCGGCGATGGAGTCCGCGCGGAAGTTCTCAACCCTCCTGTTAGACAGCTTGTCTACGGGACTGGCTTTGACGATAAAACCATCAACAACTATTCGGCCGTGCTTAAGCTGACCTATGGCAAAACGTCATTCTTGCTCGACGGCGATGCGGAGCAAGAAGCAGAACAAAACATCCTGCAGGCATATCCGCTATCCTATTTGAAAGCCGACGTTCTCAAAGCTGGGCATCATGGATCGCGCAACGCCTCTTGCGACGCTTGGCTCGATACGGTCAGCCCGCACTTCGCCGCGATCTGCTGCGGCAAGAACAACGAGTTTGGACACCCGCATGCCGAGACCCTGCAGCGACTCACGAATCATAACATCGTTGTATACCGAACGGATAATGACGGCTCGTTTGAATTTGACAGCGATGGGCAAACGGTGACGGAACGGCCTGCACAGTAAGAAAGAGGTCGCCAGCAGACCTATCCCGGCTCTTGCCTCGAAAACCGTCCCGCGACGGGAAGGATTTGCGGAACAGGTTGTGGGGCAGGCGTCCCCGCCTGTCATCCTAATTCTGGCTCCCCTTTCCTATTCCTATGGGAATGGGGTTGGGGGAAAGGGCTTCCTCTCGCGGCAATACACGAAGACGAAAACCCAAACCGTCGCATACATCGAGGCGCATGGCTCGCGTGAGCGCAGGCAGAACCTCCCTCAATCCCTCCTTCCGAAAGGAGGGAAGTAGAAAGATTTCTCCGCTACGTTCGTTCCTCACTCCAGTCGAAATGACAATTCGCATAGAGCGTTCCTCGGTTGGTCGAAATCACAGGATCGCTCGTATTTAACATGGAACAATGAGATTAGCAAATATCGCCTAGCAGAAGAGCGTTCTATAAGCCACATCAACAATTGACAGGGCACAATAGATTGAAATGCGTTGCAGTATGCACATAGACATGTTAAACTATTGTAAGCAGTGTTGCCCCTCTCCCCGATGTCGGCGCTTCGGAGGAACCCGTATGACCCAAAATAGCAATCATAAATTCGTTTGCCGCTGGCCAAGCCAAATTTGGCAGGTAATTTTAGTAGGTGCGTTATGCGTATCGACCCTTTTCGCAGCGGGCGCCGCCAATGCGTCGAACAGCGGCCCTAAAATTGTCGTTGCTGGAAAATTGGTGCACCTCAGCGCAAAGCCGTTTGTTCAGGACGGCACTGTTTATATCCCGGTCGATTTTGTCAAGGAGCTTGGTGCAACTTACTCGGTTTCGGACGATGAGGACACAGCGACCGTTGCGGCTCCTGGTGGCCGAACTTGGGTTGGGCCGTGCGAGTCGAGGGGCGATCAGACGTTCATCCCGGCAGCACAGGCGATCGAAGCATCGGGTTCCGATTTCGAGTGGGACGAGGCCAGCCAAACCGCGACCATCCGCGCCAAGATCAAGATGGTGCGCGAGAACGGCGATCAGTTGCAAGTCGTGACATCGTTCCCGGTCGAATATCAAGTTGATTCCGTCTCGAATCCAGACAGGATTTATGTTGACGTGAGCAGCACGTCGCTAGGTGCGCCTTATACGACGATTCCTGTTTCTGGCGACGATATCGCTGCGGTGCGCGCCAACCAGATCAATCCCGATACTGTACGAATCGCGCTCGACTTGCGAACTCCGCTCACTTACAAAGTGACCACTCCGCCGCAGTCGGACAATATTCAGGTTGCGATGGCAACCGAACCGAATTCAAGCACGATGGCGTCGATGCCTGCGCCAGCAGTTGATAACGTCGCCAGCAATCCTGGTGATACTATGCCCGCCATGGATTCGGGCGATTCGCCATCACCCGGCTCGGATCAGTCCGCACCGTCGACAATGGTCCCAGGCGCGGCGCTGCATATTTCGAACATCCAGTACGGCCTCAGCAAGGGAACATTGCAAATTGCCGTCACTACCACTGGACCTTCCGCACAGAAGTCGAGGCCGTACAAGGCGTTCCTATTGGATAATCCGAACCGCCTCGCGCTCGACCTTCCCGGCTCTGATGTGACCCTTCCACCCGCTTTGGCTAATATCGCTTCGGCGACACTTCCGCTCTACACGGAGATGGTCAAGAGCGTTCGATGGGGACTGGTCAAGGATCAGGGACCGTCGCCGTTTGGCCGAATTGTCTTGGACTTGAATAAGCCCGTTTCTTACACGGTGTCGTCAAGCCTGGTGAGCGGCGGCGTCAAATATCTGATCAGCATCATCACGGACGCGTTGCCTCCGGCGGCTAACCCCGGCGGGACAGTTGTCTTACCGCAGCCTGCCGTTGTCGCGCCCGAGGTGGTTCCTGGCGACATTTTGTCAGGCAAGGTGATTATAGTCGATCCTGGTCATGGTGGACACGACAGCGGCGCTCCGGGTGCCGACGGGCTGATGGAAAAAGACGTCGTTCTTCCGATTGGCAGGGAGTTGCGCGATCAACTAGTCGCCTGCGGTGCGAAGGTACTGATGACCCGCTCCGACGACACGTTTATCCCGCTTCCCGACCGCGCTCAGCTCGGGATCGACAACAACGCCGACATGTTTGTTAGCATCCACTGCGACTCTAGCGGCGCGCGCAACTCACATGACGGCGCAACCGTCTACTATCATGCTAACCTTCCCGTTTGCCGTAGTTTGGCGCAGTCGGTCGCCAGCCGAATGGATCAGCTCGGCGACGGAATTGTTTCGCGCGGCATCCGCTCGGACTATGTCCGGTTTCCGGGCGTTGGATTTTCGGTGCTACGTCGCAGCCCGGAGCCTGCGATTTTGGTCGAAACTGGGTATGTTAACAGTGATCGCGATGCGAGCGTCCTGACCAATCCGGCAATGCAAAAGCTGATCGCATCAGGAATCGTTGCAGGCCTGAAAGACTTTTTCCTCCACAATCCCGGTGGAGCGGGCAGGGACACGGCATCGGTGAACAGTGCGAGTACGCCGATAGTTGCCTTCGCGAAGAGCGCGACGGCGGTCACTCCGGAAATGGCATCTACCGATTCCGCGGATAGTTCGACCACGCGGGATGCCGGCAACTGATAGGAACTGAATCAACCTCATGGGAATGACCAAGACAACGGTGTCAGCGGCCACTACATCAAGCAGACGGTTGCTTGTTAAATTGGCAGGGCTTGGCGTGCTGAGCGTAGCGCTTTTGCTTGTCGGCTGCTCCAACGTGACGCCTTCAGCGCCGCCGCCAACCCCCACAGTGTCGTCAACTCCTAATGTCGGAACTACGCCCGCCGCCGTGCCGGCAACGCAAGTTCTCACGTATCGGGTCGCCACCACTCCGGCTGAGCAGAAAGCCGCCGACCCAAATGGTCTGATCCAAGTACCTGTTACCATTCCCGCGGGATCGAAAGATACGGCCAAGTTCGCACTGACCAGCATGACACTCGGCGAAGGTTCTCCTCTTCCACCTGGAACACAGCTTCTGGGAATCAAGATCGATCCAGCAACAAAAATTGCAACCGTCGATTTTTCCAAAGAGTTCAAGACGAATTTCGCAGGCGGCGACGAGCGCGAAGCACAAACGATCAATGCCGTGCTTGCAACCATGGGGCAGTTCCCTTCCGTAAGCAAGGTGCAATTCCTGGTCGAGGGAAAGACGATTTCGTCTCTCGGTGGAACTGAGGAGTTGACCAGTCCGCTGCCGACGCCACAGACGGCCGACAAAGTCGCATCAAACAACGGAGGCGGGTAAAGCGATTTCTGATCTACCGACAACCCAAATTACTTCTGCACCGATTGGGGTTTTCGACTCCGGCGTTGGGGGCCTCTCGGTCGCGGGAGAGCTGATCCGAACGCTACCGACCGAGCGTCTGCTTTACTATGCCGACACTGCCCATGTGCCGTACGGTGGCCGTCCGCTGGAAGAGGTGCGCGGATTCGCGCTTAACATCTGCGATTTTCTGATTGAGCGCGGCGCGAAGCTCGTTGTGATGGCGTGCAACATCTCGTCAGCGATTGCAATCAATGCGGCCCGGGAGCGTCACCCAAACATCCCAATAATCGGAGTTGTACAGCCTGGTGCGCGAGCTGCTGTCGCGACCGGAGCCGAACGAATCGGCGTGCTCGCAACTCAAGGAACGGTGAATAGCGGTGCGTACGAACGCGAAATCCGGTCGTTCGACAAGGCGATTGGGGTGTTGCAGGTCGCGTGTCCGAAGTTCGTTCCGCTGGTTGAGGACGACAAGACCGAAGGCGACGAGGCATTCGACGCGTGCTATGAGGCACTTGAGCCGCTTTCCGCGCCGTCGTGCGATGCGATCATTTTAGGCTGTACGCACTACCCGTTTCTACTGCCGATGCTTGAGCGCACTGCAGGCTTGCTGTTCGCTAGGCAGCCTGTTTTTGTGAATCCTGCTGGGGAGACCGTCCGCGCGGTCGCGGAAGCGCTGCGACTAAATGGTATAGGCGCTCCAAATGGCGCAATCGCGCCTGCCCACACGTACTTTGCAAGCGGCAATCCCGACCACTTCCGCTCTCATGCCGCGCTGTTTTTGGGCGCGCCGGTCGATGTAGTGGAAAAGGCCCAATAATTTAGTTTCGGCCCAGGAAATTGAGCAGCATTTGTTTGCCGGTGGGTGTCAGAACCGACTCGGGATGGAACTGCACCCCCTCCAGCGGCCACTCGCGGTGCTTGACACCCATGATCACGCCGTCGCTGGTTTCCGCCGTGACTGCGAGCTCTTCCGGCAATGAATCCCGCTCAATAATCAATGAATGGTAGCGAGTCGCCTGGACAGGTGATTCCAGCCCCTCAAAAACCCCCACGTTCGAATGGTTAACAGCCGATGTCTTGCCGTGCATTATCTTTTCAGCGCGGACGACTTTTCCGCCCAACGCCTGCCCAATCGCCTGATGCCCCAAACAAACTCCCAAAATAGGAATGCTCGGACCAAACCGCTTTATGACTTCGATGGATATTCCCGCCTCGGTGGGGGTACACGGCCCCGGCGAAATGACGATCCGATCCGGCTTCAGTGCCGCGATTTCGTCGAGCGTGATCTTATCATTGCGCACGACTTCAACCGTCTCACCCAGCTCGCCCAAATACTGGACGAGGTTGTACGTGAACGAGTCGTAGTTGTCGATGACTAGGGTTCGTCCGCTCATATCAAAATTTCGCCTGTGACCGGGTCGCGTAGACTTCGGCAATCTGCTCTTCAATGTCGTCGTCCATCCAAGCGTCAGCGAATTTGAGCAGCGATCCGGCCGTGCTTCGAGGTTCGCTTGGCAAGCCATCCTGCGAGTGTTCGTCTGGCGAATCAAGTGCGGTTCGAACTTGGCGACCTGCAAGTTCGTCCGAGTGGGCTAAAATCTCTTCCCAAGTTCCTTCGATGGTGCTAACATCTGTCGGCATATTGATTCCTTTCTCAATTTAAGGGCGGGTTCGCTGAAGGCAGCTTCTAAACCGCTTGCTAGTTCAGTTTACCATTCGGACTCAAAGGACATGATTTCCGTTGTTTGCTACTGCACGCATCCTGTCGCCGACTGGTGCGCAAATTCGATTAGCTCAGCTGGCGCTCCTTTATTGTCGTTGATAAAGCGATCAATGATCGACTCAACCTGCTCCGGCGCATAATAGTGCCAGTGTCCGAGGCCATGTAGGGCGGCTGCTTGACATGCAACGTGAGATAAGTTAAGGATGCTAGCCAGGGCGTCCAAATAGGCGTCGCGAATGATTTCCTGCTCCGAGAAGCAACCTTTCTCAACAAGGCAAACCACATGTAGCAAACGGAATTCAATGGGCTAGTGCGATCGCCATCTCCAAAGCACTGAGGAGAGCAGCGGACTGCAAAGCAATCCTTAAAGATGGCGGACATCGCAACAATGCAGAGTCGCCTTTTGACCAATTCCAGATCGGGGTCACACAGTACGAACATATAATTAGAGCAAGCATTGCACGCAAGATACCAAAATCCTTGGTTCAACTGCGCGTCGGAATACCCTTGCAGCAGTGCTGACGAATTTTCAAACAGCAGCGTCAGATATTCCAGAGCTTGCTCCCAATGCAAATCTTCGTCCCACAAATCGGCATCAATGTCCCAATGCCAGGCCGGATCAGTTACCGGATGGTCAAAAATATATGTAATCCATTCGGAGAATGTTGAGATGTTTAATTGCGCATGAGGCATCTTTGCTTCTCTATTTGACAATTCACTGTCAAGAGTCCACTACCTATACTTCCTACTATGGTCCGCTTCGTGCCTCAGAACTTTGGCCGATTGAAGCATGAAGGTCTTGACGTTCAGGCAAAGCAGTTTCGACCAGGCGGGTTTTGACTCTTTTCGTATTTGTGCGTATCGGGCCAATGCGTAGCCGTAGACCGGCTCCGAAAGATGGCCCCTACGTTGAACGGACCACCCCTTCTTACCTCCTCCGCTCCACTGCCGGAAGTTGAAAGCGGAGTTGGCAGCAAATATCCCAAAGCCAGAAAAAATCGCATAAAGATCGGCTATAGGCGCGACATCTTCTCGATTCGGAGAAATCAATTCATCGCTTAGCATGATGACTCGAGCCAAATCACGTGTGATAGTAGCGATCAAAGCTACCGGGTCATGGATAAGCTCAATTTTGACCTGAATGTATACATCCATCAGCGACGTTGTGGTGGGTGTCGCGCCGTCGGCTTTTGGCGCGATCCACACACCATCAGTGTCTGGACTGCCGTAGCGTGAAGAGGGCAAGGATTTCGCCAGCTCTTTGCTGACGTCGATCTCATCAATAAATTTTAGCGAAATGCGATTTCTACTCACGCCCATCAAATCGCAAACTTGTTCGAACACGAACGCACCCCAGTCCTCCGTCGGCTCGTGATCACGCGGAAAGAAGTCGATGTTCGGCAAAACGATCGGTTTGGCGGAGATGCCGTCACCAAAGAGTCGAGTCATTTCATCGAGCGACTCGTCAACCCAAGCGCGTTCATCTTCGGTTACCGGCAATTTTGGTTTGGAGAAAAACATAGGAATGACGGTTCCAGCACCGCGTCAGTGCCGCCCCTTAGCTCCCCGTCCACTTGGTATGGATGCGGCCACTCTTGCTCACTCCGCACCTGCGCCCTTAAGTACCTTCGCCGCTGCCGTGGCCTTATGGATGGTTGTGTGATGCAGAGGCGTTTTGGCCTCTCGGTCTTTCGCATTGACATCCGCGCCGTGTTCCAAGAGCAGTTCGCAGATGGCGGCTTGGTTTGCGTGTGCGGCGGCGTGCAGCGGGGTCGTGCCCCAGTGGTCGTTTTCGTTGTGCGCATGGACGTCGCTGCCGGCCGCAAGCAGCGCCTCGACAACCGACAAATGCCCCTTCCACGCGGCGCAGTGCAGCGCGGTCGAGCCGTCGGAGTCGCGGGCCGAAATTAGGTCGGGCCGAGCCGTGAGAAGCTCCTGAATTTTCGTGAGGTCGCCATTCTTGGCGGCCCTGATGAAGTCCTTTTGCATAGTATTTATCACCATGGTCCCGCTGCATATATCCGGTGCAAGACCTACGGCGCGATCACCTCGACAGTTGGAAAGTATGTTCGATACCTTGCAGCATCACGGGTCAACAGTTGAAAATTTGACACTGCGGCATGTGCTCCAATGAAGAAGTCAGGCAGTGTCGTGGAACGCGTGCCGCCCGCCTGCCTGTACTGCAAATGAATCTTTGCTGCTAGAAATGCAGCGTCAAATGGAACAGCAATCCTGCGAAATGTTCTTTCTGGCAATTCTTCGTCAAGTTCCTCAATAGTGGCGAAATTGACCGACACTTCCGCAAAAACCATCTCGTTAATGTAGAGATTTCCTTGCTTCGCACATCGTTCCACGGCATTATCAGACCATTCGAACCATTTCGCGTCGTTTGTGAAAATGTCCAGTATGACGCTGCTGTCAATCAGGGTTCCGATCACTCGTCGCCTCGTGTTAAAGCGAGAATTTGGTCGGTAGTCAGCTTTCCAGTGCCTTTTCCCCGCATCCTGTTAAGAGTCTGGCGGATGGTGCTCGCAGGAGCGTCTTTGCGGTTTAACGTTATGGTTTCGTCCTTGATCAAGAACTCTACGTCCGTTCCAGCGTGAATACCAAATTCTTCCCGGATTTCTAGCGGAATTGTCACTTGCCCTTTAGTAGTTACTTTCATAAGAACCTCCAGTATTACTGGTAAGAGTATTACTCATGCAACACTTCGTTGTCAAATCCCCTTCACCCACTCCTCCGCATCCATCAATGGCATGCCGAACAGCTCCGTCACTTCGTGCTGGAAGAAGACGCCGCTGGCGCAGCCGAGGCCTTTGCGCAGGCCCGGATCGTCGGTGAGCGCCTTTTTCAGGCCCTTGTTCGCGAGGGCGAGGAGATAGGGAAACGTGGCGTTGGTGAGGGCGTAGGTCGATGTAGCGGGCACTGCGCCGGGGATGTTTGCGACGCCATAATGGACGACATCGTCCACCGTAAACACCGGGACTGCGTGCGTGGTCGGGTGCATGGTTTCGACACATCCGCCTTGATCGACCGCAACATCCACAATCACCGCGCCAGGCTTCATCCGGCGCAAATCGGCTTCGCGGACAAGCGTGGGGGCCTTTGCGCCGCGAATCAGGACCGCGCCAATGACCACGTCGGCCATCGTAATGATCTCACGGATATGGGCGGCATTTGAGAAATAGGTGGTGACATTCGCAGGCAGGACGTCATCGAGATAGCGCAGGCGGTCAAGGTCGATATCGAGGATCGTGACGGTCGCGCCCATGCCCGACGCGATCTTGGCGCTGTTGATTCCGACCACCCCGCCGCCCAAAATCACCACATGCGCGGCTGGGACTCCAGGAACTCCGCCAAGCAGAATACCGCGTCCACCTTGCGGCGACTCCAGAAATTTCGCCGCTTCCTGAATCGCCATTTTTCCGGCGATTTCGGACATGGGAGTCAGCAGCGGCAAGCTGCCGGGATTTCTGCCTTCGACCGTTTCGTACGCGATGCAGGTCGCGCCGGTGTTCAGCATCGCCTCGGAAAGGTCGCGCGACGCCGCGAAGTGAAAATACGTAAAGAGAATATGGTCTGGCCGAATCCGCGCCCACTCTTCGGGCAGCGGCTCCTTCACTTTGCAGATAATCTCGCTCTTCGCCCAAACATCGGCCTGCGAAACCATCTGTGCGCCAGCCTTAACGTATATGTCGTCGGCGATGCCTGTCCCCAATCCCGCGCCGGTTTCGACATAGACCGTGTGGCCGTGCGCGGTGAGTGTTTCGACGCCGGACGGCACGACGGCGACACGGTTTTCGTTATCTTTAACCTCTTTCGGAACCCCGATAATCATGTGAGTGTTCTTTCCCGTAGGCCACCATCCGCGCGATATCGCCCGAATCCGTGGATAATGCCGATACTTTACCCGCCGCTTACGAAAACCCGTCGCTCAATCCATGACTCCAGCAAGCCCGCATTCCTCATCCGCTTTCGCCGATCACCTACTGTAGACGCAACCTGCCGCGGATCATTCCGATGTCGCTGGTGATTGTGCTTTCCGTATTCCTAATTGCGTCAGTTGTAACGATTGTCAATAGCATTGATCTGACGGTAACAACTGTCTACAACTATACCCGCGCAATGACCCCGGTCATTCCGCAGCGTGACGCTCTCAACATTGACGACCACGACCGCAAGCTGATCGCTACGACTCCCGGCGTAGACCGCGAACTGGATGCGAGTGCGTTTTTCTTCAACATCAACACTGTATTCGGCCCACTGCCGTTCGTCTGCATTGGCGTTCCAGTCGATCAGCGCGACTACCTTCTTAAACGCTCGCAGGATCACCTGATTGCCGGACGCATGCCGACACCCGGTCGTCCCGAGGCGGTTTTGTCGGAGGGTCTGGCGAACAACCGCAAGCTGAAAATCGGCGATACCGTCGCGGGGCCGAACGACACCGGCGGCATCTCGGGCGCGCCAGTACCGGTAAAGCTGGTCGGCATTTTGGGCGGACCGACCTGGATCGCGTTCACGTCGCCGCAATTTGTCGCCGCCGCGCTGCCGCTTGAGCCAAAGTTCATCATTGTCACTTCGAAGGATCCGGATCATCTTGCGGCGTTATCGTTCACACTGGACAAGACCGTTGACCAGTCCAAAGTACAGCTATTGTCGTTCCACAATCTGGTGGAGCAACTGCGCACGTCGCTTGGCAAAATGTACTTAATTATGGGCCTTGTGAACGCCATGGTCATTCTGGTGGTGGCGTTCATGAGCGGCATGCTTTCGAACATCTACTTTACGCAGCGGATCACGGAGTTCGCGATTTTGGCGGCAATTGGGCTGAAACGATCGACTTTGCTTTGGCATGCGGTATCGGAAACGGCGATCCTAACTACTATTGGCTGGTTCATCGGAATCGGCGTCACGTACGCAATGATGTCCATCCTAAAGGGGCGGCTATTCGAGCCAAGCGGAATGTTGATCAATCCGCACGACATGTTCGCGTACGCCTACACGATCCCGATACCCGTCATGATCACTTTGTTTGCTGTGGTCACGATCGCGGTAAGACTCTCGAAGCTTGATCCGGTGACGATCATCGAGCGTCGATAAGCGATATTTTTTGGAACTACATTGAACGAATCCTTCGAAAAAAACTGTCCTCCGCTCGTGTCGCTCGATCAGGTGAGCCTCGCCTACTTCGATGGCGACCGCACGACCTACGCGCTGCAAGAGGTGTCGGTCGAGATTCCAGATCGGGAGTTTGTCGGCATCATGGGGCCATCGGGGTCGGGGAAATCGTCGCTGCTTTACGTGCTGTCGGGTTTGAAGCGGCCGACCAGCGGCGAGGTGTCGTTCCGCAGCGAAGTGATCAGCGGCTACAGCGACGCTAAAATGACCGATTTGCGCCGCGCAAATTTCGGCTTTGTCTTCCAGCAGCCGTGGCTGCTTGGCTGGCAAACCGCGTACGAAAATGCCCTGATGGGCTGTCCCAAGCTCAACTCCGAGACAGAAGCGCTGACCATGCAACGCCTGGATCAGCTTGGAGTCGGGACACTCGCACACAAGATGCCTTCACAGCTCTCGGGCGGCGAAAAGCAGCGCGTCTGCGTAGCCCGCGCGATGATGAACAATCCCGCCGTGATCTTCGCCGACGAGCCCACCGCATCGCTCGACCAGACCAACGGCCATTTAGTAGTCAGTCTGCTGTCCGAATATAAGGCGCAAGGCACCGTGATTATCGTCACGCATGACTCGGAGATGCTCAGGGACGCGGATCGAATCCTGGTGATGCGCGACGGAAAAACGGTAGAATGGGTTAGTCCCGCCGATCTCAGCCACTCCCGTGCGCTCGCGCCATAGCAGATCGCGGAAAACCTACTCGGAGCGAACACTTCCATTTCCACACAGTTTCAAGAGAAGTTCGACTCGTTTTGGCGCGATGTGCGCGCCGAACACACCCACAGCCAGATTGCCGGTGAAGTCGAATGGGAAGTGATCCGTCGCGCCGAAGTTATTCAGGCGCATGGCAAGCGCTGGTTGGTGGATTGGGTGCGGTATTCGTTGACGGACGATGTCTTGATCCAAGGATGGTTTGCTCGACCAAATGATCATCCATCAAACAATGTAGGCTTTCTGTGGCTGCCGGGCTATTCCTACGGCACGCCGCCTCCCGATGAAACCGATCTTGTCCCGGGCTGCTCGACTCTCTGCATAAACCTTCACGGCAATCCGCCCGATACGCCTTATGTGAACCCCGCCGGCAAGAACGACTACATCACCCAGGGATTGCTCGATCCCAAAACGTCGATCTACCGAAAAATCATTTTGCACTGCCTGAACGCGGTCAACGTCCTTACTGAACTGCCAGGTGTCGATCCCGAAAAAATTGTCGTCGCAGGCATGAGTCAGGGCGGGGCGCTTGCGATGATGACCTGCGCTAATCATAGCGCGTCAAAGCTATGCTTTGCCGACATGCCGTTTCTGTGCAGCATCGAGCACGCGATCACTGTTTCGCACAGTCCCGCATACAAAGCGGTTACTCAACTGATGGCGCAAACGCCCGATCGCGCGGACGAAATTTTGAGCAGTTTGACGTTTTTCGATTGCTTGCACCACGCGCCGCGTATCAAAATTCCGGCTTCGCTCAGCGCTGGCGGAAAGGATCCGGCTTCGTGTGCGTCTACCATCCCTCCTGTTTATGACGCGCTACGCTCGGACGTGAAGCAGTTCCGGCTATTTCCCGACGCTGGCCATGTGTTTCTTGCTGAGATGGTGCAAGGCTACAAATGCTGGATTGATAATCTGCTTCTCGACGAAAAAAGGTTGGACTTTGAAGTCTAATTCCATATATTTAGGTCTGGATATCGGCGGCACAAAGCTTGCGGCTGTAACTGGATTGAACGACGGCACCATCCTTCACCGCGCCGAGGCACCGACTTCGCACGGGACAGTGGAGGGTTGGCGGACGTCTGCTGACAGCTTGATCGTCCTAGCCCAGACGGTTTGCCAACTGACAGGAGTACCGCCATGGGACTGCATTTCCGTCGGGATCTCCTGCGGCGGGCCACTGGACTCAAAGACCGGCGTTGTGCTCCGTCCGCCGAATTTGCCGGAATGGGACAATGTCCCGATCCGCGATTTCGTAATGGATCGACTTTCGGTACGGGTCGTCGCGCTCGAGAACGATGCCAACGCCACTGCCGTCGCCGAGCACGAATGGGGCGCGGGAGTCGGCGTGGGCAATATGGCTTACCTGACTTTTGGGACAGGTATGGGGGCGGGTCTGATCTTAGACGGCAAGCTGTTTCGCGGCAAGCGCGATTTTGCGGGTGAAATTGGGCACGCGACGATTTACCCAGATGGCCCGATTTGCTTGTGCGGCAAGCGCGGCTGTTTGGAGGCAATTGCGTCCGGCGGCGCAATTGACCGGATCGGCCGGGAGCGCTACGGTGACCAGACGGTCAACGCTGCCATAGTCTGCGAACGCGCACGCGGTGGAGATGCGGTTGCGCTGGGTATCATTGACGAAGCTTCCCGCGCACTTGGAATCGGCATCGCCAACTTGCTTCAGACCCTTGACCTCGAAATGGTAATCCTGGGAAGTCTTGCTCTCAAAGCTGGCGACCTGTTTTTGCAACCAGTGCGCCGTTACGCGGAGCACTACGCATGGGATTCGGTCATGGACGGTGTCAGAATCGTTCCAGCAGGTCTTGGTTTCGAGGCGCAGGACAAGGCCGCACTGGCGGTTGCGATCAACGCAGCGAGATAGTTTATGCGGATGGATGAGCGGTTCAACAGGAGATCAACTTAATGGCAGATGTGACAATCGAAGTTTTGGAAAATGGCCCCTACATTGTGGAGGGTCCAATTGACCTGATCGACTACGACGGCAGCAAGCTGGAAATGCCCGCTGGCCGCAAGACCTACGCGCTCTGCCGCTGTGGCGGCTCGGTGTCAAAACCGTTCTGCGACGGTACCCATAGTAAGATCGGCTTCAAGGGTGCGGAGCAAGCGGTGATTGAAGCGGAGGCGTAGGGCCCTCACCCACAGCCCGCCTTCCATTTGGATGAGCGAGCGAGTCGTGCTGTCATTTCGACCGCAAGGAGGAACGACTGGAGTGGAGAAATCTTTCCTAGTGCTTTCGGTATTATGAGAGATTTCTCCGTTTCGCTCGTTCCTCGCTCCAGTCGAAATGACATTGATGCGCATTACCTCCAACCTCATTGCGATAGAGCCAGCGACAAACTCGCGACCCAAAACCGGCAGATCCCACTTATGAGCCGGTTGACTCATCCAAGCGCACGTGCTATACTAGTTCAACAACCGGTTGTTGAACAGTTTATTGCCGCCTACTCGATGGCGCCATGCTAAACAGCCACATCAGTCCCACCGCTTGGAGGAAACATGTCTACCCTTTCGGATCACCAAAAGCCACGTTGTAGTGGCGATTTTATGGCTAAGTCAGGCCAAGCAATCACACTCTTTGCCCCGCCGGCCGCCTTAACCGACTCGTCGTTCGCCGTGGCGTGGACGCAGCCTGAAAATGCCTCGGATGTTGCGGTGTATCTCATCTTCGTAGACAGTCAGCTCCGGGGCAAATGCAACTGCACCGACTACACCGTCAGTGGCTTATCACCCGCGCAGGACTATGAAATTTTTGTGCAGGGCGTCATGCCATCTGGAGAAGTACTGCACGAGAGCAACCAAATCACGATACGGACAAAGCCGACCTCAGAGCGAGTGGATGTCACCTCCTTTGGTGCCGTTGCGGACGGGCTAACTCTCAATACCGCAGCAATTCAAAAGGCTATCGACCAATGTCCGGTCGGTGGCACGGTTTTCATCCCGAAGGGTCTCTTTCTGTGTGGCGCTCTGTTTTTGAAGAGCGACATGACGTTGTATCTGGCGGAGGGAGCTGTCATCCTTGGCAGCGCTGACGTCGAAGACTACCCGGTCATCATCTGCAGATTTGAAGGCGTTCACAAAGACTGCTTCGCGAGTCTCATCAACTGCGGATTAATCGGTGCCGACCCGGTCGTGAACGTCACGATTGCTGGGCCAGGAAAGATTGACGCGAACGGCTGCAAGCTCAGGCCAAAGGAACTGGCATCCACGGTTGCCAAGCCTGGCCGCGCGGTCTGCTTTCGCAACGCTCGCAACGTCTACCTGCACGACATCACCGTGAAGCAAGCGCCGTTCTGGTGCGTACACTTGATCTATTGCAGCGACGTCACGGTAAATGGCGTCAAAGTGTTTACCAGATATGATGAGAACGGAAACCGCTATCCAGGGATAGTCAACGGCGACGGACTTAATCCAGATTCCAGTGCCAATGTACACATCTTTAATTGCACCATCGCGTCCCAAGACGACTGCATTGCGATTAAGTCAGGCAGAGATGAAGCTGGGCGCGCGGTTGGAATTCCGTCGCAGTATATCCGAATCACAAATTGCACGTTCAGAAGCGGCTTCGGCGTTGCGCTCGGCAGTGAAATGTCCGGTGGAGTGCAGGATGTTTTCGTCCAGGACTGCGAATTTGAAAATGTCTACAGCATCGCCTCGATAAAGGCGCCGCGCGGGCGAGGCGCGTATATTCGCGATGCCGTTTTTGACAGCATCAGGTTTAGGAACAACAGCCGCGAGCATCACGACTGTCAATGGTTCCGAGGCGCAATCTACATCGACCAATTTTACGGACACGCTGAATTTGATCCGGACAAAGCCGACGACAGCGGCCAGCCTGCGGCGAAAATTTCGGGTATCACGTTCAGTAACATTAACCTGGAGACACTTGCGGGCACTGCGATTTATATAGTTGGGCTACCTGAAAGTCCGGTTGAGGACATCCGCTTTGAGAACGTTACCGCGAAGGGTGTCAACGGGATGGTCGTCAAGAATGTGCGTGGATTGAAGATGAATGAAACGTCGGTGACGGCGATCAGTCAAGTGCGCGAGTAATGTCGCACCGACTAATGCCGCCTTAGCGGACAACACAAGTAAAGTCTACTTTCCATAGCCCCTCCTTCCGAAAGAAGGGGAGTTGAAAGCTCCTCCCGCTGCGGGATGAAGCGGCCCACGGAGTGGGAGGGTGGGGCCTACGGCGCCAGCACGTGCTCTCGCGGCATTGTTCCACCACAATAGAGCGGGTCAAGCGATTCCGCGTTGACACATGCGCCGGCCATCTCCATCTGGATGGTCGTGTGGGCAATGGCAAACTTGCTAAACAGCAGTTCGTTGACCGTCCGCATGATCACAGCGCATTCGGTCATCGTGTGTGTGTCGGCGACTTCGACGTGGCACGACAAGTAGTTCATGCCGTCCGATACGCTCCACACATGCAAGTCGTGGACCGCGCGGACTTGCGGCAAAGTCGCGATGCCTGCGGCAAGACCATCGACATCAAGTCCCTTGGGAGTCGCTTCCAATAGAATATCCGTCGCTTCCCGAACAATTTTCCAGCATGAGACAATAATGATCGCAGCAATCACAAGCGACACAATAGGGTCACAAACTGTAAGGCCGGTTTGGCGGATCACCAATGCGGAGATGACCACCAGGATCGACGAGATCACGTCGGTGGCCATGTGCACGTACGTCGCGCGAATATTGAGACTGTGCTGCGCACCACCGTGCAGCGCCCAAACAATGGCGCTGTTGACCACAAGCGCAATCGCCGCAGTCCAGACCATCAGCGTGCTGTTGATCGCAACGGGATGCTGAAACGAATGGATCGCCTCGAAAATGATGCCGACTGCGATTACGGCCAGCGCCGCAGAATTGAGCAGCGCGGTCAAAATGGCGACTCGGTGGTATCCGAATGTCTTGCGGGAGTTGGCCGGACGCCGCGCCACCCATACGGCATAGGCGGACAGGCCCAGCGACAAGGCGTCGCTGAAATTGTGGCCCGCGTCGGACATCAGCGCGAGGCTGTGCGCGATGTAGCCGACGGTGGCTTCGATAGCGACAAAAATCACTGTCGCGATCAACGAAATCAGCAGTGCTGGCCCCATCGAATGGGAGTGTCCCAACGCGGAATGGTTACAGCCTTCGTGATCGGACTGTTCGTGATCGTGCGAGAGCGGCTTGGTCATAGCGTATTATACCAAAATGGTCGAGTTAAGGTTCGCCGGATCACGTAGGCGAAGAGGCTAAGAGTTAATGGCGCTCGATATCATTACGGTCTGCCTTGGGCTAGCTGTCGGCGTATCTCAGGGATTCTTTGTCACTACCAAGCAGATGTCTCCGCGTGTGCGTCTGGTCGGCGCGCTACTAGCCGCCAGCGCCCTGAGTCTTGCGATTGGCGGAGTCGCGGATGGCTTTTTTCACTCGCAAAGTGTCCGCGCCATCGCTTTTTTGGCCGCATTGATGTTTTTCATAATATGGCTTTTGATGATTGGCGCGTTAGCACGGCATAATACGAGCATGTAGGTCGCGAATGGCTCTATGCTAGTCTGTTTGCGGCCAAAAACGTGATCTGGTATACTTACCGTTGTCCTTGTAAAACCAGAGTCCACCGACCGATTTTCCTGAGACCGTAAATCTCGTTTTTTGCTGGGCTGAAGGTCTCGATGCAAGGCAATATGAGCGATTTCCTGATGGCATTACCTTGGCGGCTTGCTGCCGCTGCCGCCCTCATTGTTGGAGGGGTCAGTTTTGCAACCGGTGCATCGGATGTCTGGGGAGTTTTGACTAGGGTTGGGATCGCATTCGCGGCGTTCTTCATTCTTGGAGCGATAGCCAGGTCGGTTTTGTCGGCGACTAGTCCACACCCCGACGGCCGTCATAACGACCATTTGAATCATACAACAGGCAACGCGAGCCAGGTCGGTGCAGGACAGTCACAATCAAACGGATTTCAGTCGCCGTTAGTCGATCCGCTCCTCGGCGATCTCGCTAAAGACGGCCTGCCAAAGAAAAGCGGTAGCAACGATACGAACTTATGACACTTTCTCCCAATGAAGTTGCAGGTCTCTGGTCGAGATTCAAAATTACGCGCGACCAGAAATCGCGCGATGGACTGATTAACCACTATTCCTACCTTGTCAAGATCACATCTGGCCGCGTAGTCACCAGTTTGCCGCCCAATCTTGAGCGCGACGATCTGATCAGTGTCGGCGTGGTCGGCCTGATTAAGGCTGTCGATCAGTTCGACCCCGGTCGTCAGGTCAAGTTTGAGACCTATGCGATTGCGCTGATCCGCGGCGCGATGCTGGAGATGTTGCGCGAAGAAGACTGGGTACCCCGCAGTATCCGGGACAATGTCAAGAATCTTGAGCGCACCTATCATAAACTCGAAGTTTCTCTTGGCAGACCAGCAACTGAAAACGAAGTTGCGGCCGAACTAAACATCACGATCGACGATCTCCAGCACATCTTGTCCAATACGAGCCGCGCAAGCGTGATGTCGCTTGAGGACGCGCTTAGCGGTGGTGGAGGCGGTGACGGCGAAAATTTGCAGTTGGCGGATGTTCTCGCCGATGATTCAGCAAGTGTAACGACTCAAGTCGAGCGCACCGAGCGTAAGAAAATGCTGACCATCGGAATTGATCGTCTGCCGGATCGCGAACGCCTCGTCATCTCGCTCTACTACTACGACGGCCTCACGTTCAAGGAAATCGGCAAAGTCCTGACAGTCTCGGAATCCCGCGTCTACCAACTTCACACTCAGGCGGTCCTACGCCTGCGCGGCTATCTCCAACGCGACGCTCCGCTCTTCCAGCCCGCCATGGACTAGCCAGGCCACGCCTGGACGTTGACGCGCAGCCCAGTCGGGTTCAGAATGTAGGGTTTATCTCAGCGCGGGCATCGCTGGTGCATATCGATCTTCCAAATCAAGTATTATCCTATATATCTCTGCCCCTCGCCCATTCCGATGGGAGAGGGGTTGGGGTGAGGGATGCCTAAGCCCAGCAAGCAACTAAATGATTCCATCCAGCTTAAACTCGAACATCGTCATTCGCCACGCCGAGTCATCTAATGATCGCGCCGCCTGCTTGGCGATACGCATGGAAGTGTTCGTGGATGAACAAAAAGTCTCGCCTGAAGAAGAGTTTGATGGCATCGATGATCAGTGCCTGCACTTTCTAGCATTAGAGGACGGCGTTCCGTTTGGCACGGCACGAATCATCCCAAAGGCAAATGTTGCCAAGATTGGCCGGGTAGCGATCACCAAGTCAATGCGCGGCAAAAATCTTGGTCTTGCGCTGATGCAGTATGTGGTTGATACTGCGATTACACTTGGGTTTACTGAAGCTGTCCTCGATGCCCAGACCTATGCGATCCCCTTCTACGCCCGACTTGGGTTTGTCCAGGAGGGTGATGAATTCCTCGACGCCAACATTCCCCATTACCGCATGCGCCGGCAACTACCGTAGACGTTATGGTTCTTGACCCCAAGCCAGACGAACAGGTGCGATTATCGGGACGAGTCTACCGCGGGAGCAGCGGCAACTATTGGATACATGTGTCTGGCGATCCGACCGAGTATGTCCTCAAGCTCAAGGGCACGCTGAAAAAGGAGCTAGTCTACTCGCAAAGCGGTAGTCGAGCGAAGAAAGTCACCGAAGCAAAGAAGAGGCGAATCACCGATCCTGTGACAGTCGGGGATATTGTCGAGTTTGACGCGGCGTCGAAAATCATCGACGCTGTCCAAGCTCGCAAAACCGAGCTGGCGCGAACGTCGCCTGGTTCACACGAACAGCACGTCCTCGTCGCCAATCTCGACACGCTGTTCATCGTCGTCTCCGCCGCAAATCCCCAGCCGAATCTTTGGATGCTCGACCGCTTTCTGGTGATCTCCGAAAATGAGGATATCTTCACGCAGGTCGTGGTCAACAAAATGGACTTGTCCGAGAATGTTGAAGCAACGAAAGCTATTTTCGCGCCGTATGTCAAGCTAGGCTATCACGTCCACTACACCAGCGCAAAGCAGTGCTTAGGCATCGACGAGCTGATCGAAGCACTGCGCGGAGGGGTGGGGGCGTTCGCGGGGAACTCGGGAGTTGGGAAGTCGAGCCTGCTCAATGCGATCCAGCCCGGTCTCACTCTCAAGACCGGCGACATTGGCCTGATCACGCATAAGGGCCGTCATACGACGACCCAGGCTGAACTCATTCCGATCCTGGATGGAGAAACGTGGATCGCCGACACGCCCGGTTTGCGCCAGCTTGAGTTTTGGGGCATCGTGCGCGACGAAATCGAGCACGGATTCCCTGAAATCCGCGACCATCTAGGACTTTGCCAATACTCCAACTGCACCCACCGCAGCGAACCGGGCTGCGCAGTCACGGCGGCCGTTGAACGCGGCGAGATCGACGCGCGGCGGTATCGAAGCTACGTGCAGATTTTCGACGAGACGGCCGTGTAGGGGCTAACCGTATGCCGGTTAGGCACCAGGCAGATCCCTCCCCCGACTCCCGCAACGGGAGGAGCCAGATTAAAGTCAAGAGGAAATTTCTTCTTCTGCTCTTAGCTCCTCCCGTTTCGGGAGGCGGGGGAGGGTCCCTAGCTGGACAAGGGCGAGCCGCGACTCGTGCCTCGTCTTGGTTAGCCCCTGCGCAGATCGGGCGAGCCCTACAATTTCTTCACCGGCGGATCGTCAATCGATGATCCATGTGTTGTGACCCTCTGGTCGCCATCCTCGTTTGGAACAGGCGGCCAAACATTGCTTCCCCCGTTCCCGTTTCCGTCGTAATAGCCACCGCTGAATGCAACCTGCGGGCCGTCGAAGTCTACAATGCGCGGAGATGGCCGCCGGAAGATCACGCGGCTGATCCAGTTGGTTAAGTTGTCGAACAGCAGGTAAGCGCACGGAATGACAATGGGAGTGACGAGCAGCGACAGGGTTACTCCACCGATGACGGCGATGCCGAGCGATTGCCGGAACCCTGCGCCGCGTCCAAGCGCGAGCGCGGTCGGCAGCGACGAGACAACAATCGCGAGCGTTGTCATGAGGATTGGCCGCATACGTGTCGGCCCTGCGACCAGCAACGCATCGACACGCTTGAAGCCTCGTGCGCGTAGCGTATTGGTGTAGTCAACAAGCAGAATAGCGTTCTTGTTGACGATGCCGTTGAGTAGGACAAACCCAATCATCGCAATTAGGCTGAGCGGTTGCTTGGCGATATACAGCGCGATAATCGCGCCGGCCCACGCCTGGGGCAGCGAAAGCATGATGCTGAGCGGGTAAACCAGGTTGTTGAACAGTGCTGCCATCAGCATGAACGACAAGATGATGCCGAGGAACACGGCAGTGGCAAGATAACCGCCCTCCTGGCCGATGAGTTGCGCTTCGCCGCCGAATGTATAGCTCACCTGGTCAAATTTCGTCGCATCAAGCTCTTTTTGAAGTTTTTGGCTGACATTTCCCACTTCTACTCCGGGCAGAAGGTAGGCCGTCACCGCGATTTGGCGCTGGCGATTCAACCGGTCGATCTTGACTGGCCCAGCTCCGATGGTCACCTCAGCAACGTCGCGCACATAGATCGGCGTTCCGCTCTTATATCCGACCACCACGTTTTCGACATCCTGCGGGTTGCTGCGGAAGTTTTCGTCGAGTGCTACACGCATGTTGTACTGCTGCCCGTCAACTGGGTCGCGGTACTTGGAGTCGATGTTGCCGGAGATCGAGTCGGCAATCGCGTTGGCGACAGTCTGCAACGTCAGCCCATAATCAGCCGCCTTGACACGGTCAAGCCTAATCTGCGCTTCTGGCTGACTATTTTTGAACGAGATGTCGCTGTCGTAGGTGCCAGGAATAGCCTTGATCATGTTCTGAACCGTACTCGCCGCTGCCATCAGCTTGTTGAAGTCCGGGCCAGTGACATCGACTTCCAACGGCGCACCGCCTCCACCAAATCCTCCCTCGTTGGCCGCGATAATCTTGGCGCCAGAAATGTTGGTGATCAAAGACCGTACGCGTGCAGCATCGTCTGCGTCGGAATAGGGTCGCAAATGGTCGTGCTTCCAAAACTCCAGCCGGTCGAGAATGCTTCGCTTGTCCCAAAGATCCATCTGGATGGTCGCATACTGCGTTCCCGTGCTGCCCGATCCTTCGCCGCCGACGGCGGATTGGCCAACATTCGTCGAGATAAACTTGGTATCGTAATCTAGGCGCTTGTCGCTCCGAATGACATTTTCAACTTGCTGGCAGATGCGCGTGGTGTAGTCCAGCGACGCGCCCGCCGGCCCTTCTACCGAGATCGAGATCGAGTTGCGATCCTGCTCAGGCGCAAACCTGAAGCCAAGCTGCGATCCAACGGTCATGAAAATCAGCACCAAGATGGCATTGCCGGTGAAGACTGTCACCCACGGATGGCGTAGACACGCCCGCAAGAAGCTCTGGTAGCCATTCTCAAATCGTCCGAACCGCTGGTCGAACCAACCTGCAAAGCCTGTCGTATACTCCTGGTTTTCACCCTTTTTGTACCAGCGCGCCGCCAGCATGGGGGTCAGAGTGAACGAAACGAACAGCGAAAACAGCGTGGCAAATGCGACCGTCAGGCCGAAACTGCGGAAGAACTCGCCGATGACGCCTCCCATGAACGCAATCGGCAGGAACACGACCAGGTTGAACGGATGTCAAAATAATTGCCGCCAGGCCAATCTCGCTTCGACCGTTTATTGCAGCGACGACAGGCTCTTCTCCGAGAGCCAGGTGTCTGTTGATATTTTCGAGCACGACAATGGAGTCGTCCACCAAAATGCCGACTGCAAGCGACAGGCCAAGGAGAGTCATCGAGTTCAGCGAGTACCCCATCGCCGACAGCGGGATGAATGTCGCAATCATCGACGTGGGCAGGGCCAGCGCAACGATGATGGTTCCGCGCAGATTGTGCAGGAAGACAAACACGACCAAGATCGCCATCAGTGATCCGAGGAATAGCGAAGTCACGACGTCGGCCAGGTTATGACGTACATAGTCGGAGAGGTCTACTATGGTGACGAACTGCACATCGGCAGGCAGGAACTTCGCCAGAGTTTTGACCTGATCTTTGACGCTGTCCGCAGCGGCGATGGTATTGCCGTCCGAAGTTTTCTCTACAACCAGCGTGATGGTACGCTGGCCGTTGAGGAACGAGTCCTGCACTCTGTCTTGGCTGCCATCGGTGACGGTCGCCAGATCGCCGAGGCGCACCGATTGGCCGTTCAGGCTTAGGCGTAGGTCTTTGACCTCGTCCACCGTCGCAAACTCTCCCACCAGCCGAACATTATAGTAGAGCGATTGGTGCTGGATGTAGCCGCCCGCAACGTTGACGTTCGCATTCTTGAGTGCGGCAGCAACATCACTGACCGTGACTCCGTAGGCCACCAACCGGTCCTGCGGGATGAACACCTGGATTTCGCGCTGGTCGCCACCGTAGATGTCGATGCTGGCGACATCTGTCGCCTGCTCGAGCTGTGGCTGGACGACATTCTTCGCGAGGCGCAGCAAGTCGATCAGCGAGCGCTTGTTGCTCTGCATCGACAGGTACATGACAGGTTCGCTGCTGTTGTCCTGCTTCAGAACCGATGGCGCGTCGGAGTTGGTCGGGAGCGAATTTCGGATCGCGTCCACTTTCTGAATGACATCGGAGTCCGCGTTGTTGAGGTTGGTTCCGAAATAGAACTCGATTTCGACCAGTGAAACGCCCTGTTGTGACGACGAAGATATCTGCCGCACGCCGCTGACACCCGAGATCGCGTCCTCAATCGGCTTGGTGATCAGCGTCTCCATCTCCTGCGGGCTGGTGCCGTTGTAGGTGGTGAAGACATCGATTTCGGGGAAGTCAACGTTTGGATTAAGTTCCGCCGGTAGTTTGGTGTAGGCGAGCAGTCCAAGCACAAGAAATGCTCCGATGATCATTAACACTCCGACCGGTCTGGCGATTGCGAGCCGTGTTAGTTGCATATCGACCTCATTAGGCGCGTGCGGTTAGGCAGAAATGTCCAAAATAAAATCAGGAAACGAGCAAAAAATGGTCGTGCTTAGCTGCTAGTGGCCGGCGCCGAGGCGTCTGATGCACCAGCACCTGACCCACCGGCGTGATGCTTATTGCCGGCATTGGTCACTTTGATGGTGTCGCCATCCTGCAGCTCGCCCTGACCCTTCACGATGATCTTGTCACCGAGCTTCAGCCCAGATGTGACCTCCGCCTCGGATCCATTGATGATCCCAATTCCAACTGGTACAGCAACGGCCTTGTTGTTAGGGCCCACGATAAACACCTGCTGCGGCGGCAGGGCGGCTCCGCCTGTGGCGACGCCGTTGCTGCTTGTGTTGGCTTCGAAGCCAGCCTGAGTCGTCGCAGGAAGCAACACCGCTGTCGAGACGATAATTACGTTGGTGTGCCTGACAGTTGTGATCATGCCCCTAGCGTACATACCGGGCCGCAGCTCTTTTGTGCTATTCGGGATGCTCACCCGGATGCTGAACTGGCGGTCGGTCGTGCTCGCCGCTGGGAATATGTCTGTTACCTTGCCGTAGAAATCACGTCCCGGGAAGGCGTCAACATTGATATCAACCGCCTGACCAACATCAATGTTCCTGAAATCGGTCTCGGAAACGGTCGGCTCATAGTACATGGTGGAGAGATCGACCACCTGCAGAACAGTAGTCCCTGGCTGCGCGATCGTACCGGGATCGGCGGATCGCTGCGAAACGACGCCGTTGATTGGCGACAGAATCGAGCAGTCTGCGAGCGCCTGCTTGGCCGCGGCCAGCATCGCGTACTGTTGCGCCAGATCAGCTTTTGCGCCGGTGATCGCCTGCTCATCCACATCTACCGTCCCGGTTGCCGCCTGTGCGCTGCGCAGGTTCTCCTGATCCTGGACCACTACCTGCCGCGCAGCTTCGATATCTTCCGGCCGTCCGCCCTGTTGGACAAGGGATAGGTTCTGTTGGTAATACTGCAATTGCGCATTTTGCGTATCGTACTGCGCCTGAGCATTATCCATGTCGGACTTGGCGATGGCACCTTGCGAGTAGAGCTGCTTCTGCTCGTTCAGGTTATTGAGCGCGTTGTTGTAGTTTGCCTGCTGCTGATTAAGCTGGTACTGCGCTTGCAGCTTCTGCTGTGGTTGGTCACCAACAATCGTTTTCTGCAACGTAACCTGTGCGGACGCAAGCGATGCCTGAGCATTTTTGACACCTACGGAGTAGGTTGTTTTTTCCTGATTATAAGTCGCAATCGCCTGATCTACCTTTGCCTGATAGCTTTGGACATTCGCCTCGTCCTGGCGAACGGTTGCGGCGGCTTCGGTCGGATCGATCTCGGCGAGCAGTTGTCCCACCTTGACTGGATCGCCTTCGCGGACATTCACCGCGATTAGGCGTCCGGCTGTTTTGGGCGAAAGGTTGACGCTATAAAGAGTCTGCAAGTTGCCAACCACTGCTACCTGCTCGGAGATGCTGCCGAGCCTTACGGGCGCGGCGACAACTGGTGTCGCTGGCGGAGTGGCTGCTACGGCGGGCTTGTCGCCGCCCGAGCTGCCCTTGCATCCAGCAACAAGCAGCGATGCAGCCGCGCAAGCAAGGGCCGTGACAAATAGGATGGAACCTGTTGATTTGCTGTTCATTTTCATAGGTGTTTGCTTAGCGCACTCCCTCAGCGCGAAGAAGCGCGGCATAATTGGTCTGCTGCTGATAGACTGCGCTGTTTAGATTGTTTTCTGCATTGATCAGGTTCGCCTGGGCATTAGTCACTTCCAACAGTGTGCCGACGCCCGCGCTGTAGCGGATCGTAGCCAAGCGGACTGATTCGCGGGCCTCGGTGACGGTGTCCTGATTGGCAGTCACAAGCGCCTGCGCATCGACGACATTCACAAGGGCCGAGCGCACTTCGAGCGCGACGTTTTCCTTGAGCTGCAGCGTGATGCTCCGCTGCGTGGCCTCGTCAATGCGCGCCGCCCCGACACGCGCCTTTGTCTGGCCACCGTCGTAGAGCGGGATGCTTATCCCAGCGGCTATGGATTCCGTGTAATGGGATGTCTGAAGGACGCTCACTGTCGGGCTGTAAGCGACTCCTCCCGTTAGCCCGATCTCCGGCAACTCGCCTGCTCTCGCTAGTTTAGTGAAGTCGGCGGCGATCTCTTCCGACAGACTTGACTCCAAGATTTCGGGCCTGGTCTCGTACGCCTTCGAGATCGCCGCCTCGGCTGACGCGTCGGTTGGCAGGATCACGAGCGGTGTTTCGCTCACAGAGAACGGCGTGTCAAGCGGCCTCGACAGGTAGTTGTTCAGGTTGGCTCGCTGAATGTCCAGATCGTTTCGTGCGCTGATCAGCGACTGCTCCGCGCTTGAAACACCCGTTTCTGCGCTGATGACGTCAAACTGCGTTCCCGTACCTGCATTAGCTTTGATTTGCGCGTCCTTTAGCGTAGCTTGGGCGTTTGTGAGTTGCTCTTCGGCCGTCGCCACCGAGCTCTGTGCCCTCAAGACTGCATAATAGGTGTCCTTGGCGCTGAGCGCAAGATCGTCGCTCACGCGCTCCGTGTCCAGGTCATAGAACTGCGCGGACTTATAGGCCACATCATTGTTCGCGTTTACTAGGCCAAACAGATCAACGAGCAAGGTCGCGCTGCCAGACGCCGCGTAGTTGTTGTGCCGGAGGCCAAAACTGCTGCTTGTGGTGGTCGAGCCGGTTCCACTTGTGCCACTGCTTGCGTGGTTGACGACGTCGTCAGGTTGACGCATTTGCGGAGTCGAGGTGGTTGTCGATGTTGCTCCGCCTGTCGTCGGCGTTGATACCGGATTGATCGTGAGCGTGCTTGTCGTCGTGCTGGTCGATCCAGTCGAAGTGACTGTGGTCGCAGCTCCGGACGACAGAGAAGTCGTGCCGCTGGACGTTTCCGTAGTTGTACCTAGCGTGCCCTGCGCCGAATCTGTAATGGTTGGAATACTCCCCACCGGCTGCACCTGTGAGAGACTGCCTGCGCTTGAACCGCTTGACACAACACTCGTGTATGTGTCGCTTCCTGTCACGCGTACCTGAGGTTTGGCTTGGCCAGTCGCCTCCGCAATGACCTTATGAGCGCGCTGCGCCCGCAGCCTTGCCTGGACTGCGGTGGGGTTGTTTTGAATGACCTGGGCAATGATTTCGTCCAGGGTCATCGCCGGACCAGTCTCTTCCTGCGTGGTCGCGCTTGTCATTGAGGAAATCGGAGGCATCGTTGGGACAGGCACTGCAAGAGCGGGCGGATTGACAACAGGCGGTAGCGGCGCGCCAGTTGGGGCGGCTGGCGGAGGCGCTTGATTGTTCGTAGACGGGGCGGCAGGCGTTGTTGCCGTCTGTGCGCCTGCAGCAACAACGCTCGCAAAAAACAAAATGGTTGATAGGGTAGTAGGTTTGCTCACTCGCGCTTATTCCTCGCCTTCAGGACTGGCCGACAGCGCCATCGCATGTCCGGAATCAAATTCCTTCAGGCTCTCGGTCATGACAGTCAAAAATTCTCGGATGGCTTCCACTTTCAGCATCATAAGGCCATGCTTGCTTGGATGTCCCATGATTAGAAGTTGGTCTCCGTTTTCGATGTTGTAGTCGCGGCGCGCCTTGGCAGGAATGACGACCTGTCCGCGCTCCCCGACGGTGACGCTGCCGTAGAAGAACTGCTCCTGTCCAGCGCCGTCCCTTGAATTTTTATCGATTCGCAACTGCAGACCACCTTCCACGCGCAACTTCCGCGCAGGTCATGTAAATCATGTATTTCATACAATTGTGCCATTTTACCTCCCTCAGCGTTGTCTGTCAACACTTGCTTCGGGGGAATTGTGATCCAAGAAATTGAATAAAGTGTGAAGATGACAGGCGAGCGTAGTGGAGAGCCTTTCTCCGGCCCCGTTGCCATAGGAACAGGATATGCGAAGTATTAGTCAAATTTGTGGGGCAGGCGTCCCGCCTGTCTAATTTTGGGATGGTCAAGATGACAGGCGGGGACGCCTGCCCCACAATTGTCTGCAGCGTAGGTTGACCCTTCACTGGAGCGTATTAGAGTTCTGCTGATTGCTAGCGTCCCCCGGTGGCAGGCCGTTGTAGCGTGTTGACACAAGCGTGTAGCCAGAGGGAATGGCAAACAGCGAGGGATCCACCGGATTGTCCGAAATCGATGTGACCGTGAAGCTCATGTGGACACGGGTGTGGCGTCCTTCGTCAATGACTTCGCCTTCATACGGGTCGTCATCGGTCGGCAGCGGTTTGCGTATCCACGCGAAATTGAGCTGCGCCGAAAGCGGCAGCGCGTGCTCCTTCGCGATTCGACCTGCGATATTGCCGCAAAGTGTTCCGACTCCCCACGAACTTACCAGTGCCTGCGCCCAGACCGTGTTTGATTTATCATCCGTGAAGTTGTCAGCCTTGCTTAACCAAATGTCGCCTGTAATCACTGTTGAGCGGATTAGGCCAAACTTTCCGGGATTGGCCGGATTGGGGATATCGTTCTGGACAGTATGCAGTAGCGAATTCGGTTTGCTGTCTGTGCGAAAAGCGTTGGGAAAGCCATTTGAGTCGGAGCCGGGAACTGGAAAGTTGTTGTCACTGTCCCCTCCTGGTCGCGTTGGTCTATGCGTAGAAGGCGGCTGGTAGTTATCCTGAGGAGCCGGGCTGACGTTGATCCATCCTGATAGCGTGTATTTGCGGGAATCCAGGCCAACCAACGTCTGTTTCGATGGGCCGGCGGAATCATCTGCTTCGGAAAGATCGACTCCTGAATCCACATCGATCTTGTCGGATTTAACTACACTTGCGACATCCTGGAGCACTGGCTGCGGCTGGCCGTTCCATGTCTTCAGCGTGGTCTTGTAGTACGTCTTAGCGCGGTTGTCGAGCACATATACGTCACCACCGTTGAACAGGACTGTACGTCCACCGTCGATTTCCGTTCGCGCCTGCTTTGCGTGGCTGTAGACGGTGATTGTTCGGTCGGGGTCGGATGGAACAATTGGCGAAGTCTGCTGGACGCTAAGTGTGCCGACAACGGTTAGGTCGGCAGCTACCGGCCTCGAAAACAATGCCTGAGGCAGCATCATCAGACAGGCGGCCACAGGCACCAAGCGGTGCCACAAGTTTTGAGGTGCAAAGCGATTCATACCTCCTATTTTACACTGCACGCGAATGGAGTTGGCGCGAAAAACAAGGCCGTCCTCAATGTTTGTTGACTTTCGCGAACAGACATCGAGGGCGGCCCTGATTATTTTCTTATCCCTGCTACGCGCATCCGCCAGACGGAGGGATATTATCCCCTAAGCGCAGTGACCTTCAGCGCGTACCGGTGCGCGATTTCGTCGGCCTCGTCGCGCGTGTGACCCTCCGCATAGACATGCACGACCGGCTCGCTAGCGTCGGGCAGGACAAGCGCCCAGGAGCCGCTCTGCTGATAGATCTTGATGCCGTTGACCATCTCGACCCGGTTACCGCTGTTCTCCTCGGTCAGAACGCGCATGACCTTGCCCTTTGCCTCCCATGGACAGCGTACAGTCACCTGAGTCATATGGTAATCCGGCAGCTCGCTGCGGACTTTCGCAAGGGTGGTGTCCTGAAGCGCGAGCATCTCCAAGGTCTTGGCAAACGCAAACAGGGCGTCGAAACCGGGATGGAACTCGGGGAAGATGACGCCCCCCGCAATATCGCCGGAGAACCGAACGCCCAGTTTCTCTTCGTTCGCCGCCGCCATTAGTGAACGGACATCAGTCTTCGTCCACTGCACATCGCCGCTACGCTCGCGGATTCCGTCTGCAATGGCGTTCGGCATGGTCACGGGCAGCGCGACATGCGCGCCGGGATGGCTTTGCACCGTGAGCATCGCTAGCATGCCGAGCTGCTCGTCGCCGTTCAAAACCCGGCCATTCTCATCAACAAGCGTCATGCGCTCGCCCTCGGAGCCGAGAAAAACACCTACGTCGGCCTGCAATGTCACCATGATCGCCGACAGGTTGTTTAGGAATTCGGTGCGCTCCTTGGGCCCGCGCGGAACGCGCTTGGCGTCGTTGTAGGCGCTTAGAGCGATTGTCTCGCACTCAAGATGGCCGAGCATCTGCGGCAGAATGCTCGATAGAGAGCTGTAGCCGTAGTCAACAACGATGCGGAAGTTGCGCTTCTTGATCGCGTTGACATTAAGCAGTCGAAAGAACTCCGACGAATACTGATCGATTGCACGCGGCACAAAGTCGATCGCGCCAACAGAATCTGGGTCGGTACGCCCAAAATCCTCACGGTAGAAGATGCTTTCGATCTTGCGTTGGGAGTTCGACGAGAGATAGATCCCCGCCTTGTCGAAAATCTCGATAAGTCCCATGTTGGCCTGATCCGGTGCCAGGCGCACATGAATACCGCCGACGCAGTTGTTCGCGCGGATCGAGTGACGCGTAATGGGCAGAGGCATCTCCTGGTTGTCGAGGATATTAACCCCGACCGATGCGAGTCCTGCGATCAGTGCGCGCTTAATCATGCGGCAGACGGGCGTACCGTCGCGCGACGTGATCACCGTCGATCCCTTTTTCAGGAATGCGCCGTACGATGCTCCCAGCTTGGTCGCAAAATCTGGCGTCATTTCGACATTCGCGATGCCGGTCACACCCAGATTGCGGAACAGCGAGCCTTGCCACTTGTTGCCCCAGATTAGGGACATGGTGACAACCGATCCCGCCTCAATAAATTTGTCTGGCCAGAGCTTGATCAGCGGGCGGATGGTGCTCCCGCTATCGATCTGGCATCGTTCGCCCACCACCGCACCCTCCTGCACAATCACGTCCTCTTTTAAGGTGCAACGGAAGCAGACAGTGCATCCAGTGAGCTGAGCGTTCTCGCCGATGTAGTTGCTGTCCCAGACGATCGCCTTTTGCAGCGTTGCGCCGGGTTCGATCAAGCAGTTGTCGCCGATGACCGTATCCGGGCCGATATGCGCGCCCGCCTTTATCGTACAGTTCTTGCCGATGACCACCGGGCCGACAATCTGCGCGGTCGAATCAATCTCCGTGCCTTCGTCGATCCAGATCGAGTTGCCCTCGCGGCGTCCCTGTATAGGGAGGGTCGTCTTGCCCTGCAGCATTTCGTACTGAGCCTGCCGGTACTGCTGAAGGGAGCCGACATCGCACCAGTACTCGTCCATGATGTAGCCGAACATTGGCTTTTCTTCACGAAGGAGTTGCGGGAAAATATCCTGCGACCAGTCGTAGTTTTTGCCTAGCTCCATGTACTTGAAGACCGACGGCTCCAAGATGTACATGCCCGTGTTGACTGTGTCGCTGAATACCTCGCCCCATGACGGCTTTTCGAGGAAGCGTCGCACCTGGCCGGAATCGTCGGTGATGACCACGCCAAATTCGAGGGGATTTTCGACGTGCTTCAGGACAAGAGTCGCCATCGATCCCGCTGCTTTGTGGTATGCCAGCGCCTTGTTGACGTCGAGGTCTGTCAGGGCATCGCCAGAAACAATGATGAACGTGTCGTCCTTCAGGATCTCCTCGGCCATTTTGACACTGCCCGCGGTGCCAAGCGGCGTGTCTTCGATGGTGTACGTGAGCTTGACTCCAAGCTCGGAGCCGTCGCCAAAATAGCCCTGAATCTCGTCAGCGAGATAGTAGAGCGTGACAACGATCTCGTCGACGCCGTATTTCTTGAGCAGCTCGATGGAGTGCTGCATGCAGGGCTTGTTCAGAATTGGAACAAGCGGTTTTGGACGATTCGACGTCAGCGGGCGAAGTCTGGTCCCTTCCCCTCCAGCCATCACGACGGCCTTCATTAGCCTAAACCCTCTCTTTGAAAACTACGAGTAACAAAGTGAAATCTTTTCACCATCAGTATTCCCCGCCAAAACAGATTTTCCTTCGTCTGACGGTAACAAAAATGCCGAATTTACTTGGAATTCGATTTAGCAAGCGTTGCTGGCGGACCGGGTGCAGCTACCCAGGTCTCTTTTGCCGACATTGCCTGCATGGCGAGCAGCAGCGCGACAGCGACAGTCGCAGCAGCGTATCGGCTCACCTGCTTCGGATACTCTCCCGCAATCAGCGGAATCAGCCTGCCAAATCCTGCGGCGATCATCAATATGACGACAGGCGTTGCGAGCAGAATCGTCGGCTCGCTTCGCCATCCGTCAAAGCAGCTCAGCGCGGCAATGACAAGCAAAGCCGAAATCGGCAATGTCCACCGCGCCCTGGTCGCCTTTAGCAGGGCTTCCGCTGCGAACGGGGCCAGGAACCACCAAGTTCGGCCGAAGATGCCGGTCGCGATAATGGCGGAGTCGAGCGGTAGGAGATTGGGCGACGCTAGTGGGTGCGGCGGCCTGGGGGCGCTAACCGTGAGTGACCAAAGTAGCGTCACGCCGATCAAAGCTGCCGAGCCGGCCATTGCATAGTCTTTGCGCTGGAGGAGCGCGACAACACAAACGCAAAGCCCAACAATGAGACCGTCGAAGCCGTAAATTCCGAGAACTGCCGCTGCGCCGAACGCCAAAGGCATGATGCCCGTCAAATATCCGCAGACCGCAATTGCAACGAGTGCAATCTCAGACGCAATGACCGGATGCCAGGCGCTAAGCTCGGCGAGCGGCTGATTGGCCGCATACAGCAGCGCGCCAGCGACCCCGGCAAACCGGCTGTTTGCCTTCAGCCCGCCGACATAGAGCGCGGCGGTGATCAGCACAGAGTCAAGGTACGCCAGCGGCCCAACGCGAGTGTCGGAGACCGTCTTCCAAAGAAATACAGCAGCGACCCCAACCGAAACCAGAATCCACAGCGTGTCCGGCCATTGCCAAAAAAACCGGTCAGACCTTTTGCGCGGCAACTGCTTGAGCAGATTTTGTGACTTCACCTCGCGCGAAATTGGTTCGGATGGAGAGACACTCACGCACGTATGGTAGCATGTCATCTAAGCAATTCATTGCAACTAACGTAGCGTCGAAAGGGATTTTATGGCAAGCGACAACAAGCGCAGCCCCGGCTTTCATCATGTAGCGTTGAGGGCGTTCGATTTTGAGAGGACGGTGGCGTTTTATGAGCAGGGATTCGGTATGAAGCGTCGCTATGGTTGGGGCGCAGCTCCAAAACGTGCCGTTATGATGGACAGCGGCGACGGCAACTACATCGAGATTTTCGAAGGCCGAGAAGCGGGGGAAACCGTGGCCGAGGGCGGCATCCTGCACTTTGCGCTGAGGACGCCGGATTGCCGCACATCCCATGCCCGGGCAATGGCGGCAGGAGCCTCACTGGTCGCCGAGCCGAAGGTTGTCCACATTCAGGGAGGTCCTCCCGTTACTGTGACCATTTCGTTCGTCAAGGGGTTGGACGGCGAGGTGATCGAGCTGTTTGAAAACGACGAGCTTTAGAAGCAAAACGGCCAGTGAAGCTCGGTTGCTCCACTGGCCGCGACATACATTGCCGCTTTAGTAAACGTCTACCTTGCTGGCACCGTATTTGCGAAGAATCTGCTCGGCCTCAGTTCCATCGACGTTATTTGACGGAACAATCACCGCGAGCATAGCGCCGCCTTGCTGGATGGTCTTGTCGTAGTCCACCGCGACCGCGTCCGGCACGCCCTGGTCCTTCAGATAGCCAGTCACACCGCCCGCCGCCGCGCCCGCGACAGTCGCTCCGACTGCGCCCGCGATTGCGGTCGCGAGTGCGCCGCCGCCAAGCACGAGGCCAACCCCGGGAACTGCCAAACTGGCAATGCCAGCGATGACGCCTAGTCCAAGCCCCCAGCCGGCACCTTTCGCCGCGCCGGAAGCGGCATCACCGGGGGTGGTCACGCTGATGCCCGATTTGGCCGCGCCTTCAATGTCATTATCGTTGCGGTTGTCAACGGTGCCGTCTGCGGCAGTAATGCGGTTCTGCTCGTTAACATAATCGACATCATTAATCACCGTCGCGGTCGCACGCTGGCCGGTCAATGGATCGGTGGTATCGATTCGCTCGACGTAACCCTCATCGACGACATTCGGGTCGTCGCGAGTTTCATATAGGTCGCTCGAAACCGGTCGATCTAGCACTGCGCCGCCGCGTGTCTCGCCGCCAAGTGATCCGACTTCACGGCGCTGATTGGCAGCAGCTTCGTAATTTGCGGCTGACTGATGTGCGCCGACCGCTCCCGCCACTGCGCCCATTGTCCGGTCGCCTGCTTCGGCGACTCGGTTGCCCATGCTGTCGGTGCGGTAATTGGTGTTGCCGACATTCGCACTGTAGTCGCGATTGATGTCTGCATTGTTGATGCCTTTGTTGCTCCACGACTCGTGTGCAACAACGGTCAAGTCCTCTTTGCGCACGCCGTAGTCCAGCAAAGCGCCTGCGGCCTGCTCACATTGCGTTGCGTTCTGAAACGTTGCGTAAACTGTTTGTCCCATTTTCAAAATCTCCTTAAAGCACGAACTCATTCCAATCGGTCGTCTGACCGCTGCGTCATTCTCTCGACTGCAAACTGGCTAGCAATTACCCGGCACGTAGCTCAACAAAACATTCGGCCCCACCTTCCCACTTCAGACCTACCCCGGCTCGTTCCTCGCGACCCCTCCCGCCGCAGGAAGGGAAGGAAGGACTCAGTTGTGTGGGTAGGCGTCCCCGCCTGTCTTTTTGATTTCTTGCTCCCCTTTCCTGTTCCTATGGGCAAGCTGGCTGGGGGACAGGGCTTTTGGTTATGGGAGAGGTCTTGCGGTACCATCTCGCCACTAATCTTCTACTTTGAGGTCCATTCGGTGCCCACCAAAATTCTTCTTGTTGCCAGCGCGAACGGCGATGTCGGCATGTCCGCCGGAATGGAGATATTGAAGTTTGGCGGCACGGCGCTGGACGCCGTCGAAGCGGCAACAAGGATGGTCGAACTCAATGAGGTCGATCATACGGTGGGCGTCGGCGGCTATCCAAATGCGCTTGGCGAAATGGAGCTGGACGCGTCCATCATGGACGGCTCCACGCGCAGAATCGGCGCTGTCGCCGCACTTAAGGGCTTTGCCAATCCAATAAGTGTCGCCCGCCGGATCATGGACAAAATGCCACAACACGCACTTTTGGTTGGTGACGGTGCGTCAAGATTCGCGAGAGAGCAGGGCTTCCTTGAGCAAAATATCCTCACCGACGATGCACGGGGAGTTTGGCTCGAAAAAGTCTCCCGGACGCCTGAAGGATCAATGCCCGTCGTGGAATCCGAAATCGGGAAGTCTTTGGCGGCACGTTTCTTAAACGAAGAGGAGCGGGATCTGCTGGCCCTCGCCAATCGACTCGCCGAGCCGGATAAAATGGCCGGCACGGTCAACTTCCTGGCCATTGATCAGGCGGGAAATATTGCCAGCGCGGTTTCGACATCGGGGTGGGCGTTCAAATATCCTGGACGGGCGGGCGATTCGCCGGTCATTGGTGCGGGGAACTACTGCGATTCGCGTTTTGGTGCATGTGCGTGCACAGGCCTAGGCGAGTGGGCGATGCGGGCATCAACGGCGCGGACAGTTATCCTTGCTATGCAGTTCGGGAAGTCGCTCGACGAGGCCTGCCGCTTCGCGATCGACGATCTCAAATCGATCCCGCTGCCTGAAAATATCGAGCGCGTGATGAACTGCGTTGCGATCGACAAGGACGGCAACCACGCGGCCTATTCCACGCGCCCTGGCCGAAAATACGTCTGGCAAACGGCTGAAATGGCGGATTACGAGACAAGCGAGCGGACGGTGACTGAGGTGTGAAGCTTCTGTGGACTATTCAAACTGAGGAATCAGGTTTGCAACCTCGATGGGACAGTCTGGTGCGGCAAGGGGTGCGACAAAATCGCCCGATTTGAAGATTGGCGGTGCATCGTATCTTCCTGAGCCGGGAACCTCGCGTTCGCCAGATGGATTACGGTAGACTTCCAACTGATCGTGTCTTAGGTTGATGATCCAGTAATCGGGCACTCCCGCCCGCGCGTATTGGTCTTGCTTCATTCGGTCATGACGTAAAGTTGTGTGGGAAACTTCGATGACGAGTAACGCATTTTGGGGCAATGCTTTAAGATATTGAATATCTGGTCCTAAGCATACCAGTGCATCTGGATTTGGCTCACTCTGACTGTTCGGATCAAAGGCATTCCTTATGCTAACCGTGAAAGGTTCCGAAAGGAGGGAAGTGGAAAGACTTCGCCGCTCCGTTCGTTCCTTGCGTGGTCGAAGTGACATGGGCCATGATCGTGTAAGCGCGCACACGTTATTGTCGCCAGCCGGGAAGGGCGAACCGCGCTCGCAGGCTCGTTTGGTTAGCCCCTACGGGTCGAAATGACAACCCTATTTACCAATACCGATCGAATAGTTCGCTGACGGAAGAGTCGTTGTGGATTCGGCTGATTGCGTCCGCCAAAAGTGGGGCGACGCTCACGATCTGTATCTTTGAGCTGTTCGCGAAAAGGTTAAGGTGCAGGGGGATGGTGTCGGTCAGGACGACTTGGACAATCGGGGATTCGTTGATGCGCTCAATTGCCGGACCGGAAAGCACGGCGTGAGTCGCAGCCGCGTAGACCGCCTTCGCGCCGCGTTGTTTGAGGGCACACGCGCCCGAGACAATACTGCCGCCGGTGTCGATCATGTCGTCCACCATCAGGCAGGTCTTGCCCTGCACATCGCCGATGATCTCCATCACCTCGACCTTGTTTGGCTCCGGACGTCGCTTCGAGATAATCGCAAGAGCGGCATGAAGCATCTCAGCCATGGCGCGAGCGCGTCCCACACCGCCCGTGTCCGGCGAAACCACCACCAGATCGCCGTCATAAATCCCCAGCTTGCGGAAGTGCTCAGCTAGGAGTGGGCCAGCATAGAGATGGTCAAGGGGAAGCTGGAAAAAGCCCTGAATCTGGCCAGCGTGAAGGTCAACCGCAAGCACCCGGCTCGCACCGGCGACCGTGATCATGTCAGCGACCAGACGCGCCGTGACTGGCTCACGCGGTTTGATCTTTTTGTCCTGACGCGAGTAACCGTAGTAGGGGATGACCAGCGTGATGCGGCGCGCCGACGCACGGCGGAACGCGTCCACCAGGATCAGCAGCTCCATGAGGTTGTCGTTGACCGGCGCACAGGTCGGCTGGATGAGAAAGACATCCATGCCGCGCGCGCTTTCGTCAATCATCGCCCGGATTTCGCCGTCCGCGAACCGCGTTAGATTAACCTGACCCAAAGGAATGCCAAGCTCGTCGGCAATCCGTTGCCCAAGAACCGGGTTTGCGTTGCCCGTGAAGATTCTAAGATCGCCAGATCGGCTCATCGCGGTCATTCCCCTTTGATTGCCATTGCCGCAAACTCATTGTTTGTCTTCTTCCGCCATTTTTGCTCGGCGATTCATAACCCACTCTGGCTTAGTGACCTGCCGCGCGCGCCCGATTCCCAGAGCGCCGGCGGGCAAATCTTCCGTAATGGTAGATCCGGCGGCGATATATGCGTCGTCGGCGATGTTCAGCGGCGCGACGAGCGTGCTGTTCGAACCCGTAAATACGCGCTTGCCGATAACGGTTTTGTGCTTGTTCTTGCCGTCGAAGTTGCAGGTAATGGTTCCAGCGCCGATGTTGGAGTCTTCTCCGACTTCGGCGTCTCCCAGATACGCAAAGTGTCCGGCCTTGGCATTGTCCTCGATCTTCGAGCTCTTCACCTCAACAAAGTCGCCAATTTTGACATGCCGACCGATGGTAGAATTGGGCCGAATATTCGCGTAAGGCCCGATTTTGGTGTCATCGCCAACTTCGCTGGCGACAATCCAGGAGTCGCGAACAGTGACTTTGTTGCCGATTTTGGCATCATCAATCCGAGCGCCCGGCCCGATCTCGCACGATTCGCCGATATCGGTCACCCCGCGCAAAACGGTGAATGGATGGATGGTCGTATCCGCCCCGATATTGACCTCCGCCTCGATGCGCGTGCTGTGCGGGTCGATGATCGACACCCCGGCCAGCATGTGCTCGCGTAAAATTCGTTGGTGAAAAAGCGCGTTGACTTCCGAGAGCTCAACACGGGTATTTACTCCGCGCCCAACATTCGGATCGTGCCAAGTGATCGCGGCGATTTCGCGGGACAGATCGTGGGCGAGGGATACGGTGTCGGTCAAATAGTATTCGCCCTGCACATTGTTGGGCTGCAAGAGGCTGAGCGAGTTGAACAGGAACGCAGGCTCGAACGCGTAGATCGAAACGTTTACTTCCCGAATCGCACGCTGCTCGTCAGTGGCATCCTTCTCCTCGACAATCGACGCGACCGAGCCGGATTCGCTCCGAACAATTCGCCCGTAGCCGGTCGGCCGCTCAAGCTCGATACTTAGGAGGGTGATAGCGTTGCTGGCATGGGTCTTCAACAGTGCTGTAATCGCGTCAGGGGTAATCAGGGGCGCATCGCCCGGCAAAACTATAATGGGACCCTGCCAGTCCTGCAAAAGCGGCCTGGTCATCTGTGCGGCGTGGCCAGTGCCGCGTTGCTCAGATTGTTCGACAAATTCGACGCGGTCGCCAAGCACGGATCGCACCTGATCTGCGCCATGTCCGACCACCACAACAATTCGCGCTGCGCCGGCCTTCTCAAGGGCGCCCAGGATATGCACAATCATGGGTAGGCCGGCTACCGGATGAAGCGCCTTCGGGACGCTCGATTTCATCCTGGTAGACTTACCGGCGGCAAGAATGACGGCTGCGAAAGAGGTCATGAGATCACTTTGCGTTGCTAAAATCGGGATTATGGCGATTGGACTTGCCGAATATCGATCTTACGTCGATTTAACGCATTTGTCAGTGCGGATAGGCGAGCAGTTGCCCTTTTTGGGCAAGAAACATTGCTGGTTCCCGGGCAGAGATTCGAACTCCGATAAACAGCACCAAAAACTGTTGTCCTGCCGTTGAACGACCCGGGAATGTCGCATCGAAAGTATACCGTGAGTGAATTAAGGTGTCAACGAATCTGCCATCAAACACCGATGCGCATGTCGCATTCGGGACACCGAGTCGAAGCTAATATGAGAAACGCCAAATTGTCGCTCCTGCTTGCCACAACTGATCGCGGACTATATTGCGCTGACGGCGACTTCTTTATCGATCCGTGGCGGCCAGTCGAGCGCGCAATCATCACGCACGCGCACTCCGACCACGCCTGCTGGGGCTGCGGCTCCTACCTTACGTCTGCAGTTGGGCGAAATATCCTGCGGCTGCGCGTGGGCGAAGAGGCCGTCATTCAAACATTGGACTACGGCAAGTCGATTGAAATCAACGGCATCCGCGTCTCGCTGCATCCCGCTGGGCACATTTTGGGCTCATCGCAGGTGCGAGTGGAGCGTGGTGGAGAAGTGTGGGTGGTCAGTGGGGACTACAAGACCGAAAACGACATCGCTTCGGGCGAGTTCGAACTGGTTCGCTGCAACACGTTTATCACCGAGTCTACCTTTGGGCTGCCTATTTTCCGGTGGCGTCCGCAAGACGAGATCATGTCCGAAATCAACGAATGGTGGCGGGAAAATGCCGCGAACGGTGTTAGCAGCATTGTCTACGCTTACGCGCTCGGGAAGGCGCAGCGGATTTTGGCCGCAGTTGACCCATCAATCGGCCCAATTCTAGTGCATGGCGCAGTCTATCGCTTCTTGGACTGTTACCGCGCGGAGGGTGTGCCAATCCCGGATGTCGGCAGGGCTGACGGCGAAGGCGCGACTAAAGCTGCGGGACGAGCGCTGATCGTCGCACCGCCGTCCGCAGACACGCCCGGATGGGGCCGAAAGTTTGGTGAGCGGCGAAGCGCATTCGCATCGGGATGGATGCAGACGCGCCAAGGACGAAAGCGCAGGCACGTGGATCGCGGTTTTGTCCTTTCCGACCACGTTGACTGGCCTGCTCTGATGTCCACTATCGAGGCGACAGGCGCGGAAAATATTGGCGTGACTCACGGTTATACATGGCAGGTTGTTCGGTATCTGACCGAGCAGGGTAAGAATGCGTTCGAACTTGCAACGCAGTTTCAAGAAGATGAGGACATCTAGCGGAACGCGCCAAGCAGGATTATGGACGCCGAATTCGGAACAAGCGCAACATGCCAATTTTGCTGATCAACTTGACAAAGTCAAACTACGCTCGCGTATTCAATTCCGACCAAAGAACGAGGCTTGAATCGCTTTGCGAGCTGACGTTTTTCGATCCCGCAACGAACGATCCATCACCCTTCCCACAATTGGTCGCCGCTGCCGACGTGATGCTGACAGGGTGGGGTAGCCGCGCACTCTCTGCGGCTGACGTTGAAGCGCGAACGAAACCGCTTCTCATCGCGCACTCGGCTGGGTCAGTGCGCGGCATTTGTCCAAAAGACGCTCTGCACCATCATGTTCGGCTGACTCAAGGCGCATCGGCAATTGCGCCTGCGGTTGCGCAGTACACCGTTGGTCTCATTATCATGGCGCTGCGACAAGCCGTCGCTCGCAATGTCGCGTTGAAATCCGGTCAGAAATACGGCGGTGATCCCGCATATTTCGACCTCACAGGCATCACTGTCGGCCTTGTCGGCCTGTCGCAAGTGGGCAGGCGAGTGCCGCCATTGTTGAAACCGTTCGAGTGCAAGGTTGTTGCCTGTGATCCCATGTGGACTCAAGCGCAAGCTGCCGAGCTTGGGGTTCGCCTATTGCCGGACTTCGATGCTGTGATTGATTGTTCGCAAGTCATTTCGCTCCATGCACCCGTTTTGGAATCGACAACAGGCATGCTGAATGCCGACAGAATCGCGCGACTTCGCCCCGGTACAGTCGTGGTAAACACGGCTCGCGCGCGATTGGTCGACCAAACTGCACTCTTTGCGCGCGCGATGGCTGGCGATATTCAGGTCTACACGGACGTAACCGATCCCGAACCACTTCCGCCGGACCACATCGCATGGTCAACACCCAACATCTTCATCACGCCGCACATAGCCGGTGTATCCCAGCAGACACTAGAACGACTGGCCACAATTTCCGTTGCAGAAATCGAGCGGTTTCTGACTGGGCAGCCCCTACAAACTGAGATCACCTTCGACCGATTCGATCTGTTGGCCTAATGGGATTGGAGAGTTCCGGACAACTCTCGTGGGCTTTCGTACGAGACCACCCTTGCCTCCCCGTTTCGGGGAGGTGGCGAGGAACGAGCCGGAGGGGTCCCAAAAAATATTTTTTCAAACCCTTTCCGCTTTTTGCACCCTCGCGCGAGTATCACTAATATGCTACTTATGGAAAAGCCCACTGCAGCCTACTGCTGACAACGAACCGATTGATTTGACCATTGATCAGGCACTACTTGAGTTCTTTGGATTCTCGGAGTTCCGGCCCGGTCAACGCGATGTCATCGAAAACTTGATGGCGGGACACTCGACTCTCGCAGTCTTTCCAACTGGCGGCGGAAAATCGCTCTGCTACCAGCTTCCTGCGCTTCTTCTAGCGGGACTGACTGTCGTCATTTCGCCGCTGATCGCCTTGATGAAGGATCAGATCGACTTCCTGACTCGGCGCGGCATTGCTGCGGCGCGGCTCGACAGCAGCCTAAGTTTTGAGGATTCGCGTGATGTGACAAATCGCGTCAAGGCTGGCGAAGTCCGGCTGCTTTACGTCGCCCCTGAACGCTTCACTAATGAACGTTTTCTAGCCATGCTCAAGCAGGTTCCGGTCTCGCTTTTTGCCGTTGACGAGGCGCACTGCATCTCGGAGTGGGGGCATAATTTTCGCCCAGACTATCTAAAACTTGCGGAAACCGCAAAGGCAATCAAGGCGGAGCGAGTCCTTGCGCTTACGGCTACGGCCACAAAATCCGTTGCAGATGACATCTGTACGGCGTTCAATATCGCACCCAACTGTGCAACTGTGACTGGGTTTTTTCGTCCAAACTTGCACATCAGTATCGTCTCGGCACGCGAGAACGAGCGTGATCGATTGTTGCTGCAAAGAATGGCCGAGCGGCCTCCCGGCCCAACAATTGTCTATGTCACTCTCCAAAAATCGGCGGAGCGTGTCGCCGCTGTTCTAGCTCAGGCTGGCCTAGGTGCGCAGGCATATCACGCTGGCATGGAGTCGCAAAAGCGCACGGACATTCAGGAGTGGTGGATGGGCGGCAGCGACCGAATCGTCGTCGCCACCATCGCATTTGGGATGGGAATCGACAAGGCGAACGTCCGCTATGTCTACCACTACAACCTGCCAAAGAGCCTGGAAAGCTACAGTCAGGAGATTGGGAGGGCAGGCAGGGACGGCGGGGATTCCGTGGTCGAAATGCTCGCCTGCGAAGCCGATGTCCCAATCCTCGAAAACTTTGCCTATGGCGACACGCCCAGTCTGTCGTCGCTAAAGGGCTTGACCAGCGAGCTTCTTGCTCAGAAGGGCGAGTTCAGTGTCAGCCTTTATGACCTATCGGGCCGACATGATCTCAAGCAACTTGTCTTGAAGACGGCACTTACGTATCTTGAGCTTGCAGAGATCATCAAGCAGGGAACGCCTTTCTATTCCGGCTACAAGATGCGCCCGCTAGCGACGGTCGAGCAGATTGTCGGTCACTTCAGAGGAGAGCCGGCGGAACTTGTCAGACTTATGTTCAAAAATTCGCGCTACGGAATTAGTTGGTACACGCTGAATCCCGACGAGATGGCGGTCAAAATCACGAAAGACCGTGGCAGGATCATTCGGGCGCTCGAATACCTTGAGCAGCATTCGATGATCGAGCTGACGCACTCCGATCTGCGACATCGCGTGACTGTGCTTCAGCCAGAGCTTGATCCGGACGCGGTCGCTGGAGAACTCTTTGAGAAATTTCAAAGGCGCGAACAGTCTGAAGTCGCACGGCTACGGGGAATGTTGAAATTTATTCAGTTGGACACATGTCTCAGCAACGCCCTGGCCGAATATTTTGGCGAACAGCGTCATGAGCCTTGCGGAGTCTGTAGCGTCTGCTTGAACTCATCAGGAATCCGGCTGGACGAAGGAAACATCAAGCGTGCGCCGATTTCGCTGAGTGCGAAACCTATCCTTGAGCTGCAAGGTCAGCACCCGAAAGCGCTTGGCGAACCTCGCCAACTTGCAAGGCTGCTTTGCGGACTGGGAAGTCCGGCGCTGACAAAGCTGAAGCTAGGCAAGCATCCGCTTTTCGGTCTTCTCGAGAGCTATCCGTTTGGGGAGGTGATGCAGTGGTGTGAGGCGCTGAATGCGTAGCTTCCGCAGTTCAATCAAGCAGGCCGCGAGCTGGGGCCACTATAGCGAAACCCAGCCTGCGAGAGGGATACGAGACTCGACAGCCGCGTTCTATCTGCAATATTGCATTGAATTGCGCGAACCATTAACTGCCTGATAGAAGACCGTAAGCGGCAATTGTCGCGGAACCTGTCGGTACGTAGACTTTTCCATTAACTATGGTCGGGAACTGGAAATGGCCAACCGACGGCAACTTGTCGCGCGAGGAATTTTGGATGCTGGTCCAGAAAGGAGCCTTGCTGACGTCCGTGGCGTTAAATGCATAGACCACGTGGTTGTTGCCTACGGCCCAGAGGATGCCGTTGGTGCTCGCATCGGCGGAAACACCAAGTGAACCGCCGGACGTGTAGCCGCTGCTGCTCAGATAGATGCCAGCGGGATTCAATGTCGAAACAGACGGGTCGTAACGGAACTGCTGAATGTTGTTGCTGTTGGACCAGAGGTAGACATATTTATAGGTAGTTTCGTCCCAGCAGACGGCATTTTGACCAACGGAGCTGCCAAGGCCATTGATTCGATCAAGGCAATTGTCAGGCCCACCTGCTGTGAAGCCACCAAGGTTTGTTGAGTCCAACAAAAACGCGGAACCAAACTTCGTGCCTCCGCCGAATAGACGGTCGGTACCCGGAATCAGCAGCAAGCCCGCGCCACCAAGGTCCTTGTCCGAGTTGCTTTGAGTCGCTTCGTCATAGGGAGAAAAATAGTCGTGCGGCGTTAGGCTTGGAGTGCTCAGACGCAGATAGCACATTCCGTAGCTTTTCGGGCCTGTAGTGGCGTTGGCAGAGAACGTGCCGTTTCCCACTGCGAGGTAGATATTGCCATTGGAATCAGCCGTCAGGCCCTTACCTGCCTGCCAGACACCGCCTAGGCCGCCGTAGGCAGTCGTGCAAAGAACGGCGGTGCGAGTAAACTTCGTTCCGTCATAATGGTAGCCTAGCACCCATCCGTGATAAGGAAAACTATCAGAATTATGCGCAAACGCGATATAGACGTCGCCATTTAAAAAAAGCAGAGCCGGGCGGCAGTTGGCTTGTGACCAGTCGAGCGAAACGATGCCGCCAGAACTGCCGTCGCCGGTGCCTTTGACGGCTGCGTAAATTTTGATGCCGCTTCCCGGCTTCTCTTTGCCAGTCGTGATGTCAAATGCGCGCAGCCGAATAGGGCCGGCATCGGACGTGTCCTTCGTACATGCGTAAAGCGTGTCGGTGGAAACGTCGATCACCGGCGCGCTAGTCAACCATTCGCCCGAAGTCGGCAAGACGTCATGCCAAAGTGCTGTGGACTCGCTAGCACTGTCGGCATCGAACGCCCAAACTCCGCACGGCGAACCATTGGAGTTATTGGACGTGGTGCAGTAGATGACGTTGTGAACGGTGCCGTTAATGGTCACATTCGGAACGTACAGCACCTGGCCGTTGACATTGGCATCAAGCGTTCGGGTGAACAAAAGACCGAAAGTCGACGAGTTGACGGTTGACGGACTGAGGGCGGTTTCGCCAAGATTGGCTCCGTCGCGGCCATTGTCGTTGTTCTGAGTGAGAACACCAACTGACGCACCGGCGGGAAGGGTGATCGCGCACAAAATGGTGATTGCGACGGACAGAATCGTGTACAGCCTGACGGACCATTGTTTCACGTGCATAGTGTCTCCAGAGTGGTCGTGCGTCCGTGCAGGGATTGGAAGTATTGGGTATGGCGCTCGATGCTTGCGATGCTCAGCATGCACGCATATCAACAGCGGATTGCCAGATGTGACTATACCTGATTCGATTTCGATGCGACGCCATAGCCGGAAAAACTTGGAATCCAGCAATTCTGTGTCACCGAGTCTCGGAACTGGGATAGACGTCCCATTTGATGAGCTAAACTCTGCATGCGGCATCAACGCATGCTGCCGCTAGGCAGAATTTCGCAATTAATTTTCTCAGGTATCATGGAAACCCTATGAACAAGCAAATCTTCGTTTTGCTGTTTGCATTCGTCTTTGTGTTTACCGCATCTGGTGAGGCACATGCTCAGCGCAAACTAGAGATCGCGGCCGCTGCAAACCTGCAGAAGGTGTTCGACGACGAGATCATCCCGGCATTCGCCAAGAAGTACAAGATCGACATTCTACCCACTTACGGTGCGACCGGCCTGCTCGCCAAACAGATGGAAAATGGCGCGCCATACGAAGTGTTTGTCGCTGCCGATGTTAAGAGCGTCGACAAACTTGTCACGGAGAGCATTCTTGACCCGAAATCCGAACATATCTATGTGACCGGCGAGCTTGTCCTTTGGTCGAAAACGCTGCCGGTATCCGACAAGGGGCTTGCGATTTTGACTTCGGACTCGGTGACCAATATCGCCATCGCGAACCCCAAGGCCGCACCCTATGGCGCTGCGGCCATGGAGGTACTAACGAACAAGAAGATCGAGAGTGCTGTAGACTCCAAAATAGTTTATGCCGAAAACATCGGCCAAGCGCTCGAATACGCTCAAAGCGGCAACGCCGACGTTGCGTTTACGGCGCTTTCGCTTGTGAAGGACAGCAGCATCGGCAGCTTCTATGTCGTGCCGGAGCAGCTTCATGCGCCCATTTTGCAGGCGTTTGCCGTAATCCCTCAAGCAAACGGAGCTGCCAGGCGGTTCGCACAATATTTATTGTCCCCTGAGTGCCAAAAAATCTTTCAGACGAGCGGTTACTTGCCACCACCGCCTATGGCGAAAGCCGCAAAGTAAAGGCTCGGGCGAATAGTTAGCTCGCCTTGGCCCTTTCGCCTATGGACTGGTCGCCGCTCGCGATTTCGCTTAAAGTGTCCGTTGCCGCGACGATTCTATCCATCGTCGTCGGAATTCCTGCCGCCTATCTTTTGGCGAAGCGGGGGAGGAATGGCGGCTCGCTCGCTGAGGGACTTGTCATCCTTCCCTTGGTTATGCCGCCGACGGTCCTCGGTTACTTTCTGCTAGTCTCGTTTGGTCGTCTTAGCTGGATAGGCAAGGGTTTCGAATCGATTTTCCACCAACCGATTGTTTTTACGTGGGAGGGCGCTGCGCTTGCAGCTTCCATCGCTTCAATGCCCCTGCTGGTCGTGCAGTCGCGCGTCGCGTTTGAAACCGTCGCAGCCGAAATCATCGACAGCGCCCGCGTATTCGGCGCAAGTGAACTGCAGATTTTCTTCCGCATTCTCCTGCCGCTTTCGTTGAGAGGCGTCGCCGCTGGAATAACATTAGCATTTGCCAGAGCGATGGGCGATTTTGGCGCAACGCTGATGGTCGCCGGCAGCATACCCGGCAAAACCCGGACTATGCCGCTGGCAATCTACGACGCTCTGCAAACCGGGGACGACAAGACCCTGGTCACATTCGTCGTAATCGGATCCGTCATCACGCTCATTTTTTGCCTGATGGCGTCCAAGATATCTTCGGGCATGCGATAGCCGCGTTTTTCTCCAGCGAATAAGCCGACATTCATTTGGCCCGGACAGTGCAATAAGCACGAATTGCGGCCATCCTACCCATTTCCAGACGCTCCCCTAACCGATTTGTTGAGCAACAGAAAGGGTCTTTCAAAATGCGATGGGTTTTATGCTCCAGCTTATTGGGCATAACACCGCAACACAGGATGAAAAGATTGGCCGAACAAACGTGCCAATTCTGAGAAGGGACAGCAAATGCAGTTCAAGCGAACTTTCGCAACGGATTCCAAATATCAACTAGGCTGGTGGCGAGCGATTGGTGTGGGTGTTGCTATTATCGCCAGTGTCGGCGCAATTTCAGGGTGTAGCAGCAACGACAACCCGCCGCCCCCAACCGTTGTCACGACACCCGCGCCGGCGCCAACGAACACGACTGTTGTCGTTCCGGCCTCGCCGGGAACACCGGGGCCGGCTGGTGCGTCAGGGCCAGCTGGTGCGCCAGGACCTGCTGGAGCATCGGGTGCGTCAGGATCTCCGGGTGCAGCCGGTTCGGCCGGAGCGTCGGGTAGCTCTGCGCCAGCACCTTCAGGCAGTTCTAGCGATTCGAGCAAATAGTAAGCAGCTAATCTAACAGCCGTGCGTTGAAACGCGATCATTTGCGAGGCGCGGGCGACATCAAGGAGAAAATTAAAATGGGTAGCATTCTATACGTGATTGGGGCGATTCTGGTATTTCTGTGGCTGGCAGGATTTCTGCTGCACATCGGCGGGGGATTGATCCACCTCATCCTCGTCATTGCAGTGATCGTGTTCCTGTTCCAGTTTATCACCGGCCGCAAGGCCGTCTAGCAAAGCGTCATTGCGCAGCCCATCAGCAACATTACTGCGGATGGGCTGCGATTGCTTGCCCTTCGCAGGGTAGAACACACCCCTCGCTCGCGTCCAAGCTCTGTCAGCCGCAATACTTCCGCCGGAATACCTCTACAGGTTGCAATCCAAGCTGCTTTGTGATAAACTACCGGTGCATTTCAGCCAAGTGCGATGCACGGCTTCACGTTGCGTGGAGCGTTACCCAAGTGGCTGAAGGGGCGGGTTTGCTAAACCTGTAGGGGGGGAAACTCCCGCGAGAGTTCAAATCTCTCACGCTCCGCCACACACGCAAGAAGCCAGAAAACGCGCGCATTGACGACAATATGGTCGTTTCTGCGCGCGTTTTCATGGCAGGTAGATGGCAGGAATTAGGCTCTTCGGCAATTCATCGACCATCCGGTTGGCAGCGGCCTCGTCGCCAAGCCACTCTGCAACCGTGCGTCTAGACTCGCCCATATCGCTGGCGATCCTATCATGCTTGTCATGCGCGTCGGACGCGATGATGACCTTCCAATCCGTTCGCGCGGCGATCAATTTCGCACATTCCAAGGGGCGTTCGCCGAACTTGCCCACAATGCTTCCGGCCGTTAGCTGGATGATCATGCCAAGACTGGCGCAGCTCTCCAGGAACGCGAGGTGGTTCTGCACTTCCGAATTTCGCTCTGGATGGGCAATGACGGGAGTCAGTCCAAGTTCCATAACCGATTCCAAGATCGGCAGCGCGAACTGCGGGATGCGGTCGAACGGCGGCTCCATCAGGACATATTCACCGGTCTTGCCGCCGATAGGAATTAGGGTGCCGTCCTGGAGGGCAAGGGCGGTGTCGGGCCGCATGGGGATTTCGAGCCCGGGAACAATCTTCAGGGCAATACCGTTTTCATCCAGACTCTTCTGCAGGCGTTCCGCTCCTTCGACCACCATTTTCGCCGTGATCTGCTTTGCTTTCCAATACCGGTGAGGTGTCGCAGCCATCACCGTGGTGCCATCTGCGACCGCCTTTTTCGCCATGGCGAGCGCCTCGGCGAGATCCCGCGCACCGTCATCAACACCCGGCAAGATATGATTGTGCAAGTCGTACATCAGTCGTTGAGAGCCTAGCCTATTCAAGGCGAATATGCGTCAATTTGAATGACTAACCGGCGTCGAGTGCGAAAAGAAGCTGGCTGACTGCGACAAGCGCCGCTGTCTCGGTACGCAAAACGCGCTTGCCCAAAGTAATTGTCCTGATCCCTGCCTCGGTAGCCGCGCTGCGCTCCTCGCGATCCCAACCGCCTTCCGGCCCCACTAGCACTAATATTGACTTTGGGCGCGAGTCGGCGAGGGAGTCTTTGATGGTCACCTGCGACTCGGCCTCATCGCATAGCACCCCGAGGTCAAATTGGCTAGCCGCGGCGAGGATGTGGTCGAGAGATGGCATCAACTCAACTTCGGGCAGTTTCGCGCGCCCGCTCTGCTCGGCAGCGGTTTTGACAATTTTTCGCCAGCGATCAGGGCGCTCCGCTAGCTTGCCCGCTTCGCTGCGTCGGCTGCGGAACATCCAGAACCGCGACGCACCGACTTCCACACCATGCTGCAGAATCCACTCCAACTTGTCCGCTATCTTTGGAATCGCCTGCGCGATGGTCACGCATATCTCGGGCTCGGTTTCCAGAAGCTCCGATCTCACCACTTTCGCGGTTGCGCTCGACTTGGACGATGATATGAGAACGCAAACATGGAGCTTGCCAGTTCCATCCAGCACACCAATCTCGTCGCCGGGCTTTACGCGCAGAACGCGGTCCAAATGAAGCGCGTCGTCGGAGTCGAGTGTAACGACACCTTCGACGATCTGGTCGGCCCGCACAAAAAATCGCGTCAAGTTTGGCAGTCCTTGGCAAGCCAATTCGGCAATGCTTAATTGCCCTCGCCGTCGAGGCGTCTAAAAACTAGGGCGACCCACTCACCCTGATGGCGTGTTTCCAGCGCGATAAATCCTTCGACTTCAGTCAAGAGACGGACATCGTTCTCGCGCCCCTCAATGATTCCCGAGGCGATGTAAATTCCTCCAGCCCGGATTGACGCGGCAAACTTTTCGGCCAGTTCGATGAGCGTGTTCGCCAGGATATTCGCCACCAGGACGTCATATTGCGTTGCGGAATCGAATCTGTCTGCAATTTCCACATGTACTCCATTTACCTTGGCGTTTTCGCCGGCGATCCGGGCGGCGAGAGGATCAATGTCGGTAGCAAAAATCGACTCGGCTCCCAATTTAGCCGCGCCAATCGCCAGAATTCCTGAACCAGTACCGATGTCAGCTACATGCTGGTTGGCCTCCGGCCTGATATAGTCCTCAAGCGCGGCTAGGCAAAGCTGAGTCGTGGGGTGGGTGCCTGTTCCGAACGCCATCCCAGGATCAATCACGATCACCTTGTCCAACTCGCCAGCATCAGGAGTTTCCCAAGGTGGTGTGACGATCAGATGTCTGCCGACGCGAATGGGCTTGAAATACTGCTTCCATGCGTTCGCCCAGTCCTCCTCTTCGACCATCTGGACGTTCGCTTCCGTCGAAGTGCCTTCGATTCCAAGCTCTGGGAGCACGAGCAGCGCGGCCTCGATCTTCCGGCGCGACGAGTGGAGCCGGTCGTCCTCCGGCAGATAGCCAGTAACTGCGACCACCTCGTCATGTGCGCCGATGTCCGTGGCGACCCCATTGCAGCCCGCTTCGCGCAGCAGCAACGAAGCTGCCTCCGCAGCAATTTCCGAACCGTCTACCGCAACTCTGATTGCCGCCCAACGCATCGTTTCCGCAAACCTCACGCAAAAAACAGGGCCGATGCGATGCTAGCCGCATGGCCCTGCCTGATTCCCCATAACTTACTTGAACGCGTCCATGACCTTGCCAAGAAAGCTCTTTTCCGGCTCGGCCAAAGTCGAAACGTCCTCGCCGCTCACCGCCGCAAGCTCCTTTAGAAGACGTCGCTGCTCGTCGCTAACTTGCGACGGCACACGAACATTCAGCACGACCATGAGATCGCCTGGCCCGCGACGGCCGCTGACATCCGGCATGCCTTTGCCGCGCAGCTTGAAGGATGCGCCTGGCTGCGAACCAGGCGGGATCGATAGCGGTTCGGTTCCGAAAAGAGTCGGCACGGATATGTTCGCGCCCAGCGCCATCTGGCTGATGGATGCGCCAAACGAGCAGTACAAATCGTTGCCGCGCCGCTGAAAGACAGGATGGTCGCGAACTGTGATCACCACGTAGAGGTCGCCAGGCGAGCCCCCGCGGATTCCAGCGTCGCCTTCGGCAGTAAGCTGGACGCGCGTCCCCGTGTTGACTCCCGCCGGGATTCGCACGACACGCTCGTGCGTCTCACGCACGCGGCCTTGACCCGCGCATTTGGCGCAAGGTGTTGGGATGATAAAGCCTTCGCCACGGCAGCGCGGACAGGGCGCGACAGTTGCGAATGAGCCCAGGATGGTATTCTGGACATGCTTAACTTGCCCACTGCCAGCGCACTGAACGCATTTTTGCGGCGATGTTCCGGGCTTTGCGCCGCTGCCGCTACAGACATCGCACGTCTGCTGGCGCGAAAGCTTGAGCGTCTTCTCTGCGCCAAGCGCGGCCTCTTCAAGCGTTAGTTCGAGATCGTAACGCAGGTCGGCGCCGTCGCGCATTCCGTCAGCCCGCTGTTGCTGTTGGCCTTGGAACCCCCCGCCAGACCCAAAAAACATGTCGAAGATGTCGCCAAATCCGCCAGCCTGAGCGTAGCCTGCTCCGCCTTGTTCGGCATGGCCATAGCGGTCGTAGCGCGCGCGTGTCTCTGGGTTGAGCAGCACCTCCTGCGCTTCGTTGATTTCTTTGAATTTTGCTTCGGCCTCGTGGTCGCCCGGGTTGACATCCGGGTGATATTTTCGCGCAAGCTGTCGATAGGCGCGACGAATTTCGTCGGCCGAAGCGGTTGACTGGACTCCCAGTGCTTCGTAGTAGTCTCTCTTAGTGCTGCTCATAGGCATGCGGCTGCGTCACCCTCCACCGATCCAAAAAATCCTTGCAATGCCGTGATTATACGTCCTTGAAACTCTCAGTCGCCTCAACGGGTTCCGGTGCGGCGTTTGGCATCGCGTACATCGTGATATCCTGATCGGTGTCTTCGGCGGCGAGCGGTGGCGCCGGCATTGCGGGGGGCGGCTCGGGAATGAACTCCTGTGGCTCGGGCTCCGGCGGAGCGGGAGCAGGGGAGGGTCTGCTGCGTGCACTCGACGACGTGGCAGCAGCCGACGGGCTAACGATGGAGGATTTCGACTCGTAGATCGCGCGGGACACGGCCGCAATGGCATCGTCAAGAGGCTCGACCGCCTTGCGAATGCCTACCAATTCATTGCGGTTGATGGCGCTTTGCAGCGTGCCAGCGGCATTTGTAAGGTCGCGCAGGACATGATCCGGCGCGACACCCTTGCCTTCGCGAAGGAGGGTCTGTGCGGTATAGACTTTCTGCTCCGCCTTGTTGCGGATTTCGGTCTCTTCACGGCGCTTGTTGTCGGCTTTACGGTTGGCTTCGGCCTCTTCAACCATCTTGCCGACCTCGTCGCGCGACAAGCCCGCGGACGAAGTGATCGTTACTTTCTGAACATTTCCGGTCGCGACGTCGCGGGCGGAAACATTGACTATGCCGTTTACATCAATGTCGAAGCTGACTTCAATTCGCGGCACGCCACGGGCTGCAGGCGGAATGCCGGTAAGCTGAAACTTGCCGAGAGTCTTATTGTCGATGGCGAAATCGCGCTCACCCTGCAGAACGTGGATATCGACCGCGCTCTGGTTGTCAATTGCAGTGGTGAAAAGCTGCGAATGGCTGGTGGGAATGGCAGAGTTGCGGTCGATCAGCTTGGTGAATACGCCGCCCTGGGTTTCGATTCCGAGGCTGAGTGGGGTGACATCGATCAGCACGAGATCCGTGACATCGCCTTTGATAATTCCGGCCTGGAGCGCAGCGCCGCACGCGACCGCCTCGTCAGGGTTGATGCCCTTGTACGGCTCCAGCTCGAACATCGTTTTGATGACGGCCTGAACTGCGGGCATGCGGGTCGAACCGCCCACGAGAAGGATGCGCTCGATGTCGCTTGGCTTAAGACGCGAGTCCTTAAGCGCCGATTCGGTAGGGCCGATCATGCGGTCGAGGAGATCCTTGGTTAGCTCCTCAAGCTTGACGCGCGTTAAGGTTGTCTCAAGGTGGATGGGGCCGTCGGAACCAGACGAAAGGAACGGCAGGTTGACCGTGGTAGTAGTTACCGTCGAAAGCTCAATCTTGGCCTTCTCGGCCGCTTCGCGGAGACGCTGCAACGCAACAAGGTCAGACTTGATGTCGGAGCCGGGATTGGTCTCGCTGAACACCTCAATGAGATGGTTCATAACCCGCTCGTCCCAGTCGTCGCCGCCGAGGTGCGTGTCACCGGATGTCGCGCGCACTTCAAAAACGTCGCCGGAGACTTCCAGGATGGAAACGTCGAACGTTCCCCCGCCGAGGTCCCAAACCAGGACCATCTTCTCTTTCGACTTGTCCTGTCCATAGGCAAGTGCGGCCGCTGTCGGCTCGTTGATGATGCGGACAACTGCGATTCCAGCGATTTCGCCCGCGTTCTTGGTCGCTTCCCGCTGCGCATTGGAGAAGTACGCCGGCACGGTGATGACCGCCTCTTCGATTTTGTCGTTGAGGTAGTCCTCGGCGTCCGATCGCAGCTTTTCGAGGATCATCGCCGATATCTGCTCGGGGCTGTAGGTCTTGTTGTCGATCGTCGTCTTGTGAGACGTTCCCATTTGGCGCTTGATGGACATGATCGTCCGCTCAGGATTGGTAATCGCCTGGCGCTTGGCCAGGTAGCCCACCAATCTCTCGCCATTTTTGGAGAATCCGACAACTGACGGACACAGGTTGCTGCCTTCGGCCAGTGGTATAACGACGGGCTTTCCACCTTCGAGCACAGCGACAACCGAATTAGTAGTACCGAGATCGATTCCTACCGATCGTCCCATTCTGTTTACTCTTCCTCCGTGGCCGGCAGATCCTCGCCGGAGTCACTTTCCGTTAAGTCGTCCGTGTCCGGGGCCTCGTCGTCAATGGAAAAGCCCTCAACGTCGAGCGATGACCCGCCCTGCGCAAGGCTTTCCGTCAACAGCTGCATTGCCGTCGGTTCGGTAGGCATGTAGTTGGATCGATCCAACGTTCGCGCCGCCTCATCGTCGTGCTCCGGCGGTGCTTCGATAAAGTTAATCTTTCCTGCCGCAATTTCCTCCAACGCCACCGTAAGCGGATTTGTCGATTCAGTGTCGATCAGGAGAGGTGCCCCCTCCTTGATTTGCCTGGCCCGCTTGGCGGCAAGAACCACCAGGGAGTACCGGTTTGTAACCAGGCACTCGTTCTTCTGTTCAATCTCTGCAGTATTGTCCATTATAGTAGTCAAATCATTCTCCTTTGGGGAGATCTTTCTCCTCTTCCAGCTTAAGAATCAGTCGGACGCCGTTCATGTTGACACCCTGCTCTTCGGTCAAGATTCGCACTCTGTTCAACCGGATTAAATCCCGATCCGAATAGAGGCGCCGGTTTTTTTCCGTTCGCTTCGGGGTAACGATGCCCTGTTCGTCCAAAACGCGCAGCGTCCACGCCGGCATGCCCACAAGCTTTGCGGCAACGCTGATCACATACAGCGGATCGTCATCGGTCCGCACAACTCTATCCGTTTCGGCGCTCTCTGTTTCCACTGAGCCGCTGAACGTCCCGTGCACATCCTCTAATGTTTCCTGCCGCTGCTGAGTTTGGTCCGTCTCAATTTGCATTTCACGCTGCTGAATCGGCGCTCAAACCGCGCCAGCACTAACGGCCACGGCTTTCGGTACTCAATATTACTTTACAAGTCCCAGTTTGCGCTCTTCTGGGCATCAAAATTGCTATGTCTTGGATACTGCAAATGAGTCAAGAGGAGACGGAGCATGCAAAGTCGAATGGTTCGGCCAAAATTCTGTTGCTCATGTTGATCCTGGGTTCGCCATCTCAACTCGTGGGCGACTTGAGTGCAGTGTTGCGGCTGATTTCGGCGGGAGGCCAGATCAAAGCGCGAATATTATATAATATTGTACTCTCCCTCGTCAATGACGAACGGAAACTTGTCAACTATTATGGGAGTCGTGCTGGAGTTGCTGTTGATGGGGACGCACACTCTGGCCCGCTCGATGGCTAAAATTGCACTATGACTAATAAGAAGGCCGTTACTTGGGCTGCGGTATGCGTCGGGATTTTCATCTGCGCAGGCGCAGCGTGGCACTTTGACAAGGATCGCACCGTTCCAATTGAGCACGCGCTCAATCCGGTTTGGTGGTATCGCCGCTGGGTTGGCTCCGACCTGTACGACCCTGAAACTATGCTGCTCTATCATGGCAGCCGGAAGTTCAAAGAGGTCGCGATAACGGTTGACGACGGTCCGCACCCGCAGTACGGCATGAAGATTCTTGACGTTCTGCGTCAGGAGCATGTCCCGGCGACATTTTTTGTGGTCGGTGTGAAGGTCAAGCAGGATCCGCAGTTTCTGCGTCAGGCGATTGCGGACGGCGACGAGATCGGCAACCATACGTACGATCACCAGCGCCTTAGCATGCTCAAACCGCACGAGATCGCGAACGAGCTCCGCTTCGACGATATGGACATCTACAAGGCCTGCGGCCAGCATCCGACCATCATGCGCCCACCGGGAGTGCAGTACAACGACAAGGTTTTGCACGTCACCAAGGCGCTTGGCTATGTGACGGTTTCATGGACAGACGCCGCCAAAGACTACCTCAACCAGACGCCGCAGTTCATCGCCGAACGCGTCCTCGACCGCACCGAGCCGGGTTCGATCATCCTGCTGCATCAGGACTACGCCGGAACGGCAGTCGCGTTGCCCGTCATCATCGACGGCCTACGCAAACAGGGATACCAGTTCGTCACGATCAGCACGATGCTGGCGCATTTGAATGTGCAGCCGTACGCAAACCAACTGAAGCTAGCGCAAGCGGGGAAGACGGGGAGTGCGAAGGGTGGGGCAAAGGTGCAAAAGGGTTAGCGATTGCCGAAATTAAGAAGGCAATAGTAACATGCCTCAGCGCTCCTCGAGCTAAACGGATGACGGAACTGGTAATCTAAGGCATGTTTCACCCTCATATATGGGTTGTCTGGCTTTGCGCGATTTGTGGCGTGCTAAATATCTCCGTGTACATCGCTGCGCGTAAATACAAGTTTGGCTATTTGCAGCCGCTATACATGACGTTTCTCATTTTGGGAATCGTTTCGCAGCAGTATGGCAAGTCGGAGTTTATGTCTCTTCTCCTCATACCATTAGCTTTCGCCACATTGATTTTTTGGGTCCGCAAGACCAATTGGGGCACTACGATGCGGGAACAAGCGGAGCGGGAGAAGATGCCAAAGGATAATGTTGCTCCGGGCACGGGAGGCATGGGATGAACTCGAATGCCATTGTGTTGACTTTGGGTACAGTCTGGATTGTTATCGGTATAGCGGAATGGTTCTATACGCCAAAGGACAAAGACCGCGTCTCTAAGCTCGCTTCTAACCGGACTCTTGGACTTGGTTCTTTGTCGCTAATAGCCGACAAGAGCTACATTTCCTTTTTCGGGCTTATGCTGCTGTCCGCGGCGGTTTCTGTTGATAGGATGTTTCTTGCTGACCGGCGACGGATTTCCACGGGTAACAGTGAGGTCGAGCCGGCTAGAGACAGTGTTTGATGCATGGTGGTTGGCCCGTGTTCGAGTTCGCTAAGCTCCCTCACCATTTACCTGATAAACTTAATCGGAACAATCCCCAGAGGAACCAGCGGGTCGAATTCGGTATGATCGGTGGTCACGACTTCCCCGCCAAGCACCTGCGCGAGCGCGATTCAAAAGCAGTCCGGTAACGAAATCTTTCCACGCGCCTTATGATCGCCAACCCGTTGCCAGAACTTTCGGGACATATCGCGGCGTTCGATGACGCCGTCGGCATAGAGCGAAGCAATTGTCTCGGCTGCGCGTTTCGGACCTGAAATCCGCGCAGATTGGTAGTAAACTTCGCACAGATTCATTGAGTGAGCGTAGCACGTCGAGCTTCGGTCAGTAAGCATGGTTTGAACGAGGCCAGCACCTTGCTCACCTCGAAGATACGCAAGCATTGCAGAAGAGTCGAGTACATGGATCAAAGATTACGCTCCTCAAGCTCGATCTCAGTCTGCTTCTCACGCATATATTCTTCTGTGCTCGGTAGCGAATCAGCAAACGCTCCAAAACCAACGAGCTTTTTCGGCTGTGTTTCGATTTTAGGCTTGGCATTCGTCTTGGCTGGCTTTCGCTGAGTCAGGTTTTCAGGCCGTATAGTCACCCGCAAATACCGACCCACTAGTTCCGACTCCCGCCGCTTGATCTCTTCCCAAGTTCCTTCAATCACCTGAACGGACATTCTTCTAGTCTCCCTTATTCTAAATATTGTAGCATTTCAGCGCGTCTGCACCCGTGGGTACAATATCCCATGCTTTCGCCGCTGCCTATGCAACTAGCTGACTCCTTCGGACGTGCCGTGCAGTATCTGCGCATAAGCGTCACGGATCGTTGCAACCTCCGCTGCGTCTACTGCATGCCCGCCGAGGGGGTTCCGTACGAGAAACGCGACGAGATTCTCAGCATCGAGGAGATTCTACGTGTCGTCCGACTGCTCGCCCCGCATGGTCTGCGCAAGGTGCGGATCACCGGCGGCGAGCCGCTTGTCCGCGGCTGGGAAGTGGTCGAACTGGTCGAAGGGATCGCGAGCACGCCTGGGATTACGGACATCGGCCTGACCACAAACGGTGTTTTGCTTGCGCCTAAGGCTGCGCTACTGCGCAGCCTCGGCCTGAACCGTATCAATATCAGCCTCGACACTCTGAAACCCGAGCGCTTCGAGCAGATTGCGCGGTTCGCGAAATTCGGCGACGTCATGGCGGGGATCGAAGCGGCAATTGCAGTAGGGTTTGACCCGATCAAGCTCAATATGGTTGTCATGCGCGGCGAAAACGACGACGAGATCGAAGAATTTGCGCGGCTGACCACAACGCATCCGTTCCAAGTACGTTTTCTGGAGTACATGCCGATCGGTCAGGTAACGCCGTACGAATGGCGCGCCAAGTATTTTTCAAACGACGAGGTCATCCAGCGGCTTGAGTGTTCATTTGAGCTGCAACCGGTCGAAACCGATGCGAGCAGCACATCGCGCGTTTTCAGGATTCCCGGCGCGCTTGGGACAATTGGCGTCATCAGCCCCATGTCGCATAAGTTCTGCGCTGGTTGCAACAGGCTGCGCCTGACTGCCAATGGCTCGCTGGTTCCCTGCCTCTCCGACAACTTCGAATACGACCTAAAAACGCCGCTGCGCAACGGTGCGACCGACAATCAGCTTCTGGAGCATGTCAAAGCGGCTCTTGCGAATAAGCCGCTGCAAAGCGATTTCGAGGGGCGAGTCGAGCGAGGCGGATCCATCCGAATCATGGCGCAAATCGGAGGCTAACGATTGTCGCTAACCCATGTCGATGAAGCTGGCGCGGCGCGGATGGTCGATGTCTCCGCCAAAGATGTCACTACTCGCAGCGCTACTGCGCAGGCGATTGTCCGAATGTCTCCCGAAACGCTTTCACTCATTCGCGAAAACGCGCTCAAAAAGGGCGACGCGATCTCAGTCGCCCGGATTGCCGGGATTATGGCGGCAAAGCGGGTTGATGAACTGATCCCCCTGTGCCATACTCTAGCATTAAGCGCGGTGTTGGTGGACTTCGAATTTGGCGAAGGCTCGATCAAGATTGTTGCCACCGCGACCACGTCCGCGCAGACCGGAGTTGAGATGGAGGCCCTCACTGCGGCGAGTGTCGCCGCGTTGACCATCTACGATATGGCTAAGGCGTCGGACAGGTCGATGGAGATCGGATCGATTCGCCTGCTCAAGAAAACGGGCGGCAAGAGTGGAGACTACCTATGGAAGGAACCTCAGCAACTAACGGAGTAGAACACGAGGCGTCTGCTGAAAAGAAGGTGCGCATCGGCATCCTGACGGTCAGCGATCGCGGCAGCCGCGGCGAAATCAAGGATGAGTCCGGCCCTGCGATCCAAGCTGCTTTAGGGACAAAGCAGTTTGTCGTTGCCGTGTACGCCTGTGTCCCCGATGATCGTAAAACCATCAGCCGCACCCTCCGCCGCTGGGCCGACGAAGACCTCTGCGACTGCATTTTAACCACAGGCGGGACCGGCTTGTCCGACCGTGATGTCACCCCTGAAGCGACTGAGCGTGTCCTTGACCAGCAACTGCCTGCACTTGCGTTGCACCTCGCGCTAGAGGGCGCCAAGACTGTCCCGACAGCGGTACTCAGTCGCGGCATCGCAGGATCGCGCGGCGGGACATTGATCGTCAACCTCCCCGGCAGTCCGAATGGTGCGCAAAATGGCGCAAAGCTGCTCGCCCCGATCATTCCTCACGCCGTTGATGTCCTGCAAAAGCATTCCGAAGACGTTGGGCACAGTTTTACGGCAGTGAGCGGTTCCTCCCATGCTGACGTATGACGAGGCGCTTGAGCGAATCCTAGCCAGCATATCGCCGCTTGGAACCGAGCGTCTCCCGCTGATCAACTCGCTGGGCAAAGTCCTCGCCGAAGGCATCACAGCACCACTATCTCTGCCGCCGTTCGACAACTCCGCCATGGACGGCTTTGCGGTTAGAAGCCAAGATACGGTCGAAGCAAGCGCCAGAAATCCCGTTGAACTCGTTGTCGGCGAAACCATACAAGCTGGCCGAAAACCATCTGCTGATGTTTCGGAGGGACAAGCCGCGCATATCTTCACCGGCGCGATGATGCCGCCGGGCGCGGACTCAGTCGTGCCGATTGAAGATGTCCAGGAGTCTGCAGATCGCTCGCGGATAACTCTCAAGGATGTCGTCGAAATAGGCGCGTTTGTGCGCAACTCGGGCGGCGACATTCGTCGGGGCGATTCCGCAATCGACATAGGCGCGCTACTAACGCCTGCCAATCTTGCCCTATGCTCGGCGTTGGGAATTGCCGACGTGCATGTTTATCGCGCATCAAAAATTGCGGCCATTACGACCGGCGACGAGCTTGTACAGCCTGGAAATCCACTCAACCCCGGCCAAATCTACAGCTCTAATGGAATCTTACTCAGCGCGGTTGCGATGCGCGACACGGGGCAATCCGCTTGCGAGCTTCATTCGAGGGATTCACCAGAGAGCTTGCGGGAAACGCTCGAAAAGGCGATTGATTGGGGCGCGGACGTGATTATCAGCAGCGGTGGTGTGTCAGTTGGTGACTTCGATTTCGTCAAATCCGTGTTGCAGGAAGATGGGCGCGGCAAGATCGATTTTTGGCGGACAGCGATTCGGCCAGGCAAACCGTTTGTGTTCGGGCAATACGCAGGCGCGCTGTTTTTCGGCCTTCCCGGCAATCCCGTTTCGACCTACGTGACTTACGAACTTTTCGTTCGTCCAGCGCTGCGCCGATTGATGGGCTTTGCACCAGGTGCGTGCGCGCGGCCAGTTTACGATGCTGTCTTGACCGAAACTGTCTCGCACGATCCCGGTAGGCGCAGCTTTCAGAGGGCAGTCACAAAGTTCGTCAGCGGACACTTCGAAACCCGCGCGCTTTTGGGACAAGGTTCGCACCAGTTGAGTATACTGGCGCAAGCGAACTCCCTGTTGGTGATCCCGGAAGACGTGGCGCAACTTGACAATGGCGCGCCCGTCAACGTCATCCTCCTCGATCAAAACTAGACGGCAACGATGAAGAAACCGAAGTCGCCGGAAGCTCCCGCGCCGTTGCAAGCTGCTCGAACCGGCCTCAAATTTGGATGGCCGCTTGCGTGCATCTATCTTCTAGCAATCACCGTGACCACGTATTTGCCCGCTCTTTTGCCAGGGCGCACGTTTCTTCCGGCCGATTTGGTCATGCTGATACCACCCTGGTCGCATCATGCGCACGAGATCGCGCCAGACTTCCACGCTGTTGCGAGGCCAGTTTGGGATCCGCTGTTTCAGTTCTATCCCTCGCGCAAATTTCTCGCCGAATCGATCCACGCGGGGACAGTTCCCTGGCACAATCCGTACTCGTTTAGCGGTACACCGTTCGTGGCCGACGGCCAGTCTGCCGTCTTCTATCCGATCAACTGGCTGTATGCGATTTTGCCACTAGCGTCGGCGTTTGGGATCGTCGCCGCGCTGCACACGTTCCTCGCGGGGCTATTCTTCACGCTTTTCGCGCGGCATAAGGGCATGGCCTGGGAATCGTCTTTGGCCGGCGCAACGGTGTGGATGCTTTGCGGGACTATGGCTGCGTGGCAGATGTGGCAAGTGGTTGACGCGGCGTTGTGCTGGATTCCACTTGGACTGTTTTTCGCGGACAGGATCGTCAACGAATCGTCCACAAAGTCAAAATCCTTAGATATCGCAGGCTTGGCGATCGCTCTCGGCATGATGCTGCTTGCGGGCCACTTGCAGTTTGCGTTCTACGGCCTGACCATAATCGCGCTCTATGCGATTGTCTGCGCATGGGCGAGGAGGCGCTTTTCGACATTGCTGCCAGCGCTATTGTCACTTATCGCTGCGCTCGCGATTGCATCAATTCAAATTCTTCCGACTTTGGAGCTTCTGCACAACAGCCTGCGCAGCAACTATTCGCTCGACCAGCTTTTGCAAACAGCCCTCCCTGCGCCTCAACTCGGCCTGATGCTCATGCCGGACATCGCTGGCGGCGAACGCGACTGGATGGCGCACCCATATATCGGCGCGGTCAATTATTACGAAACCGCCTGCTACTGCGGCGCGGCGGCGCTGTTTTTTGTCGCGCTGGCGTTTTGGAAACCGAGCGGCGAGCGAAGAGTCGCGGTTTGGTTTTGGTCGGCGATAGCTGTTTTGGGACTGCTAATTGGCTGCGGATCGCCATTCTATGCCGCACTGTACTACGGCGCGCCGCTGTTCAAGTCATTTCATGGCGTCGCGCGCGCGCTTGTGCTCACGGAATTATCTGTCGCAATCCTGTGCTCGCTCGGAATTCAGAATCTCGTCGAAAAGGGAAGCGCTGAGATCAGGCCGGTTCTTCCTAGGATGTTTGGCGCTTGCCTGATCGTTTTAGTCGCGCTTTACGGACTGATCGCTTCGCGTTCGACGGCGCAGCTTGCGACCATCCTCACACACGACTGGCTGATCTACGGTCTGTCTGATTTGGCGCGGGCACTGATTTTGATCGGCGTCTGCGCCGTTCTCGCGGCATTCGGGAAGCCAAAGCTCGCGTGGGTTTCCGTGGCGATTGTCGCGGTGGATATGCTTTCGTTCGCATCGGGACTCAGTCCGGGCGCGGATTCCGCCATGCTCTACCCGCAGATTCCGGCAGTCCAGGAAATGCAGCAAGCTGCTGGAACAGGACGTGTCCTATGTCTGGGCGATTCCCGGCGCGACCTTGACCGCATGATCCCCAATTCGGCCATGTCGATCGGACTTCATGACATCTCGGGCAGCGATCCGCTGATCTTGTCCTCGTACGACAGCCTGATCGCCAGCGTCAATACTGCGCAAACCGGCTCGCCATCGCCCAATGGGGAGGGGATTTTCGCCGTTGGAGGCAGCCCGTATTACGATAACCTAAACGTAGCCACCATTATTTCCCCCGCTCCAATCTCGAATCCACCATACCAGTTGATCTCCTCGGGCGATGTTTATATTTATCGCAATCTTGGTGCAAACGGCGAGGCGTGGTTAGTCGGCTTAAATGGACAGGCGGCGTTCATAACCCCGTTCGAGGTCATCGTAAAATCAACATCGTCAACCCAGCGAATTGCAATCGACACGCAGTCAAACCTAGCCAAAGCACTCATAGTCTCCGAAATCGCCGATCCCTGCTGGAAGGTTTCGTTGGACGGGAAGCCTGCTTCGCTTCTCCCAAACTTGCTCGTCGTATTAAATGTGCCAGCGGGATATCACCGACATCGATCTGATCTACTCTCCAACTTCAGGCAAACTCGGCCTCTTTCTCGCCTGCCTTGGCTGGCTATCGATTGCGTTTCTGGTCACACTTGGCCTCAGCCAGACACACCCGGAAAAATAATCGCTCAGGGCTTTCACGGCTATGCGCGTTGTGATACAATACGCGACGTTGCCGGCCCTTTCAGCCGGCTAATCTATTTCACTCCCGTTCCTTTTACAGAAGCATCCAAAATGACCGATACGAATTCCGATACCAATCCTGAAGAGTCGTTTAAGTTTGTCGATAAGCGCAAGGTCAATACTGAAGCCGTTGTGGACAACGACACGTCCGAAGAGCCGGTCATATCGTCGGAAGCACCCGACGACATCGACATGCCTGACACCAATGACAACGCATCGGCAGATCCTTACGGCTCCTACGGGCTGGTTGCGTATGTGACAGGGCTTAATCGCATCCGATGCATGGCAAAAGATGGGGCTGATCGCCGATCCTGGAACCGGCAAGGTCAATCCCGACATGAATCAGGCGCGGTTCTCAATTGACTGCGTTGCAGGTCTAGTCGGTGCGATCGAGCAGCACAAATCGAACTTCCCGCCGGAGCTTTCGCGCGACCTGATGCGAGTGCTCAGCGATCTTCGCCTGAATTTTGTCGAGCAGAGCCGCCGGCAAAAGGCCGAATAGCGCGTTTCCGAACGCGCCGAAAACTTTACAAGATCGAACTTCCTATGGTTAGAAGCAAGTCGCCCCTCCCCTTTCTTTACCGAACTCGTTCACAGCATGCGTTCGCTGCGCGTGGACGCGTGCGCAAGCCGTACCGGCCCACGCGGTCGCTGATCCTTTCGCCGTCCCTTTATACGGCGAAGTATCTGGGACATCGGCGGGGAGCGGCGGTTGGAATCGACCTGCCGACCTGGTGCGACTTCATCGAAAAATACGAACGCTTCACCAGCATTCTCTGCGAGACGGCGAAAAATGGCGGCGCGAATATCAGCGCGCGGGCCGAGTCGGAGTATGTTGCGCTGCGGCACTGGTTTTTAGAGAACTACATCGTCTTTGGCGGTCGTCTGCGGCCCTATCTGGCCGAAGTCGGCGCTCGGACGGGCATTAAGGCGAAAATAAAAGTCGTGCACCGTTCGACTGGCTTTCGACGCAGCATGGACGCGCTTGAGCAGATGTTTGTGCCGGTGACTTTGGTCGATGTCTTGCGTCAGGACATGGGCGACCTCATCCAGCGGATTTCGAAGATCAGCGATGCAGTCTACCGCTGCTTCGACGAACACAGCCCGCGCTAAATCGAGTGGGAATTGCGGAAATGGATACGGAATAATGGCCGAGATACTAACTGTATCTCGGCCAAAAATTTTGTGGTTGTGTTGCGAGTTCAGACTGCGGCTGCTGCCGAATTGCCGGGCGCAGGCTTCGAACGGATGCTTTCGAGCGCACCGTCAACGGTGTCGCGCAGTTCGAAGATTTTCACAAGGCGCGTAATTTCGAATGCCCGCCGCACAAACGGAGTCGTCGCGACCAGATAGATGCCGCCGTCGAAGTCGCGGACTCGCCGGACAGCGTCAACTAGGACGCCCAACGCGGCGCTGTCAAGATAAGGAACATGGGCCAGATCGACGATAATGTTGTAGGACTGCTGGTCGATCATCTCGCGCAAAGTGTCGCGGAAGCCGCCACAGGTGTGCAGATCGATCTCACCCTTGAGATGAATTACAGGAATGTCTTCGGTCGTTTTCTGAACTTCGATCTCGAGTAGCATGTGCCCTCCGACCCGCTTGAGTAAATCAAATTTCGGAACACGAAGAAGGCTGGGAATTGGACAAGTAGTCCAAGCTGAGCGTTCGCCCGAATGACCAAAATTACCCAGGATAATTGGAAGCCGAAACAGCAACCAAACGTTACGTGAGAGTATACCTTACCGACCGACCCAGTCAACTGCTGGAAATACTGCTTAAGTCGCAACGAAAAACCTATGTCAACCATTGAAGTTGGAAAGCCAGCGCTGGGATACGTCGTTTGCTTGACGATGCCCGATGGCGCGTTCATTGGCGGCGCGCTCATTACGGACTCGGTCGGACTGCCGGTCGAATTCCGGCACACCGAGCCAGTGGTTCCGACCAAACTCCAGCGTATTCTCTACGGCAAAGTGCTCGAGGCTTACATGGCGAACGATGTCGTTATGGGCGCACTGCTAAGCTCCATACAGTCGAAGCCAGACATCTATCTGGTGCCCGACATTGCGTACTTACAGGGTGCCGACGGTTTCGGCCCTCCGGCGCTTTGGATATCCAGCGCGCGCAATGTCCCGGTCAAGGAGGCGGGCGCGCGCCACGATTTGTCGGATGAAGAGTATGTCTTGCAGCTCATGCCGGGTAACGGCCCCGTTCGCATACGCATGCACCTTCGCGACGGCAAAAGCTCCATCACCTCGATGCGTGAATCCTCGTCCAAGCTACTTCTTGACATTTCGAACGGCATGGATCTGATCGAACCGCTGCATAGAGTCGAGGAGGGCCTTCACCTGCTCTGGGAAGAGGGTCAGAAAAATTCCCATCCGGCAATGATCCAGCTCGAAGCGGCATAGCACACAGGTTCCTTCGCTCTTGGTGAACCTTCCAAAAAATCCGCCGCGCAAAACATGGACCATCTCCCTAAAAATCACCATGAGTCGAAAAATCCGCTGCACAAAGTAGCGCAGTTATTCGATTCACGCCTGAGCATCTCCAGAAATGACGGCGTTCGTGTTAAGAATAATGCTTCTGACAACGTTTTGACTCGCCGGGTCAGCTTCGCACTGGGAGCGCACGCAGCACCAACCGACTGCCTGATTGACCAAGCCTCTGCCAAATGGCTTACGGTCGCGATCGAGTCTCCCGAACTTGATTCCGGGCCAAATGTCTTGTTGATCGCTCCCGATGTTCAGGACGCTTGTGGCATTCTCGAAGTGACGGCTCCGGTATCGTACGGCGAATCTGAGGAGCGCTTGCAAATAGACCCGCGCCTGATCAAAATGCAAGACGTCGTCCTGACGAATTTTGCTGAACCTCGATCTGAGAACGTCGGTATCGTCAAGATGCAGACGCGCGGCCAGGCGACTCCGCTGACGCTGCCATCAATGGCAAAGGCCACCGGCCAAGCAAAGACGAACGCGTTTCGGCCGATGGCATTCAAAGATATCCGAACACGAACTGTCGATGAGAAGATCGCGTCAAAGCTGAGCTTGACCCGTCGGCGTGAATCGGCGTTGAACGATGCCCAGTTCGCGGTCGAGCGTCGGCTGCTTGCGTCCATCGCAGGAGTTGCGGAATCCGACATCGCATGGGTCGGCCTGTTCCGCCGCGTTCCAATCTCCGCTGCACAGGCTATCGAAATTGATGAGCGGCGTGGTATCCTTTCGCTGACCCTCAAGCCCAATGCGATCGAGATCGTTCGACGACAAGTAAAGCCAGTGGTCAATCTAGCCATCGGAAGAAATAAGACAACGGGCGCAATCGTGCAAACGCTTGTGCGCTAGCTGGCCCGCAGCGGCAGAACTCATTGATCCGAGATGGAAAGCGCTGGAATCCTAATCCTCGAATTTTGCCTGCTCTGCTTCATCGGCGTGCTCTATTGGGCGGCAAAGAAGAACCTGACCGCGGCAGCGTCGCGCCAGCAGACTGAAACTCTCAAGGAGATCCGCCAGGTCGAAGAGACGATTCAGGGACTTCTTGACGTATTGGAATCTAAGGCGAGCGAAATCGAGTCGCGTCTCAGTCGCTTTTCGCTGGACGAGATCGACCAGCATCGTTCGGTGCGCGTCACGCCTGCCGAACGGCCTTTAGTTCTCGCCGCAAATGATGCGTTCGGTGGATCAGATTCCCAGATCGATGCTTACCCTGGACCGCAGGTTGCGCACGAATCGCCAGAGTTCGCAAGAGATCTGCACGACATAAATGTCGGTAGCCGGTCATTTGAGGACGCCTTGCGCCTCGTCGACGGCGGCAGCGACCCGCGCACAGTGGCGCGAACGACCGGCCTCACCATTGCAGAGATCGAAACCGCGATCCGGATGCGGCAGCTTAGAGGCGAGGGCGCCGATGCATTAGACCGGACCAATACGCAGGAGATCAGTTCTTAAGCATGATTTTTTTCTCACTCCCGAATCGCCGGGCCGACTTTTCCCGATCGCCGTACCAGCGACTAGTCCTATTCTGCTTTGCTGTTGTTGGTTCGGCAGTACTCACTGCTGGATGTCAATCAAAAACATCAAGCACGGATACGACGACGGCCGACTCGTCTACCACCTCCGTGATCGGCACTGACACGATCGCAACCGTGAACGGCGAGCCGATCACCGTCCAGCAGTTCTACAATACGATGCAGCGCTGGGTTCCGGCGCGCGCAAACGGCTTTCCGCAAAATCCAGTTCTCAGCCAGCCCGCTGGCCGCACCGCGTTGCAAAGCTTGATTGAAAATACAGTGATGGTGCAAACGGCAAAACAGCTGGGTGTTCCCGTTCTGCAAACGGAAATCGACACCATGTATGCCGACAACAAGATGCTCCAGGAAGCTCAGACCAGCACGCCGTTTGAAACCACTTTGACTCAAGAGGGCTACTCCAAAGACGAATATGAACACGACGTGTTGATGCCCCAAGCTGCCCAGCTCAATTTGCTGACTCGGACTATCACGGTTACTCCATCGGAACTCCAAGCGAACTACACGGCCAACAAAAAGAACTACACGGTTCCCAACCGCGTGCATGTCCATCGCGTCACCGCGCCAACCAAGACCGCTGCCGACGCAATATATCAAGGGCTGAAGTCCGGTAAGCCGATCTCGCAGTACGCAAGCCCAGCGGACGGTTCCGGGAATCCGGGAGACCCGACGGATGTTCCACAGTGGATCGATGTTGACAATCCCAATCCGGTTCTGGGGACTGCGGGAGCGGATCTTAAGACGGCGACGGTCGGCCAAGTTCTGGCGCCGACTCAAGTTCAGGGCCAGTGGTGGGTGATGCAGGTGGTTGACCGAAAGCAAAGCGAAGTGCTGCCGTTCGATCAGGTGCAGGATATTGTCAAGCTAAATATTCTTCGGCAGAAGATTGGCCCGAATGCGGGCGCGCAGTTCAGCGCGTTGATGTCTGGTGCGCTCCAGAGTTCTGAGATCAAAATAAAGCCACCGGAATATCAAAGCTTGGTTGCGCAACTTAAGACCCCGCCGGAGCCGCAGCAACCTGCAAGCACGGCTGGTTCGCCTGGCGCGCTTGGAGCGCACCCCTAAAGAGCAGGCGATTCAACTAAGCGATGTCCAAAGAAATTATCGTCATCGGTCTTGGCCCGGGAAGCCCGGACGCTCTATCCTTAGGAGCGCTCCGGGCTTTAAAGCGTGGGCGTGACGGCAAGTTTCCGCTATTCGCGCGGACTCTGCTCCATCCTATTGTCGAGTGGCTTGAATCTTCGGAAGGTATCGAGTTTGACGCGTCGTTTGATGCCACCTACGAAAGCCGCACGACTTTTGCCGAAGTCTACGCAGATATTGCCGAATCGCTAATGCATGAAGCAGAGTTTGCGGGGACAGTCGGCTACGCCGTTCCTGGGCATCCGAGTTTCGGTGAACGAACTGTTGAACTCTTGCAGGAGCTTGCGCCGTCGCGCGGCATCGAATTGACGATCATCGCAAGCGCGTCGTACCTCGATGCGGTTCTGATAGGCGAATCCGCCGTTGACGGCGAGATGCGCATTCTCGACGCGCTCGAAATCATCCGACTTCCGGGTCATTTTGCACCCGAACCGCAACTCTTCAGCCCAGCCGCCCTGCACGTCATCATGCAGGTCTATGACCGTGTCATCGCATCAGAACTCAAGCTTGCTCTCCTCGAAGTCTTTCCGCCAGAGACGCTCGTCAAGATCGTTACCGCGGCGGGCATCGAGGGCATGGAGCAGCGCACAGCGCGGCCGCTTTCGGAAATGGATCACGGGGGCGTTGACTTTAATCATCTAACCACGGTGCTGATTCCGCCGATGGAGCATCCGGAAAACTTCGCTGGATATCAGGGACTGCTGACCATCATGGCGCGGCTGCGCGATCCGGAGACCGGCTGCCCATGGGATCGCGAGCAGACGCCCGAAAAACTGCGCCGCTACATGATCGAAGAGGCCTACGAGGTGCTCGAAGCCATCGACAGCGGCGATCCCGATAAGTACGCCGAGGAGCTTGGCGACCTGATGCTGCAGGTGGTATTTCATGCTCAGCTTGCGCGCGAGAATGGCCGCTTCACCATGCGCGACATAGTCCATGCGATTACGTCCAAACTGGTTCGTCGCCATCCGCATGTGTTTGGGAACGTTGAGGTGTCGGGTGCCGAGCAGGTCTTGACCAACTGGAACGCAATCAAGCGTAGCGAAAAAGGCTACGAAGATCGAAAGTCACTCCTAGACGGTGTCCCCATGTCGATGCCTGCGCTTATGCGTGCGCAAGAGATTTCGCGCCGTGCGGCCAAAGCGGGATTTGAGTGGGATGCGATTGACGGCGTGTTCGATAAGCTCGATGAAGAGGTTGCTGAGCTGAAGGCGGCGATCAACACGGGCGACGACCTGTCGGTCGCGGACGAGCTTGGCGATTTGCTGTTTACCGTGGTTAATTTGGCGCGATTTCAGAAGACCGAAGCCGAGGACGCCTTGAGCCGAATGCTGACAAAGTTCACGCGCCGCTTTCACAAGATTGAGGCGTTCGCAACAGAGCAGGGGAAATCTGTCAAGGAACTTTCACTTGCCGAAATGGAGCGTGTTTGGCAGCTTGCGAAACGGGAATAAGTGATGTATGAGTACAAAGTTTCGCTCCAAATACGCCGGAACCGCTGGCCTTTCGTTGGCCCTTTTCGTTTTGTGCGCGTTGCTTTCGACGACGATTGCAGGCGCGCAGTCCTCCAGCCCGGGCGGAGTCACGGGCAGCGGCACCCTTGAGATTGCCAAGCCGCCCGCACCGCAGAATTCGTCGGCTTGGCTAAGCGATCAAGTGGTTTCGCATCTCGGCGAAGCGGCCGACAAGCTGTCGTTTACCGTCACAAATCATGACAAGTCGCCAGTCAAGTACGACTTTTCGAGCGGCAAGCAGTTTGATGTAGTCGTCACGGATTCGGACAACAAGCCTGTGTGGTCATGGTCAACCGGCCGCATGTTTCCGCAGCTCATCACCCATTTGACGCTCAATCCGGGCCAATCTCGTACATTTACTGTCGTGTGGAAGCGCCTTGACGATGGCGGCAAACCCGTTCCGGGCGGCACATACACAGCCACAGCGACACTGACATCGATGCCGCGCACCGTCATCTCAAGAGGCCCCCTGGTCAACTCGAATACGGCCACCACCGAAGACCCAACCAATGTCGGTGTCGGCCAGATCAGCACCGATCCAAACAACACCAGCGTCGTGTCATCCAACGCTGCTGTTCAGAACAACATAACGCCCTCCGTATCCGCCAAAACGACGATCATCATTCAGCCGTTGACAAGGTAGAATCGAATGAGAGAGTGTGCGCCGCCCAGCGGCGAGAAATTCGGGGCGCGAAAGCGATGAAATACCGACTTCTTACTAAGGCACTGAGTGGCGTCACTGTGCTGATCCTCGCGTGTGTTTTTGCCTGGGTCGGCGTGCAAAATGCGTTCGCGCAGGGCGCTGCGCAAGCTCAGACGCAAACGAACCAAGCTGCTCAAGCAAATCACGCACAGGTTCAGTTCACGCCGCAGATCGGCACGGTTCGGGCAGTGTCGCCGATGAACCCTTATCCCAGCTTTGCGGGCGACAACCACCGCACCTACCAGCAAGGCGTGCGCGTCTGGGGATCGTCGCAGCAATACGGTGGGGCAAACCAATATTACGGGCCGCATAACGGCTATTCCGTGACGTATCCTAACCAGGTTGTTCATCCCCCAGCATCGACGTTTTGGACGACTCCCGGCAACTACTATTCGTATCCGAGTGGACTGGGCTACTACTCTGCACCAGTGATCGTGCTTCCCGGATTCTATTTCCCGGGCTGGACGACGACTTACTACGATTCGTATACATTCCCGTCAATGTATGGCGGCTATGACGGTTTTCCGAGCTATTTCTACTGGCCTGATCCTGATGCCGTCACGATCTACAGCGGGTCGCCGACTCTTTTTCAAGATGGCCAGTTCACCGATGTTGGTGATCCCAGCATGATTGCTCCGGTTGAGGAGGGTGCGAGCCCGATCGTGATCATGCCAGGTGGAAATGTGGTGTTCGACTATTCGCAGGTGCCACAGGGAGTCCGGGAATCCATGAGCGATATTTCGCGTAGCTGGATCAGCCAGGACGACAGCCTAATCAACCGGCATATTCCGCAGAACGGCAGGATCGATGTCGCGCTCAACGGCCGTTACGCTTACTCAGTTGCCGTACCAGCCTACGAACTCATGACACACGACGCTGTTAGCCGAATTGCGACCTCAAATTTTAGGTTTACAGGCATTCGGCTGAAATCGGATGGCAATGCGATCGGCTATGCCGAGCAGAACTACCGTACCAGCGATGGGCGCATCGCCAAGATGTATGTCGCTTATGCCCTCAGCAAGGATCCGTCACAGCCTTCGTCAAACTACAAAATCGTGGGGATAGACTCGTCATCGACACCGCTTTTGCGCAACCAGTCAACCTCCAGCGCTCCAGTTCGCATCTACACCAACAATGGTCCGCAAACGGCTAGCGATCCGATCATAACGTACAGTAACGGCCGCTAGACCAAGTTCGAACGAAATACCTACACATAAGCAAGCAGGCAGCCCCGGAATAATTACCGGGGCTGTTTTTTGTCCAACCGATTAAACGAGCGTGAATGTGTTGTAGGATAGAGTTAATCAGCGTGGAGGTACTTGGTTCGTGCTTAGCAGTATGTTTGTCACCGGCAACCATCGAAGGATGCCCTCTTGCCCGTTTTGCTTGCTCATTGGATTCGCTGCCCTGCTTTGTGTTGTTGCCGCGCCGGTCTTCGCGCAGACTGCGCCAATGGCGGCATCAACTCAGCCGCCTGCTGCCTTAACGCTGCCACCGGTGACCACTCTCGCGCCGCCGACTGCAGCAACCACGCCGCCGAGCGCACCCCCGCCAAGTCCTGTAACGACGACGCCGGTTCCGGCGGCGCTTTCCACATCCGCGCCGATTGCAGCTACGGTCGCTTCAGCACCGCCGCTCTTCGCGCCCATCCCTCACGCCCCTATCCTTATGATCTATCGCGCCGCCCCGGACAAGCTCGGAAGCCGCGACACGGTCAGCATGCTCATTTACGGTGATCACAGTGGTGCAACTGTCCATCTTCGTCTGATCGATAGCGGAGGACGCGCGCTGTCGTCCATTTCGCCAGTCCGCGGCAGCGACGGTGACACTGAGCCGCTTTGGTCGCAATGGATTTCTCCTACAATCACGCTGAACTATCGCGGCTGGAAGCAGTGGACATTCCCGGTTTCGCAGTTCACCTACCGAATCAGTCCCGGCGAGAGCGCGAGCGATGCGTCTAGCCACAAGTTGGCCGACGTTGATGCGTTTGGCATCGATTTCAACAATGTCGGCGAAAGCATAATGATTGATGACATTGTCTGGTCAAGCTCGCAAGCAACAAACGCACCCGATCCTATCGTGGTTGACGATTTTGAGACCGGCAATTTTGCTTCATGGCAAAGTCACGGAACGCCGGAGACGGTGCAGGCAGGGCAGCTTGCGCTCGTTTTGGATGGCGGACGAGTCAAACAGGGCAGGGTCGCATTAAGCGTCGATTTTTCCGCGGACAAATTGGCCAAAAAGCTGGCGCTGGCCCAGATCAAGCGGCTTTTGACCGGCACAAACACAAGTTATGTGACCTATGTGCCGGCGACTCCCTTCCGCCGCGTCCTGCCCACATCGATGCCTTTACCCGGTGAGATTGCAACTCCAGTGAACCTTTTCGCCTGCCAAGGTCAGACCGAGTCCGGCTCGTTCTGCATCTACGCTGACAAGGACATGAACGATGTCACGGTCGCACCAACGAGCGACCTTCACGATCTGCTGCATTCGATCACGAGGGACGCGATCAACATCCGCGTGGTGAAGGTGTGGACAAAAGCAGGAACGGGCAAGTTCCGCGACGTCGATGCCATTGGCCCAACCCCCGAACTTTTGATGAAGGACGACCGCGAGCCGCTGACCTATGCCGCGGGCGCGCCTCCGCAAGTGCGCCTTACTGGTGATCCTGCGACTTCGATTCCGGCGCATACGGTCAAGCAGTTTTGGGTGACCGTCACGGTTCCTAGGGACGCGCGCCCCGGCCACTACAATACTCAGCTTGCGATTTCCGGGCCGGGTATTGGTCCTGGGAGTGTGAGCTTTGCGCTGGAAGTGCTGCCGATCCGTCTGTTTAGTCCGGCCAAGCAGTACGCGATTGGCCTGCGGTCGAAAACATGCGCAGCCCCAACCAGCTTGCCTTCGGCAGACGGTAGCGAGCAGGTCACAGACTATGTCGATCCCGATACTCTGACCGCGCAGCTCACCGATATCGCCGGCCACGGCTTCCAATATGCGACCCTAAGCGATGCGCCTGCCGACCTCTGGAACACGTTCAACACGTATAAGGCGTGTGCTTTGCGGACTCCTCTGATCTACAGCGGCCTCACCGGTTCGACCGATGCCGAAGTTGCGGCCGCCCAGGAGCTCGAATCGGAGCGCACAAAGAACGGTGTCGACGAGCTAGCGTACATCGCCCCGCCTGACAGACTTCCCGCCCTCTATAAGGCCAAGCTGACCACGGCCGCGTTCATCCGTACTCCGGATGAGTTCGATCAGGTCAAGGACTCGCTGGACATGCCGATCTACTCGGTTGACGAGCAGTATGTCCAAGACCTTGTCCGTACGGCCGGTTTGCGTACATCCGACAAGCACGATTTCTGGTTCTGGCCCGCATACGAGAACGATCCCCAGGCCAATCGTCTGTATGCCGGGTATCTGCTGTTCCGGGCCAATCTGTTTGGAGCCTACATTCCGGACTACCAGACCTGTGCGTGCAGCGATCCGTATCAAGTCGACGGCGATTCGACCGTCAATCCCGCGATGCTGACCTATCCGGTAAAAGGCGGCGTCTTGGATACGGTGCAGTGGGAAGCGGTTCAGGCAGGTGTCAACGACATGCGCTACCTGACCACGTTCTACGCCGCCCTGCGCGAATGCAAGGACAACCATGTCGCGCGCCCGCTCGCCGCGTCATTTGAGCCGCAGGTGAAGCAGCTTATGAGCAAAGCGTTCTGGGTGCTGGACGATTCCGAGTACCAAAAGGCGCGACGCATCATTGCTCACGATTCGGTCCTGCTGCGCAAGGAGCTGGACAAGTTCTACATGAAGGGCGGCGGCGACATGCTCAACGCTAATGCGCAGTTTAGCGCTCCTATGCCAAAGCCAGCACCGAAAAAAGTGGTCAAAGCGACCTCAGCCGCTAGCGCCGGTTAACTCTTATCGCAAAAATGCCGTTTAGCTATTAACGCCAAGCGGCATTTTTTTGCATCTATTTCGTCACGCCGATTTGTGCGTTCGTGGGTGTCGGGGCCGAATCGGGTAGGGGTGAGCCGGTTGCGTCTAGAGGCGAGGCACTTGGCGGTGCTGGTGCTACAGCAGGCGCGGTCGGCACCGGCAGTTGCTGGTTTGCCATGAGCGCGTTTGTGATGTTCTTCGCCCACGACTGTGCGAGCGCGAGAGGCGTCTTCATTCCTGCAGCGGTCGCCTCGTCTAACGTGACCGTGTAGACGCAAGTGCCGTTTACCACAATCTGCGCATCTGCGTACGGATCGGCGACCGTGTTTTTCGACGGCGCAAGTTGCGCGATGATTTGCGGACCGTTTGGTGCTGGGGCAGTCGGAGGATTGGCTTGGTTTCCTGAAGCCGAAGCGTCTACGACCATAGGTGTTAACGGCTGTGAAGCGATTTGCGTGTTCTTGAGCGCGACAAAGATGCGCGATCGCACCATGTCTGCGCGCTCGGCAGCGGTGTGGCCGTCAGGAGAAGCGCTGCGTATCTTCATGACGATCTGCCGACCAATTTCCACAGCACCGACATCGCCGCCAGCCTGGTTCAGATCATCGGTTACGATCAGCGGCGGATTCATAGGCACCACCGGCTCCGCTTCGTCGTTCGGCCGCCAGTTCACTTTCGGTAAAACTTGCTGCAGCTTCGCCGCCCAACGTTTCGCGAGGGTCAGCGGATCGCTGGCCTGCTCTCCCTTGGCCGTCTTGGCATCGACCGTGACAATGCGTCGCCCAAGAACGTAAATGGAGGGAAAGCCGGCGTCCGGGGCGTATATTCGTACATCATCCGGTTGCAGATTCGGCGTGCCGAGAATCGGGTCGAGACGTTCTTCAAGCTGATCAACACGTTGCTCTGGAGTCAGGCCACCAACGCTGGCGTGGATGGTCAGAACATCGTAGCCGCCTAAGTCCAGGACAGCCGGAGGTGCAGTTGGCTGGCCGTCCTGTTTCGTATCGGCGGATACTGTACTACAAATGCTTGCGGCAGCCAAAATCACGAACAGGCCGCCAAACTTTACAGACGAACTCGTTGGCATCATTACCTCGGGGCGGATCACTGCAAATTCCGCGATTGTTTTGTATTTCGACAATAATTGGAGCAAATAAGTTGCATGGATGAACCTCAACACGACCAATTTACCCGTTGCGGGTGGGCCGTGACACCATCGGCGATGCAGGTGTACCACGACACTGAATGGGGAGTTCCGGTGCATGACGACCGCGAGCATTTCGAACTCATCACACTCGAAGGCGCACAGGCGGGACTAAGCTGGCAGACGGTGCTGAACAAGAGGGAAGGGTACCGAAAAGCGTTCGCAAACTTTGACCTGAACGCGGTCTCAAAATTCACGGACGCAGACGTCGAGCGGCTCATGCTCGACTCCGGCATCATTCGCAATCGCGCTAAGATACTGTCAACAATCGGCAACGCAAAAGCGATACTCGCTATCCGAGAAGAGTTCGGCTCGTTCGATAACTACATTTGGGAGTGGGTGGGGGGCAAAACCGTGCGCGAAGGTCGCCAGACCATGGCCGATGTCCCCGCCAAAACCGAACTCTCGGACAGGATCAGCAAGGATCTGCTCAAACGCGGCTTCAAGTTTGTCGGATCCACGATTGTGTATTCGTATCTGCAGGCCGCCGGACTGGTTGACGATCATATCGCGGGCTGTTTTCGGAGCGTGAAGTGACGACGTGCCCCGGCGACAAGTCGCCACGCCTCCCGAAGCGGGAAGGGAAGGAATTGTGGGGCAGGTGTCCCCGCCTGTCTTCCGAATTTCTGCGCCCCTTTCCTATTCCGATGGGAAAGGGATAAGGGGAAAGGGCTTCTGTCACCCGTTCGTATACTCCCTAAGACGTTCTAGCGCGTCCATCGCCGCGCCGGATCGTACGATCTCCGTCGCTTGAGCGCAGCCAGCGATCAAATCCGACGCAACCCCCGCGACCACGAGCACGGCGGCGGCGTTGACGCAGACTATGTCTCGCCGAGGGCCATCATCTTTGCCAGACAATATGCCCAGCGCGATCTCGGCGTTCTCGTCGGGAGTATCGCCAGCGGCGAGGTGATCGATGGTCGTTGCTGAGATGCCGAGTTCGGCGGGGTTGATGATATGGTTCGAGACGCCGCGTTCGCTGAGTTCGCTCACGAGAGTTTCGCCCATGGTGGAGATTTCGTCGAGTCCATCCACACCATGCACCATCATCGCTCGCTTGCTGCCAAGCCGGTGTAGGACATTCGCGAGCATGTCGCACAAGCTGGGATCAGAGACGCCAATAAGCTGCACTTCGGCCCCAGCAGGGTTTGTCAGCGGGCCCAGGATGTTGAAAAACGTCCGCGTGCCGATCTCGCGCCTCGGCGCGGCGGCATACTTGAGTGCGGGATGCATCGCGGGCGCATAAAGAAACCCAATGCCTACCTCATCGATACACGCCCCGACATCGTTTGGCGGCAAATCCAGCCGCACACCCAGCGCCTCCAAAACATCCGCGCTACCGCATTTTGATGTCGCAGCCCGGTTTCCATGCTTCGCGACCGCGACCTTGCCGGAACCGGCTACCACCAGCGCAGCGGTCGTGGAAATGTTGAACGTCTTCAGGTTGTCGCCGCCAGTCCCGCAGGTATCGACCAAGATTTTTTCGGTAGATGTCGGCACTTTGAGGCTGAAATCGCGCATCACGCGGGCAAAGCCGGTGATCTCGTCGATGGTTTCGCCCTTCATGCGCAAGGCCACCGCGAACGCCGCGATTTGCGAAACGGTCGCGCTGCCCTCCATGATCAGAGTCATGGCCGCGCTCGCCTCGTCTTCGCTGAGATTTTGGCGGTCAATTACTTTGGCGATATAGGTTTTCATGGACAGGGAATCGTAAGCTGGCGCAGCTCGTCGGCGCGGCGCGTCTCGCCGACACTCTCCAGCCACTGCAAATCCAGTTCTAACAGATCGGTATGCGGCGGCTCGATGCCGTCCTGAATGTCAGACTGCAGCACGGTAATCGTCTCGGCGTTGATCGACGATTCCAGCGGCGGCTCTTCGGATGCGAGGTCGGAAAAAAACGACGATAGCGGCTCCGAAAGACTCTCACGGCGACCATCGTCGTAAACCACGTCGAGGTCAAACAGTTTCGTATCGATCTTAACTGGATGAACATTTGCCTGGCCAAATCGCCATCGGTAGGAGTTAAGCAGCCTACGGGTTGCGGTCTGCGCAGCACCCAAAAGCGTGCCGCGAATGGGATCGAGGTCGTCGCCGTATTGCGCAAACATCTCTTCGCCGCTCGCGGACGCTTCGATATAAAATCGGTCGACCACCCACCACGCCCAGCCAGTCTGATAGATGCTTTTGCCGACTGCGCCCTCGGTGAGCGACGCGGGGAACGAAATGTCGATGTCGACATCCTCCACATTCGCGCTGATTGGATCGACATCCGGCCCAATCGCGCAGATATTTAGTGTGAACGGCAGCGCCACAACACCGCTCGCTACAACTCGCGTCATTGCACGATCTCCGCGACATCCATCAAGCGATCCGGGATATCCGCATTGAAAACACGCCCGCCGTCCGGCGTGACAGTCATGATGTTTTCCAGGCGCACACCAAATTTGCCCGGGAGATAGATTCCCGGCTCGACCGAAAAGCACATGCCCGGCTCCAGCTTGGTGTCGTTGCCAGAGACAATATTTGGCGCCTCATGGTCTTCCATCCCGATTCCATGACCGGTGCGGTGAATGAAAAAGTCACCAAAGCCGGCTTCGCCGATTACTTGGCGGGTAACATGATCGACAAACGACGCTGGCTGTCCGGGCTTAACCGCGTTAACACCGCGCTGATATGCGTTGCGGACGATCTCGTAGATATTTTTCGCATCATCCGAAGGCGTTCCGAGCGAAATGACCCGCGTAATATCGCCGCAATATCCATCCCATTTTGCCCCTAAGTCAAGGAGCACAACATCGCCCTCTTGCAGCTTGCGGTTGCCTGGATAGTGGTGGGGCAGGGCGGAATTCGGTCCAGAGCCGACAATCGGCTTGAACGACAACTCTGCTCCATTGTCGTAAATCGCGCGCTCGATTTCGATCGCGACCTCCTTTTCTGTCACGCCCGGCTTGCATGCGGCCGCCCCAACGAGATAGGCTCGGTCGGTGATCTCCGCGGCCCGCTGAAGCGCAGCAAGCTCGGCCTCTTCTTTGACCGAGCGGAGCGCGACAAAAACCGGGCCAGCGGATTTGAGAAGCGCGGTGGGTGTCAGCTCCATGATCTTCAACAGGAAGCGTGCAGGCATTCCTTCGTCGATTCCTACGATGCCGATATTCAGATCCAATTCTGTGATTACTTCACGGAGAATCTTTTCCCAGCCTTCGCTGTCGCCCCACTGACGCACATCCGCAATTTCGGCTGGATTTGCCAGACATGCCTCAGCATTCAGGGACGGCGTGATGAAGCACAACGGTCGATCATCTGGCACGATCAAGCACAAAAGCCGCTCGTAACCTTCTTCGCTGTACCCGGTCAGATACTTCATCGCCGGACCAGGGGTGAGGATTAGCGTGTCCAAACCCCACTCCTGCATAGCCGTTCGCGCCCGCGCCAAACGCTTCTGATAGATGCTGGTTGCCATGAGCTGAGTATACCTTTGACGGCAGACGCGGCTTGTCATTTCTGTGTAGGCGCTAAACAAACGATCTTGCGAGAGCGGTTCGCCCTTCCTCGGCGCCAACACACCAGGCTCGGCGTCCAAAGAGCAGTGACGTGTAGCATACAAAGCGTTGGACCTTCTTCCGCTGGCGGTTTGTCGGTGTCTGAGCTTGCGAAGACCGGACAAACCGCCAGCTGCGAAAAAAAGCCCAGCGGCTTGAGCGTTCCGAAATTCCTAATGTGCTATCCGAACTGATGGAAACTTGTGGGAACGAAATATGTTACCAGCGCCACGACAAGGCCGACCAGCAGAAGCGAGTTTGCGCGTGGACCGCGCCAGCTAAAGGCCGAATGCAGGAGCAGGTACGCGCCGAAAACAGCCCATGTCGCGGCCGAAGCGAGCGTGTGCGGGTCAACGCTCCAGTGCGTGGCCAAGACGTTTTCAAGCGTGACAGCGCGGATGATGCCGGCGATAATTCCAATGGAAAGCAGTGGAAATGCCAGCGAGACAAGCAGGAACGCGAGGTTGTCGATTGTGGTAAGCGGCGGAAGACGCCAGAACAGCAGTCGCGTGATCTGCTTGCGCTTCAGCATGTAGTCCTGAAGCAGGTAGAGCAAAGCGCACCCGACGGCGAGAGTGAGCAGGCCGAACGCGAACACAATAGCCACCACATGCAGACTGACCAAGTTGCTGTCAAGCAGGCGCGAATTGCTGCCGGTTTCGTGCGTGAGTCGTATAGTCGAACCCGCGAATACGCTCAAAAAGGCGAGCGGAAGCGCAAGTGCACCGAGCGCGACTGTCCGGTCGCGGACGGGGCAGATTTGGAAAACGAGGAAAATGATCGTCAGTGCCCAACCGGTCGCAGACAGAACGTCTGGCGGGGTTGTGAACGGCATCAAATGAGTTTGAGCGCAACGGAGGCCGATCGCGCATGTGTGCAATGTTACACCGACGGCCGCTGAAATGAGCCCTGCAACGAGCATTCCTTTACGGCCCTGCTCGTCCCTACGAACCGTCCCAGCACCATAGAAGACGGAAGCGATTAGGTACGCGAACTCGGTCAGAATAAGCAGAAATCCAGGGCTGATCGCAGTGCCTGCGCCGGTGATCATTACGGCACCTTCCCCGACGCGTTGAGCATGCGCAGCGGCTCCGGTGGTGCATCGGTTGGCATCTCGGCTTCTGTATTGAGCCCGTATGCGGCCCGGATGGCATCTAGGCGTTCGTAGCCGCTTGCATCAGCCGTCGACGCGCACTGCTTAATCGCCGTAATTGCGTCATGGGCGATTTTGCCGGTGATGGACTGCAACGCGATCTCAATGGCGCGGAAGTCCTTGTCCGAAACATGCGGCAGGCGAGCGCGCAAACGCGCAAGCTCCTCGAGGCGCAGACCGTCAAGGCGCTCCCTGACAGCGGTCACTAGCGGTACAACTTCCAGCGATCTTCGCCAAACCTGAAACTGCCGAACAGACTCGTCGATTATTGACTGCGCCCGCTGCACTTCAAGCTGGCGCTTAGCATGATCACGATCTACTACGGCGCTGAGATCGTCGATGTTGTAAACATAGACATTGTCAATCGACGCTACAGCTGGATCGACATCGCGCGGTACGGCGATGTCCACCAAAAATAATGGACGGTTCTTGCGAGCACGCATGGCGCTGTGAATCAAGTCAGGCGTAACGACCGGATGAGGCGCGGCTGTCGAACAGATCACAATATCCGATTCCAGGAGGGCGTTCGGCAGGTCATCGAAACGGCATGCCGAAGCACCTGTTCCAAGCTGTTGCGCGAGGGCTTCGGCGCGGTCGAAAGTCCGGTTGGTAACCAAAACTGTCGGCGCGCCGCTCGCCTGCAAATGCCGGGCAGTAAGTTCGCTCATTTTACCTGCGCCAAGGACGAGCACCGTCTTGCCGTGCAGCGAGTTGCCAAAAATACTAGTTGCAAGCTCTACAGCGGCTGCCCCAACACTAAACGCGCCCTGACCAATGGTCGTTTCCGTGCGGACACGCTTGCCGGTCGCAAGGGCGGATTGCAAGAGGTTGTTAAGTATCGCGCCGGTTGCGCCTGACAATGCTGCTGCTTGGTACGCGGCTTTGACTTGGCCCAAAATCTGGCTTTCGCCGAGGATCATGGAGTCCAGGCCGCTTGAGACCTTCATCAGGTGATCTGCGGCCCGCCCGTCGCGATAAAAGTAGAGGTGTCCGGCGAACCCCTTTGCTGGCGAATTTGTCAACGAAACCAGAAAATCGTGCAGGACAGCTTCGCCACTGGTGCCTCCGTCGGCTTCACAAACGGCGTAAAATTCGGTGCGGTTGCAGGTCGATAGAATGACGGCTTCTCGGATTTCGGTACGTGCTACAAGCTGGCGTAGCATCGCGGGTAGTTTGAAGTCAGAGATGGCGACTTGCTCGCGTAGTTCGACCGGCGCAGTGCGGTGATTTAGGCCAGCAACGATAAGATGCATCGCTTTGCCTCCTTCTCCGCTGCCGCCATGTTGGATTCGGTTAGATATCGCCCAATAATTTCGTTGCTAAGGACTGTTTTGAGCGCATCACGCCGGCCGCCTTCTGTTGGAATCTGCTGGACATCACCGCGTATTCTGCCGCAAAGTTCGGTCCATCCAGCCCACTCTTCACCAAACTGCTCTTCCAGCCGCTCCCGCACAATCGCCGCTAAAGTAGGGCTTTTGCTGCCCGTAGTGATTGAAATCAGCAGATCGCCGCGCTCAATAGTGGACGGCGTAATGAAGTTTCCCTCGCTGGGCTCACTCACGTTGCAGACCAACATGTTGCGTTCGACTGCATCGCGCGTAACAGCCTCATTGATACGGAATTCGTCGGTGGCGGCGACGACCAAAAACGCCCCTTCGAGATGTTCCGGCGTGTAGAGATCGCGCATCCAAAGAAGTTTGCCGGATTGGGCTAGGCCGCGTAGGTTGGGGGTTGCTTGAGGTGCGACCAGACGCACCGACGCATCGCTGCGGAGCAGGGAGTTAACTCGTCGCTCGGCGACACGGCCGGCGCCTACAACAACGCACCGGCGTTTTTCCAGATTCACGACAATGGGAAACGGCATAACAAAGCGTTCAACGAACCTACGCTCTCATTATGGCTCACACCGAGCCAAAGTCGAAACCCTTGTGCCGGTTAGCGCGTACCCAAAGAATGACCGCCGATCCGTATTGGATCCGCGGTCAACTTGAGAGAATGATCTTGAAGCTCGCCGCAAAGCGAGACTAATTCTACAGATGCAGTGCGCAGGCAATCTGTTGGAAAACTTTTCTCAGTTTTTTCCGCCGACTGTTTACAAAGTCGGCGGAAACAATCGTCAGTCCAATAATGAACCTAATAGCCTCCTGTTGACACGATATAGCCGAACAATCCGTCCGACTCGTGATGGATGCCGGCCGTAAAGTAGAGCCAGTTTGTCGGGCCTGCCGCGCCGCCGTTACCAAAATCCAACCCCCACAACCCGTGCACGCGAACATCGTTGCCGTTCGAACTCTTCAACGCACCCTTCCAATCGCCAGTTGCTGGATCATAGGCGTTGATCTCGCCATCGCCGAAATTGCCGACCAGGATATCGTTGCTGAATTTCCCGAAATCAGCAGGTGCTAGCGCAATTCCCCACGGTGCGTTGAGATGTTCGCGCTTCGTGAACTGGGTGAACGTTCCCGCAACCGGGTCAAACGTGGTGACCAATCCCAAACCAGGTCCGTCCAGGTTGTCGTGCGCAGTCTCGTCCTGTTTTGCCCAGGTGACATACACAATTCCATTGAGGACGCGGATGTGGAACGGAGCAAAATCGTCCGGCAGGTTGTTCGCGCGGTACGAGTTGACCAGCGTGAAGGTCTTATCGTAGACCTCGACTCGCCCCGAGCGGAAGTTTGCCGCCAGGAGTAGCGGACCGTTCGCGGTCGGAAAAAGGTCTACACCCTTGTAGACGGCTGCGAGTTTGGAGTCATCGACAGCAATAATCGCATTAGCAAAATCAACCGACGGTGCCCAGCCCGTGATCGCACCGTCCTCTCCGACAAAAATAAAAGCTGCTGCGCCCGATACCCCATTTTCCGTGAGCATGAACGAGGTCGGGTCGCCGTTGAATACTTGACCCGTTGGGTTTCCCGGCTGGCCACCGCCGCCGGGGATTGTGACAATCAGTCCCTGCTTTACGCCCGACCCATTGTAGAGCGTGGTCTTGCCCGCATTGTTGTCCGAAACCCAAAACGGCCCACTTGGGCTGTAGGACATGCCCCACGGGTTGAGCATATCGCTGTCCGGAGGATTCACTCCAACTCCGCCTTTATCAGATGTGAGCTTGACCAGGCTGTAGCCCGGTTTGTCGGCGGCAAAAGCAGAGTGTGCGGTGAGTGCCGTCGATGCGATGACGACACCTGCGAGCGAAGCGAAGGCAAATGCGCGCGAAGCGGCATCGTGAATAAATTTACGGCCCATTTTCAATAGTTCCCTTCTGTGAATCCTGAATTTCTTGCGAACGGCTTATTTCAAGTCATGCCGGTCGCGTGTCAAACGTTCGATGCAGACCGTACTGCTCGTTACAACGCCCGTTTGGATTCAATGTCGTTGAAGGTAGCTCGAAAAGTTGGAGGAACGAAATTAGATTTTTTTATAATTTGAGCGCGGACAGCAGCGCGTCGATTCCTGCCTGCGCAACAGCTTCGTCCTGCTCCCATGAGCCTGACGAGCAGCCTATGCCGCCGATCGTCTCGCCGCTAGGGAGCGTGATTGGCAGGCCGCCGCCGACAATCATGAATTTGCCGCCGTTGGAGACGTTGATGCCGAACGCTGGCCCTCCGGCTTTGGCGCTTTCGGCGTAGTTCCGGGTTGGCAGACGAGTCCCCGCTGCCGTATATGCCTTCCCGATCGCGACATCAATCGACGTGAGCTTGGCACCGTCCATTCGGTGGAACGCGATGAGCTGCATCCCGGCATCAACAATTGCAATGTCCATATCGACACCGATTTCGCGCGCCTTTTCTTCGGATGCCGAAAGCATGATCTTCGCGCCGTCGAGGGTGAGGCGGTTTGTAGGGGTGGTTAGAGACATGGTTCGAGTGATCTTAGCACAAAGCGGTCATCATCGTCACGATGAAAGTCTTTCGAGCCTGGCCCAGCGCGTACGCTCGTCAACGGGGCAGGTGATGGGGAAACGGCCTGGGACGTTTCGATACGGGGGAATGCACCTGCTCTGCGCTCTGAAGCAGAGCCGGTTTTGGTCTGAAAAGGCCCGGCGTTTGCAGCGGGCCGGCAAGTGCCGTGAGAAGGCCAAGTAGCGTCAAGAAAAGTAGCAGCCTAAACAACGCAGTCGCAAGACCAGCCACAGTTCCACCGCAGTGTCGTCGGCCGTGCCAGAGGCCTCCGCGTGCGTATGTTGCCATACACTAACGATATCAAAATTCGTATAAAGAAGTTGAAAACAGTGGCGTTCGGTGCATATAGATCGTGTAAAGATTTTGCTTACTTGACGCCGAGCGACTTTTGCAGCCGCTTGTTCGCGTCAACAATGACCGCGAGAACTGCATCCGAATTGCCCTTCTTGACGTCGAAGCTGGGAGCTTGTTGATCCGCTGGCCGATCGGACGAATATTCCCACCAATAGGCAAGCTGCGCTCCGGACTGAACAATCTCGTCGCAATGCTGCTTCACCCATTTGACCGCGTTGGGATCCCAATAAGCGTCGAAGTAGTCCGGATTCTGCTTGTAGAATGCGACGCTTTTCTTGCTGGAGTCGCGTGCAATCGCGCTAACACCAGTCTCGCCGAGAATGAGCGGCTTGCCAATTTGAGCAGCGGAGTCCATGTACCGGCTCAAATTCATAGGAGTATCGTTGCCGTTATCGTCCTTGGCGATCTGATCCGCTCCGCTAACATCCGTGTAATAGTGAATATCGACAACATCGACGGCGCTATTGGCGTAAAGCAGTTGCAATGCCTTATTTTGCTCTTCCACCGTATCCTTGATCCAGGCATGTTTTGTGTAGATGTTCCACTGGTCGGCGCGCATGTCCGATCCTCCGCTGTTGACCAAGCGCAGCGGGTCGTCGGCCTTGATGCGCAATGCGACCTCATTCAGGAAACGCGCCGTATCCGCGAGCGAGGCCATTCTTTTTCCGTTGTAGATGCTGTTCGGCGGCCCGATGTCTGCGCCCAATGTGGTCTCGTTGGAAATCTCCCACATTAGGATGGTCTTGCGGCTCTTGTAACGATTAACGACATCGTCGATGTAACGATAAATCTCCTGACGGCACGGGCCGTTCGGGTTTTCCATCAGCTCGCGCTCGTTTTCGGTATCGTTGGTGAAGTTCGCCGCGCCGAGCGAATACAGGACTTGGATGTGGTTCTTGTCGCACAAATCGAGCGCCGTGTCCATCGCGCGGTAGAAAACGCTCGCGCGCCGAGCAGGATCATCGTAGACGGATCGGAAATCCGCGATCGCCCAAGGCAGGGCGAAAAACCGAATGGAGTGAAATCCCATCTGGTGAAGTTGACTCAGAGCGCGGTCTTGGCTTGCGACCATTGCCGCATATTCGGGCGTGTCGCCCTTGCCGTCTTTGAGGAGGGTGTAAAGCTCCCAGAAGAGGTCGAATTTGTTGAAGCTGATCTCGGCGAAGCGCTTATTGTGGAGATAGATGTGGCCGTCGGTGATGGAGAGGACATTGGATTTTGTGAGGGGGTGGTTGGTGGGTGCGGCGTGGCATACGCTGGATACAAGAATGAACGTCATCAGTAGCGCGATAAATCCAGGGACCATTGACGTACGCATCATATTGCGCTTTATGGCATTTACGTTCAAATTGTGGTCCTACTGGCGGGTTTGACCAGACTCCTGCTCTTGCTTCATGCGTTCGTATTGGTAATCCAGAACGCTGTTTCTGATAGACTGAAGCTTTGCCCCCGCGTAAAGTGCGCCGGGAAGGCCGATTACGAGTACTAGCATGCCAAGAGTAATCTGTCCATTGGCGCCGTTTTCTTGATCTAAGGCTCTTGCGTACGTGGGATCCAATTGAGCGATTAATCCGGCTGGGCACGGGCCTGGAGTGCAAATTGGGGGAGTTGAAACGGCTGGGCCAACTTGGCGTAGGCTACTTTGACCGCTGAGTAAGCAGAACAACCCCAACGACGATATCAATCCAAAGATTAGCTGCATGGATCGCCAGCGTTTCGGGCTATCATCCATGGATGTATTTTACCTGACTTAACCATGCACAATGAAGCGCAAAGTCAGTAGAATACTGAGTGGGCTTTTGGACTTTGTTGAAAGCGAACCCGGTTGAGTAGTTGACCAAAAGCATGGACGGCAAGCGAACTACGTGCTCCCTCGATTACGCTCGTTCCTCGCTCCACTCGGGATGACGAAAACAATGCCATATCCACTACTTACTCGCGTGTCTGGTCGGATCGACAATCACGCCGTCGAATACGGCGGCGTTCGATTTGACATGGCAGTTGTTGCCGACGACGCAGCGCTCAAGCTGCGTGCCGCGCTGAACCACGGCGCCGTCCCAAAGGATCGTCTCCTTCAAAACCGCGCCGATTTCGACGACGCAGTTGTTTCCGATGACCGTGTTCTCCAGCAGTGTCACGCCGGATTCGATCTTCACATTGTCGCCGATAAAGACCGGGTAGCCGATTTCGGCGGTCGGATCGATCTTCGACATTTTCGCCCATCCAGACATATTTGCGGACTTCTTTAGCAGGCAGCTGAAGATTGACCCGACCAGCAAGCGCGTCGTAGTGCGTGTTGCGGTAGACCTTGAGGTTACCAACGTCCTTCCAATACGAAGAGGTCAGGTGGCCATAAAGAGGCTTACGCTGCTCGAGCAGAACGGGAAAGAGGTTGTGGCCAAAGCCGTAGAAAACTCCGCCGGGGATATAATCGAAAATCGATTGGTCGAACACATAGACGCCCGTGTTGGCGGTATTCGAGAAAATCACTTCGCCCTTCGGCTTTTCGAGGAAGCGCGTGATGCGGGAGCGCTCGTTCATCAAGACGATTCCATACTCGCTGGGATCGTCGACGAGCGACAGGCCGATGGTCGCGAGCGCCTTCTTTTCCTTGTGCGACTTGACCAGCTTGGTCAAATCCTTGTCGGAGATGTCGTCGCCGCCGACAACAATAAATGGCTCATTGGTATCGTTGACGAAAAACTTCTCGGCGCGCTTCACCGAGCCCGCATCGCCCCACAGCTTGTCTTCCTTCGAATACGAGATGCGGACACCGTACTGCTTGCCATCGCCGAGCTTCTTTTCAATCACGTCGCCCAGATAATGCAGGTTGATCATGATGTCCGTGAAGTTGTGCTTCTTCAGGAGATCGATGATGTGCTCGATGACCGGCCGATTAACAATTGGAACGAGCGGCTTGGGAACGTTGCGGGTGAGTGGATCAAGACGCGACCCGACTCCGGCGGCGAGAATCATTGCTTTCATAATGTGTTTGTAATGCTCCTGAACAAAGCTTGACCGTAAAAATAATCGGAAGCGTGTGAGGCGTTTCTTAGTGCTACTTCGCCCCTGTTATTCCACGGTGCGGCCCAAATTATGCCGAATCCGTGGCTGGTCCGGCGGTCAAGAAAAGAATTCTGCGATTGTCTCCGCCGCAAACTCCACCTGCTCCGAAGTCAAATGCGCATGGATCGGCAGAGCTAAGACTTGGTCTGTGACCCGCTCGCTGATCGGAAAGTCGCCAGGCTTGTACCCCAAAAACTCGTACGCTTCCTGAAGATGCAGGCTGAGCTGGTAGAAAACACTTGATCCAATTTCGCGTTCGGCCAAGAAGCTTTTTAGTGCATCACGCTTTGCAGCACCGTCTATCACCCGAATCGAATACACGTGATAGACGTGCCGGTTACCTGGGAAAACCTTCGGGATTTCGACCGCGCCGCCGATTTTGCCGAGGATACGGTCGTAGATGGCCGCATGCGCGATCCGGATATCATTCCATTCGCGCAGTTTTCGCAGCTTAATCCGCAAAATCGCCGCCTGGATTTCGTCGAGGCGCGAGTTGAATCCGATTTTCTTGTAGATATATCCGCCGCCAGATCCGTGGAAGCGCAGCAGCTTGAGATTTTCGTACATCTCTTCGCTGCTGGTGACAATCATGCCCCCATCGCCCGCCGCGCCAAGGTTTTTGGTGGGATAGAACGACAGCGTCGCGCAGTCGCCGAAAGATCCCATCGGTTTGCCGTTTTGGGTCGCATCGATGGCCTGAGCACCGTCTCCGATGAGTGTCAGGCTGAAGTCGCGCGCAATCGAACCGATGGCGCGCATGTCCGCAAGCTGGCCAAACAGGTGGACGGGAATGATCGCCTTTGTACGCGACGTGATCTTTTCGCGAATCTTTTTGGGATCGATATTGAATGTTTGCTCATCGATGTCGGCGAACACAGGCGTCGCGCCCGCAATGCAGATCGCCTCGACATTGGCGACAAATGTGAACGGGCTGGTGATGACTTCGTCGCCCTTGCCGATCCCGGCGGCAAGCAGCGGCAGGATCAGGGCGTCGGTGCCGGAGTTGAGCGAGACGCCGTATTTTGCTCCCTCAAGCTCGGCGATTTCGGACTCAAGTGCCTTGACATTCGGCCCAAGGATAAACGCGCCCGTATCCAAAACCTCCGCGACGGCGCGGTCGATTTCCGGGCGAAGCTCCGCGATTTGCGCTCGGAGGTTCGCAAACTCAACTTTCACAGCAGATCATGCCTTCCCTGGTTTCGAAGATGTTCGACAATGGCTTTGACATCCTCCGAGCGATCTTTCGCGGCAATCAGGAGCGCGTCGGGCGTATCGATAATAATGAGATCATCCAGTCCAATGGTCGCAACAAATCGCTGCGGCGCGTATATGAAGTTCGATTTTGAATCGACTTCGAAATGCGGACCGAACGCGATATTTCCCGCTTCGTCCGCCTGATCGTGCAGCACTTCCGCAAGCCTCGACCACGATCCCACATCGCTCCAACCGATATCTGCAGGCACAACTGCGACCTTGTCCGCCTTCTCGGCGATGGCGAAGTCGAACGAAATCTTGGTCAGTTGCGGGAAGATCCGGGCGAACGTCACCTCTTCCTGCTGCGATCCAGCCACCGCGACTAGCTCGGCAAAGTGCGGCTCCATTTCCGGAAGATGCTGCTGATATAGACTGCGAAAAGTCGAAACAGTGGCAATAAACATGCCCGCGTTCCAGAAATATTCGCCGCTGGCGACATATTGCTCGGCTGATCTCGCGGTTCGGCTTCTCACGGAACTGGCGGACGGTGAACGCCTTTGCGCCGGCAGAAAGGGCATCGCCTCGCTGAATATAGCCAAAGCCGGTGTCAGGGGAAGTAGGAAATATGCCTAATGTGACTAGATAGCCGTCAACCGCTGCACTGATGGCCGAGTGCAGGGAATCAACAAACCCAACAACATCAAGCACGCCATGGTCTGACGGCAAAACGATCATTAGCGTATCTGGCCCCATGCGGCCTTCGACAAGCGCGGCCATCAGGCCAATCGCAGGCGCGGAATCGCGGCCAACAGGCTCGCCGATCACATTGTCGCTCGGTGTTCCGGCAAGCTGTTCGCGAACGACATGCGCGTGGGATTCGTTGGTGATGACAAATACACCCTCGGGGCCGACCAGAGCGGGACAAACCCGCGCGACTGTCGCCTGAAGCATGCTCTGGCCGGGAGTGACAATATCCAAAAACTGCTTCGGGGTCGCTTTGCGGCTACGTGGCCATAGGCGCGTTCCGCCTCCTCCAGCGGGAATGACGACGGCAATGGGCGGCAGGGAAGGGCGATTTTCGGGGACGTCCATAGTGCTCGAAAGGGTACCCGTGAGGCAAGAGGGAAGTCAATTCGATGATTGACCTAGTTGGGGCGTTCTTAGCCTACTCTATTACTGGAACTTCTACTGAGTTGGAATCGCTTTGACAGTCAGCAAAGTCGTAATTGACTTAATTTCAGGAAAAATTCGCTTGGAGAAGAAACAATGAAGATTCGATCAATCGCAGCATTATGCGCCGTATTGGCGCTGATTCCGACATTGGCGTTTGCCCAAACGAGCACAACGACCACAACAACGGCTCCCAAAAAGCCGAGCTTGATGCAGCAGCTTAAGGCCAAGATGGCGATGCACAAGGCCGCGTCAAAGACGAAAGCCGCCGCCATCAACGCCGCCACGCCCAAGACTGGGAGCGCCGGCACGACCTACATTTCAAGCGGCAACATCATCGGCAATAAGTCCACCAAGGTCTACCACATGCCCGGCGATAAGAACCTGCCGAACATCAACAACCGCGTCTACTTCAAGACCGTCGCTCAGGCAACAGCCGCTGGCTATCACGCCGCCGGCAAGGGCGGCAAGAAGGCCGGAAGCAAGATGAAGACGACAGGTGCGAAGATGTCGGCTGGACATTAAATCTAGGGGCAAACCCCATTTCAGGTCCCTCCCGGCAGTCTACGCTGGGAGGGATTTGTTTTTGACGCCATCGCTGATCGCGGTATAATCCCAAGTGAGCGCGACCATGCCGACCCAAATTGAAGAGCAGCAGCATATATCGTTTGAGCCGAGTCCGTCCTTTTATGAAGTTGGCGGGGTTGGTCGGCGGCGCATGACCGTCAACGAGTATTACCTCGCTGCCGAGGCTGGCGTTTTTGGGACTGCTGAAAAGCTCGAACTGATTGACGGAGAGGTTATCAAGAAGGTGAGCCCACAACGCGCCTCGCATGCATCGTCGGTTTGGAGAGTTTCAACAGCGGTGAATCAGGTTTTTGGGGCCACTCATCTGATCCGCATACAGTCACCGTTTAGTCTATCGAGCTTCAACGAGCCGGAGCCTGACGTGCTGGTCTGTAAGGGTGCTCCTGGCGACTTCGACGAGCGCCATCCCACCGCCGAAGAGACCATCGTTGCTATCGAGATCGCAGATTCCTCTTTGCGCCAGGACCTAGTCGGCAAAAATGCTCTCTACGCAAAATTCGGCGTCCCGGAATACTGGGTGGTCGATGTCCTCAATCGTCAGCTGCACATTTTCATGAATCCGACATCGTCTGACGGAATCGCTCCGATGGCGTATTCACAAAAATTCGTGTTAAGGCCAGGCGATAAAATCTTGATAGGCTGTGCTGCCGAAGCGCAGATAGAAGTAGCTAGTCTGTTTCCTGAATCGAAAATCTGACGAAGCCGGCCTCTTTGAGGTCAAGCTCACGCTCCTTGGCCGACAAACCCATCCCGATTGCATTCCTACCCCGCAAAAAGGTACAATCCGTGGGTTTTTACGAAGCTTTTCCCTTTCGTTCCCACTAGTTTTCACAGGAGATTGAGTACAACTATGCCACAAACAAAGCGCGTTTGGCTGTTCGAAGAAGGCAACGCGAAGATGCGCGACGAGCTCGGAGGCAAGGGCGCAAACCTTTGCGAAATGACCAATATCGGGCTTCCCGTCCCGCCAGGATTTACCGTCACAACGGGTACGTGCAACGAATACACTCACCTCGGCGGCAAGTTCCCCGAAGGGCTGGTGGACGAGGTCAAGACTGCCCTCAAGGCCGTCGAAAACAAGATCGGCAAGAAGCTGGGCGATCCGTCGAACCCGCTGCTCGTGTCGGTCCGCTCCGGCGCGAAGTTCTCCATGCCCGGCATGATGGACACAGTCCTTAACCTCGGCCTCAACGACCAGACCGTCGAAGGTCTCATCAAGCTGACCGACAACCCCCGCTTCGTGTACGACTCCTACCGCCGATTCCTGATGATGCTGTCGGACGTGGCGTTCTCCAGCGACAGCAACAAGCTCAGCAAGCACGATTTCGAGCACATTTTCTACGATTTGAAGAAGGAGCTTGGAGTCACGAATGACCTCGAGGTCGATGGCAATGGTCTCAAGGAGCTGGTCAGCCGGTACAAGACGCACATTCTTAAAGAGAGCGGACGTGAGTTCCCGCAGGATGTCTACGAGCAGCTTGCCGCCTCTGTTGAGGCAGTTTTCAAGTCGTGGAACAACGACCGCGCAAAGCTGTATCGCCAAAAGGAGAAAATCTCCGACGATTTGGGAACGGCGGTCAATATCCAGGCGATGGTGTTTGGCAACATGGGCGATGACTGCGGAACGGGAGTCGCATTCACCCGCGATCCTAGTATCGGCACCGCGGAAGTCTTTGGCGAATACCTCATGAATGCCCAGGGCGAGGATGTCGTCGCCGGTGTCCGCACTCCTATGCCGATCTCCGACCTCGAAACGCAGAATCCGGTCATCTATCAAGAGTTCAAGGATGTTTGCGCGAAGCTCGAGTCGCACTACAAGGACATGCAGGACATCGAGTTCACCATCGAGCATGGCAAGCTGTACATTCTGCAGTGCCGCTCAGGCAAGCGCACCGGCCCGTCGGCAGTCAAGATCGCTGTCGATATGGTCGCCGAGGGTCTGATCGACAAGAACACCGCGCTCGCTCGTATCAACCCGGAACTGCTTGATCAGTGCCTGCACCCGATCATCAAGCCGGGTTCAAAGTACAACGTCATCGCCAAAGGACTTCCCGCAGGTCCCGGTGCCGCGGCTGGAATTGCTGTCTTCGACGCCCAAAGAGCCGCCGAGCTTGGCAAGGGCGGCAAAAATCAGAAGGTCGTGCTTGTCCGTGCCGACACCAGCCCTGACGATCTCAAGGGCATGCTGGCGTCCGAGGGAGTTCTAACCGAGCGCGGCGGAATGACGTCGCACGCGGCCCTGGTCGCGCGTGGCTTCGGCATTCCGACTGTTGCTGGGTGCTCCGAAATCCGTGTCGACCATGACAAGCGGCAGCTAGTTTCGTCGAATGGTGTCGTGATCAAAGAGGGCGACGAAATCTCGCTCAACGGCTCTGCTGGCGAAGTGATTAAAGGCATCGTCGAAGTGGTTGACCCGGAGATGACTGGCGAGTTTGGAACCCTCCTCGGATGGGCTGACGATACCCGCCGCATGGGAGTCCGCACCAACGCCGACACGCCCGAAGATGTCGCGCTTGCGATCAAGTTTGGCGCCGAGGGAATTGGCCTTTGCCGCACGGAGCATATGTTCTTTGCCGGTGAGCGCCGTCCGATTGTCCAGGCGATGATCCTCGCCGAAAATGATGCCGACCGACAGGTCGAACTCGACAAGCTGCTCGAATTCCAGCGCGAAGACTTCGTGGGAATTTTTAAGGCGCTTGGCGGCCTTCCCGGCACCATCCGTTTGATCGACCCTCCGCTGCATGAGTTCCTGCCGAACCTAGAAACGCTCATCGAAGAGGTTGCAACGCTCAAGGCGCTTGGCAAGAGCGATCCTGAAAAGGAAGAGCTGCTGGCCAAAGTGCAATCCATGCACGAAGTCAACCCCATGATGGGCCTGCGCGGCTGCCGCCTTTCGATTGTCTTCCCGCAAATTGTCGAAATGCAGACCAAGGCGATTATTGAGGGAGCGATCAATGTCAAACTTCAAGGAATCGATGTCCATCCGGAGATCATGATTCCGCTAGTAGGCCATGTGAACGAACTCAAGGCCGTTAGGGAGAACCTGGAGCGTGTCGCTGCCGCAGTCGAGATGGCGTCCGGAACTTCGGTCGATTACAAATTCGGCACCATGATCGAAATCCCGCGTGCCGCGCTCACCGCCGACAAGATCGCCGAGGTTTCGGAGTTCTTCTCGTTCGGCACCAACGACCTGACTCAGATGACCTTCGGCTTCAGCCGCGACGATTCCGACCGCTTCCTCAAGCCGTATGTGGCGCAGAAGATTCTGCCGGGCGATCCGTTCGAGTCGATCGACCAGGAGGGTGTCGGCCTGCTGATGAAGATTGCGGTTGAGAAGGGACGCTCGGTGCGCCCGAACCTCAAGCTCGGCATCTGCGGTGAGCACGGCGGCGAACCGGCGTCGGTCGCGTTCTGCCACTCGATTGGGCTGGACTATGTAAGCTGCTCGCCGTTCCGCGTGCCGATTGCGCGCCTAGCTGCTGCGCAGGCGAACTTGGCCGACAGCGGAAGTGGACGGGATAGGTAGTGTCAATCGCTGAATAAATGGCCAAATTAGCCCCTTCGAATCATTGGTCGAAGGGGCTAATTCTTACCAGATCATTGCGCGTGGACGAACATAAGCAGACTTTCGCGGTATAACAATGTTATGGCTATCACGATCAATCTTGATTCGCAAACGGAAAGCGCGCTTCATAGGCTTGCTCAAGAGAAGAACATTTCTGTGGAGGAATTCGCTCGTGACGCGGTAGAAATTGCGGTCGGAGGGACCATTTTTTATCCAGCGCCTGACATTCCCAAATTCCAAACGGGTGCCGAAATGCTTGCCTATTGGGACTCAATAGGAGCACTCAACCGAACTGAGATGACTGAAGATTCGGTGGAGTATGTCCAGCGGACGCGGCAGGAAGCGGAAAGCCGTGAGTTCTGATGCCAATCACATTTCTGCTCGATACCGATGTCATTATTGACATTCAGCGGAAGTTTCCGCCTGCTGGGAAGTGGTATTCCGGCGTTGATATAACAACAATTGGAGTATCGGGATTTACGGTTCTTGAGTTGACACAGAAGGCTCGAAACCGAATTGAGGCACGAGCAGCTAAGCAGATAACAGGCGCATTGCCAATTTTATGGCCAGACGCATTTCAACTTAGCCAAATGCAGTTGCAATTTGAGTCGCTGTATTTGTCCAATGGTGTCGGTATTCTTGACGCGTTAATCGCGTTGACCGCCATAGCGCACCGCTGTACGTTGTTTACATTCAACAGCAAGCATTACCGCAACATTCCAAACCTGCAAATCTTACAGCCTTGCAAGAAGTAGCACTCCGCGCGACGGCCCTCATGAAAGTCTCGATTGACAACACACTACTTGAGATTATTGAGGGCGACATTGCCGACCAGGACACCGATGCGGTGGTCACGGCTGCACATTGGGATTTGGCAGGGGGCCAGGGTACGGACGGCTCGATTCATTACAAGGCGGGGCGAGCCCTCCTGGATCATTGCAAGGAGATCGGCGGATGCCCGATTGGCGGAGCAGTCATCACGCCTGGTTTTAACTTAAAGGCTCCATTCGTAATTCATGCGGTCGGACCTGTCTACGAGGACGGTGACGACTACGAGCAGGACTTGCTCGCGTGCACCTATACCAATTCGCTCCAATTAGCCGTAGACACCAATTTGCATAGCATCTCATTTCCTGCAATATCAACGGGCGCGTTTTGCTATCCTCTCGAGTTGGCAACACCAATTGCGATCAAAGCCATACTCCGCTTTTTGACGACTCAGCCACACGACTTGAATCTCGTTCGTCTGGTGGTCTACGCCGACGAAACCCCTCTGCATATGCAATATATTGTCGAGTACTGCAAGACATTCTCGCGACCGACGTTGCAATAACAAACGGATAATTTCTGACATACCACGTCGCTGAATGCTTCGGACCCACCCCCCAATTTTGTTCCAATACTCGCAACTCCTCATGATCATCCTAAATCTTTCCCTAAGTAACTAGCCCCGGAACCTTCCCGCCCTCTCCGTCGTCTTGACGTTGTGAATGCAGAAAAATGGGTAAGTCTGCATCAAAACTCGATAGGAGAGTAATATCAATGAAGACAATTCGATTTGCAGCAGCCGGGTTATTTGTTGCGCTGCTGGCAGGTATGTTCTTTGTGGCAGCCCCGCAAGCCAACGCGGACGACTGGTATCAGGGAAATTGGAACGGACAAAACGCGGTTGCACGTTGGCGCGGCTCGGTTGACGATACCGCCAATATCTATATTCAAGGCGGCAGGATATGGGCGGAGCGGACCAGTGGCAAAGGCGTTCATACGGACGAAAACCGCACGTTTTCCACTCTGCCAAATGGCCCAAGTAGGGTGTTCATCCTTCGTGCTGAGGGTCGCGGACGGATTTTCGTCTTTCAGCAGCCGCGACGGGACAACAACTACACTGCAGGAATCCGCATCGAGGATCCGCAGCCAGGCAGAGGCCAGTATCGGTTTGTCCTGAGCTTCGAGCCTCGAGATCATGATTGGGATCAGCCCGGTAATGGTGACCGTGCCTGGGGCGATCAGGGCGGATATAATAATCCGTAACTTTCACCCGTAATCTATTATGGAAGTTGCCCGCAAACGACATCGTGGTCGGTTGCGGGCGTTTTTCATGCAAGTTGCAATTTTTTGAGTCAGCCCTCACACTCTACACAACCTTCGGAAGTTGAATTTTTCTTGCCAAGCGATCTTCACATCGACAAGTTCGGCGATCCGAAGGCGACTCCTGTCATTTTTGTCCACGGCAGTTTCGGCTGGGGTATCCAGTCATTTCCAAAGCAACTCGCTCTCCAAAATCATCGCAGGCTGCTGATCATGGATCGGCGCGGGTTCGGTCGTAGTCCAGACGGCAAGGTCGATTTCGAAGTTGACGCGCAGGATATCATTGAAATAATTGAGGACGAGTGCTGTCCCGCGCACCTCGTCGGTCATTCGTACGGCGCAGTGCCGTGCCTTTTGGCCGCGCAGGAACGGCCTGAATTGATCATGTCGATTGTCTTAATTGAACCGTCGGCATTTAGCCTGGTTCACGGAAATGCGGCCGTCGAGGAGTTTATCGGCCGCATGGTCGCAGGGATTCTACGCGACGTCAATTCGCCACCCAAAGAGTTTTTGGAGGGCTTCGTGTCCTGCATGGGCTATGACCGTCCGAATCTGCCGGAGCCGGACGAAATCATGGCGCGCTCCATCCGCGCGTCGGCGACCGAGCGCAGGCCGTGGATGGCGGACATCGACCTCGCTGCATTGAAGCGCGCCGCAATTCCAACGCTCATTGTCAGTGGCGGCTGGGACAACGCGCCAGCCGAAGCGCAGCGAATCGGCGGCAACGCGTTCCACGCGGTCGCCGAATTCCTTGAGCGCGAACTGCCCAAGGCGCGACGGATAGTCGTCAAGGGAGCTTCCCATAATCCGCACATGGCCGCGGTATTTAATCGCGAAGTGCAGCGGTTTTGGCATGAAATGGAAATCCATGACAATGGCGGACAAACTGATACGGTCCTGACCAATGCAGAATCAGCGTAAGATGGCTATTAACCGCGCTTTCAGGTTAGTGCTTGGGATTTTCGTTGCACTTGCTTTGGCACATCCGGCGGTGTGCGCCCAGACGACGTCCCAGCCAACACCAGCGCCCAAGCCGCTAGTGATTCTGGAGGCGGGATTGAATGCCTCGATCGGCGGTCCGAAGGTCTATCCGAACATCATCGTCTACGACAACGGTCTGGTCATTTTTAACCGGCTCAGTGCAAGCGACCTCTACCATGGCGGCTTTCAGCAGCCCTATTCGCAAGTGCAGCTTTCGCCCGACGACCTGAAAAAGCTAACCGATTCCATGAAGATTGGCGACGGATTTTTCAAAGCAACCGACGTGAGCTCCGAGCTTGGCATCAACCTATACAGCATCACGATCTGGCAATCGGGCCGTACAAAGACGGTCACGGTGGGGAGCGACATCTTCGGCGAGACCCTCGACCACGCGTTCATTCCACTTGGCACCGACCGCAAGATGATGATGGACGAAGCGCGAAAGCCTGTGTCCAAGGATTTCCTTCGAATCGCCGATACGCTGCACGACTTCAAGCCGAAGGACGGCGTTACCGAGTATCCCGCAAGCGAGTATGACCTTCACTTGCTGCCAGCGAACACCGCAAAAGCGATCCCGTGGCCGTCGGACTTCCCGCCGTTCCAAATATCTCTTCCAAGTGAGCTAGACATCCTTGTAAACGGCCCGCCGCAACCAATTCCAGTCCCCCAGCAGTACTATCACGCGCTTGTGGACGATTTCGCCAATGCTAAAACAAACGTGCTCATCTTGGATAACCGCGCTTGGTCAGCCACGTTCACGTGCGTAACGCATTTCCCCAACGAGCAGATGTGGGCGAGGATTTAGGACAGCAAGGACCCTCCCAGCCTCCCGAAACGGGAGGAGCCAAACCTACGCGGACCACAAGTCGCCACCCCTCCCGCGGCGGGAAGGGAAAGAACATTCCCCTCCTTTCGGAAGGAGGGGCTAGGGGAGGTAGTCTTGAATTGCGCGGCCAAGGAAACACGGCAAAGAGTGAGGAATTATGCAATAGACGTCAAAAAAATGGATTTGATGCGTTGAAAATAGGAAGAAAGTACCTCCCCTAACCCCTCCTTCCGAAAGGAGGGGAACTGAAATCTCATCCCGCTTCGGGAGGTCGGGAGGGTCCTAAGACGAACCATTTCCGCTGTCGGCTTGTTCCAAAACCATGACCTTCGAACTTGATCATGTAGCCATACAGACCACCGACATCGCGAAATCGGTGGAATTTTACGTCGAGACGTTTGGCGCTGTCGTGCTTTATCACGACGCCACCTGGGCGTTACTAAGGCTGGGACAGGGGAAGCTTGCGCTCGTGACACCCTCGCAGCACCCGCCGCATATCGCGCTGAGGGTGAGCGAAGCAGAGCTAAGCGAAGTGGCTGAGAAGGCCGGAGTTCCAATCGACAAGCACCGCGACGGAACGAAAGGAATCTACATGCCGGATCCGGATGGCAACCAGGTGGAATTGATCTGCTACCCGCCAGGGGAGACGGTGTATGAGACAGTAAGTTAATAAGCCCACCAAAAGTACTACGACAACTCCCTGCTTCTCTCCGTGGCCGCTTCGATGGCGTCGATCAGCGCCGTTCTTAGTCCCGCGCGCTCCAAAACGGCAACAGCCTGGATGGTAGTTCCGCCCGGAGTGGTGACATTGTCCTTGAGCTGCGCCGGGTGGATGTCCGATTCGAGCACCATTTTTGCCGCGCCGTAGACAGTCTGTGCAGCAAGCAGCCGGGCAACTTCTCGGTTCAGCCCCGCCTTGACACCGCCATCCATCAACGCCTCAATCAACATGAAGACATACGCAGGGCCGCTGCCGGAAAGCCCGGTGACAGCGTCGAGCAGCTTTCTCGTCCACCTCGACGGCCTTGCCAACGGCTTCGAAAAGCTGCATGGCGAGAGCCATGTGTTCGGCATTTGCGTGAGTTCCACGCGCCATCGCCGTTGCACCCTCGAGAACAGTCGCAGGCGTATTCGGCATGCACCGAATTACGGGCACATCGCCACCAAGCAGCGCTTCGATCTTGGAAATCCGCGTGCCTGCAGCAATGGAGATGACGAGTTGAGACAACGAAACCAGGTGCGCGACGCTGGAAACCAGTTCAAGCACGATGGTCGGCTTGGTTGCGATGAGAAGGACATCGGCACCCTCTGCCGCGTCTTGAGCGGTTTCGGCGACAATGACCTCGCCGCCAAGCTCAGCAGCGACTGACTTGGCCTTGGCGACATGGGTGTCGAAGAGGGTAAGGCGGGACGGTGCCAGCGCGCCCGAGTGAACAAGCCCGCGTGCAAACGCGCTGCCCATTATGCCCACCCCAAGAATCGTGAGGCGTTTATCCGCGAGCGCGCCAAGCTCGGCGCTATTTTGTGCGGTCATCACGCCACCAGTATACCGGATACTGGCACAGGGCTATTCGCGGTCGAAGAACGGCTTGGTCGTGCTCGTAACGCGCGACTTGTCCTCAACATCGATCGTGATCGTACTCGGCGTGAATAGATAGACCTGGTTGCCGATCTTTTCGACACTGCCATCGAGCGCGCAAGTCGCGCCGTTCAGGAAGTCAATCAAGCGCTCCGCGATGTCGGCAGGCGTCTGCTCGATATTGACAATCTGCTGAACACCCTCGCGCAGACCGTCCACGGCGCGACGGACATCCTCGAACGACTGCAGCGAACGCCGCACAGTTACCGTGGTCGCACGCTCGTGCTCCAGGCGCATCTGCGCGATGGACGATGATCGACGGACGGGGTTCAGTGAACCGCCAGCCGAGCGATGCGGCGCGGGGACGCGAGCTACCGTCGCGGTTTCGCCGGCAGGATGATGCGCATGGCCCGTTTGAGGCAGATCGTCCTCATACATGCTGTCGTCGTCATCGCCATTGCGCATGAACGTCTCTCGGAACTTCGCGAAGAAACTCTTCTTCGGCTCCTCGGGCAGCTCGTCGTCTATTTCGTCGGCATTGCGGTCGTAGGGCATGTTCAAAATCTCCTAAGACAAATTCTACAACGAAAACTGGTAGTTTGCACAGATCGTGGTGAGGAGGAATTTTATGATTTTGGCGAACGATGCCCCACCTTCCCATTCGCAGACCTACCCCGCCCTCGTTCCTCGGGCATGCCTCCCGAAACGGGAAGGGAAAGGTTCGCTGCAGACGCACCCTGAGTTGTCACTTTACCTTCCCGTTTCGGGAGGGTAGGGACTTGTCGCGGGGTACGTCTTCCCCCTTTCCAATTCCGATGGGAAAGGGGGTTGGGGGAAAGGGCTTTCTTCTACCGCGTCCCAAACAGCGAAGTCCCGACCCGCACCATGTTTGCGCCTTCCTCAATTGCCACTTCGAAATCACCGCTCATTCCCATCGACAGAATCTTGCGTTGCGATGTGGGCATTTTGTCAAAGATGGCCTTAGCTTCTGCAAAGAATGGTCGCGGCTGGCTGACAAGATTGCCGTTCTCGGCCAGCGGCGCGATGGCCATCAGACCCAACACGCGAAGCCCTTGAATTTCGCCAAGCTGTTCACACAGCGGAAAAACTTCGCTAGGATTTACGCCCGATTTGGTCGCCTCGCCGCCCAGCTTGACTTGAATCAGAATGTCCTGAGGAGTGTCCAACGACGCCAACCGTTGACCAAGTTTCAGGCTGTCCACGCCCTGAATCAGCCCGAACTTGCCCAAGACTGCATGGGATTTGTTGCTTTGAAGATGGCCGATAAAATGCCAGCGAATGTCGGGAAGGTCGGTCAACGCGTCGATCTTCGGTATCGCCTCCTGCACGTAGCTTTCACCGAAATCGCGCAGACCCGCATCGTAGGCCGTGCGGACAACATCTGCTGAGTGGGTTTTGGTCACTGCGACCAACGCGATCTCATTACCTGTTCTGCCGGACAGTGACGCGGCGCGATGGATGCGTTCGCGGACCTCCGCCAGTCGTTGGGATAAGGACGAAACTTGGGGTTTGACGGCCGATTCGTCAGTCAATTCAGCTCGGGGAGCCGTTGAGCGGATTGATCTGACGGCCCGACGAATCGTATCGCTTGTGTTCGTTGGCAATGCGTGTCAGGTCGCCTGTTTCGATGAAGTGAACACGTTCCGCAATATTGGTTGCATGATCGGCGATGCGCTCCAGCGATACGATCACGAGGAGTGTGTAGGACGCGGCGGCGACGAGCGACGCATCGTCTTGCGCCTGGAAAAAGAGGTCGTCGCGCATGGTGCGGAACATGTCATCGACAACATCATCATTTCGGCAGACTGAGCGGACAGTTGAGATGTCGTGGTCGATAAACGCCTTCAGGCTGTCGGAAAGCATGCTCTGAACTGCAAGATGCATCGGCTCGATATCGATAAGCGGGCGAGGTCTGAAACAGCGATGCATCAGCTTGCGCGAATTCTTGGCGATTTCTACGCAGTGATCGCCAACGCGCTCGATCTCAGAAGCGACCTTAATGGCCGAACTGATCCGGCGCAGGTCCCGTGCCATAGGCTGCTGCAATGCGAGTAGGCGAAGGCAATTCGCCTCGGTCTTCTCTTCCAGGTCGTCTATGATGTTGTCGTCAGACAGGACTTTTGGAACGCGCGAAACATCTGCCGCGAGGAACGCGGCGCAAGCGTTGTCAAGCATTGTGCTCGCCGTGCTGCCCATTTTCAGAAGGCTCTCATCAATGAGCGAAAGCTCCTGAGTAAAGTGAAGGCGTGTAGCAATCATCGTTAAGTACCATCCAGCAAGTCTGGCGCTTCTCTTCGCAAACAGATATGCCCGGGAAAGTTAAACTGCATTATAACACATCTTGCGCGTTTGCATTGAACTTATATCTATCAATACGTGCAATTCAGCATGAATTGTTAGCTCTTGGTCAACAAAATTTCCGTCAAATTGTCGCCTGTGCTAGTCAACTTCTTCCATGTTATAATCCAAGTATCGTACGAAAACTCTAACAGCACACGGCTAACGCCGCCTTATTTAACATTTGTGAATCCTAAAATGAAGTACTTGAGAAAAAGCTTTGCCCCTGCAATCCTCGCCGCCGGAGTGGCGATTTTGACCGCCGGATGCCATTTTAGTCTGGCTAAACTATCTATGAACTCCCATGCGACCGCTCCGGTAGCGGCACCCGTATCTGCGGCGGTTTTATACCAACCGAAGCCGCTAGATTTAGCCGCGGGCCGCCCGAATGAAGTTGGTGAAATTCCGATCCTTGAGTACCATCAGCTTATCCCTGACGGAATGAAGCCGAAAGGGTTGAAATATCCGATCACCAAATTCCACGATGACATGGAGAAGCTGTACTCCCTCGGCTATCTGCCCGTTAACCTTTCGGAAGTGGTGACGGGAAAGATCGACTGTCCCGCTGGCAAATCGCCGGTTGTGTTGACGTTCGATGACGCGCTTCCGGGCCAAATCGACTACACGGACGACGGCAAAATCTCGCCAACCTGCGCCGTCGGAGTCCTTCAGGCGATGCATCAGGAGCATTCGGACTGGCCGTTGCGTGGAACGTTCTTCGTGCTGACTCGTCCAGGGATGGGTGACTATTTCTTTCAATCGCAATACAGCCAGTCGAAGCTGCAGTGGCTAGTCGCCAACGGTTTCGAGCTTGGCAACCACACAGTGCATCATCTGTTGGGGATCAAGCATTGGCCCGACGAGAGGGTCGAAAGCGAATTCGCGCTGGCTGCCAAACAGATCGATGACAACGTCCCTGGCTATAATGTCGACCTTCTCGCGTTGCCGTACGGCGTTTTTCCGAAGAACCAAAAGCTGGTCCAGTACGGATCCTACAATGGCATCAAGTACAAGAACATCTGTGCAATGCTCGCAGGCGCAGCGCCTGTGCCTGCCCCCGTCACCAAGGACTTCAATCCATACAGGATGCAGCGCATCATCCCGGGCAACGGCCGCTACATGTTTGGCTATTGGATGGACTATCTGCAGAAGCATCCCGACAAGCGATATGTCAGTGACGGCGACCCGAACACGGTCACGGTCCCGCAGACGATGGCTGGCGTTGTGGTTGATTCCAGACTCGAAAAGCTGGGACTGCACAAGAGGATGTACTAGCCTTTTCCCATAGGAGGGGGCAGCCAGAATTAGGGTGACATGCGGGGACGCCTGTCCCACAGTTCCTTCCCTTCCTGCTGCGGGAGGAAGGGGCCCACGAAGTGGGAAGGTGGGGCATCACGCCGCCTTTGGCAGTTGCCTTAACGTCTCCGTGGCCGCTCCAGCAAGACGTCGCAGCTTGCGTTCCGTCTTATTGCGGTACATCGCACTGTCCGCGGCTGCGAGAAGAGCGGTGCAATCGCCGGCATCGCTGTCCGCGGGATAGCAGCTCACACCGATGCTTGCTCCGATCCGAAGCGGGCCGATCGTCGGATGGATCAGCCTGGGGTCGTAATCCGTCACTATCGCTTGAATCTGCTCGGCGACTCCTTGTGCTTCGGTCTGAGACTTGCCTGCCAGCACAATCAGGAATTCGTCGCCGCCGTAGCGCGAGACAATGTCTCGATCGCCCACTGCCGAACGCAGAATCAGCGCGAGATCGCGCAGAACCTCATCGCCTTTTTGATGGCCGAAATTATCATTGATGGGCTTGAAGTCGTCAAGGTCGAGGCAGACAAGCGAAAACAATTGCCCCTCTTTACACATCGCGTTAACTGACTGAGTAAGATATCGGAAGTTGTAAAGTTCGGTCAGCGGATCGGTCATCGCATGGCTACGCGTGCGGTCGAACATGAGACCATTGTAGATCGCCATCGCGGCCCGTTCGCCAATGGTTTCAAGGAGGTGCTGATCGTGTTCGCTGAACGCGTTTGGCTGCGGATGATAAAGATTGATTGTTCCGAGAACCGAGTTCTCATGCAGAATCGGCACGATCAGTGCCGATTGTAGCGGCTGCCATATTACCGGCGAGCTTGTGATCATCAGGTCGTCGGAGTCGTATGCGCCGATATAGCTGCGCCGCTCCCGCGCTGCTGTCAGCGAAACCCCGTCCTGCTTGAGAGTTCGGCTTCCCCGGAAGAACTCCACATTCGCGCCGGTCGCGCTGCGTGCGAACATGTCGCCGTGCATCTCCGTGTCCTCGAACAGCAGAAAGACACATGCGGCTCCCGGCAGGACGATTCCTTCAACTTTGCGGCAAAGGATGTCCAACGTCTCGCTCAAACCAAGGCTGCACGATAGCGATTGCGCAACCTCGTAAAGCGCCCAAAGGTCTGCCGATGCCTGCTGGATTTCTCGCACGGCAGAGTTGGGAATCGAACCCGACGCTGAGTAGGATCGGGCCGAATCGAGCGCAGCCGGGACGAGCCCTGCCGGTGTCGAATCCTTTTGCTCTGCCGCGACTTCCGCCAGAACGCGGTCGATCACCTTCACGAACGCGTCCACAACATTCACGTCGAAGTGCGTGCCCGCATCTTTCTTTATGCACGCCATTGCGCGCTCATGATCCCACGCGGCCCGGTAGGAGCGAGAGGATGTCAGCGCATCATAGACATCGGCCACGGCAAGGATTCGTGCCGACAGTGGGATGTTTTCGCCCTTCAGCCCCTCAGGATAGCCAGTTCCGTCCCATTTCTCATGATGGTATTTGACCACCGGAAGTACTGGCCATGGAAATTCCACCGGTTCCAGAATGGCCGCACCAATCTCAGGATGCTTTTTGATTTTTGCGAACTCTTCATCTGTTAGTCTGCCAGGCTTAAGAAGGACATACTCCGGCACTCCCAGCTTCCCGATATCATGCAGAAGAGCGCCGGTGTTGATACCTTCCAGTTCGTCACCCGTCAGTCCCATCTCGATCGCGATTGCTACTGCATAGCGCTGAACCCGCAAAATGTGCTGATGTGTGTACTGATCTTTCGCGTCGATGGCGAGGGCGAGGCTCTTGATCGTGGCGAGGTAGAGATCCGCAAGCTGAACTTGCCTGGCTTGCAGCTCTTCGACATGCTTCTGCTGCTCTTCCATGCGCGCGCGGTAGGTTGAATACGACTGGTATGTGAGGTATAGGACGGGCGACAGAAATATAGCGAAGTAAAGAATGTGCGTGCCGCAAATGTAGACCGCAAGGGTGCTGATGCTCGCCCCCGCAAAGTAGCTTGGTGCAGTCCAGGAAAAGGTTTGCCGCCAAAATTGGAACGGATTTTGATTGGTCGCAAAAGCGATTATGAGGGATACGCCGACAGTATTCACCAAGAAATACACTAGCACTGAGGCAATAAGCGCGGGGATCGAACCGATAGGATCTACCGCAAGTCGGTTGCCGTGAAGAGCAAGAAATATGATGCCCGCAACGTAAATCTCAATTGCTGCCAGCGATGAATTGAATAAGATTTGGACCGGCGTCTGGCTGCGTCCCTTTATTCCTGAACTGACACAGCCAACGACGCCAGTAAGCATACCGGCAAGCGGCCCGCAGAATAGCATCGCAGCGTAGGTGACGGTGAAGCCCAGCGACATTGACATCGAACCGCTGGACTTATCCACTCGCGACAAGGCAATTTTCTTGCTGCCAGCCAAAACGGCCAGAACAATAAAAATCGGCATCGCCCACATCTGCGCCGACGTTATCGGACACGGATCGCAGGCAGCCGAAACCGTGACGGCCGTGGTGGCCACGAAGATCGCCCAAAGATAGATTCTTGCCTTAAGAGGGAGTTCGTTCAAAGTATTGGGTGCGCGGTTTTGTGACTAGTGATTACCGTCTATGCCGCTTGTTGAGCAGGTACAAATCTGTTACCGTTTAGGCGATCTTGCAGCACTGGGCCGATGCCTTCGCTCATACTATCAACATTGTCGGTATTACGGGGTTGAATCTTAGAGTGAATCGATCTTAGCATACGAATTTAGGGCAACAAACTACCTCATGAGACTGATTCGTGTAGGCAAAAAAGCCCGCGCAGTTTGTCACTGCGCGGGCGGACCTGATGTCTAATGGTGTGCTTTGGCTACTCGCCCCATTGGATGTGGTGCGGGTTCCTAGGAAGCTCCGAGTGGAACTTCAAGTGGACCTTCATCACGTGTCCCTTGTCGTTGAACATGGGACTAAGATCTCCATCGATAGCACTGGTCGAGAGATCGATCATGGCACTGCTGTCATTCACGCCGGAGGAACCGTAGGTGCCGCCGCAACCCCATAGAGCGTTGCTGCCCCATAACGCATTTGATCCCCAAAGTGCGTTCGTCGACGACAGTGCAGTGCTGCCCCATAGAGCATTGGACGAGCCTACGCCTGAAGTGGATCCCCACAGGGCGTTCTGGCCGTACAGGTTCACGACCTGCGTCAGACCGGTGCCCCAGATCGTGGCATTAGGAGCTATTGTCCAAACGCCGCTAGCATTCTCCGTCGCGGCGCTGCCCCACAGCGCATTGTCCATTTTGACGCGGACAACATCATTGCTATCAACATAGACCGACGGGCTGCGGGCGGGCTGGGTGGCGACGACTGTGCTCGCCAGTGCCGACATTATGTCCACATAGCCTGCGCCAAACGTGCAGATATCTGTGGTTCCATCAGGGAATGCGATCGGGCTAGCGGATGTCATTAGTCGAGCTTTCAGCGTGTCAGGCGTTAGTTTTGGATTTGCCTGCAGCATCAAAGCCGCTGCGCCACTGATGACAGGAGCAGCCATCGAGGTGCCGGACAGGATGAAGTAGTTGTTCGACTGCTGATTCGGATTGCCGTTGTTCTGATATTGATTCATTGGCACACTGTTCGTAGATGCATATTCATGCTGGAATGTGCTTCCAGGAACAAGATCCGAAATCACCTGATTGCCGGGGGCAACGATGTCCGGCTTGATCACGCAGTCTCCTACCGAAGGGCCACGGCTGGAATAGGTGGCGATGCGGTCATCGGCCCTCTTTCCATCGATGCTTTTTGTAGCGCCAACAGTGATCACGAGCGGATCGTTGCCTGGCGATTCGATTGAACCGTAGGCGGTGCCCCAGCCCTCGTTGGGCGCACCCGCCGTACTGGTCGAGTTCAACCGTCCAGCATTTCCGGCTGCACAGACAACGAACAGGCCTTGGTTCCAAGCTGCCTCGCATGCCTGGCAGAGCGGATCGGTCGTGTACGACTGTGTCACCGGCTGCCCTAGGGACAGGTTGATGATGCGGATGTTGTACAGCGACTTGTGCGTGACCGCCCACTGAATGGCGGCAATGACATTGCTGGCGGAGCCAGATCCGTTCTGGTCAAGAACCTTGAGGTTGACCAGATTTGTGAACCGTGCTATGCCGTAGAATGTCTGCGTGAAGTTCGGCCCATAGGAATTAGACCCGTCACCAGCGATGATCCCCGCAACATGGGTGCCATGACCGCAGTGGTCATTCGCGTCTTCACCTTGAATGAACGACTGGTTAGCAAGTATCCGGTTGGGCGATAGTCCTAATGGAAGTTGAACTCCCGGAGGAAGTTGCTGTATATCTGCTACACCAGCAATGCCTGAGTCAATCACTGCGACGGCAATACCTGTGCCGGTGAGTCCATACTGCGTAAACGCCGGGCCGGCTACGCTGGAGCCGACGGTGAACGTGTCGGTCTTGTGCGCAACCGCATCCTCCGACACGTGAACCACAAACGGCAGCGCGCTTAGCTTGTCCACGTTGGACATGGGTGCCGACAGCGCTACCGAACCGATGATCGGCAGGTTCCGGTAGATATCGCAGCCGAGCTTCGTAAGCGTAGCCTTCTGCGCATCCGTCAGGGAGCCAGCCGTTTTGACTATAAGTCGGTCGCGATTTCCAGCCTGCGCACTTTCGTGGACGGGCAGGTTCATCGTGGCCGGTTCAGTTGACAGCGTTGCGGCCTGCAGCAGCGAGCCTGCGGCGCTGGAGAGGGCGAGACTAACCGCGAGTAGCGGAACCGCTACCCGATTGGTTGTTATCATTTTTCGTGTATTACCAGACATATAAGACCTCCGTAATCGCAAGTTCGGAAGCTCGGCGACCGTGCAGCTCCGCTCAATCAAGCGTGATGGTTAGGCCCGTAGCTTTGCGTCCCGCGCTTTCGCGCGGTTTGCCGTTATCGATTGCGAAGGTTCTGTATTCGGAACTTTGGTGCAGATTGAAAATTTTCCGCGCCGCAGTGAGGTCTAGCGTTTCCCTCGAATACGCGTCCGACTTCGGCCAAAAGCCTGATCGTCCACATAAACGGCCCGCACCTTTCGGCAACTCGGCTGTCTAGCATTGATGGCAAATGCCATCAATGCAGACCCTAAGCTTTGCGCCCCGACCTCGCGGCCGGTTTGCCCTTTTCGAGGGGACCTGCGAAACTCACAATCCAATTATGCCGCTGGGAGAAATCGCGTTCACTGGTTTCGTTACCAGAATATGCGATAAAAAATGACCTTTGCTGTGAAATAGGCTGGCTGCAAGCAGGCCATTCTAACAGATGATCACCTTTGCACAGTGATCTGAATGGTTACGGTTCAGGTCATGCTTGGCGGTGGATAATCCGACCTGCGGGCGCGATTTTCGCGCCTCAATGTCACAGCAAAAAGCGACCCGTCTGCGGATGCAGACGGGTCGCAACGTGCTACCTATCTTCGAGTCCGTTAGTTACCCCACTGGATGTGGTGCGGGTTCCTAGGAAGCTCCGAATGGAACCTCAAGTGCACTCTCATCACGTGACCCTTGTCGTTGAACATGGGACTAAGATCACCGTCAATGGCACACGACGATAGATCGACTGTGGCACTGTCGGTGTCGGGCGAGTTGGATGGTCCATCACCCCATAGAGCATTGCTGCCCCACAGAGCTTGAGACCCCCACAATGCGTTTGTTGACGACAGTGCTGTGCTGCCCCACAGGGCATTGGATGAGCCTACGCCTGAAGTGGATCCCCATAGGGCGTTCTGGCCGTACAGGTTCACGACCTGCGTCAGACCAGTACCCCAGATCGTGGCATTGGCCGCGATTGTCCAACTGCCGTCCGGATTCTGCGTTGCGCCGCTCCCCCACAGCGCATTGTCCATTTTGACGCGGACAACGCCAGTGCTATCGACGTAGACCGAAGGGCTGCGGGCGGGCTGAGTGGCGACGACTGTGCTCGCCAGTGCCGACAATATGTCCACATATCCTGCGCCGAATGTGCAGACGTCGGTCGTGCCATCAGCGAATGTGATGGGATCGCACGACGTCATCAGTCTGGCCTTTAGGGTATCAGGCGTTAGGTTCGGGTTCGCTTGCAGCAGCAGAGCCGCCGCACCGCTGATCACAGGCGCAGACATTGACGTTCCCGAGAGGATGAAGTAGTTAGTGGACACCGCATGCGGATTGGCGTTGCTTTGGTAAGTGCTCATTGGAACGCTGTTGGTTGAAGCATAGAGCGTTTGAAGCGTACAGCCCGGTGAAAGATCCGAGATCACCTCGTTGCCTGGCGCAACAAGATCCGGCTTGATCACGCAGTCGCCAACGGTCGGGCCACGGCTGGAATAGGTGGCGATGCGGTCATCGGCCCTGATTCCATCGATGCTCTTGGTCGCGCCGACCGTTAGTACAAGCGGGTCGTTGCCTGGCGATTCGATCGAACCGTAGGCGGTGCCCCAGCCCTCGTTGGGCGCACCTGCCGTACTGGTCGAGTTCAACCGTCCAGCATTTCCGGCTGCACAGACAACGAACAGGCCTTGGTTCCAAGCTGCCTCGCATGCCTGGCACAGCGGATCGGTCGTGTACGACTGCGTCACCGGCTGCCCTAGGGACAGGTTGATGATGCGGATGTTGTACTTCGCCTTGTTCGTCACCGCCCACTGAATTGCTGCAACCACGTTGCTGACCGAGCCCGCGCCATTCTGGTCTAGGACACGCAGGTTGACCAGATTGGTAAACCGAGCGATACCAAAGAACGTCTGAGAGTATCCCGGCCCATACGATGACGTTCCGTCGCCCGCAATTATGCCTGCGACATGCGTTCCGTGACCGCATTGATCATTGGTGCTCGAAGCACCAGGGGCTGGAGCAGGTGCCGGACCAGGCGCAGGTGCAGAAGTGTTCTGAATGAACGACATGCTTGCAACGATCCGATTCGAAGAGATGCCGGGCGATAGCTTTATCCCCGCTGGAACTTGCTGATTATCGGGAACGGCGGTAATCCCCGAGTCAATTACCGCAATCCCAATGCCGTATCCGGTCAGGCCCAACTGCGTAAACGCCGGACCAGCCACGCTGGAGCCGACGGTGAACGCATCGGTCTTATGCGCAACGGCATCCTCCGACACGTGGACCACAAACGGCAGCGCGCTCAGCTTGTCCACGTTGGACATGGGCGCCGAGAGCGCGACCGAACCGATGATCGGCAGGTTCCTATAGACGTCGCAGCCGAGCTTCGTAAGCGTTGACTTTTGTGCGTCTGTAAGGGTGCCAGTCGTTTTGACTATAAGTCGGACACGATTTCCGGTCACAACACTTTCATGGGTGGTCGAGTTCATCATGGCCGGTTCGGAAGAGAGCGTCGAGGCGTGCAGCAGCGAGCCTGCGGCGCTGGAGATGGCGAGAGAAACCGCGAGCAGCGGAACTGCTATGCGGTTAGTCGATTTTATTTTCGGCGAAATACCTGACATAAAAGACCTCCGTAATCGCAAGTTCGGAAGCCCGGCGACCATGTAGCGCTAATGGGGGAGGAAGTATGCGCTGGTTAGGCCCGTAGCTTTGCGTCCCACGCTTTCGCGCGGTTTGCCGTTATCGATTGCGAAGGTTTTGTGTTCGGAACTTTGGCGCGGATCAAAATTTCCGCACCTCGGTGAGGTCTAGCGTTTCCCTCGAATACGCGTCCGACTTCGGCCAAATAAAGCCTGATCGTCCACATAAACGGCCCGCACCTTTCGGCAACTCGGCTGTCTAGCATTGATGGCAAATGCCATCAATGCAGACCCTAAGCTTTGCGCCCCGACCTCGCGGCCGGTTTGCCCTTTTCGAGGGGACCTGCGAAACTCACAGTCTGATTATGCCGTCTGGCAATCGAGCGCTCACTGTGGTTCATACCGGTTTGTAATTCGCGTTTTCGACAGATTCCTTGAGTTTTCGCCAAAATGCTTTTGGATAGGTTCGCGTCGTTACCAGTCTAGCAAGTTGCTAATCCAAGCTCCACTTCACGGCAAAAAATCGACCCGCCTAAATCGATTAGGCGGGTCGCGATGCACTGTCGAATCCTCAGGTACTAATGTCCCTGAACATGGTGCGGATTTCTTGGAAGGTTCGAATGGAAGATCAGATTGACGGCCATTCGAACGCCGCTCGCGTTGTACATTGGCGACAGATCACCATCGATTGCGCAAGATGACATGTCGATCGATGCGCTGCTGTTTGTTCCCGACGATCCCGAAGGTCCGGAACATCCCCACAGGGCGTTGCTGCCCCATAGTGCCTGAGATCCCCATAGTGCGTTTGACGACGATAGGGCCGTGCTGCCCCAGAGAGCATTGCTTCCCCAGAGCGCTTGCGAGCCCCAGAGTGCGTTCTGGCCATAAAGATCGACAACCTGCGTTAGTCCAGTACCCCAGATCGAGGCATTTGATGCGATCGACCAGCTACCGTCCGGGTTTTGCTTCGCTTCATTACCCCACAGTGCGTTATCCATCTTTACGCGGACAACATTGTTGCTGTCGATATAAACAGATGGACTACGTGCCGGTTGCGTTGCAACCACCGTGCTCTCGAGCGCCGACACGACATCAAGATAGCCTGCGCCAAACGTGCAGACATCGCTTGTGCCATCCGCGAACGTGATTGGGCTGGCCGTGGTCATTAGCCGGGCTTTCAATGTGTCAGGCGTAAGTTTTGGATCCGACTGCAGCATCATGGCGGCTGCACCGCTGACTACTGGCGTAGCCATCGAAGTGCCGGACAGGATGAAGTAGTTTGGCGATGGGCTGCTTGAGCCAGTAAGCGCTTCATAGTCGCTTGTTGGAACGCTGTTTGTAGCAGCGTAGGCCTTCGCCAGCGTGCTGTTTGGGGCGAGATCGGAGATGACCTGGTTCCCGGGAGCAACAATATCAGGCTTGATCACGCAATCGCAGACAGACGGCCCTCGGCTGGAATAGGTGGCGATGCGGTCATCGCTTCTTTTGCCATCGATGCTCTTGGTCGCGCCAACGGTCATGACGAGTGGGTCGTTGCCGGGCGATTCGATCGAACCGTATGCGGTACCCCAACCCTCGTTGCTGTTTCCTGCGGTGTTGGTTGCGTTCAGTCGTCCCGCATTTCCCGCCGCGCAGACCACGAAAATGCCCGATTTCCACGCGGACTCGCATGCCTGGCAGAGCGGATCGGTCGTGTACGACTGCGTCACCTGCTGTCCGAGGGACAGGTTAATGATGCGGATGTTGTACGCCGATTTGTGCGAAACCGCCCACTGGATGGCCGCAACCACGTTGCTGACTGAACCTGCGCCGTTCTGATCGAGAACTCGAAGATTGATCAGATTGGCTGCGCGCGCGATTCCGTAGAACGATTGCGTGGTCAGGAGGCCGCTGGACGACGCTGCGTCGCCGGCGATAATGCCCGCAACATGCGTGCCGTGACCGCACAGGTCGTTAGTCCCGCCAGTAACAAACGATTGACTTGCCACAATTCGGCTGGTAAGCAAAGCCAGTCCGAGCAGCGACTGTTGGGTATCCGCAACCGACGTAATGCCGGAATCGATCACGGCAACTCCAATTCCGGAGCCTGTTAGGCCGTATTGCGTATACGCTTGGCCAGCCTCACTGGAGCCGACCGTAAACGCATCGGTCTTATGCGCGATGGCATCGTCCGACACATGCACCACAAATGGCAACGCGCTCAGCTTGCCCGTATTGGGCTTCGGGACCGAAAGCGCGACCGAGTTGATGATGGGCAGGTTCCGATAGATGTCGCAGCCCAGCTTCGCAAGCGTAGCCTTCTGCGCATCGGTTAGGGTGCCAGCCGTTTTGACGATAAGTCGGTCGCGATTGCCAGCAACGCCGCTTTGAGGGACGAGTTGGTTTATCGTGGCCGGTTCAGAAGCCAGAGTCGCGGCGTGCAACAACGAGCCTGCGGCGCTGGAGATGGCGAGACTAACCGCGAGTAGCGGAACCGCTACCCGATTGGTTGTAATCATTTTTCGTGTAATACCAGACATATAAGACCTCCGTAATCGCAAGTTCGGAAGCTCGGCGACCATAGTGCGCGCTGAAGAGTGTCAGAATTCGCTCATTAGGCCCGTAGCTTTGCGTCCCGCGCTTTCACGCGGTTTGCCGTTATCGATTGCGAAGGTTCACTGTTCGGGACTTGGACGCGAACTGAAATATTTTCCACGTCTCAGTGAGGTCTAGCGTTTCCCTCGAATACATGGCCGAATTCGGCTTTGACGCCTGATCGTCCACATAAACGGCCCGCACCTTTCGGCAACTCGGCTATCTAGCAATGGGTGCAATGACCACGTCGCCAGACCCTAAGCTTTGCGCCCCGACCTCGCGGCCGGTTTGCCCTTTTCGAGGGGACCTGCGAAACTCACAATCTGATTATGCCGCTGGCAGAGTTTGCGCTCACTGTAGGGGATACGGGTTTAGTTCATTCGAGCGAAATATAAGGCTAATGGATGAATTTAGCGTTTGAGCGGCGAAAATGGCGCAGTGGATAATCAAATTTCGGAACGACAACGGCAAGCGAGAGTAAATCGAGCAACGCTGGCGGCACTTTTGTTATTGCTACTTGCCGTAGCTTGCGCTTATTTAACAAGAAAGCACGCGATTGAGTCCATGCGACTTCCGCGCTTTTCAGTTGATACCGGAGAGGTCGTCACATCGGTGGCAACATCCCCTTATGGAAGTACCTTTCTTAGCACTGGCTTCAAAGAGAGCAACTTTAAGTACAAGTCAACAGATCCGCGGTGCTATTCCTTTATTTCCGTTTGGAATATACGAACTGGCAAGCTGATCAGGTCGTTTCCAGCTTGTGAATTTCGGTCAGACGGCATTGCCGTGTCGCCACGCGGAACGGTAGTAATCGCAAGCGGCGAGACTGCCGGTTACACAACTGATACAGTTACCGCCTGGGATTGGAGTAATGGAAAAAAGCTGTGGTCACATCAAGGGAATATCCCTCTTTGTTTTTCACCAGACGGAGAGATGGTAGGAACTGGAAACACCGTCCTAAACGCCAGAAACGGCAAGCAGATTTACGCGGTACCAACTGCAGTCGAGGAGGACAGGCAGTGCAAGTTTTCGCCGGATGGGAAGCTATTTTGCACCGTAAAATTCAACTACCGTTGGTGGCACGGCGCAACTCATGACAACATTTACACTCACACGCCAATATCTGACGTTCCGATCGGCATTCAGCTGTGGGATAGTCGCACGGGAAAGGCACTTAAGACAGTTCCTCCGCCCATTAAGCTTGATGAGTTTCAAGGCGTGAGTGATTTCGCATTTGATCCATCCGGACAATCTATCTACTTGCTTTGTAACATGCAGCCAGTCATGGGAGTCGATGGGGCTATCTTTAGAGACATCGACGTTAAGACTGGCCACATATTGTGGTTGACGCCAGCTGACCCAAATGATCTCTACGGGATTGGAGCCACAGTCGTCGTTTCTCCAAATGGCCGTTATGTTGTCGTTGACAATATAGACGATGGCCTGAGAGTGCTAGATGCGAAAACGGGTGGCCTGGAGTTCCACGCATCGGTGCCTCACATTGGCGACTGGAGGATTGCAACCGCGCTCCATAGAAAATTTCGCGCGGTCGATTATCCACAAAATTGGTCCATGCCCGGCGGAATTGCGTTTTCTCCCGACGGCAAGATGCTTGTCAGCCGATTTGGCGAGCATGTGGAGGTATGGGACTCTAGTTCTCTCAACTAGTAGGCCACATTTCACCCTCAACTGTCACAAACTTGGTGGATCGCGGGCGCGGTCGGCTTCTAAAAGAACCTGTTTGGCGGCGCGTAACAAATGCACGCATGGCGTGCCAAAATAACCCCATGGCAACCAGCTCCGTCAACACCGAACTTGAAACCCTCATTCGCGCGCGTTACCCGATCATCTATGTGGTCTCCTGGGAAGAGGAGCGCGTTGAAAGCGCGATCCGGCAGATCGCCTCCGACCGTGGCAAAAAGCTGTATCAATGGACCATCACGCAGGGAATGGTCCTGAATCCCAGCAACCGCAACGATGCCACCGCGAATCCGCTAGCGGCGCTAGATTTCGTAATGGACTCCCGCGATCCTGCGATCTTTCTGTTCAAGGATTTCCACGCTTTTCTAGGCGACTACACCATCGTACGACGTCTGCGCGACCTGACTCTCGCGCTGAAACGATCCTACAAAACCATCATTCTTCTCTCGCCTCAGCTCAAGCTGCCGATGGAACTGGAAAAAGAGGTGACGATTGTCGAGTATTCGCTGCCCAGCTTGGAGGATTTGGATCAGCTTTTGGAAGGCATCATCCAGTCCGTACGCGCCAACCCGCAGATCGACATTAACCTGTCCAACGACGAGCGCGAGCACATTTTGAAGGCCGCGCAGGGGCTGACTGCAAGCGAAGCGGAGAATGTCTTTGCGAAAAGCCTGGTCGAAAAGCGCAAGTTCGATGTCGATGTCGTGCTATCGGAAAAGGAGCAGATCGTCCGCAAGTCTGGAATCCTCGAATACTATCCCGCCACCGAAGCCATGGCCAATGTCGGCGGCATGGACATGCTGAAGGACTGGATGGACAAGCGGACGGTGGCGTTCACCGAGAAGGCGCGCGCGTTCGGCCTGCCCAACCCCAAGGGCATTTTGATGCTGGGCGTGCAGGGCTGCGGCAAGTCTCTTTCAGCGAAGGCGATTGCGTCGCTGTGGCGATTGCCTTTGTTGCGGATGGATGTTGGCAAGATTTTCGGCGGAATTGTCGGGCAGTCAGAGGAAAATATCCGAAAGGCAATCCGCATTGCCGAGAGCACTGCGCCCAATGTCGTCTGGATTGACGAGCTTGAGAAGGGCTTCGCAGGGACACAGTCGTCGGGAGTATCCGATGGCGGCACGACGGCGCGCGTTTTCGGGACATTCATCACATGGCTCAACGACAAGACCGCGCCCTGCTTCGTTGTCGCGACCGCGAACGACGTCTCGTCCCTCCCGCCGGAACTGCTCCGCAAGGGACGCTTCGACGAAATATTTTTCGTTGACCTCCCGAGCAAGGAGGAGCGCAAGGAGATTGTGAGGATTCACCTTGAAAAGCGAAAACGTGATCCAGCCAACTTCGACATGGACGCTGTCGCCGAAGCGACTGCTGGATTTTCCGGCGCGGAGATCGAGCAAGTGGTGATCTCGGCGCTGTACGACGCGTTCTCCGACGAGCTCGATATCACCACGGAGCGCCTGCTCGCCGAAGCGAAGTCCTCGGTCCCGTTGTCGGTAACTATGTCTGAGCGCATTTCGGTGCTGCGCGAATGGGCTCGGACACGTGCGCGGCCGGCATCGTCGACCCCGCCCGAACCGATCCACGACCCGTTCGGCATGATGAGCGTGATGGACGCCGAGTCGCAGACCCTCATGACCGCGCACGACGTCCCCGGCGATTTGGCCTGATTCGTGCAGAGGGTGGATTGATGGGTGGCATGCTTGGCCTCTCAGGGCCAGGCATGTCTTGCCTGGATTTGCAGAAGTGGATGAATCTATTGTCCGTCATCCCGACCGAAGCACGGGAGCGGTAGCGACTGTGCGAAGTGGAGGGAACACGTAGTTCGCTATCATACAGCTTGTTGTTAAACGGACCACGTGTTTCCTCCACTTCGCTCGTTCCTCGTTCCGGTTGGGATGACCGGCCTCGAAAAAGCTGTGCGAGTTTATCGATGAACGATTACAGCGGACAACTCTCCTCTACCCCCACTACCAGTGACCGGGACGCGCCGGGTTCGCCGGCGGAACTTGCTGAGTTTGATACGGCCATGGTCAGTATGGACCGGTCGGAGCGAAATAGATTGCAACGACTCATCGTCATCAAGGACGCTGTTGTGGCCACGGGTGTTGCGCTATTCACCGGATTCTCAACGCGAGGATTTTTGGGTCACCACTACTTAGACATTGCGTTCACGCTATTCTGCGTCATCGTGGCGATTCAGGCCATCAAGGAGTTTCAGACCAGCAATCTGCAGTGGTTTTATGCCATGGGACCGGATGGCATGAGAGTTGTCGGAGACGTTGAGATCTCAAGGGTTAACGACTCCAAGCAATCGACAAGATTGTTGCGTTGGTCGGCCCTCGATCTCCCGGAGCGCATTATTCGCGAGCCGAATCTTCGAGGCACGACCCTGATCGTCGAACTGCGGAATTCGAAATCCGGCAAACGCTTCACGCGCAAATTGGTCATTGACCAGTATGAAACCGATGAGCGCATTGACAAATTTGTAAGAGCAATCCAATCACCAATCGACGCAGAACCAACGCGGCGAATTTACAGATGACTGGCACTGACGATCATTCAACTTCCAAAGGTCCGCGCCTGGGCGGATATTCGACGCAATTCCCGCCCGCAGGCTATGTGTACATCGGTTGTAGGACAGGCGCCTCATCTGGCGTCTGCGCGGGCTTCTCCCTCATTCCGACCGATGCCCGGGTGCGGTAGCGACTATGCGAAGCGGAGGGAAAACGTAGTTCGCCTAACGGTAGGCTGTATTTTAGCGAACTACGTGTTCCCTCCGCTCCACTCGTTCCTCGTTCCGGTCGGGATGACGGAAAGACATAAAGATAACAGGCGCGGACGCCCATCCCACAAACAGAAGTTGTTAAACACCAGAAATTATTCCACGTGGAATAATATGATAGTTTACCTGATCAGCCTTGTCCGACTTCAGCTAGAATTTCTAGCCAGATTTGCTACACTATCCACCATGACCAACATCGTTGTCTTAGATGCGCTCCCGCTAGATCCGGGCGACCTGGACTGGAGCCGGTTGACGTCGGTCGCGGATGTTGTGCGTCACGACGGAACCGCTCCGTCGCTAACCGCCGAGCGAATCGCAACCGCCGATATCGTCCTCACCAACAAGGTGCGCCTCCCGCGCGAAGTTGTTCTTGGCGCGCCGGATTTGCGCCTCATCTGCGTCTTGGCCACTGGTTATGACGTCGTCGATGTCGCCGCGGCGCGCGAACGCAACATTCCCGTCTGCAATGTCCCCGCGTACAGCGCCAACTTCACGGCCCAAACCGCTGTTGCGCTGCTGCTGGAAATTGCGCAGCGAACCGGCGCGCACAGCGACCTTGTCCACCAAGGCGAATGGTCGCGCTCTACGGCCTTCAGTTTTTGGCGTTTTCCGCTCGTGGAATTGGCGGGAAAGACCGCCGTTATCGTGGGGATGGGCAATATTGGCCAGCGGGTGGCCGCCATTTTATCCGCTCTAGGAATGAACGTTATTGCCGCTGAATTGCCCGGACGTTCATCGGCCGCATCGTCTAGCGAATGGAAACGCCAACCCATTGACGAAGCGGTTCAAATCGCAGACGTCATCTCGCTTCACTGCCCTCTCACACCCGTAACGCGCGGATTGGTCAATGAGCAGCTCATATCGAAAATGAAAAGTGCGGTCTTGATCGTCAACGCCGCACGAGGTCCGATTGTGGTGGAATCTGATCTCGCCGAGGCGCTGAATGACGGGAGCATCGCCGGATTTGCCGCCGATGTTCTTTCCACCGAACCGCCCGACCCAGCCAATCCCCTCCTCACGTCGGCCAACACGATCATCACGCCACATCTCGCCTGGGCATCGCCGGAAGCGCGTCGCAAGCTGCTTGGCGTCACCATCGACAATGTCCTTGCGTTCTTGAGTGGCAACCCGCAGAATGTGGTGAACTAGCGGCAAGACGATTCTGCCTAGCGTTAGAATCCACCGTACAATGTCCCTATGCCCGCGACGTTAACAGTTCCCTCCCTCCTCGACTCCTTTATCCACTCCCTTCGCGCTGAGCGGGCGTTGTCAGAGAATACGATTGCGGCGTATCGCACCGATTTGAACGGTTTTCTCGCGCATATCAAACTGCGTTCCAAAGACGAAACCACGGCGGATCGTGACGATGTCCTGTCCTACTTTTCGCTGCTGCGGCGCAAAGGGATGGCACCGGCGACCTTGCTGCGGAAGTCGTCGGCGATCAAGATGTACTCGCGGTTCCTGATCCAGGAGAGGTCAACAAAGATCGACCTGGCGTCGGGCTGGGAAATCGGCGGCGGCAAGCAGAAGCGAGTGCCGGGCGTCTTGACCATTGACGAGGTCCAGCGGCTGATTCATGCGCCCGATACCAGTGTTCGCGGCATTCGCGATCGTGCCATGCTGGAGGCACTCTATGCGTGCGGCCTGCGTGTCTCTGAGCTATGCGAGTTGACCATTGGCCAAGTTGATCTTCAGTCCCACTTGCTTCGGCCATTTGGAAAGGGAGTCGAAGGAGCGTTTGGTGCCGCTAGCCCCGTCAACGTCGCTTGTTCTGCAGAACTATGCGGCCGAAGCGCGACTGGAGTTGTTGCGGGGCAAGCCTGAAACCGCAGGTGTTTTTTGTCGCCGAGCATGGAGGCGCATTCACCCGGCAGCATGTCTGGGAGATGGTGCGGCGATACTCGGCGGAAGCTGGAATACGCAAGCGGGTCACTCCGCACACGCTGCGGCATACGTTCGCCACACACCTTCTTGAAAACGATGCCGACCTTCGCTCGATCCAAGAGATGCTTGGCCACAGTAGCGTCGCAACGACTCAGCGTTACACGACGGTAGATGTCGCTCGGCTTAGATCGGCGTACGACAAGAGCCACCCGAGAGCCTAGCACCCCACTAAGTGGGAAGGTGGGGCTAGCTCTTTATCACATCCCAATTCTTGTAGAAGATGTAGTTTGCCCCGCGTAGGAAGAACTGGAAGATGCCGACAATGCCCGCGAAAACGCCAGGTAGCATTGACGGTCTCAAAATATCAACGAACAGGCAATAACGGATTTGATCCGTTTCGTTGAACGATTGATGCATCAACGTGTCATCGAAGATGAACAGCTTTTCGTCCTTCCAGTAGTGCTTGACTTCACCGACTTCGATATACGCGGACTCGTCGGTAATGTCGTTGACGTTGTAGAGCACCCGGAGGGTCGGGCGGAACGGCCCGAAGTGTTTGGACGTCAACTGCTTCTTGTTGAACACCGACAGGCCGATGGTCTTGACGAACTGATAATCGTCGTGATAAGCAGGAACGTCAACCACCGCGTCAACATTCGTTCCATACCATTTCCAGAAAACCATCGTCCGCGCCCGCTCCTTCGCAAGCGATTCCATCTTTTCTACGATCTTCTCGTGCTTCGCCGTGTCGATCAGCTTCTGGATTTCGCCACGATATGCTGGAGGAAGATCATCCAGCTTGTAAACACCTTTATTGACATACGGCAGCGCAAGCAAGTCCATCAGAACGTTTAGGGGGGACAGTGCCCACGTCAGCAGGCCGTTTCCGATGAAGTAACGCTTGACGACAGATTCGTCGAGCTTGGTGTTGCGCGTGACGTCATATGCGCCTAGCGCGGCCATTACGGCAAGATACGAACCGATCCATTTTGCGATCGTCGCAAGGATTTGGAGAAACTTCTTCACAGTTACCTTTCAAGCGCGGCCAAGAGAGATTTGCGGACAAAATTCGGAACATCATGTTCTAGCAGAAACCTCCAGATTTCATGGAGTCGTTGGCGGCTTGTCGAGCGCGGCAAGAGCCTGCTGGATTGCTGGCCGTAGATCGTTCTGCTCCTCTATTCTCAGCATCCTAATATCGCGAACTGACGGAGCGAACCACGAAAAAGTATTGGTCAAATCCATGACGGCCAAAACGCAAGTAACAGCGTTTACGCTATCTCCGCCGAAATATACACTGCCTTGCTGCCACGCAAAGCCATGTTGCGAAACAAGCCTCGTTCGAATGTCGGCGTACGCGTTATTGTAGCTAGATGTGTGATAGCTCTTTTGCAAAGTATTGGTGTCGAGGTCAAATGCGATTGCGTACACGAGTTGAGTGTCCCGGTTGGAGAGATTTTGCGCGAAGGGGATTGGCTGGCCGCTTGACTGGAACAGCGCATCTGCGCTATTGTCGTCGCCAACCTGCTTCAAAATGGATTCCGACAACGGAATCTGTACTATATTTGCCATTCTGGTTTCTCCAGCAAGCGATCGCGTATCGCGAACATTGAACTTTACGGCCTTGCAGATGTCGATCTCAAGCCGATTGCGCCCCGATTGTACCAGACGGATTAAGCCAAGTTTATGAATAGCCGACGGCCACCGCGTCGGTTGAAGTAATGCTATCCAATCGTCAGCAAGCTGATCTCGCCGTCGCTCGTATAGACGACCAGTTTGCGGCGGTCGCGGGTGATGGCCCAAGTTTCCAGGCTGCCGGAAAGCTGGTCGCGGGCGAGGACATGTCCTTCGCTGTCGAGCCGGTACAGTGTTTTGACCCCGTCATAAGCGACCGCGCCGGCACCGTCAGGCGTGATGCACAGCAGCATCGGCGAGAAAAAGAGACCACCCTTTTGCCACAGCACATCGCCCGCTGGACTCAGCGCGACAATGTCGCGCTCCGGCACTGCTTCGCCGCCATGGTGAACGATCCGGGTGAACGAGCAGAAACTAATGTCTTGATCGCGCCCGGATTTGATGACCGGATCGTAGCTTTCCTTGCCAAGTCCGTAGCTCCATCGAACCGCACCCTGATCGTCGATCTGGATAACCGCTGGGTTAGACGAAAGATGGTTCAAGTACGAAACGGCGAGCACCTTTTTGCTGTCGGGCGAGACATCCACGCTGTAGCGGCGCGTGTTCGACGCCAGGTAGCTCCAGCGAATTCTGTCCGGCCATATCCAACGTTTCGACCCCGCTTTGGTTCCACAAACCAGCCGCGAGGAACTGATTGTTCGGCGCGAAATTGAGATCGTTGCAGATACCGTCGATGGGGTGCGACGCCATGGACGGGTGCGGATCGAGCGAAAAAATGTAGACCTGCCGCGAGCCTGTGCCGCATGCGGCATGGGAGCCGTCAAGGCTTACATCCGCGCTCCAGATGGCGCCATCGAGCGTGCGTTTGAGCGCCACCACAGGCTTAGGGGCTGATGGCGGGCCAACGGCATTCGGCTGCAGCTTCGCTGATGCTTTTGGCGTTTGGCTACGGTAGAGCGTGACTGTCCGGTTCAGAGGGTTGAGGGAGTCGTATGTTAGCACATAGCCGATCGCGTCGCTAACGATTGCATTGTGCGCCGTCACGCCGTGTATTGACCAGATCGATTCACCCGTGTCAGCTTGCCATAGCGCGAGGCGACCGTCCTGCGTGATCATCGCAAGATACTGTCCCTGAGGGGAAATTGAGAGCGAAACCAGTGGGACGGCGGCGTGAATCCAGACCGGTGTGAATCCGGGTGTCGAACGCGCGGCATTTTGCGCCTTGGCAGCATCGCCGCTGAGGAGCGCCAGCCACATACAAGCTGCAAGCAGGCTACACCGCATCTTGGCTCTCGGCGACCATCGACAAGAAGTATTGGTGGACGCGCGTGTCGCTGGTTAGTTCGGGATGGAACGACGACGCCAGCAGATTGCCTTGCCGAACCAGGACCGGCTGCCCGTTGAGCTTCGCGAGGATATCCACATTTTCACCATGTGCGATGATCGAAGGCGCACGGATAAAAACTGCCTGTAGGTTAACTTCGCCTTCGGCAAAACCTGGAAGTCGGGAGTGGGGCAGGGATGCTTCGAACGAGTCAATCTGGCGACCGTAGGCGTTGCGCGCGACGGTAATGTCCATGAGCGACAGAACAGATTGGCCACCGCGCTCCTCGGTCGATTGGTCGATTGTTTTCGCCATCAAAATCATGCCCGCGCAGGTTCCATAGAGCGGCTTTTGGGCCTTGGACGCGCGCTGAATCGCTTGATCGACCCCATACCGCGCCATTAGCTTGCCGATCGTCGTGCTTTCGCCGCCAGGGACGATGATTCCGTCTGCGCTGTCGATTTCGGTGGGCGTTCGCGCGGCAAACGCCGCAGCGCCAAGCTCATTTAAGCGGATAATATGACGCTCGAAATCGCCTTGCAGGGCGAGTACAGCGATTTTGGGAGGGTGGGGCATTGACTCTGAAGTTGAATGAGTTTAAGCAGGCGCATGGGCTCTGGTTCCTCACCTTTCGGAAGGAGAGGATAGGTGAGGTAGGCGAATGTGGGGAAGAAGAACGCCAGATACCTCCCCTAGCCCCTCCTTCCGAAAGGAGGGGGACTGCCAAAACTACCACCCCCGCGAGGCCATCAGTTCCTGCTCCGGCAGGATGCGGATGTCGATGCCGACCATCGGCTCGCCCAAATCTTCGCTGATTTCGGCGAGGACTTCGGGCTTGTCGAAGAACGTGCATGCATCCACGATCGCCTTTGCCCGGCGTTTCGGGTCGCCGGATTTGAAGATGCCCGACCCCACAAAGACTGCTTCGGCGCCGATTTGACGCATCAAAGCGGCGTCGGCTGGTGTGGCAATCCCTCCGGCGCTGAAATTCGGAACAGGAAGTTTTCCAAGACGTTTGACTTCAAGCAACAGTTCGTACGGTGCTCCCAGATTTTTGGCCTCAGTCATCAACTCCTCTTCCGGCATATATTGAATCTTGCGGATTCCCGACAGGACGGTTCTCATGTGGCGGACTGCCTCGACCACATTGCCGCTGCCGGCTTCGCCCTTGGTGCGGATCATCGCTGCCCCTTCGCCGATGCGCCGGAGCGCTTCGCCAAGGTCGCGGCAGCCGCAGACGAACGGTACCTTGAAGTTATGCTTGTTAATATGGAACATCTCGTCGGCAGGGGTCAGCACTTCGGACTCGTCGACATAATCGACTCCCAGCGACTCCAAAATCTGCGCCTCGACAAAGTGCCCAATCCTTGCCTTCGCCATGACGGGGATGGTCACAGCGGCCATTATGCTCTTGATCATCTTGGGATCAGACATGCGTGAGACGCCTCCGTCCTTGCGAATATCCGCCGGGACCCGCTCCAGCGCCATCACTGCAACCGCGCCTGCCTCTTCGGCGATGACCGCCTGCTCTGCGTTGACCACGTCCATGATGACGCCGCCCTTGAGCATTTCGGCGAGACCGACTTTGGTCCGCCAAGTGCTGGTCTTCGCGTTCGCGGCACCGTGGCTGTTGCCGTTCCCGTTTCCATTCGTTAAAAACGCTGCCGTCTGATTTTCTACGTCCATTGCCATTTTCTCGTTCCCCACCGTCCAAAAAGTTAATGTTTACGTCATTAATAACAATTTGTTATCGATTTATGTTACCCGGTTGGAGGATGAGGAGGCAACCTACCCAGCGTGAAGTCGCGACCCTCCCGAGCCAGACCTACCCCACCTTCGTTCCTCAGGCACCCCTCCCGAAGCGGGAAGGGAAGGGGGGTGTTTTGTCATTTCGACCGAACCGAGGAACGAGGGTAGTGGAGAAATCTTTCTGCGCATTTGTACCCGGAGAGTAGAGATTTCTCCGTTTCGCTCGTGGACTCGCTGCACTCGAAATGACATCAAATCCTTCCCTTCCCGCTTCGGGAGGGGTGGCGACTTGTCGCTGGGGTAGGTCTGGCATGCGGTAGAATAGAAAACGGATGGCTGCTAGCAAAAGACTACGGATGGTTTGGGTGGTTGGGGTGCTTTCTGTCGCGCGTGATAGCCATGTGCGATGTGTGCTCTGCGCAGGTTGCGCCATCGTCGGCGGGACTGGTCCTGCCGAATCCTCTCACACTCACCGATGCGATCCGCATCGCGCTTCGTCAGCAGCCACAGCAGGCAATCGCGCAGACTGTCGTCACCCAAGCGGATGCGTCGAAGACGCAGGCGCTAGCTCAGTACTATCCGACTGTCACGCCGAACTATCAATACATCAATCTGACGCAGAACACGTACGGGCTTACAACAAGTCTTCTCTCCGGTCAGACTATTTCGCTTGGAGGCGTGACTACCGAGCGGGGCGGGACGGGAGGTGTCGCGGTGCAGCAAAAGCTGTTCGACAGCGGCACGCGCGAGGTGAACAACGCTCTTGCCCGTCAACAGATCGCCGCTGCACTTGCAGGTAGCCGCGATGCCTCCCAGCAGGTGATCGCGAATGTGACGCAAGCGTTCTACGAAGAACTGCGCTCCGAAGATCTAAAGCGCGTTTCGGATGCGCAGGTCGCCAGGGCGCAACTTGTTTTGGATCAGGTGCAGGGTCAAATCGATGCCGGTGTCGCGCCAAAAAAGGACATCTACCAGGCGCGCGCCGACCTCGACAATGCCCTTGTCTCGCAACTGCAGAACTCGGATTCGGTTGACACGTCATCGGCCACCCTCAAGAACGCCATGGGCATCGAAACCACCGCGACTCCGCAGCCCGCGCCGCTCTCGTCGGGCGAGGATCAACTGCCGTCCGCGCCCCAGGCCGACCAGCCGGAACCCCTGGATCAGTATTTTTCTACGGCTTTTTCCAATCGCCCTGATTTGCTCGAACAATTCGCCACCATCAACGAGGGCAACCTGAATGTCAAGCAAGCGAAGATCAATGCTGGGCTAGCTGTCTCAGGGATTGGTCAGGTCAACTACACGGCGATCAACGATGTTGGCACCAAGGGTGGTCAATATGAAGCTCTGTTGACATTGTCCTATCCGCTTTTCGACGCAGGATTTTCGAGGGCCGCGATCAAGAGCGCCGACGCACAGCGCGATTCGGCCATAGATCGGTTCATTCAAATTCGTCAGCAGATCGAGCTTGATGTCGAGAGTGCGAGCGTTCAGCGGGCGGAGTCGCTGAAGCGGATCACGTTGGCGAAATCGGCGGTCGAAGCCGCTCAGGTGAACTACGATGCCGCAGTTGAATCGAAAAAGGAGGGCGTCGGAACATCGGTCGATATCACGACCGCGGAAGTGACGCTCACCCAGGCGCAAAACCAGTATGTTACCGCGATCTACGACTACTACGAGGCCGATGCCAGGTTGCGCCGTGCGCTGGGTGTCAACGACCAGGGTTTGGAGCCAGCCCACAAATGATTCGGGTTGAAAACCTGGTCAAGACCTATAAGACCGGCAACATGGATTTGACGGTCCTGAAAAATGTTTCGCTGCATATCAAGGCAGGCGAGATGGTTGCGATCATGGGGCCGTCGGGATCGGGCAAATCGACGTTGATGAACATCATCGGCTGCCTTGATAGACCGACGTCCGGCAGCTACCTGCTTGACGGTCACGAAGTCGCTAAGCTTAGTGAGGGCGAACTCGCCTCAGTGCGCAGCCGCAGCTTGGGATTTGTCTTTCAGCAGTTCAACCTTTTGCCGAGAACGACTGCGCTCCGTCAGGTGATGCTGCCTCTGATCTACGCGGGCGGCAAAGACCGTGCAGCGCGCGCTGAATTGGCCCTCGAGCGCGTCGGACTCGGCGACCGTCTCGACCACAACCCCAACCAGCTTTCTGGCGGCCAGCAGCAGCGTGTCGCCATCGCGCGTGCGTTGATCAACAACCCGCTCATCCTCATGGCCGACGAGCCGACCGGCGCGCTTGATTCCCACACCGGCGAAGAGGTGATGCGCCTGTTCGCCGAGCTTCACGACGAAGGCAAAACGATTGTGATCGTCACGCACGAGGAGTCGATTGCCGAACACTGCGAACGGATTGTAAGGTTGAAGGATGGAGAGATTGTGAGTGATGAGAGGATTGGACACCCCTCCGTTTCTCAAGCTCGCCACCTCCCCGAAGCGGGAAGGCAAGGTTTAGGAGTTTGAAACCGTAGGGGCTAACCAAGGCGAGGAACGAGGCGCGGTTCGCCCTTCCCGGCATCGCCTACACAGACCGGAGGTTATCACGGGCATGTCACGAGTAACCGATTTGCTAAACGAATTGGCGACATTGAACCCGTCGCTCCTCACCGCAACCCGTCCGGGCTTATCCCGCAGCAAAATCCTTGCAGCGTTCGACGACCTTCCGATCAAGCCTACAGAGGAGCTGATCAGTTTATTTTCCTGGCGAAACGGGTCGAAGGAGGATGTCGCGGCATGGATTGTTCCTGGACACTACTTGTTGCCTCTTGATGACGCGATTTATCATTTTCGTATTGCGCTCCAAATCTCGAGTGAAGGACTACGCTCTGCTCACCCGCTAGACTGCCTTCCCTATACGTTTGATATGGGCGGCGGATCTTTCGTGGCAAAATGCGGGTATGTAGTTGTTGATTCCGATCTGATAGTCTTTAGTTCCGGTGAAGACCTGCCGCGGACTAGTGCTAACAACCTGGCCAGTGAGTTGTCCGTCGTAGTCGAATGCTTTAGGCGAGGAATATTTTATTGTGGAGAAGATTGGGTCGAGGTTAAAGATCCGCAAGCTTGGCAAATTGTTGCAGATGAGTTGGGCCGACCGGGTCCCTATAGTCGCGCGATTTATCCGATATAAACTAAATGTCCTGGGCATCCTTCGCTAAAGAATCCCTATCTAAAGGTCAAACCGTGCAGATTAAGCCGCGCGGGCATTAGATGAAGGGCAAGGGCGATGACGGCGACCTTGTGACAGTATCTCCTTGTGACGCGAGCGAACTTGCGGTTGCAGACGCGGTGCTGGTACGAGTGAATGGCAACGACTACTTGCACCTAATCAAGGCGATTGATGGGCCTCGCTGTCAGATAGGAAACAATCGCGGCAGGATCAACGGTTGGGTCAGCGCGCACAGCATTTATGGTTAAGCGACGAAGATCGAGTCGCCATAATCGATTGCGGCCATGCTTGTCAAAAATCAGTTCATTGCGCAAGTCTATTCGTCAACGCTTCCTCAAACGCATTCAGATTTTCTTCGGTTTCGGGCGGATCTACGTTCAAACACTCAGTTCGCCTACCATTTGCCGCGCGATCTTGCAGTTCAATGCATAGCCGGGTTCCGTTGCTACGTCGCTGTCTAATTAATCCGACCAATGCGTCCTTCTTCCATGTCGCAATGGTGCAAAATACATATGGCACCCGCGGACCGATCCGTATGCCGCGACCATCGATGACGTATTTTCGACCGGCAGTCGGCCACCGCCCCCAACACCACAAAACTAGCCCTATAGCAACCGCCTGAACAGCGGCAACCGAAAGTACGTGAATCCAGCCTCTGTTTTCAACAGATTGCTGAACGATGCTCCAAACTATGAGAAGCGGCAGCACGGCTAAGCGGTTCTTGCGGCCATTATCGATCCGCTCACGAAGCTCTTTCTGATCAACTCGAATTGAGGCAGTAGTCCGTCTTTTCGCAATGTAGCGTGGTTGTTCGGCTTCGATCATTTGCGCGTATGCGTCAGTACTCAGCGAAGTTCTCGTTACGATCATTATAGCGAATTGCCCACACAGGCAGGGCGAACCGCACTCGCAAGCTCGCTTGGTTAGCCCCTACAGTTTTTCTATTCGTAGCGGAGAGCCTGGATCGGGTCGAGCTTTGATGCTCTAAACGCGGGGTAGATGCCGAAGAAGAGTCCCACTGCGACGGCGAAGCCGAAGCCGAGGCCGATGGCCCAGAGGGGGACGTAGGTCGGCAGGTTTTTGTGGTTGAAGCTGTCGATCAGCGCGGAGCAGGCCTCGCCCAGGCCGATTCCGATCAGACCACCGAGACCAGAAACCACCATCGCCTCAACAATAAACTGCGCCAGGATCGCGCCACGTGTCGCGCCGACGGCCTTGCGGATGCCAATCTCGCGGGTACGTTCGGTCACCGAAACCAGCATGATGTTCATGATCCCAATGCCGCCGGTGAGCAGCGACAGCCCCGCGATCCCGCCCAGGACAAGCTGGAGGACGTTGATGATGACGTCGATCTGCTTCAGCAAACCCGCCTGCGTATCGACAATGTAGTCCTTGTAGTTGGTCGGATGGCGATCCTTCATCACGGCCCAAATCTGGTCGGCGCTCTGGTCGGTAAGGGTGACGTCCTTCGAGCGCGCCGTGAAGCTTTCGATGATGTCCGTGCCGGAAAAGCGAAGCTGCACGGAGCGCAGCGGCGCGAAGATGCCGTTGTTGTAATCGACGCCGTCTCCACCGCGATCCTTTTCATCGAGGACGCCGACCACTGTCATGGCGACAGTCGAATCCCCAAACGAGCAGAGGAGGGTGCGTCCCACTGCGCTGGATGCGCCGAAAAGTTTGGTTTTCAAATCGGCGCCGATGACGCATGCCTTGCCGTAGCGAGCGGCATCGGTGGCGTCAACGAAGCGGCCATCGGTGAGCGCGACCTGGTGGATGTCCGGAAAATCAGGCATCACGCCGTGGATAGAGACGCTCTTGCTGGACGCGCCGTTGTGGGCGTTTACGGGGAACTCAACCTCCGGGCTGACATCCTGGATCAGCGAGCAGCGGCGCTCGATGGCGTCGATGTCAGCCATTGTAATGCCGTTTACGCCGTGCGATAGCGTATCCGACTGCGGATCGTAGGCCGCGAAGACAAGGTTTGCGCCGTTGCTGGAGAGCTGCTTGAGGATCGACTGGCGCAGGCCCTGCACGAGCGCGATCATGATGATCACCGACGAAACGCCGATGATCACACCCAGCATGGTCAGCAGCGCGCGCAGCTTGTTGGCCCAGATCGCCTCGAGCGCAATGCGGAACGATTCGAATATGCCCATGTCGGTTAGTCCGCGTTGATGTCGATTTTGCGCCGGTCGGAGCCATCGATCGGTTTGGCCACAAGTTTGTCGCCGACGGCGAGGCCGGAAAGCACCTCGGCATCGGTATCGTTCCTAATCCCCAGCTTGATGTTTTCCGTGACCTGCTTGCCGCTAGGCTGCAAGACGGAGACGCTGGCAACGTTGTCTGCGCGCTTAATCGCCTCGAGCGGTGCAATCAGGACGTTTTTGTGTTCGGCACTGACGATGGAGACGTTGACGGTCATACCTGGCCTAAGCCGATGGTCGATCTTGGTAAAGATTACGTTCACGGGGAATTTTGAGATCGCGTTACCGCCGCTTCCGCTGCCCGAGTCCGAATTAGCAGTGAGCGAACTGCTTGATACTGGCGCAATGGTCGCGACTTTGCCAGCGAAGGTTTCGCCGGGCAGGGAGTCAACGGTTACGTTCACCTGGTCGTCGACCTCGACCTTTGGAATGTCGACCTCGTTGATATCCACACGCACTTTGGGTTTGCTGCCGAGAGTGACGACCAGCGAGTCGCTGTCGGAAAAGCTGGTGGTCGCGCTTTGGACGATCTCGTTGACGTTGCGGTATTTCTTCAGCACGATGCCTGATGCGGGGGCGAGGATACGGGTGTCGGCAAGCTGGACATCAAGCTGTGCAAGCTGGTTTTGTATCTCTTGGACATTGCCGCGCGCCTGGTCAATGTCCGATTTGCGGACATCATTTTGGAGAGCGTTGGCTTTCGCCGTATCGAGCTGCACCTGCGCCGACTCCACGCCCATCTGAGCTTCGTGGACGTCTTCTTCACGCGGACCGGCTTTCAGCAAGTTGAGCTGCGCAACGGCGGAATCGAGCGTGCTGGTTGCGGTGTCTACTGCAACATCGGCGGCATCGACATCGGACTGAGCGACAAAGCCCTTGTCCACCAGCATCTGTTTGCGGGCCTGGGTACGCTTTGCGTCTGCTAGATCAATCCGGGCGCGATCAACCGCCTGCTCCTGCTGCTGAAGCTCCTGAACCCGCGAGCCCGCCTTTACCGTTTCGAGGTGTGCCTTGGCGCTGTCGAGGCCCGCCTGCGCCTGCTCGATTGCGTCCTGAGTTTGCGCGACCTGCAATCTGTACGATGCAATCGATTGCTCAAGCCGCGCCTCCGCCTGTTCAAGCTGCGCCTCAGTCGACTTAATTTGTGGATCGATCTGCGAGGTGTCCACTGTCGCGATAAGCTGGCCCTTGGCGACGTATTGTCCTTCGACGACTGGGATGGTCAGCAGACGGCCAGCTACTTTGCTTTTGACATCAACCTGATTGTCGGGCGTAACTGTGCCGGTTTCGTCGACTGGGACGATCAGGTCGCCTCGCCGGACTACGACGGTTCGCGGGGGAGTTGGCTTGGCGTGAGTTGCCTTGAGCTTGACTGCGACGACAATTGCGATGACAAAGATTATGCCGATGACGATGAGTGTCTTAGAACGTTTTTTCAAAGGGTTTGGTGGGCGGCTGTTTTTAGATGCGCTTACTTAATTCATTATACTTGAAGGAAGGCGGAAGCCCCAACTGGCCCCACCTTCTCGCAATCGGGGCCCTTCCTCCCACTGCGAGCACCTACCCCGTCTCGTTCCTCGCCACCCCTCCCGCAACGGGAAGGGAAAGAAGGCCGAAATTGGCTAATGCGTTCCTCCAAATTGGCTAAGCATTTGCGGTTTCTACTGCTCGTTCGGCTAGGGCATTTGGGTTATCGAACATGGGTGCGGGAACCGCGAAAGGGTATACTTTGGTTTAATAAGGAAGAATAACCGCAGAAACAAAACGTGTTTGGGGATTGGACCGGTAGCGAAAACCGGAGGCATTTCATTCATGGCAAATGACAAGAATCGACAGGACAGGTATAGGGACATCGACAAGGACACATTGAACAAATATATGCGTCAAGGCACCGAATCGGCGTACGAGGATAGCCGGTCTATTCCTTTTTCGCAGGAGACCCAGATCCGCGCGATCGTGATTGTGGATGAGCTGATCCGCAAGACGCCGCACGACGACGACCGCCTGCAATACCTTATATTGCTGCGCCACCAACTTGATGTTGATGAGCAGCAGTTCACCGAAGCGCAAGAGCTGATCGCGAAAGTACGACGAAGCGTACACCAAGCTCACCCAGCCCGCGAATAAGGTGGCAGTATTCCTCGGCAAAAACGAGGACGGTACGGCCAATATTGCGCTAGGCGACAACGATTTCTATACTAATGTCGATCCAAATCTCGATGTTGCAGAGCTAAAGCCTGGAACAAGGGTACGTGTAAATGAAGCGTACGTTGTTCTTGCGGACCTTGGCCCGGCGCAAAATGGCCAGGTGGTCAAGGTCGGCGAAGTGCTGAGCGAGAATCGGCTGCGTGTCGGCGGCGATGTCCAGGGACTGAGCGGTCGTGTCGTGATGCTCGGCGATCCGATCAAGGACGAGACCATCAAAACTGGTTCAGAAGTCCGAATGGATCCGAATTTCCGTGTCGCGCTAGAGCATTTCCCGCAAAAGGATTCGAAGGACCTGTTCCTGGAGCAGGTTGCGCCAATCGAATGGTCGCAGGTAGGTGGTCAGCAGGAGGCGATTGGAGTGATCCGCGATGCCATTGAATTGCCGCTGCTCTATCCTGAGCTGTATGAGCGGTTCGGCAAGCGGCCGATGAAGGGCATTCTGCTTTATGGCCCTCCCGGATGCGGCAAGACGCTCATAGGCAAGGCGACGGCCTACAATTTGACGCAGGAGTACAAGGCGCGCACCAAAAAGGATGTCAAAGAGTACTTTATGTACATCAATGGCCCAAAAATCCTGAACATGTGGCTGGGCGAGAGTGAGCGACAGGTGCGCGAAATTTTCTCTACAGCGCGCGAGAAGGCGAAAGAGGGATATCTCGTCTTCATCTTTATCGATGAGGCGGAATCGATCCTGCGGACACGTTCGTCGGGACGGTTCACCAATATCAGCAATACGGTAGTCCCGCAGTTCTGCGCTGAGATGGATGGGTTGGTCAGCTTGGAAAATGTCGTTGTGATGCTCACGTCCAACCGCCCGGATTATATCGACCCGGCGATCCTTCGCCCAGAGCGGATCGACCGCAAGGTGAAGGTGGTTCGCCCCGATCAGAAGGCGACGCGGGACATCTTAGGCATCTACTTGCATGATAAGCTGCCGCTGGATTACCGACTGGTCGATGAAAAAGGCGGCGAGCGCGAAGCGCGCGAATACCTGATCGACGAAGCAACGAAATACCTGTGGCACAAGGGTGCGGACAACGAGTTCCTCGAAGTCTACCTGCGCAACGGCTCAGTCGACACGCTCTACTGGAAAGACTTGATCAGTGGTGCGTTGCTGACGTCCGTTGTTGAGCGCGCGAAAGACTACGCGATCAAACGCAGCATTGATGTGAAGTTGACCAAAGAGGGTATTTCTTGGCAGGACCTAGAAACTGCGATCAAGCAGGAGTATAAGGAGAACGAGATCTTCCCGAAAACCGACAACCTGGAAGACTGGCTTAAGCTGCTCGACTACGAACCCGAGAATGTGGTCAGCTTGAAGCCGATCTCGCCGAAGAATAGGAATGCGAGGCCTGCGAAGAAGGGGATAATTTAAGGTTGGCGGAAGAAAAGCCTGAGGCTAAGCTGCCACACGGACTTGATCCGTCGGTCCTGGAGGGCACCCGTCGAAAAAGAGTTTTCGTCGGCGGTAGTTACGATAAACAATGGCGTGACCAGCTCAATCTCTTGGTTGCGGTTGTTAAGGAGTCTGGGTTTGTACCAGTTATTGCCGACTGGTACAAACTCGAAAATGATTCGGACATTCATGACGACACGCTAGCCTTGCTTCATTCTTGCAGACTGGCAATCTTCGAGGTAAGCGTTGCCTCAGGCGCTCTGATGGAAATTGAGCGGGCACCTGATTACGGCATCCGTGCTTTAGTATTGTTCAGCAATCCAGACGGCAAAAGCCACCTGCCTTCGAGAATGTTGAGCACTTTTTTGGAAAACCGAGGCCCATATGTATCGTTCAAAGGTTACGCAAGTCCAGAAGAGGCATTGAAAGCAATTCGCTTGTGGCTCAAAGATGAAGAAGAGGTAGTGGGATGAAGACTTACATCGTGGCAGATGAAGATGGAGTAACAAGTGGCACTGCGGAAGAAATTCTGGAAAGAATCTTGCAGAAGCCATTGGATCTCGCTCCGGATCTACGCGGCTTGAGTTCTGATCAATATGCTGACCTCTTGATAAGGAGTGCTTCGTACTATCTGCCCAAGAATGTTGCAGATAGTTTTGAGGAGATTAAATTTAATTCGAAGTACGATTTTGCTTTGAGCCTATTAAGCGCGATGCCTGCAAGTGGAACACATATCATATCGTCGGAAGAAGCGTCGAACGGGCCGATGAAAGAAGTCTTGTAGTTGCCACTTTTTGGAATAGAAACTGAATACGGGATAAGCGTTGAGAACAAGGGGGCCAGCGAGCTCGTTGCCGAGAGTCGGGCCCTGGTCAATGCGTACAAGGGGAAGTATGCCGCACCGTGGTACTACCGCGGCGAGGACTCGCGACGCGACATGCGCGGCTTCCATGTGGATCGCCTGAAATACGATCCCGAGGACGCGAAGTTCGACGATCCGAGGGCGCCATCGCTGCCTGCTGAGCAGGAACGCGCCGACCATGTTCTGGCAAACGGCGCGCGGCTGTATAACGATCACGGACATCCGGAGTACAGTACGCCGGAGTGCGCGACGCTGATTGACCTCGTGACGCATGACCGTGCCGGTGAACGGATCGTTTTTGATTGCGCGAAGGCGCGGACTGCGGCTGGCGCTGGCAAAGTTGAGATATTTAAGAACAATACGGACTACCACGGCAGTTCTTATGGCACGCACGAAAACTATCTGATGGGGCGCGGCCGGCCGTTTGTCGAAGTACTTGCCAACTTCGTTCCGTTCTTCGCGACTCGCATCATCTACACGGGAGCGGGGAGGGTTGGCAGCGAGTCGAAGAACGTGCCGTTTCAGCTTTCGCAGCGGGCGGACTATTTTACGGAAGAGGCGTCGGTAGATACCCTCCACCGTCGCCCGATCTTCAACACACGGGACGAGCCGCACGCCGATCCGCGCCAGTGGCGGCGTCTGCATGTGATCTGCGGCGACGCCAACATGTGCGAGTATACGACTGCGCTGAAGGTTGGAACCGCTGCACTAGTTGCTGCATTGACCGATGACGGATGGACTGCGCCAGTTCGGTTGAAAAATCCGGTGCATGCGATTCAGTCGGTTTCGCGCGATCAGTCGTTTAAGTGGTGTGTCGAGGTTGATGACCATGGCAAGACGATCGGGGCGGTCGATCTACAACGCTTCTATTTGAGTGCGGCGACAGAGCGGTTTGCGGGCGAGTCGGTTGATGTGGACTGGACGCTCGCCGAATGGGAGAAGACGCTTGATGCGCTTCAGCGCGATCCGTACGAATTGATGGACAGGCTGGACTGGGTCGCGCGGCGAAGTTTAGTGCAGGAGCTCAAAGAGTCGGAAGGCATGCAGTGGGACGATTACCACCTGCTCAGTCTTGACCTGGAGTACGCCAATATTGATCCCGAAGAGGGATTGCGTGCCGCGCTCGAAGAAGGCGGCCACATGGCGCGGCTCTCCACGGACGAAGGTGTCACGAAGGCGATGACCACCGCGCCGCAGGATACGCGCGCGGCGATCCGAGGCGCATTGATTGAGCGGTTCGCCGATAGAATTGGCGTTGCAGGCTGGAGTTGTGTCGTTTTGCGAAGCGACGCGGAGTCGTGGGTAGCGGAATTAGATGGTTATCTAACGCCGGAGTCAATCGCTCCTGCGCTCGCAACGATCCGCGAAGCACAGGATTTCGAGGCGTTGCTGCAAAAGTTTCGAGGACTGGGTAAGTAGGCGTTGGCGACAAACCGCCAACGGTTTGCGTAATTAAGCGAAAGCCCGATCCCGATAGTTTAACTAAGATAGAATTTCATATCTACCAATCGACAATCGATTTTCAATTGGCAAGTCATGATGGAAGGGGAGATATTCACGATGCCCACAATGGAAGAAGAGCGAGGAACCCGGCCAGCGGAACCAGCAGATCCCACGCGGCGAGATAGCGATGAGACCGGCCCGACAAAGCCGAATGTCGATCGCCCGGACCGTTCGGATCTGCTTAAGCGTATGAAGCGGGTGGATCCCGACCAGGCGCGTCGCTACCGACAGCGCAGCGGTCAGTGATTTTGTTTTATCGGTAGCGGGTGGCGAGAAGCTGATTCGCGACATCTGTAGCCAGTGCTTGCCGGATTCGTATAAGGGAGACGGCGACTGTTTTAGTGTGTTCGACCGCCCGGCGTAAGGCCGGGCGTCGCTTTTTCGGTTTGCAAAATTATGCTTGAGATTACTAGTAACAAATCCACGCTCGGTGAGTTTTCCGAGCTCATCGGCAATTCGGGTTCGGGGCTTTCACTAATTGATTCGGCCCAAACTGTTGCGCCCGGGCTTGTCGATACGCACAGCACGACCGTGATCGCGGTCAAGTACAAGGACGGCATCATCAATGTCGCCGACCGTCGCGCGACAGCAGGCTATACGGTCATGTACGATCAGGCGGAAAAGGTGCTTGCGCTTGATGATCACACGCTCATTTCGATTTCGGGATCGTTTGCCAAGAGCATCGAGGTGGTTCGGTTCCTGCGGCACACGTTCAAGTATTTTGAGCGCTCGCAGCTTCAACCGATGTCGCTGGACGGCAAGCTGCAGGAGCTTAGCCGTGTCATCGCGGGAAACTTGGGCGCGGCGATGCAGGGAATTGGTGCGTTCATCCCGGTCCTTTCGACCTACGATCTGCAGGCGAATACCGGCCGCATCTTCTTTTATGACGTGATGGGCGGCCAGTTCGAAAACGCCGAGTTCGGCGCTGCTGGCTCGGGTAGCGGTCCGATCCGTGGCGTGTTCGACTACATTATCAAGACAAAGGGGCCGTTCACGTCGATGAGCCGCGACGAGGCGTTGCGCGAATGCCTCGCGCTGCTTGAGATCGCGTCAGACTTGGACACCGCAACCGGAGGCTCGTCGAAGAACCTGCCCGCGGCGAAGTATATCACTGCGGACGGCATCCACGATTTTTCGGATGACGAGATTCGGGAGCTGTTGCCGAAGAAGTAGGGCCCACCCGGCGTAGAGGCCAGTATGACGTTCCCCTCCTTTCGGAAGGAGGGGCTAAGGGAGGTATCTTTTCCGTCATTCCGAGCGAAACGAGGAACGAGTGGAGTCGAGGAAATACGTAGTTCGCTAACAATGCAGTGGTGGTTAGCTTGGAAGGACCTCCCTTAATCCCTCCTTCCGCAAGGAGGGAAACGGACGCTTTTTCCTGCGTTTGACCGATCTTACAGAAAATCAGAAAGTATTTTTATGCCTTACAGTCCTTATGAATGGAATGAAACTGTCCGCCAGCGCAACGAGTTCATCGAAGAGCGGTTGCGCGAGGGATCGCCTGTGGTCGGCATCTCGTATGACAAGGGGATTTTGCTGCTGACAGTTCGTCAATCGCAGCGCAAAATCTACGAAATCTATGACAAGCTGATGTTTTCAGCAATCGGAAACCAGTCCGATATCGAGTCGATCCGCACTGGCGCGATCGATATCGCGCACCGGGAAGGTTTCACGCGCTCGCCTGACGATGTCAGTGTCCAGCGCATTGTCGGCTTTGCGGTTTCGCCGAGCATCAAGAAGGTCTATGCAGACCCATTTTCCCAACCCGTCGCGATCCGTGCGGTCTTTGCCGAAATGGGTCGCACACCTGCCGACGACCAGTTTTTCCTAGTCGGTTATGATGGCGAGTTCAGCAAGCACGCGTTGAAGACGGCGATCGCCGGGACGGTCGAGGACGAGCAGCGCATGCTCGACGAGCTGGAAAAGCAGCTTGGTAGCGAGGTTCCCGACTTCGACAAATCCGTCACCGCCGCGCTAGACGCTTGGGCGGTCGGACGCTTGACCCCGGTCGAAAACGATGTCCGTCTCGAATCCGCGGAAGACGCAGGGATCAAGCCAGCCGACATGATCAAAGAGGCGCTCGCCCTCGGCGGAACACTCGAAGCAGCGATCTTGGAGCGCGACACCAAACGCGAAAGCCGGTTCCGCATGCTCAAAGACAGCGATCTGGACCGGTTTAGGGCGCTGTATAAGTAGAAGATGAGGGTGGCATGGTTGGCGTCTCAGCGCCAGCCATGTCTTTTTGGTTGAGATCATAGCGGACGTTGCATGAAGCAAATAATAGGCTTTGATACAGCTAGCTATTCGTCAAATATTCCACCGGTCATAACGATCGAAACGCCGACTGGCCCATCGCTTGGCTGCGGCATCATATCAGCCGGCTTCGGCTTGCTCTTTGCTTACTTGACGATCATATCTCGCGGCGACTCTGGTATGGCCATTGTCGGATTTGCAGCTTTTGGCGCTCTATGCATGAGCTGGATGAGTTTCCTAACGGCTAAACCAAAGGTGTTGACCATAGACGTTGCGGCGCGTACATGGTCGCGGCAAGTCGGCCGGGGCGTGTCTGCCAAGGTGACGAACGGCACGTTCGCTGATTTTGATAATGTCGGAGCGATGCCATATGACAGGAGCGGCTATTCCGTCGTGCTGCGCGGCAACAACAACTTTGGATCCGCCAGACTTCTCACGTGCGCTACCCCATCGCATGCAATGCTTCAGGCTGCGGCCTACGCCAAAGCAATCGGCATCCCCGACGGCACTCATGTTTGGGGAATGCCGCCGTGGAAGTAGCGCAAGACATGCTTGCGGGACTGCGCCCACAAACATGCCACCCCCAATACTGCCCGTTACGGCACTACGGTCAACTCTACCTGCTTGCTGACAAGTCCATAAACGCTTGAAGTGATCGTCACGACTTCACTGGAGTCGGGCGGCGATGTTGTTAGCGTGACCGTGGCGTGAGTTTGGCCTGCAGGAATCGTGACTCGGCGGGGCACAGTTACTACACTCGGGTCGCTGCTGGACAGCGTGACGATGAGGCCATTTGCAGGTGCCGGTGATGTCGTGACCAGCGTCATTTTCACCGTGCCTCCCCCGACAACCGTGTGAGTTACCAATCCCATCGCTTTCAAGATGGGCGAAGTTGGGTTTGTGGTATTGATAAATACGTAGACCTTGTTCGCACTCGGATCTGACACGGCGACATCCGCCTGACCATTGCTCAAGAAATCGCCTACTGCCACGCACCGCGAATTGCTGCCGCCTGTCGGAAACGCGATTGGCGCGGCAAATGCTCCGGTGCCGCTGCCGAGCATCAACGAAAACTGCCCCTCGCTTAAATTTGGCACTGCTAAGTCCAAATTGCCGGAGTGCGCGAAATCGGCGGCTTGAAGTAGATGCGGATATTGTCCTGCTGGTGAGTCGATCGGCGCACCGAAGTGTCCGGCGCCGTCGCCGAGGCACACTGCGACATTGCCGCCAAAGACGTCAGCAGTGACCAGGTCGAGGATGCCGTCGTTGTTCACATCAACCGCAAGCACTTGCGCTCACTGATAGCCAGCGTTGTAGTAGGATGGCGTGTCAAACGCACCCGTCCCACTACCGAGATAGACGCTGAAATTGGACGAAACATCATTGGAAGCAACAAGGTCGAGATCGCCATTGTTGAGAAGATCGGCGGCGGTAATGCGGGACGGAAATTCGCCGCTTCCGTAATTGGTAGCCGCGCCAAAACCGCCAGAGCCATTGTTGAACAAGATGCTGATATTGTCGCTTTGGTTGTTGGAAGTCGCTATGTCTGGGTAGCCATCATTTTTGAAATCGCCAACGCAGACACCATAGGGCGCTGTGCCGACAGAATATGGCACAGCCGCGCCAAACTTATGGTTGCCCTTGTCTTTGATAACGTACACCGCGTTCGCGTTCGCGTCGCAGGCGACGATATCCAGCCGACCACTTTGGCTGAGGTCCGCACAGGCAATGCCCGATATGCTGCCAGCGGTGTTGTTCGGCACAGAGACATACTGCGGAGCCGAGAATGTCCCGTCACCCTTACCCCATAGGATTGCTACCGAATTGGTGTTGTTCTGTGTCGAGGCGCAGAGAAGGTTGACCGTTCCGTCTAGGTCTAGGTCGGCAGCGGTGACGTTGTCCGCACCGGGGACGAAGTAAGGGACTGGTTGGGCAAAAGTAACAGTGGTTGCGGCACTGGCTCGTTGACCGAAAGCGGCACACAGCAACAGAAACACAACGATCTCGGCTTGTCTCGGCATCGAAGTAACCTCTCATCTGCGCGTCGCGGAAGGATTGTGTGCTAGTGTACCTACCTGGATTGATGGGAAGATGATTTGCGCGTTTTGTTGATGAGCTGTGGTGTAAAATAATCCCGGTCGTCATACGAACGGGGCGCGACGAGGCCTTCCGAAGCGTTAGTTTGACCTTGACGCCGCACACAACGCGCGGCGAAGAAGGAGCGCCAATGTTCTCGTCCTCTGTCCGCGAACGCCTCATCGACAGCCTTGAAGGCTCGCCCGACCTGCTCGCCTACCTCATCGAGCACATTGCCGCAGGCGATCCGCTTTGGGACTTCAAGTCCGACCCGTATCGGTACTGCATCCGCGAAATCGTCGCGCACCTGGCCGACTGGGACACCATCTGGATCGACCGCCTCTCCGAAACAATCACCGGTAAAGAGCCGAACCTGGTTCCGATCACGATTGCCAAGCGTGCCGCAGATCAGGGGTATGTGTCGGCAGACCCGTTTGCGAGTCTTGCCAAGTACGTGCAGGGCCGCGGTGAAACAGTGGCGCTGCTGCGGCGGCTATCGGGCGCGGAGTGGAAGCGGGTGGCATTCCATCCCGAGGAGGGCCGCCAATCGGTCGAGACCCAAGCTGCGTGGATGCTCGCGCACGACGACTACCATATCAAGCAGGTGGTGAAGTATTTGAGGGAGAGGAAAGCGGAGGGTTGATGGGTGGCATGCTTGTGGGCGCAGTCCCGCAAGCATGTCTTTTCGCTGGTCAGCCTTGCGCGGTATTCATCAACCAAAACAGTGAAGAAATACACGTCACCAAATCCAGCGCACTGCACATACGGTAATTACAGCCGCAGGCGGGTTGTAGGAATCGTTTTGCTTACCGTCATAATGCTCGCAATCCCGGCACTTTTCATCATAGGGCCGATGACGAATGGCGGCTCGCGGCCCATACAGTCGATGTCGTTTGTCATTTTCTTGCTCATGCCATTGATTGGCTGTTTATCACTGATACTTTTCAGTCCTCCATACCTCGTTGACATCGACACTTCTGCTCACACGTTGATCGTCGATCATGGCTGGCCATGGAAGCGGCGACGATATGTCTGCGACAAGACGACGATTACTCACTTTGCGGCGGAAGAGATACCAGGGCGACGAATTGGCTTATATTGCATCACGGCGTATTTCAAGATTCCACTGAGGCTGTTGATCGTCTATATGTCTCCAGACATGCAAGACGCGATTGATAAGTGCACCCTTTATGCGACCGTCCTTGGCGTGGCGAATAAGACGACCAAATCGATGGTAAGGGTGTAGCGCAGAGTGGGTGGCATGCTTGGCCTCTCAGGGCCAGGCATGTCTTGGGACGAAAGGCAATTCATTAAGTGAGAATAGCAAAAATAGCGCTCTAATCGACTTACTTCTCTTTCAGGTGAGGCCCAGCCGTAAGACATGCCTGGCCCTGAGAGGCCAAGCATGCCACCCTGTGAACTATTCTTCGAGCAACGTAATGGGGATCGGGCCTGTGCGAATCCGCAAATAATCTCCCGCACTACAGTATTTCCAGTCTTCTGCAACAGCGCAAAGTCCAGCCTTGACCGGGTTGTTGTGCATGTAACCCAGCTTTTCGAAGAACTCCTCTGAACCCTGGATATTGCGGTCAAATCCACCACCGCGCTGCCAGAAGCGAAAACTCAGTGAACCATCAGGCTTCGGGTCAGCAATCAATTCGAATGCAGACTCAGGCGCACGACTTTCAGCAAGGTACTTCAGCGCAATTTCCGTAACAGGCCTCTTCACAGAGCGGAGAAATTTGCTGATATCGTATTCGACGTTCTCAGGCCTAACAAGCAAGTGAACATGGTTGGGCATGAAAACGTATGCGTGAAGATCGAATTGATGCTTTTGGCAAGCATTCATAATAGAGTCGGCTAGCCAGCGCTTTGCACGTTCGCTCTTCAGGAGTGGTAGTTTATGAAAACAGGAAAAGGTGAGAAAGTGTATATCGCCTGGGGCGTTGATTCGCTTGCAGGTCTTGAACTTTGGTTTGCTTAACGTCGAATTCACCATGCTCCCTCCAAAGACATGCCTGGCCCGGAGAGGCCAAGCATGCCACCCAATTCGTGCCACCCTGAACTACATCCTAATCACACTCCTAATCACGTTGCCGTGCTCCATCGCCTCGAACGCCTCCTCCACTTGATCCAGGCCGATGGTTTGCGTGACCATGGAGTCGAGGTCGAGCTTCTTCTGGAGGTAGAGCTGAGCGAGGAGGGGGAAGTCGTTGGAGGGGAGGGTGTCGCCGGCGTGGCAGACTTTGAGGGTCACTTTGTTCCAGTAGACGCCTGTGTCGATGTCGCCGAGGTCGAGCGTGACCGATGCCTTTGAGTCGGGAAGGCCGATGTGGACCGCCGTGCCAGCATAGGCGAGCATGCGAACGGCCTGGTCAATCGTCAGCGGCAGGCCGACGGCTTCAAACGCAAAGTCCACGCCCTCATCCGCCGCGAGGGCGCGAACTTTGGCGACAGGGTCGCCGTCGCGGGCATCGACAACATCGTCCGCGCCAAAGTTTTTCGCCCATTCCAGCTTAACGGGATTTGTGTCTATGGCGATGATCTGCTTGGCGTGGGACAGCTTCGCGCCCTGGATCACGCTCAGGCCGACTCCGCCGCAGCCGATCACGGCGACACGCGCGCCAGCCCAAACTGGCGCAGTGTTGAATGTCGCCCCGACTCCTGTCACAACGCCGCAGGCGATCAGGCACGCCTTGTCCAGCGGCATCTCCGGAGGCATTTTGATCGCGGCTTTGCTGTGGACAACGGTGTGGGTGGCAAACGTCCCGCAGCGGAGCACTTGTGAGCAGAGCGCTCCGTCGGACGCGCGGTGGATGCGCTGCTTTGGGCGCAGCGCGACCCAGCAGCGGCGCAGGTCGCCGCGTTTGCAGGCCGGACAAAGACCGCAGGGCGCGCGATACGCGATCACTACTGGGTCGCCGACGGTGACATTCTCGACGCCCTCCCCGATCTGCTCGATGTAGCCCGCGCCCTCGTGGCCAAGCACAATCGGAAACGGCATCCCCATTCCCAGCATGTTCTTTACATGCAGGTCGGTATGGCAGACTCCGCTGGCCTCTAGGCGAACAAGCACCTCGCCGGGGCCGGGCGGGTCGATGACGATGTTCTGCAGTTTCGCGGGTTCGCCGGGAGCGTCCAGAAGGACGGCTTGCGCTTGAACGGTCATGGAATCAAAACTCCTTGCTGTCGTGCTTTAGGAGGGTAGATTCCGCGCCTAGTCTACTAAAACCTCTTGATTGCGAGGGTCACTTTTCCAAGGACTTGTACGTCCTTGCTGATCAGCGGTGCAAACAGCGCGTTCTCGGGTTGCAATCGCACTGCGCCGTTCTCGCGGTAGAAGCGTTTGACCGTTGCCTCCTCGCCGCCGACCAACGCAATCACGATGTCGCCGTTGACGGCGACACCCTGACGACGTGCTACCACGACGTCGCCGTCGCAAATGCCCGCGCCCTTCATGGACTCGCCTTTGACCGTCAGCGCGAAGTACGGAGCGGCGCTATAGTTGCGGGTCGCGCAAGCATCTGCCTGGGCGCGTCGTTCTACGCGTGGCAACAGCGATTCGGAAAGCATCAGGATTTCGGGGTCGGTGTCCTGCTCGGCATGCATGGGGATTCCGCCCGCTACGAACCCTAGCAGGGGAACTAGCACTGGCGCACCAGCGTTGACAAAATCGTGGTCGGCAAGCTCGATGGAGCGGTATTTGAACTTGCTGCGGTGGATTTTGCCGTGCTTTTCGAGCGAATCCAGATGCTTCTGGACACTGCAGCTCGACTTTAGGTTGACTGCCTGTCCGATTTCGCGAACAGTGGGAGATTGACCGGTTAAAGAAAAATGGCGGCGGATTGCGTCCAGGACTTCGGCTTGTTTTTCAGTTAATGAAACCATATAAATTGATCGCACTGGGGTAGCGAGACACCAAATATAGGAATTGGGCGGGAATGAGTGGGCTAATTATACCAAGGCATTGCTGGGAATAGAACCGCAAACTTTTGTTTGATTTTTTTGAATTTCGGGAAATTCGCTTGACAGCATATCGGAACACAGGTAATATCGAACTTATGTTTGAGTCTAGAACAGATGTTTGCAGTTGCCTGCATGTCAAGGAGTGAATATGGTTTGTGAGATTGATGGATATGTTAAGACTCGTAAGGTGGGTTCGGACGGCGAATTGGACTCGTCGGCGTCGCATTTGCGATTAGTCGATCTGGCCGACTACGGTACGCAAGACGTTGAAAGCACTGCATCCGCGCCGCGTCGGAGGGCGAACGCCCGTGCGCAAGCGGCCAAGCGCAAAGCGCGGTTTATCGAGACAATCGCGTTTTTCGTGGCCGTGGTGGCCGGCGTAGGTGCGACTGGCTTTGGAGTTGTCCAATTTTTAGCGGAACCGAGCGCAGTGCATGCCAATGTGGTTGCGATTACGGTCGCGCCGGGTGACACGCTCTGGTCGCTTGCGCATCAAGGCGCAATTTCGACGGGCGAATCCACCAGCGCGGAAGTTGCGCAGATTCGTTCGCTGAACCAGTCCATCTCCGGCGATGCGCCGCTAAAGGTCGGACAGAAGATTCTGATTCCGTCTGTAAATTCAGGAGGCGGTACGGTTGAGGTGGCGAGCCGATAACCTGGGAACTGGCAAACTGCGGGCATAGCCGAGGAATTCTTCGCATGCCAAACCGGCCCAACATCCTATACTTGCATTCGCACGACACCGGTCGTTATATCCAGCCTTACGGATATCCGATCCCCACGCCACGTCTGCAGGAGTTTGCTGAGCAGTCGGCGATATTTCGGCAAGCGTTCTGTGCGGCTCCCACATGCTCTCCCAGTCGCGCGGCGCTGCTTACAGGGAAGTGGGCGCATTCCTGCGGCATGCTGGGCCTCGCTCACCGGGGCTTTGGTTTGGCCGACTATGACCAGCATTTGGTCCGCGTGCTAAAACGAAATGGCTACCTGACCGCACTTGCCGGCATGCAGCATGAAGCGCGCGATGGTCATATCATTGGGTACGAAGAGGTGTTGCCGACGAAGTCGTCGTGGGCGAAGGATGTCGCGCCGCTGGCATCAGAATTTCTGCTGAGAGAACATGACCGACCGTTTTTCCTGTCAGCGGGACTGACCGAAACTCACCGCGAGTTCCCCGATCCCGCAATCGACCCCCGATTTGTTCGCCCGCCTGCGCCGATCCCGGATACGCCCGCAACTCGCAAAGACACGGCGGCATTTGCCACGTCGGCACGGGCCATGGACAGTGCGTTCGGCACCATTCTCGACGCGCTCCAGCAATCGGGTCAGGCAAATTCAACCATCGTCATAGTCACCACCGACCATGGGCCGGCCTTCCCGGTTATGAAGGGCCGCTTGACTGACCATGGCGTGGGCGTCCTGCTGATGATTCGCGGGGCGCAAGGGTTTGACGGCGGCAAGGTCCTTGACGCGGTCGTGACGCACATGGATATTTTCCCGACCCTGTGCGAGCTGATTGGGATCGATCCGCCTGCCGGATTGCAAGGCAAGTCGCTAATTCCGCTGATCTCGGGTCTAACGAACAAGCTGCACGACGCGATCTTTGCCGAGATCAATTTCCACGCCGCGTACGAGCCGGAGCGCAGTGTGCGTACGGATCGGTACAAATATATACGTCGATTTTCCAGCCGCTCGCTGCCTGTATTGCCGAATATGGATCGTGGGCTATCGAAGGACTTATGGCTTGAGGCGGGATGGCAGAACATCGACCTCGAGGACGAGCAACTTTACGATCTGATCCTCGATCCGATGGAAGGAAACAATCTCGCTGGCGAGGCGAGAACGAAAGAAGTGCTAGACGAGATGCGGGCGATTTTGCAGCGTTGGATGTCTGACACGGACGATCCGCTATTGAACGGCCCGCTGATCATTCCCGCTGGTGCGACGGTGGATGATGTTTGTGCCGTTGATCCGGGCGACAAAGCGATGAGATATGAGGTTCCAACGCCAGCGGAATAGGAGATTGCTTCCCCTCCCAACCCAAAAGAGCGGGGAGGAGATTAGATTTGAGTTTGTCGAACGATTAAGCCGCTTCTGCCGCTTTGCGTTCTTTTTGGCAATCAGGGCAGAGCGCGATTCCGAATTTCCGCACGGACAGCGCCTCTTGCCCTTTGGTCAGCGGACGACCGCAACTGACGCATTCGTGCTCCGACTCTTTTTCGGCGACCGTCGTAGTGGAGCCGGTTGCGGCAACGTCAAGCTGACGGCTAGTATCTGGGCCCTCCGACTGCAAGTCTGTTGACGAAGTCGCGGCGGAATTATCCACGTTCGCTGGTCTCGGCTGATATCGATTATTGGCGCTAGTGTAGCCGTTGCCGTTTTGATAACCTGAGCCGCGCGCTATCTGCGGGCTGTCAACGATGCGGCCTCTGGCGACTTCATCCAACTCCGGGGCGAACTGAGTTCCAAAACCACAAACAGCCAGCGCACGTCCAATCGCTCCCGTCTCGGCTGCCTCGATATAGTCAGGAAAGCCATGCGCCGTTTCCATTTTAGTGCCTTTAGCCATTAGTTTGCCTTCAGCATTGAATACCGACGCCTCAAAAACGGCAACTTGCTTATCCGTATCCAGCAAAATTGGCTTTGTTTCAATTCCCCAATCGGGATGTTCCTGCCGAAACCAAACAAGACGCGCAGCGACCGGCAAATACATGCGGTTGCCATCAACCTTAATCAAGTGCTTCTTCACTTCAAACATTTTTCAATGCTCCATAACATAGCCAAAGTATCGTTCACACAGCAAACAGGTGTTCGCTAAAGACACTCTATTTTACCGGATGAAAGGACCGTTGTCAAGAATATTTTTCAACAGTTGTTGATAACGGTTTTGTATTAAACCGTCTAATTGGTTCAAGTGAAAGGGCAATATACAGTAATTGACAAACATTGCATTTCGGTGATTATCTGCAAGTCTCTCGCCGAATTACCAGTTTGCGATTTTCATATAATTTTCACCGATTCGTCCCTAACCGGTTGACAGCCCATCGCCGACAATGGTATAACCCGCAACATGCTCAATAAGTCCATCAGGCAAATCTACTCGCCTGAGTGGACGCAAAGGTCGGTCGCCGCACCAACGAAGACTTAGTGGCGTCCGGCTAGGCAGAATCCAGCAAAAAACTATGTCGCGCCTCGCCGCGTCAACTGCTGGAAACTGCGCAACCAAATCCCAACTATCAAAGGAGGAAGACCCCTTTGCATGAGCAACTAAACGGTGCCAGTGGCTTGAAGTGGAAGCCGACCACAACGCACACTTTTGCAGTAAATCGCCTCAAGGGCGCGCCGCAAACAGCGCAAAATTGGCTTCGGCGACGACTCTTTCGCACAGTCCATATTGGCGTCTTCGTTTCAGGGATGGCGCTTGTCGGTGCGCTGCACTGCCAGCATGTTATCGCGCAGCAGAAGCTTACCCAAGAAGCATCGGCGCTCACCGTAGTTGGCTCAAAACCAGCGGCGGCTACAGACGCGAAGACCGCCGCAACGTCAGCGGCGGTTTCGACGGAGACTGTCGCTCCGGGCGTGACAGTCGAGACGGTGACCAAGCCTGCGCAGTTGTCGGCGAAACCGCAAGTTTACCAGGTCGACGAGAAGCGCGACCAGATCATTCCGTTCACCAAAGTGATCCATCTTAGCCAAAGCGAGCCGCTTGGGCACACCCGTGTCGCAATAGCGGGCTCCAACGGTCTGCTGGAAAAGACGTACACGGTGACGTACATCGGCAACACGCCGCAATCGTTCGTTTTGCGTGGACAAAAAATTGTGAAGAAGCCGGTTGACATGGTGGTCGTTGCCGGTTATACAGACCGCGAGGCGCGAGCACTGCCGTCCCGGTCCGGAATGTACACGCGTAGCCGCGAAATCGATATGATCGCCACAGGCTACTCGCCGTATGAAGGCAGCGGCAGCGGACGATGCGCGACTGGTTGCCGCGCGGGCTTGGGCGTCGTTGCAGTCAACCCGCACTTCATTCCGCTTGGCAGCAAACTCTACATCGAAGGCTACGGCTACGCGCTTGCCGGCGACACCGGCGGCGCGATTCGCGGACGTCGAGTTGACCTTGGCCTTAATACGTACCGCGCCGCGAACCGGATTGGCCGCAAGACTGTGCATGTTTACGTGCTGAGCGAGGCAAGGTAGAAGACCCACCCGGCTCGTTCCTCGCCACCCTCCCGAAACGGGAGGGCAAGGCTGAGCCTTGACCCTTGACGCGCTGCCAGACAGGTGCACGATAGACAGCTGTGTGCCCGCGCACCGCGCCTTTGCGCGAGCAGGAGGAGCCAAGACCCACCCGGCTCGTTCCTCGCCACCCTCCCGAAACGGGAGGGCAAGCTTTCAGGTTTCCCTCCTTTCGGAAGTGTTAGGTTTCAGGACATTATGAACAGGTACTTTTGAACTGCGGCACCAGGTTGTTTGGGCATGCGGTAGTCTACTAGCGACTAAACAAGAAGGTACCGACATGCCCACCTATCATTCTAATGCAAAAACCAACCATCACATACGAAATCTCATACAGGACAACCCCGACGGCGAGACGTACCGGCAGTTCGCCGAGCGGCTGCGGGTCAGCGTCGCCACCGTCCACAAGTGGAGGCGGCGGGGCGTCACCCACCGGCACGTCAACGACCGCAGCAGCCGGCCGCTGCATTCAAGAACCGCGTTCAGCCCCTCGGAGGAGGAGCTCATCGTCCATCTGCGCACCAGCGCCGAGCTTGCTCTCGACGATCTTCTCGACAACGTCCAGGCGCACATCCCGCACGCCACGCGCTCGAGCGTATTCCGCCTGCTCGTCCGCAGGGGCGAAAACCGGCTCCCCGGCGGCGGCAAGGACGGCGGCGGGCAGGACGAACATGCCGCAGCCAGGCCCTGCTTCGACGACGAGGCTGCGCGCACGCCCGGCTTCCTTCACATCGACAGCTTCACCCTGCGCGGCCCGCAGCACTGCTTCGTCGCCGTGGACCGCGCCACGCGCATGGTCTTCCTGCACGTCTACGACAGGCACGACTCCGCCGCCGCCTGCGACTTCCTGCGCCGGTGCCGCGCGTTCTTCGAGTTCGCCATCCACACCGTCCTCACCGACAACGGCGGCGAGTACACGCTCAAGGGATGCGCTCCCGAAAAGCACGCGCACGGGCTCAGGCGACCGTTCGACGACCTGTGCGCCGAGCACGGCATACGCCACAGGACGACCAGACCCTACCGTCCGCAGACCAACGGACTTGCGGAACGCACCAACGGCCTGGTCAAGGAGGGCGTCATCAAAGGCAGGCGCTACATCGAACGCGAGGCCAGAACAGCCGCCCTGTTCGGATGGTGCAGGCACTACAATCTCAGCAGGAGGAACAGGCGCATACCCATCGGCACGATGACGCCCTTTCAGGCAGTCCTCAAATGGTATGCGACGAACCCGGAACTGTTTCCAAGAGGAGCACCGGATGCACAACACCTCACCAGCAATCTTCTCTGTTCACAACCTCCCGGAACTTGACATCGGAAGGAGGGGCTAGGGGAGGTAGTTTTTCCGGATCGCGCCGTATCATTCCCCGCTCTGCCCACCAAGTCGGAGGGCGAGGTTAGGATTTAATTGAAATTGCAATCTGAGTTTCAGACAGATTAACGATGAATCTATCGTCACCAGCCGCCGTCAGCGAATTGCTGCGGCGGCATAATTTTTTGCCAGCCCACAAGTTTGGCCAGAATTTTCTGGTCAACGCCAACATCTTGGGCAAAATTGCCGACGCGGGCGATCTGCAGTTGGCGACCGGGTCATCGAGATCGGTACGGGGCTTGGCGTTCTGACCCGCGCGCTTGGCGGAGCGAGTCGGCGAGTCGGGGATGGTGGTGACGGTCGAGCGGGATCCACGCCTAGACGCGCTGCATTCTGAAACTTTGAGTGTTGCGGAATACCCGAACGTTACGAAAGTCCACGGCGATGCGCTCGAAATTGATTTGGCGAAGCTGATCGCGGACAACTTTGAGCCAGCGGAGCGGGGCATCGCAGTTGTCGCGAATATTCCTTATAACATTACATCGCCGTTGATCGCCAGGTTCTTGGAGCATCCCGAACCGATGCGCGTGATTGTATTGCTCGTCCAAAAAGAGGTAGGCGACAGGCTCAAAGCGCTGCCGGGAACGCCGGACTACGGCGCGTTTTCAGTCTTCGTGCAGTTCTATGCGAAGGTCGAGATCGTCGCAAATGTGTCGCCGAGAGTCTTTTTTCCGCCGCCGAAAGTCACCAGTTCCATTATTCGACTAACGCCTCGCGACAATCCGCCTGTAGACGTGATCGACCGCGAGCGATTTTTCGCCATTGTGCGGGCATCGTTCGGGCAACGTCGAAAGACGATTTTGAATGCGTTGACGGCGCCGCCATTAGGCTGGTCTAAAGACCGTGCTCAGGAAGTATTGACCCTTGCCGGGATTGATCCGGTGCGGCGTGGCGAAACCCTTTCGCTGGAGGAGTTTGCGCGAATTGAGCGCGCGAGTGGGAACGAAGTGGGCAAAATGTCCGTCTAATGTAATGTGAATTTTCGCGGCAACTTGTTTTGCCTAAGCCGTTCCCTGCCGATATGGTATGATAAGCGGGCTTTGTTTGTTCAGAGCCGATGGATTTCGATTTGTACTTTGCGATGCCAATTTTAGGCGCGTCCGCGTCGGCCCTGACCATCTGCATTGCGCTGCACATGCTGACAGCAGGCGTTGTCATGCTCCCCGCGCGCCACACGCAGACGTCACCAAGCGCAATTAGTGCGGCGCATCCGCATCTGTCCGGATCGGCAGTCGCACAGAACGCATCATTTTGATTGCGCTGGCGTGATTTCGAGCGTGGTTACTGGCTCGGCTAAGACGTGCGAAGTTGCGCATTCGTTCGTCGAGTCCGCCGATATTGCAGGATCGATCTGCCTCATCAACTCAATTTCGCCGCGCGCTCCTTAAGCGACCATCCTACTTTTTCAAGCCGACACCCGCAAATTTTTTGCGGCTGATCTCGTCTTTTTTTATCTCCCATTGCCAATCGATAAAGCCAATGACGGCCCGTTTGGCAGTCCATAAGCCACTTTTCACTTCAAGGATTTTGAGACGATGTTGAACTTTTTGCAGAAGATTTTCGATCATAACGAGCGCGAAGTCGCCCGCTATCAGAAGGTGGTCGCGCAGATCACCGCCATGGAGCCGGGGCTGAAGAATTTGACCGACGACCAGCTACGCGGCAAAACGCCCGAGTTCAAGGAGCGCATTGCTAAGGCACTGGAAACCGAACTTGAGCGGCGCGGCAAAGAGTGGGAAAAGATGGACAAAGAGGAGCGCCGGCTGGCGTCGGACGCTGTCCTCGACCCCATCTTGCCGGAAGCGTTTGCGGTGGTGCGCGAGACTGGTCGGCGAGTCTTAGGGATGCGCCACTTTGATGTCCAGCTCATCGGCGGCATGGTAACGCACGACGGACGCATCTCGGAGTTGCGAACTGGTGAGGGCAAGACCCTGATGGCGACCCTCCCGCTGTACCTGAATGCCCTGTTCGGCAAGGGCGCGCACTTGGTCACACCAAACGATTATCTGTCCAAATTTGGCGCAATCGCGATGGGGCCGATTTATCACTTTCATGGGATGAGTGTCGGGATCGTGCAGGGCGCGTCGCCGGAGACGGGCGATCAGGGCGGGACTTTCATATTCGATCCGGAGTATCGCGATGCCGATCCGCGCTACGATTTCGCGCGCCCGCTCGCTCGCCGCGCGGAAGCCTATGCGTGCGACATCACCTACGGAACCAACAACGAGTACGGCTTCGACTACCTTCGCGACAACCTTTCGCATCGATTGGAAGAGCTTAGCCAGCGCGACCTCTTCTTCGCGATTGTTGACGAGGCCGACTCCATCCTAATCGACGAAGCGCGCACCCCATTGATCATTTCTGGCCCGCAGGATGTCTCGTCAGACCTGTATGTGAAGCTCGACCGGATTGTCCGCAACCTCCAGCTTGAGCGTGACTACGAGCTTGAGGAGAAGGCGAAGACGGCGATGTTCACCGACGAGGGTCAGCGCAGAGTCGAGGCCGCACTCGGAATCGACAACATGGCCGATCCCGAAAACCTCAGCCTGATGCAGCACGCCAATGCCGCGCTGAAGGCATACGCGGTCTATAAGAAGGACATCGACTACGTCATCAAGTTCAATGAGGCGAAAGGCAAGGACGAGGTTGTCATTGTCGATGAGTTCACGGGACGTCTGATGTTTGGGCGACGCTGGTCGGACGGACTGCACCAGGCGGTAGAGGCGAAAGAGGGTGTCACGATTGAGAGCGAGTCGCAGACCTATGCGACGATCACGTTCCAGAACTACTTCCGCCTCTATACCAAGCTGAGCGGCATGACCGGCACGGCGAAAACCGAGGAAGAGGAGCTTCGCAAGGTCTTCGCGCTAGACGTTGTTGTCGTGCCGACGAACAAGCCGATGATCCGGCGCGACGAGCCGGACATCATCTTCAAGACGCAGGAGGCAAAGCTTCGCGGCATCACGCAGGATATCCTGCGGGTTTATGCCAAGCAGCAGCCTGTCTTGGTCGGTACGCGAAATATCGAGATGTCGGAGCGGGTTTCGGATCGTTTGTCGTTTGCAAAGCTAGAAGTGCTGGCGATGGCGACCATCTTGCGATACAAGCTGGACGGTTCGAAGACCGTTGACAAGACGAAGTATCCGGAGTACAGCGCTCTCCTGAACACACGCATAGATCAGCTTTCCGTCCAAAAGTTGGCAGGTTTAGCGCGAGAACTGGATGCCAGCGCAAGCCCGCTGGATTCGTCGAATATCGACTATCTTCTGAATCTGCTATTCGACAAGGATGCGATCCCTGACGATGCGCACAAATATGTCGAAGAGGCACTCCATCACGGTATTCCGCATAATGTTCTGAACGCCAAGTTCCACGAAAAAGAGGCGCAGATTATCGCTGAAGCGGGGCGCAAAGGCGGTGTCACCATCGCGACCAATATGGCGGGACGCGGCGTGGACATCATCCTCGGCGGCTCGGTGGTTCCGGTCGCTGAAACGGAAGAGGAAGCGCCGCAGGGCGACAATCCGCAGCTTTCGTTCCGGCGCGGCGGCTCAGCGAACCGGATGCAGTCGCTTCAGGAGCAGGAGAGCAATCGCGACCATAAGGTGCGCGCAGACGAAGTCCGAAAACTAGGCGGTCTGTATATTCTCGGAACGGAACGTCACGAGTCGCGTCGTATCGACAACCAGCTACGCGGACGCGCTGGCCGCCAGGGCGATCCTGGTGAGTCGCGATTCTTCGTTTCGCTGGAAGATGAACTGATGCGCCTCTTTGGCGATAAGTCCAACTCGCCGATGCTCAACACTTGGGCTGAAGAGCAGGCCATCGACGCTGGCATCTTCTCCAAACTCATCGAGCGCGCACAGAAAAAGGTTGAAATGCATCACTTCGATGGACGAAAATCTGTCCTCGAATACGACGATGTCATGAACACGCAGCGTGAAGTGATCTACAGCCAGCGGCGTCAAGTGCTCGAAGGTGCCGATTTGCGCGCGACCATGGTGACCTATTTGACGGAAGTCGTCCAGGGCGAAATGAGCGTCTATGCGCCGGACTCGCTTCCGGTAGATGAGTGGGACTTGGAAGGTCTGTACACCAAGCTCACTCAGACCATCCCGCTTCCCTGGTACATCAAGACGCCGGACGAGCTTAAGGGACTGAAGCGTGATGCTCTGGAAACGCTCCTCATCGAAACGGTGAACCGCGCGTACACCGACAAGGAAGAGGCGATCACGCCGGAGATCATGCGCGATGTCGAGCGCCATTGGACAATGATGGTGTTGGACCGTCATTGGATGGAGCACCTGTCCAACATGGAGTACCTCAAAGAGGGTATCGGTTGGCGCGGCATGTCGGGAACGCAGCCGATTGTCCTCTACAAGAAGGAGGCGTTCGAGATGTTCCAGAACCTTCTTGGCAGCCTGCAGGACGAGGTCATCCGGCTGATCTTCAACACGCAGGTGCAGATTCACGCACCGGAGCCGCCACGGCCAACTACACAGGTCATGGGCATGGTGATGACCGACTCGATGGGCGCGCCCGCTGATGGTGTCACTAGTGGCAAACCGCTAGTTGAATCAATCGACGGCTCTGATCCCATGCTTTCGAGCGAGATTATGGATCAGCTTGCCGATCCTGATCCACCGGTATCGTCAAACCCGTTCCTCGGCATGGAGAGCCTGACAAGTCGCTCATCATCGGCGCGAAATCTGCCGCGAGCATCATCGAACGGCGGAGCCGCAACCGCAAAACCGGCCGAAGGCATTCGGCGCGTCGGCCGCAACGATCCATGCCCCTGTGGCAGCGGCAAGAAGTACAAGGTTTGCCACGGCAAATAGGCACGCACCATGCGCCATGCGCAGCATGGTTTTGCTACGCGCTGCCGCACATGTTCGAGGCAAAGCATTTGTTCTCGCGCACAGCCGATGTTGGGAACGCGACTAAATGTAAAGCCCCTGTCCATAGAATTTGGACAGGGGCTTTTTGCCGGAAAGCTTAGGCGGGATGCTGAGTGAATGAAATGTACATGCCGATCGACAGAAGAGTCAGCAGCAGGACGAGGAATAACAGCAATATGGGTGACGTTCCGCTTCTCAGCTTGCCCTCTGCCGTCACCTGTGGCGCCAATTCGCGTGCCGCTTCGGAAAAGCTCGTATAGTCCGCTGGCGTGAGTGTCATGCAGAAGCAGTATTTCTTTAGTACGCCTTTATAGTTTGGAGCCGTGTAGGCTAGTCCCACGCGATATTTCTTCGGCACCAGGACGACTTGGGTCACGTCCTGCCACGGCACGGTCAAGTTAAAATATTGCAAAAAGCCATACCGCATGACATAGTAGGCGATTACCGTAACAAGCCAACTGAGGATTAGGCAGGCGACCATGATGGTAGTCGCGATTTCCGCTCGCGGCATCGCTTTGCCTTCCAGTGTCAAACCAGTCGAAGAGATGGAAACAGTGCCTTCGCGCAAGTCGGCCACGTTGCCGCTTAGGCGCATGTACAGGTATTTGAACGGGACGGTAAGGACTGAAGCGGCTACCGGCCCCATATTGATCGGCGGCGGCCAAACGCCCGAATAGCCTAACGGCGGCGAAACTGGCAACGACTGTGTATCTGGCGGAATTTCCGAGGAAGTCGACGGTTCGTTCAAGTGTATTTGGCCTTTCAGCTTGCAGGCTGCGTAATGGGCGGACTCTGGATTTGTAATATGGTGCATTATACGGCGACTTTGTGCTGTTCACCAAGCGGTGGCATTCGAAGGCGCAAGAAGTTCGGGAAGTAATTCTCCGGCCTGTTTGGCAACATTTTTTCCTATAATGATGAAACTATTTAGGGAATGAGGTATAAGAAAATCGAACATGCGTTTGTAATCCTGATCAAACGAGGATCCCGCCGATGGACTTGCGATGGCTGTTTCTTGATATGAATTTGTTCTTCGCGTCGTGCGAACAGCAGGAGCAGCCGGAACTGCGCGGACGGCCCGTTGCAGTCGCTCCTGTTGACAGCGATGCAACATCCTGCATCGCCGCATCGTACGAGGCAAAGGCGTATGGGGTCAAGTGCGGAACAAATGTTGGCGAGGCGCGCAGGCTTTGTCCCGAACTCGTCGTGATTTGCGGAAATCACAGTGTCTACGCGGAGTATCATCGGCGCATTATCTGGCTGCTCAAAGCGATGCTGCCGGATGTGCGCAAGCTGTCAGTTGACGAGATGGCGTGCCGTCTGTCGGCCAACGAGCGGACGGAGGGTGACGCGGTGCACCTGGCGCGCCAGGTCAAGAAGCAGATGCGGGTGCATGTCGGCGACTACATGTTCTGCTCGATTGGCATGGCGCCGAACATTTTTCTGTCCAAGGTCGCGAGCGAGCTGCACAAGCCAAATGGACTAGTTGTGCTGCGCAACGAAGACATTCCAGCGATGTTGACCAATTTGACGTTGCGAGACTTTCCGGGGATCGGCCGAAAGATGCTTGAGAGGCTGAACGCGTTTGGAATAGAATCTGTCGCCGACCTTTATGCGGCTGATCGGTCGCTACTGCGTCTTGCGTGGGGAGGGGTGCTCGGAGAGCGATGGTGGTTCATGCTGCGGGGCGATCAATCGTGCGATTATGCGGGCCAGCAGTCTGCAGAAACGAAATCGGTGAGCCATAGCCATGTGCTTGCGCCGGAATTGCGGACGGATGCAGGCGCGGAGGGCGTGCTTGCTCCGGCTGACTGCGCGCGCCATTGCGCGTCTTACGGCAGAACGGATACGCGGCTCGCGGCATTGGGATTTCGGTTCGTTATCGTTGGCGCGGCATTCCGCGCTCGATGACGCAGCGTTGGGACGATTCGTCGAACCATCGCACTCCGGCGTCGGACCCAATCACGCTGATTGGTGCCGTACGGCGGCTTTGGGCTGGCCGTCCGAATTTTGTTGAACGCGAGCCGAATCAGGTGCGCGTGGTCTTTTATGATCTGGTGCCGCGTGCGTCGGTGACATTGCCGCTGTTCGACAATGACCGGCGCAACGAAGAGGTCGCGATGGCGGTAGACGGCATTTGTGGCCGCTACGGCAAGAACGCCGTAGAATTGGCAAGCGTATTTTTTCAGGATCATGGCAAGAGGGAAGCGATCGCGTTTGCGAAGGTTACGGACGATGGCAGGGAGGAGCGCAACGAGGAGAAGTATGATATTGCGACGATTTGAGGCCCTTTCCCCCAACCCCCTTTCCCGTAGGAATAGGAAAAGGGGGCTAAGAGCCGGAAAAGACAGGCGGGGACGCCTGCCCCACAAATCCGTCCTTCCGAAAGGCAGGGAACTGGTATAATTTGCCTCACTATGGCAACTAAGTTTCAGCGGCCGCCGGGAACCCACGATGTGTATCCCGGCGCGGCAAATTACGAAGAAAACAGCGCGCTTTGGCACTTGATGGAGCGCACATTTCGGGAGATATGCCACCGGTTTGCGTACGAGGAGATTCGTACGCCGCTGTTCGAGTTGACCGAGCTATTCAAACGGGCGGTCGGCGAGGGTACGGATATTGTCGGCAAGGAGATGTATACCTTCGAAGATCGCGGCGGGCGCTCGATGACGCTGCGACCCGAAGGCACGGCACCTGTCCTGCGCGCGTACATCGAGAACGGCATCTACGCGCAGGGTGGTGTGTCGAAGCTCTACTATATCGGCCCAAATTTTCGGTACGAGCGTCAGCAAAAAGGGCGATATCGTCAGCACACGCAGGTAGGATTGGAAGCGCTCGGATCGCGCGATCCTCGTCTTGATGCCGAAATCATTCACCTCGCTGATATGCTGCTGAGTGAACTTGGAATCTCGCGGCGGACGCTGACGATCAATTCAGTTGGCTGCGGCGATTGCCGGCCAGTTTACCGAGAGGCGCTGGTCGCGTTCGCCACTCCATTTGCATCGCAAATGAGCGAGGACAACCAGCGTCGCCTGCGGGAGAATCCCTTGCGGATGCTCGACAGCAAGGACGAAAACGATCAGAAGCTGCTCGAAAATGCGCCGGTTCTGCTGGACTACCTCTGCGACGATTGCAAGGCGCACTTCGCGGCCCTGCAAGAGTATCTCCATGTAATCGGGCTTGAGTTTGTGATTGCGCCACGACTCGTGCGCGGGTTCGACTACTACACGAAGACGGCATTTGAGATCATTTCGCCCGATCTTGGCGCGAACGCGACCCTGTGTGGCGGCGGACGTTACGATGGACTCGTAGAGGAGCTTGGCGGACCAGCGACTCCAGGAATTGGTTTCGGCATGGGGGTCGAGCGTGTCTTGATTGCGCTTCAGGCTCTGCAGCACGAGCCGGAGGTCAGGAAGTCGCCGTCGGTGTTCTTGGTGGCAATGGGCGACGAGGCGTCGCGGCAGGCAGTCGGAATTTTGTCGGATTTGCGCAAAAGCGGAATCCGCGCCGATACCGACTTTGCGGGTAAGAGTTTCAAGGCGCAAATGCGCGCAGCCGACAAATCCGGCGCGAGGTATACGCTGATCTTCGGCGACGACGAAATTGCTGCGGGGACTATTGCGCTCAAGGACATGGTGGATGGTGTCCAGGAGCCAGTTCCGCTCAACGGTCTCTTTGCCGCGCTTGAAGGCAAGATCACGACTGCGTAGCACATAAGCCCGCGATTTTCGATCAAATCGCGGGCTTCAGTCCTTCCCAGCGGACGACCCAAGAGCCGTCCTTTGGAAATCCTGGGGCGTGCGAGTCGGGCGCACCGTCCCAGCCTGCGGCCATCATCGCGACCGCGTAGAGAACGCCACCGTTGCCCGGCAGATACGGACACGGGCCACCGAGATTGATCCCGCGCTCGTCATATCGGTTTCGTGCGCCGGTGCTGAGCAGCGCATCAACCGCGATTTGCGGTTCGCCGACACGCGCGGCCGCCATCGCCATCCACGGGTAGTCCCAGCCCCAAGTTCGATCCCAGTCCCAGGCGTTCCACAGTTTGATTACAGTGCGGTGGGCCGTTTGGGGATCGACAGCATCGATGGGCGGCAGCATTCCGAGGACGCCGATTGGATCGGGATGTTCCCAAGCATGGGTGGTGTAGGTATTGGTCTCCCACTCTTTCGAATGGACAAAAACGCCATCGAATGTCGGCAGCGGCGCCAGCTTGTCGCGGATCTCATCCCAATGCGGATCGCGAGATAGGCCAAGCCGCTCGCGCCAGCGGTTCGCGGCATCGAGTCCCCAACGCCAATAGGCGAGGTCGAAGACGGTATCGCTGAACGTTACCCGCTCGCTAGGCGGCATGCAGGGACGTCAGCGAATACCGTTACCGGTTTCGTGCATTGAAAGTCGGATAATCGGCCATGTGCTCGGCCGTGCCGAAGACGACCTCTCTCCACTTTTCGAGTGTTTCCGAGGTTGGCCGCAACCGGTATTCAAGTTCGGCGAAAAACATGGGATGGGGCTGTTTCCAGAGCAAAACTTGGTTGCCTTCCCAGGGTGCGCTTCTGCCCTCCGGCCCGACGGATTTGGGCCATTTTAGTCCAGCGTATCCCAACTGCTTGGCCAAGGCGCGCGCTGCCGGGATGAACCGCTCGTAGCATTGCAGCGCTTCGGTCGCGCGATCCCATCGATCCCAAAGCGCGAAATGCGCAAGGTGCCACCAGACCATCTCCATGTGGAACTGTCCCCGCCAGCCGTCGATTCCCAGCAGCGCCGTCTCCGCTGGCGGCCAGCTTCCCGACGACATCGCCGCCACGTGGTATTGCGACAGCACGACTCGGCGCTCGAGCTCCATCCACCTGGGATCAGTGCTTTCGGAAAGATCAATCGCTCCACCGGAATTCCAAAACGTTTCCCAGCTCTCGGAAGAGGCTAGTTTTGTCTCGGCGAATGAGGGCAGCTCTTGCGGGAGTGCAGTTGGGGCGAAGGCGCAGACGAGTTCCAGAATTTTGTCGCTGGCTGAAATGGTGTAAGAATGTGGCCGAAGGTCATCTTCCTTAAGAGAAGCGTTAGCCGAAACCTCCATGCCGTAACGATAAACCGTGCCGTCGATTTGCCGCGCAATTTCGGCCCTAGTTGCGGATCGAAGAGCAAGAGACGACTGATGCTTCTCCGGCAGCCCGAAATCGCCGACCCAGGGATCCATTTTGAGGCTAGGGTAGGGCGCGTCAATCGCGACTCTAATGTCTCCGCTCGACAGGAGTTCAGATTCGATCCGTATCGCGACGGCGTCAAATTCGGGATGAACGCAGGTTTCGACGTGCACCTCAACGCTGTCTATCGTAAAGCGCGCTTCGTGCAACCCGCTCCAAAGGTCTAAGCGACGCAAAAATACGGTGACTTCGCTTTCGGCCAGCGGCGCGCCATTTCCACGAACGAAGCGGATGCGTGCGAAGTTGAGGCGGTGAGGATTGTCGAACATCCAGGCGCGCAAAGACTGGGTTCGGGCATCGGCGGGAAAAGGCTCCGGGCCGGTGCAGCGGCCACGTTCGAACGTTCCCGTAGGTGGCACTTCGGATTCAGTCCAACCGTCGGTGAGCGGAAACGAGTGCCAGCCCCAATGCGCCATGCAGTTGCCGGCAAAGGTTTGAAGCCCGGTGGCGTCGGCGGTAAAGCAGAATTCGCCATTGCCGAGCGGTATGGTGCCGTCTAGTTTTTTCCAGTCGAGATTGTGCCGCGCGACCAGCGGGTGTCGATCAATGTTTGAGGTGGACATCTAACTTCCGTAGTGGCTTCATTGCTTGACATTACGACGGTATGGGCTTATCATGAAACCTAGTATACTATCTTTCTACGCGCAATCATGCTTTTTGCAGTAAACGGGGACTCAAGAGTGTAGACGGATTCCAAATATGGTCGAGAAGATATTTCACCGATGAAAAATGTCATACCCAGCGCTCTTGACGTCTTCGTAAGCTGCGCGATGCTTCTGATGGTCACGGCTGTCAGGGCCGATGTCGCCAAGCCTGTCGCGATCTACGCCATGTATCAGATTTCTGCCGGAGGGCCGTGGTCGCAAAACTATACGGCGGACACCGAGACGCCTGGAGTCATTATGGGGCCCGGCACGACTACAAGCGTTTCGACAGCTTCAAGTGTCGATGTGTCCGGCGATCCCGACACTCTACCGCAGTCCGTGTATTGTCACGCGCGGGTAGGGCGCGTTGTTCTGTATGAATTTATCGGTTTGAAACCTGGTGGACTATACAATGTTCGGCTGCACTTTTGCAGCATGGAGAGGGCAAAGCCAAGGTTCGATGTCTTGGTTTCCGACAACGTCAGTGTTGGAGCAAGTCGTCTGCGGACAATTCTGCACCATTTCAGTCCACCGGTTGGACGCGCCGATTTTCAAACGGCGCAGACCCATGCGGGGAGTAACGGTAATCTTGTTGTCATTGGGACATCTAAGGTCAGTGGCGATCACGGCAACGCTCAGTTCAACGGCATCGAAATTGTCCCGACAGCTCTTCCCGACAAGCTGCCAGCGTCAGTGCTGAATGTCCGCAAATTTGGCGCGAGAGGCGATGGAGTGACCGATGATCGCTCCGCAATTCAACGCACGATAGACGCGGCCATCGCGAAAGGCCCGGGCGCGGTTGTACTGGTTCCCGCCGGAACGTATTGCTTGTCGAACCGCATCATGATCGAAAATGCCACGAAGCTGTCCATCCGCGGGCAGGGCAACCCGGTTTTGCTCGCCACCGACATCCACAACAACTTGCTGCAGTTCAACAACTGCTCCAACCTTGTGCTTGGGGGCATAACTTTGCAGTTCCCGCTTGGCTACACGCAGGGCACGATACGTGCAGTCGATGTCGGCGCGAAGACTGTGGACGTCGGCATTGAGTCCGGTTATCCCAATCTCGATAATGCGCTGTTCAGCAAGCCGTCGCATGATCGTGTTCACCCGTTTACCTATCCATCGGCGCACACCTATGAGCAGGACGCGGACGAGCCGGACACGCAGTCGCTTACTCAGACAGGGCAGCGGACATGGCACTTGACCCTCTACAAACCTCCTCATGCCGATTGGGCTGGGAAACGTTTCCTGATTGACGACTTCGCGAACGGCACCGCGCTCAGTGGCGATAACAATACCGATGTCACCGTGGAGGACGTGAAAGTGCATGGCGGAGGCACCTGCACGCCATATTACTTCGTACACACGCACGGCACATTTACGTTCAGACGGTTCACCATCAGCGCGCGGCCCGGTACCGACGATCTGGCTGGGAGCAATGGAGGAGGGCAATTTGCGTCGGTGACTGGCACGCTTGTTTTTGAAGACTGCGACTTTTCCAAGGGCGACGACGATGGGTTCGACGGCCACACCGATGGCTACCAGCGTGTCTTGCGCCAGATTGATCCCGCGACCCTCCTGCTGCAGATCCATACGGACTATCAACCGGGCGATGAAATCGCGCTGATCGATTGGAAAACGATGTCCGAACGGACACGCGAACATGTTGTCAGCGCGGTCAACAATGCCGATGGCACGTGCACCCTGACCCTCGACAAGCCGGTAACGGTCGGCCAAACAGGCCCGGGCAACGGAGAGCCGTGGGGAACCGAACCCATGAAGGACGGCATAGATCGAGTCATCGATGTAAGCGACGTTGGTCAGGCTACTGTTTTTCGGCACGACCGAATGAGCGCTCTTCGCGCCCGCCCAATCAACACCAAGATGCGTAATTGTCTGATCGAGGATTGCTACTTCTATGATTGCGAGATCTATGCGATCGAAGCTGGGCCAGAGTTCTATTGGGAGGAGGGCCCAGCGATTCGCGGCCTGATTATCCGCCACAACCAGTTCACCAACTGCGACGAGGCCAATGTGGCTGTCGGCATGTTTAATGCGCCGGATGGTTGCGTTAGCACGGACAACGAAGATATAGTCATCAAGGACAACAAGTTCTCGAATTACGGAGCGCACATAAACGCCTACTCCAATCCGATTGGTGCGGTTTTGGTCACGAACTCAAAGAATGTCGATATTGAGGGCAACGATTTCGGGGAGTCTGCAAAACCTGCGGCACCGGGCTGCGCAAAATTGACGGTAACAAAGTGCGCTAATGTGACCATCAAGAGCAATAAAGGTATTCCAGCCAGTCAGCAAACTACGTCGCTGGCGAGCACCGGGCGGAATTGAGCAAGGGCGTGGATTCGAGAAACGCGATTGACCGCGAGCGAGTAGTCGCCCGCCATGCGATCATAACGGACAAATTTAGGGACGTTCACCCGCTGCAGGTCGGCAACGGCGAGATTGCGTTTGGAATTGACGTCACCGGTTTGCAGACGTTCTGCGGGAACACGCTTTCGACTTGGGGGTGGCATTCGGAGGCGCTGCCTGATGGCATGACGCCGGAGGAGCGCACCCGGACGGCTATAGATTCGTGGGGACGGCAGCGCCACTATCTTGCGCCGGTTCCTCCAGGCGAAGAAAACCTGGCCAAATGGATGAATGACAACCCGCATCGGATCAATTTGGGGCGGCTCAGCTTTGTAACTGGCAGCGAAGGCGACCGCCTAGACCATGACGAGATCGGAAATGTTTGCCAAACCCTCGATCTTTGGAACGGGCTAATCTCAAGCAAATTTGATTACAAAGGGCAGCCGGTTTCGGTGCAGACCTGCGCCCATCCGGATCGAGATCAGATCGCCGTGCGTGTCACATCACCGCTGATCGATAACGGTGATCTGAAGGTTCGGCTTGACTTTTCGTATCCTTTGGGCGATTTTTCCGGTGGAGCAGACAAATGGATGGGCGACTGGAATTGTCCCGAAAGTCACTCGACGCGGAAACTAGCAATTACGCCTTCGCGCGCTGACTTGGAGGGCAGCATCGATGAAACCAATTATTACGTGACAATTGAATGTTCCGGGCCTGCTGATTTTGACGAATCGTCTTTGGTCAATCACGCCATTGATGTGTGCGTAGCGGATGCCGATACACTCGAATTTGTCTGCGCGTATGCGGTTTCGCCGCTAGTCGATCTTCCGAATTTCTCTGAAACACGGGACAAGAGCAGAACAAGTTGGTATACCTACTGGATGTCCGGTGCTGCGATTGATTTGTCAGGAAGCAACGATTCTCGCTGGTTCGAGCTGGAGCGGCGGGTGGTGCTGTCGCAGTATCTGATGAGGGTCAATTCCTGTGGATCGTCGCCGCCGCAGGAATCGGGACTGGTTTCCAACGGCTGGAGCGGCAAGTTTCATTTGGAGATGACCGCCTGGCACGGCACGCATTTTCTGCTCTGGGATCGTGAAGAACTGCTGTCCGGATGGGTGCGATGGTTCCGCGAGGTCGGGCTGCCAGCGGCAAGGCGCGAAGCAGAATCCGAAGGTTGGCAAGGCGCAAAATGGCTGAAAACTACCGATCCGCTTGGAAATTGGGAGGCATGGGATCACGGCCCGAACCGGGTCACACAGAACGCGCACCCGTTTTTCTTTGCCGAACTTTTCTATCGCGCGCATCCGACGCGGGAAACGCTTGAAACTTGGCAAGAGATCGTTTTCGAGACTGCGACGATGATGGCGAACTTTATGTTTTGGGACGACTCTTCCCAGCGCTATCTTATGGGGCCGCCGGTGATGAGCGGATCGGAGTATGTTGACGGGTTCGACTGCTACAACTGCACAAGCGAGCTGAACTATTGGGCGATGAGCCTGGAGATTGCGCAGAAATGGCGCCAGCGGCTCGGAATGGATCGGCATGAAAAATGGGATCATATTCTGAAGCATCTATCGCAACCGCACATCACCGGTGGGGTCTATGTCGATTCCGAGGCGTATCCTGACGTGTGGAACAAGTTTGGAGATCGATTCTTGCGTCCGGCCTGGATGGAAGTTTACGGCTGTATCAATGGCTCGATGATCGATCCGGCTGTCATGGAGAAGACGTACGACCGGGTTTCAGCGGACTTGCGCAGCGGTTCCTGGAACGCCAACCTGTGGGGCTGCGACTACCCGATGATGGCGATGACCGCGGCAAGACTGGGACGGACGCGTGAAGCGATCGACTGGCTCCTGCTCGAAACGCCCCTAAACGAATACGCTCCTAATGGATTCTGCGCCGGTGACTATCTGCCCGGAAATGGTGGCCTCTTGTGGGCAGTTGCCATGATGGCCGCCGGTTGGGACGGCTCACCAGAGCTTTCCCCGCCTGGTTTTCCCAACGATGGTGAATGGGACGTACAATGCGAGGGACTGCGGGTTGGGCTATAGGCGTTTTTGTAGGCTAAAGCTTATTGTCGGTCGGTTAAGGAACATGAACTGTGAACGGAATTAAGGTTGGTATTGTCGGCGCCGGACAGTTTGCGCCAAGTTTTATTCCTCTCTTCAAGGCACATCCGCTGGTCGGCAGCGTCGCCCTAACGGATGTTGTCCCTGAGCGTCTTTCGCGCGAAGCGGACAGATTCGGGGTTGAAGAGCGGTATGCGTCGTTTGACGAATTGCTCGCCAGCGATGTCGATGCGGTCGCCATTTATACGCAGCGCTGGACCCACGCGCCGATGGCGATCAAGGCGCTCAACGCAGGCAAGCATGTCTATAGCGCGGTCCCGGCCGCCGTGACAGTCGAGGAGATGGACGAGCTTGTCGAAACGGTCAAGCGCACCGGCCTCACCTACATGATGGGCGAAACCAGCTACTACTACCCTTGCGCGCTCTATTGCCGGGATCGATTTTCGAAAGGCGATATGGGACATTTCGTCTACGGCGAAGCGGAATACATGCACGATATGTCGCATGGTTTCTATCAGGCCTATCAATATAGCGGGGGCGACGAGTGGAAGCGCCACGCTGGCTTTCCGCCAATGCTCTATCCCACTCATTCAGTCAGCATGATTGTCTCGATCACGGGCCAGCACATGACCCATGTTTCGTGCCTCGGATACACAGATCGCGAAGATGACGGCGTCTTCCGTGAAGACGTGAACCTCTGGAACAACGTTTTCAGTAACGAGACTGCGCTCTTCCGAACATCCGGCGGCGGATCAGCCCGGATCAACGAGTTCCGGCGCATTGGCCACTGCGGCCGCCGCTCGACCCGCTGCAGCATCTACGGCACACTTGCCAACTATGAGGAGCAGGCGAACGGCTCTGTTTGGGTGGATCACGACAACGAACCGAAGAACATCAACGACATCATCCGAACGCCTACGGGCATGCATCCGGCCGAAACAGAAGAGTTCAAGAAGATGCACAAGGTGCTTCAGGAGGATTTCAATGCGGGCTTTGCGGTGGTTCATCCCCGTGAGCGGCTGCCGAAGGAGTTTGAAGGGTTGCCCAATGGCCACGAAGGCTCGCATCAGTTTCTCGTTGACGACTTTGTCAATGCAATCGCGTCCGCCAAGCTTCCACCAGTGCATGTCTGGAATGCAGCCAGGTATACCATCCCTGGAATCATAGCACATCAGTCAGCCCTCAAGGACGGCGAGCGTATGGCAATCCCCGATTTTGGCGATGCACCAATCTAGCCCAAGAGGCGCGCCGCAATGCAGCAACCGAGCGCTTGACAACGATGCGCTCAGCACTCATACTATGTTAAGTTAGTATACGTGGTTTGAGATTATGGCGACGAGGACCCACAATCTGAAGGAGCGGCTGAGCCGGATCGAACTCGCAAACGGTTCCGATCTGCCGCTCTATGTCCAGTTGCGCAACGCTCTTCGAGTCCAAATCCAAACCGATTTTAAGGCTGAGGAGCCGTTCTATTCGGAGATGATGCTGACTGCTGGCTTGCCGGTATCGCAGATGACCGTGCGCCGGGCGTTGTCGGACCTAGTGACCGAAGGGCTGGTTCGGCGCGAAAAAGGTCGCGGCACGATTGTCGAGGGCGCAAATGCGCGGACGCGAGCTCTTGCTGCAACTCAGCCGAGGACCTCGCCACCCGCTGAGCGCCTGCAAACGACGATCATCATGCCAAATGTCAGCTCCGAGTATCCATTCCTAATTGTCGATCAGTTCACACGGCAGTGCGCGGCGCGTCACATGCGGCTCAATTTGGTCCATTCGAAATCGGATGGTGCGGTCGAATCGACTCTCAAGCAGATCACAGGATCGCCGGAATTGGAACGGATCGTTTTGTTTGAGTCGGCTGACATGACACAGAAGCTTTTCGACGCACTTTCGTCAGCAGGATACCGGACGGTTGCCGTTGACGGTGTGTTACAAGGTTACGCAGGCAGTTTTGTCAATACGAATGCTTCTGCCGCAATGAGGATTGGTATCAACCATCTTCAGCACCTGGGACACATTCGGATTGTTCTTCTTGTCAACGAGCCCAATGGCGAGCCGACGGTGTCCGAAAAGATCACGGCATTTCGCGAGATCGCGGTTGAGCGGGGCTTGCAGGACTCGGTTCGGGTGGTTGACTGCGCTCGCGATCACTATGAAAATTCGTATCACGCCGCGTTTTCGCATATGGATCAAGCGTGGCTGCCGTTTGCGGATGGCTCACCCACGGCGATCATGACGGTGTCAGATCCAGGAGCTTGGGCCGCTCTGAAATGGCTGACTGAGCGCGGATTTTCGGTGCCCGGTGATGTTTCTGTGCTCGGATTTGAAGACGTTCGATCCAGCCGCTACATGTCGCCGGCGCTGTCATCGACAGCGCATCAGGTGGAGGCACTTGTTCGGCGCATGCTGCAGGTGTTGTGGGACGAGCCAGTGGGCGCGGTTGTGCAGGAGCGGCTAATGCCTGTACTGATGGCGCGTCAAAGCACGGGGCGTGCGCCGGAGCAATCCACGAGGCGGCGTACGTCAGTGGCTCTAAGCAAGATCAGAATGAAGTCGTCGAAACCTGCGCGTGAGCGTGCGGCCGGCAATCGCGACACGGTTTCGGTCGCCAAAGTGTAAAATGAACACTAGAGATGGCTACAGCCCTGAAGTACGACGTCGGCCCTGACGCAGTGCGTCAGGGCCGATGTCGTACTAGGAAATATGGCCCAGCGGCCACAGAGCGTTCCTAGCTCTTCTTCAGCTTAATAGTCGTCATCGTCGTGCGCATGCGCATGGCCGTTGGACGCCTTCTTGTCCTTCTTCTCGACAATCAGCGAGTTGGTGGACAGGATCATGCTGGCGATGGACGCGGCATTCTGGATGGCCGAGCGGGTCACCTTGACCGGATCGACAATCCCCGCCTTGACTAGGTTGACATACTCGCCCGTGGCAGCATCGAGGCCGTGGCCGACGGGCAGGTTGCGGACTTTCTCCACAACGATGCTGCCTTCCATGCCCGCGTTCTCAGCGATTTGCCGGATCGGAGCTTCCAGCGCCTTACGGACAATGTCAACGCCGACCTTCTCGTCGCCAATGACAACGATCGAGTCGAGGCCCGGGATCAGGCTGATAAGCGTCGCGCCGCCACCTGCCGCGATACCCTCTTCAACCGCCGCGCGGGTGGACGAAAGAGCATCCTCAAAGCGGTGCTTCTTCTCTTTGAGCTCGGTTTCGGTGGCCGCGCCGACTTTGATCACGGCAACTCCGCCCGCAAGCTTTGCGAGCCGCTCCTGAAGCTTCTCTTTGTCGTAAGTCGAGTCTGTGTTTTCGATATTGCGACGAATCTGCTCGATGCGGCCCTTGACTGCATCCTGCGAGCCTGCGCCCTCAACGATGACAGTCTCTTCCTTGGTCACCGTAACGCGCTTAGCGCTGCCGAGATCCTCGAGCGTGACGCCCTCCAGCTTGATGCCGAGGTCTTCGGTGATGAAGCGTCCGCCGGTGAGAGTGGCGATATCCTCAAGCATGGCCTTACGTCGGTCGCCGAATCCCGGAGCCTTGACGGTGACGACATTCAGGATGCCGCGCAGCTTGTTCACGACCAGCGTCGCAAGCGCTTCGCCGTTGACATCTTCCGCAATGATGATGAGCGGACGGCGAGTCTGCGAAGTTTTTTCAAGAAGCGGGACGAGGTCGGTAACGCTGCTGATCTTCTTTTCGTGGATCAGGATGAGCGGATTCTCAAGGACCGCTTCCATGCGCTCCTGGTCAGTGACGAAGTATGGGGAAACATATCCCTTGTCGAACTGCATGCCTTCAACCACTTCGAGGGTGGTGTCAGTGCCCTTCGACTCTTCGACAGTAATGACGCCGTCCTTGCCGACTTTGCCCATCGCATCGGCGATTAGTTGACCGATTTCCGCGTCATTGCCGGAGATGGTCGCGACCTGCTGGATCGCTTCGGCGGTATTGACTTCAATTGCGCGCAGTTTAAGGTCATCGACGAGCTTGGCGACCGCAAGGTCGATGCCACGTCGGACCGCAATCGGATTGCCGCCGGCTGCAACATAGCGAAGGCCCTCGTTGACAATCGCCTGAGCGAGCACAGTAGCGGTGGTGGTGCCGTCGCCAGCGACATCGTTGGTTTTGGACGCCACTTCGCGGACTAGCTGAGCGCCCATATTCTCATACGGGTCCTCAAGCTCGATCTCCTTGGCGACGGTGACGCCGTCCTTGGTGATTGTCGGGCTGCCCCATTTTTTGTCTAGGACGACGTTTCGTCCTTTTGGGCCAAGGGTTACCTTGACCGCATTGGCGACGGTATTTGCGCCGCGCTCAAGCGCGCGACGAGCGTTCTCATCGAATAGAATGGATTTTGCTGCCATGTGTTTTGAAATCTCCTGGCCCGCGGCGCATACATAGCGTTCGCGAGCGACGTAATCGAAAGGTAACTTGTGATTGTTAGTCCAAAGACTAACAGGAAATTAGCCACGGATGGCGTAGATTTGGTCCTCGTCAAGGATCATGTACTCTTCGCCCTCGAGCTTGAGCTCGGTACCGCCGTACTTCGAGTAGACGACCTTGTCGCCGACCCTTACGGTCATTTCGGAGCGACCGCCGTCGTCGAGAACGCGGCCCGGCCCTGTGGCGATGACTTCGCCTTCGATCGGCTTCTGCTTAGCAGCGTCAGGAATGTAGATTCCACCCGCGCTTTTGTCTTCGGCCTTAGACGGTTTGACCAGTACCTTATCGGAAAGGGGCCTAAAATTGACTGCCATCATCTTCCTCCAATGCAAGCGATGATTGAACGGCGACGGTGTTGCAACCCGTCGTCGTGGAACAGTTTTAGCACTCAAGCGATTCGAGTGCTAATCCAGTGGTTAGTTTACCGGATGTGGAGGTGCGGATGTCAAGTGCTAGCACGTCATCTTATCGAAGATCAAGTGCCATTCAGTGAAATTTGAATCAGTGTCGGTTAAGCTCCTCCCGCTGCGGGAGGAAGGGTCCCACGAAGTGGGAAGGTGGGGTAGCGCCTGCACCCGTCCGGCCTCAGGCTCCGACCCAATGTCAGGGATCGGCGCTAGAGCTTGGCGACGAACTGATCTCCCTTCCGTGTGTCGGAGCCTTGCCACCCAACAGCTTCCGGCGTTGCAAAGCCGGTGCCAACACGTCAAATACTTCCCTTCCCGCTGCGGGAGGGGTGGCGACCTGTCGCCGGGTAGGTCTGCGCCTGCACCTGTCCGGCTTCAGGCTCCAACCCAATGTCAGGGATCGGCGCTGGAGTGGCTTGGCGACGAACTCATCTCCCTTCCGTGTGTCGGAACCTTGCCGCCGAACAGACTCTGGCGTTGCAACGCAGGTGCCAACACGTCAGATACTTCCCTTCCCGCTGCGGGAGGGGTGGGGTGGCGACTTGTCGCCGGAGTAGGTCTGCGCCTGCACCTGTCCGGCCTCAGGCTCCGACCCAATGTCAGGGATCGGCGCTAGAGTGGCTTGGCGACGAACTCATCTCCCTTCCGTGTGTCGGAGCCTTGCCGCCGAACAGCTTCCGGCGTTGCAACGCAGGTGCCAACACGTCAGATACTTCCCTTCCCGCTGCGGGAGGGGTGGGGTGGCGACTTGTCGCCGGGTAGGTCTGCGCCTGCATCCGTCCGGCTTCAGGCTCCGACCCAATGTCAGGGATCGGCGCTAGAGTGGCTTGGCGACGAACTCATCTCCCATCCATGTGTCGGAACCTTGCCGCCGAACAGCTTCCGGCGTCGCGACCCTGGTGTCTACACGTCAGATACTTCCCTTCCCGCTGCGGGAGGGGTGGCGACTTGTCGCCGGGGTAGGTCTGCGCCTGCACCTGTCCGGCTTCAGGCTCCGACCCAATGTCAGGGATCGGTGCTAGAGTGGCTTGGCGACGAACTCATCTCCCTTCCGTGTGTCGGAACCTTGCCGCCGAACAGCTTCCGGCATTGCAAAGCCGGTGCCAACACGTCAGATACTTCCCTTCCCGCTGCGGGAGGGGTGGCGACTTGTCGCCGGAGTAGGTCTGCGCCTGCACCTGTCCGGCTTCAGGCTCCGACCCAATGTCAGGGATCGGCGCTAGAGTGGCTTGGCGACGAACTCATCTCCCTTCCGTGTGTCGGAACCTTGCCGCCGAACAGACTCTGGCGTTGCAACGCAGGTGCCAACACGTCAGATACTTCCCTTCCCGCTGCGGGAGGGGTGGCGACTTGTCGCCGGGTAGGTCTGCGCCTGCACCTGTCCGGCTTCAGGCTCCAACCCAATGTCAGGGATCGGCGCTAGAGTGGCTTGGCGACGAACTCATCTCCCTTCCGTGTGTCGGAACCTTGCCGCCGAACAGACTCTGGCGTTGCAACGCAGGTGCCAACACGTCAGATACTTCCCTTCCCGCTGCGGGAGGGGTGGCGACTTGTCGCCGGGTAGGTCTGCGCCTGCACCTGTCCGGCTTCAGGCTCCGACCCAATGTCAGGGATCGGCGCTAGAGTGGCTTGGCGACGAACTCATCTCCCTTCCGTGTGTCGGAACCTTGCCGCCGAACAGACTCTGGCGTTGCAACGCAGGTGCCAACACGTCAGATACTTCCCTTCCCGCTGCGGGAGGGGTGGCGACTTGTCGCCGGGTAGGTCTGCGCCTGCACCTGTCCGGCTTCAGGCTCCAACCCAATGTCAGGGATCGGCGCTAGAGTGGCTTGGCGACGAACTCATCTCCCTTCCGTGTGTCGGAACCTTGCCGCCGAACAGACTCTGGCGTTGCAACGCAGGTGCCAACACGTCAGATACTTCCCTTCCCGCTGCGGGAGGGGTGGCGACTTGTCGCCGGGTAGGTCTGCGCCTGCACCTGTCCGGCTTCAGGCTCCAACCCAATGTCAGGGATCGGCGCTAGAGTGGCTTGGCGACGAACTCATCTCCCTTCCGTGTGTCGGAACCTTGCCGCCGAACAGACTCTGGCGTTGCAACGCAGGTGCCAACACGTCTTCCGAATGTTGCTCGCCTCTAGAGCGTTTGCGTTGCAGGGTCATGTTAAGCTCCTCCCGCTGCGGGAGGAAGGGGCCCACGAAGTGGGAAGGTGGGGAGTTCGGCGGGCAGCTACAGAAAAAAGGCCACGCTGAATCTCAGCGTGGCCATTTGTTAGACGCAGTTACAGTCTTACTGTCCCATATCCGGCATTTGATTATCGCCGCCGCCCTCTTGAGGCGCTTGATCGCCTTGATCCGGCTGCTGCGACTGCTCGCCAAAGTTCTTTGGCATCTGCTTGACAGTAATCGAGATGAGCTGCTCATGGCCGCCACGGTCGACTAGAAGCACCAGCTTGTCGCCGGGTGTCAGCTTGTTGACGATATTCTGGAAGTTCGTGTCTGCCGTGACTTTCTGGCGATTTGCTTCCAGTATGACGTCGTACTGCTGCAGGCCCGCGTCTGCCGCGGGGCTGCCAGGGTAGACCTGCAAGACAATCGCGCCATCGTCACCGGTCTGCGTTATGCCTATCTGCTTGCGCGACTGGATGTTGACCCCCTTGAGCGGCATATAGCCAATTCCAATATAGGGTCGAACGACGGTTCCTGTCTTGATAAGCTGCTCGGCAATGTCGCGGGCAGTCGTGATCGGAATCGCGAAACCAATGCCGACATACGAGCCAGTCGGCGAATAGATCGCTTCGTTGATGCCAATGACGCGGCCATTCAGGTCGGCAAGCGCGCCGCCGGAGTTGCCCGGGTTGATCGCAGCATCAGTCTGAATGATATTATCCGCGAGCGGCCGTGAGCCAGCGGAGATTCCATGACGATGGCCGAGCGCGCTTACAATCCCAAACGTTACCGTGGTTCCGATATCCAACGGGTCGCCGACAGCAATTACTTCGTCGCCAACCTCCAAGCTACCGGACGTGCCAAGCTGCGCTGCGGGCAAAGTCTGACCTGGCGCGTCTATTTTGCAGACGGCGATGTCGGTAGTCGGATCGGTGCCGATCAGCTTGGCGCGGTACGCTTTGCCGTTCTGCAGCGTGACCTTGATATTGTCGGCATTTTCGATGACGTGGTTGTTCGTCAAAATGTAGCCGTCCGGGCTGATGATGACGCCGGAACCGACACCGCGCTCACGCTGAGTTTGTGGCTGCGCATTTCCGCCGAAAAACTGGCGGAAGAACGGATCGCCGGCAAACGGGCTTTGCATGGTGATCGGTTTGCTTTCGGTGTCAATGGTTACAATCGACGGCTCGACTGCTTTCGCAGCAATGGCGATCGGATTATTGCCGCGGGGCGGCTCAGGGGCGGGCCGCTCCAACGCGGCCAGGACAACACTCTTGCTAGCGTCGGGTTGTCCAGGATACGGCGCGCCATACATGCTATGCAAAGTAACGGCGCAAGCGCCGAAACCAAGCAGAAATACGACCGCAAACAGAGTGACCTTTCGGGCCATTTCGGTTTTTCTCCTCAGATTTAGGTTAGGTTGTTGTCATGGAACGCCGGAAAGTCAGTCGTCCCGAAACTTGTGCTCAAACATTGAGCGATTTGATGGGTATTTACCCATCCTGTGATCTATAGTTGCTTCAGAAGATCGATCATTTCCAGTGCGGCGAGCGCGGCATCGGCTCCCTTGTTGCCCGATTTTGTTCCGGCACGCTCCACCGCCTGCTCGATGGTTTCTGTTGTCAGTACTCCGAACGCAATCGGCACACCAGTTTCGAGCGAAACCTGTGCAATTCCAGATGCCATCTGGCCCGCCACAAACTCGTAATGCCCGGTCGCCCCACGTATCACGGCGCCAAGACAGATCACCGCGTTGTAGTTGCCGGACTTCGCCATCTTGCTCGCGGCAAGCGGAATCTCAAATGCTCCAGGCACTTTGACGACTGTAATCTTGTCGTCTTCGACTCCGTGCCGCTTGAGCGTGTCTAGCGCCCCATCAAGCAAATTTGAACCAATCGCTTCGTTAAACCGGCTCAACACTATGCCGATTGCAACATCCGAATCTGCGCGCAAGTACCCTTCAACAAGTCGCATCCGCACTCCCTTATACGCAGAAAAGCAGCAATCTGTTCATCTGCCGGACCAAGACTAACTACAGTTGTAGCTACTGCAATTGTACCTCACACCCTGCCTGGAAACCCAAGCAGAATTGCGCATGGAAGCGGACCGTCTTGCAACATTTAAGACGAAAATCACTGTCCAAAAGTTCCATACCACGGCATGGACTTAATCTTCAAGACAGCTTCATGGCTAGACTACGGTCAGCGTAGGCGTGATTCTGTTGTAGAATAGATTTGCCAATTTTTCTACTCCGCCACTAATCCAACTCTTCGCAATTATGATTTGCCGATAATATTAATGAAAGTCAACCATCGAACTCCCACGGTCGCCGTCGCCCTTATTGCCTTGGCTGCCCTGACATCAATAGCGCCGAAAGCATCGGACGCACGCGAGCATCATGGCCACCACGCCCGTCGCGAGATGACCGCACATCGACATATTCGTGAGCGTCGCCGCGAGATAATTTCCAACGATGCGGATGGTGGCCCGCAAACCCCGGCCGATATGCAGCCGTACATGACTGGCGAATACCCGCATCCCGAAAGCCGTTTTACATGCCTGATCGACGCAAGCAGCGGCAAGGTGCTTTACGGATCGAATTTCGATGCTCGGCGACCTCCGGCGAGTTTGACCAAAATCATGGCGGCGACCGTGCTATTGGAAGACGGTAAGCTCAGCGATATTGTTACTGCGCCTGCCGATGTGAAGGGCGTTCCCGAAAGCAGCCTGCACCTCCGTCCTGGCGAAAAGATCGACCTCGAAGACCTGCTCTATGCGATGCTGCTTCGCTCGGCAAACGATACTCCCGTTGCTGGAGCGAGCTATCTGAGCGGATCGATTCCGAAGTTTGTTCACTTGATGAACCAAAAGGCCCAGGAAGAAGGATGCGAGAACACGCATTTCGTCACGCCTAACGGTCTCTACGCGCCGGGGCACTACTCGTCGGCGCACGATCTCGCGATTATGGCGCGCTATGCGACCTCGCACTTGCCTATGTTCGACGAAATCGTCAAGACTGAGGAGTATAAAGTAGATCGATCGGTTGATAAGGGCGACACGATCGTTATCAATACGTCGCGTAGCTTTCTTAAATACTTTCCTGGCGCAGATGGCATTAAGACGGGCTATATATCGCAGGCGGGCCACTGTTTTGTTGGTTCGGCAACGCGCGGTGGATTTCGTCTGATCGCGGTCGCGCTCGACAGCCCAAAGTGCCGCGAAGATGTCGAAAGCATGTTGTCCTACGGATTTGCGCATTTTGAGCCGGTCAAGGAGATCAGCCAGGGAACGCTGGAAGGAAATCTTAATCTGCCTGATGTCGGAATCAGTGTGCCGGTTGCAACAGGCACCGACCTCAACGATGTCGTTTCGAAAGACAATGCCGAACAGACGCCAACCTACACAACTGTGCTCAGCCCGTTGCCCCTCCACCGCATCAAGACGCCCATTTCCGAGGGCGAAGTAGTCGGAAAAGTTACTCTCCTAGCCGACGGCAAAGTTGTGGGATCGACCGATGCCGTCGCGACGCAAAGCGTTGCATTGCCGGTTTCGATGTCATCTTCATCCTTTTTGCGCTCTAGGGCGGGGATTGCGGGTAAAATCGCAGAGATCGCGGTCGGCGCAGTTGCCGTCCTTTTATGTCTGGCGCTGTCTGCGCTAAAAATCTATGCCGGAGCGCTTGCAAAAAATTCTCGCCGCCGCAGGGCTCGGCTCACGCCGCAAATGCGAACTGTGGATTAAAGAGGGCAGGGTCAGCATTGACGGCCAGACTGTCACCGAACTGGGGGTCAAGGCTGACCCAGCGATGCAGCGAATTGCCGTCGATGGCAGGCCGGTTCCGCGTCACGCCACGAAACGCATCTATATCGCCCTTAACAAGCCGCGTGGGTATGCGTTGACACTTTCCGATCCACATGCGACGCGCCTGGTTGGCGAATTGCTTGACCTTCCCGGCAAGCCGATGCTCCGTACCGTAGGGCGTCTCGACATCGAGTCTGAGGGTCTGATATTGATGTCCGACGACGGCGGCTTTATCTACCGCCTGACCCATCCCAAGTTTCAAATTGAGAAGGTGTACATTGCGACTGTTCGCGGGGTTCCGACGCCGGAAGAAATCGAACGGCTCCGTACTGGAGTTCGGCTGGAGGACGGCGAGCTGGCCAGGGCGGACAAAGTGCGCCTCGTAGGCCAGTTTCCGGCGACGGATACGTCCGATTTGGAGCTGATCGTGCACGAGGGCCGAAACCGTCTGATCCGCCGTTTGTGCAGCGCAATTGGTCATCCGGTGCTGCGCTTGATACGCACACGGATCGCCTTCATCACTATCGGTGCTCTGCCGCAAGGGACATGGCGTCATCTCACCGCTACGGAAGTCGCGCGTTTGGTGAAGGATACGGGCGCGAGCGCTGTTAAGACGCCGGCCCGCTCAGGCGCGGCGGCTACTACCTAAATTTTTGCTGCGGCAAATCACCTGTCCCGCGACATTTGCGGGCGACCAAGATATAGAAAAGGAAAATAGATGTCTACTCAGACGGTTAAGATCACAACTAGCAAGGGCGTAATCAAAGCGACTCTCGATATGGAGCATGCGCCGATTACGGCCGGCAACTTCATAGATTTGGTCGAGCGTGGTTTCTACAACGGCCTAAAATTTCATCGGTACGAGCCGAACTTTGTTATCCAGGGTGGCGATCCGAACGGTGACGGCACCGGCGGCTTCAAGGATCCCAAAACGGGCCGCGAGCGCCGCATCCAACTGGAAGTGACTCCGCATCTCAAGCACGACCGCGCTGGCGTGCTCGCAATGGCGCGCTCGACCCATCCAGACAGCGCATCGAGCCAGTTCTACATCACACTCGGCCCGGCATCGTTCCTAGACATGAACTACGCTGTTTTCGGCGGAGTGACCGAAGGTTTGGATGTCGTTCAGGCGATCCGCGCCGGCGACAAGATCGAATCGATCACCTTGAACGGCGATTAGTCCGTTCCGCCATGAAACCCTGGCCCCGATTTTGTCGTCGTACGTGCAGAACCTAAAATTCAGCAGGTTGATGAGCGCATATCGGGGCCATTTTTGTAGAGATGTAGGGGTCTGATTGTCCCAAGTCGAACCAATGATGGTTATCGAGAAGCCGCAAGAAAATGTTTCCATGCCTGAAAAGTCTGGAACTTTTGCGTCGCAACCTGCGCTAGAAAGAACGTCAATGAGCGCATCCACCGCCGTGTCGGCAGTGAAACAGTACGACTCCGTGTCGCAGTCCGTCGAGCAGGACGATTCCGCCCTGTTCGAGCGCCTGATGCTTCGCCATCAAGACCGTCTCTATCGTGTCGCCTATCGGATGACCGGCAACCATGAAGAAGCTCAGGATCTTTTGCAGGACGCGCTCGTAGAGGCGTTCCGGGCCTTTGGCAATTTTCGGCGCGGAACGTATTTCGACAAGTGGCTGTACCGAATCATGTCGCGGACGTTTATCGACCGCAGGCGCAGTCAGAAAAAGTTCAAAATATTTTCGCTTGACGAGCCACTGTTCGGGAGTTCGTCAGATGTCGAATCCGGAGGGTTCGAGCGTGAGGTCTCGGATCCCTTATCGGATCCAGCGCTCAAGTTTGACCGTGCGACACTGGACAGCCGGATTCAGGATGGTCTGGCAAAGCTACCCGCTGAGTACCGGTTAGTTCTGATTTTGTCGGATATCGAGGAGTTCTCGTACGAAGAGATAGGCACTTTCCTTGATTGCCCGATCGGAACGGTTCGTTCGCGGCTGCACCGGGCGCGCGCCCAGATGAGGGACTATCTGACTAAGACCGGCTACGCCGCCTAGGTTCATGGGTCCAGATTTAGCGAATATTTCTAAACATTCGGGGATCGTTAGTCGTCTATCTCAGTGTTAATAATGTTAAGAAAGGCAAGCGCCGATTCCGACAATAGGTATCAAGATAATTTCTGAATACTCTGTTAATTGAAATCAGCTTCAAGGTTCGATCCAGTGCGAAAACTACGATCATGCAAAGTCAGTCAGTCAGAGACGCTCTCGGCTTATGTCGATGGCATGCTCGACGGCACGTCAATGCGCGACATTTCGCACCATCTAGACGCCTGCTCCGATTGCCAGGAATCGATCCGCCAGCTCACTGCGGTAAAGGGGCTGCTTCAGTCCACCAAGGAGTCGGCGGCTCTGCCAGGTGCCACTTTTTGGGCGGACGCCTATCGCAAAGCGCGGTTGACAACGCCGCCTGCGGCTGTCCGCCGACCTCCGGCGCGCTCGTTCTTCCTGGCCGCACCGCCGAAATGGCGTCTTGCTGGCATGGTTGCTATTGGCTGCACCGCGATTGGACTTGCGTTTGTTCCGGCGTCGATGATTCAAGAACCAATTTCGGAATCTTCACCGGCGATTGTGCAAAGTGTCGATGTCCAGTCATTAGTGGGATCGCATGCGAGCCTGACAGCATTCGAGCCACTCGCGGATCACTCCCGCCTGACAATGGTCGAATCTGAGATGAACGAGCAGCAGGCTGACGGTGGCGATACCGCCAGTCCGGTTGACGACGGCGTTGCCGCAGCAACTGAGGCACCCAATGCGGGCGCCGCACTTGACTAAGACTTCGAAAATTTTTGCCGCGCTCCTAATTCCCTCGCTTGGGGTCTGCCGTTTCGCACAGGCAGCCACTGCGACGCCGCCGTCTAAGCCGCCTAGCGCGGAATCCCTCTATCAGAAGTCGCTTGTTGCAGACGACCGCTTTTCCTACACGGGCCACCAGTTTCTGACTGTTTGGCGCGACGACGACCGGACGTTTGCTACTGCGACGATTGTCACCCACGCCGCGCCGGACAAAGACATCATCGTCTACACCGCCCCGCACTCGCGCCAGGGGAGGGTGATCATCGGCAACAAAACCGATCAATGGACATATGTCCCGCAGCGCGGCACGGTTATCCATAGCACGGAGCCAACCGATCCCACTCAGAAGCAGGAGGCCATCCAGTTCAACCTTCTGCTGGCGAACTACAAGCTGATTGTGCAGCCGACTCCCGCCGAAGTCGCCGGTCGCAAGACTTACGAGGTCAATCTGGTGCCGCGCGTTCCGGGCAGGCCGTACGACAAACTGTGGATCGATCCGTTCACAGGCGTAGCGTTGCGTCGCGAAAAATACCACTCGGACGGCAGCATATCTTCGGTATCGTACTACTCGGACATCCACTTCAATCCGAAGCTACTCTCGACTCAGTTTACGCCGAACAGGTGGTCAGGCCAAAAATTTCGCGAGGTCAATCAGTCATCTGCAACCGACGTGACTGTCGATCCCGCCAAGCTGCCGGCCGGTTTTCAGGGAGTCGCGAGTGTTCCTCCCGCACTCGACGGCTATCGTTTTCAGGAAGCAACCATGCTGGGAACAGGGCGGAAGGCGTCTTTGCACTTGGTCTACAGCGATGGCCTGAACACATTGTCGCTCTTTGAGATGTTTCGCATTGGAAAGACGCCAACTCACGTTCCCGGCTCGCACGTTGAGATTCTATCACCAGGCAGGTTCGGACATGTGTCCCAGCGTTACGCCTATTCGCTGCTAAGCTGGGACGGTCCGGAGATCAACTATACGCTGGTTGGGGACATGAGTGTGCGCGCTCTGGTTGCCCTGGCGAACTTCGCAACCCCTCCACCCGCGCCGCCGCCCCCCGCGCACACCGTTCATTCCGTAAAGAAGTAAACGGAACTGCTCTTACGCGTGCCCTTCGTCAACCAGCCACCACATCGCGGCCTCCAGGTTGGGGAAGACACGCGTGTGGGTGCTGTTGCAAATGCGATGAATGAGTGTAGCGACATCCTGACGTTCTGTGAGTACCGCCAGCTTGCCGCCGTTTCCCGCGATCTGATACGTGGTTGGCTCCATGGCCATCAAGAACGATGCGTTGACGGTTTCCACGTTGCGCAGGTCAAGGAAGATGGTTCGCGGCTTACCACGCAGCGCAGTTTCGAGTCGCGCGAGCACCTTGTCGCTTTCAACATATCCAAGGTCGCCCTCGACTTCGATGTACGGCTGGCCGTAGATGCTCTTTTGAGTGACTGTGGCACCGCGCGAACGCGTCCGTGTCGGCGCTTCGAAGCTTTGCGGTTCTGTGGGCCGCTGTGGACGCGATGAACCACCGCCGAAGGGAATCGCGCCAAGGCTGGCCGAAGAAGAATCCATCCGCGTTGCTCTGGCCTTGCTGGAGGGGTGGTCGCCGGACGGATGGCGACCTGCGCCGTTGCCAAGTCGTGCCTGATTGTCCCACCGGCGCTTATTCCAAATTTCGACCTCGTCACCAACTCCCACCACGGTGGCTTCGCCGCTCGCTTCTAGTTCCGCAAAATCCCGCAGGGCATTGGGAATGACAAACCGTCCCGTCCGGTCTTTGATGCGGCATTCGACATATCCGCGAACAGTGGTCTTGTCTTCGATGAGCTCAGGGGATGCCGCAGCGACCAGATATCCGCTAGGATGGCCACCGATTACAAACGGGTTCCCAATCTCTTCCAGGAACCGGCTTGGCATTATGATTCGACCTTTTTGGTTGACGCTGTAGGTGTAAATTCCGGCTAACATTTTGGTGCCAATTCTACGGGACTAATGTACCCGATATTGGCACTGAAATTGTCACTGCTTGGCACCAACCGGCACGGGTATTTTATGCAGGTGTTAAGAAGGTGAGGTAAATTAAGCGGTCAACTATTTTTTCACATATCAAGGAGTGATCAACATGATTCGAGAGCAGGCTGATGGCCCTCACGAGACCACACTGGAAGAGCTTCTAGGCACGTATTTGCAGGTTTCGGCACGTTACGCTCCACCCTCCTACTCATTGCGTTCGGTTGCCAGCGCGTTTGGCGAATGGGCGGCACAGCAGCCGGTTTGCCGACTCGCCAATGTTTACGATCATCTTGTTCAAGGGCGGCTGGATCCGAACCTTGACGAGCTTACCGTATCCTCTGCCCCTCATCAGTAGACATCCTCGAACTTGCCGATTAGGCAGCCGCTACGAGCACCTCAAAGCCAAAAAGGGCGCAAGGACAAACCCACTTGTCCTTGCGCCCTGTTTTTCGACTGCAATTTGTAAGGGCTAACCAAACGAGCTTGCGAGAGCGGTTCGCCCTTCCCGGCAAGTGCCGAAACAAGGTGCATTCTTAGCCCGACCTAATCCTCAAACGGCACCGGCTCCGATTTGCCGCTCTTCGCGGATTTTTCGGCGGCTTCGATGATCGCAATGATCCGGCGTGACGATTCCGCTGTAACGTCCAGCGGCCCTTCGCCGCGCAAGTGGGCGGCAAGGTCTTTATAGTAGCTGTTTACGCCTGTCTTGTTGCGGACCTCGCCGGACAGGTTCATGCCATCGACATGCTTGTATATCTTAAATCCATTGTTGACAGAACCGTCGTCCAAAATGCCTCCCTTGGTACCCAGAATTCGCCATTTCGGGATCGGCACCGACATCAGTTGCGACTGGGTTAGTTCAGCGGTGGCGCCGTTGTCGAAGCGCATCAAAATTTGTCCATGGTCTTCGTTCGTCTGCTCGTTCCACACCAGGTGATGCAGCGTGCCAGTGACCTGCGTCACCTTGTGCGGCGCCATGTGATGCAGTATCCAGTCGATAAAGTGCGCGCCCCAGTCGTACATCAATCCGCCGCTGATCGACTTGTTCGAGCGCCACCAAGTTCCGGGCTTGCTGTAGCCGCCCATGCCCGCCTGAATCTGGAAAACGTCCCCAATCGCACCACTGTGGATGACTTCGTTCATGGCGCGAAAATCGCCGTCGTGACGCCGGTTGTGATACACGGACAGGGTCACGCCGCTTTTCCTAGCGGCATCGATCATCTGGTTGGTTTCGTTGACCGTAATGGCCATGGGCTTTTCGACAACGACATGCTTGCCAGCGTTTGCCGCCTGCACGGCCAGGCGCGCGTGAGAATCGTGCGGCGTGATCACGATCACAAGGCCGACGTCGGGATTCTTCAGCATCTCATCGACACTGGTGTAGGTCTTGATGCCGGGAAAATCCGTCTGCGCCGTCGCAAAGCGGGACTCGTCGACGTCGCATACTGCGACAGGCTGCATGCCGTTTTCTTGGCACTGGCTGAGATGCGAGCGGCCCATGTTGAACGCTCCGCCGTAACCGATTACGGCCGCGCCTATGGGCTTGGAAGGGGTGGTCATTCTTAAACTTGCTCCTATGGAAGACAGTGGAGCAATTGTTGCACGGGGCGAGTTTGGAAGTCAAATCCAGGCTGCATGGCACCTGCGCCTGTCCGGCATCAGGCCGCGACTCGATGTCAGGGATCGGCCCTTGGATAGTCTTGGCTAAAAACTCATCTCCCTTCCGCTCGTCAAGACCTTGTCGCCGAACAGCCTCCGGTGTCGGGACGCTAAAGCTTAAACGCTTTCTTAACCTTGCCTTCACGCTTCGGGGAGGTCGAGAGGAACGAGCCGGAGGGGTCTGCGGGACGTGAAGTGAGGCTCCTCCCGCTGCGGGAGGAAGGGGCCCGCTTGCGGGAAGGTGGGGCGGCTGCCGGAGGAAGGGGTGGCTTAGGATGGTCAGCGCCTGCGCCTGTCCGGCCTCAGGCCCCGACTCGATGTCAGGGATCGGCCCTGGGTTAAACTTGGCTTAGGACTGATCTCCCTTCCGCTCGTCGAGACCTTGCCGCCGAACAGCCTCCGGCGTCGCGACGCTAAAGCTTAAACGCTTTCTTAACCTTGCCTTCCCGCTTCGGGGAGGTGGCGAGGAACGAGCCGGAGGGGTCTGCGGGAGGAAGGGGCCCGCTTGCGGGAAGGTGGGGAGGGATTCTACGCCTGCAAATACTCTCTTAATCTCTTCTTGCGTGCCGCCGAGCGTAGCTTGCGAATCGCCTGCGCTTCAAGCTGGCGGACACGTTCGCGGGAGATTCCAAGACGTTCGCCGATCTGCTGCAAGACGTGCCGGTCGCTGTCTTCGAATCCGAACCTGTTGCGCATAATGATCTGCTCGCGCTCGTCAAGGCTGTCGAGGATGTCCTCGATCTCGCTGCGCATCTCGGCGTTAATGAGAGACTCCTGCGGGTCAGGCGAGCTTTTGTCGAACAGGAGATTGCCGAGTGGGGTGTTCTCTTCATCGCCGACGGGCATGTCGAGCGAAACGGGATCCTGAGTGGTGTGCACCAGGTTGTTCATCTTCTTCATTGAGATGCCGGCTGCGAACGCGATCTGCTCTGTTGTTGGCTCCTCGCCAAGCTGTCTGCGTAATTCAAGTTTCGCCTTTTCCACCTTGCGCAGCGATTCGGACACATGCGCGGGCAGTCGGATCGCTTTTGCCTTGTTATCGACCGCGCGACCTATTGCCTGGCGTATCCACTGCGTCGCATAGGTGCTGAACCGGTAGCCGCGGTCGGGGTCAAAACGTTCGGCCGCGGTCATTAGGCCGATCGAGCCCTCCTGAATGAGGTCCTCCATGGGGATTCCGCTCGACAGATACGCTTTGGCGATGCTGACGACGAGCCGCATGTTGGACTCGACCATCTTCATCTTAGCGGCCCAATCGCCTTGGCGTACTTTGAACGCGAGCCGCTGCTCTTCGGCGGCTGTCAGGAGTGGGGAGCGGGTCAGGCGGTTGATATACGACGCGAGGTCGCTTGCGCCGCGGTCGTCCTCATCGATATGCGTCGATCGCGAGCGCTTGGCTGGCGCGGTCATTGCCGCCGTGTCGTAGCGCGACGGCTTTACTGCAACGGAAACGGACACAGAAGTGGTCGCAGTGACGGCGACAGACACGGATTCAAGCTCCGTCTCGTGGTCGTCAAGGTCGTGGGCCTCGGAACGTGGCTGCGTGCTTACGGCTTGCATTCCGACTTCGCCGGTGAGTGGCGCAGTCTCGTCCGGATCTTCGTGGTCATGCTCGTCAAGATCATACGGTCCAGACTGAATAGTCGTCAAAGATGAACTCCTCTACTGGTAGCGGTTCATACGTATCAGCAACAGTTGGCTATTAGTTTACCTCGTTGCCGCGTGCGCCTGTCGCATATTTAGTATGCAAAGTTGAACTTCCTCCTAAAGTTCAGGTGAACAATTGTGTGACCTATGAATAAAGTGTGAATTTGCGGCCTGGGCAGCAAATTTTTGTCTATGCTACAATTTTTGCCATGCACGAATCGAACGGCTCTTCTCTAACCGCCGACGCGCTCGAAGCGAGATACCCAGAGAGCGCCGGACTTCAGCTTGACGATATCTCGTTCTCGCTTGTTCCCGGCGAATTGGTCGCGGTCGTTGGCCCTAACGGCTCCGGCAAAACGACGCTAGTCCGCGCATTGTCACGCACTCTTGCTCCAGAACGTGGCCAAGTCCTGCTCGACTCTAATGACCTCTACGCCTATTTGACCCAGCAGGACTCGGCGCGCTTCATTGCTGTAGTCCCGCAATCGGCGGATATGTTCCTTGACTTCACCGTGCGCGATATTGTCGCGATGGGACGCGCCCCGCTCCAGCGCGGCCGATCTGGCATCTGGCTATCGGACACGCCCGAAGACCAGGCTGCAGTGGATAGCACGCTTGCACGGATGGGCATTTCGGACGATCTCGCATCTCGACCGATTTCGCAGGTCTCCGGCGGAGAACGTCAACGGGCGCTGATCGCCCGAATGCTCGCACAGGAAGCCAAATTTCTTTTGCTTGACGAGCCCACTGCCGCACTCGATGTACGCAACCAGGGCGCCCTTCTAAGCTGGCTGCGCCGCCTTGCTGCGAACGAGCAGCGCAGTGTCATGGTAGTCTTGCACGACCTCAATCTTGCTGCGGAACTTGCAGATAGGATCGTGGTGATGAGCAGGGGGAAGATCGAGGCTATCGGCAGTCCAAATGACGTTTTAACCTCAACGCTTATCAATAATGTATACGGAGTGCGTGCGTGGGTTCGTTCCAACCCCGCGACCGGACGCCCCGCGATCTTTCCACTGATGCCCGATGATTTGGACAACCCGGCCCCGAGACCGCTTGCAGGCGTCCGCGTTCATCTGTTTTGCGGCATGGGAACTGGCGCGCGGCTGATGTTCGAGCTAACGGCCCTCGGCGCGACCGTTACGGCCTGCGTCCTGCACGAAGGGGATGTAGATCACGAAGCGGCGACGTTTCTGAATATCCCCCACGCCATCGCCCCGGCGTTTTCTCGCCCTACGGAAGATGCAATACGCAAAGCCGAAAAACTGGCTGATAGTGCGGGTGTTGCAATTTTGACGGATGTTCCTATTGGGGAGATTAATCAGGATGTTGCGGAGGGGGTGAGGAGGTTTGAGGAGAGTGGGAGGGGGGTTGAGAGCATTGGCGGGGCGTATTGCACGAGGGAACAGGTTGGCGCGACTAAGGACTTGCTTATCAAACTGACAGTTGGATGGCATAAATGACGTGCAGCCTGCATCTCGCGCGCCGTGCCGGTCAGCCACAATTTACTTCATATATGGGTCGCAATTGCACTAATTTGCGAAGCGGCGTTCGGAGTGGCGGGCTAACAAGTGGCTCTTTAGGGCTATACTTCTTCTCGAATGAGGCTTAAATGGAGCCTATTAACGATGCCAGTAGAAACAATTTCTCGACTAACGATTAAGGGATATAAATCGATCCGCGACTTGACGAATTTTGAGCTGAATCGGTTTAACGTGCTGATCGGCGCAAACGGTTCGGGCAAGTCCAATTTGATTCACTTCTTCCGCATGCTTAACTTCATGTTTGGGCAAACAAACGGCGGCCTCCAGGACTTTGTTGCGCAAAATGGGCGCGCGAGTTCTCATTTATTTTACGGTAATCCGACAACCAGATTTATAGATGCTTCTGTCAAGTTTGATGGCGAACACCGCTGGAGCCAATACTCTTTTACATTAAATTGGGGCGCGCCTGACGAACTGTACTTTGCAGACGAAATTCTTGAATATCAGCGCGAAGAAGTAGACGAGCATCCCAGACGAAAGCTGCTCGGGCGCGGTCATGTTGAATCAGCCGTACTTAGAGAAGCGGACTTGCCAGGAGAAAGCGAAGTTCGTAGGGTCGCTAGAGTGTTTAGATCTCGCCTTCGCCAGGTACGGGTCTATCACTTTCATGACACTAGCCCACGGGCAAACATTCGAGTGACGCAAGACCTTGACCGCGACAACTACCTGATGAGCCATGCTGGAAACATAGCGGTTTTTCTTCACAACCTTAAAGAAAACCGACCAAGCCATTTCAAGAGAATATTATCTACGATACAGCTGATAGCGCCCTACATCCGAGATTTCGCTGTCGAGCCACAGATTGCTAGCGATCGATTCGTACTTCTCCGGTGGAAGGACAGATCAGGAGAGACGTTTGGTCCCCATCAGCTGTCGGACGGTACACTCCGCGCGATTGCTATGATCACGGCTTTGCTTCAACCAGAAGAAACTATGCCAAGCATCATGATGTTTGACGAACCCGAGCTTGGTCTACACCCTGCAGCGATCGGACTAATAGCCAGCTTACTTAAGGCTGCGGCAGAAAAAAGGCAAGTCATTGTGGCAACGCAATCACCGGTTTTAATTAGAGAGTACGAACCAGAGGACGTCATCGTCGTCGAGCGTACGGAAGACAATCTAGGTAGGGGAGAATCGGTATTCACACGATTGGATCGGGCATTGCTGGAAGCATGGCTTGAGGATTTTGATCTTGGTGCGCTTTATGAGAAAAACGTTACGGGTGGAGGCCCTCAGTAACATTGATAGCCTTGACAATTCTCTGTGAGGGGCCAACAGAGCAAAACTTTATAGTCAAGACTCTTGCTCCACACCTTCGTAGGCGAGAGGTTTTCGCAAAAGGCGTGAAATTGCCGTCTACACCTACTCTAAAGCAACTTCACTCCGAAATCAACGCTGCTCTGAAATCGCGCCGTAGTCACGAGTACGTGACAACTATGATAGACCTGTATAGGCTTGGCAAGTTGCCAGGTAATACTCGTATTGCAGATGAGCATCCTCGTGATTGTGCTAGGCGCATTCAGAGCGCCTTATTTGACAAATTTCCAAATCCGAACTTTATACCTTACATCGAACTTCACGAATTTGAAGCGCTAGTTCTTGTGGATGTAAATAAAATCGCTGTGGCCTTTCCTGATGGCGAAGCAACGGAGGGTATCCGAACGCTTAAGCTTTCGATTGGAGATGCCGAGCCTGAACTGGTCGATGAGGGTCTAGATACTGCACCTTCAAAGCGCATCATTTCGGCAATTCCATTGTATAAGCGCGTAAAGGCGGTAGCTGGGCCAGAAATCGTTGAAGAAATAGGCTTAGACAAAGTGCGGAGGGCGTGTCCGCACTTCAACGAATGGGTCACACTGCTGGAGAGCCTGTAAACAGTAGGTTGCCAAGTGAGTCGCAATTGGTTAGATTCCCTGTCATCCGTACGTCTTTAGTGCATAATAGCATTACCCATGCCTGAACTCCCCGAAGTTGAGACCGTTCGCCGTGGTCTCGAAACCAATTTGGTTGGCCGAACCATAGTCGATGTCGAAGTTCTCGTCCCAAAAGTGCTGCGGCCTCCGTTCCAAAATCCCGCCGAGTTTGCAAATAAACTGAAAAACAGCACGGTTGAATCGGTTCAGCGGCGTGGAAAATACTTGATTATTGGGTTGCGGAACGGGTATTCTCTTGCGGCTCATTTAAAGATGCGCGGGCAGATGTTTGTTGATGTCCCCGCCGCGCTCGGCGATGAAAGGTATTTGTGCGTCCGCATGCGGCTCGATGATGGCCGCGAGTGGCGCTTCTACGATATGTGGACTTGGGGCGAGCTGAGGCTGCTCCCGGTCAAACCGGCCAACGTAGGCGAGTTTGTACCAGCGCTTGCGAGCATGGGGCCGGAACCCCTCGGCGATGACTTTTCCCCAGAGACGTTTCGCCGTGCCGCATTGCGCGGCGGCAAGCGCGCCGTAAAGGCGATGCTGCTGGAGCAAGATGTGGTCGCCGGCGTAGGCAATATCTATGCTGACGAGTCGCTGCACCGCGCTGGAATACATCCAAGGCGCGCGGCGTCGAGTTTGTCGGACGACGAGTTTAAGCGTCTTCATGACCAGGTCCGCGCCGTGATCGGCGAGGCGGTCAACGGAGGCGGCACGGAATCGGACAATTTTGTTGATGTTACGGGTAGAGCGGGGGCATATGTTCCGCGCGTCTACGGAAGACACAACGAGCCATGCGATCGCTGCGGCAATACTTTGCAGCGAACAATCATAACCGGCCGCGGAACAGTATTTTGCGCGGAATGCCAGCCCGTTTAGCGAGTGAGACAGTAGTAACGTAGTAGACCGCAAACGAAGGCACTCCGAGCGCCTGCCGCGGTCTCGACCAGGAGCACTATCCGAATATGTCGGTACCATCTGAAGAGCTTATGAACCCAGAAACTGCCTCGTCTGCCGTAGACGAGCAGCTTGCCCCCGCTGTTGCGACCGCCGAGGAGCCGCTCGCGGCCGAGGCCACCGCTGCAGTCGAGGAGACGGAGACCACCCCCATAGTGGCAGCCGCCGAACCGGAAGTGGAGGCAATTGAAGTTGCACCTGCACCCGCTCCGGCCCCTGTGGCGGAGGTTGCTCCAGAGCCCGTCGCTCCAGCGAAAGGCGGCAAGAACAGCAACGGTTCAGCCAGTCAAAGCACGAATCAAATGGAGGGCGATGCGTTCGAAGCGTCGTTCAAGGAACCGGCCGAAGGCGATGTCGTCGAGGGCGTGATTGTCCAGATGGACCGCGACGGCCTGTTGGTGGATGTCGGTGCTAAAAGCGAGGGCCTGGTTCGCCCGAACGAAATCTCGCGCGGCCCACTTGAAGAGGGCGAGGCCGAGATCAAGGTCGGCGACACCATCAAGGTGGTCGTTATTGGGCGCGACAAAGACGATGGCAAGCTGCTTCTGTCCAAGAAGCGTGCCGATTTTGAGCGTGCGTGGGACAAGGTCGAGGAGTCGCTGACTGATCAGCGCATCATTCATGCGATGGTCACCGAGCGTGTCAAAGGTGGCCTTGTGGTCGATCTGGGAATTCGCGGTTTTGTGCCGGCGTCGCATGTTGGCACTGGTGATTTCAAGCATACCAATCTCGACAAGTTTGTCGGTCAGAGCATTCCGCTCAAGGTGATCGAAGTTGATCGCGAGAAGCGAAAGGTCATCTTGTCCAACCGCGACGCCACCAAGGAAGAGCGGCAGAACAAGCGCACCGAAACCCTTGGCAGCCTGAAAGAGGGCGAAGTCCGCGAGGGAATTGTTCGGCGTGTGACGGATTACGGCGCGTTTGTTGACCTTGGCGGAATCGACGGCCTGCTGCATGTCTCAGAAATGTCTTGGGCGCGCATCAACCATCCGTCGGATGTGGTCAAGGTCGGCGACACCATCCAGGTGATGATCCTCAAACTACGGCCCGATCAGGATCGAATCTCGCTTGGCCTGCGCCAGATTCTGCCCGATCCGTGGACAGAGGTTCCCGGCAAGTACCATGTCGGCGATCGCATGACGGTCAAGGTTTCTCGATTGGTTCCGTTCGGCGCATTTGTGACGCTTGACGGCGGCATTGAGGCCATCATTCCGAACTCGGAACTGGCGCTTCGACGTATCTCCAAGCCGCAGGATGTGGTCAATCCAGGCGACGAGGTCGAAGCGCAGGTCATCGAGCTTAAGCCAGAAGAGCGGAAGATGACGCTCTCGGTTCGGCGTGTCCAAGAGAACGAGCGACGTGAGTCGGATTCTGCCGCCCGTGAGCAGGAGTATCAGGAATTTAGGCAGCAGGGCACCGGTGGCGGCGCACCTGCAGCCGCAGCCGGCGGCGGTGGTGGCGGCGGAAAACAGAAACAGCGCCGCGAGCAGCCCGAGTTTAATCAGGGCGGCGGACGCGAAACTTTGGGCGATGTCTTTGGCGAGCAGTTTGCGCGGCTACGCAAAGAGGTCTCGAAAAAGGGACGCGAGAAGTCGGACAAGTACGATGACGCCGCTGAGGACGAAGAGTAATCGTCCGTATCGGGCCATGCTGGAAATTTTTTCGCCTCGCTGGATCAGAATCCGGCGGGGCGTTTTAATGCCTGTCTCTTGGCGGTATCATCGGCCATGAATCGACCAAAACTCAACCCGCTTGTGGTTCTCGGAATCACCGGCGGAGTCGCCAGCGGCAAAAGCACGGTCGCGCAGTTTTTTCGCAGGCGCGGCGCTACCACGATTAGCTCAGATGAAATTGCGCGAGAACTGCTTGCGCCGGACACCGAAACCACCGCCGCAGTGCTACGGGAGTTTGGACCGACCATCGCTCAAACCGGCGACCGCACCCAGATTGACCGCGCCAAACTTTCAAGCCTAATATTTTCCAATGAAGTTGCTCGCGCGCGACTCGGCGAACTGATGCATCCGGCGATCCGTCAGCGCACGGCAGCGATGATCTCCATGGCAAAATCCGAGCCGGGCTGCCCGCTGATCGCGGTCGAGATTCCACTCCTATACGAAAATGGGCTAGAGCAGACGGTAGACTTTGTTCTAGTGACAAGCTGTCCCGAGACGATGCAGGTGGAGCGTTTGCTCAGTCGCCGCCCCGAGCTAACGTTCGACGAAGCATTGAAGCAAATTCGCTCGCAGATTCCGATCGCAGCCAAAACGAGCAGGGCAGACTTTGTGATCGACACTGCTAAGTCGCTGGAGGATGTCCAGGCGGATGTTAACTTCATTTTTGACAAGCTGAACGCTCGCCGGGTAAAATAACCCTTAAATCCAAGTATGTTGATCGGCATTACATAAGTCTTGCCGTCACCCCAGGAGCGTTTCCTCAATGTCCAACTCTTTGCACCCCGAACACGAGGGGTTTATCTTATGGTTTACAGGCCTATCTGGTTCCGGTAAATCGACCCTTTCCGAGCAGCTTGTCCCGCGTTTTCCGCGAGCGAGGTTATAAGTTTGAGGTCCTCGACGGCGATGAAGTCCGCACCAATCTTTCCAAGGGCCTGGGATTTTCGAAAGAGGATCGGGATACGAATATCCGGCGCATTGGCTATGTGGCCAAACTGCTAGCCCGAAATGGCGTGATTGCGATCACGGCGGCCATTTCACCCTATGCCGAGATTCGCGACGAGATTCGCGAGAGCGCCAACCACGACGGCGCGAAGTTTGTCGAAGTCTACACGGAGTGTCCCATTCCGGTGCTGGCGGAGCGTGACATTAAGGGCCTTTACAAGAAGGCGCTCGCTGGCGAGATTAAGAACTTTACTGGAGTCAGCGACCCTTACGAAGCGCCGGAAAAGCCAGAGGTGCATATTCACAGCGATGTTGAATCCATAGCTGACTCTGCCGCCAAAATCTTAGCGCATCTTGAGAACGGCAAGCTGATCAAGTAGCTGACGTTGTCAGACCGATGTTCTTCGATGATCCTTCACCTGACATAATCAAGTGAAGGATTTCTATTTATGGCCAGCCTCGACTAAGATAAGCCCATGTCCAAGATCATTTTCGGTTCGATGAGTCCGCAGGACTGGATCGCTCAACAGATTTCGGCTACGCCGTGCTTGAGCTTTTCTAACTGCGCGCAAGCTCCTAAGGCAATCGCGGAATGGCAAAGGATCGTCAGGCATCGGCTGGAAGAGCTGCTCGGCGGATTTCCGGCTGATTCTTGCGACCTTATTCCGAGACAGGTCGCTGTTCCAGTCATTGTTGAAAATTCTTATCGGCGCGAAGAAGTCGTCTTTGACAGCCGTCCGGGTCTTCAAGTCTTTTCATACGTGTTGACACCACTGGAATATGAAAAGCCTTTGCCGACCTTGCTCTGTTTCCACGGCCACGGAGCTGGAGTCAACAGTTTGGTTGGGCTTGACGAGGAGGGTGGTCCGCTCGCGGCACCGGACTATCACAACAACTTTGCGACTGATGCCGTACGTCGTGGCTACGCGGTGATCGCAATGGAAATTTTGGGTTTTGGCCGCAGGCGGCTGGGCGACAATTGTCAAATCCCATCTGGCGCAGCGCTCAAGCTGGGCCAAACAATGGCAGGATGGCGCGCCTACGACGCCATGCGGGCAGTTGACTACGCCCGTTCTCGGGGCGATGTCGACAAAACCAGAATTGGTGTGATGGGCATTAGCGGGGGCGGGTTGGTGGCGCTGTTTTTGGCAGCGCTGGACGAGCGCGTTCGGGCGGCCGTGATCAGCGGTTTCTTGAACGAGTTTTCATCGTCAGTGATGAGCATCAGCCACTGCATCGACAATTTCATCCCGGGATTGCGTCTGGAAATGGAGATGTCGGACATCGCCAGTTCAATTGCCCCTCGCGGGCTTTGGTGCGAGAACGGAACACGGGACGACATATTTCCTTCGGAAGCGTTTGAGCGCGCTACGATCGAGGTGGCCAAGGTCTATGATGCGCTCGGTGCGTCGGATCATTTCGTAGCGCATGTCTTCGATGGCGAACATCGATTTGACGGTACTGGCTGCTGGGAGTTCTTAGGTAGGACCCTGCAACTTTGATCTCTCACTACGACACAAAACAATGCGACCGCCAACATGTGTTGCGATCGCCCATATCCGACATCAAGTTGGTACACCGGGAGGGACTTGAACCCCCGACCCTCTGTTCCGAAGACAGATGCTCTATCCGCTGAGCTACCGGTGCCTATGCGTCATTATAGCATTTCGGCGAAAGAATTGTAGACCACCGTTAGCACACGAAGCACCTCGTATAACCACCGGGAATTTTCTGGCGGCTCGAAGCTCTAAGGCTGACAAGGTATAATGGACTTGCCTGATCAGTTTGTTGCTAGCTTCACGCGGAGGTGATCTCAATGCGCAAGTACTATTCTTGGACTCTTGCTGTGCTTTTCGTTGTCACAGCATTTTTGTCAACCGTTCCCGTTCGCGCTGCCGACACCGTGACTGTCAGTCCGTCTGTAACGCACCAAACCATCGGTGGCTGGGTAGGAGTCCTGCCCGGCAACAATATGTCGTCGTTTCAGACTAGTCAATTGATCAGCCGCGAGGTAAACGAACTAGGCCTCACCGCATTCCGGTTCGACGATCCCTTCAATGGAAACGGCCCGGCGCGCCTCCCTGGCAGCTTCACATCAACGGCACTTATCCCGCTAGCAGCAACTGGTCAACGCTCGACAAACTCTCTGGCGTGACTTACAGCACGGCCTCAGCCGACCAAACGATGACTCAGTGGGTCGTCCCGCTGAAACAGGCGGTGGAAGCGAACGGCGATCCGTTTACGTTGATTACAAATCCGTCATGGTTCTCTGGCGGTAGCAGCGGGACGCTCCCTCCATGGCTAGTGAACTCGTCAGGTGCTTATGCCGAGTATCTGGTGTCCTTCGATGAATATTTGCGGGACAAATATGGTGTCGCGCCGACATTCTCCACCATAATCAACGAGGCCGCAGCTCAAGGCAGCACAACTAATTTGATGACGCCCGCGCTAGAGGCCAAGGTGATCATCGCAATGGGTCCAATGCTGCAGGCGGCAGGACTGACGACGAAGGTGGATATGGCGGCTGGGGTTGGCCCGGATGTCTCCGAATACTACGCGTCAAATGCCGCGATGACCAGCACAGTCTGGAAATATGTCGGGGCGGTGAGCTGGCATGACTACCAGGGCACGTCGGCTAACAAGGAGGCAGTTTACGCCACAGCCAGCGCACATGACGCACTCACGACCGAGGACGAGTGCGAGCTTGGAACGTACAGTACGATGTACGACGATCTTACCAACGGCAACGTGTCCTATTGGGGCCAATACGGCATGACCGGCTATGGAACTGGCACGGGAATCCAATACATCAATTCTGGCGTCGACGGTGCAAGTTTCACGCTCCCGCCGCAGTACTGGAATTGGCATCAAGTGATGCACTATGTTCGGCCCGGCGCGGTGCGGATAGCCGCATCGAACAGCAACTCCGCCATTCAAACCATGGCGTTTGTGCAGTCAACGGGACCATTTGTCGGCATGACAGTCACCATGAACAATACGGGCACAACAACCGCTACGGAAGACATCACAGGCCTCGCGCCGAACGCGAAATATGGTGTCAGCTATGCGCTCAATTCCGCGCTCACTGAACTTGGTGTAATGACTTCGACCTCGTCTGGCGGCCTGAACGTGGCCATACCAGCGGGAGCGGTGATGACTGTCTATCCCTACGCAGGGTCGAACATGGCGCCCGAGCCGTTTTCCTACTCCGCGAACCCCGCTTACATCGTGCTTCCTAGCGCTGGTACGACCACTCTTTCCACCGCTGCCACCGATCCGCAGCTAAGCAAACTGAGCTACAAATGGGAGCTGGCGTCAGCGCCGACCGGTGCAACAGTAACGTTCAGCAACTCCTCCGCAGCAACGACCTCGGCCAGCGGCCTAACTGTGCCAGGCTTCTACAATTTTCACCTGGTCGTAGCAAATGGTGTGAGGACAACAACCGAGAAGCTCGGGTTTTGGGTTTTTGCTGGGGTGCAACCTCCAATCGTGCTAGCTGTGCAATCCCGCGAGCCGTCGACGAATTTAAGTCAGCCGACGCTCCTTACCCTCCCCACCGAAAACTCGGTGCGTCTGTGGGATCAAATTGTCTACCAGCTTCAAAATATTCCGCTCAGTTATGTCTGGTCGGTTGTCAGTCAGCCAACTGGGGCCAATGCAAGGCTCGCAGCCGATACTGGCCCAGCACCGCCTGGAGGCGATGTCGCCAGCAACTTGACCGTGCCAGGCAGTTACGTCTTTAAGAGCGCGGTTTCGAACGGCACTGAAACTGTCTCGCAGAACCTAACCGTGAGCGTCGATCCGGCCGCCACTAGCGCGCCGACAATCACAAACGCCAGCGGGGCGGTCACCACGCCAGGACACGCAAGTCTGTCGGCAACCGTTTCTGCCGGCGCAGGCGACTATATAGTCAACTGGTGGGATGTACTGTCGCAGCCGACTGGTTCGAACGTCACATTTGACAATCAGGCATCGCCAAGCGCCAATGCCACGGTCGATACGCCAGGGACGTATACGTTCCAGCTTTCGACCGTCGACCGCGCACTGTCGGCGCAGTCGCAGGTCATCTCGCTCACCTTTCCGACGGTTCCGTAAGCGGCAACCTTTGTGGGACAGGCGTCCCCGCCTGTTATCCTATCTCTTCTTTCCCTGGCCAATACTTGTTAAGATGGTGTTGGAGCAATGTGTTTCGGTACACAGTCCATGATGTTTGATTGCACGGTAAGGGCGAACCGCACTCGCATGCTCGCTTGGTTAGCCCCAACAACTCGTATGAATTGAGGCATCTTCCGTTCCACAATGTTATGACAACAGTTGCATCCCACGGGTACGATAGTGCCAATCGCGCGGCTAATGACAACGAAGCATTTCGCCTCCTCGCGCATGATTTAACCTAAGGAGAATCCATGATGCCCGATTCGAAAACGCTGGCTATTTGGTTCGTGACCGGCAGTCAGCACCTTTACGGTCCCGAAACGCTCGAGCAGGTAGCCGTGCATTCGCGCCAAATTTCCGCCGCGCTGGATGCCGTGCCGGAAATGCCGGTGCAGATCGTTTTCAAACCCGTTTTGACTGGCCCCGACGCCATCCGCGATCTTTGCATCGCTGCAAACTCCGATCCCGCCTGTGTCGGCCTGATTACGTGGATGCACACGTTCTCGCCCGCCAAAATGTGGATTGCTGGCCTCAGCCAGTTGCGCAAGCCAGTCCTGCACCTGCACACGCAGTTCAACCGCGACATTCCCTGGGACACCATCGACATGGACTTCATGAACCTGAACCAGTCGGCTCATGGAGACCGCGAATATGGCCATATCGCCGCGCGACTGGGCATAGCGCGAAAGGTCGTCGTCGGTCATTGGGAGGCATCGGATGTCCGCGCCGATATCGCGTCGTGGGCGCATGTCGCGGTCGGGTTCAACGAGGGCCGCAGCCTCAAGATTGCCCGGTTCGGCGACAATATGCGGGAGGTGTCCGTCACCGAGGGCGATAAGGTCGAGGCGCAGATTAAGCTCGGTTGGTCGATCAACGGTTACGGGGTGGGGGATTTGGCGCAGCGAGTCAATGACGTTTCCGAGCACTCCATCGACTCGCTCATGGACGAGTACGAATCCTTATATGAGTTTGGTGCAGACGTGAAATCTGGCGGCGCAAAGCGAAACTCGGTTTGTTACCAGGCTCGTCTTGAGATCGCGATGAAGGCGTTCTTGGTTGACGGCGGATTCGGGGCGTTCACGACGACCTTTGAGGATTTGCACGGCCTCGAGCAGCTTCCAGGTCTTGCTGTGCAACGGCTGATGGCGGACGGCTTTGGCTTCGGCGGCGAAGGCGACTGGAAAACTGCGGGTCTTGTCCGAATCATGAAGACCATGGCGGGCCGCAAGGGAACGTCGTTCATGGAAGACTACACATACCACCTTGATCCCGAGAATGAACTTGTGCTGGGCGCGCACATGCTCGAAGTCTGCCCAACACTTGCTGACGGAAAGCCCCGGATGGAAGTCCATCCGCTTGGCATTGGCGGCAAGGCGGATCCAGCGCGTCTCGTGTTCGACAGCGGCGACGGCCCCGCGCTGTGCGCTTCTCTGGTCAACATGGGTTCGAGGTTTCGCCTTATCGTGAACGCGGTTGATGCCGTCGCAACGCCACACGCAATGCCGAATCTGCCGGTTGCGCGCGTCCTTTGGAAGCCGCAACCATCGCTGCGTGTCGCTGCGGAGACATGGATTCTCGCTGGCGGCGCGCACCACACGGGATTCAGTTTTGTCCTGACAGTTGATCAGATGGCCGACTGGGCGGAGCTTGTCGGCGTAGAATGCCTCATCATCGACAAAGAGACCACGGTGCGACGATTCCGCGACGAACTCCGCTGGAACAAAGTCGCCTGGAGCGCGTAGCCGAATCATGCGCGCAGTTAAACTGACGGGAATCAGGCAGATGGCGCAGTTCGAAGTGCCTGAACCGCGGATTTCGTCGCCGACCGACGTCATCGTCGAGATGCGCCGGATGGGCGTCTGCGGCTCCGATGTCCACTATTTCGCCGAAGGAAAAATTGGTACTGATATCGTAGATTACCCGTGGACGGTCGGCCATGAAGGCGCGGGAGTGGTAACGCAGGTCGGCAGTGCGGTCGAACGAGTAAGGCCGGGCGACCGTGTTGCAATCGATCCCGCGATGCCGTGCTGGACATGCGACCAGTGTCTTGCTGGCCGTCCGCATACATGCCGAAACTTGCGCTTTTTGGGATGTCCGAGGCAAGCTGAGGGCTGTTTGGTAGAACAGATAGTATTGCCGGAAACAAGCTGCTATCCCATTTCAGAGGGCCTGTCGTTCGAGGAGGCTGCGCTGGTTGAGCCGCTTTCGATCGCTGTTTATGCGGCGCAGCTTGCAGGCGACTTAAGCGGTGCGATGGTCGGCGTGCTCGGCGCGGGGCCGATCGGCGTTTGCACGCTGCTGGCGGCAAAGTCGGCGGGTGCGGAGCGTCTATTCGTAACCGACCTGATCGACGACCGACTAGCCGCGACCGAATGGATCGCGGATTGGGCAGGAAACCCGGGTACGACCGATGTCATTTCCGAAATTGCCTGCGGTGAACCGGCGCAGCTCGACATCATTTTCGAGTGCTGCGGCCGGCAGGCTGCCCTTGATCAGGCAATTCAGTTATTGAGGCCGGGCGGAAGACTCTTAATCATCGGAATTCCAGAGACAAACCGAATTTCGTTTGACATCAACCTGCTGCGCCGCAAAGAGATCGCGATCCAAAATGTTCGGCGTCAAAATGATTGCACTCAGCGGGCGCTCGACCTTCTGGAAAGCAAGGAGATTGATGTCAAGCCGATGGTGACTCATTGCTTCGATTTCCAGGATGCGCAGGACGCGTTCGACCTTGTTGCGGGTTATCGGGATGGCGTAGTCAAGGCTATGCTGACGTTTGATTAGTCCTTTCCGTCGAAAATCGTGACGGGCGTCTTCTGTCATTTTGACCAAAGTGAGGGACGAACGTAGCGGAGCAATCTTTCAGCGCATTTTCCGACGGGTAAGGGAGATTTCTCCATTTCGCTCGTGCCTCGCTACCGTCGAAATGATAACAATCCTTCCCTTGCCGATTCGGGAGGGGTGGCGAGGACCGTGCCGGGGTAGGTCTGGCCGCAGTAGGTAAACTTATGAACTCATATACTATTGGCTTAGATTACGGCACCAATTCAGTGCGCGGCCTACTGGTCGATATTCAGAATGGCGAGGAGATTGCTTCGTCTGTTTTCGAGTATCCGCATGGCAAGGCTGGCATCATGCTTGATCCGCGCGACCCTGATGTCGCGCGCCAGCATCCGCAGGACTACCTGGATGGAGCGGTTAGCGTTGTACAGGGCGTTTTGTCCATTGCGGCATCGGGGCCCGGCTTCGACGCGTCCCAGATCATCGGCATGGGTGTCAACACAACTGGCTCTACACCTATACCGGTTGACCAAAACGGTGTCGCGCTCGCGCTCAAGCCCGAGTTCGCCGACAACTTGGCCGCCATGGCCGTTCTTTGGAAGGATCACACCGGCCACGAAGAGGCAGCCGAGATTACGGCGCTCGCCGCAAAAATTCGCCCGCATTACCTCGCGAAGTGCGGCGGAACCTACAGCGCGGAGTGGTTTTGGGCGAAGATACTGCACAACGCCCGCACGACGCCGCAGGTCTTCGACTCTGCCTACACTTGGGTCGAGCACGCGGACTGGCTGCCTGCCGTCCTTTGCGGCGAAACCGGGCCTAGCGTTCTCAAGCGTGGAATCTGCGCCGCTGGCCACAAGGCGATGTTCCACAAGGATTGGGGCGGCTATCCTGATACGGAGTTCCTGGCGCAGCTTGATCCACGGCTCGTCCGCATTCGTGAAGCGTTGCCGAATGAAGCATATCCGGTCGGCACGGTCGCTGGTCATCTGAGCGCTGAGTGGGCCGCGAAAACAGGACTTCCAGTCGGTATTCCTGTTTCAGTGGGCGCGTTTGACGCGCACCTTGGCGCGGTCGGTTCGGGAATCACCCCGGGCGCGCTGGTCAAGATCATCGGGACATCCACGTGCGACATGATGGTCGCGCCGTTTGGATCGGGCATTGGCGACATTCCCGGGCTGTGCGGGATTGTTCCGGAGTCGATTCTGCCGGGCTCTTTCGGACTTGAGGCCGGACAGTCGGCCGTCGGCGATATCTTCAACTGGTATGTCAACACGATCCAGCCTGCGGGCATGGGACATGTCGAGCTGACGGCGCAGGCCGAAAAGCTCGCGCCGGGCGAGAGCGGGCTGCTGGCGTTGGACTGGCACAACGGTAACCGCACCGTTCTGGTCGATCAGAGGCTCACGGGGGCATTGATCGGTATGACGCTGCAGACCACGCCTGCGGAAGTCTACCGAGCGTGGGTGGAGGCGACGGCGTTTGGTGCGCGCGTCATCATGGAGCGGTTCGAGGAGTACGGACAGAAGGTCGAGCGGATTATCAACTGCGGCGGCATCTCGCTCAAGAACCCCATGGTCATGCAGATATACGCCGACGTGATGGGCCGGCCATTGTCCATTTCAGGCAGTACGCAAACTTGTGCGCTTGGCTCGGCAATCGCGGGAGCTGTTGCGGCGGGCGCTTTCGAATCGTTCGCCGATGCCACGTCGGTAATGACCGCTCTGCATCCGCGGCAGTTCACGCCGGACCCTGCACGTCAGGCGACCTACAACCGACTTTACACGCTGTACCGTCAAGTTCATGACGCATTTGGCATCAAGGGCCATACGTCAGACATTTCAGGCGTGATGAAAGACCTTTTAGCGATCCGCGACGAGGCACGAGATGTCTAGCAAATCGATTGGCGAACTGAAGCAGGAAGTCTACAAGGCCAATATCGATCTAGTCAAGGCGGGGCTTGTCGTCCTAACTTGGGGGAATGTCAGCGCGATTGACCGCGAACGCGGAATTGTCGCGATTAAGCCAAGCGGCGTTCCGTACGACACCATGCAGCCAGATGATGTCGTTCTGGTCTCCATGGAGTCTGGGGCGGTGCTAGAAGGCGAAAAGATGCGCCCATCGTCCGATACGCCGACGCACGTTTACCTCTATCGATCATTTCCTGAGATCGGCGCGATCGCGCACACGCACTCGCGAAATGCGACTAGTTGGGCACAGGCTTGCCGCGAAATTCCTTGCTACGGCACGACGCACGCCGACACGTTTTACGGCCCGGTCCCCCTGGTGCGAATCCTCACCGACGACGAAATCCGCGATGCGTACGAGCACAACACCGGTCTGGCAATTGTCGAGCATTTCAGGCAGAACGGCCTCAGCCCGGTACACGTTCCAGGCGCGCTTCTGTCGCACCACGCGCCCTTCGCGTGGGGACCGACCGCGGACAAGGCTGTTGAGCACGCGATCATCCTCGAAGAGGTCGCGGGCCTCGCGATACGTACCGAGTCGTTGGTGGAATCTGCGAAACTGATCCCTCAGTCGATCCTCGACAAGCACTTCCTCCGCAAGCATGGCGAAGCTGCGTACTACGGGCAGCCGACCTACCCTGGCGACAAGTCGCCACCCCTCCCGAAGCGGGAAGGGAAGGGTTGAAATCGCTGCTCCACATCATTTTTCTCTTTGTCTTGCCCCTTTCCTATTCCTATGGGAAAGGGGTTGGGGAAAGGGCCATTAGCGTTTGACAACCGGCTAGTTTTGCATTATGATTGTATATCACCGTAATACCAATCTCTTCTCACTAATGTCTCGGACGTAGTTCTGGAATCAACTGTTTTACTTTTGATTCGCTTCCAGTTCATCGAAGTTCAAAGAGCATTCGATTCTTTCCACCCAAGCGTTTGTTTGCAAATTGCAAGCATAATGGCCATTCCTAGTTTAATTATTTCCTGCACATCTGTAGTTTTGGTTGCTTGAAATGTTAACCACAGAGCCCATTGGAGACCAAGGTAGCGATCCGGTCGTGCGCAGGCTGTCAACCGCCAGCGCGCGCAGGCTAGCGTTCGGCTTGTCTCCGGTGCTGGTCGGCATCGCCACGTCCTGCCTGCTGCTGATAGATGAGTACCTTGCACACGCCGAACATCTTCGCTACGTGCGCCCATACGCCGTCGTGTTCATCATTCCGGTACTGATCACGTCGCTGATCGGTGGTCGTTGGCCTGGCATTTTGTCGCTTGCGCTCAGTGAAACAGCCCTTGGCGGAGTTCTTCTCCGCTCGCAGCCAACGAACATCCTGACTTCACCGCGTGATGCTGCTGAAGCAGTATTTCTCGCAATCGTCGGCCTAATTGTGACCTTCTCTATGGAGGCGTATCGGAGCAATCTGGTTTTGCTGGGCGTAGCCCATGAGGTACAGGCTCGCATCAGCGCAATCATGGGTTCGGCTCCGATTGGGATTGTCATTCTCAATGCACAGGGTCAAGTCCAGTTCGCCAATGCGGAAGCGGAGCGGATATGGGGCGAGCGTCTGCGCGACTCGACCATGATTCAAATCAACTCACGGAAACTCTACACCGAGTTCGGACACGCCATTCCGCTTCCGGAGCAACCGCTTTACAAAGTGATGGCTGGCGACTCAGTTACCGACGCACGGGAGATGATCTTCGAGCGTCCAGACGGCACCCGGCTGTGGGTTCGACGACCGCGCCACTATGGTGGTCGACAATAACAAGAAGATGCTTGGGGTTCTCGTGATATTGTCGGACGTGACTGCGCGCAAGACATCCGAGATCAAGCTGCGCATCCGCATGCAGCGCGAGGCGGTTACGAATCGAATCAGCACGGCGATTCGCAATGCCGCCTCACCAGACGCTGTCCAGATGACGGCAGTGACTGCCCTTGGCGAGGAGATGGTCGCTGATCGTGCATTTTTTATCTCGCTGGATCAGTTTGAAAACCGCGCTTCCATCACCCGCGATTATTATCGAGCCGGACTCAATTCGGTCGCGGGAACGTACTCATTGGCAAAATTCCCCGACGACCTCACGTCGCTATTCCACGGCAAACGCGCGCTCAAAGTGGATGATGTTGCGACGTCAGAGCTTTCAGCCATCTCAATTGCAAATCTGCGGGGAACATGCTTGCGCGCGTTGCTTGCTGTCCCGATGTATGATGGCGATACGCTCGACTCCCTTCTCTGTGTCGCCATGGACTCAGAAACGCGCGAGTGGGCGGATGATGAGGCGGAGCTGGCCGAATCGGTTGCGACACAGACTCTAACCGCCGCGGAAGCCAGCCGCTTACGGTTGCGCGAGCACCGCATCGCGACGATCCTTCAGGACGCGCTTCGGCCATCGCTGCCGGAAAGAGTTCCGGGAATGGCGATTGCTTCGTACTATCTTGCGGCGCTGGATGAAGCCAGCATCGGCGGCGACTTTCTGGACGTTTTTACGGTGGACAGCAATCCAAACCGCAACGCCATTTTGATTGGCGACGTTAGCGGCAAGGGACTTGCGGCCGCGACTCAAGTTGCCACAGTGCGAATGATGCTGCGGTATGCGCTGACTCGTGGCGATGTCATGGCGAGTGCGGTGACACACCTCAACGATACTCTTTCAACGCGCGACTGGCTGATTGGTTTTGCCACCCTGTTTGTCGCGATCTACGATGCCGATCGCAACGAGCTCAGATACGTCTCATGCGGCCATGAGCCGGGCCTGATTCGGCGTGCCGCAACCGGCGAGATAGAGGAGCTGGCCGCAACCGGCGCTGCAATGGGTGCGTTCGAAGGAGCGGTCTACCACGAACGGACGGTTAAGATGGATGAGGGCGACGCACTCGTGCTCTACACGGACGGTGTTTCCGAAGCTGGGCCAAACCGCAGGCAGACGCTCAATTCCACCGGTGTGGCCGAGATCGTCGCAGCAGCACCGCAGACTTTGGACGCGCAGCAGATCGTCAACTATCTTCGCAGGGAGCTAAACCGATTTAGTGGAGGGTTGCTGCGCGACGATGTCTGCATGATGGCGGGAATTGCGAGCAAGCAGGCTGCCGAGCCTACAGCTAGACGGCGAGTTAGCGCAACGCGAAGGGAGGAGGTAGGCCGCCACTAGTCGTCGTCGACAACACCGAGCGGAACCAGGCGAAAATCGCCTCCGCTGTCGCGTGCGATTTGATGCAGCAAGTTCGCCGCGTCAAACTTACTGACCTTACCTTCAGGATCGATCCCCACAAGGCCAATAGTGTCGATCCGGACATGGTCGATGTTTCGATTGCGGATTTCCCGCGCGAGAGTCGGCAAATCCGTTTCGCCCCAGGTAGGGACACCATCGGTCAGGACGACAATCTCGTTCACATGCTCCATATCCAGCGCCTGTGTCAGGGCGCTTTCAAGGTCGGTGCCGTCCATCAGACGCAGATCCTGCAAGAATGAATTTGCTTCGGAAATGGAATCCGACGTCGCCGGCTCCAAATAGTCTTCCATTGTACGCGTGTGGCCGCCGAAGGCGATGATGTCAAAAAGGTCGTCGCGCGATAGCCCCGCAAGGCACGCACGCAACTCTTCGACGGCCTTCGGCAGGCGTGTGGTCATGCTGCGGGAAACGTCGATGACGTAGACAATTCGGTGCGTGCCACTTCCTCCTCGTCCACCGTTCAGCCCAAACGGCAAGATACCACCGTTTCCGTTGCCCGTTCCTGAACCGGCGCCATTGCCGTTGCCGCCTGCGCCAAACTGGTTGAAAGCGCTGCCGGATGACACTGTCTGTCCAGAACTCATGCGCCCTGGAGCAAGTGACGTCGTGGGACTGGTCGCGCTAACGCTTGCAATTTGCGTTGGCTTAGGAATAACGATCTGCGGGACTGGTAGCGGCAACGGTCGATCTGGATTGCGAGTGATGTGCAGAGTCATTGCCGGAGCAACAGTTGGCATTAGCGGATCGCGGTCGGCGTCCTGCTGCTGCGGTGGGACAGGCGTGGTAACGGGCGCGGCCGCTGCGCTTCGGCTATAATGAGGATGAGTTACACTTGGTGCTGGCCTGCTTCCGCCGGTGCTGGCGGTCTGGTCGTTTACTTTCGGCTCGGCAGGAAGAGCGCGGTCGATGTGCCGAACCACGCGTCGCTGCTGCTTTGCGGCGACAGGCGGTCGAACAAGCTTAACATAACGGAGCGAAATCAGCTTTTTCGGTGTCGTGAAGTCGAAGCCGTTGTACCACTGGCCAACATACGCGAACAAAAGCAGGTTCAAAAGCAGCGATATAAGCGTTGGTATCCGCCAGTGTTTAATTTCACTACTCATAACGACTTACACTCAAGAACGGCCGTGCGCACGGCGTCAACGCGCAGGTAGCCGCGTTGCCACCAATATTTACTTTCGGTCAATACCCGCAATCTCCACAGGGAAACATCGATTTGCCGGGCGCAACTTATACAATATATCCCGTATGAATACGGAATGATGTCGGCGAGTGTCACCCATTATTCGATGGCGAAGATTTCGGCTCGCTTCACCGATAGTGAATGAGGGAAGTAAGAATTTCGGAACGCTCAAGCCGCTGGGCTTTTTTTCGCATGCAGAGTGCGCGGTCCAGAGTTTGGCACCTTCGACCTATGACCATTGTTGCTCAAGAAATTGAACCGTCGAATGCGGTAGATTCCAAGGTGGAATCGGAAAACTGGTCGGAATATACTCGCTCCTGCAAACTGCAGTGGGTTGTGTGCGCAGTTGTGTGCACGGTGTACACTTGCCTAGCTGTGATTGCCGTGCGTGAGGCGTTCATTCATTTTCGCGGCTGGGCGCTAATCCTTTCGATTCTGGCGGGACTGCTTCTGCTGAAGTATGTTTTGGCTGGCGGAATTTTTGTCGTGCGCAGGCTATTCGTCTGGTCGAGGTATCGTTTAGTCGATGGCTATCTCTTGGAGCAGCAACTGTTTGGCAAGACCACTATAGTTGACCTGAGCGAGCCACATAAAGTTTGCTACCATTTTCTATTCAAGCGCTGCTACAAGCTGAAGCATCCGTACTACCAGACCATGGTGATAGAGCAGGATGATCAGATTGTGCGTATCCTCCCGTACCATATCGAGCCGCCAATCGACCCCGCTCAACTCCCCGAAGATGTCCGCGAGCCGTGGCTCGGCTACGAGGGAAAACACCCGTGGCTAGTGCTCCCCGGTTGGCTGATGAAGATCGCGCGCCAGTTCATGAACGTGTCTTGAGCGATTTCGAAATCCGCGAGGGTTTGACCGAATCAGAACGCATTCTCGCCGCGAACCTGTACTTCAGCGGATTTGAACGGGAACTGGGAGTTTTCTTCGGCCCACCAAGTGTCGGCATACCGCTGCTTTCCCGCAAGATCGCGCTCGACCGGTGCTTTTGTGCATATGTTGAAGGTGACCTGGCTGCGTTGATGGGCCTGGGCTACGCAGGGCGTAGTTTCGTCACCATCGACCGCGAGGTGTGCGTCCGCAGGTTTGGCCGATTTTTTGGCGCGGTTGCGTGGTGGTTCACGAGGACCATGGAGCGACCAGTTCCGCCCGACACGCTCTATATTGACGGTCTCATTGTCGCCCCAGAGTTTCGCCGTAAAGGCATCGCCACTAAGCTGCTCCAAACCGCTTTCGACTTCGCGCAGTCCAAAGGCTTTCGATACGTTTCTCTTAAGACCACGGACAAGCATCCCATCGCGCAACGGATGTACGAAAAGCATGGCTTCGTTGTTGTGCGAACCCGCCACTTTCCCGAGCATTCCGCGCGCGTCGATGGGGTAAGGGTGGAGATAGAGATGAGGAAGGAAGTCTGCTGATAACGGATGGTACAGTTTCGACGAACTAGAGAGCACAGCCTGGTCTCGGTCCTCCCGGTGCCATGTTCTAGCTTCTTAGCTAGACATGTCCCGAAACGTCAGGTTTGACACCAACGGCATCGAATTGCGAGAACGGGCATAGCGCTCACGTTATCCCGTATTAACGAGTGACGGACGCAAGATTTTGAACATCGAACTGGAAGTCGCAGCGATCTGTGTCAGGATTTCGTCATAGGACATGCCTAGCTCGGAAGCTAGAGCATGGCACGGGAAGCGCCGCAGCCAGCCTTGATACCAGGCTACAAAAAATCCCCGCCGTCTCATTTCTGAGAGGGCGGGGGTTTTTCGCTTCGTTCTTGCTAGATCGCCGTGTCGGCATCGCTGTCGATGGTGACATCGCTCGCGCTCAGCCGGGTGAGGAAGCCGCGCTCCTCCTCGGTCAGGTTCTCCGCGCGGGAGATCATGGTGCTGCCTTCGGACGCACCGTTCGTCTCTTCGGCCTGGCTCGGTCTGGACATCACTGCCGTGGATCCGCCGCCATTCGAACCAATCGAACCGAAGCGCGGCTGATACTCGCCGTCGAGCCCTTGCAGGTTGACGTCGATGTTGCGGTACTGTGGCAGGCCCGTTCCAGCAGGAATGAGGCGGCCAATAATGACGTTCTCCTTTAGGCCGACCAGGTTGTCCTTCTTGCCGCGCACAGCCGCCTCGGTGAGGACGCGGGTCGTCTTTTGGAACGATGCCGCGGCCAAGAACGATTCGGTCGCAAGCGACGCCTCAGTGATGCCAAGCAGCATCCAGTCGGAGGTCGATTCGCTTCCAGGCGGATCCATGCTGCGGACACGGGTGTTCTCGTCCTCAAACTCGAACTTGTCCACAATCTGGCCCGGGAGGAAATACGTGTCGCCTTGATTCTTGATCTTGCGCTTCTTCAGCATCTGCCGAACGATGACCTCGACGTGCTTGTCGTTGATATCCACGCCCTGCGCCTTGTAGACGCGCTGGATTTCGCGGACAACGTACTGCTGAACGCCACGGTTGCCCTGCAGCTCCAGGACCTTCTGCGGATCGAGTGGACCTTCCGTGAGACGGTCACCCGGCTCAACAAACTGTCCTATCTGAATCTGCAACTGGCCACGATACGGCACAAGGTGCGCCTTTCGAATCTTGACCGACGGCAGCTTCGAATCGCGCAAACGTCGAATGACCTTGTCGCTGATCTCGGTACCGACCGGGAAGGTTTCGGTGTCGCTCAACGTCACCTCTTCGGAGATAATCTCGCCGAGAAGTCCCGCCGTAGTATCCTCGCGGACAGCCTGATCGACATGAATGATCACGCGGCGCAGACCCTTAGTTTCGACGTCAGCAACCATTCCCTTGAACTCGGTGATGATCGCCTGGCCCTTCGGTTTTCGCGATTCGAACAGTTCGACGACACGCAGCAGACCGCTGACCTCGTCCTCAAGAACCTTGAGGAGCGACTGCACGGCGCGAACACGCTCGCGCTCACCAGCACCGGTGGTCGCATTCTCCTTGCCTTCGTCGAACGAAACGATTCCCGAAGCAATGTCCTCGTGAATCTCCTTGAGCGTTTCGATCTTTCTGTGCTCTTTACGCATCGCGACCGCCGCAAGCTGCTTCTGCGCAATTCCTCCGGTATGGAACGTACGCATCGTAAGCTGCGTTCCAGGCTCACCGATGGACTGCGCGGCGATGATTCCCACCGCGACACCCGGCTCGACCTGAACACCAGTCGCAAGGTCACGTCCGTAGCACTTCGCGCAGACGCCCTGGCGTGCCTCGCAGGTAAGGACGCTGCGCAGGCCCACGCGGGTGATGCCCGAGTTCTCGATATCCTTGGCCAGCTCCGGTGTAATGTCGCCGTCCTTGGGAACGATCACCTCGCCAGTCTTGGGATTGACAATATCCTCAAGCGCGTATCGGCCATTGAGGCGCTCATGCAGCGGCTCGATGACCTCGTTGCCCTCGCGAATCTCCTCGACATAGATGCCGATCCCGCACTTGCAGTCGTCCTCGCGGATGATGACTTCCTGCGCCACATCAACCAGACGGCGGGTAAGGTAGCCAGCGTCCGCGGTTCGAAGCGCGGTGTCGGCCAGTCCCTTGCGGGCGCCGTGAGTCGAAACAAAGTATTCGAGAACGGACAGGCCCTCGTGGAAATTCGACTTCACCGGAAGGTCTTCGATCATGTTTCCGAACGGATCCGACATGATTCCGCGCATACCCGAAAGCTGCGTGATCTGACTGGTCGTACCGCGCGCGCCGGAGTCGGTGATGACGTAGATCGGGTTGAACTCCTGCTGAACCTCGTTGTACTTGCCAACGTTCTTCAGGATCGCCTCGCCGACCATCTTTGCCGCGAGCTGCCAGCGCTGAAGGACCTTTTCCTTGCGCTCGCCAGCGGTAATCATGCCTCGTCGATACTGCTTGTTGTAAGCGGTGACGTCGATTTCGGCTTCCTTGATGAGCTGATTGCGCTCTTCAGGAACTTCCATGTCGGTCATGGCGACGGTGATGCCTGAACGAGTGGCCTCGATAAAGCCCATGTTCTTGAGATCGTCGAGCAGACGGATCGTCCGGTCGTCGCCCTTGAGCTTATGGCATTCGTCGATGAGTTGGCCAAGTTTTTTCTTGCCAACGACAGCGTTGATGTAGCGCATCTCTTCGGGCAAAATAAGGCTGAATCGCAGACGGCCAACGGTCGTCTCACGAATATCCTTGATGCCTGTTTTCTTGTCGGTGATACGCACCTTGATTCTAGTGTGGAGATCGACATAGCCCAGATCGTACGCCAAAATGGCCTCGTTCGGGCCAGAGAATGTCTCCGAGAAGGGCTCGCCCGGCTTCATCATGGTGACGAAGTACGATCCCAGCACGATGTCCTTCGACGGCGAAACAATCGGGCCGCCGTTTGCCGGCGAGAACAGGTTTTTGGTCGAAAGCATTAGCACGCGAGCTTCCGCCTGCGCATTGATGGACAGTGGAACGTGCACGGCCATTTGGTCGCCATCGAAGTCGGCGTTGAACGCGTGGCAGACGAGCGGGTGAATCTGGATCGCCTTGCCGTCAACCAGGATCGGCTCGAACGCCTGGATGCCGAGTCGGTGCAGGGTAGGAGCGCGGTTCAGCAGAACCGGATGCTCCTTGATCACTTCCTCGAGCGCGTCCCAGACCTCGGGCTTGAGCCGGTCGATCATGCGCTTGGCCGTCTTGATGTTGCTGGTGTAGTTTCGCTCGACCAGCGTTTTCATCACGAAGGGCTTGAACAGCTCAATCGCCATCTCTTTCGGCAGGCCGCATTGATGCAGTTGCAGGCGCGGGCCGACGACAATAACCGAACGACCAGAGTAGTCGACGCGCTTTCCAAGCAGGTTCTTGCGGAATCGGCCTTCCTTGCCCTTGAGCATGTCGGAAAGGCTCTTGAGCGGACGGTTGTTTGAACCGACGACCGGGCGCGCGCGGCGACCATTGTCGATCAACGCATCCACGGCTTCCTGCAGAAGCCGCTTTTCGTGGTTGACAATCGATTCCGGCGCCTTGATCTCGACGATCTTCTTCAACCGGTTGTTGCGATTGATGATGCGTCGGTAGAGGTCGTTAAGGTCGGACGTGGCGAAGCGTCCGCCGTCGAGCTGGACCATCGGTCGAAGCTCAGGCGAAATGACGGGCACCGCATCCAGAATCATCCACTCAGGACGCGATTTGGACTGAATGAACGCGTCGGCGACTTCCAGCCGCTTGATCGCACGCGCCCGCTTTGGGCCTTGAGTTTGAGCGATCTCCTGGCGAAGTTCACGGGCAAGCTTCTCAAGATCGATCTCGACCAAGCAGAGCCTTGACGGCCGCGCCGCCCATGCCAGCCTTCACGAGATCGCGGATATTGCGATCCGGCAGGCGATCGTCAAGGACTGTCAGGACATCGTCGATCTTGCTCCAATCGTCCTCGGCGAGAAGCAGTTTCTTCTCGACTTTGGTATCGATCAGTTCAAGACCCTCACGAAGCCGCTGAATGCGCTCGGCAGTGTCCTGCTCGATGTCTTTCAGCTCTTCGTCGCGAATTTTCTTTCGGTACGCGATGTCTTCGTCAGTCCACGCCTTGATGATGATCGGCTCTGCGACCTCGCCCTCTTCGAGCAGGTCTTCGTCAATTTCCATCGTGTGCTCGGTTTCGTGATCCTTGAGATCACGCTCGTAGCGGGTGCGGGCATCGTCGAGAAGCTCAACTCCTTGCTGCTCAACATCCAGAAGCGCTGCTTCGACATTGCTGCGGAGGTCGGCCATCTCGCTGTTGATGCGAGCGCGGTCGACAGCCGTCACGATATACGATGCGAAATACAGCACCTTTTCGAGCGGCCTAGGGCTGATGTCCAAAAGAAGCGACATCGGCGACGGAACGCCCTTCAGGTACCAGATGTGGCAAACCGGAGCGGCAAGCTCGATATGGCCCATGCGCTCGCGGCGCACTTTGCTGCGCGTCACTTCGACGCCGCAGCGGTCGCAAACGATGCCCTTGAACTTGACCTTTTTGTAGCGCCCGCAGTGGCACTCCCAGTCCTTCACCGGACCGAAAATGCGCTCGCAGAACAGGCCGTCGCGCTCAGGCTTGAACGTTCGGTAGTTGATGGTCTCCGGCTTCTTGACTTCGCCATAGGACCAGTTGCGAATCTCTTCGGGAGAGGCAATTGCAATACGAATTTTATCGAAAGTGCTGACGTCTGCCATAGCTTTTGTTTTGGTTTCCCAGGCCATCGCGCAAGGACTGCTCTAGATCAGTGCAACCCGCGCGAGGCCAAATTGTGACAATCTCAAACAGCATTGTTCCGCTCTCCCGAAGTGTGTTCGGGAGAGCGGGTGGGGATCAGATTAGAGTCGGCTATTCAGCCGTTAGTACCTCTTCGGCGGCGCTTGGCCGTGCGACGGATCGCGTGAAGCCGCGCTTAGCGAGCAGGTCGGCTCCCGCGGTCGGCGGTGCGGACGATCCGCCGGACACTCCGGCACGTCCACCAAACCGCATACCGCCACGCGTATCCTCGAAGTCGTCGTCGCGATCCTTGAGGTCGATTTCGCGATCTGACTCGTCCTCGACCGTCACCTTGAGGCCAAGAGATTGGAGCTCGTTGACCAGAATCTTGAACGATTCCGGCACCCCAGGTTCGAGCATCGCCTCGCCCTTGACAATCGCCTCGTAGGTCTTGACACGTCCCAGGACATCGTCGGATTTGATCGTCAGAATCTCCTGCAGCGTGTAGGCCGCACCGTACGCTTCAAGCGCCCAGACTTCCATTTCACCGAACCGCTGGCCACCAAACTGCGCTTTGCCACCGAGCGGCTGCTGGGTGACGAGGCTGTAGGGGCCGGTCGATCGGGCATGAATCTTGTCGTCGACAAGGTGAGCGAGCTTCAGCATATAGACATGGCCGACGGTGACATCCTGCTGGAAGTACTCGCCTGTAAGACCGTCTCTCAACCTAAACTTGCCGGTACGATGATCGACTCCGCCACGAATCGCGATATTTCGCTTGATGTTCTCAACCATCTGCGCGATATCGTAGTTGTCGACCGCGGTGTAGTCGGCCTCCTCGTCCTCAGATAGCGAACCATCTTCAGGAAGTTCGATCGCAGGCGGCGCAGCGACAAGTCGTGCGACCACTTCGCGGTGCCTCGGCTCAAGTTCGGACAGCGCACCGTGCAGCTTGGTGTAGAGCGTCTCAAGCGAATCTTTGCGCTTCGCACCGAGATCGATCTTCATCTCCTGCGTGACGTACTTAATCAGCAGCTCCTTGCGGACATGCTCGGCGTAACGGTTGATCTCGCCTAGAATCTCGCTTTCGGTCGATCCTTCGAAGATCGGGTTGACGAACGAACAGTTCAGCGCCTTGCCCACCAGACCGAGGTGAGTTTCCAACACCTGCCCGATGTTCATACGCGACGGAACGCCCAGCGGGTTCAGGACGATATCGACCGGCGTGCCATCCGGCAGGAACGGCATGTCCTCTTCCGGCAGAATCCGGGAGACGACGCCCTTGTTGCCGTGGCGACCGGCCATCTTGTCGCCTTCCATGATCTTTCGCTTCTGCGCGATGTACGTTCGGACAAGCATGTTGACACCCGCCGACAGTTCGTCAGCCGGGAGCCGCTCAAGCTCTCCCTCCCACTCGTCGCTCGTCAGTGCATCGGGACGCTTGGAGAAGTTGAAGACTCGCCCAGTCGCATCCTTATACTTGTAGCGCGAGAAGACCTTGACATCGACAACCTTGCCCTTTTCGCCGTGTGGGACGCGCAGCGAAACATCGCGGGTCTCTTCGGCCTTCTTGCCAAAGATTGCGATGATAAGCCGCTCTTCAGCGGTCAGTTCGCTTTGGCCCTTCGGAGCGACACGTCCGACCAGAATATCTTCCGGCCGCACTTCTGCCCCGATGCGGATGATGCCATTCTCGTCGAGGTCCTTGAGAGCGTCCTCGCCGACATTTGGAATGTCGCGTGTGATCTCTTCCGGCCCAAGCTTGGTGTCGCGCGCTTCGACTTCATACTTCTCGATATGGATCGACGTGTAGACATCGTCCTTGACCAGCCGCTGCGATAGCAGGATGGCGTCCTCGAAGTTGTAGCCGTTCCACGGCACGAACGCGACCAGGATGTTCTGACCAAGCGCAAGCTCGCCGTTTTCGGTACACGGGCCGTCGGCTAGGATGTCGCCCTGCTTGACACGCTGCCCGAGGTTGACCACGGGTCGCTGAGTCACACAGGTCGCCTGGTTGGAGCGGATCATGTTCAGCAGGCGATAGGTATCGGCCTCGTCATTGTCCGTCCGGATGACAATGTCTTCCGAAGTCACGCGAACCACCGTTCCATCGCGCTCCGCCATGATGACCGCGCCGGAGTCACGCGCCGCGCGCTTCTCCATGCCCGTCTTGACCAGCGGTGCTTGCGGACGCAAAGTCGGCACAGCCTGACGCTGCATGTTCGCACCCATCAATGCGCGGTTCGCATCGTCGTTCTCAAGGAACGGAATGATCGCGGTCGCAACCGAGACTAGCTGCTGCGGCGCAACGTCCATATAGTCAACTTCACGTGCCGGGAACAGCGGGTACTCGTTGTTGTTTCGCACCTGCACCGGATCGTCAACGAAGCGGTTGTGCTCGTCGAGGCGGGCGTTCGCCGGAGCGATCTTGAAATGATGCTCGCCGTCGGCTGGCAGCCAGTCGATGTCGGTCATAACGGTGCCATCGATCACGCGCCGATAGGGCGTTTCGATGAATCCGAACTCGTCGACCCGTGCATGCACGGTGAGCTGTCCGATCAGACCGATGTTCGGGCCTTCCGGCGTCTCAATTGGGCAGATTCGACCGTAGTGCGAGTGGTGGACATCGCGGACTTCCAGCTTCGCGGACTGACGCGACAGGCCGCCAGGCCCAAGGGCCGACAGGCGGCGCTTGTGTCCAAGCTCCGCGAGCGGATTGGTCTGGTCCATGAACTGCGACAGCTGCGACGAGCCGAAGAACGACTTGATCGACGCCGAGATCGGCTTGACCGACAGGACAACCTGCGGCAGGATGTTGTCGGTGTCCATCGAAGTCATGCGCTCTTTGGCGACCTTCTCCATGCGGAGGAAGCCGAGGCGAAGCTGCGAGTAGAGAAGCTCGCCGACGGATCGGACGCGCTTGTTCTCCAGGTGGTCGATGTCGTCGACGGTTGCGCCTTCATCGCTCTGCGCAAGGCGGATGATGTAGCGAATGATCGCGACCACATCCTCGCGGGTGATGTTGCGAACCGACAATGGCAGCGACAGGCCAAGCTTCTTGTTGAGCTTGTGGCGACCGACCTTCGCGAGGTCGTAACGTCGCGCGTCGAAGAAGATGGACTTCATCAGCGATGCTGCGGACTCCGGAGTGGCCGGGTCGCTTGGGCGAATCTTCTTGTAGATGTCGATCAGCGCGGTCTCTTTGTTGACAACGTTCGAGTCGAGATCGAGCGTCGCGGAGACGTAGTTGTTGACATAAAGAATCTCAAGCGAGTCGAGCGAAAGCAGCTCGATCTTGCGCGCGATCTCGCGGTCGATCTTGTGATACGCGGTGACGATGGACTTGCCGTTCTTGTCCTTCAGGTCGATCAGCGCGTACGGCTGGCGGCGGCGCGTGGAAGCGTCGCGGTAGCTGCCGTCGGTTTTTCTCGCTGGCGTAACGCCATCGTCATCGTATTCACGAATCTCGATTTCGGTACGGAAGTCGGCGAAGATGGTTTCACGCGACGGCGCTTCGACCGTCTCGGCATCGCCGAAGAGGGTCAGGATGTCCGCGTTGGAATCCGCCATGGTCGCAGGCAGCTCGACCAGGAAGTCAACCGGAAGGGCAGCCTTCTCAATCAGGCGCATCTCGCGGGTGGTCATGACCGTTTCGGATTCGAGCAACACTTCGCCCGTATCCTGATCGACAATATCCTCCGCCAGCTTTTTGCCCGGAAGTTCCTTATAGGTGACACGGATCGCGCCGGACGGAGTGGCCTGCGGGAACAGGTTCAGCGCCCGCAGAAGAGTCGTGATCGGGAACTTGCGGGTCTGGCCGATGCGCACCGTGATGACATCGTTGGCATCGGTTTCGATATCGATCCACGCGCCCTCGTTGGGGATCATCGTGGCGTTGTAGAGCTGCCGACCGGACAGGTCCAGGTTATCCTTGAAGTAGATACCTGACGAGCGGGCGAGCTGAGACACGACGACGCGCTCGGCACCGTTGATAATGAATGTGCCCTTGTCGGTCATCAGCGGCAGATCGCCGAGATAGACATCGCTTTCGATGACATCACCCGAAGCCGAACGCAAACGCACCTTCGCCTTGATTGGCGACTCAAGCGTGGCATCACGGGCACGGCAATCCGCTAGATCATATTTGGGTTCACCAAGTGTGAAATCCACCAATTCAATGGAGTGATTTCCGGTGAAGTCGGTTATAGGTGAAAAACTCTCGAACAGTTCTCGAAGACCTTCTTCGAGGAACCAACGGTAGGAATCTAGCTGGAGTTCAACTAGATTGGGGACACCCACGACATGCTGGGTTTGCTTCGTGGTATGCTGGATCTCTTTCAAAGGGGACCGCCTCCTCTGGCTAACGCACAAGAGGACAGAATACCAGATTACCCTAGTACCTGTCAAGCGTTAAAGAACGATTAATGTCAAGTGGCTGAAAAGAAAATTCGTAAAGATCGTGTAAAGTCTGCGGACGTCAAGTTGGCCGCGGAACTGACGAATAAAGCGCCGAGTGTCGAAATCGATGCTCAGCGTGGTTGGGCGAGATTAGGTTGGTTACGGGCCGGATCGGGATTGCTATGTGGTTATAACGGTGGAGGAGGGGGAATAGTTCCCGGAGCTATTCTTGCTTGCTACCGATATCGTAGGCGTTGCCAAGGCTAGCCTTGCTTTCGAACAGATGCAGGAACCCTGGTACGGTTGAATTTGGCTTTTAGCAGCAGTCAACTTAAGGAGCTGTCCATACCTTCTTTGAAATCTTCATAAACTGTAGAATGCCTGGGTCTGTCCGATTAGCATTAGTCAGCAATTTCGTTATTGCTTCGCGATCGGCTTCCCACATTTCTCGCGCGTGTAGGTCGCGATTCAGCAATACTAAGACTAGGACATCAAACGGCGCACTTAAGTTGATTTTCCCCATCCTTAGCCCAGAGGGGTTTATTCCTTCAAAGCTTTTGCCCTTGATTTGAACAGTCGTAGTTGTTCCATCCATTGAGTGGCGAACAGCGTCATATCCGACCTGCCTTGCCACGCACAATTCTAGACCCAGATATTTAGCCGCCTGGGCTTCTGCAATTTCGCCCGTTACTCCAAGTGGCTTACCTGTTAACAGGTGATACTCCTGAGCTAAACCCTTAATCTCTGATAATATTTGTGTTAGCCTGTCCGAGCAGTCGCTTCTCATTGGTTTACCCTGGTCAATTGTAGCATTTAATCGCAAAGGACATGGTGTGCAGGAGTGTCTTCAAAGCAATATCGGACTGTCCGTTTAACTCGGGCAGGATTTGTTTACCATAATGCAAAATGACATAGGATAATTGTGGATTAAATTGACGAATCGCCAAAAAAGGGACTAATCAGTATGCCTAAGGTTTGGATGTTCATCGACGGATATAACATTTACTACTCGATGAAGGAGCATCACATTAAGTCTCAGCTGGCCAATCAAGAGCCGAAGATTCACTTGGGTTGGTGCGACTTCGAAGCCCTCGCAACCAGCTACATGCTCAAACCCTTCGGACAAGGTTACACTCTTGAGAAAATTCTATACTTCACCGCGCCAGTTACGAACAAAACTGAAATGTCTCGTGGCGAGAAGGCGAGACAGTCTCTGTGGCTTCGCGCCATTAGAACTATGGAACTGGTTGACGTGCATAGCGGCAAACATTTTCGCGATCCGCTCCGCATACGTAAGGAGAAAATGACAGATGTAAATATTGCAGTAGAGATGTTGCTGGGATCGATTAGTGGCTATGACGCGGCAATCCTTCTCAGCAATGACAATGATCTGGCCCCTGCCGTCAAGGCGGTGCTCGAAGGACGGTCTGGAACCAAGCGGGAAGTGCATATATGGACATACAAGTGGGACAAACGTGCGTGGGCTCTAGACGAGCTCGATCCAACGAAAAAGCACGTCATAACGGAATCCATGCTCGCTCAGTGTAGGCTGCCGGACGTGAAGGGCATGCCATTGGAGTGGAAAGCTCCGAATGATGCAAAATAAATCCTTCATGAACCAGTCCTCACTTAAATCAGCTCAATTCAAACTAGTCATTTTCGACCTCGACGATACGCTCATCGACACTAGCCAAGTATTTCATGAATCGCGAAGTGGATTTGCGACAATAATGGAAGAGCGAGGAATTCCAAGCGATGTCGCCATTGAAGTATTCGAGGAAATCGACGGCGAAAACTTCGCAAAGTACGGTGTTTCGCCCATGCGCTACGGAGCGAGCATGAAATTAGCGTGTGAACGACTCCTTGGAATTCCAGATCGGAGCACGTATCAGAACTTGGCTACGAAGATAGACGCTTGTGCGGCAATCTTGACGTTCGTCTATCCACGTATTATTGCCGGAGCAATTGAACTCCTCACTTGGTGCAAGCCGAGATTCAAGCTCGCCCTTATGACGCGAGGATTTGACGAACTTCAAAACGCAAAAATTGAAGCAGCGGGAATACGCGCGTTTTTTGAGACCATTCGTGTCGTTCCAAAAAAAGGCGAAGCCGAATTCGCTTCCCTGATTGCCGAACTCAATTATTCGCCTCAAGACACGTGGATTGTTGGCGATTCGATTAAATCCGACATCAATCCGGGCTTAGTAATCGGGGCAAAGTGCATTTGGTACGAATACAAACATCCGCATTATCATTGGCAGCAGGAGCATACTGATACTGCGACAGGACCTCATTTTCACGCTTCAAGCCTCGATGAGGTGAGGCAAATTCTAGACACCCACGCAACCGCTTCTTAACCGCTGCCTCACTTTGTACTAAACGTCACAGCGTAGTTCATGTTGGTCGTTGTCAAACAGCTCGTCCCCGAGGCGGTTGAGCCGCCGCCGCAGTTGGTGGATGTTTGCGGCGAATAGCCGGCCGAGACCGTATGAGCCGGGAGCCACTTGACGTGGCCGTCGGCCATGACGAAGTTCGAGCCGTCCGTATGGCGGCCCGTCGCGGACAGGAAATAGGCCACCGAATTGGTCGAATTGCCCATGTAGCCGGTCGCATACTGAAGCTGGCAGATGCCGCCTGTGATCACGCCGGAGCCGATGCCGTCGAGTTCGTACTGAGCGTTGCCGAGACCACGTCCGGACGGCGAATTGCCGTCGTAGCACGGATTGCCGCTGCACGTAGTGGGGTATTCGTCCGCTGCGCCGCTCGTATACGGCGGGCTGATCGAGCCCGTGATATCGTATGACCAGGTGGTTGCGCCGTTGCCGTTGACCTCATAATAGAGGACAGTCACTGCCGCAGAAGTCAGTTTGGCGAGCGAAATACCGATTGGAGGCGCGGCGGTCGGATAGACTCCGCCGCCAGTTTCAGACGAAAAGTTGCCGTTATATCCGTACGAAACCACAGGGCGCGAAAACATCTCGTCTGGACAAAGGAACATTTTGGTCGCGCGAACATAAGGATAGACCTGCCCAGCCCAGCCAGTACCGGCTCCATACCAGTTGCTGCCGCCCGGGGCTAGCTCGTCGTAATCCTGGCAATACTGCAGCTCGGCGAGTCCAAGCTGGCGCATGTTGCTGGCGCAGGACGTTTGCCGCGCCTTTTCGCGCGCCTTGGCAAACACGGGGAATAGGATCGCTGCAAGAATGGCGATGATGGCTATGACAACGAGAAGCTCGATCAGAGTAAATCCAGTGTTATTGCGCCGCTCCATTAATTTGACTCCTTTGCTGCTTGAGTACGACTTCCAAGGTGACATTTCCTGATTGCCTTATCTGACGGCTCCGCGCGGCGGAGCAACCGTCCCTCGCGTGATGATTTCCGATTCCAAAATTCGCCTTTGGCCGTGCATTTCGCCCGAGTCGATCATCTCCAAAAGCAGTTCGACCGCCTCACAGCCGATCCGGTGCAGCGGCTGACGAACCGTGGTCAATGGAGGATTGGACGTTGCCGCACCGGTTGTGTCGTCAAAGCCCATGATCGACAGGTCGTCCGGCACCGAGACACCAAACATTCGAGCAGCGACCAGAGCTCCCAGTGCGATCTCGTCGCTCGCGCAGAAAATTGCGGTTGGCCGTTTGCCACTCAGCTCCAAGAGCCGCTCAGTGCCGTCGTAGCCCCATTTCGGCGAATATTTCCCAGAGTGTACGAGGGTCAGATCGACTTCGATCCCCGCCTCTTCCATTGCGAGCAGATATCCCTCGCGGCGCCTTTGGGCGCTGCTCTGGTCGTCGTCGCCTCCAAGAAGAGCAATGCGCCGATGGCCGCGCTCGATCAGATATTCCATTGCCTTCTTTGCTGCAGCAAGATTGTCGACATCCACGTACGATGTCTGTGGGTCATCGCCTAGGTCGCTGATAAAGACATGCGGAACCCGCTGATTGGCAAGGGCCGCAACCAAATTTGCTCGGTCACGCGGCGCGACAAAAATCAGCCCGTCGCAACGGCCATCGCAATAAGCGTTCAGCCGGTTTCCATGGTCGGCGTCGCCAACTTCGGTAAAGAGGGTGGTGCTCTGGCTGTGTTCCATCGACGACTCCAGGATGCCGCCGAGGATGTCGCCGAAATAGGGAGTAGATACCAGCTTCGTGCTCGCGCGAACGTGAAAGATCACGCCGATCGCATTCAAGCGGCGGCGCGAAAGGCCCCGCGCGACTGCGCTAGGCCGGTAGTGCAGTTCCTTGATCGTATTCTTGATGCGCTCGCGGGTTTCGCGGCCAACCTTGCCGGGGCGGTCGTTCAGGACATACGAAACGGCCATAGTCGAAACGCCGCTCGCCTTCGCCACATCCCGAATTGTCGGTCTCTTGCTGGTGTTCATAAAATTTGGTGTACCGATAAACCTATTCGTCAATATTAGCACGGCATCGGCATGCTGTCAATGGCTTTCAACAGATTTTTTTGGAGGAAAACAAGAAGAGTATCTGCTAGAGCGTGACGACGATCTTGTTTCGGCCGGGCTTGATCGTTGCGTGGACGGCGGTTGAATGGTTTGCATGCGTGACGGTGATGACATAATCTCCCAGGAATCCGCGCGTTTCGTAGTGGCCGTTGGCGGTAATTGGCACGGTCTTGTCCGTCCACCATTTGTGATAGACAAGGTCTTCGTAGGCCTTGCCCGACGGCTTCAAAGACCAGTCCTTATTGAACAGCGGCGCATCGTTCAACCAATGAGCTCCGTCCCAGAATCCCCACGTTACGAAGCTCTCTACGGCGGGGCAACTAAAGCAGAGAGTCAAAAAATCTCGCGTGAAGTCCGCCTGCAGCACGGGATCATCGGTTTTGAAGTCGTATTCGGTGATTTCGATAGGCAGTCCCAGCTTGGAGAATTCGGCGAGCGACTCGATGAGCTGTTCGGGAGTCAACACAGAACCTTGAAAATGGCTTTCGAGCCCGATTCCGCCAATTGGCGCGCCGCGTACTTTCAAAAAACGTATGGTGGATTGGAACGCGGCGATGTCGCTTGCGTTTGCGCTACCGTGAAAATCCTGATAATCGTTTAGGTATAGGCGAGCATTGGGATCGGCGGCGTGCGCGACCTGGAACCACTTGACCATCGCATCCTTACCGAGTAAGTCCATAAAATCGTGGTTCGAAACGGGCTCGTTGATCACGTCCCACGATACGACCTTCCCCTTGAGCGCTCCAACTTCGTCGGTGATATGGGCTTCGATTGTCGATTCCAGCCAGCGATTGGCCGCATCCTGACCGGATGCGGCCACTTGCGCATCGTAGTCCCTCCGCAGTTGCCTTGGCGACAGCTGCCATGACGGCCAGACCAGGTTGTGTCCACGCACGGCGATATGGTGGTCGTCGAGCCAGTCAACCATCTGGATTCCGGTCTGGCGACCAGCGGGATTGTCGTACCAATCGGTCCATTTGAGCTCGTTTTCGACCGTCGCCTTGGTGAAAAGCGATGTCAATTTCGTGCGGTAGATGTCATTCGGCGGCCCGGTACCGAGCAGATGCCAGTGGTTTACAGCGGTGCCGAAGTCGAACGAATGGCGCGTCATGGCGAGATGAATTTTTGCACCTGGCACGGGATTTCCCTGACTGTCCTTGACCACAACGACGACGTCGGCCTCGCGAAACTTGGCGATGCGTTCATCCGCGGCCTGCCGCCAAGTTGCGTTCTTTTCTTCGCCCGCGTAGGCAATATGGTAGTGGGGGAGGGTTTCGGGCGCAACATTGGGGCCGTAGTCAAAGAGCGAAAACTGCGCTAAATCGACGGTTTCCGAAACGAATCCGAGCACGAAGTGCGCATGTGCGGTTCCCGGAGCATAGTCTGCATCCGATCGGAACGGCAGGTTGACTCGCTCCCATGATGCGGTCGGAGTCACTACCTCATCAAGCGACTTGTTGTAAGGTGGCGAGGCACGCTCAAAGCCCGCGCCAATTCTCGCGCTGCCGTTGGTAGGTGTGACCGCGCGCATATTGAGCGACAGCAGCAACGTGTCGCCCTTATGGATCGCAACCGCGTTTGGAATGACTACCTGAACATCCCAGCGATTTGCCGGAACTCTCTTGAGGACAATCTCCACCGCCTTGTCGAATTTCTGGCCAGTGACGGTAATTGTCGACGAAGTTGCCGTTTCCTGGCTGGGACTTATCACTTTGACCGTGTTCAGATCGAAATTCCCCAAAACGGAGACGGGTGCGCTTGCTTGAGCTCTACTTGGACTCGTTAACATCGCGCACAGCAGGTTTACACATATCAATCCCGCTACAAATCCAATGAATCGTTCAAATTTACGTCGCATCTGTTCTCCTTTGACTCTGCCCGCAGGTCTAGTTTATCGGTACACCAGATCGAATATTAGAACGAATGGGCGATTCTGTCAAGTATAGATGAAATAATCAAACCTCACAGATTCGAAGGTACACGAATGGTCAATCAGGAACCGATCCAAGCCATTCTGAATTCTTTTAGGCGGAAAGCGAGTGAAATATGCCATCTCTTTTTGAACCCTTGACCATTCGTGGAGTTACCCTCCGTAACCGCATCGGTGTGTCGCCGATGTGTCAGTACAGTGCCGAGGACGGATTTATGAACCAGTGGCACTTGGTTCACCTGGGATCGCGCGCGGTCGGCGGCGCGGGACTGGTGATGACCGAAGCGTCCGCCGTACAGGCGCGTGGTAGGATTTCGCCGCAGGACGCAGGCATCTACCGCGATGAGCATATCGAGCCCCTCGCCCTAATCACTAAGTTTATCAAGGAGCAGGGCGCGGTGCCAGGCATCCAGCTTGCGCATGCAGGGCGAAAAGCGAGCACGCATCGTCCGTGGGATGGTGCAGAGCGTACGGAGATTACGGAATCCGAGGGGGGTTGGGTTCCTTTCGCGCCAAGCGCTGTCGCGTTCGACAGCAGCTATCCTCAGCCGCTTGCCATGACCAAGAACGATATCGAGGGCGTGCAGAAAGCGTTCGTCGGCGCTGCGGAGCGCGCACAGAAGGCCGGTTTCGAGGTGGTCGAGCTGCACTTTGCGCATGGGTATCTTGCGCATGAGTTTTTGTCTCCGCTGTCGAACCAGCGCGATGACGAATACGGTGGTTCGTTTGAGAACCGGATCCGGTTTGCAGTTGAAACTGCACAGGCTGTGCGTGAGGCGTGGCCGCAGGAGTTGCCGCTTCTCGCCCGTCTGTCCTGCACGGACTGGGTCGAAGGTGGCTGGACGATCGACGAATCTGTCGATCTGGCGAAGCGACTGAAGGCGGTTGGTGTCGATCTGATCGACTGCAGCTCTGGCGGATCGTCGCCGACTGCGCAGATTCCGGTTGGGGCCGGGTACCAAGTGCCGTTCTCGGAGCGCATCAAGCATGACGCGGGTGTTGCGACCGCTGCCGTTGGAATGATCACCGACCCTGCGCAGGCGGACGACTACATCCGCAACCAGCGGGCCGACATGGTATTTTTAGCGCGCGAAATGCTGCGCGATCCCTATTGGCCTCTTCACGCCGCACAGGCGCTGCATGTCAAGACGCCGAAGCCGGTTCCAGTGCAGTATGGCAGAGCGTTTGGTTAAAGTTTGATGGGACGAAGCCGCCGGAAACCCCGGCGGCTATTTTTACGTAAATCTGCTGAAAGGTACAATCTGTGAGCTATCGAGGTTGATTGAAATGCCGCCAGTCATCTGCAAATTGCTCGGTTCTAAGACCGCGAAGCCGGTCGCGGTTGTACTGGCCATCGTCGGCGTATTCCTAAACGCTGCTGCATACGCCCACGTTCATGGCGACGAAGCAATGACTATTCGCCTCGCGTCGGTGCTTCTTGGACAGGTCTGCTGGGTGATTACAGCCCTCATCTGCATCGTCCAGGCTAATCTATTTGCCGAAGAGCGCATTTCCCTCGACGGCAAAGGCATGCTGATTTTCAACATCGTCAAGTGGGGCGCGGTGGTCGTCTATCTGATCACGTGCGCGGTGATTCTGGAAGTCGCGTACGAGGGATTTTTCATTTTTCGGGCATAATTTAGATGGCATTGCGGAGCATCTGAAATGGCAATACTTGAGCGAGAATTAATTGATAGGGCGACGAATGGTCCCTCATCCATGCCTACTCCTAGGCTGTATTCGATTGACGAATACTACAAAATGGCGAAATCGGGAGTGTTTGGCCCAGATGAGCGAACGGAACTGATCGAAGGAGAGATATTCGTAAAGATGCCGCCAATTGGACCGTCGCATAACTATGTAGTGATTGAAGTGGAAGAAGTTCTGCGACGAGTTTTTGGAAAGAAGTATCTCGTCAGATCGCAAATGTCTGTCCGACTACAGAACGATTCTGAGCCAGAGCCTGACATATCCGTCGTGCTCGCTCCAAACAGTAGGTACCGGACACGATTACCTGCGCCAGATGATATTGCGCTAATTGTTGAGACTTCAGATTCGACCCTGGTTATGGATCGCAAAAAGAAACTAAAGATGTATGCACGTGCGGGAATAATCGAATACTGGATCATTGACGTCAAGGGGCGCAAGATCGAAGTCTTCCGCGATCCCCTCGAATCTGGCGATTACGCGACAAAGCTGATTGCCACCGAAACCGAATCCATCGCAACCCTCACAAAACCCGACAAACCAGTCGTGGTTGCGGACGTGCTACCATAGCGCATGCCGCTGACCAGCAAAGATTATGCGAAGATTTCTTCATTTTTACGTGTAGGCTGAATCAGGAGGTGACAAATGGCTATTGCAGAACACGAGCTAATTAAGTCGATCGCAGAACTAAGCCCCTCGCCCGAAGTTTCGGATTGGCCTCCGACACGTAAGTTCACGCGCTTCGAATACTACGCTATGGCGGAAGCTGGCATTCTGAAGCCTGACGAGAAAGTGGAACTTCTGGACGGCGAAATTTACCTGCGTGGGGAGCGACGGGGAGATCAAATGTTTCCAATTGGTCCCGGTCATCTGTATGCTACAAGTAAGCTAAGTCGTATCTTGGAGCGATCGCTTACTGTAAGCGCCTGCGTTGTCGAAGGATCACCCCTTGTCCTGTCCGACAAGTCTGAGCCTGAGCCTGACCTTCTCGTGCTGCGTGGCGATCTCGATGATTACAAGGCTGTGCACCCTGTTTCTAGAGACGTCCTGCTTGCCGTTGAAGTCGCCCAATCGTCGTTAGGATTCGATCGGACACAAAAGTGTTCAAGGTTTGCGGATGCAAAAATCCCTGAATATTGGATTGTCAATTTGGTCGAACGTCAAATCGAAGTTTTTCGCGATCCTTCACCAGATGGCGATTATGCGACAAAGCTAGTCTATTCCATATCGGAATCCGTATCACCTCTTGCTCAGCCAGACATTCTGATCGTGGTTGCGGACGTGCTACCATAGCGCATGCCCCTGCTGCCTCCTCCAGTCGTCAACCTGCCTGCATTTGAAGGCCCGCTCGATGTCCTCCTGCACCTGATCCGCGAACAAAAGCTTGACATCGCCGATATCCCCATTGCCCTGATCACAGACCAGTATCTAGCAATCATCGCCGAAGCCGAGGAGCGTAAACTTCAACTCGCGGGCGAATTTTTCGTCATGGCCGCGACTTTGCTGGAAATCAAAACCCGGATGATGCTGCCGAAAGCGCCCGCACTTCCAGGTGACGAAGACGATGAAATCGATCCGCGCGCCGACCTTGTCGAGCGGCTGCGCGACTATGAGCGGTTCAAAGGGCTTGTCCCCATGCTGCAGGACTGGGAGCAGGATCGCGCGCGGCATTTCCTACGCAATGTCGAGGGAATAGACGAGCTTTACGACGCACCTATCCTTTTTGGGCAGGCATCGCCGCAGTCGCTACTGAAGGCGTTCGAGCGTGTTCTTCACCGGGCTGCCGAGTCGGAGCCGGACGTGACAAGCGTTCACCGCAAAAAACTCAGCCTGCACCTAGCCATGCGGCTGCTGATTGCGCGAGTGACCGAAGCAGGCGAGGGCGGGATCGAGTTTATCGAACTTTTCCCAATCCCCCTCGTTTTGTTCGATGTCGTCATGACATTTCTCGGTCTACTGGAACTGCTGCGTCAGCGCAAAATCGAAGCGCGTCAGCTTGGTTCGCTCGCACCGATTCATATTGTGCTGTCCGATCCTAATCTACACGCGGCGGATATTGACGTTGTCCGGCACGAAATCTAGCCGATCCCATCTATAATAACCCTCGATGAAATCCCTGATTGAAGCCTGCCTGTTTGCCAGCGGCGATGTGGTTCAGCCCGCCGAGTTTGCTAAGCGTATGGGTCTTGATCTGTCGCTGGTCGAGGCGGCGTTCGCTACGCTTTGGGCCGAATACGCTGAAAACGAAACCAGCGGCCTGACCATTGTTCGCATTGCGAACGGCTTCCAGATGACCACCCGGCCGGAGCACGCCGACGAAATCGGAAAGCTTCTCCTATCGCCGACAGGCAAAGCGCATCTTAGCAAACCCGCGCTCGAAACATTGGCGATAGTCGCGTATCGTCAGCCTGCAACTCAGGCTGAAATTGAGGCGGTGCGTGGTGTCAATGTAGATGGAGTCCTCAAGACACTCACCGACCGCAACCTCATTGTAGTCAGCGGGCGCAAAGATGTACCAGGTCGCCCGCTGCTGTATTCGACCACGACGGAGTTCCTCCACTATTTTGGCCTCGATACCCTTGGTGATCTGCCGCCGCTCGAATTGGTCCGAACCGCAGGAAGAGAGCGACGCCCGGGCGCGCCACATGGTGGAGATGGCGGTCGGCATCGAATGAGCACAATTCGCGCCATATTCTTCGACCTCGACGACACCCTGTGCGACGATGCCGGCGCCTGGGTGAGTTGCGCACGCAAGGCCGCTGAGCTTGGAGCGCAACTCAATCCGGCAATTGACTCAAACTTTCTTGCGGACGTTTTCCTTGAGATCTCTGAAAATTATTGGATGAGTCTAGAGCCGATTCACGAGACGCGCGGCATCTTCGAAGTGCGCTCCGAGCAGTGGTTTCAGGCGCTCCGCGCGGCAGGAAATGATCCCTCGCGCGAACTGGCTGGGAAAATGGCGCACGACTATGGCGCTCGCCGCAGCACGGAGATCGAGCTGTTTCCCGACGTAATCTCAACACTCGAGGAGCTCCGCAGACGCGGGCTGTGTTTGGCTTTGATCACAAATGGCCTTCAGATGACACATATCGAAAAGATAGCGCATCTCGGCCTCGAATCGCTGTTCGACCACGTCCTCATCGCCGACGCCATCGGCCATTTCAAACCTGACGCACGAATTTTCCAGCACGCGCTTGATCTCTGCCGGTGCGAGGCGTCGGAAGCACTTATGGTTGGCGATTCGGTTGAGAATGACGTCGTTGGCGCGCAAGAGGCGGGGATGAGGGCGGTGTGGTTCAATCCGGATGGGAGGGCGTGGCCACGAGAGCTCCCGGCTCTTAAGGTTCGGCAGGTGAGCATGATAAGTGGAATCGTTGAGCTAATTTAGCCGCGAAGCTCGATTTCCATGCGACTAGCACTCTTTGTCCAACCCTCCCACCAAAACCTAGTATCTCCAACAGTGATTCAAACCTCTCGTTTCCCAATAATCCTATTGTGAGTAATTGATTGGACGCCGAAATTGGCAAAAGTCAGTCGTTCACAACTAAAGTCTTTAGAAGAGTCAAACCTTCGCAATCGACAATAGCAAACCGCGTGAAAGCGCGGGACGCAAAGCTATGGGCCTATACCGCAAGTTGCGGCATGGTCGCCAGGCTACCGAAATGCGATTACGGAGGTCTGAAATGTCCGCAACAACCCGTCTTCACGGTAAACGAATCAGTTCGCAGAGCAAGTTCAGCGTCGCTGATAATGTCATGCGTCCGGTGTCCAGCCGAATTCTGGATATCTTCCTTGCAGCATCATCCTTTACGCTCAGGTATTCGCACGCGACGCCGATGTTCGAAGTCGGCGAAACTGCCCTTCAAGACGCTCTAAAAAAGGAATCGCATAAAATGGCGGCGTAAGTAGGGGGTTGGAGCGCGCCTGTGGAATTATCGGCCAATCAGCCAGGATGGCTCTGGTGCGAGACGGTCCTGTTCTAGCACGACGGTCGTGCCAATTTCGGCACCTGTCAAAAGCCAAATTCGGTTAACGGTCGATAGCATGATCTTCATGCCATGGCCGAGGGTGCCAGAGGTTGTGTAGCCGCGCGAAAGTGTCGCCTTGGGCACCAGCTCCAAGTCGATGCCTTTGCCGCTGTCCTTCACCCACACCTGAATAATGCCGTTAGGATCAGCATAAATTCGGGCATTGCCAGAACCTGCGTATTTGGTTGCGTTCGTGGCAGCTTCCGTGGCAGCAGTGACCAAATCCTGCATGCGGTCGTCGCCAAAACCAGCGGACCTAGCGCAACGCTCGATCGAAATACGGAGGTCGCGAAAACCATCCTTAAAATCGGTCCTAGCCTGATCGCTGATGTATTCGGGCACGGAGGGCAGGTCGGAGGCACTGTCGCATAGGCGCAACTTGCCATCAGTTACGCTCGCGAAGACGTCCCGGAGGAACGCCCGCTGCTGCGCAGCTCCAAGCTGGATCTGTTCGATGAGACGAAAGTTCTGCAGCGCAAGCCAGGTTTGTTCGAGTATGTACTCCGCAACTTCGGCGTCCGCCGGCTCCCACTGGCGCGGTTTATTATCCGTAATTGCGAGCGCTGCAACCCATTGTCCGTCCTTAATCAGCGGTATGGCTATCAAGGCTTCAGATTTCCCTGGAGCATACGCCTTCTCATAAAACTCTGCAGTGCGCGGATCTTCGCGCGTGCTATCTACGCAGATCGACGAGCCCGCTTTCAGATCCGCCAGGATTGCATCTCCGAACCTGCTGACGTTCTTAAACTCCAGGTTGGAGCGCGTGTGCCCGTCAAACTGGCTGACAACCCGATACTCGCTGCGATCCGTGAACACTTCGAGGTAGGTTGCCCGATCTGCCTGCAAATAATTTCCTACCGCTTCCACGGCGCAGTCAACTACCTCTTTCGAATCTTGCAGGCGTCGCAACTGGCGGCTTAACCCCGTGAGGAATCGTTGCGCCGACTCGCGCTTTTTGCGGCTGTCAATCTGCGTGCACGACCCAATCCACTGAATCACCTCTCCGGAATCGTCTTGAAACGGTGTCGCGGAACAAAGAACCCAACGGAACTTACCGTCGGCACCGCGAAGGCGGCATTCAATATCGAACGGCTCGCGGTTCTCCGCGGCAGCCATCCAGATTCGTTCAGCATGTTCAATATCGTCAGGATGAACGAAAGCAGATTTCTTAAACCGAACACTCTCCGCAAGCGATTTACCAGTAAAGTCGGTCCACTGCTGGTTGACATATAAGAATCTGCCGGCCGCGTCGGTCATCCAGACCATCTGCGGAATAGTATCAGTGAGCAGATGAAACAGCCGATCGCTTTGCCGCAGTTCGTTCTCAACAGCTTTTTGATTAGACAGATCGAGAACGAAGGTGAGCCACTCGACCGGATCGCGACTTATAATGGTCCCGCCGATTAGGATTGGAATACGGCTGCCATTTTTGTGGAAGTACTCCTTTTCGATTGGCGTCGTGTGGCCGGTGGCAAGCGCCTCTGCCATCAGCCGAGCATCCAACTCCGCGTAGTCTGGCGGAGTAAGTTTGTCCCATTGAATTTGGCCAGATTCAAGCTCGGCGCGGGTGTAGCCAATCAAATTGAGGACAAAATCATTCGCCTCGACAATGGCCGAGCCGCGCGCAACAAATATGCCGATCACGTTGCTGTCGATAAATCGGCCGAATTTGCTTCTTGTGTCCGACGTGAACGAGCTCGCTGAAGTCAAGCGTTCACCGATTTTCTTGTGTGATCGCAGTTCTCGAACTAATGAAGAGCTCTTCATTTCAGTTGTGTTGCGCTGTGGCATAGGAGAAGAGTCTAGAGATGGAGGGTGGTTGTTTGCGGCTCAACAATAATCTGCTTGATCACCGAATTGATGCGTTTAGATCAGCCCGCGGGATTCGCGCGTTGGAATCAACTCTTCACAATAACCTTATACCAATTTAACCAGTAATAGTGCAGTTGCGTCTAGTCGAAAACGATAATCCGCGCGAATTTTTTGACTTATTCTTGTTGTCCTTGAACGGCAAATCGTCGGACACGGGCTGTTAAGCAAGTCGTGATCTCATGCGCTGTTGCGCCGATCATCTCCGCAACCTCCGCGGAACTAATCGACGAACCGTTGACTCGGCCGATCAGGGTCACGTGGTCGCCGACATTCAAATTAGTAGCAGGGCCGATTTCAACGCAAATCTGATCCATGCAGACTCGCCCGCGGATGGGCGCTCTTGTTCCGTCAGGCAACAGCACATGCCCAATATTCGACAGTCGCCTTGGAAATCCATCCCCGTATCCAATTCCGATGGTCGCGACTCTAGCGGGTTGAGGAAGGGTGTATGTTCGACCATATGAAATCGGCGTGCCTTTGGGAAGTTCGCGGATAAGTATAACTTTTGATCGCAAACTAAGTACAGGATTGTACTGAAATTCTTGATGGACCTCCTGTCCGTTAGCGCCGAACGGATCAATACCGTAAAGCAGTAGCCCTGGCCTGATCATCGAATAGGCGGCGTTGGGAAGGTTCAGCGCGGCGGGAGAGTTTGCGGCGTGGATGGCCAATTCCTGCCGAATATCGACTGGCAGCGCTGAAATCACGTTCTCAAATACCTGGTGCTGTGCCACTGCATCTTCACAATTTTCTCCTGAAGTAAAATGCGTGCAAATGCCGTTAACACTCAGGTTCTTCAAGCTGGCGGCGTAGTCGAACACCTTCGTAAACTCTTTCACAAGAAAACCGGCACGACCAATGCCCGTGTCAACTTCGAGATGAACTGCCAGTGATACACCACGCGACTGTCCTGCTGCATTTAGCGACAGCAGCGATTCCAAGGAGGAGACAAACGGTATCAGTCTGTGTTCGGCGATTATATCAGAGTCAGCGGACACGGGCGCAGTCATTACGAAGATCGAAGATTGGGACCCGACCAGGCTGCGAAGTGTTGCCCCTTCGAGGGCCGTAGCCACGCCAAAATGCGTAATGCCAAGCGCAGCGAGGGCTGGCGCAATGATCTTGACATCATGCCCATACGCATCGGCCTTCAATACAGCCATGATTTCAGCGCGGAATTGAGAGCGCAGCTTGGCGACATTGTGGGCGAGCGCGCTAAGATCGATTTCTGCCCAGCAGTTTGCGTGCGGCGAAAGAGTAGGAGGTTTGTGTGTGCCGGGAACTTGCATGATTCTTGAAGCGTGTTGAATTATTGTACTTCGATTCGAAGAGTCTCGCTGCGGCCAGAGGTACAGTATTGAATAGGCAGCCTGCTTGATAGGAGAATCTCTCGTTTTGCCAACATCGACTCAGCCGCGCTTCGTTGTCGCGGTGACAGGCGCAAGTGGCGCCATTTATGCAGTGCGGCTGTTGAAGCGGCTGGCACCGGTTGCGGAGCGGATCGACTTGATCTTGTCCGAAAATGCGCCTGCTGTCCTCGCGACAGAAATGGGAATCACGTTGACTAGGCCGTATACGGCTGCAGCCTACCTAGGTGAAGCTTTTCCGAGTGTCCAGTTCCTCGGGCCGAAAGACTACTTTACTCCGCCAGCGAGCGGTTCGTACCGTCACGATGGCATGGTCATCATTCCGTGTTCGATGGGAACATTGGGGCGCATCGCGTCCGGCGTTTCGGACGATCTGACCACCCGCGCTGCGGATGTTTGCCTTAAGGAGCGCAGGCGACTAATTTTGGTCGCTCGTGAAACCCCGCTAAACCTGATCCACTTGCGCAACATGGTTACGGTTACCGAGGCCGGGGCAACCGTTCTCCCGGCGGTGCCTGCGTTTTATCACAATCCCAAGACCATTGACGATCTAATCGATACAGTCGTCTCCCGTGTTCTTCAAAACCTCGGCCTCTCACAGGATATCACACCGCAGTGGCAAGAAGATTAATACTGGCCAATTTATGGCATAATTTGGCGAATAAGGGGAGAATTTCGCCATGGCAACCATAAACATTTCGCTGCCGGATTCGATGAAAGAGTTTATAGACGAGCAGGTTGAAGCAGACGGCTATAGTACGGTGAGTGAATATCTGCGGCAGTTGGTTCGAGAAGATAGGAAGCGCAAACTCATCAGCAACCTTGAAGATGAGTTAGAAACTGCGATCAATAGCGGTCCGGCAACGCCATTTGAACCTGACTATGTTGACCGGATGAAGGCCGAATTGCGAACGAAATTTGAGAACATCAATGAGTCGGCAAAATGACAGGCGACGATGCCGTGCCAAATTCTGGAGAACATAATCCTGAGGTCATTAGGCTGCCCCGATTTGATTATCGGCTTATGTCGATTGCCGAATATCTTGCCTATGAGTCCCGCGATGTAGAGCTAGGCATCCGATTCCTGGAATGTGCTGACAAAACAATCAAGCTGGTTGCGGCGATGCCTAACGCGGGATCTCGTTGCAAAGTCGGCTACTTCAAAGCCAGAGGTCTGCGCTTTTCGCCTGTGCACGAATTTCCAAAATACACAATATTTTACGAAGTCACTTCTCTCGGCGACTCGATCTTGAAAGTCACATTCGTCACAATTCATCACGGCATGCGGGATCTCGAAACCATTCTCGAAGGCGAGGAAGGCTAAACCCACAACAGCCCAGCAACTCAGTTCAAGTCGCGGGGCTGTCTGGCAATCAATCTATGCGTCAACTCTACGGATAAATCCCGCGCGTGATGGTCGCCTCGGCAACTCGGCCAACACCGACGGTATACGCCGCCATGCGTAGGTTGGTGCTGTACGCCTCTTTGGCGGCCCAGACCTCGTCGAACGCCCTCTGCATGATCACTTCCAACTTCTTGTTGACCTCGTTTTCGGTCCAGAAGAACGCCTGCAAGTCCTGCACCCACTCGAAGTAGGAGACCACAACGCCGCCTGCATTAGCCAGAATGTCCGGGACGACCATGATCCCCTTTTCGTTGAGGATATCGTCGGCGTCGGGCGTGATCGGGCCATTCGCTGCTTCTATGACGATGGACGCCCGAATTTTGCTTGCGTTCTTACGCGTAATCTGGCCCTGCAATGCCGCGGGAACCAAAATATCGCACGGAGCTTCCAACACCATTTCATTCGTGATCGGCTCTGCGTCCGGGAATCCTTCGACTCGCCCCGTCTTCTTCACATGCTGTACCACGGCAGGGATATTCAGACCTTTTTCGTTGTAAATACCGCCGAACACATCCGATACGGCAACGACTCTGGCGTTCTCGCGGTACATGAACCGCGCCGTGGCGTTGCCGACATTGCCAAAGCCCTGAATCGCGACGCGCGCACCGTCGAGATGCATCCCGCGCTTTCGGGACGCCTCCGCCGCGATAATGACCACGCCGAGGCCGGTCGCGTCCATGCGTCCTTCGGAGCCGCCGATGGAGATCGGCTTTCCGGTCACGCACGCAGGAACGGTGTGGCCTTCATGCATGGAGTAGGTGTCCATGATCCAGCCCATGATCATCGGGTTTGTTCCCATGTCTGGAGCGGGGATGTCGCTGTCGGGGCCGATGATGATCTTGATTTCCGTGGTATAGCGACGCGTAAGGTGCTGCAATTCGGTGAGGCTCAGCTTGGCGGGGTCGCAGATGACTCCGCCTTTTGCGCCGCCGTACGGGATGTCGACAAGCGCGCATTTCCAGGTCATCCACATGGCCAGGGCGCGTACTTCGTCGATATTGGTATCGGGATGATAGCGGATTCCGCCCTTTGACGGCCCACGCGAAAGGCTGTGCTGCACCCGGTAGCCAGTGAAGACCTGCGTCTCGCCGCTGTCGAGCTGTACGGGGAAGTTGACCGTGAGCTCCCTCTTTGGAACTCGCAGAACCTGGTGGATGCCAGGATCCAGATTGATAAGCTTGGCGACATTGTCAAGCTGCGATTGCGCTATTTCAAACGCGTTTATCTCTTCAGTGCTCATAAAATCACCATTGATTTCGCCCAGCCACGAGCAGTGGCGTCAAGACCAAAGTTTGCCGTCTCATCGACTGGGCACTACCTCTCTGTAGTGTTGTCGTGATTGTCGAATTTCGATAACCTGCGACTTTGCTGTCGTTCATATTAAGAGTCCGGTACGCCCAGCGCGTCCAGCAACCTCCTAATATACCTTCTGTACGTTTTATTATCGTACGGAATCACCAATTCATTTAGATCAGAACGCTCGATTGCATCTGCTTATATTCTACGTCAATTATCCTCGATCGTAAAAGCAGTCATGATCGGCTCTGGCGAATTTCCCTGCTGCGGATCGGCGACCATCGTTGTCGCCGCGAGATTCTCTAGCTTGAGCGATTTGACATGCGCATCGCAATACAGGACGTTGGTAGTGCCGATGTGGCGCTCCGAAATTTGGTTCAGTTCCCGCGTGCTACCAAACGTCAGGATTGTCGGATTCATTGTGTAGTCCGTCCACTGGATGCCTATGTTGCCGTTTGTCTTGCCGCCTGAGGCGATGATTGCGCTATTATTTGTGTCGGTTGCCCAGACAACTTTTGCGGGCGACGCGATCATGGCGAGTGTCACGACATAATCCGGCCCTGAACGTGGCGGCTTGAGCCAAAACTGGGTCGGCAGCGGCGACGCGTCGGCCGTTTTGTACGCGCCATTCTGTCCATAGCTGCCGTAGTTGTAGCCAGATCGGTAATGGTATGGAGGACTGAAGAGATCGTCGGGACAGTCAAAAACCTGCTCCGACTTGACATAGGGATAGATCGCGTCCATCCATTTGTAGTAGGTGGTCGCGTCGGACGGTGCGATGGCAGGGTTGGTTGGAGTCGCTGGGCCGTAGTAACTCCACGGCATGGTCTCGTCGTAGTCCTGAATGTACTGCATCAGGCCCATGCCGATCTGCTTGAGGTTGTTGGTGCAGGTGGTCTGACGCGCCCGCGCGCGCGCCGACGAGAACACCGGGAACAGGATCGCCGCGAGAATGCTGATGATGGCCACCACAACGAGCAGCTCAATAAGTGTGAACGCCGACTTTCGCATAGTCCAATGCTCTTATACCTATATAGTTAAGAGTGCGAACATGGGGATTTGGTTCCACGGAGCGCAATTTTTTAGGTAGTGAGGCTTAATTGCCGAATTCAGTCGCGTCGCTCTGCTCGTCGTCTACACGTTGTGCATCAAAGAAAAACAGATCAACCAATTTTGCACAGCCTGCAACATAGGTCTTCATTGCAGCATCGTTCGAGTTGCGGTAAGCGAGATCGACATATACTGGTGACGCCGGGTGCGCTGTCTAGGTTCGGTCTGTCCGGTGCCATGCCGTAGCTTCCGAGCTACGCATGTCTTACTAACGCTATGCCATCCTGATGCTGCTCAAACTCCATCCTTGTTCCATTCTCCAGATCGTGCGTGCGTGCGTCCGCCCGCCGTCAATTTTATGGAGAATCGACCCAGTGTCGCGCGTCTATGCCAACAATTTCAGACATTGCGCTGTGCGGACGCGCGTAGCTCGGAAGCTACGGCATGGCACCAAATTGCCCTAACCAGCGTCATCCCCCGAAAAACTTGATCGGAATTGGTCCCGTTCGGACACCTTCGTAGTCCGCCGCGCTCGACCACTTCCAGTCTGTAGGGCTTTGGCAAAGTCCCCGCACGACAGGATTATTATGCATGTACCGTAGTTTTTCGAGGCATTCCTCCGTCGTGGTGGCATTCCTGTCATAGCCTCCGCCGCGCTGCCATAACCGGAAGAAAGCCTTGCCGCCCGGCTGGTCAACTAGGAACTGCTCCCGGACGACATCACCTCGCGGATGATCCTTGAGATACGCGAGCGCTTTGTTGGTGACAGGCGTTTTCGCGGAAATTAGGAAGGAACTGATGCTGTACTCGTCAACGGTTGGCAACAGCAGGAGATGCAAATGCTCAGGCATGAATGCATAGCCCAGCAACCGCATCGCGTGTTTCTCGCAAGCTGTTGCAATTGCGTTACCAAGCCATGTACATGCCCGATCACCTCTAAGAAATTGCTTCCGTTGGTAGCAGGAAAACGTCAGGAAGTGCACCTCCCCCGGATTGTTGTATCGGCGACAGGTCTTGCGACGTTCTAGTGGCGAAACTGTGCGTGTGGACATTTCTTGTCATTTTCTGAATTGCCAGACGATTCCTGCAAACAATATCAACCGATGAGACGAGCAGCGTAGGAATGGTGCCATGCCGTAGCTTCCTAGCTACGCATGTCCTGAAGGGCCACATCAAAAATTTTTACGTGGTTTGCCACATGCCCTTGCTAGCTTCCGCGCATCTGGTGCCATGCCGTAGCTTCCGAGCTACGCATGTCTTGACGCGCCGCGCCATCAATTTTATGGTGCTACTCTCGCGCATTCCCCGCTGCATCACCAAAATCTTACGGTCGCGGTCACGGATCTCTTATCGGCAATAAAGGTAGAAACGCTCGTCCACACCGTCAATCTGTGTCGTTGCGCTTCCCGGACATGCGTAGCTAGGAAGCTACGGCATGGCACCAAATATACCGAATCACATGAGATTACGAGGCATCAGTACTGCGTCTGCCCAAACGGGCTCAGCTCCGTCCGCCTCACTCCCGCCGCCTTCAAGAGCAGCATGATCGGGATCGAAAGCACCGTATTATAGACCGCTTCCCAAGCGACGCCCTCCAGCCATCGGATCGGGTGGCGCAGTCGGGGCCATCAGGAAATAAATGCCTTCGCAGACAAATGTCGCGCCAAATGTCACGAGCGGCGGGACAAGGAAATCGTCGCGCAGGAAGCGCTGGTTCAGCCATCCGCAGAACGCCCCCGTCAGCGCGCGGCTGACCAGGAACGAGCCGTAGTTGACGCCGACTACCGCGGCCATCAATTGCCCCGCCCAAACTCCCGCAGCCGCGCCAGACTCGTAGTTCACCAACACCGACGCGCAGCAGAGTGTTGTCAGCACAAAATCAGGTCGCGCCGGGCCGATCGCGACACTGAACGAAGCCGTCATCTGCAAAACGGCGGCAAATGCGAGAAAGGCAGTGACAATCAGCAGGCGAACAAACGTCATGACGCTGCCTTTCGGGAGACTTTGAACTCTGGTGCGTTAGATTGCCCAGAGCTGTCGTCGGTAGCGGCGGCATCTATGTCCACAGAACCGTTCACGATGAACGCTTCCTGCAGATGGTTGAAATCGGTCGCGGGCGCAACCTGCGCGCTTTTTTCGTACGTCGCGGTATCGAAATTAACCCTATAGACGCGACCGATCGGAATATCCTTTGGATAGATTGTCCCGAGTCCGCTGGTGATCACCGAGTCGCCGACCCGCACGTCGGCATCGTTGGGAAGGTCGCGTAAGCTAAGGGCAGGTGCCTTGACTCCGCTGCAGATGCCGACCGTGCTTGGCCCGGCGGCTTTCCGCCCGACTGGCACCACCATCGCGCCGACGCTGGACAGATCGTCGGTGAGGAGCAGCACGTCGCAGGTATCCGTCGTGACATCGATCACCTGGCCAACAAGCGCGCCGGACGGGTCGAGCACGACCATCTTTCGCTGAACATGGTCGCGAATTCCGCGTGACAAAGTCAGCGTATCGCGCAGTGGGGAGGGCTTCAAAGCGATCACCTGCGCGGGCAACAGAGCCAAGGGAGACCGTGACTTGAACGCTAGGAGCGTACGCAGACGCTGGTTTTCAACCGCCTGATCCTGCAGGTCGCGGTTTTGCGCGGAAAGCTCGGCAACTTGCGTCTGCAGTCGGCTGTTTTCGCTCGCAAGTCGAGGCCCGGTGAAAAACGATGTCACGCTTGATCGCCACCAGACTTTGACTGCCTTGCGCGGCCCTGGCGGGAGGCGCGAGCACGTAGCGGCGTATGCTCGACGTCACCGCACCCGCGCTGCCGCCCTCTTCGGCCCGTTTATGGAGAATGGTGAACAGGGCGCACAAGCCAAGCGTTATGATCAGCACAGACCAAAGCCGCGCGCGTGGAGATCGGAACATTGGTCAAGAGTATACTAGGCGTCCAATCGGGATGGTGGCATGTGCACGATGCGGGATTGGGAGGCTGGTACCCCGTAGAGGACTCGAACCTCTGACCCTTCGCTTAGAAGGCGAATGCTCTATTCCGCTGAGCTAACGGGGCTGGACGTTGGCGCGCGGCAAGCGAAAGAATGTGGAGCGGGAGACGAGGATCGAACTCGCGCCACCTGCTTGGAAGCTGTAGGTACTACCAGGAAAAATTCTGGAAAAGTGCCTGACTTCAAATTAAGTTCAGACCGTAGCGCCGAACAATGAATTTGTACCATTCACGGGCACCATTTGTCAAGAAGTTTGCGATTGAAATCCTGCTGATAGCTTTTTCGCTCCTGACTTCACCCGTCTACACTATCCGTTCGTATACGGGTCGTCTTGAATCATATACGGGTCAGTGTCGTCATTGCGGACATCCGCTTCGCTGACTTTCCGCCGCCAAATGTTGCTCCTGTCTTTGTCGTATGTATGCACGGTCAAAACTTCAATTATCTCAACAGCCACATCCATCAGATGATCTGGAATTCCGTCGAGCATGAAGTTGATCCGATCCTTCATCCACTTTTTCTTTAGGGCGAATCTGCTGCTGTCATGGATTCTGGTGATCGACTGCACCTCTACCCTTTCGGGAGCTTCCATTCTTATCAGTTCATCGTAGTCAATATCTCCGATGAGATATGCGACGGGAACTTTGAGAACTTCCGCCGCCTTATGAAGGGCGTTGGTTGTGATCGGCACCTTGCCGTTTTCATAAAGGCTCACCATGCTTCTGCTGACGCTGAGGGCCGCCGCAAGATCATCCTGCTGAAGTCCCTGCGCCTTCCTTCTCTGCCTTATCCTTTTGCCGAGTTCGACTTGATCCACTGTTACCTCCTGTTCGGCATTGTTAGTCTACCTCGCAAAGTGTGGAATTTTCCTCATCCGAAAACTTTCATGCGTTTTGATCCGTATTCGTCCCAAAGGGAGATTCCAGATGGCATTTCTATGGGTCGTGTGGGCGGCGGCAATCGTGCTGTTGGTGAAGGATTTTATGAACGAGCGCACAAGGGCAAGGGCAATGTTCAAAGTGCTCATCCTGGGATGGGGGCTGTCGCTCATCGCCAGCTACGATCACAACATTAGGAATCAAAAGCCGATAGCTGTGCGTCCCATACCCGCAGTCGTAATGTCCCGCTAGCCTGCATGATAATCGGTCTGCTGCGCTAAGCCCTCCTACACGCCCGCCTATGATCACCATGTCTATTCCAGAGCTTATCACCCCGGAACTGAGTCCCCGCCCGAAGTTTGACAATTATCAAATTCGTCGATTCGAGACATGGTGCTACATTTGCAATCGCCGCTGGGACTCACGGTACACCAAATACTCCAAAGAGCACGTAATCCCCAAAGAAATTTTCTCCCCCAGGAAGTCGGTTGAGTATCCCGCATTTCTTTGGGCTTGCAGAGAGTGCCACAAGAAAAAGACGGACGATGAGCGATATGTAAATTCCAGGATGTACGGAGCTGCAAACCCACATGGAAACAAGTCGCTTCAAGCTAGAACAACTGTAGAACTAGATGCCATTAGACAAGGTCATGGACGGGGCTTGTATGCGAAGTTTCTGGAGGAGATGGTGTATCGGCCTGTCGTCAGATCAAGCGGTATTTTTCTTGGATATGCCCCCACAGCGACGATCAGTTATAATCGAGTGACTCCGTTCATGGAGCGAATCGGAATGGGCTTGTGGGTGCGTCATACGTTCGATCAGCCAAACTGGGCTGATTATGTTTTCCGCACTGACTTTGAACAAGTTGGTGCGATAGAGAATTCAACGCTGCTGCCAATCGTCCAGGAGCACCTAAATGAATGTCCGTGGGGCGGCAATTGGGACGACGTATTTTCTTATGCGGGCTACGGCGATGATGACAGGGGCGCACACTTCTTAGTCGTGTTCTATGGCTCCTATATTGGCGTTGTGATGATCGTACGCAGGGATGTTGCTACCCAGATGGCTCAACCGGAGTTGTTCAACCGCATCCGTATATGAGCCAGATACGGTCACAAGCATCACACACCGTCCGATTCGGACGGTTTTTTGTTGCCGAAAGGTCCAGCAGGAATTGTAAGCAAACATGGTGAAACTTGCTGCCGGAGGACACCCATGACAAATCGCCGTAGAAGGTGCAGAACGCAGGGCGGTCACGTAGTCTGGCTTGTCAGAATTCCAAGAGAAGTCGGAACGCTTGTAGGATTTCTTTTGATCGTGCTTTTCGTCCTAATGATGGTACACGAAGCTAAGGAGAGCATGGAGTTCAACGGGCAGAGATCAGTGGATGGCTTGACCATAGACATGAATTCCATGCACTACGTCCACGGCGACGGCAGCACCTACGAGCTTGGTTATGGTTACGTCACCGGAACTATCACAAACACCAGCGGCCATGCGCTTGACAACGCCGATGTTAGACTTGACGTTCGGAATCCGAGCAACGACGAACTTGCCTACGCCGAAGCGAGATATGCGGATGACCATGATCTCGGCCCGATGCCTGCAGGAACGGTCTGGCACTTCAAGGCAACCATTGGAGATTCGTTGGGCGGCGATATGTCGAAGGCCGATCACGTCACATTCGATGACATGAGTGCCGAAGATGCGCCAACCAACAATTAGCCCATTTTCGGAAGAGTAGGGACACGCCTGTTTCTGAAGCTACAATCCTGCCCCAAAGGGAGATTAACATCATGGAACTCACTCAGGAAGAACGTGACAAAATCTATGCTGAGGAAAAAGCCCGCATAGAGGCACGACAGCAGCTTGAATCGGAGATGAATACAGGCAAGCAAACGCCTCCGGCACCGCAGGGAAAGCCCGTGGACAATTCGTCGCTGTCGTCTGGGTTGTCGTACCTTGGTGTGACGCTATTGGTCATCGGTGCGGCGATGGCGTTCTACTACGCATCCATCTTCAAAGTGTCCGTGCCAGTCACGATGCCCGTTGGTTTGGAGCAATATGCTCCTTCCGCTCCTGCCGCCGTCAACAATCTCGGCCTGATGTCGGATAGACAGAACGGCCTTATGGGAGGCGGAGTGTCCGCCGTGATCGGGACGGCGCTGCTGCTTACGGGGTTGGTGATGGAATCGGCATCTGCCAAAGCCGCCGCCATGCGCAGGGGCGTCACTACATATGCTGTCGTACTCTGCGTGATATGCGGAGTGATGCTGTACATGGAGAGTAGTGCCGCCGCCAGCGGCCAGACTGTTGCGTCCATGATGAACATCGCACCCGATCCGAATGATGCCATTGCGACGGATCGGCTAAAATTCTTGGGATTGGCTGTTGCGCAATACGTCCAGGACTACGATGAGACGTTTCCGGTAATGGACACCAGCAGTAACGAGTATGCCGAGCTTTTCAGCTACGTGCGGAGCGATGACGCCTTCAATGATCCAGAGTCCAAGAAACCGTGGACGTTCAACAGCAACCTTTCCGAAGTGTCCCTGTCGAAACTAAACGAGCCTGACAAGGACATTGACATCTACTCTCCAGAGCCGTACAAGGACGGAGGAGTTTGGTGCGACTTCGCAGACAGCCATCATAAAAAGTTGGCGGATTACCAGTGGGCGAAAGCCCAAACCACGATCACGGTGATTCCCGCAACTGACACGCAGAACATGGGATTTACCTTAAAGCCGCTTTAGGACAAACCACAAAAGCCCTCCTGATATTGGGAGGGCTTTTTTACTTCAGACTACAAATCTTCCCCGTCTTTTTGTCTTGGGGGCGTCAGTTCCGTTGGTTGCGGGGGAAGCACTTGGAACATTTACCTTAAAGGCCAGAATCCCATCCAGTTCCTTCAACGATAAGTCAACTAGTTCAGCGCCGTCCAGCTTAAATTCGTTAAAGAATATCTTTGCGGCGATCAAGAACGGGCCCGAGCCTGGTCGAACTTCACGCACCCTGAATTTATCCGGATCATCTTCAGTGGTGGATGCGATGCCCACCATGTGAATCTTGCTATCCCAAAACAAGTTTACTTCCTTCGTGCCAGTCAGTCCAGCCTTTTCCCACTCCGCCTTCGCAATGGAAATGGTCGTGCCCGACAACTTCAACATTGGCTTTGCGGGCTTGGCAGGGACGGGCTTCTTGAATTTCACGAATGCCATAGAGGTTCTCCACTTATACTTGCGGAGGAACTATAGCATTGATTGACGTATAGGCGCAATACAGTCGTAGCAATTTTGAGTCTTTCACTTCAACCGATTGCGTTTCTCCAGATGTTTTCGAGTTTACGTTTGAAGTCGTCGGTGTCCAATTGCAGCATGTGAACGGCGATTACAAAGAACTTTTGATTTTGACTGCAATTAGTTTTTTCTGTCATGCTTGTGCCATTTAGGCTGCCTACCCAAATTCCGCCCAAGCATGGCATTTCTGTCGAGCGCCTATCGTAACGGATGCTCGGCGACTTGGATGATAGTTCTGCCGAGCACAGGTGAGCAACTCGACAACTTTAGAAGGGGCAGTTGAACTGTGTCAGCAATCGTTCAGCAACAGCATTGGCTTCCAAGAAAGAGCTATCTTCACGAATTCTCAACGAGGTCGAATAAAGAGGACTATCTCTACACGTATCCTTCGCTCGTAAACGGTACTTGGCTGACCGAATGCAGAGAAGCGAACATAAAGAACATCTGTAAAGAGCGCTTCATGTATGAGCATCCGGACCTAGCAAAGAACGCTGTCGAAGTCCTTTTGGGCAAAATTGAAAAAAATTACGAAAGCGTTATGTCCAAGAGCATAAAGCTTCGCAAACAGCTAAGTGTCCGGGAGCACATCGTAGTTGCGGACTTCTTGGCAGCGCTATCGGGCAGAGTACCGGAAAGTAGGGAAGCAGCACAAGAACCAATCAAGTCTATTGTGGAATGGCGACGTGCATTGGAAGAGCAATTCTTGAATGGTCGAACGACCCCGGACACGCTCAAATGGGAAAAACATGTCGATAACGCATTTGTAGAAAATCTGCTTCATCTGCTAGATTACAACCCTTTCATTCCGATGAGCTTTGTCTTTATATGCATTCCTGACATTTTTCACGATTCAGAAGATTCGCCGCTGCATTTCATTACTTGCGATAACCCTGTCACTAATTATGACTTTACTCAGATGAATTCGCATTACGGACAATCGTGGGCCTCAAAGTCATTGGAAGTATTGGTTCCGCTCAGCCCGCAAATAGCCGTCTTCTGTAACAACATCGGGGCTAGTGGATATTTCGAGGTTGAATACAATTTCGTTCATGAGGTCAATAATCGCATCTATCGCCAACATAAATACTTAATGTCAAAATTCCCGATAAGCAGCAAGCTGATCGACCGCATCACGACTCAAGATCGTCAGAGTTACTTGTTAAAATGTGATCCGAGCTACTTGGAGACTCTGAGGCCATCGGAGAGAACTCATGGCGTTCGACCGGAGGATTAGTCTTAGAATCGACGGGTGATGATTCAAAGGGCGATGATATCGGTTTTGGATATGTGTATGGTCCAGAGGTCAACCAGACGAATTTGTCCTAGCGCTCATTCTTAGCGATTTCGGCGAATTGAAGACCAGCCCAGTACGATCCCAGATGGAAATGAAGGAAAAACAGACAAAGGTCTTAAACATGAAGTTGGCGATGGGCTTTGCCCAAAACAATGCCTTAATTGTTACTTCCGTTAGGTTTCGGCGGACGCTAGCACTTCAGAAGAATCAGTTTATCAGACAGCATGCCTCGAACACTTCACGACTCCAGACTTTACAACGCCAATCTCGTCAAGGCTTCTTTGAAGGTTCCGGAGAGCCGAATTATTGCTGGATTGCTCATCGACGGGGCAAACTCAGTCGAATGGCATCAAGCGATCATCGTCCAAAACGTACTGCAAAAACGAAGCCCTCATACTGCCAAGCTTTTTGCGGACTTTATAGCCAATCGACTGAAAACGCTTCAACCTGCAGCATGGCCATTTGTGAAGGATGGATCAAATTCAGTGGCGACTCAATTAGTGCTCGCTGCCACCATCAAATATAGTCGCCTGCTTGGCGATTTCCTCGACCTTGTTGTACGTGAGCGACGGCGAACGTTTGCTAGTCACCTGACCGACTTGGACTGGAGTGAATTCGTTGAGGGATGCAAGGCTCGTGATCCTGGGGTCAATGACTGGACCGAAGGTGTGGTGAAGAAGCTTCGCCAGAACACGTTCCGCATCCTAGCCGAGGCAGGCTACGTTTCCGATACCGGATCGATGTTGCTACAGAACATGACGGTCGCCTCCGAAGTCGCCGATCTCCTGATTCGTCTTGGAGACACGGAAACGCTAAACAGAATGAGAGCAACGGAGTAATTCACGTCATGGCCTCCTTCGCCGACAGACTAAATGCCGTTCTGCCTCGTTTGCTGGACGCAGACTTATTGAGCGGACGGGGAATTGGCAACGAGATAGGTTTCTACGTGTTTGACTATCCTCCGGAGCGTGAGCTGGAAGTTCGTCAGCGGCTGTCAGACATTATGCGGGACATTGCACGGCAACGACCTGAACTTCGAGTTGTCAATGTAAATTTGTTCGATCTCATCATTGATCACCTTGAAGAGCGTGGATTGCTCAGTAAAGCTATCGAGATGCAGCGCTCCCGTGGGGATGATGCGCTGCGATCAGCCCTGCTAGCGCCGCTTCATGCCGAGCGCCTGGCGGGGGTGTTTGCGGCGAGATTTCCGCCAGCGAATTATGATCTCGTTCTTCTCTCTGGGATCGGAAGCGCATATCCTTTGATTCGCTCGCATAGTCTGCTCAACACCTTGCATGCCGTGATGAACGGCATCCCACTGGTCATGTTCTTTCCGGGCGGCTACGACGGAACCAATCTGCGGCTCTTCAATCAACTCAACGACGAAAACTATTACAGAGCATTTAAGCTCATTCCGTAGCGGAACCTAATCATGCTTATTAGAGATATTTTCCAGCGAGACATTGCCCGCTCCATCAACGGAGTGATCAAGGCTGACCAGCTAGACGAAGAATCTGTCTGGCAAGAATTAGACGAATATGTCGTGACCAAAGAGCTTAACAGCTACTTCGACAGGTTCTTCAATGCATACGTGAAGGTGTTGACCAATCCCAAGGATTCCTCCATCACGGACAAGATGGGAGTCTGGGTATCGGGTTACTTCGGGTCAGGCAAATCCCACTTCATCAAAATTCTGTCGTACTTGCTCGAAAACCGAACTGTCACAAGCGGCGGAGAGTCTCGGCAAGCAATCGACTTCTTCAAGAGCAAAATTGCTGACCCGCTCCTTTTTGCCAACATCAAAAAGGCAGTCGATTCTAAGACTGAGGTCATCCTGTTCAACGTGGACAGCAAAGCCGACCCAGGTCACGGCCTTGCTCGCCTGCTACGTGTGTTCATGCGTGTCTTTAACGAAGCTGCGGGATATAGCGGAGACTACGCCCACTTTGCACACATGGAGCGCTACCTGTCGTCTGTTGGCAAGCTGGATGAATTTCACGATGCCTTTTTGGAAAAGGCTGGTGTCAAGTGGGCCGAGGAGCGGGATGCTGCGGGTTTTCATCACGACGCAATCATCCATGCGCTCTCAAAGGCATTGGATCAATCGACGACGCAAGCGCCAGGTGGCTCGACAATGCCGAACGGGACTTTACTCTTACGCCCGAAAACTTCGCAAAATGGGTGAAGCAATACCTGGACAGCCGTGGCCCAAACTGCCGTCTCATATTCTTTGCGGACGAAATCGGGCAGTTCATCGGCACCGAAACCCAGCTCATGCTCAATCTCCAATCTATCACGGAGGAGCTAGGCACGCAGTGCAAAGGTCGTGCGTGGATCGTCGTCACGTCTCAGGAAAACCTGGACAAGGTGCTTGGCGAGGTGCACGGTGCACGTACTCACGACTTCTCCAAAAATTCAGGGAAGGTTTGCGACCCGCATCTCGCTATCGAGTTCAAATGCGGACGAGGTCATTCGTGCTCGCCTGCTAACAAAGACGGAAGCGGCAAACTCAGAGCTTGCGCAGCTCTATAAGGCCAAGGGAGACATTCTCAAGAGCCAAACAGTGTTCACCGATGTTCGCCTGACGTTTAAGGCGCTCGACAGTGAACAGACGTTTCAATCGAGCTATCCATTCCTGCCGTATCAGTTCCTTTTGATTCAGCGTGTGTTTGAGGAGATCAGAAAACATGGTGCGACAGGCCGACATCTAAGCCAGGGCGAGCGGTCGCTCCTCGATGCCTTCAAGGATGCCGCCCTTACCGCTTCGGACAAGTCTCTTGAAGCGCTCGTCCCGCTTTACGATTTCTACCAGTCCATCGAGAGCTTCCTCGACACCACGGTCAAGCGCACCATCGACCAGGCAAGTGAGCGTCCGCTGGAGCAATCGACATAAACGTACTCAAGGCGCTGTTTCTCGTGCGATATGTAGAAGAATTCAGAGCTAACATTGACAATCTGGTTACGATTTGCACGGACGAGATCGATATTGACCGGTTAGCATTGAAGGCCAAGATAGAGCAAAGCCTTGTCAGGCTCGAAACGAAACGCTCATTAGGCGAAATGGCGACGACTATTTCTTTCTTAATAACGAAGAAAGGGACATTGATCGGGAAATTAAGGAAGTACAAATTCCCCTCTCTGACCAGAGCAAAAAACTAGGATCAATCTTTTTCGAAGACATACTGGGGGACTTGCGTCGCCATCGTTACCCCGTAAACAAAAAGGACTTTGGATTCGACCGCTATTGCGACGAGTACAAAATCGGCACGGCCTCCACATCGAACGAATTGCGGGTGGACATCATTTCCCAGCTGTTTGACACCTACATCTGTACACGAGCGGTCAGTGCATTATGAAGTCTGCCGACCGTGCGTTGATTAAGCTCCCCACCAATGTCGCTATCCAGCGAGAGCTTCGTCTCTTTCTCAAGACCGCCAAGTACATCGAACGCAAAGCAGACTTGTTTGCGCCGCCGACTACAAAGAAGATTCTATATGAACGGGCTGAGGACAATCGGAAGCGTTTAGGAACCCTAACCGAGTTGATTAAAGCAGACTTCGTGGCTGGCCAATTCTTTGCCGCTGGACAAGCCAGAACTACGAAGGAAAAGTCTGCTCAATCCATTTTCGGTGAACTCCTGACTTATTTGATCGAGAATACTTTCCCCAAGCTGGGTGACCAGAAAGTCCTGAAGGACTCCGACGATCTGAGGCTGTCCGAAATTAATGCGGTTCTAAGAGCAAATGATGTCGGTCAGCAATCTGAACTGTCGGCTGCCAATGCGGATTCACAGGCATATGATGAAGTCAGGAACTACATTAAGCTAGCCACATCCTCTAGCAACGCCATTCTTCTTAAGGACTTGATCGAGCGATACGAAAAACGTCCATATGGCTGGCCAGATTATGAGACCGCACTCGTGATCGCCAGGCTGTTCATAGTTGGCGAGATCAGCTTGATTCACCAGGGTGGTGCCGTCGATACAGTAGCCGCAGTTGAACTCCTGACGTAATGTTCTAAGTGGGAGCGGTGACGCTTCGCAAACGCAAGATGGTCGATACTGCCAACTTGGAAGCCGCTCGACAGCTTTGGGCTTCAACTATTCTCCCAAACCGGACCGGATTCGGAAGAGCCGCTGGTCGCATTCTGGAAACAGCATCTGACCGCATGGCAGACGAGTCTTCGCAACTTCGAAACCCTTGCCGGAACAGGACGTACTCTTGCTGATCAGCAATCGACGACTGCCTGAGGACAATCAAGAGTGCGCTTGCCGTCAGCAACAGCTTCGAGTTCGTAGAGCATGTCCTAGCGCACAAAATCGGGCCGCAAGACTCGGCCCCGCCATAATTTCACGAACTCGCCAATTTTTACAATCATCAGAAGCCGACGTGGGAAAAGTTGCTTTCGGGTTTGGATAGCTTCGTCATAAATCGTGCGGAGATCGTGAAAGATCAAGCGGCAGCTTCGGCGCTCGCCGATCTTGAGACAATGCGAAAAGCATCGGCACCTTACGGATTGATCAAGGACATCGACGGACTGGTCGCAACCGTGAAATTGGTCAACGACGATCTGCTCGAAAAAAAGCGCACCCATGCAGTTACTTTGATCCACGCTGCCGTCGCACAACTAGCAAGCGAAACCGACAAGGGTTCAGCCAGCGACGAACTGTCAAACCGTGCCTTGAAACCTTTGAACGAACTCCGTCAACAAGTGGCGTCGTTTAAGGAATTGGAAATTTATGGTTGCTGTCCAATTCAGTCGGCGGCCACCTCGACCGCAGTATGGACGTAATCGAAAAGGCAGTCGCATCACGTGAGCAGGAGCTTCGGGAAAAGCTTGGCAAAGACACTGCAAAGCCATCGGTCCCTATCTCTAGCAGCTTGGTAGGAGTGGTTCGAAATTCCTATAATGAACGATCCATCCCGTTTCGGTTATGACCAAACCCTATTTGGAAACCGATGCGGACGTGGACGAATTTGTCGATGCGCTGGCGTCGAAGCTCAAGGCTGCCATAGCGGAAAACGTAAGGATACGAATCGAGTGAACATCAGCAGATTAAAGTCTTATGCGCCACAAGCCCGCCGTGACTTCATCAGCGCCGTAACGAACCGTGCTGCTAAAGTTGGAGTCACTGCAAATTCGGCAGCTCCTGTTCAGATGCGGGGCGATCTTGCGCTCATCAACGGCCAAGCTTTCCCACGAGAAGTGGCCACACAACGAAAGGTTCTCGATGATGCGATCAGGAGCCGTGGCTTTTCGGTTGTAGTTGAGGAGGCAGCATATACTTGGTTCAACCGCTTCATGGCCATTCGATACATGGAGCTGCACAACTACTTGTCTCATGGCTACCGAGTGCTCAGCGATCCGGACGGCGGCATTGTTCCTGAAATCATGGAGTATGCACAGAGCGTTGTGTTGCCTGGCATCCGAACGGATCAGGTTATTGCCCTAAAGCTTGACGGGACTAAGGACGAGGAACTCTACAAACTCCTGCTGCTAGGACAATGCCGTGCGCTGCACGAAGCGATGCCATTTTTATTCGAGCCCATCGATGACGTTACTGAGTTGCTTCTACCAGATTTGCTACTTTCCACAGACTCAATTGTCCGGAAAATGGCCAGCAGCGTCGGTTCAGCAGATTGGGAACGGATCGAGGTTGTCGGTTGGCTTTACCAGTTTTACATAAGTGAGAAAAAAAATGAAGTGATCGGCAAAGTAGTTAAGACTGAAGATATTCCGGCGGCGACCCAGTTATTTACTCCTGAATGGATTGTGAAGTACATGATCCAAAACAGCTTAGGGCGGAAGTGGTTGGCAACATATCCACATTCTGCGCTTAAAGGAAACCTGGAGTATTACATTGAACCCGCCGAGCAGACCGAGGCCGTCCAAATTCAAGTTAATGAAAGTACGCCGCAATCGCTAAATCCGGAGGAAATCACGTTTATCGATCCAGCCTGTGGTTCGGGACATATACTTGTCGAGGCATATAGTTTATTCAAGGAAATGTATCTTGAGAGGGGCTATCGTCTTCGTGATATTCCTCGATTGATATTGGAGAAAAACCTTTTCGGCCTTGAAATCGATGAGCGTGCTGCCCAAATGGCGGGCTTTGCTTTGATCATGAAAGCTAGAGCCGACGACCGTAACATTCTTACGAATACACCTGTCCTGAACGTGTTAGCACTTCAGGCAAGTGCGAATTTGGACGTTGGCGAAATGATTTCCTTAAATGCAGATGTTGCTCGACGATCTGTGAACTCCAGCACTATCACACGAAATTCGCCAATGGAGGATGTACCACAGCCCCCTTCCGTGCTGGACAGCCCCTTTTCGGACCTATTGAATCTATTTAGAGATTCAAAGACGTTTGGCTCACTCATTAGGATACCTCCTGAGGCGTTATCTCCGCTCGGCGAACTTGAAGCTGTGATTGCTGAAGCTAAGGCCAAAGGTGGACTGTTGACCGAGCAAATTTGTTCATCGATAATAGCCCTTATCAGGCAAGCCAAGCTGCTAGGCCGTAAGTACGACATCTGCGTAATGAACCCGCCATACATGGCAAACAAAGGAATGAATCAAACCCTCAGGGAGTTTGCCAATACAAACTACCCTGACAGCAAGAGCGACCTTTGTACGATGTTTATTGAACGAGGTGAAGACTTCACATCTAATTATGGTTACTGCGGCTTGGTTACAATGCAGAGCTGGATGTTTCTGTCATCCTTCGAAGTTCTTCGAAAAAGAATAATCGAAGTTGCCACTTTGACTACCATGGCTCATCTCGGAGCTCGTGCGTTCTCGCAGATATCAGGTGAGGTCGTTCAGGCGACAACTTTTGTTCTGCAAAATACCTCACTTACGGATTATCGACCGACATTCGTCCGAGCTGTGAGTGGAGACGAAGAGGCCAAGTCGAACATGGTTGTAGTCAATGAATTAAAATATGACCAAAAAACTTGTGCGTATTTTAAGCTAATCCCCCGGAAGCCCAATAGCATATTGGGCGAGCCAAAGGTGAACATTGGTGTTGCAGCGAACAAAACAGTATTGCTGATTACACGATCTTGGACGGCCAAAACAAAACGAGTAATAACGCTAAATATGTCCGATTTCATTGGGAAGTCTTTCATTAAAAAGATCGGAAGAAACAAAAAATGCCCTTATCTGAGTTTTGGCGATGTTACTTGAAGAGGTACGGAAAACATCGGCGAAGGGTTGATGTGGTCTGATGGTTGACGGAAGCCCGCGATCCACCACCGAACGGAGGAGCAAGTGGAAAATGTTGCCGAGAGCATCGGCGGCAGAAAGCGCGCAAACATTTCGCGCCTGGCCGCTTTCGCGCCTCACCTTTTTTTAAGTTTTAAATTGCTTCCTGCTCAATGCCAGTTTGATGTCACCGGCTCTGGAGTTTGATGCCAGGAATGCCGCCGAGCTCCGTGAAGCACCTGGCCTTTTTTGAACTCAAAGACAGCAGCCGAACTCCTGCGAGTTCTGACTCCGACCCTGGCGCTGCAGATAAAGGACGTAAGAAATTTACCCCTGAAGGTTTTGCCAGAAAAAGCGGAAATTGAAGATCGCTCTGACAAACTAATCGACCTTCATCGGGAAGACTGGGTCGGTAAAACTAAACAGCCTTCGAATTCCAGTTTCCATACGTGCAGATCTGGGCTGTGACTTGCAAACGGCGTTTCAAGCTCACAGCACGAAAGTCGAAGAGCGCAAATCAAAAGTGGTAAGTCTAGAAACCTGAAAACAATCTTGTTTGGCTTAGCGCTTTCGGTCTGGAGAATGAGTTCACAGCAGAAGTGAGTGGTGACCAGGTCACACTGTCCCCAGTGAATAAACAACTGGATATGCGGGCGTGTCCTCTCCTATTCGGTCGGATGCATCATGGGAAGGTTCAGCCTAAATACGGATGCACGCACTTTTGCAACGGTGTGTCCAAATGCGATCAAACTTTCACCTAAGGAACTACCCGTTGCGACGAACGACGGCATCTTAACTATCAACGAATCCACATGGATTGACCATTCGGATGCAGCGACCAAATTCTCAAAGTTCGTAGAAGCTGCATGGCCATCAAAGCTTGAAGCCATGAGCCTAAAGTTCGTCGCCGACTCTCTACAGCCAAAGATCAGCGGAAGAGCCATTGATCACGATCCGCCGCTATTTCGCTGCGGGCTTTTACAGGGATCACTTGCAGACTCACAAGCGCAAACCTATTTATTGGCTTTTCAGCAGTGAACTGTTGAAGGCTTTCCAGGCTCTAGTCTATATCCACCGCTATAATGCAGGAACGCTTGCGAAACTGCGAATGGAGCACGTTATTCCTTTGATGTCAAAGATCGCTGGAAGAATTGAAAGCCTCCAACAGGCCAGTTATGGTTACTCTCCACGTTGGAGAGCATATGCTGAACGGACGAGCAGCAGGTTCTCCGTAAGCAGCTGGTGGAACTCCAGTTATTTGATGAAAGGCTTCGACATTACGCTGATTTGCGGCTTCAGATCGATCTCGACGATGGCGTAAAGGTGAATTATGCCAATTTTGCGACTTGCTAGCAGAGGTCAAAGCCGTTACGGGAGGTTCTGACGATTGAGCCAGGGCACTCTGTTTGAAACCAATGAAGAGCTTGATCTTAGTCAGATCACTCGTCGCCTCTTGAAGCTTTTCCAAGACGATAAGAGATTGACCTGGTGTTTTGGTTTTATGAACAACGAAGATTTTATTCTGCTGTTGGAGGCATTGATATAAAGGCTTTGTATGGCGAGCAGATTCTACGTATCAATATATTTCATCTCTTGATGAAGAGACTTTTAAAGCGAGGCGATACGACTATGCAGGTATCTGCTGTATATGCCGTTTGCAGAGCCGTCCATCGCTCGACGCCTTGCTTCGTGACATTTGTCTTTATAGCGGGAAGCTTCCGGGCCGATTGTGCTTTGCTGTATTTAGCTGAGCTGGGGCTCTCGCAGAATGAGTTGCTGCTCAGCTATATCGGTTTTCGGCTCTTAGTTTTTGTTCAGCCGTGACCGAGCTTTACGGCTAAAGAAGCTCGTTGCGCCATCTGACAACGAAGAGATGACATCGACCTGGAGTACGCTTGAAGCCGTTACAAAGCAGTAGAAGCGTGTACAAAAATCTTCCTCAACATCCCAAGTCTGGTTTCAGGCGCTCTCTGAAGTTGGGTTCTACCATTTGCTACAGCTTTTATGAAGATTTTAGATTTGAATTGAAATTTTTCTGGCGATTTGTCAAGCTAGCGTTTGGCTATGCTGGAACAATTTCCAAAATTAAGAACGCTGTTGATCAGGCTGCTCGCCACAGATTTCACTGAAAGGTTCAAAGGAACAGTTCCCGCTTCGCTGTCGCCGCTCCGACTGCCGCATCCGCTTGCTCAAAATTCCGCTTGTGTTTCTCAATCAATGGAGAGACAGCGCCACAAAGGGGCGGAGCATACGATAAAATCGCTCAAGATGTCGAGAAGGACCTCACGTTGAAGCGCTTGTCAGGAATTTCTCCAGCGATCAACTAGCCGAAGTCGAAACATTCCTGGGAGTAGAAAGGCAACATCGCCGCTGATAATGCGTGACAGCCTTTCCGTCGCTCCGGACGGACATCAACACTCTCCCGATTCGCAATTGATTCTTAGGAGAAAGTCGAGCCACTGGGTTTCCGCAAGCCTACGTTCGGTCTCCGATGTTCCCAGACGTGAGTCCCAGCGCTTGGATGACGCATTGGTTGCCGCTTGCGATCTCCGAGATTCTAGTTTCTCCATCCGGGTTTTGCTGAACCTCAGCGACCTCACTGCTATTAACAGAGCTGTACGAGGGAACTCTGTACCGATTTCTATAATGGCTCACCGCCAGTTTTGGGAAGCAGCGATTCGCAGGCAGTCGCAAGGCTGGGATATTCTGAAATCTTTAGCCGATCGGGTCGAAATCGCATACAGGCGATGGCTTCTCGCGCAGCCTAGCTCTGTCGTGGGGCAAAGCGCTTGACTCTCGGCTTGCTCGACGATTGTGCAATTGGTGGTGTTCTAAATAATGATTTCTACTCGATGCCACCTTCGTTAAGCCAATCCTGGGACCAAGCGATACAAAGCGGGCTATTTGGATGATCAATGCGCTCTTCCGCTACGAAGCCGCACGAGAGCTACGAGACGCGCTTCCCACTGGGCGATCGATTTGACGCCAGCCTCACGACGCAGCTCTGAGCGGTTTCTTCATACACGCGGATTGGCATGGCATTTTGCTCGCCCAGATTTCGTCGTCGTATACGTCAAAAGGCGAAGTGCTCGCCGATAGCAAAAGTACGAGCGGTATCGATAGTCGAAGTAAAATTCTGGAAGCTGTCAACGGAGTTGCTATAACGTAAAGTGCGCTCGCGGAATATGAAGCGGCCCGTCAGGCGAGGCGCTGCGCGGAACAGCGCAACGTCGACATTATCCACAACGCCATTGATGATGGTGATTCGGCCAACACCGAGTCCGAGACGTTCCCGCAGCAACACGCATAGCACGTTTACCGTTTTACGGAATAAATCAGCGGCGATATTATCAATAGCCCAAACGCGGACCAACATTTTAATAACTTCGGATCGTCGCGGGTTTCTGTTCGAAGGTCTGCTCCCGACGCAACGGACAGGACCACTGCGCGGCCGAGAAGCCCAGCGGTGCTCTCATAGCCAAGAAGCGCTCACAAACTTGGCAGCGATCTCGGAATCGCGAAGAACGTCATAAGAAGCAGCACCACGCTTAATACCGCAAACGCAACTGGCGGCATGGAATTTTGGTTGCCGAAGTCAACTAATCGTTTCCATTTCATGGGAGGCGCACGATACATTGATGGCGGCTCGATGCCGCAGGAGATCGTCATTCCAGTCCTGTCGGTGCGGAGAGGAGGGCAGCGCTGCCGAGGCAACAAAGGCACGGCCAGTCAACGTGCAGATTCTCGGCACGTCATTCAAGGTTACGACGAATCGCCATCGCTTCCAAATTATTCAGACCGAACCAATTGGTCAGCGCATTCTTCCCTTGAAGGCGACAGTAGGAATTTATGACGGCGAGACGGCCGTCAGCACCGTTGAGACTCTAACGTTTGATACTGCGAGCAACGACCTGACTGCTCGGACAAAGTACGCAAACCTTTCTTTGAAATCTCAATCGTACGACAAGAGAAAAACGTACCATCTCGTTGTTCGGAACGCAGACGACTCAATCGAAATTCATCGGGTCGAAGTAGCAATCGATTTGGCATTCAGCAATGACTTCTGAACCAATAACTGCCGAAGACTTGGATTCCAAGCTCAACGAGCGGTTTGCCGGTCGCGTGGTGCGCAAAGACCTGACGAAACTCATCAAGGAGGGGGCCAACGTTCCGGTCTATGTGCTCGAATACCTCTTGGGCATGTATTGCGCCTCGGACGACCCGGAGACGATTCGTGCGGGCTTGGACAGCGTCAAGCGCATCCTGGCGGAAAACTACGTGCGCCCGACGAGGCTGAAAAGGTCAAGTCGAAGATCAGGGAACGTGGAGCTATAAGGTTATCGACAAGTAACCGTCAAATTGAACGAACACCATGACGTGTACGAGGCATTTCTCTCCAACCTCGGTATTAAGGGCGTCGAGATATCAGATGGCACAGTCAAAGCGAATGAAAAGCTTCTTGCAGGGGGCATCGGGCGCATCGTCACCATGCATACTTCTTTGAAGAGGGCCAACGAAAGTCTCCTTTCATGATCAGCGACTGAAGCCTATCCAGATGCCAAACATGGACATGGACGAGCTGTTCGATGGACGAAAGGCTTCACGCAGGCCGAGTGGATCGATGTTCTGATCCGTTCCACCGGGATGGAGCCCGCCAATCTCGAAACCCGTACGAAGTGGCATCTCCTAGCCCGCCTGATTCCATTTGTTGAAAACAATTACAACGTGTGCGAGCTCGGCCCTCGAGGAACGGGCAAAAGCCACATATACAAGGAAATCAGTCCAAACAGCATACTGGTCTCCGGAGGCCAAACTACGGTCCCTAACCTTTTTTACAATATGCAGAGCCGCAAGGTGGGACTGTCGGGCTGTGGGACGTAGTTGCGTTCGATGAGGTCGCAGGCATTTCGTTCAAGGAGAAGGACGGGGTGCAGATCATGAAGGATTTCATGGCATCCGGATCGTTCGTTAGAGGACGAGATTCCATCAGCGCCGACGCATCCATGGTATTCGTAGGCAATCTGAATCAGTCGGTAGACATCCTCGTTAAGACAAGCCACCTGCTATCGCCGTTTCCACTACCGATGATCGACTCGGCATTTTTTGATCGCTTTCACTCGTACATTCCAGGCTGGGAAATGCCGAAAATGAGGCCCGAATTCTTTACGAATCGATACGGTCTGATCGTAGATTATCTGGCGGAATACTTGCGTGAGATGCGCAAGCGCAACTTCTCCGATGCTATCGATAGATACTTTCGGCTTGGACGGGACCTAAATCAACGAGACACGATTGCGGTCCGCCGAACGGTGTCCGGCCTCCTGAAGCTTCTTCATCCTGGTGCCGATTTCGATAAGCAGTCGGTGCGCCAGTGCCTTGAGTACGCCCTGGAGGGGCGCAGACGCATTAAGGAGCAGTTGAAGAAGATCGGCGGCATGGAATTCTTCGACGTTCACTTCAGCTACATTGACTTGGTCGACCTTGAAGAACGATTCATCTCTGTTCCTGAACAAGGCGGTGGAAGTCTAATCCCTGAGGGTACTCCTATCCCAGGCGTTCTATATACTCTGGCGCTCGGATCAAGCGGGCACAGAGGGTTGTATAGGCTCGAAACGCAAGTGACTGCCGGAGGTGGCCGCATGAGCACGTCGGGGTTAGGATCGAATTCCTTTGCCAAGGAGTCTGTGCGTGTCGCATTCGACTACTTCAAGGCCAATATTTCACGGGTCAGCGGCAGTGTGATCGTAGGAGATCATGACTACCACCTTCATGCCATAGAGCTGCATAATCTGGACCAGCAAAGCAATGACTTTGCCTAGCTTCATTGCCTTCAGCTCCGCCATTGTCGGAAAACCAATACAGGATCAGATGGTCGTAGTCGGCGACATGAGCCTAGGCGGAAATGTGGTTCCAGTAAATGGACTCGCTGAAACGCTTCAAATGGCGTTTGATGCGGGGGCAAGCGTGTCCTCATGCCCATGGCCAGCGTGGGGACATCCCCTCTGTCCCTGGCGAGCTATTTGCAAAGTTTCAAGTCAGCTTCTACTCCGATCCTGTGGATGCGGTTTTCAAAGCGCTGGGGTTTGTGTGATCCTTAAGGTTAGCAGATCGAATTCGTGAACAGCTGCTAAAGTTAACCGTCGGTGCGCCGTTAGTCCTGCTGCTATAATTTACGTCGAATGCCGCTGTTGGAATATGTTATTCGACAAGTGGGGTAATGTCGTGAATTTGATGGATTACACTGAAGCGAGAACAAGTACCGAGGTTAAATTTGGATAAAGATAAATATAATTGGACGCCTATGACGGCGGGCGTGGGCGGCTGGGAATTCAGGGCGACGGCCTAATAAGCGCCCGTATCAACATGCTGCCAGACGGTCAATGTCGTGCCGAGATTCTCGCACTTGGCGAACACAATGTTCCCATTGCTAACATATCGAAACTGACATAGCCCAGGCGAAGAGGCAAGCGTTGATTTCTTTGCAAGCTCATCTTCTTAGGCAAGCAGTTTCCATGAAGAAAGGGGCTGAAACGATAGACCGCTTGCTAAACGGCCAGTCGATTGCGCAGTCCGATTGAACGTGAACGTACTTTCCTGGATTTGAACGGACTTGTCAGCTGTCAGCACCAAAACGGTGTCAAGTCTACCGAAGTTTGTCCCATTGAAGCCGGAGAGCGTCAAAATCCTGCCGTTCAGCCGAATGGAAAAGCTCCCCATTCTTTCTCTTGACTGACGCATCGGCAATAGGCGACACGTAGAATAAGCCATCATGGTCTGCCGTTCCACGCCTTGACCAAAGCCTTCTATAGGTCATAAGGGTCTTATCCTCATGGTCTACGTAATGTAGAGTCTGTCCGTCCTCAATGACGCCGTGACGCAACAATTTGTCGAATTCCGTCGTCTTAGCAAGGTGTCTCTCCGTTGTCGAGAGAGTAATGCCCCAGCGCCGTTCATAACACTCTGGCAGGAACCTGGAGCAGAACACAAAGTGGAAATCGGGTGTCAAAAGCCGTAATGCTGCCAGCAAATTCCCTCTTCCTTCATTTCGCATCCGCTTCTCCACTATCCAATATGCAAAACGCTTGTCCCCAAACTCCACCCATACGTCAATAGGCCGTGGGAGGAATGAGTCCGGGAACATTTTCGATTGTCACGGTGTCCCCGAAAGCGGCCCTCAGGCGCAAGTATAGAATCTGGCGAGTTAGAAGCAGCTCCTGCGAGTCATTGCCGAGTGGGCAGTCGGTCAGCGCCTTGTGGGCGAAGTGGTGAACACGGATTTCTCCGGCTTTGAAGATGACGGCCCGGTGACAACCCTGACATACGAGTTCGCCATCCTGAGACATCGACCGGAGTTCATCCTTCCTGTCGATGCAGTCCTGATCTACAGATATGAAAAACTCGCCAGTGGAGGCATGAACCGCCTTGAACATCGGAAGATTCTCGATTGGATATTCGTTAAACGTTCAAACCGTATTTGGGCCAGCAGGGCTTCTGCCGTTCTAGCCTTGCATTACCTCAAACAGTTTCTTCCACGCATCAACGGTCGCTATATCTCCAGCAAGCGGGTCTTTATCCGCCAGGAGACGCACCTTGATCTTTTTCGACACTTCGACCTTCCAACCTTGATCTAGAGTTTTTCCATGCTTATCGGCGTACGCCTTGACCTGAGGGGCCATCGGCTTGGTGGCGTCAGCCGTGTCGGAAAAATCCTCGTCTTGGTTGCCCCGCAGGTACCGGTCAACTACGTCCGCAAACAAGCTACTCGGAATAATGTCTTCGATTTCAGCATGTTCTAGCGTCCGAATGTCGCTCGCCAGAACGATCTTATTTTCCTGACCCTTGTAGAGATTGGCCTTAAGGCTGTTCGCCATGTTTGTTCCGGGGTCGTCAGCATCAAGAAAGACGTAAGGCAATGCTTCTGTTTTCGCTGCCAAGATCGGAAGGACGGCACTCACTCCCTTTACGCCGCCAGTGGGCACAAACATCAGCTCACGACGTGGTAACAAATGTCCGTAACGCAACAAATAATTCTTAATGCTGCTCAAATATATCTGATCGGACGCTCCTTCGACAATGACAGGTTGGCAACCCTCCAGCATCGTATCTGAGACGCTTAAGCCCAAAGCCGCATTCACCGGATAAACTGACCTCGATTGCGCAGCGTTAGTTTCACTTGCCCTGAGGTCTGGAGAGACTACACTCGCTCCAGAACCATCAACATAGACCACTCTGACTCTATCCAAATGATCGGAATCAACAAGAAACGGTGAATGCGCAGTGTACAGCAGCTGGTTGGTCTCGGCTAAACTATCGAAGATTCAGATAGGTCATGCTGTGCCAGTGGGTGAAGTGACTGACCAGGTTCATCAAGCAAAAGTATGGAGTCTTTGTGACCGCCATCACTTTCAACCAAGAATGTCAGATAAAAACTAAGAAACCACTGAAGGCCCGTGCTGCGTGCCTCAAGCTCTACTTCTTCCGGCCTCCTGTCATCCGACACCCAAATCCGAAAATGGTCGCCGTCTGCATTAAACCTGAATCTGTATTCGCCTTGACGCCACCAAGCACGAAACTTATCTGTCAGCGATGCGGAGGCAGAAGTAAGAAGGATTTCACGTTCCTTCTTGTGAGCAGCTACTTCCCGAATTTCGTCGTCGGTGGGCTCTGGACCTTCGGTTTCGGATACTTGAACATTGGCAGCGTTGAGTGTTCTGATTTTAATAATTGGCGCATCTCTTTAGCTCCCAAATTTCAGCAGGTTTCAGCTTCACAAACTCGAATAAAACCTTAAGCGTACGTGCTTTTGCTTCTTCGTGACCGCCAAGGTCAGGCCGCTCCATGTTTTCAATTACGTGCGGAAGGTAGATTTCAGAGTCCAAGTTGCCATAGTTGAAGTAGTACACAAATGACGGCATATTATCCACCACCAGTTGCTGTGCGTCTCCATTTGACGACGCTGCGGGCTTGCTTGTAATCCGTACCAACTCTTCAGTTGCTTCCACCAACTGACTGAACCTAGGGGAAATTGTGGAGTTTTTATTAGACTCCAATGAAACACCAGCCAGGCGAGCGTTCGTTGATTTTAGTAAAGCGGTATCGACACGGTCAATAGCCTTTCCAACCCCATCCGTCACTTCATCCAGTGCTGTTAGTATCGCAGTCTTAAGTTCGGCTTCTGTCTTCCCTGCGTCAAGCAGCCCGATTTGATCCCTAGCGGCGATAAGTGTGTCCAATAGCCTTCTTTGAAGAGCTACGGATAGGCGCTTCGTTGGGAAAGGCGACGATATATCTGCCATCAAGGGAGTGAGAGACTTCTGCTACCCGTACTTCGTTTGTGGTAGCGCCCGTCAAGGCTGTCAGACGGTTAATGAACAGGGTGTCCATTTCAAATTGAGCTTGGATGAAAACAGGCTTAGCTTTCATTTCCCGAAAATCGTTGTATTGCTTTCTAGGGTAGTCCGGTATTGGACTGATTTCACCACGCTCTGCTGGCTTAAGCTTCCAAAGCGGTGTAAGCAGGTTCGCCTTTCCTGACTCGTTGGTGCCGATAAAGGCAGTGACTCCATCCGTGTCGATCCATCCGCTGTCCTTCACGGAGCGAAAGTTGGTGACACGGAACTTTAACATCTTCATCATCTTAGTTGAATACCTTTTTTCTGAGGCCCCCTATTCTGTTCTTATCAAGTTGCCATGATCCCGGTCTGTCGTTGCCACCCCAAATGTGCGGCCACGTTAATAATTTGACCGGACTGCCCTATAATTTGACTGAATCATTTACTTCTCTCGTTCCACAAAGAAAAGAACGGGTGGCTCCAATGCGGGCGGTACTTGCCATGCTGTTCGATTGCCTGAATTGTTGGGCAAATGTCGCTTGCCTGGGTTCGCAGCACGTATCCAGTGGGCAATGATTTCCGGCGTCGTTATTTTTCTTAGCTTATGCTCTGTCGTGGAGAAGAACCGTAAAACACGATTTTCATCGCAAGCCATTGTCCATCGCCGACTAAGACAAAGTGCTCCCGTGAAAGCCTCGCCATCAGCGCCTAGTGCTGACGCAAAGCTCAATGCCATTCTCGCTTCTTCTTCAGAAATGTCTTCAACAACTGTCAGTCGGTGTGAATCAACGTGGGGTGCAATAGCGTATCGAATTATTTCACGAGAAGTTACATCGAAAGAAACGGACACCCCATATGGAAACGCATCAATAATTGATTCGGCTTTACCAGACGCCAAGATGTTTATCAAGCAACATGCATCCAAAAGAAGTCTTGACGTAATTGGCTGTTCTGGTAGCATGCTCCACTTCACTCACTGCTCAACAGGCTCGCTTGATGCGGCCATACTTATAAGCGACTCAGCTTTTTCTCGACCATCAATTCGATCCATAGCTCGAATGAGTCGTGTAAATTCCGATTCTCAATCTTCTCCATCCTGAGAGCATCGAGCGCCAAATATTGGTATCGAATCGGGAGCAAATCGTCCCGCCGAGCAATGGGCGGCAAGTGTAATTCTTTCTCCGCCTCACGAACCTTGAAACCCGACTGCCTCAAGGAGTCTCCAGTACCTGATCGAATCAGCCTCATCCCCTCAAGCCTCCGGACAAGTGCATCAAATGATACTCCGAAATAGTGCGCCAAAGTGCAAAGGTCGCCTACGGTTACAACTTTAGATCGGCTAAGCTCGTTATATTTTCTTGTCATTGCAGATGTAGGCATAAGAAAGACATACTGAAATCATCGGCAAATCGCTCGCTGTCCACCTTATTTACGGAAGATTTCCCCATCATGATGAATGGCGCATATCTGCTAGTCAAGAAGTGTCCATAGTCGTGAGCCAGAGACCATCGCCTCCGGTCTTCCGGATATTTCCGGTTTACGGCGATACAACCACCAAGCCGTTCTGAATAAAAATACATGGCCGAAAAACGGCTTGGCAGGGCCAAATAAAAGATGCGCAGGCCCACTTCATTTTCGAGCATGTCTCGCATGAGGTGAATCGGGCCATCGCCGACTCCTAGACGACTTCGCTCCTCAATCGCAATGCTCTCCGCTGATTGGGACACGTTAGCAGGCGTGATGGAATATTCCATTGGATATCTTCGGCTCAGCGGAGCAGCCATTTTTTGTTCGAGCATCAAATAATTTTGGCAAAGGCTTTCCAACTCGTAGATCGATTCTGTAATTTCATCGTTGTCCTTTGTGTCTTGTTCCAAGTCCTGAAACTGCACTTCAAATGATTCAACGTCCTCGCTGGCACGCACAAGTTCGGACACTGATGTCTTATAGGCTCGTGCAAGAGTAACCAGTTCGCTTGGCCGGACTTTTCGCTCCCCCTTTTCAATTGCGACGATAGTCGTACGAGCAAAGCCGAGAAACTGTGCGGCTTCCTCCTGAGTAAGATTCGCCAGCTTTCGGGCTCTTTGCAATCGGTCGCCGATACTTACGAGGTCTATTTGATCCAAGATGTCTGGTGGCATATTAATATCTAGACGGTCGAATAAGTAGCTAACATCATTGAACAATCTGGGCCAAATGTCACGTGCTGAGCGCCACTCTTCTGCGTAGCGACGAAAGAGATTCGCCAAATCTCCAGCTGTTATTGGCTGAAGTGCCTTGTCGATGACTGCCGTGGCATCCAGTACATCACTGAGTTCCGTATAGGTTGCCTGCAGCGCCCGTCCTTGCTCATCTTTCCTGACCAGCTCCTGAAGCAACACGGCCTGATGAAGCATCGATTTAAGATGTAAGGAAGCATTTTCCGAAACACACTCCGCATGGTCTATGCAATATATCGACGTATCCTGGACACCCGCTGCACGCATTGACATTCGGCGCAAACAGCACGACGAGCAGTATCCGCAGATAGTAGGTAGACCTCGCTTTCGATGCCTACTGTCGCAGGATATTGTATGATTTGCCAAGTGCTCCAATCCCAACCATTTGATGGATTCGCACATCTCTGTCTTCGTACTGAGAAGAAACGGATTGCAGAAATAAAATGGTTGCGAAAGAATGGACGACACTAGCCTGCCCATCTCTGCCAGCGTTCTTGGGTGGACTGAGCGACTATGATCTAGGCCGAGCTCCGACCTCCGATACGGAAGATTGATGGCTCCTGGGCCGTTCTCATAAATATGAAGTCGATCCTCACCGGCCAATATTGCACGAACGGCCCCGACAATCAAAACAGAAACGCTCTGGCCCTATGCTTGGAATTGCTATTGTACGAACCAATTGAATTAAGCCTGATTGGAGCTTGAACCAACTCGATTCGGACTCCAAATGACGTTTCCAGACTACGTGCGACCTTTGACTGCACTGATTGCATATGCGTGCTGCTGCCTGTTCCAATCACAGGCTCCGTCGCACGGCATTTCGACAACCTATTTATCAATCCAGCAGCGCTATCAAGTCCACCACTCCAAAGAGCAATCTCCTTCTGATCACCGCTCAGTCTTGGTATTCTCAATTGGATATGCCTCTGTGGAACTTTTTCGCAATTGAACTCGAATGTCCAGTCGTCCTCAGTGAGCCAATATAAGACTTTTGAAAGCGACTGGTGAATTGCATGCGACTCGTACAAGTCGAGCTCCCTAAGTGGCATTTTGAGACGGATGTGTCGTGCCGAATTTGGAGTATGCCGAACACTTCCGTCCGTAACGAAAACGGCTGCTGGAATGTCCATTAGATCGCTTAAAGCTGCTGGCAGCGGCTGCTCTGATTGGATGAGTTCGGCATAGTTAAACGTGAGATTGAACGGATCGCCAAGGCAAGATTGGTTCTGTAAGACGACCTCGCAAGGTCTGTCGCTAATTGCACTGAGACGACCGTGTTGATTTGTGTTCGCATCATCACTTCAGTTGATTAGGTCGGTTAGGGAGTGTTTATGGTGACGGACTGACGTGTCCTAGTCGTCGGCAATCTCAGTTTGAAGACAGTATGAGTTTTCGGATTCTGGGCACCTAGATCGTCGCAGCGTGTTGCAAGATGAATTGACACATCAGCAATTTTCTGATCAATGTCTTGTTGAGTCTTTCCACAGGAATGATCGTTGGTCAGTCGAAGGCGATCTAGGCAGTCTGCTTTAGAAGACTCGAAAATGTAGCGGGACATAAGCGTCTGATAAATATTTGGAACCAAGCGACCATGTTCGATTTCGGTGATTACATGCCTAACGGCTCGTTGTGCAATATCAAGAGACGTGAGTTCGCATCTTTAGTTTGAATCGTGTGCAGTGCAAGGTCGCTGCACGCCGCCCGAACGGAAGTCCAGTCCGCAATCGATTGGAACAGCTCGCCAATTGAAGCATTCTTAATAACGTCAGCTGTACTTTTTAGCAGCGATATGGGAGCGTCGCCATATCGCTGGAGCTGCTTGAGTTCCGCCTTTAGCAAAACGTCAGCCAAAACGAGGTCAAATTGCCCTTCGCACAGCCGGTCATAAAATGTCTGATGGAATCTAGGTAGATTTGCGTGAACAATGTCTCGGTCTGGCAGATGTTTCCTCCAATGTCCTTCTGTATGATAGACCGAAATGTCAGAAATGTCAATGCAGATCATGGGTTATTGTCAGAATGTCGTCTCAGTGGCCGACACGTAGGAGTGAAAAAAGCATATGGGCATCTAGCCCACTTGCTTTATTGCTACCGCTCACGAAAAGGTTGTCGAACTTGAGGATTACTGGCACTAATGCCCCGCTACGTGATAGGAAGAAGAGCTCCCGCTTTCGACACCTAGCACGAATAAGATGGCCAGCGAGCATATAGCGACCGTACTAAACCATCGTCAATTAGTTCCGGAAAATGTTTTCGCTGAAATTGTTCGCTTTGTCGCCTTCCCTGAACAAAAGCCACTCCGTATCCCGTCCAAGAGCGATGGCCAAGGCAACTAGCTCCAAGTCCGAAACGATGCGAGTTCCCGATTCGATTCGATAGATGTCTCGCCTGGTGGGAATCCACTTGCCGTTCGTTGCGTCTGCGATGCCAGCGCAGAGCTGATCCTGTGTCAGCTTCAATAGCCTCCGGCTTTCAGCCACCCGCACACCAGCAATATTCATCGAATTTGCGTTTAGGCGAAGTCTAGGAGGTCCATGAGCCATATCCCCCAATTGTAGGGAAACCCCTTACACGTATGCCACTTCTTAGTGGCATTTTAGGTATAATTGGTTACGGGGTATGCTGTACGAATCTTGCCCCGAACAGAACCTTCAGAAGATACGGAGAACTCTGATGATTTCTATCGCCGCCAAAGCGATTCTTACAGCCATTGCCGCCGTCGCTTTATGCTGTCTTCTGCCCGGCTGCGGTCAATCCACCGCCGCATCGAATCCCGTACAGGCGAGTGCGTCCTCGGCTCAGATACCGCCAGCTGATACGGCCCCCGCAGCTGACATCACACCGAGCGACTCGGCTTCGATTCTTGCGCAGGCGGACGCAGACTACCACAGCCACAGTTGGGACAAGTGCATCCAGGAGTACGAGCTCGCTCACAAGACGGGCCTTCCTCCGGGTCCGGTATCGAAACATGGCAGTGATGGATATGCCAAGCATCAGGTGGCTCGTGCCAACCTGTACTACGCCCTTGAAGATGAAGCTAGTGACGACATGTACAACGCTTACCAGGAGCTTTACATAGCCGTGGCGCTTGATCCTTCGGACGGCCGGCAAAGCGCCTCCTTAGTCAACTGAAAGTGCAATGGGCGCTAGTAGAAGCTCAGGCGAAGAAGCCGGAGAACTGGCAAAATCCGCTGAGTCCGCAGGAGCAGGAACGCCTTAGATTGGCGGAAGCTAGCGCTTGGCAATCTTCGTCAGCCCCAAGATATGGTAGTGGTAGTCAATCCTACGCCGTGCGATTACGACAGTAAACCATGGCCGCCAGAAATGCCACTCTGTAACGAGTATAAGGACGTAGGTTGCTCTGCACAGATGAGCGCATACACGGTCGCCAAATCAAACTACGAAATTGCCTTGCAGTTATGGAAGCAAAACAATAAAGGTTGCCTATAAGGGAATTTTTGCACTGCGCAAATTTCCCCGGCTCTGCATGACCAGTAGCAAGTCACGGAGGAATCGCAATCAGACTGCTCGGCAAACCGTTTTGCTGATGGTGGTCGTCTTTTGCATGAAGAGTCCGCCCTATGAGTGACTTTAACCTTCTGAGCTCAATCTGCGAACTAGCCGAGAAGATTTTGTTGCGGAGTCATTATTAACGGAAGTTGTATGAGTTCTTAGCTTAATTCCCAAGAGGCTACATGCACACATCAATGGAAGAAAAATCTTTGACACTCGAAGATGTTCATAACTCGACCATAGCCGGATCGAGGGGGACGAGCAACTCGTGCTACTCCAACTACGGGAGTAAGGTAGCGAGCTTGATAGCCCAACACTGGTTGTGCGTTACTAGATATTTCTGGATGTCGCTGTGGCCCCCAACCATTTGCATAGCCTTTGCAGTGATTCTTCTCGGTTGCGGAAATTCAGCAAGTACAACTAGCCAGACATCCTACGATGCCCAACGTGATGCGCTGAGGCAACAGCTTCAGCAGGAGTCACAGCAACAACCACCCATAGCCCCGTCCGCAGTGTCCAATCAGAGCCCGCTGATCGGTACTTGGGAGGACGCTTCGGGGAAGAGCCACGAGACTTATAACGCCGATGGAACCGGCGAGGACACTGCATATAACGTAGCTGGCGTTTTGTACAGGGACAGGTTGTTTACTTGGAAGGACAACGCCGGAACGGTCACTGTAGTCTACTCAGCCGACTTGGCCGATCCGAAAGACGACTGGGGCATCAAGCACACAGGGATCAACTTAACCTACTCGTATACGATAAACGGAAATACGTTGCATCCCATCTTCGGCGTTCCATCCATTGATTCGACCAATTTGTCGGACGAGTATCGGATTCGCTGAAGCAAGGACGACATTTGGGCAAGGAGGGGGTTTTCGGTGATCGGATTCATTATCTGCGTTCTCATTATCTGCGCCCTAGTGGCGGCAATCTGGGGACGGCAAGCCGCCCAGACGACTTTTGGTTGCATCTTAAGCGTTGTGCTGGTCCTGGTAGGCATTGTCGTGCTGTTCGTTATGCACGAGATGAACGATGCTGACAAGGGCATGGCCGCTTCCTCAACTGCCAGTTCCACGTATCCAAGCATGGGCATGACGCTGGAGCCGCTCAGTGCGGAAAATGGTGCGGCGTACGGACTTTCACCAGGGATCGGCGTCTACGTTCGAGATGTGGCACCGGGAAGCGGCGCAGCAGGAGCCGGAATCTTCAGCGGCGACTACATCTTGTCGGTGGATAGCGCAGACCGTCTAATCGAACGATGACGCTGTGAATAATAAATAAGCAAGACATCGCTGGGGATTCGATACCTGTTGTGGTTCTTCGGGGCGGACAACGCTACACCGACTACGTTACCCTGCACTAACTCGGTTTTCCCATTCCTGATTGAACATATGCTGACCGACCACAATCGGCAATTCGCAATATTCGGATTTATGCGGAAGGGAGTCGTCAATCTTGAAGTGCAATAAGTGCGGCACAACTATGCTTTCGGGGCTTTTTTGCGCCAACTGTGGATCAAAGCTTGAAGTGCCAGCTCCGGTTCAAGCACGGCGTTCCAGAATCATTGAGGTGGCAAACAACGGCAGAGCCCATTTCAACAGCGTTTCCTCGGCCATAGAGCATGCGCCAGAAGGATCGGAGCTTCGAATCCATCCTGGCCGATACGATGAACCGGGCATCCTCATCCAGAAATCGATAAGACTGATGGGTGTAGGCGGAGCCGCAAAGGCGACACATCTCACGATTACTGGCGACCGTTATGGAATCTACGTGAATGGTTGCCAAGTGGAGATTGAAGGGCTTTCTGTGGAATCTGCGTCGTCGTTCAGAGAGCGGGTGAAACGCCAATGATCTACTTACAGGTGGGATCGTTGGTCTTTAAAATTCCTGCAACATCCTGAACCACAGCAGTTCAACGGTTACGGTAATGGTGCTCGGTAACTATCAGTCGGAAACGGTGACTATCTTCAAAGCGGGTGTCGCCTCCAAATGAGCAATACTACCCTGACTGGCGGCAAAGCGGGGATAGTTGTTCATACAAAAACCCGTGCGAACATAACCGAATGCGTCGTAGCAGGCTGTGAATCGGGAGTCATAAGCAGTGGCCGCACGACGATACTACGCACCATTCTCCAGGACATCCAGAATAATGCTCTGGCTGCCTTATGGAAGGAGGATGGGCAAAACGAGACAATGTATTCGCAGACCAATGCAAGGTTCTGAGATGCGGCGTAGGCTTTTATTCGGACAATGCTATTTTCGAGATTGTCCGGTCAACCATCGAATCGTGCAAGTACGGCGTCAATACGCGATCCAGCAAAGGTCGTGTCGAGGAATGCCTTGTGGCTGGTAACAAGGTCTATGGCATACATCTTGAAAATGGATACTTAAGCAAGGACAGGAGAACGGTCCTCGTCAAATGCTTTAGAATCACCCAGAACAACATTGGCATCAACATAACCAACGAGGTGATTGCATTTGTCGAGTCGTGCGACCTTCTCGGAAACAAGATAGGTTCGTGGGAAAGAGGGAGTAAGCGCCCCGGCAGAAATAACAAGGAGAAAAATCCATCGGCAATGGATTATGTGCGCCAACTCATGAGTTCGGAGTGAAAATCACGCAACAGGCCTACGTTACCAATCTCGCATTTGGTACATTCCGATTCGGAGTCAGTTCGACATAAGACGGTGTTGCCCAGAATTGCGAAATGGGAGGCATGAAGAAGCTTTGGTCCTGCTCGCCGCCGTGATCGCGTTGGCTTCTTTGGAAATCATCTGGTGGGGCGTCATCGTGGCGGGCCAGGTGATGCGGTGCATTCGGCACAACCTCCTGGTCGGTCACATCATTTATCGCCGTTCTGATATCCCCGCTAGCTTGCTATGGCTGGAGCCAGATGTGGTTACGTGTGTTCCCCATCAGCAACATGTAATTGGAAGGAGGCGGTATCTCGCCGACGGGTTCTTCTATGACAATTGCCACTTTTGAAGTCTCGGACTCGCAGTGAACTGATTGTTATCGCCATCCGGATGCCGATGGTCTTGTTCGTCTTGCGATCCATTCGATTTTCCTCATAAATTCGCCTGCCTCTGCTACATCGCCTGAAGACCAACTTCAGAAAGATTCAGCAGAGGCAAATAATGTACAACACGCCCGTACCACGGATTACGCCAAGCAATGTGTCGGAACTTGAGTGTCCGAAGCGCTTTGCGATGAGACTTTATAGACGATGGCCGAAAGCAGAACGGACATCAGGCCCATCCGCAAACTTAGGACTGTGCCTGCACAAAGTGCTTGCGCAGACCTTTAGTCCCACAAACCTTATTGACGGAAGGCCATTGCTCGGTAAGCTGGAGCAGTGGGCTCGCTCTGAATTCTACCGGATCAGATATTCCGACACCCAGTTCCGCCGACCGACATTGAGCGTGCGGTAGTTGGGTCAGAAGCTACGTGGCACTGGACGAAGATGCGGCATACACCATCGCCACCGAATTGACCGGAACCTTTCCGATTGCCGTGGGCGGTGAGACGCTCTTTGAAGTGTCCGCACGCCTTGATCGACTGATCGTGCGTCCGGAGGAGCCTGACGTGTTGATCCTGAGGGACTTCTCAACAGCAAACCGAATATCGACATGCTGGAATCGTTTGTGGCGATGCTGGTTGCGAAGCTGATCCATCCCGAATTCAAATCGATTCGGATGGAGATTGACTGGTTCGACGGCGACGGTAGGGTTACGAGGGAAACGTTAGTGTCGTCCGAGTACAAAGGTTTCGCTCCATCTTGGTCGGCAAGGTTCAGGAGGTTTTGAGCGATCCTGCGTTCCCTGCTGTTCAAAATCCGGGATGCCCTTACTGCCCGCTCCATTCCGAGTGCTACCCAATGCCGGCGCCTGTCACTCTTGACCTAACCGACGCCTTCTCGTAAGCGTTATGCCAACATGCTCGTGCTGCCTGCGCCAAGATAGGGTTCTTTCCCCATCTACAGGCGCAGGCGGTAAAGGAATTGAAGGATTGCGTCTCACTTCTTAGTTGATGGCCGTATTCTCCACATCTGTCGCCACTTCAGCAACAGACATGGAAACAAACTCGTCAAGGTCCGCCGGCAGAACACTTGGCGAATCCGCTGTAATCCGCACCGTACGTCGCCGACGGCTCTTTATCAGCCTGTAGATTGTCCTTGGCGACACCGACAGCAGCTCCGCCGCTTCCTTCACGCTAACCGCTCGTCGTCTCAAAATTTCCATGATTGTTCTCCCGTTGTCATTAATCGTGGGACTCATGTAGGTGCTTTCAAGGGTGTCACGGTAAGCACCTACATGAGAAATCATGAACTTAATGCTTGATCGCCATCCTAATAGGACGGCAGCGCCCTATGCGTCCTTCCGTGCCTGAGATGCTCCGTATTGATAATGATAGTTGTTCACACTCATGGTGAACCGTTGATATACATTGCATGGTATAATAGGACAACGTAGGGCAAGCACGGTCAAAGACGGTCAAGCCCACTATGGAAGGATAAAATGGACTTGGAAACGACGAATTTGGACAAAATTGATGAGCAGTTCTCACTCATCCGCACCAGCATGCTTGAAAACTGCGAGATACGGAAAACGCTGCGGGGCCGCAAGAAAGCGACGATGAAGTTCTTGCCTCCAGACGAGAAAGAGCTTCAGGCCGAGTTCGACCGCCTGGTGGATATGGGGCTGAGCGATATTAACATCGGCTTCTGGCGAGTTTCAGACACGCTGCAGGCCTCGGAAGAAGCCTGGGGAACTGACACGCAGATCAAGACGATCACGGCTTGGGCAGTGGCGAATACGGAAAGAGGAATCGACATGTGGGTGCACGATATCGAGAGCGGAACACACGAGTCCCGTGTGGGTATCGACATCGTCCGTTCGTTTGCGGCGACTGGACATGTCAAGAGAGTAATTTCCTACCGCTACGACCGCCTTGCTCGCTCCACATATTTGGCCGAACAGGTGGATAGAGACTTTGCAAAAGTCAAATGCAAATGGATCAGCGCAACTGAGAGCCTGCCCGAGGGTGCCATTGGCAGGATGATGAAGCAAATCATAATGGCTTTTGCTCAGTATGAGGGAGCGCTGATCACGCAGCGGCTCAGCGGTGGCAAGCGCACGGCTGTGGAAGAACGGCGTTTACGCTGGCGGCGAAGTGCCCTATGGATACAACGCTAAAGGCATGAGGGGAGACTCAGGTCGTGGCATCCTGATCATCTGCGATGCAGAGGCCGAAGTAATTCGCCTAATTTTCATCCTTTTCGAAATGGGATATGGACAGTCGGCCATCGCAAACTTTCTTAACCGCAAAAATATTCCACACGCCACGGCGGTCACTTGGGCTGGCGTTAAGGACAAATCCGCAGAATTATTCGTCACGAAGCGGCATACCGAGCGGAGGGCCTATTCAGTAGGATGGTCACGAATCCGGAGACGATAGCACATGCGCCTATTCTTCCGACAAGGTCACCAGAAGAAAGGACATATTTGTTCGGCAATGTCGAACTCCTAATCCAAGGTACACAAGTGCCCGACGATATGACGGGCGATCCGCTGCCTCCAACAGCGAGGACAAACAGCATTCACTCGCTCACCGATATGCAGGCGAAGACCATCCTGGCGCTTTTTGCCCTGCGGGATCAAGGCATCACCCAGTGGGGGTGCGCCAGACGGCTGAACGAATATGGTCTTACCACCCTTGAAGGACGGCCATGGCAGCAGTCCACGATACAGATGTATCTTTATCGCAGAACCAACTATGAGGCAGCCATCTCCAGACTTCAAGTGACGTCGACGCAGACTGGGAGTTCTTTTTGCTTCGACTCAACATTCGAGACAAAGAGATTGGAGTCGGATACAGAGCTGGCGGCAATTAAACGAATCAAGTTGCTCCGGGCCGCCGGCATGTCAATCTCAAAGATAGTCTCAAAGCTTCAGGAAGAAGGTTTTACCACTAAAAACGGATGCAAATGGCATCAAAACTCGGTGGACAGAGTGATTAAAGGATATACACGCAGGTCGGAAATGTCTGTGTAAGAATGAGAGCTTCTGCGATGTTACTAAACAGCGCCGTCCGCCTCGCAGCGTCACCTTTTGACCGCATGGCGATTACGCCTCAAATAGACCGCCATTATCATTCCGCAGCCAGGTTGAGCCAACATGGTCTCAGAAAATTACCTCATAAAGGTGATCTTCTGTCATGTGGTGGCGTACAAATTGCTTTCAGCAAAAGTTCGAAGAGGCAACTGGCGGGCACTCAACCGTGCCGGATGACTGGTGCTCACCGAGCGCACTTCGCCCGTTCTATTTCAACGACCCTGCACTTGCATGGCTGAAACTGCATGGTCAAGCGTACGGATTCGAGCCGGATATCTCGGAGTATGGCTGGCTCGACTTTATATCTGGCCAAGGAAACTTGTTTGAAAAGCTTTGGATGAAAATGAAGCTCCCAATGCGGTCAGGGTGCTTGAGAACGACACCGATGTCAAGCAGGCAGCAGGTTTGCGGCGAACGCTTGAACTGATGAGCAAGGGCGTTCCAGTCATCACCCATGCAGCGCTGTGGTGGGAGCCAGGCCGGATTTATGGTGCATGCGATCTCCTCGTACAGACAAGCTGGCTGTATTCTAAATTTCCTTCGCTTCGTCCAAAAGATTCCGAACCTGAGCACTACGTGGTCATCGATCTCAAGTTCAGCAACCTCAAAGGCAAAAAACCTGACATCGAAATCTATTCTAATCAGGTTCGGATGTACTCGCACATCGTCTCTGAGCTTCAGTCCTACGCATCGCCACGAGCCTTCCTAATAGACCGTACGCTGGAGCCAATTGTTGTGGAAACGCACCATGAGCTCGGCGATCCACTTCTCGAAACCATAGCACGAATGCGTGACGCATACGTGAACATCAAGCAGAATGGCAAGCTGTGGCTGCCTTGGGAGAATGAGAAGACGAAGGTGAATTTCGCAGCGACCAGGACGAGCCGTGGAGCGGCGCTAAGAAGAAAATCGGCAACGAACTTATGCAGTTCGGTAAGCCCGTTGAATGGCTGCCTCGAATCGGGCTGGCGCAAGCCTCCCACTTGGAAAAACTCGGCTACAGGAGCATTGACGAACTTCGAAGGTTGATCCCAACAAGGTGCCGTTTGAGAAGACTTCAGGAATCGGAAAAACGACGGCAAACCAGCTACGGTCAATCCTAAAGGCGAATCGAGACGGGAGCGCCAAGCGAATTCCGGCCGTAAAGCTTCCCAAAAAAACCATCGAAATCTATATTGATATGGAGTTTCTCTCCTCGGTGCGCATACAAAATAGCGAATGGCCGCAATGTGCAGACGGGCTTCAAATGGTGTTCATGATCGGTGTCGGCGTCGTTGAGGGTGGCGAATGGCGTTACCGCCAGTTTGTCGCAGGGAGCGAGGATCATGATTCCGAGCGGGTCATGTTCACAGAATTCCTTTCGTTCCTGACGACGAAAGGCGTGTTCGAGCGGAAGGCTGACGCCGCACTGTACCACTGGAGCCCTGCCGAGCCGTCTCAAGCCAAAGCTGCAGCAGCCCGCCTGTCGATGCCTCGGCTGGAGCACCTGCCGTGGATCGATCTACTCAAGATCGCCAAGGACAACTGCTTTGCTGTTGCAGGATGCCTGGACTACAGTCTGAAGTCAGTCGCCAGAGCTGTTAGCGCAATCTCCCCCCACCATCGAATAGAGTGGCCCGAAACGGATTCCGGCCTGTCCGCCATGGTCGCTGGATTTCGGATGTACGATTCCTGCACACCATTGGAGACTAGGGAGTACAAATTGCTGTCGGAGTATCTTGAGGTCGATGTCAAGGCGATGAAGGAATTCGTCCAATTTACTAGAGAAAGTGGCTGATAAACAATGTGACATCGCCAAGATCGTCATGAAACTTCGAATCGAATTCATCTGGACCGTTGGTACTCATCGCCAATGTGAGCATGTTAGCTTCGGCTGAACTCGAATACGTGTTTGAGGCGTCTGGCAAGGGCGAGCAACTTCATCTTTGCAGATTTTCCTCATGGATTTAGGCCCTTTAGCTATTCCCTTCATCTGAAAAATGAAGGGAACAAGAAAAATTGAGTATTGGAGATTCGTCGGATTATCACGTTGTCGCAGTAATTCTCATTGGGGCTAGCATTCGCAAGGCACGAATTTCGTCTGCGTATCTGGCATTGGATGCCGTGAAATGGGGACACCAACTTCTGAGCGAGACACTCAGGAATTTGGATGAGGCTAGAAGGATGAAGAACGCAGCGCTTCAATTGCATCACGCAAATCAGGCACGTGAGTTGAAGCGGTGGATTGAAGACGAGCGTGCCCCGCTCGACTCTTTTCCGTTGCTTCAACGCCGAGCGGCAATGGGCCCACGCATCGTACTTGACAAAGACTTGGCCATTTACTTGAGCTCCATCGAACTTCGAATGGCTCCAGCTCCACCAAAGAGCCAAGCTCAGATTCTGATCGACGCAAGTTGGCGACCCGCCATCCTATATTGCACGGCTGCGACAAGTCTGGCGCATGAAATTCACATCAGCAGACATCATTGCCGTACGTCTCACTGTGAGGGAGCTGCAGGAAAGAATAGCGAACTCAACAGCTCCTTGGGCCGCTATGAACCGAAAGTGAAATGACCAATGGACACCGCAGCACTGGCGAATTTAAGCTTTGGATTAGAAGATTTGCTGATGATGTGTCACAGCAAAGCTTTGCGAAAAACATTTCGCAGGCTATTGCGTCACGTAAATGTCTTGAGGTACCCCGACCACAGGGAGGCACGCTTGACGGAATAAAGGAGATTGTTATGGAAATGTTTGCGGGTGTTGGCGACGGGTGCACGATTGCAGGGGCGTCTCTAGTGACCGTCGTCAAATGCAAGACGTGCGGAGCCATCATGCCGAAAGAAGGCGTCGTGCCATGCTTGAACGGTCTCAACCGCCATTCGTGGGAAGTCAAGCTGGAAGACCTGGACGATCCAGTGTTGCCTAGCCAAGGTCAATAGACCCGGAAACTGGCTGTGGGGCCTCCGTGTGACGGTCCTCACCACTATGTGACACAACAGACCCGGAAGTGCGCTACATTGCGTAATAAGGGCCTTCCCAGGCATGTCTAGGCGACGACTGGCGTGTCCAGCGCACAGCGCGGACTCGCCAGTCGTCGTCAAGACGCCAATCAGTTGCCCGTGCGCTCCTAGCCCTAGGCGGAGGGGGGCAGAATTGGGCGAGGATTGGTCGCACCATCCGCCGCCTCGTGTCATTGTACAAGTGGGAGGCCGTCCGCACTGCGCTGGCAACGGCGGAATTCCGACGGAAATATCATGGTGAGAAAGTGAAGATCGACACATGGATTCTGCGGCGCTAGCCGAAGTCGCCGCTCGTCACGAAAGCACTGATGAAGACTGCTGAGAAGCGCATGCCACACCGAAAAATTGACGAAACTGCAGAGGTGGCGCAATAGTCCCGACCTCAAGCGTCACTGCACCTCTTAGGATGCTCAAGACAAGCGTAGGAACACGAGCAGTTCGAGGAGGAGCCGTCAGCCTTACAATCGAGATGATGAGGTAAAATGTGAATAAATTCTGTAGATATGTCAAGGGAACATCATGCACGAGTTGTCTCATCCATCAGTTAGACTGCTTAAACCGCCGCCGTCAATAAACATAGAGGTGGATGGCCCGTAATCGCCACAGTCGCTCCATATTCTGTCTTGTGGATCGTGAACTGATGGCCGTTGAGGCTGACCTGCGCTTGGTTTTTAAGGTCGAGTTCGTCTGCTGCGCAGTTCGGATTGGCGAATTGAAACCGCCAATCCGTTCCCGTCGCTTGGTCAACTAGCATGGGAATCTCTTTGTTCACGAATGCCGTAGACGCACCAAACGCAACCATCGCTTTCGCCGAGTCTGTCAATACCATGATGTTTGATATGCCTTTGCCAGCTAAGGCATTATACCTGGGAAATCCAATATCCGTAGGAATTCCTACCATTATTTACCACGAGTCAGTGTGTCACATCTCCCACCGTCAAGTGTATAGGTCCAGTGACGTGCAGAGAATCTTGGTTCTTGGTGTCCGTCGCCAACGCCCCGAAAGTCAAAAACCACTGTAGATGCCCCAAAAAGCCGCTAGTTGACGGTGGCTAGCACAATGTGTCTCCAAACGCCTTCTCATTGATTCTAGCCCTATCTACGTGTCATTTAGGGCATAGCGGCTAACCACGGACATCCGCATTTCGCAACCACACCCTCCCAGCGCCCCCCAGCGGCGGCGGAAGGGGGGCGAGCGCAATGGGGGGGTAGGATTGGTCGCACGGCGCTTCGCTTGTGCTCCCGCTTTTCGCCCTCCGAAGGGCGGTTGATAGGCTGGACATGCCACGTTAGGGGCGTGTTCGGGGTAATCAACCCTTCGGAGGGTGCGCTAAACGCTCCGGTGTCTTCTTGGCATCCTGTGTCCGTCCTGTGTCCGTATTCTGAAGTCTAGGCTTTATGCTCTAGCTCTAAACTCTAGCTCTCTAAGCCCCAAAGGGGCGCTCTAAGCTCTAGAGTCTCTAGAGTCTAGATATATAAACTCTAAATCTCTAAGACTCTAGAGTCTAGATTCTAAAGCGTGCGCACATGCGCACATGCGCCTGCGCAAAATGCGCCCGTACGTCTGCGCAAGCCTGCGCACATGCGCACGCACGTATACGCACACGAGGGCAGGATCACCTGCCTGCCCTCAACGTCACGCCACGGAGTAGCAGGTCATTGCGCCAACTTTGGTGGGGACGATCTGCTTGGAGTTGATCAGCGCCCTCATACGTGTCCAGACGAGAGCCGATTCGGCGGGGACATTTTGCTGAACGAACTTTGTGATCTTGGACGGATTCTTTGCCAGATACGCCAGAATTCGTCTGTCAATCTCATCTCCGTCAGTCAGGAGATCGGTGATGATCTTGGTGGGTGCTGGCGTGTCGGCGGTGGCTGGCGGCGCTGTCCGGTGCACTGGTGCGCTCTGCTTGGCCAACAGGAATTGATCGAGATCGACAGTGAACATTTCCGAGTGCGTTAGGATCGTCTGCCACGCTGAACAATCGATGTCCGCAGCCGACGCTTCAGTGCTCACGATGATGGGCTTGCCGACATCGAATCTGGCTCCCATGAGCCTGTCGAAGTTGCTTTGGAACGCCTGGCCGGTGTTGCCGCCGCCCTTCACGCCATCGATGACTACGAGGTCGAAATAGTCCATGTCGTCCACCAGGTCGTCTATCTGCTCAGCCTTCTTGTATTCGGAGAGAACGGCCTTGATTTGTTGGTAGGAATACATTTTAGTCTTCACCATTGCTTCAGTGTTCGACAATGCGCTTTTTGCCAGGTGGCTCAGCATCGCTGAACGTAAAGCGTAATCTCCGCCACATATATTCAAGTTGCGAATTTTTCTGGTGATGCCGTTCGCAAGGTTGACGCTGATCTTCTTTCCGTGAAGTAGATGGGGCAGACTGAGGAGGAAGAGGTCGATGAGCCTTCCCAGCCTTGCCTCCAGTAGGGCCATGTCGTACTTGCACGGATCAACTTCTTCCTGCCAGGTGGTTTCCAAGTATCGTGCTGGCACTCCCCTATCGGCGTAGTGCGCAATTCTGTGCTTGTGCCGGATGCACGGGCAGACACGTGCGGTACGGTCTTCGAGGACTTGAATCGACGGCTCTCCGCAGTTTGGACACATGTCGCCTACGAAGCCGCTCGCATTCGGCGTAGTGGACACGATGTCCATAAGTTCTTCACTGTTCATCGAGATTATGCTTTCACCAAATAAAATTAGCCCCTCTCCGTGCCAGCGGAAAGGGGCTATTGTGGTTGCTTCGATGAAAAGCAACATCTCTACGTGAATCGCCTGGCAACGATGCACGCACACGCACACGGGTCATCACTCCTGGTGCGTCAAATCTATGTTAAGTTTTCGGAGAGTGCATACCTTCCTCCTGCATCTACATCATCGTGACTTTTCCGGGTGAAGTGTAGAGTGAATTTTGAGTGCGGCGATGATATTACTTTGCCGCCTCAATAGCATCCTTGTGTTTTTTTGTCCAGTCCATTCTTGCCTGCACCAGCCCGTTCCACTCGGATGCCTCGGCATCCGTTGCGGGATACTTGACATCCTGTACGTAGAAATGATGGCGTCCTTTGCTGCCGTATATCGTGCCGTTCCATTTGGCTCTACTCTGCTTTTCAATTTCCAGTATTCTGGATCGCAACGCTGATCGTCCGGGTGGTAGTTCGGCCTTCTTGATTTCGGCAAGCCTTGCTAATGCATCACTTTTTGCGGCGAGTTTCGCATCGTGCTCCTGCCAATATCTCGCAAATAGCCCCATCTCTATGACACTGAGCTTATTTTCGACCACATACCCCAGGGCATCGAGTTCGGTTTGGCGATCTGCAATCCATGCCTTAAGGTGCTCCCCCGAAGTGACGACAGCGGACCTGGATAGTTTGCGTCTTGGCTCCGTCAGGCGGAAAAAGGTGCCTTCCGAGCTAGTTTCCCAGGCATATCCCAATGATATGAGAGCATCCTTGTTGATTTCAACCTGTCCATTAATCTCCACTGCCAGGGTAGGGGCGTCACTTAGGTGGCGCATAGTTATGTTGGCGACTTTAGGTGCCGCAGCATCTTCGGCGATCTTTCGAGTACGATAGCAGTCCGCACACACCATGTGCGTTTCCGCCCAGGCTATGTATTCTTCACGTGCTTTTTCTGGGCCCCTTCTGTCGATTGTCCTGCTGCCGTGGCCGCAGGCATTCTTGATCGTGTACCGCATCTATTCACTGTCCTCCCATATGCTGTCGATACTATATGTTTGAGTGTGCTTCTCGCATAATGTCAAGATCACGCTTGTAGACATATACCTCTGCGTTTTTAATCAGCCATGCACGGACACGCTTATCGTCAACGATTGCGATATCGCCATCACCTGCTATGTCGCTCCTGACTGCACCTGTTGAAAGTTTCGCAGTGACATCAATGCCTTCATCTTCACATGCGCTGATCGTGAATCCAGTATGCAAGTCAAGAAGATGTTGAAACTCCTGCTCAGTGATTTGAACGACTTTCCCATTTCGCTCCATCCAATAGCCGAGTTCGGCATCGTCTCCATAGTTAGGAGCAAACTGACTATAAGAATCGCTTTCGTCGCACCGGAACTGAATGTTCTTGTATTCGAGATACCAGGCGAACAGTTCTGAAATATTCATGCTGTTGCTGTTCATTTTTTGCTATCCTCTTTCTGCAGTTGCAATTCGCTTGATTTTTGCTATGACGTCTTCATATGACAGTGCCGGAGGAAATGTCGGCCATCCGTACGTCTCGATGCCACTTCTCAACATTTCGTGATACGTCCGCCCACGAAAGTGATTTCTGATCTTTATCACTTCACGATTTTCTGCATCGAATTCAATTTCGTCCGCTCCGAAACCATCGCCTTGCCTATAAAACGCCAGCACGAGTCCGTCTCGGTGGCGGAAAGCGCAATATAAGTCGTTTGAAATTGAATGTGTGGCCTCATGCGACTTGCGCATGTGCTCTTTACGTGCAGCTCCGAACACCCGATATGCGTGATCGACTTCAAACGCCTCCACGTTCGCTTCTTCGGCAATGTCGATCCTGATGCTTTTGTGCATATCTTTCCAGTGCTCGATCACATATTTGAACGAAGGCAAGAGCAGGGCGTTCGCCTTTTTGCTTTCCTCAGACTTCAGGTGATGCGGAGGATACTTGCTGTTGCCGTCAACAAAATACACTGTTGGTGCCATCCACTCAAAGGGATGGTTGACGTAGATGCGTCTCTCTTTCGTGCTCTCAGACTGCCAGAGTTTCAGTATTCTGTTGTATCCACAAACTTCCTGTACCATTATCGCCACCGTCTTGGCATGACGCCATTTTTCGACTTCTGTCATCGTGTTTCCGCCTCCATACTATATACTCGTGGATTTCACGCTAAAAATGCACGACGATTTTTCAGGCGTCCAGCAACATTTGCTCAATCGTCAAAATATGCCATTTCACCTCGGCCCTCCGATATACCATACCATCGCCGACAAGAAAACAGACTTGACGAAATGTGCAGCGTCACTCATGCGTCCACTGCAGAGAATCCATCCGACATTGGGCGGAAAAAAGCCAGCCCCTTGATGAGACTGGCTTTGGCGGTACTGGATGTCAGCAGATGTCACCGCTTGTGATCATCATAATAATCATTTTTTAGACGAACCAGTTCTTCATCGTCGCCTTCCTGCAATTCGACTTCCTGATTGGACATTGGCCGCAGCGATGCCCGGAACTTCTGATTCGTCATCATAAGTGTGAACAGGATGTCGTCAAGCAGCATTGTGAGAGCAAACTCGTTCTGCGGCGGATCACCTTCCGGCCTTGTGCCATAGCGGATCGTCAGGATTCCCTTAGACACGTCCCCATGATCGAGCGTGAACTTTTGATCGTGGGGAAGTTCACGTTCGCACCCCATCAAAAACTCGTGTCTGCTGATTGTGAGCTCTTCCCATGAGTCCAGATGCTTGTTCATCAGGATCACATCAAGTTCGTTTTCTTCGGTGATGTATAGGTTTATGGATATGTCTTCCTCACCATACTCACAGCGCCCAACCCAATATCTTCTCATTGTTTTTCCATTCCTTTCAGCTCCGTTCGGTTTTTTTGTCTGTCCATCGTCATCACGCCATACGGCGGCTATTTTTTCAATACATAGGAGTTATTGTCGAGCCACCGGAGTGTAGGCTCGCCCTCGTAGCTTCGATCCCACACATACCAGGCATAAACCATCATGCCGGTGTTGTATTTGCCGTCGCTCCGCAGTGCTTCGCCCAGCAGTGGATAACGAGTGAAGACGTATACGTGCCGCAACGGGAACTTAATGTCCGTCCAGATAGTGTCGAAGCGCCGCTTGCTGTGCAGATAGCTCAGGGGCAGCAGCAGCACGATCTTGTGTCTCGCTATCTGCTTCGATTTCAGGATGAACTCGTTGGCGAGGGAGTACGGCGGATTCGTGAAAACGCAGTCATAATGCCGCTGTTCATCCAGAAAGTCTTTGCCGCCCCGCAGATCATAGCTGTCCACGTTGTAGCCATTCCTTTTGAGAACGGTGACAATCGCTCCGCCGCCTGATGCGGGCTCCAGTATGTCGTAGCCTCTATCCACCTGTCCCGTGTGCAGCAGTTGCTCCGTCATCGAATATGGCGTTTCATAGTAGTCGGACTTCCTTCGCTGGCCTAAATTGTTACAAGAATAGTTCTTGCCGATCACGGTACGCATTTGTATTTTCTCCTTGATGTTATATGAATGGCGGCGGGATCACCCCGCCGCTCCTGATTTTCCATCAACTCCGAACAAGCCGATCTGATCCTTCGCCTGTCGCAGCTTTGCGATCTGCGCTTCGCCGACTTGGTGGTAAAGCTCATGGACGGAATCTGAAAGATGTCCCGTTTGGAGTTTGGACACATCACGACCAACCAAGTCCATAGCCGACGATCCGGCCCGCCGACAGGCATGAGTCGTGATGTGCCTTTCTAGTCCCGCCGCCTTCACCACCTTGTCGAATCGCCGCCCCCAGGATGCAGGCGACAATGCTTCACGTCGTTCGCTGATGAAGAGTAGGCCATGATCGTTTTCACATCCAGACATGATCTTTGTGCGCATCGCTATCCATTCCGCCAACTTCCCCGACACAAAATCCATTGACAATGCGGAAACTCTTGGATTTGCGGTTTTTGTGATGGAGGACGGCAACGTCACAAGCCCGTTTTTCATATCGATCCATTCGACCTTGAGTGGGCAAATTTCCCCACGCCGCATCGCCGCATCCACCAACATCGTCAACATCACCTCAAACCGAAGTGCGTGAAATTGACAAAGGAAAGCCGACTTGTATCTCGATTTGTGATGACGCTCTTTTGACCAGATTTGCCGATTTGCAGCAAGCAAGCGGCGATATTCTTCAATCGTGATCGCATATCGTGGACGCACGGCCTTGATGTTGTTGGGTGCCGTCATGCGCTCCAGGTTGTGTTTCGGAAAAAGATGCTCTCGATACAAGAAATTGAAGAACGTCTTTAACTGGACTGCTATGGCCTGCACAGTCCTGTCGGACACGCCCGTACTCTTCACCGATTCGATGTACTTGCGGCAGGCAGTCACCCCGAAGTTTTGCAGCTTAATCTGAGTCGGCTGCGCCATCGCCCAAGCGCCAGCCCGCCTGACGCCATTTTTGCAGTCGTAGATATACGACTTGGTGAGGTTTTTGCCCGCAAGATAATCTCCGAACGTCTCTCCGCCTTCATCCCACGTCAGCAGCGCACCCTCGGCTGTCCTATCGTCGCCCGTGTCCCATGTGCCGTCGCTGTCCACTTGCCAAATTGGTTTACCCATCGTTTCCCTCCTTATATGATCTTCCGGCGCTTCGGCTGTTTTCTTAAGCAGGATGCCTGACGTTTTCCTGTTTTACGCTAGTTTGACTATATTAACCAATCATATCATAATGTAACGTAGACTGTCAATACCCAGCGAAATAAAAAATCCCTAGCGTTTTCGCTAGGGATTGAACTTAATTTTGGTGCGACTTCGACTCCCGGCAGTCGCACGTACTCGTGGAGCGGGAGAAGGGGATCGAACCCTCGCCACCTGCTTGGAAGGCAGGAGCTCTACCATTGAGCTACTCCCGCACGCCACGACCAGTATTATACGGATTTGAGCCAGTAGTGTCAATGTCGCGGCAGATTTCCCGTGTGTAGCCGTGCGTGCTAATTCCGAGTCTCGGGCGTTCGCCTACGGCTTGCTCGCTCTTTGTCCTCCACTCATCCCTTCTTGTGGACTCGCGTCGCCGAATGCCGGCCCTTCTTCATCCGCCTTAAGAGGAATAAACGCTGGCGGCAGCACACCAGGTTCGGGGCCGAGAAATCAAGAAGGACGAACTATTGCTGGATATGCTTAGTCGCCGACGAAACTAGTTGTCGTCTTCACGCAATTATTTTATAATGGCCCGGCTCATACGCGTAACTAAATTTCGGCCTCTCGGCATCGTAGAAAACGGTGATCGATTGGCCGATTTCAAACTTTTCGTAGACTTTCTTGCTGACCTGAATTTTGCCTTTGCAAATGCCTTCGTACGCCGCGAAAGGTCGCAATTCCGGCTCGTACGAGTAATAAAGGAAGTACAGGGTTTGCTTGCCGTAAAACATGCGCCGGTTTTCAATCGAACCCGTTACGTAATCCCCGCTCTCCACGAGTCGCCTCTGCTGTATAGGCAGTAAAATCATCTTGCAAAAGAGGGCAACGTCCATTACGACCAATAAGACCGACGCCATCGCTTCGTCGTGCAAATTGGCGATCTCGGCGTTGCTCGGCGGTGCTAGGTGAAACGACCAGCCTGGATTCGAAGTTAGATATCGAATCTGAACGGGCGTGGCCGGACTGCCAGTGAACAAATTGTATTGATCCTGGTCGCACGCCAGCCAGTGCTCGTATGCTTGTCCAGCAACGTCAAATGTCACGTCCACTCGATAAAAGTAGCGCTGCTTTTTGGTCAACCAATTCTCATCCGTCGAAACGACCTTCGCGGTCGTCGTTGTGCCGTACGCTTCCACAAAGGGCCAGAGAACGGCAGGGACGGCGTAGTAGAACGTCAGCAGGATAAGGACTGCCACGGCAAAATATCCGCCGACAAATGGCGTGAGTGTCTTGATGACTACCTGGCGAGGCGGATGCCCGAACGAAGGTGCTGCTCGGTGTTCCGCTTGTTCTGCATAGATGCTCAACGACATTCCCTCAACTTTGTAAAAAACAATGCGCTTGTAAGCATCGACATTCCATTGTTGGGGTCGTTTTTCACGTAACGATTTGATCGGTTGTCCAAGCCATTAAGCAGCGCTCGCTGCATGCTCATTACATGCCCGCAAATAGGTAATTGACACGCCTTCATAATTCGCACGAAAGTCACGCACTGTGACAAACTTCACATCACGATGCCCTAAGTGGCGTTATAATGCGCTTGTCCGCTCAAGTAATTCTAGTTTCCGAGATTCGCAACACCGTGAGGGCGCCGAAGGCTCCATTTGACACGCTAAATACGAGGGCAATGACCAATGCTTTACTACTGCCGTGGCTGCAACACGCCGATGATCACAGGATCGCAAAGCTGCAGCGCTTGCGGCTCGATTTTCGACAAACCCGTTCCAGAAGTCAAGAATCGCGAGACATTCGATTCGCACAAGATCGTTCTGTGGCCGCCGCGCGATCCCACCATCGTCGAAAAAGCCGGAATGAGCCTGTACACTGGGTTTCTTAAGCTCCCAATGCCAGTAAGGTTCGTCGTTGTTCTTTTTGGACTGGGATTGATGGTGCAACGCGCGATCTACGATTCGCAGCATCAGGTCAAGCATGAGGCGCCAACCTTAACAATTTCCCAAATTGGCACCTCCTATGACCAAATGGCAGATTCTGACATCGGCCTAGGCGACACGGGCAATTCGGCGACTGACCCATCCGGCTCCGCTGCCGCAGTAAGCGAAAATCCCAACGCGCCACTGTCTTCGGAGGAGAAATTTTCAGTGCAGCACGAGCTGAAGGGCATGTCAGCGATGGTTAGCGCGGGCAAGCTGACTGTGCCGCGCAACGATGCTATCGCGGCAAAGGCGGCCGATCAGCTCACTGCTTCGCAGCAAGCGGAACTTCAGGCAGAGCTCAGTAGTGTCGCAGGCGAAATGGCCGCGAGCGAAGGCGCCTCCAATGGCCACAAGGGAAAACATGGCGCTTCACCTGTAGACTCGAACGGCGTCCCGACTGGCAAATTGGCGCACCTTTTGAACCATGGCGTCTCGTCGGAAACGGCATCGATGAATGACGAGGCAGGAGGGGCTGACCATGATTCGACAGCAAATGCCAGTCCGTCGCAAGCATCGGCACCGGTTCGTGTTGCGTCCACGAACGGCGAGCACACGCCAACAGGCAAGTCTGTCGAGATACGCATTTCGACAGGATCCGTTCCGGTCAACCAAATTGATTCGGGACAGCCCGCGCCAACGGATGCTCACCAGGCAGCGAGTCCCGCGGCAAGTACACAGCCTTCGGCGGTGGCAAAGCAGGTCGCAGCGCCGGCCTACAGGCCAAGCAAAGCTCTGATTCGACTGAAGCACGTCTACTTGGGGGCGCAGGAGCATTTCGAGAAGTTCGACAAGAACGACGACGATTCCAGCTATGTTTTGTCGCATCAGTCCGAACCGAAGGCCCTTGCGCGGTTCGTGCATGAGGCGGTGCTGGTCTATCCGCGCCTGCAAATTAGCGAGCGGACGGAGTGGAAGCAGGACCTTGTCGCGATGCTGATCTGGAAGATTGAGGTCAGCGATACCTGCAAGACTGTCGAAGACCTGAACACCCCGCCACCAAGCTGGAAGTCGTAGGCGACAGGGTATTAATGGATTCTAGGAGTGAATCATCAAGCGTCTTAAGTGCTGCGAACTTTGGACCCTAAGATGGAAGGCTCCTTGGCTAATTTTCGGCGCAAGAGGCCGATAGAGCCATTTTCGCCGACATATGGTTGCTCAAGACCTAGCACCTGACTAAGAAAAAGTTCGTCAATCTGTTTCCGAACGATATCTTTGTCTATAAGGTGTATCGGCTGAAGAGCCATTTCGCAAAGGTCGTCGAACAGAGTTTCAGCGGTGGACAGTTTGTTTTCGGACAGCATTGTTACGTCAAACACCGGAAGGCTCTCCAATGCAGACTTGCCAATGCTGCCCCGGCCTGATTGCTGCTTGTTTGCATGCCACCAATAAAGCAGGATGCCAAGCGTTGAGTTTGACCACAGCACAAGCACCTTTTCTAGTCGTGCGCTGCTCATCCTGATCGATGTCCAAGAACGGCCACCGATTGTCGGAACCGGCGTAAACTGCATTGATGTTGACTGGCTATTGAACCGAAAATCTCGGTTGAAATGACAGTGCGAAGCACTTGCGGCAACGGCTTGAACCTTTTCCTCAATTACCTCCTGCTCTTCCTCTGACCGTCCCACGAGAGGTTGGCCCTGGGAGTCCGCGGGAAAACGCATTGTTCGCTCCTTCTCTGCATCGTGAGACCACAATACCGGGTAGGTCGCGACATCGTTCGGTCCCATTGGTGTTACTTTGAACGGCCCTCGAACACCTCCGCCTGAACTTTTGAATTCATTAATGTCAGCGTGATATGGCCCGATACTGCCGATATTCGCGACAGTCGTAATGTTAACTTCGGCGGAGTCGCTCTTAGACATGCCAGGAAGCCAGAGTCGGCCTTGTTCGATAATCTGAAAAACTGTTTGCGCAAGCGAAAAATCCCTAATCCTGGACAGATTCCATATTCCTTCGTCGGGAATTGGTGCATCGATTAGCTGTCCGACGACGTCTTGACCTATGCGGATGTGTGTTGCGCCAGTCGGGCCGTCCTCCAATCGCCGGACCGACCCATTTTCAATTAACCTTCGAACTTGGGATGCGATGTTCGCGCCGATTAATGGATACGGTGGCCGCTCCGCCAACACGATAAACACTCCTCTTTTTGCGCCGCTTGCTTGCTTGTTCCCAACAATCAGGCATTCGCCCATCCCGGTGTCTGCGGAGAACGAAAAATCACCGCCGCTTTCGCCCGATATTGACACGGCTACTATCTCGGAGTATGAGGAAGCTAGAAGTTGCCGAGATTTCTCCCATGCGGTACCGGACATTAAACTCAGCGGCATAACCAGTGCAAGCGTGCCGCCTAGCTTAAGTTTTCGGTCCGCAAGAACAAGAAATATCGACGCTTCGCCGGCGTTCCCATCCGCGCTAGTGCCTTTCGTGAGCTTCTGGGTCGCTGCGCCCATCAATTTCTGCTCTTCCTTGTTGGAACTAAATGCAGCGAACATCGGATTCGGCACGCCGATTTTGTTACCCTCGTGACCAGTGGCACGGGTAAACGGTGGATTCATCACTACCATATCGAAGGAAGCATCTGGAAACTCGAACCATGCTCCCTTGTCGGTCTCGCCAGCACCTTCTAATGCCTTTGACTTGGAACCAAAGATGTCGAATTGTCCATCGGAGGCGAGCAAGTCAAGGGAACCAAGCGCGACGTGACCATCCTCTTGCTTTCCGTAAGGAACTGTCAGGATCGAGCTTTGATCATACTTTCTGGTCGGATGGGTACCGGCAAGCATGGAAGCAGTTAGGTGAGCTGCAGCAGGGAGCACGTCACATCCAACCAAACCTGTCGCCATCATGTCGCTATGTATATCTTCCGAACTTCCGCCGGATAACTCGTGCAGTTGACCTATCCTCTGGTATGCCGCGGATAGAAGAGTTCCAGTTCCGCAAGCAAAGTCCGCTATTCTTAGTGCGCGAACAGCGTCAATGTCATACCAGCTACCTTTGCCAGGTGACCGATTGTCCGTCAGTGCCAGGCCTAAGAGAAAAGCAGCGGACGATGGTGTCGTGTAGAAGGCGGCAAGGAATTTTCGATCAGCGATTAAGCGCTGAAAGACAGCACCGGTGAGATCATGTGATCGCATTAGCCTCGTTTCAAGCAATCGTCTGGATGTCAGTTCGAGACGGTTAAGAATTGGTAGGCTGTTGTCGATGGGAACTGCTCCGAGGATTTGGCGAGCAATGTCGAATATGGGCCAATAGTTCACCCTTAGAATTTTGTCCCACTCTTCGAGAATGTCCGACTTAGACAACCATTTGTTCTTTGTGCGTATATCGTCTATCGACAAAACATTCGACAAATCACCGGGTCCACCCGCGAGCGCACCATGGAAAACAAACGCGTTAGCTAAAATCGCGCCTGCCATTTTGAGTGTTTGCTCGCCCTCTTCCTGGTGGAGACACTGTGCGATCCGCCTGATTGCGCCTGGGTGTGGTTTACCTGCGTCTTCAAGCAGTGCGGCAACATCTCCGATACCGTCAATTAGGTAGTTTGCCGCAGTGTCGATGATCTCTGGCGGGATGGTCGCCGATTGAGCAAGTATCGAAAGGTCGGATGTGCCGCCAACGAGCCAGCCGCTTTCCGGCCAACGGGCAGGTTTCTGATGTCCGTCGCCCGTGTATAGCGCAAATTCGAAATCTGTCGTCGCTTCAATCTGTGTCTTAAGCTCTTGTGCTTTCGCACTGCGCAATTTTGATGGTAGCCTTACCGCAATTGACGAAAGGATTGGTACGCCTGACTTCGCGATTACTTCGCCAAGCCTTGCTCGTGCCTCTTGTTCAACGTTAGTTGCTGGCACAACCTCGGTTTCAATGACAACGGGCGACACATTCGGTTCTAGGATCAGTATGTCTGGCCGTCTCGAAGTGCCTCTTAGCATCGAAAGTGTTTCCGATGTCACGATATCCGAATCTGACCATGCTCTTCGCGTAGTCCGAAGCACGCCAGCTAGGGCGTCATTGATGGTGGTTTCTAGAAGGGACATGGTTGAGGGTTCAACTCGGCAGAGCGCCTAAAGCCGATAAACCGTAGCAAAAAAATGCCGCTTGCTCACTTTGTGCCTGTTAGCAGCCGGTTATCAACTCTTGATTAGAGGCGACGAAAAGACTACCACTTTCTACGTGCTCACTACCTCAAACCGGTACCCACTCCCCGGCAGGACGGCGAGTTCGGCGCCGGTCTGGACTCGGCGGACGATCGAATCGGGATCGACCAGTTCCCCGTCGCAGTAGAGCAAATCGTCGGGGCCGCATGGTAGGATTGGGCGGATGTGGACTCCGGTCGGCACACTGACGTCCAGCGTGAAGCGGGTATCGTCGTCGGACTTCAGCCACGAGACGCAGACATCGCCCTGCGGGATCGGAACTATGGCCCGCAGCCAAGTCAGATCGCACGGTTTCGGCGCGATATTGACACACGCAAAGCCAGGCTCGTGTGCCGTCACTCCCGCAAGCTGCTGCGGAAGCCAGATATTCGGCGCGATGCTCCAGGCGTGGCAGCGGCTTTCGCTGCCGTCCCAATGCTCCCAAAACGTGGTCGCGCCCGCATCCATCATTTCTCCCCACTTGTCGCGGATATAGTCGAGCGCGTCCTGGTGCCAGCCGATTTTCGCGAGCGCATGCACCAAATAGAACGAAAAATACGGCGAGCCGATCTGCGTGAGGGTTTCGTCCTCCATGATCCGCTCGGCAATACTGCGCCGACGTGTTTCTGCGCCAATCTCGCACAGAAGCGCGAGGGTGTTGGTGTGCTGACTGGAGATTGTGGACTGCTCACCTTTGATGACGTTATCCACGTACGCGCCGCGCAAGGAGTTCCAAAAAAGGCTGTCGAACGCCCGCGCAATCATGTCGGCGCGCGTGCTGGTGGATGATGCGGTTGCGGTGTCGCCCGCTGCTTCGGCTAGGCGTGACGCCGCCCTAAGGGCAAGTAGGTAGAAGAGATTGACCGGCGCGTTAATCCCTTCGCTGGCGTTGCTCAGTCCAGGCGCCCAGTCGGTAAAATTCCAACCCGTGACATTGGTCAGCAGACCGCCCTCCGACGCGCCAAAGCTGCCAAGCCAGCCGAGCGCCTTCTGCACCGCGGGCATGACCTCCTTGACCAGGTCGCCGTCGGCGGTCATCAGGTAGTAATCGTAAACGCTAAGAATGTAGATCGCGACAAAGCCCGCGATAGGGCGGTTCGGCTCGAACGCATCCCACTCGCCCGGGCCGACCGGATCGATCTTGCCATCGGGGTATTGCGAAAGCGCAGTTTGACGCAAAAACCGCTTGTGCAGCAAGCTGTCGCCAAAGCAGTAGCGCGCACCGATCGCCTGCACACGGGCGTCGCCCATCCACTGCGCCCGCTCGCGCAACGGGCAGTCCATGAACCGATCTTCGATACAAAGCTGCAACGTCCGCCAGCCGATCTCCCAAAGACGGTCAAGACGCGCATCGGAGCATGAAAAGCTGCCGGGATGCTCGACGGGGTAGGAGATTTCGTTGACGCCAAAAAATTCAACCTTGAGCTGCGAATCAAGGCCACGGATCGCCAGACGCAAATACCTGAACGCGCGCGGCGCGAAAGGTGAAAAATCCCCACTGCCAGAAAACTTTAACTGGTCGGCGTAGCTAGCGCGTGCTTCTGCGGCAGAGTGTTTGAGTCCGCTTGGAGTTTCGCCTGGTCGAAAAGCTTCATCGTAACCAAAATCGACAGTTACGTCGCTGTTTCCGCCATCATCAGTGCTAAATAAGAACCACGGATAGCCGCTGACTTCGCGACCCATATCAAAGAGAAGCCAAATGTTTTTGTCATCTGGCTGGATGGTAATCTTGTTCTGGTTGGCATTTATGCTCACGCTCCCCGAGGTCAATGGAAGCAGTTCTTCGTTTTGTAGCCTTAAGGCAACATTTTCATTTTCAGGGCTGACGCAGTTTCCGTAGCCAAGTAGAGCCGACGGTGCTACATTATCCAGCCGACTAAGCGAGATTCCTCGATCCTGAATTTTGGGCCAAATCCCTCCGTAGGCTGGTTCAATTACGGTCGCCATGCGCCATTCGTCGGGTACGTACTTGAAAGGGTGACTGCCGGTTCCCTGCCTTAAATCCCTATATTCGGCGAATCCTTGCTGAACCGACCATCTAGGCGAGGATGGGTCATAGGGACTTTGACTTGCGACCTGCCAAGTCGCATCGGAGTTGACTGGAGTCGGCGATTCCTTGTCGGAGTTGGTCATGGTTAGCTCAAATAGCAAGCCGCCACGGTTTCGGTGATAAAAGAACATTGGCACTCCGACATAGTTCACGATCACGCGGATTTCGCAATTCGGATAGCCGACCAGAAGAACGTTATCGTACTCGTCGTACGAAGTAATTCCTTTCGCGGACGGAGCAGGTCCCTTTCCGACCAGGATATGTCCTGCCCAGAGCTCGTAGCGCGTGTCCGCCGCTATCCGAACGCTAGCGAATGTCGGCCTATCTTTCCGGAGGACCGGAACTTCCTTCCGAAAAATCCGGTAGGCGTTGACAGGCGCGGGATCGCCATCGTCCCATATCCAATAGGCGTTCTCAAAGGGCTTTCTCATAGTTGAAACAGTGCGTCAGGAGTTGCGTACGAGCGGCGCGCCTACGGCATTCTGCGGCCCCATGCCGCGCTAAACAACTTGTACCAGTCTTCGCGGCTCATCAGGATTTTGGCCGCTCCTGCCGCTTCCCGGATGTGCTCGGGATTGTTGCTGCCGACCAGTGGGATGATCCCCGAGGGATGTGCAAGGAGCCATGCCAGCGCGATTTGCCCGATTTCGGCGTTGTAAACACCTGCCTGGCGGGTCAGTTCGGCCATTACGGCGTCGAATGTCGCTTTGCGAGGATGGTCGTCGTGAACTTCCCGGCGTCCAGAGAGCAGCGATCCCCCAAGCGGCGAATAGGCGAGGGGCGTGATGTCCATCGCCATGCACTGATCCAAAATGCCGTCGGCGATATAGCCGTTCTCGGACGTTTCGTCGCGCGATTTCCAGCCCTCGTAGAACGGCGCCAGGCGCATCAGCGAAATGGCAATTTGGTTTGAGACGATCGGAATATCTTCAAGATGCTTTTGCAGGGCGCGAGTCTGCTCAGGGTAGTAGTTAGACACGCCGACATACTTAATCTTGCCGCTCTTGACCAGTTCGCGCAGCGCCGACGCGGTTTCGCGAGGATGGGCCAGCATGTCGGGCCGATGCATCTGGTAGATATCGACATAATCGATCCCCATGCGCGTCAGCGAACCGTCGATGCTCTTCTTGATGTAGTCCGCGTCAAGCTGGAAAAACCCCGACCGGATGCCGCACTTGGTCGCAATGACGATCTTTTCGCGCGAGCCATACACGGCGGCGAGGCACTCCTTGAAGATCGACTCGCAGGCGGTGCCTCCATAGATGTCGGCGTGATCGAAAAGCGTGATTCCAGAGTCAAGGGCGGCTTCGAACGCTGCAACGGCCTTCCTGACATTTTCCGGGCCAACTTCCGTCGGATTCCATGTCCCAGCCATGCCCATGCAGCCGAGCGCGATTCTTGAAACGACCAGATCGGATTTGCCGATAGTTTGTGTGGGAAGTGTGTTCATGGCAATGTTGGGCGGATTGTACCTAAACTCTGGGCCATAAACGCCCTTTCCGCCAACCGCCATCAAGAGCAAAGCGGAAGTTGTGTAAGGACATGAAACGGCCGCAATTCCGCAAAATCCTTCCCTTCCCGATTGCGGGAGGGGTGGCGACTTGTCGCCGGGGTAGGTCTGCGCCTGCACCTGTCCGGCTCCAGGCTCCGACCCAATGTCAGGGATGAAAGTTGAGCGCGCTTTTCGAGTAACTCATCTCCCTTCCGTGTGTCGGAACCTTGCCGCCGAACAGCTTCCGGCGTTGCAACGCCATTGCCAGTACGGATTAGGATGATGCTTCCCGTACTCGGAAACCTTGCCCTCCCGCTTCGGGAGGGTGGCGAGGAACGAGCCGGGTGGGTTCGTATAGCTCCTCCCGCTGCGGGAGGAAGGGGCCCACGAAGTGGGAAGGTGGGGCGCGGACGGGGTAGGCGCCTGCACTTGTCCGACTTCAGGCTCCGACCCAATGTCAGGGATCGAGGTTTGGCGCACTTGACGATTGACTCATCTCCCTTCCGTGTGTCGAAACCTTGCCGCCGAACTGCTTCCGGCGTTCCAGCGCTTAGGGATGTCACGCACTCCGAAAACCTTGCCCTCCCGCTTCGGGACGGTGGCGAGGAACGAGCCGGGCGGGTTCGTATAGCTCCTCCCGCTGCGGGAGGGTGGCGAGGAACGAGCCGGGTGGGTCTTTCAGCTCCTCCAGCTGCGGGAGGAAGGGGCCCGCTTGCGGGAAGGTGGGGCGGGAGGGGTCCTTACATCGCTCCCACCGCATCCATCAGCGCATCCGGTTCCTTGTCGAACTGCAGCCTATACAGCGACGCATACGCTCCACGCGCGGCCATGAGCGACTCGTGCGTTCCCTGCTCGACGACCTGTCCTTCGTCCATTACGACGATCCGATCTGCGGCAAGGATAGTCGAAAGGCGATGGGCAATGGCGAATGTCGTTCGGCCGTGCATGAGCGGTTCAAGTGCGTTTTGGACGAGGCGTTCCGACTGGGTGTCGAGCGCGGATGTGGCCTCGTCAAGGATTAGAATGCGAGGGTCTTTGAGCACAGCGCGGGCAATGGAGATGCGCTGCTTTTCGCCGCCGGACAGCTTGTAGCCGCGCTCGCCGACAATGGTGTCGTACCCGTCGGGCAATGTCATGATGTGATCGTGGATTGCAGCGATTTTTGCAGCGTCTGCGAGCTCGTCGTCGGTCGCGTCGGGACGGCCATAACGCAGATTCTCCCGGATGGTGTCGTGAACGAGATACGTCTCCTGTGTCACAACGGCGATGCACTGGCTGAGCGATGCCTGCTTGATATCGCGCACATCGATGCCGTCAATGGTCACTCGGCCCGATTCGACGTCGTATAGGCGCGGGATCAGATAGGTGAGCGTCGTTTTGCCCGCACCGGAATGACCAACCAGCGCGACCAGCTCGCCGGGGCGTGCCTCGAACGAGACATCGTTTAGCGTTGGCGACTCCTGCGTTTCGGAGTAGCGGAATGTCACATGCTCGAACGCGACCCTGCCCTGAACATTGTGCGGATCGAGCGCGATGGCGTCAGGCGCATCCACAATATCCTGCTTCAAGTCCAGATATTCGAAAATTCGGTCGAACAGCGCGAACGCGCTGCTGACATCCACCTGCGTATTCAGCAGCCCGGTTAGTGGGAAAAAGAGCCTAGATTGCAGCGCAGTAAACGCGACAATTGTTCCGATGGTGAGGCTCGAATCAGCAGACCGGGCAATGAGATATCCTGCCAGCCAGTAGACCAGCACGGGCGTGATCGAGAACGACAGTCCGATCAGATTGAAGAAGAAGCGCATGATCATGGACTGCTTGATTTGCGATGCGGTCAGCGATTGGTTTTCGCTACTGAACTTGTTCATCGCCATGACTTGTCGTCCGCTCGTCTTCATCAGGAGGATTCCGGAAATCGACAAAGTCTGCTGCATGGTCGAATTGAGGTCGGCAAGCTGCTGCTGAGTGACCGCCCGAACGGCGCGCGCTTTGATGCCGACACGCTGGCCGATAAACGCAAACAACGGCAAAATGCCGACCGAGAGCAGAGTTAATCGCCAGTCCATGTAGATCATTGCGACCACGGTAGATAGCACGGTGGTGATATTGTTCAGGAGGGTGGCCGCGGTATCGCTGACAACAGATTGCACGCCGCCGACATCGTTTGTTAGGCGTGACTGTATCTCGCCGGTGCGCGTGTCGGTGAAGAACTTCATCGACATGCCCTGCAGATGCGTATACAACTGGTTGCGGTAATCGCGCATAATCTGCTGGCCGACCACGATGCTCTGGTAGCCGTAGTAGAGCGCGAACACGGTCGAACCAATTGTCGCAAGCAGTGTGTAGATGCTATAGCGATTCACGACCGAAAGATTTTTGGCGATTAGGCCATCATTGACAATGATCTTGAGGAAAAACGGCGACAAAAGACCCAGCGAAGCCGACAGCAGAACCGATATGGCAATTCCGACGACTTGTGGGCGATAGGGCCGAAACGACGCCGCGACCCTCTTGACCGTCGCTCTATTGATCTTAGATTTGTCAGTTTGCATCCCTGGCTTTAGCAGTCCGCTCGGGCCAGTCATCCCTGCGGGCATGTTTGACATACGCATGTCGCACATTAAACCTGAATTTGGCGCGCGGAGGAACAGCTCCAATGGTTACGGTGTTAATTGACATATAACAAAGTGCGAAAGTTAACGATTGACGCCCGATGGCTACGTTGCGCCCATCAGTTACGTACCTATACGTATCTAGTTGATAACGCCACATCGACGTTTATAGAATAACCAACATGAGTCAGATTGAAGACGGTACAAGAACGCGCTCGACGGAAGATTATGAGCGCCAGCTATTGCAGCGAAATACAATGGGCGAACCGGTTTCGAGCGCACCGAGGCAGCCTAACGCGCCAGCTCAGCCGTCAAATCCCGCGGCAGCGCCAGTTTATTACGCTGCGCCGCAGGCGCTTCCCAAGAATGCTCCCTTGCTGGAGCGCTGGAAGGCCAAGGGCGGAATTTTGGGCGGTATCGCCAGCGTACTGCTCGCCCTTGCGAAATTTTGGGCGCCAGTGGCATTCTTGCTAGGCAAGATTAAGTTCCTGGCCGTCGGTCTCAAGTTGTTGCTGATGGCCGGGTCAATGCTGCTGTCGATTTGGGCGTACGGCAGCATCTACGGCATCCCCTTTGGAATCGGTATTGTTGCGCTCATCTTCATCCACGAATGCGGTCATGCTATCGCCGGGATGATGCGCGGACATAAACCGGGGATCATGGTGTTCGTTCCGTTCATGGGCGCGTTCGTGACCGTTGGTCGTGGCGACACCAATATCACCGAATCGGCGTTCATCGGCATCATGGGGCCGATCTTCGGAACGCTGGCGAGTCTCGCTTGTGTGGCGATTTTTGCCGTAACACAGTCGCCGCTCTATCTGTCGCTGGCAGCGTTCGGGTTTTTCATCAATCTGTTCAATCTTGCGCCGACACCGCCGCTCGATGGTGGCTGGATCACGCCGCTCTTCTCGCCAAAGCTGCTGGCGATCGGCTCGATCCTGCTCGTCTTTATCGGCTTCCGCAATCCGCTCATTTGGATTCTGGCTGCGGTGAGCATTCCGAGGATCATCGCCGCGTGGAAGGCCGATCCCAAAACTCAGCCCTATTATCAGGCGACAGTCGCGGACAAATGGAGATACGGCCTGCTCTATTTCGGCCTAATCCTTTTCTTGGGACTTGGATATCTTGCTTTGCATAGCTACCTGATCCAGCATTTCCCGACGCTGATTTCCTAAGTCAACGGTCAACTCTTCGTTATTTCAGGTTGTGGCTGTGAAGTCGGGGCAAGTGGCGGGGAATCAACAAGCTGCGTGAACTGCGTGAGCTCCTTGGAATTTAGATCGGACACGGCCCAAAGCTCCATGCCGTTCGTGTCCCAAGTAACGGTGTTGTATCCACGCGCGTTCGCAACTGTTCTCGACTTCGCTCCCGCTTCCGGCCACGCGAACAGGTTGATAACGTGCTTTGCGTGTCTGTAGACCATTGCCGCAGCAGGGTGGCCATTGATGTAGTCCAGACGTCCGCCGATCAGCGGAAACCCTTTAGACGCAAAGTCATTTACTGGCGGCGAAAAGTCCAGCTTGCCCGCAAACCACGGCTTGACCGTGTGCTGATCCGTCGAAACGACATCCAGCAGGTGCGCGGCCATCAGCGAGCGGACATGGCTCGAAACGACTTCCTGGGTCAGCGAATCGTTCGCGGATTTGCTGGGCAGGTAGATGAACTGAAACGCCAGGAATGCAGCGAGACATGCTGCAAATGCAAATCCGACCGCGCTCGGCCAGGGTATAGGCAGAGGTCGCTCGCGCAACGTCTGGCCGCCTTGATCGCCTCGCCTGACCACGTCCTTGACGCGTTTTTCAAGTCCAAGCGGCACTTCAAATCTCAGCGCTGGGTCGCTCGAAAGCCTACTGACCGCCCGCGATGCTTCTAGAAACGCGGTGCAAGTTTGGCAGGTTGACAGGTGCGACTCGAGATCGAGCGTCTCGGTGAGCGCGAGTTCGCCGTCGATATACGCCTGGATATGCAGCTCTCGCTGATCGCAGTTCATGGCGTTGACGTGTGCTCCTGCAGCGAATTGGTCAAGATTACCCGCAGCCGTTTTCTGGCCCGGTTCAGCCTGGACATGACTGTCCCAATCGGACACCCGGTGATCTCGGCGATCTCGCGGTACGAAAACTCATCCATATCCCTTAGAACGACCACCTCCCGGAATTCGGGCGGCAGCGATTCGATGGCGGCGCGAACTTGGGCTGCGTCGGCTGAAGCCAATATCTCTCGCTCCGGGCCGGGGAAGGTGCACTGGGGATCATCGAATAGATCATCTAGCGGTACCTGCCGCCCCAGCGCGGAAGACTTCGCTTTTTGAAGGTGCGTGTATGCCGTATTGCGCACAATCGCAAGCAGCCACGCGCGGGCATCTTCGCCACGAAATCCTGCAAAGTACTGAAACGCGCGCAGGCAGGCGTCTTGCGCGACATCTTCGGCATCGCTGTCGGAGTTCGTCAGCCATCGTGCCAGATTGTACGCCCGCGGCAGATGAGGGAGCACTGTCCGCTCAAAATTGGCGGACGCCGTTTTCGTCTCCTTCCCCGACTTGCTCGCCCAGAACGACATTTGGATTGACCGATCCGCTGTGATTCAGATTAATGACAATTCAACCAGCAAAAATATTCCCCACTCAATTAGACCGCGGGAATATTTAGTCGCCGCCTCCAGTCTACCTTCCGAACACGAACTCAGCTCAGGAGGCAAGAGATGCAGATCAACGACAAAAACAAAGACAACCAAGAAAGTGCGCCAACTTTCGGCGACGGAATTGACAGGCGCGGCTTTCTCAAATGCATGGCGTGGGCCGGCACAGGCGTCCTGTTGCTGATGCGCGGAGGGATTCTACAGTCTGTGAATCTTAGCGATCCTAGCTCGGTCGCGCATGCGGCCGACCTTGCTAAGACGGCGGACTTTTCGTTTGTCCAGATCAGCGACAGCCATATCGGGTTCAGCAAACCGGCCAATCCCGACGTCGTCGGCACGCTTAACTTAGCGATCAACAAGATCAAGTCACTGCCAGTCCAACCGGACTTCCTTTTGCACACGGGCGACCTGACGCATCTCTCGCAGGACGACGAATTCGACACACTGGCTCAAGCCTTAAGCGGCGCAGGCTTGAACCAAGTCCATTACGTTCCGGGCGAGCACGATGTCGAAACCGACGATGGCAAGCTGTATTTGCAGCGTTATGGTAAAGGCACCAAGGGCAGCGGCTGGTATAGTTTTGATTATGCTGGCACGCATTTTGTTGGTTTGAACAACGTGGTTGATCTCAAGACAAACGGCATCGGCTCGCTTGGCGCGGATCAGATCGCTTGGATGAAGGACGATTTGTCGGGCGTAAGTTCGGATACGCCGATTGTTGTGTTTGCGCATATTCCGTTGTGGAGCGTGTATCCGGAATGGGGTTGGGGCACATCGGACAGCGCTCAGGCGATTTCGCTGCTACGTAGGTTCGGCTCGGTTACGGTTTTAAACGGCCACATTCACCAAACAATGCAGAAGATCGACGGCAATATCACGTTTCACACGGCGACCTCGACCGCGTTCCCGCAGCCCAAACCGGGCGAGGCGCCCTCGCCAGGCCCGATGAAGGTGCCTGCGGGCGAACTTCGCGGTCTGCTCGGGATTACGACTATCACGTCGAAACCGGTCAACGGGCCGCTTGCGATTATCGACTCAAGTCTGGCGTGAAAGGGTTGTTCATGAGATTACCAAGATTCCATAAAGCTGTTGCCATCGGCGCGAGCCTAGCGATGGCATTGGTCACGCTGGCTTCCGCCCACGCGAATACGCCGTCGGCTGTCGGCAAACCATCACAGCCGACCATGCAGCAAATCGCTGAGGGATCGGCGATTTTCGACAAGCGCTGTGTGGTCTGTCACGGTCCAGGCGCAAAGGGCGGCGAGGGGCCAGCCCTTCGGTCGAACATGCTGACTCGAGTCCAAATCCTTCAGGCGATCAAGGAAGGATTCCCTGGCGACATGCCCGCGTTCGGTAAAAAGCTTCCGCAAAAAGACATCAATCGCCTTGCGGATTTTGTGGGATCGATGTCTCGACACGGGTAGAAAACCGAACCTTGCGCCCGTCTCGATAGAAGGGTTGCCGAATTCGGTGTCTTTTTCCTATCCGCCCAGAACGCCGGAGACTTGGAACAAACCCCCGCGGCGACACACGAAAACGAATACCCAAAGTATCGCCAAGGTCGAGACGCAAGGTTCGCGTGAGCGCAGATCGAGGGTAGGCAAGAGAGATTTCTCCACTCCATTCGTGCCTCATTTCGGTCGAAATGACAATGATCAAGGCTCGCGTGAGCGTATAAATTCGTTGAGAAATTGACCGTCAATGCCTTGACACGTATATGCTCTTATGAGTATATTAAACGCATGGAATCCGTGTTCGAAATCATTGCAGAGCCGAACCGGCGAGCGATTCTCAGCCTCCTGATCTCGTCGCAACAGTCGGTCGGCGAGATTGAGCGTCAGCTTCGCATGCCGCAGACGACCGTCTCCAAGCACCTTCGGGTGCTGCGCGACGCTGGCTTTGTGGAATCGACCGTTGACGCGCAGCGGCGACTCTACCGGCTGAGGCCAGAGCCGCTTCAGGAAATAGACGCCTGGCTGGCACCGTTCAGGATGTTCTGGTCCGCACATGTTGACGCGCTCGAACGTCACCTTGACCACTTGGATCCGCCAACACCGCCAATTACCAAGCCGATTAGCAAGGTACGCGTGCGCAAACGCGACGAAGGAAAAACAAAATGAAAATCAAATTGACAAGTATATTCGTGGATGATCAGGAAAAAGCTCTGCGCTTCTACACGGACGTACTCGGATTTGCCAAGAAATCTGATTTCAGTAACGGCCCGTTTCGCTGGTTGACCGTTGTTTCGCCCGAGGACGCGGACGGTACGGAGCTGCAGCTTGCACTGAACGGCAACCCCGCTGCGAAAGCGTATCAGGAGGCGATATTTCAGCAAGGTCAGCCAGCCGCTATGTTCTTCACGGACGACGTCAAGGGCGACTACGAAAAGATCAAGGCGCGCGGCGCGGAGTTCACGATGCCGCCGACCGACGTGACCGCCTCAATCATTGCGATGCTCAACGATACTTGCGGCAATTTGATTCAGCTCACGCAACTCAAAAGCTGGTAGGGCGAAGACGTATGGCCAATCGCGAGCAATATGCGCCGGGCCCAGCCAACGGGGCGCGAGTCGATAAGGACGGGGACAAATGGGCGCTTGTGCTCGTCAGACAGTTGCGACACTCGCCGGAAAAGGTATGGCAAGCATTGATCGATCCGGCGCATCTGCGCGAGTGGGCGCCGTTTGACGCCGACGGTAGTTTGGATCGGGTTGGTGCTACGGTTAAGCTCACAACAGTGGCCGCTCCGACGCAGCTTGTTTCAGAAACAACCGTGACTCGGGCCGAGGCTCCGAAGTTGCTCGAGTACAACTGGGGCGGCAACGACATCTGCTGGGAACTTGAGCCGGTCAATGGCGGCACGCGCCTGACTCTCTGGCACAATATCGATCGGCGCTACATCGCTATGGGCGCTGCCGGGTGGCATATCTGCATCGATGTATTGGATCATCTGCTTAACGGCAATCCGCTCGGCCGGATTGTCGGCCCAGAAGCGATGAAATTCGGCTGGCCGCGACTACATGCGGAGTACGCGAACCAATTTGGAGTGGCTGCCCAGGAGCCAGGTGATTAACTAAGACCATGAATGATGCCACAACAACCGTCGATGAAACTGTCGGCACGTTGAATACGGGAACCGAAACTTCATCCTTTTCTGAAGAATTCGATGCGAGAGTCAAGTCCTTTGGTGATTGGCGCGGCGCGACCCTCGCTCGAATCCGCGAGCTCATCAACGAGGCTGATCCGGAGGTGGTCGAGGAGTTCAAGTGGCGGAAGCCGTCGAACTCGATGTCAGGGACGCCGGTTTGGTACCACGCCGGCATCATCTGCACTGGCGAAACATACAAGGGTGCCGTGAAGATGACGTTTGCCAACGGTGCCGAACTAGACGATCCGTCCGGTCTATTCAACTCTAGCCTTGAGGGCAATGTCAGGCGTGCCATCGACTTCCATAAGAACGATCCATTTGATGAAGAAGCGCTGAAAGCGCTCATCCGCGCTGCCGTCGAGCGAAATCTCAAAACCAAGAGCAAACGTTAGATGCGGCTGTAGCAGCTTCCGCATTTGGTATTAAATTCGATGCAAGCCGAAATGGCAGAACCAGAAATATCCTGCATTGCGCCATTCTTCATCGTCAAGAATGTTCCTGCCGCATTGTCGTTTTATCGCGACCTGCTAGGCTTCGACGTCATATACCAGGGGCCCGGTGACGATGTCTTCTTCGGCATTGTCCAACGTGGTGCCGCGATGATCATGTTGAAGGCGGTCGGTGTCGATCCGCTCCCGAACCGTGAACGGCAGCCCGACGCTCGCTGGGACGCATATATCTGTGTTCCCAGTCCCGACGCATTGGCCACAGAGTTCACCGCACGCAGTGTCGAGTTTTCCGATGCACTTAAAGACACGCACGATGGATTGCGCGGATTCGAGGTCAAGGACGCGGATGGCTACCTATTGTTTTTTGGTCGGCCTCGTGCATGATCTAGGGTAGCGTCCGTGTCGCCGTTGTGTTACAATAGAGCGCATTGCAGCGCGTGTGCCGGTATATTTCGGCGCACTTGCAGCAGCACCTACGTCAAAAACCCGATGCGTGTCCTGGCCATGAAGTCCACCGCCGGTTCTTGCATCCAACTGAGATACGATCCATCTTCCGTCGTCGAACATCTGAATTGATCAGTTCCAAGTAAGGCCGTCATGTTTTGCCTACAGTGCGGAGCGCAAAACTCCCCAGACAGTAACTTTTGCAAGCAGTGCGGTATGCGAATGTCGGACAGCGCGTCACCGCGCCGTTCCCGCAAGCGCGGCGCAGATGCGAACCTACAGCTTAAGACGGTCGCGCCTCCTGATTCCGGCGAACCACAAACGGCAACTTTGGCCGACGATATCCCCGAGGAGCATGTCAACCCGCAACTTCAACGCCTGCTGGAAATGGCGTTCTGGCACAATCAGGCGGGCAATGTTCCGTCGGCGATTCTCGCCTGCGAAGCCGCGCTGATGATCGATGGCGATTCCACCACAGCGCTATCCCTGCTCGGCTGCCTTTACGAAAAGCAGGGTGAGCTGCAAAAGGCGATCTATGCATTTGAACGTGTGGTCGAACTAAACCCTGACAGCGAAGCGGATCAGGAAAAGCTCGATCAGATTCGGCGAGGTGTGTTCACCAAGGCTGTCACACAGCCAGCCGAGTACCGCTGGATGCCACCTGCGCTCGTGAAGATTTTCAGCGATTACCCGCAATCGAAGGTCGTAGTCGCAGTCGCCGCAGGCGTGCTTGCGTTTGTCGTAGGTTTGAACGTAATTAAGGATCGCACTCCTGCGCCCTCTGAACTAGCTCAATCGCCCGGTGTCCAGACTGCCCCTGCACCTCCGCAATCAGTTCCAGTGTCCCAGCCAAGTGCGTCTGCTCAGCAAGACGGCAATGCGCCAAACATGGCCGTGACACGAACAGCGGTGATTCCCGCGATCAACCAGCCGATCGATCCGGCATCGCCGCAGGCCGCTCCCGTGGTTGGAGTTCCAGGCGCATATCCTGTGCTGAACGGCCCAATGGTTCCCGGAGGACATTTGCGCACGATTGTGGGACGAGGCCGCCGCGATGTGCCGCCCGTCGATGTCGCCGCGACAGCGGATCCCAATGCTCCGTATTCGACCACGGTTAAGCCAATTGAAGTGCCAAGTGATCAGGTGAACTCCGCTGCTGTGCAGGTTGCACCTAGGGGTGACTTTCCACAGCACACGATTGTAATCGGCGGCGATGGGTCGGGGCCGACGCCAACACCCGATCAGGTTTCCGATCCGGGACAGCCGTCAGAGACCAGTGCGCCGCCGCCCGCCTCGCACATCTATATACATGTTCATAATGAAGCTCCGACACCCACGGCACCGTCTTACGCGTCAGGCGGATCATCAAACTCGGACGCGTCTGGCGCACCGGCCGTGATGCGCTCAAATCGAGGGGCGGACATGCAGTCGCAAGCATTGAAGCTGCAGCAAAAGGGCCAGTATGGCAGCGCGCTGCACGACTACAATGTCGCTATCTCGGCGTACAAGCAGGATATCGCGACAGGGCAAGCTGTTGACGAAGCCAAGCGAGGCATTGAAGCATGCGAAACCGGCATCCAGATTTGCCAGCAAAGCGAATGACCTTGCGCACCTCGCTCACTGGTTTCCTGCGGCATCTGGTTGCGATTTTCGCTGCCGTTTGCATGCTCACCTGCGGGGTTTCGATTGTGCTTGCCCAGGACTCCGAGCCGCTCACCTCGCCCCCGCCACAGAAACACGCGCCGCCAATAGTTGTCGTCCTGTTTCCCGATTTTAGCAACCCATCGGTAGACTTTCTCAAGAATGTCGCCGATCTGAAGTCGCGGTTGCGCATCAACGACAGGCTGGAAGTGCTATCGTACGACCCGGAAGCACCGGCGTTTTTGGTTGCGGCGCAGGACGCAAAAGCAGATGTCACCAAGGTCGATGACCCCGCCGTCCGCGCGGCGATGTCGCGCTCGCTTGGCGCGCGGCTGGCCGTCACAATTACAGGGGATCCAATCAACACGCGGAGGGTCGATCTCTCGCTCGTCGAGATTTTGAGCAAGCGCGACACGCGAACTGTCACGCCTGACGAAATTGACGACCGCACGGTCGAACAGGCTACCGGCGATATCACCGACTCGGCGATTCATGCGCAGGCGGACGTCATTGCGGGAACGCAGGCACTCCCGCCTGCCTCGCCAATCGTTCCGACACCAACCACGCCCGCGCCCCTAGTTGCGTCACCGACGTCTGTGGCTCCGCCACCAGCGCCTACGCCTCCGCAACCTCCGGTCGTCGCGCCGCCAGCCGTGTCTCCGTCAACAGCGCTTGCGCCACCAGCGTCCGCTGCGCCGCCTGTCATAGCTCCTGCTCCAGTTGTTGCGCCGCCGGTGCCAAAGGTCCAAATCGCGCCTGCTCCGTCGCCCGCTATGCCGTCCCAGACCCCTCCTGCCGTAGTGACTCCAGCGGAAGTTCCAGCGCAGGTCGCGGTCGCGCCTCCAGCGCAAACTCAATCTGTAGAGCAGGTTCCAGTGCGCGTCTCGCCCCCGGTAATCAAATCCAAACCATCTCCCGCTCCAGTCCCGGTGATAGTTACGCCGCCTAAGCCTGCGCCAGTGATAGTCGCGCCTACACCTCAAGTCTTGCCAAGCGCGCCGCCTGCTGCCGAACCGACGCCCGCACCAATGCCAGTCGCACCACCCGCGGTGATTGTGCGCCTTCCAGAACCTATGAACGCTGCGCCGATTCCTGCTCCCGAAGCGCCTCCAATTGTTGCTGCTCCGCCCGCGCCAACTCCACGTCATTCGGTGTCGGTCAACGTTGCTCCGGATAACGAAACCCTCACACCGCCTCCAACCACGCCCATTAACGACGAGGCGCAGAAATGGATATCGTCAGGCGATCAGGCCATGGGAAGCGGCGACGCTGGCCGGGCAGTCGACGAGTATCGTCACGCGGTCAACGAATCGCCGCGCAATGCGATCCCGCGCCTCAAGCTGGCGCAGGCGTACATTGCGGTCGCCCAGCAGGACATGGCCGTTGACGAGCTTCGTCGCGCAGGCGAAATTGATCCCAAAAGTGCAGACTTGCGCGATTTTTTAACCGATCAAGCCAAGCGCGGGACTTTACCCGGCGCAGATTCGCTGCTGCTAGAACTCAAGGCAGGGTCAACACCGAACGATCCCTCGTCGCTAATTGCCCTCGGTGATTCGTACTGGAACTCAAATCACCTCGACCAGGCCGAACAAAGCTACAGCCAAGCCGCGCAGCTTGCGCCGGATCTTCCAGACGCGTATGCGCGTCTCGCCCGTTTGTACGCCGCCAGCGAACGTTACGACGAATGCCTCGCCGCGCTCAAGAAGTCCGGCGACGAGGGCTACGGCAGCGCCCTGCGAATCATTGTCCAGCGGTCGGACAGTTTGATCGGCGATATCGACGCCGCGCTTCTGAGTTTTAGATCCGGCGACCGAACGCGCACCGAGCTTTACGGCAGCCTCACCAACACCGACAAACGCATCGCCGCTTATGATGAGTTCATCAAGCAGATTCAGCCGCCAGCGGCGTACAAGGTATCGTATCTTCATCGAAAGTTAGCTGCGAATTTGCTCGCACAGGTGACTCCCGCGCTGGAAAACTACGCGCTGACAGGCGAAAATCAGTTCATAGAGCAGGGGACTGATCTGGAAAAGAGTGCCGAGCAGGAGCTGACATTGGCAAATGTTGCCGACAAGCTGCAAAAACAGGTGCTTGCCAGCGGCAATTAAGCCGAAGATACGGTTATGCTCAGCGCGCCAGTCAGCCGCAAGGACCATCCCAATATCGGCGAAACCGTTATGATCTCCGCCAGTGACGTTGGCGGCAGATCGCAGCCGGTCGTTGCGAGCGTCGCGCAAACCACGTCACGCTTTATTGAGCTGGTAGCGGCGGAGGCCGATCAGCCCCAAATGCTTGATTCGCTCCGCGGCGCCGTCGAAGTCCGCTATATCCGTGCTTCTGGACTGTACCAATTTGGTAGCGTCCTCAGCTTGGTGCGCTCCAGCCGACATCGCTATCAGCTTGCTCAGCCGCGCGACATTCTGCGGATCCAGCGCCGAGGCGAGTACCGGATTCCCCTCAACGTCCCGACCACTGTGTATCTTGCGGAAAAGAGATTGCCCGCATCGCTCGTCAATCTGTCAGGCGGAGGCGCACTGATCGCTTTGGCGCAAACCCTAGCCGAGCGCCAGGTGGTCGATCTTGCGATCCCGATTGGCAAGGACGGCATGACAACTGAAATCGCCGCCGAGGTGATCGAAGCATTCATCGCGGGTTGCCGCACCTACGCACGGCTGCGGTTCGACAACGACGACTCCCTAGCGCTGCCTGAGATCACACGCGACGAAATCGCCAAATATGTGTTTGAACAGCAACGGATCATGCTCAAGGTTCGGAAGCTGATGAACACCACCGGCGCGAACGGAAAGCCGGAGATTTCGGACAAAAAAAGAGCCCGCATCCTATCGGCATTGGCCAATTGGTTGCGGGCTCCATCGCTAGGATGGAAACGTTGAAAGGAGGACATGCGCTAGTGATTCCTACGCGCCGTAGTCCCGATTCAGTTCCCAAAGTTATGCATTTTCGACAGGTTTTTCGCTAAATCCAGTACGACGTGATTCCCAGTACTTCTTCGGCGTAAAGAGTCTGCCGCAGCGTGTTTAAATCGGGGTTCGTGAGCACGACCGATCCCGGGTTGTTGGCCAGCGCGACCTCAACTTTCGGAAATCCCTCCAAGTCCACCGATCGTGACTGAATCTTCGCCAGCGCCTCTGGCGACTTGGTCACATCGAAAAAATTGTAGTTGAGCGACATCGAACGCATCTCGCGACGCAGCCGCTCCGTGTTTTTTTCCCCGACTTTTCCGTAAATCGTGATTCGATTTGGCATAAAATATTGCTGTCTCCCTGCTAAGATTAGGTTATTGTGGCACGAAGACTGGCTCGCCAAGAATGAGGCAGTGCGATTCAGTTGTAGGGGCTAACCAAACGAGCTTGCGAGCGCGGTTCGCCCTTCCCGTGTGGTCTAGAACAGTACGCCGGATTCCCAAATCGTCATCCCGCCCGGTCTTCCGCCGGGATAGCCAAAGGAAACAAAATTCCGAGAAGACAGGCGGGGACGCCTGCCCAACAAGCACGATCAATTTTTATCCGCGATCAGGGCATTGACTGCTTTCTGTATCTGCCCGGCGAATTGCCAACTTGCCGAACGAACACGCGGTGGAAATGACTGACATCGCGGAAGCCGCACTGTTCGGCGACCTCGGCGACAGACAGCGACGAGTGGACAAGCAGTCCCATTGCAGTCTTGATACGTGACTCCGTCAGCAGATCCTGGAACGGTTTCCCGCAGGATTCCGTGATCGCGTGACTCGCGCGGCTGGGACTGAGCGAAAGCGCATCGGCGATATCGGCAAGGGTGACGGCCCGTCTGGCGTGCTGCGCGATATAAAATTCGATCGCTGTCTTGCGTTCGGCGACGCTGTCCGCCTTACCATGCGTGCCCAGTGAATTTCCGAGGAGCGCCTGCGTGTCCGTATGCTGTCGCCATGCAATCAGTCGCGCGCGAAGCTGTCGGAAATGCTCCATGACAAGTTCGGCTTCGTCCTGCTCGACCATCGGAAGCGGCGACAAAGTGTCGGGCCACGGTGAGCGATCCCAGCGGGTTGGCTTTTGCACAAAGTCTGGGACGAAACTGCGTCCTGGTCTGCGGGCTCCGGCGAAGATGATCCACTCGAGTCGATTTTCCACGAACGCGGGAAGAGCCCATTCGACCAGTCCAGCATGGCACAGGTGAATGCGGCCGTCCTGAACACTGCTCGCCAGGGGCCGCAAGTTATAGACCTCCAAGGCCATGCAACTTGGCTGGCCGCCCGATGCCTTGACAGCCGAGCATTGAGGCAGCGTATGCATGGCGCGATCCGGCGGTAGGAACATGTGGATAGTGCCAGCAATGTCGTGAACCGTCACCCGGACATTTTGAATCTGCTCGAAATTTCGGATCGCAGCTTCGGGGACATCGTAAGCCATTACGGTAATGATAGCATGATACGCAAGTTTGGCGGCACTATTGTCTATAGTATCGACTGATTAAGACATCTATAATTAGTTCAACCTTTCGATTAAGGATGGCATTTATGGAATTCGTACCAATAACCAATGAGCAGCGGCAACAGTTCGACAATGAGGGCTACCTGATTGTCAAGAACGCGATCAGCCCAGAGCAGATCGACGGTTTGATTGCGGCGGGCGACAAACTGTGCGCGTCGGGCCGATTGGAAAACCGGCAGCGCACTCCGGACGGGATTTACGACTCGTACCGAAATGTACTTTCGCTCGATGACGCATTCATTCCGCTGCTGACCAATCCCAAGACTGTCAGCCTCGTCGTGCAGCTCCTCGGCCCGCACATCCATATGATGACAAGCCATCTGATCTACAAGCATCCCGATCCAAAAGGCACGCCACCGGAGACACGCGAGCCGGGCTGGCATCGCGACATTGCAGGCGTACCGGACGATATCGGTCACGCGCACATCCCACGGATGGAGATGAAGGTTGCGTACTACCTAACCGATCTCTCGAAGCCGCAGTCCGGCGTGACTCTCTTTTCACCCGGCAGCAACCATTTGAAGCATGCTTTGAAGATTCCGGCTGGACGAGAAGATCCCGAAAATGTCGTCGAGCCTTTGCTTGAACCAGGCGATGCCGTGCTGTTCGAAAACAGGACTTACCACGCCGCCACCGCCAACCTATCGGACCACACTCGCAAGACGATCATGTTTGGTTACGGGCACATGTGGCTGAACCCGATGGACTATGCCATGCAGCCGGAATCGCTTGTCGAGAAGCTCGATCCCATCGGGAGGCAGCTGGTTCGTGCCCTAAAGACACCAAATGGGGAGTTCAACTACGGAGGCCTGGACTGGCCGTTGAGGCACTGGTGCAAGGAGAATGGGTTTTCGTATTCGCCGCCGGAGTAGCATACCAAGTAGCTATTTCCCACCGCTTCGATTGTCGAATGGACTCCAGAGTACAATGCCCTAATTGCACTGTCTATGCTGGTTGCAGTCCGTTTTACAGCGATGAGCGAGGCTTCGGAATGTCGAGAGGAGACCAGATATTATCTGCACTGTCAGATATGGGAAGAGTTTTGTGCGACGACTGTCTGGGGTCGATTTCGGGCATAGATCGGCATTATGTAAACAAACTCTGTCGCGATCTTGCAACATCAGGAAATGTACGCCGATCCCGGGCGAATTGTAGTATGTGCTGGTCTACGAAGGAGTGCCGTTCGGCTTGTGCAGTTGAACGCTATGCGGCTGACCGTGTCAAAATCGTTGCTTACGTTCCGCCGCGTAATATTCCTCATGCTGCTATTTTCTCCGAATTCTCTGTTCAGTATTCGAAATTTAGGACAGATCGCGACGCCGACCTCTATCTCATCTCTTGCGTTTCGTCAAAGCTTCCCACTCCTACCAAAGCCAAAGACCTATACACCTCTGCTTGGTTTCAGAAAGCGCGGTCATTTGTCGAGGGGATGTCTAAACCATGGTTTATACTTTCTGCAAACCATGGGTTACTAGATCCGGAAGACGTCATAGCTCCCTACGAGATGACCTTGAACAGTTTGAGCCAAGTGGAGAGGCGATTGTGGGCGAGCAGGGTATCGAAACAGATCGAGCCACTGGCGTTAGAGCACCGGTCTATTTCCGTGCTTGCCGGAAAGCGGTACCGCGAGTTCCTGATGCCCGATCTGATGCGATTGTTTGATTCAGTCGAGGTACCAATGGAACACTTGAGAATTGGCGAACAACTCGCCTGGCTAGGCGCGAACGTTGACCGCAGTCCTGTTACCGGGCGCGTTGAAGATCTCAAGCGGTTTTACGCACTTCTTGACGAACTCGCAGCCAAAATCGGCGGAAGAAGAACTTTCAAGTCTCTAACTGAAGATTGCAAGGTTCCGCAACGCGGCGTGTACTTTTTCTTCGAGGAAGGCGAGAACAGATCGGAATCAGGAGTGGGGCAACGAGTTGTCCGGGTCGGAACTCATGCGTTGAAACCGTCCAAAGCGACTCTTAGTAAGCGGCTTTTCCAACATCGAGGCAACAAGGCGGATCCTGGCGGCAACCATCGCGGATCGATCTTTCGACTTTTGATCGGAGAGGCCATCAGCGAACGTGATATCCAGATTCGACAAGATAGCTGGGGGAACGGATCGTCGGCTTCGCAAAGCGTAGTTGACTCTGAGCGAACACTAGAAGCTCTTGTGAGCGAGATCATTCGCAAAATGCCATTCGTTTGGTTAGAAATAAACGACGAGCCTTCGGCGCAGAGCCTAAGAGGGGTCATCGAGCGAAATTCGATCGGATTGCTAAGCAATTACCATGCGCATTCGGGCGGTGCTGTTGATCCGCCGTCGGCTGTTTGGCTGGGGTACGACTGCCTGCATGAAAGAGTACGAAAGTCGGGACTTTGGAATAACCGTCACGTGGATGAATCGTACGATCCGAGCTTTCTGGACACTATGGAACAGTTGATCGCGTCGCTAGGCGCTTCGGCACAGAAGTACCTCCTCTAACCCCTCCTTCCGAAAGGAGGGGAACCGACCAGGCATATACTTTAACCTCGTGACTCACTCCGTCCACAGCGCGTCATGCACGCTAACCACACTTCTAAAATATTCGATCACCTGCCGGTCGGAAGATACCCGAATAAGAGGGTCGAGTTTGACCTTGCGGCGTTTGCCTTCGTAGACATGCAGCATTACGGGCGTGTTGCCGGGGTTGTTCTTGAACGCGTTCTTGAGTGTGCGGATACGCGGCAAGACGGCGTTGTCGATGCGGATGTTGACACGGACAATCTCTGGTAGATCGGACGCGTTGGCCGATGTCCGCGCGGTGAACTCGGTCTGGATGGTCGCGATCGGCTCCAGCCGCTCGACCGTGATCTCGGCGGCAACACCGCTGATGCCAGCGGTTGGCGCGGCGGTTTCGTCGCCCTCCGGAATGTCGGTCATGTTCGCTTCGGTCTGCTTCGCGGCGCCCTTCTTGCCGCCGGGAGCAATTTGGTCGCGGTGCGAGACTGTTCCCTCGATCACGACAACACTGTCCTTCACCACAAACTGTCCAAACTCGATCGCCTTGCGCGGGAACAGGGTGAGCGGGACTGAGCCGGTGCGGTCCTCCAACGTCAGGAAGAACATCTGCTCATTTTTGCCCTTGGTGTAGTAGACGCGTAGGTTAGAAATCACGCCCGCGATCACGACCTTTTCACGATCCTCGCCGGAACGTGCCTCCGAACACGTATGAGTGATGATCTTTGAAAGGCGCTCGGTGTATTGATCCAGCGGATGGTCAGACAGATAAATGCCGATCAGCTCCTTTTCGAGAGCCATCTGCTCGGACTTCGAAAACGGCTTATATTCAGTCGGTAACTTCGGCCCACTGAGATCACCGGTCAACAAGTCGGAGAAGTTGTCGAACATGTTTCCCTGACCGGCAAGGACATCCTGCGATGCCTTCTGCGCCGCCGACCAGCTCGACTCCAGGCCAGCTAGTAGCCGCCCACGATCCGGCTCAATGCCCGAAAACGCACCAACTTTGATCAAGTTTTCCGCGACAGACTTAGACGTTAATCTCGCCTCCTGCACCCGGCTACAAAAATCGAAGAGCGACCGAAACGCACCGCGGCCACTTGAGTTGCGCGCGGTGAGAATTGTCTCGATTGGCGCGCGCCCAATGCCTTTTATGGCGAACAGCCCGAACCTGATCGCACCTTCTTCGACGGTAAAGTCAAGATCGCTTTTATTGACATCGGGCGGCAAGAGCGCGATCTTGTTGCGCCGGGCATCGTCGATGAAGTTGACCAGTTTGTTGGAGTCGTCTGCTTGTGTCGCCATCAGCGCGGCGTAGTATTCGAGCGGGAAATTGGCCTTTAGGTAAGCTGTTTGGTAGGCAACCATCGCGTAGCAGACCGAGTGCGCCTTGTTGAACGCGTAGCCGGCAAACGGCTCGATCAGGTCGAAGAGCTCCTCCGCCTTCGACTCTTTGTGGCCTTTGGAAATCGCTCCGTCTATAAACTTTTGGCGCTGCTGGATCATCTCCTCGCGAATCTTTTTGCCCATCGCCTTGCGCAGGACATCCGCCTGGCCCATTGTAAAGCCAGCGAATTGGCTAACAATCTGCAGCACCTGATCCTGATACACGATCACGCCGTACGTCTCGGACAGGATCGGCTCCAGCACAGGATGCAGATACTTGGTTGTCTCCATGCCGTGCTTACAGCGGATAAAGCGCGGGATGTGCGCCATCGGGCCAGGGCGATAGAGCGCGACCATAGCAGCGATGTCGCCTACAGTGTTGGGCTTCAGTTCGGAAATGTGGCGGCGCATCTGCGCGGATTCCAGTTGGAAGATGCCGGTGGTGTCGCCTCGTCCAAGAAGCTCGTAGGTGGCAGGATCGTCGAGCGGAAGGTTGAAGACGTCGAGGTCGATATTCTGATACTTTTTGACATTGTCAACCGCGCGCGCAAGGATGGTCAGGTTGGTGAGGCCCAAAAAGTCCATCTTGAGCAGGCCGATCTTTTCAAGCATGGCGGCGGGATATTGAGTGACATAACCGATGCCATCGTCGGACTTTTGAACGGGCACGTTGTCGGTCAGTGGATCGGCGGCGATGACCACGCCCGCTGCATGGACAGAATCGTGGCGGGTCAACCCCTCAAGGCGCAACGCGGTGTCGACCAGCTTGGTGACCTGCGGATTCGTCGTATAGGCGGCCTTGAGTTCTGGATTTGCTTCCATTGCGCCGGTCAGCTTGATGCCGACCGGCAAGGTAGGGATCATTTTGCAGAGCTTGTCGATTTCGGTCATTGGCAGATCGCCCATGACCCGGCCCGCGTCGCGGACCACCGCTTTAGCGCCTAAAGTTCCAAATGTGATGATCTGCGCGACATGATCGCGGCCGTATTTTGCGACGACATAATCGATCACCTCTTGGCGGCGACCATCCTCAAAGTCCATGTCGATATCCGGCATGGATAGGCGCTCGGGGTTCAGGAACCGCTCGAATGTAAGTCCGTACTTCATCGGGTCGATATCGGTGATTCCGAGGCAGTATGATGCGAGGCTGCCTGCGGCCGATCCACGAACCCCGAAGTAAATTCCCTTGTCGCGCGCAAACTGGGCGAAATCACGAACAATCAGGAAGTACATCGCGAAACCGGTCTTTTCGACAACATCGATTTCGTAGCGCAAACGCTCTTCGTGCTCCTCGGGGAAGTTGCCGTAACGAGCACGCAAACCCTCGAAGCAAAGGCGGTTGAAGTACGCCTGGGCGTTCATACCAGCCGGAATATCTCCCGGCGACGGCATCGCGAGGCGGCCAAACTCGAGATTCAGCTTGCAGCGGTTCGCGATCTCGGCGGTGCGGGAAAGCGCGTCGGGAAACTCCGCGAAAACCCGCTCCATCTCGGACTGAGACTTCAGGAAAAAGTCTTTTGAGCCGTAATTCAGCTTTTTGGGATCGCTCATCATCGAGCCGGTCTGGACACACAGCAATACCTGGTGCGGGTCAGCGTCGCCGGCGTTCAGGTAGTGGACATCGTTGGTGGCGACTAGCGGCAGATTAAGGTCTGCGGAAAGCTGCTTGAGCTGCTCGTTGACAATCTTCTGCTTTTCGAGCTGATGATCTTGGATTTCAAGATAGTAATTGTCGCGTCCAAAAATCTCGCGATATTCCGACGCGGCGTAGCGCGCCTTGTCGAGTGCATCGCTCAGACAGTGCTCAGGCACTTCGCCGCCAAGGCATGCGGAGAGGCAGATTAGGCCCTCGCTGTATTTGTTGAGCAGCTCCTTATCGACGCGCGGCTTGTAGTAGAACCCCTCGAGCGACGCCAGCGAAACAAGCTTGATCAGGTTGCGGTAGCCAGTCTCGTTTTCGGCCAGCAGAACAAGGTGGTTGGAGCCGTCGAGCTTGTGGCTTTCGCGCTGCTGGCGAGTTCGGGTCGCTACATACACCTCGCAGCCGATGACCGGATTGATGCCAGCCTTCTTGCACTTGAGATAAAACTCCATGGAGCCGTACATGACGCCATGGTCGGTAAGGCCCAGCGACGGCATGTTGAGTTCGACGGCTTTTTTGATCAGATCATCGATGCGGCAAGCGCCGTCGAGAAGTGAGTACTCGGAGTGCAGATGCAGGTGGACAAAATCGCTCGGAAGCGGCATTTGAACCTTCTTACTAATTATTGCGCGTTAAACCTAAGTGTTGCTTGTTACTAGATGATGGGGGAGGGTAACAATGCAGCACAAGATATGGTGTCATTGTAGCCCGAATCTAGCAAGGAAAAACGGGCGCGCAAAGAAAAGTTTCGCGCTCACAACAATGGTCAATTTGCCAATGAAAAACCCCTCCTGGTCATTCAGGAGGGGCGGGCAAGCGGATTGCTGCCGGTGAATTGAGCGGCTGTGGCCGGCTTTAGAAACGCCAGTCTAGTTCGCTGGAATCGAGACGGTGATAGGTCCAGGCGAGCTGCCGTTCGGTGAGCCGGTGATCGACAAACCACCACGGGTACGCCGCTGGGTCTTTGATGCGGAAGGTCTCTCGGTAAGACGCAAGCACCGGGAACGACGTCTCGAAGTAGGTCGAGTGAAGCATCATGTACAGCGCGAGCAATCGGGTTCGAAGCTTGATCGCATGCGCGCTGTGAAGCGGCAACTTGAGACATTTTTGGCGGCGGAAGAATTCGCGCTGCGCTAAATGCATAGCTACGGTGTCGATGCTTTTTAGCAGGCCAAGCTGGCGCTGAATCTCGGCGTTGCGCATCTGGAAAACAAGCGCTTCGAGGTAGCTGTCTGCGCTTGCGACCCACGCCTCTTCCACCTTGAGAACTACATCCTGCACATTTGACTGACGCGCAGTTTCGGAAAGATAGTCGCGGAGAAGCTGTTCCGCGTGGTTCCAACGCGAAACAATCGAGCGCGGCAAGAGTTCAGTGGCGCCCACGGGGCATAAACGGCAGAGCGAGCCGCGGACACCTAGCAGCCGACCATAGGCGTACTCCATGCGGAGCGCGCTGGCGTCGGGAGCGACGAGACATTCGACCAGATCGTCGTACTCGCCGAGGAGCTTGCCGATCAGATCGACGGCAACAGGTTCGCCGTCCCAATCGTTTAGGACCTGGCGAACAGAAAACGGACGGTTTTTATCGATTTTTGGAGTAGGGCGATCCGCCAGAGCAGACATTGCCATGATTCACCTCGAAATTTATCTGAGCATAGGATGTTGACTATGAAGAAGACCTGCTGTAAGTATCGAGAAATTACAACATGATCATCGGCAGTTTCGCCTGCCTGCTCTAACGCGAGAATTACGAGCTTTCCTGGTTATTGTCGGCAAGAGGAAGTGATTTTGGAGGGGAGGCGGATTGGTTTGTGTGGTCTTTGGGGCAGGCGTCCCCGCCTGCCCCACATCGCAATGACTTATCTCGTCCAGCATCGGGCTGGTTTGCCATTTAATAGAACTCGATTTCCGCAACATTGCCCCAGCCGCCGTCGGGCGAAAGGTAGCGGACATACTGGAACGGCCCCTTGGAGAGGAGAGTCGTCACTTCCGTATACTGATTCACCTTGGGCGAATCGGTAATCACGTAGAGGTCTACGGGCTTGGCGAAATCGGCGGTCGTACTACCCTGAAACTTCCCGCCGATCATTCGATCCGGAAATTCGGCTCGCGGGGCGAATCGTATCTTGGTGATCGTCTTGGGTGTGCCCAGATCGAGACCAACCCAGTCGCCGTTGCCGTTGGTGCTCTCTGGCGCGTCGAAAAACGTATTGATGTCGCCGTCGAACACCTTCGAAATGTCGGCGCCGGTGTTGTTGTATGAGCCCGGTGTGCCGATCACTTTCCCAGTGAGCTTTGCTGACGGTGTCGGTGATGCGGCTGTGTCCGCGTAGACACGAACGCAAATCAATGCGGCCGTCACGAGCAGGATGGCAACAATCGCTGTCGCCGTCGCTCGAACACAATTTAAGGTCTTCATATACAGTGTCCTCCAGGTTAGATGTTTAGATTGAGACTGCCGTGCCTCATTTGAATGTGTTAGCGAGCGTGCAATAAATCTCCTTCATCGCGCGGCAAAACGGCCTTTTTTCAAGTTCCAGGATCGTTTATATGGGAGCTGCTTTTTATCTCTCTCCATTCCAAACTACTGCGATGCCTGCAAAGCGGTCTTCCCGATTAACTGCTCGTACAGCCCTTCGTACCTTTGCATGGCGCGGTCGTAGATGTCCGACGCGGCGTGGTCGGGGTGAATCGGTTGCGAGAGGCGGTCTGGTGTGTCTTCGATGCGGCGAGCATTATCGATCAATGCTCGCCACTGCAAGCGCGGCGCCGCGGCCAGACGGTTCCGGGTCGCGCGACATGCGGACCGGAACGCGCAGAACATTCGCAAGTAGCTGCGGCATGTATTTGCTGTGCTCGATTGCGCCACCGGAGATTATGGTTTGCGTTGCGACCGGAAAGCCCTCCAGAATATCTCTGCGCAAGCTGTTGAACGTGAACGCTACCGCCTCAAGCGATGCCTGAGCGATATCGACTCCGGTGGTCTTTAGATTTATTCCGTCAATGGTCGCGCGGGCTATCGCATGCCAGCCTGGACTGCGTTCGCCAGCCCAAAACGGAAGCACGGTCAAACCATGCTCGGCCGGCTGTGTTTGCGTGAGCAACTTGTCGAGTTTTGCGGCGCCGCCGGCGATCTGCAGCGTTCGGGTGAGCCAGGCATAGACATTGCCGCCATTTGAAACCGCGCCACCGATCACGTAGCGATCCTTATCTAAGCGATATTGAAAAAGACCGCCGGGAATGTCGCGGTCCGGTTTTGGACATAGCACCCTAATCGCGCCTGATGTGCCTATATTGATGACGATGCGGGTGTCGTCCTTGCCGCCTGCGCCGATATTAGAGCAGGCACCATCGCCGAACGCCGGATAAAATGGCACGTCGGCTAGTTCAGGAATCAGCTTTGAATCCTTCAGCTTGAAGGTTTCGCCCGGTATTGCAATCGGAGTGAGTTCGTCCGCACTTACGGAGATTGCGCTTAGCGTCTTCCCATCCCACTCGCAGGATTTTTCATTGAGCAGTCCTGTTCCGGACGCTATAGAGATCGAGACATTTGATTCGCCCCACAAATGCATCCCTAGATAATCGCAGAACGAGATCCAGCGTTTCACCTTATCGGCAACATGCGGCTGGACATCGCGCAGCCATGCGATCTTCGCCGGCCAATAGGAGGAATGCACAAACGCACCGGTCCGCGCGTGATACTCGTGCTGGGGAAGGGCATGAAGCAGACGCTCGACCTCGCTTGATGAACGCGTATCCGCCCAGGACAGCAACGGTGTCACCGATTTGCCGCGCGCATCAATCCCCATCAGCGAATGCCAAAAGCACGAGGTAGCAACGGCGGCGATGCGGCCGATCTCGCCTTTTGTGCATGCCGAGAGAAGCTGCTTGATTGCGTCGATTGTACGCTCGACCAGAGCATCGGGGTCGGTCTGAACACCGCCGTCCGCCGTGTAGTCCATTGCATATTTAATCTGGACTTCGCGGCCGCGCTGGAGTTGTCCTGAGAAATCATAAAGGAGTGCGCGCGTGGACGATGTACCGATATCGAGCGAAAGGATGAGGGGAGTGGTCTTGGTTGACTGGGAGGACGGCAAAATGATGGCTCCCGCTTGCGGCTATCTACGTCGATTCTTTACCCCAAGCGCAGCGAGTTTAATGCTGTTGGCGTGGCACACAGCGACCGCAAGGGCGTCGGCGGCATCGTCGGGCTTGGGTACTTCGGTTAATGCTAAAATACGCTGGATCATCCATTGAACCTGCTTTTTTTCGGCGTTGCCGACACCTGTGACAGCCTGTTTCACCTGCAGCGGGGTGTATTCCTGCCACGGCAAGCCCTTTTGAGCGATTGCCAGAAGAATTACTCCGATAGAGCGGCCAACGGAGATCGCCGTGGTTTCGTTCTTGGAAAAAAACAGGCGCTCCGTCGCGACGGTCTCCGGCTGGTGCTTTTCGATCAGAGCGGTCACTTCGTCGAACAGGACTTGCAGGCGGATCGGCGGGCTGTCGTCGGGAGAAGTGCGGATGACGCCGTAGTCCACAGCAACCAAGCGGTCGCCGGTCTTTTCGAGGACGCCGAATCCGGTTGTTGCAGTACCTGGGTCGAACGCGAGGACGATCATGGGTGCATTGTAACACTTAGGCACCTCCGCCGCCTCCCGAAACCCCCACCTTCCCACTTCGTGGGCCCCTTCATCCCGCAGCAGGAGGAGCTAAGACTTAAGATTGAGAATGGCTATTGCAGATATCCATTCCAGCTCCTCCCGTTGCGGGAGGCGGGGGAGGGGCCTTCGACGGGCGGGTATCAATGCCTATCGTAGCTTGCGGCGAAGGATGGCGTGACCTTGACGTGGTGATGATGGATGGTTTCATCACCATTCGCTGGGGCGACGGTGGGCGTTTGAGTATCGTTCGGACTGACGTCACCATTGATTGTCGTATCTGCAGCCGTGCTTGAGTGCACGACACTAGGTGTGGAATCGCTTGCTCCACTCGACGAGTCCGTTGCGCTTGACGCAAGGGTGTTTGTTGCGTATGTCGGCGACGTCGGGTAGGGCGCATCAAGGCTGGGCGGAGGCGGCGGCATCGAAGATGCAACAATCGGTTTCGCCGCCTTCTTCAACGCAAGAGTTTTCGGCAACTTTACCGCGAATGGGTCGCGAGATGCGATGTGAATCACCTTCGGCGCAGGCGCCACATACACGACCACCACTTTTGGCGGCGGCGCTTGCTGCAGGATCTGGCGGTATATCCATTCGCGCGCAGGAGTTGGCGATGCAAGAAATACGCCGATCATTGCGAGCGACGCCATGGTCAAAACTAGCTGTGTGCCGACGCGTCGCCGTCGCCGGTTTTGCTCCTCCAGAATCGCAACCTGAAGGCTGACACGGTCCGCAAGCGAACGGCGGCGGCCAAACGTGCGCCGCTCTGCGCCCGAGAGTCCCAGATCGGTCGCGGTGCGCCCATGCTCTTTGAGCTGCGCGTGTGTCTTGGCGAGTTCAGCGGTTGCGCCCTTGCAGTTTGTGCAGGACGCGATGTGCGTAGCGACGCGACTGTTCAACATCGGGTCGATCCGCGACAGGCTGCCGTTGACATACGGCGGCAAGTATCGGCTGAAATATGTACAAGCTAGCGGTTTCATGACAGGCTGACCATCAAATCCACTTTACAGAGATCCCGGTACAACTACATCGGGAAAGCAAAGTCAAACTTTGCTCGACGCATCGAGGCAGTTGATTCGGTCAATTCTCCTCAAACGATATCGACCCGCGCAATTTGCGGCAGGCGTAGTGAAGGCGCGACCAGACCGTTCCAATCGAGCACCTTAAAATTTGAGCGATCTCTTCGCACGAGTAGTCTTCATAGTAGTGCAATAGAATAACTGTCCGCTGCTTTTCCGGGAGGCTGTTGACCACGTCCATGATGTAGCGGTCGCGCACCCGGAACTGCAAAATCTCTTCCGGATCGAGGCAGCCCTGGTCGGCGACGCCGCGTCCTTCAGACATTGCTCGCAGCTCTTCGTCGAGCTCATCGACCCAGCCTTCGCCGGGATGGCTACGCGACCTCCGCCACTCCTTGATCGCCCGGTTTGTTGCGATTCTATAGAGCCAGGTGGAAAACTTTGCTTCGCCTCGAAAATTCGGCAGAGCGCGCCAAGCGAGCACGAAAACTTCCTGCGCGACATCGTCTATGTCGCACATTTGGCGTCCATCGCCGCGGACTCGTTGATCGGTCATGATGCGTCCGATGATGGACAGGACGCGGCGCTCGTGACGCTCGACTAGCTGACGATATGCGCCGGTGTCGCCTCTGCGGCAACGCCTTACAAGTAGTGCGTCTTCATCGAGCGCGTACGGCGCGCCAGTCGAAGTGCCGACCACAGCCGCCATCGCCATTTCGGCAAGCGACGACAGCTTACTATTTTGTTTTGGCGAAGCGCTAAGTGCCATTGGGACTTCATCCATATGTCGGTAACGGCGTCTGCTAATCCCGAGTACGTATTGTCGAGATATGCGCATTCCGGAACATGGATCAATTCGCGGGATTGACCGCAAATCGACAAGTAAAGCATACCTCAGCCGATTGGATACAAGTACATCGAATCGCCTTCAATCGATGGTGTCAATTTTTTGAGCGGGTGCGAAATCATCTTCGTGATGGGCCAAAGAAAGCTGCGAATTGGGGATAATCGTAGCGGATACCAGCAAAGGAACTGCATCGATGGAATACACACGCCTTGGAAAATCGGGACTGAAGGTTTCGCGCATCTGCCTCGGATGCATGAGCTACGGAATACCGGAGCGTGGGAGTCACCTTTGGTCGCTCGACGAGGAGCACAGCCGGCCATTTATCACACACGCACTGGAACTTGGCATCAATTTTTTCGACACAGCGAATGTCTACTCCGACGGCACCAGCGAAGAAATTCTTGGCAACGCCATCCGCGATTTTGCCAAGCGCGACGAGGTCGTCATTGCGACCAAAGTCCACGGCCGAATGCGGCCTGACGTCAACGGCGCCGGGCTATCCCGCAAGGCGATCATGACCGAGATTGACCACAGCCTGACTCGCCTCAAAATGGACTATGTCGATCTCTATCAGATCCATCGGTTTGACAAGGAGACGCCAATAGAAGAGACGCTGGAAGCGCTGCACGATGTCGTCAAAGCAGGCAAAGCGCGCTACATCGGGGCATCGTCGATGTATGCCTGGCAGTTCTGCAAAGCCCTCTATTTCGCCGATCAGCATGGATGGACTCGATTCGTCTCCATGCAAAACCACTACAACTTAATCTACCGAGAAGAGGAGCGCGAAATGCTCGGATTGTGCTTGGAAGAGGGCATTGGTGTCATTCCCTGGAGCCCGCTTGCGCGTGGACGCATCGCTCGGCCTTGGACCGACGATCAGCCGACGGACCGCGCCAAGACGGACGAGTTCGGCAAAACGCTCTATCAGAACACCGCGGATTCCGACAAAACGATTGTTGGCCGAGTGCAGGAGATCGCTTCGGCGCGCGGTGTCCCGATGGCGCAAATCGGTCTCGCGTGGCTGCTGTCCAGAAGCGCAGTGACATCGCCGATTGTTGGCGCGACCAAGCCGCATCATCTCGAGGATGCAGCGGCATCTTTGAGCGTGAAACTGACGAACGAAGAGATCAAGCGGTTGGAGGAGCCATACGTGCCGCATCCGATCGAGGGGTTTGCATAGTCAAGAGCGCAAGACTCATTTCGTTCAGCAGCTAAACACCAGCACTAGGAGTTTTGCATGGCAGGCGGGGACGCTTGCCCCACAGCTCCTGCCCCTTGCGACCTGCCCCACAAGAATTTCCAGCAGCGACTATTGACAACTTAACCTGTTGGTGTTAATATCGGCTAAGCAACACTAACCGGTTATGGTTTGTCGCTCGCAAGGTCATTCGTGCTCTTAACGCTTTGATTGTAGGGAGAACATTGAGATGAAGGCAGATCTGGCCGCAAGGAAGCGGAACGCTTTTACTTTGATCGAGCTGCTCGTCGTTATAGCCATCATAGCCATTCTCGCCGCTATCTTGTTTCCGGTCTTCGCCAAAGCTCGGGAAAAGGCGCGTCAGACGAGTTGCGCGAGCAACGAAAAGCAGATTGGTCTGGCCATGCTCCAATACGTGCAGGATTACGACGAGACCTATTGCTACCGTGAAATCACTGGTCTGCAGACATGGAAAGTCGCCCTCATGCCCTATATCAAGTCAAACGCAGTTTTCGCGTGTCCTGACAATCCGCAGGTTGGCAAAGTCAACACGGATGACGGCATTGCGGTTTCTTACGTCCCAAATTGCGTGGACAACAACCCCCTGTACACGCGCCTCGGCATATTCGGCGAAAACTATTCGGCCACACCTCCGCCCACCCTCGCGCAGGTTCAAACTCCGTCCACAACGATCGCCATTCTCGAGACGACTTGGCCAACATCGGACTTTGTTATCACCAATGGCTATTTCAGCGGTGCGAACGGCGGCACAGGCGCGTCGCTCTCCGCGATTTTTGCGGGTCACACAAGCATGACCAACTACCTCTTTTCTGACGGTCATGTCAAAACTCTGCCGCCCGCTGCAACTCTTTCCACCACCGAAGGCGGAACTGGCGCCGTGGATGCATGGGATCGCGACGGCAGCAACATTCCGTCTCCGCAGAACGGCACCGCCTTCACCATCATCAACAGCGCAGTCACCTATTACAAGTAGATTGACGGCCTCAGGACTAAGACCCACAATGAACTTAAGACCTCTTCTCGTGGCCCTATTGATCGCCATGTCCGCGCTTGCGGCCGGTTCAGCGCAGAGTCAGCAGTGGTTCGTAACCCCGTCAAGCGCCAACAGTGCTCAGCTTCAGATGAGCTACGGGACCGTGTCCAACGCGCCGCAATATGCTGTGCTCGACACTTCGGTCGGCTATCTCCGTCTTGTCTACGGGCCTTCTGCGGGGTGGGGCACCTCAATTCTAACCATGCCCGCCTATTGGACCGGCGGAAAGTATATCCAGGGCATTCCGCAGACCGTCACTTGGAAAACGGCCAATGGCAAGCTAATCCTCTTGGCGAATGGCTCATCAAACGGGATGAGCATCGCTGAGACGATCACAATTGACCCTCCCGCGAACAATTCGATCACGGCGAAGGTCGCGGTGAATGTGACCGGGACAGTTCCCCTTGATCCGAAACCAGGCGAAGCGTTCAAGCCTGTTTTTCTGTCGTCCATGCATGATTCGTCCACCGTCTTTGACGCTTCCGTGGCATACGCCGGAAGTAAGCCTGTTGCATTGCCATTGAGCGGCTGGATAGTTGGGCCGACTCCGCCAACGGTCGTGTCGAAATTTGGACTGATCGGAGGAACGTCCACATGGAAGACGAACGCTCCGTCGGTAGAAATTAAGCTTAACTCGCCGCTGCAGGTCGCGGGCTGGGTGACTCAGGAAACCGATCCTAACGGCGACAACGTAGGCTATTGGGCGGCAAGCAGCAGCGTGTTGTCGTCGTGGACGTATACGATTATCGCCAACAATTCGTCCACGGTGCCGGCGCACGCGAAAGACTAATGTAATGCCAACGCTGCTGTTCAATTTCGTCAAGCGTAGGCGCTTTCTACCTATTGTCGTCTTAGTTTGTGCCATTTGCCAAGGAATAAGCAGTGAAACTTGCTGCGCGCAAAGCACGCAAACGACCGAAAATCAGCGCATAGATCAAGTTGAATATCGCGCGTTCCAGTTTTTCTGGAACAAGAGCGATCCCGTCACCGGGCTCACCAAAGATCGGGCCGGGAATTTCGGGGCGGACCGCAATAACGCCGCGTCAATTGCCGCTACAGGCTATGCTTTGACAGCGGAGTCGATCGCAGTCGAACGCGGATGGATATCGAGGCCACGAGGCTTCGCCAGAGTGCTTCGTACGCTGCTTTTTGTCCGCGATCAGCTACCGAACGACCACGGTTTCTACTACCATTTTGTCGATCCGTGTTCCGGTCAACGGATTTGGAACTGTGAGCTGTCGTCGATCGATACCGCGCTTCTGCTATGCGGCGTACTGACAGCGGGGCAATACTTCCAGGGCACGGAAATACAGACTGTCGCACAGCAGATTTACGATCGTACGGATTTTGCTTGGTTGCAAAAATGTGGTGGCGAAAGACCAGACGGTGCATTCCTGCCTATGGACTGGACGCCAGAGCGTGGGTGGTCGAGGGCGCAGTGGGCAGATTTCAGCGAATGCCCGCTGCTCTATTTTGAAGCGATGGGCTCGTCCACACATCCGATCTCGCCAGAGGCCTGGAACGAACTCCACTTCAATCCCTCTCAAGTCGAGGGCTATGACGTTTTGCGGGGCGCGGGGCCGATCTTCATTTGGCAGATGGGCGCGGGCTACTTCGATTATCGCGGCAAGCGCGAATCGCATGGCTACGATTTTTGGGTGAACTCGGTCAACGCTCACTTGGCAAATCACGCCTACTGCGTCCGCAATTCAGCGAATTTCAAGACCTACAGCGATACCGTTTGGGGCTTGACGGCCTCAGATGAGCCACCGCCCGTCAATTACGGCGCGGAAGAGGACCATGACGGACGAAATGATGGCACGGTTGCGCCGTCGGCTGCGATCACGAGCATTCTTTTTGTCCCGCAGATTGGCAAAGCGGCGCTAAATACGCTTTTTGATCAATACCAGGACAAACTTTGGGGCCAGTACGGCTTTTCGAACGCATTCAATGTCAACAAAAACTGGTATGACCGCGATGTAGTCGGTATCGACCTCGGTATGACATTAGTAGCCCTCGAAGACTACCGAAGCGGTCTGATCTGGCATCTGACAGACGGCATTCCAGCTATTCAAAAAGGCATGGCAGCGGCTGGCTTTCACCGAACAACAGAGCCCGGCGACCGGCCTCTTATCAAGACTGATTCGCGAACCGCCTCGTCGCTTTAAGCAAAGAACACTCCCGAGGCCCGCACTCTCCCTGCGAAAAAAGGCCTAGCGGCCTTAGAGCGTTCCTAAAATCCTCAAACTACCTTCTTAATACAAAAGTCGCGTAATCCTCATGGGGTTACGCGGACGCCATCTTGTTGGTATAATAGACGAAAGTTCAAACGCGCCCGCTGCTGACGAGGCAGGCCGAGGGCGCCGAACGCTGCGATGCGCACACGTACCACCTTTGTGATGATGGCGTATTGCACCTCAGCGATGCCGCGAAACTTCGTGGGCGCACCCTCGTCACTCAATGTCAACATTGGGCTGTGCCTGCGAAGTCATCGACGCTCCACTTCGGAGCGGACGGCGACCCTCAGACCAGCACTAATTAATTTAAGGAGCAGATGCTCATGGAATACACCGAAACTTGGCCGCGCTGCCCTGAAGCCGCGCGCTTTTTCGACGACCGTTTTCACGCGTTCGCGGAGGCAAACGAGCAGATCGTGTCGATGACGACGCGGTTTCTCGAAGGCGCGGGAGTCGATCTTAGATATCTTGTCGATCACTGGGCACTGCCCGACACCGACGGCAGTGTCAAGAAGCAAGTTGTCGAACTAGGATTTGAGGAGCGGACGACGGTTGATGGCGATGCGGTCATGGTCGTTCCTGGAGCGCGTCTGCCGCGTGTGCGCCTGTCGGCAACTCTCGCCAGACCGAGAATCGCGATTGCTGTTGATGATGTCGCGCACTTTTTGAAGTCGAACAACCTGACGCCAAATGTTCAGGCTGGTGATCCCGATTCTTCGTACGAGGAGGCGCGGATCGCGATGCATGGCGGCGAACTGGCAGTCATCGCACGTCGCGGCTATGATGGCTATCGACCAGGAACTTTGACCGACAAAGATCGCGAGGCGATTGCTGAAGTGCGGCAGGAGTTTTCTAGTCGCGACCGAACCGGGGACGAAGTTGCGTCAATTGGCCGAGCGCGCGAGATGTTTGAGCGAGCGGCAGCAGCTATCGGTCAGGCGCGGGCGTGCGATGAGTTTTTTGCGTCCGAGCGGGACTACTATATGACCCGGAACAAGGCCGCGCACTGGATTTACAAGCAGCAGGTCGGACTCGGCTTTGGTTGGGCAAACCACGACCATCACACGTACCGAAACCGTCGGGACACGTTCTACGACCTGATGAACCTGTTCCATGCGATGGGCTTTATCGCGCGCGAAAAATTTTACGCAGGAGCCGACGCAGGCTGGGGTGCGCAGGTGATGGAGCATCCGATCAGCCGCGTCGTTCTGTTTAACGATCTCGATATTTCGCCAGAAGAGCTGGCGATCGATTATTCGCAAACTCGTCTGGGAGCGCGGAATTCGCTTGGGACAATCGGACTTTGGTGCGCGCTGCATGGCAGCAGCATCGCGGAGGCGGGAATGCACCATATCGAGTGCGAATACGATTTCGAAGCGGCGTCGAAGCTGTTCCAGGCCAAGGGCTACATGGTAATGAAACCGTTCACCGACCTGCCGATTCTAAAGCAGCGGTTCACTGAGCCGGAGCTATGGCAAGTGTCGGATGATCGGCTTGAAGCGGTTTTGCAGACGGGCGCGATCACGAGCGATCAGGCGCAGACGTTCCGTGATAAGGGCGCGGCTGGCAGCCATGTCGAGATTTTGCAGCGCTGGGAAGGTTTCAAGGGATTCAACAAAACGGGTGTCAGTAACATCATCCGCGAGACCGATGCGAGGAATGCGGCTGCGGTGTAGTAGCGCGAGGAACTAAGAAACGAGATTATGAACTTCAACGGAAAAACAAACTACATCAATGGCGAGTGGCGCGGCGCGAAGTCGGGGCAGACGTTCGAGTCGTACAACCCAGCCAACTTGAGCGAGTCGCTGGGTTCGTTCGCACGGTCGGAGCAGGCGGATGTCGATGACGCAGTCTGCGCTGCTGCGTCTGCCTATCAATCTTGGCGTCTTACACCCGCACCTGCCCGCGCGGCGATCATCACGCGTATGGGACGCCTAATCGAGGAGCACAAGGAAGAGCTGTCCGTCTTTATGGTTCGCGAGATGGGCAAGGTGCTTGTCGAAGCACGCGGCGATGTGCAGGAAGCCATCGACATGGCCTATTACATCGCGGCGTTTGGACGCATGCCCAATGGCGCTACCGTTCCATCCGAGCGTCCGGATATGTTCTGCGCGGCGCAGCGAGTTCCCGTCGGGGTGGTGGGCCTGATCACGCCGTGGAACTTCCCGATTGCTATCCCAAGCTGGAAGATGTTCCCCGCGCTGCTGGCCGGAAACACGGTCGTTTTTAAGCCTGCGGAAGACACGCCCGGTCTCGGATGCCGATTCGTCGAACTGCTCCACGAGGCGGGAATCCCGAAGGGCGTGGTCAACCTTGTCACTGGCTTTGGTCAAGAGGCCGGTGCGGCGATTGTCGAGCATCCGGGAACGCAGGTGATTTCGTTTACCGGATCAACTTCGGTCGGACGGCACATCGCTGGACGATGTGGCCACTTGATGAAGCGTGTGAGCTGTGAACTCGGCGGCAAGAACGCGATCGTCGTTCTCGACGACGCCGACCTCGATCTGGCTGTCAAGGGTGCGCTCTGGAGCGCGTTTGGCACTGCAGGCCAGCGTTGCACAGCGGCTAGCCGGATTATTGTTCAAAGCGGCGTCAAGTCGAAGTTCCGCGACATGCTGGTGAGCCAGACGAACGAAGTCAAAATGGGTGTCGGTGCCGATCCTGAAACGCAGATTGGGCCGGTCGTTAACCGCGAACAGTTGAAACGTATCCACGAATATGTCGGCATTGGCGAGCGCGAGGGCGCGAAAGTGCTGACCGGCGGTCGAATCCTTGACGAGGGCGCATTTGGCGGTGGGGCGTTCTACGCGCCGACCGTATTTGACAACATGACCCTTGATATGCGCATTGCCCAAGAAGAGATATTCGGCCCCGTGACCGGTCTAATCGAAGTGAACGATCTCGAAACCGCCCTAAGCGCGGCAAACAAAACGACCTACGGCCTGTCACTATCACTCTACACGCGCGACGTGACTCGCGCGTTCCGCGCGATCAACGATCTCGAAGCGGGACTGGTCTATATCAACTTGCCAACAAGCGGGGCCGAAATCCAACTGCCCTTCGGCGGCGTGAAAAACACGGGAAATGGTCACCGGGAAGCTGGATGGATGGCGATGGACTACTGCACGGAGTGGAAATCGATCTATGTGAACTATAGCCCGAAGAGCGAGCTGATTAGGGCACAGATAGATACGGAGTGACCTACCCCGGCGACAAGTCGCCACCCCTCCCGCAGCGGGAAGGGAAGCAATAGAGGAGTCGGAAGCCCTTTCCCCCAACCCCTTTCCCATAGAATAGGAAAGGGGAGGCAGAGAAAGGACGGGCGGGCACGTCCATCCTACAATTCTTTCCCTTCCCGCTGCGGGACGGGTGGCGAGGAACGAGCCGGGGTAGGTGGGCCTGAGCGTTCCTAAAATTTAAAATCTGACCGGCACGGCGTGGGCGCTGCTGGGCTGCATATTGGCGACGGATGCTGCGGGACGGGACGTTCAGCGGCGACACTGAAGAAAGCGAAACACACAATGATTACCGAAGAGAAGATGATTGACGCCGGTCAATTGGATGGGCTGGACACCATGCCCCATCCGTTCTTGCACAGCGATGTTCTTGCTGAAGTGCTTGGTTTTGAGACCGACGAAGTCGCGTTGCGGGTCAGTGGCAGCGATGTCGAGACGCACGCCGGCTCCCACTATATCGATTTCACGGGCGGTATCGCGGTTCATGCGACCGGGCATAACCATCCGGAGGTTGTTGCGGCGGTTGTGAAGCAGGCGACCGAGGTGATGCACACGTCCGACATCATGCGCCACACTCCGCAGCTTGAGCTGGGCGAATTCATGCGCAGCCTGCTCGGTCGGATTTTGCCCGGTGCGTCGCCCTGGACATTTCTGTTCAAGAACTCGGGGTCGGAATCCATTGACGCGGCTGCAAAACTTGCGTTGAAGGCGACTGGGCGAAGCAAGTTTATTGCGCTGGATGGCGCGTTCCACGGGCGGACACTGTTTGCGTCCACGATTAGCCATTCGAAGAAGCTGCATTGGAACGCTTATGAGCAGTTTTTGGCGCCGCTGCGCGAGAATGTGAAGCATGCTGGCGCGCCGCATTGTGAGCAGTGCGCGATTAAGCATCGCGTTAATTGCTGCCAGGACACAGTTACGGAACTGCTGAATCAGATTGGACCGGATGTCGCGGCGGTGTTTATCGAAGCGCAGCAGGGCGAAGGTGGATATTTCCCGATGACTCCGGCGGCTGCGCAAAAGATTCGCGAAGAGACGAGGAAGCACGGCGTTCTGCTGATCATGGACGAAATCCAGGCTGGTTACGGCCGAACTGGACGGTGGTTTGGGTTTGAGCATCTTGGGATTGAGCCAGACATTATTGTGATGGGAAAGGCGATTGGGGGCGGCTTGCCGCTTGCTGTGGTCGCAGCGCGCCAAGACCTGATGCGCAAATGGGAATCTGGCGAGCACGGCACAACTTTCGGTGGAAACCCAGTCTCGTGCGCGGCAGGGCTCGCAGCAATGAAAATTATCGAGCGTGAAGGCCTGGTGGAGCGCGCGGCGTTCCTTGGCGACCATATCAAGGGGCGTTTGAAGCCGATGGTCGGAACGCACGGAATCGTTGACGTTCGCGGCAACGGCCTGATGATCGCTATCGAACTGCGGGATTCGGCTGGAAATCCGGACTATGCGCGTTGCGAAGCGGTCAAAAAATATGCGCGTGAAGAGGGTTTGCTGTTCCTTACTTGCGGCGCGAAGATCGGAAAGCCCGACGTTGATAACTCGGCCATCCGATTGATCCCCGCGCTGAATATCGAGCAGGAGACGCTTGACCGCGGACTGGATCTATTCATCCGCGCACTTGGTGCGGTGGAAGTGAAGTAGAGCGAATAGTGTCATTTCGGCCGGAGAAATCAGCCTGAGCGAGTTTCGTAGCGGAGAAAAACCTCCCTTAATCCCTCCTTCCGAAAGGAGGGGAAAAAGAGATTTCTCCACTTCGCTCGCGGACTCGCTCCGGTCGAAATGACCAGGACAATGCGCTGTGCGCGGGAGCCGGGGTGATCGATTAATCACCTGTTCGGCAGCGCGCAAAGGGTCAAGGCTCAGCCTTGGGTATAATCAAGCGTGAAAGAAGGATGTTTACACGCTAATGTCTGAGCTTCTCCAAATTGCTCCGTCGATGGCCCGGTCCGAAAGTGCGACCGCTGTTGTCGATTCTCCTGCACAGCCCACGTACCGACGTCTCCCCGAATGGTTGACCATCCGCCTGCCGAAGCGCCGCCCGATCGAAGAGGTCGAGGACCTAATGCGCAAGGAGCGGCTCGTCACCGTCTGCGAGGAGGCGCGCTGTCCAAATCTATACGAGTGCTGGTCGAAGAAGACCGCGACGTTCATGATCATGGGCGACACATGCACCCGCTCGTGCCGATTTTGCGCCGTCAAAACGGGGCGCGGTGGTCCTCTCGATCCAGACGAGCCGCGCCGAGTCGCCGAAGCCGCGCAGGCACTGGGATTGAGGCATATCGTCGTGACCAGCGTCAACCGTGACGAGCTCCCGAACGGCGGCGCTGAGCATTTCGCCGAGACCATCGCCCACCTGCGGAACCTGATGCCCAACGCCATCGTCGAAGTGCTGACCCCCGACTTTTTAGGCCAGAAGGATTCGATTCAGATCGTCGTCGATGCGTTCCCGCATGTCTACAATCACAATGTTGAGACCGTGCCGCGCCTTTATCGGCATGTTCGTCCGCAAGCGCGTTACCAGCGATCTCTTGATCTGCTGCAGTACGTTAAGAAATCCGATCCGCGAATTTACACGAAATCGGGCTTTATGGTCGGACTCGGCGAGCAGAAGGACGAAGTGGTCGAGCTGATGCGTGATCTTAGGGCGCACGATGTGGATTGCGTCACCATTGGACAATATCTGAAGCCTGGCAAGCAGTATCTCGATGTGGTCGAATATGTACATCCCGATGTCTTCGCCGAGTACAAGAAGATCGGCGAGGAGATGGGCTTTACGTTTGTTGCAAGCGCGCCGTTCGTTCGCTCATCGTACAATGCAATCGAGTTTTCGGAAGCCGTTTCGCTTGTCTAGCAATTTCGCGATTTATGGACTCAAATCCCCTCCAAGCTAAGATGGCGCCGTGAGCGCACGGCGATTCAATCAGGGCAGGTTTTGGGCGCGACTGATCGCGGTGACCCCGCCGCTGATTTTCGTAATTTGGGTGGGGGTTTACCTTTCGGGCGTCGGTAAGGATTTTATCGGCGCACTGCCACAAATAATTGCCGTTGCGGGCGGTCAGGCGCTGGGCCGCGAAATCCGCATTGGCAGTGTCTCTGCTTCAAACTCGTTCAACGATATCACGTTCTACGATGTCGCTGTCTCCAACGCACCTACGTTCGCACAGGGTAACGGCCGCGCTCTTGTAACCGCCCCCGTTGTCGAAGTAAAGCTCAGCGCGAAGGGGCTTCTCAACAATCCCGCGAACGCGGCCGCGTATATCGATTCCGTGACGGTCACTCGCCCGGTCGCATTTATCGAGCGCTTCGCGGGCAACAAGTTCAACTTTAGCTCCCTCTTTAAGAAGCCGGTTAAGCGGACGGGCAAGCCGTTCACCGGAATCATTATTGCAAAGAATGCAACCGTCGTCTTCCTCGACCACAGCGCGCCCGCATCGCTGCAGCCAGCTCTTAACACGATCTCACATGCTAGCGGCGACGTAGATTTCAGCGGGAACCGTCTGGTGTCGTTCAACCTGGCCGGGTCAGGCATTGGTGTGCGATCCGGCAATGTACAGGCGTTTGGCAATATCGCGAGCGTTCCGTCGACCAAGCCGGGTTTCGACCGGATCAGTGGATACGACATCCATGTCAATGCGGCAAATGCCGACGCCTCCTACTGGACTCGCTATTTTCTTTCCAACCTCTCCACAATCGGCCAGGTGACAGGCGGACGCGCCAATGTTGCGCTCGAACTTGGCCAAAACAACCCCGCGCCCGGCGTTCCGCTTGATATTGTGGGCAGCGCTATTGTCAGTAATGCGGGATTGGTCGTTCGCAACCAGAAGTTGTTGCGAGCGCCGATCCAAAATGTGAACGGCAAGCTGGCCTTTACGGGTGATTCGCTTGCGCTAGACGCAAACGCTACTGTGGACGGCATGGCGGCGCATGTGACTGGCACGGTGCCGTCCTTCAAACGGCAAACACTCTCGTTTTACGCTGACATTCCTAGAATCAATGTCGGTCAACTCCATGACGACCTGCCGTTCATTCCGCAGATTCCAGCTTGGCTGAGCGTCCAATCCCGGCCGAGTGTACAAGTTTCTGCTCAAGGACTTATCACGAGGCCGCAGTTCAATGTCGGATTTCTCGCGCCAAGCGCATCGATCTACGGTACGCCCCTGTCGTCGATCCGAGGCTCCATCGGTTATCTCGGAAATGTGCTGACGGTGCGACGTTTAGTCGCCAGCACTCCGGGATCAAGGGACAATCTCGACGTCACGGGCAGCGTTGCTACGGGCAGCGCACCTGGCACGCTGCTAAACATCCGCGCTGGCAGCGTTAACCTAGCTACGCTGAATCTTCCGCAATCGCTGCGAAAGCAGGTTGGAAACTTGAGCGGAATTGTTGATGCCAGTGCGGAAATCGCGAGTGGTGAGCCGCTGACAACAACCGGCCACAAATATCCCATTGCCGTAGCCGCGCGGCTGCGGAATGCGTCGATACATGGACTCGACATATCCGAAGCCGCGATCAATTTCGCGACGGATGGCACCAATGCCGATATCAAGCGATTCGTTGCGCTTCAACCCGACGGTGCCATGCTGGCAGTGGATGGTATCGCGCCGCTCACATCCAAATTTGCTCAGCCTTATCAGCTTAATGTCAATGTGGCCGGACTAAATCTTGCAACTGTCGGCCAGCAGCTCCACATCGCAGGATTGTCCGGCCTATCCTATCTGACATCGAAGGTCGAAGGGCGAGCCGGCGATCCGACTATCCGGGGGACAGCGCACGTCTTTGCCGGTGCGTACAAGACCTATCGCGCGGATCAGATCAGCGCCGATATTGCAGCGTCGCCCGAAGAAATCACGATCACAAACGGCGTCCTCAGACGACTGGGCCTCACCGCGCATGTCAACGGAACAATCTTTGGGCTCGAAACTCATTCGCCGCAGGTCAGGGCGACGGTGACGACGAAGAATGCGGAGATTGCCTCAATTACCGATCTGCTCCAGCTATCTGGAGCGCCCTCGCCGAAGTCCACGTCAGTGGCGAATGCATTCCAAACAGTCACGGGCGGCCTAACCGCCAAAGTCGCGGTGACTGGCGCGCTGAACAACCCGTCGGTCGGCGCGACGCTCACCATACCGTCCGGAACGGTTTCCGGCTTCGACTACGAGAACGTTGTAGCGGATGCTAGCTATTCAAAGGGACAAATTACCGTCAGCGATTTGACGGGCGTTGTTGACGGCACGTCGGTCATGGCAAAGGGATTGTTCAACACGAAATCGCAAGCCATCGATGCATCCGCGCACATCGCGTCGGCCGACCTCGGTAAGCTGGCGCAAACTGCTGGGGTGGTTGAGCCAGTAGTTGGCTCGGCGACTGTGGACGCTGTTGCGACCGGTACAGTCAAAAATCCACGCCTGACGCTGACGGCTGAAATCCCGAACCTGCAGTACAGCACTGTACAAGTTAGTGTTCCAAAGTTAGTACTATCCTACGCGGACGGCATCTTTGACAACGATCATCAGCCCATCGAAATCCATAGCGGGCCAGCAACCTACAACATTGCGCAGGTGGTTTACGACTCCCACGAAAAGACCGTGCTGGTGCACTCTTCCGTGTCGGGCGAGCGTATCGCGAGGTTGATAGACATCGCACAGAACATTTCGTCATCGAGCCCGCAGCTCTACCTCGCTCTTGCGAAGGTGCCAGAAGGGATCGACGCCGGGCTGTCGATTCCGACTCTGGATTTCAGCGGCCCGCTCGCGGATCCGACCGTCCATACCGTTGCGAATGTCTCAAATTTGACCCTGGGAGATCCCAAACAGCACACGATCAACCTCACTGCCGACGTCTCGTACCATCATGGTGTCTATAACATTGCAACACTCGAAGGGCGCGGGCCAGTTGAGTACATCAGCGGTTCGGGAACGATCGATACGCATGGTACGCTCGACGCGCAGATTGAGGCATCCAATATTCCGCTCCAGCTTTTGCAGCCTCTGATTCCGGGCCACGAACTGCTTGGCGGGGACATTAGCGACATCACGGCGATCGCGAGCGGCACGGCGATGCAGCCGCAGGTGGTTGGCTCCATTTCAATGAGCGGTGTGACTGTCAAAAAAGTCACTCTCGACCGAATCGACAGCGGCAAGATCACGGTTGCGGACGGCAGGATTTCGATCGCTGGCGTAACATTTGTCAAGAATGAGCCTGCCATTGGCACTGCGGCGCCGTTGCAGCATGTAGCCACCATCAGCGGTTCGATTCCCTTCGTCTTTTCGCTTCAGAACGGGTTCAAAGCGACGTTTCCCACAGACCAGCCTGTAAGTGTCCAGGCAGATTTGCCGCAGCAGAGCGACTCGCTGTTTGCGCTGTTTGCTCCTTCGCTGGCCAGCTTCAAGCTTGGCGGCACTGTCCAGGCAAACCTAAAGCTTGCCGGAACGCTGCAGAACAAGCTTGTGACTGGCAGCTTCGCAATCAAGGATGGATCCGCACAACCGGCTGGATTCACGACGGCGTTTAAGAACATCAACCTTGCGGCGGACTTTTCAGGAACGCACGGAACAATCGAGTCGTCACAAATTGAATCCACGGCGGGCGGCTCGCTCAATCTCAGCGGCACGGTAGATCTTGTCAGCGCGGGCGAAAACATCCCCAGCTTTGCCAATACTGCTGACGCCCTGCTGGGCAATTTGACGCTGGACATCAAAGCTGCCGCGAACAACTTCACCATTAATGAGCCGAAGATCAGCGCCCTGTACAACGCCGGATTTCGCGGCACGCTTAATGGCAATGTTGAGGTTGCGAATAGCGTGCTTACGCCGATAATTTCGGGGAACATGCGCATCTCGAACGCCATCGGGATTCTGCCGACCGTTTCGCCTACGGAGGCTGGAGCGCAGCCCGCGCCAACATTCAATCCGACGTTCAGCAATATCCAACTTGCCATTTTGCCAGGCTCACAGGTGCGATCGGCACAGATCAATGCGCAGACAGACGGCAACTTCGCGATTAATGGCTCGCTCAGCCAGCCGGATATTGTCGGTAATCTGTATCTGAGGCGCGGACGGTTTAGTTTTCCGACAGCGATCTTTACGATTCAGCCGGTTGGTACTGTCCGGTTCGTCTATAATCCGCCCGATCAGACCACAGAGCAGGTTTATATCGTTGCAACCACAACCATCAGCGTTTCTCCGGCAACACTGGCCGCGAATCCCGGCGGGATTCAAGGCACCGACGTAACTTCTTACAATCCTGCCGCATTCACGGGCCAGTCGAGTTCGGCGACGTTTGGAGGGCAATCCACCAGGTACCAAATTACTGTGACTATCAGCGGGGATCTCAGCGCGCCCAATGGACTTAATTTGACGTTTCAATCGAGTCCTCCTGGCCTCACCAGCGCTCAGATTCTAGCCGCGGTCGGCGGGCAGCAGGCGATCAACGCGCTCCTGGTCAATGGCAATGTTTCGAACGCCCTTCAGGCGGAAGCGACCCAGATATTTACGAATTATGCCATTCCTACTCTGCTTCAGCCGCTCGAAAGCAGTGTCGCTTCGGCATTTGGTTTGGAGGATTTTAGTGTCAACTACGATACGCAGACTCCGCTACTGGTGTCGGTAACAAAGGCACTAGGGCCTCGTTTGGATGTGCGCTACGAGCGATATTTTAGCAGCCGGACACCCGGTGCGGTGGCAAATACCTTGCAACCACTGCAATACCAGGTTAGTCTGGACTATAATCTGACGAACCGCTTCCGAGTTTACGCGTCCACCGACGACCAGCAGAACTATACTTATGGCGTCGATGGTGTCGTCAACTTCTAAACCAAACCATATTTACCAGAACTGGCCAGTGACCCTTTGCCTTGGCGCGACGAACAATTTCCTGAAACTTTTGTGGGCGCTACCTGTCAAAGATGCGTACCTAAGACGTGCAATGCAGCCGGAAAGCGGAGAGTCGTCTCAGACCGGCAAACTGCTGCGTGAACCGTCCGAACGCACCTCAGATGGTGCGGGTGCAGTGCGCGGAGAGGCGGATATTCAGCGCGAAACTGCAGAGCTTGCCGCCGACCGCCGGGATTTCGCCGACCTGCAGCACGATTTCAATGCCCTGGTGGGACGCCATCAGCAGCGGATTTACAATCTCGCCTATCAGCATATCGGTGATTCCGACGAGGCGAGCGATATTACCCAGGAGACGTTCATCAGCGCCTACCGCGCTCGTCAGAATTTTCGAGGCGAGGCGCGCGTCTTTACTTGGCTGTTTCGGATTGCGATCAATCACACGAAAAACCGGCTGAAGGCGAAGTCGCGGTCGAGGACTCACGAGGGGCCGTCACTCGATTCGACATTCGATCAGGAGGGTGGGGAGCCCGGTGGGGATCTGTTGGAATCGTCCCTTGTTGCCGACTGGTCGCAGGCGCCGGAGACCGTGCTGGAGCAAGGCGAACTGCTCACAAAGATTCGCGAGGCCATTGAGGCGCTTCCATTTGAATATCGCAGCGTCCTGATTTTGCGCGAAATGGAAGATATGAACTACAATGACATCGCCGCAGCGACCGGGCTTTCACTTGAAGCGGTCAAGACGCGGATTTCTCGAGCTCGCGCCATGGTGCGTCGGCGGGTTTCGCCATACTATTCCGCAGATTAGTCGGCAGTCATTAGCTATTGAAGATAGGGCGTTGCGCTTACGGAACAATAACCCGCGCCGTGCCCTCCCAGGAGAAGACCTTTTGAAGATTCTGAAAACCAATGTCGCGGCCAGCAGCGTTGTAGGCATTTTGTTGATCGTGTCGACATTGACGATTTCAATGACAGCGCTCACTCAAGCGGCGTACGGCCAGACGGATTCTGCCGCAGGGGGCGCTGGGAGTAGCCCGCAAATACAGGGCAACATTCGCGCCATCGTGATCAACGGCAACTCCAATATTCGCACCGAGGCGATCCAAGGCGTAATCCGACAGAAAATCGGCGACCCGTACAACACAAACAGCGTCGAAGCTGACCGTCAGGCGATTCAGGACATGGGCTACTTCAGTGCCGTCACGGCCCATGAGGAGCAGGGGCCGGGACCGAACGATGTCACCATCACCTATTTCGTGATCGAAAATCCGCGGGTCGCGCGCATCATTTTCACTGGCAACAAGGTCGAGCCTACTTCTAAACTGCTGGCGGTAATGCAGACCAAGGAGGGGCAGGTGCTCAACACCAGCACCCTCTCGCGCGACATTCAGTCGATTGTCGGCGTCTATCAGGACGCTGGCTACAGGGCGTCGATTTCGGAAGAGATCAATATCGACCCGACTACGGGAAACCTGAACATCCCAGTAATCGAGGCGGTCGTCTCCTCTATCACCGTGACGGGCAACCGCAAGACTCACGCCTACGTAATCACGCGGGAGCTAAAGACCCGCGTTGGACAGCCGTATAACGAAATTCAATTCCGCAAAGACCTGACCCGCGTGTTCAACCTTAGCCTTTTCGACAGTGTCGGCCCTGCGGACATTTCAACCCCGGATGTTGGCAAGGTCGCGCTTTCCATTCCGGTCAAAGAGCGGCAGACGGGCACGGTGTCCGTCGGTGTCGGCTATTCGACCCAGGAAAAACTGGTTGGCAGAGCAGAGCTTGCCGAAACAAACTTCCGCGGGCGCGGCGAGACGGCGAGTGTTTCGTGGGAGGTTGCGGGCGTTGACAGCCAGTCATCCGTCGAGCTTGCATTTGGTGATCCATTCATCGACAAGCGCCATGATGGCTTCAACATTGACCTATACAATAAGGCGATCTACCGCTTCTCCACTTCGTTCGTGTCCGGGTCGGGCAATGGTTCGACAAACCAATACTATGAACGGCATAAGGGCGGCCTTCTCACCCTTAGCCGGCCGATCAGTGACAACTCGACTACGTACATTACGGGCAGAAGCGAGACGGTGCGCTCCAACAACGTCGCCATCCCGGTCGGAGATTCGTTCATTAGGCAGGACGCGGATGTGTCCGGCCTTGGTCTGAGGCTAGTCAACGATACCAAAGACAACGAGTTCAATCCGGCGGCCGGCGGATATGCTTCCATATCGATCGAAGGCGTGACTTCATCGGAAAGCACGGTCGGTAACGCGCCGACGCCGCTTCCGCCGGGTCGTCACAATTTTCCGAAGTTCGGAGCTGACCTGCGCAGGTACATCAGCTTGCAAGGCCCCCGCCGAAAATCGATCACCGAGCCCAAGCGGACGCTGGCTTTTAGAGTTTTGCTTGGCGTAACAGCCACGAATACGCCGTTCTCCGAGCAGTACTTCCTAGGTGGCGCGGACTCGCTTCGCGGCTACCCGGACGATCGGTTTTGGGGCAACAACCTTTTCTTACTCAACTCGGAACTTCGAATTCCTGTCGGCGGTAGCGTAACTGGTGTACTATTCAATGATATCGGTGACGCTTGGGGCAGCATTTACCAAGGATCAGGCCTGGAGCAGCATTCGACGATCTCGCCTAACGATGCTGTTGGCGTCGGCATCTACGTCACCACGCCCATCGGGCCGATCCGTATCGACTACGGCTACGGTCGTGAGGGTGGTCGCACCGACTTTAGCATTGGGCAGTCGTTTTAGCGCTTTTGATGGTGCCGGATTCGTATAATAGGTCGATGTAAAGTTCGACCAAATTCACAAGGAGTTCGTATCGCTTACATGTCTGAAAATCGCAACATTATATTTTTGAGTCGCATCCGCCCCGCTGCATCGCTTGCCTTTGCTGGCCTGATGGTTCTGATGCTCGGAGGGCTGGGCTTCACACCAAGCTGCGCCAAAGCGGCAACCGCTACGGGAGCGCCTGTCTTTGGCAGTGTAGATATCCAGAAAGTCTTGAATGGCTACCGCGAAAAGTCAGCCGCCGAGGCAGACTTCCAACATGTCGTCAACCAGTATCAGGCGGCGATAAAGGTGCAGGGCGCGAACGGCATGCTGTCGCAATCAGATCAGTCGCAGCTTGGTCTGCTTCTGCTCAAAACCACGACGACGCCTGCGGACGACTCTGAAATCAAAACGCTGGAGGCAAAGTCCCAGGCCGACGAAAATGAGCTAACGGCCCTGCAGCAAAAGTCCAACCTTACCGACGCAGATAAGGCGCGCCTTTCGCAGCTTACCCAGGAGCAGCAGAACGGACAGACCGCGCTGCAGTCGATAAGCGATGGCTACAAGCAGACGTTGGACGAGCGCCAGCAGACGGCGAGCGAAAAGATCGCCGACGAGGTTCGCGTCGCGGTTGCCTCGGTCGCGCAGTCAAAGGGCCTCACGGTCGTGTTCGACTCCTCGCTTGCGATTTATGCGCAAAACGATGTCACTGCCGCCGTTTTGGCGAAACTTAATGCCTCCGCCGACGGCGGCAAATAGTCGCATTTTGCTTGGGTTTGGATGGGACGCGCCTGTGCGCGTCCCATCTGCACGTCTGGGCAATATTGTCCAGGCTGCCGTCCTAATGGAAAAACTGATCGCTTGCCTGAAATCTCCCCGTAACTATCTGCGTTTTGCGTTGTCTATAGTTGCAGTAATGGTCGTTTTGGCGGCGGGCGGATGCGGTTCAAATACCGTTACGCTGTTTGTCAAGCAGAAGCCGGTTAAGATTTCGCTGCTGCAGCTTGCGCAAATGACGCCCGAATGGGATGCCGTGCGCCAGCTCGACCAAACGAACGAATTGGTCGCCGCGCCTGTTTCATCGGTAGACACTGCATTTGCCGCCCCTGGCGTTGCGATTTCGGCGGGGCCTTCAGCAATCGTGGCAAGCGGAAGTTCCGTTCGCGCCAGGGACGAGGCGGCCAGGCTGCAGGTTGATGCGGATCGTGCTGTTGAGTCGGTTAGGGCGAGAATCGAAACGAATCAAGCGCGGTTGATCAAGATCGCGCAGGAGCAGGGCGATCGCCGCATTGCAGAGGGAGTCGCGCAGGCGCGGCGTCAGGCGATTCAGGACTACCTGGCCAAGGTTCCTCAGCTCATGACGGAGGGAGCGGCGCAGCGGACTAATCTCAGGGTACAGGCCGGAGCGCTTAAGGTCGATGCCGACCCTAAGAATGCACGGACCGCGCCAGACGATTATTGGGGCCATCTCCTCGCGGCCAGAGAAGCAGCGCTTGCGAGTCTGGGGCAGCCAGAAACAGAGGCCGAAATTCGGGCGCGCGACGAAATCGCACAGGCAGTCGCAGCAACGAAGGCAAAGCTGGAGGCTGCGACTTCCGCCGAGATTGCAGACTACAAGCAGACGCTTGACACGCGCAAGAAGGCCGTTATAGAGCGGCAGGTGGATGCACTCCAAAAAGAGAGTGTCGAGTTGCTAGCCATCTCGAACGAGCTTGACCAGGAGCTGCGGCAGCCGGTGGTAGTTTCGCAGAAACTTGCGGCAGGCAGCGAAAAGGCAAGCCCAGGCGAGATTGACAGTGCAAGCCAGGATTTGGTTGCGGCGCAGGCCACAGCCGCGAAGGTGCATTTCGAACAGCAGCGGGCGCGTCTTGTCAATCAAATATTGGATGTGACGCAACGACGGGCGACGGTGGCGGCACAGGGTCTAGGGCTAAAAATAGTGGACTGGAAGTCCGCTCACCCTGATCAGGCAGCGATGAAAGCACTTTTGACACGGATGCAATCGGGCAGTTCAATCAATTCATAGTGTCAATGGCAGACTTAGCGAGACGGCTTTAGACTACTTGTGTTGAGCTGAATTTAAGGATCACGCTATGGTGAAACAGACGACAGTTGGAGAGTTGGCGGCGCTGGTGGATGGCTATGTGGAGGGCGACGGCGCTACTCTCATCTCTGGAATTTCCAGCATCGAGGATGCCCAATTTGGCGATGTGACCTATGCCGAAAACGCGCGCCTACTTTCAACCGCAGAGCGGTCCGAGGCATCGGCGGTAATCGCTCCTCAATCCAGCCCGGCTATCCAAAAGCCGATCATTCGCGTCAAGAACCCCCGCTTTGCGTTCGCCCAGGTGCTTCGAATTTTCGCCCCTGAGCCCAAGGTCTACAAGGGCATCCATCCCACCGCGCTGATCGGCGAGAATGTCACGCTAGGGAAGAACGTCTCCATCCATGCCAATTCCGTGATTGGGGAGAATGTGACGATCGGCGACAACACGGTCATCTATCCATTTGTCTACATTGGCGACGATGTCCAAATTGGCAACAACTGCGTGATCTATCCGCAGGTCGTCCTCCATGACAACACGGAGCTTGGAACCTGCGTCGTCATCCATAGTGGCTCGATATTAGGCACCGACGGTTTCGGCTACATGTTCATCGAAGATCGTCACTACAAGATTCCGCAGATTGGCCGTGTGATCGTCGGCGATGATGTCGAAATCGGCGCGAACGTCACCATCGACCGCGCCCGCACCGGCTGCACCCGGATCGGAAGCGGATGCAAGATCGACAACCTCGTCCATATCGGTCACAACTGCACGATAGGTGAACATTGCGTGATTGTCGCGCAGGTCGGGATATCTGGAAGCGTCGAGATTGGCAAGGGCGTCATTCTTGCGGGTCAGTCTGGTGTGAAGGATCATGTTAAGATCGGCGATGGCGCGATTATTGGCGCTAATACTGGCGTAATCGGCGATATTCCTGCGGGCGAGTTTGTCAGTGGCCACTACGCGCGGCCCCATCACACCGAGATGCGAATCCTGGCGTCGCAGAAGCGTCTTCCTGAGATGAACCAGCGCATCCGCGATCTCGAATCCCGTTTGGCGTCCATGGAAAAGCTCTTGCGCGCTGAGAGCAAGTAGTTTGACGATCTTCCGAAGAACTCTCAAAGACGCCGCTCCCACGCTAGCAGGAGTGGGACTACACTCCGGAAAAGACGCCAAGGTTACGATCCTCCCGAACAACGACCGCTCCACGCTAGGCATCTGGTTTGTAAATGCGTCCGATGGCTCGGCGGCGCTCGCCGAAGTCAACGCGGTCGTCGATACGCGCCGGTGCACAGTGATTGAAGTCGCCGATGCGCGGCTCAGCACGATTGAGCACCTGATGTCGGCGCTTGCCGGTTTTGGGGTGACCGATGCATTCATCGAGTTTGAGGGCCCCGAGGTGCCGATCCTCGACGGTAGCGCGCAAAATTTGTTGAGGCGATCAACATGGCTGGGATAGTTGATCTGCAAGATACCATTGAGCCGGTTATCGTAGCTGAGCCGATCTCGATTGACGGTGCGAAGGGCGATTCGATCATCGCTTTGCCAGGCGAAGGCTACGAAGTGACGGTGGTAATCGATTATCCGAACGCACCGAAGATTGGCACGCAAGCGGCGATCTATCGAGGGATGGATTACGAGTCTGAGATTGCACCAGCGCGAACATTTGGATTTTTGTCGGAGCTGATTCAGGTGCGTGCGCTTGGTCTTGCGGGCGGCGCATCGATTGAAAACTGCATCGCATTGCTGGACGATGGTTCTGCCGACGGGCGCACGCCGCTGCGGTTCTCCAATGAACTTGCTCGGCATAAGCTGCTCGACGTGATCGGCGATTTAAGTTTGGTTGGGCGGCCAATACAAGGACGAATTGTTGCGATTCGACCGAGCCACGCGGTAAACTGCGATTTGGCGCGCCGCCTAGAAGCCATTCAGTAAGAGGGCGCCTAGCGAAAGTTCGCCGCCTCGGCACGCGCAAGTGCGCAGCAAAAATACGATGCCGCCGGACATGGATATTGGCTCCCGCAATCCGTCCGCGAGCAGGTTAAGGAACCGATACTGAATGTCATCTGTGAAAGATATCGAATTCGACGACAAAACCTTCCTCGATACCGAAGCGATCAAGAAAATCCTGCCGCATCGTTATCCCTTTCTCCTGGTAGATCGAATAACGCACCTGACGCCCGGCAAGCATGCCATCGGCGAAAAGTCTGTTACAGTCAATGAGCCTTTTTTCCAGGGACACTTTCCAGTCAAGGCGATCATGCCGGGCGTGCTAGTGGTCGAGGCCATGGCGCAGGTTGGTGGGGTGATGATGTTATCCGTCCCAGAGGCCAAAGGCAAGCTTGCCTATATTGGCGGCATCGAAAAGGCGCGGTTTCGCAAGCCTGTTTTGCCCGGCGACATGCTTGTCAGCGAATGCTTCCTGACCCGAGTCCGTGGCGACATGGGCAAAATCGTGGCCATCGCCAGGGTCAACGGATCGGTCGTCGTCGAAGGTTCGATCCTTTTCGCCCTGATCTCTGCCGAGCAGAATTCCTAACTCGATCTGATCGAGGAGCAAATTTTTCATTGCCTAAGATTCACCCAACTGCAGTAATCGATCCTGGTGCCGAAATAGACGATTCGGTCGAAATTGGCGCGTTCTCCGTCATCGGCGACAACACCCGGCTGGCGTCGGGCGTACGAATCCATGCCCATGTGGTGATCGAGCCCTTCACCCATGTGGGCACCAATACGGAAATTTTCCCCGGCGCGATCCTCGGCGGGCTGCCTCAAGATCGGAAGTTCAAGGCGGAGACAAGCTATCTGATCATTGGCCAGAGCAACATCATTCGCGAGTGCGTCACGATTCACCGCGCCGCAGGTCAAGAACAGGAGACGCGTATTGGCGACAACAACCTGATCATGGCCTATTCGCATATCGGCCACAACTGCGTCCTGGGCAGCTACATCACGATGGCCAACATGGTCGGAATCAGCGGCTACGCGACGGTCGAAGATCGGGTGACGATCGGCGGTTTTGTGGGCATCCATCAGTTCGTGCGGATTGGAAAGCTTGCAATGCTGGGCGGCTATTCGAAAGTAGTCCAGGATGTGCCGCCGTTTATGATGGCAGATGGCCGGCCGTGCAAAGTGCTCGACCTAAACGTCATTGGTTTGCGCCGCTCGGGCGTTGCCTCCGCAACCCGCTCCGATCTTAAGCAAGCGTACAAGCTGCTCTTTCGCTCCAATATCAATATTACTCAGGCGCTGGAGGTGATTGAGCGCGAGATTCCGGCTGGTCCCGAAATGGACTATCTGATCGGATTCATGCGCAATGTACGTTACGGCTATGGCGGCAGACAGCAGGACACGCCGCGAACGTGACCGCTGACTCACGCCCGCTGAGGTTTGCCTATGTCGCAGGGGAGGCGTCGGGCGACCGCCATGCCGCTGCTCTACATCGTGCGCTGGTTACACTTGCCGGTGACAGACAAGTTGAAGCATATGGAATAGGCGGGTCGGGACTTGCAGGCGCAGGCGTTAAGCTGATTGCGGACAGCAGCACGTGGGGCTCGATCGGGGTGGTTGAGGCGCTACGAGGGTTGCCCAAGTATTTCACCGGATTCGCGGCGCTTAAGAAGGCACTGACGGCGTCGCCGCCGGACGCCTTGATATTGGTGGACTTCGGCGCGTTCAACGTTCCTGTAGCCAAGTGGGCGCGCAAGAACAACGTTGGCCCAATCGTGTACTATCTGCCGCCCAGGTCATGGGACAGGGCACCGAATCCCAACGGCCACCGTGCGCTTGCCGCGCTCACCGATCTGATCATCACTCCGTTTGAATGGTCCAACAAACATCTTAGAGAGGCCGGTGCGAACTCCCACTGGGTGGGCCATCCGCTGGTCGATATTGTGAAGCCCTCCATGGACGGTCAGGAATTCGACGCCGAATTTGGACTCGATCCGGCCAAGCCGATCATCGCGCTTCTTCCGGGTAGCCGTGGATTCGAAGTAAAATACAACTTACCGATGATGCTGGACGCTGCATCAATTGTCAGCAGGAGAGTTCCTGGTGCGCAGTTCCTACTGGCGGCGGCGCCAAACCTGAACCGCGAAGGACTGGAGCGCATACTGAATGAGCAGCGCACTCGAGGGGGCGGTTCATCGTTCAATGTGATCGAGCGTGCGGGCGAAAAGCTGAAGCAGCTTGGGAGATCCGCCATTGACACTGCTGTTCCGACAAAGGCGCTTGTCACGAGCGAGGGTTTTGTGATCGGGAAAGGACCGGAGGAGCAGACTCCCTGGACGATGCTGAGGCCGCAAACTGCCTCTAGCGGCCCGGCGACCCTTGCTATTGTTCAGAATCAGACGTACGATTGTATTGCGCGTGCTGATCTTGTGATAACCGCGTCAGGCACGGCGACCCTCGAAGCGGCCATCCTGAAGCGGCCGATGATCATCGTCTATAAAGGTTCGACGCTCATGGGGATCGAGTGGAGCTTCCGGAAGCGGCGACTAAATCTAGAGTTCATCGGCCTGCCGAATATTATTGCTGGCCAGCAGGTGGCACCGGAGTTCATCGCTGAGCACGCCACCGCAGAACGAGTTGCGGATACCGCCGTGGGAATGCTGATCGAACCGGAGCGGCTGATGCGGGCCAAGCAGATTATGACCGACGCGGTTGTCCCGGCCATCGGTGCGCCCGGTGCTGTGCAGCGAGCCGCGCAGCTCATTTGGGAAACAGTCGGCGCAAAATCGAATGCTATTGAAAGAAGTGCTTAAGGTTTTATGACGGATAGTGTTGCCCTGAAGTTTCTTGTCCGCAAGCGGACCACGTTTACCTGGATGGTGCCGCTTGCACTGTTGATTGCGACCTACTTTTGGGGCCGTCCGAACTGGACGCTGTTTGCCGTTGGCCTGTTGTTGCTCGTACTTGGTGAAGTGGTCAGGTTCTGGGCAGCCGGGTATATTCAAAAGGACAATGTGATCGCGACCGACGGCCCGTATGGCTTCGTGCGCAATCCGTTGTATTTCGGATCGCTGCTGCTTGCGCTCGGGTATGCCGCGATGTCTGGGCTGAACTGGATCGCGTGGATTGTTCTGATTGCCCTGTTCTACCTCTTTCATATCGCCGCGATCACATACGAAGAGGAGTTTCTCAAGCAGAAGTTTGGCGAGCCGTACGAAAAGTATCTAAAGCAAGTGCCGCGCCTGATCCCGTTCCCGACGAGCGCCAAAAAGGACGGCAGCGAGGGCGGTCATTTTTCGATGAAGCAGGCGCTCTACAACCGCGAGCACATTACCGCAGCAGTGACCTTCGTGACGGCGCTGGCGTTTGCTGCTCTTCATCTTTACACGCAGAGCGGACGAGGCGGCTCGTAGCCACGACGCGATTGCCATCGGTTGCCCGCGAAAACCAGTACGAGAAATTATGTTTGCTCAACATTCGCTAGAGCGCCGACTGCTCGCTTACCTAGCGCCTCATTGGAAATTGATGCTCCTTGGCGTCCTGTGTTCGGTCGGTGTCAGCCTAACCTCCCTTTCGCTCAGCGCGGTCGCAAAGTACACTCTGGATGCATTCGTTCACAAGGATAGCCGTCTTCTGCTTGAAGTCTGTGTCGGCGTGGTCGCCGTATATTGTTTCCGCTGGGTATGTTCGTCGGGGCAAAACTGGCTCTTTGCTGAAGTAGGTCAACGGCTCGGAATTGACCTGCGGACAAAAATCTACACTCACCTGCAGAGCCTTTCGCTTTCCTATTACGATAATCAGCGGACAGGAAACCTGCTCTCAACCTTCAATAACGACGTGCCTGTTTTGCAAAACGGCATCATGGCCGTCAAGGATGTCATTTCCGCCCCAATTCTTGCAATCGGCGGCCTAATCTACATTTTTGTCATTTCCTGGCGACTAGCGCTCATTTGCGTCCTCATTCTTCCGATGATGGCGTTTGCGATCAATAAGATCACAAAGACATTGCGTGCAATCAGCCTCGAAACCCAAAACAAGCTCGCCGATGTCTCTACAATTACCGAAGAGACACTCGCTGGCGCGAGGCTTGTACGGGCTTTTGGAGCTGAAAATCGGGAAATAGCGCGATATCGCAACAGCATTGAGGATGCCAAACGCATCTATATGTCCGGCGTGATCCGTTCGTCCATACTCAGCCCAACAACGGATTTGCTTGGCGCATTTGGGATTGCTCTTGCGATTTGGGTGGGTGGGAACGAAGTCATTCACGGCGGACCAATGACAATCGCGACATTTGGCGAGTTTGTGGTCGCGATGGATCGGATACGCAACGGAGTCAGCAGCTTTGGAAGCATCGGCGCAACCTGGAAGCAGGTGCAGGGTGCGACAGAGCGGATTTTCGGCGGCGTGCTGGATGTGCCGTCGGAAGTGGTCGACTTGCCTGGTGCGACCGCGCTGGCCCTAAAGCGAGGCGAGGTGAGCTTCCAAGATGTGAGCTTTGGCTATAAGCAGGATCGTACGGTCCTAAATCACATTTCGTTCGATATGTGCCCGGGTCAAGTGACTGCGCTGGTCGGACCGTCGGGCGCAGGCAAGTCCACTCTTGCCGATCTCGTCCCTCGTTTCTATGATCCTACGATGGGCAAAATCTTTGTAGATGGACAAGACATCCGCAACGTCACTGCGGAATCGCTGCGCGAGCATATCGGCATCGTGCCGCAGGATACAATCATCTTCGGTGGCAGTGTTCGTGAAAACATTAGCTACGGAAGGCCGGACGCATCTCTGGAGCTGATCATCGAAGCGGCGAAGCACGCCAACGCACATGATTTCATTGTCCAGATGCCGAACGGTTACGACACCATTGTTGGTGAGCGCGGCGTCATGCTTTCTGGTGGCCAGCGTCAGCGGATTGCGATTGCCCGAGCGCTGCTCAAAGACCCGAAGATATTGATTCTAGATGAAGCCACGTCGTCACTTGATGAAACGTCGCAAATCCTGGTTCAAGGTGCGCTAGAAACGTTGATGAAGGGCCGAACGACTCTCGTTATTGCACACCGTCTTTCGACTGTGCGCAGTGCCGACCGGATCGTTGTATTATTTGAGGGCAGGATTGTCGAGTCGGGCAGCCATTCGGAACTGCTCAAACTTGGCGGCGCGTATGCGCGATTATACGATACGCAGTTCCGCAACAATGGCCACCATGACGAGTACGCCGACCAGGCCGCCACAATTGGTATCGATGCTGCGCCGATTCCCAGTCAGTAGCGAGCGACACTTTTGACCAAGCCCTAAATTCCCATGAAAGTTCGGTTGATATCCACAATCGCATTTTGGATCGCTAGCGCGCTGGCATCGACCATGCGTGTCACTTTGGTCGGTGAAGAGAAGATTGAGGAAACGCGCAAATTGCACGGCGGACTGATTCTGGTGTCGTGGCACGGACGAACATTCGTCGGAATCAACCACTACCGCAAGCGCGGTTATTGGGCAATGATTTCGACTTCCCGTGACGGCGAGTACCAAAACGAAATTTTCCACATGTACGGGTTCAACACAGTCCGTGGTTCGACATCGGCACGAGGGGCGGTCAAAAGTGCCCTTAAGATGGCAAAAGAGCTGAAGAATGGTGCTGTTCTCGCGCACACGCCCGACGGCCCTCGCGGCCCGATCCATGTGGTGCATCCAGGGGCGATCTTCTTTGCGGAAAAGTCGGGCTGCCCGATTATTCCGGTAGGTTCGAGCATCTTTCCCGCGAAATATTTGAGCACATGGGATCAGTATCAGTTGCCGTGGCCGTTTGCTCGAGCCGCGCTTGTCTATGGCGAACCTATGATGATTCCAAGCAATCTAGACGAGGCCGCGCGGGCGGAATTTTGCTCGCGCCTGGGTGACGAAATCAGCAGGCTTGAAGCCGAGGCGGACGCGATCGTTCGAGGGGCTCGTCAGCCCGCGACCGTGCGGACAAGCACATCGTGAGCGTGATCGGCGAACGGTTTTGGCTTGATGTACTGAGCGGTGAGAAAAAAGGCCCGACTTATGACCGCGTCAGGAGAGTACTTGCTGGGCTGAGCAAAACGTACAGCGTTGGACTTGATGTCTATTTGGGTCTCGAAAAAATTGGCGTTCGCCGCCGAATGCGTTTGCCGGTGCCCGTGATCAGCATTGGAAATCTAAGCTCAGGTGGGACGGGCAAGACGCCCTTGACGGGCTATATTGCCGGGCGATTGTACGAAGAGGGTTTTGCGCCTTGCATTCTCTCACGCGGGCACGGCGGAAAGCTGTCGAAAAATCCGACGCAGGTCTCTGACGCGGCAGGAAATGTTCTAAGAAACCCTGCTGAAATCGGTGACGAGGCCGCCGCGCTGGCGAAGCAGAATCCGCATGTGCCGGTTTGGGTGGGCAAGGATAGAAGACGAAGTGCTAAAGCATCGTTTGCGGACAGCAGTCCGGGCCTTTACATTCTTGACGACGGCTTCCAGTACTGGCAGATTGCGCGCGACTTGGATATTGTTTTACTTGACTCCAAGCGTCCTTTTGACAACGGCTACCCGCTCCCTCGAGGCCTTTTGCGCGAACCGAAGGAGCACCTAAGCAGGGCGGGGATGGTCGTGATTACGCGGGCAGACCGGTTAACGGGTGATGCGCTTTGCGATCTGGAGCGCCAAATTGAACTATTGGCACCGAACAAGCCTATATTTCGGGCTAACCATGTATTTGACGGCTGGCGCGCGCTGAAATTTAGCCGCTCAAGGTTGCATTCCTGAAAATTCGCTGGCGGTATGCGGTATTGCTCAGCCACAATCATTCGTGGAAATTGTCCAAAAAGCAGGAGTCAAGCTGCAGACAGATGTCATTGCTCTAGGCGATCACGCGATTTACAATAAGGCGACCGTCAAGATGCTGAAAAAGAGGCTGGTAAAGGGCCGCGGAGCAAGTATCGTTACCACGGAAAAAGACGCAGTCAAGATGCTTGCGGACGAGTTCGATGTGCCTGTTTTTGCAGCCAAGCTTAAAATTGAGATCAACCGGCCAGATGATTTTTGGAGTGAACTGATGAGCCGGTCGAATTTAGTCACACGATGACCGGTTACCAAAAGCAGATTTGGCAAGCGTTTGTCTTGCGGTCGATGAAGACCATCTTTGCGCTCTCAGGAAGAGTGCCGAAGCGTGTGTTGCTAGGGCTTGGCGTTGCACTTGGCTCGCTCGGCTACGCGCTCTCGGCGCGGTACCGGGCTGTTGCGCTGAAAAACATGGCCATCGCGTACGGCGATTCGATATCGATAGACGAAAAGCTGCGGATTACGCGTCAGGTGTTCATCAACTTTGCCAAGGCGGCTGTCGCAGAATTCGCGGTCACGGCAAAAATGAGTCCCGAACAGATTAAGCAATTGTGCGAAGTAGAGCCTGACGCCCTGCAAAAAATCACCGATCTGCTTTCGCGCGGTAAAGGGATCGTTGCCGTTTCGGCCCACATCGGCAACTTCGAGCTGATGGCGCGTCGATTTGCAGTGGACGGATATAAGTTTGCAGTAGTGGTCCGTAACGACGGCAACCAGGCGATTGCTGGCCTGCTAAACGAAATACGCGAAACATCGGGTTACGAGGTGATAGGCCGCGGCGAGGCCGCAAAGCCGATTCTCAAGAAGCTGCGCGCTGGCGGGATCGCGGTGATGCTGCCGGATCAGAAGTCGGACGATGTCTTCGTGCCGTTTTTTGGAACCCTGGCAGGGACAGTCGCCGGGCCAGCGGTGGTTGCGCTGCGTACAGGAGCGCCGATACTGCCGATTTTCTGCATACGCCTGCCGGGAGATCGCCACAAGATCATCGCGGGAACACCGATTGAGGCGATCCCAACGGACGACAAAGAAGCCGATACAGAGCGTATCATGACGCGAGTCAATGAAGAGATCGAAAAGATTGTGCGCCAGTACCCAGAGCAATGGCTGTGGCTGCATGACCGATGGCGAGTTAAGGTTCCGGCGGAGGTAATGGCAAAATGGGAGGCAACTCATCAGACAATGGCAGCCGCGAGCGCCCAGCCTTCAGCCGCCTCCTGATCGTCAAGATGAGCAGTATCGGCGATGTCATTCATGCGCTGCCGATTGCGACAATTCTGAAGCAGAATTATCCGGGCATTGAATTGGGGTGGGTGGTGCGGAAGCGCTGCGCTGGGCTGTTGGAGGGAAATCCTGATGTTGACCATGTCAATGTGATTCCAGATCGGCCTAAACTCGCCGATCTCTTAAGTTTGACCGGTGAACTTAGGAAACAAAAATTCGAGGTGGCCATCGACATGCAGGGCCTGCTCTTAAGCGGTCTGGTGACATGGCTCAGTGGCGCGCGGCGCAGAATAGGTCTGAATCTCAACCGCGAGCAGAATGCGCTATTCTTGACGGAACCGGTCGTGCCTGCGAAAGCGGACCGCAACCGGCATGCAATTGACATCCTGCGCGGATTTTTGCCACCTCTCGGCATTTACATTGATACGCCGTGGCCGGATCAGCCGTATTTGGCGCAGGGCGATGCCGCGGCCGACATGCTTCCTGGCGGACCGCAAATTGCGCTCAACGTCGGGGCATCAAGCGTCTATAAACAATGGCCGGTTGATCGCTGGACCGCGCTGGCGAAGAGGTTGGTTGGGTCAGGGTCGAAAGTCGTTCTCGTTGGGGGGCCGCAGGACGTTGATGCCGCAGTCCAAGTCGAGCAGGGCGCCGACGCTGGCAATTCGCTGGTCAATATCGCGGGAAAGACGAGTTTGCGCGAACTGGGCCACATTTTGAAACACTGCGACGTGGTTGTTACAGCGGACACCGGCCCGATGCATTTAGCCGTGGCCGTGGGAACGCCGACCGTCGCTCTGTTCGGGCCGACCAATCCCGTGCGCACCGGGCCGTACGGCGATCGGCACACGGTAATTTGGAAGAGTATTGCATGTAGTCCGTGCTACCGAAAGCCGACATGCGAGGGCAGGGTCGACTGCATGAAGCTGATCACGCCGGACGAAGTATTTGATGCCGTCATGAGTAAATTGAGCGAAATACCGGCAGCGGGGGCTAAATGAAGAGAGTCCTTGTCGTCAATATGAACTACCTCGGCGACGCGCTGATGACCACGCCGACCCTCGCGCTGCTGTGCCAGGAGTATGGTCAGCCAGTCGATGTCATCGCTGGCGGCGCGAGCGGATATGCCGCGCTCGACGTTCTGCGCGGTAACCCGAATATTGGCCAACTGATCGAGCGCGTTGACGGAGGGGCGTCAGCGCGTTGCCTACAGCTTTTCAAGCTGATTCGCAAGGGTCGTTACGATGTCGTCGTGATCCTGCCGTCGATCCCGGCCTATCGCTGGACTGCAATCCTTGCTGGCGCGCACAAGATCGTGTTTGTCGACCAGACGCCGGAATCCGCGCACATGGCGCAGCACATCCTGTCGTCGGTCGCTGCAAAACTTGGGATCAGCGCGCGTTCTCCAAAAATGACACTTGTTGTACAGCCGTCTGCGCGAAATGCGGCGATCCGATTGCTGGACAATCTTTCCAAAGGCAAGCGAGTCATCGGTGTCAATGTCGGCGCATCAAGACCGCAAAAGAGGTGGCCTGTTCAACTGTTCCAGGAACTGGTACGATTGTTGCAGGCTCGAAACGACCAGGTGATCTTGCTGGGGAGCGACGCCGACAGCCAAATCGCCAGCCTGATAGTTTCGGGACTTGATGGCGACTCTGCCGCCGAGATTTGCGACTTGACTGGCCGAACGTCGATCGCGGAACTTACCGCCCTGATTGAGCAATGTGCCGCAGTTGTCACCGCAGACACTGGCGCCATGCATATTGCGGCGGCTCTTGAAGTTCCGGTCGTCGCGTTGTTCGGCTCGACCGATCCCGACCTCACCGCGCCAATCGGCGGAGGGGCATCCCGTGTTATCTACAAGCATCTGGATTGTGCGCCTTGCAAGAGCCATCCAACTTGCGGCGGAAAATTCACGTGCATGTCCGCGATTTCGGCGCTTGAAGTTGCAGGCGCAGTCCGCGAGCTAACTTCGGGGCATAATATAGCAGTGCGTCAGGTAGTAGCAACCAAATGAGTGACCAGACTGCAATATTGAACGAAGGCTTGGATGGCAGCCCGGTACGTCGGATATTAGTTGCGACCAAGTACCGCTTTATTGGAGATACGCTGCTCGCAATTCCACTTCTACGCGCCATTTCGCACCGTTGGCCGGAAGCAAAAATATCCCTGCTGACCGGCGCGAGGGCCAACGAATTGCTCGTTAATTGCCCATATGTCCACGACTTGATCGAATTTGATCCGTACCGAAAGTCTGACAAGGGCGCTCTCTCTTTTCTGAAACTGGTCGGCAAACTGCGGCAGCGCGAATTTGATGTCGCGTTTGTGTGCAATCGATCGTTCCACGCCGCTTTAATTGCGTTCCTAGCTGGATCTCGCATTAGGATCGGTTGGGCTGGCTTCGATCACCGCGACTTCCTGCTGACCCACACGGTGCCGTATGATCCCCAGGCGAGCGAGCTTGAGTCGTACCTTGACCTTTTCCGCCTTGTTTCGCCGGAGTCGCAGGTGTTGTCGAACCTGGAGCTGTGGGTGACTGATGTCGAGCGCGATTCCGTTCGCAATCAACTGCCGTCAACTTTAAACGGCCCCCTCATTGGTATTCAGCCGGGCGCGACACACGCCGAAAAGCGCTGGCCAGCGGAGAAGTATGCTGAACTGATGCAAACCTTGTTGGAAGCATGTCCCGCTTGCCGCTTTGTACTAATCGGTGGCCCTGATGAGCGTGTGTATTCGGAGCAATTGAAAGCGCTTCTTGTGCCTGAAGTAGTTTCGCGGTGCGATTGTCTTGTTGGCAAGTTGCCGCTTCGGCAGACATTGGCTGTGCTCACATTTTTAGAGCTATTTGTCGCAGGCGATACGGCAATTCGACACGCGGCCGTCGCGCTGGATATTCCCTCCGTAGCACTATTTGGTCCGACCAGCATCCGCAAGTGGGGCAACCAACGTGCGCCTCGACACATAGCCCTGCAAGCGCCTGACGGTGAGGTCGCGTCTGTCAGCGTACAGATTGTTCTGAACGCTTGCCTATCCGCTGCCAACCTGGAGCCAGAGCCAATCAAGCATCACGCAAGCATCCTGTCCGAAGCGCTGGAAGGTGTTCAGGTATAATGAACGCTAGACAAAATTTGACAACAGCGGCACCTGAAGTTGGCGAATTCGGCCCAGATGACAACCGTTGGCACGAAGGATTTTGCCATCATGGTTGAGAGATCGCACAGCGTCTTGCGGGATATTGTGGCCGTGCGACAGCATTCCGGCGAACAAGTCGTCTTCACAAACGGTGTTTTCGATATTCTACACGTTGGCCATCTTCGCTATCTTGCGGAGGCTAGGGCTCTTGGCGACGCACTGGTCGTTGCGGTCAATTCCGATGCGAGCGTCCGGCGGCTGAAGGGCGACAAGCGTCCCATTTCGCCCGAAGCTGAGCGCGTAGAACTGCTTGATGGCCTCCGGTGTGTGGATTATGTTACAATCTTTGAAACGGACACGCCCGAGCCGCTGGTCGAGCTGGTCAAACCGAATATATACGCCAAAGGCGGCGACTATACGGTAGACCGCTTGCCAGAGGCGAAGGTTGTTCAAGCATACGGCGGTCAGGTGCGCATTTTAAGTCTGATTCAAGGCCGCTCGAGCACCGACATTGTCCGAACGATCCTCAGCCGCTACTGTGAACCATCCGCCGGAGTTTAGAAGTAAAGTATCTACACGTATGCAAACGAAGTTTCAGCCTTTGAACATTTTGCAGGTAGCGAGTGGCTTCCCCGGCTGGGGTGGCACGGAACTGCATATTCTCAACCTTTCGGAACAGCTTACCATTCGCGGCCACCACGTCACTGTGGCATGCAGACCAGGCGGGTGGGTTTCCAAAAAGGCGATGGAGATGGGGCTTCATACGCTCGACGCCACCGTGATTCGGCAACACGACTGGAGCGACTACCGCAAATTCAAGGATTTCTGCAAGTCTGGCAAGGTGGATGTCGTGCACACGCACTGGAGCACGGATGCGTTCGTGCCAGCGTTTGCGGCAAGGGTCGCTGGAGTACCAGTGCGGCTAATGACGCGCCACTCGCCCTATCCATTCAAGACCGCGCTTGGCCGCTGGCTGTACACCCGTGTCTTGTACAACCGCATCCTTGCAATCTCCGGTTCGGTCGCGCAGACGCTGATCAACTGCGGAGTACCAGAAGATAAAATTACGGTCATTCATCACGGCACCAATGTCGGCGCGTTTGAGAATATTACCAAAGACCGGGAGTCATCGCGCGCGGAGCTTGGCCTTACGGACGACCAAGTGGCAGTCGGCATCCTTGGACGCATCGCGGATGAAAAAGGGCATCGGTACCTGTTTGATGCCCTTAAAAAGCTGCCAAATGCGCACAATTTGCGGATTGTGGTCGTTGGCGACGGTCCCAAGGCCGATGAGCAGCGCGAGTATGTTGCCGCTAATCAATTGGAGGACCGCGTCATCTTTTCGCCATTTCGAGCGGATGTGAACAATGTCATCAATGCCCTGGATATTGTCACTGTCCCGTTAACTTGGGAGGAGCCGTGCTCGGCTGTGATCCAGCAAGCAATGGCGTTGGCGAAACCAGTCATTGGAACGAAGGTCGGCGGAACGCCGGAGATGATTGTCGATGGTCAAACGGGCGTCCTGGTGACTCCATCCGACGCAAGTTCGCTTGCTTCGGCCATTGAAACTTTGCTTAATGACTCTGCGCTCCGAAAAAAGCAAGGCGACGCTGGCGCGGAGCGTGTGCGCGCGCTGTTCACATTAGACCGTATGACCACTCGCATCGAAGAGCTATATCGGCAGGAGCTGGTGCGGGCGGGACGCGCTGGAAGCAGTGCAATTGCCGAAGCTGTCACCGCATAATCATCCGATGTCTCTTCAAAAGGAGCGCGCCGCAGCCGCTTTATGAAGGTCAGTATTGTCATTCCTGCGTATAACGCCAGCCAATTTATCGAACAAACACTGGATAGCGTAAGAGCGCAAAGTTTCACCGATTGGGAGTGCGTCATTGTCGATGATGGTTCTCGCGACACGACATACGAGCATTGCCGCGCGCTGACGTCAGGCGATGCTCGCTTCAAGTTGGTCAGCCAGGAGAACGGCGGTGTCGCCAATGCCCGCAACAGGGGATTCGAGGAATCGTCGCGCGATAGCGAGTACGTGATTTTTCTCGATCACGACGACCATTGGCCCGAGGACTCGCTCGGTATTCTCGTCAGCGCCGCCGATTCCGATCCGGACTCTGGTGGAGCGCACGGTTTGGCACTCGCCTGCGACCTGCGCGGCCAGGCAGTGAACGTCGTCGAGCCGCACATCAAGAACCGCGAACGCAAGAAGCCAATGGGCAAAAAGCTCCTGAAAGCGGATTACAGCGAACCGACTACGCATCAGATTTTGCTCTGGGACAATGTGATCACGACCACCGGCGCGGCGCTGTTTCGCCGAACTCTGCTGGAAAAGATGCCGCTGTTTGATCAATCGATTGCGCCGCTCGACGATTGGGACATGTACTTTCGTGTCGCTCTAGTCAGCCCGTTCGTGTTTGTCAACAAAGTGGTCGTTCACTGGCAGCTTCATGCGTCCAATACGTCCAACAACAAGCACCTGATGAACTCAGCGACCTGCGCATTTCGCCAGAAGATGATGCGGATGTGTGACGAGCGCACTGAGATCGATCAGACATTAATCAAAAAGCGGTTCCGGCGGATGTACCGATCGGAGTTCAGACACAGCGCAATTGATCACTTCGAACTGGCAATGTCGTGCCTTAAGCGCTCGACTGGTCTGCCCCAAGCGTCTGCTGAACTGGCGAATGCAGTCAAGTGCTACGTACAATATCTTGGTCTGCACATATTTTGGGCTAAGAAGCTCTACTTTAAACCAGTTCCGGTAAGGTACCGCGACTGCCGTACATTGGAGACGGCGGGCAAGGCTGGCTAGCGTTCAGCAAGCTGTCATGCGAATTCTGATCGTCAAAATGTGGGCGCTGGGCGACATCCTGATGGCGACGCCGCTGCTTCGTGCGCTCAAAAAGAGCGATCCTGACTGCGAAATCACCTGGTTCGTGGAGAAGGCGCAGGCACCGATTCTTGAAGACAATTCCCTAATCGACGAGTTGATCCCATTTGATTCGGCATCGTGGAGACGCGATTATCGCTACGGACGGATCGGCCCGTATCTGAAAACATCGCTGGCGATGCGGAAGATGCTCTTGAATCGCAATTTTGACATCGTCATCAACTTGACCGCCGAAAAGTGGTGGTCAATGTGGTTTACGGTGGCTCCCAAGCGGATTGGTTTGTTTCCGCGGCCAAACCCCGGCCTCATCGGTCGCGTATATACGTTGACAATCCCGCGGACAAGGGAGCCGTTCATTCACAACACGCAGCACTATCTCCTATGTGCCGACGCGCTTGGAATCGAAGGCCCGCACGATGAGCGCATGGTTGTGGGCATTTCCGACAAGCACCGAGAGGAAGTTGATCGCTTTTTGAACGCGAGTCCTTATTTCGATCCGTCGTTTAAGACCGTCGTTCTGCATCCGGGTACATCACAGTCGAGCAAGTGCTGGCCGATTTCGCACTATGCGCAGCTTGCGCGACAGTTGCTCGGATTCAATATAGTCGTGACCGGAAGTCCATCGGAGCGCCATCTGGCCGAGGCAATCGCAGCCGATTCCGACGTGCCAGTCATCATCGCATCGGGCGAGCTGAGCCACATTGGACACACCGCTGCACTTGTCGATCTTGCAGCAGCGGTCGTAACGGGCGACACGTCGATCCTGCATATCGCATCCGCGCTCGATACGCCGCTGGTCGGCATTTACGGGAGCACGCGTCCACGCGACAATGCCCCTCTGTTTGGCCGATCAGAACTGCTATATGACGACAGCGTTTCTTGCTCCCCTTGCTACAAGTCGAAATGCCCGCTGTCGGGTGCGAAATTCATGGCGTGCATGAACGGTGTCACCGTGGATGCGGTAATATGCGCGCTTGAGAGACTGGAAGTAAAGCCTATCTCTGAAAGTTCGACGACAGCCTTGACGGCAGCCGCAAGATAGAAATCATGCAACCACTCAAAACTGATTCCTTTTCCATTGGTGCGCCAGACGATAAGCTTGCATTGATTGCCGGGCCGTGTGTCGCAGAAAGTCTGGAGCTTTGCCGAACAATCGCTGCCCATGTCTCGGCCGTCTGCAAGGAACTTGGGATCAACTACATCTTCAAGGCGTCGTTCGACAAGGCCAACCGCACTTCGGCGGGATCGTTCCGTGGTCGCGGGATGGACGAGGGATTGGCGATTCTCGCGGCGATCAAGGAAGAGTTTGGTGTGCCAGTGATCACCGATGTCCATGAAAGCTGGCAGTGCAAGCCGGTTGCCGAAGTCGCCGATCTGCTGCAAATCCCGGCGTTTTTGTGCCGCCAAACCGACTTGCTGCTCGCTGCTGCCGAAACCGGCAAACCGCTAAACATCAAAAAGGGCCAGTTCCTCGCGCCGTGGGACTGCAAGAACATCATTTCGAAGGTTGCCACAGACATCAGCACGAACGTGATGCTTTGCGAGCGCGGCTCAAGCTTCGGCTACAACACATTGGTGGTGGACATGCGTGCGCTTCCCATTATGCGTGCGCTTGGCCGCCCGGTCTGCTTTGACGGCACCCATTCCGTGCAGCAGCCGGGTGGTGCTAGGGGATGCGACGGGCGGCCAGCGCGAGTTCATCCCACATTTAGTTCGCGCGGCGGTTGCGACTGGCGCGGTCGACGCGCTGTTCCTCGAAACTCACCCTGATCCAGCAAATGCGCTTTCCGACGCGGCCACCATGCTGCCGCTTGATAAGATCGAGGGATTGCTAAGGCAGGTCGTCAAAATCCGGGAAGTGATTCAAGAGATGGCATAGACACGCGCCGCCTGTTTGATGACTGTTTCCGTGTTGCCAGCCATGGGCCAAGCGGCGCTTACGATCAGCTTAAGTTAGAACCGATACCCGAGCTGCGCGCCAAAGCCGCTGGGATTGACTCCCGAAGCGCTTGGTAGAATCTGATAGTTGGCCTCGATGAAGAAGCCGCTGTTGAGTTCGCCGCCCAGGAAAACCTTACCCCCGACATTTACCTTGTTGCTGCTGTTGCCATTGTCATACCGCTTTTCGTCGATATCGTAGACACCGACTCCCGCGCCGATGTACGGCTTGAAGCTGGTCACATTGATGTTTTCCGTGCGGATTGCAAGACCTAGCCCGTAGACATCGCTATGGCCACCACTCTTCGTACCGCCTTCGTAGTCGAAGTAGGTTGACGGAATCGTCGGGTTAAGCTGCGTGGTTTTGGACAGCGCGTAGTCCAGCCCCGCCGAAAACTGGGTGCTTCCGCCGCCATGCTGATCCGGGCCGTTGCTCGGGAAAAACGCGCCAAGCTTAATCGAAAGTGGCTTGACGATGTCCGTCACCGGATTCCCCAGCACCTGGGCGCCCGCCGGAACACACACCAGCGCTACGAGCAAAATCGCCGCAAGCGCTCCTATCACATTCTTTTTCTTCATTGAAACTACCCTTCTCGCAATTGTCGTTCAGAATGCGAATCATTTGTCCGCTTAGTCGGTTTGTCCGGCGGATTCGATGATTTTCGCCCTCAATTTTTCGGACAAATTGAGCAGGATTTTGTTGCAAAGTTTGACTGTGTCTAAAGCGAGTTTTCCGATACCTAAGAGCGCATCGGTTGGACCCTCCCCCGCCTCCCGAAACGGGAGGGGTCAATTGAAGGCAAAATTTGGCGTTAGTCCTTTTCTTGGCTTAGCTCCTCCCGTTTCGGGAGGCGGGGGAGGGTCTGAAGTGGATCGAGCAATTACTCTGCGCATCGCAAGTGAGCATAAATCAAAACCACCCGAAAGTTTCGTTGATTTTCGTAAGGTTTTCATTCCATAATGTGAGTGACGGCGGAACGCGCCACTGGCCGCACTTGCGACCTCATTTTTCGTTGACTTTGAGCATGCACGTAGGATATACTAAGTCCCGGCTATTTTGTCCAGAAATCAAACAATGGAGTCTCGGAATCACATATGGAAGACACCGTAGCGGAACAGCAGCAGCAGGATCGCGCTACCGAGCAGCCGCAGGCAGGAGCGCGTACTGTCAGCAAACGCCGCACAAACGGGAACGGTCACGACGCTGTGACTGACGCCTCTAAAGGCATCGAGCGCAAATACCTTCCCATCGAAGCACACCCCAAGCTCAAGCTCACGCGCGCACAGAAGGTGCAGCTGTTTTACAACCTTAAGCGTGTACGCATGTTTGAGGATACGCTGTCCAAGATGTATCGCCAGGGCAAAATTCTGGGAGGCGTCTACTCGGGCAAGGGTCAGGAAGCAATTAGCGTTGGGACCACGTTCGGGCTGAAGCATGACGATATCGTCTCGCCAATTCACCGCGACATGGGCGTCTTTCTGCTCAAGGGCATGCCGATGCGCCGCCTGATGTGCCAGATTCTGGGACGTCGTTCTGGGCCGTCGAAGGGCAAAGACTCCTGGTCGCACACGGGCGACATGGACTTCAACATTTTGGCATCGTCTTCGATGCTGGCGTCGTCCGTTCCGATTGCCTGCGGTGCTGCCATGGCCACTCAAATGCAGGGCCGCGATAGTGTCGCTGTGACGTACTTCGGCGAAGGCTCGACCGCGCGCGGCGACTTCCACGAAGGCATCAACATGGCTGCGATCTACCGTCTGCCAGTTATCTTCATCTGCGAAAACAACCACTGGGCATATTCAACTCCGGTAAGCCGCGAAATGGCCGACCCAAACATGGCCGGTCGCGCAGCCGCATACGGCATGCACGGCTACTCCATCGACGCCAACGATGTCCTTGCCGTCACCGAGACTGTCCAAGATGCGATCGACCGTGCGCGCGGCGGCGAAGGGCCGACATTCATCGAATGCCGCACGTACCGCATGTCCGGCCACTCCGAGCACGACGAAGCCACCTATCGGCCTAAGACCGAAGTGGTCGATTGGGATCGCCGCGATCCGCTTGGTCGATACCGGGAGTATCTGGCCGACCATATCAATTTTACTGACGACGAAGAGAGCCGCATGCAGACGCAGATCGAAGCAGAGATCACCGATGCGCGCCGATTCGCCGATGCCGAGCCGTATCCCGATGGTGCAGAGGCTCTGGAAGGGGTCTATGTTCCATGAGTGAAGTCCTGTTTTACGAGGCGATCCGCAGCGCGATCAAAGAGGAGATGGAGCGCGACAACCGCGTCTTTGTTTTTGGCGAGGATGTCGGCAAGTACGGCGGTGCGTTTACTGTCACGAAGGGTTTGTACGAGCAGTTCGGCGACCTACGCGTGCGCGACACGCCGATCTCGGAAAGCGCCATTGTCGGCTATGCGATTGGTGCGGCTTTGATGGGCATGCGCCCCATTGCCGAGATGCAGTTCATGGACTTCATCTCGTGCGGCTTCGACCAGATCGTCAATCAGGCGGCATCGATGTGCTATCGATATGGCGGCTCGGTCGGTGTGCCGATGGTGGTGCGGGGGCCGTCAGGTGGCGGAATCCACGGCGGTTTGTTCCACTCGCAGACGCCTGAGGCATGGTTTACGCACACGCCCGGTCTGAAGGTGGTCTGCCCGTCCACATCTTACGACGCCAAAGGTCTGCTCAAGGCTGCGATCCGCGACAACAACCCAGTCATCTATTTCGAGCACAAGTTCCTCTATCGCAACTTCAAGGGCGAGGTGCCGGACGAGGAGTATATTGTTCCGCTTGGCGAGGCTGATATCAAGCGCGCGGGCGACGATATGACTATCGTCACGTATGGCTGGATGGTCCACCATTGCCTGCAAGCTGCGTATACCCTCGAAAAAGAGGACGGCGTCTCGGCGGAGGTCATTGACCTGCGCACCTTGAAGCCGCTCGATATCGAGGCGGTTTTCAAGTCAGTCAAGAAGACGAACCGGGTTCTGCTGGTGCAGGAAGATAAGTTTACCGGCGGTATTATGAGCGACATTTCGGCGCAGATTACCGAGAATCTGTTCTCCGACCTTGACGCGCCCGTGCTGCGTGTCACCGCGCCAGACACGCCCACTCCGTACGCGCCGCCGCTAGAGGAGTTTTATCTACCGAACAAGGACAAGATCATCGCAAAGGCAAGGGAGCTATTAGCATATTAGCGATTTCCGTCATGCCGACCGAAGCGACGAACGAGCGCAGCGGAGGGAACACGTAGTTCGCTAATAACCGCTCTGAAGAAAGAGAATTGACCGTATAGCTCGTTGGCATTTTCTGCCCCTCTCCTTTCGAAAGGAGAGGCTAGGTGAGGTGGGAAGCGCATCGGAACGAACAATGCGTGGCGTAGGCAGATCAACGTAAAGATTACCTCCCGTAACCCCTCCTTCCGAAAGGAGGGGAACCGTATGGGAGGAAAGTGCCTAAGAGCGTTCCAACTTTAATAACGCGGACAAGCTTCGGGAAGAACCTCCCCTAACCCTCCTTCCGGAAGGAGGGGAATATAGTAGGATCAAATCAACAAACATGGCAGCAGAAACGACAATCACGATGCCTCAGCTCGGCGAAAGCTTGACGGAAGGCACGATCACGAAATGGCTCAAGTCGGTCGGCGACTTTGTCAAGGAAGACGAGCCGCTTTTTGAGGTTGCGACCGACAAGATCAACACCGAAGTGGGATCGTCGGGCACCGGAACCATCACCAAGTTGCTTGCCAAAGAGGGCGACACGGTGAAGATCGGGGAAGCGCTTGCGATCCTGTCGTCGAACGGCGCGTCAGCGACTGTGTCCGCTCCAGTTCCCGCTGCCGAATCCCCAGCGGTCAACGCTACCGCGTCTGCTCCCACGAACGGCTCCAACGGCACCGCGCAGCAAAGCAAGGAGACCGGACTTTACCCGAGCGATCCGTCGAACCTGATTACGCTTCCTCCACCAACTGTTCCGGCAAAGACTGGCGGCGATGGCAACGACAACGCACGCTGGCGCGAGAAATCGTCACCACTGGTTCGGCGCATATTGACTGAAAACAGCCTTGACTTAAGCGTACTGGATTCGATCAAAGGCACGGGCGCTGAGGGCAGGGTAACCAAGGACGATGTGATCGCGTACATCGCAAGCGCCAAAACCGCTCCTGCCAAGGCCGCGCCGGCACCTCTTTCGGCAACGCCAGTTGCACAGCCATTCACTTTGCCTGCTGGCATTCCCTCTTGGATTACGCCGCCGATGGATGCTGATTCCGAAGTGACGCCGCTAGCTGGCATCCGCAAGATGATTGCCGAACGCCTCAGCTACTCGGAGCATATCGCGCCGCATGTGACCACGTTTGCCGAAGTCGATGTGACTGATCTAGTGGCGTTCCGGGCAAAGCACAAGCAGTGGATCGCTGACGAGTATAAGGCGAATTTGACGTTTCTGCCGTTCATTATCCGCGCAATTGCGACGGGCCTTAAAGCATTCCCTGGAATGAATGCATCGCTGATTGGCGATCAGCTCTACACGCACAAGCGGTTCCATCTTGGCCTGGCAGTGTCTCTTGACCAGGCTGGTTTGATGATCCCAGTGATCAAGGACGCCGATCATAAGAGCATCATCGACCTTGCGATCGCGATATCCGACCTTGCCGCAAGGGCGCGCACGAATCAATTGAAGCCCGATGAGATTCGGGGCAGCACGTTTACGTTGTCGAACCCAGGTGCGTTTGGCGGCTGGATTTCGACACCCGTTATCAATCAGCCCAACGCCGCTATTCTCAACACGGGCAAGATCATGAAGATGCCGTGGGTGATGCCCGACGACAGCATCGCAGCGCGCTCAATTATGTACCTTTCGCTCTCCTACGATCACCGTATCGTTGACGGGGAAACCAGTGTCAAGTTCCTACAGCACATGAAGAAGACTCTGGAGAATGTCGAGAAGTCCTTCCTGCTGTAGCAAAAATACCTGGTTTCGCCCCGATGCACCGTTATTTGGTGTGTCGGGGCTATTTTTTTGCCTCGTCTACCCGATGATTTTTACCAGCAGCCACAAAGTCTTGTCAGTACGAGAGATGGCATGGCTCAGCGACCGGACTACGGCAGTCCGGTCGCACATTTTTGGCTCAATTGTGGGTCGCGCCGATGCGGCCGCACCTCTTGTCTAGCACGCCACAAATTTAGAGGTGCCTAATGTGCACGCATTGAACGGTGTCGGCTCCATTTTCGCCGTTGTCATCAAGAATTACCGTCCAACGCTGCCTTTCTCAACAATCGGCCTTATCTAGTGAAGGAAACTCGCATTATGATTAGAACCATCGGCCTGAAGCTGAGCCTTTTGTTCGCACTTTGCCTCTCATCCGTCATTTTCTTGCCACGAGTCGCCGATGCGCAGACGCGCACAGTAACCTATAGTCCGACTACGGTTGCGCCAAACTATTCGGGAAGCATCTCTGTGCAGGACACGAACGGATTCGAGTTCCGGGGGCCATACTCGTTTACGGCAACGGCGACGAACGTAGGCACCAGCACTCAATACAGTCTGACTTGTCGCATTTATACACCGTGGGCATTCTGGATCTACTACAGCAACAGTCTTCCATCAGGCGTTTATACGATCACGTTTGACGGAACTGGTCTCGATATGCACACGACAGGTACGGAAACCCTAACTCCAAACTTCACAGTTGGAAACGTGCCGACAATTTCGAGCGTGACGCCGAGTTCTGCCAACGTTGGCGATCCCGACACCAGCATTGCGATCGTCGGCACCTATTTTCAATCCGGCGCAACTGTGGATTGGAACGGCACTCCGCTGACCACGACCTACACGGACGCGCAGGATCTTGTCTGCAACCATTCCCGGCGGCCGACCTGGCAGCGGCGGGCTCGTTTAATATTACCATCGTCAACCCAGACACCAGTTTTAGCTCCGCGTTGACGTTTACGGTGAACAATCCCGCGCCTACAGCATCATCGATTTCGCCTTCAACGTGCCTGGTCGGTGCGACTGGATTCACCCTGACAGTCACAGGTAGCGATTTCATTAGCTCCTCAGTCATCAATTGGAACGGCACGCCGCTAACAACAACCTACGTCAGCGCAACTTCGCTGACCGCTAGCGTCCCGGCAAATCTTGTCGCGTCGTCCGGAACGGCGAACGTGACTGTCACCAACGCATCGCCAGGCGGCGGTACGTCCAGCCCAGCGCTGACATTTACAATCACTGCGGCCCCGACTATTTCGAGCATATCGCCAGATACGGCCACTGCGGGTGATCCCGATACGACGATCACGATCACTGGGACAAACTATCAGACTGGCATCGAGGCGGAGTGGAACGGCACGCCTTTCACGACCATCATAATTGATCCGCAAGATGCTGGCGCTGTGATTCCTGCGTCGGACCTCACGGCAGCAGGAACGTTCAACATCACGGTCGTCAATCCTGACACGGGCGCCAGCAGCGCGTATTCGTTCACGGTCAATAATCCGGTGCCGACTACCTCGTCCATGTCTCCTGCATCCATGCTGGTTGGTTCGGCAGACACCACGCTGTCCGTTGCTGGAACTGGCTTTGTTAGCTCGTCCGTGGTTAACTGGAACGGTTCGCCGTTGGCGACAACGTATGTGAGTTCGACGTCATTGACGGCGACCATACCGTCTGGCGACCTGGCCAGCTCAGGCACAGCGAGCGTTACCGTGACAAACGGCACCCCGGGCGGTGGCACGTCCAACCCGGCGCTGACCTTCACCATCACGTCTGCTCCAACCATTTCAAGCGTCACGCCGAACAGCGCGACCGTGGGCGACCCGGACACGTCAATTGCGATCAGCGGCACTGGTTTTGAGAGCGGTGCAACCGTAGATTGGAACGGGACGGCCCTAACAACGACCTTCACTGACCCGCAGGATTTGTCGGCGACCGTCCCTGCGGCCGATCTTACGACTGCAGGCACGTTCAACATCACCGTAGTCAATCCAGATACAGGCACGAGTAGCACTGCGACATTCACCGTGAACGATCCCGCGCCAACGACGACAAGCATGTCGCCTTCGTCGTGCCTGTTCGGGGCGCCAGGATTCACACTTACTGTTACCGGAACCGGCTTTGTCAGTTCGTCGGTCGTTAATTGGAACGGCACGTCCCTGAGTACTACCTTTGTAAGTTCAACCTCGCTTACGGCGAGCGTCCCGTCAAGCGACGTAACAAGCACGGGTACGGCGAGTATCACGGTATCAAGCCCTTCACCGGGCGGCGGCACATCCAGCCCAGTGCTGACATTTACCATCACTGCAGATCCGACCATTTCAAGCCTCACGCCGAACAGCGCGACAGTCGGTGATCCCGACACGTCGATTGGGATCAGCGGCACTGGTTTTGAGAGCGGAGCGGTAGTAGATTGGAACGGCACGCCACTTAGTACGAGTTTTGTCAATGCCAGCGATCTGACTGCCACCATTCCCTCGGCGGACTTGACCGCTGCTGGAACTTTCAGCATCACAGTTGTCAATCCTGACACAGGTACAAGCACCGCGTCCACGTTCACGGTCAACAACCCTTCGCCAACGGCGACTTCGCTTGCACCGACTTCCGTGCTGTTTGGCTCGGCAGGCTTCAATCTGGCCGTCACTGGCACGGGCTTCGTAAGCTCGTCGGTAATCAATTGGAATGGTACGCCCCTTTCGACAACGCTCGTCAATTCGACCACCCTTGTTGCAAGTTTGCCCACCGGAGACCTCGCGTCTCCCGGCACCGCGAGTGTCACCGTAACAAACGGCACGCCAGGAGGCGGCACATCCAGCCCGGCCCTGACGTTTACCATCACCAACAACCCGTCCATTTCGAGCGTCACGCCCAGTTCCGCGACTGCCGGAGACCCGGACACGTCGATTGCGATCAGTGGCACGGGTTTCGAAGGCGGCGCAAATATCGATTGGAACGGCACGCCTCTTTCGCGTATATATATTGATTCAAGCGACATGACCGCGACAATTCCCTCGGCGGATCTGACCACCGCGGGCACTTTCAGCATCACCGTCGTCAACCCCGATACAGGCACCAGCTCGGCTTCGACGTTTACCGTCAACAATCCGCTCCCGACCACCACTTCATTGTCGCCATCGACATGCCTGTTCGGCTCGTCCACCTTCACCATGACGGTTACGGGAACGAACTTCGTGTCCGGTTCGACGGTCAATTGGAACGGCAGCGGGCTTCCGACCACCTTTGTGAATTCGACGACATTGCATGCCACGGTTCAGCTTGGCTTCCTGGCCTCGCCAAATACGGCAAGCGTAACTGTGACGAATCCTGCGCCGGGAGGCGGAAGCTCCACGCCCGCCCTTTCGTTTGTCGTCACCGACATCCCGACCATCTCGTCAGTTTCTCCGAACTTTGCAATGGTCGGCGATCCGGATACGGTCATTACAGTAACCGGAACTGGATTCGAAAACGGTGCGGTTGCGCAATGGAACGGCACCGCGCTTGTCACGACCGTAGAGAGCGCCACGGAACTGCTTGCGACTATTCCTGCTGCCGACTTGACCACTGCCGGCACGGACAGCATCACAATTCTCAATCCAGACCTCGGATTGAGCACCGGTGCAACGTTCACAGTCAACAACTACGCTCCTGGGAGCTTCATACTCACGCCAAGCTCTGCAATCGTTGGCGCATCGACGTTTACACTAACGCTTAACGGCACGGCATTCGAGGCCAGTTCGGTTGTGAATTGGAACGGTGTGCCACTATCGACAACCTACGTCAGCGCGGCCCAAGTCACCGCGACGGTTCCTTCGTCCGACCTGCACAGCGCCGGGACGGCAAGCGTGACGGTAGTCACTCCGTCGCCAGGCGGCGGAACGTCGAGCGCCGCGACGTTCACGATTAAGAATCCGTTCGCCACGCCAAGCTCGATTTCGCCAACTTCGATTGTGGCAGCGAGTGTCAGCTTCGTCCTAACCGTTCATGGCGGCCCGTTTGTGCAGGGTGCTACGATCCTTTTTGGAGGTAGTCCTGTCACGACGACGTTCGTCAACTCGACAACTCTCACTGCGGTGATTTCGCCCGTGGCTGCGGATGTGACGGGGACGTACCTTGTTGGCGCGGTCAATCCGGCTCCTGTTGCCAGCGGGGTCGCGGTAACCAAGCCGTTCACAATCATATCAACACCAATGATCAGTTCCGTCTCGCCGAATCGGGCTGCATGGCACGGGCCGCAGACAACGATTACGGTAACAGGCTCGGGCTTCCAGAACGGTGCACGGGTGACGTTCGACGGAATGCACTTGACATCAACTTATATCAGTGCAACAAGCATCACGGCGGTTGTTCCAACCACGTATCTAGCGAATTCCGGCATCGCAACTGTTCAGGTGGTCAATCCTGACACTGGCGTGTCCAACACGGCGCAGTTTACCGTCGGCGTTCAGCCGCCAGCGATCGGATCGCTATCACCAAGCGTCGCGGTTCAACAGACGAATGCGATGGCATTGACGATCAACGGTTCAGGATTCGTGAACGGTGCTCGAGCCCAGTACGACGGCATGCGCCTTGCGGTGACGTTTGTTAGCTCAAGCCAGCTCACCGCATCGATTCCTGCTGAGTACATGAGGAATCCGGGAACGGCTGTGGTTCGCGTGATCAATCCTAACGGCGACGTTTCCAGCGTGGGCCAGCTCGTGGTCAAGGCAGCTCCTCCGGCAATCACTACAGTTACGCCGGTCATTGCGTCCGCAGGCGGCGGTTCGGTGACCATTACACTCAACGGATCGTGGTTCCAGTCTGGAGCGCGCGCCCAATACGACGGTCAGCGTCTCGCTGTGACGTTCGTTAGTTCCGGCAAACTAACCGCGGTCATTCCTGCGGAGTATTTGCGCAATGCCGGTGTCGCCAATATTCAGGTCTTCAATCCTGATAGCCAGGCGTCGAACATTGCGCATATAACAGTGGGAAGCTGAAGATTCTCGTCCATCGTGTGGCCTCCGGTTCTTCACCGGAGGCCAATCTTTTTGTAGGACGGGGATTGTGGGGCAGGCGTCCCGCCTGTCTTTTTCTCTTATCCCAAGTAGTCGTCCGCGATCGCATACACCCATTCATAGCCTCCGATCCCTGGCCATCTCCTTCGTGGATTGCCTTCAATATAAGCGACTTTTTCCGCCAAATCGTCGTGGTCACGAATGATCCTGTCAAAATATTCATCTTGCCAAATTGATCCGGTCTTGGTCCTGTAGTGATTGATTTGATGAGCGGTGTAGGACTTCCAGCTCTGCACAATCTGATGCAACTGAAAAGCTCTGTTGCAATGCAAGATCACATGAACGTGATCGTTCATCACGACAAATGCAAGGAGTGAGTATCTGGCATGGTCGAAGAACCTTAGTGACCGCCCAACAATTTCACGCTCTTTGTCGGACAGTTCGTTTGCAGCCGGATGAACCCGCCATGTGACGAAGTATGTCGAATCTTCGTTGCGCAGATGGGGAAGGCGGCGCCGATAAAATGTCCTGAAGGGTGGAGAGGAGTTTGCGATTAGGTTTGTAGGAGTGGTGGCCGCCAGATGACAGGCGTGAACGCCGACACCAATCTCAGAAGTTGGAAGATCACAGGCGTGGACGCCTGCGCCACAATCGGAGGCCGGCAGTTCACAGGCGTGGACGCCTGCGCCACAATCGGAGGGCGGCAGGTCACAGGCGTGGACGCCTGCGCCACAATCGGAGGGCGGCAGATCACAGGCGTGGATGCCTGCGCCACAATCGCCTGCCCCACAAAATGAATTCTTCATAATCTATACACTCGCGCAACCATCCAAAAACCGGAAAGGCAAGCGGAGAATCTTTTCCGACTTCCTAGCCATTCAATTGGTTGACTGCACTCGCAGTCCATGCCACAATCGCTCATGCAAGTATCAACTGAGCGTGAGATTCTCCCTTCCTCGCCGCCAGCCCACTCCTCGAGCAAATATGAAGCAGATGAGCATGGCCGGTTTGGCGGCGAATTCGGCGGCCGATTTGTTCCGGAGACACTTGTTCCGGCCATTGACGAGCTTACGGAGGCGTTCAACGCCATCCGCGACGATGGACACTTCTGGCGCGAGTTCGACTACTATGCAGCCAATTACGTGGGCCGACCAACTCCGCTCTACTTCGCCGAGAAGATGACGAAGGAGCTGGGCGGCGCGCGGATATACCTCAAGCGAGAGGACTTGTGCCATACAGGCGCGCACAAGATCAACAACGCCCTCGGCCAAGTGCTGCTTGCGCGGCGCATGAACAAGCCTCGCATCATTGCCGAAACCGGCGCTGGGCAGCATGGCGTGGCAACGGCTACTGCGTGCGCGCGGTTCGGCTTTGAGTGCGTAGTGTACATGGGTGTCGATGATGTCGCCCGCCAGCATCTGAATGTCGTCCGCATGCATCTTTTAGGCGCAACCGTCGTTCCGGTGAGCAGCGGGACTCGTACGCTCAAGGACGCCCTCAACGAAGCGATGCGCGATTGGGTGACCAATGTCCGCAACACGCATTATGTGATCGGCACTGTCGCTGGGCCGCACCCCTATCCGACCATGGTGCGCGATTTTCAGTCGGTCATCGGGCGCGAGGCGAGAGCGCAGGTTCTTGAATGGGAAGGCAAGCTGCCGAATGCGATACTCGCCTGCATCGGTGGTGGGTCGAATGCGATGGGTATTTTTTATCCTTTCGTCGCCGACGAATCTGTACGCCTCATCGGTGTCGAAGCTGCTGGAAAGGGCCTGAACACAAAGGATCACGCGGCAACTCTAGTCGCAGGGTCGAAGGGCATTCTGCACGGGTCGTCGTCATACGTTTTGCAGGACGAGTATGGTCAGGTTTTGCCGACACATTCTGTGAGTGCAGGTTTGGATTACCCGGGAGTCGGGCCGGAGCATGCGTTTTGGAAGGAATCCGGGCGAGCGGAATACGTTTCGGCGACCGACCAGGAGGCAATTGATGCACTGCAGTGGGTGTGCCGCTCGGAGGGCATTATCCCTGCGCTCGAGTCCTCGCATGCGTTCGCGCACCTCCGGAAGATCGCCCCGACAATGGACAAGGATGAGGTTATCATCGTCTGCCTTTCAGGCCGCGGCGACAAGGACATGGACAGTGTCGCGAAGATTTTGTCGCTCTAGTGCAAAGAAGGATTTCCCGCGCGAAGCTAGAATACTACCGGTATGCCTGTAGTTACCGAAACGGCTAATCGTTTAGACGACGTATTCGCGCGGTTGCGAGAAAGAAATGAAGCGGGACTCGTCGCGTTTGTGACTGCTGGCGATCCGTTTCCGAGTGTCGATCATTCCGCCGACCTTATTGTCACCCTCGCGGAATCCGGTGCCGACGCGATCGAGCTTGGCATTCCGTATTCCGATCCTCTCGCCGATGGGCCGAGTGTCCAGGCGTCCTCACAGCGCGCCCTCGAAGCAGGCGTACAGCCGCCGTTCGTGCTCGATGTCGTCAAGAAAGTACGCACGCGCTCGCAAGTGCCGATTGTCTTGATGACCTACTACAATCCCGTCTGGATTTATGGACTGGAGCGTTTTGCTAACGACGCTAAACAAGCCGGTGTGGACGGACTCATTTTGACGGATCTGCCGCCTGACGAAGCTGGCCCCTGGCTCGTTCAAGCGCGCAAAGTCGGCATCGCACCAATTTTTCTCCTGGCACCGACCAGCACGCAAGCCCGAATCAAGGCAGTGACGTCAGAAATGGACGGCGGCTTCGTCTATTGCGTTTCGCGCGCGGGAGTCACCGGAGTCCGTTCGGATGTCCCCGTCGATCTCGCTAGCCTGATCGCGCGGATTCGTGCCGCAACTAGCCTTCCGATTGGAGTCGGCTTCGGGATTAGTACGCCTGATCATGTCGCGCAGATAGCCCGGATTGCAGACGCCGCCGTGATCGGAAGCGCGCTGGTCGATTTTCTACACACCAACTCCGCGAACCCCGATGTCCTCGCCAAAGTCGGCGATCTGGTTCGCTCGTGGAAACAAGCAACAAGGCGGAATTAGCGTCAATGTACTCTCGTGAACAGTTCGCCAAAATGATCGACAACACGCTGCTTCGTCCGAATGCGACCAAGGACGATATCGCGCGTCTTGCCGACGAATCGATCTCTCGCCATATGGCCGCAATCTGCATCTTTCCATGCTGGGTCGGCACCGCCGTGCGCGCCGTGCAAGGCACGGATGTCAAAGTCTGCACGGTGATCTCGTTTCCGTTCGGAGCCGATACGCGCTCCGCCAAGAACTACGCAGTGCGCAACGCCATCGCCAACGGTGCTCAGGAAGTGGATGTCGTTATCAATATTAGCAAGCTAAAGTCTGGTGACTATGATGGCGTCAAGCAGGATCTGCAGGAAGTCATGGACGGAGTCCGTAGCGCCAGCGGCGGCGGATTGCGATCGGAAGACTCGCGCAAAGTTCTAAGCAAAGTCATCATAGAGACGTGCTACCTGACCGACGAAGAAAAGGAAATCGCGAGCAAAATCGGGCGCGACTGCGGCGCCGATTTTATCAAGACATCGACAGGAACGGGGCCGTCCGGCGCAACGGTCGAGGACATACGCCTAATCCGTCGAGCGATCGGGCCGGGTGTATTGGGGATCAAGGCGTCGGGTGGTATCCGCACAGTCGAACAGGCGATCATGCTGCTCAACGCTGGCGCGAACCGAATCGGGACATCGAACGGAGCCGCGATTTTTGATGCGTACACGCCGGATGAGTGGAGCAAGTAACTTTCCCGGCTTTCGGAAGCAGGGGCTAGGGGAGGTAGTCTGAAGGCCTACCCCGGCTCGTTACTCGCCACCCGTCCCGAAACGGGAAGGAAAAGATTTTTGTCATTTTGACTGGAGCGACGAAGGAGCGAAGTGGAGAAATCTCTCATAATCGGCCGAAAATACGAGGAAAGATTTCTCCAATATGCTCGTTCCTCGCGCCGGTCGAAATGACATTACACTCCCCTTTCCAATTCCTATGGGAAAGGGGCAGAGGGAAAGGGCTTTTAAACGTACGTATTATCGACATAGCACCAGCGCCAGTCTTCGCCACGTTCGGCAGACTGCATGATCGGATGCTGGGTCTCGTGGAAGTGCTTGGTTGCGTGCTTGTTCTTCGAAGAATCGCAGCAGCCGACATGCCCGCATTCCAGGCACATGCGCAAGTGCACCCACGAATCGCCCGTTTTGCTGCACTCCTCGCAAACATGTGGAGTGCGCGGCGAGACGTTCTTGATTTGATCCAAATGAGTGCAAACGGTGGCCATTAGGTCTCCTCTTTCTTATGGAACAGTCTAGGCAATTGATTGCTTGCTTCGAGCATGCTACAATGTACAGTATCGATTAATCACGTCCCTATCGCATATGACAGGCCGCTCAACCTCATGCTTCCCGATACCCACATTTCAGCCCAACAAATCGCGCTTACCAAAGTCAAACAAGGCGGCGGTTCCATAACGGTGGACTTTCGCACCGACGATGTCCCGCCGCGTCTGGTCAAAAACCTAAATCTGCTCGCGAGCAGTGGACGTCTAACCAAAAGTGTCAGCCCGTGCGGCATGGTTCACAGTTTTTCGTTGCCTGACTCGGCAAAGAAGTAACTCCGCTACGTCGCGGCCATCTCCAAGTTGTTAACCGTCGTATTGGCTTTTTTCGACTGTACACCGGGGCATGTGCCATCCACAACTGGCAGCCGAACCTCGAATGTTGTGCGCCCCGGCTTCGAATCGACCCGGATATCGCCGCGATGCTGGTCGACAATGATCCGGTAGACCGAATCGAGTCCGAGTCCCGTTCCTTCCCCAATCCCTTTTGTTGTAAAGAACGGCTCGAAGATGTGCGGCTGAACATCCGGCGGAATCCCAGGGCCATTGTCGGTGATTTGAATCAACGCCTGGTCGATCTCACAGGATGTGCGGATGGTGATTTCGCCGTGGCCCTCCATCGCGTCGATCGCGTTGTCGATGATGTTAGACCACACCTGATTCAGATCGCCGCCGCGCCCGGTGACACATGGCAGCTTGGGATCGTATTCGCGAATGACTTTGATGTTCTTGAGCTTGTGGCCCAGAATGGTGAGAGTCGATTCCAGACCTTCCTGAACATTCACTTCTTGTATCGGCATCTGATCCATGTATGTGAACGACTTGATCGCTTTGACCAACTCCGACATACGTCCTGTGCTGGTTTCAATCTGGTCGACCAGATTCAGCGCGGTTAGTGATGTCGCAAGCCAATGAAGCACGCGTATCAGCCGCGTCTCGTCGGTGATGCAGCCCGCGAACTTGTTGAGGTCGTCGACGGTGATCCCCGCTGCGGCCAGATCACCGGCCAACTTCCAGGCGTCGGGAACGTTGCGGGAACTTAGCCAATCGCACATCGTCTCCTCGCGATCGCTCAGCTCAAGCGCGCTGATCGATCCGCGCCGACTCGTGCGAACACACTGGATGATGCTTTTCATCTTGGCGGGCAAGAGATCATCATGGGTTTCGCCCAAATTGAGCGCTTCCGAAAGCTGATTGGTAATAAGTTCGCCAAGCTGCGACGCGGCACGTGTAGCCGCCGCTGCGGGATTATTGAGCTCATGCGCAAGTCCAGCGGACATTTTTCCTAGCGCGGCGAGCTTCTCGCGCTGCATCACCCTGGCATCGGCCTCAGGACGCCTTGCCGCCATCACTGGCACAATCGCCTTGCGAAGTTCGAGATGCTCCGTGAACGCACGGCCCATCTCCTGGGTCGGAATCTTGAGCGCGCGAACTATTCCGAGGGCACGTCCTGTCGCGATGCTGCGACCGCCGCTGATCAGCGAGAGCTCGCCAGTGAACTCGCCCGGCTCGTGAATGACCAGGGTCATCTCCTCGTTGCCAGCTTTGCGCGTCACCTTGACTTGGCCCTCAAGGATTACATACAGCGTATCCGCCTTGTCGCCATCGACGAAAAGTGCGTCGAGCGGCTCAAAAATGACTTCCGTGCCGTACGGCTTAAGCTGTTCGATCGTCTCGGCAGGCAGTATCGGGAACAGGCGAGGGTCTTTGTTAGGCATTTTGTCAACGCTTTCTGCTAGTCAACTATCGGACATCGGCGAGATACTGATGAATCAACTGCACGGACATCGATCCTGTTCCCACTCCCGCGGCGACACGGCGCATGGCATCGTGGCGCACATCGCCAGCGGCGAAAACGCCGGGGATGCTGGTTTCGAGGAGATAGGGATCGCGCTTGAGCGGCCATTGCGGAGGCTTTTTGCCGTCGGCTTGCAAAAACTGAGGGCCAGTCAAAATGAAGCCGAATTTGTCGCGCATGATCGTGTCGCCCAGCCAATCGGTATGCGGTTCAGCGCCGATGAATACGAACACGGCTGCTGCGGGTACGGTTTCGGTCTTGCCGGTGACAGAGTCGAGGATGTCGATCGAGTTAACACACTGGTCTCCGCAGATCGTGGTGACGGCGGAGTTCGTGCGCACGGCGATGTTTTTTGTATCGCCGATCTGATCGATCAGATACTTCGACATGCTTTTTTCGAGCCCGTCGGCGCGCACAAGCATGGTGACTTTGGAAGCAAATCGGCTGAGATACATCGCGCCCTGTCCGGCGGAATTTGCGCCTCCAATGACGTATACGCTTTCGTCCTTGCACGAGATTGCCTCGGTCATCGCAGCGCCGTAGTAGACGCCGGCGCCCTCGAATTTCTCAGCACCCGGAACATCCAGCTTGCGGTACGACACCCCGGTTGCGATCAGAACCGCATGGCAGGCAACTTCAGCACTGTCTGCAAGCGCGATGTGCCGGTAGTTTTCCTGCGTATGAAGGCCAACCGCTCGCTGCGCGAGAATCTCAACGCCGAACCGCCTCGCCTGAGTGACCGCACGCCGCGCAAGATCAGCGCCGCTAAGGCCGCTTGGAAAGCCGAGATAGTTTTCGATGCGTGAGCTTGTTCCCGCTTGGCCGCCAGGCGCTTCGGCTTCGATCATCAATGTCGAAAGACCCTCCGACGCGCCGTAGACCGCGGCGGCGAGGCCGGTTGGCCCTCCGCCGACAATCACGAAATCGTAGAACGGCTGCTCGGCATGAGTCCGCAGGCCTACTTTGGTTGCGATTTCACCAAGGTCGGGGTCTTCCATGACAGTGCCGTCTTCGAAAACGACAAGCGGCATGCACGGAATTTTCGGCCCCATTCCCTCGACCTGTTTTTGCGCTTCGGTGTCGCGTTCGACATCAAGCCAGCGATACGGCACCTGGTTTCGGGCCAGGAAGTTCTTTACCTCGTGCGATTCCTGCGACCAGCGATGTCCGATCACTTTAATTCCGCTGAAGTCGGGTGTATATCCCGCCTGCCAATCGGCTAGCAGATCGTCAACCACAGGGTAAAGCGATGCCTCAGGTGGATCCCACGGCTTGGTGAGGTAGTAGTCGAGATGGGCATCGTTAATCGCGCGTATGGCGGCTTCGGTGTCGGAGTAGGCGGTGAGCAGGACACGTTTTGATGTCGGCGCTAGCGTGATGGCTTTCGTGAGAAGTTCGACACCGGTCATCTCCGGCATACGCTGATCCGCCAGAATCATGGCAACAGGATCACCGCGTTGATCGAGCTGCTGCAGTAGCTCAATCACCTCAGCACCTGTTGAGCACCGCATGACACGGAAATCCTTGCCGTACCGGTTGCGCAGGTCGCGCTCGACGGCACGGAGGACCTCAGGGTCATCATCGACTGCAATTAGGCTTGGTTTGGAGTTGGCCATGTGCGAGATTTTACCGCAGTCTGACGCGTTCTGCCTCTCGGATATCGTTTTGAATTGCACTCTTCTAGCCAACTGGCTAGGTCAGGTCAATTTGCGCTGCGCCATCAATTGCGTGTGTCTTTTCATCTTGTACAAATACCACCAGGTGGCGTCTCCCGCTGCCGCTAGGGATAGTGTATTGACCAGTAAACGGCATTTTTGCCGCCACAGTTCCGATCTGCTTCATCTCGCGAACAGTGGCAATATGGGTAAGTCTGCGGCCCTGATTCTCGCCGGCTTTGATGTTGCTGAAGAGATTATCTTCCGTTATCGCCACGAAAACATCTTGTGATCCGCCGGACTCACCAGCCGGAATTCTGACGCTCGCCAGATTGTTTGCCACGGTGACTTGCGGATTGATCTGACGCCTTCGTATAAGGTTTGCAGCCGTTGTGATCTTTTCGGTGGCAGTGTCGGAGTCGCTGCCAACAAATGCGTATCGTCCGGCGACAACCATTTGGGGTGTGTAGACATCTGTGCTGTTAAAATGGGCGGCGTAGTCGTTCTGGCGTTTGGAGTATTGTGCGGACGAGAATGGGTCGCTCCAACCGAGATGGTTCCAATAGTCAACATGCTCCTCCAAGGCGATGACTTGTGCGCCACCGATGGGCTGATTTTTCACCAGCGACTGCAGCAGCTTGTCGGCTGGCGGACAGCTAGAGCAGCCTTCCGATGTGAACAGCTCGACGACAACAGGCGTTCTCGAACTGCTCATCTCGGCTAAAGCTGCTGGTTTTCTATCAATCGATACGCCAACGACGGCGATAGCTGCAAAGATACAAGCCATTGCGACACATTTTTTGACGGACATGTACTGATCCTCATCCAAAACAATCTATTTTGCTCTTTATACAGGCATTTTGAGGCAATGGATGCAAAGCAAAGCTTGAAATCATGCGAGGCGTCTTGAGACCTAGTCTTCCCGTTTCGGGGAGGTGGCGAGGAACGAGACTGAGGGGTCTTTCGTTCCCTAGCCTAACGGTTAGGCGCGTTACCCATTTGGGCGATAGGCACCGCTGCCTTGCCGCACCATACTAAAGTCATCACATACATGGGCACATTCAGAAAGCAGGGAGAAAATGTCAGAACAGATTCAGCAGAAAAGTGCACTCAGCGACCTTTCAAATCAACTAGCATCGGCAGTTGAACTCGCGGGAGCATCGGTGGTGCGGATCGACGACGGTACAAGGCTAACCGCGTCGGGCATAATTTGGAGCGCCGACGGCGTGATTGTCGCCACATCGCATGGTGTCGAACGCGATGAGGACGTCACTGTTCAGTTGTCGAATGGCCGAGCGCTAGCGGCAACCATCATTGGGCGCGATCCTGAAAGCGACATTGTGGTGCTGAGGGTCGAGGACGCCGGCCTTCCGGCGTTTAACACCGCTGATCCCGACTCGGTGCGGGTCGGCAGCCTTGTTCTCGCATTAGGACGGCCTGGCCACCACGGTTTGCGGGCGACAATGGGAATTGTCAGCTCGAAACTGGAAGTAGTGGACTCAGGTCGCGCCGAATATATTCTGCACACAGACGCGGATCTTTACCCCGGATTTTCTGGCGGGGCTTTAGTGAACACCGACGGCCAGTTTGTCGGTCTGCTGAATTTGATGTTTGGACGCGGATCCGGAGTCGCGCTTGGCGCACCGACAGTCAAAAACGTTGTCGATTCGATTCTTAAGCATGGGCGCATCAAGCGCGGTTACCTCGGAATTAGTACTCAGCTAGTGGCGATTCCGGCGACTTTGAAATCATCGGCATCAGTTACTCAGGATCGGGGACTATTGGTGATTCATGTGCAACCCGACAGCCCCGCTGAGCGCGCTGGGCTGACCATCGGCGATGTCTTGTTGGCCGTTGATGAGGTAAATGTCAGTGATGTAGACGACCTGCGCAGCCGCTTGCGAACCAAAACTGCTGGTGACGCTGTTACGCTACGTGTGCTTCGAGGCGGTTCGTTGACTGAGGTCGCGGCGACACTCGGCGAAGAGAAGTAACGACGCGGAAGCGACGAAATAAACTTGCCCGAACGCGAAACACAAACCACCATATTGGTCGCAGCCCGGTACGCTTCTGTGCGTGCCGGGCTGCGGGCGCTGATTGAAAATGAGGCGGGACTACAGGTGGTCGGCGACGTGCAGTCGAGCGATGATCTGGAGCGAGAATCTTCTAATCTCGCGCCCGATGTCATCTTGATCGATTTCGACGATGAGATCGGGCGCTTGTTCGTTGAAACCGCCATCGATGACGGCGCGGCGATTGTTCTGCTGGGTTCACCGCAAAGCAACTGGAGCGAATTCCTGACCCTGGCGCAGAACGGCGTAGCACTGCTCGGCAAAGAGGCGGATCAAGCTGAAATCGTAGGTGGGATACGCAGCGCGTCCGCGGGACTGGTAACCCTGGATCGCAATATCGCCTTGCTAATGACTTCAGCGACGCCACTCCCCGCAGGTCTGCAGTCATCGCACACTCCGCACAGTGATCTACTCAGCGCGCGGGAACGGGAAGTGCTGCAACTCTTGTCGCTCGGTCTGCCGAACAAGCAGATCGCAACCAGGCTAAAGATCAGCCAGCACACGGTGAAATTTCACGTTGCTTCGATCTTAGTTAAGCTTGGCGCAAGCAGCCGGACGGAGGCGGTGACGCTGGGGGCGCGGCGCGGTGAAGTGGTGCTGTAGTTGTCATTTCGACCAACCGAGGAACGAGGACGCGGAGAAATCTTTCGGCGCGTTTATTGTCGGACAGGAGAGATTTCTCGGTTTCGCTCGTTCCTCGCTACTCTCGAAATGACATAAATACGTCCCTTCAGATGCCGGGGTAGGTCAGTAAACATGTATCGCAGGCACGGCAGCGTCTCTGCCGTGCGGCATGATATACGCTATGCCCGCGAGGGCGATGCCGAAGAAAAACATGGCGAACAAAATTGCCCATGTGCGCGAATCGCCCCAGCCGCCGAAGTCCCAGCGGAAGGGCCGAGTCGAAACAATCTGCGGCAGCGAGTCCCACGGGTCGGGTTCCGCGATGTTCACAGAGAGCACAATTGGTAACTTCAGTCCATCCGGCTCTACCACAGTCCGTTGACTCCCGTCCAAACTAGGTATCCCACAACAAAAAGTCCTGTGCCTACATAGGTCCAGATCAGAAATTTCGTGAGCGGGGCCTCGTTTTGCTCAATCGTGCCGAAACGCTCGACATGCTGCTCGCCTCGGCGCTGTTTGAGCGCCTGCCGGTCCCGGCCGCTAATCACGAAGTACCAGACGCACAGAATGGCTAAGACAGTCAGCACCGTCTCGCACCACCACCAGATATTCGTTTCCGCCCCCTGCATCAAAATCATAGGAATGCCTTGACTATGACCGATATGCTAGCGCTACAGTCACCACCGACGCCACGGCGGTAAACGCGATCAGTGCAATCATTAGTCCCAGTGTCCATTTTGATTGGGGCGACTTGGCGTTGGCCGCTAGCCCTGGGTCAGTAAAGTCGCCGGTATCCTCATGCTCCCAATCCGGCTGGGACGAAACCGCACTTTGACGGCGCAAAACGATCAAAACTAAAAGCAAGCCAATTGCGCCGCAAGCCGCGCAAATGGAGGCGTGAATTAAGTCCGTGTTTGGCACCTTCACCTGTTACCCGATGCGCACTTGACATTAAACGACAAATTCGCGTTTGATTCCCTTTGTTTGCGGATAAATGCGTTTTCGGAGCAGTAGCTCCGCGCCGATTCAATTTGTCCAACATTGTGCTTGCGTGGTTAAAATCGTGAGCTGCGACGCAAGAGTGCTTCTCCGTGCTTAACCCTTTCACAAAAGGAGTGTTGATCTTATCGACCCTGGTGATGACGGCTGTCGTCGTCGGTGCGTTTGCATGGCCGGAAGCAACACATGAACGAAAAATGGGGTGGGTTGGCGCGCCCGGGCCGGAGCAGCCGATTGCGTTCTATCACCGCGTTCATGTACAGGAATTGCATGTGCCTTGCCAATATTGCCATTGGACTTCGGCGACATCGCGCTATGCAAACTATCCACCAGTCGAGGTCTGCTGGGGCTGCCATAAGGACGTTTCCATCACGCATCCAGAGATCGCAAAGGTGCGCGCCTACTATCTGGCGGACAAGCCTGTGCCTTGGGTACGCGTCAACTATCAGCCGGAGTATGTCCACTTTTCGCACAGCATCCACGTAGCTGCGAATGTCCCGTGCGCCCAGTGCCATGGCGATGTCGGTTCAATGGATGTCCTCTATCAGCCCATTGAGATGAACATGGGATGGTGCGTCTCGTGCCACCGCGCCAACGAGCACAAGTTCCGGCCCAAACAAGCGGCAGTCGATTGCCAGACTTGCCACTACTGATGAGCTGCTGAAAGAATAATAGCGATTGACTGAAATCACGCGCAGAAAATTTATTCAACTGACGGTCGTTTCTGGTGCAGTTGCGACCGGTGCGCTTTCGTCCGGCTGCCAGGGCGGCAAGGAAGAGATCACCGGCACCTACGGCGAGCCGAAGCAGCTTCCATATGTCAACCAGCCTGCCGGCTTGCAGGACGGTATTCCGCAGTACTTCGCGACGACTTGCGCAATGTGCCCGGCTGGGTGCGGGATTTTCGTTCGGACGATGGCGGGACGTGCGCTTAAAGTTGAGGGGAATCCGGCCGATCCAGTCAGCAGAGGAAAGACCTGCGCGCTAGGGCAGGCCAGCTTGCAGCATTTGTATAATCCAGGGCGGTTGCGTGGGCCAATTGACAACTCGTCCCCGGCCGACCCACGGCGCGAAATAGGTTGGGATGACGCCCTCTCTCAGCTTCGCTCCAAGTTGAATTCTTCGCGCGGCAAGCTCGCCATCGTCGCGGACGCGGATACGATTGGCCGGTCTCCGTCGGCAATTGCGATGCTGAACGATTTCGCGAAGACGTTCGGCGGGACAGTCTTCTACTATTCGGCTATCGATGATGCCCCGTGGCGTGCTGCGGCGAAGGCCGTTTATGGCCGCGATCAACTGCCGGCGTACAAGATCGACGAAGCAGACGTGCTTGTCGCGTTAGGCGCGAATTTCCTAGAGCGGTGGCCGTCGCCAGTCTATTACAGTCGGCTCTACGGCGAGTTTCGGCAAGGGCCAAGGCGTCGCGCAGGCGACCACGGCTATTTTGCCTATGTTGGGCCGCGTTTGAGCATGACCGCTGCGAACGCCGACGAATGGTTTCCTTGCAATCCTGGCACAGAAGCGGTAGTAGCCTCGGGATTGCAAAGATTGCTCGGCGGCACTGGACTTCCGCTTGCAGACGTCGTGCGAATTTCGGGGTTGGATGAGGCAAAGCTGACAGCACTCGCAGACAAGATACACGCTGCTGCGCCGCGAGCACTGGCGATGGCAGGCGATGGCTTGTTGGCGCATGACGACCCTACAGATTCGTTCACGACCGTCGAATCGCTCAACGTCCAAACGAAGAGCGCCTGCGTTGGATTTGGTCAAGCCCGATTGCCCGTTCCTAGCAGACCAAGTTCGAATCAGGCGATGCAAACGCTCATAGCTGGGCTAAAGTCAGGCGCGTTTTCGACTGTCTTATGGGTTGGCCAGCTCGATCCAGTCTTTTCATATACAGATTTCGACGCCCTGGACTTGGCCCTCTCGAAAGCAAAATCTGTCGCTGCACTGTCGCCGTTCGAGAATCGCACAACGTCCTCGTCAGATTTAGTATTGCCAACTAGGACATTTCTGGAGGATTGGGGAGACCATGTTCCCCTGGTGATTCCTGCCGAACACACAGGCGCGTCCTTGATGCAGCCGATCATCGATCCGAGCTATATCCTGACCAAATCCGGGACGAATGGTCAACAAGTTCCGTGGATGGACACGCGTCCGCTGGAATCGATCCTAGCGGATGTCGCCCAGATCACGCCTGGCGATCATGCTCAGAACGCTGTTCTATCGACCTGGAAGCTGCAACCTGACGACGCCGCGTGGAACGCAATGCTGTCGCGGGGGGGCCATTGGACGACCGGCGAAACAGGCTCAGCGTCTGTCGCGAATTCGTCCCTTTCGCTTCCGAGACCGCCGAAACTACTTGGTGCAGGCGAGTTTGCCGTCGACCTTTATCCGCACATCTATTGGCACGATGGTCGTCATGACAATCTGCCCTGGATGAAGGAGATACCTGACCCAATGACTGCGGTGGTCTGGAACATTTGGGCTGAAATCAATCTGCAGGTTGCGATGAAGATGGGCATTCGGACAGGCGATATCGTGCGGCTTTCTACTCCACGTGCTTATATGGATTTGGCGGCCGTGCCTTCCCAAGGTATTCACCCTCAGCTCGTTTCCATCCCTATGCGGCTTGCACCGGACGGTCGGCAGGCAAATCCGTTCCTATTGTTCGCTGGCCAAGGCGGTATGGCACATGTCGGCCTCGAAAAAGTCAGCAGTGCGGTTGCAGGTTATCATCGCAAGCTTAACACGCTTGTCACCGTCCAAGACATGCCAAATGGACGCGAACCCGATTCGGTCAAGGATCTCATTCATGAAACCGCTCGCGAGTGGCGCGCGCAGGAGCAAAAAGTCTAGCCCATGCCACTGAGTCAGCAGACAATCGATTCGATGAAGCCAAAGCGAAGCAAGCCGTCGCTTGAGGACGAGGCGACACCTTATGAGCGCAAGTGGACCATGGTCATCGACCTTGACCGCTGTACGGGCTGTCATGCCTGCGAGGCGGCATGTTTTGCGGAGAACAACATCCCCGTCGTTGGCCCTGAGCAGGCTCATCAAGGCAGGACGCACCAATGGATTCGTGTTGAGCGGTATTGGGAGGGCGAGTATCCAAATGTGAAGGCGCGGTTCATGCCCATCCTTTGCCAGCAGTGCGACAACGCTCCCTGCGAGCCGGTCTGCCCGGTCTACGCGACCTACCACAACCCAGAAGGCATCAGCGCCATGGTCTACAACCGCTGTGTCGGGACTCGCTACTGCGGGAACAACTGCCCGTACGATGTCCGGATGTTCAACTGGTACTCGCCGGAGTGGGACGAGCCGCTCAATCAGCAGCTTAATCCCGACGTTACCGTCCGCTCCAAAGGCGTCATGGAAAAATGCAGCTTCTGCATTCAGCGGATTCGCCGAGCGGAGGAAAAGGCGGACGCCGAGGGGCGCGATTTGGAGCCGGATGAATTCACAACTGCTTGCGCGCAGGCATGTCCGACCAAGGCGATCACTTGGGGCAACTCTAAAGACGAGCGTTGGTCGGTCAAAAAAGAGTGGAGCAATCCCCGCAAATTCCGGCTGCTGGAAGAGCTTGGAACTTCGCCAGCGGTGGTTTATTTGAAAAGGGTGGATGAGGAAAGCCCTTTCCCCTAACCCCTGTCCCATAGGAATAGGAAAGGGGAACAGGAATGGCAGATGCTAAACCTTGTCCTCCCGCTGCGGGAGGAAGGGGCCCACGAAGTGGGAAGGTGGGGAGGCATCGGTGAGCAATTAGCAGCATGACCATCGAACTCAAAAACCAGGGCGGCCATCAAACCGAAGGCTCCGAAGGCGCGTCCGAAATCTTCGACGCTACCCTACCGCACGCGCCATCCTTCGCGGTACTCAGCGCTGTCGCCAACGAACCTTTCGAAGCGCTTCTTGCTAAGCCGTCCCGGCTTCGACAGTTTACTCTTCGTAGCTCCGCGCTGGTATGCCTTGCAGTCGTCTTGGTCGCGGGGATTGTCGTTTGGGGATGGGGATTTCGCATCGAGCATGACGTTCCCGGTTTCTGGCAGGTGTCGCTGGCTGGAATGCTTTTTTGGTTGAGCGTGACGCAAGGAATGGTCGCGTTGTCTGCTGTCTTGCGGATATGCCACGCGTCTTGGCGGTACTCGCTCACCCGCCTCCTCGACATGGCGTCGCTGTTTGGACTGTGGGTGGTCGCGCTCTTGCCGTTCTTGGTGGTAGCGAGGCACCGCATTTACGCGCTAGGCTCCTCGCACTACAACAACAACGTTTGGCGTGTGGCTGGCTCCGACGTGTGGGATTCGTTCGCGGTCGGAACTTGCTACATCGCCGGTTTACTGCTGCTGTACTTCACTCTGCTGCCCGACTATGCGTTGCTTCGGGACAAAGCGCCGGCGAATTCTCGTTTGGCAAAGTTCGCAAAAAGGATGTCGAAGGTGTGGATGTTCGATCAACGTCAGTGGGCGGAGCTTCGTCGCGCGGAGGGAGTTTTGGTGGTTGGCGTGCTGGTGTCGTTCGTGGCATCGCAAACGATACTTGGCTGGGATTTCCAGCTAGCCTCCGCGCGTGATTGGGATTCCAGCATCTTCGCGCCGCTCTATACGCTTGGTTCGCTTTTGTGCGGTGTGGCCATGGTAATTCTCGTTGGCACGGTCGCAAATAGGCTAATTCGAGGCAATTCGCTTATGGAGCCGCGCCACTACGACAGCCTTGCACGCATGCTGATGGCGCTTGGCCTGATCTGGTTCTACTTCCGCTGGTGCGATTATCTGACCGCCTGGTACGAAAAGATTCCGACTGAATGGGCGATCCAAGGAAACCGCATACAGGCGTTTCCCATCCTCGCGTTTTCGATGCTTTTCGGCTGTTTCGTCGCGCCGCTTGTACCGAATCTCTTCAAGAACGTTCGTACACTGCCGTGGGCGCAGTGCGTTATCGCGGTTTGTGTTCTATCGGGTATTGCAATCCAGCGCTATCTGGATACGGTTCCGACTTTTGCGCCCAACTATCCAAACTCCGCGCTGATGCCAAACGCCGGAGGGATATTCGTCTTCATTGGGCTTGCCGCAATGTTTGTCTTGACCTACCTGGTTGCGGCGCGGTTCATTCCTGTCGTTGCGTGGTGGGGCAGGGCGCGAGAACTGACCCGCACGGGCACACGCCAGCTTGGCAATGGCGAAGTTACAGTAATGGTTGAGGATCCGCCGTTATGGGAGACGTAGACTGATGTCGGTGACCCCGATTGACCAACCCAATATAAGGATTTCGGGTGATGGTGCTATGCCGGATGAGGTCTCGCCGATCCGCCATGAGCCGTCGTCGCAGGTCGTCACCGACCTCATGCGCAATGTCGAAGTGACGACTTGGCGCTGGTGGGCGACACTGGCGTTCTTCGCGGCGATTGTAGGCTGGGGAACGCTCGTGTTCGGCTACCAAATCTACTACGGCATGGGCGTCTACGGCATGGACCGCCCGGTCTACTGGGGCCTGCCGATCATCAACTTCGTGTTTTGGGCCGGTGTCGCGCTCTCGGGAACGATGATTTCCGCCGTCCTGCGCCTGGTTCATGCGGGCTGGCGACGGTCCCTCACGCGCATGACTGAAACCCTCACCCTTTGCGCTCTCGCGGTCGCGGGCCTCTTCCCGATCATCCACCTGGGACGCAACTGGGCGTTTTTCTGGATGCTGCCGTATCCCAACGAACGGCAGCTTTGGCCGAATTACCGTAGCCCCCTGCTGTGGGACGCGTCCGCGATCTCGGTCTATCTCGTCACCAGCTTTCTATTTTGGTTTGTTGGCTTGATCCCCGATTTTGCGGTTGCTCGTGACCGCACCGTCGGTTGGCGGCGAATGCTCTACACGTCGCTTTCAATGGGATGGCGCGGGACCGATCTGGAGTGGAAGCGGCTCAAAATCCTATCGACCATCCTGACCGTGATGATCATTCCGGTGTTTGTTTCGCTTCACACGATTGTTGGCTGGGACTTCGGCATGAGCATTGTCCCGGGCTGGCATGAGTCGATTTTCGCGCCGTACTTTGTCTGCGGCGCGCTGTACTCAGGAACCGGCGCGATCTTGATCGTCATGTGCATTGTCCGGCAGGCGTTCGGCCTGCAAAAGTACATCCTGCCAGTTCATTTCGACAACATCTCCAAAGTGCTGTTTTCGATCTCGCTTCTCTGGTTCTACTTCTTCGCTGGCGATGCGTGGTCGGACTGGTTCACACGCGATCCGAATCACATCTACTGGCTGGAGTATATGTTCGGCGGCTACAAATGGGTCCTGACGACTTTGATTGTTGGCGCGATCGTGATTCCGTTCTCGGTGCTGCCGTTCGCAAGAAATCGACGAACGCCCTGGATCATGCTGCTAGTCGGACTGTCAGTGAATATTGCAATGTTCACGGAGCGCGTAACCGTGGTTGTGCCGCCGCCGTCGCGAAACTGGCTGGTCTGGGGCAACTACACGCCCACGTGGGTTGGAATTTCGATCACGGCCGCCGCGGTGGGACTGTTTGGATTCCTTTACACGCTGTTGACCAAGTTCGTACCTATCGTCTCGATCTGGGAATACAAGGAAGGGATGGTTTCCGAGGGCTCGCGGCGAGTTGGGAACGCTGATGTCGGGATGACGATCAGAGAGGAGTCGATCGGCTAAACCATGAGCAAACAAGTGCCGTCCCAGGCGCATCAAACCGTGACCGTCCTCGGCCTGTTTGAAGCAATCGACCCAGCCGCGCGGGCGTTGAACAAGCTGCGCAACGATCTGAATCACGACCCTGCCGACCTAATGGTAATGACTTCGGTGCCGCTTCCGGAGGGAGTCCTGCAGGCAGACGATACCAAGTCCAAACTGCCAATCATCACAGTTGTAGCGGCGTTTGTAGGAATTGGCGTAGGCCTGCTGCTTGCTGGAGGAAGCGCCGCGCTGTATGTCTTACGCACGGGCGGCAAGCCCATCTTGTCCGGGCCCCCAATCGGGATCATCGCGTACGAGATTATGATGCTGGTCGCGCTAACGACCGCGTTCCTGGCCGCACTCTATGAAATGCGTCTACCGAATTGGCGCAGCAGAGTCTACGATCCGCGCATTTCCGAAGGGATGATTGGCATCGCGGTGCGGTGCCACAGCGACTCGGCGCAGAGTGTGAAGGACGCGTTCGATGCGTCCGGTGCGGCGGATTTGTTGATCGACCGGAGGGAATTCGATTGAAAGACCCCTTCCGCTCAACCAACGCCGTGTCCCAGCAACGTGAAGACGCCTCCGTCTCGTTCCTCGCCACCTCCCCGAAACCGGAAGGCAAGTCCGGCCCCTCCGGCTCGTTCCTCGCCACCTCCCCGAAACGGGAAGGCAAGGCCGACCCCTCCGGCTCGTTCCTCGCCACCTCCCCGAAGCGGGAAGGCAAGGATTCGCGTATGTCTCTCACGCGCTTGTCTTTCCCTTCCCGTTGCGGGAGGGGTGGCGAGGAACGAGCCGGGGTAGGTCTGTCGGCATGCGCGCTTCTGCTGACGCTTCTTCTGTCGGGCTGTGGCAACCAGATGATGCGGCAGCCGTCGTTCAATCCGCTGGATGCGCCGCGGTCTGCGCCGCCGGTTGGGGCGATTTTGCTGGATCCGGCGCTGACACCAACAGATGGTCGCCCGGTGGCTTCGGTCAATGGCGGAAACAACGCAGGAGGTGGCAGCGAAATTGTTCAGACGCAATTTGCTGAGCCAGTACTTCCGCCGCCGAACCTGTCGGACAATGCGCGCAATGAACCAACACCAAAGTCCGTCGATGCGATTCACAATCCGCTTCCGCTCAGGGCGCAGGTCATCAGCAACGGTCACACGCTTTTCATGAACCGCTGCGTGCAGTGCCATAACCCAGGCGGCTACGGCTACGGGCCGGTTGGTTCGTATCTTGTTCCTCACCCGCCCGATTTGGCAACAAAGCTGGTGCAGAAGAACAGCGACGGCGCGATTTTCTGGCACATCACCATGGGGCAGGGCAAAATGCCAGGGTTCAAGACTTGGACGATGCCCTATCAGCGATGGGAGCTGACGGATTATGTCCGCAGCCTACGCAACGCGCCGCAACTTGCACAAAATTCATCGCCGACACTTACCGCGCCGTATCCAGTCTACGGCGAGCCGGGTTTTGAAGTAGGGCGCTACACGACCGCTCACAAGGTCGTTCCAGCTAACCCGCAAGACCAGCAGCAAAATCGTGCGGCGCATTTCAACCAGTCGAGCAGCGGAGGGTGGAACAGTGTTCGGTAGAGCTTGGCAAAAACTGTGGGACTGGAGCGGGCGGCCCGACAGTGCGTCGATTCATGGCCTTGTCAGCGGCACGATCTGGTTCTTGGTCGGCACGACTGTTGGCCTCACCATGTCCCACGAGCTGACCCTCCCTGATCTGTTTGCGGGCATTCCGCAACTTGTGTTCAGCCGTTTGCGTCCGGTGCATGTGAACATCATGCTGTTTGGGTTTCTTAGCACCAGCTTCTTTGGCGCATGGTATTTCCTGGTTCCGCGCCTGACCCGCTCGCCGCTGCAGACCGACCGCATCGCCAATTTTCTGCTCTTCTTTTGGAATATAGGCGTCGTTGTTGGGTCTATCGCACTCCTCAACGGCGACACCCATGGGCGCGAATATGCCGAATACCCGAGCTATGTGAACTGGCCAATCGAGCTGCTGATGCTGCTCAACCTCGGAATTATCGTCTCAACCATCGCGAACCGCAACGAAAAGAACATGTACGTTTCTCTATGGTACATCGGCGGGACGGTGATTTGGATTCCGATTCTTTATGCCATCGGCAATGTCATCTGGCATCCGATCGCGACCGTTTTGCCGAACGGCAACATTCAGGCGAGCGGCGCGTTCTATGGCCTCGACGACGCTATCTGGAATTGGTTTTACGGCCATAACGTCTTCGGGCTTTACATCACGACTGGGGGGATTGCGATTGTCTACTACCTCGTCCCGAAGATCGCCAAGCGGCCGCTCTATTCACATTTGATGTCGCTGATCGGCTTTTGGTCGATCGCTGTCTTCTATTCACCAACCGGTCAGCACCATCTCTTGCAGGCACCAATCCCGAACTGGCTGAAAATCTACGCGATTATTGGCAGTATTGCGCTGATTGTGCCCGTTTTCACATTCAGCACCAATGTCTTCGTGACCATGGCGGGGCAGTGGGGGAAGATGCTGGAGAACATCCCCCTGAGGTTTGTTCTGACGGGAGCGTTTTTCTATCTTGCCGTGTCGATACAAGGCTCGATCCAGTCGCTGATGGTGGTGAATCGGTTTATTCACTATACGCAGTGGGTGATTGCGCACGCGCATCTGGCGCTGCTGGGGGCGTTCGGTTTCATTTCGACGGGCGCGATCTACTACATGCTGCCGAACATTCTCAAACGCCCTATCTGGAGCCGGAATTTGGCCGACGCCCAGTACTGGCTCATGCTCATCGGCATCACCGGATTTTTCTGGTCGCTAACTGCTGCCGGCCTTGCGCAGGCGAGCGCGTGGGTGAGCCTGGGCCAGCAGGTCGTGCGCGCATATCCGGTCGTCAAGCCTTATTTTATGCTCCGAAGCATCTTTGGAACCATGATCTGGATAGGTGTTTGGATGCAGGTGATCAATGTCTACATGACCATCAGGCTGACCGTTCTTGACCGGGCGATTATCGCGAAACGCGATCACTTGGACTCCATCGCGGATTTTCCGCCAACGGTAGGTGTTCGCCTTGAGGAGGCGATCCCATGAAAATGACCCCGATTACGGTGTTTCTGGGTTCGACTCTCATTTTGATGAGCGTCGTGATCGCCAACGCCATCGCGCCGCCTTATCTGTTTAACCCTCCTGCCAGTGCAAATGCGCCTAGATATACGCCTTTGCAGCTCAAGGGGCGGCAAATCTACATCCAAAACGGCTGTGTCTATTGCCACACGCAGGACATCCGACCCATGGATGTCGGCATGGGAAGCGGGCTGTCGTCCCAGCCGGGCGACTACGCAAACGATTCCCCGCACTTGCTTGGCAACCACCGCAACGGCCCCGATCTTTCGCACGACGCTGGGTATCACCCCGACGATTGGCATTGGGCGCATTTTGAGGATCCGCGCTATACCCGCCCGCAGTCGTTCATGCCTAGCTTCAAATACATCAAGGGACGTGACCGGGTTGCGCTGATCGCATACTTCAGTGTCTTGGTGGCCCCCAGGCAGAGGCGCGCGCAGCTGAGCAGGCTAGGCTGAAGCAGATACTGATTAAGTACTACAACATGGGACCGGCGGCAAATGTCGCGTACCTCAACTCGACTTTGCCGCACGAATGGCTCACTATGCCAAATCCTGTTCCCGTAACGGGGCCGTCCGTTGATCGCGGAAGAGTGATCTACAACGCCTACTGCGTCGGTTGTCACGGTTCCTTTGGGGATGGTCGCGGTGACGCCAAGCCCTTCCTGAACCCTCCACCAATGGACTTCACCTTGCTCCAAGCGACTGGCGCAAACCCGCAGATGTCGGTTCCGAAATATCCCTATAAATATAAGCTCAACCACGTGAGCGCTTTGAACAACGGCGCGATTTACTTCGCTGTTCTCTACGGCCTGCCCGGCAGCGCGATGCCGCAGTTCAAGGGGCAGCTCGAGTCCGAGAAGATATGGGACGTCGGCAACTATATCGGCTGGGCGTACATGGGATGGAAACTTCAGCCGATCAGCGGAAAGTACGATGAGCTGGCGCGGGCGAATCGTCCGGAAGCCCTTTCCCCCAACCCCTTTCCCATAGGAATAGGAAAGGGGAGAAATGCATTAAGAGTGACAGGCGGGGACGCCTGTCCTACACATTCTTCCCTTCCCGTCGCGGGAGGGGTGGCGAGGGACGAGCCGGGGTAGGTCTTGCATTTGTCGACACTCCTTGTTTATATCGGTCCAGAGTGATATAATCCCACAAGAGTAGGCAACACTTCGGCAAGCACCTTTATGTCCCCCTTAAGCTCAACAAACGGCGCGGCAAGCGGTCTGGCGCGTTCATCTGCGGCGAAACGTGCGGAAGCGACGCGTGTCACGCAAGAGATTGAAGCGCTATGTGACAGTGTCGGCGTTGGTGGCAGGCTGCCGCGTCACACCGAGCTCATGCGGATTTTAAACGCAAGCGAGCGAATTGTGATGCGATCGCTCGACGATCTCCAGCGCGAAGGACGGATATCGCGTCAACACGGCTCCGGCACTTTTGTCTTGGAGCGGCCCGCAATCCCGCCTGTCGCGTCTGGCTCAGCCATTATCGATACGTTTGCATCGGCTATCGGTACGCGCACAATTGTGGCCATCTCCCGGCCTGACAACTCCATATTCGACCGCTGCATGGAGATGCTGTACGACAAAGCCGCGGCGGTTGACGCGGATGTCGTCTGCAGACTTGTCGGCGGCGACCAGATCGATGCGATCGTTCCAGAGTCGCTTGGCAACCCTCTAGGCTTCATTGTTTTCAGACGCGATCTGGCGCCAATTGCAAAGCGGTTGTTTGACCGTGGTCACCGAGTCGTGCTGGTTGGCGCTCCACGCGTGGGGGAAACGTTCGGTGTCCCCTGCATTCATGGTCATCAGGAACTGGGCGGTTATTTCATCACCAAGCATCTGATCGATCTAGGGCATACGCGACTTGCGTATCAAAATGAAGACGGCAGTTTGCAGACCCATTTGCGTTGGCGCGGGCATGAAAAGGCGATCGCGGAAGCTCAGCGTTCGGGGCTAAACGTTAGTTACGAATTGCTGGAAACGAGCGAAACTAGTCAGTGGCGGCAAGATGGCGTTCGCGCCGCAAATTATGTGCGGCGAAGCGATGGGCCAACGGCGATTGTCGCGTGGAACGATGCCGGTGCGGTTGAGCTCATAGGGCTGCTGTCCCGCGCTGGTGTTGCGGTGCCAAAAGAGGTATCGGTCGCGGGATTTGACAACTTGCCGGAAGGTAGCCGCATGCATCCGTCGCTGACAACGGTCAACCATCTGATCGCGCAGCAGGCGTCGGCGGCAATCGATTTCGTCACGTCCGATGAGCCCCCAGCCGCTAACGAGCGTTTGGTTTTTGCGCCAACATTGATCCCGCGAGAATCGACGGCGCGAGTTGCTGGGCAGTAGCAACCAGTCACTCAGTTCGGATTCCGCGGCTTGGCTCTCGCCGTCGCATTGTCAGCCAGTTGACTTTCGACCCTCGTTGCGGCCAAAATAGCTCCCGTTGGGTCGTTAGCTCAGGGGCTAGAGCATCTCACTTTTAATGAGAGGGTCGTTGGTTCGAGACCAACACGACCCACCAACATTCCCAAAAACCAGGCGATGACCGATGAACTTATCTGGTTGTCGCCTTCTTTTGTCACACTTGCGGCGATCTGAAAAATTCCAAACGTTCCAGGCATCGACTGATCCCAGCTAAGCGGCAAGTCGTCAAGCGCAACCTTGTTGAAAGGGTGAACTATTATGCAAGCCACCGTTGAACGCGAAGTGCAGGTTACGCCCGCCTCCGGCAAGAAGCCTTTGATCGTGGCACGACTCAACGATTGGCTGTACCTCGAAATGTCCATTCACCGCATGATCTGTGCGTGGGGAGGGTATTTCCCGGAATGGCAAGATAAGATGGCAGTTTGCCGTCATATTTGGGAGCAATCTGAGTGCGTGCGGCGCCTTCGCGAGCGGCTGGTTCAGTTTCCAGGGACGGCAAGCAACACCCAAATGCCGGTGTCGGCGAACCTGGAACAACTCGTAAACACCGTGCTGCTGGCCCCGCAGCATCAAGATGCCGTGGATGGGATTTATCAAATACTGAGTGGTGCGCTGGTCAAGTCATATCTGGGTTATGTCGAGCGCGCTCACCCAGTCCATGATGCGCCGACCATTGCAATGATCCAGGAGATTGTCCGGATCAAGGAGCAGCAGCGTCTCTGGCTGCGCGGCTATCGACGGCGTCATCCGCATTCCGTTGATCGCAAATATTCGTCGGCCATTAAAACCCAGATCGAGACCTGCAATGACCTCGCAGAAGCCATTCCGGTAATGGCCGGCGAGATTGCGGTACCGGTTGGTGTCAACACCTCCTTTCTCTTGCCGAACGCAGCCGCAAAATCGGGCGCGCTCATGAAGCGGCTTGATATCATGCCGGAAATCGAGAGAGATTTCGTACAGAGCATCGAAGCTAGACGGCTATTCTGGTGCTACGGCTACATGCTCGAGCAGAACTTGGCCGACTCCCAGATGCGCTGGATTTGGGCGGCGCATGACATGCCGTGGGAGTTCCAGCAGGATATCTCCAGGCACCTTTGGGATGAGTCGCGGCATGGGGATTCCGGCTATTCGCGCTTGCTCGACTTTGGCATAACTCCGGAGTTGTTTGGGATATCTGCATGCGAGCAGACTGCCGAGGCTGCCGCGGAAGTAGTCCCGCCAGGTCCGGGCGTCGCCGCGATGACCCCGCGCGAGCTCTATGATGCGGTCTTCATGATCGGAATGTGCGCAGAAACCGGCCATTTTCTGGTCAAGCATGAAGCCTATGCCGACTTCAAGGATGGCGGCGACCTAGAATCTGCCGAAATGGTGCTGTTCGACATCATCGACGAAACCAGCCATGTCCAATATGCGCACCACTGGCTGCCAATGCTCGCAGAACGTGCTGGCGCAGATCCCGACGAGTTCAAGGAGCGGGGACGCACCGAGCGAGACCGGCTCCAGCGAAATGCCGACGAGCGGCTGCAGAAGCTTTCTGAAACTCCAGTGAACAAAGACAGCCGAGCTTATCTGTACTACCAAGAGCTCCTTGCGATCATGCGCGCCAAGCAGCCGCTATCTAATGCGAACACCTGCCCGCCTAGGTCGTTCAAACCGATGTGATAGTTATTCAAATGCCGCGGGCGGCATCCACCCGTCATCCACTGAGAGGCGATCGTCGGATCACACAGAAGCTTTGTCCTAAGTGTTCCGTTTTCTGTCGAACTATTCGCGCGTCGATGCTCCTGTGGCCGAACACACATTCCCCATTTCCCTGGTACAATTACGATATAATCCCAATTGTTTGCAGTAAATACAAATGGCACGACCGCAAATTGTTGACGAAAAACTTCGCGCACTCCCCACCAAACCCGGCTGTTACATCTACAAGGACGAAAACGGCGACATTCTCTATGTCGGCAAGGCGGTCAATCTCCGAAACCGAGTCCGCTCCTATTTCCAGAAAGCCGGTGCGCTGACGGTCAAGATCCGTAAGATGGTTTCGCGAATCGCTGACCTGGACATCGTCATCACCGACAGCGAACTCGAAGCGCTGATTCTCGAATGCAACCTGATCAAGCAGCATCAGCCGTATTACAATGTGCGGCTGCGCGACGACAAGCACTATCCCTATCTTCTGCTGACCATGGCAGAGCCGTTCCCGCGGCTGGTTGTTACTCGGCGCGTGCATCGCGGCGACGGCAACCGGTACTTCGGCCCTTACACAAGTTCGCGTGCGGTTTGGGACAGTCTGCGCCTTATCTACAAGCTGTTTCCGCTGGTCACATGCCGCAAGAGGTGGAACAACACCGTCCAGCAACGGCCATGCCTCTATCACCACATGGGACGATGCCCGCACGCGCCCTGTGCGGGACTTGCGAATCCGGAGCAGTATCGGCAGTCGGCGTCAGACGTCGCGCTGTTCCTGGAGGGCAAGCAAGAGGTTCTGCTGCGCAAGATGAAGGCGGACATGGAAGACGCCGCCGAGAATCTCGAATTTGAGCATGCGGCACGGCTCCGCGATCAGATACAGGCTGTTGAAACAATCATCGAGCGCCAAAAGGTTCTGAGCATGCGCGGCACCGATCAGGATGTGGTCGCGATTGTCTGCGACGAGGGTCAGGCTGCGGTGCAGATGTTCTTCATCCGCAATGGCAAACTGATTGGCCAAGAGCATTTCCTGCTCGACGGTTTGCAGTCGTGCGATGAAGTCGATGAAGCTACGGCGGAGTTTGTGAAGCAGTACTATCAGGACGCGCAGGACATTCCGACGGAAATCATCATGCCGACCCATCTCGAGGAGACCGAAATCATCGAGCAGTGGCTAAGGTTGAAGAAGGGCACCAAGGTTACGCTCAGTGTGCCGGAGCGCGGCGAAAAGAAGCACCTGCTGGAGATGGCGTCGGCCAATGCCAAACTCGCAATCGAACAGATGCGCCAGAACTCAGCAAGCGAAAATGACCGCGCTATGACTGCGCTCGCAGAACTTCAGGACGCCCTTGGTCTCGAAGAACTGCCTGAACGGATCGAAGCGTACGACATTTCGACTCTCCAGGGGACAAACAGCGTCGCTGGGATGGTCGTCTTCGAGCGCGGAAAAGTGGCGAAGAGCGAGTTTCGCAAATTCAGGATAAAGTTGCCGGAAACGACTGGCGAGCCGAACGATTTCGCGATGATGAATGAGACGATTTCGCGAAGGCTGAATGCGGCGAACAAAGGGGATGTCAAATTTCAGAAGATGCCCGACCTTATGCTGATCGACGGCGGCAAGGGGCAGCTGTCGGCCGCGATGGCTGCAGCGTCGGAGGCAGGTTGGAGCCAGCTTAACATGATCGGCCTCGCAAAGCAGTTCGAGCTTGTATTTTTACCTGGCAAGTCTGATCCCATCGTGCTTCCGCGTCATTCGCAGGCACTGTTTCTAATCCAACGGATTCGCGATGAAGTCCATCGTTTCTCGTTGACCTATCACCGCACTGTCCGCGCCACTGGCTTGACTAAATCCGAGCTCGACAAAATCCCCGGAATCGGGCCAGCACGGCGCAACGAACTTCTCAAGACGTTTGGCAGCCTTGAGCGCCTCAAGCGTGCTAGCCTTCAAGAGATTGCCGCTGCGCCGACGATGAACAAGTCCATCGCCGCGACTGTGTATAATAGCCTACATGGGGAGCCGGTCGGAGCGTCAACGGCGTAATGCTCGCAGCCTGCGTGACGCAGAAACGGTCGGATTAATACCTGATGTATCTCATTCTCCGCTTTATCGCTAGCGCGGTGGCGCTTTACCTGACCGTCCTTCTCGGCCATTATCTTGGCCTGCGCCTTTATCTTGAACCGGGATTCAAGGGCATCGAGGCTGCCGTGATCGCATCACTGGTGCTGGGCATTGTCAACGCAGTCATCCGCCCGCTGATCGAGCTAATCGCGCTCCCGATTACATGCCTTACACTGGGCCTGTTCTCGGTCGTCATCAATGCCGTCTTGTTCTGGGTGGTGGGACAGGTGGTTCCAGGCTTCCATGTAACCGGCTTCCTTGCCTCGCTTTTTGGTACTGTTGTGATGGGTTTTGTCGGCAGCGTCCTTAATTTTTTGGTTGTCTCTAAGGCGGAGAAGGGTCGAAGCTGATAATCTGGTTAAATGGATACCTCTTTGCTGGGCTCTCAACCAAATACAACGTTGCAAATCGTTCTCTGCACGGGCATGTCCGGCGCAGGGAAAGCGGCGGCAGCGCGCACGTTTGAGGACATCGGCTTTACGGTCGTGGACAATGTCGCGCCGAATCTGCTGCCAGCGGTTGTCGAGCACTCCGCGCATTCAGGCGTCATGCAGGTGGCGATTGTCACCGATGCGCGTTCTGGCGACGAGTTCGAGGGCCTGCTTCCTGTCGTGGAAGTCCTGCGCCGGGAGTATGCGCGGCTGACTTTGCTGTTTCTTGACGCATCCGATCAGGTGCTCGTCCAACGTTTCAAAGAGACGCGGCGCAAACATCCGCTCTATTCGCCGCAGGGCGGCATTCTTCCAAGCATCGAGAGGGAGCGCGAAATGCTGTCGAAGGCGCGCGAGGCCGCCGATAAGACTATCGACACCAGCGCGCTCGCGCCGAGCGAACTGCGGGCCATCCTCGAAGCGAGCTTTTCGCCGGGCACCGATGCCGAACAGAAAATGACCATCACCGTGGTTTCGTTTGGCTTTAAGCACGGCCTTCCCCTCGATGCCGACCTCGTCTTCGATGTCCGCTTCTTGCGCAATCCACACTATGTCGATGCGCTACGGCCGTTTGATGGCCGCGACAAGGCCGTGCGCGACTATGTGTTTGACGACCCAGACACTGGCCCGCTGCTTGGCAAACTGTATGATCTGATCGACTTTTCGCTGCCGCGCTACCTACATGAAGGCAAGGCGTATTTGACTATTGCTATTGGGTGCACTGGAGGTCGGCATCGCTCGGTTGCAATTTCCGAGGCACTCGCGGGAATGCTACGCGACAAGGGATACAGGGTGTTTGTGCAGCATCGCGATATTCCCCAATATGAGACTCACGGCGCGGTGCCGGAAGAGCGCGAAGGCGATTGCGCCTCGCCGCCAGCGGCAAGTTAGCAACAACGCCATATGAAGTCGTTCAATTGGCTGAAATGGTTTTATCCCGGCATGCGGGTAAAGCGGTGGCTACTGGTCACCGTCTTTGGGATTGCATGCGTCGTGATCGGCCTCGCTCTTTTTACGAACCTCCGTGCGCTGGATTTTCTCGATATCCTGGATGATGTCGCTGCGAAAATGCTGGAGTGGTTCAAGATCGACATCAGCCACAGCACAGTCTTTGTGCCGTTCGGGGTGACGTTTATCCTGCTTGGGCTTTGCGCGATCTTGTATTCGTTTTATCAAGTCGTCAGGTCGATTATCAATGCATTGATGCCGGAAGGCGGCCTGAAGACCGGCGACCTCGCAGACAAGATTTATCAGCGACGGACTTTGGCTCAGGGACATCGCTTTGTCGTGATCGGTGGAGGCACGGGATTATCGACCCTCCTGCGCGGCTTGAAACATCAGACCAGCAATATCGCTGCGATTGTGACGGTTTCCGACAACGGCGGCTCCAGCGGCGCGCTAACAGCCAGCACCGGCATCTTGCCGCCAGGTGACCTTCGCAACGTCATGGTGGCGCTTGCGGATGAAGAGCCTACCCTCTCGCGTGCGTTCAACTTTCGCTTCAACGGCCAACATGCGGAAGGACTGCGCGGTCATTCGCTAGGGAACCTTTTTATCGCAGCAATGGTGGAGATCAATGACGGTAATGTTGAGCTCGCCATCGCCGATTCGAGCAAGATCTTGGCAATTCGTGGCCAAGTTTTCCCGTCTACATTAGACAGAGTTACACTCATTGGCGAACTCGAGAACGGGGAGTGGATAGAGGGCGAAACGCAAATTGTGGGAAGCGGGAGAAAGATCGAGCGAGTGTGGCTGCGGCCCGAAAACGCGTCCCCGCAGGCTGATGCGATCGACGCGATCAACGAGGCCGATGCCATCATCCTCGGACCTGGCAGTGTCTTCACAAGCATTGCGCCGAATCTGCTGGTCGAGGGAATTGCCGACGCAATCCACCGCTCTAAGGCGGTCAAGATATACGTCTGCAACGTCATGACTCAGCCGGGCGAAAGTGATGGGTTTGCAGCGTCGGATCATGTGGCTGCGGTCGCGTCGCACGCGCCGGGTAAACGTCTCTTCGATTACGTGCTGGTCAATAAGCAGCGTCCGTCTGCGGAGGCGTTGGAAAAGTATAAAGGGGCTGGTCAGAAGTTCGTCGAACCCGATATCGAGCAGATCCGCGCTATGGGATATACGCCGATCTTAGGCAATTTTGTGTCTCAGACGAATGTTTTGCGGCATGATACGGACAAACTGTCAGATGCGATCAGCAAGCTCGTTTTCTAGTTTTCAGAAATTTTTGTTCAGGAGTTAACTCTCAGGATGCCGGACACAATTTCAGGCCGCTACATCGTCGGTGCAGACCTCGGCGGCACCAATGTTCGCGCCGCTCTTATTGACGAAGCAACAGGCACAATCATTGCGCGCTCGGAGAACATCCCTTCCCGAGCTATGGACGGCGCCGATTTCACTGCCGCCCAAATCGCTTCGGCGGTCGAGCAGGCAATCACGAATTCGAAAATTGACCGTTCCCTTGTCAGTGGTGCCGGCATGGCGGTGCCGGGACATGTCCATCCTGCTGAAGGAACCGTCCTTTGGGCGCCGAATTTCCGCGATCAGTGGCGCGGGATTCCGCTGGCACGGATGGTCGGCGCCAAGTTGAACATGCCAGTTGTGCTGGGAAACGATGCCAACCTAGCGGCGTTTGGTGAGTGGACCTACGGGATCGGGAAGGGGACGCGCCACCTTGTCATGTTGACGCTCGGCACGGGAATCGGCGGTGGCGTGATCATCGACGGGCAATTGCTCACTGGCGCGGACGGTGGCGCGGCGGAACTTGGCCACATGGTCGTGGCTGGCTGCGAAAACATGCGCGGCGGCAACGCAGCGTTCGGCAGCCTAGAGGGCATGGCCCAGCGCGACGCCATAGTCGAGCGCGCCGCGCGCAAACTCGCGCTTGGCCGCGATAGTGTCCTCGCGCAAGGGCCTGTTTTTAACCGCGCGGACTTAACTCCAAAAGCCATCTCCGATGCCGCCCTCACGGGCGATGTGGTGGCACTCGAAACTCTCCGCGAGGTGGGGCATTATGTTGGAATTGGCGTGGCAAACTGCATTAACATTTTCAACCCCGAAATAGTGGTTATTGGGGGAGGGATCGCGCAGGCGGGCGATTTGCTGATGGCGCCGATCATACGGTCGGCCAAGGTCAACGCCATCGGAACCCTGTTTGCGACCTGCCGCATCGCTCCCGCTGCGCTCGGCGACAACGCAGGAATCATGGGCGCAGCCGCGCTTATGGCCAGCAAGCTGTAGTCCTAGGTCGCCCGTGCAGAGCTGGTGATATAATCCTCAACAGGAGAATCGAAATGGTTCAAGTGATCGAAGGAACTTGGGAAGAGATCAAGTTGCATGAGGCGGAGTTCGCCGGGCGGCATCTGCGCGTAATTGTTGATGCGGAGCCAGCAGTCATTGACCAGGCTGACATTGACCGACGGCTTGAGGCGTGGAAAGCATTCTGTGCTATGGGTGTTGAAGGCGTCATTGTGGATGACGGTCGAGAGGGGATCTACGGAAATGATCTGGATAGAGGATAGATGCGCCTCGCAAACCCTATAGCCGTCGATACCAATGTGCTACTTCGCAGTAAAGAGACTAGCCACGCTCAACATCTTGTAGCGGATGGCGCTGTTTCCAAACTGAGCGCGCAAGGCGTTTCTCTATATGTTTTTCCTCAGAAAATCCGCGAATTTTGGAATGTCACGACTCGTCCGATCGCCAATAACGGCTTGGGGTTTTCGATTGCTAAAGCCGAGGTTTCGGTAGGGCAGCTCGAGTCAACGTTTAGCGTGCTGCCTGACGGCCTGACGCCTTACCAAATCTGGCGAAAAATGGTCGTGCAGCATCAAGTCTCCGGAGTGCAGGTCCATGACTGCTACCTTGCTGCTGCAATGGCGGCTCATGGAATCACTCATTTGCTGACGTTCAACGCTGGCGACTTTAAGAGATACGGAATTACGGCCGTCGCTCCGGCTAGCGTTTAAGCAAACGAGCGCTACGCATGCTGCCAATTCGGAACAAATCGGATAAACAGCTCCGGGAACTGCTGCGTCAGAATTTTCGCCAGCTTCTGCATTCCGGGCATTTCGGTGGCTTCGTGGCCCGCGTCGATCAGGAGAATCCCGCGCGCGGCGGCGTCGATGAACTCATGATGCCGCACATCGGCAGTGACGAACGCGTCCGCGCCGACCTTGATCGCTTCGTCAACTAGCTCCGCTCCCGCCCCGCCGCAGACCGCGACCGTCTTGATGGACAGCGCGCCGTTGATTGGAATGTTCTCCCGCAGTCCGCTCGTGCCTTTGCAGCCGAGCTTGTCCAGGACTTCACCAACGAAAACGTCCGGAGCAAGCGCACGTGGCAGCACGCCGAACCGTCCCATGCGTGCCATCGGTGTCGATCCCAGCCGCTTAATGTCCGTCACTCCGATTTGCGCGGCAAGGGTATCATTTATGCCGCCGTCAGCGGTATCCCAATTGGTGTGGGCTGCGTAGATACCCATGCCTTGGCGCGCGAGGGCTAGAACACCCGCGCCGATAGGATTGCTCTTGGTGAGCGACTTCAGCGGATGGTAGATCAGGGGATGGTGCGAAATGATGAGCTGCGCGCCCTCCATCTGGGCAACCTGGACGACATATGGCGTGACGTCGAGGCAGACAACTACACTGCGGACATCGTCGAGCGACGGTTCCACCAAGAGGCCGACAGGATCGCCTTCAATCGCAGAGTCTTCCGGAGCAATCCGCCTGATAGACGCAAGCAACGCTTCGAGTTTCATAAGACCTCATACCCCGCCTGAAAATCGCTGACACATAATATCTCTTTTCGGAGCGAACGGCGTCCGGCAATAGGATGATTTTGCCGATCGACGCTATGAAAGTCGCGAAATCTACGAAGATTCATGATTTGCTGCCAAATGCGAACTTGTAGGTCTCATCAAATGAGCGGATGCCAGTAGTTGATCCGAGCGCCTGAACACAGCATGCACCGACCGCATTGGCGAATGTGAGGATTCGTCCGAAATCCCACCCTCGAACAAGTCCGCATAGGAATCCAGCCGACCATGCGTCGCCCGCTCCAAGTGAATCGACAGCCACGACCTTCAGGGGCGGTACCAAAAGCTCGTCGCTAGCAGTTCTTAGATAGGATCCATCCGCTCCAAGCTTGATGGCAGCAACTTTGACTCCATGATCGAGTAGAAATCCGGCGATATCGTACGGCGTCTCCTTGCCTGTGATCATTTTGGCCTCCTCGAGCGACGGCAGTGCGTAGTCGATGTAAGGCAAGCTAGGCGCAAAGACATCCAACCATCGCCCGGTAAAATCCCATACAGTATCCAGCGTGGTCGTTAGGCCATATTCTTTAGCTTGCTTAAGCACTTCGGCACATTGCTGGCCGATAAAATGGGTCATGAGAAACGGCCCCGCGATATGCAGGATGGGCGACGAGCGGACGACGCTCCAATCGACTTCTGCTTTGTCGAAAGTCGCGTTCGCACCAGGGCAGTGAATAAAGCTGCGCTCGCCGGACGGGTCGACCATCACCATGGTCGCCGACGTCGGTTCGCCCGACCTGGCTCGCACAACGGCGCTGACGCCTGCGCCTGCTCGAACAATGTCCGAAACGAGCTGCTCGCCGAGAGTGTCGCAGCCGACCTTGCCAATGATTTCGGTTTCCACGCCAAGCTTCGCGAGCGAGATGCCGGTGTTCGCGGCGCATCCTCCCGTGTGCAGTTCAATCCGCTCTGTGGAAATGAGCGTACCGAGCGCGGGCATGTGGTCGATCGGCCGACCGACAATGTCGGCGACAAGAATTCCGAGACAGGTTACTTGTGGCATGTGGTTTTGAGTTGAATCGCGGGACCGACTAGGTTCATGGCATTGTTTCTAATAACGATACCTTATGCGGCGCAGGCGTGTCCAACCGGAGCTTTTTTGACAAAGAAACTCGTATGGGATAAAATAAATGCCGCATAACGGCATAATATAAGTTCTGACCTCACATTGAACGTCAGCCCACTTTTGGGTCTCACCACCTTCAAAGCAGGTCGTCAACGTAAGACGCCATATTCGAACCCAAATCGTCTCTAAACTCTCAACTACTAAGGTACCAGCTTCATGTCACTGAATTCGATGCGGAATAACTTTCACCACTCCGCGAAATGGATTTTGCTCGTGGTGACGGCCGCCATGCTCGTTACGGCCTACACAGGAATCGGCTCCAGCTTGACCAGCCGCAGCAAACAGATCAATGCCGCCCAGCAGCAGCAGCAGGATCCCGCAACGGAAGTGATCGCCACGATCAATGGCGAGGCGGTCACGCGCCAGCAGTTCGATGAGGCGTATTCGCAGGCCAAACAGCAGGCGCAGATGTATAGTCAGCCTGGTGAGACGCAAGGCGCGCTGGAGGAGGGCCAAACACGTATGCAGGCGTTTCAGCAGGTTCTGAGCCAAACCCTCGGCGAACAGGTTGCGCTCAAGAGCGGTGTCGTCGTCAGCCAATCCGATATCGATGCGTCCCGCAAAACTCAGCTCGACTCCCTGCGTAAGATGCTGAACCTATCAGCGACAGCCAGCGAAGACGATATCAACGCCGCTCTGCAGCAGCACGGCACCGACCTCGATCATGTCATGCCGTTGACCGATTTGCGCAAGCAGGTTGCGACACAAAAATATCAGACGATGATGCAGAAGCAAGTCGCTACCGATGCCGATGTGCAGCAATACTATAGCCAGATGCACACGCGCCATATCCTGATCGACACCAAAACCCGGCCCGACGCTCAGGCCAAGGCGCAGGCACAGGATCTGATCAACAAGATCAAAGGCGGAGCGGATTTCGCAGCGCTAGCAAAGCAGTTCTCGGATGATCCGGGAACGAAAATGAAGGGCGGCGACGACGGCTGGATATCGCAGTCCACCGGATATATTCCGGAGTTCATGAACGCCGCGTACGCGCTGCAGGCGGGGCAGGTCACGCCAGAGCCGATATATGCACCCGAATTTAAGGGCTATTTTGTCATTCAGCTCTTGGCCCAAAAGGAGAATCTTCCCAAGGACTACGCCAAGAACAAGACAAAGTATATTCAGCAGGTTTCGCAAACGCTGCAGAACAACAAGATGCAGGCGGCAATGAGCGCAGCGAACCAAGCGGCCGTGATTGTCGTAAAGGATCCGCTGCTTAGCGCTTACAGGGCATTGTCTAGTCCTGCGCCTGGCGGCAATCCCTACAAGGATCCGGCAGTCGCCGCCGACTTCCAGAAGGCGCTCGCCACTGCCGACAGCCAGGAAAAGGGCGAAATCTACGCCGAGATGGCATTGATTGACCAGTACAACAACAATGCCAAGCAGGAGATCGCCGATCTCAACAATGCGCTAAACTCCACCGAAGATCCACAACTTCGCCTGATGCTAGGCGATGCGTACAAGCAACAACGCGACAAGGTTAATGCGCTCGCGCAGTACAAGCTGGCGGACGCATACTCGGCTGGCAGTCCTCAAATCCATGCGCAACTGCAGCAGTCCTACAAGCAGCTTGGCGAAACGCAGCTTGCGGCGACGGAAGCACAGTGGATGGCCAACTACGCCAAGCAGCAGAAGCAGGCCAATGCGGGCGGCATGGGCGGCCCCGGCGGTCCAATCTCGGTTGTGCCGCAGGGACATTAGGGTGTAGGACAGCCATTTTGTGGGGCAGGCGTCCCCGCCTGTGTCAATATATTGGCAAAACTGTGGGGCAGGCGTCCCCGCCTGTCATTCCGATCCTGAAGACAGGCGGGACGCCTGCCCCACAAACGCCCGCCCTACAAACTAATCGCGCAGATCGGCAAACAGGGCGGTGCTGAGGTATCGCTCCCCGTACGAAGGAATGATCGCGACAATTGTTTTGCCCTCGTTCTCCGGTCGTTTGCCCACTTCGACCGCAGCCTTGATTGCCGCGCCAGAAGAGATGCCGACCAAGATTCCCTCTTCCTTAGCTGTCCGGCGGGACCATATCATCGCATCTTCGCCGCTTACCTGAACGACCTCGTCGACCATATCAAGCCGCAATATGTCCGGGACAAATCCCGCACCAATTCCCTGGATGGGATGCTTGCCCGGCTTGACTTCCAGATGGTTTTTCGTCTGCGTAATGACGGGCGACTCGACCGGCTCGACGCCGACAGTTCGGAAAGACGGCTTTCGCTCCTTGATCACTTCCGCGACACCAGTGATGGTACCGCCGGTGCCGATACCGGCGACCAGAAAGTTGACCTTGCCGTCGGTGTCGCGCCAAATCTCTTCGGCAGTGGTCTTGCGGTGAATGGCTGGGTTTGCCGGGTTCTTGAACTGCTGCGGCATGAACGAATGCGGCGTCCGCGCGGCAATGCGCTCAGCCTCGGCGATTGCTCCCTTCATGCCTTCGCTGCCAGGAGTGAGTACGATTTCAGCGCCGTAAGCCCGGAGGAGAATTCGCCGCTCCATGCTCATCGTCTCCGGCATGGTCAAGATGCACTTGTATCCTTTCGCCGCACAAACGAATGCCAGCGCAATGCCGGTGTTGCCGGAAGTCGGCTCGACAATGATCGAATCCTTGTCCAAGATGCCCCGTGACTCCGCGTCCTCGATCATTGCGACGCCGATGCGATCTTTGACCGACGACGCAGGATTGAAGAACTCGAGCTTGAGAAGAATGTCGGCTTTTGCGCCTTCATTCAGCTTGTGGATGCGAACAAGCGGCGTGTTTCCGATCAGATCGGTGATGTTGTCATAGATTTTCATGGGTCACTTTTGCCTCTTTTTTGTGAAGTGTTTAGATATGCATGGCAAACGCATCGGTCGTGGAAGCGATGCGCATCTCGTCGAGCAGACAACGCAGCGTCAAATGTTCCAATGTCGCGTTCAAGCTGCGCTCGATCGCGCACCAGACGTTGTGCCTAATTGCGACACCCTCGGAGGTATTTCCTGTGTGGTGGTCGTCAACCAATTTGCAGGGAATCAGCGGGCCGGACAGCGCCCGCAGAACGTCCGCAGCGGTGACCATTTCCGGCGGTCGCGCAAGCTCGTATCCGCCAGAAGCGCCGCGAATCGCGTTGACAATGCCGGCGCGACGAAGCGTCGCCAGGACCTGCTCCAAAAATGGCTCGGGAATCTGCTGCGCCTGCGCTATGTCCCTTGCCTGCAACGTCTGCTTGGAAGTCGAATCGGCAGCGATCTCCCAGGCCCTCGCCAGCGCCAGCGCTGCGCGAAGGCCGTAGTCTTCCTTAGCTGTGAATGTCATAGGCCAAAATCATAGCATGTTGATCGACAATTTGTCAATTTGAACACCTTGGCTCTCAGCCTTCTACGGTATGTGCGGAGGGCGACGAGAATCAGTCAGACTTTTGCAGGGCAGGCGTCCCCGCCTGTCTTCCTAATTCTGCGGTTGGTCAGGACGACAGGCGGGGACGCCTGTCCTACAAATTAGCGGGGGACGTACTCGAGGTTGACATCCCAGCCGTCCGACCGTACAATCCAAGCGGCACGTGGGTGTCGGTTCGGAACCCTAGCGCACTTATCGGCGGTATCAGTATCAGCATGTTAACGAAGACCATCCTTAGCACGCTCCAGCTTGTTCTTTCCATAGTTGGCACTGGCATCGCTGGCGCTGTGTATTTTGCAGACCGCTCACATATTGACTTGCCCTGCACTACTGGAGGTGGTTGCGAACTGGTTCGCAACAGCCACTGGTCGCATATCGGACCTTTGCCTGTCTCTCTGCTCGGTCTGGCTGGCTACATTTTCCTTTCGATGCTTAGTGTCGTCAAATTGACTGCCGATGACGATCGACTTGCTTCAAAAGTCGGCCTGCTCATTTTGGTTGTTTCACTTGGAGGCGTTGCCTACTCCTGGTATCTTCAATATGTTGCAGCGGTCTTCATCGGCGTGTTCTGCATTTGGTGTCGAGCGTCGGCCATCACGATGACTTTGCTGTTCCTCATTTCGATTACCGACGCGATCTACCGAGTGAAGTTCGGCAAGGCGCAGACACCGCCCGATGGCGCACAACCGTAGGACTATTTTTGACTTATGAATAAGAAGACATATATCGGATTGGTCGTGCTCATTGTTGGGCTTTGCGTTATCCTTACTGTGATCAAGGGCGGCAATATAGGCGCGATAACGCCGAACCCTCCGCCCCCTCCGCCCCCGAGTGGACTTCATCCTTACGATCAGGCAGTTCTGCAATCTGCTTGGCCACAGATTATTTCACTCTCTGCGTCCCCTCCAATGGGGAACCCAAAGGCTCCTTATACGCTTGTGGAGTGCGGGGATTTTCAGTGCCCGAATTGTGGGAAGGCGGCACCCTTGCTAGAGAAGCTCGTGGCCGATAGCAAGGGCAATGTCAAAATGTATTTCCACAATTTTCCGCTTCCCAGTATCCACCCTCATGCTGTGGAGGCCGCGCAGGCCGGATTATCAGCCGCTGCGCAAGGAAAGTTTTGGCAGATGTATCACCTGCTCTACACACATCAAGATGAATTGATTGACTCGGAGATCGAATATAACGCGAAGTTTATACCGGGCTTCGATGCGGCGAAACTGCAAAGTGATTTGTCCACACAAAAATATGACAGCCTGCTACGACAGCAATCTGCGGTACTGACTGCCGTCAATCTTCAATCGACACCGACAGTGTTCTTGAGAAAAGGGAATGGCTTGATTAGCGTGTACGTTGGGACGGGCGGTGATAAACCATACAAAGGCGTTCAAGCACTTTGCGATGCGCCACCCTGGTTTCCCCCTCCAGCGCATCCAATCGTCCACCCGACGGCCGCACTTCAAATGCCGCAGTCATCCGAAAACGACTAAAGATTAGAATGATTGGCTCAGGCCGTCAAACAGACTGTAGACAACCGGCCGGTTGCGCGCGCTGACTATGCCGCTGCGGAGTTCGCGCAGCTCCTCGGGCAACTTTGCGTCTTTCGGATGCTTTACAATCACTCTACGCGTGGCAATCCGTGTTGCGCGGATGACCGACGCTGGATCGAGCGGCGCAGAGTTGCCAAAGCGAAAAAGCGGATCAACGCTCTTCTCAGAGCCTTCTAGACGCTCGTGGAAGAATGGATCAAAGCAGATCAGATCGAAAGCGCCCGGCAGGGCTGCTTCGAGAAAATCGCGGTAATCCGCATTCACCACCTCAATTCTCCGTAGTGCCGCTTCGAGCTTGTCCTGAACCAGATGTCTGGTTTGCAGGCCCTCCCGCGTCACAATTGCAAGTTCCGGCGCGCTCTCAAGGCCGATCACCTTCCCAGTTTCGCCAACTATCAGCGCGGACATCATCGCTTCGCCTGCAAATCCCAGTGTGCAGTCCAGAACATTCTCGCCAGCCGTCAATGCAGCCGCTTCGATGAACAGGTCGCGATGGCCGCGCAGGGCGTTGAGCGCGCGCACAAAACCCATGTTTGGATGGTACCGGTATACGGTGCCGTCACGGTGATGCAATGCGAGACCATCGCCTTCGACGATGATAAGGCGATCGATGTAAGGGCTTGTTGCAAATAGATCGGGGAGGGTGGATCGGCTGCGCGAGACAAATGGTGCGCCGAGTTCGCTCGCGATCCGCTGCGCATGTGTCGTGCGCGAGGGATCGTCAGCAAGGGACGTGGTGACGCTAACTCGGCTAGCATTGGCTGCGGGTTGCGGTGTCATGTGCTCGCTGGAACGAGTATGCAGAGGGCCTTTTCATGAAGGGTGATCGAGACGGGCGTTTGGCCGCACGCTTCGCCGTCTAGCTGGCCGTCTATTGGCGGCAACGATTCGATCGTGACTTTGCGAGCGCGGTAGTACCGCACTCTGCGATCCTCAAGATGGCGCTTTGCCAAGATTAGCATTGCCTGTGAAATGAATCCCACTTTGGAACGAGGGGACTTTTCAAAAACGCAGACATCCAGCCAGCCGTCGTCAAGCGACGCAAACGGCGCAAGCCTGACGTTCTGCCACGCATACGAGGAGACGTTCGCGACCAAGATCATGAAGGCTTCCGTCTGGACAATGTCATCGTCGACAGTGAGTTTGACTTTGCTTGGCGAATAGTCGGCCAGTGTCGCAATCGCGCTGAGCAGGTAGGCTGGCGAGCCGACTACGTCTTTGATCGGAAGCGCGACTCGCCGCACTGCAACGGCATCGAAGCCAAATCCAGCCATCAGCGTAAAATAGCGATCCCCCGCTTGGCCGACGTCGATCTCACGAGTCTTGTGCGCGGCGAGCATCGCAGTTAATGAGTCCTTAGAGGGTAGTGCGATGCAGAGCTCGTTTGCAAGCACGTTGCAGGAGCCTGTCGGGATGAGGCCAATTGTGGGCCGAGTCTCTGGTGTAGTTGATCGTAGAATGCCGTTGACGACCTCGTTGATGGTTCCGTCGCCGCCCGCAATGAAGATGTGATCCCATCCCGAAGCAATTGCTGAAGCTGCAATGGCTTCGGCTTCATGGGGACCGGTTGTCCACCTGATTTCGTGAAAGACACCGTCTGCGAGCGAACGGATGTAGTTTTCAAGCTCGTCACGCCGCTTCTGTCCAGCGCGGGGATTTGCAATCAGGAGGGCACGCATGCTCAATTCTAGCACACCTGCGCGAGATGTCTTTTTGTAGGGCAGGATATCCCAACAATTGTCGGCGCGACAGGCTCTCCCTAACCTGGTCGCCGATTTTGGGAACGCGGCGAGCGGCGAGACAGGCGGTTTTTCGAGGCTGGACAGGCTCCTGCCGCTTCGGGAGGACGGGGACTGCTTGCGGGAAGGTGGGGCGGACGGACGGTGGGCTAGCGCCTGCACCTGTCCGGCTTCAGGCTCCGACCCAATGTCAGGGATTCGCGCCTGGATCGCTTGGCAATACTCTCATCTCCCTTCCGTGTGTCGGAACCTTGCCGCCGAACAGCTTGCGGCGACCCAACGCTTGCTGGAAGACTCCCTAACCTTCCGTTCCCGCTTCGGGGAGGTGGCGAGCTTGCGAGACAGAGGGGTCTGACGGGGCTGTTCGGGCTCCTCCCGGTGCGGGAGGAAGGGGATTGCTTGCGGGAAGGTGGGGGAGGACGGACGGTGGGCAAGCGCCTGCACCTGTCCGGCTTCAGGCTCCGACCCAATGTCAGGGATTCGCGCCTGGATCGCTTGGCAATACTCTCATCTCCCTTCCGTGTGTCGGAACCTTGCCGCCGAACAGCCTCCGGCGTCGCAGGGCTGGCATGTAACCGCGCTCTTAACCTTGCCCTTCCGCTTCGGGAGGGTGGCGAGGAACGAGCCGGGTGGGTCTTCCACGGTTGTTCGGGCTCCTCCCGGTGCGGGAGGAAGGGGCCCACGGAGTGGGAAGGTGGGGCTACTCTTCGCTTGGCTCTGTGATTTCCTTGGGCTGCGGCAGTGAACGTGTCGAAAGCAACCGGATCAGTCCGACGAAGAACATTCCTGCCCCGTACAATAAGATCAGCGTCTTTGCGCTTAACCCTACCGAATGTCGCGCGCCCATCAAGGCTCCCAGTGCGCAGCCGGCAGTCACCCAAATGGATGGCGCAGTTGGTGCCTCCTTACGGGCAATATAGGACGCAGTAGGCAGAACCGAGACCAGCAAGGCGCTGACAATCGAGATTCCCTGCGCGATCAATGGCGGAACGCCCACGCCCAATTCAAGCAGCGGGACAGCGATAACACCGCCGAGGTTGCCCAGTCGGCCGATCAATCCAGAGGCCAGCCCTATGCCGCAAAGCGATGGAAAGGGCAACCGAACGATCGAGAGATGAGCTTGCCACATTCCGATGTGCGTGCCAAGCGTGGCGGAACCATAGATCATATAGGAGCCTAGCGCGAGCGTGATCAGGGCCCACAATACGGCTGCAAGACGATTATCGCGGAAAGATGACAGGGCGGGAAGAGCACCGACGTAAGCACCAATTACGGAGAAAACCGCGAACGCAAATGATTCCCCTAACCTCAGTCCGCCCGCTTGGGAATAAGCGAGGAGCGAGAAAAAGCAGGATGCCACAGTCGAGATGAGCGCGACCGCTGCAAGCCGCCGGTCTTTAAGTGCAATCAGCCAAACCAGTAGCGGACCGGTCAAGACTGAGGTCCCCATGCCGGTCAAACCTGTCCAGTATCCAAGCGGGACACCGCAGGCGGACAACACCAAGTTCCTAAGGTATGATAAATTTGGGCGGGCCATTGGTAACAGAATCGCCTAGCGGTGCGAAAAGGGCATCGTTGCCGCGCCGAAAGTGTACCAGAATGCAAATTGACCGCGTTTGCCGATTTGTGTCGCTTGGCCCAGAACCTATCAGTTATGACATGGGACTCACGTTGCAGCAGGCAGCGTCCGAAGCTAGGCGAAACAACAAGATTCCAGATACCGTATACTTTTTAGAGCATAGACCGACGATCACGCTTGGTCGTGGCGCGCATGGCGACGAAAACTTGAGATCGGATCGCGCAGCACTTTTTGCGCGTGGGATTGATGTGGCCGAGACCGACCGCGGAGGCGATATTACCTATCACTGTCCGGGCCAGTTGGTGGGGTATCCAATTCTGAACCTTGACTTGAGTGGCCGCGACCTCCATGCCTATATCAGAAGCCTTGAGCGCGTCCTGATCAACACCCTCGCAGTATTTGGCGTTGTCGCCACTACAGTTCCGGGTAGAACCGGGGTGTGGACAAATGACGCCAAGATCGCGGCGATCGGGATTAAGGTTAGCCGGTGGATTTCCAGCCATGGATTTGCGCTGAATATTGATTCAGACCTTAAGCCTATGCGCCACGACATTGTGCCGTGCGGCATTTCGGATAAAGATGTCATTTCGCTGAGCGAGCTGGGCGTGCGAACGACGAGGCGAGATGTTGAAGAGTTGATCGTCCGTGAGTTTGCGGCTGTATTCAATGTTTTGCCGGAGTATCAAAGATCGTCAATGGGCGCGGAGATGTCGCGGCTGGCAAGCGCGCGAGGTCTGTGCGCAAATGCAGTGTAAGGAGTTCGTGTGAAGGTAAGAGTAAAGTTTGAGGTTCAAGATCGGACGATCGATGAAGTAATTACGGTGCCCGATGCGGAAGCGCTCCTATCCGTGGCCAAGGCGCGGCTAGCAAAGGAAATGGGCTGGAAAGGCTTCTTTCTAAACGCGATGTCGCCGCTTCAGTTTGGGCAGGCTGCCGTAAGGCTATATAATGAAAAGTTCGGTAAGAGCGAACCGATTCCAGATTCTCCTGATGAATTTCTGAAGTTCGGTGTTGCGCATGGGTCGCTAACAATATTGGAACCATAGGACTCCTCGCTTGCCCAAGGATCGACGCCACCGTGCCAAATTACAACCGACTGCCCCTTTTTCCTCTGCATGCTGTTCTTTTTCCGCAAATGTCGATCCCGCTTCACATTTTCGAGGAGCGCTATCGGCTGATGATCGGCGAGTGTGTCGAGCAAAATGAGCCCTTTGGAATTGTCCTGCTGACATCTGGTACAGAAGTGGAAACTGGTCGCACCGTGGAAAATGAAATGGCCGATGTTGGCACAATCGCGCGGATTGGCCACGTAGAACGACTTGACGATGGACGCATGATGATCGAGGCGTTCGGCGAAAACAAGTTCCAGATCGAAGACATCACCGGTGTCGAGCCGTACTTGACTGCCGCCGCTCGGCCAATTTGGGATCCTGCCGACGATCCTCTTGTCTTGCAGCCGATCTTCGATCAGGCTTGCGGGCTCTTTCGCGAATATCTGGTAGCGCTGCTCGCGGGCGAGCGTCGGCACCTGAGCAACTTGCAGCTACCGTCGGATCCATCTTTGCTGGCGTCGGCGATTGGTGCGGCGCTTCAAATCAATTTGAGAGACAAGCAAAGGTTGCTGGAAGCAAAATCGGTGCTTGATCGTCTGGCGGTCGAAATCGAAATTCTCAAGATCGAGCAAAAAACCCAGCAGTATTTGGCAAGTGATATTAGACACAATTTGGACGATGTTGAAGCTGAATCGATGGCGCAGGATCAAGATAGAAAACGAACAATCTCGCGAGTTGACCCGTCATACATGCAGTACTTCATTTCCCGGAACTAACACCAGCAGTGTGTGTTAGAATAAGTAGGGAAAGCATGTTCGGCATAAGGGTCTGGGAACTTTTCCCGTACACTTCGCGTAATGCAAAATCGAGGGCGCAATGGCTGAAGCGATTTCCACGTTATCTGCAAATCAATCCGATAGGCTTGCGGGCGGAGTTGACGCATCTCCGCGAAGCGAATTTGACCGCCTGGTGCGCCGCTATCACAAGCAGGCGTACAATATTGCGTACCGCATGACGGGCAATCATGCCGACGCCGAGGATCTGACGCAGGACGCGTTTGTGCGCGCCTTCCGATTCTTTGGCAACTATCGGCGCGACTGGCCGTTTGATAACTGGCTCTTCAAGATCATGTCGAACCTGTTTGTCGACGATCTGAGGCGAAAGCCAAAGGCCAAGTCGCAGTCTCTGGATCAACCTGTCGAAACGGGTTCGAACCGTGAGGATCTCTATTTGGAGATTCCAGACAACGGCTCCAATCCAGAGCGGCTCATTTTGTCGCAGGAGCTTGACGAGCACATTCAACGTGCTCTCAATTGCCTGCCTAAGGATTTTCGCTTGACCGTCATCCTCGCCGATATTGAGGGGATGTCCTACGAAGAGATTAGTGAGACCATGCACTGTTCGCTTGGAACCGTGCGGTCGCGTCTGCACCGTGGACGAAAACTGCTTCGCTCGAAAATCGATTTGTTTGCCAAAGAAGCAATTGAGTTAGGGAGATCGCTCCAACCGTGAACTGCCGTCGCACACGATCGCTGCTATCAGCCTATATTGACCGCGAGATTACGGGTTACGAAATGCTTGAGATGCGCGAGCATCTTGGCCGCTGTACCGAGTGCCGCTCAGAGCATGAATCGCTGCTAACCGTTAAGCGATTGTTGAGCGCTCTGCCGGACAAGGAGCCGCGTGTTGAAATGCTTTGGAGCATCGACCGTGTCGTTTCGCGAAATCCAGTTGAGGCAGCATTCGACCGATTTTTTCCAATCTTCAGGCTGTCCCCTGCTGGAGCACCATTTTTCGGCCGCAGGTTTGTATCGGCCGTGGCTCTTTCGCTTCTCGGAATGCTGTTCATTGTAAGTCCTGAGACGCAGGGAACGCATGAGCTTCAATCTAAAGCATTTGGGTTTGCGCAAGGCATCAGTTCTCGTCCCGCGAGACTCGCCCGGTTCCAGGCGATGCAGTACCAGGTGATGATGGATCCGCTCAGCGGTCCGTTGAAGCTGAGCGATTCGCAGATATCAATCGCCCGCCAGCGTTTCCAACAGAACATACGCGCGCGGTCGTATAGCTGGCTGAACTCAGTACCTGTCCAGCCACAGTATCCGTCGAACGCGATGACGTTCCAGGCGACTGGCGTTCCAACCTTGGACTATTCGGGGTACTCTGTAGCATCAAGGTAGATGTTCCGGCCATTCGATTTTTGTTTTCCGAGGGGGCTTGCAGTACGGCGAACATGCTGAATAAGTCTTTATGGTCCGCGGGGCTTGCCTCAGTGGGCCTTTCAATTTTTGTGGTTGGTGGCTCGCCACTGCGCGCCCAGTCCACTGCACCGACGCCTGCACCCACCAGCACGGCGACTCCTCAGCAGCGCACGATTTTGATGCAGATGCAGGACGCGTTTACGAATATCGCAAAGAATGCGGAGCCGTTTGTCGTCAATATCAAGTCCTCGCACAACATTACCGCGTCCGAACAGGACGGCTCACAAAATGGCCCCGAACTTCCGGAACCGAACCCGCCCGCGGTTCCAAAAACGCCAAAAAGGGCAGGGCAATGGCAATGGCGACGGAAGTGGCGGCGGTAATGGTGGCGGCGGCAAGGGAAACGGCAGCGGTAGCACTGCACCGACCACCCCTCCCGCGCAGACTGAGCCGGATCCGTTTCCTCGCCAGGAAGAGGCGACGGGATCCGGTGTGATTGTCCGCGCCGACGGCTACGTCCTCACCAACGATCACGTGGTCGCCGGTTCACAGTATGCGACTGTGACCCTCAGCGACGGGCGTGAATTTCGGGGACGGGTCGTAGAGGATTTCCGCAGCGACCTTGCGCTTGTCAAGATCGATCCCGGCACAGCAACATTGCCGGTTGCTCATTTTGCCGACTCCGACACGGTCACGTCCGGTCAATGGGCCATCGCTATCGGCAGTCCGTTCGATCTGCAGAATACGATGACCGTTGGCGTGATCAGCGCAACCCATCGTCACCAGACTATCGGTGAGGACGCGTCCAGTCAGCGATACTATCCCGACCTCATCCAAACCGACGCGGCGATCAATCCTGGCAATAGCGGAGGGCCGCTGCTGGATATCGACGGCCAGGTATGTGGAATCAATGTCGCCATCGAATCCCCGGTTGAGGGAAGCGCCGGGGTTGGTTTTGCGATCCCAGCGAAGACGGCGCAGTATGTCCTAGGTCAGCTGATCGACAACGGCAAGGTAGTTCGCGGTTACTTGGGACTCGCGCCACAGGATCTTACGCCGGCGCGATCGGAGGAGTACGGCGTTCCGTCAGGCGCATGGGTGGTGCAGGTGGATCACGATAGCCCAGCTGGGAAGGCCGGCATCCACGCAACCGATGTGATTACGCGGTTTGATGGCCATGCAGTTGACGGTGAGCTTGCGTTGCGTACGGCGATCGAAACGACGACGCCTGGAAAAACAGTATCCCTGTCGCTTGTCCGCAACGGTATGCCGATGACGGTCAGCGTCACAGTAGCGGCGCCGCCTCCATCCGAAACCGACAGCACGACCAGCGCGCCATCGATGCCGAAGGTAGGAGTCAGCTTCAAAACGCTCACATCTTCGGACCGTCAGCAGTTAGGTCTCACGCCGGACATTACAGGAGTTTTGGTGACATCCGTCGCGCAGAACAGCCCGGCGGACTTGGCTGGACTCGACCAAGGCGACGTGATCGAACGAGTCGGTCGAAAGCCGGTCGAAACCGCTGCGGACGCAGGAACCGTTCTCGACACCCTTAAGGACGGCGATCAGACGACGCTGGTCGTGATCCGCAGCTCGAGCGGCAAAACGCAGGAGATCGCGCTCGACCTAAAGCTGTAGAGTTTTGCGAGGTTGACAATTCCCGCATAAGCGGGTAATATCCTGTTGTTCACCCGATGCGGGGTGGAGCAGTCCGGTAGCTCGTCGGGCTCATAACCCGAAGGTCGTTGGTTCAAGTCCAACCCCCGCTCCCAAATTATAAGTTAACGCAAAACATTGAGAGTGGGACGTGAAGGTTGCCTCCGTAAATGGAAGCATCTCCAGCGTCACACTCTCTTTGTCTGTGTACTCCACTTTCTGAACCATCGCGCCCATTAGCTGGGTTCGCTCTTCTTCGTCAAGCTTCGTCCAGACTTCCATCGCGCGCGACCAGCCTTCGGATACATCCGCAGCGGTTGGCCGCTGGATTTTTGCCGCCTCGATATCAAGATCGATTCTGGCCATCTGCTCGATGACTGATTCGCGCTCGGCTTCCGCCTTGTCCAGCGCGGTCATTAGGGCAACGCTGTCGCGCCCCTCGCCGATTGCTTTGACGTAGTTCGCGATCCTCATTTCAACGGCTTGCTTCTGCTTACCAAGTTGACCTCTAAGCGCCTTCTGTGCTTCGTCCGCTGAACTCCAGCCGCCGGACTGTGCTATGAGCTTGTGCATGGCCGTGCGGTGCGTGCTGACGTGCTGGAAATAGTCTAGGACAGTTCGGTGCAGTCTGTCGGCATTGAGCCGTGGGCGAGGACACTCTGCGCCTCCCTTGGCTCGCCGGTTCGCTGCTTGGCAAACATAGTAGTGTGCGGTCTTTCCGCCACGGCCATGATGCGCTGCATGGGTAAATCCGCAACCGCAATTGGGACATACGACGCGGCCTTGGAGGTAGTAAGTGAAATCATCCGTGTGCCGCTTTGCATACCTCGCGGCTTGAGTCTGTGAACGCGTCTGGACAATTTCCCAGGTATCGACGTCTATAAGTGCCAGGTGAGAAGTTTCATTTCGCCAGCCGCCAAACTGCTGAACACCGCGATAAGCTTCGTTTGAAAGCAGGTTCTTTGTGCTGGTTGTCGTCCACGTCCGGGAAGTTACCGAGTTGAGATATTCCCGCACTTTTGCAAGCTGGCCCGTTTCAGCATAAAGCGCGAATGCTTGCGTAACGATCTCCGCACTGCCGTGTTGTGGTACAAGTCGCTTCGGCGGTTCCTTGCCCGCTCGATGAAAGCCCGTGCCGTCGGTGTCGGCAACCAACGTGAATCCGAATGCCGGACAACCGCAATGATAGCCAGCCTTGACCATCGCCTCCATCTTAGTCTTTGTCCACTGACGGACGTTCTCAACATACATGCCGTCAACGAACCGTGTCATCGTGCGATTGACGTATCCAGCGACATCATCAGTGAAATGTTCGTTGACCATTTCCACTTTGACGCCAGCCTCTTTGAGCAAATATTCCGCAACCGTACAGGTGTCGCCGCGCCCTAGGCGGCTCATGTAGGTTATGACGACAACGTTGAACAATCCAGACTGTGCGTCGGCCAGCATCCTTTTCCAGCCCGGACGTGCCAACGTCGTGCCGCTAATCCCTTGATCTTCGTACGATCCGGCCAGCTCGCCGCCTTTCGCTTGAATGTATTCTTTATTTAGGTCGCGCTGAACGTCGATTGTCGAGAAGTCTTTGTGCGCCTGATCGTCCGTGCTGCACCGTGAATAGGTCGCGTAGCGAGTCCTTGTAATTTTCTTAGGCATTGCGTGTTTCCTTTAATCGCAGGGCCGGGATTTCACCGGCCCGATTGCGCTTCCTATCTAGGCCGTCGCTTTCAACTTGATTACCGTCGCGATTGCTCCGTGTGCCGAGGCGTAGCTCGTTGGAGCGGGCATGCAAGGTGGGGAGCAAACGGGAATGCGGGCGATCAGGTGTGTCGCCAAGTTGCGGCAGAAGCGGCAGCGTTCGCCTTCCTCTGCAAGCGCCAACAGCATGTCGATCTCATCCTGCTCGCTTGGCGTAACGTTCGCGTACATCTCGTTAGAGAATCCGTCGTCCGCGATTCCGTAGACGGTTTCGATCAGTCGGACATTGCAAGTGACGTAGCGGATGCCGTCGTCAGAGGGGGTACATTGTTTGGTAGTCATTCGGTAAGCTCAATCCTTTCCGGTGATAGGCTCTCGGTTGCGTTACAGCGCGTCCGGGAGCCGCCTTTTTGTTCTGGCTGTGCCAGTGAAATCATTATTGCATATCCTAGACGTATTGTCAATCTTTATGGTAAACTATTTTCATGGTTTACACAAACGATTACATGCCGGTCGCGGTCGCGGCTGAGAGATTGGGGATTAGGCGCTCCGCGGTATATGAAGCGATCAAGCGCGGCCATTTCCACCCGGTCGATGTTTACGGATCGGGATGGCTATCGGTCGAGGAGGTCGAAGCATACCGGAAGCACACGCAACCGGAGGGCGAGAAGGCTAAAGGAAGGCCGAAAAAACAGCAAGCTGCTTCAGGCGAAAAAGAGGCATAGGGCTGGCTCAAAATCGCACTGTCTTATTCATACAGTAGAGCAGGTATTTTGACTACAATGTCGAACATGCTACTGGTAGGCTGCTTGCTCCTGCTCCTTGCCGATATTTCCGATCCATGCGAGCTGTGACTTCGCTGCTCTGTAAGAACTTCCTTCTTATTAAATGCCAAGAATCTTCGACAATATTGATCTTTCGCTCCTGCCAGCGTTGCAGGAGACGCTCCTAGTCTCGCAGCGCGCGGATTTCGCGGTTGGCTACTTCAATCTCCGTGGGTGGCGCAACCTGGATCGGTGCATAGACGACTGGAACGCTCCTGGCCAAACTTGCCGCTTGCTGGTCGGAATGCAAAAAGCGCCGGAGGATGAATTACGCACTCTGCTTAGTTTTGTTTCAACCGAGCGGGAGATTGACAATGCCACCGCCGTTCGACTGAAGCGAAAACTTGCCGAAGAGTTCCGTGAACAGCTAACCCTCGGAATGCCAACGGCGGAGGACGAAGCTGGGCTTCGGCGGCTCGTCCGGCAACTCAAGGATGGTAAGGTAGTGGTAAAGCTCTTCCTCCGTCATTGGCTTCACGCGAAGCTCTACCTCATGTTTCGCAACGATCCGATCAATCCCATTGTCGGCTACGTCGGTTCGAGCAACCTGACAATGGCTGGGCTATCGTATCAGGGCGAACTCAATGTTGATGTTCTGGATGGTGATGCAACCGAGAAGCTGGCTCGATGGTTTGAGGATCGTTGGAACGACCAATTTTGCCTTGATATCACGCAAGAACTCATCCAGGTCATTGAGTCAAGCTGGGCCGGTGAGCAGCTTATTCCGCCGTATCACATCTACGTCAAAATGGCTTATCACCTCTCGCAAGAGGCGCGCGCGGGACTTTCTGAGTTCCGCATACCCGCCGATTTTGGCGATATGCTGTTCGACTACCAAACCGCAGCAGTAAAGATAGCGGCGCGGCATTTGCACCGTCGCGGCGGGGTGTTGATCGGTGATGTCGTCGGCCTCGGGAAGACGCTCATGGCGACCGCGCTCGCCCGCATCTTTGAGGACGATTTCAACCTCCGAACGCTTATAATTTGCCCGAAGAACCTGGTTCCGATGTGGGAGGACTATCGCGTTCGCTACGGGCTTCGCGGCGACGTTCTGTCTGCCAGCAACGCGATTAGGCAATTGCCGCGCATGTATCCTTACCGTCTGGTGCTGATTGACGAAAGTCACAACCTGCGAAACCGCGAATCCAAGACTTATCGCGCGATCAGGGATTATATTGCAGAGCATGACAGCAAATGCATCCTGCTCTCAGCGACTCCCTACAATAAGACTTACCTTGACCTCTCTAATCAATTGCGCCTGTTTGTGGCCGAGGATAAGGACATCGGAGTTCGCCCGGAACGGCTGTTGAAGGACATTACAGAGACGGAGTTTCTGCGACGTCACCAATGCGCGCCGCGCACATTGGCAGCGTTTGAAAAAAGCGATCACGCGGAGGATTGGCGCGAACTTATGCGGCTGTATATGGTTCGCAGAACTCGCAGCTTCATTCAGGATAACTACGCCAAGACGGACGAAATGACCGGGCGCAAATACCTCGCCATGTCCGATGGTCGGCGAAACTACTTTCCGGCGCGTCGTCCGATCACGGTCAAATTCGACGCTGATCCGCAATTTTCGGCCCTGTTTTCGCCTACCGTTGTTGACATCATTGGGAACCTTCGTCTGCCGCGCTACGGGCTTGGTAACTACGAAAAGAAAGACCCGGAACCGCCAGCTAAACCTGCCGAAGATGCGCTACTAAAAGACCTCTCGCGCGCCGGAAAGCGGCTCATGGGCTTTTGCCGTACGAACCTGTTCAAGCGGCTGGAGAGCAGCGGCAAGGCGTTCTTGCTGACTGTTGAGCGGCACATATTGCGAAACTTCGTGTTTCTTCACGCCCTCGAACGCGGCTTACCGCTTCCAATCGGCGCACAAGCAGCGGACTTGCTCGACAGCCGCATTACCGACGCAGACGAAACAGCGACCATTTCCGCGCAAGAGGTCATGGACGACCTCGCGTCACCGCCCGAGACTTCCGAAGAGTCTGCCGAATCGATTGAAAAACTGACCACCGAGGAGCAGTTTCGTCATCGTGCCGAACATGCCTACCGCGTCTATTCGGAATCCTATGAACGGCGCTTCAAATGGCTTAGTCCGCGCCTGTTTCTGTCCAAGCTGGCTACCGACTTGCTATCCGACGCTCACGCTCTTCTCAAGATTCTCGCACTATGCAACGAATGGGAAGCTGGCAAGGACGCTAAGCTTGGCGCACTTATCCACTTGGTTCAGTACGAGCGGCCCGCCGACAAGTTTCTGATCTTCACGCAGTTCGCCGACACCGCGAAATACCTGAACCGCAATCTAAAAAGTGCTGGCATTCATCACATTGCGGCGGCAACCGGTGACAGTCTCGATCCGACTCAACTTGCATGGCGCTTCAGTCCCGAAAGCAACGGCAAGCGCAAATCGGTGCCACCCGATCATGAGTTGCGCGTTCTGATTGCGACCGACGTGCTGTCCGAAGGTCAAAATCTACAGGATAGCCACATCGTCGTCAACTACGATCTACCGTGGGCGATTATCCGCCTCGTTCAAAGAGCGGGCCGCGTAGACCGAATTGGTCAAACCGCCGAGCAGATTTTGTGCTACACGTTCATGGAAGTCGATGGCGTCGAACAGCAAATCAACCTGCGCAACCGCATTCGTGCGCGCCTACGGGAAAACGGCGAAGTGGTCGGCTCCGATGAAGTGTTCTTCGAGGACGATCAGCGCAACGATCTCTTGCGAGGACTGTATGACGAAACCGCCGGAATCCTCGACGGCGACGATGACAGCGAAGTCGATCTAGCATCCTACGCTTATCAGATATGGCAAAACGCAATCACGGCTGATCCGTCTCTCTTGCAAACTATCCCAGGCATGCCGTCTGTTGTCTATGCGACTCGTGAGCTGCACAATCCCACTGCTGAGCGTCCGACTGGCGCGCTTGTGTACATGCGAACCGGTCACGATGTCGATGCGCTGGCATGGGTGCGCGAAGACGGCACTAGCGTCACAGAGTCGCAATACGCAATCCTTCGGGCCGCTGAGTGCGTCCCAGGCACGCCCGCGCTTGAACGCTTGCCAAACCACCACAAACTAGTCGCGGCGGCTGCGGATCAGATCATCCGCGACGAGACGAAGATCGGCGGCCAGCTAGGTAGACCGTCGGGCGCACGGTTCCGAACGTACGAAAGGCTGAAGCGATACTGCGAGCGCCATCGCGGAACTCTGTTCTATTCCAAGGATATTGAGAAGGCGATTGACGACCTTTACCGAAACCCGCTGACTCCCAGGGCCACCGATCGGCTCAACGACCATTTGCGCCTCGGAGTCGATGATGATGCACTTGCGGAACTTGTGACTAACCTGCGCCGCGACGACGAACTAGTCATCAAGCTGGATAACGATGGAAACTCGGAACCAAAAATCATCTGTTCGATGGGACTGAGAAGCTAAAACAAACCTGCTAGACTTGACACCGGCTTGCAGCAAACTCATTCAACTTAAACCTAAAGGAGCGACGATGAACAGCTCGGAACATTCTTCTAGCGCACGATTGGAACTTCTTGAAGCCATGCTTAAAGACATCAAGAGGTCAGACGACCAATTTGCATCTTTATATCGCAAAGGCGTACCTAAAGTTCCGATACTCTATTTCGGTAACCCGTCAACAGCTACGTTTGCAACAATCGGCCTGAATCCGTCATCTGATGAGCTTACTGTCAAACGGTGGCCAGAAGAACATATGTCTCTCGTCGAACTCGACAAACGCTGCGCGGGCTACTTTCATAACAACTCTGTCGAGGCACACAAATGGTTCGACGGCTATGAGCGCATGGCGAACGAGCCTGGCCCGGAAATGGCCTTAAACTTCTTAGGTCATACTTACAGGGATGATACGGTTCACGTTGACTTATCGCCGCGCGGAACACTTTCACCTTCTGCTGCTCGGAGAATGATCAAAGAGGATCGGATGGCATTTCTTTCGATATTTGCCAGCATGATTTCTCGCGATCTAACTTGGTGTTTGAAGGCACTTTCCATCGGAGGAAACATCCGCGCTGCGATAATGTCCGGGGCTGTAACTAACGAGTTTTACTTAAACGAGTTCTTGCAGACTCATTTGCCGCCCGAATACTCTCTCAGCAGAAGACTCGTGCTTACGCCAAATGGCCGTAAGTCTACGGTCGTTTATGATCTTGCCGGCCCTAGCCTCGACATACCCGTCCTTTTTGTGTGCCGATCCCCAGCCAAAGATAAGGGAGCACTGCTCGCTGGCGAGGTATGCCGACATTGAGACGTTCTCAAATCCCTTGGTTTTTGACCGTGCAGCGTCTTTCGGCGGATACACATGCTAGTTTTCGAATCGCCGTAAAGTTGCATAGATAACAATAGTTCATGCCAACGAAACTCAACCTAACCCAAACCCGCAACCTTCTCAACCAATTTGAGTTCAGCCGCCTCTTTGTCGAATCGCTAGGCTGGTCGCGGCCAGCGTCGGCGCGTGCTGAGGAGATAGCGGTCAATGGCCAAACGTTCCACGTCAACCATATCGCGGAACTTTCCGGCATCGCCGCGATCCAAGTCGAAGCGAACGATGGCAAGATTCCAGACAGCACAACCAGGGCTTCGGTTCAGGCGGAAATTCGCAAGCGGTTCCATGAGAATGTTCTGATTTTTCTTGACGCGGCGAAGACACTCAGCGTTTGGTATTGGGTGAAGCGCGAGGGCAGCAAGCGGTATCCGCGCGATCACTATTATGCCAAGGGCCAGCCCGGTGACCTCTTCCTCAGCAAGATCGCCGCAATGTCGGTCGATATTTCGGAACTCGACGAAGAGGGCAAGTTGCCGCTCATTGAGGCCGCGAAGCGAGTCAGCGAAGCCCTCGATGTTGAAACCGTCACCAAGAAGTTCTACAACGAGTTCAAAGACGAGCGCCTTAGCTTTGTCGAGCATATATCGGGCATTGCCGATGCCCGTGATCGCTTGTGGTACGCGTCAGTCTTGCTCAACCGTCTCATGTTCGTCTACTTCCTCCAACGCAAGGGATTCATCGACGGCGGCGATCTGAACTATCTCCAGCGCAAGCTGCAAGAAAGCCGTGAACGGGGCACAGAGCGTTTCTATTCGGAGTTTCTGACTGCGTTGTTCTTCGAAGGGTTTGCGAAGCCGCCGGAGAAGCGCACCGCAGCCGCGAGCGCGCTGATCGGCACGGTGAAGTATCTCAACGGTGGTCTCTTCCTGCCGCACCAGATCGAAGAGAGTTACGCCGGAAAGATCGATGTTGCCGACAACGCATTCGAGAACCTGTTCGACCTCTTTGCAAAATATTCCTGGAATCTCAACGATACGCCGGGAGCCGATGACAACGAAATCAGTCCGGCAGTTCTAGGCTATATTTTCGAGAAGTATATCAACCAAAAGGAGTTCGGTGCCTATTACACGCGACCAGAAATCACCGAATATCTTTGCCAGCAGACCATCCATCGGCTAATCCTTGACAAGATCAATCCGCCTGCCGGTGTCGAAACCGCCGGAGTTCGTCGGTTCGATGATATCCGTGACCTCCTCATAAATCTCAACGCACCATTGTGCCGTACGCTGCTTTTCGATGTCCTTCCCAGCCTGAGTATTCTTGATCCCGCCTCTGGATCGGGTGCGTTTCTCGTTGCGGCGATGAAGACGTTGATCGATGTCTACAGTGGCATAATTGGCCGCATTCCGTTCTTGCACGACAAGGGGTTGCGCGACTGGGAGGAGGAAGTTAAGCGCGACCATCCAAGCATTGCCTATTTCATCAAGAAAAAGATCATCACGGAAAACCTGTTTGGCGTCGATATCATGGCGGAGGGTGCGGAGATTGCGCGCCTTCGTCTTTTCCTGGCGCTGGTGTCGTCGGCGCAGACGGTGGATCAGTTAGAGCCGTTGCCGAACATCGACTTCAATATCCTGCATGGAAACTCTCTAATTGGGCTGCTGAAGATCGATCCTGCCGCGGTGAACTTGTTTGGTTCCTACGCCGAAGAGGTAGCAAAGCGCAACGTGCTGGTGGAAAGCTATCGGCATGCGTCGGATCACGGCTATGCGGACAAGCTGGCGGACAAGCGCGGGGCGATTGAGGACTTGCGGAAGAAGGCGTACAAGACGCTTAACGACCTCCTGCTCGAACAGTTCAAGGGCATCAAATACGAGCAGGCGACGTGGGACGACACCAAAAACTCCGAGGGTAAACCGATCAAGCGCGATGTGACGCTCGGCGAAGTTGAGATGCTCGACCCGTTCCACTGGGGTTATGAGTTCGACGAAATTATGAACAAGCGGGGCGGGTTCGACGCGATCATTACGAATCCGCCGTGGGAAGTGTTTCAAACCAATGAAAAGGAATTCTTTCAAGAGTTCGTACCGACGATTCAAAGAAAGAAACTTCGAATAGAGGACTGGAAAGACCAGTTAGTAGATTTGTTGAAAGATGAACTGCTTCGTCAACTGTGGCTTCAGTATTCCAGTCGGTTCCCTCACGTTTCAGCTTATTTCAAAAAAGCGAATCAATTTTCAAATCAAACATCGTTTGTAAATCAAAAGACGGTTGGAAATAAGCCGAACCTGTACTCGCTCTTCGCCGAACAGTGCTTCAATCTGCTGCGAAAAGGCGGTCAATGTGGCATTGTCATCCCCAGTGGGATTTACACCGATCTCGGCGCGAAGCAGCTTCGCCAAATGCTGTTGTCGGAAACGCAGATCACGGGATTGTTCGGGTTTGAGAACGGCAAACCCGGTGGCGGCGCGATTTTTGAGAACGTTCATCGAAGTTTCAAGTTCGTCGTGCTGTCGTTCGGCAAAGGCGGGAAAACCGAACAGTTTCAAGCAGCGTTTATGCGACATGATGCCGCTGAACTTGAGCAGTTTCCCGAAAAAGGCGGTTTGCCAATCACTGTCGAGTTGATAGAGCGACTTTCGCCCGATTCGCTTTCTGTGCCTGAATTTGTTAACACCATCGATCTATCAATCGCCGAAAAAATTTCACAATTTCCCCATTTATCTGCAAAGGAGCTTGGCTGGGGTTTGGAATTGTACGGCGAGGAGCTGAACATGACCCGGTCTATGAAGCACTTTCAGACCATTCCAAACGATTTTCCTCTTTATGAAGGCAGTATGATTTGGCATTTTGATGGGGCGTATTCACAAGCGCGGTATTGGGTGCAGGAAGATATTATTCGAGGAGATTTTTTAAGCAAACGTTGCAAACGGATAGGTGTTCAAAATGGAAGTATTTCCGATCTGCGAAACGATTACGAAGCATTTAGAATTGCAATACGAAAAATTGCGTCAAATACAAATGAAAGGACTCTAATTTCGACGATTATCCCTCGGAACGCGCTCACTGGAAATTCCTTGTCTATAAACTTTCCGTTTCATAATTCCGCCTCAAATTACAACGACCTGCAAATCCCTGAGAGGGATACCTTCATCTTAGTGGCGATCCTGAATAGCTTTGTGACAGATTTCGTGTTACGAGCACGCATGACAACAAATCTGAACTTATTTTTTTTATATCAGCTCCCCGTTCCCCGCCTTACTTCCGCTGATCCGCAGTTTGAGCCGATTGTCGAGCGCGCGGCGAAGCTGATCTGCACAACGCCGGAGTTTGACGATCTTGCCAAGGAGGTCGGGCTGCGCGGGCATGAGGATGGCGTCACCGATCCAGTCGAGCGCGCGAAACTTCGCGCCGAGCTGGACGGCATGGTCGCGCATCTCTACAACCTCACGGATGATGAGTTCGCGCACATCCTGACGACTTTCCCGCTGGTCGAGCAGTCGGTCAAAGACGCGGCCATGGCCGAATTCAAGCGCCAAGCACCTAAAGCACCCGATTCCGAGATTGCCGCTCTGATTGCCAAGGGCGAATCTCGCGAACTGGAATTCAAGTCGTCGGCGCGGTGGGACATGGTGGAAAACAAGCAAAGCAAGGTCATGGAAAAGGTGATCGTCAAGACTGTGGCCGCATTCCTCAACTCCGCTGACGGTGGGACATTGCTGATAGGTGTCGCCGACGACGGCACCGTCCTCGGCCTCGCGCACGATTACCAGACGTTCGGCAAAAAGCCCAACCAAGACGGCTTCGACCTATGGCTCCATGACACTCTGCTCAGCGCGTATGGCAAAGAATCGGCGGGCTCATTCAAGGTGAGCTTCCACGAACACGGCGGCAAAGACATCTGCCGCGTGATCGTCCACCCGTCGCCAAACGCGGTTTGGGTCAAAGACGAAGGCGTTGAGAAGTTCTACGTCCGCATCGGCGCATCGTCGAAGGAATTAACTGGCAAAGAGGCAATGGCCTACGCGCAGACGAAGTGGAAATTGACCACGTTACACTCGTCAAGTAATGACGACTTTTAATTTGGTTCAAAAACCCTCCCAGCAATAGCCGTTCCTAGCTGCAAAGTTCCATCAAGATCAGCAGTCCCAAGGTGCGGGCCGAGACGTCCAAACACTTCGAGATGCGCAGCGTTTCCGTGGTGGAGTTGATCAACGTACACTCGGTTTTTCGTCTCTCGATGCTGATAGACGCGTCGGCCTTGAACTATGTATGGAGTTCGCTTATATTGCAACGCATTCAATAAGATGGTCTCTTCGTCACGCGGGGGTACATCAGAGTCCGGATCATAACTTCGCGACGTTTTCTTAAGTCGGTTGAGAAAAGATGCTACAGCTTCTATGGTTTCGGCGCAATCGACGTTGACCGAAAATTCCGTGTTCTTTGTTACTCGGACAGAAGATATATTGTTAAACCTAGAAGGACAAAAGTTCAGCAGGATTCTGGCACGAGCAGGCTCTTGGAGTGAACGCTCTGCTGATTCTGCGATACTAGTGCCGGATTCGTCGGCACCAAAGCAAATGTAGGCAGCGTTTCGGTCTTGCACTGGCTCGGCACGCCAGTCTACAAGGTTAAGGCGTTCATACAAAATCCTTTTTGCACTACGCTTGAATGACTGATCATTGATAGCTTCCAGAGCATCGAAAAAGGACTTTTCGCTAAAAGCCGCATATACATACAGAAGATCGGCTGCGTATAAGCCTTCGCACGCGTCGAAAGCAGTTTGAATAACGTCAGCGCAATCGAACAATTGGGTTATTCCGCGTCGGAATTCAAACTCAGATGAATACTGATTTTCGAGCGATCTTTCATTCAAGAAAAGTTGCATTTACATTCCGTAAAGTTCGAAGTAGTCCTTATCAGTTTGGTCAAAAAAACCGCTTGGCCAGGAGGTGGGCTTACCACCTGAATCCAAAGCGATATTCATCACCGACTCATCCGGCGAACGTACAAAGTAATGAATGGTTGTTGATGCCTCAGATAATAGTTTTCTTGTAACAGCTACTCGAACGCTGTTAAGGACATGGTCGCTGTGCGTTTCAACGAAAACCTGTATTCCAAGTTGGCTGACAAGGAAAAGCAGCTCCAACAACTTAGATTGCGCAGAAGGATGGAGGTGGGCTTCGGGGTTTTCAACTATCAGTATCTCGCCAGGTTTGGCGATTAGACAGGACACTATGATTGGTAGGGCAGAACTGTAGCCGAAACCCACGTTTTTCGGACGAAAATAATGTTGCGCCGATGTAGTCCCGAAGTTTAGCAATAGGATATTTGCCTCCGTATCTTTAACTTCGAGTCTCGCCTCTCCAAATAAATACTTGAGCCACGCCTCAGTTTGATCTGGCAAATTCGGTGTAGTAACGGCCGGATCGCCGCGGCAGAGGCCCGGAAGAACAGCATCTTCTTTACGGAACCAAAGCACGCTACCAACGTTTTGTCCTCTGGCTCCGACGTTTAGGAAACCTTTAGTGCTTTCTTTGCGATAGTGATCCTGCGGACCTAAACGGTCCGCAGAAATAAAATGAATCTGAGAGAAGTTTGAACGCAATCGCAAGTCGTCAATTGCTGACTCTAAAATTGGGGGCGAAAGTGGCAACAAGTGTTTCCATTGAAGCGCGCCAATCGTTGTGGTAAGGTTTTCAATTAGACCGGGTTTTTCAATCTCAATTCTTTGCCCGTTTACTACGCCAGCGGCGGTTATCCCTACGATCCGGGCAGATAAATCCCCAGGATCTGCTTCAAATTCATAGCCGATCTCGATCTGGGCGTCTTTCTCACTGAAGCCGAATTTCCACAACATATGCTCCGTAGAGCTTGTGTCTGCGTTCGTTACCTGCCTGAATGTCCCCAACTCAACGCATGATCCGTTGAAAAAGACGTCTGCACTTGAAGGATTCCGGTCGATTGACTGCCTCATAACCAATATAGGCTGAACAACGCTGGACTTGCCCGCGCCATTAGCGCCAGTCAGAAGGTTGAACTTATCGAACTCGAAGCGAGTCTGATCTTTAAAGCACTTGAAGTTATTTAGAGTTATGCTTCTTAGCAAATACCTTCTCCCATCGTCTTAGCAGCTAAGCTAAATTGAGTTTTTACTCTTGACGTAGTTCCCGTTGAGCGCGTCACGCACAATTCATAATCTGGATTTGCCAATAACATGCTGAAATTGGCATTGATTCTCTCCTTGTTTCGAAGTAGCAGTTGACTCTCCACCGTAGAAAGGAAAACAAAAATGGTTTCCATCACTGCAACATTAATTCTTCCTCTGCTCAAAGGTGTTGGGAGTCGAAAACATCGATCACCAAACAGTTGGAAGGCGTTTGACATAGTCCGAATGAAGTTGACCCGGATCGACTCTATTTCTTCGTCCGATATGCCATTGATGTATTCCATCGTTGAGCGCAGAAAGTCATCCATGTCATTCTTATAGTCCTCAATTGGTCTGATTTGGAACGCAATGCACCTAAGAATTGCCTCGCGGTCACGCATGCGAGTAGCCGGGATGCCCATCGAAGTCGCGTCATGAAACTCGTTCTGATTTGATAGTAGCCTCAATAGTGCAGTTGATTTCCCAGTATAGTAGCAGTTGCGTACTTCTTGCCGAGTCAGTGGTGTTCCGCCCGTATTGATCCGGTCGAAAATGTCATATACGATTTTAATGTTAACGGACGGCTTTATCACGTATACCGACATTTTCTTGTCCTCTATCCTTGACTGAAATGTCATCGGAAGTTCCTTGAAACGTTTTCCTGCACTGTCCCGGACTGCATTCAAGCTCGAATCCAGCGCAAAACTTCCATCTACTATAAAATCGTAAAGCGTGTTGGTTCTTTGGAGTCCGTCGACCAAAATATAGTTGCCCTGCTGGGTTTGGTTGACGTAAAGCGGCGGCAGCGGAATGCCCATTAGTATTGATTCTATGAATCGTGATCGTTGAATCGGCGTCCAGACGAAATTTCGCTGGAAGTCTGGATCAGTAATTAACCGGCCTCCCCTGTATTTTCGCATCCATTCAAAAACGCTTTGAGGCTCCTCACGAACGTCGATTTCCTCAGGCAGACTAATCGAATTTGGCAGCTCCGACCGATAAATCTCTTCTTCTACGCGGGCAGCTTCCAACTCATCGCTATTTGGGTCTTCTGGTAGCATCGAACGACTACGCTCCTCTAGAACACAGTACAGTTTATTTTCATGCCATTGTACATTGTTCAGTCAAAGCTCTAACTTTGCCGCTCAATGCACTGAGTAGCATAAGTGCCATAAGCTTAAGTAATCACCAAGAAAGTAGACCACAATCGCCTATCTGCGACTTTTGCTACTCTATCTACTTGCGGAGTTTCAGAACGCCATTCACCTGCTGCTCGCCAACGTTGACCTGTCCCTGATTGTTGATGGTCACCGCGAATCGGCGCAAATCACGAAGCTGGCGCAGCGTTCGCACCATGATGCGATCCCAACGTTCGATGTCGGCGTTGGCCTCGTTGATCGCTTCCTGCACGGTTATGCGCGGCCTGAACCATTCGCGCCACTTGAGGTACTTATCGCGGTTCTTGGTGTTCTCAATGTCCGCTTCCCGAATGTCCTCCGACACCGCGCTCGTTTCGCGCTCAATCAGCGTCCTGATTGCACGCTCCTTCATCGTTATCGCCTGTGCCAGCGCGTCGATGAGGCTCCATTCGATGCCGTTGCGCGGTCGCCATTCCTCGTACAGCGATTCGCGTAAGGCAACAAATCGCGCGTGATCAATCGGCTTCGTGTCGGGTCTGCGGATGACGTTCGCGGCGTGCCAACCGGACTCCAGTCCGCGCCTCGATTCGGCGACCATTTCCCGCCAAAGCTCAACGGCCAGCTCCGAATCAGATTCGCCGACTTCCGCGAGATCGCTCCACGTCATTGCCGCAAGGGGCTTCTTTGCGGCCTCTTCTGCGGCATATTCCACGCGTTCGGTGTCGCCCTTGAGCTTGCTCCACCAAAGATAGTGCGCGCTTAGCTCTTCGCCCAGCCGCCGTCCCAGGGACACGACATCATTCTCCGCCGTGACACCGACCGGCGCGATTTCGCTCCCAGCTGAGTTCATTGAAGCACTCCTTGACGGACTTCCCTAGCTTCGCCCAGAACTCGGCGCGTAGCGCCTTTTTGTCCGCCGTTCGAATGGCGTTCCTGATTGCACGTCGCTTTTCGGCGCACTGCCGAATAAGCGTTTGTGTAGTCGTGTGATCCTCGCGAATGCCCCGTTCGATCTGCTCGGCTTGCCGCTTCAGGGCCATCATGCGCGCGCGACGCTCCGCATGTGCGTTCGTCATCTGCCTTGCTATTTCGACGTCGGACAGGCGCACGTACCGCTTCTTCAGCTTGCCCGTCTCGCCGTCTGTCCAGAAGTGGCACTGGTACGGCCCGTGAAGCTCCCCGCGCGTGCATTTGCAGTTCGGCTTGCCGCACTTGACGTATTGGCCGATCAGTGTCCCAGGCAGCGGCGGAATCCAATTCGGCTCGGCGGACTCCCAGCGTTCGCGATAAAAAGATGTTACGTGCGCTTGCTCGGCGTGTGTATTCATGGTCGCAATTCAGATTTTTCATTAGAATAGATACCCCGTGGCTTGCCACGGACATGCTCGTCTGTTTGGCTGTCGGTGGGTGCTGTTGTTTCGGTTAGTCGAGAGTGTCATACTTGTAGTCATGGCTGTCACAAAGGGTTGGCACTGTGCCTACGATGTCCACTACCACATTGTCTTTCCGGTCAAATACCGCAAGGCGCTTATTCGGGCCGACATTGATGTCGAGCTGGTCCGCATAGCGGGCGAGATTCACGACCGCTTCGACATCGACTTCGAGCAGATGGGGGCGGACCGGGATCACATCCATCTGCTGTGCTCCGCCCACCCCAAGATGAGCATCGGAGACATTGTGCGCATCTACAAGAGCATCACGGCCCGGGAGCTGTTCAAAACGTTTCCCGACCTGAAGAAAGAACTTTGGGGCGGCGAGTTCTGGTCCGACGGCTATTACGTTGCGACCGTAGGCCATCGCAACAACTGGGAAACGGTGGCCAACTACGTCAGGAATCAGGGCACTCAGGCCGTGGCGAAGCTGCGACAATTTCCGCAGCTGCCGCTTCCTGGCCTGTAGCGGAGCATTTAGATGAACCGCTGACCGTTCAAATTGTCCTGCTGATCGTGTCATGTCGGTAACCGTCCGATTCCCCAAGAGAATTGGCGAGCAAAAAAATCGATATGCCGTCAGTTCTTATCTGAGATACCCTGTGGCTTGCCACAGGGAGATTCATTTTTCGATTTTGCTTACATAAGAAATTTTAGCCGATAATATCTAGCTTGGCAAGGAAATTGGGCGTTGTCCCATCCGTTTGAACTTCTGATCGGCGGCAATGCGCGTTTGCCATACGACAACCGAAATAGAGTCCTTGTTATATCCTCCTGCATGGATACAAAAGCCGACCAAACTGACCAAACTGTCCTTTGCCTCGATCCTCGCGCTTGACTATCTGCCGGATCGGTCAATATTGTGGTCAGTTTCAAGTTGTCGATCAGACCAATCGCGGTTGCATTTCTGCCCAATTTCCCGATGCCAGGTGGGGAATCGATGTGTCACATGTCGATTTGGTCGGTACGGTCAGTTTGGTCAGTTTTTGCACGCACATCATCGCCAGTTTCAAGGCGAGAGGCGTGTAAATGCAGCACAACCTCTCGCCTGTTTCCGATGGTGCGACGAACGGTGTGGGTTCCACGCGACTTTTCAACTGTGACCAACGCCCCAGCTTCATGCAGTCGCTTTTGCATTGTTCGCGGATTCAGTACAATGCTGTCGCCCGTCTCTGAACCTATCCTTCGCGCAACGGAATGCGCCGCGTCTGGCTGGAGATATACATCTTCGCCGTCGATCCAACCAATTCTGTCGCCTTGCGGTCTCATCCCACCGTGCGAGTATTCGCCAATGCTAGACGACTCACGCCAGCCCCAGTCCGCAGCATTTTGAGGTTCACCGCCATCCATAGATGCTAAGTGTGCTTTGCCGGACGCAAGCGCGGCGGACAAGAGTTCGATGAATCGGTTGACTGGATCGCTCGACTTCTGATGGCTCGCTTGGGCATTGGCCGCTTTGTTAAGCCCTCGAAGTCCGCGAATCCATAAAGCCATTCGTTCTTCCGGCGTTAACACTCCGCAATCTACGGCGCATTCTAGAAACCAATGCAATCCAACGGCCAGATTCGCAATGATTTCCGGCGTACGTCTGTGCTTGTCGCCAACGTCCATAACGTCCCGGAATTCGTTGATCTGTGTTCGGAGATTGGCCTTGATGTCGGCGTATCTCGGCGCAATGTACGCGATAAAGCCGCTTAGAGCTTCGGCGTATACGCCATCCCCAGCGAGATTCTGACATTTGGACAGGTGTTTTGGGTCGATGTCGCCTCGCGAAAGCTCCAGCACAAGCATTCGCGCGCGTAGGGAGTGACCAGACGGAATGTCCTCACCAGTGGAAAGAATTACGCCGCGCGGAAATTTAGGCAAGCGCAGCTTAGTGTCCGCGCCCATCCGCTGACGACCGGAGTTGTTGCCCTGGCCTCTGAGTATTCGGTCGGCCCTGCTGTGCAGGCGCTGAACATCGTGAACGGTACCGGTTGGCGCGAAGTCGTCCAGTACCATAAGTGCGTCCTTGGCTGAAAAGAGCAAGCCCTCTAGCGCGTTGTCGGTGCTTGTCCACGATCCCGGCAAATTGCGTGCATCCATTCCCGCACCAAAGTGCTGCTGTTGTAGAGCTGCAAGCTCGGATTTGAAAACGCCGGTGGTTCCGGCAAGATGCAAGCTGAAATCACAAGCGCCTAGAACCGTTCGGTAAATGCCTGAAAACAGAGGAACGCTGATCTCGTCCTTCACGAGGTCGAGGACGCCAAGGCTGGCTCGTAGTGCAGTAGTCAAACGCTGGCCAGTTGGACGATTCGGCAGAGCATATTTTGAAAGCTGGCCGCTTAGACTTACTTCGACCGATTCCGGTGCCCCGATCGCGCCGTTGGCGTGAAGGTATGCCCAACAGCCTCCAAACTCTCGCCAACCTGTGTGCGTATAGACGTGCTTAGTCGGTGGCTGGCCGGACAGAATTTGGATGGCTGCACGGGTCTGGTCGCGGATATTCATTCCGGGATAGACAATCGCACTCGCACCCATTTTGTCCGGTGGCCAATTCATCGATTGAAACGATTGGGACGGAACAGTGAACGTGCTGGTTCTGCCGTTGCAAAGCGTTTCGATTTCGAAAGAACGGCGCGTTTCCACGCCGTCATCTTCAATTACATCCGCCGTGATTTTCGCGGCAAAGTTGGTTAGCGGCGTGTCAATGTATCCATCGCGAGTACTTTTGTGCCAAATGAGGCCGCGCGTAGTCGCCTTGTAGATCGGTTCTTTGTCATCGCTGGAGTTGCCGCCGACCGGCTTCGGAAGTTCTGTTGAAACAAGCGCCATCAAGTCGTCTATTGTCTTGCCGGACGCAATGTAGTCGTCAAGTCCCTGCTTTGCCATTACTTTCCCTCCGGTAGAAAGATGTATTTGACGTTTGCGCCGCGCATTTTGAGAAAGCGTGACAGCCGCTCTAGGGCCTGCTGAACCTGCGGCTTAACCATCACGTCAGAGTCGAAGCAAATGTAAACTTGGCGGGAAGTGTTGTTGCGGTCTTTCAGCGCGATTGAATCCCAGTCTGGCAAAGCGGTTTTGCCGCCAAACTCGTTTGTGCCGCGCCAATTCCAAGTGCCAATCACGCCAATGCAACAAAGTCCTAGCGAGATTGCAGCGTCGCACTTTTTCACGCCTTCTGTTATGTACAAGTCGATGGAGGGATCGCGAACAGCCAGGGTTATCCTGGGGTGAACGTCGAGCATCATTTTTGCGCCGAATGGAAACTCGTACTTGGCTGGCTTACCGTCGCGCATTCGCGGCTCATCGGGTCTGTGGTGCAGAAGCCCGATCTCGCCGTTAACATTCCAGATTGGTATGAGGAGTGTGGGTACGAGACGCTGGCTGTTGCCGAAGCCAAGCCTCCCAAGCTCAGCTTTGGTCTGCACGCTACGATAGCCGCGTGCGGCGGCGACTTCCGGCGAAATCGCTGACGCGTTAAGCATCGCCTGATGTTGGCGTAGGAGGTCAACCATTTGCGTTCCTCCTGTCGGCGTTCACGAGAGCGCACACCCACTGCTTGGTGATTCGCTGAATGTATTGGTCGGCACGCTCGCCAATGCGCTGGCGTAGTCGCAAAGGTAAGTGTGGGTTTCGAGGTTCCGGGCTAAGCCGGGGTGGTTCTTCTTGCATCCGTTCCATTGTGTCGCTTTCTGTGCTGTAACAATTGCAATCACAATACGGTACAATCTTTATGATAATTGAAGATCGGTACCGCGATTTCTGATCGCGAACTCAGCCTGTTCCCGCCGGAGCGGGCTTTGTTTTTGTCGGCCCTATTGCCGACCTTCTTCGTCCTCCCGAAGTCGCTCAAGACCTTTGAGCAAAATTCTTGTAGCCACTAGCCAACCAGGATGCACGTTTCCCTGGCGAGCGGGTAGGTGCTTTTCAATCCAAGCGTAAGGGCGCACGTCTTTATCGCTTTTGTGGGCTAACAACTGTGACCTCCTTGTTGATATTCTTGAACGCTTGATCGTGCTGAGATTCAAGCCACGTCGTCCAAGCTGTTCGCGGCACCCTAATTGCTCTGCCGATGCGAACGAACGGAATTTTTCGCTGATCTGTAGTCAGCTGATAAATTCGCTGTCGGCTGAGTCCTAGAATTGAAGAAATTTCCTTGACAGTGAGATACGGATTCATGTTTTTTGCCTCGACACTGCTTGCTAGAACTGGAGACATTGTATCGGGAGTGGACATCATTTGGTATACTTGTATAGACGTAACAAACAGGTAAACAATCTGGACGCAAATACTATGACGCGAGAGGAATTAGATCGGTTGCATAGGCAATTCACTCTGGAGAAGAATCAGCAGGAAGAGCAAGCTAAGCGCGAAGCCTTCAGTTATTCTCTCCGACAAACGATCGGCTATCACCCGGTGGCTTACCTCGGCAACGTCTGGTTATCTGGCCCAGGCATGATCTCTTGGTATGACTTCTGGATTCAAGATCCGAAGCCGATGTCGGCTTGGATATTTGGCAAGAAGAGGTTATCCGGCATTCTGGAGGATTTGCAGGAGATCGAGTCCGGTGCCGACGAAGCAGTGTTAGCGTTTGTCACTAAGTGGGGTGCAATCTGTATAGATGCGAGATACGTTGAAGTCGATACTGATTCTGGAAATCGGGCTAGGCTTTATACCGAACCGATTGAAAGCTACGTGAAATGGGCGAATAGAGTAAGGGCAATCGTTTCCATTTGCGCGGATTTGCGGGAGGGGCGGCCCGGTAGATTGGATGACTGGCGAATCTGGTTGGAATTGGAACATACAGAAAAGGCAGAGGCCCTTCTTTTGCGAGAGGAGCTGCATCTTTGGGAATTGATCCGTAGCACTCAGTCCATACCCGGTGCCACCCTGTCGTTTTCAACTCCACAAGAACATCCAGCGTATATTGCCAAAACAGAAGAGCTAGATTGGGCGCATCGCGATGATCGTTCGACCTGGGCCTGTTTTCAAAGCGAGCACGAACGCCTACAGGACAAGCAGGCTCTTGAATATGCTAATTCAAAGCTGTTCGGTCTTCTCCATTCTTGGCTTAGTATCTCGACAAATGTTCATTTTAGGGATAACGAAGGGTTCGGATTTGCCCATTTGTATACTCATGTGTATCTTTCTTCGGAGATGGAAATGCGATTCATTGATCACCGATTAGTGCGGTCTTCCAGTCTGTTGCATGTGGGGCTGTCGCTCCTACAAATTCTCCAATCGCCTCTTCCTCGTTGTGGTCTTTGCGGAAGATTGGTTGTAGGCTCTAAGATTAAGAACGGTAAGTCGCCGTATTGCGGAAGACTTTGCCGCGAGCAAGCAAATAGAGAAAAAGTTTGCAAATACATGAGAACGCGAAGGGGCACGAAGAAGCCGCGTGTAAAGCTCGAACAGTCATCGGCTGGCAAAACCATAGCCGATGACAGGACGACAAGTACCTAGCGGAACCTCACCGGAGCCAAGCGCACTTGATCGCGAAGCACAGGATACACAACTCGCCGGTTTGCGTTATTGAAGGTACCCGCTCCCAATTCCTGAGTTAGTGCTAACAAATGACCGTGAGTTTCTCCGATTGTTGAGAATCTCCGGTCATTTTCTTTGCACTGGTAGCATCGAGACCTTCAACCGGAAGTACTCGCTGCCCTTGACATTAACTTAGATTGTGCAGATGATTCGCCAGGCTCGCCATGATGGAGGGCCTCGTAGGTTGCCTGCACCTGGGAGAACTACGCCATTAAAAGGGATCATCTCTCTTGCTGCAGATGACCGCCGTGACAGAATTGCCTGACACCAAGTTTGAACTGCCTTAATTTTGCGTATAAGGAAATATGCCCCGAGTATACGCTCCTACTCTCATCGCGCCCCTGGAACGGAAAGCTAAAGGTTTTCCGCCATGCCTCGCAATAAATTCACGCAGAATATAGCTGACACCGAAGGCGAGCTACCTTTGTGGCGTACCCTTGATTTTCTTGTCATACAATCTGTATCAATAGCGTTAATGTTCTTAGGAGGACTGTAGCGATGCGTCCTCTGATCAGCGAATCACGTTTTAACCGCTTACTGATCCGCTCAGCCGTTCTGCCTCTTTTACTCATGGCCGTGCTGTCGGCCGTATTAATATGGCAGATCGTGAGCATGCTCCGCGTGTTCGCATGGGTTGAGCGATCGGACAGATGCATCGGTCAGGCAAACCTTGCTGAAAAGCTGATGATAGATATGGAGACAGGCAAGCGAGGTTACCTGCTATCGGGCGACCCAGCGTACCTGCAGCCGTACCGCAACGGGGAAGCTAACATTGGGTTAGCCTTGAACGAACTCGATGCGCTTTCAAAAGGAATCGGCCAGCAGCAGCAGCGAATAGAAGAGTTACAGGCGCTCCGGACGCAGTGGTACCGCGATGCGGCAATGACAATCGCCACGGTTAAACCCGGCACTCCTTTGACTCTTTCGCTTGCCAAACTCAACCGCGGCAAGCAATTGATGGATGCGATGCGCGATCAGTTTACTGTTCTCATCATGGAAGAGGAAACATTACGCCGTGTTCGCAGCGACGAGGCGAGCCGGAGCGCGCGCGTGGCTATTGTCACCGCTGTGCTAGCGGCGTTGATCGGCGGCGTGCTCCTAGCAGCGTCTGCTCGCCGACAGTTGCAGCAGCTTTCGATAGAGTATGCCGAAGCAACCGAAACTGGCCGACGGCAGGCTCAGGTGATAGCGAGCAGCGAGGCACGAATGCGCCTCATTATGGATTCGACAGGTGATGGAATGTACGGCATCGGAACGGATGGCGACTGCATATTCTTTAACCAGGCAGCGGCGCAAATGCTGGGCATCGGAGCCGACCAAGCCTTGGGCCGTAATCTGCATGCCTTAGTCCACCATAGCTATGCCGACGGCTCTGTCTACCCACCACAAGACTGCCCAATCACCCGAGCCTTAGACGCTGGGCACAGCTCCCGCCGCGAGGACGAGGTGTTCTGGCGCTTTGACGGTTCCTCCTTTGCAGTGGCGTATTCATCGTCACCAATCATTGAAGATGGAGTTAATCAAGGCGCGGTCGTCACGTTTACGGACATTACACAGCGCAAGCGCGCCGAAGAAGAGTTACTGCGCGCAAAGGACGCCGCCGAAGCAGCCAGCCGGACGAAGTCGCAGTTCCTTGCCAACATGAGTCATGAACTTCGAACCCCGATGAACGCCATTCTCGGCTACTCGGAAATACTGGAAGAAGAAGCGGAAACGGCAGGGCTAGTTAAGTTTGTGCCTGATTTGCAGCAGATCCACAAGGCTGGCGAACATCTTCTGTCGCTGATCAATGACATCTTAGACCTGTCCAAGATTGAGGCAGGCAAAATGGAGTTGTACCTGGAAGATTTTGATGTCGCGGGAGTAGTTGACGATGTAGCCAGCATAGTGCAGCCTCTGATAGCCAAGAAGAATAACCGTCTTGCAGTCAACTGCCCTCGCGAAATCGGCAACATGCGCGCCGACCTCACGAAGGTCCGCCAGTCGCTGTTCAATCTTATATCCAACGCAGCTAAGTTCACCGAAAACGGGCAGATCACGCTCGATGTGAGGCGCGCCGGAGATGAAATATTCTTCGTGGTGCGCGACACTGGAATTGGAATGACGAAGCAACAGATCACCGGGCTGTTCGAGGCGTTTATTCAGGCCGACCTCTCCACGACACGCAAGTATGGAGGAACGGGACTGGGGCTCGCCATTACACGTCACTTCTGCCGTATGATGGGCGGCGATGCCACTGTCGACAGTAACCCAGGCGAAGGATCCGTCTTTACTATTCGGCTGCCAGTCACCGTTGCCGACACCCATCAACAGACTCCTGAGTTACCGATTCCGCATAGTGAAGAGACATACGTGACGCCTACGGGCGACGTGGTACTTGTGATCGATGACGACCCCACAGCGCTGGATTTGATGCGTCGTTACCTGGTTAAGGAGGGCTTCCGCCCTGAAACCGCGGCGAATGGGGCAATTGGCCTGCGTCTGGCACGGTCTCTACATCCCGTCGCGATCACTCTTGACGTCATGATGCCTGGCATGGATGGCTGGGCTGTTCTTCAGCAGCTCAAGGCTGACCCTCAGACCCAGGATATTCCCGTCATCATGCTGACTATGGTGGATGACCAGAATATGGGCTTCGCGCTGGGTGCAACCGAGTATATGACTAAGCCCATCGACCGAGCTCGTCTGGCGAATCTTATTGGTCGCTATAAATGCGGCAGTGGAGCGTGCAGCGTACTACTCGTCGAAGATGACGACGTGACACGAAATATGATGCACACACTTTTGACGCGCGAGGGATGGACAGTAATTGAGGCCACTAATGGACGTGTTGCCCTGGAATGCCTGGAGTCTGCAGTGCCGGACATGATTCTGCTGGATCTTATGATGCCGGAAATGGACGGATTCGAGTTCGCCCATCGCCTCCGCGAACGTCCCGATTGGCGTAAAATCCCCGTCATTGTGCTTACGGCCAAAGACATAACCGATGAAGATCGTCTTAGGCTCAATGGCTTCGTCGAGAAAGTGCTGCAAAAGGGCGACTCGAACGGTGCAGCCTTATTGCGTGAAATCACTGCACTCGTTGCCGCAAGTAAGACTTCTGCCTCAGGCTGAAAAGGAACAAAGAATGTCAAAAATACTGATTGTCGAAGACAACGAGGCCAACCTCGATATTATGTCGCGCCGCCTTTCGACAAAGGGCTATGACGTCATTGCGGCGGTTGATGGTAACGATGGGATCGCCAAAGCGTCACTGCAAAAGCCGGACCTCATTCTGATGGACTTGAGCCTGCCTATCCTGGATGGATGGGAAGCGACACGGCAGCTTAAAACCAATCCGAACACCTGGAGCATCCCTATAATTGCGCTAACAGCCCACGCGATGTCGGGCGACCGGGAGGAGGCACTTAAAGCCGGCTGTGACGACTACGACACCAAGCCTATCAATCTGTTGCGCCTGCTTGCGAAGATCGAGGCGCTGCTGGGCCAGCCTGAGGAAGCAGTATCGTAATTCAGCAAGAATTGGCAGTTTCCGACGCTTCCAAAGCTCTGTTCAAGGAGTTTCTGTTTCTCGCCCGCCTGAAATTAGCAACATTGAAGTCGAACTCGGCGCCAAACGCTTCATCACGCCCAGCGTACTCATTCCAGAAAACAGATGTAACAAGATCATGGTGTCGAGCATGTCGAGCAGCAGCGTGCCTTCACTGCTGCAGTTGTTGCCTATTTACCATGAACTGGTTCTGGACGGGGATGCAGGCAAGCCATTGGTGTTGAAGAGGTTGCATTCAAGCGGATCTTCAGCCCATGCGTAGCGGGCGGCAACGGGATTTGGTACTTGCGGCGATGAGACTATCACCGTGTCTCCGTCGATTTTCGCATCAGCCCAGACAAACATCTTGTCTGCACCTGCGATCGAAAAAAACTGCTTCAAAGGCGCTCCGCCAACTGCGCCAATCGAATTATAGATCATGGCGCGGACAGGAGACTCGCGTTGCTCGTGAAGTTGTGACCGCCTGGCCAGTTAAACGGCCTTAGTCAGTTTTACTCCCCTCTTCCTGCGAGAAAATACCATCTTGATCTCCCAGCCGATTCCCGGATAATTGTTAGCACCTCGGCGATCAGCCGCTCCCAAATTATAAGTTAACGCTGAACATTGATAGTGGGACGTGAAGGTTGCCTCCGTAAATGGAAGCATTTCTAGCGTCTCACTCTCTTTGTCTGTGTACTCCACTTTCTGAACCATCGCGCCCATTAGTAGCGTCCGCTCTTCTTCATACAGCTTCGTCCAGACTTGCATCTGTTTCCCGATACGGATGAGTACTCACATTCTTGTCAAATTCACTCCCGCGGTTGAAGTTATACGAGCTGAGTGTGATTTTCTCGCGCAATGCATTCTTGTATCGAAAGCTAACTAGCAGCTTCATGGCGCGCTTCAAATCATAGAGAAGTTCTTGAGCCGCAGTTGTCTTTTTTGTGAAGAACGCCTCACTTTGCGTCGCTTTGCAAAAAAATGCCTTCGGATTAATCTAACTGCCGTTCGAAGCCATCACAAATATATCCTTCCGGTGCGATGCCGGCGTGACAACCAGGTTCGTCAATTTGCCGGATCGTATTGTGCCCTCGATCGTGGTGCTATAGGGAGCGTGAAGCTTGAAATTGGCGCTCCAGTCCGATGGCCAAGCAGGGCAGAAGCTGTATTCGCTTACTTCCAGGATCGCACTGCATGATCATCATCTGGAGCGTTGCCATTCCCGCGCCGCCATTGTCCATGTCCGGGATCCAATCGTGACCCGGTTTCCAGAACCATTTGAAACGCTCCCAGCCGTAAGCCGTAAAGTTTGCGATGACTTCGGCTTTGGCCTGTTCGGTTAGACCAAGCAGCGCAGCCTCCTCGCCATCCTGGCCCCAACATGTGCTCGATATGAACCGGCGGGCGGCGAACGTATTGCGCGCAAGCTGCAAATCGGGGCGGCCTAAGCAATAGATGCGGAACGGGAATACTGCATAGAGTTCCGGATTCTCAACATTCGCTGGCCGAGAGTACTTTTCAGCAGGGAGAATGATTGGCTTTCCATTTGGGTCATCTTTTCCCATATCTCCGAGCTTACCATCAGGCCCGGTCGCTCCAGTTGGAATCGGCGGCAGATCCGCCAGCATTTTTGTCCAGCGTGAGCGTTCGGCGGCCGTTGTCAATGAGGGGGGCAGATTTAGCAGGCGCGGCAAGACGTTCATTAGTCCTGCAATATCCGGTGTTGGATTGACCGCCTGCTGATAAGTTTCGATCGCCTGCGCCGGATACATGTGGATTTTCCCGTCTACAGACCGCGGCCAATGCTCGTCGTAGAATGTAGTTACGGCGTCAGCAACGGGCAACATCGCCTGCTTCGCAAACTCGGCGTTCAGCGTGTTGTCGTACTCCGTCAGCATCATATCGACGGTCTCCAGACCACCGACAATATGGTTGCGAATCCAGGTGTTGGTCATCACATTAGACTTGTTGCCCCAGCCAAAGTCGTTGCTGTTCGGTGCGCCGAAAAAGTACATCGTTTCCGGATAGCTCGCGCCGTCGTGGCCGTAGTAGAGCTTCGTCCGGTCCATTTCAAACGGCAGGTCCGCGCGGTACATATGCAGGTATGGCGCTAGCAGATCGTAGTCGCCGCTTGCGATCATCGGCCAGAAGATGTGACGTTCATTTTGCGCCCAGAAGTTGCCGCCCCAAGCACGAAAGTCTGGAGAGCTGTGTTCGTTTCTCGCATTTTCGACCTGTCCATCTGCTGGCTCTTGCCCGACCGTAAAGATTGAGCCGTTGTATTTGATCGGAACCGCGCCGCGGCCACCGCAAGCGTCCATATAGCGCATCATCGCGTAGCCCTGCGTCACTGCATCAGCATCCGGTGAGCCGCTGGCATCGATCCAACTTCGATTCCAAAACTCATTCCACCATGTCTGATGCGCTTTTCGGGCACTCTCCAGGTTAACTGCATTGGTCTTTGCGGCGACATTTCCAATTGCTGTTCGCCATTCCTGAGGGCTGCTGCAGGTCTGTGTAAACGCAAAGAGATCGAGCCGGAGCGATTTTTGCGGCGAAATTGACGCTAGAGCCTGATTGCCTTGGCTAGCGAGCCCTGGTCCGCTGAGCAGCATCCCGAAGGTTCGGTGAAGAAGCGGATCGGGATATTTCGTCAAGAGGGGTTCGAGATGCTCGTTCTTGATGACGTCGGGGTATGTGCTGCGGGAGTTGAAGTGGCAGATCGCAATGGCGTTGTTTTGCGCAGGAAGCACGGTATCGGGATCGACTGTGATGGTGAACGGCGCATTGTTCAGCTCCCTGATCGTGCCGATGCCCGATATTTCAGGCCCACCCTGAACAGCCACATGGGGCTGAAGTCGCCAGCTTTCCGTGGCTGCCTGCAATGAAAAAGGAGCGACTGAAATCACCTCCATATGCGCGACAGGATGGTTCGCATCGACCCAAATCCGAACAGTAGTTTTCTGATTGTTAGGCTCTGCTGCCAGAATGTCGAGTTCGCCCTGGGCGACGTTGAGCGTTTCGGTGAAAGATGTTGCCGCAGCAAACGGATTGGGGGTAAGCCTTACGCGTACACGCCCAAGTTTGACTTGCTGGCCGTTCTCCGTATAGGCGTCGGTCTTGCCGACGAGGAAAACTATGTCGCCGTTTTGCTCCGTCCAGACATTGAGGCCGATGTCGCCATTTCCGAGCGGCATTGAATCGTTGAAATCTTTGCCGAGCGTGTTCCAGACCACGTTGTAGCGGCTAGCGTCGTGCCCATCAGCAAAAGCTGACGACGCGAATGCCGATATCAAGCATATGGATAGAAATGCGAAGGTCGCCGCTATGCGGGTTGTCATGAGGAACATCTTCCATACCGGACTAAACTTGCCTTACTAGCACGACTGACCACGGCTCAATCATCCGCTCGAGCAAAAAATGGCCATTCGCGTCGGCGTGAACAAGCTCTGTCTTGACCGCGAGTGCGCCAGACTTCAACTCGGCTGTCTGCTCGCGTGTTGGCGGCTCCGGCGATCCCATTTTTTGCCATGCGGCCATTGCGTTGCCGTGCTCCCGATCGAGCGTTTCGATCACAAATTCCGCGTCAGGTGGAAGACCGCTCAATTCGATGGTAAGCGATACTAATCTGCCCAGGATAAGGGTGCGTTCGGCGACGTCGCGTGTGTCAAACGACGCCGGCGCACTTCGCGGCTCCTCAGTAGGGTAGTGGTATGCGAGCGCAACCAATTTGCCGGTCTGAGCATGGCGCGTGACAACCGCTCCATCGGTCTTGTCGATGATCTCGTCCCCAAGCAGATTCAAAAACCGATAGGCGTGGAAGGAAGGCTTGACGATGCCCTGGTAGTTGACCATCCCGAATCCACCATGAAAGACGGTATCGCCAGCGCCGCCCTCCTCAAACACGTCCGTGAATGTCCAGTAGGCCATCGAATCGGCAAGACCGACGCACTCAATGTTGGTCTTTACGATGAATGTCGCTGCCTGCAGAAAATCGTGCGTGAAGTCGCGCGGCGATGGGCTTGAACTCCATTCCGTGAGATGGATTTCCGCGTTGGGAAACGGACTTGAATCGACCATAAGGCGCAATGTCCGCAGATCGGTCTGGGTCGCGTCTACGCCGCGTGTCAGCTTTCGGGTTTCGCCTAGCGCATCGAGTGCCCAGTCGGTGGGGTAGGGATGGCAAGAGACGAAATCGACCACAAGCTGCTCCACTCTGCACCATTTCAGAAACTGCTCGACCCAAACCGGCTTCCATGCTAACGAATCAAGGTCATTCGCTGAAATAACGGTGTCATGGCACGCAAAATCCTCCGTCTCACCGGCAAACCGCGCATCTGGGACAAAATTGCTCGTCGCCGGACCACCCACACGCAGGTCGTCATCGACGGATTTCACTGCTTGCGAAGTCACGCGGTAAAGTTCAAAATATTGACTCTTCGTGCCCTGGAAAAACGGCCAGAGATTAGGTTCGTTCCATACCTCGAAATACCACGAGCGAACCTCATCCAATCCGTACCGCTCCACCCAGTGCTGGACAGCACGCCGTACAAGTTCAGCCCACGCAGCGTAATCATTGGGCGGCGAGCCGTTTCCTTTCCACCAGAAAACAGTCGCAGTCTTAGTAGCGAGATCGGATGGGCAAAATCCTAGCTCGACAAACGGCCGAACACCAATTTCGAGCAGAGCGTCGAAAAGGTCATCGACATACTGCCAGTTGTAGACGGCATCGCCAGTCATCTCGTCTTCGCGGTAGACGAACATGTCGTCGTGAAACAGACCGTGGAAACGGACGTACTGGAAGCCACACTCACGTTTGACCAGGCGCAGCTGGTCGCGCCATCCCGCGCGCAACCCCTCGTTGGCGCGTCCCGCACCGACGCACACGCTCCAAAAGTGATGAATTGACGTCCCGGAATCGGTCGCATGGGCCTTGATTTGAATAGGCATAGGGTTTATTTGGTGATGAAAAACTCCTGCGTCACTGGTCCGGCGGACTGAATCTTGGGATCGGCACTGCGTCCCCACTGAAACGCGCTCACCATCACGGAAACGGGAAATTTCGTGCGCGGTGGGATGTTGGTGAATGTCAGCGACTTGCCATCGGGCGCAATTACGGCGGGTCCGTGAACCATGAAAAACTGTACAGGCAGTCCCGATGATGCGGTTGCAGTCAGCCGAACCGAAGTCTGTTTGCCGACCCGGACGTCAGCTAATTTTGGAAAGTCGACGGTCTGAGGCTGGCCCGCGGTGTTGATGATGCTTACGTTTATATGCGCAGGACGCGCGGTCGGCCGAAACTGATCGTTGCCAAGCGTGTAGGCAATAATAGTCGGCTCCCACGGATTTCCTTGCGGAACCAGCGGGCCGGCATGAGGACGGATACGGAACGTATCCGGCCCAACCTGCACGACCGCACCGCTGGTGACCCGGTATAAGATCGGCATGCCGCTGTTTTCAAGCTTGGTTCCCGGCGGATAGAGATCGGATCTGGTCAGTGAATCGATATAGGTTGCCTGGACTTTGAACGTGCCCTCATCATCTATAAATTTCGGGCTGAAGCTGTATGTCCCGCCATTGATCGAAGGCTGCGCTCCATCCGCATAGAAGTTGATCTGCTGCGGTTTTTTCGCTAGTTGCGCTTGCATGTGATCCTGGACATAGTCCGCGGTCTCCTGGTCGATATACCAATAGGCCTGCGAACGGTCACCAGTGTAGTCGGCGTATGCGACCGGCTTTGTTCCAGGTTGACCGATTTTTGTCGAGTCGATCAGCCAGCCCGATTCAGCCGCGATAGGCTTGAGCTGCACGGGAGCGTTTAACGGTGCATTCTCCGGAATGCGCGCTGCGACGGATTTTCTGAGGAAAAGGGAGACCATTGCGATCGAATCATCGCTGACATTGCAGTGCCCTGCGCCAAGATCAACATAGTAGCCAAACAGGCACTTGCCGCCGCTTCTTCCCTGCACTGAGCCACGCGACCAGACATTGTTCGACGCGCTGCCATAATCAAACCACTCCGACTCGATCATCATCACCGGAATGTTGCTGGCTGGGCCATCGGCCTTGACGCCAGTTTTGAACGGCAGCATAGCAAATATCCGCGACGGATCCCATCGATACAGGTGCCATACGAAGCTTCCCGCCGACGAATGGCCGACCGGGCACAGCGGCGCGTATTGGAGCTCGCTATACCCGGAGACATTTGCAAGTGCAGTCAGTGCGCTTTGCAAATCCTGGCCCGCGCCTTGGGGATCCTCGCCGCCGGTGGGATAGTTTGGGTTAAGGAAAATGTCGAGCGACGAACGTTTCGGGTGGTTCGGATCCTTGTCGTCGTTTGGACCCTTATCGTGACCGGACTGGACAAGAACAATAGCCAAGCCGTTTTCTGCACATGCCTTCCGAAACGCCGGACGTTCGAATAGCGGTTGCTCGAGCATGTTTTGGCACGCCACAACCGCGCCGCGCACGCGTTTGCAATCCTGCGGTATCCAGAGGAACGCGCGCCTGTCCGTAATGGACGGCACCGGGACCGACCACTGCCAAACGGCATCGGCACGGCACGTCAACGTCGGCGCGATCATAAGAATAATTGAAGCGCTCAGGGCGGCGAGCATTGAACGCAGCGTTGGCATTCGCATGTAACTCTATCCTTTTATTTGCCGAGGTAGAGGATGACGGTCGACATCGGAGCTACGGATACCGGCGTTGTCAGCGACACAGCCTTACCGGAAATGAGATCGGGAGCACTGGAGTATCCCGACGGAACGGCCAGCGTGAATGTCTTGCCCTTAGTGGAGTTCATGCCGATCAGATAGTGACCGTATTGGAGGCGGTAGAACTCGGCGCGTCCGGCGTACGGGCTTTCGTCGCCGGGTTTGAACGCAATGCCATCCGGTATTTTCGCGATCGGATACTGCTGACCGGCATGGGCGGAGTGCATGCCATCGGGATATTTTAGGCCGCCGTTGCCGAAGTCCATGTTGGTCCAGTCCGGTTGAGTGAAGACCATCCCGCTGGGCGTGAACTGTTCGTCCTCATGAACGACAGCGATGCGGTCGATTGTGGGCGAGATGCAATGTACGCGGGCCAGATTGTTGATTCCGGCGCGCGCTCGCCAATACAGCGACGCATAGAGTAAGGTGTTGCCGTGCTTGAGTGCGACCACTCCATCCTCCTCGTCGGCCCAGGCAAAATCTGGCTCACCTTTGCTCATCGGCAAGCGCTGCGGACTGTCAGGCTGCGATATAAGCAGTTCATACTGATCGGGTATGCCAAGCAGACCGGCGGTTGCCCGTATCGAGCTTGTTTTCAGTTGGTTGGCCACGGATGCAAAGAACTGGTTGTCCGCAAACATCTGCTGACATGCCCCGATAAGTTCAGGATCAAGAGTCGCCGCCGCCGCGTAGAGCGGCGACGCGTCCCAAGTTGGCCGCTCCGCATAGGTGATGTCGCCAGGGTAGTGGCCTTCGTCCCGCCACCCGACAATCGTCTCGGCACGCATGGCGCGGTTGCCGTCGTTGTCAAGCTCGGGATAGCGGAAGAAAGCGCGCGCATGGGCGATCCGAACAAGCTGCGCACGTATGGCGGGGTCTCCCGGCTTGTCCGGGGTTGGCCGGGTGGCGTCGTAAATTTCGGTCGCCCAGTCCAGAACTTCGCCGTAGTAGCCAACGAATCCAAGCTCCTTAGTGAGCCCCTTCGGGGTCAGCTCCCAGTAGTCGTCGCCAAGCGGCTTTTGGGGGCCGGTGCCGTCGGCCTTTTCGCTGCCCAGCCAAGGCTTGAGCGCAAGCGACTCGTAGAGATACTCCTTGACCTGCGCGTCGGGTAGTGCATGTGCGGGCTCAATCGCGGCGACACCGCCGTTGTCTGTGTATATGTTCAGGTCGGTGATCATCGACTGGTTGGAATATTGGCGGCGATTCTGACAGTGCCAATCCCGGCTTGCGACCAGCATTTCGGAATATGCGGCGCGCCTAGTGATTTTTCCGCCGTTGCCGTCGTCGATCTGTGCATCAAGGGACGGTGCCATCGCGGATGCCAGCAAGCGAACAACGTCACCCGCGAATCCAAGCCCGAACCAGCCGCCGTTATACATTGCCGGATCGGACTGCGCGAGGCCGGGATTTTTGCGGTACGCGAGAAAGAGGGCGTCCAGCGATTGAAGCTCCCGGGTAACCACGGCCTGATTCCGATAGGCGGGCGTCCACTTCACAAAGTAGGCGCGCGCAAGCAGATGCATCCGCTGCTGGTCAAGCGGCTTCGAGGACGAAAGCTCGGCGGAAATTTCGCGGTTGACCCGAGCTTTGACCTGGTCCATGACTTCCGGTCCGGGTGATGTGCGCGTAGGCGGATTGCTTTGGGCGCTCCCTTGCACTTCACTGGCGGGAGGCACAAAGCAACCATCCGTGTGCGTGTAGACCTTATAGATGCCTCGCGTAGGAACGGTCATCGGCTTTTGGTACTGCTGCCAGGTCGAGCCGTAGCCCCATACTGGGCCGTTGCTGCGGATCTCGAAATGCACTTCAGATTTTCCGTGCGTGATGTTAACCGGAAGTGGCGTAGTCTGATAGAAGAATCGTCCGCCAAACCCAGGGCCGTCTCCGCCATCGTCAAGAATATCGACATCGCCTAGATGCCGGTAGCCGACCTGCTTGCCTTCGCAGAGCAGGATAAGCCTGTCCTCGCCGGAGTCGGAACCCCATAGCCTGACGGTCAGGTAGTCCTGCTTGTCGGGATCGACCTTCATCGTGAACTGAACCGATCCACCCTCCCAGTCCGGCGGGGATTTCGGCAGGAGGATTCGCGCAGGCTGTCCCAGTCCTCCGCTGATTGGCTGGCTTGAGTCGCTGTCAAACCCGTGGGCGCTCTCCGAGGCGGCATCACCAAAGGTCAGCGAGTCGAGCGTTTGCGAGTTGGCGGACGCAGCGGCCATGTTCTGCATATCCCCTGGCACGTTTTGACGAGCCTCTGCACATGATCTGGTGCTGAGAAAGAGAGCGGCGCCGAGGGCGGTCATCATCAGTGTTGACAGTTTGCGGTTCATAAGGTTTCCATAGTGGTGCAGGCAGGTGCACTGGTGGCGAAAAATGGTTTATGCACCATAAAGTTTCGACGAAAGTTTAGGCGTTTCGTGAGGCTAAGTATAACACGCCGCATCAACCCACGCAATAGCTTGGACGCCATTTCTGCAAGTCGAGTTCATTTCGCATGCCTGGTTCTTTAGGGCTTGTCTCGAATACTTGTATGAATTCGAGCTTATCCTCAAAAAAATTGAGTAGAAAATATTTTCTTGAATCAATGATTTACTACTTGACGGAACGCATAGACTCTGCTAGGATATGTCTAGAGTTCCGAGCCGAGCTTGGAAGATTGTCAAAACATCATGTCATCAGACAATGCGATCATTTTAATGGACAGGCCAGCGGCTGCTGCTCCACGACGTCCGCGCACCGAATGGGTGCGGGTTGTGGCCGATCTCGAGCAGCTTTGCGAAGTCAGTCAACACGGCGATAAGATCCCAACTCATACTGAGCTGATGCGCCGTCTTAATGCGTCGGAGCGCACAGTCCTGCACGCGCTGGCCGACTTGCAGCGCCGTGGGCGGATCGAACGGCGGCATGGATCTGGCACCTATGTCTCCCATCGAAAGACTGCTGACTTCTCTGCTCCGGATATTGCGCCGCCGATTGCCGACTCGACCATTGTCGCAGTGATGCGTCCCGACCGCTCCGTTTACGATCAGTGCCTGACGCTGCTGTATGGTCAAGCGGAGCAGGCCAACCTAACCCTCACCTGCAAGCTGGTCGGCTCTGACCGAGATTTTGCCCAGATACTTTCGTCTGCCACGTCTCCTTCGCGCTACATCCTGTTTAACTACGCACAGACGGCGCAACTCGCGCAGGCTCTGCAGCTTGCTGGCAACCGCGTGGTGATCGTAGGAACGCCGTATATTGAGGGCGTGCCGGTAGCCCCTTGCGTCCATGGCGATCAGGAGGAAGGCGGGTATCTTGCCGCTCGCGCGCTGATCGACGTAGGCCACGACCGGATTGCATTTACAAACTACCTGGAAAGTCAAATCACGCACCCACGTCTGGTCGGCCATCGCCGCGCTGTAGCTGAAGCCGCCCAATCCGGCAGAAGCGTCGTTTCGACAATCATCCACGACAAGACAACAGTGGAGTGGGACGCCGATCCTGCCAAGGCGGCGAAATTTTTCAGCGCTCCAAACGCTCCGACGGGGCTGGTTTGCTGGAACGACCACGAAGCTGCGCGCGTGGTCTCCACACTTGTCAGAGCCGGGGTTAGAGTTCCGGACGACGTTTCCGTGGTCGGATACGATAATCTTGCCGAAAGCCGCTTGATCGTTCCAGCTCTAACGACGATCGATGGCAACATTCAAGCTCAAATCAAGGCGGCCGTACGCCTGCTCATGCAAGACACACCAACGGCACCGGGCAGAACAGTAGTGTTTATGCCAACTTTAGTGAAGCGCGAGTCCGTTTCAAAACCAAATTTCGAAATTAACGGAGATCATCAGAAATGAAACAGCCATGCAAGAATGGATTTACACTTATCGAACTGCTCGTCGTCATCGCCATCATCGCCATATTGGCAGCGATACTTTTCCCGGTCTTCGCCAGCGCCCGCGAAAAGGCGCGGCAGACGTCATGCCTCAATAACGAGAAACAGCTCAGCCTCGCGATAATGCAGTACTCTCAGGATTTCGATGAACTGGTGCCAAGAGCGCCGTACTGGGAGGAGATGACGTATCCCTATGTTAAGTTGACTAAGGTGTTCGTATGCCCAGACGATCCTACGGTCGTAGGCACTGGCGCCAACGAGAATGTCAGTTCCTACTCCTACAATGCGAACCTGGATACGAATCCGGGCGTGCTTGCTTCAGGATCTGGCCTCACGCTCGCTAAGATGACTGCGCCGTCTGTGACGGTCGCTCTGTTCGAAATTTCAGGGGATTGTTTTTCGCAAATGACGGTTGGTGGTTTCGCTCAATCAGCCTATGGTAACGGCGGAGACAAGGCGCACGATACAGTAACGAACGTAAACAGCACGTTTACTGTGAAGTCGAGCACGGGCGCATCGGTGAATCCGCAAACCCTCCTACTGGCCGAGTGCGGCCCAGTTGGAAACCGCACTTATTCGGGCACGAACCGTGATCCTGACCCTGCCAACCCTCTCGGTTGGCACACAAATGGTTCAAACATCGCCTTCTGCGATGGACATGTAAAATGGAGTAGCGCCGCCAACATCTCATCCGGGCCTGTCTCGCCATCGGCGACTGTCAACTGCACGCAGGACGCATGCGGCAATCCGTCTGCTTTTGGCAACGCCGCGTCGCCAGCTGCGCTACAGCAGCCGTTGTTCGGGACATTCAGTCCCGTTTAGCCAAGGTGATTCCAACCGTCTCAACTTTCAGGCACATTTTCCGCCGCAACGGATCATGTGCCTGATAAATCGCTCCTGGATAGGCAGTTTTGATTCTGATCGTTGCCTGAAGCGTTTGCCTTTATCCCGAGCGTGCCCAGCGACGCTTTGCTCAGGATTGCATCTTTCTTGCTGGCCCTCGAACTCTTCCGTGCAAGTGCTCGATACGTTCGGTGTCAGCCCTCAATCAATTGCCGCTCTCTCGTAAATATTGCACCCATGAACAGAAAACTACGGATTGCCCAAGTCGTCGTTTCGGTCTCGATTCTCGCAATTAGTCTCAGCTGCAGCGTGCCATTGCTTGCGCAAACGCCCAATTTCCTTGACCGAGTCGATCTCGGCAATTCGGGTTCGGAAACGGTGCATAGCTTCGATACCGGGTTCAGCAGTCTGCCGACCGCCGGAGTTGGAGCGTACGGTCAGACTTATCGCGAACCTGTCGGCTCCGGCGTCAACAACATGACGAGTTCGCAGGCGATCACGGTGACCATGAAGGTCGATCCCAACCTTCAGAACTACTTTACGATCAAGGTCTGGGGAAACGACGTGAACGGCGGCACGTTCTACTTCGCCAACGATTTGACTCTTGAGCCGATGATCGACTCCGGCGGTCCGCCGCAGGCGGCGAACCGCTTCCTGTTCTACACGTTTCCAATTCCTCTGTCTCAGACCAAGGGACAGACCACGGCAAGCCTGACGCTCAATGCCGTCTCCTATTACGACTCGTACGGCGGCACCGGCTGGCATTATCTAACGGCGGGGCAGACAACTCAGCCCGTCTACAGCCTCTACACGCATGTCGATCCGCACCTCACGCCGGATCCCATCGACCAGCTTGGAGCCGCGCCGACGCCTGCGCCCGCACCTGTCCTGCAGACACTGAGCGCGACAGAGGCTTCGTCCATTCTGCAGATCAACCGGACGTCGATTTTTAGCACCGGCCCAATATTGGTCGTCCGTGCTCTCGCGACAGGTGCCTCAGAACCAGTCCGGTGCGCCTGTCGAGACCTGGGGGCTGGACCTGTTCTCAACCGTCTCAAGCTGGGCGTCGTCGAACCCCTCCGCGACGCCAGACCAGTGGCGCAACAAGATATCCGATACAGAAGCCGGCCCTGGATATACCGCCTTTCCCGACGAGCTGCTCAGCAACCTTTACATCGGATATGTCACTCCGCCGTTCGTCAACGCCAGCGGCCAGACTGTCACGGGCCTTGACGACTATCACGACGCAACTCTCATCCAGAAAATTGTAAATGCAATAGACAGCGTCACTTATATGCAGTGCAGCGACGGCGGACTTCCGCAGCAGGGACAGGACTGGCCGGGCCTGACCAGTACGGCGCGAGCCACAGGTCAGTATGCGGGATTGACCGGTCGCCAGCCGACACAGCATGGCGGCGGCGATCTCCAGGGCTGCGACACCTACACGCTCGGCTATGTGATCATCGGACTGCTCGACGATCCCACTGCCGCGCCGATCTTCGAAAGCTACCTGACACAGAACTACGACGCGGACCTGGACGGCAGCTCCTATGAGCGCGCTACCGCGTACGAGCGGCTTCTCTCAAATGCAGTCAACTTTTATACGACCCACACGGGAGGGGTTGAATCGCAGAATTCCTTCCAGATGATTGCCCTTTATGCTATGCAGGTTGCTTTGGAGAAACTGCAGATTCTCTACCCGAATTCAGCGTATCCTGCTCTCGCACCCGAAACGGGGTTGTCCTACGCGGAGATGGTGCTTGGGCTGTATCCCGACATTTTGCGCGGTGTTGAACCTCCCGCAGGCATCAACTACGGGCTGACCCCCGCTGGTTTGGGCGAAGCACATGGCCAGATGTCCTCCGGCTATGACGGACGCTATGGCAGCATCTTGCCGTGGCTACTGCCGCGTCTCTACCTGCTCGCGGAGCAGGATCCTGGACTCACGTCCGCCGATCAGGAGACGATCTCCGATATGCTGACCATGAGTCACGGAACCCTCGACTCGTACGATCATTTCCTTTCGGTGCTCGACAATCCAACTGTCGGCGTAAATGACATGGTGATCACGGATCATTCGACGATAGCGCAGGAGGACTTCATCACCTACCGCAACACGTACAACCCGAACGCCGATGCCGATGGATTTCTGGCGATGTCCAGTTACGAGTCATCGGATCCGAACCAGGGCATCGACGATGCCTACGCGCTACGATCTGCCTATCTGGAAACTCAGTATGGCGTGACGCCGATTACGGGCTCCGGCGGCGGCTACAGCGCTGGCGGGCAACTGCAATATCTGAAGGATCTGCCGTTTTACGAGTTGACGATCAGAAACCTCATCGGCGTCAGTCCTGCCAGCCTGACTCCGCTGCCGGGCGAGCCGGGACAGCCCGACTTCACCTGGTGCAACGTCACCAACGGCGCGACCGCATTTACGCACAACGGCGAGCGCTTCTACATGAACGCCAACTGGCGAAACTACGAGACGAACAACAATTCGTTTGGACTTGTTTCCAATATCGCGCGAATTCACGATACGACATCCGCCGTTGACTACGCTGCGCAAATCTACATGCCGCACGACGGAACAACCGCTCAATCCGACGCCAATCTGTCCGGGTCACTCGAAAACGGGTGGGTGGTGCGCTACGGACAGTATTTGATTGCTGGAAACAACAGCTCTTTGCCGCTTCCAGTTCAGCTGCCAAACGGCTCCGGGACGGTCAAGGAGCTGCACCACAACTTGAACTACTCACTTGGCACGACGGTAACGCTGCCGGTGGGCGACTACGCCATCTTCGTGCTGCCTCCGGCCGGTTACGCGGCACCAAATCTGGTGGCGCCGACCATCCTCAATGCGCAGGTCGGCAACGCCCGGGCCGTTCTAAGCTGGACAGGGGTAAACGGCGCTGAGTCGTATAATATCGAGCGCTCAACCACGAGTGGTGGCCCATACTCGACGATCGCGACAGGAGTTTTGTCGCCCTGCTACAACGATCTGACGCTTGCAAATGGCGTAACTTACTACTATGTCGTAGCGGCTGTGAATTCCGCGGGAGCGGTGGGGCCGCTCTCCCCACAAGCCACAGTCACGACCGTAACGACGAGCCTTCCCGTTCCCTGGACCGACAGCGATGTCGGTGCGACTGGACTTGCGGGATCGGCCTCCTACTCGAACGGAGTATTCACGGTCAATGGCGCGGGCAACGATATTTGGAGTTCTAGCAGCCAGTTCCATTACGCCTACACACCCATTATCGGCCCGTTCACGGCGACGGTGGAAGTCCTGACCGAGCAGGACACAAATGCATGGACAAAGGCGGGCCTACTGGCAACGCAGTCTCTAAATCCTGAGGACGTTTTCAATGACATCGTCGTTACGCCAGGAAACGGTATCGTGGATCAGCAGCGCACCTCCTTCGATGGTGGACCATCGCAGCCGGGCAGCCTAACCGGACTGAAGGCTCCCTACTGGGTAAGGATGGTCCGCAACGGTCCGACACTTACCACCTACGCTGCACCGGATGGTGTGACATGGACTGAGGTGGGCACAACGAGCATTTCCATGTCCGATCCCATCTACATCGGACTGTGCGACTGCGCCCACACTTCGACGCCGACCCTGAACGCGTCCACATTCGCCAATTTCACCATCACGGGCAACGCGACCTACGCGCCGAACACGTCCGTTTCGCTTTCCGGAACGATGGGCGAAAACAACTGGTACAGAAGCGGCGTGACGGCCACGCTGTCGGCGCAGGCGAGCGGCGACGGACTTGGCAATACGTACTACACGCTGGACGGCAGTGCACAGCAGACATACAGGAATCCCATCAGCATCTCCGGCGATGGCTACCACATCCTGAACTACTGGAGCGTGTCTGCCGCCGGAGATATTGAGGCAGTGAAATCAACTCTCGTTCAGATTGACTCTACTCCTTCAGTGTCCACAGGATCATCGACTGGTAGTCTGGTGACGCTCTCTGAGACGGACAACGTGTCAGAGGCGCAGATTTTCTATTCGGTTGACGGCGGCGCGACGCAGGCCTACGCCGCTCCCTTCAACGTGTCACCAACCGGCGCGCATACAGTTAGCTACTACAGCGCCGACGAGGCGGGCAACCAGGAATCGCCGCATACCCTGAGCCTCATGTCCGCCCCACCGGTTACGACGGCCACGCTCACTGGTGCGCTGAATGGATCGACATACGCCAGCGATGTGGTTGTTTCCCTATCCGCGAGCGGCTCTAATCCGATCTCGAAAACCTACTATTCTATTGACGGATACGCGCCGGTCGCGTACACGACTCCGTTTACCGTTTCGGGCTGGGGGTCGCACTCGTTCTCCTACTGGAGCGTCGATTCCGCCGGAAACACCGAGGCGCAAAACACACAGACCGTCACGATTGAGATTTCGTCATCGGTGCCCGCTCCGTGGCAGGACCTGGACATCGGCTACGTTGCGCTGCAGGGCAGCGCGAACTATTCCGGCGGCTCGTTCCTGCTGCAGGGTTCGGGACTGGACATCTGGGGCACATATGACGCGTTCCACTTCGCCTACCTGACGCTCTCCGGCAACTTCACAATTTCGGCGCGGGTTGCATCTGAAACAAACACGTCAAACTGGGCGAAGTACGGAGTGATGGTGCGGCAATCGCTTGCGCCTGGTTCCGGCTTCGTGGATATGCTGATCACGCCAGGCAATGGCGCTGCGTTCATGCACCGAAGCGCAACGGGAGCTTTGGCATGGTCGAACTCGTCATCGACCGTAGCCGCGCCGCAATATGTCAAGCTGGTCCGAAGCGGATCGACATTCACCGGCTACTATTCGCCCAACGGTACGACCTGGACGCAGGAGGGATCGTTCACATACGCTATGACCGATCCGGTAGTCGTAGGGCTTGCCGCCGGTGCCAACAATTCATCCGCCATCGGCACAGCACAATTTGATCATGTGGTGATCAGCACATCAGACACGACGCCACCCGTCACCACGGCTACCGTTAGTGGAAAGTCCGGCAACAACGGCTGGTATGTGTCGCCGGTCCAGGTGACTTTGTCTGCCACAGATGCAGGAAGCACTGTGTTCGGCACCTACTACACCATTGACGGCGGCGCGCAGCAGACATATTCCGCACCTTTCACGATCTTCGCCAACGGCGTACACACCATCACCTGCTGGTCGGTAGACGACTTGGACAATGTAGAGACGGCGCATTCGTTGACAATCGACATCGACGCTACGCCTCCGACCATGACCTTCGGCGCGATTACTCCCGCTCCGAACGCGGCTGGCTGGAACAATTCGGCGGTGACGATTCCATTCACCGCTGCCGACGCTACTTCCGGCGTCGCAACCGCGACACCCGGCTCGCCGCTGACGTTCTCAGGCGAAGGTACAAACCAGACGCAGACGGTCACCGTCACCGATGTTGCGGGGAATTCTGCGACCTCTACCAGCCCATCTGTCAGCATCGACCTGACTGCTCCAGCGACGACGTCCTACGTGTCCGGCGCGACCATCACGCTGTCCGCCACCGACAACCTGTCGGGCGTAGCATGGACCTACTACACGGTTGACAGGGTCCGCAGCAGACGTACAGTGCGCCATTCTCGGTCACTGCTTCGGGTTCGCATTCCATCGCCTACTGGTCGGTTGACAACGCCGGGAACGTCGAGTCGGCGCACACGCTCGGCACGTCCGTTGCAAGCCCGACAACATCCTCATCGCTTGCCGGAACAGCCGGAAATGCGGGCTGGTTCACGTCTGCGGTGACGGTCACTCTGACCGCGACCGCCGGGACGCTGCCGGTAGCGTTGACCCTATACAGCATCAACGGAGCCGCGCAGCAGACCTACTCCGCGCCTTTTACGATCTCCGCAAATGGCATGTACACTGTCACATACTGGTCGGTAGACTCGGCAGGGAATGCCGAGACGCCGCATACTCTGACGCTCAATATCGATACTGTCCCGCCGACGCTGACCTTTAGCACGGCAAGTCCCGCTCCTAACTCGAACGGCTGGAACAACACTTCAGTCTCCATTCCGTACACGACCGCCGACACAACCTCGGGCGTCGCAACCGCGACACCCGGCTCGCCGCTGACGTTCTCCGCGCAGGGCTCAAGCCAGACGCAGACGGTCACGGTCACCGACGTCGCAGGGAACACGGTCACCTTCACCAGCCCCGCCGTCAGCATCGACACGACCGCCCCTGTGACCACGGAAACAGGCGCGTCGTCCGGCTCGACCTACACCGGCCCCGTGACCATCACGCTTTCCGCGGCCGACAACCTGTCTGGAGTCGCAGCGACGTGCTACACGGTCGATTCCGGCGCGCAGCAAACTTACTGTACGCCGTTCACCGTCTCGACCGCAGGCTCGCACACGCGTGACGTACTGGTCGGTGGACAACGCGGGCAATGCCGAGACCGCGCACAGCCTGACCTTCACGATCAATCTCAGTCCCACGGTGACGTCCTTCACGCCGACGAGCGGCCCCGCCGGTAACACCGTCGTCATCACCGGGACGAACTTCACCGGCGCGACCTACGTGCGGTTCAACGGCGCGAGCACGACGTTCACCGTCAACTCCTCGACCCAGATCACGGCGACCGTCCCCTCGAAGGGATCGACTGGCACGATCAGCGTCACCACCCCAGCGGGAACGGGCACGAGCGCGGGCGTTTTCACGTACGGCAAGCCGCCGACCATCACGTCGTTCACGCCGACGAGCGGAATCGCCGGATCAAAAGTGACCATCACCGGAACCGGCTTCACGGGCGCGACCTATGTGAGGTTCAATGGAGCGAGCACCTCGTTCACCGTCGTCTCCGTCGACCAGGATCACCGCGACGGTGCCCACGCTCGGATCGACCGGCACAATCAGCGTGACGACGCCCACCGGCACGGCGACGAGCGCGTCATCGTTCACCTATCTCTACCTGCCGACCATAGCGTCGTTCACGCCGACCAGCGGAACCGGCGGAACGAAGGTGACGATCACCGGCACAAATTTCACCGGGGCGACGAAAGTGAAGTTCAACGGCGCGAGCACCTCGTTCACCGTGAACTCGTTGACGCAGATCACTGCCACCGCCCCAAGCAAGGGATCGACGGGAACAATCAGCGTGACCACGCCGGTCGGCACAGGCACGAGTACGGGGGTGTTTACGTATTAATATGAGCGAACTTTTTGATCGGACATTGGGCCAAAGGCAGTCATTGAAGGAATGATGACTCGGGCATTTATCGTGTCGGGCATCGCTGCATTCGGAATGTTAGCGTTGGGGAGTCCGCGTGTGCAGGCGGCGCAGGCGCATTGCGATTTCAGCCAGGTTTCCTCAATCATCCAGGGATGGATCGATCGGGGCTACTACAAAGGCGCGTCTTTATATGTGGCGCACTATGGTTCAAAGCGCAACGATGAAGTGCTCATTGACCGAACGTATGGCAGCTACTCTTCGCATGAAGTGGTCTACATTGCGTCGGCGGGAAAATGGCTCGCTGCCGCAACGATAGCTTCGGTCGTTGCCGACGGTAAACTTTCGTGGGACGATCCCGCCTCAAAATGGATTCCGGAGCTTGCTGGCGATCCTAAGGGCAACGCGAATTTGCGCGAGCTAATGTCACATACCTCCGGCTATCCACCGTATCAGCCTGATGGCAACCCCGTGGACAACTACCAGACGCTCGGCGAATCAGTCGCGCATCTTATCCCGCTCCCGCTTCACTATGCGCCCGGCTCGCACTTCGAGTACGGCGGCCTAGGCATGCAGGTTGCAGGCCGGATGGCAGAAATCGCGACCGGCAAGGATTGGGAGACGCTGTTTCAGGAGCGGATTGCTAGACCTTGCCACATGACCAACACGCATTTCTCGCCGGTTGATACGATTGCTGGCGGACATGCTCCGACGCTCGGTGGCGGCGCACGTTCCACGCTGCATGATTACGCGAATTTCCTGTCGATGATCGCTCATAACGGTGCATTTGAGGGCAGCCGCGTCTTGACCGAAAGCGAAATTCGCGAGATGCAGGCCGACCAGGTTGGCGCGGCTTTGGTCGCGCCGAATGCGGAGTTTGTCGAGCGGGCGCGGGGAGAAATCCATAACGGAATCTACGGCATTGGCGAGTGGCGAGAGCAGCTTGACGCGCAAGGCAGCGCCGTATTGCTCAGCAGTCCCAGCTGGGCGGGTGCCTATCCGTGGATCGACAAGACGCGCGGCATCTACGGATTTTTCCTGACTCATGTGGACACGTCATCGCCGACTGTCACAAGAGACCATTTCAGTTCGTTTTATGGAAGCCCGTGTCTGGCGATGATGACCCGCGAACTAGTCGATACCGCGAACATGCCTCCCATTTCGCGAAGCATGGTCGATATTGGACATGGCGTTCATCTCTACACCGAACGGGCTGGGCACGGCCCAGTGGTCATATTTCTGCATGCCCATTCGCTTGACTGCCGCGAATGGACGCCGCAGTTTGCAGCACTTTCCACCCATTACACCGTAATCCGATATGATCTGCGCGGCTACGGCAAGTCCGATCTGCCTGTCGAGGGCCAGCAGTTTACCCATGCGGACGATCTCTATCACCTCATGAAAGCATTAGGAGTCCGCAAGGCAAATCTGGTCGGCCTTTCGCTCGGCGGTCTGGTCGTCACAGATTTCCTTGCTCTTCATCCCGAAATGGTGAACTCGGCAGTGGTGGCGTCTGGCGCGATCCACGACACGCCCACGGTTGCCTTCGAGACTGCTGGCGAGCGTGAAGCGCTGCTCGCGAAAGAGCGCAGCGATAAGGTCGCTGATGCGGCCGCCGTCAACAGGCAGGGCTTGGATGCGTACAAAAAGCAGTGGTTCGAATCCCTGATGGGCAACTGCGCGTCCGATGCGCGGGAATCGATCCGGCCGATGACGTGGCAAATGATTCAGGATTGGTCTGCATGGCAGCCTTCGCATGTCGAGGCAAACGTGCTCCTCAGTACCGCTGTCGCTCCGATGCTGGCCGACAAAAAGCCGGGCGCGCCAGTGCTGGTGGTAATGGGGCAATTCGATTCGGCGGGCAGTCACGCATCACCCGAAAAGCTGCTGGCGGTCGATCCTCATGCACATGCAGTTACGATCGAGGGCGCTGGACATCTATCCAATATGGAGCAGCCCGAAAAATTTACCGAAGTTCTGGAGCAATTCGTGGGCACTGTCCCACAAGAATACACGACCAAAAAGTGAAAATTTGCCCTCAAATCAATCTTTAAGTTTATAAATCAATCAATGCAAAATAGCAAAATTTTCAAGACGCACCGTCTAGCGTCTCTTTCACTTGTCTCTCTAATCATTCTGATATTCGCTCCCACCCGGAGCCTTGCGGATCCCTCTCAGGCTGGTCCCGATTTAAGCACGACATTGTCGTCCCATACCGTTGTTCCGCCGTGGCTGCCTCTGGATCGCGGATGGACAGGATTTCCCGCCGAACCGAAATCGGCTGGTTCGTCATCGGTTCATTGGCTTTCGTCCTCACGCCCTGCCATCTACACCGCGCCGAAAGGGCCAAAAGGATGGAACAGCATCGGACTCACGAGCGCGAACGACAGCTCGATCAATTGCGTCCCGTATTATGGAATGCGCTTCGACCTGCTGATCCCGTCCGGGCAGCCAACTGCAATGCGTTTTGTGGTGCATATTCCGGATCAGGCAGGTCGTATCGATATGCTGCCTTTTGCAACGGCGCAAATGATCGTCGGCGGTTCGGGATGGCAGACGGTGACCATCCCTTGGACGGCGTTCGACAATCCGGTCGCGCAATCGTCGTTCCTGAAGTTCATCTCGACAATCGAAATTTCGACCGCATCGGCCAAACCAGTGGAGATACGCAATATCGGACTGACGCGCGGCGATGTCATCCATCTGGATTGCGCGATGCAGTCAGCTCCAGCGCAGCCGAACGGCACGGTCAGATATACGGTTAACGTTGTCAATTGCACGAACAAGCCACTGACCGTTTCCCTCAGCCAGAAGCGCTATGGATGGGAGGAGATGAAATGCGCTGTCTCCCCAGGAGTGATGGAGCTAAAGCCTTACGAAACCAAAAGCTGTACTGTCGGCGTTTTCGTCCCTGATCACGTCCCACCCGGCGGACGCGAAACTCAGACTATTGTGGCCACTCCTAGCACAGGCGACGTGTCCAAGGCGGAGAGCATAGATTTCATCACGTTGCGCGAGCTGCCTTCGCCCTATATTACATTTGATCAGGCAGGCTGGGATGCAGTCAAGGCCAAGGTGGCGAAGTACGACTGGGCTAAGGACGACGAGGCTGCGATCATCAAGACTGCCGACAGCTTCACTGTGCCAGAAGTCTATCCGAAGGATCCGACGAAGTCCGATCAGGGCACTCCTGCGCTGTTCCATAGCTATATTGAAAACCAGCTTTGGCCTTGCGCGGTCGCATGGAAGCTGACCGGCAACAAGGTGTACGCAGAAAAGGTCGCGCTTTTTCTGCGCCGTGTGTCCGACCCCGCAACGGGCTATCCGACCACCCTCCACGCCAACAGTCAGGGAATCCCGCAGGAGGGCGGATTTTTTGAAGGTTGCGCGAAATCCTATGACGCAATCCAGGACTCCGGCGTCCTGAGCGATGCCGACAAGGTGCAGATTTTGGCGACTTTCCGGCTATATGTCGATACCACGCTTGAGGGACTGCCGGACGGCGGCGTATCCAACTGGTCGATCTTTAACCTTTGCCCTGCTGGCCAATGCGCGCTTGCATGCCAGGATATCCACCGTTTCAACGAGATCGTCTACGGGCCGAATGGGCTAGTGGATCAGCTCAAAAGCGGTCTGATGGACGACGGCTGGTGGTATGAGATGTCGCTCAGCTACAACCTTGGCTGCGCGTCCGAAGTGACCACGCTTGCGCTCAGCGCGGCACCGTTTGGAATCGATCTGTTGAACGAAAAATTCCCGGAGCGGTACTCGCCTCGTGTAGGGATGAGGCCGTTTGAGCAGATCGCGTACGAGGGGATGTCGTTCGACAAGTCCGGCCCAATTACGAGCAATACCTTGGACATCAAAAAGCTGTGGGACGGCATCGACATCTATCCAGACTACCGCGGAATCATGTTCGGGATGGGCGATGGCCACGAGGCGCGGGTGTCGGGCGGGCCGTTCGAGATGGCGTACTATGCGTTCCGCGATCCGGCGTACGCCTCTATCATCAAGGAAGGGATTGCCGGCGGCGATTCGCGCGATCTGCTTTACGGTGTGCCTGATCTTCCCGTCAACACGCCGACTCTCTACACGCTCTCAACCCATTCCGACAACGCCGGCCTCGCGCTGCTGCGTTCGCAAACTGCCGGACGGCCGCAGCGCGAGCAGATCCAGGCCGCGATGACCTACGGCACGCACGGCGGGTACCACGGCCATTTCGACCATCTGGACATGGTGTCAATGATGCGCTATGGCCGCAGCTTCTTCAATCCGGAAACGTCTTGGTATGGCTACGGCTCCTATATGTACAAGATGTGGGTGCAGACCTCGCTCCCGCACAACATGGTCGTGGTCGATCAAAAGATGCAGGAGCCTTCCGACTGCACGCCGCTGCTGTTCCACAGCGGGACGATGATGCAGGTCAGCGCAGTCGAAACGAACGCCCGCTGGTCGAACCCTCCCTATCTCGGCGGCTACGATCAGATCGCTAAAATCCAGAGCGGCGACGCGCCTTATCTTCCAATTCCCAACGACCACCCCGCACCCGGCGACATTGGTGCGTACTCCGATCCGGTGCTGCAGCGGCGGTTGATGATCGTTACTGACGACTACATCGTTCTCGCGGACTATCTCAAGGCGAGCAAGCCACACATGTTCGATGATCTGCTGCATTTGCGCGGCGCGGTGATTCCGGAAAACGGGGATGTCTGTAAGGTCGGCCATGATGCGCAATTGAACACCGATCCGTTAGGCAGCGGGCAGTTCATCACCAACGTGGACAAGTACGACTACACTTCACCGTTCACGATCAACTCTATTCATATGTTCGCCGAAAAGGGCAAAGACGGCAAAAATATCGACCATGACAACTGGGAGACTGGCGGCGAAAACCAGATGTACAACGAGCCGGGCGAACTGAAAATCGATGAGCATGTCTTGTGGCCTACCACGGGCAAGGCCTTGATCGCAGACTACCCGGAGACTTGGTGGGGCGTTCAAAAACCGCTGACCTACTCGGTGACAGGCGACAATGGCAAACTGCTGGCATCCGGCAAACTGACCACTTGGAATCTCGGCTCAGCGAATATTTCGGTTGACGTGACCGGTCTAAAGTCTCTGACGCTGACCACTAGCATCGTCCGTCCGCGCGGACAATATCTCAAGACCATTTTTTGGGGTGATCCCGCGATTGTCACGTCCGACGGAAAAACGATTCCCTTGTCTACTCTCAAAATTAGTCCGACGAACGTTGACACCGGGCAGGGAGTTGGCAAGGACTACAAAGGCGGCCCGGTGCGGATCGCAGGCTTGAACTCCGCGCAGGCCATTCCTGCCGAACCGCAGGACACAAATCAGCCCGCAGTGATCTCCATCGACTTGACCGGCCTGAATGCCGTTCGCTTCCAGGGGGTGGTTGGCGGCGATTGGCCAGTCGGCGACGAAGGCCAGCTTCGGAAGGTCTGCGACGTGCAGTGTACCGGCACGAGCGCACGTTTCCTGACGCTGATCGAGCCTTACGAGTTAACGCCAATGGTCCTGAAAGCGGCCGCGACGAGCCCCGACAGCCTAAGGGTTGAACTGGCTGACGGAAGGACACAGCAAATCGACATCTCAGGGTTCGACCAGTCTGACGGCAGTGCAACGAATGTAACGATTACGGAAACCAAGGGCGGTCAGACAGTTCGAACGGAGAGTGCGAGGTAAGGCATCTCTAGTAAACTCTCAATCTATCTGTGAAAGTTGCCAACTTGTCAACGATGTTTGTGAAATGGAATCTCTTCCTCATGTTCGCGCTGTTAATGTGCTGCCTGCTTGCGTTTTGTTGCCAGTCTCCACTGCTCGCAGATGAGCAGACAGGAAAATGGGGCGATCAAGGTGACGGAACGTATCGCAATCCGATCATTGCCGCGGACTATAGCGATCCCGATGTTATTCGTGTGGGAAACGACTACTACATGGTCGCGTTGACGTTTGAATCGTCGCCAGGAATCACCGTTCTGCATTCACGGGACCTGGTCAACTGGGACACGTTGTGCGGCGTTTTCGAGGACATGAGTAAGGTGGGGCCGGAGTTCGACTACACGAAGATGGCGCGCTACGGTGAGGGACTTTTTGCGCCATCAATCCGCTTCCATGACGGCAAATTTTACATATTCGTCAACAGCCACTCAGGCGAAGGGTTTTACTGCGCAACCGCAGTCAATCCCACTGGCCCATGGACAGTGACGCAGATCAAGGACAAGAACGGCAAACCGCTCCGAACTAATGGCTGGACAGATCCATGTCCTTTTTGGGATGACGACGGTAAGGCATACCTAGCGTCGAGCCGGCCCGGAGCGAAATGGTATTCGTACCTGTTTCAGATGTCCCCGGACGGGTCTCAGCTTTTGGACGCCGATGTCGATAAGATGAACGTCTCCGGTGCTGCCTACGCATTCCCCGACTGCGGAACGCTTTTTTCGCCATTCCATTCGTCCGAAGGCAATAAGATTTACAAGCGGAACGGCTACTACTACCTCCTACACATAGAGTTTCTCAATTCTGGCCATGGCGCAGGGACGTATGTCCTGCGGTCAAGATATCTTTACGGCACAAAGCCCGACGGCACGCCAGGAGGACCGGGGGACATCGGGCAGTACGACCTTTACAAGTTCGGTTCTGTTGGTCCTGACGGCCAGGATATTCCCGGCCAAGGCGGTCTCGTGGATACGCCGGATGGACGCTGGTTTTGGATCGCGCAGTTTAACCGCTATGGCAGCGATGGGCGAACGCCTAACCTGATTCCGATCACATGGATCGACGACTGGCCGGTACCGGGAGTCAATGTCGTTGGCGAGCACGGCACGATGCTTTGGCAGGACCAGAAGCCGATTTCGGGCGAATCGCCGCGTTTGCCGCTTGGAAGCGACGATTTCGACTCGCCAAAACTTTCTCCAAAATGGCTGTGGAACCATCAGCCGAGAGCGGATGCCTGGTCGCTAAGTGAGCGTCCAGGGTGGCTGCGACTGCACTCGTTCAAGCCTTTACGGCACGATGATTTTTTCTCGGTTGGGAACACGCTCTGTCAGCGCTTCATGCGCTCGGAGCACACGACGGCAATAGTCAAGCTTGACATAACGGGCATGGCCGAGGGTCAGGAGGCAGGGCTAGCTCATTTTAACAACGGCAAAAACGAATCGACGATCGGAGTGATTCTTACTGGTGGCATCAAGGAGATGGTCTACGGTGAAAATACGAATGGCATAGCACAGGTTGATCCCGTTTCCCTACCGCCGAGCGCGACGACCCTCTGGCTGCGCACGGATGTGGGATTCGACAATGTCAACAACTTTTCGTACAGCACGGACGGCCGTACGTTCGTCCCATTCGGCGGACATTTTCTGCTGAAAACTGGCAAATATCGCGGAGATTATGTCGGGATATACACATTCGATCACAGTGGTGAGGGAGGCTCCGTTGACATCGATTGGTTCCACTACACGGTGCAAAACAGATGAGCGGGAGCCATATTCGCTCAACGACATCGGGTTAGCTCGACAATCAGTCTGCCGAAGCTATGCGGATAAAGACGGACGATATTGATGTAGCTATGATGGCAGGGCGCGCAATTCCTATGATGAATACGAGTGCGGCTCTTATTATGCTCGGGCAATGTCGAGCTACGCGCTCCTAGATTCCCTGTCCGGATTTCGGTATTCTGCGGTGGACAAGACTCACTGGCTCGGCCCGCGCATAGCGGCGAGTCCCTTCACTTCGTTCTTCTCGGCAGCTTATGGATTTGGATCCATATCAGCTGACGGCGACAAACTGTCTGTTGCCTTAGCAGAAGGCGGCTTGTCGATCGACTGGCTTGAGTTCATGTCGAATGACGTTGAAAAGAGGTTGAAGTGGGGCGCAATTGTTGACCAAGGCGCGACAGAGACGATCAAGATGTAGCTCGTCGAGACAATTCCGCATCCAACGCGCCAGGCCCAGAGATTGCCGACTAGTCTCTAGGCATATTCTTTTTGTCACTGTCAACTTTCGTGCTTGCACGAACTCTGCATCTTGTCAAGTATTACAGCACAGTTACACCGCCGCGAAATCGGCGCCAGTGGTGGCCGAATTCTCCTTTTCCCTGCGTATTTTGAGCCTCCCCTTCGACACAATCGGCCAAACGAAAAAATATTTCTGCTTGTGTATTGACAAATTTCACGAACAGTCCTATCATGGTTTTACTGTGCTAGCATAGTCGCGCAATTATTAGCCATTAGAGGCTCCACATCGATGGAGCGTGGAAGAATCGAGACGACGTCCGCAATGCCAACAACCGTCAAGCCGAACTCAAGGGATGCTAAGTATCTTCGTCTAGCCGAAGAGCTGCGGGCGCAGGTTCGGCGCGGTGTCCTGAAGCCAGGTGATCAGTTGCCGTCATTTGTGGAGCTGCGGTCGTCGCATCAGATCAGTCGCGGGACGGTGGAAAAGGTGCATGCGCTTTTGGAGCGCGACGGTCTGATTGTAAGAGAGCAGGGCAAGGGCGTTTTTGTCGCTGGCCAAGCCCGCAAGACGTCAACGGGGATCATCGGCTTTAGAGGCGGCGGATTCGCCGAGACCCGAAGCTCGCTCTACTGGGCAAACGTTACCGAAGGTATTCAGCGCGAAGCCGCGCGCCATGAGCTGCAACTGCTTCTGCTTTCGGGCAAACTAGATGGCTCCATACTGGAAAAGCTGGATGGTCTGCTTATCAGTGAAAACGAAGAGATGGTCTATCCGCTCCTGAAGCGCCTACCAGATCATCTTCCCCGCGTCTCGATTATGACTCCCGTCAACGGCATCAGTTGCGTTCTGTCGGACGACTATCAGGGATCGCTGGACGCGACCCGCCACCTGCTTAGCCTCGGTCACACCAGAATCGGAGTGCTGGTGGCCGGGCACAACCACTTGATCGAAAATCGTCTCCTTGGATATCAGCATGCTTTTCGCGAGCGCGGCATGGAGCCGGCGCTGGCTTGGGTGCGGCAGCTTCGTCTTCGGCCCAACATGCCCGACTCGCAGGCGGAGTTTACGTTGCAGGGCCGCTACACGATCGAAAACTGGCTGAAGACCGACTGGCGCGAAATAGGCTGCACTGCAATCATGGCGCAGAATGATCACGCTGCCGTAGGCGCAATTGATGCTCTGTCGCATGCAGGACTCGACGTTCCTGGCGATGTGAGCGTTGTTGGGTTTGACGGCACCGATATGTACAATTTCTTTCGGCCAAAGCTGACCACAGTTGAAATTCCGCTGCGAGAAATCGGCGAGTCCGCCATTGCAATGCTGCGCGAGCAGATGCAATGCGGAGCTGGCGAAATCAAAAATGTCGTCCTGCCGACAAGGCTTCGAGTCGGTTCGTCTACTGGCGCGGTTCGGTCTGAAAACCGGTAGGCCGTCGGACGCGTCGAGCGAACGCGTACTTTTGCAGCGCTCAGGTCTAGAAAGCAAAACAGAATAGGTTCAGAGTTCGGATCATTCCTGATATTTTCGTAAAAAGAGGAGACTTATCATGCACCCAAAATCAACCACTCTACAATGGCACGCTGGGCGAACCCGCAAAGGTTTCACCCTCATAGAACTGCTCGTCGTCATCGCTATCATCGCGATTCTAGCAGCAATACTTTTCCCAGTATTCGCCAAGGCACGCGAAAAGGCGCGCCAGACGACGTGCGCAAGCAACGAAAAGCAGCTTGGTCTCGCGTTGGTTCAATATGTACAGGACTACGACGAGGTGATGCCTGAGGCGACGCTGTGCGCAAACATATACAACAGTTCACTGCCGCACTACTCGTGGCGATTTCAGCTCTATCCTTATGTCAAGAGCATTGGCGCCTATATTTGTCCTGACGACACCACCAACCCGGCAAATGGTTTGGTCGGCGGATATCCGATTTACGAATCCGGCTTTGACGTGACCGACGACGTACCTAGCTCCTACGATGTTGTGAAGCAGTATCACAATCCCCTCAGCGCCCAGACCGCGGCCGCTCAGAACACCGCCTCGATGCTGCTCGGTCACGCTGGAGACAACGACCCTGAGGTGCAGCTCAGCACGATCCAATCGCCAGCACAGACGATCTGGCTGATTGAAAGCGCACCAAACATCAACACAGCGACGGGTCAGTGCTGGAACACGCCCTGCAAGGATGTTTTGACAGGAGGCATGAGCAATACCGACTACACGGTCGACCAGCGGGCAAGCTTCCAACCTGGTCAGTCTAACTATTACAAGCTGTCGCCCTTCCACAATGGCGGTCAGAACTACGGCTTCGATGACGGCCATGTGAAATGGTACATCGTGAACCAGACGATCAACACGACGAATACCGCCAACGATCTGTGGCTTCGGATCAAGCAGTAGTTGATTACTGAAATGAAAATGTACTTACAAATGACAAATCATCCCAAAAAATGGGCAGCAGGTATGTTGGGTGCGGCTGTGCTGTCAGTGCTGTCGGGGAGTTTGGCGGCCAGCGCCAGCTCCCTTGAGATGGCGACCAGTCCGTCCGGGCTGTCGAGTCTGACCTATCGAGGTGTCAACCTGGTCGGCAACGGCGACCTTAGTATGCAATCGGTTGAGTTCGGAACCCAAGCGGCGAGCTTGACCGAAGGCAGCACGACGCCTACGTTAACGACAGCCGACCAGACGGCACGCAAGGTGGTACGGATATACCCATGGGGGACTGTTTCATGCAAGTACACCGGCGAAGGTGACAAGCTCGTCGCCACGGTTGAAGTCTCAAACAGATCGCCGCAACCGCTCCGTCAATTCACTCTGCAGTTGCTGGACGCGCGATTTCCGCAAGCTCCGAAGGATTGGGTGCACGATTATGTGTATGTCGGCTCCAATTTGGGAGACCCAACTGTAGTCACAGCCGACTATGGCTCGGGCGAAATGGCGGTCTGCAACGACGATGTTACCGGAAAGCCGCTTCTGGTCGGCTTTCCGGGACGGGCGAGTCTGACAGACAGGCCCGTTGTCATTTCGACCACTCCCGGATGGTTTATGACGCCGTACCTGGATAAGCGTGTTGTGCGACCGATTGCTCCCGGCGCGTCGGATATTTATCACATATCCGTTCGATTCGCGCCATCTGGAACAGCGCCGGAGGTGATTGCGGCTGACCTGATCCATAAGCTGGCTGAGGCGTATCCGCCAGTGCTAAACTGGCCCGATCGCCGTCCGATCGGCACGATCCATCTGGCCACGAGCGAAGACAACCATCATACGCGCAACAATCCTTCGGGGTGGTTCCTTGATCCTAATGGTGTCGATGTCACCACTCCTGCTGGTCGTGCGGCGTTCAAGCTGAGAGTCATGAAGTACGCGGATGACAGCATTACCGTCCTAAAAGACACAGGCGCGCAGGGCATGATTGTTTGGGATATCGAAGGTGAAGCGCACGGCAATGTCGCGTATTACGGCGATCCCAGGCAGATGGGGAAACTTGCACCGGAGATGGATGCGTGCGCCGACGAGTTCTTCAAGAAGTTCTCCGCTGCGGGACTGAAGACGGGTGTCTGTGTCCGCCCGCAGGACCTAGTTGATGTCACTGGTCCGGGCATTGCTCAGCACGATCTGTCCGATCCAGAACAGATCACAAACCTGCTGTTTTCGAAGATATCGTATGCCAGCAAGCGATGGGGCTGCACGATTTTCTATGTCGATTCCAATGGTGATCCCAACGCGCCGTACGACGTCTCGATCTTCAAGAATTTGACAGAGCGAATGGCTGGCGCAGGCATCAAGGGACTGGTTATACCAGAGCACAAGACCACGCGCTACTTTGCCTACACAGCGCCATATGCGGAGCTTCGGCTTGGATTTGTTGATTCGCCGGCGATGGCGCGAGCCGCCTACCCGAACGGATTCGAATGCAACTATGTGCCGGACGGTCCAGTCGACAAGGATCGCAGCGGACTCGTCCGTGCCGTCAAGCGCGGCGAGGTTCTAATGTTTCGTGGATGGTGGCCCGACTCGTTCAACGCGCAGGTCAAATCGATCTACACCGACGCCAAAGATAGCAAGCTGGCCTCGCGGTAGAGCAGATCCATTCTTAGCTATCGTCATTGGCCGCGTTGCACGGGCGCGCGGCCACACTCTTCTCATCGCCAGTATTTTCGAAGAAGCAGGATACAGCTAACATGCGCTGGATTCGATCAATTTTTGCCGCGTCCGCAATGGCCGCCGCACTTGTACTCTCCGCTGCTCACACGCTTCAAGCAAGTGTTTTGGACGGGTACAAGGTTCCGACAATCGCAGTTCCATATGCTGCGCATCCGCCGGTCATGGACGGAGGCATACGCGACTCCGACTGGCAAAATGCCGTCAGCATCGATGCGCTGCAATCCACGAACAAGCAGCTAAGTCCTCGCCGAACACGCTTCTGGCTGATGTGGGACGAAAACAACATCTATATAGCCATGCGTTCGCCGCTTCGTCCAGGTGAGCGCCTGATCCGAGCGATGCGGGAGCGGGACAAGGATGTAAACTGCGTCTTCGACGATGCGTACGAAATCTGGATCGACGCTGGCACCGACAGTCCAGATGGCCAGCCCGTATTTTTTCAGTACCTTTCAAATTTTGACGCGGCCCGGTATGACGTCATGTTCGAACCGGCGGTGGGGAATTCGCGGATAAGCTGGACGGCTGGATGGAAGCCGCAGAACCGCCTGACTGACAATGGCCAAAGCTGGGAGATGGAGGTCGCAATTCCCCGCGCCAGCATCTACAGGACGACCCCGTTTGCAGATGGTGATGTGATCTCATGCCTCTTCACGCGAGACTATAAGCGGCCATGGGATCAGGATTCCATCGGCGGATCGGGCAGCTTTTCGGTGCGCGAAACCTACCCGCGATTCGTGCTGTCGAAGTCCGCACCGGCGGTGCAGTTAACGTCCGTTGGCGATCCGGCTACAAACTCACTCGGCATGCAGCTTGCGGCGTGCTCCGCAAAGGACGAGACCCTCCGGTGGATCTACGCTAGCGACAGCGGTGTAAGCAAGTCGGGGACGTTGAATGTTTCCGCCGGCACACAAGCCTCGCTGCCGGACATGTCCAACATTGACAAGCCCGGCGATGGTGGCTATCGAATCACGGTCAAATCGGCGGATGGCGCTCAGACATATCTCGACTGGGGCGCGCCGCGCCAATGGGCCGATCCGACTGTTTTGACGCAGAAATTCAACGACACCGGCGACAAAGTAGTCCTCAATCTCGATCTCAATCCCGTCCGCGACTATGTGCGAGTCACTGGCGACATGATCGACTACGACAACAGGGCGTCGATCGCTAGATACGACTTGAACGTCACGGACAGTGCGGGCAAGATTCTCGCTCGCAAGCAGCTCCACCTCGATAGCCTGGCATACGTCAAGGACATCGTTCAACTGCCCACGCTTGCGGCCGGAACCTATACCGCGGAGCTTACTGCCAAGGATTCTGCTGGTAAAGTCATATTCACACGCAAGTCCGATTTCACGACCAAAGATCCGGCGACATTCCCGTGGTGGAACACTAAAGTGGGCGATATCGATAAGGTGATCGCGCCATGGACTCCAGTCGTTTATCATGCCGGATCGTTTGGCGTTTGGGGTAGGACGATGACCGAAGGCGCTGTCGGACTACCCAGCCAGGTCACGGCGAACTCCCACGCGCTGCTTGCGGGGACCGCGACATTAGTCGCGCAACTTCCGAATGGCAAGACCGTAACTGCCTCCGGCAATGGCTCGAATAGCTTGTCATCGGCTTCGTATAGAGCGGTGACTCAATCTTCAGGTCAGATTGGGGCGTGCGCGATCTCGACGCGTACGACGGTCGAGTTCGACGGCATGTACAAGGTCGAGATGACGCTAACGCCAAAAACGCCGATGCGGGTTGACAACCTGCGGCTAGTCGTCCCACTGAAAAGCGACATCGCGACTTACCTGCACGCGTGCGGCGAAGGCATTCGTTACGGCTTCGATTACCGTTTCTTGCCCGTTGGCAAAACCGGTCAGCTCTGGAACTCAAAATCAATCGATGGTCAGCCAATGGTGGTTGGATCGTTCATTCCATACATCTGGCTTGGCGACTCGAACGTTGGCCTCTGCTGGTTTGCCGACAGCGATCAGGGATGGAATCCCGACAATTCCACCCCCGCGATCGAAGTTGACCGCGCGGCGGGCAGCAGTAGCACCAATGTTGTTTTCAACTTCATCGGCAAGCCTGCGACAATCGACAAGCCGCGCACCATTACGTTCGCTTTCGAAGCGACGCCAGTACGGCCCCTCCAACCCAAGTGGCGCATGGACACGTGGTGGACAGGGGATTCGTTCAAGGACTGGGCGCAGGTGGAATCGGAGGGCCACGCGGGAGACGAGGGCCTTATTTTCAGCTCGATTCCGTTCCCGCTCGATCCCGAGAAGAGCAAAGCGATGGTCGCTGCGCGTCACCAGGAATCGAATGGAGGCATCTTTGGCATCAACAAGTACCACGCCAATGCCGTCCCGTATTTCGAGCACATCAATATGGGCGAGCAGTTCGTGCCTGAGTTGACGTACTTCGGCGATGAATGGCGGACGCATGTCACCCGCGGCCTTGCGTACGGCGATACGCTGCAAAACTTCATGGTCTACAACGTTGCTAAATGGGCGAAAGAAAGCGGCATCGACGGCTTCTACATCGACAATGTCGCGCCAATTGCCGACGATAATGTGGCCGCTGGTCGTGGCTATGTCTTGCCCGATGGGCGCATTCAGCCTGCGTACCAGATGTTCGATACGCGCCGCTATCTGTTGCGTATGCGCGCAGCGCTCGCCGAGCAAGGCAAGACGGGCAAATTCGTCCTGCACATCACTAACCATATGATCGCTCCGTGGATCGGTGCTGCGGATGTCGCGCTTGACGGCGAAGACCATGTCATTTATCCGGAGATGGGCAAGGACTTCATGGACTTTTGGACGCTCGAGCGTCTTCGGCTCGACCATCCCGAGCAGTGGGGCACGCCTGTCAATTTCCTGCAGGAGTATCAGGGCAACTGGAAGTCGGAACAGATCAAGACCGTCATGCGGGCATACACTGGCATGCAGCTTTTGGACGACACGCTTGCGTCGGCCAACGCCAACGCCAACAACCAATCGCTTTGGATCGCCCGCGACAAGTTCGGGATGGAAAGCAGCGATGTGCGGTTTCTGAGTTATTGGAATCCATCGAGTGGACTACGAACCGAAACTAAAGGTGTGTATCTGGCAGGTTGGACTCGCCCACTCGGCAACTCCGACTGCAAACTGATGCTGGCGGTAGTCAATACTGGCGAAGCCACGGACGCGTTCGTGAGCGTGGACTATCCTAAGGTGGGAATCGCGCGGACCGCAAGAAATGCCTACGATGCTGAGAGCGGCGCGCCAGTCTCGATCGCTGATGGCACGTTTTCCATTGCCGTCCCACGGCATGATTACCGTCTTATCGAAATCGATCCGGCTAGTCTTCAACCTACTGCGAGCGCAATCGCGCGAAATTAGACCGTGAACTGGACAATTGCAATGCAAATCACTAGGACCATCTCGATCATTGTGGCGTTTGCTTCGTTGATGCTAGCGTCGGCGCTATGCAAGGCGAATGCTACTGGCTTGCAGGCGACGTTTAACAGCAACGGCCTGCAAACGATGACCTACAAGGGCGTTCAACTGACGAATACCCTCACAAATGGCTCGGATGCGTTCAGCGTCTACGAGTACGAACGGCTTTCATCAACAGGCACGATCACCGACGTTTACTCTTGGAACGGCGGATACGCATCATCCTGGAATGCGTTGACCAAGACCCTTACTTGGACCTACGATTGGGGCACGGTGTCGTGTCAATACGCGCTGACAAGCTCCCGATTGACCATGACCCTGACCATCACAAACACCACTCCCGGTGACACCATAAACGGAGTCGATATCCTGCCACTAGTTGTCCAATTTCCGACGATGCCCGCAGGCTATAGTCAGAACCTGCCGCAAGTGGGATTTACGTCGGATGGCCCGAATGTCCAGTTTGCAGATTACAGCACCGCCGTGCTTGCGCTATGCAATCAGGATGTTACCAATAACCGCTACTTCGGCTTCTTTCCGCTGAACAATGGCACGTCGCCCTATACGGCATTCACGGTTTGGGCTTCGACTCTGCCACTATCGTTTCAAACGCAAAGCTGGCCGACGTTCAACCATCCCGTCGGCCCCGGACAGACCGACAGCTACACGATTTCGCTGCGATTTGCCGCTGAGGGAACACTTCCGACTGCGATGGCGGGAGATGTCTACAAGGGCTTTGCCTCCGCGTGGCCATATCAGGTGAATTGGAACGATCACCGGATGATCGGCGCGATGTTTTTGGCAACGTCGCAGACCCATCCGCCAACAAATCCGCGCGGCTGGTTCGGGAACGATCCGACTGTTGATGTCACCACGCCGCAAGGCGTCGCGGCGTTTCAGCAGCGAGTCCTTCAGTATGCTCAGACCAGCATTCCGATTCTGCAGCAGATGAACGCGCAGGGAATCATACAGTGGGATGTTGAGGGGCAACAATATCCGCAGCCGACCAGCTATATTGGCGATCCGACCCTCCTTCCGACCTTAGCGCCAGAGATGGATAGCATCGCGGATCAATATTTCCAGACGTTCACAAACGCCGGGCTTAAGGTCGGCCTGTGCATCCGCCCGCAGCAGCTTGTTTTCAGTCCGAGCGTGGAGCAAACGGATGTCTCCGATCCCGCGCAGCTATTGATCACAAAAATCAACTACGCGCGCCAGCGATGGGGATGCACGCTGTTTTATGTCGATTCGAATGTCGACGAAGCCACCGGCGGAACAATGGACGCGAGCGTGTTCCAGACCGTCGCGAACGCGGAGCCCGGTGTTCTAATACTTCCTGAGCACTCGAACACAAAATACTACGCGTACACGTCGCCGTTCGAAGCGCTGACCAACGATGGAACAGGCACGCCAGCGACCACGGCGTACACCTATCCTAAATCGTTCAGCGGAGTCTACACCGCGGACGGCGACATCACAGGCGATTTCAACACACTGGTATCGTCGGTGAGCCGAGGCGACTTGCTGCTCTTCCGCGGCTGGTGGAACGATCCCGAGAACGCGCAGGACTTAAGCATCTATCAAACCGCCGGCGCAGGACTGCCGGTGATCACGAGCGCGGCTAAGGCATCTGGCAAGGTCAACGCGTCGTTTACATATCAGGTTGTCGCGACGAACGGGCCGGCGTCATTCACCGCGACCGGCCTTCCGCCAGGTCTGGCACTCAACACATCCACCGGTGCAATTACCGGAAAGCCGACTTCTAGCGGCACGTATGCTGTCTTGATCACCGGTTCGAATTGGGGCGGGACCGGGCCAGCTTCAATCGTCACCATGACCATCGCTGCGGCGAAGAAGGGCTAGACACGCTCCAATTCAATGGTCGAAGAACGAAATGACGCCCAGCATAGTAATTCCGAGATTCAGGAAGTTCAGCCGCTGAACGATCTTCCAGCGGCACAGACGCCGACTAGTCTCAGCTTTGGCCTGACGGCCAGGGCAGTTGCCACGGGCGCCATCGGTGTCGCCATCACCTGCGTCGTCGTGACGTGGGCGGAGCTGGTCATTTCAACCATACGGATCGGCTTTTTGCAGTTGCCGCCGATATCTCTGATATTGCTGATAGGTGTGATTGGCACTTCAAAGTTGACAGGGGACTTGCTTTCAAAGAAGTGGCTCTTCTCGAAGGCCGAGTTAGCGACCGTGTACATCATGTCGCTCGTCGCAGCGATGATCTCATCGCACGGACTTGCACAAAAGCTGCTGCCCCTACTGGTCACGACAAACTATTTCGGCACGTCGAGCAATGGTTGGCACACGCTGTTCAATGCGCATTTGCGTTCTTGGATGGTCCCGTTTGTTCCCGGCGGCCCGGACCGGCAAGATGTTTCGCGGACATATTACGAGAACCTTCCGCTTCATCAGGCTCTGCCGTGGCAAGCGTGGCTAGTGCCGCTGGCCACTTGGTCGATCTTAATAGGGTTGGTATTTTTCGCGTTTCTGTGCTTGGCGGTGATGCTCCGCAAGCAGTGGGTCGAAAACGAAAAGTTGGCGTTTCCTCTGGCGCAACTGCCGCTTGAAATTCTGGGAATCGATCCAACGGGTACGCCGTTCTTTGCAAATCCGCTCATGTGGATCGGAGTGGCCATTCCAGCGCTGATTTACGGCATCGATTGGGCGCATCAGATCGCGCCAGCAGTGCCACTGATCCCGACATCCGTGAGCCTGAACGACTACCTGACCACACCTCCGTGGAACCAGCTTGGCTATACGCCGCTGATCTTCTCGTTTGCAGCGCTTGGATTTTTCTACTTGCTGCCTGCTGACGTATCGTTTTCGATCTGGTTTTTCTTTCTGCTTTTTCGGCTGGAGCAGATTGTGGGGGTGGCGTACAACTTCAACATGCCGCACATGCCGACAAACTGGCTTCCGGTCTTTGAAGGCTACCAAACCATCGGCGCCTATTTTGCGCTGTGCGGATTTTTCGTCTATTCGGCGCGCGCACATCTGAAAAGCGTATTTCAATCCGCGATTCGGCGTGGGAGGGAATCAAGCGAAAGTGCAGATGAATTGATCTCGTATCGATTGGCCTTTTGGGGCTTGTGGGGAAGTGTGGGAGTTTCGTGTCTGATCTTGATCGCGATGGGGCTTTCGCCAGGGCTTGCGATTTTGGAGCTCTTCACGGTCGTTTTTTTGATATCCGTGGTCATGGCGAGATCCACTGCAGAAGCCGGGATGTTGATGACCGAAACAACTTTTCAGCCGTATGACATCTACCGCATGGGCGGCTCGATGCACGGCCTCGGAGGCGCAAACTTAACGGTGCTGGCGTTTGTAGATCACCTGTTCAGTCACGACCAGCGCGGACTTCTTTTGACCGGCATGCTGGACAGCGCCTACATAGGTGACAAAGTGGGAATGAGGCGCAGGTCGTTAGGCAAGCTGCTGATCGGAAGCATTGTTCTTGCCGCCGCTGTTGCAATTCCGTTTCAGCTTTTTGTCACATACAAAATCGGCGGCCTGCGGATGGACAACTGGATGATGCAGGGCAGCCCCCAGATGCAATTCAACGTCAACCAGGGATTTGCGCTATCGACAGCGGCTCAGCCGGAGCAATGGCAGCTGCCAGCGTTCTTTGTGGTCGGCATTGTTTTCACCATTTTCTTGATGGCGATGCGCGCGCAGTTCGCATGGTGGCCGCTGCATCCGCTTGGTTACGCGCTCGCCGGATCACAGAGCACAATTGAGTTTTGGTTTCCATGCCTCGTGGCGTGGGCATTGAAGACAATCACGCTGCGATACGGCGGCCGACGGCTCTTTCAAACGTCACGGCCCCTATTTCTTGGCCTGGTGCTCGGAGAGTTCGTAATGGCCGTCGCGTCCGCACTAGTAAACATTATTTTCAATATTCCGCCACCACCGTTTCCGTGGCAATAGAACAGGCAAAGGCTTCTCAATGAAGACAACTCAAACCTTCGAATTGACCGACAGTACGTTGCGCGCCAAATTTACCACGGATGGCGGCATGGCACTGGTCGAGCTAACAGACCTGGTCAGCGGCATTGTTTGGGGGCCGACACCGGCGTTCACTTTGGACATCATGTCCATTGTCCTGCGCCGAACCGACCTGATCGAGCGGCTTCGTGTCGAAATTGAGATGGGCGACGGCTGCGTCTTTATCACGCAGTCAGTCGAGAACGTGGTTCACAGCGCGTCGGCAACAGTCAAGTTCTGCATCGAACGCGGCGAGTTTGTCGCGCGAATCGCGTCAGAACGTATTTCCGAGATGTGCCCAGAGCTGTCGTTGCTCGCCGGAGTAAACTTGCTGCCAAGTTTGATGTATGTTGCGCCAGGTTCCGAGGGGCATTTGGTCCTTCCTTATCGCAACGGCGCTTTGTGCTATCCCAAGCTCCATACGCGCATCAGCGACCGCTTCCTAATCTACGGCGAGCAGCCGAACTGGGAGATCATGCCGATGCTGCCTTGCACCGGAGTCGCTAGACAACGCGGCGACACCAAGGCAGCCCTACTTGCGATCGTCGAGCAGGGCGATTGCGACGCTGAATGCCGGGTCGATATCGACGGCATCGGAGGCGGTCAGACCAGCTTTTCGCTGCGCTATCGTTATACGGAAGTGGATCCGGTCGATCCCATCGAGCGAGTGGTTCGCTTTGTCCCGTTGCGTGGTGAAAATGCCGGATATGCTGGAATGGGTCGACGAATGCATAAGTTCGTCCTTGCAAAAGCCGGTCGGGGAACTCTCGCGCATCGCGCCGAGCAGAATAGCGATATCGCTTACGCGGCGAACTCCTTCGTGCTCAAAATTATTCACGCATGCAAGGACATAGGCTCGGTAAATGGCGATGGCGAACTGCGCGTTTTCACCACATGCACAGACGCGGCAAAGCAGCTTGCGGCGATCAAGGATGCTGGAATCGATCGGCTCTATGTTCAGCTCACCGGATGGAATGTGGAGGGACACGATGGCAAGTGGCCAACCAGGTTCCCAGTCGAGCCAAAAATCGGCGGCGAAACCGCGTTGCGCGAACTGATCTCAGCCGGCAAAGCCCTTGGATTTCAGATGCAAGTGCATGACAATTACATCGATCTGCTAAAGCGCTCGCCGGAGTTCGATCCCGATCTTTGTGTGGGCAGTGTTCACGGCGGCCCGCTGAAGCGCGGCTGCTGGGCTGGCGGAATCAACTATGCGGGTTGGGGGCTTTCCTATCCGCCTGAGCGTCTGCAAGGGCAGATGGAGAAGGTAAAGAGCCTGGGGGTCGCAGGCGTCTACTACATTGACGCTATCGGTATGCCGCTCGAAATTTCGTACAACGAGAAGCATGGGCCTCGCCGCTATCGGCGCGCCTGCGCGGAGGGTATTCAGCGGATCATCCGCGCGGGGCGGGACGTTTTCGGCTCTGCCGGAGTCGAAAATGGTTATCTTTACTGCGCGACCGAGGCCGACTACATCGGGTCCCCGTTCCTCGAATCGCCCGAATCGCCGTCTAGCGAGCTGGTTGACGTGCCTGTGCCTCTGTGGTTCATGGCGGTGAAAGGTCATGCGTTCTGCATCCTGAACGACACCTTCGGAGGAGCTGTGGACTTCGGCAACAACACTTCTCAGACGATCAGTCGGCGAATGCTGACTATGGCCGAAATGGGTCTTCTGCCGCGAAACGAGATTGTCGCGATGCAAGGAGGGTGGGGCTATTTACTGGAACCGGCGCTTGAGGCGATTAAGCTCGAATACGACTTGATGATCGACCATCTAAGCGGCGTCGGCATGGCAAGTCTGGTGGACCACGAGATTTTGGAAGGCAGTTGGACGCTGGGAAACCACATCACTCGATCTCGGTTCTCCAACGGAATTGTCACCGTCTGCGATTACGGGCGAAGCCGCTTGGAAGTGAACGGTAAAGAGTATCCGCTGCCAAACAATTTTCAGAAGCGACCGGCAACAAAGAGCGCATGGAGCGAAACATCCAGCCTGGAGCTGACAGAAAGCCACTCGATTGCGTTGCATTGACGCGCATCTGAAATATCGATTCAACTCGAACCCGCATTGCGCGCGCCCCTGAAAATGCAGAATTTTCAGGGGCGCTTTTCATTGAGCAATGTTCCCGGAACTTTAATCTAATCAACTAGAGTAGTGAACACCAACCGACCTTACAATCTCCTGACTGTAAGCGTCTCAACAAGTTGAAGGATAACCATCCTGGTAGAATCACAGTCATCGGTAACACCAAGCAGTCGGAGGAGCTAATGGCCACGGATCAGCAGGCAGCCAGTGAGTTGGATTCGAAGACGATGGCGGCGAGTGTCGAGGCAGTGCAAGCACGCTACGAGACGCTTCTGCGCGAAATTCATCGCGTGATTGTCGGTCAGGACGAGATCGTTCAATATCTGGTCAGTGCGCTTTTTGCACGCGGCCACTGTCTCTTGATTGGCGTTCCCGGTCTAGCAAAGACGCTCCTCGTAAAGACTCTTGCGCAGTGCCTGTCGTGGGATTTTCGGCGCATCCAGTTTACGCCTGACCTCATGCCAAGCGATATTCTGGGATCGGAGATACTTGACGTCGATCAAGAGACTGGTCGCCGCAGCTTGCGCTTCATTCGCGGCCCGATTTTCGCGAACATCATCCTGGCCGACGAGATCAACCGCACTCCGCCCAAAACCCAAAGCGCGCTGCTTGAGGCGATGCAGGAGAGCGCGGTAACTGTCGCCGGACAGACATTTCCGCTTGATCCGCCCTTTTTCGTAGTTGCGACACAGAACCCCATCGAGCAGGAAGGCACATATCCGTTGCCCGAGGCGCAGCTCGACCGCTTCATGTACGCGCTGCATGTCCAATATCCTATGCACATTCAGGAGGTCGAAATCGCATCGGTCACCACGACCGACACGCAAGTGCAGGTCAATCCCGTTTTTGGCCGCGAGGATCTTCTTGCTACTCAGCACCTCGTCCGTCAGATTCCCGTCTCGCCGCATGTCGCGCGCTACGCGGTTTCGCTCGCACGCGCCACTCGTCCAACCGATTCTGAAGCGCCAGATTATATCAAAAAATATGTCCAGTGGGGCGCAGGGCCGCGCGCATCTCAATATCTCATGCTTGGCGCAAAAGCGCTGTCCATTATTCAGGGAAAGCCTTCGCCGACTACCGCCGATGTCAAGAAGATCGCGCCGCTGGTCTTGCAGCACCGTGTCATCCTCAACTACGCTGGCATAGCGGAGGGCCTAACAACCACTCAAATCGTGGATCGCCTGCTCATGTCCATTCGCGAGCCGAGCTATTCGAATGTCTAGCTTCTTTGCGCCTCCGGTGCCACCAAAAAGAGAAGTCCTTCGTCCGGTAGACCTCAAGCGACTCAGCAACTTTGAGTTTGCGACGCGGCTGGTGGTCGAGGGCTATTTCCATGGCAAGCATCGGTCGCCGTTCAACGATTTCTCGTCGGAGTTCACCGATTATCGGCAGTATTCGCCTGGTGACGATGTCCGCTTGATCGATTGGAAAGCGCATGCCCGGACAGATAGGTACTACGTCAAGCTGTACCGAAAAGAGACCGACCTAAACTGCTATGTTTTGCTCGACAACAGCGCGTCGATGGCCTATGCCGGACTTCAGCCTGGTGCCGTAAGCAAGCTCGAATATGGTGCATTTCTTGGTGCCGCGCTGAGCTATCTGATCATAAAGCAGCACGACCGCGCAGCGCTGACCCTCACCGAAGACCCTGTCGGCAAGTTTGTCCCGCCAGGAAGCACACACCAGGGATTGCAGCGCATTGTCGGGCTTTTGGAGACCGCGCGGACCTCCGGGACGGCCAATTTAGCCAACGGCCTGCAAATCCTTTTCAGCCTCACCAAGAAGCGCCGTGGCCTGGTCGTCGTCATTTCGGATTTTCTTGAAGATCTCGATCCGATTTTCAAAGCGCTGGGTCTTTTCACACATCGCGGATACTCTGTTCTTCTCGTGCAAGTATTGACCGACGAGGAGTTGGCCCTCCCTGGCGACATTGGATCGGCTATCTACCGCGATCCGGAGTCGCTTAGTACCGTCACCGCCGAGCCGGATGTCATTCGCCGCGCCTACCAGCAGGAGATCAACGCGTTCCTGGGCGATGTCAAAGGGCGTGCGAAGTCGCGCGGCATTCATTATGAACTTGGCGTAACTTCGCGTCCATATGATCGCGTCCTGGAAGCGTTCCTGACGACCCGTGCCTGATAGCTTGAGCAACTGACGTCATTTTCGAGACTAGACATCATTGTCCTTGTTGAACACAACCCTCCTCGGATGGCTTGCCTGGATTTCGATTCCGATCCTGGTTCACCTGCTGACACGCCGCGCCAAGCGCAGGTTGGACCTGCCGACGATGCGGTTCGTGCAGAAAAGCATCGCGCGTCAGAGCAGCATCTTCAAATGGCGTCACCTGCTGGTTCTTCTGCTGCGCGTCCTGATCGTCGCGTGCATTGTGCTTGCATTTGCACGACCTGTTATGACTGGCCCGCTAAATTTGACCGCAGGCAGCAAGAAGTGCGTGATTCTGATCGTTGACGACAGCGCGAGCATGGGCTATCGCAGTGGCAGCATATCGACCTTGGATCATGCTCGGCAGGATGCCATCAGCTTGTTGGGCGGTTTGCATGCGGGTGATCGGGCGAATGTGATTGTTTGCGACGGCCATCCCCACGCTATGGCGGGTGAGCCGACCATTGATGTTGGCGCTCTTCGAAGCGGAGTGGAGAGCCTTGCAGCTTCGCCGCAACGGGCCGACCCGACTAGCGCAATCAACCTGGCTGTCGATCAGCTTAGCCGTGCGCCAGACAACATCAAGTCGCGCGGCATCTATATGCTGTCGGATTTTCAGCGCTCGAATTGGGGCGATGTGCGATTCGACGCGGTTCCGTCCGATGTGAAGCTCGCATTCCTGCCCAGCGCCGACGACAGCCGCGTCAACGCCGGAATCACGGCAATTCATCTTTACCCGTCGTCGCCCCGAATCGGTGAGCCGATCACGGTCGGATGCGAGGTTTTCAACTCATCGAACAGCCTGCGTACTCTGCCGGTCAACCTATCCCTGAACAGTGGTTACAAAACAAGCCAAAATGTGACGGTTGCGCCGTACTCCAGTGCGAATGTCTCGTTCGACTTGCAGTTCGACACGCCGCAGACGGTCGAATGCACGGCCACAATCCCGGGCGACTCCCTCCAAATTGATGACACGCGCCGTGCCGTGATCGATCTCCAGCAGTCCGCGACCATCTTGCTAATCAGCGACGAATCGGTTTCTGATCCCGCATCGGCAGTTTATTATCTGAGCCGCGCGCTCCACCCCGATGCCAACTCGAATGTCGGTTTCCACGTCGTTACAGTCAAGCCAAGCGCACTGACTCCGGCGCTCATGCACAGCGCCGATGCTGCTATTGTCTGTGATGCGTCCCTCGGTGACAGCGGTAACGAGCAGGTCGAACAGTATGTGGCAGCGGGTGGAAATGTCGTCTGGATGCTTAGCGGCGCAATGGCGGGACAGCAGCTTGCCGATTTTGGGAAGCTTTTGCCGCCGCAAAATCCGATCCCGTTTGCGGTGCAAAATATCGAGGATCTCACGGGCAATGGGAACGGCTATGTCACCTTGGCCGAGGCGCATTATGACAGCCCGCTGCTAAAGGCGTTCAAAGACCCGGCCGCGGCGGACTTAAGCAGCATCCATTTCCGAAAAATCGCGATCACTTCGGAAGTCGATCCGCGTGCCGAAATCCTGATGAAGTATGACGACGGTACGGTCGCGGCGCTTCGCACGGCTGAAGGGAGCGGAAGCCTTCTGATCTTGAACATGTCGCCTGCGCCAGGCTGGAGCGATTTCGCGCGTCAGGACGCGTTTTTGCCGCTCATGCATGAGTTTATCAAAGGAATGTTGGCGCACGTGGAAAACGAGCGACAGTCGTTTGCGGGCGATTCTGCGGCTACGTCGATCCAGGGTGCATCCGGTTCGATCAAGCTCGCAAGTCTTTCGTGCCTCGGCCCGGACGGTGATACGCATTTGAGCGGTGATCCATCGACCGGCTCTGTAGTTATTGACCAGACCACGTCGCCGGGATTCTACCAAATCTTGAAGGTCGACAAAACGCTTGTCGGCGATGTCGCGGTGAATGTTAGCCCTGACGAGAGCGATCTGCGTCCAATCGACCCTCGGGAGCTGGAGTCCTCCGGGCAAAAGGAGCGCTCGGTCTTTGCTTCGAGCACCAGTCACGCTGCATCACTAAGGCAGGACGCTCCGATTTGGCCCTATTTGTTGGCTGCGGCACTGGTCTTGCTCGTTTCTGAGCAGTGGCTCGCGGGCCTCGCTCCGCGCGCAAAGCCTACGGAGCCAATTCGTTGAACCACGCTCTTGCGCTGAATCCTGTCGTTTCTGTTCCGCAACTCTTGCTGCTGATGGTGTGCTTCATCGGGGCCGCGATCTGGCTGTACATTCGCGGGACTACTGCCGAAAACGGACGCACGCGGATTCTCGCAGTCCTTCGTGCCGTAGTAATCGCTTGGATCGCGCTCTTGCTGCTCAATCCCGTGTGGACATTCGCAGCCCGAGACCTCGAACGGCCGCCGCTCCTGATTCTGATGGACACGTCGCACAGCATGTCGATTGCGGATGTAGATGGCAGGCGGCGTTTTGATGTTGCTAAAGACGCAATCGCGGGGAACGATTCGGCGCTCAAGTCCCTGAGCAAGCGGTTTTCCCTACAGCTTTTTGGATTCAGCGACAATGCGGTTCACACGGATTTGGCGACATTTGTTCACACGGGCAAGGCGGTTGGAACAAGCACAAAGATCGGCGAAGCACTCGCGACAGCGGTGGATTCGCAGACCGCGGGTGCAACAGGCGGGGTCCTGATCGTTTCGGACGGCAGGAACAATGGCGATTTCAGCCCGGTCGAGGCGGCGCGCGAGTCCCGCGAACGCGGGTTTCCGGTCTTTACGATGTGCCTCGGCTCGAACGCTCACGGCACGAACGCGTCCATCACAACACGCAGACCTCAGATTTATGCCGCGCCGGGTCAAACGATCTCGCTCAGCGCGGAAGTGAGCAGTGTCGGGCTGGATGGTCAGCAGGCGCATATTTCGCTTCTGAACGATAAAGGCGCGACGGTCGCAACAAACGACATTACGCTCAACGACAACGCCGCCCTGCCGATCACATTTCCGGTCACGCAAAGTGCCGTCGGCAACTACAAGTACAGCATCGCCATTCAGCCGATACCGGGCGAAGCGACCATAGCCGACAACACGACGTCAGTCTATCTGCAAGTCATAAAAAACAAGGCGCGGGTTTTGGTGCTGGAGGGCAAGCCGACCTGGGACGCGAAATTTCTGATCCAAGCGCTGCGAAGTGATCCGACGGTGAGTGTTGATGCCGTCTTTAAGCTCACCGACGATAAATACTTCGCGCTGAAAAATCAGCCGGACAACAGCGGCGCACCATCGCCGGTGGGGCTGGTTGAGGCCGATTCGCCAACGTTCAAGGTACCGACATCCGCAGCCGACCTTGCGCACTATGACGTCATCGTCATCGGCAAGGGGTATTCGGACTTCTTCGGGCCGGATGGTGTCGCGGCGCTGGAGGATTACGTCGCAAACCACGCGGGCAACGTGATTTTCCTGCGCGGCAAGGCAGAAGACGTCGGTAGCGATACTCTTCATCAACTCGAGCCGATGCAATGGACCTCGGATCAGGTTGCGGACATCAAGATGGAGGTGACCCAGGAGGGCAAGAGCAATCCCGCGTTCGACTTTTCCGACCATCCCGATCCCCAGCTTGTAGTTCAAAAGCTGCCGACACTGCTTTCCGCGACACGGGTGCAGGGCCAAAAGGCGCTTTCAGTGGTTTTGGCACGTTCGTCGAATGTTGCTGGCACCGATCCGGCGCAGGAGATGGCGGTACTCGCGTATCAGAACTACGGCCAAGGCAAAGTAGTTGCACTTGCTGGCGAGGGCCTGTGGCAGTGGGCGCTGCTTCCTCCTGCCATGAACAACTATTCCGGCTGCTTCAATGAGTTCTGGAGCCAAATGGTCCGGTGGCTAGTAAACCAGTCGGATTTCCTACCGGGACAGGATGTCAGCCTCAAAACAGACCGTGCGTCCTACACCCCAGGCGATACGGTAGAACTTCTGGGCTTCACGCGCGGCGGAGCAAAGAGCGGTTTGCCGCCGGTGACAGTCACCGACCCGAGCGGACGCAACGATCAGGTTAACCTCGGACGAGGCCCTGCGGGGCAGGCCGATTTTATGGGGACTTACCGCGCTACAAAACCAGGCGAATATGTGGCGAGTATGACTCGGCAGGGCGCGGGGATTGTGCGGGTGCCGTTTACCGTCTATCCCAATTCGGAGGAGGACCTGATTACCGCGGCGGATCCCGCGGCAATGCGCGCAATTGCCGAGGCCGGCGGAGGTGTTTCGCTCACTCCAGATCAACTAAACACACTTCCCGCCAAGGTGAAGGCAGCCCAGCAGACTCTCGCGATGACTTCAGAGCCGGAGTCGGCTTGGGATCGCTGGTGGGTGCTCGCGCCGATTCTCATCTTGCTCTCGGCAGAGTGGCTACTGCGCCGAAGGAGCGGCATGATATGAGACGACGTTCTTACGCGATTTTCGTTGCCATGTCAGCCGTCGCCGTGGTTGGTCTGATCTGCGCGGGCTGCGGACAGCGCAGCTCGGCTCTTCCGCCAGCGCGATATTTGTCGGAAACGATGAGCGACGATCCTTCCACAACCGCGGATATGTCGCGGCCGTTTTCGGCCGGCTTAGGCATGAACCAGGGCGAGGACGCTGGTTTGCCTGTCGGCGCGGCGCAATCACTTGCTACTTCGGCTGGCGGAACTTGGGTGGTGATTGCGTCGAAGGCCCTTGATCCTGTCAAGGGTCTCGATTCCCAAAACTCGGTGATCATGCAGATGGAGCGTCAGCAAGAGCAGCCTACTGTCTCTGACGTGATCGATGCCATGCGAAAAGCGGGAACGCAGATAACCTACGACACTACACGTGGCTATGTCTTCATGGTCTTTGGCGATCAGACCGAACTTGCCAAGACACGGCTCGCGCCGCCCGATCCCGTGACTGGCGTCTATCTGTGCGGCCCCGATCCGCAGGCAGCGCTCATGGCTCTGGCTGATTCTCGGCGGGAGCATATCGAACTAGATCCGTCCCTAAATGATGCATGGACAGCATATCAAAAGCGCTCGTTCGCGATCGAAAATGGGATTGGTTCGCTCGAATCCGGGCCCTCGTTCCAGCGCGAGATGCTCATGCGTATGATGGCTGGACAAAATACGGGCCAGGACAGATTTGAGTTTTCCAACATTCGCAGGATGTCCGAGTCGCAGTTTATGACGGCCATAGCCAAGCAGGTCGGTGGCCAAGCCCTGCTGCAGGGCACGGGAAATTGGCGAATCACTGCATTTAGCAAAGGAGCGGCATTAGATGCCGAACTCGCACGGCTCAAATCGGTAATCGATCAAGGCTCAGGAATCGGCGTGCAGATGAACGGGGCAGGGACATCGTATGCGGAACGCCACGGCGTGGCGGGAGCTACAAGCAGCGATTCAAGCGATGAGGCAGTGCTTGCAGATAATTCGACTCAAGCAGTTCAGGCGGTTCAAAGTGAAATAGATCAGTTTAGTCAGATGGACTCGTCGGTCACGAGCGCTGAGGACGAGCTAGGATTAATCGGCGCACCCGCGGTGCCAACTCTGGCGAGCTACTTGACTCCGTCCACGCCGGCCAATGTTGCCTGCGGCGTGCTCCGTGTTCTTGCATCCGAGCCGGCAAGTGTCGCTGAGGCACGTTCTTCAATTTACAAATATTTGCAGGCGGAGATAGCGACTCCCGCGCCAAGCGGCCAGGAACTGCCGCGTCTCGCCGCAATCGCGTATTCGACGGGCCTTCTGTCGGCGTTAGCAAAGGCGGACGGATCGCTGGCGCCGGAATCCATCGATATATTGAACAAGGTGGCCGCCGCTACAGACCTTCCGCGGTTTCTCCACATGCACGCCCGCTTTGCATTAATGCGATTTGGAAACGTGGCAACGGCATCCCAGCCCGCTACCTGGAATCCAGCAGCGGAGCTAAAATTCACACTGACACCACCGCCGGTCGCACACGGATTGCTGCGTCCCATCACGACAAGCCCTCCCGGCGCGATCCGGCCCCTTGCGACAACAGTCCTTCCTAATGGCGACGCGTGGGCTGTCTTTGTGTCCGGCAGACTTGGGAACGCAGCGGACCTGTGGCTTGCTCACGCGACCGGGGGAGTTTGGACCGAGTTTCTATTTACCGGCAAGCGCTACCAAACGAGTCAGCAATACTCGGTCGAGAGCGGAGAGCCTCTTCAGCCTGGCGGCTGTGTCGTCGCTGTTGCAGGCGACAAAGTGGTCATTAAGCCGGCCAACGTCGCTGCTGTAAATCAGATGGCGAGTCTGCAAGCGGCCATGTCAAAGGCCGAAGGATCGAATGCCGCGAAGAACATATCGGCACTGGCGACAAAGATGCAAGCGCTTCAGCAGACTGCAGGCTCGTCGCTGGCGGTCTCTTATAGCTTGTCCCTTGCCGACCTGCGAAAGGATTCTGACGGCGACGGACTCACTGATGTCGTCGAAGAGCGGTTAGGCACCGATCCGCAGTCACCCGACACCACTCACAGCGGCATACGCGATGGTGACAACCAGAACCCGCGAGTTGCATCCACCAATCTTGATCCTAGCGGAGCCGACCGCCGCGCCATCTTGCAGGCGATCTTTGGGGCGCTGTATGGCAGCGATTCGACGGTTGATCCCATAGTGATTCTCATCGACAAGCAGTTTCAGCAGCCATTTCACGGGGGCTCAGCACGGGTGCTTTGCCTGACTCCAAAGGCATACTCATCGTCGGCGGGCGAGTACTCTACTCTGCGCTGCTTGGCATTTGGTGGACCGACAGATGCAAACAGCACGATCCTACATGCCGACGGCCCCTGTCTTTTCTCGGATGACGGCAATCGGGCAGAGGTGCATTTCTGGATTTCGTCGCAATCACAGCCCGGCTACGCCTGGATGGCGCAACAAGGTTCTGATTATGTTGCAATCCTAGATCGAGGTGCAGATGGATGGGCCATAAAGTCCATCGACACCTGGCAATTCCGGTCGTCGGTTAGCAATGCGATGTCGAGCCCGTACGGAGGACTATAATAGAGCAAGACCTATGTTGACTCTAAAAACAAAACCAGGCGGCAGCAGCTCGGACTTCGACGACCTGCACCATGCGCTGCAGGAAGCTGCGTCCGAAGTGCGCGGAACCATGCGCCGGACTGCGATCTTCACTGCGATTTGGCGCTGGCTGGCTCTTCTGGGGATCGCGTTCTCGCTTGACCTCGCGTTTGGGCTTGCCGCCGGTTTTCGCTGGGTGATCATGGTCGGTCTGGTCGCTTTCGCGGTCTATTCAGTGTTTCAAATACTGCGCGAGCAGCGCGCGTTCCGGCGCAGCGACGAGTGGGCTGCGCGCGCGGTCGAGGAGCGGTTCCCGGACGCCGACAATGCGCTGATCAACGGCATCCAGTTTGAGCGAATCCTTTCGTCTGGTAACCCAGACGAGCGCGAAGCCGAGCTTATGCGCCTCGAAATAGACCGTGCTCGTCGAACCACCGAGAAGATGGGCGGCGCGGCGTCGGTTGTTGATCGCGGGCCGGAGCGCAAGGCGGCAAAGTCGATGGCGATTGCGCTGGGCGTGTGGCTGCTGATTGCGATTTTCTTTACCGGCGGATTTATGGCCGTAATGCCGCGCCTGTTTGCGCCGTGGATGGACGACACCACGCCGCCGTGGTCGGCGACGAAGTTCGACGTGCAGCCTAAAGGCGCGAGCGTGAGGTTTGGCGATTCCGTTGATATCTCTGTCGATGTCACCGGTCTTGCGCCAAACGATGTTTCGCTGATGGTGCGTCAGCGGGGTCATTCGGATTGGGAGCGCCTAGAGATGACCGCCGACGAAGCTGGTCACTACGACGCTCGGCTTGACTCGCTATCGAGCGACACGCAGTATTACATCCAGGCTAACACGGGAAGAAGCGCGCGGTATTGGATCACGGTCGCGCAGCCGCCGCAGGTGACCGACGTCCAGGCGACCTATACTCTGCCGAAATACACCGGCAGACCGCCTTTTTCGGAAATTGTTGGTGCGGACGGTATCCACGGTCTGCAAGGCACAATAGTCTTTTTGCAGGTGAGTACGAACCGCGCGCTATCTTCTGGAGTGATCCACGTGCTTACGCAAGGCGCAAGCGGCCAGCTTGACGAAACAGTCAGCTTGGCGCCACTGAAAAGTGCGGCAACCGAAGGGACCGGACAGTTCGTCATCGACCGGCCGGGCGAGTTTCGTATCGATCTGACTGCGTCCGACGGACAGTCGAGCGTGTCTGCCGCGCATGGCAAAATCGTGCTGGACACGAGTCAAAGGCCGAATGTTTGGATTCCGCAGCCCGGACGAAACCTGCTGGTGACGCCGTCGATGACCATCCCGCTGCGCATCGAAGCGCAGAGCGAAAATGCGCTGGCGTCCGTTACGCTTCACCGCACCATTAATGATCTTGACGACTCGCCGGTCGGCTATCCCGTGGCTGGCTTACCGAAATCGCTCACCGAGCCATCGTCATTCGATCTTCCTGACCTCGGCGTTCAGGCTGGCGACGTCATCAAGTACTACGCCGAGGCGAGCGACAATCAGCCCGGCACGCCAAATATCGGCGTGTCGGAAACCTACACGATCACGGTCGTGACGCCGGAGCAGTTTCAGAAGGCGCTGCAACAGGAGCGTACTCCGTTGACGATGAAGTCCGAATCGGAGGACATGCTTGCGGCGACTCAGCGTCTGGCGCAGGAGCAGCGGGAGCTCGCTCAGCAGATGCGCAACGTCGCTAACCAGCTTGCGAAAAAGCCTGGCGATAAGGCGCTCACGCAGCAGATGAAGGCGCTGGCCGACCAGCAGAAACAGCTTCAGGATAGGGCCAGCAAGCTGGCGCAGCAGATGAAGCAGTACGCGCAGTCGCCGTCGGGCTCGGATTTTGAGCGCGCGTTGAAGGCGAAAGTGGCTCAAGCGGCTGAAAAGATCGCGTCGGCGGCAGAAATCGATGCAGAATGCGGCAAATTCCGGCAGTCCAACCGAGCAGGCGGCGTCGGCGGAAAAAGCAGCCCAGCAGATGTCGGAGGCGAGCGCGCAAGTCCAAAAGCAAGTTCAGAAGGCGGTCGAACAGCTCATGAAAATGTGGCCGCTCTACAACGATGTTGAACACTTCTTCGCGCTGCTGACCGCGCAGGGCGAACTTGTGCTCAAGGCGCGGCAGTTTCAGGACAAACCGGGCGCGTCGCCAGCGGATATTGCTGAGATGCAGGACATCGCGAATGAGCAGGACAAGATCGACCAGGCGCTTGTGCAGTTGCAGGCCGATTTCCGAGTCCATGCAGATCAGGCGCAAAGCGAGTTTCCGAAAGCGGCTGCAGACGCAAGGCGAATCGCTGCCGAGATAGATCAACGGCGCATTCCGCCGCTGATGGATTCGGCGCGGGACTCGTTCCGGCGCGGGGATGGTCCGACCGGATTTCAGCGTGCCAGCGACGCCCTCGCGCAAATGCAGGCAATGGTGCAGCATCTTCAAGCTGCTCAAGGCGGACAGCAAAGCGAACTGAGCGACTCGCTGTCCTTAACCCTAAGCACTAACGGGCTTGGCAAGAGCTTGAGCCAAATGTCGGGCTCGGGGTTTGGAATGGGCAACGGAGCTGGGAACGGCATCGGAATTGGGATCGGAGGGATGCTCGACGGTCCGAACGGTATGCCCGGTGGATCGACTCCTGCGAACGCCGAGAATAGTTCAGAACCGTACACGCCGCCGACCAATTTCATGAACGGCACCGGTGGCCCGGACAAGATCAGCCACAAAAACACGATTCCAGGGGCCAATGCGCCGCTTTCACCAAATGATGTCGAAGTGACAAGCCCTCATCCTGGAACCGCGCCGAAACCAAAGTTCGCAAGATTCGACCAGCTTCCCGGCGAAATACCGAAAGCTGATTTCTGACTACTACCGCTCGGTCGCAAACGGACAGTAATTCGCCTGGAGCATCGAACCCATGAAAGCCACTCGACAAAACTTTGTGATCCGCTGGTCGTTCGTATCGATCGCGGCCCTTGCGCTCGGAATCGCCAGCTACAAGCTGCATGCCCAGACTGACGATACGTCCGACCCCGGCGCAACTGTCCAATGCGCCAACCTTGTCTACGCAGTCAATAAGAGCTCCGTCTGTTTCAGCGACCGGTTCCTGCAGCGGCTCCAGGATGAGACGAATATCAATACAAATCCTGCGTTTCAACAAGTCCGGCTAGACAGCGACACGCTGTACAAATATCCGTTTTCGATCATGACAGGGGAGGGTGGCTTTTCCCTTACGCCGCAGGAGCGTGTGCAGCTCAAATACTATGTGACACACGGGGGGTTTCTGCTGGCATCGTCCGGTTGCTCGGATCCGGATTGGACAAAGTCGTTCCGGTCGGAGATGGCGCTGATGTTTCCGTCGAGCAAGCTCACGCCCATCCCGATGACGCATCCTATCTATCGCACCATCTATAAGATCACGGAGGTGAAAACCACCCACGAAGAGCGCGTCACTAGCCTTGAAGGGCTGAGCTACAACAACCATCTGGTCGTAGTCTTTTCTCCCGACGGCCTCAATGATACGTCCCACGCTGAAAACTGCTGCTGCTGCGGTGGAGATGAAGTTGACCAAGCGGAAAAAATCAATGTTGACATCCTAGCGTATGCGCTTCTGCATTGATGTGCGCAATGACTAGCCTCCTCACTGTGCGTGTAAGGGTTGCGCTGCTTTCGTTGACTTTGCTGCTCTGCGCGGTAGTGGGAGCTGCACTTTTGGGTGGTTGCGGGACGATCAGTGGGAAGCCGGACCGCGTAACAATATTGCTGACGGGCGACAGCCGCGGCTATCTGGAGCCATGCGGATGCAGGCGGGATCAGGCAGGCGGTCTGCCGGTGCGCGCGACTCTGGTTCGCCGGTTGACGGACCGTGATCCTGTGCTGTTTGATGTCGGAAATATCACGTCGGGCGGCCGTACATACGAACTGATGAAGCTGTCCTATCTCCTCAAGGGGATGCGCAGCCTCGGTTACGATGCCGTCAACATTGGGACAACGGATGCTGGTTTAGATGTCGCTTCGTTGAAGACGGAGGTTTCGGAAGAGTCGTTGCCGTTCGTTTCGGCGAACGTTTTTGACAAACGCGCCGGAACTCCCATCGCACCGCTTTCGCGAATCGTCATCAGCGGCGGTCTGCGCATCGGAGTGACGGGTGTTGTCGGCAATGCCGATTTGGCCGATGCATCATTTGGGCCGGGCGTGGACGTCAAGCCGCCGGTCGAGGCGCTCGCGCCCGTGATCGCCGATCTCGCCGGGAAATGCGACTATGTGGTGGTGCTTTGCTGGTCAAATCAGGACACTATCAATCTGATTGCGACGCGTTATCCGGAGATTAATGCGATCTTCGGCGGCGATGTCCCGCAATCGTCGGATACCGCGCAGACAATTAACCGTGCGATCAATTTCAACGTGGTCGATCAAGGGAAGGTAATCGGTCAAGTCGATTTGCAGAGGACAAGCACGGGCTATTCAGTGACGAACTCGGCGGGAATCAAGGTATCGACCACCGGCATACCTGGAAGTTTGGATATGATCGATCTGATTCGTCACTACAAAGATGAACTGCGCGACCGACGTTACGAGCTTGCGTCCGCGGAGGGCATGGAGACCATCCAATCTCAGACAAGCGCAGCGGATCGGTATGTCGGCGCGCAGGCCTGCATGAGTTGCCATGAACAGGCGTACGATGTGTGCCTGCAGTCCAAGCACATGGCTGCGTTCGCGACGCTTATTTCCAAAAACAGCGAATATGACCCTGAATGTCTGCGCTGCCATACCGTGGGATACGGTCTTTACAGCGGTTTTGTAGATTTGCAGACCACGCCTCAGCTAAAAAATGTTCAGTGTGAAAACTGCCATGGGCGCGGCGAGCAGCATATTCTGCTGATGCAAAAGAGCATGCTTGCCCACCGAACCATCCCGGCGACAAACTCTTCAGGCGGCCTTCGGGCAGTCACACCTGCGTCGTGCATCAAGTGCCACGACAAGGACAACAGCGAGAACTTTTCCTATGCGACCTTCTGGCCAAAAATCAGGCATTAAAGTATTTGCGCCGGCGCTTCTGTTTCTGCTGGCTGCGGCTAATGTCGCCGTCGCAAGCGTAGTTGTTTCAGACGCGCCCTCAACCATCTGGCTGACCGATTTGAAGGCAGCGCGTAACATCTCGCGGCAGACCGGAAAGCCGATCTTGGTCAACTTTTCGGCGACTTGGTGCGGCCCCTGTCAGGCAATGATCCACGAGACGTTTCCAAGTGCGGAAGTTGAACCTTTGCTCAAGAAGCTGATCTGCGTGCGCATTGACGTCGATTCCGATCCGAACGACGCGCAACAGTTTCAGGTCAACGGCATCCCGCGCCTTCTGGTGCTGACCGCCGATCCGAGCACGCCAGCGAAAATGGACTTGACCGGTTACGAGGACCCAGGTACGTTCGCGAACAATTTGCGCGGCGCGCTTGGCATGCCAACACTGCCGGGATCGGGAGAACCGACACAAGTAAATGTCGATTCGCCCGCAATGACCGTCGCGGCCGCGCTCGAAACGAATTCCTACGCCAAACTCAAAGCGCAAAAAAAAGCGCTCGCAGTCCAGGGGTTGCAAGAATTGGTAGCGCAGCTCGGGCAACCTGCTGACGAACAAGTCGTTCCGATCACCCCGAACATCCTCGCCCGCGCTGGAGCAGACGCGACAAATGCCTTAATCGCAGGAATGCAGGCGAAATTTCTTTCCGAACGGGTTGGAGCATACGAAGCGCTACGGCATCTTACGGTTTCCTCAGCATCGATGCCGCCATTCGATCCATGGTCGGCCAGCGCAAAGAGAAATAGCCAACTCTCTCAGGTCGAACAGTGGGTGAAGAAGCTGAAGTAGGGAAGTCACCATATCAAATACCCCCATATGCCTCCCCAAACGTTCCGTTCCTGCAGCCATACTAATAGCTCACGAAAATAGTGCTTGACACCAATATGAAACAGTGATAGTATAGATATCGTTCACAGAAACAGATCGCAACAGCGGTTCGTCAGGCATTAACCGGCAGACTGAACGATGTCCAGCACCCGATATCTCACCCAATTTGAATCGACCTACAAAACGCTCGCCGCAGAGCTGCGCGATCAAATTCGCTCTGGCCAGCTCAAGCCTGGCGATCGCCTGCCGTCGTTTTCCGAAGGCAAGGCGAGCGGAATTAGTCAGCGGACATTCGAACATGCCCACGCGCTTCTGGAAAAGGAGGGCCTGATTCGGCGCATCCCGAGGCGAGGAACGTTCGTCTCGGCGCCGCCTCTGACGGCCGCTGTTGCGAGAAGCAGCCGCTCGTCGGTCATGCAGAACACCGTCCTGATTATCGCGGCGCGGCGGGATGTGGGCAGATTGCAGCAGCATTTGGAGGGTTGGCACGGCACTGAAATTGTCGACCATCTGTCCGAATTCCACTACAACATTATGTTCCTGTCGCTTGACGCGCTCATTGAGCGTGAGTTCAAACATTTGGTGCAGGATCCGCCTGCGGCCCTTGTCTTTCTGGAAGCTAGCGTCGGTCTTGCTATGGGCGAGCAAGTCGCCCAGATACTGAAGAAAATCGCCCGGCCGGTCGTGTTGGCGGGCGACGACAAGTGGATGGCGGATTTCGACCGCATCGCGCCAGACCATGAAAAGGGCGCGTTTGAGCTGACAAAGCGGCTGATTGAAAAAGGTGGTCGGCGAATTCTCAATGTTTGGCCCGGCGATACAGGACGCTATTGGCTTGCGGCAAAATGGGCCGGGTATCGAGCGGCGATTCAAGCGGCGGGTCTTGACATACTCGATCCGGTGATTATCCCAGAGCGCAGTTTCGGCAAGATCGATCGTCAGTGGTTCGATGACGAGGTACGCCGATTCTATGGATACATTCAGCCAACATTGGTTGGAGAAAACCCGGTGGACGCGATCATGTCCTACACAGATCCGCAGGTGGGAATCATTGCCGCCGCAGTCCGGCTCGCAGGCCTAACACCAAACAGCGATGTGCTGATTGCGGGATACGACGACTCGTTCAGTTGGGGTTGGCACGAGGCATGGGAGCCAACCAAGCCCGTCTTGACCGTGAACAAGCAGGACAGTTTGATCGCAAAGCTCATCTGCCAGCGTGTCCATGAAGTGCTGCAGCTTCCAGAGCGCTCGAAGCCCACGCGCATTTTGGTCGAATCCAAGCTGATCGAGTTGGAGTTCTCCCAGCCGCGCTGAGCTAATCATAGTTAATAAACTACACAACGGAGAAATGTCATGAAAACCAAGTCGGCCTTTACCTTGATTGAACTACTAGTGGTTATCGCCATTATTGCCATACTCACAGCTATTCTATTCCCCGTATTTGCGCCCGCAACCAACATGGCGTTGATTTACAGCCTGTTTCCGGTAGCGGCACCGTACACCACAACCGAGTCACTCGATCCCTACACGCCGTATGCGCCAGCGCAAACATACCAACTTGTCGCCGACTTGACCAGCGGGATGACATTCACCAGCCTCGATCCGTTCGGCACTGGAATTTCAACGCTTTCAGGTAACAACGACAAATTGTGGGCATGGATCGACGAACCCGGCTATTCGAACGGCGCGGGCAGCACATTTGCGGTTTCAGGGTTTCCAGTGGGCACGACAAATGTGTCGCTCTATGGCTGGGACGGATTTAATGGGCCGCGCCAAACGGTTCCCAATTCGGGGCAGTCAAGCGTTACGTTTACCGGCCTCGCGGAGGGCCAGACGTACATGGTGGTTGCGACCGCTACACCGATCACATCCGGGCTTGTCGCCTGGTACCGCTTGGACGAAACCACCGGAAAAGTCGCGCATGACTCTTCGGGAAACGCTCACAACGCCACCGTAACCGGCGCAACTTGGAATCCGACTGGAGGCAAGTTCAACGGTTGCGTTGCTCTTCCAGGGGCAAGCAGTGCCGCTGTGATGCCAAAAAGTCTGCTTGTTAATATCGGTTCAGCAATCAGCGTGTCCTGCTGGTCCAAAACATCCGCGCCTGGGGTTCTTGTTGGCGAGCAAAGCACCGCGGCAAATGGTACGATCCCGACTTCGTACGCCCCTGACCTTTATGTGGACAGCAGCTGATTGCTGCGCGGCGGCATTTACCACGGCAGCAACACCAACATCGCGAGCACGGTTATTGTTACGGACGGACTTTGGCACAACGCCATTTTGGTTAGCAGCGGATTATTGCAAACTCTGTACCTAGACGGCAACCTTGTCGGAACTGTTAGCGGCAATGTGACCCAGAAGGGCGACAAATTTGACCAGTTCGGCAGCGGATACACCGGCAATTGGGCGGGCGGCAATAATAGCTGGTCACTGTTAAACGGCTCCATGGACGATGTCCGATTCTATAACCGCGCTTTGACCTCGGCAGAAATTACCGCGATCGCGGAGGGTGCTGGCTAACCCGAATTCAAATGCTGCTCGGCGTATAGAGAAAAGGACCGAGCAATGCCGCAAGGTTGCTCCAAACACCTGTCCGTGTTTCCAGACTTTTTGATGTTAGAAAGAAGATTCATGTCCAATCGCAATTCGCTCGTCGTTCCTGCAGCCAAGCCAATGTCCGCTTTTTCAAGGTTTTTATTCACTCTCGCGTTGTTCACGCTCACTTTGGTGTGGTTTGGCGACGTCGCTCCGTGCGCTTCCTATGCTGATTGTCCCGTGGCAATGGGATGCGGCAATTTCGCGCCGTACAACGCGGCCGACTGGGATATCCGCTTTGCTGCATTGAAATCCGCGCACATGACGATGTGTCGATTTGGCATGTCGCCCGGAGATTATTGGGACAAAGCGAAGTCCGTACCTAAGCTAACTGCGGACGCATTTATGTTGAAGGCTCATGCGGCTGGAATTACGCCGGAGGCGCTGTTCGAATACTATGGCCGATTCTATCCTAACGATCTGATTGGGCCAGAGTCAAAATGGAACGCGATTGGACGGGAGTATGCCGCGCGCTACAGCCCGAACAGTGCGTGGCTAAAGAGCCAGGGGATTTCAAACTGGGGCGTCAGCCTCTATCAGGCGTTCAACGAGGCGGACTACTCGGGCGTTTGGGGCGCGATCCCAAAAAACGCCGTTGACCCGCTAAACGACAAGTTTCAGGGCAACTATCACGACGCGTTGCGCGGTCTGGCAAACGGCGTTCATAGCGTCAACCCCGCGCTCAAAGTCGTGCCCGGCGGATTCGCAACACCCAACGCCATGACCAACTACGCCCTCAATGGTTTTGGCGCGGCGATCGTCAACCTATGGAACAGCGGCACCCTTGACGGCATCGACCTGCACATCTACAACGATCACCAGTACGCGCCGCTGTTCCCAAAAGCCAACATCAATATGTTTTGCGCGTACTACGTGTTCCGAAAAGTAAAGCAGACGCTAGGCATTACTACCGATCTTGACTACTACTGCACCGAGTTCAACTATAAGAACCCGGACGTATCTTCCGGCACGGTTGACGATGATCGAACCGCGAAAATGCTGCTCACGCAAATCTGGACTACGCTGGGCGCGGTAAAGAATGACGGGCACACCCCTGCGACCAAACTCGCGTTCCTCTGGAGCCTATTTCCTGTCGAGCCGATCTACACCACGGTTACCACCCTCACGCCCTACACGCCGCGCAGCCCAGCAAAGACCTACCAGCTTGTCGCCGAACTTACCAACGGCCTCAAGTTCACCCGTCTCGATCCGTTCAAGACGGGCACGTTCACCTTAGGATCTAAGACCAAGAAGATGTGGGTGTGGATCGATCAGCCAGGCTACTCAACTCTTGCCGGGACAACCATGACGATAGCAGGCATACCGCCATACGCAAAAAAGATCGAGCTCTACGGCTGGGATGGTTACAACGGCCCGCGTCAAACAATTCCGACTAATGGTCAGAGCACTGTGTCAATTTCTGGACTCTCGGAAGGTGAGACGTATATGGCGGTGGCTTCGGCGAAGTAAACCTCATTACCGGCAGCTCTCCGGGCTAGAAGCAGTTCTCAAATCGATCCGGCGGAATTTGACATTGACGTAGGTATTTCAGATGGCCGTCCGTGATTTGTGGTTTTCCTGGTGTTGTTGGGTAGGTCGGCGTGGTGCAGGGCGCGGGGTGCGCCCGACTGTTTGGTCAGCATTGCGATCTAGCCGTGCAAATGCTCCGCAGCCGGCTGCTTTGCGCTCGTCGCCATGCGCCAGCAGCACCATGCTCCGAGCGTGAGATTCGTCACTAAGACCACAAATGCGAGCACTCGAACCCATCCCGCAATGGCCATGTCGTACGGGAGGACGTTCCACAGGCCGAACAGATAGTGCCAGTCGTGGATGATGTCGCCGCTGCTCAGGGAAACCAGCGGAAGGCACATTGCGCGTGCGTCGGCCATGTACGTCGCCATGCCGTACATGCTGTACGACAGCCAGCATCCCATCACACCAATTGCGAAGTAGTCGCGCTGCATCAGAAACGACCCCATTAACATGATCGGCCCAGCGAGCTGCATGATTGAGCCGCCAGCGATCTGCATCGGCTCGTTATTGAAGATCCGGAAAATTACATGGCCCGCTTCATGTATGGCCAAAGTGATGCCGCCAAAGATATCGGATGCGTCGGGATTCAAAACGTGCTGTGCGCCCATCCACGCGAGCACGAGGAGCAGCAGTGCCCGTGGAGGCCAGGGTCGTCCTTGACACCAATGCTCCGCGTCTTCCTTTAGCGCTTGTAGGTAGTTTAATATCATCGTGAAGTTTGTGTGGTCAGCCGGCCGTTTCCACATCCCCATATTCGGCAGGAATGAAGCAATCTTGATGCGAATCGAGTAAGTTGACAATTATCCGCCTGCCATCCATAATTCGGGTGGAAGGCGACCAAACATAGCCTTCAACAAGCATAATACGCGCAGGATTGCATTTTTGGATGAATCACGTGGCTGCAGAGCTAGGTGAACCTCGCGAAATTATAGCCGTCTAAGCTGGTATGCTTGCTAGGTCGCAGCATCTTCGTGACCAGAACAAGGGCGAAATTATATGGCTTACTGGAACGTCCCTACCGCCGGTTATCGCCGATCTCCCCGCTTCCCCCTAAGGATTGGATTACCTTTGCTCGCGTCCTTATCTGTGCTATTAGGGATGTCGCACTGCGCGTTCGCCCAAGCTCAGGATAATGGAATCGTCGTCGGCCAAGCAAAGCTCTACGATGAGCGCTCGCTTGAATCGATGCTGATGTCGATTCAGTCGGGTTTGGCCGGGTCGAACTATATCAATCCGGCCTCGGTAGCGCAAAACGAAGGCATGATCCAGGGCGGCGAACTGACAACGAGCCAGCTTTCGGTCGCCGAAACCGAGGCCCAGCCTCAGCCGTCTGAAAGCGGCGGCAAGAGCGGTGGGCAGGGCTTCAAAGGCGGTCCCGGTGATTCCGGTCAGACCGGATCAGGACAAGCTGGAGCGGGCCAAACCGGAGCAGGCCAAACCGGAGCAGGTCAAAACTTTGGAGGCAGCAGTACGGCTCACTTTCAGCCCACAGCCAGCGGTGGCGGCGCAAGTTCTTCAAGCCCGAGTAGTTCTGGCGACTCGAGCGGTGGTGCTGGTGCTAGCGCCGGTGGTGGGGCTGGCGCAGGCGGTCAGCATGCGGGTGGTGGTTCGGGCGGAGGGGGTGCAAGCGGCAGCTCCACTAACGGCTCGTTTTCCGCAGCAAGTGTCGGCATTTCGGCACCGCTAGCGATATCGTCGCAAGACATGCTGCAGCAGCAGGTTGGGCTGTCCTTTGAGGCGACCAACTTGTCCATGCTGCTGGAGCATGCGCTGTCCGACCGACTGATCTTCACGTCGAGCAGCGGCACTGCGACTCCTCGCGCGCTTGCCGTCCTCGGCTTCCAAATCACGGTCGAGCCGCGCATGTCGGACAAGTTTGCGGTGGCGGAAGCCGAAATTACGGTAACAAGTCCCACTAGCTCACCCGGACGGCCCGAAGTGGCAATGATGCTGCCGCAGGACAAGACCTACAACATCGCCAAAGTCACCAGCGATTCGCGGTCGATCAATTTGGGTGCATTCGCGCAGCCCTTCGGCGCGACGCTGAGTGCTGGCAACAGCCGCAACAGCACGTTCGTGGTCTATGACGTTGACACAATCGCACTGCAGCGCCCGTTCAGCAGCGACCCGAATTCCGTCACTTTCGCGTGGCAGTTCCGCCCTGTCTTGGGCGAAAAGTCAGTTCAGCCAGGCACGCGGCAGGTCTACGTGCTTCTCTCGCTGCCGGTGAGCAGCGAGGAGGACTATACGCCGGTGATTTCGGTCAAGACTTACTGGAAAAGCCTGGACACCAAATCCCGCACCGTGAGCGACGCGCCAATGGCTGGCGCTAGCAGCTATACGCTTGATCCGCTTTCGATCCATCGGCTGAACGATTACGACGATGGTCTGCGGCCAACATTCAACAGTGTCGATATGTACGATGCCGGCAACGGGCAGGTGTATGTCGAGGCCAGCGGCGCAAATTTTTCAAAGAACATGACGGTCGTGCTGAACGGCGCGTCGAATAATGTCTACGAGCAGGGAGGACGCTTGCTGTCGTTCACCGCGCCGATTGCTTCGATGAGCTACTCAAATCCTGTGATTGTTGGGCCGTACGGACTTCCGGTCAACCTGAAGCTGCCCGTGCTCAAGGACGCGAGCGGTGCCGTCATTTCGCCGAACCGACCCGACGAGGGAATCAAGATCAATGGCGTATCGACGATTCCCCTCGATGCGAGCACCAGCGATGTCAAGATACAGCTCGTATCAAAACGTCAGGATAACGTTGCTCCCGCAGTTCCCGTGAATGCGCAATTGATCGTGACAATTGGCGGATCGGTTTACGGTCTGGATGACTGTCCAGTTGGACTAGGCAGTGACAGCAATGCAACCCACACGACTCTCGATCTGCATGTTCCCACCGCGGCGCTTCACACTGCGCAAAAGTTGACCGTGCGATACCTATTTGCTGGTGATGAATACCGCGATGACTATCAACTTCCCGGCGATGAGTTCTTGGCAAGCAGCGTTTCGGTAATTAGCTGTGATCCCGACACGGGCTCGAGCGCATTCGGTTCGGCGTCTGGTGCCAGCGTGCGCTCCATTGGCGGCAGATCGGGCAAGCAGAGGCGAATGCCGCAGCCGTCGAACATCAAGCCATCAGGCGGGCTCATCTGTTGTTCTCGCCATTCAGGGTAATTTTCAGAAATCGCTCACGGCTTATATTTATAGTGGGAGCATGCCGGTCGAGTTCGATCCCACGGTAGATGTTTCGGGCTCATTTCTCCTCATGCAGGCGACGGAGACGAGGACAGGCAGCGCCTCAACGATGGGATTAGGCACCAATGGCTCCCGAGGCGCAGTGAATCCATTCAACGAGCAGCCAGCCGCAAGTGCCGATAAGAGCTACAGCCTTGCGCTCTTGACGGCCTCGCGCAGCCAACTTGCTAACGCCCGATATATTGTCCTCTACGAGCCAGGCTATCCAGCGGAGTTGCTTTCGCTCTCGGAGTGCCTGAAGTCACTCGCTCCGGGTTATTCAGAATCGTCGAGCTCGGCAACTACGCAAGCGATCTCCTATTTGTCGCCGGCGGAAGTGAATTCGACCGCCCCTATTGCTGCGCCCACCGGCACGCAGCCCGCACCGATCATGATGCAAATGGGAGCCAGCACAGGGATGACCTCTAGCACTCGTCACAAGTGAATCGAACGTCGATGGCTGGGAGTCGCGTCGATTGATCTGAATATTAGGAATGGCCCGTTGAAGGCATCAATCGTTGGTTTCGTTTCGACCATCCTCTTGATAATTTGCGGACCGCTCTTTAGGGCGTTTGGCGAACCGACCACTACGCCGTCCGCGCCCGATGTCAGCTCCCTGCGATCTCAGGCATCGGCCCTCAAATACTCCGACCCCAAACAGTCCGCCGCACTTTATGGACAGGCCGCCGCGCTGGATACCGCTCCTCTGGAAAAGGCCGCAGACCTCGACTCGCAGGCCGAAGAGCTTGTGCACTGTTCTGATATGGCCGACGCACAGACCGTTGGCAAGCAGGCCTATGATTTGCAGGTAGCTGGCCAAGACCATGCGGGTCAGGCGAGAACATCGACAATTGGGGCACGCATGGAATGCGGCTCCGGCGATTTTGATGCGGCGCAGCAACTATGCACTTTCGCCCTAGCCGTTGATCGAAAAGCAAATGCTACCGGCGAAGAAGCCAAGGCATTGCTCGTCATGGGAATTGCCTACGGCGGACTCGGTCAAACCGGAAAAGCAATCGACTGCTACAGCCGGGCTCTACAGCTCTTTCGGAAAGTAGGCGACCGCGGCGGAGAGGCTGACACGCTCAACAACCTTGGCAATCTCCGCTGTGACTTGAGCGAGTTCTCGCAGGCCAAAGATTCTTACAACCAAGCGCTGCCGATATACGTGGGCATTGGCGACCGAAGGGGCCAAGGGCTTTCGCTTAATGGCCTGTGTGTATCGGCAAACTCCCTCAGCGATTACGCCAAAGCGATCGATTACGGCAACCAGGCGCTCACGATCTGGCGGGATTTGGGCGACAGTATGTCAGAGGCGTATTCGCTGGACAATATCGGTAATGCCTTTGGCTACCTCAGCAATTACGCCAAAGCCATTGACTTCTACAAACAAGCGCTGCCGATTTTGCTCAAGAATCAGAACACCTATGGCGTGGCCGCCACTGTTAACGGTCTGGGCTTTGCCTACGGCTATCTTGGTCAGTATGCCAAGGCGATCAAATGCTACAACGTGATGTTGCAGATCGATAAGAGCATAGGCAACAGCGATGGGCAAGCATCCGCATTGGACAACCTCGGATTTGTCTATGTAAAGCTGGGCGAGTACCCTAAAGCTGTGCAGTACTCAAGTCAAGCGGTGACAATATTCGGCAAGCTTGGTAACAAGGACGAAGAGGCGTGGGCGCTTGGAAATGTCGGCTATGCCTACGATCATCTCGGCCAGCACGCCAAGGCGATCGGCTACTACGATCAAGCATTGCACGTTGTCGAAAACGTCGGCGACCGACATGGGGAGGCGAGGGCACTGACCGTTATCGGCGATTCGTATTCCCATTTGCGCGAGTACGCAAAAGCCATATCTTTCTATAACCGAGCGTTGCCGATTTCGCGATCAGTCGGCGACTTGGACGACGAGGCCGACACCCTCCATAGCATGCTCATCGCGCTTCGAGACCGCGCCGGATCGCCGCGCCGCGCTCCCATCGCGGCGATTGTGATGGGCAAACAGGCCGTTGATCTGCTGCAGCGTATCCGGTCGGAGATTTCCGGCATGAACGGCGGCGTTCAGAAGTCATTCGTGAAGACACGCGAGTCTACCTACCGCGACTTGGCCGACATCCTGATCGCACAAGGCCGACTGCCCGAAGCGGAGCAGGTGCTCGGGATGCTCAAGGAGCAAGAGTACTTCGAGTTCGCCGGTCAAGACCGCGCCGCAGCTGCGGATCTTAGTTCGACGGTTGCGTTTACACCGGAGGAGCAGAAGTGGATCGACACATATAATGGCCTCGGTGACACGGTCGAAAATGTTCAAGTGCGGGTAGATGCCCTCGCCAAACAGCGAGCATCGGACGCAACAGAATACAAACAGGCGCAGGCGCGCCTTGCCTCGGCCAGCTCGGCCTACTCCAGCTTTTTGGCCGAACTTCCCAAGCGGTTTGCCGATTCCGGCAAGGGGCAGGAGATCGCCGGAAAGCTGCAGGACTCGGTCGCCGTTGAGGATCTGCTTTCGGAAGCTCAAGCTGACAAGGCGGGACTTCGAGTCTGCGCGCTGTATACGGTCGAAGCAGATTCGCAATATGATGTCGTGCTTGTTACGCCCAACGGTCAACGCGCCGGTGCCTATCCGATTACCGCAGCAGCGCTAAACGCAAAAGTGGAAGCGTTCCGGCAAGAGCTCGCCGACCCAATCCACGATCCGCGGCCCCTGGCGAAGCAGCTTTATGACATCCTCGTTGGTCCGGTCGCAGGCGACCTTGACGCTTATCGGCCTGATCTCGTGATGTGGTCGCTTGATGGTGCGCTCAGCCTCATTCCGGTGAGTGCGCTGTGGGACGGCAAGCAGTACCTCGTGCAGCGATGGCAATCGTCGCTTTTCAATGCGGCGTCCATACCGACCTTGGGCGCGTCGCACAACCACAACTTCACGGGTGCGTTGGGTATGGGTGTTTCGCAGGGACGAGATGTCGGCCAAGACCATTTTGGAGACTTGGCAGGAGTACCAAATGAGCTGAATGGAATCTTTGGTGATCCATCTCGCGGTATGGCTGGCCCGGTGCAGGGCTCGTATCTGATCGACAGCCAGTTCAAAACAGCGACCGTGCTGGATGATCTGCGGGCTGGCGGGCACGGCCTGATCCACATTGCGACGCACTTCAAGCTCGACCCGGCGGGCGCGTCAAGTTCGTATCTGCTCACAGGTGATGGAGTGCTCACGCTCTCTGATCTTGCCGCGAGCGGACGTGTTTTTCGGGGAGTGGACTTGCTAACTCTCTCCGCATGCTCCACTGCTGTCGGCGACCGCAACGCGCTCGACGCCACGGCGCAGCTTCTCGGCGCACACGCGATACTGGCGACTTTATGGGATGTTGCCGATCCCAGCACCGCCGAGTTTATGAAGACTTTTTATCATCTCCTGACCACAGCCGGCACGGGCAGCGACGACGACATTACGCTAGCGGCAGCAATCCGCGACGCACAGCTTTCGCTGCTAGGCGATCCCGTGGTAGTTGCTGCAAGCCCGCAACCAAGCACGGATTCAACTGTCAGCCGCGGTTCGGAGGCGATGCCGACGCGGGCGTCCGCAGGTTCGCCGCTCTTCAAGACCGATCCTGCCCATCCCTACGCGCACCCATATTACTGGGCACCGTTTGTGCTGCTGGGGAATTGGAGGTGAGCATTCTGTCGCGGTACAGGATCATGCCGACTTTCGTATCCGCATGTCGGTTACTATTTGCCGTGCTTCTCTTGGTCATTGCACCCGCCACCGCTGGTGCGACCGGTTGCCACGCCTTGCTGATCGGAATTTCGAACTACAGCTTGCTCGACAGGCAGCGCCCGTGCTTTCCCGATGGCCAACCGATTGTCGTGTTCCTTCCTATTCACTGCGATCAGGACGTAAAGTCGATTGCAGTTGCGCTCAAGACTAGGTTCAACTTTTCGGATTCAGACATCAAGACGATCACCGAGGCAAACGCAACTCGTCAGAATATCCTGAATGCGTTCGATGAACTGATCAGCGAGACGCAACCTGGAGATATCGTCTACATCCACTATTCCGGGCATGGCTCGCAGGTGGCCGACCCGACGGAGCCGAATGGGCTGGACAGCACCATCGTGCCAATCGACTACGCAATTTCCGCATCTGGGGCCGGTCTGACCGGGCTGACCGAGCAGAGCACGCACGAAATCAGCGGCAAGACGATCCGCGCGAAGCTCGAAGAGCTGGAGTCCAAAGACCATCCAAAGCAGGTCATCCTCTCATTCGACTGCTGCAACTCGGGCCTAGCCACGCGCGGCGCTGGCGCGGTCAACAGAGGCAAGACATACGCGCAGATTTCGGACATGCTTTCGCAGCATGGCGCTGAGCCGCTACCGATTCCGACAGCGAAAGTCGGTGCTGCGCGGACGCGCGGCCCGTCTTCAACATCCGTCTTCGACGACCTTGCCCATTCCAACTATGTCGTTTTCGAAGCCTGCCGCTCCGATGAAGAGGATCAGGAGGCCACTGCGAATGGCACTCCAATCGGGCCGCTGAGCTACTGCCTGTCGCGGGCATTCGAGACGGCAGAGCAGGGAGTCTCGTATCGGCAGATTTTTGATCAAGTGCAGGCTGAGTTTTTGGCGGACTATCCGTCGCAGCATCCGCAGCTCGATGGCAGCAATCCAGGCGCTGGGTTGTTCGGTGACATTCCAACAAGTACGCCCCGCTCGATCCCTGTCGCCGTTTCGGCGGACAAGACCAAGTGCGTGCTTCTCGCAGGCATGTTTCAGGATGTGACTGTGGGATCGTTGTTCGCAATCTACAAGAAGGGATCGGCAACGTTTGACGCGACCGACAAGATCGCAACAGCCACGGTCAAGACCGTCAGCGACACGTCCTCCATACTGTCACCGATAGTTCCTACCGACCAGGGAACGTTTAAACTGGACGACATGAGCGGCGCAGAAGCGGTTGAGCTAGTCCATAACTTCAACGGCAAAGCACCGCTGACTGTTGATGCGGCGAGCATCCGGCAGGGCGCACCTACACAGGCGGACGCGATTCTTGCGGCGGTGCGCGCACTCAAATGCGCAACAGTTACTTACCCGCAAGGCGCAACGCCTGATGTCCGCCTGATCGCGACGGGCGCAAATGGACAGACTGCGACTGGTCTGGCACTCGCGCGTGGTGGACCGGCCGGAGCCGTTTATCGGCAGTTAGACATGAGTGCGGACATTGCTGCCCAGGTAAGCGCCGATCTGCAAGAGATTTCCCGCTACCGCACCGCGCTGACCCTCGCCCCGCCCGCATCTTCGAGGGCCGATATGATTAATGTGGACATTAAGATCGTTCCGGCGATCACGCAGACCGATAGTGACGGTTTTCTGCATTGGAAGTCGGATGCGCCGATTCCAGCGACCGGGCTAAAGGTCGGTGACATCTACACAATCCAAGTTCGAAATAGCGGATCGGAATCGGCGCACGTCGCCATCCTTGACATGGATTCGAATGCGGAGGTTTCGCTCGACTGGCCCCCCTCCAATTACACGCTTCAAGATAACGTCGTCGCCGCCCACTCGGATTGGGTGCGCCTTTGGAACATCGATCTCGCCACGAACGAGCCCAAACTCTTCAAGTTCGACTCGCCCGACGATACGGAGATATTCAAAGCGGTTGCAACCGAGGGATATGTCGATCTAAGACTACTTGGAAGAGGCGGCAGAGATGCGTCCAACCCACTTAGCGCATTGCTGAGCGGCGACCTCGTTTCGCGCTCCAGTTCGGCTGTTGCCACTGCGCCCGCCCCGGCGACATGGTCGGCGCGATCGACCACCGTCCACGTCGCGGCTGCGCCATGAGCCTGGATCGCTAGTAAGCAGTCTTGCAGTTGGCCACCGTCAACCCCAGTCCAATTACGCAAGCCCTATCAAGACATTCGTCCAATAAATCAAAATAAGCGACAATGACTGTGATTTTACGTCAAATCAAAATAATCTCAATTGGTGCTTGACAAGAATTCGGGTCAGTGATATGATAGTCATGCTTTCTTATACTATTATATGACTACACCACCGCCGATTGCAATTTTGGATAGCCTAGTCAGGTTGGACGGACAGCGAGACATGCCGTTGCACGCACAGGTGCGTCGAGCATTGCACAGCGCCATTCAGGATCATTTCGAAAATGGTCAGCAGTTCTGGACTGAACAGGCGCTGACAACTGCGCTGGCCGTGTCGCAAATTACGGTTCGACGCGCTCTGGGTGATCTTGCCAATGAAGGGATTTTGGTTCGGCGCAAGTCTAAAGGCAGCATTGTTCGCAAAATCGACCATTCGGACACCAAAAATTATCGCGTGGGCCTGTTTCTGCCGCAGTACGATTCCGATATCCTGAGGCAGTTCATGGAGCAGTTTGTTGCCGAGTGCAAGATTCGCGGCAATCGGCTCGATCTGCACTTCGTGCATCCGGGCATAACGATTGAGGAGTTCAAGCACGCTCTTGAGCGAGGCCCGGAAGAGCAGCGGCTCGTATTTGTGCAAATTCCTTTGCAGCAGGGCGACATTCTCCTGCACATCGCGAAGGATCGAGGCTATCGGTTTGCTACGGTTGAAATGGTTTCGCCGCTGATCAATGCATCCGTCTGGACCGACGATGTGGAAGGCACAAACCTCGCGTTAGATCATTTGACCAGACTTGGCCATCGGCGGGTGACACTGATCGTTAACGAACCCGAAGCGGCCCGCCCGGTCGTCGCGCGCCGGAGAACGTTTGAGCAGGAGTGCCCGAAACTCGGAATCAAGGGGCGAGTTGTTTCGTGTGGCACGCGCTTTTGGGAGAGCTCCTATGACGCAGCATTTGAAGCCATGCCGGGTGTATGGAATGTCAGCGAGGAAGATCGCCCCACGGCGATCATGACTGTGTCGGATGCGGGGGCATGGGCAGTACTGAAGTGGTTTGCGCAGCAGGGCGTACGCGTTCCTGACGACGTGAGCATAATCGGCTACAACGATGAGCGTCCCAGCCTCTACACGATTCCGTCATTGACGACGATTCGCATGAACACTGAAAAGATGGTAAAGGACGTGCTCGGCATGCTCGACATTCCCCAAACCGGGAAAACGGATGTGATGGTGCATCCACATCTTATCGTTCGCGATAGCACGGCACCACCGCGGACAATCTTAGACAGGCGCGCACCGCGAAAGCAGCGGCAACAGCAACTTGAGACCAGACTAGCTACAGTATGAAACTTTGGCGGTTTACGAAAGGACAAACAAATGAAATATTCCCTTAATCAATCGAACGCAGTGCAGAGAAAACACGCATTTACTCTTATCGAACTGCTCGTTGTGATAGCAATCATCGCGATCCTGGCAGCCATCCTGTTCCCAGTCTTCGCAACGGCGCGCGAGAAGGCCCGGCAGACATCTTGCGCAAGCAACCTGAAGCAGCTTGGGTTGGCATTCGCTCAATATGAGCAGGACTTTGACGAGTATTTCCCGTGTGGCGTTCAGCAGTTTAGCGGTAATGGCAACAATGGCGGCCAAGGTTGGGCTGGCCAGATATATCCCTACGTAAAGTCGCTCGGCGTCTTTGCTTGCCCTGACGACACTACAGTAGAGAACGTCTCTTACGGCGAGGCCGACATATCCTACGCCCTTAATCAGAATATTGACGCGACGCTTGGCAACGACCCTGGAATTACCAGTCTCGCCAAGCTCAATGCTCCGTCAAGCATCGTGCTGATGTTCGAGGTGAACAACGAAAAGGATAACTGGTTTGCCTCCACAAACGGAGCTGTCGATGGTCAAAGCCCCGCCAATATCGGCTACTGGGGATTCTGGCCGGGTGGCAATAGTCCAGATGGCACGCACGTCTATTATGCGACGGGAAATATGGGGATGCCGTTCACGAGTCAGGCCTACTACACTCCACAAACGTACCATTCCGGCGGCGCCAACTGGCTGGCGGCGGACTCTCACGTCAAATGGCTGATGGGCACTCTGGTCAGCAATGGCACAAACGCCACGCTCTCCACATCGCCTGCAGGCTATCCCGGATTCCCGGCAGCGGGCAGCGACAACTTATCGTATACGTCAGGCGCAACTACGGTTCACTACACGCTCACATTCAGCACAAAATAGCAAGCAAAGTTGGGCTGCCGAACGACCGATGTTCGGCGGTCGCGGCCCAGAAAAATCACAAAGAACAATTTATGAAGTTGAACTCGCTAACTAGAATATTGCTGACCACTTTTGTCGCACTTTGCTCAGTGACACCCGGCCATGCTCAGACCTATTCTCAGGACTTCGAGAACGTGGACAGCAGCTACTTTCAGCCGATAAACCAGCAAAACGCGGTTGGTTCGTCGATTGCGGTAGTGTCTACCCGCTCTCACGGCGGCAAGAAGTCGGCAGAACTTGCGTTCAAGTTCTCCGGCAACGGCTTCATCGACGTCACGACTGCTCAGGGAGGAAGCGTCGCTTCCGGCCCCGGCAAAGTGCACTTCACCATGTGGATTCATGGCTCTGGTTCAACCGAGCTGTCGGACATCGGACTGCTGCTCCTCGACAGTGGCAATGAGACATTCCTGTATCCTCTTGGCGACGTGGCGGCTAAGGCACTGTCGAGTGGCGACTGGACGGAAGTGTCGGCCGATATTGATGTGACCAAATTTGTCGGGCACTGGGGTCAGAAATCGACTGGCGTAATTCAATATCCGCTCAAGTTTTTCGGATTCGGTTTTGGACGAGGGAAGACGGAAGCGGGCGAGGGCACTGTCGCGCTTGACGATCTTGCTTTCGTCGGCCCTGGCACCTCCGCGCCCTCCAAGTCGGCTGGGCCATTGCAGATAATTCTTCAAAATGTCGCGTCGTTTCCGGGATTGCCTGGCGATTTCTATCCGCTCGGCTCGACTGTCAAAGTGCGGGTCGCGCTTTCCAATCTGACAACGGGTATCAATCCCGCGGTCGATTGGACCGCGACGGACTTGCGCGGGAAAGTCGTGGCACAGAGGCCGCCGGGAGGTGCATCCAAGGATGCGTCGATTATTGAATTCCCAGCGGCAACGCCGGGAATTATTTATTTGACGGCGACTGCCCGTGATTCAGCCGGCACAGCGCTTGCGACCGCCGAAACACGCTGCGCGATCCTTGCGCCGCCATCCGGCATCAGCGCTCCCGACCACAATGTCGTTCCCATTCGATACGGTGTCAATGCGAGCCTCGACAATTTGCCTCACGACGAAGCGGAGCAGACCGCATCACTAATTACCGCGCTTGGTTTTCAATCCGTACGCACCGGTGTGACCTGGACGCACCTCGAAGCCGTACAAAACGTCTGGGAGTGGGCGGACTACGATCGATCATTTTCTATTTTTGCTGAGCATGGAATTACGCCGTGCGTGCTTTTGTCGTATTCGACGCAATGGGCATCGACTGGCGATCACAACGCCAAGGATTGGCGCGACTGGGGTTTCGCGCCGCCTCAGCCTCAAGAGTACGCACACTATGCGCAGGAGGTTGCGCGGCGATACGGGAAATTTACGCACTATTGGGAGATATGGAACGAGGCGGACAACGACTTCTGGCGCGGCTCGGTGACGCAGTATGCGGCCCTGTTCGACGCGGCCTCAATGGCGATTAAGCAGGTGCAACCGGACGCGCAAGTGATGAACAGCGGGTTTTCGGAAGTGCGTTTCCGTCCGACATTTATCCCGGACTTCATGAGCGACGTGCATGCGAAGCCGGATGTCATGGCGTATCACTCCCACGGGCCTCTTGGAAACCTCCTGCGCGCCGACGCCAATGTTGACATGGCGCGACAGGCTGCGGGATGGAGAATGCCGAAGTGGATGAACGAATCTGGCTTTTGGTCGTCGCCGGGCAACTCCGAGTACGAGCAAGCAGTTGCACTGGTTCAAAAAATGAGCTACGCCCCTGTGCTCGGCGACTCGGCATACTTCTGGTACGACCTCCGCGACAATGGTGTTGACCCTTCGAACGCTGAAGACAATTTCGGGCTAGTCAGAAACGACTATTCGCCCAAAGCGTCCGCGCTAGCGGCATACAATCTAATCAACACCCTCGGCGGACTGCACTTCGTTCGACGTATTCCTGTGCCTGGCGCACCGTCCGCAAGCGCAATCCTATACTCAGACGGCAAAAGGCCGCGCACAGTATTAGTCGCTTGGACCCCCGACCCTGGCGCTGTTCCGATCACTTGCGAGCTTCCCGGACCAACGCGGCAAGCGGATATCATGGGCGTGACGCAGCAGGTTGTTCGCAGTCACGGTTTGGCAAACTTCGTCCTAACCACGGAGCCGACCTATATTGAGTTCGACGGCACGCCGAGCAGTTTCGTGATGGAGCCTGGGGTCTTGTCGTTCGACAAAAAACTGTCGTCTGTCCCCGGTGAGAGCGCCAAATTGAGCGTCACGGTCAGGAACCCATTTGACACCGCAATGCCATCCGTCGTACGCTTTTCTGCGCCGCGCGACTGGTCGGTGACTCCCTCGTTGTTGCGGTATAGCGTTCCGGCGAGGGGTGCCAAGGTGTTCAACGTGGCAGTCTCGTCCACCGCTGCAAATGCCGCCGCAGCGATTATGCCAGTCCAGCTCAGCGCCGAAATGCTGCCCAACGACGTGGACGGCCGCATTGATCTGCGTCCGGCGACGCTGGTATGGCGAGTCACGGATATCGTCACCCTAGGCCAATTCGATACAACCGCTCCGCCGACAATTTCTTTGACGCAGAGCAACATCGTCAGCCTTTATGAAGCGACTCCAATGGAAAAGCTGCATTTCCACGGCGACGCCGACCTGAGCGCAGGGATCACGTTGACAGGGACAGCGCAGGGTTTACGCCTGTCTGCCGTTGTGCATGACGATGTTTTTTCGCAAAACGAACCGCTCGGACAGGAGTGGCAGGGCGATTCAATGCAGTTCGCGATTGTTCTGCCAAACGGCGAGCACTACGAGTGGATTGCGGCGCTGCGTACGGATGGCCCGATGGTTGACTTAGAGATGGCACCACCCGGAATCGCGCTTGGCAGAGTGAGCATTCCCGTACGGATTCGCCGAGACGAAACTCTAAGGGAGACGCTTTACGATATAATTGTGCCGACCGGACTACCAGGTGGCCGAGCACTTCCCAGCCAGTTCGCGTTCGATGTCCTCGTGAATGACAACGATGGCGACGGCCGCAAGGGCTGGGTCGAGTGGACGCCAGGTATTGGACGTACCAAAGACCCGGCTGAATACCATGAGATTGTAGTGAGATAAACGAGGCGCACTTGACTCCACGATTTGGCGTAAATTACGTACCTTCCCGAAATTGGTGGTATGCATGGGTCGATTGGGACAGCCGCAGTATTCGCGAGGATTTGACGGTAATTGCCAGCCTAGGCTTGGATCACATCAGGATTCATTGCATCTGGTCGTATTTTCAGCCTAATGCGAGTTACGTTAGTTCTGCGATGCTGGATCGTACGTACGAGCTGCTCGAAATTGCGGACGAATATGGGCTTGATGTCGAAATCGCGGTGCTTGACGGATGGCTGAGCGGGTTTTCCTTCTTCCCGGCCTGGAAAGGCGCGAAGAATCTGTTCACGGATCGAGGAATGATTGAGGCCGAGAAAAGTTTCTTCCGTGCGCTAGCCGAGCGTGTAGGTAACCATCGCCGGTTCATGGGTTTCGATCTCGGCAACGAACTTGGGGTTTTGATGGGGCAAAACCCTGCAACGCCAGAAGAGGCGGACGCCTGGCAGTCGGAGATGCTGACTTGCTGCAGTGAGGCCGCGCCCGGCAAGATGCATGTCAATGGTGTCGATCATGTCCACTGGTTTGCAGATCGTGGATTTACGCCAAATGCTTTGGCGAACGAAGGGGCAGTGACTTCGCTGCACACTTGGGTTGGATTTACCGGCACGCTCAACCTGTACAAGCCGCTCGATGTCGGCTCCGTCCATTTGCCTGAATTTTGCATTGAGCTAGCACGCGCGTATCAGGAAGATCCCAGCCGCCAGGTTTGGGTGCAGGAGTTCGGGATGGCCACGGAATGGCTGGATGAGAAACACGTTCCGGATTTCGCGGACAGGACGATCCGGGCAATCTGCCGCTGTGCGAATGTGTGGGGATTGACCTGGTGGTGCAGCCATGATGTGGACCGCAACTTGTCCGGATTTGCAGAGATGGAGTACGACTTGGGGCTGATCACTGTTGACAATCGGGTCAAGCCGGTTGGCGAAAGGATAGCTGCCCTCATTAAGGAATTTAAGAGTCAGCCGCCTGCGGTTCCTAAGCGCGACCATGCTGTCGTCTTCCCGGCTGATCGCAAGACCTGGGTGAAAGGAGAAGACCTGCCGTCGCCAACTTGGCGATATGGCAAAAAGTTCATGCACATGATAGAGGAAGGAGTGGCACCAGCTATCGTTCTGGACAGCAAGTGCCTCGACGAAGCCTATTTAAAGTCTCGCGGCATAACACATCTGCACTATGCCGAATAAGTCGGCGCTCGACCAAGCGCTCGCACTATCGTGGTGATTGATATAATCGCAAGACAACGCACAATAAGGAGATCAAAGATGTTAACCTATGGAATTAAACTTTGCCTCACGCCCATGGCTTCAATTCTCGCCATGAGCTGCATGTTGACAATGGGGCATCCGCTTAAGGCCCAAGAACAGGCAAAATCCGCAGACGGGTTTGTTGGCTTCCTCGGAGTCAACACGCACCTCACCTTTACTCAGGCACCCTACGACAACTATGCAAATGTCAAGACCGCGCTCGTGAATCTTGGTATTCGTCACATACGCGACGGATTTGTTCCGCCCGCAACCACAACCTACGAGAACGACATCAACGACCTTGCGAACTCAGGCATCCACTCGAACATAATCGTGGACGGCAACTGGTTTCCAACTCCGTACGGCACAACGAAGATGACGGCGTCGATGTTGACCCCAAGCCTGAACGCGCTCTTGCCTGGAATGGAATCTGTGGAGGGTACGAACGAGTCGAACCTCAATTCGTCGTTCAAATATCTTAACAACGGATTTGCTCAGGGCACAGTCAACTGGGATCAGGACCTTTACAGCATTGTCAAGGGCGATTCGTCCATATCGAGCCTGCCGGTGATCCTAAGCAGTATGGGATCGGTTTCCAACTACAACAACTATCTCTACATGTCGGCGATCACGCCAGGGCCGGTGAACTACGCCGATTGGGGAAATACGCATTGCTACCCGGGCGGCAACTTGCCCGGCTATACGGGAACATGGAATCCGTTCAACATTGCGTGGAGCGACACCGCGTGCGAAGGAACTGCGTCCGCGCCCGGGATGACATACGGAAAGCCGATTGCGACGACGGAAACCGGATATGAGATGTACGACGATCAGTGGTCGGTTTCCGAACGCGCTGACGGTCTGTACATGCCGCGCCTGATGTTCTCGCACTTCAATGCTGGCGAAACGCGTTGCTACGAGTACGAACTGTTCGACCAGCCAGCACAAGCTGGCGCGGAGGCCCACTTCGGAATGCTTCACGGCGACGGATCGGCCAAGCCAGCGTATACCGCGATGCAGAACGTAATCAGCATCCTGTGCGAGCCAGGCGCGAGCTTCACGCCCGGGTCGCTTTCGTACACCATGAGCGGTGCATCGACTGTCCAACACACGCTGCTGCAAAAAAGCAACGGCGACTTTTACTTGGTCCTTTGGAACGAGATCAGCAGCTACAACTGCTCGTCAAGCGGCGGATCGGACATTGTCAACGGCACAACGCCGGTCACGCTTACGTTTCCTTCGGACAAGATGTTCACGGTCTACTCGCCCAACGACACGACCGCGACAATGCCGAACAACTACTACACCGCCAGCGCGAATGAGACGTCGATCACGCTCAACGTCCCCGACCATGTCCTCATTCTGCAGATCAGGCCCGAGTTTGCGACCGGATCAAACAAGCAATATCTTTTGGTCAACTGCCTGAATGGCGACTACATCAATATGCAGAGTGGCTTTGGGTGCACGGCAGCTCTGCCGCCAGCCTACTGGAGCCAGCGTTGGCTGATCACGCCGACGGGCGACGGCGACTACTATCTGGAGAACTACTGGGACGGAGACTATATCAACACCCAAAGTGGATTTGAATGCACTGCGTACCTCTGGGCAGGCGCATCGAGTCAGGAGTGGGGTCTGTGGCCAACAGGTAGCGGTTCCTACTATCTTATGAACAAGTGGCTGGGAACAGGCATCAACACCCAGTCCGGATTCGAATGCACCTCAGTCTGGAACGGCGAGGTCAGTGCGGAGTGGAACGTCTACCCGTTTTATCAGTAAGTGAGTCGGCTACGACTCTACGCGTGTCTGTTGGATTGCAGCCAATTCAACAGACACGCTGACTTCTCAGCGGGGATTCCACTCGCTTTCCGTCATTCTGATCACGGCCCCAGGCTTTGGCGCGCGTGCCAGCGCTTCTTTCGCTGCATCGCCGATCGCGATATGCCCGATGATGAAATTGACAACCGGAGTCGGATCGATCAGGCCATGCGGGTGGTGGTCGCAACCCTCCTTGACGATCAGCACGAAATCGCCGCCCAGCGCGGTGTAGCGTTCGTGAACTATGTCCGTGTTCTCCGATTGGGGTACGACAACGTCCATATCGCCAGAAACGTGAATGATCGGAATGTTTGCCGCTGCTATGGGGGCGAGGATGTCAACAGGATTGCCGTCGAACTCCATCATCTCCAGTTCGTCGGTAAAGTGGTAACAATCGATCGCGGTTTGCCAATCCTTCTCGCTTCCCGGACCTTTGCCTTTTCCACCGGGCCAACTCTTCATGTCGCAGACCGGCGCGTCGCCGTAGATGCAGCCAACCTTCTCGGTATTGGCATGCGCCCAGCGGTAGGCGTAGAGTCCGCCGCGGCTCAGGCCTTCGAGCGCGGGACGCTTCGACATTCCGAACTGCTTCGTCATAATGGCGTAAAACGCGTCGAAGTGCTTCATGGCATCGGGGCATCCGAACGTATTCCCCACATCAATAAACGCCACCCACACTCCGCGCGACAAAAGCACTTCGTCGGCGGCCGGGAACGCATCCCAGAACATCGTTCGCCACACCCACGGATTGCTGGGAAGCGGGTGTTTCGGCTCGACAATATGCGCGCCGCATCCCTCAATTACGAGGTCGTGGCTAACATAGCCGTGAAAGTCGCTGGTTACGAGGCCCCATCTTAACGGTGGATCTGAGGATTCTTGCATAGTCGGGACACTGGTCAGTTCTGATGGCTCTCTAGAACCGAGATAATTGCTGCGGCGACCTGCGCGGCCTGAACTTTGATACCATCCTGGCTGAAATGGACGCCGTCAGCAGAGTAATGCTCGGGGTGTCCAAACGAGAGCTGAAAGAGATCGTTTATCGGTAGCTTCTGTTCGTGGGCGACGCCAACAGCGGTTTCGTTGCGCACTATGATTCGAGCGGTACGCGGATTGTCCATCGTTCTTGATGGTTCGTCGATAACGGGAGTTGATGTCGCTATGACAATTCTTACATCAGGCACATGATGCTGGATCAAAGCGACGATAGCTGGATAGGCTTGCGCGTACTCCTCTTCCGTATAGCCCCAGCCGTGCAGGCCGTTGTTGAAGTGAACAACATCCCACGGGTAAGTCTTCAGCGTGGGAATAAGCTCGTCGGCAAGGCCCGCATCGCCAAGCGACTTTGACGTGGCGACGCGCGACACTGACACCTCTCCCTTCAAGTTTTGCGCCACTAAAGGATAGTAGGCACGAGTGATCGAATCACCGATCAAGAGCGCGCGGGGCAGATCGGTTCCTTGGCCATCGACGATCCAAACGTCCGTCCATTCGATATCCTCGCGGTGGACACTTCCTGTTTCTATGAAGTTTCCATAAGGGCTAGAGTCATTCATAAGAGATTATAGGCCATAACCATGCAACTTCTTGCCAGTAGAAATTCACACGGGCGGCAAAGCCGTAAAGAGAGCTCGCAATGAAATTTAGATTTGGCGACAACCGCGACTGGTTCCTTAGAGAAGCGGTTCGGAATGTTTGTTCACTGGGGGCTTTATGCAATCCCGGGATTCCACGAGCAGCACCAGCAACGGCTCAAAACGCCGTTCGAGGAGTACGTCGCGCTCGCGGAAGAGTGGAACCCGGTCAATTTCGATCCCGATGCGTGGCTTGACATCATGCAGGAGGCGGGCATGGAGTATCTGTGCTTCACTGCCAAGCACCACGACGGCTTCTGCCTGTGGGACACCAAGCAGACCACGTACAACACGATGAACACGCCTTATGGCCGGGACATCGTCGGTATGCTTGCCGAAGCGTGCCACCGCCGAGGCGTTCCACTTTGCCTTTACTACTCTTGTGTGGATTGGCACCATCCGAACTATCCCAATCAGGGCCGGCACCACGAACTTCCCGCGCCAGTGCCAGGTAGTGAACCTGACCTTGCGAGATACATGGAATTTGTCCGCGCTCAAGTCCGTGAACTATGCACGAACTACGGCGAGATATCCGGCTTTTGGTGGGACATGAATGTCGACCAGCATGTTGACCCGTCCATCAACTCGATGATTCGCGAGCTTCAACCCTCAGCCGTAATCAACGACCGGGGTTACGATAAAGGCGACTTCGGTACACCGGAGCGCGACTATGATCTCGACGCCGAACAATCGCCAGAAATCCCGCGCCTCACCGAAGCGTGCCAGTCGATCAGCTCAGAAAGCTGGGGGTTTCGCGTGGACGATTCGCTCTACACGGATCGGCACCTGCTGCGCAGCTTGGACAAATATCTGGCCGTCGGCGCAAACTATTTGCTCAATGTTGGACCACGCCCTGACGGAGTGATTGACAGTTCGTACGCGGACGTTCTGCGCCGGATTGGTCAGTGGCTGGGACAAGTCAAAGAATCGCTATACGACGTCACGCCTGCATCCAAACTGACCACCAACCGCGACATCCTGCTGACTCGCCGGGGTAACACGCTCTATGTGCATCTCTACAAGGATCCTCAGTCGGACTGTGTCAAGCTCGGCCCCATCCGCTTGGTTCCGCGCAGCGCCAAATTGCTGAACACGGGCCAAACCGTTAAGTTCACGGTTGACATGCCCCCGTCAGAATGTCTCCGCGGCTCACCCATCTTGTGCCTGCATGATCTACCGGTCAACCAATTAGCGAATACGGTCATGGTGGTCAAATTGGAATTTGACGATCTAGCATCGTTCGACACTGCGGAGTCTGTTGCCCTCAATTCTGACGACATCAGCTTGCGTTAATCGTCTTTCTATAACGGATACGGCTCTTTTGCTGAAGTGTCGAAAATGCCCTATTGCGCTAAATCGAGGTCTGTAGTATACTTTTCCCGAAGCGTTTCGGAAACATGGAAATCTTAACTGAAAAACGACAGAGGCCGACCTTGAACGACGTGGCGCGCCACGCGGGTGTGGCGCTTTCGACTGCCTCCGCCGCGCTCAACAGGAAGTCCGGAAAATATGCGGTGTCGCCCGAAAAGCTTGCAGCGGTGATGCATGCGGTTCGTGAGTTGAACTTCGAAGCGAATCCTCACGCAAAGAGGTTGGTTACCGGCTCAGACGCAGACACGATCGGCATTTACGTCATCGACATCGACGCTGGTGTCGGCATGCAGACGCTTCGTGAACTTCAGTTCAATTTGGTTAAAGCGGGCTACAACGTTCCCATCTACTCCAGCGGTGGTTCAGATTTGGGCGACTGCGCAAGCCGCGCGAAGCTGATGGCGAGTCTGCGGCTGCAGCGGCCACGGGCGATCATATCTTCGTCGAACGAGGAGGAAATCCTCAAAGAGTTGCGTCGGCACATCGACGATGGTGGCCTTGTTGTCACTTATCGCCGTAAGAGTTCGCTTGAGTGCGATCAGGTTCATTTCGATGAAGAGGCCAACACGTACGAGGCCGCGGCACATCTACTCAGGTTGGGCCATCGCCAGGTTGGTTTCTACAAGGACGGAAATGGGCCTATCAGGGAGTCTCCTCGGTTTACGGGATTCATGCGGGCGCTCAAGGAATACGGTGGCTCGACGCGGGATGAGTGGCTGGTAACAAGCGGCAATTTCTACTCAAAGACGATACAGGAGGGTGGAGGTGAGCTGCTCGCGAAAGTCTTTCTTAACTGGACGGAGCGGCCGACTGCCATGTGCATCGTCAACGATGCATCAGCAGCCGCATTTGTGTCCGAAATTCAACGCGCAGGAGTTCGCGTCCCGCAAGATCTTTCCGTAGTCGGACACGACGACACTCCAATCGCCAGGGTCGTCACACCACGCCTGACCACTGTTCGTCACCCGGTGCAGGAGATTGCGAATGAGACTGCGCGCCTGCTGCTCACCAGGCTCAGCGGCGAATATGTCGGGCCGCCGCGCCTCAGCGTCGTCGAAGGCCATTTGATTGAGCGCGAAAGCGCAGCTGCGCCATCCGAAAGTAAGTGACGGCGTACTTGAACTTATTTTGATTTGCGGTCGAACGGAGAAAACTATGAGAAAACATGCAAATTCGGGATCAAGTCGTACGGCATTTACCTTAATTGAACTGCTCGTTGTCATTGCCATCATCTCGATACTGGCAGCCATACTTTTCCCCGTGTTTGCAAGCGCTCGTGAAAAGGCTAGGCAGTCCACCTGTGCGAGCAATGAGAAGCAGATCATTATCGCCATGATCCAGTATTCACAGGACTACGATGAGATATATCCGTCAACCACGATCCCAAGCGCGGGCAATATAACTGTTGCTGAGACTTGGGACTGGCTCATCACTCCATATCTCAACGGAAGAGGCTTGTACTACGCGGGTAAGAGCGCCGGGCACGGTGTTTTTGAATGTCCGGATGATACCGCTACTCGTACCGGATCGCCGACGGCACCAGCCATTCAAAGCTATGGGATGCCAAACAATGGCGGCAACTACGGAAAGGCAGGCTGGCTGCTCTATGGCGAGGTCGGAGCAAACTCGGCCGCTTATTCGGGAATGGCAGGATACAACGCAAATTGTTCAACCTCAACAGGGAACTGCACCAATCCAACGGCCTACTCGGTAGCGCAGGTTCCGCAGCCAGCCAAGACATTCATTTTGGTTGAATATCCGAACTACGGCAACGGTGTTTACAATGGAGATAGCATTGTCGCTGATCCTTCGGCAGACATGTCCCAGTATATTCCTTCTGCGAATTACATTGGCGGCGGACCGGGACCTACCTATTGCACGAATATGGCCGCTTCCGGCGCGCAGGACTGCCGAACATCGTCTTGTAATGGAAGCACGGCTACCGGCGTTGGCCCGCCAAGTCATACCAACGGATATAACTATGGCTATGTTGATGGTCATGTGAAATGGTTAACACCGAGCCAAAGCATCGGCAAGGCGTACTGCAGGTACGGGGCTGCGATCGCGAACGGTGGCTGGACCGTCGGCGAAAACATGTAATCTGGCGTTCATCCGAGCCCAAAGTGTTGAAACGCCGCTGGCCGCACAGCGGCGTTTCAACTGCCTGACAATTATTCAGACACATGCTAACAACGACAGCGAAGCCGAACAAGCGAACTCGGGCCTTTACAATGATCGAGCTCCTTGTTGTGATTGCAATTATCTCCATGCTGGCAGCGATACTCTTTCCAGTGTTCGCCACCGCTCGCGAAAAGGCTCGGCAGGCGACATGCGCGAGCAACGAGCGGCAGCTTGGAATCGCGTTCACCAGTTATGCTCAGGACTACGATGAAGTCTATCCGTTTGGCTCCGACCACTTCACAGCTATGAGCTGGGATGTCGAAATTGAGCCGTACGCGTTGAAATATGGCGTCAGCGACTTGAGCATCTTTCATTGCCCCGACGACCTTTCGCTTAACACGCAGAACGGATTGCCAACACGAACGTACGCAATGGTAGGCGCAGTGTACAACTCCGTCTACGCCTTCAGCCCGTCTGGATACAACCAATACTCCTGCCCACTGAGTGAAATCGGATCGCCGTCGGGGACTTTTCTCCTCACCGAGGCCTGCGACACAGGCAGTTTTGTGACTGACAACGCAGGTGCCATCGTCCATTGTCCGATCAACAGCGGCATTTGCCCCGGACAAGATCAGAGTTCACCCGGCAGACCGTTCCATTCGGGCGGTTGGAACTATGTCTACTGCGACGGGCATGTTAAATGGATGACGCCGGAAAGCACGATTCGAACACCGGGAGTAACGTACCCTGTCACGATCACGATTCCAGAATACAATCCGTTTGGTCCGGGTCAATCCTGGCAGTGCCCAGGAACAGCACTAAATCCGTGCGGCCCGTGGACAATAGCAGATAACGACTGACAATAGATATTATTAACTATGGCAAATGCAGAAACGACACTTGTCCAAGATCAGCATGCGCAGATTGGCGTACTAATGCAGGTTCAGTCTCCGGAGGCGCATACCGATCATCCGGATGCTCAGTGGTTTGCGACGGCCGGGTTAGGAGTTTTTCTCCATTGGGGGATTTCGTCAGTCAATGGCGACGGAGACCTATCGTGGTCGATGATGCACAGACCTTCCGGTTATCGGGAGCAGGCAACAAAAGCGCACGGTCTGTTTGCGCTCCAGCGGATTTCGTCGCCGCACGAATACTGGAAGCAGGCTGAGAGATTTTCGGCGGACCGGTACGATCCCAAGAAATGGATGGCGGCTTTGCGCGACGCTGGCGTCAAGTATGCCGTCCTGACCACCAAGCACCACGACGGCTTCGCGCTCTGGCCAAGTGACCACGGCGGCTTCAACACCAAGAACTACCTGGGCGGACGCGATCTTGTCGGAGAGTTTGTCGAAGCCTGCCGTGCATACGGCATCAAGATCGGTTTCTACTACTCGCCTCCCGATTGGTATTTTGATCGAGACGTGATGTCATTCAGCTATGGCACGACCAAGCCGGAACTTGACATCTACCACCGACCAGTCGAGCGTCCAGAACTGTCGGTAGCGGAACGTGAAGCACACGATGCCGCGCGCCGCGAATATGTCCGCGCACAGACATTGGAGCTGTTGACGCGCTACGGCAAGATCGACATTCTCTGGTTTGACGGCAGCGCGGACAACGCCATCAGCCTGGGGCAGATACGGGAGCTGCAGCCGGGAATTATTGTCAATCGCCGTGGCCTCGGTGTCGGAGATTTTGAAACGCCGGAGTGTTCGTTCCCGAAGCAGCGTATTTCGGGTTGGTGGGAATACTGCCATATCTGGAACGATGGCGCCTGGGGCTACCTCAAGCATGAGTCATATAAGCCAATCGGGTGGGCGACCGGCGAGCTAGCGAAGGCGCGTGCATGGGGTGGCAACTTTTTGCTCAACATGGGGCCGGACTCACACGGCGAACTGCCGACGACTGCTTACCAACGCCTGAACGAACTCGCGCAATGGCTTCGGCTTAATGGCGATTCGATTTTCGATGTCGAACCTGGCCCGTGGCCCGAGCGGAGCAATGTGCCCGTCACTGTCCGCGGCGATACGTGGTATCTGCACGCGCACCAGCTTGTCAACTATCCAATCATTCTTAAGGGCGTATGCGAGCCAAAGGCTGCACGCTGGATCCGCACTGGAAAAGAAGCGCCTTTTCGTAAGGAAGGCGACACCCTTATTTTGGATTTGCCACCGGGCTATCCTTCGGCCGATGGTGACGTGATTGCCGTCGAGTGGGCATAGTTTCGCTCTGAGTTTACGATCCATGACTTCCTCCATCCAAGCCCCGCAACTGCCGAATCCTCCCGCCATCGTGCCAAAACCGCGATCAGGGCGTCAACTTGCCTTGCGCCAGTACGACGATTTCGCGACAGTGAAGGCGCAATTTGCTGACCCCGATATATGGTATGCCCCGCATATTTTCTACTTTTTCATGGGCGATGTCGCATCTGCCGACCTGCGCGGTCAGGCAAACGAAATGTGCGACAAACGCATGAACCCCGGATATATTCACATGCGGCAATATCCGAACGGCTTCTGGATGACCGACACTTGGTTTGATGCGATCGGCAAAACGTTGGAAACGGCTAAAGATCGTGGTGCCTATGCTTGTTTCACGGCGGGCGATCCTAGCGTTCCGCAGAATGCGATACTCGCATACAATCCCGATCTTGCAATCCAGTCTCTTCGTTGGACAGTCGCCGAGTGCGCCACCGGTGAAACCGTCGATCTGTCGGACTGTCTCTATGCCGTAGTAGCTAGGCGTACCGGCAGCTCTGATCAACCGGCGATCGTTAGCGAGTCGTTGCAGATTGTCGAAGGCGGCCAGGCGGCGAAGTGGATCGCTCCAGACGGCAATTGGCGCACTTATAAGTTCAGCAAGTACCGGATGCGTGAGCCGGAGGGCCTGGAGATCAACTTGCTTGACCGCCGCGTTGGCGACGCGTGGATCGCGGTCGAGTTGGACAAATATCCAGCCCAAGTCGGTGAATATCTTGGCACGACCATGCCCGGCGGGTTTATCGATCTCGAAGGCGACTATGGAACGAAGCTCGCGTATTCCGACGATCTGGCAGCCGAATATATGGCGCGCAACGGACGCGACATCCGCCTTTGGCTCCCGCTCTTGATTGACGAGGATGTTGAAGGACTATGGGGCAAGGCGCGTTGGGACTGGTTTAAGGCTGCTTCGACAACCTATTTGGACGAATTAATTAAGCCGCTTGACCGCTGGTTCGAGCAGTACGACATGTACATGACGTGCCATTTTTGGGAGGAGAACCTGGTCGCGCAGGCGATGCGGACTGGCGACTACTTCGAAGCGCAACGCTCTTACAGTCTGCCAGGGACCGACGCGCTGTTCATGGGCGCACTTCGTCCATGCGATTTCAAGGAGACGCAGGCGGTAAGCGAGTTCGAAGGCAGACAGTTTATGTGCGAACTGCTCGGCGTTGGTGGCTGGCACATTTCTCCGGCAGACATCAAGAACGCAACCAATCATGCGATTGCATGGGGAGTCACGCACATTGTTCCGCACGGGATTTATTCCGATCGTGATCTGCGCAAGGTCAATTACCCGCCTGACTTCTTTGACTGGAATCCCTACTGGCGCCATTTCGACCAGTACACCGACTATTGTAGGCGAGCGAGCTTCATCAATGCGCAGGGGCATGTCGCTGCGGACGTACTGTTGCTTTGCCCGATGGACAGCGTCTGGTCGCTGCTCGGCGACGGACTCTTCGATGCCGACAAGCCGTACAAGACCCATATTGTCGATCAGCAAAGCGGCATTGGAGACCCTGAATGCATGGTTGATGCTCGGCACGGCGAAAAAATCAACGAGATCGAACGGGCGTATACGAAAGCAATGACTGAACTGGTTGAGAACCGTAATGAGTTCTTAATCACGGACGCCGAATACCTGCGAAGCATGGAGCTTGTCGAAGACGGCACGCTCCATCGCGAGAGCTACAGCTTTGGGTCGATTGTGCTTCCTCCTCTGGTCATGCTTCCACTAGACATCGCCACGTTGCTCCTCAATTTCGCGCAAAACGACGGGAATGTCTATGCGCTTGGCAGTCTACCGCATGCCTCGACCGAAAACGGAATGGACGATCCGCAAATGCGGTCATTGATGGAAGCGCTCGCTATGTGTCCGTCTCTCCATTACGTACCGGACGGAATTGGTCAGCTGGTTCGCAGTGGTCAAGAAGGACTGCAGCCTCATGTGAAAGTTAGTCAGGGAGATTTTCCGCTAATCCAGCAGCACCGCGTCGTTGACGGGCGCGACTACTACTGGCTCGTCAATCCGACGGCTGAATCGCAGACCTGCCGCCTAAATCTGCACGCAGTCGCCGGTACCGCTACACGATGGGACTGCGAAACCGGTCAGATAGATACGGTCGAAACGACAGGGACGCCGGAAGGTCTCAGCTTCGGCTGGACATTTGCGCCATTCGAAGCGTTCTGGCTAGTTGTCGATCCGAATGCGCAGGCTGCATCGCTCTCACCCGACAAGCCCCGTAAATCAGTTTCCACTACCCAATTAGATGGAGAATGGCGCGTCTGGTTCAATCCATCTGACCAGCCAAACCCTGCGCAGCACAAGCAAGAAACGCCTGCCTGGATGCATGGCACGGGCGAAATGCGGCCTTTGAGCTCGTGGCTAACCTGGGGGTTGCGCGACTTCTCCGGATTTATCGACTACGAGTGCGGCTTCACGATTAACGAGCAGCCTAGTTCCGCTTGGCTCGATCTTGGATCTGTCAAACATATCGCAGAAGTATGGGTGAATGACCAGTTTGTGGGTGCACGCATATGGCCCGCATACCGTTTCAACATATCCGATTTTGTTCGACGTGGATATAACATTGTCCATGTTCGAATCGGTAATCTTGTACTTAATGCCGTCACGCAATATGAAAACTACAACTGGAGATGGTACTCCGCGCCGGAAGATACCCAGCTCGACGCCGGACTGTTTGGCCCGGCAAAAGTTGAGGTCGAATCTGTCGGCGAGGACGTAATCAACTAGATTAGCCAGGAAAGGCATATATTCCAAATGACATTATCTGTCCCGACAGAGCAGCAGGCACAGTGGCAGGAGATGGGGATGGGCCTCTTCATCCACTACGACATCTCCGTATTCCAGCCCGGATTCGATTTCCGCGCCAACCGAGACGCGGGAGTTCCCCCAGTGGATATTTTTAACCCATCGCAGCTTGACACCGATCAGTGGCTGCAAGCTGCAACCAGTATCGGTGCAAAGTACGCTGTGCTGACGGCTAAGCACTGCACGGGATTTTGCCTTTGGCCGACAGAGGCGTACCCGTATAGTGTCCGGCAATCCCCGTGGCGAGGTGGGCAGGGCGACATTGTTGGTGACTTCGTGCGCTCCTGCCGCAAGGTCGGGGTCAAGCCCGCACTCTATTGCAGTTTCCCTGCGAATTGGTACTTGCGCGTCGATGATCCCGGACGCGTTCTCTCCGGCAACGAAGACGAGCAGCGCCGGTATGTAAAGATTTACGAAACTCTGGTCACCGAACTCTGGTCGCGGTACGGCGAAATGCTGGAGATTTGGTTCGACGGCTCCGCAACGCCTGTTTCCGAAGGTGGCCCCGATTTGATGCCCATTCTGCACAAGTATCAGCCAATCGCTCTTTGCTTTGGCGGGCCAAATCCCTCAATCCGCTGGATCGGCAACGAAGATGGGTGGGCGCATTATCCGACCTGGAGCGCGGTTTCCGCAGCCGACCGAGTTCCAAACCACTACGGCCATAAATACAGCGGCAACCCGGATGAAGGATTTTGGTGTCCGGCGGAAGCGGACACGACGTTGATCCACCGCGATGCTCCTACCGCAGGCTGGATGTGGTCGCCTGGTTGCGAAGACCGAATCTATTCCACTGAGCATCTGATCGGTCTGTACTACACATCGGTCGGTCGAAATTGCAACTTCCTGCTCAACGCCTCCCCTAGTCCGGATGGATTGCTGCCGGAAAGACACATGCAGCGATACGCTGAGTTGGGCCAGGAAATTCGCCGCCGCTTCGGCTCACCTGTCGCCAAGACAAGCGGCTCAGGCGACATGATCGAATTGGAGCTTCCGACCAAATTTACCATAGTCAACCATGCCATCCTGCGCGAAGAGATTCGTCTCGGCCACCGCGTCAGGGAGTATGTCATCGAAGCGCAGACAAGGTGGGGATGGCGCGAGCTATGCAGCGGAACAAGCGATCGGGAATAAGCGAATCGAGCAGTTCGCGCCAGTGGAAACAGCGAAGCTTCGCGTACGGTTTCCGGTTACCGCCGGTGATCCCAAAATCACAGAATTCTCCGCACATCACGTCGGGATTTAGCACACTGAATAAGATCGATTAACCATGAATTTGCCCAAGCTACTACGCTGTTTTCTCTTCGCTTTGTTGTGCTTAGCCTCATTACCCGCGCTTGCTGAAAACCCGATTGTCAGCACGGGGACGCGCGCTTCCATGAGCCTCGACGGCACCTGGGAGTCGTTGCCGATTTCCGGAATGACGTTCCAATACCCGCCGCCTTCGACGGGATGGATCTCCGAAAAAGTGCCTTCGGAAGTGGCCACCACGATGTACACCCCTGGCGGCCCGTATGCGCCGCCAGTTCGGGACGTGTTGACCAAAGACGGTACGGACTTCAAGCGGCATGACCGTATCGCAGCCTGGTTTCGCCGGACCGTCAACGTACCCGCGGAACTGCCGCAGGGCAAGCGCATCGTTTTGCACTTTGACGGCATGGCGTTTCGGAGTAAGGTCTGGCTCAACGGGAAAATGCTTGGCGAGTCCGTCATCGGGCAACTTCCTCAAGACTTCGACGTCACGAGCATCGTTAAACCTGGTCACGAGAACGCGCTTGTTGTTGCTTTGGCTGGCCGCGAGTCGCTCATCGATATTGCGGCAAAGTCCTACATCGCCCCCGGCAACGGGGTCATGGGCGGCATTTGGGGCCATGTTTCTCTTCAGTTTATACCGAGAGAGTCGATTGACGACCTATTCGTCCACACATCGGTACGCACGAAGCGGATCGATATTGAGACGACCGTCGCGAACAACTCGTCGCAGCAGCGCACGTTTGAGCTAAGCGGGTTCGTTACCGATCAAGTAGGGCGCGGGCAGTGCAATTTGGAAACAAAGACCGTCACCGTCGCTTCAGGCGACAAAGCGACAGTTGTCCTCGGCCAATCTTGGATTGCTCCGAAACTTTGGGCTCCTGAATCGCCCGCTCTGTATGTCGCGCATATTAGCCTGAAGACAAGTGGCGCAACTGTGGATTCTGTCGATCAGCGCTTCGGCTTCCGCGAATTTTGGATCGACGGGCGCGATTTCTATCTCAATGGGGAGCGCGTCATGCTGAAACGCAACAGCTTCCTGACCGCGATCGGCGCACCCAGCGAAAATGCCGATCGCGAACTCCAGTTCACGGCCGGCCAGCCTTATAACGCGATCCGCCTGCATATCGGATTCGACAACGTGGGCGTTCTGGACGCATGTGACCGCATGGGAGTCATGACGACACCTGAACTAGCGATGGTCGGAGGTGATAGTGTCTGGTCGTTTAACGAGCCGAGTGTCTGGCTCCCAAATTTTCTGAACTACGAGAAGCGGTTCATCAAGATCGATCGCAGCAGGCCGTCCATTGTCATTTGGAACCTGGTCAACGAAACTTTTTGGGGCAACACCGACGACATGCGCATGAAGATCGCCGATCAGTTCCTGGCGACGGCGCGCGCGGCAGACCCGACACGTCCGCAGGAGGGTGATGGCGAAGTGGATTGGGGCGGACGGTTGCCGATCATCAACGTTCACTACCCTGAAAGCACGGCTGGTGCGCTCCGCATGCAATACCCCGACTCCAGCGAGATTGTCCCGAATGACCTCTACTGGCTGACTCAGGGCAAAGACAACATGGAGTCGAGCTGGCGCTCCGTCTTCAAGTGGGATCGTCCACTTATCGTTGGCGAATACTTTGATGCCTCGGGTAATCCCGATACATGGTCAAGCTTTATGGGCGAATCGGTCTATGACTGGGAAAAATGGCGTCTGCAAAACTTTGCCGGACGAGACAATCAGCCCGGCGACGATTTTGCCAACATCCTTGGGATGCTTACCGATGCGTATCGCATTCAGGGAGTCGCCGGGGTCAATCCATGGGCGGGATATGCGAACTCAGTCATGCCCGCCGTGGCCGTCAGGCCGCTCGATTTCCACACCAATTTCTACGGCGGGGCGACAGGTGTTCGGAAAGTAGCAGTGTTCGACGACTCTGACCGCAGTTTCGCGTCTGCAAATTTGCAGTGCAGGCTGACTGTTGACGGAACTACGGTCTCGGAGAAGATCATCCCCGTTTCGATGTCACCGGGCCAAGTTGACAAAGTGGATGTCCCGGTGGTGTGTCCTGAAGTCGCGAAGCAGACGAAAGCGCTACTGACGATCAGGCTAAGGCATGAAGTTGGCGGAACATGGGCGCAGGTCAACCGTCTCGACGAGACGATCTACATTATGCCGCCTGCGCGCTGGACGGATCCGAATCCTGCAGGAGTCGCGCTGTTCGATCCCACTGGCGCAACATCCGCGGCGCTCGCAAAGCTCGGCATGACCGTCCCAGGCAAAAGTGCGTTGAGCGCCGACGACCTGGCGGGACAACGATTATTGATTGTCAGTCCAGGCGCGAATGCTGCCCCCTACGCTCAGCAGATTGGCGCATTTGCCGCTGCGGGAGGAAGAGTGCTGCTCCTGTCGTCTGCAAACGCGGCGGCGTTGTCGGCCGATCTGCCGGAGGTCGATACCAAGCACATCGCGACTCGCACCTGGCTCCGGTCGCACGGCAGTTTGATCACTGGCGGGCTTGAGGAGCCTCAGCTATCGTACTGGCTACCCGACAACATTGTCAGCACCGAAACCGCGTACAAGCCATCCGGCGGCAAATCGAAGATTTTCATCGATGCAGGCGGGCTTTACGGCCTGAAATGGACTCCGCTCTGCGAGGTGTCGCACGGTTCCGGCGCATATATATTAAGTACCTTGAACCTCGTCGACCGGATTGGAGTTGAGCCTGCCGCCGACACGCTCCTCCTTTCGCTGATCCGGTACGGGCTTGCGCCGTCAACTTCCGCGAATCAGCCGATTCGTCTTCTTGCGGGCGACAACAGCGCACTGAAGCAGGCTCTCGAGGCGTGTTCCATTGTCACATCGCCGGGACTTTCCGGGACGGGACCGATCCTGTTCGACACTAGCTTCACGCCAACTGCAGGCGATATCAGCACAATCCAGGCGTACCTGCATTCCGGCGGCTCGGTCTGGCTGCATGGCTTTACGCCCGCGACCCTGCCCGCAGCCGCTCCGCTATTTCCGTTTGCGCCGAAACTTGAGCCAATCGATCCCACGGTCCAGACCGCCGCTCGCCGATCCGACGATCCATGGATGGACAGTATCAGCACGTTCGATTTTGCCTGGTCCCGCATCGAGCTTGGAGCCAGGAACGACTATTTCGGCATGGGGCAGCCGACCGCTTCGATCGGAAAATACGAACTGGTGCCGCCGCCGATCGGCGCGGCCACTAAGCTGGTCGAACCCGGACTGCTTTGGAAAATCCCAACCGGCTCGGGCGCGATCCTGTTCGACACGCTCCCCTGGGAAAACGCACTCGGTGCGGAGTCGGACAAGGTTACGCGGCTTGTCTCGGCGCTGACTTTAAACCTCGGCGGCGACATCAAGACCGAAGCGGCCGTATCGTATTCCTACTTCAACGTCAACATATCAAAGCAGGCTAACCGCGGCTATTACGACGAGGTAGCAGGCGATGGAAAGGGTGGCTGGACCGATCAGGGAGCCAACGACAACCGCTACTTCCTCATTAACCACAGCGGTAAGCTCGGCAACATGGACGTTGGGACCGGAGACTTCCCCTCAGTTGCATCGTTCGCGGGCAGGCCGTTCGCGCTGGTCGATCCTAAGAAGAATGATGGCCGCGCCGTGATCGTGCTGAGGGGGCAGGGGCATGATCCTGCCGCGCCAGAGAGCGTCAACGGAATCGTCATCGGACATAAGGCGGACAAGCTCTGGTTCCTGCAGTGCGCCGTGTGGGCGGTCGAAGGCATAGTGCATCAGGAGCTTGGCCGATACATCGTCCATTATACGGACGGAACCACGGCCACTCTGCCGCAGCGCGAAGGCCTCGAATTGACCGATTGGTGGAGTCCAGGCCCGCTCCCTAACTCCAAAGTTGGATGGACGGGCAAGAACGATCTCCACGCTCCGGTAGGTGTCTACGTGACCGAATGGACCAATCCCAATCCCGATAAGGAGATCGCAACCATCGATGTTATCGGCAACTTGACTCAAGCTCAGATTGTCTTGCTGGGAATTACCGGCGGGACAGCGGGCGCGACCGTAGCGGAAGCGCAGCCTATTGCCGATTGGGATTTTTCCAAGGCGACCGGCGCTATCGTTCCTAATGCCGTTTCGGGTGGCCCCGCGCTTGCCGCGGGCGCAAACGCCGCCGCGCCCGTTGCTGGAACCGGTGCTCTGATCTTCGCGCACGGCAGCGCAGTTGCCGGAGATATGGGCAAATTGCCGGGAGTTGGCGATGGCACGCCGTGGACTCTTGAGGCCAGCTTTGACATCAACGATAAGCCTGATGGCTATTGCGGCGGCATCTTCGAGTCGATGCAGTATGGGCATTCCGGCGCGCGCCTTGTGATAGGACAAGACCTCAAGCTTTCGGTCGATATGTTCGGCAGTGACGGCAAGCCGCACTTCCTGACATCTTCGGCACCATTGTCGCTGCACAGGGATTATGTGGCACGCGTCGTCTTCGGGACATCCCGGGCATATCTCTATCTCAACGGACACCTTGATTCGGCAACCGATTGCCCTCCGCCCGCGCCATTTAGCGGGAGGGTACAGGCCGGGCGAGCGTCGGGCAAGGACTACAACTTCAACGGTTCGATCAGCCGAATCGAACTGTTTGCTGGCTCGGAATAGACAGGTTATTGACGCGATTAAGGAACTCCCCAAGTTGGCAACAAGAAGCTGCCGGACAACATCTGCTCAGCGCTGAGATCGGTCCGGTCGCATCGCAGCGCAAATCCCCAAGCGCGTCTCGTTCCCATAATCCAACGCGCATGCTATCTCGTGGTCGCCTTTGCTTCAGCGAGATTGGGAGAATGATCTCGTCCACGATTATTGGATTGGTGCCAGCGGGGTCGGTGTGGATGACGTTGCCGTCTAGCCAAAGGCGAAACGGCGCGTCATATCCAAACCGCAATCGGATTTCCATCGGCTCAGGTGCGTTAAGGTTCGCCCGGAAAAATGCCACCCCTCGCTTCCCACCCCATTTACCGAACATCGAAACCATGGGCGGCGCGAACGTGCGGGCTGTAAATAGCAGCGGCATTGCGTCCTGCACCGTCAATTCTGATATTGGCAGAGTGTTTGTGATAAGGTCGCTGACACGCCACTGGCAACAGTAGGGAGTCATCGCCAACGTCTCTTGAATTCGGATCGGGCCGAAGACGGGAATCGGCATATCCCTGCCGTCCGTGATGTTGCAGACCGGCGCACAGCCAGCTCCATACATTAGATTGAGGTTGTCGACATTGTCTCGGAGGGTGGTTTCGATGCGCACGGTATCGCCGTTACAGAGTCGTCTTGCAGACTACGGGGAGGGCGTTCAGATCGTCATCTACAAGCGCAAAACCAAGCGGTTCACCGGCCGCGCGCAGACCGTTCACTACATTGTCGAACTTGACGTCGAACGCGTATGTCATCGTCCGGAACCGTGGGCTATCGCTGACTCGGACTGCACTCACAAAGCATGGAGGTGGAAGCTCTTCGGTGTTTCCGTGGACAATTCCGTTCGGCGAGCCGAGCAAGACGCACGCCTAAGCGTGCATGGCCAGCAGAGCTGATATGGATGGCATCGTCGAGAGGAAGGTCAATTGCCGGGACGCATCCTAGGTGGTCAACTCTTGTCGGAAGTTCTCCCTGTTGAATCTGAATGGATTTCCAAAGTCGTTGGTCTGCTGTCGTGGTGAAATACTGGCCAAGCTGCACCATCAGGAATGCTAGATCGGTCTGATTTAGGTCTTCACGGATCGAAGCGACGAGGCGTATCATCCGTTCCGTGTATGCCTCGACATCCAAAGAATTACCGGTGTCGCTCTCGCCTTGATACCAGAGGACTCCCGCTACTGGCTGAGCCGTTTCCGACCAGATGCGCAGCATCGACCCATACAAGGAGTTGCCGCCAAGAGCCTTCTTTTCCGGCGACCAGTCGCTCATCGACGTTCCCCCGTGCGCGGTGCAGATCAGTCCTTGCGGCACACCGCTCCGGCGCAACATCTCGAGTCCAAAGAACACTCCCGGACCGACCCCAGAGTTTTGTATGCTGCGTACGATACGCAAACGTGCTCGCGCAGTCGCAGAAAGGTGCGGCGGATTATGCGCGGCATCCGGCGAGTCGAGCAGGGTGTGCAGTGGTTCGCGGGCAACTTCCCATGCGCCATCCATGTACAACGCTCGCACTGAGGGACATGCAGGCGGCGCGCCATCCAACTTGCCGCAACCCTCCATATTGCTTTGACCGGCGAGTATCCAAACGTCACCAACGTAGACATCCGAAATCGTTGCGTGCTCATCTTCCGCAACAAGAGTAATTTCGTAAGGCCCGCCCGTTGGATATTCCGCACAGGTTCGCGGTAAATCTCCCTCCGGCGGAAGTGCCGCATTCGAGACGGTTCCAACCTTGCAACGGTTCGCCCGCAAGCGTGATCGAAGCCGTAACAGGCGAATTCGCACTGTTCATGCCCGAAATGATTGCAGAAGCCGTGCCGCTCTGGCGGCGTTGCAAAACCTGTCCCCTGGCTATCCCGCGCGTAATTCTCATAGGGAGTTGGTTTAGGCACCTTCGCAATTGAACAGGGATGCCGCCTTTAGCGACCACGGGCCGTCTGATTCGAGGATGCGCAGTGTGACAGACATTGCCTTGACCGGTGGGAAGCGGCAAATTGCCTTATGTCCTACATTCTGGCCCTCCCACATTGCAATATTCGGCGAGTGCCTTGGGCTGACATCAATCGCGAAACGACGGATATGCTCGCCTTCCGTCAAATTTTCTTCCAGCACGACGTGATCAACCAACACTCCTGGTTCGCGGGAAACTCCCACTTCAGCGTTTGCGCGTCGATGACCGTTGCAGTGTCGAGAGTAGCCACTGGTTTCGAGAAGCGCCTATTGATCTCTTGACCAAACTCGATGAGACGCCGCGAATCCAGATCGGGCAATAGTCCCCTTCGGTCAGGGCCGATGTTTAGAAGGAGGTTGCAGCCGCGCCCCACGGACAGATAGTACAGGCCCATCAACTCCGGCACGCTTTTTACCGTGTGCTCGTCCTTTTCGGAAAAGAACCAGTTGATGTCGCGGATGCGGCAATCGCATTCCGCGGGAAGCCACTGCGGCTCGCCGGAGTTCATCTCCTCTTTGCCTTCCGCTAGCACGCTAAAATCGACAGCCGATACCGTATTCCAGGTAGGGATCGGCGCGACACCGGCTTCGTTTCCGATCCAGCGGAAATTCGGTTGGCCCATGTTGAATATCAGGACATTCGGCTGCATGCGCCTGATCTCGCCGAAAATCCTCACCCAGTCGTAGTTGTGTCCCTCCGAGTGGCAACCGTCGAACCACAAAATGTCGATTTCGCCGTAGTTCGACAGGATTTCGCCGATCTGCGCGAGAAAGTAGTCGTCATATGCTTTAACATCACCGCTGCCGAATGAATCAGACGACGCATCTGCTGGCGAGTAGTATAGGCCGACCTTGAGATCGTATTTGCGGCAGGCGGCGACGTAATCGGCCACAACATCGCCCTGACCATTGCGCCACGGAGAGCTTGCAACACTGAAATCCGTGTATTTCGAGGGCCAGTTTGCAAAACCGTCATGGTGCTTCGCGGTGAACACCATGTATTTCGCGCCCGCTTCGCTCGCGGTTTTCGCCCACTGATCGCAGTCGAGCGAGGACGGCAGGAAGTTCGTGGGATTCATGGGGTTGCCGTCCCAATCCCGGAACCCCTCGTAAAAAGTTCTGATCCCAAAATGCAAAAAGATGCCAAATTCCCAGTCCTGAAACTCGAGCTGGCGCTTCGTTGGTATGGCTGTAGACACGATAAATCTCTCCCTCGGTAGCTGATATTAATGTCGTTGCTGCTAATTGCCTTCTTGATTGATTGGAACCCAATTACAGGTGCCTAAAGAATATAAATTCGTCGCTTGACAAGCGGGTTATGCGAGTGTAGAATGGCGTAACATATATATGTTTAGCAAAATTATGGCGCAAAGTCAACGATAAAATGCGCGCGCCCTACAAAAAATCCACTGTCAGCGATGTCGCTGCACGGGCGGGCGTTACGCAGAGTACGGTTTCGCACTACATCAACGGGCGCGCCAACATCTGCTCATCCGAAACCGCGAGCCGCATCGACCGCGCCATTGCCGATTTGCATTTTACTCCGGCTAGGGCGATGCGTCACCAGGGCCGCATCGCGACGAATACGATCGGGGTTTGCGTATCGGTTCTGCTCGACGACGACCCATCAACACGCTCGACATATTTACAGCGATTTTGGGAGGGTGTTCTGGGGGTTGTGGATGAGCGATCATACCGCGTGACCCACTATCCGAAGGCGATGCGGGATGGCCCATCGTGTGATCCCTTTTTGGATGGCAGCATTGATGGCCTGCTAATCAGTGTTGCGGCGGGGGACAACAGGCCCGCCAAGCTGGTTGACGCTGGCCTGCCAACTGTCTGTCTGGTTCAATCGAGCAATCTGCCTACGGGTTGCGGATCGGTGGTTGCCAATGAACGCGATGTCATTCACCTTGCAATGTCGCATCTATGGGAGCTTGGGCATCGAAGGATCGGATACTTAGGCCCAAATGCCGGTGAAGGCGCTCATTTTGGTCAGCAGGGCGAGCCAACGTCCGAGACTGCAATTAAGCGGTACCACTTTTGGCGTGATTGGATGGGGCGCAAAGACTCCTATTCCGTTGAACTAGCGGTGTTTACAGACAGTTTTGTCATGCCGCCCGCGGAAGTCGCCGTGCAGATTGCCGATCATTTCCTGTCGCTGCCTTTGCGTCCATCGGCAATCATGTGTGCGAGCGATCAGATCGCAATGTCTCTGATGGATGCGTTTGCAGAGCGCGGTGTTGGCGTTCCTCGCGATATTTCCGTCGTCGGAATCGACAACGACACTATTGGCGAATCTCACGATCCACCGCTGACGAGTGTTGAAGTGCCTGTAGACACCATCGGCAAGCGTTCCACCGAAATGTTGATAGATATGATCACCGGTGCAGGGCAGGTAGAGCATATTGAAATTCCTGTCAGCCGGCTCGTAGTCCGAAATTCCACTTGCCCTCCATCTTCTAGGAATCGCTAGGAGGCGATCCAGCCACATGAAATCTTACAAGCTTTCAATTTACATCGCTTCCGCAATCACCGTGATGTCGGCAGTACTGCTGGGCTGCGCTCCCGCTAAGACCGCCGGGTTGACTTTCACCGATGGCGGCGAGGTGGTCGGCGTCGGTGGGCGCATTGCCGTCTCGGAAGGTGGCGACATCACAATCTCCACCGCGTCGGGCGATACCTACAGTCTGACGGTCCCCACGATCGTCAAAGGCGGCAAGACGTTCTGGACTGCGGGCGGTCTGTCGAACAGAGCATTGCATGTTGACGACGCGAAAAAAGAAACCGACTTTACGGCAACGATCAACGATCCGGCACTCCCCGCACCAATTCCGATCCAGTACTCCCTGTCACTCTCGCCCGAAGGAAAAGCGCGCATCACGCTGCGGTATGACTCTTCCGAACCTATTTCCAAGCTGCTGGGCTTGGACGCCATCTTCTTCTATACGCAGCGTGCACCAGCGGTTGGAAGCGAGGTGAATGTTGACGGAGTTGTAGCGTCGATCCCGGATGCTGCCCTCACTGACCACGCGACTCTGCTCACGAAACGACCTGATCCTAAAGACATTTCGTTCTATAGCAATGATCCATTCCGCACGGTGACTGCCCATGTGGTTCAAGCGACCGATGTGCGCCTTTCCGACGAAAACCTGCATGCTTGGCAGTCGCTAGGTCTGCGACTTTTTCCAGTGGATAACACCGTCGTGGTTGATGTCGACCTGCCCCAAAAGGCGAAGCCGGTCTCGCCGGAAACCTACGCGGGCTTCGACTTCTACGATGCGGAACATCTGCATATGCCTGAGTATGGTCAGTCGCGAAACCTGGTTCAAAATCCAAGCTTCGAGCAGGGATTCCAGTCCTGGACTTTTGGCAACCTCGGCAAGGACCATTACAGCCGGTTCCCTGATAGCTATGTGATCGACACTACCGACCCAAGAAGCGGCCGCAAGTGCGTCAAATTTCTGGTCGAGAGTGGCGAGCGGCCAGCGCCGATTGCGTCGTTTCCAATTCCAGTCGAGCCTGGAAAGGACTACACGCTCAGCTTTTATGCAAAGGCGGATCAACCAGGAGTGGTTGTCGACACGACGATTTTCGGAAGCGGCGACGCTGGTTGGTCGCCGAACTGGAAAAGCCTGGCGATTGGCACTACCTGGAAACGCTATAGCTATGTGTTCAAGGTGCTCCGCAGTGCTACGTCGGTGGAGTTTGGCGTCAGTGCCGGAGCAACTGACGTTGTTGCCTTCCTTGATGATGTCCAGTTCGAAAAAGGCCCTCTTACCGATTTTACGTGCAAGCCTCTTGGGATGTCGTTTGTCACCGATCAACGCGGCAACCTGTTCCGTCCGGGCGAACCAATACATGGCCGCTGGACCGTGAATGGTCCGGCGGGCGCGACGGGCAAGATGGTGATTTCGGAGCACGACTACTTAGGGGCACTTGTCAAAACTTCCACTGCACCGTTCAAATTGTCCGCAAATGGGACGGCAACTGTCCCTTTCCCGTGGGTTGAAAACACGCCAAGAGGACTTTACACCGAGGAGGCGGTCGCAACGCTCGACACCGGATTTGCAACCCGCGAATATGGCCGCTTGGCGATCATGCCGCCGGCTGATCCGTCGGTCAAGCATCACACGCTCTTTGCCACTGGCGGCATGCAGTCGCAAGACGGAAGTTGGAACCGCATCATGGATCACCTAGAGTATTTTGGAATGGGATCCATGATGAATTTCGACCCTCCGCCTCACCCCGTCCTGACGATGATGGCCAAGCATCACCTGACCAATGTCACATCGATCTTCGACAGCGGCGACCATTTTGGCGACATCCATCTCAAGGACGGCTGGTCGGGCAATGAAGCTGATCTGCCAATCATAGAGGCCGACGCGTACGCCAAGGCGAAGGCGTATCCCGAGATCACGTACTGGAAACTGGTCAACGAGCCGGGCGGCGATCTCGTCTCCAACGTCAACTCGATGAAGCGGTGGATCCGCGCGCTCACTGCTGCGTACCGTGGGATCAAGCGCGCGAATCCTGCCGCGCATGTCATTTCGATCGACCCGGCCAACATCGAACCCAACAGCGGCACGGCCATGGTCAACAACTTCCTGCAATGCGGGGGTGGGGCGATCTGCGATATCGCCGCGATCCATCCCTACTGCGCCGTGCCCGATGGAAGAGATTTGGATTTTGCGACGTTTATGGCGATGCTCAACCGGAACAATTTCCATGGCGACGTATGGTTTACGGAAGGCGGGGACTTTTGCGACGTGAATGTCCCTGGAATGGTCACGGGCAACGATAATTGGAGGGCTGGACTGTTCTCGTACGACATCGGGGATGGCGAACGGCGAACGGCGGCGTACGAATCGCGGCTTTGGCTGGTTGGTCTTAAGTACGGCAGCCGAGTCAAGCAGCAGGTCGATTGGAGCTATGAGAACGGAACTATGGATTACGACGAAACGCCGAAGGTGCGGGCGTTCTCGTCAAATACGCTCTCTGGCATACTCGGCAACGCGGACTATGTACAAGATGTGACCCTCGGCCCCGACGTTTACTGCTACATGTTCGTTGATCCGCAGCATCGTCCTGTGGCAGTCCTTTGGAATCCGATTCGCTTCAACATGGTGTAAAGCCCGTTCCCCTGTCAACTCTGCATCTCCATTCTCTTGCGAAGAGCCTCGAAATTATCAACATGGTTGGCACTCCCGAGACGGCCAGTAAAACGGGCGATCTGATGGTTACGCCATATCCGGTCTTTTTGTGCGGCGCACCCGGTACAGAAGCAAAGCTGGCCGCCGAAATCAAAGACGACTACGAGCCGTCCACGTCGGGCTCGATCGTCGGTTATGCGCAGGTACGGGACGCCGGTCATGTCGGCATCGATCTTCGCAACACGACCGCAAAGTTAATCCATGGGACAGTTACCATTAACACGGCGTCGGGGTCGCCCGTATCGTCGCAAGTCCAAGTCGCTTCGGGAAAGACGGCCGAGATACTTCTGCCGTTCAAGACAGCGACTGGCGGTATCAGTTCGGAAGACCTCGATATCCGCTGGAAGCCGAGCAGCTCGACGACGCAGCTTTCGTTTCCGGCGCATATCGAATCGTATCTATGTGCCCGATGTTAACTGCGCCGCTGAAGCTCGACGGCGATCTGAGCTCGTGGAAAGCGGCGGGAGCCAATGTGTTCGCGTTCCACAGCACATGAAGTCGTTCACGGCCTATCCGCCCAATCCGAAATACCCAGGCATGGTTCCGTGGGGTGGCCCGAAAGATCTGTCCGCGAGGATGGCACTCGCGTATACGTCCGACACGCTTTACCTCGGATTTGACGTGACCGACGATGTCTTTGCTCCGGCAGCAACAATGCAAAGCTCATGGCGGGGCGACGGAATGCAGCTATACTTCGACCCGTGGGGCGCGGGGCACTCGCTGGTCAATACGGGATTTTATCGAGAAGATCAGGAGCTCGATGTCTGGCCCAATGGAACGACTCCTACGGTGTTCCGCACGGTCAAACCGGGATTCCAGGTTGCGTTTACAAAGCTCGGCGCGGTGCCTGCGATCAAGTCATCGCTCACGAAACGTCCGGGAGGATATATCATTCAGATCGCGATCCCTGAGGCCGAGCTTGCGCCGCTGAGTCTCAAGCCGGGCAGCCCGTTCGGGTTCTCGTTTATCATCAACGACAACGACGGCGATTTCCGAAAGCGCGGCTTGGTGCTCTCACCAGATGGGACTGAGCCGTTCAAGCATCCCGAACTCTATCCGAGCGTGGTTTTAGGAAAGTAGCGGAAGAAAAATACCATGTCCGACTATCCACATGGCGATGTCGTTCTGTTCCAAAAAGACCGTTTCGGGATGTTCATACACTGGGGCGTCTACTCGATGTACGGCGTCAACGAGTGGTGCAGGCGCAACGAACGAATCTCCGAAGAGGATTATCAGTTCCTGATCGACAATTTCGATCCCGATCTGTTCGATCCAGCGGATTGGGCGAAGTCGGCAAACCGCGCAGGCATGAAGTACGTGGTGTTTACGACCAAGCACCACGACGGCTTCTGTATGTGGGACAGCAAATTTACCGACTACAAAGTCACGAACTCGCCGTTTGGACGCGATGTCCTAAAGGAGGTAGTCGCGGCCTTCCGAGCCGAGGGTCTCAGGATCGGCCTCTACTATTCGATCTCGGATTGGCATCACCCGGACTTTCTGATCAGCGAAGGCGGCAACCATGTGCTCGACAATCTGCCGCCCGAAGAGATGGCAACGCTGAACGAGGGCCGCGACATGCGGCGTTACGCACAATATATGCGCGACCAGGTACGCGAACTCCTCACCGAATTTGGCGAGATTGTCGAGTTCTGGTTCGACGTCAGCGGCAAGATCAGCCCAGATGAGTGCGAATCGGAAGAGATGGTGCGGCTGATCAGATCGCTGCAGCCGAATGTAATCCTGAACAACCGGCTGGGCTTTCCTGAGTCGTCGGACATACTTGACGCCGGAAGGGTATGTGCGGGAATCGGACTGTGTGGACGAGCATGGAAACAGCGTTCCGTGGGAAGGCTGCCACTCTTTGACCGCAGCGTGGGGATACAATCGAGACGAAAAGTCCTACTTCAAGACGCCGTTTCGATGCCTTGAGATTCTGATCACGCAGACAAGCATGAACGGCAATACGCTGATGAACATTGGCCCGACCAGCAGAGGCGTCCTATGCGACCGTGAACGGGAGATCCTGGACTACTACGCCCACTGGATGCGGTTCAATTCTCGCTCAATCTACAACTGTGGTGCCGCACCAAAAGATTTTCCGCCGCCTCCACGCGATTGCCGGTACACATACAACCCCGATCTCAAGCGGCTCTATGTGCACTTGATGCGTTGGCCAACCGGAACGCTCGCGCTCCCAGGGTTGGCGGGTCGTGTGAAATATGCGCAGCTTCTGTGCGACGGGACACGCATGCAGCCTGTGAAGGCCGACGTATGGAGCAACGAGAACCTCAATCCACGAGTGACTCCAGGCTCCTATGCGATGAGGCTAATGTCAGAACCTGAAAACATGCCGATACCGGTTATTGAACTCTTCTTAGCGGACTGATGGTCTAGCTCATGAGGGAGTCAGCGTGACGGTGATCGGATTGCCCCTCTCCAGCGTTTGATCGGAGTCAAAGCTCTGTGAGCCAACGCCAGCAACGGCTAAAGTCCGGACCGCCAATACTCCAAACAGAACGGAGACCGTGAGCTTCGCTGGATGCTTACTTCCTTCGTAGTCCCGTGGCATCTGACTGTACGTTCCCCATGCCCGCCCATTGGACCAAAAGCCGCGCATTGGAGTAGCCGATGCCGCGAATGACATCGTCTTCGTCACGCCAGAATAGTGGAAACCCGACAGTGCCAGAACCGCCGACCACGACGCCATCGCTCTTGCATAGTGGTGCCCGCACTCGGTCTCGTCGAACGGGCTTCGCCGTTTGCCGTCGAACCTCTTTCGGATCGAATCGATGACCGTCAGCCCTTCATCGATCATGCCTTCATAGAGCATCCCAACGGCAGCCGTATACTCGAAACCGGTCATCACTTCGTTGAAATACGGGAACGGCTTGTCGGGACGATTGCCGCGTGGATAGGTCGCCATGACCATACCGGATTCGTCTTGCAAGGCAAATGTGCGCATGTGGTTAAACTGCGACCAAAGTTCTGTCTTGAAGTTGTATTTCATTAGGGATTTGAGTGTAGCGACTAAGTTCTCCCGGTTCGCCAGATATCCGAGTCCGCAGATATGCGCCATGTACTGGCCGACAAGCTGATCGATCAGACACCCGCTGCCAAGCTGGAAGACCGGCTCCTTCGCCGCCCCTCCGTAGCCCCCAATCAGGCCTTCTGCAACAAAGCCATCTCCTGCTGGAAGCCGGATTTCCTGCTCGTAGTACTCTCCGTTGAACAGGTTGTCGTCGATCCAGCGGCTTCCGCTTTCGAACAGACGGCGGCACTCCGAGGCAAATTCGCATTTGCCGAGATATGTTGCCATCTCCTCGCAGGCACGGAGCGCTCCCAGGTACCAGAAGCCCATCTGCGGGTTTGGCCCGTAGTATTCGACATCCATGGTGTTGTGCTGGGCACCCTCCATGACGCCGTCGCGGTCAGCGTCCCATCCGCCCCTGATCCAGCAAAACTCGAGTGCTTTGCGTGCTTTTGGCCAGAGGTTACGCAAATAGCTCGTCATCCCCGGTTAGCTGCCAGTCGCGGTACAGCTTCATCAGGCAACCCATCTGGCCGTCCGCCGCGGCGATGCCAAGTGCACCGGCCTGAGTAAGCGGCAAGCTCACCCGAAAGCTCATGTGCCCGCTGTCGAGAGTGCAGAGTTCGAACTCCGTCCGTCGCATGCTCTCCGCCAAATCGCCAAACAGAAACGCAGTCGCCTGTTCGTAGTTCCAGACATGGGTGCAGTTGCCATAACAGCTTCCCGCATGCTCCAGACAGCCCTCCCAGCCGAAAAACCGCCCGTCAGGTGTCCTGAAGCACGTTTGAGAGCGCAGCGTTGACAGGTTGTTCAGCGCCGCCTCCTTCACGGACTCGGGTAAATCCGCCGAGATGAACGCGTTCACAAATTCTGCTGACTTGGCCCCTAGCTCGTCAAGGTGAGAGTGCGTCTTTGCGACTACATCCCAGGCATCATCGTAAACGGTTGCGTAGTAGTTGCCAACGGTTGGGCTGACGCCGTTGACGGGCGTCCAGGATTTACGGTTGGGAAAGTGCCACGCAAGCAGGAAAACAACCTCCTCCGACTGGCCCGGTTCGATATCGATTCGGACAGCCAGAGAACCCATTGGTTTGTCTTCGCCATAGCTAGGCCTTGGGTCGAGCAGGCCGTCGGCCGAAAAATCGTCCCAGAAGTCCAGCCGCCCGCTCCCCCAGCGTTCGGTTAGCCAATGTTCGCGGTGCGTAATCTCTCCGCGTGTGGTTATTGCGAGAGCGAGCGTGCCGTAAGCTTCAGAGTCTGGATCAACTCCAGCCGTGGAATAGTGCAGACCCGAAACTGCACCATCTTTGCGGAACTTAATCTGGTTGCTTTTTGCGATGTTTGACGTGCCGTCACAGCCAATGAAATTTTGAAGTGTCCCTGCTACCGACGCAGCCAGTGAACTTTCCGATGTGTTCGTCAGAGTGAACCTGAACACCGCAATTGGAACACCGCTCGAGTCCGAGTCGCCGGGAATAAGCGGGTTGAACGCCTCAATGCTCAGCAATATCGGCACATCAGGATCGGACAGCGAAACCATCCCAAATGGGTACGCCACCTCGAACTTGCACTCGCGAAACTTGGGCAGGCCATGACCCGAAACTATGCAGCCACCTTCGCTCTCGAATAGGCTGTCGTCGATCGGGCCTTGTGCCGCGCGAGCGACAGTACGTCCCTCATGATCCTGCGTCCAAACCGCGAAAAAAGAGTCCGCTGGAGCGAATCCATTCGCTGGCCGGTTGCAAATCTCCCACGTACGCAAATCGCCACGACCGCCGAAGGACACCATTCCAGTGCCAATTCCTCCAAGCGGCAGCGCGACGCGTCGAAGATGATCGCCGAAATACGTGGACAGTGGTTGATCAATGTGCTTCATTGGATTTCCATGGATCGAATAGGGTTGACTCCACATGCATGATAGCAGGGGTTCGCTAGCGTAAATTTGTCTGTGAAGTGCCTAATAATAGCCTCTTGACAAATCAAAGTCAACATGTTAGTCTGATACATCATATAAATGATCTACGTGTTTTGCCATTGATCATATAATAGATTAGACTAGATTATGCGAGTTCCATTCAAAAAGTCAACTGTTCGAGATGTTGCCGCCAGAGCGGGTGTTTCTCAGAGCGCCGTTTCGCACTACATCAACGGACGCGTCAACGTCTGCTCGCCGGAGACGGCACTGCGCATCAATCGCGTCATCGAAGAGCTGCATTTTACCCCGGCCCGCGCTTTGCGCCATCAAGGGCGGCAGGCGACCAACACAATTGGGATTTGCGTTTCGCTGCCGACCGAGGACGTGGCTTATTCATCCTATCTGCATCGCTTTTGGACTGGTATTAGCGGCGTCGTTGACCAGCAGGGCTACCGGATCATGCACTTTCCGCGGTCTATGCGCAACTCTGAGTCGTGTAGCCCCTTTTTGGACGGCGGAATTGACGGCTTGCTGATCAGTGCCCCGCAGGAGTACAAGCGTCTGGACGTACTGGCAGATGCCGGCTTGCCAACAGTGTGCGTCAATCGGTTGCATAATCTTCCCCGAGCTTGCGGTGCTGTTGTGACGCGCGAATCGGATGTGGTCGATCTTGCAATGACTCATCTATGGGAACTAGGCCATCGCAGGATCGGCTTTGTCGGCGCAGCGATCGGTTCCGGCTTTGTTGTCGGGCCGTACTTAGGGTTATCGTCTGAGACCGCCGTCAACCGGTACCAGCATTGGACGAAATGGTGCGAGCGCTCGAGCACTAATCCTGGCGATTACGCGGTGTTTGCCAATGACTTTGATTACATTCCCTTGTTGTATGCTCAGGTCGCGGTAGATCGGCTGCTTGCCCTTCCATCCCCACCAACTGCAATATTTTGCGCGAGCGACCGCATAGCAATATCTGTGATCGACGCTCTGAAGGTGCGTTCTGTCCGCGTACCAGAAGATATTTCTATCGTCGGAGTGGACAACGAAAGCACGTCCGCGATGTACGATCCGTCGATCACTTCGGTCGATCCGCCTATCCGTGAAGTCGGACGGCAAGCCGTGCAGATGCTTATAGACATGTGCAAGGGTACGGGAAGCCCGCAAGTGATCGAGATACCGGTCACGCAGATTGTTGTTCGTTCTTCGACCGCCAGATGCAATTCGTAGGTCTGCTAACCATGGGTTATATAAGGAGATCATTAAAATGTCGGCCAACAGAAAGTATTCATCCATCCGAAGCGGATTTACACTGATCGAGCTGCTCGTCGTCATAGCCATCATAGCTATTTTGGCAGCTATCCTATTTCCAGTGTTCGCGTCGGCCCGGGAGAAGGCGCGACAGGCGACCTGCGCCAGCAACGAGAAGCAGTTTGGGATCGCCTTCCAAGAATACAACCAGGACTATGATGAGCTATATCCGATCGGTTCTGAGAATGCGGCACCGTTCAACGAGTGGGATGTTCTCATTTCGCCATACATTATGAAGACGATCTATTTTAGCCCTGCAGTCTACCACTGCCCCGATGACCTGTCGGCTTCAAACTCCCGGACATACGCCATGAATGATGCAAATGGTCTAGGGTCGTTTGGGCTTGGGCCGGCCGGCTGGTTTATATCGGGAGTTGCCTACCCGTGCCCTCTTTCCGCTATAGGCACTCCCTCCAACACATTTCTGCTAGTTGAAAATCCGCATCCTGGCAATTTCGTAACTCAATCGTCCTACGCTCAGGTAGGCTGCCCGGTTTCCGCGACCGGATATACTTGCCAGGACAGTTCAAATGTCGGAAATCCCTTGCATACCGGCGGATGGAACTATCTGTACTGCGACGGGCATGTCAAATGGCTGCGTCCTGAAATGACGTTCAGAACGCCTGGCGTGACGTATCCAGTCGCAACACCGTCTCCCAAATTCAACGATGATCCTCCGACGTGGATCTACAATTGTCCAGGGACCGGAAACCGAGCCATGCGGGCCTTGGACGATTACTGATAACGACTAGCAACGAGTGGCGGCTGCATCACGACACTATTCAGGGGCGCATCTTGCTTCGCTATATTGATAGCCGAGCGGTTGCGCCCTTTGTCATGTCGGCACGGTTCGTTAGCCACTCAATCCACTTGCCCATCCCTTCGCCAGTTCGGGCGCTGACAAGGAGCCTAGGCGCGATTGGATTTACGGATTCGACATTGCGCATCAACTGGGGAAGGTCGAAGTCAAGATGCGGTACCAGATCGATCTTGTTTATAAGCACGACGTCCGCGCAGCGGAACATGTGCGGGTATTTGAGCGGCTTGTCCTCGCCCTCCGTGACTGAGGCGACAATCACGCGCACATCCTCGCCGAGCAAAAAGCCTGCCGGACAGACCAGGTTTCCGACATTTTCGATAAACAGCAGATCGATCTCGCTGAGCGGCAACGACTGCAAGCCGCAGCGGACCATGTTGGCGTCAAGATGGCAACCGCCGCCCCAATCCGATCCTGTATTCACCTGCACGACCGGAAAACCAAACCGCTCCAAGCGCGCGGCGTCGAGGGATGTCTGCACGTCCCCTTCGAGAACACCGGGGCGAAACTTGTCGCCGAGCAGTTCGAGCGTGCGCTCAAGCAGAGTGGTCTTTCCGGAGCCGGGGGAGCTCATCATATTGACGACAAACGTGCCCGCGCGTCGAAATTTTTCGCGATTGGCCTCAGCGAGCGCATCGTTTGCGTCCAGAATGCCTTCCATAACCGACACGGTCACTGTCTTAGTCGCAGTCGTCTCCATCCGAATCGTCCTCCAATTCGAGGCTGGCCACCAACAGCTCCTGTCCAGCCACAATATTTACGGTAAACGAGCCGCAAGCACCGCACCGCAACGGAAACGCGGAAAGCTCGCTGACGACCCCGCATGCGCGGCACTTGCCCCACGCCTTTGTCGTCTCAATTTTGACCGATGCACCCTCAGCCGGAGTGCCCTGCGCCATCATCTCAAAGCTGAAACTTAGCGATGCCGGGACCACCTGCCGAAGTGCGCCGACCTCTAGCTCGACACGTGTCACTTTGCGTCCTGCCGCATGACGCAGGACGATCTCAAGCACGGACGAGGCCAATGACAGTTCGTGCACGCCTAATCCGATCTCCTTAGCGCGGTTTCAATCCGCTCCCGCAGAACGTGGTACAGCGATGCCTGCACTTCCTGAATCCGCGGGATATAATCGGAGCGCACCGTGAGGGATGCGTCGGCGAGGTGCCCGTTGACCACCTTGCCGCCATCGTAGCCAACAATTCCGACCGTATATAGCCCGCGTTTCCGCGCTTCGACAAGAGCCGAACAGATATTGGCTGAATTTCCGCTGGTCGAAATCGATATGGCGACATCGTTGGGCTTCGCGTGTGCGATCAGTTGCCGGGTGAAAATCGCTTCCGCGCCGATGTCGTTGGCGATGGCGGTGATGACCGCAGGTTCCGACGAAAGCGAAATCGCTGGCACCTGCTTCCAGCCGAATGGAGGCATAACGCAGTCGAAGGTTAGGTCGTTTGCGTCCGTTGCTGAACCGCCATTGCCGAAGATGATCAACTTGCCGCCGGCGTTGAGGCGCATTGCGATTGCCTCAGCCAAGTCGTCGATGCGCGACGACTCCGTCAAGGCAGCAGCGGCTCGGAGCTTGCTGACCTCGGCGACTTTTTGACGCATCGAACGCTGTACCTCCTCGATGACGCTTTCAAGGTGTTGCGCCTGTTTGCCGAGGAACGGATACAAAAACGACGATGCCCCGACATCGTGCCCCTGCTCACGGTGCTCGAAATAGACGTGCACGGTCTCCCAAAGCACATGATAGAGAACTTCGAAGATCTCCTGACAGACAAACGGATCGTCGTCCGGCGGCGCGAACGCGTACTCGGCGGATTCATTGGATAGGCCAAATGTCTGTGCACCTTTGCGACGTGCCGCTTGCAGTGATCGGGAAACAGAAGCAGGATCATCGTCCGCCGATGCAAACCCCATGACCATGTCGTCAGGCTGAACCAGGATAGAAAGCCGGGCTTCGAAGTCCAGCCCCAAGTCCATCGCGGGCAGGGCACGCTTACCAACGATCACTGGATGCACAAACTCGACCGAGACATGCTGAGCGTCCGTCGTCGATGCACCCTGCCCGAACGCTAGCAGCCGCCCGCCCGCCATAAACCTTCGCGACATCTCATGGCATGCTTCCGCCAGCCGAGGTGCCTCTCGATCGAAGAACGCCTCGAAGACATCGTTTCGGCGGAGCAGTGTTGATTCAGTATAAGATAGTGTAGCTATTTGACTCAATAGTTTAACAAATCCTTGGCAAAGGATCGCCGACGAGCATGTTCAACAAGCCGAGTTCCGCCGAACTCGGTGTACAACAAAACTCGCTTCGCTGGCTCTTCCCGCACCTCGCCTATGATCGCAGCGTCCTCGGCGCCGGGCACTTTACGCAACGCTTCCAGCGCTTCGTCCGCCATCTCCGGCGCGACGACAGCGATGAGCTTGCCCTCGTTGGCGACATACATTGGATCAAGTCCCAAAATCTCGCATGCGCCCTGAACGACGTCCCGTACCGGCATCTTCTCCTCCCAAAGAGTGACGCAGTAGCCGCAATCGCGGGCAAGCTCGTTAAGCACTGTGCCCACACCGCCGCGGGTGGGATCGCGCATGAACCGGAGAGAATGGCCAGCAGTACGGATCAGCGCAAACGCATGCGCGGTTAGCGGACGTGTGTCGGAGAGCACCTCGCCTTCAAGATCAAGATTGCCTCGCGCTAGCATGATGGAAATGCCGTGGTCACCTATTGTGCCGGAGCATAGGATCTTGTCGCCGGGCCGAACGGAGGCGGCGGACAGGGAGACGCTCTCATCCACAAGCCCAATTCCAGCACTTGTTATGTAAATCCCGTCTCCTTTGCCGCGCTCGACTACCTTGGTATCTCCAGTAATGATCGAAACGCCCGCGTTCTTTGCTGCGGCGGACATCGCCGCGATCTGTTCGCGAAGGATTTCGGTGTCCAAACCCTCCTCGATGATCAGTGCCGACGACAGCGCGAGCGGCCTCGCGCCGGATACGGCTAGATCGTTGACCGTGCCGTTGACCGCGAGATCGCCGATGCATCCGCCTGGAAAGATGATGGGATGAACCACGAACGAATCCGTGGTCATAGCCAGCCTCGTGCCGTTGACGTTGACAACCGAGGCATCGGACAGCATCGAAAGTGCGGGATTATCCAGCGCAGGCAGCATCAATCCCTCGATGAGCTTGTGGCTTGCTTGTCCACCCGCGCCGTGACTCATGTCGATGCGCGCCGCAGTGAACGATGGAACCCGGCGCGGAGCGCGGCCTAAAGCGGTGTCCATAAATCGCTCCTCGATCATTTTTCTGCTCCGATCAGCGCGAATGTCTTTCGCCCGAAGTTGTGGTACGCGGCGCACGCACCCTCCGACGACACCATCAGCGCGCCAAGCGGATGCTCCGGCGTGCAGGCCGTCCCAAAGACCTTGCATTCCCATGGCTTAAGAACACCCTTAAGCACTTCTCCGCATTGACATGCCTTTGGATCAGCAACACGCACGCCCTCGGTCTTGAAGCGCAATTCGGCGTCAAAGTCTGAGTAGGCTTCCGAGATTTTGAGCGCCGACTGTGCGATAAATCCCAGTCCTCTCCATTCGAAATAGGGACGTAGCTCAAACACGTCCGCCATGCCCCGCAACGCTGCGAAGTTCCCTTCCCATGGCACGACACGGTTGTACTGGTTTTCGACCTCGCAGCGTCCGTCGGCAAGCTGCTGCATCAGCATCAAGATCGACTGCATCAGATCCAGCGGCTCAAATCCGGCTACAACGACAGGCTTGCCGTAATCGCTCGACATGAACTTGTAGGGGCGGCAACCGATGACCGTCGAGACATGGCCCGGCCCGATGAACGCGTCTAGGCGCAAATCGGGCGAATCGAGCAGTGCGCGCACGGGCGGAACGATGGTTACATGGTTGCAAAAGACCGAGAAATTGCTGCGACCCTCCTTTTTTGCGCGCTGAAGGGTGAGCGCGGTGGACGGCGCGGTCGTTTCAAAGCCAATTGCATAGAAAACGACCTCTCTGTCCGGGTTTTCGCGGGCGATGCGGAGAGCGTCGAGCGGCGAATAGACCATGCGGACATCCGCGCCCTGCGCCTTGATTTCGAGAAGGGTGCCTTTTGATCCTGGAACCCGCAGCATGTCGCCGAAGCAGGTAAAGATCACGCCGGGATTTTGCGCGATTTCGATACCGTCGTCTACTCGTCCCATCGGAAGAACGCACACTGGGCAACCGGGGCCATGCACAAGCTCGACATTTTCCGGTAGAAGGTCCTTGATTCCATGGCGGTAGATCGTATGCGTGTGCCCGCCGCAGACCTCCATGAGCTTGTAATGTCGTCCCGGCGCGGCCAGCGCTGCTATGTTCGCGGCCACGGCGCGCGCGAGGTCAGCGTCACGGAACTCGGTAACATATTTCATTTCGCACCTCTTCCAATTGCGACGCCGCCATGCGTCAGTAGGATCTCACCGATATGCACCGGCGACACCAATTCGATTGCGATGCTCTGCGCCTTGCCTTCCGAGCCCATGCACACCGCGTCGTCGCCGTCGATTGACAGGACAATGGCCGGAATGCCCTCGTCGGAGCAGGTGATGCAGCCTTCGTGGTCGAATGAAGCGCAGCTAGCCGCCATAACCGATCCCGTTTCAGTTTGAGTCTGCATGGAATGTCCTCAGTTGATCTTGGATGCGTGCAAGTCTGCGAGCTCCTCTTCATACGCACGGCCAATTTGGGTGAGCGCGCGCAGGGTCGATTCCGCCTCCACTTCGTCGATTCTGGACATCGCAAAGCCGACATGGATCAGCACCCAGTCGCCGACGCGGATCGGGGTGGTTTGGTCGTCAACCAGTCCGATGTTGATGTTGCGGCGCACACCGCCGACTTCGGCCTTGGCAAGCTGCAGGTCGTCGTCGAGCATTTCGACAATTCGTCCAGGTATTGCTAAGCACATATCTTGTTTCCTTCCCGAAATCGTTGATTCGCAAGTACCGCCTGCCCGAGGCTAATGCCGCCATCATTGGTCGGCACGCGGTGATGGCAGTAGACCGTAAAACCCTTTGCGCGCAGGCTGCTAAATGCGTTTTCGAATAGAATGGCGTTCTGGAATGCTCCGCCGGAGAGAGCGACAGCACTCATTCCATTTGCTTGTCTCAATCGGTCGCACACTTCGATGACAATTTTCACAAGTGTTTGATGAAATCGATTAGAAACCTCGGCCTGCGCAACTCCCGCCATAATGTCGGAGGCAACACGTTCGATCAGCGGCTTCGTTGAGATGACTGAGACTTCGTTGGCCGCTTGAATGCTGAACGGGTAGGCGCCCGTATTGATGCCAGTCGCGGCCAACTCCAATTCAATTGCAGCTTGCCCTTCGTAGGTCACGCGGCTGGTGCCAGGCACGCCGACAAGCGCCGCAACAATGTCGAACAAACGCCCTGCGCTGGAAGTCATTGGCGTATTCAGGTCATGCTCGATCATCCGTGCGATGAGCCGAATATTTCGTTCGCCTGCATGGCGCACGGCCGCCAGGGGCAAACTGATAACATCCTCAACGCCGTAAATCCTGACTAGCTGTCCGATTGCGGCGCGCCAGGGTTCCCGTATCGCCGCTTCGCCGCCTGGCAGCGGGAGATATTCTAGATGCACGCGCCGCTCGAAACCATCCGCGATGCTCCCTTCGAAAAATTCGCCGCCCCAAATCGCGCCGTCAATTCCATAGCCCGTGCCGTCCAGTGCTGCTCCGATCACACGCTCGTCGATTGGCCGCTCATTGTCGGCGAGGCAGCTTGCAATGTGCGCGTGGTGATGTTGAATGCCGATTGCAGGCAAACCTCTGTCTTCGAGATCGCGTGCATATTTTGTCGAGAGATATTCCGGATGAAGGTCGTAGGCGACAAGTTCAGGCTTGATGTCGAAGAGGTCGCAGAAGTGTTCGATCCCGCTTTCGAACGATGTCAGCGTTTCGAAATTGTCGAGGTCGCCGATATGGTGACTGACGAACGCATGCCGCTCCTTGGCGATGCAAAACGTGTTCTTCAGATGCGCTCCACAAGCGAGGATATGCCGTTCGAAGCCTGGCGAATAACTCACCGGCAATGGAGCGTAGCCGCGCGAGCGTCGCGTGAACGAAATACTCGATCCGATAACGCGCGTAACGGAGTCGTCGCACCGCATATGAATTGGCCTGTTGTGGACGAGAAAATAGTCCGCGATGCCGCCGAGCTGATCGAGCGCGTCTCTGTCTCGGTAAGAGATCGGCTCGTCGGAACGGTTGCCGCTGGTCATCACCAACGGCGTATCGACATCCCGCATCAAAAGGTGATGCAGCGGCGTGTAGGCGAGCATTACGCCGATTGTCTTTTGGCGCGGCGCAAGTGTATCTGGCAGGTTGTCCTTTGGTCGCCTTTTGAGCAGGACAATTGGCCGCGCAGAGGATGTCAGCAACGCCTCCTCGTCAGCGGAAATCTCAGCGCACAATGAGCGCGCTTGATCCATGTCGCGGGCCATCAACGCGAAGGGCTTATCGGCACGCGCCTTCCGTTGCCGTAGCTTGGCTACGGAGTCAGAATCAAAGGCCGCGCAGGCCAGATGATAGCCGCCAAGTCCTTTCACAGCGACAATTCTGCCGTCGCGTATAAGATTTGCCGCTTCAGCAACAGGATCGTCGCAAGTGAGCTTCTCTTCGGCGCTGTCCAAGAGTTGCACTTGCGGGCCGCAGACAGTGCAGGCGTTCGGTTGAGCATGGAACCGCCGGTCGGCAGGATTGTCGTACTCGCGCCGGCAATCTGGGCACATCGGAAATCCGGCCATCGTCGTTTTCGGGCGGTCATAAGGAACGCCGCGGATGATCGTGAAGCGCGGCCCGCAGTTCGTGCAGTTGATGAACGGATACCGATATCGCCGATTAGACGGGTCGAACAGCTCCCGCAAACAATCGGCACAAGTGGCGACATCCGGCGAGATCAAGGCTCGTTTGACTTTGCTTTCCTGGCTCAAGTCAATGCGAAAGTCGCTATCGCCCGTGAGCGGCACATCGCGGTACTTGATCGCTTCGATCACCGCAAGAGGGGGCGCTTCATCGAGTATGCTGCGCAGGAAACAATCGAGCCGCGCCGGTGCGCCTTCGACTTCGACATGGACACCATCGCCGTCGTTGCGCACCCATCCAGACAGGCCATGACGCTGAGCCAGCGCAAAGACAAAAGGGCGAAATCCAACCCCTTGAACCACCCCTTGAACGTCGATCTCCCGACGCTCCCGCAACTGGCCCTGCTTTGACGCCGCCATCCTTGCGCTCATTTCCGTATCTACATCGAACTCATTTTGAGATATCGCATCAGGCTGGGCGTCTCCGCGATCACCAGCCATCCTATGAATGCGACGAACAGAATCATTCCCCAACGCATAGTAGTTCACCTTTCTTTGAGTGCTCGCTTGAAAGTCTCTCCACGAGCATTTCGACCATCTTCACAGCGTCGTCCAGCACGTTTCGCACCGGCTCGCTCAAACTTACATCAACATCTTCATACCCTTCGCCGCCGCCGATAAACGCTGGCTCACAAGCAACAATAAATGTTAAAACTGACTTTGCGCCCAGCTCTTTTGCAAACCGAATCACCTTCACCGGATCCATTGCATGCGTCTCAATTGTCGCCGGCCCGTCGCACGTCCAATCGTGCTCAATCAGCGAAAGTGTCCCTGGTGCTTCGCCCCGCGCGGCAGCATCGATGAGCACAACGGCATCGTAATCGTCCATCAGTGCGAACGCCAAATCCATCCCCCGTATGCCGAAATCGACCAGCTTCACGCCTTCGGGCCGTTTGCGGCCAGCGAGTTTGCGCGCGACTTCGACTCCAAAACCGTCGTCGCCGAGAAATATGTTGCCGATTCCAGCCACCAATATTTGAGGTGTCACTTAATTCACGGCGTCCTTCACTGGCTCGAGCTCGCTGGGCGAGAAAAAGAATCGGTGGCCAGGCTGGCGGGCGAAGCCCATGTCCCGCCCAGGATCATCGTCGATCACGACAGCCACCTGAATGTTGTCTTCGAAATCCTGTTCAATCGCCTCAACGATGGCGACTTTTCCTGCGAGGACAATGTCCATGATGTCGCCGCCAGAGTGCGGACGGATGACTACGCGCCTACCGACGTTGATCTCGACACCATCCACATAGACCGGAGTGAGCACCCGCCTGTCGATCTCGACCAATGGGTCGTCAAACATGGAGTTCATTCTTCTGGCCTCCTTAACGTTTGAACGCTGCGTACCGACGCATGCAGGCTCATCAGGTCGGCGGGAGTCATCGCCTCCGTCCGCTCCAAAATTGCGCGGCCTCGTTCGTCGGACTCGCGCATCTCCTTCTTCTCCTCGTCTGTGAGCGTAAGGATGCTGAAGCGCAGAAGCTCGTCGATCTCGGTGCCGTCGAACAGGTCGCCTGGCGTTTCCGGGGATACTTGCGGATAGTCGTAGAGGATGATGGGAGACGATAAGATGATATCGCGCTGGCCCGGTTCGCCCATCAGCACGGGCCAGGTGCGGATATTTTCGCACTGCTTCGCCTCGCCAGCATATTCATCCGGCGGCTCCAGAAGCGAAATGAACTGGCCATCCATGACGCGCAAAATCGTGTGTGTGGAGATAAACGACCTGCGATTCAGCGCGACCCGGTCGCGTTCGGCAAATAGCGTTTCGTTTGTGATCTGAACCTTCAGTTTGTAGAGACCATTGTCCAACTGCATTGCTGAGATTTGAATGTCGCCGTGCATCTCTTTCCACTCGCGGACGATCGCGCCGAGAATTGTTCCAGTCTGATCGGTGAGCGGTTCGCAGCTACAACTGGATTCGATAGCAATGGGTAGGTGCTGTGTCGTCTCGAGAAGGTCGGCAATTTGCAATGTTGTAAGTTGCTCACGCTCGATTGCTTCCTCCCAGGGTCGATAGATTCGATCTCCCACTCGCAGCGACTCGACGAGTTCCATCCGTCCGCTTTCTGAGGACGTAATCATTCGGTCCACCACCTGCAGAAACAGCACCTTGACCTCGATGCCAGTCTGATCGCTGCCCGTTAATAGGCACTCCGTCTGCATCAGCCAGGGATCGTCGCCACCTGTCGCTTCGCTGTACTCACGCGGATAGACGCCGCCGAAAGTCCAGCGCATCTGGTTTTTGAGCGCCGTGCGCGTGTAGGGGTAGAGCAGATACCCCTCGTACAGCACCGCTTCCGCGACTTTTTCCACGGACTCCATGGCCTTATCGCTCCCTCTCCATTGCCGGCTCGCCAAGTAGCCGCTCCAGCGCGTCCTCCCAAGTCGGCAGACAGTTTTGAATTCGATACTGGTACAGCTTGTCGAAGATGTCCTTGCGGACACGAAGCCATGCGCTGTTCGGAAAATAGTGCTCAATCGTCTCCCGCCACAAACGCACCGGCAGTCTGAACCGCGATTCCTTGTCCCAGGGAATCTGCGCGATCTGCAGGCCGCTGCCGTCCTTCGAGTAGAAAATCGTGCCGCTGAACAGGAATATGAGCGGGATTTCGCCGCTCTCGAGCGCGTCGAAATACTTCGCCGCGGTGATGTCGAAATCGTACGTGCAGGTGATGGGAAGCTCGACCACCGCCGAGCCGGAAAATGCCGGGACTGTTTCGGTCGCGTGTGTCCAGAGCATGCTCCGAAGCGTGTCCTTCCAGCGCGACGGCTCGCCAAAAAGTTCGAAAAGCCGCTTCTCTTCGCCGTCGTCGTAGCTGCGGCGGGTCGCTTCGATTCGCACCTGCGCCCGCAACATGATCGAATGGATCTGCTCGCCGGGCACGGAGTTTGCGACTCGCAGCTTAAAGAGCAGCATAGGGCAGGCCGCGTAGGGTAGGGCGTCGGCTTCGATGACCGCGATATCAAGATCAGGCATTGCCTTCTCCTATCGCAATCGAGCGTTCCTTGAGATCATCGAAGAACTCGTTGATCTCTTCCCAGACCTGAGTCCCTCCGCCCAGCCCCCGCCATTTGAGACGAAGCAGACCGACAAGCTTAAAGCAGACATCAATGGGTGCAACATAGTAGTCGCGCGCCGACCTGACCCTATTTACAAGGAGCGCCTCGACATCCGGTGCCATCGACGAGAGAACAGGGTTTCGGCCCACGATCTCGTCCCAGCTTTCCAGTTCCAAATCTGCCTCGGTCGCGCCAGCCGGGCTGGGATAAAGACCGACTACTCTACTCGCGCTGCTACTTTGAAAGAAGAAGGCAAGGTTGACCGGCAGGCGCATCTGCTGCCATTCGCGGTCGGTGATCTGAAAATATAGGAGCCGTTTAGCACGCTCAGGAATCAAGTGCCTAATGACGCCGCCCGCGGCTGGTGACGAAAACAGGATCGAGCAGGCGCGGCAAACGCACGTAATCTGATGAGTTGCTACTTCAAGCACATGCCGATGCTCGAACGGGAGCCCTTCGCCGCACAGCCCGCATCGTTCGCGCTTTTCGCTTGCCGCACCGCGCGCAAGGCGCTGCAAGCTGGCGAACCGATTCTCATTTTGCCTGACCGGAGCTTCGAGCATCGCCTACCTTGCTCCTTGCGCCGCGCCGCGCATAAGAACTGCGCCCAGAGGGACAAATCCGGTGTCCGAGCCTTCTGCCGCAGGCTCATCTTCTCCGATCGTTTCGATGCCTTCCAAATCCGGAGCAGCCTTTTGGATCGCCTCCTCAATGGTGTGTTTAAGTGTGATGGTCGAACCGGGGCATCCGTGGCAGCTTCCGACTAGACGCAGAACTGCGATACCGGCGCGGATGCCGATCAGTTCGACATTGCCGCCGTGCGACCTGAGAAATGGCCGCGCACTGTCGAGCGCCTGTTCGACCCGCGTTTGCAGGTCTACGGGGTGAAGATCGTGTAGTAGGAGCAGGTGCGACACCAGTTCGTCGCCCGCAAGCTGCTTGAAGATCTCGGTGCTGAGGGCGGGAGGGACATTCGCGCGCATCGTTTCCAGAACCCGCGTGAGTCCCTCCCCGTAAAGGGCCAGCAGATCTTGAACGATTCCGGTCGCTGTATCGCGTACCGCCGGGTCATCTATCGAATCTAGCTCATCGAGCATCGACTCAATCTCGCCGGCTGTGTCTTTGAACCGCTGATCTTGTAGCCCCATAGCCCTGTTCCGTGCTTCCTAGACGCCCAGCCCAAGAGTGGGCGAATGCTTCACCTCTACTGTCTTGCCGTCGCCGACATACATGTGAACGCCGCATGGCAGGCAGGGATCGAAGCTGCGGACCGCGCGCATGATGTCGATGCCCTTGAAGTTGTCCGGCCCGTTCTCCTCGAAGATCGGAGTGTTTTGGACAGCATCCTCGTAGGGTCCCGGTGTGCCGTAGGAGTCGCGCGGCGAGCCATTCCAGGGTGTTGGCGGGTACGGATGGTAGTTTGCGATCTTGCCTTCGCGAATGACCAGATGGTGCGACAGAACGCCGCGAACCGCTTCGTGGAAGCCGCAGCCTATTGCCTCGTCCGGCACTTTGAACTCGTTGAAGACGTTGGTTTCGCCCGAGCGGATCAGTTCAAACGCCTTGTCCAGGAAGTGCTGCGCAATCGCTGCCGAGTAGGCCAGGAAGTAGATGCGGGCGCGGTCGCGCTCGATCGCATTCGACCATTTCGGAATCTTCCATTCGAACTGCACTTCGGGCTTCAGGGCGGTCTTGGGCAGATTAATGATCACGCTGCTGCCCGTCGCCTTGACATAGCCGACATCGACTTTATTAGCCAGCGCCGTCGCCCAGAGCCGAGCAATTGGGCCACCGCCAGTATCGAGCGCGAGGTAGTTTCCCGTGTCCTTGTCGTACCAGCGCGGCGCCATCACCCAGCTATAGTTCTTGCCGAAGTCGCGCTTTTGCGGTTGCGGGATGGTCGTCTGGTTCCACGGATGCCGCCGGTCGACCGGATTGCCGAGCGGATCGCGCTTGACAAATACCTCCCTATCGTCCCAATCCTCGTAATAGGAGTGGCCAAGCAGGATGCGAATTCCGAGGTTGATGTCCACTAGATTGGTGGTCAGCAGCTTGCCGTCGACTACGACGCCGGGTGTGACGAACATGTCGTTGCCCCAGCGGTCCATGTGCTCATACTTGTAGTCGCAAGTGTCCGGGTCTTGGAAGCTGCCCCAGCATCCGAGCAGAACGCGCCGTCGTCCGACCTCTTCATAGCCGGGAAGAGCATCGTAGAAGAAATTGAAGATGTCGTCGTTCATCGGGACGACCTTCTTGACGAAGTCCATGTACTTCATCATGCGGACTAAATAGTCTGTGAGAAGCTGCACAGTCGGGACAGTGCCGACTCCACCCGGATAGAGCGTCGATGGATGCACATGCCGGCCTTCCATTAGGCAGAACATCTCGCGGGTAAGCCGGCTCATGACGAGCGATTCGCGGTACATCTCGCCGGTGAACGGATTGAACGCGCGCATGATGTCCGCAATGGTCCTATAGCCATGCGCAGCCGCATTCGGCGCTTCGGTCTTTTCGGCCTTATCGAGAACGCTCGGATTGGTCTCCTTAACCATCTGCTCGCAGAAGTCGACGAACACCAGGTTGTCCTGGAAGATGCAGTGGTCGAACATGTACTCCGCGGCCTCACCGAGGTTGACGATCCATTCGGCGAGCGGAGGCGGTTTGACACCATACGCCATGTTCTGCGCATAGACGGAGCAGGTCGCGTGGTTGTCGCCGCAAATGCCGCAGATTCGGCTAGTGATGAAGTGGGAGTCGCGCGGATCCTTGCCCTTCATAAAGAGGCTGTAGCCGCGGAAAATCGACGACGTGCTGTAGCACTCGGCCACCATGCGGTGCTTGAAGTCGATCTTAGTATAGATGCCCAAGTTCCCGACGATGCGGCTGATGGGATCCCAATTCATTTCGACAAGTTCGGAAGCGCGCTGATCAACACTCTCCCGAGGTTGCATTACGGTTGCCATTTTGATAGCTCCTTCACTGCCAGTTTGGCTGGTATCCCGTCGTCAAAGTCCGGCCCTTGTGACGCCATTTGGTCTCTTTGTTGAGCGTATTCTTGGTAATCTCGCGCAGCCGCCGAATGACTGAGCCGTAAACGGCGCTGCCCGCCGACGACAGCCCGCCTCCGGGAGGGGCATCCATGAACGGCATGAACTTGTCGGGAAAACCGGGCATGGTGCATCCGATGCAGATTCCGCCAACATTCGGACACCCGCCGATGCCAGCCATCCAGCCTCGTTTCGGAACGTTGCATTGAACCACAGGCCCCCAGCAGCCTAGCTGCACCAGGCATTCTGGCTGGCCGTACTTGGTGGCAAATTGGCCCTGCTCGTAGTAGCCGCCGCGATCGCAGCCTTCGTGAACGGTCGCGCCAAAGAGCCATTTCGGGCGCAGATTGTCGTCAAGGGGTATGACCGGAGCGAGCCCGGCTGCCTGATAGAGCAGGTAGAGGACGGTCTCCATGAAGTTGTCCGGTTGAACGGGACAGCCTGGGACGTTGACGATCGGCAGACCGCCAGCAGACCGGAAATTCCAGCCGAGATAGTCGGCGAGACCCATCGCGCCGGTTGCATTGCCCGCCATCGAATGGATTCCGCCATAGGTCGCGCAGGTGCCGCAGGCGATCACGCCCCACGCTTTGGGAGCGAGACGGCTGATCCACTGCGTTGTCGGGATTGGCTGACCTGTCGCCGAGTCGGTGCCCATCGCCGCCCAGAACCCTTCGCGATGGGTGGATTCGTTGGGGATGGATCCCTCGATTACGAGGACAAACGGGTCAAGTTCGCCGCGTTCGGCTTTATAGAAGTGCTCCATAAAGTCGCCGCCCGATTCGTAGGCGAGCACTTTGTTGTGGAGTACGACCTTAGGCAACCCGGGGATGTTGCCGAGGAGAATATCCTCGAGACTGGGCTGGGTCGCCGCAGTGATCGAGACCGAGTCGCCATCGCAGCTCAGGAGCTCCGATATCCACAAGATGTGGACCTCTTTTACCTCTGCCATTCTTCGCCTCCTCCATCGCGCCATAACTGCTGGCGCAGACCGAAACCAAAGCGATTTACTGAAATGAGCAGTTGTGAAAAGCAGGAGACGTTGACGAAAGTGTGATTTTTTGCCGGTAGAGGCTAAAACCCACGCCCTCCTAAAAAGGCATTCTAAATGCCTCTAGGGTGCTGAAAGTTCGGGAACGCCTCTGTAACCGCTTTTGCATATTGGCGTGTACCCACTGAATCTAAACGCTAAACATGGCTGTGAAAATAATTTTTGCAGATTGTTGAAACGGAGCAGCCCACCAAAACAGAGCGGCTCAAATGTTGCATCCCGCTCCCATCCAGCCGATTCGGACGGGTTTTCCCGGCTCGACAATGACAGGTACGGTGCGGCTCCCGCCGGTAATCTGGAGCATCCGTGCTAGCGCTTCCGAATCGCTTTCGACATCAAACTCGACAAAGTCGATTCCGCGCCATTCCAAGTCTTCGCGTGCGGATGCGCAAAAAGGGCAGCCGGGCGTTGTGTATAGCACTGTCGTAACTTCCGAGGAGACCATTTCGACGCTTTAACCAAAAGTGAGTCAAACAAAACGTGCAGATTTCGATGCTTCGGGAGTCTTCTTTCCAGAGTCTAACCATGGTTCGAGAGCGTCACGGTCTGGGGTGTTTTAGTCGGTTCCGGCACCTGAACAAGACCGTCCGAGTCGAGATCGAAGGGATCGATGCTCCACATCGACATGGTACTTGAACGCCTGCAATTTTAGACCGCTCGATTGCACACCGCGCGAATATCTCTTAAACGACGATTCTGCCTCGTCGTTACGACAAGTCGTCGATTAGCAGCATTCAGACCTCGGGTAAAATAGGCGATGCTCGATTTGCAAGACTGCCCTTTGACCGAAACCGGCGCCCTAGATGCGTCAGGTCTGGGCCATTAAGATACCGTTAACGGTTGTCGTACCGTCTGGTCAACAACACTACTCCTGCTCCGCCTGCGGCGATTGCTGCCGGGGCAAATTCGCTGTGATCGCCACTGACACCGACCGCCAGAGGATTTTGGGTCAGGGATGGTCGGACAACGAGCTTCAGCTTAACGGCAAACCTCTCTTTGTGGCAAGGGCGCATGAGTTCCAGGTCGCGCATAAGGACGACGGTACATGCGTTTTCTTGGCCGACAACAATAGATGTCTCATCCATGCGAAATTTGGCCTGGAAGCAAAACCGGTGAGCTGCCGAATGTATCCCTTTCGTTTCATTCCCATGGGCGACAAGGTACGTGTGGATGTTCGATTCGACTGTCCGTCTGTCGCGGGAGACAAAGGCGTCCCTATTTCCAAATACCGTAAGGAGCTTCAGGATATTGTCCGTACGATGGTTCCCGACGGACATGCCGAAATTGGGCCGGTGCCGTTTTTCGACAATGTTTCCCTAACTTGGTCTCAGCTTTCGCGTGTCACCGAGGCATTTGAGCAGTTACTCTCCGATATCTCTCTTGACATTACTCGCCGGGTTGCCGCTTGCGTCAACCTATCTTGGCATTTGCGTGAGCCGCGAATCACTAGCCTGACCGATGGTGAGTTGGGGGACTATCTCGACGAGCTTGTCGGCGACGCGCAAGTTGCGGCGGCAACCGATGATCTTGAACATCAAGCCTTGCCGAGCTCGGAGCGATCGATTTTTCGGCAGGTCGTTGGATTCTACGGCACCATAGATACTGTAGGTCAGCGCAGCCAGATAATGCGAAAGCTCGGAATCTCAATGCGACTTATGTCCGGCAAGGGTCTTGTCCCGCAGTTTTTCGAAGATTTTCCCCGCGTAACATTTCAGCAAGTTGACGATGCGAGGGGCGTGCCCTCTGGCGGCGCAGCGCTCGCCATCGAGCGCTATCTCGTTACACACCTCAATTGCATGGGCTTTTTCGGGCCCTCGTTCTACAACCGAAAGTACCTAGATGGTCTCAATTCGCTTCTGTTGACCTTCCCCCTGATCTGCTGGTTTATGCGCTGCTTTACTGCCGTGTCGGGACGCACGCAAACAGATCAGCAGTGCTCAGAATCCGCGCTGCAAATCGTCGACCATCAGCATGGAGTGACTCCGCAACTCGACTTCCCGCTCGAGCGCTCACGGACGCGCCTGCTTTGCCAAGCTGAAACTCTCCGGTCGCTTGTCGTCTGGTACGGCAGCTAGAGCTTCGGATTGCTGAATATGCCTCTCCGCGACATTGATATCCCATGGCCCGAAAAGAGCGATTAGACACCAACAAGTGTTTGGCCAGATTGTACGTGGTTGTCACTCCCCTAAGACGTTGATGATAAGGCGATAAGTCTCGCCGACAATAACGACGTCGCCCAAATCGATTTTGCATAACCGTGCTAGAAAATCTGGCGTAAGTACCAGTTTTAGCAGGCAAACATCAATTTGGCACGCCTCATGCAACATTTAACGATGTTGGTGATCCCCGAAAGCTACTTCATCGGCCGTAATTGATCTCGTGGCACAAAGCGGCGCAACGAATACAAAATACGTCTCTCTTATCGGAAGCACCGATGATTAGCACCCAAAATCTCTTTTCTGCATTACTTGACGCTCCTCAAAAATTCCGAAAAATCCCGTTTGTAGACCTAAAGAGTCAGCTTCGGACAGTCCAGTATGAAGTTGACCTCGCCATGAGCGAAGTTCTTGAAAGTGGCCAGTTTATCGGTGGCCCAGTAGTTGAGCGGTTTGAAGCGGAATTCGCGAAATACTGCGGCACCAAATGTTGCATCACAGTTGGAAGCGGCACCGACGCCTTGTCACTCGTGCTCAAGGCCCTTGATATTGGGCCGGGCGACGAGGTCATCACAACTCCCCACACATTTATTGCTACTGTCGCAAGCATTGTCCAGACCGGGGCATCCGTCGTCTTCGCCGATATCGATCCAATTACATACTGCATCGATCCGATCTCAGTCGCCTCCAAAATCACGAAACGCACAAAGGCGATCATTCCTGTCCACATCTATGGCCATCCTGCAGACATGGACATGATCGTGGAGATCGCGCGAAATACCGGAGTGTTTGTTCTTGAAGACGCCGCACAGGCTCATGGCGCAAAGTATAAGGGCCGCATGGCGGGCGGCCTCGGCCACGCGGCGGCGTTCAGCTTCTATCCGGCCAAAAACCTTGGTGCACTTGGCGATGGCGGCGGCATAACGACCAGCGATCCGCAGTTGGCCGACAAAATACGCCGCCTGCGTGATCATGGCCGAGTTGATAAGTACACGCACCGCGAGTTCGGCAGCAACAGTCGGCTTGACGCAATTCAGGCTGCAGTTCTTACCATAAAGCTGCGCCATCTGGATGCGTGGAATGCTCGGCGGCGTCACGTCGCTGCAAAATATGGCCAGCTTCTAGGCGAATTGGAGCATCTTGTGGTGCCGTTTGAATCCGAGGATGTGGAATCGGCCTGGCATCTTTACTGCATACGCACCAATCGGCGTAGCGCGCTGCAGGTCGCATTTGACGAGGCCGGAATTGGTCACGGTATCCATTATCCGATCCCCGTCCATCTCCAGCCAGCGTGGACACGACACAAAGGCGGTGGTCTTGCCAAGGGAACTTTCCCGCTTATCGAGCAGTACGCGTCGCAGATTTTATCGCTGCCGATGCATGAGCATATCAGTGACGAAGACATTGAGTATATCGCCGACATTGTCCACAGCATTAACTAGAATGTTTGCTAGCATTGCAGCTTAAGCGCGCATTCTCTTTCGTTCGCTGCGGCGTATTGGCTTACAGCTAAGAATAGTATTCATGAAGTTCACCAACCAAATTTCAGGCAGCCGAATTTTGATCACAGGCGGAGCGGGATTTGTCGGTTCGCACATCGCTGACGCGCTCCTAGAGGAAGGGGCCAGCGAAGTCATCGCGCTTGACAATCTCGTGCGGGGCAGCCGCGGCAACTTCGCGTCCGCTTTACGCTCTCGGCGCGCAACTCTTGTCGAAGGCGACGTTCGTGACTCAGCGCTTGTTGATCGACTCTGTGATGGCTGCGACTATATCTTCCACGAGGCTGCGCTTAGGATCACGGCGTGCGCGGCGAATCCTCGCGAAGCTCGAGAGGTTATGTTTGACGGCACGTTCAACGTGCTCGAATCGGCGGTGAAGCACAAGGTCAAGAAAGTAGTATCGGCGAGCTCGGCATCGGTTTACGGGGAGCCGTCGCATCTGCCGATTAATGAGGACCATCCCTTCAACAACCGCACGCTCTACGGCGCAGCCAAAGTTGCCGGGGAGCAGCTCCTGCGCAGCTACAACGACATGTTCGGCCTGCCGTATGTGGCCCTGCGCTACTTCAATCTTTATGGTCCGCGCATGGACATGACCGGCGTTTACACAGAAGTCATGATCCGTTGGCTGGACACGCTGGACGCGGGCAAACTACCAGTCATTTTCGGTACGGGCACGCAGACGATGGACTTCGTCTACATTTTGGATTGCGTTCGAGCAAATGTTTTGGCGCTGAAGAGCGATGTTAGTGACGAAGCCTTTAACGTCGCAACTGGAGTGGAAACGTCCCTGAACGAGCTCTGCCAAAAACTATGCGAGGCGGCCGGCCATCCGGAGACTCGACCGGAGTATGCCGAGCCGAGAAAAGTAAATCCGGTTGAGCGCCGGCGCGGTGGCACGGCCAAGGCGGAAGAGATGCTTGGTTTCGAGGCACGCGTCGAAGTCGCGGATGGTCTGCGCCAACTGATCGAATGGCGAAAGGCTCAACGAATGTCGTTGTCTGGAGAGAGGGAACTGGTGTGCCTCTAACCATAGCACGACCGAATCAGGCAAGAGCGGTAGCTACTCGGACAGTCCCACTGACCAAGCCCTTCATGGATAGTGCCGAAGCCGACGCAGCCGCAATGGCCATCCAGTCTGGCTGGATTGCAATGGGATCGAAGGTCGCCGAGTTTGAGCAGGCGATCGAGGAACGGCTACAAGTCAAACATGCGGTCGCAGTGACGAACTGCACGTCGGCGCTGCATCTCGCACTGGTCTGCTGCGGGATCGGGCCGGACGATGACGTGCTCGTGCCGTCATTCACCTTTATCGCCACGGCCAACGCGATCCGTACCGCTGGTGCTCGGCCCGTTTTCGTGGATATCGATCCACGAACGTACAACCTCGATCCGACCGTGTTGAAAGCCGCACTCACGCCGCGCACTAAAGCGGTCATGGTGGTCGATCAGATTGGGCTACCCGCCGATTTGGACGCGGTCATGAGCTTTGCCCGTGTCCATGGACTTCAGGTCATTGAGGATGCCGCGCCGGCTATCGGCGCGACCTACAAGCGTCAACCCGTCGGCGGAATAACGCCGGTCGCATGCTTCAGCTTTCATCCGCGTAAGATTATCAGCACAGGCGAGGGCGGGATGCTGACGACGAACGACGATACCGTCGCGGCGCGGGCCAGACAGCTTCGTTCGCACGGCGTCACGATCTCCGACCTTGCACGGCACAACGCCAAGTGCGTCGTCATAGAAGACTACGTCGAGGTCGGCTACAACTACCGGATGACGGATATTCAGGCGGCGATTGGTGTCGAGCAGTTGAAAAAGCTGGACTATATGCTCGAACGTCGTCAGTATCTGGCTTCCCGCTATGCTGGCGCGCTCGAGGGCATTGCTGGGATTACGGTTCCGCATGTGCCGACATACGCCACACACACTTTTCAGTCATACGCGGTCAGGATTCATCCGAAAATCGCTCGGCGAGACCATGTGATGGAGCGGATGCTGGACGACGGCATAGCGACACGCCGCGGAGTCATGGCCGTTCACGAAGAGGCTAGCTACGCATCGACTCCTGAAGGCAAAGTTTCGCTGCCGGTGACGGAAGCCGCAACGCGCGAGACAATGCTCCTGCCGATGTTCACAACCCTGACCGACGAGGATCAGGACTACGTTATCGCGTCGCTGGCCAAAGCCGTCGCATAACGCATAAGGAAGTAATAAATGATTAAGGTTCATGAAAGCGCTGACGTTGCCGACGGCGCGATTGTTGGCGACGGCACCCGCATTTGGCAGCAGGCTCAAATCCGCGAAGGCGCAAAAATCGGCCCAGGCTGCAATATAGGCAAGGGCGTCTATGTCGGAATTGACGTCGTTGTCGGCGCGAACTGCAAAATTCACAACTATTCGCTCTTGCATGAGGGCGCCGTGATCGGGGAGGGGGTTTTTGTTGGCCCGCATGTCGTCTTTGCAAACGATATGTACCCGCGCGCGATCAATCCCGACGGCTCGCAGAAGTCCGCAAATGATTGGCACATGGAAACGACCACGGTCGATTATGGGGCTGCGATTGGGGCCAGGTCGGTCATCTTGCCGGGAGTGCATATCGGAAAATTCGCACTGATCGGAGCGGGGTCGGTGGTGACCCATGATGTGCCTGCTTTTGGGCTGGTGCGCGGTCATCCTGCTCGTTTGGCTGGACATGTCTGCGCCTGCGGCAAGCCGAGCAAGGAGTCGCGGACCTCGATAAAGGGCGAGCAGATATATGTTTGCGCGGAGTGCATGGACACATTGCTGGCGGCGTAGTTGAGCAAAAATGGTAACTAGTCAAGTCGAAAATCTAAGAACGGAAAGTGATGCGGCGCCGCTCTTGTCGGTTACCGTGCTGAACTACAACTACGCCAAATATCTGCCGGAGTGCCTAGACTCAATCTTGCGTCAAACCATGACCGATTTCGAGTTGATAGTGATCAACGACTGCTCCACTGACAACTCGGTGAGCGTGATAGAGCCGTATTTGACCGATCCGCGCGTCACTTTGATCGACCACAAGATCAACAAGGGCTATGTCGCATCGCTGATCGAAGGCTGCGACAAGTCGCGCGGAAAGTACATTGCCGTCATCAGCGCGGACGATTACGCACTTGATTCGCGCGCGTTCGAAATGGCAACCAAAGCCCTGGACGCTGACGACAGTATTTCGCTCTGCTATGCCGCCTGGCATCAAGTTGACAATGATGCCAATATCGCGCATACGCGTCGCGGTGGAAACGCAAGCTACGTTATGCGCGGAACCGAGGAGTTGCCGAGAATGATGATGTCGTCGCCAGTCCTGCACTCCGGCGCGATGATACGGCGATCCGCGTACATCGAAGTCGGCGGCTACAACTCGAATCATCGCTTTTCAGTCGATACCAATATGTGGCTCTCGCTGTGCTCGACGGGCAAAGTAGCGTATATTGACGAGCCGCTGTACGTGTACCGTGCGCACGATACCAACATGACCAACTCGGCTGCAGCAATGTGGATCGCTACACAAGAGATGCTGGAAGGCATCGATCAGGCCCTCTCGCGGTTTACAGACGCCGAATTGCCTCATAAGGCAAGACTGCGACGCCGGGCCTTTCAAAACGCGCTCATGGCGATTCCAACACTTGATATTTTCGCGGGCCGGATTTCGCGCGGATGGCTTGGTACCTGGATCGCGTTCAAGCACTATCCTGCGCTCACCTTGTTTCAGCCCCGCATTTTGGCACTTCTGGCCAGGTCAATTTTCGGCGAACATGGCTTTGATTCACTCCGCAGCTTGGTCCACCGCATCAAGCCGAAGCAAGGCGTGGAGCTGGAGGCAAACCTAATCAATGCGTAGCACGGCAAAATCCCTTCCAGGTCGCATCGCCGACGAAATCGGCAACCTGCTGCTCCAGCCACCCATCGGCGGTCTAGGTGCGGTGCGCTCACACGGCGCACGCGACGCGAAGCGCGTCGCACTCACCTACGATGATGGACCCAACACACCGTCCACGAACGATGTCCTCGACATCCTCGCTAAACACGGGGTCAAGGCAACGTTTTTCTGTGTCGGTGAAAACGCGCTTAGGCATCCGGAAGTGGTCAAGCGAGCGTTCCGCGAAGGTCATGTCATTGGCAATCACAGCATGTACCACAGCCGCAAGGCGGGACTCCTGCTGGGCGAAACCGCGCACATTGATAGCTGCACGTTTCTGTTGACCAGTCTAATCGGTGCTCAGCCGCTGCTGTACCGCGCACCTTGGGGATGGCTGACGCCGTGGGAGACCATGCGCCTGCTGCAGCGCGGGTTCGGCATCATCGGCTGGGATGTCTACACGTACGACTGGCAAGTGCCAAGCCCGCCTGGAAGAGATATAGCTGATTCGGTGATGAAAACTGTTAAGCCTGGTTCAGTCGTCTTGTTCCACGACGGCATCGCGGGCGTTCACAAAGCAGAAAAGCCAACCACGGTCGAAGCAACTGACTTGACCATTCGCAGGCTCAAGGAGGAGGGCTACGAGTTCGTTACAGTGGCCGAGATGTTCGGCCTTCAGGCTTATTTGAGCACAAGCGAGGTCGCTGCCGTCGCCCGATAACGCGCTCAACGCGATTAGGAATTTGATGCTCATATCAGTCGTCATCCCAACCAAAGATCGCTCCGATGTTGCCGTGAATGCTGTGGCCAGCATTTATGCCGGCAGCTTTGACGACTTTGAACTGTTTGTGGTGGACCAAAGCGTCGGGTTTGAAACTAAGGATAAGATGTTAAGCGCCTTTTCAACGAGGTCCGGCTTCCACTATGTTGCGAATCGCAAGCCAGGTGTTGGAGCTGCCAGTTCTCGGAACATTGGAATCGCACTCAGCACAGGAGAGATCATCGCAGTTGCCGACGACGATGTGACCGCCCGACCAGATTGGCTCGCCAATATCGCAAGGGAATTCGAAGCCGATCCTGATTTGCACTTCATCTGCGGGAAGCTGACTGCGCCGCCGTTCGACTGGACAAAGGGCTACACGCCATCTTTTGATGCGCCGGTTGACATTTCGAAATACCGCATGCCAATCGATGCTGCGGGCGCAAATTTCAGCATGCGTCGTTCACTGTTCGACAAAATCGGCGGCTACGACGAGTGGTGCGGCCCAGGAAGCAAGCTGCGGGCTTCTGACGACGGCGATATCGCCTGGAGGATTGTCCGAAGCGGGGCGAAATGGAAGGCCTGCCCGCATATTGAGGTGGAGCACACGTTCGGATTTCGAGATTCGCCCGATGGCAAGTCGCTCCTGCAGCGATACCAATTGGGAATTGGCGGAAATTTCGGCAGATTTGTTCGGCGCGGCGATCTCTTTGCGGCTGCCTATTTTTATCAATGGCAGTTCAACGATACCGTCCACGGAATACGACTGCTGATGAACGGCCGAGGCGATAACGGTCTCGGATGGGTCAGGGATCGAATCAAGGGCTTTTTCCGAGGAGTTATGTTGCCAGCCAATGGCGGCTTCGTGCGTGGCGACGATTTCGCCAAAATTAGGGAAGAGTTGAGCGAAGCGGAATCTGTTACGCATTAGACCAAGCGTAGTTGATAGGTAGTAACAAAATGAATCGAAACGAACTTCTTAATTTATGGCGGAAAAGTCTTACGGGGGACGAAACGTCCGATCCGATTGAGATCGCAGTCGCTGAACTTGGCAGCTACTTCAGCCTCCCGAAGGATGAGGTTATCAAGCGTTGCAAGAACTGGGAGCTAGACTCTCTGCAGGAATGGAAACAGGCTGACCGTTCGTCGCCCGACGGCTTGGTCGAGTTCTACAAAACGCAAACGAGCTGGATCTTCGACACGATGTGGTATCACGCCGAACAGTGCGTCGAGGAGAAGCCTGCCGAAAGCGTCGATATCGCGGAGGGGTTCTTCGAGCGACAGTCGGATTGGAAGCCCGGGACGTCATCTTGATTTTGGCGCTGGCCCAGGCTCGACTTCGCTCTTTTTCCACAACCTTGGCGCGGAGGTCTCTCTTGCGGACATCTCGACCACATTCCTCGATTTCGCGCGATGGCGGTTGGCACGCCATAATATCCCGGCGACATTCTACGATTCGAGCGTTGACGAGTTTCCAAGCTCGGAGTTTGATCTGATCACCGCGCTAGACGTAATGGCGCACGTCCCAGATATCGAAGCGACCCTGGCGCGGCTAAATCGTGCGCTCAAGCCTGGTGGCTATCTCGTTTTCAATATTGACAACCGGCCATGTACCGAGATCACCGCTTGGCATTTGTACTCCGAGCAGTTCCCGATTCTGCGCCAGGTACGCGCCGCTGGCTTTCAGCGTTTGCCGAAAATCAAATACTTCCATGTCTATCAGAAAGTCGATCGCCATCCGGTCAGCGCGTCACTGATTAGAGCCATCGACACTATCCGCTACAACTCCGCCGTCACCGCTGCCGGTCATCAAATACGAGCGATCAGGTCGAAATAGCAGCCTGAAACTTTTTGGCCAATTGGCAGAATCGCGCTGAATTTCATCTAAAATTCCCCCGAACTTGGGAATTTAGGGGCAAAACTACCTTCTAATTGAGACGTTTGAGGTTGATCCTGTTCAAATTGCGGTATGATATTTGGCGCTTTGACCAATAATGGCTGAAGCACGTAGTGTCATGAGGTAAACGATCAATGTTGATCCGCTTCGGTTACGATATTCAGTTCGATTTCCCCGCTCCTACTCCGATGGTGTTGCTGCTGTCGCCGCATCCGTCCGAAATGCACCGATTGGTGTTCCCAGAACCGCTTCAAGTTGAGCCTGATCTGGTGACCCGCAATTTCGTTGATGGTTTCGGGAATCGCGCCACACGACTGCTTGCGCCGGAAGGTTCGCTGCGCTTGTTCTACAACGCAGTTGCGCACGATAGTGGCCAATCTGACATTGTCAATGCCGCCGCGGAGCAGTTGTTGGCGGACGACCTTCCGGACGAAACGCTACCATTCTTGCTGGACAGCCGATACTGCGAAGTGGAGCTGTTGATGCAGACCGCGTGGAGACTGTTTGGTGAAACAGGGCCCGGTTGGAATCGCGTTCAGGCGATTTGCGACTGGGTGAACAATAATGTCGAGTTCGGCTATCCGTACGCGCGAAATACGCGTACGGCGCTGGACGTCTACAACGAGAGAGTGGGCGTCTGCCGCGACTTCACGCACCTCGCGGTTGCGTTCTGCCGCGCCATGAATATTCCAGCCCGCTACTGTAACGGCTACCTCGGCGACATTGGCGTGCCGTTCGATCCCGCACCCATGGACTTTAACGCCTGGTTCGAAGTCTATCTTGGCGATCGCTGGTACACGTTCGACGCCCGCCACAACATGCCGCGCATCGGCCGCATCCTGGTTTCGCGCGGACGCGATGCCAAGGACACCGCGATGACGACATCGTTTGGCCTGGCGAACTTGAAGAACTTCACCGTGTGGACCGAAGAGGTCACGCAAGACGATACCGGCGTCGGCTACCTCGACGAACTGCGAGAGCTTGCGGTGCGGTGAATTAGGTGATTGGTCGTGTCATCCCTACCGTAAGGAGGCACAACTGAAGTGGAGGGACACGTAGTTCGCATAACTTTAAGCTGTATGTTAGCGAACTTCGTGTTCCCTCCACTCCGCTCATTCTTCGCTTCGGTCGGGATGACAGCCGACTCTTACGCCAGTATTCACCTCTGCCACAAAATCCATGGTGCCTCCAGCGGAACTGCTGCGCCGGAGAAGCTGGCGATCAGCCGCGGAGTGTAGTCTTCGGCGGGGCGCGAAGCCGAGACGTTGCCGACAAACAGAGTTGGCCCGCCGTTGCCCTTCCGCGCTTTTACACGCTCAAGCGCCTGTCGAAATGCTGGCCCTCCGTTCACACCCATTGCGCAAAGCTCGACCTTAATCAAGTTCGGATCTAGATCATTCAAATAAACCGTAACTTGAAAGGTATGCTGATTGCCTTCTGTTTGCACTTTGACTCCGTCAAAGGCTAGCGAAGACCATTTTTCCTTCAGGACGTTCTGCCATTCGTTGATTTCTGCGCCGACTGCGCCTTTTTGGGCAGTCCGTTTGACATACTCCGTTGCTGCTGGTAGGTAGTGGCTTTCGGTGTATTCACGGACACAGCGATTTGCCGAATAGATTGGCGTTAGGCGTGCCATGCTTTCGCGCATCATTGTAGTCCAATCGATGGGAATGCCTTGGTCGTTCCGATTATAGAAGCTAGGAACGACTTTCTGCTCGAGAACGGTGTAGAGTGCGTCGGCTTCGGCAATGTCCCACGCAGACGTGTTGTCGTGCTCCTGCCCGTCGCCAAGCGCCCAACCGATATCTTCCGCGAACGCCTCCGCCCACCAGCCGTCTAGCTCCGAAAGGTTGATGCCGCCATTGACCAACGTCTTCATGCCGCTTGTCCCACATGCCTCCCACGGCCTTCGTGGCGTGTTGACCCAAACGTTAACACCCTGCACCAGCCTTGCGGCCATCTCCATGTCATAGTCAGCCAGGAAAATGATGGGTGGGCGCGGAGTCGTTTCGCGAATAAAGTGAATCCATTGCTTCACAAGCTCCTGTCCGGGATAGTCAGCAGGATGCGCCTTTCCGGCAATGATGAGCTGCACGGGCCGGTTCGGACTGTTGAGGATGCGCAGCAGTCGATTCTTGTCCTGAAGCAGCAGGTTCGGACGCTTATAAGTCGCGAACCGCCGAGCAAAACCAAGTGTAAGCGCTTCCGGATTGAGTCTGTCCCTGATGTCGGCAGGCATAGCCTTCGAGGCACTGGCACCCGCAAGTTCGTTCGCCAAGACTCTGTCAGCATAAGCAACAAGTGTCCGTCGCTGCTTGTTGCGAAACTCCCAAAGCTGGATGTCGGTCAGCTTGCGAACGCAGTCACCCATGGACTCGGTCGGCTTGAGCCATCGTTCTTGACCGCATGTCTCGGCCCACAGAGCGTTTGACTCAGGCGAGTCCCAAGTTGGCGCATGGATGCCGTTCGTAACCGAGCCGACAGGCACCTCGTCCAATGGCCAGCGCGGATAGATCGCGCTGAACAGCTCGCGGCTGACTTCTCCGTGAAGTTTGCTGACGCCGTTTACCTGGCCGCTGCCGCGCGTGGCGAGATATGCCATGTTGAACAGTTCGGTTGAATCGTACTGGTTGCGCCGACCAAGCGACAGGAACTCGAACATCGAGATGCCGAGATCGACTGTTGCGTACTTGCCGAAATACTTGTCGATCAATGTCGGCGTAAACCGGTCAAATCCGGCTTCCACCGCCGTATGTGTTGTGAATAGGTTGCCGGGGCGAGTTGCTGCGAGTGCGACGTGAAACGGCTGGCCGCTTGCCTTCATAAACGATCGGGCTCGCTCCAGCGTAGCAAAAGCCGCGTGCCCCTCGTTCAAGTGACAAACCTCCGGCGTTATCCCAATGGCCTGGAGTAGCCGCCAGCCGCCAATTCCGAGAATGATCTCCTGTTGCAGCCGCATCTCCGACGTTCCGCCATAAAGCTGGCCGCCAATTTGCCTGAGGGCGGGCATATTTGAAGAATCATTCGTGTCCAGAAGGTAAAGCTTGACTCGTCCAACCTGCACCTGCCATGTGCGAAGACGAATGGTGCCGCTCGGTAGATCGATTTCGATCCGTAGCCACTCGCCGTCCTTGGTGCGAAGCGGCGTAATCGGCAGCTCGCCAGTGTCGTTGTACGGATAGAGGGCCTGCTGCGCGCCGCGTTCGTCGATGACTTGCCTAAAATATCCTTGCTGATAGAGCAAGCCAACTCCCACGATCGGTATGCCAAGGTCACTGCACGCCTTAAGCTGGTCACCGGCCACATTTCCAAGACCGCCAGAATAGATCGGAAGCGCTTCACTCAGCATGTACTCCATGCTGAAATAGGCGACCGTCTTCAGAGCGCTGCTAGGGTATTTTTCGGCAAACCATCTGACTTGGGTGTCGAACGTCTTCACTTGGCTCAAATGAAGATCGAAGTTTGCTCGGAACGCAGGCTGCGCTAGCAAAGATCGGAGACGATCGCGCGAGACTGTCTGAAGCACGACCCACGGATTCTGAGTTGCATCCCATAGTTCCGGCTCCATTTCATGCCAGAGATGGTCTGCCTCGTGGTTCCAAGTCCAACGCAAATTGAGCGCGAGTTCGGCGAGGTCTTCGAATCTATCTGAATCTGGTTGCGCGTCGCTGTCACCAGTCGATCTATTGAAGATATAGGCACTCATGAATTAGCGGTTCCTTCCGACTTGATGATTGTCATCTCGGTTTGTTGTCGTCAAAATGAATAATGTACGCACCGCATGGCGGCAGAATGATGTCGAGTTCCGAATTAGCAAACACCAGCGTTTTGCCGCTGAGAAGCTCAACGCCTGAAACATCGCCCGAGGTACCAATGACGTCGGTGAGACTGAGATGGAAATCCTGGGAACCACTGATGTCGAAGTTGCAGACGATAAGGAATCCAGCCGTCGGGTCGTGAAGTTCGTGACGGAAAGCGGCGATGACGGCCGGATGGGCGTTATCGACAAAGCGGCAATTTCCCCCGCAGCGAAACGCGGGATGGCTTCCGAGAATTGCGTTTACCGATTTCAGAAAAGGACCAAACAATGCCTCGCGGTCATGAAGCGTCTTGTGGAATCTCCCAATAAAGTTCACCCGCTCGGCTTCGCCCCACTCGACACCTTCCGGCATGCCAGTGGTGCCGGTGCCGAGCAGCGCGGCGGCAATATAACGCGGCACAGTGGATTCCACCGATCCGAATTCCTGGAGCGGGGAACCTGAGTCGTGAGACGTCGGCGGCATAAAGTAACGGACATATTGCGATACCCGATGGATGCCAATCAGGTACTGACGCAGTTCCGGCACAAACTTGTATTGCCAGGGCGTCGCCATGACCAAGTTCAGACCCCACGTGGGAACGGCGTTCAACAGAGTTTCGTCATCGGTGAAGTACTCCGCGATCAGGCCAACCTCAGAGTAAATCGAACGAAGCTTGGCAGTCAAGCCCAATATAAAGTCGCGATTGCTACTGTGAAGATTATCCAGACGCACAAATCCGCCGGTATCGTTCGCGTATTTGGCCCAAAACAGGGCGTAATCGGTCATGTAGGCCCATATCTCAGAGCGAATCGCTTCAGATGGGTGCTCGTAGTTGATCAGGACGATATCTTCCCATGACCGCTGGCCCTCCTTTACCCAGTAGACGGCGCGCTTGAGGCCGTCGGGGCGGGTTTCGTCCGGCACTATCCAGTCTGGCGCGCTGGTCGCCATGTTGCTGGTCACTCCAACATGGTTCAGTACCAAATCGAAGCAGAGGCGCAAATCGAGCGATTTTGCCGCAGCTACAAAGCGCTCCAGATCGTCCAGACCGCTGCTGACGTTGCCCGACTTTAAATAGCTGTAGTCGATTCCGAACAAATCCTTGGCAGAATAGGGGCTTTCGGAGGCGTCCATGGATGTGACCGGCAGCAAGTGAACGGCGTTAAAGCCCATCCCCTTGATCCGGCTGAGGTCGGTGATCCAGTCGTCGATTGTGCCCGAAACGGTAGGGATCAGCGAGTAGAGCCTCAGCTCGTCAGTCTGGTACGGGTCAATCAGCACCCACGCGTCAGGGACGGGTTCGTGAAGCCAGGTTTGGCCGCGGTCAAGCGTGCATTCGGTGCGAAAGCTGTAGAAACCCGATTTTTCGGGAACGACCGTGCACGACATCGTCTGTGAATCGACCGCAGTGAATGGGATCCTATTTTCGTCCGCCTTATCTTTGGCGTTGATTCGCGAAACGAAGGCCGCCTCCATACCGGCCGGAATGCCGTTCTTGAGGGTAATGGACACAGTCCAGTTCTGTCCCTGGTGCGCTCGCGAGAAGTTCTGCCTTCCCACAGGGTAAGAGAGCGTAATCAAGCCATCTAGGGGATGGCTGCGCGGACGTTTTGGCAGTTCGGGAATCGGGCGACGAGGCGCAAGCGCGGCATCAGGCTGCGTAGTTTCAGTAACCAAAGGTGTGATCAGTTCGTGTGATTGCTTGGGATGGAATGGGCGGCACTAAATCTGTCATATTAGGATAGCAGAAGTTTTGCCATTAATAACTGTTGGTTTGAACAATCCCGTGATTTGCCAGACCGTGGACGCGCATAATGCCGGTCGCAAGATTGGGATGTACTTACTCAGCCTGCTCCATCGCCTGAGTGTACTCGCCGCGACGAGCAGCCCTGTTGCATGCGGCGCGGTTTGCCAGTGCCTTTTGAGCGCGAACCAAATTTGCATTATCCCCATGCCAGATTTCAAGTGCCGGTTGCTGGATTGCGCGCGAATATGAAAAAGCGAGCTCCCACGGCAAACGTCCCTTGAACCGAACGTTCATCGCATTGAGACGTGCGGACGCATCCTCTGCGCTTTGTCCGCCGCTCAGAAACGCGACCCCCGGCACCTCATGCGGCACCGTTTCCATGAGGCATTCGATGGTTGCATCAGCGACTTCATCAATCGACTTTTGTGTTGGGCAATCCAGGCCAGGAACCACCATGTTCGGTTTGAGAATCATGCCACTAAGCTGAACGCCCTGCGTTTCGAGCGATTTGAAGACGGCGAGCTGCGTTTTGATCGTCGCGTCATGGCATGTTTCGATTGTGTGGTCGCCGTCCATCAGGACTTCCGGCTCGACAATCGGCACCAGGCCTGCCTCCTGGCAAAGCCCAGCGTATAGCGCGAGGATGGTCGCGTTGGCCTCGATGCAGGCGTCGCTTGGAATGCCGGCGCCAATTGTGATGACCGCACGCCATTTTGCGAAGCGCAGCCCTAAACTTGAATACTCGGCAAGGCGCTCGCGCAGGCCGTCCAATCCTTCGGTAACCTTTTCGCCAGGATGAAGCGCCAGGTCTTTGGCGCCAGCATCAACCTTGATGCCGGGAACGATTCCCGCATTTTGGAGGGCCTTGACAAAAGGCGTTCCGTCCGTCGTATGCTGACGCACAGTCTCGTCAAACAGGATCGCGCCGCTGATGGACTCGCCAAGCCCGGGCGTCGTCACGATCAGTTCACGATACTGCCTGCGCTTTTCTTCGGTCTGCTCAATGCCCAGCGCTGCGAATCGCTTGTTGCAGGTGGGATTGCTTTCGTCCATCGCGAGCAAACCTTTGTGGTCGGCAAACAGGGACTTTGCAGTGTCAATCAGTTGCGCCGAAAAAGATCGTGTTTGCTGCATTTCCTTCTCCTGGCTCTTGGAAAATTCTTGCGACAATGGTCGATTCGATCATCCGCATCCGCTCAAAGATACCCTAATGACAATAATATGGAACACATCCGGGCGCATCAGTCGTTCGACAACTCGTTAGCACTTTACTTCGTTCTGTGTTCCAACGCGGTCTTTCCGGTGCGCTTTTTCAGGGATGATGCCATGTGCTGGCTTGACGAAAATCCCACTTCAAAGGCAATTTCTGTGATCGTTAGGTCACTGCTTTGAAGGAGTTCGATAGCCTTGTTCGTGCGGGCCTGCAAGAGATACTGCTTTGGAGGAACTCCGACCTCGTTGCGAAATAGTTCGATCAGGTGCGCCGGCGAGATGTTCGAACGTGCCGCCAGTTCGCGCAGCGACCACTTTCTTTCCGGCGATGAGTCCATCAAACTTTGGGTGGTGAATACTGCACCGTGTTGTGGCAGCAGCCGCTCGGCTGCTTTCTGCGAAAAAATCACGCGGCTAGTTTCGACGAGCAGATACTCCAGCGCGACCGCAATTCCGACCGTCCGGAATGCCAGATCAAGCGTGATTTCGCGGGCAAGTGCCTGAAACAGCGGTGTGAGCGATGATGCGTTGGGCGCAGTATAGATCGTATTCGGTCGCCAGAAGTTTGCCATATCCGACCGACTCTTGAGAACGCCCCAGATATCGACCGCGCAAAAGTAGAAGTGGTGCTTGGCGTCTCGAGCCTTCACCAACCGGTGTACCATGTCCGGCGGCATGGCGAGCAAGCCGCCAGGGGCGACCAAGTACTGTTTGCCCTCCGCCTCCCAGATCGTTTCGCCTTTGAGTTGGAGGTAGAGTTCCCAAACATGATGAGCATGCAGCCCTATCATGTGGCTGCGCGGCATCCACTGTTCGCCAAAGTGGAAAAGCTGAGGCAGGCCGGGCTCGGGCAGTTCCGAATGATAACCGGCAATGAGACCTTCTGGCCGATGAAATGGCACGTTCGAGTTCCTCGGTCTGCAGCGATACAACAAATTATTCTGGTAATCCGCATATTATATACAAACTGCCGCATCTTTGACTAGCGTGAAACCGTGTTTGCGCATAGACTCAGCGTAGCGAGATTGTTAACTATATTTGGGAGACCGCAGCATGCCCGAAGAAACAAGCAAATTGATCGATTGGTATCGGACCCCCGTGGATCCCGCAACGTTGAAAAAGCTGTATGAGCGCAGCGACCTGATGGGATGGCTGCAGACGGGCGGCTATCTCGTCACCTTGATCACGACAGGCTCGCTGTGCTTCTATTCCTGGCTGCACTGGTCTTGGCCAGCAACTCTTGCACTGCTGTTTCTACACGGCACCTGCTATGCGTTCGTGATCAACGCCGTCCACGAACTTGGCCACGGCACCGTTTTCAAGACTAAATCGCTCAATGTCGTTTTTGTCCACGTCTTTGCGTTCTTAGGGTGGATAAACCACCGGATGTTCGAGGCGAGCCATGTTCGGCACCACCGCTCAACGCTGCATCCGCCCGACGATCTGGAAGTTGTCGTGCCGATCAAGTTCACGCTCAAGGACTTCCTGCGGAATGCGTTCATTTCGCCGTTTGGCATAAAGCATGTAATTTTCGGCAATCTGCGAATCGCCCGCGGCCAGTTCGCCGGTGAATGGGAGTTGAAGCTGTTTCCCGAAGACAATCCGAAAAGACGCCGAAGCGCTTCGAACTGGGCCAAGACGCTGTTGATAGGCCATGGTTTACTAGTGGCAGTATCCTTCGCGTTGAAGCTCTGGATGTTACCTTTGTTGATCACCCTGGCGCCATTTTATGGAGGATGTCTGTTTTTCCTTTGCAACAACACGCAGCATGTCGGGCTGCAGGATTTCTCGACGGACTTCCGCCGCTGTTGCCGGACATTCATGCCCAATCCGATTGTTCGCTTTCTTTACTGGCACATGAACTTCCACACCGAACACCACATGTACGTCGGCGTACCGTGCTACAACCTGCGCGAGCTGCATCAGCTGATTAGATACGATGTGCCCGCTCCAAAGGGCATTATCGGGACTTGGCTGGAGATTGGCGCGATTCTAAACCGTCAAAAGGCAAACCCGAGCTACGTTTACGATCCAATCATCGAATCGGCCTTTCCCGAGGTGAACGCACCGGCGTAGAAGTTTCTAGGATTTACGTGAAGTCACAATCCCTCTCTGCGCCGCCCACTGGCCGATATCGGCGCGGTTGATCGCTGCGGCCATCAGGTCGGGAAACTGGTCGGGCGTGCATGCGAATGCGGGCGCGCCCAAAGCCGCCATCTGAGCGGCGATATTGTGGTCGAAACTCGGCGCGCCTTCGTCGCTAAGCGCAAGCAGCGAGACCATCTGAACGCCTGAATCGACAATCGACATGGCGCGGCTGATCATCGGCTGCTGATTGCCGCCTTCGATCAGATCGCTGATCAACACCAGGATCGTTTCGCGCGGCCGCGTGATCAGGCCCTGGCAATAGGTTAGGGCGCGGTTGATGTCGGTGCCGCCGCCAAGCTGAACACCAAACAGCAGGTCAACCAGATCGGCCATCTCTTCGGTCAAATCAACCACCGACGTATCGAAGACGACCATCCTAGTGCTCACCGCAGGCAGGCTCGCCATCACCGCGCCAAAGACGCTGGAATACACGACCGACGATGCCATCGAACCGCTCTGGTCAATGCACAAAATGATGTCCCGAAGCGAACTGCGCTTGCGTCCATAGCCAATTCGCACTTCGGGAATGATTGTCTTGTATTTGGCCTGATAGTGCTTGAGATTGGCTTTGATCGTCCGGTTCCAGTCGATCTCGTTGTGACGAGGTCGGCGGTTTCGCTGTGCGCGGTTGAGCGATCCCAGGATGGCCTGCCGAGTCGGGCTGGCGACGCGCTTCATGAGTTCGTCGCAGACAACTCGTACAACCTGCCGCGCGGTATCTCTCGTCTTGGCGGGAATGACGGACTTCAGCGAAATCAATGTCGCGACGAGATGGACGTCGGGCTGCACCGATTCGAGCATTTCCGGCTCGAGGCAGAAGCTGGCGGAGATTGAGTCGCTCGATAGCGTCGCGCTGCATGATCTGCACGACAGAGGTAGGGAAGTACGTTCGGATATCTCCGAGCCAGCGCGCAACATTCGGCGATGAAGCCTCCGATCCGCCTTTCGCTCCTTTTGGCCGCGACCCTCCGCCGCGCGACATTCCGTGGCCGTCGTAAAGCGCGGCCAGTGCCGCATCAATGGCCGCATCCTCACCGGTCAGTCCAAAGCCCATCGATTCATTCGCGGCCTCTCCCAGAATTAGACGCCATCGCCTAAGTCGCTCGTCGTTTGCGATCACTTTTCGCCTCCTTCGTGAAGCGTTAAACCGAGCAGCATAGCGACAACCGGCAACGCAGCTTCGGCCAGCGCTGGATCAAATCCCTCAACGGGTCCATCCGAATGCATCACGGCTTTATGCGCCGGTCCTCTCGACGCAATTTCTCCCATTTGGCGACGCTCTGGAGCGGTAAACGTACCGAATGTGCGGCGCACAAGCGGCAGCACGGCCATGAACTGCTCCTCGTTTAATCCCGCGACCCAGTCGTTGACAATCCTCCAGAGCGCATCATCATGTATCAGCATCAGACCGCTCCCACGCAAGAATCCTTCAATCCAAGCGGCGGCTTGCGCGGGTTCTACCGCTTGCGACAGCGCCAGCCCTAAGCGTCTTGCAACCTCGGTTGGCTCCGATTCGAAAGCACCGTCGTCATACAGCACACGGACACATCGTCCGGCGACAAGCCCGTGGACAGCGTCCATATCGGCGACTCTTCTAAGCGCCTGCCGCCAAAGCGCGGAGTATTCGACATTTTGAAGGAGGCCAATCGCAGCGTTGGTTCGGACGATGGCCTCAAACATTAGGCCCGCCGCATCGTCGTTGAGCGACGCGCAGGCGCCGGGTAGACCGACGCAAATTCGGACGATCAGCCCATCAATCACGTGAGATACCAGTTCGCTGTCGGTGCCGCGCACGTCGCCGTACCGGGCGACATCCACAAGCTGCGGCAACGCGGCCATAAGCTCAACAGGATCACTCGCAAGTGCCGCCCGATCCTCCAACCGGCGCATCACGACCCATGCCGCCACTGGCAATTCCGCCAAAAGCACATTGCCAAGAAGAGCTGTAATCGACGGCAAATCCGTGGCTTTTCGGGCGGTTTCGGCGCAGGATTCGCTCGCCGCGTCCTCGATTGTGTTTCCCCAAACACCAGCGGCGATCAGCGCAACGGTCAGTTCTGGCTGCCAGTGCAAACGCCAGTTTTCGTGAAATGTGCCCTTGCCCGAAGCACGTTCGGTAACTCCCCAGGGCACCTGGATCAACGTCAGCCGATGCAGCAAACGACTACGCGCAAGATCGTTCGCGTTACGCAGATCGAGTTCGTAGACCTTTTGCCCGGCTTCGGCAGGCAGGCGCAGACGTCGCTGGTGCGCCTGCAAGTCCTGCTGCAGAGGCACCATTGGAGTTTCGTCGGGGACTCGTCCCAGGCGTTGTGCGACGATCAGCTTTTCGTTGATCAGCCGCATCGGGACATCGCTGCCGAAACACAAGACGGTCTGCACCGCCTCGCTCAATTCGAAAAGCCCAGGAACCGCGTGCCCGCGCATACTGGAAAGGCACTCGGCAAGACGCACCGCCTCGATAATATGGGCAGAGCTCGCATCGAGGCCCTCCTCGCGCAGGAGATGCGCGACCTTGATTATCCAGCGTATCGCGATTTGGGTCGGATCGGAATCCGCTGTGGTCCAGAGGTGGTCGTACCAACCCGGCGAGCGGATGCCCGCGCCATAGCCGCTATAGACCGCCAGACGGTCATAAGTCCACGGCACCCAAGTCGCTGCGACCTGCACCGGTTTTGGCAAGGCCTTCAAAATCGCAGTGTCAGCCTTTAAATAGGATTCAAGTGCGTCCACACCTAGCACCGGCGCATGCCATGCGCCGCAAACAACGGCAATTCGCGCAAAACCTTCTTTTCGCGCGTCGCGGATGCACTTTCGCATGTAGGCCTCGCGTCGCTCTTCGCGCAGAGTTTCGGCCGGATCGAGCTTAAGCGGCAACGTCTCCCTCAGTTCCTGCATCGCTTCACGTACAGCATCGAAAAGATCGGTCGGATCGCCGGACTGTCGATGCTCGACCATGCGCTCCCACCAACGTTCTCCGTCACCATCCTCGTACCCAGCAGCCTTAGCGAGCGCGCCGAGCGGATCCTGCCGAATATTTAGCGAGTACTCGGCTGGCTCTTCACCCTCAGAATCTTCCTCACAGGCATTGGTCTCTGGTTCGATGGCAGCTTGAGCAATTTCTGCCTGTGAGTCTATCGCCATGTGAATTGACTGCGGCAGGTCGATAAAGCGTGACTTCACCCCGGCCCGAAGTGCGTACACCATTGCCTGCCACTCGGGAGAAAAGCCCGCGAACGGATAGTACGCCGATCGGCGGGGATTTGCAGCATCGTAAAGCAGCAGCGCAACCGGCGGCTCCATTCCTTCGTGTCCAGCAAGGTGCATGACCGCCTCCGCATCGGATGGCCCTTCGATCAAGACTATGTCCGGCGCGAGCGATTCGAGTGCGCGCACGAGCGAACGCGCCGAACCTGGCCCGTGATGCCGGATGCCGAAAACATGGATTTGGGATTCGTCAGGCATGGGCTTTGCTACTCGGTCGCATCGCGGCAGGCGCGGTAGAGATCGCCCCAACCGCTGCGCTCTTTCACCACCGTTTCCAGATATTCGCGCCAAACGATTCGGTCCTGCACGGGATCCTTAATGATCGCGCCCACCAAGCCGCTCGCGACATCGCCCGCGCTGAGGCGTCCGTCGCCGAAATGCGCGGAAAGCGCAAGTCCCTGGTTGAGAACCGAGATCGCCTCCGCCGTGCTTAGCGTTCCTGTTGGTGATTTGAGCTTGGTCTTGCTGTCGGACGTCATCCCGCTACGCAGTTCCCGGAAGATCGTGACAATGCGACGAATCTCCTCTAGCGCGGGCGGCTCGGCGGGAATTTCCAGCGCCCGTCCGAGGCTAGCAACCCGCTGGCTGACAATCTCGACCTCCGCCTCGACTGTCGCGGGGAGGGGCAGAACGACCGTGTTGAAGCGCCGTTTAAGCGCGCTGGAAAGATCGTTGACCCCTTTGTCGCGGTCGTTTGCCGTCGCGATCACATTGAAGCCCTTTTGCGCCTGGACTTCGTCGCCAAGCTCCGGCACGGGGAGGGTCTTTTCGGAGAGGATGGTGATAAGCGTGTCCTGGACATCCGCCGGGATTCTGGTCAACTCCTCAAGCCGCGCAATCCTGCCCTCTCTCATGGCGATCATCATGGGCGACGCGACGATTGCCTTATCCGACGGCCCCTCGGCAAGCAGACGTGCGTAGTTCCATCCATAGCGGATCGCCTCCTCGCCAGTGCCGGCGGTTCCTTGGATCAGGAGGGTCGAGTCACCTGAGATCGCGGCAGCAAGATGCTCGGAAAGCCAAGTCTTGGCCGTTCCAGGCAGGCCGATCAGCAGGAGCGCGCGGTCGGTCGCGAGGGTCGAAATCGCGATTTCAACAATACGCGTGTTGCCTATATACTTGGGAACGATCTTATATCCCGACGGAAGCGAACCACCCAAGATGTACTTCGAAACAGCCCAGGGCGACAGTTTCCAGCTTGGCGGACGCGGTCGGCTGTCGGTTTTGGCGAGTTCGGACAACTCTTCGGCAAACTGCTGCTCGGCATGTTGACGCAAAACGCTCATGGTGCTTGTATCTCCCGGATCATGTCCGCTCGTGTTTGTAGTGTGTTTAGGAACGATTCCACCGTCTTTTCCCACGCTGGCCAGCTTGGTGCGTTTTGCGGCCAACTCCCGGACGCTTCTCCAGCAAGCTCCGCAGGGACTTTAAGCGCGAATTTCCTGAAATAGATTTGAAGCTGGTAGATGGGAACGGTTTTGACGTCTTTTTCGACGATTTCGCGCATCTTTTTCAGAGCGGTGCGGCCGACTAGTGAGTCCCATGGCAACGTTTCGTCGCTGAGGATCATGAGGATGTTTGCCCAGCTGTCAATCGACTTATCAGACATCCGATCAAAAAGCTTTACCATCACGGCAGCCCGGCGTTCTTTTGGAAGAACGTTGACCAGCGGAATCGCAGGATCATGTTCCAATAAACTTTCGGCCCAGTACGCGTCTTGGTACCGGACCGTCGCTGCCCGCAGTCCGCGTGTGACTGGAACGGCCCAGTCAGTCCTTTGAAATGCTTTCAGAAACTGCGCAGCCGCAATATTGGCGTTCGACAGCGACAGCCAAAACTGTGGCTCAATCTCCGCAACAATCTGCTCCATCAACCAAGCGCGCGGACCGCCCTGGTATCCCGCCGGCACCTTCTCAACGAGGCCGTCAGCGGCCATTGAAGTGTCGAAGCTTTCCGGCGGATCAATCGAAACCTTGATGTCACCCAGTAGCGGCTTACGGACAATGAACATCGTCCGCGCACGCTCTTCAAGCCGTTTCACACGTTCTCGCTCGCTTAGGGCGAATGCGGATGTCGGCAACTTCAACAGCAGCTCGCGCGCGATTTGCCGAACTTCCTCGCTGCGGTCGCCTCTGAGCACTTCGGCAAGAAAAGGCTCGTCGCTGTCATTCAGTCCAATTTCAAACAGCTTCAGCAGTTCCCGGCGCGACTTCAAGTCTTCGGTTGGCCAGGTCGATTTGACGATTTCCAGTGCAATCGTCAGACTCTCGCGCCGAAGATTCCGCAGGAGGGCCGTGCGTTCTCGGAGTGTGCCAGTGTTCCAAAGAGTGTTTAACTCTGGCTCCTCTGGAATTTGCACTTTGGGCGAGTCAGGAAAATCACCCAGCATGCCGTGATCCACAATGAATGCCCAGTCCGGGTTTTGCGCCGCCAGCCAATATCCGCGTGCGCCGATGGTCGCGCAGAGCGCATCTGTTGCCCGGCTGTAGTTCTTAGTTCTATAACCTTCAAAAAGCTGCGGCAGCAAAATGAACGGCACCCGCTTGCGCACGGAGGCGGCGGTTTCTAGCCACTCCGGCAAGAAGTTCATGTCGCTGTCTTGCAGAAATCCCGCTAGCCGAACCTCAGCGTCGCGACCAACGGATGGCAGCGATTCTGCCGGCACCACAGACATTGGCTTCAACGCCAATTTTGAGATGACCGGAATCTGCCCCGCACGTTGCAACGGTGCAAGCAACGCGGCGCAACGCAGAAGTACTTGCTCGGCACCGCTTGCCGCTGTTTCAAACGCGCCGAATTCAAAACTAGACTCCGCGCTCCCTGAACGGCCCGCGCCGAGCAGCGCCTTGCGCACCAATTCGTCCCACTGGCTTGGAACCGACTGTAACTTGCTCATAATGGCACCATCCTGCCCCCTGACCAAACGCTCAGCGGCACCAGACTCATGCCATCCCACTCGCAGCAAATCGAGCTTGGTGCGCCTCCTGCAATGGCCGTGAGTCGCCACATGCTGATCTGATCCACCAGAGGCGAAACTGTCAGAGATGGAGAGGCATCACCGCCATGATGTGCCATCCATTTGCCGGATTCGTCTCGAGAAACGTGCACGCCGCTCAGCAGGTATGGCGTGACGTCCAACCACGGCGAACAGGCAAGTTGCTGCGAACGCCAATTCGCAGCATCGCTGATTGTCCAAAAGTCCGGCGCTTTTTCTCGATTCATCGCAACAGTCTTTCGCTCTCGGATAAGAGCCCTAAGAGGTGATGCGCTTTCGAAAAAGCAGAATTCACCGTCAAATTCGTTGCCGACAGGAATAGTCGCCTGGAGCGGCTGACGCGGCGCAGCGAAATTGAGAATGAGCGCAGGTTGACGTTGTTCTTCGCCCCATAGCCAAGTTCGCTGAATAGTCAGGTGGTCTTCCTGAACTGTCCGCTGGCCGACTACAAGCCAGCGGTCGCGCACGCCAGGGCTTGCCAGAACCTGCTCCTGCAATTGGTTCCAGCCGGTGAGTGAGCGCACATCTTCGCGCAATTCAGGAGGGAGCGAATCTTGACGACGATAGCCTTCAATCAGCAAATAAAGCAGGCCAACCAGCTCCAGCGTACGGGATTGCCAGCCCGCGCCGCTGCTGGTCGCGCGGCCAATTTCGGTGACCATCCGCGCAAGGCCAGGCGCTTGCGCGTCGATCAGGCGGGCGGTGCGGTCGCTCCAGTAGCTTTTTGGTTTGGTTGTTAGCTCGGCGATGCCGCCTTTGACCAAGTCCCGCAGCCACAAATCAAGCTCTTCAATTCCGGCGAGCACTTTTGATTCGCGCGCCGCAACTGATTTTTGTGGTTTGGCGGGAATTGGGTTGGCTGCAGCAGTTGACGTCGGGTCTTCCGCGGGCTTGACTTTGCGCTCAAGTTTTGCCGCGCGGCCACTAATCCAGGCCGAGACCCAATCGGGAGGGTTGCCTGCTAGAATGGCCGTCGGAGCGGATGCGTAAAGAAGCATCAGGCCGAGGCCGTGCTTGCAAGGGAACTTTCGGCTGGGGCAACTGCACTTGAACGCGGGCTCCGACGCATCGATTGCCGTTTGATAGGGCAGAGCGCCGCTGCCCTGGCATTCGCCCCACAGTGCGTTATCAGATTTGCCGGTCGTCACCCATTTGCGCGCCGTTGCGAGCTCACGCGCGGACTTTGCCGAGCCGGCATCGGGGGCCATTGCCAAAACCTGTTCGGGTGTCCATTCCATGCGGGATCGTAGGAGTTATGCGGGAAAACGAACCGCGCTAACGTAAGCTACGACGGCAATTGGACAGGGTGCGGAGAAATTCCTTCACCAAAACGAACGATCAGGTGGCGAAGCCATTGTCGATGGTGCCCTGATCTCGGCCATCCTCTTCCAAACGGCGGCAGCGCCGCTTCAGCTCTTCGATCACAACCAGTTCACGGTCGTGCAGAAACTTCTTTTCCAAGCAGGCACCGATCCTCGCCTTTAGTCTGAGGGAGTCAATCGGCTTGATCAGATAGTCGTCGACACCAAGTTCGATGCACCGCAACACGCTGTCGGCTTCGTACAATGCGGACACGACGAGCACGGGAATATGCCGGAGCGTCGTGCTGGACTTAATCTCTTTCAGCACGCCGTAGCCGTCCATTTCCGGCATCATGATGTCGAGCAGTACGAGATCCACGGTCTGCGAATGGAGCGCCGCGAGCGCCTCCTTGCCGTTGAACGCCACTATCACTTCGTGGCCTTGTTTCGTGAGGCGCTGGGAAAGCATCGCACGGTTCATTTCATTGTCGTCAACGACCAGGATCACTCCCGTCGCCGTGGCTTCCGAATGTTGGACTTCGGTGAGTCCGTTACTATCGATGGTCTCGAAAATTGGTGAATTGGTCGACAAGGGGTTAATCGGTACCACTTTGGTCGGAGTCTGCCCAGAAATGACTCCTTCGGACTGGAAGCTGCTATCGATCAGCGCGATCATATTGCGGCCAGCCGTTTGGATCATTAGAATATCCGGCAGCATCGCATCCTGTCCATCTTCCGTCGCCTGTTCCGCCACCATCTCGCTATATCCCAAAATCTGATTCATCGGAACCCGCAGGTCGTGAAGTAAGCTTTTCGGAATGGTGATGCGGCCTACTCCAACTTGAGCCGGGGCAGCAGGTTGGTCGGAGCCTCCGCTGAGAAGTCCGTTATGTTTGTGGCGGCTGATTGTCGGCGTTCGAGCGTTCATGCGGTTATTCCTTGTGCTGGCCTTGCGAGTAGTGCTTCAATTTTTCCGAGCAGGCGCGGAAGCTCGATTGGTTTGGTGTCGTAGTCGTCGCAGCCCGCTTCCAGGGCTTTTTCACGATCGCTTGTCATTGCATGTGCAGTAAGCGCGATGATTGGAACGCGCTTGGTTGCTGCGTCCGCCTTCAGATGACGGGTAGCGGCCCATCCGTCAAGTATCGGCAGGCTCATATCCATCAGAATCAGGTCCGGAGCATCCGCATTTGCCGACGCGACTCCGCTCTCGCCGTCAGTCGCGATCAGGACATCATAGCCTCGCTTGATTAGTCTGCGCGACAGCATGTTCCGGTTCGCTTCATTGTCTTCCACCAGCAATATTCTAGAAATGATTGTTCACCATTGCGCCTTCCTTGGTCATCGGTTCAAAGTGCCCGGGGCTCTCTTCTGGGCCAGCCCACTTCCCAATCAGATCGCCGACTTGCTGCATCAGTTCTTCGCGGCTCAGATGGCCGGTATCGACGACCGTATGCACATTGCCGTTCAACTTGCGCAGCTCTTCGGGCGTAAGCTCGTTGTCGCTCAGCGCGATAATCGGGATCGACCGAAAGTCCGCATGTCTGTGCAGCTCGTCCGCGAACGAGTACGCGTCCATGTCGGGCATGTTCATGTCCAGCAGAATGAGAGCGGGGCGATTTTTCGCGACCAGCAACAACGCATCGGCGCCATTTTCCGCCTCATTGATGAACCAGCCGGAATCTTCCACCATTCTGCGCATCATTTGACGTATAGTCGGATCGGATTCAACCAGCAATACAGGACAGGGATCGTCCGAGCATCCATATTGCTTGAGCAGACCCGATAGTCTCTTGAAGTCGAGCGGTTTGGTAAGGTAGTTGGTCGCGCCCAGGGCATATCCACGCTTTTTATCGTTGACCATGGTCAGCATGATCACGGGAATGTCGCAGACAGGGGATTCGGCCTTGAGGCGCGAAAGCATGGTCCAGCCGTCCATGCCGGGCATCATCACGTCCAGCGTGATCGCGATCGGCATGATTTGCCTGGCTAGTCGCAGGCCCTCCTCTCCATTGCTCGCCGTTCGAACAGTAAAGCCTTCGCTCGTGAGGTAACGCAGCATCAGTTCGCGCTGAACTGCGTCGTCGTCGACCACAAGGACACTGCTGCCGCGCGTGTGCCGCCGCTCTCCATCAGGCCGGAACGAGGACTCGATTACGTTTGGCTTCTTTGCAAGCTCAACTTCGCCCCGCTGCGTTTCCTGAACTGTGGCCGGAATTTTGAGCGTGAATACGCTGCTACGACCCGGGACGCTTTCGACCGTAACGTCGCCGCCCATGAGCTGACAGAATCGCCGCGTAAGCGCCAGCCCCAGCCCTGATCCGCCAAATTTGCGCGTCGTGGACGTGTCCGCTTGGCTAAATGTCTGGAACAGCTTCGCTAGCTGGTCGCTGGTCATTCCGATGCCCGTATCCGAAACCCGGAACCAAATCCATTCGCGGCCATCCATCATGTGTTTGGACACATCCAGCGCGATTGAGCCCTCTTTGGTAAATTTAGTAGCGTTGGAAAGCAGATTGAATAGGCTCTGCCGCGTCTTCGTGAGATCGGCGAACATGGTTCCTAAATCTGCGGGACAGGTGACACTCAGCGTATTAGCGTTGGCATCGACCAGCACCCGCGCCGTACCGACCACCTCAGCGATTAGCTCTGGAACGTTGAACGTCTCTAGGTAAAGATCCATCTTGCCAGCCTCGATTTTGGACAGGTCGAGGATGTCGTTGATCAGGGAAAGTAGATTCTTTCCCGCCAGGTGAATCGCCTGCAGATCGGGCAAGAAACCGTCCAGTTCCTGCTCAGACGCCTCTTCCTGAAGCATTTCGGAGTAGCCTAGGATCGCATTGAGCGGTGTTCGAAGCTCGTGGCTCATATTTGCCAGAAAGAGACTCTTGGTGCGGTTGGCCGCTTCGGCCGCTTCCTTGGCTTTGGCGGCGGTGCCGATTGCGATTTCCAGTTCGAAATTGCTTTCTTGGAGGGACTGCTCGAAACGCTTGCGCTGGGTGACGTCTCTCGCCGCGGCGAACACGCCAAGCACCTGGTCTTTTTCGTCCTTATAAACGGCCGCATTGTAAAGGACATCCTTGACTCTGCCCGTTGTATGTCTGATCGCAAGAGGATAGTCTCGGACAAAGCCTTCGGAGAACGCCTTCTGATAGCCTGCACGGGCCTTGTCCGGCTCCGTGAAGTAATCGGAAAAGTCCGTGCCGATCAGGTTTTCGCGCGGTAGCCCAGTCGCTTCGATCGATGCCTCGTTGACGTCTGTGATCGTGCCTTCGGCGTTGATCGTCACCAAAGGATCAAGCGACGCCTCGATCAGAGAGCGGGCATACTGCGATGCCTGCTTCTGGACAGTCACATCGCGGGCTGCCGCAAAAACGCCCTGCAGCTTGCGATCCCGGTCGTAGAATGTGGTCGCATTGTAGGATACGACTGTTTCCATGCCATCCCTTGCCAAGACAGTCAACTCGTAATCTTTGACCTTTTTCTCGCTAAGAACCAAGTTGATTCCCGCTTGTGCGCGATCAGGATCGGTAAAGTAGTTCTTGAACGGCGCGCCGATCAGCTCGTCGCGCGTGCATCCTGTGAGGCCCTCCATCTGCTTGTTGACATCTGTGATGATGCCGCGCGGATCAGTAGTCATCAGGGCGTCAATATTGGATTCGATTAGGGATCGCGTATAAAACTGCTGGTCGCGCAGGCGCTGGTCGAGCTTTTTCTGCTCTTCTTCAACCTGTTTCCGCGCCGTATTGTCGGTGCCGATCAGGAGGTAGCCAATGATTGTGCCCTGCATGTCTCGCAGGGCAGTAACGGACACCATGGCCGGGAACCGTGTCCCATCCTGCCGAATGTAGGTCAGTTCATAGATGTCCTCGATTTCGCGTGCCGCTTTGAAAACGAGGGCTTCGAAACCGGGCGTGATCGGCGTGGCGAACTCTTTGCTGAGCAGTGACGCTCGTGTCACCAGCTCTTGAGGATCGGAGATGTCGGCTGGCGTGATCTTGTTCATCACGTCTGCGGCGGAGTAGCCAAGCATGCGTTCCGCTCCGACGTTAAAGATTTGGATCACGCCATTGGCATCGGTCGCGATGCTCGAAAAGTTGGCGCTGTTGAAAATCGCGTTTTGCAGCGCGTCCGCTTTTTGCAGGTCTTCCTCGGCCTGCTTGCGCTCGGTGACATCCTCCATCGCGAGGACAAGCATCTCCGAGTGGCTGCCCGCTTTGAGCTGGCGAGCGTTCAGCAGCATCACGCGATGGCCGATGATCGGAAACGTGTGCTCGAGCTCAAAATCGTTAAAAACGGAGCTTTGCGGGACGACATCTTCGAGCAATGTTCGTAGCGCGGGAATGTCCCACTGCCCGTTGCCGAGTTCGTAGATTAGACGATTTTCGGTGTCTTCCGCGGTGACGTGAAACGTTTGGTAAAAGGCACGGTTTGCCGAGTGAACCCGCAACGTGCTGTCGAGCATGAGCAACGGCTCGCGAACCGTGTCAACAATGTCCTGCGAAAAGTTTTCAAGTGGGATATAGGTACCTTTTGCCGTCGCCCTTGTGCTTGAATTCGTATTTGAAGTCAAGTCACGCGGCCCCGACAGCACGGCCAACAGGGTATGTTACCCAATAAGACGCTTAGCTAACCGATGTGTCACCCCCACCCGAAGTTAAATGGCGCCGGGCAGGAGTAGTTGAGTGCTAGGGCGTCACTATAATCTGACCCGCCATCGTGGGGCCGTGAATACCGCAATGGTAGTTGTATGTGGTTGAGACGGTCACGGCAGGCGCGACAAACGCTGCCGAATTCTCCCCGGGCTGAAAACGGGAAGATTTGAGCCCGGAGAAGGGGAGCTGCTTGGCGATTGGGCATCCCAAATGATCGAGTGAGGGGCAGTGCTCTGATTTGTCCATGTGACCGATGTACCGGCCTTCACTGTGATCGGACTGTTGAACGAATAGCCCATTGGCGCGGCTGCGTTATTGATCGCTGGAATCGACGCGGTCGTGCCAGCTCCGCCGGAAGTCGTGCTGCCCGAAGCCGTCCCGCCGGACGTACTGCCGCTGGCATTGTAGCTGCCGCTGCCGCCTCCTCCTCCGCAACCAATTAGAATCGCGCCACCCGCGACGATGAGGCTGCATAGCAGCAAAAGGCTTTTCATCTGTTGTTCCTTTCCGAAACGATTACAAACTCCCAAAAAATTCAAACAGCGACATCAACGCAAGTCTCTAACAAAGGACTGGACGCTGACCTGACTCGCCGTGCGAACGGACCGTCATTGCAGTTCTGAAGCAATGTCGCGGAAGGGATCGGCGAAAGTTGGAAATAACCATCGGAAATTTTTTGACGTACGAAGCGTCGGCCAGATCAGGCCGAGTTGCTCCTATCTGAAATCGAGGGCCGCAATGGGCAATTCTTCTCATCAACCCAACAGGCTAAACGGCTTTACTCTGATTGAGCTCTTGATCGTTATCGCCATCATCTCGGTGTTTGCGTCGATCCTGCTTGCCGTTTTCGCACAGGCGCGCGAGCAGGCGCGGCAATCGACCTGCCTGTCCAACGAGAAGCAGCTTGGGCTCGCGATGATGCAGTATGTTCAGGATTTCGACGAGAGATTTCCGAGCGGGATCAACGCCAACTGGGGCGGACCGACCTGGTCAGGCGAGGGGTGGGCTGGCCAGTGCTATCCGTATGTTAACAGCACTGCCGTGTTCGCTTGTCCCGATGACACCACTACAGGCGGACCGAACAATCTGCCAGTTTCCTATGCCTACAACATCAATCTTGTGAGTGGCCAAGGACTACTCCCCACCGATCCTCAGCCCGGCATCTCTTTATCGTCTCTGAATTCTTCGTCGCGAACTGTCCTGCTCTTCGAGGTTTCCGGTGTCACCGCGAATATTACGGATAGCTTGGAGGGTTCCGAGCTTGGCGGAACGCCTGGTGAATACCTGTCGGCATCAGGCATCGGGCTGGACAACCGACTCTACGCTCACTTCGACGACACCACCAGCACCGATACAGACTACGCAACCGGATATCTTGGTGGTTGACCCACTTCGCCCGATGGCCAGTTTCAGCCTCAGACCGGTCGGCATTCGGATGGTTCCAACTACCTCTTGACCGATGGTCATGTCAACTGGCTTCCAGGCACAAAAGTATCGTCAGGGCTTTGTGCCGCTTCGCCAGACGACAACCAGGGGGCGACTCAACTCGGCTTTTCCGCCGCCGGCACGGACGCCCAGAGCGCGCCGTTCACTGCCACGTTCAGCCCTACTTGATCCTCCGATGCTTCACCATCAACCTCCTGGCTGCCCCGATTGCATCTTGATTCATGTCTGCCCCAACTTTAGCTGGCCTAAATCCGACATTGAATTAGACGCATGGCCGCAGGAGCATATCCCAATCAGGCAGAACTCCACGCAGTGAGTCTGCGCGAAAGCCTGACATCACTTTGGGGGAGAAGAAGCCCGGAGCAGCAGCTTGTCGGTGCGGCACGTGCGGGCGACCGCCGTGCGTTCGATACGCTCACGGCAATCCATAGGAGTGTCCTGTATGGCTTCATCGTTAGGCGCGTTGGGGCGGACGCAGCGGACGATGTTCTACAGGAATGTTTGATAGCAGCGTGGTCGTCAATTTCCAGCTTTCGCGGCAAGTCGCGCTTTAAAGCATGGCTATTTCGCATCGCCCTCTACAAGTGCGCCGACCATCATAGAGGCAAGGCAGCTCATCCGGTCAATTCCTTGGATGATGGTTTGGCAGAAAACTTAATCGGTGAACGCGACCCATTCGCGGCAACGGACTCCAAAATCGCCGTGCGCCGCGAATTGGATCAGTTGCCTGATGCGCAGCGCGAGATCCTGGAGTTGTACTATTTTGCAGACCTTACGTTGGCCGAAATTGCGGAAGCAGTTGGACGCAATCTGAATACCGTGAAATACCAATTCTATAAGGCACATGCCAACGTCGCGGAGGGACTTCAGGACAGCAAGTCCGGCGAGAAGTCGCGGCAGCCGCAATCTAAAGAGGGGGTCAAGCAATAGTGGCCCATCATAATCGTGACGAATCGCTGCTACTGCTTGCTCACGGCGCACTGGACTTCCCGACGGCACTTTCAACCAGATTGCATCTGCTCACGTGTCGAGAGTGCCGCCTGCGGTTTGAACATCTTCGGTTGACATCCATCCAAATCGCCGGTGCGATTCGTTCGCCAGACATGCCGCGGTGGGCTCCGACGTCTGTGAGCCGCATGCCATCAACCATGATTGCCATTCTGATTCTGACGGCGATCATCTTGATAGGTATAGCTACGGAGGTGGTAACGTCGAAACTTGGCTCTGTTCACCGGCCAGCCAATACCGCGCCGATCAGTTTGCCATGCAAACCCGGCCTGCCAAACGATAAGTGCCGCTAACCTTAGTCAATTGACTTTGCTGAGGGTATAAAGGCTACAACTTCAAACGACTTCCAACTAGTCGTAGACCAACGGCGTTCCCTATGGCTCCCACAATTTTCCTACCTATGGCCGATGCCGACTCGTCAGCAATCGCCCCTTTACATGAGAAATACGAGTCGTTGCGCGCCGTTTTGCGCGAAATGAGCTCGGTAGTCATCGGCTTTTCTGGCGGAGCGGACAGCGCACTGCTGACACGGGTGGCGTTCGATGAGCTAGGCGACAATGCGCTTGCCGTCATCGCCGTCTCCGAATCCTATCCTAGGCGCGAGCGCGACGATGCTGTTGCACTGGCGAAATCAATGGGCGTCCGCGTCCTGACGGTCGAAACCAGCGAGCTTGAAAACGAAGCGTACGCGTCTAACCCGACTAACCGTTGCTACTACTGCAAACAGGAGCTTTTTGTGCATTTGGAGAGAATCGCGAAGGAGCAAGAGTTCCGATGGGTCGCGTACGGTGCAAACCATGACGATCTCGGCGACTATCGCCCCGGCCAGCTCGCCGCAAAGGAGCGCGGCGCGCGCGCGCCACTGCTTGAAGTTGGCATGACTAAGGCGGAAATCCGCCATCTTTCCCGTCAGCTTGGACTTTCCACTTGGGACAAGCCTGCGCTTGCATGTCTGTCCTCCAGATTTCCTTACGGAACGCGGATAACGCCGGAACTCTTGGCGAGGCTTGATGCGGCCGAAGATTTTTTGCGCCACGATCTGGGATTTCGCCAAGTGCGCGTGCGGCATCACGATACCATCGCTCGCCTGGAAGTCGGCGCGGACGAGTTGCCGCGACTTAACGATCCCGCATTGCGGCAGGAGATAAGCGACAAATTGAAGTCGCTTGGCTACACGTTCGTTGCGGTCGAATTAACCGGCTACAAGAGCGGCAGCCTGAACGCAACCTTGACCGCTAATTCAGGTTCGTCCAATGGACATTAATCGCCTATCAAAATTGCTGACGGCTGTGCAGTCGGGCGAGGTAAGCATCGACGAGGCAATGATCTCGCTCCGCAAGATGCCGTATGATAGCGTAGGGGAATTTGCCCAACTCGATACTCACCGCGCGGTCCGAACTGGCTTGCCGGAGGTGGTCTATTGCCCCGGAAAGTCGGATGAGCAGGTGGCGCAGATCATGTTGCGGCTGTCGGAGCAGTCAGATCGAGTGCTTGCCACACGCGCAACCAACGCACAGTTTGACGCCGTCAGATCGCTCGTCCCTGCTGCGGAGTTCCACGCTCTTGCTGGCCTCATCACGGTAGGAAATCCGCCAGAACCGAAGAATGCCTCCAGCTATGTCGCGGTACTAACCGCAGGAACCGCCGACACGCCGGTTGCCGAAGAGGCCGCGCTGACGCTCGAGTTTTCCGGTAGCCGCGCGGTGCGTTGCTACGATGTGGGTGTAGCTGGCTTGCACCGTCTGCTCGACAAGATCGAACTCCTTCAAAACGCGAACGCGCTGATTGTCTGCGCAGGTATGGAGGGCGCACTCGCGAGCGTAGTAGGCGGGCTAGTGTCGCGCCCGGTGGTTGCGGTACCTACTAGTGTTGGGTATGGAGCGTCATTCGGCGGGATTGCCGCGCTGCTCTCGATGCTGAATTCCTGCGCGGGCGGTGTCGCCGTCGTCAACATCGACAACGGCTTCGGTGCGGCCGTATACGCGCACCGAATCAACTGCGGCTAATATTTTGGCGCTATGCCTCTCTGTCCGCTAACCGCATCGCCGCGCGGTAAACTTCGCGGAGGGGTACGTTGTGCGCGATCGCCGCCGCCTTGCAGTCGGCGTACTCGGGCGATGTCGCGATAACTTCACCATGCCACCTGCCAATTTTGAGACGGACTGTACCAAACGGCGTCTCCACCGACTGCCACGATCGCGTCAGTGTGTATCGCTTCTGCTCACGAGTTCTGACTCCAAATGTACCAGTCTCACGCATAACAACCTGTGCAATCTTAGACTGCGTCTCAACTGAACAGAGGACGGTCATGATGTGACCCGGCCGGTTTTTCTTCATCTGAATTGGAGTGAGGAAGACATCCAACGCACCAGCTTCAAACAACCGCTCCATGGTCAGCTCGAACATTTCGGGGCTTAGGTCATCAATGTTTGTTTCGAGGACGCAGATTGTTTTTGGCGTGGGATCGCCGTCAGATTCAGAATCGGAGTCGTCCATTTCACCGATGATGACGCGCAGCAGATTCGGCATGTCTTTCTTGAACTGCTTCTTGCCTGCGCCGTAGCCGCTCGTCACGATTCTCATACCGGGCATCTGGCCCGCGGTTTCGGGATCGGCGATGGTAGTTAAGAGTGCCGCGCCTGTAGGAGTCACAAGCTCGCCCTTGATATCGACCGAATAGACAGGAAAGCCCGCCAATAGCTCGACCGTGGCTGGAGCAGGGCAGGGCATGATTCCGTGCTGGCAAGTGATGGTGCCGGTACCGCAGGGGAACGCCGAAACAAAAACACGCTCGATGCCAAGCATTTCCATCAAAATGCACGAACCGGCGATATCAACGATTGCATCGACCGCACCGACTTCGTGAAAGTGGATTTCTTCGCGGCTCGTTCCGTGAATCTTCGCTTCGGCGTCCGCTAGACGCGTGAAAACAGCTAGGGATTTCTCCTTGACGCGGCCCGGTAGCGAGCTTTTCTCGAGGATTTCTGCAATGTCGGACAAATGCCGTCCGTGACCTTGATCGACCGCAGTCAGCCGGACGTTGACATCCGTCGCAGTGATTCCTTCGCGCTTGACCCGTTCAATGTTTAGCTCGTACTCGAGTGGGCTGAGCTTTGCCAAGTACTCGCGGAATAACTCGTGATTTACGCCGTCGCATCCCAGCAATGCGCCGAGAATCATGTCGCCGCTGGCACCGGAGAAACAGTCAAAATAGGCAGCTCTCATGAGCCGCATTATAGCCGGTTGCTGGTTAAACTACACGAACAAGATCAATCTTAGGCTGCGCGGAGCATGGGCGCTTCTTCAACTGAGCTTTCGGTAGCCTTCAGGAATGTCTCGACAACTGTCGGAGAGAAATGCGTTCCAGCGTGCGATGGATCCGCCCGTAGTGGCACGTTTGCCATAAGGCAGATGGCTGCCAACAAGCAGACGCGCCCTTTGGAAGGTCTTAACCGGCTGGATCGGCACATTTTAAAGGCAGGTTGGTTGTGAGGCATTTGACTCTAAGTGTCGGTAACAACTAACCTATAAAATAGGCAGAAACGACCGACCGCTTGTCCTCTTTATGGCGGACTTTGAATTGCCGTGGATTTTTCGAGGTGGAGTTGAGGAAAGGTTAGGCTGGAGATTCGGCGGACCGCTTTGACCTAATTGCCGACCGAGCCCAAATTAGCAGGAACGCGGCCATGATGGCGAGACCGAACCACGGGGAGTCGAGGCTGTCAAGCGCCTCGCGAACCGCGCCATGAAGGTTAACTTGATCCGCTAGCAGTTGCGCGAGTTCGTAAGTGCCGACGAAGAACGCGACCACGATCGAAACGAGCGTAATGCTGAAGCTATAGCGGTACTGACGGGACGGACTGAGCGCGGCCCAGCCGTACGCGCCGGACATGAGGATGCCGTCGAGGGTGTCCACTAAGCACATGCCGGTAGTGAATAGGAGTGGCAGCAGCATCACGACCCAGAATGCCAGGCCATGGTCTGCTGAGCGCGCGGAGATTGCTAGGATGCCTACTTCGGTCGCCGTATCGAAGCCGAGGCCGAACAGGAGGCCCACAAAATACATTTGCCAGCTATGGTCGACCATCCGCAGCACTGGCGCCAATATGCGGCCCAAAATGCCTGGGGGAAGCGCCGGAGCGTTTGGAAGAGGCTCCGAACTGGATTCGGCGGAATGGTTCCGGTAAGTTCGATACAGTTCGAGCAGAATCAGCAGATTGATGAAGCCGATGACGTAAAGGAACACTCCGGAGATCACTGTTCCGGCGATGTTTCCATAGTACTTCCAGTGCTCGATATGCGTTTGAACGTAAGTCGCCGACGCGGCGAATCCTGCGCAAAGCAAAATCACCACGGTCGAGTGTCCGAGAGAAAAGAAGAGGCCGACGCCAAGCGGGCGGTTTGTGCCGCGTGTCAGCTTGCGGGTGACATTGTCGATTGCGGAGATGTGGTCGGCGTTGACGGCGTGGCGCAAACCGAAGCTGTATGCGAGCCAGCCACTGGCAAGCAGGAAGGCGGAAGTGGACGATGCCTTCCATGTCAGAAGCCATGCACCAATGTTGGTCGCGGCAATCGCTACCAGAACAAATGCGGCGCGGGCGCGATGGGATGTTGCACGGTATTGGATCAATTACCCGGCCTCGGGTAGAACATTAACGCGTGACAAAGCCGAATTGCTAAACAGTGTTCCCAATTTTGGGCCAATCATAACGTCATTTTGATTGCATTTACAGCGGGTCTGGCAGCAATATGCATGTCCAGAACTCTCGCTGATTTTACCGCAGAGGCAAGCACCTCGATCAACGCCTCCATCGTGTTTACACCTTTAATCGAAGACCAATTAGGGGACTTTGCATTTAGTACCGTCATTGGAACTTTATTGACATATTTGAGTTGAAAAGGTGTCTTCGCGCAAATTTTAGAACCAATGCGTTCCAATTTCGAGGCAGTTTGTGGGGCACCCGCGTGTTTTCATAAAATCCACAGAACGCGAGACCCACACTATGCACGGTAATTTGGTAGTGTGGGCATCTGTCCGTGCACTTCATCTTCGAATTTTCTCTAACAGGACTTCAATCGGAATCAACTCTCCATCTTTGATCAAATTGACTCGCTACTATTTTCGCGCTTCGTGGATGATCGCGTTGGTTTCGTCGGTACTTTTGCTGGCGCCAGGGGGTTGGGCATGTGCGCAGCTCGCCACTGGAGTCGGAGCTGGCCCGACTGGCGCTGCTCCAGGCTCAACAGGCTCAACCGGTGGAGGATCTACTGGCGGCATCAGCGTTCCGTTGACAGCCGGTGCGGGTTCAACAGTACCAGCGCCTGCGTCGAGCAGCGTCACCAACGGCAATAGCGGCACTGCAGGTCTTGCTACGCCTGCGCTTGGGGCGCCTGGCTCCTCTGGTCAAGCGCCTCTGGTGCTCACACTGGGCGACGTGGTCAATATCGCGCTTGGCAACAACACCGCAATTATTCAGGCGCGCGAACGACTGCAAAAGGCGCAAGAGCAGATCATTCAGCTAAATGCGCAGGATCACCCGCAAGTCCGCGCCGATGCCGCTGATAGCTACAACAGTTATCGGGCGACCACGACGGTGCTCGGTCCGACTGTTCAAAATCCCGTGCTGCCGAGTGCAGGAACGATTCCTACCATCACGGATCAAGCTGCGGCGTCAATCGGGCAGCTTTCGTCGGTCGGCTCGATTTTAGGTTCGATTTCGCCGGGCGTTGCTAGCAGCCAAAGCTCATCGTTCGGGCTTTCGGGAATTGGGTTGACCCCGCCCGCAGGAAGCGGCGTCGGAGCGGGTTCTTCGACGACGACAATGCCGGGAACGTCACCGTCGATCGGCGGCAATTCACCCTCCGCACCCGCTACGCCGTCAGGCAGCGGCACTGCTCCAGGTGCTGCGAGCGAGACGCCTGGATCGACTTCACCCGGAACAACCGGGCAGGGGACGAACGTACCCGGCAATTCGCCAATCGGAAGCGGACAGGGAACTGGGAACTCGACGCCAGGAGCGGCCAATGGTTCGGCAACGTCGGGAACGACTGCTCCGTCGCAATTGCCAGCAACTCCAGCCAACCCGAGTACGAACGCCACTTCGCCCGGCACAAGCGGATCGTCAACGGGAACGACCGGCGGCTCAAACGCGCCCTCGCCAGGCGGAACATCGTCCCTAACCGGTCCAGGGAGTGGCGCGGGAACATCGTCCCCAAGCTCAACTACAGGCGCAGGCGCTCAAAGCACCGAGCTCTACAGTCCACAATCGCAGCTACCCGCGCTTCCATCCATATTGCAGGAGTATGTCACGGCAGCGTCGGACGCTGGCGGCACGGATGGCTTCACCCCGGACGGCAAGTCTACCGGTTTTGCGCTGAGCCGCCCTAAGCAGACGAATCAGCAAACCGAAGCGCCGCAGCAGACACCGGTGCCAGCGACATCCGCGGTTAGCGGTGACCGAAACACATACTCCGCGCGCATTTCGCTAAGCCAATACATCGACATTTTTGGGTATTACAAAGCAGCGTCTGATGTTCAGAAAGCGATTCTTGACTTCTACTCGCTCGATCTTGCGCGCACGGAAAACGAGACCGCGCTCAGCGCCAAGAACACGTTCTTCAACGTGCTCTACGCGCAGGCGCAGGTAGCAGTCCAGCAGGAGCAGGTTAGCTACGCGACCGAAAATGTGCGGATCACGCAGGCACGTCGCCAAAATGGCATCGCCGCCGATTACGACGTTCTAACCGCACAAACTGCTCTGGCCAATGCGCAGCAGCTATTGGACACAGCCAACAACGAACTGGAGCTGGCATTCTCGCAGCTTAGTTACTTAATTGGGAGCGACCCTGATCGCCCGATCACGCTCGTTTCGCCTGCGCTTCCGCCTACGTCGCAGACAATCGATTTACGTCAGAGCGTGCAAGTTGCACAACAGCGACGGCCGGAGATGCTTCAGGCTGCGCGAAATATCGGCATGGCGAGTCGGTTGGTCAGACTCGCTGGTGCACCACTTGCGCCGACCCTGGGCCTAGTTGGAGTCGGCGAGTATAGCTCAGAGCAAACGACATTTTCGCCCAAAAGCATCGCCACGATCAGTGCGCAGCTTGGCATTCCCATCGATGACGGCGGCCAGACGAGATCCCGCGTACGCTCCGCTAAGGTTGACTTGCAGACTCAGCAGGTCAACTACGCTTCGTTGCAACTCACTGTCGCGCTGGAGGTTCGGCAGGCCATACTCAATATACGCGATGCACAGTCGCGGCTAAGTTCGGCGCAGGTTGCCGTCACGCAGGGCGAGGAGGCGGTTCGTCTCGCAAATATTCGATATCAAAATGGCCTCGGGACATTGCTCGACGTGACCAACGCGCTCGCGCAGCTTGCCACTGCCAAAAGCAATTTGGCCGATTCTCAGTTCGACTATCAGACTTCGCTCGCCGCGCTCGTTCGCAACGAGGGTGGTCGATAATGTATTGATGCACTCGTTCGCTGTATAGATTGTTGAGAAAATGTTATGTGGATCGTTCGCTTAGCACTTCGCCAGCCTTATACGTTTGCAGTCATGGCCCTGCTTATTCTCTTGCTTGGCGCACTGTCGATCGTTCGGATGCCGACAGACATTTTCCCGGTTTTCAACATCCCGGTGGTGACTGTACTTTGGCAATATAACGGAATTACTCCGAACGATATGGCAACACGGTTTGTCGCACAAAGCGAGCGTGCGTTTACAACTACAGTTGCGAATATCGAACATACGGAGTCGCAGTCGGTGTCAGGGGTTGGGGTGATCAAGATTTACTTCCAGCCGAACGCCGACATCTCGACGGCAATCGCCCAGGTAACCGCGTCTGCGCAAACATCTCTTCGCATACTTCCGCCGGGTACGCAACCACCTTTGATTCTTCGCTACGACGCATCCGACGTTCCGATCCTGCAGGCTTCCGTCACGAGTCCGACGGAATCTCAAGCGACACTTTTCGACGACGCGCAGCAGTTTATCCGCACTCAACTCGCCACTGTCCAGGGCGCGCAGCTTCCCCTGCCGTATGGTGGTGCAAACCGAACCATCAACGTCGATCTGGACATGCAGGCGTTGACGGCCCATGGACTGACTCCCTTCGACGTCAGTAACGCCATCTCAGCACAAAACCTGATTCTGCCTACCGGCGATGCCAAGATCGGAACACGCGACTACCTCGTGCAAACGAATGCCAGCCCAACCGTCATTGCGAAGCTTAACAACATACCGATTAAGGACGTGAACGGTGCTGTAATTACCGTGGGCGATGTCGCGTACGTGCGCGACGGAAGCGCAATCCAAAACAACATTGTCAACGAGGACGGCCGACGTTCTGTCCTATTAACGGTCTTGAAGAGTGGTGACGCGTTGACCATCGATGTAGTCAATCGAGTTCGGGCCGCGTTGCCGGGTATCGAAGCAACGCTGCCTGAGGACATCAAGGTCAATCTGCTGTCGGATCAGTCGATCTTCGTGCGCGCGTCCGTGCAGGGCGTCATCCGTGAGGCAGCCCTGGCAGCGTTCTTGACGGCAGCGATGATCCTGCTCTTTTTAGGCAGTATCCGGTCAACATTAATTGTGGCCGTCTCGATTCCGCTCTCAATTCTGTCATCCATCATTATCCTCGGCATGATCGGGCAGACGCTCAATATCATGACTCTCGGCGGTCTTGCGCTTGCGGTTGGAATTCTAGTTGACGATACGACCGTCACCATTGAGAACATCAACCGCAACCTCGGTCGCGGGTTGGCGCTTCGTCAGGCGATTTTGGAAGGCGCACGGGAAATCGCCGGTCCGGCGTTCATTTCGACCCTGTCCATCTGCATCGTCTTTGCGCCCGTGGCGTTTTTGAGCGGTGCGGCGCGCTCGCTGTTTATGCCGCTGGCGTTAGCGGTCGTCTTCGCGATGATGGCGTCGTACCTGCTGTCCCGAACCGTCACGCCGACCTTTGCGGCCTACCTGCTGCGCAAGGAAGTATTGCTTTACCGCGAAGATGAGCTGGCGATTGAGGACGATCCACACAGCCCGGACTATGAGCGCATTCACGCCGAACACGAAAAGGAGCTGCACAAGCAGCAGGCAGTGGCATCGAGCGGAAATGTCGCGGCGAATCAGTCGAACGGAAAGTCAACGAACGCAAACGGCGCGGGCACCTCCGACGACCATCATGATGGAAGCGCCGATGAAGGTCACGGGCATCTTTATGAGCGGCACAAAGTTGCCAAGCGTAAGTTCGATGAGGACGAAAAGGATCAGCGCGAAGCCAGCGAGAAGATCAAGCGCGGCATTGTCTGGCGAATCCACGAAAAGTTCAACAAGCGTTTCGCACGCATGCGCGGACGCTATGTCGAAAATCTGCGTTGGGTCTTGGAGCACAAACTGCCTGTCGCCATCGTGTTCGCTGTCTTCTGCGCTCTGTCGTTCATTTTGGTTGGATTTGTCGGACGCGATTTCTTTCCATCAGTCGATGCCGGACAATTTCGCCTGCATGTTCGGTTGGCGTCTGGAACCCGTGTTGAGGAGACTGCCAGTCAGTTTGCGACTGTTGAAAGCGAGATTCGGCGAGTGGTTGGTAACGACCAGATATCGCTCGTGCTTGACAACATAGGCGAGCCGATTTTTCTGAACCTGGCCTATTCCGACTCCGCGACGGTAGGCCCGTCCGACGGCGAGATATTGGTCAGCCTTAAGGAGAACCATACTCCGGTTGCGAAACTGCAGCGCGAACTGCGTGCCGACCTGCCAAAGAAGTTTCCCGGTGACACGTTCTTTTTCCAGCCGGGAGACATTGTTAGTCAGATTCTGAACTTCGGACTGCCAGAGCCAATCGATATTCAGGTAGCAGGCCCAGGTCGCAACATGGCCAAAGACTACCAAGTGGCCCAAGAGGTGCTTGGCAAGGTAAGCGCGATCCCAGGAGCGGCAGATGTTCACCTGCAGCAGATTTCGGATTATCCGGCGCTCAACGTCAACATCGACCGCAGCCAGGCAGCCCAACTGAATCTGACACAGGCGAATGCCTCCGACAATCTGCTGATTTCGTTGGCAGGAAGTGGCCAAGCCGCGCCGACCTACTATGTCGATCAACACACTGCGGTCGTCTACACGGTCTCGATTCAAACTCCACAGTTCCGCGTAAACTCGCTTGATTCGATCTTGAACACGCCGATCGGCTACTCACCGACCGGCACGCCCGAACTGCTTGGCAATGTTGCGCAGATCGTGCATGGCACAGCGCCCGCAGTCATCAACCATTACAACATCCAGCCTGTCTACGATATTTACGCCAGCAACCAAGACCGTGATCTTGGCGGCGTCGCTTCAGACATTAACAAGGTTCTGGACAGCGTCCACAAGGACGTGCCGCGTGGTTCAACCATCACTGTCAGAGGTCAGGTGATGAACATGAACCAATCGTTCAGCGGATTGGGTTTTGGCCTGATTGGCGCCATCATTTTGGTCTACCTGCTGCTGACGATCAATTTCCAGTCTTGGTTCGATCCGCTGGTGGTCGTTTCGGGAGCGCCTGGTGCGCTCAGCGGGATTCTTTGGATGCTGTTCGCGACGCAGACATCGCTAAGCGTGCCATCGCTGATGGGCGCGATCATGTCGATTGGCGTTTCGACGGCGAATAGTGTGCTGCTGGTAACTTTCGCCAATGAGCGCCGGCTGGAAGGCATGAGCGCAGTCGATGCTGTCGTTGCCGCCGGCTACACCAGGCTTAGGCCAATCCTGATGACCGCCCTTGCTATGGTGATCGGCATGATCCCAATGGCGCTGGGCTTAGGCGAGGGTGGCGAACAGAATGCGCCGCTGGGCCGAGCGGTCATCGGCGGTCTCGTCGTCGCAACGTTCACAACGCTATTCATTGTTCCTATTTTCTATAGCGTGCTGCGAAAGCACGAGCCGGAACCTGTAGATAATTCAGACCTTGACGAACTTCCTAGATTTAGCGATCAGCAAAATGGCGATCAAAATCGAAATGGCGCTGCAGACGGACAGGCTCCGCGCGGCAATAAGGGGGCGACGCTTACACCCGCATGATTAATGAAGAGATTGAAAAACCAACGTCCGCACAGACCGATGCTAGCGGCAGCGACCACAATGGCGCGCAAGCCGCTATCGACAGCGACCATCGCCTTGAATCCAGCGCCGTAACCGACGATCATTTATTGGGATCAACACAGGCCGACGAGCAGCACCTGTTACCGCCGCCTCCGCCGTCCCAGGAGCAGGAAATAGTGGATCGACCGCCGCAGCCTGGTAACCTGCGTTTGATTGCGGTCATTGCCGTGCTCGTCATCATCGGGCTTCTCTTGCTTGGAATCGTACCGCGCATGCTGAAGCAGAATCAGGTCGATTCGGCCGCACAGCAGCAGGCGGGGAACTCGTCCGCGGTGCAATATATACTGCCCTACAAGACGCCGCCGTTTCAGGATGTGGTCTTGCCTGGAACTGTTCAGGCGGTTCAGCAGACTGCAATCAACGCCCGCGCGCAGGGCTACGTGAAACAGCTATTTGTCGATATCGGTGCGCAGGTGGTTAAGGGTCAGCTACTGGCAACCATCGAAACGCCCGACCTGGATCAGCAGACGGCACAGGGGCAGGCTCAGTTGTCCGGATCGGTTGCGGGTTTAGCGCAGGCACGCGCTGGGCTGGTCAGCCAGCAGGGTAATCTTGCCCAGGCGGAAGCAAATCTGTCTCGTGCCGACGCGTCGCTGGCGCAGGCGAGGCAGGCGCTGGCCCAATCCGAAGCGCAGCTTGCGCAGGCGCGTCAATCCGCGGCGCAGCAGGAGGCAAACCTCGATCAGGCGCAGGCTAATCTTGATTTGGCAACAGTGACCAATCAGCGCTACCAAAACCTGGTCAAGCAGGGTGCCATAGACCAAGAAACTGCCGACCAGCAATACGCAAATTACCGAACGACGTTGGCGAATGTCCAAGCGCTCAAAGCGGCACTCGCAGCGAGCGTGGCGAACACTGCGTCGTTCCAGGCTGGCGTTGGGTCAGCTCTCGCGAACGTAAAGGCGTATCAGGACGGAGTGGTCGCGAGTCAAGCGGCGGTTGCGACCGCAAGGGCGAATGTTGATTCCAGCCGCGCGATCGTGACCGCATCACAGGCGAATGTTACGTCCAACCAAGCAAACTTAGAGAGGCTCCAAGTCTTGCAGGGTTTCAATCGCGTGACCGCGCCGTTCTCTGGTGTCATTACGGCTCGAAATGTGGACGAGGGTGCGCTGATCGGCGCGAGCGGCAACGCTGGCTCGGGGTCTTCCGTTGGCAGTGCAAGCGCGGGCACGTCCACTTCCGCTACGCCAGCAAGCGGCGGATCGATCGGCAACTCGTCCACAGTGACGGCGCCTTCAAACAGCTCGTCAAGCTCAAGTTCGGCGTCTGCAAGCAGCAGCGGCAGCCTGTTCTCCGAAGCGCAGCTCAATCTGATGAAGGTCTATGTCAACATTCCCCAAGTCTATGCAAGTGAAGTCGCGCCGGGAATTCATGCCAAGGTGACTCCGCCTACGAGCACAGGCAAGCAGTTTGATGGTGTGGTCGCGAGAACGGCGGGTGCGCTCGATCCGTCGTCGCGCACGCTCGTCACTGAGATTCGTATCCCTAACGCGAACGCCGCACTGCGGCCCGGAATGTTCGCGGAGGTTTCGTTCCACTTGCCGACCGGTAGCAGTGGGATGATGGTTCCGGATACGGCGATCGTCTTCAACACGCAAAATACGCAGGTAATTGTAGTGACGCCAGACAACAAGCTGCACTTCCAGGAGATCACGGTCAGCCGCGACTTTGGACGAGCATCGGAGGTAATTGCCGGACTGCGCGGCGAAGAACACCTTGTTGCGACTCCGACCGACTCCATGCGTGAAGGCCAAGCGGTGAGGGCGACGGCTGCGCCACCGAACAGTGTGCCGGGTCAAAGCTAATACGTCCAAGCGGCGTCAGTCTGTGCGTGCTCTTGGTCTAATGCAGATCGGCTGCGGTGAGGGAGATTGTTCCCGTTCCGGTGTTCTGCACCCAGCTAATCTGGATGGTCTGGCCCGCTGATGCCGCCTCATAGGTGATCGTGTAGGCAGCGTCCCACTGGTTCTTGTTCAGCGGCTGGACGTTGACGTAATCGGGCGAACTGCCATCCGAGATATGCGCTGTAAGTTGGCCGCCTTCGCCCTTGCCGCCAACGTACACTGTTAGTGTTCGCAAGCTCAGATCGGCAGGCGCGGTGAAAGAGAATCCGCTGCCGACGCCAGCGAGGCTGAGCCCGCCCTTGTTGTTTGAGGCTGACGCGGTGGGCGTACCATCGCTCCATGAGCACGACCGGGGATCGGTCAGCAGGATCGTCGGAGTATTGCTGCCAATCAGCGTGTAGCCCGAAATTTTGCTTCCGCCAGTAGATTTGTGGTTGACACCCGGAACTCCGCTGCCCCAATGGATCCAGTCCGTTGTGCCTTCCGTTGTCAGGTTGACCGACAGTGGGCCCGGGTTGGCAACACTCCCAGATAGCTCTCCAAGTGCGCCGTTTAGAATGCTGATTGAGGAAGTTGCACTAAACGCTCCCGAAGTCACGGTCACCATGGCGGTTCCGGTGGTCGCTGGCGCGGTGTAGACGCCAGACGCATTGATCGTTCCGCCTCCTGAAGTCACAGCCCATAACAGAGGAGGATTCGTGATCAGGTTGCCAAACTGATCCTTCGCAGCACCGAGCATTTGAAGCTGGGCATTCGCATTGACCTTGCCTGGCGAAGGCGATATATACGCCTTTTCAGGCGTCGCATTGACAGTGACGTTCACGCTTGAAGTGGCCGTTTGATTGGATGGGTCCGCCACGGTAACAGTTAGAACGTATGCGCCAGCGGCAGCGAATGTCGCCACTGTTGACTTCGAAGCGTTTGTACCGTTGGCCGAGAATGCGACTGCGGCTGGCCCGGTTGCCGACCAGGTGTAGGTCAGACTGGACTCCCCTCCCACGTATTCGCCGAGTACGGTCGCGGTCGTTGTCTTTGCGGTTACCGGTGTCGGACTTGCAGATGCGGGTGCCGCAATGGCTGGCAACGCACTCACAGTGATCACGCACGAACCAGTGAAGTAGCCGGTCGTCGCAGTGACGGTTGACGTTCCTGACGTTGACGATGCTGTGTAGAGACCCGTGTCTTCTGCAACGGTACCCAGACCTGAAGTGACCGACCATACGACTTCCGGAAGAGGAGTTTCTGGATCGCCGAACTGGTCGTAGAGCGTTGCCGTCACTTGCAGCGTCCCATTTGGCAGGATAATTCCAGTCGATGGAGTGACCGAGAACGTAGTCGGAGTCTGCTCCACAGTAACGTTGGTGTTCGCCATCACGAATGCGCCTGTTGAATCCGTGATCTTGACCAGGAATGTGTACTGTCCGGCGGTCGAAAAAGTTGCCGTGCAGGTCTGGCCGGACGTGGTGCCGTTATTGGAGCCAAACGCAGCCGCCGCTGGACCGGAAACCAATGACCATGTGAACGTTAATGCGCCGACTCCACCAGTCCAGTTTCCGACCGTCAAGGCTGAATTGGTTCCGGTCACCTGGTTCGGATTTGCCGATGCGGCGGGCGTGGTCTGCGGGGATGCGCCGATAGTCCACTGCTGAGATGTTGACGACGACGGGCTGTTCTGCACAATTGCGGCCCCAGACAATGTCGATCCGCCAGAGACGTTGACAGCGAGATTGGAGAGTCCGTCAACAAATTGCACGGTCGATGTCGATCCGCTACCCGGTTGAATCTCCCAAAGTTGATCGGATGCGCCTGTTGTCGGCTCCAGGACCAAATTGCTGCCGACTGACGTAGAACTGCCAACTCCCGCTGGCTGGATCGCACCCTGGTTGATCAGTTCGGTGAATCCCGGCGAAATCGCAGACAGATTCCAGAGCTGGTCGTATCCTGAATATGCATTCTGGTCGAGGTCAAGCCCCGCGCCTGGCCCATCGAGCAACAGACTGCTGAGCTTGTTTTTCAGCTCGAATGTACCGCAGACGGTCACGCCGTTCGACGGATTCGAAGTGCCGAGCGCCGAGGAGAGCTGTTCGACTGTATATTTTGCACCACCGCTCTTTCCGCTAATGAGGTTGTTGGAGAAGCTGACGTTATTGCAGTTCGCCAGCCAAATCACCGCCGTGCTGTCAGGATTCGAGTTCCCGCTGCCTTCGGTCGCGTTCTGAATAAGATTGTTGGCAACTGTCACGCCGTTGGCGTACTCGATCTGGAGGACGCACCCGCGCACGCCATCGAAAAGGTTGTTCGTGATCGAGATGTTCTGATGGCCGGTCAGACCGTTGCCGCCGTCGCCTGTCAACGCAATGCCAGAGCCGAACGGTCCTCCTATGTATGCATTGCTACGGAGAACGTTGTTCGAGATCGTAACGTTGTGCGAGAAGTCGGCCTCTGCGAAGTACACCTCTTCTGCCACTTCGATTCCGGCCAATGTGTTGCCCTCGAGGAGATTGTTTTCGATCGTGCCGTTGTCGGCTTTAACCAGAATCCCGCGTGCCCGGTTGTATCGGACGGTATTGTTGAGCAGCTTGTAGCCCGCGCCGCACTTTTCGGGATTGCAGACGACGCAGTCGAACGCCAAGCCGGGAATCGCCTGGCTGAGCGTGACCGTAAAGCCGTACAGAGTTCCCTGAAATGCGCTGTATTTGCTTGTGCCTGAACGAGTGAAGTTTGCGATACTTGTGACGCTTTCGACAGTCGCTGTGCCAAGCAAATTGAAATTCGTGTCGTAGGCACGGATGGTGTCGCCAACGGTGATATCGGTGCTGTTGTTTGCATTTGCAATGACGATCGTCGTGCCGGACGAGCTTTGCACTTGATTGTAAGAGCCATGGACCGCGATGCCGTCGTCGCCCATGCCCTCAAAGAGGCAGTTTTCAATGTCCGGGCCAACGAGATTGCTACTGCAATGGATGCCGTCGGCGCAGGAGGCCAGAAGCGGCTTGACCGTGCCGCCCGGGGGCGGGGCACCGTAAGTTACGGCGTCGCGATAGTAGTGGTCGCCGGAACCTCCGGCGTCTTGAATGACAAAACCGCCGCTATCTGAGAACGTGCAGTCTTCGACCGTGCAGTTCACATTGTTAGGCGCGTAAAGGCCCTGATAGCCGCCGCTCACGAATGTGCCGCGGAACGCGATTGGATCGCCCACTGCGATATTGGTGCCTGACAAATTGCTGAAGTAGAACCGCCAATATCCCGTTGATGAATTATAGGTCTGCCCTTGCAGTCCATACATGTCGGGGCTGCCGACCTTGATATGGCGTGTGACCGGATCGTAGTCTATTCCAAAGCAGTTGCCCGTGAAATCTGTTCGATAACCGGCATCAATCAGCACATCGACGTACGTGCCTGTGCCACCGGACGATGGCGTATAGGTGCCGATGGCCTCGATCGTTCCTTGCGACGACTGCGGGTTTGGATGGCCGACAACTGCGCCGGCAAACGTAACATTATTGTCGTTTGCCATCACGAGATCGCCGTCAGCGTTGCTGGTGGCGCTAATGGTTACGCCGTAGGCATCGATGACAACGTTGCTCATGTTGTTCATCTGTAGCACGAAGTTGGAGCTGTTTGCCGGAAAGCTGTACGTGCCGGGATTGATGATGATCGGATTGCTGCCAGCGTTATAAGCGGACGTAATCGCAGCCTGCAGAGCTGTGGGATTGGACGGACTGCCGACATATGCCGCACCTGCGATGACCGGAAAAGGCGCACATCCAAAGAACGCCGCGAATAAGGCACATGCGAGGACTATGCTACTCGAGGAGCTACGAGGTGGAGATTTCATCTTGCGACTTTCCGCGGGAGAGTTTCTGCTGGATCAAATTGGAGTTTCGAGAGCGTCGGAAAGACAAATCAAATATTATTATAACAAAGCAGTTCGATATTCTAATACAAATTGCGAAATCTGTCAAGAGTCTGTATAAGAAATTCAGGAAAGTTGGCACTTCTCGCGTAATTCAAACCTTAGACGGGCGACTCAGAGCGTTTGAGCAGTGATAATGTATGATACATTTGCCCCAAAATGACATTGGTCATGTCCGCGCATGGACAAAAAATGCTCCCGCCTGATATGGCGGGAGCAGGAGATTCAATTTCCGACTTTTTGTGTGTGTTGGCCAACAATATCCATTCTAATGCAGATCAGCCGCCGAGAGGGAGATTGTCCCCGATCCGCTGGACTGCTGCCATGTGATCGTCAGTGTCTGGCCGGTGCTCTCCGCCGCGTAGGTTATCGTGTACGCGGCGTCGCCCTGGCTCGTGGTGAACGTCTGGGTGTTGACGTAGTCCGCCGAGCTGCCGTCCGAGATGTGCGCGGTCAGCTTGCCGCTCTCGCCCTTGCCGCCGACGTACACCACCAGCGTCCGAAGCGTCAGGTCGGCGGGCGCGGTGAACGTGAAGCCGCTGCCGGTTCCCGCCAGGCTCAGGCCGCCCTTGTTGTTAGAGGCCGAGGCGGTCGGGGTGCCGTTTGACCAGGACATCGAGCGGGGATCGGTCACCAGGATGGTCGGAGTGCTCGTCCCGATCAGCGTGTAGGCGCCGATCTTGCTTCCGCCGCTCGCGTCGCGGTTGATTCCGGGAACGCCGCTTCCGTAGTGGATCCAGTCCGTCGTGCCTTCCGTCGTCAGGTTGACCGACAGCGGGCCGGGGTTGGCGACCGATCCGTTGAGCTGGTGCGGGGCGCCCGCGATGATCGTGACGGCGGAGGTGCCGAACGCCCCGCCGGTGGCGGTGGCCTTGACGGTCGCCGTTCCGTGGTTGCCCCGGCGGTGAAGATGCCGGTGCCCGAGTTGATCGTGCTTCCGTCGGTGGTCGTAAGCGACCAGGTGAACGTCGGCTGGGTCGCCATGGCGTTTCCGAACTGGTCGGTCGCCGACGCGGTGAACGTGTACGTGTCGGTAGTCGCGATGCTCAGCGTGCTCGGCGTGACCACGACTCCGGTCGCCGTCTGGTTGACCGTGACGGTGACCTGCGACGTTGTGGACAGGCCGCTTGCGTTCTTGATCGTGACCGTGAAGACGTAGCTTCCGGCCTTGGTGAAGGTCGCGGTCGATGCCTTGGCGGCGTTGGTCCCGTTGGCCGAGTACGTGACGGCCGCCGGGCCCGTCGCCGACCAGGTGTAGGTCAGCGTGCTCTCGCCGCCAGGGTAGGCGCCGAGGACCGACAGCGCGGTCGTCGTTGCCGTCACCGGGTTCGGCGTCGCCGCAGCAGGAGTCGCAACGGTCGGTGCAACGTCGTTGATCGTGATCACGCAGGAGTCAGATGTAGCACCTACCGCGGATGCAGAGACGGTTGCAGTGCCAACAGTGCCAGGCGCGGTGTAGAGGCCGCTGTTGCTGACAGAACCGCCGCCTGATGAAACCGTCCATGTCAAGAATGGGATTGGCGAAATCGGATTGCCAAACTGATCGTTGCAACCTGCCAATATCTGAACAGTTGCGCCGATCACGGTAGATGCGGTGTGCGGGTTGACAACTGTAGTAGTTGGCGTCTGGTTGACGATCACGTTGACACTCGACGTAGTCGATCCACCGTTCGAATCAAGGACCGTACACATGAAGGTGTACGCGCCTGCTTGTGTGAACGTGGCGACGCACGTCGAGCCTGCAATAGTTCCGTTGTTGGCGTCGAATGTCGCCGCTACCGGCCCAGCCGTTTGTGACCATGTATAGATCAGGTTGCTTGCGCCGCCGATCCACGATGCGCCGACGGTCAACGTTGTCGAGGTCGCTGCTACCGGGTTCGGATTAGCTGCGGCTGCGGCAGTTATGGTTGGCGGCACGTTTGTGATGAACACTGTCGCGGCACCAATCTTGCCGCCCGCGCCTGCTTTGACCGTTCCGCTTCCTGCCGCAGCACCCGCAGTGAAGTTTCCATAGGCGTCAACTGTTCCAGGAGTTCCAGTGCCGACGACCCAGTTGAATGCTGGCTGTATGTTTAGTGCGTTCCCGAACTGATCGTAGGCAAGTGCGTTGAACGAAACCGTTCCCAGTATCGCAACGGCAGCAGGATTCGGCGTAACCGCGATTGTTGTAATGGTCTGGCTGACTGTCACGCTCACAGTTGATGTCGTCGAATTCGAGTAAGAGTTCGTGATGGTAACAGTGAACACATACGCGCCGGACGAAGTGAACGTAGCGACCGAGCTCTTCGCGGCGTTTGTGCCGTTGGCCGAGAACGTCACCGCAGCCGGCCCGGTGGCCGCCCAGGTGTAGGTAAGGTTCGGCTCGCCGCCAGCCCACGCTCCTAGAACCGAGAGAGCGGTTGTCGTAGCAGTCACGGGATTTGGTGTCGCAGTCGCAGCGGTTGCGACTGTCGGCGGGCTGTCGATAATCGTTACGGTCGAGGTGCCTGTCAGGCCGCTCGCCGCCGCTTGCACGGTGTCGGTGCCAGGCGCAATCGGCGCCGTGTACAGACCCGATGAGTTGATTGTTCCAGTCCCGACGACTGTCCAAGCAAATGTCGGCTGAGTTGCGAGCGGGTTGCTGAACTGGTCGAGCACGACAGCAGTAAACTGCTGCGCGCTTGTTATCGCAACGGTGGGAGTTGCCGGACTGACAACCAGCGAGGACGCTGTCTGCACGACATTGAAGGTCACCGTTTGTGTTACCGAAGTACCGAATGTATCGGTAACAACCACCTTCACCGTATATGTTCCCGCTGCAGCAAACGTTGCCGTGGTCGAAACCGCGCTACCTGCCGTGCCGGATGTTCCGCCAGAGAACGAAACGGGCGCAGGCCCGGACGTAGCGGACCACGTGTAGGTGAGCGTGCCGCCGCCAGCGTAGCTGCCAGTCACAGTGAGAGTCGTCGAGCTGGCAGTCACCGGATTCGGATTGACCGTGATCGCGCCGACGGTCGGCGCGATATCGGCAACATTAACCGTAGCAGTCCCGCTCGCGGTTTGCGTATTAAGGGTGCAGCTTGCGATAACGCTGTATGTGCCTGGCGTCGTACCTGCTGTGTAGCTGCCACTGCCATTGATTGCGCCGGCAGTGCCGCTTGACACGCTCCAAGTAACCGGAGGCGAAGCAATTGGGCTGTTGAACTGATCCGTTACCGATGCACTGAACGCCTGCGCACCATTGATAGAAACGTTCGCGGGATTTGGCGTCACTGTCACCGCCGTAGGGTTGGCAAGCACGTTGACGGTAACTGTCTCGGCAGCGGTCTTGCCGCTAGGAGTTGCCAGCGTTGCGGTAAAGACATAGGTACCGACTTTCGTAAACGTCGCGACGCAGTTCTTGGCGGTGTTGTCGCCATTGTCCGAATACGTTACCGCCGCGGGACCTGTCACCGACCATGTGTAGGTCAGGTTGCTCTCACCCGCTAGATATGCACCGAGTACTGAAAGATCGGTCGTGGTCAGGAGTACGGGATTGGGCGTAGCGGACGGATCTTGGTTGAAGGTTGGAGCGACATCAATCACGGTCGCGGTCGCCGTGCCGGAAATCGATCCTGCGGTTGCGACAATCGTTGCGACCGTTGTCGTGAGCGGCGCGGAATAGATTCCGGTGACAGGATCAATCGAGCCTAGTCCGGCGCTGATCGACCAGGTGATGGTCGGTTGTGGAACGAACGGCTGACCAAACTGGTCATTGACGACTGCGTTGAAGTTGTAGGTGTCGCCGATCTTCAGCGTGAACGCTGATGGTGTGACCACGACCGCCGTCGCCTTTTGCTTGACCGTTACTGTGACTGTCGAGCTGGTCGATCCACCAGCGCCATCGTTGATGACGACAGTGAAGTAGTAGACTCCGGATTGGCTAAACGTCGCCACGGAGTTCTTGGCCGCGTTCGTGCCGTTCGCCGAATATGTGACCGTCCCTGGGCCAGTCGCAGACCACGTATAGGTAAGCGCGGACTCGCCACCAGCATATGCGCCAAGGACGGACAGATTCGTCGTCGTTCCACTGGTGACTGGGTTTGGCGATGCGGCAGCGGGCGTGGCGACTGTCGGTGGCGAGTTGACCACGTTGATCGTCGTCTGACCACTGAGTGCTCCGGCTGTTGCTTTCACTACTCCAGTTCCAAGAGTCGCACCTGCATTAAATAGTCCTGACGAGTTTACTGAGCCGACTCCGCTGACCATAGCCCATGTGAATGTCGGCTGAGTGGTCAAGTTCGCGCCGAACTGATCTAGCTCGTTGGCGGTTAGCTGAAGTGTGTTGCCAATTCCCACCGATCCAGGGTTTGGAGTGACCGAGACGGACGTTGCGGTTTGGGTCACGGTGACGTTGATATGTTGCGTGACCTGAATATTGGTCGGTGTTGTAACCGTAACAGTAACCGTGTACAAACCGGCCGCAGCGAAAGTAGCGGTGGAGTTCTTCGCTGCCGTCGTGCCATTCGGAGTAAAGCTACTGACTGCGAAGGGACCTGTTGCAGACCAGGTATAGGTCAGTTTGGAAATTCCGCCCGCGTATGTTGCGGTGGCCTTGAGCGCCGTCGTCGTCCCACTAACCGGGTTTGGCGTGGCCGTCAAGCCGGTGATTACTGGCGCGACGTCGTTGACGGTCAGGTTTGACGAACCCTGCACGGTTCCACTTGTTGCGTAGACCGTTCCACTACCTGACGATCCGGTCGCGGAGAATAGGCCTGTCGAATCTATCGAGCCCGGAGCGCCGACTTCGGTCCAAGTGATGGTTGGTTGACTCGGCATTGCGACGCCAAACTGGTCAACCTCTGTTGCTGCAAACTGCAACGTGGATGAAATGTTGCAGGACGCAGGATTCGGCGTCACGACAAATGTGGTGGCCGTTTGGATCACGTTCACCGTTACGGACGAGGTCGCTGTTAAGCCCGTGGGTGTTGCAACTGTTGCTGTGAATACGTACGTGCCCTGCCGTGTGAAGTTCGCGACGATGCCGCTTGCTGCATGGGTGCCGTTCGTTGCTCCCGTGTATGTCACTGCCGCAGGGCCGGTCGATGACCACGTGTAGGTCAGGTTTGATTCACCGCCGACATACGCACCGAGGACGGACAAGTTCGTACTGGCCGTTGTGACCGGATTTGGCGAGGCCGCCGCAGCTTGTGCGATTGTCGGGGCGACATCAGTGATTGTGATCGTCACCGGGACAGTAATTGTGTTGCCGGCGTTCGAAGCGATTACATCGACCACCGTCGTTGCGGGCAGCGGACTATAGAAGCTCGGCGCTGTAAACTTGCCGTTAGTATTGTTAACGGTTCCGGGGCCGCTCACGATAGTTGCGGACGTGACGCCTGTCATCGCTACGCCCCACTGGTCGAGAGTCTGAATCGTCGGCTTGAACGTGCCACCGAGCGGTACGCTCGCCGTTGTCGGAGTGACGTTCAGCGTCGTCGGCGTGCTGACGACAAAGACATCCAGATAAGGGCTGGCGGCAGGCGAAGTAACCGAATTGTTATCAGGTGTCGCGATATTCGCGAATATCTGATATTCTCCAGCGGCTGGGAATGTGACGACGGAATTCTTGGACGGATTCGTCCCGTTCGGGCTGAATGTTTCGTTGCCGGAATTTGAATTGCCGTTGACAGGATTGTCCGTCCAGGTATACGTTAGATAGCTCTCCGCTGCGGCCCACGAACCCAGGACCGCAAGGTTGCCGCTAGTCGTATATATTGTGGCCGTCGAAGTATTGCCGTTGATCGTCGCTGCAGTCGCAACTGTCGGCGCCGGGTTGGTCACTCTGATATAAGACCGACCGAAGGCCGCGCTATTGGTCGAGTCCGCTTCGACATAGTCGTTGCCTGTATTTGGCGATGCTGTATAGAGGCCAGTGCCACTTACCGAATTATTGTTTGCAACCCACGTGACGGTCGGACTCGCATAAGGCGCACCAAATTGATCAAGCGCGGTGACTGCAAACTGCTGCGTCGTGCCGTAGGGAATCTGGAATCGCGCGCCAGTCGTGCCGGTCGGCGTGACCGTTATCGAACCAATGACCGGTGACACAACAACCGTCACCGACGACGTCACGCTCGTTCCCGCCGGATTAGCGATGGTAACGGTAAAGACGTAGGTGCCAATGGCCGTGAAGGTCGCCGTAATTCCCGGAGTGCCGGCGGCGTTTGAGCCGTTTCCGGTTGCCCCTGTCGGGCTGTAGGTCACCGCGCCGCTGCCGGTCGTCGTGTACGACCATGTGTAGGTCAACTTTGCTTGCCCAGCGCCCGCGTTCGGGAACGGATATGATCCAAGAGCACTCAACGCTGCCGAGGACGCAGTAATCGTCTCAGAGCCGACATTGCCGTCGGCTTCCGCAGGTTGGGCAACAGTGGGCGCCGTCGATGTGATTGTAATCGTTGACGTTGCACTAAACGCTCCAGTAGTCGCCTTTACCTTGGCCGTGCCGGGAGTCGTAGCATTTGCCGTGTAGACGCCAGTCGCGGCATTGATCGTGCCGAGTCCTGAGACTTTCGAGTACACCGCGCTTCCCGCGATCGAATTGCCGAACTGGTCGACTTGCCCACCAACGAACGTGATCGAGTCGCCGATCTCAACGGTCGCGGGCGAGGGCGCAATGGTATATCCGCTGGCGGTTTGGTTGACGGTCACGACCAGCGTCAATGTGTCCGTTGTGCCGTCGGGTGTTGTCACCAGGCACTGGAAATTGTAGGTTCCCGCCATCGTGAAGGTCGCGATGACTCCGGCCTTGGCCGCGTTGGTGCCGTTCGTCGATCCGCTAAATGTCACCGGGGCAGGGGGCGTGCCGGTAGTGGACCACGTATAGGTGAGCGTAGTGTCTGACGTGAAATCGCCGCCGACCGAAAGCGTCGTCGTGGTGGCAGTTACAGGATTAGGTGTCGCCGCGGGCGTGAGGGCACCTATATAGATCGTGGTGGTGCCGTTCGTGCCAACGCTGCTGCCGAAGGCGCTGTTTGACATCGTGTAGTTGAACGAGTCCGTTCCGACGTATCCCGCGGTCGGCGTGTACGTTCGCGCAAGCGGACTGGTTGGAGTCGTAGTACCGCTGCTCAGAGGCGTAGAAATGGTTCCGTGCGGCGTCGCCGCGACCCCGCCGTTAATCGAATAGCCGTTCTCTGTAATACCGGCCACTGTTGCCCAAGTGAGGTCGCTCCACGCGAGAGACACCGGGATCGCCGTGCTCACCGATGTGAAATAGGATTTCTGATAAGTTGTCGGCGGCCCAAACCGGAAGATCGCTCCCTCGGTAGTGCCGCCGTTTGCATCCAGACCGCCATAGGCAGTCGCGCCGTACCAGAATCCGTCATTGGAGTCATACAGCAAGTTTGCGAAGCACTGCGACCCATCCGCGTTCCCGGCCGTAGTCAACGAACCATTAAAGTTGTATAGGGTGGTATTCGTCTGATTCGACGTATTTGGCAAAACCCTAAAGATCGTGCCCGCGTCGTTGACAAGCTGACCCGATGTCGTGCCGTACAGGTACGTGCCAGTGGCATCCCAGGCAAGCTGGGCGTATGGCGAATCGCCGTCCGTTGGAACTGGGACGCCTGTGAATGTATAAAGGGTCGCCCTTGATGAAACCAGCAGCGTGGTTGCGATCTTGAATACGTTGCCCTGATTTTGGAACTTGTTGATGTCGTCCGACAGAGTGCCGTAAAGGTTTGTGTCCGCGCCCAAACCCTGGATCAAGCCGCCGAATGGGTGGCCTTGGTTCGCATATAGAGATGAAATTGGGCAGACTGTGAGCGTGGTCGGAGCCAGACTGGGCACCTGTATCTTGAAAATTTCGCCATTGCCTTTTGCTGAGAGCGTGTCGCTGTAAGTTTCGCCGTAAATATAGTATGGCGAAGACGAGCGTCCCAGAACTAGGGTGCCGTAGGGCGTCGTGCCGTAATCGTTATATGTAGGTTGATTGAAGGAGTACGAATTTTCGATCGTGTCGTTGCTCAGATCGAACTGGACAATTGCGCCATCGCCGTTTGTTCCGCCGCCCTCGGTGCAAAAATAGAGGTGGTTCGTGTCGCCGGTCGGTCCGATACATGGCGTTCCGACAGGATTGAAGAATCCGTCTTCGTAAAACATCCTAAAGACAACGGTGTAGTTGCCGCCGGGAATGCCCGCACCGTTGGGAACTATCGAATACAAACTGCCATCTGCGTTGTGTCCGCCGTTGAATGTTACGCCATACAGCGTGCTGCCAACCAGCACCATGCCACCGCGTGCTAGGGCACCGTCTTGATTTTTCGCGGCGAACGCGTGGACTAGAATAGGCGTGGTTGTGCCCTTCATGATCTCGAATACCGTGCCATTGCCGTTTGCGCCACCGACTTCGGTGGTTCCCCAAAGGTTGCCGTAGGAGTCCAATGTGAGCGGGCTCTCGGGAGTGGTGCCGTCGGTCGATTGGGTGCCGAACGAGTACACCGTCGGATTTCCCGCGTGCACAATATTGCAGCACGAAAGCGCTGCAAATAGGGCAACGACTACGAAGGCTAGAGATTCTGGTCTCATCTTTGACCGGTTCATGGCGGATTCCTGTGTTCGATTATGAGTGGCGTTTTTTGGTGCTTGCGGTTCGTGCGATTATTGAGATGGACTGTCAAGCGTGCCTGCGGCAGGGCCAACTTAGACAGACGTGCACATGTCTTGCTGATCAAGTGATTCGGTAGTTCGCTCATTTCCTCCGCCGGGGACAAGCGCAGAGGTTGGCGATAGGACAATCGCCAGGTTTACAGAGCAACTCCAGTATTCAAGAGGTGGCGCAACACTGCGCAGATACACCCGCTGAAAAATTATTTTCTGTGATTTCGCTCCAAAGAATGGCAGGGATAACTTGCCATAAGGGGATCGTCAATTTCAGCGGCACTAATGCGTCTATTGGATATTAGCTAGGCTGCCGGTCTTCGTTGAACCCCGCCTTTCCTATCTGAATAAATGCTAGCCTGCATAATCTATGCCAAAGCAGAGGATTGCGCGTCAATCCTCTTTTTTTCGCAGGGAAATGTTGATGTTCCAAATATTATACGGGATAGTTGAAAGAGGAAGCGCTGCGCGTCATAAAAACTAGTGAACGTGCGGGTGATGGGCGAAAAGCTCAAAAACGCTGACAACGACCACCATCAAGACAATCACCGCGACCAAGACATAAAAGTTGGACGTAGATATTGGGATTGGCAGCTTGCTAAGCGCCTTGCGTGCCTGATTCGGCGCAGGCTCTGCTTCGCGCTCAGCGGCTAGAGCGGCCACGTTGACGATACTCCAATCTTCAAGTGCCGCGACAAATTCCGTCATGGTTGTCCATCGATGCTGTGGCTGAAGGCGGATGGCCTTCATGACTATTTCGTCGAGGGCTGGAGGGACGTCGTGCTTGATCGAGTGCATGGGACTCGGCTTGACGTTCACATGCTGGTTCATGATCGCAAGGGGATTGTCGCCTTCGTAGGGCAGCTTGCCTGTGATCAGCTCGTAGAGCATCGTTCCGAGGGCGTAGATATCGGTGCGGGCATCGCCGCGCTGGCCCTCGATCTGCTCGGGCGACATGTAGTCGGGAGTTCCCACTTGATTTGAAAGGGGTCCCCACGTGACGCGCCTCGCGCCCTTGAGCAGTGCGATGCCGAAGTCCATCACTTTGGCGACATGATCCGGCGTCACGATAACGTTTTCCGGCTTGAGGTCGCGGTGAGCGACATGGTGCTCATGCGCGTAAGCCAGCGCCTTGCCGATCTGAATACCGAGATTGACGGATGTTTGCAGCTCTTCTGGGGTACGCGGCGGATGCTTGCGGTCACGCAGATAACCGCGCATCGATGATCCAGGAACATATTCCAGAACAAGATACGGCGATGAGCCTTCTGTTTCGAGCGCATAGAGGAGTTGAATGTTCGGATGGTGGAGAAGCTGGCCGATCTTCACTTCGCGGTTGAACCGCTCATGCGTGGCAATATCCCCCATGATCGACTCATGCGGGAACTTTAGAACGACTTCTCTGTCATTTTCCTTGTCCGTGGCAAGATAGACATTGCTCATGCCACCCTGACCAAGGCGGTTGCGCACTTCGTAGTGGCCTACTGTCTGCCCAGGCTGTAAATCCATGTTGTCCGCAATTATACCGTCAAGTTATTGGTTGCTTCCCAAAGAGTCGGCGAAGCCGCTCCATTATTGGGATCGCGGCGACTATCGGTTTGGGGGCAGTGACCGTCACTTCATCGACTCGAATGATCTGAACGGTCAGGTTGTCGGTTGACTGGCGCTCGATACCTAGACGAACAAGCTCCGCGCAGGCCGCTTCAGGTGCTAGCCGAGTGACAATGTCGTGCATTTCAGTGTCCAGGACGGGCTCCCAAAGGCCATCCGTACACATCATGTAGAAGTCACCTGGCCGGACAATGCCATTGCGAAAGGCGGGCCTAACTATGGTCGCGCTGCCGACGCTTTTGGTGATTATATTGCGACGCGCATGGCCCCGTACTTTTTCCGGAGCGAGAATGCGCATTCGGACCAGTTCGGCGACCTCGGAATCGTCTGAAGTGAGCTGCTCCATCTCAACGTTTGGACGTGCGCGGTAGATGCGACTGTCCCCGACATGGCCGATGTAGTAGGTATTGCCGACAAGCAGCAGTGCCGACAGGGTCGTCTGCATGCTGTGCTTGTTGAGCTCGACGCCGAGATCAAACACCTTGATGTTTGTCTTGGCGAATGCGTGCTTTAGGGCTTTGTCGGGTCGGGCGTGACTTGCGTAGTACGATTCGATCAGGGTTTTGACTGCGGCTTGACTGGCCACATCCCCAGCGCCATGTCCGCCGACTCCGTCTGCGATCACGAAGAGCTGGCCCTTGCGTTCGCGCACTTCTGGGTCGTCGTCAATGTGGCTGCCCAGGCAATCTTCATTGCGGCCGCGGACCCGGCCGATATCGGATATGCCGGCCTGTACTACGGTTGTCATAAGAAAATTTCAGCGCCATCGCGGGACTGTCAAGAGGCGACAGTCCCGCAGCGACGCATGCTTACTGAAGGGCGTTTGCGGCCTGAATTTCTCGGGGATGGTCTGGCGGCAGGAACATGGGCTCCTTGCGGACCATGCTTCGGACGAAGAGCCATACGAACGAAAGGATCAGGAATCCAAACGAAACGGTCAGCGCGACCTTGGTATCGTGTTTTGTCGCCTCTGTCGCGGACGGGGCAACGAACGCGAAGTAAAAGTCGCAGATCATCAGTCCGAAGTTCAGTATGACGCCAAAAAACGGCGCAACTTTTGTCGTGAACGGATTAGCGTCCTTAACATGCGAGAAACCAATGTAGGTTGCAAGGCAAGTCAAGCCGTACAGAAGGAATGTTCCCAGGTTGGAGATCAGAGCGATTTGCAGCAAGTTGTCGGTTGACAAAACGCCGTAGGCGCCAATCGCACCCGAAACCACGGTCAGGATGATTGTTCCAATGTGGGGCGTATTGAACTTGCCATGTAGGAATCCGAAGATGCCCGGGAGCTCGTCGTCCTTGCCCATCGCGTAGCTGACGCGGACCCCAGTGTTAAGACAGGACAGCGTGGTTCCGATCAAGGCGAGTACGACGGTGACAGCCGTAATCAGCTCGAACGCAGCCCCATGTCCCGCAAAAACGGCGTCTCCGATGATGTGGCAGAAGTTTCCAATTGGAGCAGAGTCGCTTGCGGCTGCGGCATAACCTGTCACGATGCTACCGCCAGCATATGAGGCACCAAGTTGGGCTATCGAGTGTATCTTCGCCGGATCGATAATCTGGAAGTTTGCACCATTCTTATCGAGCGCAGCAGCATACTGGCTGCCGATGAAGAAGTTGGCCGCGAAGTATTCGAAGAAGTAGAATACGACCGCTTGGATGATCAGCGAAAGAACGACACCCGTGGGAATGTCCTTCTTGGGCGACTTGGCTTCTCCTGCGAGTGCTGTTGCGGATTCGAACCCAACGACGAGCAGGATGGCGATGGTGGACTGAAAGAGCAGCGGAGTCAGGCCATGCGGGCTGACGACGCTGACTGCGCTAGGTTGCTCGTACGCAACTGCCGGATGCCCTACGCGGTACATGATTGCGCCGATAGAGAACGTAATCAGCGCGGCGATTTGAACAATGTTGATGACGATATTGGCGACGGTCGAGCCCGTAACTCCAATATATGCGATACCACCGACAACCACGGCAAAAATGAAGCAAATTGCCATCTGCTGCCACGGAGCGGATGCGAACGAGGGATTGAAGAGCTGGCCGATGAACACGATGATGGTGCCCATGAACGCAACCATCACTCCCGGGTACACCCAGTAGTAAAGGTGCGCCGCGATTCCTACAATCAGCTTCGCGACTCGGGCAAGTTTGAAGTGGTCGTGGCTCTCTTTCTCAAGGAAGGCCTGCTCGGCATAGAAGTATGAACTGCCAGCACCTGCTTGCGGATATCGACCCGCAAAAGCAGCGTAGCAGATTGCTGTGCAAAGAGCAATGAAAGTTGCGACGGCGACCGACGCCCACATGCTGGAAGCGCCAAAGGCGCATTGTCCTTCGAAGGTGGTCCACAAGAACGCTCCCGGCGCAATTAGCGCCATAGCGTTGATAGTGACGCCTGTAAGCCCAAGAGTGGGCTTCAGTTCGCCACCTTGTGGCGAGGTGGTTTCTGCCATATGATCCTCCTACAGTTTTTTTCGGAAAGTCCGCGGGTCGTACCGCGGTCGAGGCTTCGAAGGTCAGAACTTCTGGATTGGTCGAAGTGCATTTACAGCCATTAATCCCTAGGGAATTCATGACATTGGAATGCGCGGCGACCAGAGCAGAAGTGCGCGTTACTGCCTGCAAGGCCTCTGCTTCCTCGACGGTGAGGAGGGTGCTGGAAAGCTATTTCCGAGCATCCATACTCTAGCATATCCAGAAACGCAGAGTCAATAGATTTACTAGTGATGATTTGCAATTCGTTAAGGAATAATGTGCGTTTTGACCTAATTTCAGCCTATCTTAAGATCAGTTTTGGCTTGAAAATTGCGGAAAAATATTTTGTGGTTGAGTGCTTTGGACAATAAAATAGGCGGAGCACTGGGGTGTGCTCCGCCGAAAACAAGCGAAATCTGGTTATGTCCCAATAGTGACTGTCCCTGAGCCGTAGACACTCAGGGTAACTGGATTGGATATGGTGATGTTTTCGCCGTAGCTGCCCGCAGTGATCTCGATTGGCGTAGTCGGCGATAGTCCAGCAGAACTAACCCCATCCTCTACGGTCGGCCAGGGATTGAGAATCGTTCCATTCTCAGTCCCGCTTGCGCCGGAGTTGACAAACACGCCCGCAAGCAAGACGAGTATGTTCGCGCCGTTGAACGATCCCCAGCCGGTGGAGTTATCGTATGCTGGTACGGTCTTGTACACACCATTCGTGCTTCCGTCGTTAATGTCGTGGAACGCAGAGCCATACAACGGACCCTCCGCGGCCGCGTAAATGGCAGGGTCCGCGAATCCGATCAATGGCTGGCCGTTTGCTTCACGCTCCTGGTTAGCGACCGCCATGAATCCAGCCCACAATGGAGAAGCCGCGCTGGTGCCGTTGTATCCGCCCCATCCGCCCCCTCCGCCAGTAGTGATGTATATATCGAATCCCTCGGTATCGTAGTCGCCGCAAAAGGAGACGTCCGGGTCGTTACGGTTGGTCGTGCTTCCTTGAGGATTGACCGATGTGTTGAAGGCGCCGCTCTGGTAGAACGGAAGTCCCCAGAACTGGCTCACGCCGCCGCCGCCGCCCGTCCCGTACGGGCCGCGACCCGTGTCGTTCGGATCGAACCACGACGTTTCGGATACGTAACCATACGTGCTGCTGTCCGTAAGGTTCGTTCCGCCAACGCTCACCAGGAGCGGCTCTCCGCCGGGATCAGAAACGTTGGGGTCTGTCTTCGGATAGCCCTGATCGGTCCATGCTCCGGAGTCGCCCGATGCACAGAACACGCTTTGGCCTTGAATATCAAGTGTGGCGAGATCATCGTACTCGTTGTCCAGGTCGCTGGCAGATTGATCGAGTTCGGACGTGCCGTAGGATATGCTGATGACGTCCGCAAGGGGTGAATCATTCGCCATGTCGCTAAACGAGTCTTGGAGAGACTGCGACGAGAATCCGGAGTTTTCGTAAATCCGCAGTCCGGACGCGCCACTGGCCATGATTTCCAGCATGTCGATGTCCAGTACCACTTCGGGCGATGCGCCACCGGGCGGGTTAACGCTTGAACTCGTGTTGTAGCCATCGACACCAATTAAGGTCTGCGGCACGTGAGTGATTCCATAGTAGGACTCCCAAGTGCTGATGTTTGACTGCAAATATGTCCCGACTTCGTACAGTCCGAGCACTTGTCCGCTGCCGTTATATCCATAATCGTGCGGGTAGTTGACGTTATATATCGACGTCGTATCGCTTGGAGCAAGCCCGTCGTGGCCGCTGTAGTAGATCTGACTACCGTCAAGCGTCTTAATCAGCTTTTGACCGGGAATTTTGGTTGTTCGCGGTTTTGTTAGCTGCAGACTCTTGCTCATCATGGGATGCAGCACCGCCTTGTCCGATAGTCCAATAATATCCCTGATGAGCGGTGCCACAGACGAGTCCACCGTCGGCTCCGCGTCCGGCGCATGATATGTGCGCTTCTCCACGGGATCCCAATAGTCGTTCAGCGCGATTCCGAACGCTTTGTTGATCTGCGCCACAGTGCCGTGAAGACGCATCAGCATGTTGTTCTTGGCGACCGAATCAACCACGAATCCGTTAGCTACGGCAAACAACTTGACTTTAGCAACCTGCTCATCAGTCGGCCCGAACGTCGCCTTGAACTCCTCTGGCGTTAGATACTCGCCGTAGTGACTGCTGGACGGGTCGCTGACACTAAGCGCCAACTGATCCATCGCGGACTTGTTTCTTGGCATGAGCGCGAGGTCGAAGTGAATGACTGTCGTCGAATCTGTCTGTGCGGCTGGGATCGCGCCTCGCACCGATGGCGGAATAACGCTGAACTGCAGATTCGCCCGTGCCGGGTCGGCATGGCAGGGCAGTGCCACCGACAGCGCGACGGCCGCGCCCATCAGTGACATTGCCAAAATATGCCGGGAGGAGCGGGCAGCACCTTGCCGATCCGCTGGTCGTATCGTAAACATGGCGGTCTCCTTACTGTAGCGTCACAAGCACAAGCACCAGGCCCTTGCCAGACTTTAGCGAAGACATCGCCTTGCCCAGAATCGCACCGCGCGATCTGCTCTCGCTGAGGGCCCTCATTGCGTAACCCGGCACATTGGACGTTGTCAGCAGATCGCCCGGCTCAATCGTCCCAGCCGAAGCGTCGCACCAGCACCAGACACGCCCTGTGCATGCGAGGGGTAGGGTGCCATCGGCAGCGGTGCCTTTTTGACGCAACGTCAATCCAGGCTGAATACCGTTTGCGCCACTGAGGATTCCGGCGACCGTTCGATCATAGGCATGCTGCGATACCCGCATTTGGCCAACATGGTCGGGATCAATGCACACCACGAATCCAGGCTGCGGGGCTATCGCGTGCGCAGCGCGAACGATATACGGCTCCGCGACATCCGCGCCACCCGTAATCTGTACTTGCCGCCCGATCACGGTGCCGCCCGAGGTGACGCGGAAATAGAGGTTGTTGCCGCCGTTGAATCCCTTGATGAAGTCGCCAGTACCGCTATTGGTGATGACGATATTTGCATCTGTGCTGTCGCTTTGCGAATAAATGTCGATGCCGTTCGAGGCCGCGACCAGTTCGAGCGCAGCGTTGTCTACGCCAGTCCCGCCGCCTGCCGCATAGAGTCCGGGGCCGCTGTTCGAGTAAAAGTAGCCGCCATAACTGCTTCCAGCGCTATAACCCTCCACGCCTATGCCGCTTACGCTGTAGCCTTCTATTCCCTGACCAGTCGAGCCTGCGTAGCCATATACGCCATACAGGCCGCCATCGCCCTCAACACCGGCAACGTTGCCGAGTCCATAAAATCCTTCAGCAAAGTCGCCCGTATTGTCGAGTTCGAATCCAATGCCACCCGCGGAGGTGCTGATGTCGATCGGAATTGCAAGGTCGGCGCCAGTGACACCGCCCGCTGCTACGGAAAACGTCGTTCCCGACAAGCTAAGACCGGAACCGGCTGAGTACGTTGGACCTGCTGCACCTTGAGGGCCTTGGGGACCTGTCGCACCTGTTGGCCCAGTAGGGCCCGCTGGTCCGGTCGCTCCGGTGGCACCTTTTGGACCGGCGGGGCCGGCAGGTCCTTGTGGGCCGACAGGCGCAACTCCTGCGTACCATTTCTTGAGGGACGAGCTATAGGTCAAGACCTGGCCGTTGCCAGGCGTGCCTGCGCCGACATATATTCCCTGCAGCTCCTCCGTGTTTAATGTCGAAAGCGCATATTGCGAGAGTGCAGCTGATGGAACAACAATTCGCGGCAACGTGGTGTACGTCGTCGAAGGCTGCAGAGCGTACTCCGTCTGCAGATAGTACGCAGTGGGTCCCGTAAATATGCTCGGGCCGAAATTCAAAGTTACGTAGTAGACGCCGTCAACAACCGGCAACGCTGCATCGAATGTTGAGCCAACTTGCGTCCCGCCAGTGGAGGCGGTCCAAAGCGAAAATTTAAGGTTGTATTTGCCGGTGACACCGACACCACCGACTAGCAATTGGCCTGTATAGCCAAAGGAGTAGACGTCCGCTGCTTTTGCGGCACGGCTGGAAATCACCGTCGTGGCTGCGAACATCAGCAGCAATGCGCCGAGCGGGACGAATTTACGGAAGTTCATGGGATATCATCCTTTCAACTAGCACGGTTCACGTTGTTGTGAAGTAAAGCTGTTTCTGCTCTAAGTTGCGTAATCCTTCAAATTTATCGAAAACCTAGCAAATTTATTGGGAAATATTTTGCTGCATAAGATCGTTGACCCGTGACTTGATCGAGGTATCATCGATTCATCGCTAAGGGTTAGCGTCCGTGTCCGCGGAAAGAGCCGTGCTCAGCCTATCGACCTTCGAACGATCATCTCGACTCTCTTTTCTGCCTGAACCAGCGGACAACAGGCCGGCGCACTGCGCCAAGAAAGGAGACAGTCATGAATGTATCCACCGGTATTGACTTCGATCAATACAAAACTCAGGCAAAAGACCTCGTTAAGCAAATCCGCGCAGGCGTTCCGGACGCAATTATGCGGCTGCGCGCCAACCATCCTGAGGGTGAAGCGATTTCTTCGTCTTCCCGGATTCAACTTGCCGACACTCAGCTCATCATTGCACGAGAGCACGGATATGTAAGTTGGGCCAAGCTCAAGTCGCATATTCTCTTCCTCAATGCTGTACGCAAGTTGGATTCCGGAGACGTGGACGGACTTGCGAAAATCCTAGACGACAATCCATCCCTCGTGCGTTACCACTGCACGATTGGCGAATACGAGCAAGGCTACTTTGCTGGCGCGACGCTTCTGCACCACGTTGCTGGCAACCCAATTCGCTGCCCTTTGCCAAAGAACGTTGTCGAAATCACGCAACTGCTCCTAGATCGGGGATCGGATCCCAATGCACGGACAAGCACGTCCTCGACCATCGGTCTGATCCTGACGGGACGGCAGGTATCCGAGGCTCGTGTTTCCGTGCAACTCATCGACATTCTCAGAGAAGCGGGCGCAACGGATGATGTCTTTGGCGATGCCGACGTCCTCAGTCAGCCCATCTGGAACGGCGGGCGTGCGACTGCCGAAATGTTAGCGAAGCGCGGGGTAAAAATGGATGCGCGGCACGCAGCGGCGTTGGGCAGGATAGACGATCTGAAGCGACTTCTTGGTGAAGCACCGGACCCACAGATTGTGGAAGAGGCGCTTGTCTTCGCCTGCGTTCAGAATGAGATGGAATCGGTCCGCTATCTGATATCAAGAGGCGCAATGGGCGATGTCAACGTGTCGCCGAGGCGGCAGTCGTCGGCTTTGCACAATGCGGCCTGGCGAGGTCACGCGGAAATAGTCAAACTGCTGCTCGAAAATGGAGCGAGAACGGATCAGCGCGACCATGAGTGGAACGGTACGCCAGCCAATTGGGCGACGCATGGTGGCCATCATGAACTGGCGGAGACCATCCGGCGTTATCGAGAGCATAGGCCGGGCTAGCACATTACGGGATCAGACGCTTAGCGATTCTGCAAATCGCGGAATACGCTGCGCCGACGATCGCGCCGTAAATAATGCAAGACGCTGCTAGCGCTAAAGTCGCCCAGCCTGACCACCCCAGCAGGAAAAATCCTACGTCAGGAATTTCTCCGCGCATCACTGCCGGCTGAAACCCCGGCGCGAGCCAGATTGCGAACCCAAGCATCAGGAACATACAGGCACCGAATATCCGTCCAAGCTTCGCGTTTGACTCGATCATCACCCAGCCAAGCGAGAAGCAGTACGCCATGCCCGCGGATGCCATCACGACGAAAAGAACCGCTAAGCCAATCGTCCAGGTGGTGTCAGAGGGGTAGGGTGGTACGATGACCGTGCCAAATAGCTGCGCTAGATCGAATTTCCCGGTCCACGGAGCGTGCGGAATGCCGACGCGGCCATCTCCGACGGTGGAAGGGACGAAAGAAGATAGCGCGTAGTAGGCAATGACAAAACCAGCCGCTGCAAGCACAGAGCTAAACCCCGCTGCGAAAAGTCGAAATCGATATAGTTCTTTGGTCCGATCTATTTTTTTCCGCGTGGATGCGAGAGCGTTCATTAGACTTTGCTGTCGGAATCAGTCCGGAGATTTAGCGCCGAAAGTTATTGTGAACGTACCCAATTTCGCCACAACTGCGAGCTCACCCTTTGCTATCATATATAAGGATGCAGGCAAGGCAGGAGATTTCCGGGTACGCGTTGAATCTTGGGTGAAACGGCTTATGGCCGCTGGATTTGCAGTATGTCATCAGGAGGATCCGACGATGCCGGCCTAGATTTTCAGTTTCCCCAAGCAGATCGCCGCGACCCGCCGTCGCGCAAGGAGCTAGCGACGTTCGTCGTGATCGTCTGCTTGGTCTTATCTCTCGTTCTTTTCTGGCTACGGCATCAGTCCGAGCAAGCACGGATGGTCAACTGCGCCGGGAACATGCAGCAGATTGGCACAGCTTTATCACTTTATGCGGAGGATTACGACGAGGCGTTCCCAAACCGGCTGACCGGATGGCCGAAATCGGCAACGAACTGGAATCAGCAGGAAGCGTATACCTGGCGCGCGGCGATTATTCCCTATCTTAAGTCCGGCAAGCCCTTTTTGTGCCTGTCAAATCCGATGAACCAGCGTCCAACGGGGTGCACGGTCGATGTGTGCGGAGCAACCAGCTATCCCGACGGTTTTTTTGTCTCCTATGCGTGCAATTTTATTCCTGGGACGGTCGGCAGCGGATCACCGAGGGGCTTTTGCGGGGACAAAAACGCACTGCCGCAAAAGCTGTCTGGGGTGGTGAGCAGTTCGCAGACAATCTCCATTGTGGAGGACGAATCCACATGGTCGGAGTTCGACGTGCTAAAACCGTCGTTCTCCAATCTATTGTTTACGGGCCACATGGGAGGTGGAAACTATCTTTTCGTTGACGGACACGTCGCTGCGATGACGCCAGCAGACACGCTGCACGATTTCAACCACTGGACTGTCGACAGTCGGCCGTTCACGGATCAGGAGCAGCTTGCAGCAGATGGCGTGTTAGGAATTGCGCATTGATTCGTTACAAGCAATTCCTGCTCGTGGGCGCGGACTGGCTGACCCAAGCGCTGGTTTGTGCAGGAGCGATCCTTTGCATCGCAGAGACGATCTCACCGTGGGTGCAAACGACTCTTTTCGGCAGGCTCGCTCTACGATTGCCGGGCGTGCTTTTTGCAGACGGTGCACTGCTGATCGGACTCGCATGTGGGGCAGTTGTCCTGCGACGATACCGCATTGCAGCTCTCGTTCTGGCGGCGTTCGCATTCGCCGCGTTTCAGGATGCGCAGACAGCGATACCCCGTGACGTCAAGTCGCACATCATTGCAGCGCAGGTGTCGCTCAGTCCCATTAACCGACTGCTGGATCAAGCGAATATACCGGAGATTACAGTAGGAAATTTTGCGTTGCCGGACAGCGCATACCTTGCAGGCGCACCGACTTATGCGGCTTACGGAATATTTTTGATGATGGGCGGAGCCGTTCTTGGTCTTGCGTTCGATCCGTTGCTAGTGTGGGGATGGCGGCAATTTGCCGTTGTTGGTTGCCGAAATTGTGGGCAGAAGAGGCGCGCTTCTCGATCAGTCGATTACTGTCCGGCGTGCGGATCGTGGCAGCGCGAAGTTGCGGAGCCGCCGAGATGCCCAGTTTGCCGTACAATCATGCAAAGCACGGATAATTACTGCTCAAGTTGCGGTTGCGTGTCTCCAGCCGTCGCCGATGTGAAAATTGAAACTCAGATCAGGCGCGATTCGTAAGGTTCGGCCATAATCGCCCGGTATCATTAATATCGAGGTTTCCTTGACTTTGACGCATACCCCTGATACCATACAAATCAGGCAAATACGCCAGTTTCGAACGCGTAGAAGCGCGTGGATTCAGCAGGCAGCGTGGTTGCTGCGCGTTGGCGCCGGTACTATCCCCTTCAGGAGTCACCATGATTAAGATTGACAGTCGTCTTTTGGCGCGCGTGGGCGCTCGTGACAGTAGGTTCGCCTGGACAATCGCTGCGTTTTTCGTTGCGATAGTCAGTGCGGGCTGCGCACTGATGCCGGCCCAAGCGCTCGCGGATCAGACGAAAATCAACTGGCACATTGTGCGGACTAACCCGGCCGTCAATGCAAGCGGCGACCGTGTCTGTGACCGGCTCAAGCAAGCCATCGATCGCAGCGACTACGACTGGTTGCCGTCGGCGGTCATTCGGCCCCATTCCGCAATGGCGGTTATCAAAGGCGCTGGGAATTCTGATGCGACGGTAGTGGATGCTATTGTATGCTTCGACCACGTCCCCGGCGCGCAAGATATTGCCGCACTGAAGAGCCGAGGGTTCACGGTCAAGGAAGTCCTGAGCCACGCTATCTACGCGGTCCATGTGATTGGGCCTGTTGCTGGCTCGAAAACCCTAACCGACATGGCGAATCCCAGTTCTAAACTAGGGATCACCTATATTGGACCGAACAACGTCTATAAGCCGTTACTGCAGAATTCAACTCGCCAGATCGGCGCGCGCCAATCCTGGACTACTTACGAGCAGAACAACTATGGATTGCCGCTTACAGGCGATCCGCAGCGATCCATCGCAATCATGGACACAGGCATTGACGGCACTCATCCCGATCTAAACGGCGGAACGGCCGCTACTCCGGGCAACAAGATTATAGGATGGATCGATGTGGCTCAGGCGAGCCCAACGCCAAATGATCCCGACGGGCATGGCAGTCATGTCGCAGGAATCGCAGCGGGAACGGGCTATGCAGGCGGAGTCGCTACTGGGACAGGCTACGTTCCGATTACGATCCAGGGCATTTTCGAAGGTGCCACGTCCACAACACAGCAAAACGACGATAATGTTCCTGTCAATACCACTGGATTTACCGGTACCGCCCAGATGCCGGTTGCGGTAAGTTGGTCTCAGTTGGTATTCGACTCGTCAAACGCATTCTTCTTCTTCGACCAAAACTACAACCAGATTCCAGGCGCGTCGTTCAATGAGTATTCCGGAGCCGCATTGCCGATCGTTGAGACCATACCCGTGCCGACAAACGTGGATTCCAACTACTACTTCAAGTTCTCGAGCAATACGGCAGGCGAAGGAACCGATCCGACAAATGCTTCGCCATTTTTCGTGCATGTAGATGCTCCACAGACGGCAGTTGGAGATGGCTTTAACCTGATGTCCGGCGTGGCACCCACAAGCAGCCTAGTGGGAGTCGAGGCCGCTGATTCCTTCGCGGAAGGCTTCTCCGACTCCTCAATTGCCGACGGCATAGATTATGTCAGCCAGAATCAAAGTAGGTACAACATCGGTGTCGTAAATATGAGCTTCGGCAGTTCCGAAGGCATAATCGATCCGGTCATGGACTCCGCAGTGGACAGCTTGGTGGAGCAAGGAGTCGTTTGTACGGTTGCGGCAGGGAACAACGGAAATACAGAAACCGTCACCACTGCTACGGTCAGCGGCACGACAGTCACTATCACCACAACTACTTCGCCAAATGTTATCGGTTCTCCCGCGTCGGCATCTGAAGCCATTACAGTCGCCGCGCTTGGGCCTGCTAACGAGATTGCGGACTACAGTTCGACAGGCAGCGCTGGAGTTGCCGCCATCGATCCGACATCAACAACCGCAGGTACTCCAGCGATTCCTCTGCAGAGCAAGCCTGATCTTGCTGCCCCTGGCGGCGAGTTCAACTTCGACAACGTTGCGCACCAGGAAGACATTACGTCTGTACACGCTAATGGCACGGACAATGTCGACGGAGTTGGTCAGACAAATATCTACTCCAACGACTATACGAATCACAATGGCACCTCTATGGCCGCTCCACATGTTGCTGGCGCGGTTGCTCTGATCGAACAGGCTCTTGCGATCCGTGGATCACTAGGCGGCTTGACCGAATCGGGAGGCGAAGAAGCACACTTCATCAAGGCTCTTCTCGAGATGACGTCCACCGCGACGAATGTCCCAACCGATGCAGTGGTTGACCCTATTAATGACCCTGAAGACACGACAGCTGCAGCAGCGGTTAAAGGGGTTGTCCCACCCGGTTCATATGAACCAATCATTGGCATACCAACGGTAGAAGAGGGAAACCTACCCGGTACGCGCAACCAGATCGAAGGCTACGGCAAGATGAATGTCGATGCCGCGCTTGAGGCGGTATTGCAGACATACTATCCTGGCGATGTTGTAACCGGAACGCTCGGGCCGAACCGCTTTGATCCACACGCTTGGGCACGCAACGTCGCCATGAAGGCCGATCATGAGTACACGTTCACCGTCACCGCGCCAACAGCAGCGGAGTACGACCTGTACCTCTATTCAACCGCGCCAGCCGGCGACGGTAACTATCCCGTCAGCAGCGGAGCGGTCGGCGACCCGGTCATTCTGGCAAGTTCTGCCGTCGCCGGACAAACGACACAGACGATCTCCTACACGCCGTCTGCGAACGAAGAGGATATCCTTGTCGTGCGCTGGGTAACCGGTTCCGGTTCGTTCACCTTGACGTCCGCGGGCACTCCTGGCGCCTCATCAACAATCACGGTCACGAATGCGGCGGGCGTTGCGATCAACGGGGCGCTTGTTACGGTTACCGATCCGACAACTGGCCTTGAGCACAATATCGGCACGACCAATACGGGTGGACAAGTCGAGTTGACAACCCCCACCTTGTCGAACTTGACCGCGACGGCAAGTGCATTTGGCTACATTACCAACTCCGTTGGATATTCAACTGGTGCGGCGCAAACGTCAGCCAAGGCAAAAGTTGCCCTCCAACCTTCGCATGTATTCTCGACCGGCCTGCAGATGATCTCGGTGCCGTACGGCTATACAACTGGGCTTTCGACAATATCGTCGCCGCCCATCTATATTGCGGCAGTCTACGAGCCTCAGCTTCAGGACTACGCGCTCGCACCGCAGGCACCAGCGGACGAATTCCATCTCGGTACCGGCTACTGGGTACGGCTGAAGCAGCCAATTGCCCTTTCAACTCAAGGCTACGCGATCACCGCCGCGAACTTCTCGATCAGCCTAGCTGCTGGATGGAACATGATTGGCGATCCGTTCACGGTGGCGTCGCCGCTGAGCACAGCGACGGTGACGGATTCGTCTGGCGGCGTGCATGGTCTTACTGCCGCGATCACGTCGGGTTTGGTAGGAACACCGTTCGAGTACAACACGACAACAAACGCCTATCAGGCACTGACGTCCTCCGACTCCATCGAGCCGTACGTTGGCTATTGGATCTATTCATCCGGCTCTGCGACCCTTGTCCTGCAGAATGGTTCCGGCCCGCCTCCTCCTCCATAGTAGGAAGCGATGAGCTGATTAGTCGAAATCAATTGCCCTTGGTCGAAGCCAATCGATCAGGGGCACTGTTTTTTCCAACTTTAACAATCTGCACTGCCGTTGAAAAGCGCGCGACTCGTATGTTATACTGGCACTGCTTCCCGACAGATTTCGGCCGCAAAACGAGTGAGCTACTTGGCCCTGAATTTGTAGCCAGCGCATGCCATGATGACTTCGATCCACGCCCTCCAGCACACCATTCTGACCATCCATTATCTGGACTACACGCGCACGGCCATCGATGTTCTGATCGTCACCTATCTAGTCTACAGATTGATGATGCTGGCCAAGCCGACCCGCGCGTGGCAGATCCTGATCGGCCTTTTTGTTCTTGCCATCATTCTAATTATCAGTCAGCGGTTCAAACTTGAGACGCTGAACTGGATCCTCGGCCAGATGCTCTATCTCGGGCCAGTGGCGATCGTCATCCTGTTCCTGCCGGAATTGCGCCATGGTTTGGAAGAACTTGGTCGCGTCGGCCTTTTTGGCAACAGCTTTGTTGGACTGACCACTCAGGACGTCTCTGACCTTGTGGGTGAAATTGTGCGTGCGGCTAGCGTCCTTTCCAATCGGCGCACCGGTGCATTGATCGTCATCGAGCGCGAAACGGGGCTTGCCGACATCATCGAGACCGGCACAGCGCTCAACGCGGAAGTGTCCACAGAGCTTCTTGGCACGATTTTTCATCCTGGCAGTCCGCTGCACGACGGTGCCGTGATCATTCGGCGCGGCCGCATTGCCGCGGCGGGCTGCACATTGCCGCTGACCGACAGCCCCAATATCGGCACCAATATCCACACGCGGCACAAGGCCGCGATTGGTATTTCGGAGCAGAGTGACGCGGTCGTGGTGGTGGTTTCGGAAGAGACTGGAATTATCTCTTTTGTCATGCAAGGCAATCTGCGTCGTCACTTGCGCGATGAGGCGTTGGAACATGAGCTCACTCAGGTCCTTCAGGGAAAAGAGCGGCCAAATCTGCGCCCGAGCATCAAAATGCCGAAGGGTTTCCGATCTCCACTTGGCTCAACGGCGTCTGACGGCAAATCGTCCAAGCCTAAATCGTCAGACGAGAATGAGGATGTCAACGGCTCGAAATCTCCATCCAGCAAGTCACTAAAGAATGACCGCTCGTGACTAAAGTGACAAAAATGCGAAACGACACCCGGCGCGTGGCCGTCTAAACGACTATGTGGACACGGTTAATCGAAAACTGGCCCTATAAGATCGCCGCGCTGGCTATTGCCATTCTGCTGAAAATCTACGTTGCTGGGGTGAATGATCCGCACACGGCCCGTCAAATGACCGTGCCTATCTCGCTTAATCGTGTCCCAGACAATCTGGTCGTCAGCGACGCGACGCCAATGGTCACGCTCCAGATCAGTGGATCGCAGTCCAGCTTGGACGCTCTTTCCAGCACCAGCTTTACCGCAACGGTTGATCTCGGCAGAGCGCATGCAGGCGTCAATCAGCCGCTTGCAATCGATGTGATCCCGACAGCAGGAACGTCGCCCGATATCAATGTCGAGACGCTTTCGCCGCGAACGGCCAGTGTGACGATGGATGTGAAGCGCCACGCGCGATTCCCAGTCCATATCGATTTTCGCCGAGTTGCGCCTAGCGGCCTTGCCTATGGCACACCCTCCGTAATGCCAGAGTTTGCAACGGTTGAGGGGCCCGATTCGGCAGTTAGCAAGATCGCGACTCTCGCCGTATATGCCGACGAAGCCCTGACCGGTGAGGCGAGCCATCCGGGAATTATTGACGGTATCGGCACAATTGTTCCGCTGGACGGTCAGCAGACTCCAATTCCTGGGCTAACCGTAATTCCGCAGCAGGCGGAGATTCGTGTTCCGGTGATGCGTCAGGCTGCGGTGAAGGATTTAATCGTTGACGCGCTCGTAACAGGCACGCCGAAATATCCGGCCCAGGTGGAGAGTGTCGAAGTGCTGCCGAGCCGTTTGTCGGTGACCGGCGCACCAGATATGCTGGCGCAAACGAGCGTGGTGACTACTGCTCCCATCGACATCACTAACGCGACGGGCGATGTCCGGCGAACGACCACAGTCACGTTGCCGACGGGTTTGACCTTAGTTCAAAAGCAGGACGTTGAAGTGATCGTACATATCGGCGTGCCTGTGTCTAAACCTAAGGAGCCTGCTAACAACGCACCAACTACGACGCTGACGACATACCATGCGTCGAGTGCAGCTTCGAACAAGTCTTGAGAATATGAGTTTATGAGTGAACGGTTGTTTGGAACTGATGGCGTCCGCGGTGTCGCTAACGAAGAGCTTACTGCAGAGCTGGCGTTGCGACTTGGCCTGGCAGCGGGCTATTTGTTCGGCAGATTTACTCTTCGGCCGGTGATCGTGATCGGGTCGGATTCGCGGATTTCCAGCCCCATGCTGGAAGCCGCGCTGTCGTCAGGTCTTGCGGCTATGGGAGCGGAAGCGATATCTCCCGGGCTATTGCCGACGCCAGCGGTTGCACGGATCACGTGCGATATCAAGGCGGCTGCTGGCATCGTCATCTCGGCTTCGCACAACCCGTTTCGCGACAACGGCATCAAATTCTTCGGTCCAGACGGCTGCAAGCTCGACGACGACCTGGAAAGGCAGCTCGAATCTCTTGTGCCGCAGGCGCTTGATCTTCCGCGTCCAACGGGAGAAAATGTCGGCCATATCCGACGCGATCCGGCGCTTCGCCAGCTTTACGCCGAGCACATTGAAGAGACCATGCAGGGCGCGCGCTTAGACGGTCTCAAGATCGTTGTCGATGCAGCCAACGGTGCTGCGTCTGAGCTTGGCCCGCGCATTCTGCGGCATCTTGGCGCAAGTGTCGTTACCATGAACTGCGAGCCTAACGGCATCAATATCAATGCGAACTGCGGCGCACTTCACCCGGAGAGCATGGCGGCGATGGTGCTTCAGGAGGGTGCCGATGCCGGCGTAGCGTTTGACGGCGATGCCGATCGCGCGATCCTAGCCGACGAACATGGCAATCTCGTCGATGGCGACAGGGTCATGGCGATCTGCGGGCTGGCACTGCACAGTAAAGGCGCGCTGGCCGGTTCAACTGTTGTTGGGACTATCATGAGCAACATGGGCTTGGAGCTTGCGCTCAAGAAGCAGGGCGTCAAATTGGAGCGAACTGCAGTCGGCGACAAGAATGTCTCCGAGCGGATGCGCGAAGGTGGGTTCGTGATCGGCGGCGAAAAGTCAGGCCATATTGTGTTTGGTCTTCTTACAACCACGGGCGACGGTATCCTGACTGCGCTGCAAGTCCTCAAGGCGGTCAAGGAGGATGGGCGGCCTTTGTCAGTGCTCTCGTCCGTGATGGAAGAGTTTCCGCAGACGCTTATTAACATCAAGGTCACAGACAGAACCGGCTGGCAATCGGACACCTCGGTGCAGAACGCAATCAAGAGCGCCGAGCAGAGTCTGTACGGCGCTGGCCGCATCAATGTGCGCGCGTCGGGTACGGAAAAGCTGATCCGCGTGATGGTCGAAGCGCCGACAAGAGCGCAGGTGGACGAAGTCGCGGCGTCGGTCGCAAGCGTCGTCCGCAAAAATTGGGGAGCTTAGCTTCTCCGCCTGAAATCAACCTCATGATCATTTCACAAACTCCGCTGCGGATTTCGTTCGCCGGTGGAGGCACCGACTTTGCTGACTTTTACCGCGCGCATGGTGGCGCGGTGATCTCGTCAGCGATCGACAAATATATCTACGTCATTATCAAGGCGCGCTTCGATAAAAAGGTGCGTGTGGGCTACACGCGCACCGAGATGGTTGACCATATCGATCAGATCGAGCACGAACTTGTGCGCGAATGCCTACGCATGACCGGCATCACCGAAGGCGTCGAAATCGCTACGATGGCGGATATCCCTTCCGAGGGCAGCGGGCTCGGCTCATCCTCGACGGTGACTGTGGGACTTTTGCAAGCGATGTACGCTTATCAAGGCGAACTTGTGACTGCATCGCGTCTTGCGGAAGAGGCCTGCAAGATCGAGATTAACATCCTCAAGAAGCCGATCGGCAAGCAGGATCAATATATCGCCGCATTCGGCGGTTTGCGCAAGATTGTGTTCAACAAGGACGAGAGTACCGATGTCCAGAAGGTTGATATCGACTCCACCACAGAGCGGCTCTTGAGCGAAAACATGATGCTGTTCTACACGGGTGTGACCCGCAAGGCGGACAGCATATTGGTCGATCAGCAGGCCAATATCGATGAGCAGGCCGACCGACTACTGAAGATGAAGGCGCAGGTAGATGATGTCGCTTCATGCCTAGCGCAGCAGAACCTGAACAAATTCGGAAGAATACTCAACTCAGGCTGGGAGATGAAAAAGCGGCTCGCACGCGGAATCTCGTCGGGAGCGCTTGACGAGCTTTACGAGCGGTCTTTAGATGCCGGTGCAATTGGCGGAAAGATTGCGGGCGCGGGTGGGGGAGGGTTCCTGATGCTGTGCTGCCCGCCGGATCGTCAGGCCGCAGTGCGCGGCGTGCTCTCGGAATTCCGCGAGCTGCATATTAAGCTGGAGCGTGACGGAACCAAAGTCATTTTCAACAATCGCCGCGAGTAGTTGCAAATCGGTGTCACTGCGTCGATCTCTTCCCAGCCTCATTTATTGCCAATATTCGTCCCATATTCGCTCGGAACGCCGCATTGCTAGGCGCAAGCATCGACGCTTTCGTAAGTTCGGCAGCCGCGCCGTTCATGTTGCCCGTCGCTGCCAGCGCGACCCCAAGGTCTTCGTGCCCGCTTGCGAGATTAGGATCGACGGCTACGCATTTCCGGAACATCTTTGCAGCCTCGGCAAATCGCTTCGCGGAAAGCAATGCTGCTCCGACATTGAAGAGCGATTCCGCTGAATTAGGCTGAAGCCTCTCCTCGTCCTCGAACGCCTGCAGAGCGCCAGTGTCATTACCATCCTTTAGCATGATCTTGCCCGCGGCCTCGGGATACGCTGGACTGGTGGGATCAAGAGTTGCACACAGGCTGTATTCGCTGAGTGCGTGGGTGTCATCGCCCAGTTTGGCTAAAGCGGCCGCCATTTTAGCATGTACCATTGGGATATGCGGCGTGTCGGCAGCGAGTTCCTGATATTGCTCGACTGCATCTTTATAGTCTCCGATTTTGCTGTACTCGTCGCCAAGTTCAAGATGCGCCAGGTCAAAATGGATCGATTGACGAAGCGCTCCGTTATAAAGCGAAATTGCTGCCGTCGTCTCTCCCTTCTCAGCGTCAATATGCGCCAGACCATAGTATCCGCCGGGCAGATCCGGGGCAGTGTCGATCGCTTTCTGGAAATAGTATGCCGCGAGAGGGATATTTCCTATCGAAAGCTCAACTTGGCCATAGTTGTCGTAGACCGCGCGCGAAGCGGGATTTATCGCGATCTCGTGATTAAACAGACGGACGCTATTTTGCCAATATCCTAGCTGGAACTCTGTCAGCACAAGCATGACCGCTAGCACTGCTATCGTGACGGTCTGCGCCGTCTTGGGTTTCGATGTGGTGGAAATCCAAAACGCGATGATGAGTGCAATGCCCGTGAGCGACATGTACGCGTACCTGTCCGCGACGGTCGAATAGTTCTGAAATGGGTTAGGCGACAGGCCCAGGACGGGCAGGAAATTGATCAGAAAGATCAAGATGCCGCAAAGGAGCCAGGGCATTCTCTTTCGCGCGGCAGTCCCAACTCCCAAAAGTGCCGCAGGCAAGATCCAGTCGCCATACGCCCACCAATGTGTCAGAACGAGGTTCGGTTGACGACCATAGTCCATCGCAAGCCTAAGCGGGGCAACCAACTTGACCATGTAGAATGCGAGCGAGTCGCCCGCTACAAATGGCCTTTTCCACAGTGGCACCAAAGCGCTGGCATCAACCATGTACGACGCGTGGATAAACAGTGCGAATGGAATTGTCATCGCAAGCCAAAGGCCCGGACTCAATTGCAGCCAACTTCCAGGGACGCTTGATCAGCACCAGGTCAATCGCGAATGCTGTTGCGGGCAATATGACTGCTGTGGATATGGCAAACATTGCCAAAACACCAAAAATCAGCGCAGTGAAATAGATTAGGCGACTTTTGCGTGGCCCATCCTCTGATGAAGATTTCTGCGCATGAACTATGTATAGGTAGAGTGCGACAAGGCCCAGGAGCATGCAGATGTCGTGGTTGAGCGGGGCTATCCACGCGACCGTCTCTACATTGAGCGGGTGAACGGCAAAAAAGAGCGCACCCAGGGCCGAGGCCATTTTGTTCTTGGTGAGGCGAATTAGTATGGCGCAAAGTGCAGCCGCACTGCCGGCGTGGAGTAAAATGTTGGCGATGTGGAAGGGTGCTGCGTTCAAAGGAGTGCCGTTTAGTCCAATATTTGCGACCGGGCCTAGCTTTTCGGAGATAAACGCCAGAAAGTTACATAAAGTAGGAAAGAGCGGGCTGTAGATATTATCGTGCAAGTGCGTCCATACAAACTCGACATTCTGCCATGATGGCGGGACGACCGCGGGATCATCGTAAACGAACCTGGGATCGTCCCAATGGACAAACATGAAGTTCCAAGCGCGCGCGTAAGCAAGGAGAGTCGCCAAGAAGACAAGGCCAATGACGCCTTTTTCTGAAAGCCGACTCAAAATAGATCCGCTCGTCGATGAAATAGGAAGAGAACTATCGTTGTGAAGCAAGGAAGCTGGCGACGTGTTGGGGTTCATGGAGTGGACGAAGGCGCGATCTAGTGTTAGGCCGCCTTCTACGCAGATATGATGTTGTAGATTGTATACTATCAACTCTTTCTACGGTCGTATTTGTCGCCCGCAGGTCGCTTAGGTGACAGAATAAAGTCGATGCCTTCCTCAAAAAAACTACAAGCCGTATTCATGGATCGCGACGGAGTGCTTAACCGCTTTGTCCGTGGCGACTACATCCGAACGCCAGACGAGGTTCATCTACTTCCGGGTGCGGCGGCGGCGGTGCGAATGATCAACGAATTCGGCATTCCGGTGATCGTCGTCTCAAACCAGCAAGGAGTTGGCAAAAGGATCATGACGGAGGATGCGCTCGATCAGGTTGACGGGGAGCTTAAGAGCCAGCTCAAAGCCGCTTGCGACGCTGTTCTGACTCGCGTCTACTACTGCGTTCACCTTGCCGAAGACAACTGCGAATGTCGCAAACCGAAACCAGGAATGATTCTACAAGGGGCGGATGAGTACGGGATCGACATTTCGCAGTCAGTGATGATCGGCGATTCCCTATCCGACATTGCAACTGGAAACAACGCCGGTGTGGGCCAGACCATCCTCCTGATGTCCGGTGCGACCGAAGTAGTTCGTCCGTCCACGCTTGAAGAGGTGTCGCGGCCAACCTACATCGCCCGCGATCTGATCAACGCGGTATCGCATCTTCTGGAGGATCAGGCGTTTTGACCGAATGCGATCGCGCTAGGTCTCAGAAAAAACCGCCGCAGCAACCGCATCACGCGGTGCTGCGGCGATTCTCTATTTCAAGCGCACGCCGGACTCGATTGTCCGGCGAGTTTAGTTCTTAGCCGTGGCGACCTGCTGCTGCGGCGGCGGTTTCAACTGGCGCAGAAGGCAGTCCCAGAATCCAGTTCGACAGCCGTTGCGATCGCTGGAGCACCTCACGAAGCAAGTTTGCTTGGGTCGATGCCCGCTTGCGCACTTCGCCAAGCTCGTGAGGATGCAGTCTTAGGCGCTGCAGATCTTGGATGAGGTCGTACGAGACCTCCTTCATGTTGTCGATCAAGGAACTCTTGCGCTCGTCGATCAGATCGAGGATTTCGTTCCAATCGCAGGCGTTTGGAAATCGATCCATGATCCTTTCTACCACGCTGCGCGAACCCTCATGCAGGGCGCGCAGTCTGTTCTTGACCACTTCGAGTTCGGTGTAGTACGCCATGCCGACCATCTTTTCTGTGCGGTCGATCAATACCTTGACTGCGTCCGAAGCGACATCATCGGGCGTGAGCAGAGTTGCGCGCATCAGCACGAGGCATAGCATCTCGTACGTTTGGTTGACTACTTGCAGAACATTCGCCGCGAACTCTAGCTCCGCGGCCATCTCGTAACGACTCACTTTCGTATCGGAACCGATGGCGATTGTGAGTTTTTCGATGTTGACAATTGTTTTGCCGGCTTCCATGTGACAGACTTCTCCTTGTGATTGAATCTTTAGGAATGGATATGATCGTCAATGAATACATTGGGCATGGTGGCGGCTAACTGAGGTGCTGTTCCACGCCATCATGAGGAAATCCTTCTTTTGACAAACGAACATTGACATGACGATTGCCTCTCCGAAGTGATCGCTGGAAAACTTGCGAGAATTTTATCCATTAGCACATTTATGCTGATGTTAACAAATTGGCTGCTCGCTTCATTTCAGCCGTCCCAGCTTTCGATTTCTTTCCAAAATATTCGCAAACTGCTCGTTTGTGCGTGACTCGCTTTCGCTTTGGTTGCCTGCGCATTTCGCTTTGCCGAGTTTGTTTGGGCGGATGTCTGCGCGTTGAATCCTACGCCGTCTTTCGGCTATAATGATGCGTATTTCCAAGTTTGATCTTAGTTTAAGGGGTAAGAATGGCAGCCACCAAGGGTGCGGATCCCGCGATTGCGGCCGGTAACGGCGCGGCGAAAAAGCGAAACGGAAGCAATGGCGGATTCAAGCCGACCATCAAGCCAATCGACGCTGGCATCGTTATCGATTCTCTCAAGCTGTCCGATGAGCAGCTTCTCGATATCTATCAGGAGATGCTCAATGTGCGCCACTTCGAAGAGGCGTGCAACCGAGCATTTAGGGCGGGCAAGGTCGGCGGCTACCTGCACCTGTATATTGGGCAGGAGGCGATCTCCAGCGGTGTCCTGCACGCGCTGAAGCCTGGCGACCAGGTGTTATCGTCTTACCGCGACCACGCCCATTGCCTTGTGCTTGGCAGCGAGCCGGGCAGGGTCATGGCCGAAATCTTCGGCAAGGCCACCGGACTTGCACGCGGCAAGGGCGGCTCGATGCACCTGTTCGACAAGGAACATGGATTTGCTGGCGGTTACGGGATAGTCGGCGGAAATGTTCCGCTCGCGACCGGAATCGGCTGGGCGCTCAAATACAACAAGACGGACAATGTCTGCGTCTGCTATATCGGCGACGGCGCGATGAATGCTGGCGCATTCCACGAGTCCATCAACATGGCGTCGCTCTATCATCTGCCAGTTCTTTATATTATTGAGAACAACGGCTACGCGATGGGCACCAGCATTGAGCGCTCCCATGCCAACCCAGACCTTGGCTCGCGGTTCGACTCATACGCGATCAAGCACGTTAAAGTGGATGGACAGGACTACTTCTCCGTTCGCGATGCCAGTCAACGCGCAGTTGATGCGATGCGTAAGGATCCATATCCGTTCTGCATCGAGACCATCACGTACCGCTATGTCGGCCACGGCGCTGCCGACGGTGCCGAAACCCAAAAGACCTACCGCGAAGAGGCCGAGGTCGAGGCGTGGAAGAAGCGCGATCCTCTGATCATGCTTGCAAGCGTTCTCGAGGCACGCGGCATCCTGGACGATTCCAAGAAAGAGACCATGGACAACCAGGCGCTAGACTTCGCCAAGTCCGCCTCCCAGTATGCCGATGCAAGCCCGTGGTGCAAGCCCGAAGAGCTTTACGAGGACGTTTACGTCGCGTAAGCGGCGCACGTTCGACTTTGCCGACACGCCGCAGATGTGCGGCACCACTCTCAACAGAAGCAGGCTGCCGTGGCGCAGCCTGGGAACCAAAGAAACGATGCCTGAAGTGATCATGCCTAAAATGGGCGACGGAATGACCGAGGGAACCATCCTGTCGTGGAAAAAGAGCGACGGCGATCAGGTGAAGATCGGCGACATCATCGCGGAAATCGAGACGGACAAATCCAACGTCGAGATACCCGCCGAAGACGCCGGCGTGTTCAAATCGCAGGTCGCACCCGGTGAAGCAGTTCCGGTCGGCGCGGTCATTGCGACTATCGGCGGCAACGGCGCGAAATCGGCAGCACCTGCCGCAGTTGCTGCCACGAGCAATGGCAACCACGCCCCCAGCGATGAAAAAGTCGTTTCGCCGGAAGGCCCCGTGATTCAGGCGGAAGCCCCATCCAGTGCGCCTGCCGTAGAAAAACCTTCCAGCGGCAGTGCAAAGCTGACACCGCCAACTGGCCCGACCATCCACATCTCGTATCGCGAAGCGATTCAGATGGCGCTGGCCGAAGAGCTCGACCGCGACCCGAAAGTGTTCCTGCTCGGCGAGGAGATTGGCCAGTATCAAGGAACGTTCAAGATCACGCAAGGCTTCTTGCAAAAGTATGGTTCGCAGCGGATTGTCGATACTCCGATCTCCGAGGCCGGAATGGTCGGAATGATGACCGGCGCGGCCATGATGGGATTGCGTCCCGTGCTCGAGTTCATGACATTCAACTTCGCCCTCGTCGCGTGGGATCAGATCATTAACCACACCGCGAAGATTCTGTACATGAGCGGCGGACAGTTCAACGTGCCGTGCGTTCTGCGAGGGCCAGCAGGAGTGGGCACGCAGCTTTCCGCGCAGCATAGCCAGGATCTGGTGCATTGGTATGCGAACACGCCTGGTTTGAAGGTAGTAGCACCCGCGACCGCAGCCGACGCGAAGGGCTTGCTCAAGTCCGCCATCCGCGACAACAACCCCGTCATCTTCGCCGAGCATGCCAAGCTTTATGGCGTTAAGGGCGACGTTCCAGAAGACATCGACTACACGATCCCGATCGGTGTCGCCGATATCAAGCGTGTCGGCAAGGACGTGACTATTGTCGGCTATTCACGCAATACAATCCTCGCATTGCAGGCTGCAGAGCAGCTTGCGGAGGAGGGGATCGACGCGGAAGTGGTGGACATGATGTCGTTGCAGCCGTACGATCTCGAGGCAATCTTGACAAGCGTCCGAAAAACGCACCATGCCGTGGTTGTTCACGAGCAGTGGCCACAGTATGGGGTCGCGTCGGAGTTTGCCGCGCAGATCGCCGAGCACGCGTTTGACGATCTCGATGCGCCGGTCGAGCGGGTGATGGGAGCGTTCACGCCGATGCCATACGCTGCCGCGCTTGAGGATTTGGCGACGCCGCACGCGGATGCCATTGTCAAAGCCGTCAAAAAGACGCTTGAGCGGAGCTTATAACCGTGGCAAACGCTGAAGTGATCATGCCCAAAATGGGTGACGGAATGACCGAAGGAACCATCCTATCGTGGAAAAAGAGCGACGGCGACCAGGTCAAGGCTGGCGATATCATTGCCGAAATCGAGACCGACAAGTCCAACGTCGAGATCGAGGCTGAGGACACGGGCATATTTACGACTCAAGTTAAGCCAGGCGAGGCAGTGCCAGTTGGATCGGTGATTGCAACAATCGGCGACGGCAAGGCGGCGACGTCTAAAGCAAAGTCGGCACCTCCGCCAGCGGCTCAAGCATCCGCGCCAGCACAGCCCGCGCCGCAACCCGTGACGGCCCCGCCTGCTCCAAGCCGTAACGGCGGCGAGCGACTCAAGGCATCTCCGCTTGCCCGCAAGATCGCACGGGAGCGCGGAATTGCACTTGAGCAGGTTTCTGGAACTGGCCCGAACGGACGCATTATCGAGGCAGACATTCTCGGATTCAAGGGAGTGTCGTCCGTAGCTACTCAGACCGCCGCGCCGACCCCCGTGCCATCCGCCCCGCAGCAAGCGCCTTCAAATGGCCAGCCCATCGAGCTAACGGCGATCCGCAAAGTCATCGCGCGCCGCATGACCGAAAGCAAGACCACGATCCCGCACTTCTATGTCACTTCGGAAGTGGATATGGAAGCAGTGATCGCGCTGCGCAAGGAGCTCAACTCGTACGATGAAAGCCTCACGAAAATTTCGATCAATGATTTCGTCGTGAAGGCTGCTGCGCTCGCATTGGTTAAAGTGCCGGATGTCAACCGAGTCTATCAAAACGACAAGATTTATCAGTATTCCGCCTCTCATGTCGGCATCGCCGTTGCACTGGATGATGGTCTGATTGTTCCAGTCGTCAAGGATGCCAACTCGAAGTCGCTCCGCAAAATCGCCGCTGAAGCAAAGACCCTGATCGACAAGGCGCGCGCCAAGAAGTTGCAGCCTGCGGAGTATTCAGGGGGAACATTTACGGTTTCAAATCTAGGAACATTCGATGTCGAGAGCTTCATCGCCATCATCGATCCTTCGCAGGGCGCGATACTAGCGGTGGCGTCGAGCCGGAAAGTTCCGGTCGTCATGGCCGACGATAAGATTGCGATCCGTCAGCGCATGAACATCACGCTTAGCGGCGATCACCGAGTGATGGACGGTGCTGCCGGTGCGCGCTTCCTGCAAGAGGTCAAGCGCCTGCTGCAAAATCCGCTTGCGCTCCTTGAGCAATAGCGCCATTCTTTGGCAATAAGTTAAATCTATGGCGCTTGGGCTAAGCGGCTCCGAAAAGACCGGAACTGACGGCAAGACCGGCGACTCTCCGGCGGTTCGCGGGAGCCGCTTCTTCGCGGGTTTTAACAAGCTCCGACAACGCAAAAAACTTCCAGACCGCGCCGAGTTTGATCCCCAAGCGGGCACTTGTGGTGCGATGACGCGTCAAACTCGTCTGGTCTCCACGCGCGACCTGATCGGTGTCGCGCACGATGCCCTCCGCAAAGCCCCCGGCGGCACCCTGGCAGTTGCGGAAAACGGACGCATACTCGGCACGCTTTCAATTTCCCAACTTGACACCGCGCTTGCGACAACGCCGCCCGTAATGGCGGGAGTAATGTCACTTCAGCCGCTGATGACATTGCTCGATGCCGATCCCTCCTCGCTGACTCTCGGCGTGCCGCTAGTGGTGAGGGCATCGGATGCGCTCAGCGCCGTACGCACGATATTCGACGGCGAGCGTGAAGCAGCGATTGTGATTGTAGTCGCCGCCGATGATCGCTACATCGGCACCGTGCTGCGCAGCGATCTGGTTGCCGCGGATTTGGGGAACCTCGCGCCATTTCGGGTAGGTGGAATGGCGACACCGCTCGGAGTCTATCTCACAGACGGGATTGTTCAGGGCGGGGCTGGGAATTTAGGACTTATCCTCACGGGCGTATCAATCACGACGCTCTATCTCGCGGCAACGATCGTTTCAACCGCGGGCCTAACATTCCTCGATCACCGTTATCATTTCGATCTGACACAGTGGATGGCGAACCAGTTGATGCGAATGACACCACAATCGGTGCGTTCACTTGCAGACGATTGCCGTGGCCTGATCGCGTTTCCGCTCTTGCTTGTTTTTCTGCGTCTCGTTCCGATTTCTGGCTATCATGCTGCGGAGCATCAGGTCGTTCACTGCATTGAGCGTGGAGAGCCGCTGCTGCCGCAGATTGTGGCCAAAATGCCTCGGGGACATCCCCGTTGCGGTACCAATATCATGGCGGCCGTGAGTATCTTCAGCGTTGCGATGTCCGCGATGTTTGTGCTTAGCAACAGCATTGTCCAATCGGTGGTCCCTGCGCTTTTGATCACGCTCGCGCTTTGGCGACCTGTCGGGACATTTCTGCAGGAGTATCTGACCACCCGGCCGGCCAGCCAAAAGCAGCTCGAAAGCGGCATCATCGCTGGCAAAGAAGTGATGCTTCGGCACTTGCGTGGGCTGGAGCGGCGGTCTAATCTGGGGCTGCGAATCTGGAATATGGGCCTTGTTCAGATTCTGATCGGGTCGTGGATCGTCTTGGGACTGGTCGAACTGCTTTGCACCAAATTCCCCGCTGCTGCAAAGCTCATCGGGCCGTTTTGATGCGTCATCGTGAAGTAGCTTAGCGGATGCCGCCAGCCTTCGTTTCTACCTCTGTGATGCGACCGGCTCGGGTTCTGGCGCTATTTCATCGATCAGGGTACTCGAATCCTCATCTTCAGAGTCTGCGAGTGTCGTACGATGCGCTTTGGCCATGTGCCTTAAAATCGCCCCGCCTACTATCAACGCACCCCCCACAAACACAAAGCAAAGACGGCCCACAAACGGATTTGGAATCAGCATCAGCGCGACAATGAATGTGCCATAAACGAGGCATAGACTGCCAAGTAGCTCATACACAACGTGATCCTGCTGCTCGACTTTCGGCTGGCCCTCCAGGTCGATCGGCGTGCGCAGGCGCGTAAACAACTCCTCAACCCGCGCCTTGTGCGCCGCACCGCTTCGCTCGTAAAAGAGGCTGGTCAAGAAGAACCATGCCGTTCCTAGAAAAAGTGTGCCAAAGGCGGTTTCGGCCAAGAGAAGATCGGTCGCCTCGTCTTTGGAGAGGGGCCTTGACCACCCCATCGCATGCTGGAACCATACCGGGTCGACCTGCGTGTTGACCACCCACGAAACGACGAACCCGACCAGTGCCGTTGTCCAGGCTGACCAAGCAGGCGTACGCCGGAAAAAAAGTCCCCAAATAAGCGGCAGCGCGAGCGGCCCCATCAGGCTGGCGGCGAGCTGATTGGTGAGGTCGAAGAGCTCCATTGTTCGGAATTTGTTGAACTCGACCGCCGCAAAGATGATGATCGCGCCGAACACAAGCGAGCAAAGCTTGCTGACGATCAGCAGCCGCTTTTCGGGACAGTTCTTGTTAACGATGGGCAACCAAAAGCTGCGCACGAAGACTCCGGCGTTTTTGTTGAGGCCGGCATCCATCGACGTGATCGTCGCGCCTAGCATCGCGCAAAGCAGTAGTCCCAATAGGCCCTTCGGCATGACATCCATGCAGACGGCCACAAATGCCGCCTCCTGCGGGTTTTTCAGCAGTGGGAATTCGTGGGCGATGTTTGGGTGCGTCACGGTTGCAACAAGCGGTGGAATGAACCAGATCAGCGGCCCGACAATCGTTCCGAAGAACGGTATCAGAACCATCCGTTTTGCGTCGCGGTCGGACTTGGTCATCAGATACATGGACGCGTTTTCCATGCTGTTCGATGCCGCGAACTGGTTCCAAATCATGACGGCGATCCAAATACCAATGATTTGAGGACGCACCAGATCAGCCCAGTGGAACTCATATGCGGGAACCTTGTGAATCAGTCCAGCCAATCCGCCAATGGCTGGCATGTGCAGCGCCAGGATCGCGACCACAATCGTGATCGTGACGATCAGAAACATCTGCACGAAGTCGCTGGCGAGTACGGCAAAGGATCCACCGGTCACGGCGATGATAGTCACTGCAACACCTAGAGTGATCAATACTGGCGTAATCGGGACCTTGAAAACGGTGGACATGAATACGCCGACCGCGTTCAGACTCACTCCCGCAAACAGCAGCGCGAGCGGCAACTTCAGCCACGTATATAGCTGCTCGGTTTCCGGTCCATATCTTGCCCGCACCGCCTCCATCCAGGAAACCACCCTCAGGCGTCTGAAGAGTGTGCAGGTGAAAAAGTAAATAATGGCAAGGCCAATTAATGTAGCGTAGTAGAGCCCCAGCACCATCGTTCCGCTGGAGTACACTTTGCCAGCCGCGCCAGTGAAAGTCCACGCGGAGAATCCGGCAATCCAGGCCGATGTTCCCGTAATCCACCAGGGCATCGAGCCGCCTGCGCGGAAGTAGTCCGACGTGTTCTTACTCATCCGCCGGAAAACAAAGCCGATGGCAAGCACAAAGACGAAATAGATGCAGACAATTGCATCATCGTAAATTGTAATCATAAGCGTTAGGGGCCGGATTCCCTCGATGAATCACGCGCGGCGCGGCAGATCGTCGCACCTTAATATTAGCAAAGTGTCTTGTTCAGCGCAATAGCTGTTGACAAGTATAAGACGAAATCTCGAATAAATCAACAAATCTTTGCCTAGATATTGCCAAGACTAGAACATATTGATATAATCACTCAATCGACAGGGGCAGTTCGTAGCATCTGTTGACAAGAATTCGGGCGCGGTAGCCCTTCCTTATGAACACCATCCAAAATCCGGTTCTCCGCGGATTCAATCCTGATCCATCCATTCTGCGTGTAGGCGAAGAGTACTTTATCGCCACGAGCACGTTCGAATGGCTGCCCGGCGTGGCAATCTATCACTCGTTTGACCTGGGGAATTGGACCCGAATTGGGCATGCCTTACCGGATTTAGACCTGCGCGGGATTGTCGATTCTGGCGGAATATGGGCACCGTCGCTGAGCTTTCGCGACGACAAATTCTGGCTCGTCTACACGATTGTGCGCCACCGAGTCGGCGCGTTCAAGGACGTCGCCAACTATGTTGTGACTGCCGATAGCATTCTAGGACCCTGGTCAGAGCCGATTTTCCTAAACGCTTCTGGGTTTGATCCGTCGCTTTTCCACGACGACGATGGCCGCAAATGGGTGGTCAATATGGAGTGGGATTTTCGCAAGACCAAGCCGTCGTTTGCGGGAATCGTCCTTCAGGAATACGATCATGTTCTCCGCAAGCTCATCGGCGAGCCGAAATCGATCCTCAAGAAAGACTGTCTGATCGAAGGCCCGAATCTGTACAAACGGGACGGATACTACTATCTTATGCTCGCGGAGGGCGGCACAGGCTGGAATCATGGGATCTCGATGGCACGGTCACGGTCGATCGACGGGCCGTACGAGCTCGATCCGCAGCACAGCATTATGACGACTCGCGGCCCTGAAGCTCACGGTGATCCCAACTCAGTCCTTCAAAAAGCTGGTCATGGCGAGCTTGTCGAAACGGAGTCCGGCGAATGGTACCTGGCTCATTTGGCGTCGAGACCCATTGGCATCGGCGAAAATCTTAGATGCGTCACAGGACGCGAGACATGTCTTCAGAAAGTCGTTTGGACTGACGATGGCTGGCTAAGGCTTGAAAGCGGTGGAATTCTTCCGCAACTTTCGGTACCCGGATTGGTGCCAGACAGCGAGCAAGAGGAGCATGCGCGCGACGATTTTAGCCATCCATTGTTGGGACACATGTGGAGCTCGTTGCGAACTCCGGTGTCGGACGACTGGCTCTCGCTGACTGAGAGGCCCGGTTGGCTGCGGTTGCGCGGACGGGAATCAATGCACTCGTGGTTCGATCAGAGCATGATTGTTCGGCGATTGACCGAAGTTCATGCGGCCGCTGAAACCTGCGTTGAGTTTGAACCCACTCACTACTCCCAAATGGCCGGGTTGATCTTCTGGTACGACACGCGGACGCATTACTATCTTCGCATCACGCGAACGGACGATGGCCGAAAAGTAGTCGGAATTGTCCTCACTGACGATGGCGTCTACGATGAGCTGACGGACAGCGAGGTCGATGTCAGCGAATGGATGAGAGTTCATCTCCGCGCGCGCATCGACGCAGAGAATCTCAAGTTCTTTGCATCTGGCGATGGAGCGAGTTGGCGGCAGGTAGGCCCGACCTTGGACGCATCTAAGGTTTCAGACGATTACGGTCAAGGGCTGCACTTTACCGGTGCGATGATCGGAATTTGCGCCCAGGATATTCACGGCAAGGGCAGCTACGCCGACTTCGACTATTTTTCGCTCGAGTGCCGGGAAACATCGGAGTAGAGGCGGTCGCGGTACGATCTCAGCATTCACGCGACGGGATAAGAGATGAACCTGAAATATTGTTGTTTGGTTGCCATTTTTGCAATCGTTATGGTCATTTTCGAAACGGCGTGCGTATGGGCGCATCCTGATGATAATGCGATTGCTTGGAAGAATCCACATCCGCAAATGGATGAGTTTCAATACTCGGTGCCGGTGGGTCAGGATGTTCGACCACCGGGCATATCTTTGGATTCCTGACCATTGCAAGCATGTCCGAGGCGTTCTCATTGGCATCCAAAATATGCAGGAAGAGCCGTTTTTCGAAGACCCGACAATCCGGCGCGCCTGCGCGCAGTGCGATCTCGGCATTGTTTGGATCTCGCCTGCAGACGACACGGGCAGCCATCTCTTCATGCAGTTTCAACCAGGCGCGGCTGAAGCGGTTCAGAAGGCGCTAACTGATCTTGCTGCGGAGTCTGGCTATTCCGAGATCGAAGATGCGCCCCTCCTTGCGATAGGACATTCGGCAGCGACGCCGTTTGTTTGGGGCATGGCGGACGCGTTTACATCCCGAATGTTTGGACTTTTGCCGCTTAAGGGATGGTTTTTGGGGCATGTGGCGTCGGGCGTCCCAACCCTTCATGTCTCGTCGGAGTACGCCGAAGTTGGCGGTGTTAACTGGGGCGAAACATACATGAAGGACCGGGGACAAGTCGTCCGGCTCCGCACAGATGCGCCTGACAAACTGATTGGCGAATCTCTCGACATCGGCGCAGGACACTATGAGTGGGATCCGAATTTTGCGCCAATCATTGCCATGTTCATCCGCAAGGCTGCGCAGTACCGGCTCCCAGCCAACGCTCCGCTAACCGGCCCTGTCAGCCTCGCACCAATTGACCCCAAAACCGGCTGGCTGATTGATCCGGACAAGTTTGCGACACCGGGCGGCGCGCCCGTGGCGTATGCAGATTACAAGGGCGATCCGACAAAAGCGCTCTGGTATTTCGACAGGGAGATGGCGCAGACCGTGAGCGATTTTGCGGCAGCGAATTTGGCCAAGAAACCGCAGGTAATTGACTTTCTGAACCGCAAAGGGGAGCCAGTTCCGCTCGACAAGGGGGGAGTGGCAAGTCTGGATGTCGATTTCCTGCCGGACAACTGCACGTTCAAAGTTGCGGCGACATATTTGGACAAGTCTCCAATCGCGAACCTTTACGGCGGCGGCGCTGTCGGTCACTCCGACGCGCCGATCTGGTTCAAAGTGAGTACGGGTGGAATCAAGCAGACTGGCCCGGACACCTTCAGAATGTGGATGCGACGAGGCGGAGAGATTCGTCAGGGCGCACCATGGGAACCAACGCTAATGGCAGTTTCTGATGGCGACTCAATATATCGGCGCGCCGACCGGCCCGGCCATCCGTGGCTCAAGCTCGTCAACACCGACGGTGCGCCGCAGACGATCACGTTCGCCGAGCTTGGTGATGTGAAGGTCGGCTGCAAACCGATCACCCTTAGTGCGACCGCAAGTTCGGGGCTACCAGTGCAATTTTTTGTCGTTTCAGGCGCCGTGTCGCTAAGTGAGTCGGACAACAGAACCCTCAGCCTCCTGCCGATTCCGTCACGCAGCCGATATCCCGTCCGTGTGATCGTCGGCGCGAACCAATGGGGCAGAATTACGGGCGACAAAGTACAGAGTGCGCCAATTGTCTATCAGCAGTTCAACATTTTGCAGCACCAGAACTGAGCCTGTGGATTTTAGGTCAGGCTAACATTGACATCCCTGTCGCTGGTACGCAGACGCTTACGCTCACGGTCAGCTCTCAAAACGCCAAACGGAAGGCGCTGTTTTGGGCAGGCGCTCAGATCGTCACAAGTGACGGCAAATTGATCCCCATTTCCCAAGTTGCATCGGCGCAGAATGTCGCCCCATCAGTAAGCGGCAAAGACTATTACGGCGGGCCGATCACAGTTGCCGGAATGCCATACGATACTGCTGTCGCTAGTCAGCCTCTCGACCCGTCGAAACCAGCAGTCATTACAATCTCGCTGGCCGGGCTGAATGCCGCCAAGTTTCAGTCGACCCTCGGCGCGGACTATCCGTTGGGCGACGAACGCCCATCGCGCAAGCTCATGGCCATACGGACCAGCGGCACCGAAGCGCGCTGACTTAACCGAACTCGAACCGTTTGAAACACAGTCCGTGATCCAGTCTGCTGAGGCAACCGACGCTGACACCCTGCATGTCGTCCTCACGGATGGCCGCACTCAGGATATCAAGATTAGCGGCCTAGATGGCGACGGCAGGCACACTTCTGTTAGCATTTCCGAAAGCCGGGACGGCAAGGTGGTTCGCACTGAACAGACTAGCCCAGCGAGTCCGTGAAAATACTTCGCCTCGCCATAAGTAAACGACATAGTGCGAGAGTCTCGGCTTAGGGAGGATCAATTGGAGCAGACGGCTAATATCGTTTGGGAGCTGCGAATTTCGCTGCAATCGAGGTCAAACGATGAAGTCTCTCACGCCACCACTTCGCATCGGCCTGTTCGGAATTGGTCTCGATGCCTACTGGCCGCAGTTTGCTGGACTTGAGGAGCGGTTGCAGGGATATCTTTCGGACGTCGAGCGGCGGCTATCGCGGCCGGATGTTGAAGTGGTCAACCTTGGCTTGATCGACACGCCAGAAAAGGCGATGGAAGCCGGGCATAAATTTCGTCAGGCGGATGTCAACCTGATTTTCCTTCACGTCACCACCTACGCGCTTTCATCGACCGTGCTTCCGGTGGTCCGCCGCGCCAAAGTCCCAGTCATCATTCTCAATCTTCAGCCTGAAGCAGCAATCGACTACGCCCGATTCAACAAGATGGGCAGCCGAACAGCCATGACCGGCGAATGGCTGGCGTTTTGCGCCGCATGCCCTGTGCCAGAAATCGCCAATGTTTTCAACCGGGCTGGAATCGAGTTTCATCAAATCACAGGCATGCTTGGCGATGATCCGCTCTGTTGGGACGAGGTCAATGAGTGGATTGATGCGGCTCGGGTCGCCAATATCATGGCCCACAATCGCCTCGGTTTGATGGGGCACTACTACAACGGCATGCTCGATATCTATTCCGACGTGACGTTGCAGTGTGCGACATTCGGTGGACATGCGGAGATTGTCGAAGTAGACGAGCTAAGCGCATTGCGACGCGAGGTTGGTGGCGATGAAATCAAGAGCCGGGTTTCAGAGTTTCGCGAGACGTTTGATGTACAGCCGGACTGCCCGTTGGACGAACTTGAGCGTGCCGCCCGTACATCGGTGGCGCTCGACATGCTCTTCGAGAAGCATGCATTGGGGTCGATGGCGTACTACTATATGGGGACGGGGAATCCGGATAACGAGGACGCGATCAGTTCGATCATTCTTGGCACATCGCTTCTCACCGCTTCCGGACGGCCGGTTGCGGGGGAATACGAAGTCAAAAACGCGCAGGCGATGAAGATCATGGACAGCTTCGGTGTTGGCGGATCGTTCACCGAATACTACGCAATGGATTTCAATGAGGATGTCGTTCTGATGGGACACGATGGCCCTGGCCATATCGCTATCGCAGAGGGAAAGACCAAGGTGCGGCCGTTGGATGTGTATCACGGTAAGGTGGGACGAGGGCTATCTGTGGAAATGGCCGTGCGTTACGGACCGGTGACGTTGGTTTCGGTTGTCGAAGCAGCGGGCGGAAAGCTGAAACTGCTTGTGGCTGAAGGCGAATCCGTGCCCGGCCCGATCTTGGAGATCGGCAACACCAATAGCCGGTACAAATTCTCCATTGGCGCACGCGGCTTCGTCGAAAACTGGAACTCCCATGGCCCGGCTCACCACTGCGCCGTCGGAATCGGGCATATCTCCTCAAAACTGCGGAAGCTGGGCGCACTTGTCGGAGTAGAAGTTGCGCAGGTCTGCTAGCCATCGTCCACGCATGAATTTGAATCGCTGCCCGCCAAAAACAGGGTGGGGTATTATTAGCGTTCAAAATCTATGATCAAACAGCATCTCATTCAACTCATTTCCGACGCGCGGCGAAGCGCTCAGCAGGACGGCACTCTGCCATCCGGCGATGATTTGGCGACTATCGAACCCACACTGGATGTCCCAAAGCAAAAATCGCACGGCGACTATGCGACGAACCTTGCGCTCGTATTGGCTAAGCCGATCTCCGAGCTACTCGCGCCTCAGAAGGTCTCCTCACGGGACATTGGCCAGATTTTGGTTGATCATATCAAGCTTGAAGGCAGCGAAGTCGAGCGGGTTGAGATTGCTGGACCGGGTTTCATCAACTTTTACCTTCGGCCTGGCTGGCTGCACGATATCGTGCGGGAGATTGTCGAAAAGCAGGCGGAATTCGGTAAGCATTCGATCCACACGGGAAAGCGGATTTTGGTGGAGTTTGTTTCGGCGAACCCCAACGGCCCGATTACCGTTGCGCATGGTCGGGGCGGTGCGATTGGCGACGCGCTCGCATCGCTGCTAGCCGCAACCGGATATGAAGTTGAGCGAGAGTTCTACATCAACGATGCCCTGAACTCGACGCAGATGAACAATTTTGGCAAGTCCGTTCATTTTCGGTATTTGCAGGAGCTTGGCGTGGATGTCGGTCCGGACGACGACGAGCACGGCCCAGACTGGCTCTACCGGGGCGATTATGTGAAGGACATCGCGCGAGACATTATCGAGCGGGTTGGTGACCAGTTCAAAACTATTGACATCAGCGTCCCGGAAAACGTCCAGCTTTTCCGAGACTTGGCGCAAGAAGGCATGCAGCAGGAGCAGGCCGACGACCTTGCGGCATTTGGGATCAAGTTTGACCGGTGGTATGCCGAGAACACACTGCACGAATCCGGGGCGGTCAAAGCGGCGATCGAAGATCTGACGAGGAAGGGCTACACCTACGAGCTTGAGGGTGCGACTTGGCTGAAGTCCACCGAATTTGGCGACGACAAAGACCGGGTGCTTGTCCGGGCGAACGGCCTCCCGACCTATATCGCAGGAGATCTGGCGTACCACAAGGACAAGTTCGAGCGGGGATTCGACCGGCTAATTGATGTCTGGGGCGCGGATCACGGCGGATACATTGCGCGGACAAAAGCGGCGATTGCGTGCGCTGGTTTCGACCCGAAAAAGTTGGATGTCCTGCTCTTTCAGCTTGTAAGGATTATGCAGAATGGCGAGATGGTACGGGCGTCCAAGCGGCGAGGCAATGTGCTGGAATTGAAGGCAGACCTGATCGACGAGATCGGAAAGGATGCGGCGCGGTTCTTTTTTCTGATGCGGTCAAGCGACACGTCTCTGGATATCGATATCGACCTGGCCAAGGAGCACAGCGCCAAAAACCCGGTCTATTACGTCCAATATGCGCACGCGCGGTGTTGTCGAATTTTGGAAAAGGCCGCAGCCGAGAACTTGATCGATACCACCGGGGCGGATTTGTCGCTGCTGACGGCACCGTGCGAGATCGATCTGATGAAGAGGCTTGGTGATTTTCCGGACCAGATCGAATATTCGGCCGCGAACTATGCGCCGCATAATATTACGCACTATTTGCGGGAGCTGGCATCGGCGTTTCATTTGTTTTACGATGCTGGCAACAACGATGCGTCTCTGCGGGTGATCGGCGACGATACCCATATGTCGCTCGCACGGCTCTATCTTGTGCAGGCGTCGCGGGTCGTCTTGCGGAACGCCCTGACGCTTCTCGGACTAAGTAGTCCGGTGGCGATGTAACACCAATAGTTTTTCGGAGCGGCTAGACCGCATGTTTTGTCAAAAAATTAAGTCTGCCCGTATGCCTCGAACTTCTCCCCAGCCGTGTTTTGTGATCATCTTGCTGCTAGGTTTTCTGCTGACGGCCAGCGCTGCGCGCGCTGATCAACCTGTCGCGCCAGCATCCGGCGACTATCAGCCGACCGGCGGCGACAAAGTCCATTGGGAAATCAATGGTGCCCACACGCTCATTTGGGGCGGCAACGCCTACATACCTGTTGGCGGGATTTTCCAGCCGCGAGTTCTGGCCTCGGCAGCGGCAGATACCGACGAGAACTGGAACGCAGATGTCCAAGACCTTAAGACGCTGAAAGCGCATGGCGTCACGCAGCTAATTCTCAGCGCTGGCGGCGCGTCCCGCCATCAGATTACGCCGATTACGGCAATCCCAGCCGCGACTCTGCAGCGTGTTTTGGATTACCTCGACCAGAATGGTTTCACCTACGGGCTCGATCTGAACGCATTTCCAGCAGGCGATCTTGGCGCGATCACGGTCAATCCGTCAATCTATCGTCAAGCAAATCCCGATCCCGGCGACACGGTCACAATCAAGCCGATTGACGGCCTCAAGTCTGCCCACTTCTTTCTCGCGTCCAGCCACGACGGAACTATAGTTGCGCATGGCATCACGGATGTTCAGAACGATACCGATGCCGTCGCGCATTTGCCGTCCGATGCTGGCGGCGACGCAACGGTTCTGCTGGTTTTTCCTACCCGGATTTTCGACGCTAACTCGCTGGAAGCAACTCACTGCCCGGACATTTGGAAACGTGCGGATTCGGTCCGCGACGATCTTTTGCAGTATCTAAGCAGGATTCATTTCGGCGCGGGGCTGCGGTTTTTTGTCGATCCGCTGCGTGATGATCTTGGATTCTATGGTCAGATCGGCTCGGGAATGATCCCCGATTCCGATATGTACCGTCTGCAGTTTGAAACCTGGCTCCGCGAACGCTACACGGGCAGACTGAGTGCGATGGAGCGGGCGTGGGGAGTCAAGAACGAAGACCTGCCCGATTTTGCAACATGCGCGCGATCCATTCCGCTCTGGCTTGGCCCAAAAGGTGTGCAGACGCTTTATGACCCGCAAGCCGACAAGTTCTTCGATGTGAATGCGGCGCAGTCCGTTGCGTGGGAGGACATCAGGCAGTTCCAGGCCGACTCCATGCAGACGACCATGAACGGCTTTGCCGACGCGCTCAAAAACGCTGTCGCCGATGTTCCTGTGATCTACAGATGGTCGCAAACCGGAACCCTGACACAGAATCGGCAGCTCACGGGATTCGACGGTTTGATGGTCGACAGCCCATTGCATGGCGATCCGCTGACGACCGAAGCTGCAGCGTACGCGCTATCCGACGTCGAGCGTGCGCGTAGAGACCAGTGGCTGATTGCATCGTTGGCATCGTCAGGAGGGTTGCCGCCAACGGGCGGCGAAGACTCTGCAAAGGCGGCGCACACGGTCGTTGGATACGGGACAGTTGACAAGCTGGCAACGGATCGAACACTGCTCACTGATGTCGGTGTTCGGGGAATGTATGTTGATGCGCTCCGGCGCAATTCACCTCAGCCAGGTGTTGCGAATTTGTTGGATGTCCCCGCCGAGCAGCTTGACTGGATTCATGCGCAGGAGTCGTCACTGAGCCTTGATGCTGCCAGCATGAGCGAAGATAGGCCAGCCATTCTGTTCTACCCGTCGGGCCTGAATATTCCAGGAACGCATGTCGTGCAGTTTTCAGGCGGGGTTTGGTGGCTTCCGTCGGATACCGCAGCGACTCGGCTCGATATTGGGCCACACCTCGACGGATACTCGACCACGAATGACGCAGGCGCTGCCAAGTTTGTCATCTATTCCATCAGTGGCCAGCCGGAAGCAATTCATGTCAAGTTTGGCAAGGACCACCCCTTTTTTCAGTCGCTTTCGAAGCTGCCCATCAAAGTCGAGGAGAAAAAGGGAATTACAACACTGATGATCAGCTCCGAGCCGCTGATTATTTCCGGCATCAAGGATCTGCCGCTGCCCGAGGATGCCGTTGCAGACGAAACCCAGGAGGTTGGCAGACTGCTCGATTTAGTCAAGGAGTCGGGTGCATCCACCGATATCTGGACGCAGCGCCTCTACTACATCCAGAACAATCCTCTGGCTTCCGCCGACAGCGATCCAAAGTCACAGTACGAGCTGCTTCGCAGTCTGGCCGAACAGCTTAGGCTATTTCTCAATCCGTACGTCTGGATAGAAGCCGAGGCAGCCAGCCAGCAATCGTTTGGCGCGATCATCACTTCGCCCGAGGCCAGCGGTGGCGCCTACCTATGGCTGGACAGCACGAATCCTCCACCGAACGGTGCATACAAAGCGTCGTATCCCGTGCACATCAACGCGCCTGGGGACTACGACGTGTGGGCAAGCATTGGGCCGGTAGCGTCGGACGGCTTTACGATGGACGCATCGCCGTTCACTGTTTCGGTCGACGATGGCACGCAGCTTAACGCCGATCGCCCGACAGTCGCCGGGACTCCGTTTAATTCCTTTGTAGGTTCGGGTAGCAGGCTGGCTGGGCAGTTTGTCTGGGCGAGACTGGTTTCGGTTCACCTAGTTCCTGGCGATCATACCATTACGATTTCGGTCGCGAATCCGTCTCGAACGCTTGGCCGATGGGTGCTAGGAATTGATAGCTTTTGCCTCTCCCGAGGCGATTTCCATCCCGATGGCGCACACCAGCCGCAGATGTGAAACGCCGTTCAATGACCCTCCCCGCCTCCCGGATTTTGAGGAGCCAGATAAGTAAAAGCCAATCGCTGCAACTTAGCGTACTCTAAGCCCCTCCCGTTTCGGGAGGCGGGGAGGGTCTCTTGTAGGGGCAGGTGCCGTCGCGTGGCTCAAATGACATACGACACTGCATAATGTCTCTGCACTATTCCGATGTCCCAGGGAGGCCGATCACTTTGACCTATTCAGGACGGATGCTTGTCCGCGTAATTTTCATCGCGATCTTTGCGGTGTTCGCCTTTGCGAGCACCATTTGCCACGCTCAAAACGGCAAGGTAACCCGCTACACGCAGATTGTTCTTGCTCCCATCCCCGGTGAAACCACATCCGAAGCAACGGCAATCAACCTCTACGGTGATGTCTGCGGCGATTGCGGCGAGCAGGGCACTCTCTGGAGATACAACGCGCAGCCCACTCCGCTAGCACCGTTCTTCGGCGGAAACCTGCCAAGTCATCCGACCGGAATCAACGACAAGGGCCAAATCTGTTGCTGGATCAGAGATGTCAATGGACAGGTTCATTCCGTCTTGTATGATCAGGGAAAAGTCACTCCGATCGATGCGCTCACATCGGGAATCGACACGGTGGCGTTCGGTCTGAATAATAAGGGAGCCGTTGTCGGATACGGGACGATCCGGTCCGCAAGCACACTGCAAGTCTACGCGCACGGCTTTTTATGGCAAGCCGGGGCGACTCCGACAACCGTGGTTGATCTGGGCGATCTCGGCGGCGGATCAACAGTCGCGGACGGTGTCAACAACCAGGGTGTCGTGGTTGGTGTGTCGGGCCTGGTGACCAAGCGCGGCCAAAAGGGAATCCTGCACGGGTTTGAGTATCGTGACTTGAAAATGCGTGATATCGGCTCGATTGCGACTGGCCAAAACTCCTTCGCCCATGCAATCAACGACAATTTCGCGATAGTCGGACAGGCAGGCGCCGCGAGCGGTCATGAGCGCGCGTTCCTGTCGGTTGGCCTATATATGAAGGCAATGCCGCTGTTAGCCGGCTTTACCGATGCTGATGCGTCTGGAATCAACAATGTTGGCCAAGCAGTCGGCAGGGTTTATTTGACTGATCGAAAAGGCAACGAAATCAGCCATGCCTGTTTGTGGGCGGGTGGATCTGCTTATGACATCAATAAGCTCGTGACTCTGCTGCCCGGTGAAGTCCTGAAAAGCGCTGTCGCGATCAATGACGAGGGACAGATCGCCTGCAACGCCAAAATTGATGGCGCGGAGCGCGGGGTCGTGCTCTCGCCTGTGGGCTTCAAACAGCTTGGCGGCGAACTCCCGCCCACAAGCCAATAGACTGCTCGGCATGAGCGAGTATCTGCTTCGGTACCGGTTATTGAGTCTATAACGCTCAATAAACAGGAACATATTTCAATAGATTTTGGTTATAATAATGGATGAATGACCGGCGCAATTCGCGCGGGCCAGTTGTCTTACTCTTTGGACAGTTCCCGATTTGCCCCTACACTTGGTGATCTAGCGTTTTCGTAGCCATTTTGTGCGGCAAATCAGAGGAGGTCGAATATGGATATCAATAAACTTACAGAAAAGTCTCGTGAGGCGGTTAGCGAAGCTCAGTCCATCGCAACGAGCTTTGGTCATGTCGAAATCGACGATGACCACCTTCTGCTTGCGCTCATGCAGCAGCCGGAAGGTCTCTTGCCGCGTTTGCTCACCCGTCTGGATGTCGATGTGCCGCGATTTACGCTGGCAGTACAGGATGAACTGAGTCGTCAACCAAAAGTCAGCGGCCCGGGCGCGGAAACAGGCAAAACCTATGTGACGCAGAGATTCAACCAGATTTTGGTGAAGGCAACCGAAGAGGCGAGGCGCCTGAAGGACGAGTATGTTTCGGTCGAGCATCTGGTTCTTGCCATGCTGGACCAGGGCAAGTCGTCGCCGGCTGGCAAACTGCTCGCGGATGTCGGCGTGACCAAGGATCGCTTCTTGCGAACGCTTGGCGATGTGCGCGGCAATCAGCAGGTGCGAAGCGCAAACCCTGAGGCGACATATGAGGCACTTGCGCGATACGGACGAGATCTGGTCGCTGAAGCCACACGCGGTAAGCTCGATCCCGTGATCGGGCGCGATGCCGAGATCAGGCGTGTCATTCGCATTTTGCTGCGAAAGACGAAGAACAATCCCGTCCTGATTGGCGAGCCAGGTGTCGGAAAAACGGCAATCGTGGAGGGTCTGGCGCAGCGAATTGTTCGCGGTGATGTCCCTGAAGGACTAAAGGAAAAAACGGTCTTTTCGCTGGACATGGGCGCGCTCATTGCTGGCGCGAAGTACCGCGGAGAGTTCGAAGAGCGCCTTAAGGCAGTTTTGAACGAAGTCAAGGAGAGCAACGGTCAGGTGCTTCTCTTTGTTGACGAAATCCATACAATTGTCGGTGCCGGCAAGGCAGAAGGCGCGATGGACGCGGGCAACATGCTCAAGCCTATGCTTGCGCGTGGCGAACTGCATTGCATCGGCGCGACGACGCTCGACGAGTACCGCAACAATATCGAAAAGGATGCCGCACTTGAGCGCAGGTTCCAACCGGTGTTGGTCGAGCCGCCGTCGGTCGAAGACACGATCTCGATTCTACGTGGACTGAAGGAGCGATTTGAAGTTCATCATGGCGTTCGAATTGTCGACAACGCCCTCGTGGCTGCGACAACGCTTTCGAATCGTTATATTACTGACCGCTTTTTGCCGGACAAGGCGATCGACCTGGTCGATGAGGCATGCGCTCTCGTGCGCGCCGAAATAGACTCCATGCCAACCGAGCTAGACGAAATCACACGACGAGTGTTGCAACTTGAGATCGAGGAGCAGGCTCTTAAGAAGGAGAAGGATCGCGGAAGCAAGGAGCGTCTTGAAAATTTGAGCCGCGAACTAGCCGATCTCAGGGAGCGGCAATCGGCCATGCGCGCTCAATGGGACGCCGAAAAAGCGGCGATCAAGGAGCTTTCCGGGCTGCGTCAAGAGATCGAAAAAGTGCGCATTGAGATCGAGCGCGAGGAGCGTGCCTACGATCTCAACAAAGTTGCAGCGCTTCGGTATGGCCGTTTGCCTGAACTGGAAAAGCAGTTGAAGGAGCTTGAGGAGAAGTTGGTACGTCAGCAAAACGGCCCAAAACTGCTGCGTGAAGAGGTCACCGACAACGAGATTGCGGAGATTGTGGGCAAGTGGACAGGCATTCCGGTTGCGCGTCTTGTTGAGGGTGAGCGCGAAAAGCTGTTGCGTCTTGCAGACATTTTGCATGAACGAGTTGTGGGCCAGGACGAGGCCGTGCAGCTTGTCGCCGACGCCGTGCTGCGCGCTCGCGCAGGCATTGGCGCACCGGAGAGGCCGATAGGATCGTTCATATTTTTGGGACCGACCGGGGTTGGCAAGACCGAAACTGCGAAGGCGCTTGCCGAGGCGTTGTTCGACAGCGAGTCGAACATGATCCGCATCGACATGTCCGAATACATGGAGCGGCATACGGTTTCGCGTCTGATCGGCGCACCTCCTGGCTATGTCGGCTACGATGAGGGCGGCCAACTGACCGAGGCGGTGCGGCGTCATCCGTACGCTGTGATTCTTTTCGATGAGTTCGAGAAGGCGCACCAGGATGTCGCGAATGTGTTGCTGCAGATATTGGATGATGGGCGTGTCACCGACGCGCAGGGGCGCACGGTCAACTTCAAGAACACGGTCATCATCATGACCAGCAACATCGGCTCGCAGTATCTTCTGACAGGGCTGACTAGTGAGGGAAATATCAAGGAGAACGCGCGTGATCTGGTCATGGCGGAACTTCGCGCACACACGCGGCCCGAGTTCCTGAACCGGGTCGATGACATTGTTATGTTCCGCCCGCTTTCCGTGCAGCAGATCGAGAAGATTGTCGATCTGCTCATGGGCGACTTGCGGCAGCGTTTGGCGGATCGTAAGATCAGTTTGGAGCTAACCGAGCGCGCGCGCTTTTCGCTTGCACGCGAGGGTTATGATCCTAATTATGGCGCGCGGCCGCTGCGTCGTCTGATTCAGCGTCAAGTTGAGACCCGCCTAGCCAGGGCGATGATTCAGGGGACGATCAATGACGGCGACCAAGTTGTGATCGATTACGTCGATGGCGAGTTTATTGTCGAGCCAAAGGTCATCGCTTCCGTTGCCTAAACGACAGAATATCAGCCCGGCCGCAATTAAGCGGCCGGGCTTTTTGTCGCGCCTCCTCTAGTACAAAATTGGGTTTTCAGATGAAAATAAGTTTCAAGCTGTTAAGCTCAGAGTAACATCACTTACTTTTCATGCGTAAAATCTTTATCGGTACAATTACTGGCTATCAAAAATAGTTGTTTAATTGCGTGACTTTACCCAGCATAATGACTCTAAGAACTGGCGATCAAGAATGACCAGTCTGCAATAGAGAACCTTTCTTGACGGGGGCCGTTGATGTGTCGAACGAACAATTGTTAGTGGAAATGGACGAGCCAAGTAGGCTCGAGGCGCTTCATCGCTACGAAATCTTAGGTAGCGGTCCGGAGCAGGTTTACGACGATTTGACCAAGCTCGCCGCTCGGATCCTGCATATTCCGTTTGCAGGCATCAGCCTTGTCAACGAAAAGCAGCAGTGGTTCAAGTCGTGTTACGGCTGGTCGCTCGGATCGCTGGATCGCAGCAAGGCCTTCTGTTCGCACGCGATTTTGAACCCGCTCGAAGCGCTGGTGGTGAGGGATGTATTGCTCGATCCTCGCTTTGCTTCCATTCCGTTGACCGCCAACGGCAACCGCATCCGCTCATATGCCGGCGCGCCACTGATCACTCCCGACTTCCAAGTTATCGGAACGTTGTGCGTCATGGACACCGAGCCTCGCGATTTCTCCATCGAAGAGATCGAAACGCTTCGGATGCTTGCGCGACAGGCGATCAGCCAGCTTGAGCTGCGCCGCCAAACTGTACTGTTGTCGAATGCGAATGACAAGCTCCGCACGCTCGCTTCGTGCGACGGCCTCACCGGCCTGCACAATGTGCGCGCATTTCACGAGCAGCTTACGCACGAAATTCAGTTTGCCGCACGCAACCGGTCTGCGTTGTCTCTGGTCCTTATGGATATCGATCAGTTTAAGGAGTACAACGACGCCTACGGACATCCTGCCGGCGATTTGGTTTTGCAAGCCGTGGCGATTTTGCTGCTGGAATCGTCGCGCGATTACGATTTTGTTGCCCGGTACGGCGGTGAGGAGTTCGCGGTCATTTTGCGCGGCGCGGACGCGTCGGAGGCATTTGCCGTGGCCGAGCGTTTGCGGTCAAAGATTGCTGGTGCTGCTTGGCCCTTGCGCCGGATCACCGCCAGCTTGGGTGTGTCAACATTCAGCGTCCGAGTCAACACGCACGACAAGATGGTCGCCGAAGCCGACGAGCTGCTATACCGCTCAAAAATGACTGGCAGAAATCGTGTCAGCCAACGCGATCCAGACGATCTTTTCGATCCCGCCGCTTGGGAATCGGTGCATTTTGTTCGGCACGAATCCAGAAGCGCGACGGGCAACCTGCGGCATCACATCATGCAGTAGATGCCTAGAGGCGTTGCAAATATTCCGCGAGTGCTTCGTAGTACGCGTCTGCGCTTTTGTAGCGCCTCGTTGTGGCTGGCATTGTCAAGATTGCACCCTTTAACATCTCGCGCCTCACAGTGTCTTCCACGACTTCTGCGATGGTATTGATGTAAGTGTGGATTGTGAAGAGAATTGCACCGGATATTGGCAGCCTCGACAGAGTTTGCCGCTCGACCCGAAAGAAGCATCTTTCCCCGGCATTTTCTGGCGTGACCGTCGCGCCTTTGCTAATGTATTCCTGCTTGAACCGTGGTGCGCGGTTCAGGTCATCCGTTTCGGAGATTGTCCAGTTGCACCGCATCACTGGACGTCCTGGTTTGAGTCTCCTGAGCAGCAGGTCGGACGAAATCCCGATCTGTTCGTGAAACAGCGGCACCTCCTCGTGAATGTTCAGGAACGACCGCCCGAGCTTGTCGCCGAGGCACCACCCGGCAGCAAAACACAGATGGCCCGCGCTGCAGACTGCCTCTCCGTCCAGTGCAGTTCGCATCAGGATCAAGTCGTCTTGTATCTGACTGCCCAGAAAATCAAGCGGCGAAGAATAGTCCCCAATCGCCTTGCCAATCTCAAACTCGATTCGCTCGCCAAGAAGACGGTTTGTCCAGACAGATCGGCTCCCCATTTTTTCGAGCGAAAAATGATTCGGATGGTGTTCAGCGAGATCAGTCAAGACCAGCTCGACAGTTTCCCAGACCGAGTCCAACGCGTCGTAAGGGCAAGCATGATAATATGCGGGGTCGGTTGCAACGATCTGCCGGCGAAGCGAAATTTCGCTTTCGTATCGTTCAAGGACAATTTCGATGAGCGGCCCTGCGTAGGCGCGCGCATTCATGGTCATTTCGAACGCCGGTTCTTCAATTGGAAAGTACTTGATCGCCATCTCGCCGCAAACATATCGTAGCACGCTCGAGAGTGGTTGACTCCGAGCGCTCAAGGCGAGGTCGGTATAATATTGACATCCATGTTACCGAGCAAGTCCGTTCGCACGAATCCCTTCCACGCACCGACGCCCATCCAAGTTGCCTTATGCGCCGCGATTACGCTATGTCTGGTTAGCATAGTTCGCATCGATCATGCCGCGCTCAATACACTGCGGCGACTGTCGCACGAACCGTACAATCCTCTCGCAGCAGTTGTTCCGGGCCGCGAAGGACGCACCGAGTTGATGGTCGACGCGTATTCCGGCAAAACCGCTGATGCGTTGCATTTGATCAATTTGGACGGCGATGTGAACGCCAAGGATATCGAGGGTTGGACGCCGCTGACATTCGCGGCATACTCCGGCGACCCGGTTATTGTGGACGCGCTGCTGCGCCGGATGTCGAATGTGAATGTTCAAACGCGGGACGGTAAATCGCCCCTCATGTACGCCATTATCTGTGGCCATCCGGACATTGCGGCCAAGCTGCTGGCGGCAGGCGCCGATCCCGGCAAGGCCGACAGTATGGGCTCGACACCGCTGATGTGGGCCGCCACGCACGGCGATCTTACTACTACGACTGCGCTGCTCGCCGAACGGGCGAATGTCAACGCGGTCAACGCGCGCGGCTATTCTGCGCTGCTGGTTGCTGTGATGAACGACAATCCGGAACTTGTCAAAACGTTAATTGCTCATGGCGCAGACACGTCGATCGGCGCGGGGCAGGAGAATTTGACGCCCCTGTGTGTGGCAATCGACAAGCAGGACAGCGCAGTCGCCAAGATGCTGATCGAGGCGCGCGCGCCGGTCGATGCCGCCGGACGCGACGGGTTTACACCGCTTATGCTGGCGTTCGCCAACGGCTTGCCGGATATCGCCCGCGAGCTGATCGATAGGCGCGCGAATGTCAATGCACGCACTCAGGACGGTCTAACGGCCCTGTTTTTCGCCTGCGCGCACCCTGGAACGGACATCAGTTTAGTCGAATACCTTCTCAATCACGGTGCCAATCCCAACCTGTCGGGCAGTGACAAAACGACACCGCTTATGTACGCCGCCCAGCTTGGTCGCGCGGACTTGGTAAAACTGCTGATCAAGCGCGGCGCAATGGCGTCGGTGGTCACCAACCGCGGCATGAGTGCGCTGCGCTGGGCGGACGGGCAGGGGTATGGGAAGACGGTTTCGCGGGTGCTGAAGGATTACGGGGAGACGGAGTAATCGTAGCCTAACATAATTTCGCTTTAAACAAGGACATGCCAAGAGGAACTGTTGCTGGAACTCGCCGAACATCCGGAATTGAGGAGCTACGGGATGAATATTAACGTTTTAGTGGAGAAAGCTGAAAACAATTGGGCGGCGTCATCTGATGCTGCTGTCCTGCGCGGCATGATCGTTGCGATGGGTGATACCCGCGACGAGGCAATCGAAAAACTGCGCAGGATGATTCCCGATCACGTGGCATATCTTGCTGAAAAAGGATATGTCGTTCCAGAAATCGACGGACTGGAAATTCGGGATCTTGTCGCAGCATAAAAATCCTCCCTGAAAAAAATAGGGACACGAAACAAAGCGTTTCGTGTCCTACCATTTGAAATATGGTGGAGAATAGCAGTCTCGAACTGCTGACCTCCTCAATGCCATTGAGGCGCTCTACCAACTGAGCTAATTCCCCGCGAGGTCTAAACGACAAGGGGCATTATACCTCCAGATTTCGGCAAAACCAAGACCTGGAGGCAAAAAACCGAGCAGATTGCTAGGCGGCAAGCAACTTGGCGTTCAGTGTAATTTCCGTGCCGGCAAGCACCTTGGAGACCGGGCAGCCAGCCTTCGCATCGCCGGCGAACTTCTCGAACGTTGCCTCGTCGATTCCTGGAACTACGCCCTCGGTGTTGAGCTCGATACGCGTTATCGCGAATCCGCCCTCGACTTTATCGAAGTGCACATCAGCGGTGGTGTGGACACTGGTAACAGGATGTCCGGCACCTGCAAGCATCGCCGACAATGCCATTGAGAAGCAGCCTGCATGCGCTGCGCCGATTAGCTCTTCGGGGTTGGTGCCCGTTCCGTCTTCCATGCGCGACCTAAAGCTGTACGGGCCTTCAAATGCGCCGCTACCCAGCTTGACCGTTCCCTTGCCCGACATCAAATCGCCGTTCCACTCGGCTTCCGCTTTTCGTACTGGCATCTTCGTAGTTGCTCCTGACTCTTAAAAAATTGGCGTCCGCATTGTACCGCAGTCGCTGAGCGTCAGGGCTTGCTCAGGCACAGAAATGAGATCCTAAGGTGCTCCTATGTGGGCAGCCACTGACTGATGTCAGTCCTTGTCTGGTGGCGCGCTCTTTATCTGTCTTCCGACGGGTGCTTTTCCGCTTCCCTGGTAGTTGGCGTGTGTCGTTCGCTCGATCGTATCAGTTGTTGCCTGCTCTTGACTTTGAGTTATGGGATTGCTAGTGCTGTCGCCAACTTTGTGGCTTTTTTGTAGATTGTGTTGCTCCTCGCTTTGAATAGGGTCATCATTTTGTAGTGCCATTTCATTTCCTTTATACTAAATCGATCAGTGACAATGTTAGTATACCGCGCATAATACCATATACTTTTGAACGTAATGTTTTCCATGTTGTGCTAGATGGCGCGTCGATCGTTGAAATTGTGCTGTTCCAAAACTGGAATTCTATTCGCTCAACGTCTTCACGCCAAACTATTAATCCGATCCCATCAACTATTGAATAAGAGTCTGTCGCCTCGTCGTAATCCAGCTTTTTTTCCAGGTACAAATCGCAGTTCTCGTGTCCAAGACCGGCATGAGACTGGTCGGCGTAAATTCCATACTTCTTTTTTCCGGATTTGAAAAAAACCAGTACCAGGATCGGCCCCAGTTTCTTGCTCATAAGTTGTCGGAACACGTAGTCCCAGCTAGAAGGGTCGTGCCCAAGCAGTGGAATATTCCGTCTACGCAAATAGTTGAGCAATGCAAAGGCAAGTCGCGATAATACTCCCACGCCGAGACCAACACCGATCGGTATCAGGAACATCAAACAAAACAAGATTGTCGCAGTATATCGAGGGCTTGTAAACCACCGCTTGCTCTCAACTATGCTGACAATTGGATGGCATAGCCACGCATAACATGACGCGTAAACCAGAAGGCTGTAGGTGGCATATCGAAGTATAGCAAGCTGAATATCTGAATCATGGTGTACTGCGAATCGACGGGCGATAGTATTTGCGACGTAACCAGGCACCAGAAACGCCACAGCAAACACGATAGACGCGAATACATTTGTAACTTCTTCGCCCATAGAATCCTAGCAAGCTAGCTGCTTTAAGAGAGTGCGCAAGGGCTAGCAGAACAGCGATAACAGGATAAAAGCTAAATATGCGAACAGATTACCATTCTGTTCGCATATTTAGATCTAACGCCAGCAATAAAAAGTCCGCGAATCGGACAAACTCATCCAAACCGGCCGCTGACGTAGGCTTCGGTTTCTTTGTCGTCGGGGTTGGTAAAAATTTTCGCGGTCTGGCCAAATTCGCGCATCTCGCCGCGGAGGAAGAAGCCGGTCTGCTGCGAAACGCGCGCCGCCTGCTGCATGTTATGCGTGACGATAATGATCGTGTATTTCTGCGAGAGGTCCTCCATGAGCTGCTCGATGCGGAACGTGCTGTTGGGATCGAGAGCGGAGCAGGGTTCGTCCATCAGGATGATTTCGGGATCGACGGAAAGTGTTCGGGCGATGCATAGGCGCTGCTGCTGCCCGCCTGAGAGCGCGAATGCACTCTTCTTCAAGTTGTCCTTGACTTCATCCCACAATGCTGCGCCCCGTAGGGTGCGCTCGACCATCTCGTCAAGCAGTTTTCGGTTGTGCATCCCATGAATGCGCGGGCCGTACGTGAGATTGTCATAGATCGACATCGGGAACGGATTCGGCTTTTGAAATACCATGCCGACACGCTTGCGAAGATGCACCACATCGACACCCTTGGCGTTGATGTCCTGACCGTGCAACAAAATCTGGCCCTCGATCCGTGAACCCTCAACAAGGTCGCTCATGCGGTTTAGGGTGCGCAGGAATGTTGTCTTACCACATCCTGACGGCCCAATCAGCGCCGTGATCTGCTTATCGGGAACGACAATATTGATGTTCTTAAGAGCCTGGAACGTTCCGTAGAAGAAGTTCAGTTGTTCGACCCTGATGGCCGTGTTGGCATCTTCCACAGGGACGGCTCGCGCCGCGTTCTCGGAGACCACCGGAGTGGCCAGGCTCTGTCCGTTTCTAACAGCCTGGTTTGGATCGAGCGCCTGGTCGGGATTGTTGGAAATACCTGTTTGCGTTGTTGCCATAATGAAAATCCTGTGCCGCGCCCGAAAAACGAGTTGCGCCTGCCTATTTTTCGGTCAGCATTCCTCCGCGAGTCGCGAACCTTGCCGCAAGACTCATCACCATCACAAGCCCGACGAGCAGGATCGCTGCCGCCTCGGCCTGATGGTGAAGATAGTCGTAGGGCGATGTTGCATTCGTAAAAATTGATAACGGCAGCGAATCGATTGGGCGATTCAGCTTGATGTTGAGCGCCGTGTTGCCAAAAGCCGTGAACAGCAGCGGTGCTGTTTCGCCGGCAACTCTGGACACCGCCAGCATAATGCCAGTGATGACTCCGCCGCGCGCCGCAGGCAGGACAATGCTGAACATTGTCCGCCAGCGCGCCGCGCCAAGAGCCAGCGATCCCTCGCGCATCGTGTTTGGCACGAGCCGCAAAATCTCTTCGGTGGTGCGCATGATAGTCGGAATCATCAGGAAGCCAAGCGCAACTCCACCTGCGAACGCAGAGTACCCCGATCCAGGATGCGCCCGCGCAGTCGGCAAGACCACCAACGCATAGACAAACAGGCCGATCACGATGCTTGGTATGCTGTTAAGGACGTCTGTCAAGAATCGCACGGTCGATGCAAAAGGCCCTTTTGCCTCGATCTGATAAACCCCGCCGAGGATGCCAAACGGCAGTCCGATGCAGGCAGCAATTCCAACAAGAACCAGTGTTCCAGCAATCGCGTTTCGCAGGCCGCCGCCGGGTGTTCCTTGTGGGGTGGGGCCTTGCGTCAAAATCGACCAGTCCATCGAATGGATGCCTTCAATGAGCAGGTATATCAGGACGCACATCAGAGCGAGCACGGCGATGATGGCCGCAAGGGTGCACATCGACAGGAAGAAAACGTTGGCCAATTTGCGGAAGTTGAGCAATGACCGTTCAGCGCTAGACATGTCCGAAGGTCCCGGATACTCGATTTGCGGAGTTGCAATGGCCATTTAGCGCTTCCCTCCCTGGATATCGAGGGCCGTGTAGCGCACAAGCAGACGCGCGATACCGTTGACAATCATTGTTACGATAAACAGGCACAAGCCGATTTCGATCAGCGACGACCGGTAAATATCGGTAGACGCCTCGCTGAACTCGTTCGCGATCACGCTCGCCATTGTATTTCCCGGAGCAAACAGTGAAGTCTTAAAGGTTTCGCTGTTGCCGATGACCATCGTTACGGCCATTGTTTCCCCTAGCGCGCGGCCAAGTCCCAATATGACAGCGCCAATTATTCCCGCTCTAGCATAGGGAAGGACAACACCCGTGATCGTTTCCCATTTGGTCGCACCAACAGCGTATGAACCTTCACGCGAAATTTTGGGGATCGCCATAAGGATGTCGCGAGACACCGACGTGATGTAAGGAGTGACCATGATCGCCAAAATAAGCGATGCGGTCATCACGTCAGAACCGTTTGGCGGTCCCGAAAATATCGGCAGTCGGTGTAGCAAGTGGTTTTGAGCGATTGACGGCTCCAATCCTGGTATCGGATTGTCGCCCGAAATCCATGACTTTACGGTCGTGGGAATGTGATGCGTGACCACCCACTCTTTGAGGAGTCCAAATACAGTAAAGCTAGGGCCGTCGTACACGTTGGTTAACAGTGGCGAGAGGACGAAAATGCCCCATAGTCCGTAGACAACGCTTGGAATTGCGGCGAGTAGCTCTATCAAAAACGCCAGAGGTGTGCGAATGTACGGAGGCGCAATCTCCGATAGAAAAATTGCTGCTCCAACGCTGATCGGCACCGCCAGCAGAAGTGCCCAAAACGAAGAGTAGAGCGTGCCGAGTATGAAATTCCAGGCACCAAAGGTGTTTCTGTTCGGATCCCACGTCGTGGTGAACAGGAAAGAAGGTCCGAAATTCGACAAGGATTGATGGGACGTGACCGCAAGCTGAACAGCAATACCGACTATAAGCGCAAGAATTGCAAGCGAAGCCAGAAACAGGAGAGCCATGTATATCTGGTCGAGCGTCCTCGCCCTTGAAGGACGCAAGAGCTCGGCCGCTACATCGCTGTTGCCAGCGCTACTGGTTACGATCGGAGTGGACATTTCTGAGGTTACAAAAGATCGACTGCAAAAAATTGGGGCAGAACAGCCGTAGAAGCACTGCTGAACGCCCTTTGCTATGGTCGATTATGTCGCTCCAATGTTAAGAGAATGTTAAGAAAAAATTCTGAAGCGCGCTGGCACATGGTCACGCAGCGTTCAGTTGAATCGGATTGCTGAAAATCCATGGGTGCGTGCCGAGGCACAGGCTACCGATGCGCAGGCGATAATTGAAGATTTCCACACGATAAACGCCTGGGTCGGGAGCGGCGTGTGTCAACGCTTGGCCGCGCACTTTAGCGATGAGTTTACCATTGCGGAAGAGCTTCAAGATTGACTTTCTGTATGGGCTTCTGATCTCGAAGATGATTTTCTCGCGGCTTGACATCGTGTAACTGTCGCCCATCGAAGCAACTGTTTCCTTTTCCGTCCGCGCCTGAAAGGAGAATCCGGTCGGATCGCCAAAGTTGTCGTAGCTGATGTAGCAGTGACCTGAACGCAGCGACGAGTGCAGCATGGCAAGATCGTGTTCCGATCCGTCGCTTGTTCGCGATGGGGGCTCGGGCAACAGCGCGTGGGTGCGGCATGTTTTGAAAATCTGCTCGTACGTCGGGTAGGGGTAGTCCTTGCCGCCGAACCTCATAACCGCGTGCGCGTCGATGCTACCGATCGCTTGGACAATCGGCAGGCCCCTTTCGTGAGCATCGAAAGACAGCCTGTCCCACAGCTTAAGTTCCCTGGTCGGCCTCCCGGCGATGAAACTGAACGCAGAGATTGGATTCTGGCCGCGATATCTGGCCAGCGCCAGCAGAAAGCTCGGTATGTTTATCTTTGTGCGAGCCACCGCGCTCAGGTTGAAGACTTCGAGGCCGAATGTCTCCTCGCGAACGTCAAAATTGCGCCAATGATCCTTTAGGTCGCAGGGAAGGGCGATGTAGCCGTAACCGCCAGCGCAACGCACGCGCTGCATGATATCGGAGGCCACACCCGCCTCCAAATCAAAACCATTTGGAATATCCGCGACCAGCAGATGGCCAGTGTCGGTGGCGATTTCGGCGCCGACAGCAATGAGCGTCTTGCCGTTTGCTCGCCAGCCGTCCTCGCCATGAAGCCTTGCGGCAATGCTGGAGTGATCTGTCAGGAAGACAAAGTCGCTGCCTGCCCGCGCGGCGGCATCAGCGATGTCGGCTACTGTTCCGGTGCCGTCGCTGTACGTTGAGTGTACGTGGCATGAACCGGCGAGGTCATAAACAACAGGTGCAGGCAATGGACGAGGGGTTGCGGACGGTCGGCCAAAGCGACCTGCGCGCGCTTTGCCTGCGAAGTCCACTCGCTCACGGAGCGTCTGCCAGAGGCCAGCGGCGGAAAGGATCGATAACGCGAGTTGGACACGAGACCACTTGATCATGAGCTCAACATTCGCTTCGGAAAGACGTCGTCCGAAACGAAAAATCATTATATCATACGCGGTGCGCTGTCGTTTCCGCCTGCTCCCAATAATGCTCCAAACAGGAAGAGGAGATATTGAAAAGCGAAATCTCAGAGTTTCGCCAAGAATTTCACAAATTCTTTATAATCGCGTGCAAAAGCGCACCTGCATTCTGGCACGGTTTTTGCTATTTAGTGATTGACCGCGTGGAGGGATGCCACGCCACTCGCGGTGAATGTCGGGGAAGGAAAACCGGATCGATGCAATATTCTTGTAAGTACGTAAGCGATCCGGAATTCGGAAGGACAGGCTACTAGCATGACTGGCAAAGTTAAGTGGTTCAATGATGCCAAAGGCTATGGATTCATCGAGCTCGAGTCTGGGCGAGATGTTTTTGTGCACTACTCTGTGATTCTCAACGAAGGTTACAAGTCCCTCAAGGAGGGGCAAGAGGTCGATTTCGAGCTGACACACGGCCCGAAAGGCGAGCACGCTACCTGGGTGAAAGGTCACGGCGTTGAAGCAGGAGTTCTCCAACCCGCCTAAGGACATTTAACCGTTAGGCACGCCTCTGTTTGATTTCAGTTTGTTCACGGGTAAATCTTGTTCAACAAACTACCGCGCGAATCCATCGTCACTAGAGCGATTGACGGACGCGCAAGACCGAACGGAGGCGTGCAAATGCATATCATATTTTGGATAATCGTCGGCATCATCGCCGGCGCACTCGCGAAATCTGTCGTTCCCGGCGAAGGGCCGGGCGGCTGGATTGGTGATCTGATCGTTGGCCTGGTCGGAGCGGTGATCGGCGGCTGGGTTTTCGATTCTTTCGGCCATCCCATGTACGGGTGGATCGGCAGCACTGTTGTTGCTTTCGTGGGTGCTGTGATTCTGCTTTTCATCATGCGAGCGATCACGGGGCGACGTAGCGCCGTCTAAGTTTAGCTTGTCAAGGGCCTCAGCGGACATACATCGCTGGGGCCTTTTTGCATCTTGGCAAAGTCCGTATTGAGACCCACCCAAGGCATCATGGCCGGTCGTCTGCCTCAATCCGCCATCGGCATAATCCGGCAGTATAATAGTCCAAGCCGGTGCAAGGATGCAGCAAGTAGCGAGCTCGGCGACATGGCCATTCTATGCGCATTCGCCTTGATCAAGTCCTTCTCGCTTTGTTTACCGGGTTCTTGTTCCTTGCATGCTGGCAACCGCTCAACGGCAACACCGATTTTTGGGCACATGCCGCGATTGGCCGCTGGATAATTGCCCACCGCCAAGTTCCTAATTCCGCTCTGTTTCTTTGGACTTACCACGGCCCGTGGACGGCGCATTCCTGGCTAGCTGAAGTGGGATGCTATGGCCTAATGTGTGTCGGCGGCGAAACAGGTGGTGTTGTGCTTGCGGTGCTAACGACATTCATCATTGTGGCCTTGGCCTTTGCGCTTGCGCTTTGGCCGATCGTAAAAACGGGCAAACTGCCGACGATCGTGTCTATAGGGGCATCCGCCGCGGTTGTCGCCGCAGTTTCGCGGTTCAATCCTAGACCGGAGCTGTTTACGACGCTATTTGTGACGTTGACTTGCTTCGTGCTGACGCGCGACCGCGCGAGCAGAACACTCCTCGCGCTGCCACTGCTCTTCATTCTGTGGACAAACCTGCATGGCGGTGTACTGTTTGGACTGGCAGTGCTATGGGCGACAGCAATTTGCGATTTGATCCCATTTCAGGCCGACATGGCAAGCAGGCGGCTGTTGACCATAACGATTGGGTGTTCAGTAGCAATCCTTCTAAACCCCTACGGCGTGCACTACTTAAGCGTGTTTGCGCCGCTGGAAAGTCACTCCTTTTCCTACATCAATGAATGGAGACCGATTTGGGAGCCTCCCGACATAAACCCGCAGATCATCGTTTGCGACTTCGTGATCGCGATCGGCGCAATCGCGGCTTGGGCTCTCAATAAGGATAGGCGTCTCGCGCATGGTGTCTGGGTGCTTGCGGGCGTAGCGTCATTTATAGGCGCGCGGCGCAACATGGACTTGTGCGCGTTGATCGCCTTGTTTGTCTTTGTGTGGAACTTCCAGGCAGCTTCAGACTCCAAGTGGAATGCAGCGCCAAGCAGTCAAAAGCTCATCCCCATACTGCGTATCGGAGCTGCAATATTTGCTACCGGTTGGCTGTCGGTTCTCATCCTGGGCACTCTGTTCGGCCAGATGCTCAGCGGATTCCGGCTCACGACTGTATCCGACTTTCCCGATGAGCAGGCCGCATTCATCCGGACGGCGAACTTGGGCGGGCCAGTTCTAAACTCGTATGAAACCTCGGCTTACTACGAATGGCGTCTAGGTGGTGACCCTCCGCTATTTATCGACGAGTTGAACGCCTACCCGAAAAGCGTCTACGACCAGTATTTGGACATTTGGAGCGCAACACCGAATGGGATAAATTCTCTTAATGCGCTCGGCATTAAGACGGTTATCGGTCAGCGATATGAGTCCAACCAGCAGGTGCCGGCGCTTTACAACTACCTCTTTACGAGTCCTGAATGGGCGGTTGTTTATAAGGGAAAGGGTGGGGTGGTGTTTGTGAGGAGGTAGGAAACCCTCTTCCTCAGCCCCTTTCCCATAGGAATAGGAAAGGGGAGACCTACCCCGGCGACAAGTCGCCATTCCTCCCGAAGCGGGAAGGGAAGAATTTAGCAGCGAATTTGATAATCTGAACGGCTTCCGCTGGCGGTTTGGCCGTGTTCGAGCCTAAGCGAGAACCGGCTAAACCGCCAGCTGCGAAAAAAAGCCCAGCGGCTTGAGCGTTCTTAAATTCTTAGATGTTCTTATGCGGAATCGTCCTCGTATTGCTTGCGTAGGCCCTCGACGACGGTTGGGTCGGCGAGCGTGGTCGTGTCGCCGAGAGCGCGTCCTTCAGCGACATCGCGAAGGAGTCGCCGCATGATTTTGCCGCTGCGGGTTTTGGGCAGCTCAGCGGTGAAAAAGACATCGTCAGGTCGGCAGATCGCCCCGATCTTGTGTGCGACATGCTCGCGGAGCTCTTCGCGGAGATCATGATCCATAACGACACCGTCCTTGACCGTGACAAACGCTGCGATTGACTGACCCTTAATTTCATGGTTCTTGCCGATGACTGCGGCTTCGGCGACCGACTTGTGATCGACCAGCGCACTTTCGACCTCCATGGTGGAGACACGATGGCCAGCAACATTGATGACATCGTCGACGCGTCCAAGCAGCCAGTAGTAGCCGTCCTCGTCGCGCCTAGCGCCGTCGCCGGCGAAATAGTAGCCGTGGCTTTCGAACTTGCTCCAGTAGACGTCCTTGTAGCGGGTGTCGTCGCCCCAGAGAGTTCTGAGCATTGACGGCCACGGGTGCTTGATCACAAGGAACCCGCCTCCGCCGAGCGGGACTGGTTCACCCTGCTCGTTGACTACATCCGCGATGATTCCCGGGAATGGTTTTGTGGCCGACGCGGGTTTGGTTGTAGTGACGCCAGGGAGGGGAGTGATCATGATGGAGCCGGTTTCGGTTTGCCACCAAGTATCCACAATCGGACAGCGGTTGCCGCCGATATGCTCGGAATACCACATCCAGGCTTCGGGATTGATCGGCTCGCCGACACTTCCGAGCAGGCGGAGGCTCGACATGTCATGCTTGGCGGGCCATTCCGTGCCCCACTTCATGAATGCACGAATTGCAGTGGGAGCGGTGTATAGGATGGTGACGCCATACTTTTCGATCAAGCTCCACCAGCGGGACTTGTTCGGAAAGTCGGGCGCGCCTTCGTACATGAAGACGGTGGCGCCATTGGACAGCGGTCCATACACAACGTAGCTGTGGCCAGTCACCCAGCCGACATCCGCGGTACACCAGTAGACATCGTTCTCCTTTAGATCAAACACCCACTTTGCGGTCGCAGTGACGCCAGTCAAATAACCGCCCGTAGTGTGCGCGATACCTTTTGGTTTGCCGGTGCTGCCCGACGTGTACAGTATATAGAGCAGGTCTTCAGAGTCCATTACTTCAGCATCGCATTTTGCGTTCGACTCCGCCATGACCCGGTGATACCAGTGGTCGCGGCCCTCCTTCATTGGGACGTGTGTGGGATTGTCCGTGCGATTGACCACGATTACAGATTCAACCGAAGGTGCGTCTTCGAGGGCTTCGTCGGCAGCGGCTTTAAGGCGAACGACATTGCCGCGACGCCATCCGCCGTCTGCAGTGATCAGCAGTTTGCATTGCGAATCTTGCATCCGCTCGCGAAGGCTTTCTGCCGAGAATCCACCAAACACGACCGAGTGCGCTGCGCCGATCCGCGCGCAGGCCAGCATGGCGATCGCCGCTTCTGGAATCATTGGAAGATAGATGGTCACCCGATCGTCCTTTTTGATTCCGAACGTTTTCAGGGCATTCGCAAACGTGCAGACTTCGCGGTGCAGATCCCAGTATGTCAGGACGCGCGTGTCGCCCGGTTCGCCCTCAAAGATGATGGCGGCTTTGTTGCGACGCGCCGTTGTCAAATGGCGATCCAGACAATTGAAAGCGACATTGAGCTTCCCGCCTTCAAACCATTTTGCGTGCGGCGGTTGCCAATTCAATGCGGTGTGCCACTTTTCGAACCAGTGCAGCTTTTCGGCGTGAGACTCCCAATATTTTACGGGATCGGCAGCGGCCTCATCGTAGACGCTTGGATGGTTGATATTCGCCTGCGCTACAAACTCAGGCGAGGGTGCGAACGTGCGCTCTTCGGTAAGGCGCGCTTGTATGGTGGAATTGAGCAGTTCGGTGGGATCGATCGACACGGATAAAACCTCCTCGGCAAAACGCAGTGGGCAATCGCTGCGCCAAAGCGAGCAAAAAGTCGTTAGTCCTAATCTATTCTCTGAGCCTCAGTGCGTTTCCTGCTTCGTCGCAAAAAGTTCGGCCAGACAAAGAAGTTGGCCACCGAGAGAATATCTCGATGGCCAAATTAAGTCGCGTTCGTCCGAATCAATTAATTTGCAGCTCGCCGGGCTTCTGGTCTGGATTCCGACTCGTATGGCCGCTCGTGGCGAGTGTAGCGGTCTGGTACTTTTTCAAATGCGCTCTTGCAAACCGATGAACAGAAGTGGTAACTTCGCGCCTCAAGTTCGGTCGTGAAAGGTGTTGTTTTCGACCTGAGCGCTAGGCCGCAAACAAGGCACCGTATTATCATGGTCGTGCCTCGCAGGATGTATGGATTTGTACAGGTTGGCTGAAACGAAATTATACCGCTGCAGTCGCCAACATAGTTATGACGCGCCTACCTGTCAAAAGTTCCGGTTTATCGCGTCGGCGATTGTTACCCAAGAAATGAAAAGACCCGAACACCTTGAGCTTCGCTCGGTGTCCAGGTCCATTCTAGCTACAAAATATGAGTGGTTTGCCGTTTAACGTCTGGCTCCGACTAGAGTGCGCTCTTTCCGTGTTGCAACCGGCTGCCGCAGCCTCGTTGGGCTAGGTGCTTCGGCGAGTCGCTCGACTGAGCGATCCACCCCAGCCTTCACAAATGTCAATACAGGCTTGCTCTCCGATTCCTCTGCTAATCGGGCAAAATCGCTTGGATGGTCATTGAAGCGGTGCTCGCAGTCACCACTACAGAAATGATAGGCTCGTCCTTCGAACGATAGCAGCCACTGTGACTGCTTTGGATGTATTTCTCGTCCGCAAACCGGATCTAGCGCCATCGGATCTTCTCTCCTTATCGTCAACCGCACTACTTGTTCTGGCGCACGCGCCAGCGATCCGAAAATCGTTGCCTTGCATTCCCCTCCGTAGTCAGGCTATCTACGTTCCTAGCCTGTTGCTCCGTGGGGTTAGTATAGATCATTCCCGATCAGAACACAAGGATATTTTTTCCACTTATTGACGGATTTTGACTAGTAATTTTATGGGAACCATGTGTGGGTATAATTCGTTGGAAAATACGAACATATGACCGATTTTAAAGTCGTTTCACCATACTCGCCGGCAGGCGACCAGCCCGCCGCAATCGATCGATTGGCCGAGGGCGTCCTCCGCGGCGATCACTATCAGACCCTTCTCGGCGCGACTGGCACGGGAAAGACGTTCACCATTGCGCACGTGGTCGAAAAAGTCCAGAAACCGACCCTTGTGATCGCACATAACAAGACGCTGGCCGCGCAGCTTTGTTCGGAGTTCCGCAACTTCTTCCCTAACAATGCCGTCGAGTACTTTGTCTCTTACTACGACTACTATCAGCCCGAAGCGTACATTCCGTCGACGGACACGTTCATCGAGAAAGACAGCTCGATCAACGACGAGATCGACCGCCTCCGCCACTCCGCAACCCAGGCAATTCTTGAGCGGCGAGATGTGATTATTGTTGCGTCGGTGTCGTGCATCTACGGCCTCGGTGCGCCGGAGGAGTACGAAAAGATCATCCTCTCGCTTAAGCGCGGTGACGAAATGGATCGCGACGATGCGTTGCGTCGTCTGGTTGCGATGCAGTTCAACCGAAACGACATGCAGCTTGTCCGTTCGACCTTCCGTGTTCGCGGCGATGTCCTTGAACTCATGCCTGCCGACGAAGAGATTGTCATCCGCATAGAATTCTTTGGCGACGAGATTGAAAGAATCACAATTGTAGACCCGCTCACGGGGGAAGTCACCGCGGTCAAGGATGACATCACAATTTTCCCGGCATCGCACTATGTGGCGTCGGAGGAGATTCAGGCACGCGCTAGCGAAAACATCCTGGCGGAGATGCAGGAGCGGGTCGCGTTCTTCAAGCAGCGCGGCAAGCTGATCGAGGCGCAGCGTATTGAGCAGCGGACAATGTTCGACCTTGAAATGATCAAAGAGGTTGGATTCTGCTCCGGCATCGAAAACTACTCGCGCCACTTTGACGGACGCGCGCCGGGCACCGCGCCGCATACATTGCTCGACTACTTCAAGAAAGACTGGCTGCTTGTCATTGACGAGTCCCATCAGACCATCCCGCAGCTCCATGCGATGTACAATGGCGACAAGGCGCGTAAAGACGTCCTGATCGAATTTGGGTTCCGGCTGCCGTCGGCGGCGGACAATCGGCCGCTCAAGTTCCCGGAGTTCAAGGAGCGTGTCAACCAGGCGATCTTCGTTTCCGCGACGCCGTCTGCTTACGAGCGCGACAACAGTTCGCAAATTGTCCAGCAGATTATCCGCCCGACCGGCCTGATCGATCCTGAGATTATTCTCCGACCGACCAAAGGCCAGATTGACGATCTCATTGAGGAGATTCGCAACCGGACCGCAAAGGGCGAACGCGTCTTGGTCACGACCTTGACCAAGAAGATGGCCGAAGATCTGACCGAGTATCTGGTCGATCTGAAAATCAAGGTGCAGTATCTGCACTCCGATGTCCACACGTTGGAGCGCACCGAAATTCTTCGCGATTTGCGCCTCGGCATCTATGACGTGATCGTTGGAATCAACCTGCTGCGCGAGGGCCTTGATCTGCCTGAGGTTTCGCTCGTCGCCATTCTCGATGCCGACAAGGAAGGATTTCTGCGTTCGGAGACATCGCTGATCCAGACCATCGGCCGCGCCGCGCGTAATGTAGGCGGCCAGGTGATCATGTATGGCGACAATATCACAGGATCGATGCAGCGTGCGATCGATGAAACCGACCGCAGACGCACAGTTCAGCTTGCCTACAACCGAGAGCATGGCATTACTCCTACCACGGTCATCAAGGCGATCCGCGACGTGATTGAGGCCAAGAAGATCGCGGAGCAGAAGTCGTACTACAAGGTTTCGAAGATGCGCAATCCCGAATCGCTGCCGCTGGATCAACTGATGATCGCGCTTGCGGATGTCGAAAAGGAGATGAAGCAGGCGGCGCGGGCGCTCGAGTTCGAACACGCTGCAGAGCTGCGCGACGAACTGTCTAGGCTGAAGAAGCTAATTCCGGCTGGGAGCAGGAAGTAGCGGCATTAGAAGGTCTAGGCGATGGCGACCCAGATCATCGATGTTGCGCCTGGCCTTTGGATTTGGCGAACCACGCATCATGATTGGTCGCCAGGGCAGGGATGGGACCCTCTTGTTGCGTCAACAGTGGTCGAATCGCGCGGTGAAGTCGTTCTGATCGATCCCATTTTGCCGATGGATGAAGCGCCCGAACTTTGGGAGCGTTTGGATCAAACCAAGCCAACCGCTGTTGCTGTTCTCAAGCCTGATCATGTGCGCGACGTAGATGCATTTGTCGGGCGATATGCTGTCCCAGCGTACGGCCCTAGTCTCTTTTTCAAAGAAGATATTCCTCGCACTGACCTCATCCCGATTGACCCAGGTCGTGTGATCCACGGCGGCTTGGTCGCACTTTACGATGGTCGAGGTCGCAACGAAACCCCGCTTTGGCTCCCCGATCAGCGCGCAATCGTGTTCGCCGACGCGCTTACCGCGCCCGAAGGCAAGCTGCGCGTTTGGACTACAGCCTGGTATCAAGACCGAACTCTTCCGGCGCTACGGGCGTTGCTAGACCTGCCTTTTCTACATGTCATAGTTTCTCACGGCGAACCTGTACACAACCGTCGTGCGTTCGAAGAGGCTCTCGAGTCCGAGCCGTGGTCTGGCTAAAGTCGGGAAAATAAACTGTTTCCTAAGATTAACCTTGCTTACTTGTGGGTATATACGGGTGGGGATTGTAGAGCCGCATTTGGCTTTACTCAGACCGACGCAGACCTCAATTAAGCTGGCAGCATTGCTGGCATCCGCATCGCCGTTATGGCGACTCTTTCAACGGCCATTGGCCCCCTAACGTAACTGTAGCATTTCGCCATAATGTTGGGTGCGTGCAGTACGGCGCATTACTCACCATGGCAACCCGATGGAGGAACCAGATTTGAGCCTAGAACACCCAATCGACGGAGATATAAAAGAACTTACAGCGATTCGCAACGAGTCGCGCTACTGGACAATTGGCGGTCTTGTAGCAATTGTCGCAATATTGGCCGTTTGCGTCGTGATTGTTTCCAACGATGTGCAGCGGCTTTTCAAGCCCGGACCAGCTCAGGACGAATTCACGTCGTACCTGTCTTCGGACTTGAGCACGAGTGTATTGCCTGCAGTCCAAACGATTGCCTCGCAAGCACTTACCCAGAGTCAGCCGGCCATTCAGGTAGAGTTTACGAAGCTGAAAACTCGCATGCCTGACGTGTCCAGCGCCTTCATGAACCAGTTTGAGCTGATGCAGCAAGATTTGCCCGCTCAAGGCTCGAAGATCATCGACAACACCTACGGAAAGACGCTGACAGGCATGGACGCAAATATCCGACAGATGTATCCCGATGTGACCGAAGACAATGTTTCGTCGCTAACAGACAAAATCACGTCGGAATCCCAAGATCAGATCAATCAGGATGCACTGACACTTTTTGCCCCGCACGAGAAGGCTTTGACGGGGATCATGGCCGACATGACCAAAATCGGCAACACCGAGCCTGTTGCTGCGAACGAAGACACCGCCAATCTCCAGATGGCTGTGACGGTCGTTGGCGTCTTCAATAACGGTCTGCAAGATGCGAACGCTGCGGCGAATGCCACAACGTCGGCGAAGGAGCACAAAAATTGAGCACCAATATTACCCCGACACCGGCGCCAGAGCCCAGCGAAAATCCGTCCGCACCGTTCACGACAATTGACGGCGCGAATGCGGCAGCCTACATCGAGAGCGAACTTACGCGCGCTCGAAAGGGCCTGATGACGACCCGAATCGTCTCCGCGGTTCTAGTTCTTTCCGCGCTGTTCGAGTGCATCTATGTCACCGGAAATCTCACCAAGTACTTGGAGCCGAAAGCGGCTGCGGATGTAGTGCAGGGCGAGGTTTCGCAGCGTCTCGACGATCAGTCGGACAATTTGCGCGACGCGATGGCGCAGAGAATACCTGTCTTGATTTCGCAGGTTCCGGATCAGGTCATTGGCCAGATGCCTTCTTTCCGCGAGTCGCTCGAAAAGAAGTTTAACGACGATTTGTCAACCTACGCCGATGATTCGTCGAAAAACCTTGATGCCCAGATGTCCGACTATTTGGCGGCGCACAAAGACGAAGTCAAGACTGCGCTAACCGATCAAAACAATGTCGGCGCGATCCACGAGCTCGGCGCGGGACTTTCCTCTCAGTTCATGGAGTCGCTTAAGACCACCACCGATGGCGGCGAGACGCTTCAGGCGAAGATGGACGATTCGTTGACCGACCTGAAGTCAATCAAGAGCAAACTGGATCATCTGGCGAACGACAAGAATCTTTCGCCTGATGACAAAAGGACTCGCCACATGATTGCACTTCTGGTGCACAGCGCGAACCTTCATGCGCCAGCGATTGATGTAAAGCAGTCGGTTGCCAATGCGCAAAACACGGTAGCGAACGCTGTACAAACGCAGTAAACCGCACATCGCGTTAACCTTGCCTTCGGCGACATTCTCCCCAATGGGAACTGTCGCCGAAGGCTTTTCGTTTTTCTGGGGTATCACTTCTGCCGAAGCAGATTTGCCATTCTATCCGGAGGAACAAATATGGAAAAGCGAACACTCGGAAAGTCAGGCCTGGTAGTCGCGCCGCTCATGCTTGGCGGCAATGTTTTTGGCTGGACCATTGATGAAGCGAAATCGTTCGAAGTCTTGAGTGCTTTCCTGGACAGCGGCCTCAATTTTATCGATACGGCGGATGTCTATTCGAAGTGGGTTCCGGGGCACGCTGGCGGGGAATCGGAAGCGATTATCGGCAAATGGATGAAGCAGACTGGCAGGCGCGACGAGGTCATCCTGGCGACCAAGCTGGGTATGGAGCTAGGGCCTGACAAAAAAGGACTGTCCGCGAAATACATGGTGAACGCGGTTGAGGCGTCGCTGTCGCGCCTGCAAACGGACTATATCGACCTTTATCAAGCTCACCGTGACGACAGCGAAACGCCGCTGGACGAAACGCTGGAAGCCTTTTCCAGGTTGATTCAGCAGGGCAAAGTGCGAGCAATCGGCGCATCCAACTATACGGGCGAGCGCTTGACGGAAGCGCTCAATGTCAGCAAGCAGCACGGCTGGCCGCGCTACGAGAGTCTGCAGCCGCACTACAATCTCTACGACCGTGCCGATTACGAGACGACGCTTGAGTCCGTCTGCACTGAAAATGGCCTCGGCGTGATTCCCTACTTTTCCCTCGCCAGCGGATTCTTGACCGGGAAATATCGATCCGAGGACGATCTAAACAAAAGTCCGCGCGGCCAGGGCAATAAGAAGTATCTCAACGAGCGCGGATTCAAAATTCTGGCCGCCTTAGATGAGGTTGCCGAACGGACTCAGTCAACGCCTGGCAAAGTTGCACTCGCATGGCTCATCGCGCGTTCAAGTATCACCGCACCCATTGCGAGCGCGACAAGTGTCGAGCAGTTGAACGATCTTGCCGCCGCGACGCAGCTCAAGCTGAGCGAATCAGACATACAAGAGCTAAACGACGCCAGCGCGTATTGACTCTTGTGTGGGGCAGGCGTCCCGCCTGTTGATCTTAATTTTTCTCCCCTTTCCTATTCCTATGGGAAAGGGGTTGGGGGAAAGGGCTGACTTTATCGCGTACAATCTTCCCTATGTACGTTAGACGATTGCTCGCCCCTCTTCCGGCCATCGCCGCACTTCTCCTATGCGCAGGATGCGCTCGGTTTCCGTCTGGTTTAGCGTCAACCACAGGAAAGCAGCTCACTTTTACGATGACGGTGTCTGGCCAAATCGATCCGGCAAACTTCTATTACGTCGTCATTAACGCAAACGCCAACGGCGCGGCTGGTCAGCCCGGACCTGTCCCGGTGATCTCGGCACCTTGGGGCAATGGATTTGTTGCGGGGACGGCAACGCACTTCATCGAGTTCAACGGCGCGCTTCCGGGTGACGGCTACGCGGTGTATGGTTTCGTTCCGGGAACGAATCTGCAGCAGTTTGCCGCTCTCTCGGCCCCTATCCAAGACACTCCTCCAGGTGGCAGCAGCACACTTGAATTTCGAATTCCGCTGTCGGAACTTGCAACCAGCGCGGTGCCGACTGCTAGCATTCAAAGCCTGCAGATCAACTTCATCAATACCAACTTCATCGATGTCAACCCGAATGATGTCACTCCGCCCAGTCCGAAATACTTCGACGCGCTGGGAAACACTTTGGTGCAGTCGCAGATAAACGACTACATCTCGCTACCTACTGCCCAGGACGCAACCTACGACGACGCCGTCATTCAAGATGAAGCGGAAGGCGACACCGTGCAGGCGGTGGGCGGAGGAGTGTCGGTGCCGTCGGAGCAACCGAATCTCGACATAAAGGACTGGTCAGTGCAGATCACTGACTAAGAACTGCGGAAGGCGCGCCCGATCGCCTACGGACGAGAGATAGTGCAGCGCGCAGCTCTGGCATGCGTAGGGCGAAGGCAAATCCGATGTACGCGGCAATTCCAGCGCCGCCCGCCACCAAAATCACGATGAGCGATTCGCCTTTCGACGCGCGTACGGCGGTCAAGATAGTGTCGAGACCATGTTGGACAAGCGCCGCGACGATAGCAAGCGCGATCGTTGCCGCGAGAATCTTGCCAATGCTGAGAAACAGTTTGCCTGCCTCGATGCCGCTGAGGCGCATGCGAATCAATACCAATAGCGCGGTGGCGTGAATGGTGGCCGCGATCGTCGTAGCAAGACCAAGCCCATCCACTCCCAAATTTGTTCTGAATACCACCCACCAGTTCATCGCCAGGAAAATGACGCTGACTATTGCCCCGCTTGCTACTGGAATCCGCGAATTTTGTACGGCATAAAATCCGCGCGTCAGGAGCGATTGCGACGACCACGCGAAAATCCCAATGCTGAGTGTTTTCAGCACTCCGGCGGTCGCGAGTGTGTCCGCCGAGTGGAATTTTCCGCCTTGAAGCAGAAAAGTGATAATCGGGACGGCCAGGATATACATCAAGGCGGATGCCGGGACCGTCAGGAACAAGACGTTACGCAGGCTTTCGCTCATTGTGCTGCGGAGCGCGGCGATGTTCTTCTGTGCGGCATGTGTCGATAGGGTAGGGTAGACCGCGAGCGCCATCGCCTGCGCAAAGATGCCAATGGGCAAGAGCATGAGGCGATAAGCGTTCATGATGGCTGTCGTTTCGCCAGGCCCGAGATACGACGCATAGTATTTGTTGACTATCTGGTCGATATTTGGCAGCGCGATCCCAAGTCCCATCGGCAGCAGCATCTTCCAGACCCGTTTGGCGCCGGGGTGCAAAACACTCAGGCTGGGAGTGAGGTGCACGCCAAGCTGGTGGATGCGAATTAGTGGTATCAGAAAATTGCCGATCAGCGCCCCGCCGACCGCGCCCCACACAAGGCCGTGGATCCCGAGCCAAAACCGCAAAACCACCCCTCCGAAGATAATGCCGCTGTTGTAGATCACCGGGCCAAGCGCAGGGATAAGGAACTCTTTGCGTGAATATAGCACTCCCATCATTAGGCCGCCGAGAAAAAAGAAAATCTGTGCTGGTAGAAGTATTCGCGTCAGGGGGACGGACATCGCGACCCGCGCGGAATCGAAGCCGGGGTTCAGCAGGATGGTCAACGCTCGCGCTTTGATCCACATGATGCAAATCGCAAGGCCGATCACAACGAAAATCGTGCTCGCGACTATGCTTACGGTCTGGTCAGCGCTTTTCTGGTCGCCGTGGTGACGGTACTCGTCGATGATTGGCACGATTGTCGACGACATCGCGCCGCTCTGCAGCAGGTAGAAGAGCAGGTCGGGAACGGTGAACGCCGCGTTGTAGGCGTCGGTCTGCGGTCCTCGCCCAAAATAGTGCGAAATGATGGCGTCGCGAAGGACGCCCAGGATGCGCGAGAGCAGCACCGTCGCCATCATGATTCCGGTCGCTTTGGCTATCCCGGTCGATTTTTTTTGGGGAACGGGAGCGTCTTCGATCGAGGACGAACTCGGCGCTTCCTGGTCGGGGGTTATCGACATTTGGATCGCACTTGAAGGAAAAAGTGAATGCGGTTCACAATTTAGTATAGCATGACACCTTTAACCCAGCCAAAGCCCGAAATTGTGCCCCCGGTCGATCCTAAAGTCGCCACGACTGACCAGATACCCGTTCTGCTCGATACTGACATAGGGTCTGACATAGATGACGCGGTTGCGCTGGCCTATCTGCTCAGCCAGCCGCGCTGCGATCTGCTTGGAATTACGACGGTCAGCGGTGAGCCTGATAAGCGTGCGGAGATCGCCAGTGCAGTTTGTGCAGCAGCGGGAAAGCCGGATATGCCCATCTACGTTGGCATTGAAAATCCGCTGCTAGTCCCACAGATGCAGCCGAAAGCCCCACATCATCCAGCACTCAAGGAGCTGTGGCCGCATAGTTGGTTTGGGATTGGAACCACGGCCATCTCATTCATGCGTAGCCTGATTAGGTCTAGGCCAAATGATATCGAACTGGTCGCGATAGGGCCACTGACGAATATCGCCGTCTTGTTTGCGCTCGATCCAGAGCTGCCGATGATGCTACGCGGCTTGACCATTATGAATGGCCAGTTTTTCACACGCGGCTACAGCCAGCCCGGCAGCGTTGCCGAATGGAACACGATGTGCGATCCGCACGCGTCGCAAATTGTCTACAACGCGCCAGTTCCAAAGTTGACGGCGATCGGCCTGGATGTCACGAAGCAGTGCACGCTTGGCGCGGACGAATGCCGCACGCGTTTTAAGCAGGCTGGTGGCGCGCTCAGCATGGTCGCGGATATGGCCGAGGAGTGGTTCAAGCATAGTCCGCATATCACGTTCCACGATCCTTTGGCTGCTGCATCGCTGTTCGAGAATGACATTTGCAGCTATGTCAGGGGGACAATCTCGGTCGAACTTACGAGTCCCGTCGCATCCGGTCAAACCTATATCAAGCCGGATCCGGCCGGTCGTCATTTTGCCGCCGAAACGGTGGACTCAGGGAAGTTTTTCGAAGCGTATTTCGATGTCGTGGGCGAATGGGCGGGTCTCCCACGAGATGTTCAAAGAACGCAAAATGTGGAAAACCTTGGTCGTTCTTGGATGTATTTGGCTGTCGCTCGCGGCTTACGGAACTTCCTACGCCGACGTAGTTGGCGGTGAAGCTAATACTAAGCTACTATCAAAGCTGATTTCGTTCAAGGACAACTATTCTAGCGATGTAGAGACCGCTCTAAAGGGGCTAGCATCGAGCTCCCCCGTTCCGATGGATATTCTTGAGCTAAGAAGCCCATATGAGGGAGAGCGGCAACCCCGTCGCCAAATTCGAGTAGTCGCTGGAACGTATCACATAGGAGCTTTGCTCAGGCAAATAAGTTATGACAATCCTTACATCACGATCAGCGTGAAGAATAACCGAATTTTGCTGACCGCGATGTTGTCTCCGGATATACCAAGCCCAATGTCAAAAACAATTGACTCGAATTTTCACGGTAAGCTTAGTATCGAAGGTTGGACATGGTGGCTAAGGGCGCACGTCAAAGACTTGGACGTAATTTACCTAGTCATTGGCGGAAGCTTCACCAATGAGATTGATCCGCAAACTTCATTAGCTTTGACTATCACAGAGGGCGAGACAATAGAAGAAATGATCGATACAATGTGCGCGCAAACGAATACGCGTTGGTTCTTCAAATATTCGGGGGTTCATGGTGACCCTGCAGATCGCGGAAAGGAAATGCCTCCTTATGACAGCTACAACAAAATGCTTTCCGACACCTCTGTTCTTGACCTCTATCCTCTCGCAAAAGCCAAGGTAAATACCCACTAAGGCTTGCAACAATAAATTTCACTTCCCAATGCAAAACCGGTGAAATATCTCGTTGATAATCTCCTGCGGGGCGGTTTCGCCTGTAATCTGTCCGATTGCGGAGAGCGCGGACTGCGCGTCGATGGAGAGAAAATCGAGAGGAAGGTCTTCGGCGAGGGTTTGCTGGGCGCGTCGGAGTGATTCCGCCGCTTCCACTAGCGCGCTTAAGTGCCGTGCGTGCGTTACAGTCACCGATTCCTTATCAATTTGCCCCACTCCAGCAAGCGCGATCTCCGCGATTTTCGCTTCCAGCAGGTCGATGCCTTCGCCAGTCAATGCGCTCACGCCGGTGACATTAGGCGGGACAGCGCGTCGATCGCTGAGCAAATCGATCTTGTTCCAAACGGAAATCTGAGGGCCGTTAAATGGAACGCTGTCGCACTCTTCCGAAAGAGCGTCATGCACGATCACGGCGATGTCTGCGTTGAGCAGCGTAGCCCACGTGCGCTCGACGCCAATCCGCTCGACCGCATCATCGGTTTCTCGCAATCCCGCCGTGTCGCTGAGTCGTACCGGAATTCCTTGGATATCGATGCTCTCCTCGATCACATCTCGCGTCGTTCCAGGGATGGGAGTAACGATGGCGCGGTCTGCGCGTAGAAGCGCATTAAGCAGCGACGATTTCCCGGCGTTGGGCGGGCCCGCAATGACCACGCTGATGCCATCACGGTAGAGAATCCCGCGGGATGCCGACGCGCAGAGCACCTCAATGGCATTGAGGAGGTCAGCTAGCTGTGCCTCACATTCATCCCGATCAAACTCGCCGACATCCTCCGGGAAATCAATCGTCGCCTCGATCCGCGCGACGATACCAAGGATTTTGTCGCGGATCGAGTTCACCTCGGCCGACAATCGTCCAGTTTGCTGCGCGCGTGCTAGCTCATATGCTTCGGTAGTGCGGGCGTTGATGGTGTCGCATACCGCCTCCGCTTGGGCGAGGTCCATCTTGCCGTTGAGGTATGCCCGAAGCGTAAACTCGCCGGCGATCGGCCATTCGCGCGCCGTTTGCGAATAGGAGGGTGAGCGTCCGCAAGATTGGAATTTCGCCGCCGTGGCCTGTGATCTCAATGGTGTCTTCACCCGTGTACGAGCGCGGGGCGTGGAAAACTGCAACCAAAACGTCGTCCACGGTGTCTTTCCCATCAACAATCAGTGCGCGGTGGAGCGTGTGCCCGGCGTACTGGGCGCAGGGCCGACGATGCCTAAGTATCCGGTCGCAGACCGCAAACGCACCTGGCCCGCTAACGCGGATCATTGCTACCGACGAGCGTCCAGGCGCAGTCGCAAGCGCAGCGATCGTATCGGTTTTGAGCGCATTCATTGGAATTGAAGTGTACCTTTGGCTCAACCTGGCGGACGCTAAATTGGCTTTCGTTTACAATCGTAGGCACGGATAGTATAATGACCCTATTCAGATGGGCATATTGCCCTGATTAAGTTCGAATTTCACGTTTGACGCCCCGTTTTCAAGGAGACCGCATTCATGTTTCGTAGAGTTTGGGGATATATGCTCGCGTTGGTCGGTATCAAGCTCGACCAATGGGAGGACCCCGATGTCCTTCTAGCCCAAGCCCAGAAGGAGATGCAGGAGGCCCACGCGCGCAACCGCGAACAGGCGGTTCAAGCCCTAACGCAGAAGAACAATCTCCAGGCCGAGGTCGATCGCACCACCAAAGAGGTCGCAAACCTCCAGGCGAAGGCCGAACTTGCACTCAGGAACGGCGACCGCGATCTCGCTATGCAGCTCTTGCGTGAGAAGCAGGCGCGTGAAGCCAACCTTGGTTCGCTGCGTGTATCGCTGGACAACGCGATCAAGATGACGGAGCAGATCAAGACTGCCCTAGGCCGCGAAGAGGAGCGTATCCGCCAAAAAGTTGCCGAGGCGATGGCTCTCAAGACCCAGTGGAAGCAGGCGCAGATCGAAAATTCGATCAACAAGGCGATGGACAACTGGTCCACGGCAGGTAATGACCAGGCGTTCGAGCGTGCGGCGTCGAAGATCAGCAACGCCCAGTCCGAAAGTGCCGCTCGAACGGAACTTGCATCAGGTAGGCTCGACAGCAAAATTGCCGCGTTGAACGACGCGTCCGCCGATGCCAACGCCAGCCGCGAGCTCGCCGAGATGGAGGCAAAGCTGGGCCTTGCGCCAGCGCCTTCAACCCTGGCAGCGTCTGGCCCTACGCCGGCTTCGACCGCAGGGATGTCCGATGTCGAGCGGGAACTCGCCGCCCTTGAGCAGAAGGTGTCTGTGGGCCAGCCGACGAATCCGAGTACACCGCCCGCGGCGTAGTCGTCGAAGCTGAATTATTTTGTCCGAGCTTCCTACCAGTCTGTTCGAAAAAAGGTTTGAGTCTAGTACCGGAGGAGCCGTTTACGAAGAGCCTGGTTTTGCCGAGTCGAACGTCAGGCAAAGAGCGTCAGATCGCGACGGCACTCGCCAATCTGGGTAAAATAGTTTGGTTGCAAATTCCGTGATCGACGGAAGGTGCGGCACCGCCCGACGGTTACATGCTTGATAGCGATCGAGTCATGTCAGTCGAGTTCAAGAGGCTTGGCATTGATACTGTCAATGTCGAAAACAGAATCCGAGCTGACGTCAGGAAGTCAAACAAGCAGGCTGAGATTGCCGTTATCTTGCTTGATCGACCGGGCGTGAATCCTGAAGACTTGGTAGATGTCGCGGCCGATTCCCTTCTGCGCTATAACACTAAGCTTGTAAAGGTGATCCTGATGCGTCAGGATGGTTCAATCGCGGCGGAGTTGACTAATGGCTCAAGCACAGTTCTTGAAAAGGATGAATGAAATACTTGACACAGCCGCATCTAAGGGCAATGTGTCTGATAGCGCGTTGCTGGTTGCATATGGTCGGATTATGCAGGCGGCATCCGACAAGCAAATTTCACGTGCCGAGGCAAAGGCTCTGACCGACCGATTCGGGCCGGCGTTTAGCGAAAAATACGACGACGCTATCGAGGTAGCCTTTTCCGGTCTCACGGGTTCTCAGCTCGAGGCGCTTGCAGTTGACTAGTCGGATTGAGCTAGACGGCAATCAGTAGAACCAAGTACGATGGGAATTCCAGACAGAGTTTTCAATTTAGCCAAGGTCCAGCTTGACAAGGTCATGACGCGCTGGGAAGAGATCGACATTAAGGCGCAGCAGGAAATGGACGAGTTTATGGCCAGGTATCAGGACAATAACGGTGTTTCGGCGTGGGATCGTGCGATGGGCAAGATCAACCAAGCTCAGGCCGCCAAAGAGCTGAACAACACGTCGCCGATGGCCGAGTCTCTGCCTGAACCGAGTTTGGACGAACTTGAGCGCAAGATTGCAATAGATCGCGCCAATGCACCCGCCGGCTCAAGCCCTGCTCCTCAAAATGCGCCCCAACCGTCAACGCAGACCTTAATCGGCGCGTACAAGATTCTTGGCGTGGAACCCGGTGCGGACATGCTGTCGGTTCAGAAGGCTTATCAAACTCTCAGGGAGCGCGCCGCTCCGGAGCGCTTCCCCGCAGGTTCGCCAGAGGCCCAGACGGCGCAGGGACATTCAGCGCCGAATCGAGACGGCATATATCATGCTGAGCAATGTGCTCGCTTCTCCGACGGATCGGTTTGACAGGCTGGAGATTTAGGCATTCATCTGGCCTACATGGGGAATTGATAGCCGATGTGCGATGGGCTCTAGGCGGGAACAAGCTCTCGGATAACCAAGCCTTAAGTCGGAACCATTTTGCCATCCTCTCGCAACCCTTCAAGGTGGACTTTGAGGGCTGAGCGAAATTTCTCTAATGCCTCGTCCCTGCTTGGACCTGACGGCGACGACAGTTCCATGAAGCGCCTTACTGCTTGCAGACGCACCCCAGCTTGCTGGACCCTGCTCGATATCTACTTGCAACTTCATCGTATCTCCTTTATACCGGAATCTCGGCGTATCTTGCTGAGAATCCCGCCTTGGATGTGCTCAATCAGCCCCTCCGCCGCTTCACTCGCAAGCTCATAAGTCTGAGCGAAATTTCCGGTGTACCACGGGTCAGGCACTTGATTAAGGCCCAAGTGCGGCGCGAAGCTCAGGAAGGTCCTTAGCTTGTCCTTTGCGCCCCCCGCTAAACGGCTCGCGGCGCGAAAATTGTCGTCGTCCATGGTGAGTATCAGGTCGAACTCTTCGAAATCCCGTGCGGTTAGTTGCCGTGCGCGATGATCATAGTCGATTCCCATTTTGCGCAGGAGGCCGCTTGTGCCCGCATGCGGAGGCTCGCCGACATGCCAATCGCCTGTTCCTGCAGAGTCGGCGCTGATTTCGTTTTGTAGACCCATTTCACGAACTTTGTGCAAAAACACCGCTTCGGCCATGGTCGACCTGCAAATATTTCCGAGGCAAACGAATAAAACTCTTACCATGGGTCAATAGTACCTGTGCATTTTATCGCACCTAGCCTAAAGGCTGAGTTGACTTCCTCGACCTCAAGCGTCTACAATCAAATCGAACAGAGATTCGTATTTCAGCGGGCTTCTGGCAGTGATTTTCAGTTTCTTTGCGGTGCATCGCTGCGCGATTTTAGCGAACCGTACTCTTTGTCTCGCTGTTTTGTCTTGGTCACTATCTCGGAGCAATGAATGTCGACAATTGAAACCGGTCGGAAAACTGAAGAAGGCCAAGACCAACAATCGCCCGCGCCGGACGACATCCTAATCCATCTGGAGGCCGACTATGGTCTCGACGGCCAATTTGGCAAGCGATCACTTGAGGTGACAGGATCGGAAGTTCGGGTTCTGGACAGCAGCGGTGCGACCGTCTTTCGCATGCCGATCGCCGAAATCAAGTCGGCACGCAACGAGCCGCTTGTAGGCGGCGGACGTATGGAGATCACGACCAAGCTGGGCGCGGTGGTTCCCATTGTCTCGTATACACTAACAATCGCCGCCCAATTTTCCGAGGCCGCACGAGGAATCGAACAGCTTGCCAAGGGCGAACCGCTGCAGATCAACCTCAAGAAGGAGCGCACGCGCTGCGAAAAATGCGGACGTCTCCTGCCCGAAAAGGACGGCATCTGCCCGGCGTGTGTCAACCGACGCAAAACGCTCCTCCGCATCGCGGGTTATCTTAAGCCGTACAAAGTGCAGGCAGGCGCGCTGGCCGCGATGTCGATCATTTCAACCACCCTGAACATGATCCCGCCGCGCCTGCAGGGTCTGATAATCGACCGTGTGCTCCGGCATCACAGCAGTCTCACCCTCCTTGCTGAACTCATGGCGGGCTGGCTGTGTGTTCTGTTGACCGGAATCGGCATGACGATTGTCAATGGCCGCCTGGTCGCGTACCTCGGCGCACATATTGCGGCAGACATCCGAAGTTCGGTTTACCGCGCGATCGAGTTTTTGCAGCTCAACTACTTCGATAAGAAGCAAGTGGGCGCGATCACCAGCCGTGTCACGCAGGACACCGACCGAGTTTGGGGATTTCTGACCGACGGAGTCCCTTACTTTCTAACCAACGGCCTCTCGCTCATCGCGGTCATGGTAATCCTCTTCAATATCAATTGGAAGCTCGCCCTATGTCTGCTCGCGCCCCTGCCAGCAGTCGCGATCATCAGTGCGGTATTCTGGAAATCCATTTCGCAATTGCACAACCGCATGGGCCAAAAGTGGGCACGATTCCACATGCACCTGAACGAGTCCCTCAGCGGAATTCGCGTCGTGAAGGCGTTTGCGCAGGAAGACTACGAGAACGCAAAATTCACAAGCCGCAACACGGAGCTCATGACCGCCGGAATTCGTGCAGAGTCGCGCTGGAGCACGATATTCGGCGTGATGTCATTTTTTACAGGCTTGGGAGCGCTGATCAACTTCTCCGTCGGCGGCTATTTTGTCTACAAGGGCGAAATGACCCTAGGACAACTGTGGATGGTCAGCAGCTACCTTGGACTTGTCTACGGCCCGCTGCAATGGTTCGCGCAGGTCAACAACTGGTTTAGCCGCGCAATGGCTGGCGCTGAGCGGGTTTTCGAAGTGATTGACACGGATCCGGAACCTTACAAGCGCAGCACTCTTTCTCCGCGCATAGAGGGCGAGGTGACCTTCAAAGATGTCCGCTTTGGATACGACAAGTCGAATCCTGTCTTGAAGGGCATCAACTTCACGGCCAAACCCGGCGACATGATTGGCCTGGTCGGCAAGTCCGGCGCTGGCAAATCGACCACGATCAATCTGCTCTGCCGCTTCTACGAACCGGACGCGGGCGCGATCATGATCGACGGCATGGACTATCGCGAAATGTCGCTCCAAGGTATGCGCTCGCAGGTGGGGATTGTCCTACAGGAGCCGTTCCTGTTTAACGGAACCATTGCCGACAATATCTCCTACGGCAAGCCGGGTGCATCGCTGGATGAGATCATGATCGCGGCAAAAGCGGCCAACGCCCACAACTTCATCCTGTCCAAGCCCGACGGATACGACACCATGGTTGGCGAACGCGGCAGCAAGCTGTCGGGCGGAGAACGTCAGCGCATATCCATCGCACGCGCCATTCTGCACAACCCGCGCATTCTGATCTTGGACGAGGCGACATCGTCGGTCGATGTCGAGACCGAAAAGCAAATCCAGGAAGCAATCGGTCGCCTGATCAAGGGCCGAACCACCTTTGCCATCGCGCACCGCCTGTCCACACTTAGGAACGCTTCCAAGCTCATTGTCCTGGAAAAGGGCGAAATTTGCGAAATGGGTAGTCATGCGGAACTGATGGAGAAGAAGGGCGCGTTCTACAACCTCGTCCAGACCCAAAGCCAGATCAACGAAATCATCGGCTACGCTGGCGGGTAGGTGTTGAACAAAAGAAGAGTTAAGGAACGCTCTGTGGCCGCTGGGCCATTTTTCATGCCTTGGGATTAGGTCGATTTTGCTTGAGGCAAAATCGACCTAATCCCAAGGAGGGTCAATTTTATGCCAGAGGCTGAGAAAACTGAGTTGCCGCCGATCGATCCGGCAGTGCTTCGAATATTTCATGATGACAGCGAGCGGCTGCGCATGACGGTCGAAGGCAGCCGATCTTATCTGACAGTCAAGCCCGCCTGGGCCGCGCCGTTGACCCGGCCTAATACATATCTGGCGCTGCTTGATGGCAAAGGCGATGAGATAGTTACGCTTCCGGATCCAAACGTCTTGTCGAAGGATAGCTTAGCGGCAATTGAAAAGGAGCTGCGATATCGCTATCTGACGGCCACAGTCTCACGGATTAACCACACGAAGCAAGAATTTGGCGCGAGCTACTGGGAGGTAGAAACGGATCGTGGCAGTCGCGATTTTGTCGCCCAAAGCCTTCAGGAAAACGCCCAGTGGCTCTCCGCAAACCATCTCCTGCTGATCGACGTAGACGGCAACCGCTTCGAAATCCCGGATATTGCGAAGTTGGATGAGGATAGCGTGAAGAGACTGCGTGAAATTGTATGATTCGGTTTTGTGGGACAGGCTTCCCTGCCTGTCATCTTCCTTGATTTCACGCCGTGTTTGCCACGCGGATGGTCGCGGCAGGTAGTCCCTGTATTCCGAACATGTTTGGTGGCGCTCTACGGAACCATGCTGTGCATGGTTTTGACAACCCTCCCATCCTACCTATATAATCCCAACAGATGAAGTTTGCAGTTCACCTCGGTTTGCTCGCCCTGTCCGCGGTCGGATTGGATTTGGCACCAATTGCGCCGGCACCGCCAACGTTCTCCTGGAGCACCACGTCCACCAAGTCGCTCGCCACCGGAGTTTCGCTGACCCAACAGATTCAGTCTACCGACACGCCCTTACTCGTCAACGTGCTGCTGGTCGATCCGTCGGCAGAAGGTGTTCAGATAGGCACAGCCATCGCGAATGATTCCCTCACCGACGGAACCGGCGACATTCACAAAGGCCGCGAAAATGTCAGCGCCCTTTTGGCGCGAAAGCAGCTCCTGGCTGGTGTGAACGGCGACTATTTTCCGTTCACGGGTGATCCGCTGGGTGTCGGTGTCATGAACGGCGAAATCTACTCCGAACCGTACAGAACGGACGCGGTGCCGGCGCGCGCAGCATTCGGACTGCTTCCTGACGGCAAGCCGATTGTAGGCTTGGTCAGCCTACATGGAATGCTTGCGCCTCAGAATGGTTTCACGCTGCCGATCACGGGAGTGGACCGCATGACGAGCACTACGGATCCCGCAGATATTGTCGTCTACACGCCTCGCTATGGGCCGTCAACAGGAGCGCGTGGGAATGGAACGGAAATCCTTGTAACACGCGTCAATCTGCCATTGTCTCCGGGAAAACAGATGATGGGGAGAGTCGATCAGATCGTTACTGGTAGCGCAACTGCGTCAAAGATTCCAGTCGATGGGGTGGTATTTTCCGTGCCCTTTGGTTCCACACATGCTGCCGAGTTTGCTTCTGAATTTCATGTTGGCGACACGATTGGATTTGTGTGCGGCATCAAGGATGTCACGACCGACGCAGATGGCGGTGCGCCTGACGATCCCGATATCTGGGATCAGGCGCAACAGATCATCGGCGGTGGACCGATTTTGCTCCATCATGGCCAGGTGATTGTGGACGACTCGGCCGAAGGATTCGATAATGGTTTCAGCAATGGCCCTCACGCAAGGACGGCGGTAGGCGCGCGCGCGGATGGCAAGATCGTAATCGTTACGGTTGATGACAATCCTGGAATCAGCGCCGGAATTTCACTCCATGATCTTGCATATTTGATGAAATCGGAGGGCGCAGTTGACGCGATCAATCTTGACGGCGGCGGATCGACAACAATGGTGGCGGACGGTGTTTCGGTCAGCGATCCGTCGGGGACAGGCGCTGAACGTCCTGTCGCCGACATGCTCACGGTCGCGGCAAAGGGCAGCGACTCGATCACGATTACAGATCCGGCGACCATCGTGCTGCCGTCCGCCCCGCTGCAGGTCGGCCAGACCTACTCGCTATTCCTTCGCTCGGGCGATCAATTGGTCAGCGGTGCGCAACAAAATCTGGTCTGGAATGGCCCTGCCGGAAACGTCGGTTTCGTTTCACAGGACGGCAAGCTGCACATTCTGCGCACGGGCCATGCCACAATAGTTGCCAGCTATAACGGCGCGAGGCTATCGTCCGATATTGATGTAATAGACCCGGCAGAAACGGGAACAACTCCTCAAACGGATTCGGATGACCACCCCGAAACTCGCACATCTCATATTTTGAATCGATAACAACGCCAATGACAGTCGTTACACTTAAGGATGTGCGCCACGATGCGCGTGTCCGCACCTATATCACTCGCGCAAACGAGCAGATGATGGCCATCGGCTATACCGAGCACGGACATCGTCATGCGGGGATCGTATCCACGATCGCGCGCTACATTTTGACTACACTGAGTTTCCCCGAGCGCGATGCAGAGCTGGCGGCAATCGCATCGTATCTCCACGATATGGGCTGTGTGGTCAATCGCGCGGGCCATGTCGAGGCTGGCGCGCTCATCGCGTACTCCATTTTGACTGATATGGGAATGCCGCCCGACGAGATCGCAACCGTGATTGGCGCAATCGGCAACCACGAAGAGCCGAATGGCGAACCGATTTCGGCACCGTCCGCGGCGACCATCCTCGCCGACAAGTCGGATGTCCATTTCAGCCGAGTTCAGAATCCCGACCCGATGAAGTTCGATATTCATGACCGAGTGAATCATGCCGTGCAAAAATCGTTCCTGCGTGTCGATCCCGAGGCAAAATCGATCAATTTGGAGCTGGAGATTAACACGGAGCTGGCGAGTGTCACCGAATATTTCGAAATCTTCGTTGTTCGCATGGTGCTCTGCCGCAGAGCTGCCGATTTTCTTGGCTGCAAGTTCGGCATGCATATTAACGGGACGTACCTCTAGCCCTTGTCCTCTCTAATTCCAGCCCATATTCGCGGCATCAGTCTGGATTTTGCCAACACGATCTATCCGCTGCGTAAACTTGAGCTCGGTTCGACAATCGCCCATCTTCACCGTTTTTTGGAGGGGCGACTCGATAGGACCCTCCCAGCCAGCACCCTCTACGACCTATATGTCGAGATTCGCGACCGGCAGTTCGCGGAAAACCGCGAAACGCTACGCGAGAACGATTTTCCGGCCCGTCTTCGTGAAATGATTGAGCGCGTCGAGCATGATCCTGACGATGAGCTCATTCAAGGTGCATCGGATGCGTACGCGGCGGGATTCATCCAAGCGATGCGAATTCCTGATGGTGCGGCAGAAGCTATTCGGTCGCTATTCGAGCGATTCGAGGGAAACGTCGTCGTCTGCTCGAACTTCATCCGAAGGGACTGCATTGTCGAGCCATTGCGCCGCGACGGGATTTTGCGGTGTTTGAAGGGCGTGGTGGTTTCTTGCGATGTCGGATTTGTTAAGCCACACCCGCTAGTTTTTCAAGCGGTCTGCGAGACGCTTGAGCTTGCGCCTTCCGAGATACTGCATGTCGGTGATGATCTTGATGCCGACATCTCTGGCGGGAGAAGTGCTGGAATGCTGACCGCGTACTCCCGTGAATGGTGCGATCCGGTTGAGGAAAGTATCGTGGCGGAGTTCGCACCGGACATTGTCGTATCGCGATTATCAGAACTTTAAGCTACATTGCTTCCTGTTAGACAGAGAAGTTCTAAGAACTTGGCACGAATACCCCGATAATGGTTGCTAGAATTGCTTTTTGAAAGCGGAGCCAACCATGCAAACCTGTACTCTCTGCTCGCCCGTAGCTAAGGGCTACGTCATCGAGTTCGATCAGGACACTGATCAAGCCTCCATCTTCTCGCGTTGCAATGATGACCGCGCTATGCGCTCATGTGAACTTATCGGGCAAGACCAGTTGTGGGTTAACGCGAGGTCGGTTTCGCGCCACAAGCAATATTGGACCGAGTTCTGCAAGCCTTCTGCTTGGCGCTTTCGCAAGGCTAAGCGGCTAGTCGATGGCACAGTCGAAACCGGAGATGTGATCGAATGGGTTGAAGTGCTTCTGCGCGAACCTCAAGTCTGGATTGATGACCTGATCCGCGACGGCCGTATCCGTATGGCTTACCAGTCGATAGTTTCCGTTGAAAATGGCGTAAGAATCGTTGGATACGAAACGCTTGCTCGTGCTACGGGCGAATCTGGCGACGCGATCTCACCAGTCGTTATGTTTCAGCAGGCGCGCGAACAAGACCGGCTCTTTGCGCTTGACCGTGCTTGCAGGATTAAGGCGGTCGAGGCGGCCAAGAAGGTGCCGTCCGACGCGCTGGTGTTTGTTAATTTTATCCCTACTTCGATCTACAAGCCGGAGCACTGCCTACAAACTACGATGCTAGCAACACGGCGTCACGACATCGATCCTTCCCGTCTTGTCTTCGAAGTGATCGAAACTGACGCTGTCCGCGATCCAGAACATCTCAAAACGATCTTCAATTACTACCACTCCTATGGCGTGCAGTGCGCGTTGGACGATGTCGGCGCTGGTTTCAACAACGTAGAGATGTTAGAAGCTCTTGCGCCCGACATTGTCAAACTCGACCGATCAATTGTGGATGGAATTGCGCAGGATCCACAAAAGCAGGAGGTTGCGCTGCGAATCCTTGATGCTGCCGAAAAAGTCGGTGCGGTCGCACTAGGGGAGGGGGTGGAAGAGGTCGAAGATGCGCTCTGCTTACGCGAAATGGGCTATGTTTGGCAGCAGGGCTATCTGTATGGACGGCCAAGTTTCGACGTTTTGCGCCCAGCAATCGCAAGACTCACATTTCAAAAGGCGGCGTGAAACGAAATTGCCCCGTATAATTAAGACTATGCAGCAAGAGCTACGTTGCCTGCGCGCTCGTTTCTCCCCGTTTCACAGCGCAATTTTATTAGTCGTCCTCGCCGCGCTCATGTCCGCTCCGGCCAGTGCGCGCTTGCGCCATGCCCATGTTCGGTACGCGAAGCGAAGCGCAGATCATCGAGTGCAGCGGCAAATGATTTCCCGCTCGCTCGTCTGGCAGCGGGGCTCAATCGCCCGGATTCCGATCGCAACTTCTGAGCAACCAGTCCATGAAGTGCGCGCGATGTGGGTGGTTCGGGACAACATCGAGACGCCGGAGAAGATCCGAAATGTTGTCGCGACTGCGAAAGCGTATGGGTTCAACACGCTCTTTGTGCAGGTTCGCGGGCGAGGGGATGCGTGGTACAAGTTGACTCTGGAGCCGCGGGCTGAGGAGCTTGCGAATCAACCGTTGTCGTTTGACCCGCTTCAGACCGTAATCGATCAGGCGCACGCCGCGAAGATACAGGTGCATGCGTGGGTGAACACCTGCTATGTCTGGTCAGCGCCGGAAAAGCCGCTCGATCCTTCCCACATCGTCAATGCGCACTCCGATTGGTTGTCATGCGATTCGGATGGCAATACGCGCCAGACCTATTCCGAAAACTGCGAAGGCGCGTTCTTGTCGCCGTCGAATCCAGACGTTCGGCAGCATCTGCACGACGTCTTCCTCGAGATCACAAAGAACTACGACATCGATGGAATCCATTTTGACTACATTCGCTATCCAAACCGCAACTACGACTATTCACCCGCAACTGAGAAGGCGTTTGCGGAGTCCATCGAACCGACTCTCACGCCAGAACGAAAAGCAGAGCTTGATTCAGGCGGGCCGGTCGAGTATGTCCGCGCATTTCCGGCGGAGTGGGCGGATTGGCGACGGGAGCAAGTGACGAGCTTGGTCGAATGGATATCTAAGGATGTGAAGGCCGTAAAGCCTTATGTCCAGGTTTCCGCCGCCGTTTTCGCGGACTGGAACGATGCCTACAACGAGCGCGGACAGGATTGGAAGCGGTGGCTTAAGGACGGCGCGCTCGACGCGGTCATTCCGATGGCCTACAGCACAAGCACGCTGACGGTCGCCGAGCAGATCAAGGATGCCGAGCAAACGGCAAGCGAATATGGCCGCGTCTGCTACGCCGGTGTCGGCTCGTGGCATATCTCAGCCGATAGCACCATGGAGAAAATTGAGGCGGCGCGCGAAGTCGGCGCGCAAGGCATTGTGCTGTTTTCGTACGGCGGCGTCACTGCGGACGGCTCCGACGACAGTTATCTCGCCAAGCTAGACATGTTTTCGTTCCGAGCGCCGGCGCTGCTTCCAAAGCTCACGTCCGTTCCAGATCGACCCTCGGCGCAGCAGGCGGCCACACCCGCAGCGACATCAACGCCGTCGAACCAACCACCAATCCAGCCTGCATCTTAGTGTCCGGGAACTGCCGGTGGCGTTGCTAAGTTGACCTAATAATGCTCACCTGGTTCCACAACAAGCTGAAGGCATTCGAAAAGCGGGAAGTTTCGCCCTCCGAAATGATGCTCGCGACTGGCGCGCCCTGGTTTTGTGGGCTGATGGCCGTAGGATTTCAGGGATTTCTCGTCTGGTTCTACTACGACGATCTCGGAACGATCGACTTTCGCTCCTTCTGGCCGGAAATGGCGCTTGCGGAAGTCCTGCCGCTGTTTTGCATCGGCGCTGCTCTCAGTTTCTCATTCTGGCGCAAGCGTCTTTGGACGCGGTATCAAGCACAATTGAGTCAGCGTTTAGGCGACAGGTTTCCGGAAGAGTCAAAAAATCAATGGCCTCCTGCGCCGAAAACGATAAGGCACACGGAAGCCACTGATTCAGATTTGACTTAGTTCTGATGGCAACTTGTCAAGAGCGTCGCGCCGCCCATTTCACCGCATTCCACAGAATCTGGCGTACATTCGGGTCGAAGTACGTCGGGTACGTCTCATGGCCCGGCCTGAAGTAGAACACGCGCCCAGCACCCTCGCCACGATTGTGTCCCTTGCCGCCGCCAGAAGTGAAATCAGGGTCGATCCCTTTTCCAACACTAGTCGCAAACGACGGGAAATACTCGCCGCCCTTGGGGAAATAGGACTGGAAAACGACCACCTGCGGATATGGAACGCCAAACGGTCCGCCATACATCTCTTCGTTCGGCAGAACAAAATCCTGAACTCCTTCGGCAATCGGATGTCGCGGAGCACAGACCGTGATCTCTTCCGTTTCATCCCTCAGATCGTCGCGCCAGCCTCCGTAGAGATGGCCGGTTGCCTCCAATACCGCCTTGAATGGTTTCGAATAGTGAGCTGAGTGAAGCGGAATGAAGCCAAGTCCCTTTTCGTGTACTTGCTTCTTGATCATTTCGGCAACCTTGTCCTCGACCTGCGCGTGGCGGATATGGGCCCACCATAGTAGGACATCGGCGTTGTTCAGACGATCAATCGTGATACCTTGATTCGGCTCGTCAAAGTGCGCTTCGGTCACTTCGACTTCTGCGCCGCCAAGTTCGATCAAGCCTTCGGCGACTGCGCCACGGATGCTGTTCGGATAGACAGCCTTTGGTGCGTGGGGCGGATCTTCGTCCCAGACTAATACTCTAATTGGTGATGACATTTCATTCTCTTTCTAAGGTGATTTAATCAGAACCGACTCAAAAACTCGCAACTTGATCGAAGGCAGTCGAATGGATCTCTTCGGCATTCATCCTGCTCGACGGCGTACCATTCGACACCTGCGCGCTCGCAGGCAGGAATCAGGTTTGTCCAGTCTAGATTGCCTTCGCCAACCGGCGCCATCACCGGCTGGCCGTTTGCAACTTCCTTGTCCTTGACATGGATCACGGGCAGTTGACCTACGCAGCGCTCGACTATTCGTTCGGGGTTCGCTCCCGCATGAGTGAGCCAATAAAGATCCAGCTCCATGCAGAAATCCGGTCCGCCATCGTCGATGAAGATATCGAAGCACGTGCGCGGCATTCCTTGAGAGAACTCGAATCGCTCCAATTCGTGCGCGTGATTGTGATATCCAAACCGAATGCCAGCCGCCTTAAGCTGCGCGATGACTGGTGCCGAATCGGTTAGAAAATCCCGATATCCCTGCGCGCCGCGTGATCCGTAGTCTCCGGGCAGACTGCCAATCGCGGTGAAATCGCAGCCGAGCGCGTGGTGAAAATCGATCTCCTTAGAAGTTTCCTTCGCCAGAGTGTCCCAAGACCGATGTGTGGCGATGCATTTGAGACCCAAATCATCGAGCATCGACCGGGCCGTCTTTGGAGAGACCTCGGGGCTGTCTCCGCCCATCGCGCCGACCGCCGACATCTGTACGGCGGTGTACCCGATCTTGGTTAGCCTTTCGAGAGTACTCTTCAAATCGGCCGCCGATTTAGTGAAGTCCCGCACCGTGTACATCTGGACAGCAAGTTGAGATTTGATCGCCATTGGGTTATTCTCCGCCTGCGCCAACGCCAGGCTCGGTCATTTTGCGCGGATTAAGGAGGTCGTCAAGCTCGCTTTCGGGAAGGACGGCCTGCTCAATGCAAAGCTGGCGCACGGTCTTGTTTTCGTGAACGGCCTCCTTGGCAATTGCTGCGGCACGATCGTAGCCGATCACGGGAACTAGCGATGTCACCATGCTCATCGACCATTCAACCAGCGATTCGGCCCGCTGCTTGTTGGCCGCCATTCCCTTGATTGCCCTGTCGTTGAACGCTCGAACGGAATTCGCCAAATAGGTCAGCGACTCCAAACTGTTACGCGCGATTACTGGCAACATAACATTAAGATCGAGGTTGCCGTGCGTGTTGGCTATGTTGATCGTAGTCGCGTTGCCGATCACCTGCGCACAAACCATGATGAGCTGCTCGCACATGACCGGGTTGACCTTCCCCGGCATGATCGACGAGCCTGGCTGCACCGCGGGGAGCGCAAGCTCGCCGATGCCGCATCGCGGGCCACTCGAGAGCCAGCGGATATCGTTGGCGATCTTCAGCAGTGATGTCGCGACAGTAGCAAGCTGGTTTCCAAGTTCGGTGATGCCGTCCTGCGAACCTTGCGCCTCAAAGTGGTTCTTGGCCTCGACAAACGGCAGATCGAAACGCGAAGCGAGCTTCATGGCCACATCGCGCCCAAATCCTTCCGGCGAATTGATCCCGGTGCCGACGGCAGTCCCGCCGATTGCGAGTTCAAAGAGCCGTGGCTTTACACTCTCCAGGCGCTCGATCGCAAGCTCCACCTGACGCGCCCAGCCGCTCGCCTCCTGGCCGAGCCGAATGGGGGTCGCATCCATCAGGTGCGTTCGCCCGATCTTGACGATATCGTCCCACTCACCCGCTTTCTTGTCCAGCTCGGCGCGGAGCTCTTTGAGCGCAGGGATGAGGTCGCGCTGCAGTACAACGGCGGCAGCAACATGCATCGCCGTGGGAATCACATCGTTCGACGACTGGCTTTTGTTGACATGATCGTTCGGATGGATCGGCGTTTTGGAGCCGATCACGCCGCCAAGCTGCTCGATGGCGCGGTTGCTGATCACCTCGTTAGTGTTCATGTTGGTCGACGTGCCGGAGCCGGTCTGGTAGATGTCGATGACGAAATGATCATCCAGCTTGCCATCGATCACCTCCTGAGCGGCGCGGGAGATCGCGTCGCGAAGGGCTGGTTCGAGCAGCCCACGCTCGACATTCACTTCGGCGGCGGCATGTTTGATCGCACCTAAAGCTTGGATAAAGGGTCGAGGGAAACGCACTCCCGATATCGGGAAATTCGCGACCGCACGAGCCGTCTGGGCACCAAAATAGGCGCTCGACGGCACTTCGAACTCCCCCATGGAGTCCTTTTCGATTCTGGTATTTGACATGATCTACTCTTTCTCGAATGGGAAATCTATACTGCTTCGCTCTTGATTGAACGTTGAGTCTTGCTAACGCGAATTGCAGCAGCAATGCCCAAGGCTATAAAGAACGTTTCGAACGGCAACGCTACTACCAAGCCCAAATTAGGTCCTCGATTAGGCACAAGTGCCGCTAAAAACATTTCCGCTAGATGCAGAATCAATGAGATCGCTAAATACCACTGACAATTTGCTGCATACGGTTTTCCTAACAGAGTCGAAATCAATGCAGCAGTAGCGCAGGCAAATTCAACAGCGTTTACTCCTGCATCGGCCCATGATAACGCCTCGGGCCGTGGCGGCCAATCGCCATTGTTTGGGTCGTAATCTGCAATTAAGCGCGGTGTTTGCAGTGCAATTACAACCGAGTCAACCGCTGAAACAGCTCCGTCGAATACACAAAAATTGCATCGAACAATAAGACCGCCCATATGCCTGGTCTGGAGCCAAGATGCTTATGCTTTACCACTGTAATCCAATGTCTAAATAATTGCCGCTGCCAAACTTACTCAACTATTTTCTTAAAATTCCGTTGATGATCCTCCAAAAAGTGCTGCATGTAGCTCCGTAAGACTGCAAGCTCAGCGAATCTCCCCAGGATTGCCAAAGGCGCTGCAAATTCAAGCGTATCGATCATCAGAGTGCCAGCGCCGATCTCCTCGAAGTAATGCGTATGCCGCAAGCTTTTGAACGCGCCCTTTTGCATCTCGTCAACAAATATTGATGGCCGCTCCATTTGGACGATTTTCGACGTCAACCTTTGCCTAATCCCAAAATGAACAGCCTCGAATGTCACCTGTTCGCCTGGTTCAAGAAGTCCACACTTCTTTGAACCAACTATGCGTTCGCCGCGATGCTTTTCAGCTTCCGTATGCACCACCAGATCGCGCGCGCAGTCAAAACAAACTTCAATTGGAACATTGATCACGATTTCCGACCTGATCGTGACCAAACCGTTTACTTCCTAACGTCCAAAGACAAATGATACGAAAGCACAGCCAATTCCTGCAAAAATGATACGTTTCTGACCACGATTCTGTCCGGGACTTTTAGGATGATCGGCGCGAAGTTGAGCAGTGCCCGAACACCGGAGTTAATGGCCAAATCTGCAACGGTCTGCGCCGCCTGAGCGGGAACGGCAATGATCGCGATCTTGGCGCGGAGCTGTTGATTCGCTCCTTGCAGTTCTCGAACATCGCGGATTTTCAGGTCCCAGACGGAATGGCCAATTTTTTGGTCACTGGAGTCGAAAACACCGACGATATGAAATCTCTGCTCGCGCAGGCCGGGATATCCGACCAGTGCAGAGCCAAGATTTCCTGCGCCAATCACAACGACGGGCTGATCTCGATCAATTTTCAGAATCTGCGCGATGCGGTTTTGCAACTCGACAACGTTGTAACCCACGCCCGGCTTTCCGAACTCGCCGAAATAGGACAGATCCTTGCGAAATTGCGCCGCGTTTACTCCAGTCTGCTTTTCGACTTCAGTCGAACTGATCGTTTCGACATGCGAACTTTCAAGATCGATCAGGTAACGGAAGTAGGTCGCGAGCCGTTCTAAAGTGGGTATTGGGACTTTCAGTGTCGTGTTCACGGCGTGTGGGTGCGAAATGTGCTTGTCGGTTTGACGGATATTACGATGGTGACCGGGAGTTCGAACGCCGTCATTATACTCATGCGGCGGAGATGCGGTCAATTGCAGCCTACCCCGCGACAAGTCGCGACCCTCCCGAAACGGGAAGGTATGGAAATAACCGCATGTTAGGTTCTCTGTCTTTCCCTTCCCGTTGCGGGAGGGGTGGCGAGGAACGAGCCGGGGTAGGTGTTCGCTGGGTTGGTCTATTGCAACGGCGCTTGGCCGGGCGCCCACCAAACATCCGAATACACCGATATGAGCTGCGAGGGCGTGAAGTTGGAGATATCGGCCCCAATAGTCGAAAGGGATGTCCTCGAGAGGTCGCCGACGAAGGTCAGTGTCGGGGCGTTAGACACGGTGTTGTCGGACGTGAGGCAGCGAACCGTGATCGACGACACAGCGGCAGCCTCGCGGCGGATCAGCGCCGCCTTCGCAATGACAATGCCGTCGTGCATGTCCCTCGACTGAGCCGACGGACTCGCCATGCCGCCGGAAACGTAAGTGATGGTCAGCGTGCCATTGCTAGGATTGATCTGTGCGTCACTGACTTGTATGCGCATGGCCGAGAGGCCCGGATCCGACTGCATCGAAGACGTCAGTGATTGGTCGGATACGTCGCGCACAGAAGAGGCATTGCCGCCAGACTGCATAGAACTTTGACCTGGAGTCGGCTGAAGGATTCCGACTGGAGCGGGAACAGGCGGGCCGAGATCGACCGCCGCATCACCATCGGACTTTGGTCCCACGGTGATCGGCTGAAGATAGAGGTTGGTGTTGGTAGGTGAGCTTCCAGTGACAAACGGCGGCGGGGTCGTTTTGGCTTGCTGTTTTGCGGACTGGCTGCTGACTACTACAGGAACTGCGATTAAAGCAATTATGCCGATCGCCGCCGCCGCCACACCCATCTTTCTGCGGTTGCTGCTTAGGTTGTACGCGGCAAATGAAGCCCCTAATTTCCCGCCTGGATACCGGCCTGTCCTGGCCTTGAACGATCTGGTTGGATCGATTGACTGGACGATTTCATGGCGTCTAGTGTTGACAAGTTTGGATAGTTTTTCACGGACAGAGTTGGACTCTGGGCGGATATCCAATGTCATGCAGTACCATTGGATGGCTTCGTCCGGGCGGTTTTGGTCAGCGTAGATATCGCCGAGGAGGGCGTGCGCGCGCCAGTTTTCCGGAGCGTGGTAGAGGGCCTGCATGCATGCAGTAATGGCTTCGTCCCACTGCTGTCGCATTCGGTGGAGGTTTGCCTGCGATAGAAGCCGCGCGGTCTGCTCGTCTTGGACGGGTTCTATTACCATGGCTGTGCCCGGCTACCTGAACATCTGCTGGCAATACTCGCCTTAGGCGCGGCCAGTATGGCCAAATCCACCTTCGCCGCGAGCTGTTGCCGCAAGTTCGGTCTCCTCACAATTCCATTTTACCCTGACTACCGGTGCAACGACCATTTGCGCAATTCGGTCGCCTCGGTGAATCGTGAACGCCTCCTGGCCGAGGTTGATTAAAATCACCTTGATAAGACCACGGTAGTCGCTGTCAATGGTCCCCGGCGCGTTGACCATTCCAATACCATGCTTGAACGCGAGACCGCTGCGCGGCCGCACCTGCGCCTCAAAACCCTGCGGCAGGGCTATCCGAATGCCCGTGGAAATGGCGAACCGTTCGCCAGGGGCCAAAGTCAGTGGTTCAGTGAGAGCGGCATAAAGATCCGCACCGGCAGCTTCCGCCGTCGCATAAGATGGCAAAGGAAGGTCAATTGCGTCCGGTTCACGGATGATGACGACAGAGATTTCAGTCATGTTTCGTTCACACTCAGACAGCACCGGGCGGCGTGTATTCAATCCGTTTGGCGGCTCCTGCGGCGACGGCATGACCGTAAAATCGGTGAACCAGGCCGAGTGCCAAATCGATCGCGGCTGTTCCGCCTCCGCACGACATCAAGTTTCTTCCGTCTGTAGTGACCCGCTGGCCGCTCATGACTGTAGCGCGCGGATAGAGTCGGTGAAGGTCGTCAAGGAGCGAAAAGTGGGTGGTCACGCGGCGGTTGTGGATCAGTCCTGCGCGGCCAACGATGTAAATGCCCGACGACACGCCGCAAACCACATCCGCCGTCTCAATTCCCTTCGCTAGCCAATCTAGAGTACCTTGTGGAATGTGCGGCCTGCGGGCACCAGGTCCTCCGGTGACGATCAAAATGTTGGGACGCAAAGATGTCGCTGTCCCTTTGTGCGGAAATATCTTTATGCCATGAGAAGTCTCAATCGGCGAAATGCGATCAGCGACGGTTTCGACGGTAAAGCCGCGTTGAGGAATACGCTGGCCCTCCGGCGTAAACTCCACCGCAGTTAGGATTTCATAAACGATGCTGAACTCAAGCTCGTTCATGCCGTCGTATAGTAGCATCTCAACGGATTTTGGCACGTCTTCCCGATTCCCCTGCCGCCAAGATACCAAAACTGCGGCAAATGTGCGGCATTTTGCCGGTTCCAGCCTATGGATGCTGAAGCAAGTATCCTTATTATGCGTATTTCAGCAAAGATTTGAAGAGCGCCAGGCCATCGGCAGAACCCAGTTCGGTATCGCAAGCCCGTTCTGGGTGGGGCATCAAGCCGAACACGTTGAAGCGCTCATTGGCGATCCCGGCGATGTCGTTGGTAGATCCGTTGATATTGTCCTCTGCCGTCGCGTACCGGAAAATGATCTGGTTCCCAGTCTTGAGCCGTCCAAGCGTGTCGTCCGAGCAGACATACTTGCCTTCACCGTGCGCTACGGGGATGGAAAGAAGTTGACCATCGTGCAGTCCTGTTGTAAAGATGGTATTAGGATTGTTGACCCTGAGCGCAACGTGCCGGCAGACAAACCGCGTGCCCTCATTCTTGATCAACGCACCCGGAAGTAGATGCGCCTCGCACAGGATTTGGAATCCGTTGCAAACGCCAACCACGATGCCGCCGTTTGCGGCAAAGTCCTGAACTGCCGACATCAGCGGCGCAAATCTCGCGATGGCACCGCAGCGCAGATAGTCACCAAATGAAAAACCTCCCGGAACAATCACGACATCGCTACCCTTAAGGTCGGCATCCTTGTGCCACAGATACTCCACGGGCTGGCCGAGGATATCCTTGATCACAAAGTACGCATCCTGATCGCAATTCGAACCGGGAAACTGGGCGACGCCAAATTTCATTTTGGTTGCTCCGCGACCTCGTAGGTGTAGTCTTCGATGACTGGGTTCGAGAGCAAAGTGTCGCACATTTGCTTGATGCGCGTGTCGAGGTCAGCGCCAGAATCGAGATTGACCTCAATGTAGCGCCCGATCCGCACTTTTTCAACCTCGGAATACCCAAGCTGATGCAGCGCATTCTGAACGACGCGCCCCTGCGCATCGAGCAGCGTCGGCTTTAGCGTGACAGCAATTTTGACGAGTGGCATGCCAGTATTGTACTCAGCAAGGTCAACCGGCTCTGATCTTCTGACGCGGAGCTGGCGTCAACGAAATCTACTAGGCTTCGACCTTTAGCACTCTCTTGACATGAGTGCTAAATCAGGCGTATAATTGTATCGAAATTTTATCCTGCGGCCACCCAAATCGCTGCAGGTTGAGTTGAACACTAGTCAGTAACGCTACAACACAGAAATACACAAAGGGAGGTTTTACCACCGATGTTGAAGCCCTTAGGCGATAGGATCGTAGTCAAGGCACTTGAGGCCGAGACCACCAGCGCAGGCGGAATTGTTCTGCCGGACAGCGCGCAAGAGAAGCCGCAGCGCGGCGAAGTTTTGGCGGTTGGCCCCGGCAAGCTGCTCGACAGCGGCAAGCGGGTCGCGCCGGATGTCAAGGTAGGCGACAAGGTCGTCTACTCGAAGTACGGCGGAACCGAGATCAAAGTCGGCGGCGAGGATTACATCATCCTTCGCGGCGACGATGTTTTAGGCGTGCTCTAAGACCCCTCCGGCTCGTTCCTCGCCACCTCCCCGAAACGGGAAGGCAAGGTTGGGATGGGAGAATCGGAGCGGAACATTAGATTAGTTGAGACGATCGGGCAAAACGCTGGCCCGACCTTAATTCGGTTTTTTAGGAGATTTAGCTAATGGCAGCAAAAGATATTCTGTTTGACGAGCCGGCGCGACGTGCGCTTGAGCGCGGTGTCAACATCCTTGCCGACGCGGTCAAGGTCACCCTCGGGCCGCGCGGGCGATACGTCGTCCTTGAGAAGAAGTTCGGCTCGCCGTCCCTCGTAGATGATGGGGTCACCATCGCCAAAGAGATCGAGATCGAAGACAAGTTCGAAAACATGGGCGCGCAGCTCGTTCGTGAAGTGGCGTCAAAGACCAACGATGTCGCTGGCGACGGCACCACCACCGCGACTGTCCTGGCGCAGGCGATTGTCCGTGAAGGGCTGAAAAATGTTGCCGCGGGCAGCAATCCGCTCGCGATCAAGCGCGGCATCGACCGTGCGGTCGAAGCGGCTGTCGCACACATTAAGTCGGCTGCCACCCAGGTCAACACCAAGGACGAGATCCAGAAGGTCGCCACGAACTCCGCCAAGAACGTCAAGATCGGCGAGCTGATCGCCGAGGCGATGGACAAGGTCGGTAAGGACGGCGTCATCACCGTCGAGGAGTCCAAGGGCACCGAGACGACGCTTGAGCTGGTCGAGGGCATGCAGTTCGACAAGGGCTACATTTCGCCGTACATGGTCACCGACGCCGAGCGCATGGAAGCGGTTCTTGAGGATCCGTTCATTCTGCTGTTCGAGAAGAAGATCAGCAGCGTTCAGGATTTCCTGCCGGTGCTTGAGAAGGTTGTTCGCGCGGCCAAGCCGCTTGTCATCATTGCTGAGGATGTCGATGGCGAAGCCCTCGCGACTCTGGTTGTGAACAAGCTGCGCGGCACACTGAATGTCGTTGCGGTCAAGGCGCCGGGATTTGGCGACCGCCGCAAGGCCATGATGGAGGACATTGCAATCCTCACTTCTGGACGTTTCGTTACCGAAGACCTCGGCCTCAAGCTGGAGAATGTCGACGAGACGTTCCTCGGCTCCGCCAAGCGTGTGACCGTCACCAAGGACGAGACCACGATTGTCGAAGGCCACGGCACCGCTGCCGCGATCCAGGGCCGAATCGCTCAGATCAAGGCGCAGATCGACAAGTCGGACAGTGATTATGATCGCGAGAAGCTGCAAGAGCGACTCGCCAAGCTGTCGGGCGGAGTTGCGGTGATCCAAGTTGGCGCGGCTACTGAGACTGAGCTCAAGGAGAAGAAGCACCGCATCGAGGACGCGCTTTCGGCGACCCGTGCGGCTGTTGAAGAGGGTGTCGTTTCCGGCGGCGGTGTCGCGCTCATCAACGCAATCAAGGCGCTCGACGGCATTTCAGCCACGGGCGACGAGGCGGTTGGTGTTGCGATTATTAAGCGCGCACTCGACGAGCCCGCCCGACAGATCGCGAACAACGCGGGTGTCGAGGGCAGCGTCATTGTCGAGCAGATCAAGCGCGAAGGCAAGGGCTACAACGCGGCGACCGACGAGTTCGGCGATCTTGTCGCACAGGGCATTGTTGACCCGGCCAAGGTGACCCGCTCCGCGCTGCAGAATGCGGCGTCGATCGCGGGAATGGTTCTCACGACCGAGTGCCTGGTGACCGAGCGACCTGAGCCGAAGAACGGCGCCCCGGCCGGCGGCGGTGGCGGCGGAATGCCCGGCGGCATGGGTGGAATGGGCGGCATGGGCGGGTTCTAAGAACGCATATGGCGGATCAGCAGATAATCGGTATAATCGGCTTGTGGGAAGTGCTTCCTGCGAGCCGATTTTTCTGACTTGAGGTACGTAACGATGATAGTCAAAACCGATCCTAACGACTACGCGAATGCCCAGTTTGTCGTCGCATTTTCTGATGCCGAAACAAACGCATCAGCAATCCGCGACATCAATTCGTGGGCCCGCGAAAATGGACTCGTCCGAAGTAACGAAAGCTTCTTGAATGTTAAGCTCGATGCCAGCGGAAATCAACTGTTTTATGGCGCTTGCTATCGTTTGGATACGGAGGATTCGCGCGCGGCCGACAGTTCTCTCGCCTCAATTCGCTCCGTGCGCGGTCAAATGCCAGTAACAGCGGGTTCGGAAACGTTAGTCGAAGGCTAAGCGACAGATGCCGCTTCGAATCATTGTTCCAGACACCTGCGCAATTGGAAATGCACTGTTTCGTGAGCCTCTCGCACCCAACGCGGATCCCCTCCTAACAGCAATTCGCATGCGTACTGTCGATGCCGTTGCTCCAGTTCTTTGTCAGGTTGAATTTATCAACATTTGCCGCAAGAAAATGGAGGGCGTTGGTGCGCCAGCTCTGGGCGCACCGATCGTCAAGACAGCAATTGACGAATTCCTTTCGTTGCCGATTACCTGGGAACCTATTACGCCAGAACTAACGGAGGATGCGTGGGCATGGTACTTGCGCGGCGTCGGCACGGGGGATGCCTATTTTGCAGCGGTCGCAACCGCCTGGTCTGCGGAGATATGGACGAGCGATACTGAATTTGTTAGGCGAACCGCCCCGCATCACTCAGCAATATACGATCTGAATCTGCGACCATATAGTTGAAGAGAGACGCTAGACATGTCTCCGGCAGGTGGTCGCTTCACTACGCAATTTATTCTGGTTACGAGGGGGTTTGCGGATTGCGGAGCATCGGGCGCAGATGCTGATACCTGGCGGCGGGGCGATGATCGTTGCGGAGTATATTGATCGGGAGCAGCGGCCGGTCGCGGGCGCTACGCCAGTCAGAAGAACATCAAAGCGTCATAGCATGTATTTTCTAATAGCTGCCCCCTTTCGTTCGTCAACTATCTAGGTTGGTATAATCAATTTGCCGCACAATCTGACTTCTACCAGAGATCCATGTCACCAACTGACAAGAAATGCATCATTTCGCTCGAGAGCCTCCGTGGAAAAAAACAGCAAATTCTTGCGCTGTCGGCTGCGCGCCGCATTGCCAACGTCCGCATTTTCGGGTCTGTTGCAAGAGGCGAAGCAAATTCAGAGAGCGATATCGATTTTTTGGTTGACCCTAATCCCGATTGCAGTGGTTTTGACCTGGGTGGCTTGCAATACGACCTGGAAACTCTGCTTCAACACTCGGTTGACGTCGTGACGCCTAACGGTCTTCATTGGTATATACGAGACGACGTTTTGTCGCACGCGGTCGCTCTATGAGAAGTGATCGCCTCGCGCTCGGCTACCTATCGAATGTGCATGTCCGAAACTTCCGCGGTGCAATTCCCAATCTGAAAGGGCCAATTATCTAATGCAATATCGCAACTTGGGCAAGTACGGCGTGAAGGTGAGCGAGGTCTCGCTCGGGTCGTGGCTGACGTACGGCGGTGCGACCGAGGCTGAGGTCGCCGAAAAGTGCATAGACCGAGCGTACGAACTCGGCATCAACTTTTTCGACACAGCGAATGCCTATGCAGGCGGCGAGGCTGAGCGGGTTGTCGGGCGCGCCCTGGCGAAGTTCGAGCGGTCATCGGTTGTCGTCGCCACTAAGGTCTTTAATGCGATGGGGCCGGGACCAAATGATCGTGGCCTATCGCGTAAGCACATCTTCGAGCAATGCCACGCGTCGATGAGGCGTCTTGGCATGGATTACATCGACCTCTACCAATGCCATAGATTCGATAGCGGGACGCCTATTGACGAAACGCTAATGGCTCTCGACGACCTGTGCAGGCAAGGGAAGATTCTCTACTACGGCGTATCAGAGTGGAGCGCAGATCAGATTGCAAGCGCGGTCGAAATCGTTCGCGCCCGCGGCCTTCATCCTATTGTCTCAAACCAGCCCCAGTACAATATGCTTGCACGAAGCATCGAGAGCGACGTTATCCCGTATTGCGAGACTGAAGGGATCGGGCAGGTCTGCTTCTCGCCACTCGCCCAAGGAGTCCTCACCGGTAAATACAAGCCTGGCGAGCCGCTTCCGCAGGGCAGCCGCGCGACGGGGCCGAACCCGTTCTTCAAGCATGGGGTGCTTGATGCTTGGGTACGCGACAAGGTCGCGGCCAGTGATGCCATGCTGGCCAGCGTCCAGCTACTCGTTCCCCTCGCCGAGAGCGCCGGCCTAACCATGTCGGGATTAGCCCTCGGCTGGATTCTCCGCCAAAAAAACGTGTCGAGTGTAATTATCGGCGCATCTAAGCCATCGCAAATTGATGATAACGTTGGTGTTGTTGACAAAGTCCTCCCAGCTGACATTCTCGCAAAAATAGATGAACTATTTCCCGTCGGGAAGTTCAATATTTAGAAACGGGGTGTGAGGTACGCGATTGGGTGAATCGGCAAGCAGAACTACGATCGCGGCGAAATCGGCTCTGGTCGCGAACGAATTAAAGAATGACATGAGACAGCTACTTCAGAACCGCTCCATCCCGTCCCCCGCCGTCATTCCCGTCCTTCCATATCCCGACGTTCGGCAGGCGGTCGAATGGTTGAGCGATGTTTTTGGGTTTCGGGAGCGTTTGCGGATTGCGGAGCATCGGGCGCAGATGATCGTTCCCGGCGGCGGTGCGATGATCGTCGCGGAGTATATTGACCGGGAGCAGCGGCCAGTCGCGGGCGCGGTCTATGTCAGTCACCGGATCATGGTGCGGATCAGCGACGTCCAGGCGCACTACGAACACTGCCTGTCAAAGGGGGTGGTCGTTTTGGAGCCGCCGGTGGATCATGTATATGGTGAGCGTCAGTATGTCGTCCAGGACATCGGCGGCCACAGTTGGACATACTCGCAGACACTTGCCGATGTCGCGCCGGAAGAGTGGGACGGGGAGCTAATTACAAAGCCGCAAGAAGTTGTCTGAAAAATTGCTAGCTTTGACTCAGCGAACATATGGCTGAATCACCGAAACACCTGGAATAGCACGAAAGTGTCTGACATTGAACGTCACTATCTGTAACTTATGCCGAATTGCGATAGCAGCGGTGATCGCGTCGAACGCGCCAAGACCGTGCGAGAGCTTAATCGATGAAAATTGTCTGGTCGCATCCTCAGTATCCTTCGGCTCCGGCCATAGGATGTGAAAGACTTTAAGTTTTGCGTGGACCAGCCTTAGCTCCGTAGCGCTTTGGCTTCCGAATGAGGCCTCGAGAGCCGCAACGCCGGACAGAAATGGCATCGCGGGCTGACGAGTAATCCAATGCAACGCCAGTGGATCGTCTCGCAAAACCTCTATGAAAACATCCGTGTCTAAAATCATCCTATGTTCGAGCTAGCTCCAATCACGGGTTTCGGCTTGCTTGCGCAATTGACGAGCTAGCGTTTGAGCGTCGACATTCGGATCTCCATAAGTGCCGGGCAAGTTTAAAGCTTTCAACGCCGCGACCAACTCTGCGCCTGTTTGCGGCTTTGTGGGATCGCGCGGAGGAAGTGTTGGTGCCACCTTAGAACGTGTGCGTCGAGGACGAGTTGAGCGCGCCGCAAGACGGCTCAGGTATTCGGATGGTGAAATGCCAAGGCGAGCGGCCTTCCGTTCGATTGCCTGTTCAGTTTCCGGATCCAGAGTTATGGTTAGCGTCATAATCGTGCTCTAAATGGTTGTTTCTACTATAATCATACCGCAAAGTCCGTAGCGGGCGAGCATGTGCGGCGACCGACCGTTTCACGGCGCCAGCCTAAATTCCGGTTCCTGCTTCCGATCCTCGTCCGCCAAGTCCCCAATCTTCGCCTCCTTGCCGGTCTCCCTCAGCATTCTCCAAAACACCAACAGCAGTGGGGTCAGCAGCACGGGGACGCATTCGTTGTAGGCGCGGACTTCGTCGAAAACGCCGACAAAGTACATTCCAACCGTGTAGAGCGGGACGATCACCAGCAAACGCAGGCCGAATGGCGGGACGAAGCGTCGGCCGAGCCAGATATAGACGGGCAGGGTGAGGATCGTCGCTGTTGTGAAGACGATGTTCGGCTGACCGTGCAAAAGCTGGCCGAGGAGCCACGAGTTATATTGGGTGTGATCTTCGGTGAGTGCGCCAGGGTTGTGCGCGAAGATGTGATTGATGGTCAGTTTGATCGCGATGCAAAGTGCACTTAAGGCTAATAGATGGCTCAGATACCGGCGGCGCGGGAGTTGGTCGAACATTGTCGCGGCGAATGCGATCACAATTAACATGGTCGATTCGCGGTTGAACATCGCCAAAGCGACAGTCGCGTAGAGCCAGGGCCAGTTCTTAGTCCGCAGGTTTAGCAAACAGAGAGTGAAAAGAAGAACCTGTGCGGTGTCGGTCGGAAAGCGCATCGCGCCGCAGCAGACGTGGATCAGGAGCATCGGGATCGCGATAGAAAACGATATCAGAGTCGCGGTCTGTTCTGAAAGGTAGGTCGCCAGATACTTCCGATACGCCCACTGCGCGGCGAAGACGCACACCCCCTCCAGCAAATTGTAGAGCGGCACGATTTGGTGAAGGTTTAGGCGTAAGAGCGACGCAATCAGGTGGACCGTTGCCGGCACCAGGAGCCGATATTGATAGGGGCACCTAGCCGTGAAATTAGCCAAATCGAGGAGGGTCGCAGGCGCAAATTCGCTGGTGCGCCGGTCGTAGAGATCAGTGGAGACGTACGCAATCACGGCGTAAGCGACGTTTACTAGCAGGGCCAGCGCATAAGCGCGTATGGCACGGTCACTTGGCTTGGTGAACGTCATGGGTCTTCGCTACGCCGCCTGTCGGATAGGTTGTTGGGCCGCCTCACCGGTCTGGGTGCCGAAGTTTATTTCCTCAAGCGGCTCGTCCACTTCGCCACTTTTTGTCTGCTCCAGCAGTTGCCAAAAGACCATCAGCAACGGCGGCAGCAGTACTGGCAGCATTTCGTTGTAGGCGCGGGTCTCGTCGAGAATCCCCACAAAGAACATAACCACGGCATAGACCGGCACCAAGACAAGCACGCGCAGCGCGAAATTGTCGATAAACCGCCTGCCTAGCCAAAGGAATGCTGGCACCATCGACAGCGAAACGGCAGTCCAGAGCACAGTCGGCTGGAAGTGCGCGAGTTGTCCCAATAGATAAAGGTTGAGTGGCATTTGGTTCTCCATGACGCCGCCGGGATTGTGCGCGAAGAGGTGGTTCACAAACAGCTTGACGCCGACGCAAAGGACGGTTGTTGCGATCAGGTGCGCTGTGAGTGTCCGCTTCGGCAACTGATCGAACATAGTCACCGCCATCGCGACAACAATCAAGACGGTCGATTCGCGGTTGAACATCGAAACCGCGACAACTGGATAAAAGACCCTCCAGTTTTGGGTTCGTAGATACAGCAGGCACAGCGTGAAGAGCAGAATCTGAGGCGTGTCGGTCGGATACTTCATCGACCCCCAGACCGTGTGGATCAGCAGCATCGGGATGGCAATCGAAAACGAAAAGACGGTCGCTAGCGCTTCGTTGAAAAATGTCCGCAAATAGGCGCGGAACGCTACGAATGTTGCGAACGTCGCCGCCAGTTCAATGTATCCGTATAGCGCTTCGTATTGATACGAGTCGGCATGAGTTACGCGGCCGAGAAAATGCACAATAGCCGGGACAAGCACGCGGTACTGGAATGGCCGGATGGCGTGAAATTGGGCCAATAGCAGCAGGCTGGCGGGAGAATACTCGACCGTGCAGAGATCGTGCAGCCGCGCAACAATCTGCGCGATCAAACCATACGCGGCGATCACCATATAGGTGACCGTCTTGCGGTCGCGCTCATGCTGGGTTAGCGGCGCTGTCAGACTAGCAAAGGAAAACGGCATAAAATTGCCCTCCGAGAATATTGCTGGAGACTCCAGGTAATTATCGGAGGGCGGAGCAGCGGACTAGAGGGTCAGTGCGACGCTACTTGAGTCCGCAATAGAACAGCAACCTGGTGCTTCGCGGCTCTTTCAATTCGATGTCGATCGTAAACCACCCACTTTCATCTGTGCAGAACGCAACTCTTTCGGTGTCGCGGTCAGCATCGGAGATACGGTAATCTGTTGCCTTCAGTAAGCCATTTAGCTCGAATTGCGCCGAGGAATATGGCGAATCACTACGCCGGAAAGCAAGCACGAAGCCTTCGTCCAGATCGGGCCGATGCATTTGAAACGCAAACCACGCATCATTTTTCGTCGAGAAGCTAGTGAGCGGATAGTAGTCGCCCAGAAACAGTGGCCGCGCGAGTTGATACTCCGCGATCATTTTTTGTCGCCACACCCAGTCGTATTCGAATCCTTCCGGTAGGAGCGATGTGGGTGGCAGAGCAAAACCAATCGCAGCGGAAAGCGCGCTGCGAAAATTGTACGTGTCTTCTTCGCGCAGGTGGGTCGCCGTCCCCGATATCGGCCACCAGTACGACAGTCCAGCCGTATGATTTTGAGATCCGAGAGGATCGCATGTAGGAACACACTGATAGTCGCTTCGCCAAAGAGGGATGCTGCGCCCAACGGTCTCCAGGTCTAGCCGCCTGCCGCCGCTCGCGCAGTTATCAATGATGAGATTCGGATGTCGGCGAAGCAGTTCGTCCCAAAAGGCGTAAAGACCCGCAATGTGTTTGGACTCCGCGATCCCGACTCGATCAGGCGCATCGGCTGCACGCCAGTAGCTAAGTGGCTCGAAGTTGAAATCTTGACGATAGATGTCAATGCCCCACTCGTCGATTCGCGATGACATGAAGTCGATAATCCAGCGCAGCGCCTCGTCGTTACCTAGATTCAATAGAACGTTGAATCCATTTGCCGGATCTGTCAGAAACCAGTCTGGATGTTTAAGGGTTATCGAAGTGCCTGCCACCGCGCGCTCCAATTCGAACCAAAGCAAGAACTTCAGCCCTGCCTTGTGTGAGGCATCGCCAACGGCGCTAAGCCCGTCCGGATGGGCAACTGGGTTAGCATTCCAGTTTCCCGCTTGGCCATACCATTTCCCGGTGAACTCGATTGGTGACCAACTCTCGGCGGTTCCGTACCAACCTGCATCGATCCAGAAAACGTCGTAATTCAACTTGCTCTTCTCGATCATTTCGATCGCTTCAAGCTGAGTTTCCGTCTTTTGGCCACCCCACATTCCGGACGACATCGGCGCGGTGATGGTTTTGCCGGCGTGCCTCGGCGTATGGTGGGCGATTAGGAAACGCCTAAGCAGATTGTTGCCGTCGATAGGCTTTCCTTGCCAGAAGAGCAGTGCGATGCTCGGAGTGCGCATCTCTTCGCCCGGATGGAGTACGAAGTTCGTTTTCGCAAGCCCAGCGGTGATGGAAACAAGGTCGTCGGTGTCGGTGCGCTGAATCGTGGATGCCCACTCTCCGGACCAGCCGATACACGTTATCACGCCACCGCCTGACGTTTCGAGATTGAAGAACGGCAACCAATTGGTCGAGGAGCGCCCACCGCCAGCAACCATTGATATGGTCTCCCCTGATCCTAAGGCCTCAGCGTGATATGCGAAATCGTCGAATTGAGAACTCGATCCTTTGGATCGATGTAACCGGGTTGTCGATGTTGCAGTCCAATGCGTGTCAATGGCCTGAACATTTTGAATGAGTGGTGTGTCAACGGAGCCATCGTTGCGCAACTTTACCACCCATTCTGCGGCAGAAAAGTCCTTGTACTCTTTCAATTCGAGCGTGCAGGTGAGGCCAGTCTCTGGATCGGCATATACAATTCGGTGATGAGTGACGCCATCATCGCTCGATTCGGCCGTCGCACTAACCTTCCAATCGGAAATCCATTGATGGAAGGGCAAACTCTTGTAGAGAAACGAGAATATCGGCTTCGTTGGAAGTCGCTGACTGTCCTGCGACTCGCCAATCGTTAAGATTTGGCCGTCGGTGGTTTCAATTTGCAGGTCTGTCCAGTCGGCATGCGCTCGGTTATTGACGCCCTCTACTGCCCTGGTCCTGAGACAGATCGACTTCGAGCAGTCAAGGAGAACGTCGAACGGTACAGCGGGATCGCCTGCAGAAAGTGGCGCACTTTGCCATATTGGACGACCGTCGCTTTCAATCGAGAAGAAGATTTTCGCGGAAGGCGCTCCGGTTTGGAGGAACGCGCGCACGTCGGCGTTGTCGTCCAGGCCAACAAAGCCGCAAATTTTAACTGCTGGCTGGGCGAGTTCGACTATGATCTCAGAATCGGCGTGGGTTCCGATTCCGGTTTCAAACTCATGGCCCGCGATATTCAGGGGCGTTCCGTTCACCGACTGACCCACGCGCGGATAGAGCCAATCCTGGTGAATTGTGGTCAATCGATAAGGACACGGCACGGGCTTGATGGCGCGAGCAATCCATTGCTTTGCGAACAAGGCCGTGTTCATTGATCAACCCTTGCTTTTGGGAAAAGTGCGGCTTAATACGCCTGCACTTCGTCGGAGCCGATGAAGCCAACTCCAACGCCAAGCGACTTCATGAATGCAATGCTGGCGTCGATGGCCTCATCGGTTCCGGTCATTTCCAGCATAATGTATCCGCCGACATTGGCCTCGACCTGCGCTCGACGAATGTCTACGATCACATCGAAGTTCTTGATCGCCTGCGCCAGGATGGGCTCGTTGACCCGTGTTTCGGGGAATGTCAGATTGAGGCGGACTTTGCTTTGTTCGGTGGACATTGATATTCAAGAAGCCCTTTCCCCCAACCCCTTTCCCATCGGAATAGGAAAGGGGAGCGGACAACAGACAAAAACAGAATCTATGAGTTCCTTCCCTTCCCGTTTCGGGAGGGGTGACGAGGGACGAGCCGGGGTAGGTCGGCTTGAGCGTTACTAAATTCTTTCTCTAATAGCTTGCGACGCTTGGATCAACATCATGCGACCACGCTAAGATGCCGCCCTTCAGGTTCGACAGTTTCTTGAACCCAGCGCGCTCCATCGTACGTAGTGCCTCAGCCGACCGTTTGCCGGATTTGCAGTGCAGGACAATTTCGTCGGCTGTGTCGAACTCGTGCAGCCGCTCCTGTACAGTCGCGAGCGGGACGAGCTTTGCGCCTGGAATTCGTGCGATGGCATATTCGTATGGCTCGCGGACATCAATGAGCGTGAACTTGTCGCCGCGATCCATTTTCGCCTTGAGTTCAGTCGCCGTAATTAAGCCCATCGGAGCGGTATCGGCATCAAGCGGTTCGCCGCCGCGACCGACTCCGCAGAACGTGTTGTAGTCGATCAGATGGTCGATTGTGGGATGCTCGCCGCAAATTGGGCAGTCAGGCGCTTTGCGCAGCTTTAGCTCTTTGAATGTTAGCGCCATTGCGTTGAACAGAAGCAGGCGGCCCACTAGCGAACGACCCTCGCCGAGAATCAGCTTTATCGTCTCTACCGCCTGGATGCATCCGATGACACCGGGCAGAACTCCGAAAACGCCACCTTCTGCGCACGATGGCACCAGCCCCGGTGGCGGGGGTTCCGGGTATAGGCAGCGGTAGCAGGGGCCATCCTTGGCGTAAAAGACAGTCGCTTGACCCTCGAACCGAAAAATGGAGCCGTAGACGTTGGGCTTGCCCAGAAGCACGCAGGCGTCGTTGACCAGATAGCGGGTGGGAAAATTGTCGGTACCGTCAATGATGATGTCGTATGGACGCATCAACTCGAGCGCATTGTCGCTCGTAATCATGGTCTCGTGCTTAATAATCTCGACATTGGGATTGATGGACTTCAGCGTCTGCTCGGCGCTGTCAAGTTTGGGGCGACCGACAGTTTCCGTGCGATGAACAATTTGGCGCTGAAGATTCGTAAAGTCAACAACGTCGAAGTCGACCAGGCCAAGAGTTCCAACACCGGCTGCAGCAAGATACATCGTAATCGGCGATCCAAGCGCGCCAGTGCCGATGCAAAGCACTTTCGCGGCCTTTAGCTTTTTCTGTCCCTCGATCGTGACTTCTGGCATGATCAGGTGCCGCGAATAGCGTAGAATTTCCTCGTTGCTGAGTTCTATCTTCGATGGGTCGGTCAACAGCTCAAACGATGAGCCGTTGCGATTCTCATATGCGGCCCGGTTTACTGGACTATCTATAACCATTACAAACTCCAACTTCTCAATTCTATTGTCTTGAACCGGGTCGTTCCGGTACAAGTCTGTTCAAGTTTCCTGCTAAATATGAAACATAAGCGACTGCAAATCTTGCTTCGAGCGCATTGACTTCACCTGAATGCGCAGATCCTCAAACGTGACACGATTTAGCGCGGTTGCGACGACATGGTCAACCTCGATCCATATCGAACGGATCGATTGGCAGATAGCATCGGTTTCGCCGCAGTCGGGCAGATTGCTTGCAATGCTGCTCGAGCCGTCCATCAGTCTGACTACCTCGCCGACCGTCACATCTCCTGGTGATCGTAACAAAAAATAGCCCCCGGACACTCCTCTACGGCTCGCCAATATGCCGTGATTCCGTAGCACAACAAGTATCTGCTCCAGGTATTTCAGCGGGATATCGCATTCATGGGCGATGGCGGGGATTTGTGCGGGCTTTGTATCGCTGCGATCTTCCTCGATGATGGCCAAATAGAGCAGCGCTTTTGCGGCATATTCGCTGCGTGTCGAAATTTTCATTGTGTTCCGATAGGGAATCTTACAATCGAAAACATACCTCAGTGCGATTCGCAAAGTCAATGCGGCGCACCTTCGCCGACAACAGCTCAACGGGTATGATAAGCGCGAAATGAAGATCACTGTGCTTGGCTCGGGGACGTCGCAGGGCGTGCCAATGATCGGTTGCGACTGCCCGGTCTGCAAATCCACCGACCGCAAGAACCGTCGAAACCGTCCCTGTCTATATGTCACGACCGACTCCGGTTTCTCGGTTTTGGTCGATACTCCGCCAGAGCTTCGCCTGTCGTGCGTCGAGTGGGATATCCGGCGTGTCGACGCCACCCTGTTCACCCACTCCCACGCCGACCACATCTTTCGGCCTAGACGATCTGCGCACATTCAACTGGCTGCAAAAATCGGAGATTCCTCTTTACGGGGAGCCAAACGTTCTCCGCGATCTGAAGCGTGTGTTCAATTACGTTTGGATGGAAACTCAGGCGGGAGGCGGAAAGCCGCAACTGACGCTCAACGAGGTGAGTGTGGGCAAGCCATTCATCCTGGGCGGGATGGAGATCATGCCGCTTCGGGTGTTTCACGGCGAATTGCCGATTCTTGCCTACATTTTAGGCGGGAAAGTCGGTTATGTCACGGACGTCAGCCGGATTCCCGATGAAACCCTTGAACTCTTGAAAGGCTTAGATGTCCTATTCCTCGACGCGGTGCGCTACAGGCCTCATCCGACGCACTACCACATGGAGCGCGCCATCGAAATCGCAACTGAACTTCGATGTGGAGCAACCTATTTCGTCCACCTTTCGCATGACTATGACCACGATACGACCAATGAAAAGCTGCCAAAGGCCATGCGGCTTGCTTATGATGGGATGACCCTCACCGTTTAGCGGGATGCTGGGTTTCGGCCAACGGCGGCAGTTGCGTATGCGGCCCGTAATAACTAATGGGACTGCCGATCTGCTGATCCAGCCCGAGCGTGATCGTGCCGAGCGTGTCCGTGCGTTCCACGGTCGCTGCGGACGCCGCCGCGCGCGCAAGGACATCCTCGTCAGGCGGATCAGAAGCCGCGTTGGAGAAGACGATGACGCGCGGGGCGGCGTTCGCCAAAAATTCCGCAGACAGGCTGTTTTCGGCGCCTCCGTCGGTTGCCGCGAGAACATCGCATGCGAGGTGCGAGCGGTTAGCCACCAGCATCGACTCTTCGCCGGCTGTCAGGCCCGCAACGTAAAGCTCCGAATTCGCGCCGTAGTCAACACGGACCGCCAGGGCGGCGTCGCCGACCCCGTGCTTGGGACTGGTTTCGTCGATCGGCAACAGCGCCACGGTCGCGTTCGGATCGATTTGGAGCCGGCCCGCGTCCGAGGACTCGAATTTGTCCCACGTCTCAAGCACAACTCCACGCTTGACCGCTGCTTGGACTACTTCCTTTGCCGCATCGCCGCCCATTCGTTCGAATCGAACGTCTGAGCATGGAAGGACAATTACGCCGTGGAATGAAGTGTGGTTCAGGACGTAGGGCGCGCCGCCGATGCTGCGCGCCCGCGCCGACGTGAGGATCATCACATCCGGCATCGGCGCATCTACACGGCGAGTCTGCGAAATGACCTCAAGCGCACCGGCCTGATCTGGCCCGCAGTCGATCAATAGGCGCAGGCCGCCAGGCGAATAGACAAGGCCCGCGTCGCCGTCCCCAACATCAGCGAACTGCATAATGAGCCTAGGCCCCGACGGCACCGCTGGTACGCCGATCCGCCTTAGGCGAATAAACATTCCCAGCCAGAAACCGATCAGGCCAACGAGGACGAGTGCGACGGCAATGCTGATAGTCTTGTTGGTCATGCAGAGGGGCGCTTGGCAGTGCGCCGAAAACGCGCCGGTTCATTGTACTACGGTGCGCGCTGACGCGGTCGAGATTGACAATCTGGCCGGGGGAGGGTATGATGTTCGCCGTTGTGATCGTTAGTTCGAGTCCACAAACGCCGCCAGCCCTTCGTGCTGGCGGCGCTTATCGAACATTTTTCGTCACTTCGCCTCGTTACGGGCGGTTGGCTCAGGGGTAGAGCGCTTCCTTGACACGGAAGAGGTCACAGGTTCAAATCCTGTACCGCCCACCAGAAATCCAGTTGCAAACAAATCTCCCAGCGCCGGCCTTCTCGCCCGTGAACTTGGATGCATGCGGCTACATGCTCTTGCGTCTTATCTCCGTCGGTGATTTCCCTCGCGACTTGTGGATCAGCTTGTTGAGCACCCGGGGATCGTCTATGCCGACTTGCGCCGCTATCGTCTTGACCGGCAGTCTGGTGTGTGTCAGCAGATGCTCGTGCTCGCTCGGCGCGGCGCTGCCTGAATGTAGCCGATTACGGTGACGCCGAGCGCAGTGTTGAACAGCCGCGTGAGTTGGTTGTGCGACAGGTCAACCTCGGCTGCGATTGCGACTACCGATAACGGCTCGCTCAGGCGCAGCTCGATAATCTCGGTCGCCTTCCGTACGGCGGGGTGATGCGCATGCACCGTGATTCTGTCGGATGGTGACGGCGGCGGACTGGCAAGCTGCCACAGAATGTCCCAGAGCCGAACTTCCGCCTGAATCCTGCTCGCAGGAAATATCGCTATCGCCTCCTCCATCGCTTGATAGAGTCGTCCAAAACGCGCGCCCAAATCCTGCATCAACGGCACCTCGATACAATCCAATTCGGATTTTGCCATCGGCAGCGCAAAATGCGCGCAGGCGTGGATAGACCGTTGCGGGAAATCATAGATTGAAACTGCATCGGGCGACAAAATCGTGGCGCAGCCGGGTTTGATCGCGAGAATCTCGTTACCAATAGTCAGCGTCGCATGATAGGTGTAGAAGTGGACGCACCAGAAATCCGCGACCTGGTAACGCTCGCTTGGCGCTGGCCCGTGGACACCGATCGCCATCAGCGCAGCATTAGGCTTATCCGCCAAGGGCACTCTTACAGTAGAATAACTGGTCATGGTGAAAATAAACACCTAAACTGATGCAATTTGAGCATTGAGCGAAAGCAAACAACATGATATTATACAACTCAACATGCGCGGATTGACAGCGTTGTTGATTTGATAAGGAGAATGCAATCAATGCTAACTAAAGAGCAGAAAGAATTCTATGCGGAAAACGGATACGTTTTGGTCAAGGGATTGTTCAGCCGCGACGAGGCGGCAGTCTACCGCGCCGAATGCCACGACCTGGCAAATCGGCTCCAAGCGAAGCGCAATATCGACGCCACCTGGGGCAGCGCCAAGGAGATTAGCGATGCGGCGAAAAAGACAAGCCTGCTACACTGCCACGATGTGCAGTTTCAATCGGGTGCCTTCGCAAAATTGATAGTGGATGACCGGTTTACGTCGGTCGCCTCCGACATCATTGGGCCGAATGTGCAGCTGCACCATACCAAAATGTTTATCAAGCCGCCGGAAAAAGGATCACCGTTTCCTCTGCATCAGGACGCACCGTTTTTCCCGCACGAAAGGCACTCCATGATCGCGGCGATCATCCATTTTGATGACGCTCCGCTCGAAAAGGGGTGTGTTCGTGTCGTGCCGGGCAGCCATAAGAACGGAATTCTGCCGCATATCCCAGACGGTGCATGGCATCTTCCACTCGATCAATACGCCATTGATAGCGCAATTCCATGTCCTGCCGACGCGGGCGATGCGCTGTTTTTCTCCTATCTGACCATCCACGGCTCGGGCATTAACGAAAGTTCGGAAGCGCGCACTACCATCCTTGTGCAGATGCGTGATCCAGCCGATCTGCCGACAGAACTTACGCACGGCTCGCGCGGGCAGGGAATGATGCTGCGGGGAATCGATCCGCTCTGCGCGGAGTATCCGTTTTCCGAACCGCTTCCGATAGTTGCCGCGGGCCTCGCAAGCAAACGAGACGCGATGGGCGCACTGGTCGGTGCAATGGGGATGGAATCTAGGATGGGGATGGGTTAGCGGGCTAAGTTGATTTGGAGAGTCCCTTTCGTCCAGACTAGCGCCCGTTGCGGCAGGACACTATGTTTGAACGAAAGGGACGGTGGATGAGGCGAAGGACGCGACAACGTCGTCTGCTCGCCTAAGAGGGCCGTGATCAGGCCATGCGATGGGCCGGATTCCCGACTAGTCGTTCGGGTCGATTGTCCACATTCCGCAAGGACGGGTTACGCTACCGTTGCCTGCTGCGCATGTTCCGACTCCGGGTTTTCCAACGGTTGTTTCTGGCCTGTACCACTTGACGTGGCCGTCACAGAACCCGTAGTTCCAGCCGCCGGAATGGGCTGGCAAGCCGCCAGGAACGTAGGTCTCATCAAAAGGTTGATTCACGTTCGTACTGTGATAGTCGCCGGAGCAGTCGTTTTGCGTGAACATCTCTGCGATCAGAAGCGTGCCTTCTGTGTCCTGAATCTTGTTAAGAAGCTGGCCGTCTGAGGTGGCTTGGCCCGTGGAGTCTGTAATCATCGCGTAGGAACGTGGCTGGCATGGGCTGCCCCCAAACTGGTGGTAACCGATGTCGTCGGGACAGGTAAAAAGTGGACCGGAGTTCGTGTTGATTCCTGAATTTCCTCCGGTACCGGGCCGTCCCAATTTCACATAGGGCGCGATCACACCGTCCCACGACCAATAATGGGATGTGTCAACATAGTCGGGGCGGTCTTGCGGCAGATACTCGTCGAAGTCAGTGGCGTACATTAGCATCGCCATGGCGATCTGCTTCTCGTTGCTGGCACAGGTCGTCTGTCGTGCCTTCTCTCGTGCAGACGCGAACACGGGGAAAAGTATAGCGGCTAGTATCGCGATGATAGCGATAACAACGAGCAGCTCGATTAGTGTGAAACCACTTCTTGCACTTTGCTTCATTAGAATAGATACCCCGTGGCTTGCCACGGACATGCTCGTCTGTTTGGCTGTCGGTGGGTGCTGTTGTTTCGGTTAGTCGAGAGTGTCATACTTGTAGTCATGGCTGTCACAAAGGGTTGGCACTGTGCCTACGATGTCCACTACCACATTGTCTTTCCGGTCAAATACCGCAAGGCGCTTATTCGGGCCGACATTGATGTCGAGCTGGTCCGCATAGCGGGCGAGATTCACGACCGCTTCGACATCGACTTCGAGCAGATGGGGGCGGACCGGGATCACATCCATCTGCTGTGCTCCGCCCACCCCAAGATGAGCATCGGAGACATTGTGCGCATCTACAAGAGCATCACGGCCCGGGAGCTGTTCAAAACGTTTCCCGACCTGAAGAAAGAACTTTGGGGCGGCGAGTTCTGGTCCGACGGCTATTACGTTGCGACCGTAGGCCATCGCAACAACTGGGAAACGGTGGCCAACTACGTCAGGAATCAGGGCACTCAGGCCGTGGCGAAGCTGCGACAATTTCCGCAGCTGCCGCTTCCTGGCCTGTAGCGGAGCATTTAGATGAACCGCTGACCGTTCAAATTGTCCTGCTGATCGTGTCATGTCGGTAACCGTCCGATTCCCCAAGAGAATTGGCGAGCAAAAAAATCGATATGCCGTCAGTTCTTATCTGAGATACCCTGTGGCTTGCCACAGGGAGATTCATTGATTGTTCTCCAAGGCTAGTATTGCTTCTTTGTTGATGCTCTAACTATCAGCTCCGGCTGGACCATTGCCATGAATGGCGGCACGTCCGACGAGCAGTTCAGCAGAAGTTCAATTGCGATGCGGATTCGATCTTCGAGCTTGTTGTCGATCGTGGTCAGCGCCGGCATTACGCTCCGAGATTCGCGGCCATTGTCGAATCCAACCAGCGAGACCTGGTCTGGAACGCGGATATTTTGGCTTTGAAGAATAGTTAGGAGAGATATGCAGTCATGGTCGTTCCATGCGCATAGGCCGGTTGGATGATCCGGCGCGCTGAAGTACTCAATTGCAAGATCGGGACGCTGGTTCCAGCCCCTCCACTGCTCCTCCGGAATGCTTGAAAATCTAACACTGAGTCCGGCTCCTCTGGCAGTCGAAATTGCCTCCATGTGTCCACGATGCCTTGGCCAGTTCGTCGGTTCGACGCTGGCAACATGGCGATGGCCCAGACCTATGAGATGCTCTACGGCCAAATAACCGCCGCGGAATTGATCTGCGTTGACACAGGGGAACGGCGCACTTGTGTTGGGCGGCGGTCCGCCGATATGGGCGACTCGCGCTCCCGAATCATGCAGCTTTTTGCACAGATCGTAATATTTTCCGCCGAATATTACGAATCCGCGCCTTCCAATTTCTTTGTCTTCCAAATACTCCATGAGCCGCTCGCCTGTTGGCGGTTCATAACTCACAGGAAGGCCCAATTTGATAGCCCGGTCGTACGCCATCCCTATTCCCTGACTGAAAAAGGCGTTGTCGTGCGGCGCAACTACAACGATCGAATCGCAGTTTCGTGGACGGTCGTGGCCGATACGAGGTAGCGGTGCGGGATCAGCCGGGGAAAGGCCCGGGACCATTTTCGCTATTGGCGCAGTAATAGGCTCTTGCGCGACATACGTTCCGGAACCTGCACGCCTGACAATGCGGCCGCGTCGCTGCAGCTCCGTGAGAGCCCGCAACACTGTGCGCTCAGTCGTCGCGAATCGGTGCATTAGGTCGCGGTGCGCGGGGATGCGCGCGCCGACGCCGAATTTCGTGCAAAGCTCATCGATCTCGCTGACTACGCGGGCTACCTCGGCGCGGCGCGGCGATATTGAAAGCCGGCCGTCGCCTCGCCTAATTGTCGAATCCGTCGCGATTACTGTCATTGAAAAGCTCTCTAGCGATTTTATGAGTCCAATATATCACGAACTTCGAAATAGCGCAATAGATCATTGACGTTTTCTTGAAAAAATGTTTGCGGACTATAAACGTTTGTTAGTTTTCATATACAATCAACTTAATTTGGCATTATAACTGTGTATGGATCGTAGGCATCAGCAGCATTTGGAACGGATGCTGTCGAGATGAGGCGCTTTGTCCACATGTTTGCGAGACCACACTCTGTTCGATGCTTGGGTTTGGGGAACGTACGTATTGCCAAGTTGCTTCGTCTAGCTGGCAGTGGCCCGAAGATTGCTACAACACAAATACTTCGGTGGCTACGCAGGAAACAGGTATCGAAGTCCATAAATGAGGACTAATTCACGCGGCAGCGAATGCCGTCGCAAGCAGAAAGATAACCAAATGATCCCTATCTCCATTCAGCTCTACACCCTTCGCGACCTTGCCAAGGAGGACTTCCCGGCCGTCCTGCGGCTTGTCGCCGATATCGGCTACAAGGGCATTGAGTTTGCCGGTTTCCACGGCAGCCAGCCGAGCGAGATCAAAGCAATTGTCGATGACCTCGGCCTCGAGGTTAGCTCAACACACGGCCCGCTGCCAACAGCTGAAAATATTGGCGAGCTGGTTGATATTTATGCCGGTCTTTTCGGAGTCGATTGCCTTGTGACCGGTTTTGGGCCACCTGACTTCAATTCGTTGGAATCTACGCTCGCGACCGCAGAGAAATTGCAGCGGGCGGCGTATATCGCAAATTCCCACAACCTTAAGCTCTGCATGCACAACCATAACTGGGAATTCGACAAGCTGAGCGACGGACGCCTCCCCTACGACATAACTCTCGCAGAAGCCCCGAATCTCTATAGCGAACTGGATGTCTACTGGGCCGCGGTCGCTGGGCAAAACCCGGCAGACGTGGTTGCAAAGTACACTTCGCGCCTTCCGCTGCTGCACATCAAGGACGGGACGTTAGGCGAGGGGCGGGAATTCATGGCGGTCGGCTCTGGCGAATTGGACATGCCGAGCATCATCAATGCCGCCGACGAAAGCGTGACCCAATGGCTGATTGTCGAACTGGACAACTGCAACACCGATATGGTTCAGGCGGTCAAGGACAGCTACAATTATCTTACGAGCAAGGGACTCGCGGAGGGAAATAGATAAATCGGTCGTTGCCATGGACCGTCTCCTTTGATCTGGTGCCATGCTCTACCGCCCGCGTTAGGCATGTCCAAAAACGCGCTGGCTGAAATTAGGGGATTCGGTCTGCGAAGCCGAGTTGATTGTACATATAATTGATGTGTCGTGTTCGTAGGATTGTCGGAATGGAACAGGGACTAGGGTGCGAGTCATGTCACGATGGTGTCGGCGTGGCGCGTCAAGACATGCGTAACTAGGAAGTTACGGCATGGCACCAGGAATGCCGAAGCTGGAAAGGGCACCAGGCAACTGATTCGCATGAAACTTCTTTTGTGTGCGCTGATGGTACTGTTCGGCATCGAATCTCTGCCGGCGCTCGCCGAAACAAATATAGGAACTGTGCCGGTCTTCAACAAAGATTTCGGCACCCTAGGCAGCGTCTGCGTGACGTGCACGGAGGAGCCGCTCGCCTTCAAAAAGGAGACGCCTTACAATGTCACACCGACATCCCAATACCGGTACGACGCCGTCTTGACATCGAAGAAGGGATCGACAGCATTATGGTCGAGGTCCTCGTTTTACGACTACGACCCGCCTTCCGCAACCGGGCCGGTGGTCATATACGACGTGCTTCTCGAAGATGACATTGCGGTCATCCTGGGCGGCTACAGCGAGGGGTTCGGCAACAATGAAAGAACACGGGTGGTATATATCACTAGATTCAAGCCACACACTAGTACCCCAGGCACGGAGATTTCGTTCAAGCACTTCGCTTCGGACACAACCATGTTTCCTCCGGTCTCCATTACAGGTGGCCATCTTGTAGGATCGTACAAACTGAAGTCGCTCCGCGCCATCCTGGATAATTTTGACTCCACTCTAGTGTACAAATACGATGGCAAGGATTGGGTCAAGTTGGACAAAAAGCAGCCTGTCGGCGTTGACGATTATTCCGTGCGTCCCTGATAGCGATCCCTACGTTTGGCATAGCAAGCGATCCTGTAGTCGAAACCGTGAAATAATAGCCTACAAGCGGATGATCCCCGTCTACCTCATCGTCCGACCGCAGGGCGATCACGATCAACAACTCGATTGGCGGCGGCGTGGTCGGCGGCTCCGCGCCGGACGCGAACGGCGACGTTTCGGTGACAATGACGCAGCCTTCGCCCGGCCCGGTCTCGGTCTACGCGGAGGCGACCTACTCCGACGGCACGGTTTCGGACTCGCTGCCGGTGACGTTCTACGTGCAGCAGACAAGCTGGCAGCCGACCGCCAACAACGGCGGCGGCGGCTCCCTCCAGGGCGGGCAGATCATATCCCCGCAGGACCAGACGCAGAGCCCCGCGTATCCCGTGCTGGTGACGGTCGTTCCGGGCGGCTCCCTGAACTGCGCGGTGAGCTCCGGCCAGGACACCGACTTCTGGAAGCTGACGCCGGACATCGAGGGCGTCCAGAACCTGCTCAGCCCCGTTGACGACAGCGGCGACCTGTCGTACTCGTGGAGCGGGCCGGGAACGTTTAGCAGTCCGACATCTGATTCGACGAACTGGACAGCGCCAAGCGGCGCGACGCTCGGCCAGACTGCGACCCTCACCTGCACCATCACGGACAACGGCGACCCGATCGGCCCCTTCGACATCGGCACGAAGACCGACCCCGGCACGCTGACCAGCTCGGTCACCGTCAAGTACGTCGCGTCCGGCGGATCGTCGTCGATCAACCCGACGCTGACGGTGCAGAACTGCAATCAATGGAATCCGAACCCGGCGTATGTCGGCGATGCCATTCATGGCACGGTGACGAGCACGCTTACGCCAGACAACCTCGACAGCGACGGGAGCGGAGCGACATTCGTGACCTATAGTTGGGGAACATCAATCGACGACGTGTTCTACTCGGCCACAGGCGCGGCTGGAACTTTCGCCGCCGGAGGCGGAAGCTACTCCATCGGGTGGAATCCATTAGGCAGCTCGACGACGTTCAATGCGGTATCGACGGTACCCGGAAGCTACGTCACCGAGGTGACTTGCACAGCCACCGTCTGCGACAGCTCGACTGGCGGAGCCCTGGCAAGCGCGACGGCCCAGGGCTACATCGGCGACCCGTCGCTGCTGCAACCGCCTCCGACTGGCCAAGTGACGCCGCAACAAACGGGAACCGCGCAGGCTTGGTCCAGCCTGAAAATTTTCGATGCGGGCGGAAACGACGTCACCGGCCAGACCATCACGGTCTACACCGGAGACAAGACGACCCTGAATGCGCGCGTGGGCGGCACGCTGCCAGGCGCCGGCCTCTGGTCGTTTTCAAACGCAGAAATTCCTATTAAGTCGTACTCATGGGTTTCTGCCCCTTGGACAATGAACTATAAGGTCGATACTTTCCCATTGACCGGTTCAGACATTTCCAGTCCAAGCATATCGGTGCTGTATACTTCGGTTGTAAGCCGCACAAGGGTCACCTTCACAGCTTCTATAGCGGGGCATTCGGTATCTAAGGACGTATATTTCGTTGTGACCTACCATACGGGACCAGTTGCTCCCGATAACCAGGTGAGCGTAAATGCGTGGGCCAACATTTCAGGAACTAAGACATACCTGTCTAGGGGTCAGATTAACATTCCACCAACGCAGATCAACTTTCCGTTTACACCAGGACCCGATGTTGAGACTAATGCCAACGATGCCTTGGGGAGGGGCTATGACTATTCTTACTTTCATGCGTACTGCGCAACTGGCAGCATCGGCGATTGGGGGAAAGCCTCTGCGTCGTTCTTGTATCCCGACCTAACTTTTGTCTATGCTACTAATTCAACGGTTATGACAAATCGAAGACTTGGTGCAAATTTCAACTTTGGCGCAATGGCGGAAAATGCTGGAATGACCATCCAAGCGGCGTTATCGGCTGGCCAGATTCTATCCCTGGCCGGCAGCGGTTCATTGCATCCATCTGACGAACAACTTGCAATCGAAGAGGGTTACTATTGGATGAAATCGAGTGGAGCGGCTTTGTTGACGGGCTCTACCTTGGACATACACCTGGAGTATGAAGATGAGAATTAGCCGTAGACGATAGTCTAAGTACTTAATGAATAAGAGAGGGCGCGTCGTGCTGAAAGATCAAACCATTTTACAAAAATGTCTACGCTTCACGTACTTGGTTTTTGTAGGCCTACTTGGACCATGGGTTGTCTATAACATTCTGCTGTATATCAATCACGGCATCCTCGGGGGCCTACTCTTATATTGTGCAACGGCGCTTTGCATTCTTTGCTTTGTCAAGAGTATCTTTACAAGTCACCAAGTTGAGGGAGTTGTGTACGCGTTTTGCTCGCTAATTTCCTTATTTTTTTTGCTTTTGTACCTAACGAAATGGAATGGCGTTGGCGTCTTGTAGTTGACGCTACACGAGCCGCGGTGGTCAGGGCCAATATCCTCGCTCCGATCACCTTCCCGCGTACTCGCTTGCGTGCCGCGCAGTTGTCCCAGCTCAACGGCACGGCCAACTACACAAACGACGGTGCGGCGCAGGCAGAAGGAGACTGCAAGTACCCACTTACGAAACTACGCCCACTACAACTCCGGTCTCGGCGAATGCGGACACCGCCTACGGCAGCGCGACTCTCACGGCGATCACGATCAACAATAAGATGGGCGGCGGCATGGTAGGAGGCTCGGCTCCGGACGCGAACGGCGACGTCTCGGTGACCATGACGGAGCCTTCGCCAGGCCCGGTCTCGGTCTACGCGGGGGCGGCCTACTCCCACTGCACGGTTTCGGACTCGCTGCCGGTGACGTTCTACGTTCAGCAGAAGGCCCGGTGCCCTGGCTAGTCTCCGCTGATCTGGTGCCATGCTCTAACGTCCGCGTTAGGCATGTTCAAAAGCGCGCTGGCGGATATTAGGGGATTCGGTCTGCGAAGCCGGGTTGATTGTCCGTAAAATTGACGAACCGTGATCGCAGGATTTTCGGAATGGAACGAGGAACAAGTGCGAGCCATTTCACGACGGTTTCAGCGTAGCGCGTCAAGACATGCGTAACTAGGAAGTTACGGCATGGCACCAAAATAGCCGAAGCCGTCCAAAACCTCAATCGTTGGAAATCACCGCTTGGAACCTTTCCCATCCCCCTTCCGTCCTATGTTTGTAAGCCTGAAGCGCTTCATTGAAGCTCAAGATAAAATATAGGCTACACGAGTTAGTACGGAGGACAGGGAAATGTTGAACAAGAAAATTACAATGGGAGCAGCGATGCTCACACTCTTCGCAGTTACGACGTTAGCGCCGGTGGCATCCCGTGCGGACGGCCTCCAGGACAACAAGAACATGTTCCGCAACCTGGCAATCGGCTCGGCCGCAATCGCCGGACTTGGCTTGATCGACCACAATTCGACCATGACGTTCGCTGGAGTTGCAGGTGCCGCAATTGCGGGAAGCCAGTACGAGCAGGATCGGCAAGCTCAGAGCATCCAGCAGAACGACTGCAACTACTACGGCGGCAACACGTGGAACGATGGATACCGGGGCGATGGCGACAATCGGTTCAAGGTTAATATCTATGATCGGGAGGGTCGCGCCAACGACAACCGCCGCGGCGACAACCGCAATGATCGAGACAACCGAGACGGCCGCGACGGCCGCAACAATGGTCAAGACAACCAGCGAGGCTGGAACGGCGACCACCGCTAGGCGTTGCATGCACCAGTAAATTTAAAGCCCGACAGTTCCATGGAACTGCCGGGCTTTCCCTCGCGGCGTTTAAGCGGCTTTGCTAAGCGCGGAGTCAGTCTCTGCCACCGCCTTGTCCTCTTCAGCGAGCTCGGTGACTATTTCGACTATTGTCGCATCGAATTGCGATCCGGCGCAGCGCTGCAGCTCTTCGATTGCGGTGTTGTGATCCCGCGCGGCTTGATAGGGCCGATCGGTGGTCATGGCGCAATACGCATCCGCTACCGCAATAATGCGCGCGCCTAGCGGAATGCCCTCCGCGCGCAAACCGTCCGGGTAGCCGGTGCCGTCCCAGCGTTCATGATGGCTTCGGACGACCGGAACCAGCGCACGCAGCGTAGGCACGCGCCCAATGACGTCCGCCGCAATTGTCGTGTGAGTCCGCATGATGTCCCACTCGTCGCCATCCAGCTTGCCCTTCTTATGAAGGACGTAGTCTGGCACAGCGACCTTGCCGATATCGTGCAGGCGGCCGCCGAGGCCAATCATCCGCGCCTCATCCTCGCTCATTCCCAGCTTAAGTGCAATTCGGTTTGCAAGCGCTTCGACATCATGCGTATGCTCGCCAGTAGGACCGTCGCGCCTTTCAATTAGGGCAGTCAACGCCTCGACGATTCCGATCAACGCCGCTTGATCGCGCGTACTACGCCCGACATTTGTTCCCGTCATTGCGAGGACGGCGGGATCATGCGCGAGGCGCACCTGGTTCCTGCCAAGACGCTTGGCGACATACATGGCCTGATCTGCGCAGTTGACGATTGAATCGCGATCCGTTGCATCGCGCGGATAGGCCGCGATTCCGACAGAGCATGTAAGCTGTGAGCCCCCGGCCGTAGCGAACGAGTAGTTAGCCACGGCATTACGGACATGCTCGGCCACGGTTTTTGCCTCGTCCGCGCTAGTTTCCGGAAGCAAGGCCAAAAACTCTTCGCCGCCCCATCGTCCCAATACGTCGACCGAACGCAGCCGCCCTCGAATTAGCGTCGCAAACTCCCGCAACGCTGCATCACCCGCGGGATGGCCGCAGGTGTCGTTTAGTGCCTTAAAGTGGTCGATGTCGAAAAACAACACTGCGCAATGGCGTTTGTAGCGGAACGATCTCTCAAGCTCGCCGTCGAGGGCGGCCACAAGTCCTCGGTGATTTGGCAGATCCGTTAGAAGGTCTGTCGTCGCTAGGGACTGTAGCCGTTCGTTTGCTGCTTTTAGGGCCGAAAGGTTCGCCTTCAAGTCCTCTTGGGTGCCTTGCAGCTCCTCATTAAGCTGGCGATTTTCGATGATTGCTAATATCTGTCTGGCCAGCACAAGAGCTGTAAGAATGCCCGCGCCAATATAGACGCCCTTGTCGTAGGCATCGCCGGAACGGTCAAATCGTGAGTATAAAACGAGAATGCCAACACAGGGCAGAAGGGCGTAAGGCATCAGCGCCTTCCACAGGCTTGGTTCCACCTTGGTTGTGTCAGCGCTTTGCTCGGCCTCGCTTGGTTTACCGGCACTTGCTTTGGCATGGCGCTCGGCAAAAAGCCGTGCCTGTGCAACCGCAATGGCAAACGGCATGTAGCCGATGGAGTAGCAGGCATCAAGCCATGTTCCGCTGACTTGCTGTCCGTGCAGTGTCACATATCCATTGTATGAATCGACTGCAACATTGATCAGCAGTCCGAGCGACATGACACGGACCAATTTTCGCTGCATCTCGTCTCCGGGACGAGATCCGAGCAGCAGCAGACACAATGTCATCACAAGATCGCCGAGCGGATAAGCTGTCGTAACGATTTTCGCACCGAGTGTCTGCTGAGTCTGGAGCAAGGTCGGTCCAAGCAGGAAATACCAACTGAAGGTCACCGCGCCGGTCATGATCACCAGCCCGTCCAGAAATATCCTCGCGCGCGATGCCGCAGGAAGAGGGCGTGCCGGAAAAAGCAGTATCCCAAGCAGAAGAAGCGGGTAGGAGAGCAGGTAAGCGTAGTCGTCGTTGTCCGGGATCAGGCTGGTGTTGTGACGAATGAGATCGTCATAAGTCCAAAAGAGCTGGCCGAGCGCATAGCTCAGCATGCTCAGGCAGCAAAACAACGCCATCCAGTGGTGACGCTGTACCGGCTTGCGGTTGACGATTGCGTCCAGGGACGGTTTTGCGCCCAGGTAGCACAATCCGGCAGCAAAGACGCCGCCAAGCACTTGCAGCCAGTCGTCCGCAGCCGTAAAAAATGCTTGCGAGCCTGGCTTTGCCAATAAGAAAATTAGAAATAGTCCATTATAGACCGCTGTGAAAACGGCAGCGCGTCTAATCAGGATTTTGTCCTGCACATCGGCAGTCATAGCCCACTTGCTCCGCGAATCCAAACCCCAAGTCCAGGCGCGAAACCTCTCCAAGTTGGAAGTTGCGTGCTTGCAAAGTAAGATGCCTTGCCTGACGATTATCGGAGGTTTTGAGCGTGAACTTAAGGCCGACCCGCTGAAAATGCGGCTGTGTGTGAGGACGCTAGAAGGGGCGAACGACTTTGACCGAGACTATGCTCTTTGTGGTCGATGCGTTCGGGTCGCCGAAAATGATAAACAGATCCGTGCCTGAGCGGACCTGCTGGCTGAACGAGAGGAAGATGTCTGTTGCGCCATTGATGTTGACCAGGCGTCCACCGATGGTTCGATACTGGTCAAGGATATAAGCGGCCGTGAACACCTGCTGTTTGGTAATCGACGGACCGAGTGTGAGTTCGTCAAGCTCGTAGCGGACCGAGAATGGTTTTGAAATTAGCTGCCCTTGATTGACTGAAAAGTAGGTATATTTCTCTCCCTGCTGGTGGCCAAAATTGTAGAGCAAGCCCCCGTCGCGGAAGAGCTTCAATTGGCTCCAGTTGAACGCTAGGCTTTCATATTGATCGTTGTAGATTTCGTGCTTGTCAACGGTCGAGTCCAGCTCGACATAATAGCCGTTGTTGGTGCCAATAGAGGCGTAATTTGTGATGCCCTTTTGGAAAAAGCCACCTGTGTGATGGTCTTCATCGTACAGGTTGAATCCGAACTGGTATTTCTGCAGCCGGTTCTTTGACCACTGGTTGTACTGGCCAAAGTTCGCGGTGAAGCCGCGCAAATCAATGTACGGAACATAACCTAGATCGGAGACGAAATTCGGTCCAATATCCAAATACTGAAAATTGTAGTACGGCTTTCCGAGCGGAGGATTGCTCGAGTTGTCCGATTGGTTCGAATACTCCACCCGGTCGTAGCCGTCGGCCATCTGTCCACCTTGCCAAGATTGGGCATGCCAGACGCTCAAAAACCGCTGGTCCTCAGCCTTTGGTCCCGTCTTCCAGCCGAACACTGCGCTTAGGCGGTCTACATTGTTCGATTCAAGGCCGTTTTGTTGATCGCCGACAGATTCCAGGCCGACGGTTGAGAAGAGGCCGATGGCGTGATTGAAGTTCAGGGCATAGTCGCTCTGCCCTTTTCCGACACCTCCCTGAGTCGTCGTGGCCAAAAATCCGATCGTATTGTCGCCTTGTTTGCCGACGACCTTGACACCTCCGTCCATCTGCGTAATCGTCCGGGAGTAGAACAGATCTTGACCAGGCAAAAATCCTGCGCCCTCTGCGAAAAAAGGGCGGCTATCGGATAGCAGTTTCTCGGTGTACGAAAAGTTGACATTCTCCACTGCTTGTTCGATAGTCGCGAAGTCGGGATAGAGACTGGCAACTCCCGTAAGGGACGTGGTCAGCGGATATTTGATGTCGATCCCGTTGCGCACCGATGAGCCGTCGCCAACAGTCGCCAGGGTGTAGGGCAAGAATATTGGGCGAGGCGTGTAGAACGGCGGCTCAATGCCGTTAAATTCTTGTAGATACTGAGCTTCCAACGCAGCGTCTATCGCCGCCGGTGGCTCGTACGGAAAGCTGGTGAAGTCGGCCTCGTCCGGCAGCTTGCGGTACAGGACGAATGAGAAGGCGCGTGTTCCTTTTGGGTAACGCAGCAGCGCGAACGGAATCGATATCTCAACCGTATAGCCGTCACGGGTTCGATGCGCGGCAGCTTTCCAGTCGCCAGCCCAGGTGATGTTATCCGCCGTGCCGCCTTCCAATGATTCGAACTGAGTCCCTAACGCGTTCACCACGAATGAGGAATAGCCGCGGTGCGTATTTTGGCTATCTAGATCAATGGCCACAAAATCATCGTTCAGCACGCCCGTACTTTGCCGACGCGTCTCGGAGGCCTTAAGGTGCGCCGGATCATGAAATTGACAGTGGTAGGCGAGGAAAAGATGCGACGAATCAGCACAAATCCATGCCTCCGTCCGCTCACGAACTAGAGCGTTGCCGCCGTATCGGTAGAACGCAGGGGCATGAAACGCTGTCCGCCAGCACTCGTCTGTCAGGCGACCGTCAATTTTCGGCGGTATAAGACATTTTGGTATCGTGAAGGTTTGGCGCGTCCATCCGCCTGGGGGAGGGAGGGCGTCGGGAATTTCGTTCGACGAAATGTCTTCGCTTGCATTGTCGTTTGGTTGCGTGCTGATCTGCGCTCCACTGTTCACGCCAGCCTGCGCTGACGGTTGGCTGGATGCGGGATTGGTTGCGGCGGATCCACCTGTCGAAAGCGCAGGCTGATCGGCGCTCACCCGGCACGTCGAGCAGGAAAGCACAGCGATACCTGCACAGAATAGTAGTAGGCGGATGCAGTTAGCTTGATTCATCGTTGGCGTCAGAACTAAGGATAACTCGACTAACTGCACAGCACTGCTACGGCGTGATTACCGTCACACACGAATATGCGTCTACGTTAACTCGGGTCATTACGTGAGGGACAACTGCTGCGCCGCCTCCCGATGGCAGCGTTTCGACTGCCGGGATAGAAGGCGGCGTGGCGACTGGCGTCAGTGCTGAAATTTGCACATTTGGCGCCGGTTGCGGATTTACTTCCGGTACCGGAGTCGGCGTCGGATCTGAGGCGATGATCGCGCGAGCATGATCGTCCGCCGGGACTGACGAAGAACCTTTCAGCTTATTTGTTGTCGGCGCGTTTTGCGCTGGACTGGAGTCAAGGTCGGTCTTCATACGATCAATGCTTCGCTGCAAACTCTTCATCGCTTGGTCCATTGCCCGCTTCTCGATTTTCATCGCGAGCGCCTGATCCGCGAGTGCGTCGGCGCTTGCATTATCTGTCGAGTCAGCCTGTGACTTCATCTCGCTCTGCGCTTCTTGAAGTGACTTGAGCGCGTCGGTCATCTGCGAAAGCGCTTCTTGGCGCGCTTCGGAGGCAATCTGCTGCGCGTCGATGGAGCTGCGCACGCTATCATGGATCTCCTGCTCAAGCTCTTTGCGCTGCTGGTCGGTCAATGGCTGACCCGCAGATGCGCGCACTTTCTTGGCAAACTCTTCCATCTTGCGCTGAAAGTCTCTGTCGTTTGCCGTGTAGCCTGACGCTTTCTTGGCCAGCTCGTCGATTTTCTTCGCGAACTCCGGGTCGTTCAAGACATGCGCGGCCTCAGCCTTTTCCAGTTGCTCGATCTGCTTTTCGAACTTTGGATCGTCGAGAGGTGCAAGACTTTTTTCCAGTTCCTTGTCGAGGTTGTCCAAATCGGTAGTATCGATATCGACGTCGGCTGTGGGCTGGGTTGCCGCACTTGGTTTTTGCGTTGTAGCGGCATCCGATTGCTGAATAATCGTCAGACCGATTGGATCAGAAGCAAGCGCGGATGAAGCGACTTTCACTTCCCGATGAGGTATGACCACGTCTGGCGTCGCAAAGTAACCCGAATCCAAACCGCTGACCAATGTCGGCGGCACGTTCGCAACTGGCGGCGCAGGTTTGACCGGTTGCACAGGGGCGGCGGGAGGCATGGCCTGTCTCGGTTGAATCAGGCGCACTGGCTTTGACTCTTTAGCTACGAGCTGCAGTGGTGCGAGACCAGCTACTGCAACTGCGAAAAGCATGAGCATGGCCGCTTTCGTTCCAAATTTGATATTCATTGTTGCGTTCTCCAACATCTGCAATCGCCTCTTTAACAGTTTTGCGTTTGTGCTTGCACCAAGACCGATCACCGCGCCGGATGATCGACCGGCGACTCCGAATTTTAGGAGCAGTCGTCCGTACTCCTGTGCGCCAATTCCGGTCAAACGGATGGCCTCCGCGTCGCACGCTTCTTCCCTTGCAAGCGAATACTCCCGGGACGCAAACCACGCAATAGGATGGAAAAAGAAGATGGACTGCGCCAAACTCGGTATTACGCCAAGCCATAGATCGTTGCGTCGAACGTGCGCCATTTCATGAGCGATCGCGAGCCTCAGCGACTCGTTGTCGCAGTCGTAAACATCGTTAGACGGCACCAAAATTACTGGCTCATACATGCCGACCACTACGGGACTGCTGACCTCGTCCGACGAACAGATATGCGGGATATAGTTTAGACCAAGCCGCCGCGCCAGCCGTTCGCCGGTTTCCCGTATCCAGCTTCCTTCGATGTACCGAGCGCTAGACATCAGCGCCCTCGCCGAGCGGAACTGCCGAAGCAGCACGGCTGCCCGCCACGAAATTCCGATCAGCCAAAGCGCCATGACCATCAATTGCCACGGAATCCGGCTGCCTCGTGGCGGCACGGGCGGACGAACCACCTGCGCAGTGTTGGTAGTTAGCTCTGACCCAGAAGAATTCCTGGGCATTTGCGAGAAATGCGTTGACGGCGACGTTGCCGATGCCAATTGCAATGGCGTAGGGTTCAGAAGCGGAACATTCACCGGCTGAGTCCATATGAGGCCGACAAGCAATCTTAGACACGCCAGCCACCAAAGGCTGCACTTGACCGACGCCGGGATGCGCGGAAACGCCTTGCAGACGAGCCAAATCGCGCCTGCGAAAGCGCAGCTTTGCAGCGAAGTTCGGACGACGGCATCGATGCAGGATTGTGCGATTTGCACGGTGGGGGCGTCAGTGGAGATATTTAGCAATCCGCCGATCATTCTTGGTTACCCTCCCTTTTGCGCCGCGCCTGCAATCTGGCTACGGTCTCTTCAAGCTGTGCCAGTTCGTCGTCGGACACCTCGCTCGCCTCCGCAAGATAAGTAACGAACGGCGAAAGTGATCCCGAAAGCGATCGGCGCACGAACGACGCCACTACATCGCGCATCAAGTCGGTCTGAGTTTCTACCGACGCGTAGTGAAAAATCCCGCCTTGTTGCTTGCGTCCGACAAATCCCTTTTTTCGCAAACGCTCCATCACGGTCAATATTGTGGACCGCGCAAGCCCGCGCGGCGCACCGAAGCCCTCGGTCACCTGGCCCACAGTACTCGGACCGTTATCGGCGATGAACCGCAAGACCTCCAACTCCTGGTCTCCAAGATTCGGTCGTTTCATGATGTATTTCCTGCGCGGAAGCGCATTTGCCTTCTAAGAATTTCTCAGTGACTACAAGTGTAATCACGCGCATGATAACACATAGCTACAATTGTCGTCAAGTGGTCGCCAAAAAAATTGCCCCTCGCTTTTTCACATAAAAGCGAGGGGCAAATTTACGGATATCAGAAGCCTATCCGTGGCGAAATTCGACCATCGTTTCGGGCGATGCTTGCCCACTCGAATCCACACTGACCGCAGTCAGCGTGTATGTCGTGTCTTTCAGGGACACAAGCGGGCCGGGCGACGCAAGCTGGAGCGGCGCAGTTTGCCAGTTGCCGTTCGCGTCAGCACGCGCCGACGTGTCTCCGGCCTTTCCGCTGACGCCAAATAGTCCGCCGAGCGCCTTGGCTTTGAAGTCAATCGATATATTTACCGTAGCTCCGGGCGCGGCCCTTCCCGAAATTGTGACCGTGTCTCCGACGGCCTCGTCTTCAATGGGGCTACTAACTTTGGGCCGACGAGGTGGCCCGGCCGCGATAGTAATGGGAGTATTCAGCGGCGCGGTGACGACGCTGCCGTCGGGAGCGATAAATTTTGCGACCACTGGCGCACTCTGCACGCTGCTGCCGTCCGAGGGGACGAACCTGCCCGAATAGCTGCCCGGGGCCGTCTCGTTCATCGGAATGTCGCGCGCGACATTGCCGACCGAGAACGACGCATGCCCGCCTGGCTGCGCGGCGAGGGTAACGTTTAGCGGCTGCCCGCTGGATAGGGTCGGGTTGGTATCGTCGAGATTGGACGAAAAGTGTGTTACAAAGTTTTGATCGCCACTGACGAGAAATTTCCAAGATCGTGTCGCGGGATTGCCGACCTGATCCTTCGTGCTCACCGTGATCCTATGTTCGCCGGGTGGCAGCGGCGCATCCGGCTGATAGGTGACGAAATTGCTCGTGATAATCGCGCTCGTCGTGACATTCCGATCATCAAGAAATAATGTGGTCGTCTGCGCGTCGATTCCCGTTCCGTTGGGATCGTCAGTCACGGCGTAGATGCGCGGACGGTTGCTGGAGTTGTTGGAGCCTGGCGTCGGGGTCAGATCGGAAATGACTGGGGGCTTGTTGATGATCGTAACCGTCTGAGCCGCCTGGATGATCGGCGACGTCCCGCCGCCATTTACGGAGCTCTTGATCTGGCCGAAAACCGAGGCGTTCTTAATGTTCGCGACACTGTTCACTTGCAGGGTGCCTTCGTACGTGCCGGGACGGGTCTCCATCATGCGGACTATATTCTGCACTCCGGGCACCGTAAAGAACGCCAACTGCCCAGGCGTACCGCGCAAAGTAGCGTGAATCAAGTCACCAGCTTTGAGCGGATGGTTAGTGTCAATTTCGAACGACGAAATCGTCAGCGGGCCTGATGGCGACTGCACGGTATTGGTGTTGCCGCCCTGCGTATGGACATCGATTTCATAGGCGATTTGGTTGTCCGAATTAGTGCGGATAGTGATTCGCTCGCCTGGCAAAATTTCGTGCAAGCCGATCCTTTGTCCCGCCATCTCGATGAACGCGTCCCGCGCCACTTGGCGGCTTTGGCCATCGTCGAGAGTAATAATGCTCGTACCATCCGGCAGGCGTTCAACCGACTTCATCGTCCCGACAAGCTCGCCATAACGTACGCGGATGGCTGTTGCAGTTGACCCCTCGCTCTCTTCCGTAACACGCACCTCATCGCCGAGCTTCAACGCATTGAAGTCGCTCTGAACAGCAGGCGAATCGCCGTTCTGTACGAGGACAATCGTGCTTTGATCGACGGGAATTGCGGTGTTTTCACCATTGACGCGCAAAGTGATCTGCGGCGTAGTTGTGTTCTGGAAAATGCCCGTTAACGTTCCCGTTACCGTGCCGTTTGGCCCAAGGGGTGGGGGAGGAAGCTGAGAAAGGTGCTGATCGACCGTATTTATCTCGACCGTGTGCGTTGAAGGCAGCCACGCGACATCCGCGCCGAAAGACTCCGCCACAAAGCGCAGGGGCACAAGCGTAGTGCCTGCATACTCGGCTGCAGGCTGACTTAACGTCTGTGGTATTCCGTTGACAAACGCCTGAGTCTGTCCGATTGTCAATACCACCAACGTGTTGCCCCGTCGCGACTGTATCTGCTTTGTCGCACGGATCATACTCAACCGTTGCTCCCATCTGCTGGAAGACGCCCCGCAGCGGTACAAGCACCGAACCTCCCACTTCGCGTGGGGGCTCGCCCTGAAAAGCGACCGGAACCTGATTGACGACGACGGAAATGTCCTGTTGCGACTGCGCTTGGGCGATGCTTCCGGTTAGCTGGGCAACGGCCAGCAAAGCTGCGATCGCGTACGATCTGTTCATTCCTAACTACCTGCCTTTTTGATCTTTCGCCAGAATTGGCTAGACGTTGAGATGGCTTATCTCGGCGATTGCCGACGGTGCCTGCGTAGTATTCCCCGAATTTGCATATTTACTTGTATTCAGGCAAATTCGGGCACAAATACTCGTCTGGAAAGTTCGACGGTCAACGGAGGATGTTTTGTTCCATGCCTAACGAGCGGTTTTTGGCAGCACGAATTTGAGGGCTGTATGCGTCGGAGAAAAGGAGCAGACTTTGGTGTCGACAAGACCAGCGGCGCGTCCCGCTGCGATGACATCGGTGTCCTTGAGCGGTGCATTGTTGCCTTTTGCAGATACGATCCAGATGCCGCCATCTGGCTTGATTCGGGATTTCAGCGCAGCGAGGCCCTCAAGCTGTTCGCGCGAATCAACAAGTATCAGAAGCAGGTCAAGCTCGTTTGAATTCGGTTCAACTGGCCGCAAGTCGCGTTCTTCCAGCAGTTTCAAGAAGTCCGTGTTGAAGGCGCCGCACAGCGCAAAGCGGCTACTCGACTCTATTCCGAGTTTGTCGGTCAGCGACTTCGGATTTCGGATTTTGTCGGCGAACCTCCGGGCGGATGGGCCGACTTCTAGCGTCAGCTCGCCCTCGGGACCTGCAAGCGATAACCGCTGATCGTCCGCGTCGACATGCTGAAGAGTTGCGTAGGCAAGCTTGATCCGTGCCGAAGCCGACCGAAACACCACAAAGTCGGTTTCGATCAGCGCCTTTCCCTGTGCCGCAACGCCATTTACAGTCGCCGAGCAGGCAATCTCAGCGCCCATTCTCTCTTCTCCTCGCGCAGACCGATCCTAGTGTCCGTGACCAGTTCGCGGGTACATCGGAACGTGTACGATCTTTTTCTCCCGGTCCAGCGCGAGCACGAGCTGGTTCATGAATTCCGTCGCCACTTGTCGTCCTGCCGCACCAATTGTTGGAATGTGCGCGATCACGTAACGCTCATGTCCGATGCTGGCGATGACTTCGATGTTGAACTTGGGCGCGCCATGTTCGAACATGTGAATATGGTGCGAATGGTCGAGATTGATTAGTTCACCGGTCTCTACTCTGACCCACATTATGTTGATCTCCTGACCGTCTTTAATGGCTGAGCTACAGTAATTTCACTGTCAGTCGTGCAAGCACCTTCTTAGACGACAACGATTTTCATTGGTTCGGTGGATTTGGTTCCACATCAATATCAAACATCTTCGTTCTGCTGGTAAGTCCAGTCACCAGCGTGACCCTACTTTGGGGTACGCGAAAGTGTTCGGCGAGGAGCTTCACAATGGCTTCGTTCGCCTTGCCTTTGTCCGGCGGCTGTGTCGTATGGACGACAAATTTCGACGCATCGGCGCTGTCGGCAGTCACCAGATTCATGCGCGACTTGGGTTTTGCTTGGACAGTGATTCTCAAGAGGCTACCCCGGCGAAAAGTCGCCACTCCTCCCGAAGCGGGAAGGGAAGGAATTGTAGGACGGGCGTCCCCGCCTGTCGTCTTATGTCTGGCTCCCCCTTTCCTATTCCTATGGGAATGGGGTTGGGAGAAAGGGCTTCTGGCCGAGGTGAGCGTCTGCTATAATCTCTCTAAGCGAGCGTTCGCACTCTATTATGGCCAGTGTAATCCTGTCTCATGTCTATAAACGTTATTCGCAGTCTGTAGTCGCTGTCCAAGACCTGAGTCTCGAAGTGCGCGACCGTGAGTTCATGGTGCTGGTCGGGCCGTCCGGGTGCGGCAAAACGACCGCGCTGCGTATGATCGCTGGCTTGGAAGAGATATCTGAAGGCGAGATCAGCATCGATGGACGCGTGGTCAATAATGTCGAGCCGCGCGACCGCGACATCGCTATGGTCTTCCAAAACTACGCACTCTATCCGCACATGTCCGTTTTCGAAAACATGGCGTTTGGACTGCAACTCCGCAAAATTCCAAAAGCCGAAATCGAGCAGCGCGTGAACGCAGTCGCCAAACTTCTCGACCTTGTAACCCTCCTGAAGCGAAAGCCCGGCGCGCTTTCCGGCGGGCAGCGCCAGAGGGTCGCGCTTGGACGCGCAATTGTCCGTGAGCCGAAAGTCTTCCTGATGGACGAGCCGCTGTCCAATCTCGATGCCAAACTCCGTGTGCAGACCCGCGCCGAGCTGATCAAACTGCATCGTAGGCTAGGAATCACAACGATCTACGTCACACACGACCAGATCGAGGCGATGACCATGGGTGACCGCATGGCCGTCATGAAGGATGGTGTCCTGCAGCAGTGCGACACGCCTCTCGCAGTGTACAACAGGCCAGCGAATATGTTTGTCGCCGGTTTTATCGGGACGCCGTCTATGAACTTCATACCTTCTACCCTGCAGAAGCCCAGCGAGGAATTTGTCGCCGATGCGGGCGACTTTCAGTTGCCAATCACAACTAAGCAAACGGAGTTGTCCAGCTTTATCGGAAAAAGTGTGACTGTTGGTGTTCGCCCTTCGGATCTTTCTCACTCGCGGCGCAGCGACAATGCTCAGATCGAAGGCAGAGTCGAAGTGGTCGAGCCCATGGGTGATGTCAGCACCGTCTATCTGCTTGCCGGAAAGCATCAGCTAGTCGCAACCGTCAACGGTAACACGCCGATCTCGGAGGGTGATACGCTTGCGATAAGCATTGACCCGGCCCGCTTGCATCTCTTTGATCCTGAAACGGAGCAGGTGATCCTGTAAACCGCCATGGCAATTGTCGGAATTGGAACGGACATCGCGGAGATAGCACGTTTTGCACCAGACCGTATTTCGGAGCGCTTCCTGCGCAGTGTCTTTACCGACGCCGAGCGTGCCTATTGCCAGAGCCGAGCGAATCCCGCGCAACATTACGCCGGGCGCTTTGCCGCAAAAGAGGCTGCTGCGAAGGCGCTGAACTCGCTGGTGCCTTTCGTCAGCGTCTGTCAGATCGAGGTGATTCGCGAAGGACAAGCGCCCTGCCTGCGGCTAATTCCCGGCCGCCACGGCGAACCCATCCCGACCATCCCCGAAAACTGCAGTCTGCATGTAAGTATTTCGCATAGTGGAAATTACGCGGTGGCGACGGCTATCGTCTCTAGTCAATGACTGTCGGCCGCATGACACTGCAACTTAGCGCTACCGAATCTAGCAAAAAATCATCTGTGTCTTATGCACGTACAGCACTGTATGTGTTAGCATGAGTTCCTATCCCATTACGTACAGTATTGTAGTTTAAGACGAAGCGCATTTATGGTTACGCTAAACGATGTCGCAAAGCATGCGTCTGTTTCGCCATCGACGGTTTCAATCGTTGTAAATAACCGTAATGTACGGGGAGTCAGTATCTCGCCGGCTACGCGTGAAAGAGTCTTAGAATCTGCACGCCAGCTAGGCTATACGCCTAACAGTCTTGCGCGGGCGGTTGCCACAGGGAAGAATCGCGTATTCGCGTATATCACGGACAACCCAACCGCTGAAATTTCGCTGCGGACAATGATTGGCGCTCAAGAAGAGGCTGACAATCATGACTATATGATCAAGCCTTTTCGGTGGCCTAAAGCGCCGGAGCTTTGGACATCTGCAATCACGAAGATTATGGGGCAACGGATTGCTGGCGCTGTCTTGATTAGTATTGAAGCAGACAGTTTGACCTTTCTGGTTGAAGAGTTTTCGCGACGCCAACTGCCTTTTGTTCAGATTGATGACTGTCAAACGGAATCAGTCGGTACGTCCGTCATATCCGATGACGAGTCCGGGATTCGCGAAGTCGTCAATGCGATGATTGAAATGGGACACCGGGATTTCGGATATATCGGCGGACCGAAGGATTCTCGGATTGCCGCAGAACGCAAGCGGTACGCACGGATCGCAATCCAGAACCAGGGTTTGACCGTGCATGACGAGTGGATTGTGGACGGGAGCTGGGAAGATTCGTCCGTCGTCCGACCATTGGTTAAGCGGATAATCGGCAACGCGTCTAGCCGCCCATCGGTGCTAGTGTGTGCATCAGACTGGACCGCAATGATGGCTTTGCGCGCAATTCGCGAAGCCGGGCTGTCTGTGCCCACCAACATCTCCGTAACTGGGTTTGCCGATTTTGCCGGCTCGTATCTGGCTGATCCCTCACTGACGACCGTTCGCCAGCCGTTCGAGCAAATGGGATCAATTGCCGTGCGTCAGCTTATGGCTGCGGGCGAAATGCCCACTTCCCACATGCCCACTGTTCACAAAGTGCCAACCAAATTGATTCTGCGCGAGTCGACGGGGCACGGGCCGCTCAAGCAAGCCTGAACGATAATTTCACTAATGCAGGTCAACTGCGGACAACGAGACCTCCCCAGTGCCGGAGCTGCGCGTCCAGGTGACGGTTAAGGTATGACCTGCGCTGCCAGCAGCAAAAGAAAGCACGTATTGCGCGTCCCAATAACCGGTCGTTGTTGAAAGTGAGTTGGAATAGCTTGGCGCGGAACCGTCCGACAAAAGCGCATTGAGCTGTCCGCCCGAATTGTCGCCGCCCACATAGATCGTGACATTTCGCTGCGTCGTGCTGGCTGGAACTGTGAAAGAGAAGCCGTTGCCGGCACCTGTCACCTCGACGCCGCCTTTGTTTGCTGATGCGCTGCCTGTTGGGGTGCCGTCACTCCACGCCATTGATTGCGGATCGGAAATAAGAATTGCAGGTGATCCGCTACCCCTGGCTGGCACTTTAGATTCATCTGATACCAGGTCGGGAGCGACCACTGCGGGCAACTAACCGTCAAGGTCGCGCCGCCGTTCTGGCTACGATAGATGTTGCCTTGCGCTCCGTAAAGATAGAATGTGTCCAGGCCCTGATAGTTGTCGGATGTGATTGGCACTGTCGATGCGGTAAGCGATCCATACGGGCCCGCCGTTCGTCGGTGCGCCTACTGTGTGCTGCCAGGTGGTTCCTCCGTCACTTGAGTAATACACTCCCGAGCCGATCACCCCGACGTATATTCCTTGGCTAGGAGTCGTGGGCGTACCTGTCGTGTTGTCAAAAACAACGAAACTGATCCCCGCTCCAGACACGCCGTTCGACGGCAAGCTGGTGACTTGCGACCAGGTGGTGCCGCCGTTGAGCGTTCTCCAGAGGCCGTCCTTTTGCGAGCCGAGATAGATGGGTTGTGCGCCGTCGTTTGGATCGACTGCCAGCCGCTCTCCGATATTTCGCCAATTATCGTTCGGACCAATATAAACTGCTGTCCCATCGCTCTTCTTTAGGCCAAGCGCGGTCCAGCGCGCACCTTGATCGACAGAGTAGATGTCGGAATTTGTCGCAATATAAACAGTGCTCGTCGCAAGAGGGTCGGCTGCAATGCTAAGGACTCCCGGCGCGCCGAGATTGTCGGTGATTGGCGTCCAAGAGCTTGACGCCGAATTCCAAGAGTGAGCGCCGCCAACATCGGTCCGAATATACTTTACGGACGGGGTGACGGGGCTGATGACCATTCCGTCAACAAACCCAAGAGGCCCGATTGGAACATTGCTCCAAGTGCCTGTCGCCTGGACCGCGTTCAATCCAGTAACGAATAGCGCCGCGAGCAGCGCAAACACCCGTCCGAACTGAGATACTTGGCGGTCGTTCATTTTTTACTCCGTTGTCGGGTGACCCATTCCGGCCTCTTGCGATGGCTTTGACGAACTAACAGGCAATGGCGCTTACGATGCCAGAAGGTGTCATTTGCCTGAAGCAATAACAAGGTCTTTTCGTGAATAATGTTGAGATAAAGGGCTTAACTAATCCTGTGGAGGCGCAATACAGCCCTGTATGTGCCTTTTGATAGCATAATGGAGGCATGCAGTCAATATCAATTCGGGGCGCGATGGGTGGTTGATTGGAGGATTGTCTCTATTAACTAAGGATGAGGCGTCAGGATTTTTCAGGGAGCACGCAATTGCGGTCTAACGTCGTGAAACAATGGTGTGCCTGGTCGCGATCAGAAAAAAATGACGACAGCTAAAATTGAAGCCGACGCGTAAACGACTTGCAATCGAAAAGCCAACGCCCCTCGCAAAATTTCTTTCGCGAGGGGCGCTAGGCCGGTATTTCTGCTGTATACTGGAATCGCAAGGATGCTTTAGTTCAGCCGTGAGGCAGTACTTATAGAGCCAAGGATGGCATCCTTTTCTTCCGCATTACTCGTCTTCCAAGAAGACTCTGCGCTGCACTTCCTCGATCGTCGTAATCCCTTCCATCACCTTGACTGCGGCATCACGGCGCATCGGAATCATCGGATTGCTGGCCGTTTGCGCCATTGCGGCAAGCCGGATCTTTGTTGATGGCGACCGCTCCAACGTAAGTTGGCGAACCTGGTCATCCATCAGCATCAGCTCCTGGACACTAAAGCGTCCCGCAAATCCTGTCCTATCGCACACATCGCAGCCGGTTCCATGGAGGAAATTTGCATGTGAGATGTCTTCGGTCTGGGGATCGAGGCCGATCATATGCAGTTCTTCCGGGCGCGGCTCATAAGCGGTCGCGCAATGCTTGCAGACACGTCGGACAAGCCTCTGAGCCAACACTCCAATCACAGAGGACGCGATCAGGAACGGGTCCATACCCATGTTCAGAAGTCGGGTGACCGCACCAGCGGAGTCGTTGCAGTGGAGGGTGCTGAAAACTAGGTGACCGGTAAGAGCGGCGCGGAACGCAATCTCGGCCGTTTCCGGGTCGCGAATCTCACCGACGTAGATGACATCGGGGTCCTGTCGCAAAATGGCGCGAAGCTGACGAGCGAACGTCAGGCCCGCCTTTTCGTTGGTGTTCGACTGGCGCACTCCCTCAAGCTCGTACTCAATTGGATCCTCGACGGTGATGATGTTGATATCCGGGGACTTGATTGCATGCAGCGCCGAATAGAGCGTGGTCGTCTTGCCGGAACCAGTCGGGCCGGTTGCAAGGAAGATGCCGTGCGGCTTGGAAATGATCGATTTCAGCGTGCGTAGATTGCGGTCGCCAAAACCGAGTGAATCGAGGTCCAGCCGCATCGAACCACGGTCGAGAATTCTCAGAACAACCGCCTCGCCATATTGCGTGGGAAGCGACGACACGCGAAGATCGATCTGGCGGCCACCCAATGTCACGGAGATGCGTCCGTCTTGCGGAACCCGCCGCTCGGCGATGTTCATGTCCGCCATGACTTTAATGCGCGATGTGCAGGCATTTTGGTACTGCTTGGGCACGATATCGACCGCATGCAGCGCACCGTTGACGCGGTATTTCACTTCTAGGTTATCGCGCAGGGGTTCCAAGTGGATGTCGCTCGCCCGCTTCTTGATCGCCTCGGCGATGATCTTGTTGACGAACTGGATGATGACCGGCTGATCGACAGAAAAGTCCTGGATATCGACGTCGATGTCGCCGCTAGCGTTCCGGAGCATCGACTCCTGGCCGGGCACGTTCGCATTCGTGCGGCGCGCAGCCGTAAGGACGTCTGAAGCCTTCAGTGCATTCCCAAGAGGTTTGCGCGGCGGTGCTGAAGGATCTTCAATCACTGCGGGAAGTGCGCTGGTCGGTTTAATTACAGCGGGAGTCGCTGACGTTGGGCCGGAGGGCGTGACCGCCGGGCGCATCGCCTTGCCGTAATGATGCTGAATCGCAGGTCGGACAAAACGTTCGCTCGCAAGAAGGGCTTCGACCCCGAGGCTCATCGCCGCGGTGATGTTCTTAACCGCATCATACGAGGAGTTGGTCCAGTTCGATGAGACCACCCGCAGCGCAGCGCCTTCATTTGAGCGTCCGATGGGTAGCAGCATATAGTGCGCTGCGACATCGGCAGGGATGCTTGCGATCACTTCGGCAGGAAGCGCGTTGACATTGACCAGCATATCGGGCGACGCATAGCCGATGTTCATCTGAAATGCGCGTGCACGGGTAATGTCCTCTTCAGTCGCGAAGCCCAGCTTGACTAGGATCGCGCCGATTGGCAGCTTGCTGTCGGGACCGTCCTTTTGGCGGCTGCGTGCATTCTCAAGTTGCTTGGAGTTGATCACGCCCTGCATGATCAGAATTTCGCCAAGCATTTTGCGGCCGGTTGTAGCCATAGCGGTTCGAGGTTTTGCTGGCGAGGGCGGAATCGCTGATTCGTTGATAGCCATGATTGCTTACTTGTTGGATACGCTGCGGGAGAAATAACTTCAATTGTCTTTACGCTTATTTGACAAGTAAAGTTCAGTAAAGGTCGCAGATATCCCGTTTATTGTAGCCTGAAACTATTATCGGCTTTGATGCGAAGCGTCCTACCTGTCAAATAATCGGGCAGCAGCGCTCCGATATCGTCGATCAAAACCGCTGTGCGTCGCTGTCGTCGTCATTATCGTCGTCGTCATCGTCGTCATCGCCCTCGAACTCGTCCTCCATGTCATCGAGGGCGCCAGATGAATCGGTGTAGGAGCTGATCTCTTCGCCTCGGAAGACGGTAACCAGGAAATCTTCACGGTCGAAGGACGGCATGTAGGACGAAACCACATCCTCGTCGATCTGCGATAGAAGCTCCTCTTCGGTTTCCGGCGTAAGGTCAGCTTCCAGGATCAGAGTCGCATGGATGGTGTCCTGAGCGTAGTGGACATCAAGCTGGCCTATCCTGCGTTCATCTTCCCAAATGAGAAAAATTTCGGAGGAGCCAGTGCGGACAAGTCGAGAGAGTCGATAGCGATAGGAAGTGGGATTGTCCATGATAAACAGCAACAGGGGCGCAGTGGTCGTACCATGTGCGCCCCATCCAGGATCAGGTTTTGACTAGGAATCCAGGCCTAGGCGACGCCGGGCTCCGGACGTAGGTTCGGGAGCCGCACAGGGCCGGGTTTGTCCTTTTCCGGCGTAGGCTTGATCGTCGCGGCAGGAGCGGTAGGCGTAGGCGGGGTTGACTGTCCAACCGAAGTCGGAGACTTGGCCCCTTCCATCAGCGCGATAAACTCGTCGCGCTCAATGGACTCCTTCTCCAGCAGCACCTTGACAATCTCTTCCATCTTGGCGCGGTTTTCGATCAGGATGTCCTTGGCGCGATTATAGCACGCGTCGATGATCGCGCGCACTTCCTTATCGATCTCAAGCGCCATCTCCTCGGAATAGTTGCGCTCCTCCATCCAGTCCCGTCCCAGGAACGGATTACCATGGCGACCACCAATGACAAGCGGCCCGATCTTTTCGCTCATGCCGTACTGGCAGACCATCGCCCTCGCCAGGCCAGTGGCGCGCTCGAAATCGCTGGAAGCACCGGTCGTGATTTCGTCAAACACAAGCTGCTCAGCGACACGTCCCGCGAGAAGCGATGCAATCTGATCGTTAAACTGGTTCTTGGAAACCAGATAGCGATCCTCAGTTGGCATCTGCATTGTATAGCCGAGGGCGCGTCCACGCGGCAAGATCGAGACTTTGTGTACGGGATCGGCCAGCGGCAAAAGCTCGCCGACAATCGCGTGCCCAAGCTCGTGATAGGCAACAAGCTGTTTTTCTTTTTCGGACAGCAGTTTGCTCTTGCGCTCCGGGCCGGCGATGACACGGTCGATCGCTTCGTTGAAATCGTCCATCTCGATGCGGCTCTTGTCTTTGCGCGCGGCCAGTAGCGCAGCCTCATTGACAAGGTTCGCAAGATCGGCGCCGGTGAATCCCGGCGTGCGGCGCGCAAGATTCTCCAGTAACACATCTTCGGCAATCGGCTTGCCCTTGATGTGGACGTTCAGAATTGCGTTTCGGCCGATCGCGTCCGGGACATCCACCGTCACATGGCGGTCAAATCGACCAGGTCGCAGTAGGGCAGGGTCGAGAACATCCGGCCTGTTTGTCGCGGCGATCATGATGACACCGGCGTTTGGATCGAAGCCGTCCATTTCGACCAGAAGCTGGTTCAATGTCTGCTCGCGCTCGTCGTGGCCGCCGCCAAGACCCGCGCCGCGCTGACGACCCACCGCATCGATTTCGTCGATGAAGATTAGCGCGGGGCGATTCGCCTTCGCGGTTTCAAACAGGTCGCGCACTCGACTGGCACCAACGCCAACGAACATCTCCACAAAATCTGAGCCGGAGATATGGAAGAACGGCACGCCAGCCTCGCCAGCAATGGCGCGCGCCAGCATGGTCTTGCCGCATCCGGGAGGTCCAAGCAGCAGAACGCCCTTCGGAATCTTCGCTCCAAGCGCCTGGAACTTCTTGGCGTTCTTTAGGAATTCGACAACTTCCTGCAGTTCGGACTTCGCCTCTTCGACACCAGCGACATCCTCAAAAGTAACCTTTGGAACACTTTCCGTCAAACGCTTCGCGCGGCTGCGCCCAAACGAAAGCGCCTGATTGCCACCGGCCTGCGCTTGGCGAAGAAACAGCATCCAGAAGAGCCCGATAAAAACCGCCGGGACAAGCAGCGACAGGATCAATCCCTGCGCCGCCTCGGAGATGGCCGGGTGGCTATTCTCGAACGAAATGTGGTTGTCGATCAACGCCTGCTCGACCTGGGATTGCTGAAACTGATTGTTCGGCAGCAGATTAGCAACTCGCTTATCGTCACCGAGCGTTGTATAGCTGACCTGATCTCCATTGACCTCGGCGCTTGCGATCCGCTGTGCGCGGACGTCGTCCATAAAGACGTTCATCTTGACCGTACTTGGCTGTCCGGGCAGGCCGTGAATCATCGACATGCCCTGAGTCTTGCTGATCAACCACACAAAAAACAGGACAAGTGCGATGCCAACTACGTATCGTAAAACCTTGTTCAAACTTTACTCTCCTAGCGCGTCTCTGCGAGCGTCGAATCGAACCAACGATGCGCTCTGCTGCAAAGATCGAGCATACCGGTGCGTCTTACAACCAAACAAGAGCGGAAGCGCTCCCTTAATTACTATTGCGCAAGCCGGCAAAACGACCACTTGTCGCGGATAGAACATTATACCGCGATTGACGCAGTCCACTCATCATAACCAACGCCTACGAACTTACGTTCCAATTATCTCGATGCCATTGGACGGAATTCTAGCTTGTCCCCCGGCCGAATGTCCAATAATACGCTGGTGGGCTGCGTTTTTGTTTCCAGCACGGCACGCGTGCCTTTCGGGCCACGGACTATACGCCCGGCACGTACATTTATCTGCACGCGTAGTACCATCCCACTACCATCTAGAAACAGCAAATCCAGCGGAAAACGCATCCCAAACGTGTGGACTGTGCGAGTTCCTGGAAGATACATGGATACGTTTGTCGCCGAACTTGCAGTTCCGATCAATCCACGCAGCAAGTCAAGCGGACTTTTTGCATAGGCTACGTTTGTAAGGATCGGTTTCTCCTCGCCTGGCAAATAGACATCGGAAGCCTGGTATTTAATAGTGCTCGGTCCTTACAATCTCTGAGGCATCCAGATGCATCAATGCCGTCGCGTCTTTATTTGATCGACGTGCAATTGCAGCGCCGTACAGTTTGCTGGTTCGTATGCATTCGCGGGCTTGATCATCCTCCCGCGGGATCTGCGCTCTCCCCTGTCACTCCGAGTCGATGTTAATGCAGTCCATCACTTCTGTCAATGCCTGCTACACCAGAAGTCGCAATTGTAAGTTGACTTCAAGTAGTCACTAAATTCGGCAGTTTCGAGCAGAAAATTGAAACTTGACAAATCCTATCAGGATTACTCATAATAGCCGAAACTTGCACCGGCCGACGGATTCATCATCGGAAAATTGCGGGCTGGTCGTTACTGAAATACGCGCATAGCGGCGCAATAACAGGAGAAATGTCACGGATAATGAAGCTTTTATCTGCCAAAGCAGGCAAAATTGCGTTGCTGCTGTTGATGCTTGCAATCGCGGTCATGGCTGGCGTTAGTCAGGTGCGGGCCGACGTTTCGCTCCTCAACGCCTCCTACGATCCGACTCGCGAGTTCTATAAAGAATATAACGTGGCGTTTGCGAAGTTCTGGCAGACCACCGCGCACCAGGGCGTGACCATTCAGCAGTCCCATGGCGGGTCCGGCAAACAGGCGCGTGCAGTCATCGATGGTTTGCAGGCGGACGTAGTCACCTTAGCTTTGTCGTACGACATCGACGCCATCGCGAAAAGCGGTCTGATTGATCCAAACTGGCAGAAACGCCTACCAAATAATAGCGCACCTTACACGTCGACCGTTTTGCTGCTGGTGCGTCACGGAAACCCGAAGCATATTAAGGATTGGGACGACCTAATTCGTCCGGATGTTCAGGTAATCACACCAAATCCCAAGACTAGCGGCGGCGCACGCTATGGTTTTCTTGCTGCTTACGGCTACGCATTGCTGAAAAACCACCATAGTGATGCTGCTGCCAGGACATTTATCGGCCAGGTTTACAAAAATGTCCCTGTACTTGATTCCGGCTCGCGTGGCTCGACCACAACGTTTGCGCAGCGCGGCATCGGCGACGTTTTGATCTGCTGGGAGAACGAGGCGTATCTGGCCAAGCAAGAGTTTGGTGCGAGCAATTTCGACATCGTCTATCCGTCAGTTAGCATTCTGGCCGAACCGCCAGTGGCCGTCGTTGACAAGGTCGCGGCCCAGCATCAGACCACGCAAGTGGCGCAGGCATATCTCAAATACCTTTATTCGTGGGACGGTCAGCAGATCGCGGCGCGGCATTACTACCGTCCACGCAACCGCGCAGTGGGCGCGCAGTTTGCCAGCCAGTTTCCCCCAATTAAGCTATTCACCGTGGATCAGATGTTTGGCGGCTGGGACAAGGCACAGGCGACATACTTCGACGATCATGGTGTGTTCGACCAAATCTACTCCAAGTAGTGCTCTGGTTACCGAATCGACCCTATGGCAGTTGCGCCTCCGATAGACCGTAAGCTAAGCATTCCCCCGACAGGCAGTGCGCCATCCCGACGGAGATACCGCCGGGATGTGCTGCCTGGCTTCGGGATTTCGATGGGCTATACAGTTCTTTACCTTAGCCTGATTGTCGTCATTCCCCTTTCGACCGTCTTCTTCAAGACCGCAACCCTCCATTGGCTTAAGTTCACTTCGGACATATCTGACCCAAGAGTCATTGCCGCGTACAAAGTGACGTTTGGGACATCGCTCGCTGCGGGACTGGTCAACGTGTTCTTCGGCCTGCTTGTCGCTTGGGTGCTGACACGCTACACGTTCCCGCTGCGCCGACTGATCGACGGATTGGTAGACTTGCCGTTTGCGCTGCCAACAGCAGTTGCCGGGATCACCCTGACAACCCTTTATGACAAAAACGGCTGGTTTGGACACTATCTGGACAAGTTCGGCATCCATGTCGCGTACACGCCGCTTGGGATAACGATTGCACTCATCTTTATAGGACTGCCATTTGTCGTGCGCACTGTTCAGCCGGTAATGCTGGACCTCGACGTTCAGATTGAGGAGGCCGCGACAAGCCTCGGCGCGTCCCGCTGGCAGACCTTTACAATGGTCATCCTTCCCACTCTCGCACCAGCCCTCCTTACCGGGTTCACGCTCGCATTCGCACGTGCTCTCGGCGAGTACGGATCCGTCGTATTCATATCTGGCAACATGCCGATGAAGACGGAGATCGTCCCGCTGCTGATCATCTCCAAGCTCGAGGAATTCGACTACGCCGGCGCAACCGCGATTGCGGCCGTCATGCTGGTGGCGTCATTCCTGCTGCTGTTCATTATTAACATGATCCAAATCCGCGCGGCAAAGCGCTTTGGAGGTCAGTAGCGAATGGCTGGGACAGTCACAATTAACTCCAAAACGCGCAACGGATATATGAGCCGCGGGACCACCGAACCCGTTTGGGTCAAGGTCATTCTGACCGCACTTGCGCTCGTATTTCTGGCGCTGTTTCTGATCGTTCCGCTTGTTTCTGTTTTTTACGAGGCACTTCGGGATGGTCTGCCGGCCTATCTGCAGGCGGTCAAGGATCCTGACACGGTTTCCGCGATCAAGCTAACCCTGCTGACTGCGGCAGTATCTGTCCCGCTCAACGTGATCTTTGGCGTTGCCGCCGCATGGGCCATCACGAAGTTCGACTTTCGCGGCAAAAACATTTTGGTGACCTTGATCGATTTGCCGTTTGCCGTTTCGCCAGTGATCGCAGGCATGATCTTCGTGCTGCTGTTCGGCGACCACGGCGTCTTCGGCAACTATCTCAGCGACCACAATATCAAGATCATTTTCGCGGTGCCGGGAATCATCATTGCGACGACCTTTGTTACGTTTCCATTCGTCGCGCGCGAGCTCATTCCGGTGATGGAGGCGCAGGGCACCGAAGAGGAGCAGGCTGCGATTGTCCACGGCGCAACCGGCTGGCAGACTTTTTGGAGGGTGACCCTCCCGAATATTAAATGGGGCCTGCTGTACGGCATCATCCTCACCAACGCGCGCGCGATGGGAGAGTTTGGCGCGGTTTCGGTCGTCTCTGGCCATATCGAAGGAATGACAAACACCATGCCGCTTCAGGTCGAAATGATGTATAACGATTACGATTTTGTCGGCGCATTCACTGTTGCATCATTGCTTTCACTGCTTGCCATCGTCACGCTCATTTTGAAAAACTTCATCGAATGGCAGACTTCTCGCGCAGCAACTGCTCCCGAATTGGAGTCGCTGCTGCACGACCTTGAAGCGGGCACAATACATGAGGTCGCGCAGAGCGCGTAGGCTCAGGAACTTGACTCAATGAGCATTTTAGTCAACAACATCAACAAGACTTTCGGGACGTTCAAAGCGCTCCAGAACGTTGACTTGGAAGTCAAGACTGGTGAGCTTGTCGCCCTTCTTGGCCCATCGGGCTCAGGCAAGACGACCCTTTTGCGGATCATAGCAGGACTAGAATTCCCGGAAACCGGCACGATCGAGTTCCACGGCGAGGACGCAACAGCGCGCAGCGCGCGGGAGCGCCAAGTCGGATTCGTGTTTCAGCACTATGCGCTGTTCCGGCATATGACCGTGTTTGAGAACATCGCCTTTGGGCTGCGTGTGCGCCCGAAAAACGTCCGGCCCAGCAAGGACGCGATCAACAAACGCGTGAACGAGCTCCTCGGCCTTGTGCAGCTCTCAGGTATGGGACGGCGGTATCCGTCGCAGCTTTCCGGCGGACAGCGGCAACGTGTCGCATTGGCACGGGCGCTTGCAGTCGAACCGCGCGTCCTGCTGCTCGACGAGCCGTTTGGCGCGCTCGACGCCAAGGTTCGCATCGAGCTGAGGCGCTGGCTCAAGCGCCTGCACGATGAAATACATGTCACCAGTGTTTTTGTGACCCACGATCAGGAAGAGGCGCTCGAGGTTGCTGACCGCGTCGTCATCATGAACCGCGGTAGGATCGTTCAGATCGGCACGCCTCAGGAAGTCTACGACCACCCCGCAGATCCATTCGTCTACAACTTTCTCGGCAGCGTCAACCTGTTCCATGGACGAATCCACAATGGTGCTGCGGAAATCGGTGCGTTCTCATTCGAAACGGACGACCATCGTGATTCGATTGATACCCCCGCGATAGCGTATGTTCGGCCGCACGACCTCAAGATCGAACGTAGCAAGAACGGTCATGCGACCATCGAGGCTGTTGTGCGCGGACTGGTTGCAGTTGGACCGACTGTTAGGCTGGAGCTGGAGCGGCGCGACAACGGTGGCACCCTCCAGGCAGAAGTGACCCGTGCGCGCTATGAAGAGCTGGCGCTGGCAAAGGGCGACTCGGTGCATGTCTCTGCGGAGCGAATGCGCGTCTTTACCGCGGAGCAGGCTAGTCGGAGCATGTCGCCATCCCAAGGCGAACCGGCTATCGACTTCGATATTTGACGCATAGCCCGCCGGTACTAGCTCCCGATTTCCTCAATTAATTTCCTATAAAATATTCGTACAATAATGTTGACAAATAGAATAGGGAATAGGTAAGATAATATCATACTAAGGCGATAGGAATATAGACTAAAGCCTCGTAGCGTAAGGAGTTCACATGAAATTCAAGAAGTCTACGTCAACTCGGTCGGGCTTTACACTGATCGAACTGCTCGTTGTAATCGCCATTATAGCGGTTTTGGCCGCTATCCTTTTCCCCGTGTTTGCATCTGCCCGTGAGAAGGCGCGTCAGTCCACTTGCGAAAGCAATGAAAAGCAGATCGGACTTGCGTTTACGCAATATTTTCAGGACTACGATGAGTTTTACCCACCGTCGGTGACTGAGCGTTATGCTCCGCAGGGTGCTTATGCCGCACCTGGAGTCAATAGCAGTTGCGTCGGTACAAACTACGTTGACAACGCCCAAGATGCTGCGAACTATTCAATTCGCGCGATCCTCAATCCGTACATTAAAGCTAATGGCGTTTGGCACGATCCGTCCGATCCAGCGAACTGGACGTGGGACGGTCCTTCGTCGCCGTATCCAGCTACCGAAACTGCGGCGACTGACAACCTCGCGTCGAAAAAGGCCTGGTTTCTTTCTGACTATGGCTTCAACTTCGATGAAGGTGTCTGGGGCGACTATGGCCTGTACCAGGGCAAAGCTGCCACGGGTCTAAACGGCTATGGCCAATCTCTTTCCACCGGACCGACCCAGGGTGCGGCGGGTACATGCGTACCGCACACCGTTGACTTCCAGCCAGGCGGCGTGTTCAATGGATTTGGATTCAGCGGACAGACAAATTTGGCCAAGGTGACTGCTCCTGCTACGTTCATTCTTGGTGCGGACACATCTCGCGGTGCCGGAAGCTTGGTTCCGACACCTACGGCTGGTGCGCTTTCGATTTCGCGTGGTTCGGTCACAGCGCAGGCATTTATCGATCCGAGCGGCACCCCCTATTCGTTCGGCTCGGCCGGTCCGATTTACGATGGAACGCAGGCGTCGGTAATTGTCCGGCACTCCGGCGGTGCAGATTTCATTTTCTCAGATGGACATGTCAAGTGGATGCATCCAGAAGACACCTGGAATACTACCGGAACCGTCAACTATTGGAAGCGCAATCAGTAAACATTTCCAAGTCTTCGTAGCCTGAAAAAGGCTACGCAGAGCGACCGATGCGGTCATTGGGTAACTCTCCGGGCATGAAGCTGGCTGCTTCCTGCCCGGCTTTTTTGCGCTTGTGCTACACTAGCGCGATGTTTGAGAGAGCTACCCCTGCAGCGCAGCAGTTACAGAATCAGGTTCACGAAGCGATTTCTACCCAAACGCCGCTTGAACCTGTTGGCGGCTGCACGCAGCTTCATGTCGGCTTCGAATCATCGAAGCCGCTGCGGGAGGTGTCTCTTGCGGACCTAACCGGGATCATCGACTACGCTCCCGAAGATTTGGTGATTGTCGCGGAGGCTGGTATGACCATGACGCAGCTTCAAGGGACATTGAAGACTAGTGGTCAGGTTTTGCCATTGGAGGTCGCGTTGCCAGACCGCCAAACTCTTGGTGGGGTGGTCGTGACACGTGCAAACAGCCTCATTCGCGGCGACTCGGGAAGTGTTCGCGACTGGTTGATCGGTTGCCAGGTGATCGGTGGCGACGGCCAGATTATCGCGGGCGGCGGCAAGGTGGTCAAAAACGTCGCGGGCTACGATTTGCCAAAGCTCTACTGCGGGTCGTGGGGCACTCTGGGCATCATAACGCAGGTTGCGTTCAAGGTAGCGCCACTACGCCCCTCGTCGAGCACGCTCCTCGTCACGCTCGATGCCAAACGGAACGCGGAAGACGCGCTCGATGCAATCCATCGGCATATGACTCCGTCGTTTTCCTACTTGCTCAATCCTAGTGCGGCGCGCGCCGTCCTTGGCGACGGCGTTCCCGATGCGCAGTGTTTGGCGATAGGGTTTGATGGTCAGCCGGAAGCAGTCGAAGCACTCACCAAGCAAGTTATCGCGCTGGTGGAACCCTTTGCCTTTCAAATAATTGCTCTTCCTGATGCAGTGGCAGCAAAGTTTCGCGCTAACCTGCGCGATCTGCCGCTGCATGTTGCGCCTCTCACTGCCCGCTTCAACATTCTTCCATCGCAGGTCGGCGCGTTCGCACGGATGCTGGAATGGATAGCAAATCGCGGAGGGATAGAATCGGCGCAGGTTTTCGCCGATACAGGTGCTGGAATTGTTTGGGCGCACATCTACGCTCCAGTTCAACTCAAACACCGATCTCGGTGAATGGAGTGGCTGGACCAAATTCTATCTCGACTTCAAGGACAAAGCGGAACGGGTTGGCGGCAGCTTCGTCATCGAGCGGATGCCGGCGATTTGGCGGCGCAACGGCATTCCCATCTGGTCGCCTGTCCTCGCGGATGTTGAATGGATGCGAAAGCTAAAAGCGACATTCGATCCACACGGCATTTTTCGGCCGGGGCGGTTTGTTGGACGGATATAGACACGCCCGTCCTCCCCACCTTCCCGCAAGCGGGCCCTTTCCTCCCGCCGACCCACCCGGCTCGTTCCTCGCCGCCCTCCCGCAACGGGAAGGCAAAGTTAAGCAACTTTTTAATGTGAGCGTTGAATCGCCGGAGGCCGTTCGGCGGCAAGGTTCCGACGAACGGAAGGGAGATGAGTTGTCCGCCAAGCGAGTAAAAGGGCAGATCCCTGACATTTCGTTGGAGCGTGTAGCCGAACAGGTGCAGGCGCAGACCTAATCCACGCCTGCCCGCTTTCCCGCAATCGGGCCTCTTCTTCCCGCAGCGGGAGGAGACGGAAAGACCCACCCGGCTCGTTCCTCGCCGCCCTCCCGCAACGGGAGGGCAAGGTTAAGCAAGTTTATTATTGTGAGCGTTGAATCGCCGGAGGCCGTTCGGCGGCAAGGTTCCGACGAACGGAAGGGAGATGAGTTGTCCGCCAAGCGAGTAAAAGGGCAGATCCCTGACATTTCGTTGGAGCCTGAAGCCGGACAGGTGCAGGCGCAGACGCTCGTCAGACCTACCCCGGCGACAAGTCGCCACCCCTCCCGAAGCGGGAAGGGAAGGATTCGGAGGAGATGTGCTCAGCATTCTTTGTCCGTCATGAAAGTTGCCTTGATGGGTCAAAATCAGCTGCCTTGCCTCTGGTTAAAGCGATCAGCAGATCGGCAACTTTAGGAAGTGTTGCGCATGCTTGAATGGCCAAATCGGCTGCGAAACTATTTTCCGCGACTCGCTGCAGAACTTGGCCGAGCTTGAGCCGCAACAGAAATTCATTCGTCCACGCCGCTGCATACGAACTTTTCAACGCCTCCGCGCCTGTGTGACCGTTCAAATAGTCGTCCAACCCATGAGCCGCGATTTGCGCGCTTCTCATCGCCATTGACATCCCATCGCCGCAGAGTGGTGCGATCATGGCGGCGGCGTCTCCGATGTTTAACTTGTCTCCATTTATTGCTCCATGGATGGCAAAGGAAAAGTTGCTGACGCCGATTGTCTTAACGCACTGAGTTAGCCCACCTAGCCTGTCTCTAAGCGGAGCGCTCTGCTTGCTAGCCGAACGAATGAAGTCATCAACTTTGCCGCCCGCCTGCTGGAGGGCTGCTGCTGTTGATATGAAGCATGCATTTGTCAGGCCATTCTCTATCGCCGAGAGGCCGACATAGCCGCCAGCAAAGCTGAACATTTCGATTGTGTCTTGCATGAACGCGCCCTGAAAATGCGCTTTGAAAGCGACGTGCTTGTCACTCGTTTCCTTTCGCTTGGCAAATTCTGAACGTTTGCCGTAAGCCATCACGACGGTTTGCGAGTGAAATGTTCGTCCGTCACTCGCTTCGACATTAAAACTGCCGAGCCTGCCCGAGACGCTTCTGACATGCATTCCTTGCAGACATTCTGCTCCAAGCTCCGAAGCACGTTCAATTAGCGCATTGTCGAGAACGTAGCGGCTTACTCCTAGTGCAATGCCAGGAAGATTCCCAGTTGCAATATGGCCGGACCTCGCAATCAACTTCATGTGACGGATTCTGGTCGCGCCTGCGCTTTCGAGTGTGCTTAGAACGCCGAGCTTTTCGAGATATCCCGACGCCTCCACCGACAAAAACTCGCCGCACAACTTATTCACCGGGTAGCGTTTTTGTTCGAAAAGAATCACGCGGTGACCACGCGCCGCAAGATGGATTGCCGCGCTGCAGCCTGCAATTCCGCCGCCGAGGATCGCCGCATCGTACAGGCTCGCACGATTCATAGTTGTCCCGATCTTAGTACCCATCGGAATGCCCACGTCCACTCAATGCGCACGTTTCTCAGTCCAGCTCGGATCGCATAGCGTTGCAGTTCGCCTTGCGTAAAACCGCGTGCAACTGAAAGAGGCGCGTCGTGTCGTACCATCTCTGAAGCCGGCAGCAATCGTGTCAGAAACCTGATCGACTCATACGCAAGCGGATCGCGTTGGAGGTCGTTGACAAGAACACCGTCCCGCGCGACTCGGTTCATTCCGCGCAAAATTCTGATCGCCTCTTTGGCCGGAAAGTGGTGCAGAAACATTGATGCCATCGCGATATCAAATTCACCATCGGCATACGGCAAGTGGAGCGCGTCGGCGACTTCAACCGTGATAAATTGGAAGACCGACGAGTCGAGCTGTTCGGCAAGGCGCTTCTTGGCGTACGCGACCGTCGCGGGATTCAGGTCGATCGCCGTGATCGACAGATCGTTGCGACGGATACCGGTGTCTTGGACAAGATGCTGCGGGATGTCGGCGACGCCCGCGCCGATGTCCAATATCCTGATTGGCCGATGCTTGTTGCGACTGAGATAGGGCAGGAGAGCGTTCGAGACAGCGGAGAGCCCGCCGAGGTAGCGATTGACCAGCCGGAGCTGATCAAGGGACTTGGTGAGGCGCTCGTCGTCGATGGACAAATCGTCCATCATTTCGGCTTGCAGCGAACGGCGGCGCAGGTCGATCATTGGATGCCGCTACCTGACAATCCGCAGCCAGTCGTGCAGCAGATAGTAAATTCGGTCAATGAGCAGGGCCTCGCGGGTCATGATTGTCGAGCCAAAGATGGCGCCGAACGAGATCATCAGCAGCCAGCGGCCTGTCTTGGCCGTCCCTTGGACAAATTTGCTCTTCTGCTCAAATGCGAAGAAGAAGTACGTGGCGACGCTCAGTAGAATCGCGATGAACAGGATATTGTCGAGTGCTTGCGATATGCTCGTCTGTGGCGACGGAATAATCGGCAGAAACGATGCCGAAATCTGCGGTAGGTACTGCTGCGAGAACGCCTGGAACGCGGTTCCGGTCACCATACCGAAGATGAATCCGAACAGCAGCCGCGCCATCCAAGCGAAATTCTTGGAGTAGATGCCGTAGAACATCGCCGACGCCGGAACAAATAGAATCCACTCCCATTGTCCGCCTTGAACCATCGGATCCCACCACTGCGGGCGCAGAATGTCCGTCCAATTCACCTGCGCGCTATAGCCGGCCGCTAGCCCCAAAAAGAGGTGCTCGAACAGGCGGAAGAACTTGTTCTCCTTGAACACCAGCGAAAAAATCGCTAACACGGCACACGCGCCGAGTAGATGCGCAGGAATGAGAATGTGGATCAGGTTTGGCGTCGAAAAGACGGAGGCGGCTGAGTTCACTAGTTTTGCCTCCGCTGACTTTGCTTTAGGCCGTAATATCCGACGTTTCCAATCACGATCAGCAGCAAGATTAGGAAATACACCAATGAAAGAGCAGTGGAAATCTTGCGCCCAAAGCCGTTTACATGTTCTAGCTGTTCGTAATCGCCAGCTCCTTTGACTCCTGTCACCATCCCCGCGATTTGATGCGACTGCAAATAGGGATAACCCTCCGGCGCCATCACGGAAGTCGGGAAATAGATCAGCGGCGGGTTGCCGTTCTTTACAACAAACTGCAGCCAGCTATCGAGTGAACTTGTCGATGCTTCCAGAAAGATGATGCTGAAATCATCAACGGTGTGGATGCCGTTCATGCATGGCAACTGTGAAAACGGAGTGCCACGATAGTCAACCTTGATCGTGCCAGGAACGTCATTAACAATGCCCTTTAGGATTTGCGGCGTTGCGCCCGATGGCTTGTAGCCCCAGAAGCAGTAGTCAACACCGTAGACATAAGGATGGGCAAGGGTATGATTCTTGACCAGTTCGTCGCTGACTGTCGCGATATCGGCCTTCTCCAGCGAGGGGTTTCTGGCGTCAAAGGAGATGAGCGCGAACTTCAAATGATCGCGCATGATCTGACGCAGAATCGCAATACTTTGCCAGTGGCTTTCGCCCCGCGTACTCGCGGACCAATCGGCAGAGATGAGAACCGGCGTGTCCGGCTTTTCTTTGGCAATGGTTTCGACAGTCTGGTAGCCTTGGCGCGCCGCGTCGCTGGGGATGCCAGGGATGGTTGTGCCAAACAGCAGTGGGACAACTATGAAAACGATCAGCGCCGCATAAAGGTAGCGCGGATCGATCTCCTGCATTCGTTCCCAGATGTTGGTTTTTGTATCCATACGCTAAGGCTAGAGTTCTGTGTCGAAATAGACTCCGCGCTCGAGGCTTAGCCATAGCCTGAGCGACGTCGCCAAGAATCCCACGCCGATCCCAAAATAGATCGCGCGCAAGGCGGGCGTGTTGATCTGCACCAAGATATACTGCGCCATGTTTTCAAGCCGGAAATTCGACCATAGTCCGGTCGCTGGCAGATTGTGCGTCATCGCCTGGCCTAAAGTAACCTGTCCCAACATGACGATCACCGCAGCGATCATGAGCAGCGACGCTTCTACCGAGCGAATCCGAAACGCTCGGTATGACGCCGAAATGATGAAAAAACCGATCAGTGCGAACATCGCCGAGTCGAGGTTGTTGAACCCGCCATAGAACAGCAGGTCGTACATATCCTCGTTCGTGATCTGGGCGTTCAAGAATCCGACCTTTGGCACGACCACGCCGCCTGGATTGTAGGCGTTGAGCAATCCCCAGACCAGCATCGCAAAGAACGCGGTTACCAGCACAGCGCTGTAGCCCCATCCCTCTTTGCGACGGGACAAACTTCGAAAGTGGAGGCCTAGCAGGCTGATGATCCCAAGCCCGGCCGCCGATGCCTGGAAGATTGTGGTCAGAGTTCCGAAGATGGGCAGCGCATTTGTTATGGGGTTTGAAATCGAATGACCGAAAAAGTTGCTTGGCCAGAAGAATTCGGCGGCATACAGCGCACCACCCACAAAGGTGACTATCGCAATCACCGTCTTGCGGAATCGATTAGGGATCAGTTGAAGCGCGCCGAGCAAGAAAAAGCCCGCGATCAGACCAAGGATCAGTCTGACAAAATAAAACGCGCTGTGTGTCGGGTCGGGTTGGAAGAAATGATCCACTAATAGGTGTGTAAATTAAGAGAAATGCGAACAGGCTAGGGAGTGAGCGACTTGATGATCCAGTTCATCGCATCGGCCAGCGATTGTCCGATACCGTCAAAATGAATGTGCTTGTAGTTGTTTGGCGATAGTTGAACTATCAGATCGCCCGGGTGCTGAAAACCCAAAATGGAAATGGCGATGATTCCAATGATTGTCGCGGCAATCATGATCAGCTTGCAGTAGTCTTGCGCGACAATGCTGCCCAGTAGGGTGGGGTTGCGCGAAAGATAGGCGCTGGCGGCGTAAAATTCGTCGCCGATAATGACGTAGTCGCACGCGGCTACGAAGAATGGAATCTGGGTCCGCTCGTTGGTGCCTGCGATTTGGATCGCGCCGACACGCTGGCCGACCTCGGCCAAAATTAGCGATTCGGCGAAGAACGGGCCGAACATGAACGATGCCGCGATCTTTTCGCGCGACAAAATCCCTGCTACGCCCGACGCATACGCGAACTGCTGGTCGGACATATAGCGCACGTCCTCAGAGCGGAACAGCTCTGGCCGTCCCGCAGCCTGATAAGCGTCGCGCATCACCTCCTCGGCAATTCCCGTTACTACCGGGTCTGCGGTTGGCACAATCACCCGGTTGCCGAACTTTGCGACCGACTTTGCGATATAGCCCAGGATGCTCATGGCTTGCAGCGTCGGGACAGTCGTCAGGCTGTCGCCGAACGAGCCCAGGCCGGGAATCATCAGCACGGGCTTGCCCATCTCGGTTGACCGTCCAATTGCTTCATCGACAGCGTTGAGGCCCGCGATGCGCCTGATGAACGGCACCTGTCCTCGCTGCGCCGTCAAAATGCGGAAGATAATCATGGCCGAATAGATCAGGATCAGCCCCGACACCCACCAGTTTTCGGATGCGTGGGTCATTGCGCGAGCGCTCCGCTTTTCTGGCCAGATTCCAATATTGGGCTGGATGTCTCAATCATTTTGATCAGCAAGTTAACGTTCTTGGGGTCGCGCAGCAGCGACGTGTACTTCTGCAAGTCGAACGCACCTCCAGCAAAGAAGATGCCCAGGAATGGGGAAAACATGACTGCAAGCTGGCCCCCTAAAGGCGCGAGTGGGCGATGCGACTCGAGAAACAGAATGGCGGGCGTTTCAAGACCTCGCCGCTTGATCTCGCAGGCGATCTTTGTCAGAATCTTGTCGCGATCTTCGTCCGATATTGGCGCTTCCCACTCAAACGTAAACGGATTCAATCTTTTGCCTCCGCGTTTCTCGCGCGGGCCGATGCTACAAACGCCTCGATCTCTGCGGCACGTTCGCGCGGAAAGCGTAGCGTGATCCCGCGAAGTAATTCTAAGCGACTTGTCCTGGGGTTCGCATAAGGGCTGAGCTTTAGTCCAGCCGGCGTTCGATAAACCGCTTGGACTTGCTCCCATGGCATTTCAAGCCACGTCATTGGACCGCATTTGACAACAACATCTGTTTCGCTCAAGGTGAAACTGAGCGGAAGTAGATACTCCTTGATCGATCCGGCAGCAACGATGCAGCCGACCAGTCCGACGATGACATTGTGAAACACGCAGAACGAGCACGCAATGATCAACCCAAACGCAATCAAAATTGCGCCAAGTTTTTCAGGGTGCTGTCGCAATAAATGGACAGACCAATGCAGCGAGTTTTGGTGCGCCGCGGTTGTTGCGCAGGCGATATCAAAGGAGTCAGTGGATGGGGTATGCCGAGTCGCGGCGGAGGCCGAGATCATGCGGCTATTATGGAGAGTGCTTAGCTGGTTGTCAATACCATGCGAAGCACGGCTCTGATACGCGCCGCCGCACAGGTGCGAGCCATCACGACTCGCTCCCGCGCCCAGCGCTTTGCCCGTGAATCCCCCGAAGTGGGAACGTAGGCCAGTTGCTACTGCGCTTGAACAGGCGCAATGGGCGCGACATTCGGGATCTTTTTCTTGCCCAATTTGCCACGAAATCTACGCGCACCTTGAGGTGTGTTGAGGATGGTAACTTGGGATGCCGTCACTATTTCGTTGGCAAAGTCGCCGTTTGATTCGCCAGTGACTTTGACTCCCTTACCGACTTCAATATCGCTTGGGCTTGCAGCGCCCGACGACCAGATTACCATTTTGCCCGTAAATTTGAGAGTGTATGTTTGGCCATCGTCTCCCGTGACCGTAGTGGGTTGCATGGTCGCAATTGTTCCAGTAATTCCTGCTCGCTTTGCTTCCGCTCTTGGATGCCTAGCTTGAACTCCATTCGGATTGACAACTACCAGTTTCGCGGCAATGGTATTGTCCGACTTTTCGATGTTGCCCGCCACGAATATCTTCTCTCCAACACTCAGATCGCGCGGCAGGAGCATGTCCGCTGCATTATAAGTCGTGTTGTCCGCTGTCCTAACTGTAATCGTCTTGGCGCTGTATCGTGTTGTGATTGTGAAGCCGTCAGAGTTTACCTGCGAAACGGACCCCTCGTAGGTTCCAGCAGACGGAGTGCTTATCGCCGCCGGCGCAGTCCCATTAATTGGGGATACGGCTGCAGTATCGGCCCGAAGAATCTCTACCGCTCCGATAATGGCACAGGCGACGAAAGTAACTAGCAGTGGATGTCGTCTCTTCATTGAATTATGCTCCTGCAAGAAGATGGTTGTTGAAGCTAGGGACGCTGGGGTGCGGCCTTTGTTCAATGCACAATTAATGTGCGGGATTTGGCGATGAGCTTGGTCGTGGTCTGTTGTTGGGACGAGCCGGCGGGCTGTTGACCGGCGGATTCAGCATCGTCACCTTGGTTGCCGTAATAATTTCGTTTGAAAAGTCGCCGTTAGTCTGGCCCGTCACCCTCACTAATTTGCCAGCAGAAAGGTCGCTCGCAGTCGCCGTGGCAGGCATCCACATCGCCATGATTCCGTTGTATTTGAGTGAGTAAGTCTGGCCATCATCGCCGGTCAGCAAGCCAGGATTTGCCGCTGCGATCGTCCCCGTTATGCCCGTTTTCTTCTCCGCATCGCTAGGCTGATCTGGATCGGGAAGATTGTTCGGATTGACGTATAGAAGGTTGACAGAGATCGAATTGTCCTTCTTCTCAAGGTTTCCAGCAACAAACGCCTTTTCTCCAACAGTCAGGTCTCGCGGACGTAGAGAATCAACCGCATTGTAGGCCGTATAGTCCGCCGTCCTGACGGTGATCGTCTTGTCGCTGTAGCGTGTCACCAACACGAAGCCGTCCGGATTCATTTGGGTGATCGTCCCCTCGTAGCTGATTGTGTCCGCCGGCGATGTGAGAGGGTTAAGTGCGGCATTTACCGGCGGTGCTGGCGTATCTGCCAACGCTGGCAGTGCCCAGAGCAGCGCGAACGCGGCGATGCCTATTTCGAACAACACGGAACTCTTCATTGACTAGGCTCCTGAGACACGAGATTGCCAATCACAGGGACGTAAACGGCTACCGCAATGTTCAGCTATGCTTACTTGAGCTTATAGCTGACCAGCTCGGTGCCGTAGACTTTTGCGGGCAATCCATCGCTGCGTGTTAGCTGGGTGAGCGTTTTGACAATCCCGACATTTGGGGCGAACCACAACTCGGTCACTTCTGCCGGTGAGTCGCGGGGATCGTCAATAAGCACACGGGCGCACTGTTTGAATTTACCCGCCGGAACGCTGACGTCCTCGAACGATTCCATCCGGCCATATAACTGCACGTGGTCGCTCTTTGGCTCGGTTGGTTGCAGCAAGACGGGAGTGTTCCAGGTGTCGTTGACCTGGAACGGCAGCTTGTACATGCACTGCGGCGGATCGAACACGATGGCGTTTGTCGGCGATTGTGGTTCACCCTGCGCAAATTGGTAGATTCCGTCAGGCTGAACTGCCATGTACGAATAGGAATCGCCAATCGCGTAAGCGTAAGTGGTTGTGCCGTTTAGCACTTTGGATTCGGTGACGTCCGCGTCATAACGCTTTCCGCCGGGAACGAATTCGTAAGTCCAGTGGTCACCAACTGCTAGCGGATAGTAGTTCAACACTGGAGCGACCTCGCTTAAGTGTGGCGGAGCCGAACAGCCGAAGATCGACGCGAGCAGCGCTCCTGTTGCGAAAATCGAAAGTTTGGACAGTTTCCTCATAAAGACAGACATTATCGTACGGAGTGCGCTCGGAGACCGATGAGGCGAAGGGCGAGCGCTTCGAATGCGATCTGCGCATTGGCGTTGCGCTCGACACATCCCCTTAGAGCAAGGACAAGCTCGATTGCCTTCATTAATGTTGGGACATCATAGTGCGCTGCGATCCGAGTCAGCGTTTCCGTGTGGTCGGCATTGACCAATGACTGGGCTCCGTCCGAACCGCTTGCGGTGATCGCCAGCAGGTCATGATACCAAAACGCGAGCATCTCCAGTACCGCAACTGACGATTGCCTACTTCCAAGTGGCTCATCGCCGCCTGTGTCTTTCTTAGGCGATCCCGCCAGCTTGGTGCCCGCTTTTCGCAGCTCGTCGGCCAGCTTTAGCGCGTGGATGGGAGTCCTAGTGCTGGAGAGCTGCTGCGCGATCAAGATCACCGTTTCGCGCGCCGTGCGCATCTCCTCATCACTGGCCAGCTCAATTGCCGTGCCGACTTGGCCTTGGGAATATGCAGCCAAAAACCGCGCAGTGGACGTGTCGCTACCGCGTTCGACCAGCGCAGTTTCGATCTCCGAAGCTGGAACACTTTGAAAACGCACCGTGTGGCACCGCGAAAAGATCGTCGGCAGGACAGCGCTGACACTCGGCGCAGTCAGAACGAACGTCGCGTAAGGTGGAGGCTCCTCCAGCGCTTTAAGCAAACTGTTGCCAGTTTCCTCGTTGAACGCGTCCGCGTCCTCAATAATAAACACGCGTCGCTTGCCGCGCACCGGCGCGTAGCTGAGGTTGTGCAACAGCGCGTTCTCGGGCGGGAAATCCTTGACCCCGTCACGGGGCCATATTTGAGGAATGCGAAGAATTTGCGAGGGTCCAGTCGGCGCAACTGAGCGGACATCAGGGTGGCGGCGCGTGTCAACGGCGAGACACGCTGAACAGACATCGCATGAATCCGGTCCCGGCTGCGGATGGTCGCACTGGATCACTTTGGCAAATTGCAGCGCAGCGGTCGCCTTTCCCACATGCGGCGGCCCGACAAGCAAAAACGACCCGGTGACGTGACCTTCGCGCAGGTAGTTCTGCAAAATCGTCGTCGCGTATTTCTGGCTGATGATTGTTGAAAGCATGTATTTTGTAGGACTTTAGTTGTGGGGCAGGCTGTGTGGGGCAGGCTTTGTGCGGCAGGCGTTGTGGGGCAGGCGTCCCGCCTGTCTTATTCGATATTCTTCTCGTAGCACCGACTCAGCGGATCTTCGAAATAATCCCCAAACGGTGAAATCTGCCGAAACCCCAGACTTTTCATACAGACCGATTGCTTCTGCTTGATGAATACCTGTTTCCAACCGCAGCTTCGATATGCCTTGCTGGCGAACATACTTCGAGAGATGTTCGACCAGCTTTTTCCCTAGCCCCTGTCCACGAAACTCCGGCCGCACATACATTCTCTTCAACTCGCCGTATTCAGTTCCAAATATCTGAACTCCGCCACAGCCTGCAGGATTGCCGTCCACCCAAACGACGAAAAATGCGACCCCTTGCCTGAGCAGTTTATCGACGCTGTAACCATGTCTGCTTTCCGACGGATACAGGCCGTTCAGCAAATCGTCTAGTTCGGCAATGAGCGCACTTGCCGCTGGCGAATCTGGACGTTCTTGCGTGATCGATACTGACATTAGAATCGTTCTACCGACTGGACATCCAGCACAAAGACAATCCCGCCGCCAGTCTCTGTGACCAGAGGCTGAGAGTTCATCGAACCGAGTGGCATGGCCGGAACTGGGTCAGGTGGAACGCTAACAAACCGCTCCGATTTGCGGCAGGCAGTCCTGCAAAATCTCCAACACGCGCTCGACATCCGCTTCCTCAACGCCAATTAGCAGAGTCGTGCTGCCTTGCCGTAAAAAGCCGCCCGTGCTCCCAAGTTTGGTGAACGCGAAACCGCTCGAAATCAGCGACTCCTTGACCCGCGCTGCATCCCGGTCATGCGCGATGGCGATGATGAGCTTCATAGTGTGTCCAAATGTCGCGCTCGACCTGATCGAACGACTGAGACGCGTCGATCACTTTGATCCGATTCGAGAACTGGTTTGACAGAATAAGATACTGTTCGCGAACTCTCTTGTGGAAATCCAGGCTTTCGCCTTCCATCCGCGTCTTTTCGGCTTGGCGATTTAGGCCCAGTTCTGGTTCGAGATCGAGCAGGAACGTAATGTCCGGATAAAGTCCGCCAGTCGCGATGTCGTTTAGCTGATGAATGGTTTCGATTGGAATATTGCGGCCCGCTCCCTGATAGGCGACGCTGGAATCCGCATAGCGATCGCTTATCACGACGGCACCCGATTCGAGCGCGGGTTTGATAATTCGTGCCACCGACTGCGCCCGATCCGCCATCATCATCATCAATTCGGCCATCGGCTCGATCTGAAACGTCTGCTTGTCGAGCAAAAGCGAACGAAGCCGCTGGCCAAGCTCCTCGCCGCCCGGCTGGCGTGTGACGACCACGCTCTCACGACCGTCGCGCAGCTTTTTTGCAAGCCGAGCAATCTGCGTCGTTTTGCCGCCGCCCTCCGGTCCCTCAAATGTGATGAACACAGGTTCCCTCGCTACGGCCGGCTGATCCGCAGCCTGCGCGACGGTTCGACTCCGATGCTCACCGAAACAAGATTATTTCGTTCGGCAATCTGGTGCTGCAACCGGCGGATGTACGCGTTCTGCGGCTCGAGCTCGATTGAGTTCAGGCCCTCGTTGTCGTCGCTCAAAAGCTGCTCGACTACATCCTCAATTTCAGCAATGGCTGCGTCCTCCTCGGACATCGGCGTGCTCATATTGAAGATTTCGCGCAGAACGTTCTCGATCTGGATGTACGTATTGCTCTTGATCACATAGGTCGGAATGTTGCGGTTCAGGCCCTCCTGCAGGCGCGCAGGCTCCTTGCGGTAGTTCGCCTTCAGCGCCAGCATGACATCCGCCTCGCGCACCTCTTTGGTGATGTTGACAGGCACCTTAAGCGTCCGCATGGCGCGCTCGAGCCGGCTGCGGCTAATTCCATACGGGAAGATGTTGACGACCTTTGGCTGCACCTTCGGAGCAGCATTGATGATTCCGCCTTGCTGGGCTGGCTGTTGCGGCGAACTCGACCCGCCGTTTGCGCCATATTGACTTGGCGCCTGCTGGATCGATGTCGCTGCTGATCCGCGACCAAAGCCCATTCCAGGACCTTCGGTGCGTCCGCCGCCGCCATTGTCGTAGCTGACCCCGCGCTCGGGCCGGGCGTTGATATCGCTTTTCTGCAAAATCTCCACTTCGCCCTGAGTGTTGCGGATACGAATCTCAGGCCTTGGCTGACCGCCGCGCAGCATACGATCGACCGTTGCTGTCACATCGTGGTGGATCGCCAGCTTATCGACCTCCATGATCTCGATGATGACGTCGAATGTCGGCAGCGATTTGCGCTCAAGAACGGTCTTTTGCGTTCCGCGCTTTTTCGCCTCTTCGTCGGAGAGCGTAACCGCCTGGATCCCGCCGACCAGATCGGATAGCGTGGGGTTCATCAGCAGGTTTTCGAGGCTGTTTCCGTGGGCGGTGCCGATCAGTTGGACACCGCGCTCAGCGATGGTACGCGCTGCGAACGCCTCCGCCTCGACACCGATCTCGTCGATGACGATCACTTCCGGCATGTGGTTTTCCACCGCCTCGATCATCACGGCGTGCTGCTTTTCCGGCACCGCAACCTGCATGCGGCGTGCGCGACCGATGGCCGGATGCGGAATGTCGCCGTCGCCCGCGATCTCGTTCGACGTGTCCACGATCACGACGCGCTTCAGGAAGTCTTCCGACAACACGCGCGCGACTTCTCGCAGCTTGGTGGTCTTACCGCGACCAGGCTTTCCCAGCATGAGGATCGATTTGCCCGACTCGGCGATGTCGCGGATGATGTCTATGGTGCCGAACACGGCGCGTCCGATGCGGCATGTCAAGCCGATGATAACCCCCTGTCGATTGCGGATAGCCGAGATGCGGTGGAGGGTGCGCTCGATACCGGCGCGGTTGTCGCCGCCGAACGTTCCCACGCGCGACACGACGAAATTGATGTCCTCCATGGACACCGGATTGCCTTCGCGCAGCCAATGGACCCGTCCATCAGGGAAGCGTGCTTCTGCCGTCCGGCCAAGGTCCATCACGATCTCGATCAGCGTCTCGAGGCTTTCGAGCGTGGTGAGTTCGTTGCGGACATCGATCGGGATAACAGAGAGTAGCTGGGACAGGTTATCGGTCACGCGGAGCTGATGCGCTCCGACAGCCTTCACCTCGACTAGTTCCGGTGTCGGAGGAAGGCCCAGGGGCAAGGTGGAAGTAAGTTCCGTCATAAAAATAGTTTTTAGGGTGCAGGCCGGCGCTTAAGATTGGTCTCTTTTGCGATCTCGCCGTCTGTTTCAGTTTACCCTAGAGGGAGGGAATTCAATTAGGATTATAGGGGCGGAGTTTGTGGCCGCAAGTGGGTGTGCATTGTAGGAATTGTTGACGACTTGACGGTCTCTAACGGCGTGTCATATTGACTAGGTTTCCGAACGCGTTGTACTCGCTCTTGGTCTGCTCGACTTGGCTGGAGTCCAGCACGCCCATGGTCGTGCCGAGCTGGTCGGGAGCGTAGTAGTCCACCGTCGAGCCGCGCTTCTCCGAAAGGCCGGGGTTGAACAGGCTGATGCCGTTTTTGAGCAGGGTCGCGGTGGGGCCGGTGCCGTCGGTGAGCTGATTCGCGTTCTGCGTCGAGTCGTGCAGGGCGATCCGGTTGCCGAGTCCGTTGTAGGCGCATGTCCAGAGCGCCCTTCCCGACTGCGTGACCGTCCTGGTGTTGCCGTTGGCGAAGTGTCTTCATACGGAAGCCGACTGAGTTTGTCGATCCCATATTCCCAATCCAAGACATGCCCAACTCGGACGTTGGAGCATGGCACCAAAAACGTGGAAACCAGCTAGGCCGTCCTGCTCTAAGTACCGGAAGCTAGAAGGGCACCCGGCACTTGAGCAGACAAATCTAGCGCCCATGCTGCATAACAAGTTGAACGCCGCCTATAAGCAGAATGACTATCAAACTGAAATATACCAAGTAAAAAACGTAAACCGAGACAACTAACTCAAGTTTTCGGAAGGCAGGTGGATAAAGTCGGCCAAGTAACTTAGCATTCAGATCTTGTATATGCTTTGCGCTGGATAAATTAGCGCGCCGGGCCCACGGCAATCCTAACAGAAGCGGCAATATTAGCAACAGCATTATCGTTCCGATGATTATTCTCATGGCAGTTAGTCTAATAGAAAATCGAACCAGTGGCAGTATTATTGTAATATACTCCGCCGCCTAAAGAATATTCCCTTGTAACGCTCACCCCATGATAACCGCTGTTCCAGTCATACGACGCACCGACCAAAGGTGTATCCAGTCCAACAGATTTTCCGTAGTTACTGAAGCTGCTAACACTTCCGGATCCTATACCACCAACGAAGCCAAAGCCCGCTGTCGCACCGGCGTAGCCCAGACCCTTCGGACCAGCACCCCACGCGGCGGAGTTCCATACCCCGATATGTATGCCTGATAGACCCCATGAGATTGCGGGTCCAAAAGAGTAGCCTACGTCCCATAAGAAACCGAGATGGATATTGATTCCAACACGAGCAACACCTTCCTTGGGCAGATGAAGCTTAAATTTGGAACCGAGCGCTGCCAGCCCCAGCGCACCGGGACCCCACCACGACCTCATCTGCCAATAAGGATCATCTGGGTTTGGGATGATGTGTGTGATGTTAGGGTCCTGGTAAGTTGGTTCCCGCGTGCTGTCATCTAACCCGCTCGGATCGTCCTGGTCGATCGGCTCGTTGCCGCAGTACGCGTACCAGTTGTCGCCTAGTTCGGCGGGATCCTGCGTCACGAACCGTCCGAAGTAGGGATTGTAGTATCTGCTGCCGCAGCGAATGAGTCCCGTGTCGGGGTCGCCCTGGTAGCCGTCCGCTCCGGCGTAGCCGGGGACGAGCCAGTTCGGGCTTCCTCCGGGGACGGTTCCAGTCATGTTGAGCATGTTGCCGTAGGGTTCTATGCAGTTTCTATTGCTTGGAAAATTCGCTTATGTTGATCGAATCGAGAGCATGCAAAAGCCGTTCGGCATCCTTCCGGTTTATAGGCAAAATAAACCGTCGGTGGCCGTTTTCATCATAAATGCCCACTGCCGGTTCTGCATCCAAAGACGTAAGCGCGGCCATGAACAATCCTTTGGCCGGAAATTTATAGCTGTCTAGTAACATTGTAGGAGTGTTCCCTCTTGGCCCAGTTAGCACGACCGACACTCCCATATTGCCGACCTGATAAACAAACATATGAAACGGAATGCTCCACAGCAGCCTTGCTAGCATCGCGCAAGGAACAATAGCCATATAGGATATCTTCGCATCTCCCCAGAGGTGACTCGATAATACCGGCACGAGGACGAGAACAACACAGCGAGCAATATAACGAATCAAGCACCTCTTACCGAAGCGTGCGGGAACCTCAATCAGTTCTGAGTTCGGTTTGTCTACGTCAGTCACCGGGCATAAACACCTTTTTTGCCGCATTCGCGATTGGCTGGCCTACCGGGCCGGTGGGAAGCGCTCCGAATATCAGTCCACCAACAGCACCATATCCAGCGGTCTCAAGGGTGCTAAGCGTCCACGGGTTTTGACCCTGCGACTGCGCCGAGGCAACTGCTCCCGCACCTGCAGAGACAAAGCCAACAGATGCGTTTACCGTTGCTTTCAGTACGAACGAGTTTGTAGTCGTTAGCGTTCCTTCGCTACCGATGTCTAGAGCGGTGCAGATCAAAACTCCAACTACTATTCCCACGCCGCATCCGATTGCATTCGCAACATGCTGGTTAACTGTAATGCCTTTAGTAGTATGGCGATTGATGGGTCCGCCTCCTGCTGAACTGCGTAGCGACTGGCTATATCCTGAACCTTGAGGTAGTGAGCCTGGCATGTAGTATACGTTTCCGTCGAACTTGCCGTCTTGCAATTCGTAAATTGGCTGACCTGGATAGGCGCCCACGGATCGGCCATATCGAATCGCATCCGCATAGTCTAACCCTGTCGGATCGTCCTGATCGATGGGTTCGTTCCCGCAGTAGGCGTACCAGTTGTCGCCTGCACCGATGGGGTCCTGCGTGACCCACCGTCCGAAGTAGGGATTGTAGTATCGATTGCCGCAGCGGATCAGTCCGGTGTCGGGGTCGCCCTGGTAGCCGTCCGCTCCGGCGTAGCCGGGGACGAGCCAGTTGGGCGAACCGCCAGGAACCGTCCCGGTCATGTTAATGAGGTTGCCGAACGCGTCGTACTCGCGCTTGGTCTGCTCGACCTGGCTGGAGTCGAGGACTCCCATCGTGGTGCCGAGCTGGTCGGGAGCGTAGTAGTCGACTGTCGATCCGCGCTTCTCGGACAGGCCGGGGTTGAACAGGCTGATGCCGTTCTTAAGAAGCGGCGCGGTCGGATCGGTGCCGTCGGTGAGCTGGTTCGCGTTCTGCGTCGAGTCGTGCAGGTTGATCCGGCTACTTCTCGCCGTCGAAACGATCAGGAGCAGGCGGCCAATCGCCATGACCGGTGGTCGTTCCTGTGAAAGAAACCATCGACTTATGTCGTCCATGCAACCGAGAATCAATTGCGGCAGTTACGATCCAGACAAATTCCAAAAAGCACAAGAGCGGCATTAGCTGCCTTATATATGCATCAGACATTCCAATCCATCCAGCCCGAATTAAGACTGATAATCCAACCAACGCAGTAAGTGTGCATGCGACAATGAGCGCTAAAATGCCCTTGGCGTCTCGAAGATGATGTAGCATAAATTGCGGTACCAGCCAAATGCTCGCAAGGGCCAGCATTAGGATCAGGTCACAAGGCAGTCCCTGGACGGCCATCAATTGATGACTCAGGCTTCGGACCATTTGAGCGGGCCACTCAAGCATAATCGTGTACCACTATTATATAGGTTGTAAGCGCATGTCGCCAGCGCGTCGCGTAGTTGTGTAATTTCATTTACTAGAGCCTGCTGCCGTCTGCGGACATCACCTTTCCAAAGCCGCCACGTACAGGATAACTACGGGCCAGCGTTGAAGCTGGACCTTGGTCCGATCATTTGCGATGTTGTCGGTTCGTGCTGCGCGGCGTAAAGCGTATCGTCTGGACCGTGATCGCCGTCGAATAGGTTCGGGTCATATATCATTGCTAGTCCGCTTAAAATTATAGCCGCAGCCCCCATATCCACCCCAGTAAGAACTTCGTCGGCACCGATCACCGTGGACCGGACGCCAACTCTTATAGCGATCTTCTTCGCAGCAGCAGTCCCGGCTTGCTTCGCCATGCTCTTCAGGGCGGGCTTCGCGACTAGATTGTTGAGGGCACCGACTGCGGTTCCGGCGTTCTTGAGATTATTTCCCTTCGTGACAACGCCAGCAGACGGGGCGCTTCGGAGCGAAAGACTATAAGTTGGATCATCCATCGCACCTGGCATGTAGTATACGTTTCCGTCGAACTTGCCGTCTTGCAATTCGTAAATTGGCTGACCTGGATAGGCGCCCACGGATCGGCCATATCGAATCGCATCCGCATAGTCTAACCCTGTCGGATCGTCCTGATCAATTGGCTCGTTCTCGCAATACGCGTACCAGTTGTCGCCTGCTCCCGCCGGATCCTGCGTCAGCCACCGCCCAAAGTAGGGGTTGTAGTACCTGCTACCTGCCCTCATCAGTCCCGTGTCGGGGTCGCCCTGGTAGCCGTCCGCTCCGGCGTAGCCGGGGGCGAGCCAGTTCGGGCTTCCGCCCGGAACGGTGCCTGTCATGTTGAGCGTGAAGCGTGACCCGGTTGCCCAGGCCGTTGTATCCGAACGTGTCCGAAACAGCGGGCTGAGACCAGGATTCACCGCCACAAGCATCCGGTCAGCGCAGTCGTAGGCGTACGTCCAGAGCGTTGCTCCCGACTGCGTGACGGTCCTGGTGTTTCCTTCGCGAAGCGTGTGAATTCCTAAGCCGACTGAGCCTGTCGAACCCATCTTCTCAAAGGCACACCAGCCAGACATGCCAAGCTTGGAAGCTGGGGCATGGCACCAAAAGCGCCGGAGCAGCCAGGGACCCGGCATACCTCCCGCCTTATTTCAAGAAACCCAGACGTGCATACACCAAACCCAGTTAAACGTAATAAACAGCACTGTACCTAGACCTAGTCTAAACCAAAAATTGAGCTTAGGCGATTGGACGTTTGCAATTGATATCAAAAGCTGTAACACGATAACCGCAGCTATGAGACCCGAATACGCCAACCCCGCTAGCGTTCGAACGCCCCGCACCAGAAATTCATGGAGAGTTTCGTCGCTTACAAATATTGATGGCACTAGAGCAATTATTGCGAGAGGCAGAAATCCAGACAGAAACGCGCAGGCCGGCCGGAGCTTTTCGGTTTGGCTTTTCCTGCCTAGTCCTTCGGTGTTTCCTTCCAGTCCTTTAATAGGAGGCGGCCAAATGTTTCTCATTTATTCCAGCAGGATGTCAATACCTCGCAACTTGCTGCGTACCCTTATATGACTGGAAGGAGCGCGTTAGTGTCATGATATGTTCGGATGAGCGAGCATATTCACAAGAGCCACAACGTCTCTCTTCTTCTGTACCATCTGGTCTGTCCTACCAAGTACCGCCGTGCCGTGGTGGACTTGGATGTTGACGGCGTGCTGCGAAGCGTTTGCTTCGACATCGGCAACCGCTACGAGATTACGTTTCTGGAGGTCGGGAGCGACCGCGACCATGTGCATTTTCTGATTCAGTCGGTACCGACGCTGAGTCCGTCGCGCATCGCCCAGATCGTGAAGAGCCTCACGGCAAGGGAGGTGTTTGCGCGTTGTCCGGGCGTGAAGAAGCAGCTTTGGGGCGGCTCGTTCTGGTCCAGCGGTTTCTACATCAACACGGTCGGCCGCCATGGAAACGAATCGACGGTCAGCGAATATATCGCTAAGCAAAACAGACAGTCCGAATACAGGCAAATTCATATTGAGCCTATCAAAACCGAGCAGCTTGAGCTATTCTAGACCTGCTGCACGAAACAAATCCGTAGATACCTCGGAGCTTGCTCCGAGGAGATTCATTCTCCACCATCAAAGCCTACCTCGCTGATTGGAATACCTTTAGTACCGGGAGTCATGGTTATTGTTGGTAGCTTGTCACCCCGCCGCACCGCATAGCTTTTGCTCGATTATCGGGGCAATGTCGGCGGGGTGTCGTGACTCTTCACCGACCTTGCCCAAGCTGCCAAAAGTAAAAGCAAAATGATGACTGTGATAGCATTGACCCAAAATCCATAAATGATTCTAACCGAGCCACTGTGTACAAGCCAGTCACTGAATTGATTGGCCATCGTTGAAACAGCCATAATAAGAAGGACTGGCCACGTGCGTGATTTCTTTGCAAAACCTACCCCAGTGGAAAAACTCAGCAAGCACGCGAGCAGTTCAGATCCGAATAGACTTAAATTTAGGTGCATTATCTTTTCAACTCAGCTGACAATTCCTTATTGTTCAGGCGCAACACATGCAATGGGTTAGTGCAGAATCCACAAGTAGAATTTCGCTATGCCCGAGGCTATCGCACCTCCGACAAACAGGCCTGCATCAACGGCATAGGTTATTCCTTTCACATTGCCGGGTGCCCTGGCCAGCGCCGGCGATTCTGGTGCCATGCTCTAACTTCCGAGTTAGGCATGTCTGTGTACGCTGCGTAAATGATACCGTGACGTTGATCACCGTTTTTCTACGTTCAGCCCCAAAATCTTGAGCCCCTCGGTTGGGAATGATGTGGACACGTGGCCTCATTCCGCCTCCCTTTGCCGCCGTTGAGCACCATTAAAATTTGAGGACATGTCTAACTCGGAAGTTAGAACATGGCACCGAGCTACCCGAACCAATCCAGGCACCGGCAAATCCGAACCAAAATTCCTCTTATTCAATTTGTCCAAGCGTCAGCGGATAGTCGAACTGCGGCGGCTCGAAACCATTCTGCTGCAGGATCATCGAGCATTGTCCTCGGTGGTAATTTTCATGATTGAAAACGTGATAAACCATCTCTTCAAACGATAGCGATCCGTTTTCAACCCATCCAGGAAGCGTGTAGGGAATCTGACGCAATAGCTCTTCGCTTGTTGCAGCCTGTATAATCGTCATAGTTCGCTTGCGGTACCTTTGCCAATCCTTGCGCAATGCTTCGATTTCGCGAGGCGCATTTTCTTCGTATCTTGGTTCCGGCAGCGGTTCGCCCAAGATTCGCGCCATCCAACGAGTTTCTGCGCCTATGCTATGGGCAAGGAGATCGTGAACCGTTTTGAATGGTGATGTCGTTTCAATGGTCAACCGCTCACAGCCTGGGTTCGCCAGAACAAAATTGTAAAGAAGGCGCTGCGCGCGGATCGAGTACTCGCCAATGGTGATCAATTTCATGGCGATTGGTTAAACATCGACCGTCAAAATCCTTCATCTAGCGAACGTCTAAGATGACCATGGTTTATGAACATTGAACTGAAAAAAATTCGCAAGGCTCTCGCGGCTACGTCCGACAAAGCAGTCATTGGCACGATGCTGCGAGACGCGCGTGACGAGATTTTGAGCTGCCGCGCCAGCGATCCCGCATGGGAGCAGCTCAACTATATCAGCACCGATATTGTCGATGCCGTCATTTTGCGGCTGTACGAGATCGAATGCGCGAAAGTCGAAATCGGCCCGCACAGCCTACACACCGACGACCTGGCCATTGTCGCCACCGGCGGCTATGGCCGTCGCGAGCTTTCGCCGTACTCGGATATCGATGTGACGTTCATCCCCCTACGTGAGGACGATGGCCGCCTAAATGCCGTCATCAAGGGCATGTTTCAGTCGGTCATGGACGTGTTTCTGTACGGCGCGGGAATGAAGGTCGGCTACGCTTACAGGCTGCTATCCGATCTTGGCCAGCTTGACCATCAAACCCAGACCGCCCTGCTAGATGCGCGGCTCGTTGCTGGCAGCGTCGAAATATTCGATAGATTCGAGGTCAGTTTCCGCAGTCAGCTTTTGGTCGCTGACTTCCTGTTCCAAAAGAACGCGGAACGCTTCGCCGTACTCGAAAAGAGCTCTGCGAAGGACAATCCGTTCGTGATCGAGCCGAATGTCAAGGAGGGTTCCGGCGGGCTTCGGGACATGCAGATGGTTGAATGGCTCGGCCAGGTGCTTTGCAACACGGGCCGCGACGATGCGCTAGACTCTCTCCAGCAGCGGGGCATCATCACTGTCGAGCAGAGTCATGAGTTGACTCGCCTCTATTCGTTCCTCCGGTCAGTCCGCAACGCGCTCCACTGCGAATCTCGTGAGGCACGGGACATCCTGACCACTGAGAAGCAGGAAGCGGTCGGAAAGAACCTGGGTTATGAGGACAGCGACGACAGCCCTGCCGTCGAGACGTTCATGGCCGACTATTACCGCAGCGCCTCTAAGCTGAAGGAAGCGTCGCGGATGGTCATGCGCCGCTGTGTCGATAGTAAGCTCAATCTAGGCGTAGGCGGCCTGTCGTCCGTTGTACGCAAAATTGTCTTTACAGATTCCGCCGCTGCCGAGCTCGATGACGCTCTGCCCTTGCACGCCTGTGAACTTGCTCAGGCGTACCAGCTTCAGTTTGGCGACAAGTTCGACGAGGATATTGCCGCCTACATTGTCGCAAATCCCGTTCCAAAGCGATTTGAACTTTGCGGCCGGGTGTTTGGACGCATTCTCAGTGCAAAGCGTGGAGTAGCGCAATCGCTGCGCTGGCTGGCCGATCGTGGCGTGCTGGAATGGATCATTCCAGAATTTGCAGGACTTCGCTACCTGATTCCTTATGACGCATCACACGACTATACCGTCGGTGAACACTCCCTGCGCGTTGTGGACTTTCTGGACGAGCTTCGCACGACCGACGATCCCAAGTTTGCCGAATACAAGCGCGTCTGGCAGGAAATCGAGACTCCCGAAGCACTGGTGCTCGCGGGCCTAATTCACGATATCGGCAAGCAGTGGCCGCAGGATGGCCCCCACGCCGAGGTAGGTGCAAAGATGGCGGAAGTGATTTGCCATCGTCTTGCATGGCCCGAAGACACGACCCGCAAGGTCGTCTTTCTGACGCGCAATCACTTACTAATGGCGGAAACGTCCCGTCTGCGCGATCTGCGCCTCGACGAAACCATCCGCGATTTCACAAAAATTGTGGACGAACACCCGCTCCTGCACATGCTTCTACTGCTGACTTGCGCGGACACGCATCAGGTCGGCGAGGGCGTCTGGACAGAGATGAAGAGCAAGTTTCTGTTCGAGCTTTTCAGCCGGTCGGAAGCTGCCCTTGCGAGCGCGGCGGCAGATGCTAACGATCCCGATTATCACGATGGCGTGCAGTTTGTCCCTGATCTCGCCAAGCACCGCGAACGTATCCGCCGCCAGCTTTCGCATCACAACCTGCCGCTCGACGCCATCCATGAGCACACCGCTCGCATGTCGGCCCAATATCTCCTCAATACGCCGCTCGAGGAGATGTACCTGCACATGGCGATGATCAACCGACTGCGGACGATCTCAATGCCGATTGTCGATTTCAAAACCGAGTTTGGATCGGATTACACGGAACTGACTATTGTCACGTACGACGATCCATCGCCTGGCCTTCTCGCCAAGATTTTCGGGGTCTTGTACGCGCTGGATGTGAATCTGCATGCGTCGCAGGTCTTTACGAGGGATTCGTCGGTTCGCATCGCGCTTGACACGTTATGGGTTGATTTTCGCGGCAAGCCTCTTTCGTCGGCGAAGAAGGCTGAGGTGCAGGACACGATCCGCAGCATCTTGACCGGCAAAGAGCGTCTTTCCGATCTCTGCGAGCGGCGCAAAAAGCCGGACAAGGAGCAGGTGATCCACGGGGCGAAAATTGACGACATCACGTCCGAGCGGTACAGCCTCCTTGAAATCCGCGCGCCAATGGAGCCCGGCGTTTTGTTCCGCCTGACCCGTGCGATCTCCGACCTTCGCTGGAACATCCACTCCGCGCGACTGTCGATGTGGGGCAGCCGAGTTCGTGCGGCATTCTACGTCACCGACCGCGACGGCATGAAGTTGGCGGCATCGGAAGTTTCGAAATTGACTGCCGTTTTGCCACGTGAGGAAGTGCCTGGAAGAAGGAAGAGTTTGTCCGCGTAAGGGCTTGCCAGGTACAATAAATTACCAATTTCTTTCGCATGGCTAATGTGAAAGCACAGCGCCAAATACCTATACAAACTTAAACAGGGAAGTACCGATTTTTCGATGCCACAAGAACCAGAGCCGACAGTCGCGCCAAAGAAGCACGACTACAGCAACACCCTAAACCTACCTCAGCCCGATGTCAAAAATGGCGAAGGCGAAGGTCTCGACTATAACGAGCACGCCATCGCGCAGCGTGCGGGGTTGCCGCTGCGGGAACCGAAAATCCTTGCACAGTGGGACGAGGCTAGGCTTTATCAGCAGACGCTCGCCGGCGAAAAGCCGCTTGGGACATTCGTCCTGCACGACGGCCCTCCCTATTCGAACGGCCACATCCATCTTGGCCACGCGCTTAACAAGATCCTCAAGGACATAATCGTCAAGTCGCGCTCGATGCAGGGCTACAAAGCACCGTATGTGCCGGGCTGGGACAATCACGGCCTCCCGATCGAGACGGCTGTCAGCAAGGAGTATCGAGAGAAGAAGGTGGTTCCGACAACTCTTGAGCTGCGCAAGCGATGCCGCGAATACGCGATGGAGTGGGTCAATACGCAGCGCCAGGAGTTCCGTCGGCTTGGAATCAACGGCAACTGGGACGATCCCTACCTCACCATGGCGCCAGAGTTCGAAGCCGAGATCATCGCCGCGTTCCGGGAACTGGTGGAAAGCGGCTATATCTACCGCGGGCTCAAGCCAGTGCACTGGTGCCCTGTTCACCGTACGGCGCTCGCGGACGCCGAGATCGAGCACGAAGACAAGGACGACCTTTCGATCTATGTCCGTTTCGCGCTCGAAAACGATGTGAATTCGGTTTTGCCGAAAGGTTGGAGTGGCGGCACCTACGCGGTCATCTGGACAACCACTCCCTGGACCATCCCGGCGAACTTGGGGTTGGCAGTGCATCCCGAGCACACGTATGTCCTGGTCGAGCAGTGACGGTGACCGCTATCTGGTCGGCTCCGAACTGGTCGGCGCGGTCGCGAAGATCGCTGGCTGGGATGAGCCGAACGTGCTTCCTGGATTCAGCGTGCCTGGCAAAGACCTTGAGGAAATGCTATTCAAGCACCCGCTTTATGATCGTGTGTCACCGGTTTTGCTCGCGGATTACGTGACCTTTGAGGACGGCACCGGCATAGTCCACACTGCGCCGGGGCATGGACGGGAGGACTTCGAAACAGGCAACAAATACCATCTTGGCGTTCTTTCACCGGTTGACGATGCCGGAAAGTTCACTTCGGAAGCAGGCGAGCAGTTCGCCGGGCAATCAATCTGGGAGGGCAACGAGACCGTCACACATGCACTTGACGCCGCCGGTGCGCTTGTCGGCAAGCTGACCATCCGCCACTCCTACCCGCACTGCTGGCGATGCCACAATCCCGTGATATTTCGCGCGACGCGCCAATGGTTCATGAATATCGACCACAACGGCCACCGAAAATACTGCATCGAAGAGATAGACCGCGTTCAGTGGTTCCCGAAGGACAGTATCAACCGCATCCGCTCCATGGTCGCTGGACGTCCCGACTGGTGCCTGTCGCGCCAGCGCACGTGGGGTGTTGGCATCCCGGTGTTTTATTGCAAGGGATGTGACAGAGAGATTCTGGAGTCGGAAACGATCCAGCATGTCGAGAATTTGGTGCAAGTCCATAGTTCTGATGTCTGGTTCGAGCGCGAGGCCAAAGACTTGCTGCCGGACGGCTACGCCTGCCCGACGTGCGGCAGAGCCGAGTTCGGCAAGGAGACGGACATCTTCGATGTTTGGTTCGACAGCGGCACGACCAACCGCGCCGTGCTGGCATCTGGCCGATGGCCAGAGCTAAAATGGCCAGCGGATGTCTATTTGGAGGGCGGCGATCAGCATCGCGGATGGTTCAATTCATCGCTGATGGTCGCTGTGGGAACCAAGGGCAAAGCACCTTACAAACAAGTCGTCACTAACGGCTGGACACTGGATGAGCGTGGGCGCAAGATGAGTAAGTCGCTAGGCAACGTCGTTTCGCCAGACGAAGTCGTCTCGAAATTTGGCGCGGACGTTTTGCGCGCTGTGGGTCGGCTCGACGGACTATTTCGAGGATGTTCGCCTGGGAAAAGGCATCTTGGAGCAGGTTACCGAGACATATCGGCGAATCCGCAACACGCTGAGATTTGGCCTTAGCAATCTTATACGACTTCGATCCAGCAACGAATTCAGTCCCGTATGGCGACCTCCGCGAGATTGACCGCTATGCGCTGCATCGGCTCGCTGAGGTCGCGCAGGAGTCATTGCAGGCGTATGATAAGTACGAGTTCCACAAGGTGAGTCAGGCAGTCCACAAGTTCTGCGGGCAGGACTTGAGCGCGTTTTACTTCGATGTGCTGAAGGACACGTTCTACGCCGAGGCGGCGAACTCGCACAAGCGGCGCTCGGCGCAGACTGCGGTCTATCAGATCACGAAGGGTTTGGCGACCATCCTTGCGCCGATCTTGTCGTTCACCTGCGACGAGGTTTGGGCCAAACTGCGGGTCGAAGGCGAAAAGCCGATCAGCGCGCAGCTTGCTGGTTTCCCGGATTTTGCGGCATACTCGGACAATAAATTGGCAGAGCGATGGGCGACCATCCTTGGCTTCCGTGAAGATGCATATCGCTCCATCGAAATCGCACGTCAGGCAAAAGAGATTGGCAAGCCGTTGGAGGCGGCTGTCGTCGCAATGGTCGATGAGAAGACATTCGCTAGTCTTCAGCCCTATGCAGACGATCTAAAGGAGATACTTCTAGTATCGCGGGTGAAACTTCAGCCTGGCGAATCAGCGACTCCGACATTTCGTGGTGACCCGCGCAGATGGTGTCAAATGCTCCCGCTGCTGGCTGGTGAAATCGGACGTCAACGAAGAGACAGGACTGTGCGAGCGCTGCGGGGCGGCAATTGGATAAGACCCCTCCGGCTCGTTCCTCGCCACCTCCCCGAAACGGGAAGGCAAGGTTTGAGAACGTCTAAAGGGCGTTTTGATCGGGATTCTACGCTCGTTTGTATATGAGCGGATTGATCTGATCGTCGTTCAGAAGGTCGCCGACCTTCAGACTGTTGAAATACTCTTCAGGTAGGACATTGCGGGTGCCGTTGAACGTCGAGCCGTCGGGCATGTAGGCGCAAGTCATGGCGCGACGTTGGCCGCGCGTCATGTTTGCGCCGGCGCCGTGCGCGGTGAGGCCATTGTGGAAGACCGCTGATCCAGCAGGGCACGGGCAGGCAACCGAGTCAATCTCGCGCCATTCTGGATAAACATTGAACAGGCTTGCCTGATTTGTACCGATGCCGACAGTCTCGAACTTGGCGGATTTTTGTGTGCCTGGCAAATAGAACATGCAGCCATTGGCGAGGGTGGCTTCATCGAGAGCGACCCAGATGGAAAGCGAATCGCGCGAGGAAAACGACCAATAAGGGTTGTCAACGTGCCACGCTGTCGGATTGCCGAACGGCGGCTTGATCAGCGCTTGATCGTGCCAAATCCGGATTCCATCGACGCCCGCAAGTTCCGCGGCCAATTTTCCGAGCCGCGCATCATGCATGATTTCACGCATGCCAGCGTGGGTGTCCGCGAGCTTGATGCATTGCGTAAAAACCTGTTTGTAGTAATCCTCGGAGTTTGCGTTGGTGAGCGCGCTGGTCGATGCCAGCCGCTGTGCGACGGCCTCGTCGGTCACTTCCCGCCAGTGCGTAAGCTCTGCCGCGTCTTGAAAGCCTTCAATCACGAGAAAGCCGAGATGTTGATATTGCGCGATTTGACTCGCAGATAGTTGAGTTTTCAATTGTTCACTCGAATGGTTGAATAAAACGCCCTGACCAAAATGTAATGTATTTTAGGGCAATTGCAGGGGCATGGCAATGACTTTAGCTGAATTTCTTCCGAGTGTTTCCTACCGCTGAGCTTTCCGCAATTTGGGTACACTCCTTCCATGATTGATCTCAACAAACAGCGAGAAACCCTCGTTACCATGCGCAAGGAAAACCTTGACCTGCTGATTTCGACACGCACACGCGGCAAAAGCGAAGAGCAGAATGACGACAGCCCAGTCACGTCGGACATTCCGACCCACCCCGCAGATGCCGCGTCTGTCACTTATGAGCGGGAGAGTGATATGGCATTTGAACGCGAATACCAGGATATTATCGATCAGATTGACCTCGCACTGGCAAAGTTGGAAGCGGGGACGTATACTAAGTGCAGCACCTGCGGCAAAGAGATCGGAGAAGAGCGTCTTGAAGCGCAGCCTTACGCTACGCTTTGCATTGAAGATCAGGAGCTGTCGGACGTCATTTAGCCAAACCAATTCGAACGAACCATCCCGCGCATGTCGAAACTCACGCTCTTTCTGCTGGCCATTTTCGTACTCGCCCTTGACCAGCTAACCAAGCATTGGGCTGTGCGCGCGATTGCGCTCGACAGCAGCATTGTTCTGATCCCAAAATTTCTCTATCTGACGCGGACGACTAACACCGGCAGCGCATTTGGGTTGTTTCCAACTGCAACGGTCATTCTCGCGGTGGCGTCGCTGGCCGCTGCCGTCGCAATCATAGTCTATGTCTGGCGACACAAAGATGGCATGCCGCTCCTGACCGCGCTAGGGTTGGCGCTGCCGCTTGGCGGTGCGCTCGGAAACTTTTTGGATCGTTCGCGGCTCGGTTATGTGGTGGATTTTGTGGATGTCCGGTTTGGCAGCTATCCGTTCCCTGTGTTCAATGTCGCGGACTCCGCGATCTGCATCGGCGTGCTTTTGCTCGCGATCAATTACCTGAAAACGTCCAACAACGTGATCGTCACGGAACCTTCTGCGACTCCCACCAAGTAGTACTTGCTGATGCACCCAATCCTTTTTCACCTTGACCATCCAAACATATCGATCCATTCGTACGGCGTCATGCTGGCGATTGCGTTCGCCGCCGGCATCTGGCATGCCGTCAATTCCGCGAAGAAACGCCCGCAGGAAGGCATCTCGCCAGAGGATACGCTGGATGTATCCGTTTGGATGATCCTGAGCGGGGTTTTGTTTGCTAGGCTTGTTTTTGTCGCGCTGGATCCAAATCCGAGCCAGTATAACGTCAAAAACATTCTGGCGGTCTGGAACGGCGGGATTTCGTTTGACGGTGCGCTCGGCGGGGCACTGTTTGCGATGGCGATTTTCTGCAAGGTGAAGAAGATTCCGTTCCTCGCGATGGCCGACCGCTGCGCCGCGCCTGCCATGATTGGATATGCGATTGGACGCGTCGGCTGCCTTCTGAATGGCTGCTGCTACGGTGGTGTCTGCAATCTGCCTTGGGCGATGAGGTTCCAGATTGACACGGTAAATGGCGTCACGTATTGGACACCGCCGTCGCATCCTACGCAGCTTTACGCGACTCTGATCAGTCTCGTCTGGTATGGCATCCTGACCTGGCGGGAGAACAAGGGACGCGCGTATATCGGCGAACTCACCTGCCTTTACATGATCTTTTCGGCGATCGAACGCTTCACGATCGAGATTTGGCGCGCAGGCACGACCTCAGATTATATCCACGGCACCCCATTCACCACCGCCCAGGCATTTTGCCTTGTGTTGCTCGCAATCGGCGTCGGAGGTATGATGTACCTTAGGCGCAATCTTACGCCGCGCAAAGGTGCTGGCCCGGGATCGTCCGGCAGCGAAACAGACAACTTTGCTGTAACAGGCGCAAATAGTGCTGCGAAGTCGCCCGCAGACGTCACAGGCTAGCTGCGTCTATATGCATGAAGATTGCTGCGCCAGCAAAGTTTCACCTAAACCATGGTCGAAAAACTGCAGATTTCGGAACAGGAGCAGAACATTCGGCTGGACGTTTTCTTGACAGAACGGCTGACCAATTTCTCGCGATCTCACGTCCAAAAGCTGGTCGCAACCCACTCCGTGAAGGTGAATGGCAGTCCGGCCAAGGCCAACTACAAAACCCGCACTGGTGATACAATCGAGGTCGAGGCACCGATCGCGCAACCGCTTGAGCGCACCCAGGCTGAAGACATCCCACTCGATATAATCTACGAAGACCCTGAGCTGATCGTAATCGACAAGCCCAAGGGCATGGTGGTTCATCCAGCTCCCGGCGCACTCACTGGCACTCTAGTAAACGCTCTCCTTGCGTACTGCAAAGACCTCTCCGGGATCGGCGGAGTCCTGCGCCCGGGCATAGTCCATCGTTTGGACAAGGACACGTCGGGCCTGATTGTCGTCGCTAAAACCGATCGAGCGCACCGCAGCCTCGCGCAGCAGATCAAGGAGCGCGTAGCAACGCGCAAGTATCAAGCGCTGCTGTGGGGCAGGGTGCCGTTCAAGCATGCCGTCATCGACGCGCCCATCATTCGCCATCCGGTTGACCGCAAGCGCATGACTGTTTTCGAAGACATTGAAACGACCACGCGCTTCCCTCGCCGCGAAAGCGACCATCGGCTGCCGCACAAAAGCCCAACCGGCGTCGATTTTGAAGACCCAACCGGCGCGTCGCACGATTTCTTCTCCGCGATCAGCAAGGCGCTTGAAGGCGGAGGCGGCGGCCCATCCATCAACCCCGCGGCGCGGTCAGCAGTAACAGAATTGCGCCTCTTGGAGCACCTGGGCCAATTTTCATGGGTTGAGGCGATCTTGCAGACGGGACGTACCCACCAAATTCGTGTTCACACGGCGTTTTCTGGCTACCCCGTTGTCGGCGACACAGTCTACGGCGGACGACGCCGCGTGTCGGCTGACGAACTGCGCGGCTATCCACTTCAAAAGCTCAACGATATGCTTGAGGGACTTCACGGCCAGGCACTGCACGCGTACTCGCTGTCGTTCAACCATCCGCTAACTGGCCAGCGAATGCAATTTCATGCACCTCTGCCAGCCGAAATTGCCGAACTTGTGGACTTCTTGAGGCGCCTCGACGAAGAGAGCGCGCCGAAAGAAAAAGAAAAAGAAAAAGAATAGGATTCAGGAACGCTCAAGCCGCTGGGCTTTTTTTTCGCAGCTGGCGGTTTGGCCGATTCTCGCAAGACTCGAATACAACCAAACCGCCAGCGGAAGGGCCATTGTCGCGGGGAGTTTTCTTTCTTATCCTTCCCTTCCCGTTGCGGGAGGGGTGGCGACTTGTCGCTTGGGTAGGTCTTACTCCCCTTTCCTATTGCTATGGGAAAGGGGCCTGGGGAAAGGGCTTCCGTTCCCGGGCAACTGATATATGACGGACAGACAAGAAAATCCAATACCTGGCTATTCAATCATCACCTGGGGCTGCCAGATGAATGAGGACGACTCGTCGCAAATGGCGTCGATGCTTGAATCGCAGGGCTATGCGAAAAGCACTGTCGAAGCAGCCGATGTTGTTTTGCTCAATACTTGCTCGGTTAGGGCAAAGCCAGAACAAAAAGCATATTCGATGCTTGGCCAGCTCCGAGAAATGAAGGCGTCGCGTCCCGAGATGATCATAGGTGTCTGCGGCTGCATGGCGCAGAAAGAGGCACCGGAGATTCGACGCCGTGCGCCGTTTGTCGATTTGGTGATTGGGACGGGACAGATTGACCGGCTGCCAGCTCTGATCGACCTAATCAAGGCTGAGCGACGGCCGATAGTCGCGACCGATCTACCGAGCCGCCGGGAGCGAGACGAAAAATCCACACCGCGCCGAGTTGTCGGAGGTGCTACGCCGAAACTAAAATCGCTCGTTTCGATCATGTACGGATGTGACAAGTTTTGCCACTTTTGCATCGTTCCGATCACGCGCGGCAAAGAGCGAAGCCGCCCAGCCGATGAAATTTTGCTGGAGATCGAGCGACTGGCATCTCTCGGCACGAAAGAGGTCACTCTACTTGGCCAGACGGTCAACTCTTACGGCAAGTTCTTGGAGGAGCCATGCTCGTTTGCGGAGCTGCTGCACCGAATCAGCGAAATCGACGGTATCGAGCGGATAAGGTACACGTCGCCGTATCCGAAGGACTTCAACGACGATGTCGTGGAGGCGATCGCGACCCTGCCGAAAGTCATGCCGATGGTGCACATGCCTATCCAGGTCGGCGACAACGATCTCCTGCAGCGTATGCATCGAGGCTACACACTTGGTCAGTATGAAATGATTGTGCGTAAGTTGCGCTCCGCGGTACCGGATTTATGCCTCACCACCGATCTCATGCTGGGATTTCCAGGTGAGACAGAGCAGGAATTCGAGAACACGATGCGCTTCGTCGAAAAGACACGGTACGATTCTGCATACATGTTCGCCTATTCGCCGCGTGAAGGGACAAAAGCGGCGTTGATGGAGGGTCAAATCCCGCAGGTCGAAAAAATTCGGCGTTTGGAAGCGTTGATCGAACTTGTCAATCGGATCACCATCGAAATCAACGATAGCCAGATCGGAAACGTCTATCCGGTTTTGGTGGAGGGTCGCAGCTCCAAGGACTCGTCAAAGTGGAGCGGCCTAACACCGCAGGGCAAGACCATGAATTTTCCGGCGGACGAACTATCGGTTGCCGATCTCTTCGGCCGGATTGTCGATGTTCGCGCCGTCTCCGCGCATCTTTGGGGATTTACGGGCGAGCTTGTCGTTAAACGGCCTCAACGCGGCACAGTTCCCCTTACACTGATAGGCGTCTAGTTAGTAATGTCCAATTATTGGTATATACAGGAGAAAAAGTCGCCGCAATGACACCACCTGCTTCTCCGCCAAAACCCGATTCCGGGCCTGAAGTCGTCAATCCCTCAACTCCTCGGCCGCCTCAGCGCAAGAGCGGGTGGAAGGTCGGCCTTTTCATTCTACTCTTTTGCGTGCTGGCTGCGGGGAGCGTCGGAGTCGGCATCTTGATGAGGGCGATTCACGCAGGGAACGGTGAGATTGGCGGCGCGCAGAATCCCTGGCAAGAGGCTCAGGATTTGGGGCAGGTCGCGATCGATCCCAAAGCTGGTTTTGCTGGCAAGGACAAGATCGTCATCGCTTGCATGGGAATTGACGACAACTGGACTAACAGCGACGAGGTCTACACAGTTGCCTCCCGCACTGACACGTTGTTTCTACTTACGCTCAATATGGTGAGCAAAAAAGTGACAATGCTGTCCATTCCGCGCGACTCCTATGTACAGATCGCGGGCACCGATTACTCCAGCAAAATTAATTCCGCATACGCCACCGGCGGCCCAAAGCGCACCGAGTTAACCATCCAGCAATGGCTCGGAGTGGATCCGGACTATTACATCGTTCTCAATATCGACGCCACCAAGAAAATGGTAGACGCGCTTGGCGGTGTGGATGTGAATGTCGAGCATCAGATGGACTACGACGACCAGTGGGGCCATTTGCATGTTCACCTCAAGCCGGGCTTTCAGCATCTGGACGGCGACGACGCGGTAGGATTTGCACGGTACCGACACGGCAACCGTGGAATATCACCCGAGGACGGCGACGAGCGTCGCATGTACCGTCAACATATTCTAATGCGCTCGATGATGGACAAGGCGAAGAGCTTTGCGACAGTGCTGCAGGCCAACAACCTAGTAGATACTGGCATGCAGAGCATTCGGACAGACATGACCCGAACGCAGCTTTTCGACCTTGCCGCAATATTTCATAAGGTCGGCCAGGATGACGTTACGACGGCATCGTTAGTGGGTGAGGATGGGCGCGGACCAAACGGCGTCTATGTTATGAAGATCGACGACCGCGAAGCGGCCCTTTATGTCGATTGGCTTGTAAAGGGCGACGAAAACGCAGGCAAGGCGCTCACTCCGGTGGACTTCGAGAACGCGACGACTACCAACGGCCTAGCCGCTCGAGCCGAAATGCCGCGAAAGCTGCTGGCTTCACAACTACAGCCGTACGAACTTCCATCGCCGCAACCAATCCGGCAACCACTGTAATTGTCGATGATGGAGTCGCAAATCGCCAAGCTGCGAGCGATCTCAAGACCGCACTAGGATTGCCAAACGCCATCGTTCAGCATACGACCCTGAAGCCCAACAAATTTGGCTGGGCACCGCCTGCGAGCCTGACTGTGATATTAGGTGAGGATTATGCGACAGCGCCAGCAACTGCTGCGCCGACGTCTTGATTTGTAGGCGCTAACCAAAGGAGCATGCGAATTCGGTTAGCCCTTCCAGTTACCGTGCCAAGAAGGGCGAACCGCGACTCGTTTCTCGTCTTGCTTAGCGCCTACATTTTCTGACTACGCCATCTGCTCCATCTTCGCGACATCAGGCACATCCTCGCCCAATGCGGTCGCAAGGTCTGACTGATGCTCCTGCTCCTGCACCAAAATCCGACGGATATTCTCCGCAATCGCGTATTCGCCGAGCGCCTCGCACTGCCTTACCCGTACGCGGTAGTTCGCGACGGTTACATTTTCGTTCTCCAGGTCGAAGCGCAGCATCTCTTCGGCCTTGTCGGATGTCTTGACGGCCTTAGGCGTGACTGTCGGCATTCCGCCAAGATAGTCGATCTGGTTGGAAAGGGTGAGAGCGTGCGCTAGCTCTTCGTGAGCATGCTTTTCAAGCTCTGCCGCAATCGCCATATAGGCCGCGCCCTTGAGAACCTGCGAATAATTGACATAGGCGATAATTGCTTGGTACTCCCGCGATAGATCCTCGTTGAGAAGCGCGATGAGTTGCTCTCGGGTTAGTTCAGGTTGCTCCGCCATGGTTTGTGTTGCTCCTTCGTTTGGTAGTAAGATTGTCCGAAGCGCATTAGCACGCTTGGCCGCCTATGTTCTTCCTAATCACTTGCGACTTCAAACATGTTGAAGGATACCCTCCTTGAGCCTCGCATGATTACAGGGAACCGTGCAAAGCCGGGTATAAATTGGCAGCGAAATTTTCCAGGAGGCTGATGTTATGGCAGACGAGGATTCTGAAAGCAACGAACCAATAGTTGAGATTAGCGGTGAGACAATTACAGGCAACGAGCACGCGCGACCGCTAAATCGCGCCGAACGGCGCGCGCAGGAGCATCACAAGAAAGCAGGGACAAAACCCGGCATTGGGGGAGGGATGGGTGCGCAGAATGTCGGCAAATTCACGCGCGGTGCATCCGGTGGCAAAGGCAACACGGCGCTTCCTAGAACGGGCCACAAATAGGGCCCGTCCCGAAGCGCTACTCCATCGCAATCGATTCCGCATGGCCGCCGGCAACTGTCGGCGGCTTTTTGCGCAGAAGCAAAACCGCAGGGAGGGTTATTACGCCAACGATAAGCACCATCATAAACGCATCATTGTATGCCATCGACATTGCCTGGCGCATGAGCAACCGATCCATAATCGCTAAGGCCGCGGTCTGAGCAGCGGCGAGGCTGTAACCATGCGCCATCATCGCGCCGACGAATAAATGGAACCGGTCTAGAAACGCCAGATTCGAGCCGGTGTAGTTGGTTAACAAATCCGATCGATGGATACTGATCTGATTCGAGACATACGTCGCGAGTGCCGCAATTCCAAACGATCCGCCAAGCTGGCGCGCAAGACTGAGTAGACCTGAGCCCTGTTGCAGGTCCTTCTTTTCCAGACTTGCGAATGCCGCCGCATTCAGGGGCACGAACAGAAATCCTGTCCCTAGTCCCCGCAGAAGCAGGGCAAACGTCGTGTCCGCTTGACCGGAATCAGACGACAAGTGTCCAAGCATCCACATCGAGATCGTGATGAGGACGCTGCCAAAAACGATAATCACGCGTGTATCGACTATTGGTTTCGGTCGTCCCAAGATCGCGCCGCAGGCAATGATGCTAAACGCAGTCGCCACACCGCCTGGCAGCAGCGCAAGGCCCGTCTGCATCGATGTGAATCCGAGGATCGTCTGGGCCAAAAGCGGGAACAAATACGTACCGCCATACAGGCCGAATCCCAGCGCAATGAACAAAAAGAGCGACGCGGCCAGAGTTCGGTTATGCAGGACGCGGAAATCCACCACCGGCTGCGTGTTCTTTGGCGATAGCTGCCACCAAACCAACGCGATGAGCGCTGCTCCCGATAAAATCGACAAACTCAGAATGAGATTATCCTGGAACCAATCGTTGCGCTGGCCCTCTTCCAGAACGTATTGCATGGTTCCAAGCCCCAGCGCGAGAAGCCCGATTCCAGGCCAGTCTGCAGTGCGCAGAGCGTTAGGCTTATCCTTGTCATGCAGAAATGTAGTCACCAGCGCGACAGCGACAAGACCGATCGGGACATTGATTAGAAAGCACCAATTCCATGTGTAGTTGTCGGTGATCCAGCCGCCAAGCGTGGGGCCAAGAGTCGGAGCGACAGTCAAACTCATCATAAAGATTGACTGCACCATCGACTGCTCTTTGGCCGGAAACTCTTGAACTAAAGTTGCTTGCGCCGTAGAAAGAAGCGCCGCGCCTCCCGCGCCCTGGAGAATCCGCCAAAAGACAATTTCCGGCAATGTGTGCGACGTGCCGCAGAAAAACGACGAAACGATGAAGATGACGATTGATGCGGTCAGGTAGCGCTTTCGTCCGAACCGATCTGTCAGGAACGCCGTCATCGGCAAGAAGATAACGTTGCTCAGAATATAACCGGTGACCACCCAGCTAATCTCTTGGCTGGTCGCGCCGAGGTTGCCTGCCATCTGCGGTAGCGCGACATTGACAATGGTTGTGTCCAACACCTGCAGGATTGCTGCCGTGATTAGGCCGGCAAGTATGAACCAGCGAAACGGGTTTGGCTGATCGGCTGAGTGCGCAGACGCGGGAGGGTTTGGAACCGAGTCGTACCCCTGCAGGCCCTGATCAATTTCCACTAGAGGGGTATCGGTGTCCAGTGGTTCCGCGGCTGGCGATTGTTCCGGCTCTTTAAGCTTGGTCATTGGGGTCTCACTCCGTTTAGGAATGTCGCCACAATCGACTCAATGACCTGCTCTCTAGTCACCTCACCCGCGTCGATAAGATCTTCGTAATGTGCGGATCCCATAAATCCGATCAGCATCTCGACAACCAGTGCGCTGGGCAGCGCTCTGTTGACATCGCCCGCGTCTTGAGCATCCTCGACGATTTCGCGAATCAGTGCGGATCGACGCTCGTACACGGCAAGATATTCGGGCCTAGACTTGATTGGGAGAAGATGTTCACGCGCACGGACAAAAGGCTCGCAAGTCTTGCTGAACCGCGAGACCAATATCCATCGGACTACCGCCTCAAGACGCTTTATCGGAGGCAGCGCGCTGTCGATCCTGCGAATGCCATCCGCGCTCTGAGTGCTGATGCGGATCAACGCCTTCAGTGCGATCGCCTCTTTGTTCGGGAAATGGTGGTAAAGGGTAGGGCGGGAGATGCCGACTTTGTCAGCAAGCTCGTCCATCGTGAGGGCGACATAGCCCTTGTCGGCAATGAGCTCAAACGCTGCGTCAAGGATGGCCTCGTTGCGAGCAATTCGCTGACGTTCCCGGAGGCCAATGGGCGGTGACGAACATTCTGAACAGACGTCAAGTGTTGCGCTTGGCATGAGAATACTTTACACCACTGTAAAATATTTGTCAAGTGTGTAAGCTTAGTAAGTGGAAGCACTTCTATTCGAGATCGCTTTGTCGTAGCGGCCGTCTCGACCCGTGATAGACGCGGACAATGGTTACTGTTTTCGACTTTTCGTCGATTGAGTAAATCACACGATGGGAGAAGAAAAGAACGGACCGGCACTCGCTCGGCAAGTCCGCGGCCTCAGGAATGAGCGGAAAGCGCTTTGGAAAGTCTTTGAGCGAGAAGATGATGTCATCAATACCGTCCAAAAAATCGATGGCAGCTTCCATCGAATCTTTGGAAATGTAGATTGCAGCCTCGTCAATGTCGAGTAAAGCGCGTTCAGAGAGTTCTACGGTGTAGGCCATGCTTCGCCCTGATTTCATTGAGTGCTTCGCTCGCTGGACGAGTGCGCCCCGCCGCGACGTCCTCCAGCCCTTCCTTGATCGCAGCAATATACCGCGCGCGCTCCATGACCTCCTGAAGCTCTTTATAAGTTACGAGATCTACCAAAACAGCCTCGACTTCGCCGTTCTCGGTTAGCAACATCGGTTCTTTCGAATCCTTGACGGTTTTCACATAGGTTTTGACGTTAACTTGAAACTCGCTCAATGTATGCGAAGCTAGATCGTTTGTCATTTTGGTCTCTTTGATGTCGCGTGTTTGGTTCATGTTTCATTATCGCCCAACCGAGTGCAGTTTCCTAGCCTAGTCAAGCATTGCCAGCAGCTCTTTTGCTTGACGTGCTCCTTCGGCCAGTGCCTTCAAGACAATATCCACCTCGTCTTTCGTGATGATCAGCGGCGGTTCGATTCGGATAACATTTGGGTTGTTAAGCGTGTATGCGACGATCACGCCCTCATGAACAAGTGCACCGATGACGATCTTGGCGATATCCGCGTCGGTGAACTCGATTCCGAGCATAAGACCCTTGCCGCGAACGTTGACAAAAATGTCGGGGTGATCCGACTGCAAGACTTTCAGTCCGGCCATGAAATATGCACCGATTTCGACAGCTCGCTCAACCAATCCCTCCGATTCGATGACATCGATCGCGGCGAGGCCGGCAACGCATGCGAGCTCGTTGCCGCCGAATGTAGAGGTGTGGATGAACGGGTTCTCGCGGAACACCTTGTCCCATATGGCCGCAGTCGCGATCACCGCGCCAGCCGGCACAACGCCCCCGCCTAGTGATTTGGCCAGAGTCATGATGTCCGGCGCGACATTCCAGTGCTCGACCGCGAACATTTTTCCCGTGCGGCCTAGACCGGTTTGCACTTCATCGGCAATTAGAAGCGCGCCAGCCGCATCGCACAATCGGCGAAGTTCAGGCAGATAGTCGTCATCCGGCACCTGAATTCCACCCTCGCCTTGGATTGGTTCGACAATTAGGGCCGCTGTTTGTGGCCCGATTCACGGATTGCGCAGCAATTGCGTCGTTCCAAGGTACATGCACCACATCCGGAATAAGTGGGCCAAACGGTTTCCGGTACATTTCACGCCCGGTTGTGCTCAGCGCTCCCATTGTTTTGCCGTGATATCCCCCGTGGCAAGCGACAATCTGGGTTCGACCAGTCGCCATGCGTGCAATCTTGAGCGCAGCCTCGACAGCCTCAGTGCCGCTGTTGCACATAAACGTGTACTGCAGGTTGCCCGGCGTGATCTGCGCGAGCTTTTCGGCCAGGTCCGCAAGGGGTTTGTTGAGGAACGTTTTCGAGGACATCGGAATGAGATCAAGCTGCCGTTTTACCGCATCCACGACCTTGGGATGGCGGTGGCCTAGTGAAAAGACGCCGTATCCGCCGAGGCAATCGATATAGGTCGTGCCGTCGAGATCTGTTACCTTGGTCCCGCTTGCGCTCTGCTCAATATGATCGAATCCGCCAATTTTCAGTATCGCGACCTGGGTGGGGTTGACATACTTTTGGTACTTTTCGATGATCTCCTGCGTGATCCGCTCGGAGTCGGTTTGAGGGGTTAATGCCATACGAAGATAGTACCCGCGCGGGAAAATGCGGGGGAATTATCGTTCAACGACATTAAAGCGGTTCAGTTCGCGGAGCTGTTCCGCTACCCGGTTATTGGAGAACTGCATGGTGGAAAGGCGGGAGTTCGTGGGATGGGCAAATCTGACTTGATTGTTTGGAGCGGTGCAAAATCGGCTCATGCTACGGCGGATTTTTGCGAACTCGAATGCGGCGTATCCTACGAACGCTACTAAGCACGCAATTCCGGCCGCACCAGAATACTGCGCGAAATTCACGGCTGCAAAGAAGCCGACAAGCATTACCGACAAGAAGACGGCCAGCATGCGCCACCATCCAATACGGATCTCCGTGTGTGCGTAGCAGTTGAGGCAATATGGGATGCGGACTTCCATGATCACATCCTGTTCATGCTCGGCGATGTCCGTGCTGCCGACGGCGATCTCTAGGTCGCGCTCGTCTGGCGCGCTGCAACAGACACACGCACGCGGCCATTTGACGTATTCTGGATTTAACTCGATTTGAACAGTCTGCATTGAACGAGGTCGTGTGCGTCGGAGCCACTCTCCATGCGAAAAAAAGCCCAGCGGCTTGAGCGTTCCTAGGGCGTGTTAACACTAATTCGGGTATAATTCATTTATGGAGCTTACCCGTGAACAGTTTAGCATAATCGAGCCGATCCTTCCCGTGCAGCGCGGCAACGTCCGCCTGGACAACCTGATGGTTGTGAACGGCATTCTGCACGTCGCCGAGCATGGCTGCAAATGGCGTGGCCTCCCGAAGCGGTTCGGGAACTGGCATACGGTCTACACCCGGATGAGCCGGTGGTCTAAGACGGGCGTCCTCGAAAAGGTTTTCGAGGAGCTTCAGAGATCGCGGCTGATCCGGATGCGCATCGAGGCCGTCTCGCTCGACTCGACTTCGGTCAAGGTGCATCCCGACGGAACCGGCGCGCTTAAAAAAAGGGGCCTCAATGCATCGGAAAGTCCAGAGGCGGATGGACAACCAAAATTCATATGGTCGCCGCGGATTGCCGGACGGCCTTGAAGTTCGCCCTTTCGCCCGGAAATGCGCACGATGCGCCGGAGGGACGCAAGCTGCTGTCGGACTACGGCAAGTCCGAAGGCAGATTGTTTCTTCTGATGGACAGGGCCTACGAGGGCGGCGAAACGCGCCAGCTGGCCCTGGGTCTGGGTTTCGAGCCGGTCGTGCCGCCAAAATCGAACCGGATCGACCCCTGGGAATACGACAAGGAGATGTACAAGAAGCGCAACGAAATCGAAAGACTGTTCCGAAGGCTTAAGGGCTTCCGCAGAATCTTTTCGAGGTTCGAAAAGCTCGACGCGCTCTATATTGGATTCGTCTACTTCGTCCTGATTATCGAAGCTCTCAGATAGTGTTAACACGCCCTAAAATCTTTACCTACTTCACTAACACGCTCTCGTTCTCCAGGTCGTCGAAACAGGAGTAGAAATATGGCGTTGCCGCCTCGAATTCGGCCGCGCAGGTGTCGACCATCTTGTAGACTGGCTTGACTCCGGTCGCCTTGACCAATTCTCCAACTCGCGCTTCGGAAATGCCGAGAACATCGGCGAGGTGCTTGTTGCCGAAGCCAAGTTTCTTAGCTTCAGTTATCAACGCGAGTGCGTCTGGCGAAGCGTCGGTGCCGATCTTTGGCGCGGCGAGTCGCAACTGCTGCCTCGAGACGCATCAGCGATGCCATTTTAGTTAGGAACCAGCGGTCCACATTGGTTAGCTGAGCGATCTCGTCAACCGACATCCCGCGATAAAGGGCCTCGAATATTAGGAACAGACGCTCATCGGTGGCGTGGACAAGTCCGTTTTCTAGCTCCATTTCGGTTCGCAAGTCGGCGTTCTTAGGCCGCAGTCCCACTTGTCCCATTTCGAGGCTGCGCATCGCTTTCAGGAGCGCCTCCTCGAACGATCGCCCTAGAGCCATCACTTCGCCGGTTGCCTTCATCTGCGTGGTGACACGTCGGTCTGCGAGGGTGAATTTGTCAAACGGCCAGCGCGGGATTTTGACGATGCAGTAGTCCAGCGCAGGTTCAAAGCAGGCGAGGGTCTTTTTGGTGACCGCGTTTGGGATTTCGTCGAGTCGCAGACCGATCGCAATTTTTGCCGCGACTCGCGCGATGGGGTATCCCGTCGCCTTCGATGCGAGCGCAGATGAACGCGAGACGCGCGGATTCACCTCTATCACGAAATACTCGAACGATTTTGGATCGAGCGAAAGCTGTACATTGCAGCCGCCTTCGATCCCGAGTGAGCGAATTATTTTGAGCGATGCCGTCCGGAGCATCTGATATTCTTTGTCGGAAAGAGTCTGCGAGGGCGCGACCACAATGCTATCACCCGTATGGATGCCCATGGGATCGAAGTTTTCCATGTTGCAGATCGTGATGCACGTGTCCGCAGAATCGCGCATGACCTCGTATTCGATCTCTTTCCAACCGCTTAAATAGCGCTCGACCATCACCTGATGCCGGGGCGACAGCTTAAGACCGCGGCTGCCGATCTCAACTAGTTGCTCGGGCGTATGCGCAATCCCGCCGCCGGTACCACCCAGCGTATAGGCGGGGCGAACAATCAGCGGCCATGGCGCGCTCGTGTCCTTCGACAGTTCCTTGAGCTCGCCCTCTTTTTCGATGATCCAGCTTTCTGGTACGGGTTCGCCGATTGTTCGCATGAGCTTGCGGAATCGCTCTCGGTCTTCGGCCCGCTGGATTGCCTTGAGCTGCGTGCCAAGGAGGCGGACATTGTATTTTTCGAGAATGCCGTGGGTCGCGAGTTCAGTCGCAAGATTTAGGCCCGTCTGGCCGCCTAGTGTCGGAAGCAGACCATCCGGTCGCTCCTGCGCGATGATACGCTCGGCGAATTCGACATTCAGCGGCTCAATGTACACGCGATCCGCTGTTTCGGGATCTGTCATGATGGTCGCCGGGTTCGAGTTGACCAGAACCACCGACACTCCCTCTTCGCGAAGCGATTTGCACGCTTGTGTCCCTGCATAGTCGAACTCCGCGGCCTGACCGATGATGATCGGCCCGCTGCCGATGACCATGACTTTCTTGATGCTCTTGTCTTTAGGCATGAAATTATTTACTCGTCATTCAACCCTTTGCCGATCAATATTTGGGCCAACGATTTCTCAATTCTGGTCTCGCGCGTTTTGGACTGCTTGGCCGCCGTGAAAAATAGTAGATACGCTCTGCGTCGCCCCGGAGTCAACGCCTCAAAGGCGGTCTTGAAGTCCGGGAGCTCGTGTAACTTTCTTGCAAGCTCGTCGGGATACTCGATCTCAGCCGGTTTTTTGAAATCTATCTTAAGGCCGGCCTTCTCAATTTCTATCGCACTATCAATGTAGCTGCCTATTGTTGGTTCCAATTCGGCGATCTGTTCGCCACTTGTGAAGCGCATCTGACGCCCAGCCTGAACGTTTTCCGTTTGCCGGATGAGAATGTTTGCGGGATCGTCCATAAGCGCACCTTTGAAGAACATAAGCGCAACATATTCCTTAAAGCCATGGATCAGAACGATGTTTTGTCCGTCGAGCGTATAGCATGGACAGCCCCATTTCAACTCTTCCATTAGGGGACGGCTTAGGGCGATTGCTCTCAGGTGTACACATTCAGAGCGCCATTTTTCGTCCTTTCGAAAGAAAAAATCTACTTTTGGGTTAGGTTCGCTCATCACGGACTTCTAGACTTTCGCTTAGTCACTTGCTCGCATTACAATCTGGCCCCAGTGATAGATTTCGTGTTCCAAGACGTGCCAGATGATCCATCCAATCTGGACGTTGCGTTCGGGTTCATTGTTTGCGATATCTTCAGGGGCTGTACGAACACTTTTGAGCGACTCCAGCGACAGACCTTCGATAAACCGGTCCGTGGCAACCCGTGTTGCGCGAAACTGGTCGATAATCTCTGCATTCGACGAAAACTCGCGCGACGTGATCGCCTCGTAGGGCAATCGCTGAGCGATGTGGTTGATCCAAAAACGCTCGAAATCAATCACGTGCAGCATGATCTGCCGAATCGTGCGCCCTTCGCTGCCGACTCGTTTGGCGGTCCAGATGTCATCATCGAGGATGTCCAGCAATTCACAAAGTTCCCAATGAACATCCGACCAATAAGGATAAAGTTCGCGTAGTTTCACGATGATTCATTGTGTCCTATGGCAACGCAAAGCTGTCTGCGTAGACGCCCACTGAAAACTTCTTCCCAACCGGTAGTGATTTTAGCCCAGCGGGTCCTTTGATTAGGACGTTATAATGGCCGCGCCACGGATCGCTTGCCGGTGACTCTGTTCGTGTCGCCAGAACATGTGTCAGTGGCAGCGCGGACAGATCGATTTCGGAGGGATCATTCGCTAGGCCCTTTTGCACATACATCGTCCGCAGCGAATTGTCCAAGCACAGGGATGGCGCGAACTGTCCGGCAATCCAACTGCCGCTCGGCAAGGTTTTCGCCAAAATGCGAGCGTCGTCGCGCATCGTATAGCTGCTGCGGTGAATGCTTACCAGCACCAAGCCAAGATTCAGCATCAAAATCGTCGCCAATGCAATCGTCCATCCGCGCTTCATGAGCGGCAGTCCGCGTGCACACAAGGCTGCCAGCGCGGGCCAGAAAATCAAAAAGTAGCGGCTCGGCGTATAGCTGACAAAAACAAACGCGATGACCGGGACAACCAGCCACAGCCAAAGCAACCGGTCTTCGCGCGTATTCCCGCGCACAGCAGAGAAAATTGCCCCGAACCAAAGGAAAACGCCGTAAAGCGCGACATACGGCACGACACCGTCATTGACGCCGGTGAATATCCCTCGCTTGATGTTGAACCAGAACCCCGCCAAGCTGTGCGGAAGATACTGCTGAGTCAAATAGTAGTTGTTGGCGCGAGCCAATTCAGCAGCGTGCGGAACATACCAAATCTGCCAGTAGACGAGCAGAATCACTAAGATCACAATTGGCGCACCCAGCGCTTGTGCTCGAAATGTCCAAAGCGCGTAAAGAACCATTGGTACCGCAGCCAGCGCGAAGGTAGGCTTCCAGACAATTGCGATTCCTGCAAATAGTCCCGCCAGTGACAATGCGCCAATGCTTGCTCTTGGCCATTTTTCGGCGACGACAACTCCCAAAAACACGCCGACGAGCCAGAACAGCGCCGGAGTTTCCAGCAGCGCCATGCGGTTATAAAAAACCAACGGCGCGCTCACTGCCAGCAGCGAAAGGCTGATTAAGGCAGTTCGCTCGTCGTATCGAATTCGAAGCGCCAGCCAATAAAGCACCAAAGTCGCCAGGCTGTAGGCTACCGAAACCATGCGGGCCTTAGCCAGCGACACGCCGTAATGCTTGAACCAGTCCACCAACAATACATTCTGCAACGGTGCCACAACTGACGAGTGGAAGTTGCCCTGCATGTGCTGGTGGTAGAGCACCCACAGGCGCGCATCGTCGCAATAAATTCCTTCGTCGGAGTAAAGTCCCGCGCTCCAGGACAGCCAGCTTGGCGGATCGGCGTCTAGTGAAATGGTTCGCAATAACCCAGCCACAATTAGCAGACCTACAACGGCCGCGATCTCGCGCAACGTGATCGTCATTTGGCTTGAGCAAGCCCCGTTGCGTACGGCAGACCCAGCTGATCCATTGCGAATAGGAGTGTTTTGCGATCCACAGGCTGTCGAATCCCGGTCAAGAACCCTTTGATAAAATAGATCGGGCGAGTCAACCCGGAAGGTTTCCTAAGCCTGAAAATATCCTTGAAAATTGGCCCCACAGCCTGGTTCCAGAACTCAAACGATGGCACTGGCGCAAACTCCCAGCGTCCCGCTTTCAGTGGCTTGGAGTATGCAGCCCCGATGCCGAACCAATCTCGTTGCGATAGCTTCTTGCCCTGCTCCCAAGTCCGAAAACCGTAGTGCAAAACAGATGTGCGGTTAGTCTCAATGAGCTGAAAGCCTGCGAGCAGGCTCCTGCAGGACAGATCGCCCTCTTCGCAGCAAAAGAACCGCGAGCCGGGACCGAGGCAGCAGTCAAACCCTCCGATGCCAAGCGCAATCGATTTTCGCACCGCCATGCTTGCGCCAATCCCTCGAGCACGGCATTTGTCGGCAATTTTTGCGATCACTACTTCGTGTTTCGGTTCATAGGCAGGAATGAACCCTGCCTTGCGATCATAGTCCGCCGCGAGCACGCTCGAAAACACGACGGCCACTTTAGGATTCGCACGCAGAAGACCTGCCATGACGCTCAGCCAATCCGGCGCAACTTCGCAATCGTCGTCAGTGAAGCAGCAGTAGTCCGATTTCGCTTCGATCAGCCCCTGCGTGCGCGCGCGGCCCGTTCCTGGCGTGTCCGAACGAATGTAGCGGATGCGGGAGTCGTCAATAGCTTCGACTGCACGCCGCGTGTCGTCGTTCTTGCTCTGGTCGATGACGAGGACCTCAAAGTCTTGATGGTCGCTTGCTTGAAGTGACCTTAACGTCATCGCTATGCTGTCGCCGCGATTGGCCGTGCAGATGATTGCCGAGACTAGCCCCAGTTCCCCTCTGGACTTAGGCAAAGACGATTCCAACTTGTCGCTATGCTCGGTTGTCATCGATCATCTTCAAGAACTGAGTGAAATACCCGCTGCTATCGTTGGGGCCGGGCGACGCTTCGGGGTGGTATTGAATCGAGAAAATCGGTAGCGATTTGTGCCGCAATCCCTCTACGGTGCCGTCGTTCAAATTGATCTGCGACACTTCGATGTTGGGATCACGTGAAAGAGTCCCCGAGCGCGTAGCCGTGGTTTTGCGACGTAATCACCACCCGATCCGTTAGCAAGTCCTTGACGGGATGGTTGCTGCCGCGATGGCCAAACGGTAGCTTGTAGGTCTTGCCGCCAAATGCGTGCCCCAAAAGCTGATTGCCAAGACAAATGCCCATTGTCGGCTTTGCAAGCGCGAGCTTTCGGACATTTTCGACCAAGTCGCCGAGCAGCGCGGGATCGCCGGGGCCCGGCGACAAAAAGATGCCGTCGGGATTGGTCGCAAGGATATCTTCGGCGGAACTGCTCGCTGGATAGACCGTCGTTTCCGCGGCGCGCAATGCAAGCGAGCGCAAGATATTGAACTTGACCCCGCAGTCGAGTAGCGCAATTCGATATTTTGGAGCGGCATCTTCGCCGCACTTCCAAACGTAGGGCTGATCCGTCGTCACGCGTTCAACAAAATTGACACTGTCGTATGCCGCCGAAGCCTTCAAATGCGCGTGCAACGCTTCGGGCTCCATCTCGTTTGATATGCAGCCCATCATCACGCCGACGCTACGAATTCGCCGAGTAACCGCGCGCGTATCGATTCCTTGGATTGCGACCACTCCACTCTGCTTGAGGAAACTATCCAGTGTTCGGTCGCTGCGCCAATTGCTCGGCTTTTCGCAAAGCTCCTTGATGATATAGCCTGCTGGCTGAATTTTGCGCGACTCGAAATCGCCCTCGTTGACGCCGTAGTTGCCGATCAGCGGATAGGTCATGGTGACAAGCTGACCGGCGTAGGAAGGATCGGTGAGAATTTCCTGATAGCCGGTCATGCCGGTATTGAAAACGACCTCGCCGGTGGTAGTTCCCGGCGCTCCGAAATGCTGACCTTCGTAGGTGGTTCCGTCCGCGAGGACGAGATAGGCTGTGGGCATGAATTACTTGCTATGTTGATGTCTTTGACACTCTGGCGGGTTTAATTAATGGGTCCCGATAACCAGTCTGGCCGTCCCATGGCTGAAATTCGTTGCAAAAATATGTTTCCTGAACACTTTCGGCTCTGACAGTGTCCAGCACAAAAGTCTTTACACTGTCGGCTTCCAGATACTCTTTCTTATGATTTCGAAAGCATGACATTCCCCATTCCACATCGCCCAATGGGTTGTAGCTGGAGAACGCGCAGCCGAAACAGCATTTGAAGAAGGATTCTTTCGGCAATTGGCGCTGAATATTTAAGAGCGCGAACTCGAATGTCGAAGCCTGATCCTCCTCAACATCAAACTTCTGCTCCGAAATGTCCAAAACCATTCGGGGGCCGATGTACCCATAAGGAAACTGATCGCCCACTTCAAACCCAACGCTTAGCGTGCTGATGGTTTCCGCCTTTCCAAGAACGACAGTGATCGGGATCTCGACGGAAAGGCTATACCCAGCTAGCTCCGAATAGGTGTTGCGGGACTTCGGATCGTCTTTCAATTCGCGCGTTTTGAACTGCTTCAATACGCGCGGATCGGTGCTTTCAACTGGCTCGAAATTGGTCCAGCAAGTATCCTTGAACGTGACGCCGCGAACAGTAAACGACAACCACATGTCGTCGTTGAAGATTACGGTGTTCTCGGTGCCGCGCGCATCGCGATATGTTGTTGGCCATTCGATGGGCATATTCTCAATCTCTTATTCGATGCCTTAACCTCGGCTAAGGTCCAACTTCAGTTCCCCTCCTTTCGGAAGGAGGGGCTAGGGGAGGTAGTCTTTCCGTCTGACTACTTCAGGTAAACGTCGATCGCTCCGATGTGTTTCCTACCTCACCTAACCTCTCCTTCCGAAAGGAGAGGGACAGACTATCAGTCATCAGAGATCTGCCCTATCACGACTTATTCATCGTTCTCATTGACAATCCCACCCACCACCGTAAACTCCGGCTTGCCAGTGAGCGTTACCCCGTTTAGCACCGTGTTACGCGACTTTGACTTGAACTTGCTCGCATCAACCATCCATTCCGCATCGGGATCGAAAACCGTAACGTCTGCAACTGAGCCGTCGCGCAATGTCCCGCCCGGCAATTTCAGCGCGCGCGCTGGTGCGTACGACAGTTTTTCAATCAACGCCGACAAGCTCAGATGACCTGGCTTGACCAAATACGTCACACACAATCCTAGTGCGGTCTCTAGGCCGAGCATCCCAAACGGGGCGGTGGCAAACTCGCGCTCCTTTTCATGGGCGGCGTGCGGCGCATGGTCGGTGCCGATAGTGTCGATGGTACCGTCAATCAGACCTTCGATGATCGCGTCCTGGTCGGCTTTCGTGCGCAGGGGAGGGGACATCTTGGCATTGGTGTCGTAACCCATGCAAGCCTCGTCGGTCAGTGAAAAATACTGCGGGCAGGTTTCCGCGGTAATCGGTGCGCCGAGCTTCTTATAAAAGCGAACCAGGTCGACGCTCTCCTTGGTCGAAACGTGAAGAATATGCAAATGGCAGCCTGTCGCCATGGCGAGCTGAATATTGCGCGACGTGCCGACATTCTCCGCCCAGCGCGGAATGCCCTTCAGCCCAAGCATGCTGCTGACCGCGCCCTCGCTCATCAGCCCGTCGCCGGTCAAGTCCTTGTCCTCACAATGAGCGACATACGGCAGGCCAAGCATTCCGCACCACTGCATTGCGCGATAGAGAAATCCGCTGTCATGAACCGGGAACGCATCGTCGCCGATTCCGACCGCGCCTGCCTGCTGCAAATCCGCCATTTCGGACAGTTCTCTATGCTGCAAGTCTGGGCTAACTGCCGCAATTACATGGACACGTGCCGGTGCGCCTTTGGCATCGTCCAATATCTGCCGCACAATCCCGGCGCGGCCAATCGGAGGGGAGGTGTTCGGCTGACAGGCAATCGCCGTAAATCCTCCTGCCTCCGCCGCCGCTGTGCCCGACGCGACATCCTCCTTGTACTCCTGGCCTGGAACACGCAGGTGGACATGCAGATCGATCAAACCGGGCGCGACTACCATGCAAGCGCAATCGACAATCTGAGCGTCGCCAACAGGCAGGTCTCGCCCAATCGTCTTGATGCGCCCATCTTCAATTCCGATATCAGACGGCGCATCGATCCCGCGAGGAGCGATCGATGACTCGTCCATTTTTGAGCAGCAGCCTAGCCAATGACAATTTCCACTTCTACGAATTACCAAGCATATCTATAAAAGACTATTCCGAGGCCTTCGTAATAGCCTTCAATATCTCCTGGAAAATATAGACGGCAGCAAGCATCGCAAGCCAATACCAAAGATACGGGTTAATCCATCCCGTCGATTTCGACCAATAGGTGAGCGAATCTGGCGCACCGTTGATGTTTGGATTGTCCGGATCGAAGACGACATCTACCGCTTCACCGGCTGTGATGCCGTCAAAAATCACGTGCTGCACCCGAACAGCGCCTGTGTACCAAGTAGGGTCGGGGATGGTATCGAGCCGCCCCTGCGCATCTCGTTCATGCCGGAACCCCTGAAATTTGTACAGAACGTAATACTGGTCGTCGCTGCCCTCCATCAAATGCTCCCCATAGGGCGCGACATGCTTATCCGTGATGACTCCCTGCGTCTTTTCCGTGCAGTTTTTGTAGAGCATCGGCGGCGGAAGATAACGATCTGGCGGAACATTGAAATATTTCACATAGCCGACAAAGATCAAGAATGTCAGCATGATGCTGATGATCAGACGAGGAACTAGGCTCATTTTGAGTATCTCCCTTCCTTAGGAGCGGTTCGTTTTCTGGGATCGACTGAATTCTACTTGTCCGAAGTGGGCTGGATTGCCCATTGCGTCACGACTGCTGCGCTCCCATCAACCAAAATAGCGTCGCCATCCGTACCGCAACGCCATTGGTGACTTGCTCGGTGATTACCGAATACTGGGTGTCGTCAGCCAGTTCCGATGAAATCTCCACTCCCCGGTTCATCGGGCCGGGATGCAGCACAATGACATCGCTTTTCGCCTTCGATAGACGCGTCTTGTTTACTCCAAACAGCCGCGCGTACTCCCGGACGCTCGGAAAGTACGCCGAATCCTGACGCTCAAGCTGGATTCTGAGAGACAGTACGACATCCGCACCCTCCAAACCTTCCGACATGTCGCTGGTTACCATTTCGACCGGCCACAGCGACATATCGGTCGGCAGCAATGTCGATGGCCCAACCAGGCGCACCCTCGCGCCAAGCTTGGTTAGTCCCCAAACGTTCGAACGCGCGACACGCGAATGCAGAACATCGCCGACGATGGCCACAGTCAGACCGTCGATCTTGCCCTTGTGCTGGCGGATGGTCAGCATGTCGAGCAGCCCCTGCGTTGGATGCTCATGGGTGCCGTCGCCGGCGTTGATGACGGGCTTGTCTGGAACATATTTTGACGCAAGCTCCGCAGCGCCGCTGGCCGAATGGCGAATGACAAACGCGTCGATGCCCATAGAATCGAGCGTGAGCATGGTGTCTTTGAGCGTTTCGCCCTTGACCAGGCTGGACGTAGAGCCCGCGAGTGAATACGTGTCGGCGGACAAAATCTTGGCGGCGTGTTCGAACGATGTCCGCGTACGCGTACTCGGTTCAAAAAACAGGGTCGCAACCGAACGCCCGCGCAACGTCGGCGCTTTTTTGACTTGACGGCCAAGAATCTCCTTGAACGAGTCCGCGGTATTGAGCAGGTATTCGATCTCGCCCGCGTCCATGCTGCGCAAATCGAGCAGGTCCTTTCGACGTGTTCTCATCGCGTCCTGCGCTCCTTCATGATCTCGACCGCATCGCGGCCGTCAAGCTCGCTGAGCTGAACGCGCACGAATTCCGAGCGCGAAGTCGGGAGGTTCTTGCCTACGTAATCTGGACGGATTGGCAGTTCCCGGTGGCCCCGGTCTACCAGGACGGCAAGCTGAATGGAGGCCGGCCTGCCGAGGTCGACCATGGCGGCAAGCGCCGCGCGGACTGTTCGTCCGGTTGACAAGACATCATCTACCAAAATCAGCTTCTTGCCTTCGATATCGAACGGGATTTGAGTGGTGCCCACTTGAGGCTGGTAAGTGCGGAAATCGTCGCGGAAGAGCGAAATGTCGAGGACGCCGCATTCGACCGGCTGCCCCTCGATACGTTGGATGGATTCGGCCAGTCGTTCGGCGAGCGGCCCACCTTTACGCAGAATACCAATGATGGCGATGCCTTCGGTGCCTTTGTTGCGCTCGAGGATTTCGTGGGCGACTCGCGTCCAAGCACGGCGCATTTCGTCAGCATCCATGACGATCGTTCCGGCCTGTTCGTCGGCACCTTTGCCTGATTCCGCGGTTGTGTCGTGCGACAAAAAAACGCTCCTGGCATGAACTCTTAGTTCAAGTGCGAGGGGCGCGTTGCCGAATTGCCGCGATCCGAATCAGCTTCACGCCAACCACCGAACGCCGCATCTATTCGACCTTGACCGCCTCGCAGGACGGCACTTAAAGGGCTTGTTAATGGAGTAAGTATAGCCGCGAGAGTGAGCGATTGTCAAGGCGCACCATGTCATTTCTACCTGAAGCAGCTTGCAGGTCGTAAGGAAGCCCCTTTCCCCCAGCCGCTTTCCCATAGGAATAGGAAGGGGGAAGAAGGACGAGAAAACATCGACTTTTTCCCGATATCATCCTTCCATTCCCGCCTCGGTAGGGGTGGCGACTTGTCGCCGGGGTAGGTCGGCTTAGGGCATCAGACGCGAGACATTTGCGTGGGCACAGCAGCCTACCCCGTCCGCTCCACCAACTGCTCCACCGGAGTCACCGCGACATCCACCAGCCCGCGCACCGTGGTCATGGATGCGATATAGGTTCCCTTTGGTGAAAAGTGCGGGTGCGGGTCAAGGTGCAGCGGGCTGCGCGGGTAAGGTGGTTTGGGCATCTGCGCGAAGATTGGGATTTCGTTGCCGGTCACGGAGTTGAAAAACAGAACATCCACGGGTTTGGTGTTCCACTCGTACGGATTCTGGTCGGCGCACCAGTAGAGACTGTCGGGTGAGCAGTGAGCATGGCAGAGCGGGCGTTTCCAGATATGCTCAACGGTGCGAGTCTCGACATCGCAGCGCATTGCGCCCTGCGCGTAGTCTACCCAGCACATGCGCCCTTGCTTGTCCCACCACTCGTGGCACGCGCTGGAGCCGTGATGGTTCCAGTCGGTCGGGCGCAACGGCTCGAAGAGTGTTCCGAGCGTGTCCATCAGCCAGATCCGCTGGTCGTACGGATAGAACTTGCCGCTAACCGGATCCTTCCACCAATCCTGCGCGACGGAAAATAGAGTCGGATCAACTGGCGAAAACTGCGCGTGGTTCATGTGGTACGTGAACTCCTTGAGCTGCCGCACTTCGCCCGTTGCCAGATCCCCAAGCGCAATAAACCAGCGCGCCGCCGCATAGTCGCCATCAATCAGGACATATTTTCCGTCGGCAGAGATGGTCAGATGTGTCGAGACCCGCGCGAGCGGCCTGTCCTGGAGGATGCCGTTCGGGATGGTCACTACGGTCTTGAGATTGCCGTGGACATCTATTTCGTAGACCGAGGTTTCGCTTCCAAAGAGGCAGGAATCGCCGCCGGGCATAACCAGCGGCGTTTCCGCGTGGAATGTCGCCTCCTGAAAGACCTTGATCACCGGATTGTCTGGGTCGAGGCTGACCACTCCCAGGCGCTTGTGCGGGCTTGGCGGGTAGCCGCACGAGAACCATAGCCACTTCTCGTCAGCCGAGATCGCCGGATTCACAAAGTAGATGACGGCCTGCGACGGCGCAACACGCTCGTTCAGGATAAAGCTTTGAGCGCCTGAGGCCGGATCGATGTACGAAATGAAAAATGGGTGGCGGGCAAGCGGGGAGTTCATTGGTTTGCCAGTCTAGCGGTGGAAATATTCCGCCAGTTTAGCTGAATTATCGCTAATTGTCGAGTGCCTCATGGAAGAAATTCTTTTTGAAAATACCTATTGACATCCCCATGAGCATCCTCTATAATTGAATCATTCTATTGTCTAAACAAATGTTCAATACATATGACTGCTGATCGAACTGATCTCTTAAATAAAGTCATTGTCAACGAGCGCCGAGGCACTCCGCTGCACCTTCAGGTGCAGCGCGCACTGCGCAACATGATCGACGAGCACTTCAGCGACGGCGACATCTTCTTCACCGAGAGCGCGCTCACTGATCGGCTGAAAGTGTCGCGCGGGACTGTTCGTCAGGCGCTCGGCGAGCTAAGCCGCCAAGGTGTCCTCGTCCGCAAAGTCGCCAAGGGCACGGTTGTTACGAAATCGGTTAGAACTGCTGTGGGCGTGGTCGGGCAGGATTATGCCAGCGAGCCCACTGCAACAATGACCATTGGCGTTTTCATCGCCAACTACGACTCGGACATTCTTAACTCGCTGCTCGAAGCTGTATCGAACGAGTGCCAAAACCGAGGGTTCCGACTTCTAATTTATCATACGCAGCGTGGTGAAAAGACGGCTGAAGCGTATCGACAAGTGGTGCTTCCACCGGATCACGAGAGAATCATCTTTATCAGTGCGATTCCGGCGATGAACGATGTTTACGAAGCACTCAGCGATCGCGGTTACCGCACGGTTTCCATCGAAGCGCCTGTAGTGACGTACAGTGGTTCGTATGTCGAAACTGACGCGACCATGGCGGTGCACATCGGCATGGACTATCTGTTCGGCCTCGGCCATCATCAGATAACTCTGCTGGTGAACGAAAGGGACTCAGCACCCAGTGTCAGCGAGAAAGTCAACGCATACCGGCTGATTATGGAATCGCGCGGGCTATCGGACAATATCTCGGTAGTCACCTGCGGTACTCATGTTTGGGAGAGCTCGTTCGAAAAGGCCTACGGGGCTATGGATGAAGTTTGGTCGAAAAGGCCAACCGCGATCTTCACTGTCTCCGATTCAGGCGGATGGGCCGCGCTGAAATGGTTTGCGGAACGTGGCATTTGCGTTCCGGCAGACGTATCGATCTTGGGTTTTGGGGATGCGCGCTCCAGCCGGTTCACCCATCCTGGGTTGTCATCAATTGGCCACTCGGTCTCTGAGATCGCGCACCGGGCAGTTGAGATTGTTTTGGGGGACGTTATAAAGACAGAACGAATCGCGCCTACCCTGGTAGTGCGCGAAAGCACAGCAACCTCTTCCCGCTAGTTGTTGCCGCAAGCAAACGGGAAAGATGGATTACTCGAAGGAAATACGGCTAGCGCCGTTTGCAGTACATTTCTAAATTGGAGAAAATAATGACATTGAATCAAACACGGTTGGGCGGTAGATCGGCGGGGCGAGGCTTTACCCTAATCGAGCTGCTCGTCGTGATAGCCATCATCGCCATTTTGGCCGCTATCTTGTTCCCGGTATTCGCTTCCGCCAGGGAGAAAGCACGGCAGACAAGTTGTGCAAGCAATGAGAAGCAGTTAGGCCTGGCATTCATCCAATATGCACAGGACTACGACGAGATAATGCCATGTTATTGGAATTCCGGAGCCCCCACGAACACCACCGTTAACTGGGCGTACGAAATATATCCTTATGTCAAGGCGACAGCCGTCTATGCCTGCCCAGACGATTTGACGACGCCAGCCAACGGAACTCTGGCAAAGTGCTCATACTGTTACAACAGCAACCTCGAATATTATTTCGGAACCGCGGAGTACATCAACATCGCGAAGATGAACGCGCCCGCTTCCACCGTGCTTTTGGTTGAGACGGACGGCGGCGGAATGCAATCGCAGTTTAATCCAGCTGGTTTCCGATCGGACTATTCGCCATGGGGCGACGGCTATAACCAGGACGGCAGTGTAAACTCCAACACCGCATACCGGACCGGTCTTATGGGCAACCGGGCTTTTGCAGCTAACATCAGCGCGACCACGGACACATCGGCCCGACACACCGGCGGATCGAACTTCCTAGCTTGCGACGGCCATGTCAAGTGGCTCAAGGGCGAAATGGTTAGCAATGGGCAGGGACTCGGCCCTACTTCGCCCGGGAACTCAGGCCGAAGCTCAGGGAAACGCTGCGTGCGCCGCAGCGACTGGCGTAATGAAAGACTTGACCGGACATACCTACACAATGACGTTTAGCGTCCTGTAAATAGGATGTGTTCTTAGACTCGCAAGAAAACGTCGCGAAACCACGCTCTGCTTCTTTTTTGCCTGTCAATGAGACCACTTTCCACCCCGCTAGTGCCGCAAGCCAGCGGGGTGGACTAAATTTGTGTTATCGTAGAGGCTAACATGAAAACCCTATCGCCTGTTATTCGGATTCTACTCGTTACTGCCCTTTTTGCCACAATAGCTACATCAGTGTTTGCGGCTGGCAGCTCGACTCCGCTTCCCCTCCAAAACGGTTCCTTCACCGCTCCGTCGATTGCCCCCGAAAAATGGCGCGACGGCGCAAAGTTCGACCACTGGACCTATGACATCCACAGCGGATCACCCGGCATCCACACCGAGTTCTGGACGGTTGAAAAGCATCAGTTCTTTTTCTGGAACCAGCCAGACGGGTCAATCTCACAAACCATCGACGCCTCGAAATGCACGATCCCTCACGCGGGCGATTTCTACACGCTGGCCTACACACATGGCGGACAGGTCAATACAGGGGGCGGCAGCTTTCATTTCGCTGCCAAGATATTGGTCGGCGGAGTGCCAAAGGTGGCGAAAGAGGTGGACGTCGTCAATCCCGTTGGCGGTAAACCGGTTGTAGAAGCGCTGATTTATACAGCAAAGCCCGAGGATGTCGGCAAAACGATCGGCGTGTCGTTCGTCTGGAGCAATCCCAGCAAAGCGTTTATTCAGGGACAGCTTAAGGATGTTTCACTGACCGTGACGGCGGCGAACTGACCAAGCTTCAATATAGACCTCAGCCTCTAATCTGCCCGTTGCCGCGCCCGACATATTTGTATGAAGTCAGCTCGGCCAGGCCCATCGGCCCGCGCGCATGTAGTTTTTGATTGGAGATTCCGATTTCTGCGCCGAATCCAAACTCAAAGCCGTCGGTGAAACGGGTCGAGGCGTTGACGAAAACGCCCGCCGAATCCACGCCATCGATGAACTCCTGCGACGCGGCATAATCCTCCGTGATGATCGCCTCTGTGTGCTTGGTGCCATATTTGTTGATGTGATCGATCGCGTCCTGAACACCATCGACCACCTTTACGGACATGATCAGCGCCAAAAACTCCTCGCCCCAATCCTGCTCCGACGCCGCCTTCGCGTAGGGCAAAATCTGCGTGACGGTCTCGTCACCCCGGATTTCGACGCCTTTTTCCCTTAGCGCTGCCCCGACTCTGGGAAGATATTCAGCGGCGATCTGGCGGTGAATCAGCAGACTCTCGGCGGCGTTGCAGACCGATGGCCGCTGAGTTTTGGCGTTAATCACGATGCGAGTCGCCATCTCCTGATCCGCCGCGCGGTCCACATAGATATGGCAATTCCCGGTGCCGGTCTCGATCACGGGAACGGTCGATGTTTCGACCACGGTTCTGATCAACGACGCTCCTCCGCGAGGGATGAGGCAATCGACATAGCGGTTCATGGTCATCAAATGGCGCGCCGCCGCACGGTCGGTGGTTTCTACTAGCTCAACCGATGATCGTGGCAACCCCGCTGCTTCGAGTGCGTCCTGCATCAGCGACGCCAGCGCTTTGTTCGACTCAATCGTTTCCGAGCCGCCGCGCAGGACGGTCGCGTTACCGCTCTTGATGCAAAGCGACGCGGCGTTGACGGTCACATTGGGACGCGACTCGTAGATGATGCCAATGACACCAAGCGGCACGCGAACTTTACTAAGCTGCAAGCCGTTCGGGCGCACCCAGCCGCCGAGAATTTCGCCAATCGGATCGGGCAGGGCGGCCACTTGACGAACGCCCTCCTGCATATCAGCGATGCGCTTGGGTGTCAGAGTGAGCCGATCGATGTAATAGTCAGCCGATCCTTTTTCGCGCGCTTTGGCGACATCCAGCGCATTTGCCGCCAGAATTGCGTCGGAATTGCGTCCTAGGGATTCGGCAATGCGGTGCAGCGCATCATTTTTACGTTGCGAGCCGGCTCGCGCAAGTGTTCGCGATGCGATTTGGGCACTTTTGGCTTTGCTTTCGACTTCAGCAAAAACCGGGTCCATTTGTGAGATTACGTTGTCTTCGGGCATTGGCATGTACTCCGGCAATGTGCTTATCGTACCGCACTGGCAAACGAGCATGCAAGCATATGGTATATATGAAAGTCTATGGGCACCGCTTACGTCTTCCGCCGAAAATTTGGAGTTCCAACGCCGCAACATACGCTCGCCGGCCATGTGGGGTGGGCGTTTCAGCTAGATCATGACGCCGGCATTTTCTGCGGTTCGACCGAAAATCCAGACGCCCATCCCTTCCACGCTGCTGGCGAAGATAATGGCTGGTGGGCAAAGACCGTCTCGAGCGAAAACGAGCTCTTCGACGAGATGCGCCACCGAACTTACGACGATTTTAAATCCCACACCTTTGCGTTGGTCAGACCAGACAAAGCTATGTTTGTCGCCAACAACTGCCGCTTAATCGGGTACTCGTTCACTGGAAACAACTGTCTCGATCATACTTATGAGGTTTTGTTCCACTACGGAGCGCTTGATATGCCGATCCCGCCTGAATATGGCTACCCCAATGCCTGGTTCAGCGCACTCGCGTGGGAAGAGCATTCGCTTAAGCAGGCTGACGCCACCCAAGAAGATGGCACTCCTATTTTAGTACGCTGAGGTAGAGGAAAAGCAGGATCGGGATGTCCGCGCCAGCCATGTGCAACAGGATCGTCGCTGGCATAGATCGGCTCTTGTCGTACAGCAAGCCAAGGACTACGCCCGTCGCCATAATTCCTATGACCACAAGCAGCGCCAGCGGAAACGAAAAAAATAGCCTCACAGGCAGCCAGTGCCACGCACCGAAAAGCGATCCCGACAGTCCGGCGGCCATCCATGGGGTCCAGGTAGCCTCGCGCAGTCGCGAGTGGATCGTCCCGCGCCAGAACAGCTCCTCAACCACCGGATTCACTAGCCCAAAATAGCAAAAGAGTGCGGCATAGGCAACTGGACTTTTCGCAACACCCATTGACGATAGAGCGTGTAGAACTCGCTCAGGCTGAATCACAGTTCCTGCAAGACCAGCCCCGAAATAGACGATAAGGTTGACTGCCAGACAGACAGTCGCGAGCGCCGCCCAGTTTCGCCTTCTCCACACCACTTTAGGGATTGGAGGAAGCGGTCGCCCCACGATTGCCCAGCCAGTTAGACAAACGGCATGGTAGAGCAAAAAAGCCCACACGACACTGTGCAGCGCGTAAAGTCCCAGCCCAACAGCAGGCCACGGTGCAAGGCCGAGCAAGAATGTAGTTATCGGCCGTGGTCGTGGGCGCATGGCCGAGTTTACCCGTCGTGTTGACTCTTGGTTTAAATGACTTCTGGATTGACACTTCGGTTAAATATCTTCGTCAGTGGCGATTGTTCTATGTGTTAAAACGGTACATAATCTAGACATCGATTTTGTGTGCGTTTTTGCATTTGGTGCGCTTGCAAGCAAAGGAGCTATTTTCTAATGGCTGAAGACAAGATTCCGCAAGACCTTTTTCCAATCAAGGGCATTGACTATGTCCAGTTTGTCGTCGGCAACGCCCGACAATCGGCGTACTTTTACCGCAACGCATTCGGCTTCGATGTAATTGCTTATTCGGGCCTTGAAACCGGCGTCAAAGATGAGGCCGGATACGTGCTGAAGCAGGGCGATGTTCGATTTGTCCTCAAATCGCCGCTCAGTGCGGACGATCCCGACAACCAGCGCTTGATGACTCACGGCGATTGTGTGAAGGATGTTGCTTGGGAGGTCGAAGATGTCCAGCTTGCCTACAAAACAGCAACATCGCGCGGCGCAACGGGCATTGAAGAGCCGCACTTTTTGGAGGACGAGGACGGTGTTGTCGAAATCGCCGCTATCGCATCCTACGGCGACCTGCGCCATTCACTTGTTGATCGAAGCCGCTACAAAGGAGCGTTTCTACCTGGATTCAAGCCGATAGATCCGTGGCGCTACAGTCATCGTCCCGTTCCGAGTGCAGGCATCAAGACGGTAGATCATGTCGTCGGTAATGTCGCGCTTGGCGATATGAACAAGTGGGTCGGATTTTATGAAGAGGTGCTTGGGTTCAAGCAGATCATCACGTTCGACGACAAGGATATCAGCACCAAATATACCGCGCTTATGTCGAAGGTCGTTGCCGGCGGCAACGGGCGAATCAAGATGCCGATTAACGAGCCTGCCGAGGGCCTCAAAAAGTCGCAGATCGACGAGTACCTTCAATTCTTTGGCGGGCCGGGAGTGCAGCATATCGCGCTCGAGACCGACGACATCATCTCGACCGTCAGGACGATGATGGAGAACGATGTAACGTTCCTGCGGGTACCGTCCAGCTACTATGATGAGCTTCCTGACCGTGTTGGCGAGATCGAAGAGAACCTAAAGACCGTCGCCGAGCTTGGCCTGCTAGTCGACCGCGACGACGAAGGCTACCTGCTGCAGATCTTCACCCAGCCAGTCGAAGACCGCCCAACTCTATTTTTCGAGATCATCCAACGCCACGGCGCGCGCAGCTTCGGCAAAGGCAACTTCAAGGCGCTGTTCGAAGCAATCGAGCGCGAGCAGGCCAAGAGGGGGACGCTGTAAGGGCTTGAAATACGCTGTTGCTGTTATCGGATCGGGACGAAAGCCCGCAACCAAAGTGACCCATGGCTTTATTGCTGACGGAAAATTTGTGGCGACAGATTCGGACGTTGCAATTGAGCGCCTGCTGAGTCTTAACGAGCCGTTTGGAGGCTGGGATATTTATAGCGGCGTCACGCTTAGCGCGTTGACCAAGCTAGCGAACGACGTGGGCGGCTCTTCGAAGGATGTCATCGGCTTAAGTACACATGAGCTTGACAAAATAGCCCTATTGCATCCTTGGCATCCGCAGTCGTTTAGGGACTTCTACGCATTTGAGGCTCACGTACGAAATGCGAGGAAGAACCGGGGCCTTGATATGGTTTCAGAATGGTACGACGCGCCAGTGTTTTACTTTTCGAACACGGCCAGCATTGAGGGACCTCATAGTTTTATTGAAAAACCGCTCGAGACTAATAAGCTGGACTTCGAGCTAGAACTTGGTGTAGTTCTTGGTAAGCCTGGCCGCGATATTTCGGTCGAAGCCGCAGATAGTCACATCGCTGGCTTCACGATCATCAACGATTGGTCGATGCGCGATATCCAGCGTCGCGAAATGAAAGTGGGGCTTGGGCCGTGCAAGTCGAAGGATTTTGCGACCAGCATTGGGCCGTGGCTGGTGACGCCGGATGAACTGGAAGATCGCGTTTTGCCGGACCGGAGCCGCGGCAAACGATACGATTTGACCATGACTGCCTCCGTTAATGGCGTCGAATATTCGCGCGGCAACGCGAAGGACATGCACTGGACATTTGCTGAATTGATCGCGGAAGCGTCGCGAAATACGATGCTGAATCCGGGCGATCTGATCGGCTCCGGGACGGTCGGAACGGGCTGCATCGTCGAATTTCCGGAAGGCACGTACCCGTGGCTAGAGCCGGGCGATGTTGTCCGGCTCGAAATCGACAAGCTGGGAGTGTTGGAGAATAAGATCGTTTAGGTTCTGGATGTGGGGCAGGCGTCTCGCCTGTCAGTCTGGTTCCTCTCCTTTCGGAAGGAGAGGCTAGGTGAGGTAGGGAGCGAATCGAAAAGACCGAGGCATCGGAATGTATGTAGGCGGAAAGATTACCTCCCCTAACCCCTCCTTCCGAAAGGAGGGGAACGAAGAGACTTCTCCGCCACATAAAGTTTAGCTCCTCCCGTTGAGGGAGGAAGAGGCCCGCGAAGCGGGAAGGTGGGGGTAAAGCAATGGCGCGATATCATACGCTCGGACAAATCCCGCGCAAGCGGCATACGCAGTTTCGCAAACCCGATGGCACGCTCTATGCCGAGCAGGTCTTTGGCGAAGAGGGTTTTTCGGGGCTGCAATCGATCATGTACCACGCTCACCCGCCAACTCAAGTGGGCGAGTATGAGTTCCTGCGCGATGTGCGCCCGCAAGCCGTCGATGAAGACAGCCTGCGTCACCATCACATCACCACGCAAACCCTCAAACCATCCGGCGATCCGCTCGAGGGGCGTGTCACGCTGCTCTTCAACGACGACGTCTCACTCGGCCTCTGCGCGCCGGAGAAGCCGATGGAGTATTTCTATAAGAACGCCGACGGCGACGATCTCCTGTTCATCCATGAAGGAACGGGCACACTGGAGTCGATGTTCGGCAACCAGCCGTATGGCGAGGGCGACTATCTTGTGATTCCACGCGGGACGATTTACCGCGTCGTTACAAGTTCGCCGACAACGCGCATGTTGGTGATAGAATCCCGGAGCACCATCGAGTCGCCCAAGCGTTATCGCAATCAGTACGGCCAGCTTCTGGAGCATTCGCCTTACTGCGAGCGCGATATTCGCGTACCGATGGAGCTGAACTATCACTATGAAGCTGGCAATTTTGAGGTTCGGATCAAGAAGAACGGCAAGCTAACCGCCTACTTCTACGAGTTCAATCCGATGGATATTGTCGGCTGGGATGGCTACCTCTACCCGTGGGCGCTCAACATCGCCGATTTCGAGCCAATTACAGGGCGTGTTCATCAGCCGCCGCCAACGCACCAAACGTTCCAAGGCAATAACTTCGTGGTCTGCTCGTTCGTCCCGCGCATGCTCGACTACCACCCTGACGCAGTTCCCATTCCATATAACCATTCGAACCTGGACAGCGACGAGGTGCTGTACTATGTCAACGGCAACTTCGCCAGTCGGCGCGGAATTGAGCGGGGGTCAATGACTTTGCATCCGTCGGGAATTCCGCACGGCCCGCAGCCGGGAGCAGTCGAAGCGAGCATTGGACACACGCGCACCGAGGAGCTGGCGGTCATGTTGGATACGTTTAGGCCGCTCAAGCTGACCAAGGAAGCCGCGCGGATCGACGACAAGAACTATCCGTTTAGCTGGAGGCCGAAGAAGGCGTAGGACCTACCCCGGCTCGTTCCTAGCCACCGCTCCCGCAACGGGAAGGGAAGGACTACCTCCCCTAACCCCTCCTTCCGAAAGGAGGGGCACGGAGGTCACTTTCCGTTGCTCGGTGGTTGCCAGCGAAATGTTCGCCGTCAGATTGACGCGATTAAGCATTTCGAGATAGATGCCATGAAGCACTGACATGTGGACATCTTCGATGACCTGCATATTAGTGGACGCCAGTGTCATCGAAACCTGCGCCAGCTTGGCGAGCTTGCCACCGCCGTAGCCGCAGAATGCGATCGTTGTCGCGCCGATTTCCGTGGCTGCGCGGACGGCGTTGACCACGTTTGCTGAGTTCCCCGAACCGGAAATGGTGATCAGAAGGTCGCCCGGGCGTAGCCACGAACGGGTCTGCGCGGCGAATACATTCGCATAGTCGGTGTCGTTGCTCCAGGCGGTGATGAGCGAAACGGAGTCGCAGAACGACTGCACTTCCCACATCGGCTCGCCTGATGCAACAAATAGGTTTTTGTGGAGATCGGCGACAATATGGTTCGCGGTGGACGCTGAGCCGCCATTGCCGCAGACCGCCAGCCGACGTCGATGGCGATAGCAATCCCACAACAGATCGACGATGACCTCGACCGTCTGCAGATCGACGCGCTCCAGCGAATCGCGCACCTGCGCCAAGTAGGCGCTTACATTACTTTTCAAATGCTACGGCTCCCCGTCCGTTCCTCTATTATGCTGCGAAAAAACGGATCGCGCCATACGCCGCGCGCTTGACGCATAATAGCGCATGCAAACTTTCGACTTTGAGGGCTTCGATCCTGAGCAAATGACCCGGATCGATGCCTATCGCATGCTCACTAACTGTGTCGCGCCGCGTCCGATAGCGTTTGTCGCGACAGTCAACTCCGCCGGTCAGCGCAACTTGTCGCCGTTTAGCTTTTTCATGGCGGGCGGGGCAAATCCGCTGTCTGTTGTTGTCTCGCCCTGCACGGATCGCGACAACAATCCAAAGCATACTTTGCGCAACATTCAGGAAGTCGGCGAATATACGATCAACATTGTCTCTTATGGCATCCGCGAACGCATGAACCAAGCGTCGGCGGAGTATCCATATGGCGTTGACGAATGGGCCGAAGCGGGCTTCGAGGCACTGCCGGGAGTCAAAGTTCAAACCGAGCACGTTGCCGACGCGCCTATGGCGATGGAGTGCAAGGTGTACCAAGTTGTGCCGCATGGACTTGGACCAACCGCCGCAAATTACGTCATTGGTGAGGTTGTCTATTTTCATATTGCTCAACAATTACTCACCGACAACGGCACAGTCGATCCGGCAAAAGTCGACCATATCTGCCGGCTTGGCGGCGATTGGTATGGTCGATTGACAAGGGATTCGCTCTTCGAACTGCCACGCCCGCAAAGACCGAAATAACCCTAGCAATCGTACATTTGCTTTCCGCAGTTGGTTTCGCTTGATTGTGCCTTGGCGAATATCAAGCGAAACCAACTGCTGCAAAAAAAGAGATCAGCGGCTTGAGCGTTCCGAAAATCCTTTCTGCTCTGCCTTACAAGGAAGGTACACTCGCGGCATCGAAAACTCATGCAATCCCAATAAAAGATGAGCTAGCGACTGTATTTTTCACCGAGGATTTCACACATTGGATCAAACTGCCGAACAAAAGCGCCTGCATCAGGCCGACCTACGCAACGTCCACTGGAAACGCTGGGGGCCGTACCTCAGCGAACGGGCGTGGGGCACGGTGCGCGAGGACTATAGCGCCACTGGCGAAGCATGGGACTATTTTCCACACGACCAGGCGCGTTCAAAGGCGTACCGTTGGAACGAGGACGGCATCGGCGGAATTAGCGATCGCCGTCAGCGGATTTGCTTTGCGATCGCGCTGTGGAACGAAAAGGATCCCATCCTCAAGGAGCGCATGTTTGGCCTGACCGGTAGCGAGGGCAACCACGGCGAGGACGGCAAGGAGTACTACTACTACCTCGATTCGACTCCGACGCACTCGTACATGAAGTTTCTGTACAAGTATCCGCAGGCGGCGTATCCCTACAATGATCTGGTCGAGACCAACAGACGTCGCGGCAAGCACGACATGGAGTACGAGCTGATCGATACGGGTGTGTTCAACGAGAACCGCTATTTCGATGTATTTGTTGAGTATGCGAAGGCGTTGACAGAGGACATTTTCGTCAAGATCACCGCGATCAATCGCGGGCCGGACGATGCGCCGCTGCGCATTTTGCCGACATTGTGGTTTCGGAACACCTGGTCATGGGGCTACGATGTGGTTAAGCCGGAAGTGCGGCATATCGGCGAGGGTCTTGAGTCTGATCCGTGCGTATCTATAGTCGAGCCGTATTATGGCAAGCGTTGGCTCTACTTCGACAACTGTCCGGAGTTGCTGTTTACCGAGAACGAATCCAATACGAAACGCCTTTATAACCAGCCCCTGGACGGCCAATATGTCAAGGACGGCATCAACAACTATGTCGTCAATGGCGAACATGGCGCGGTCAATCCGACGCACTACGGCACGAAAGTCTCTGGCCATTATCGCCAAATGATCCCTGCGGGACAGTCGGTCACCGTCCGAGTGCGGCTGAGCGGCGCGATGGTCAACGCACCGTTTGATCAGTTCGACGAAACGTTTGATGCACGCATGAAGGAGGCTGACGAGTTCTACGACACGGTCATTCCCAATTCACTCACTCAGGATGGCAAGAGTGTCATGCGCCAGGCACTCGCAGGCATGCTTTGGTCGAAGCAGTACTACCATTACGTGGTCAAGACTTGGCTTGACGGCGATCCGAGCCAGCCGCCTCCTCCAAAACAGCGACGGAACGGCCGCAACCACGACTGGAAGCAGATTTTCAACTCGGACGTCCTTTCGATGCCAGACACGTGGGAGTATCCCTGGTTTGCGGCGTGGGATCTCGCATTTCACTGCATCCCGCTCAGTTTGGTCGATTCGGATTTTGCCAAGGAGCAGCTCATCCTGCTCACGCGCGAATGGTACATGCACCCCAACGGCCAGTTGCCCGCGTACGAGTGGGCGTTCGGCGATGTCAACCCTCCCGTGCACGCGTGGTCGGCGTGGCGCGTCTATCAAATTGAACGGAAGCGTCGCGGGAAAGGTGATCTGATGTTTCTGGAGCGGGTATTCCAGAAGCTGATGATCAACTTCACGTGGTGGGTAAACCGCAAGGACGCGGAAGGCAACAACGTTTTCGAGGGCGGCTTCCTCGGCTTGGACAATATCGGCGTCTTCGACCGCAGCGCGCCACTGCCGACGGGAGGGTTTATCGAGCAGTCCGACGGAACGAGTTGGATGGCGATGTACACGCTCAATCTCCTTGCGATCGCGATGGAGCTGGCGCGTTATGACCACGCCTACGAAGATATCGCCAGCAAATTCTGGGAACATTTCCTTTATATCGCAAACGCCATGGGCACCATGGGCGGAGAGGACTGTTCGCTGTGGAACGAAGAGGACGGCTTCTTCTACGATGTCCTGCATCTGCCAGACGGCAACCGATTTCCGCTCAAAGTACGCTCAGTGGTCGGTCTCATACCGATGTTTGCAGTGGAAACCATTGATCCGGACATTGTTCAGAGTTTGAACGGTTTCCGCAAGCGCATGAACTGGTTTATGGACAACAGACCCGATTTGACTAAGCACGCGGCGTCAATGCGCGTCAAGGGAATCGGCGAACGGCGTCTGCTGTCGATCTTGAATCCCGATCAGCTTCGCAGGGTCCTCAAGTTGATGCTTGACGAGAACGAGTTCCTTTCCCCACACGGCATTCGCGCTGTTTCACGCTACCACAAGGAGCATCCGTATTCGGTTCAAGTCAACGGCGTGTCCTACTCGGTCGATTATGAACCTGCGGAATCGACCACCGGCCTGTTTGGCGGCAACTCCAACTGGCGCGGGCCAATCTGGATGCCGATCAACTATCTGATCATCGAATCGCTGCAGAAGTACCACTACTACCTCGGCGACGATTTTCTGGTCGAATTCCCAACTGGCTCGGGGAATATGATGAATCTTTGGGACATCTCTCAGGAGCTTTCGCGAAGGCTTGCGAGGATTTTCTTGCGCGATGGCGAAGGCAAGCGGCCTGTGCACGGCGGAGTCGACAAGTTCCAGTTCGATCCCAATTTCAATGAGTACGTTTGGTTCTACGAGTATTTTCACGGCGATATCGGTGCAGGACTGGGTGCAAGCCACCAAACGGGATGGACTGGCCTGGTGGCCAAGCTGATTCAGCAAAGCGGCGAGTAAAATCGACGGTGCCGAGCAGCTAGCAGGGAGTCTAGAAACGAAGAGTTCAATGAGCAGCAATTCTGAAGAGTTCGACGCAATCATCATCGGCGCGGGCCAAGCGGGTGTGCCGCTCGCCAAGTCGTTCGCAGGCGCGGGCAAAAAGACCGCGCTGATTGAGCGATTGCATGTTGGCGGCACCTGTATCAACGAAGGCTGCACACCCACCAAAACCATGGTGGCGAGCGCAAAGGTAGCCTATCTGGGTCGGCGCGCGCTCGAGTTCGGGGTGAAAAGCGGCCTGAACACGGTGGATATGGAGCGCGTGCGCCAGCGCAAACGCGATGTTGTCGAAGCGTTTGTATCGTCCATGATGGAAAGCATTAAGTCAACCAAGAACCTCGAACTAATCAGCGGGCATGCACATTTTGTCGGCCCAAAGGCTGTCGATGTTCTAGTACCTGAGGGCGAATTTCGGTCCATCCACGCGGAAACGATCGTCATCAACACAGGCGGCAGGCCGAACATGCCGCCGATCCCGGGTTTGGACACGATCCCTGCACTCGATTCGACTTCGATCATGGAGCTTGGCGAACTTCCCGGTCACCTACTTATACTCGGCGGCAGCTATATCGCATGCGAGTTTGGGCAGATGTTCCGCAGATTTGGGAGTCGCGTGACCATAGTTGAGCGCGCTCCCATTTTGCTCAACAAAGAAGATAGGGACATTTCCAAAGCCGTTACAGATATCCTGCGCGAAGACGGCATACGTGTCCTGCTCGGCAGCGAAGCGACCAGCATCGAAAAAGGAATTACTTCGATCAGGGTAACGATCAATTCGCAGGGCATGGAGCTTCCGATTGAATGCACGCATGTTCTCGTAGCTCTGGGACGCGTTCCCAATACGGACGGCCTTGACCTTGAAAGCAGCGGGGTTGAAACGGATGAGCGTGGGTATATCCGGGTAAACGACAAGCTAGAAACCAACGTTCCAGGCATTTATGCGGCAGGGGATGTCAACGGAGGGCCAGCATTCACGCACATTTCTTACGATGACTACCGAATTCTGAAAGCCAACCTGCTGAGCGGCGGCGATCTGTCGCGGGCGGGCAGGATGTTGCCGTACACGGTGTTCATTGATCCGCAGCTTGGTAGGGTAGGGATCGGGGCAGACGAGGCGAAGCGCCAAGGCCTGGACATCAAAGTCGCAACCTTGCAGATGGAGCATGTCGCGCGCGCGTACGAGATGAGCGAGACGCGCGGATTTATGAAGGCTGTAGTTGACGCCAACACGAACCAAATACTGGGATGCGCTGTTCTAGGAATCGAAGGCGGCGAACTGATGGCAATGATCGAAATTACGATGCTCGGCAAGGTTCCTTACACGACGTTGCGTGATGCCGTCTTTGCGCATCCGACACTGGCGGAATCGTTCAACAATTTATTTGCTTATCTGGATTAGGCGGCGCATAGCTGTTCGCGCCCCGCACTTGAGTTGACCGTTCGTGCGTTCCATTAGTCAAACGGAGGACCCAACACTTGCAACCTTTAGCCGCAAACAGCGCCACAGCTGCTGTTCAAAATTCGCGCTCTGATATCTCTGCGAACGAACTGATCCGCCGATACAATTCGGTACGGGCGTGGAGCGAGCGGCTCTGTAAACCGCTTGTCACCGAGGACTACGTGATACAGTCCATGCCGGATTGCAGTCCCGCCAAGTGGCATCTTGCGCATACAAGCTGGTTCTTCGAAACGTTCATCCTGAAGCCGAACTTGCACGGCTACAAATCTCCGCACCCGCAGTACGAGTACCTTTTCAACTCCTACTACAACAGCCTCGGCGCGCGTCATTGCAGGCCAAAGCGCGGGCTGATTTCAAGACCGACTGTGGAAGACACATACGTTTACAGGGCGCACGTGGACAAGACACTCCGTGAGCTGATTGGCGAAATGAACTACCGCGAGCGCGAAACAGTGGCGCCGCTGATGGAGCTCGGCATCAATCACGAGCAGCAGCATCAGGAGCTGATTGTTACCGACCTTAAACACATGCTGTCGGAGAATCCTCTGCAGCCGACCTACGAAGAGTGGACGCGAAGCGAGGCAACGGTTGCTGTTCCGGCGATGACCTGGTCGACTTTTGAAGCTGGAGTCCGTGAGATCGGCTATGGTGGAACTGGGTTTTCGTTCGACAACGAAACGCCGAAGCATCCGGAGTATGTCACAGGATTTGCGATCGCTGATCGACTGGTCACGAACGGCGAATATATGAAGTTCATGGCGGCAGGCGGATACGAGCGGCCTGAGTTCTGGCTGTCGGAGGGCTGGAATACGGTTCAGGCCAGAGCGTGGGGCGCGCCACTATACTGGCTGCCGACAGTCAACGACGCATGGGAAGTGTTCACGCTGCATGGGACCGTCCCAGTTGATCCTAATGAACCGGTTTGTCATGTGAGCTACTTTGAAGCGGAGGCGTACGCGCATTGGGCCGGGGCTAGACTCGCGACTGAAGCCGAGTGGGAGACCGCGAGCCTCGCAGTTGCCGTCAACGGCAATTTTGCAGAGTCCGGACTTCTGCACCCGGTTCCGTTGCGCGACACGGGGGCAGGACAGGGGCGTCAGATGTTCGGCGATGTCTGGGAGTGGACTCGTTCGCAGTATCTTCCTTACGCGGGCTACAAACAAGCGGACGGCGCTCTTGGCGAATACAACGGCAAGTTCATGTGTAACCAGTTTGTGTTGCGCGGCGGCTCGTGCGCAACGCCGCAGACCCACATTCGGCCCACGTACCGCAATTTTTTCCCGGCAGATACACGCTGGCAATTTACCGGAATCCGTTTAGCAAAAGACCTCTAAAGGGCAAATCACAGCCTGGAGCGTAAATTACTATGTTTCTCACTGATGAGCTTGACAGTGCGGCCCTCGTTGGCGCTGGTGGGCCAGACAAGGATCAGTTTCTGCGGGATGTCCTCAATGGCCTGCAGAGCCGGCAGAAATGGCTGCAATGCAAATACTTCTATGACGAAGTCGGTTCGAAGATATTCGACGATATCACCGAGCTCGACGAATACTATCTCACCCGCACCGAGCTTTCCATTATGCGCGAATCGGTGTCAGAGATGGCCGCTATTTTTGGCCCCGGAGATTTTATGATCGAGTTTGGTAGCGGCAGCAGCGTCAAGACTCGACTGCTACTCGAGCAGTTGCCGCTCCTCGGCGGATATGTGCCGGTCGATATTTCGGCCGAACATCTGCAAAATACGGCAGATGGCCTGCGCGAACGCTACCCGTGGCTGGACATCTTTCCGGTTGCCGCCGACTACACCAAAGACTTTGCACTGCCATCGGCCATCGACAAGAACGACCGCCGCATGGTCTATTTTCCAGGATCGACCATCGGCAATTTCAACCGGGACGAAGCCGCAATTTTTCTAACACGTATTCGCCGTCTGTGCGGCAATAGTGGTGGCCTACTGATAGGGGTGGATCTTCGCAAGGACATTTTGACGCTGGAAAAGGCGTACAACGATCGCAACGGCACCACTGCAGCGTTCAATATGAACCTACTGGTAAGGATCAACCGCGAACTGGGCGCGGATTTCGATCTTGAGCGAGGATTTGCACACTATGCGTTCTACAACCCGCACGAGGGCCGGATTGAGATGCATCTAATCAGTCGTCGGGATCAAACCGTGACCATAGCCGGGCATGCAATCCGCTTCTGCGAGGGCGAAACCATCTTCACGGAGACTTCTTATAAGCACACATTGGACGGCTTCGCTAAGCTCGCCGCAAGCGCAGGCTTTAGCGTAGAAAAAGTTTGGACCGATCCTAAGCGCTGGTTCAGCGTGCAATATCTTAAGGCGGCGCAGTTGCATTGGACTTGCGGCGATGGAGAGGGGATTTAGACGCGACGCTAGTGGAATCAACCGAGACGCTGCCAGAAATCCTGATCATTGGCGACCGGCTGAACACATCCAACGGCTCGGTTCACGCAGCGTTGATGGACGAGCGGTGGGACGACCTGACAGCAATCGCATCATCCCAGATCGAAAACGGCGCAACTGCGCTTGACCTCTGCGCTGCTTCCAGCGGGGATTGTGAGCTGGAACACGTTGCGCGCCTTGCCGAAAGCGCTTCAGCTCTGCCCTTCGTTCCGTGCATTGGCACGCGCGAAGCTACGATTGTTCGAGCGCTTGCCGATAACTCCAGGCCGAAAATCCTTAACTGCTTCTCCGGACTCACGACTCCAAGAGCAGAGATGCTGTCGGCGATTAGCGACGCGCAGCCTCTTGCTGTGATTGCGGTCTGCATCGATGATGCTGGCACGAAAGTTACTGCGGAGCATCGTTTGGATGTGGCGAAACGCTTGTACGATCAGCTTTCAACCATTGGGATCGCACCGGCGCAAATCATCTTCGATCCGGTCACCATGCCGGCGAGCTGCGGGGACGAAGCGGAAGAAGTGACATTCGAAACGTCGCGGCTGATACGCGAGTCGTTTCCGGAATCGCGCGTATTGAGCGTCGTCAGCAACTACTCCTTCGGCATGGCGCAGAAGCGCGAGCATGAGCAGGAGTTTGCTGCCAAGGCAAAGGCCGCTGGCGCGACCGTCTTCCTCCTCAACGCACTCGACCCCATTCTATGCCGTATTGCGCGGGGCGAAGAATGAGCCGAGTTATTCTGATCGTGATGGACGGCTGCGGTGTCGGCGCGATGCCGGACGCAGCGGACTATGGCCAAACTGATTCGGATGGCGACACGCTGGGGCATGTAATCGAATCTGCCAACCCGATGTTGCCAAACCTCGCACGGCTTGGCCTCAGCAATATTATCGGCAAGCCTGGCTTAAGCAGCACAGATATCATCGGCGGCTTCGGCAAATGTGCTGAGCTGTCTAAGGGCAAGGATAGCGTCACCGGGCATTGGGAGATGATGGGGATCATCACCGAGACGCCGTTTCCCACTTATCCGAACGGCTTTCCCGCAGATCTTATCTCCGAATTTGAGCGCCGGACTGGACGCGGCATCCTCGGAAACAAGGCTGCCAGTGGGACGGCAATCATCAGCGAAGTCGGCGCAGAGCATGTGCGCACAGGGAAGCCAATTGTCTACACGTCGGCGGATAGCGTCTTTCAAGTTGCGGCGCATGAGTCGGTCGTTTCTCTGGCCGAGCTTTACGATATCTGCGAAAAAGCACGGGGAATGCTTGTTTCGCCGAACAATGTTCAGCGTGTGATCGCGAGGCCATTCGTCGGCGATTCAGAAACCGGTTTTAAGCGGACAGAAAACCGCAAGGATTATCCGCTGCCGCCGCCCGAGCCGAATGTGCTATCTGTTCTCAAGAACGCTGGCAAGTCTGTCCACGCAGTTGGCGTCGTTGCAGACCTGTTTCCCCATAAGTATTTCTCAAAAGCCGAGCGCACCCGAAATAACGCGGAGCACTTCGACGCCATTCTCCGCGCTCTCCAAGAACCAAACGTCGAACTCATTTTCGCCAACTTCGAAGATTTCGACATGCTCTACGGTCACCGCAACGATGTCGTTGGATTTGGCGCTGCGCTTGAGGCGTTTGATTCGTACCTAGGTGCTATATATCCCCTGTTTCGCGACGACGACCTCCTAATTATCACCGCAGACCATGGCAACGATCCCACTACCCCAAGCACGGATCACAGCAGAGAGTATGTTCCTCTGCTGGCTTATGGCCAAGGAATCGTGACGGGAACGGACTACGGCACGAGGCGTACATTCGCCGATATCGGTGCGACCATCGCCAAGCGTCTTCAGGTCTCCTGGACTGGGGCAGGGGAGGCGTTCGCTTGAAGTGGAATATCCTTAATGCTGGACTGGCGCACACTGCGGGTAGATTGGATCGCCTGAAGGCAGAGGATCAGTAATGCAAATCCAGTCCATTGTCCGGCGGAGAGGCGTTGCGCCGTAACGATCATGCCGAGCACAAGCGCGGCGACAGGGTAGGCAAGCTCGGCTACTGTGGCCACGGATGCTGGTGTGCGGCCCAATCCGCTATAATAGAGCGTCATGCCGAGCACGTCGGGGACTAAGACGATCAATGCCAACGGGACGTAGGCGTTCGGATGGGAGAGCAGGGCGAGCGATCCATTATAGCCGTGCGATCCTACGAGCACAAGCAAGAGCGGCACAGCCAGCGTAAAGCGTAGTCCTGCAACGAGCGGCGCGTCAACGTCCTTGAGCACCATCCGTCCGACCACCGTGCAGGCACCCCACAACGCCGCTGCTCCGAGAGCGTAAAGTGATCCAATCGACTCCGGACTTTGCAGCGCGACAACCGGACTCATAAACCCGAACGACAACAGGTACGCCGCGCCGCACGCGCCAGCGAAAAACAGCCAAAACCAAGCTGACCGCTTTTCGCCCAAGACAATTCCGGCCAGTGCGACCGCGAACAGCGGCTGGGTCTTTTGGAGCAATGTCGCTGTCAGCGGACTGCCCGCCTGGTACGCAGCGGTGAGAAGCGAAGTCGCAATCGACGATCCCGCCCACGCGATAAACAGCAGCCCCAGCCAGTCTTGCCAACTCAGTGACCTTATTCTTGACGAACCGCGAATCAAAACCGGTAAGAACAATATCGTCAAAACGACATGCTCTGCCAGCACAATCATTGTTGGTGATAGGCCGACTTTGAGCAAGTTGGGCCGAATCAACAGGTCGGTGCCCCACAGGCTCGCCGCCAGCGCGACAATCGGCCAGCCGGATTTTGACGGATCAGACGGAATGGATGAGTTGGTCATTGATATTTGGGAATGCTCGCTCGAAGAAAATAATTCCCGTCACGCTATTCTCGTAGAAGCACGCAGCCAGATCGCGATCTGTATAAAAGGCGTACAATAAAATTCGCATGGCGCAGCTCTATCGCGGAATATCAACTTGTGCGCCGTCTGAAATTTAAGTTAAGGATTGACTATGACGACTAATTTGCTTAAGAACGGGCTTCGCTGGATGATCTCATGCGCTGCACTCATACTGGCCCTTTTGCCGACAGATTCGCTAGTTCGCGCTGACAATGGTGCGCCTGTTTGGTCAGCTGATCCTGCGGTCGTGTCCAAACTGACTACGACAGTAACTCTCGGCTCGTACGTTTTCAAACTTCCTGACGGATATTCCGACGCGGCCGTTGAGGGAAAAATGCCTTCGCATTCCGGTTTCATTGAGGACGTGTACGTTCCAACTATGCGCGCCGACGGAACAAGGCCCACGCTTTTGATCATAATCAGCACTCCACCTCCTAATGTTTCTCCAATAACCACGGACGAGGGAATTGAGCTGATTGTCAATTCTCAGTCCGCGACTTGGACGAATGTAAAAGTTGGCAAGAAGGAGGCTGGCACGATTGACGGCCTGACTGCTGAGCGAGTTCGTCTTGAAGGTCAATTCACCAACGCGGGCGGACGAGTCCTCTCGATGAAGGGCGCGGGATACGCTGTTGCGGATGGACTGAACACGATTATGCTACTGGCCAATGACACTTCCGATAACAGCACGGCAAGCTTTCCGCTACTTGAAGCCACTGCAATGACGTTCACGAAATCAACGCCAACTGAATCTTCGCAACAGTCCAATCCCTGGGTGCCGGATCCCACGATTGCAAAGCAGCTACTAACGACAATCAAAGTTGGAGACTATACGCTTCAAGTGCCGGATGGATTTCGCGAATCACCTTCAACCGCAAATGGAGGCGCCAATACTGCCGCTGGCGTTTTGTCACCTGCTGTTGTGGAAGCACCGAGATGACGGAACGCAGGCCGACATCCTAGTCGCCACAACAAGTGCCGATTCTCCAAATCACACAGACAGGGCCATTGATGAAACGTTGAAGGATCTGGCAGATGGCCGTAAACGGAACTGGATCAAAGTCTCTGAAATTCCGGGCGGGTCAGGAACTCTAGCTGGTTACCCTTGTCAGAGAACCTATTTTGATGGAACCAGGAAAATGTCAAACGGACTTGTCGCTCACCTCCATGGTTTCAGTTACGTCTTACAGGATGGCGACAAGGTCATCACGATAGAAGGACAGGACGGTGAGCCGTACTACACCGAAACGATTCCAGTTATCGAGGCAGCGGCGCTCACATTTCAAAAAGCGCCAGCGACTGCCGCGTTGATGAAGCCTTGATGCGCTTTGAGGCGACTTCACTTTGCGCTCAACGCACCTGTAAGCTATACTGTGCTAGGAGTTTTATGCCTTGGCGTTAAAGTCTGATATCCGTCCGGCGGCGAGCAGCGGCAGTGGGCAGCGTCCGAAGACACCGCGCGCGCCGCGTCCGGTCAAGCCGTCGCGCAACAACGATCGCCTCGCCCACGACATCACAGGCATCTTTTGCATGCTGCTGGCCGTGCTGATGTGGGTCGCCCTGATCGTCTATTCGGAAGCGGGACAGGTCGGCCACTATCTGGCGACTGGCCTTAAGATCGCGTTTGGCGTAGGCGCATATTTGGTGCCGATTGCGTTTGTGTACGCGGGCTTGGTGCTGATTATTGGGCGAAGCTTGCTCACACGAACCGAGGTGGGAGTCGGCTCAACGTTGATATTCCTCTCGTCGCTTGCTTGGTGGCACTATAGTCATACTTCGCCAGATCAAACTTCGCCTCTCTTTCAGTTCGCTCACGCGAACGTCAAGCTTTACGGAGGGTATGTCGGCGCGGGAATCTCTGCGCTGACCCGCAGCGGCCTCGGCGTAGGCACTCCGTGGGTATTTCTTGCGGTGATTATCGCATCGCTCGTTTGGACGCTCGATCGTCGTCTTCTCCACATGGTGGAGCAGGGGACGGATGTTGGCAAACGGATTGTCGAGCCGGTTTCGGATACGATTGGTTCCTGGCGCGAGGCGCGCAGGGACGCAATTGCGCTGCGAAAATCTTCTCAACCCCAAGATGCGGACGACGAGCCCGAACCAGTAGCGCCAGTGCGCCTACGCCTCTCCGAAGCGCCGGCGACACCAAAACGTAGAAAGACCGATATTGTTGACGACGACGACCTCCCGACTGTCGCGGCCATCCCTGCGCCAAAAGCAACATTCAAGCCGCTTGTGATCGCAAAATCGCCCAGCGCCGAGCAGCCGCCTCTCAATTGGGACCGCCTCAGCGAAGTGGTTGACCATGTGAACAAGGACTACAAGCTGCCCGGCGTCGATCTGCTCAGCCCCAGCCCGCCGCCGCCGAAAAAATCGGCTAACGAGCTTGCTGGCAAGCAGCAGATTTTGATGCAGTGTCTCAACGATTTCAAGATCGGCGCGAATGTCCAGCAGGTCGCAGTCGGGCCGACAGTCACCCGCTACGAAGTGCAGCTTGAGCCGGGAATCCTGGTCAAGAAGATTGTTGCGCTCGCCGACAACCTGGCGATGTCACTCGCTGCAATCGATGTCCGAGTCGAAGCGCCCATCCCCGGAAAGTCGGCCATCGGTATTGAGGTGCCGAACGAAGTCACGCAGATGGTCAGCATCCGCGAATGCCTGGAGACGTCGGAGTTTACCAACTCGCCGTCGAAGCTGACCTTCGCGCTCGGCAAGGATGTTGCGGGCGATTACAAGTACGCCGATCTGGCCAAAATGCCGCACCTTCTTATCGGCGGCAGCACCAATTCCGGCAAGTCGGTCTGTCTCAACGCCATCATTGTCAGCATGGTCTACCGCGCGACCCCGCGTGACCTAAGGTTCATCATGATCGACCCTAAGCGGGTCGAGCTGTCGCTCTACGACGGCATCCCGCACCTGCTTTCGCCGGTAGTCAAGGACACCAAGCAGGCGGCGGGGACTTTGCGCAGCGTACTCAAGGAGATGGACAAGCGCTACGAAACGTTCGCTCGACTGGGGACACGCAATCTAGAAGGATACAACAGCAAGGTTCCTGCGGAAGAAAAACTGCCGTTTATTGTAGTCATTATTGACGAGCTTGCCGATTTGATGATGACACAGGGCGCGGAGGTCGAAACCAGCATCTGCCGCCTCGCGCAGCTTGCCCGCGCGACTGGAATTCATCTGATCATCGCGACCCAGCGTCCAAGTGTGGATGTGATCACCGGCACGATCAAGGCGAATATCGCGTCGCGGATCGCGTTTGCTGTCGCGACCCAGATCGATAGCCGCACCATCATCGACATGCCCGGCGCGGATCGCCTGATCGGCAAGGGCGACATGCTGTTCATGCCGATCGACGCGTCCAAACCGCTTCGCGTCCAGGGCTGTTTCGTTAGCGAAAAGGAAACCGAAGAGCTGGTTAAATACCTCAAAACGCAGGAGGAGCCGAACTACACGCTGATCCCGACCGACAGCTCGTCGGGATTTGGTGACAGCGATTCTGACGATGACGGCGCAAACGACGACCTCTATGAAACCTGTGTCCGCTGGGTCGTGACCCAAGGCGAGGCATCGACCTCATCCCTGCAGCGCAAGTTCAAGATCGGCTACACCCGAGCCGCGCGCATTGTCGATACGATGGAGGCGAAAGGGATTGTCGGGCCAATGGACGGGGTCAAAAGGCGCGAAGTCATGGTCGCCCCCGAAAACCTGGAGCTGCTTTTCGGCGGCAAGCAGCAGGGGATTATTGAAGGGATGAATGATTAGACAACGCAAAGTGATTTCAATGCGAGTGCGGCGGTATCAAACAACGTTTCTGACATTGCTTATCCTCTTCGCGTGGTTTTGCCCTAGCGCATTCGCTCACCCCAGACAATATGATCACCTTTCGGAAAATGTCCGAAGTCACCTGATGACGGATTCGTTTCAGGAGATCGACAAGGTCGCGGACTTGCCAGATTCAGTAAAGTCGATTCTTGCACCAGGAATAAGCGCGTACATTGCAAATCCAGGCCAACCGTACAATTTCAGCGACGTCATAGAAACACCAGCGAAACCATTCGTACGGCTGGATGTTGGAGGAGAAGACTCCAATTACTGTCTGCTTTGTCTAGAACATGGAGGTTTTGTCACAACTGCCACAATCAATGTTTACGATCTGCACATGTACCCAGCAAAGTTAATTTGGTCTTGCTATGTGAGCCAAAGACCTCCGAAAACGCTAAGTGAGCTTCAGCAGGACATCTCAAACTTCGATCCTACTCAGCCAAGACCTAGCAAATTGGATAATGCAACTGGCGTTTTGTCCAACGAAGTCAAGGATGATATAACCAGTGGCGCTTTTAACGAAGTCAAGCATGCGGCGGATCTTCCTAAGTCGCTCAAAGATTCAATCATTCCACCACTTAACAAAGTTGATGGCGGATACGGGCCAGCCATGGAGAGTTGCCAGCGTCGCTCGAGACTTTGATCTACCCCCTTCGCGTTTATCGTTTGCTGCGGTCAGTTCCAACTATGTGATTCTCAGTTATGAGCATGGAACCTACGATCCTCACGCTTCGATTTTAATATTCGACCTTAGACAAGCCCAAAAGCCCATCATCTGGAGTGCCGAGTCCAAAGATGTGCCGAAAACTTTGGAGGAGTTCCGTCGCGACCTAGCAACCTTTGAGTTCGATGATACGCGGTTCGATCCAAACTGCCAGCCTAGCTTCATGCTGTCGATTATGCTTGGGTAGACGCGTTGAAAAGCGAGACTCCGTTGGACATCCAGCAATCCCCTCCCTTCGGCCCAATCGAACCTAAGCGGGTTTTGCCGATGCCGTTGGGACGCGTCCATCCTCAAATTCGCATCGCGCATGAAAATTGCGGGCCGCTTAATATCGGCGAGCGGATCATTTTCGATCACGAGTTCGTACTGATAACGCGAGGCGAGGGTGAGCTTGTTGCTGATGGCAATTCAATTGACTTTAGGGCAGGCGACTTGCTCTTTATTCCGCCATTTGTCCCGCACTCTTTCACCTCAAAAATAAGCGTGACCCATATCGCCGTACACTTCGATTTCGCCGAATCTGTGCCGTAGCGAAGTGCGCCCACCGTCGATATTGCACCTTATAGAGTCGCACTTGCATCGGGGCTGAGCATTCCCCTCAAGACGACGCTTTCGCCGGTTAGCCGGATTCCCGCGCTCTTTCAAGAAATTGTCGCGCTGCATTCTGCGGCATCCCATCATGAAGTCGAATCTATGGAAGCGGCGCACCACCTGACCGCTGTCCTGCTTGAACTGTTGAAAAAGAGTCAATCTACGGAATTGTCCGCGTCCTCGGAAGTCAACAGGCTCCGTGTCGAGCGGGTCATCGAGCATATGGCGAATCACTTGGGTTCAGAATATCGGCTCGACGATCTCGCGATCATCGCCGGGATCAGCCGAAGCCGACTGACCAGCGTTTTCCGCGAATACACGGGATATTCGCCGCTCGACTACGTCCGCGAGCTGCGCGTCCGTAAAGCGCGCGCTCTGTTGTCTGACTCCGAACTGTCGATCAAGGAGATTGCAGCGCAGGTTGGCTTTGACGATGCGCTCCATTTCAGCAAGGTCTTTCGGAAAGTTGACGGACTCGCACCGTCACAGTTTCGAGCCGCTGCGCTTGCCGGCAAAAACCCGCCGCCCTAGTTGTCCGATTCTCCATGCGATTGTCCGCACGGCCATTTTCGTTGTTGTGGCGATCAACTAAAATAGGCTAACGACGGAATAGGAGAAATCATCAATGCTAACCACAGACCAAATCAATAAATTCGAGCGAGAAGGCTTTGTCCTGGGAGGGCAAGTCCTGTCGGATTCTGAGGTTGACGAGCTTCGATCCGAAATGGAGCGCGTGATCAACGACCGGGATAACGCGGACGCAGTTCAGCCAGTTCTTCTCCGCAATATGGGTAAGGATGGCGCTCCGGTTTGGCAGATTGTCAACATTTGGCAGGCGAGCGACGCGTTCAAAGGGCTCATGTTCAATCCCGCAATCACAGGCTATATTGGCACTTTGACCGGCGCTAACTCAATTCGAATCTGGCACGATCAGATTCAGTACAAGCCAGCGGCAGTGGGCGGTGTGAACATGTGGCACCAGGACGCTCCGTATTGGCCCGTGCTGAAGCCGATGAATCAGGTCACTGCGTGGGTGGCGCTTGACGATGTCGATCTTGAAAACGGCTGCATGAGCATGGTTCCGGGTTCTCACCGGTGGGGGAATAAGGTCGATTTTCTGCATACGCTCAAGTCATTCGACGCCATGCCGGATGAGTTCGAAGGACATATATTGGAAGTCAAGGCCTGCCCTGTGAAGAAGGGCGTCGTGCACTTTCACCACGCATTGACGTGGCATGGATCGTCTGCGAACGTCAGCGGTCGTCCGCGCCGCGCTATCGCACTGCACTTCATGACCGATGAGGCCCGATTTGTCGCGGACCAAAATCATGTCATGAAGCCGTTCATGCACATGGCTGACAACGAGCCGATCGATGGGGATGCGTTTCCGGTGGTTTGGTCGCGCTAAGAAGCCCTTTCCCCAAACCCCCTTCCCATAGGAATAGGAAAGGGGCTTATAAAGAGGAAATTATTGTCGCAGATTGTACTTGATCGCGGCGAGGAGCGCGGACTTATTCTGCGACCACGCTTCGTCCACCGGTTCCCTCGGCAGCTCCAGCGTGACAATCGCGCAGCCGATCTGCTTGGCGGCGAAATCGCCAAACGATCCTGGGGTGGGGTAGCCGACCCCACCTGTCGGGATTGGGTAACCATCCTGCGCGGAAATGACCTTCGCCAGTGCAAGACCAGGCGCACCAGTGTAGTCAAGCATGTGGAGCGGGTTGTGGATGCTGACGATCTTCTGCGGGCGGAGGGCTTCGACTATCTTGGCCAGCGCCGCGCTCTCCGGCTCGGAAAGCGGTGCCGATCCGCGTCTGAGCTTGCCGGGAACGTTCGGATGCCAATTGACCGGGAAGTTGCGGTTGAGATCGACAGCGTGAGCGTTGACGCGTGAATTGCTTGCCCAACCGTCCGGGTTGACGCACGGGATCACCCAGACGGTGCAGCCGGCATATGCGTCCGGTTTCGCCTGCAGGTAGGAAATCAGGCGTTCGGCCATCGGGCGTGTGTTGCGCTCGTTGCCATGGGTCGAGGCCATGATCAGTGTGGTGTTTGGGCCCGTGCCAAACTTGTAACCGGCGAGCGGGCGACCATCCACTGAATGGCCGTAGACGGTTTTCACGGGCAGCATTTGGGCCAGCAAAGCGCCACAAGACATGGCTGCCGCTGAGACGGCAATCATGCCACTCAGAAGCAGCTTAACCATTTTCCTCATTAGAACGTGTAGTCCAGCGCGGGTGTCCATTCATAGGCGCTTCTGGCGGTGTAATCGACCGTGGTTTTACCGTTGACCGTTACCAATCGCTCCAGTTTTGCGGTGTAGTGACGCGGCCCTAGCTTTTGGTAATCGTCTACTATGGCGACTTTAACTCCCGGATTGCCCTTGCCGTAGATGTCGCAGATGGCGTGGGTTGCGGTGGTCTTGTACGAAATATAGATCGAGACGCTGCTTGAGTTTTGGAACTTGAAGTCCTTTTGACCCCAGTAGACGGTCGCATCTTCGCCGGGTTTGACATACGGCACGGTGCGTATATGCTGATGTCGTTCGACCACTTTCAGGTTGGCCAGCAGAACTGCGTTGAAAAGAGTAGTCGCGACCTGGCACATTCCGCCGCCAAGCTGTTTGTCGAGATGGCCGCTTACAAAAACAATTCCCTCGCCAAATCCGCGCTCGGCTGTTCGCTCACCGACCGTTTGATTGACCGAGAGGACTTCCCCCGATTGCACGGTCTTACCGTCAATGAGCGAAATCGCGAGACGAACGGTCTGCGTGCGTCCACGCTCGCCCGGGTTGAAGTGCGTGACGAAATGGGCGATGCGGGAGTCAATTCCGGAGTATTTCGACGCGTCGATTCGCGCCGGACTGTCTTTGGTCACGAGAACAATATGTGTCGTTTGGGGCGACGATTGCAGCGTTTTTTGAATTAGCGCCGCAGATGCATCGACATCGAGCACGGCGCCATCGCGGCTTGGAAATATCTTGACCGGCACCGGAACACTCGAGCTCTTCACCGTAATCTCGTTGCCCGCATATTTAGCCAATACGGCGATGCGCGCGCTGACCGGCGCGCGACGAACATACGGCGCGATACTATTGAGATACTTCGTTGTCTGTGAAATGTCCACGGTGAACGATGCGCCGAAGTCATCGGTGGACGCACCTAGCTGCTTTCGAGTCGGATGCCAGACAGTTCGCCCGTCGCCGAGCGCGATGCGCTGAGAGAGTGGATCAACATTGGGCTGTGTGGCTTGCGGGCGCGGTGCAGGCTGAGCGGGTGTTGGTGCCGGTTGAACGGGCACTGTAGGCGCAGGTGTTGATGGCGGCACAGTAGGTTGCGCAGGCGGCGTCACGGGCGCGACCGGCGTCGCGGTTTGCGCGGCACCGAATGAACAGACAACAACGAATAGCGCGCCCACGATAACGGCGCGCGCCATGGATCGGATAAACATCAATAACTCCCTGGGATTATTTGCACGGTGTACCCGATTTGGCGGGGTAAACTACGCCCAACTTATCTCGGCAACACAATGAAAAAGGTCGAAGCAATTATACGCCCAATGCGGCTGGAAGCGGTCAAGGCAGCACTAGCGGAAGAGGCTGGAGTGGTCGGCATCACCGTTTCCGATGTCCGAGGCTTTGGCCATCAAGGCGAGCTGCTTGGCTTCAGCTCGTCACTGGGCGGTTTCGACCCGCAAGATACGCTTGCGCCCAAGATCCTGATCGAGATGATCGTCACGGATGACCGCGTTGACGAGATCATCGAGCTAGTCTGCACATATGCGCGAACGGGTCAGCCAGGGGACGGCAAAATCTTCGTATCCGACATGGGCGACGCGATTAGGGTCCGCACTGGCGATCGCGGGGATGTCGCGCTCTGATTGCCGTCCTAACGCTTCCTTAGCACCACCATATCCTGGACGCCGTCCATTCCGTGCTCAATGTACTTCAGGATGTCGAAGTTCTTCGACCAGTTCGCGTTGATATATTCTGGCGTGTGATATGTGGTCTGGTAGAAGTCCGGGAACAGATCGCTCCAACTCTTATCCTTGACAAATAAGAACCCCTTCTCCGCGTACTGCTTCTGCTGATCGGCTTCAATTTTTCCAGATGAGGCGATCGACGGCCCGTGGACGGTAAGCAGCAAAATCGCTCCCGGCACAGCGACCCTGGCAAGCTCGTCCAACCACTGATATTGAAGTTGCTCGTCGATGTGTGTGAATACCGAGATCGCGTAGATGAGGTCGAACTTGTTGCTGGTGTATTTGAGCGGCGGTTCGGGATTGTTGACGTTGAATGTCGCAAAGTCGAGATGCGCGTTGCTCCATGCGATCGCATCCTTGTCCATGTCCGTGCCAAACAGCTTTGCGGTGGGCATTTCGCGGTGGATCGCGTTCAATGTTCGCCCAGAGCCGCAGCCAAAGTCCAAAACGGTTTCAACCTGCTTGGGGTCAACGTCAACGCTTTTCAGCGCGAGGAGAATATCCCGCGTGCAGTGCTCGCCCGCCTCAAAAAAACTAGGGATATCCAAAGAGCCGTGAACCCTGACGCGCAGATACGCTGGCGGGAAGTCGGTACGGCCAGTGCGGCGGGAGTAGTCGGCATCGCCACGTGCCCACATCGCGTAGCGAACTGCATTGCGCGCCGAACGGGGCAGGAGAGACTTAACAATGGCGCGGAGGGAGGACATCTTCGTTGATGGGTCATTGTACCATGACGAACCCATCCGTCTCGTTCATCGCCACCTCCTCGAAACGGGAAGGCAAGGTTTAGGAATTCGCGGCGACGGTTTCGAGCCTAGCCGCGTTTCGGGACCTGATGACTTCAACCTTGCCCTCCCGCTGCGGGAGGGTGGCGAGGAACGAGCCGGGTGGGTGGGTATTAACGCACCATCTCCGCCATTTTATCCACCCACTGCCGCTCCAAATCCGCCATCCTTGCTCCTTTGCCACGCTCGGGTGCTGCGCTCAACAAGCCTTGACGTGAGGGGTGATGGATGGCAAAAACCTCAATTTCTTGCTCATCGATTCCCTTCAATGCTAACTGAATCGCTTTGCGCGCTGCGCCGCCCATAGTGATGATCCGGGACGGAACACCGCCGTTTGATTGCGTCGCACGGATAATCTCGGACCGAATCCGTTCCAGGTTGACCGGATTGCCGATTTCGGATGGTTTCGGTGCGCGGAAGTGGATGCCGTCGTCAGTGGGACAGCACGGGAACGCATTCCCAATCGCCAAGCCAGACAAAATCGGCGCGATGCCATTCTCCGCAAAGTGGCTGCCGCTCCAGGGCGTCAAAATCGGCGAATCGGACGTGTTCACTGCGAACGCTTCAGCATCAAACTCCAATGGAACTTCATTTCTTGTGATTCCGACGAACCGCCCACTCAATGCAAGTGCGCGGTAGAGCAATCGGCCTGCCTCATCACCCCAAAACGGAATCCCACTTTTGTCCGCTCCGCGCGGCCCTGGAGCTTCGCCGTAGACCATAAAGCGGACGGGGTCAATTGGGAATAGCGGCGGGACAATACGGCCGGAAATAGTCCGATTGGTCAGTTTTGTCATTCAGATTGGAAAAGTGGGTCAGACAGTTTGTTGGGGCGCAGCTAGGCTGGCCGAAGGATTTCAGGTTCCTCTCCTTTCGGAAGGAGAGGCTAGGTGAGGTAGGGGCGCTGCGTGTTCATTCGCAGTGACGTCATTTGGCTAGCGAGAAGACTACCTCCCCTGACCCCTCCCTCCGAAAGGAGGGGAATGGAAATTGCCTTCCCGTTTCGGGGAGAGCCTACCCCGAGCGTAGCCGACTGAGTAGCGAGGAACGAGCCGGAGGGGTCTTAAACTCCCGCCGCGGTGAGCTTCTCGTTGAGCGAGCCAACGTTCTCCTGGGCGAATTTGCGGGCATCGTCAAGCTGACCGGCGGAACCGAGGTACGTGTTGCGCGACGCGATGAACTTCGCGTACTCGGCCATGAATTCCTTGCCCATAGGCCGGAAATCGAACTCCGCTGGCTTGTCACGGAAATACTCGCGGTGGACGCGGGTCCAAACCAGGCGGCCGTCGGTATCGATATTGACCTTGCAGACACCCAGCTTGGCGGCGGGCAGGTACTGGTTGGGGTCCACACCCTTGGCATCCTCGCGCATCGCGCCGCCAGCAGCATTGATGCGCTGGACTTCGTCGAGAGGCACCGACGACGATCCGTGCATTACAAGCGGCACACCCGGAATCGCTGCCTGGATCGCGCGGATGCGGTCGAAGTGCAGGCCCTGGCTACCGGAAAACTTGTATGCGCCATGCGACGTTCCGATGGCGCACGCAAGAGAATCCGCGCCGGACTGAGCGATGAACTCCTTGGCCTCGTCAGGGTCGGTGAGCATCGAATTCTTCTCGTCGACCTTGATGTCTTCCTCGACTCCGCCGAGCATGCCGAGTTCGGCCTCGACGGAAATCCCGTACTTGTGAGCATGATCGGTGACACGCTTAGTGATCGCGACATTCTCTTCGAACGGATCGTGGGACGCGTCGATCATCACCGACGAATAGAAGCCGCTATCGATGCATTCGTGCGCGGTCTCTTCGTCGCCGTGGTCAAGGTGGACCGCAAACAGCGCTTCGGGAAAAATCTCTTCGGCAGAGCGGATAATCGCCTCGAGCATACGCTTGTCGGTGTACTTTCGTGCGCCTTTCGAGATTTGAATGATAAACGGCGCTTGCGAGTCGATAGCACCTTTGAACAGGCCCATGGTCTGCTCGGCATTGTTGATATTGTAGGCACCGAGGGCGTACTTGCCGTACGCATGGGCAAAAAGAACCTTCGTGGGGACGATCATCAGGAGTCTCCTTCTGAGGCTGATTATGGGTTGGAGAGAGGGGGTTTGTCAACATTGCGAATTTGGTGAACGGGATAAACGTTCAGTTACTAAGAGGAAATCTGTTGACCTGCGGATAACCAGCCGCTATGCGTTTACATTGGAATTTCAGAAATACTACACTTGACAGCCATTGCCTTGCTTTTGTAGGTTTGATTGCGCTTTGCGTGCCCGTGATGGGAGCGGGACTGCCTGTCCGAGATGCGTTAACTCCGGCCACTCAAGCTGGGGCGACATTGGTGGCAATTTCGCGTTGCGATGCTATGGGGCAAGCCACGTTTCCGCTGCCAAGCAACGTGGCTTTCTTAAGCGCGCCAACAGCGCGCGGGTTTCCAGGTGGTTGGACTCTCTGGGTCGATGCTCAACCGCAAATGTCGGCCAGTGCGCCACGAAGCCCGGTAGGAGTGTACGACGCCAGCAGCGCCGTTGCATCGACAGGGGACATCGTTGCAGTTCAAACTCAACAAGCTTTTACAGGCGGATATGGCGGAAACCAGCGGTCGTTGTACTCGCTCTCCATTCCGGGAGGGGTACCGCCAGGAGTGGCGTGGATCGACGTGACGTTTAGGACGCCTTCCGGTGGTTTTGCGCGCTGGCGTGTGGTCAATCTGCCTTTAGCGTTTCACTTATCAATGCCGCCAATTACGACCGCCAAAGTGAAGGACGCAGTAATCTCCGGCCGCGCCTGGGCACAGGAAAGTTCGCCGTTTGGTTACGGAAATGCCACAGACATGGCGATGCAGCGCGGCATTCAATTCCATATTGACGCGGCTGCTAAAGATCCGCAAGATTCGTTCATTTGGCAGATTCACTCGCAGGACCTGGAATGGTCTGCGCTCAGCCCCGCTGAGATCGCACAGGCGGCAGCGGGACGGACGTTCAAAACGCCGCGTGGGACCGTCTCAATTCCTAATTATGTTGACGCAGTGATGATTCCGTCCCACGCGCAGCCGATGAGCTTCGGCGCTCAGCTCGTCGTGACGCCATACGTGCGCGAGAATCATTTCATACATCTGGCAGGAACATTGCAGGAAAACAATAATGCCATTGAACATGTCACTCTGCGCAGCTTGCACATCATTTCGACCGCAGCCAGCATGCCTGGCCAAGGCTATTATCTTGTTCGCGATGCAAAAGGAAGTTTCGTCAAGAAAGTTCTTCCACAGCAGTACGCGTATTCCGTTGTCGGCCAGCCGCAAACCATCACCACACCAAACGGCCTTAAACTGTCTGTCCTTTCGGCAAGCAGCGCCAGACAAGACAACAGGTTTGGCTATTTTGGGTCTAATTCGCTCGCTTTGTATCTGCGCGTGGGACCATCATCGCAATCGAATAGTGCGCAAAGCCCTTTTGGCGGCTATGGCAGCGACATGCAAGTCTCACTGCCGAACTCCGTTTATGGCAAGCTTTACCATAAGCCGGTTTCGGTTCGCATTACGCCCGATACTCCATATTATGGAGGGCCAGCGCAGCCAATATATGCGCCGACAGGGCCTTCCAACATAATGGTTATGAATCTGAACATCGCTCAGCAGGCACCCCGAATAGACCCGCACAACCACAAATATTTACCGTACACACCGCCAGCCATGCCTAAGTTCATAGACTCCCTCAATCTGACCATCGACGAATTTGGCCATATTTGGTCAGCGCCTCTATCTTTGACGCTGCAAGTCGGGCCTGCTCCCGCGAGACCCGCCCCGTTCAATCGACGGCCAATGATGCCATTCCAGAGGGGACCCATTCACGGCCCGTATGCGAATCATGCTATGCCGCATCCGCTGTTTCCAACACCAACGGGACATTAGCGCGAGAATTTCTATGAGTTGTGCCTGCCAGCCTATGTCCTAGACGTGCGTGACATTGTGATCGTAGATAAGAGTCGCGAGTCGCCAGTTGACGTGTACTGATCGCCTTGAAAACGTGCATTCGAACGCGTGCATAGCGCATAAACTTTCTTCAACCCTTTACCGACAATAGTTCCATAATCCGTCACTCCCGACATGAAGGAACTAATCGTTGAGCACACTCGAAGCACTTTTGAAAATCACTGTTAACGATGGAGCCTCCGACCTGCATCTAACAGTCGGCGCGCCGCCATGCTACAGGCTGCACGGTAGAATGACGCCCCTCAACTATGCGCCGCTCGATCAGGAAACCATGCGCGATGTGGTTGCGTCGATTCTGACCGGTGAGCAGCAGAACATTTTCCGAGACAAGAATGATCTGGACTTCAGCTTGGAAGTAGCTGAACTTGCCCGTTTTCGCGTGAACGTATTTACTGGGCGGCGAGGCACTGGCGCGGTCTTCCGCGTCATTCCCACCAAGATCAAGACGGCCAAAGACCTTGGTCTGCCGCAGGTTGTTCAGGACCTGAGCAAGCTGAGCAATGGCCTCGTTCTTGTCACTGGCCCTACCGGTAGCGGCAAGTCCACTACGCTCGCTGCATTGATCGACATCATCAACGAAACCCGTCACGAGCATATCCTCACGATCGAGGACCCAATCGAGTTTGTCCATCCGCACAAGAACTGCATCGTCAACCAGCGGGAAGTCAAACAGCACACCGAATCGTTTGCGACCGCCCTGCGCGCGGCCCTCCGTGAAGACCCCGACGTGATCCTAGTCGGCGAAATGCGCGACCTTGAGACAATTCAGCTAGCGATTTCGGCAGCCGAAACGGGCCACATTGTGTTTGGGACGCTCCACACTTCGAGCGCGCCGCAGACCATCGACCGAATCATCGACGTTTTCCCGCCTCATCAGCAGCAGCAAGTGCGAACGATGCTTTCGGAGTCGCTTGAGGCGGTCATCTCGCAGACCCTCCTTCCGAAAATTGGCGGAGGCCGTATCGCCGCGCTCGAGATCATGCTTGCAACCACGGCCGTACGCAACTTGATCCGAGAAGCGAAGTCGTTCCAAATACCCTCGGTGATCGAAACGAACACCAATCTTGGAATGCAGACCCTTGAGCAGGCACTGCAACATCTCCTGCACGAAGGCAAGATCACGATCGATACGGCAATCGGCAAGGGGCTGGATCCGAAGATAGCTGCCGAGTGGGCTCCGAAGCACGCTGCGCAAGCGCAAGCACCCAGCGTTGAAGTCGCGAATTTCAATGTTCCCACTCAAAGCAAAAATCAAGATCGAGAACTTGACGATCTCGCCCCACTGGGATCCAACGCGGATTATTCGAGACGGGCGGCGTAAAACGATACATCGGAGTCTTCGTAAGGGCTAACCAAGACGAGGAACGAGTCGCGGTTCGCCCTACCTGTGTAGGTACCGGGCAGGGCGAACCGCAGTCGCAGGCTCCTTTGGTTAGCCCTTACAGATGCATTTGCATCACTTTCCTCTTCCCTCCAACCCTCCGCATTGGGTATAGTCCGGTATGTCAAACCTGACACTCTGGAATTACGGCACTCGGAGCAATCGATGAAGATTCTCGTTCCGATCAAACGCGTCGCAGATCCCTATGCGCGTGTCTCTGTAACTCCCCAAGGCGCAATCGACGACAACGACGCCAAGTACGTCATCAATCCCTTTGACGAAATCGCTATCGAAGCTGCCGTACAAATTCGTGAAAGCGGAGACGTTGGCGAGGTCGAGATTGTCGCCGTGACAGTCGGCGCGTCTGAATGCGAGGAGCAGCTGCGCAATGCGCTTGCGATGGGCAGCGATTCCGCCATCCTTGTGGAAGACGACGCAGAGCTCGATCCCGGCGTCATCTCCACGTTTCTCGCCGCTGTTTTTCGGCAGGAATCACCCGACATTATTCTGATGGGCAAGCAAGCCATCGACGACGATTTTAACCAGACAGGCCAGCGACTGGCAGCACTATTAACAATTCCACAAGCGACATTCGCGTCCAAAATCGAACTTGCTGCCGACGGCAAATCCGCGATAGTCACACGTGAAGTTGACGCGGGCCGCGAGACGATTGAAGTGACCCTCCCTGCCGTCATCACAACGGACTTGCGGCTGAACGAGCCGCGCTATGTTGCGCTACCGGCGATCATCAAAGCCCGCTCCAAGCCGCTAAAGCGGATCGACTCCAGCGAACTCGGTGGCAGGCCTAAAGCGAGGGTGCATATTGTTAAGCTCGAAGCGCCTCCTGTGAGGAAATCGGGACGGAAAGTCGGAAGCGTGGACGAATTGATTGCTGCGTTGCGGGATGAGGCGAAGGTGATTTAGCATGTCAAAACTGGTCGTTATCGCAGAGACCGATGGTTCCAAAATCCTTCCGGCAACTTTTCCTGTCGTTGCATTCGCGCAAGAATGGTCAAAGCTGACCAATGGAACCTTCGATATTGTTGTGGTCGGCGGCATTAGCATCGAATCAACAGGTGAGCAAGTTTCGCAATTTGGTGCGGCGAAAATAGTCGTCATCTCTGGCGACTCTCTAGAGCATCCTATCGCCGAAATCGTGGCAGATGCCGTTATTGCGGCATTCAAACAGATGGCCGCAACGAGCATCGCCGGCGCATCGACCCAGTTCGGACGCGATGTGCTCCCACATATTGCCGCGTTGCTCGATCTGCCGATGGTTACGGATGTTTTGGAAATCCACGCCGGAGCGGACGGCCTCGAATTTAAGCGTCCTATGTATGCCGGAAATGTGATCGCGATCGTCCGGGTTGATGGCAATGAGGGCGTGTTCAGCATTCGGACTACCGCGTTCGATAAACCAATTGAGAGCCAATCACAGAGCGAATTGGTAACCATCCCCGCACCACCACCGTCGCAAATCACGCGGTGGATCAGCCTAGATGCGCCCAAGCAAAGTCGGCCTGATTTGACCGCTGCGCGCGTGGTTGTTAGCGGCGGGCGGCCCTTGCGCGATGGGGCAACGTTCGAGAGACTGCTAGGCGGACTTGCCGACAAGATCGGCGGAGCGGTCGGTGCGACACGGGCTGCGGTCGATAGCGGCATTGCGCCAAACGAACTTCAGGTTGGGCAGACTGGCAAAATTGTCGCGCCAGACCTATACATCGCCGCGGGGGTCTCAGGCAGTGTCCAGCATCTCGCGGGAATGAAGGAATCGAAGGTGATTGTCGCCATCAACAACGATCCCGAAGCGCCGATTTTCGATGTCGCCGACTATGGCCTAGTCGCCGACCTGCATCAGGCGATACCGGAGTTGACGAGCAAATTGTAATTGGGTGGCATGCTTGTCGGCTTTAGCCGGCAAGCATGTCTTTGCTGTGTACGTCGCACAGTCGTCTGGCCAGCATCTTTACTGTTACAAATTCGTAGCGGTCGCGACTGGCTCAACTTTGACAGCACCCCCCAAAATCCGTATAATGAGGGTGTAAACGCGGATCGGATGTTTGGCGCGAAAGCGCCGCTACAGCGCGAAATTTATTTTTCGCGCGGCGGAATCCGCAAAACTATTTTGGAGATCTGAATATATGCCTAGACGTGCGCGGCGTGACGAAGCACAGTCCGTCGCGAATGATGATGTGTCGCTTGCTTCGGCAGGTGCCACCTCCGACTCCGCCTCTCCTTCTGGCGCAGAAGCGCCCGAACTTACTCACCAAGCCACGACGCCAGATGCGTCAACCGATGAAACCTTCAAGAAGCGTCCGACACGTACCCGTCGAACGCCTAAGCCGAAGGCTGCCGAACAACTGGGCGAGATTACGCCCGCAGATGCGCCGGTTTCCGAAGTGTCCGCAGATTCGCCAGCTATAAAGGCGCCTCGCCGAGGCGGACGTAGAAAAGCCGCCGGAGAAACGGAAGGCCAGGCTGTCGGTGCCACAGATGCAGAACTGCCCTCGGCCGATTCTGATGTTCAGAAGTCGCGTCGGCGACGCGTCGGCGGCAGGCGCGATCAGTCTGTCGCCGCTGGGGCCGCCTCGGACGCGACTCCTTCGACGGAAGGATCTCCTGATCTTCTCATTCCGGGTTTGGATACCGACGCCGGTGCCGCCGCACAAGATGGCCAGCCGTCTACATCGGCTCGGCGCTCGCGCCGTGGCGGCAGACGCAGGCGCGAAAAGGATCGTCCGCAGTCTGCCGCGTCTGTAGCAAATGGTGAGACGCAGGCCGTTGAGCTTGAGGCGGAAGAGCTGCTGGATGCCGGCTCCGAAGGATCGGAATCCGAGGCTCAAACCGCCGAAGGACTGGCGAAATCGCGACGGTCTCGCCGCGGTGGCCGTCGTCGTTCCAAGGGTCAAGACGACGCTACCACTGTCAACGGCGAGGTAGTTGCAGCGAAAACTGTGTCGGACAGAGACACGCCGTACGATCTATCCTTGCCCGAAGTACGTATTCGCGAACACTGGCCAGCACCACCGCTTGTGCCCACTGCGGCGAGCATCGAAGTTCCGACTGTTGCACTAGGGCAAAGTGTCACCATTGACGTTGCCAGGCCGTCGATCATTGTTAACGGTCAGGCTTACCGGCCGCATCTGTTTTTTGTCAATGCCGACGCCGCCGAAAACGATTCCGACGTCGTGGCGCGCCAGACTCGACGCGCCGCACGTGCGGGAATTCATCTACATACGTGTGTCGCGTATCTGCCGCTTAAGAATGCATACGGCGAGCGATCGTTCATGGCGATCGACAATGCCATCCGCGCAATTGTTGATGCCGATCCCGAAGCGCTGATCGTTCTGCGGGTGCAGTGCGCACCGACCAACTTTTGGGTTCGCACCCATCCCGATCAGATGTCGAAATTCCAGGACGGCACCGAAGGCGATGTCTCGATCGCCTCAACTGCGTTCTGGGCCGACACCGTCAACGCGCTTGGCGCAATGATCGCACGGTTTGGTGAGGAGGGTGTTCCTGGCCACAACAGGGTGATCGCGCTGCATCTCGATAAAGGCGAGTGGTTCTACGAGCCAGGTGTCGGATACGACTATTCAGAAGTTAATAAGCTGGCATTCCGAAACTGGCTGCACGAGCACTATCAATCCGAATATGCGCTTAAGGCGGCTTGGGTCAACGGTGGGGTGACGTTCGACAAGGCCGATATTCCGGTCTGGGAATCGCCGGCAAGAGACAAGCGCTTCGATAGCGTGCTGCTGGATCGTCCCAAAGAGCGGCGCATTGTCAACTATGTGACTTTTGCGTCGGAGGCAGTTGCGCGCGTTCTTTGCGGCCTTGCGCACGCAGTTAAAGAGATCAGCGCGGGCAAGCTGCTTGTCCTGGTTCCTTATGGCTATGTCTTTGAGTTCGCAAACCGCAACGATTCGGGGCATCAGGCGCTCGGCCAGGTCTTGAACTGTCCGCATATCGACATCTTGACAGGGCCAAATTCCTATGCCAGCCGCGCTGCTGGCGGTGTCGGCGGTTTTTGTGCGCCGGTAGACAGCGTTCGCCTGCATAACAAGCTGTGGATCGTAGAGGACGACACCAAGACCTATCTCGCTGACTCCGAAACTCCGGACTCATACAATCCGAAGATCACCGGCCAGCAAGAGACGACGATGGTGCATCGTCGCAACTACTTTGCGTCGCTGATCCATGGCTGCGGCCTGTCGTGGATGGACCTGTGGGGCCAAGGCTGGCTCGATTCCGACGAAATCTGGGATGAAATTTCTGAACTCCTGCGTTTCGAAAACCTTTTGCAGGAGAACGGCGCGGTCGATGCTCCGGAAGCTGCGGTAATGATCGACGAGGCTAGCTTCTCTTGGGTGCGCGGGGACGCGAGCGGGCAGGCGATCCAAAGCGGCTTGATCGGCAAGGCGCGGGACCTTTTGGTGCGCTCCGGCGCCGCTGTCGGCTTTTATCTTCAGAGCGATGTGGCGGAGCTTCCCGAAACTGTCAAGGTCGTGTTTTTCCTCAACGCTCTGCGGGTTACTACAGCCGAGCGTCAAGCGATTCGCGACAAATTGCAGCGCCCGGGCTTAACGCTGGTCTGGCTTTATGCGCCTGGTTTGTACGACGAAACCGGCGTCTGCCCGCTGGAAGTCACCGAAATTGTCGGCATGCCTCTTAAACCGCAGGCGTGGAGTTCGCGCATCGGAACGATCTTTACTGACGAGCGCCATCCGGTTATCGAGCGTCTACATGGCGGCAAACGGATGGGCACGGATGAAGTGGTCAATCCGTCGTTCACCGTGATCGACCCGCAGGGCACCGTGCTTGGCGAGTATGCACAGAGCGGCGATCCGTCGATTGTAGCGCGCACGACCGAAAGTGGATGGAAGTCGATTTTTGTTGGCGAGCCACATCTGACTGGCGAGCTAATCCGCGGCATCTTCCGCTTCGGCGGCGTGCATCTGTACGATGTCCAGGACGACATCGTCTACGCGCGTGGTGACGGCCTCTTGATGATTCACGCTCCATATTCGGGCCAGCGCGTTGTGCATTTGCCGCGCCCCGCGGCCTGCTTCAGCGTTTACGAGAATCGGCTCATCGGTCAGAACCAATCGTCGCTCAAAGTGTTCATGCGCGGTCGCTCAACGCACCTTCTACTCTGGGGCGATCTTGACCGAATTGCGCAGCAGACAGGCCGTACGCCCGATGATCTGCTTGCGTCGCTCAATCAGCGCCCTGACCGCGACCGTGACCGAGATCGCGACAGCGACGAAGGCCATGGACGTCAATCAGACGAAAACGATCGCCGCGACACTGGCGACTATTCGCTGCAGCCAATCGGTCAAGATGATGCGCAAGAGTTCGCGCCGCTTCTGAACGAAATTAGGACGCCGGAGCCGCCCGCTCCGTCGGGAGGGATTGTCTATTTCGAATCCAACGTCGTGGTCACGGCCGTAGGGACGGCGGACGCGTCGATTGCCGCGGCATTGCGAGAAGCATCGTTGATCACGGAGCAGATTCTGTCGGGAATCGCCCCTGCCGATGAAGATGGGGACGCCGCAGAGGACGATGAAGCGGAAGAAGACGACCCTGCGACCGTCGTAGGCGAGGGTGGTGCCCAATCCGGAGCCGCGACACCAAGCCGGAGATCACGAAGAAGACGCTGGCGCCGAAAGGAAGCGCCCGGCGCTCCAAAAGCCGACGGCGGCGCGCCAGTTTCTGTGGACGACCTACTTTCGGACTTGGCTGCGCGCAAAAAGAATCAGCAGGGACCTGCCGGGTAAGACCCCTCTGTCACCGCGGACTCGACACCCATTCGGCTTCGCTCAGGGCAGGCTCTCTCCGAAGCGGGAAGGCAAGGTTTCAGGTTCCCCTCCTTTCGGAAGGAGGGCTAGGGGAGGTAGTCCTTGTCGGCTCCTCGTCTCTTTCCTCGCAACATCCCCGAAACGGGAAGGCAAGGTTTAGGAAACCAAGCACCTCTTTTGATTTGGGGTAAGAAATCAGGCAAGCGCGCTTATGCCGCTTTACCGATTTTTTGGCGCATGGTGAGTAACAGGTCGGGGTAGGGCGTGACAATTCCATCGACACCACAGATGTCCACCAGTCGGCGCATCTCCTGTGCAAGCTGGACAACGCCGGCGTAGACGATCACGCCACTGGCCGTGAGTGTTTTGACAAGCTCCGGACGCAACACGGCTGATGGCCAGACGACGGCTTGGACGTCAAGCGAACTTAGGAGCGAAGCGTCGATCTTTGCCGTTTCATCATGCTTGAATCTGTGCGCGATTGGCAATTTGGGATCGAGGCTACGCATGATCGTACGGCTGGCGTCGCTTTCGATGGTAAGCATAAGCGAATCATAGCTGATACCGCTCTTGCGAAGTTTGCGCGCCAGGCTGCGCTCAATTTCGTGAACACGGACATCAAGCATCAAGCCGCAACGGGTCAATGATGCAAGGGCCAGGACTTCGTCAAGGGTGACCATGGGGACGTCGTCGTAGGTTGTGATCCGTTGCCACTCGGCGAGTGTCTTGTCGGCGATGAACACAGGCTCTTCGGCGACGAGTCGCTGCATCGACGTGCCGATTACGATCTCGCCGTCGCGAGTCGCGCGCAGCTCAACCGCAAGCATTCCAGCACCAACTTCGATGCCCTTCTTCAGAGATTCCATGGTGTGTCCCGGCGGGCAGATTATGGACGCGCCACCGTACGCGACGCAAAAGAAGCTATTAGGCATGAAATTTCCCCGATTGCTGATAGTATTAGATCGGTATTTGGGCAAGTGATCGTTATACCTAACAGGCAAATTTGTCTGTGCCGGTTGGCTAAGCGCGCAAACTGATTCCGTCATTCGACCGAAATGAGGAACGAATGGAGCGGAGTAAACACGTAGTTCGCTAACAGATAATCCCTTCGTCAGCACAGTATGTGATCCCTCCGGCAAGCTCATTCTTGGCTTCGGTCGGGATGACGCACACAAAATCGCCCCGCACGCTTCCATCAGCGTACGGGGCTTCGTTATCCAATATGGTGCCGCCTACCGGACTTGAACCAGTGACACGCGGATTTTCAGTCCGCTGCTCTACCAACTGAGCTAAGGCGGCGTGGAACGACCTTGGTCCTGCCGTTCAAGCCTAACAAAAACGTGGGCGGAGAGGGATTCGAACCCCCGGCCACCTCGGTGTAAACGAGATGCGCTACCGCTGCGCCATCCGCCCATGCGCAACAGAACCTCAAATTTCGCAATCACCGCGTCTGCGCAAATAGGTGAAGGCGAGGGGTTGAATACCGGGGCAAGTCGCCCGAAAGCAAAGTATGGCGGTCCGGACGAGACTTGAACTCGCGGCCTCTGCCTTGACAGGGCAGCGCTCTAACCAACTGAGCTACCGGACCAGGACGCCAATCTAACAACTTGCGAAGTTACAACCCATTTTGCACAACCAGCGTCACCGCTGAGGCGCAAACACGCGATCAACTAGGACGCTGCGAACGCCCTAACTTGACAAACGCTTGCGAATTATACCGAATCCTACCACGTATTGCAAGTGCTTGGAGAGCAAACCATTAGCAGATCCTCCCCACCCTCCCGACGCGGGAGAAGCCAGACAAACACTATGAGGGATATTCGTTCCCCATCTTTTTTCTAGCTCCTTCCGCTTCGGGAGGCCGGGGAGGGGTTTGACCCGTTCGCAAGGCATGTGGATAATAGTTTGAATCATTCGCTGCTTAATGCCGCGCGAAGAGGAGTAAGTTCTTGGGTGACTACACAGAAATTGACCGAAAACTTGACGAGTTTATAGATAGCCACACTGACGAAATTGTCGCCGCGGCGCAGAAATTGATCCAAATCCCAAGCGTCGAAGGGACGCCCACGTCCGACGCACCATTTGGGATTGAGACCCGAATGGCACTCGAAAACGTGCTGAACGTCGCGCAAAGTTATGGCTTCACGACAAAAATGCTCGACGGCTACGCGGCGCATGCACAGTTTGGTGCGGGCGAAGATTTGATCGGCGTGCTCAGCCATGTGGACGTTGTTCCCGCTGGCAGCGACTGGGTCCACGATCCGTTCGGCGGGGTACTCGAGGATGGCAAAATCATCGGTCGCGGGGCTATCGATGATAAGGGGCCGGCTATTGCCGGTCTATACGCACTCATCGCGGTCAAGGAGACAGGCGTTCCAGTGACCAAACGGTTTCGGGCGATTTTCGGCGCCGACGAAGAGTCGGGGTTCCACTGCATGGATCACTATTTCGATGTCGCCAAGGAAGAGATGCCGACGATGGGCTTTACTCCGGATGGTCGATTTCCTGTCATCTATGCTGAAAAGGGCATCGCAAAGCCGATTGTGGCGAAAGATTGGGCACCCCAAACCAGTGCGGTGAAATTGACCGGGTTGTCGGCGGGCCAGCGATCAAACATGGTTCCTGATCGCGCCTTCGCTCGCTTGGAGGGTTGGGACGATCAACTCACCACTATCGCTGGGCAGCTATTCGGTGTTCAGTCCATTTCGGTCGAGCAATCGAGCGGATTGCTGAACGTGACAGCAACCGGTGTTTCTGCGCATGCAAGCACGCCACATTTAGGCACAAGCGCGATTATGGTCTTGACGGATGCGTTGATGCAGCTTGACGCCCTCGCGGAGATTAGGTCAGAACTGCAAATCCTCAACAATTGGGCGTCGAACACAACTGGCAAGTACCTTGGGATCGAAGGCTCAGAAGAGATCACCGGCGCACTCACCAGCAATCTCGGCATTCTGACCTTCAACGGCACGACCGCTTCGGCTACATTCAGCATCCGCCATCCGGTCACTTGGACTGGGGCGGATATCCGCAGCCGCATTGAATCGTACATCGTGCCTCTTGGCTACAAGTTGACTCTTTGGGACGATTACAGCAATCCACTGTATGTACCGCTCGATTCGCCGCTCATTTCGACCCTGCTCGAAGTCTATCGCGCCGAGACGGGCGATATGTCCGAACCGGCGACCATGGGCGGCGGAACGTACGCGAAGGTGCTGAAGTGTGGCGTTGCGTTCGGCCCAAACTTTCCCGGCTTCCCGGACAACGCCCACCAGGCCGAAGAGTACTGGACGGTCGAAGACTTGATCAAGGCAACCAAAATTTACGCCAAAGCGCTGGCGAGGCTGGGGATGCAGGGGGGATAGTCAAATGGAATGTTTTACCTACACCGGCGACAAGTCGTCAGTTCTCCCGAAGCGGAAAGGGAATGAATTGTGGGACAGGCGTCCCAGCCTGTCGGCTTGTTTCTGGCTCCTCCCGCTTCGGGAGGCGGGGGAGGGGTCTTGTAAGGGCATGTGACGACTTAGCGTCAACCATAATTTGTCACTTGCCGGGAAGGGCGAACCGCTCTCGCAAGCTCGTTTGGTTAGCCCCTACGCGGAAAGACAAGCTAGGATGCAGTCCAAATTAGGTATCATAACTTCACGTAGAGTTTACAGTTGTTGACACGGCTCAGGGCATTGTGGTTTCTTGCCTTGGGTCGTAATTGTTGAAGTGTGCGACTGCCTTCATTTCGAATTACCGTGAACAAGAGCAAGCAGACAGTTGTGGTCGCGATGAGCGGCGGAGTGGACAGCAGCATTGCCGCCGCGCTTCTGCTGGAGCGTGGCTACGACGTCATCGGCGTCACGATGCAGATATGGCAGGAGTCAACGACCGAAACCAAGGGCGCAGGCTGCTGCTCGCTTGGGGCAGTCGAGGACGCACGCCGGGTCGCATCAAAGCTTGGCATTCCGCACTACTGCCTCAACTACCGCGAATTCTTCGCCGAAAAGGTGATCGACAATTTTGTCGACGAGTACAAGCGCGGGCGCACGCCAAACCCCTGTGTCAACTGCAATCGATATGTCAAATTCGACGCACTGCTCGAAAAGGCCAAGCAGCTTGGCGCGGACTTCCTCGCGACAGGTCACTATGCGCGAGTCGAGTTTGACGAGGACCGCGGCCGCTGGACATTACGCCGCGCGGTCGATTCCAATAAGGATCAGACCTACGCGCTGTACCATTTTTCGCAGGATCAGCTTGCGCACACGTTGATGCCGCTTGGCGAGATTTCGTCGAAGGCCGAGACTCGCGCCAAGGCCGCCGAGCTTGATTTCGCGGTCGCGAACAAGCCGGATTCGCAGGAGATTTGCTTTGTTCAGGGCGGAAGCTATACCGACTTTCTGGCGCAGAACGCACCCGAAACAGTTCAGCCGGGCAAGATTGTGGATTCGTCGGGTAAGGTGCGCGGTGTTCACGATGGAGTGGCATTCTACACGATTGGCCAGAGGCGCAGGATCAATGTTGGCTCGCCAGTGCCGCTGTATGTGATTGGTTTGGATACTCAGAACAATCGGGTGATTGTCGGCGACGATTCCGAGCTGGCCGCGTCGTCGCTTCTAGCCTACGACTGCAACTGGATTGCCGCCGCTGGCCCTGAAGGAGTTGGCAAGATCGAAGCTAAGATTCGCTACAACATGGATGCGCAGCCGGCCACACTTGCGTCTTCAGAGGACGGCGACGGGATAGTCGTCCGGTTCGACGAGCCGCAGCGCGCGATCACTCCCGGCCAGGCGATTGTGATGTATCAGGGCGATGTTGTCGTTGGCGGCGCGACTATCGAGAAGCGAATCGATGAGCTGGTTGTGGGCGCAAGTCCTGTTCTGGCGTCAACTCTCTAAGTGGCCACGAACGGGCGTAAAGCGCAAGTTCACGTTTAAATGGCAGCATGATTGGGCAAGACTTAATCTGAACCTCATCAATAGAAACGAAGGGAGTGTTCTGGGTGAACCTTACAATATCCGAACGATCACCGAATCCTGAGACCCGAATTTTAGATGTAGAGGGCGAAATCGATGTCTACACGTCAACTCAGCTAAAAGAGCAGATCATCAATACGATCGCCACCGGAGTCAAGTATGTCGCAATGAATTTGGCAAAAGTTGACTATCTTGACAGCACCGGTCTCGGCGTCCTGATCGGCGCTCTGAAGCGGCTGCGCGAGAAGCAGGGCAATCTCGTCATTGTTAGCCCAAGCATGCGTATCATGCGCATCTTTGAAATTACGGGCCTCTACAAAATTTTCACGATCTACGCCACGGAACAGGAAGCCTCCGAAAAGGAGGGATTCCCGCTGTCATGATTGAGACACGAATTGAACTCGAAACCGAATTCGCACCCGCGGAAGTTGGTGTTGTTATCCCATGCCGAGCCGAATATGTCGCCATTGCGCGCCTTGCGATTCTTGGAGTCGCTAACCGGCTGCAGTTTTCCTATGACGAGGTAGAGGATGTTCGGCTGGCTGTTGGCGAAGCCTGCACCCATGCTGTCGAGCGCGCACAGTTCCTCTCTGATTCTGATCGGGAAAGCCGTAGAATTTGGATTGACAGCCTCATCACGCCTCGCGCACTGACCATCCAAGTTCGAGACGATGTGCCGCAGCTATCGGCCGACATCCCAATCGAGGACTTCGACGACGACTCCATTGGGTTTGATAAGCAAGACCTTGGCGCACTCCTAATCGAAATACTTGTTGACGAGGTCGCGGTCGAATCAGATACCAGCGGCACGACTGTTCGCCTAGTGAAGCGTGCTCCGTCGACAACAAACGGAAGCATTCCGCCACTGTCGCATTAGTCTCAATCGCGATTCCCTTCGCGCACGTTGGGCTCACCTTGGGCCTGGTCAATTTCGGATCGATTCCAGATGACAGAACCACACATACCACTAGACAACGCCGGGCGCGCTGCCATCAGAACCATTGCCAACGAAGGCAAGGCACCGGACCGCGACGCTGACGGCCTATTTAGACGCTACTCCGTGACGCACGACCCGCGCCTGCGCGAGCAGCTTGTCGCTATGCATCAGAACTTGGTGCGCTATCTCGCCAGCAAATTTGTGAATCGTGGAGAGCCGCTCGAGGACTTGGTCCAAGTCGGAACAATCGGCCTCATAAACGCGATTGACCGATTCGACCTCGAGCGCGGGATCAAGTTTTCGACCTACGCAACGCCGACAATTGTGGGCGAAATTCGCCGCTATTTTCGGGACAAGGCTTGGAGCCTAAAAGTACCTCGTCAACTGCAAGAGCTAAATCTTGCGGCAACGAAAGTCCATCAATCCCTCAGCGCCAAGCTCGGCCGGTCGCCGACGATCAAGGAAGTCGCCGAAAAGATCAACGCCACAGAGGAAGAGACCCTTGAGGCGATGGAACTTGGCAACGCGTACGACACCGTTTCCCTAGACAGTCAGATGTCCGGCGACTCGGAATCGTCGAACATGACGCTTGGGGAGTTTATCGGTGCCGAAGATCCGTTCATCAAGAACATGCAGAATTATGGCGACCTGACTCAAGCCATCGACAAACTCGACCCGCGCGAGCGCATGATCATCATGTACCGGTTTTTCCAGGACATGTCCCAAGCGGATGTCGCCAGCCAGCTCAACATATCGCAGATGCATGTTTCAAGGCTGCAGAATCACGCGTTGCAACAGTTGAAGATGATGATGGAACTGCCGTAGGACCTACCCCGGCGACAAGTCGCCACCCCTCCCGAATCGGGAAGGGAATGAGTTGTGGGGCAGGCTTCCGGCGTGTTTGCTTCATTCTGTCCCCCCTTTCTTATTCCTATGGGAAAGGGGCTGGGGGAAAGGGCTTCCTACGGCATCTCCGGCAGCAGCTTCTCCCGCTCGCTTAGAAACCAGTTGATCGTCTCGCTTAAACCCTGCTCCAGTGGCGTTGGAACGAGATCGGGCAGTAAATCCCGCAACTTATCGACCACCAAGCATTTCGACTTTGCGCCAACATAGCGCGAAGTGTCATACTCAATGCGGTTGTGGTCGTAGCCGACAATTTCGCAGATCAGACCGGCGAAATGGCGAATGGGAAACTCCTCGCCGGCGCCGAGGTTGATCAGGTCGTTGCTGACACTCCCCGCTAGCCTGACGAGGCAAGAGACGAAGTCGCGAACATGCAACAGTTCGCGGCGCTGATAGCCATCACCCCACAGAACCACGGTTTCGCCGTACAGCTTGGCGCGCAGAATCTTCCGAATAAGATCGAAGATGAAGTGCATCTGGCGGCCGTCGGTGTGGTAGCCGGGACCGTAAAGGGTCGATGGAACGGCAGTCAAGAACTGCATGCGGTATTGTTTGTTAAGGGCAAGCAATCCCGAATGCAGCATCCGCTTGGTCATTGCATAGGTGAAAAGGCTGTCAATAGGCTTTCCAGTGAGATAAAACTCTTCGGACAGCGGCAATTCAGGATCGTATGCGCAACTGGTGCCAATACTGATCAACTTGGCGTCCGGCTGTGAAGTTTGCCACCAGGCGAGCACATTCGTGTTCATCTTCTGATTGATCAGCCACTGCTCGCCGGGATGTGTTAAGCAGAAGTCGCCCGCCTGTGTCCAAGCCGCAAGGTGGTAGATTTGGTCGAACGCAGTCGACGAAAACCCATCGAGGCTGCCGGGCTTCGTTAAGTCAGCTTCGCGTGAACCAAACACGGTCAACTCGTGACCTGCCGAGCGCAACGACTCGCAAAGCGCGGTGCCTAGGAAGCCAGTTCCACCAGTGACGAGTATCTTCATGAGCGGTGATTAGTGGAAGGTATGCTATAGGGTGGGCAGGCTGATAAATGTCCGGCCAGAGGTGGGAAACTCGTCGTCCTCTGGAAATTCCCGGTCGTCAACAATATCAACGTAAGGATGCAGCAGTTCGAATAAGTCAAACAAATCCTTGTTTGAGCGGCCCAGAACGTCATAGTTTTCGTAAACGTCTTGAAAGTATTGGGGCTCTTCCGTGGACGACTGGGCTGCTAAAAGCCACTCGCGAAACACTTTGGATGCCGTCTCCGTCGGATGTCCTTCGGGGTCGCGCTCCGATATCTTCTTCAGGATCGTCGCTAGCTCGAGAGTCTGCTCGAGCATGTTCGGTTCGGACGGCTGGTCATTGCCTTCGTTCATAGAACCTTTGCCTAGGTAGGCATCTTTTCAAGCGTATCTTCGATGCGGGTGAGAATCTTCAGACGCAGACCTTCAATTGCAGCCGCACGCGTACCTTGATAGTTGATCGCGCAATAGGAGCCGAAGCTGGTGAAGTTTTCGTAAGTCGAGAAGCGGCTGGACTTCACTGGTACCGGAACAGACCGCTTGGTATCCGCGTCAAGCACCTCCAGATTTTGCACGAATGCATCGGCGGTGTCCCTCTCGCGAATGCGGTCGTTGTACGAAAGCTTGATGATATAGTTCTTACCCGACGTGGTCGAGTAACGTGTCGTGATATCCAATCCTTAGAATCTCCTGCGGCGTGCGTTCTTGCTTGGCATGGGTTTTCGCTTCGAATTGTCGGCCTCTGCGGCAACGTTCGCGGCGGTGAGGGTCGTTGATTTTCGAAGCTGCGATGCCGAGATTGCTGGCCCAGATGGCGTTGCAACCGTCTTGGACCCTCCTACCTTTTTCGCCCACTCGGAACCCGCCCTATGCTTGCGAATGAAGTCGCGAACCTTCTCGGCGGCCTTCTTGCGCCCAGTTTTGTCCATCGCCAGAGCAAGCAAATAGTTCGCTTCGCCGGTGCGGTCAAAAGATCGCTGGCCAAACTGCGAGAAGGTTTCCAGCGCGCCGTACGCTTCCGTCCATCGCTCCTCAGCAACAAACTGTCGCCCCATTTTGACTCTCTCGGTGGCGACCGCTTGCATAGTCAAATAGAATGGCACCATCCAGATGAAGATGCTGATGCTGCTGAAATATTGATATTGTGTGACGAATACGCTATGCGGGTAGCGCAAGAATACCTGCTGATAGATGACGCTGATGATGACCATGACGATCAGCATGGTGACAATGGTTATCAAACCGCCACGGATTAGGATTCCGCGCAGCACCTTGTCAGCCTGCTCGTTGATAAGCGGCTCGACCTTGGGTTTGGCGGAAGTGGAGACTACGGGTGTGTCTGGCATAGGGTTCTATTGTGGCACAAGGACGCAAGAGCGAAGGTCGCATTTTGCTAGGTTTCTGAAACTGCTGCGCCATCCCGACCAAAGTGAGGAATGAGCGGAGCAGAGGGAGCATGTAATTGGCTAATAAAGACAGGCGAGTTAGCGAACTACGTGTTTTCTCCGCTTCGTCTGGTCGCTACCGCTCCCATACTTCGGTCGAAATGACGAACTATCCTGAGCGCATGGAAGCAACCCTTCTTGGGAACTTATGTTCTATCAATCAGCGTTTATGATAGTGTAGGTTAATCGTGATACAAGCACGGTATAATCTCATTCTCAAATCATGGGGGCGATAGGTTTCGACTGGGAGACTGATTGCTCAGGTCGCACGCCGAGGTGCCGCTGGCCTCGTAAAAAGCGGCAAAAACATAAACGCGAACACTAACTTCGTGACCCAGCGCAGCTATGCGCTGGCCGCCTAACCCTTAAAAGTTAGCGGATAGTTCCGGCTTCGGCCGGACCGTCCTGACTTCTCCCGCCTGCCGAGGAGATCGGGGCGTAAAATATGCGGGCTTTGCTGAATGCTTGCTGAGGGTGGGGCATTCGGGACTCTAACATCTTCCCGCGCCTGAGAACCTTGCTTGTGGGGGTCGATGGCGTTCAATTAAATCATAAGCTAAGCTTGTAGAAGCCTGAGTTTTCGCTACCTAGGACGAGGGTTCAACTCCCTCCGCCTCCACCATATTTTGAGACGAAAGCAGCCCATCCGACGAAGGATGGGCTGTTTTTTTGGCCGTCAGAAGCCCTTTCCCCCAACCCTCTTTCCCATAGGAATAGGAAAGGGGAGTAAGAGCGAACTAATTTACGTTACGCACTCTCCATGGGAAAAGAGGCCTAGCGTCCCGAGCGTTCCTGAAAATTCTTGAAGGAAGTGCAATAAAACAGGCGGAATTGACCCGTATGGAGCAAATCATTTCTGACCTTGTGCTCGCCCAGACTCGAGCGATGACCGAGGGCAATTGGGTCGAGCCGGTCAACATGCTGTTAGCCGATGTTTCGTTTGAAGAAGCGTTTTGGAAACCCGTCGTTGACGAGCGGTCAATCGCAGAGATCGTTGTTCATACGCAGACTTGGGAGTCATGGGCGGCGGGATTCTTGGAAGGGACGGATGTGGATGTCGAAGAGTGGCCGGACACAGGGGAAGCGTCGGCAGACAATTGGGAAAGTATCAGGACTTCGCTGGCGAGTTCTTACAGTCGGTTCAGAACAGCGACCGAGCGGTTGAGCGTGAGCGATCTTGAAGTTCGGCCAGTTCCCAAAGTTACCCAGATGACACGCATGCAAGCAATTCTCAGCATCACGATGCACGCGGCGTATCACGCTGGCCAGATTGTCAAGCTACGCGAACGATAGTCTGCAGTTCGTCCCTAAGCCGCTTTGGCCAGGACTATTTCGGAGTGCATCAGCTCGAGGAATGCGACGGCCAACTCGGGGTCGAACTGCGAACCAGCTCCAGATTCGATTTGGCTAAGCGCATAGTCAAACGGTAGGCCCTTGCGGTAGGGCCGATCGCTGGTCATGGCGTCGAATGAATCCGCAACGGCTAGAACTCGCGCGACCAGCGGAATGTCGTTGCCAGCCAGCTTGTCCGGATAGCCCTTGCCATCCCAGCGCTCATGGTGGTGGCGGACACCTGGTAGCGTTGGCTCCAGTTGCGGCGCTTTGCGAACAATTACCTCGCCAAGGACAGGATGAGTCTCCATGATCTCTCGCTCTTCGTCGGTCAGCTTGTCAGGCTTTTTCAAGATGGCATCGGGAACGCCAATCTTTCCGACATCGTGCAGGGTTCCGGTGACGCGCACTAGCTCAATCATGTCAGTTGACAGGCCAACGTGAGTCGCAAGATCGGCAGCGTATCGAGCGACATTTGCTGAGTGACCGCGGGTGTAGGGGTCTTTCGCATCGACCGCGGCGGCGAGCGCCTGGATCGTCGCAAGGCTGCCGTCCTGAAGGAATCGGTGCAGTTCGTAGGGATCCGACGTTTTGTCGGCACCCGGAACCGATTCAAAGCGACAGACCCGATTTCTGCCAAGCTGCTTTGCCCGTGCCAGAGCTAGTTCGGCAGCCAGGATTAGACCTTCTGGTTGCGACGAACTCTCGCCGAACGCCGCAATTCCGATACTGAGCGTAAGCACGCTGCCATTATTGTGATTCGTGGATGATACGGACTCAGAGACAACCGACTTGCCCAAAAGCTCTGCCGACATGGCATCGCATCCCGGCAGCAAAATTGCAAACTCTTCGCCACCATATCGGGCCACTATCGCTGTCTCTGGCAGTGACTCTCTCAGCTTTCGAGCGATATCCGAAAGTGCCGAATCACCGACTGCAAGGCCATAGGACTTGTTGAACTCCTTGAAATGGTCGATGTCGCAAAGAAGCAGCGTCAAACATTCGCCGTTTGCTTCGCTACGACGCACCTCCTGCGCGAGACGCTCCTGGAACCTGCGATGATTGTCGAGGCCCGTCAGTAGATCGGTGTCGATCAATGCTTCAAGCTTTTCGCGGCTGTCGCGCAGGGAGATGGTCATGTCGTTGAATACGTCCTGCAGCAAGCCGACTTCGTCGTCCGGTGGTGCGCTAAATCTATTTGGCCAACGTCCAGCCTGGATTTCACGTGCCGCCACAATGACGCTTGTCAGCGGTTTCGTGATACTGTTGGAGAAGACTGAGGCACCAGCAATTGCCAGGACGAGCGCGACGGCAATCAACATCAGAGCGGCCAGCCGAAATGCGCGATATCCCGCGACTTCGTCCTCGTAAGATTCCAACGTCACAATTCCAGCGGAGCTGCTGCCCTCAATATTCATGGGGCGAAACAGCACGAAGTATTTCGCGCCGCCGATAGCCTTGATGCCCGAAAGGCGAGAGCCACCGAACTCGTTTGGAGGCAGGTGCAGAGACGCATCTACAACTTGGCCATTCGACAGGAATGCAACATCCTCTCCCACGACCGACTTAAGCTGCGATGCCGTGTTTGCGTCGATATTTTGGAACGCGGTGAATGTGCCCCAAAGGTCAGGGCCGTTGAACACTGGCACCGAAACGGCAAGCATCAGATGTTGGCGGCCCACCAAAATGCCGCTCCAGCTCGTTCCTTGCTTTGCAGCGATTATGCCGCTGGCATAGCCGGAATTCGTAACCGGAACATCGCCCGCGGTTCCAAGCACATTGCCGGAAACGTCCGAAACTAACGCGCCATTCGCACCGAGTTGCGGCAGATAGTCACGCACGCTGTCGGAAATTGTAGCCCGGTCACCTGTTCCAATAAGCGCACGGATGACAGGTTGACGGGCGAGAAGCACGCAGCGATCGGTGAGTGCGCTCGAGCGTTCGGCCACTAGAGCCGCGAGTACGCCGCTCGTTTCGCGGGCGTCTTTTGAGAGGGCGGCGTTGATCTGAACGTTAGACAGTATCGCCAGGCCCGCAAAAATCGCGACACCCAAGCCCGCGACCACTGCGGCGATAAGCAAGTCGATCTTGGCATGGAGGCTAAGACGCATGGGGATGCTCGAATTACTTATGCGGGAGGACCAGACTTAGCGTCTGCCCATCGCTGCCGACATCGACAGATTGGGTGGTTTCGCGGCCGCTTTCGTGCCACACGTGAAGCACGTAGTGGCCCGGACGAACGCCTTTGATCGCAAACGTGCCGTGGCTGTCGGTGACCGCGTAGTACGGCGTGTTGACCACCATGATGTAGGCGCTCATATCGGGATGGACGTTGCACAAAAGGGCGACGACGCCCTCCTTGTCGAAAGTCACTTCTTTCGATGCGCCGCGCGGATACATTCCGAGGTCAAATTTCTTGGCGTTGAAGTAGGCGAAGACGTTGTGGAACACGGTGTCGTCATTTGGAAAAGACACGCGGGTCCCGATCGGGACAACCGAAACATGCGGAATGAACGCTTTGTCGCGCTGATCAACTTTAGCGCCGGTTTCCGGCCGTGCGTGCTCGTCACCGATCAGATATACGACTGCGTTGCGGGCTTGGGATTTGCCGTCGAACGTGATGTTGCCTGAAACGTCCGACGCAAGGCATGCGCCAAAGGCGAGCGCACTCAAAACTGCGATCCATGACAGGATCAATAGCGATTTGAACGACGACATTTGTGACATAACCCTCAATTTTCTTCGGCGACACGCGCTCGTTTGCGAGTCAGCGGTGCGATAATTGTCGGCTTTTTTGCCATGAAATTTTAGCCGACGAACAGTCAAGAAATTTGAACTCTTGAAACCAGGCAAGATTCCCAATAATCCCTATTAGAAGAAATTACCAATCAATCGTCTAGTTACAAGTATGAATTGCAGAACTTTGAGTTTGAAGAAGGTCGCGTTTATCTTCGGAGTGATATGCTTTGGAATGCCGACCTCGGTGCACGCTGACGGCAACTTGAGCTTGACGATCGAGAACTATCTCGCGTGTTCCGCGAATTCTGCACGCGCAAATTCGTTGACCAACGGAACTAGCCTCGCGACCAGGTACGTCTCCGCGGAAGATCACATTAGCGACAAGATTACGCTTGTTGGCGCAGAGCTCAAGAGTGGCGGCTACGACTTGCTAGACGAGAACTATGCGAAAGTCGATGCTTTGGGCGGGACATGGCGTGTAGGCAGGTTCCGAACCGCGTTCGGTCTGAGCGATTGGGGCGAGTATTACTACATGGGGCTGCCAGCGGCTCCGCTTGTTCGCGCCTACTACGACGCCAATGATTACGGTCTTACGCTTAACCGGATTGACACTGGTGCGGACTACGTTACCAGCATCGGCAACTGGCAGTATCAGCTCGGTTTCGTTGACATCAATTCCGATAAATACCAGCTCGGTCCCAGGCATCTGGATCACTACGCGGGACGGGCGCAGACTTATCTAGACGGTTGGATATTGGGTGTCAGCGCGCTCGGCGGAACAACCAATGTGGCTGGTGTCCATGAATATACGCGTGCGTTCGATCTCGATTGGCGTTGGTCGGCCCCTTCGATAATCATCCGGGGCGAAGCGATTGACGCGATCGACACCGGCATTCGGACGGACGGCTACTACCTGGACTTTTCGTATCACAGTCTGAAATTGCCAATGACCACTTGGCTTGCCCGTGTCGAAACCGTGAAGTATACGGGCACTGGCGATTCGCCCAAGAATGCGGTCACGTTCGGAGTGCGTCAGCATGTTAACCGCTATCTGTCCCTCGAACTTGCCCAGGAATTTTCGAACGACTCCGATGTTGGCAGCTCCTATCAGGGCACGACGTTGCAGATTGTCACTGCGGCCACCCTTTAACCATTCGCTCATCCACCAAATGACCGGCTTCGCACTCTCCACGCGAAAAATGGCCCAGCGGCAATAGAGCGTTCCTAAACTCTCCTCCCTTATTGCCGTGTCCTACGGCTCGATCACAAAGACGCCATATCGTGAAGGGCTCTCAAACGGCAATGTGTGCAGCTTGATTGGTTGGCATTCCAACTCACCTGTGATCAGATCACGAACATTTGGCACGCGGCCATTTTGGCTCAGCGTGATATTCTCCACGGGCCGATCCGTAAGCACTGTCAGCAGCACCTTGCTATCTGCGCGGCAGACCAGAGGAAGATAGTCGATATTTGCCGCCTGATCGTCGCCTTCAGCTGCCTTGACGGCGATATATTGGTTCGTGGAGCTGTCGGGGTTGAAGCTGAACCATCCGATCTTAGTCGCGTAGCCGTACAAATCCGGCTGCGCTTTTTCGGTCATAGCCGCAAGCGAGATCATCGTTTCGAAAAAGAGCGGGACTGCCTGCCAGCCGAAATGCGCCTCTATTGGTAAGGCGGCGCTGAACCGCAGCGCAATCTCGAACCAGGCGGGATTACGATCGATAGTGAACATCTGCAAAGCGGCGCGCGCGATTTCGTAGACTCCGTCGTGGAAACCGTCATTGTTGATGAGGTCATTCCATTGGGACAGGTCCCATGCACGCAACCAAGTCGCCGCCATCTCGATCTCTTCGCGGGTTCTGCGAGACTGCGATTCTGAATACATAAAGGCGAGTGCACGAATCAGCGATGCCACTGACGCAGGGGTGTCCTCACCGGTTGCAAAGCGGGTACGGAAGATCGGACACGCAACCAGTGACGGCATCAGGTGCGATGTCACGAACCGCATGATTCGAGCGGCGGCGCGGACAAAGACTTCATTGCGGGTCGCGCGGTAGGCAAGCATCAGCGGCGCAACTGCCTCTATTCCGGCAAGGTTATCGTCGCCGCCGATGACCACACCTGTCGTCGCGCAGACGCGGTCGCCATCATAATAACCGTGCGGATTCTGTTTTAAGATCAGCCACTGGCAGGCGTTTAGTGCCGCATTGAGGCTGGTCAGGTCGCCCGTGCGTGAGTGGACATCAAACAGGCCCCGCGCTATTCTAGCGGTGGACGCAACCGAGTGGAAATCGTCGCCCATAAAGTCTGAAAATGTCCCGCCACGGCCTGCGGGCGCGCCGCAGCGTCGATCCCAGAACGCGCCCTTATTCACGCCCATCAGCTCAGGGTTGCCGATCACGGAAAAGTCAGTCGCGATGCCGCGCGCAATTAGCAGCGCAAGGCGCGCGCTGTGGTCGTCGCCAATAATTGTGTGCCAATCCAGCATGGAGCGAGCGGCGTCAAGTGGAAAATGGGGGAAGCCCGCATAGAATTCGTGCGGGTCAACCGGCTCGCTACTCACCCCAGCATTGCGCGCCTTTGCCTTGACATACACACGCTCGACACCAACGACGGAGTAGCCGCCTTTGTCGGTCAACTGCTGCAGTGCCCGGTGGGCGCGCTCACGAAGTGTGTATTCGAGCTCGTTGCTAGCCGCCGGGAGGCTTGGCGGCAGCGACGCGACCGTATGGCGCATGTGCATAAAATGCGCGTGTGTGCGAGTCCGCGCGACATCAAACCGTATTGAGAATGCGTACGAGCCGCGACTGCGACGAATCGCCTGCGAGGGAATATGGGTGAATGTCTGCGACGTGTCGGAGCCTGTTACTGTTGCCGCAACGTGGCTGCCGGCTGCAGTTGCCGCTGTTAGCGGAGCGGCGATCGATAACGCGACTCCGCATAGTTTGCCCCAAATGGAGACCGCGCCGCGATGACTCTCAGGCGCATACGGAAACGACCACAGCTCCGGCCCATGAATAGGCGAGCAGACCTCCAGCTTAAGGTCGCCGCGTGCGCTCGCTGGCAAGGGAGGGCTTACCGATGCCTTGAACTGGATGTCAAGCTGAAGACCAGACTGCGTTGAAGTCGGCCGTATTTTCGCTGTCCACTCAAATGTGTGAGTCGCCCGAAGCATCATTTTCCGCGAGCCGGAAAATGTGATCGCGCCGCGTGCTCCCTGATCGACATTTAAGATCAGAAGCGGGAACGTTTCGCCGTTGACAAGAGCCGTAAAGAGGGACTTACGCGGCGTGATATCGATCAACGGAAGGTCGGCATCCATCTTGCGCCTGCGCAGCGAACGATGGAATATGCTGGCAGTCCAAGCCGGACTTGGCCCAAACTGCTGGACCTCTTGATTAAGGCGCACCCAAAACGGGCTTTTTCCGAAGCGCATAGTAGCGCTTTCTGAATTATTCAAATCCATGAATAACGATTCCGTTTCGGTGTGGCGTGCAGGCAAATCAGGGACGTCAGCATGCGCAGACTAGCTATTGCCAGATGCCATGCTGCAGAACGCATCGATTTCGAGCCGCTTGAATGTCAGGTTGTCGAGCATTTCGGTCATCGACTGCTCCGTCAAGCCAAAATACTCGCGTACGAGCGGGTCAACTTCCCGCTCCATTTCGTCACCGCTGAAGCCAATTCTCGACCGGTGCGCCAGGATATTGGCCAAATATCCAATCGCTGCCGTATAGAACTGAAAATTCGAACGCGTCGGGTGATGGTGATATTCGACCGCTTCCGTGACCGCTAGCGGCAAGTTCCATTTTTCGAGCAAGAACGCGCCGATCTCCGCGTGATTTACACCGAGAACTTTGACCTCGGCATCGTAGACGGCGCAGTTCTCTTCGAGAACAATTTTGCGCACTTCCAAGAGCGCACTTGGCAAGTACCGTGCGATTACGATTTTGCCAAGGTCGTGAAGCAGGCCAACTGTATACGCCTTCTCAACATTAGGATAGCGGACTCGTTTGGCAATGAGCTTAGACGCGGTTGCGACGGCGACGGAATGCTTCCACAGGCCGTTCAAGTCGATAGCAGCGCCACCTTGGCGGTAGAAATCAAACACGGACGCGGAAAGCAGGACGTTTTTCAACGTCGAAAACCCAAGCAACGTGATCGCTTGCGGAACACTGCTGATTTTCTGCGAGAATCCGTAGTAGGCAGAGTTCGCTAGCCTCAGCACTTTTGCCGCCATCGGCGGATCGTTCAGCAGGACTCGCGCCAGATCGTTCGCGCTGCAGTTGGGGTCTTCGGCAAGTTGGATGACGCGGAAAACGGTGGCCGGCAAGGTCGGGATGTCATTCGCATGACTTAGCAGTCGGTCGATTGCCTCTCGGTCCATGGTCGCATCCTTTCTTTGCCTCGGCGGTACTATGCCAAAGCGGAGGTCCGATTAGACGACCCTTTTTGGCCTAACTGAATTATCAGTCTTTAGGCTAGCGCGGAACAACGTAACATTACGGGGATTCGATACTGGTTTTTGAACCGGGCTGTCTGCTACTCAATTCTTATGATGTCCACGGAGATTCCTACAAATGAGCTAGGCGCGGCAGTCTGGCTTTCGAGCGAAGTCGGACGCGAGCTAGTTCGGAGCGCCAAAGCAATGGTTCAGGGCAGAGTCCCCGAATGGAATGCGCTTGAGCGTCTCCGCAACTCCGCGCCGCCAGAGCTTTCCCACGCCGCGTTGATGGCGTGGACCATCGCCTGGCAAATGCCCAAAGCATCTGTCAAGCTGGGCGAACAAGCCCCGCTCATGCTGTTCGATTCGGACGGATTGCAGATGGCGTCCGGCAGTGAGACTTCGAACTACCACGCGGACATTCTCAAGGAGGTTGGCACGGAACTGGTCATTGACGCCTGTGCCGGAATCGGCGCCGACGCGATCGCGTTTGCTCGGGCCGGTCTAAACGTGATCGCTTGCGAACTTAATCCAATCCGGTGCGAATTCCTGAAGGCAAATATCTTGGCACTGGGGCTAGAGAGGCAGGTTGAGTGCGTGAATGCGGACGCATTTGACCTGAACATCCCGGCAAACGCCGCGATTTTTCTAGATCCACCAAGAAGGAGCGAATCATCAAAGTGGGGTGGTCAGGATTTGGCGGACGCGATGATGCGACACTTTGCAGCCAAACACTCCGGCGGCCTGCTGGTGAAGCTGTCGCCCGCTGCGGATTTGGCACTGGCTCAGCAATTCGACGCCAGCATGGAGATCATCTCGTCAGGAGGTGAATGCAAGGAGGCGTTACTTAGATTTGGTTCGACTCAAGAGGGAATCAAAGCCAAGCATTTCGGCGATTTTACTGCCTGTTCGCGCTAGTATGAATTCCAATGTCGATGCATATGAAAGTATAAGGTTGTCTATAGAAAAAGCCATATACTTGTACGATCCTGATCCCGCATTATTACGCGCTGGACTTGTTTCCGCATTTGCAGCCGGAGAAGGACTTACCATGATCGATTCATCATCAGGTTATCTGATTTCGGTAGACAAGGTCACCACGCCATTTGCCACTACCTTCGAAATCCTGGTAGCAATGCCATTCCACCCGCGCGACGTGCAGGCTTGGCTCAGCAGCAATGATGCTGGCTCGCTTGTCATCAAGAAGCGCGGGATAACTGCGGCGCCAGAGCAGATTCGAAAGATGTTCAAGCTAACCGGCTCGCGCGAATTCATCATGGCGCTCACACGGCAAGGTAAGCGCGAGTGGGCGTTCATGCTGAGGCGAGTGGGCGAACGGCTAGGCCATTAGCGTATGCGAAGTGAAACCAAGGAGCCGTCCGACAATCTGTCCAGCACCAAGCCTGAACCTAGCGACGAGACCGCGCTGCCTCTCAACTATGGGATATGTCTAGTCGACGCATTCACCTGGTCGATCGGGATGGCGTTTTTTTCGCTGTCGACTATTGTCCCGCTTTTCCTGAGGCAGCTCGACGCATCCAACTTCGTGATCGGCCTACTTCCGGCGCTGATCAATTTCGGCTATCTTCTGCCGGGGATGCTGGTCGCGCGGCAAGTTGCGCGCCTGAAGGTTGCCAAGTGGTGGCTGTTCAACATCGCCATCTTGGAGCGGTTGCCGCTGCTTGCGATTGCGCTGCTAATCCCGATTCTAGGGCCACCGCATTCACGCGAGTTGATGTGGCTATTTCTTGCTGCATTTGGAATTCACGCAATATGCCTCGGACTGAACCAGCCTGCATATTGGGTGATCATCGGGCGGGTGATTCCTACAAAGCAGCGCGGACGGCTCTTTGGCTGGGCAGGGGTGGTCGGAGGCATATTGGGATTCGGGATAGATCCGACAACGCGATTCCTGCTCCGCGCTGGTCAGGTTAGCAATCTTCACGGTTTCGGCGACTGCTTTTTGATCGGCACGGTTATCCTGTTTCTAGGGATTATTGGATTTGCGCTGCTGCGGGAACGTCCGGCCGCCCTCGCTGTAAACAAGGAACCAAAGCATCACGTTTTTCGCGAGGCATTGGAAATATGGCGCGAAAAGCCTGCGTTTCGAGACTTGATCTTTGGGCAAAGCCTCCTCTCGATCGCGGGAATGTCTGCACCGTTCTTTGTTCTCGAAGACTCCATGAAGTTTCATGTCAGTTCCGGAATGGTCGCAGATTTTACGACCATTGGCGCGGTTTTGGGGTCGTTTGGAAGTCTTGCTTGGGGGACATGGGCGGATCGGCACGGGAACAAAGGCGTGCTGATTGCGTCGCAACTGCTTGCGCTTTTGGCGGTAGCTCTCGCGGTTGCTTCACCCGCGTCATGGACGTTCTATCTGATTTTCACGTCCAACGCGTTATCGATCACAGGGATTTCGATTGCCAGTTATAACATTGTGATGGAGTTCGCAGGCGATACGAAGCGGATTCCGATTTACACGGTGGTTTTCAATGCGGCTGTGGCATCTTTTCGGATAGGCGCGCCGCTTATCGGGGGGATGCTGGCGGATCGATTGGGTTATCCGATCGTGTTTGGCGTCAGTGCGGTCGCTGCGGCGGCGAGCGTCTATTTTACGGTGAGGATGAGAGAGCCGAGGATAGCGTGCCGGAATAAATAGATTGTTCATGCTCGAACGCAACTTGAGGTCTAAGTCTTTGCTGAGGATGCAGGAATTTGATTCCACTACGCTCAAACTGTCGAATAGACCACAAATAGTTTACTTCTATTAGGAGACACAAGTGTTAACATCAGGTCCCAGAATTCTTAACGGCCGTTATGCCATTGGTGGAACGGCTCGGCATGGTGGCATGGCGGACGTATTCGCGGGAACTGACACTCTATCAGACTTTAGGAAGGTCGCAATTAAGCTATTTAGGAAGGAGTCGATTGCTGGAGACTTGCTGGCCGAAGCTTTTCGTCGGGAAGTAGAATCGTTGAAAGAATTAAAGCATCCTTCCGTTGTTACTATGCTCGAATCCGGTGTCGATGATGACACGGGTCGGCATTTTTTAGTACTTGAGTGGTTTGATCTGGACCTGTCAGAATGGCTGAAGACGCACATCTTCGAGGGATGGGATTCATTTTATGAAGAATTTGGAAAGCCTCTTCTTGACGCACTCGTCTTCGCTCACTCACGAGAGATTATCCATCGGGACATCAAGCCGAGAAATATTCTAGTTGATAACGCAGGCTACCCCCGACTTGCAGATTTTGGCATCGCGAAAATCAAGCAATGGATAGAACCGGGGGCCACTTTACAGGACTGGGTCAGTAGACCATATTGTCCTCCAGAGTATGACGACGGGTCGTTCACATATACACGTGATGTCTATGCGTTCGCTGCGATCGTTCTACGCTGCCTTACAACTGTGGATATTTTGTCCTACGATTCCTTTCCGGAAGCCCTAGAAGAATTTGACGGTCCTTACGAAATTCAAGCGATTTTGAGACGCTGTTTAGAGACGGATCCGAAGAGAAGATTCGAGAACGCGATTGCGTTGTGTGATGCGGTCACCGCAGTTCAAGTAATGCGCTCGCGAGAGTGGCTGGAACTTACAACTTATCATCTCACTCTTACAAGGTCGGGCGAAGATGCTTTGAAGCTTGCACTTGGCGACGTATCCACCTCGGAAGTTGAAGCAGCTGTACTTGAAGATCTTGATGAAGTTTCGGGTTTCAAATTATACGCGAGTCAAGAGAACGACCAAGGAAAAACAAAGACCGATTCTAATTTTCGACTTTTTGGCGCAGCATTTAGTTATCATGTCGCCATTGACCGCAAAGAGAAATATCGATTAGCCGTAATCAAAGCCTGGAAAACTTCTCAAGCGCAACTAGAGATATACCGCCAGACGGCCTACACGCCAACCTGCCGATTTACGTTCGGTGACGCTGTTAATAAGTTTCGAGCGTCCGAGGATCTTCAAACCCTTGTTTTTGAATCTCAAAAGAGTGATGTCGCCAAGATGGAAGAGGATCTTGTCCGACGTGATCAGGAGATGTATTACACCTGGGACCGCATCCTAAATGCCAAGAATCAGATCGAAGCCGAGCGAGAGGCTCCGCTAAAATACAAAGGTTGGGCGCATGAAGACAATTGCATCAGGTTCGAAATGGTTGTGGAGCCATCCTTGGATCTTATTGACCAACCACGGCGAGTGGTTGTTGAAAATAGAACAGCTGTGCTCGGGACGGTACAGTCCATTGATGGCCGCTCATTACTATTGAACGTATCTCAAAATTACGACGATCTAATTCCTTTCCATGGTGAACTGCTATTCGACGTTGCTGCTGCGAAGACCGCAATTCGACGTCAACACGAAGCGCTCGATGCAGTGAGATTCTTCAGATCTGCCAGACCGGAACTCCGCAACCTTCTAGCTAGACCGGATAAAGCCTGCGATCCAATTCCTGTTACGCTCGGTGAGATGCACCAAGACCTAGATACCGACAAAGTGAATGTTGTGCGCTTAGCTTGTGGTGCCCCTGACTTCTTGCTGGTCGAGGGGCCTCCAGGCACCGGCAAAACGACTTTTATTGTCGAGACGATTCTTCAGTATTTGGACATCCATCCTTCAGCCAAGATACTGCTAACGTCTCAGACGCATGTAGCACTTGATAATGCTCTTGAGCGGATACAAGCGTTGGCACCGGACCTAAAAGTTCTAAGGTTAGCCTCACAAACTTTCGATCGAGTTTCTCCGGCGGTTCGGCATCTGCTTCTATCAGAGCGCATGGATCAGTGGAAGAAGGAAGTTCTCACGCGCGGCGAGGATTTCCTTGAACGGTGGGTGATGAACAACAATATCCCAAGGCAAGACTTTGAGGTGGGGCGTCATTTAGAAGAATATCTCGGAGCCATCAAAGAATTGCAGTACCTAAGTCAGAGACGTGAAGAACTCTCGTCTGAGTTGCAGGGGCCAAAGTTGGGCAAAACTGGTTTGTCGCGGTCTGTAGACGCCGCTGCAAGCGCCGACTCTGACGCCGACGACTTGGCCGAACTGAGGGAAGATATCGCACAGCTTAACGCGGAAATCAAAGGGAAAAATGCTAGTAGGGCGAATATCGCCAAGACCCTCAAGGTGCTCGAACCGGGGCTGGACGGCATACTAGAAGGTTCGGAAAATGAAATACGCGAATGGGCGGACTTATTTATGCCTAAAGGCATTGCAATTGACATGCTCAGGCGTTTAATTTCAGTCCGCGCCGAATGGGACGCGCGATTCGGAAAATCGGACGACTTTTATCCTGCGCTTATTGCCGACGCGAAAGTTATTGCCGGGACGTGCGTTGGATTTGCAGGAGTGAAGGGAATGGCTCAAAGTGAATTTGACCTGTGCATCGTTGACGAGGCATCCAAAGCCAGCCAGACTGAGGTGCTTGTTCCATTATCTAGATCTAAATCGTGGGTTTTGGTAGGGGACAGAATGCAATTGCCACCTTTTGAGGAAGATCTCCTAGAGAAGTCAGACATATTAGAAAAGTTCGACCTTCGCAAGGAGGACGTCCGAGAAACACTGTTTGGGCGCCTAGAGTTTGGCCTCCCGAGCTCGTGCAAGAGCGGACTTTATTTGCAGCACCGGATGGTTCCAGCGATAGGTGACCTGATCAGCAATTGCTTTTACGACGGCAGCCTGAAAAGCGTAGACCAAGACCGAGACGCGATCCTGGCGGAAATATTCGGTGCCCCGGTAATCTGGTTTTCGACATCTGGCCTTCAAAAAAGGCATGAGACAGTGAATGGCTTCTCGTTTTCTAACGAAACGGAGATACGTAAGATACGTGATATTCTCGAAAGGGTGAACTCCAGAGCTTCTGCTAAAGGTCAGCGGTTTAGTGTCGCGATCCTAAGCGCATATCTTGCACAGACAAACGCTTTGAAACACGACCTTAGTCTAAAGGCTGAAAGTTGGAGTAGCCTTGACATAGAATGCAACACAGTTGATGCGTTCCAAGGAAGGGAGGCGGACATCGCCATATACACACTAACAAGATCAAACGCCAAGAACACAATTGGCCACATGAAAGACGTTCGGCGTCTAAACGTAGCACTTTCTCGAGGAAAGAAATACCTCGTTATTGTAGGCGACCATTTGTTTGCGCGAACTGTTACCGGTAGCAACCCCTTCCGGACAGTTGTCGATTATATTGAAAATCATCCGAAGGACTGCCTAATCAAGGAGTTGATGCAATGAACGCTGACGAAATCGCGGAGAGATTTTCCATCCGTCCGGGCTATAGGCTAGCTGACTACATTGAGGTCGGAATTCCGGTATACAGCATCGTCTTGCAAGTCTCTACGCTTGTTCACAAGAAAATCGGTCCAATTGAAGAATTTCTTCATGAGATGCTTGCAATTGGAAATGTGCGATTGTGGAGAGATCGCGGACTTCTTGGGCCTTGACTCATCTCTAGTCAAGGGTATTGCTAGTTCGCTTATACGCGATAACAATGTTTCACTTTCAGGCCTTCCATCAAGCACTAAACAAGCTCTGAAGCTTACTGCTAAAGGCCAGCTAGCTCTAGAAAGCGCCTCGCTAGTTGTGCCGCAGAAGCGCACCTTTTCCTTGCATTTCGACGCGCTAACTAGGCGGCCTGCTCTATACAGCGAACGACTATTGAAGTTCCGTGAATTGAAGGAGCTGGGGATGAAGGACCTACCTGCAGTGCGCCCCCAGCAGCCAAAAATAGAAGATTTCGCGGTCGCACTTGTTCAAAACATCTTGGCGAAGGTTCTCGCAAACGAGCGAAGATCGGAAAAGCAGGATTTGATAAACGTTGAGCGCATTGACCGCTGCACTCGGATGTTTAGACATGCAGTTGCTCTCAATTATATTTCCATTGAGAGTGGCGAACCTCTGATTGAATTCGTGGCAAACGGAAAGTTGACTTCCGACTACAACATTGCATTTACAAAAGCGGACGGAATGAAGTTGCTAGGGCTTTATGACCGTCTTTATCCGGCTGCGAATGCTGGCGATCAGTCTGGCCCGCCCTCGACTTCCAATTCTTCACCCGCAGCATCTCCAGTCGAGTTAGAAGGCGAATCGAGTGAGAAAATCAGAATTCAGTCCGAGGTCATCAAAGCAGAACACATACTCTCTGAATCGCGCGACGAGACTACAAGGGAGCGACTCCGTGAAGTCATAAAGATCAGTGAAGCGCGTATCGAGGAACTGGAGTACCGCCAAAAGAAACGTGGAGTTCGTCAAGTATATGTTTACGAGCATCCGAGGCTCCTCGCCAAAGCCCTTAACAAATGCAAGTTCCGTTTGATGATCATATCTCCCTGGATACGTGCGCAAGTTGTAGATCGCGACTTCTTCAAGCTTCTTCGAGAAGTTCTGGCACGGAATGTCAACGTCTACATTGGATATGGCATCTCGGACGATGATCCAAGGGCTAGCAACGCCGACAGGGACGTTGAGCAAAGACTCGAATCGCTCGCGAAGAAGCACGAAAATTTTGTCTTTAAGCGAATGGGCGACACTCACGCAAAGGTCTTAATTTGCGACGACAGCTTTTGCGTCACGGGCAGTTTCAACTGGCTGTCATTTAAGGGCGATGCCGACAGGACTTTTCGCGACGAGCAAAGTACTTTGGTTGAACAGGCCGACCATATCGACGGCGTTTTTAATGAGAATTGCAAAAGGTTTACGGGACCAATTTAACTTTGCTGTGGTGGGTGAACTTGCAATCGAAAGTCAACTTATTTTCAGTTTCAAAACACCTAGCAACCTTACTGCAGAGGTTGATGTACGCAATAGTGCCGTAAGTAAGCTGGTGGTGATTTACGCTGGCACTTAGAATCCGTAGCTTGCAAAGGTGCAGGATTTGAACCTGACGTAGACCAAGCATATAATTACTGCGCTGTCCGCCTGCTTGCTGCAGCAATCGCAGCCCATCACTTTACAGTACTTGGACTGGTCCCAATGCTGATCAATACGCGCGAGTGTCCCCAGCCATAGCTTTCGGGCGCACTTACCCCATGATTTCGTTCAACGGGAATGCCCGTTACCGTTACTCTTTATTGGTCGGGGTGACAGGATTTGAACCTGCGACCTCAACGTCCCAAACGTCGCGCGCTACCAACTGCGCTACACCCCGATGACCGTGGAAATGCTGCCGGTGGCAAGCGTCCATACGCGCAGCAGACGGTATTATACTCCGGTGACCATCGGCGGTCAAGGCGCGAGCGGCAAATAGGCCGTTGGCGGCACGGTTCCGGAACGACGCAGAGCAGCGAACAGGAGCAAAAATGTCAGTCTTAGGCGCAATCGATATCGGCACAAACTCGGTCAGACTGGTCGTCGTGGACATCCACGCGGACGGTACATGGACAGTTTTGGACAACAGTCGCGAGCAAGTTCGCTTGGGCGAGGGCGAATTTGTAGGCGGGAAGCAACGACTAACTGACGCGGCCGTCGCCCGGTGTGCGCATGTTTGCGCGCGGTTCGCCGACATTGCCGCGGGATATGGCGCAAAGGAGCTGATCGCACTGGCCACGGCAGCAACGCGTGAGGCCGACAATCAGGATGATTTCGTTGACAGGGTGGCCGCAGCATCGAAGGGCGCAGTGGATGTTAGGGTGATCTCCGGACACGAAGAAGCGCGCCTGATTTTCCTGGGTGTCACAAGCGGCATCGAGCTTCCAGAAACGGAAAAGGCGCTGTTCATGGACATCGGCGGTGGAAGCACCGAGCTGATTGTCGGCGACAAATACCGTTATCATTTCCTCGATAGCCTAAAGATGGGCGCAATTAGATTGACCGGCGAGGTGGTCGAGAATCCGTCAAAGGTAATCTCGCCGTCTACCTGGCATAAGCTGCAGCGAACGGTTAGGAGCATCGTCGAGCCAGCATCGCGGCGAATCAAGAGAGAGAAATTTGGCAAGATGTTCGGGTCGTCCGGCACCATTATGGCGCTGGCAGATATCGCGTCGCGGCGTCATAAGCCGGAAGGTGCCACCACGCTGCGCAACTTCGAGCTGGCATTGGGAGATGTTCAGCAGATATCCCAGATGCTTTGCAAGCTGCCGCTCGATCAGCGAAAGAAGGTGCCCGGGCTTGCGCCAGAGCGCGCCGACATCATCATCGCTGGCGCGGCAATCGCGCAGACCGTCATGGAAACTGTTGGCGCGCACAGCATCTTCATCAGCGACCGCGGTTTGCGCGAGGGAATTGTGGTTGACTACATCCTGCGCGACGGCTCCGCGGCGGGGATATCGTCGGACATAGACGCTGATCTGTTTCGTGACGCCAGTGTGCGCGTGCGGTCGGCGCGAAGGTTGGCGCGTCGCTGCCAAGTCGACGAGGCGCACGCGGCGACCGTCACCAAGCTCGCGCTGCAACTTTTTTCGGAGACGAAGGCGCTGGGCCTTCATTGCCTTGGCGACGATGAACGCGAGCTTCTGAGCTACGGCGCGCTTCTGCACGACTGCGGATTTTTTGTTTCGCACACCGGGCACCATTTGCATTCGTATTATCTGATCCGCCACTCCGAGCTTCTCGGCTTCAACGATCTCGAAGTCGAAGTGATTGCGCAGATCGCGCTCTATCACCGAAAAAGTTTGCCGAAACACAAGCACGAGTCGTTCGAGGCGTTGCCGCCGAAAGAGCAAAACATCGTGCGCGTTCTAAGCTGTCTTCTTCGCGTCGCTGAGGCACTTGACCGCAGCCATCTTGGCCTGATCCAGAGCGCGCGTCTGCTGAAGACATCCAAGGGTGAAGGACTTTTGCTTGACATGGTCGTGGCTCCTGACGCGGACGCGTCCCTCGAATACTGGGCCGCCGAAGCGCAGGAGGAGGCGTTCAAGAAGACGTTCGGCGTCAACCTGAATGTGACGCACGAAGTTGCCTTTCAACCGCCGGTCGAACTATTTTTGCCGCCTCCTGCAAGCGCGATTTTGCTGAATTAATCCCTATGACTGTTCTTGCAGTTGACAATCTGGAGAAGACCTACGGCGTCGATACGCTGTTTGAAAAAGTGACATTTACGCTCGGCTGGGGCCAGAAAATGGGCATGGTCGGGCGAAATGGCACCGGCAAAACAACGCTGCTGCGCATCCTGACCGGAGCAGTCGAAGCCGACAAAGGAACGCTAAAGTTCAACAAGGGCGTCCGTCCTGGCTATCTCAAACAGGAAAATCTGGTCGATCCGCATCACACGGTTCTGGACGAGGCTGAGGAGGCGTTCGGGTGGGTGCGTGCGATGGAAGCGCGTCTATTAGAGCTCAGCAGCCAGATCGGCGACGCCGCACACGCAGGCGAGGCGCATCTCCAAGATGCCGCCATGGAGGAGTACGGCCAACTGCGCGACCGCTTCGAGATTATGGGCGGCTACGACCAGTTGCGCGACATTCCGGGCGTCCTGAAGCGGCTGGGATTTTCCGAATCCGATCAGCAAAAACAGTGCGGCAGCCTTTCAGGCGGTGAAAAAACACGCCTTGCCATCGCGCGACTGCTCCTTTCCGGCCCTGACGTGCTACTCCTCGACGAGCCGACAAACCACCTGGACATCGACGCCACCGAGTGGCTGGAATCGTTCCTACGCGGGTGGGGCGGCGCGCTGGTGCTGGTCTCTCACGACCGGACATTTCTAGACCGTGTGGTAACGTCCGTCGCCGAGATCGAGCATAAGCGGCTGATTGTCTACAACGGCAACGTCACCAGCTTCCTGCGTCAAAAAGTCGAACGCGAAGAGCGCGCGGCGGAGATGCATGCACGCGAACAGGCGGAAGTCGAGCGGCTGATGACGTTCTTCGAAAAGTGGAAGAACACGCCGACGAAGAAAAACCAGGCGTGGTCACGCTTCAAATGGGCGGAGCGCATCCGCGAAAACATGACCGAAGCACCGCTCTCCGCACAAAAAACGGCCAAGATGAGCATCAAAGCGGGATTTGCGAGCGGACGCGAAGTGCTGATGGTCGAGCGGCTGGGCAAAAAATACGGCGAGCGGACTCTATTCGACAACCTGACATTCACCATTGAGCGCGGCGATAGGGTGGGGGTGGTCGGCCCAAACGGTGCGGGAAAATCGACGTTGATCAAGGTCATTATGGGACGCGAGGATGCGACATCGGGCAGTGCGCGACTCGGCCACAACGTTTCCACCGGCTATTTCGCGCAGGATGTCGCCGACCTCGATCTCGACCGCAGCGTTCTCGAAAACATGCTCGACATGGGTGGCCTCACCGCCGAAGAGGCGCGGACGTATTTGGGCCGATTTCCTCTTCACCGGCGAGGATGTCTTTCGCCCGGTTCGCAGCATGTCGGGAGGCGAAAAGAACAAGCTCAGCCTTGCGCAGATCACATGGCTACAGCCCAACCTCTTGATCCTCGATGAGCCGACCAACCACCTCGATCTCGAATCCCGTGAAGCGCTCGGCAAGATGCTGCAGGGTTACGACGGTGCGCTGATCCTCGTCTCCCACGACCGCTATCTGCTTGATCAAGTGACGAAAGCGCACGATCGAAGTCGCCGATGGTCAGGCGCGTGTCTTCGAGATGCCCTATTCCGAATATCGCGCAACTCGAAATCAGGTTAACGACAAGCTTCCGCTGTCCTCGACGCAGACGTCCCGCAACGGCAGCGGCAAGGGGAAAAACGAACCATCCGCACCCGCACCGAACGCCGACCTTGTGCGGCTCTCGTCGATGAACGCCCACCAGCTATCGAAAGAGCGCCAGCGCGCGAAGTCTCGCCTCGAAGAGGCCGAAGGGTTGGTCGCAAAACTCGAAGAAGAGCTAACGCAAATCATCGCGGCGCTGTCACGCCCAAGCGATCAGGCCGTCGAACTCGCCAAACGCCACGGCGAAGTCGAAGAAGAGCTGTTCGTCGCAGTTGAGGAGTGGGAAAAAGCGCAGACGTACGCGGATTTGGTGGCGGGAATGTAGGGACCACATTGTGGCGCAGGCGTCCCGCCTGTGATCTTCTACGTCCCTCCGACTTGCACGAAGATTGAGCGGAACAGAGAAAAACAAATATGAAGACATCAACAATAGTAATTGTCGCAGCATTGGCATTAGCCTTCTTGTCTCATTCCGCAATTGCGGCGCCGTCTGTTGACGCAACGAAAATCCCGATCAAGCATTTCGTCTATATCATTCAAGAAAACATCAGCTTTGACCACTATTTTGGAACGTATCCTGGCGCAGACGGAATTCCGCTCAATGCGAAGTTCGCGTACAGTCCTGGCGGCGAGCGTACGGTATCTCCATTCCATTTGAATAAGACGTCCATTCCCCATGACCTCAACCATAGCTGGCAGGCGGCGCACGTATCTGAGGACGGCGGCAAAATGGACGGTTTCCTCTGGGGCGAATGGCCGCAAGCGCTCGCGTACTACTGGAAAGGGACGCTTCCGCAGATCGATCCTGAAGACATCATGCCTGTAAATGGTGATGTGTCCAACGTGAATGGCGGAAAAAAGGGCGCGAAGGTTGAGGCACGAGTTAAACAGCTTATTGCGACCTTCGACAAAGACAACGACGGAAAGCTTGATGTCAACGAACTTACCGCTCTGCTAGAGGCAAGGCCGCGATTTGGACGCGGCGGAGGGCCGATTCCGACGGTCAACGGCGTCCCGATTACTCCAGCGGAACGCGCAGCGGCGATGCTTAAGGCTTACGATGCGGACGAGGACGGCCAGCTCGACGCCGATGAACTCGCAAGCGTCATCGAAAACGCCGGACGCAACGGTCCTGCCGCCGAGGCAGTAAGTGCAGGCCAGCTTCCCACCGAGCATTTGAACGCTCCTCCCATTGGTCCTACTCCCGACTGGGTGCGACAACACGCTCTCATACTACGATTGGCACGAGATCCCTAACTACTGGGACTATGCGCGACACTACACGCTCTGTGACCGATTCTTTTCGTCCGTAGATGGGCCAAGCGAGCCGAACCATCTTTACACCGTCGCTGCGCAATCTGGTGGCCTGGTCAACAATCCTCCGCCGAGTATCGCTGGCCAAGATGGTGTTTACAATTTCCCAACTATGGCCGAGCTGCTGCAAAACACGGGCGTCAGTTGGAAGTACTACGACGAGAAGGCCAACCCGCATAAGCACAGTCTTTGGAATCCGCTGCCGGGATTCAAGGCGTTTCAGAAAAGCCCTGAACTGATGAGCCATCTGGTCGGACTGAGCGAGCTTTATGCCGACGCGAGGGCCGGAACGCTGCCCCAAGTCTGCTGGATTGTGCCGACAGCGCGGGATAGCGAGCATCCTCCGGCGGACTCTGCGCGCGGCATGCGGCATGTCACCGACATGATCAACGCCATCATGTCCGGGCCGAATTGGAAGGACACGGTGATCATTTTGACTTGGGACGATTACGGTGGTTTCTACGATCACGTTATGCCGCCCAGCGTCAACGAATACGGCTACGGCCCGCGTGTTCCAACCCTGGTCATCTCTCCCTTCGCCCGCCCCGGCACCATCTGCCATTCGACGTTCGACTTCACGTCACCGCTTAAGCTGATCGAAGAAAAATTCGGCCTCAAGCCTCTCGCCTCCCGCGACGCGGGTGCTAAAGACATGCTCGATTGCTTCGATTTCCACCAAAAACCTGTGGCGGCAGATGTGATTACGCCAGCGACGAAGTTGGATGTTTCAGGGATGAAGACTACGAAGCCGTGAAAAAATCGCAGAAGTAGGTTGAGACTATTTGTGGGGCAGGCGTCCCGCCTGTGATCCTTCTCCGTCATTCCGACTGGAGCGAAGAATGAGCGGAATGGAGGAAACACGTAGTTCGCTTATCTTGACTTAGAACCATTGGTAGATTTTTTGTCCAGTGGCGCAAATCCATGGTTACGGTAATGCAGCTGATACTCCACGACGCAGTCGTTTCCTGGATTGATGAAAACCGTGCACCACGGTTCCCAATCTCCGTAAGATTTATCGTCGTCGAATTCGATTTGATACATACCATAGCCGCCTGTCCCAGGTTGTTGTGAAAGGGTCGTGCGAACGACGCATTTGTAAATAGGGCAACCCTCACCAGCGGCCATTCTGGTAGCGTGCCGTTCAGCTTCATCTTCGCTAATGATGTCGTCGTCAGGTGAATATGGGCCAAAGTTTCCGTGTTCCATAAAGTCACTGAAATCAACGATCCTGCCGGTGCTGTCATCAATTGTGAACGATGCGGGATAAAAACCCATATATCCCTGCTCCGTACCCCAGAAGTGACCATCAAAGTGGCATTTCGGCGGAGCATACTGGGTGATTCCATTACGCTTGTAAAACGCGATGACTAAAGCCTCAGCCTGCTTGGCAGTCAGCCGGGGCTCGTAGGGTTTAGCGGCTGGAGCTAGCATAGTTTGAGCAATAGCAGGGCGGATGTGCCCGTTGCAGACGGCCAAGAGAGTTACAACCACAACTAACATCCAAAATGTCATTCGAGTTGAAAATTTCGATTTCATGAAGTTTGATACTTTGAGGAGACAATTATTGGTACTCCACGTTAGAGGCTTAAACGCTTGTCGCTCTTCAAATGACGTCAATATTTAGCGAACTACGTGTTCCCTCCGCGTCGTTCGTTCCTCACTTTGGTCGGGATGACGGACTAATTCCTTACGCCGCCTGCTTCACCCCATCGGCAGATTCAGTGCTTTGAGCCATTGCTGGAGCTTTTCGACGCGTTTCGTGTCGTCGGTTGGGAGGTTGATTGGGCGGCCACGGGCGTCGATGATCAGGCCGACAACACCGCCTTGGAGCTTGGCGTTCATAGGCTTGCCTTTGCCTGCGCCGATGTCCCAGCCTTTGGCGGGGATCAGTTCGGCGGCAACCTCCTGGCCTTCAGCGAGTGGCACAAGTATAATCTGTCCCGCAGGGACTACTACCGACTCAAGTCCAGCCAGCTTCACCGTGATTGCCGGTTCGCCGTCCTTTGCGCTACCGATTGGCGCGACGCAATCGCCCAAACGGATCAGGCAGTCGCGGTCGAAAACGTGGGTTGCGGCCTCAGGCAGGATGGTCGAAAGGACGCCAAGCTGCGGCATCATGAAGATCGAATCCACCGCCAGCATGGTCACGCCCTCCGGCTGGTAGGCGTCCATCATCATCATCGCAGATTGCCCGCGATGCGGTGCATGCGACAGGACTCCGCCGCTGCCAACGACCATGTTCAGATCCAGCATCTTGACCAGAGTCGCGCCGGTATCGCCCTGACTAAGCGCCTCGCCAATGCTGCGCTTTTGCTGGACACCCTTCAACCCGCGCGCCAGCGATTTATGATGCTCGAACGCCAGCCGCAGTGCCTCGCGCGAAACAGCCTGCTCGATCTGCAAATCTTTCAGGGTCTGCGGAATGGTTGTTGGGCGGATCATCTTGTTGCGAAGCTGGTTGCGCAGGGAAGCGTCGTTGACCCCGAACGGAATCCACCGCTTGATATTCGGCAAGCCCGCTTCGGTGAGGACGTTGCAGATCGAGTAGGACATGCCGAGGTTTGCGGAAACGGTGCGGTTGAAGATGCCGCCGAAAACAGAGAAAACGTCGGTGGTCGCTCCGCCGATATCGACTCCCAGGACGTTGATGCCGCGCTCCTTGGCGATAGTTTCCATGATCTTGCCGACCGCGTTCGGCGTGGACATAATGCCTGAGCTTGTCCAGGTCATCAGCTTCGCGTAGCCCGGTGCCTGCTGCATGACATGCTCGAGGAACAGTTCGTGGATCGCTTCGCGCGCTGGCCCTAAGTTTTCGCGATCCATCGACGGCCGCAAGTTCTCCACTTCGCGGAGGTCGACAACAGTCGCGACCACGTCCTCGACCGGTTTGCGTGCCTCGATATTGCCCGCATAGATGACCGGCAGCTTGAGGCCGACACCCAGGCGCGGTTTCGGATCGGCGGAGCGCAGCATTTCGGCCAGATCGACAAGGTGCGTGACTGTGCCGCCGTCGGTGCCGCCGGACATCAGAATCATGTCGGGGCGAAGCGCGCGGATACGCTCGATTTTTTCGAAATCCTTGCGGCCATCATCGACCGCGATCACGTCCATGATGATTGCGCCCGCTCCAAGCGCAGCGCGTTCAGCCGACTCGGCGGACATCGCCTTGACCACCCCCGCGACAGTCATCTGCAGCCCTCCTCCTGCGCTTGAGGTGGATAGATAGAGGTTGACCCCGGTCTTGTCGTCCTTCGCGGGCGTGATGATCTTGCCGTTTTCGTCAAGGATGGTGCGCCCGGAAAGCTCCTCCACTTCGCGGGTCGAATTGGTGACTCCGACAGTGACATCGTCGAACGGTGCTTCGACCGTTGTCGGCGCTTCGCCGCGCGTGGTCAGGCGATATTCGCCGTCTTTGAGTTCAATGAGGATCGCTTTGGTGGTCGTACTGCCGCAGTCGGTGGCAAGGATGGTGCGGACTTCGGGAGTTGATGGCATGATTCGGATTGTACAACGCGGCGCAACAATTTTGGCGATATGACTTCACGGTCATTTCGACCAACCGAGGAACGAGGGGAAGGAGAAATCTCTCTTGCCTAATCTTGCAACTCGCGTTCGGAAGCCTTGCGCACCGATCCTCGCAAATGTTTCACTTCCTGATCTTCATGTTTCAGGACGAGGGCTTGTGCCAAGTCTCGGGTGCCATCCCGCCGTTCTGTAAGCTAGCCATATTGACTTCCCACCCCCTGCGACCGTACACTGTGTTCATGCGGACATGGTAGTTCTGCCGGTGGGATTTTGCTTAGTTTATGAAAAACGGATCAACTGTTGGACTCATGCTGGCCGGGATCGTAGTCGTTGTCGGCGGTGCTCTTGCCGGATATTACTATATTGGTGGCTCCTCCAAGTCTTCGGCGCCAAGTACGCCGACGACCATAACGGATATTAAAGACGAGCCACAGGCGCCGGTTGCGCCACCGCCGCGCCGAAAGGTTGCGGCGGCTGGCGAGTACACCGCGCCAGGCGCGCCCGAAATTGAGATCGCCGAGACGAAGGTGTCGCTAACTCCTAAGAAGCCCCTCACGCCGCCTCCGACAGACTCCGAAGCATCGGAAACGGGCGTTGCACCAACCGACACACCTACTACGCCAAATACAGCTCCCGATACATCGGGGATGGATTCATCCGCCGACAACTCTACCAATCCAAACGGATCGAAAGCATCTCAAACTAGTGGCGCTGACAGTCAGAATCCGGGCCAAACCGACAGCGGTCAACAGGCCCTTGTGCCTCCTCCACCACCGCCTCCTCCACCGCCAGCAAACCCGTCGGACGACCTGTCTCAAAACGCGCCGCTATACCATGTCGAGGCGGGAGTCTTTCAAAATGAGAAAAACGCGAAAATCCTTGAGGACACTCTCAAACATCGCGGTTACGCGGCTATGACGCTGAAAAGCACGGACGGCGACCACGATACGTTTGTCGTACAGGTTGGCGCATTCAAGAGCAAAGTGACGGCGGATGAAGTGGCCGGCGAACTGACCAGCAACGGCTTTCCGGCATCAGTTGCCAAAGGACAATAGACCCTCGTTCCGACAAAGTGGAACAAGGGTCTATCTCGATTCGCGACTCTTCCGAGACTAGCGGCCTGCGCCAGCGGTCGCTTTGACGTTGATCAGCGAATTCGCAAGCTGGGAAAGCTTCTTGTCGGTCTGTGCCTCTTCCTCGAGGGTCGTTTGCAGCAGCTTGGCAGCGTCCTTGTCGCCGAGCATGTCAGCGTATGTTCGGACGGAACCATATCCCGCCATTTCGTAGTGTTCGACCCGCTGCGCAGCGGAGATCAGACCGGCATCTTTGACTTCAGGAGTCGCGTCCTCCTTGATCATCTCCTTGCCCTCTTCGATGACACCTTGCATTCCGTGGCAGACCTTGCCGCTAGGCTTCTCGCCGAGCTTTCCAAAGATCGTCTCCAAACGCTTCACTTGCTCCTCAGTCTGGCTGAGATGCTCTTCAAACGCGCTCTTAAGCTCGTCCGACGAAGCAGCCTTGATCATCGCCGGGAGAGCCTTGAGAATCTGATTTTCGGCGCTGTAAAGATCCTTCAGTTCGGACGTATAGAGGTCCTGCAGATCGTTCAGTTCCATGTTTTGTTCACTCCTCAGAAAATTCGTTAGTTCAGACATTTCGCTCTAGACCGTCTACAAGGGTTTCCCATATGGGAGCTATTGGACATCGAGCAACGAGCCGTCTTTCCCCAAAATTTAAGGAGTGTCAAACACAGCTCAGGTGTGTTTGGCGGCAGCCGTAGGTCTGCCTTCGCGATGCAGGCGGCAGTAGTCGCGATATGGCCCAGACGCGACTGGAGCAGCGGTCTGGTGGCGCGCAAAGACCGACGACATCTCATACGCAACTTGTGGATCGAAATAGGCCATCTCGGCAAGTACGCCACCGATCGCAAACAGGCCAACAACCAAAAGCAAAATTGTTGATGGCGATCTGCGCATCGATCTAGGGTTGGCGATCTGTTGCTGGAGGCGCTGCCGAACACGGCGTTCCATCGCGTAGGGCATGGGGCGAAGTGGCAGCGATCTTAGGGCTTGCTCTATTGAATCCATAATATTAATAAGTCCAACTCTCTCCAAGCCGCTCGCGCAGAAGCTGGATACCACGGCTAAGCTGGTACCGGACAGTTCCTGGCGGACGATGCAGGATTTCTGAAATGCTGTTGGATGGAATGTCTTGCAGATAACGCAGAATTATTGGCGTTCGATAAGGCTCCGGCAACGCCTGGACGGCGGACGTTAGAATGCGCCTGCTCTCCGCACTGGAAACGCTAATTGCTGGATCGCCATAGCCGCTGGAATTGTCGGCCGCGACGTCGTCGGCCAGCGCGACTTCCTGGCGGCGGCTTCTGAACATGCGCGCGCGCATCCGTGCTTTTGCCTCGTTGATCATGATCCGGTACAGCCAAGTAGTAAAGGATGAGTCGTGCCGAAACGACGGCAAGCCGCGGTAGACGCTTAGGAACACATTTCCGACAGCCTCCTCCACAAGCTCGTCGTCGCCGTTCAGGATATGCCATAGAGTTGAGTGAACCGAGTCTTTGTGGGCGTCAAATATTTTGTTGAACGCATCCCTGTCGCCGGTCGCCGCGCGTTGAAGGTTGACCGCGGAGTCGGAAATCGCGCGTGCATATGGCGACAATCGCTCGGGACCGCTGACCACGAGAGAGATCAAGCGCAGGATAATTTCAACCGGTCGGGGAAGTTGTGAAGTGGCGTAAAACATGGCGAATCAAGCCGAACGCGAACGACGCCTTTATCGCCCGCGATATCGGCCTATCGTTAGATGCAGAAGGTGAGACTGTTGCTGGAAAAAGTTTAGCAACATCTGACCGATGCGTCAACGTCTTGGCACCGAGTTTTGTGGAACTCAGCCCGTATTCTTGAGGCCAGCAGCAATGCCGTTTACCGACAGTAGGACGGCAGCGAGCAGATTCTTGCGCTCGTCACTTTCTACGTCAGCGGGCAGCGATCTCAGGCGGCACAGAAGCTCGACTTGCAGATAGCTGAGCGGATCAACATAGGGGTTTCGAAGCTGGATAGACTTTTGCAGCACGGGGTTGCGGTCGAGTAGATTGTCCTGTTCGGTCACGGCACAGATTTGCTGGCGTGCTATGTCGAACTCGGCGCGAATGTCGGCGAAAATACGCTGCGCCATGCCTTGATCCGGAACGAGCGAAACGTATCGCGCTGCGATCTGCATATCGGCTTTAGCAAGTGACATTTGGGCATTGTCGATCACGGTCGCAAAGAAGTCCCATGCCTCATACATTTCGCGGAGAATGCTGAGGTTGCGCGGCGATTCATCCGCGAACGACTTCAATCCCGAGCCCAATCCGTACCAACCGGGTAAAACGATTCGGCTCTGCATCCAGGAAAACACCCACGGGATCGCGCGCAAATCTTCAATGGCATGCGACTTCGTCCGTTTAGGCGGGCGCGATCCAATATTAAGCTGTGAAAGTTCGGTGATTGGGGTCGCGGTTTCGAAGAATGTGACGAACTCGGGATCGTCGTAGACTAGCGCACGGTATTTTTTGAACGCGACTTCCGACATCTTGTCCGTAATCTGCTCCCAATGTTCGATAGTGCCAACGTCAACTTTCCGGCCACGAGCGGCTAGATCTTCAGGTGCCGACGCGATCAGGACGGCGTTGACAATCTGCTCCAGATTTCGGTAAGCAATCTCCGGCTCAAAATAGCGCGCGGCGATGACCTCGCCCTGCTCCGTGATTTTGATCCGGCCCTGCACTGTCCCAGATGGCTGACCGAGAATGGCGCGGTTTGCTGGCCCTCCGCCTCGACCTATTGCGCCCCCACGCCCGTGGAACAGTCTTAGTTCAACATTGTGCTTCCTGGCGACCTCCGCAAGACTTTTCTGCGCGATGTACAGCTTCCAGTTGGCGGTGAGATAGCCGCCGTCCTTGGTGCTGTCCGAATAGCCGAGCATGACCTCCTGCGTGTTGCTGCGCGCCTCTACATGCCTGCGGTAGATGCCGTTGCCGAGGAGCGAATCGAGCACTTGTGGTGCCGCTGTGAGGTCTTCGATGGTTTCGAATAAGGGCACAACATCAATGCTTTGATCGGCCCTTTCGCCGCGTGGATCGTAAAGCCCGGCCTCTTTAGCGAGCAATAGCATCGAAAGGACGTCGCCGACACCTGACGCCATTGACATGATGAACGAGCCGAACGCGCCTCGCCCGTATGTCGGAATATCGCGCTTGACGAGTTCGAATAGGCCCAGAGTCTTTGCGTCTTCGTCACCTAGCTTGAGGTCGCGGCTAGCCAGCGGCCGTGGGTTAGCGATTTCCGCTTCGAGAACGTGGATGCGTTCTTTCTCAAGCAGCTTTGAAGGTTCCCGAACTCCCGCAGCCGAAAAGACTTGATCCAGCACTTGCAGATACTTGCTCTTATGCTCACGCATATCCAGGCTAACCAGGTGAAATCCAAATAGCCGCACCTTCGTGATTATCGGATCAATTATGGTGATCGCTGTCCGGCTGCAGCCGTTGTCCAGCATGCTTCCGCGAATCACTTCCAGATCAGCAAGTAGCTCGACCGCGTTTTCATATCTCGGCTTTGACTTGTCCCCGGTGCTACGCGTGTTTCGCAATTTTGCCAGCATGTAGTCTATCTTCTGGCGGTACGGCTCAAGTGCGCGCCTCGGCAATAGGCGAGCCGTGACTTCAGGCAGCAGTTTAGAATCCGTTTCGATCGACGTCGCCAGTCCCGCGCTCGGCTGCGTGTACGTGCTCGATTCACTCAGCCTTTCGCGTAGAGGCTCGATGTCCTTGACATATTCCGCAAGCGCGACTTCCCGGTGCAAATCAAGAACAGTGGCAGTGTCCGTTAGCGTGATTGTCGGGTTTCCGTCGCGGTCGCCGCCGACCCAGGATCCATAGCGTAGAAAGAGCGGCAGTTCGAAGTGCTCACCCGGAAAGTATTCGGCCAGCGCTTTTGAGAGATCGTCATATAGCCGGGGCGTAACTTCGCTCAGCGTATGACTAAAATAGAAGAGGATATTGCGCGCCTCGTCAATGACGGTTAGGCGATTCGCCCGGACTTCGTCAGTCTGCCATAGGATTTCGATCTCTGCGTAAAGCTCTTCCATCAGGCGATCGAGATCGGGATCCTGCGATCCGGCAGCCTCGAAACGGGAAATCCAGCCAGAAAGCCTGTGCAGCTTGTCCTGAACACTCCTGCGCCTTGCTTCGGTAGGATGCGCCGTAAACACAAGCTCGATGTCCAGGCACGCGATCATTGCCTTAAGCTGTTCACCAGTCATGCCAGCGGATTTCAGCCTGGAAATCGCATCGCGGATGGATTCGCCTCGCGGCTTTTTCGGGTTTTCTGCCGCGCGCTTACGGTTGACCCGAACAATCTCTCTAAGCTCGGCAAGGTTGACAAGCTGAAAGTAGGTTGTAAACGCCTTCAAGACCGGAACTGTGTGGGCGTAGGACATCTCCGACGCGATCCGCACCAGTTCTGCTTCTACGTGAGCACTATCATAGTGCCGGACCTCGGGAGTTGCCCGACGCTCTTTTGAGAGCCTGCGAAACTGCTCTACCTTCTGGAAAACCGCTTTACCAGCCTGCTCTTGAAGGATCGTCCCGAGAGCATTGCCAAGAATACGGACCTCGCGGGCAAGCGTGCGGTCGGAGCCGGAAATGCTGCGCGTTTCCGCTTCCTTCCCGGTTGAGGCGGCGGCTTTGGTAGCATAGTTCAGAAATTCGTCGTCAAGGGATATTGGGGTTGGTTCCGGCATGGTATTTTGAAAATGGCTATTGATGTGCGGCGATGTCGATTTTACCGCAAGAAGACCGTCTTATCCATCCCTCCTGTAACAGGAATGGTCGAAGAGAGAAATTTGTTCGGGAGCGGCCTCCGGACGGCCGCTCAACAGCCAAAGTCACTCTCGTACGCAGGCTGTATGGTAAAGTTAAGGGAGCAATTGCCCCGATGAGTTAAGAAAGCCACTTCCATTGATCCGACAAAATTCGACTGTCCTACTCCTAAACTTCTGCCTCGCTGGAGCAATTATGCTTGGCAGCAAACCTCTGTGCCGTGCGGATTCCGTAGAGGCTCCTGCCTCCGTTTCGCAGCAAACCCTGCAAACCGGTGCGCCGGGAAGTCCTGTTCCACCTCTGCTGGACGCTGCACGCGCAGACGTGACCCTGCACCCTGAAAGCGCAACTGCGCACAGAAATCTTGGCGAACTGTTGCAGAAAGCGAACCAATTGAGCGAGGCGGAGACGCAGTTGCTCGCGGCGATCAAAATTGCTCCAAAGGACGCTCTTTCAGAGTACGATCTTGCGGCCGTACTGAACGAGGAAGGGAGGCTACCAGAAGCAGTAGACCGCGCAGAGACGGCGTCAGTGCTGAGTCCAGACGTTGTCAAGTACCGCATTGCCTTTGCCGAAGACCTTTCTAAGGACGGCCGCAAACAAGAAGCGGCCAAGCAATTTGGCATTCTCGCGCACCAGCAGCCCACCGACATCAATGCACAGGTGACGTACGCCGCTTCGCTGATTGACGCCGGGAATGTTCAGGAGGGGACTGCGCTGTTGCACCGCGACGTGGCTCTGCATCCAAGCGATTGGCAAGTTCACCTTGCGCTGGGTCTTGCGCTGATGCAAGTCAAAAATGCGAGCGGTGCCATGCTGGAGTTCCGCAGGGTAATAGCACTTGAACCCGCTCAAGCGGTTGGCCATTACCACTTGGCATTGGCAATGACAGCCGCAGGCGATATTGACGATGCAATTATCCAGCAGCAAAAGGCGATCGTCGTGGACTCGCATTATGCCCCCGCATACTTTAGTCTGGGAGAGCTTTACGATTCTAAGCACGAACTTTTGCCGGCGATTCAATCGTACGTGTCGGCTGTGAATAACAATCCTTCATGGTTTCAGGCACACCGCAACTTGGCGGCAGACCTGCTCGAGGCAGCAAAATATAAGGAAGCCGCAGTTGAATTCAAGAGTGCGCTTGAAATCAATCCTGTGGATCCACCCTCAATCTTCGGGTTCGGTATGGCACTCTATGGCGCCGGCAACAAGACGGATGGCAGGAGAATATTTACGTCGATGCTAAAAAGTCCGGATGCCAAAGTCGTCGCTCAGGCCAAGCAACTGCTAGCTCAATACCCCTAAGTTGCATTTTGTACATCTCCACTTTGCAATGGGCGGTGATGGCGCTAGGCGCGTTCGGCATCGGACTGTCAAAGACCGGGATTGCCGGATTTGGTGTGGTTGCAGTAGCGCTGTTTGCTGTGGCGGTTCCCGCAAAGCTTTCGACTGGAATTGTCCTGCCGCTTCTGATCGTCGGCGATATAACTGCTGTCAGCATCTATCGGCGCAAAGCCGTCTGGATCCACCTGACCAGACTGTTCCCCTGGACAGCGATTGGGGTGGTCGTTGGTTATTTTGCTCTTGGCAGAATTAGCGACACCGGCATTGCGCATCTGATCGGCGGGATTCTCATTACTCTCGCTGTGATCCAAATAGTTCGACGGCGAAATACTGAGGTCGATCCGCAGCTCGACGCGTTAGCTACGCCTGTTCGTCAAACCGCAGTCTTCATGGCCGTCATGGGGATTCTGGCAGGGTTTACTACCATGGTTGCCAACGCAGCGGGACCGATCATGGTTTTGTATTTGCTGGCGACCCGGTTGCCCAAAGTGGAATTCATTGGGACAGCGGCTTGGTTCTTCTTTATCCTGAATGCATTTAAGGTGCCGTTCAGCATCCGCCTCGGCCTGATCAACTTCCACTCGCTGCCGGTTGACGCAGTGCTAGCTCCTGTTGTGATTGTCGGAGGGTTAATTGGACGGGCACTGCTGCAGCGCATAGATCAGAAACTTTTTGAAAATCTGGCAATCACTTTGACGGTTGTCGCTGCTCTGAAATTGCTCTTATAAGGGGAGTTTTTGGGGACGTCAATCCGTAGCAATGCGTTGATTTGCTCAAAAAAGATGCCCATTTCAAAAATAACCGCTATCTTGCTTGATTCCAGGCAAAATAACAGGAGGAATCGTCCTCCTTTTGTCTTATAATACTAGATCACATTGCCCGCGCTTATAGGAGCGTACACTTGACCAACAAGATCGTAGTACCCATTGCCTTGACCTCGGTTGCCTTAGGATGTATTATGGCCGCCACCCCTTCGTTCGCATCGAAAGAGACGAAGGACTATATCATCCCTGACACGAGCATTGCGCAGTCTGGCGACGCCGGTCATTTCATGCACACGAACTACGTCATCAGCAAGCATTCGCAACATAACGGGATCGCACCGAACACTGTTCCGGACGGCCTGCTGCCTCCCAACATTCTTTCCGCTTACGGGATCACTCCTGGCGGCGGCGGCGCCATTGCCATTGTAGATGCATACAGCTACAAAACGGCACTTACAGACTTCAACGGATATGCGAAGGCTGACGGCATTCCGCAAGAGACATCGACCAACGTTACTGCGACTACCAATAAGGTGTTCGAGGTCGTCTACGGCTCCGGCACCAAGCCAAAGGCGAACGCAGGCTGGAATACCGAAGAGGCGTTGGACATCGAGATTTCCCACGCGATGGCTCCCAACGCCAAGATATATCTCGTCGAAGCGTCTTCCGCGAGCGATGCGGGTCTGTATCAGGCGGTCGCCAAGGCTGCAAGCCTGCCGGGCGTCGAGGAGATCTCGATGAGCTGGTCCGGCGGCGAGTATTCGACTGAAACGTCGGATGACAAGACCTACTTCAGCGCACCGAACTTGATCTACTTCGCGTCGAGCGGCGACAGCGGCTCAGGCACCGGCTATCCGGCAATCTCCCCAGGAGTTGTTGGCGTTGGCGGCACCACGCTCAAGCTGAGCGGCGGAACGATCACCAGCGAGACCGGCTGGAGCGGCTCAGGCGGCGGCATCTCAACCTACGAGTCGATCCCATCCTACCAGAGCGGCGTCTCGGGTGTCGTTGGCACCAAGCGCGGGATGCCTGACATCGCTGCGGTTGCCGATCCGAACACGGGTGTAGGCGTTTACATTAAGGGTTCGTGGGAAGTTGTCGGCGGCACCAGTGTTGCCAGCCCGATGTGCGCTGGTCTGGTGAACGACGCTCAGAGCCTTCCGGCCAGCACCACTGCGGAGTTGACCAAATTCTACGGTGATCCGAAGTCGGACTTCCGCGACATCACTAGCGGCAGCAACGGCGGTTATAGCTGCAAGGTTGGATACGATCTGGTTACAGGCCTCGGCAGCCCGAACACTACGGCGGGCCTCTAGCATTTCGATTAGCGGGTCAGCTAGCTAAAATCGACCAGTGCAGAATCTGCACTGGTCGATTTTTGTGTTTCGCATCTTCTAAGACTGTCGCTCGACTCTGGAAGAGTCCATGATCTAGAAGGTTGCGTGCTTTCTGGCAGGCAACAAATAGATCAACATTTGCCAGTTCCACCCATTAGCGTGCCCTTGAAATATCCTTTAATACGTCGATATGCGTCGAAAATATGCTCATTCAAAAAATAAATGCTATCTTGCTTGATTCCGCGCAAAAATACCAGGTGAAACGCGGAAATTCTGTTTTATAATAGAGGTCAAATTCCCCTCGCTAATAGGAGCGTACACTTGACCACTAAGATCGTAGTACCATTTGCGTTGACCTCGGTTGCCTTAGGATGTATCTTGGCCACCACCCCTTCGTTCGCATCGAAAGAGACGAAGGACTACATCATCCCTGACACGAGCATTGCGCAGTCTGGCGACGCCGGTCGTTTCATGCACACGAACTTTGTTATCAGCAAGCATCCGCGTTTGAACGGCATTGCACCCAACGTTGTGCCAGCGGGCTTGACCCCTCCAAATATTTTGTCAGCGTACGGCGTGACGCCGGGCGGCGGCGGCGCCATCGCCATTGTAGATGCATACAGCTACGCTACTGCATTGACGGATTTCAACACGTACGCGAAGGCTGACGGCATTCCGCAAGAAACGTTGACCAACGTGACCGCGTCCACCAATAAGGTCTTCGAGGTCGTTTACGGTTCCGGCACCAAGCCCAAGGCCAATTCCGGTTGGAGCCAGGAAGAGGCCCTGGACATCGAAATCTCGCATGCCATGGCGCCAAACGCCAAGATATATCTTGTCGAGGCATCGTCTGCCAGCGACGCTGGCCTCTACCAGGCTGTCGCCAAGGCGGCTGAGCCTGCCTGGCGTCGAAGAAATCTCGATGAGCTGGTCAGGTGGCGAGTATTCGACTGAAACGTCGGACGACAAGACCTACTTCAGCGCACCGAACCTGATCTACTTCGCGTCGAGCGGTGACAACGGTTCTGGCACCGGCTATCCGGCCATCTCTCCTGGGGTTGTCGGCGTTGGTGGAACCTCGCTCACCCTTAGCGGCGGCACGATCACCAGCGAGACCGGCTGGAGCGGCTCAGGCGGCGGCATCTCGACCTACGAGTCGATCCCTTCCTACCAGAGCGGCGTCTCGGGTGTTGTTGGCACCAAGCGCGGAATGCCTGACATTTCAGCGGTTGCCGATCCGAACACCGGCGTTGGCGTTTGCTGGAAGGGCAAGTGGTACGTCTTTGGCGGCACCAGTGTTGCCAGCCCCATGTGCGCTGGCCTCGTCAACGATGCCCAGAGCCTTCCGGCCAGCACCACCGCGGAGCTGACCAAGTTCTACTCCGATCCGACCTCCGACTTCCGCGACATCACTAGCGGCAGCAACGGCGGTTATAGCTGCAAGGTTGGATACGATCTGGTTACAGGCCTCGGCAGCCCGAACACTACGGCGGGCCTCTAGTCTTTCGATTAGCGGGTCAGCTAGCTAAAATCGGCCAGTGCATTGATTGCGCTGGTCGATTTTTTTGCGCGAATCATCACGCTTTGGGTAAAGTTAGCGTCATGCAGGCAGACAGCAGCGCACCACAACCAGTCTGGGACGGCTACCTGGCGGACCCGTTTGTCTTTCGAACTGGCGATGCATTTTATATGATCGGCACAGGTTCCGCGCTTGTTCCTGCGCCATCTCAGGGCGTGTTTCCGATGCTGAGTTCGTACGATTTGGTCCAATGGGAATATGCCGGTCAAGCCATTCCAGAGTACGACGAAGCGGATGGCTACGACTACTGGGCACCTGAGATTGCGCAGCACGACGGCGTATTCTATTTGTACTTCTCCATTGGACGCGAGGGGACTGGTCACCATCTTCGGGTTGCGACCAGTCATTCGCCGCTTGGTCCGTATCGTGACTTAGGAATCAAGCTGACAGACCCGGAACAGACGCCGTTTGCGATCGACGCGCACCCATTCCGCGATTTCGATGGCGAGTGGTATCTATTTTATGCGCGCGACTTTCTTACCGCTGGCCCCGACGGACGGGCAGGCACGGGAGTCGTGGTCGACAGGTTAGAAACGATGACCAAACTCGCGGGCGACGAGCGCACGGTTTACCGGGCGCACCACGATTGGCAGCGGTTTATGAAAGACCGCCCAATGTATGGTGCGATCTACGATTGGCACACGATTGAAGGGGCTTTCATTTGGAAGTTTGGCGCCAAATATTATTGCTTTTATAGCGGAGGGCGCTGGGACAGTGCCCGATATGGCGTCGATTACGTGGTAGGCGCGCGCACGGAAGGGCCCTATGCAGACTCGTCCACTGAAGACGGCCCACGAATCCTAAGAACGGTTGACGAAACTGTGATCGGCCCGGGCCACAGTTCGATAATCCTCGGGCCGGATGGAAACACCACTTATATCTGCTATCACGCGTGGAACGCCGAGCGAACCATCCGTCAGCCATACCTAACCAAGCTAAACTGGGACAACGACGGCCCACTTGAGGTGCAGCTTAGTTCCAAATGACAAACCGCTCCTCGGCTGGATTGCCGAGGAGCGGTTTCATTATCTGGCGTAACTTGAACTTAAGCGGCAAGCGTGTCGCTAACCGGTTTGCGTCGAAGTGCAATCCCGGCCATGAGGACAATTCCTCCGATGATCAGGATGATTGCCGGCGACGTCTCTGGCGTCGTGGTCGGAATGGCATCGTAGACGTAGGTCTGCAGATGGCTTCCGTTGCCGCAAACTGGTGCCTGAATCCAGGTCGCAGTGGACGACTTGTAGCCAGAGTTTGCTTCGGCCTGATTCTCGTAGTAGTTCACCATACCGGAGAACTCACTCTGTTGGGACGGAGCGACTTCGACCTGGCCGGTAGCGATCCCGTTACCGCCGTCCTGAATGATGTCCCAGATGGCTATGCTGATTGATGAAAGGTTGTTAACAAAGTTGGTGCTGCCGGAGAGTCCGTTGGCGAACGTTGCGGACGTTGCGTTGAGATAGTTGTCGGCTAGGTAGGCGACTTCATCGGCTCGATTGGTAGCGATGGCCGTGCTAATGGCAGGGCTTGGATCTTCGTCAGAACTATTGAACGCGGATGAAAGGCCGCCATTGTAGTAGCCGTTAGCTTGCAATGTGCCCGTCTGAGCGGTCAAGAGCTGAGTCGTGTTCGCCTCATAGCTGTCGCCGACGCCGATGGAGTGGGTGAAGTCCACGCAAAACACATTGATGTTCTGGCCGCCGAGTGTGGCGTTGTATCGACCGGCGTAAACGTCTTCCGACGAATTGGAGCCAGTGATGAACGTCACGCCCTGCGAACCGGGTGTGGCCGAAACAAGTGTAAATAGGTTGGGATCGGTGCCTCCACCGCCAGCATGGGCGGGAACGGCAACAGTCAGCGCAAGTGCTGCGGCGGCTAAGACATTCCGCATCGTATTATTGAATATTTGCATCGAACAGGTCTCCTAAACTTCAGGTGAGTTGCGAGACTAATAAGCAAGTTCGATGCCAATGCAGATGAAAAACGCTGAAATGGAGCCAAAACACGTACGATCAACAGGATGATGCTAGCGACATTGCGAGGTAATTCTAAGAAAAGGACGCTTTAGGCCGCCCGACAGCGTAAGGACGCTGCGATCTAGACGGCCATCACCTGACGTATTGATTTAAAGTTCGACACTTAGCTATTTGAGCGCGTCTTTGCTGCGCCTCGTGGCCCAGCCACGTTTTGCAGCTTCGCTCCTAGCGGTACGTGTCCTTGTTGTAGACCCGTTGCTACTATGCGAACCGTTATGCCTGGACTGATGAGATTCGCTCGAGCCGCCCTTCAGACCGCCTCCAGTCTCCTTGTTGACTGTAGACCACGCAATCCGCTCCGCCTCGGTTCCTGACCGACCGCGCTTTTCGTATCCCTCTTCGATGTGCTCGGCTTGACGCTTTTGCTTATCTGTGTAACTTGATTTGTCCCCGCTTGCCATACGCATTCCTCTTTATGTTTTTCTGGTTTGAACTGACGTTCAAACTCGCCGCTCATTCATATAGCTCCCTTTTACCCCTGACGAAGAAATGTCACACACGCCCCTTTTTTGCACGTTTTCGTCCATTACCGTATGTGGCTGCCTAATTCAAAGTAGAAGAGGTTCGTCTGGGAAGGAGCTGAACTGCAAAATGAAACAATCCGCTGGCATTCGGAAGTATCATCTACAAGCTGGCGATTTTGCTGCAAGGAGATTTGAACGAAAATGCGATACGACACGGTTTGGCTTGCCGTTGGGCTAACGTCCGCCCTCTTGACGATGACTTCAGGGACGCTGGGTTCGGCTAATGCCGTACACGCGGACACATCAGCAACAACTGGTGTGCTGAGCTACACGATGAAGTCGATTGACGGCAAAGACGTGCCGCTTTCAACCTACAAGGGTCACGTGCTGCTGATCGTAAACACGGCGTCGCTGTGTGGGAACACGCCTCAGTACGCGTCGCTTGAGAAGCTGTACGAAAAATACAAGGGGCAGGGCCTTCGAATCTTGGCGTTTCCCGCCAACAATTTCGGCCACCAGGAACCTGGTCCAGACGGTCAGATCAAGCAGTTCTGCACGATGACCTACCACACGACCTTTGATCTGTTCAGCAAGATCTCCGTCGCTGGCGACGATCAGGCGCCTCTCTATCATTATCTGACTGATTCGCAGTCCGATCCCAAGTTTGGCGGTCCCATCGAATGGAACTTTGCGAAGTTCCTAATTGACCGCAAGGGCGATGTGGTTAATAGGTTTCCAGCGCATCACGATCCGATGTCCGCAGATGTTGTGAGTGCGATTGAAGCAGAACTAGCCAAGCCAGCATAAAATCTGCAATAATCTGTACGACCGTCCGGCATTAAGACTCGCAGATTCGAGCGCCATGGCGTACCCAGCAGAAAATACTGCCGAAGTTACCTTCCTTTTTACGGACATAGAAAACAGCGCATCTCTTTGGGAATCGTTTCCCGAAGAGATGCACGCTGCCATCCGCCGCCATAATGAGGTGCTTTGTGAGGTTGTACAAAGCGGTGGCGGCACTGTGTTCAAGCTAGTCGGTGACGCAGTTTATGCAACTTTCGCCGACACTCTTGATGCATTTTCCGTTGCGCTCAAAATACAAGCTGCGCTTGATGCGGATGTCTCACCACTGCCGTGTTGACTAGCGATACGGGTCGCCGTTCACTACGGCTACGCCTATTCTGAAGGCGGAGATTACTTCGGCCCTCACTTGAACCGCGTCTCGCGAATACTTGCAGCCGCAAATGGCGGTCAAATTCTCTTCAGCCAGGCCGCATTTGATTCCGCCGGCGACAGGATTCGGGAGTTTGCGGTTCGGGATCGCGGCAATCATCGATTGCGCAGTTTGCACGCACCCGAGCAGATGTATGAACTCTTGCTGGACGACGGCGAAAATCTCATCGCTGAGCCAGTTCCTCTCCGCGCGCTTGTCGCTTGCGAAACCAACATACCGCATGCAATTAGCTCATTCGTTGGTAGAGAGCGCGAAATGGCGGAGGTTGAGCGGATGCTCCACGCTGGACGCCTCGTGACCATTACTGGCCCGGGAGGCTGCGGGAAGACGCGTATGTCAATTGAACTTGCGCGTGACCTGGTTGACAAGTATGCCGATGGCGTCTGGTTGATTGAGCTGGCGTCGGTAACTGATCCGCTGAATATTTCCTCCAAGGTGGCGTTAACGATAGGAGTGCGTGACGACGGCGCGCACACAATTGATCAAGCATTGGTAGGCGCTTTCGAATCGAAGCAGGTACTAATCCTTCTGGACAACTGTGAGCACCTCGTTCTGGGCTGCGCAAAGTGGGCGGAATCCATACTGTCGCGCTGTCCCCACGTTGCGATTCTTGCAACGAGTCAAGAAAATCTTGGAATAACGGGAGAGCGACTGCTCCCGATGTCTGCGCTCAGCCTGCCCAGGGAATCAAGCCCGATTACGTCTGAAGCAGCAATGCAATTTGACTCGGTGCGCCTATTTGTTGAGCGGGCGCGCGCTTCCGACGCCAAATTCACGCTTTCCCACGGCAATTTGCCGCAGGCTGTATCAATCTGCCGGAAGTTAGAGGGCATGCCGCTTGCTATCGAACTTGCCGCCGCCAGAGTGCGCTCGATGCCCCTCAATCTCCTATTAAACCGACTCTCCAATCGACTTGCCATTCTGACGGGAGGAGACAAAACGGCCACACCGCGGCATCAGGCGCTACGCGCGACCATAGACTGGAGCTACGACCTACTAACGGAAGCCGAGAGAATCGTTTTTTCGCGGCTGGCGGTGTTCGCAAGCGGCTGGACGCTTGATCACGCTGAGCAGGTGGTTTGCGGTGACGGTATCGAGGAATCTGAAGTTCTCGACTTGCTCGGCCGATTGGTGGACAAGTCGCTCATCTCATTTGACGCTGGCTTGAATGACGCGGAATCTGGCGTCGAACCTCGCTACGCGATGCTGGAAAGCCTACGTGAATACTCTCTGAAGCGACTGGAAGACAGTGGTGAACTGGATTCAGTGTACCGTCGTCATGCCGAGGCGTTCGCTCACTTTGCAAAGGATGCTGGAAGCGGCCTGCGTGGTGCGTGCAGTCATGAGTGGATGGGACGGTTGGACGCGGATCTGGACAACCTTCGCGCAGCAATGCATTGGGCGATAATTCATGCGCCGATCACTTCCGTGATCATTTCGACAAATCTGCATCTGTACTGGTTCATGAGAGGAAATGCCATCGAAGGGCTTCGCTGGGTCACGACCGCGTTGTCGCGTGTAAATGAGAGTAGGGAAAGCGAGGAGGCGCTATCGGACCAGTTGCGCGGCGATGCACTGAACGCCGCGGGAACACTTATGTGGGCGCAGGGGAAGCTAGACGAAGCGGAGCGGTATTACGCCGAAAGCTACGAGATAGCAAAACAGCTAAACCACGCTAACGGCATGGCTCGAGGGCTGAACAACCTCGCCATGATCGCTGGTCAGAGGGGTGATATTGATAAGGCAGACTCGTGTTTCCATGAAGCGCTGGAAGTGTACAAAGGAGAAAACGACCTGCACCATCAAGGGGCTTGTTTAAACAATCTTGCGAGGAACGCATTTACCAGGCGCGACCTAGCTCAGGCGCAGACGTACTACGAGAAGAGTATTGATCTATTCGAACTGACCGGTAATCGTGAGATGCTCGCGTATGTGTACGCTAATATGGGATCGATCGCGTTCTTGCAACGGCAATATGCACGTACGCTTGAGCACCGTCTGCGTGCGCTCCGTGTTGGCCTTAGAATACCGCTGACAATCGCGCAGATCATCAATGACGTTGCCGAAATATACGTTCGGCTGACAGACTTCAGATCCGCCAGTGCGCTTCTGTGTGTTATAGATCAGATGCGCGCGGAATATGATCTGCAGCTTGCAGGTTCGGAACTGGAAATGATCGAGCACCTTAAGCAAGTGATCATGCAGTATGATGTAGCCAATTTGAGAGGCAGCACGGGGACACAAGTGCTGACGCTCGATGAAATCATTTCCCTCTTAGACAGCAAGTTGACTGAGTTGGCTGCGGTAGACTGGAGCAGCCGGAATGCAAGCTCGAGCGAATTCGAACCACAACCTCAACTGCCTTGACCTTCGAGGAGCAAGTGTCTTTTGTGACAAAAATCACATGCGTCATGTGAATGTTTCGGCATCTTCGCACATCTATTAGAGCTAAAATCAATCCGTCAACCGTGGTTTTTGGGTGCTGAAGAGCTACGAACCAAAGGATTCTTCAGCGGTTACGAAAGGTTTTCCTCCATCTGGCTCTCAATGAAGGTATGTAGCTCTTCCAAATTGGACGTGCCAATAGAAGTCGTGTACTTTGCCCAGCAAGAACCCGTTGTCCAAATCAAAAAATGAAAAGGAAAAATTGATGGGAAAAATTGACAGTATCCCGGGTTACATTCCCGCAAGCATTACGTTCGGTCCTATATCTGGCTCAGGGAATTCCGCTACGATAACAACTGAGACTGACCCAACGGCATACAATGCAGACAGCTTAGGCTTTATGGTCACACTGGAGAGTGCGCCGACACAACCCCTAACACTTGACGTCAAGTACACGTCGCGCGGTGTGCCGAACGCCAGCCTTATCCTGCCTTCGAACGTGACTTCGATTCCGATCAGCGCAGGATCCAAGACCAGCTCTGCTTATACACTTGCGCTTGGCGACCCCGGAACCGGAATTGTTAACGTCACTATTTTGGTGGCAATAGGCAATGTAGGCAGCGGCATGATCCTAGGGGGCGGAACTGTGATCATATACAATAAGCTCTACAACTCGATGGATGATGGGGATGGCGACGACTCGGACGCTCCAGACCCGGCTGATCCGGACGCCAGCGATGCGGGCAGCTAGATATAGCCTACCGCGGTTCCGCGTCTCCCCTTCAAAAACCTCAGCACGGCGGCTTCTTCATTGGAGAGGCCGCCGTCTGCTTGGTCGCCCTCTCTAATCTCGCCCATCATGTCGCGTAGCTTTCCCTCTTCGTAGGCAAGCAGGACGTCCGGATGAATGTAGGACTTTCGGCAGACAGCGGGAGTGTTGCCGAGCATCTCAGATGCCCGATTGACTGCCTCGACGATGTTGTGCTTGATCTGGGTCTTGTTTAGAGTGTCGCAAAGATCGCATTTGCAGAGAGCGAGAGTCGCGATCACCGTTCCCGCCCAGGTGCGGAAGTCCTTCGCGGAGAACTCGTCGCCAGCGATATCGTGGATGTAGGCGTTGACGTCCTCCGAATGGATTGAATGCGGCTCGTGTGTGTGTTCATCGAGATACTGAAAGACCTCTTTGCCCGGCAGCTCCTTGCAGCGCGCGACGATTCTAGCCAGCCACCGGTCACGCAGGTTGATCTTGTGAAACTTGCCGCTCTTTCCGCGGAACGCGAAATGAAGCGACGTTCCCTCGACACCGACATGGTTGACTTGCAGCGTCGTTAGCCCGAACGATCTATTCGACTTCGCGTACTCCTCGTTGCCGACCCGAATCAAGGTCGTCTCCAAAAGACGAACAAGAGCGGCAAGCACTTTTTCGCGTGGGAGTCCAGGCTTGGCCAAATCGTGAGTGACGGTCTGGCGGATTCGCGGGAGTGCTTCCCCAAACTCAATCATGCGATGAAATTTGGTTTCGTCCCGAACGCTCCTCCATCGTGGATGGTACCGGTATTGCTTGCGCCCGCGCTCGTCGCGGCCGGTCGCCTGGAGGTGACCGTTTTCGATTGGGCAGATCCAAACGTCGCTGTAGGCTGGCGGAATGGCCAAGGACTTAATTCGAGCAAGGGTGACATTGTCAACGATTGTGATTCCGCGTTGATCAGTATATTCGAATGATCCGTCGGTCTTTCGCTCTCGGCGGATGCCGGGCATGTCATCGCTGACATAGCGGAGCTTCGCGAGCTTGACGACCGCGACGGTATCGATTTCGGTGGAGAAAATCGGCATTGTTGCACTCATGCCCGATAACTACCCACTGCAGCCAATCTTTATGTAAGTGTGGAAATGTGAATGAATCGGTGCGAATGGGTAATTCTCATGCGTTCAAAAAACTTCGCGTGCGCGAAAAGGAGGATTGGAATGAGCAAATCGACGATTGATCGACGGTCAGATGTCAACCCGAAGCGGGGCGAGCACGAGTATGGCGATGTGCAGTTTGCGGATACGACCAACAACAAGTATCCTATCGATACAGAAGAGCATATTCGTGCAGCGTGGAGCTACATCCATCACAAGGACAACGCAGCCAAATATGACGAGGACGAGGTGAAGACCATCAAAGGGCGAATCGAGCGCGCGGCCAAGAAGCACGGAGTTGAGCTTCATGCCGAGTGAGACGTGACCGAAAAGGCTTCGACCCAGAATGGCTCCGGCTCGAGCCGATGCTGCTCCAGCGCTACGGTGGTTCCAGTCGGCCCGGTTAACAACCAAATGGTATCGACCGTGTTAAGCATCATCCAGAAGCCATGTCCGAAACTGCCCGCGGTTGTGAAGCCGCGCCGCAACGTTGCTTGATGCAGGTTTGCAATGTCGATGCCTTTGCCGTGGTCGGCAATCCAAACTTGGACAGCGTCTTGGCGATTTACGTAAATCCAGGCATTTCCACCGCCGCCATGCATGACCGCATTCATGGCGGCTTCTCCGACGGAAGTGACCAGATCGCACGCTCTATCATCAGACATGCCAACAAAATTGGCTGCTCGGAGGGCCTCTTCTCGGACTGATTTTATGTCCTCGCGCGTCAGTTCGATAAGTGAACTAAAGGGTGCGGGTGGTTTTGGGAAATCATCAAGCGAATCACAAAGACGGAGCTTGCCCTCCGTAACGCTGGCGAGAACATCGCGGAGAAAATTTCGCTGCCGCGCGGCATTTTCCTGAAGTTGAGCGTGCGCCTCCGCGAGCTGCAAATTTGAGTCGGCCAGCTCGCTTGTTCGCTCCACAACGCGAACTTCCAGTTCGTCCCGCGCAGCCTGAAGCTGGCTCTGAGCAAGTTTCCGTTCGCCTACCTCTATGGCGAGTTTCTCCGCATGTCGGCGGGCAGTAAATCCAAGCGATGATGCGACCATCAGCAGAACGGCCATTGAGAGGCCAATTATTAGCGCACCGGTTGTCAACATTGACTGAAGGTGCGAAATTGACTCCAGCGTAGCGCCGCCGTGACTTGCTTCAAAGTTGCGAATGATATTGAGCTGGGCAGAATCGGCGACTACGAGGGCTTGCCAAAGGCAGAGGGCACCTGCGGCAGTGCCGACGCCAAGAACGGCAGTCACAATGTCACCCTCGGACTCGGCTGCGCGGTTTTGCTTAGAGGCGTACGCGATCACACCGATTCCAGTTGCAACAAAGCCAATTGCTGTGTGTACGGCCATGCGCGTTAGCTGGCCCCATGTGTAGGATATGTCGGTGCCGGTGAAATAGCCTGAAAGCGCGATAACGCCCAAACTGGCGATGATCGCGCCGAGTGTCGCTACGACAATTGTTCGGCGTTTGCTTGCCGCAAAAACAGGCTGCTCTAGCAGTGCGACGATGCCTAGCAACGTAAAGCTGAGCGCCGTGCAGAACGCCATCCGCGCGGGATTCGTGATTCCAGCACGTGTGTAGGCGTGGAAGAAAATTTGGTCAACGGAGAAGCTGACGCCAGGGAGATACTCCAGCAGGGTTGGAATCGCCAGAAGCGCAGCAAAGACTGTCGCCAAGAGGGCGAATTTGGGGCGGTTAAGGGCAATTGCGCTGAGTGATATGCCACCTAAGAAGAAGCCTAGGGCAGTGTTGAACGCCATCGCGACCCAGGTTGGACGCACATGCAGAAGTGTCAAGTTGTGCGTGAACCAACCGACAAGCACTGTCGCGCCAAGCAAAAGCACTATTGTTCCGGCAACAAGCGCGGAGTAGGCAGGACTAACGCTGGCGAGTGGGTTTGAAGTCGAACTCTTCAAAATAGCTCCGTGTTTTGATATTTCGGCGCTCACCGAATCAAAATGCAACGTGAACTTTCACGGTTGAGCTACAGCATTCGAACCATTATTGACGATTATCTTCCGCTTTCTACTCCCTATTGTACAAGATTGTGCCATCAGTTTCTAAGAATAATCTGATATGGGCTGTATCAACAGGCATTAAGTGTGCAGATGACCCTGCTACAGGCGATGCTGATTGATCAAACGGATCGCCGGGTAAGACCAAGTTTGGTAGGTAGTTCAACGAGGATCACATGCCATACGCGTCACGATTTTCCGGAAGAGTTTGCATGGTCACTGGCGCCGGATCCGGCATCGGTCAGGCGACTGCTGTTCGATTTGCCGCGGAGCAGGGGCTGGTGGCTGTCGTTGATCTCAACAAGGACAGCGCCAACGCCACAGTGGAGGTCATTTCAAAAGCTGGCGGCCAAGCGTTTGCAATCCAGGCGGATGTTTCCAGCGAAGATCAGGTACGTGCTGCGGTCAACCAGACCGTCGCGCGTTGGCAGAAGATCGACGTCCTGGTCAACGACGCCGCGATGATGACGTTCAAACCCGTTGTTGACCTGACCGTTGCAGAATGGGATCTGGTGATGGCGGTCAATCTGCGCTCGGTGTTTTTGTTCTGCAAATACTGCGTTCCCCATATGCCGCAAGGCAGCGCGATTGTCAACATCAGCTCTGTCCATGCGCATGAAACAACCGTGAACGTAGTCCCCTACGCAACCTCCAAGGGCGGCATGGAAGCATTTGCGCGCGGGTTTAGCGAAGAACTAGAGGATCGGAAAATACGAATCAACTGTGTCGCGCCCGGCTCGGTCAACACTCCCATGCTTTGGAACAATCCGAACGTCAAGGATGGCAAGGAAAAGGTCGAAGGCGCTATCGGCGAGCCAGAAGACCTGGCTGCGGCAATCGCATTTCTGGCCTCGCCCGAGGCGCGCTTTATCACAGGTACAACCCTGGTGGTCGATGGCGGCAGGCTCGACATTCTTTAGGAGTACAACGCACGTATGTCACGATTCATGTTCGCCACCGGCATCGAAAATAGCTATCCGGTGGTAACAGGTTCCGACGGTAAGTCTTTTCGAATCGATGAGATGGAGAAGACGGGACACTACACGCGCTGGAAGGACGACTTCAATCTCTTAACCGATCTCGGCATCCGTTTCCTGAGATATGGGCCACCTCTGTACAAGACTTACGTCGGCCCTTCGCAATATGACTTCAGCTTCGCGGATGAAACGTTCAACACGCTGCGCGAAATGAACATCGTTCCGATCGCAGACCTGTGTCATTTTGGAGTTCCCGATTGGCTAGGTAGTTTTCAGAATCCCGATTTTCCGCCAATGTTTGCCGAGTATGCCGGCGAGTTCGCGAGGCGTTTTCCCTGGGTTCGCTACTACACGCCGATAAACGAGATATACATCGCGGCGACATTTTCCGCGCAGTACGGTTGGTGGAATGAACGACTGTCCAGCGACCGGGCATTCGTTACCGCAATCAAGAATCTTTCCAAGGCAAACGTCATGGCGATGCACACAATCCTGGCGCATCAGCCCAACGCCATCTTCATCCAGAGCGAATCGTCCGAGTTTTACCATCCCGAGGAGCCGAAGTGCATTCCCTATTCTCGGTTCCTCAACCAGAAGCGGTTCCTGTCGCTCGACTTGACCTATGGTCAATCGGTGGATGTAACGATCTACGAGTTCCTTATGGACAATGGGATGACGCGCGCCGAGTACCACTGGTTTTTCGATAACCATGTCAAGGCCCGGTGCGTCATGGGCAACGACTACTACGTCACCAATGAGCACCTTGTCCATGCCGACAACACCACTTCCGCAGCAGGCGAAATTTTCGGCTACTACGTGATCACGCGGCAGTATTTCGACCGCTACCGTCTTCCGGTGATGCACACGGAAACGAATATTGCCGAGCCGGCTTCGGTGCCTTGGTTGTATAAGGAATGGGCGAATCTGATCCAACTGCGAGCCGATGGCGTTCCAATTATCGGATTCACTTGGTACAGCCTGATTGACCAGGTGGACTGGGACTCCGCGCTGCGCAATAACGACGGGCATGTCAACGCTCTTGGTCTCGCCGATCTTGAACGCAAGATTCGCCCAGCAGGATTCGCCTACAGGAAACTCATCTCCCAATGGAAAGACATCCTGCCGACCGAAAGCCATAGCCTCAGCCTGGATATCTAGGTGAGCCCAGGCATGGACTGACTGAAGCAGACACATCAAAAAATAATCGAGATCGGCAGAAGGATTCGCTCGAGACTTTGTCAAACAGCGTGTGGACTTGGACTCATCTATATGAGCAGTGCAAAGTAACCGCTTATTGGAGCACGAAACCGCTATGTCATCTTATCTCGATATTCGGATCGGAACGCTTGTTTCAGGCGGTGCCGATCCCGCAGGTTATATCAAACAGATCCTTCCGCACGGCTTCGAAAGCTTCTCAATCACGTTCTGGCAGACAATCGGCAGCGCCGATTTGTCGAAATTGGCGGACGATGTCCTTACGGAACTCCAGGGATCAAATGCCGTGATCAGCAGCCTCGGCATATTCGGCAACCCGCTCGAATCGGGCGAGATTGACTTGGAGACTCTCAAAGGTTGGGAGCGGTGCATCGATGCCGCGCCTTTGTTCGGCGCGGATATTATTGCCGGATTTACGGGGCGATTGCGCGGGCGTCCTATTCCGGAATCGATTCCGCGATATAAGGAGGTGTTCTCACGTCTGGCTGACCGGGCTGGCGAAAAGGGCGTCAAACTCGCGTTCGAGAACTGCTCAATGGGCGGCAGTTGGCAAACGGGCGACTTCAATATCGCGCACAGCCCCGACGCTTGGGAGCTTATGTTCGACGCGACTCCGCATGCCAACGTTGGCCTTGAATGGGAGCCGTGCCATCAGATGGTAATGCTGATCGACCCCATGCCTCAGCTTCGCGATTGGGTGAGCAAGATTGTGCACATGCATGGAAAGGACGCTACAATCCTTTGGGATGTAGTTAAGGAGCACGGCGTGTTCGGCAGCAAGCAGTTCGCATACCATCGGACGCCAGGATTTGGTGATTCGAACTGGACGGACATCATCAGCGAACTTAGGCGCGGCGGCTATGCTGGCGCGATAGACATCGAAGGCTGGCACGATCCGGTCTATCGAGGTGACCTTGAAATGACCGGCCAAGTACACGGCTTGAACTATCTCAAACGATGCCGAACCGATTTCGTCGAAAATCCGAAGTAGCATATTAATAGGCACGAGTTAATCTATGGCTGAGTTTCGAGCACTAATTGTCGGCGCGGGCAGCATGGGGCGCGTGTGGGCGAATAACTTGAAGTCCATTCCTGAGGACGTTTCTGTCGTGGGCTGGGTGGATATTCGCCCCGATGCTGCTGCGGCAGCCGGTGAGGAACTTAAGTTTTCGCTTGAATACGCAGGCGACGACCTCGGCCGCGCACTCGCTGAAGTCAAGCCGGATTTCGTCGTCGACGTTTCCATTCCTGAAGCGCACCACGATGTAACATTAACCGCGCTTGCTGCTGGCGTTCCTGTCCTCGGCGAGAAGCCGATGGCTGACTCGATGGAGCGCGCGCGTGCGATGGTAACGGCATCCGAAAAGTCCGGCAAGCTCTACATGGTGTCGCAGAGCCGCCGTTATGATGCCAATTTGCAGGCGTTCCGAAAGCTAGTGGAAAGCAACCTTGGAACGCTTGGCATACTCAATTCAGACTTCTATCTAGGCCCGCATTTTGGCGGCTTTCGCGAGGATATGCGCAGCCCGTTGATTTTGGATATGGCAATCCACACGTTCGATGCCGCCCGCTATCTCTGTGGCCTTGATCCGGTCGCGGTGTACTGCGACGAGTTCAACCCGCCGTGGAGCTGGTATAAGGGCGACGCGTCTGCGACCGCAATTTTTGAAATGCAGGGCGGGCTGAGATACACCTATAGCGGATCGTGGTGCAGTGATGGGCGACCGACAAGTTGGGAAGCCGAGTGGCGAGTGACGGGCGAGCATGGTTCGGCAACTTGGGACGGTAAATCCGGAAACCCTCCAGTAGGGGAAGTCGTGAAATCGCGCTCCGGCCTTTTGAGCGAGGGCTGCTCGATTATTGCAGAAGTGACGCCGACGCCATCTGGAATAGCGGGATCCGTCCGTGACTTCCTCAATGGCCTGCGCACAGGCGCGACTCCAATGGGCGAATGCCACGACAACATCAAATCCCTCGCGATGGTTTTCGCCGCGATGGAGTCATCCGATTTGGGGAAGCGGATTCCAATCAATGACTTTAGCCACTAGCGTTGCAACGAAGTGAATAAGCAAGTCAGAATAGTTGCGGTGCAGCTTTCGCGTGGTTCAAGTCCAGAAGTGAAGGTTTTTGCTGCACTTGCGGGAGAATGCTCTAGGGCAAGGAACGTTGGTAATAGTCGGTCGTTCAATCTTCTACTGTTTCAAGGAACCGATGAGCGCTACACACACGAGCGAATTTCTCACGATGCTGCTCTGTTTCAGGATTTGCCTGGCGTAACCATCGTTCCCATACGCATGGGCGCGCTCGGACGGGGCAACACAGGCAAGCTTCAAAAACTTTCGTCGTTGATTGGTTTAGTGTGGCAGATGCCGAGCATTCTCGTTCGGGCGTCCAAGTTTAGCGCGAGCGCGGTCTATTCGTCGCAGCAGAGCTGGGATATCGCCATTGCTGATTTCATTGCGCGCAGAATGCGAGTTCCTCGCATCGCCCACCTCCATTACGCTCCCGGTCCCTGGCTTGGACAACGATCTCTCGACCTACTCTTGAGTTCACCATCCGTCATCTGTGTCAGCGATTTCATCGGACACTGCCTCTGTAAAACAGGTAAACCGCTAGGTAAGCTGAGTGTTGTCAACAATCCGGTCTTCAGGGACATTGCTCTTTCTGAGCAAGACAGAGAGCAGGCACGGGGCAAGCTCAGGTCGGAGCTTTCGATTCCAGCGGATGCGGTGGTCATAGGAATGGTCGGCGCACTGTCGGAGCGTAAGGGACAGAAGGAGCTAATCCAGGCCTTCGCGCGCGTCGCGGAGCGTCTGCCAAAAGTCCATTTGGTACTTGTCGGCGGCGAGGACAACGAAGGCGATGATTTTCGCAGCGAACTGGTGTCGGTTGTGCAGGGCTTGGAATTAATAACACGGGTTCATTTCTTGGGCCAAAGAAAAGACGTGCCTCAACTTCTGGCATCGTTCGACATCTTCGCGCATCCATCGTACGCGGACGCATGTCCGCTAGCTGTTCTCGAGGCTTCTTGCGCGGTGCTTCCGGTTGTGGCGTGGGCGGACGGAGGTGTCGTGGAGATCGTCGAAAATGGTGTCACTGGTCTCCTTGCGCCGACGCGGAACATCCAAGAGTTGGCAGAGAACCTGGAAAAGCTTGGTGGCAACTTGGACTTGGCGAAAGAGATGGGAACTGCTGGGCGGGCGAGGGTGATGAGCCAATTCAGCCTCTCGAACCAAGCGGGCAAATTCTTCGATGCGCTCCTGTCAGCTGCCGACTGACCAGTTCCCAATCCTAATCCACAAAAACGAAAGAAGCTTGGTTGGGATGTTATAATCAACCGGAGCATCCTCACGCACCGCAATGCCGCAACGCGCAGTTACCGTTATCCACACAAACGATTTCCATAACCACCTTCGCCAAGACCAGGCGGATTTGCTTATGCAAGCAAAGCAAGACGCTGGTCCGAACACGCTGCTTCTGGACGCGGGCGACGCGATTTACGCGGGGAATATCGGGGTACGTCCGGGCGGCGAACCGATCCTAACCATGATGAGCGACGCCGGATATGACGCCATGACCATGGGCAACCGCGAGTTTCATGTCGCCGATGTCGCCCTCCGCCACAAAATTGGCAATGCCCGCTTTCCAATCCTGTGTGCGAATATCCGCTACAAGAATGCTGATCCAGATTCCAAAGAGCTTCCTGCCAAGCCGTATCTGCTCAAAACGCTGTCGAACGGCGTCAGAGTTGGCGTGATCGGAGTTACGGTGCCGATGGTCACGGAACGAATGGCGGCGCGGCATTTGAGCTCTTTTCTCTTTGACGATCCGATTCCCGTCGTCCAATCGCTTGCGGCGCAGCTTCGTCCCGATGTTGACCTTTTGATCGCGATGACGCACATCGGAATCAAAGCCGACGAGCAGCTTGCGCCGATGTGTCCCGAACTTGATCTGGTCATTACGGGGCATACACATCTCGTCGTCAAGCATGGCGACAAACCCGGCGTTCCCATTGTGCAGGCAGGGTGGTTTGGACACTTTTATGGGGTGGTGGAGTTTGAGGTTAAGAACGGTTTAAGGCCGCAAATAGTAAGATCCGAAATTATTCCTCTTGGAGCGGCCAATTAACATGGCTTGGCTGCTCATTTTTCCGATTGTCTGGATTGCGATTGTCGCGGGTCGGCAGATCAACCGTATGATCTGTCCAGCACTTAATGACGCCGATTCGTCACCGGTCGAGCGCACCTGCTTCGGGCTGGGAACAGGCTACTTTGTTCTCGCCTACGGAGTTCTCGCGCTTGGATTGCTGGGACAGCTCTCGCCAATTCCGGTTGCAATCTGGTGCGCGGTCTTAGCTATTTTTGGCGCCAAAGAGAACGCCATGCTGGCAATGGAGCTGCTAACTGGCATCAGTGGATTGCGCGCGAGTACTCGCTGGCCTGTCTATCTGGCCGTTGCGCTGTTGATCATGATTGGATCAGCCTCTGTTGCCGGGTGTTTTACACCGCCAACTTCATTCGAGTGGGACAGCCTTTCGTACCATCTCGCCGACCCGAAAATTTTCGCCCGCGCACACCGAATCTTCTATTTGCCCTGGGAATCCCATTCGAACTTTGCGTTCGATATGGAGATGCTGTACTCCATCGGCATGATGGCGCGCAGTATCGCTCTGGCTAAGTTGCTGCACTTTGCCATTGCCGTCGCTGGTGTCTTCGGGCTGTTTCGGCTCGCGCTGCGATTGGCGGGCAGGAGCGTTGCGTGGATTACGGTCATCTGTTTTGTGACCATCCCGCTTGTGTTTTGGGAGGCAGGTACGGCATATGTCGATCTTGCCGCGACAACCTACTCTACACTTTCGCTTCTCTCGTTGACCCGTTTCGCGCAAACAAAAGATCTTCGGTTTGTCTTGCTGTCCGGCTTAATGCTCGGCGGAATGCTTGGGATCAAGGCAACCGCGCTGGTGACAATAACCCTCTATGCAGCGGGGTTAGTGGTGGTCGCCATGCCGGATCGAGAGCGCGTTGCCAAGGCCATCAAATATGCTTTGTTCATGGGCTTGATCGCGCTTGCCATCGGATCGCCGTGGTACATCAAGTCATGGATTTACACGGGCAACCCGTTCTATCCATTCGCCTATGGGCTATTTGGCGGCAGATATTGGAGTGCTGCCAACAGCCTGGACTACACGGCCGCCCAGTACAGCTTTGGAGTAGGGCACAGGCCGGCCGATTTGCTGCTTGCCCCATGGAATCTGACGATGTACCTGATGCCAGGACACGTGCCTGCGGGTAATTTCCCGCGGCCGTTCAACGACATTCAGACGCCGTTCGCGTCGCTTTCGCCCGTCTTTCTGGTGATTTTGGTCGCCGGGCCGTTAGTTGCAGTCAGCGCCCCACGTTGGGTCCGCATTCTTACGGCCTATTCGGTCGTGTCAATCATCATTTGGTTTTTCCTGACGCAGCAGGTGCGCTACTTTTTGCCCGTTACGCCAGTTCTTTGCGTGCTTAGCGGATGGACAACTGTTCGTCTATGGCGGGAAGGACGTGTGTTGCGGTTTGCCGCAGCACTCCCAGTTGCGGCATCGATCATTTGCGCTGTTTTCCTCGCGGGCATCTTGAGCACGCAGGATTGGCAGATAGCAAGCTCGGCCGATGCGAGGGAGGCATATCTTTCGACTGGGCTGGAATCCTATTCAGCGATGTCGTACATCAACAGTTCGACTCCACCGAATGCAAAGGTCGTCTGCTACGGCGAGCCACGCGGCTTTTACCTCGACCGAGACTACATTTGGGGCGATCCAGGCCACAGCCTGCTAATTCCATACGACAAAATGCGAACACCAGCCGACTTGAGCGCGTATTTGACTGAGCGGGGCTACCACTATATTTTGATCAACCAGCGGTACGCCCAGATTTTGCCGACTTCGACCGGATGGCCGGTGCTGGTCTACGGACTTACATTTGGCGGCAAACCGCCGATATACGCAGACTATCATGCGGGCGTGTTCGTTTTTTCGCTGTAAAGTACAATATCGATATTCTCAGGTTGTTCATTCGCGCCGTTGCGAAATCCTCATGCCGAAGACCAGATCTACATCTCAAACCGCGTCCCTTCCGGCTTCGACTTCGGTGAATGCCCCTCCAAACCGCCGCGCAGATATTGTCTTCGTCTCGATAGTCACTTTGATCTACCTGTTTTGCGCGGGAGTGCTCAACTACTTGGTGCCGTTTCCGTCGCCAGTTTCTCCGACGGGGCAAACGATCACCAACCCCGACGAATCGGCGCATGTCGCCAACGCGCTCGTCTACAAATCCGGCCACCTGCCGGTTTTTCGTGCAGGCGATTCCAATTTCGAAGCGCATCAGCCGCCCTTGTATTACGTTTTGGTCGCGCCATTTTTCGAGGCGGATAAGCCAGGTGAAAACGTACAAAACGCCCGGTTGGTTTCTATATTTCTCGGCGCGTTGATGATTTGGGCTGCGTTTGCGTGCATGCGCACGGTGTTTCCCGAGAACCCCGCACTTGTGCGCGGCGTCCCTGCATTTGTCGGTCTGCTGCCGATGAACATCAGCCTGTGCGCTTCAATCAGTAACGATGTGTTAACCAATTTGATGTGCATTGTCGCGCTTTGGCAACTGGCTCGGCTAGTGGTGCATGCGTCAAAAGGATCAGACCCGAAGGCCCTTCTATTCGATTCGACGCTTCTAGGAATCTGCATTGGTGCAGGACTGCTGACAAAAACCTCTTGCCTCGTTTTGATTCCGACCGTGCTTGTCGCGGCTTGGCAACTAGTCGATAAGAAGATTCTTGATCGGACAGCAGCACTGAAAATGGCCGCGGTTTCAATTGGTCTCAGCGTCGTAATCGTCACGCCTTGGTGGATTCGGAACACGCAACTTTACGGCGATCCGCTTGCACAGCACATTTTCTTGAGCGCATTCGGCAACACGGCGATGACCAAGGACTTATTGCAGATATGGTCGCCCTTTCAGTATCTGGCGATCTTTGCAACCTGGAGTTTCGAGTCGTTTTGGGGTGTTTTCAACTCGATGAAGCTGTTCTTGCCGTGGCCAGCTTATGCAGTGGTTGCGATATTTTCTGTCTTAGAGTTGTTTATGCTGAGTACGCGCCGAAGAAGGGAAATTGCCGCTTTGGTGCCAAGTCAGCAGATCATGCTTGTTTGCTTTGCAAGTCTAATAGTTTTCACGTCTCTGGCCTTTCTGCGATTCAACACGACATTTTTTCAAGCGCAAGGTCGATATCTTTATCCCGCCCTCGTTCCCATCGCAGCGTTTACTGGGGTCGGAATTGGAAACGGCAAGCTGACAAAAATTGGCCGCCTGGGTGAATTTGCACTCGGAACGCTCCTGCTACTTGACCTTCTCAGCTTGTTCGAAATGGGACATTACGCAAGCTCGCTCGGAGTGCGCCTTTAGATGCAGCCCAGCAAACTCTCCATCCTCATCCCGGCGTACAACGAGGAAGACTCCATACGGCAGTCCATTCAACGGCTGCTTGCGGTCGATTTTTCGCCGCACGCAGTCGAGGTGATCGTGGTGGATGACGCTTCAACCGACAGGACGCGTGAGATTGCCCAGGCGTTTGGTGGAGTAGTGAAGGTGATCGTCCACGAAGGCAATCGCGGCAAAGGTGCGGCGATCCGCACAGCACTTGCACGGGCAACGGGTGATATCGTCCTGATCCATGATGCCGACCTCGAATACGATCCCGCCGATCTGCCTGCGCTGGTTGCGCCCATCGCCAGCGGGGAAGCGCCTGCAAGCTTTGGCAGCCGCTTTATGAACGGTGCCCGTCCCGCTGGCATGAAGCCGCAAAACTGGCTGGCAAACAAGATACTGGCGGTCGCCGCGAACGTTTTGTTTGGTGGCAAACTCACTGACGAGGCTACCTGCTACAAGGCAGTTCGCACGGATGTGCTGCGCACGATGAACCTAAAGTGCCAGCGGTTTGAATTCTGCCCGGAAGTCACTGCGAAGCTGCTGCGCGAGAAGCGGAAGATCGTTGAGGTGCCTGTTCAGTACCACGCGCGGACCGTTGCCGAGGGCAAGAAAATCCACTGGTATGATGGGCTCGAAGCGATCTGGACTCTCGCCAAGTACCGCTTCACCAAGTAATAGTGAATGCACGGCGCAGCTGCCGAGCCATCAGACCATCACAAATGTGCTCAATTCTGTCCAAGTATGAGATCAGAAGTTATACTCATTTCAGCCAGTGTCCCGATCTAAGGCACAGCGCAAAATTTACGACAACGACATCGCCGAGTCGGTGCTCTGCGAAGGTTCAAAATCTACGACGAGCTCCGGCGTGTCCCCATGCTCCCCTTTACCGTCCGGCTCGCACGAACCATGACACTGGAATTGGTTGCGGCATCAAGCCAGGACCTGAAACCAACAACTTTGGCGTGACGCCCGTCCACACATAATCTGTGAGGCCGGGAACGTTGAGCTGCGACGCGGCGTCGGTCCGATAGTCTATCCAAACAAGACGGAATGGCTGCATGCCTTTCTTGAGCGCGATGCTCCAGTTGCCAAATGCGTGGAGGCGGGTGGCAGGGTACCACTCGTTAAGACCGCCAGACCGGAGAGGCACGTTGCCGACATACAGGCGCAGATCGTAGCCCGACTGCTGGTCGGGCCACACCCATTCGTGCGGCGCTTCAAAAACATACACTGCGTCAGCCGGGATGTTCAGGTAGCCCGTGTACTCTAGCGCGTAATATTTTTTCCGCGGGGTTGCATACGCACCAAGCGGTGGATTGTCGGCCGGAATTACGCTAAAATCCCAAAGGTTGGACACCTTAGCCGTAGCCAGTGGAGTAAGATCGTCGAACCGTTCAAGCAGCTGCTTCCAATCGGCCTCATAATAGTTGCAGATTAATCCAGCGGTTGAGTGAGGCAGCGGGGGCGCAGGAATTATAGGTGCAGCTTTATCAAAATAGGCAGTTGTGGAGACGGATGCCTGAGTCTCGCTGGTGTCATACGGATTGTGCGTTTGGCCGGGCCGGTACGCGCGTGCAATGATTTGGCCAGTGTGTTCGATGACGATAGGCTTGGTGTACAGGGTCGATTGCGGAGTTGGAATCGTGCCGTCTGTCGTGTAGCGTATCTCTATTCCCTGCGTCGGGCAGGACATCGTGACCGGGAGGCTGTCGGTGAACTCGTCCTGGTCGGGCAGAATGTTGACCGGTTGGATCGGCCGATAAATTGGCGACACCATCGTCAGCTTTCCGTGACCGACGGCAAACTCGAAGTCGCGGCAGCCAGGCGAAACTTCATGCCCATCGACAGACATTGAATCGCAGTCCAGTGCGATGCCGGTTTGCCCGCACACGAGCAGCGATTCGCCATGGACGACAAGGTTCCCGATGTTGAGGCGGTCCCCGGGAGTGCTTGACGCTAAGTACACCATAGTCGCCCCGTCTGGCGTGATCGCCTTGAAGCCTAAGCCGCTCTTGCCGGACTTAATCCTCGCTTCACTGCGGAGATCACCTTCTGGTCCCGTTCCTGGCGCTCTCGGCATGATCGCGGTGATGATTTGTTGGTTGCCTTTCCCGTTCCACTTCGCACCGACCCTCATGTAGCCGTACATCAACTGCCTGCCGTACTGCGCCTCTCTATCCCGGATAAGGCTGGAGTATGTGGGGGGCGTGTCGGTGAATTGGTAGAGCGACACGTTCGCCAATGGGGTCGACTTGCCGTTGAAAGTAAACGTTGTCGCGCTCGTTGAAATGCGTTGGTGCGGGCCGTCGATATGAATGTCCGCGGGATCAAATGCCGCTAAAGGGGATGGAGTGACGGGCAGGAACCAAACCTGCTCGTATGTATGCGGCGCTGCGCTTAAGATTCGATCGGTGATGACCCATAGTTTGTGTGCCCTGACGTAGATTGCGAGGCGCTGATGCGTTACGCCACGGATCGTCTGGTCGAGGCGCAATGTGGTCTGGGCGCTTTCGTCAGTTCCAATTTGAGCGAGAACCGACGGTCGGAAGGCAAGTTCGCCGTATGGGCCGGAATAGACGCCCTCCATCAAATTGTAGCTGTCAGAGGAGTGCCAGCGATAGTTCGCGGGCTTGAGCCAAGCATCCACCTGATAAACCTTGTGCGGTGCCACCGGCCCAACCTTATAGATTCCTGCGTGGAAGAACTGATTCTTGCCGTCCACAGTCAGCGGCGAGAGGGGATACATGTAGTGGCCGGTTGTGTCGTCAACGATCAGGTCTTGACCGTAGGCTGACATGCCAAAGCTGTTGTTGTCGCTTCGGCTACGGTAAGCGCCGTATGCGCCAGGCTCTGGAGACGTGAACATGGCGCCGTAGCCGCTGTTGTGAGACCATCCGTCACGAGCGACATTGAATCCGGCGAAGGGTAGCCAGTCAGACGTGTACGGAGGCTGTGCAGTCGAGTTGGGGTTGGACGTGGCATCGAGTATGGCGCTGTTGACCGGATCGGCAAGCGCGGAGGTCGATACGCCGAGATCGCCATGATAACCAAGGGCGCCGATCGGCGCTCGCCGCTTGTCACCGCCGCGGAACGGGATGGGCATCTCCCCTTGCGGCGTCCGGATGTGGATCTGGTAGTTGACGCGATCCGTCAGGTGGCTCCGAAGTTCTGACGCCCAGCGCGCATTGTCTCGGATTTCCGCGACCCAGGGAACGTCTGCCTGCAAGGACATTCGGTCGGCAAAGAGATCAAACACCCGAGCTAGATCCGGGTAGACCGCGTTGTACCACGGGTCCTGCTGATTTTCCGCGCCGTCGCGCAGGTTCTGCGTCGTCGCATTGTCCTCGATAAACCTTCGCCTGCCCTCTCTAAAAATAAAAGGCGAGACCTTAAACTCGTCGAACAGCATGGCAATATGAATCACGTCTGCTGAAGGTGTCCAGTTGTGGGTATTGGAGCGGACATAGGCGATCTGAGCGGGAATGTTCTCATTGAGAAACTTCGTTTCGATCTCCAGTGTTACGCGCGGAAGCGCGTCACAACCGGTATCGTTGACAGCCGCCAAGCCAAGCAGAAGGTGACTGTATTGAACCAAAGTCGATCCCGCGCTGGCCTTCACTGCATCTGGAATAAAGCACGGATGCAGCGAATCGACAAATCGGCTGTTCATATACCAGTCGTCGATGTACGCGGCCCAGCGGTTGAGGTACTTGACATCATGCGTGAGGAGATAGGCGTGAGCCAGCGGCAGAAACGCCGTCGCTTGAAAAAGTTTTGGATCGGGAGTCCAACCGGCAGGCGCGGGCGTTGTCGGTGGTGGCGGATAATTCCAATTGACCTGTCCCGGCTCTCCAATTTTAACCAAAGTCCCACCGAGTGTGGCGCTGCCGTACATCAGATTGTCGGCTTCTGCCATCACGGCGGATTGCGGTTCATGCGGATCCAGTGCGCCGGCGAAGGGATTGACCTCGCTCCAAGATAGGCCGAAATCCTGCGGAGTCCGTGCTTTTCGCTGGTAATACGCGTAGAACGCGTTCAAGGCATCAGCGTACTTTCCATCGCCGTATAGCGCAGCTGTTTCTGTGAGGCCATCGCGGTTGAGATGTTCGGCCTTCATTGCGGCGGGATTGAGCTGGATGTTTGACAGAAGCTCGGATGCAAGTTGGCTGGGAGTCGGTTGCGGCGAAACTGCGCTACTGCTTCCTGCTGGTTCAGTCGACTGCGCAGCAAGCGGCACGCAAAGCAGAAGATGAACCGCGACCACTATAGTCGCACGCATGGATGATTTCAAGACATGTCTCCGTAAAGGGCGGCACGGCCCGTGTATTACAGTGGGCTGAACATGGCGCAGTCCGTGACCGAATAGCCCGACTCAATCGGGATCTGAGGCACTGAAGTAAAACCGCAGCTGTTTTTCACGGAAGCGATCCGTTTCGAACGTTGTTGGCGGCAGTGACGGTCGACTATTTACGCGGCATGAGAGACTCTCTTACAATCAAGGATGCTTTCAGGGTGATCTGTTGCAGAGGCGCGTCCGGCTCGGCAATTCGGCGCTCGAGAAATGACCATGCCAGCTTGCACATCGCGTCGATGGGCTGGGCAATGGTGGCGAGGGGCGTGTCAAGGTACTCGATGTCTTCTATGCCGTCGCATCCGACAATCAGCACATCCTCGGGAACGCGCATGCCCGCCCTACGTATCGCGCTATAGGCGCCAATGGCGATTTCGTCGTTGAAACAGACGATGCCGTCGGGCAGGTAATTGTCTTTCAAATACTGCTCGACGCCTTCGCGTGCAGCGGCACGGTCGGAATCGTTGAGCCGGATGTACGATGGTGCAAGCCCAGCCGCCTCCATGACTGATAGATAAGCAAGCTGCCGCTGCTCACGTATTTCGACATGGCGATTTGAGGCGACAAATGCAATGGAACGGCAACCTGCGGATACCATCGTCTCGACTGCCTGCATAGCCGCGTCCCTCAAATCCACCCGCACGTAGTCTGCAAACTCCGGCTGGTATACGCCTGCGAACACGCAGGGCTGACTAAGCTTGACATGATCTCCGAGGCCGTCGCGCCGAGCTGAATGATAGACGTCCACGGCAATGATGCCGTCGGCGCTCATCGTCTGCAGCGCGTCCAACCAGGACGGTCCGGCAGGCAGATCGTAGCCGGGCCTGAGGATCATTTTGTAGTCGTTTGCGCTGAGCAAGGACTCAATCGCGGCGACGACCTGCGCGTAGAACGGCCGGGTGATGTGCGACGACCAGATCGCGATATTGCCCGTTCGTCCAGTGACCAGAGCGCGGGCGGATAAATTGGGACGATAGCCCAACTCTCGACTCATCTCGAACACCCTGTTTCGCGTGCGCTCGGAAATGAAATTCGTGCCTCGGTTGTTCAGAACGCGGGAGACGGTGGAGTGCGAAATTTTGAGCCGGTCCGCAATGTCGTAGATGGTCGTTGGCATAGTTCGTGTTTCACTGCAATCGAGTGCTGCAATCGAGTGCAATGATCTTAGCATGAAGCATCGCATAAGTCAAGAGTAGTCTACGGACCCTAAGGAGTGCAGACCTCTGATTTCGTCGTCGGCTGAACTGCGAGGGATGTTTTTCGGCGGATCGCGCGTTGACCGGTACTAAGTTGCAACAAAAAAAACCGGCCGCGAAATCAATCGCAACCGGTCATGCCTTAATACACTACCCCGCCAGCAGCTTCGCCTTGTCGGTCTTTTCCCATCCAAACTGCCCGTGGCCGAAGTGGCCGTTCTTGGCGGTCTGTGCGTACTGCGGCTCGAGCAGGTTCAGCAGCTCGATGATGCCCCGAGGAGTCAGATCGAACGTGGTACGCACGCGGCGCGAAATTTCGTCCTCGTCCATCTTGTGGGTCCCAAAGGTCTCCACAAGGATCGAAACAGGCTCGGCGACGCCAATCGCGTAGGCAAGCTGAATCTCGCACTGATCCGCAAGACCGGCGGCGACTACATTTTTGGCGATGAAGCGAGCGGCGTAGGACGCGCTGCGGTCAACCTTCGACGGATCCTTTCCGGAAAATGCCCCGCCGCCATGACGGGCATAGCCGCCGTAGGTGTCGACGATAATCTTTCGTCCCGTCACGCCTGTATCGGCCTGTGGGCCGCCAATCGTGAAGATTCCTGTCGGGTTAATAAAATACTTAATTTCTTGTTGGACGTAATCGGCAAACTCGGCCAGAACGGGATCGACGATCTTCTTGCGCACTAGCACTTCAACGTCCTTTTGAGAGAGCTTAGGGCTGTGCTGCGCGGACAAGACAATGGTGTCGATATGCGACGGTTTTCCTGTTTTGGCATCGTACGCGATCGTCACTTGTGACTTGGCGTCGGGGCGCAAAGCAACTGATTCTTCCGTCTTGCGAATCTGGGTGTACTTTGCCATCAGGCGGTGGGCGATGGTGATTGGCAGCGGCATCAACTCGGCGGTTTCATTGCACGCATATCCGAACATTAGTCCCTGGTCGCCCGCTCCCTGCGGCTTGTCGCCTTTGCCGCTCATGTCGACGCCAACCGCGATATCTGGCGACTGCTTCTGAATGGCGATCAGCACGCCCGTTGTGTGTCCATCGAAACCAAGGTCGGTGTTGGTGTAGCCGACTTCGTTGATGCGCTCGCGAACAACGTCCGCGATTTCGACGTAGCCTTTGGTGGTCACTTCACCGGCAACAACCGCAAGGCCACGGGTTAGAAGAGTCTCGACTGCAACACGAGAACCCCTGTCTTGCTTGAGCATTTCGTCCAGGATCGAGTCTGAAATCTGGTCGGCGAGCTTGTCGGGATGTCCTTCGGAAACGGACTCGGAGGTAAAGAGCTTGTAATCTGGCATTGTTGGTATCCTTTGTCAGGAAGGGTTTGCGAGCGTTGACGCGAAGTTCTGCGAATGCCTGACAAGAAGAGAACAGAGGAGGGGCTTTTCGGTAAAACCGAATACGGGGCTATCTCTGCTCTTATCATGCGGCTCAAAGCAATGCTCTGCTTTGACCGCCGGATTTAGCACCTGCCGCGGACGTCGAATCAATGACTTGACTCGGACTGCCGGGGTGGTTGTTGTGGTATCGTCGGGCCGTTCCCTACACCACTCTTGATAAGGGCGCAACGCTATTTTGTTTTCCTGTGACCCGAATTATACTATCGGGGGAGCGTTATGTCAACGAGTGGATATGCAGGCGCTGATCGTAGACGAGCGGCTCGTGCCCGGCTTCGAGTCCCGGCACGATGTCGGCGGACAACGCTTATCTCATTTCCCTCAAGACGCATCTTGCCTCCGCCCACCGGAGCCTCTCCGCCGAACACATTAGCCGCATGACGCTAGCAATTAAGTTCAGCCAGCGAATGAAAAGAATGGCTGGTCGAAACATATCCACACGGAGGCTTTCAGCTCTCCCAGTCGCACTGCGTGATCTCTGCGTTGCCCGATAGCGCTAGGATCACCTGGTCTGACGTGACGTCGTCGGGTATTTTCAGGTCGAAGTGAACAACTTTTTTGCGGGGATTGTCGTCAACATTGTCGGTGCGTACCGAGCGAACCTTCACACCGAGGCTGGCGAAACTGTTGATCACTTTAGAGGAGGCGTTGGAGGCAGACGCCTCGTCGGGCGACTGTAGGAATATGACGACGGATCGCTCCTTGCGATGGTGAATAGCGACTTTTTCGAGCGTGTTGATGAGGGTGAGAGTGAGGAGAACAATCGCTGCGGTGGTGACTGCCAACCAAATTTCGACACCGCCGTATCCGACAGCGATTCCCATTCCGGCAACGCACCACAAGCTCGCCGCAGTGGTAAGGCCGTGGACATTGTCCCCACTATTGGAACGCAAAATTGTTCCCGCGCCCAAAAAACCTACGCCGGTGACAATCTGTGCCGCGATGCGTCCTTGGGTTTTGTCGCTCAGCTGAGCATCTACGACGGTCATCAGACATGCACCGAGGCAGACAAGCATGTGTGTGCGCAAGCCTGCCGGCCGGCCATGAAGCTCCCGCTCGAATCCAATCGCGCCGCCGATGACAAACGCAATCAGCAAGCGTGAGGCGAGGTGCCAATAAGTTGTCAGCACGGCTTCGGGTATGACCATGTGTGCTGCTGGATGCGTCTAGTAGGAGCGGGCGATGATGACCAGTTGGGACGTCTCGCGGCCTGTGACAACACACTTGCCCGAAGTCCCCGGCTGATCAATTGGAATGCAACGGATGGTCGCCTTGAGCTTTTCTTGCAGCATCTTCTCGTCTTCAGGGCTGCCGTCCCAGTAGGCACGCGCCCATCCGGTTTCGACCGCAGTCGTCAGCTCTCCGAAATCCTTCACGTGCACCGTGTGGCTGTCGCGGAAATCCAACGCGCGATTATATAAGCTGCTTTGGATGGCGTCGAGCAAACCGTGGATGCGCTGCTCCAGGCCCTCCTGCGGGACAAATTCCTTGCCATCGCGGCCAGGAACATCCCGCCGGGAGATCGCAACGGTGCCTTTCTCAATGTCTTTCGGGCCGACCTCGATGCGCACCGGAATGCCCTTCATTTCCCACTCGTTGAACTTGTAACCGGGCATGACATTGTCGCGATCGTCGATTTTGAAGCGCAGACGGTCCTGCCACTGCACCGTGATCTGGCGGACTGCCTCCATGACCGTCGCGCGCTCCTTGTCGTTCTTGCAGATTGGGACGACCACCACCTGAGTCGGCGCAAGGCGAGGGGGAATGACGAGGCCCTCGTCGTCGCTGTGCGCCATGATGAGTGCGCCGATGAGGCGGGTGCTCACTCCCCAACTCGTCGTCCACGCGAACTGCTTGGTGTTGGTCTGATCGGTAAACGAGATATCGAACGCTTTGGCAAAATTTTGGCCGAGGTTGTGCGACGTGCCGGATTGCAACGCCTTTCCGTCTTGCATCATCGCTTCCATGGTGTACGTGCGCAGTGCGCCCGGAAACTGCTGGCCTTTTGTCTTGAGCCCTTTGATGATCGGGATCGCCATCATGTTCTCGACGAAATCGCCGTAGACTTCGTTGAGGATCAGGAGCGCCTCTTTTTCCGCTTCGTCCTCGGTCGCATGAACCGTATGTCCCTCTTGCCACAGGAACTCCGACGTCCGCAGGAACGGCCTCGTCCGCATCTCCCAGCGCATGACATTCGCCCACTGGTTAATCAGCAGCGGCAGGTCGCGCCACGACTGCACCCATCGAGAGTAGAAATAGCCGATGATGGTTTCGGAAGTTGGGCGGATGACATACGGCTCGGCCAGCTCTTCGCCGCCAGCATGGGTGACCACAGCGACTTCCGGCGCAAACCCCTCCACATGCTCCGCCTCTTTGGTAAGGAAGCTCTGCGGGATGAGAAGGGGGAAGTAGGCGTTGACATGGCCAGTCGCCTTGATGCGCTTATCAAGCGCCTTCTGCATCGCTTCCCAGATAGCGTAGCCGGTGGGTTTGAACACGATGCAGCCGCGCACGACTTCGGCGTAGTCGGCGAGGTCTGCGTTTTTGACAATGTCAAGATACCACTGGCTGTAGTCAGTGGCGCGGGGAGTAACACTCTCTTTAGGCATGTGCGTTTATGGCCCTGTCGGGTGAATCGTCCTTAAAATATCGTTAAACATGATGAGGACGAACAGTACCCCAATTACGGCCAGTCCGGCAAGCATGAAGTTCTGCTGCTGCTCCATGGTGAGCCTGCGGCCACGCCGACACGCCTCGATAAAGAAGACGAGCAGATGGCCGCCGTCAAGGATCGGTATGGGCAGCAGGTTGAATAGCGCGAGGCTCATGGTGAGGTTTGCGGCGAGCAAAGGCACATTCGGGCCGCCCGCGTTGACCGCCTGCTTGGTCATCTGCGCCATAAAGATCGGTCCGCCAGCCGATTTGCGAATTTCCGCAATATTGTGCCGTCGGAAAAGTCCGCCGACAAGACGGGACCATTCGACTACGGCGCTGTTTGTGGCATCGAATGCGACGACGATTGGCACATGATGGACATGCTCCTCAGGTTTGAAACCGAGGATGCCGACTGTCTTGCCGTCTGGCCCCTGAGTAGGCCGTGGTGTCGCCGTCAGAGTACGCGTTTGACCGTTTTCGAGCACTGTTAGCGTAATCTGTTTTCCGAGGCTCGAATGGATGACGGTGATCATGTCGTCGCCATCTGAAACTGGCTTGCCGTTGAGCGACGTGATCTCATCGCCCGACTTCAGGCCAATGCGCTGCGCTTCGCTTCCAGGAGTGACCTGATCGACCTTGTTTAGAATCTTGTCGGGAATGCCAATCGCCCAAATGGTGCCGAAAATGATGACGTATCCGAGCACGAACGACATGAACGGCCCTGCGAAAATTACCAGCGACCGTTGCCAGATAGGATGGGCGTAGAAACCCTCCTGGTCGTCGCGCTCCCGCTGCTCTTTGGTTTCGGCGAGATTCGGCGTGTTTTCAGCGACGAGCGGCACGGTGGTGGCGTTGATATCGTCATTTGCCTTAGGTGAGCCAGCAAGGCTTTTGACCTTTTCCGCCGCGTTTAGGATGGGCTCCTCATCGGCCTCCATGCCTGCGATTTTGACAAAGCCGCCAAGCGGAATCCAGCGTACGTTGTATTCGGTGTCGCCGCGCTTGCCAATATTCCAAGCCAGAGGTCCAAAACCCAGGCTGAACTCGTCAACCCGTATGCCGCACAACCTCGCGACAATAAAATGGCCCCATTCGTGCACGACAACCAGGATGCTGAGAATCACCAAGAAAACGAATATAGTTTCAATAATCGACATACGTGCCTCATGCGCGCGGGCATCGCCGCCAATGCGCAACGGATTAAATAATGTACCCTACTAATGGCCTCGTGCTAAGCGTTTGCCCCAAACTGAAGGGGCGACATAGCGGCGACAAATTGACGCGCCCATTTGTCGGCCTGATAAACGTCTTCAAGCGATGGCATGGGGACAAGGTTATCACCATGCGATGTCATTGCGAGACGAATGGTGCGCGGAATGCCCGAAAACGTAGTTCTGCCCTGCAAGAACAGCTTGACAGCCACTTCGTTTGCAGCGTTCAGCACGGCAGGCATTGTTCCGCCGATTTTTATAGCTTCGCGCGCGAGCTCCAGGCATGGGAACCGCCGGCTGTCCGGCGGCTCAAATGTTAGCGTTCCCATCGTCTGCGGATTGAGCCGATCTATCTGCATATCAGCGCGCTCGGGGTACAGCAGGGCGTATTCGATTGGGACTCGCATATCCGGGAGTCCCATCTGTGCTAGAAACGAGCCGTCGCGCATCTCGACCATCGAGTGAACTACGCTTTGCGGATGGACAACGACATCGACTTGATCCACTGGAGTATTAAAAAGCCAGCACGCTTCAATCGTTTCCAGCCCTTTATTCATCATGGTCGCGGAGTCGATCGTGATTTTCGGCCCCATGTTCCAGGTTGGATGCTTCAGCGCGTCGGCTGCGGTCACGGTTTCTAGTTCCGATGCGGTAAGAGTACGGAACGGCCCACCCGACGCAGTCAGCCACAATTTGGCGACGTCCTCCGTTCGCTGTCCCTGCAGACACTGAAAGAGTCCGGAGTGCTCGCTATCAATTGGAAGAATCTTGCCGCCGCCTTGTTCCGCCGCGTCGCAAACAATCTGGCCCGCCGCGACCAGAACCTCCTTGGTTGCGAGCGCGACTGCCTTTCCGGCCTTGAGCGCCGCGATGGTCGCCTTCATCCCGATCGAGCCTGCGACAGCGACAACAACGACATCCACGTCGGATCGAACGGAAATATCTTCGAGTCCGTCCGCACCAAAACAGCAGTCGGTGGTTTTTGGAAGGAAGGAGCGCAGCTCTCGACGCCTGCTTTCATCAAACAACGCTACCGCTTGGACGCCAAATTCCTTCGCTTGTTGCGTTAGCATCTCCACATTTGAGCCAGCTCCGATCGCGACGACCCGCAGTTTGTCTGGCAGCCGCCTAACGACATCCAGAGTCTGCGTCCCAATTGAGCCAGTGCTGCCGAGAAGTGCGATGCGCCTCATTCGTCGTCCAATGTCCCAAATTTACGGACACGGCGCTGGTAGTCGGCAATTGCAGCGGTGAAGTGTTCAGACGTGAAGTCGGGCCAGAAGGATTGAGTCACCCAAAGTTCGGAGTACGCGATGCCCCAAAGCAGGAAATTGGAGACGCGCAGCTCGCCAGCGGTGCGGATGAGGAGGTCGGGATCGGGCAGGTCAGGTGCATAGAGCGATTTAGAGATAAGATTCTCGGTGATGTCCGCTGGCAAGATTTCGCCAGACTGCACTTTCTCGACGATTTGCTTGACAGCATCGGTGATCTCCGCACGGCCGCCATAGTTGATCGCGAGATTGAGGATCAGTCCAGAATTGCTGGCAGTGGACTCGATGCCGCGATCCATCTCGCGTTGCAGCGATTGAGGCAGCCCGTCGCGCCTGCCCAGGAATCGGATACGAACATTGTTGGAATGCAGTTCACGGAGCTCGTTCTTGGCCGCCAGCTCAATCAAATGCATTAGCGCATCTGTCTCGTGCTTCGGACGCTTCCAGTTTTCGACGCTAAAGACGTAGAGGGTCAGGACTTTGACGCCGATTTCGCCAGCGAATCGCACGATCTGCCGGACTGTCTTATAGCCACGCCGATGCCCTTCGATCCGCGGCAGTCCGCGCTCGCGCGCCCAGCGACCGTTACCATCCATGATGATAGCGACATGCGCAGGGACGCGCTTCGGATCTAGAGTCGAAGGGAACGATCCGTTCTCCTTCTTATTTTCGGCAATTTCGCCGGTCGCGATGGCCATAAAATCGCGCCCTCAAATTCGGCGCAAGCATCAGAATTCAGGCTAGACTTGAAGAAGCTCGGCTTCCTTCGTCTTTTGTAGGACGTCAATCTCAGCAATATACTTGTCGGTCATCTTCTGTAGGCTCTCTGATGCTCGCTTTGCCTGATCCTCGGACGCTTCACCCTTCTTCTCGACCTGCTTGAAGTGGTCGTTGGCGTCGCGCCGTACGTTCCGGACTGCGATCCGCGACTCCTCCGCCTTCTTGTTGAGTTGCTTAACGAGGTCCTTGCGCCGTTCCTCGGTGAGTGGCGGCAAGTTCAGGCGGATCGACGCGCCATCGTTAATGGGGTTGATGTTCAGGTCGGAGTTCTTGATCGCCTTTTCAATCGGCCCGACCATGCTGCGGTCGTAAGGCGAAATTACAAGCTGGCGCGCTTCAGGAGCATGCACCTGCGCGATCTGATTGATCGGCATTTGCGAGCCATATGCGTCGACTGTGATCCCGTCCAAAATGGACGGGTTCGCACGCCCTGTTCGCAGCGTGGAGAATTCGTGCCGAGCCGCCTCAATGCTTTGCTGCATCTTGTGTTCGGCTTGTTTGCTCAAATCTTCGAGTGTTGCCATGATGGTACTTTCTCCATAATACAATGCTTACGCGAAGCACTGCATGTTTAGTTGCGTTCTTTTTCTCTTGTAGGACGGGCGTCCCCGCCTGTCTTTCAAAAAAATAAGAAGACAGGCGGGGCACCTGTCCTACAAAAACGGCCGTTACCCCACCAGCGTCCCAATTTTCTCCCCACGAACGACCCGCTGCATGTTACCTTCGACGTTGATATCGAAGACGATGATCGGCATTTTGCTTTCCATGCAGAACGTGAACGCGGTCAAATCCATCACTTTAAGCTGCCGGTTGATCGCGTCGGCGTAGGTGATCGTGTCAAATTTCACTGCGTCGGGATTGGTGCGCGGATCGGAATCGTAGATGCCGTCGGTGCCGTTCTTAGCCATCAAGATGGCATTCGCACCAATCTCCGACGCTCTCAATGCTGCTGCGGTATCGGTCGTGAAAAACGGATTTCCTGTTCCTCCCGCGAAAATCACGATGCGGTTCTTTTCTAGGTGCCTCATCGCGCGGCGCCGGATATACGGTTCGGCAACCGCGGAAATGGTCAACGCGCTCTGGACTCGCGCCTGGATATCCCGCTTTTCCATCGCATCCTGAAATGCGAGGGCATTGATCACGGTCGCCAGCATTCCCATGTAGTGGCCCTGAACCTTTTCAACGCCTTTTTCAGCCGCCTTTGATCCACGAACGATATTGCCGCCGCCGACAACAACCGCGATCTCCACACCCATCGAATGGAGGTCGGCGACCTCTGCCGCTATAGCATCAACCGCCTCGACATTGATTCCCTGCCGATCCTCTCCGGCGAAAGCCTCGCCGGAGAGTTTCAGCATAATGCGCTTGTAGGCCAGATGTTCACCGTTTGCGCCGAACTCAATCATTCAGTAGCTCCTAGGACGCTTCGCCAACGGCAAAACGAACAAATCGCCGAACTTCCGACTTTCCGTTCTTGACCAACTGTTCGATGGTCATCTTGGGATCGCGGATATAGGCCTGCTCCAGCAGAACGCTCTCCTTAAAGAACGTCCCCAGTCCGCCTTCGACAATCTTCGCGATGATCTCGGCTGGCTTGGACGCGTTCTTAGGATCGTCCGCTGTGCGCTTGGCAACAATCTCGCGCTCTTCGACGATTTTTGATTCGGGCACATCAGCGCGCTTCAGATACTTTGGTTTCTGCGACGCGATGTGCATGGCGACTTCACGTCCCAGCTTCGCAATCTCTTCGCCCTCACCCCTAAGCTCCACCAAGACGCCAATCTGGCCGCCCATGTGGACATACGCGGCGACAGTGCCGCCGTCCGACTGATACGAGACGAACCTGTTGAAGATGATGTTCTCGCGCAGCTTGCCAAAAACCTCTTGGACACGGTTCTTGGCTGGTTCGCCCGTGCTAACATGGGTTGCCTCCAACAACTGCTCGACCGATGCCGCGCCCGGGTTCTCCGCCGCATGCTTGGCCATGTCGCGGGCCAGCGCGACAAACTCCTCGTTACGCGCGACAAAGTCGGTTTCGGAGTTGATCTCGACCAAAACGCCGAGCTTGCCGTGCTCGCGAACGAAGGCTTCAATGACACCCTCCGCGCTGCTGCGACCCTCTTTGACCTGCATGTTCTTGTGCTTCTCACGCAGCGCTCGGATCGCAGCCTCCATGTCGCCTTCCGCCTCGGTGAGGAACTTCTTGGCCTCCATCATTCCCGCCTGCGTCTTGTCGCGCAGCTCTTTAACCATTGCTGCAGTAATTTCTGCCATCAACTTTTTCCTTATCTTCTGACTCAGCAGCTATATTGGCTCAATGCCCGACTGCTTGCTTCGTTGCGTTTGACATACGAATGCGGAGACCAGGAATGGTGCGTTTGGCGCAGGTCTCCGCATTCATCGACTAAATCAAGAGCCCTGCCGTAGTCATTCCAAACCTTGCCCTTCCGTTTCGGGAGGGTGGCGAGGAACGAGCCGGGTGGGTCTGAACGTCTCTAACTTCGGTCTTAGGACGCCTCCGGCTGCGCTGCTGCGAAGTCCTCAGGACCGGCACCCTGCAGCGCAAACGCATCGTCGGCATCGAGCATTCCAGCGGCGGTCTTGGCTTCCAGCGTATCCCACTGCGCCTTGACCCGCGCTGCCTCAGCCTCGTCCTCAAGTCGCTGGGCCTCTTCGGCAGTCTCGACCACTTCCCACTCGGGGCCTTTGGCCTCGATCACGGCATCCGCGATTTTTGCCGTGATCAGCTTGATCGCACGGATGGCATCATCGTTGCCCGGGATGACGTAATCGGCATCGTCTGGATCGCAGTTGGTATCAACAATCGCGACAATCGGAATTCCAAGCTTCTTGGCTTCCTGAACCGCGATGCGCTCTTTTTTCAGGTCGATGATGAACATTGCCGACGGCTTGCCTGGCATGTCCTTCATACCGCCAAGATATCGCTCCAGGCGCTCGGCCTCTTCGCGCAAGTCGGCAGCTTCCTTCTTCGGAAGGGACGTCAAGAATGCCTTCTGCGTCAAGCTTTTCGATCTCGCGAAGGCGAGCGATGCGCGTGATGATCGTGCGGTAGTTGGTCAACATTCCGCCAAGCCAGCGGGAGTTGACATAGTACTGACGGCTGCGCTTCGCGGCTTCCGCGACCGCTTCCTGAGCTTGCTTCTTGGTGCCGACAAAGAGAATGGTGCCGTTTCCGGCCGCAGTCTCCTTGATAAACTCGTACGCCTCATCGAACAGCTTCAGGGTCTGGTGCAGGTCGATGATGTAGATTCCGTTGCGTCCGCCATAGATGTAACGCTTCATCTTCGGGTTCCAGCGACGCGTCTGGTGGCCGAAGTGCACGCCTGCTTCAAGCAGGTCTTTCATTGCTAATGCTGACAAAAGGCTTCTATGCTCCTAGTCTGTTTTGTTGTGTTCGTCCCAATCGCTCAACCGCATCGCGACCCTGAGAATGACGCTCAAGGCACCCCGCGACAACGTCCCGATTGGTGCGTATTAACTCGCCTTCAAGACGATTTTTCGTTTCTCCGTTTAACGAGCCGTGAGAGTATACCTTAAATTGACGCTCACGCGCAACGTCGGGCTTGTCATTTCGACCGAAAGGAGGCACGACTGGAGCGGAGAAATCTCTTTTTGCACGCATTATTCGTCGGCCAGGAGAGATTTCTCCACTTCGCCATACTTCGCTCGGACTTGACTCCACTGATGTCCTTATATATGACAGGAATCCTTCCCTTGCTCGTCGCAGGAGCGCCCTTCCCGCTGTGGCGACTTGTCGCCGGGGTAAGTCGCCGGGGAACAATTCACTCCCGCAATTCGTCTTATTAGTATTCGTCGCTGATGGGTATAACGACGATGCCATTCTTCAAATTCACTTTGTTGGAATGGCTGTGGTTCGCCGGGCTTGTTGGTACAACGACGTATCGACTCGGTGTACGGCGCTAAGAAATGCGCTTGAAACTGGCGCGGCGTTGAGGGCAGGGCACCGGAGCGGTGACCCTGCTTTCTATTTGCCGAACACCTGCCTTTCCGTCATGCCGACCAGAGCGAAGAATGAGCGCCGTGGAGGGATCACGTAGTTCGTCAACATACCGCTTTTCGATAAGCCAACTACGTGTTCCTTCGACAGCGCTCGTGCCTCGTTCCGCTCAGGATGACGGACTGCCGTACATCATAACTACCACTATAACTCGCGTACCAGCCAAACTCTGTGCTACACTTGCAACCATGACAAAGGCAGTCAAAAATCGATGAAAGCGCTCGTCTTAAGCGGCGGACGCGGCACCAGGCTGCGCCCGATCACCCACACCAGCGCCAAGCAGCTTGTGCCTGTGGCGAACAAGCCGATCCTCTTTTATGCGATTGAGGCGATTGTCGCAGCCGGTATTACCGACATTGGGATCATCGTCGGCGACACACGTGAGGAGATTAAGGCGGCATGTGGAACGGGTGCCGATTTTGGCTGCAAAATCACCTATATCCAACAGGAGGCGCCGCTGGGGCTGGCGCACGCGGTGAAGATTGCCCAGGAGTACATTGGTGACGATTCGTTCGTCATGTTCCTGGGCGACAACCTGATCAAGGATGGAATCACGCCACTTGTCGAAGAGTTTCAATCCGGACACTTCAACGCACAGATCCTTCTCGCACATGTACGCAACCCGCAAGAATTTGGTGTCGCCGAACTGGATTCGGCCAGCGGCAGCGTCGTCCGACTTGAGGAAAAGCCGAAGCAGCCGAAAACCGACCTGGCGTTGGTCGGCGTCTACATGTTTGACAAGACCGTGTTTGAGGCGGTGAATCGGATCAGCCCGTCGCCGCGCGGCGAGTTGGAGATCACCGACGCGATCCAGTATCTGATCGACAACCGCTACAATGTCCATTCGCATGTCATTGATGGATGGTGGAAAGATACGGGCCGACTTGAGGACATGCTCGAGGCGAACCGGATCGTCCTCGATGGCCAGCCTCGGCTCATTGAAGGTGAAATCGACGAGCACTCATCCGTATTGGGTAAGGTGCATGTCGCCAAGGGCGCAAAGATCATCAACAGCGTCGTTCGCGGACCAGCCGTGATCGGCGAGAACACGATGGTTGAGAACGCGTTTATTGGTCCCTTCACGTCTGTGTACCATAACTGCGTCGTACGCAACAGCGAAGTCGAACACAGCATCGTGTTGGAATACAGCAAGATCGAGGATATCGGGAGCCGCATCGAAGATAGTCTGATCGGCAAGAATGTCCAGGTAGGCCGCACCAATCAGAAGCCGGCCGCGTATCGCCTGATGCTCGGGGATAATTCGCAGGTCGGCATCATTTAGCGCCTTTGATCGAGAACCCATGCCAGAACGACAACCGCCATTGAGTCCATTGACACGCGCCGAGATCGATCCAGCAGTCGAGCCGCGACTGACGACGCAGGAGTACGGCGCGAAAACGCGCATCGACGGTCTGAAAATCATTGAGCTGCGTCAACTTGTTGACGATGGCGGCTCATTCATGGAGGTCCTGCGTTTCAGCGAATTTGGCGAAGCACTTGGGATTGAGGGATTTCAAGCGCGCCAGTGCTCGTTCTCATCGCTTTTGCCCGGCGCGATCAAGGCGTTCCATCTGCACTTAAACCAGGACGACATCTGGTTCGTGCCGCCGTCAGACCGGATGCTTGTCGGCTTGCTCGACTGCCGCGAAGGTTCGCCGACCAAGGGAACCAATATGCGCGTTATTCTTGGCGCCGGCCGCGCGCAGCTTCTCTTTATCCCACGAGGAGTAGCGCACGGCGTGACGAACCAGGCGTCGCAACCGGGCATGATTTTCTATTTTGTCAACCAGCAGTTCGACATCAACGACCCCGACGAGCGCCGCTTGCCGTGGGATATCCTTGGCGAAGAATTCTGGCGGATAACACCGGGCTAATTCTGCAAGCCCATCAAACCAAAATGATCCTTGTACTTGCCTTGCGAAATAGGGTAGGGTAAAATATCGGACGCGCGACGATTCGCGTTTTGTCATGCCGTAGTGGCTCAGGGGTAGAGCAGCTCATTCGTAATGAGCGGGTCGGGGGTTCGAATCCCTCCTACGGCTCCAGGTTATCTGCACGTTAGATAAGAGCCAACATGCCGACCGTCATCAAAGGTTCTTGGGATCAGATCAAGCTACAGGAGCAAAATCTTGCGGGGCATTACGTGCGAGTTCTTATTGATCCCGAACCGGAAGTTGTCGCGTCGAACAAGATGATCAAGAAAGGCATGTTTCCTCAACTGCTTTCGATCACTGACGAAGACTTCAAACTGGCGGAAATCCACGTTTACTCCTTGGACGACAACGCTTAGCGTCGATGATTTTTATTGTTGACGCGCACGCGCACGGATCGATGGCAAGCGCGCTTCCGCAAGCGATTGGAGCGCAGGCCGAGCCATCCCGGCACGCAGGTTGTCAGTTTGAGCGGGGACGGCGGTCTAGCGATGCTCCTTGGCGATCTTCTCACACTGCGGCAACTTAACCTGCCCGTCAAAGTGGTTGTCTTCAACAACGGTGCGTTGGGGTTCGTTGAGCTGGAGATGAAGGCCGCCGGATATGTCAACTTTGGCACAGACCTAGTCAATCCCAACTTTGCGACGTTGGCCGAATCGGTCGGAATTTTAGGCCTGCATGTCGATAAGCCCGAAGATTTGCGGCCCGCGTTGATGTCGGCCCTGGTGTATGATGGCCCAGCCTTGATCGATGTTGTGTTGAATCGCCAGGAACTATCGATGCCACCAAACATCACTCTAGCTGAGGCCACCGGTTTCGGTCTTTACGCGCTTCGGGCAGTTCTCAGCGGGCGAGGGGATGAAGTGCTCGAGCTTGCAGAGACGAATTTGTTGCGGTAGTGGATTTACTCACCCTAACGTCGCTTTAACACTACAACACTGCACGTCCCGATCGCAAAAAGTATCGCGGAAAGTAGCGTCCAGACGCCATCGGCGAAGAGGTTGATGCGCTGGATGTTTTGCTGCGAGTTTGCGATAGCGATTGAAGTCAAACTGCTAGGTTCGTTTATCATGGTTTGATAGTGCGCGTAAGCCACCTGGAGCGAGCACCAATCCTCAATCGCCTTCCATCCGAAAACGGCGATGCCGACAATACCCGGAGCGATCACAAGGGCGGAGACCAGCAAAAGGTTTGTTCGGCTCATCCCATTCGATACTCTTCTACGGACATTTTGGTATTATGATCGCTGTGTGTGGCCGCACATAGTTTCTTGCTACCAATTACTTCATGAATATCGAACAACTTCTCTCAACCGCGCTCAGCCAGCCCAAGGATGCGATCACCTACTATATGTCGTCGGCGCTCGCCGAGTTGTACCAGGACAGATCCGTCATCTTCAGCGACTCAAGCTCTTTTGGTCTTGCCGAGTACGCAAGGGCTGGCCTTTGCCAGGTTTCTAACCACGAGCAGGTCTGCCCTCAGGTAGACACGTCGTGGCATGGTCCCGACTACGGCCTGACGGAATCGGTGGTCAACGGCTGGCAAAAAGTCGTCTGGCAGGCCAAGGAGCTCGACATCGTCTGGATGTCAGTATCCGAACGCTTCTCGACGACAAGATACTATTGGATCATAGCCAGTTCAAAAGAGTTGGCGGAGACGTTTTTCGTTGAGGTCTGCTCGTGGCAATCACGGCTTCGCCAAGAGGTGCTCGTTTTTGAGGCCGGTTGCTGGCACAAGAGCAAGGAGTTGTTCACTTCCATTCAGGATTCCACGTTTGAGCGCCTGATTTTGCCCCAGGCACTTAAGGACGAGCTCAAAGCCGATTTTCGACAGTTTCTGGACTCGCGAGAAATATTTCGGCGGTATGGTCTGCCCTGGAAGCGGGGTGTTCTGCTAATTGGCCCTCCCGGCAACGGCAAGACGCATTCCGTGAAAGCGCTGATCAACTGGCTTGGCGTGTCTTGCTTGTATGTCAAGAGCTTCACGTCAAAGCACAGTACGGATCAGGAGAATATTCACAGCGTGTTTCAAAGAGCGCGACAAACCACCCCGTGCATCTTGGTGCTCGAAGACCTGGACTCGCTGATCACCGATAAGAACCGCTCGTACTTTCTAAACGAAGTTGATGGATTCATGACTAACGACGGCATCTTGCTGCTCGCGACCACCAACCATCCCGAACGCCTGGACACCGCCATTCTGGAACGACCAAGCAGATTCGACCGCAAGTACCACTTTGAGCTGCCGGGATACGAAGAGCGCGCGGCGTATATGGCGACTTGGAACGCTTCTGTCGATCCAGAACTGCGGATATCGCAGGATGCGTCCGCCTCCCTTGCTGCCGATACCGAAGGGTTTTCCTTCGCCTATCTGAAGGAGCTTTGGCTGGCCTCGCTGATGCGGTGGATTAACTCGGCCGAACCGCTCACCGGGCAACGCGCAAACATGGACGAGATCATGGCCGCGCAGCTTTTGACGCTGCGCGAGCAGATGACTTCGACGAAAAACGCGACTAATGTATCGGTCGAGCCGGGATTTGTGGGGATGGAGCCGTTAGACTTTTCGGGAATAGATGAGGATGAGATCGAGTAGGTGATGATCACTGGAAATCGCTGCGTCACTTGCCAGCATCAAGAGCCGATTCCTGTTCGTCGCTCGAGCTGATTAGTCTGAAGTTGCTACTATATGCAAATCAAAAGACGTTCCCGTTTTTTGTCTGTGACGTGGTGGTTATCGTCGGCAATTATCGTTGCTGGCTGCGGCTATCACCCAGCCCCTGTTCCACCAAGTCTACGAACGCCTGGAGTTGTCCTCGGTAAAGGATTCGTAACGCAGGCGCTTGTTCGCTAAATGCTCTGTCGGCACTATTTCAGATGTCAATGTCAACGCTGTGGCAAAGACTGTTGTCGTCGCGGGACAAACCGGCGCGTGCGTACTGCAATCCGACGGAAGAATCTTGTCGGGTGTAACATTTCCTCCGAATTGCGATCGAGTCTCCGTTGTGCCGCTTCCCGGTTACGGCAAGTACGATTATCTAAGCAGGGGGTCTTGGTTGTTTCCGTCCGTTCTAATGGATGACAGCGGTTCGGCCATTTGGACATCGCCGACGGGAGACGGCGTGAACGACTCGGTCGCGGGGGATTTTCTTGGCAAAGGTACGACCTCAGGTATTGTCGGCTACAACGGCGGCACTGGCATATCGCTGTTCTCAGGATCGCGACCCCTTTCTGGAACATTTCCGAGGGCGATGTTTGGCACGTTGGCGCATACAAAGATGACGTGAGCGGCTCCTGGCGGTTCGTTGGCACAGACGCCAGCGGGCAGTTGAATGTTTTCGACTCTGCAGGGACCAAGTCAAAATCCATTACGCCATCATTCTTTGTTTCGGACTTTTCGCTTTGCTCGTGGCCACTGGCAGAAAACGTTCCTCGCGTCCTTGTGGTTCATGATGACAATGCTGCTCTCGTGTCATTAAGCAGTGCGCCAGATATATCCCTGAATGCTCCCGGAGCGTCTGCATTAGACGAAGCTTGCGGATGCGCTGTACACCTCGGCCCGTCTGGTTCCGAGTGCTTAGCCGTACTTGGATATGTTCACACCATCAGTGGAAAAAGTCGGCCTTGTGGATTTATGATACGAGTGGAACGCTCGACTATCAGGAAACCTTGCCAGAGGACTGCAACTCAATGGCAGTATTGCCAAGCAGTGTGCCTGGCGAAAACGATACGTTGTTCGTTGGAGGGACTGATCACGTTTGGCGATACTGACGGCAATCTCGAAAGCCGCCCATTCCCTATTGCTAAAGCTACACGAGCGATGGAAGACGTGGTGGGTCGTACTGGACTCGAACCAGTGGCCCGCTGATTAAGAGCTAGTGATCTCACCGGGGAAAGCCTGATGAAATAGCCCTCTGCAATTATTGAGCACGAAAAGTCACTGCTAAGCCTGAAGTCTACCCGACCAGAAGATCATTTTGTTATTTTTGATTTTGGTGGAGTTCCTGATATTTCACTTTTACTATTTTGTCCCGCAAGAGCCGAAGACACGTTCGTATCATGATGCTTCTGTGATTCGATCCGAGCAGCCCCAGCCAGAGACCCCAACATATCTACGGCGAATTGCATAAATTGATCAGGCATCAAATCCAGAATGGCTAAAATTTCTTGCTTTAGGCTCTCCGACGGTTCGGGATAGTGACCATGTTCAATAGGCTGGCTAGGATTGCGGAATTCTGCAACGGACCACTCGTGCCTTCTCGCCCGATCATCCATATTGACAACTTCTTCGTAGCTGATTTCGCCAATAAGATACCCGACGGGCACTTTCAGTAGGTCGGCCACCTTGTGAAGCGCATCTGCGGAAATCGATACCTTGCCTCGCTCGTATAGACTGACCGTAGAGCGTGCCACTCCTATCGCTTCGGCGATGGCGTCTTGCCCAAGCCGGAGCGCTTTACGCCTTTCCCTAATTCGAGCGCCGATTTCCGCTGCATCCATACCTAATGTCCTCCGACTGCTATTGTGTCACGCTTTGGATAGAATTTGGTAGCGACCAAGGTTGATGTATACCTAAGAAACTTTTCGTAATACTGGGGGCGTATTCGTCCGAAAGGGAAACCAATGATGCTGAATTCAGTTTTTGTCGGCTTACGAGCGGCGGGAATTTGCCTCTTCTTGTTGGGGAGATTGGCCGGAGGCGACGTTGGTGCATCGTGTCGCCGTGCGGGTGTCGGTTCGGCTGGTTCGTTGCGTTTGCTCCTGGGATTGATTAACTGCCTGCACACAGGTTTCTGGCGCATCCCGTCCACATATCGCCTGCTGTTGTGTCCCGATAAATGATAAATTGGCGTCCTCCAGTTCGTTTATCGACGCTCCGACGTTTGAAGCATGGAGCTTCAACCAAGGGCTGGCACAACTTAGAACAGGAGAATTTTATGCGAAACGCAAAATGCCGGGAATGCTTGGATCGTTCTCAAAACGACGTATGACCGTCCCGTAAATGGGACTATCTGTCAAGCTGATGGCCTATTAACTCGATCCGGCTTGACAGAAGACAAATTCATGGCTTGGATGCCAAGTCTTTGGAGGCTGCGTTATGTTAGAGAGTCCGAACGCACGCTAGACGGAATTGATTTCGGCAGCGTCGAAATCCATCTTGACGGTATCCCAACGTGCGTCAGTCGCCAAAGAAATCACATCCGCATATGACGACTTCGCCCCAATGCAGCCCTGCGAAATCTGGTGCGCCTGCATTCTCATCAGGTAAACTTTATGCTAGGACACGAGACATAGTCCGCAGAACGTACCTCAGGCCAGCATGCACATCTTCATTGACGAATCGGGGAATTTTATCCCTACGGACAGCGCCAGCCGTGTAAGTGCGGTCTGTGCCCTAATAGTGCCTGACCATCAGTTGGAGGACGTAATAAGCGAATTCGTTACTCTTAGGAATTCCTGGGCAGCGGGAGCGCATGAAGTAAAGGGAAGCCAGTTGAGCGAACCACAAATCGCTCAGATGATAAGGTTGCTTCGGCAGTACGATGTTCTGTTCTGTTCTTGCCTGATCGACACAGGAAAGCACAAGAAGGAAGCCATAGCTTTTCATCGCTCCGATCAAGCAAAACGGTTGACAAGAAATCTTACAACTGACCATACGCCCGGAATGATCGCAGACATGACGGAACTTGCCCAAAAAATTTCCCGGACTTCCCGAACAGCTTTATGCGCAGTATTGTGCTAGCGTTCAGCTATTTAGACGCATCATTGATGAAGCGACACTCTATTACGTTTTACGAAGGCCGAGGGAGCTAGGTAGCTTTCGATGGGTTGTAGATGGCAAGGGTGCGCCAACGATCACTCAGCATACGTCCACCACGGTGTTTGAACAAGTGCTTACAGACTTGACGCCAGCGTATCTGGCGCATACCACTACCATAGATACAATAGAGGGCGGCGACTATTCACATTTCGAGAAATACTTTGTGGAACTGAACAAAGCACCTCTTTACTGGGGCGACTTAAAGGATCAAGAAGCAACGGCTGGCGTAAATATTTCAAAGCTCCTAAGCGATAACTTCTGCTTTGCGGAATCATCAAAGGAAGCGGGTCTTCAAATCGTAGACATACTCGCAAGCGCCGTCACCCGTGCGATGAATAGGAAGCTGCAAAAACAGGGGTGGCGTCATCTGGGCAGCCTAATGGTTCATCAAGACAAAATCGCACCCTTCTACATCATTCCTTCGGCAAACGAAGTTTCCGAGTCGGTGCTGAATTCAAGAAATTATCACGGCTATGTACAGGATTGCTTTCGGGCTAGCGCTAAGTCCATGGTTCGCGATTATCTTCGCACTTAGCCTCCCGACTTGACACCCGGCCATGTGCGCATCGAACGTGGCAACCTTGACGGCGGAGTGGATTGGGTGCAGATGAGCAGCCTCAACCCGCCATAGGAGCAACGGAGAGACATGAACGAAGAATATGACTTCCCTTCAGGTAGCGTCAAATTCGGCAATATCGGCCTAGAAGAAATTCAGAGCGGGACTCAGCCCATCGAGATCGAGATGGTAGAACTTATTGACAAAGGCGAGACTGCTGAAATCAATTACATGCTAGCAAACGGACAGGCGAAGGCTCTAGGCGGGCCACAGCAGGCGCACAGGCGACTTGAAATGACAGTGCTTGATTCCGTTGGCGACGAATATGTGCTGGTGGCCCCAAATGCGGATCACATTCCAATGTCATCGGAGTGCTACATCCTGAGGCCGTACAAAAACGAACGGCCATTCACTCTTGTAAAGAAAGCATGAACCATAATAGAGCCCTGCCGATGTCGGGAGGGCATTTTCACGTCAGACTATAAATCTTCCCCGTCTTTTTGTCTTGGGGGCGTCAGTTCCGTTGGTTGCGGGGGAAGCACTTGGAACATTTACCTTAAAGGCCAGAATCCCATCCAGTTCCTTCAACGATAAGTCAACTAGTTCAGCGCCGTCCAGCTTAAATTCGTTAAAGAATATCTTTGCGGCGATCAAGAACGGGCCCGAGCCTGGTCGAACTTCACGCACCCTGAATTTATCCGGATCATCTTCAGTGGTGGATGCGATGCCCACCATGTGAATCTTGCTATCCCAAAACAAGTTTACTTCCTTCGTGCCAGTCAGTCCAGCCTTTTCCCACTCCGCCTTCGCAATGGAAATGGTCGTGCCCGACAACTTCAACATTGGCTTTGCGGGCTTGGCAGGGACGGGCTTCTTGAATTTCACGAATGCCATTGAGGGTCTCCAGTTCTACATGCGCACAAACTATAGCATTGATGAAGGCTTACGTGGAATTGTCCACGTCGATCAATTGCGAATTCCATCGTGGTATAGATTTTGGGAAATTTTAACGTGCCGAAATATGAATGCATTCAACATTATCCGGAACTCATTTGATGCTTTGAAAGCAATGGAGCCAGGCGTGAGTCGTTCTGTACGACAACGTCGCCAAGGCGTATGCTGACAGATTTCCGATAAAACGAATTAGATGCTGCATATGCGTCCGCTGTAGGAATGGAGCGATGATAGGATAAGTGAAGCGTTGCCAGCTAACGGTTTATTACCTACCAGTTCCAAGGCTGTTATACTGCTGCGTTCGGACAATCCCAGTTGCAGGAGCTTATAAAAGCTGTCGCCGCTGCTCCGCCAGTTCCACTGCTTGTTTTGAAAGCGAACGACCAATTTCATCAAGTTTAGACTTGTTCTTGAAGTAGAACAGGTCTTCTTCGGATAAGTCCAGGACTTCCAAGAAGAGACCATTCAAATGAGGCGTCAGCTTCCGATTGATAAAGTAGCCGCCTGTCACCCCGGCAATCCCCCCAACTACTGAACCTATTCCCACATTTATCGCAGTCCCCCCGGCAAGACCCACATAGCCGCATACGCTGGTCACGCCGAACTTTGAGATAACGACCAATGTCTTCAATATATACACCCTATTTCGTTCGTCTCTCGTGATGGCACTGTAGTCCTTTTTTACGGCTTTTATGGTTGCGATCAGTTTCAATCCGGCGACAATCTCGCTGACGTAAGGAACAACGTCGGCAATTTCATCGGGTACGTCAAAGCCAAGATTTCCGCTTAGGACATCCAGGTGATGAGTTAACTCCCCAGAAACCTCGAAATTCGAAAGATCAGTGTCAATCAGATGATCCGCAAGGGAAGGATTTGACGCAGTTATGTTCTCAAGCAATTCATTGCTTACGCCAAAGTAGACCTCCGGGTTTGCATCAATATGCTGCAAGACTTCGTGGGCATAGCTGCTTCCACCCATTTTTACTTGAACGAAGATATCCTGTACACCATCAGCATTAGTGCCGACAATGTCCCAAATAGGTTGATTTGGCTCGCTAGCTATCGAGAACGTATGGTCTGGAAACTCATCGCCAAGCTTATCAATCAAACGAATTTCCGCCAATTTTCCTTTCAAGCCGCATTCAAAGCCATGAACACTGCTCGGTCCCCTCTCAATCATTTCCTGATACTGATCGTACAATGAGTGATCCGAGGCTAGCCGTGGATACGCTGCCGCATACGCTTCCCGAAGATCATCAGGGACATGCCGAGTCTTGACCAACGCCGTTAACGCCGTCTCAATTCCGACTGCAATTTCGGTGGCAAAGTTTTTGCTGCGGACATGCTCAGCTTCGTTTATGACGTCATCAAATTCTATTCGCTGGCGGGCGTTGGCTACCGGAATCATTTCGAGCGTCGGTAACAACGATAAAGACTGCATGGGCATGATGTCACCTAAGATGAGCGATTGCTATTGTGATGCTAGTAAATATTATCGACAAAACAGCAAAACCGAAGCACCATTTAACTCCCAGAAGTGTTTGCCGCAAGGCCGCATCGAAGTCATCTAGCTGCGATTCAAGGTCACCAACCGTATCCGTCAAGTTTTTCAAACTCTCGCTGTGAGTGTTAATCGTAGCTTCTTCGGCGGACTGTATGGTGGCGAGCATGCTGTTACTCGTTTCAAGAGTGGCTATACGAGTTTCGGCACTTAATTTTGAAGATTCATATAGTGCGAATGTGCTGGTAATCGAAGCTCGCAATTTGTTGAGCTCCCTAGAAAGTTGGTCAATAGCGCCCAGAGCAGTTTTGGATTCTTTCAATAAGACGGTTACACTTTGGTCAACAGTACTTACCTTGTGATTTAAGCTACTGACCTTTGCATCAAGTTCTTGTTTAAGATCAGCAGATGCTCTTTCGAGAAGATCAGCCGTCCTTGAAAGAGCTGTTGCTTCGCAACTTGTTAGGCGCTCATTGAAATTCGCCAACTGTTCGGCGATGCTCACCACTAGGTCATGCGTTTCAAGAAAACGTGGAATTAGTGCCTGATTTATGCGGTCTTGCTGTTCCCAAAATCGCACCTTCTCCACAATAGACACACGGTCCCCTTGTAAATCCTCAGCGGTCTCGACATCTTCCGGACGCACACCATCATGCGATGAGTCGTTCACATCTGGTGCTACTGTCACTTTCTTCGGTGATGGCTGGTCGATCATTCTGGGCACCTATCCAATCATAGATTGAGACGTTGCATTACGCACTTGTCGAACTGATCATGTCATGGGAACAAGTCAATGGAGTTGATGAGCCTCCAGCATCCGACGGTTCAATTAGTTTCGATTTAAACTAGCCTACCCGAACTCTTCTACCGCATCTTCCAAGTTTCGGAGGTACGGCGCTTGTGACGGATCGTCTTGACTCAGTTCGAGTAGCCTCCGAACGATGGCTCCGGCCAGTATATGTGGCTCGACATGCCACTGTGGATACCGACGAGAAGACGGAAATCCTACCTCGCTCCCAGAGCCGTTCCATCTCGTTCCGACATTGCGGGGCGTGCTCCCGTCGTTATTGCGGTAAGTCCCGCTGATAGCAGAGTACCAACCGTTGTCATATATCACCTTTACCTCGGTCCATCGAACTGGTCGAACATCTATCGCTGCAGGCATTCTTCAACCCTTTCCCTTGATCAGACTAGGCTACTGGCATCAACAAAGCATTCCGCTACGTAGGGGCTGAGCTTATTTCTCCCAACTCCAAGGACCCTGTGCATCACCCGCAGCGCTGCCTTCCATTCTTCTTCGGACGACGGCTCCGTCACGTCGGGGGCGTTCGTAAAGTAGATGAAGACCAAGTATGCGTCAATGCCATTCAGCTGACGCAGCAGATATAGGTGAGCGAGCCGGTTCGCATATTGATAGAAGGATGCCGACCAATTCGAATCTTTCGAGCCGTGGACGAATTCTTTGGTCTCAGCAAGCGCAGCCTGGATTTTCGCTAGGCTAGCTTCGGAGGCTTGCGATGGAGGAGTTACCATTTCCTCGATGTAAGCCTTAGCTTCTACCATGACAATCTTCTCATCAGGCGTTTTGCCGAGGCCATCCCATTGCGGTCCACGGGCTGGCCAAAAGTCGCCCAGCTCTCTCTGCGGCAGCACCACGCCCAAAGCGTCCAGAAACGATTGATCCCGGTACTCGCCGAAATTGTCCTCCACAATAGGTGAAATCCACTTAATCTGTAGCAGCGACTCGTCATGGCGATCATTGGCTATTGCCCTATTCAGCACGTCCGGCTTTTCATTCACGGCTCTGCGGAGCCAATGTTCGCTTTTGGACACCTCTGCAGGGCGGGCTATCAACGGCATGTAGTCATTCTCACTTTATGTTTGACTGATTGCTGTGGAGTTCTCCAGCTAGTTGGATTTATCCTGCCTGATCCGACACTACTTTTTTCTTGCGGTAGAATGATGCATATGCTCGCCCGCTAGATTTTGCAAAGCTCAACGGAGAAGATCAACATGCCAACGCTAACGACAAAACAACCGAATTTTCATCCAATGGAAGAGGATCAAGCAATCGGCGTGGAGTTAGTTCAAGAGGACGCCACAAATGATGCGAACAACACAGTCGGCGTATCGGACGACGTACGACCTTGGACCGTAGGAACCTTCCATCTGAAAGACAAGGATATCGTATCAAAGGTCGTTTGGGATTTTATCAACGAACGCTTCAGCACGAAGGGTCGGCCACTAACAGAGGATGACTTGTCAGATTTGCGATCCCAAATCTCAAAGAGCGGCATTCAAGAGAGATATCCCAATCCTCCCGCCGATACCGAAGAAATCGACGTGACCAATGCGGGCGGGAAGTAATATCTTGCACGTGCGCACGTCTGAGTGTTCTGAATTTCTAGCATCGGCGTGTAACTGGGCATAACTCTCAATCTCGTCAGTTTATAGTAGAGTCAAGCCCCACCATAAACTCCAAGCGCTAATGACACCCCAAAACCTCTCATCCTTTATCTGGTCGGTTGCCGATCTGCTGCGTGGCGACTACAAGCAGTCCGACTACGGCAAGGTCATCTTGCCGTTCACTATATTGAGGCGCTTGGACTGCGCCCTGGAATCCACGAAGCTGGCGACCCTGGCGGAGCTCGAACGCCGGGAGGCGCAGGGGCTCGATCCCGCAGCATTTCTTCTGCGGACAACCGGGTACAGCTTCTACAACACGTCCAAGCTGGACCTTAAGAAGCTCCTGGGAGCGCCGGAGGACTTGAAAGGCAACCTGCTACGATATCTGGGCTCCTTCTCGCCCAACGTCGCCGACATCTTCGACAAGTACGAGTTCGACAAGCAGATCGACCGCCTGTCGGCGGCGGGTTTGCTGTACTTGGTTTTGGGCAAATTCGTGGAGATCGACCTCCATCCCAAGGTTGTATCCAACACGGACATGGGGCTGGTGTTCGAGGAGCTCATCCGGAAGTTTGCGGAACTCTCGAACGAAACTGCGGGAGAGCACTTCACGCCCCGTGAGGTCATCCGCCTTATGGTCAACCTCTTGTTCGCCGACGACAGCGACGTGCTGACCAAGCCCGGCACCATCCGGACGATATATGATCCTGCGGCTGGCACGGGCGGCATGCTATCCATCGCCGAGGAATATCTCAAGCATCTCAACCCAGATGCGCAGCTCGTCGTCGCTGGGCAGGAACTGAACCCAGAAAGCTATGCGATCTGCAAGGGCGACATGCTTATCAAGGGCCAGGATGTAACCAAGATAAAGTTCGGCAACACGCTGAGCGATGATGGGCATGCTGGATCGAAATTTGACTATGGCTTGAGCAATCCTCCGTTTGGGGTCGAATGGAAAAAGGTGCAGGAAGCCGTCGTGCAGGAGCACAAATCGCAAGGCTTCAACGGCAGGTTCGGCCCTGGTCTGCCCAGGGTGTCGGATGGCAGCCTGCTTTTCCTGCTGCATCTCATCTCCAAAATGCAGCCTACTAAGACAGTTGGTGGAATTGTCGATGGCGGTGGGCGCATCGCCATCGTCCTGAACGGCTCCCCGCTATTCACAGGTGGCGCAGGTTCGGGAGAGAGCGACATTCGGAAGTGGATCATTGAAAACGATCTGCTGGAGGCTATTGTCGCCCTGCCGACCGACATGTTCTACAACACGGGTATCTCCACATACATATGGGTGTTGTGCAACCACAAGCCGAGGGAACGCCGGAGCAAAATTCAGCTCATCAACGCCGTCGATTTCTTCCAGAAGATGCGCAAGAGCTTGGGATCGAAGCGCAAGGAGCTCGGTGAAGGCGACATCGAGAGGATCACCAAGCTTTATGGCAATTTTGACGAGACCGAGCACTCGAAGATTTTCGACAATGATGATTTCGGCTACTCCACGATAACGGTGGAGCGTCCGCTGCGCATGTCGTTCGAAATCACAGAGGAGCGCCTGCAGACCGCCGAGAAGCATCCGGCATTCTCCCGACTTCAAGAGATCAAGCAGATCGTGTCCGCTCTAAAGACCATGCCGGACAAGAAACGGTGGATGTCTAGGACAGCATTCACAGCCGACCTCAAGAAAGCGTTTAAGGCGACGGATGTTTCCGTACGTGCACCACAGTGGAAGTTGATCATCTCCATCTTCGGACAGCGGGACGAACTGGCAGAAATATGTCTGGACAGTAAGGGGAATCCAGAGCCTGACGCCGACCTGCGGGATACGGAAAACGTTCCACTTAAGGACGATATCGAATTCTATTTCAAGAGAGAAGTGCTTCCCCATGTTCCGGATGCCTGGATCGATTACGAGAAGACGAAAGTTGGCTATGAAATCCCGTTCACCCGACATTTCTATGTCTTTCAGCCTCCAAGACCGATTAGCGATATTGATAGAGAACTGAATATCGTCACCTCGCAAATTCTCGAATTGCTCGGTGAGGTCGCTCATGTGGACTGAACCGCTTCATAGTGAAACTAAGAGATACTATTTCAAAGGGTACCTTGGATCATTGCCCCAAAGCTGGAGGTTCGCACGGTTAAAAAACGTGCTGAGCTTGCCTGTAACTGACGGACCACACACGACGCCGATGTTCATTGACAGTGGCGTACCATTTTTGTCAGTAGATGGAATTCAGGATGGAGAGCTCACCTTTGTGGGCTGCAGGTACATTAGCGAGGCCGATCACGAAGAATTCTCCAAAAAAGCTCGCCCACAACGTGATGATATTTTGATGGGCAAGGCTGCTTCGACGGGAAAGATCGCAAGAGTAAACGTTGATTTCGAGTTCAGTATATGGTCGCCGCTGGCTCTAATCCGAAGCAAAAAGCATTTAGCCATTCCTTCATTCCTCGAATATTATTTGAAATCTGTCTTCGCCCAAGCTGAAATAGACGTTAGGTGTACGTCGAACACTCAGAAAAACATCAGTATGGACGATATTCCTTGTCTGGCGCTTCCACTTCCTCCCCTGGAGGCACAGCGAGCTATAGTCACATTTCTGAGTTTTGAAACAGCTAAAATCGACACGCTCATCGAAAAGCAGCAACGGCTCGTTGCACTGCTGGAGGAAAAGCGCCAAGCGGTGATTAGTCATGCGGTCACAAAGGGCCTCGATCCAAGCGTGCCGATGAAGGATAGTGGGATCGAGTGGCTGGGGAAGGTGCCGGAGCACTGGAAGATATCACGTATAAAATACCTTGCCGATCTCATTTCCAAAGGAACCACGCCGACGACAATTGGAAGTGAATTCACTTCGTCTGGTATTCGCTTCCTGAAGGCCGAGAACATTGACGGGTCGCAGGTAAACATGGAGCCAGAAAATTATATATCTGAAGAAACTCACAGCCAGCTCTCCAGGAGCAACCTCCGAGCATATGATGTACTTGTTGTGATAGCAGGTGCAACGACGGGCAAGTCAGCAGTGTTGTCGCCCGATCTTGTTCCCTGCAACACGAACCAGGCGGTGTCTTTCATTCGACCCAAAAACACCAAGCTGTCTAAAATTATTCAGCGATGGCTTTCGAGCTCAGCCGTGCAGAGTTCAATAAAGCTAGACGCAGTGCAATCTGCGCAACCGAATCTGTCCATGGAAGATTTAGGCAACATCTACATCCCATTGCCTCCGCCGAAGGAGCAGGACATCATTGAAAACACGCTACTGGAACAGTGCCGACAGCTGGATGCGATTCGAGAAAGAGCGGCTCGATCTGTCGGACTTTTGACAGAAAGGCGCTCGGCCCTGATCTCGGCTGCCGTAACTGGCAAGATTGATGTTGGAAAAGTGTGCGATGCTAGACAAGACATATACTCAACATTACTCGCAACTGATGAAGCAACAGGGGATGCATAATTGCTATGGATACGCCGATTCACTTGGCCAAGGAGAAGCCTATACCGACTGTGGACTACGGCCCACTGCCTTACGGACTCACGCATAGAGAGCAAGCGGAGGAAGAGACCGCCCGTGATCTGGAAAAGCCATTCCAGCAATTGTTGGCGGACGCCCAGGACGAACTGCTGCACACCGATAGAACGGAAAGCCAGAACCTTCACCATGCGCAGAAGCGCATCGTATCACTACAGGCTAGGGCTGCGATTACAACGCAGGAGTCAGCTATGAAGCTCATTGAACTCACTGATTCTATTGAGAAGTCGCACCAGCAGCTGTTGAGGCTTACAAGTTCCCTCAACAATCTGACGATAGCGATAGTAGTCTTTACGGTGCTTTTGTTTGGGATCGAAGTCATTAGGTGGGCTGTGGGCAAATAACCGGACCTCTGCCAATCTTGAAAAATAATCACGATGCTATGCGCAGTTATCCGAAGTGGCACCAACCATGCCCCTAACCAATGAGATCGAATTCGAGACGGATATTTGCACAGCCCTGTATGGGGCTGGCTGGATATATTCCGTCAACGACGCTGGATATGACCGAGAACGGGCGCTGTTTCCGGAAGACGCATTGGAATGGGTGAAGAAGTCCCAGCCGACCGCATGGTCGAACTACTACAACTCCCGTGGAGCTTCTGCCGATGCAGACTTCATCAGCAGGCTTACCAGCGTACTCACGGCGGAAGGCACGTTGCATGTTCTGCGGCATGGTTTCAAAGCCGCTGGCGCAGGCGGAACATCGTTCCAGATGGTGCAGTACAAGCCGCCGTTTGGATTCAACGACGAGATCGTTCGGAATTACGACCGAAATCGTCTTCGGGTGATGCGGCAGGTCTACTATTCGTCCAGCAACCAGAATTCCATCGACTTGGTTTTGTTCGTCAACGGCATTCCCGTAGCCACGATTGAGGTAAAGACGGACTTCACGCAGGCCATCGAGGACGCAAAACTTCAATACCGCAAGAATCGCCTGCCCAAAGATGCTACCACGCACAAGGAGGAGCCGCTCCTGACGTTTAAACGGGGAGCACTTGTGCACTTCGCCCTATCGACGGAGGAAGCTTGGATGACGACTCGCCTCGCCGGGGATGCGACAAGCTTCTTGCCTTTCAACCAGGGAAACAACGGCGGCAAGGGCAATCCGACAAACCCGGGCGGATATCCGACATCCTACTTCTGGGAGGATGTTCTCCAGCGGGACAAGTGGCTGCGTATACTGGGATCGTTCCTCCAGTTCGAAAAGAAGGAGCAGACATCTCCGACCGGCGTGAAGACTAAGAAGGAAAGTTTGATCTTCCCCCGTTACCACCAACTCGATGCCGTCACCAAACTCATCGACGCCGCCCGCTCCGAGGGGCCGGGACGCAGCTATCTGTTTCAGCACTCGGCGGGATCGGGGAAATCCAACACCATCGCATGGTGCGCCCACCAGCTTTCCACACTCCATGATGATGCTGACAAGAAAGTGTTCGAGACCGTCATTGTCATAACGGATCGAAATGTCCTCGATGCGCAGCTCAAGGAAACGATTAAGCAATTCGAATCTACGCCGGGTGTTGTTGTCACCATCGACTCGGAGCGTGGTCCGAAATCCGGACAGCTCGGCGCAGCGCTGAAGAAGGGCGCAATGATCGTGGTGGTGACGATCCAGACGTTCCCCTTCGTGCTCGCCGAGATCAAGCAGTCGAAGGGTCTGGCCGACAAGAATTTCGCCGTCATCATCGACGAGGCGCACTCGTCGCAGAGCGGCTCGACCGCCCGACAACTGAAGGGCGTGCTCGCTTCCGGCGGCGTTGAGCCGGAAGAGGAGCAGTCGATAGAGGACATGCTGATCAAGGAGGCGGAGAGCCGAACGCTCCCCAAGAATGCAAGCTTCCTCGCATTCACGGCAACGCCCAAGTCGAAGACGCTGGAGCTTTTCGGTCGCCCCACCGATCCGGCTCTACCTGCATCCAATCTGAATTTGCCTCAACCGTTCCATCTGTACACGATGAAACAGGCCATCGAGGAGGGCTTCATTCTGGACGTGCTGCGGAACTTCACGCCATATCGTGTCGCCTACAAGCTTGCTCACGACGGCAAGGACTGGGACGATCAGATGGTGGACAAGCCGTCAGGCTCAAGGCACTCCACCGCTGGGTGAGGCTACATCCGCACAACATCTCCCAAAAAGTCGAGATCATCATCGAGCATTTCCGCAGCAGCGTTCAGCATCATCTAGGGGGAAAAGCGAAGGCGATGGTCGTCACGGCAAGTCGCCAGGAGGCCGTCCGATATAAGCTGGCGATGGATAAGTACATTGCGCAGAGCGGATACAAAGACCTCGCAACGCTGGTCGCCTTCTCCGGAGACGTGATCGATCCGGAGAGCGGTCCCGACAAGTTCAGCGAAGCGACGATGAACAAGAACCTCAATGGACGGCAGATCAGAAAGGCGTTCGATTCGGACGACTACCAGGTCTTGATTGTGGCCAACAAGTTCCAGACTGGTTTCGACCAGCCCCTGCTCGTCGCCATGTACGTGGACAAGCGCATCGATGGCATAACCGCAGTTCAGACACTCTCCCGGCTGAACCGGACGTATCCTGGCAAGGACACCACTTATGTGCTGGACTTCGTGAATGATGCGGAGACCATCCGCACGGCCTTTGAGCCGTACTATCAGACAACCGAATTGCTCGCCACAACCAGTCCCGACTTGATCTACGACATCCAGACCAAGATAATGGCGGAGCAGATTTATTCCGAGCAGGAGGCGGTGCACGTCGCTGCCATCTGTATTGACTTCGACCAAGGGGGCAAAAAATCGCAAAAGGATTTGATCGCCGCCCTAAGCGCACCCGTGGATCGCTTCAAGAAGAGATGGATCGAAGCGGAGGAGGCGGGCAGAAAAGACGAGGTGGAGCGTCTGGAGACGTTCCACAAAAACCTGGGAGCATTCTGCCGCCTGTACGACTTCATCAGCCAAATAGTTTCCTACGGGGATGCCAATCTGGAAGCAAGCTACTTGTTTTACAAGTGTCTCGAACCGCTGATACGGCCGGACCACATCCGGCTGCCTATTGATTTATCCGCAGTCATGCTGACGCATCACAAGGTGCGGTCCGGCCCTACGGTATCCGTGTCGCTGGGCACGGCGGATGATTCCGAACGCATCCTGAAGCCGATTACCGCTGTCGGCACGCATGTCGCCCGTGATCCAGTGCAGGCGAGGATGGACGAGTTGATCGAACAGCTCAATACCCTGTTCGATGACGGCACGCTGACGGATGCGGATCGGGTCGGCCTGTTCACCCATGTGGCAGACAAGATGATGGAGAACGCCGAGATCAACAAGCAGGCGCTGGCGAATTCCAAATCGCAATTCGAGCAGAGCCCGACAATCTCGAAGGTCGTCGTGGACGCCGTCATCGCTGCGATGGACAGCTACGAGGTGATGGGCAAGAAAGTTTTTCAGGACAAGGCAGCTATGGATCGGTTTCAGGCGATGCTGATCGACCATGTGTATGATCGGGTGAATTTCAGCGGAAGCGAATTAAGGAGAATTGGTACTGAAATGCCTCATTTGTTTGACGTAGACCCAAGTCAGGTTGCGAGGCTCGACCCGTACCAATTTCCGCTGCTCATCAACCGATTGCTCGGACTTGAAGCTGAAAAGCTAAACATACCTCCGCAGCAAGTTGATACAACTATTAAGACTACGGAACCGGACGGGGGGATTGATGCCCGAATTTATGGTAATGCAAGTGCCACGAAGTGGCTGCCAGCAGGAGTAAGTGTATGGCAATTCAAGAGCGGACAGGATCACCAGCGAAACAATCTGCTTACGGAGATGAACAAGAAACTCATCCGGGAGACATTGACGACAGGCGGCACATATGTAGTTGTTGTTGCGGAGAGCTTAACTTCACCTAAACTTGCAAATCGTCGTGCGGCTTTAGCGCTGGGCTGTCAAAGGCTTGGCGTTTCCGCAGCTAAAGCTTACATCCTTTGGGCTGACAAGGTGGCGGAGTGGGCAACGGAGCATCCGTCGTTGCGCAGCATTTTTTCTGGGTACAGCATCGGAGGACTTCTCGATTGGAGCGAATGGGAGTCGCAGCCTATTTCCAGAACGAAGTTTTTTCCAAATGCGCAGCGTGTGCAAATCACTTCGGCTATCAAGGAGCAGTTCTCGACATCTTCGTCCTCAATCTGTCGCATAGAAGGCTTGGCTGGAGTAGGCAAGTCTAGACTCGGTCTGGAATTATTTCGGGGCGAAGAAAACGTGGGCTATCAGGAGAATTTGCTGTATGCTGATTCGCCTCAATCAATTCCTCCTAGCATTTACGAACATATCGCCACAATTCAAAATGCATCACTGGTGCTCATTGTTGACGAATGCAGCCGTGAAGATCATCAACGGATCACGTACCAAGTAGATCGCTGCGGGGGCAGGCTAAAGGTCGTCAGCATCGGCATCAATCAGAGGGGATCGCACCTTCATGCAAATCCCGTCGTATATGAGCTGGATACCTTAGATGATGCAGCGATGACTGGCCTCATCAGTGATGCATACCCGCTGTTGCCCGCTGATGGCACCGCATTCATTGTGCGATATGCATCTGGCTATGTAAAGTTGGCCGTTGCTATTGCAGACGGCATTGCTAGGCGTCCAGAACTTGCAAGCCCGGCGCAGCTGGCACGATTAGATAGTGTCGATGAGCTCCTTCGAAAGTTCATATTTGATTCTCCTGAAGATCAGCTAGCCATGCAGGCAATCGCAATTTTCGAGCGTTTGGGCTGGGACGAGGACTTAGAGACAGAAGCTAAAGCCGTAGCCGACTTCCTCGAAATGAATTGGAACGACTTTTGTTCCCGTGTACGTCGGTTTACTCAATGGGGGCTGATCGCTAAACAGGGGAGGTATCGCTATATAACTCCGCAAATTTTGGCTATTTGGTTAGCGCAGGCTCAGTGGGAAATGAATCCCAATATGATTGTCCCTCTTATAGTTTCTTTGCCAAGCATAGAATGCCGACTTTCCTTAATCCGTCGTGCCATGGAGGTCGGAGAGCAACAGTCCAACGATCTGTTAGTGCAGGCAATCATGGGATCGGGCGGTGTCGTCGCCAACATAAGCAATCTTGCTAATGAAGGCACTGCCGCAATATTTGCCGAGATTGCGGAGGCTCATCCGCTGATCGGAGTAAACGCTCTGAATCGGATCATCTTGCCGCTCTCAAGAGATGATTTGCTGAAGTTTACAAATGGTCGCCGTCATATCGTCCACTTGCTGGAAAAACTAGCTTGGCTGCAAGAAACCTTCGCAGAGGCCTCCAGATTGTTATTGAAACTTGGAGAGGCAGAGAACGAGCATTATGCGAATAACGCAGGTGGCGTATGGGTATCGCTGTTTGGCCTTCGCCTAGGCGGCACGCAAGTACCAGCTGTTGAGCGGTACCCAATGATACTTGAAGCATTACACTCCGGTAAATTGGAGCAGGGACTCTTAGCCGTCAAAGCCATTGCGCATACATTTTCAACTCATGAGGTGGCTCATTCAATCGGAGACACAATTGGAGGTCGAAAGATACCGCCCCGATGGTCGCCCGCCACATGGGACGACTACTTCGACGCCGTACTTGCTGGCTTCAGTTTATATGACGTAGCAGCACAGCATCCAGTGGAAAGTGTGCGTGTGGCGGCAAACAAAATGCTATTAGACATGACCCGCTCAATTATGGCGGTCGGGCTTCACAGGGAGGACGTGTCCGATACGTTGATCGACCGCCTTGAAGCCATTCCATGCGATACTTATGCGCTACAACGTGAACTCCGACAATCCGTGGAAGAACTGCTGGCATTTGAAAAGGACAAAATTCGACCAAGCGATAAAGCTCGATTAGAGACATTGCTAGGTAGCCTCCGGGGAAGTTCTTACGACCAGCGGGTCAGAAGATGGGTTGGCCGTCAAACGATGGAAGATGGGCGATTTGACAAGCCCGATCTTCCTAAGCCAAATCAGGAGATATATTGGTTAGCTGAAGAAGGAATGGCTGATGAGCAAGAGATCATTCAACTTTTGCCGTGGCTTGCCAGTGCTGAAGCAGAAAATGTTTTCTGGTTCGCCGAGAGACTAGGTGAATTAGACGATGATCAGAGTCTCTGGCCATATATAGACGAGTGCATCGGTCAGACGATGGGCATTCTGATCGCATCTGCTTACTTGCAGGGCCAGTCAAATGCGGGAAGAAAAAAATGGCGTGACGACGTGCTTTTGAGCTGGAGCACCCGGCAAGGTAGAGCGTCGGCGCTTCTTGACGCTATATGGCGATCCGATAAACCAAACGATCATGATGCCGAACTTATTATTAGCACGATTAAGAATGGATGGCTCCCAGCAGATTCTCTCAAGCTGCTTTCTTACGGTAATCAGCTTGGCCAATTTGGTCAGCATATATTTGCGGATTTCCTTGAACTATTGATGCGAGAAGCAACGAGCCAATCTCTGAATGTAGCCATGAGGCACATTGAGTCTAGGCTTCGTTCGCACCCAGACGAACTGCCAGGATATATAGAAGCAATCTGGAAACTGATCGAGACTCCAGAAGCTTATACCGGCGGGTGGGAGCGTGAGCTTTCTGCATTTAACTTGGGTAAGCATATGGTTCAGCTTGATCCTGCACGTGTTGCCCGTGCGGTTTTGGCTGGAGTGGCGAGCGATCCGAGGCCGCACTTTATCGATGGACATGCTTTGAGGCTGTTGCACGACGCTACAGTCCTAGACCCTTATTCGGTATGGATGGAGGTTGCTGCAAAGCTAAGTCCTCTCAGGTCTGAAAATTACGGTTTATATTTGGCATTAAGGGGTTCGTATGGAAATGTCTTTGACCCAAATGTCCTGCTAGCGTGGGCCGACGAAAACCCGAAGGATGGGCCGCACCTTATAGCATCGATGTGCTCCGTACAACCAGGACCACTAAATCCTTTAGCCGAAGCACTCCTCACTAGGTATGGCGCAGATTCGGATGCCGCCAAGGCTCTTTCGGCCAATTTTGGCTCTGGGAGCTGGACGGGTAAAGTCTCGCAATGGGCCGAAGTCCACGCAAGCTCTGCAAGGGTCTGGGCTAAGTCGGAGAATCAAGAAATCAAACTTTGGGCCACACGGGAAGTTGATATTTATGAACAAGAGGCGAACCGAGCAAAAATCGAGGAAGAAGAAAGGGGATATTGAACTGGAATTAATATATACGCAGATAGCTACCAATGTCTTGATTTCAGCTAGGTTTATATTACCTCGCACTGCTAGACCGCACTCGTGGCGCAGTCAGTAATTCTTCCGCAACACTGGTGTGCGTGAGCTTTATCATGCTTAGAGGTTGCGCTGAACGCACCTCCATGCCCGCTCACATCCCTTTGCGCTTGACGGTGCCCTGTATTATTACGGGCGACAGCAGGATCGTGCTGGTTCATCGGTCGATGGCGCAATTGTAGAAAGCAATCCGGGGGGTAGTCCTAAAAACCTGGAAAAAGATGTCGCCCTCCGGCTTTGGCAAGCGAGCGATGCGGTCGAATTTCGTGCCGCAATGCGTTGATCTTCCCAAGCTGCTTGGCTCCTGCGCAATAACTTTGGACACCTGCTCACGCACGGACTCAAGCGGACGGCAACAAATCTATGCCTGTACATCCGCACTTCCCATGTCTCGGCATGATGCCTAGCTACCAAATATCTTGGCCACCATCTCGGCGGTTCTTTCCTGCGCTCGATCTCCGAAAACCAACCAATTAACCTCGCATTCGGCGGCAGCCGCCAAAGCGACCATTTCGAGATCGGACACCAAGCGTGTGCCGTTCTCTATCTTGTAGATATCCTGGCGGACAGGTGTCCATTTGCCTGCAGTGATGTCTGCGATCCGAGCACAAATCTGGTCCTGTGTGATTTTCGGTTTAGCTTTTCGTCTGGCTTCCGCAACACGTGCCCCGACCAGGTTCATGCCACCACTATGCAGACGTAGTCGGGGAGGTCCAAGAGACATAACATCCGATTGTATGGATGCCTGCCTTTCAAAAGGAAACGTTGACGTTTCATTTTAGGTATACTTCAGCTAGGTAGTTCACTTTCCCAATCCACACGGAGGAGTGGTATGGCAACATCGTACGGTAGGACTTGTGCCCATTGCGGAACGCAGGCGGTGGAGACGGCAACCTTCTGCGCCAGCTGCGGCAGCTACTTGAACCCACAAGATTCCAAGAACGGATCGGGTTCTGCGCCTCTGCCTCCCACTAAGTGCGTCGGCTGCGGGAACCTCCATTTCAATGAGGGGCTGAAGTGCGCCGCCTGCATCGAAAAGGACAATTGGAAGCCTGAACACTGGGAGGCATACCGAACAAACTCTGTATTCGGCAGCCTTAAGGACATCAGCTCCACACCCGACGTCGTCGGAAAACTCCAGCCGTACAAAAGGCAGTTGCTGATGGGCGTCGGCATCGTCATGGCCCTTTTGGCAGTGGCATGGCCCGCAGAGTCGGTTGTAAGGTCCGTCGCCAAAGCCAACAAGATCGCATCGCTCACAAACTCAGGCGTCGAAGAGTATCTGGGTGAGAACTACCAGGGCTCGCTCGACAAGCTGAACAGCGCACTGGCTTTAGGATGCCCAGCGGGGCCAGTTTCAAAATTCGGAACGAGGAGCTACGTCACATCCTACATGGCGATGGACTACGAGAAGGTAGGAGGACAGCAACTTGCATCAGGAGATCAGGCGTCGGCCATGGCGACCTGGCAACTGGGCCTCCAGTACGACGCAAGCAATCCAGACATCGCCGTCGATATCTCAAAGCTCCAGCAGATTCAGGCGCAAGAGGCACAGGCCAGTCAGGAATCCCAACTTCAACAGCGTGTCGCTCAGGAACAACAACAGCAAGATGCCGATCAGTTGGCAGCGCAGGCTCAGCTACAACAGAGCTATATCGGGCAGGAGGCACCGTCACCATATCAATCTTATCAGCAGGACACCACGCCTTGCATCAATTCGCCCAATCCGAAGCCTCCACAAGAGCCTACATGCGCAGAAGTACCAGGCGGCGACGATGCATGCCATGCACGATGGGATTCCTATAGAATCGCCTATTCGAACTATCAGATTGCACAGCAACTCCACGACCGGGGATGTCGCTAGGTGTTCGCTGGGATCGGGCAAATGCATTCCAATCGTACATCGTGCCGGAGAGAACTAGAGGAGGGGACATCCCGTGGTTATTGGGAACGTCCTGCACATCAATCTATATCCATGAAGAGTGCATATTTACGGAGGAAAACTTTATGTTAGTAACAAAAACCAAAAATTCGGTTTCCCTTGTAACTGTCCGGCTGATCGCCATGTTCGCTTTATTTGTCTTAGTCAGTGGGTGCGGTACGGTTTCCACAGTTGCTCTTAATGGTACTTACATCGAGTCCACAACAGGGCAGGCGTTTGGGCTCTGCTTCAATTCGGACGGCGCAAGCCTTTGGATGAATCTGCAGATGAACCCCACTACGGGAAGATATCAAGGAACATGCATTTGTACAGGAGCAACATATAAGCTTGTTGGCGATACCGTGAGATTAGAGGGGGGAACTTTGACGCCGCAAGGACAAATGCTCACTATGTTTGCACCACCGAGCGGAGGTAACGTTGTGCTTTTGAATGTCGCCGACAGCGGCCAATCCCTGGACTATACATGTAGAGACGGCTCGATTTTGAAGTACGTCAGACAATAGCATGTCATATCTCGAAGCGTAAGTTTCCGACGTTGGCCTAATGTCTGATATCCACATCAATCCGCATAGCGACGTGCGAAAACGTGCAGTTTAACTTGCATACAGACGCCTTTGCTACTTAGGAGGGCCAAGGGAACCAATACGTTGTGCTGTTCCTCCAAGTGCCGGAGCAAAACAGCAGGATCAGCTGCGAATTTCTGCGAAGCATGCGGCTCGCCGTGGACTGAAGTCGAGCATGTTACTGTCCAAGCAAAAAGCATACCGACTGCCGAACATTCAACCGGTGTTCTTTCGGCAGTCGATACCTCAGCAGATACAAATCATTCTAGCAAGACTGCGTAGCCCACTGTGCCCGTGATTCCCGCAGAAGTTCCGAAAGCGAAACGTTCGCCTTCAATTTCCTGGGATTTCGGGGCGTGGGCCCAATGCTGGACTTGGCTAATTGCAAACGGGGCAGCACGATAGGGCGCTGCAAGCGTCATTATAATGCGGACCGTTTTGACCCTACTTGAGCGCTTATATCCAATTAGCACGCTTGCGATGCAGTGGTCATCCGTGCTAAGACCAAAACAAAACGGATGGACTTTGCCCCAAGCATACGTCGGAAACCTTCCAGAAGCTTTGGTCCTGCTCGCCGCCGTGATACCCATTGGCTTCTTTGGAAATCATCTGGTGGGGCGTCATAGTGGCGGGCCAGGTGATGCGGTGCATTCGGCACAACCTACCTGGTCGGTCACGTCAATTATCGCCGTTCTAATATCCCCAATAGCTTGCTATGGCTGGGGCCAGATGTGGTTACGTATTTTCCACATCGGCAACATGTAATTGGATCGGATGCGGATATCTCGCCGACGGGTTCTTCTATGACAATTGCCACTTTTGAATTCTCGGACTCGCAGTGAACTGATTGTTATCGCCATCCGGATGCCGATGGTCTTGTTCGTGTTGCGATCCATTCGATTTTCCTCATGAATTCGCCTGCCTCTGCTACATCGCCTGAAGACCAACTTCAGAAAGATTCAGCAGAGGCAAATAATGAACAACACACCCGTACCACGGATTACGCCAAGCAATGTGTCGGAACTTGAGTGTCCGAAGCGCTTTGCGATGAGACTTTATAGACGATGGCCGAAAGCAGAACGGACATCAGGCCCATCCGCAAACTTCGGACTGTGCCTGCACAAAGTGCTTGCGCAGACCTTTAGTCCCACAAACCTTATTGACGGAAGGCCATTGCTCGGTAAGCTGGAGCAGTGGGCTCGCTCTGAATTCTACCGGATCAGATATTCCGACAACCAGTTCCGCCAAGCCGACATTGAGCGTGCGGTAGATTGGGTCAGAAGCTACGTGGCACTGGACGAAGATGCGGCATACACCATCGCCACCGAATTGACCGGAACCTTTCCGATTGCCGTGGGCGGTGAGACGCTCTTTGAAGTGTCCGCACGCCTTGATCGACTGATCGTGCGTCCGGAGGAGCCTGACGTGTTGATCCTGAGGGACTACAAAACAGCAAAGCCGAATATCGACATGCTGGAATCGTTTGTGGCGATGCTAGTTGCGAAGCTGATCCATCCCGAATTCAAATCGATTCGGATGGAGATTGACTGGTTCGACGGCGACGGTAGGGTTACGAGGGAAACGTTGGTGTCGTCCGAGTACAAAGGTTTCGCTGCCATCTTGGTCGGCAAGGTCCAGGAGGTAATGAGCGATCCTGCGTTCCCTGCTGTTCAAAATCCGGGATGCCCTTACTGCCCGCTCCATTCCGAGTGCTACCCAATGCAGGCACCTGTCGCTCTTGACCTAACCGACGCCTTCTCGTAAGCGTTATGCCAACATGCTCGTGCTGCCTGCGCCAAGATAGGGTTCTTTCCCCATCTACAGGCGCAGGCAGTAATGGAATTGGAGAATTGTCGTCTCACTTCTTAGTTGATGGCCGTATTCTCCACATCTGTCGCCACTTCAGCAACAGACATGGAAACAAATTCGTCAAGGTCCGCCAGCAGAACCCTTGGCGAATCCGCTGTAATCCGCACCGTACGTAGCCGACGGCTCTTTATCAGCCTGTAGATTGTCCTTGGCGACACCGACAGCAGCTCCGCCGCTTCCTTCACGCTAACCGCTCGTCGTCTCAAAATTTCCATGATTGTTCTCCCATTGTGGTCCGAATCGTGGGACTCATGTAGGTGCTTTCAAGGGTGTCACGGTAAGCACCTACATGAGAAATCATGAACTCAATGCTTGATCGCCATCCTAATAGGACGGCAGCGCCCTATGCGTCCTTCCGTGCCTGAGCTGCACCGTATTGATAATGATAGTTGTTCACACTCATGGTGAGCCGTTGAGATACATTGCATGGTATAATAGGACAGCGTAGGGCAAGCACAGTCTAAGACCGTCAAGCCCACAATGGAAGGATAAAATCGACGTGAAAACGACGGAATCGGACAAAATTGATGAGCAGTATTCGCTCATCCGCAGCGGCATGTTAGAAAACAGGGCTGTTCGTAAAACAGTGCGGGCACGTGCCAAGGCAGCGGTAAAGCACGGGCCGGCCAACATCAAGGATTTACAGGCGACATTTGATCGGCTCGTGGAATCGGGTTTCTGCGACATCAACATCGGCTTTTGGAGAGTGTCGGATACTAAGCAGGCAGCCGAGGATACATGGGGACCTGAATCCCAAATGCAGGCAATCACGGCATGGGCAGTTGCCAATACCGACAGGGGCATCGATATGTGGGTATGGGACATCGAGAGCGGAACACATGAGTCCAGAGCGGGCCTAGACATTGTTAGGTCCTTCGTTGCCACGGGACACGTCAAGAGAGTGATCTCATACCGCTATGACCGCCTCGCCCGCTCGGCATTTCTAGCCGAACAGGTTGATCGGGAATTCGCAACGACCAAGTGCAAATGGATTAGCGCTACGGAAGACTTACCTGAGGGTGCCGTTGGGCGGCTGATGAAGCAGATCATTATGGCGCTGGCCCAGTATGAAGCAGCGCTGATCAGTCAGAGATTATCGGGTGGAAAGCGCAGTTCAATTCAACGTAATGGTGTCTACGCTGGGGGAGAAGTTCCCTATGGTTATCTCGCAAAGGGAATGCGTGGCGACTCCGGCAAGGGAGTGCTGATCATCTGCGATGTCGAGGCGGAGGTCATAAGACTGATTTTTATGCTTTACGAGCTTGGCTACAGCCAGTCGGCAATCGCTATGTTTCTCAACCGAAAAAATATACCGACCAGGCATGGCGGACATCTTGGATGGAGACAAGGTCAGATACGGCGGATTGTGCGGCATGAAGCTGCGTACCGATCTGAAGCACTATTTAGCCATCAATTTACGAATCCGGACGTTATAGCCCATGCACCTATCCTTCCAACTCGACCGAAGGACGAGCGATTCTACTGCTTCGGCAACGTTCAACAGTTGCCTTGGGGAACGCAGGTGCCGGACGATGTGACAGGCGAGCCATTGCCGCAGTCAGCACGTTCGAACAGCATACACAATCTAACCGAGCACCAAGCGAAGACCATTCTAGCGCTTTTTTCCTTACGTGACCAAGGCATTTCTCAATGGGGATGTGCGAGCCGCATGAACGAATATGGACTCACTACTCTCGAAGGCCGGCAATGGCAACAATCTACGATACACATTTATCTTGCAAGGAGACGCAATTACGAAGAAGCCATCTCCAGGCTTCGCATTACGCTGGACGCTGACTGGGAGTCTTTCTGCTTCGGCTCCGGTTGGGACTCCAAAACGTCTGAATCAGACATGGAACTGGCGGCTATCGAACGGATGAAGTCGCTTCGTGCTGCAGGCATGTCAATAGCAAAAATTGTCATGAAGCTGCAGGATGAAGGGTACACGACTAGCAATGGATGCAAATGGCATCCAAGCACAGTCGATAGGGTTCTAAAGGGTTACACACGAAGGAGCGAAGTCGCTGTGTAACCTTGTGGATTGTGCGATCCTAGACGGGCGTACCGGAAACAAACGGGCCGCAGCGAAAAGGCCATGATAGCACGTTGCGATCATGGCCAATGCGCCTCGTTATGGCTGATGCGTCATTGAGAACGGCTCATTGGCTGGTTCTCACCCCAATGCAGTGTGCATAGCGGTGAATCTCTGACGCCAGGAAATAGCAGATCACAATCGCATAGCAGCAGCTTTGTGCGCAGAAAGTGAAAGTCGCTGTTGTCACGGGCCAACCTACCTGCGTCGGAAAGAGCCACAACATCCAACTTTCCAAGCTTGGCGTCAGCCAACAGACGGTCAAAACCCGGACCTGACACTAACCCCCTGGCTATACCGATGTCGACATAGTCGTCAACCAGTTCTCCATCAATCTCTTCAATGAGAGCTCCAGCTGCCAGTAGCTGCTCGCCGATCAGCATTGCATCGCTCTCCTCACCGCCAGTCACCCCCAGTCTGGCGTAGCGGGCGCACCTTCGTCGTTCCATCAGTAATGTATCTCCTTTGCTTTGCCTGATAATCACAACTTCCGAACTTCCATCGCCGCCACCTTCAATTTCCTTATTCGGATGGCGCAAGGTTGGAGCGCTTCTTACCTAGAAAATCACTGGGAGGAGACGTTTGCAATGTGGTGGCGGGACAACACTAAGGCTTTGATTCAGCGGGCAACAGGCGGACACGAAACCGTTCCACATGATTGGATGAGCGCCACGGGCCTCCGAGCGTTGCTCTATGGCGATCCTGTGCAGCTATGGTTGAAATATGGGTTTGGAGAAAAGTACGGCCTTGTGGAGGATTCGAAGGAATATTCGTTTTTGGAATTCATCGGCGAAAAGGGGCGTCAGTTCGAGGCTGCCTTCGTGGCCAATCTGCCAGTGCGAGCTGTTCAGGCGATGGAGGAGGACGTGGACGTTCGCCAAACAAACTGTGTTGAACGAACGATGGACCTCATGAACAACTGCGCCCCTGTGATTTCCAAGGCGGGATTGATTTGGGCTCCGGAAAAAGTATATGGTTCTGCAGACCTACTCGTCTTAAGCACTTGGTGGTATCGTGAGTATCCGCATCTAAAGCCTGCCAAAGAGGAACCTCCACACTATCTTGTCGTGGACCTTAAGTTCACCTCAAGGCTCACTTCATCCGACAAGCGCAAGGACCTTGAAGCCTATTCCGCACAGGTGCGCATCTACAGTTATACGCTAGGACAGCTTCAAGGCTATATGCCTTCCAGGGCCTATATTCTGACCCGTGATAGACTTCACGATCCGATTCCTATTGAGGTCAACTACTCGTTAGGTGATCCACTAGACAGCAAGCTCGCCGCAATGCGAGACCAGCACATCGATATCAGGGTGAACGGACAGAACTATACGCCCTGGCAGGACGACATCGTCAAGTGCAATTTCGCAAACGACAGCCACGAGTCTCCATGGAGCACTGCCAAGAGAACCATTGGGGAGAGATTTATGCCTAACGGGCGACCGCTCGAATGGCTCCCCAGAATAGGTGAATTACAGGCGGCAGCGCTTGTCAAGCAGGGCTATAAGTCAATTGAAGACATTTTGAAGTGCGAACCCGGACAAATCGACTTTCAAAAGATCAAGGGACTCAAAGGAAAGTCCGCTGATAAGCTGTGGGCCGTTCTGAACGCAAACAGAAGCGGAAGGGCAAGCGACATCCCTGCAGCTCTCATTCCGAGAAAGAAAAACCTGGAGCTGTTCTGCGATTTCGAGTATTTTTCCAACATAAACGTTGACTTCGAAGAGGATTGGCCAGACCTGACCGGTCGGGAAATGCTTTTCCTGGCTGGCGCAGGTCATCGGGATCACGATGGTCAGTGGATATATCGTCACTTTGAAGCCGATGCGGAGACTCCTGAGGCGGAGGCCAAGATGGTCGCGGAGTTGGTCTCATATTTCGGCGATCTCGGCGTGTTCAAGTCCAAGCCAGATTCCTCCGTATATTGCTGGTCGCCAGCAGAAATCTGGCAAAGTACGAAGGCCGCAAAACGAACGGGAATTGCAAATCTCGGCAAGCTTCCCTGGGTCGATCTTCAGAAGGCGGCGCAGTCAGTTTACATCGGCGTTCCAGGCGCATATGACTACGGTCTCAAGACAATTGCTCAAGCCGTAGGCACATACGATCCCTCATTCGCCGTCGAATGGCCGGAAAGCTTATCGGATGGTCTGTCCGCTATGGTTCTCGGTTGGCGGGCATATGAGGGTGAAAAGCCCCTGGAAACGAAGGAAATGGAAATACTTAAAGATTACCTGCGAGTTGACGTTGAGGCACTCGAACGAGTACTTGCGTGGATGCGATGTGTTGCCAAGCCTTCCGTCCGGACAAAGCGCTCGTCGTGCTGGACTGACCCCGCCAATAGATCAGCATCTTCAGTTCCGAGCTTTAGTGAATTTCATTGGTACGACGTGGCGTTACTTTGACCTCACTGCTTGGAAGTGGCTGGAGCCGCAAGCGAATCTGCGGCATCGTCTACTGTCTTTTTCAGCACAGCCATATCGCTCGGCGACTTCAAGTCGAAGGTGTATGCCGAGACGCTGTCATTGGCGACCTGGAAATCCGTGTCGTCCTTTCCATTGCGTTGATAGGACAAAGTGGTCCCACCTTTGGTAAGGTATGAGCCTGACGCACTATCGCCGTCTGCATTTGGACTAGTCGCCTCAGACGCCATTGTGTCGATGAATTGCTGTAATTTCGGAATGTCGGTCGAGTCCACGTAGCGGGACTCGACCATCACTTTTTTGAATCCGCCTCCCCTTATCGTACATGCGATCTTGATTTCGAGGCCCTTGGCAGAAAGGCCCGACGAATCGGTCGGATTGATCGAAACGGAGTTAATATACAACACAAATTCTTCTGTAACGGGATAGATTCCCCGAACAACCTGGTGGCGCTTACCATCAAGTCGCCCGAAGTTTTGTCGCCGAGTTGTAGTAGGCACTCCAGGCTGATCCATTGCGGAAGCTATTTGGGTCACATGCGTTGCGCTATGGCCCATGAGTGGCGTTGGCGGCTGATCGTCGGCAAATGCGCTACCAGGCGTTATCGCAATAAGCAATCCGCACATCAAGACGATCAAGATCGGTTTCTTTATCATTCTCACGCATCCTAAGACTGTAAGGTTACTAGCCATTTCGTCGAGACAAATAGTAGCACAACCCCCCTGGTTCTCGGTCTCGATTACCACGGTATTTCGCATTCCAAGTCGTTGAAGTAATTTTCTTGCTGTGTGTCGGCGCTATTGGAGTCAGACTAGCAGATTTTCCTCATGGATTTTGGATCATTTCCTATTCCCTTCGTACGTGCAACGAAAGGAATAGGAAAATTGACCTTTGAAGACAGATCGGATTTACACGTCATCGCCGTCATTTTGATCGGGGCCGAAATTCGCAAAGCTCGAATTTCGCCAGCGTATCTTGTGCTGGACGCAGTGCGCTGGGGACACAAACTACTTGATGAACAGCTTAGGAGCCTGGACGAAGCTAGAAGGATGAAGAACGCAGCGCTGCAGTTGCATCACGCAAATCGGGCACGTGAGCTAAAGAGGTGGATTGAAGACGAGCGTGCCCCGCTCGATTCTTTTCCGTTGCTTCAACGCCGAGCTGCAATTGGCCCACGCATCGTACATGACAAAGACTTGGACACTTACCTGAGCTCCATCGAACTTCGAATGGCTCCAGCTCCACCAAAGAGCCAAGCTCAGATTCTGATCGACGCAAGTTGGCGACCCGCCATCCTATATTGCACGGCTGCGACAAGTCTGGCGCATGAATTCACATCAGCAGACATCATTGCCGTACGTCTCGCTGTGAGGGAGCTGCAGGAAAGAATAGCGAATTCAACAGCTCCTTGGGCCGCTATGGACCGAAAGTGAAATGACCAATGGACACCGCAGCACCGGCGAATTTAAGCTTTGGATTAGAAGATTTGCTGATGATGTGTCATTGTACAAGTGGGAGGCCGTGCGCAACGCTGGCCATGGCGGAATTCGGATGGAAATATCGTGGTGAGAAAGTGAAGATCAACTCATGGATTCTGCGGCGCTGGCCGAAGTCGCCGCTCGTCACGGGAGCACAGATTAAGACTGCTAAGAAACGCACGTCCAAACCGAAAACTTGACGAAAGTGCAGACATGACGCAATTGTCACGACATCAAACGTCACTGCACGATTTAGAATGCTCAGGACAAGTATAGGAACACAAGCAATTCGAGGAGGAACCGTCAGCCTTACAATCGACACGATGAGGTAAAATGTTGGCAAAATTCTCCATACATGTCATGGGAACATCATGAACGAGTTGTCATTTCCATCATTTAGACTGCTTAAACCGCCTCCGCCAATAAACATAGAGGTTCCCGATCCCAAAAAATGGGCTACGGAAGAAATCGAGGATTCTGTCACCAAGCTCCAGGACAGTCTTAGCGAAACTGAGGCTTTGGCAGTTTATGCCTACATCGGTAGGGAAGTCATTCAGGTGCAGCAGATCGAATTTGGCTCCTTGATGATAACCAAGCTGCATGGCGTTGATCAGGATGGGAACCGATGCGTGGTCATCACTCAGCTGAATTCTATCCAGCTGATTGCTAAGGTCGTCAATGTGCAACCCCAGGAAAAAGCATCCCGGAAAATCGGCTTCATACATGCCAGCATGGGCGAACGCCCTGCATCTGCCATCTAGTGCCGATTCTCAGCGGGGGCCAGTTCACAGGCGTAGGAGTGTCAATTGCGGATTATTGGCTCCGTTATGGGAATGTGGGTTATTCCCTTTTCACGCCGCTCGGCAATTGCACGGTTATTTATGGTACTTATACAGTTGACAAATCTGACGGTCAAGTTTGATCTAAAATACTTGACGTATCTTTTGTTGTTGCACCTCTATAAGACCGAAATTTGAAGTCTAAAGAAGGAGCAACTTTTTGTGGTACACTACGAAATTATATTGGATTGTTGTGACTGCGGCGATTGTGCGTTACACCGAAAGAAGCATGCGCCTAGCTCAGACCATCCGTGAACAGCCAAACCTAATTTGTCCTGCATCAACCAAACCAATAAGACGATAAAGAAAGACGCATTAATAGATTCGACGGGTGTTTATCGTTTTTGGCTAGCTCGGACATGGGACGCAGGACTTCCGCAACTTTGCTACGTTTTGTACAATCCGTCTACGGCAGACGCTTCGACTGACGACAGGACGATCAGTCGATGCACTTACTTTGCCTGCGGCTGGGGGTACGGATCAATTGTGGTCGTGAATCTGTTTGCATATCGCACTCCATATCCCTCCGAATTGACGAAAGTTAAGGCTGAGCTGCAAATAGGTATCGATAACGACAAACATATAGCAAAAGCCGTGTCCGCATCTCGGGCCGTTGTGGTTGGGTGGGGAGCAATAGGAAAACATCGCAGTCGGATCGAGACAGTGATGAAAATCGTCGGAGCGGCAGACTGTTTAGGCACGACGAAAGATGGCCATCCACGACATCCATCAAGAGTCAAAAATGGAACTCATCGTGAGGTATTTATGTTTGACAGGTCAAGAATGAAGTAATGCGGCTGTCACGTTGATTCGCCCTGGCCGATTAGAGGCTAGATCAGATCAGGGTCTATGCCACCCCTCATTTATGCGAGACTTTTAATACATCTTAGGTACTCGATGAATACGTCCATGGCAATGAAATTTCTTGCACATCAATCAGCAGTGCCGATTTTAGGCCGCTTCACAGCAGTCATGCTCATTGCTGTTATCGCATCCCTTTTCCTATGCTCCTGCTCCGAGAACCAATCAGATTCTCCAGCCGAAATGACAGTAAGTGCAGACCAATTGGCTCAGGATTTCAAGAATAACGGTGTGAACGCCGATAGCAAATACACTGGCAAGCGTATACTCGTTTCAGGGACTGTTGGCAGAGTTGATAACGGGCTAGGCGGCGGTGCGGATGTAACACTTACCGAGAACACGGAACAAATTAGGTGCCACTTTGATGATAAGTCAGCGGTTACATCTCTTACCCCTGGTCAGCAAGTCAATATAACAGGCACCTGCAAGGGCTTGGTAATCTATATAGAACTGGACGACTGCTCGTTTTAACCTAATCTCGGTGCAAAGCTACTGGATTGGGGTCGCTCATCCAGTAGTTTTCTAGCCTCCAACTGAGTTCGGCGTGCGTTCCAGATGGTATCATTGCCGGATGCCTAACATTGATCCACCACCACCCGTTTCCGTGCCGTACACAGAATCATACAACGGGCACGAGCTTGAGATCAGCTTAGTAAAATCTCAGAAGCGGCTTGTCAGCGGTGGCCTAAGTACACCGAAGTATGTACCGCACGTCTACATCGACGGAAAAGACTTGACCGATGCGGTACGCAAAGTCAAGCTAGGGCCTTCGCTAGAGGCGCTGCTTGTCGCAGCTCGGAATGTCATTGATCGATTACAGTAGGCTTTGGCTTGTGGAGATCGTACCTTGCCAAAAATTGGGGGAAGTCCGACTCTATTTTGGCGTGAGTCAGAGGCCATCTCATTACCACCTCAATGAAGGACGGCTCTTCGAGCGGCGTAATGACTAACCGTATTTCGCTAACGTCCTCCAATGCCTGGCCTGTAGCTGGATCGATGACCGTCAGTCCCTCCATCGTCCCGTCGCTTGTAATCACTATGTTTTCCATAAAGTATACACCTCAGAGTTTTTTACACGCTTGGTTATACAACTTTACGCAGAAGCTCAAATCGCTTTGGGCAAAACCTGGTCGTAGCACGCCTCGTACGACCTGGTGAGTTCGTCAAAAGTCAGTCGTTTACCCTCGATCATCGTGAGCCTCGTCAAAAACCGGTCCCGATCGAGGCCATCACGATGATTGAACCGAAACACCATCTCATCGATGTAACGTTTCAGATGAAACGGCTGGACGGCAATGTACGTCCCCTTCAGACACCGCTTCAGCAGCGACCAGAAGTTTTCGATACCATTAGTGTGAACCTGCCCCAACGCATACTTGATCGTATGGTCGATAAACTCATGGACGTACTTCTCCGAAAGCCCTTTGTAGCCTTTCCAAGCATCCGTATAGATCGTGGCAAATTCCTTGACGGATTCGTTGATCTTGCCGCTCAGCGTATTGTGAGACGTGTCGTGCACGACATGCGCCTTGATCCTGGACTTCTTATTCGCATCGCCCCGATCCAGGATTCCCATGACGATGGACTTCCCTACGCTGCCACGTCCGAGATTGAGCTTCTTGTCGGTGTGCTTGAATTTTTCCAAGCCGCCGACAAATGTTTCGTCAGCTTCAACGGGGCCGTTGAAAAGCTCGGCTGACCCCGTGGCGATGGCCTCCCGTATGCGGTGGAGCATAAACCAGGCGGTTTTTTGCGTCACTCCGATTGCTCGGTGAAGTTCGCATGAGCTGATGCCGTTCTTGGCTGCTGTAATGAGCCAGACGGCAACAAGCCACTTGCTGAGCGGAAGGGGCGAATCTTCAAAGATTGTGCCGACTTTGACGGAGAACTGCTTCTTGCATCCGTTGCATTTCCAGATTGTCCGAGTCTGCTTGCGTGAGATGCGGCGGAGCCGTGTAACGGCCATATCTCCACATCGGGGACAGCAGATGCCGTTTTTCCAGCGTGCGGCGATCATCTGCCTGATGCAGTTTTCTTCATCGGCATAGAATACTACAGCTTCCTGTAGCGTCTGTGGTCCTTCCGGAATAGATTTAATGATCGCCTTCACTAAATCTATATCGTGAATTTTTCAGTCTATGAGGAAAATATTTTCAGGTGCGCCCCGGAAGTGTTCGATCCTAGTTTGTCAGCTATATAAGTACCTTATTTATGTCGCCATATAGGTTGTCGCCCATGAGCGGATCATGCTCGATCACATTGTCCCGATGATTGCGGCATTGCCACTTCAGGTGAAGTCCGGTATCAAGTATTGTCAACATGGGGATTCCGCATTTGTTGCACGTAGGGTTGGCGTCGAGTATCCCGTCCTCCACATGCCAGTACATCGTAGCGTCAACGCCAGGTTGCTGCAACAGACGCATGGGGATGCGCTGAATGTAGGGCTGATGTTTAACATGCTTCCTTTTCCGTTCACGCCACAATGTGATCCTGTACGTTGTTACGACCAGGATGACGCCGACACACAAATCTGCCAGGCTGCGGGCGTGTGTGCCAACGTGGCGTCCGGCAGTTCCATACATTCCATCTAGTGGATGTTGATGCGCCGCCAGGTAGTACAGCGTGACGGCCAGTATTGATGGAATAACGGCTGCCATCAGCATCGCCCATTCGTACCAGCCCAACTTCTTCGGAGTGACCATATCCCTATTTTAGCCCGAATTCCCGCTTTAGGACTATGACGCAGAGGCTCAAGCGGACCACGCTCAAGTGCTCTAGCAAGTCCTTGAAAGAGGGTTAATTTTTCTTTGCAGGGCAGATCAGTCCGCCAAGAAGCGGTAGCCTGCGCATAGCGCCGCCGCCGAGATTGCCGAACGTGACATGCGTAGAGGCATAAAGATCGCATGTCCGTCCCGCTTGCAATTCTCGTCGAGCGGCTTCAACTCAAATGCGTCGATAGATGCTCAAATTCCGATTCAGCGCAAGACGATGTATGCGGACCTCCCGTGGTTCTGTGCAGCAGGTACGTTGCTACCAAACTGACTGGCTCGTCCTATTGTATTTCGATCATATGTTCTGGTACGCTCTGTCACGGAGCCAATCTGTCTGCAGGAGATACATATGGCGGAAATAATGGCTGGTGGTGGGGCAGAGAACCTGATTATTGGATTCGAGTCCGTCGAGCTTTGCGAAATCTGCGGCTTGAGCAGGGAAGATCAAGGAACACGCCCATGTAGCGCAAGCCAGCACAAGTGGATTTGGAAGGAAGTGGAAGTAGTCGAGCGGCGGGAATTTCTGGTCTTCGACGCCTAAAGGAGAGGTGAGCATGGTGCAGACAATTGGCAAGTGTCCAGAATGCGGTTCAGAACTGAAACTGATAGCTACCGATGAGTGGTGCTGCAGAAGATGCATGCTGTCAGCCTTCAGAAGAGAACTGATGGTGTTTATGCCCTATATTGGATCGCCGACTGGAAAGCATGATGCGTATCTCGAAAGGACCACCGGCTAGTTCTGCGAAGAATGCGACGACCATGTTGATATACCACCGGAATCCGAATAATCAACGTCTGCCTATGGGAAATGCCCCAAAAACTGGCTGTAGGGCGTTTGTCAGCCCGCTGTAGCGCAATCAGCCGCAAATCCCTTAGAATTGCGCCATAGCGCACCCGAGGTGCCTTCTAGGGCATGTTGTGGCGGACGGCGGCTCGGAACAGCGCACGGCGGCGGCGCACCAGCCCCCAGGTGGCTTGGTGGCTTCTCCTCCTCTTCTTTTCTTGGTCCGGAGTTCCGCAGGGCGAACGGCACCGTAAGGTGATGTTCGGTGTCTGCTCTGGTTTCTGGTGTCTGGTGTCCGAGTCTTTGTCTTTCCGGTGTCTTCGTCTTTGTCCGAGTCTTCGTCTTTGTCCAAGTCTTCGTCTTTGTCCGAGTCTTTGCCTTGTCTGGTTTCCGAGTCTTCAAATAAAAGCGCAGCGCAGATTCCCTGATAAGCGCGGCCCCGAAGGGGCGAGGCGTTATCAGTACATTATCTGTAATTACAATAGAAGACTTAAGATCAGATATAAGAAGCAACGGCCAAAAATCAAGTGGCCGAAATGCCCATTTTTGAACTTAATTACCAGGGCATTTTAAGTGGCCGGATGTTGCCGTCGTCAATATTTCGGCCACATCCGGCCACTTGATTTGGGGTGTTTTGCCCCATATTTCGGCCACATCCGGCCACATCCGGCCACTTGTTAATAACTATCAATAGCGTCATTCGTTCTTTTCGTCATCCCACCATTCTCAGTTCTGTCTTTGATGGGCTGTATGCCGTTCCGCCCTTGGCTGCGTGGGAAGTGGTGAGCCGTCCTTCGTGAACAAGCTGCCGCAGGCACTCATCGACTAGGGTGTTGGCGATGGTGCCGAAGTATCTCCGCATCGCACTGCGGACTCCCCTTTTGCAGCGCAGGGAAACATCGTGATCCTCCTTAACCTGGATGTACAGCAGTATCATGTCCTTGACAAGTTCATGCGTTCTTTCGGGATTCGCCTTCATCAGCTTGCGCTCCAGGCACGATTTGTACAGCCAGACTTCCTTGCCAGCGGCGTTCCTGGTTTTTCGGAAGACGACTGGCGATTTCGGATCGGAGCAAAGTTCGTTGAGAGCCTTTCCCACGAGTTTCCACTGCGCCCCGCACCCCAATGCGTTTGCGACTTGACCGTTCGTAAACTCCAGCACCTTGTTTGCGGGAATTTCGAGAAACTTCTCTACCTCCGCTTTAAGCTGTACTACGTCATCGTACAGTTTCGTGTTCGTCGCCTTCACGGGGGCTTTCGCCGTCTTGCGCTCATCCTGACGCTCCAGCATCTTTGGCGTCATGTATCCGTGTGCGGATATGGTTTTGGCGTACAGGGTGTTGACGACGTACGTCACGTCGATTGTCTGCTGATGCAGGAAGTCGTTCTGCCAGACGTATCCCGACAGCGTGGCGGAGATTTTGTCGGCCAGAGCCGGATCGTGCTGACGCAGTGCCGCCCAACTGTCTGCGTGTAGCTTTTGCCGTGCCAGACATTCCATAACGTCGGTGACGTTTGCAGGGCGTGTCACAGCGGCGATGCCGCTGTACTTTCTGTACTGGTCGTATACGGCCTGCGCTGCGGCGTATTTGTCGGGAAGGCTTTCTACGTCGAGCGTTGCGAAGTTCAGGCCAGCGACTTCCCATCTGCGCTCCTGCGCCCACTGGCTGACTTTGGGCGACATGCGGGGGGAGATCGTTCTTGATGTCAGGTGGAGAAATCTAGTGAGGCACGCCTGATCGTGCGCAGTCCATTCGCTCATTGTGTGTTTCCGTTCCGTGTTTCCTGAAATAGTGCTCCCCGTGCGGAAACACGGTCACGGGGAGCGGCCACGTGTGATCGGCACGTGACGTATGGATCGGCTGCTATGCCGAAAGTATCGAAGCTTCCAGAGATTCACGTGCCGCCCATCCAGGGCTGTAGCGCCTGACTCTGCCTTGCTTGGCGTACGCTATCCATCCCGTCGCCGCTTGATCCCGCACGAACCGCACGAGAACGCCTACGGTGATGCCTGAGCACGGATCATGGTCACGCAGAAGTCGGCTGACGATCTGTTCCATCGTGCTCTCTGGATGTTCCACAAGGAAGGAATCACCTGCACCGAGCAGACCGAACAGCTTTGCTTCCGCCTTTGAATGATTGCATTTTTCGTTGCGAGTTTGAGATCAAGATCGTTTAGATCACGTGATCGTGGCTCAGCTATGTACGTCACGCTTGTACGTACGATGTCGGGATTCACGTGTTCGTCGTCATCGTCGTCATGTACTCTTGATAGCAGAGATGTGCGCAGTTCCGCATCATGGATAAGTTTCTTGACGAAAACGTCGTCCAGTTTCGCCTTCGGCATGAAGCTCTGATCTGATGCCCGCACGGGGTAGGCAAGTCTTGCACGTATGGAGTAAGCGAGTGAGAGAACTCCCCTGCTTTCACGTGATAGACTGAACGTCTCTTCGTGAGACAGTTCGTAGTTAAGTCCGCATACGAACATGGGTTTTGCGATTGTCAACTCTTTTTCAGACAACGTGGCGGAGTTCCACAAGTTCACAACGAATTCGCCCTTTTCGTTCAACCACCAACTCATAGCTGCGTCGTCATCGAATGACACGAGGTCTCCTAACCAATATTTCTTCATTATCGAAGTCCTTCCACTTACTGATTCTATAGGTACTATACCATCGAGCACTGAGAAACAAAGTTGACGAAAAGTAAAGCATCACTCACATGAGCCATACGCATTTTCTGGCACCACAGGTCTGAGGGAATTAATCGCCAACGTGCTCATTTCGCCCGATGCACCTTCAATACCATACAATCGCTGCACCTAAGACGATCTTGACGAAAGTCCTGCAGGTATAATGGGGAGATGTTGCGCAACCTGAACATTTCAGACATCAAGCCCGCAGACATATTCGCCTTGATCTGCACGGGCGAGGATTTGCACATCGACTTCAAGCTGAAGCTGGCAAGTCAATTCGAGAATTGCAAGGACATCTCGGCAATGGCGAACGCCGCTGGGGGCGACATTGTCGTCGGGATCAAGGAGGGTGTTGGGGATAAAAAGGGCTTGGCGGATCAGGTGGTGGGAATTGACGATGGCGATCTGGAGACAATTCAGCAGCAGATCGCCTCTGCCTGCCAGACGACCATCGAACCTCCGATGGTAGTCACAATGCAGCCTGTCCCAGTCGATGTGGGAAAGTCCGTGCTGATCATAAGAGTGGGGCGATCATATCGCAAGCCGCATGGTGTCAAGAATCCAAAAGGCGGCTACTCCTTCTATAAAAGAAACAACTTAATGAGCGCACCAATGGACATTAGTCAAATCCGTGAAGAGTTTATTTCTTCAGAAGAAGTACCCAAGAGACTCAGAAAGTTTCGAGAGGAGCGGGTGGAAGAAATACGTGATTCCGAGTTCGGCTATCGTATCGGTCACGGACGGATCATAGTTCACGCAATTCCGAGAGCTGCCTTTGACACGTCGCTTCGTCTGGATGCAAATGCTCTGCTAGATATGCCAGGTGTTGTGTCACCACTAAAGAATTACTGGGTTACTAGCTTGAAGAATAACATCGACGGGATTCGGGGAACCGATACGACGGCTGTTCAAGGCGTAGTTAAGTTGACTTCGCATGTTCAGATATTCCGAAATGGAATATTTGAGGCGACTGATGGTGAATACCTGCACTGGCAGAGGAGTGGACACAACTACTTTGAGCTAGAGGACGTTCTTGTGAAGAAAATCGGGAGCCTTTTCGAGTCGATTGACGCCATCATGCCAGACTTGATCGAGCCTCCAGTTTATTTGTTCCTCACTATGACGGGGATGAAGGGACATCACTTCTTGGATGAAAATCGAGGCATCGGCTCTGAACCCGTTGATCGTGATGTTCTCAATTTTGAAGAAATCGTTCTGAACGACGGCGAAGACGATCCTCGGCAATATCTCCGGCCTTTGTTCAATGAGATTTGCCAAGCGTTCGGCTTGCGTGAAGCACCCCGCCGTCGTGCCAATATCTAATTGATCTTTTCCGGACTCGAACGTTACGAGGGCGGCATTACGCCGCTTTCGATGCAGCAGCAGCCTTCTCACGCTTGGACTTGTATTTGATAGCCCAATCCGTCAGCCGACGTTCCGAGCCACGTCGTCCTCTGCACAAATGTCACAGTTCGTTGTGCCAGAGTGCGGCGAGCTCCGACTCATCGTCATTCCGCCAATGATCAAGAAACTCGTGCGCCAGTTCATGCGTGATCAGAACAAGAGCCAGATGCTGTGGCATTGCGTCAATTGCGTCACGGTCGTAGCGTATGCGGGCAGTCCTTGAACTCGTCACCCCAAGACATCCGTTTTTGTCAACCAGGCCAGGGCAAAACTCCAGGATAAGGGGATAATGTTCCTGCGCCCATCTGTCGGTGACTGTCTGTCTCACGTCGCTAGGCAGCAGCTTCCAAGCCTGTTTGATAAGCGCCAGACGGCGCTCGTCTGCGCCAGCTACGACGCAGTTGACACCAGGCCATGGCCACACCAGGTGAGGTGTCGCAAGATTTTCTGAATGGAGCATATGGTTATCGACCACAAAACGCTTCATTTCATCTAGCGTCGTGATTCGGTTCGGGGAATGAACAGCCCACTGGCCGTCATACTTAAGCGATGCGTTTTGTGTTTCTGTATTTGTCATTGCTTTGCCTCTCATTTGATTCTGCAGCGTATTTCCTCAGCCCGTGCGCCGTGCGGCTCAAACAGAATCACCTTTCGTTTTGAATGGAGAAACTTGTCACGCCAGCACAGTCCACAGGCCAGACAGTTTTTCGCCCGTCCGGTATCGTAGGGACATGGAATTCCAATCAGATCGTCTGCCAGCTTGTAGGCCGTGGCCTTCTTAAACCTGCGCACTAGCAGAGCGGGGGCGTAACCGTCCGTCAAGGCCTTCCTCGCTTCATCCATGCTATGCACACTGCGCAGAACGCTCACCTTCCCCCAGGCGTCACGGGGGACATCATCCGCATGGGTGTACGTCCAGACGGGCTGGTTGTGCTTTGCCATGTACTCATCGGCTGCGGCGGACACGATCCTCGCAGACTCATCGGAAGGACAATCCCTAACATCGTGAATTCTGAGCGGGCGCTTGCCCGAAAGTCCACGGATATCCGCAGCCTCCAGATGTGCCGCCGCTATGATAGTGTCGGGTCCGTGTCTGCTGATCCGTTCCGTGTGAACGTTTGTCGGACCCGTTTCCGAATAGCATCCGCCACCGCCCAGGAGAGGACACGTCAAGGGGCAAGTGATCTGCGAAGTCCGTGTGATGGACACGTGGCCGAGCTTCCGTGAGTCGCTGACTTCAAGAACTCTTCGTGTGGTTCGATTATTATGTGACTTTGGTAGCCATCGCCATCTATTCAGCCATTTTGTGACGCTGGTGAACGATTTTTCGATCTTGGCTTTATCCAGTCTGACACTTAAGGCATCAATTCCCAATCGCACAGCCGCCTGTTCGGCATCCAGTTTCTCGATCATGCAAAGTTGATACACCTGTCGTCGCTGTTCCGTCCAGGTCGCCGTTCTAAGAAAGGCATCCCAAAATTCATTCTGTCGTTTAGTCATCGATTTTCCCCAATTTGTTTGGTCTGCACATAAAGTGCTGCATCGGGCATGATCGTCGTCAACACCGGCATCGCCCGTGCTGCGATTCAATAGGTTTTGTCCACGGAATATGTGGACGGCATTTATAGTGTTCCTGTCACAAATCGACTTCCTGCCACGACTCACACGGGTGCTCCGCTCCTACTCCGCAGGCATGGACATCGAGCATGATAGCGTGCTTTACCTGTTTGGCTCGGTTTAGGAGCCACTTTGCCGACTTGTCACCGTGTGAGCTTACCTTCAGAACAACTCCATCTAAGAGGGCCCAATCTGAGTCCGGCGGTACGTCTTCGGGATCGAAAAGCAAAAAGTACGCCTTGATGTCCCTACCGTAGCCATTCAAATATATTCGCTCGTTACGCCAAATTTTCGCTTCGAAGCCGCTTTCGTTCAGTTTTTCGCACAGTGCACGTATATGCGTATTAGTCCTGATTTCTTCCATTTTGCTCCCTTCCAGCGGGCGGCGGGTTGATCCCGCCGCCTGTGAATTTCCGAGATTTCTAGCACCATCGTCAGCGTTTCCGCATCTGTTTTGCGGCCTTTATGACATCAGCAGCAGGGTGTCTGTTAAGCGTTCCTAGCAGGATCGCAAGAATGTCGTCTGGACTGTGGTTGAAGCAAGTGAGAACTGCGATAGCCAAAATCTCTGGACCAAGCTCCAAATGTTCCTGCGCAACTTCGCAGAACAGCTTGTCATCTACTTCGATATTAAGTTTCATGTCGTCACCCCACTCTCAGTGTGGCGGCGGGGCGATCCCGCCGCCTTGAATTCCGATTGAACTCCGAACAATCCCACCCGATCTTTCGCCGCACGAAGTTTGGCGATCTGCGCTTCGCCCACGATGTTATATAGGTCGTGGACTGCATCGCTCATGTGGCCAGTTTGAAGCTTGGATACATTACGGTCTACCAAATCCATAGCCGAACTTCCCGCTCTCCGACAGCAGTGCGTCGTGATATGCCTTTGCAGTCCTGCTTCACGCACAATGCGGTCAAAACGCTTGCCCCAATTCTGGGGTTTTATCGGCTCCCTTCGTTCGGTGACGAACAGCATCTTGGACGCTTCGCCCTCACATCCGGCCATTATTTTTGCCCTAAATGCAATCCATTCCGCCAGTTTGCCGTTCACGAAGTCCATAGAAAGGGCGCATACTCTACCCTTCTTAGTCTTAGTGATCTCCTTGCTGAGGCTGACTGTACCGTTAATGAGGTTGACAGCCTCAAGCGGGATTCTGCACGCTTCGCTCTTGCGCATTGCCCCGTCGATCATCAAGGTTATCATGACTTCCATGCGCAAAGCGTGGAACTTGCGAAGAGTGGGACTCTTGAAGCGGCTGGAGGAGTTCGACGACAGGCGGCCAATAGTGGCGACGAGGTTATCGAATTCCAGCCGAGTGATCGCAAGTCGCTCTCGCACCTCGGTTTCGATTTTAGGATTCTCCAGTCTGTTAAGGGCGTTTCTTGGGAACAGCCCTTCCTTATATAACCAACTGAATGCTGCCTTCAATATGATCGAATGGCACTGCACTGTGCGGTCGGAGACGCCCGTGGCTTTCAGATCGGCCAGCCGCCGCATCGCTGCGGTCCCTTCCGAATTTCTGTGGGGGAACAGGCGGATTTTGGCCCATCGCCCATAAGCCAGCCCGCACGATAACTGATTCGCAATCGTGCACATATCTTGGCGTCCGTTTCAGAGATACTCTACTTTCCGCAAACGACCGCCCCAAATCAGGCCATGCGATCAGAACGCCTTCCGACGTCCGGTCATCGCCTGTATCGAATTCATCCTGCCAAATTGGTTTTCCCATTTGTTGCCCGTTGCCTCCTATTGATAGTTGATGCTCCACTGTTTTGCAGGTCAGTTGAATCCCACCTGCCTGATAAATTCAACAGTTGCCTTTGGCTTGATCTCGCTATCAAACCATTGTATCAATAGCACATGATAGCATGTGATATATTATAATGTCAAGTGATGCAATATAGTGAAATTTCAACATAAAAAAACAAGCCCTGTTAATTAACAGGGCTTGTCAAATGCTATCAATAATTGTTAATTGGTGGGTCGTACTGGACTCGAACCAGTGGCCCGCTGATTAAGAGTCAGCTGCTCTACCAACTGAGCTAACGACCCACGTGGGGATATTGCCGCGATGCGAAAAATGCAATGCATTAGCGAAAGCGACCGCGAGATTATACCCGCCAAGGTTTGCAAAATGGAAGTGCAGCGGCACCAAAAATTAGACAACAGGTACCTGGTTCAGATAAGACGGTCCACCGGAAAAACGATAAGTGCGCCGGAATCGATGTATCGATTCGGACGCACTTCTCGCATCTGCATTTTGTTTATGCTGGTGGTTAACTAGCTGGCATTCTTCGCGGGACGTCCACGCTTGCGTGGAACGACCGGGACAGCAGGGGCATTCGCGGATTCGGCACTGCGGCGTTCTGCTGCGCGCATTCCGCGCATCTCGCCGCCCTTGCGACCAATCTCAGCATAGAAATCTGCGCCACGCTCGCGCTTGACCGTTTCGCCGCCCTTTTTACCGATTGACTGGTAAAAATTCTGGCCGTATCTGTTCTTGACCGTCTCTCCGCCCTTGCGGCCAGCTTCACGTGCGAGTGCAGGTTTGGCGGCGAATCCGCCCTGTTGATCGTGGTCGTGTGAGCCGCGGTGCGCTTCTGCGATTCGTCGCGCGCCGGGCGAGCCTGGTTCGGGACCTGGTTTCGGCATGACTAATTAGCTCCTGTTTTGAATATGGCGCGCTGCCGCGAAGACCCCCTCCGCTGCCGCGCTCCGACTCGTTGACCTACAACCCCTCAACGAAATAATGTCAAAAAGGTTGTTCCATGACAAGACAAATCTCGTCAATCGTATTTTCGTGTTATTGTCGGCAATTTAAACCCTAAGCTGCAGCTTCGGAGTCGTCGCCGGCGATAGCGGTCTGGAGTTCCTTCTTCTTCTCGTTGAATCCATCCTTGTATGCATCAACAGCATCCGACACCTGTGAAGTCGTATCGTCAATAATCTTCTTGCCTTTGCTGGCGAGGTCCTGCGCCGTGCCTTTGACGTTGGTGACGACATCCTGGGCCTTGTCAGCAACCTGGGACGTCACCTCGGCGGTCTTGGCCTTGATCTGCTCGACCGCTTCCGTGGCCTTGCCGGAATATTCGTCCGCGCTCTGCTTTAACTGGTCCGCGATCTCCGAGGTCTTCTGTTTCGCGACGCTCGCATACTCGTTCGATTTCTGGCCGATAAACTCACGCGTTTCATCGCCTTTTCGCGGTGCATACAGAAGAGCCGCAATGGCACCGATTGCCGCGCCCAGCAGCAGTCCCAAAATGAAATTTCCGCCGCCGCCCCTGTCGTCGTAGTTGTCACCCATCGTAATCCACTCCTATTCGGTTATTTGTTTAACTTTTGAGCCCGTTGCCATTCGCCTTATCCGAGCTGCCGTTTCCGTTGCTCGTTGCCCGGTTGAAAACTTCAAAGCCCTTCGAGACTCCCGCAATCACGCTTGATATGTTGATAAGCGGCGTCGTCACCGTCTTCTCCACAATGGAGGCCGTATGATCAACTTTACGCGACAGCCTGCCCGTGAGTTCCTCGCCCTCGGTCAAGATCGAATCCACTTTTTCGCCAGTGTTCATCGTGACACGCTGCGCGGTGTCTAGCAACGTGCTTGTTTTCTCAACCAGCGGCCGCGCTGTCTCCAACGTCTGGTCGATCTTATCGTTCAGCTTGGTCAGTCCAAAGACTACTCCTGCCAGCAATACGACCGTCGTGATTGACATCACGAACACGAAAAACATAAAGATCCAAAAAGCTATTTCCGCCGCCAAACTCAGATGCATCATTGCGTTTGCCGCTCCGTTAGACAGTTCTCAAAGACCTCATAAGCATGTCTTACCCGTTCTATGACTTTGAGCATCATGCAGGCAGGCGTTCGGTAACCTAACGACGTGAGTTTACCCTTGGCAGGCATGCTGCAAACATGAATAGTGCGTCCCAAGATCGCAAATATATCTGTAAGGCAAAGTCTTCGAATGCTTGCTTCAGTTTACCTGTCTAGATGCATTTCAAGGCGTTTATCCAAGGATTATTGCAACAATTGATCGGATCGCACTCGCGCGGTGGCTGATTTGATTTTTGGTGGCTTGGCCAAGCTGGGAAACTGTCTGACTATACCCAGGTAGAAGGAAGATTGGGTCGTAGCCGAATCCACCGTCGCCGAGCGGCGAAAGCGCGATTATTCCCGCCAGCTCGCCAGTTGCAACAATAGTCTGCTGACCTGGTATCGCTAGGGCGCCGGCGCAAACAAACTTTGCGCTGCGCTCGTCGGGGAGGGTCGCATTCACTCGATCAAGCTCAGCAAGCAGCCGATTGATTCTATCGTGGTCAGTCGGTCCAGCCCATCGGTTTGAGCGGACCCCTGGCGCGCCGCCGAGCGCATCGACGCAAAGGCCGGAATCGTCGGCAAGCGATGGGATGCCACTAAGCTCCAGCGCCCACTCTGCTTTCGCGGCGGCATTCTCTTCGAACGTTTGGTAGGATTCGATTTCGTCAGGTGGCGACGAGGGCAGACCGAGGTCAGGCAGCGCGATGATGGCAACATCCGGGAGGAGTGGGCCGAGAATAGCGCGCAACTCAAGAATTTTGTGCGCATTCCCGGTGGCCAGGACAATCTGCGTAGGGAACTTCATCGAGTTTAACTAACGAACGGCGACTAAATGACGCCGGTCAACGCTTTGCGCTGAGCGTCGATCAGTTCGCGGCATCCGATTTGGGCGAGATCGAGCAGCTTGTTGAGACGCTGACGGTCAAATGGGCTGCCCTCGGCCGTGCCCTGCACTTCGATATATTTGCCGGTATCCGTCATCACGATGTTCATGTCAACGGCAGCTTGCGAGTCCTCTTCGTACATGAGGTCCAGCCGCTCTTCGCCGCGCACCGCGCCAACGGATACGGCAGCGACCCACTCCTGAAAGGGAAACGCGCGGATGATGCCGTCGTTTTTCAGCTTGCTGAGCGCATCGACAAGAGCGACAAATGCGCCGGTGATGCTCGCCGTGCGTGTGCCGCCGTCCGCCTGAAGGACATCGCAGTCCAGCCAAATCGTGCGTTCGCCAAGGGCGTGCATATCGACAATACTGCGCAGGCTGCGCCCGACAAGACGCTGGATCTCCATGGAACGCCCACTGGGCTTACTGCCTGGCGATTCGCGCTGGGAGCGGGTGTGGGTTGCACGGGGAAGCATGGCATATTCTGCAGTTACCCAACCCTGGCCCTGGCCCTTGAGGAATGGTGGAACTTTGTCCTCGACGCTTGCCGAGCACAGAACCTTGGTTTCGCCGACGGAAATCAGGCATGACCCCTCCGCATAGCGCATGTATCCGCGCTCGATTGTAACGGGACGCATCTGATCCGGACGCCTGCCATCTGGGCGAGACATAGTGTGCACCTGCTTCTATCCTTTGAGGACTCGCCATTATAAGCAGGGGAGGTGGGTTTCGTCAAGAAGGCGATTGTCATTTCGACCGGAATGAGGAACGAATGGAGCGGAGAAATCTCACTTTTGAAAGGGCTAACCAACCGAGCTCGCGAGAGCGGTTCGCCCTTCCCGTGATCGCTGCGCACGTGGTCATTGAAAAGAGAAACTCTGCCGACTGTGCAGACACCATCGGTCACCGGCTCCGTGCCCGGCTTCCGACTTCGGTTCGATGTCAGGGGACAACGCTTGGTCCGCTTGTCCGAAGACTCATCTCCCTTCCGCTCACCGAATCCGCGCCGCCGGACAACTACGCCGATCGACGCTGCGCAGGTAATTTTGTAGGGGCTAACCAAACGAGCCTGCGAGAGCGGTTCGCCCTTCCCGTGATCGCAACGCACGTGGTCATTGAAAAGAGAAACTCTGCCGACTGTGCAGACACCATCGGTCACCGGCTCCGTGCCCGGCTTCCGACTTCGGTTCGATGTCAGGGGACAACGCTTCGACGTCTTGACCCCGCACTCATCTCCCTTCCGCTCACCGAATCCGCGCCGCCGGACAACTACGCCGATCGACGCTTCGCAGGTAATTTTGTAGGGGCTAACCAAGCGAGCTTGCGAGTGCGGTTCGCCCTTCCCGTGATCGCAACGCATGTGGTCATTGAAAAGAGAAACTCTGCTAACTGTTTAGACACCATCAATCAAAAGCTTCGTGCCGACGCAGCCGACACATGGTGCCATAGTGCCTGCGTCTTAGCAAACACTCTCCAAAATTTCTTCCGCCACTAGAATCAAAACAGTTATCGGGTAGAATAGCGCAAGTATGCGACACAGCATGGAAAACCTCATCGCGCCGCCGAGTGACTTGTTCCTCGGTCCGGGGCCAAGGAAAGCGGGGCGCGGTCTGCGTCACCGGCAAGCGCTCTTCCATGCGGAGCAGCAAATTTGCTGCGCGTGTCTGGTGCTAGCCGTGCACAGGCAGCATCGGCATGTCGGTATCCACCGGCATGCGCCGACGAGTTAAACCGCTTTCGATTGTCTATGAGCGCCCGAATGGGACTCAAGACAGAATCGAGAGCGGTTTTTTTATACGCATTTGATTCGCACATTTGCGAACCACATCAGGTTGGAAAGACTTTAGACGGAGGACTGAGGAGCTTCGCCATGAATCAAGAGGTGCTTGTTCTCAATAGTGACTACGAGCCTCTGAACGTCTGCAATCTCAGACGTGCTGTGGTGCTGGTATATCTGGGCAAGGCCGACGTGCTGCATGCAAATGAGCACGGCGTGCCTGTTCGCATGGGTGAAGACTATGGCGATCTGCCCGTCCCGTCCGTTGTCAAGTTGCGCTATCATGTCCGCAGACCTCTGCCGGATCTGAAGCTGTCTCGCCGCTCGATCTTTGCGCGCGACAACTTCACATGCCAGTATTGCGGGTCGCAGTCGCGCGATCTGACCATCGACCACATCTTGCCGAAGCGTCACGGCGGACGCATGTCGTGGGAGAACCTGGTCGCGTGCTGCCGTCGTTGCAATACGAAGAAGGGCGACAAAATGCTGCACAGCACCGGCATGAAGCTGCTTCGCCAGCCGCGCAGGCCGCGCTACGTTCCGTACATTTCGTTGACGAAGTATGTTAGCGGAACGAAGAACGACATCTGGCGCAGCTACCTGCCGACATTCACCGATGTCGGCGATGGCGGCGGCCTTCTCAGTGCGCACAACGGCATGTACGCCCTTGCCGAGGGAAACGCCTAGTATTTGCGACCAAATGCATGAGGTATCCTACGCAGCAATATGGATTCTCAACTTAACCGACGTCAATTCCTATCGACCCTCGCGGCCGCAGGGAGCGTTCCCGTAATGGCAGCCCTCCCTGCTGGCGCGCAGACCGCTTCGACCCCGCCCGCTCCAGTGCCAGCAGTTGAGCCACCCGCTCCAACAACGGAGGAGGGGATCGCGCTCACCACGGCCGCATTCGCAACCATCGGATTTCCTCTCCCTCCCGATCAGGTGGAAGAGGTGCGCAAGCAGCTTTCCGGCTATCCCTCCGATTTCGGGAAGGTGCGGAAAATGCATTTGGCCAATGGGATCGCGCCAAACTCACACGTTTCGCCGCCGATTCTTGCTTCGAAGTAGTTTCAGTGATCGCTCGAAACTCGTCGGACAGTGTTGGCAAATACTTCCGCCAGCCTACCACTCTGATCATCCCCTAGCTCAGGTATAATTCGCAGCAAATGGTTGAAATCCCCTTTCAAAGTGCGCTAGACCTTGGCCGCCAAATCCTCTACAAAAAGATCTCGTCCGTCGATCTCACACAGGTCTATCTAGACCGTCTGCAAGCCAGAGGGCCTGAGCTGGGCGCGTTGGTAACCCTCACGGCCGACCTTGCGTTAGAGCAGGCAAAGCAGTTCGATCACGAACTCGCACGCGGCCATGTCCGTAGCCCGCTTCACGGGGTCCCGTACGGGATCAAGGACCTCTTTTCGACCAAAGGCATTCCGACGACCTGGGGCTCACCGATCTATCGTCATCGAATCATCGATCATGATGCCGCCGTTGTCGTCAAGCTGCGCGAAGCCGGTTGCCCGCTACTCGGTAAACTGGCGATGGTGGAATTCGCCGGCAGCCTGGGATACCGCTATGCGAACGCGTCCGTGACAGGTGCTGGCCGTACACCCTGGAATATCGAGCACTGGTCGGGCGGGTCGTCGTCGGGTAGTGGAGCGGCGGTTGCAGCGGGGCTGGTTGGTTTCGCAATCGGCACCGAGACTTGGGGAAGCATCCTCTGTCCATCCGCGTTTTGTGGGGTCGCTGGACTTCGGCCAACATCCGGGCGAGTTTCGCGCGACGGTGCCATGGCGCTCTCGTGGACGATGGACAAAATCGGCCCGCTCGCACGAACAGTTGCCGACACCGCCGCTGTCTTAGAGTTGATAAGTGGTCCTGAAGGCGACGACCCCGCCGTGCGCCCTACTAGGCAGTCCAAGTTCAAGGTGCCATTACGACTTCCATCTGTCAAGGGCATGAAGATTGGCATCATTCGACCTGACTACGGCAAGGGCAAATATGTGCAGCCGGAGACAGACCGGGCATTTGAGACCGCGCTGCGCGAGCTCCAGTCACTTGGCATGGTCCTAGTAGAAACGAAACTCCCAGACTTGCCGACCGATGAAGCCGCTACAAAGATCTTTTCCTGCGAGGGAGCGTCGGCGTTCGAAGAGGTCACCCGCGACGAAAAGCTTTGGCAACAGCTTGTGGATCCGGAGACGAAATCCGGTCTCATTGCCGGGCTGGTCGTTCCGGCCGTCGACTACATACGCAGCCTTCGTATACGCGACATGGCGCAGAGGACGATCCCTGAAGTCTTTTCGCAGTTAGATGCGCTCGTTTCGCCGTCGTTCACGCAGGTTGCCCCGCCGGTGAGTGTCAATATGGACGACTACTTCGCTGCCGGCAACGACGGCAAAATCAGCGGCTACGGCAATATGCTCGGCCTTCCCGCGATTGGCGTTTCGATGGGCTTCGGCTACGACAACTTGCCACTCGGAATCCAGTTTGTTGGCCCTCCGCTAGCGGAGGCAAACCTGGTATCGATTGCGTCAGCGTACGAAAAGGCGACGAAATGGCACACATTGACACCGCCGCTTTTCACGTCAGCTCGCTAAAATCCAGGCATTATGATCAAGAGTCTCGCAGATTTGCGGGGCGGAATTCCCTGTATTCGTCCCGGCTATCGCCGATAATCTGGGTGTGAGCACCTACCTAATTACTGGCGGAGCCGGCTACATCGGCTCAAATGTTGGACTGCATCTTGTACGGGGCGGTCACGAAATCCGAATCCTCGACAACTTCTCCTCAAGTTCCAAAGACAAGCTGCTGAGGCAGTTTCACGGGTTCGAACATAAGATTGAAGTCGTCGCAGGGGACGTCCGCGATATCAACAGTTGCCGGGATGCCTGCAAAGACATTCGCTATGTTCTGCATCACGCGGCAGTTGCGTCGGTCAAACGCAGCATCGAATCGCCTGAAGAGGTGATTGCTGTCAATATCGGCGGAACGGCCAACATGCTGATCGCTGCGCATGAGTCTGGCAAGATCGAGCGGTTCGTGAACGCATCGTCATGCGCGGTCTATGGCGACGGTGCTGGTGTCAGTCGCCACGAAAGCAGCCCGATGGCGCCGATTTCGCCTTACGGCACTTCTTGTGTCGCCGCCGAAAGCCTTTGCGACAACTACTTTCGTAACCAGAAACTGCGGACAGTGTCCCTACGCTATTTCAATGTATATGGCCCAGGCGAAGATCCGTTCCGGCAAGAAGCATCTGTGGTCGCGAAATTTGCGCACGCCATCGAACGTGGCGAGAGTCCGGTGATCTTTGGCGACGGCAACCAGTCACGTGATTTTGTCCACGTAGCTGACGCGATCGATGCCTGCCTTTCTGCATGCGCTGCGCCGCCGATGGCATGTGGGCACGCGTTCAATGTCGCCAGCGGCGAACGAACGCCGATCATCACTTTGGTCGAGATGATCTCGGAGATCACCAGCACAAAGGTTGATCCGAAATTCCACGCACCAAGAATTGGCGACATCCGAAACTCGCGAGGTGAAATCACAAAAGCAGCCGGTCTGCTGATGTTCACGCCTTCGGTCAGACTTGAGGACGGCCTGCGGCATCTCCTTCAGGGCGCGCAGCAACTGCTGGCCGCTTAATCACCCACACGAGATAGGCTAGCCGTCGTTGTGTGCGCCTAGCCTATTTGTTTGGAAAGCAATGATTTTCGCGTATTAGGTTTCCGCTCGTTCAAATTTGAACGCATGTCCGCTACAATACACAAAACCTTCAGCCTTTCAATCCCAGCTTCCGCTAGATAGTTTACAGTGACGCAATCCCTGAAGCAATCGCAAGAAAATGCTGCCTCGGAACTACAGCCAGAGGGCATGGTCCTGCGGCGCTACACGCGTGATCCAGTCGTCGTCCAAGAAATGGCCCGCCTGAGCGCGATGTCCCCACAGGCGATGGTTAAGGCGGCATGTGCGGATGCCAGCGAAGGCCAGGCGCGGATACGCGAAGAAACGATGGTTTTCCTATGCCGCAAGTTGCATGGCGACGGCGAAGGTACGCATGCATGGACAATTGCTATGGAGCTCGCCAGGCGATGCCGCCGAAAGGTCACGCATTCGCTGGCTCTGTGGCGGCTCGATGGGCCGGAAGCAAACCCGTCGGACATTATGGATGAAGTGCTGACGTCGCTTTATCAATCGCTTTTCGACATGTCCGCAAAGGCTGCATTCTGGGAGATTCGGTTTTGGATTTGCTTCGACCGGATGCTCCTTAACTCAATACGCAAACGAAGGCGCGAGCTTGACCGCAGGGCCGAATTGATCACGCCTGAACGACCGGAGAGTCACGATGAGGCAATCGAATCGTTGCTTGACGATCTTCATCCGACGCACCGCAAATCTCTTGCCGATCCATTCACGAATGTTGCCGTTGCCGACGCGCTCCTGCAGCTTCCTCAAGCTGTGCGAACCGCGTACATTCTGAAGCACGCTGCGAACATGCAGGAGGAAAGCCACACGAGCGCGAATGTGGTCACAATATCCAGCGTACTTGGAGTTTCTGGGCGAACCGTGCGCAACTATCTCACCAGGGCCGACGCGCTCCTGAGCAAATGGCGATCGGGTCTCGATGGGGAAAAAGGAGCAGTATCCGATGCCTAACGGAATTGCGGAATTGGACGCCGAATTAGATACGGAGTTGCTCGCGGTTGCGGATCTTGATGAACTGTTGCAGAAAGGGGCAGACGCGTCCTCTGCACTTGCAAAAGTTTGTAGCAAGTATCCAGCGCACGCCGAATTTCTGGCCGACTACGCGCTTAGCATGGCTGCCGGCGAACCGCTTGTTGCTCCTGCGCTAGAGTTGCTCTACGACGAGCGGATAAAGGCAGCCAAGCTAGATGGGATTTTTTCGCGCCTTGCCGAAATAGGGTCGGACATCGATGCGCTCTGCCACAAAATGCGTTTGGGAGACACAATCATCTCAAAGCTCGAAAGGCGCCTGATCAAGTTTGGGACGATACCAGGGCAACTGATATCGCAGCTTGCAGGTGTGCTGCAAGTAAGTGGCGCGGCGCTTCAAGCGTATCTCAAATTGCCGCCCATGCTAGACCCGAGTCTTGAGCTAAAGTCGAAAAGAAAGCCGACGCCACCATCCATAGAAGAGTTTAACAAAGCCGTGACAACATCGCGCGCCCTGAACGAAATCGACGACGATGCCGCCGAATTCTGGAAGTCCCAACCCGTGAGCGAGTGAGCCTTGAGCGACCGCACAGTTCGTCAATCCGCACGTGACTTTCGCGCCGCGCTCGGCGTGCCTTGTGATCAATTGCTCCCCGCAAGCAAACTCATCGCCCTTGCTGCTAGTCGCCTGAATCTTCGCGTAAGGGCCGTTCCAAAAGGCGATCCATTGCTTGCCGGCGCGCTGGCTATGCTAGATCGCGGTTCCCACGCGATCTGGATCGACTCTAGTCGGAGCGAGCAGAATCGAAACTTCTACGCGGCGCATGAGATCGCGCACGTTGTCTGGCATCAGTCGGGTCGGCAAGTAGACATCGCCAAGGGTTACTCTCATCGGCAGAGACGCGAGCTCGACGCGGATATTTGGGCTCTGGAATTTTTGGCACCAAATCAGGCGATCGTTAGAGCATTCGTAAGCGATCGTCTCGGGGCGTCTAAGATCGCGGACAGTATCTGCATTCCCAAGGCACTTGCAATCAAGCAGTTGCGAGAGACGTTGCTTCACGATCGCACAGCGCCAAATGCGGGGAAAGAACCGTCCTTGGATTCGTCGCAGCTTGCGGCAGCAACCGTCCCGAACGGCCCTTATCTCCTCAGCGCCGGACCGGGAACGGGAAAAACGCGTACGTTGATTGCGCGGTGTCAGTGGTTGATCGAGCATGCTGGAGTCCATCCGGAGTCGATCCTGATGCTCACCTATTCGCGCAACGGGGCTAGCGAGTTGCGGCAACGCCTAAGTTTCGAGAGCGGAGGGCCCTGGGTCGGTACGTTCCACGCATTCGCGCTCGAAACACTGCAGCGCTTCGGCGACCAGATCGGGCTTAGAACGGGCTGGAGCCTATGCTCGGCCACGGAAGCCGCAAGATTGTTGGAGGACGAACTTGCGCGACGTGGTCTGCCTGCGCCTCAATTGCCGCTCGGTACGGCCATAAATGCAATCTCCCGCGCCAAGGACGAACTGTGTGGCAGCGCCCAGTACGAGCGACTGGTCAGAGGCCACATTGCGGAACATGGCTCAGAGTCGGCAGATTCAAGGTGTCTCCTCGAAATGACCGGGCTTTATCCCTTGTACGAGTCCGCGCTTGCGAGGGCAGGGCGGGTTGATTTTGCGGGCTTAATCTGTCGCACGGTCGAATTGCTGGAGACTTGCCCCGACGTTCGGGATCATCTCTGGGCGCAGTTTCCAAACGTTCTCGCGGACGAGTATCAGGACGTAAATTTTGCCACCAGCCGAATGCTCAAGCTCCTTGGAGGCGTCGATGGTAAGGCGTTGTGGGTGGTCGGGGACCACCGTCAGAGCATCTACCGTTTTCTAGGCGCGTCGCCAGCGAATGTCGAGCAGTTCGGAGCCGATTATCCGAGTGGCATGCGCGGATCGCTAGCTGTCAACTACCGCTCTACGCCTTCGATAGTACAAGTTTTCCAATCCGCCGCCGAACGACTCTCCACTGCCGAACCGGACGTCTTTCGCGGCTGGCGCGCAGCGCGGCCGCGTCTCGGTGATGCGCCATCTGTTAGGCAATTTGTCGCCGAAACAGAACTCGCGCAGATGCATGGCATTGCGCGGGAAATCCGCAACCTTCGCGGCTGCGGCAATTCCTATTCGGATATGGCTGTGTTGTGCCGGACGAATCAGCAGGCAGAAGAAATTGCGCGATCTCTTGATTCTAAGGGCATTCCCGTACAGCAGCCTAGCGGCATATTGGATCGTGACGTGGTCAAGGACCTCGTCTGCCTGCTGAGAGTCTGCGTGTCAAAGACCCCTGAGCGTGCCCCAGAAATGCAGCGGGCAACTCGGGTTCTCAGGCTTCGCTGAATTTGATGCGGAAGCGCATAAGCGCCTGAACTCGCTTCGCGCTCTTGCCTCGCCAAGGGAAATCCTCGAATCAGCGCTCTTCGAAGGACAGGATTTTCTTCGCAATCTGATCTCGTCGCAGGACTGGTGCGCACTCGGCGCAATCCATACGTTGCTTACCTTTGTTGGTGCGCAGGAAGATATTTACCGCCGAGATGTCGTCGCTCCCGAAGAAACCGCCGGATCCGAAATCGACCACGCAGTTGATTGTGTTAGTTGGGTCGTTCGCGTCCTGGAAGACATCGACGATTTGGAAGAACCGGCAACAGCTAGCCCAGGTCACGGTGTAAACGTTATGACGATCCATGCCGCAAAAGGACTTGAGTACGCGGCCGTATTTCTTCCAAACATGTCGAGCGGCAAATTTCCGGTACAAAGCAACAAGCCGAAGATTGTTCAACCGGATGGCCTTTGCTCCTACAGCGATGCTGACGCGCAGTTGCACGAGGAGAGTTGCCTATTCTTCGTCGCCCTTTCGCGCGCCAAGGATCATCTGATCCTGTCGCGCGCCGAACGCTACGGCGGTTCACCATCAGTCAAGGCGCCATCACCGCTGCTGCGGCTCATCGAAAGCGGGCTCGGAGAAATCGGCTGCAAATTGCAAGTCTGCAAGGAAACGCCGCAAGAGTCGTCGCGCACGATGACGAAGCCAGCCTCTCGTTTCGGTGTCGTCGCAACAGACCGCGCGCGTCTCGACCTTTACAACATCTGCCCGAGGCTCTATTATTATGCAGGTCAACATCCGGACCTGCTGGAAAATCGGAAATCGGCTTGCGAAATGCTCGCCCGTTTGGTTGAATGTGTAGAATTCTGGGTGACAAATGAGACCGCGGCAGGCAAGACGCCGACCGAAATTGAGATTAGGGCACAAGTCAGGCGATCACTTCTAAACCTTTCAGGCAGGTCGATGGCGGGGATTTACGATGATCTGATCATCTCGCAGGCTGAGGCAATTCTGCAGACATCGGCTTCGACCAAGCAACCTGCTAGGGTTGCAGATTCCGAAGGCATGTCACTCGCGTCTTCGCAGCGACGCCATCGCGCGATTACAGGAATCGCAGGCGGAAACTTTGACCCGGCACCGGTTGACAGAGCTTTCTGCAAGACATGCACGTTCCGCTTCGTTTGTCCGGAATAGACTCTCAATGAGCCTTGTGAACGACGATATTACAGTTTCGCAAGCTTCGCGACCCGAAGACGTTCCTCGGGCTGCTCGGCCTGGACTATCCCCATCGGATTGGCTTTTCGTTATCCTGGCCGCGTACGTAGTTTTCTCGTGCGTCTACAACGCGTACGCCCACAATAGCAACTTCTTTCACAATCACGATATTGCCGCCCTATCCCGGTACACGATCTCGCGGGATGTCGATCAGATCAAGATCACGACCGATGTCGGAGAGGTTCACTCATTTGCAGGGACGCTAAAGTGGTGGCATTCGAGTTGGTGCGGTTACGGAAAATATTGGCGGCCGCTGACTTGCCTGGGATTTTGGTTGGAAGACAAGGCGTTTACAGTTAAGCGGATCGATCTGTGGCAATTGTCGCTGATGACATTCCATCTCATATTTTCCGGGCTGCTGTATGTCTTTAGCCTGCGAATTTCCGGAAACCGCTGGACGGCGCTTGTCGCAGTTTTCTTGTTTGCGGGATCAACTGATCTTTTTCCAATTTCGCTGTTAGCAAGCACCGCTTTCGGCGGGGTCACGCACGAATTGCATTTTGAGGCTGCCGCAAATGTTGCGCTCATTAATTGGATTGATCAGCCCGAAATGTGGTTTGGATCAACCGCGCTTCTTGCAATGACTTTTGCGCTGGAAAAAAGGTGGATTCCAGCACTGATTTTCGCCGCGCTTGGAACGTGCTTCAAAGAGGTCGCCTGGCTGACATTCCCCATGGTACTGGCGCTCTTAGCGTTAAGTGGGAGATTGAAGGAGATGCCGAAATGGGTCTGGACAGCCTCATTTGTCGAAGTCGCCATCATGCTTGGGCTGCGTGCAACGGCTGGCCACGACGTGTTCGCCCGACACGTTTCCGCATCTAACCGGTCTTGGCCTGTACGCTACTACGACGACGTTTGTGGTTTCTACCTCCGAAATCTGTTTGCACCAAATGGCTATTTCGCACTGATTCCCGCGTTTTGGGCGGCAATAATGCTCTGGTTTCGACGAGGGCTGGCAATTGGATTAGCGCTCGCCCTAGGCGGCACCTACGCTATCCTAGCTCTCTTTGACCCGATCGCCGGAGGCGGCGTGGCGGCAGAGTTTGAAGCCATGCTCGATCCAAATTGCTATCTTAACTTCGCTATAGCCAGCCTGATTTACGCGTTAATCGTCGGTCTTGCGATTCAATCCGCGGACGCCCGCCGTCAAATGCTACTCGTTTTACCGCTCATACTCGTTAGTGCGATAGCAACCACGGTTGACCTGCAGTTTGCGAGCGACCACATAGATTATGTAGTCCATGCATTCCAATCACTCTTGGTCGCTATCGTGCTGGTCGCGGCGGCGCAGCAAGCTGTCGCGAAAGTATCCTTTCGGTTGTCGCGCCGAACTTTGGCCGAGCCGTCGCCTGGCTAAGCTACCGGCTTGTAGGCGCGGTAGATCGTTTTCCAGAGACAGTAACCGTATACCATCCCCTCGTCGAGCGCCGGATTACCGCTGCCAGCCCCGCGGTCGCCGCCAAATTTGGTTGCCCAAAACGCGCCTGTGCCATGTCTGCCGTCGTCGATTCGAGTGCGCAGAACGTTCTGGATGAACGTCTCCGACGCGTCCTTATTTTTGCTGTCGATGCAACCAACGATGCCGATTTTGTAGTTGATGATTTTGATGGCGTCGGCAATGCCGCCAACTTTCGTCAGCACCGCGACAGGCCCAAAAATTTCGGTGTGATAGAGGAGATTGCCGGGATTGACATTCTCGATGATCGTAAACGGCACATAAAATCCCTCGTTTTTGAGCGATTCGTCAACCGGCTTTTGGAACGCAATCGTCCCGCCCTCTTTGACCGACTGCTCGATCAATCCAAGCACCTTTGCCTGCTGCTCGTCGCTCACAAGCGGCGGCAGACCGAACATGCCAGGTTCTCGATCTGCTTCGGTGACCTCTGTTGAAGCGCCGTCTCCCTGCACAATTCCTTTGGCAACCCGGATCGCCTCGGTTTTGAACGTTTCGTAGACCGCTTCGTCAACCAGCACTTCTTGAATGCTTGTGCACCTTTGGCCAGCAGTAATGGTTTTGCCGTAGATGAAGTTCAATGCAGCACGCTCGATATCCGCTTCCGAATGGACATAGAAGCAGTTGATCCCGCCAACCTCCTTCATGACACGCTTGCCGAGACTCGACGCGACTGCATCGACTGCGTCGCCGACCGCCTTGCTGCCCGTAAACGACAGCGCCTTGTAGACTGGATGCCGCACAATCGCTTGACCCGCAGCGGTATCGCCCGTGACCATGTTCAGAATGCCGCTTGGGATTTCGACTTTGTACTTGGCCTTCGCCCACTGGATCGCTTCGTCAATGATGCCCGCGATAATCTGCGACGATTCCGGGATCAGATGCGACGGCTTCCAGACGACCGTGTTGCCGCTGACCAGTGCCGCGCTAACCTGCGCGAGCGGAATGGCGATGGGAAAATTGAACGGCGTAATGATCGCGGCGACTCCACGCGGCTCCGGGCGGGATTCCATGATGACACCCCGGACATTGGTCTGGTACGTTTCGCCCTTCATTGAGAGGCCCTGCGGCGCAACCGCTTCGATCACTCCAATGGCCTCGTCGAGATCGAGTCGCGAGTCGAAGTGCGACTTGCCCATCTCCTTGGTCATGGTTTCGACGATGAGTTCGTAGTTATCATTGAGCAGGTTCGCAACATGCAGAAACAGCTTTGTCTTGATGTTGCCGGATACCGCCTTCCACGCTGGAAACGCCGCGTCCGCCACGCTCATTGCCTCGTCAATCTCCGAAGTTGTGCATTCAGCGACATGCCCTAGGACATTGTTTTTGTGCGCAGGGTTGACGCTCACATATGCTTCACGGCCCTGCGAATCGCGCCACTCGCCGTTGAGGTAGATTTTATAGCGGCCAGCTTCGTTCTTGATCGGATAATTCATCAGTTCACCTCTTCCAATAGTTGATGCATTTTGGCACAATTAGGACCCTCCGCCGCCTCCCGAAACGGGAGGAACCAAATGAACGAAAATTTCTCCAGACTGACTCTGTTCCTCTCCTTTCGGAAGGAGAGGCTAGGTGAGGTAGGGGACGCTTCGGAGGGATCAAATCGTCGGATGGCAAAAGCCGCGACAAAGCTACCTCCCCTAACCCCTCCTTCCGAAAGGAGGGGAACCTGAAAGCTCCCGTTTCGGGAGGGATGCCTGAGGAACGAAGGCGGGGTAGGTCTCGCTTGACTTTCCGCCTTACCCCAGGTAAACTACATTTCGTTCGCCAGCCAGTTTGGTGAAACTTCGCGAGAATTGGTCGGCGGGGCGTGGCTCAGCTTGGTAGAGCGCACCGTTCGGGTCGGTGAGGTCGGAGGTTCAAATCCTCTCGCCCCGACCAATTTCTCCTCCCCCGGTTAAGTAGATTCCTGATTCGAATTGGTCGAAATTGGTGCGTCTTTCGCAGCCAGTTTCCTTGGCTGAAGTGCGATCACAGCTACTCCCGCCAGAATGATCACCATCGCGATCACAGTCGCTGGACCGATCTTCTCGCCGCCGACAAGCACGCCAAGCAATACGGCAACAACTGGATTGACAAACGGATTGCTTGTCGCAAGCGCTGGCCGCACGTTCGCCAGCAGAAAGTCGTAGGCGCTGTACGCGATGACCGAGCCAAAGACGATCAGATAGCCCAGCGCCAGGTGTGGCGCGAAGATGGCCACGTGGTGGATACGTTCACCGGAAAGAATACCAACAACGAGCACAACACCGCCGCCGACTATCATCTCGGTCGCCGGTGCCATTAACCCTTTGGGCATGCGTCAAGTGCCGTCCGTAAACCGATCCAAATGACCACGCTAAGGTCGAGATTAAGAGAAATAGCGCGCCGATCGGCGAACTATGCAGATCGCCCTTGATGTTCAGCAGCGCAATTCCCGAAAAGCCGACCGCAAGACCGATCCACTCGCGCCTTGTCGGCCAGTTTCCATACAGTCCACCCATCAACGCAACCCATAGCGAAACCGCGCCGACCATGAGCGCGGTGACACTCGACGAAACAGTCTGCTCGCCGGCGGCGACCAATGAGTTCGCGCCAACCATCAGCAGGCCGATCTTGCCGCCAGCGATCCATTCGGATATTGTTGGGCCTTGCATCCCTCTTAGTCGCAGAACAGTGAAAAGCAGTAGGCCGGCAGCCAAGAATCGAATGCCAGGCATTAGGATCGGAGGGTAGGCGGCAAGGGCAATGCGAATGGCGAAGTAGGTCGAACCCCAAACGACATAGACCACAAGCAGCGCGGCAATGACCGCGGCGCGGCTGGGCGGGGCGAAAGCCGTGGTCACGGCAGCTTGCCTTCGAATGAGTCCGCCTCTTTAAGGGCGACAATCATGTTGTCCCTGTGAACCACCTCGTCCGTGGCGTCGTCGCCGAGGATTGCCTTGACTTGTGATGTGCGCAGGCACTTGATTTTGTTCAGAAGCCTCGCATCGTAATTGACAATCCCTTGCGCAAACTGCCGAGCGTTAGAGTCAACCAGGAGCACCAGGTCACCGATCTCAAAATCGCCATGTACCTGCAATACTCCAGCGGGCAGCAAACTTCGTCCCTTGGAAATTAATTGTTCTCGCGCGGCATCATGGACGACGACCGTCCCTTTCGGACGTTGGCCGGCCGCGATCCAGCGCTTGCGCGCCGAAATTGTTCTGACAACCTCTGTGTCAAAACGCGTTCCGATTTCGCCTCGGATTGCGGAAATGATCGCACCGTCAGCGCGACCATGCGCGATCACCATTGGGATGTGCGAACGGAGGCAGATTTTGGCGGCTTCGACCTTTGTCCGCATTCCGCCGGTGCCAAAATCACTTTTCGTCCCGCGACTTGCTTTCTCGATCTGCGAGTCAACTGAAGTTACGTGCCGGATGATCCTTGCGTCCGTGCTCAGATTAGGATCGGAATCATACAGTCCGTCTATATCGGAGAGCAGGATGAGCAGGTCCGCGTCAACTAAGCCAGCTACCAGCGCACCGAGAGTGTCGTTGTCTCCGACCTTGATCTCGTCGGTCGCGATGGTGTCGTTTTCGTTGACAATAGGGACTATGCCAAGCTTTAGGAGCGCACGAAACGTGTTGCTTGCATTTACATAGCGCTTGCGGTCATGGAAGTCATCGCGCGTGAGCAATATCTGCGCGACGGTCATGCCGAACTGTGCGAACGCATCGGCGTAAAGCTGCATTAGAACGCTCTGGCCGACGGCCGCGGCCGCCTGCTTGAGCGCCATGGACTTCGGCTGGTGGGGGAGGGCCATGCGGCCAAGCCCCGCTCGGATCGCACCACTGGTGACAATCACCGTTTCCGTGCCCTGGCGGGCGAGGGCGTCGATCTGACCTGCAAGCTGGCGCAGATACTCAGGGTCGGGCACTCCGCTCGGAATCGCACAGGGTGCTGGTGCCTAGCTTGACCACAAGCCGCTTTGGCAGGTTTTGAGCTGCCATTTGACTCATTCGACGACCTCATCATCGTCGTCCACGTCCACACCCTTGATGTATCGCCGCGCACGCTCTTCCGCTTCGGCGTCCTCGTCCCAATATTCGAACTCGGTATCGCCAATCCGCACAGTATCGCCCTCTTGCGCGCCGAGCGCCTTGAGTTTGTTGACCACGCCCGACTTCTCCAAAATCCGCTGCAGGCGGCGCACCGCGTGCTCGTTGTCCATGGGAGTCATCGCGACCGTGCGCTCCATGCCCGACCCCTCGACGATAAACACCTTGTCCTCGACCTTGCTGACGCGATACTTGCGCTGCATGGTGCGCCGCGCGCCGGGGCGGTTCATCGATTCTGGCGTGATTACGACGGTTTCGTCTGTCGGTACGACCTGTGCAGCCTTCGCCTTGATCTCGTCGAGCAGCAAAGCGAGCCGAAAGACAAGCGCCCTCGTGCCTTCGCCCGTTGCGGCAGAGATCGGAAAGACCTCCAGCCCGCGCGAAACCAGTTCCTTGGTAACACGCTCGATCTCTGCAGGGTCGGCAATATCGATCTTGTTAAGCGCGACCACTTGCGGCAGTTCGGCAAGCTGAGTGGAGTACGCCGCTAGCTCCTTGTTGATGATCTCGAAATCGCTAATTGGCTCGCGGCCGGTCATGCCGCCCATGTCAATCAGATGCACAAGCAACCGCGTGCGCTCGATATGGCGTAGGAACTGATGCCCCAGCCCAATCCCCTCGCTTGCGCCCTCGATTAGGCCGGGAATGTCGGCCATGACAAACGTGTGCTCCGGGTTGTCGTCAACTTTGACCACTCCCAAGTTCGGGATGAGCGTGGTGAACGGATAGTCCGCGATCTTTGGACGGACAGCCGAAACACTGGCAACCAGGCTAGATTTTCCTGCATTGGGGAAGCCGATATTGCCGACATCGGCGAGCAGCTTCAGCTCCAGCTTGATTCGGCGATCTTCGCCTGGCTCGCCATTCTCCGCGAACTTCGGTGCCTGATGCGTGGATGTCGCGAAGTGGGCGTTGCCGCGTCCTCCATTGCCGCCGCGCGCAATGACCGCGCGCTGGCCATGCGCGGTCAGGTCGGCAACCACCCAGTTGGTGTTGACATCGGTGGCGATTGTGCCGATCGGCGCTTTGAGGATCAGGTCGGGCGCGTCCTTGCCGTACTTGTCCTTGTCGGCACCGTCGCCGCCTTTTTCGGCAGAGTATTTGTGCTGGAACTGAAAATCGAGGAGGGTTGACAGGTTGGAGTCAGCCTCAAGGATCACATCGCCGCCGCGCCCACCATCCCCGCCTGCTGGGCCGCCGCGCGGCACAAACTTTTCTTTGCGGAACGACACCGATCCGCGCCCGCCATCGCCAGCGGCAATATCGACAGTTACTTCATCTACAAAAAGGGACATAAATAAATCTTTGGCCTTTGGCCTATCCTAACGCCGCCCCGGTAACGACCGTCAGCTCGGAGCCGAGCGGTGTTTTGACGACTTCAATTCTATTCGGGAACGCTTCCTTAAGCTCATCGACATGCGTGATGACGATGATCTGCGCGAACTCGCTCTGTATCGCCATGATCGCATCCACCAGCTTTTCGCGCCCCTTGCCGTCCTGCGTGCCAAAGCCTTCGTCGATGATGAGCGTCTGCAAGTTCGCCCCGGCGCGACGTGCAAGCAGCTTCGAAAGAGCGATCCTGAGGGCGAAGGATACCCGAAACGACTCACCGCCTGAGTACATCTCCAGCGAACGAGACCCCATGTGGTCGCTGATTTGGATTTCCAACGTCTCGATAGGCGCATCGGCGGCGGATCTTCCCTTGGCCTGCTTGGTGGTTTGGATCAGGACAGACATCTCGCCGTCGGTCAATCGCTCCAGTAGCTCGTTGGTGTCGTCCTGCAGTTCCGGCAACGCGTTTTCGATGATTAAGGCCTGCACGCCGCGCTTGCCGAACGATCCCATCAGCATGGTATACAAATCTTCGTCGTTCTTGGCGGTCTGATAATCTGCCTCGCGTTTTGTTCGGGTGATGCGTAATGTGTCAAATCGCTCAACCTGCTGCTGCAAGCGGCCTTTCTCGCGCTCGGCACGTTGAAATTCCGCGTCAACATCGCGCAACGCCACTTTCGCTTGATCCAATTCGCGCGCATTGTCGTCGATTTGGCGGTGAAGCTGCGGCGCTTCCGCGATAGACTGCGCGACTGAATCACGCTGCTTTTTCAGCATCTCCATCGACTGCTCGGCATCCGCAATCCGCTGGATCGTAGAGACAAGATCACGCTCGGCCGACTGTAGCCGTGCAAGCGATGCCTCGATGCCGCGCAACGACTCAATCTCGGCATTGACCGAGTCTAACTGCTTCTCGGCATCTTTGATGGTGCCCATTTCGGTAGTGATTATCGCTAGTTGTTTGCGGTCGTCCAGAGCGAAAGCTTCGTCGCGAAGGTCTTGCTCGATGGCCCGAATGTCTGCTTCCAATCCCGCGACCTGTTCCGAGCGTGCCGTCAAATCAGAGAACCGTTGCTGCAGACCACCAAGCTGGTCGCGCGACGATTCCAGCTCCTTTAGTTGCACTTCGATCTGCTTCAGGTCGGCTTCCGCATTACCAATCTCGCGCTTTGCTTCGATTCCCTTGGCGATCAACCGACGCCGCTCCAATTCAATATGGTCGATCGTCGCGGCTACTTCCGTGTGCAGCAGGTCCAGCTTTTCTGGAGGGAGAGGGCTTCCGCAGACCGAGCAGGTTTCGGATTGGCCGTCGATGTTTTCAAGACGTTGCTGCAACGCCGCTAGCTCTGCATCGAGCCGTTTTTTGTCTGCGCCAAGCTCTGCAAACTCGCCTTGGCGCAATTTGAGACCATCCCAGACATTTGTGCGCTTTGTTGTCAGCGCGTTATAATTTTCCGTCAGCGTTTCCATTGACGCGATCTGCTCAGCGATTTTTGGCAACTCGATAATCTGACGCCTCAAATCGCTAAGCTGCTTTAGAAGCTGAGCGCGCCCCACCTCAAGCTCTCGTCGTTCGCAGACGATGTTGTTTTCTAGCTCAACACGCTTGCGGTCAAGCTCTCGGAACCGTGCCGCCTGCTCGCGCAGCGGCTTAATTCTTGCTTGCGCCACTTCGTATCGCCGCGCATCATTCTCAATTTGCTCCTTTTTGTTGATCAGCCTACGCATCTCGTCCGCGGCTCGTCGCTCAACGTCACGCTGGCCCTCGATTCTCTTAAGTTGCTGGTCTAGCTCTAAAACCTGCTTCTCGTGATCCTTTAGTTTTTCACTCTGCGCCACCAGTGTTAGACGTAGCTGGTTCAGTTCTTGAACCCGTTCACTTAGCGCCGCGCGACGATTATCAATCTCTGCGCCAGATTCTAGCAGCGTTTCAAGTGCCTTCCGTACCGTCTGCTCCTGCGAAAGTTCAGCGTCAATCTGCTGGATGTCCCGGCTAGCGTCCTGCGCGGCATCGCGGCACAGCGACTTTTTGTCTCGCGCCTTGGCTTCGAGATCGTCGAAGCGCGACAGATCGAGGATTTCCGCCAGAATCTCCTTGCGCTTGCCCGCCGTCTGGCGCACAAACTCGTCGGCGCGGCCCTGACGCAGATACGCAGAGTTTAGGAACGTGTCGTACGTCATGCGCAAAAGTTGGATAATCGCGCGGCCAGTGTCGCCGGAGCCAGTGCCCGTCAGCGGTCTCCAAGTGCCGTTTGGCTCGATCGCCTGAATCTCCCAAATCTGCGAAGCTGAACGCTTGCTGCGCTGCCGCCGCACCCTGTAGGTCTCTCCAGCGACATCGAAATCGAGGACGACCGCCATTTCGTCCGCGCCAAGCCGAATAAGTTGATCGTGATTCTGACGACCAAGCCGTGTCTCGCCCCACAGCGCCCAGGTCATCGCGTCTAGCAGCGCGCTCTTGCCGTGGCCATTGTCTCCCGAAAGACACACCACAGGCATACCGCGCAGATCGACAGTGGTCGGCTCATCACCGTAGGACATGAAATTGCGGAGGGTGAGTTGAAGAGGGATCATAACGCGACGTTACGGGCAGGCAGCACAAACCGAACGAGTGTACTAGGGATTGTAGCATTTTCGCATACGCTGCCCTGCAACGAAACAGGGGTTTAAGGGTCACACTAGGCAGGATGGTAGAGGTTAACGCAATTGCATTTGTTGTGTCTGGTGTAGGGAGGCTGCCGATAAAATGACACTTCTGCTTCACAACCCAATTGGAAACATGTATGGTCCATATTTCCTGGCGCTCTACGCAATCGTCATCATAGGCGTGGGGGTTATTGGAAAGTATGCTATTTCCCGAAATGATCCGATGGCTAGCCGGCCGCTCGTGCCGAGCCAACCCGACGCCTATCTGATCGCGTTCCTGCGTGGCGGCGAAAACGAGGTAATGCGTGTCGGCATCTATAAGCTCATCAAAATGGGGTTTCTGGAAGTTTGCCCGATGGAGGGGCGTTCGCCGAAATCTAACGCGCAAGTCCTCCAGATGCGGGAGAATGCTCCAGATAGATCGCAACTTGCACCGGTAGAAATCGACATCTTGCATCAGTTCAGCGCACCAGCGACTAGCCAGTCTGCGTTTCGCTCGTCACTGCCCGGCAAAGTCGCTCAGGGAATGGCCACCGTCAAGGACAAGCTCATTTCAGACGGCCTGCTCTCATCTGACGAGCAGCAGCGCAACGCCGCAAGAATTAGAGCGGCCGCAGTGTGGACAATTGTCGTTCTTGGTGCGTACAAGTTTCTTGTTGCAGTCGCGACTGGACACGTAAATGTTGGTTTTCTCGTCGGCCTCGGCATTCTGGGTTCAATTGGCGTCTCAATTATTCTCAGACAGCCACGCATTACGCGCCGTGGAGCGGCTTACCTCGAAAGGCTGAGACGTGCTTTTCGAAGCAGCCGGCGCTTATCTACATCGCAGACTGAGACCATCGATGCTGCGATTCTTGATCTAATGGTTGTCACTGTGGCGCTCGACGGCATGGCTGCGCTCGATGGAACTCCCGACGCGCGGATTGGGAGAATGTTCGCGGCATCGTCCTCCAACAGCACAGCAAGTTGCGGCGGTGCTATCGGCAGTTTTGGAAGCGGCAGCTGCAGTAGTGGAGGAGGAGGCGCCAGCTGCGGAGGCGGAGGCGGTGGATGCGGCGGATGTGGAGGAGGGACTTAAGGATGGTGACCCAGACAACGTTATCGAATATTGCACCGCTGGGAGTGGGGATTGGCTTTCGAGAGCAACTGAAAGCTGACCTTTTCCTGCATCGGGCGGAAGTCGATTGGTTGGAGATTGTCGCTGATCATTTTATCGACATGCCCCGTGAAAAGGATGAGGAGTTGACACTACTCCGGGATCACTTCACGCTCATTCCGCACGGAATCAACTTGTCCCTAGGGTCTGCGGAAGGCATAGATGTAGATTACGTCAAGAAACTCGCGAAACTAGTTCAGCGCATTAATCCGCCCTACTGGAGCGAACATATTGCGTTTACCAGGGCCGGAGGAGTCGAAATAGGGCACCTATCGCCGCTGCCTTTTACCTACGAAGCGCTTGACGTCCTCCAGCGCAACATCGAAACCGTACGCCAATATATCGATACTCCGCTTATCCTCGAAAACATCACCTATATTATTCAGATGGCCTCGGACATGTCCGAGGCGCAGTTTTTGACCGAACTGGCGAAACGCACTGGTTGCTTTTTGCTGCTGGATGTGACCAACCTCTACACAAACGCGGTCAATCTTGGCTACGACCTGAAAGCATTCCTCGATAGCGCCCCGTTGGATAAGGTGGTGCAGTTGCACTTCACCGGTGGTGAAATCAGCGGCGACTTGTTGATCGATAGCCACTCAGCGGCAACTCCCGAACCAGTTTGGGAATTGCTTGACGAAGTTGTCCGATGCGCTCCGGTCAAGGGGGTGCTACTCGAACGCGACGAAAACATCCCAACTTTTTCAGAACTCGCCACGGAACTCGTCCGCGCGCGGGCAATCGGGACAGCATACAGACGATGGGCCTAGCTCAGCTGCAATCCGCGCTTGCGCGGCTGTACACCGACGCATCATTCCGCGAGAGATGCCGGGAGGATTTAAGCTCAGTCGCTCTCGAATCAGGTCTCACGGAGTTGGAATCGTCGCAGATCCGCGATCTGCTGACGCGCGACAAACGGCTCAACGATTTTGCCTCCTCGCTGATCGCGAAGCGCCGCATCGAAGTAGCCAAGCAGTTGCCAGTGACTGTGGCATTGCTCGGCGACCCATTTCGGCCACTATTTGCGCAGTATGCGAAGGTCGCGCAGTTCAGCGGGGTTAGTAAGCATCAACTGGACGCAATGTCATTCGCGCGCTTTGCCGCAGAATCTCCGACAGTCGGACTGCACCAATGGAAGAGGGAGATCATTCGGTTCGAAGCGCTTAAGATTCGGGCCTACTTTCAACGAAGCTTACTGCGGCTGGAGGTTTACACATATCCAGTCGCGCGAATTTACGCGAGCTTAGCGAGAAACGAAAAGGACAGTGTTCGCCCGAGATTCACAGTTGTTGTGATTCTTAGACTTCGACGCGACGAGCCATTTCATTGTTATCAAATTCCGTCGAATTAATCACAGCATATGTTCGGTCGCAACTTCCAGCATAATTTCGTGTCTAGAACAAAGTGCCAGTAACTTCAGCCGTACTTATGTTTAAGTGTCTAGGAATGATAAGTCTATGACCCCGATGTCGGAAATGACAGTTTTACCGCCTGCCCCGCGCAAAGTGACTTTGAGCGTTGCCGGTATCGATCGCCTGGCCATCCCAATTGTTTTGCTGGTCATAGCCACTGTTTTGCTGACTAATTGGGTGACTTCCCGGCATGCTCATATGGTAGCCCTTTGCAACTCCGGACTGCAGGCGCAGGCTCTCGTTTTCGACAAGCACTACACGTCGGGAAAATCGACGACCTACTACCTTGACTTCAACTACGATTACGGAGGCAACACGTATAGCGGTGAGGACGAAGTTGGTCGCGATGAATATGATGCCGCGAACGCGGCAAGTGACGCAGGTGCCGATCACTTTTTTGCCAAGCGACCCTCAGCAGTATGAGATTGGCGCAGTTGACCAAAGCCGTGTTACGCGCGACCTGAACGAAACCATTTTGGACAGCATGGTTCCAGTTGGTTTGCTGCTGATTTGGCTGATTGCCGTGATTGTGGCGACGAGGCGCGACATCGCCTTTGGGCAGGTCTGCAACGAGGTCGATGGCGTAGTCAATCGGCTGTATCCCAAAGTCGTACAAGGACGATACGGGCCGACGACCTACTATTGGCTTAACTACAGTTTCTCGACTGGCGAGGAGCATTTCTCGCGGGATGTTCAGGTTGACCTTTACTACCAAAACTCGCATAGCGAAGGCGGTAAAATCCCTGTACTTTACGATCCAGTCGATCCGAGCACGAGTAGGATACAAAGGGAAATGAGGTTTGTGAGTACGGAGCTAGTCGTGACTCGCTCGATGTAGTATTCTCGTTGGCATAAGTTGGTCAACGCAATCCGAAGATTTTTCTTTCCTGCCATTGCCAATTGACCTCCCATGCACACGGTGCTATAATCCTCCATATCGAAACCGTTAGGGGTGCCTTCGGGCTGAGAGACGTTGCTGTTGAAAAGCTGCACGTCAACCCTAAGACCTGATCCGGATAATGCCGGCGTAGGGAAGCGGAAGGTGGTGCTTTGTTAAAGTTTTAGGTGTATAGCCTAAACAGAGTTGAACAAACAAGCCACCCGTGCGCAACCCTCATTGCGCCGGGTGGCTCGTTGTTTTTTTGCCGCTTTGAAGTCTTAACCTTGCCTTCCCGTTTCGGGGAAGTGCCGAGTCTTTAAGGCGGAGGGGTCATTATTTTGTCGCTGTCACGAAGGAAAATCGCACTTGGATAACTCAACTTCGCCCGTTCAAGAGATTTCGCTGGAGCCGCAGTATCAGTTTCCCGCGTCGCGCAAGGTCTATCTTGCTGGAAGCCAGCACAAGGATCTGCGCGTTCCCATGCGCGAGATCAGCCTGAACCAGACCATTGATCAACGCACCCACGCGCGGCTTGATAACCATCCGGTTCGAGTCTACGACACCAGCGGCCCGTATACCGATCCGGGTGTCCCAATCGATATCGCCAAGGGACTCCCGAAGCTGCGGGACGAGTGGATCAAGGCGCGGACGAATGTCGCCCTCGTCGATCCTGTCTTCAATCCTGGCCTCGGCAAAAGCGACAGCGAACTCCCAAAAATGCCAAGTCGCAAAGCTCTGCGCGGCAGCGGGATGGTGACGCAGATGCAGTTCGCGAAGGCGGGCATTATTACGCCGGAGATGGAGTACATCGCAATCCGCGAGAATCTGGGGATCACGTCGGAGCGTCGTCACGCAGGAATGCCGCTTGGCGCGAATATCCCGGAGCGCATCACGCCAGAGTTTGTGCGCGATGAAGTCGCTCGTGGTCGTGCGATTATCCCAGCGAACATCAACCACCCCGAGCTTGAGCCGATGATTATCGGCCGCAACTTCTTTGTAAAGATCAACGCAAACATCGGCAATTCCGCGGTGGCGTCGTCGATCAAGGAAGAGGTCGAAAAGATGACCTGGGCGACCTTGTGGGGCGCTGACACGGTCATGGATCTGTCAACCGGCAAAAATATCCACGAAACCCGCGAATGGATCATCCGCAACTCGCCAGTCCCCATCGGCACCGTCCCCATCTACCAAGCGCTCGAAAAAGTCGGCGGAAAGGCCGAAGACCTGACGTGGGAGATATATCGCGATACGCTGATCGAACAGGCCGAGCAGGGTGTCGATTACTTCACTGTTCATGCGGGAGTTCTGCTGCGCTATGTGCCGATGACTGCCAATCGCATGACAGGAATAGTAAGCCGCGGCGGCTCAATCATGGCAAAATGGTGCCTCGCGCACCACCAGGAGAGCTTCCTTTACACCCATTTCCGCGAGATTTGCGAGATTATGGCAGCGTACGATGTCTCGTTCTCGCTTGGCGACGGCCTGCGCCCTGGCAGTATCGCCGACGCCAACGACGAGGCGCAGTTCGCAGAACTGAAAACTCAAGGCGAACTGACCGAGATTGCGTGGGAGTATGGAGTCCAGGTCATGAACGAAGGCCCTGGCCATATCCCCATGCACATGATCAAGGAGAACATGGACAAGCAGCTTGAGTGGTGCCACGAGGCGCCGTTCTACACGCTTGGGCCGCTCACGACCGACATTGCACCGGGATACGACCATATCACCAGCGCGATTGGCGCGGCAATGATTGGCTGGTACGGCTGCGCCATGCTCTGCTATGTCACGCCGAAAGAGCACCTCGGCCTGCCGAATAAAAAAGACGTCAAGGACGGAGTGATCGCTTACAAGATCGCGGCCCACGCCGCCGACCTCGCTAAGGGCCATCCAGCAGCGCAGGTTTGGGACGATGCTCTCAGCAAGGCGCGGTTCGAGTTCCGCTGGGAGGATCAGTTCAACCTCGCGCTCGATCCGCAGACCGCGCGGGAGTTCCACGACGAAACCCTCCCGCAGGAGGGCGCGAAAGTCGCGCACTTCTGCTCGATGTGCGGCCCGCATTTCTGCTCGATGAAGATCACGCAGGATGTCCGCGACTACGCCCACAAGCTAAATGTTGCCGAAGCGGACGCGCTCGAAGCGGGGATGGTTGAGAAGGCGAAGGAGTTTGCGGAGCAGGGCGGAGAGATTTATAAGTAGAAGGATAATGAATCGAGGTGCTGCCGTGGCTGTAGCTGACAGAGAAGTTAATTCCAAGGTTCTTACCTACGAAGACTACCTCTTGGAAGGGGAAACGCCTGGGCGGTACGAGATCGTCGATGGCGTTAGGCACTGGACGACAAGCCCACACGATTTTCATCAGGATATTGCGCAGAATATTTTTGTCGTGTTTCGGGCATATCAAAAGAAACAGAACTTAGTTCGGGCCTATATTGCGCCGGTCGATATCGTCACGCGATTAAGTCCAATCAAAGTGCGGCAGCCTGACGTATTATTGATATCTAAGGAGCGTCGAGGCGAACGCGAGCGATTTGACAAGACCCCGTGGTTGACGGCCCCTGAACTGGTTGTCGAAGTGCTTTCGCCAAGCGAATCAAGGCGCGCGATTCAAACGAAGCTCGCTGAATATGCGCGAATCGGAGTGTATGAGGCGTGGTTAGTTTATCCGGAAACCGGAGTTGTCCACCAGTGGTCGTTAAGCAAAGGCGAAACGCCTTCACTTGTAGCCGAGCATAGCGGGCCGGCGCAATTCCATTCGCTCGTATTTCCCGATCTGGTAATCGACATGGCGAGCATCTTTGAATACTAGATGGTGGTGCTTGCTTGCGTGCCGGAATCTGGAGGTTGGGGCAGCGGCGCGGTATGTCCGTCTACGGCGACGCTTTTCGTGGTTTCGTTGACGCTCTGAATCTTCCAGATGCCGTCCGACCACTCGAGCGAATAGGCGATTTCGGTGACGACGTTCATTTTGTGCACGAGTCCTGGTTTGCCGAGTTCGCCGTCTGAGTCGAGGATTTTGGCGATCTGATTTGCTGAGGTCGTGACTGCGGCATGGTTGTCCGAGACGATAAAGCTGGTGATATGTTCGCTGTTGACGTCGATGGACTGCATGGTGTTCAGAAAATTGCGCTCCTCGTCGATGGCCTCGTTAATATCTAGCGGGTCATGCCCTGGAAGCTTGAGCGTGAAGTAGGGCATGCTGTTTGCTTTAAGGAGTCGCGACCATTCGGCGAGATTGCGGTGCTTTTCGGCGGTGTCGATCTTGTTGAGAACGGTTTGAAATGCGGCTTGGCCCTTGGCAGAATCTGCGAAGCACTGAGATACACAGAACGACAGACCTATGGAGCATAAAGCAAAGGTATTTCGAACAATTTGTGGCGACATTTTGGAAATCCTTGTTGGCATGAGGAATGGCAAATGGCTATAGCTGAGCGCGAACTTAAACCCAAGGTTTTGACATATGAAGAATACCTCACGGAAGGGGAGACGCCCGGTCGGTATGAGATCATCGACGGCGTGCGCGAATACATGACAAATCCAGCGCCTGAGCATCAGGTCATCCTTCGAAATATCAACCGCATTCTTGAGGATTTCGAAGAGATGTCAGGGACAGGCATCGCGTTCATTGCGCCGATCGACATGGTGGTTGGCAAAGACCCACTCGAAGTGCGCCAACCCGATTTGCTCTTCATCTCATTCGAGCGCTGGGGTTCAAAAGACTTTTCGAATCCCACGCCGCTTCGTCAAGCTCCAGAGCTTGTCGTCGAGATTTTGTCGCCGAACGAAACGAAACGGCAAATCTCTAAAAAGTTGAACCAATATTTGACTGCAGGCGTGCTCGAATGTTGGATCGTCAGTTCTGCCGCGCAGTCTGTCGAGATTCTGCAAATGGATGGTGTGACGACTAAGCGAATTGGATTGTATTCGATGGGGGATTCATTCCGATCAGTCGCATTTCCAGACCTAAGTGCAGAGGTTTCCCGTGTTTTTAGGCTGCCTCGTGTACCTAAGGAAACGTCATAGCGTTAAGTGAATGGAGATTGGTAATGTCTGCACAAGTTTTAGATGAACCGCCAGTGGCTATGAATCATTCGGACACGCCACTCGTTATCGGCCCTTACACGTTTCGCTCTCGCTTGATGCTTGGGACGGGCAAGTACCGCAACGCCGAAGAAATGAACGCCGCGTTGGAGGCGTCGGGGTGCGAAATTGTGACGGTGGCACTGCGGCGAATCGATCTGGATCAGCCGAAACGATCCATTCTCGACGAAATCGACTGGAAAAAGTATCACATCCTGCCCAATACTGCGGGTGCGCGCACTGCCGATGAAGCAGTCCGAACCGCACGGATGGCGCGCGCGATGGGGCTGTCGGATATGATCAAAGTCGAGGTCATCCCCGATCCCAAATACCTTCTGCCAGATCCAATTGGCACATTGGAAGCATGCGAGATATTGGTGAAAGAAGGTTTCACTGTGCTTCCATATATCAACGCTGACCCGGTCCTTGCGCAGCGACTTCAAGATGTGGGCTGCGCAACGGTGATGCCGCTGGCGTCGCCAATTGGAAGTGGGCAGGGCATGAAAACGTTCGATGCGATCCGCATTATTGTCGAGCAGGCGCGTGTTCCGGTGGTGGTCGATGCAGGGATTGGGGTGCCGTCCGACGCCGCGCTGTCGATGGAGCTAGGCGCATCGGCATGCCTGATCAATACGGCGATCGCGCGCGCGCAAAATCCGGCACAGATGGCGTGCGCGATGCGGTTAGGCGTGGAAGCCGGACGAGCGGCGTTCCTAGCCGGACGAATGCCGGTGCTGCCTTTCGCATCTGCGAGCAGCACAATTGAAGGGGTGGTTCGCTAGCCATGCCTCCAATTGTCCGCGCTGATTTGCCGCTTCCGGCACTGATGCTGATTACGGAGACGGCCACTCCCGACGGAGACCCTACATGGCCGATTGTTTCGTCAGCAATCAGCGGCGGTGTAAATATGGTGCAACTTCGCGACCGTGCGTCGATGCCTGACGACTTCGAGCGCGCGGCGCTGGAGATGAGGGATGTCACCCGAGGCCGTGCAAAGCTCATTGTCAACGACAGCTTTAACGTGATGGCCAATCTACATCTTGATGGAATCCACTTGCCCGAGGCAGCGTTTGACATTGATCGCGCGCTTGTCAGCTTTCCGGTTTTGGTTGGTCGTTCCGTTCACTCGGTTGAGGCGGCCATCGATGCCCAGGAATCGGGTGTTGACTATCTTATTGCGGGGAATGTCTACGAAACCCACTCACACCCGGGCAAGGATGGGGTTGGACTGGATTTCTTGTGCGCGATCTGCCATTCGGTTTCGGTGCCCGTTTTGGCAATTGGCGGTATCACGCCTGCGAACATTACCGATTGCGTTGGTGCGGGCGCAAGCGGCGTGGTGGTGCGTTCTGGGATTATGCTATCGGACGAACCCGCATGTGCGGCGAGGGGATACATTGACGCGTTATGCTCAGCATGGGCGGCGAGGCAGTTGACATGATTGAAGTCATGGTGAACGGTGAGGCGCGTCAGATTGATGACAGCTTAACAATTTCGGAGTTCTTGACCGTGTTCAAATTGCATGAGCGGATGGTCGTAGTCGAGCACAACGGCGAGATTGTGCCAAGGGCGAGATTTTCAGAGACGACCATCACAGATGGTGATAACCTGGAGATTGTCCAGATGATGGCTGGAGGATGACCAATCGCTTGTTCGGTCATCCCGAGTGGAGCGAGGTACGAGCGCAATCGAGGGAACACGTAGTTCGCAGTCCATTCAGCTTCTCGAAAAGAGAACTACGTGTTTCCTCCACTTCACTCGTTCCTCGTTACGGTCGGAATGACGGCGCTGAAGTGTACTATCATGATGCTTGAACCACAAAAAGCCACCGACTATATCATCATTGGCGCCGGGGTGATTGGGCTGAGCGTTGCTTGGCGGCTAGCGCGGCGCGGCGCGAATGTAACGCTTGTCGAGCGCGGCGAGATTGCGCGCGAGTCGTCTTGGGCCGCCGCGGGGATGCTCTCGCCGTTTGGCGAAAACCATGCGCCTGGGCCGATGCTTGATTTTGGTGTCAACTCGCTACGTCTTTATCCCCGTTTTGTCGAAGAGTTGTCGCAGGATACTGGTCATGCGCCGCGCGTTTACGATCGCGGGATGCTGCGGCTGGCATTTTGCGATGCGGATAAGATAGACCGAATCTATTCTGCAAATCTTGCGAAAAGCCACGGGTTTGAGTCGGAATGGTTGGATGGCGATCAGGTGCGAAAGTTGGAGCCGGGTGTCGGGGACAGGGGCCTTGGAGGAGTGCTGTCTCCGTCGGAAGTTCATCTCGAGCCGCGCGCTTTGTGCGATGCTCTACTGATGGCTGCGAGGAACCGCGGTGTGAGAGTATTGCCGTTCACGGAGGTTTGCGGCTTTGACAAAGGCGAGGGCGGCCAGATTATCGGCGTTCGATCGAGCGCAGGAATTCTTACCGCCGAGAAATACGTTATCTGCGCCGGTGCTTGGTCGGGATCGTTTAAGGATGAGCTTGGAATTGAGATTCCAGTCTGTCCGCGCAAAGGCCAGGTGATAATGGTCGAAATGCCAGACGGAAGTGTGCCTTTTTCGCATTCGCTGTACATGCACCGCACGTATCTGGTGCCGCGTGGTGGACAGATTTTGATTGGCGCGACACAGGAAGATGTCGGCTTCGACAAGACGCTCACCGAGACTGCTAAGCATGAGCTTTTCGACAACGCTTGTGCCATTGTTCCGCTTTTGCGTGAAGCAAAAATCGTTGATCACTGGGCGGGATTTCGGCCGGCGACGGCCGATTCGCTGCCGATCATCGGCACGGTTCCAGCGCACCAAAATGCGTACCTGTGCACGGGTCACCTTCGCAACGGCATCCTGCTCGCGCCGATTACCGCTGAAACCGTGGTTAGCGAGCTGTTGGACAGCGAGTCGCGTATCCCGGCTGAGTTTCGCCCGGAGCGGTTTGCTGCATGAGAGTTCCTGTTGTTCTGACCATCGCAGGCTCCGATCCCTCCGGCGGCGCGGGAATCCAGGCCGACCAGCGTGTGATCGAACTGAGCGGATGCGCATGCGTCTCGATGCCGACTGCGCTGACGTCGCAGAACACCCTCGGCGTAGACGCCGTTTTCCCCGTTCCCATCGATGTTTTCCGCTCACAGCTTGAATCACTCCTGTCTGATATCCGGCCGAACGCCGTGAAGATCGGTCTCCTGCCTTCGCGCGAGCATGTGATTTCCGTCGTCGAATTAATCCGCAAGTACGATCTCGGCAAAATTGTTCTTGATCCGGTCTTCGCGCCGACTGCGGGCAAGGTGTTTCTGGATTTTGCTGGAATCCAGGAGCTCTCCTCCACGCTTGTTCCCAATTGCCGCCTAGTCACGCCGAATTTAGACGAAGCGTTCATGCTTGGCGGTATTAGCATTTCAACTGAAGTGGACATGGAGCGCGCGGCGGGCGTCATGCTGTCGCGCGGCGCGCAGGCCGTTTTGATCAAGGGCGGGCATTTGACGGGCGCGCCGAACGATCTCTTGGCGACACGTTCGGGCAATCTCTGGCTGCCGGGAAGAAAAGTTGAAACCCAGCATACTCATGGGACGGGCTGCTTTCTGTCTTCTGCGATTGCCTCTGGGATCGCTGCGGGAAATTCCCTAGAGGACGCGGTATCTGCGGCCAAGGAATCGCTTAGCAAGGCCCTGGAAACGCCGCGCGTCATCGGAAAGGGTCGCGGGTATCCGTCCTTTTTCTCGGCCTTCCTACCAAAACCCGAAAATCCGCGAGGCATTTATTACATCACGGATGATAGGCGAGGCGATTCCGTGCGTATACGCGACTCTGTTCTCGCTACGCTGCGCGGCGGAGTCAAAACCATCCAGCTACGCGCAAAGAACCTTCCGCCGTCCGATCTTGCTGACCTCGCGAGATTGCTCCGTGGCGATACGAATAGCTTCGGTGCTTTGCTGATTATCAATGACCGCGTCGATATCGCGCTTGCCTGCGACGCGGACGGTGTCCATCTCGGCCCCGACGACATGTCTCCTAGAGATGTTCGCGCGGTGCTTCATCCGAACAAGCTCGTCGGGATTTCGGCGGGTAGCATGGAAGAAATTGCGGCGTATGGCGACATTTCCGGCGCATCGTATATCGGCTGCGGGCCAGTGTTTGGAACTAAAACCAAAGGCGATGCTGGGGCTGCAATTGGCATCGAGCGGCTACGGGAGATGAAGGCGGCGTTGCCGCACTTACCGATCATCGCGATCGGAGGAATCACAGCCGATAACATCGCGGCAGTCCGCGATACCGGAGTTGCTGGCGCGGCAGTCGTTTCGGCGATTAGTCAGGCAGATGATCCGGAAGGAGCGGCAAGAAATCTGGTGGAGATGTGGAACGCCTAATCGTGCGAACCTGGCAATTCACCCACCGGAAACGCTGGCTCAGGCACCAGCGCAATTGCTTCGATTTCGATCATGCTGTCAAGCGGCAGACGTGCCACCTGCACGCACGACCGCGCAGGCTTAACTCCACTGAAATAGGAGCCGTAAACGCGGTTCATCTCCGAGAAGTTGTTGAGGTCGGCGAGGAAAACTGTCGTCTTAACGACATGGTCTAGGCTGCTTCCAGCCTGCTTTAATAAGCTTGCCAGGTTGCGAATGCATTGACGCGTTTGATCCTCGAATCCGCCTTCGATTACCCGTGATGTCGCGGGGTCGATAGGCACCTGTCCCGAAACGAAGAGAAACTCGCCCACGCGCACTCCGGGCGAGTAGGGCGCGCCTTGAACTGGCCCCGCATCGGTATGTACAGCCTTCTTTTCCATAGCCGCCATTATAGTTGCGTACCGCCTGCTTTGTAAAGTGCGGCGAGCTGCGTTTACAATCGGGCGCAAGTTAAGACAAGCCGCTAATCAGCCACATGAATCTCAGTAACGTACTCCCAATAAAATTGCCTGTATCAAGTCCGACGCATCATGCCTCTTTGCAAAATAGGGCTGGTATGAACGTATGTCCTAGCAAGGGTGCATAAAGACATAGTCTCCAAATGTGCCACTCAACTAACGCCCGTCAAGACTGTCCGCCCTAAGCTGTCACAAGAAGGATACAAACATATGCCTCGACAAATAACCGCCAAAATTGCGGCATCGATAGCCGTCTTTGTCTTCTGCACGGGCTTTATAAGTCAGGTCGCGAGTGCGCAGCAGTATACTGCGACGCTTCTTAGTGGTCTAGGCTCGCCGTTGACTGGTCCAGCGGGGTTTCAGGGCCAATTGATTGGCGGAAATCCAGTTCTGGACAATCCCGGCGGTTCATTGGTCAACCTAAATCCGCCCGCATACTTTGGATCGTCAGCGGTCGGTTTATGGGGCAATCAGCAAATTGGCAACTTTAACGAAGCCGAATACACCTACTATAATTCAAAAACGCATCGGTATGTGACTGTGTATACCGTACACGCTATTTTGTGGAACGGCTCGGATAAGAACTTTGTCGACCTTCATCCCGCCGCCTTGACAGCGGACAACAACACGACCGGGGCCGCGGTGCAGAGTTGGGGAGTTGGCGTATCAAATGGTCAGCAAGTCGGTTACGCAACCGACTCCAGCGGCTATGACCACCCCGTTCTCTGGAGCGGCACGGCATCGAGTGTTGTCGATTTGTTGCCTACGGTCTGGTACGACGGAGTAACGACGGCAATCGACAACGGCTTCGAGGTCGGCTACGGCACATCGGGTCTGGTTACCCACGCAGGTTTTTGGACAGGCACGGCCGCCAGCTTTGTCGATCTCCAACCAGCCACCATGAACACCGGTCAATCGACTCTCGCATACGGTGTTGACGAGAAGCACAACACGGAAGTCGGAACCCTTGATATTCCGGTACAGGAGGTCGGCTACTACGGCTACACGCCGAACGCGGTCCTATGGAATGGCACTGCAGACAGCATGACTGATCTCAACCCAACCGGTTATGCCTATTCCGAAGCATTTGGCGCCGGGGGCGGTCTGCAGGTTGGGTATGGTGCCGCAACTAATGAAAATGAGCATGCCTGTGTTTGGTCTGGAACAGCAGCGTCATTCACCGACCTGCACCAATTTCTTCCGGCCGGATATGTATCCTCAAAGGCAACCAGCATCGATGCGGCAGGGAACATCTTCGGCATAGCCTACGCAGCCGGATATTTTGGCGGCACATCCGTGCCTGTGGAATGGTCGCTCGCGGGCCAGACGTTCGTCAGCGCCAGTGAATCGCCCGCGCAAAACACATTGGGCTGGAACAACTCAAACGTCACCTTGACCCTGACCTCGCCGTATTCATTTACTGGTTCGTCAATCACTTACTGGATCGATCAATTGACGCCCGTGACGGTCAGCGGCAGTTCGGCAAAAGTAGCTGTCACAGGCGACGGTACGCATGTTGTGCAGTACTATGCAACAGATGGTGCAACCGGCAAAACCACCCAAACGAGTCAGAATACGATTGACATTGACACCACTGTGCCTGTCACCAGCGAAACATTCGTTGCTGGAGTCGTCACTCTGACAGTCGCCGACGATCCCGGCGACGTTCCAACCATCTACTACACCCTTGATGGCGGGTCAACCACGACCTATACTGCGCCGATCACAGTCTCGAACGTAATTCACACTCTCAAGTACTGGAGTGTTGATTTGGCAGGAAATGTCGAGCCGACGCATACAGTCAAGCTGGGTGCCGTTGCTCCAACGCTCACTTCAGTGTCCCCGTTCCGCTCCCTTACCTCAACATCGCCGTTGACCGTGGCTCTCGCCGGCACAGGCTTTAGCACTTCATCGGTAACCTATTTCGATGGCGCGGCGCTTGCAACAACTTATGCGTCACCGACCTCAATTAGCGCCGTGATTCCTGCAGCCGATCTGACGATGGCGGCTGTCCACAAGATTGGGGTGGCAAACGTCGCACCTGGAGTCGGTGAGACATCGATTCAGCACTTTACCGTCGCGACCTATGCGCAGGCAATCGGTGGCTTCAATTCGGACACGGTCGGGACAACCACATTCACGATGACTCCGATCACGTCCTACACCGGCTTCACGCCTAGTGGCAAATCAATCCACATTGTCACCGACGCAAACACCGTGTTCCTAAACAGCTACGGGGTAAATGTTGGCAACTGGATCCCTGGCCTCGCGGATAGCAACATTACGAGCCTCACTATTACCGGTGTCTACTCCAAAGGCACGCTCACGGCCTGGGTTCCTCAGGAATAGCTTCTCCTGTCCTGAAGCAGCACGTATGCTAAGCCTCCGACACCCAAAAAGTGTCGGGGGCTTACTTCCGCTTTTGGGCTAAGCAACGCCTGAACTTCATGCGGAAGTTACCAAGCATGCTACAATTCGGCGCCTATGAAAGCCATGCTGCTAGCTGCCGGGAGCGGGACCAGACTTCGTCCGCTCACCGACAAAGTTCCCAAACCGCTCGCGCCAATTGCTAACGAGCCGCTCCTTTCTCGAACACTCACTTGGCTGAAATGGGAGGGAGTTGACGATGCAGTCATTAATTTGCATCACCTCGGCGAGCACATCATGTCCGAAATTGATGTCCGACCTTTGAACGGCCCTCGCGTTTGGTTTTCGATCGAATCTGTGCTGCTAGGCACAAGTGGCGCAGTCCGAAAGTGCGCCGATTATCTCTCCGAAGGGCCATTCTTTGTCATTTACGGAGACAATTTGATCGACGCCGACCTGTCCAAATTGATGCGATTCCACCAGGATACAGCGTCCGAAGCGACCATCGCACTTTTTTCGCCCGACGATCCCACCGCGTGCGGGATGGTCGAGATAGACCAAAACGCGCGCGTCACAAACTTTGTCGAAAAGCCAAAGCCTGGCGAATCTCACGCGACCATGGCGAATGCGGGCATCTATATCATTGAGCCTCACTTGCTGAAGACATTGCCGGATGGTTTTTCGGATTTTGGTTCGGACATATTTCCGATGTGGCTACAAGACAACGTCAAAATATCGGCGACCGCGCTTGGCGGTTATCTTCAGGACACGGGAACGCCGGATCGATACCGGAAAGCCAATTGGGATATTTTGACGGGCAGATTGCGTCACAAGCCTCTTGGGGTGACGGTAGGATCGTCGATTATGGCGGCTGGGACTATCGTCGATCCAAGCGCGCGCTTGGATCATTGCGTTATTGGCGAAGCATGCACGATTGAGGAAAACGCCATGCTTCAGAACTGCATTTTGTGGAATGAAGCGACCATTGAAAGAGGTGCAATGCTGAGAAATGTCATTGTCGGCAGCGGCGCAATCGTGCCTGTAGATGCATTTGTCAGCGATGCCATCCTCGCGTAGGCTGCGAAACTGCCCGTTTCCTGCTAAACTACTTAGCGCGGATTTTTCGACGGACACCTACTACTAAGCTCCCAATGACGCCCGCGACCAGCAGTGGAGCGCCAAGTGGGCCAAGCGAAATGAATCGACTGACACCATAAAGAAGGGCGATCCAGACGATTGCGATCACTGCCGTGACGAAATCGTCGGCGAAGAACGCCGCAACCGACATTAGCGCCTTCTTTAACTTTAGCATAGACGCAGAGTATACCAAATGAATCTGAACTCTTTCGGGAACGGGATGTTCCACGATTACAACGGCAGAGTTGACCAGCTGATTGGTGCGACAGCATTTGAGTTTGTTGAACGGTCCGGAGCGCGGGTCGCGCGGATTTCATCTGCACAACGATTACGGCTTGGAGCTCACCATCTTGGCCGACCGTGCGCTCGACATCGGCCCGGCGCGCTATCAGGGCAAGTCCCTTGCGTGGCTCGCACCGGCTGGATTTCCGAATCCTGGTTTTTATGATCCTCGCCCGAAGGGATGGTTGCGCAGCTTCGGAGGTGGGCTTGTAACATCTTGCGGCCTTACCAATGTTGGCGTCCCGATTGAGGGTGCAGATCCGGTTGGACAGCATGGCCGAATATCAAACATCCCCGCGTCGCATATTGCTTACGGAACCCGAAAAGTGGACGGCGTGGTCGAAGCATTTGTGGAAGGCGAAGTCCGAGAAGCCAACATCTTTGCGGAGAACCTGCTAATGCGGCGTTCGGTGCGAGTACGTCTGAGCGAAGGAACGATCTATGTGGACACGACCGTGGTCAATGACGGCTCCCGCTCCACACCGTTGATGTTTCTGCTGCATTGCAATTTTGGCTGGCCGCTGCTTTCGGAGGAGGCCATTATTTCGGGTGCGATTGATGAGGTGATCCCGCGCGACAGAGATGCAGAAATGGGATTGGCGACGTTCGAGTCGTTTCCCAAACCGACAGCGGGATTCGCGGAGCAGACATACTGGGTGAAGGCAAAGCGGGTGCATCACGCACCGCTGATTTCGCTCAAGAATCCTAGTTTGGGGCTGGGCGTGAAGCTGCAGTACAATCAAGATGATCTCCCGTGCCTCGCCGTTTGGAAAATGACCGGAAAGCAGGAATATGTCTGCGGCCTCGAACCCGGCACTTGCTGGCCGGTGGGTCGTGACGAGGCCACAAAGCTTGGCCAGGTCAAGATGATTGAACCGGGCGAAACCAAGAGTTTCGACCTTGCAATTTCGGTAGGATCGGCAAGCTAGCCGAATAGGATTTAGGAAAGAACGCCTCGAATCGCCATCACTTGGCGCGGCGCGAAAGATAGTAAGACGAAAATATTATGCTCAGTTTAGACCACATCCGAAATATCGCCCTGATCGCGCACGTCGACCACGGCAAGACGACGCTTGTTAACGCGCTGCTCAAGCAGGGCGGAGCGTTTCGTGCTAATCAGGCGGTTGTTGACCGCGTCATGGACAAGATGGACCTGGAACGCGAGCGGGGCATCACCATTGTTGCCAAGCACACGGCGATCCGCTGGAACGACACCAAGATCAATATTGTCGATACCCCAGGACACGCCGACTTCGGCGGCGAAGTTGAGCGGGTGATGGGACTGGTCGAAGGCGTTCTGCTGCTGGTGGACGCTGTCGAAGGCCCGATGCCGCAGACGCGTTTTGTGCTAGCGAAAGCTCTGCAAGCGGGCCTAAAGGCTGTCGTGGTGGTCAACAAGATCGACCGTCCCGATTCTCGCCCCGACTGGGTGATCAACCAAACCTTCGACCTGTTTGTCGCGCTTGGTGCAAGCGAAGATCAGCTTGATTTCCCGATTGTCTACGCTTCCGCGATCAACGGCATCGCGTCGCTGGATCATGAAAACATGGGAACTGATCTCAAGCCGCTTTATCAGGCGATTATTGAGCATGTTCCGCCACCAAAAGGCGATCCCGATGCGCCGTTGCAGGCTCTGATCGCGACTTTAGACTATGACGAGTATCGCGGACGAGTTGGCATCGGCAAGATGTACAACGGCAAGGTGAAGACCGGCCAAACCATTTGCTATATCGATCGCGCAGGTGTAGTCCGCAACGGTAAGCTGAACACGATCTTTGTCTACGAAGGTCTTGCCCGATCCGAGGTCGATCTGATTGAAGCTGGTGAGATACTCGCAGTTACGGGCTTGCCCGATATCAATATCGGAGAGACGATCTGCGAGGTCGGCAATCCGCTGCCGTTGCCCGTAACGCGTGTTGATGAGCCGACCCTGCGCATGACATTCGGCGTCAATACGTCGCCCTTCGCAGGCAAAGAGGGTGCTTTCTCGACCTCCCGCAAGCTGCGCGAACGCCTCATGAAGGAACTTCAAACCAACGTCGCGCTCAAAGTTGAAGAGACCGACAGCCCGGACGCCTACCTTGTCTCCGGTCGCGGTGAACTGCACCTTGCCGTCCTGATCGAAACCATGCGCCGCGAAGGATATGAACTGCAAGTTTCGCAGCCGGAAGTCATCATGCACGAAGAAAACGGCCAGACTTTGGAGCCGATGGAAGAGGTTGAAATCGATGTCGCGCAGGCTTACGCCGGTTTTGTGATCGAGCAGATGGGCCAACGCAAAGGCGATCTGAAGGATATGAACACGGCGGCGGACGGCCACACGACGCTGCATTTCACCGTCCCAACCCGCGGGCTTCTCGGATTCCGAAGCATGTTCATCACCGAAACGCGCGGCACCGGAACCCTCAACTCGCTGTTTGGTGGCTACAAACCGTACATGGGACAGATTACAACCGAGCGGGTCGGTTCGCTGATCGCGTCTGAGTCCGGCGTGTCAACAGCCTACGGGTTGGCTGGCGCAGAGGAGCGCGGGATACTATTCATCGGCCCGGTGACCGAAGTCTATGAGGGCATGATTATCGGCAAAAACGCGCGCGACACCGACCTCGAAGTGAATGTCTGCCGCCAGAAGCAGCTCACCAACATGCGCTCGTCGAACTCCGACGTCTCCGTACGTTTGACGCCTTTCACGATCATGTCGCTCGACCGCTGCATAGAATATATCAGCTCCGACGAACTTGTGGAGGTGACGCCAAAAAGTATCCGCATGCGCAAGCGTGAGCTGAACACCGAGCAGCGCCGCAAGCAGCAAAAGACGCGTGGTTAGCCCGCAAGGCGTTCCCTTTAAATAGAGACAGGTCTTATTGGCCTGTCTTTTTGCTTGTCTGCTTGGATCAAATCTTCTGGCACATTTTGTGCAGAAAACTGCATTTATTGCAGGGATGCCGTCATCCTATTACCATCAGCTCTTTGAAAGGATGCCACCCAAATGCGCACCAATTCTTCTCCGCGCGTCGTCGCGCCGTTTCTATTGTCTTTTGCTCTAGCTTGCTGCTGTCTCACTAAGCCCGCCAGCGCCTCCGATGCCTATGCATTCGGCTACGCTGGCCAACTCTTGGTAGGTGGGGTGGGCGTAACCGGAACGTACGACTTTGAGTTCAGCCTGTACAACGCGTTGACAGGCGGAACACAGGTCGGCTCGAATTTCATCGAATCAAGTGTGCCCGTGTCGTCCGGTTCGTACTACATCACGCTCAATTTCGGGCCGAACATTTTCACCGGGACTACGTATTATCTTCAGACGGCCTACGCAGTCTCGCCCTCGACGACGTATACGACTCTGCCCGCCCGCATTGTGGTTCCAAGCTCGGCGGTTTCTCAGTATTCGAATCTTTCCCGAAACACGCAGGGGCTTCAGGGTTATTACGTATCGTTGACGCCGCCGATAGATGGTCAGGTTCTGACTTATAGCGCGGCAAACAAGTACTGGTATCCCGCCGCGGGAACTCCTGGGCCGCAAGGGCCTGCGGGACCAAAGGGTGCAACAGGCGCGACCGGTCCACAGGGTGCGCCCGGCACGACTTATACGCCTGGCGGCGGTTTGACTCTCAGCGGCAACGCTTTGTCCATCGCGGCTGGAGGTGTCACTGGCGCGGATATTGCTCTGCCTCTTGATCTCACCGGAAGCACAACCGCAACAAATGGAGTCGTATCCGTTACAGATACGTCGAATGGCTACGCAATTGTAGGCACAAGTGCCGGAAACGCAATCGAGGGTAACAGCCCAAGTGGTGGTCAGGGAATCCTGGGCGAAGCCAACGGCATCGGCGTTTTCGGCATCGCAAGTGGGCAGTCCAGTTCGACCTACGGCGTTGAAGGATATAGCGTGGGAACGGGCTGGGGCGTTTATGGCAAAGCCTTGTCGGGAGTTGGGGTGCATGGCATCAATAGCTCCGGGAGTTACGGTGAACTGGCGTTGACGAACGGGTATGGCGTGTATGGTTCGGGCACCGGAAATGCTGGAGGATACTTCACAAGCTCTAACTACGATGGTGTTGACTCGTTCTCAGTCAAACACACTGCCGTCTACGGTAACAACACGGGCATCGGCAACTACGGCACTCTGGGCGATGTGAACGGATACGGCGTATACGCGGTATCGAGTGCGACAGACGGCATATACGGCACGTCATCCAGCAACTCAAGCGCAGGCGTATACGGCAATAACTCGGGCAATGGCTACGGGGTCTACGGCTCCAGCGCCACCGGCACGGGCGTTTGGGGCCAGAGCAGCAGCGCGACAAGCCCAGGCGTTTTCGGAACAAACGCCCAGGGCGGGTATGGCGATCTAGGCTATGCTCAGCTTTTTTCGGGGAACTTGTACGATACGACCGGGGTGTTCGCAGTTGCCAGCAATGCGAACAATAATGAATTGTCCTTCGGAATATGGGCGCTTTCCCCAACGAGCGGAGGAACTGCTGGCTACTTCGAAGGAAACGTCGGCGTGACGGGATCGGTGTCGTCAAACGTCATTAAGTCAACGATTGATGACCCACTCGACCCCACAAACAAATATCTTAACCATGTCGCGATCGTCAGCGACGAGATGCTGAATCAGTACTCTGGAAATGTGACGACTGATGCTCGAGGGTCGGCGACGGTAACACTGCCAAAGTGGTTCGGAGAGATGAACACCGACTTCCGCTACCAACTGACCTGCATCGGCCAGTTCGCGCAGGCCATTGTTGCCCAGGAAGTCAAGGACAACCAGTTCTCGATTGCCACGGACAAACCCAGTGTCAAAGTCTCATGGCAAATCACGGGCGTACGCAACGATCCAAGCGCGCTTACGCACCAGCTTGAGGTCGAAGAGGATAAGCCGAGCGCCGCGAGAGGATCGTACTTGGATCCTCAAGCGTACGGCCAGCCTCTTTCGGATCGACAATACTACGATCGCGAACTTCGCGCGCGACAATTAACTACGAAAAATCCAGCGCAATGACCCGTCGCGGCTAATGTCTAGGTTTTGATGAGGGTGTCAATTATGAAGGGCGCATCCTTGGGCTACGCGCTTGAAGTGGCTTTGGCTGACGGGCCGTAAAGCATATGAAAATCGGTCACTTGATAGGTACAACAGCGTTCTTGCTGGCGTTACTAACATGCTCAGTTGCTCAGGCTCGCACAGATACTCAAACTATGTCCACAACTCCTTCGCCTTTCCAACCTGAATCTGACCGCGCTGCACGCATGGCGTGGTGGCGGGATGCGCGGTTTGGATTGTTCATCCACTGGGGGCCAGTGTCGCTGACCGGCGAGGAGATCAGTTGGTCGCGCACAAACACCAACCCCAAGTGTCCGAATCATGGGCCAACGTCCGCAGAAGCATACGACAATCTGTATAAGCGCTTCGACCCGGTAAACTTCAACGCGAACGAATGGGCTGACATAGCCAAGGAAGGCGGGATGAAGTACGTCGTTCTTACCGCCAAGCACTGTGACGGTTTTCTGCTCTGGCACTCCAAAGTTGATCCGTACAACATTGAAGCGACTCCATTCAAGCGCGACGTCTGCGCTGAGCTGGCAAAAGCGGTTCGCCACGCAGGGCTGCATTTGGGATGGTATTTTTCGCCGATGGATTGGCGCGATCCAGACTTTCGCACAGACCTCAACGCGATCTTCGTTGAAAAAATGCAGGGTGAAATTGCCGAACTCCTATCCAACTACGGTACCGTGGACCTGATGTGGTTCGATACCGACGGCCACGAAAACGCATACGATGTCGCAAATACGTATCGCATTGTCAAGGCATTGCAGCCTTCCATCTTGATCGACAATCGCCTGGACATGGGTAGCGAAGAAGCCTACCAGCGCCAGGAGATCATTCCGCCAGGCGATTACTACACGCCGGAGCAACGCATCGGTGCTTACGATGATCAGCGTCCATGGGAGACTTGCATGACCCTTGGGACGCAGTGGTCATGGAAACCTGAAGACAAGATCAAGTCGGCTAAGGAAGTGGTGGACATTTTGGCGCGCTGCGTGGGTGGCGACGGCAACTTGCTTCTAAATGTCGGACCGATGCCGGATGGCCGTATCGAGCCGCGCCAAGTGGACGTTTTGAAGCATGTTGGGAAGTGGCTGTTGGCCAACGGGCGAAGCATCTATGGGACTCGCGGCGGGCCTTGGAAGGCTACAAACGATATTGCCAGTACGCGTTGCGGCAATACAATCTATGTGCACGTACTAAACGCGGCGAATGGTAAGGTTTCGCTTCCAGATTTGCCCGCGAAGGTCGAGTCGGCAAGCCTTGTACACGGGCAACGGGTCGATGTCGAACAGACGGCAACCACGCTCGATCTGACAATTCCTGAATCCGGTATCGACCCATTGGACACAGTCGTGACGATCAAGTTGGATCGGCCAGCAACAACGATTCCGGCAATCGACGTTCACTAATCAATCAAAGCGGGGCTTGGAGTGGTCAGTACCACGGGCCCATTTTCCGTAATCAGCACGTCCTCTTCGATCCGAATGCCGCCGAGACCGTTGACGTAGATTCCCGGTTCGATGGTTGTGACCATCCCTGGCTTGAGGGTGATTTTGTCGGAGCGCTGCGAGAGCGTCATGCCGTCGTGGACATCGCGGCCAAGCCCGTGACCCAGGCTGTGCTTGAAATCATCTCCATAGCCCGCGTCGATGATGATCTGCCGCGCAATCGCGTCAACGTCCTTGCCGTTCGCTCCGGCAAGGCATGCCTCAGTCGAGCGCACCTTGGCTTCTAATACGATAGCATGCAGTTTGGCGAGGGTTTCGTCCACTGGCTTTCCAGGGACTGCTACCGTGCGTGTGATATCGGAGCAGTAGCCGTTCTTGCGCGCGCCCCAATCGATTGTGACCAAGTCGCCCGCCTCCATAATCCGGTCGCTCACCCCGTGGTGCGGGTGCGCGCCGTTTGGCCCGCTTGCGACAATGCTGTCGAACGACGGCGCGTCGGCGCCCATTCGGCGCATCGTAAACTCAAGCTCCAGCCCGAAATCCCGCTCGCTAACCCCAGCCTTGATGTTTTCGCGCACTCTCTCAAACGCGCCCTCCGCGATCCGCACAGCCTCGCGGATAAGTTCGATCTCATCTGCCGACTTGATTTTTCGCAAGTCTTCGGCGATTTTCGGACCGGGGACGAATCGCGCTTGAGCATCGGCTTTCGCGGCATCCTTGCGCCACTGCTTTAATTGATCAACTGTCACCGTGCCGGATTCAAATCCCAGTCTTCCGATTGCAGGCCGTTCTTTAAGCGTGCTGGCGAGCGCTTCAGAATATCCACCGGATGATTTTGCTTCGACAATGGCGTAGTTAGGGCATTCGATCGCAGCCTGAGCGAGGTAGCGGCCATCCGTAATGATAATCGCCTCAGTTGGGCTAATCAGCAACATCGCGGTAGAACCTCTGAAGCCACTGAGGTAGCCGATATTGGTCCGGTTGGAGATCAGGGCAGCGTCAACTGGGACTCGGCGGGTTTGGGCAAGCTGCTCGCGAAAGGACTGAATTCTGTTGGCGAATGGTAGCGCGGTGTTAGCTTCGGTTTTGGGCATTGCGGTGTTTACCGGTGGCTCTCTTCAACGATGTCCTTCGCGGCATCCAGGGCAAGCAGATATGACCTCGTTCCAAATCCAATGATCTGCCCCGTCGTAATCGGCGCGATGACGGAAACCCTTCGCCATTCCTCGCGTGCGTGGATATTGCTGATATGGACTTCGACCACCGGCATGCGCGTGTCGGCGAGGGCATCGCGAATCGCATACGACGAATGCGTGTACGCGCCAGCGTTGATGACCAGCGCGTCTGCCCAGGAGCGACAGTCCTGAATTTGGTCGATAATTCCGCCCTCGGAATTCGACTGAAAGATGCGCACTTCAAGCCCGAGGGTCTTGCCGTGCTCCTGAATGCGGCGATTGATGGTGTCGAAATTGTCGGTTCCGTAGACATCCGGGTCGCGGAACCCGAGCAGGTTCAAGTTGGGGCCGTGAATAAGGCTGATTTTGATCATGGGTTACTCAGGTCTCTTTAATTGGTAGGATTGCTTCGTCAATAATCAGGACGGGGATGCCGTCCTTGATCGGGTATTTGCGTCCGCAGATCGCACAAATAAGCCAGTTGCCATCTTCTGAAAGGGCCAGCGGCGGTCTGATCTCGCAAGCGGGACAGGCCAGGATTTCCAGTAATTTCGGGTCTAGGACGGCAGTCATTTGGTTCTCAATTTCTAACTATCCATTGTGGCATGACCTGTACACGTCAAGCGTCAAGGCTGCAGTCTTGTTCCAACTGAACTTTGATGCCTGCGCCATTCCGGATTTACTAAGGTTGCCAAGCTTGGCCCGGTCAGTCAAAATAGACGATAGCGCGTCGATCCAAGCCCCCGGATTTTTCGGATCAGCGAACACTCCCGCCGTCCCAACTACCTCCGGCAAGCTGCTCGTATTCGAGACCAATACGGGGCATCCACACGCCATCGCCTCGAGCGGAGGCAGGCCAAAACCTTCGTAGAGCGATGGATAGCACATCAAATCCGCGCAGCCGTAAAGAAGAGGCAAGTGATCGTCGGGCACATATCCCGTGAAAAGCACCTCGTCTGAAGACGCGTTTCCGATTGCGGCCTCGATCTCCGCCGACATCCAGCCTTTTTTGCCCGTGATGACGAGCTTGTGCGGCAGTTTCGCCAAAAATCGGGCGACTCTAAACGCATGCAGCAGCATCGCTAGGTTCTTGCGCGGTTGCAATACACCGACCGCTAGCACAAACGGCTCGTTCCCAATTCCGTAGCGGTGATTCAGCATATCATTAGCAGATTCCTTCTCGTGAGCTTCCAACGGGCGAAATTCTGGTCCAGCCGCAAGCGGCGTCGAAACTACTTTGCTAGTCGGCGTACCGGGGTAGGCGCGAAGAATGTCACGTTTGGTGCTTTCGGATACGGCGATCACCCTACGCGCTTTCTTGATCGCGAGCGGCACGGTCAGGTTGAGCAAAATGCGATCTTTCGACGTGAACAGCTCGGGGAACAGCTTGAACGTGATGTCGTGAATCGTCGTCACAACCGGCATGGAGAAGAACGGCGAAACCGTGTACTGGACATGCATCACATCGACACGGTCACGCTTCGCGGCATCGGGAAGGTCGACAAATGACCAGCGTCGATCGGATGCGCCGGGAACGATCTTGGAATGGAAATTGGCGGGGAGGGCTAGCGGAGCTTCGGCAAAGGGCTCCCGCATGTAGAGGAAATATTGGTTCTCGCCGTCAATCGCAGCGAGTCCCGACAGCAATCCTCGCCAGTAGGTGCGGTCGCCAGTAAATTGCCCGCCAAGCAACCGGGCGTCTATGCCGATTCGCATGGCATAGTGTACACCGGATTGATTGGCGGGCAGGCACGCGGGTTAGAACGTGGTGTTGTTGCCGCCCGTGAAGGTTACGGGGTAGCGTGAACGTCGCTGCTGTTGTTGCTGCTGCTTCTGCAATAGCTTCTGCTCGCGAATCTGTTCACGGATTTGCGCGGCGGTTAGGCCAATCGGTGCGGGTTTCCACTCTTTGCCATCGACAAGCGTTGTGACTTTATTCGTGTCCATGTCGTCGATCTTCCAGCTTGTCGAATCGCCCGGCGTGGCCTGCACCCAATGCTCCCAGTACTCCGCGTGAGTAGTTATCTGGTGCGTTGCGCCCTTTGCCCCGAACGTCCCCGCAGTATCTGTGACCGTTTCGGCGACGTCGCGGCTGGCAGTGACATCGACACTTTTGTCCACCGATGAAGGGGTCGTCGAAACCACTTTCCACGTCGCTATCGATGCGGCTGTGGCCTCCTTCATCAGTGCCTCCTTCGTCTTGAGGTACTGATCGCGGTTGTAGCTGGTGTGTTGGAGCGAGTTGAAATTAAAATCGCGCGTAGTCGTGCTGTCGATTGCCGACTTGTAGGACGCAAAGTCGCGGCCCTTTTCGGCGATTTCAAGGTTGGCGTGAAACCGACTAATAGCCGCCACAGCCTCGGCTGGCGCGGCCCTCGGCGGGACATAAGCGCTTGTAGCCGGCGGCTTGGTCGTCAGCGGTGCTGCAAACTGAGACTGTGCTGAGGCCGATCCAATTGCGATCGCCGTAATGCAGGCGCACAAAGCGGCCGAACGAAACAGAGCGTCAGAGAGTTTCATCAATGGGTTTCTCCTTTCGCATTTGACGAAGAACGGGGGAGTTTTGTTCACTTATGAAACCATTATTGTTGCGCTAACCATTCATTGTCAAGCGTGACCTTAGAGACGCGGCTCCTGCTGCGATGTTTGCCTCTGCCCACCCGCGGCGCAAACTCTAAACCACATTGACATGCCATGCGCCGAACGCTACAATCCGCCATTATGGATTTAGGACTATCTAGCAAAGTCGCTATTGTCGCGGCATCGTCGAAAGGGTTGGGGAGGGCGTGCGCCGCTGCGCTGGCTCAGGAGGGGGCGAAAGTCGTGATCACGGCGCGGCGTCCAGAGGAGCTTGCGCGCACGGCCGCCGAGATTCGGGACCTGCCGGGCGCAAGCGATGTTCACACACTCGCCGCCGACGTCTCCCGCGCAGAGGATGTCTCGCGCCTGGTCAAAGCAACCATAGGGCGGTTCGGCCAGCTTGATATTGTGGTCACCAATGGCGGCGGCCCTCGGCCAGGAACATTCGACGAACTCGACGAGTCGGACTGGTACGCTGGCCTCGACGCGACCCTTTGGCCGGTGATCCGTCTCGTGCGTGCGGCGTTGCCGTATTTGGAAGCGGCCAAGGAGCGCGGCGGCGGACGAATTATCAATATCGTCTCGACATCGGTCAAGCAGCCAATCGACAGCCTGATGCTCTCCAATGCTCTTCGCCCCGCCGTGATTGGTCTGGCGAAAACCTTGTCGAAGGAGCTTGCATCAAAAGGCATTCTAGTCAACAATGTCTGCCCGGGATCGTTCGACACCGACCGAATCCGCGAAGTCTACGAAAAGCAGTCCCAGATTCAAGGGAAGCCGGTCGATCAGATCGCAGAAGAGGCGTCGAAGCGTATTCCGCTCGCGCGACTTGGTAATCCTGACGAACTTGGTAACGTGGTCGCATTCCTTGCGTCTTCCAAGGCGTCTTATGTCACTGGCCAGACGATCAGCGTGGACGGCGGGATGGTGAATAGTTTCTTTGGGTGAACTAGATGCTTATACGGCATGTTAGATGTGCGGGCAAGGAACAGAGTTCCCGGCAGTGGTCTAGCATAACGGCTAGGCGATAGTCGTGCTTGTGCGGACTTCAGCCAACAGGTTCGCGGAGCTTAATACGGGTATAATTAGCCAATTGGAAATGCATTTTGACTGACGAGTGTTGCGAAACTTCAGGTCAACAATTTCTTGCAAATTATGGACAGAGTTTTTGGCAAGTGAAAGACGGGGGGCAATAAATTATGTGGCAACGATTTACAGAAAGAGCGCGAAAAGTTGTTTTCTACGCGCAGGAAGAGGCCGGACGACTTGGCGAGAACTATGTCTCGACCGAGCACCTTCTTCTTGGACTTGTGCGTGAGAACGACAGTGTCGCCGCCCGAATTTTGGATCGGTTAGGGGTCTCGCTCGGGCGGATTCGCTCCGAGATTGAGCGTCAAGTGACCCGCGGCGATGGCCGTTTGGGTCAGGACATGCAGCTAACCCCGCGCGCAAAGCGTGTGATCGACCTGGCGTACGATGAGGCGCGCCAGCTCAACAACAACTACATCGGCACCGAGCACTTGCTTCTCGGCTTGATTCGCGAGGGCGAAGGTCTGGCGGGACGAGTACTGTCCAAGTTGGGAGTCGATCTCGACCGCACACGCCGCGAGGTCATGAGCCTACAAGAAGGCCCCGACAATCAGCAGGCTGGCGCGCAGGCGCAGCGTCGCCGCACCCCGACCCTCGACGAATTCGGCCGCGACCTTACCACGCTTGCCCGCGAGGAAAAGCTCGATCCGGTCATCGGACGAAACAACGAGATCGAGCGTGTCATCCAGATCATTTCTCGGCGCACCAAGAACAATCCTTGCCTGTTGGGTGAGCCGGGCGTAGGCAAAACGGCCATTGCCGAAGGTCTCGCGCAGCGAATTGTTATGGGCGACATTCCTGAAATGCTCAAGGACAAGCGCATTGTGGCACTCGACCTGGCCGCCCTCGTTGCCGGTACAAAGTACCGCGGCGAGTTCGAAGAGCGCATGAAGCGGGTCATGGAAGAGGTCCGCAAGGCAGCGGGCGAAGTCATTCTATTCATCGACGAGCTGCACACTTTAGTCGGAGCGGGAGCTGCTGAGGGCGCGATTGACGCGTCCAACATCATGAAACCAGCCCTTGCTCGCGGCGAACTGCAGTGCATCGGCGCAACCACGATGGATGAGTACCGCAAGTATATCGAGCGCGACGCCGCGTTGCAGCGACGATTCCAGCCGATTCAGGTCAAGGAGCCGTCGATCGAAGAGGCCATCGAAATCCTCAAGGGTCTGCGCGCCCGCTACGAGACGCACCACAATGTCGAGATCACTAATGAGGCGTTGGAAGCTTCGGCCAGGCTTGCGGATCGGTATATCTCCGACCGGTTCCTGCCTGACAAGGCCATCGACCTGATTGACGAAGCCGCGTCGCGTGTGCGTTTGCGTTCGGCCATGCCGCCGCAAGACCTTCGTGACGCTAAGATCGAGTTAGAGAATGTCCGCAAGGAGCTGGCCAATCTGCCGGCCAATCGTCAGTATGAGCGAGCTTATGAGTTGCAGTCTCAGCGCAACACGCTGGAAGAGCGCGTCCGAGCACTCGATGAGCAGTGGCAGGAGGCGCGTCAGCAGGCCAAGCGAGTTGTGGACGAGGACGAGGTCGCGCAGATTGTCTATAGCTGGACCGGGATTCCGGTGTCGCGCCTGGTCGAAGCGGAGACACAGAAGCTGCTTCGCATGGAAGACGAGCTGCACAAGCGGATCATTGGCCAGCACGAGGCAGTGGTGGCCGTCGCGAGGGCGTTGCGCCGGTCACGTAGTGGCCTGAAGGATCCGAACCGACCAATGGGCTCGTTCATTTTCCTTGGCCCAACTGGTGTCGGAAAAACCGAGCTTGCGCGCGCGTTGACCCAGATCCTGATGGAGAAGGAAGAGCGCCTGATCCGCATCGACATGTCGGAGTACATGGAGCGGTTCGCCGTTTCGCGATTGGTCGGCGCACCTCCAGGATATGTCGGCTATGAAGAGGGCGGCCAGCTTACGGAAGCTGTGCGGCGAAATCCGTTCTCGGTCGTGCTGCTTGACGAAATCGAGAAGGCGCATCCGGAAGTCTTCAATATCCTGCTTCAGGTGATGGAAGATGGCCGCCTGACCGATTCCCAGGGGCGCATCGTTGACTTTAAGAATGTCATTTTGATCATGACGTCCAACGTTGGAGCGCGCCAGATTACTGGCGAGCGTGAAATGGGCTTCTCGCGAGAGGGCAGGGTGGGCGCGTTCAACTATGAAAGCATGAAGAACCGTGTTCACGATGAACTCAAGCGGGTCTTCCGGCCCGAGTTCTTGAACCGCGTGGACGAGACTATTGTCTTCCACACGCTCAGCCACGAGGAGATTCTGCAGATTGTCGATCTGATGCTGGTTCGCGTTAAGAAGCAGGTTTCGCAGCAGGGCATGGACTTCGAAACGACTCCTGCGGTGAAGGAGCTGATTGCGCGCGAAGGATTTGATCAGCAGTACGGCGCTCGCCCGCTAAGGCGTGCAGTTCAGCGGCTGATCGAAGATCCACTTTCTGAGCAGTTCCTTCTCGGCAAGTTCGAGGCGAACGACACCGTCCTCGTGGACGTCGATCCTGAGGACGCCAGCCGATTGGTGTTCCGCAAGGGCGCTCCGCTCGGGCTGGATCAGGAGCCGATTCCGGCCGAAGACGAAGTCGAAGTGGCACAAGTGGCCGCGCCGGAACGAAAGACACGTAGCAAGGGGACTTCTGCGGTCGAGGACATTGAAACGTTGAGTCAGGAACTTTAGACAGCCAACTTTACGTTATACACACCATAAGCCCCGTTCGAGCGCAATGAAGCTCCGGCGGGGCTTGTTTTTGTGCTGGATTAGCGCGGTCTCGGCGGCCAAACTTCGGCGGCTGGTTCGTTCTCATTCGGCAATGGTTCGTCCAGGCCTTTCCAATATGCTTGCATTCGACTGTAAAATGCATCCCTTTCTACCGACGACCGAAAGGCTGATGCGGGGACACCGAGGACGTTCTTGTTGTCTAGAATCACGTATAACCCATTCGGTTTGGAAATAATGTCCGAAACACGCGGCCATGAAATTGTTGACGAGTTCAACGAATCCGTCCATACAAACGACTCGCGGTTTAGCGACAACGATTGCGGCGAACTGTAAATCTTCGACTTGATCTGCGTCCGGGCTGCGTTCGTTGTGTTTGTCGCCAGAAATGCGAAAAGGCTCAGGAAAGCTGCTGGAATTGCGGTGGTTTCGAGCGCATCAAGATAGTCATGTAAAACAAAGATTGTGAACCAGTTGAAATAAAGGTTTACACCCACGATTAGCCCGACAATCGTTGCGATAATGATCAGCAAGTAGCGTCGCGAACCCGTCGTCTTCGCCTGGATGTCTAAGATGTGCTTCAAATCGGCGGTTTTAAGTTGAAAATCAACACGCGTTGAAGGCCCTTCCGGTTCCGGTCCTACCACGCTCAGCCTGTTTGGATGGGCGATGGCATCGCGGTGCGTAGTATCGGCAGTGACGGCAAAAGCATCGGCGTCGGCATCAGTTGAGAACGCGCTGCGGTTCACTAAGATCGCGAGATTTGAATCTACATAAATATAGATCAGTCGCCTATCCCACTCGACAGCCTGGACAGTCCTCCATTCAATGCGCGACTGCGAGCCCTTGATGTTTACGCTGAATCCCTCCCTGTCCAACACAATCACATGCTCTTGATTCGATACCACCTGCTTTTTAGCTCGCTTGGTTAAAATCAAATACCGAGAGACACGAAAAGCGACAGCCATTATGACGAACGCCGAGCTGAGTATCAACGGGGTAGAAGCATGATCGCCCGACATCGGTCTTCGAACCACGTCGTAAATCACATAGAGTAGGAACGTAAGCGCAACCAAGTAGTAGGCCCACCACCCCCGACGAAACTTCTTGAGCCATTGACGACGAGCAAAATGCGCATAGTCCTTCGCATCAAGCGTATAGGTTGCTTGGGCGAGTACGTTGTGCGGGTCTTGATTAAAGTTTGTCATGATTCTCCGTGTAGCGCAACTTGCTGATTTGCGATCTGTGAGGCGATATCTTCGACTGGCCGGCACGTTTCGCTACAGAATTACCTTTGCATTGGCGGCCAGACGCCGCTTTCGACTCCATTGTCAAGGATTGAATCGGGCCGAAATTCTCTGCGCCGACAAGCGTTCATTTTGCCGAAGAAGTTCTCCTGCTCACGAACCGACAGGAACGCAGACGATGGAATCCCAACAATATTGTATTTTGTAAGGACGATGTAGATGCCGTTTGCGGTTGAGCCAATGTTCTCGACGCCTGCCCATTTGGTGACGGTCTTGCCAGTCAACTTAGTTACCGTTATGCCGTCGCTGTCCAACTCCACAACCTGCGGTGCGGCATAAGGATAGAACTTGATCAGCTTTCTTGCGGATGAGTCGGAGCTAGAGACGAAGCTGTTCACACCCATCGTTGCCACGGGAAAGGCGACGCAGAAGCTGAGCCAGACCCAGTCGGAATATAGCAGGTCCGCGGGCATTTCGCTCGCGATCAGCGCCAAGCACCCAACCACCGACCAAAGAACGGCTTGAAAATACCGCTGGGCCTGGGCTCCTGTTTGCTTGCGTTGGAAATCTAACAAGTGCTTCAAGTCAGCCTGGCTGAGCTGAAAAACAATCCGGTTGTCAAACTCGTACGACGGCGTAGGGGCGTTGCTGTACGGCGAGCCGCTGAAACGGTACTTTGCGCGTAGCGTTATGGCCAGCTCGAAAAACTGATCTTCGCGAGCAACGCTGCCGAACGCTGAGCGCTTGATTAGAATTGCCTGCGCGCTCCCGGTGAAGACGTAGAACAGTTCGCCGTCACGCTCAATCGATAGGATGCTGCCCCACGGAATATGTCGGCTGGAGTTCACAGATTCAACACGGACACAGTCGCGATCAATCGAGACTTCTTGTAACGAAGATGCCTTAGCGCTTGCCCGCGATGATTTATCTGTCGCCCACATCGAAGATGCGCCGACGAACAGTCTGAAGGCCAGAACAGTAATCGGTACGACAGCACCTTGCCAACTAACGGGAAAGGCGAGCCAGGGAACCCAGTGCAAATTTGCGTAGGCATCTATCGCGAGGAGCAGGTTGATGACAAGATTTCCAACGCGTCCCTTCAAAATGCCGCGTAGCCAGCAGAACCGGGCGAAGCGGCGAAAGTCTGAGAGGCCCAGCTCGTAGCGAACGGTGAGCGTTGCGATTTCGGGCGACGCGTCTATCATGATCGGATAATAGCGGGAAATTTGCGGCTGAGATCGAATGCACGACTAATTGGCGTTGGTCCACCGCATGATTTTCATTGATTCAAAAAACCAAGTATTTGTAGACGGCGCCGAAACTTTCACGACACTCATATACTGTGGATCGGCTTCGATCCACGTTCGATTGCCAATGTAGGCGAGTGTATGCAGCCCGGAAGACGTAACCGCGAAATCGCCCGGCAGGATTTTTGAATAATCTAAATTGTTTAGCGACTTGGCATTGAACAGAAATTGAGTTCGGCCATCGTAGCCCTGGCCAAGCTGCTCCGCACTGACATCGTTCCACCACATACTTGTCGCCATTCGCATCAGCCTCGGATCGTGACGTTCGATGCCCATTTGATAGCACGAATCGATCATGCCGCGCCTAATCAGACCGGAACAATCAATGCCGAGCCGCGCCTCGCCGCCCCAAATATATAGCGCGCCGTTATAGGCTTCCAAATTGCTGACGATCATGTCGCGCGGCACTGTTGGCTTACCCGACTGCGGCGTGGGAGCGAGAAACAACCACGCAACAACGGCAGTGACTGGAATCCAAACTGCGCCGACTAGCAGTTTTGAACGGAACGCAAGCCAGGGAGCAAGCCAGCAGATTGCCATCATTGCTAGAGTCACTTCGCGCTCGATGCGTGTCTTGATTGGAAACAAAACGGCAAGAGCCAACGCCGCTAGCGCAATCAAGTATATGATGTCGAAGCGTCGCTTCTGCATCAGACCGCGGATCAGGGACAGCGTTTTGCTGTAAATCGGAAAGTGCGCCGACGGCTTGGTTGGCGTGGAAAGCGCGATTGCCATTTGCAGAGTCCTGTACCTGGCTAGGTTCACGCGGGAGTTAACGAAGAAGGGTTAGGCTCGAGTCCGGTGACCTGAACCAATTTCTGGCGGAGAGGGTGGGATTCGAACCCACGGTGAAGTTTCCCCCACGACGGTTTTCAAGACCGCTCCCATAAACCGCTCGAGCACCTCTCCGCGCTGGCCATGAGCAGATGCATTATACCAGCAAGTGATTAGACGCTTAGAAGGTGAATTGCGACCTGAGTGCTAATACTGTCTCTGTTAGAAGGCCGATGGGAGGAAATAGACGTGAGAAACAGCGCGAAAACTATATCGATCGTTGCGGCGGCATTAGCCATTTTCGGATCAATTCCCGCACGAAGCCAACCGGATAGCCCATACGTGATGGATCTGCAGTTCAGCAGCTCCTATAAGGGCCAAACTTACACCTTTGACATTACTCAGCAGGAGCTTGAAAGCGCGCCTGAATGGGCCGACGACGAGGACAACCCTCCGGTTTCGATGCGCAAAGCGATGACGCTCGCTCGTGCCGACCTAAAGGCCAACTGGCCGGACGCAGCAAATATGCCTATTGTCAACATCAGCCTGCATAAGCTCGATTGGGACTTTAGCACTCAGGTGCCTGCCCAGGCAAAGAAGTGGTATTACATGGTGCAGTTTTCACCGACCTCGTCGGGCGACAAGCTGCAATTTATCCAGGTTCCTGTTCTGATGGATGGTACCGCCAAAACGCCGACCGAGGCAGACCCTGACTCAATTGCGAAGCAGTGACGCCTACGGGAGTTGGAAACGCGGCGCGTGTCGTAACACAGTAAGTTGACCTTAGGCTGCCTTGTTCAAATCGAGAATCCTCTCCGCGATTTGCAATCTGGCAACCAAATCCGCAGAATCGAGCGGCTTCGTCAGAAAGATATCAACGCCCATCTTCAAAGCCTGAATACGCTCCTCCCGCGCTTGTTTGGCTGTGAGCATGATGACGCACGTTGACGCTGTCGTTGGGTCCGCTTTGATCTTCCGGCTAAGCTGAAGTCCGTCCATGACAGGCATCATCCAGTCCACAATGGCGATGGGCACTGGTTTCTCGCATATTGCTTTCCAGCCCTGCGCGCCATCCGTCGCGGTCGTTACGGTATGGCCTAGCTTTTGAAGTAAAGCCTGCAGTCCAGTAAGAGAGATAGGATCGTCTTCAACAACAAGTATGTTCATTTTGTCAGTCCATTCAAATAGTATTTGGCTTCCTGAAGTTCGGTGCCGTAGTGCTTTTCAAACGATATCTCAACCCAAAATTCACTGCCGATTCCAGGTTCGCTTTTCACGCCAATTTCACCGCCCATCAAAGTGGTAAGCTGTCGGCAGATGGTCAATCCGAGTCCAGTGCCGCCGTATTTCCGCGTGGTGGAGCCGTCTGCCTGCGCGAAGCTTTCGAAGACGAACTGGTGCCTCTCTGGCGCGATGCCAATTCCCGTGTCACGCACGAAAATCCGCCACTTAGCATCGGACGATGTGGACTCTATTAATTCTGCTCCAAGCAACACCTCTCCGCCGCCTGCAGTGAATTTGATCGCGTTTCCAACCAAATTGGTTGCAATCTGACGAATGAAGTTTGGCGCGCCGAGCAAGCAGTCATTTCCCAGGGAGCGGCCAACTGGGGGAAGTTCGCAATAGAGATGGACTCCCTTCTCAGCCGCGTTCTGGGATAGCAGATCAGCGACATCCTCTAAGGTGGTTCTCAGCGAAAACGGCTCATTCTCGACAGTCATTTTGCCTGCGTCAAGTCGAGAGTAGTCGAGGATATCGCTGATTACGGCCATCAGTGCGTTTGCACTGGTCTTTGCCGTACCCACGAAAAATTGTTGCTGCGACGCGAGGGAAGTTCCGACCAGAAGGTCGAGCATCGAGATGATTCCGTTCATCGGCGTTCGAGTTTCGTGGCTCATATTGGCCAAGAACTCGGATCTCAGCTTTGCAAGCGCCAAAGCGGCATCGCGCGCCTCTGCGAGTTGCCAGTTTCGCTCCTCAAGTTCTCGCGCGGCATTGGCCAGACTTTCCTCGGCGTGCTTGCGGTCAGTGATATCCGCGATCACCGCCATTGCACCGGTAATCTTACCGTGGCCGTCTTGAAGTGCAGCAGCCGAGACGCTGACATGGATTAGCGCGCCATCCTTTCGGTTTCCGATCCACTCGACGCTTACTCTCAGGCAGCGCATGCGGCTGAATCGCAAACTCTGCGTGTGTCCGCGGATAAAGTCGATAAGCTGATCAACCTCGCTGGCGAGCTCGTCATCAACCAGTCGATGCTCAACGAAGTCCCGCATAGCTTTTCTATGGACAAGCTGCCCCAGTTGATCGAAGCCGTCGCGGAAATGGAGCGGGCCAGCCGCGAGCTCCAGGAGCGCGTCATGGCCGTCCGTATGCTCCCGATCAAGCATGCATTTGGACGATTTCCTAGACTTGTTCGCGATCTTAGCAATGCAGTCGGCAAGAAAGTTGAGCTTAAAACGTCCGGCGAAGAGACGGAGCTGGACAAGGGCGTCATCGAAGCTATCGCAGATCCGCTGACGCACCTGGTCCGCAACTCTGTCGATCACGGCCTGGCGACGCCGGCAGAGCGGATCGCTGCAGGCAAGCCCGAATTTGGGACGGTTTCGCCGCACGCGTTGCACGAAGGCGGCAGCATAGTCATCGAGATAACCGACGATGGTCGCGGCCTCAGCCGCGACCGGATATTGGCAAAAGCCATTGATCGGGGTTGGATAAGCAAGTCGAGCGAGAAGAAATGGCAAGCATCCGAAAGACGAGCAAGTCGGAAGATGCGAAGGATTCGAACGTAACGCTGTTCTAGTGTGTTCGGCGATTGTGCTTGACTTTGACTAGTTGAGAAAATAGATTATGGACTCAAAAATCCGTGCACTTATTGTTGATGACAGCGCCGCGATGCGGCAGTTGCTCACAACCATCCTTTCGTCCGATCCGGAAGTCGAGGTCATCGGAACGGCGCCAGATCCCTTCATTGCGCGCGATAAGATCAAGGCGCTCAATCCCGATGTGCTTACCCTTGATGTGGAGATGCCTCGGATGGACGGCCTCACATTCCTCGAAAATTGATGCGAGCCCATCCCATGCCGGTTGTGATGGTGTCTTCCTTAACGCAGACTGGCTGCGACGTCACCGTCCGAGCCTTGGAACTTGGTGCCATTGACTTTTTTGCTAAACCGACGGTCGATACACTCTTTGGCGTCTCTGGAGGAGCAGAGCAGATCATCGAAAAAGTAAAGGCAGCAGCACGTGCGCGGATAATTCCTCGAAAAAACGTTCCCGCGAATGGGACTGCGTCCGCAGCAGTCAAGAATCTTGCGGCAACTGGCGCGGCGGCATTCAAGCTGACGCACCGCCTTATCGCGATCGGGGCATCAACTGGCGGAACCGAAGCGCTCAAGGAAGTCCTCACTTTGATGCCGGCCAGTTCGCCCGGAATTGTGGTCGTGCTGCACATGCCCGCAGGATTCACACATTCCTACGCCCAGCGTCTAGACGGCCTGAGCGCGGTGCGGGTCAAGGAGGCCGAGGACAACGACCGCGTGTTGCCCGGCCATGTTCTCATTGCGCCTGGTGGGTTTCAGATGTCTCTGCTTCGCTCTGGTGCAGAGTATCGCGTCAATGTCGCTCCTAGCCCGCGCGTCAATCGCCACTGCCCCTTCGTAGATGTGCTCTTCGACTCCTGCGCCCTTCATGCGACACACAACGCTGTTGCGGCGATCCTAACCGGCATGGGCGATGACGGCGCCCGGGGCCTTAAGGCCATGCGGGACGCTGGCGCGCGCACTATTGCACAAGACGAAGCTACGTCGGTCGTCTACGGTATGCCCAAAGAGGCTGTCGCCCTCGGCGGTGCCGAATTCGTGCTTCCACTTGGCGAGATTGCAGCGAAGCTGCTGGCACTGGCGTAACCTGAGTTTTGGATAGCCAGCAGGCTATTGCTCCTTTTTTTGCCAATGCCTCTCTAGTCTAAGGAGTAATTGTTCGCCCGCCGGCTGCGGCGACGTCGTTAGAATGATGTCCCAGCGGTCTTGCTGACTAGCAAATCGGATGCGGCCGGTTCGCGGGCTATGCCAATCGCCCGGGTCAAGTCCGGCCATGCACCGCAAATGCTTCATGACTTTATTCGCCAGATCACTGGGTAGGTTCATCACCTCGGCCATCAAACCGAGGTGTTCGTAACGGACAATTACCGTAGACTGCTGTGGCAAGAATTCAATTGCCTCGGTACCACTCCTGCACCCGCCTATCCTCGTACCCGTGCTGAATCCATCTCGAAGGATCATGAAGGCAATTCTCGCTTCTGGACCTTCCACATCAATGTCGATCTTGAACCAATAGCCGTCGGCATCATGCTCGTTTCGGTGTCTCGCCTGCTGTCTGAGAAGCTCTGTTTTCCGCTTCAGGAAGTCTACACCGTAAACAGCTATCTCAAATTACACACATTCTGATTGAACCTCCAGACTCAGAATATCAAGAATTTCTGTCTGTCTTTCAAATGCGGTTTGTGCCATTGCCCGTCAGGCTTGGAAAAGGTTTGTGAGTCATTGCGTCGGATAGATCCTGACGAAATGTAGAATTGTTCGGGTCAAGTTGTACTAGATGCCTAAGCTCCTGGATAGCCTTGACCCTTTGCTGTGTTTTACAATAGCATTCTGCAAGTGCCAGACTTGCTGGATATCCGCCTTTGAAACGATCTCTATCTTCAAGTAATAGGGGCACGGCACTCAGGTAGTCGCCCCGCGCGACAAGTTGATAACCCTCCGATACATGAATCTCCATGGAAGCTTGATACACGATGCAAGATATAGCTATAACAGCAAAACCGACAACCCAGCGATGGAGTAGGTTGAGCAATCGGTCGTTTCTAGCAGAAAGATACATTGTTTTATTCCAACAGGATGTCAATACCTCGCAGCTTGCTGCGTACCCTTATATGACTGGAAGGAGCGCGTTAGTGTCATGATATGTTCGGATGAGCGAGCATATTCACAAGAGCCACAACGTCTCTCTTCTTCTGTACCATCTGGTCTGTCCTACCAAGTACCGCCGTGCCGTGGTGGACTTGGATGTTGACGGCGTGCTGCGAAGCGTTTGCTTCGACATCGGCAACCGCTACGAGATTACGTTTCTGGAGGTCGGGAGCGACCGCGACCATGTGCATTTTCTGATTCAGTCGGTACCGACGCTGAGTCCGTCGCGCATCGCCCAGATCGTGAAGAGCCTCACGGCAAGGGAGGTGTTTGCGCGTTGTCCGGGCGTGAAGAAGCAGCTTTGGGGCGGCTCGTTCTGGTCCAGCGGGTTCTACATCAACACGGTCGGCCGCCATGGAAACGAATCGACGGTCAGCGAATATATCGCTAAGCAAAACAGACAGTCCGAATACAGGCAAATTCATATCGAGCCTATCACAACCAAGCAGCTTGAGCTATTCTAAAGCAGCTGCATGACAAAAATCCGTAGACACCTCGGAGCTTGCTCCGAGGAGATTCATTGTCTTCTTCATAGAAACCTGCCGGATAGTTCCCCGAAATTCTGCCATCAGGTAGGTCATCTTAGAACGCCGATAACGCCACCGCGCCCAAACTATATACTACCCCCACAGCTTCCGATCCAGCGCCCTATACTGCAACGCCTCTGCGACGTGTGAAAGCTCGATGTTCTCCTTGCGGTCAAGGTCGGCGATTGTCCGCGACAGCTTAAGGATGCGGTCGTATGCTCGAGCCGAAAGGGAAAGCTGAGTGATTGCCGCCCTCAGCAGATCTCGTACCTCCTCCGAAACTTGACAAACTTCGCGTATTTGCCTTGACTGCATGTGCGAGTTGCAGTACGTGGTCGTCCCCTTGAACCGCTCCGCTTGGAGCAGGCGCGCTTCAATCACACGCTCACGGATAACCTCCGATGCCTCAGCTTTCGGAGCGTCCGGTGCCTGCACCATTTCGTCTTGTTTAAGGCGCGGCACTTCGATGTGAATGTCGATGCGATCTAGCAGAGGCCCGGAAATGCGCTGGACATATTGACGAATTTGCTGGGGTGAGCAAGTGCACTGACGCAAGGTATCGCCAAAGTAGCCGCAAGGGCAGGGGTTCATCGCGGCGACCATCATGAATTTTGCAGGATAGGTTAGCGAGCCTGCGACCCGCACAATGGTCACAAATCCATCCTCAAGCGGCTGACGAAGCACCTCCAGTGTGTCGCGCCTGAACTCCGGCAGCTCGTCCAAGAACAGGACTCCGTTATGCGCGAGCGAAACTTCGCCGGGGCGCGGGAACGCCCCACCACCCGACAGTCCGGCACTCGATATTGTGTGGTGCGGCGAACGGAATGGCCGGCGCGCGATCAGCGAGCCGTTGTTCCCGCCGCCAAGCTGCCCCGAAACGCTGTAGACGCGAGTCACTTCCAGCGCCTCGTCTAGAGTCATTGGCGAAAGGATGGTCGGCAGTTGACGTGCCAGCATGCTCTTGCCCGATCCAGGCGGTCCGACGAGGAGCACGTTGTGTCCGCCAGCCGCAGCGACCTCGAGCGCACGCTTGACATGCGCCTGCCCGCGCACTTCGGACATGTTGACACCGCCAGGATCTTCCTGTATCAGGAGTGCCTGCGGATCGGCTTCCACCGGCTTGTGCGGCTCGCCGTCGCGATCCGCGATCAGCAGGTCTGCGACATCGATGAGGGTCCGGACTGCGTAAACTTCAACATCGCTGACCAGTGCGGCCTCGGTGGCATTCTCGGCAGGCACCACCAGCTTGCGCTTGCCTTCCTTCCGTGCGCTCATGGCGATAGGCAGAAGTCCAGAAACTGGGCGAACAGATCCGTCCAGCGCAAGTTCACCGACAAACAGCCAGTCGTCCATCGATGCCGCTGCAATCTGTCCAGTGGCTGCCAAAATGCCGACCGCAATCGGCAGGTCGAATGACGGTCCCTGCTTCTTGATATCGGCAGGTGCCAAATTGACCGTAATTCGCCTAAGCGGAAACTCGAAACCCGAGTTCTTGATCGCGGAGCGCACCCGTTCGCGGCTTTCGTTTACCGCCGCGTCGGGCAGTCCCACAACCGTAAAGCTCGCGAGATGAGTTGAAATGTCCGTCTCCACATCGACGGTGTACGCATCAATTCCATAAATCGCGCTTGAGATAGCTCTTGCCAGCATAATTGACTCCTTCTGCAAACCACTATCTCTATTCCTCGCAGGAGGTGCCAAAAAGCGGAAAGGCTGAGGGAAAATATTTTTGCGGGCATGAAAAAGCCGCCCATCGGTCCTTGACGGGATCGCTGGGCGGCTGCTTGAACTTGGGTTGCGTCGCCTTTACGCCCGCCGATTGTGCCGCAGCCGGTCGAGGGTGACGGCGGTAATGATCACCGCGCCGATGATAATCTCCTCCACGTACGCTGGCCAGCCGCTTTGAGTCGCGCCGCTACGCAAGAGGGACATGATCAGCGCCCCGACGAGCGAACCCAAAATTGAACCTTCACCACCAGAGAGGCTTCCTCCGCCGATGACGACCGCCGCGATTACGTCCAATTCCAATCCCACATCGACTGTCGGATCTCCCATGGTCAGGCGGGAATACTGCAACACGCCGGCAATGCCGAAAAAGAGGCCCGCGAGGCAGTAAATGCCGATTTTCATTGCATCGACGCGAATGCCGCACAGACGAGCCGTCGTTTCATTCGATCCGATTGCGAAGATGTATCGTCCGAAAACGGTCGTTCGAAGCATCACGGCGACAAGTACGGCAAGCACCAGTGTCAACCAAACTCCGGGCGAAACGATCATCCAGGCTGGGCTTGGGAATGGCGTCGCGATATTGTTCAGCCACGAATCCGGCCCGGAAATGGCCTGCTCGTGCGCAATCCACTTGGCGCATCCGCGTGCGATCCCGAGAGTGCCAAGCGTGACGATGAACGGCGTCACACGCAAGCTGGTGATCAGTGATCCGTTGATCGCGCCGAATACGCCGCCTGTCAGTATTGCGCCGATGATCGCAACCCACGCGGGCTGGCCGTCGACGAGTAGCATAGCGGCGACAACGCTCGATAGCGCTACCACCGACCCTACTGACAGATCGATCCCGCCGCTGACAATGATCATCGTCATGCCCAACGCGGCAATGCCAACGATCATGGTTTGGGTGAGAACGATGCGGAAATTGTCGAAGGTAAGGAAGCTGTGCCGAACATCCGGATTGATCGAAAACAGAGCGAGCACCAGCGCCAGACCGATAAACGGGCCAAGCGCCGTTAACAAGGCATTGCCCTTGTTGACAGGGGCGGTGACAGGATTTGGCGCAGGCGGCTCCTGCGTCGCTGGGCTACGGGAAGATGTTGATGCCATAGTTGCTACTGAATGAAAGCGTGGCCGCAACGTAGTGTGCTGCGGCCAATCGGCGACCGAATGTTATGCAGACGGCGGGTGAAGCAGCTTCTGCATGGCTGGCTGATTCATGTTGTCGGGCGTGACTAACGTCACTCCGGTATCAACCCGTTTATCGACCGCCTTTCCCTTTATGGAATTGACAATCGTCGTGACACCTTCGTCGCCCATCTTAAAGGGATCCTGGACAACAAGCGCGTTGATGTCCTTATTTTGCAGACCTTGGTCGAGATCCGTGCTGCTGTCAAAGCCCACAAACTTGATCTTGCCAAGAAGCCCCGCGTCGCGCAATGCCAGCTTCATTCCGCGTGCTGACGACTCGTTAGGCGCGAACACGCCTACGACCTGATGACCGTACCTATTGATCAGGTTCTGAGCAGCCTTGTAGGCCGTGTTGACAGTCGCGCCAGCATACTGATCGTCTGAAACAATCGTGATTCCCGGGCTCTGTTTAATTGCCTCTAAGAATCCCTTTTCGCGCGCCTCCGTGCTGGCAGAGCCTTCCTGATAGCGCAGCATCAAGATAGGGCCTTTTCCGCCTATCTCGCGGCTGAGTTCCTGACCCGCAAGCATACCGCCCTTTTCGTTGTCGGTCGCAACAAACGACACGATTTTCGGCGTATTCACCGACGAATCTATAATCACGACGGGAATCTTATGATCTGCGGCATCGTTGACAGGCTGCACCAGCGCCGTGGAATCAAGCGGCGCCAGTACAATGCCGTCAACCTTCTTTGTAATCGCTCCGTCAACGACTTCTATCTGCCCATTGCGGTCGTCCTCATTGAGAGGACCTTGCCAGATGATGTTTACATTGATTCCCTGGGACTTCAGATCGTTTGCCGCCTGATTCGCGCCGGCATGGATCGATTTCCAGTACTCATGCGACGTGCCTTTTGGGATGACCTCAATATTGAGCGTGCCAGGCGCGGTGGATGTCGCAGGAGCTGAACCAGTTGGTGTACCGCCGGTTGTTCCGCCTCCGCCTCCCGAATTGCCGCAACCCGTTATGAGAGCAAAAGCTATCGCAGCAAGTGCGACTGTGACGCCGATCCGCATGCTGAACCACTTCGTTTCAGAAAACCTCATGTTTACGCCTCCGTGACAAATTTCCATATACTAATATCTATTACCGTAACGTGCTGACCGGTTTTTGGCAAGAAATGCCTATTCGTGATCTGTTCAATCACCATGTTGGTAGGATACTATACTCACCATGGAAGTTCCTCTATTGCAGCTTGTTGGGATCAGCAAATCTTTTGGCGGACAACGCGCGCTGAACGATGTTTCCTTCGATGTACGCAAGGGCGAAGTGCACGCGCTTGTTGGGGAGAACGGCGCTGGAAAGTCCACGCTGATGAAGGCGATGGCCGGCGCACAGCCCGCGGATTCGGGTGATATCCTGATCGACGGCAATGTCGTGCACGTTTCGACTCCTCAAACCGCAATTGACCTCGGCATCAACTTGATCTATCAGGAGTTTCAGCTTGCGCCGCATTTGACCATCGCCGACAACATCTTTCTTGGCCAGGAATTGCGCGGCAGGCTGCCCGGAACAATTGACTCCAAGGGGCAGCTCGATCAGTCCAACAAGATTTTGGCCGATCTCGGCGCAGGCTTTTCTGCGGATCGGCTAGTCAGCGGCTTGAGCGTGGCACAGCAGCAGATTGTCGAGATCGCAAAGGCCCTTCGGCGAAAGTCCCGGATCATCGCGATGGACGAGCCTTCAGCAACATTAACCGGCCACGATCTCGAAAAGCTATGGGAGAGGATCAAGCTGCTGACGGCGAGCGGTGTTTCGATTGTCTACATCTCGCATCGACTTGAGGAGATTTTCGCCATCGCGGATCGAGTGACAGTGCTGCGCGACGGCCAGGTCGTCGGCACTCGCGATATAAAGGATGTCGATACCAACCAGCTTGTCGCCATGATGGTCGGACGTTCTTTAGAGAATGTCTTTCCGCAATCGGATCATCAAGTCGAGTTGAAGACAGAACCGCTCCTTGAACTTCGTGACCTTACTGTTGGCACAAAGCTGAAAAACATTTCACTGACAGTGCGCCCAGGCGAGATTGTCGCGCTGGCAGGACTGGTTGGCGCCGGCAGGACCGAGATCGCCCGCGCGATTTTCGGCGCGGACGCCGTGACGTCTGGCCAGATTATCTGGAAGGGAAAGCTGGCCAAATTCCGCAATCCCGGCGACGCGATCCGCGCCGGGATAGGTTTCGTCACCGAGGATCGAAAGCGTGAAGGGCTGATGCTTCTTCGGCCCATCAAGGAGAACGTCTCCGAACCTAGCATCGAACTCGGCTTGCTTGCACGACTTGGCGTGATTCTTTCGGCCAAGGAGCGCCAGGACTGCATCGACGAGACGAAAAAACTATCGGTCAAGGCCAAGTCGATCGATCAGAATGTGGGCGAACTATCCGGCGGCAACCAGCAGAAGACCTTGATCGCGCGATGGCTGATGACGGGATGCAAATTGCTGATCCTTGACGAGCCGACACGCGGAGTCGATATCGGCGCAAAGCGCGAAATCTACGAGCAGATGCGTGCGATTACCGACCACGGTGCAGCGATCTTAATGATCTCGTCCGAGCTTCCCGAAGTTCTTGGCATGGCGGACCGGATCTATGTCGTCCGCGACGGACGCATCTCGGGCGAAGTATCGGCAACCGGCGCGACTCAGGAATCGGTCATGTCGCTCGCGGTGGCGTAGTTCGAAGTCGTATATGCACCCGCCCAATCAGAACCAAAACGAATTTTCGCCTTCTATCGCCGATGCCTAAAGTGTTGACGCGCACAGTCTCCTCCACGCTGGATTGTTTCACAAGACCCATCTTTGGACACTACTCATGCATTGGGCACGGGAACAGTTCTGCTCCAAAGGCAGTCAGTGCTTGAAACAAGAAAGTTGACGGCAGCGCGGGCATTGGTGCTCTGCCTGTCATCGAGAGGTGAACTATGCAAAAAACATTAATTGCCAGCCTAGCAGTTGCGGCCGGATTATTTTTCGGTGGCAGCGCGGCACACGCGCAAAACATCAACGTTGTCGTTGACGGCCAACCGGTGGCGTTCAATGGAACTCCGCCACAAGAGATGAACGGCTCGGTGCTGGTCCCGCTACGCGGCGTGTTTGAACACTTGGGTGCCGATGTTGAATATGACTCGAGGACGAGGACAATTTTTGCCACGAAGGGCCAAACCAACGTCTCGTTGTCGCTTGGCAGCGCCACCGCCTACGTAAATCGCCAGCCTGAGCAACTTGCCCAAGCTCCAATAGTGACCCTTGGAACGACCTTGGTCCCGCTGCGATTCGTTGCAGAAGCATTAGGCGCGTACGTTGAGTGGCAACCGCAGACGAGTACCGTACAAATCCAATCGGCGTCCGCAGGCGACGATCAGAACTTCCATCCCCATCACGATCGCGATGCAGATCATGTTGCATCTGTTCGCATGATAACGGGCCGCATCGTTAACCTTGATAATTCGGGTGGCCCTACTGTGGTGACGGTTGCCACGGACTCAGGCACAGTCCAGATAAATATTAGCGATCGCACTAAAGTTTCCGTCTACGAACCAGGCCAGCAGCCGATACCCTCGAATCAGACCGTGCTGCATATCGGTCAGCGTGTGAGGGCGGACTTGGCACCAGACGGCGATGCTCGCGCCATTGTTGTGCAGCACGACCACCACGATGACGACCATCCGCAACAGTAAGTGGATGCGTGGTTAAAGATGATGAAGGATTCCAGGGCCCGGACGCGAAGAATCCGTCTGGGCCTTGAATATATGCTGACTCTTCTGAAAACGCGCAAAATGGTACAGCGGCCATGCAGCGTTCCAGGTGCTTCCCCGCCACCTTCCTACCCATTTGGCTTGGTTGACACTCAAATACCCCTGTGGTACACTCCGCGATACTAAAAACGTTGAAGTTGGGCATGGCGACGCACGCGGAAGAGGCCGTTACGACGGTTCCAGGGCCGCAGCGTTTGCCGTGCCCCATTTGTTAGGAGCGCCCCTTTCTAATGCCGGTCAAGAGTGAAGAGCAGATCAGTCCGTGTGAGCTAAGTCTCGATATCGAAGTTGAGTCCGCCAAAGTCGCAGAAGCGGTTGACAAGGCGTATCGCGAGTTCTCCAAATACGTCGCCGTGCCGGGTTTTCGCAAGGGCAAGGCACCCCTGTCGTTTGTGAAGCAGCGTGTTCCTGCCGACCAGGTGCGGGAACGAACCGCCGAGCTTTTGGTGCAGCCCGCCTATGAACAGGCGATCACCGAAAAGCAGATCAGCCCCTACGCACGTCCGCGCATGGAGCTTGTCAAGCTCGAAACCACCCCTCCCGATTACGTTTTCGAGTTTAAAGCGATTGTCCCGCTTGCGCCAAAAGTCGAGCTTGGCGACTACAAGGGCATCGAAGCGAAGCGCGTCACATTAGTAGTTGACGACGAGATGATCAACCGCCAAATCGAAGACGTGCGTTCGCGCCACGCGGACTTTCCGCTTGTTGAAGACCGTACCTCGCAGCTAGGCGATGTGATTGTCGGTGATCTTTCGATCACGCCGCGCGAGGACGACGCTGAAATTGGGCCTGACGCGGAGCTTTTGATCGAACCTGAAGAGTTCAGACCCACTGCGATTACCCTGGGTGATCCAGGCAATGTTCCCGGAGTGGATGAGCAGCTTGTTGGCTTAAGTGTCGGCGACGAGAAGTCATTCAAACTGCCGTTCCCCGCCGACTATCCCAACGAAGAGGTAGCAGGCAAGAACGCGGACTTCATTATTCGGGTCAAAGAGATGCATGCTCGGATTTTGCCAGAGCTGAACGATGAGTTCGCGAAAAAGGCAGGCCGAGTCGATACTCTCGATGCCTGGAAGGCCAAGCTTCGCTCTGAGTTCGAGGAGACATACCGAAGTTCGGGCGAATCGATTGTCGAATCGGATCTTGTCGATAAACTGGTCGAGCTATCCACAATCAACTATCCATCGATCCTACTTGACCTGGAGCTTGAGGACGATATCAAGACGTTCAATGAAGAGCTTGAATCGCGCAAAATAACGTTCCCCGAATATCTTGCCAACAATAACACCACTGAAGAGGAGTTGCTCGAAAAGTTTCGTTCTCAAGCCGAACGCCGTTTGCGGCGAGGGCTGGTCCTGGGAGAGCTTGCCCGGCAAGAAGGCCTGGAGCTTAAAGATGAGGATATCGCGGCAGAGATTGAAGATCGCGCCGCCAAGCAGCGTACGTCGGTGCAGTCCATGCGAGCCTATATTGACTCAAGCGGCGGAATGGAAGCTATTCGCAACGCTGCATACACCAAAAAGCTCATTGGGCACTTGAAGTCGCTGTCTAACATCACGGACGAAATCCTTGACACGGCTGCAGTCATCGCCAACGCAAAGAAGGCACAGGCGAAGGCCGAAACCGATGCAGCCGAAAAGCCGGCCAAGAAACCTTCGACGCGAAAGAAAAAGGCTGTCGTTGCCGAAGAAGCTTCTGAGCCGGAAGCATAAACTCGGTTTTTAACGTAGAACCATTTGTGGCCACAAGCGAGTGTTGGCCGAGTTAGATTGAGGAGAGTGAGCGAAAAATGCCCTATATCCCTGTTGTAGTTGAACAGACTCCGCGCGGTACTGAGCAGTACGACCTGTGGTCGCGTCTGATGAAGGATCGCATCGTTTTTATCGGCGACGCCATCGAAGAGCACATGGCGAATATCGTCATCGCCCAGCTTCTTTTTCTTGAGAAGGAAGACCCCGACAAGGATATCGACATGTATATCCAGTCGCCGGGCGGTTCGGTGATCGCGGGTCTTGCGATCTACGACACCATGCAGCTTGTGCGACCCGATATCCGTGTAACGGTTGTCGGCATGGCGGCGTCGATGGGCGCGGTGCTGGCGTCAGGCGGAACAAAAGGCAAACGTGCATCCCTTCCGAACGCGCGCATCATGATCCATCAGGGTAGTGCCGGATTCCAAGGTACGCCATCCGATATCGAAATCCAAGCGCGCGAAGTCCTGCGCTACCGTGAGCGTTTGACTCAGATTCTCGCAGAAAACTGCGGCCAGCCGTTCGAGCGCGTCGCCAAGGATGTTGACCGTGACTACTGGATGTCCGCCGAAGAGGGCGTCGCATACGGCATCATTGACGAAGTTCTTGCAAAGAAGAAATAGCTGACAGCGATGCTGCGGCCAAATCGTCCGATCTTGCATTTGGCCGCAGATCGTTAGCAGTATAGGATAACGTTGCGACCCGTTTGCGCCGATAATGTATGAAAATCATACTTCGTGCGCTGCCCTCAATTTGCGCGATGTTCCGCACGGCGGTATGATAACACCAAGGACGGAATCTACACCCACCGATGGCAAGATTGACTCAGGAGCGTAACGATAGCCGGTGCCTGCTCTGCGGAAAGACACGCGAGCAAGTCCAGAAGCTGATCCTCGGCGTCCATGGAGGCGTTTGCCTTGATTGCGTTGCGCTCTGCAACGAAATCATCCGCACCGACGCTGCCCAGGCCACCAAAGAAGAGACCGCTGCAGTCAGCAAGATTCCAAAGCCTAAAGAGATTTACCGTATCCTGAGCCAGTATGTCGTTGGCCAGGAGCGCGCGAAGCAAGTCCTCTCCGTCGCCGTCTACAACCACTATAAGCGAATCAACCTGCCTGTTGAAGGCGTCGAGCTGCAGAAGAGCAATATCCTGCTGATCGGCCCGACCGGCTCCGGCAAAACGCTGCTCGCACAGACATTGGCGCGCATCCTGAACGTTCCGTTCGCCATCGCCGACGCCACCAGCCTCACCGAAGCGGGCTATGTCGGCGAGGATGTCGAGAACATCTTGCTCAAGCTGCTCATGGCTGCGGACAATGGGGACAATATTAACGCCGTTGTCAAGAACGCCCAGCATGGCATCGTCTATATCGACGAAATCGACAAGATCACCCGCAAGTCGGACAGCCCAAGCATCACCCGGGACGTTTCCGGGGAAGGCGTCCAGCAGGCGCTGCTTAAGATTATTGAAGGCACGGTCGCCAATGTCCCGCCGCAAGGCGGGCGCAAGCATCCGCAACAGGATTACGTTCAGATCGATACCAGCAACATCCTGTTCATTTGCGGCGGGGCGTTTGAGGGCATTCAGCAGATCATTTCTCGTCGGCATGGTCAGCAATCGCTTGGATTCCGCGCAAATGTCGAGTCACGGATCAACCAGGAGAAGGACATCCTAGGACAGGTCATGCCGGAAGACTTGATGCGCTACGGCTTGATTCCCGAGTTTATTGGACGACTGCCGGTCGTCACCACGCTGTCTTCGCTTGATCACGAGGCGCTAGTCAAAATTCTGCTGGAGCCAAAGAACGCTCTTGTCAAGCAGTATCAGAAGTTCTTCGAATACGACGGTGTTGACCTCCAGTTCACCCCAGATGGGCTTGAGGCAATTGCCGCAGAGGCATTGAAGCGTGCCACCGGCGCGCGCGCGCTACGCTCCATCATCGAGCAGGTCATGATGAACATCATGTACGAGATTCCTTCGCAGACGGAGATCACGAAGGTCGAGATTGACGCTGAAGTAGTCCGCGAGAACCTCGGCGTGCTTGATCCGTCCGAGCTGCGCGCGGCGTCGTAGAGGGCCTTCCGCTCTGTTCCCCTCCTTTCGGAAGCAGGGACATGGGGAGGTAGTCTTTCATAGCAGCCCCATCACAACCTCCATGCCTTGCCGCAGACCCTCCCCCGCGTCCCGAAACGGGAGGAGCTATTAGTTCGCCTCCTTTCGGAAGGAGGGACATGGGGACGTAGTCTTTCATAGCAGCCCCATCACAACCTCCATGCCTTGCCGTGGGCCCTCCCCCGCCTCCCGAAACGGGAGGAGCTATTAGTTCCCCTCCTTTCGGTGTTAGGTTTCAGGACATTATGAACAGGTACTTTTGAACTGCGGCACCAGGTTGTTTGGGCATGCGGTAGTCTACTAGCGACTAAACAAGAAGGTACCGACATGCCCACCTATCATTCTAATGCAAAAACCAACCATCACATACGAAATCTCATACAGGACAACCCCGACGGCGAGACGTACCGGCAGTTCGCCGAGCGGCTGCGGGTCAGCGTCGCCACCGTCCACAAGTGGAGGCGGCGGGGCGTCACCCACCGGCACGTCAACGACCGCAGCAGCCGGCCGCTGCATTCAAGAACCGCGTTCAGCCCCTGGAGGAGGAGCTCATCGTCCATCTGCGCACCAGCGCCGAGCTTGCTCTCGACGATCTTCTCGACAACGTCCAGGCGCACATCCCGCACGCCACGCGCTCGAGCGTATTCCGCCTGCTCGTCCGCAGGGGCGAAAACCGGCTCCCCGGCGGCGGCAAGGACGGCGGCGGGCAGGACGAACATGCCGCAGCCAGGCCCTGCTTCGACGACGAGGCTGCGCGCACGCCCGGCTTCCTTCACATCGACAGCTTCACCCTGCGCGGCCCGCAGCACTGCTTCGTCGCCGTGGACCGCGCCACGCGCATGGTCTTCCTGCACGTCTACGACAGGCACGACTCCGCCGCCGCCTGCGACTTCCTGCGCCGGTGCCGCGCGTTCTTCGAGTTCGCCATCCACACCGTCCTCACCGACAACGGCGGCGAGTACACGCTCAAGGGATGCGCTCCCGAAAAGCACGCGCACGGGCTCAGGCGACCGTTCGACGACCTGTGCGCCGAGCACGGCATACGCCACAGGACGACCAGACCCTACCGTCCGCAGACCAACGGACTTGCGGAACGCACCAACGGCCTGGTCAAGGAGGGCGTCATCAAAGGCAGGCGCTACATCGAACGCGAGGCCAGAACAGCCGCCCTGTTCGGATGGTGCAGGCACTACAATCTCAGCAGGAGGAACAGGCGCATACCCATCGGCACGATGACGCCCTTTCAGGCAGTCCTCAAATGGTATGCGACGAACCCGGAACTGTTTCCAAGAGGAGCACCGGATGCACAACACCTCACCAGCAATCTTCTCTGTTCACAACCTCCCGGAACTTGACACTTTCGGAAGGAGGGGCTAGGGGAGGTGGACTTCCATAACAGCTCCAGCCACGATTTCCATGCTTTGCCGTGGGCCCTCCCCCGGCTCCCGAAACGGGAGGAGCTATTAGTTCCCCTCCTTTCGGAAGGAGGGGCTAGGGGAGGTAGTCTTTCATAGCAGCCCCATTACAACCTCCATGCCTTGCCGCAGACCCTCCCCCGCCTCCCGAAGCGGGAGGAGCTAAGATATAAATGCTGCGAAAGTGCCTATCGCTCTGGCTCCTCCCGTTTCGGGAGGCGGGGGAGGGTCTTTTGCGGGAAGGTGGGGCAGGTCTTTCCCACAGTTGCTATCGAATCCCCATTCGCAGGTACACTCTCTAGATCGAAACTGCACCAATTCTGCCCGCGACACTCCAAGTCTAGAGAAACTCCCTTACCTAATTGCCAATGACTGACAAAGAAGTAGAAATTCTAACCCTCCTTACCGACATCGACGATAAGCCTGCGCCACCGACACCGCGTCGTCGCCAGGCCACGTCCGCTAAATCGGAATCGCCTGCACCGGCAAGCAAACGCTCCAAGTCCGGCAAGTATCCGTTCCCGCTGGAGTTGCCGCTGCTACCAGTGCGCGACAATGTCTATTTTCCGAAGATCATCTTTCCGCTGTTCATCGGCCGTGAAAAGTCCGTTCGCGCGCTGGAGCAGATATTGGAAAGCCATCGGCACATTTTGCTCGCTACCCAAAAGCTGGTTGCGGTCGAAGATCCCGAACCCGACGATGTCTACCGCGTCGGCATTGTCGCCGAAGTGCTGCAAATTCTAAAAGTTCCGGATGGCACCATCCGCGTCATGCTTGAGGGCGTCTGCCGTTTCCGCGTCGATAAGTTCACCCAAACCGATCCGTTCTTTATGGTCAAGGGGACACCGCTTGCGGAAGACCTGGAAAAAAGTGTCGAACGCGAGGCACTGATGCGCTCGACTTTGACTCAGTTTGAGCAGATCGTCACCAGCGGACGCCAGATTCCGCCGGAAGCCGTTCTCAGCATGATGAACATCGAGGAGCCTGGACGCCTCGCCGATCATATCGCGTGGCACCTCGGCGGTCTGCGGATCGAAACCAAGCAGGAGCTTCTCGAAGAGCTGAACGCCAAGGAGCGTCTCGACAAGCTGTCGGTTTTGCTCACCAAAGAATTCGAAATCCTCGAAGTCCAGAAGAATATCCGCAACCGCGTGGAAAAGGAGATGGGGGACAACCAGCGCGAGTTCATCCTCCGTGAACAGCTAAAGGCCATCCAGCAGGAGCTTGGCGAACGCGACGAGCGCGGCAGCGAAATTGACGAGTACAAGGCAAAAATTGATGCGGCGCAGATGCCGGAAGCCGTCGCTGAGCGCGCAAACAAGGAGCTTGGCCGCCTCGAAAAAATGCCGTTCGCCGCGCCCGATGGCGTGGTCGTGCGCACCTACTTAGACTGGCTAGTGGCGCTGCCGTGGTCGGTCAAGAGCGATGACCAACTTGATATTGAAGAGGCAGGTAAAGTTCTGGATGCGGATCATTACGGATTGCCAAAAGCCAAAGAGCGGATACTGGAGTTCCTTGCCGTTCGCAAGCTGACTGGCACGCTCAAAGGCCCGATCCTCTGTTTCGTAGGCCCTCCCGGAGTGGGCAAAACTAGCATCGGTAAGTCGATTGCGCGCGCGATGGGACGGAAATTTATCCGCATCAGCCTGGGCGGGGTGCGCGACGAGGCCGAAATTCGTGGGCACAGGCGCACATACATCGGCGCTTTGCCGGGCCGCATTATCCAGGGCCTGAAAACCGCAGGCACCCGCAATCCTGTCTTCATGCTCGACGAGATCGACAAGATGTCGGCGGATTTCCGCGGCGATCCGTCGTCGGCGCTGCTTGAGGCGCTTGACCCGGAGCAGAACAACGAGTTTTCTGACCACTACCTGGAGGCGGCGTTCGATCTTAGCGAGGTCATGTTCATTACGACCGCGAACCTGCTCGACCCGATCCCGCCAGCGCTGCGTGACCGCATGGAGGTGATCCCGTTCAGCGGCTATATCGAGGACGAAAAGGTAGAAATCGCCGAGCGGTTCCTCTTGCCGAAGCTGCTGAAGGATCACGGGATCGCCGAAGAGCAGTGCAGCGTGACCCGCGAGGCGGTTCGACGTGTGATCCGCGAGCACACCCGCGAGGCCGGAGTACGCAATTTGGAGCGTGAACTTGCAACCCTGTGCCGCAAAACGGCACGTCGAGTTGCTGAAGGCAAAACGGATCCGCTTGAAATCGGCGCGCTGGAGATTCCCGACTATCTCGGCAAACGCGAATATCATTTTGGCGTCATGGAGGAGGAGGATCAGGTCGGCGCGGCTACGGGGCTAGCGTATACCGAGTTCGGCGGCGACGTCATCTCCATCGAAGTTTCGCTTTTGCATGGCAAGGAGGGCCGTGTGACTCTGACCGGCCAGCTTGGCGATGTCATGAAGGAGTCGGCGCAGGCGGCGCTGTCCTATATTCGTTCTAAGGCGGAAGCGTTGCGGCTGACTCAGGACTTTTACGAAGGGCTTGAAATCCATGTGCATATCCCCGCTGGTGGAACACCAAAGGACGGTCCTTCGGCGGGCATTACATTGGCAACGGCGATCGCGTCAGCATTGACACGTTGACCTGTCCGCCGCGATGTCGCCATGACCGGCGAGATCACGTTGCGCGGGCGCGTTTTGCCGATTGGCGGATTAAAAGAGAAGATTCTGGCTGCGCATCGGGCCGGAATCTACACTGTACTTCTACCGGCCGAAAACGAGCGCGACCTCGACGATATCCCGGCGGATGTGCGAAAGCAGATGACCTTCCACATGGTCTCGCACATGGATGAAGTCTTGCCGAAGGCTCTTCTGCCAATCGAGAAGGACGACACCGCGCCCATTCTCCCACGAGTGACAGCAACGATTGTGCCGCAGACAAGGTTGAATTAGTTTTGCTGGCCGGGGGCCCGGTTCCCCTCCTTTCGGAAGGAGGGGAGCTGAACATTGCCCTCCCGTTGCGGGAGGGTGGCGAGGAACGAGCTGGGTGGGCGTCAGAATTTCAAATTAAACAGGTCCGTGTCTCCGTGTGCCGCCTTGCTTCCCTGCCACACGCCGATTGCCGCGCCGAAGAACACGTCGCTTGGCCAATGCGCGGTTTTGATGATGCGCGAAGCCCCGACCAGTGTCGCTAAGCCGTACGCGAGATACTTTTCCTTCGGCTTTTCATCCGCCCAAACCGTTGCCACCGAAAACGCTACGATGCTATGGCCGGATGGAAACGAGTCGTAATCGCTCCCTGGGTTGAACGGCTTGAACTCGCCACCCGATCCAGGGTTTGCGCTTCCGGGCCGCTTTCGGCCCACAGCGTCTTTCAAGACCAATCCAATAGCGCCTGCTTTCAAGACTGCAACTCCAGCCTTCCACGCCAGGTCCTTATTCGTATGTCCGCCGCTCAGATAGACCAGGCCGACCAAAGGCGCGACATAGCCGAGATCGCCGAGGTGTGTGATGTCGTTGGCAGTGTTCATCAACCCGCTCGACGCCCCATGCGGCCCCTGGATGGTTCGGTAAAGCCCGCGATTGTCCGACGCGATCAACGCGCCTGTGCCAAATAGCGCGGCATCATATGTTAGCTTTGCGGATTGGCTGAGGGAAGAATGCGGCGTAGCCGTTGCCGTGGCTGCAGCCGACGACGGCTGATTTGACGGCAAGATATAGGCGAGATTGATGACGGATGGACTAATTTGACGAGATCCTGCCGTCGGTGCGACCGATTGAGCCCCAGCGGGTACACAGAAAAAGGCAAGCAAAGCCAAGCAAAGTGGCTTTATTACGCGGAAAGTCATTGAGCAAACTCACCTCAAAGAAACGGGTTGAAATCAGAGCTGAAAGAAAGCCGCCCTGCGATTACTTTTCGACCGTGATGGCCAGCACTTTGATGGACGGATTGTTCGGAAGCGTTATCGATCTCGAACTTGTGCCGGAATCTAGAGTAATCGTGTAGTCACCAAAAATACATGGAGCGCTGGAATCGTATGCACCGTTTTTGAGTCGGTACGACGATTGAAAGCCAACATTCCTGGTCTGTGGTTGCTCCGACCAGGCTGAAATACCGTACGAAGGGCTTGTAGAACTGTTTCCGACCAGGAAGCTGGCTTGAGTGCTTGTCGCCGACGTTGACGCCGCCAGTAGGTGCACCTTTCTAAATCCACTGGGCAATTCAACAGTCTGGCCCTTACACTCCACTGCGTTAAGGCCGTCCTTGCTCTCAGCGAACCGGAACGCGATTTCGTGCCCGAATGCGTCAGAGCCAG